>NZ_JAERTY010000010.1 GCF_016746095.1 Sphingobacterium faecale | reverse complement strand
CAAATTTTGTATCCAACCTGGTTGCTGGGTTGATTGCATATGCATTCTTCCCTAAAAAACCTGCTATAAAATATCAGACTGTAAAAAACAACCAATTGTCCGCTTTTTAACAATCGAACTCAGGTTAATAAATTATTACTGAATGAATTTATCTAATGCTAGAGCATTACTGAGAAGTATAGCTTTGGGAAAACGTACAACTATCTTACTGGTTGCGCTAGCTTTTGCGCAAATGAGTATGGCGGCTTTCGCACAGCGCGTCAGCATCAAGAGAAAGGGTATGACACTTTCTCAAGTTTTTAATGAAATCAAGAAACAAAGTAACGTTGATTTCTTTTACAATGAATCATTGGTCAAATCCAATAGATCGGTTGATATCGATATGCAAAATGCTACCGTACAAGAGGTCTTAGATTATTGTTTTAGGGATCAGCCGTTGCAGTATAGTATAGACAATAAGACGATTGTGATCTCCGCAAAGCCACAATCGATTGCACAGCAAAAAGTGCAAGTACGCGGACGAGTGATGGATTACAAAGGTAAACCGCTAGCAGGTATCACAGTCAGTGAGAAGGACAATGTACGCAATACGGTAGGTACCGATGTGGATGGTACGTATGTGATCAATGTCAGCAATGGTAACGCTACTTTGGTGTTCAAGAGTATGGGCTTTGAGACTTTGCAGATCCCGTTACAAGGAAAAACCTGGACGGAGGTACGCCTTACACCGGTAGAGAACCAATTGGATGATGTCGTTGTTACAGGATATCAGAGTTTGCAGAAAAAATCATTGACAGGATCGGTTGCAACGGTCAATATGGAGCAATTGGAGACGATATTCCAGCCGAATATCGATAAGTTGCTTCAGGGCCAGGTACCGGGAATGACGGTGATGAGTACCTCAGGTGCCCCTGGAGCGATGCCACAGATTCGTATCCGTGGTACAGCAGCATTGAGTGGTAACGTACAGCCGCTATGGGTGGTAGATGGTATTATCTTGGATGATGCGGTAAATGTATCTGTAGATGATATTATGACCAACCGTAACCTGATTGCTTCGGGTATTGGCGGGGTCAACGTTGAGGATATCGAGAGTATCAACGTGTTGAAAGATGCGGCAGCTACGGCGATTTATGGTACAAAAGCAGCCAACGGTGTAATCGTGATTACCTCCAAAAAAGGAAAAGCTGGCAAGACACGGATTAATTTTTCCAGTACTTTATCGCTGGGCGAGCGCCCGCGTATCGAGGATGCATATATGATGAACTCTAAGGAGCGTATTGCTGTGAACTTGGAGATGTTGGATAGAAGTTTGTTTAATGCAACAAGTGGTCAGGTAGGAGAATACGGTACAATATCTGACTTCGAACGTTATTTTATAGATGCCAGTGATAAGAGGATTACCTGGAATCAATTTGAAGATAAGGTGCGTATGTTGGAAGAGATGAATACGGACTGGTTCCAGCACTTGTTTAGAAATTCGTTAACGAATCGCCAAAACCTGAGCATATCAGGGGGTGACGAAAAAACGACATTTTATGCATCAGGTTCTTATTTAAATGACCAATCTACGGCCAAAGATGTGGGACAAAAGACGTACACCGGATCCTTGAAAGCTTATACGTACTTGACCCCAAAAATGCGTTTGGGTGTGATGATGGATATCAATGCGCGGGACAATAAGAGTTTCTTTGCGGTAGATTCCCAAGAAAACCCCTATGAATGGGCTATTTATACGACCCGTGCACAACCGGCGTTTGATGCGGATGGAAACTACAGCTATTTCTACCAAAATACCTTAAAGTATAATTTTATGGAGAATAGAGAACAAGGCTGGAGAGATTCGAAAAATTTTGGTTTACGTTCGTCAGTGGATTTCGAATGGAAATTCTATAAAGATTTAACGTTTAGCTCTTTGTTTAGTTACTCAAAACAGCACACTACAGATATCGATGTCGCTCTAGAAGACAGCTACTTTGTACGCAGTCGTAAAAAGAACTATACAGAGGTGATAGATTATGCCAGTGTCGAGGTATGGAAAGACGGTGGTTATCGTAAGGGTAAAGGTTCTAAAAATGGATCGATTACCTTTAGAAACCAATTGATGTACAATCCTTTCTTTAAGGAAAAGCATTACTTGAATCTGATGGTGGGACAGGAAATCCGCAAATCTAAAACAGAAGGAGAAACCACAGAAGTGTATGGTTATGCGCATGATCGCGCCCATCAACAGATTCCGCAGTTTGATCTGATGAAAAAGCTGGGAATGCCGTATTGGACGGAACAGTTGGATGAAGCTGCTTCGGTTTCTTATTTTGGAGCGGCCAATTATACCTACGACAATCGCTATACAATAAGTTTTAATGCGCGTACCGATGGTTCCAACCGCTTTGGGTTGAAAACCAATCAATTGTTCCAGCCACTCTGGGCGATTGGAGCAAACTATCAGATGAAAGAAGAGCAATTTCTACAAAATGTTGACTGGGTCTCGTATTTGACTTTAAAGGGATCTTACGGTAGCCAAGGAAATGTGGCTGCTCAAGCTTATTCCGATTTAGTGGCTCGTGTTGGTCAGGTCAATGTGGATAATCCTGTGAATTTTTTGGTAATTAGTGCACCCAAAAATCCATATTTAAAGTGGGAGCAAACCTACACAAGCAACGTTGCTTTAGAGGCAGGTTTCTTTAAACGTCGTTTGATGGCTAATGTGGAATGGTACAATAAAAAGGGAACCGATTTGTTAGGCTCGAAGCAGGTTTCTCAAGTAACTGGTTTCAATGAAATCCAGGTGAACTGGGCGTCGATGCGCAACAGCGGCTGGGAATTCTCTTTAAATACTATTAATATCGATACCAAGGATTTCAGATGGTCGACAAACATTAACTATGGATATAATAAAAACGAAGTGTTGGATGTCAATTCTGCTCCTTCCTATGGTAGTTTGACCGATGCCAAGCGTTCGAAATATGCGGCATCTGCGGTAGTAGGTAAGCCAATTGACGGACTTTGGTCGTACCGTTATGCCGGACTGAACGAAGATGGACGTGCAACGTTCTATACGAATAAAGAAGGTGAAAAGGTATTGTACGGCATGAACAAATTGGACGGATTGAAATACGAAGGACCGGTAACACCAACAACACAACTTGGATTTACCAATACTTTCTCATATAAAGGTTTTACCCTTTCGGGATTGTTTATCGGGAGCTATGGAAATGTGATGCGTTTGCGTAATCTCGCTACGGGTTGGGCAATGACGTTTCCAGAACCAACCCAAAATATGTCTAAAGAATGGGTGGATAGATGGCGCAAACCGGGAGATGAGCTGATTACGGATGTACCGAGATTAGAGGACGGACCATTTGAAATGGAAGTGTCAGGAGTGGCTCCGTACAACGCGAAGATGTATGATAATTCGGACCTGAGAACAGTGAAAGGTAATTTTGTTCGTTTACAGAATCTTTCTATTTCCTACGATTATTTTACACCGAAGCTAAGAGCGATGGGTATTCAGAATATTCGAATGATGTTGCAAGGAAACAATCTCTATGTATGGAAAGACAGTAAATTAAAAGGACAGGATCCAGAGGCGCAAGGTAGCAATAAGATGTATGGAGATCCGCGATATATTACTGTGTCTTTTGGTAATACTTACTTACCGGTTCCACGTTCCTATTCAGCAACATTACAAGTTCAATTTTAATCTAGGAGGTATTATGAAAAATATATTTAAATCTTTTCTTTTTGTTGCTTTGACCACTGGCTTCGGTTTGTCTTCTTGTACGGGCCTGTTGGACATTACACCGGTCAATAGCATGAAACCAGAGACGATAAGCGATTACGAATCTATCTTGCTCGGCGGATATCCAAGAGACGATTATTATACTAGAACAGACTTGATGACAGATAATGTCATGGTCAATCTCAATACAACATATAGATTAGGCGCCGCTGAGGAGGCTTGGTATGTGTTTGCGTCTTCACATATGGTGAATACACCGCTTGACCCGTATTGGGGGCAATTGTATAAGAGTATATTCTATGCGAATACCGTATTGGATAAATTTTCGAGTATCACTCCAGATGCGTCAGAGAAAAATAAATACGAACAGGTTAAAGGGGAGGCTTATGCGCTTCGTGCCTACGCGTATTTTTATCTAATCAATATGTATGCGGATGTGTACGCTCCAGAAAATCTCGAACTTCCAGGGGTACCCATGCCATTGGATGCCGAAGATGTCAATCAATTTAGTAAAGATAATATACGACAGCCGATAGCTAAGGTTTGGGCGCAAATTGAAAGCGATTTAAAACAAGCCGAAACTTTATTACAAGGTAAACCAGGAGAAGATCGCTTTAGATTTAATACTACAACCGTTCAGCTTTTGAGTGCTCGCGTAGCCTTATTTATGGGTAAGTACGACAAAGCGATCGATTATGCTTCCGAAGTAATGGCTTCAGTGCGTCTTTCAAATATGAATACCATGCAAGCCCGTATTGATGCTAAAGGTAATAAAGCAGCATTTTCTGAAAATTTTGGATTTATAGATGGTGATTATAATAGCGAAATCTTGTTTTTTACTGCTGGGAGAGCAAATCAGAACATATTTACTTATTTTCAAGCAGCAGCAAAGCCTACTGAAGAACTGTTAGAGTTAACTAAGCGAAATGGTGATTTAGTAGATTACCGTCAATATCTATTTGATTCTTTTGAAGACTTTAGTGTACAGGGGGCTGTATTTGTAGGAAAGACGGTCTATAATATGTTTGCTGTACAAGAACGGAATTGGTTCTTTATTGGGCTAAAAGCAAGTGAAGCTTATGTAATACGAGCAGAAGCCTATGCACGTAAACAGGAATACGGTAAGGCGTTGGCTGATATCAATAAGCTGTTGGTGACGAGATACAAAAAAGACAGTTTCGTAGCGCTAAAAGAATCGGACTATGTGAATAAAGAAGATATTTTGACGCGTGTGCTTGATGAACGTCGTCTCGAAACGGCTTTCGACGCTGGTTTGCGTTTCTTTGACTTGAGACGATTGGGTAAACCAGAGATTACGCATATTTATAAAAACAACCAAGAGTTTGTATTGAAAAAAAACGATCCTCGATATGTGTTGCAGATTCCAGAATCTGAGCAGAATAATTCACCAAATATGCCAATTAATCCAAGATAAAAAAGATGAAAAAAATATTTTCAGTTTGCTTATTCGGTATTTTACTCCTAGCAAACGCATGTAAAAAGGATGATAAGATTACCGTTTCGGAAGAACTCGGTTTTGACGAGCGGTTTTCACCAAAGGAAGACGATTTACCAGCCATCAAGGAAATGTTTAAGACCTATGATTTATGGTTGCGTCTTAATTTTGAAGATGCCAAAGAAGTGACAAATGCCATTGTAGTGACAGACGCAAGTAATCGCTTTGGGGCTACGCCTCTTGATGAAGCAATGAAGCCCAGTGCTATAATGTTTGTGGATACGTTGTTGCATAATGTCTCAAAAGACTACGTCCGTCGTATATTCCCTAGGGAGTTTTTCTTTGTGAAGACGTATAATGGTTCTTATTGGAAAGAAAATATAAAAGCATTAGGAAGAACTCGACTTATTGTATGTTGGCCTAATGAGGTGAAGAATGCACAGCCTATTACTGTGCCCGAAACACACTACTATCAGGATTCGGTGGTAACGCGTATGGTTTGGGGTAGCCTATCCAGTATGTTAGTGCAACGTATGGAAGGAGAGATCCCAGGCTTTGAGGCCGCAGGTATGCCTTATGATAAAGGAAAAATCATGGACGAAATAATAAAGAATTTTCCTGGAGATTCTGATGAAGAGCAAGAACTTCGTAATGCGGAGCTGGATAAAATGGCCGCTGAAAGGGGATATATCACAGCAAATGGTTCGAAGGCGTATGGTACAGATTTATCGCAATGGTTGAGCTTACTTGTCTTGGAGTCTTTTGATAATGTTAAGAAGAACTACTTAGATAACAGCCCCAAGCGAGCGGAGAAGTATAAAGTGCTTACTGAATATCTGAAAAAAGAATACAATTGGGATATCCAGGCTTCTGGTGATAAATACCGTGAAAAGTTAAATAGCTTTCAATAGAAAGTACGATCGGCAGGTACATTGACCTGCCGATCTTGATATATGCTGATACGTTAAAATTAATAGATAGATGAGAGTTTTAAAAATGATGTTGTTGTTGGCCCTACCAGGAGCAGCGATGGCACAAAAGTCAAATTTCAGTATTGAAGGAAAAATACACTCCCCGCAAAAAGAAGGTAAGGTATTTATGTCGATCCGTACGCCAAGCAGTGAGGTGTTGGATTCGGTAGCCGTAGTAAAGGGTAAGTTCTCTTTTAAGGGTGAGGCTAATGGTCCTACGATGGTATACATGATCTACGATCAAGAAAATAAGGGTTGGAATCGTGTGAGCTATAATACGGATATGGTAGGCTTTTATGTAGACAAGGGCAAGACAGTCATCCAAGCAAAAGATTCTTTGAAAACGGCTGTTATCAAAGGTTCTGCATTGCAGACGGCTTATACAGCTTATCAAAATATGCTGAAAGAGTCCGAGGATGGTATCAAGGATATCAATATGAAATACAGTAGTGCTACACCAGAGCAGCGCCAGGACGAATCATTTGCGACACCTCTTCGTGATCAGTACATGGTTTTTGCAAACAAAAAACGTGAACTGCAAGAAGATTATATCGCTAAAAACCCATCTTCTTATTTTAGCTTGATCGCTATACAAGATCAATTGCAGGCAGGAAAGACGGTGTTGGAAATGGAGCCCGCTTATAATGCTTTGGCAACATCAATACGTGAGTCAGAGGTTGGATTGGAGTTTGCAAAACAGATTCACGCGGCAAAAACTACAGCAGTGGGTGTGATGGCACCTGATTTCACACAGAACGATGTGAATGACAATCCAGTGAAATTATCCGATTTCCGAGGTAAATATGTGCTGTTGGATTTTTGGGCTTCATGGTGTGGTCCTTGCCGTGCGGAGAACCCGAACGTGGTAGCTGCATTTGAAAAATTCAAAGACAAGAACTTTACAGTTCTAGGAGTTTCTTTAGATCAACCTGGTAAGAAAGCAAACTGGTTGAAAGCTATTGAAGACGATAAGTTGACTTGGACGAATGTGAGTGACTTGAAGTTTTGGAATAATGAGGTTGCTAAAATGTACGGAGTACGTGGCGTGCCACAGAACTACTTGATCGATCCAACAGGGAAAATTGTTGCTAAAGACTTGAGAGGTGAGCAATTGCATGAGAAATTAGCGGAACTTTTAAACTAGTATACTATGATAAAGTTAAGATCAATTGTAGCTGTAGTTGCGTTTTCAGTACTTTCTTTCTTTACTGTACAGGCGCAGACTTCAGATAAAGTAGTTTTGGTTGGGAAAGTCGATCCAAAGTACAATAGTACTGAGATATACCTATACAACAATATCACAGGAGATAACGATACGGCGGTTGTTGAAAATGGGACTTGGCGCATCGAACTTCCATTTACTGTGCCGACGAGACATATGTTGGCATCAGAAGCGGAATCTAAAAAATACGGTGGTTACTCTCCCTTTGGTGTGTTGGTGGATGGACCGGGGAGCGTTGTTATCGAAGGTGATTTAGAGTCTTTCTATACTGCTAAGGTATCCGGTTCTAAGTCGCATGATGTATTGAATCAGTATTTTGCACAGACACAGGAACAAGGGGGGGACAATGCAGCTATTATAGCCGATATCGTATCTAAAAATGCAAATGTCTTCGGCTCCGCCTTTTTGTTAGAGCGTTATGGTAAAGTGATGACGCCAGAAGATGCACTAAAATCGTATGAAGGTCTTTCGGCCGAAGTGAAGCAAACTTATTTTGGAAAGTCGGCCGGTAACCAGATTAAAGGGGCCCTGCTATCAAAAGAAGGAGCCATTGTTAAGAATTTTACCTTACCTAACGAAAAGGGAGAACAGCTAAACTTCGCATCGTTAAGAGGTAATTATGTTCTATTAGATTTCTGGGCCTCTTGGTGTGGCCCCTGTATCGAAGAATTTAAGACGTTGAAAGAGGTGTATGCCAAGTATAAAGGCAAAGTACCTTTCGAAATCTTAAGCATATCAACGGATAAGAGTGAAACGGCTTGGAAGAATGCATTGAAAAGAGAACAGCTACCTTGGGTGCAAATGCACGATCTTTCTACTGACAATGCCATTGCAGTGAATCGATTTGCTGTCACGGCATTGCCTACGACGTTTTTAATAGGTCCCGACGGTAAAATTGTCGCAAAAAACTTGCGTGGAAAAGAGCTAGAAGCTTACTTGGTGAAGCTATTCGGGGATTAAGTTGAGCTTCAGAAAGCTTAACAAAAGTATTTTTTAGTTAGTGTATTTAGGCCGTTGGTGATTGATTTCACCAGCGGTTTTTTTAAACGGACCTAAGCGTTTATAATAGCATGCCCCTCTGTAAAAAACTCCTTTTAGATTTGGAGTTGTAAATTTTAGGTTTTAGCAATCGACAATGGTAAATTTTCGATGTTTTCATCAATGGGATGTATATCGCTTTACACCTGTATCGTTGGTGATCCAAAGAAATTATGAAATTTTCTTCATTTAGTCCGCTTTCTCTTCAAAAAAGACAATATATCTAATATAGTATTGTAACTTCTGTAAGTTCTTAATTATGATGATTGTCACATGCTTTTGTTACAATAGAAGATGAAAATAAATGATGTTTGTGCGGTTTTTGGCGTTATTATTTGATGAATAGGGAAATTGTGTTGCAAAAAAATGAATAAAATACATGTTTTTGCGTTTTTATATTTTTTTTTGTAGTTTAGGATTGTAAATGCTAACCAAACAGAACCGAAGACAGACGTGTTTTTTATTCTGGTTGAACTTGTAGAGTGCCTTATTAACTAATTATGAACTAATCAAATGGAAGAAAAATCACACTTTTCTATTGCATTAGCTGCAAAAGAACCCCCTGTTTACGGTATGTCCGCCAATAGGAGAATGAGAGACAAATTTTGTTTTCAAGCAGTGCCTCTCGAGTCTGCAAATGAAATGAAGCGATGTCATACTCATTTTTTGATTCGACTATTCTGTAGTCTGACTGTTTTAATGGCGGCTTTTTTCTTAGATGCCAAAGGCAACTATTCTGAAGTGAACAAGTTGACCTTACAATCCGGTCACGAAGTTACTGGAAAGGTAGTAGATACTGTAGGAGCACCGATATCTGGGGTTTCAGTGCGTCTTCGTGCAGGAACGGAGACAACTACCGACCAAAATGGACGATACGTAATTCTCATTCCGCAGGAATATGTTGCAGGGGCTACTTTGACATTTACGTCCATCGGTTACCAACAGCATGTCGTTGTTGTCGATGGTAAAAGTAAAATCGATGTACGTTTGGAGCAGTCTTCTACTTTGATAGGAGAGACCGTTGTTACCGCTTTTGGACAGAGGGCAAAAAAGGAAGATGTAGTCGGTTCGATTACTACGGTCAATCCATCTGACTTAAAAATTCCCTCCAGTAATCTGACTACAGCGCTCGCAGGACGAGCCGCTGGTATTATTGGTTTTCAACGTACAGGCGAGCCTGGAGCCGATAATGCAGAGTTTTTTATCCGTGGTGTTACGACTTTTGGATACAATACAGGGCCACTGATACTTATTGATAACGTTGAGTCTACCGTGACGGATCTGGCTCGGGTCCAAGTGGATGATATTGAAAGCTTTTCTATCCTTAAAGACGCGTCTGCAGCAGCTTTATATGGTGCCCGTGGTGCTAATGGTGTGTTATTGATCACGACGAAACAAGGGCGTAGAGAAAACCTCAGTGTCTCCTTTCGACTTGAGAACTCACTTTCACAGCCTACTCGACAAGTAAAGCTTGCAGATCCTATTACGTATATGAAATTGGCAAATGATGCTGTAGTGGGGAGGGATCCTCTGTCGGAGACGCCTTATTCCCAAAGACAAATTGAATTGACACCACTGGGAGGATCTTTGGAGTACCCAGCGGTAAATTGGATGGATGAATTATTGAATGACTATGCTATGAACCAACGTGCCAATCTGAGTGTGAGAGGTGGGGGGAGTATTGCGCAATACTATGTGTCAGGTTCATTTAATCAAGATAACGGTATTCTTAAAGTACCAAGTAAGTCAAACTTCAATAATAATGTTAACCTTAAGTCTTACGGTTTACTGAGTAATATTAATATCGATTTGACGAAACAAACCCAACTCGTTGTACGCCTTAGCGGTACTTTTGATGACTATAATGGGCCATTGCAGAATGCTACGAAAGCCTACCGAGATATCATGCGCGCGGTACCAACGTTGTTCCAGCCTTATTATCCAGCAGGCGAAAATTACCGATACTTACAGCATATAATGTTTGGTAACGCACAGACAGGGAATTATTTAAATCCATATGCTGAAATGGTAAAAGGATATCGGGAGTATAGCCGCTCTAGAATGCAAGCACAACTAGAAATGAACCAAAAGCTTGACTTTTTGACCGAAGGGCTCTCATTTACTGGACGAGTAACAACTACTCGTAATGCTTTTTATGAAATTAATAGATCGTACAATCCTTTCTTTTACAAGTATAGTGGGGTGGACAATGCCAATAATCCAGTGTATATGTTATATAATGAAGATCAGGGGACCGAATATCTAGACTATAGCCAAGGTGGGACGTCTGTGACTTCACTTTTATTCATGCAGGGTATCGCAAGTTATAAGCGAGCGTTTGGTGATCATTCATTAAATGGTATGTTGGTTGGTACAATGAATAGCGAGCTGGCCGGTAACCCTAAAAGTTTGCAATTGTCCTTGCCACATCGTAATCTCAATTTAGCTGGACGATTTACCTATGGTTATCTTAGGAAATATTTATTAGAAGCCAATTTTGGTTATAATGGCTCGGAAAGATTTTCCGAAGAGCATAGGTTTGGATTTTTCCCATCAATAGGTCTTGTTTGGCATGCATCTAACGAATCATTTTTTGATGTGCTGAAGCCTGTAGTTTCCAACTTTAGACTGCGAGGTACTTACGGGTTGGTAGGGAACGATGCGATTGGATCTCCATCTCAGCGTTTTTACTACTTGTCTGAGGTAAATATGAATTCTGCAGCTAGGGGTTGGGTCTTTGGCCCTAGCTTGGACGAGAGTCTAACAGGTGTCGCGGTAAATCGTTATCCTAATCGTGATATTACTTGGGAAACAGCTTACAAAACGAATATTGCTTTGGAGTTAGGTCTATTTAATAACTCCGTAGAGATACAGGCGGACTGGTTTAAAGAAAATAGGAAGAATATTTTTATGTCTCGGGCAGATATCCCAGCTACGATGGGATTATCTGCGCCTATCCATGCCAATATTGGCGAGGCTAAGGGATCGGGATTCGATATGCAGGCTACTTACAAAAAGAATTGGTATAATGGGGGATGGTTGCAAGGAATGTTAAACTTCACTTATGCAACTAGTGAGTTTGTTGTTTACGAGGAACCTGCCTATCCATATCCTTGGCTATATCGAGCTGGTTATCCAATGAGTATAAGTAGAGGATATATCGCCGAGCGTTTGTTTGTCGATGAAGCTGAAGTAAGAAACTCTCCGCAACAACTCCTTGGAGGTGCAGTTCAAGCAGGAGATATAAAGTATGTAGATGTGAATGGCGATGGGATAATTAGTTCATTAGATATGGTTCCCTTGGGATATCCCACAGTTCCAGAGATCAACTACGGATTTGGTCTTTCAGGAGGCTTCAAAGGTTTTGATATATCTGTGTTTTTTACAGGTTTGGCTAGAGAAACGTTCTTCATTGATCCAGAAGCTACAGGACCATTTAGACATTTTCGCTATCCAGCTGATGGTGTTAAGGGTGCAGAAATTGTTAACGGTACTATTCAGAATAACGTTCTGCAAGTTTATGCAGACGATCATTGGTCTTTAGATAACAGGGATGTGTATGCTCTTTTCCCTAGATTAAGTTGGTCTGGAGGAAATCCAAATAACGAAGTTACTAGCACTTGGTGGATGCGTAATGGTTCCTTTTTACGGCTGAAGCAAGTAGAGTTGGGATACACATTTAAAGGCGAAGAGGGCGTATTAAAGAGAATTGGTGTCGGATCATTACGTCTTTATGGCAATGGAATGAATCTGTTAACTTTCAGCAAGTTTAAATTATGGGATGTCGAGATGGCTGGTAATGGTTTAAATTATCCCATACAACGTGTGTTTAACTTGGGATTGAAGGTGGATTTTTAAATAGAATTGATGATGAAAAAAACTATAAAAATAGCAGTGTTGGTTCTAACCTTACAGGGGTTATCTGGGTGCAGCTTTTTGGATGTCGTACCCGATAACGTGGCTACCATTGAGAACGCATTTTCCCTACGGAGCGCTGCGCGCAAATATTTGTATACCTGCTACTCCTACCTTCCTTCGCACGGATCATTGTCAGGTAGCGTAGCTTTTACGGGGGTGGAGATGTGGCCGTTAGGTTATTATCCAGATAATGCCACACGCTTTGTTATGGGGCAGCAGAACCCATCTTCTCCTTTACTGAATTTTTGGGAAGGTCAAAATGGTGGTAGTGACCTGTTTCAAGGTATACGGGATTGTAATATATTCTTAGAAAATATTCAGCGTGTACCAGATATGCAGCAGATGGAAAGAGACCAATGGGAAGCTGAGGTCAAGTTTCTCAAAGCATACTATCATTTTTTCTTAATGCAACTTTACGGCCCAATACCATTAATTCGTGAAAATTTGCCTATTGACGCATCTGTTTCTACTGTGAGGGTTAGGCGAGAGCCTGTAGACGTTTGTGTAGACTATATTGTAAGCTTAATAGATGAAGCTGTACCTCATTTGCCGAACCTTCCTTTGCAACAGATTGATAGGGCTAATTACGGACGAATTACTCACCTAATGGCGCTAGGGTTGAAAGCTAAGGTGTTAGCTACAGGAGCAAGTCCACTTTTTAATGGTAATTCAGATTATGCTGATTACATATGTCCTGTAAACGGACAATTGTTTAATCAGACGTATTCGGCAGAAAAATGGCAACGAGCTATGATCGCTGCCAAAGAGGCTATTGATAATGCTTCGGAAATAAACATGCATTTATTCTATTTTCAACAAGGACAGACGCAGAATCTTTCTGATATTACACAATTTGAAATGAATATTCGAGAAGCTTTTGCTTCGCGCGATGCCAATATAAACGGTGAAGTGATTTGGCCAAACACGAATAGCAATGCACTACAAAGTGCGTTAACACCTCGTTCATGGAGCTCGACAGGGCTTGGTAGTGGAACTGTAGGGGCTTACGGGCCTACATTGAATATTGTCGAGATGTTTTATACAGATAAAGGATTACCTATAGATAAGGACCCAGGGTGGGATTATGCTGGTAGAGATGGTTTTCGTATAGGAGATGCAGCTAACAAACAGCATGTGAAAGAAGGGTATGAAACCGTCAATCTTCATTTTCACCGAGAACCACGTTTTTATGCCAACATCGGATTTGATGGAGGGATTTGGTACGGACAAGGAAGATATAATGAAGGGGATAACTGGCACTTAGAAATCCGAGGAGGAAGATTTACGGGGCCTGCACTGACGGATTACCATTCCCCTACAGGTTACTATCCTAAAAAACCTATTAATTATACCAATGTGATAGATGGTAGTACTTATCGGGTGACCAGCTACCTGTTTCCAATAATGCGGTTAACAGATCTCTACTTGTTGTACGCGGAGGCAGCTAATGAGTTTGGAGGGCCTAGTACAGAGGTTCTTGACTACTTGAATGCTATACGTGAAAGAGCTGGTATCCCGACAGTGCAAGTTTCTTGGGATCAATACTCTAATCAGCCCGGTAGATATAACGATAAGAATTCGCTACGTGAAATTATACAACAAGAGCGTAGAATTGAGTTAAATAACGAAGCACAGATATATTGGGACTTATTACGGTGGAAGATTGCGGAGAACATACTGAGCCAACCGATGATGGGGTGGGATAAGCGAGGAGCGACACCAGAAGAATTTTATAAACGTACTGTGGTTCATCAACGACAGTTTCGTAAGAGAGATTATTTTATGCCAATCCGTGAGTATGAGTTGCTTCGTAATGAGAATTTGATGCAAAGTCCTGGATGGTAGAGGTGTTACAAGTATTGTTTTAAAATGAAAAGAACTAATATATCTGTTATGAAAACATTGAAATTTTTATGCTCTCTCATGACACTATTTATCCTAATAAGTTGTGAGGAAGAAAAGCAGACGCCACGATTTCCGGGGGAGGCACCAGAACCTATCACCCAATATGAGATCGAAAACACATCGGGTGCTTCGACTATTACTTTTAAACTTAATGATACCCGTACAGCTTACGTCAAAGCTGTATATACTGTGGAGAATGGTTTAGTGAGAGAAGCAAAGTCGTCAAAATATGCTAATAAACTGATCGTGGATGGGTTTGCGCAGGCACGAGAATATACGATTGCACTATATGCTGTTGGTAAGGATGAAAAGGAGTCTGAGCCGGTGTACGTTATTGTGAATCCAGAAACGCCACCTTATCAAGCAGTGGCGCATGGTGTCGATATAAAAGAAGATTGGGGGGGCGGCAGGATCATAGGAAGCAACCCGACAGGTGCGCAATTAATGATTGGGGTATTGAAGAGAGATCCGACTACCAGACAATGGGTTGACGTAGATCTTTTTTTTACTGAAAGTCGAAAGTTGACGTTCAATTTTCGTGGACAAGCTCCTGTTGAAACAGAGTTTGGTATTTATACTCGAGATAAATGGCAAAATTACAGCGATACTGTGAGCTTTACGTTTGAGCCTTGGGAAGAAATTAAATTACCAATATCACATCAGAACCCAGCTCATTTTTCATGGATTATTGCTGGAGATGCGCTTCAAACCTCCAATACATATAGCAAGGCTACAATGTTTGATGGAAGAAGGGCGACTTATGCAGATGGTTTCTACTCTGCTAATGATAATACACCTTTTCCGAAGTTTGTTACGCTCGATCTATTAAAAAACTATCAGCTTAGTAGGTTCAAGTATTGGATGAATGGACCTACTGTTTATTATGCTACTGCAAATATGAAACATATCCGAATTTGGGGGAATACAAAGGCTAGTACAGATATGAGTACTTGGACTTTGTTAGGGGAATGGGATAATTGGCGTCCTTCAGGACGAGCGGTTGGAGAGCCCTATACCGATGAAGATATGGAGAAGGCTTTGGCGGGTAATGATTTTGACTTTCCATTGGATTTGCCAGCCGTTCGCTATATTCGTATTGAGGCAGTTACATCTTGGGAACCACGTACGCGTTTGCAAATTCCAGAGTTAGAATTTTATGGTAGACCTATAAACTAATCATTAACTGTTACGTATTATGAAAAATAAAATTATTTCTATAATTGCTAGTGTTTTTTGTGCAGGATGTTTGTTTATATCTTCTTGCACTAAGATGGATCATTTTTATAAGGATTATGCGATTGAGAGAATTCATATTGGTAAACCTGACTCGATTTGGGTGCAACCAGGAGATTATCGATTACAGATAGGTATGCTTACACCTCAAGACCCAGCTGCAAAAAAATGGGTTATTCGATATGAGGGTGATTCGTTAGTTTTACCTATTGATCGCACTGCAGAAAGACAGTTTGCTGTGATAGAAAATTTGAAAGAACGTGATTACACACTTCTAGTGCATACGAGCGATGGATTGGGTAATACTTCGCTTCCTATGGAGTTGAGCGCTCCTGTATTTGGTGACAATTACAGGGCTAGCATAAAAGAACGGGTCCTTAGTCACAGCGTAATCTTCCAGGACTCTATAGGGCTGGTGTGGAAAACGATGAGTGATGCATCTACTCTATTTGGCTCCGAGATTGAGTTTACGGACTTATCTGGTCAAAAGAAAAAAACGCTTGTTGGTATATCGGATGTAAGCGTATTTCAAGGTGCGGATCCGAGTAAACCTATTTCTGTGAAAACAGTGTTTCGTCCGCATGTTAATGCATTTGAATACTTCTATACCGATGCTGTGACTGTAGATTTGTTGGCTACAAAGCTAAATATGATTACATTGAAGAGCAGTGCTTGGACGGATGCAGAGTATATTGATTTTAATTTCATTCGTGTTTTTCAGGAAGCTGTTGTACAAAAACCCAAAGGTAGAGATATTGATTTGGCCTACACTTTGGGATCGGGCTCGAGGTCTAATTTTTTCGTCATGGACGGGGCTGAATTTGGAGCTTTTTCTCAAGACTGGCAATCATTGATAAATTCTTGGTCTGTTAGAAATTCAGGTAAATTAAAGTTAAACCGAGGAGCTGCAGCTCTCGCATTATATGATGGGTTGGACGAGTTGAATAGAAGCCAGATGGTTGCGGCTTTCGACAATTCGGTCTCAGCTGCACAAAATAGGATTTTCAATCTGCTGGTAGGTGATATTATTCTATTGAAATCTACAGATAGAGATATCTATGTGGCGATGAAAGTACTCGCTGTACCTCCTGCGGCATCGGGTGTCTATGGGAAATTGGAAATGGAGCTTAAAATTTCTAGGCCTTAGAATACCTTTGTAAAGAAGGGGCATCATTAGAAATGCCCCTTCTTTACTGTTTTATATCTGTTCTGGACTCCCCGACAGTGCAAAAGTTATCTCTTAAACAGACCGTTTCCTAATCTTTTTCCTGCTTGTAAAAATAAGTACTGATCTGTTTAGAAAAGTAAACCAAGTTAGAGGCCAAGAGAATCTTTAAGCCACTTGTCACTACCTTTCTAAGGTCGAAGCTTTTGCCTGGATCGTTGATCTGCACTAATCTTATGTAGTTGACGGTGTTGATAATGAGATCTGGAAGATGGAGAACAATTACGGTGATGTCTATGATTACTAAAGCCGATCTTAACATATTTTCATGTTCGGTCTTAAGATTTATAAGTGGCTCTGATAAAGATACTATTTTTCGGTGTTGCCTTTCGATTCTTGTGGTTTTTGAATGTCCTTTTGATCTGTGCGATTATACTTGTGAGTTGTTTGATTAATCGTTTGGCATACTTGGTGTATTATGTGTTGCGGTTGATTAATCGTTTTGTTCGTTTGCTGAATAGTCTGCGTCATTAGATTAATCATATGCGGTACTTGATTAATTGTGTGCTCTGTTTGATCCATCATTTTGCTCATTTGATGAATAAGTTGTGCCATATGATTAATCATATGCAGTAGTTGATCTATCGTTTGGCTTACTTGATTAATCATTTAGCTTATGTGATTAATCGAACGGGTCAGGTTATTAATCATAAGCATCAGATGATTGATCTGTTGGTGCGTTCGTATAAGCAGATAGGTCACCTGATGGATCAAAAACCAGCCTGTATACTTGTAGAGGATGAACTCTTGCTAAAATGAGTTGATCTGAAAGGTGTACCTAAATTATGCTTGGAAGGGAACGGTTTGTCTCTATAAGGAGCACCTTCTAGAGGTTTGGTGACTCCAAGTTAGCACATTGTATTTCCTTTTTGTAAAATAGTGATCCCTTTTTAAAAACAAGATGTTAGTAGTCCACAAAAAGGGATTGGTTTTTAAGAATAAGTAGTCGCTTTGTACTAATAAGGAATCGTTTTTTTCGAAAAAGGGTTCCATTATTTGTAAAAGGGTCTACCTAGTTTGGTAGAAGGGGGACCTTTTCAATGAAAAGCATTTCCTTTTTTTAAACAAGTAATTGCTGGTTGCCAAAAAGTAGTTCCTTATTTAGAACAACCGATAACTTTGTAGAAAAAAGGGGACGGTTGTTTAAAAATAGATGTTCCATTTTAGTAAAAAGGAGTTCCTTTTTACAGATAAGTGATTACAAGTTCACAACAAGTGACACCTTTTTCTGAAAAAGGTGTCACTTGTTGTCCAAAAGGGGATGGTTGTCTTGATGTTTTTACAGCAGTATCCCACGAAGTGTGTAAGCGAACTCGCTTTGCTCTTGGTAGAGACCCTCTACGGTCTTCAATAGATGATAATGTTAAATGCGGGGGCCAGTACCATAGCTATACTGTAGATAGTATTAAGAAGGTAACTGTGTGCGAACTGAGCCTGAGGTGCTACTGCCCTGTGTTTAAGGTAGACTCGCTCTCAACACGGAGAGGACTCGGACTCAACACGGATTCGAGGTGCTTTCTGCAAGAGTCTAGTGTGTATTAGCGGTAGATTCTTATCGAATATAGGGACTGTTGTTGAGATTATAAATAAGAACAAAAGATCCTCTTATCTATTTAATTCCCCTTCAAGTTCAGACATAAGTTTGTCTTGAAACTCTAGGGTTTTATCTTATGTCAATAATCACCCTCGCACGTTGTTGTAGAGAGTTTTCTAAGAACTCTATTTTTTGTAATAAATCTGCAACTTCATTCTAACGACTTTGTATAGCTTTGGATAAACAGTTGTATAGAAAGGTAGGTCGTAATGCAGTGGTGCATCGTGATATAATAGTGGGTTGTAAGCCTCGGGCGGATAAGGGGATGATCTTGGAACTGGTCGAGGGATATACCCAACAGATCGTGGTTTCAAAAAATGATGTAGAGGACTTTATGGCCTGGTTTGAAGCTAAGGATGATTGAGAAAAAATAAAGAACTTTATTTGTTTGCCTGGAGTGATTCGATTAGAGCCGCTTGGCTTTGGATCAATCGCTCTTTATCAAAAATGGTGTTTTCAAGAGTCTTGATTTTTTGAATGAGATCGTCGATCTGAGCGCTAACCACGGGAGCTACTGTTTCAAAATTTTTGTAGTAATTGTAATAGATATCTTCGTTTAGCAATACGGATAATAAAGCGACTCTTGATGTTGGGATTTCTTTGGCTGAATAAATATTGGGAACAGATCTTGCCGAAATATGTAAGGCTTCTGCAACGGCTTTATCTGTAATCCCCTTTAAGCGCACTCTCTCTTGTATAAATTTACCTAACGTCATTCTTCGGCTTTAATGTAAAACAAAATTCACAAACTTTTCTTATAAAAAACGCGAATCGTGTGCGTTATGTTAACGTGTTTAATGCGTTTAATTTGCGTATTTAGATTATATTATTTATATTAGTGTGTCCGTAGGAATAGAGCCATGGTACTCTCTGTAGAAAACGATGACCAATTAGAATTAAGATGTTAATCACTTAGGATACTATCACTAACTGTAAAATAACCTGTGTTGTTTAGTATGGCCAGGCACGGTCTCCTGTATGACGGAGGCCGTTGTCGGCCTAACTGCGCATAGGGGATAATGGGGGCTTTTTTGGGCTCCTTATAAATAATAAAATATGGAACTGCTGGACTATCAGCTCGGACTCATCGCTGTATTGGTTGTCATTTTGGCGGCCTGTTGGATTTTTATACTCAAGAAATCCAGGAAATGATGGCTGCTAATCAATCCGCTTCAAAGGACAGTAGATCGCCTTGTTCATCAAAAGATAGGGAGTAGCTGCCTCTAGGTGTTCGTAGTGATCTCGGTGACCAGTTGATCCTGTCGTTGTAGAAGGATAAGTAAACGGTGGCTTCGGAATCTTCGCTTTTGATCTCTTTCATCTTTTGTTTGATGGTGGTGTAGACTTTATTGGCCGTGGCAAAGGAGATCCGGTCTAAGGAGAATAGCTGCTGATCCAATCGATCGGCTTTGGTAATGCGGACGGGCGTAGGGTCTTGCCACTTGCCATGTCGGTATATATATCGGTCGATATTTTGAGGGGTATCGGGGTCCTGTAGCTGGAGTACAATACGTCCATCGCTGAAGAAATGTACGGACTGTCGTATCATGATGGACTTTCCTTTGAATTTTGGTAGATCACGCAGAGCTTGTTCGGCTGCTCGCAGTGCCGGTATGCTGGATACGGTCTTGATGACTTGCAGAGGGGCGCGGTTATTCTCAATTTGTTCGGCATGCGCTTGCTCATGCTGTACCTCTTCTTCTGTCTTGAAGGTGTCACGTATGGATTGCGTGAATGGTGTGCAGGAGGATAATGCTATCGATATAGTGACTAAAAGTAAGAGTGTTATTTTATTCATCGTTGTTCTGCTTGTTGATATAAATCTTCTTCAAAGGCTATTGTTTGTGGCGCATCGGGAAGATAGAGAATCGGTTTGCTTTGGATAAGTTGTATTGCCGTCAGATCCAGAAGGGAAACGATTTTTTTGATGCTTACTTGGTGGCTCATACTGTTGTGATCGACAAAGTTCATGTTAAACTTAATCTGCGGCTGCTCGTTGATATAGGTGCCGGTCTGTTTTACGTCTGTGATGTTGGCGGTAGCTCGTCTACCCCACAACAGGAGTTGAATCACTTTTTTATCTCCACTTCCTTTACTGAGGTGGGGTGAGAGCAGTTTGGCGAAGAAGAGATAAAAAGCAGCTAAAAAGGCATAGAGAATGACCGGAGATAGAATAAGGGGATGCGTCCACGACAGAAACCTCCAGCCGTATCCTTGATTCTGACTATTGTACGCATAATAGAAATATCCGGCTACAGCGAAGATAGAAAGAATCCAGACGCTGGTATAAAGAAGCATTGTTTTTGAATCAATAGAAGTTTGAACACCATCGGGGATGATGTAAGGCCGGTATTTGAGATATGGGTCTACACGTAATGCTACTTGCTGTCCATGGTTATAGCGCTGTTGATGCGGTTTGCTATCTGTCAGTATAAGTGGATAATGGATCTGAGTATGGCTGAGATTGTAGAATGATACTACGGTTTCCTTTTGTATAAAACCATTAGATAGCTGTGTTTCAGATTTGACCCGATCGATATTCGCTTGGATCAGAGTGCCTTCTTGACCTAAACGTTCGGTATCTTTTTGAAATCCGTAAGTACTCTTGTAAAGCAGTCGGGTGAAAAGAATAAAGGTGGTAGTCCAGAGTGTTATTGCCAACGAAAGGTAAATAAGCGATAAATAGGGATTCTGCGTTGCGGGATTGGGGGCTAAGTCGCTGCTGTAGTAGATAATAGCGGGGTGTATGAAGATGAAATATAAAATGAACAGCGCCCAGAATAAACTAAAAAATCTCATTGTAACTCCTTCTTTTATTGATTGATAAAACAAAAAGCTTACCATTTGTGTTGTTTTAACAAAAGGTTAATATTGGAGAGGTTTTTTAAAGGAAGGAGAGACTATATCAAAAAACATGTTGTGTGTCGACGTCGAAGTTTGCGGTTTTCAAGGGTTTATAATAGTTGTATAGGCAAGTGTTGATTATCAGTGTGTTGGCTATCGTTAGTTTGATTTTGTCTTTTCTTCTGATATACAGCATTTTTGTAGTATGTTATTCTTTGTTTTGGTGAAGTGTATGAATTTTTATTTGTGAATTATTAAAAAATAATAGCGCAAAAAAACGCATAAGCGCTTTTTTTTTCGTAGACTTGCCTAACTAAATTACTGGTGTACATATCTATTATTAGAACTAAACACAATTTTTAAAACAAACTATCAAACACATGAAAAGGAGATTTTTACTTACTTTTTTCGGGATGTGTCTTTATGCATCCTGTTTGATGGCCCAGCAAAAAGCAGTTTCGGGTAAGGTAACCTCTTCAGACGGAGATGGCCTGAGCAACGTCACTGTTGTTGTAAAAGGTACGACACGTTCGGTACAGACGAACGCTGACGGGTCTTTTACCATTCAAGCTGCGCCAGGCGAAACATTGATCTTTAGAGCCGTCGGTTCTGGTGAAACGTCACAGTTGGTCGGTTCGGGCAATGTTTACAACATCAAACTGAGTGGCTCGGAAGAAGCTATCGATGAGGTGGTGGTCACTGCATTGGGTATCAAAAAGGAAAAGAAGGCCTTGGGCTATGCGGTGCAGGATATCAAGGCCGATGAGCTTATGAAGAATAAGACGTCTAACGTTGTTAACTCATTGGCAGGTAAAATTGCTGGGGTCAATGTAACGCAAAGTTCTGGAGCTGCTGGTGCTGGAGCACAGATTATCTTACGTGGAGGTACATCTTTAGAACGAGATAATCAACCTTTATTTGTAGTAGATGGGGTTATCTATGACAACTCTACAGTTCTTGGGGGTAATAGTGGCTTTGATGGAGCCCAAACAACATCTTCTTCCAATAGTAACCGGATCATGGATGTCAATCCCGAGGATATTGAGAACGTGTCTGTACTGAAAGGGCCGGCGGCTGCGGCGCTATACGGATCCCGTGCCGCTGCAGGAGCAATTATTATTACGACTAAAAGAGGTAAAGAAGGTAGGGCAGAAATTGGCTTTTCGTCAAGAGCTTCTACGAATTGGGTAAATAGGCTTCCAGAGCAACAAAATAAATATAAAAGAGGAGCGTACAATGCTAAAGGGATATTAGATACCTATACTACACAATCTTGGGGTGAGGAATTCGGTCCTGATGATATCATGTATGACAATATTAAAGACTTTTTCCAGACCTCTTCTATTTACGACAATAATGTAAGTTTAGCGGGAGGTAGTCAGAATACGACCTACTATATATCTGCTTCCCGGTTTGATCAAAAAGGTATCGTCCCATCCACTGGTTTTGATAAGACAACCTTTAGGTTTAATGGAGATCAGAAATATGGACGTTTAAAATTAGGAGCGAATATAGCCTATTCCTTAGCAAATACGGATAAGACATTAACTTCTGCGGGACTTTATAATTCCGGTGGTACTGGTGCTATGAATTCTGTGTATAGATGGTCAAGAAACGACGATATGCGTAAGTACCTGAATGATGATGGTACGAAGTATCGTATGTTTGAAGGAAAGCAAAAGCTTCAAGATGATATCGAAAATCCATACTGGACTGTGAATAGGAACGTATTGGGTGATAAGACGGAGCGCTTTACAGCTAATATTAATGCTAATCTAGATTTATTTGATTGGTGGAATGTTTCTTATCAGGTAGGTACCGATAGCTATCTAACAAGAAACTCGACATTGATCGCTGAAAATGGTGCTGTTAAAGAACAGTTTCAAAAAGGCATGATGTCGGAGAGTGACTATAAATTTAACTATTGGTCTTCTAACTTGATGTCAAACTTCAATAAGACTGTAGGCGATTTCGACTTAGGAGCTATGGTTGGTTTCTACTCTGAACAGACCACTGTTGATAATAATAGGAGAATGGGGTATAATTTTGTGGTAGAGAAGTTCTATAGTTTTGAAAATATTATTGACGCTAATAAGCGGTTTTCTTCCATAGAAAATAAAAGGAGACTTTTTGGCTTGTACGGGGAGTTGAAAGCTGCCTACAAGAATATGCTTTTCTTAAATGTCACAGGAAGAAATGACTGGACATCGACATTGCCTGTGGAGAATCGCTCTTATTTTTACCCTTCTGTGGGTGGTAGTTTTGTGTTTTCAGAACTTACAAAAGATGTGGATTGGTTGAGTTTTGGTAAGCTTCGAGCATCTTGGGCAAAAGTTGGTAAAGACGCGACTCCTTATTTGACAGACACCTACTTATGGCCTTCTAGAGAGTTTTTGGGTGGACTTGTAGGAACAGGTAACTTTTGGAACAGGGGAAATCCAATTCTTAAGCCCGAAAGTACAACATCTTTCGAGATTGGTGCTGAATTACGATTCTTCAATAACCGCTTAGGGGTTGATTATACATATTATACCAATAATTCTTATGACCAGATTATCTCTCCAAGAATGGGGCAGTCAACAGGTTATATTTTGGTCTCGGTAAATGCAGGTGATATCTATAATAAAGGAATGGAGCTAGCTTTAACAGGTAAACCGATAGTAAAAGATGGGTTTACATGGGAGTCCAGTTTGAATATGGCGAGAAATAAAGGTACTTTGGAAAACTTGTTTAAAGGAGCTGAGGTTTTGTATGTTACGGATGTACAAGTGGGTAATGCTAAGGCTGCTTCTTTTAATGGAGGTGATTTTATGGCGATATCCGGATCAAAGTGGACTCGCACACCGGATGGTAAAGTTGTTTTGGATGCAAAGACCGGTATGCCGGTAAGTGATAACTTGACAACTTATGCTATTGGTAACAGAGAACCGAAATTAACAGGTGGCTTTAACAATAGTTTCCAATATAAAAATCTAAATCTATCCTTCTTGTTTGACTTTAGAATAGGTGGCGATATCTATAATGGTACGGACTACGCGATGACAATCAATGGGATGAGTAAGCGTTCGATGGAAAGAGAATCTATTACATTGAACGGAGCTGTGAATACGGGTACGGCATCGAACCCTGTTTATGAAGATAAAACTTTTACTTTCGCGGCTGATCAAAATTATGATATCGGTGGTGTTGAAACTAGTGGTAGGAAGATTATTCAGGATTATTATACTACTTATTACGCTAGGGAAAGTGCTAATTTCATGACGAATACAAATTGGTTGAGATTACGCTCTATCTCTTTGTCGTATGATTTTAGAAATGAGTTAGTGAAAAATGCTGGCCTGTCAAAAGTGGTGAAAGGTCTTACGGCGACAGTTACAGGTACTAACCTTTGGTTGTTAACAAATTATAAAGGTATGGATCCAGAGGCATCCGCAGCAGGATCGGGTATAGTTGGCTCTAGCTCAGTGGGGATAGATTTCAATGGGGTACCTAGCACTGCTGGGGTCGCGTTTGGGTTAAACTTTAAATTCTAATCTGATTGTGATGAATAAAATAAATAAACTTTTAATACTTTTTGTCGCATCGATAGCTCTTGGCGGATGTAGCAAAAGTTGGCTGGACGTTAATAAGGATCCTAGTAATCCTTCTAGTAAGGATGCAACGGTAAGTAGTCGTTTGCCTTGGATGCAGCATCATCTGATGTATGCTCAAGGAACTGCCGGTGCTAGGGCAGCACTGGTGACTCAGGGGCTTACGTTTATAAATAATACAACTGCACAGCAAAGCTTGGCCGCAGGGTGGAATCCTATAGCAGGAATGTCTACAACTCCCTATCAATTTTTCTTTGTTACTGTTGGGCCTAATATCGCCGAATTAGAAACCAAGGCTGAAGCTGAACAAGCCTACCACTACCTTGGCGCTGCGAAAGTGCTCAGGGCGATGGGTTTTATGTTAATGGCTGATTGGTACGGTGAAATGCCTTATACTGAAGCTTTGAGCTTAAATATTACACCAAAGTTTGACGATGGGAAAACAATCTTTGAAGGATGTTTAGCCGATATAGATAAGGCTATTGAATATTTCAATATGCAGCAACCTTCTACGGCGACCCCTTTGAAAGCAGGGGATAGCTGGAACAATGGAGATGTGAATAAATGGTTAAAACTCTGTTATGGGTTGAAGGCGCGTTGGATGAATAATCTATCCAAAAAGTCATCGTTGTATAAGCCTGATGAGATACTCGCTTTATTGGATAAAGCTCCTGTTTCAAATGCCGAAAGTACGATTGTCAATCATGAAGATGTTAAAGAGGGAACGGGAGATCCTTTGTTTAATGATCCCATAAAGACATCCATTTTGTTTGATAACATAGGTATGAATACCAACTTTAGAGTGACCAAATGGTATGAGGATATCTTAACAGACTTTGCTGGGACAGGTGTGGAAGATCCACGGGCAGATAAACTAATCCCTTGGGCGGAGTTTGGTTTTCCAAAGAAATTCGTTCGTTCGAAAGGTGTTGATATGCAGTCTGATATCCGTATGAACGCGGGGCCAATAAATGGTTCTTATAATGATACCGGTAAGGATGTAGAGCTTGATATCCCAAAAAGTACGAATAAGCGTATAATTAAGCCAGGTACATGGTATGTGAACTCTACCAACCAAGCGCGTTGGGGGGATACGGTGTATGTGTCAATGAAGAGCAGTTCAATTGGCTATAATAGTGATAATTCGGATATCTATAAGTGGAAAGATGGAACTGTCGGTGGTAGCGGTACATTCTACTCGAGGCCTGATGCCCAGACGTTTGTGATGACTTATGCAGAGATGTGCTTTATTAAGGCTGAGGTTTATATGCGTAAAGGTGATAAAAAGCTAGCGTTTGATGCCTATAAAGCCGGAGTAATAGCTAATATCGATATGATGAATACCAAGTTGAAAACTTATGGAAATATTAATCCAAGTAAGTCACCAATGGATCAGGCTAAGATTGATAATTTCGTGAATAATGGATTAGGATCAGAAACTGATATTAGTATGAAAAAGATCATGACGCAAAAGTATATTGCTATGTCATACTCGCAGCAAAACTGGAACGATATGCGCAGGCATGATTATAGTATTAATTCTTATCAAGGTTGGGATGTACCTCATGAATATAAGGTGACTGCTGCTGCGCAGGTGAAAATTCCAATGGGTAAACAATTTAGAAGAATTATGCAGGTTTCTCATGAGATCAATTATAATTCAAATAATGTGAAAGCTTCGCACCCGAATGCGTTGAATGATGATATTTGGTCATTCCCTGTTTGGTGGGATATCGTTGAGTAATATCATATTATTTATAGTAATATCTAGCCCCTTGCAGTTTTTTGCAAGGGGCTTTTTAGTAGTGGCTTCCCTTTTTTTAAAATGTATCATGATTGTTACGTAAATGTGTATTATGTACACTTTTGGATATTGATTTTAATGGTCTTAAAGCGCTTTAACATTATTTAACGCTTGAATTTATCTTTTAATATCTTATCGTCTCTTTTGTTTTTATTTCGTTTTTATGCGCTTTTCATTTTGCAAAACGCGTTATTGTGTCTTTGTTGTTGCTAGAATTGCTTTATTGTGCGTTTTTTGTATTAATTTTAGCGGAGATAATCTGAATTATTGACAAATAACGCATGTTGTAGATGAAGAAATCTTTTAAGGAAGTTTTACCCATAGTGTTGTCCGCGCTTGTCGGCTTTTTGCTTTTTTCGTGTAATGCACAGAATAAATCTAAGGGAGATGGTTCTACCGTAGTAAAGGATTCTGCGGTAAGTAACGTAATTGTTCCTGCAGCAGATCAGTTGGAAGCATACCTTCCTTTATTGAAAGGAAAGAAAGTTGGGCTTATGGGCAATCAGACATCGGTAGTAGGAGCTACTAACGAACACTTGGTAGACGTATTGCTTCGCGAGAAGGTGGATCTGAAATTCGGTTTTGCTCCGGAACATGGCTTCCGTGGGGATATCGAACGTGGAGAGAAAGTAAGTAATGATAAGGATTCAAAAACAGGTCTGCCTTTATATACTTTGTACGGTGGTAATGAGAAACAGGATTCTATCGTGCAGTCGATTGATGTGATGATTTTTGATCTACAGGATGTGGGGGCGCGGTTCTATACCTATATCACTTCGTTACATCGTGTGATGGAACTGTGCGCTAAACATAATAAGGAACTTATTGTCTTGGATCGCCCAAACCCATGTGGTGATCAGGTGGATGGTCCTGTCCGTAAGGATGATAAATTTAAATCCAATGTGTCCTATCATAAAATTGCTATGGTGCATGGTCTGACGGTAGGCGAACTAGCAAAAATGATCAATGGTGAAAAATGGTTGGAAGAAGGTCGTCAATGTAAGGTAACTGTTGTCCCTGTGCAAAACTGGGATCACGCAACGATGTATGAGCTGCCTGTAATTCCATCACCATCATTGCCCAATCACCTTTCTGTGAGATTGTATGCTTCGCTTTGTCTATTTGAAGGAACCGAAATCTCGGTGGGGCGGGGTACGGAGTGGCCTTTCCAGGTCGTTGGTTATGATAGTCCGGTATATGGAGACTTCCAATATACGCCAGGTGAAAAAGCAGGCATGGTTAAACATGTGGAAGGAAAGGGACAGACCATGTACGGTGTCGATTTGCGTGGATTGAATGCGGATGACCAAACATTTACCCTTAGATATGTGTTAGACTTTTATAAGAAGATGCCTGATAAGTCAAAATTCTTCTCTAGGGCTGAGTTTTTTGATAAACTAGCTGGTACAGACGAATTAAGAAAGCAAATTATTGCTGGTAAAACCGAAGATGAAATTAAAGCTTCCTGGCAACAGGAGCTTACTGAATATAAGAAGATGCGGAAGAAGTATCTGCTTTACAAAGATTTTGAATAAGGTTATGGGATCGGGTCTACTTTTAAAGGAAGTAGGCCTTCCTGGATTATGATTACGTAAACAAGTTTATTTTAATATGCTAAATATGAGAAATACTTTACTATTCTCTCTTGCATTGGGGCTGGCGGTGACCTCTGTAGAAGCGAAAGCATCTAAAGTGTCCAATCCGACCAACCTTGCTGCAGCAACCGCTTATTCGTCGAATAGGTTGGTTCAGAATACAGTAACAGGTACTGTGTCTGATGCAAATGGACCTCTAGCTGGAGTCTCTGTATCTGTTGTAGGTGCAGCAGGATCTACGCGGACAGATGCTGATGGTAAGTTTAAGATTACTGCGGCGTTGGGTGCAACATTGCGCTTTTCTAGTGTCGGTTATGTTTCGCAGGATGTTAAAGTTTCCGGTACTACAGTTAATGTTGTTCTGAAAGAAGACGATAATACACTTGATGAGGTTGTTGTTGTCGGTTACGGGCAGCAAAAGAAAGCTCATTTGACAGGCGCGGTTTCATCGATTGGTGGAGACGAGATTTTTGCTAGTCGACCTATTCCGGATGTTGCCCGTGGATTGCAGGGGGCAATTCCAGGTCTTTCGGTTGTAGTGAATGGGGGAGAAGTAGGTTCAGATCCTATTATGAAAATCCGAGGACAAGTAGGGTCGGTCAACGGTAATAGCAACCCGTTGATTTTGGTGGACAATGTGGAAATTCCGAGTATACAGTTTGTGAATCCTGATGATGTGGAGTCTGTTACTGTATTGAAAGATGCGGCATCGACATCCATTTACGGATCCAAAGCTGCTTTTGGCGTCATATTGATTACAACAAAGAAAGGGTCGAAAACGGAGAAAACAGAAGTAACTTATTCTAATAATTTTATACTGCAAAGTCCAGTTGTCAAGCCTGATATGGCTGGCATAGAAGCTTTGGAATATACCGTAGATGCTCATGAGAATATGAAGGCTGCTGGGCCGGCCGGAGGATTTTGGCGTGTTAATAGAAATAGCTTAGAACGGATTCGTAAATGGCAAGAACTTTATAGTGGAAAAGTAGGAGCTACTGACGAGGTACTTTACAATAGAGACTGGTATGTTGAAGGTGGTCAGAAATTTGGAGTAAGGCTTTATGATCCTGTTGATTTGATGATAAAGGATCGTACTTTTTCACATAAACATAATTTGAGTCTAAATGGACGGACTGGTAATACAACGTATCATTTGGGATTAGGGTATCTCGGTCAGGAGGGGATGATGAAGCCAGCGAAGCATGATGACTACCGGAGATTGACCCCGACATTGAACATTTCAAGTCAGGTGAACGATTACTTGACAGTAAGAGGAGGGGTAATGTATGCGGAAGGTACGAAGCGCTATCCGAACTCCTTGTACGTAGCTGGTAAAGATCCTTTTGAAGCTGATCCTTGGTTGTACATGTATCGTTGGAGTCGTTTGTTTCCAGTCGGTGTACAACAGGCTGGTCATGATATTTTTGATCCCGTATATTCTGCTAGAACGGCACCTACCGCTACAGATAACAAAAAGTACACGAGTCTTAACCTAGGTACAACTATAGATGTGACAAAGAACTGGAATATTGTGGCAGATTATACATACGCCGTACAAAACTCTTCATTGTTCCGGGCTACTCCTTATGTTCGAACACGATCTATGTGGGATACAGCTACAGATCCATTGGTCGATGAAAATGGTAACTTCTTGATGGTCGATGAAGAAGGCAGAGTGGTTGATTCGGGAGGAGAACCAGGAAGACAGTTCGTCATGAGGGATCATGTTGCGAAAGAGGATACGTATGTTTCTGAAATAGGAAATAGTAACAAAAGACATACCTTGAATGCTTTTACAACTTACAATCTTAATATTGATCAATCCCATGCGTTTAAATTTATGTTGGGGACAAATATTGTTTCTTACGAAAATAAGTATGCATTAAGGCAGAAGGGAGAGTTTATTCTGAATGACGGAAGTAATCCTCAGTTTAATTACGCGACCGGAACAGAGGTTGTTAAGGGAGATTTTGAGTGGGATTCCCAAGTTGGATTCTTTGGACGAGTTAACTACGCCTTCAAGGATAAGTATTTATTCGAAGTAAATCTGCGTAGGGATGGGTCTTCTAAGTTTCCAAAGCATTTAAAATGGAGATCATTCCCATCGCTTTCCGCAGGCTGGGTACTAACCAATGAAAACTTTATGCAGGCAGTAAATCCCGTATTGAGTTTTGCGAAGATTAGAGGGTCTTGGGGGGTCATCGGAGATCAATCTGTTGCCAATAATCTGTACATTCCAGAGATGGATATTAAACAGAACGAATGGTTGACTGGAGGAAGCTCAACAGTAAAGGCTTACCAATTAGGAACGCCTCCGCCTGTTTCTGCAAATATCAGATGGCAAGATATTGAACAGTTCAATATTGGAGCTGATCTGAGATTCTTTGGTAACAAGTTGGGAGTTACGGCAGATTGGTATGAAAGGAATACGAATGATATGCTGGTTGGTGGACAGGTTTTGCCTACAACTTATGGAAGAGATTTAGTTAACTATGCTAACACGGCTCCTGTGGGTAATTATGGTACGTTAAGAACTAGAGGATGGGAGTTGTCGATAGATTATACGCATCGTTTCGAAAGTGGGCTGCGAATCAATGCGATGGCTAATATGGCTGATGCCACTAGCGTGACTGTTAAAGGAGCGGATTGGAATACTCCTTGGGAAGATAGGCTTTTGAGTGGAGCGTTTTCGACAGGAAGACGATATGGAGATGTTTACGGCTTTATAACAGACCGTCTGTATCAGGCAGAGGATTTTATGTATGATTCTAACGGAGACTTTTTAACAACTCAGATTATTCGGGACGGTACATCAAAAACCATGTATATGTTGGCTGGAGAAAATCCTGTATATCAACCTTATTTTCAGGATGGCGGTCCGGTTATGATGATCAGCCCTGGAGATGTCAAGTTCGTAGATGTCAACGGTGATGGTTATATCGATAATGGCAAGGGAACGAATGGGGATCCTGGAGATAGGGTAGTGATTGGTAATACGACACCTCGTTATCAGTACGGACTGCGTTTGGGAGCAGATTTCAAAGGGTTTGATTTTTCAATTTTTGTACAGGGAGTGGGTAAGCGTGATATCTGGGGCGCAGGGCAATTAGCTATCCCTGGCTTCTCTGCAAAGGAGGGCTCTATGCCGGTAGCTATAGCTTCTGATTATTGGAGAGCGGACCGTACGGATGCATTTTATCCTAGAGCATGGGATCTTGGCGGTTCAAATGAAGGCTATGTGATGAGGGCACAATCTCGTTATATGCTTGACATGTCGTATATAAGAATAAAAAATATAACATTGGGATATGCTCTGCCGACAAATCTTATGAAAAAAATCCATTTATCAAATGCACGTATCTATCTCTCTATGGAGAATATGTTGACCTTTGATAAATTGAGAGGATTGCCTATCGATCCTGAATCGATTTCAGGGGTTTCTATGTTGAGGGAAAATAGTACACAGTACAACTTAGGTCGTACGGGAACATCTAATCCAACATTTAGGTCAGCATCCATGGGGGTACAAATCAGTTTTTAATTTTTTAAATGGAATTTGAGATGAAAACATTATATAAAATGTGCTTAGTTTTTGTTGTTGTTGGTTTGCAGAGTTGTGAGAAGCTGCTAGATCGGCCGCCAATGACAAAAGAATCTGATGAAACAGCTTGGAGTAGTGAAAATAATGTCAGGTTATATGCTAATAAATATTATACGGATTTTTTTGTTGGCTATGGAAGTGGCTTTTCGACAACTGGAGCCCCGTTAGCGGATTTTACTACTAGTGACGATGTTCTGTCTTTAGGTACACAGAATAACGTTACTAGAGCAGTTCCAAATGACGGGATATGGAACTACACTATTATACGTTCTGTGAATGTTATGATAGATAGGGTTCAAAACCGTATGGGTGGGGTGTTGGATGCAGAAAAGCAAGCCCATTGGTTGGGGGTAGGACGTTTTTTTAGAGCGTATCGCTATGCCCAGTTAGTATTTCAATATGGTGATGTGCCCTACTATGATAGAGAAGTTTTGGATACCGAGCAAGATGAATTGTATAAGCCAAGGGACCCTAGAAATACGGTCATGGATAAAGTGTACGATGATCTGTCTTATGCAATGGATAATGTTAGGCTGAATGATGGCGACCAATATTTAAATAGATACATTGTCGCTGGTTTTGTATCTCGTATAGCACTGCACGAAGGTACTTGGCAAAAGTACTATTACAATAATCCAGAACAAGCTAAAAAGTTCTTTGACTTAGCTATAAAGGCTGGGGATTTGGTTATGGGAAGTGGAAAGTATAGCTTTACATTAGATTATAAATCTCAGTTTACTTCGGAGAACTTAAAAGGCGTCAGGGATGTGTTGTTGTGCCGGATATATGATGCCTCACAAGGCATTACTCATAGTATCGGTACCTTGAGTAATTTGACAACATCGACTAACCTCGGACCTACGTCTGATTTGTTGAAATCTTATATTTGTGTAGATGGAAGACCTTGGAATAATTCTGTCGAAGTAAATGCGAATAAATTCGATATGACGAATATGTTCAAAACTCGGGACTCGCGTTTGGAAGCGACTTTCTATAGCAAGCCTTCGGAATTAAATAAAGCGTCACACTGGTTGGTATCAAAGTTTTTTTCTAGAGAAGCGGAAAAAGCTACCAAGGAAGAGGGCAAGGATATGCCGACGGAATATACCGCGACGAATAATACAACTGATTATCCGGTATTGCGTTACGCTGAAGTATTGTTGAATTGGATAGAGGCTAAGGCTGAGGTGGCTACCGTTGGAGGTAGTGCAGTAATCCAAGCGGATCTTGATAATTCAGTGAATAAAATTAGAGATAGGCCTTTGGCTCCCGCTGCTGTTGCAAAAGGAGTGAAGAAAACGGCTCCTTTGTTATTGGGAGATTTGCCAAATGATCCTAAGCGTGACCCGTCTGTATCAGCATTACTGTGGGAAATAAGAAGGGAACGTAGAATGGAATTTGTGTTTGAATATTCGAGATTAGCAGATCTTAGAAGATGGTCTAAAATGAACTATATGGAAACAGCTGATAATCCAGCTTTATTAGCTGGGGGGTGGGTGAATTATCCTGTTGATTTTCAGTCGTATTTGGTTGCTGGGAATGCTGGACAGTTATCTGTTGTTGATTTGAATGGTAATCAGATTATTTACAATGGTTCAAATAACTCGTCTATGTTAGGTTTTTATCGGAGTACAACCAATAGGGAAAGGTTGCCTATTATAGGACAGGTAAACTTAAATCCGTATTTGCAACCTGTTGGACGTAACCAAATAAATTTCTACAGTATTTCAGGGTATGAGTTGAAACAAACAGAGGGGTGGTACTAAAAATAGATAATTAAATTAAGACAAATTAAGATGAAAAGATCTAGTTATATATATAAGGTTTATTTACTGCTATTAAGTATGATGACCTTCGTATCTCTGTCTTGTAAAGACGATTTGCCATCGGGTATAGACTCAAGTGATAAACTTACTGTGTTAAAGTCAATACAGATTGTTAATGCCGGAATAAATGGAAACATTACTTTGGATGGTGTGGTTGACGAGAAAAGCAAAAGTGTGTCGTTCCCCCGAATAGATCCTGAAACTGATTTTGATAATTTGCGTTTTGAAGCAGTAATGTCTGATGGGGCTAAGTTGGATAAAGATTCCTATCAGGTTCAATTTGAAGAAGGAAAGACGGAACGTGCTATCACAATAAAAGTAACTAATCAACCTCGATTTCGAGAATATTATGTGAATCTGAGATTAAAGCTGCCTGTATTTGGAGCAGATTTTTCTAAAGCAGTGGTTCATAGTTTTGCAGGGTACCCTGCTTTTGCCGGACAAATGACCAGAGGAAGCGGGTTTGATGGCGAATATGTTCTGGTTGTTCAAAGAACGGCGTCTCCACCTAGTACTCCCCATTTATTAAGAATGAGTGACTTAAAAAATAACATTACTAATAATAAAATATACTTGAATATGACAGGTGTGACCGGTGGCTTATATGATGTTAATTGTGGTGCCCAAGTTAATGGTCATACCTATATCGGTACGCTTTCAACATCGCAGACTAGTCCTATAAAAGTGTACCATTGGGCTGATCCGACACAAGCTCCGGAAGCAATTATCAATGTAACAGGTCAAAACATTCCTGGTGCTGGGGTAAGACACGGAGATAATATGTCAGTCAGTTTAGATGAGAACGGTAATGGCTTTATTCATTTTATCAGTAATGATAACCCGTCAAAAATTCTTGGCTTTAAGGTGAGTAATTATAAAAATGTGACAGAGTCTTTTGTCCTTAACAGTAATGTGAACTATGGGCAATGGTCTTCCTTTTTACGGGTTGAAAATACAGATAGTTATTTACTGACAGGTTATAAAAATCCTATTGCTGTTGTAAATGGTCAGGGAACTGTGTCTTATACGATGGGAAATCTTTCGATTCCGTTTGAAGGAACTGATGCAAGGGTCTTTACTTTTAATCAAAAACGTTATATGATTATGGCAACGGTACCAAGAACAGGAGCGGAGACAGGCAGGTTGTATGCCTATGATATAACAAAAGGTGATAATATGGTGGAGGCACTGACATACTTCGAGGCAGGTAGTAAAGCGTTTGCTTATGAATATGTGTTTGCAGGAGTGACTAATACGGCCCCTTCTACACAGACAGGCTGGTATATAGAAAAGGATCAAGCAGGTAATGACAAGAAATTGTATCTTTTCTGTGCCTCAACAGATATTGGGTTTTCTTTTATAGAGGTGCCTTTGGCTATCGCAGAGGATTAAGTCCCTAGTTTCAATCGGTGACTCATGGTTGCCGATTGACTTTAGCCTACACTGGGTACTTAAGTAAAACGATAATTGAGATGTTGATATTTTTAGGAAAATTTAAAGAAATCAAGGAATGAATAAGATATATAGTTTTTTTGTTTTATTAATAGCTACTTCTCTTTTCTTAGAAAGCTGTAAGAAAGGTGGTGGTGGAATTGATGAAGTCGGACCTGGGCCAGATGGAGGGCAGAAGGAATTGATTCTTCCTCAAAAGGAAATGCGTGGGGCTTGGATAGCAACAGTTTGGGCTTTAGATTGGCCACGTACTGCGGACTTTCAAGATGTAACATATGATGTGACAATTCAGAAAGAAAGCTATAAAGCTATGTTAGATATGTTAAAGTCCAAAGGTTTTAATACGGTGTTTGTTCAAGTTCGCGGAATGGGGGATGCTTTTTATAATTCCTCGTATGAGCCATGGAGTGCTAGCATTTCTGGTGTTAGAGGAAAAGATCCAGGGTATGATGCACTTCAGTTTATGATAGATGAAGCGCATTCTCGTGGACTCGAGTTCCATGCTTGGATCAATCCATATCGGATTTCAACTAGAGCATCTGCAGCAAGTGTATATCCAGCTCTACATTCTTCTGTAGATCCTTCTTGGGTAGTGGATCACGAAAAAATCAGGATATATAACCCTGCATTACCGGCTGTTCGTCAACGGTTAGCCGATATTGTCAAGGATATTGTTACTAAATATAATGTCGACGGGTTGCATATGGATGATTACTTTTATCCTGATCCAGCTTCTGCGGGAGTAATGAAAGCTGATGATACAGATTTTCAACAGTATAAAGGTAGTTTTACGGATATTAAGGCTTGGCGACGAGATAATGTTGATAAAGCCATACAGTTAATATTCAATACAATAAAAGATAATAAACCACAGGTTGTGTTCTCAATTTCTCCAGCAGCAAGTAAAGATTATAATTATAATACATTATATGCGGACTTGGGGAAATGGTGTAAAGAGGGTTGGGTGGACATATTAATTCCTCAGCTTTACCAAGAGATAGGCAACTCAGCTAATGATTATAAGCTTAATCTTGCTATATGGTCGCAGTATTCCTATAATGCTCGTTTAGTGATTGGGCATGCTTTATATAAATTTGGTGTTCAAGAAAGTCCTCAGGCTTTTCAATCCACACAGGAATTAGTTAATCAGTTTGAGTTAAGTAAAAAGAATGCCAAGGCCGTGGGAAGTGTGATGTATAGCGCACGGGATGTTTATTACAATAGAAAAGGCATTACAGATCAGTTGTCTCAGTTGTACAGTCATAAAGCAATAATTCCCTTTGCTGGAAGACAAGTGGCAGCGCCAAGTACTACACCGGCTAATGTGGTTCTATCAGGCAATGAGCTGAGTTGGGCTACTCAGTCTGGGAGCAATATACGTTATGCGATATATTATTTCGCAGATTTGGAAAAGGAAGGTACATTGATCGATGTAGTTACATCAAATAAAGTGAATGTTGCCGAAAATGGATATTATAGCGTCACTTCTTTAAATGTCGATCATTTGGAGAGCAAGCCATCAAGTCCAATACGGAAACAATAGGACTGTTTTTTTCTGTTAAAGATAGTGTGTGAGTGATTGTATGGGATGATATAAAATTGGGGAAGTTATAGCGTTATAACTTCCCTTTTTATCAATTAATAACCATAATTATGAATTGTTTTAAACTGGGAGTGTTTGTTGTTTGCTGGTTTACAGTGTTAGCGGCAATCGCTCAAACTCCGTTCAAATTTGCGCAAGTGACCGACACACATGTGGGTGGAGCTACTGGAGCTGACGACCTGAGGCGCACCGTAGCTGATTTGAACAATCAAAAAGGGATAGATTTTGTGATCTTATCCGGTGATGTGACTGAATTTGGCTCGGATGAGGAGTTGGCTCTCGCTAAACAGATACTGGATAGCCTTAGGCTCCCATTGTATGTAATCCCCGGTAACCATGATAGCAACTGGTCTGAAAGTGGTGCCAATTCTTTTCGTAAGGTGTTTGGTGGAGAAACTTTTTTCTTCGAGCATAAGGGTTATCAGTTTATGGGGACGACATCTGGGCCTAATATGCGGATGAGTCCGGGACAGATACCCCGTGAAAATCTGGTATGGGTGGATTCGGTTTTTAAAGCGAATCCAGATCGGAGTAAACCGTTGATCTCGATCAATCACTATCCCTTGGATTCCTCTTTGAATAACTGGTTTGAGCTGGTGGATCGCTTACAGCAACGCAATGTGCAATTGGCGCTTTGCGGACATGGCCATATCAATAAGCTTTACAGCTGGGATGATATCCCTGGAGTGATGGCGCGTTCCAATCTTCGTGCTAAGGATGAGGTCGGTGGGTATAATATTGTTACGGTTACGGGCGACTCTGTGTTCTTTCAGGTGCGTAAACCCGATGTCGTTACGGAAGATTATTGGTTGAAACTTCCTCTTCAGCGCGCGGATTTTAAAAGTAATTATCCAAGGCCGTCTTACACGGTAAATAAAACAACGAAAGCGAAGGTCATATGGGAATACCAGGATCATGGCGATATCGGAGCTGGTATCAGTTCGGATGGGCAACGGTTGTTTACCGCAAATACAGTAGGCGAAGTCTATGCGATTGATCTGAGTACGGGTAAGCGGATATGGTCTTTTAAAACTGATGGTAAGGTGTATAGTACACCTGAAGTTTATAAGGGTATTGTGGTTGTTGGCTCTTCTGATCGTCATGTTTATGGTATTGATGCTAAAACAGGTCATAATAAGTGGAAACTTGAAACGGGTAAGGCTGTTTTGGGAACGGCGGTTCTGGAAGGTGGCAATGCCTTTATCGGTGGCTCGGACGGTGTCTTCCGTTGTATACGTATAGCTGATGGTACCTTGCTGTGGACCTTTGATGAAGTAAAGGGCTATGTCTCTACGAAGCCGGCTATTGCTGATGGTAAGGTGATCTTTGGAAGCTGGCAGAATGGATTTTATGCGCTAGATGCAAAAACAGGAAGGAAGGTCTGGGAATGGAACAGTGGTGCTACCAACCGTATGTTTTCTGCGGCGGCTTGTTATCCTGTAGTAGCCAATAGCCGCGTATTTATTGTGGCACCAGACCGGTTTATGACGGCATTAGATCTAAAGACCGGAGAGCAGCTGTGGCGTGAGAAGAAAGGTAATCTAAAGGTGCGGGAATCGATGGGGCTCTCGCCGGATCGGAAGTTTGTCTATGCGAAGACTATGGATGGTGAGTTGATCGGTGTTTCTGTGAGCAAGGATAGTATGTCTGTGGATTGGAAATCTAAATTACAGCTACCCTATGAGTTGACGCCTACTGCAATATATAGCAGTAAGGACGTCATCTTTGTGCCAAGCCATTCCGGATTGTTATCTGCCGTAGAACCGAAAACCGGAGAGGTCTTATGGCAGTATAAGATTTCAAACGGCATGATCAATCCTCCATTGGTACTAAAAGATAAAATTGTAGCCAGTACGATGGATGGAAAAATTGTCATGTTAAAATATTAACAGTTGATTGTTGAAGGTATGAAGCAAGTGCTATTATTTCTCTTGATGCTGTTGACTGTATCTACTCTTTTCGCTCAAGAGCATAGCTGGATAAGAGTAAATCAGCTGGGGTACCCGCCTGAGGGCAAGAAGGTCGCTGTCTGGGTGACAAAAGCTGATATTGGCGATATCCGTACCTTTGAAGTTTTGAACGCAAAGGACGGTACATCGGTTTGGAAAGGGAAGTTTAAATCTGCCTTTGGGGCTTACGGCCCTTTCTCAAGAGGCTATCGCCTTGATTTTTCAAATCTGAAGACCGAAGGTGAGTATTACTTGAAATCGGATGATGGGACGGAATCTGCTCGCTTTAGAATAGCACAGGATGTGTATCAAGGGGCTGCGGATTTTGTGCTGCGTTATATGCGTCAACAGCGAACCTTGTTTAACCCCTATCTAAAAGACAGCTGTCATACCCACGACGGTTTTACGATGTATGCCTCTTCTGTCGGGATGCCGGATAGTACGTGGGTGGATGTCGCCGGAGGCTGGCACGATGCATCGGACTATTTGCAATATGCGACCACTTCGGCTAATGCTACTTATCATTTGTTGGCTGCATATCGGGATTTTCCAGAGGTGTTTGGCGATGAAAAGCAAGCTAATGGATTGGACGGTAAAAATGGGGTCGCAGATGTACTTGACGAAGCGAAATGGGGATTAGATTGGCTCGTTAAAATGCATCCTGAACCACATATCATGTTCAACCAGATCGCGGATGATAGGGATCATGTTTCATTAAGACTACCCGGGCAGGATTCGCTCTATGGAAGGGGGCACGAGCGCCCCGTTTATTTTATTGATGGTAAGCCACAGCAAAGGGGTAAGTTTTTGAATAATACTACTGGAACAAGTTCTACAGCGGCAAAGTTTGTAAGTGCTTTTGGACTTGGATACGATCTACTGAAAGAAAGCCATATGGATTATGCTTCGGTACTAAAAGCAAAGGCTAAGACAGCTTATAGCTATGCTAACCTTATACCCGGAGTAACACAGACTGTATCGGTGAAATCCCCATATATCTACGCTGAAGATAATTGGGTAGATGACATGGAGCTGGCTGAAGCCTGGATGTACAGATTGAACGGCAATACGGAGCATTTGCAAAATGGACTATATTACGCAAAGCAGGAAGCAGTCACCCCTTGGATGATCCGGGATACGGCCAATCATTATCAATATTATCCATTTATAAATCTAGGGCACTACGAATTGGCTAAGGTTGGTGATAAAAGAGTTAGAACGGAGCTGATTAAATATTATCGTCAAGGAATCGATGAGGTATGGAATAGGGCAAAACAAAATATGTTCTATAGAGGGGTGCCTTTTATCTGGTGTAGCAATAACTTGACGACGTCTTTTGCGATTCAGTGCCTATGGTACAGGGAGCTGACAGGAGACCGTAGGTATGAAGAGCTGGAGCAGGCCAATTTCGATTGGTTATTTGGGGTCAATCCTTGGGGAACGAGTATGGTGTATGGTTTGCCAGCCCACGGTGATACGCCGATGGATCCTCACTCGGCTTTCACTTATTTGCATCAGTTTCCTATTGATGGAGGCTTGGTCGACGGACCTGTGTATACCAATACCTATAAGAACCTGATCGGTATAAAACTGACAAAACCGGATTCTTATGCCGAATTCCAAAGTGATCTGGCCGTATACCATGATGATTTTGGAGATTACAGTACGAATGAACCAACGATGGATGGTACGGCTTCGTTGGTTTATCTCATGTCGGCAAAGGAGGCGTTTTCAAAAAAAGGAAGTAAGCAGCAGAAAGGTAGAATGGAGAAAGATTCGTTTGGAGCGGTAATAAGAGGGGATAGTACGCTGCGGCAGGTAAGTTTAGTTTTTACAGGGGATGAGTTTCGAGATGGAATGCCTGTTGTTGCCAAGGTGCTAGAGGAAAAGCAGATAAAAGGATCATTTTTTGTTACAGGGGAATTTCTGAAAGATAAGGAAACTGCGAAGCAGGTGCGGAATTTGATTGTCAAGGGCCATTATGTGGGGCCTCATTCGGATCGACATCTGTTATATATGCCTTGGGAAGATAGAGATAGATTATTAGTGACACAAGGCGAGTTCAAAAGGGATATTAAAAAAAATATAAGACGATTGGAGAGATTAGGAGCTAAAGATATTCGTAAGTTTATCCCTCCTTATGAATGGTACAATTCAACGATAGTGAATTGGGCTAATGCGCTTGGTTTAGAGGTTTATAATTATACGCCTGGAGTGAGAACTCCCACAGACTATACATTTCCAGAGATGGAGGATAGATACTGGTCTTCGGATAGAATTATCAAGCAATTGTTGGCATATGAACAGCGGAGTAATCTGAATGGCTATATCATTTTAGTGCATCTAGGTACAGATCCTAGAAGAGCAGATAAATTATATAATAGACTCGGAGAATTAATTGAGGAGATTCAATCAAAAAACTATAAATTCGTGACATTGGAAAAATTATAACTGCGTTTTTTTGCATGTTTTTCAAAAAAGTAGCATATTTACGAAATGTTACCAAGTGATACTATATTTTCGGAACCGATGATAAATACAACAGAGAAAGATTCTAATTACCAAGACCTGGACAAAATGTCGGTTCTTGAGTTGCTTAATAACATTAATAAAGAAGATAAAACGGTTCCGATGGCCGTTGAGAAAGCTATACCTCAGATCGAAGCGTTAGTGAAAGTTGCTGTCGACCGTATGAAAAATGGAGGACGTCTATTTTACATCGGAGCCGGAACAAGTGGTCGCTTAGGGATATTGGATGCTTCGGAGTGTCCGCCGACGTATGGTGTTCCATTTGATTGGGTAATCGGTCTTATCGCCGGAGGGGATATCGCTATACGTAAAGCGGTAGAATTTGCGGAGGACGATATGGAACAGGCATGGATAGATCTGGAAGAGTATGCTATCAATGCAAATGATGTGGTAATCGGTATCGCGGCATCGGGGACTACGCCGTATGTAATCGGAGGGTTGGAAAAAGCGAATGAAAATGGGATTGCTACAGGTTGTATCGTCTGTAATGGAAATTCACCGGTTGCCAAATGTGCGCAATACCCTGTGGAAGTAATTGTTGGACCTGAGTTTGTTACTGGATCGACACGGATGAAAGCTGGTACTGCACAAAAATTGGTGCTGAATATGGTGAGTACTTCGGTTATGATACAGCTGGGCAGAGTCAAAGGGAATAAGATGGTCGATATGCAGCTTTCTAACCACAAATTAGTGGCAAGAGGTGTGCGTATGGTGATGGCTGAAACTGGGGCTGGAGAAGAAATAGCAACGATGTTACTGGAAGAGTTTGGTAATGTACGTAAAGCAATCGAGGCCTTTAAAGTGAAACAGCAGATATAAATTTTTACCGTATGTCACCTATTATTTTATTATCTTTTTTAATTGTTTACTTCGGTGTGTTGTTGGCTGTAGCACATTTCACTTCGAAAGGATCTGCTGATAACTCTACTTTTTTTGTTGCGAACCGCAACTCGAAGTGGTATATGGTCGCTTTTGGAATGATCGGTACAGCATTGTCGGGAGTAACTTTTATCTCCGTGCCAGGTGCTGTAGGAGCTTCGAATTTTAGCTATTTTCAGTTTGTTCTGGGGAATGCGGTAGGTTTTGTCATCATTGCTTATGTATTGCTGCCGCTCTATTATAGAATGAATCTGACTTCGATTTACACCTATCTGGAGGAACGGTTTGGACACATGACCTACAAGACAGGTGCTGCTATTTTCTTGGTGTCAAGAACAATAGGGTCGGCTTTCCGTTTGTATTTGGTGGCTATCGTATTGCAGCATTTTATTTTCGATGCTTGGAATGTTCCTTTTGCTATAACCGTGGTTATCTGTTTGGTCCTTATTTGGTTATATACAAATAAAGGTGGATTGAAGACTATTATTGTCACGGATACACTTCAGACTACATTTTTGATAACTGCTGTTATTCTTTCTATCTATTTTATGGCCAAAGGGCTTGATTTTGGTATAGTGGATACGTTTGAGGCTGTTAAAGAGAGTTCTTATTCCAAGATATTCTTTTGGGAGGATTTCGTTGGTAGTAAAGCTAATTTTTGGAAACAGTTTCTAGGAGGAATATTTGTTACGATCGCTATGACGGGGCTTGATCAGGATTTGATGCAGAAAAACCTTTCTATGGGGACCATCAAGGAAGCACAAAAGAATATGATTACTTTTACAAGTGTATTTGTGGTTATCAACATCTTTTTTCTAGCGGTGGGAGCTTTGTTGTATATTTATGCGGAAAAGAATGGTATTGATATTTCCTCTCTCGCTACACGAGATTACCTGTACCCTGAAATTGCATTAAATCATCTCGCAATATTGCCAGCGATTATATTTATGATGGGATTGACTGCTGCTACGTTTGCGACAACAGACTCGGCATTGACGGCATTGACAACGTCGTATTGTGTTGATTTCTTAAACTTTAATAAGAAAGAAAATCCAAATGACCCTGCATTGGTGAGAAAAAGAAATTATGTGCATTTTGGTTTTTCGGTGCTCATGCTGTTGGTCATTCTGGTCTTTAAGCTAATAAACAATGATTCAGTTGTGAACGCGATATTTACTGCAGCAAGTTATACGTATGGACCTTTATTGGGTTTGTTTACATTTGGTATGCTGACCAAAAGGGCGGTAAATGATAGATTGGTGCCGTATATCTGTATTATTTCACCTGTACTATTGTTCTTGCTGAATACCTATGTTATTTCTGTGTATACACCGTATGTCATAGGCTTAGATCTGATCATCCATAACGGGTTGATTACATTTTTATTATTGTGGGTGACATCACCTGGCCAGGCGACAGAGAAAGCTTTGTCACATAAATAGCTTTCCATTTTTCGAGTTGGATAGACCTTCAAAAGGTGGCTGTTATAGGTCTTCTTTTGAAGGTCTTTTTGTAGGTGATAAAACCGGACGGCCTATAACCTATTTTTAACCTTAAATAACAAGGGAACTTCGATATAAGTTAAGTATCTTTATTCTATATTAACTGTTATTTTGTACGATATGTATCACTTGATTGACGACACTGTCTCTGCGATCCGCCGAAAAATTGGAGACTTTGATCCGGAGTTTGGAATTATATTGGGTACTGGGCTAGGTGGCTTAGTGGAAGAAATAGAGATTACTCATCAGATAATGTATGCCAATATTCCTAACTTTCCGATATCAACAGTAGAATTCCATACGGGTAAGCTCATATTTGGTACACTCAATGGGAGGAATGTGGTCGCTATGCAGGGAAGATTGCATTATTATGAAGGATATACTATGCAGGAGGTTACATTTCCAGTGCGGGTAATGAAAGCGCTAGGTATTCAAAAGCTGTTTGTGTCGAATGCCTCAGGATCCCTGAACCCTGACATTAGGAGAGGAGATATAGGGATTATTGAAGACCATATCAATCTTCTGCCGGACAATCCACTACGGGGCGGGAATGATGCTAGTTTTGGGCCTCGTTTTCCAGATATGAGCGCCCCTTACGACAAAAAGATGGTAGCACAGGGAGTACAGATTGGTGGCAAGTCAGGGGTGAGGGTACATAAGGTGGTATATGTTTCGACCATGGGACCAAATCTAGAAACAAAAGCCGAATACCGGTATATGCGTATCATCGGAGGGGATATCGTGGGGATGAGTACGGTGCCGGAGGTGATTGTCGCTAATCATATGAACTTGCCGGTATTTGCGATATCTGTGATAACCGATGAAGGATTTCATTCGGATTTAAAGCCGGTGTCGCTCCAGGATATTGTCCGGGTAGCTGCTGAAGCTGAACCGAAAATGACTTCTATTTTAAAAGAATTAATAGCCATGCAGTAAAATATAATTTATCCGTTATTTTTGCAGGAATATCTCCTCTATCAAAAAAGTAAGAAAGAGGAAAGATTGTTTAAGAAAAGATTCATGAATAGTAGTCTACGTATTTTTTTTATTGTCCTGATGTTTCTAGTCTGTGGTTTCAATGGGTTTACACAGCAGGAAGAGGGGTTTAGTAGTGCTTTGGATTCAGCACGTGCATTGGAAGACAATAAGAAGGACTCTGTCGTTTTTTCTGCAAAGTATGTGCGTTATGCAACGCTGGATATGCTGAAGTATGCGACATATACCAGACAAATAGATACGACACACCATAATTTTCAATATTTTAATAAGCAGAATCTTCCTTGGGATCCAAGTATTAATCTTGGTTCGTATGGCTTGGCTACGCGTGATCTTCTGTTTACACCGGATAAGCGAATTGGTTTTCAGCCGGGCTTTCATGGGCTAGAGCGGTATCTGATTACTTCGGATTCTGTGAATTATTATCGTGCGCGTGCGCGCTATTCGGAACTCTATGCTGTAGGTTTTTTTTTCGATGACCAAATCTTTAGAGCAAAGTTGGCACAAAATATTAATCCTCAATGGAACATAGGTGCTGAGTATCATGCAGCGAATACCGAAGGATATTATCTGAATCAAAATTATGCTGATCGCAAAGGCGCTGTCTTTTCTTGGTATGAATCGCCAACTAAGCGTTATAATATGATCACGAACTTTACATTCAATAAGTTGGACGCTACGGAAAATGGATCTGTAACGAATGATAGTTTGTTTCGGGATCCGAAAGTGGGAGCATTGTACAGTGTGCCGGTACGGCTTACAGGGCAGCAGAAAAATCGGCCTTATAATAAATGGAATGATTATGGGCTTTTTCTACGACAATCATACTTTATAGGAAGATTGGATACGTTACATAAAGGACAGCCTGAAATGGAAATACATCCGACAAACTCTATTGCGCATAACTCTTCATTTAGGCAGCGTAAGTACACTTTTTTTAAGAATGAAGCAGATAGGTCGGAAGCATTCCCTTTTGGGAACGCGGAGCTGGTAAGGGACACGACGAGTGTAACGACGATAAGCAATGAATTTACCTATTCATTTTATCTACGGAATAAATCGTTGTTGAAAAATGAAGCAAAGTTAAATCTTGGTTTTCAAAATGATCTAATCTGGTATAAGGATAGTCTCACAAATGACTTTTTTCAAAATAGTACCGTTAAAGGGGAATTGACTTACCAATTCAGCGATCGTATCAATGTGAGAGTCTCAGGAGACCAAATTGTAGTTGGGCGAAACTTCGGTGATTTTTTGTATGAGGCGAATGCTGATATTGCGATAGGGGGTAAGATCGGGAAGATTTCGCTAGGAGCTTATACACAGAATAAGTCACCGGAAATGGTATTTGATAGGATGAATTATACGTACCACCAATGGTCTAATAGTTTTGATAAGACGAAAACTCAGAATCTTTCTTTTATGTACAGTAACCAGACTTTGGGCTTTAGTGGTAAAGCTGAATATTTTCTTATCAATAAGTACTTATATTTTAAGGAGATCGATAATCCAGATAACGATGAACGTTTAGACCGCGTTATCGAGCCTACGCAGACTGGGGCACTAAATTTACTGAAAATTACCGCTGCTCAGAAGCTTACGTTTGGAAGTTTTACCTTTGATAATAAAGTGGTGTATCAGAAGTCTGATGCTATGGCTGTATTGATGACTCCAGAGTTGTATACTTGGCATAGTCTTTATTACAGTGGCTTTTGGTATAATGTTCTAGATTTCAGGATCGGTACCGATGTTAGGTTCAATACACCGTTTAGAAGTCCTTCTTATGCTATAAACGCAGGTCAGTTCTATCAAGATAACGTAGGTATTGAGTTTTCGACATATCCTATTGTTGATTTTTGGATTACGGCAAATATTCAACGTGTAAATCTGTTTGTGAGTAACAATTTTACAAATCAATATGTAGCACCAAAAGGTTATTACACGGTACGGAGATACCCCATGAACCCTGCTAATTTTAGGTTTGGTGTTTCTTGGAAGTTTTATGATTAAATTTATCTAATTGTATTATAGTATATTGTGTTTTAGTGGTTGAAAAATGTTTGTTAAATATTTTGAAAATAGAAATTTAGACCTATATTTGCACACGCAATCAACGAAAGGGATTGTGTAGTTCTTAAAAGAGAAATAATATAATGGAGAATTAGCTCAGCTGGTTCAGAGCACCTGCCTTACAAGCAGGGGGTCACTGGTTCGAACCCAGTATTCTCCACCAAAGCCTCGGAGGATTAGCTCAGCTGGTTCAGAGCACCTGCCTTACAAGCAGGGGGTCACTGGTTCGAACCCAGTATCCTCCACACAGAGCATCAAGTAATTGATGCTTTTTTTTTACCGGGAGTTTAGCTCAGTTGGTTTAGAGCACTACCTCGACAAGGTAGGGGTCACTGGTTCGAGCCCAGTAATTCCCACGATTTTTAAAGCATCAGTTTACTGATGCTTTTTTGCTATAGACCAATTTTGAGTTTTTATGTTTATCGTCTACATTCTTTATTCCGCAAAGCAGGTCATTCCACTCGTAATAACAAACACTCTACATTTCTACGGTAATAATTTATAATAAGGTTCGGGAAAGCTGTTGTTGGGCAACTTATAAGTAAACAGTTAATTTATACTCAGTCTAATTTAGGACTATTAGTTTGCTACATGAGGCTTTATTTTTTATTTATTTTATTCTTTATCTGTTCTTCGAGACTAACGGCTCAGATTTCTTTATCAGGAAAGGTCTATTCTCTTCAGGGAAAGGCTTTGGACCAAGTGAATGTACAATTATTGTCTTTGCCAGACTCGTCTATTTTTATGGAACGCAAGACTACAGAAGATGGCGCCTTCTCTTTTAACTTGAATAAGGCTGGAGACTACACACTACGTTATTCGCATATTGGTTATGAGACCTTATTGAGTAAGAATTATAGGTTGCTTTCGGGGGATAAGGCCACAGCTATTCCCGCTATGCTTATACATCAGTCTGTAGAACTAGAGGCTATTTCTGTAAGAGGAAAGGCTCCAGCTGTTCGGCAGTATATAGACAAGATGGTTGTTGATGTGGCGGAAAGTGTAGTCAGTGAAGGTAACAATGTGTTAGAGCTTCTTGAAAAGACTCCAGGTATTGTTTCTGATGGTAAAGGCAATTTTTCCATTCAGGGGAGGACTGGTGCGAAAGTGAAAATAGATGGAAGAGATATCTACCTTTCTGGCGCGCAGCTTGCCGCCCTATTACGCGGTATGCAGGCTTCTGATATTGCTAAATTGGAACTGATGGCGAATCCTTCATCAAAAGAGGATGCTTCTGGTACAGCTGGTTCAATTAATATTGTAACCAAGAGAAATCGCAGGTTAGGTTTTGGCGGTGATGTTTTTGCCCGTGCAGGACAGGCACGTAAGCCAGAGGGAAGTATGGGTGGTGGGTTTCACTTTAAAAACGATAGGCTTAATACCTTTGTCAATGCATCGGTAGGGAGAGAGGAGTCTAAGCAGCATAGCGTCACCGAGAATAGGTTTTATAGTAATGGTGAGTTGGCTCGAGTCCAAACCCAGAAAGAAGAAACGAGGCTAGACCCTGGTCGGTATCATAGTTTGCGTACCGGAGCTACCTTCGAAATTGATACGAATACTACCCTAGAAGCAAGCATTAATTGGATTAAGGGAACATTTATTTCAAACTCAGTTGTCGACACACGAACTGAGACCGTTGGTGTAACTACTGATGCACGAACTTCAAATACATTCGATGAGGGGTATAATAATCTTACGTTTAACGTTAATTACAATAAGAAATACGCTGGAGATGAACATTTCCTAAAGGTAAATCTGGATTATGCACCGCATACGAATAAATATGACAATATGTACCGTACGCAATTTTTAGATGGGACAGGAGCGGTAGAAAGAATATCGGCGAGGAAGAATGTTCAGGACTTAAGTAATACGACCTACACTGCCCGGATGGACTATAGTAAGCCTTATACTAATTCTAAGTTAGAATTGGGTTATAAGTTCACCCATTTTTTTATCGATAATAGTGTCCAGAATGATACCCTTGTCCACGATAAGTGGGCGCTGGATAATAATAGCTCAAATAATTTTCAATATACACAGCATGTACAGGCTGCTTATTTTATCTATTCCGGAAAAAGTGGCAAGTTTGAATATCAAGCGGGGCTGCGTGGTGAATATGCTTATATAGAGACTGTGCAGAAAACTTTAGGGAAGAAAAACCGGAATAATTATATGGATTTATTTCCTAACGCCTTTGCATTATATAATTTCAATTCCAATAATTTTCTACGGACCTCTTTTGGAAGTCGTATTGAACGACCAGGTGATCACGATGTAAATGTCTTTCGGGTCTATGAAAATGCTTTTTCCTATTATGAAGGAAATGCTGATTTAGAATCGGAACGGAGCTATACCGTCGAAGTTGGACATGGATTCAAAAACAAGTTGTTTACAACATTATCGAGCAGTTATGGCAAGAATGTGATCACATGGATTACTAGGGCCGCAAAGGATGAAAATGTCACATTCAGTACACCAGAGAATATAGGGCGTTTTATTAACTATAGTGCAAGTGTGATGTACAATAGTTCATTTGTCTCATGGTGGTCGGGAAGTCATTATGTTAATGTATTTCATAATGAGTATATAGGTGAGGTGGATGCTATCGACTTAGATTCGAAGGGCTCGAGTTGGTCTTTCAACTCAAAGCATACGCTGCAGTTGAAATGGGGGATAAGATCCGAAGTATTGGGCTACTATAACTCAGGGGTGACGACAGGAGTGCAGAGAAAGGAAGCTACATATGGAGTAGATTTTGGTGTCGAAAAGAAGCTACTAGGAGATCGGACCATGATAAAGTTAGCGGTTAATGGTCTCATCCGGAACGGGAATCCTCGATTAACAAGTAGGTATGACAATCTGGTATTGAGCCACTCGAGCTATCCAGATAATAGAAAGGTTTTGTTGTCCCTTAGCTATCGCTTTGGAGCGTAATATATAAGGATGAAAATTCGGTAGATTATGAGTAAAACAGAAAAAGCAGTGATCGCATTGTTGCAAGAGAAAGACATCTTTATGGATGTAGAGGAGATTTTTTTATTGCTGAATCCAGCAAGTAAATGTTATAGCTATGCAGCAGTATATCATAGCGTGCGGACCTTGAAAAAAAAGGGAGTAATTGTAAGTGAAGAGCGACCATCTGAGCGAAGAAGATATTTCAAGATCAGCAGGGGATGGGGCGATAACGAGATCGAATCGTAAATATTATTTATAATAAATCTAAATAAATGTATATTTGCGATGATTTGGAATCCCCTCATAGCAATACAAGTATATCAATCAATGCAGAGACATTTGAACTTCTTTTTCAGCAATACTGGAAAAGGTTGTATGTATTTGCATTAAAAACCATGGAAGATGAGGATGAAGCGAAAGAGATTGTTCAGGATGTTTTTAAATCGTTGTGGGAACGAAAAGAGACGCTAAACATAAAGGATGTTGAAAGGTACCTGTTAAGATCTGTTAAATTGAAGTCGTTGGAGCATATTAGGAATAAATGTACGCGGCAACGTCACCATGATGTGATACAGACTCAATCTCAGGTTATGTATGAAGATGAACAGCTGCAGGTTAAGGAATTGGCGTCTAAATTGAATACCATCGTTGAGGGCTTGCCTAAGCAATGCAAAAATGTGTTTAAAATGAGCAGAGAGCAAGGGTTAACGAATAAGGAAATAGCGCAGACGCTTCTTATTTCTGAACGTGCTGTAGAATATCATATCAGTAAAGCTTTGTTTGTATTGCGAACTAACCTTGTAGATCAGGATTGATAGCTCAATAGATAATTAACAGGATAGTTTTATATTTTGTATTTTTGCATATAAGGTAAAAATGGATATCAGTAAGTCTCTTTTAGAAAAACATGAACTTGGTCAGTGTAATGACGAAGAGCTTGCTACTGTCCAAGCTTGGTTAAATGCTGAGGATTGGGGGGATTTAGATCTAAAGAAGGATGTTGACGAAACTATAAAGGATGGAATGTGGGCAGATATTTCTTCAGCTGTCGCTACTCCATCAATAGTTCAGACGCTGATATCGCCCCCTCGTATATCTACTATAAAGAGATATTGGTGGACTGCAGCTGCAGCCTGCTTCATTATGATAATAGGAGGCTATCACTGTTTTTACCAGCCTAGGAAAGACTTTACTGTATTTCAGGCGGCCAATGCTGAACCAAGTGTGATTTCTTTTTCTAAAGATCATTTTGATGTTATGCTGAGCCCTAATAGTGAAGCCAATATTGACTTTGAGTCAGGAAATATCTCTTTGACAGGAAATATTATGCTAAGGCCTAAGCGTGATTTTGTTCTGCAGGATGGACGGAGTAATCGGTCTTTTAATTTTAAACAGGGAGAAGTTTATTTCGTTTCGGAGCGTGAGGAAGAAAAAAAGCTCATTATTTTGTCAAAACGAGAAATGATCTTTTTGCCACCGGTTATGCAACGTAGAATTAAGCAACAATTTCATATTTCCTAACTATTCATGAAGCTTTTTTTTACTTCTTTATATATCGGTTTGTTATCTGTTTTAGGATTGCTTTTTTCTTGTACATCTCCAGATACTTCAACAAGCTTTTTCCCTGAATATGCTTTATACCTTTTGAATGAAGATGGATCAAACACTTTCGTGCTGTTGGATAGCTTACAGCGTACGGGTGAAAGCGTCGAGATTGAAGTGCCTTCTAAAGAGTTTACACGAGAATATATACAAAAAAAGGGAGCCTTTTATCATTTTAAAGAGAAAAATGATTATTTCATCCGTTATCAGCTTGACAGCAATCATCAGATGATCGCTACTGATTCTATTTTATTCAAGGATGGGTATCTAGAAAATTACCTTTGGAAGAACGATACGGATACCCTGTTACTTTTTACAGTAGAGAAGAAAACTACAGCTCATGCTCGCATGTATGTGGTAGATACCAAGAATTTTACCCTCATACGGGAGGAGGCCCTGCCACTCCCCTCATCGGTAGCAGATTTTAACCTTTTGAGTATTGGGGTAGTTGACTTTGTCGATGATAAGCTATGGGTAGCCTATTGTTATTCGAAGTTTCTGACTGCAGACGATTACACTACATCAGATACGATGTATTATGCAACGCTTGATTTCTCTTCATTAGCTGTCTTGAATTTACAAAAGGATACCCGATCCTCTTATCCTGGTGGTGTGAATACGGTACAAAGCTACAGCGCCCGTGATGATCAGGGAGATTTTTATTTCATGAGTTGTCCCGGCGTAGCGTTAGGTAATAGCCTATCAAAACCAACTGCAATATTCCGTAGGAAAGCAGGCTCACAGCAGGTTGATACTTCTTATATGTTAGATGTTTCTAAGACTATTCTTAACCATGCATACGGTTTTTGGTATGTAGGTGGGCAAAAAGCAATCATAAGAAGTGAACAACATGAACTATATACTGACTTTTCAAACCACCACTCTGTCTTTCAGTTTGAGTATTATCTCGTAGATCTCGCTACGAAAAAGCTAGAGAAGATTAATATACCTTTGGACAAAGGCACCCGTAAGGAAAATGTTTTGGTCCAAGGTGATTATGTCTACTTTGGTATTGACAATGAAAGTAATAAACATGAAATATGGCGCTATACTCCTGCTCATGGAAAAACGGAGAATGTTTTTTCTGCTTCATCGACAGCAGATTACATACTTCGCCTCGATTTTCTCAAATAGAATACACTTTTTTTTATTTCTCAGCTTCGGTTTAAGGATACATAGGCTACATACCTATGTATAATTAATCTAAATAAAGAGATTTTGAAGTCAACATGTGTTTTTGTACTATTTACTTTTTTATTAGTAACAAGTTTAGATGCTCAAATTAATGGGCGTGTGTCGGGGTATATCAGGGACGTGTTTGGTAAACCTGTACAGGGAGCAAATGTCAGTTTGAAAAATCAATCTAAGGTATCTTTTTCCGAGATAGATGGTTTCTATAGATTAGAAGGTATACAAGGATCTACTGCTGAAGTAGTGGTTTCAGCAGTAGGCTTTATAAGTCGGACGCATACATTAGTATTACAGGCGGATCGAGAATCTAAGTTAGATATTGAACTACATGTAAGAAAAGGCGAGATAGAAGAGGTGCAGGTCCTGGGTCAATCCTCCAACCAGAGAAAGATTACGGAGATTAAGCAATCGGGTTTTGCCGTAAATGTCATCGATATGAATGAGCATAGCGGCAAGGTTGCTGATCTTAATCAAGTTTTAAAGCGTGCACCTGGGGTCACGATCCGGGAAAATGGCGGGCTTGGATCGTCGTTTGCCTTCAAAATAAATGGTCTTGACGCAAAAATATTTATTGACGGTATCCCTATGGAAAATTTTGGAAGTTCAATGACCTTAAATAACATTCCGGTTAATTTAGTGGATCGTGTCGAAGTTTATAAAGGTGTTGTACCTGCTTATCTGACAACAGATGTATTGGGAGGCGCTGTAAATATTATTACAAAACGGCGTAATCGTCAGTTCTTTGATTTTAGTTATGGTTATGGATCTTTTAATACACATCAAGCTTCTGTTATAGCGACGACAAGAGATGTGAAAACTGGTCTTATGATTAAAGGCGATGCATTTTTTAATCATTCGGATAATAACTATCTAATGTATAGCAACCCTAAATATGGTGTTGATCTGGAAGGAGGAATGAAAATCTTTACAGACGAAGAAACGGGAATGATACAACGGAAACTCGTTAAGACAGAGCGGGCCCGTCGATTTTACGATGCCTATACATCAGGGATGGCAAAAGTAGAAGGAGGCTTTGAAAATGTCAAGTGGGCAGATAGGTTATTTTTGGGTGTTACCTATGCCAAGAATAAAAATCAATTACAGCTTGGATCTGGTATCAATGATGTTTATGGCGGACGTTGGTCTGAAAATAATTATATTATGCCTACTCTCCAGTATCGAAAGTCAAGTCTGTTTACTCCTAATCTTTACGTTGATGCATTCGCAAGCTATTCGTATAGTCAAACCGACCTTAGGGATACAGCTCGATATACTTATTATTGGCAGGGTACACCTTATCTACCGAGTGATGGGCCAAGAGAGGAAAGCTATTCGCGTGTAAATAATAAAAGCTATATCGCAAAGACTGACTGGGTCTACCATCTAAACGATAGTAAAACTCAGATTGTGAGTTTGAACTATAATTTTTCTACCAACAGTCAGAAGAGTAAGGATATGCTTAACGAAATAGATCAACAACAGGTGGATTTGTTGAAGAGCGTAAACAAGCATATCGCAAACCTGACTTGGCAGGGACAGTGGCTTGATGAAAGACTAAGTTCCGTTTTGTTCCTAAAATACTATGGCCTAGATATCGTCAATACAGTAGATCAAAGAGTGTTTGATGATTCTGGTAATTATATCAGCGGAGACATTGTCAGACAGACAGGATACAAAGATTATCCGAGCTATGGACTTACTCTACGTTATCTTTTGAAAAAGGATGCAGGCATAAAAGCATCATACGAGAAAGCATATCGATTACCTTCGATTTCAAATATTTTTGGAGATGGAGTGGATTTGTTGCCAAACCAGTCCATTAAGCCGGAGCAGAGTAATAATTACAACCTGGGTGTGTTTTACAATACCTTTATTTATGATGTGCATTTTGTCAATGTCGATGTTACGGGTTTTTTGAGGAATGCTGACAATTACTTTATGCAGCAACCCGTGGGGAATAAGTTTCAGTATCAGAATATAAAGGGAGCAAAGCTTTACGGTGCTGAGATTGATGCCAAATATGGCTATAAGGATTTTCTTCGTATGAGCTTCAACGTTAGTTATGATAAAGCAATAGTTAGCAATCGATATACTGACGATACGGAACAGGTTGAATCATCGATATACAAACAGCAGCTTCCGAACAGACCTTGGGTTTATGGTAATCTAGATTTTTCATTGGGTAAGAATAATCTGTTTGCGAAAGGAACTAGAGCGGAGTTTACTTATACCAATCAATATACCCACTGGTTTTATTTGAGTTGGGCAAATATGGGTTCAGTAGGTACCAAGAATTATGTGCCAACACAATATGTACATTCGGCCATGTTAAGTTACTCTTGGGGGCACAATAAATATGGACTAACATTAGAAGCCCGAAATTTTACCAACGAGTTGGTTTATGATAATTTCAGGTTACAGAAACCTGGACGGGCATTTTACACCAAACTGCGTATGTCTATTTTGTAAGAATTTAAATAATCAAATTTTATACTATGTATTTTTTTAATAAATTAAAAGCCACCTTTTTGGTGTCGGTATTGGCCTTGGCTGTGGTTTCTTGTAAGGATGATCCAACTGTCGATAAGCCAGATGAGAATATTGTAAGCAATAAAAAATATGGTATTGGTGTAAGGGTCGAAGCAGCGGGCCAAAGCTATAACTATATATTGCCCGTTGAAAATCTTATGAAGGAGGGAGTCGTATCACCTGTAGGCTATGGTATAGATGTAACCGGAAAAATAGATCCGACATACGGTATACAAAATGGACATGATATCTATGTCTCAGAAGCTACCGCAATAAAAAAATATTCTATAGCCAGTGGAGATGTTAAGGAGTTAGATAATGTGGTGATAGATTATTCTCAGACATACTCTTCTTTTATGGCTAAGACAGCCTTTATGAATAATACACTAAATGTATTGAGTTATGCAAGTTATTATGATCCTACGACTGAAACGCGTAACAGAAGAGTGTTTATTATCGATACAGCCAAAATGATCTTAAAGGCTGATAATCCCGTACAGTTTCCGGTTCCTCTTATCAAAGATCCTAATAATCCGGAACAATACCTGGATAAGTCTTCTATCAGTGTGACACCTACTAGTTTTGGGATATCAAAAGGGAAACTATTTGTTGGCTATAAGAATAACAAGCAAACTGACATTGCTTATGTTTTAATTGCCGACTATCCAAGTCTCACCAACCAAAAAGTTGCTTCAGTTTCGGGGTACGGAACAGTAAGTGGCTCAAGGTACCAAACTAGGTCAAGTTTCTTTGATGAAGAGGGTAACTTCTATTTTACTACAATGGCGGATAGTAAATTTTATACGTTATTGCGTATCAAAGCCGGTACTACAGCAGTAGATCCTGATTACATTTTTGATTTGAGCAACTACCAGGTTTACGAAGAAGGATATGGTGGCACCAACCAAGATGATCAGCATACCTACATCAAAGAGGGTAAGGCTCTTATAGGAGGGTACGTGTTTGACATACGCAACAAAAAGTTGGTTAAGAATCTAAATGATTCTGGATATGGTAAGGTACAGACAACATCGGGCGATGGAATACACGTAGACGGTGCTAATATTTATGTATTTGTTAAGAGTGCTGATTCCAAATATTACGTTGTGAGATACAATTTAGATACAAATGAAGTCAAAAGAGGGTTAGAAATTGGCGGGGGAATTAATTATGCTATGGGGATAGTTCAGTATTAAAAGACAGAGAATACAGGCAGTATGGACGACAGTTTGTGCTGCCTGTTTTTTGTGTTACGTGTGAAAAATATTCTTAATAAAATGGCTTCTAGCAAAAAAAGCAATCTTTTTAGTTCTATTAATGCTTGGTTACACCTTTGGTTAGGGTTGATATCGGGGATTATCGTTTTTATCTTGTCGATTACGGGCTGTGTTCTGGTATTTGAACATGATATCAAGGATTTAGTGTTTAATTATATCTCGGTGGAGGCGCACGCAGCAGACTCACAATTGCCTCCGAGCCTAATTCATCAAAAGATAAAGGAGTCACATCCCAATGTCGAGGTATCAAGTCTCTGGTATTATGGAATAGATAAGTCGATAAAGGTGAGCCTTGACCATAGTGACACCTTACTGTATGTTAATCCCTATACGGGACAAGTCCTGGCAGAGGTAGATCATGAGGATATTTTTCATTTTATGGATGAGGGACACAGGCATTTGTGGATCGAAGGTAAACTAGGGAGACAAATTGTGGGTTGGGGAACTTTTGTGTTTTTCTTGGTTACGCTTTCTGGGGTGATTCTTTGGTGGCCTAAAAGATGGACAAAACGCGCCGTAAAACAGAGTTTTACGATTAATTGGAAGGCTAAGCTAAAGCGGATCAATTATGATCTGCATAATGTGCTTGGTTTTTATTCCTTGCTGTTAGCATTGTTGATGGCACTGACAGGCCTTATTATGGCTTTTCCATGGATGCGTAAATCGGTGATGTGGCTTAGTGGGGGTATGCCTCCAAGACCAAAGGTGGAAAAGGTGGAGCCTGCATTGACGGATCCGGTACTTCAGGATGCGCTCATGGTGGCTGACAAGATCTGGTATAAAGTACGTAAAGAAATAGCTTCGCTGAATAAAGAAGCTGTTATCATTCATATTCCGGAAGAAAATGAGAAAAGGATATATGCTTGTACAGACATGCATTCCGGAAGATGGAGAGATTTACGATTTGATAGAAATACAATTGAGTTGTTACCTAATTCGCAGAAACCTGTACGTGAAGCAGGTGCTGCAGAGTGGATATCCCGATCAAACTATGCATTGCATACCGGATTTATCGGTGGTATGACAACCAAGATTATGTATTTCTTGGCTAGTTTGATTTGTGCTTCATTACCGATGACAGGCTTTTACGTATGGTGGGGAAAGAAAAGGAAGAGTAAAAAGAAACGTAATACTCATAGCGCAAAAGTGACTATGGAGCCAATTTAATCCTGCTATAATTAAAATTTTCTTAACTATCTGAAAATGATAAGTTAATCTTCATTCTTTTTATTTGTATTAATCAACTATGAAGAGAGAAGTAGACTTGGTCGTTTTATCCGACCTCCATTTAGGAACGTATGGGTGTAGAGCCAAAGAGGTGCTACATTATTTGTATTCGATAAAGCCCTCCAAATTGATTCTGAATGGGGATATTATCGATATATGGCAATTTAAGAAAAGCTATTTTCCAGATCAGCACCTCCGCGTTATCAAGTATCTGTTTGATATGGCCTATCAGGGAACAGAACTGATCTACATTACCGGAAACCATGATGAGATGTTACGCAAGTTTTCCGACATCAGTTTTGGTAATATTAAATTGGTTGATAAGTTGGTTTTACATCTTGGAGATAAAAAGGCTTGGGTGTTTCATGGGGATGTTTTCGATGCATCAGTACAGCACTCGAAGTGGTTAGCCAAATTGGGTGGATGGGGGTATGATATGTTGATACGGGTCAATAATTTAGTTAATTGGGGATTGAATAGAATAGGAAGAGAAAAGTACTCCCTGTCTAAAAGGATAAAAAACTCGGTAAAGAAAGCTGTTAAGTTTATCGGTGATTTTGAACAGACAGCTTCTGAGTTAGCTATAGAGAGTCACTATGATTATGTGATCTGTGGGCATATCCACCAGCCCCAGATTCGGACAGTCGAAACAAAGAAAGGTAAATGTGTCTACATGAACTCTGGCGACTGGATAGAAAACTTATCTGCTCTGGAATATAATAATCAGGAGTGGACCATGTTCCATTATGAAGAACATAAGGATAAACTCGGTAAGTATCCCCTGCATGAATCCCCTCTATCGTATACTTTAGAGAGTATCCTAGACCGTATTAAGGTCGGACGATAATCGTTTAGAAACGAATGATTTCCTCAATTTGCTCTTGTACGAATTTATAGGTAGCGTCTTCTTGGAGGTTGCCTTCACTGTTTAATTCGCTCTGTATAGTCGGGATGTGGATTTTTAAGGGCATGACATGCATGCGCATATAGTTGCATACTCCTGTGAAGTGGTCTACTCCCCGTATGTTGCCGTATTTGCCTGTTGAAACACCTACGAGAGCAGCTTTTTTATGGTAGAAAGATACGGGGTAGGCACAGGCGTCGATAAATGTCTTGAGTACACCTGGGTAACTTCCGTTGTACTCAGGGATGACGAATACAAATTTTTCGGCTTTAGCAACCAATTCCTGAATAGGCGCAAAGCTGGAAGAACGCTTGCCGTATAAGTCCGTGAATAGGATGTCATGTGGTAGATCGGTCAATGATAGTACTTGCCATTCTTCTCCTTTTTTACACAATTCTTTTTTATAATATTCTGCGACTTTTAATGAGTTACTACCCAGTCGATTTGTTCCTGCTATAATTAAATTCATTGTTATGTTGCTACTTATAATAATCAATCCACGAGTTTGTCAAATCGTAAACCAATTTTTTGTATCTTAGCATCCTGAGTGATAGCATCAGGAAGTTCTCAAATTTAGTAATTTTAACATCATTTAAACATTTCCTTAGTAATGGAAATGTATTTTTGAGTGGAGAACATGCTAATAAACAAAAATTGTAAAAGGTTCGGTATCTCATGGGAAAAATAATTGCAATTGCAAATCAAAAGGGTGGCGTAGGAAAAACAACGACTTCTATCAACCTAGCAGCAAGTTTAGCCGTTTTGGAGTATAAGACGCTTCTGGTGGATGCTGATCCACAGGCGAATTCTACATCTGGAATTGGTTTCGATCCGCGTAATATCAAAGCGAGCGTTTACGAATGCTTGGTTAATGATTTGCCTCCACGGGAGGCAATCCAAGCGACAGAGACTCCTTTTTTGGATCTTTTACCCGCACATATTGACTTGGTGGGAGCTGAGATTGAAATGATCAACCTTAACGAACGCGAGTACAAAATGAAAAAAATGTTGGATGAAATCAAAGATGATTACGATTTCATCATCATCGATTGTTCTCCTTCGTTGGGGCTCATTACGATCAATGCGCTTACGGGGTCTGACTCTGTCATCATTCCAGTGCAGTGTGAGTACTTTGCATTGGAAGGACTAGGGAAACTATTGAATACTATAAAGATTGTTCAAAACAGACTAAATACCAATTTAGAAATTGAAGGGATTCTTTTGACGATGTATGATGTGCGCCTGCGTCTATCCAATCAAGTGGTAGAGGAGGTGCGCACACACTTTACGGAGCTTGTTTTCGAGACTATTATCCAACGGAATACACGTTTGAGTGAAGCCCCTAGTTTTGGTATATCTGTAATCATGCATGATGCGTCATGTAAAGGAGCGGTCAACTACTTGAACTTAGCTCGTGAGATTCTACAGAAGAATGGTTTGGTTGAACAGAATAAAGAAAAAGCGATCGTATAAAAATGGCAGCATTACAACGTAAAACAGGGCTAGGAAAAGGTTTAGGTGCTCTGTTGCAAGATGAAATGAGTGTTTCATCAGGGTCGTCACAAAAAGATAAGGGCGATTTAGGTGGGGCTGCGGCAGGGAGTATCAATTTTATTAAAGTTGAACATATTGCTGTAAACCCTTTCCAACCGCGTACAGATTTTGATGAGGAAGCACTACAGGAGCTTTCTGATTCTATTAAACTTCAGGGGTTGATCCAGCCTATCACTGTACGTCAGGTTAGCAAAAATCAATATCAGCTGATCAGTGGTGAGCGTCGGTTACGTGCCTCTAAACTCGCAGGTGTTACTGATATTCCGGCCTATGTACGTACAGCGAATGACCAACAGATGTTGGAGATGGCGCTTATCGAAAACATACAGCGGGAGAATCTGAATGCTATAGAGGTGGCATTGAGTTTTCAGCGTATGATCGAAGAGTGTAACCTTAAGCAGGAAGAGCTTGGAGACCGTGTTTCTAAAAACCGTTCGACAGTAACCAACTATCTTCGTTTGTTAAAATTGCCACCGGTAATTCAGGCGGGTATTCGAGATGGTCAAATTTCTATGGGGCATGCGCGTGCACTCATCAATGTTGGTGAGGTAGATAAACAATTATATGTATTCCAGGAAATCATAGATAAAGGGCTTTCGGTACGTATGGCGGAAATCCTTGTGCGTAATATACAAGAGCAGCTGAAACCTAAGAAAAATCAGAATGTAGGCAAGCAGTTGGATTTTCAATATCAGAAGATAGAGGATGATTTGGCCTCTCGCTTTTCTACCCGAGTACGCCTGAACTTAAAAAATGCACGTGGTAAGGGTGCTATCGAGATACCGTTTGATTCCGAAGATGATTTAAGTCGTATATTAGAACTTCTTGATTGGTAATGCCTAGACTTTTAGTCGTTATATTTTTCCTGTTGTTGGCATCAGGTACTTATGCCCAGATAGATTCATTGCAACAGCTTCGCGATTCAACAAAGTTGGATTTAGATACAGTTGCAGTTCAAGACTCTGTTAAAAAAGAAACCAGGAAGGAACGTAAAGAAAGAGAAAAGGCAGAGAAAGAACGAGCGAAGTATTATTATAAAGATATACTTAAAGACTCGGCACGTCTAGCTATAGAGCACGTCTCCCGTGTCGCTTGGCGGCGTTCGGCGATAGCGCCTGGATGGGGACAAATAACTAATGGAGGACGTTGGGTCTGGGTCAAATTGCCCATTATATACGGCGGTTTCATTACGGCCTATTTCGTTTTTGATTATTGGAACTATTATTATCAAATGTTTGCCAAAGAGGCAGCTTATCGTGTCGACAACTCTGGCGGTACCAGCAATGTTGATTTGGAGCGGATGAGTACCGAAGGGATTATTCGGCAAAAGGATAATTTTAGAAGGAACAGGGATATGACTGTTCTTGTTACAGCGGTGTGGTGGACTGCTAATGTTATTGAAGCTTATACCGATTCGATGTTGCGTAATCGTTATAATATAGGGGACGATCTAGGACTTAAGATAGCACCTACTTTTATGCCAGTGCAAACCATGGCTTACCAACCTAATTTTGCAAACTATTTTGCGCCAGGAGTGAAGTTGACATTTACATTTCGATAATTAATGTTAATTTGGCGATTATTTAAACCATAAGATATGAAGATTGTTTTACTCGGATATGGAAAAATGGGACAGCTGATTGAGAAATTTGCGCTCAAACGAGGACATGAGGTAGTTCTTATCGTCGATGCCCATAATAGAGAGAGTATTACTATAGATGATTTAGAGGGAGCCGATGTTGCTATTGATTTTAGTACACCAGATGCCGCTTTATCCAATATAAGTCTGTGTTTTGAATCTGACCTTCCTATCGTGGTAGGGACGACTGGTTGGTATGAACATATGCAGGAGGTCAGGGATACCTGTATCGAAGCGGAACAGTCGTTGTTATATGGTTCCAATTTCAGTATCGGTGTAAATATTTTTTTCCACATCAACAGACTTCTTGCTCAAGCAGTAGATCCCTATAAGCAGTATGATGTACAGGTCGAGGAGATACATCACGTTCATAAATTGGATGCGCCTAGTGGTACGGCTATAACCATCGCTGAAGGGATTATTGAAAATAGTTCGTCTAAATCGTCGTGGGTAAATGAAGTGGTAGGTGAAGAAAGTGATGTTATTAATAAACCTGATGAATTACTGATTGAAAGTCTTCGTATAGAGGAAGTTCCTGGAACCCATACCGTTTTATATAGTTCTGAGGTAGACCAGATCGAGTTCAAGCACACTGCACATAACAGAGATGGTTTCGCATTAGGGGCAGTTGTGGCAGCAGAGTGGCTCAACGGACGTAAAGGCTTTTTTCAAGTCACGGATATTTTTGATTTTAATAAATAACTAATAATACTGTAACATATAAATTGATCGGTCGACATATAAAAAGTCATGATAATAACTTTTGGCTTTGGTCGGGTTTTTAATTTCTGACTTTTAATTTTTACTATTATGTGGTATATCATTTTTGGGTTATTGGCTGTCATTTCGCTTTATGGATTGTGGCTATTGTTTAGAAAGGCCGGAAAACAAGGATGGGAGGCTATTGTGCCTTTTTATAGAGAATATGTGATGGCGCAGTTGGTCGGTAGACCAACGTGGTGGATCGTGTGGTTATTTGTACCCATCGTAAATATTTTCATTTTTTACGGATTTTATCTTGATTTGATTAAATCCTTTGGCAAACGCCGTTTTTGGGAAAACGCTGCTGCGGTTTTAGTGCCTTTCATAGTATTGCCTATGTGGGGAAAGGATGAGACGGTAAAATATCTTGGGCAACCCAATACCGAAGATTTTAAGAAGAAGTATCCTTATAAAAAAACAGTAGCACGCGAGTGGGCAGATGCTATTATATTTGCGACGGTAGCGGCCTCACTGATTCGAGGTTTTTTGATTGAGGCTTATATGATTCCGACCGGATCTATGGAACGTAGCCTTTTGGTAGGCGATTTTCTTTTTGTGAGTAAATTGAATTATGGCCCACGTATACCTAATACACCTTTGGCATTTCCTTTCGCACATCACACTATGCCATTGACAGGCGGCAAGGCATATTCTGAGTTAATTAAGATCCCTTATAAGAGATTGCCGGGTTTTGAGACTATCGAGCGTAATGATGTCGTAGTTTTTAATTATCCTATGGAAGCTGACGCACCTTATAATAGACCGGTAGATAAAAGGGAAAATTATATCAAACGTGCTGTAGGAGTACCGGGGGATGTCGTTGAGATGAAGGGTGGAAACTTAACGGTTAATGGAAAACCTGGTTTTGGCTCTGAGGATGTACAGTCAGCCTATATCGTATATACCGATGAGCGTGGATTGAACCCTGATATTTTAGTTGACAAGCGTTTTGAGTATATGGAACTCCCTGATGAAAGTGGTCGTATCGTCGCTTATTTATTGCATGTTACGAAGGAAGAGATTGAACAAGTAAAGGGATGGTCAACAGTAACGGAGGTGGTGCCCTATAATAATGATAGCCCTGCTTTTCCAAGAGATGCTCAGTATAATTGGAACTTCCACAATTTTGGCCCTCTCACAGTACCAAAGAAAGGAGATGTTGTTCAGTTAAATGATTTGACATTACCTTTGTATCAACGACTTATTACTATTTACGAGGGGAATACGTTGGAGAAGCGTGGCGATGGTATATATGTCAACGGTGCAAAAGCAGATACTTACACCATAAAAATGAACTATTACTGGATGATGGGGGATAATCGCGATAACTCGTTAGACTCCCGTGAATTTGGATTTGTGCCTGAAGATCACGTTGTAGGTAAAGCTTTGTTCACTTGGCTGAGCTGGGATAAAGACGGTACTTTCTTTAGTAAGATTCGCTGGAGCAGAATATTTAGAGGAATAAAATAGCTCTTGTATTAAAATATAAAACCGTAAAGATTCCTTTACGGTTTTTTTATTGGATTAAATAGTTGATTGATAGTTCTTTGTTTATGCTTTTAAAGCGGCTAAGTATCTTTTTATCGTCTCTTCTAATCCAAGATATAAAGCATCTGAAATTAAAGCGTGGCCTATGCTGACTTCTAGTAAGTCAGGAATATGTTGATTGAAATACGCAAGGTTATTTAAATCTAGATCATGACCTGCATTCAACCCTAAGCCTAGTTCTCTGGCCTTTACGGCAGCTTTATAATAAGGTGAAATCGCTTTTTCTTTGTCAAAGCCAAATTCAGAAGCATAGGACTCTGTATATAATTCGACTCGGTCGGTACCTGTTTCAGCTGCTCCTTCAATCATCTCTAGGACTGGATCAACAAAAATAGAGACACGTATTCCTTCGCCCTGGAAAAGACTGACCATTTTTTTGAGATAATCCTTGTGTGTAATCGTGTCCCAACCGTGATTTGAGGTCAATTGTCCCGTAGCATCGGGTACTAAAGTGACCTGTGTTGGTGTATTGGCCAGTACCAAATCTATAAACTTTTGTTCCTGACAATTTCCTTCAATATTGAATTCGGTCTGGATTTCCGCCTCGAGATCGTATACATCTTGATATCGGATATGACGTTCATCAGGACGGGGGTGTACCGTGATTCCTTCTGCTCCAAAACGTTCGCAGGCTAGAGCTGCAGCGAGTACATTGGGGGTATTGCCTCCCCGGGAATTACGCAGAGTGGCTATTTTATTTATATTTACAGATAGTTTTGTCATGTCTACAATATATGTTAAGCACAAAGATAATTAAAAATCGAAGTATTAAATTAACGTATTTATACTGGTCAGGATAAGGCCTTCTTTATTCCTTGGGTCCAAGGCTTTGGCGCATAAAAATCCCTCTTTCGAAACTTTAATTCCTAAAATTTTGGTGGGATCGAAGATATATCACTACAAAATCTATTTAGAGGTAAGAAATCCTGGTATTAATTTTTTAAATTGCATAACAAATGGATAGACTAAGTTTTGATCTTCTGGAAGGATTTCGCTTATTGGATGTCATTGACATCTTTTTGGTAGCTGTAATTGTATATTACATTTATAGTCTGATAAAAGGTACTATTGCTGTCAATATCCTATTGGGAGTTGGTTTATTCTATGGTATATATCTCGTCGTAAAGCAATTGGAAATGCGTCTCTTGACAGAGATATTCGGAGGCTTTATTTCTGTAGGTTCGATTGCGTTGATTGTTGTGTTTCAACAGGAGATAAGGCGTTTCTTGCTCCATATAGGAAAGAATATATCTATGCGTCGAAAGAAGTTCTTTTGGACATTTTTGGGTGCGAAGAAAACAGCGCAGCAGGATCACTCTGAGAAGATAAAACCTATAGTAGACGCGTGTCGGAGTATGTCACGGTCGCGTACGGGAGCGTTGTTGGTGTTTTCAAAGTATTTCGACGAGGAGTACTATCAGTCTAGTGGAGAGTATATTGACGCTCCTGTTTCGAAGCGGTTATTGGAGAGTATTTTTTTTAAAAATAGTCCCTTACATGACGGAGCCGTTGTTATTGTTGATTTTCGTGTGATGACGGCCAGCTCAGTTCTGCCATTGTCTGATAGCGAGGACCTTCCTCCTCAGTTTGGATTGAGACATCGTGCTGCTATCGGTGTTACGGAAGTCTCTGAAGCTATCGCTGTAATCGTTTCGGAAGAGACCGGCGAAATTTCTTTTGCCAAAGATGGAAATGTAAATATGAATCTTAGTCCTGAGGAACTAGAAGAATTGTTGAAGGAAGAGTTGTAGTGTTCTGTAGAATATCTTATTCTAAGAATATTTTTCTAACAGATATGTCTTTTGCTGATTTTTATTCTACAAAAACTTTGTTTTGCTGATTTATTAGAATCTATTTACTAAATTTACTGTAGTATAAACTTTAAATTTTGGTCATATGCATTTTGATGAAAATAAGCCGTTGGATATCGTATTGAATGATCTGTTTGATCATTATAGAGCTAATGTCTCCGATGTCAATAAAATCACCCAAGCATTACTTGATAAAGGCGTGATTGGATCTCAGGAAGACATTGTAAATGATCATATCGCTTTTCGTACGCTGGGTGTACCGCATTTAGGTATTAAGTCATTTGAGAAGATCTTTTTAGCATTTGGATATAAAAAGAGAGATTATTACCACTTTGAAGGCAAAAAATTAGATGCATATTGGTTCTCTCCGCCTCAAGAGGGGTATCCACGTATATTTGTTTCTGAATTGCGTGTTAAAGATTTAAGTGTCAAAGCACAGGAGGTGATACATAAATATACAGCACATATTACTGCAGATCCTGTGGACGATATTGATTTAGAGAATGGACAAGAAGTTGCAGATTTTCTTCAACGACCTTTGTGGGATTTACCGACTGCTGTAGATTATCAGCTATTATTGGACGAAAGTGAATACGCAGCATGGGTTATCTACAACAGATACTATTTAAACCATTACACGATCAGTATTCATGAGTTGAAAGACGGGTATAACAGCTTAGAAGAATTTAATTCGTTTCTAAGCAGTATAGGTGTCAAATTGAATAATTCAGGAGGAGTCATCAAGACCAGTGATGATGGCCTTTTGAGACAAAGCAGTACCGTTTCAGCGTTATACGAAGCTACATTTTCGGATGATAAAACTTTGGAAATTGCTGGTAGTTATGTTGAATTTGCAGAACGTAGTGTTTTACCCGAATTCAAGAATTTAGCAAAGGGTGACGTCCGTGGTATACATCGGAGGGATGGTTTTGAAACCAATAATGCGGATAAGATTTTTGAAAGTACATATACAACCCAGATCAAAGGTTCTTAAAAAAGTTTGCTTGTGGAAGACAGGTTGCAGCAATTAGCAAGTGTGATGGAGGGTGAACTGTACAGCGACCAGCTGATGCGTACACTCTATGCGACAGATGCTTCGGCATACCGAGAAATGCCGCTTGCAGTGGCATTGCCCCGAAATGAAGCAGATATCCAGAAGCTTATACAATTTGCGAGAGAAAATAAGACATCGCTTATCCCTAGGACAGCCGGTACTTCTCTCGCTGGCCAAGTCGTTGGTGGAGGAATAGTTGTAGATGTATCCAAGTATTTTACCGGTATTCTCGAAGTGAACGCTGTTGAGCAATGGGTCCGTGTACAGCCAGGTGTTATCCGTGATGAGTTAAATATCTTTTTAAAACCTTTGGGTTTATATTTTGGCCCAGAAACATCTACCGCCAATAGAGCGATGATCGGGGGGATGGTTGGAAATAATTCTTGCGGTTCAAATTCGCTGATCTATCGTAGTACCCGCGAACATACACTGGAAGTTCATGGATTTCTTTCAGATGGTACAAAGACTAGTTTTAAAGCTTTGTCTTTTGATGATTTTATTGCCAAATGTGATCTGGAATCTTTGGAAGGGGAGGTTTATCGACAGATCAGAAGTATTTTGGGAGAATATGGTAATCAAGAGGAGATACGTAGACAGTTTCCAAAATCAAGTATAGATAGACGGAATACGGGTTATGCTATTGATCTTTTACTCGAAAGCGATCCGTTTACAGCGGGAGGAGAAGAATTCAATTTTTGTAAACTGATATGCGGTTCCGAAGGGACACTGTTTTTCATGACAGAGATTAAATTGCATGTTGACCGATTACGGACAAAGCCTACAGGTCTATTGTGTATCCATTTTAACTCCCTGGACGATGCTCTACGAGCCAATTTAATAGCTTTGGAGCATAAGCCCCTAGTTAGTGAATTAATGGACCACTATATCCTAGAATGCACAGCTAGCAATCTGGAGCAACGGCACAATCGTTTTTTTGTCGAAGGTGCACCTGAGGCTATTTTAATCGTAGAGTACGAAGGTGATAATGAAGAAGATATCCGTAGCAAGGCAGGGCAGGTAGAAACGGCGATGCGTGCAGCTGGTCTAGGGTATTATTTTCCGGTTATCTTTGGAGCTGATAGAAAGCGTGTGTGGGACTTACGCAAAGCGGGATTAGGTTTGCTGAGCAATATGCCAGGGGATGAAAAACCTGTGGCGGTGATTGAAGATACTGCGGTAGCTGTCGAAGATCTTCCTGCTTATATTGCGGAGTTTAATATCGTCCTGGAAAAATATGGTTTATATTCTGTTCATTATGCGCATGCAGCTACTGGTGAATTACATTTACGCCCTATTCTGAATCTGAAGACGGAGGATGGGAACAGATTGTTTCGGGAGATCGCTTTTGAAATAGCAAAATTAGTAAAGAAATACAAAGGTTCGTTGAGTGGAGAGCATGGGGACGGACGTCTTCGCGGTGAATTTATCCCGTATATGATTGGAGATCGCAACTATCAATTGTTGAAAGATATAAAGCAGCAATGGGATCCTGCGTGTATTTTTAATCCGGGTAAGATTGTAGACTCTCCTGCGATGAATACTTTTTTGCGCTATGAACCGGGCGGGAAACGCAAAGCTATAAAAACAGTGTTCCGATATGCAGGGCAAGATATTTTGGGGCATGCCGAGCAATGTAATGGTTCCGGAGACTGTCGGAAGTCAGAGTTGTCCGGAGGTACGATGTGTCCCTCTTATATGGCAAGCCGTAATGAAAAGGATACTACACGTGCACGCGCTAACGTCTTAAGAGAGTTTTTGACCCACTCAACAAAGGATAATCCTTTTGATCATCCTGAGATAAAAGAAGTACTGGATCTGTGCCTGAGCTGCAAAGGTTGCAAGATTGAATGTCCGTCTAGTGTAGATATGGCCAAAATGAAAGCTGATTTTTTACAGCGATACTATGATACACATGGTGTACCACTACGTAGTCGGATGATAGGTAATGTGGATAAGCTAATGGGGTGGATGGCTTATGTGCCAAGTTTTTACAATTGGTCTGTACAGAGCCCTATTGTAGGAAAGCTGGCCAAGCGAATAATTGGTTTTGCCGATGATAGGAGTCTCCCGTTATTGGGTAAAATGCCACTACGGAAGTGGTTTGTGAGCAAGGATAAACCTCTCCGTAAGGATGGAAAGAAAAAAGGAACCGTATATTTTTTCTGCGATGAATTTACCAATTATAATGATTTAGAGATTGGTCAGAAATCTATTTTGCTCTTAGAAAAATTAGGATACGAAGTATTGATGGTTGACCATGGGCCTAGTGGAAGAGCTTTGCTTTCAAAAGGGCTTCTGCGGGATGCAAGGAAATTGGCCGATAAGAATGTCAAGGTATTTGCATCTCGATTGTCGGCAGATACGCCATTGCTCGCTGTAGAGCCTTCTGCTATATTAACTTTTAGAGATGAATATGTGGATTTGGTGTCTCCTGAATTAGAGGCGGATGCAAGACATATTGCTCCGCACGCTATGCTTATTGAAGAATTTCTGGTTAGAGAATATGAAAAAGGGAATATTTATCCCGAAATGTTTGATGGAATTGAGCGGCAGATTTTGCTCCATACGCACTGCCAGCAAAAAGCCTGGAAATTACAAGGGTATACGGAAAATGCACTGAAAATTATGAAAGGGGCTAAGGTGAAAGTGATACCATCCGGATGTTGTGGCATGGCGGGGTCTTTTGGCTATGAACGCGAGCACTATAAGCTATCGATGCAGGTCGGAGGGTTAGTTTTGTTTCCTGCAATTAATAGGAGGTCTGAAGAAGATATCGTGATTGCTCCGGGTACCAGCTGTCGACATCAGATTAAAGATGGGACAGGGGTAAAAGCGATGCACCCTATTGAGGTGCTCTATCAGGCCTTGGTATAATTTTTGGATACACCTTAAAAAAAACAACGTCATCTCGAATATATTAGAGATGACGTTGTTATAGATTGTACGTTCCAGCTAAGCAGATACTATTTAATTGCCTTTAGAGCTTCCGTGTTCATTTTGATATATTCCGGATTATTTAGTTTTGTAGCCATTTCGATTCCTTCTTTTGCCGCCTGTCTTGCGCCAGCCTTGTCTCCTGCTTTATCGAGGATTTTAGCTTTCCAATATTTTAAATGCGGAGCAGAGGTATTGCCTTCATCTCCTTTTTTGATCCATTCAACCGCTTTTTTAAGATCTAAGTCATTGTTAAGGTAATATTGTGCGGCGTGGAGGTAGGGTTTGTTTTCCCCAAGCATCGCTTGGTCGATGTTGGCAAGGATTTCTTTGGATTGATCTGTTGTTACCGTAAAACCTACCTTAGTTTTTTCCCATGCAAGTGTGATCTTTGTTGATTTAGTAGTTACATCCTCAAAAGAAATTGTAAATGTTTCTACATTATCTGTTAACGCGTGTGGCTTGACATTGAAGCGAAGCAGATCTTCGGCTTTATTATATTGATAAGCCCCCCATTGTTTTACGTTTTTACTTAATATAATGGTCCATTCATTTTTGTTGGGAATGGTAAATAAACCATAAGTTCCCGCTGGCACTTTGTTACCTTCAATGGATACCTCTTCGGCAAACGTTATACTCGGTATATTATTGGCTCCTGTACGCCATACTTCTCCGTAAGGGACAAGATTTCCGAAAATAGTACGGTTGTTTTTGTTGGGTCGTTGATAAGTCAATATGATATCCTTGATACCTAGGCCTTGTGTAATAGTTTGACTACTGCTTGTGGGAGGCAGTTTCACCTGTGCATTACTCATTTCCGTTCCTAGAAAAAGCAATGTAGCTGTTGCTATCGAAAGTATTATCTTGTTCATGTGTATATGTTTTTTGATGTAATTTACGAAAAAACTCTTAAATCAGTTTCTGATTATTTGACCATCTGTTCCTCCTGTGCGAGACGATGAGGTACCTCAAAGAGAAAGCCCCTACTATTTGTACAGTATACGGAATTTGATGGTATGATCGATCTGCTTTAACTTTTTTAGTAGCCCTTTATCATAGTTGGTGTCTATATCAGTGACAGCATAGCCAATATCTCCACGTGTCATTAAAAACTGTGCGAGTATGTTAATTTCGTTTTCAGCATAGACATTGTTAAGTTGTGCCATGATACCGGGTACGTTTTTGTGAATATGAAGCAGACGATGACCTTTTATTTTTTTTGGAAGTATCAAATTGGGAAAATTACGACTCTGATCGGTATCGCCATTGTTTATGAATTCGGCCATACGTCTGGGGATAAATTCGGCGTTATGTTTCTTGTTCTTTTTGTCGTCAAATACCACAATCCCTTTTTGACTACAGATAGATCTGCTCATATGTCCCTTGACGTCACCTAAATATCCTATTGTTTTAAGTTTTGCAGCGCGTTCTAATTGCTCATCAGAAACATCTACTCCAGGACCTAAAAGGAGCATGCCGACATCTTTTGTGTATTTTTCTTCGAAGGTCTCTTTCACACGGATAGAGAAACCGTCTCTTTTTAGGATGTGGCTGGATATTTCAGGTACGTCGCCTACAATGAGACATAAGATTCTGTTTTTCGGATAGGATATAGCACGAGGAAGATCATTGACATATAGAAATTCATCAAAACTAGGAGTGACATGATCGGCTCGATCCGTAACGCTCTGTCTAGATATGTTTTCTGTAAAAGCAAAGAATTTCTCTATCAATCCAGATTCTTTTAGCTGAAAATCAGAGTAACCATCTCCGATTCCGAAGAGGCGACCTTGTATATTCAGTTCTTTTAATAATTTTACTTTTCCGCCTTCGTCAGATAAGGGGTTGTTGGCATCATATCCCGTAATATTTCCTTCGTCATCGAAGAGGAAGGTATTAGCATAAATATTTTCTGTTTTTATCCCATAAGGCGATACTACGGGAGTAATAAACTCTTTGAATCCTCCGGAGACAATCCAAGCTGTATCGGAATTGCTTTTTAAAAATTCTCTGTTACGGTCAAATGATTTTGAAACCTTCTTTTTAAGATGGCTTATTAGTTTGTCTAGGTGACTTTTGTTTGCTTTCAATAGTGCTATCCTACCGGCTAAACTTTCGCGGAACGAAATTTTTCCCTCCATGGCTAGGTTGGTATAACGTTCGATTTCCTGATATACTTTTTCCTGCTCAGGATCACCTTCGAGTGATATGCGAGCGAGTTCGTCCAGTGCTTCAACCTGTGTGAAAGTGCTGTCAAAATCAATGATGTAATAATTTTTCATTGCAATAAAGCGGTTTTTAGTGATGAAATGTATAAGAGATTTAGAACAAGACCTCTTATACATTTCATCTCGGGTTTAGATTGTTGTTTGTGTGTTATGAATATGTGTTTGCTATTTCTTGGAGTGTTTGATGGATAGGTTTAAAGTGGTACCCTAGTTCACTGACGATTTTGGTATTAGAATAGGATAGCTTTGCAGCAGCTGCATAGGCTGATTCCTTTGTCAGAGAGGGACGTTTGCCTTTAATCTTAGCAATCAATTTAGCTATCCGCCATGCTAACTGTAGCATGAAAGGCTTTGCTGCAATGGTTGGTGCTTTTTTGCCTAATAGTGAAGCGATGTCGGATAGCAGTTGTTTGTTAGAGATGTTGTCACTGTTCAATACATATCGTTGTGCCGTAATATCATTTCTTTCCATTAATAGGATCATGATTTCAGCGACATCCTCTACATCGACAAGACCCACGGATCCTGGAGGATAGATTTTGATACCTTTCTGGACGATATCAAAGATGACAGCGGAACCTGATTTGGCAGAATTGACTCCCATAATGACAGAAGGGTTGACGATAACGGCCTCTAGTCCTTCCGTGATGCCGCGCCATACCTCGAGTTCACTTTTATATTTTGATAGGGAATAGTTAGACATATTGATATCGTACTCCCACTTGTCTATTTCGTCAACCGGCTTTCCCAGTTTGTTACTTCCTAATGCGGCTATGGAGCTGACGTGCAATAGACGGACACCATGTTCGAGAGAGAGGTTGACAATATGTTGTGTACCTTCTACATTGACGCGGAACATCTGCTCGGCATCTTCTTTTTGGTAGGAGATTTTTGCTGCACAATGATAGACCTGTGTCACACGATCGAAAACATCTGATAGTGCGAAATAATCTGTAATATCGGCATCAATCCATTCGATCAATGATGATGCTCTAAGGCTTTCCGGAATGGTTGAGTTGTTTCGCTTTAGTGCTATTACTGCATTTCCTTTTTCAACGAGGCGCTTGATCACCGCTGAGCCTAAAAAACCTGTTCCTCCTGTTACTAATATCACTTGTTAATTTATTGTTGAAAAACTTGATCCTCTCAAAGATAACCCATTGCTAATTCCTATGCAAATTATTGGTAAAGGAGTGAAGGAGTTTATGAAAGTTATAAAATGATGAAGACCCACAATATTTTCACTTTTTACTTTTTAATTTTTACTTTTGGTTTTATGTCGTTAGCAGATTTCTTTTCTCCATTGACTATCACTGATTTTTCAGCAAATGATGGTTATTTCAACTCTCAATTTGGACATGTTATCCAAGCCTATGTCGATGAGTTTCCGATTTTAGATAATCCTGAAAATAAACCCCATTTAGCTATAATAGGAGTCGAAGAGGATAGGGGAGCTGTGGGAAATAAAGGAGCAGCGAAGGCACCTAATGCCGTTAGAAAGCATCTGTATGGACTGTATCAAGGAGATTATAATGTGAATCTTGTTGATTTAGGCAATATTAAGCCAGGTAGCCGTATTGAGGATACTTATGCAGCACTTCGGCTGGTGGTTGAAGAATTAGTCAAGGCCGATATTTTACCAGTCATTATCGGAGGAGGGCAAGATCTGACCTATGCGCAATACAGAGGATATGAAGACTTGGAACAGCGGATCGAGGTGGTTATTATCGATGCTAAGTTTGATTTAGATCAGGCCAGCGCACAGGAAACTCCACTGAATTCACATACCTATCTAAATCATATCATCTTACATCAACCAGATTATCTGTTCAATTTGAACAATGTAGCCTATCAAACCTATTTGGTGAGTAAAGAGTCTATAAATATGTATGACAAGCTCTTTTTTAATGCACAGAGGGTTGGGATGATTGCCGGTAAATTAGATCAGGCAGAGCCGATTATCCGGGCTGCTGACCTCGTGAGTTTTGACATTGGAGCGATCCGGGCTTCCGAAGCTCCAGGTAATGCCAATGCTGTTCCAAATGGTCTTTTTGGAGATGAGGCATGTCAACTCGCAAGATATGCAGGCATGTCAGATAAATGTAGCTCCGTTGGTTTTTATGAGTTCAACCCTACTTTCGATCCTATGGAGCAAACAGCAATGTTAGTCTCGCAGATGATCTGGTGCTTTATCGATGGCTATTATAACCGAAAAAACGACGCCCCGTTAATTCCAAAGTCAGCTTATATTATCTACCGTACACAGTTAGAGAATGAAGATCATGAATTAGTCTTTGTGAAAAGTAAAAAATCAGATCGTTGGTGGATGCAGGTGCCTTATTTTGGAACCAAATCAATCAATGAAAGATATTATCTGGTGCCTTGCCGCTATGAGGATTATCAACTTGCTGTAACTGGGGAAATGCCTGATCTCTGGTGGCGGACTCATCAAAAGTTACAATAAATTATCAGAGGAATGGAGTATGTTTTATACCTCATTTTAATTGTCCTTATTGTGGCATGTGCCTACCTGATGTGGCGCAATGGGCGTTCAGTGTCTCAAACAACCTATCGTAATGCGTTGGCAGAGAGGCAACAGTTTGAGATTACGGCTTCAACGGCCAGTCATCATGTGTCTTTGTTGGATCAAGAATTGAAGGATGTAAAGACAATGTTGGATAAGGAGCGGTTAGAACGACAGGCTGTAGAGAGAACGTTGGAAGGGACTAATGCGTATCTACAGGCGCAACAGGAAAAGTATACCGAGCAAAAGGAAGAAATAGCGGAGATTAAAGCGAAGTTTAATGCCGATTTTCAGGTATTAGCTAACCGGATTCTAGAAGAGAAAACCCAGAAGTTTTCGGCTTATAATCAGGAACAGTTGGGCAAACTATTGGACCCCCTAAAAGAACGGATAAGGAGCTTTGAGGACCGTGTGGAGAAAACGTATAATCAAGAAGCTGCAGAACGCAACGTGCTGAAGGGTGTCGTAGAACAGTTGATGCAGCAGAGCTTGGAAATTAAAAATGAGGCAAGTAATCTTGCGCGGGCTTTGAAAGGAGATACGAAAAAGCAGGGAAATTGGGGAGAGGTGGTATTAGAACGTGTGTTAGAGCGTTCGGGACTCAACCGTGGTCAAGAGTACCGGATACAAGTCGCCCTTAGCGATGAACAAGGAAGACGTTTGCAGCCAGATGCAATTATTGATCTACCTGATGATAAACAGCTCGTGGTAGACGCTAAGGTATCTTTGGTTTCGTATGAGCGATTTGTAAACGCATTGTCGGATGAAGAGCGTGCTTTATGTCTGAAAACCCATGTCCAATCTATCGAGAATCATGTGCGCGAGCTTTCGATGAAAAACTACCACAGCCTTTATGGGATACATTCCCCCGATTTTGTATTGTTATTTATGCCTATAGAGTCCGCTTTGAGTGTTGCGGTGATGCATAAGCCAGAATTGTTTTCTGATGCTTGGGACAGACGGGTCGTGATTGTAAGTCCCTCTACGCTATTAGCGACTTTGCGTACGATTGCAGCGATCTGGAAACAAGAACGTCAGAATCGGAATGTATTAGAGATTGCCCGTGAGGCAGGCTTGCTGTATGATAAATTTGTAGGCTTTCTAAATGACATGGATCAGATACAGAGTCATTTGGATAAGGCCTCCGAAAAACATACGGAGGCCATGCGTAAGCTCTCTTCCGGAACGGGCAATATAGTCCGAAAGGTCGAAAACTTAAAAGTGTTAGGAGCTAAAGCGAATAAACAGATTGACGATCGTTTTTTGGATGAGAGATAGATTAGTATCCCATAGCTTTATCGTCTCCACGAGGGTCGGCTCCGGTTTGCAAACGGCCGTCGGGTAGCACAACGATGTTTTCTACACGTCCTATAGGCCCACGTTTATTGATCTTATATCCATCCTTTTCGAGGTTAGCCCTTGTTTTCGCATCGATTGCTTTCTCTTCAACATCGATTTGATCAGGTTTCCATTGATGGTGGAAACGTGCTGCATTAACGGATTCCTGTGCGCTCATGTCGAACTCCAGAACATTTAAAATGGTCTGTAATACGGAAGTAATTATCGTCGAGCCACCAGGGGTACCCACTACCATTTTTAGCTTCCCGTCTTTCTCGACGATAGTCGGTGTCATGGCAGATAGCATACGTTTGCCCGCTTCTATAGCATTGGCTTTTCCTCCCAGTAGACCGTACATATTCGGCGAGCCGGGTTTTACAGAAAAATCGTCCATCTCATTGTTCAGTAAGAAGCCTGCGCCACCCACCCATACACAAGAACCATACGACCCATTGATCGTCGTGGTCAGCGAAACAGCGTTGCCGTCTTTGTCTACGATGCTGAAATGTGTCGTTTCTTCGGATTCATAGCCTGCAAACTTGCTAGCTTTCACTTCTTCGCTATCTGTAGCTTTGGCCAGCGAAACTTTTGCCATACGGCTCTGATTAAACTCGGCATTCGTGAGTTCCGTAACGGGGACTTTGTAATAGTCCGGGTCTCCAAGGTGTGTTGCCCTATCAGCATATACCCTGCGTTCAGCTTCTACAATGGCACGTACTGTACTATCCGCTTGGAATCCCCATTGTCTTAAAGGATAGTTTTCGACCGATTGCAATAGTGCCAGTAGTGCTATTCCACCACTAGAAGGAGGGGGCATCGAAATAATCTTGTTACTCTTATAATAGCCAACGATTGGTGTACGCCATATGGCTTGATATTCTTCAAGATCTTGATGAGATATGATACCATTGCCCCGTTTCATCTCTGCTACAATATAGTCGGCAGTCTGACCTTTATAAAAACCATCTCGTCCGTGCTGAGCAATGCGTTCCATGGTTTCTGCAAGTTCATTTTGGACAAAGATGTCACCCTCTTTCCAAGCGATATCTTTGATAATCGCTGCTCCTTGTTTATTGTGTTGCTGGAATTTTTCTTTGTAGCTGTTAAATTCGCTAGCTTGCTGAGCGGTAATGGGGAAACCTTGTTTCGCAAGCTGGATTGCAGGAGCCAATAGATCTTTCCAAGGGAGACTTCCGTATTTTTTATGCGCTTCGTCCATCCCTGCTACAGCACCGGGCACTCCAGCTGCAAGTTGACCATATAAACTTAAGTCGGTAATCGGATTGTTGTCTTTATCCAGATACATATCGCGGGTTGCACCTAAAGGAGCTTTTTCCCGGAAATCTAAAGCAGCTACTTCGCCGTCTTTACTACGGTAGACCAAGAAGCCGCCACCACCGATATTTCCGGCATTAGGGTATACTACGGCCAAGGCAAATTGAACGGCAATAGCGGCGTCAGTAGCATTACCTCCTTTTTGTAAAATATCTACTCCGACGGTAGAGGCAAGGGGATGTGCGGTAACAACTGCCCCATTTTTAAAGGTTTGCGCGTCGTGGGAATGTTTTGATGTCGTACAACTTGCAGTGATGTAGCATACGACTGCAAATAACCAAAGGTGTTTCATCATAATGTGTTTATTTGTGTTTGTTTTTTTAATAACTTAGAATAGGTATACCTTTTTATATTATTTACTGAATAACATTGGCGTAAAAAAATAGTCGGTTCCCCGGTTTGAAATTAGTTTAGTGTTTCCAACTAAAGATAGTTATATTCACAGAAATTATCGAATTATGCGCTACTTTGTTTCTTTTCTCCTACTTTTAGTGAATTTCGTTCTTTCCGCACAAACGGTTAAGATATTGACATATAATATTCATCATGGAAATCCACCATCAAAACCAGGAGTAATAGATTTAGAAGCGATCGCTGATGTTATCAACAGTGTAGATGCAGATATTATAGGTATTCAAGAGGTGGATGTCAACATCTCCCGCTCAGAATATGTTGATCAGGCTAGGCGATTAGCTGAATTAACTCATACCAATTACTTTTTCTCCAAAGGTATCGATCTGGAGAAAGGGGAGTACGGTGTACTGATATTGACAAAGCATAAAATTCAGGAGAAACGCAGGTATGATTTGCCAATGCCTGTAAAGAGTGAAAATCGTTCTTTAGCGATTGTTGATGTTAAGTTAGCTAATGGACAGATCATTTCTCTGGCTAACACCCATTTGGATCTTAAGGAGGAGAACAGGTTGGCACAGACCACTTTTATAAATGAAGTGGCTGATCAGTTTAAACACCCTTTGATACTCGTAGGAGACCTTAATGCAGCCCCTGTTTCCGAAGCTATTCAACAGCTCGAACAGCGTTTTGTACGTAATAAAAGCGATAACAAACCTACTTTTCCCAATATAGGAGCAAAACAGGAAATCGATTATATCTTAATTTCCAATCCGACAAAATTTCAATGGAAAAGCTATAAGGTCATCGATGCTTCCTATCCATCGGATCACTTGCCTTTGTATGCAGAAATAGAGTTAATCTAGGGAGCTTTTCTATTTTAACTTTTCATTGTTTTTGTGGCGTTCAGCATCACGCATATTCTTTTTGTCCAGGTTCTTTTCGAGTGCTTTGGTTAGATCTATACCTGTCTGATTGGCCAGACATATCAATACAAAAAGTACATCAGCCATTTCATCCGCAAGATTTACTTCCTTGTCGGATTTTTTGAAGGATTGTTCTCCATATTGTCGAGCCATGATACGAGCGACTTCACCGACTTCTTCCATAAGCATAGCGGTATTGGTCAGTTCGTTAAAATAACGTACACCTGTCGTATTAATCCATTTGTCGACTATTTCCTGTGCTTCTTTAATTGTCATCTGTTTTCAATTGTTAAGTGTTAATGATCAATGGGTAATGTCATTAATAACTAATCATTAACCATTAGTAGTTGTCCTTGTCTTTGGTGTTCATGATGATGGTTACTGGTCCATCATTCCGGAGGTCGATCTTCATGTCTGCTCCAAATATGCCTAACTGTACTTCTTTATTTAATAGCTCAGAAAGGCGTTTGGCCATCTCTAGATACATGGGTTCTGCTTTACTGGGTTTCGCTGCGCGTATAAAGGAAGGTCGATTCCCTTTTTTTGTCTGTGCGAATAGTGTGAATTGCGAAATGAATAAGATATTGCCATTAATGTCCTGGATTGATTTATTCATTAATCCTTGTCCGTCACTGAAGATCCGAAGATTGGTCAGCTTTTGAGAAAGCCATTCGATATCCTGTTGTCCATCCTCTTCTTCTATACCAACCAAGACTAATAAGCCATTTTCTATCGATCCCGTTACTTGTCCTTCTACCGTGCAGGATGCTTCCGTTACCCTTTGTATTACTGCTCGCATTTTTCAAAGTCAAAAACCAAAAGTAAAAAGTAAAAGCCGGAAAGTCAAAAAGGAAGAAGGAACAAAACAAGAACCGAGCAGATTTATAGACTGCTCGGTTATCCCTCCTTGATTATTGGATTAATTTTTCAATAATATTTAACATCGCTTCCCCTCGGAGATTATCGACCATTATTTTTCCCTGAGGATCTATTAGTATAATTCTTGGTACGCCTTGTACATAGTAATCGTTTGCCGTTGGGCTATTCCACCCCTGTAGATCACTGATGCTAATCCACGGATACTGTTGCTGTCTTAAGTCTTTAATCCAGAGATCTTTTTTTGTATCCATAGCGATATTAATTACGGTTAGCTTGTCTTTGTGTTTTTGATAAGCCTGTAAGACAAACGGTTCTTCTTTTTTACACCAATAACACCAGGATGCGCCAAAGTCGAGAAGTACATACCGGCCTCGATAATCGGTTAGGTTGTGTGTGTGGCCAGCGGTGTCTACCAAAGAAAATTGAGGAGCCTCCTTGCCTGGTGCGATACGTAACCTTTTTTGGTAATCTGTCAGCATACTCTTGTAATAGGTACTGGAATGAAGTTCTGTTGAAAATTGTTCCAAAAATGCACCTTTATCTGCTAGAGGTATGTATTTGTAGAAGCCATAGAATACGGATAAACCAGGGATAGAATTAAAAAATGAGTTGATCTCATTCACATCAATCTTTACTTTCTCCCTAGCGAGCCTCGCTTGTTTTTCTGCAGTTTCTATTGTAGCGCCATCATTTTGTAGTATAGCTTGTTCTTTCTGACCTAAGGCATGAGTCCACTGCCGAAATGCTGCACCGGGTTTGGTGATCATTTGTGACAGTAACCTGTTCTCATCATCTTCTATATACCATTCTTTCTGTTTGAGATCAAGTTTTATATCTATTTTTGGGGTGTTTGGACTAATAAATACCGAATGACTAAGCGTTCCTATTTTGATATTGAGCACTTGCGCTTCGATAAGTTTCCCCTTTAATTCGAATGCTCCGTGTTGTACCACGGTAGAATCTATAAGCTCATATTTCCCGATTTCGTTATAACTGAGTATGACTATTTCCTTATCTCCGTTGGTCACAGTCCCTTTTATAGAGAATGAAAAATTTTGTTGAGCATTCGTAGCTAGACCACCAAAAATCAGAGATAATAGTACTATAATTTTATACATTATTTGGCTTTTATAAGTTCTTGTTCCAGTTTGATATGAAGGTTTTCGCCCTTTAAATCTTTAGCTAAGATAATTCCATTGGGATCGAGTAGCAGCGAAAAGGGAACACCTCTAACATTGTATTGCTTTACTACTGGAGACTGCCACCCTATTAAATCTCCCCAATGATGCCATGGTAAACCATCTAGTTCTATTGCTTTTTTCCACGCCGGGAGCTTATCGTCCAGTGATACCGCAATAACAGTAAACCCTTTGTCTTTGAATCGCTCGTAGGCTTTTACTACATTTGGATTTTCTTTTCTACATGGAGTACACCAGCTTGCCCAAAAGTCGAGTAGGACATATTGACCTCTATATTTGCTCAATTGTTGAGGGGTACCATTGATATCAGGTAAAACAAAATCTGGTGCTTCTGAACCTACCGCAATACCCTGATAAAAGCCCACCCGGTCCTGTAATGTTTGGAGGTATATGCTGTTAGCGCCTTTTGCAGCACTGATAAAACTTTCAATCTCTTTTAGGTCTCCTTCTTCACCATAATGAGTAGCATAGATAAATTGTGCTGCAGCATTGTCTGCATGTTGGAATAGCAATTTTTTGAATTCGTTGGTTTGTTTATTCCGAAATCGCTTTAATTCATCTAAAACGGGCTGACTCGCTTTTGGATCTCTGGCGTACGCTTCGTTAAAGATCTTTGTTTCTATTTCATCTGCACGCCTGTTTTTATCTTGTTCGGCAGTCAGAAGCTGATAAAGATCATTGCTTCTAGAGCCCGCAATTTGTCCTTTGGCTAAATTGGACTTAGGCTCTACAAGGATAAACTCTCCGGGTTCTAAGAAATAATGTCTACTAATTCCCTTTCCTAATCTAAAGAGTACGTATTCTGGACTTTCACAGGTGCCCTCTAGTCTGAAATTTCCATTTTGAACCATTGTAGAGTCGGTAACTATCTGCTTGCCATCTCTGAATCGGATCAGATATAACATATCATCAGTAGAACTTTGAAGGTTTCCTTTGAAAACAAAGGAATTGGCCTCTTGAGCATATGATTTGAAGCACAATACATTATTTGTTACTAAGAATATTATGCAGGCTATGAAGAGTTTGATGCCTCTTTTTTCTATTGTTAATACCATCTTTCTCTATACGTAATGTCTATTATTTTGGGGAAGTTGTCATATTGTTTTTTTAATATGAGGTCTCTATTGATCGTAGGCACCTCATATAATATTAATGAAGCCGATGCTTCTTGGCTTTTTGAGGGATCGTTTACTCCAACAATCAGTTGTAGTTCTAATTCCTTATAAATCGGTTTGTAGTACTTGCCTGACGAGGTAAATGCATTGAATTTTAATAAGGTTACTTCTTTGTTCCCATAGTCAGCCATTTTTTTAGCTGTGCGCAGATTCATGTCATATTCATAAAGCTTACCATCTTTTATAAAAAAGATATAGCCTAGAGTGGGGTGGACTGCAAAGTGAGATGCCCCCTGAATTTCCTCACTATGGATAATGTCAAAATAAGTTTGTGTGATGCTTGAATAGCCGATGTTAAATCGATAGAGGTAATATTTGCTATTGTTGTCTTTCATGATCGCAAAATTGTCAGCGTTATTGAATGCACTGTTACTCATATGCAAAAGTTCCTTATTTGTGCTATAGGAAAATAACGGACCATCTGGTATGGATAGACACTTTGCCGATTTATAAGGTAATTTTAGAAAACGTTTAGCATCTGTATCAAATACTATCGCGTCTACAGAATAGGTGTTCGTACCATATGCAACAAAAGGTGCCGCCTTAAACGTATTTCCTTGTTCGTCCCTATTTCTAGGCGCGGTAAATGCATCACCATCCAGCGGATCTTTAAAGTATAGGTTTCCCTGTTCAGTAATTAAAAATTCGCTAAAAAAGTCGACCGTAACTATTTTCAGCGGATTATTGTTGGGCGTATTGTCCAACATTTCGTATTTAAAATCTTTATCTGGGCTCCAGGTAAAGAATGCGGGGTTGACTCTATGGGTAGTCTGTCCACCAATGATTGCTATATTTTCCCAGGCCCCCATGCTGTTGCAGTATTTAACACTGCGTGGAGAGCTGATTTCTCCCATTTCAGTTTGTGCCAAGGCATTTGGTATTATAGTGTGTGTACTACCATTTCCCCCAAGAGAGACCATGCCTAATCGAGCAATATTGTTTAGTTCACTTAGTACCATCCATCCCTCGTAGGCAGCCGTGCTTACTTTTAATTCTATTTTTTCATCATAACTTACATTATTTATATTGTTGGTAACCTTGAAATAAAGGTCATAGGTTCCCGGTAGCAGATCTACATGGAATAGCAGATCTTTTTCGCTCCCTAGTATTTTTTTTCCAGAACCTATACCTGAGTTTCTCGGTAGGGATGCCCATTCGTAACTTAGGTTCTTACTGTCTATCTTGTCGGCCGAGAAAGATAATACAGGCGATATTTTTAAGGTATCTACCAAATATTCCGATTCGTAGTAGGACGGTACGTTTTCTATTTGGATATCATTTAAAACGGTGTATTGATAGTTGCCCTGATCCTTGCTGCAAGAGAAGGTCAAACCTAATATACCGGATACAACGAATAGTATTATATTTATTTTTTTCATCTCTTTTGTATTAAATAATATAGCGACCCATAACCATAAGTGAATCATCCTCATCTTTCACAGGAGTCTTTTTTCTGATCATATCATCTAGATATTCTTTTGTTATGGCACCTACGTAACGCATTTGTGCAACACTCATGTAGCCCGTTAATTGAGATAGACTAAAGCCTGTCAGTTCATTCATTAGATTGAGTTTTTTGCGTGAAAATGGACCCCAATAGTAGAATTTTGTATTCCAGGTCGGAGGCTCACTGATGATGTCGTTGAATACTATACAATGCTGTGTATAGCTTACTTTTTCTTTTGCATTATTCAATGTATTAAGCATTCCCAGTGAAAAAAACTTATTTTCTTCAAGTTTGATTACGAGTGTCAATTCCTTTTCTTGAAGTGTTTTTGAACGCTTCAGGTGTATAGGAATGTCAATTTCTATCTTACCAGGCTCGATAGTATAGTTTTCTTTTAGAGATTCAAAGTCAATGCCTTCCTCCGCAGTGCTCTTTTCTTTGTCAAATCGAGCGGTAATGTATCTCACCTCAGGAGAGGGGATTCCTGTGATTTTGGTTTTTAATTGTATGGTACTATCCCTTATATCTTCACTTGCAAAAGCAAATGATAACTGTGTTGTATCAATTAGTTCTTTAATACCAAGTCTAGGGCTGAATATTTCAAAATAGACAGAGGGACTACCTGAAAAAACAGGAATATCTTTTTGGCAGCTTCCAATGAAAATAGGAAGTGCGAATATAATAATCAGATATATTTTATTTTTTTTCATTTTATTAAGGTTAATTACGATGTCTGGTCTCACTTTCAGGAAGAGGAACAATGTATTTGCTAGGGGTCATATTAATATTGTTCACGCTTTTTCCGTCAGGGATCGTAGCTTTCCCTATTCGCTTAAAAAAGAAGAACAATTGACCTTCTCCATAGAATTCTTTAATATATTCTTTCTCTATCTCGGACTTCCATTGTTCTGGGGCGAGTTCACTTAATGATACTAATCCTCTTGCATTACGGATTGTATTTAGAAAGGTAAGCCCTTCGTTTGGATTTTCAGCTGATTCAGCCGCTATATAATACATTTCACTCAACCTTATTAATGGTATTCTATTGTTATAATTGAGTCTTGAATCTTCTATGTTATTATACTTGGAGAATACGCGATAGTTTTTTCCACTGGCCTCTCCAGAAGCCCATAAAGGGGTGTAACGGAAATCGTTCTGATTATTTTCGAAAGATTGGTCGAGACGGCTCGATAGAGGAGCCAGTATGTTCTTGCCGTCAAGATCAGGTGCGAAGTATGCAAGGTATGTCTGTTGTCTTTGTGGAGCTTGTAGAGAAAAAAGTATTTCTGTTGAGAATATCCGATCTGGATTTTTACTGGACCCCATGATATTTTCGGTCTTGATAAAAGGAAACCATGTTGAGGCTTGTGTGATGACAGTAGCAGCATGCTGGAAGGCACTTGGCTTGTTCCCTGCGTATAGTTGCACGCGAGCTAGTAAACCTAGGGTCGCAAAATAATTTAGTCTCAAAGTACGATATCTACGTTGATAATCACCACCTAGTTGACTATCACTATACAGCGGCCCTTTAGAAATGATAGGGTCCTCTTTCAATAACTCTATAGCATTTTCTAAATCCGTAATAGCCTTAGATAACACTTGATTAAGCGACAGAATTGGAGCCGTCTTACGATTGTTTTCTATATAGTACGGGATTGCAGCGTTATCACCCCCTTGCGCAGGCATAGGTCCAAAGAGGCGTACAAGATCAAAATGGATCATTGCACGCAGAGCTAGTGCCTCGCCTTTGATTAGTGCATAATCAACAGGGCTTGTGAATATTTCTCTCCTTTTTTCTATTTGCTCTAATATATTGTTCGCACTTGCAATTTGAAAATACGCTTTGTTCCATATACTTTCCATCGTCCGTTTTGCTGTTTCTTCTTGAAAACCATAATTAGCGAGCGTGTAAGAGGTATGTTCTTGATTGACGTTGTAACGTTGGGCTAATATTTCCAATGTTGTCATGGTCCAGGCTGCTCCATACGAATATGGATTTGTAAAGTCTGTATAAATGCCATTCAGTGCTATGTAAAACCCGTTAACTGAGCTGAAAAGTTGATCTTCCGTACTGCGGTCTTCCGGTTCTACGGTAAGCCACTTTTGACAAGAAGAGACAGTTAAGAATAAGCTTATTAGTATGATGTTTTTAAGTATCTTCATAATGGATTCGGTTTTAGAATGTTAGGTTTAATGAAAAAGATACCGAGCGGGCAAATGGATAGTCAATACCTCTTTCTGTCTTAATATTCGACTGACGGAAGAAGTCATTAAAATAAAGCCTCATATTGAGGTTGTCAATATTGACTTTTTGGATCCAACCCTGGTGCACTGTATATCCTAAAGAAAAGGATTCTCCCATAATACTGTTGTCATCTTGCACAAATCGTGAAGACATAGGGGTGTTTTCTGTCAAAGTTATACCTCTAAAAGATGCAATATCGCCGGGTTGCTTCCATCGGTCATAAAAAGCACGTTTATCTTGATTGCTTTTCAAACCTTCTATACTAATGTTCTCTACTTTATCATATATTGCTTGATTAAATTGTTGTCCGCCGACCCTATACCGTATATATACGGCTATATTAAAATCTTTGTAATAGAATGTGTTACCTAGTACTCCTTCCCATTTAGGCATGGTGTTACCTACGATTATTTCGTCCTCATAGTTATGTGTAAATGTTTGTTCTCCATTCTTTTTAACAAATAGCTCGCGACCTGAGCTGGGATCGATTCCTAATGAAGGTACTGCCCATATGGAAGTCGGACTGCCTCCATCGTAGTACCGGGTTAGGTTTATGCCTTTATTTTCATCATTCATACTCTTGAGTGCTTGTTCAAGATTGCTGAATTTTGCTTTTTCGCTTCTTCCGTTCAAGCTGACTGTCCAGTTTATTCTCTCGTCCGGTCTATAGATAGGAGAATAGCTTACCATTCCATTGATGCCTTGATTGATCTGTGCACCAAAATTTGTGGTGAGGATAGGAAAGCCCATGGAAGCAGGAGTGTTTATTATCGCCAAAAGAGGATCTGTTTTTTTGTTGTAAACATCTAAATTCACGCGTAGTTTATTGTTGAGCGTTACGGCATCCAGACCGATATTTTTATCTAAAGTTTTCTGCCATTTTAGATCTGGATTACCTAAAGCTTCCATCATCGCTCCTACTCCAAAATTATTGATTACGTTGGTATTATAGGTGTATGTTGTAAACGATTGATATGAATTGAAGTTTTGGTTTCCTGGATTTCCGATAGATCCTCTTAATTTAAGGATATCAAAGATCTTTGTATCGGCTAACCATTTCTCATGATGTAAATTCCAAGCGAGTCCTAGTGACCATGTCTGGGTAAAGAGATGATTCGAACCAAAAATAGATGAACCATCTGCCCGGTAGCTAAAGTCCATTAAGTAACGGTTGCGGTATGCATAGCCCATGTTTGAAAAGAAACTAGTAGCACGTGAAAGCCCCGCTATATAGGCTGGTCTGCTATTCTGTGGGTAAGTGTTCGCAAATGCCGGCGATCCGGGTACACCCTCTGGAAAGCCTACCGCTGCAAAAGATTTGTTTGTCTTATGGGCTTCTCTGAAATTCCACCCGGCAACGACATTCAACAGATGACGATTGTTGAAAAGTTTGCCGTATGTGGCAACAAGTTCTCCTTCATATGACCAGGTATCTGTTCTTCCATTTTCGTATCGGCCTTTTAGATTATTGGGAGTTAGGTCAAAACGGCTATCTTGCGGAGATATAAGTATCTCATTTTCTAGCGTTCCTTTATTTAAGCCTACACGTGCACGTAACTGTAGTGATTCGTCGTATTGCCATTCGGCTTTTAGGTTGTTTCGGAAGCCGGTAAAGTTCTGATTATCCAGGTTGCCCAATAAGGCATTCCACATCGGGTTCGTAACGGTATAATCCCAACCTTGATGGTCGCGGGACACCTCTAGATAGCGATCTATGCTGCCATCTTCGTTTGATTTCCTGTAATATGGATTCGCCCGTGAAAAGGAAGAGAAAGAGCCATAAGGGGATTCTGTGGATTTGTAGTATTCAATAGCTGTCTTATTGGAAAAGTTTAATCTCCCTTTGCGGTATGTCAGATCAATATTTCCTTCCGTGGTGTTCCTTCCTGACCCTTTCATAACGCCATTTAGATCTTTGTGGCTTAGGCCAAGACCAAAACGGAAAATATCACTTCCCCCTTCAGCATAAAGATTGTGGCCATGAGTAAAAGCATTTCTGACAGGCTCGTTTAGCCAGTAAGTGTTGACACCACGAGCCACTTCCTTGTTTCGCTCATTGTACAAGCTGTCTAAATATCGTTGTCCCTGCGGATTTACTTCCGCTGCTATATAATTATATCGACCGGCCAACCTTTCAAATTCTAGTTTTTCTGTAGCATTCATTAAATTATAACTAGAGAAATCCGAAGCCGCAAAATTTATATCCGAAGAATACGTTAATCTTAATTCACCCGGTAGAGGAGCTTTTGTTTCGATAACGACTACACCGTTTGCAGCTCTAGAACCATAAATCGCTGTGGAAGCCGCATCTTTTAAAATATTTATGCTCTCTACCCTATTCATATTGAGATCCATGATGGTACGGAGCGGAACTTCAAAGCCATCCAATATAAAGAGCGGTTGGTTGGGGTCTGTTCCGAACTGCTCTTTCAGCCCGACAATACTGCTTTTTCCTCTTATTTCTAAATTAGGTAACCTGTTTGGATCAGATCCGAACAAATTGTTTTCGACCATATTGAAGGTGGGGTCTAGTGTTTTTAAACTTTGTATGATATTCGAATTTCCTACCTGTTTTAACTCTTTACCACTGTATCTACTAGCAGAACCTGTGAAACTGTCTTTGTTTCTGGAATAAATTCCTGTCACAACAACATCTTGTACTTGTTCTGTCGACTCTGTAAGGATTATCTTTATCGGTGACGAATTGGGTTGGAGTGCTATTGTTTGTTTTTTATAGCCTAAATAGCTGACCGTTATAGAGTCATGTGTTATCTGCTGTATAATTTGAAAGCTTCCATCTTTTTGTGTACGAGTGCTTGTACCTTCTTTTATCAATCGTACTGAAGCCCCTGATACAGGTCTGCCAGATTTGTCCATGACTAGGCCTTTGAGTATGGGTTCTTGTTGCTGAGTTTTGAGTGTTATAGTGCCTGTACTCTTGGGAATAATGGTGATAATACGGTTATGTAGACTGTAGGTAAAGGGTTGATCCTGAAATATCTCATCCAAGAGATGTTTCAACGAAACATTATTGACGTTTAAAGTTACAGGCTTGGCTTTATTGATTAGTTGATCGTTCAATACAAAATTGTAGCCGGTTTGTTTCCTTATCTCTTTTAAGACGTCTGTAATTTTTGCTTCCTTTTTGTTTAAAGTTATATTCTGTGCATGGACATGGAGGACCAACAGCATTAACAATAGGACAGCGACAAGGCTCCTATGAAGGAACAACTGATTTTTGGTTTTAATTTCTACTTTTTTCATTGCAACATGCTTACATGTTTAATTTGGAATTGGTTAGCGTAATGATCTTTTACAGGTTAATTGTAAAAGAAAATGTGTTATTGGTTAGTTGTTTTTTACATATATAGTGGATTTATGGTTTTGATTTTACTATCAGTTTCTTATTATTTAACTCGAAGCTTACATGTGAGGATTCCTGTATACTGGATAGGAAATCCTTCAGTGGAGTATCCTGGAAGAGTTGACCCGAAAAAGTAATTGATTTAACTAGATTCTCGTCCATTTGTACATCAATGTCGTACCACCTTGATATTTTACCGAGGAGAATGTTCAACGGTTCCTTGACAAATCGTAACTCTCCTTTTGTCCAGGATATATAGTCTTCGCTATCTACATTTTTCATTGTTAATATTTCGTCATCGTTGATGGCTTGTTGACCGGGTTTCAGTATAATCGTTTTATTATTGGCGCCTGATATCTTAACGGAGCCTTCGACCAAGGTCGTTTGTGTGGGTTCATTCTGATAAGCTCCAATGTTGAACCGGGTCCCCAGTACTTCTACAGATTGTTTCTCTGTTTTAACGGTGAATTTTCTACTAGGGTCGTGGACCACATCAAAGTAGGCTTCACCAGACAACTGTACAGCTCTATTAGATTGAAAGGAGGATGAAAAAGATATTTTACTGGAAGCATGTAAATGAACTTTACTTCCGTCAGGTAAATTGACTATGAAATATGCGCCCCGCGGTGTACTTATAGCGACTTCTTTGTTTGTAAGGTTGCCCTGTAAGGCTTCTTCTCCGTTTACCAGAAGCTTATCTTCTTTTAGGGAAATCTGAGGTATTGTATCGCTGTCCAAGTGAATATATCGGCCATCATTTAGTGTTAGTGTGGCCTGTTGGGTGGCTGGATTATATGTAATAGGAGGGTTTGTCCCAAGCATTTGATCATACTGTGTTTGCGGGATAAACATATAGTACATCAAGAAGAATATAACGCATGCAGCTGCTACTGCGCTGACTATTTTGAGACTATATAAGCGACGTGTATTTTGCTTTTTGCAAGCTTTTGTAAGTGATTTTTCGATACGCTCCCTATTTAACCTTACGATACCTTCAATAACAGTATTTTTATTTGGCATCTCCGAAAGATCCTTTTCTATATGCGCTTGTATTGCCGGCTCAATCCCATGGTTTATAAGGTCAGGATTTTCGGATAGGATCTGCCAAAGTTCATAGAACTCCTGTTCATTACAGGATCCATTCAAGTATTTCTTTAGTATATAGTCGAAACGTTCCAATGTGAAATTAGATTTAATGATTATAAGACGGAGGAGAGAGAGAATCTCTCGGCTCTAATAAAAAAAAATTATCGGAATAATATTTTTATGCTGATAAGTGCAGTGATAAGCAGGTGATTAGAACTGAGTTGTGTTTTTACGAGTTTCATAGCTTTTGCCATATGATCTTTTACGGTGCTTAAGGAGACTCCGTAATAGTCCGCTACTTCCTGATAAGATTTGCCTTCCATTTTGATCTGCAAAAAAACCTGTTTGCGTTGGGGGGGGAGTAGATTTAATATCTGCTGCAAGATTTCATTGTTCTCTTGCGCTTGGATTAAGGCGTCTACATGTTCGTAGGTCACGGTAAGGTGTTGGAAGATTTCATTTTGTAGCTTTCTATCTTTCGCTACTTTTCTGAAGAAGTCGATAGATAGGTTTTTTGCAATAGTGAAGGTATATGCTCTAAGATTAGTGTCTTTGGGGATTTGGCGCCTTAGGGCCCAAAGTTTTAAAAAAGTCTCTTGATGAAGGTCTTCTACGATGGAGGGATCTTTAACAATCTGCAATAGCTTAGAGGCTATTATGGGACCTATATCATCATAGATAGCATAGAAAGCCGCATAGCTGTCTGCCTGAAGATCTCTTAACAAATCGGCCTGTCTTTGATTGTCCATGACTTTACGCGTAGCAGTGTGCTACTTAGGTTAGGGCAAATATACAAAACCCGAGTATAGTTCCTATAAATAAAAACTTTAGCGGAAGGGCGTCGATTGGATTTGTATAAAGCAAGTGAAGCTGTCGATTTTAAACCGACAGCTTCACTGACCAAATTTTTGTTTATCGCTTTAATATCTTAAAAGCGTATGTTTAATCCCAACATAAAGTTTGTAGTCGCCTGCGGGTAATAGAAGTTATAGTGTTCTATGGAGCCTTTGGATTCGAACATTTGCCTCCAGGTATAACCATGCGATTCATACTTTGTGTTTAGTATATTATTTACCGCTAAACTCAGGTCGACACGTTGTAACCCTAGGGCTTGAAAACTATATTGCGCTACCAGGTTATTTACAAAAGATGGGTCTATGGATCGGTTTTTGTTTGAAGTATTATCCAGATACAAACGAGACACATATTTGCTCAATAGACTGAAAGAAAGTGCTTCTACAGGCGAATAGGTGACGTTGTTGGATAAAATCGTAGAAGCAGATTTAAGAATATTCGTGTTACCATGTTCGATAACTTCTTCTCTGATTTTGACCCAGTCATCGTCGTATACAGGAACGTACTCTATGAAGTTTTTGATTTTGTTGTCACTCAAAGCCAAAGTCGCAGCCCATGAGAACTGTTTGCTAATCTTCCAGGTTCCATCCAATTCGAGGCCTATACGATGGCTCTTAGGAATATTCATACGCAATGCACCGCCCGTGTCGTTGATAGATCCGGTAGGTATTAACTGATCTTTGTAAAGCATAGCGTATACATTTGCCCCTAAATTAAAGGTATTATTAGTGAAGCGGTATCCTGCTTCTATATCCTGCATTTTCTCGGCTTTTGGAAACTCATTGCGTGGGTTCTCCACGTAATCCTTACGGACTGGTTCTTTGTTTGCATAGGCATAAGAGGCATATAGGTTTGCATGAGAGCTGAGGAAATAAGTAATGCCTGCTTTCGGATTAACGAAATTCAGGTTGTTGTCAAAATCCATGTCTTTGACCTTATCATCATTTCCCTGTACCTGATAATAGATGTTCCGATATTGCACATCTAGGTTCAATAGCCACTTGTCGATTCTATAGTCCGCTTTCGCAAATATATTAAAGTCATTTTTCTGTGCATCGTTTAGGTAATACTTGTCTCCGAGTTCACTGTTTGATGCATATCTTGCCCAAATAACCTGTCCATAATGATCTCCTTTGTATTGGTTGTAGGCGCCGCCCAACGTCATGTTAACTGCACTCGTTGGTTTATAATTCAGGGCATAGGTTAGACCATAGAAATGGTTGTCTAGCCATCTTCTACGGATAAGATCCGATTTCTTGATTTTTTCTCCGCCTAGTGTGACGTCCTCCATGTTATATTTAGCGAGTTTGTCACCCAATCGATATTCTTCGTAGTATCCTGCGCCACGTGTGTAGTGTAGCGCTGTATTCAGGTCTAACTTGTCATTGATTCGGTTGGTATACTGCAGGTGGGCATGTGTTTGTGTATAGTTGTCCGTCTGATTATCATAAGTGTACACATTGTAGCGGCGGTCTGCCTGCAATATCCGATCTAGCTCCGGTCCGTCATATATCCCTAATCCTGTGCCTGCGTAATCAGTAAGTAAGGAACGATCTCCTTTAATCAGCGGCTCCGGTACACCTGTCCAAGCCTGATAGGTCTTTTGTTTTCCAGAAAATAAAGTGGCTTTAAGTGTGTGCTTCTCTGTATATAGGCCTCCATCGACATAAAATGATTTCATATCAGAAGTCGCTCTCTCCATATAACCATCAGAGGAAATACGTGATAGACGGGCATTGAAAGCATACTTGTCGTTGATCAACCCAGAACCTACCTTTAGTGTGTTTTTCCAGGAGTTGTATGAACCAAAGGAATTATTGAATTCAGCATAAGGATTGTTTTCCAAGGCGTCTGTCTGTATGTTTAAGGAAGCTCCGAAGGCACCGGCTCCATTGGTAGACGTGCCGATTCCACGCTGTATCTGAATGCTTTCCATACTTGATGCAAAGTCAGGGAGATTGACAAAAAACGATCCCATGCTCTCCGCATCGTTAAGCGGGATGCCATTTAAGGTTACGTTGATACGTTCATTGTCTGATCCACGTATTGTAATATTGGTGTATCCGATACCTGCACCAGCATCAGATCCGACTACTACGCTTGGTGTCTGGTTGATAAGGTAGGGGATGTCCTGTCCTAAATTTGATTTTCTGATTTCTTCCTTATTAATATTTTTGAAGGTAGTGGCCGAATTTTCTTTCGCACGTGTCGCGTAGACGAACGCTTCTCCCGTCTGCAGGTGTAAAGGTTGTAGGCTTACTTCAATGTGCGTTTTTTCTTTTTCAATGGCTGCCGTGAGCGTTCTATAGCCCAGGTGCTGCACTTTCATCGTTCTACTTGCTTCGTGTCCAATTAAGAAATCCGATAGCCCCTTTTCATTGGTCTGCTTTGATTTTCCATCGATTGTGATGGTAGCCCCATGGATAGGGAGCATCTGTTGATCCGTTATGCGGATGGTCAGTTTTTGTTGTGCTAGAGCGCTTACTGTAATACATAGCGTCAATAACCAAGTAGCAAAAAATTGCCTAATCATAAGATGTAAAAATTATTTTGAGTTAAACCAAACTACTGTAAGGGGTCACAGTAGCGTTACAATTTAACCGCCCTTCCCTACGCTGGCATTATCCAGATCAGGTGTTCCCGATTTATAGTCGGGATGGGTATAATCTCAGCCTTTTTTATGTTCTTAATGAACAAGGCACCCCTTTTCGATGCCGCAAACATAGGTTATTTTTTTTGTAAAAAAAACATCCATCAACTTTCTGTAAAAAAAATTACTTAATTTGTCAAGACTATTGGTTTAAAGCAATATTTTGTAGTAGATTTACATTTTCTAGGGGTTAAGTATTTTCCTTTAGAAAACATACACACACACACTAACTATTGGTATATAAATGGTTCATTATTATTCAGCTGATTATGTGATGCCAGTCACGTCCAGCCCTATAAAAAATGGGGTCATTGCAATGGACGAAAATGGTACTGTCCTAGGGATATATGATAATGATTCGGTGCCTAAAAATGTGGAAATTGAACGCTTCAAAGGAGTTCTGATTCCTGGGTTTATTAATGCGCACTGTCATTTAGAATTGTCTCATCTATTGGGCAAGATTCCTCAGAAGCAGGGTTTAGTCAAGTTTATCACCGAAGTGATGTCTAATCGGGGTGCTGACGAAGACATTGTCTATGAAGCTATGGTTGCTGCGGATAAGGTTATGTATGCCAATGGTATACAGGCAGTCGGTGATCATGTTAACTCTACGGTGTCTGCTAAGGTAAAGGAAGCGAGTAAGATTGCCTATCATACGTTTGTAGAGATATTGGGATTGCGGGAGGAAGAGGCCATAGAGAAGATTGATGAAGCGCGGGAGATAGAGTTTAGTTTTGATTCCGAGCACGCTTCGATTACACTTCATGCTCCTTATTCTTGTTCTAAGGTTCTTTTTAAAGCTTTTAAGAAATCTATTTCGGACGATAATATTATTTCCATCCATAATCAGGAAAGTGAAGAAGAGAATAAACTTTTTCGTTATAAGACCGGAGAGTTCCTTGACTTTTACAGTCAGATCGGTTTTCCTGCGGATGATTTTAAAGCACAGGCAAGAAACTCCATTCAGACCTATATGTCGTACCTTCCTGCTCGGAATAGGGTGATTCTTGTACATAATACGTACACTTCATTAAAGGATCTGGATTTTATCCGCAGGATGGGGAGAGATGTGTTTCTATGTCTCTGTCCCAAAGCTAATTTGTATATCGAGGATGCGCTTCCAAAAGTTAGTATTTTTGAACAAAATGCAAGCAATATAGCGATAGGAACAGACAGCTTAGCTTCTAACGATACCCTAAGTATACTTGATGAGTTGAAGGTGTTGCATCGCCATTTTCCAGAATTGGATTTTAACAAAACATTGAAATGGGCCACTATAAACGGGGCGAAAGCATTGTCGTTGGATGAAGGTTTGGGTTCTTTGGAAGTTGGGAAGACTCCAGGCTTGCTGTTACTTAAAAATATGAATCATTTTAAGATTACGGACAAGGTAGAGATGGAGCGTATTGCTTAAATAAATTGTTTACTTTTGCAGTAATAAATCCGATGTAATAAAAGGGGAGGCTCTTAATAGCATTTTTTCTTATGATGGATTTACATCAATAAAGAGAACGATTTTGATGAAACATTATAATATTACTGTAAAAGGGAAGGTTCAGGGCGTTTATTTTAGACTTACGACAAAAGCTGTTGCCGATCAGCTGGGAATAAAGGGGTTCATTATTAATCAGGCAGACGGATCGGTCTATATCGAGGCTGAAGGAGATGATTTCGGTTTAGAATCTTTGTTGGAGTACTGTGAGGAAGGACCTGATAGAGCCGAGGTGGAAGAAGTAATTTGTGATGAGGGGGGAGAGATCAGGGGCTTTACGAATTTTGAAGTTCTCAAACACCGTAAATAACCGCCTGTGTCGTCTATTAAGAAGTTTTTAAGCGATACGGTGATTTATGGTTTTACGACCATTGTTTCCCGGATGATCAGTTTCCTGATGACTCCCGTCTACCTACGGAAGTTTAAGGATGCTGCGGTTTATGGCGTGTATTCTAATTTTTATGCCTGGGTCTCTATGTTAAATGCCATTTTGGCATTTGGTATGGAAACTACCTATTTTAGGTACCTCCAGAAACAGAAAAAAGAAGACAGGGATAAAATTTATAACAATAGCTTTATTGTTACCCTGTTAACATCTGCGCTATTGCTCTTTGCTGTCTTTCTATATACTAAGCCGATTGCTTCTTGGTTTGCCGATGGGGGAGATGTGGACATATATGTTCAATATATCAAGTATTTTGCTTTTATCTTGGTGGCTGATGCTCTGGCTGTTGTGCCTTTTGCTAGGCTTAGAGCTGAAGGACGCCCCATTCGGTACAGCTACCTCAAATTCGTAAATATATTTGTCACTGTAGGTCTCAATTTATTTTTTATCGTTTACCTTCCGGCTTGGAAGCAGGGCTCCCTATTTTGGTCCAATTTTGCAGGCGATTGGTTTGTCGAGGGGTGGCTCGGCTATGTTTTCCTGTCCAATCTAGGGGCAAGTGTAGTTACGCTTCTATTACTCTTTCCAGAGATCTCCAAAGTGCGCTTGAGGATAGATAAGCCGATTATGAGAAGTATGCTGACCTATAGTCTTCCTATTCTAGTGGCTAATATTTCGTTTATTATCAACGAAAATCTCGATAAGATGTTTTTTCCCAAGCTTATTCCTGGAGAAATTGGAAAGATAGAGTTGGGGATATATAATGCAGTGACTAAGATCGCGGTATTTCTGAGCCTTTTTGTCACGGCCTTTAGATTAGGAGCAGAACCTTTTTTCTTTTCGCATGCCAAGAGTGAAAACGCGCAGCGAACTTATGCAATCATCATGAAATATTTTGTGATATTGATGGTGATGGTCATGGTGGGGATAACGGCAAATATCAGTTGGCTGAAAATGTTTATCAAAGGAAATGAATTACAACCTGAGGTCTATTGGCAAGGTCTGAAGATTGTCCCTATTTTACTTTTTAATTATGTCTTGTTGGGGATCTATATGAATCTTTCGGTATGGTATAAGTTAACGGATAAGACAAAATATGCCATTTATATTTCAGGGGTAGGTGCTTTGGTGACCATTGTTTTGAATGTTATATTGATCCCCCAATACTCTTATGTCGGAGCGGTACTGTCCACCACCATTGTTTATGGTATAATGATTATGTTATCGCTGGTGTGGGGACAAAAATACTATCCGATACCGTACGCTTTTGGTACCATTAGTCTATATCTGATAGTTGGATTTTTAATTTCTTTAACCAGCTGTTTCGTTTTCGACAGTAATGTTTGGATAGGAAATCTCTTATTGATTGTTTTTTGTATTGCTACTGTGTTTTTGGAGAAGAATAAAGTCATGCAGATACTAAGAAAGGCTGGTTAAACAGCCTCTCCTACAAAATTTTCTTTGATATCTTCAAGCACTTCTTGGATCTCGTCATGGGAGGAGAGGCCGACCAGCTTCATACGATATTCCTTGAAATTAGGAATGCCTTTAAAATAGTTGGCATAATGCCTGCGCATTTCGAAGATACCAAGCTTATCACCTTTCCATTCGATGGATTTCGTCAGGTGCGTACGGCACACTTCTACGCGTTCGGCAATAGTAGGTCCCTCAAGTCGCTCACCGGTTTTGAAAAAATGTTTTATTTCCCGAAATATCCAAGGATAACCAATAGATGCGCGGCCGATCATAATGCCATCGACTTCATATTCTTGCCTCCACGATGCTGCCTTTTCAACAGAGTCTACATCTCCGTTTCCAAAGATTGGGATCTTTATTCGAGGGTTGCGCTTGATGTCACGTATCATAGCCCAATCGGCTTGCCCTTTGTAAAGTTGAGCTCGTGTGCGACCGTGTATTGCTAACGCTTGTATACCGACATCCTGTAGGCGCTCGGCTACTTCATATACATTTTTGGTGTTATCGTCCCAGCCCAACCTGGTCTTGACCGTTACAGGCAGATGCGTCGCTTCGACTACAGCCTTGGTCATAGCGACCATTTTGTCGATATCTTGCAGTAAGGATGAACCAGCCCCTTTGCATACGACTTTTTTTACTGGACAGCCGTAGTTAATGTCGATAAGGTTGGGGTTGGCTTTAGTACATATTTCTGCTGACTGACGCATCGACTCGATGTCACCTCCAAATATCTGTATACCGATGGGACGTTCGTATTCAAATATGTCCAGTTTTTGCACGGATTTGGCTGCATCCCGAATTAGTCCTTCTGAAGATATAAATTCCGTATACATCATATCTACGCCATTCTGTTTGCATACGTAACGGAACGGAGGATCACTGACATCCTCCATAGGAGCCAATAAGAGAGGGAATTCTCCCAAATCTATGTTTTCGCCAATTTTTACAGACATGGTGCAAAATTAGGTTTTTTTATGCGAATCTACGAATCAGCAAATCAACATACCACTTCACCGACAAAATTTTTCATGGCTTCTCCTGGATCGATTGTCTTCATAAAGTTCTCGCCTATCAAAAAGGATTGAAAACCTCTTTTTTTGAGATCCCGTATGGTATGTGGGTCGGAAATTCCACTTTCGGAAACTTTGATAAAGCGATTCGGTATTTTGTTGACCAGATCGTAAGAGTGATCCAACGATACCGAAAAGTCTTTCAAATTTCTATTGTTGACACCTATAGCATCGATGCTGTTAAAAATACTGCGTTGAAGTTCTTCCTCATTGTGGACCTCCAACAATACGTTCAGTCCAATACTCTTGGCATAAATGGATAAGGATTCAACTTCGGCCGGCGTGAGACAGGCAGCGATTAGTAGGATGATATCAGCACCAAAAGCTTTTGCCTCTGCGATTTGGTACTTGTCTATTATAAACTCTTTGCGGAGTAAGGGCAGCTGAAGTACTTCGCGAGCCGCGGTGAGGTCGGCTAGACTGCCTTGGAAAAAATCCTGGTCAGTGAGTACGGATATTGCTGACGCACCAGCGGCCTGATACCCTTGTACCACTTCTTGTACGGTCGACCTGCCATTGATGATCCCCTTAGATGGGGAAGCTCTTTTGTATTCAGCAATGATACCTGTGCGCTGTGGGTGTTCGATAGATTCTTTTAAAGAGTAGCAAATTCTGGAAAACAACGGATACTTTTCCAATTGTTGTATAGTGACCTTGGCTTTGGCCTCAGCTACTTCTGTTTTTTTTCTTGCTACGATTTTATCTAGTATAGTCATTTTTGTATAGTTATCGAGTTATCTTGTGATCCAGTTATCATGCACTCTAGTTAACATGATAACATGTTAACTTGTTAATCTTTTATTTCAACCAATTCTCGATTAATTTTTTTCCATTCTCGGTCAATATAGATTCTGGGTGAAATTGCATTCCACGGACATCATATTGTTTGTGCCTTAGGGCCATGATCACCCCATTTTCGTCAACTGCCGTTACCTGGAGCGAGTCCGGTAAATCTTCCGTATTAACAGCCCACGAATGGTAACGGCCTATTTTAGAGTCTTCAGGGAAGTCCTGAAATAATTTCTCGTCTTTATCTGTAATAATGATGGACGAAGCGACCCCGTGTAACGGTTTGGGCATATTATATAGTGTGCCGCCGAATACTTCTGCAATTGCTTGCTGTCCAAGGCATATGCCTAAGATACGTTTGCTTGCCGCATAGGTACGGATCACATCGAGAAGTAATCCTGCTTCTTCTGGGATTCCTGGACCTGGAGATAGTAAGATACATTCAAACTGCTCGACGTAGTCTATTTGAAATTTGTCGTTGCGTACGACTTCATAGCTTTCTCCTAGTTCTTGTAATAGGTGGACAAGATTGTATGTAAATGAATCGTAGTTGTCGATAACGAGAATTCTATTTTTGTTCATTTTGTAATGAATGATTGGTTTGTACTAATTGTTGGATTTCCTCATTAACCTCCGGTAAATTTACCAAATCTGTTTCTTCTTCGCCTAGTATTCGTTGTTTTTGGGCAAGATACTGCTCTCTAAGGTGGAGTAATTCCATTATTCTAGCGTCTATGGTATCAATACTAGAAGCTATGTGTGCGGTATTTTCGCAGTATTCGAGTGGACGTATCATATCGTTTGTGCTATTTCAAGTGCTCTGCGTAGTGCAGCTATTTTATTATTAACTTCTTGTAGTTCTTTTTCGGGGTCAGAATCCAGTACAATACCCGCGCCTGCCTGGTAATGGAGGACATTCTTTTTACTTAAGAATGATCGTATCATAATAGCGTGATTGAAATCTCCATTGAATCCCATAAAACCTATGGCTCCGGAATAAAAGGAGCGTTGCAGCCCTTCATAACGATCGATTAGAGTTAGTGCCATATGTTTTGGAGCACCTGATAGTGTGCCGGCAGGATAGGTGTCGCCAACAATGTCGAATGGATTTGTTGTCGGTTTTAGCTTGCCGGCTACCTTAGATACCAAGTGGATGATATGAGAATAATACTGTGCTTCTTTATAGGATCTGACCTGCACATGTGTACAGTGACGGCTTAAGTCATTACGAGCCAAGTCGACCAGCATGACGTGCTCAGCAGATTCCTTGGGGTCATTTTTTAGGTCCTCGGCAATCTTTTCATCTTTCTCGATGTCGCCCGTACGTTTGAAAGTTCCTGCTATAGGATAAATGGTGGCTTCTCCTTTCTTAATGGTAAGCTGTGCCTCCGGCGAAGAACCAAAGAGTTTAAAATCACCGTAGTCAAAGTAAAAGAGATAGGGGGAAGGATTAACCGATCGCAATGCACGGTATACGTTGAACTCATCACCCGAGAAAGCTGTTGAGAATGCACGTGAAGGGACGATCTGAAACACATCACCTCTACGGATATGAGACTTCATCTTCTCGACAAGCTGCCTGAATTGCTCATCATCCATGTTGGACATCTCTTTGTCCGTTGTTTGGAAAGAATATTCTGGAAAATTTTTATTCTGGATAAGGTATTCAATTCGCTCCAACTCGCTTTCCTCGTCTTCGAGGAGATGTTCGAACATATAAAGCTGATTCCGGAAATGATCGATCGCAATGACATATTTGTAAATATGATATTGTAAAAATGGGATTTTGCGGGATTCTTCCAATTTGGCCGTTAATGTGATATCCTCAAAGTGTGCCACTGTATCAAAAGAAAAATAACCAAACAAGCCATTTGAAATAACGTTTATGTCGTCGATCACATTTTCGTTGAAAGACTGGCGAAATGCAGAGATTTCATTTCTAAGGTTGATTTGAGCTGCTTCCTTCTTTACGTTTTCCTGTTGTGGATAGTGGATAGTCAGGTTCTCTTCATTCAGTATAAGACCAGCCACAGGTTGACAGCATATATAGCTGATATTATTGTCTCTACTTTGGTACTCCGAACTTTCTAACAGTATACTATTTGGAAAAATATCTCGGAGACGGAGATAGATACTGACTGGAGTCGTTGTGTCTGCCAGTATTTTTTTATGGTTTGTCTTGAATGTGTATATCATGTTTATCTATGTTTTGTATATCTAGTATCGTTTTGTTTTTTTAAGACTCTTTATTGCACAAAAAAAGCCCGACGAAATACGCCGGGCTTTTTGATTTATGGTTTTGGTTGATTAAAAAATCCTTATTCTGAAAACCAAAAGAGGTGCCTCCCGACGCTATTTGCTCCGGGCCACCACCAAAATTGATATGTGCTTTGTGTTATCATTGAATCACAAATTTAGAATAATTTTTAAATAATCAAATTATTTTTGTTAAAAAAATAAAAAAAGTTACAAATGCTTACTTAATTATCAACGGTTTTATAAGCTTTAAGCAGATTTTATTCGTCATGTAACAAATCCGGTCTTCTTTCCTGTGTACGTTGTAGTTGCTGTTCATCGCGCCAGGCATTTATTTTTGCTTCGTTACCACTTAGTAGGATGTCGGGGACTTTATGTCCGCGCCATTCGGCAGGTCTAGTGTATATCGGTGCATCGAGTAGACCATCTTGAAAAGAGTCCGATAGCGCAGAAGTTTCATCTGAAAGTACGCCAGGGATTAGACGTACGATGGCATCAACGAGGATTGCTGCAGGAAGCTCGCCTCCGGATAGTACGTAGTCACCGATAGAAATCTCTCGGGTCACAAAAACATCCCGTATACGTTGATCTATCCCTTTATAGTGTCCACATAGGATAATTATATTTCCCTTTGTCGAGAGATCATTGGCTATCGATTGGTTGAGCGTAATTCCGTCAGGCGTCATATAGATGATTTCATCATACTCGTGTTCGCTTTTTAACTTCTCAATACAAGCTGCAAATGGCTCAATCTGCATGACCATTCCCGATCCTCCGCCATATGGATAGTCATCGACAGACTTATGTTTATTAGTGGCGTAGTCCCGAAGATTGTGTACGTGTATCTCACTCAGACCCTTTTTTTGCGCACGTTGTAATATAGAATGCGCAAAAGGGCTATCCAATAGAGAAGGAAGCACGGTAATGATATCAAATCTCATGTTACAAAGGTAATATTTAGTATTGAGAATTGAATGTCCGGTATGAAGTAATGAGATTGATGGTTCGAGATTATTCGGGATTTAGTGTTTTTTAGGTTTTCAGTGAAATATTATTCTTAAAAGATATGTTAATTCAGAATTATATATCAAAACTTATTGGTTTCTTAAGAGCGTGTTAAAGCTATACGGGGTTTTGAAGGTTTGTTAAATAGGGGCTGTTTTGCTTGCTTCATTTGTAACAAAAGATATTTTATATTAAAAAGCTTGCAATAACAACTTTGTGACATTATATTTGTTTCCCCGATTCTACTGAATTGGCGCACACTAACTTTTTTATACTTCTTTATTTTATGAAAAGCGATTCTTTTCGCTTTTTGTAGTCTACGCAAATCGTGTGTGTTTGTGTTTACAATTTGGTTGCATTGATTACTATAGCAAAAGATTTAATAGTGTAATTATTTTAACTAAACACATAAACACATGAAACAAAAATTACTCAGTTTTATTTGTGTATTTGTACTCCTTGTAGGGGGAGCTTATGCACAAAATCGCCAGGTGAGTGGAAAGGTGACCTCCGCTTCGGATGGAGCAGCTTTGGCGGGTGTATCTGTATCCGTGGTAGGAGGTACTACCCGTACACAGACAGACGGCAATGGACGCTTCGTATTGGAGGTCTCCTCGAATGGGACGTTAAACTTTAGCTACATAGGTCATGTCTCAAAACGTGTAGCTGTTGGCAACCAGTCTGTCATCAATGTCGATCTGGTCACTGACCAAGAGGAATTGGAAGAAGTTGTTGTTCAGGTTCCTTATGGAACGATTAAGAAGACTGCTTTTACTGGATCGGAATCGACTATTTCATCTAAGACTTTTGAAAAGCAGCAAGTAGCCTCTTTTACAAAGGCTTTAGAGGGGACTGTAGCCGGTATCCAAGCTAGTAACGGCGGAGGGGCACCGGGTACAAGTTCGGATATCCGCATCCGTGGTATCGGCTCTGTGAATGCAAGTTCGTCTCCGTTATATGTTATCGATGGCGTACCTTATTCAGGTTCCAACGTTTCTATTTCTACAGATGATATTGAAAGTACGACGGTATTAAAAGATGCAGCAGCTACAGCATTGTACGGTTCGCGTGCTGCCAACGGTGTTGTGATGATCACCACAAAGAAAGGTCGGGCGAATACCCCCCGTATGAATTTTACTGCGCGTTTGGGTTTTTTGAACCGTGCTATACCTGAATATGACCGTGTGAGTATCCCCCAGTATTATGAGGGTATGTGGCAGGCTACCCGTAATGGTCTTGTTCTTGGCGATCCGTCTAAGATCACTGATGCTGTTAATCAGAATGCTTCCAACTCTCTGATGGATGGATTGGTGTATAATGTAACGGATCAGGCAGACAATGAGGTTGTTTTGGCAAATGGCAAATTCAACCCCAATGCGAAAATTTTATATGCGGACGATTGGCAAGATGCACTTTTCCGTACTCCGTTCAGACAAGATTACAATTTGAATTACTCCGGAGGATCCGATAAGTCGACCCACTTTGTATCTCTAGGTTACCTGAATGAACCAGGCTTTGTTAAGCATTCAGGATATGAGCGTTTTAACGGACGCGTCAATGTGGATAGTAAAGTGAAAGAATGGTTGTCTGCAGGTCTTAACTTGGATGGTGCATTGGCTTATCAGGATAATGTACAGTCAATAGGAGGTACAACCACTATAAATCCTTTTTACTATACGCGTATGATGGGCCCTATTTATCCGGTATGGCAACGCGATGATCAAGGAGGTTTTGTAATCGATCCATTGACCGGAGAGAAATCGTTGGACTGGGGATTGAACTCTCAGATGGGAGCAAGACCCTACGCAGGTAACTCCAATCTTTTAGGTTCGTTGGCTCTAGACGAGCGAACCGGTAAAATAGGAAATGTGAACTTTAACACTTATTTAGAGGCACGTTTCTTAAAAGATTTTACATTTAGGACTACTGTGGGTGGAAATTATTACAATAGGTACACCACTACTTTCCAAAACCCTGAATATGGCGATGCTGCGAATGTGAGAGGTAGATCTACTAAAATCCAGAACAGACAGCTTTCATTTACCTTCAATCAGGTATTGACGTATGACAAGACATTTGGAGATCACAATTTGAATGTAATGGTAGGACATGAGAATTACCGCTTGGAGCGCAATTTTCTGTCAGCAACACGTTCGGGCTTCCCTTTTCCAGGAAATTCGGAACTAGCGCCAGGAGCTACCCTTGAGGATGCGACTTCCTACGAAAACTACCATAGAATCGAAGGTTATTTCAGCCGTGTCAACTATACCTATCTCGATAAATACCTAGTGTCAGCAAGTCTACGTCGAGATGGTACTTCTCGTTTTTACCCTGGTAAGGATGGAAAAGGAAATAACCAATGGGGTAACTTCTACTCTGTCGGGGCTGGGTGGAGAATCAGCCAGGAAGATTTCCTGAAGGATGTGAGCTGGATTAATGAGTTGAAGTTGAGAGCGAGTTACGGAGAGCAAGGTAATGAGGGAGTGGTACAAGCTCGAGCATCCTCTGAGACTGATCAGGAAGATCCTACCAATACGAATATTGATAATTTCTATGGCTGGCAAAGTCTTTACGGTTACGGCTGGAACAATGTGAGCATGCCAGGAGCAATCATCACTTCACTACCCAATGAGGGATTAGGTTGGGAGAAAAACAGAGCGGTAAATGTCGGGTTGGATTTTACACTTTTTGATAGAAAGATCGATGGTACTATCGAATGGTATAATAGAGAATCTTCCAATTTATTATTCCGTGTTCCACTACCAATGTCTACTGGTATTACATCGATCTGGCGTAATGTAGGTACTATGTATAATCGTGGTATTGATCTTCAGATTGGTTACAATGCAATCCGTCATACCGATTTTGACTGGAGAATTGATCTTAACCTTAGCCATTACAAAAACAAGATCACGAAATTACCTGAAGAAAATAGAGATGCAGGTATTATCAGTGGCACAAAGAGATTGATGGAAGGACAGGATGTTTATCAATTCTGGTTAAGAGACTATGCTGGGGTGGATCCTACTAACGGGGATGCTTTGTGGTATATGGACGAGCTGGATGCAGACGATAATGTGATTGGTCGTACGACTACTAATAACGTAAACTCTGCTACATATTACTATCATGGTTCTGCAATTCCTGATTTTGTCGGTGGTATTACTAACTCTTTCCGTTACAAACAGTTTGATCTGTCGGTTCTTTTGACTTATCAGATCGGAGGCAAATTTTATGATGGGAACTATGCTTCCTTGATGCATATGGGGAATTACGGAACACATTGGCATTCTGATATTTTGAATGCATGGACAGAGCCGGGGCAAGTGACCGATGTACCTCGTCTTCAGAATGGTATCGGAGCGGCAAATGCTGGGAACTCTACGTCGTCCAGATTCCTGTTTGATGCGTCCTACTTAAATGTTAAAAACATTACGTTGGGATACAATTTTGATAAACTGCTGAGTTCTAGGATGGGATTGTCCGGGCTTCGCGTCTTTGCAAACGTAGATAATGCGGCGATTTTCACGAAAAGAAAAGGTATGGATCCGCAACGCTCTTTTACTGGAACTGCAGATTATACATATCCTACTATGCGGAACTTCACTTTTGGTGTAACAATAGGTTTATAAGATAGAACAACATGAAAAGATTATATAAAGGAATGACTGCGGTAGCTTTGGCTTGCACCATTATGGCTACCAGTTGTAAGAAAGAATATTTAGAAACGAACCCGACAGATTTAGTGAGTGCAGATATTGTATTTAAGACTACTGAAGGGGCGATGGTCGCCTTGAATGGTACTATACGTACCATGTACAGTTCGTTGACCAACCATGGGAATTTTGGACAAAAGGCCTATGACCTGACCTCTGATATGATGGGGGAAGATGTTATCCTTCATGCCCAAGGCTATAGATATTACACGAGTGAATATAATTACTCTGGTTTAAGTAGTGCCAGTACTAATCAAAGAGCAGACCGTACCTGGTATTATTATTATCGGATCATTAATAATGCGAACCGGATCATATCCTTATTGCCGGCAGCAACAGGGACACAGGAGGAAAAAGACTTGATTATGGGACAGGCATTAGCTTTGCGTGCACACTCGTATTATTATCTCGTCAATTTCTTCTCGAAGTATGGGCCGGACAATCCGGGGGTGCCGCTTTATACAGTCCCTACAACCGAAGGTAAGGGAAGAGGTACGGTGAAAGACGTGTACGATCAGATCTACCTGGATTTGACGGAGTCTATTAAATTGTTAGAAGGGAAATCCCGCGCTCACCTTTCGCATGTAAACAAAGCTACCGCAGAGGGAATATTTGCACGAGTGGCTCTTCAAAGGGGAGATTTTCCGAAAGCATTGGAAATGGCCGATAAAGCGATCAAGTCGAGTGGTAAACAATTGTTTACGGCTGCTCAGTACACTTCAGCAGCGTTCAATACCCTGAGTGCAGCTGAGTGGATCTGGGGTGGAGAGGTCAATGTAGAGCAATCTACGGCTTTTGCTTCGTTTTATTCGCATATGGATAATAGAGCTGCCGTAGGCGGTTATGCAGCACTAGGTGGTCAGAAAAAGATCACAAAGGATCTTTACGACAAGATCCAAGCCGGTGATGTGCGTAAAGATTTGTTTCAGGGTGTAATTAGTGCTGATATGCCTATTTATGCACAAAAGAAATTCCAGTTGCGTCAATTAGGTAATTGGGCTTCAGATTATTTATTTATGAGATTGTCCGAGCTATATCTTATTAAGGCGGAAGCGCAGGCTCGTCTTACGGAGGACGTGGCAGCTGCACAGACGCTTACGGATCTAGTGATAACAAGATACAGCGGATATACAGCTGCAGGTCTCGCAGGGGAGGCCTTGTTAAATGAAATTCTGTTACAGCGTAAAATTGAGTTGTGGGGAGAAGGTTTTAGTCTTCTGGATATCAAACGCCTTGGAAAGGGGCTTAATCGTCCTACTGGCGCTGGTAACCACGGTGGAGCGCAGTTAAATGGAGGTAATGGTAATAATTTTGCTCCAGGCGTGACGACACTACCGGCTAATAGTAATAGATGGTTGTTTGCAATACCTCAAGATGAGATTAACGCTAACAAGCAATTGTCGGTAGCTGACCAAAACCCGTTGAAGGATTGATGCTTTTCCGATTACCATGACCAGTAGAAGAAATACGTAGATTTCGTAAGTCTTCAGTGGATAGAACGGGGTGATGTTGAAAAATATCACCCCGTTTTTATGTAATATATAATGGAAGCAACCCTGATTATTGATAAAAGATAAAGATGTCACAGGGCTTTGTAATGGTAATACTGCACTCATTTTATTTTAGTTGTTTGGCGAAATAACTAGTTCTTTGTTACAATTAAAGTCTGGTTTCTGTCTTTTTTACGGTTTTGGTTATTGTTTTCGATAAAAAATATGTTAAAAAATGTGAAACTTTAATTTTTTTTATATGTTTGCATAGTAATATCGTTGTTACGATAAAGCGGCTACTAACACACAAGCAATTTTAAAAACTAAACACACACAAATGAAACAAAGATTACACCTTTTATCCTTTAGTCTCCTGCTATAGACTTTTCTTTTAGGAGCGGTTTGATTAAGCATCAGATCATATTAATAGTTATTCTCAAGGATGACCTAATGCCATAATTCAGTATGGTTATTTTTCAATTTAACTAATTGGTAAATTGAGTTGTGATGCTATCTTATTTGATGGTGAAATATGGCTTTTGTGGTAGATTTTTAGAATATAATATTATTTAAGCACACAATTTTTAACTAAACACATAAACACATGAAACAAAAATTACTCAGTTTATTTTTTGTGCTGACCTGCTTGATAGGCGTGTCGATGGCGCAAAACCGGCAAGTGAGTGGTAAGGTTACCTCTGCAACCGATGGGGCTCCACTATCTGGAGTGTCGGTGTCCGTGGTGGGTACTTCTACGGCCACGCAGACCGATGGAAGTGGAAATTATTCGATTTCCGTGAATCAGGGGGCAGCTCTGAATTTTTCTTTTATTGGATATAATGCACAACGAGTGACGGTTGGTAGTCAGAGTTCAATTAATATACAGTTAGTATCAGAAGACAATGCTTTGGAGGAGGTTGTTGTAACAGCTCTTGGTGTTAAAAAAGAGAAGAAAGCTGTAGGATATTCAGTTCAGGAAGTTAAGTCTGAGGATATTCTGAGTTCTAGAGAACCGAATGTTATTAATGCTCTAGCTGGAAAGGTCGCAGGTTTACAGATTTCCAGTTCTGGCGGTCAAGCGGGGTCTTCCGCAATGATCCAATTACGAGGGAACACTTCTATTACTGGCAGTGGTGAGCCTCTTTTTGTAATTGACGGTATCCCCGTTGATAATGGCAATAGCCAAGGAGATGAAACAGTCGATCCTCTTTTTACTGGTACGGGTAGTAGTAGGTTGGCTGATTTAGACCCCAATATAATAGAGAGTGTCTCTGTGTTAAAAGGTGCAGGAGCGAGTGCCCTATATGGATCTCGTGGTATGTTTGGTGTCATCATGATCACAACAAAAAAGGGGGCCTCTGAAGAATCCAGAAAGATTCCTAGAATTTCAGTGTCTTCCAGCGTTTCTCTTGATAATGCTATCACAGCAGGGTTTCAAAACACTTATTTGCAAGGATTGAATGGTCTTTATAGGAATGGATTACCTTTAGCTTATGGAGGCTATGCAGAGCAAGCTGGTGCTGCACCTCAAACTTCCGCTGTTTGGGGACCCCATAAAGATTCCGTAAGTCAGGCTGTAATTAACGCAATTGGCATGCCTAAAGTCCTAGACCCGAGAAAGCAGTTTTATCAAACCGGTGTTAACTGGAATAATTCTGTCTCGATGAGCGGAGGAGGAGGTAATACTTCATATATCTTAACATACTCAAACACAAATCAAGAGGGTATCGTACCAAATAATACCTTCAAGAGAAATAGTTTTACGGGAGGGTTTACAACAAAGTTGAGCGAATTAGTAACTTCATCTACTTCGGTAACCTACAGTAATACCAAGAATAATAGAATGATTGAGGGGAATGGCGGACAATCCTTTTTATTTGGATTAAATTTTGCCCCAGCGAGTTTTGATATGAAAGAGGCCTACGAAAAATATGGTAATCTTTCATGGCAATCTGATGTAACAGCGACAGGTGGGTTTAATAATCCTTTTTGGATAGTTAACAATAATTCTCGCCCAAGTAATGTAAATCGTTTTGTTGTTTCGAATGAAACAACGGTAGATCTCTTACCTTGGTTGAAATTGATCAATAGAGCTGGTTTGGATACCTATTCGGATCTATCAGAGGAGAAAGTAGATGTGGGTACTAAGGGAATACCTAATGGGCGTTATTTTTCTGGATTGATTAATTATAAGCAATGGAATAATGATTTAATTTTGTCTGCAAACTATGAGATTAATGATGACTGGTCTATTTCTGGTTTGATAGGTACTAACTATAATCAACAATCATTCAACAGAAGAACTATTCGTGGCGTAGGTCTTGATATACCTGGTTTCTTTGATATTAGCGGTATGACTTCCCAACAAGCATATCAGAAGGATTGGATGAAACGTCTAGTAGGTATTTATGCTTCTGCAAATATTGATTATAAGAATTACTTGTATTTAAATTTAACGGCACGTAATGACTGGTCATCTACGCTTCCTACAGGTAACAATTCTTTCTTCTATCCATCGGCCTCTGCATCATTTATTTTTACGGAAGCATTTGATTTGGCAAATGATGTTTTTTCATTTGGAAAGGTGAGAGCCTCTGTGGCTCAGGCAGGTAATGATGCTCCACCGTATTATACAACTCAAGCTTATGTTCAAGCGACACCTGGTGACGGCACACGGGGAGAGATTACATTTCCATATAATGGTGTTAACGGCTTCAAATCGAGTAGTGTGTTGGCAAGTATTGACTTGAAACCAGAGATTGTAACTGAATATGAGGTTGGTACAGAGCTGAGGTTTTTCAGAAATAGAATAGGTTTAGAATTTTCTTATTATAATAAGAAAAGTGAGAATCAAATTCTTCAGCAACCAATGGCTCCAACATCAGGATATGCGTATCTAGTTGCTAATGCAGGTAAATTATCAAATTCTGGTGTAGAAGTAATGTTAGATCTCGTACCAGTGAAGACAAATGATTTTACATGGAATATTGTTACAAATTTTTCTAAAAATAAATATAAGTTGGAATCGTTGGCTGAAGGCGTGGATAATATCTACCTAGGGGGATTTGATAATCCTCAAGTACGTATAGATGCTAATTATGGTTTTGTAATCGATCCATTGACCGGAGAGAAATCGTTGGACTGGGGATTGAACTCTCAGATGGGAGCAAGACCCTACGCAGGTAACTCCAATCTTTTAGGTTCGTTGGCTCTAGACGAGCGAACCGGTAAAATAGGAAATGTGAACTTTAACACTTATTTAGAGGCACGTTTCTTAAAAGATTTTACATTTAGGACTACTGTGGGTGGAAATTATTACAATAGGTACACCACTACTTTCCAAAACCCTGAATATGGCGATGCTGCGAATGTGAGAGGTAGATCTACTAAAATCCAGAACAGACAGCTTTCATTTACCTTCAATCAGGTATTGACGTATGACAAGACATTTGGAGATCACAATTTGAATGTAATGGTAGGACATGAGAATTACCGCTTGGAGCGCAATTTTCTGTCAGCAACACGTTCGGGCTTCCCTTTTCCAGGAAATTCGGAACTAGCGCCAGGAGCTACCCTTGAGGATGCGACTTCCTACGAAAACTACCATAGAATCGAAGGTTATTTCAGCCGTGTCAACTATACCTATCTCGATAAATACCTAGTGTCAGCAAGTCTACGTCGAGATGGTACTTCTCGTTTTTACCCTGGTAAGGATGGAAAAGGAAATAACCAATGGGGTAACTTCTACTCTGTCGGGGCTGGGTGGAGAATCAGCCAGGAAGATTTCCTGAAGGATGTGAGCTGGATTAATGAGTTGAAGTTGAGAGCGAGTTACGGAGAGCAAGGTAATGAGGGAGTGGTACAAGCTCGAGCATCCTCTGAGACTGATCAGGAAGATCCTACCAATACGAATATTGATAATTTCTATGGCTGGCAAAGTCTTTACGGTTACGGCTGGAACAATGTGAGCATGCCAGGAGCAATCATCACTTCACTACCCAATGAGGGATTAGGTTGGGAGAAAAACAGAGCGGTAAATGTCGGGTTGGATTTTACACTTTTTGATAGAAAGATCGATGGTACTATCGAATGGTATAATAGAGAATCTTCCAATTTATTATTCCGTGTTCCACTACCAATGTCTACTGGTATTACATCGATCTGGCGTAATGTAGGTACTATGTATAATCGTGGTATTGATCTTCAGATTGGTTACAATGCAATCCGTCATACCGATTTTGACTGGAGAATTGATCTTAACCTTAGCCATTACAAAAACAAGATCACGAAATTACCTGAAGAAAATAGAGATGCAGGTATTATCAGTGGCACAAAGAGATTGATGGAAGGACAGGATGTTTATCAATTCTGGTTAAGAGACTATGCTGGGGTGGATCCTACTAACGGGGATGCTTTGTGGTATATGGACGAGCTGGATGCAGACGATAATGTGATTGGTCGTACGACTACTAATAACGTAAACTCTGCTACATATTACTATCATGGTTCTGCAATTCCTGATTTTGTCGGTGGTATTACTAACTCTTTCCGTTACAAACAGTTTGATCTGTCGGTTCTTTTGACTTATCAGATCGGAGGCAAATTTTATGATGGGAACTATGCTTCCTTGATGCATATGGGGAATTACGGAACACATTGGCATTCTGATATTTTGAATGCATGGACAGAGCCGGGGCAAGTGACCGATGTACCTCGTCTTCAGAATGGTATCGGAGCGGCAAATGCTGGGAACTCTACGTCGTCCAGATTCCTGTTTGATGCGTCCTACTTAAATGTTAAAAACATTACGTTGGGATACAATTTTGATAAACTGCTGAGTTCTAGGATGGGATTGTCCGGGCTTCGCGTCTTTGCAAACGTAGATAATGCGGCGATTTTCACGAAAAGAAAAGGTATGGATCCGCAACGCTCTTTTACTGGAACTGCAGATTATACATATCCTACTATGCGGAACTTCACTTTTGGTGTAACAATAGGTTTATAAGATAGAACAACATGAAAAGATTATATAAAGGAATGACTGCGGTAGCTTTGGCTTGCACCATTATGGCTACCAGTTGTAAGAAAGAATATTTAGAAACGAACCCGACAGATTTAGTGAGTGCAGATATTGTATTTAAGACTACTGAAGGGGCGATGGTCGCCTTGAATGGTACTATACGTACCATGTACAGTTCGTTGACCAACCATGGGAATTTTGGACAAAAGGCCTATGACCTGACCTCTGATATGATGGGGGAAGATGTTATCCTTCATGCCCAAGGCTATAGATATTACACGAGTGAATATAATTACTCTGGTTTAAGTAGTGCCAGTACTAATCAAAGAGCAGACCGTACCTGGTATTATTATTATCGGATCATTAATAATGCGAACCGGATCATATCCTTATTGCCGGCAGCAACAGGGACACAGGAGGAAAAAGACTTGATTATGGGACAGGCATTAGCTTTGCGTGCACACTCGTATTATTATCTCGTCAATTTCTTCTCGAAGTATGGGCCGGACAATCCGGGGGTGCCGCTTTATACAGTCCCTACAACCGAAGGTAAGGGAAGAGGTACGGTGAAAGACGTGTACGATCAGATCTACCTGGATTTGACGGAGTCTATTAAATTGTTAGAAGGGAAATCCCGCGCTCACCTTTCGCATGTAAACAAAGCTACCGCAGAGGGAATATTTGCACGAGTGGCTCTTCAAAGGGGAGATTTTCCGAAAGCATTGGAAATGGCCGATAAAGCGATCAAGTCGAGTGGTAAACAATTGTTTACGGCTGCTCAGTACACTTCAGCAGCGTTCAATACCCTGAGTGCAGCTGAGTGGATCTGGGGTGGAGAGGTCAATGTAGAGCAATCTACGGCTTTTGCTTCGTTTTATTCGCATATGGATAATAGAGCTGCCGTAGGCGGTTATGCAGCACTAGGTGGTCAGAAAAAGATCACAAAGGATCTTTACGACAAGATCCAAGCCGGTGATGTGCGTAAAGATTTGTTTCAGGGTGTAATTAGTGCTGATATGCCTATTTATGCACAAAAGAAATTCCAGTTGCGTCAATTAGGTAATTGGGCTTCAGATTATTTATTTATGAGATTGTCCGAGCTATATCTTATTAAGGCGGAAGCGCAGGCTCGTCTTACGGAGGACGTGGCAGCTGCACAGACGCTTACGGATCTAGTGATAACAAGATACAGCGGATATACAGCTGCAGGTCTCGCAGGGGAGGCCTTGTTAAATGAAATTCTGTTACAGCGTAAAATTGAGTTGTGGGGAGAAGGTTTTAGTCTTCTGGATATCAAACGCCTTGGAAAGGGGCTTAATCGTCCTACTGGCGCTGGTAACCACGGTGGAGCGCAGTTAAATGGAGGTAATGGTAATAATTTTGCTCCAGGCGTGACGACACTACCGGCTAATAGTAATAGATGGTTGTTTGCAATACCTCAAGATGAGATTAACGCTAACAAGCAATTGTCGGTAGCTGACCAAAACCCGTTGAAGGATTGATGCTTTTCCGATTACCATGACCAGTAGAAGAAATACGTAGATTTCGTAAGTCTTCAGTGGATAGAACGGGGTGATGTTGAAAAATATCACCCCGTTTTTATGTAATATATAATGGAAGCAACCCTGATTATTGATAAAAGATAAAGATGTCACAGGGCTTTGTAATGGTAATACTGCACTCATTTTATTTTAGTTGTTTGGCGAAATAACTAGTTCTTTGTTACAATTAAAGTCTGGTTTCTGTCTTTTTTACGGTTTTGGTTATTGTTTTCGATAAAAAATATGTTAAAAAATGTGAAACTTTAATTTTTTTTATATGTTTGCATAGTAATATCGTTGTTACGATAAAGCGGCTACTAACACACAAGCAATTTTAAAAACTAAACACACACAAATGAAACAAAGATTACACCTTTTATCCTTTAGTCTCCTGCTATAGACTTTTCTTTTAGGAGCGGTTTGATTAAGCATCAGATCATATTAATAGTTATTCTCAAGGATGACCTAATGCCATAATTCAGTATGGTTATTTTTCAATTTAACTAATTGGTAAATTGAGTTGTGATGCTATCTTATTTGATGGTGAAATATGGCTTTTGTGGTAGATTTTTAGAATATAATATTATTTAAGCACACAATTTTTAACTAAACACATAAACACATGAAACAAAAATTACTCAGTTTATTTTTTGTGCTGACCTGCTTGATAGGCGTGTCGATGGCGCAAAACCGGCAAGTGAGTGGTAAGGTTACCTCTGCAACCGATGGGGCTCCACTATCTGGAGTGTCGGTGTCCGTGGTGGGTACTTCTACGGCCACGCAGACCGATGGAAGTGGAAATTATTCGATTTCCGTGAATCAGGGGGCAGCTCTGAATTTTTCTTTTATTGGATATAATGCACAACGAGTGACGGTTGGTAGTCAGAGTTCAATTAATATACAGTTAGTATCAGAAGACAATGCTTTGGAGGAGGTTGTTGTAACAGCTCTTGGTGTTAAAAAAGAGAAGAAAGCTGTAGGATATTCAGTTCAGGAAGTTAAGTCTGAGGATATTCTGAGTTCTAGAGAACCGAATGTTATTAATGCTCTAGCTGGAAAGGTCGCAGGTTTACAGATTTCCAGTTCTGGCGGTCAAGCGGGGTCTTCCGCAATGATCCAATTACGAGGGAACACTTCTATTACTGGCAGTGGTGAGCCTCTTTTTGTAATTGACGGTATCCCCGTTGATAATGGCAATAGCCAAGGAGATGAAACAGTCGATCCTCTTTTTACTGGTACGGGTAGTAGTAGGTTGGCTGATTTAGACCCCAATATAATAGAGAGTGTCTCTGTGTTAAAAGGTGCAGGAGCGAGTGCCCTATATGGATCTCGTGGTATGTTTGGTGTCATCATGATCACAACAAAAAAGGGGGCCTCTGAAGAATCCAGAAAGATTCCTAGAATTTCAGTGTCTTCCAGCGTTTCTCTTGATAATGCTATCACAGCAGGGTTTCAAAACACTTATTTGCAAGGATTGAATGGTCTTTATAGGAATGGATTACCTTTAGCTTATGGAGGCTATGCAGAGCAAGCTGGTGCTGCACCTCAAACTTCCGCTGTTTGGGGACCCCATAAAGATTCCGTAAGTCAGGCTGTAATTAACGCAATTGGCATGCCTAAAGTCCTAGACCCGAGAAAGCAGTTTTATCAAACCGGTGTTAACTGGAATAATTCTGTCTCGATGAGCGGAGGAGGAGGTAATACTTCATATATCTTAACATACTCAAACACAAATCAAGAGGGTATCGTACCAAATAATACCTTCAAGAGAAATAGTTTTACGGGAGGGTTTACAACAAAGTTGAGCGAATTAGTAACTTCATCTACTTCGGTAACCTACAGTAATACCAAGAATAATAGAATGATTGAGGGGAATGGCGGACAATCCTTTTTATTTGGATTAAATTTTGCCCCAGCGAGTTTTGATATGAAAGAGGCCTACGAAAAATATGGTAATCTTTCATGGCAATCTGATGTAACAGCGACAGGTGGGTTTAATAATCCTTTTTGGATAGTTAACAATAATTCTCGCCCAAGTAATGTAAATCGTTTTGTTGTTTCGAATGAAACAACGGTAGATCTCTTACCTTGGTTGAAATTGATCAATAGAGCTGGTTTGGATACCTATTCGGATCTATCAGAGGAGAAAGTAGATGTGGGTACTAAGGGAATACCTAATGGGCGTTATTTTTCTGGATTGATTAATTATAAGCAATGGAATAATGATTTAATTTTGTCTGCAAACTATGAGATTAATGATGACTGGTCTATTTCTGGTTTGATAGGTACTAACTATAATCAACAATCATTCAACAGAAGAACTATTCGTGGCGTAGGTCTTGATATACCTGGTTTCTTTGATATTAGCGGTATGACTTCCCAACAAGCATATCAGAAGGATTGGATGAAACGTCTAGTAGGTATTTATGCTTCTGCAAATATTGATTATAAGAATTACTTGTATTTAAATTTAACGGCACGTAATGACTGGTCATCTACGCTTCCTACAGGTAACAATTCTTTCTTCTATCCATCGGCCTCTGCATCATTTATTTTTACGGAAGCATTTGATTTGGCAAATGATGTTTTTTCATTTGGAAAGGTGAGAGCCTCTGTGGCTCAGGCAGGTAATGATGCTCCACCGTATTATACAACTCAAGCTTATGTTCAAGCGACACCTGGTGACGGCACACGGGGAGAGATTACATTTCCATATAATGGTGTTAACGGCTTCAAATCGAGTAGTGTGTTGGCAAGTATTGACTTGAAACCAGAGATTGTAACTGAATATGAGGTTGGTACAGAGCTGAGGTTTTTCAGAAATAGAATAGGTTTAGAATTTTCTTATTATAATAAGAAAAGTGAGAATCAAATTCTTCAGCAACCAATGGCTCCAACATCAGGATATGCGTATCTAGTTGCTAATGCAGGTAAATTATCAAATTCTGGTGTAGAAGTAATGTTAGATCTCGTACCAGTGAAGACAAATGATTTTACATGGAATATTGTTACAAATTTTTCTAAAAATAAATATAAGTTGGAATCGTTGGCTGAAGGCGTGGATAATATCTACCTAGGGGGATTTGATAATCCTCAAGTACGTATAGATGCTAATTATGGTTATGTAATCTGGGGGAAGGGCTTCCAGAAAAATGAAAAAGGAGAAACCTTAATTGATGACGAAGGATTGCCATTGGAATCTGACTTAGGGCCTATTGGCAATGTTTTGCCAGATTGGAACATGGGAATAAGAAATAGTATTCGCTATAAGAATCTTGCACTATCTGGTTTGTTAGATGTCAGAACCGGTGGTAAACTTCTTAATCTAGATTTGACTTATACGACTTATTATGGATCTTCTGTTCTTACTGAAGATAGAGGGTCAACTATTAAACATGAGGGTGTAAGGGAAGATGGCTCCGAAAACGACATAGTAGTAACTAAAGATCAAAACTACTATCAAAATTGGTTCTCTAACATTGACCAAAATTTTATTGAGGATGCTGGTTATATTAAATTGAGAGAGGTTACTTTAAGTTATACTTTGCCGAAAACTTGGTTGCAAAAAGCTAAAATCGGTGAAGTAACATTCTCAGCTACAGGACGCAATTTGTGGATCAAGTCTGATTTTTCTTATAAAGATCCAGAAGGAAGTTTAATTGGTAACCAAGTGCAAGGTTTGTATCACTCCGTTACGCCTGGTTCAAAAGGGTTTACATTTGGTGTGAACGTAAAATTTTAAGATTATGAAGATGAAAAATAGTATATTTCAAATATTTATTGTTTTATTTCTTTCGACATCCTTATTTACTTCTTGTAATAAGAATTTGGATATAAATCAAGATCCCAATAACCCCACCTCAGTCCCAGAGAACCTGATGTTATCAGCGTTATTGGCCAATTTTTCTTACGAAATAAATGCAGGAGAACCTACAAGGTTTACAGCGTTGTGGACCAAGCATATCGCTGCCGCTGTAGCAGGAGTACATACAGGAAACTATCAGCTGAATAGTGGCGATGTGAATAATTTATGGAATGCCTATTCGTATGTAGATGTAATGAATAATGCTTTTTTATTGAAAGAACAAGCTACAGCTAATGGTAACCCACATTACAGTGCGATAGCAAAAATTATTCTAGCATGGAACTTATCTATTGTAACCGATTTGTTTGGGGATGTACCTTATTCTGACGCTTTCAAAGGAAGCCAAGGTGTCTATCGTGCTAAATATGATAGCCAAGAAGATGTATATAAGTCTATTCAAAGTTTACTTGATCAAGCTATTACAGAAGCTGGAAACTCGGAAAATAAACTCAAGCCGACTAGTGATGATTTTATTTATGGAGGAAAAATGGAAAATTGGATTGCATTGGCACATACGCTAAAGGCAAGATTTCATTTAAGGCTAACTAATGCACCGGGATATACAGCGGCAGCTCAAGCTGAATTAGCTATAAGTGAGTTGAATAAAGGGGCAATTACAGCAGCTAATCAGCCTAAATTTAAATATGCTGATGCTTTGGGGTCTGAAAATCCATGGTACCAATTCGCTATTGATGGAAAATGGGCGACTACCACGCGCCCGTCTCAATATTATGTAAACAAATTGCTGGCTAGTAAAGATCCACGTATCGCATTTCAAGTTGCGAAAGTTGTAGCGGGGGATAATGTAGCACCTGAAAATGTAGGTGAATATATTGGTATAACAAATGAGCCTCCGAAGAATGTAATAGGAAACTATTCTGCCCTTGGATCATTTTACAGTGCAGCTGACGCACCTCTGTATTGGTTAGTATATCCTGAAGTTGAATTTATCCGTGCTGAAGCGGAATTTTTAAAAGCAAATAAAGTACCTAATCAAACGGTAATTTCTGCATACGAGAAGGCAGTCCAAGCTTCTATGGATTTTTATGGTATTGACGCTGTGCTTGCAGACAAATATTTAGATGAAAACCAATTGAGTTCTTCTTCTGATGTTGCTTACAGTCAAATAATTACAGAGAAGTATGTGGCTAACTTTTTAATGGCTGAGCCATATAATGATTATCGCAGAACGGGATATCCTAATCTCCCTATTAATAACGAGATGTATAGTGGGCAAACAAAATTAGATCAGGAACCTAGACTTAATCAGATTCCTGTAAGATTCCCGTATCCATCGTCTGAAAGATTATATAATGGTGAGAATATTCCTAGTAATATTCCTAGTGAAGCGCTTAAAGCAATGGTGATCCCTGTATGGTGGAACTCTAAGTGAGCTGATAGTTAAGACTTTTAAAGGGCTGCTTGTTGAAAAAAGGCAGCCCTTTATTTTCTAGAAGAAAAAGGTATCCGCTTTGCTCTGGCCTATTTGATATTCCTCTCTATATATCCTATATTTACTACTAATACAAAAAATATAATTACACCATATTCCTAGAGGAGACCGGGATGAATTTCGAGGATCGCATTGAGTTCAATAAGCATTACAAAGTGTTATGTTATTTTGCCTGGGAGATGGTGAAGGATACGGAGGTGGCTGAGGACCTAGTTCAGGATGCTTTTATCGCTTATCTGGATAACAAACACAAGGTATCCATCCAACCTGCGGCTGTTCGTTCGTTCCTCTATAGTACAATTCGAAATGCGGTATACAATCAAAGCCGTAAAAGTAAAACTATACAGAAATATTTGGATCGACAATATGCTACGGAGGCTGATGATACAGATTATGAGCACAAGATCATTCGTGCCGAATTTATGTCCGAGATTGCACGTGTTATGGAGGGGTTGCCAGACTCTTGTCAGCATATATTTAAGCTGAGCTATTTGGATGGTTTCTCTAACCAAGAAATAGCCGAAAAGTTAGAAATATCGATTAATACTATAAAAACCCAAAAGCAACGGGCGCTCCGTGTACTGCGTCAAAAGATTCATCCCGAATTTTTCTTTCTTTTAGTCTTGTGGGCGCTTGAATTTTAAGCAGTCGGTTATAGCAGATAAGCTAATTCGCTCGGACGCAAATCTACATGTTAAAAAAAAGTTAAATTCTTGTCACCCCTTTATTCACTTTTCGTTTCTTATATATAAACCTACATAAATTCGCTCTTAAGTGCCATAGGATTGTGTGATGATGATATATAAGTGAATTTTGTAGTTACCCTCATCCATTTAGATTTTTTATAGAGGAAATAAATTATGAGAACCGACCCTTTATATATTGCCCAACTAATACGTCGTAAATTCAATGGTGAATTGACGGAAGCAGAAATTGATGCCCTGCAGGTATGGTCAGAGCACGATTCTCGCAATGTCCAGTTGATTCAACAGTTGGAAGAAGAAATGAAGAGTGGTGCAGATATGCGTATCTTCAACTCATTTGATGAGGAGGTAGGATGGTCTATACTAAGAAAGAAACGGCGTAAGCAATCCTTGTGGTATTGGGGGCGTATTGCCGCGGCTTTACTCGTCCTGATAGGGACGGTTTCTTTTTTCCTTTTAAGAACCAATGAAGATGTAGAATCCTCGCGTATTGTAGAAAGCAAAGATGAACGTTATAAAAATGATATTCTTCCAGCCATAAAAGGTGCCAAGATTGTTTTGGAAGACGGCACAGAAGTTAAAGTAAATGATAATGTGACTTTATTAGCGGATGGTAGTATATCGACTGATGAGAAAACAATCGTTGCGGATGCACCGTCGACGACAATCAATAAGTTAGTGGTACCGGCAGCCCATTTTCTCCATATGACTCTCTCCGACGGCACCAAGGTATGGATCAATGCCAGTAGTGAACTCGTGTTTCCATCGCAATTTACAAAAGACAGAAGACAGGTTAAATTGAAAGGAGAGGCCTATTTTCAAGTGGCTAAAGATCAAGATCGGCCTTTTGTGATAGAGACTGTTGGTGGCAATGTGAAAGTGCTAGGAACTCATTTTAATATCTCGGCGTATACCGATAGACCGGTCACCACTTTAGAGGAGGGAAAGGTCATGGTATATAAAGATCATCTACAAGAAATCCTTTATCCAGGGATGAAAGGCGAGATCGTTGGAAGTAGAATTGACCTACGTAAAGCTGATTTGCAGAAAGAGCTGGCTTGGAAAAACAATTTGTTTTACTTCAAAGGAGATAATATTGTGAGTATCGCAAAGGAGTTACAGAACTGGTATGACCTAGAGGTTTCTTTTTCCAAGGGAGTCTCACTTTCTCAGACTTATACCGGCGAAATTAGCCGTTCGGCAAATCTGACAGAAGTTTTGAAGATGTTAGAGTTTGTAAGTGATTTAGATTTTAAAATAGACAACAACAAATTAGTAATTCTAAAAAAGAAAAGAATATGACGTAAATAGTGTACTAAAAATGAAAACAGAGGTGTTGCAGCACCCCTGTAAGGTTCATTAAGCTAAGTAGAATTTTAACCATTAACATTAACTCAATTACTCAAATGTATGAATAACTTATCATTTGGCAAAGGGATTATTGTCCCCAAAGGAGCGCCCTTTCCAATAATTTTCCGGATTATGAAAATAGCAACAGCCTTAATGTTAGTTTTTATGACCTGTGCTTATGGAAGCGGGAAGGCGCAAAAAGTATCGCTTTCACTGCTTAATGCCAAGTTGGAAGATGCTTTTAAGGAAATAACTAAACAAACAAATTTCAAGTTTCTTTACAATGATGCAATTATTAAAGATGCGAAAAGAATCAATTTAAAGATTGACGATGCGGGGCTGAATGAAGCGATGTCTAAGTTGTTAGCCAATAACAATATGGCATTTAAGATAATCGATAAAACCATTACAATTAGTCCTATTGAAGATAAAAATTTAAAACCTGTTGTTGTTTCTGGCTATGCTCAGCAAAACCAGGTTAAAGGTACCGTTCATAATACCGAAGGTCAGCCTTTAGCTGGTGCTTCCGTTTCCGTAAAAGGAGGAAATGGCGCCGTTTCAACTAATGCTCAAGGGGAATTTACCATCAATGCGCCTGCAAACTCGACTTTAGTCATTCGTTTTATAGGTTATGATGGGACTGAAGTAGCTATAGAAGGTAGAAAGCTTGTTAACATTAGGCTTAAAGCTCAGGATAATACACTAGAGGCAGTCAATGTGGTAGCTACCGGATATCAGAATATTGACAGGAAATTTTTTACGGGAGCAAGTTCGAAAGTTAATGCTAAAGATGCGGAGCGATCGGGTGTCCCTGATGTATCTCGCATGTTGGAGGGGCAGGTTGCTGGGGTATCTGTTCAAAATGTTTCTGGAACATTTGGCGCAGCTCCTAAAGTGCGTGTTCGCGGAGCTACCTCTTTGTCAGGCGATAATAAGCCGCTGTGGGTAATAGACGGAATTATCATGGAGGACATGGTCAACATTTCAAATGAAGCACTGTCTACAGGAGATGCAAATACCCTGTTAGGCTCTTCGGTGGCAGGTTTGAATCCTGATGACATCGAGTCCTTTAATATTTTGAAAGATGCTGCTGCTACAGCAATGTATGGTGCCAGAGCTATGAATGGTGTGATTGTCGTTACGACAAAGAAAGGTAGAAATACAGATGGTAAAGCGAATATAAATTATTCCGGTACGATGACGACCTATCTAAAGCCGAATTATAACCAATTTGATATCATGAATTCTGCAGAACAGATGTCTGTACTAATGGAGCTTGAAAATAAGGGATATTATTCTCATTCTTCGATGGCAAATGTGAGACATGGAGGAATCTTTGCTAAGATGTACGATCAAATGTATATGTATGATCCTGCCTCTGATTCATTTAAGCTAAAGAATACCAAAGAGGAGCAGCTGAACTTCTTATCAAGGTACGCTAAGTCAAACACCGATTGGTTTGATGTGTTGTTCAAAAACTCGTTGCTTCAAGAGCACTCTTTAAGTGTAATGACAGGGACAGATCGGGCACAAAATTATTTTTCGACTAGTATGACGCATGATAATGGGCAGACTATTGCAGATAAGGTAAAGCGTTTTACAGGAAATATTCGATCGAATATAAAAATTAGTGATAAGTTAAGTGCTGAGTTGTTGGCAGCAACATCTATACGTGATCAGAATGCTCCCGGTACTTTAACGCGGGATTCTGACCCTGTATTTGGAACTTACACACGTAACTTTGATATTAACCCTTATTCATATGCTTTAAATACCTCGCGCTTAATCACTCCTTATAATGAGGATGGTTCGCTAGAGTATTTTACACGCAATTATGCTCCTTTTAATATTATTAATGAGCTGAACACGAATTATCTTAGCTTACGTATGTTAGACTTGAAACTACAGGGCGGTCTAAAATATAAGATTTTGTCTAACTTAACGTACTCATTAGATGGGGCTTATCGCTATGCTAATTCCACTCGTAAGCATTACATATTGGATAAATCTAATATGGCTGAGGCTTTTAGAGCAAATGGCAATGCAATCGTGAATGCTAATAATATTTTCCTTTACGAAGATCCGGACTATCCAAACAATCCGAAGGTAGTGATATTGAATGAAGGAGGATTTTTTAATCCATCAAGCAATGAAATTAAGAACTATTATTTCAGGCAAAATCTAGAATATGATCTTGCAATTACCGAGTTGCATCGATTTAATTTATTCGGATCTATGGAGATGCGTTATACCGATAGAGATAACTATGAGTTTGATGGTGTGGGTTATCAGTATAATAGTAGCGGATTGGTTAATCCCAATTACCTCTATTTCAAAAAGATGATCGAAGCTGCAGATCCTTATTTTGGCATGGGGTATGGTAAAGAGCGCAATGTAGCATTTATGTTTCGTGGAGCATATAATTTTAATGATAAGTATTCTTTTAACGGAACAGTAAGATACGATGGCTCAAATAGGATGGGGGCAGTGACTTCCGCACGTTGGTTACCGACTTGGAATGTTTCCGGCGCATGGAATGTCGATCAAGAGTCTTTTTATCCAAAAAATGATGTGCTTTCATCTGTTCGAGTTCGCGGTACTTATGGTCTAGTAGCCAATATGGGTAATGCTAACAATACTTCGACATTATACTATAATCGAATCACATATAGACCTAAGCCAGAAGATAAGGAAACTCAGGTTTATATTTCCAGTTTAGCTAATTCAGAATTAACGTGGGAAAAGTTGTATGAATTTAACGTTGGTGGTGACCTAGGCTGGTTTAACGATAAAGTTAATGTAACGGTTGATTTTTACAAGAGAAATATCTTTGACTTATTAGGTCTAAGACCAGTTTCTGGAGTAGGTGGACAGAGTCAAAAACTGGCAAACTATGGTAAAATTAAAGCTAGCGGTTTTGAATTCACTATCGCTGGTAACCCTATTCAGAAGGATAACGGCTTTAAATGGAGAACGCAATTTAACTTTGGTTTAAACAAGAATGAAGTTACGGAGTTGGATGTCAATCCAAACATATGGACATTAGTAAGGGCTGAAGGAGCACCAATGAAGGGATATTCCCAACGTGGTCTGTTTTCCGTTACATTTGATGGTCTAGATCCGAATTATGGATACCCAACGTATATAGGCACAGATGGCAAGAGAAATGAACCTTATATTTATCTTCAAAATACAACAGATGTTGCGAATCTTACCTACCATGGTCCAGTAGACCCAACATTTACTGGAGGGTTCTATAATCAGGTATCACATAAAGGGATTACTTTGTCGGCCCTGTTGACATTTGCCACAGGAAATTACGTACGTTTGCAACCTATTTATTCGGCTAGTTATTCCGACTTTAGTTCCATAAGTAAAGATTTTATCAATCGCTGGGTAATGCCAGGTGATGAGAAGTATACCAATATTCCATCCTTATTGGATGCATTTGATCGCGCAAATAATATCGTGCGTCCCAATGGTAATACGACCAATTCACAGTATCCTTATAATGTATATAGTTATTCTGATCAACGTGTTGCAAAAGGCGATTTTATTCGGTTGAAGAATGTTTCATTAGCATACCAATTGCCAAAAGAGTGGGTGTCGAAGTTAAGATTTAGTACAGCGCAGTTAGCATTGGTGGGTAATAATATTGCGTTATTATATTCCGACAAGAAATTGAATGGGGCTGATCCCGAGTTTTTCAATAATGGTGGAGTAGCAATGCCGATTCCAAAGCAATACACGCTGTCGGTAAAACTTGGATTTTAATTGAAACTATTATGAAACTACAAAAAATTAAAAGCATAGGTATTGTACTTTTCATAGTGACAATACTATCTTCTGGATGTGAAAAGTATTTGGGTGTCGATCCTGATATGCGTACGGAAATCCAGAATCTTGATAAGCTATCTCAATTATTGGTGAGTGGGTATCCTGATCGTCATTATTTTACATTTGCAGAAGTTGCTTCCGATAATGCAGAAGATAAAGGAGCACAGTACGCAGGTAGTAATAATGAGCCTTATATAGGATTGTATCATTGGAATGAGGTTTTAGAAAGAGGGAATGGTACGCCAGCTGAATATTGGTTTGCCTGTTACCGAGCAGTAGCAACTGCCAATCAAGCATTGGAATCTATTGCTAACAATGATTTTTCCGGGCAGAAGACATTACAAGGTTCTAACGTGAATCAATTTAAAGGCGAGGCATTGATCGCACGGGCATACAGTATATTTATGCTTTCCATATTTTTTAGTGAACCCTATGAAATAGGAGGAGCGAATTCAGGATTAGGGATCCCATATCCTTTAATCCCCGAAACTACGGTAAATCCTTCTTATGAGCGAGGTACCTTAGCGGATACCTATGCACAGATCGAAAAGGATTTGACAGAAGGATTGGCGTTGCTTCAAGGTATCAATCACGAGGTTCCCAAATTTCATTTTACGGAGCAGGCTGCACACGCCTTTGCTGCACGCTTTTATTTATTTAAGGGTGAATGGGACAAAGTAATTGAACATGCAACAGCCATGTATCCAACGAGTACGTTTCGATCTAATGTTAGGCAGTATGTACAAAAATTAAGCCCACTATCTTACGATGAGTATAGGGCAGCATATACAAGTTCACAAAATACGTGGAATGTACTTTTAGCAAGTACGTACTCTTTTGAACAACGTTACGACTATAATGGTGGTGCGAGATACAGCTTTGGAGAAACGGTGAAAAATATCTATACAGGTACCACCTCTTTTGGAGCTCCATTTTTGCAGAAATTTGGATCTTGGACGGCCCCCAATTATACCACTAATAAATTTAATGAAACATTCTTTTATACTAATATCCAAGCAGGGATTGGTGTGGCTTATATTATGTCGCCCATTTTGACTGCTGATGAAGCCTTGTTAAATCGTGCTGAGGCCTATATTCAGAACGAAGACTTTGCAAATGCGATAAAAGACTTAAATGATTTTGCCAGTACAAGAATTTCGGGATACAGCCCATCAACACATGGTATGACGGCTGCAAAAGCAAAGACCTATTTCAATGTCACGGATGATAAAGAAGCGTTACTTATGGTTGTACTAGAAGCCAAAAGGAAAGAGTTTATGCAGGAAGGCATTCGATGGATGGATATTCTTCGTCATAAATTAACGGTAAAGCATAACCATATCGCTTCAGATGGGACAGAAACATTTCAGGAATTGCCGGCAGGTGATAAGCGACGTGTCTTTCAGATCCCTCAGGACGCAATTAATAATGGAATAATACGTAACCCAAGATAACATCAATTAACTGTAATATGAAAAAGATAGTAATAATATGTATGATACTTCAAGTATTATTGTTCTTGGGATGTTCTAGGGATAATGATACCGTAGACGTAGATATGTCTATTTATAGTGAGTCAGATTTGACTAATAGCGCGCTCGATAAGTGGTTGCTGACTAATCTAGTTGATCCATACAATATAGAAGTGGTGTATCGCTTTGATCGAAATAATACAGAGGTAAGTCGTGATGTATCCCCCGTGAAACTAGAACGGGTACAACCCATGATGGAAGCTGTTTTGAATTGCTATATCAGACCTTATGAGAAGATAGCAGGTAAAACATTTATAAAAACATTTGTCCCTAAACAGTATGCACTTTTTGGTTCTGTTCTCTACAATACAAATGGATCTGTCGTGTTGGGAACTGCAGATGCAGGACGCAAGGTAACTCTTTATGATGTGAATAATTTTTCGGAAAGTGTTGTGGAAGGTGATGCTGGGGTTCGAAGAAAACTAAGAACCATCCATCATGAGTTTGTGCATATCATGAATCAAAACGTGATTATTCCACCGTCTTTTGCTGAAATTACCAAAGCCGACTATTATGAAGACTGGACTAACTCTTCCAATACGGAGACTTTGGCAAAATCATTAGGGTTTGTCAGCCGTTATGCGAGGGGAAAGTATACTGAAGATTTTGCAGAAATGGCTGCTCATTTGTTGGTAATGGGGCAGGTTTGGTTTGATAATTACGTTCTTACGGCTCCACGGTCGGCTCAGCTTAAACTGAGAGCAAAAGAGCAGGAAGTTGTAGATTACTATAAGGCAGCCTTTGGTTTAGATTTTCGCGCTTTGCAAAATGAGACGCAACTGGCTTTTAAGACAATTTATAATGCGAAGGATCCGACTGATATAACCCAAACCCTCCCTATTTGGCTGGGAACAAATAAAGTGAAATCTATACTTTATACTCCAGGGGCATCTCATTATACCAGCTATGGAATATCTACAGCCTTTACGACTGTTTATAACAACTTTGTAAATGCTGTAGCGACGCAGTCTACTGTTACTGAACGGAGGTTTGTTAAAAACATGGCGTTAAACTTTTCAAGCGATTCCACGGTAACCGTTAGCTTTGGCTATGCTTCAACCGCCACCGGAGCTATAGGATTTTATGCGGATTATGATTTTGGTTTTAAAATCAACGTAGCTACATCGGAAATAGTCTTTACCAAAAAGGTTCCTGAAGGAACTACAGGTAGTAACAATAATGGAGCATTATCTAGGTTTAAGCCTTATTTTGAGCAGTACATATTACCTTATATGACCAATCGCGTGTTTGTATTGAACTGGTTACCTACGGCAATTACACCAACAGATCCTTTGTATCGTACTTTTGGTGGATTTTATGAAAAGGATAATAGTACGAATTATTTTTATGGGCCAATAGAATTGAAATAATATGAGAACAAGTTTGATTTTTGGAATTTTGGTTATTGTCTCCCTATTATCTTGTCAAAAGGTGGAAGTAGAGCAATTAATGCAGGCTGCGCCTGAACAGCGTATTAAAGATTCTGTCGATTTTATTAAGAAATCCTTACAAAGTGCACCCTATGGTTGGCATGGGGGGATTGGTACTTCGGCTCGTGGTGGGTATGGTTTTTATATTAAATTTGATGCGGATAATACACTGCAAATGTTAAGTGATTATTCAGTCGTATCGGGCAATACGGTACAAAGTTCAACCTATCGTGTCGCAGCTACGTCTGTGCCAAGCTTACTTTTTGATACCTATAATTATATTTCTTTAATGCAAGATCCTGTGCCTGGTGTGGCAGGCGGAACAGCTAGTAGTGGATATAAAAGTGATGTGGAGTATATGTATAGAATGACTGCCGGAGATACGCTAGTATTTGAAGGACGTAAATACAAGAACCCATTGATGTTGGTGAAAAATACGCAGGCGCAGCAGGAGTTGTTTCTAAATAAAGGTTTTAATACTTATAAGAATACCTTTAGCCAGCTTTATGATGGATACAAATTCACTTATATCGAGAACGAGACGCAAGTTTTAGCCATTGAACTTGATTTGGCAGCTAAGCTTGCGCGGTTTTCGTTAATAGATAAGTCGAATAAAAGTCTTTCGTCGTCCGTGAATAGTGCATTTTATTTTAGTGAACATAATGCGAATCTGGTGATACCTATTGTATTTGGTAAGAAGAGAATAATCGGGCTTTCCATTAAAGATAATAAGCTTTCTATAAATTACTCGGATGGGACAGTAGATGAGGTCAGGCAACAAGATACACCTACGTATTCAATCGAGTCAGTTTTTGATTATAATAAAACATTTAAGCGTATATTATCTACTGTAGTGCCAGGCGTGTCTGCAAATCAACACATTTTTTCTGCCGTTCGTACAGCTTTCTCAGGTACAGGACGTACTATCTCATCGATGTATTTCGCATTTACAAGTAGTACCAATCTGAATTTTTACATTGGATATAGTAATGCAACAACTTCATTTAATGCGCAGGCAAACTATACGTATAGGCGAGAAGGTAATAAGATATTTATAAAACGAGCAAATACTAACGGTAACTGGGATTCTCGGGTTGCCGAACTAACGGCTGTTAATAATTTCTTTGGTACAGGTGAAGAGAGAGAGTTTACTTTGGAATGGGTGTCCAGTACGGATGCGTCTGTCAAATATCCTATTGCTGCTATCCGATCAGCGACAAACAACATGAATATGTTATATGGTAAATTAGGAGAATAGTGTGAAAGAGGTTGTGACAAAAAGACAACCTCCTTCACCTTCATATCGTACGTTTAAGAATGTTTTTTAATAATCACTGGCGCATCGAGTTCAGGCGCTAGGGGCTATTCTTTGTGTTCTGGCGTTAGATAAACTTATTCGCTATCTAGGGACTGCTTGACTTTATCAGCAGACCCTATTTAAACGTTTATATGAGTAAGTAAAGCATACCGCTCGGAAAAACTTTAGAGAGTTGAACTCTAAATGTTTAGTTTACCGGACCAAAAAACGAACTTCTGTAGACCAATCGCTTACTCCATTTTTGTTGCGAGCTCTGACTCTAAAGTAAATGTAGATTCCTGCTGTAAACCCATCCTGATAGGTTTTGAAGGATCTAGTGCTAAATAAGGATTCGCCCCATACCAGCTCTTTTTTACTTAAGTCTTCTACGGCAAAGCTATATTCATACTGCATGTCTCTACCTACTGGAGTAAATCGGAATGCGACTTCACCGGTCCGTCTGCCGTCTTCCAGTATTATTCCTGACGGGGTATCTGGTATTACGCCTGTCCGCTTGCCGGTCAACACCGGAAAACCGGAGCTGTATAGCAGGGATAGCTGTCCGTCTGCTACCATATTGACGTAATAGACAAGTTGTTGAAATAAATCTGCCAGTACGCGCTTCCGTTCACGCTTCAAGGCTTGCGTCTCCCTACTTCGACTAGCCGCGGGTACTACCGCTTCATAGTAGGATGCGTAAGCTTCTTCCAATTGTACTATGGTAGGAGTGGGATCGGTAAAGACCTCTGATGTCTTCATGCACTCTATAATGCGGGCTCCCAAGACAATTAACTTCTCATCGGCCAATCGGAAAAAGTTTGCTTTTGCACGGATGTACTTCATAATTAAAACAAAAAAGGTCAAGTAGTTTATAAATGCTTACCATTAATAGGCAGACTCAATATACTAAAACTTAAATGAACTCACAATTAAGAAGTTATGGTTTGAGTCTTTGCGAATGCTCCGAGGCATGTCTTTGGAGAGGACCTACTTCCATATTTTGGGTGTTAAGTAATCGGCAATGGTATACGAGTTGTTCTTGATCTGGTATAAGTAGTAAATAGTGGTGTACAACTATATGAGAAAGTCTTCGCAGTCTATGCTATCGCTACGTAACATGCGTTTAAAGAAACAATATTTTGCTCTGAATGATGGTTGGTGTTCTTCATGGTTAATTATGAGTGCGGTAGACTGTTGTGAGTTTCTCGCAGTCTCGTATAGGTAAGTCATAAAGTAAGAACAGTTAGGGATAGAATCATCATTATGGTTCCAATTGCTACGTAGCAACTGTAGAAAGTGATCTAAATATAGCAGGTACCGATATGAGTATGTCACATATGTAGCCCAGACTCTTAATTACTGCTGCTGGTTTCTAATCCTTTTGGTTCAGTATCTCATCTACTTCTACAAGAATGTATCCATGTTACGTAGCGATAGGGCGCTCTTTTATATTGATTTTTAGCGTAGAGGCATGGTTTTAGCAGTTTTATATCGGTATATAGAGCATTCTGCATGTGATTTATCAATAATATACAATTATCAGTCAAAGTCCGCTCAAGTCCCTTTAAGTCGGCTCAAGTCCGTTATAGCTTCGACTATGCTCCGTACCATCCTCGGGATTCCTTCGGGACTGCTTCGCCTGTCCTTTGACAATTCGTCGATAATGCTTGGTCTTCAAGGCAAACGATGGTCGAAGAATAGGCGAACAATAGGCGAGTATCCCCCAAGTCAGTCTCGAACATGTCTCCTACCTCTCTTGAAGGGAGATGCAATAACTACCGAATGCTATGGATTTAAACTGTACAGTGTATACCTGAAGAGCGCCGTGTCAATGCGTCGGTCTGTCACAGACTTACAGAGAAAGAAACCCTCCCAGTAATCCGTCAGGATTGTACTAAAAGGGTCAAAAAAATGAGTTGTTGAGCTTTTGTCGGAAGATACCGATACGAAGCTGGCGAAGAAACCTGAATGTGACAAGAAGAGGTTTCAATCATCGTGATTGAAACCTCTTCTATTTTAAGCAAACAAGAGTTGCTTAAAATGATCTATAGTCGCCCTGTAAATATTGATTTGCTTTTTCCTCTTTAAATTTTGCCTTTTTGGCATCCCAATGTAGGGTTTCGCCAGGGAAGCGTCCGGCAATAGTACCTAGTAAAATAGTTTCTGTGAGCCGGGAGGCATAGTCAAAGGGCGCGGAGCACTCTGCTTTTCCTAGGCAGGCATCTACAAACTCGTGGTAATGCTTAGCTCCTTCCTTATCATAGTCGCGGATGGGTTTGCCTAGATTATACGTAGCCGATACTTTGTCTATTTCATCGGTGATATCGACATATTGGCCATTGACTATTTTCCGAGGCAGCTGCATAAAGTGTGGAAGCAACAAACGTCCTTTGGTACCGACAAACATAGCACCCTGCTCTGGCAGCTGTCCATCGCCTGCTATCTTGGGATCTAAGGACAATACACCTGGATCATCCTGTTTCCTTTCTGCTGTTTTAGCCCCCTGCATGTTGGGCAACATCAGGTCTTCCTGTATTGCTGGTGCGCCGGGACCATCGTACCATATCCATTTTAAAGATTTGGTGGTATATTCGGTTCCCGGAAATTCATAGGTCACTTTGTTGTGCTCCGGAAATCCAAAGCCATTAGTGGGACGGCATTCATTAATAATCGTACGTGGTACGTCAAGCTTTAGTGCATTATAGGGTGTGTCAAAAATGTGTACCCCCATATCGCCCAGGGTGCCACAGCCGTAATCCATTATTTGTCTCCAACGGGCTGGATGATATACATCTTTTTTGTAGGGCCTTTTTGGCGACGTGCCGGCCCATAGGTTCCAGTCTAGCGTTTCTGGGATCGGATCTTCTCCGGATGGAGGGGGGCCGTCATAACCGTGGTTTTTTGGCGACCATGCGTGTACGGTGTGTACCTTTCCGATAATGCCGGATTGAATCAACAGTGTGGCTAACTTGTAGTCGTAAAAGGAGTGCACTTGAATGCCCATCTGGGTGACCAGCTTTTTTTCAGCCGCCATTTTTTTCATTTCACGCGATTCTGACACGTAATGTGTTAAGGGCTTCTGGCAATAGACGGGTTTATTCATCTGCATGGCCAATAGGGAAGCAGGAGCATGGGTATGATCGGGGGTGGATACGATGACGGCATCAATCTGATTACCGAGTTCGGCCAGCATCTTTCGATAATCCGAAAATATATGGGCGCGAGGGTGCAGTTTGTGTGCTTCAGCTAGGTTTACAGCATCCACATCGCATAGCGCGAAGACATCTACATTCGTATGGGAAGAGATCGCATCTAGGTCCGCCCGACCCATTCCACCAACACCGATATGTGCCGTGCGTAAGCGACGGTCTGCTGGAATAGCTTTAAGAATAGAGGGGGATAGAAGCAGTCCTAGAGCGCCTAATGTACTGCGTTTTAAAAATTCCCGTTTGTTCATAATCTAGTGATGTTTAAGTATACTCGAAAATAATATTATTCCAGGTTTATTCCAAGTATATAACACACTTTGCTTTCTGATTTGGATCGATACTATAGCAATAAAAGATTAAGAGCAGGCTTAGCCTGCTCTTAATCTTTTATTTATTCGCTAATATACTGACCTCCTGGGCGACTCTGCCCGCTATGTCTTTATAGGCCTGAGCGATGGTTTCACTGTCGTCCATGACAACTGGGAAACCATTATCTCCGGCATCGCTGATCGCTTTGATCAATGGAATCTCGCCTAGGAACGGTACCTTATTGTCTTCTGCCAATCGCCTACCACCATCTTTACCAAAGATATAGTATTTGTTGTCGGGCAGTTCGGCAGGTGTAAAGTAGGCCATATTCTCTACGATCCCAATAATCGGGACATTGATGCCCTCCATCCGGTACATGGCTATTCCTTTAATTGCATCGGCAAGTGCTACCTGTTGTGGAGTAGTCACGATGACTGCCCCCGAAATAGGGTAGGTCTGTGATACGGTGATATGAATGTCGCCCGTACCCGGTGGCATATCTACGATCAGATAATCCAATTCGCCCCAATCCGCATCATTGAAGAGCTGCTTGATAGCCGATGTCGCCATCGGTCCGCGCCATGGAATCGGTTGATTCGGATCAGTGAAAAAACCAATGGAAAGAAGTTTCAATCCAAACTTCTCTATGGGTTCGATTTTCGTCTTACCATCGGGCATCTGCGTAGCCATCGGTTTGGCTCCTTCAAGGCCGAACATGATTGGGAGGGACGGACCGTAAATGTCAGCATCCAATAATCCGGTCGTGGCGCCTGATTCAGCAAGAGCCAATGCGAGGTTGCTGGATACGGTAGATTTGCCTACGCCACCTTTTCCGGAGGATACGAGTATGATATTCTTGATGCCCTTGAGTTGAGAGGTATCCACACTAGTGACATTGGAGGTCATATTGATGTCGACCTCGATATCTTTATCGACAAATAGGGCAATCGCATTACGACAGGCGTGTTCGATATGCCCTTTCATCGGACAGGCAGGTGTGGTGAGTACCACATCAAATTTTAACTTGTTGGGATATATCTCTATGTTTTGAATCATATGCAGGGTCACCAGATCTTTTTTTAAATCCGGGTCTTCTACATGGCTCAATGCGTGTAATATCTGCTCTTTTGTAATCATAACTTCGTAATTCTATTACAAAGCTACACATTGCGGCAGACAAACGTGTCATGCTTGCCTCAAATCCATAATCTTTTCGAATACCTTGTCGATAAATAATACCGTATCTAGATTTCGGTCAAACTTACGTTGTTCGAATACCAGATCGTAGGCATTGTCAAATTTCATAGCGACTAATTCGAACTTTTGTAGCTCTAGCCAAGATGGCGTGTTTTCTTTGTCAGGAACGCTACATGTGATGGTCTTGAGATCCCCCTCATTAGATACTTTGTAGTTGACACTTACAGGCCTTGAACTGGCCTTAGGATAATGTATTAAAATGTTATTGCTCATATGCTTAGTGATTTTTTTGAATGTGAAATAAAGACGTAATAGAGTATAGCTGTACTCCTGCCATATCTGCTCTTAAATCGAAAGAAAATCCGCCCAAAAAGTCGAAGTGTTTTACGCCCGAATTTTGTAATATAATGAAAATAAGTTATATATGCAAGTTTTGCTCTTTGTGGTTTACATATGAGCCATCCGTGTAACGGAAGTATGGGTTCCAAATGTACATTTGGCCTTCTGTATTATTATAAGTAGTTTAGCATCAGAATATTTTTATAAACCTTGATTGTTTGATAAACAATTTTTTAAAACTTTTTGTTATGAAGAAAGCGATTGTTTTTGTGTGTGTATTTCTGTCTGTCTGTATCGGTTCAAGAGCTGTTGCGCAGATTAGTGAGTCCAAACATGAACTGCGATTTCAGATCAGTGATGGAATACCGCTAGCAGTTGTCAATGGTATCACCATGTCTTTAACAGATGCTTTTAGCAGCTCTTTTAGTGATTACAAAATAAAGCGTACAGGCGAAAGTCCAATGCCATTGGTATATGGGCTAGACTATAGGTATCATGTTACCCCTCGGTTTAATGTTGGACTGGACCTCGGCTATATGCAATTCAAAGCAGATTACGAATTGAAGAAGGGGGGGGATGTACAAGAGGGAACTCGAAAAACAAACTTTGTGTTGATATTGCCTTCTGCAGAGTACGCTTATATGAATAAAAGGAAAGTACGGTTGTACGGAAATGCTTCCGCAGGAGTGACTACTTTCTCCGGTAAATCCAGTGTGGGAGCAACGGCTAATAATGATAACGATTATAGCTCAACAGTATTTGCCTTTCAGATCAATCCTATAGGAGTTAGGTATGGAGAGCGTTTTGCTGGGTTTGCTGAGTTAGGATTTGGGTTCAAAGGATTTCTATCTTTGGGATTCAGTGCTAGATTATAGTTTTTCCAGCTCACACGGTAATTAAATCGAGATATCTTTGATGCTGTAATCGAGATGTCTCGATTTTTTTTTTGATGCATCTTCGGGATTTTCAAGCTTTTTATCTAAGTTTAACGTCGAAATTAGGTCGATTTTGATATGCGTTTTTCATCGTCACGGAAAAAGTGGCTTATAATAGCCCTAGGAGCTTTTGTTGTATTGCTTGGAGTAGCATTTGCTTTTGCGATGTCCAAACGACAGGGATACTTGGATATGGCTGTGCGTAAAGCACAAACAAAGCTTAAAAAAGACTATCAGCTTGATTTTAATGTGGCTAGTTATCGCTTTGATGGGCTGACGACTATTGTTTTTGATCGGGTTACTTTAATCCCTATGGGTCGAGATACGCTGGCTAAGATGGATCATCTGGGGGTCGGTATTCGGATATGGCCTTTATTGTTTGGTGAAGTTAAAATTGGACACTTTGATCTGGATAAGGGCAAAATGTCCTTTGTGAAAAAAGACACACTCAGTAATTACGACTTTTTGTTCCGTAAGAAGGAAAGGGACTCCACCTCCGTAGAAGAGCCCAATGAGCGCAACTTTGCAGAATGGGCACAGCGCCTTGCCAGGCAAATCTTTTCTAAGGTGCCCAATAATATGCGGATGAATGATTTTGAAATTTCTTACCAGGATAGTCTGTTGCATCAACGTATACGTGTGCCTAAAGCTATTATTGATGATGGCGATTTCGAAACAAGTCTTTTTCTGAATGATCATGATGCCGAGTGGCACCTGAAAGGTTACGTGAATGGTGATCAACAAAAACTGAGGGTCGAAGTGTCGTCGAAAGAGAAGAATACAGAACTGCCTTTTTTACGCGGCAAATATGGTTTGGGCATTAGCTTTGATAAATTGGTTTTTGACCTTGCGGGTATCCGGAAAGTGGAAAAGGATCTGTTGCATCTGACTGGAGCGGTCGAATATGATAATCTGGTCGTTAAGCATAGGCAGCTTTCGGACGAACCTGTGATATTGCCACATGGGGAGGCAACGGGGGGCTTGGCCATAGCTAATGATTATATTGCGTTAACGGATAAGTCAAAAATAATAGTTAAAGAGTTTTCTGTGTCTCCAAAGGCTAAGTTTACGATCAAGCCGGCTAAGAAGATTGAGCTTTCCGTACGTACAGGGCCGTTTACGGCACAGAATTTTTTCGATGCTATTCCTACCGGTTTATTTGAAAGTCTTCAAGGAGTGGAAGTGACTGGACAAGTGGATTATGATCTTGATTTTGCGGTGGAACTGGATAATCCAGATCATATCGTGTTCAAGTCATCAATCGATGATACCGATCTGAAGGTGTTGCATTGGGGGAAAGCTAAGGTGGACTCGCTGAATTTTCCTTTTGAGTATGACGCGTATGATGATACGACCTTTGTAAGGCACATCGTGGTAGGCCCGGACAATCCTAATTTTACACCGCTGGCACAGATACCTTATGTACTGAAGACTACCGTGCGTAATACAGAAGATCCTTTTTTCTATACACATAATGGGTTTGAAGAAGAAGCCTTTAAATTGTCCATCCGGACCAATATTAAAGAGCGGAAGTTTAAAAGAGGAGCGAGTACCTTGTCTATGCAGTTGGTAAAGAACGTTTTTCTAAACCGCAAGAAGACGATGACGCGTAAATTTGAAGAGATTTTATTGGTGTGGCTGATGGAAGCATCGGGGCAAGTGAGTAAAGATAGGCTCTTTGAAGTCTATCTGAATGTGATCGAATGGGGGAAAGATGTATACGGTATTGCGGAGGCATCGCAGTATTATTTTAAGAAGCGGCCTCAGGAGCTCAATCTTGGGGAGAGTTTATTCCTCTCTAGCATTGTACCTAGACCAAAGACAGGATTGTCTTCCTTTGATTATACGGGACATCTTAAGCCTTGGGTACAACGCCATTTCAATACCTATGGCTATATCATGACGAAGGTAGGTGATCTGAAAGATGTAAATGTGCCCGCTAGCTACGGCTTTTATGAGGTGGTGCTACAATCTGATCTGCGGCCGCCAGCGCCACTTGTAAGGGATACAGTATCGCTAGATGTAGTCGAGGAACATGAGCTTCTGATGGAGGAAATGGAAAGAGAAGAGGCGGCAAAGAAGTCTATATTGGACAAGCTGATAAATAAAGAACAAAAGAACTAGATAATGCGCAAGATAGAGATCGATAACTTAAGATTCGAACCTTTCATTGAATATGATGAGATAAAAAAGAGAATTAGACTGATTGGTATAGATATCAATGTGCAGTATGCTGATAAGCACCCCGTGTTTATTGGTGTGCTGAATGGTTGTTTTATGTTTATGGCTGATTTAATGAAGCAGGTGCATGTTCCTTGTGAAATGTCTTTTGTTAAATTGGCATCTTACGAAGGTACAGCGCAAGGAAGTATACACGAGCTTATAGGGGTTGGTATGGATTTGAAAGGTCGCGACATTGTTATTGTTGAAGATGTTGTCGATTCTGGGAACTCGTTGAAGCACACGATGGAGGCGCTGGAGATATTGCAGGTGGCGAGTATTGCCGTATGTACTTTATTGATAAAACCTGACAGTCTTCAATACGACTTTGATAATATTATGTATGTAGGGTTTGAAATCGATCCTGAATTTGTCGTAGGCTATGGGTTGGATTATAATGGGCAGTGCCGCAACCTCCCTGATATTTACAGAGAGGTTACAGGAGCCGGTTAGTTTTTAAAGTCGCAGTCGTTGAGATGGTCATCTACCATGCCTACTGCTTGCATAAAGGCATAACATATTGTTGTGCCAAAAAATTTGATTCCTCTTTTTTTCAGATCTTTTGATAACGCGTCAGATTGAGCCGTGCGGGTAGGTGCGTCTTTCAGCGTAGCTAGATTATTTCGGAGAGGCCGCTGGTCTGGCATGAATGAATACAGATAGTTGTAAAAAGAGCCAAACTCTTTTTGTATTGCAAGAAAAATCTGTGCATTGCTGACAGCAGAAGCCACTTTTCCGCGGTGTCTTATGATCGCTGGATCCTGTACAATACTATCCATCTGTTCGTTTGTAAATAACGCGACTTTTTGTGGATCAAATTCTGCAAATAGCCGACGGTATCCTTCGCGCTTCCGTAGAATTGTAATCCAGCTTAGGCCTGCCTGCGCCGATTCCAGGATCAGGAATTCGAATAAAATCCGGTCGTCAGTAACCTGTTTTCCCCATTCGGTATCGTGGTATTTGACATATAGTGGGTCGTTTCCGCACCATGGACATCTATTGGTTGTATCACTCATAGAAGCGTTTAGTTTTTAAGGACAAAAATCCTACCTTTGAATACACATGAAAACAAAGAGTAGGCTGTCGCAAATTAGGAAAAAAATTGAATATCTTTTGATGCTATTGGTGGCAGTATTAGTGTTTGCCAATCTGAATGCACAGGTTGCCCCATCTGCAGTACAGTTGGATTCTTTGCAGCGGGGCACGCAGGATTCTTTGCGCGCTGTACAGATGAAAAGAGATTCTTTGGCTAGGATGTACATCTTTGTCGATAGTAATAGGCCAAATCATTATATGGATAGTTTGCGTCAAGAATTAATTGTGAGTGATAATGATTTTATCTCTTGGATGGCGTTTACGAAAAGTCTTGCTGCTCACGAGCAAGTGCCTACCATGCAGGCTATGCAGAAAGTGGACCGGCCGTTGTGGATCATAGGTGTGTTGATTTTGCTATTTCTGGGGATAGGCTTGGTCAGGCTGTTTTTTTATTCTAATTTTCAGAATATCATATACGGATTCTTTAATGATAGGGTATTAGCTCAGATCAGTAAAGAAGATAGCGTGGTGACATCATGGCCCTATATATTCTTATATATAATATTTAGTTTTTCTTTGGGACTATTTATTCTTATCTATCGTTCTGGCTATAGCCCGATGAGTGAGGTTACTGTTGTTAACTTTCTACAGATCTCTATTCTCGTAGCTGTATTATTCGTCGCCAAGATTGTAATGGTGCGTCTTATTGCAGTGATTTTTGAGGTCGAAAGACTAGTTAGGGAGTATGTCGCAGTGTTATATTTAGTATACTTCAATAGTATGTTAATATTAATGCCTCTATTACTTTTTGTTACCTTTTTTCCTGTCGCTTACTTTAAGATAATATTAATTTTTTTTCTCGTTGTAGTGTCTATCTTGTTCTTATACCGCTTTTTACGGACAGCTTACAATCTTGTTGGAAATCTTAGGTTTTCAATCTTTTATTTAATTCTGTATCTTTGCGGTTTAGAAATTGCACCGATTTTAATATTAGTGAAAACACTAAACAATTAAAGATAGAATTTTATGCAGATCGACGTTGCGAGAGCAAAAAAAGTAAAAAGCGTATTGGTTACCTTACCAAAGCCTGAAAATGATAAGTCGCCTTATTTTACGTTAGCGGAAAAGTATAATCTAAAATTGGATTTTCGTGGTTTTATTCATGTGGAGGGGGTTCCTGCGAGGGAAATTAGAAAAGATCGTATTAATTTTTCCGACTTTTCTGCCGTAATATTTACAAGTAAAAACGCTGTAGACCATTTCTTTAGAGTTTGTGAAGAAATGCGTTTTGAGGTTTCTGCAGAGCTAAAGTATTTTTGTATTTCAGAAGCTATTGCACTTTACCTGCAGAAATACATACAGTATAGAAAGCGTAAGATATTCTTTGGTAAGCAAACCGCCAAAGATTTGGAAGAAGTATTGAAGAAACACAGCAAAGAGAAGTTTTTGTTCCCATGTTCTGACGTTGCAAATGAAGAAACGCAAAAGTGGCTCCAGGATAATGGATACGATTTTACGCCTGCTGTTTTGTTTAAAACGGTAATCAGTGATATAGCTGATCTAAAGGACGTTTTTTACGATGTTATCGTCTTCTTCAGCCCTTCTAGTGTGCAGTCTCTTTATGAGAATTTTCCGGATTTCGTACAAAACGACACACGTATCGCGGCATTTGGAACAAGTACACAGCAGGCTTTATTGGAGAAAGGATTGCTATTGGATATTCCTGCGCCTACACCCAGCGCACCGAGTATGACTATGGCGGTGGAACAATATATAAAGCAAGTGAATAAATAAGTGCATTTTATCAAACCTAAGGATGGTGTTAAAAAGTGTTAAATAAGAAGGATGTGGCTTCTTTTTATTCTTTTTTTTGAAATTTCTTGGTTGAATAAGGTAATTAACACTTATTTTTAGATGCATCTTTTGCTTATTGAAAAGTTTGAGGTGTTTTTTCTTGAGGTTTCTATTATATAGGATATCAGAATTAGCTTTTTTTGGTTGACTTTTTGATGGAGGATAGAAATAACTTGAAGAGTAGAGTTTTAGCTTAGATTATTAGTTTATGAAATTTAATCGTTACAGATTGTCTTATGTTTTTCTATGTGCGCTGATAGCGGTAGTTGCTTTGGGCTGTAAAGGTCCAAGTAATACAGGGGAGCTGGTAGGTGTGCGCTTGGATAAGCTGAAAGCAAATAAGACACCGTACGGAATGGTACTTATCCCTGGTGGTACGTTTATCATGGGGCAATCGGACGAAGACATTGGGTTTTCGCAGACTGCACAAAATAGACAAGTAACTATTGCGCCTTTCTATATGGACGACACGGAGATATCGAATAGTGAATATCGACAGTTTGTTAACTGGGTCCGCGACTCTATTCTTATTCACAATTTTTTAGGTGACGATTCTTATTTCCTGCCGACCCAAGGCGGCGGCGGTGAGCGATATATTGACTGGGATAAAGTGAGTAAGCTGTCTCCTTGGAGGGAAAAAGATCCAACTAAGCGAGAACGTCTTAACAGTATGTTTTATCAGGGAGAAGATCGTGTTTTTGGTCGAAATGAATTGGACGTGCGTCTTTTGAAGTATCACTTTGAGTGGTATGATCAACAAGCTGCGGTACGCGGAAGAAACGACCCTTCTAAAAGACGCTCTGATTTTATTATGCGTGATACGATGCTGATTTATCCGGATACGACTGTATGGCTTGCTGATTTTAGTTACGCGGCAAACGAACCTATGGTCAATGGGTATTTTTCGCACCCTTCTTTTGATGACTATCCTGTGGTAGGAGTTACCTGGCGTCAAGCGCAAGCATTTAATTCGTGGCGTACACAATTGTTTAACAACGCGGCAGTTAAAAATCGCGTACAACCTCGATTCGATTATCAGTTGCCTTCGGAGGCGGAGTGGGAATATGCAGCTAGAGGAGGTAAGACAGGTACACAATATCCTTGGGGCGGACCTACAGCGCGCAACGCAAGGGGCTGTCTCATGGCTAACTTCAAACCTGGGCGGGGTAATTATATAGATGATGGTGTAGCTTACACTGCACCTGTATATTCTTATTTGCCAAATGATTTTGGTCTTTATAATATGGCGGGTAATGTGGCCGAATGGACACAGTCAAGTTACAATGAATCTGCCTATTCTTTTGTTCATGATATGAACCCTACGTATAGTTACAATGCAAAAGCTTCGGATCACGAAACGTTGAAGCGTAAAGTAATCCGAGGAGGATCATGGAAGGATGTTGGGTTCTTTCTGCAGAATGGAACTCGACAATATGAGTATCAAGATACCGCCAAGTCATATATTGGCTTTCGGTCGGTTACACGTTACCCTGGGGTAGCATATTAGAATATAAGAGCAATAATATTAATAACGTACTAGTAAATTAGCATTAGTCATATGGCACGCAAAAAGAAATTTGGTTTTGGAATCAACACGCTTATCAACTGGGGAGCGACTGTAGTTATTATCGGTTTGATGTTTAAAATTCTTCACTTCAAAGGGGGGGAATGGATGATCGGTATCGGACTGGCGGTGGAAGCTTTATTGTTTTTCATTATGGGATTCATGGCTGCAGAAAAGGATGTCGATTGGACTAGAGTGTATCCAGAACTGGATGAGGATTTCAATGGAGAACTTCCTAAACGTAGTGCCGTAGCGCCCGTAGCACAATCTGTAGCGGTAGGCAATACAGCAGCCTTGGACAAATTGCTTCAAGATGCTAAAATCGATGAAAATCTGATTGGTAATTTAGGAGACGGTTTACGTACATTCGGAGATAAAGTCGCTGCAATTTCTAAGGTTGCCGATACGGCCACAGCTACGAATCAGTTTGCTGACAAGCTGAATGCTGCTTCGACCGGTGCATCACAGTTAAGTCATGCTTTTGAGCGTGCAGCAGCGGATCTGCAGACCTTTAACGAGGCTTCTGGAGATATGCAGCAGTTTAAAGAACAAGTGAGTACTTTTAATAAAAATTTGACGTCATTGAATGCCATATATGGTAATATGCTGTCAGCTATGAATACGAATCGTTCCTAAGTGTAACTTTAATTGGAAACAGATCTAAGGAAAATTAAAGACTATGGCAGGACATAAGGAAACACCTAGGCAGCGGATGATTGGTATCCTATACCTAGTGCTATTGGGATTGGTAGCGCTCAATGTATCGGATTCTATTCTCGACGCTTTTAGAAATCTAGGTAATAGTTTAAATACCTCGACGCAAAATACGCAGGCTGGTATCGATAATATGTTTTTAGCATTTCGGGAAACCAAAATGAAGGAAAATCCCGAGCGTGCGCAACCTTTGTTGACTAAGGCCGAAGAAGCGCAGAAGCTAATCGCACAATTAACATCTAAGTTAACGGAATATAACCAGACATTGTCGGGAGAAGGGGGAGGAATGGATGAGGAGACCGGAGATGTTAAATTTCGTAGCAGTACGGATATTTCAGCTCGTTTAATGATCAACGAAGGAAGAGGAAAACAACTTCGTGAGCTAATAAATAGTACCGCAGATCAATTAAAAAAACTGACTAACAACGAAGTTAGCTTTGCATTATCGGCCGAGGATCCTGCTCCCAGGGGCGGTGTGAAAAAAACTTGGGAAGAAGTAAACTTTGGAGACGGTATTCCATTGACAGCGGCAATTACGGCGTTGGATAAGATTAATGCAGATGCTAAGAATGCGGAATCCGCTGTTGTAAAACATATTTTTGGTAAGATGGATCAGGCCGTTGTCAATTTGGATAAATTTGCAGCTGTGGCTGTTGCTCCCACATCTTATTTGATAGCTGGACAACCTTATACAGCCAAAGTCTTCCTTACTGCCTATGATTCTAAATCAAGTCCACAGATATCTGTTAACGGTTCTTCCATACCAGTGGTAGATGGGCAGGGAACTTATTCTTTGACTCCAGGTGTGGGTACACATACATGGCGGGGATCTATCCGTGTTCAGCAGACGGACGGTACGATCAAAACATACGAAACTGAACCCATGACGTTTCAGGTTTCAAAACCATCTGCAGTAGTCTCGCCTGACGCGATGAACGTATTGTATATTGGCGTAGACAATCCTATTTCTATCTCGGCTCCAGGTGTCCCGGTAGAAAGTTTGAAAGTTTCTGGACCAGGTGTGAGTTTGACTCCAAGGGGAGATGCGAAGTATATTGCGAAAGTATCTTCTCCGGGAGATGTATCTCTAGCTGTGACAGCCACTATTGATGGAAAGACCCAAAATCTGGGTACTTCGAAGTTTCGTGTGAAACGTATTCCGAAACCTACTGCGCGTGTGGGAGGAAAGACCGGAGGACGTATTTCGGCAGCACAACTAAGAGGGCAGACTGTAGTGTCGGCTTCTTTGGATAATTTTGATTTTGATGCTAAATTTAGAGTTACTAAATTCAGTATGTATATCGCTATACCTCGGGTAGATCCTATCGGACCTTATTCTTCTTCTGGTAATGATTTTAGTGCGCAGATGAAGTCAGGACTTAGTGGAGTTAAAGCTGGCTCGGTTGTAATGATCTACGATATTGTAGGGGTAGGGCCTGATGGTGTAGCACAGAACTTGGAACCTATTACGTTCCAGGTTACAAATTAGTAGCATAATAAGTATTATTATGAAGAAGATAGTTTTATCAATTGCTTGTACGGTATTGGCCTTGGCCACGGTAGCGCAGGATGCTAATCTCACCAATAGCACAAAGCCCGCTCGTACGCCAGTAGACGAACCTCCTGTCGATGGCTATTATAAAAATACGGATATCGAGAACCGGAAAGTGATTCCTTATTCCCCGATCAGGCAAACAGACGTTTTTTATAGGAAGAGGGTGTGGAGAGAGATAGATCTTAGGGAGAAGATGAATCAGATTTTCGCTTCGCCTAAGGCTCGATTAATGGATATTATTGTCCATGCTATAGAAGCTGGCGAATTGACGGCCTATGACCCGACTCCGACAGCAGATAATCCTACCGGAGATAACTTTGAGAAGATGCAGATACTACCGATCGGGCAGGTGATGGCTCGCTTGGGGGGGGATAGTGTGTTGGTCGAACAGTTTAATGAGAATAATGAAGTAATTAGTTCTAAATATGAAAGCCGCACGTTTAGTGGTGAGAATGTAATCAAATTTAGAATTAAAGAAGATTGGATCTTTGATAAACAGCGTGCTGTGTTTGAGCCACGTATTGTCGGAATAGCGCCTCTTATCACACCTCAGATTCCAGGGATGGAAAATGCTGTTCAGCATAGTGCTGCTGTAAACGATGGAGATAGCTATGACCCATTTGATCCTTTTGCTGTGAAGCCAGAGCGTACAGCTAGTGACAATTCTACTACACCCGAAAATACTCCTGCTTTACCGACTGCGGATGCATTTGGTCCCACAGTGGATGCGACACCGGCATTCTGGATTTATTTTCCAGAAGCAAGACATGTACTTGTTAATAAAGAGGCAATGAATAGGCACAATGCCGCTACGGGGCTGAGCTATGATGATATCTTTATTAAACGTCTATTTTCAAGTTACATTATCAAGCAGGACAATCCAGAAGATCTTCGAATAAAAGACTATATTCAGGATGATGTCGAGCGATTATTCGAATCCGAACGCATCAAGAAGGTAATCATGGATTGGGAACAGGATTTATGGTCATATTAATTGAAATAAGTGACGATAGTCACTTGTTTTTTCATAATATTTTCCCAACTTAGTATTTAGAATTTTTCTAAATAAAAGATAGCAGTTTGCACAAAGCAACTGTTTATGAATTGAGTTTGTATGGATTTGTTTAAATATACTGCATATAAAGGGAATAAAATAAAAAGCTTGTGAAACTACAACCTGTCGAGAAAATCTCCGGAATCGCTCCCAATGACTTTGTGAGAGATTACCTAAATAAGGGACAACCTGTAATCATTAAGGACTTTATAAGCCCAGATAGTGCCTGTTGGACCAAATGGAGTTACGACTATTTCAAGGAAATAGCCGGTAGTGAAGTGGTAAATATCTACGGAAAAGAAGAAGAGAGCCAGAATTATGCAGCTAGCCCACCTGTAGGGAAAATGACTTTTGGGGAATATTTAGATAAGATTAGTGCCGAGCCAACGGAACTGCGTCTTTTTCTATTTAACCTTCTTAAATTGAGACCTGAGCTCAAAAAGGACGTTGTCTATAATGATGTGACCGGAGGCAAAGTGTTGCAAGGACTGCCTTTCATGTTTTTTGGAGGGGAAGGCTCTTCGACGCGTAATCATTTTGATATTGATATGTCTCATGTGTTTATTTCCCAATTTCAGGGATATAAGCGTATCTGGTTGTTTCCAAATAACCAGTCGGATCTGATGTATAAACTTCCTTACAACTTTCATAGTATTGCTAATCTGAAGACTAGTAGCACGGATGTGTATCCTGCGCTGAAACTTTTGGATGGCTATGAAGCTGTAATAGGTCCGGGAGAGACATGTTATATGCCTGCAGGTTGGTGGCACTATATACAATACGAGACAGAAGGGTATTCAATTTCTGTGCGTGCGCTTGCCAACTCTTTTGCCGAGAAACTCAAAGGGGCCCGAAATCTGTTTGTAACGCGTCATTTTGATGATACGATGCGGAAAATTTTCAAAAATAGATGGCTCGATTATAAAGTAGAAGTCGCTACAAAACGAGCGAATAAAGCAATAAAACGGAATCAAAAATAAATGAAAGCGAGCTACATTAGCTCGCTTTTTTTATCAGTCACTTCTTCATCTGTGCTAACTGCATTTCTATAGAATAAGGTATAAGGATCCGAGGGATAGATGTGCGCATCGGGATTATGCCTGAATGGAATTTCTGTGTTAAAGATCTCTTCCAGTGTTGTTCGTAGAAATTCGACAAAGTGCTCTTTCTGCTCAGCGAGAAACTGGCCTTCCATCAGGGCGCAGTAGCTGCCATAAAATAAAGTTCCTTCTTCACGCATTTTACGTGCTACGTAGAGATGTGGTTCAAGATCACGATGCCCTGTAACCTGTTCAAACACATAGGCATAAAATAAGGTTTGTACCAATGCTTTATTTTCTGTACCTGGAGCGAAGACTTTTTCCATGGTTGAAAATTTTACGGTATCAGCCCCTGTTTTGTAATCGACGATTCGCGTTTTTACCTCGCCGAGGTCTGTAACCACCTGATCAACTCTATCTATAATCCCATAGAGGGTAACGGTCTCCGTCTTATTATTGATCTGAATCGGAAAATCTATCGTGTAATCTTCGTCATTTTCTAACTCAACTATACGAAAGGACTGGTAATTGTCGATATCATATTGTATATACATCTTGACATATTCACTTGCAATCTTGTGCATGATATGTTGCAAGCTATTGAAGTCTTCTAACGATTGGCTATCTATATGGTATAATGATGCTATCTCCTGCTGTACCAATATATTGACAGAGCTTATTTTCTCTTGAAGTACAACTGTGGGGGTAAAGTCTTCTATTTCTTTATAAGGCTGAAATATTTTTTCCATTACCTCATGGATAACCGTGCCTAAACGGTTCATCTCAAACTCCTGCGAAATGGAAGGTGGTTCCTTGATTTCGGCGATGTGTTTTAGGAAAAACTGAAGGGGAGAGGCTAGGTAGGTGGTGAGTGCCGTAGCAGATATCCTACGACCTCCTTCTATAAAAGTACGGTACATTTTGTCCCATATTGCATCCGTTTTTGGAATGATAAGTTCGGTAGCTGCTGGTGGGAACTGTATAGGCTGTTGTTGATGATGTTTGGCAAACTGGATCTGACTTTCAAACTCCAGCTGGCGTATAAAGCGGCTTTCTTCACCGGTACTGCTTTCATCGACTATCCCATTGTAGAAGATGTGAATATCCGCGCTGAATTGAAAATGTCGGTAGAATAGATAGGCAGTCAACGCATCTTGGTTCTCCAGAATAGGGAGACCATACGCGCGTCTCAGATTGTTTGGTAAAAACGTAATCCCACTGGAAACTTTGGGCAATATCCCTTCGTTTGCCCCAAGGATATATACTTGGTCAAAGTTGAGACAGCGACTTTCTAATAAACCCATGATCTGTACGCCATCTAACGGATCTCCTTCGATAGCTGAGTTGACAGCGATAATGGCTTTCCGTATCAGTCCTATCTGAAATAGAACACTCAGTTGTGGTATTTTTGAAAAACCAAGCTGAAGTTGATTAAGTACCTTCTTTGTTTCGATCAGAAGGTTGGCATCTATCTGTTTTATTTGCGTGTCCTGCGCTAATGAAGTCAATATGTTGTCCAAGATAGCGATCAAGATCGGGACGACTTGCTTGTTGTCGGACAATGGCTTGAAAAAGTCGGGAAGAATACTGCTGTTGATCGCTATGTCTTGGAGGCTAATCTCGAATAGCTGCTTTTCGTTTATAAAGTCTTGATTGGCCTTCTTTTCCGTCGAGGAAACCCGTGTCATTGGATTATTGAAGAAGGTCTCTAGGTATTGATAGGGCAACTTTGCCCTCTTCAAATGAGATATTGCTTCATGTACGTCCATCCAAAGGTTGAGGATACCGAAAATAGGCGATTGTGTCAAAGGAAATCCTGTTGTGATATTCACTTTTAGTTCGGGAAGACTCTGCAAGAGTGGAACGAGCAGTGTTTCGTCTGCCAGCAATATACCTATGCTTTTGCCCTCTTTTTCCTGCTGATTCAAGACTTGGTGGAGCAGTTTTGTTTGGCTGACTTTCCCTGTAGAGGCGTAGAGATGCACGGTGTCTTGGCGCTGGCCTATTATATCCTGTGGATCTCCTAATGCATTAGCTAGTTTGGTCTGTAAAATATTACGACGGATGAAAAGCCCCGCTTCCTGTTGCTGGTCATTCAGGTAATAGGTGTCTGCGTCAAAGTAAAATAAAGCACGCCCTTCTTCTTGCCAACGTTGAAAAAGTTGGGCTTCGGCTTTGTTAAGTGCGTTGAACCCTACAAATAATATCTTTTTATAAGCATCGAGGAAATTGGGATTATCGACCTTCCCATCGACGAGGTCGCGATATACAGTGGGAAAATTGGTCTGGCCTTGTTTTTTTAGTTTTGCTTTGAAGTTTCTATAGAGCACCGGCAGACGTTTCCATAGTTTTAGGAATCGCTGTTGGACTCCTGTGTGTCCTGCCATGTGGAATGATTGCCAGAATTGTCGTATGAACTCCTGTTGCTCTGTTGTTAAGTGCTGAAATTCGACGTCTATACGGCTAGTATCATATAGTTCCATATAGATATGGTCAATGTCGACAAGGTCGTAATCTAATTGACCGAAGTCGCTTAATACGATTTCGGCAATAGGGTAAAACTCCTCTAGAGATTCTGGGGCTAGTCCTTCATTGGCAAGTAATTCATTGTGAAGGTCAAAGAGATAAAAAAACTGAGTCAAAGGACTAACTTGTTCTTTGTTGGAGGAAAGACCAAAGAACTCTTGTATGGTGAAAAATTGAGGAGACCATATGGCTTGAGCATAGGTATCTGCCAGATGTTTCTTTAGATACGTAATGGGGCGTTTATTATTGAAAACAATGGCAATATCAGACAGGTCATTGCCAAATCGGTATTGTATATCCTGAGCGACTAATTTTAAAAAAGGAACCATTTTTTTAGTATTTGATATTTGCTGATTCGGGAATTTGCGTATCTGAGAATCAACAGATTTTTAAGTTTTACTTGACTTCGACCAATTCATTTGCTTTAGCATAATACAGATAACCTTTAACCTGCTGATAACCGAGGTCATGTAATGCTTTCATATATTGATCGACCTGTGTTTTATGCTCAATATAATTCTCACTAGTAAATTTGAAGTCTAATACAATAGTTTCTTTTTCATTCGTGAATACTTTGTCAGGTCTTAAGGTTCTCCCATCCGCAGTGATTATAGCAGACTCGTTCCATATTTTATGTTGTCCGATCAACCAGGGGTGTATCTGTGGGTGATGCCAGATCTGGTGTATTTCATGTTCTAATATCTCTTTGTTTTCGATAGCAAGTATACCTTCATCGATGTAGCGGGCTATAATCCTTGCGATATCACTTTCTTTAGCGGCTTCGGACATAATCTCATGTGCTAGAATTCCATATTGAGATGCTTTTTCCATCATTAATATGGTATTGATGCCACGGTGGCTTGATTTATTCAGGGCACTTTCCATTGCTTTTGATGTAGGATAATAGGGCAACGCTATAGTTGTTCCATTTTTATCGTTTGATAGTAACTCGGGCGATCGGGGAATAATCTGATCGATCTGTAGCTGGCCTTCCGCTAGTGGGAAAGGAGAATTGGGATCTACTAATACCTGATAGATGGAATCCGATATCAGTTCGTTTTTAATATCGAACCCTGTGATTTCTCCTGTTTTTTTATCTACTACTTCCTTAAATGAAGGAGCGGTGATGTAAAGGTGCTCGATAGCGCGTGTAGTGGCAACATACAATGTATTAAGTGAATCCATGTAGTTGAATAACATTTCTTCGTAATACTGTTTATAAAAGATAGAACGCGCTACATTGCTATTGTATTTGATCGGTATCTTTCCTAGTTGTGCAAAAGGTGAATGGTCGGTATCGATCCAAAAATCACCATTTAACATACCGTCTATGCTCCAGGAGCAAAAGGGTATCATGACCACATCGTAGGCCAGGCCTTTAGATTTGTGAATTGTCGTTACCTCTATGGCATTGATTTTGCCGTTGTTGGATGGCAGAGCGGCTTTATTTCCATCTTGTTCCCAGAATTCGAGAAATTGTGTGATCCCACGTTCGCCATTTGCAGTAAAATTGCCGACGATATCTTTGAACGTCAGGATATAAGGGAGATGTAGGTTCCCCAGAGAGGTGAATCCATAAATCTCGATCAATTTTTCTATGAGATGAATCAGTGGTAGCTTTTGCCAGAGCTCCCAGTTGGTAATTAATTCATCTGGTAGAATCTCGCTATAAGCTTGTATTTCATTGGCTTTAAACTGCAACCATAGGACGGCGTCGAAACTTGTATTGCTTTGGATCAACTGGTATAGATAGGCCATCCGGGCATGGTATATGACGTGTTGATCAGAAGTCTGAACAATTGCTTTTAATGTTTCGATCAGTAGGTTGACGGCGTCATTGGAGGCCAGTGCCAAGGCGTCACCCGAAATAACATCAAACGCTAGATTATTAGCATTTTTATAGGCCATTAACTTTTGGATGATAAGCATGGCTTGGGCATTGCTGCGGACCAGGATTCCAATCTGCCGGGCTTCGTATCTTCCGGTTGATATCCAGTGTCCTATTTTTTGACATAGATGAGCTGTCGAATCATCTATGACTTGATTTGCTCGGAAACGCCCGTCCTTGACTTGGAAGTAAGCTATTTCAATAGAGCCTTGTTCTGCCGTATTGTCAATTTTCTGTGGAGGTATGGATTGACTGCTGTTTTCATAGGCTTGTACCAACATAGTGTTGTTTCCTTCGTTTTGCCACCATTGTAATCCTTCCTCAGACAGCTCTTCGGATACTTTTTTGTTCAGCACTTGTTGAAGATGGAACGGGATCTGTTGGTAGAGGTAATTGTTAAAACGTATTATGTTAGGCAGACTTCTGAAGTTGGTTTCCAAAATGCCATTTTCTATAAAGTCTTTTTGAGTGCCAGGTGTTAGGTGAAAGGTGTTGGCCACTTGTTTTTCGACCTGTTGGAGTAAGATGCGCCAATCTCCATTCCGCCACCGGTATATACTTTGTTTGACATCCCCCACGATGAGATGTTCGTTACGGCCTCCAGTTGTGTTGCCGAGTGCATTTAATAACAAGGGGCTGTAGTTTTTCCATTGGATTCGGGAGGTATCCTGAAATTCGTCAAATAAAAAATAATTGTATCGGTTGCCTATCTTTTCCCATATAAAGGTGGGATCATTGTTGTTGTCAAGTCCCAGCTTATTGAGTAATATCTGTGAGTCAGAAATAAGTTGCGCAGCATTTTCTTTACGCCATGTGCCTAATAGATCGCTCATTTCTTTTAATAGGCGCAGGTAGTACAGGTTTCCTTGCACGGCCTGGTACGCTATATATATAGGTGTCAGTTTTTGGAGCTCTACAAACTGTTGCAATATGGGCTGAAAGGCCTGTACGTAGTCGTGTCTTATGTTTTTTGCGGTATCCGTAAAATCATCTTCGTTGTCAATAAGTAAGAGAAACCGATCCATAACCTTTTCGAGGTCCGAAAGCGATAGTTTGTGCACGTTGCTAGATACCTTGTTGGCAGAAACCAGTTTGTTACGGGATTTGCCTTTCAATTGATCAGCTTGGACTCCTAGTGTACGGTAGGTGTCCTGAAAGGAGCTAATTGTCAGGCTAAAGGCGTCTAAGTAGGATTGTGTTTTCTCGATGACTTCGGTGTTGAGCATATTGAATATTTCATCCGTATTTGCTGTCGTTAACGCCGCATCGAACTCTTGAAAGTTTTCGGAGAATATAAGGCCAGCGAGCTGAGCAAGCTGGTTTCTATAGTTCCAGTTTTCATTATTGCTTATTTTTTTTTCCGCATAGCCAATGATCCAGTTGAGCAGATCGGGCCGCTCATCGAGTAATTGGTTAAGCATGAGGGTAAGGTCTGTCTTGACCTTATTAGTATTCATTTCAATCTTATACGCTGCATCGAGATTGAGCTCATAGGTGAATGCACGGATTACTTTCTGAGAAAATCCGTCAATAGTACTTATGGTGAAATGACTGTAGTCGTGCAGGATCCTACGATAGGCTCGGTGTGCTTTTTGTTGAATGATGGTGGCAGCCCATGCCGGGTTTTGTTTCAATAGTAATTCCCGGAAGCTTTCTATTTTAGGGCTGCTGTCGTCGACAGCGAGACCTTGGAGTACAGAAAGAATTCGCTCTCTCATCTCTGCTGTAGCCTTATTGGTGAAGGTGACGGCCAAGATCTCCCGATAATTGTTTTCATTATCTAGTAATAGGGAGAGGTAATGGAGGGTAAGGCTGAAGGTCTTGCCCGAGCCTGCAGAAGCTTTCAGAATTTTGAGGGGAGCTACTTTGTTCATTTTACAAAGTAAAAATTAAAAAGCACAATTTAAAAAGTTATTTGTTACTTTACCTCCTACAATTATATAAACTAAAAAAGGGTTTTATGAAGTATTTCGTTGTATTTCTTCTTTTATGCACCGGCTTGAATTATTCCTGTAAAAAAGATACGGAGGGTTCCCTGTCTATTCCGATTTTTTCTAAAATCGATCGTTTGGAATTTCATTATTCAGCGCCGTCGTTTGGACCTACACTGATCGATGACATTGTATACGATGAGAAAGGGCGGATCATTCGGTTTCAAGGAGAGTCATACCAATACAATAATGCAGGTAAGGTGACGAAGATAGACGTAAAAATAGACCCTTCTGAATTTGTTAATTCTGCAGAACATTATTGGTTTGATCTGACTTATGATCATTTGGGGCGTTTCAAGTCTATATCGGAGACTCGGTTTGAAGAACTTCCGTCTTCGCCTGAGGGCGGGACGTATACTCGCCCTGGCATCGAATCCAGGAGTTATTCCCTTGGTTATGGAGATAACTCTTCGCTGCCGTCGACCATTGATTGTCCTCACGCAGTATATACGTCTGGAGTACAGTTTCCAAGTGGATTCGAAAGAGGAACATCTGTGGGAGTGTTTGAACACAAGAATGGTAATGTCGTGGCTGAAAAGACGACTGTCAAAGGAAAAGTGAATGGAAGATGGAATCCTGAGGCTGAAGAAATTGAAATTAAAAGCAGCCGTTTATTTTCGTATGATTCCAGTTACAATGTGTATATGTTTTTGTTTGGGTCGCTTGGCTTTGTTCCTAAGGAAGTAGAAAAGGCGTTATCTTTAGAACCTTTTGGAATATATAATAAGAATAATATGGTAAATGTGGAGGTCGAGGGAAAGTCCATGAATATCGATTATATGTATGATGAGCAGAGACGGATCAAAGAAATCAAGCGAGGCCACACTACGCTAAAGATTTTCTATAAAATATAGAGATCATCTCCTTACTGTTTTTAATTTTTAATTTTTAATTTTCCCTTTTTAATTTTTATCTTTGCGTCCCCTCTTACATGCAGTACGGGGGATATGTTGAATACATAACAAATAAACAAACATGGCAACTAAAATCAGATTGCAAAGACACGGTAAAAAAGGAAAACCTTTTTACCACGTAGTAGTAGCAGATTCACGTGCTCCACGTGATGGTAAATTTATCGAGCGTTTAGGTTCTTACAACCCAAACACTAATCCAGCGACTATCGTTTTAGATTTCGATAAAGCATTAGATTGGATGAACAAAGGTGCTCAACCTACGGATACTGCACGCGCTATCCTTTCTTACAAAGGGGTGTTGTACAAAAAACACTTGCAGGGTGGTGTGAAAAAAGGTGCTTTTGACGAAGCTAAAGCTGAAGAGCTTTTCGCTAACTGGAATGACGGTAAAGCAGCTAAAATCGAAGGCAAAAAATCTGGCTTAGCAAATGCTAAAGAAGAAGCTAAAAAAGTAGCTTTAGCATCTGAAGCTAAGAAAAGAGAAGAAATTGCGGCTGCAATAGCTGCTAAAAATGCGCCAGTAGAAGAAGCTCCTGTTGAGGAAGCAGAAGTTGAAGCTCCAGAAGCAGCGGAAGGTGCTGAAAACACAGAAGAAACTGAAGGTTAATCTTTCATAAAGTATTCAAAAGAAAGTCGGTTCATCATTTGAACCGACTTTTTTGTTTTTGGAGTTTTCCGAAGTATTGTATATCATCTGTTGAGTGTAGGGATAACCATAGCTATTTACAATTATTATAATCGGAAAAGTTTTTATTATCTTTAGAGATACCAATTGTTATGAGAAGAGTCTTGATATGTCTTCTGTTTAGTCTTTTTTCTTTGCAGGTTAGTGCGATGTCGGATACGCTGTGCGTCTATGGGGCTAATGATATCCCTATTGTAGGTTATTTAAAGGAATATACAGACTGTAGTCATCAGTTAGAGTTTGATGATATTTTACAGAGGTGGGAACTGGGAGAATTTGCAAGAACCAAAGCTGGAGCAGTAATAAATAAAGGTATAGCGGATTGCACTTATTGGTATTCTCTATGGATTAAAAATGAATACCGCTATCATCAAGACTATCTGTGGAATTTTTATAACGATGGTATAAGGTTTACACTGTACCAGCTCGATTCTGTGGGTAATGTCGAAAATATAGATTCAATCTCTCACCAGACGGCAGTTTCTGTTCGAGAGGTGCCTCTTCGTTCACTGTCTTTCCTGATTTCTATGGATCCCCAGGAATTAAAGCATCTTTTTCTAAAGGTCGAACCCTTAACGAGAAAAAACATTTATTTTCCAACAGATATCAGCACTTACCGTGATATACTGGGCTACGAACTCCAATTTTCTTTTTTGCTAGGGCGGTATTATGGCTTTTTCTTTTTCGCGGTTATATTTAATCTGTTTTTATTTTTGGTTCTCAAGCGTCGTTTTTACGCTGTCATGTTGGGGTATGTAGTGAGTTTGTTAGCCTTTAATATGGTTGAGTATCTCCACGATGTATATATTATCCCAGAATCAGTTTATCCTATTTGGTCGAAGATCCCTAAGCAGGTTTTCTTAGCTTTCACATTGTACTTTAATGTATTGGTTTTTCAGGATTTCGTGAGTTTGCGTAAGTGTTTTCCGCAATTGGATAAGCTTTTGATTGGAATGAACAGGTTGGTCTTAGTATTGACTCTTCTTTTTTTATGCCATCAAATGCTGTTTTCAAATGCTTTTCATATACTGATGTACGCCGAACATATCTTCGTCGGTATATTATTGATACAGTCTTGTTTACTAATCGTTGTTATTTTTATATGTGTGTCACGCTCCGTGCGCTATATATATCATTATTTGGCAGGAGTTAGTTTGCTGTTGGTGTCAATGTTCCTTTATCTGCTGAACACGTTTGACATGTTGTATTTGCCTCAGTTTGTCTTACCGGGTAATATCATATTTGCTTTCGCTTTTGAGGTTGTCTATCTCACGATTGTATTTTCTGTAATTTACAAACGTGAGTTTGACCGTTTTTCTAAGGAATTATTGGAGCTTTACAGAACGAATAAGACGCTTGCGAAAGAGGTGATATCGGTGCAAGAGAAGGAGCGTATGCGTATTGGGCAAGATATCCATGATGGCTTGGGTGGAGCGATTCATGGATTAAGGTTGTTGTTAGCTTCAGAGCGTATTCAACAAAAGGAAAAATTAGAATATTTTCTAACGGAGATAGGTGCTGATTTTAGGCACTTGGTTCATAAATTGTATCCGACGCAGTTGAAGGTATCGGGATTATTTGAATGCATGAAACAAGATACAGTACGCTATAAAGGGATAAAGATTAACCTGAATTGTTTAGGTAATGACAAGGCTATTTCCATGGATCTGCAGATATCGGTATATAGGATGTATCAAGAATTGTTGACTAATGCTATCAAACATGCGGAGGGCTGTTCAATAATAGATGTTTCATTGGCGATAGAAGATAAGGAGCTGCGTTTGATGGTTGAAGATAATGGCTCAAAGAGATGGCAGTCGGAGAAGGATTTTAGGCAGGAAGGGGTAGGGCTGGTTAGCTTGCAAACCCGTGTTGATTATCATAATGGTCGCATGGATGTCCATAGTTCGAATAAAGGAACCTCAGTTGTTATTACCATACCATTAATATCAAATATATGATAAGATTAGTGTCTATTGATGATCACCGTCTATTTTACGAAGGGTTGAAAGCTCTTTTGGACAAGGCTGATGATATGCTATTGGTCAATAGTTATGATAATGGTCTAAAGATATCAAACGTATTATTGTGTGATAGGCCTGATATCGTATTATTGGATATTCATCTCCCCGTAAAATCGGGGATAAGTATTGCACGTGAGATTAAAAGCTTTGCTCCAGAAGTCAAGATTATTATGCTGTCTCTAGAGGTGAATTATGCTTTTGCCCATGATCTGAAGGCGATTGGGGTGGAAGCTTACGTCTCCAAGGAGATTGATGCAGAGGGGTTGTTGAAACTGATCAGAGAAGTATGGAAGGGAGAGGTATATGATTTTTATACGCATACTGCCCCGATAGCAGACAAAGTGCATATATTGAGTGAAGAATTTAGTCTGACCGATCGGGAAATAGAGGTATATGAATATATTAAGCGTGGTTTTACGAATCAGTACATCGCTGATGTGATGAATAGGAGTGTGCTGACCATAATGACGCACCGTAAAAATATTAAACAAAAACTTAGGATCGTTCAGGGAAATAAGTTGCCTTTTGATGATATCTTATAAACTTTAAAGTATCAATAACTTCCATGTCTGTTAAAGAATCAAAAGAATCATGGAAGTTTTGTTTTATAATCTTTATTTTTGCGCTTTACTTGACAATATGACAATCGACGAAAGTTTTTATATCGGCTATGTAAGCAAGACTAGAGGGCTCAAAGGTGAAGTTCAGTTGTTTTTCGAATTTGAGGACTATGAAGAGTTGGAGTTAGAGATTATTTTTTTAGAGGTCAACAAAAAATTGGTGCCTTATTTTGTTGATCAGATCAAGCTTCATAACAATAGTACTGCTTATGCTAATTTTGAGGATGTAGACCATATTGACAAAGCCAAGGTGCTGGTCCGGAAGAAGATGTACCTGCCGAATGACAAGATGCCGGAAAGAGATCCAGATGATTTTCGTTACACAGATTTAATAGGCTACCTTGTAATTGATGAGGAATATGGTGAACTTGGTGAGATTATCAATGTACAGGAGATGCCGCAGCAGTTTATAGCTACTGTGGATATGGATGGCAAAGAACTGATGTTTCCATTGTCCGAAGATCTGATATTAGGTATTGATGCTGAAGAAGAGCTTCTTGAAGTAGAGCTTCCTGAAGGCTTGGTAGATCTGTATAAAGAATAATTTTTTTCTTTCTATTTTTTCTTTTCGTTTTTTAAACCGATATTAGCTATTGCTTATAGAGAAAGGCCGAGGGAATAGACCCGCTGAAGCCTTAGCAACCTGACACTGTTCAAGGTGCTACATTCTACCCTCCAGTTGGCGGGAAAGATAAGCCGAACTCACAATGCCTTTGTGTGCTTTCTCTTGGCCTTAATATATTTGTATGAAGATTATCGACCATATTAAACGGGCTGACGGAAAGACCTTGTTCTCCTTTGAACTTCTTCCACCTGCCAAGGGTAAAGGAATCCAGAGTATTTTTAATACGATGGATAAATTGATGGAGTTCAACCCTCCTTTTATCGACGTTACGTACCACCGCGAGGACTACCTTTATAAAGAGCATGCTGGTGGGCTATTGGAGCGGGTTGCTTATCGCAAGCGTCCAGGAACTGTGGCTATCTGTGCTGCCATCATGAATAAATACAAGGTGGATGCTGTGCCGCACCTTATCTGTGGAGGCTTTACTAAGGAGGAGACGGAGAATGCACTGATCGATCTTAATTTCTTAGGCATTGACAATGTTTTGCTTTTGCGTGGCGATGCGCGTAAAGGGGATGCTGATTTCATACCGACTCCTGGTGGACATGCCTATGCGACGGAATTACTACAACAGGTGCTTAGTATGAATGCGGGACATTATCTACATGAGGATATGGAAAGCTCGGAGCAGACGGATTTTTGTATTGGGGTAGCAGGGTATCCTGAAAAGCATTTTGAATCGCCCAATTTCAATACGGATTTTAAGTGGTTGAAGAAGAAAGTGGAGATGGGAGCGGACTTTATCGTGACACAAATGTTTTATAATATTGATAAATATAAAGAGTTTGTCATCAAATGTCGGGATAATGATATTCATGTGCCAATTATTCCAGGACTTAAACCGTTAACTTCTAAAAAACAGCTGATCGCGCTGCCTAAGATATTTCATTTGGATATTCCGGAAGAGCTTAGTGATGCGGTCGATGCTTGTAAAACAAACGCGGATGTGCATCTCGTAAGTCAGGAGTGGATGGTCAATATGTGTAAGGAGCTGATTGATTTTGGTGCGCCGGTTTTACATTTTTACACCATGAGTAATCCTGGTCCTACGCAAAAGATTGTGGAGCAGTTGGCGTAAAGGTATAAGGGTTAATGAATCGAAAATAGTTTCTTTTTTCGTCATCTCGACCTTGTGGAGAGGTCTATGAATTTTATAGGGTTAATATATAGTCTCTAGATATTGCTTCGCAGAGCCCTTCGGGGTTCTCCACTTCGGTCGGAAGGACGGTATAGTTTACAACCTGTCATCAATTGGTATGAAGCAACCAAAAAGTGTTCCTTGGTTGCTTTTCCCTTTGTCGCTTGAACCATCTTTTATTCAACTTTAGAGTTGCCCTCTTCGACGGTGATTTGCTCTTTGCTCAATAGGTCGTAATAGATGATGTATATGGCTTCGATGATTTTGTTGATCTCGATAAATTTATTGTGCCTGTCCTCAAGCTTTCTATCGGGGTCGAGTGCATATTCCTCCCAAGTGTCTAAGGTATAATTCGTATTGCTAATACTCCATAGCTCTTTTTTTATGACTTTGTAAGGTTTCTTTTGCTGTTTTTGAGATAGATACTCAAAGATTATCGGCTCAATTGTTGGACGAATATAAGTTGAGTATCGTTGCCATTTTTCAGGTTTCAACCATTCTTCCAGAATATAAGGAGTTTGCGTGACGAGGTAGGCTGTCTCCATTAGGGCTTTAATATAGCCTGCAATGTTAATGAGATCGAGGGCTGATTTTTCTCTATTGGATGTATTTTTTGTTGCATAGTCATATAGGAGTTGGACGTCTGCCTTTATTTTCAATATTGGGGTGTCAAAAACGAGGCATTCTAGGTATTCAAATGGGTTGATTACCGTGGCAACATCGCTATGTATTATTGGATTATCACTGTGGTAGTATTCGGTAGGTGTATTGGGATGACTTCCAAGTCCGGCTTCTATGATGACGTAATGAGCTTCTAATATCTGATGGAAGTAAAAGAATGTCCAGGCAGGCTTATATATATAACTCTCTTGCATGCTACGACTATCTTTCTGCATTTCGGTTTTCCAGTCACTGATTAGGTCTAGCCAGTCCAGAATGCCATTGGCTTCAAATAGACGGTCTAAGAAAAGATAGATGTTGAATATCTCTTCATAGCGTAGATGATGGATTTTGTTATCCATGAGCTCGTAACTCATTTTAGTGAGTTCATCCATTGATTTTTCTTCTTTGCAATAGGGATTGAGGGTGATTTGTTTCGAAAAGGCACGAACATAGAAGCTTTCTTCTTTCGCGGCCCGATGTAATCGGTATAAGTCTTTTACATGGCGCTCTAATGTGTTAAGGATTTCATCAGCATCTGCTTTTTGTTCGGGAGTGGTGCGTGTATAATCCTGTAAATGGACAAAACAGGTGTTTAAAAGACGAACTTGCTTCTCTAATAATGTATTTCCACGATAGGATGCTGTGCTGAATAGAAGACTTTCTAGTTTTTCTTCTTCTTCTTGATAGGTATACTTTTTAGTTGTTGTCATAATTGTTTGTGGTTTATTTTTAATTTTCCCTCCCTTTTTTATAATATTTGATTACCCCTCCATCTTTAAATATCTTTGACAGAGCATTTGGAAGTTGGGTTAATAGTGTATGCGTAGCAATATAGCTACTGTTGAAATGTTTAGCGAGTTCTTGTTCGTCTGTGAGGTCTCTGATTAGAAGAAGGTTATCTACATAATCTAGCCATTCTTTCATGTTCATATAGCCACAAAAGTTACTTAAGACGGTAATCGGTAGCCTAATTTGAAGGTCAAGTTCTGCGCGAAATAATTCTTTCGTGAAATGTTGAAATACACGGTCTCGAGTTGGTGGTGGATAATTATCATGGGATATTATAATAAAGGCGATTTCTATCATTTGCTTCATGCCTGTAAATAAGGCACCAAGGCCCTCGTAGTAGGGACTGCGCATTTGTGGATAAAAAGTACTACATAGGAAATGATTGATATGGGACTCCCAATTTCGTTTCCCGTTGACGATGACTTCCTTAATAAAGCTATCGGGATCCTTAATATGGATTTTAGATAGGTAGCGAAAATGCTTGGTCTTTAGTTTCTTTTTTGTAGCTTATCATGATAATAAAGTGTTTATAATAGGGTTTTTGGATAATATTATCTCTGATTAAAACAAAAGTAAGATAATTAAATATCTAATCATAATTTTTAGATAAAAAAATGTCTAATATCAAAGAGCGTGTATTGTTGATAGCGGAGTATAAGGGAGTGAGTAAGACCGATTTTTTTAAAGATTTAGGGCTTTCTTATGCTAATTTTAAAGGTATTCAGAAGATGACGGCGTTGAATTCGGATGCGGTAGCAAGTATTTTATCTAGATATGCGGATATCGAACCGGAATGGCTGGTCACAGGTCATGGACCGATGCTCCGACAGGGTGGTACCGTGGTTCGTGATGATACGGCCTTTTATCAGGAACCTGTGGTGGTGAATGAAATTGAGCCGACGCTTATTGATGCGCTTAAGCAGGTTATTGCTTCGCAGGAAAAGACTATTTTAGCATTAGAGGAGCAGATTATAATTCTAAAAGAGCAACGGAAAAGTCAATAGGTTGATATTAGTAAAACGAGCGCTCAATTTATATAAACTGAGCGCTCGTTTTATGGGAATTGAGCGTTCAATTTCTAGAAGTTGCCTAAGTCTTTTTTTTATTTGGTTCAGTTTGTTATTTATTCTTTACGAAGACTATTTTATCAAGTTCTTTTTTAACCGACTTCCCAGCATTAAAGATTAATCGCCTTTTTATTATATTCTGTTCAGATACTTGATCTGCACTGTGACTGCCAGAGCTATTGATGCTCATTCTGAAAGACCCCAGGTTGCCCAATCTTACAATGTAGCCGTCGGCTATTGCTCGGGGGATTTCTCGTACCAAACTTTGAAGGACAGCATATACATCTGCTTCTGTCAGGGAGGAGGAATGGGCTATGTCAGCAGCGAGCTCATCCAGGTTTTTTTCACCGGAACTTATGGGACGTAGATAGAATTTATTTGGTGCTTCAGGGTTCATCCCGTTAACGATTTCATGGATATTGAATTTCATTGCCATAATACAAAAAGTTTTAGAAGATGATTGTAAGCGTATAATTGTGGTTTTATCTTCTAATATAATGGCTTTTCGGGGGAGTTCCTAATCGAGGTTTTCTGGGAGAGGCAAGCTCTCAGTGATTATATAACACAAAAGGAAGCTTAAAGCTTCCTTTTGTGTTATTATCCTTTTTTGACCTCTTTGGCCCATGAGTCTTTTAGCGTGACCGTACGGTTGAATACCAAGTGCTCTGGAGTAGATTTGGTATCGAGGGTGAAATATCCCATTCGGATAAATTGATATCCTTTGCCCGGCTCTGCGTCTGCGAGATCCGGTTCGATATAGGCATTTTGAATAATATGTAAGCTATCCGGGTTGATACTAGCCTTGAAATCTTCTTCGGCAGCCGGATTTTCCACCTGAAACAGACGGTCATACAATCTTACCTCAGCTTTCTTGGCGTGTGCTACCGATACCCAGTGTATGGTTCCCTTAACCTTTAATCCAGAGGTATCCTCGCCGGACTTAGAATCTGGTGCATAGGTACAGTATATCTCTGTCACATTTCCATTGTCATCTTTTTTGAAATCATGACATTCGACAATATAGCCATGCTTTAAGCGGACGGATAACCCAGGACCCAGACGGAAGAATTTTTTTGGAGGTTCTTCCATGAAATCTTCGCGTTCGATCCATAGTTCTTTGGAGAAAGGGATTGCTCTACTGCCTTCGCCTCCCTCTACCTCAGGATTGTTCTCACCAACCAATTCTTCGATCTGTCCATCCGGATAGTTTGTAATGATTAATTTGATGGGATCGAGTATGGCCATACGACGCCAAGCAGTTTTATTCAGATCTTCACGGATACAGAATTCTAGAAGACTGAAGTCAATCATGTTTTCCCGCTTCTGTACGCCGATACGTTCGCAGAAATTGCGTATACTGGCAGGTGTATATCCTCTTCTGCGGAAGGCTGAAATGGTAGGCATCCGGGGGTCGTCCCAGCTCTCGACGTGTCCTTCGTTGACCAATTGTAGTAACTTGCGTTTGCTCATGACCGTGTAGGTCATATTCAGGCGTGCAAATTCGTACTGATGTGAAGGGAATATTTCTAGTTTTTCAATCAGCCAATCATATAGTGGACGGTGGGGAATAAATTCCAACGTACATACGGAATGGGTGATCTTTTCGATAGAGTCGGACTGTCCGTGAGCAAAATCGTACATCGGGTAGATGCACCACTTGTCACCGGTACGGTGGTGGTGAACATGCTTGATACGGTACAGAAGAGGATCGCGCAAATGCATATTAGGATTTGCCAGGTCAATCTTTGCACGTAGTACCTTTTCTCCATCTTTATATTTTCCGTCTCGCATTTCTTGGAAGAGGGTTAAATTCTCTTCGATAGACCTGCTACGGTAGGGGGTGGGTACGCCTGGTTCCGTCGGTGTACCTTTGGCTGCCGCAATTTCTTCTGCTGTGCTGTCATCTACATAAGCTAAGTCATGTTGGATTAATTTAACCGCATATTGATAAAGGGTTTCGAAATAATCGGAAGTATATAGTTCTTCGGCCCATTGAAATCCCAACCACTGTATATCTTTTTTAATACTTTCTACATATTCGGTGTCCTCCGTAACGGGATTAGTGTCATCAAACCGTAAGTTTGTCGTTCCGTTGTACTTCTGTGCCAATCCAAAGTTTAAGCAGATGGATTTGGCGTGTCCGATGTGCAGGTAGCCATTGGGTTCAGGAGGGAAGCGTGTCAGTACACGTCCATCATGTGTTCCATTGCGAAGATCCTCTTCGACAATTTCTTCAATAAAATTAAGTGATTTCTCGTCCTCTATCATACCACAAAGTTACTCAATAAAGCTTTATGGTTACATAAGTTGGACGTAAAAAGTTAGAAGTATATTAAGCGCAAACCCGGAGAATTTGTGTATTTTGTGATATGATAAGATTAAAAGCTATAATCATAAATGTACTTATGCTGGTTTTGGGCGTAATGCAGTTAGAAGCGAAAGAAATAAAACCTACGTTATTGGTTTATGGCGATGGGATAGAGGCGTTTGCTGCTGCCTTGCAAGCAGTGCGTTCTAACGTGCCTACTGTCTGGGTTTTTAATAAGCAGACCTATTTAGAAGAAATTACAAGTAGACGTCTTTCGGTTAGATCTAATGTTAGTTTATTGGGTGGAATTTGGAAAGATGTCCTGATAGAAACCGGACAGCTTAAAGGGAAAGACGATTCGTTACTTGTTGCATTGCAGCGTGACCTGAACCCTCAATTGCTTAGAAATGCTGTAGAGCGTATGTTGGCAAAAGAACGTAATCTTACCCTTGTCGGCGCTGCCCGTATTACCAAGATGGTAGATGGGAAGAAGGATGTGACGGTGACATTGTCGGATAAACGCAAATTTAAAGTGCGGGCTATGGTCGATGCTACTACGGAGGGGGATACGAGAAAATATGTGGTATCGACGGATCTGTTTGCAAAACCTGGGCGTATATTGCCCATTACTGAGATTGGAGTCAACAAGCGACGTACTTTGGTATCTATTGGTGAGTATGCGGATGTCGTATACGGGTATACGTGGTCAGATCTGTTTGCACGTCGTGTGTCTAACATTTTCTATACTTCCGGTTTGGTGCAAGTGGGGCTGGATGATAATAGTCTGCCTTTACGATCTAATCTGGGGCAGGCATTGGGTGCTGCCGCGGGGTATTGTTCTTTTTTTAAAACTACCGCAGAAAAGGTTGATATGCGTAAACTTCAAACGGAGCTGTTGACTTTTGACGCCCGTCTTTTACCTTGGTTGGATGTAAGCTCTTCCGATGTTCATTTTAAGTCTATTCAAAAGATATATTTAGTATCCTTGCTGCCTGCTGATGGAGAACAAAAGCTACTAGCTTTTAATGGGGAAGCCTCTGTTGATATAAATAGTGTGAAAGAGGTGTTCAACAGCCTTTATTCCAGAAGTCAGCTTTGGTTCGTTGATGAAAAGGTGGGGGTATTTGAATTGAAAGAGCTCTTAGCGCTGATTAAGCAGGTTTCCTTTAGAGGGGATGAATTAGATAGAGAGGTGGAGAAGGAATGGTCAAGAAAATTGAAGTTTAAAGGGAATTATGATCCTGCACATGTCGTAAGCCGATACGAGTTTGCCGTGTTAGTGGACCGTTATGCGGATCCCTATGTGAAAGCAGTGGATACGGATGGTAAAATATTGCGATAGCTTTGCTGGCTGCTATCGCAATTCTTTAAAGTTGTCACCGCAGTATATGGCTATTCGGTGATCTCCAAAAGTCGGTCTCTTAAAAGTAGACAAGCGCCCATGGCCGCAAATTTTTGTCCATTGCTGGACATCGCGATTTTCGTGTCCTTATTTACAATAGATAGGGAATATTTATTAATAGCATTTTTTAGGGGAAGACTGAGGTATTCGTCAGAGGTCGCTAAGATTCCGCCTATTATGATCAGCTCAGGGTTGAATATATTGATTAATGTCGCTAGCCCTCTGCCTAGTTTTTCTCCTATTTTATTAATAGCTTCGATACACAAGGTGTCATCTTTCTTTGCGGCTTGGATAATGTCCTGTAGACGGATATCTTCTATTTCTTGAAATTTTTTTGTTAGTGTACTGGTTTCTCCTTGTTGCAATTGATGAATCACGCTGCGGCGTAGTGCATATCCCGAGGCTTCAGTTTCTAAACATCCTTTTTTTCCGCATTTGCAGATAATGTCATTGTCGAAAATAGGGATGTGACCAAACTCTCCGGAAAATCCAGATTTTCCGTAGTACAATTGATTGTTGATAAGGATCCCTAATCCTATTCCATTGTCTACGTTGATAAACAAGGCATCCTTTTCGTTACTGAGAATACCACTGGAGAATTCACCGTAAGCTAGGGCTTTGGTGTCATTTTCTAAATAAGTGCGTATACCTAGCTCCTGTTCGAAGAAATTGGACAAGGGATCTTCATAAAAATTAAAGTAACTGTACGAGTATCCTGTCCTGTAATTAATCCTTCCGGATAGATTGATACCTATGCCTAATATCTTTTCTTTCTTAATGCTTAGCTTGCTGACAAAGTCTTTGATCTCTTTGCAGATGTCTAGTAGAGACTGCTCATTGTTTTCCAAGGTATACGGGATGTCGTGTTTGCTTGCAATGAGTTCCTTTTTCATGTTAATCATGGCGATGCTTAGAAAGTCATGACTGACCTGTACACCTATAAAAAATGCAGAGTTAGCTTCTAAGCCATAGTTGTTTGGCTTTCGCCCGACATTGGAGGTTTGCTTCCCGTAATCTTTCACGAGCTTTTCTTCAATAAGCTCGTTTATCGACTCATTGATTTTGGGGATACTGATGTTGAATTCTTTACTGAGTTCGGCAATAGTGCCCAATTCATTGGACGCAAAATAAGCTAGTATTTTCTTTTTAAGTTTTATGTTCTTAAATGCTACTCCGGAGATGTTTGCATTATGTAAGTCTGTGAGAAAACTGGAAGCCATTTATATTTCAAGTTATGATGTGACGATGCATGGCAATATAGTAAAAAAATACGGGGACAGGGTTTGTGTTGTTGAAAATTATCTATATAAAAACCCTTTTGTTAAAATATTTTATAAACGTTGTTTTTGTGGGTCTTGAGTTGTTAAATATATGCATATATACAGCTGCTTATATTTATAAATATTTGATATTTCAATATAATATTAAAAATATTTTAAATATTGTGTTGTTTTAGTGAATATTATTTTTTAATTTAGTTTTGTTGATTAACCGATATGACAGTATTCTGTTTGTGCTATGATAAATTATGTGTTTCGGTTGATTTGTGATATCTCGATTTTTTAAATTTTTAAACTGAATTATGATTAAGAAAGAATATGTATCCATCTATAAGGATTATTTGTTAGATCGTGTAGTGCCCTTTTGGTTGGAACACTCGTTAGATCTGGAATTTGGAGGATATTTCACTTGTCTCCAAAGGGATGGGAGTGTATTCGATACCGATAAATTTGTATGGTTGCAATGTAGAGAGGTTTGGACATTCGCTATGCTGTATAATAATGTAGAACAACGGAAGGAATGGTTGGATGCTGCTTTGATGGGAGCAGATTTTTTGTTGAGACATGGCAGGGATAATCAAGGAAGCTGGTATTTTTCTTTGGATCGGAAAGGTTTGCCTCTTATGGAGGCACATAGTATTTTTTCGGATTGTTTTGCAGCTATGGCTTTTGCCCAGCTGTATAAGGCTACACAGGATCGAAAATATTCCGAAGTGGCAAAAAATACTTTTGAAATAATTCTTCAGCGTAAAGAAACTCCTAAAGGCAGGTTTTCTAAAACGTATCCAGGAACCCGTGATATTAAAGGTTTTTCGCTGCCGATGATTCTATGTAACCTGGTTTTGGAGATAGAACATCTATTGGATGAGAGTTTGGTTGAAAGTGTGTTGCGGGAAGGTGTTCATGAGGTAATGGATATTTTTTATAAGCCAGATTTAGGTGTTATTTTAGAGAATGTAGCGCTAAATGGAAGTATCGTAGATAGTTTTGAAGGAAGGTTGGTGAATCCTGGGCATGGACTGGAATCGATGTGGTTTGTTATGGACATAGCAAGAAGATGGGAAGATACGGAATTGGTTTCCCGATGTACCGAGATTGTTCTGCAATTGTTGGAGTTTGGTTGGGATGCTAAGTATGGAGGTATCTTTTATTTTAGAGATATCAAAGGTTTTCCTCCACAGCAATTAGAATGGGACCAAAAACTTTGGTGGGTTCATCTGGAAGCGTTGATTGCTGTGGTCAAAGGTTATGAAATGACGGGAGATACGCGGCTAGAGGTGTGGATAGCCCGTCTGCACGAATATATATGGAATCACTTTGTGGATCCGGAGCATGGTGAAATGTTTGGATATCTGAAGCGCGATGGGGCTCTTTTGGTAGATTCTAAAGGAGGTAAATGGAAGGGTTTCTTTCATGTCCCGCGAGCATTGTTCCAGCTATGGAAGCTAATGGAGAAAATTGTTGAAAAGCAAGAATTCGTGTTGGATGAAACTAAACCAAATCGATGATAATAGTTAATATATCCAACGACCAATTTTAAACTAGATATGTTATGAAAAGTATTTTGATACTGATAATTTCTTTTTTTTGTATGCATCAACTATTGGCTGACGATTATTTGGGGCTTACATTAATCCCTCCGGATCAAATCACGAATAAAGTTGATTTAGATGTGCGTGCGGGAATCATTAATAAAGATGTTGAAGATGCATCGTATGAGATCTCTCTGTACTTAAATAAAGAATCAAAGAAATATCTGCTCCAATATTCTAACTTGTTGATAAAGGCCAAAAAGACGATAGAACTAAAGCATCGATTGGTTACTGCAGGTCTAATGGGGCATCAGAAGATTATCATGGTTGTCCGCGGCAAGGGTGGGGTCAGTAGAATAGTTAAGGAATTTAAGGTTGTTAATTCAGAAACCCGCTCTACTAAACAGATTGATGGTGCTTGGATGGGGCTCTATCATTGGAGCGAAACTGAAGGTAAGCATTGGAATGCTGATATAAAAAAAATGAGCGATGAACAGTGGGCTGAGATGGTTCGTTCGATGCATAAAATTCAAATGAATACTATCGTTATTCAAGAGGTGTTTCGTAATGAGGAATATGTGGGTAAGCACCAAACAAATGTGGAGAATTATAAAGGGGCTGCTTTTTATCCTTCGAAGCTTTACGTTGATCGGATGGCGATAGCCGCTAAAGACCCGATTGAAGCAATACTCCAGCAGGCGGATCAGCTAAATATGAATGTTTTTTTAGGAGTTGGAATGTTTGCTTGGTTTGATTTTACAAAAGAGTCCTTAGAATGGCATAAAAAAGTTGCTAAGGAGCTGTGGGATCAATATGGACATCATCCATCATTTTACGGTTTTTATGTCTCAGAGGAAAGCGGAGGGAGTTTGGATAACTGGGAAAAAACGGCAGAAAGTAGGTTGATTAGAAAGAAGGAAATAGTTGATTTTTGTCAAGAGTTTAATCTATACTGTCATAGCTTGGCACCTGATAAACCGATTATGTTAGCTACAAATAGTATGGGGGTGCCGGATGGTGTTGATACTTATCCAGCGCTATTACAAAACTTGGATATTTTATGCCCGTTCGGGTTCGCCCGGATGCCTGAGGGAGATCTGACAGGTAAGCAAGCTGCCGATCTGTTGCAGGGTCTATGTGATCGTTATGGCGCACACTTGTGGTTTGATTTAGAGACATTTTTGTTTAACGCTGATCAATCTTTATATCCAAGACCTATGGAGGAAATCATTAGGGACCTCACTATGTTAGATAATTTTGAGAAAATTTTGTGTTACCAATTTCCAGGCGTTTTCTCTGATCCAGGAGCTAGTATAAAAGTAGGAGAGGAACGTACTATTCAATTATTTAAAGATTATCAGCGCTATCTAAACGAATTAGCAAAAGCTAGAAAGAAAAACTAAATTTATGAACCGTATACACCAAATATTGCTATTTGCCGTGGCTTTGAGTTTTACAAAGTATGTCGTCGGACAGACAAAGCCAGTTTGTGGGACATGGGTAAACTTGCCTTATCAAGATGTTAGAAACAAGTATATGAATCCCCTCTATATAGACCATAATACGGCTAAATTTTGGGAAACTAAAATCCAGGAACAAGCTGATCTTGGAATCAAATATATTGTTATCATGGCGGTAGCCAATGAAGGTAAATCGTACTATCCCTCATCTTATATGGAAGCGGCTTATGATGCTACTAACAAAAGCCCTGTTGATGCTATTTTAGAGACGGCATCTAAGAACGGAATGAAGGTTTTTATGAGCAGTGGATGGGCTGTGGATCAGGATGATAATTTGAAAGACCCGAAAATAAGAGCGATGCAAATAAAAATTATGGAAGAAATTGCCAGTCTGTATACGTATCACGCTGCATTTTATGGTTGGTACTTGCCGGTGGAGGATTCCATGGAACCTATACTTTCTGATCATGCTGTGGATGCTGTCAATTTCTTGACACAAAAAGCAAGAAGCCTGACGCCTGATAAGGTAATTATGATCTCTCCTTATGGTATCTGTAACGCAGAATTAGATAATCCGGCATTTGCCAGACAGATTAAGCGGCTGAATGTTGATATCATAGCCTATCAGGATGAGGTCGGATGTGTACGTGAGCCACAACCATTGCCTCGAATGAAGGAGAATTTTAAAAAATTGGGTGAGATACATAAGGGAACAAATATTCAGTTTTGGGCAAATGTCGAAAGCTTTACTTGGGAAGAGGGGGATAATTCAAGAGAGTCAGCTCTAATTCCTGCGGCTTTTCCTAGATATCTAGCACAAATGACTGCTGCTACAGAAGCAGGAGCTGCTGAAATCATAAGCTTTTCTACTTATGGTATATATGAAAAAGCAAACTCACTATTTCCTATTGGTCAACCAACCTATTCAAATCTGGTAACGGATCAGTACAACGATTGGAGGTCAGGACACGACAAATGGAAGCTTCTGGAATCTACATTTAGGAATGCGAAATTATCAACTAGCAAAATTAGCACTGTGGTATCCAGCGGTAAGCAATATGCAAGCTTGTATAATGGTGTTTTTGCAGAAGAAAATAGCAAGGATGATAGATGGGTAAGGTTGGGGAATAATCAAGTACGATTAACGATTAGCTTGAGTGGTAAACAAAAAGTAAATAGTGTTGCACTTCGTTTCCTGAATTATAAGCCAGACCATATCGCTCTTCCTCAATTTGTCCATTTAAGTGTCATCAATGACAAAGGGGTGACTACAAGGATAAAAACCATACAGTTGGATCAATTTCCAAATAACCGTTTTGATGCTTGGATTGATTTAGCGTTGTTTAATGATCTGAAGCTTGAGACTGATAAAGTCCAGGTTGATATCGATGCGTACGAGGGGCAACAAATATGTTGTGATGAAATATTAATTAACCCAAAATATTAAATGAAATGAAATTTATTTATACCCTTACACTGTTTTTGGTGTTGAGCACCATTTTTTTGTCCTGCAAAGCAAACAGTGATACTCCAACAAAAGAGGAGGAGTCAACAATTTGGAAGAATATTGATGGAAATAGTATTCAGATAGACCCTTTGGCCTTTTACAACTCGGGTATTTCCTATGATCAGTTAATCAAAGACCTGAAGAAAGCAAATATAAAATCTGTGCATTTGTTTTTGGTTAATTTTTGGGATGGTAAGCGGGATAACAATTTATTAAAGCCCGAATTATTAAAAGTTTTAAAGGACAATGGTTTTCCTATTTGGTTAATGGTTTTAGGAAATTGCTTTTATGAAAAGCCAGACCTTCCGGATACTTGGCAAATGGGACTTATGACCCCCTATCCAGGTGTTTACTTTTACTCTTTTCATCATCCAGACTTTGTAAAATGGCAGGCTAATCGTGTTAAAAACATAATTAAAAACTATCCAGAGTTCGTCGGAATCGAATTTGCGGAATCTTACTTTCCCGAATGGAAGACATTGGCAAATAATGGGTTTTATGGAGATGTAAGTGCTTATGCATTGAATAAATTCAACAAGATTTACCTTGCCGGATCCCAGGTGTATACATTTGATGAGATAAGAAAAAGTACTGAACTGTATAAAAAATGGATCGAGTTTAGATCAGATGCTATCGTTAATTTCAATAAGGAAATAAAGCAAGCAATTAAGAGTTCTAACCCCGATGTTCTATTTGCGTCTTGGGGAATGGGAGTGCGTGGAGGTACTATGGCAGAAATAAAGGAACACTTTGGCCTAGATATGGAGCGTATTGTCAAAGAAGTTAAACCTGATATTTACTATGTACAGACTGCTGCACAAGACTGGGGAGACGCTACGCTTCAACCTGATTATTTTAAATCATATGACTATGTGTTTAATGCACTTAAGAAAGCTGATTCAAATGTTAAAATTGGAATTCAGGCGGACATTGCGTCACTATCTTATCATAATCCAAATGTGCAAAAAAGAAGTGGTGCATGGTGGAGTGCTTTTATGGATGGTGTGATACAGCATGGTTACTATACGAATACGGCGTACGAGTATACTTTCTATAAGAAGCAAGGGTTGTGGGTTAATTAGTTCATCTCTAAAGAAATCACCTTTTAACCAATTACTGATTTATGAACAGCTCAAAAACACAATATTTACATCAAGCTTTATATGTAAGTTTTTTTTTACTATCCATGTTTTGCATCAGACTTACTGTTCAGGCGCAAGAAAAAGTGGTGCTGTCTGAGTCGACCCTAAGAGATAAAATAAAAGGAGGATGGGTTGGACAGACGATAGGTGTCACTTATGGTGGGCCTACCGAATTCTTGTACGTAGGACGGATAATACCTGATTCGGTTGATATCCCATGGTATCATGGCTATTTAGCTAAAACTATGAAAGGAGTACCTGGATTGTATGATGATATCTATGTTGATTTAACTTTTTTGGATAAGTTTTATCAGCATGGGTTGAATGTGCCTATGGATACCTTAGCGGCTAGTTTGGCCAATGCTCCTTTTCCATTAGACCAAGCAAATCAAGTGGCGCGATATAACTATTTGCAAGGGTTGCGGTGGCCCGAAACAGGTTACTGGAAGAATAATCCTCATGCAGATGATATCGATTTTCAGATAGAGGCCGACTTTATTGGTTTATTTACACCCGGTATGCCACATGTTGCTACGGCCTTGGCAAATAATGTAGGGCAGATCATGTGCTATGGAGATGGGGTATACGGCGGGGTTTACATTGCCAATATGTATGCTTTAGCATTTGTCGAAGATAATATTGATGCTATAGTCAACAAAGGTTTAACTGGAATACCATACCATAGTGGATTCGGAGAGTGTATACGCGACGTTATACGTTGGCATCGTGCTTATCCTGATGACTGGAAAAAGACATGGCACTTGTTAGAAAATAAGTGGAATAATGATTTATGTCCAAATGGAGCGCATCGTGACTTTAATATAGATGCTAAAATGAATTCGGCATATGTGGTTATAGGACTTTTGTACGGTCAACAGGATATGGGTAAGACTATGGATATTTCAACACGCTGTGGACAAGATTCTGATTGTAACCCGTCTAGTGCTGCTGGTATTTTGGGTACGATGTTAGGGTACTCAAATATTCCTGCTAAGTGGATATCTGAAGTTGATGAGATTGAAGATACACCATTTATGTACACCTCGATATCTATTAAAAAGGCATGTGAAATGTCATTTGAATTAGCAAAACAAAATATTGTAAGAAATGCCGGGAAGCTTCAAGAAGATAAATATACTATTCAGGTAAGAGTTCCGAAAGAGCTTAAATTGAATCGTTCCTTTCCAAATATGTCTGTTCACAAGATGCAAGAACTGTGGCATGAATTTACAGATACGTTTGATTTAAAATTCAATGGAGAGGGGCTTGTCATAGTGGGAGAAGTTAAAGCCCTTAATGGAAATGTTGATTCAGACTATGTCATGGAGGTTGAGGCTTTTTTGGATGATAAGTTCGTTGAAACAATACGAATGCCGGCTAAGAATTTGACTCGTAGAAAGGATGTCTATTGGAACTATGATCTGTATAAAAAGGATCAAAAGTTAACATTGAAGATAAAGAATCCAGCAGACGGATACGCATTGCATTTAATAAGTTATGCTGTTTACGATAAGTTATAGTCTGTAGACTTTAAGGATGGATTTGTGCGGTATAATCTATGTATAATCTCTTTTAATACCAAAATTATGATTAAACCAAATTATTTATTAAAATCTCAAAATGTGCAGGATATTTGCAGATTTTTAGAGAAGAACAAGTCTATGCTTGTTCTCTACGAACTGAAGAAAGCAGCTCTCGTGTTAGCTTTTTTGGTTCTTTTTGTTTCCGGTTTTTCACAGGAAGCTATATCTGTGAAAGGAGTAGTCCAAGATAGCTTGGGTAATGCCTTGTCTGGAGTGACTATCAAATTCCAGAATGCTAGTTTGACTACGAAAACAGATATTAAGGGGAGTTTTACTATGACTAATGTCCCCAATAACGCTGTGTTGATTTTTACGAGCAGAGGTTATGTAGGTCAGGAGGTGTTGGTAGGTAATCAGAGTTTTTTGCAGGTTATCCTGAAGGAGGCCGTCAGTGACATAGATGAGGTGGTGGTCGTTGCTTTTGGAACGCAAAAAAAGTCTGAAGTAGTAGGGGCCGCCAGTACAATCAAGCCATCCAACTTGCGTATTCCTTCCTCTAATCTTACAACGGCATTGGCTGGTCAGGCAGCAGGTATTATTGCGTATCAACGAAGTGGTGAGCCAGGGCAAGATAATGCTGATTTTTTTATCAGAGGTGTTACTTCTTTTGGTACAGGAAAGGTGGATCCGTTGATATTAATTGATGGGATGGAGCTTAGTACTACGGAATTAGCTCGTTTGAGGCCAGATGATATTGAGAGTTTTACCATTATGAAGGACGCTTCTGCGACGTCGTTGTACGGAGCGAGAGGTGCAAATGGGGTAATCTATGTAGTTACCAAGCAAGGTAAAGAGGGTGCTGCTAGTATTTCTTTTAGAGCAGAAAGCTCACTGTCAGCACCTACAAAAAATGTGGAATTTGCAGATCCTGTCCGTTATATGGAGCTTTATAATGAAGCACAGTATGCTAGGAATCCATTTGAAGTACCACTGTATAGTAGAGAGAAAATTGACATGACCCGTGAAGGGGTAGACCCTATCATTTTTCCTTCGGTGGACTGGAGGGGGTATCTGTTTAAGGAAAATACAATAAATCACCGTTATAACTTGAATGTGAATGGAGGTGGGAAAGTTGCCCGATATTATGTGGCAGGTTCATATGCTAAAGATAATGGTGTTTTACGTGTAAATGGAATCAATAATTTTAACAATAATATCAATTTACAGAGTTATACGTTACGCGCCAACGTGAACATTAATTTGACAAAAAGTACAGAGCTAATCGTTCGATTGAATGGCAACTTTGACGATTACACAGGACCATTGCAAGGGGGTGCAGAGGTTTACAAAACTGTAATTCGGTCTAATCCAGTTGATTTTCTTCCTTTTTATCCTATCGATGAAGATCACAAACACGTGCAGCACATACTTTTTGGTGGAGTAAAGGGACGGTCTTACTTAAATCCTTATGCGGATATGGTGAAGGGATACAAGGATTATACTCGTTCTTTAATGATGGCGCAGTTAGAATTAAAGCAGGATTTAGATTTCTTGGTGGAAGGATTGAAATTTAGAACGATGTTTAATACCAATCGCGTATCTCGTTATGATATTGAACGGGCCTATAAACCCTTCTTTTATGCACTAACTTCCTATGATAAAAGAACTTTGCAATATTCATTAGAGGCACTGAACGAAGCTTCCGGTGAGGAATTCTTGAGCTTCACATTAAATCCCGATTTACGGCAGCAAAACTCCGTTTTTTATATGGAAAGTGCACTGAATTATAACAAAGTATTCGGTGATAAGCATAGTATTTCTGCCATGTTGGTCTCTATATTGCGATCCGGTACAGATGCTAGAGCGGGTAGTCTACAGCTGTCATTGCCATCTCGTAACATGGGTATTTCGGGTCGGGGGACCTATTCGTATGATAACAGATATTTTGCGGAGTTCAATTTTGGATATAACGGCTCGGAACGGTTTTATGAAGATAAAAGATTTGGTTTTTTTCCATCATTTGGTTTAGCCTGGAACGTAACGAATGAGCAGTTCTGGTCAACCCTTAAACCTATATTTACAAACTTCAAGCTTAGGGGAACTTATGGTTTGGTGGGTAATGATGCCATCGGTTTAGCTGATGATCGTTTCTTCTATTTATCTAATGTGGATATGAATAATGCAGCAAGGGCCGCATATTTTGGTAGAGAGTATGGTCGTGGTTTAAATGGTATTAACGTAACTCGATATTCTAATACCGACATTACGTGGGAAAAATCTTACAAAACCAACGTGGCGCTGGAATTAGGCCTCTTAAATAAGATGAATTTTATTGTCGATTACTTTAAAGAGAAACGTACGAATATCCTTATGGATCGTGCAGATATCCCAAGCACTATGGGATTAACTGCGCCAGTTAGGGCCAATGTTGGTGAAGTGAAAGGTAGTGGTGTGGAGTTTTCCTTGGATTATAGCGACACCTATGATAATGGCATATGGATACAAGCACGTGGAAACTTTACTTATGCTTCCAATAAAGTTAGCGTTTTTGAAGAGCCGACTTATGAAAAGGAATGGTGGAGATCCCGTGTCGGATATTCTATTAGCCAGCCATGGGGATATATTGCAGAAAGATTATTCGTGGACGATAATGAAGTGGCCAATTCACCAATACAAAATTTTGGGGTAAAAAATATTGCGGGTGATATAAAATATAAAGATGTCAATGGTGATGGACAGATCTCAGAATTAGATTTGGTGCCTATTGGCTTGCCATTAACACCAGAGATAATTTATGGAGGGGGAATTTCATTAGGGTACAAAGGTTTTGATATTTCTGCATTTTTACAGGGATCCGCACAATCTTCTTTTTGGTTAGGAGGTTTTACTGATACAGGTGCAGGTGCAGTAAACCTAGAGCCGTTTGTAGGTGGCAAGCAAATATTAAAAGCTTTTGCGGATAGTCATTATTCGATGGATAATCCTGATTTATATGCTTTATGGCCAAGACTAAGTACGGAGAGTCAGACCAACAATGTGCAATCCAGTACAAAATGGTTAAGAAATGGCGCTTTTCTAAGGTTGAAACAAGCCGAATTAGGCTATAGTTTACCAGAAAGAATAACCAGTAGAATTAAAGCTAAAACCGCACGCTTCTATGTTTCAGGATCCAATTTATTACTGTTTAGTGGATTCAAGTTATGGGATATTGAGATGGGTGGTAATGGATTAGGTTATCCTCTTCAGCGTGTCTTTAATTTGGGTATAAATATGACTTTTTAAATCGCAGAAGATGAAAAGATTAAAATTATTTCTATTAGTTGGTCTTATTGTTGGTTCCAGCTCATGTCAAAAATATTTAGATATTGTCCCTGATAATATTGCAACTATAGATTATGCATTTAGGATGCGTAGCACGGCGGAAAAATATTTATTTACCTGCTATTCATTTTTGCCCAGATCTGGAAATATGTACGCAGACCCAGGTCTGTTTGGCGGAGATGAATTATGGTTGTCGACGGACAAATCATGGTGGGCAAATTGGCAGGTAGCTTTAGGAACGCAGAATATCAATAATCCATTGCTTGACTATTGGAATGGATATAACAACTCAACAGCTTTGTGGCAGGCTATTAGTCAGTGTAACATTTTCTTGGAAAATTTGGACAAAGTTCCAGATATCGATTTTATGGAAAGGGAACAATGGCGCTCTGAGGTTAAATTTTTAAAAGCCTACTACCACTTCTATCTTTTACGCATGTATGGGCCAATTCCTATTGTAGACAAAAATCTACCCATTTCAGCTTCTGGAGAAGCAGTAAGAGTCTTTAGAAAACCCGTTCAAGAAGTTTTTGATTATGTGGTGTCTACAATGGACGGGGCTGCGCAGGATCTTCCTTTGGAAGTACGTGATGAAAATGCTGAGTTGGGTAGAATAACTAGACCGATTGCATTGACGATGAAAGCTAAAGTCCTGATGTATGCTGCGAGTCCTTTGTTCAATAATAATACCGAGTATAGTAGTTTTAAGAATAAAGATGGGCAGGCTTTATTCGATCTAGATGGACAGAATCAAACGAAATGGGAGTCGGCAGTTAAGGCTTGTGAAGATGCGATTGCCCTATGTAGGGAAGCTGGATATGATTTGTTTGAATTTGAATTGACCCAACAAACTAGAAATATTTCGGAGGAAACACGTATTCAGTTAAATAATAGGGGTACCCTTACTGAACGTTGGAATAAGGAAATAATATGGGCTAATACGTTAAGCAATACCAGAGAGTTGCAGGTCTGGTCTGCTCCACGGGTTTTGGAACGTAGTAATATGGGGAATTCAGAACCTAATGGAAGTATTGGGGTAACGATGAAAATCGCAGAACTTTTTTATACGAAAAATGGTGTTCCAATAGACGAAGATATTACCTATCCTTATACTGATCGGTTTTCTATAAGAACCGCAGAGTCCCAGGATCGTTTTAAAATCAAAGAAGGTTATACGACTGCCGTATTAAATTTCGATAGAGAGTCAAGGTTTTATGGTTCTTTAGGGTTTGATGGAGGGATCTGGTATGGGAATGGCCGCTACGACGATACAAATCCTCATTATTTACAAATCAAGAGTGAGCAGATAGGTGGGAAAGAAGGTGTGGGCTGGCATTCTGTTACTGGTTATTATGCTAAAAAGTATATAAATATCAGCAATACATCTCAGAATACCAGTACCTATACCTCTATCAATTGGCCTTGGGTTATGTTGCGGTTATCTGATCTTTATTTATTATATGCAGAGGCTTTAAATGAAGTTTCAGGCCCCAACGATAAGTCGTTCGAGTATATTGATTTGGTCCGTAGCAAAGCTGGTTTAAAAGGGGTAAAGGCTGCTTGGACAGATTTTTCAAAAAATCCGAATAAGTTTAACTCCAAAGAAGGGTTGCGTTCTATTATTCAGCGGGAAAGGATGATTGAAATGGCATTAGAAGGTGAGCGTTTCTGGGATTTGAGAAGATGGAAGCTTGCCCCTGAAATTCTGAATTCTCCCATATATGGTTGGGATGTTGATCAATCTTCTTCAGCATCATATTACCGAAGAAAACTACTGTTCTCTCAAAAATTTGGGTTGAAGGATTATTTCTGGCCAATAAGAGAGAGCGATATCGTTGTGAATAAGAATTTAGTTCAAAACCCCGGCTGGTAGCAATTTATATTATGAAAAATATTTTAAGATTTATGGGATTTATACTTTTAATAAGTATAGGTTTCTCTTGCTCAGCTGATAAGCAAGAACCATTAGAGAACAATGGGGCAATTCCCCAACAGATAAAAGTTGTTAATGTTGAAAATTTACCTGGTGCAGCTAAAGTATACTACAGTCTGCCTGATGATCCAAATATATTGTACATAAGAGGTGAATATATACTTTCTAACGGACAGAAAAAATCGGTAAAAGCTTCAACATACACTAATTATATTGAAATTGAGGGTTTTGGTAGATCGGAGCAGCACCATGTCCAGCTGTATTCGGTATCGCGTTCAGAAGTTAGTTCTGCCCCTGTAGAGGTTGATATTCACCCTTTATCTGCTTTAATTCATGATGTCTTCGAAACGTTAAACGTTAGCGAGACTTTTGGTGGGGTACATGCTGTGTTTTCTAATACTGACAAAGCGGAGTTGATTTTACATACGATGATAAAGGATAATGAAGGTAACTGGATTAATTATGATAGATTGTATTCTAATGCTCCAGAGAAACGATACTCCATTCGGGGACTGGAAAATGTATCTACGGAGTTTGCGTTTTATTTTTCGGATAAGTGGAATAACTCATCCGATACGCTGAAACGAACAATGACACCATTGTATGAACGGATTATTGACAAATCCGATTGGAAAAATGCGAAGTTGTTTAATGATACCTATATTCCCGAATTTGACTCTTGGGCATTAGAAAATTTATGGGACAATACGACCTCAAAGATTTTTTGGGGACATCCATCTAAGCCTGAAAATTTAGCTCTGCCTAACTGGTTTACGATAGATCTTGGCAAAAAGTATATTTTTAGCCGCATTCGCGTGAATCAGTTAAATCACGATAAGTCGTTCATGTATACGGGAGGTACACCTTTAACATTTGAGATCTGGGGCAGTAATAATCCTTCTCAGAATGGCGAATGGGACTCTTGGACCAAGTTGGGTGACTATACGTCAGTAAAACCTTCTGGTCTGCCAACGGGAAGTTTGAGCGATGAAGATATTCGCGTAGCCATAGCGGGAGAAGACTATGATTTTCCTGTTAATTTACCAGCTTATCGCTATATACGATTCAAAACCACTCGAACATATGGGGCAAGGGTAAATATCGCATTGTCGGAGTTAACATTATGGGGACAACAAGTTGATTAAAATATGATAGCCATGATACATTCTAAATTATATATACCGGTAGTTTTGCTGTTTGTTTTTACAGTGATCGGTTGTAAAAAAATGGATTCAACTTACGCTGAATTTTTGGAAGGAGGGGAAAAAATATACATCAGCAAAGCCGATTCTTTAAAAGCTTTTGTAGGCAGAGATCGTATTCAGCTGCAATGGTTGCTAATATCGGATCCTAAAGTAAGAAAATACAAAGTGTACTGGAACAATAGAGCAGATTCTGTTGAAGGCGAGTTGAATAAGACAGAGAATATAGATACTGTAAAGGTGATGGTTAGCAACCTCCCAGAAGGTTCTTATAATTTTGAAGTGCTCCAGTATGACAATAAGGGAAATACTTCCATACGCACTGAAGTGGTGGGACGGTCATATGGGGCATTGTACGCAGGGTCGTTATATAATAGATCCTATAAGCTGATAAATAGAGAAGGGAGTGATGTTGAGGTTCTTTGGGGACCTGCTGATGAAACTTTGGAGAGCGTGGAAGTACAATATATAGATAATAAGAATATGACGAGAACATTAGTTTTTCCTGCTTCGGACGAGTTGTCAATTATTCCCGATTTTCCGCAAGGGGGCCAGTTTACCTATAAGTCATATTATGTACCCGATACGCTGTTTGTGGATAAGTTTTCGTCACCGGCCGAACAATTTGAAGAAGTACTGTCTGAAAAGGAGTCAGATAAAGCAAAATTCAAACACTATCCTTTGCCTACGGATACCTATCAACCGCTTTTTGATTCGTGGGGAATCAAAAACCTTTGGGACGGAATATCAAATCATGTTGATCATATCTTTTATGTAAGTGAAAATGCGCCTAATTTGAAACTTCCGAATTGGTTTACCATAAACTTGGGAGAGAAAAAGACGTTGAGCAAGGTTCGGGTCAATCAACTTTCTCATGCGGACGCTTGGCTATTTTCATCAGGGGCGCCAAAAACTTATGAGATTTATGGATCTAATGATCCTAATAGTGATGGTAGTTTTGATGGATGGCATTTGTTGGGAAGCTACGAGTCCGTAAAGCCTTCAAATTCAGCGGGACTGACAGCAGAAGATATAGCCGTCGGTCGAGTTGGAGAGTACCAGACATTTGTGGGGAATATCGATCAATATCAGTACATAAGGTTTAAAGTGAACTCAACTTGGGGGGGAGTTATGAACGTAATGCTATCTGAACTCACCTTTTATGAGATTGGAAGTACTTTCAAAAAGATTATAAAATAAATAGTAACACTATGGCATTTAACGTAATACAAGAAGTGAATACGGTTGATACAATTTCAAATCAAAAAGCACAATCCAACTATGTTGTTGGGTTGTGTATCCTTGCAGTGTTGTATTTTTTAATAGGTTTCGTAACGGTACTTAATGATACTTTAGTTCCTTTTTTCAAACAAGGTTTCTCGTTGAGTTATGCGGAATCATCTTTAGTTCAGTTCTATTTTTTTCTGACCTATGGATTGATTTCAATTCCTGCAGGGCGGATAGTGGAAAAGTTGAGTTATAAAACGAGTATGGTGTTGGGGTTTGCAATAGCAGGAGTCGGAGCATTGTTGTTTTTTCCAGCTTCACGCTTCCATGAGTACGCATTGTTTTTATTAGCGTTATTTATTGTGGCTATTGGTATTGTACTGCTGCAAGTTGCTGCTAACCCATATATAACGGTAATGGGAAAGCCAGAAACAGCAGCCTCTCGTCTTACTTTGATTCAAGGGGTCGGTTCAATAGGAACCACATTGGCACCAATTTTTGGGGCACATTTTGTACTGTCTAAGATGGATAATTCAATACAATCCAGCGAAATTTTAGTCAAACCTTATGTGCTTCTAGGGATCGTTCTTTTTTTTATTAGTTTGATTGTCTTTTTTCTCAAAATGCCGAAAATTGAAACACCCAAAAAAGTTGGAGAAGTTAATTCAGAGAAAAAAGATAAAGCCTTATCCTTTACCTTATTCAAACATAGAAACTTAAAATTTGGAGTCATAGCGTTGTTTTTGTATGTGGGAGCTGAGGTTTCGATCGGCACATTTTTGACAAATTATATTGCCGATCGATTGAGTATATCTGATCATAATGCTAATTTTTATCTGTCTCTTTATTGGGGAGGAATGTTAGTAGGGCGGTTTGTAGGGGCATACTTTTTAAAATATTTTGCATCAAATAGAATATTAACTGTTATTTCTATTGTTGCTATGTTTTTGATTATTATGTCTTTATCTACTGGGGGGTACATTTCGGTGTGGATGATGGTCTGTGTTGGGCTTTGTAATAGTATTATGTTTGCAACTATCTTTTCATTGGCCGTTAATGGTCTCGGAAGTATGACTACAAGAGCTTCTGGACTATTATCCACCGCTATTGTGGGCGGCGCGTTTATTCCATACTTGCAAGGTTTAGTGCTTGATCGTTTTACTTGGGAGATTGCTTTTATTATCCCTGTGTTTTGTTTTGCTTTTATAGCCTATTATGGTTGGAATGGTTATAGGGAATCATGTTAAGGGCTTTCTGGTCAGATTGTCTGTGTATGCCGTCGATGATTAATTAATAGTTATAATAATATGTTGTGTCGTCAATTTAATCTAAAAGTGCTAAAGTGCTTGATTTTAGTGGCTTTTATAGGCTTATCCTCGAGTTTGATTCAGGCTCAAGATAGATACAAGTCCCGTGTTGGGTCAGCTTCAGAAAAAGTATATAGTACTAATGCTAGAAATCTTAAGAAAATTAAGGGAAATTCTATTCAGATTGACCCAAGCGTATTATATTCATGCAATATTAGTCCAGATAGTCTGATTAGGGATTTAAAGAAAGCTAAGATAACCTCTGTTCATCTACTTGTGGTTAACAGTTGGGATGGACAAAAAGATGATAACTTATTCAGACCCGCTTATCTAGATGCATTGAAACGAAATGATATCGCTATTTGGCTGATGTTACCCGGCAACTGTATGTATGACCAATTACCGAAGGAGTGGGAAATGGAGTTTATAACGCCTTTTGCTGAACAAAATCTAAGGTTTTATTCTTTTCATCAGGAAGCATATATTCAATGGCAGGAAAGGCGTATAGAACGTATTTTTAAAAATTATGATTTTGAAGGGATAGGCTTTGCAGAGTCTTATTTTCCGGAATGGAATACAATCCATACCAATGGGCACTACGGAGATATTAGTTTATTTGCGAGAACAAAATTCACAAGGGATTTTTTAAATAGCCCCGATGAGATTTTGACTTTTGATGCTATTTACAATAATCCGGAGTTGTTTTCTAAGTGGCAGGACTTCCGGGTTGATGCTATACTGGAGTTTAATCGTCGTGTCAAAGATGTGGTCCGTAGAGTAAGTCCTACAACGGTTTTTGCATCTTGGGTTATTGCAGTATTGGGGGGATCTGTTTCTGAAATAAGACAACATTATGGGCTGGATTTAGCAAGAATAGCGAAGGAGGTGAAGCCCGATGTCATGTTTGTACAGACCTCCTATCAGGAATGGGGAAACCCCACATTGCCTATCGATTATATTAAAGGATATAAATATGCTAAAGAAGCTATCGAACAGGCCAATCCGCAAGTAAAAGTGGGGGTCCAAGCTGATATTACCTCTTTATCTTATCATAACCCAGGGATCGGTGTACGTGTGCCGGCATGGTGGCTGAAGTTTATGGAGTATTCCAAAGAGTTGGGTTACTATACGAATACCTCTTATGAATATGCTTTTAGTAAAAAGCAGGGGCTTTGGCCCAATTGAAAACTTAAACCAAAATATCCAGATGAAGAAAAAGAAATTGTCAAGACGTATTTTTTTAGAGAAGATGTTGGCTACTACTGCTATAGTTAGTAGTGTGGGATCGGTGGTTAATCCACAAAGATCCTTTTCGATGGAACATAAAGTCAGTAGAAAATCCTTTCATAAAATCGGAATTATAGGATTAGATACCTCCCATAGCGAAGTGTTTTCGAAAATTATTAACGAAGGGGAGTTGAAAAGCCGTGGTTTTAAGGTCGTAGCAGCTTATCCACATGGTAGTAAAGACATTGCATCAGCGTTAGATATGAAACAAGGTGTAATCGATGCTGTCAGAAGACTGGGGGTCGAAATTGTGGACAGTATTGAACAATTGCTGGCGAATGTTGATTTTGTTTTATTGGAATCCAACGATGGTAAAGTACACTTGGAGCAGGCAAAGCTTGTTTTTTCTGAAAAGAAACCTGTATTTATCGACAAACCATTAGCAGGTAGTTTGAAGGATGTTAAAGAGATCATTGCATTGTCAAAACATCACCAAACTCCATTTTTTTCATCATCGGCCTTACGTTACGATACTAATGTTGTCAAAGTCAAGAATGGTGCAATAGGCCCAGTGACGGGAGCAGATGTCTACACCCCAGCTGAGATTGATCCAGGACATCTTGATATGGCATGGTATGGTATTCATGGTGTAGAGATGCTCTTTACAGTCATGGGGCCAGGATGTCAATCGGTGAGACGTGTACACACAGAGGGTACAGATATGCTGGTAGGAATGTGGACTGACGGTCGAGTCGGCACAGTTCGTGGTATACGCAAAGGGGCTGCTAGTATTTCTGGTGTGGCCTTTGGAGAAAAAGGAATTTCACCATTGGGTCCTTTTACTACATATGTGCCTTTAGTAGATAAAATATTAACCTTCTTTGAGACAAGGATTCCACCTTTTTATATCGAAGAAACTTTAGAAATATTCCAGTTCATGCATGCTGCAGATGTTAGTAAAGCCAAGAATGGCAAGGAAATCAAGCTTAAATAATATGTAAACTTAAATTATGGAAACATCAAGAAGAAAATTTATCAAAAACGCCTCTGTGATTACCGGTTTTAGTATTGTCTCAAGTAATGTTTTGGGAAAAACTCTAGGACATATTGCGCCCAGTGACAAACTCCATATCGCAGGTGTGGGGGTAGGGGGTATGGGACGTAGAAATCTGGCCAATATGAATACAGAAAATATCGTGGCACTTTGCGATGTTGACTGGAAATATGCTGATAAGACGTTCAAGGACTATCCGAAAGCAAGAAGATATAAGGATTGGAGATCAATGTTTGATGAATTTGGCAAATCTATAGATGCTATAATGGTAGCTACTCCAGATCATACACACGCGGCTGTAACAGCTCATGCTATCACTATGGGCAAGCATTGTTATACACAGAAACCTTTGACCCATGCTGTGTACGAATCTCGGTTGCTTACGGAGCTTGCAAAACACTATCAGGTAGCCACCCAAATGGGTAATCAAGGTAATTCATGGGATTGGTGTAGAGATATCGCTGAATGGATTCAATCCGATGCCATTGGGGAAGTATACGAAGTACATTGTTGGACGAATCGTCCTATCTGGCCACAAGGTTTGATGAAACCGAAGGATTCCATGCCAATTCCTTCTACTTTGGACTGGGATCTATTTCTTGCGCATCGTGACAATATGGATTATAATAGCGTATATACTCCATGGAACTGGAGAGGTTGGTATGAATTTGGAACAGGGGCTCTTGGGGATATGGCATGTCATATTATGGACCCTGTATATTGGGCTTTAGACTTAAAGTATCCAATCAAAGTCAATGGGAGTTCAACTTTAAGCAATCTCTATTCACCGCCACATGCCGAGAAAGTAAAATATACTTTCCCTGCACGAGGTAGGAAGGGAAATGTGAATATGCCGGAAGTCAATGTGTATTGGTATGACGGAGGGTTGCTGCCTGATAGACCAGCAGAATTACCGGATGGGGTCATGATGGGGGATCCAAACGGAGGAATAATATTCGTAGGCAAGAAGGGTAAAATCATGACAGGGTGTTATGGAGAAAATGCGACCTTATTACCTTTAACTGCGATGGAGAGCTTTCAGAAACCAAAGCCGTGGATAACTCGTATAAAGGGCGGTAATGGTAGTATTTGGAATTCTAATGCCCATGAGCGAGATTGGATACGCGCTTCAAAAGAATCCAAATCGAATCGGAAGGAATCCAGTTCTCACTTTGGCTTTTCAGGGCCATTTAATGAGATGGTAGTCATGGGGATGTTAGCAGTGCGCCTGCAAGGTTTGAATAGGGATTTATTGTGGGATGGTCAGAAGATGGAATTTACGAATATTTCTCCGACAGAAGAAATTAGTGTAGTTTCTGTGGATGAGTTTAATGTGATTGATGGGGATCCCGTATTCAATAGAAAGCAGATATCGTTGAACGCCTTGGACGCTGCGAAAAGATGGATTAGACCCGAATATAAAAATGGGTTTAAACTACCGGATATGCCAAAGAATACTTAAATTTAAATAGGACGTTAGTACACTATAAAGGGTCATACAACACATGTTGTATGACCCTTTATGCTGGTTTTAGAGGCTTATTTATAAGCAAACACGTCTCCTAAGTCGTCATTGCTGGTAAATGTGCAACCAAGATCTGTTAGTTCGCCAGTACCGATGTTGATAACCATTCCGTGGACCGCTAGATCATTTCGCTGTTTCCACGCATTTTGGATGATCGATGTTGTACAAAGATTGAAAACCTGTTCTTTAACATTGAGTTCGATCAAGCGATCGACTTTTTTGTCATGATCTTCAATAGCATCTATTTCGGCAGCATGGATACGGTATACATCTTTAATATGACAGAGCCAGTTGTCGATAATGCCAAATTGTTGACGGCTTAAAGCTGCTGCAACGCCCCCACAACCATAGTGTCCTGCGATGATAACTTGTTTTATTTTCAAAACATTTACAGCATAATCCAGAACAGATAACATGCTCATGTCGGCATGAATCACCATATTGGCTATATTACGATGCACAAAGACTTCGCCTGGTTTTGTCCCAGTAATTTCATTGGCAGGAACCCGGCTATCGGCGCAGCCGATCCATAGGATCTCTGGGTTCTGCCCTTTGGCCAATTGCTGGAACCTGCCAGTCGTATCTTTACTTACGAAATCAACCCAGTCTTTGTTGCCTTGTTTTATTCTTTGAAAACCTAATTCCAGTTCTTTATTTTCCATGTTCTTGTTTTAATTTATGAACCGTTTAAACGAGTCCAAGTTACAGTATTTTGAATTTAATTCTATTATGTATCACCTTGTATTTTCTCACATTGGTGATGTTTTTTTGTTTATACTTTTGTATTTCAGTTGTTTGTGGTCGTCTTTTAAAACTGCTCCTGTGGCTGCTTTTTGTATGTAATGTCTACGAGTGCTATTTCCATACCCTTGCTGAGCGCATTCTGCTCATAGTCCTTGATGACCTCAATTACATCCTTGTCAAGGAACTTGCTGTTTCGGCCGTCTATAGTGACCGATTTTACAGCCTTAGGTAAGTCGTATAGCTGTTTTTGTATAGCCGCTTTATTGAGAAAAGTCACTTCTTCGGCAAGGGTAATGACTACTTTTGTGGTCCCAGTTTTATCCGCTTCGGAATCTTTCGTGAAGTTGAAAATAAATGCATTCTGTATGTTGGCTCTAAAAATATAGAACATAGCTACGAGGATACCTATTCCCACACCTTTTAGTAAGTCAGTAGCGACGATGGCAACAACGGTGATAATAAAGGGGATAAATTGATCTAGCCCCTTGTTGTACATGGCCTTGAACAGTGCTGGTTTAGCTAGTTTGTATCCGGTGTGCAACAGGATGGCTGCTAAACAGGCCAGTGGTATTAAATTGATGACAAATGGAATAGCTAAAACTGCCAATAATAGCCAAATACCATGTAAGATAGCGGATTGACGCGTACGTCCTCCGGAATTTGCATTGGCAGATGACCGTACGATAACGGAGGTTAAAGGAATACCTCCCAGAAAGCCTGAAGTCATGTTGCCCACACCTTGGGCTACAAGTTCTCTATTCGTTGGGGATACTCTTTTCAAAGGGTCTAATTTGTCGACGGCTTCGATACTGAGCAGAGTCTCTAAGCTTGCTACTATTGCGATAGTGATAGCTACTGTCCATACCTCTGCATTCACAATCTGTGTGAAGTCCGGAAAAATGAATAACCCTGTAAACTCCTCAAAAGAGGAGACTGTAGGGATCGCTACAAAGTGTGTGGATCCGTTGATGAGTGCAAAGGAAGTTCCTTGGAAAGCATAGCCCAAGCCTAGGCCCAGTATCACCACTACAAGTGGAGCCGGAAGCTTGTTGAGTCCTCTTAAAGTTGGCCAATATATCAATATAGCTAGTGAGAGTAGACAGATAATCGTAGCTCCTATATTGACCGTGGAAAAGACTGTATCTGTAAATGCGCCTATGCCACCTCCGTTTTCAACCTCAAAGGCGTGCGATTCTGTCATACCTAAAGCCAATGGCAATTGTTTTAATATAATGGTAATACCAATAGCGGTCAGCATTCCTAAGATGACAGCCGAAGGGAAAAAATTGCCAATCATTCCAGCTTTTATTATCCCTAAAAACAACTGAACTATACCAGCAATGACAACGGCGAGGAGGAAGGTTTCATAAGCGCCTAATTGTTGTATCGCACCATATACAATGGTGGTGAGACCTGCGGCAGGGCCGCTTACACTGAGCTGTGATCCTGAAATTGAGGCGACTACAATGCCACCGATTATCCCAGTTAATACACCTGCAAATAAGGGGGCTCCAGAAGCCATAGCGATGCCTAGGCATAGCGGTAAGGCCACAAGGAATACCACAATACTTGCAGAAAAATCATATTTTAAGTCCCTTTTCGATAATTTGAGAAAAGCGGACATACGTGTTCCTAACATAAAAAATCAATAATGTTTACTGTGTTGTGTTAAATCGAATGTACACTATATACCCACGCTCAATATTGTAAAATATGAAGCAAATAGGTTTTAAGTTCTTTAAAGTTGATTTTAACAGTTAGGGGGAGGAGTCGGTACAGAAGGATGATAACTGCAGATGCTCTTTTCGTTACGGAGATAGTTACGCTGTTTTCCGTTGTTTTCGATGGAAGGGTTGAATGCAAGATAATCTATGGCATCCGGTTTGAAAACCTTAACTCCATGTTCATGTAGGTCTTCATTATTGCTATTGGATCCCTTTGTGGTTTGCTCTACTTCGAGCTGCATGACGACCTGTAATATTGTTCCTTTGTCTAGTACATCTATAAACATAGGGGTAGCAGAAATAAGCATCTTCGTAAAGAAGACAAAAAAGCATAGCTTGGCAGCTAAGATTCGCTTTGCTTTATTAAACATATGTATGTTTTCTACCCAACTCATTTTGACAAAAATAAAATAAAAAATGGTAATTGGGTTGTTTTTTGAAATTTTATTATATAAATTTTACAAAAGTTGTTAATAAAAGCTGTTTTGTAGCGCTTGTGGTAAAGTGTTGCTATTGCAGGAATAATTTTATTAAGATTATTGATCTATTATTTATAAATTAGGTAACACAAATACTAATTTGTTGATACGATGAAACAACAGTTTATTGATAAGATCTTAGCTTCTTACAATCCTAAAGGAGCCTTTATTCAACTGGGATCGGGCTTATTGGATGGTGAGGTTGTGACAGATGCAAGGGTTAATCTGGCTTTGAAGATGATGAATCGTCATGGTCTAATAGCCGGAGCGACGGGAACCGGAAAGACACGTACGTTGCAACTGATGGCCGAGCAGCTGTCAGACGCAGGAGTACCTGTTTTTATGTTGGATGTCAAAGGCGATCTTTCAGGGTTGGCTGAAGCTGGTAAGACGAATGATGCACTGCTCGAACGTGGGCTCGCTGTAGGGATACCTTTTGAGCCGTCTGAATTTCCAATAGAGCTGTTTTCGTTGAGTGGAAAGCTGGGAGCGCCTATGCGGGTGACCGTGGAGGATTTTGGGCCAGTGCTGTTGTCAAGGATTTTGGATTTAAACGATACGCAATCTGGGGTGCTGAGTGCTATTTTTAAGTATGCGGAAGACACGCAGTTGCCTGTGGTTGACTTTACCGATTTGAAGAGGCTGTTGAGTTATCTTTCTGATGGACCAGGAGCTGATGAAATCAAAGAAGATTATGGTCGGATCAGTACCGCTAGTTCGGGGGCTATATTGCGAAAGATCGTAGCGATTGAACAACAAGGTGTATCGCATATTTTTGGTGAGAAGGAATTTGATATCAATGACCTATTTAGCAAGGTAGATGGCAAGGGCGTTATTTCGCTATTGAATATTTCTGACATCCAAGACCAGCCCTTACTTTTTTCGACTTTTTTACTGAGTTTATTAGCACAGTTGTTCAAAAGAATGCCAGAAGTGGGGGATTTGGATAAACCCAAACTAGTCTTTTTCTTTGATGAAGCACATTTGTTGTTCAATGGTGCCTCTAAGGCTTTTTTAACACAGATTGAACAGATTGTTCGTTTGATCCGTTCAAAAGGAGTAGGGGTATTCTTCTGTACGCAGGCGGCTACGGATATTCCCGAGAGTGTGTTGGGGCAATTGGGTAATCGTATACAACATGCACTGCGAGCTTTTACGCCCAATGATGCGGACAATCTGAGGAAGACGGTGAAGACGTATCCGACTTCGGAATTTTATCAGATCGATAAAATATTGACATCTCTGGGTACAGGTCAGGCACTGGTAACCGTGTTGAATGATAAGGGGATTCCCACGGAGGTCGTAGCTACACATTTAGTTCCTGCTCGGGCTATTATGGGACCCTGTTCTGCTCCACATTATGAAGAATTGGTCACGACTTCCTCTTTTTTTTCCAAATATCAGGAACGCGTAGAGCGGCGTACAGCCTCCGAAATATTAGAGGAACGGCTATTGACAGCTAACCGAGTGAAGGAGGAAGAAAAGAGTCGTCAGCAGGCGGAAAAACAGGCTAATCGACCAATAGCTACACGTTCTAGGAGACAGACTCCATTGGAGGCTGCTCAAACCCAGGCTAGTAGAACATTGGCCCGAGAAGGTGTGAAACTGATTGGAAAGTTAGCCAATGGTTTATTAAATGCCTTTTTTAAGAAGAAGTAGGTATAAACTTAGCTCTTTTGTTTAAAAGTTTCGGTCACAGGGTAAAATCTCATAAATTCATTGATATGAGACAATTATATTGCACATGAAAATGAATTTATGTAGGTTTGTGCTCAGTAAAAAAAGCATATAACTTATTATATATTATGGGAAAACCTACTTTGTTAGTTTTAGCAGCTGGGATGGCAAGTCGTTATGGATCTTTAAAACAGGTAGATAGTTTTGGACCTCATGGTGAGACTATTATCGATTATTCTATATATGACGCTATAAGAGCTGGGTTCGGAAAAGTAATCTTTATTATCCGTAAAGAGTTTGAAAATATCATGCGGGAAAAATTCGACACTAAATTCAGCGGATTGATTGATGTTGAATACGCTTTTCAAGACTTTGATTTGACAAAATTTGGTATTGATCGTATTATTGAACGTACGAAGCCTTGGGGAACAGCTCATGCCGTACTAAGCGCAAAGGATCTTGTAAATGAACCTTTCTGTGTAATTAATGCAGATGATTTTTACGGTACAGATTCTTTTGTGAAAATGGCTGACTTCTTAAATAATGAAGTGTCTGATACTCATATGTCATTGATGGGATTCGAGGTCGGAAATACGATGTCGGACTATGGCTATGTTTCTAGAGGCGTATGTGAAGTTTCAACTGATGGTCATATGGATAGCGTCACGGAGCGTACTAATATTTATTATAAAGCCGATAGCACTGTTGATAAAAAGATTGTGTATGAAGAGGGAGGGGTTGAAACGGAACTTGCACCTGATACGCGTGTTTCTATGAATTTCTGGGGATTTACTCCGAAGGTATTCGAGGTGGCATTATCTATGTTTCCTAAATTTGTGGAAGAAAATGCTGACAATCTTAAAGCCGAATTTTTTATTCCATCTGTGCCTGATTATATGGTAAGACATGGCTTGGCTGATTTTAAGGTGATTCCAACTTCTTCTAAATGGTTTGGTGTGACTTATTCGGAAGATAAGCCTATTGTAAAGGAGAGCATCTCTAAGCTTGTGGCTGAAGGGGCTTATCCTGAAAAGCTTTTTTAAACAATGTTTTTCAATAAAAAAAGCGCTAAGTGATTAGCGCTTTTTTTATTGAAATTTTAAAGTTTATTTTACTTCTTCAAAGTCTACATCCTGAACATCATCAGCACCGCTTTGGTTATTTCCAGCCTGTCCAGCTTGTTCTCCACCTTGAGGTTGGCCTTGTTGCGAAGCAGCGTACATTTCTTCAGAAGCTGCATTCCATGCGTTTTGTAGTTCTTCGGAAGCCGTGTCTATATCCGTGAAATTTCTTGCCGCATGTGCCGCTTTCAATTTCTCTAAGCCTGCTTCAATAGGAGCTTTCTTGTCGGCAGAAATTTTGTCCCCATATTCTTTCAATTGTTTTTCTGTAGAGAATACTAAGGCATCTGCAGCATTGATTTTATCTGCTTCTTCTTTTATCTTTTTGTCTGCTTCAGCATTAGCTTCTGCTTCTTGTTTCATTTTTTGGATCTCTTCGTCTGAAAGACCCGAAGAAGCCTCAATACGGATGTTTTGCTCTTTTCCGGTTGCTTTATCTTTAGCAGATACTTTGATGATACCATTGGCATCAATGTCAAAGATTACCTCAATCTGAGGAATACCACGTGGAGCAGGAGGAATATCAGCTAGCTGGAAGCGTCCTAACGTGCGGTTTTGTGAAGCCATAGGTCGCTCACCCTGCAATACGTGGATTTCTACAGAAGGCTGATTGTCTGAAGCTGTAGAGAACACTTCTGATTTTTTAGTTGGGATAGTGGTATTTGCTTCGATTAATTTAGTCATTACACCGCCCATAGTTTCAATACCCAATGAAAGAGGAGTAACGTCTAACAGTAATACATCTTTTACTTCACCTGTCAATACACCGCCCTGAATTGCTGCTCCTAATGCAACAACTTCATCAGGATTTACACCTTTAGAAGGCTCTTTCCCAAAGAATTCTTTTACTGCATCTACAATAGCAGGTATACGTGTAGAACCTCCCACAAGGATAATTTCGTCGATGTCGGATGTGCTGAAACCAGCGTTTTTCAATGCTGTACGGCAAGGTTCGATGGTACGTTTAACTAGGTCTGCTACCAAACTTTCAAATTTAGCACGTGACAATGTGCGCACTAAGTGCTTAGGACCTGTAGCATCAGCAGTGATGTAAGGTAAGTTGATTTCCGTAGATGAAGTGCTCGAAAGTTCAATTTTTGCTTTCTCAGCAGCTTCTTTCAAACGTTGCAACGCCATAGCGTCTTTTTTCAGATCGAAACCATTGTTTTCTGCTTTGAACTCGTCATTCAGCCAGTTGATGATTGCATTGTCAAAATCGTCACCACCAAGGTGAGTGTCACCATCGGTAGCTTTAACTTCGAATACACCGTCACCCAATTCAAGAACAGAAACGTCATGTGTACCACCACCACAGTCGAATACAACGATTTTCATGTCCTTATTTGCTTTATCAAGACCATAAGCCAAAGCTGCAGCAGTAGGTTCGTTAATAATACGTTCTACTTTTAGACCCGCGATTTCACCGGCTTCTTTGGTCGCTTGACGTTGTGCGTCATTAAAATAAGCAGGTACAGTAATTACAGCACGGCTCACCTCTTGACCTAAGTAGTCTTCAGCAGTTTTCTTCATTTTCTGAAGTGTCATTGCCGAGATTTCTTGTGGTGTGTATTTACGGTCGTCTATCTCTACACGAGGCGTATTATTATCACCTTTTACTATTTTATAAGGTACGTGTGAAAGCTCTTTGGAAGCTTCATCATATGAAGTACCCATAAAGCGTTTGATAGAGTATATAGTTTTGTGGGGGTTTGTGATCGCTTGACGTTTAGCAGGATCTCCTACCTTACGCTCACCACCATCTACAAATGCCACAATAGAAGGAGTTGTACGTTTACCTTCATTGTTTGCAATTACTACTGGCTCATTACCTTCCATAACGGCTACACATGAGTTCGTAGTTCCTAAGTCGATTCCTATAATTTTAGACATATTCTTATGTATTGTTTTTACAAGTTATTTGTTTTGATTGTAATACAACAACCCTTATGCCAACAAAATGTTTGCCTAAAAAAAGTGAAAAAGAACTACAAAATGTCTGTAATGTGACATAGTAAAATGACAAAATGTCTTTTTTAATAGATTATTTGTTCTAAAATTCTCTTTTTAGCGGATCCACTGTCATCTCCGCGTTGAAAGAATCTGCCAATAGAGTTGGAGAAATCATCCAATGTCATTGCTTTAGATTTTTTATCTCTCCAATCTGTGGGGACAGTGTCATTATGATAATCCACCTTTGTAGCCCAGTATTGGATATGCATTTCGGGAATGGCCAGTCCTAGAATCATGCCTGGCAAACCATGACTCAATGCCGGCCCCGCGGATACGGGGATTTGATCGGTATAAAAAGCTACTAGGTACAAGGAGTCTGCGGTTGCCCCATTTACCCTGCGGCATTCAAATCCTGCAATATTACGATACTCATCTGTAAAACGCCAGGTAACCTCTGTTAAGGAGTCCTTAAGGATATATTTGTCATCTAGTTCAACCTGTACTTCTGCTGTATTTGATTTTAAATTTTGATAGAGCACTTTAGAAGAGCCTCCTCTGGTACGGGCGCTTCGCATTGCCATCGCACCACCGCCACCTCGCATGGTGACTGCTCCCATGGAACCTCCACCTCTACCGGCTCTACCTCCACTTATTCGAGGTTGATTACGTGAGTCTTTGTTTTCTTCATCGTTTATTTCTGGTACTAATAAACTACCGTACTCGTCAAAATGCATGGTCATACGTTCGGTCCGGGAGTCGGGCATCGTATTGATATCGCCTCCCCAAAAGTGCCGGCCTCCTCCCATTCCATTAGTGGACATATCATCAAATTTTTTCATCATCTCTCTCGTCTGTGCTCTGGTATAGACCACTTTGTCGAACGAAATTGTTCCTCTATTGCCGAAGTAAGCATACTGGGCTTGGGCAGATATGCAAAGTAAGAGGCTTGTGATAGTTAATACTACTATTTTGTTCATGATAAATTCCTTTTCTACTGTTACTATCCTTCTTTTTTCTTACCCAAGTTCTTATTGAAGTCCCATTTTAGGCCTACCAATATATAACGTGTTAGTATTTGCTGGGTAGATTCATTGAAACCGGTTTCTGATGAAGACCTATTGATGTTGTTATAGGTATTAAATATATCAAATCCCTTTATGCTAGCTGTAAGACTTTCATTACTCAATAGTTTTTTGCTGATTTCGGCATTGACATAGAATTGATGCAAGCTTTTATTATAGAATTTGGTAGGTCCTTCCAGTGAATAGTTCACATTGCTACTGACGTTAAATTTTTTAGGTAAGAAATATTTGAAATATCCAGAACCGGCCATATTAAAACTCGTGTAGTTATAGCTCTTTTGTAAACTATTTCTTTGATTGTCCGCACTGATTCTCCAATTGAAATCATAATCTAAACCTTTAGAATCTTGTTCATTAAGACCGATGCCTGTGGAGAGACTAGTGGTCTGCTCATTGTTAAGCTGATATTGTTGTGTTTTAATGTCATCTCCATATTTAATATAGCTGAAGCCATTGTTGTAGTTGAGCCCACTAAAAATATTGAATTGTGTTTTTTTGTCAAATACAGGCTTATTAAAGTTGCTGTTCATTCCTGCGCGCCAACTTGATTTTCCCGTAACATTAATGTACGAACTAGTGGTCACACCTGTTAAAGTGTCTATTACTCTTTGGTTTACGATAGGGTCTGTAGTAAACGAAATATCCGCGTTTAGGTTCCAGCTAGTCCCTTTTAATAGGCTCATAGTGTGGTAGTTTAGTCGGAAAGAGTTATTGTTTGATCGTTTTAAATCTGGGTTTCCTTCTTGTTTGAATAAAGGGTTGGTTTGAGGCTGTAGTCGTTGTAACTGCGCAAACGTAGGGATATTGAAGTTGTTTTGATAAGATACTCCAATATTCTTTCTATTTGAAACCCTGTAGTTTGCATTCATGTTAACATCGTTATCCCAAAATGTACGGTCTAGATTAATATTTCTATAACCATCGGTTAAGGATTGATCCCTAAAATTTGTACGGTTAGAGAGGCTGACCGAAAGCTTTTCTGAAAAGTAGTTAAGATTGGCAACCGCTCCATGGCTGGTATTAATCGTTCTTTGATCCTGGGAATATAAGGAATCTAAAATCGGAGCAGTGTTGTTACCCTGTTCGAATGCATTTAATAGCGTTTCATTAGTAGAATTGCTAATATTATAGCCAAGTGAATAGTTGAGCTTATTCGAAATACGATCTGAATACTGAATCTGCCCAGAGATGTTGTTCCCGTTATTATTATTGTGCCTATTTTGGTTTATATAAGTAGTGTCTCCTTTTACATGATACATCGCGATCTGGTTGACGATACTCTCGGAATTACTTTTGTTATAACTGTTATTGAAATGTAGATTTAATGAGCTTCCTTTTTTGTTTAACCGTTTTCTATAGTTGATTCGTATATCGTTAGAATGAGTCTGGCCGTTTGTTGTCGTTGTGTCTCCCATTCTACTGAAAGCTTCTCCGTTTTGGGTCGTATAGTTGTTGGATTCGCTACTGCTATAGTTATTGGTAAAGTTGGCACCTAGGTTGATCTCCATATTAGATGTTGAGTCTATTCTATATCTTATTTCAGATCGTACACCATGAGCATCCGACGAGTTCGCAGTCTTAGATTTACTCTCTGATTCTTCAATTACATTTTCGGCTAATAGCTGTTTGTTAAAGGATTGACGTTCATTGCTATTGCTGTTCGTGTTGAAGTTGTAATTTCCATTAAAATTGACTTTACGCTGAAAGAACTGGTTCTCATAGTTAGCTCCTACGGATGTGCTAAGTGGATTTCCAGTGATCTGGCTGTTCGTTCGCAAGCCCCCCTCACGTCCCATTCCACCCCCCATATTGTTGGTGTTAGCGGTTACTCCTATGCGCTCCGTTTTATTGAATTTTGCAGCGAATAGACTGGCAGTGTACAGTTCATTGCTTCCTGCAAGGACTTCGGCATTGCCAAAAATACCTTTGCGGGCTTCTTCTTTTAATACCGCATTGACAGTGACCTCACGTACACCATCATCTATTCCTGTTAATTCGGCTTCTTTAGATTTTTTCTCGTATACCTGTACTTTGTCGACAGCATCCGCGCGGATATTGCGGATAGCGATTTTTGGATCATAACCAAAGAACTCTTCTCCATCGATTAATACTTTGGAGACTGACTTTCCATTTGCTGTTATTTTCCCGTCACCAGAAACGGATAAACCAGGGAGGCGTCTTAATAAGTCTTCTAGTTTCGCATTTTTTTCTGTTTCAAAACTATTAGCATCGTATTCCAATGTATCGCCCTTGATACGGATGGGTAGGCGTTGTTGGATAACCACTTCCTCAATCAAATTAGCCTGTGAGCTCAAAGCGATGGGTGCAAGTGTTGAGTTGGAGCCTCCTACTTTTATTTTTTTAGAGATCAGTTCAAATTTTGGGTAGGATACAATAAGCAGATAAGAGGAGTCTCTCAAGCTCTTGAATGAAAATTTTCCATCTTCATCTGCCCTTGTGAACTGTTGCATGATAGAGTCCTGATCAAGTAATACGATAGATGCATTGGTGAGCGGCCTGCTATCGGCTTTGTCTATAACTCTGCCAGATAATGCGTGTTGCCCATAAACTAAGTTGGAAGCAACCAATATAAGAATACTGAATATAAATCTTTTCATTCAATCGGTTTAAAGATTGACCAAAGATAGAGCGAACAATTATTAAATAATGTTAAATGGATTGCAACATTTTGATGACTATTTTGTTGAGGTATTATACCTATTTTTGTGATGTATATGACTACCATTACTCTAAAATTAATAATATACACATATGACTTTCGAAGCTTATTTGAACTATTTTGAAGATGTATTGACTAATCCATCAAACTATCCTACTTATAGCGATCCTGAATATCTTAATTATGCAAAGCTCAATTGGTCCAGAATGAACCGTTGGTTGAAGAAGTTTGAAGTTAGTGAAGAGGCTCGGGCTTTTTTCTCTGCATCTACCCAAAAGCAGACTTGGATTTTGATAACAGAGCCCTGGTGCGGTGATGCGGCACATAGTGTTCCTCAAATTCATACTTTGATCAAGGATAATCCTAATATCGTCTTGGATATCCAATTGCGGGATTCCGAACCTTTTCTGATCGAGAATTACTTGACAAACGGGGGGAAGTCTATTCCTAAATTAATTATTAGAAATGAGCTGGGAGAAGATATGGCGATCTGGGGACCTAGGCCTGCAGCGCTCCAACAAATCTTTGATGAAATGAAAGCTGAAGGCAAAGAGTTTGAAGATATCAAGACTTATTTTCAAACATGGTACAATTCTGACAAAGGGGTAGAGCTGCAGCAAGAGCTGGTCGCATTATTGAGCGTAGTGGAGAAAAATTAACATTTAATAAGTTCAAAAATGCATATCGAAGAACTGCGGGAATATTGTTTAAACCAAAAGGCCGTTTACGAAGAGGCTCCCTTTGGGCCGGATACACTGGTGTTTAAAGTCGCAGGCAAAGTTTTTTTGTTGGTCGGATTGGATCAGGTGGATCAATTAAGCTTTAATGTGAAATGTGATCCAGAATATGCGGTAGAGCTTAGAGAAGGCTATGACAACACGGTATTTCCTGGATACCATATGAACAAGAAGCATTGGAACACGGTATATGCCAATCGGGAATTGTCTGATACCGTATTGTTTGAATTGGTCGACCACAGTTATCAGCTTGTCTTTGATAGTTTGCCCAAAAAGGTACGCGAAGAAATTAAGAGCGTCATCTGATATTATCATACATTAAACAAGGTAATGTAAAGATTTAATAACAATCGTGGTTTTATTGATGCTCAGGATTTGGATTATTATACCTTTGTGCGTTTAGCAAATGGCTATGGTGACTCTACTGCTGGAGCAAATAAGAATGGAAGAAAAGCAAGATAAATTGGGATATTTAGCTTTTTTTGAACACCTGAAACCAGTAGGAATGTAAGCTCAGCCTATAGTTAATTAACAAACTCAATAAGTATGAAGTATAGAATTATAGTATTATTAACTGCCGTAACTACCCTTTTTATGAGTGGTTGTATTAAAGATGAAGCACTTAACACGGAAGCGGATATTGAAACTGCTTCAATTCCTCACGGTGATCAGATTTTGCAGGTAAAGCCCTCTATTGGGGATGATAGAGTTATCTTTAGACTTAAGCGGTTTTCTGGAAGCTACTTGCAGGCACCGGAATTTACGCTGACGGGAGGGGCCACTATTGAACCGGCCAGTGGAACTGAGCAAGATTTTTTTGCACCTAAGCAATATAAGGTTACTTCGCAAGATGGGGTTTGGAGTAAAACTTATACAGTTTCTTTTATTATCGATGACGTAGCTGATTTTTATTCAACATTTGAGAATGCCGAGGTCGTGGAAGCTAAAAATCCAAAGGGATTTTATCACCAGTTTTTTGAATTAACAACAACTAATCAAAAAAAATATGACTGGGCTACGGCTAATCAGGGATATAATATGTTGGCTGCAACTCTTTTAGAGCCTGGAGAAAAACTTGAACCAAGCATTTATCCGACAGCCCAAACGACAGATGGGTATATAGGAAAAGGTGTTAAGATGATTACAAAGAGTACAGGTCCTTTAGGAGGACTCTTTGGGTCACCATTGGCTGCGGGTAATCTGTTTGTTGGCGAATTTAGGTTAGCGAGCCCTACAATCGAATCGACACGATTTGGTCTTCCTTATAATGCTAAAAAAGCACCGGTGGCTTTAAAGGGCTTTTTTAAATACAAAGCGGGAGAAAAATTTGCTGTTAATACTCCACCATCCACACTAATGAAAGATACTTGGGATGCCTATGCTATTTTATTCGAGAAATCGATTGATGGTAAAGATTATCTGACAGGTTCACACGGATTTAAAGACGCTAGAATGGTTAGTGTAGCTCGTATAGGCAATAAAGAACAAATCGAAACCAACGAATGGACTTTTTTTGAGATACCTTTTTCTTTTGTCAATGGAAAATCTTTTGACCCAGCTAAAGAGTATTTATATACCATTGTATTCAGTTCTAGTAAAGAGGGAGACTTGTTCAATGGTGCTGTTGGTAGTACGTTGTATATTGATGAAGTAGAGTTAGTTGTAGATCAAACGAAATAATCATAAACGCAGTAAAAGGATTCTCAATGAATAGAATATTATATATAGTAACAGTTTTCTTGACAATTGCTACTAGTGCACAGGCACAGGAACGTGTAGAAGATAAAAATTCAAATTTTTTTAATACGAATATGGATTATGGGGTGCAGGCTCATTTTAGTATTGGAGGTAGTTCTCCTTTGGGTTTCCCCAATACAATCCGTAAAATAGATAGTTTTAATCCTGGTTTTAAATTTGGATTGGAGGCTAATGCTACGAAGTGGGTGGACGAAAAGTGGGGCGTGCGTGTGGGGCTTCGGTTTGAAGAAAAGGGCATGAAGACAAAGGCAAAGGTGAAGAATTATCTTACTGAAATTGTCAAAGATAATTCAAAGGTTAGGGGATACTATACAGGTAGTGTGGAGACGAATGTCAGTAATACTTACCTTACTGTTCCTGTATTAGCTGTTTACAAATTGACAGACGATTGGAATCTTTATGGAGGTCTCTATTTTTCATCTTTGTTGGATAATACATTTGACGGATACGTGTCTGACGGGTATTTGAGACAGGATACGCCAACAGGGACAAAAGTCACGTTTGAAGATGGAAGTCAGGCCGCTTATGATTTTTCTGAAAATGTGCGTAAGTTTCAATGGGGTACGCAGTTAGGCGCTGAGTGGAAAATGAACAAACATTTTAAACTATTAAGTGATGTTACTTACGGTTTCAATAATATTTTTGAAAAAGATTTTTCATCTATTGATTTTAGTATGCACAATATATATCTTAATGTTGGATTTGGTTATAGGTTTTAAAATATAGCTGTCTTGAAATAAAAAGGTCTGTTGTAATAAAACAACAGACCTTTTTTATTTATAGGGATTACATCTTCAAACCAATTTCGCGCAGACGTTCGTCTAGGTATTGTCCGGCCGTATAATCCTCATATACTTTAGGATGGGCTTCGTCTATACAAGAACCTAAGGATGCCAGGCTCATTTGAGCTTTAGGATGCAAAAAGAAAGGTACGGAATAACGGGACGTCTTCATCAATTCTAAGGGGGGATTTACGACACGGTGGGTTGTGGATTTCAACTTGTTGTTGGTCAGTCTCTGTAGCATGTCGCCCACGTTGACTACAATGTCCTCTCCCTTGGCCTTTATTGGAAACCATTCTCCATCTTTTGTCAGTACTTCTAATCCATCTGCGGATGCTCCTATCAGTAGAGTGATAAGATTGATGTCCTCATGTGCACCGGCACGTACGGCATCGGGTACTAATGATTCCGGATTTTCGATGGGAAAGTAGTGGATTGCCCTCAGTATAGAGTTGCCATTGATAACATGCTTTTCAAAATAATCTTCGTCAAGATCGAGATAAGTTGCGATGGCTTTCAATAGATTACGGCCGGCATTCTCTAGTTTTTTGTAGATCTCAGCAGTAACAGTTTCAAATCTAGGCAGCTCTTCTACGAGTGGATTATCAGGAAAGTCCTTTTTGGAATACTCTTCTCCAACAATAGTCTGTCCGCGTTGCCAAAACTCTTTTAGATCTGGCGTTTTGGAATCCTTGGCTTTTTCTCTACCTTTTGTTGTGTAGCCTCGCTGTCCGGCAAGTTCTGGGAATTCATATTTGTCCTTGGTCTCCTGAGGAAGGTCAAAGAATGCCTTTACTGTTTGATATAATTCGGATATTAATTCCTCACTTAATCCATGATTTGCAATGGTAACGAAGCCTGTTTCGTTAAATGCTTTGCCAATATCCTGAACAAACTGTTTGCGTTGGTCGACATTGCCCAGGGTATAGTGCTGCAAGTCTAGACGTGGAATGTTTACGAGTGCCATATTATTTTTTTTAAACCTGATACAAACCTAAATAAAAGTTTTATGATTCCATTTATACCCTATTATAAATGATGGCTATTGGCTGCATCTAATTAAGTGTTGTCTTCTGGGAAATACTTTTTTTGCTTGGTTCGTTAAGAATAAGAGGTTTTAAGACAGGTTGTTATACTGCCTTGTGCGGATGTTATATTTTTTTATAAGTATTTGGAATATACAAGTTAAACTATTAGATTTGTTATGCTTGCATAATAAAATGCAGGTAGGTCACAAAAATCAACAATGAACCAAGATAATACAATTGATTATTTTTTAAAAGCTGCATGGCAGACCGTTGCGAACAAATATAATAATATTGCTTCACAACATGGTTTTACGCAGGCTGCTGGATATATATTGATTAATATCCATAAAGATGGTACTCCTGTTTCTCAAATAGCAAATTCTACAGGAGTGAAAACCACTTCCCTGTCTCGGGTGTTAAATAACCTAGAGGCGCTTGGTTTTATCTATAGGGAAACAAGTACGACAGATAAGCGGTCTGTAAAGGTTTACTTAACCCCACTTGGTGTAGAGAAGCGCAGGGTAGCGAAGAGTGTTGTACGTGGCTTCAATGAATACTTGGAGGCTCAGCTCACGGAGAAGGAGCGGGTACAGTTGATCAAGATGCTTGCTAAGGTGAATGATCTAGCTGGTGATTATGAGGCTGAACCGATGAATGTGTTGGAACTGAAATAAGGTGTTGAGATAAGCGATTTTACAAAGATAGATGTGGGACATTTCTAGGTAGAGTGGCTTAAAGTTATAAACGGAAAAATGTATTTACATATGAACAGAAACATTAAAAAGGTAGCCGTATTGGGGTCCGGAGTGATGGGGTCTCGTATTGCCTGTCATTTTGCCAATATAGGCGTGGAAGTATTGTTGTTGGATATTCCACCGAAAGAATTAATTTCTATAGAAGAAGCAAAAGGACTTCAGTTGACGGATTCGGCGGTACGTAACCGTATCGTAAACGTATCACTTGATACGGCGATCAAGTCCAATCCCGCGCCCTTGTTTAGCAAGTCTTTTGCTAAACGGATAAGTACCGGAAATTTTGAAGATGATATGTCCAAGATTGCTGATGTAGACTGGATTATAGAAGTTGTGGTCGAGCGATTGGATATTAAGAAGTCCGTTTTTGATAAGGTCGAACAGTTCCGTAAGCCAAGGACATTGATTACTTCTAATACTTCTGGTATCCCCATTCATTTGATGACAGAAGGCCGGTCAGATGATTTTATTGCTCATTTTTGTGGGACGCACTTCTTCAATCCACCTCGCTATCTACAGCTTTTGGAGATTATACCCACCCCTCATACTAAGCGGGATGTCGTTGACTTTCTAGTGCACTATGGTGATAAAATGTTGGGTAAAACCGTCGTGCTGTGTAAGGATACGCCTGCATTTATAGGCAATCGTATTGGTGTCTACTCTATGTTAGCGTTGACTCATCTTGTGGACCAATTGGGATTGACTGTAGAAGAAGTGGATAAATATACAGGTCCAGCGATGGGGCACCCTAAATCTGCAACTTTCCGTACTGCTGATGTCGTCGGGTTGGACACATTGGTTAATGTGGCTAACGGTCTTGATCAGAATGCACCTGACGACGAAGCTAAAGGCGTGTTTACTTTGCCTGGTTTCATTACACAGATGGTGTCTAATAAGTGGTTGGGTGAAAAGACGAAAAAAGGATTTTATGAAAAAGTAAAAGGAGCAGATGGAACCTCTGAAATATTATCTCTGAATCTTAAAACGCTGGAATATGGTTCTCAGTCAAAGGTGAAGTCTGCTACATTGGAAGCAACCAAACAGGTCGAAGATATTCGTAAGCGGATGAAGGTATATGAGCAGGGAACGGATAAGGCTGGAGAGTTGTTCCGAGCTATGCATTATCCTTTGTTTGAATATGTTTCTAATAGAGTGCCTGAGATTACGGATGATTTTTTCCGTATCGATGATGCGATGCGCGCTGGATTTGGTTGGGAAATCGGTCCGTTCGAAGTATGGGATGCTCTAGGCGTAAGGGAGACATTAGAGAAGATTAAAAAAGAAGAAAAGCGGCTTCCAGGGCAGCGTGGTGAAGTAGCGCAGTGGGTACACGATATGCTAGCTGCGGGATGTGAGTCTTTCTATAAAATAGAAAATGGCGTCCGTCAGTATTATGATATAAATTCCAAGTCTTATAAAGCGATACCAGGGACCGAGGATCTTATCGTGCTGGATCATATCCGGGAGACAAAGACCATCTGGAAGAACTCTGGTGTATCCATTATAGATCTTGGCGATGGTATTATCAACTGTGAGTTCCATACAAAGATGAATACTGTCGGGGGGGATGTGATTCAGGGTATCAATAAGGCGATAGATATTGCAGAGAAGGATTATCGTGGTCTGGTGATTTCTAATGATGGAAAGAACTTCTCGGCAGGAGCCAATATCGGAATGATTTTTATGATGGCTGTAGAACAGGATTATGATGAGTTAAATATGGCCGTACGTATGTTCCAAAACACATCTATGCGTATACGCTACTCTGCTATCCCTGTTGTTGTGGCACCGTTCCAATTGGCACTGGGTGGTGGATGTGAGTTTTCTATGCATGCCGATTTTGTACAGTTACATGCGGAGACCTATATGGGGTTAGTGGAGTTTGGTGTTGGAGTGATCCCCGGTGGAGGTGGCTCTAAAGAGTTTGCGTTACGTGCTTCGGACGAATTTAAAGAGGATCAGATTACGCAAAATACATTAAAAGATAAGTTTCTGACGATAGGGCAGGCAAAAGTTTCTACGTCCGCTGTGGAGGCTTATGAGCTTGGTTATTTGCAAGAAGGTAAGTATGCCATTACGATGAATCGGACTCGATTATTAGCTGATGCCAAAGCGAAAGCTATCGAATTGGCAGATGCTGGTTATGTACAGCCTGCACCGCGCCACGATATTAAAGTTTTGGGCAATCAGGGCTTAGGTATTGTCTATGTTGGTGCTTCTTCGATGAGAGCTGGCAATTATATTTCTGATCATGACAAGAAAATATCGGAAAAGCTGGGATGGGTGATGTGTGGAGGTGATCTTTCAGCTCCTACTGAAGTATCTGAACAGTATTTGTTGGACTTGGAACGTAAAGCATTTTTGGAGCTCTGTGCCGAACGAAAGACCTTAGAGCGGATTCAGCATATGTTGACGAAAGGAAAGGCGTTGCGGAATTAGATTAGAAGTATTTAGTACTTCGTATTTAGACAATTTCTAGCGATAGCGCATGTGTCTATATATGAGGTCAAAATACAGTTAATCCTATCAAAAAACTTAGGTTATTTATTAGATGATAATTTAGAAGCGATGTTAGATAAGATTGCGGAATTGCAGAAAATGAATTACGTTTTTCAGCAGAAGCTGAAATCTCAATACTAATATCTAACTACTTAATACTAAAAAAATATGGAAGCATACATTGTAGCAGGATATCGTACAGCCGTAGGCAAAGCGCCTAGAGGTGGTTTTCGCTTTATGCGGGCAGATGATCTAGCCGCCGAGGTTATCAAGCACTTGGTAGGTTCGATTCCTCATTTAAATAAAGAAGAAATTGATGATGTCATCGTAGGGAATGCGATGCCAGAAGCAGAACAAGGGATGAACATGGGACGTTTTATCTCGTTAATGGGATTGGACACGGACAAGGTGCCTGGGGTAACGGTCAACCGTTATTGTGCTTCTGGATTGGATACGATTGCAACCGCCACATCTAGGATCAAAGCGGGAATGGCTGATATTATTATTGCCGGAGGGGCTGAAGTGATGTCTGGTATGCCCTTTGGTGGTTGGAAGATCGTGCCTAACCCGAAAGTTGCAAAAGACCATGCAGACTGGTATTGGGGCATGGGCCTGACAGCAGAGGCCGTGGCTCAGGAGTATAAGGTATCGCGTGCTGATCAAGATGCATTTGCTTTGAAGTCTCACCAAAAAGCTATTGAAGCCATTAAAAATGGACATCTTAAAGACGGAGTGGTGCCGATTACAATCAAAGAGAACTATGTTAAAGATGGTAAGATGGCTACACGTGAATATGTCGTTGATACGGATGAGGGACCTCGTGGAGATACGACAATAGAAGCGTTGAGCAAATTGAGACCGGTGTTTGCGGCAGATGGCATGGTGACAGCGGGTAACTCTTCACAGACATCCGATGGGGCGGCTTTTGTGATGGTAATGTCTGAGCGTAAAATGAAGGAACTTGGTTTGAAGCCAATTGCTAAGTTGATTTCTTATGCTGTAGCAGGTGTACCTCCACGTATCATGGGAATAGGTCCTATTGAGGCTATTCCAAAGGCATTAGCACAGGCTGGGTTGAAAAAAGAAGACATTGATCTTATTGAGTTGAACGAGGCATTTGCATCGCAGTCGTTGGCTGTTATCCGGACACTGGGATTGGATGAAGAGAAGGTCAATGTAAATGGTGGTGCTATTGCGCTAGGGCATCCGTTAGGATGTACAGGTGCAAAACTGACAGTGCAGGTTCTCAATGAGTTGAAGCGTCGTGGTAAAAAGTACGGTATGGTAACGATGTGTGTGGGTACCGGTCAGGGTGCTGCAGGGATATTTGAAATGATGGACTAGGAGCAAAGAGAAAAGAACAGAGAGTAAGGAATAAAGAACAACATTTTTAAAAACCATAGAAGCAAAGTAAAAGAGAACTAAAAGAGTCTTTATTCTTTGCTCCTTAATCTTACATAAAATGACAAATAAAATAGCAATCAAAGGTGGAGAGTTTGTAATCAAGGAAACACCCTATAACGAAGTATTCATTCCAGAAGAATTTGATGAAGAAGCGAAGATGATTCGTCAGACCTGTCTCGATTTCCTGGATACCGAGGTCTTGAATAAACTCGATAGAATAGATGCTCAGGAAGAAGGTCTGATGCAACAATTGATGGATAAGGCTGGCGAATTGGGGATGCTGGGGGTGTCTATCCCTGAGGAATACGGAGGTTTTGGTAAAGACTTTAACACGTCTATGCTGGTCGCTGATGCGGTAGGTGGAGGTTTTTCTTTCGCGGTAGCGTTATCTGCTCATACGGGAATTGGTACATTGCCTATTTTATATTATGGAAATGCCGAACAAAAGGCTAAATATATACCGAAATTGGCGACTGGTGAGTGGAAGGCTGCTTATTGTTTGACAGAACCGAATTCAGGTTCGGATGCCAATTCAGGACGTACTTCTGCCAAATTAAATGCAGATGGCACCCATTATTTGATCAATGGTCAAAAGATGTGGATTACCAATGGAGGTTTTGCAGATATCTATATTGTGTTTGCCAAAATTGGAGATGACAAAAACTTGACGGCATTTATCGTAGAGAAAGATTTTGGTGGTATTACCATGAATCCTGAAGAACACAAATTAGGGATAAAAGGATCTTCTACACGGCAGATTTTCTTTAATGATTGTGCTGTGCCTGTTGAAAATATGCTTTCGGAGCGCGAGAATGGATTCAAGATCGCCGTGAATATATTGAATATTGGACGTATCAAGCTAGGGGCTGCTACGATTGGTTCTGCTCGTGCTGTAATTTCGACAGCAGTCAATTATGCGAATGAACGTGTGCAATTCAATCTGCCTATCTCTAAGTTTGGAGCAATCCGCTACAAACTGGCGGAATCTGCTATTCGTTTGTTTGCAACGGAATCGGCAGCTTATCGGGCTGGACAGAATATTGATGATGCTTATGAAGCATTGATAGCTGGAGGTATGGATGAGGCCAAAGCAAAATTAAAATCTGTAGAACAGTTTGCGATAGAGTGTGCTATCATCAAAGTGTGGTGTTCAGAGATGCTGGATTATGTTGTCGATGAGGGCGTGCAGATTTACGGTGGTATGGGGTATTCGGCCGAGGCCCCTATGGAACGTGCGTATCGGGATTCTCGTATCAATCGTATTTTTGAAGGTACGAATGAGGTTAATCGCCTGTTAGTTGTCGATATGTTGTTAAAGCGTGCCATGAAAGGAGAGCTGGATTTAATGGGGCCTGCTCAGGCTGTCGTGGGCGAATTGATGGCTATTCCTGATTTTGCAGATGAGGATACAGCGCCTTTTGCGGCGGAGAAGAAAATTATCGCTAATCTGAAGAAAGCGGGATTAATGGTAGCAGGGGCGGCTGTGCAGAAGTTGATGATGTCACTTTCTAAAGAGCAGGAGATACTGATGAATATAGCAGATATTATAGGTTATGTATATGTAGCGGAGTCTGTCTTATTAAGAACTGAAAAATTGTACTATACATTGGGTGAAGAGGCAACAAGTCTACAAACGGATATGGCTCGTGTATACCTGTATTCGGCTATAGAAAAAGTAAATGTTGCAGGTAAAGAGGCGCTTTACTCTTTTGGAGAAGGGGATGAGTTGAATATGATGTTGGTTGGTTTGCGACGTTTTACAAAAGCACAACCTTTCAATGTGAAGGAAGCTCGCCAGCGTATTGCACGCAAGCTGATCGAAGAGAATAAATATTGCTTCTAAGCGAAACTTATTTTATTGAAAAGAAGGCCCGTACGATTGCACGGGCCTTCTTTTTATTTTTCTAAATAAAATCTACTTGATTAGTAGACTTTTTGTTTTTTGTTTTTATATTTGTGTTATATCGTACTCAATTGGCGTTGGCAACGGTAGAAATACTTTTTAAATAACTTATCTTCCACTACGATGAAACAGGTCTACATGCAGAGATTAGAAATCTCAAAAACAAGAAACCGCTTTTCTGGTTACAGCACTCCGTTATGTCGCATGCGAATGTGTGTTTAAATTTCTCTCCCTATATATTAACAAATTGGGGAAGCAATGCTTCCCCTCTTATTTACTAATGAAACAAGTTTTCAATTGGCGTTGGCACTTGTCGTTTTCACTACTAAACAATTAAAAATATGAAAAAAATAGGGTTCCACCCAATTTACTTTTTCCTTTTAGTACTTATTACAGTTTCTAAAGATGGGTATGCACAGCAGGAAACTAAACCGATCATAAATGCCTCACTCTTGGGCACCGTTGTAGATGCATTGACAAAAATGCCTATCACTGGAGTTACAGTTCAGTTGGAAGCGGTGACACATCAAGTTAAAACAGATAGGGATGGCCGTTTTCAATTTGTGACTGGGCAACGGCTTCCCCTCACGATTATAGTCTCTTATATCGGTTATCAAACACGTAGAGTAATTGTAGAGAATTCTCCGATAGTGGTCGAATTGTTTCCTACCTACACTACACTGGAGCAGGTTTTGGTAACATCGCGAAGACGTACTGAACGGATACAGGATATTCCTCTTCCGATTTCTGTTGTCCGGTCAGGCGCTATTGAAGATGCTGGCGCATTTAATGTGAACCGAATCAAAGAAATAGTCCCGACAGTACAGTTGTATTCTTCTAACGCAAGAAATACGACGCTGAATATCAGGGGGCTGGGTTCTACTTATGGCCTTACCAATGATGGTATAGATCCGGGAGTCGGATTCTATTTGGATGGTGTGTACCTAGCACGTCCTGCCGCTACCTGGCTAGACTTTATTGATATTGAACAGGTAGAAGTATTGCGTGGACCGCAGGGAACGCTTTTTGGAAAAAATACAACTTCAGGAGCATTCAACATTACTTCCCGTTTGCCAGAGTTTGCAGCTGGTGCAAATTTTGAATTGAGTTATGGTAACCATGGGTACATACAGGCTAGGTCTTCTTTGACAGGACCACTGATTAAGGATAGACTCGCTGCACGGATATCCTTTTCTGGAACCCAACGCGACGGAATTTTTTATAATGTTGCGTCCGATAAAAAGATCAATGATCAAAATAATCTAGGAGTCCGGGGGCAATTACTATTTACGCCAACGAATAACTTAAAGATATCTCTTGCTGGAGATGTTAGTAGGCAACGACCTGATGGGTATGGATGGGGGGTAGCAGGGGTTGTTGAGAATGAGCGCTCGGCATATAGGCAGTTCAATAAAATAATAGAGGATCTGGATTACAGAATTCCTTATAACAGCGCCTTTGAACGGAAAGTTGATTTAGACACGAGATCTCGTGCAGACAATGAGTTGGGCGGGAGCTCTCTGAATGTAGAATATAAAATTGGCAATGGTACACTTACGTCGACTTCTGCATGGCGTTATTGGAATTGGGTGCCATTGAATGACAGAGATTATTTAGGAATTCCGGTTTACACGATTTCTTCTGGTAATTCGATACACGATCAATGGTCACAGGAGTTTAGATATGCAGGACAGCTTAATGATAAGGTAAGTGGTGTCATAGGGTTATTTGGTCTTTGGCAAGACTTACGAACGGATCCTGTACATACCGAGGAGGCTGGGGATGCGCTATGGCGTTTTCAACAAGGTAATGAGGGGCAAACTCAATGGGCACCGGGATTAATCGATAGGGTAGGGATAAGGACAAGGTACGGAATAAAAAGCAAGAGCCTGGCTGTGTTTTCTCAAATAGATTGGGCAATAACGCCAAAGTTGCACATCTTGCCTGGATTACGGTACAACTATGATAAAAAGGTCGCAGATTATGATCGAAAGAAGTATATAGAGAATACCATTGACTATACTCCTCAGCAATTAAGTGCCATCAATAGTATATATTCTGATCAACAGTTTGATATCGATACGGACGCCGCTAATCTATCCGGTCAGCTGTCTTTGCAGTATAAATTTAATCCTAGTTATAATAGCTATGTGATCTACTCGAGAAGCTACAAACCTATTGGAGTTAACGTAGGTGGTTTGCCTGTTGTCGATGGTCAGGTTGCTACAGAACTGGCCGAAGTAAAACCTGAATCGGTCAATCATTTGGAGTTTGGAATGAAAACAAGCCCTGCTAAAAATTCCTTTCTGAATATTACGCTGTATAAGACCCAAATCAAGGATTATCAGACCCTGGTGCAAACACCTGATCCGGGCGTGAATAGAGGCTATTTGGCGAATGCTGAGAAGGTACGCGTACAGGGATTGGAATTAGAGGGTAGTATTAGGCCCTGGAGCTTTTTACGGTTAAACGGATCTCTTGCCTATACGGATGGTAAGTATATTTCCTTTAAAAATGCACCTGTTCCTCTAGAAGAAGTGGGCGGGGCAGAAGCATTTAAGGATATCTCAGGAGGAGTGCTCCCAGGGATTTCAAAATGGTCTTGGTTCTTTGGAGCTGAAGTAACGACCAAAGGGGATTTAATCGGCCTACAAGGGAATTATTTTATAGGTACAGAGCTTTTTCATCGCTCTCAGTTTTCTTCTAGCCCTTCGCCTTCTGCATATCTGAATATTGATGCCTATAGTCTGTTAAATGCACGTGTAGGGTTTCGATCCGTTAACGGAATAACCGCAATTATCTGGAGCCGCAATTTAACAGACAAGGATTACTATGAGCAATTGTTGGCGGCTCCTGGTAATTTTGGACAATACGCAGGCATAGTAGGAGATCCGCTGACCTATGGCGTTACACTGCGCTATAATTTAAAGTAACTGACCATCTCTCTATATCGAGTAGTTCGGGAGAAATCTCCATCTCCCGAATACTCATTTTTTATGTAAGTTGTAACTATATGTGCTGTTCGGGTGGTCTTTGCGTTAAAGTAAGTAACTTAGCTGTACTTTATATTTTAGTATGACTACATACGATGCAATAGTAATTGGTTCTGGTCCGAATGGTTTTGCTGCGGCAATTACTTTGCAACAGCAAGGTTTAAGTACGCTGATTATGGAGGGTGCTGACACTATTGGCGGCGGAATGCGTACAAAGGAATTGACGTTACCGGGTTACCGACATGACGTCTGTTCTGCGATACATCCTATGGCGATGGCCTCTCCCTTTTTGCGTTCTTTGCCGTTGGAAGAGCACGGATTGCACTTTGTTCAGGCTCCATATGCGGCAGCGCATCCGTTGAAAAATGGAGAGGTAGCACGCCTATGTAAATCTGTGGATGAAACTGCCGCCCTTCTTGGTACTGACGGCAAAAAATATAAAGATCTTATTGAGCCTGTTGTGGAGCAATGGGAAACTTTGTCGTTGGATATCATGGGGCCTTTGCGTTTTCCGGAGCATCCTGGTCAGATGATGGGTTTTGGGCTGGATGGTCTTATGCCTGCCGATTGGTTGGTACATCGTTTTAAGACGATAACAGGGAGAGCTCTATTCGGAGGAATGGCTGCACACGGTATACAGCCGCTGTCCAATTGGGGGACATCGGCGATCGGCATGGTATTGATGGCGGTTGGAAATCGCTATGGCTGGCCAATTCCGGTGGGAGGGTCTCAATCTATAGCAGATGCTTTAAACAGTTATTATCTTTCTCTCGGCGGTACAATACAGTGTGATTGTTGGGTAGAAGATGTACGTGATATACCCCACCATAGGGTTTTATTGTTGGATCTCACGCCACAACAATTGCTGGGATTGAAAGGAATAGAATGGGCAAAGACCTATAAAAGACAGTTGGAAAAGTATAGACAAGGTATGGGAGTGTTTAAAATAGATTGGGCTCTTTCTGATCCTACGCCGTTTATAAATAGTGAATGTAATCAAGCTGCAACGGTACACCTCGGAAATACCTACGAAGAGATAGCACATTATGAAAAGATGACACATCGCGGCAAGCTATTGACAGATCCTTTTGTTTTATTTGCACAGCAGAGTTCTTTTGATCGCACGCGAGCTCCTGAGGGTAAGCATACCGGATGGGCATATTGTCACGTTCCTAATGGGGTAGAGGTCGATAGAACAGAGGTTATTGAGGCGCAGATCGAGCGTTTTGCGCCAGGATTTAAAGACACAGTTATAGCTCGTTCTTCGATGAATGCTATGGATATGGAACGCTATAACCCTAATTATGTTGGAGGAGATATTAATGGAGGATTAATGGATATAAGACAGTTGTATACGCGTCCGATCCGCTCATTGACACCCTATAGGACCTCTGATCCATCCACCTATATCTGTTCATCGGCTACGCCTCCTGGTGGTGGAGTACATGGAATGTGTGGTTATGCGGCAGCAAAGATTGCATTAAAAGATCATTACGGAATCAAAGAGCAAGATTTGAAACTTAATTTTTTAAGAGGAGGAAATGCATGAAAAAAGTAGTGTTGGCAGGAGGCAGTGGCCACCTGGGAAGGTTGTTGGCTGAGCTATTTATAAAAGCTGGGATGAAAGTTGTAGTCTTTTCCCGGAGTAAAGTGGATAAGGCAATGGAAAAGGTTGACTATGTTTATTGGGATGGAGAGACGCTCGGTGATTGGGTGGGAGAATTAGAGGACACAGATACACTGATTAACCTTTGTGGAAAAAGTATACAATGTCGTTTTACAAAAGAGAATCAACAGGCTTTGACCAATTCCAGGGTCGTCCCGACCAAGCTTTTGGGTGAAGCCCTTCGATCTCTAAAGCGACCTCCTCGGTTATGGATCAATTTCTCTGGTATTTCAATTTTCGGTGGGAAAGAGACTTTGCATGCAGAGGATAGCACAGATTATGGAATCGATTTTCTAAGTGTTTTGGCGCAAGAATGGGAGGCTGCTTTTGTAGATATTCCATTACAGAATACGCGAAAGGTGATATTGCGCATCAGTCCCGTTTTAAGCAAGGGTTCAGGAATGTTCGCCGAATTGTATCCTTTGGTGAAGATGGGATTGGGCGGAAAAGTAGGGGACGGAAAGCAGATGGTCAGTTGGATTCATGAACATGATTTTGTTCAAATGGTAAAGTGGGTTGCAGAGTTGGAAGAGCCTGCGCCAGTATACCATGCTTGTAGCTCGGATACTAGGAGCAATAAGGATTTTATGCGGGTATTTAGAGAAGAGGCTAAGATTTCCTTGGGACTGCCCGTGCCTGTTTTTATGGCCTATGTAGGTTCTTTTTTGAAAGGTGTTGATGTGAGTCTACTGTTGCAAACGGTTCCCGCTACGACAAAACAGACAATAGAAGATGGTTTTAAATTCAAATATAACTATCTTCACAGCGCCTTGGCGCAACTTATAAAATCAACTTAAACTATGTTGTCAAAAAAAATTACATTTACAGAAGACTGGGTCGTGGTTATACTTGGCTTAGCTATTACATTTTTAGCTCTATCTGGACTGATTGTTCCTGTGCCTAGTTTTACGTGGACCAATTTCGGAGAACTAGAAAGTAAAGTTTTCTCTTCTGAAAATGTATTTGCTGTGCTCTGTCAGTTTACTATGGTGTATAGCGTCGCTATAATCGGAGCTTGGCTGCTGAAGAAAGACGTTAAAGCCTTGCTGTTTGTGTTTCCGACAGTTTATTTTTTAACAATTATTGCTGTTGTTCTTGCTGGCAACTCTTTTGTTAAAGATTATAATTTAGAGGCCGTTATCTTCAGTTTGGGGATAGGTCTTGTTATCAGCAATTTTTTTAATCTTCCGGAGTGGTTTAAAAATGCTCTAAGTACCGAATTATATGTTAAGATTGGTCTTATCCTTTTAGGGACAACCGTTATATTTGGTGATATATTGGAGGCTGGATCCCGTGGACTTATCCAAGCGCTTGTTGTCGTTGTTTCTGTCTGGTACTTCGCCTTCTGGGTATGTAAGAAACTGAAAATCGACAAGGAAATGTCGTTGATGTTGTCCAGTGCCGTATCGATTTGTGGTGTGTCAGCGGCTATTGCAACCTCTGGGGCAATCAAAGGAGATAACAAGAAATTGTCTTATGTGATTTCTTTGGTGCTTATCACAGCTATACCTATGATGATATTTATGCCTTATCTCGCTGATAAGATGGGGCTTTCTCAGGCAGTTACTGGAGCTTGGTTGGGCGGTTCTATAGATACTTCTGGTGCTGTCGCCGCTTCTGGGACTTTAGTCGGCGACGAAGCGTTAAAAGTAAGTACTATTGTGAAATTCTCACAAAATGTCTTGTTGGGGATCGCGGCATTTTTTATTAGTATTTATTGGACCTATTCGAAATCGGTAGACGAGGAGACAATGCGGGAGAAGCCTACTTTAAAGGTGATATGGGAACGCTTTCCAAAGTTTGTTCTTGGATTTGTTTTTGCTTCGCTGCTTTTTTCGTTTGTTGTATCAAGTGAGACCAATGAAATGATTAAAGGCAGTTTAAAAAGCCTTCAGGGACTGTGGTTTGCATTAGCATTTACCTCCATTGGTTTAGAAACCAACTTTAAAGATCTATTCAAGCAGGAGAACAAAAAACCACTGTATGCATTTCTTATTGCGCAGACTTTTAACGTCCTCGTAACATTGGTGATTGCCCTGTTGTTGTTCCGATAAATTGGGGACACTTTAATATAGAGATCTTTTTGCTTTGATATTTTGTTTATGGAATTATGTGCCTTAAAGCATCTTTAGTATAGTAAACAACGAAGAATGAATGAAAAGGAGTTGCTTCAGGAGTATAAGACTTCCGGAAACTTAGATGTTCTGGGGAGACTGTATACGCCTTATATGTCTCTTCTTTATGGGGTTTGTTTCAAGTATCTACAAGACGCCGACCGTAGCCAGGATGCTGTAATGCATATTTTTGAAGAACTGATCGCTAAGCTTCGATTACACGAAGTCGATAATTTCAAAAGTTGGTTACATGTATATGCCAGAAATTTTTGTCTTATGCAATTGAGGAAAGATAAGCGGGCTATACATTTAGATATCGACGACAATCTTTTTGAGAGCGAACAGAGATTGGTGCAGAAGGAAGAATTTAGGTGGGAAGATGACGATTTTGACAAATTGGATTCCTGTTTACAAAAATTGAATGTTGAACAAAGAGAGTGCGTACGCTTATTCTATTTGGAGCAGATGTGTTATAAAGACATCGCTGATGGGACAGGGTATGATTTGAATAAGGTCAAGAGTGCTATTCAGAATGGCAAACGCAATCTGAAGATCTGTATGGAAAGTAAAGGAAATGGAAAATAAGTATCAATTATCGCGAATTCATAACTACGTAAATGGTTTAATGAGCCGTGACGAAATGTATGTACTAGAGCGGGAGGCGCTGGATGATCCATTTCTACAGGATGCTATTGACGGCTATAAGTTGCAGGAAGGCGTGGACGCTAAACAATTGAGCTTACTGCAACAGCGGTTGACTACACGGATAGCAGAACAATCTATTGGCAAGAATAGACGATTTTATAGTTGGCAGCGTCTGGCAATAGGTGCTACGGCTGCGGTTATGTTTGTAGCTGTCTGTACACTTTTCTTGTTACGCTATTTTCCACAGCCCAAGTCAAACTTAGCCGAGGTCGAAGTAATGCAAGATCAAGTGTTCTCCATTACAGTGGGCAATACGGGACAATTTGATGGAGAGCCAATGATTGGATGGAGCAAGTACGAACTTTATTTGTCCCATGATTATAGGGGGGTATCTCATCGAGAAGGCGAGGTTTTAGTTCGTTTTAAAATTGATGAAAAGGGAAGACCATATCAGTTATCCATTGACGGCAACAAAGATTTAAAACCCTATGCTGAACTGGTGGATTTGTTGGAGAATGGACCGAAATGGCGAGGAGGGGAAGTAGAGATCCGTATCGACTTACACCGATTGAAGATGTAATAAAAGAGCAAAGACGGATAGTCTTTGCTCTTTTTCTTTTTATTCTTCCCAACGGATTTTGTCTTCGATCGGTGTTCGTACAGGCTCACGTGTTTCTGCCTGATGATGTCCTAAGTAGAAGATGCCAATACATTTTTGGTTCTCTTCCAGATTTAGGAATCCGCCAAGATGATTGATTAACCCTGGAGTTGCCCAGTATCCTCCAATATTTAAAGAGTGAGCGGCTAACCACAGGTTTTCTACAGAGCATGCTGTAGCGGCGAGCTCTTCCCATTCTGGGACGTCTCCCGTATAGTTTACAACAATAGCTATGGCGACATTAGACATAGTAGCCTTTTTTGCCATGTTTTGCTCCGTTATCTCGGTATATTTCTCCGTAGGTGTAATGGACTTATAAATTCGTGCCAGTTCAGTGCCTAACCGTTGTAGTCCTTCTTTTCTGAATATTACATATCGCCATGGTTGGGTACGTTTGTGAGTTGGAGCTGCATTTGCTGCTTCCAATATAGTCAGAATGTCTTCTCTACTTACTTCTTCCGATGTAAAACTATTTTGATTTACTGTTCTTCTAAAGTGGATTGCATCTAAGACATCGTTTGTTTTCTTCATGATATTTATTAGTTAACGTTTTATAAACGAGATAATTTTAAATTAATTTGATTTCTCTTCCCACAATGCTGCGATATGTAAGATAGTTTTGACTGCTTTTTCCATGTCTTGTATACTGACCCATTCCATTTTTCCGTGGAAAGCATGCCCTCCAGCGAATACATTTGGACAAGGTAATCCCATAAAAGATAGTCTAGAACCATCTGTACCACCTCGTATACTGCGTTTTTCTGCCTTCATGCCGGCACGTCCTATTGCTTCTAGACCGATTTCCATGATTTGTGGGTACTGATCTAAAATTTCTTTCATGTTTCTGTACTGTTCTTTGGTGTCAAAAGTGTAGGTACAACCGGGGTATTGGGAGACTACTTCTTGTACGATCTTTTCTAGTTCTGCTTCATGCTGTTGAAGATTGCTGGTGAGGTGATCTCTCACGATAAAATCTATCGTTGCTTTCTCTACTGTACCTGATACATTGGTAGGGTGTACGAATCCTTGTTTGCCAGAAGTGCTTTCCGGGGACAGTCGGTCAGCAGGTAAGGTTTCAATGATCTTGGCTGCAATCTTAATCGCACTCTGCATTTTGTTTTTTGCAAATCCAGGATGTACGGATACACCATGTATCGTCACTTTTGCTGCGTCAGCAGAGAAGGTCTCATCTTCTATAGTACCAGCTTTCTCGCCGTCCATCGTATAGGCAAACTGTGCGCCTAGGTGTTTTAAATTAACAAAATCAACTCCACGACCGATTTCTTCGTCTGGTGTAAAGAGAATTTTGATATCTCCGTGTTTGATCTGCGGATTCGCTATTAACAATCTTGCGGCTTCCATAATCTCGGCGACACCGGCTTTATCGTCTGCTCCTAAAAGAGTAGTTCCTGATGCCGTGATGATATCATTACCTATTTGTTCGGCCAAATCTTTGTGTTCGTTATACCTGATAACGACACTATTATCATCTGGTAAGACAAGATCTTGACCTTGATAGTTATGATGTATTACCGGTTTAACGTCTTGGCCAGAACAATCAGGAGAAGTATCTACGTGCGAACAAAAACAGATCACAGGAACATTTTTGTCGGTGTTTGAAGGGATGGTACCGTATACATAGCCATTCTCATCCAGCTGGGCATCCTTTATTCCGATAGCTAAGAGCTCTTCGACCAAGAGCTTGCTTAAGTTAAGTTGTTTGGAAGTGGAAGGAAAAGTAGCGGAGCTCGCGTCGGACTGCGTGTCTATCTGTACGTAACGTATAAAGTGGTCTGCAACTTTGAAGTTTTTTATTGTGTTTATAGTTGAATGATCCATATATTAATGTTTGATATCTATCTATTTTTGCTTGTCTACCCACCCAAATACATCATTTAAAATATTTGAGTTTCTTGATCCTACCATATTTTGTCTGATTTTGATTTCTTCGGAGGCAATCTGTACAAACAAACCTTCTATAGCCCTTTGGGTTACATATGCATTAAGATCGGTATCGACTTTTTCACGGGAGAGAGGTAGATTATTGTAAGCCGATGTTAGTTGTGTCCAGTAGCCACTGACGTTGTTTTTGCCTAGAGCCGATTCGACAATAGGGCTGAACTTTGCGGTAAGCGCTGCTGAAGTTGTACGCTTGAAAAATGAAGTCGCTGCATCTTGTTCGGATCCTAGTAGGATATTAAATGCGTCGGTGACTGTCATTTGGGATAAAGCATTGACAAATACCGGGGCAGCCTCTTTCACCGCCGACTCGGCAGCTCTGTTCAAACTAACTACAAATTTGTCGCAAAGACTGCCCATGCCTAGGGAGCGTAATGTTTTTTCTATTTGTTGTGCTTCCTTTGGCATTAAAACCTTTACAGCTGCATTTCCTAGAAAACCGTCTTTGACCGAGAGGGTATTTATACTATTCGTAAGACCGTTGCTTAATGCTTGTTTTATTCCAGTAATCGCTTCAGTCTGCGTTATAGTGTTGGTCGTGTTTGACTGTTTGGTGGTGGAGGCAGACTTGGTACCCAAAATGCGCCCTAGTGAAGATAGTGGTTTTTTCGTTTGCCCCGAGGCTTCTATCCCCCAAAAAAGAGGGATAGAAATCAAGCTCAAGGCTAGCATATTTCTCGTTTTCATGTACATCGTATTAAGATCCAAAAATACGAAAGTATATGCTAGAAACCTACCACTTCAATACGCTAAGTATAGGGAAATGATCCGATGGGAACTTATTCATATAGGTATCTGTAAGTATACCGTACTTTAACACCTTGAACGGCTTAGTAATAAAGATATGGTCGATTCTTCCACTAGCTCTTAGACTCTTCCCCCACCCATTGAAAGTAGAGTTTGGGGCGTATTTTAACTTGGCGAGCGTGTAGGCGTCCTGAACTAATCCGCTCTCGGCTAGGGTGAGATACGCATCGTCCTTTTCGTCTACATTAAAATCGCCAGTTAGTATAAGAGGAAGATCTCGAGCAAATTCTTTTGCTTTAGCCAAGATCTGTTTCGCACTTTCTCGTCTCGCTACTTTACCGATATGGTCAAAATGCGTATTCATAAAGATAAACTTTTTCCCATTCTTTTTATCTTGAAAGATACCCCATGTACATATTCTTGGAAGGGCAGCATCCCATCCTTTGTTGGGCCGTTCAGTATCTTTGTCAGATAACCAAAAGGTGCCGCTTTTTAGCATTTTAAAACGTTTATTATTGTAGAAAATTGCAGAATGTTCGCCTTTCTCAGCACCATCATCTCGGCCTACCCCAATATAGGAATAGTCAATAAGATGTTCCTGCATATCTTTAATTTGTTCCATGAAACCTTCCTGTATACCAAATATTTCAAATTCGTGAAACTGTATCAGATTACATAAAGCATTTTTACGATCATCCCATAGGTTGCCTGTATCAACATTGGTTTTTAGCCTAATGTTATAACTTGCAATACGGATTTCTTGCGCAACAAGCTGGAATAAAAAACTACAAAAAAACAGAATAGCTATGGTTTTCTTCATATTATTTTCTAGATAATAGAGTCTTCAATAATTCCGGTTCATCTGTAGTAATGTAATCTGTCTTTTGACGGATGAAGTATTCCATGTCCTCTTGTTTATTGACCGTCCAGACATTGGTTTTCAAGCCTATAGTCTGAGCGTTAGAAATCCATTCCGGCTTCTTTTTTAATACATTTATATTGTAATCAAAACCAGATATTTTAGCGTCTTTTAGCTCTTGCGGAGTTTTGTCCCCATTTAAATAATGGATTTTTATCTTTTTATCCATGGATCGTAATTTTAAACAGGCATCCCAACTGAATGCTATCACTTCGACTTTATTCTTCGCATTTAACTTATTAATTAAGGCAAGGGAAAATTCGACAGATTTTAAAGTTTCTTCAAGACCAAGACGGTTGGTTTTGAGTTCGTAAATAAGCTTAGTTTTTTTCTGCTTAATACCTTCTTTTAAGTATTCCTCAGCAGTAGGAATCTTTTCCCCATTAGGGTGCTCTTTAGTCAGAAGCTCTTCGTAAGTAGAAGTCGCTATATCAATACCATAGAAATCATTGTCATGGTTTACTACAAGAACGCCATCTTTGGTGAGGTGTACATCAAATTCACTACCCCATACGTTTTGTTTAATTGCTTCTTGGAGAGCAGCAATACTGTTTTGGGGTGCGTTTGTGTTTTTCCAAGCACCGCGGTGTGCTATAATTTTACTCTCTTGTGCGTTTACTAAGTTGATAAACAAGATAGATAAAAATAATGCGGTTAGATTTTTCATGTATTTTTGATTTAGGGTTGATTATTTCTTTGAAAAAATATAGATGATATTCGCAACAGAGCGTTCTCCCAAATGGTCGAATTGTTTATTGTCGCTTGGATAATTAACGATACCTTCGTCGGGTTGGCCTTTAATATACATCGTTGTACTTCCTCCACCGTCTAGGTTCATAGCATCATGACAGCCATACCACCGAAGAATTTTGCTTAATTCCTCCAGATTAAGACCTTGGGAGTTTGCGTTTCGCCCGTCTACAGTACAGAGGATGAGTTTATTGCCTTTGAGTGCGATAGCAGTTCTCGGATGCCTGTTGTCATTAAAAGCATTTTTTGCAAGTTGCTGTTGCCTACTGTCTTTTACTAGAAGAGGGCCTGATAATAGAACATTGGGATAGGGAGAAGTTTGACTAGAATCTGTAGTAATTATCGTTTTTCTAGAATTGAAAGCAAAATAGGCGTTGGCTCTCAGTGATGGGCTTGCTGTAGTATTGACTATAGTGTCCTCAACTTTAATAAAATCAACAGCCCCTCCATTTTTCATATTGAAAAAGCCACCATTGATAGCTACAATTGCATGGTGCTGCTGAGCGAGAGTAGATGTTTTTTTTAAACTGTTTGCCAGCGCTGCTAAACGGAGTGATTTGTTGTGTTTTTTTAAATCGATTTCTATAATATTCACCTCCTGGCGACTGTTGAAGAGATCAATGATATTCGCTTGTTTCCAATAGATCCCTTTATCTACGGCCGAGGTGCGCCATTTCGTGTTACAAAAGTTGACCGAATCGATATCTTGTCCATAACTGATATTGTGGAGGACTGTAGATAGTAGTGTTAATAAAAATAAAAAGGCAGTATGTTTAGATTTCATACTGCCTAATTTAAGAATCTTTTGTTAATAAATGATTAACTTACTTTAAACCATTCCATTCGCTATGAAATTGTTGCAAAAAGCCCTCCATGTATTTATGGCGTTCTTCTGCTATCCGTTTTGCAGTAGAGGTATTCATTTTATCTTTTAATAAGAGCAACTTTTCATAAAAGTGGTTTATTGTGGGAGCGGTTGTGTTTTTGTAGGATTCCTTGTCCAATTTCGTTTGAATTGGAATGTGAGGATTATGGATTTCCCTATTCTTAAATCCGCCATAGGTAAACGCTCTGGCTATTCCTATTGCGCCTATCGCATCCAGACGGTCTGCATCTTGAACGATTTCCATTTCTTTAGAGTGAAAGTTTATAGTACCCAAGGATGCTTTAAAGGACATGTTTAGCATAATATTTTTCACATGTTCAATCACACTTTGCTCTACAGCTATAGATGTTAGGAAATCACCAGCAATCTGAGGCCCCAACTGCTCATCGCCATGATGGAACTTGCTGTCTGCGATGTCATGCAAGAGCGCAGTTAGTTCGCACACCAGCTGATCTGCTTTTTCTGTCTCCAATATCAGTTTTGTATTGTTCCATACACGTTGTATGTGCCACCAATCGTGGCCTGCTTCGGCATTTTTCAGTGTTTCCTGTACGAATACAATCGTCTGATTAATTACATTTTGCATGGTTTTAGTTTTCTTTGCTTCCATCATAGAGTTCATATTGCAGTAACCTACAATCTAACTTACCATTAAAGAATTCAAATCTTCTAGATGCCTTTAATCCAATTTTCTTTGCTAGATCAGGATTCCCCGTAAATACATAGCCGCGATAACCCTTACATTCCTGTTTCATGAAATCTCCTATTCTTTTGTAGGTGATCTCCAATTTGGTGTGCGTACCTAGTCGTTCGCCATATTCTGGATTGAACATAATAACTCCAGGTCCGTCTGGTACGGTGGTATCCGCAAAATCACCAACTTGGAAGGTGATTAAATGTTCTACTCCTGCAGTTTTCGCATTTATTTTTGCGATTTCTACGGCTTGTTCAGAAATGTCGGAGGCTATGATAGGAGGCGTTTGTGATTTGTCAGCCTTTTCTTTCAGGAGCTTCCTTTCATTAAAGAAGACGCTTTCGTCATACCCGATGAAATGCATAAAAGAGTAGTTCATACGCTGAAGCCCTGGCATTCTATTTTGTGCAAGCAAGGCCGCTTCAATGGCTAGAGTCCCCGAGCCGCACATGGGATTGACGAAAGGAGATTTTCCATCCCATTTGGTTGCCAATATGGTTGATGTAGCTAGAGCTTCAAGCATGGGCGCTTTTCCTGGGTGTTTCCTATAGCCATGTTTTGCTAATGTTTCGCCAGAAGTATCTAAAAATATCTCCGCACGGTCTTCCATCCAATGTAAGTGTACAACAGACTTGAAAAGATCTGGGCCGGAGTTAGGACGTACCCCTTTTTTTTCTTTTATACGGTCTACGATAGCATCTTTCACTTTGACATTAGCGAATAATGGGGTTGTGATCGTATCGTTATGAACATTGGATGTCACCGAGAAATATCCGTCAAACGGGATCATATTTTCCCATTCTATTTTTAATAGACCTTCATATAATTCTTGGGGATTATCAGCGCGAAAAGATCCTATCTGATAGAGAACCTGGCTCGCAGTACGCAGGTTTAAATTAAGTCTGATGCAGTCATTTATAGACGCATGGAGTTCAACTCCGGTATTGAATGCTCGCTTAATATCGAAACCTAAAGCCACTACTTCTTCTTGCAGGTAAGGTGATAGTCTTTTGTTGCATGTGATGATCACCTTTTCGGGGGTGTTGAAAACTTCCTTCATATTTGTGCAAAGTTAGTTAATCTAGAACGCAAAAAATGTGTAATTTTATGGTTTAATAATTTTGAATATGGAAATCAGAGGAAAAGTACATGAAGTTGGTGCTTTGCAGCAGGTTACAGAGTCTTTTAAGAAAAGAGATCTTATTGTTGCATACGCCGAGAACCCACAGTTTGTAGAATATATTCGCTTTGAAGCGACGCAAGATAGAGTGAATATCTTTGACAACTTGGCGGTTGGAGAAGAGGTTGAAGTGTCATTTAACCTTCGTGGACGTCCGTGGACGAATAAAGAAGGAGTTACTACATATTTCAACTCTTTAGTAGCTTGGCGTGTTACTAAACTCGCTAATACAGGTAGTGGAGCATCTACTCCTGGTTATGCAGATATGCCTGCACCAGTCGATATTAGCTCCTCAGGCGCTGATGATGACGATTTGCCATTTTAATCCATACGATTAATATAATTTTAAAAAGCTATTCCATATGGAATAGCTTTTTTGTTTATCTATTTTTTAAAGAATTAGACTGCATTATGACTCAACTTTTTAATAAACTTTCATTTTTAAGGTAATATTTATTATTATTTATTTTAAGTTGTATATTAGGAGCAATCGTTGATACATGTAAGATGTCAACTTTTATTAGAAACCTGTTTTATGAGTATTTTAGAGAGCCTTTTGTCAAGTTTGTCGGATCCAAAGCATATTCGTGCTATGCAACGAAAAAATAGACTACTGCGGGCAGTGTATGATAAAGATGCTATTTCTGTCAATGATTTAATGAAGGTTTTAGGAATTAGTTTTCCCACTTTGAATGCTTTGATTGTCGAATTAATAGATCAAAAGCTATTGATTCAAAATGAAAGAGGAGAGTCAATAGGTGGACGTAAGCCAAATCTTTATCAATTGAGCGATGGTATTTTTAAAGTTTTATGTGTCGAGGTAAACCGATTTTCCGTTAAGATTTCTTTTGTAGATAATAATAGTAAGATTCTTGCTCCTTCGCGGGTATATAGTAGTGATTTGTCTACTGATCTGGAAAGCTTATCACAATTTGAACGGACCATAAAAAATTATGTAGTTGAGTATAATTTGAACTGGGCGGATATCTCGGGTCTAGCTATTTCTATGCCTGGTTTGATTGATAAATCTAAAGGAAAAAATTATTCTTTTTTCTTTGACGCGGAATCTGACTTTGATTTGAAAAGTTATTTGGAAACATCCTTCTCAAAGAAGGTTTATATTGTTAATGATGTTAAACTGACGACTTATGCCGAACAGAATTTTGGTGCACTAAAGCAGGTCGAAAATGGTTTGACTATTTTGATGGATTGGGGAATGGCCCTCGGTATCGTTGCTCAAGGTGAGATTTATATGGGTAAGAATGGTTTTTCGGGAGAGATGGGGCATATGAATTTTATTGAAGACGGCGAGCTTTGTTATTGTGGGAAAAGAGGCTGTTTGGAGACTGTTGCTTCAGGCATATCGCTGGTTAAAAGAGCAAGTCAGGATATTAAAAACAATGTCCCAACATTATTAGCAAAAAAGTTCAATAGCGAAAATATATTGCCTCAACATATTATAAATGCGGCTTTAGAAGGGGACCAGTATGCTATCGAGCTGATTACCGAGTTGGGTAAGAACTTAGGTAAGGCAATTGCATTATTTGTACAGATTTTTAATCCAGAGAGAGTTGTTCTAGGAGGTAATTTTGCTAAAGCAGCCACATTGATAACTAATCCTATTCAGCAACAAATACAGACTTATGCGATGGGGAGAATCTTAAGTAACTGTGAGGTCGTGCTTTCTAAGTTGAGTGAAAATGATATAACATTTGGATTAGCCCGTTATTTCATTCTTAATTGTTTTGATAATGATTTGCTCCCGGTTAATTAGGTTTATCCACTAATATACCTTCCGTAAGGTAGTTTACGGAGTATAAAAGTTAAAAATACAGAAACTACTATAGTGCTGATACTTGCTAAGGGGATAACCCATACCGTGTCTGCATGGCGCGAAAAAAAAGGATGTAAGAAATTGAGGGGAATGATGTGGCTTAGATAGATGCCAAAACTGTATTTATCCACGATTGTAATCCATCTCGGTATTGTACTGACTTTTAGGCAATATGGTTGGAGCGATAGAAATAAAAACACTGCCGCTATTGCGGTGTTTGGAAATACATAGTTGTAAAGGAGGGTGTTGAGTGAAGTTGCTTTTTCATTCAAGATACAAGTGCCCATTGCCGTCACTGTTGTTATTATTATGTAGCCTAATGGGGCGATTAATTTGTTCCAATGAAAGCTTTTTATGGTGAGATAGTGACCAAGTACTAAATATCCAATGTATCCGGAAAAGAAAGTTAAGTCAAATTTTGGCATAATCGAATAAAATGCTCTATTGGATACAAACATGCTTAAGAGCCACAATAGCAAGAACCACTCGATTTCCTTAATACTGCATTGAACCAATATCTTTCTTAGGAAAGGGATGGTCAGGTATAGCCCGATAATCATATATAAATACCACAAATGGGCGTTGGCTCCGTGTAATAATTTATCTTGGGTTATGGCCCATATTTTTTCAGATGAGAGGTTCTCGAAGTTGGTGTATCGATAGAAATAATAAATAAGATAAACTATTGTCCAGAATAGAAAGGGGAATAACAGTTTTGGTAGACGTTTTTTATAAAAGTCCCATATGTTTTCATCCTTCTGTAGTAACAATGCGCCTGATATGACGACAAATAGGGGGACAGAACACCTAGTCGCCGCATTGATCCAATTGGCATAGTTCCAATCAAATGAATTTGTGTCCACACGGTAAAGAAACCCTGTTGAAGCATGGATTAAGACTACGAAGACTGTCGCAATGACACGTAGGTAAATAATGTGACGGTTTTTTTCTGCCATGATGTAAAAATATATATAATTGGAACAAGAATTGGATACTCTGTTGATATTGATGTTTGGTATAATTGAATTATTAATGTTTACCAAAAAAAATAATTAAATTGCATTATGGGTTGGGCCACAAAAAAGAGTAAACGCTGGGAGTTGGGACAATTAAAGTGGACATTTCTGTCTATTTTGATGTTTGCCCCCCCTATTCATCCATTTGTAATGATGTCTCAGGCATCTAAGAGCAAAGTAAGGTCATGGTACTTATTATCTTGGCTATTGCTTTTTGTACAGTTTGGTCTTTTTTATTCTTTCTATATCTTTGCAGGAGCGATGTCGCAAGGCATGTTGTTAACAGTCTGTGGATATATCTCTTCTTATATTATTGGGAATGGACTGTTGTTAAACCAATCGAAATCCTATTTACAAAGACTGGAACTAGGCGAGGTCCGCTCATTGACATGGATTAATACCTTGGCGGATCAACGTCGTTTGGAGCTGGCTCAAGCACAGATAGAGACACCACAATCATTTGTTACTAAACTACTTTATTTTCAAAAGGAAGTTGATAATAGAAATATACAGCAATATGTCGATAAGATTGTCCGGCTTTTTCATTTACTGGAGCAGAGAGACGTGCAGGAAGCGGAGAAATTTCTGGTAAGACACGGTACTGTAGTCAACGTTCTTCGAGAGTATGATGATCTCGAAAACACAAGATTAAATAATCAGGTGACGCTAGAGTCAAAAAATAAATTGGAAGCAGTGCTTGCCCAAGCAGCCAATGCAATAGAACTGGATGTTACCAATTTGATCAAAGCGAGATTGTTAGATGTTTCAGCGGAGTCCGACGTGTACTTACAAACTTTAAAAAATAAGAACCTTTTAAAAGATTAAATATAATATGGCTACTATAGACTTGACCAATTACGAGGAGGAAAATAATACAGATAAAAGTAAGGAAATGCAGGTGAGTTTTTCGCCGGAAGAAAAAGCATTAGTTCAACAATATAAAGACAAGATAAATCTTAACTCTACAACGGATATCATCCAATTTGGTGTTGCAAGCCAGACGAAGGTGAGTAATTTTTCTAATGAAATATTAAAGCAAGTCCGAACTAAAGATATGGGCGGGGCAGAGGAAATTCTTTTGAATCTCCGTTCGGACATCAAATCTTTTGATGAGAATTTAAATAAGAAGCCCCTCATTCCTTTTTTTGATACCGTTAAGAAAAAAATCCAACGTATGCGTACCGAGTATGCTTCCGTTGAGAAGAATATTCATCAGATCGAATTGAAGTTAGAGGGGCATTACAAGAACCTTCTGAAAGATGTCAATATTTTTGATAAACTATTTGTCGAAAATCAAAATTACTTTAAAGAGTTGTCTTTACACATTGCTGCAGGGGAGGAAAAGTTGGAAGAAGTACACCGTGTTACGCTACCAGAGTTAAAAAAGGAGGCGGAGGAGTCTGGCGATCAGCATAAAATACAGGCGTACAAAGATATGGAGCAACATGTCGTACGGTTTGAACGGAAAATCCATGATCTTAAATTGACACGTATGGTTGTTCTGCAGACTGCGCCTCAGATTCGTATGATACAGAGTAATAGTAGTTCTTTGATGGAAAAAATACAGTCCAGTATTGTCAATACACTACCATTATGGAAGAATCAGATGGTGCTTACCTTGGGGATCGCTCATGCACAACGTGCTCTGGAGGCTCAAAAGGCGGTGACCGATGCAACAAATGAACTGCTGCGGAAAAATTCTGAAATGCTTAAGGAATCAACAATTAATGTTGCACGAGAGACCGAGCGCGGGATCGTTGATATCGAAACGATCAAAAAGGCAAACTCCGATATTATAAACACTATTGAACAGGTACTACAGATACAGCGCGATGGCCGCGAAAAACGTAAAGTCGTAGAACAAGAGTTGTTGCAGTCTGAAAATGAATTAAAGACAAATCTTCTCAAGTCTTCTGATGATTCTAAGCTAATAAATTAAACAAAAGAGCCGCAAATAGTTGTGGCTCTTTTGTGTTTCTACATTTCCCAGCGTTTTTTAGGGACACAGGTGATGTCTTTGGTCTTCCGTAGTATGATTGGTCGAGAATCAAATTTGTTCTCTAATACGACGGAGTCCTCATTATGGTATACTAATTTGAACCGGGGTAGATATTGTCCACTTTTGTAACATCCGGATATTTTCTGTTTTCCATTTTCTTTAGTGTATATTCCTTCTGCGATAATGCTATCTCCTCTTAGTACATATACCGCTTTAGCATATTCTGTCCATGATCCGTTGTTAAAACAGCTGTCAGGTATTGTTTTTGTCTTGGCATGCACATGCATTTTGGTGTACAAGGAATCGCAGGTAAAGGTGAATTCATGTAGCGTAAAATTGAGCATTTGCTGTTGTTGAGGGATACTGTCTTGAACCCATACACCTTGAAGGAAAGAAACACCTTCTGTCTGCATTTCAGAATGTCGCTGACATCCTGTAGACACTACAAGCATACCTAAGAAAAATCCTAGGTATGCAATTTGTTTAGTATGTTTTTTTAGATATGTCTGCACAGGTTATTTTAAGCTACCGACCATTTCTTCAGGTTTTACCCACTCATCAAACTGCTCTGCAGTAACATAACCTAATGCAATAGCAGTCTCTTTCAATGTAGAATTGTTCTTGTGCGCCGTTTGTGCGATTTCTGCTGCCTTATAATAGCCTATTTTAGTATTTAATGCGGTAACCAGCATTAATGAATTGTCGACAAGCTCTTTAATACGTGCGTAATTTGGTTCAATACCTGCGGCACAGTGTGCTTCAAATGATATACATGCGTCACCGATTAATCGGGCCGACTGCAAAAAGTTAGCTGCCATTACGGGTTTGAATACATTGAGTTCGTAGTGCCCCTGTGTGCCACCGATTGTGATCGCAACGTCATTGCCCATCACCTGTGCAGCGACCATTGTCAAAGCTTCACATTGTGTTGGGTTAACTTTTCCAGGCATGATAGATGATCCCGGCTCGTTTTCAGGAATCAATATTTCGCCAATACCGGAGCGAGGACCAGAAGCTAGCATTCGGATATCATTTGCTATTTTATTTAACGCAACAGCAAGTTGTTTAAGCGCGCCATGTGTTTCTACAATGGCATCATGAGAAGCGAGAGCTTCAAATTTATTCTCTGCAGTAATGAATGGGTGGCCTGTAAACTGGGCGATATACTTCGCAACGAGTACATCGTAACCTTGCGGAGTATTTAGACCTGTTCCTACTGCAGTACCTCCAAGGGCGACTTCGGAAAGATGTGCTAAAGTATTTTTTACAGCTTTAATTCCGTAGTTTAACTGTGCTACATAACCTGATAATTCTTGACCTAGCGTTAAAGGGGTGGCATCCATTAGATGTGTGCGACCGATCTTGACTACATTCATAAATTCTTCAGACTTACTTTTTAGCGTATCGCGCAGTTTTTCGACACCTGGGATTGTAACCTCTACGACCGCTTTATAAGCGGCAATGTGCATTCCCGTAGGAAATGTATCATTGGATGACTGTGATTTATTGACGTCATCGTTTGCCTTTAGAACAGGCTCTCCTTCACCGATAGTGCCACCGGCTAATACCTGAGCACGGTTTGCAATAACTTCATTCACGTTCATATTGGACTGCGTGCCCGAACCAGTTTGCCAAATTACTAAAGGGAACTGATCATCCAATTTACCTGCGAGTATCTCATCACAAACAGTAGCGATAGCATCTCGTTTTTCAACCGGAAGTACTCCCAGTTCATGGTTTGCGTAAGCTGCAGCTTTTTTTAGATAGGCGAACCCCTCTACAATTTCATGCGGCATAGAAGCTGCTGGTCCGATTTTGAAGTTGTTGCGTGAACGTTCTGTTTGGGCTCCCCAGTATTTGTCTGCAGGTACCTGAACTTCACCCATAGTATCTTTTTCTATTCTGAATGACATAGTATTAAAGTGAAAATTAAAAATTAAAATTCCCGAATCTCTTTCTTTAGATAGCAATCCTACCGACAAAGTTACTTAATGCTTATCTATTCTCCCAATCTTCTTTGTAGGTGTTCACGGATATGGTAGTAGAGTTGCTTTGGGTTTAGTGTGCGCCAAGGTATTTCGTTCAGGATGCCTCCAAAATTAACGTAATAGTCAATGTTACTATTTTGGAATTCTTGTATGACGTGCTCTCTAAAATGTAACCCAGCTATCCATCCGTCATCAATGTCTTGAAACCATTCCTCATAGTAGGCGTCATCCGATGCATGAAAGTTTAATATGTTTTCACCAATAAGGATGTATTTGTTAATCCCCTCCTGTATTAAAATATCGATTACTTCACGTTTTAACAACATAATATCATTGTAGATCGCATCGTTCCATTCGCCGATCAATTCGATAATCGCGTAACCATGGTCATAATCGGCATATAATATTTTCAAGTAGAGGGTCTGCGAACCAAAATCGTCCCATTGCGGATGAAGAAGAAAGTTATAGACTTGTTTGTCAAATTCAAATTCATTATATATTGTGCCATAAAATGGAGATTTTTCATCCTCCGACGAAATGTAATCATGGCGCCATTTGTAATATGGTTCGATCTCGTGCATATACTTTTTTTCAAACGTAAATAAAAAGATTTGGATATTTCATATGTGTATAATTTTTTCTTAAATGGTCATATGGAATACTCATGGGTGTTTTTGCTTTGTTAAACATGAGTATTTCATATGTCTATAATCTGTTTTTTATCTGTCATATGGAATATCCAAACTATAGTCATTCGTGTTTGTGCAGTCTGTGCTTCATGGATATTTCATAATTATTTGTTGATATTAAATAGTTTGGCAGTTATTTTGGTATCTTTGAACAATGTGTTTCTTCGGGCAAATTATCATCACTGTAACACATACATCCTAGTTGAGATGCATACGGATTAATTAAATGCAAAAAGGTACTGGACGGAATATTTTTGTAGCTGCAACTTATGCGGCAACGCTATTTTTAGGATTGATTCTTGGACAAAACTACGTAGACCAACAAAGTAATAACCCAGGGAGCTCTTTAATCCCTATTGGCCTGTCTGATAATTCGTATAAGATCCAACAAGTACTCGATCTCTTATCGAATAGTTATGTCGACAGTTTAAATGTGGATTCTTTGCAGAATGGGGCTATTAACCATATTGTAGCTCACCTTGACCCCTATTCTTCTTACTTATTACCTAATGAATCTAAAGCACAGTCTGAGGCTTTAGAAGGGACATTTGAAGGGATCGGTTTAGAGTTCTTTAATCTCCATGATACGCTGTTGGTTGTTGGGGTTATAAGTAATGGACCTGCTGAAAAGGCGGGATTAAAGGTGGGAGATCGTATATTACGGATAGATTCTACTTATGTTTCGGGGAGAAAGGTAGCGCAATCCGTAGTAGACAGGATGGTGAGGGGTAAAAAAGGGTCTAGCGTAGCTATTTATGTTGCTAGGGATAATGATGTTAGAAGCGAGCCTTTTAAAGTTATCCGGGATCAGGTTAATGTAAGTTCTATAGATGTCTCTTACATGGTAAAGCCAACTATTGGTTACGTCAGAATAAGGCGATTTGGGTTAAAAACTGCTGAGGATTTTAAAACTACTATAAAGGAACTGAAGAAGCAAGGTGCTCAAAATCTTATTTTAGACCTGCGTGACAATGGAGGGGGGTATTTTCATATCGCTATTCGTCTGGCTAGTGAGTTTTTCAAAGATCGAAAGATGTTGGTCTATACCGAGGGCGCTCATGAGAATAAGCGTGAGTATTATTCTGAAGGTGAAGGCGAGTATACGGATGGGAAGTTGATCGTTCTGATTAACGAAGGTACCGCCTCAGCGTCGGAGATTGTAGCAGGAGCTGTTCAAGACTGGGACAGAGCTACGATAGTGGGGCGTAGGTCTTATGGGAAAGGTATTGTCCAAGAACAGTTTGATTTTTTAGATGGTTCAAGAATAAATCTTAGTATTTCAAGATATTATACCCCATTGGGGCGTAGTATACAAAAAAAATATACAGCAAATTGGTCAAATATGATCGACTATGCGAGTATGTACAGAGGATTATGGGTACTCGATACTACTTTTGCGAATGCCCAGATGTATAAAACACTAGCAGGTCGGGAGTTGTTTAGTGGGGGCGGAATAAGTCCTGATGTCAAAATATCAATTGATTCTAATGCGTTGAGCTTGCTTTACCAGGAAATTATAAAGTCTAACTATCTCGAGCAGTTTGTCTACGAGCGATTCACCAAGCAATTGCCAGCTTATTCGATAGAGAATTTTATTCAGGGATATCATCTGCCGCAGGCTGAGTATAATCAATTTATGCTTTATTTGAAAGATCGGGATATTGTGGTAAATGAGCAGCGAAGTAAAGACCTTTTGAAATTGATACAGTCTGATATTGAGGCGATAGTGGGACGTTATTATTTTGGTAGAGAAGCCTATTTTAAAGTCAAGAATAGGAGAGACGAATATGTAAGGCGTGCTATCGAGTTATTGCTGCCTGAAACTGTCAAAGATATTGCAGCAGGTTAATGAATGAGATCCGCCCAGATCGGATAGTGATCTGATAACCGCTCTTTAATAATACCATAATTGTCTACTGTGATTGCCTTATCGCATAATATATAGTCGATTTGAAATAAAGGTAGCATTCCAAAATGAGTAACTCCCCAACCAAACCCCTTTTCTTCGAATGCATTATACATGTCTCTTCCTACGATATTCACACTGTAGGACATGGGGGTGTCGTTGAAGTCACCCATGACGATATAAGGATACGGGCATGACTCAATGTGTCTTCGTAGGGATTTAGCTTGTTCACTGCGATTAGTAAAAGCTCTTTTGAGTTTACGGCCCACTTGTTTTGTTTTCTGTTCATCTTTAACTTGGGCTGCAGCAGACAGCTGTATGAACTCTTTGTCTTCTTCTTGTAGTGCAAATGAACGGAGATGCACATTATAAACCCGTAAGGTATCTGCTTCTCGTTTGATGTCTGCAAAGATAATCCGGTTTATACCATATCCATTTTTGAATATAGTTCCATGGTCTATTATGGGGAATTTTGAAAATATGGCTTGACCATATCCCTCATAGTCATTTTTAGAGACGGGTTCAAAATAATAATCTTCAAACTTTCCTTCTGCTTTGAGTAGTTTTGTAAATTGTTTTGATCCTCGGATACGACTGTAAAACTCTTGAAAACAGATAATGTCGGGGTTCACTGTATTTACTAATTCTGCCGTTTCTTCTCTGAAATTGTCTTTTGGACTATTGTACTTTTCAAAGAGATGAACGTTAAAGCTCATAACGCGTAGTGTTGTATCAGCTTTGACAACAATTTTATCTGTATTATTCTTAAAGTTGATATGCTTTCCCAAGAGGCTCCATCCTATTAGGATTGCAACCAAACTTAGTAAAGCGTATCGTTTCTTTCTTAAAAACCAATAGACAATAAATCCGATATTGATAACTAGAATGGGGAGGAACCCGAGCCCAAAGAATGCTATAGGCCAAAATTGTTGAGGATCAATAAAGGAAGCAGAATAGCTTAATAATAGGGCAACTATAGCAAAGATGTTTGCAATAAACACTGTTCTGCTAAAATAGCCAAGCTTTTTCTGTAAAAAAGATCTTTTTCTCATTACTCATCCTGCTTACTCGCCTTGAATAGAACTTCCTTCTCGTGCGAATTTAGACTTTCATAACCACTTGCCGAAATTTTGTCCAATATTTGATCCACGAGATCTTGGTTAGGTAGATCCGTAGGGTGCTTTCGTTTTGTATTGATAAGGTCATGAATACTCTTTCCTTCTACAACCCGCAGATGTTTAGCTCGTCTATTTTTTTTGAAAAGCCCGCTCCAATCGTTTCCGTTTTGAAGTTGCCATATAAAGCACCCACCTAAGCAAGCTATAGGAAGATAAGCAACACCTGCAGCAGGAATTTCTATGATTAGAAATATAAATTGTAGACCTATATAAATAATAGCGATTGTTTTTAGCCGGATATTTCCAAAAAAGAACATTCTGATTTCTAAGTTTGGAACAAGTGTCATTACGCTACTCATTAATGCTGCTAATCCGAATGTGGTTGTATTCCAGTATCTTGTCGGATTGGAAAAGTATGGGAAAGAACCGATTGCTATGTATAGTAATCCGCCGATAAACAATCCCCCTAGAAACACAGTCAATAGCTGTCTGTTGTTCAGGAAATTTAAAAATATATTACCGATCCAATACAGCCAGAGACAATCAAAAAGGAGGTTGAATATCCCTTTATAGATAAATGGGTGTGTAAATAAAGACCAAGGCTGTTGAATAAATACCTTGATCGAATTCGATAGACTGAGATGCTGGTAAGTCCATTGGAATAGATCAACGGCTATAATCTCATCAAAGGATAAGAGTTCAAAAACGTGTATCAATACAAACATGAGGACCTGTCCTGTAATGATGTACGGAATAGAAGATGTATTTTTATAGGTATCCCTAACAAACGATTTTAAGACATTTTCCCTCATGTCATTTCTAGATTAAATATTTTATATGCTTTAATCTTTAGTTGTACACACTAATGGTACCCTTTTTTTATTTTCCAGGTTTTTATCAAAAGGTACCCAAATAAAGCTCCGCCTACATGGGCCAGATGCGCAATTGAAGATCCTGAATTGTTAAAGCCTAGGTACACTTCAATCAAAATATAGGCACCCACAAAATACTTTGCTTTGATGGGGACAGGGATAAACATGAAATATAAAGGCATGTTTGGAAACAGATAAGCAAAGGCTAGCAATAAACCAAATATTGCACCAGATGCACCTACCATAGGCGTTCCGTATATTGATATTAGCGTGTTAAATTGTTCCTTTGAAAGTTGTAAAGATGTGGAGACACGATCCTGTGCAAAATCAAAGTTTAGAAAAGTACTTGCTCGAATACTACCTGTTATCTGCTTTACTTCTATGGCTTGCACTCCATATTGTAAAACTAGTGCTCCAAGAGCACAGATGAGGTAATAGTTTAAAAACCGTTTAGAACCAAACATACGCTCAATAATCGGTCCGAACATAACAAGGGCAAACATGTTGAAAAATATGTGACCTATGGAACTCGTACTATGCATAAACATATAGGTAATAGGCTGCCATATCTTGAAAAATGGTGAATCCGGATAATATACTCCAAACCATCTGCCCGCTGGCTCGAAAATAACAGCACCAATGAAACATATAATATTTATGATCAGTAGGTTTTTAACGACAGGTGAAAGATTGCTAAATATATTGTTCATGTATACTCTTCTAGTTTTTATTAAATTTTTCCATCAGTTCCTGTAACGTGATGGTGATGATTGTCGGCTTGCCATGTATCGAAATATTAGGGCTTTCACAGGCAAATAATGCATCAATTAAGTCCGATATGGATTCATTGTCCAAGGCTGTCCCCGGTTTAATCGCTGCATTTTTAGCTAAACTCCTGGCCAAATTTTCCCTTTTGGTAAGCGTGAGGTCTGAAGCATTATGTTTGTAGTCTTCTAACAGTTGGTCGACTACTTTTGCTTCATTAATATTCGTCCCGAGATCAGCAGGAATTCCATCTACAATATAAGTAGTTTTTCCGAAAGGACGAAGTTGAAACCCTAAAGTCTGTAGTTCAGGAAGGAGTTCCCCCATCAGGGCGAAATCTGACGCGGATAGCTCCAGTGTACTTGGGAATAGACTTTGTTGACTGGATCCTTTATTGTTTTCTAGGTGTTCCTTGTACTGTTCAAATAAAATACGTTCATGTGCTGCCTGTTGATCAATGAGCATGAAGCCAGAATGTATCTGAGAGATGATATATCTGTTATGAATTTGAAAGAAATGTTTCTTGTTCTCGCTCTTGGGTTGAAAGATGTCGTCTGTTTCTACTTCCTCTGGATGAAGCGATAGTTGAGTACGCTCTTCTTGTTCTGTAATCTGATACAATGTATCCCAATTTTGAGGGATACCTATCTTCTTTTCTAGACCTTTCGAATAACTTTCTGCTCTGGAAACTTTTGAGGATGTAGGAATATCGCTTCCCTCTTCAAAAGGGTTGAAATTTGGATTGAAAGAAATTGTAGGCGCTTGTATCTCATCCAAGGGCTTGGTTGAGATCAGATTACTGAAGCTCGTCTCTTGGTTGAAGTCTAAAGAAGGCGTAATATTATACCGTCCTAATGATCTTTTAACTGCGGATCTTAAAATAGCGTATATTGCTTTTTCATCTTCGTATTTAATCTCTGTCTTCGTTGGATGGACATTGATGTCTATTTTTGCAGGATCAATTTCTATAAATAACACATATAAAGGAAAACTGTCTGCCGATAAAACCTCTTCATATGCGTTCATGATCGCATGATTTAAATAGGGGTCTTTGACGAATCGCTTGTTGACGAAGAAAAACTGTTCCCCTCTGGTTTTTTTTGCATATTCAGGTTTGCCAATAAAACCTTCAATATTGATGATACTGGTTTCCTCTTCGACAGGTACTAGTTTTTGATTATAATTATTCCCGAAAAGGTGAACTATCCGTTGTTTTAAACTTCCAGGTGATAGATGAAACAATTCGTTATTATCGCTGTGCAAACTGAAAAAAATATCAGGATGAGCTAACGAGATGCGTTGAAATTCGTCAATAATATGACGCATTTCAACTGAATTGCTCTTTAAAAAGTTGCGTCTGGCCGGAATATTGTAGAATAGATTCTTTACGGCTATACTTGTGCCAGCCGGTAATGCTTCTGGGTGTTGGTCAATTACTTTGGAACCCTCTATCTCTATAATAGTGCCTAATTCATCTTCTACACGCTTGCTCTTGAGCTCTACGTGCGCTATTGCAGCAATAGAGGCCATGGCTTCTCCACGGAATCCCATAGTGCGGATGGCAAATAAATCTGCTGCTTTTCTAATCTTGCTAGTGGCATGGCGTTCAAAACATAGACGTGCATCGGTAACACTCATACCACAGCCATTGTCTATGACTTGAATCAAGGTCTTGCCAGCGTCTTTCACAATCAACTTGATACGGTCTGCCCCGGCATCTATAGCGTTCTCTATAAGTTCTTTCACGGCAGAGGAGGGTCTTTGGACCACTTCACCTGCGGCGATCTGATTGGCAACGGAATCTGGGAGTAATTGTATAATATCAGACATACGATGCGAAGTTACGAAAAAACCTTTACCTGTGATACCCATTGTGGCTTTTAGCGTACGGTTGTATGCTATTTACTTATGGCAGATTACAGTCTGCCATAAGTAAGACATTATTACAATGTGATTTGTCTTTTTATACTCTCTTCTAACGAGATAATGGTTTCCGTACGTTGAATTCCTTTTAAGCCCTGGATATCTTCATTTAGAACTTTACGTAAGTGTGCGGTGTCTTTACATATGATTTTGGCAAACATACTGTATTGACCGGTACAGTAATGCAGTTCAACGACTTCTTTTACTTGCCTCAGTTGCTCTACAGCATCAGCATATTGAGATCCCTTTTCTAGATATATACCAAGAAATGCGGTGATATCAAAGCCAACTTTCTGCGGGTTAATGATAAGATTGGAACCATGTATGATACCGAGTTCTTCCATTTTTTTCATACGTACATGTATAGTTCCCCCAGAGACAATTAATTTCTTTGCTATTTCTGTATATGGAATGGATGCGTCTTCCATTAAAATGGATAAAATCTGGACGTCAAGATTATCTAAATCGTAATTTGAATAGTTTTTTTCCATAGAACCTAAAATTATACTGTTTCTTTATTGTGTTTGTCTTTTTTAATATTAAATGTCCTCCCTGATCGCAAACCATGTTTTAATGGATTGTAGATTGAAAAGGTGATCTTAATTGTTGTTTAATATTTTTCAAAATTAATAACAAAAAATCATATTGTATTTTTATTTTTTGAAAAAAATGAATTGTATTTTGTGATATTTTAATAATACCTCTGTTTTTATAGACTGTTGCTTTTCTTTATCTTTATAAAAATTAAAGAATTAAGTAGCAGATTATGGATATTGATGATGTCAAAATTTCAAGGAAGAAGCCCATATTTTCTGTTGGAGCTGGTTTATTGAAATACCTCAAAATGTATCAACGCGAAGCCAAGTTACCTATATCTTATTACGATTTACTGCATTTTCAAGAAACGGTGCCCGTAATGGACAAATATGGTAATGATACGTTTTGGGAAACTCCCTTATACCCTCCACATTTACAGGATCAATTATATGAGGGGCTCAAGGTTGTATATGCCGTTCTCAAGGCATCGGGAAATACAAGGATTGTGCAGCATAAGATCATAGATAGGATTGAATATTGTGCGTTTGGTAATACCAAGCCGTTTCGGATTCGGATCGTAAATCGTTTGAATGATGTCTACGATTATTTTTATATTAAACAAGCGGACGCCTCTCGTATTTATGGACTCGAATTAGAAGAGATTCTCTCTCCGAATCAAGTGAACTATGTATACGATCGAGATACCTTGGTAGAAGAGCATATTGTTGGCATTCCCGGCGATGTTTTTAGTAAAGGGCGAATCGAAAACCCTGATTATAACCAGACAAGAATTGCTAAAGAGTTTGTTAAGTTTAACGAACGGTGTATCATATCTTTGCTAGGGGATATGCGGGCTTACAACTTTGTGATGCAAATCACACCGGACTTTGATGATTTTCAGTTTAGAATTCGTGCTATCGATTTTGACCAACAGTTTTATGAAGGTAATCCGAAAGTGTATATGCCTCAGTTTTTTAAGGAGAATTTTCCCTATGTGAAACTTTGTATGGAACACTTGAATGATAGAACAGTCTTGCAATACCAACAGGAAGAGCGATCTTCTATTGTACACCGTGTACGGAGCGAACGTCATCGTATAAAAGATCTGAGAGATGCTTCTCAAACGCAACAATTGTCAACTGCTGAAAATATCATGCAGCTTCGAGAAGGCTATGGGGGATATTATAATAATGACAATTATTATCGATGTAAAAGTATGACAGATATTGTGGAGCTAAATGTTAAAAACGTGATCAGACAGGTGCAGCTCTAGCGGATCCGGTCTTGATTGTCTTTGATGAAGGCCGACCAGTTGGAGTAGCTTTTCCCGCCTGTGGTCGTATTCTGTTGAAAAGCGTGGCAGACTGCCACGGCCAGACCGTCTGTAGCATCTAGAAACTCCGGAGTTTCTTTAAAACCCAACAAGCTTTGGAGCATCGCCGCCACCTGTTCTTTACTGGCATTTCCATTGCCGGTTACCGACTGTTTGATCTTCCGTGGAGCATATTCAAAAATAGGAATATCTTGGCTTAAAGCCGCAGCCATGGCTACTCCTTGTGCCCGACCCAATTTTAACATGACCTGAATGTTTTTGCCGTAAAATGGTGCTTCCAAAGCGACGCAATCGGGTTTGTATTCTTCAATTAGGGCTAAGGTTTTTTTGAATATACGTTGTAGTTTGAGCCCATGGTCGTCCAGATGTCCCATTTTTACAACGCCCAATGTCTCCAAAGTCATTTTTTTGCCCACTTCTTTTATGACACCATATCCTAAAACAATGGTGCCTGGGTCAATTCCTAAAATGATCCTTTCTTTAGCCTTCTCCTTTTGCATGGTACAAAACTAAGTAATTATTTGTTGCTTTTACATGCATGTAATTTGGATTTACAAGGAGTTGATTTGCTTTTACATGCATGTAATTTGGATTTACATGTAGTTGGTTTGCTTTTACATGCATGTAATTTGGATTTACAAGGAGTTGATTTGCTTTTACATGCATGTAATTTGGATTTACAAGGAGTTGATTTGCTTTTACATGCATGTAATTTGGGTTTACATGTAGTTGGTTTACTTTTACATGCATGTAATTTGGGTTTACATGTAGTTGGTTTGCTTTTACATGCATGTAATTTGGATTTACATGTAGTTGGTTTGCTTTTACATGCATGTAATTTGGATTTACAAGGAGTTGATTTGCTTTTACATGCATGTAATTTGGATTTACATGTAGTTGGTTTGCTTTTACATGCATGTAATTTGGATTTACAAGGAGTTGATTTGCTTTTACATGCATGTAATTTGGGTTTACATGTAGTTGGTTTGCTTTTACATGCATGTAATTTGGATTTACATGTAGTTGGTTTGCTTTTACATGCATGTAATTTGGGTTTACATGTAGTTGGTTTACTTTTACATGCATGTAATTTGGATTTACATGTAGTTTGGATTTGCAAGGAGTTGGATTGGGGATGCCTGCCATTAAATGCAGTATCCCATAAAGTGTGTAAATCTTTAATTAGGCTTCTAGATTCTGTCTTCAAATTTTAAACTGGCTTTAAACTAGGGGTACTGAAAAAATATGCTTAAAATTGTGCTTTCAAAATTTTGGAATTGACAAAGACACAGAAAAAATATCTTAATTACGGCATTAAGTTCGGTATTGTAGGGTTGGCGGTTTGGTTTATAATAACCAAAGTCAATAATCAGCAAAATCTGGTGGCATTTACTTCATTAATGAAGAGCATTCCATCATCAACAATGTATGTGACGCTGAGTGTTGTTGTCGTTTTAATGTTGTGTAATTGGTTTTTGGAGGTCGTCAAATGGAAATATTTAAGTCGAAGTCTAGAGTCTCTGAGCTATTGGAAAGCTATACAATCTGTTTTCTGCGGTTTGACTTGGGCCATATTCACGCCCAATAGAATCGGAGAGTATGGGGGACGTGTACTGCTTCTACAACCAAGGAATCGAGCGAGAGGAGCTGTATTGATGGGAGTAGGGCTGTTTGCTCAACTGGTATTAACTAGTTTTTTTGGTGCACTAAGTATCGCTTGGTTTGTTACCGTGTTTATAGACGCGCCTACTTCGGTTGTTTTAGCCATTTGGATGATTGCCATAATCTATGCCTTCGCGTTTTTATTGTTATATTTTAATGTCCATTGGATAGATCATCTTGTTGGAAAATTGAGTTGGCTAAGTAAAGCGAAACCTTTTTTTGCGGTTTTAAAAGATGTACGTTCCAGGGAACTTCTCCATGTCCTTCTTCTTTCTTTGGCTAGGTTTGTGATTTTTACATCACAATATGTGATATTGATGGTGGTTATTTTGCCTGAAATACCGTTGATATCTATGATATTAATGATTTTTATTCTTTTCTTTGTGCAAGCTGCCGTACCTTCATTGGATATATTTGACTTTAGTGTACGTAGCTTTGTCGCTAGCAATCTATATAGTTATGTGACCGCACAGGAGATAGCTGTCATGGCTATTGTCTCCTGTATATGGTTTGTTAATTTGATTCTGCCGGCTATTATTGGTTCTTTTTTTGTATTGAATGTTAATTATCTAAGTGATAGTAATTCTTAATTTTTCCTTAATTTCTTGTGCCGCAATATATGTGTTTTTAGTCTTTTACATGCGTAAGGGATGGATGAATATACCTTATTTTAAATCAGCCGATTCTATATCCGAAACTGTTTCGGTGCTCATCGCGGCGCGTAATGAAGAGGATAATATTGCACGTACAATCGAGTGTATATTACGTCAAAATTTTCCTAAAGAGAAGCTGGAACTTATTATTGTTGACGACCACTCGACCGATAAAACTGCGGATATCGTACGGTCGTATGCCGATAAAGGAGTGAAGTTGCTACAGCTATCGGTAGGTGATAAACTCAATTCTTATAAAAAATATGCGATTACTAAAGCCATTGAAATGGCTAGTGGGAGTATTATAGTAACTACGGATGCGGACTGCAGGATGGGAGAGAATTGGCTCCAGACAATAATGCAGTATTTCGAAGCTAACGATAGCTATTTAGTTTCTTCTCCGGTATTGTATTCGGAAGAAAAAAGTCATTTCGAAGAGTTGCAGACGTTAGAGTTTATGTATCTCATTGGCTTGGGGGCTGCTGGGATCGGCCTTCGTTCTCCTACGACCTGTAACGGAGCGAATCTAGCTTATCGAAAATCTGTTTTTTTTGAAATGGGGGGATTTAGAGGTATTGATAATCTAGCATCAGGTGATGATGAACTTTTCCTGCATAAAGTAGCAGAGAAACATGCTAATAAAATTGGTTTCTGCAAGTCAAAGGAGGCTATCGTGTATACCGATGCTAAGCCTGATCTGAAATCGTTTATCAGCCAGCGCAAACGATGGGCCTCTAAGAGTACGAAGTATAAGAATAAGAAGGTAGTCGCTCTGGGCGTGAGTATTTGGCTATTTAATCTGGCTCTTTTGGTTTCTCTGCTTGCATTTTTTATTCGCATGCCCGAGTTTAACTGGCTTCTTTTGACTGCTTTTGGATTAAAGATAATAGTAGAATTCTTTTTTATGGTACCGATTGCTTCCTTTATGGGCAGGAAAGAGTTATTAAAATATGTACCGATTCTATCTGTGGTTCATAGCTTTTATATGGTGTATATCGGTATAGCTGGGAATACAGGTAAATATGATTGGAAGGGCAGACAGGTCAATTAATGTTCTACTTTTGATCTGATCAGGTCTTCTGCTTGATTTACGATCTCTTCGACGCTTAGTCCTTGCTTGTTTATGGGGGGGAGTACCTCCCAGGTCATTTTAGTGAAAGGTCTCAGAGGGAACATGCCATGTCGCACCATTTGATAAGAACCGTTTATAGCTATAGGGACGACGAGGGCATTTGGGTTTTTCTTTAATAGGGTTGCAATACCGCCAACCGAGAAACTTTTCATTTTCCCGGTTTTAGTTCGTGTTCCCTCCGGAAATATGACAGCAGACCAATTTTTTTGTTTCATATTATTGGCCAATGTTAATATCTCCGCTATAGATTGTTTAGGATCTTTGCGATCGATATTAGCAGCCCCTCCATGTAGCAAATTAAAGGATATACTTGGAATTCCAGCATGAGCAAGCTCTATCTTTGAAATGAACTTAGCATGATGTTTCCTTAGATGGTATATTATAGCAGGGATATCAAACATACTTTGATGATTGGCTACAAATATAATCGGAACCCCAATAGGTAGTTGCTCATGTCCGGTAAACTGTACCGAATTGAATAGTGTGTAATTACAAGAAGTGAGAAAGAAGTTAAGGATATCTACACTCCGCTTATGAGCTGTATAGCCGCCCAATTTTAGGCATAACCATTGAATCGGGTGGAAAACTAAAAGTGCAACTGCAAAACAGATATAAAAAATAGGAGTCAGAAGGTATCCAAAAAATCTTCTCATACAAAAAAATAATGCAGCAAACTTAGAGAAATTACCGCGTATATGCAATACAATTGAACAATCTTGAGCTTATAATCATTTGTTTATTTTTGTTAATAAATTTATTGTTTTGTTTAATAATGTTTATATTGTATTTAATAATATTTATATATTAGCTATTAATGTTTAGGATTTTATTTGATTTGTTGATATGAAATTACCTGTGAGGTGTCCCAGTTGTGACGAAAAATTACAAGTAGCCAAGCTTAATTGTGGTAACTGTGGTACAGAGGTTTCGGGAGTGTATCGGTTGCCTGTGTATATGCAGCTTAATCTCGAGGAACAAGAATTTGTGTTAGAATTTTTATTGAGTTCGGGAAGTATTAAAGATATGGCTTCTAAGCTCGGGAAAAGTTATCCGACAGTCCGCAATAGATTAGATGATTTAATCGCTAAAGTAAATGATTTACAACATGAAAAATAATTCTAATATTTACTTGGAGAAGCAGGGTTTTGCAAAGATATGGATTATAGCTCTGTTGTCTTTGTTTTTGTTGATTCCTGTGATAGATGTTTATCGTGGACATAAGGAAATAGGCGGCCTAACCTTTGATTTTGGTTTGTTGATAATCTTGGTGTTAATCATTTATTTTTCCTTTGCAAAGTTATGGACGACTGTAGATGCCGAGGGGATCGAAATTACATTTTTACCCTTTGCGTGGCGAAAGCGTTGGGCTTGGAAAGACGTTCAAGAAGTATATATCCGTAAATACTCGCTGTACGAATTCGGTGGATGGGGGTATCGACTTGGAAGTGGTGGGACAGCGTATACCAGCAAAGGTAAACATGGGGTGCAGCTTGAATTTAAAAATGGAAAGAAGATCCTCGTAGGCACACAACATCCCGAGGAAATTAAACAGTTTATTACTAAAATAAGAGAAAATGGCTAATGTGACATTCAACCCCTTTGTAGATAGTTCCGAAAAGAAATTGCTCCTGATCGGATTCATAGGTTTTGCCTTTGCAGTTGTGTTGACCAACTATAGTGATACATTGATGCTAGGGTCCTTGAAACTGGTACATGTGAAGCCTAAAGAATGGTATTCTTCCTTGTATAACTTAGGGTTTACCATAATAGCTAATACGCTATTGTTGTATTTTTTTGCACTTATACGGTTTAGTCGGACGCGATTTGTCGATGTGCTGAACACGGTACTGATTGCCCACTTCGGTATGTATGTATTGCTATTGGTAAGTAGTATACCTGTCGTAGCTGATTTTTTGAAATCAATCGAATTTATGGTATTAGATCACATCGATGATCCTAGTAAGATTCCGCTGGATAAGATCATTTTAATGCTCATTTTTGGTTTCTTTTCGATTGGTTGTCTGATTGTTTTCTTTATTCTTTTGACAATGGGAATGAAAATTGCAATGAATAGTAAGAAAGGAGGAGATACGGTTATAATCGTTCTTTTGGTCCTCTTATTAAACACGCTATTACAGTTTCTTAATTTATATATCTAATTGATGCGTATTTGTATTTTATTATTCTTTATCATGATACAATCCTGCCTATGTTTTTCACAAGACTATGAAGGCAGGTGGCAAGGAAATTTAAGTTATGGAAGCGCAAGCCTACCTTTTGTCTTGAAGTTGAAACTAACTCAAGGGCAATGGATGGTCGAGGCGGACAGCCCAAAGCAAGGCGTTCATGGTATACCAGGGAAAGTGGGTTTTCGTGCAGATTCTATTTTTGTTCAGTTGCAAGGTGGGATACGAATATCTGGTGTTTTATTTGGTGATAGTACGATAAAGGCTACATTTATGCAGGCCGGCGTAAAACTTCCCCTACTTTTGGCTCGACGGACAGGAACTGATATGGATCTGAAGCCTTTAATTAGACCGCAGACCCCGCAGCCCCCTTATGGTTATGATACGATAGATGTTAGTTTTAGGAATGATTATGATAAGATTACTTTGGCTGGTACAATGTCTTACCCTAGGAAGTCTGGTCGTTATCCTGCCGTCATTTTATTAACGGGATCTGGTGCGCAGAATAGAAATGAGGAGCTTTTTGGGCACCAGGTTTTTAAGGTGCTGTCCGATTATTTGACGAACCAAGGTATTGTGGTTTTGCGTTATGATGACCGAGGGGTGGGATTGAGTGGCGGAGTATTTGAAACGAGTACAATTGAAGATTTCAGTAAAGATGCTATGGCAGCATTGGAGTTCCTAAAGAAACAAAAGCAGGTGGATCCACAGAAGCTGGGAATTATTGGTCATAGCGAGGGCGGATTGATAGCAGAGTTATTGGCAGGTCAGGGACTGTCCGATTTGTCTTTTATTGTCTCTTTGGCGGGGCCTGCTATTTCAATTGATAGACTGATGGTGGAACAACTGTACGCTATCGGTAAAAGCGGTGGCATGAGTGAGGCTAATCTTGAGATTGCGAAGCGGATTAATAGCAAGAATTTTGCGATTATAAAAAGTGACCTAACTACGGCTGAGGCCTATAGGGCATTGATGGAGAACGTTGGAGGTGTGATTGAAAATAATGGGAGTACGGAATTACAGACTGAATTGATGACGATGTTGGCCCCTGCCTACCGTTATTTTGTTCGTATCGAACCAGAGCAGTATCTTCCAAAGATCACAGTGCCGGTTTTTGCCGCATTTGGCTCATTGGATGTTCAGGTGCCGGCTGATGTCAATCTGAAAAGTCTATTTGATCTCTTGCCTAAGAACAGGAAGAATGTATTGAAAAAGTACGAAGGGTTGAATCACTTGTTTCAACAGGCTAAAACCGGGCAGGTCGCAGAGTATGCTCAGATAGAAGAGACGATAAGCACTCTGCTTTTGAAGGATATTGCAGGCTGGATAAAAGGATTGTAAAAAATAAAGAGCAGGAATGCTCTTTATTTTTATGGAGTTGTATTAGCTACAGGCAATACTTTTCCGTTATAGTATTTAGCACCATTTTGAGCAAATTCGGCAATGTATCGTCCCATCTCGAATGCTAGTGTGCCTGCTTGCATTCCTGGGAAAGCTGACTCGAACATTTCGGTTTGAGAAGAGCCAAGTGCTAGGCAATTGACTTTTATGCCTCTATCTTTGAATTCTTCAGCAAGACACTCGGTTAAAACTGCAAGGGCACCTTTACTGCAGGAATATGCACTTAAGCCGGGGAACTTGGACGATCCTTGAAACCCTCCCATGCTACTGATATTGACGATATGGCCGCCTTCTGTCATTAAAGGTACTATGTGTTTGATTATGTTGACATGTCCTAACAGGTTGCTTTGTAGCATTTGTGCAAAGTCTTCAGTTGAGGTTTCTAAAAAAGGTTTGTTGATTAATGCGCCGGCATTATTTATCAAGATATCCACCTTGTCAAATTTAGAAGTAATGAAGGGGACTAGGGATTCTGTATAGTTATCATACACAATGTCAAATTGGGCAGGATAGAGTTTGCCACCGTCATGGTTTAATGAAGATGCTATTTCATGTAGTTTTCGCAACTTGTCTGCTGATCTAGCCAGTGCAATTACATTGTTTTCTTTATTGGCGGTGAGATCCAGTACCGCTTCAAAGCCGATACCGCTACTTGCCCCTGTAATAATAATATTTGCCATTATAAATTGTTTTCGTCTAAAGTTTCTTTATCGATTTCTTTTTCAACCTCTGCCACGGATGGTAAACGGTCAGCCCCTAATCGTTGTGGTCTAAATATGTAGTATATACCAGAGCATGCCACTAAAAGAGAAATTATATAAAAAAACAGGCTGACCAGAACTGCGGTATGTTCGTCAATCTGGAAATAATTTGCACCATATATCATCACTAGCTCCCGCAATCCTACGCCTCCTCCGATCGAAGGAACGATGGCAACCAAGGAGGATACGAGAAAGATGAGCAGGTAAGGGGAGAATTTTTCGTCGAAGTTGAGCGAGTATAAAATCAGTATTGCGGTGATAACCTGAAAACTCTGCACGGCTAAGGCCTTGATATGTGTGCTGATGAATTTCTTGGAAAAGCTACGGAACAAAAGATGTAAAAAGAAATAATAGGAGGCTGTGCCGATAACGGCCACTGAAATTGGAAGTGTATTAGGAATGGCCAATCTCGGCATGAATATAACGAGTGCACATATAATAATAGCGAGTGCCCACAATCCACTAAGTCGGTCAAAGAAAACGGCGCTTAGAATCTTTCTACCTGATACGTTGTGGTTTTTTTTTAAGAAGTATATCTTATAACCATCGCCGCCGATACCACCAGGGAGAAAGAAGTTGTACAGTAATCCCAATTGGTATAGCCTTAGGTTGTAGCGCTCGCTGAGCTTTAGCTGGATAGCTTTGAAAAAAGAGTTTAATCTGGAAGAAGCAATCAGTATTGATAACGTATAGGTACATAGAGCTAAAAAGAGAAAACCCCAATTGCAGTCAACCAGTGCGTTTTTTAGATCTTTAAAATCGATTTTATGTGCAACCCAGTATAGTGCGCCAAATGTGACAATTACTTTGAAAATATTTTTTACAACATTTAGTGTTGTTTTGTTCTTCATGCTAATCTTACTTTTCGTAGCCTACAAAATTACATTATCAAATCCATTATATTAGGGGGTAAATCCTAGAATATAGTAGAATAAGATAAACTATGAAGAAAATACAAGAAAGAGAGAAGAGCCAATTAATATCCGAGTGAATAAACTTGTGCTTTAAGCTTAAGAACATCAGTGTAAACACAATTAAGAACAAGACTATAGGGAAAACCAAAGACCAGATGTTTTCAAAATGTATTGTTGAGGCTAATTGATCTCCTTTTGCAAAATATAAATAAATGGAAAAGGCTAAAATAATAACAAGCAAACGTATTAAAGTTTTTGCTACAATTCTACTTATGGTATGATTTTTGGATGCCATCGCTAATTAAGATATCAATGTTTTATATCTTTGCAAATATACATCATAGATTATTTAATAATTATATTATGCGTAAACGTATTCTTTCCCTACTGTCACTTTTTACAGTGATAATGTTGGTAACATCCTGTGGAGCTCAAAAAAAAGGAGCGTCCGGTACCAATAGTGGTTCCTCCTCAACATCAGTAACAGGTCCTTCTGCTTCACAATGGCGTGCGGGTGTAAAAGGAACGTGGGTGTTAAATTCTGTGACCCGTCAAGATATACCTGAATCCTATACGATCAAGAATATTTTTGATGAAGCTCCGGTGGAGTGTTTTATAGGTAGCGTATGGAATTTGCCTGCTGGAAGTTTTAGAAATCAGACGGGAAGTATCACATTTAATTCATCAGGTAAGCTGTGTGCGAATGGTGCTGTGCGTACTATTGTTTGGTCTATCTATGATCCAGGAAAAATGGGTGGTGAGCCCGAGTTTCAGTTTAAAAAACTATATGCAGGAGATAAAGCCGCAAATGTAAAGAATGGTTATGCATTGGGGTTGTCTTTCGCAGATCAACAGTCTTTGGTATTAAAAATGCCTATTCCTTTGGATAATGGTGCCAGAGGACACCTTGTTTTTAACTTTTCAAAACAAGCTGACTAAACATATTTAAAATGTAGGAAGAGGGACACTATACAGATGGATGGTGTTCCTCTTCCTATTTTGTCACTTCTAGTGCCTGTAAAATATCTTCAAGGATATCTTCGAGATCTTCTAATCCAACAGAAAGCCTTATAGTACCTGGTCTAATACCTAGGCTCGCTTTCTCATCGTTCGTTAATTTGGAGTGCGTTGTGGATCCAGGGTGCGTTGCAATAGTCCTGGAATCACCCAAATTAGATGTGTAAAGAATCATTTTTAAGGCATCGATAAACTGGAACGCACGTTCTTGTCCTCCTCTTACTTCCAATGTCACAATACCTCCCCCTGCTTTCATTTGCTTTTTCGCCAATTTATATTGAGGGTGAGAGGGAAGATGGGGGTAGCGTACACTGATTATTTCTGGATGCTTTTCCAACGCTTTTGCAATGGCCAACGCATTCGAGCAATGTCGATCCATTCGCAGGCCAAGAGTCTCTAAGCTTTTGGAAAGTGTCCAAGCGTTGAAAGGTGACATCGCAGGACCGGTATGACGGATAAAGAACATGAGCTTGGTCATCAATGATTTATTACCTGCAATGACGCCGCCTAAAACGCGACCTTGGCCGTCCATGTATTTTGTGGCGGAATGTATAGATAAGTCAAAGCCATATGGTAGAGGTTTCTGAAGATAGGGCGTGGCAAAGCAGTTGTCAATAGAAAAGATAATATTAGGATACTTTTTCTTTAATTGACCAAGCTTTTCGAGATCATATAATTCGAGTCCAGGATTGGAGGGAGATTCTAGAAAAATAATTTTTGTGTTGTCTTGTATGGCATTCTCCCATTCTGATATCTTTGCGCTATTGACATAGGTGGTGGTTACTCCCCAGCGAGGAAGTAGCTGGGTTAAGAGCTGGTGTGTAGAACCAAAAATGGCTCGGCTAGACACGATATGATCTCCATTTTCAACAAAAGCTGCAAAGGATGCAAATACAGCAGCCATACCCGAAGAAAAAGCTAATCCCGCTTCAGCAGATTCTAATGCACACACCCTGTTTATAAATTCAGAGGTATTGGGGTTAGCATAACGCGAATAGATCATCCCTTCTTCTTCATCAGCAAAAATAGCTCGTCCCTGTTCTGCGTTATCAAAAATAAAGCTAGAGGTCAGGTACAATGGTACCGAGTGCTCTCTTGTCGCAGAACGTGGTGCTTGTTCTCTGATTATTCGGGACTGATCTTTTTTCATATGTGTACTACTTGTTTTTTTACGGTCGTTGCTTTTTTTTATAAAAATAAAACCTATTTGCTGCTTATGCAAAAAAAAGCTACCAATTTGGTAGCTTTTTTTTTGTTGATCTTTATTTCGGCATATATTCGCTTAGCTTATCCATAGAAAAACCTAAGCCTTTGGCTACGCCCATGCCTAAGTTCATATCGGCTCTAAACCAGTGGCACAATTGTCGCATGACTATCTCATCACGCTTGGGACCTTCTATTCCGGACATTGCACCAACTATATTAGCAATGAGATGATTTTTTTGTTCTTGGTCCAACAAACGATATAGATCACCTGGTTGGGTATAATGGTCATCGTCATTCGCATTTCTGTCATAGTGATCAGCGATGGCACTGTCTAGGTGTAGGGCGGGTTCGGCATATTCCCGGGCTTCGCGGTTATCGTCAAAAGAGTTTGGGAAATAATTCGGTGTAGAACCACCATTTCCATCTACCCGCATGTAACCATCTCTTTGGTAATTGTTGACCATAAACGGACATCTATTCACAGGGATTTGCTCGAAATTTGCGCCTAGGCGATAACGGTGTGCATCCGGATAAGATAAGATGCGTCCCTGTAACATCTTGTCCGGTGAAAAAGAGATGCCATCCACCACATGAGCCGGTGCAAATGCGGCTTGTTCGACATGAGCGAAATAATTGTCAGGGTTTTCATTAAGCTCTAAAACACCGACTTCGATCAGAGGGTATTCTTTTTGCGACCATACCTTTGTGAGGTCGAAAGGATTCCATTTGAATGTTTTTGTTTGTTCGTCGGTCATGACCTGGATATAGAGTTTCCATTTTGGAAAATCTCCATTTTCAATAGACGTATAAAGATCGCGTTGTGCATAATCCATGTCTTTTGCTCGCATTTGATCGGCTTCCTCGGCCGTGAGGTTCTTGATACCCTGTTGCGTTCGGAAATGAAATTTTACAAATACTTTTTCGTTATTGGCATTGATCATCGAAAATGTGTGTGAACCGTATCCATGCATATGACGGAAGCCGTAAGGTGTTCCTCTATCTGACATGAGTATGGTGACCTGATGCAGCGATTCGGGGTTCAATGACCAGAAGTCCCACATCATAGTAGCCGATTTACAATTGGTGTAGGGATCTCTTTTTTGTGTATGGATAAAATCAGGGAATTTGCGGGGATCTTTGATAAAGAACACGGGGGTATTGTTGCCGACTAAATCATAATTGCCATCTTCTGTATAGAATTTTAGCGCAAAACCTCTAGGGTCTCTTTCTGAATCTGCAGAACCTCGTTCACCGCCTACGGTCGAAAATCTTAAAAAGACACGGGTTTCTTTACCTAGTTGATTTAAGAATTTTGCTTTAGTGTATTTCGAAATATCATGTGTCACTGTGAAAGTGCCATAGGCGCCCGAACCTTTGGCATGAACGATGCGTTCTGGGATTCGCTCTCTGTTGAAGTGAGCTAATTTCTCATGTAGAAAGAAGTCCTGTAACAAAATTGGACCTCTTGGACCAGCAGTCATCGAATCCTGATAAAATGGCACCGGATTGCCTGACGCGGTAGTAATTTTTTTCTTGTTCTCTTCCATAGCTGTTAGTGTTATATATAATAAATGTTTTATAGCTGATTTTGTTTTCCAAAAATATACCAAAATATTAGTGTATTCTTATTGTAAAAAGCTATACACTATAGTTTGGATTTATATCATGCCACTGTATTGTTTTTATTGGGATCAGATTGCAATAAAATGCCGATAAAGTTTATCTTTAAAAAAGATAGCTGAATTGTATATTATGATCTTGAGAAGTATAATAAATGATCAGTAAGGGCGATAGTAATTTATTACTACGGTCAGATTAGGGAGCTACGGCACGTTGGCATGCCTTTTATGAGATGATTCGCGTAAATGGCTAATCTTTATGTAGCTTAGTTAACACTTTAAAAGATTACAGAATTTAATTTATTCATTAGCAATGAAGAGGATTTGTATCATTATGGCAATATTTTGCGTCATGTCTATAGTGCATGGACAAGAGCTAAGGATGTGGTATGACATGCCTGCGACCAAGTGGGAGGAAACCCTGCCTTTGGGAAATGGTCGGATAGGAATGATGCCGTATGGGGGTGTTAAAGAGGAGCAAATCGTCCTTAATGAAATATCCATGTGGTCTGGTTCGGAACAGGATCCGAATAATTACAATGCTTACAAAAGTGTTGGACGTATCCAACAGCTACTTTTTGAAGGTAAGAATGACGAGGCTGAGAAACTTGTCAATCAAAACTTCGTCTGTAGTGGTAAAGGTTCGGGCTTAGGCAATGGAGCTACTGTTCCCTATGGATGCTTTCAGAACTTTGGTTTCCTGAACTTTATTCATTTTATAGAAGGAGACTTTTCTAATTATAGACGAAGTTTAGATTTGCGTACTGCAAAAGCAGAAACGAGCTTTGAAGCCAATGGGGTTCATTATTTACGGGAGTATTTCACCTCGCAGGATCAGAATGTCGGTGTCGTGAGACTATCAGCAAATAAGAAAAAGTCTATAGGTTTTGCGCTCCACTTTTATCGTGACCAAGATGTAAAGGACTATGAGCTGCGTAAAGATGAAATTACTATAACAGGCCGACTACCGAATGGCATAGGAGGAGACGGGCTGGAGTTTGTCGGTAAGATTAAGGTGGTGGCCAAGGGTGGGAAGCAACAGTTGTATGATAACCAGATTATCATCAAAGAGGCAGACGAGGTGTTGGTGTATTTTACAGCGTCGACTAGTTATTACAGTAAATCACCTGATACCGATGTGTCAATTAACCTGGAGAAAGTTGGACAGTGGAGCTATAATAAGTTGTTTGCTACGCATCTACGGGAGTATCAGCGTACTTTTGGGCGAGTAGAACTAAGTCTGAAGGATCAGGTTTCTAAAACAAATCTCCCCACGGATCAACGGATCCAAAGCTTTTTCGAACATCCTGAGGAAGATAATGCGATGGCGGCACTCTATTATCAATTTGGACGATACCTGATGATTTCCAGTGCTGCACCCAAATACGAAAAGGCACTTCCTCCTAACTTGCAGGGGTTGTGGGCACATCAGATTCAGACGCCCTGGAATGGTGATTATCATTTGAACATTAACGCACAAATGAATCACTGGGGTGTAGAAGTCGGTAATCTTCCGGAATATCATAAACCATTTATCGAGCTGATCAAAAGAATTGCTAAGGAAGGAGAAAAGACAGCAAAGGCTTATTACAATGCCCCTGGATGGGTGGTGTATATGATGACCAATATTTGGGGATATTCTGCTCCTGGAGAGAATGCTTCCTGGGGAGCGAGTACGGCCTCTGGGTGGCTTTGTAATCATTTGTGGGAGCATTATCTTTTTAGCGGAGATGAAGCTTATCTAAGAGAAATATATCCCTTGTTGTCTGGAGCGGCAAAATTCTATCAAGCGACTTTGGTCAAAGACCCGAAAACCGGATGGTTGGTTACATCACCGTCGGTCTCTCCTGAGAATGCTTTTAGATTGGCCAATCGTAAGACGGCTTCTGTTGTAATGGGGCCTACCATCGATAATCAGATCGTAAGAGAGCTCTATGGAGCGGTGATTAGTGCAGATTCAGTATTGGGCCTTAAAGATAATTTTGCTGATACGTTGCGTGCTGATCTTAAGCTTATTCCTCCTGCTGTACGTGTCAGTTCGTCAGGGCGTATAATGGAGTGGTTGGAAGACTATGAGGAAATAGAGCCTAAGCATAGGCATGTGTCTCATCTATATGGATTGTACCCAGCAGCATTTATTTCGCCTAATACAACACCAGAATGGGCAGAGGCAGCGAGGAAGACCCTAGCTGTACGAGGCGACGAGGGAACAGGATGGTCTAGAGCTTGGAAGATTTTGTTTTGGGCTAGGCTTCATGATGGGGATCATGCTTTGGAGATCTTGCGGCAGTTGTTGAAGCCTGCTTTTTTGCCGGATGGTAAAGTAACCGCAGGGACTTATCCGAATCTATTCTGTGCACACCCTCCCTTTCAGATCGATGGAAACTTTGGCGGTGCGGCGGGGATTGCAGAAATGTTGTTACAGAGCCAAGATGGTTATATCCATTTGTTGCCTGCTTTACCTCAAGCATGGCAGGAGGGCAAAGTAAAAGGTCTTCGGGCTAGAGGCAATAGAACAGTAGATATTACTTGGAAAAATGGCAAAGTACAGTCCTATAGAATTAAAGGCAAAAAGGGTGATCAGGTTCGCGTTCGTATGCATGGTAGGGAAGAAGTCTATATTGTGAGGGGTAATTTGTTGATTTAAAATGTTTTATGTATATTAGGGCAAAAGCGGGATTATCCCCCGATATTTTTATGAACTAATTCTATAAATTATGAGTAGTCTATTTGTCAAAAAAGATAGGCTTTCGTTTTATTTCATCATTTTATTAGCCGTTGCTGCCTGTAAGAAAGAAGGATCCGTAGATGACCAAAATGAAAACCTACAAGCTGTCCAGTTTAAAATCTCTGGTTTTACCAGTGAATCCATTGTATTGAAGAGTTCGTCCCCTCCAATTGGGACTCAAAGTGCCAATCCGGTGTCGAATTATGTAGAAGGCTATCTTTATTTTTGGTCGTTCAATGATAGCAGTCTAGTACCTGATATTGCTTATCAGGATGAAAATGTGCCGAGTATAACCTATTTGAAAGGAACTGGGACAGATGAGAAGACACCTAATAGTGTTGGGTCTGGAGCTAAATATCTAGATTATGCTGCAGGACGTGCGATTTCATGTGATGGCCCAAGTGAGATTCTAGTTAAAATTCCGATCCAAGGTGCAGATCAAATTACGGAATTTGGTTTTCATGCAGGGAGTTCGACTACTGGTCCAAAGGATTTTGAACTGTACTATTCTGTCGATGAGGGAGAGACTTATGAGATTTTACAAGTAGAAAATCAGTTTGGCGAGACTAAATCTACAGCTTGGAATGATTATAATTATCAACTTTCTGATAAAAACATTACTGGCTCCTACCTATGGTTTAAGTTTTTACCTAAAGAGGGCATCCGTGGAGAAGGAAGTGCATACAATTCTACCTCAGGTACACTCCGTTTTGACAATATACGTTTAGTTGGTATGTCTTCTTCGTCAGGCGGTGGCGGGGCGATAAATAAGCTTCATTATTATCTATTCCATAAAACCAAGCCCGAAGTTGTGGTGACAGGGACAATCGACTATGAAGAGGCATCTAGTTTGAAGCTTAATGTGCCTGAAGGCAAGTATTCGATTTGTTTTGTGTCGAATACATCCAATAGGGATTTGATTCTTCCTTCTAATCCGACACTTTCCAACTTTTATGTAGGGAATTATTTTTCCAATGCAAACGCTGATATCTTTGGCTATTATGGCGAGCTGGAGGTAAATGGAGAGACTGATCACGAGGTGAAATTGAGGAGGTTGTTCAGTCAGATCAAATTAGAGTTTACAGATGCGTCAGATTTGTCGGTAATAAGCAAAATACGTATCAGCCAACAGCATGAGTCGTTTTTCTTTGCACCTTTCCTTTCCAATATGACCAATCCTATTTTAGACCAAAGCGATGTGGAGGTTGTCGGAGATTTTCAGCAGAATAAGCAATTGGTTTTTAATCAATTTATGGGAGAGCAGACTTTAGCGGTGCCAATTAAATACAGTATTTCTCTGTTGGGTACCAATGGAGTGCTACGTACGTTTCAATTGCAGAGTACGTTGAAACAGAATATGCAGCTTGTTTTTAGAGGGAATCTTTTGGTCGATGTAGATCCTATTGGAACTTTTCAAATACGACGGGATATGGATTGGGATGGGGATCAGGAAGCTACCTTCTAAGAAAAAACATTCTTCAAAATCAAGGTTTGTTACTTACTTTTAGACAACAAACTTTGATTTTGAATGTTTAGAAGATTATCCGCTAGTGTAGGTATACTTGTTTTTTTATCTTTCTTTTCTGTTTTTGCACAATATACTGTACAGACTGTGCCTAACCCAAAAGCACAGGGGCAGCGTTATTTCGTGAGTGATCCTGATCAGATATTGGGCTATTACTCCGTAGCTGAACTGAATGAAATCTCAGCGCGTATCGATAGCCTGACTCAAGCCGAGTATGCGATTGTACTGGTTAACGACTATGAAGGTGATAGCGATTTTGAGTTTGCGCTTGATCTTTTTAATAAATGGGGTATAGGAAAGAAGGAAGCAAATAATGGCTTGTTATTGTTTATTTCTAAAGACAGACATGAATATCGGTTTATATCGGGGTACGGCATGGAAGCTATCTTTCCAGATGCTTATTTAAAGCGGGTTGGTGAGACTTATTTAGTTCCTAACTTTCGAAATGAAGATTATGACCAAGGTGTACTGGAAGCCTCTCGTTTTATTGAGAAGATATTGAAATCCCCTGATTCGGTTGCCGAGTTGGAGCGTTTGATGCCTGAGGCGGCTCCGTTTTGGAGCACACGTAACCCTGTTCTGGTCAATACACTTTGGATGTTAGTTTTGTTTACGGGCTTGTATCTATATGTGCATTATATTTCTGGACGTATATTGAAAGGAACGAAGAATAAGCCCAAGCTGATAGCACCTATATTCTGGGGGATGGGATGTATGCTGCTCCTTATGTTTTTGACACTTTTCATTTTCGTTTTTATTTTCAATAATCTGGAAGAAATTTATCAACGCAAGAACCTGCCTTATTTTGCATTTGTTCTTTTGGTATTGATACTTGCCATGAAAATTACGAATGGTAAAACTAAGATCGTAGAAAGCTTCAAAGATGAAGAGGATATACAGAAGGGATTGAAGAAATACGTGTCGTATTTATTGATCCCGATGTTGCTTACTCCATTAGCTTGGTTTGATCTGGGAGGAATATTAAATCGTTTTCGACGTAATGCAGGTCGTTTTACTCCTCCTGATAGCAGTGGTAACTGGATTCGGATCAATCGCGGAGATACGAAAGCAAAGGCGCAGCAGTATCTCGATGCCGGTCAGAAAAAAGAGGAGTCTATCAAGAGCCTGCGCTACGAGATCTGGACGAATACGGCCAGCAAAGAGATACGTTTACTACCTTGGGATAGAAGTTCGCATTATAGCGATTGTCCGCAATGCCATTACTTTACTTTGGAAGTCAAAAAAACGCGGACTATCCGTTCAGCTACTTACTCGTCCTCGGGGGAGGGGGAGCAGTTTGACGCTTGTCAAAACTGTAAATATTTTAAACACATTAAATTTTTTACGATCCCGATGAAAACCAGAGAATCTAGCAGTAGCTCTTCGGGAGGGGGAAGCTCTTCAAGAGGCGGCGGGGGAGGAAGCTTTGGAGGAGGATCCTCAGGAGGTGGAGGAGCAGGAGGAAGATGGTAATCATCCTCCCATTGTTCCACTTAATTTAAATCGTTGAGTAGGTTGTGCTCAAATTTTTTGAATTCAGCCTTCTTGTTCTTAAGCAATTCATGGATGCTTTTGAATGTTGTTTTTTTCTTTATCTTCCCGTTTTCAATACCTTCAATAAGAATGCTGCCATCAGATTGAATACTTGGGCGTATTCCATAGACAATTGCTCCATTTTGATCAAATTCGACGGTTGTTAGTATATCTTCCATTTTAAAAGGGAAATTTTCACCGATACCATACTCAAATGTTTCCTCTAGATCCCCTGTTTCAAATTTGTTGAGGAATTTGTTAAGCAAGGTCTGTATGTCTGTTGTATTATTCATAGGAAACATAGGGTACAGCTTCATGACTAGATCATTGTGGTCGATGTCTTCGTCCATGAAAGGGAGGATGGAGGATGCGAATGTTTTGATTTGCCCATCTTTGATATAATAAAATGTTATCGAGTTTGGACTGCCTTCTTTTATTTGTGTGCTTTCCTGTCCTTTTCTGAAGATTTGATCGTCCTTATAGAGGTCAGCAATAATACTTTGATTTGCCTGATAGGCCTTTATTGCTATAGGAGAGTTACCTCCGGATATGGATAAAATGTCATTGTCGAGTTGGAAGGATATACGGGCAAAAAAGTGCATGCCAAATAAATTTACATCAAAGCGATTTACCTTTCCATCTGCGTAATCAATTTGCAGTAGACGTTCTCTTCCAACAGTTTTGTAGCAGGGGCCAGATAATGGATTTCCGTCTTTATACGTCGTTTTTACGGTGTAGAGATAGTGCTCGTAATTTTCTAACTGTTCTATAAAATCAAATGAATATTTGTATTTAAGAATTCCATTTTCGTAATAATCTACTAGAGAGATATCATCAATTAGGGTATCTAGCTTAAAGAATCCGTTGAAAGGTTTCTGATTTTTGAAATATCCTGTGTAGGATGCTTTCGGTTGTTCTTTGATTGTAAAATCGAAATAGGTGACAGACTGTAGCACGTTGTTATCAAATTCTTCGATAGACAGTAGTCTGTTTTCGTCTCGGCTATGGTAGATACTTCGGGTCTTAACTTGCCCATTTACATAAGTAAGTTTTAGATTATCCTCTCGCACTGTTCCAGAGATAATTTGATTGTTTCTATATACGCTTTCTCCAATAAGACTATCGGCATCATAAGTTTTTCCGTATCCTTCACGAACACCATTTTTCATCTCATACTCTTCAATGATGTGCTCAAAGTATAAGTTGCTAAATGCCCGCTGTATTCCTTCCTGAACGCCATTTTTGTACTGTAGGATTTCGAATAAGTTTCCTTCATTAAAGAAAGTCCCATCCCAAGGTTGCCCATTTTGATAGACACCCTCTGCTATTATTTTTTGACTGTCTTGCTCTTTTAGGAACTCTTTGTCTATTTTCACACCCTTATGTAACCTGAACTCCTTGATAACGTCCCCCATCTCATCTGTAAAAATACCATCATAAGGTTTGTTCTCGCGGTATGTGTTCTTCTGAATGGACTTATTGTTTTGATAGATATTGAGTTCTTGGAGTTCATCCTGTGTAAAAATGGATCGATACAGTGTGTCCCCATTATTACTATAGACTATCGATACACCATACCTTTCTCCATTTTTGTAGGGTGTTGTTTCTCGGAGCTGCGTAGCGATATAGTTTTTAGTGTAGTATTCTTCTTCTGTATATGATGCACGAGGGGTCTCGTTATTATATTTCCTCTCTGAAATTAATTTACCTTCCTTATTCCAGGTCTTTTTATAGACTTCGGCCGTTCCTCCATACGGTTTATAGGCTACTTTGGTTTCACTGGCTTTGTTCTCATTCTCCCAATATACCGTAATGAAATAAAAGCGCTGTTCTTTCGTTTTAGTGACGGGGTCTGTGGGGACAGCAATTGTTTTCTCTAACATTACTCCTTCATCAGAAGGGCTGTATTCATAATATGATAGGGGCTGAGCATAACTGAAATTACCAGAGAGTTCTTCCAAAGGAGATATATACCCTGTCGCGATTACTTTGTTATGGAGATAGGTTGTGATTTTTTCCTTTTTTCCGTTTGTCCCATAGTTTACCGTTTGCCATAAGCTGCCATCAGGGTAGTAGTAGTTCAGTTCTTTGACCGAGCTGTTATTTTTGTATTGACGGAAGCCGGTATCAAAGCCTTTCTCATCGTACCAATAGGCATCCCCTACATAAACTTCAGGGTTGTCGGCCATGATATATCCCTGCATCTGTAATTGACCACCCTTGTAGTAGTCTATTAGTAAAAGTAGTTCTCCTTCCTTTTTTAGTGGAAGAGGACGATAATATACATGTTTATCCTTGGTAGTTTCCTGCCAGTCTTTATCAAAGTATAAAGCGCTCTGCGCTTGAGCAATATGTGCTGTCAAGATGGTTAAGAGGATGAAAGAGATTGTCTTGTACATGTTAATAAATATTTATCCAAACCTACATAAATTCGCCTTTATACCCCATACAAATGTGTTGCGATATAAAAGCGAATTTTGTAGATTTCCTCGTCCATTTAGATTTTTTTCTATAGAGGAAATATCGCGATAAAGCCATTAAGATAACAGCATAATTTACAATGCGTAAGAGATCCTTTTAAATCTGAAGCGCAGGCAGCCTAAAATCTATTTGTGTTGGCCATTGATCGCTTTGATAATGCCTTCTAGATTATCATTAAAATCCAGTAGCTGAGCATAGAGTTTTTCGTCTTTTGCTAAGCCTCCGTGTTTATTGTTTTTGCGAAAAATGACTTTGATTTCTTCCCAACGTTTCAGTTCGTCTTCAGAACTGAGTGAAGCTAGTTCTTTTAGTTTTAGTAGATTACTTTCCGTATCGGCTGTCAGTGTTTGAGATTCGCTTTCATAATGTGCTTGGATAATCTCCTTAATCTCTTTTTCGTTCATAAGGGGGATCACTTGGCTTACTAATTTGCTCATGTTGCGGTACGATCCTTGCATTTTGAATGGCGGTTCTGTCCGATAGGAATCTTGCATGGCAGCACTTTGTATGTAATTTTTGTTGACTTTAATGACTACATCGCGTATCGTTAAAATATGCCTCAGAGTTGCCGTAAAATCATCTATTTCTTGCTTTAAGTAATTGCCTTCTAGATCGGGAAGTTCTTCACCTCCTGCTTCGACATGTTCTATCAGTGTGTAAAAGTCAGAAAATGATTTGCTGGCAATCTTTTCAAGGTAAGGGTTTTCAATTGCAGCATTCTCAATAAGGCTAAGATTGAACAGATGCTCCGTGTCACCGATTACATCACCCAAATTATAGACATCAGCACGATTGGCTAACATGTCTGGTATTTGGAATTTTGATCCACTTTCTGTGTATGGATTTCCTGCCATAACGATACAGAAACGTTTACCTCTCAAGTCATAGGTTTTACTCTCTCCATTGAAAATACCGTCTATTTTGCGTTGTCCATCGGCCAAGGAAATGAATTTTTGTAGAAATTCGGCGTTTAGATGTTGTATATCATCGAGATATAACATAACATTATCAGCCATTTCGAAAGCTATATTCACTTTTTTTAATTCTTCTCGTTCGCCTGATGTTTTAGCTTCAATGGGGTCTATCGATGTGATCGTATGTCCAATCGTAGGACCATTTATTTTCACAAAATGCAATCCCATTGTTTTGGCTAGATACTCCATCAATGTGGTTTTACCATACCCTGGAGGAGATATCAATAGTAGCATACCCATGCGTGCAGTACGTTTATTATCTCCAGAGGTCCCCAATTGTTTCGCTAGGTTATTACCTATTAGCGGAAAGTATACCTCATTGATGAGCTTGTTCCGAACGAATGATGTTAAGACTTTTGGTTCAAATTCGCTAATCTTCAATTCCTTTTCGTATGTTTTGCAGATTTCTTCTTTCTGCTCCACAAAAGATTGGAAATGGGGGACATCAACTTTTGTAAATTGATCGAGTTGTGCAATGAACTGATGGTAGTTTAGGCTCAACGTCCCATCTGCTAATGAAGGGTGGTTGCCTTTCAGTCCCTCAATAAGGACGGTATCCTTACCAAAAAGCAATTGATAATCGTCTTTTGGAAAAAGTAAGGAAACAGCGGTCTCCATTGCATAGTTGCGGAGTGGTTCTAGATCTGGCACCTCATCGATGAATGCATGAAGCCAGTTTAACGTCAGGTATATGCGGTCCGTCCAGGAAAAATTAGCATTTTCTATATCCATTTGAAAATCCTGGATCGATTTTTTTTCTTCGAGTAATCGGATAAAAGATTGCTTTAACTCGTCAGCTGCAGAGCTGAGTACAAATTTGTTATATTTGGTTAAGGTCTTGAATAGGTAGTTCGCGACATCCCATTCCGAAATGTTAGATCTGTCGAGGCTTGTGTTCCATTGTTCGAAGTGATTCGCAATCTCTTCAAGGACTGATTGATATCTGTTTGAGTTCGGGAATGCTTTTAACATTCCCGAAGTAGATTGTATCATCGTTATTATTCTGTTCTGATGTTCCTCATCTAAGTGTTGCCAGAATAATTGTGTTAATGCCCTAAGGTTACTATTATAGCGGAGTAAGTCTAGTTTTTCATCCAATGCCGCTAGGGTATTATATATCGCTTGAGCATCAACATTGTGTACGCCTTTGACGTAGTTTTCGGAATAATTTTGCTCGACAGCTCGAGTAATAAATTCTTCTGCATTGAAAGCTATTGTCTTTTTGGATGATAGAAATGTTTTGTAAGCAAGATAAGCTGCGCGATAGGTGTTTTTATTTTCAGAAATAATTTCCTGATCCCATATATCTTGGTAGATTAGTAGGTCTTTGTTCTCTACCTTTTGATAAAAGCTTGTACCCGTCAGGTGGAAGAATATTTCTTCCTGTTTGCGTACTAATGTCAGTTTCAATGGTTGTTGGTTGACTGCAAACTTATGCTTTCCTAAGACGATCACGTTTTCTCCATCGACAAATAGCTCTGTTTTATCGCGTAGTATGCGTAGTGCATCTTCCTGTGATTTTTTGAGAAGGTTCTCTAGATTTTCTGCTTTTGAAACGTCTTGGAGGCTTTTTAAATCAGAGGCCAACTGACGTATTTTGTCCACCATTAAATCTGAAGCATAGAAGCTGAGGATTTCTTCTCGGGATAGAAAGGATTTCGATTTATTCTCAATGTTCTTTAGTACGCGTAAGCCGATTTGTTCGAGTGAAGTACTACGTTTGTTAATTTGTTCGACTAGTTGTTCTCTTCTAGCATTAAACGCTTTAATAATTTCATCTCGCTTGTCTGCGATTTTTAACGCAAACTCATCGAATTCAGAAAACTTGCTCTCTAATTCCTCCAATTGGACGATTACCTTGGTGTAGTAGTCATCGACTTTTTCTGTTGTAGTAGAAAGTTCCAGATAGTTGGTTACAGATTGCTCCAAAAGGGTAAGCTGTGCAGAGAATTCAGCTATGGCTTCTTGACTTTTTAATGAACTTAGCTTTCGGGTGAGTGATGCCCTAACCTCATTTAATGTAGAAAAGATGAGCGATATTTTTTCTATGATTTTGGTTGTATGGGTGACATCATCAATCTTTAGACTGTTCAGAATATCAATCAGAAGTTCTAGATCTGTCGATATGTTGGTGATCGCTTGCTCAATAGGTTTGGCGTCAAAAGCTTTGTTGATGTTCTCAATATGTAGCTTTTGTTCGTTTACACTTTTTTCATAGGGTAGGAGGGCCTCTTCCTTTAGCAAAAAGTCTATCGTCTGTTGAGATAAGCTTTCTGAGATAGCAGTGAGTTTATCCAGTAGTGCCTCTACGTGAGCGACATTAATGTATCTGACGTTTTTGAGGTCAATAATGATTCCCTGAAGCTTTCGCGCATCAGCTAATTGGCTGACGAGCTGATCCAGTTGTTCGATAGTGGTGCTATTGAGCTTAAACTCTAGATCTTCTAATTTTTGATCGGCTAAGGATAGTTGTTCATTAGCGTGTTTACGTTGAGTTTGAACTTTTACAAACTCGTCAATAGCGGTGTTTGCTATTTCTTGAATCTGAGAAAGTGGCGTACCTAAGTTTTTGAGTGCCTTATCATGTATCCAAAAGTAGTTGTTTAGTATAGCTCCTGATTTTTTCTGGATATCTTCATAAAGTCCTTCATAACTATCTTCTTTACTAACGAGCTGTATAACTTCTTGTGTTTCGGCCATAGCCTGCACAATCTGTTTGTTGCCTACCTTATACAGTGGATCTTCTTTGCGGTCTTGATTTTCCTTTAAGACTCGCATATAGGGCGTTTCCCAGATTTGTACTTGATGGTGTCTAGTTGCTTCAGCCTCCGTGCGAAAGTAAATAAGCGAACCATCCTGAAAGACCGTGAAACCATTACATATTATGGGCGTTTCGACAGTCTGTTGGATGATGTTGTAGGACATCAGTACGTAGGTGTTACTCGCTGCATGGGAAAAGATGTAAAGATGATCTTCTCCGTTTGGTGAGGTTATTTTACGTAGGAATGAAAAATTGTCAAACTGATTGTCAAATACCTTGTGGCTCCCATTTTGTAAGTAATAGCCGTTGGAAAATATGATCCCCTGATTATCTGGGAGTAGTATAGCCGATTGATTAAGGGATTTGAGATTGGTGACTTCCTTGGTGCGCAGGTTAAAAATATAAGCTCGAAACTCTTCTTGATAAGGTTTTATACGAATCGCTATAAGATTGCCTAAATCCGCGTAATAGTATTCAGCATCATCTAGCTGTTGGTCCGTATTAGCGACTTTCTCCGAATATATCCCTTTGCCTGACTCAGTATTGTTTTCTATTTTGAATGTGATATCTCCATGCAAGGCCTCGATAAATACCTTGTCCATGATGGAGATATGGGAGAATTTCCCTAAACGTCTGTCTTCCAGAGAAGTCTTCGTCCATTCAAACTCAAACTGAGCAGGAGGTTTTACCTCGTGTACACTTCTATCATCTTGATAGATTAATTGTTCCCCTTTTATTAACCATTTGAAGGCTTTGAGATCCTCGTTGTTCTTACTGGTCTGGAAAATCATGTACAGATAGTTTTCTGTACGTCTGAATTTAGAGAAAATAGAATCTCTATAATATTTGTAGAGATTCTGATAATCAGATACGAAAGTATCGTTATTTAATAGATCTAAAGGTTGCGGTACAAATTGGTTGTTTTCGAAACGATAAATGCTAAAAACATCTTCCAGTTTGATTTCTGTACGTAATCCAAAATGTACGTTGTAACCGAAAATACAGATGTTATCTACAGCAATAATCCCGCGGGCCACACAATTATTTTCTGTGCTGATCCGCTGATTTGCTTTGAGCACAAAATTTGTTGAATTGAATACCTCTCTACGAGCCTCGTTGAGGTCTCGTAGGTTTTTCATCAGTTCATCCTTTTGGACAATAAGTCTTTTGCGGATAATCTCGTAGGTCCCCGAATCTAGACTCGCATTTTGAAGTTCTGTTTTCTCTGTCATTAGATGCTGTTAAAACCTGCTAGTTTTTGTGTCGATTTAAAATTGGAGTTATAAAGTGATTTTTTTATTTGAAATGCCCAAATTTCTTGCTAATCCAAAAAGCGAATTGATAAAACCTGTATCTTCTTCATCTTCTTTTGCTGTTGCCGCTTGTTGTAGCTTGATGAGTGCTGCAGAAACCGTCAAGTTCTTGATGTCATTGGAGGAAATTCCGTATTTGTCGGCTAGGTTTCTTATCTTTTCGGCAATATCTCCGTTTCCTTCAGGGGATAATAAGGAGTTTTTGATAGCTGTAGCATGTTGTGAATTGTTGATTAAGTGATCAAAGCCTTTAGCGTTGGAAACTTGTTTCACAATGTTTTCGAAGAATAGTGTTTCTCCTCCTACAATGTCTATTTTAGCCGATTTTAAGGCCTCTGATAGGACTTGTGCCTGTGCGTGAGCAATGTCCTTTTGAATGCCGATATGCGCTAATTCAATGTCACGTTCTTTTTGAAGCTGAAGTTTGAACTCTTCGTGCTCTTTTCCTACACCATCCAGCTGTTTCATGGCGGCCGCTTTTTCTTCGATTCCTTTGGCTTCAGCAAGCGCTTTTTCTCGCACTACTTCAGCCTGTGCCAATCCCTCTTTACGTAGTGCTTCTGCTTTTATCTCGATAACAGAGGCTTCCTTAGTACCTTGAATTTCCTCTGCTTCCGCTTTTGCGACCATTACTTCCGCCTCGGACAAACCTATAGCTGCTTCTTCCTTGGCCTGTGCTTCAGCAATAATTTTGCGCGCTTCTGCCTCTCTAGCTGAGGCTTCTTTCTTAGCATCAGCTTCTATTAATAGCTCCAGGGCTTTCTTTTCAGCGATTTTGCGCGATGCTTCTGCATCTATTACTTTTTTCTCGGCTTCTTGTTCCGCCGCAATTTTAGCTGCCTCTGCAGCTTTAACGGTGGCAATCAAGCGCTCTTCTGCTTCTTGTGATGCTGCTATAACTCCAGCCTGTTTCTTACGTTCTACGTCACGGAACACTTCGATATCCTTGACCGCTTGTTGTTCTTCGATAACCCCCTTTTCAAGTTGTACACGTTCTTTGATGACGTTTTGTATACTTTTTTGTTCTGTTTCAATAGAACGTTGTTTGTCTATTTGAGCCAAGGTTACGATACGCTCGCGTTCAGTAGCTTCTAAAGCACGGTCTTTTTCAACACGTTCTGTCTCTACAGCATCTGTACGGAGCTTGTTTTTCTCTGCTATAATAATCTGACGGAGTTTATTTTCTTCCTGAATAGCCAATTGCTCTTCCGTAGAAATACGTACTGTTTCGGATTTGAGACGCTCTTCTTCACGAACTTTCGCTATTTCCGCTTCTTCACGAGCGCGAATATTATCAATCTCCCGTCTTTGCTTTTCTTCTTTTTCCGAGAGCTGACGTTCTAATTCCAAAATTGCTTCTCGTGCTTCTACATCTTGTTTTTTTATTACTTTTTCTTCTTCCCTACGGATTAGATTGGCATTCATGTTCTGTTTTGCCGTAAGTTCCGTAATCTTTTTTATCCCTTCAGAGTCTAAAATATTATCTCTACTTAAAAATTTGAGATCAGTTTGTTCTAGGTAATCAATGGCGCAATCATCTAAGATGTATCCATTTAGGTCAGTGCCGATAATGTTCAGAATCTCATCTCTAAACTCTCGTCTAGCCTCATACAATTCGATGAAGTCAAATTTTTTGCCGACAGTTTTTAAAGCTTCTGAAAATTTAGATTCAAAGATACTTTTTAGTGTCTCAGGTTCGCTGGCACGGTCACAACCAAGGTTCTGGGCGACATTGATGACATCATCTACTGATTTATTGACTCGCACAAAAAAGGCAACTTTGATGTCTGCACGGATATTGTCCTTGCAAATAAGCCCATCATGCTCCATACGAGCTATCTCTATCTTTTTTACAGAGATGTCCATGATCTCCATTTTATGGAACACAGGAACGACATACATTCCTTTATTAAAGGCAACTTTTGATCCGCCTACACCGGTGCGGACAATCGCTTTGCCCTGTGCAATTTTTTTGTAGAACATGCTTAGGACTACAAAAAACGCAAAAATTATAAAAACAATTACGCCTATACCGATGAGGACAATCCCTGTGATTCCATCGATAAATAAAAATGTGTTGCTAGTCATCTGGCTATTTATAAGATTAATATTAAAAACTATTTAAGTTGATTGTTTTTTGAACGAGGTGAATTTTTTTATCTTCTGTTTCGTTGATGATGACAACTTCATCACCATACGCTATTTTAGATCCATCAACACTCTGTACGTTGAGCCGGATCACATCTTTGTCGATAATGACTTCTACAGAACCGATACTTTGCCCTTGTATGGACGATTTCATCTTGCCTGTCCTACCCAGAAACTCATGTGCTTCTTCTCCGGAGTAACCTACATTTTTATAGAGTTTCGCAACGGGAATGGTTACGTAATGCATTAAAAAGTAGGTCAGAACAAAGACTGGTATGAGTATGATAACTGATTTCCAGCCGTAGGAAGAGAGGTTGAAAGTCATAGAAGTTATAAGGGTAATTATCCAACCTATAAATTTGAATAAAGTGACTAGAACCATTAGCGGAGCTTTACCGATGTTGATATAATCCATAGTTTTTGAAAGAAAAGAAGGTTCAGCATGCTCTATGTTGCTATCGGTGTCGCCTGGGGTATCTAGGTCTTGAATGTCTGCCCCTTCAAACTCTAATCCGGATTGGCTTCCAAAATCAAATCCGTCTCCCATTAATAGGGTAAAGAGCCAATAGACTAACGATAACCCTGTTAATAGTGTCATTATAGCATTGGGAAGGGGGTTGAAGAGTATGTTAAGTACTTCGTCCATATTGTTTTTGTTTTATTCTAGCCCTAATTGTTTCTTTAAGTTCTCAAGTTCGTTCTTTACGCTTTCTTCATCAGGAGTAATTTCGGCGAACTGACTTGTTTTAAGTTTGTCCTGTACAAATTCACGACGTGCCGCAGCAAGAGCGTCATCATCTTCAGATTTGGCTTTCATTTGCTCCAGTAACTGTATCGTGCTGTTATGTTCGATATTTGCCATCTGCTTATTCATTAATATGGAAGTTGCACTGATTTGCTGTTTTGTCTTTAAAGTTGTCAATTCTTTTTCCCATTTCGAGATATTAAATTTCAACACTTCAAGGTGGATGTTTATTTCTTCAATAAATTTAGCATTATCGTCAAGTTGTGAGCCAAGTTCTTGGGTATCTTGTAATAGTTCTTTTTTTGCTTTTAAAGCATCAAAGGCTAGTTTTTTAGCTATATCAGCAGGTATTTCTCCTGTTTTTGATTTTTCTAAGATAAGTCTTGCTTTGTTTTCTAAGGTATCTGCCGCCTCTTTCTTTTGCCGAAGCATATTTTCAATACGGATGCCTGTCGCTCTGGTTCGGATATAGTTTTCTTCAATTTTCGTCAACTCTTCCTTCATGTCGCTAAGGCCTTGTGCTATTAATGTAATAGGGTTTTCCATTTTATCAACAATAGCATGAATTTCTGCTTGCCCTATTTTTAAAAGTCTTTTAAATATATTCATCATATGCTGGATTATAGTTTTGAGAATTCTATTAATTGCTGGTAATATTCACTTAGTAATAACGAAAGCGAGTTGATGGCGGCATCAAATTCATGTCGATCTAGGCTATGTAATTGAAGTGTATAACGGAATATAACCCGATTCCCATCCTCCGTTAGAGCGAATGCACCATGTATAATGTCTCTGTTTTTGATTAAAAGAGATTTGAATATATGTAAATTGTCTCGTTTTAAGGTGAATAAATATTGCTCAAATAGGATAATAGGAGAACTTACGCCTATTATTAGGTTCCGTATCCCATCTTCTTCATTCTCCACTACGAAAAGTCCTTCTTGTTCGTTTCTGTGAAGAATGGTGAAGTTGGAGTGTATAATGTATTTTTCAATCGTTAGAAAACTCATAATGTTTCGTTTTGTTTATGTCTTAAACAGCTGTCGATGATGTTTAAGAGCGACTAAATATATTTTTTATTATCAGCCTGTGACTGAATTGTAAATAAATTTATTTAGGTTTGCTTATATTATTTGCATAAAGATAATGAATGCAAAAATATTTTGCAAAATAAAATTTAATTTTTCTGCTAATGAGTCAAATTGGTGTTAATATTAAGAAACTTAGGAAGGTTAAGGGGCTTAGTCAACAAGCTTTTGCTGATCTTTTTAATCTTACGAGGGGTAATATCTCGTCTTACGAGGAATTAAGAGCAGAGCCTAAGATTGAAGTTGTTTTGCATATTGCAAAATATTTTTGCATACCGGTGTCTGAACTTTTAGAAAAACAACTAACTGTAAATGAAATTCTGAATTTTGGAGACCATTTTGAAGATAGCATAAAAGTCGATCAGAATAGCGGATTGAATGCTATTCCGTTTATTGGACGGGAGTATTTTCAACAACCTAAGACAACAGACGATTGGTCAATACTTCCGAAGATTATTTTTCCAGTTTATCACAAACAGCAGCTGCTCGCCGTAGAGAATAGTTCTTTAATTCCGAATCCGTCTAATTTCCCTTTCGAAGAGCATGCGATTCTTTTTTTTGAATCTGTAGAGATTGAGATACTGCATACATTGGATCAGAGTTACGGATTCTATTGTAAAGGAGAGGATCTTTTTTTTGGGGAGTATGTTGTTAACGGAACACAAATTGACTTAGTGTTGAATGCTTGGAGAAAGATTGCCTTCAAGCCAGAGCATAAAGCTGGTTTCTGGAAGTTGTTCGCTAAGTTTGAACGTGTTATATAGTTGTTTTTCAATACCTGAACGCACTTCAGCTGTTTATGCAGATAAACTATCAAATGTTCTTCGAATTCGCGATTACATAGGCGCGTACTAACTTCCCTTCCTCATCGCTAAGCTTAGCTTTTGGAATCATCCTTTTTATTATGGAATTCCATTTTTCCGCTGTTTGTGTTTCTGGTTGTTTTAGTTTGTGGCAGCTGCCACAACTGTTTTTGAAGATAGCATTGCCTTCTGCAATTTGTTGCTGATTATACTGCGCCAAAATCTGTTCTTTATTCTCTACTGGAAGTGAACGGATTAACTGACTGGCTTTTGGGAAGCAGCTCACCATAGATAATATGGCGATAGTGCTAAATATGATGATAATTTCTTTTCGCATGTTCTCTTTCTTTTTGTTGAAAACAATTGTTTTTGAAATTTTGTTTTATTTGGAACAAAAAATACTGATTAATCATTTATAGTTAATTCTCCCCGAATATCTTTTTCCACCCAATAAGCTACACTTTGTTGGTCTTCAAATTCACCTTGTAAGTACATGAGTTTTGTTACTGCGGCTTCAAAGGTCATGTCATAGCCATTTAATACACCAATAGCTTTCAGTCCCTGACTCGTTTCATAACGTCCAAGTTCTACAGATCCGACTTTACACTGAGAGATGTTGAGTATATTTTTACCGTTTTTAATAGCTCCTTCTAACAAATCCAAAAACCAAGGATCTGTAGTGGTATTGCCAGAGCCGAAGGTTTCCATGACAATAGACCGTACATTGGAATCTAAAATAGCCTTGATGGTATCGGGACGGATTCCAGGAAATAACTTGAGTACTCCTACCTGATCGTCTAGCTTATCATGTAAGACGAGTTCTTTATCCGTATTATTGAGGAGAGCCTCAAAGTTATATTTAAGGTGTATGCCTGCTTCCACTAGAACGGGATAGTTGGGTGAGCGAAAGGCCTCAAACTTAGCCGAATTATATTTAAAGGCGCGATTGCCTCGGAACAGTTTGTTGTCGAATAATATACACACTTCTTGTATGACGGATACGCCATTATGCTTCGTTGATGCGATTTCTAGTGCAGTCATCATATTTTCTCTAGCATCCGTGCGTATTTCTCCGATAGGGAGTTGGGAACCGGAAAGGATCACCGGTTTTTGTAGGCCTTCTAATAAAAAGCTTAGAATGGACGCGCTGAAAGCCATCGTATCTGAACCGTGGAGAATAACAAAACCATCATATTTGTCATAGTTATCCTGGATCAATTCGGCCATTTTCAGCCAAATCTCAGGGTTCATGTTGGAAGAATCAATTATGGGATCAAAAGAGTGTACGGTGAGATTGTAGTCTACGCGGCTTAAATCAGGAAGATTGGTCTTTATTAGGTCGAAGTCGAAGGGTACAAATGTGCCAGATTCGTCCTGAACCATACCTATGGTTCCTCCAGTATATATGATGAATATGTTCATAGTTATTTAGATACCAAAAATTGTTTTCGAATTTAGTGTAGTTATACGTGCCACTTCTTCCAACGTAGTTTCATGTAAGTCGGCGACTTTCTCAGCGATATAATATAAGTAGGAGCTTTCATTTTCCTTTCCTCGAAAAGGTACCGGAGCGAGGTATGGGGCATCAGTCTCCAATACGAGATGTTCGAGATCGATTTGTTTGACGACAGCATCTAGGCCTGCTTTTTTGAAAGTTACCACACCACCAATTCCTAGCTTAAAGCCAAGACCGATTGCCCGATGCGCTTGTTCCAGGTTGCCCGTGAAACAGTGGAATATGCCGAATAACTTATCGTCATGCAACTCGTCCAACAGTTCAAATGTCTCATCAAAAGCCTCCCGACAGTGGATATCAATCGGTAGTCCCAGGTCCTTCGCCCAAGCTACCTGTGTTCGGAATGCATCTTGTTGCCAGGCTAAAGTACTTTTGTCCCAGTAAAGGTCTATTCCGATTTCTCCGATAGCGTAGATTTTATGTTTCGCTATTGCCTTTTCGATTGTGGCCAATTCCTCTTTGTAGTTCTCCTTCACACTACAAGGATGTAGGCCTAGCATGGGGAAGCAGTGCTCTGGATAGGCGGCTACCGTATCCATCACCGCTGCTATAGATTCGCTATCGACATTGGGCAGGAAGAGGCGCTCGATGTTGTGATCTAGACATCGTCGGATCTGTTCCACTATCTTTTCAGTGTGTATATTATAGTAAAAATGCGTATGCGTATCGGTTAGGGTATAGGGTGATTGCATGATCAGCTTAATTTGAATTGCTCAAAAATAGCAAATTGTTAATAATAAGACTAATCTAAGCTGTAAAAAGATGATTAATTAAAAGGAAGTATTCTTTTTTTTGAAAAATGATAAAGCGTGACGGGATATGATGACTTAACTGCAATGTTTAAGCTGTTGTTTTGCAGTTCGATGTTTTTATTCCTTGACGGCCTACTTTATTGTTATAGAGAAAATAAAACTATATTTGTTGTACAATTATGTTAAATCCTAACACTTTTTGGGGTATTTAATTAGAGGAAATTTACCTGTTTTTTAGCACTAATCATCTAGAAGAGGCATGGGGCAAACTGAAATTAAGCGGCTGATGCAACTCGTTGAGCAATCTCCTGTTGAGGCATTTAATCTCGTTTTTGAAAAGTATTGGGAAGGTCTTTACAGGGTTGCATGTCGAAAAGTAAATGATAATGAGATCGCAAAAGACGTGGTTCAGGAAGTATTTATCGCGTTTTGGGATTTTTTACCCAGACTGTCTCTGTGTGATAAGATCGAGGGATATCTCTATTCCGTGTTACGTAATCAGATATTTAAGCTGTATGAAAAAGACGAAGTACGGTTAAGATATGCCATGAACTATGTTAAGGAAGAGCATGCACTGGAAGAAAGTCCACAAGAGAAGTTTTTGAACAGGGAGCTTGAAGGGGTGGTGCATGAAGAGATACAGCGTATGCCAGAGCGTATGCAGCTGATCTATCAACTTAAAAGTAAAGAAGGATACACGGTCAAAAGAATAGCTGAAGAACTTGGTCTTTCTGAGCAAACTGTTAAAAATCAACTGTATAATGCTAACGAAAGGCTAAGACAGCGAATTACAAAGTATGGCATGTTGATGATTATAACTGGCAATCTTCTGCTCCTCTACCAATCAAATTAATTTTTTTTATTTCTTATAGTACCTTACCGTCTGTTATCGTATATACTAATAAAGGCTGCTCTGTACAGCAGTATAATAATGTATGATGACTAACCAAGAAGAACTGCGAGAATTAATTGCTCGATATAATAATAACCAAGTTACCGAAGAGGAAAGACAGGCGCTTGAGCATTGGTACGCCACTATAGATAATGACGCTGCTGTCCAGGAGGAAAACAAAGACAGCGTCCGTAATGATTTACGCTTACGTCTTGGCGAAAATATACCGGAATTATCTGTAGATTCTAAATCCATGTATGCGCATTGGAAAAACTGGATACCCTATGTTGCCGCTTTATTGATAATGGGAGTTGTCTTTTCAATATGGAAGATTGCGTTTAAAACTAGAGAAAATATTTCCATTGCTACGGTATCCATTCAGCCTGGTGGTTATTATGCTACATTGGAGATTGAGGGTGGCTCCCGTGTCAATCTTAAATCTAATCAATATGGAGTTCAAACCGGCAAAGCTGTGTTGTATGCAGATGGCTCGTCTGTAGAAGGACTTGAACCGATAGTTGGAATCGACCCGAAGGAAATGCCTATCTATGTCTTAACAACTCCCAAAGGAGGAACCTATAAAGTCGCTTTACCTGATGGTAGTCTTGTTTGGCTTAATGCAGAATCTTCATTGCGATATCCTGCCGAGTTTGCGGTCGATCAAAGGTCCGTTGAGCTAGACGGAGAAGCTTATTTTGAAATAAAAGAAGTTAAGAGTGGTTCCTATAAAAAGCCCTTTATTGTGAAAAGTCAGCAGCAAGTAATAGAAGTTTTAGGTACAAAATTTAATGTAGCTGCTTATTCAGAAGATTTAAAAACAACGACAACTTTGGTAGAGGGACGGGTTAAGGTAAAATCTTTGATGGGTGGTAAGATTGAAGAAAGTTCAATGATACTTCAACCAGGTTACCAATCTACGCTTGACGAGAATAGACTCACATTGTTCAAATCTGTTAATGTTGAAGAGGCAATGGCGTGGAAAAATGGATTTTTTATCTTCGACGATGTACCTCTCAAAGCGGTTATGAAACAAATAGAGCGTTGGTATGATATTGAAGTTGAATATAAGGGAGAAGTTTCGGATGAACATTTTAATGGAAAGGTCTATCGAAATACCAAGCTAATGGAGCTGTTGGATATTCTTTCTTTTTCCAAGGTTAACTTTAAAATGGAAGGTAGAAAGATGATCATTTATTCAAAAAAAGAAACTAACTAATAGGATAAGATAACCTAAAAATGAAAGCGTATGATGAAATAGAGAAATTATAACCATCTGGAACGAAAGACTAAGAAGCGCAGAAGTGGTGGAGCACTCCTGCGCGGATGTCTGAGTTCCGAATTCTATTGATATCAATAGAAAACAAATGAAATTATCGTTAACCAGATAACCCAAACAATCAAATGTATAAAAAAAAGGCGATAGATAGGGCTGTTCAATGGGATTTCCCCGTGGGCGTGTCTAAAATTTTGAGAGTCATGAAGCTGACCGTGTTATTAACCATTTTGGCACTCGTACAAGTGAGTGCAAAAAGTTTTGGCCAAATATCCCTGAATAAAACCAATATTCCATTAGAAAAAGTCTTCTCCGAAATTGAGAAGCAAAGTGGGTATGTTTTTTTCTATAAGGGAAATCTTAAGAATATTTTTTTGAATGTAAACTTTAAAGATCAAGATATTAATCAAGCATTAGCTATATGTTTTAAAGGTTTACCACTCGAATATAGGATCGTAGATAAGAATGTGGTCGTTCATTATAAGGCCAATGCTGGACTTGGAACTGCCGATAGGCCTAATCGGATAGACGAACAACAGAAGGTTATTAAAGGAACGGTCAGAGATGTCTCCAGCAAACCCATGGTTAGTGCTTCCGTGTCCGTAAAAGGAAGAAAAGAACTCGTTACTGTTACTGACGGCAATGGTGAGTTTGTATTAAAGGATATGGAATTACCCGTGACTTTAGTGGTCTCCTATATTGGGTTTAAGAGTTTGGAAATACCCGTAAAGTCTTATGCAACAAATGTCAATATTATCCTGGAGGTGATTGACAATAAGATGGATGAATTAGTGATAAGCACAGGGATCTTTAAGAAAGCAGATAAAAGCTTTACCGGATCTTCTATTACGGTTAGTGCAGAAGAACTTAAATCATTCGGAAATAGAAACATGATCGTTTCTTTAAGTAATATAGATCCATCTTTCCGTATTATTGAAAATAACAATATGGGCTCTAACCCGAACATGCTTCCTGACATACAGATCCGGGGAAATTCGAGTCTGCCTAATATAAATAACCTAGACGATATTGTGGGCTTAAATACACCATTAATCATTTTAGACGGTTTTCAATCCTCGTTGCAAAAAATGCTGGATATCAATATCAACGAAGTGGAATCTGTTACTATTTTGAAAGATGCATCTGCTACTTCTATTTACGGGTCTCGGGGCTCGAATGGTGTTATTGTTATTACGACCAAACTCCCGAAGCCTGGGGCATTGCGGATAAGTTATGCTACGGACCTCAATCTGGAGGTTGCAGATCTTAGTGGTTATCGACTTCTTGACGCAAGGGAAAAACTAGAGCTAGAGCGTAAAGCAGGTTTATACAACAGTGGAATTATTCAATATGATCTCGGACTTAAAAATTATTATAATTCTATTTTAAATGATATCAACTCGGGGGTTAATACGGATTGGTTGTCTATACCACTTCGCACTGGGGTAGGGCAACGGCACAACCTTAGCTTGTCAGGGGGAGTTCCCATATTTCGTTATAGCGCTTCAGTACAGTTCAACAATATTGAGGGAGTGATGAAAGGATCAGCCAGAAATACCTTTAATGGCACCGTGAATCTTGCTTATTCATTGAAGAATTTTCGTCTGAGTAATCAGGTTATTATTAGTGAGGGCCGATCTGCCGAATCAAAGTACGGTGCTTTTCGGGATTATGTCAAAATGAACCCCTATTGGAATCCTTATGATTCAGATGGAAATGTATTGAAGTTATTAGGAGCTCCTAAAAGTGATGATTACACACAGATTCTATGGCCCAGACTTCCTGGCAATCCCATGTATAATGCTACACTAAATGGTTTCGACAAATCCAAACTGTCCGAAGTAACGAATAATACATCTTTGGAATGGTCTGTTTTTACGGGATTAACAGTTCGTGCGCAGCTAGGACTGACAAAGCTCACAGAACAGGGGGACAAATTTAGACCCGCGGATCATACCGCATTTGCAAATTACGCAGAGAGTGATTTGTTTAGAAGGGGGGATTACAACTATCGTATTGGTAACGGATTTAAATATGACGGTGCCTTGAATGTACAGTTCTCTAGGGTCTTTAAAGAAAAGCATATCCTGTTCAGTGGGGTAGATTTCGGTGTCCGACAGGATAGAAATTCAAGATATGGTTTCTTGGCTGAAGGATTTACCAACCCCAATTTTGACTTTATCTCCATGGCCTTACAATATGCTAAAGATCAGAAACCATCAGGAGACGAAAGTTTGGTCAATGCAGTAGCGCTGACCGGGAACGTAAACTACAGCTATGACGATAGATATTTCACAGATATCTCCGTCAGATTCGACGGTTCATCTCAGTTTGGGGTAAATAACAGAATTGCGCCATTTTGGTCTGCAGGTTTAGGATGGAATATTCATAATGAGGATTTTATGAAAGATCAGACTTTTGTCAACAGACTGAAATTGAGAGGGTCCACGGGGATCACGGGTTCACAGAGCTTTAATGCTTACCAAGCGCTCTCTACCTACCGGTATTATACGGACAAAAGGTATCATAATCTCATAGGGGCATACTTACTGGGGATAGGCAACGAAGACTTAAAATGGCAACAGTCCTTAAAACATGATGTGGGATTCGATGCTGAATTCATAGAAGGACGTTTTCGGGTTACCGCCGATTATTATTTATCTACAACAAGAGACTTAGTATCGTCTATTTCATTACCTGCATCCAATGGGTTCACAAGCTATGTCGAGAATATCGGTCGTATGAGAAATACGGGCATTGAATTCAGAACTACAGGAATTTTAGTTCAACAGCCTTCGAACGGTTGGTATTGGAGTGTTACAGCTGCATTTTCACACAATAGAAACAAAATTTTAAATATTTCTGATGCACTTAAAGACGCACAAAGGAATAGGCAGATGGAGAGCAGTGCTGCACCATCCCCATTGTACTATGAAGGGTTCTCGACGAATGCAATATGGGTAGTTCCTTCTTTAGGAATTGATCCGAGTAATGGAAAAGAAGTATATCTGGACAGAAATGATAAAACAACTTATGTATGGAGTGGTAACGATCTGAGGGTTATGGGGAACTCCGAACCTAAAGTGCAGGGGAACTTTAGCACTCTGGTTAGTTATCGGAATATCTCATTAAATGCTTCTTTTGGTTATCGATTTGGTGGGCAGCAATATAATCAGACTTTGATAAATATGGTTGAAAATGCGGATTATAAGTATAACGTGGATCGTAGAGTATATGAGGAACGTTGGCAAAAGCCGGGAGATGTGTCCTTTTTTAAAGGCCTGATGGTTGGGGGGACAACCTATAAATCGTCGCGGTTTGTTCAGGATGAAAAAACACTGGTCTGTCAGAATATAAATCTACAGTATGTGTTAAGAGGGGAAGCCTTGAAAAGAAAGTTGAAGATGGAATATTTACAAATCACGGCCAATGTTGCAGAACCTTTTCGGATTTCTTCCATTAAACAAGAGCGGGGCTTAGATTACCCATTTTCTAAACAGTTTTCATTGGGGCTGCAAGTTACATTTTAAACGTTAAAGAAATGAAAAAGATAATACATGTTATAATTGCGGTCTTGATCATAGGTATTAGTCTGTCATGCGAAAAATTTTTGACGGTTAACCCGAAGACTGATGTCGCGAGAGATGAGCTGTTTGCTAGCGAAAGTGGCTTCAAAGATGCCATGGCGGGAGTCTATATCAGGTTAATTGATGCTTCATCGTATGGTAAAGCGCTGAGTACAGGTGCTATAGAAGACTTGGTGTCGAGTTGGGATGCGGTCTCTACTAGCCCAGCAGGCCAGTTGGGCCTGTTTAATTATGGGCATCAGCAGGTCGAGCCTATTTTGTCCAATATATTTGGATATCAATATCAGACGATAGCGAATATCAATGCGATCCTGGATAAAATCGATGAAAGAAAGGCTGTTTTTGCACCAGGTATTTATGAAATTATTAAAGGAGAATGTTTAGCGCTACGGGCATATATACATCTCGATTTGCTACGATTGTTTGGGCCAATGCCAGCCAATAGTCAAGTTGGTAATAAACTTTCTTACATTATAACTTTATCTAAAGTGCCCTCTCCTCCGCTCGATTTCAATTCTTTTAGTACTCTTTTATTGAAAGATTTACAGGAAGCCGAAGTTCTTTTGAAAGGGGTTGACCCTATTCGCTCATACAGTCTTCTTGATTTTAAAAACGGAAATTTCAAGTCGGAAGATGAGTTTATGAAATATCGGTACTTGCGCATGAATTATTATGCAGTGAAAGCACTGCAGGCACGAGCGTATTTATGGTTTAACCAACCACAGAACGCTTATGATGCAGCTAAGTCCTTGATAATAACTGAAAATTTAGGAGGCGGTAAAAAGTTTAGACTAGGCGAATCAACCGATTTTAACAATGAAGATAATGTACTTACATGTGAACATATATTTGGATTATATGATTTTGAATTATACTCTAAATATCGAAGTAATTCCTTGATAAAAGGTAGAGATGAAGTAGTTGTTAAAAACCAGTTGTATGGGTCTACTGGTTTGGATATTAGGGAATTGAGACTTTGGGTGGAGACGAAGTCAAACTATCAGTCAGATTATGTTTTTAAGAAATATTACAGCCCTACTGATGGAGGCTTGTTAAAGGACTTTAAACAAATACCGTTGCTGAGAATAAGTGAGATGTATCTTATCGCCGTGGAAACTGCTGGACAATCTGAAGCAGAATCCTTATGGCGAGAATTTCAAAAAGCTAGAGGATTAGATGAAGCCTATCTGCCGAACGATGCGCTTCAGAAGAAGAAGCTCCTGATCAAGGAATATAGAAAAGAGTTTTATGGAGAAGGACAGGCTTTCTATGCTTATAAGCGTTTTGACGCAGCCGAGGAAGATATTGTATTTGTTCCTGTAGAGGCCGTAGTAAATTATTTGCCCCCTCTTCCGAAAATAGAAGGTACAACTTTAAACTAACCTAAGCGATGAGAACTAAAAATTATACTATTATCCTGTTAGCGGCTTTCTGTTTGATGGCGTGTCAAAAATCGAAAGAGTTGCTTTACACCGATATTGCGAGAATACAATTTGGTCCGGAACCAGCTAGAATTCCAGAAGTTTCGGTGCCTACTGCCGACACACTTAAAACACAGACATTTGTATACTTGCCCAGCACGGTTTTGATCGATACTGTTTTTTTTGATATCTATACCATGGGACATTTATCAGATAGAGATCGGCCGTTTAAGATTAAGCAGGAGCAAGTTAAAAATGCGAATAATGCGATTGCAAATGTACATTACAAATCCTTTGATAATTCTGATGCTCTAGCGCAGTATGTGATTAAAGCTGGAACCTCACATTCGCGTGTACCTATTGTTCTCTTGAGGGACGCTAGTCTCCGAGAACGGGCTTATGTATTGAAATTTGTGCTGGAGGAAAATGAATATTTTAAAGAAGGGCAAAGTGATTTATTATGGCGAAAAATCATATTCTCAGATGAAATGGTGAGACCGGCAATTTGGAACGAAATGTACTCTGATCTCTATTTCGGCACCTACAGCAAGGTTAAACACCAATTTATGGTGGATGTTACGGGACAACGCTGGGATCAAGATTTTATGGTAAAGCTTATTCCAGATGTAGAACGACTATCTTATTGGATGAGCATGCTAAAGTCCGCATTGATCAAAGAAAATAAGGGCAAAGAAATAAAAGATCATAAAAGAGATGAGTTTGGTAATTTGATTACGTTCCCATAAAAACAAGTATTACACATATGAAAACTATAAAGATTTTAATAACTCTTATGCTATCCGTATTGTTCTATTCTTGTAATAAGGAATTAGAAAATAGTCGGTTAGACGAGAGGGAGGATATAACGATAAAAGGGTTGGAATCCCATTATTCGGTAGTTAGTGGATTGGATACATTAATAATAGACCCCGTTTCTTCTTCGAATAAAGAAGCTGATTTTGAATACCTATGGGGTATTTACGAAATCAATACACAAGGTAAGAACCCCGTTATGGATACCATTGGAAGAAATAGAAAGATCGTCTATCCTGTTAATAAGACGGCAAAAGACTGGTTCTTGTCACTGCGTGTCAAAAATAAGAAAACGGGATATTCCGCATATTTCAAAAGTACAGTGGAAGTCGCAACGGAGTATACGAGGGGATGGTATGTGCTGAAGCAAGAAGCGGACGAGACCGATATGGATTTTTTTACAACTCCTAATAGTATTTTTCCAGATCATAAAGTGGAAAACGTATATAGTTTGGTCAATGGCTCAAAGCTCAAAGGAAGAGCTATTATGATTCGATTCTTCAATGATTTCAAAGCGCCTGCAGATGGAACTTATGCCAATACAAGATCTCTTTGTGTGGTAACGGATAAAGAGGTAGGGATAGTGAACCTTAGTAATTTAAATATAATCAAAAACTTTAATACTCTTTTTCACGGTGAGCCGGCTAGAGCTAATATGCAGATGATAGGGAATGATTTTTTATCCTACTATTTGGTCAATGACGGGCAGTTGCATAGCTTAATTGCACAAGGCCCCAGTACAGGTACCTTTGGAGGAAGGAAAATAAAGGGGACACAAGATGCTCCTTATTTTCTCTCTCCCTATCATCTTATGAATACAGCAAGCTCATTCTTTTTTGATGAGTTAAGTAGTTCATTTTTTGCTGGTAATAATAGAAATATGAACCTTCTGCCCGTTGGGGATTTTCCTGGGTCGACGCTATCCGCCAATAACAATAATAAGAAGTTACTGTATATGGGATTGAAAAATACCGGTCCATTCCATGGATACGCCATATTTGAAGATAAGACCGATCCTTCAAACAAATCGATTGCCCAGATTAATCCAATGGGTAATCAATTAAGAATTACTAATACAACAATCAATCCCCATGAAAAGCTATATAATGGTATAAACTACACACTAGTGTTTCAAGATGAGGATATTATGTATTTTTCCTTGGGCAAAGAGATTTGGTCAAGGAACCTAACCAATAAAATAGAACGCCTTCAATATACGGTGACCGGCGATGAGGAAATCACGTTTATCAGGCATCGTAAGTTTTCTGGAACTGGACCCGAAGCAGGTTATTCTTATAATTATGTGATGATCGGGACAAAACAAGGAGAAAGGTATAAGATACGGATGTTTAATAAAGCTAGTGGTAATCTTTTGCCAGATCCGGTAATTATTATGGAAGGGAAAGGTCGTGCTAGTGATGCTCTGTTCGTTGGTCCGGCAATTAATTACTTCAGCTATCCGTATACATTTTAAAGTTATTCATTAAACCGTTATCACCTTATATTTTATATGAGTAAAACTATTATTTCCGTGGAAGGACTATCTCATCGATATTCTACCTCATGGGCTATACAAGATATTAACTTCGAAATCAATAAAACCGGTATTTTAGGCTTGTTGGGATCGAATGGAGCGGGCAAATCGACCACAATGAATATTATGTGTGGCGTATTAAACCAGACTGCAGGACGGGTTATCATCAACGGAACAGATCTTCAGAAACACCCAGAAAAAGCAAAACAGGATATTGGATTTCTACCACAACAAGCTCCTTTATATTTAGACCTTACTGTTGAGGAGTATTTGGTTCATTGTGCTTATCTAAGACAGGTTCCGACAAGCAAAGTAAAGACAGCTGTGGCAATGGCTAAAGAACGGTGCGGGTTAAGCCACTTCAGCCATCGGCTTATGAAAAATCTTTCTGGTGGATATCAGCAGCGGGTAGGGATTGCTCAGGCTATTATACATGAACCTATGCTTGTGGTACTAGATGAGCCTACCAACGGACTCGACCCCAATCAGATTTTAGAGGTACGTACACTGATTAAAGATATTGCAGAAGAGCGAGCAGTAATATTCTCTACACATATTTTGTCAGAGGTCGAGGTGTTGTGTAAGGATATTCGAATGATTGATCAGGGGAGGTTAGTCTTTGCTGATACTATAGAAGCATTTAATAATTATATCGCTCCGCACAGTTTGAGAGTAAATTTGGATAACCCGCCACTAAAAGAAGATATCCTTAAAATCGAAGGAGTCGCTACCGTGGATTTTTTAACTGAAAGATCCCTAAGAATATTTTTCGACGGTGATAAGGATGTGACCAATCGAATTGTCCGGAAGAGCGTACAGGAAGGATGGGCCTTACAGGAAATCTATTTAGATAAGACCTCACTGGATGAAATTTTTGCTCAGTTATCTGGTAAAACTAAAGCGGAATCGAACAAAATACAAGACTGAGTTTATGAAGACAATATTAAGAATAGCACGTGTAGAATTAAGTACTTTATTTTACTCGCCGATTGCCTGGTTTTTATTGATTATATTTTTTGTCCAGATTTCTATTGCTTATTTAGGACTAATCGAATCGAATATTACAGTTCAAGAATTAGGGACCAAACAGCGTGACTTTACTTATTTGCTATTTGCAGATCAACGAAGGGGAGGCCTCTTTATTTCTACCGTATTACAGAATATCTATCTCTATATCCCCTTAATAACTATGGGGCTCATTAGTCGGGAGATGCAGACTGGAACGATTAAGCTTTTGTATTCTTCACCGGTTAAACTATCCAGTATACTGCTTGGAAAACAGCTAGCGATGTTGGCTTTTAGCCTATGTATGTTATTTTTATTGGCTATTATCGTTTGCTTTGCTTGTTTCCATATCGAGAATATTGACCTTGGTTTGATTTTTAGTGGCTTCTTCGCACTATTTCTATTGCTTAGTGCATATTCTGCTATAGGTCTATTTATGTCCTGCCTGACAAGTTACCAGGTGGTTGCCGCACTATCTACATTTGCTGTATTCGCATTCTTAAGATATATCGGTACGGTTTGGCAAGACTATGATTTTTTACGGAATATAACCGGCTATCTATCCATAGGAAACCGCACAGAACTTATGATTTCTGGCCTTATAACATCAAGGGATATAATCTATTATGTCTTGATCACTATCATGTTTTTGATGTTTGCTTGGCTGAAATTGAACGGTAAGAGAAAGTCTCAGAAAGCAATAATCTCATTGGGACAGCATTCGGCAGTAATAGTGGGGGTTTTAATTATTGGTTATGTAACTTCATCAGTTAGTCATATTGTGTTTTTTGATGCCAGTAGACCAAATAGAAATACAATCAGTGTGGATACTCAAAAAAGACTTAAAGATTTGGGTGAAGAGCCTTTGAAAGTGACCATGTACGTCAACCTTTTGGACAACACCTATTTTAGTGGAATGCCTCGGTATCGTGCATTGGATGTGCGTCGTTGGGAAGCCTTTCGTCGGTTTAAATCGAACATTGAAGTAGACTACGTTTACTATTATGATAAAGTAAATAACCCCGCTCTGTATACTGGAAATCCCAATGCAACTTTTGAGGAAACGGCACAGAATAGGGCGAAAATCCTGAAAACAGACCTTAGTAAGTTTTTAAAGCCCGATGAAATCCAAAAAATCGTCGATCTAGCTCCAGAGAAGAATCGATTGGTGATGCTCCTAGAATATAAAGGAAAGAAAGAGTTCCTGCGCACTTTTGAAGACATGATGATATGGCCTTCTGAAATAGAATTGGCTGCGGTATTGAATAGCCTTACTGATGGGGCACCTAGGATAGCATTTTTACAGGGGCAAGAGGAAAGAAGCGTTGATAATTTGGATGAGCGTGGTTATCATTTGGCAACTAAGGCTCTTAATGATAGGGCATCGTTGATTAATCAGGGATTCAAAATCGAGAATTTAGATTTGAGTGGCCAAGAAATTCCTGCGGGATTGGCAGCATTGGTCGTTGCTGACCCTCGAGCAGATTTCTCTCCAACTGTAGTATCCAAAATCGAACAATATATGGATCAAGGAGGAAATATTTTGTTCGCTGGAGAGCCAGGAAAGCAGTCTGTGCTTAATCCGATCTTAAAAAGGATTGGTGTTCAAATGATAGAAGGTACCTTAGTCGAGCAAGATGAAAAGCTATCTGCGGATCAGGTAAAATCTTATATCACAAACAAAGGGCTTGAATTTGGTAAAAGCATCTCTTCTTTATATAAAAGACAGGTGCCTATAATGACTCGAGGAGTGGTAGGATTAACGTATGAACAGTATACGGATTTTGACGTGAGTCCATTGCTGGAGACAAAAGCGGATGCTTCTTGGAATAAAAAGGGCATTGTTGTGTTGGATTCGGCTAGACTGATCTATAATCCTCAAGAAGGAGATGAGTTGAAGTCGTATCCAACGGCTCTAGCTATAACGCGAAACATGAAGGATAGAGAGCAACGAATTCTAGTGATAGGAGATGCTGATTTTATGAGCAATGGTGAGCTAGAAAAAAGCTCTTCATTGGTCGGGAATACCGAGTTTTACAAAGGGTTTATTGGCTGGTTTACTTACGGTAAGTTGCCAATTGAGGTTACTATGCAAAAACCTATAGACGATAAAATCAATCTTTCGGGATCGCAAATAGGACCGCTTAAATGGATTTTCTTAGGGCTTATCCCAGGGATGATGGCTTTAATAGGAACAATTTTATTGATTAGGAGAAAACGTAAATAGTGAAGGGTATGTATTTTTCGACTGATCAGCAAACATGGAATGATCTGAAGGTCTTTGGTAAGAACGGAGAACGCTCTCTATTTAGTCTATTTGATAAAACGCTAACCCGAGGAGGAGCGGAACAGCTAGAAAATATGTTCCGCTACCCCCTTGCTGATGAAAATAAAATAAAGGATCGGCAGCAGATTTTAGCCTATTTCACTGCGAGTGAGCAAAAATTTCCATGTGATCCAGGCCTTTTAGAGGTCATTGAGCAATATTTGGCAAATAATGACGAACGCTCCAGGTTAAAGGAAAAGGAGGAAAGTTCTCTCGTTGAGAAGCTAAAAGGTTTTGTAGCTGCGGATCCTCAGGTGAAGACTATGGAAAGTGGCCTATACGCATTGCATGAACTTTCGATAGTGATATCCGGATTTTTAAATGAAAAACTCAAAAAAAGTATAGAAACTGATTCAGCATTTTATAAAACAGAATTGGAGCCTATGCAACAATGGGTGAATGATGAGGATCTGAGATCATTTCTTGAAGAGAAATCTATTCGAACAGCAACCTATAATACCTTGGTGGGATATGATTCACTTCTTCGCTTTAAAAAAAGAGACGCTGCATATCGACTGCTTAAGCGCGTTTATATGTGGGATGCTTATCTCTCGGTGACAAAGGTAGCCAAAGAACGTAATTTCTGTTATGCGGAGGTAAAGCCAGCATCGGCTCGAGAGTTTATGTTGGAGGGAGTATATCATCCCTATCTGGATAATCCAGTCGCGAATAATCTGATGATGGATTCGTCAGGAAACGTATTATTTCTGACCGGTGCGAATATGGCAGGTAAATCCACATTGATGAAAACTATTGGAATGGCCTTATATCTCGCACATATGGGATTTCCTATTCCAGCAAAAGCGATGTCTTTTTCTGTGAAGGAGGGGATTTTTACGAGTATCAATCTTCCAGATAGTCTAAATAAGGGAATCAGCCACTTTTATGCAGAAGTGTTACGTATTAAAAAAGTCGCTATGGAGGTAGGGCTAGGTAAGCATCTTCTGGTTATTGTTGACGAATTGTTTCGTGGTACCAATGTTAAAGATGCTTATGAGGCTACCGTAGCTATTACAGAAGCCTTTGCGAAGAAGACCAATTGTATGTTTGTGGTATCTACACATATTATGGAGGCGGGTACGATACTGAAAGAAGCTAATCTTCCTATACAATTTTGTTATTTGCCGACAGAGATGGAGGGTATGGCGCCGGTATATACATACAAGTTAAATGCAGGTATTACGGAGGATCGTCATGGGATGGTGATTGTAGAAAATTCAGGTATCCTTGATTTGTTAAAAATAAAATAGTTAGAAAAGCATGAGTTTCATTATTGACAAACAAAGTTTAGAAGACTTGAATTTACTCGGAAAGTACAAAACTAATTCTATTTATAGCATTTTTAATACCGTTACAACTTCTGGTGGCGAAAAGTTATTGGAATCCATGTTTCTTACTCCAATGCATGATCCTGAGGTTATTAATCAACGAGCTGCCACTTTCCAGTTTTTTCAAAAACAGGAATTGGCCTTTTCCTTCGACAAACAGAATGTGGCAGATTTTGAACAATATCTTACCTCAGGCAAACAGGGAAGTTGGTTTAATACAGCGACCGGTGTAATCCAAGAAAAAATAGCAGAAATAGCAATTCGATCGATTGGTTATAGTGAGATCTGTAAAGGGATAGAAGCAGCAATAAGATTTTTGAATGATTTTTCGATATTTTGGAAGCAATTGAAAATGATTGGAGCACATCCTTATCAAAAAGATTACAACTGGCTAGATGATCTGCTCGATGATCCTAAAGTCTTACAAGCGATGTCGACAGATTCCTCAAACTCGATATGGGATAATATTCGTTTTCACTTTTTATTTAAGAATACCATTTATTCTCATTTGAAGAGATTGCTACAAACATTCTATGAGCTAGATGTATATATTTCGGTAGCCGCTATGGCGAGAAGAAAGGGAATGGGATATGCTACCGCGTGTGCAGGTTCTAGCAATCGACTTAGGGCTGTAGGTTTAAGACATCCTGCTCTTGATAAAGCTGTCTGCAACTCGATCTCACTGCACCAATCGGAAAATGTCCTTTTTCTGACCGGAGCCAATATGGCAGGTAAATCTACATGGATGAAAACTATAGGAGTGACTATGTATCTCGCACATTTGGGCATGCCCGTTGCGGCAAGTGAGTTTGAATTCTCAGTGCGAGATGGGATATATTCATCGATAAATGTCCCCGATGATATTGATCAGGGATACAGCCATTTTTATGCGGAGGTACTTCGGGTGAAGACTGTAGCACAAAAGGTGAGTGATGGAAAGAATCTACTCATATTATTTGACGAGCTTTTTAAAGGAACGAATGTCAAAGATGCCTTCGATGCAACACTGGCCGTCACCAAAGCATTTGCTGTTCATAGCAATTGTCTGTTTGTTATTTCTACGCATATTTTAGAAGTTGGAGAGGAGTTGGCAAGGACAAGTGCAAATATTCAATTTAGATATTTACCAACGGTGTTGGAGGGAACTAGTCCTAGATATACTTATTATCTTACTGAGGGAATCTCTAGTGATAGGCAGGGAATGATGATTATTGAAAATGAAGGGATACTGGGTATTATAGCGGGAGAATGAGTAATTAAAAAAAGCGCCCGAGAAATAGGGCGCTTTATATTTATAATCTTTTTACTCTTAGTTTGTAGGCTCAGTTATTGTTGGAGCTGTGGCATTGGGAGTAGCTGGTGCTTGTGCTGGAGCTACGCCTTTAATTACGTCAACTAGTTCTACATCAAAGATCAACGGTGCATAAGGAGGAATCTTTTGTCCTGCAGGGCGATCTCCGTATGCCAACGATGATGGAATGATAAGTGTCGCTTTTGTTCCCTTACCAAACAATAAGAGACCCTCAGTCCACCCCTGAATAACAGGTTGATTTCCAATACTGAATTTTAATGGCTCAAAAGTGCGCATAGGATCCATTGGAAGCTTTGCTTTGATTGCATTCTCTTTAATCGAAGAATCAAAGACAGTACCGTTAGTCAGCATACCTGTGTAGTTAACGACTACTGTATCTCCTAATACCGGTTTAGCGCCTTTCCCTTCTTCAGTTACTACGTATTGTAAACCAGATGCCGTCTTTTTAGGTTCTAGTTTGTTGTCAGCAACATATTTTGAAATCTTTCCTTCTTCTGCTTTTTTCAAGCCTTCTAATTCTCCTTTGAAATAATTGTCGATTTCGGCGTATAAAGCAGAGTCCGTTAATTGACCTTTTTTGAAGTGCTTTCTGACCTTAACTGTAAACGTAACAAATTTGTCTGCGAATTCTGGTTTAGGTTGTCCAGTTTTAGCGGCCATGGTGTCCATATTCAATTTGAATACAGCAGAGTCACCTTCACCTAAAAATTTAAACATGGAATTGTAATCTCCTTTATAGGCTCCAGGAATAGTATCGGGTGCGATTTGTATAGGTTGAGGCATATTCAAATCATATGTACTATTTAAAACAGAGTCATTTCTGTCTGATCTGATCGTTAGATCGACCATTAAAAAGTCACCTGATTGCGCTTTCTCTTTGGCTACATCGTCTACTAGATTGTATTCTAGACCGCCTTCACCTTTTTTGAAGCTCTGGCATGAAGCAGCTAGTAACATTGCAGCTGCTGATAAAAATAAAACTGATTTCTTCATTTTATTGATTAATACTTATTTACTTTGTTAATATGTCGTTATATTCTGGTAATATAGATTTAAATGTATTTACAACAGAGGCTAAATCAGCTGTCGAACTACCTCCAGATGCATTCAAATGTCCGCCCCCGTTGAAATACTTTTTACATATCTCATTGCAAGGAATTTCGCCAATTGAGCGTAAAGATAATTTAATTAATTCAGTTCTGTCAATAATTAATGCAGCTAAACGAATACCTTTTATCGATAATGCATAATTTACTAGTCCCTCGGTATCACCAGTAGTGATTTCGAATTGTGCAAGGTCTTCCTTACTTATTGCAAAAAGAGCTGTGTTGTACTTCGGTACAACCTCGAGACAGTTGAGTAGGGCATAGCCTAAAAATTTTAACCGGCGTTCTGTCGAGCTGTTATAGATGTGTTCATGGATTTCCCAGTTCCGTGCTCCGGCCTCGATTAGATTGGCTATAATGTGATGCACAGCGGCGGTCGTAGAACGGAAGCGGAAAGAGCCGGTATCGGTCATAATACCTGCATATAAACAAGTCGCTATATCGGCATTTATTTCTTCGCGTGCGCCGATTACGTCTGTTATAAAAGTATAAATCAACTGCGCAGTTGCAGCAGCCGAAGAATCCCAATAAACCAACGATGCGAAATCTTCTGGGTCTAAATGATGGTCAATCATCCACTTTTGACCAGGAGATGCGGTAATAAACTGTTCGAGAATATTTGTTCGAGAAAGTGCACTGTAGTCCAGACAGAATACAATTTCAGCATTAGCCAATAGCTCCTTTGCAGACTTGGTCTGTTCGGGATAGATAATGACATCTGAACGTCCCGGCATCCAGTCCAAAAAAGAAGGGAAATCTGATGATAGTACTACAGAAACATCATGATTCCTTTTTTTTAGCCAATGATATAGCGCTAGGGATGAACCTAAAGCGTCTCCATCGGGCTTGTGATGTGTTGTGATGACAATACGTCTAGGTTGGGTCAGTAATGTTAAATTATTTTCTCCTCGTAACATAAAAAATATAAGAATACAAACGTACAAATTATTCGTTTGGCAAGAAAATTATTTTTAATGCAATTACACTGTGTTTTTGCAATGAAAAAAGAGACAATTGTCCTTTCTCTAACATCGAGTCTTAGCTATTTTTGATGTTTAAAAGCATATAGTTTATGGTCGCGTCGCATACATAATAAATAAGTGTCACTATTATAGTTTATTCGGCCATAATGGAACAATGGTTGTCCTTCCACTGGGAATCCATTTTCTAAACCACCCTCGCTATTAAAAAGATAAATAAGGTTTGTGGCCTTTGACGCAACTCCGATTCGGAATCCTCCGTTGTTGGGCAGTTGAAAATACTGTGGACGATCATTGATTGTCTTCGTAAAGTTGTACTCAAAAAGAAGACGTGTGCTGTCTGCAATGTCATAAACGCGCAGGAGATCATTGTTGATATTGACAAGTTCCGAGTGGGGCGACGTATTTATATTTACAAAGTCTGCTAGACTGGATGCAGCCATTCGATCCGGTAAAAAGGACTTGCTTGCTCCCTCAGTGGGTATTATGTACAAGCGACCTGTAGTATCTATTGCGAGAAAATCACTGTTAGGGCTATTCTCTTGTAGCAAGCCGATAGGATTTCGGAGTTGGATGTTATTTCCTATTCGAATTTCACTTGATTTTTGTCCGTTCTCATTGATAAGATATATTTTTCCGGAGGTAGTGCCTATAGCAATTTGATTATGGGCCTTGAACACAGGACCTAATATATCGCCTTCTATCTCCAAAGTCCCCCAATTATTCTGGTGGGTACCATCCATCTCAAAAGCATGGATCTTCTTTCGGGTAGGTACCAAGATTATTGTTTTTCCTTGTAGGGTCACCACAGAAGGTTGAGCTATGGGCTCATCCGGAATTTCCACAGAAAACCCTTTTAGCGGTTTTCCGTTTGTGTCAAAGCGATATAATCGATTGCGATCTGTTACTAACAGCATGCTGCGATCTTCCAGCTGTTGAATATCGCCGACAACTCGACCAGCGAATACTGTAGACCATAGTTTCTGGCCTTGCGGGCTGATTGCATGGACGGTGTGGTCCAGTTCTTGGATGAGTATAAACTGACTCGTGTCGGAATGCTCAAATATGTATGGTTTTGTGATGGCCTTGTTCTCAAAAGAGTAGGTCCATTCTGGCGTAGCTCCCAGGGCATTCTTGCTTTTGAATAGTGCATAAAGCTGTGAGGTGAATTTACCTGCATTACCAGACAATTGTACGGACCAGGAATAGAAATCCTGAAAACCAAAATTTTCTTTGTCTTTAAAGTTGTTTTGGAAAGGTTGGTTCAAGGAGTTTAATAGCTTAGAGTTTGCATTTCTGGTGTGTACAAAAAGTGTAACGTTGGCCTCATTTCCCTGTAATTTTTCAAAGTTTTTAAATCCTAACGTTCCTGTTAAGAAGTCTCTTCTTTCCACATCGTCTTTGTAATCTTTTAATGTCCTGCTACTGTTGGCTAGGACCAGCACATCGTCAATGCGTGTTACATAAGGGCGGGGTAGCTCTTTAAAAAGGTCGCCAAATTGCGCATACAGTAAGCCTGATGATTTAAAACGATATATAGAGTCTTGTAGATTCTCTAAGAAATCTTTCTCTAGCTCCACCCAGGCTTCCTTGTTCTCCAATCTAATATAGCCTATAAAACTGCTGGAAGCCGTTTCGACAAAAGCAATATCATTACCCATTAAGCTTGTAAGCTGTTCTCGTCTTCCTGTCGTGTCGATTTCTTCTGCAATTTTTTCCTTTCTTCTTTTAAAGAGATCCTTTAGATCTTTTTGAAAACGAGTACGATCACTTATACTGCACTCCATATACACTGCTGTGCTAGAAGGGAAGTAGGTGTATAGACGCTGACTTGTCTTTTCCTGATTTTTAAATAAAGATACGTAGTTTTCCGAGTATTGGTCAAGTTCACTTTCTCCTGTAAGCATTAACGCATCTTGTTTGAAGTTGATGTTCCAAACGGACTGTCCCTGCATATTTTTGAATAAATCTAAAAAAGCACCATTGTTTCTGCGTTGATATAAATTTACGATACTGTCATATTGCTGGTGTGGAAAGTAAATACTTAACGCTGTGTTGCGTGAATCACCTTTCAGAAAGAAATCGATCTGGGAGTCGGGAAGATGTTTGCTATGCTTGTCGAGTATTCTGGTAAGCAGATTCATAGACTTGGTAGCAAAGAAAATGTTGTTGTAATAAACAGAAAACAGGGTAGAATCTTTTGCCCCGTATTGTATCTGATATACTTTATGCCCTAAGGTGTCTATGTCGTTAATTTTGTATTGTTTACGAATTGTATTTAATATAGTAGCAAATTCGGATGAAGCGATAGCTGTAGAAGTCGGGATAGTGAGTATACTTTCTGTTTTCTTGCCTTCAGGATGGAAGGAAATGTATACTTCGGAGTCGTCCACATATTTTTTTAGAGCTTCATGGCGCAGCAGGTTACTCTTGAACTGACTTATCAAGTCAAAATCCTGTTTCCCTAGTAGAGCTTCAAAAATCTCAAAGTCTTTAAAGATATTATCCGAGGCTTCATTGTTTCCAACAGCAGCAATTAGAAGCGCATTGTCAGGGAGATAACGTAGCGGCTTGGCTGCTCGGTTATGTTCACCATCAAGATCACGGAAGTAATATATGGAAGCAGCGACAACCGCTACAAATAGAATTACCGAAAGGATAATAGTATTTCGCATATTGCAAACCTACTTATTTCACTGCTATTTTATAAATAACGTAACAAAAACTTTTCATCATTGTTTGAATTCATTTAATCACGTGAATATTTTCTATTGGTAATAGAATGTGTCGTGAATGCCAATATTCGACGCAAATACTGATCTTTTAACAGTCTTTAGCTGTAAAAAAATAAAAATGCCTAATTTATAGGGGATATTTTATACATTTATAAACAAAAGTTCAACATAAGTAGTTTCTGAATAAAAATACATGAATAAGCAAATCATTTTAACTGCTTCGTTTTTGGGTTTGATCGCTGTGGCTTTAGGAGCATTTGGAGCACATGGTCTTGAGGGAAAAATCAGTGATTATCATCTAGGCACTTGGAAGACTGCCAATCAATATCATTTTTATCACGTTTTTGCCTTGCTGTTTCTTTCTACTTTTTCCAGAGCCAAGAGTCAATCCATCCGTGTATCCTTTATAGCTTTTACTATTGGAATTCTTCTGTTTTCAGGGTCATTGTATCTACTTAGTGTTCGCTCTTTACTGGGAATAGAGGGGTGGAAGTTCCTGGGGCCGGTGACACCATTAGGTGGTCTTTGTTTTATGATCGGTTGGATAGGCCTGTTTGTAGCAGCTGTCAAACATAGAGCATAGTCTTTTTCTCTCGATTTCGTATCCGTCACATCTTTACCGCAGTGTGCTACTGTGGGTTTTTACCTATCTTTGTTAGATGCATAATATTGATTTGTTCGCCGAGCGTAATACTTTATTTGTAGAAGTGGTGTTACCACTTTTCATAGCGAAGACCTACACCTATCGAGTACCCTTTGAATGGAATGAAAAAATCAGGATAGGGATAAGGGTAATCGTTCAGTTTGGAAAGAATAAAGTGTATTCGGCCATTGTGAAAGATGTCTCGACAGAAGCACCCTTGAAATATGAAGCAAAGTATATTTTAGAGGTTGTCGATGACAACGCTATTGTCGACGGGACGCAACTAAAACTGTGGCAATGGATGTCGGACTATTATATGTGCCAATTGGGAGAGGTGATGCAGGCTGCATTGCCGGCAGCTCTTAAAATGGCTTCTGAGACTAAGATTGTAGCAGCTGAGAATCCTGACCTAGACAGGACGATACTTTCCGATAAAGGGTATTTGGTCTTAGAAGCACTTGATATTGCAGGAGAGCTTCGTGTAGCGGATGTGACTAAGATATTAGGACAGAAATCTGTCTTTCCATTATTGAGGTCACTTTTTGAGCAAGGGTTTATTCTCATTTCGGAAGAGATAAAAGAAAAGTATAAGCCTAAAACAAAATCGTTCCTTTCTATGGCTTCTGAATATAATGATTCTGAAGGAAAAAGGTTGCTATTGGACAGTCTGAATAGAGCGCCGAAACAGCAGGATGCCGTATTGGGTTTTTTACAACTTGTAAAGAATAAGCAGGATATAACCCGACAAGATTTACAGGAAGCAACAGCTTGTGGGGCAGGTGCAATTACAGCGCTGATCGATAAAGGTGTCTTTGTGATAAGGGAGAAGGTAGTGAGTAGGTTTGAAGGGGTAGATATGCAGATGACTAAGGAATTTGATTTCAGCAACGATCAAAAACATGCTTTTGATGAAATTGGTAGCCTTTTTAGACAAAAGGAAGTGGTCCTCCTGCATGGCGTTACTGCATCTGGAAAAACCCAACTTTATATTCGGTTGATTGAAGAGATGCTTGCGGGGGGTAAAAACGCTCTTTATCTTTTGCCTGAGATTGCTTTGACTGCCCAGATTACAGAACGATTGAGACTTCACTTTGGAAATCAGTTAGGAGTTTATCATTCCAAATTTAATGACAATGAGCGGGCAGAGGTATGGCATAAAGTTTTAAAAAATGAGTTCCGTGTTATTATTGGGGCTCGATCCTCCGTGTTTTTGCCCTTTCAAAATTTGGGACTTATCATCGTGGATGAAGAGCACGAGAACTCCTATAAACAGTTTGATCCAGCGCCAAGGTATCACGCACGCGATACAGCCATATATCTAGGACATCTTCATGGAGCTAAGGTTCTTTTGGGATCAGCTACACCATCAGTGGAGAGTTATTATAATGCGAAAGCGGGCAAATATGGACTGGTACAACTGTTGAGACGCTATGGGGAAGCACAATTGCCTGAAATTGAGATTGTAGATATTCCTGAAGAAAGCAGGAAAAACAAAATGCACTCCTATTTCAGTGAAACCTTGCTGAATGGAATTAAAGAGGCCGTAGGGCGTAAAGAGCAAGTCATCCTATTTCAAAACCGAAGAGGACATACTCCTTTCGTACAGTGTAGTACTTGTGGATATGTGGCTAAGTGTGTGAATTGTGATGTAAGTCTTACCTATCATAAAACATCTCACTTACTACATTGTCATTATTGTGGACATTCAGAGGTTCCTATTAATGTGTGTCCAGCTTGTGGTATGCCACATATGGAGAGTAAAGGTTTTGGAACAGAGCGAGTGGAGGAAGAGTTGGAAATCCTAATGCCAGAGCTTCGTATTGGTCGGCTAGATTTAGATTCTACACGGGGCAAGTATGGTTTTGATAAAATCATTACGGCATTTGATGATCATGAGTATGATGTGTTGATTGGTACACAGATGGTGGCCAAGGGACTAGACTTTGGTCGAGTGAGCTTAATCGGAATTATTAATGCGGATACGATTATCAACTTTCCGGACTTCAGAGCCTATGAAAGAGCTTTCTCATTGTTCTCACAGGTTGCCGGAAGGGCGGGTCGTAGAGATGCCCTGGGTAAAGTCGTAATACAGACTTATACACCTAATCATCGCGTTATAGAGCAGGTTGTTCAGCATGACTATGAAGGGATGTTTATGAAAGAAGTTACAGAACGTAAAAACTTTCATTATCCACCGTTTTATAGGTTGATACGTTTGGATGTCAAGCATCCGGATCAACAACAGACATTGGATTCTGCTCAAAAACTTGCAGTTCTGTTGCGCGCACAATTGGGGGATAGAGTGTTGGGGCCTGAGCCTCCCTTGGTCTCTAGAGTGCGTAATAATTATATACAGACCATTACCTTAAAGGTCGAGCGTGGTCACGTAAGTATTGTAAAGGTCAAGGAGCTTATCCGTGCAGCTATACTTTCCTTCGAACTGGATAAGCTCAATTCAGGAGTACGGATCCAGTTGGATATAGATCCGTACTAGGTAGAGATAAGCTATAAGTTTATTTTAGAGACCTTAAATGGCTTTTTGACCGCTTTATGAGCAGCTTCTTTAGCAATTCTTGCTTGTAGGTCACTCACCTTTTCAGGTTTGTAGCTGTTCTCGCGTACATCTAGCTTGAATAGCATCTCGTACCAGGTGCAAGCGGCCGTAAAGCGACCGTAATCTAATTGCAGGTGGTAGCCGTCACGTGTATATTTGTCTCCGATAGAAGAAGTTCTTGCGTTTTGTATAGCTGTTCCCGCAGGTACTACGAAAGCAAAAACACCTGACTTGTTGATTTTCTTCGTTGTTTGAGCTATGTGTTTATACATGATTTCTTGACTCCTTTCATAATTGCTAAAGCCTTTGTGATCTGAGTCATTTTGGTAGGCCCATGTCTGGTGATAAATAAGCTGGGCGTTTGATGGTTTTAGGCTATTCACATAAGCGACTAATGCTGGTAAGCTCTCCATGATAATAGTGTGCTTTCCTGAATAGGGGCTCGCTTGTTGTAGGCTGATATAATCCCAGTCTTCATCTTTTAAAGCTTGTGCGATGCTTGTGCTTTTAGTAGAAGATTTTGTTCCATCTATATTTGTTTTACGGTAACTATAACTTGCTTTGTCGGTTTTAGCATTTTCAACATGGAGTTTTAAAGGAGCTCCCCCAATATAGAGGTTTCCTATTATCATTTTTTTGTTATTGGTTTTAGCCAGATCGTACAAGTAGTTTTCGATAGCATCCTCGGAAAAACTATTGCCTATGGCCAATATTTTGAGTGTGCCAGCTTCTTGAGCGAATAAGGCATGGCAGAAAGTAGCGAATAAGATTAAGGTTAGGGTGATTTTGTTCATAAGTGTTTAATTGTTTAATAATGCGCTGTTAGCGGATCGATTTTGAGTTTCAGTTATTTGTTGTGATTTACATTAGTTTCATTGTTTTGAGCGCATCATATACGGCTTGTTTGCGACCCTCAGTGAATTTTTCCATTCTCTTAGGATCTTTAGGTGTAGCGTTTAAAGCAAAATAGTATTTTTTTTCGTCTTTTTCTAGAAAGCCTACAAACCAACCGTTATTGTCGATTTCGTTATAAGACCAACCTGTTTTACCTGACAGCTTGTAGTTTTTGCCTTCTTCTATAAGAAATACCCTTAACATGGTCTCTCGGGTTGTATTGAGTATGGGGAGTTTTTTTGATATAAAACGTTCTAAAAAATCGATTTGCTCGAAGCAGGATATCTGTGAGTTTCCTTTGAGCCAAAAAGAATCCATATTCTCTGTCCGAACATCCATGCCATTGTAATGAAGTTTGTTGAGGTAGGTTTTCATATTTGCTACACCAATCTTACGTGCGATTTCCTGAAAACAGGGGACACAGGATGTTTGGAAAGCCTCTCGTAAAGTGAGATCCTTCTCCCAATTTTCAAAATCTCTTTTTTGGCCATCCCATTTGAGGATAGAAGTATCACTTCTTAGGACCGAAGACTCTAGAGCGATGATGCTATTCGGGATTTTAAAAGTCGATGCGGGTAGGAAACCTCGATCGGCCCATTCGAAATCGTTAGAATAATATTCCTGTTCCTGTGGATCATAGATGAGTATGCTCCCCTTTAAATCATAGTTGTTTAAAATAGAGGTGAAATCATTTTTATACTTGTCGTTTTGATTACTGTTTCTAGATGCAGTTCCGCATGCAAGACAGAAGGATAGTAAAGAAAGAAAAAAAAGTTTGTACATTGACTATTTGCTTTTGAAGTGAGAAAGATACTAAAAATCAAAATATTTATGTTTTATTATTGAAGTAATCTGTGCGCAAGCTCTATAGTTATTAGATCGGCACGGAGGGGTGGAATGCCTAGCAATATGGAGTTTGGTGTCCAACAGTTGGGCGTTGTTTGATAAAGAAGAATGTTTTATTTGGGAAGATGCTGACTTCAAACATTTTGTATTTATTCCTTAAAATATCCGTTAATTAGGGTATTTTTGAGGAATAATGGCATATAAGTTTGTAGATAATTATAGGGAAAAAGGTGCAAGGAACAAGCTTGTAAAGCACCTTGAAGGCAGAGGTATTCAGGATAGAAGAGTGCTTGAGGCCATGGGAAAGGTGCCGAGACATTATTTCTTTGATGAAACATTCTGGAATCAGGCGTATAAAGATATCGCCTTTCCAATAGGAGACGGACAGACGATATCCCAGCCCTATACAGTTGCTTATCAATCTGAATTATTGCATGTCAAAAGAGGAGATAAAATCTTAGAGATTGGAACAGGCTCTGGGTATCAGACTTGTATTTTATTAGAGCTGGGAGCAGAGGTGTTTACGATCGAGCGACAAGAGAGTTTGTATAATAGAACGATTCAAGTTCTTCCCTATATGGGATATAAACCCCATTTCTTTTTAGGCGATGGCTCGAAAGGAATTGTACAGCATGCACCTTATGATAAGATTATTGTTACAGCTGGAGCTCCCTTTGTGCCAGAAATTATGCTACAACAATTGAAGCTGGGAGGCCTTTTGGTGATACCCGTCGGAGATGAGAAAAGTCAGAAGATGGTAACTATCCTGCGTATTGGAGAAAATGATTTTGAACGAATAGAATTAGATACTTTTAGATTTGTACCATTAGTAGGTGATAGAGCCTGGTAAACCTAATTAATCATATGAGAGAACTTTATCAAGACAATATACAGCGAGCTGAGATAGAGCTTTCTTCCTTAGAGAAAAAAATAAATAAAAATAGTCTTTTACGGTTGGCTGTTATTTTGGTCGGTGGAGCTGCCCTTTTCAAAATATTTCAATGGAATAACATCTGGTTATTATTGATTGCCGTTCTAATGATTGTTTTGTCTTTTGCCTATTTGGTCTTGCGACAGAGTAGGTTAGAAAAAGCAAAAGCTGATGCACAGGCCTTTTTACGGATCAATACAAATGAGGTCGCTTTAGGGGAAGGGAAGCCCAATATATATAGCGAAGGAGAGGCGCATGATGAGGGCAAGCATCCCTATGTCTCTGACTTGGATGTTTTTGGAGCGAAGTCTCTTTTTGCAAAAATTAATAGAGCGGCTACTCCCGATGGCGTTGAACGTTTGGTGTCTTGGTTTGTCAAGTCAACGAGCAAAGAGGAAATACTGTTGCGTCAGCAGGCCAGTACTGAGTTGCGTGATAAGGGAGAATGGATACAACAACTGCAGACTAAATTGCTTTTCAATTTAGGACAAACAACCAATATTCGCATTTTTTTATCCAGATATCTCCAGGATGGAGGACTTGATTTTGGTTCTGTTTTACTACGGACTTATGTGCCGATTGCTCCTTACTTATTTGTTGCTGGTGTTTTATTTTCTCTTCTTGTGTTTCCGATTTGGAATATCCTACTCTTGCTGGGGCTGATGCATCTCGGATGGACGCTTGCTTTAGCAGGTAAGGTGAGTCACTTTTCGTCCCGTATAGATAAGATTGGGGCGACCTTGATTGCGTACTCCGATGCGGTCAAGATGATTGAGGAAGAGAATTTTTCCAGTAAGATGAATCAAAACCTGCAACAGAACCTAAAGACGAAACAGCAAGAGAATCTTTCTGTTGCATTTCGACGTTTGGGAACTTTGGTAGACAAGCTGGATGCCCGCAATAATATTTTGATCGGTTCTTTGTTGAATATCATCTTTTTGTGGGACTTCAAGCAAGTGATGGCTATTGTACGTTGGAAGAAAAGCTATGAAGGCAACATATTAAATACGTTTAATATCATGGCCGACTTTGAAGCATTGATAAGCTTGGCTGTTTTACAACGAAATCATCCTCAATGGACGGTTCCCGTTATACTGGATGACGTCAATAAGGACCCTATAGTAGCAAATAAGTTGAATCATCCATTAATTCCGGTCGATAAGGCTGTAGCGAATGATTATAATTCGGAAGATCATAGAATAGCACTGATTACTGGATCTAATATGGCTGGCAAGAGTACTTTTTTGCGGACGTTGGGAATCAATGCAGTGCTCGCTTATGCGGGAGCTGTTGTCTGTGCGGACCGATTCGAACTGCCTATATATAGGATCGTATCTTATATGCGAATCAAAGACGATTTAAATGAGAGTACTTCTACTTTTAAAGCCGAGTTGGATAGGATGAAATTTATTTTAGATTTAGTAGCGGCAGAAAAGGATACTTTTGTTTTGATTGATGAGATGTTGAGGGGTACTAATTCGGTGGATAAGTATTTGGGATCTAGGGCTATAATTAAGAAGTTGATAGCGATGGGAGGAAGAGGTATGGTGGCTACCCATGATCTACAATTGGCATCCTTGCAAGACGATTATCCTGGTATTTTGAAAAACTATCATTTCGATATTCAAGTGGAGCAAGGAGAGATGCTCTTTGATTATAAGTTAAAAGACGGTAAATGTACCGTATTCAATGCGTCATTGTTATTAAAAGGGATAGGGGTGGAAGTAGGTAATTGATAAAATACTACCTTTGTGAAAATTTATTCCAAAAATGACGTTAGAAGAAAAGATCGAAGCTTCGGAGACCCGTGTATGTACAACTGTGTTTCCTTTTTTAACCAATCACCATGATACCTTATTCGGTGGAAAGGCGATGGCTATTATGGATGAGGTTTCCTTTATGGCAGCAACACGTTTTTGTCGTAAGCGTTTGGTCACTGTTTCGACCGACCGCATAGATTTTAAAAAAGCTATCCCATCCGGTAGTATTATCGAAGCGATTGCTAGGGTTGACAGTGTAGGTCGTACCAGTTTAAAAATAAAAGTAGAGATCTATCTTGAACATATGTACGAAGAAGGACGGGAATTAGCAATCCAAGGGATGTTTACATTTGTGGCATTAGATGATGATAAAAATCCAATACCCGTGCTAGAAGGGCTAAATGTCACAGCAGAATAGAGTATAATGTTATTATAGTCTTACTTGTTATTGGTTCCGTATTACGGGAGCTAATTGTTGGAGCTCTTGCTCATCAAAGAGGCGATAGTGAACTTTAAAAGTTTTTCCTAGGGGGCTCTCTAAAGAGAAACCGCCAGGGCCAAAGCCATCTAGGACATCTAATGTAAAGTGAGCGTGTTGCCAATATTCAAATAGATCTCTGTCTACCCAAAATTCAAACCCCTCCACAAGGCCGATCATGGCATCATTGGTGCGTGGAAAGAAGGTCCCCTTTTCGAAACATTGAGGCTGCGTGCCTTCGCAGCAACCGCCAGCTTGGTAGAACATAAGATCTCCATGTTTTTCTGCCAATTCCTTAATAAGGACTTTAGCAGTTTCTGTGGTGTCTAGTCTATTGCTCATTTTTATTTTTGTTGTGAAGATATACTAAACACAGCCACCTTGTTTAATAAAGACAAGAGGGCTGTGTTTTTTTTGTGGCTGTTAGAAGAATCCTAGTTTTTCCTTGTTATAAGAGATCAGCATGTTTTTGGTCTGTCTGTAATGACCAAGCATCATCTTATGGTTCTCGCGACCGATACCAGATTGTTTGTATCCGCCAAAAGGCGCGCCTGCAGGATAAGCATGATATTGGTTGACCCATACCCGACCTGCCTGAATGGCGCGAGGTACCTGATAGAGCTGATGAGCATCTCGGGTCCATACTCCTGCACCTAAGCCATAAATGGTGTCGTTAGCAATTTCTATAGCTTCTTTTTCGTCTTTAAAAGTTGTTACCGCAAGCACAGGGCCGAAAATCTCCTCTTGGAAAATCCGCATTTTATTGTGTCCCTTGAATAAAGTAGGCTTGATATAGTAGCCTTCTTCAAACCCAACGCCGACATTGTTTTGATCACCACCAGTCAGCACCTCAGCACCTTCTTCTTTACCCAATTGGATGTAAGACATAATCTTGTCCTTTTGGATTTTTGAAGCTTGCGCTCCCATCATTGTTGATGGATCTAGCGGGTCACCTACCTTTATTTGGTTTACACGGTCAATGACTTTGGCGATAAAGCGCTCGTAGATATCTTCTTGTATTAACAATCGTGATGGACATGTACATATTTCTCCTTGGTTTAATGCAAATAGTACTGCACCCTCTATAGCCTTGTCTAAGAAGGCGTCATCCCCGTCCATCACCGAGTTGAAAAAGATATTGGGGGATTTTCCGCCAAGTTCTAGTGTTACAGGGATAATGTTTTCTGTTGCATATTGCATGACTAGGCGTCCTGTGGCAGTAGAACCTGTGAAAGCCGCCTTGGCAACTTTAGGATTGGTTACTAGCGCGCGGCCTAGTTCAGACCCAAAGCCATTTACTATATTAACCACGCCGGCAGGGATAAGATCACCGATTAATTCCATGAGAACGAGGATAGAGGTAGGTGTACTCTCTGCGGGTTTTAATACCACGGTATTTCCTGCGGCGAGTGCAGGAGCAAGTTTCCATACAGCCATTAGGATAGGGAAGTTCCAGGGAATAATCTGTGCGACGACACCAATCGGTTCGTGTACAATCAATGATACGGTGTTCGCGTCTAGTTCTGTTAGAGAGCCTTCTTCAGCCCGTATTACACCCGCAAAATACCTGAAATGATCAATCGCTAGGGGGATATCGGCGTTAAGAGTCTCGCGTACTGCTTTTCCATTATCTATGGTTTCGACTGCTGCTATGTATTCTAGGTTCTCCTCTATACGATCCGCAATTTTGTTAAGGATAATGCTTCGTTCTGTAGCAGAGGTTTTGCCCCAAGTCTCGAATGCTTTTGCTGCTGCATTGACCGCGAGATCAAGATCTTCTTTTGTAGAATGTGCCACTTGGGTGAATACTTTTCCATCTACCGGAGATATGTTGTCAAAATATTTGCCGAGAACAGGCGCAACGAATTTCCCGCCTATGTAGTTGTCGTAACGATCTTTGAACGTTGGTTTTTTAATAGCACTCATATTAATTAATGTTTATTGTTTAAATTCTTGTTTATCAAATTTAGCCAACCATTTTTCAGAAATATAGCATTATCTATCCAAAGGATAGCACTATGTAGTCAACGTTCAGTTAGGGAGATTTGTTGTGTTTTTTTATTATATTTGATTGACTGCCAATTGTAAAGTTTTGTGATATGATAAATAATAATCAAATACAGCTATTGCCTTTTGCAAGAGGGCGGGAATTATCCACTCTTGTGGAAAATAAGCGTGCGTTTACATTAGATAGTTTAGAGCTTCATGTTTATGAAACCTATAAGGTCTCGGAACAGGTTCCGTTGCGTTTTGATGATATCGTAATGATTAATATGATACAAGGTAAAAAGGTAATGCATATAAATAATATAGATTCTTTTGAATATCTCCCAGGGGAGATGATTGTATTGCCGGCTTCTGTTGGAATGAATATCGATTTTCCAGAGGCCACGTTTGGTAATCCGACCCAATGTACGGCGCTTACGGTAAGTAGAGAACGCATTGGTAAGGTGATGGATTATTTAAATGAGTTTTACCCCAAAGTTAGCCTGTCGGGCGCTTGGAAGCTAGATGACGATCAGTACCATTTGTATAATACACCAGAGCTTGCTGATTTGTTGGATAAGCTGTTCCAGATCATGATCAGTACAAATCCGCTTAAGAATGCGTTGGCTGATCTGACCTTTAAAGAATTGATGATCCGATTGTTGCAGACCCAGTCGTTGTTAACATTGGAGTTGGGGAACGCATCCAATACGACTTTAGACCATCTTAAGGAGTTTGTACATAGGCATATTACTGAAAAGTTGACTCTCGATACGCTCGAGAAAGTGGCCAACATGAGCAAATCAAGTATAGCAAGAATGTTCAAGCAGGAGTTGGGAGTGAGTCCAATGGAGTATGTTATAAGACAACGTCTTGTTAAAGCAAAGGAATTGTTGATGTCGGCGAGGAGCGTAAAAGAAGCTTGTTTCGGTGCAGGCTTTAACGATGTTAATTATTTTGTACGGCTTTTTAAAAGTAGAGAGGGAATTACACCTGGTGCATTTATGCTCACTTAAACTAGTACTTCATAACCCTATCCAATTCACGTTTTGTTTCACGCTCTTTGATCGTCTCCCTTTTGTCAAAGTCTTTCTTTCCTTGAGCTAATGCAATTTCCACCTTGGCAAACCCTCTTTCGCTGATAAAGATACGTAGCGGGACTATAGTGAAGCCTTTCTCTTCGCCTTTGTCTCTAAGTTTCTTTAGTTCTTTTTTTGTTAAGAGGAGCTTTCTGTCTCGTTTGGATTCGTGGTTGTAAAATGATCCAAAGGAGTATTCGGCAATATGCATGTTACGTATGTAAAGACCATCGTCAAAGAAAGAACAAAAACTATCATTGATATTTGCTTTTCCCTCTCGGATGGATTTGATCTCTGTACCTAATAATTGTATTCCTGCTACATACCTGTCAATCAGGTGGTATTCAAACGATGCTTTTTTGTTTTTTATATTGATTTGAGACGATAATGCCATAAAGATAACTGTGTAATATGCAAATGTAGCAAATTTGGGGATTCATAATGCGAAAACCTGTTGTTTGTTTATTAACAATAATTTAACTTTATGATATTTATCTAGTTTTTGGTTGCGGTTTATATTTCAAAGTTTTGTAAGTTTGCACGTTTTGTAGCTAGATTGGAGATAGCGTGTAATTATGAGAAGTACATACTAAGGCAATGTTAGATTAACGTCATTTGTTGATAAAAATTGTTTACCTTAATATAGATTTCATATTTTTGACGATTATTTCAGTTTGGTCAGAAAGTAAAAATAGTAAAGGCGTAAAATTAGAAATACCTATAGCATGAGCAAGGGAAAGTTAAGTGAAAGAACATCAAGTTTTCTAAAGAAGGAACTAGAGCCAATAAAAGCCAACGATTTGTATGCTTATTTTAGGCCTATCCAATCAAAGCAAGATACGGAAGTCATTATAGACGGAAAACGTGTATTGATGTTTGGATCAAACTCTTATTTAGGATTAACCACTGATCCTCGTATTATCGAAGCCTCACAAGATGCTTTGGCAAAGTATGGGACTGGTTGCGCTGGATCCAGATTTTTAAACGGTACGTTAGATATCCATGTGGAGCTGGAAGAAAAGCTGGCGGAATATGTGGGTAAAGATGCGGCTGTATTATTTAGTACTGGCTTTCAGTCGAATTTAGGTCCTCTGTCATGTCTTACGGGTAGAAATGATTACATTCTATTGGACGAGAGAAACCATGCTTCTATCATTGACGGAAGTAGACTTTCTTTTTCGAAGGTAATCAAATATGCGCACAATGATATGGAGGATCTTCGTGCTAAGCTGACGAGGCTTCCAGAAGACAGCTTGAAGTTGATCGCTACGGATGGAATTTTCAGCATGGAAGGTGATATTGTCAAATTACCTGAAATGGTTAAAGTAGCAGAAGAGTTCGATGCTGCGATTCTATGTGATGATGCACATAGTTTGGGGGTAATCGGTGAGAAAGGTGCAGGAACAGGTAGTCACTTTGGATTGACTGATCAAGTAGATCTTATCATGGGAACTTTTAGTAAATCTTTAGCTTCGCTTGGTGGTTTCGTTGCAGCAGATAAAGATACTATTGAATATCTTAAGCATCGTGCACGCTCTTTAATGTTTAGCGCAAGTATGACGCCTGCTTCGGTTGCATCCACATTGAAGGCTTTGGAAATCATCCAAACAGAACCGGAGCATATCGAAAAATTGTGGGCTAATACACACTATGCAAAAAAATTATTGATTGAAAACGGTTTTGATTTGGGGGATACAGAGAGTCCTATTCTACCGATTTTTGTTCGCAATAATGATAAAACCTATATTGTTACCAAAATGCTTCAGGATAATGGAGTATTTGTTAACCCGGTAGTAGCTCCAGCTGTTCCTGCTGAAGAATCATTGATTCGTTTTTCATTGATGGCAACACATACTTTTGATCAAATCGATGAAGCTATCGATAAGATGTCTAAAGTATTTAAAGAGTTGGAAGTAGAACGGTACAAAAAGGTCATTTAACGATCAGGTGTTCAACCTATTTTAAATAAGGAAATGATAACAATCATACCTGTAGAAACAAAAAAACAACGTGCGGAATTCATAGATTTTCCGCATGATTTGTATTTGGGGAATGCTAACTACGTTCCTGAGTTATTCATTGCCCAAAGTGATTTGTTAAATCCTAAAAAGCATCCTTTTTATAAGCATTCGTCGGCCCAATTGTTCCTAGCTTATCGTGAACATAAGGTAGTCGGGCGGATTGCTGCCATTTGGAATACCAATCATAATACATTTAATAAGGTTAGCGAAGGACAATTTGGTTACTTTGATTGTATAAATGACCAAGAAGTTGCTTCTGCATTATTCAATGCTGCGCTTTCGTGGGTTAAAGCCAAAGGTGGCAACAATATTGTTGGCCCAATTAATCTATCTACCAACGAAACCTGCGGGCTATTAGTGGAGGGGTTTGATACGCCGCCTATGGCAATGATGCCTTATAATAGTCCTTATTATCTCGATTTAATAAGCAATTATGGCTTTGATAAAAAAGTGGACCTCTTAGCTTATAACGTGAGAACGGAAACTGCGAATACGCGTGCTGTTCAACTTATGGATAGACTAGAGGAACGTTTAGGTAGATCAGGAATAAAGCTAAGAACGATCAACTTGAAAGACTTTAAAAGCGAAGCCGCTAAGATTCGGGAAGTGTATAACAAGGCATGGGATAAGAATCTCGGATTTGTCCCTATGACTGATGAAGAGTTTGATTATATTGCCAAAGACTTGAAAATGATTGTTGATCCTCGTTTCTGTATTATAGCAGAAAAAGGAGAAGAAATAATCGGTTTCGCGGTAGGAATTCCCAATATTAATGAGATCCAAATCAATATAAAACGTGGACGCTTGTTGCCAACAGGAATTTTTAAACTGTTATTTGGTAAGAAGAATATCAAATCATTACGCGTTTTAATGCTAGGTGTTTTGGAAAAATATCGCAAATTGGGTATAGAAGCCTGTTTATACGGTCGGATTATTAGGAATGCTAAGCCTGCAGGTATACGCGGTGCGGAATGCTCTTGGATGTTAGAAACCAACTACTTAATGAATCACGCCATTGAACAAATTAATGGTGAACTATACAAACGCTATCGTTTATACGAGAAGGCGATATGAGGAAAAAAGTATTTATAACAGGTGCTAGTGGTTTTGTGGGGTCTCATCTGGTAGAAGAGGCAAGACGAAGAGGGTATGAGGTCCACGCTGCTGTAAGGAAAACCAGTAAGATTGATGCTATTCAGTATGCTGTTGATAAATTCGTGTTTCCGAATATGGATGATTCTGATGAGCTAATCTCCTTATTTCAGCAAGAGCAATACAGTTGTATCATACATGCCGCAGCGATGACTAAAGCAAAGCGCGAAAGCGATATGTTGAAGGTTAACGTCGGATATACTGAGAATATTTTAAAGGCTTCGTTAGCAATAAAGGATGTTTTAGAAAGAATTGTATACGTTAGTAGCTTAGCTGCCGTAGGTCCAATTGATTTTGAAAGTCCATTTTTAATTACAGAAAATACACCTTACAATCCCCTGACTGTATACGGCCGTAGTAAGAGAACTTCGGAAGAAATGATTAAGACTAACTTTTCTGATAGTCCTATTTCCGTACTGAGGCCTACAGCAGTGTATGGACCGCGAGAGAAGGACTTATTTATTCTTTTTGATACCTTAAGTAAGGGATTTGATCCGTATATTGGTAGCAAACCTCAAAAGTTGAGCTTTGTCTATGTAAAGGATCTTGTTGATGTTATTCTTGATGCGTGTACGCAACCACAGGAAGGTCTACAGTTTTATAATATTACAGATGGTCAGGTCTATTCGAGGTATGCCATGGCTGATATTTTTAGAAATACGTTTAATAAAAAGTCTTTTCGTCTGCATATCCCTTATGCTCTAGTAGCTTTTGCTGCCAAAATTTCACAATCACTTTATGCACGATCTGAAAAAACTCCAGTTTTATATCCTGAGCGCTTGGCAGAACTCACCGCTGAAAATTGGGGATGTAATATAGAAAAAGCCCAGAACGATTTAGCGTTCAAAGCTAAATATGATTTGTCCTCCGGATTGAAGGAAACGTTGTCATGGTATAAATCAAATAATTGGTTGTAATAAAGAGAGATATGAGCGAGCAAAAAATCAATAAGAAACTGTTTCAAGACAGAAAGCGTACTAACATATTAAGTAATCCAGAACAACGATTTATCAGCTATCTGGTACCACGGATACCAGACTGGATCACTTCGGATGGGCTCACCGCTATTGGTTTTTTAGGCTCTTTAATTATTCTGGGAAGTTTTTTATTGGCAGAATATGTTGATCGAGATTTGTTGTTATTGGCTATTCCAGGGTTTTTTATTCAATGGTTCGGAGATTCATTGGATGGCCGTATCGCTTATTATCGTAATAAATCTAGAAAGTGGTACGGCTTTGCATTAGACATTGTAATGGATTGGGTGAGTACGGTTTTTATTGGATTAGGTTATGTGTTATATACCGTTGGAGATTTCAAATATCTGGGCTTTACATTAGTGGCACTTTACGGTTGGGCAATGATAATATCCCAATTGCGATATAGAATTACCGATAAATATACAATTGATGCAGGGCTATTGGGACCAACAGAAATACGTGTTATTATTTGTTTGGTCTTGCTTTTTGAGGTAATATTCAAAGGGTCAATTGATTATAGTGTGTTGGGGATTTGTGTGATCTTGTTTTTTATCAATGTTGGAGATACACTAAAGCTATTGGCTGTAGGTGATGCCAAAGATAAAGAAGAAAAACTAGCTAAACAGAAGGCGGAACAAGATACTGTGGATGACATTCAAGCCTAAAGAGTTTTTGAAAGCACAGCTTTCCGCGTTTGTGGGAGGGGGCTTTGATTTTGGAATTTATTCTTTCTGCTACAAAGTTCTTCTAATTTCTGCTCCTTTTTCTAATGTTATTAGTGGAAGTCTAGGAGCAATTGTCAATTTTACCATTAATAGGTATTGGTCGTTTAATAGTACAGAAGTTCCTTTAGCAAACCAACTCTGGAAGTTTATTATCGTAGTTGCTGGAAGTATTTTTCTTAAATCTACCGGTATCCATTTTTTAGTGGATGTTTGGGGTTTTCATTTTCTGCTGTCTAAAGGAATTGTGGAGATAATCGTGTCTTTAGGATTTAATTTTACTTTACAAAAGTACTGGGTCTTTAAAAAGTAGTTTTCAGAGGTATTTATTCCACATGCAAAGAAAATTGTCACAGGAAAGTCTGAACCGCAGATATCTGACATCTTCATAACATTTTTTTTACAGAGCGCTGCACCTTTCTGTTTTTTGCTTTTCTATATTTGCAGCATATGTTGCGTATACTACATTTTTTAGTGCTTTTTGGCTACCTCAATGTCCTCTGTTATGAGGTACAGTATTGCAATATATTGGACTTCAGGCCGGTTGTTTCTGGAGAAACCTTTCTCGAAGTGGTTTTAGAAGAAATCCTAGATATCACAGATTCAGAACACCAAGAGACCGCGCCACAAATTTTCTTTGACGACTATCGTATTTTCTTTCTTTCTTTAGGCGTACTCCCTACTATTCTTTTTGTTGTTTGGTTATTACGAAAGCTATTTCTCTTTACCAAGACGATAAAGCACCCTCGCTATGAATCGAAGAGGCTCTGCTTACCTGGGTACTATACATTTCTGTATAGGTTCAGACCTTTCTAATTTTTACAATCCCATCTTATTTGTTTAATAAATGCTTATGAGGCTAGTTTTAGTTCTCGTAGGTCGCTCTATTTTTATCGATTTTTAATATTTAATTCAGTCATATTTAGCTATGAAGAAAAATAAACTCATGTATCCAATATTTGGGTGCCTGTTATTTGCCGCGTCCTGTACTGCTAGCAGCAGTGAAAATAAATCCGAAGAACAAGCCAAGGTTGTGCCTGTGACTGGTCTCCTACAGATGGATACCATTATCTACAAAGAGTATATTGCCGATATTCAGTCCCAAAGGAACGTAGAGTTGCGCTCTAGACTGTCGGGATTTTTAAATAGAATTTATGTTGATGAGGGGGCTTTCGTCAGAAGGGGGCAGGTTTTGTTTAGTCTTAATGATGAAGAGTATAAGGCCGATTTTGCGCGTGCAGAAGCGGGTTTAAATACAGCAAAAGCGGAGGTGAAGAAAGTGGAACTAGAGTTAGAAAGGACAGCAAAGCTGGTACAAAAAGGTATCATCAGTACCACAGAGCAGGATTTGCTCAAAGTACAGCTTAAAGCCGCTATTTCAAAGGTGCAGGAAGCTGAAGCAATATTGAACCAAGCACGAACCAAGCTAAGCCATACCCAGATTAGAGCGCCTTTTGATGGTCGTATTGACCGCATTTTGCTTAAGGAAGGTTCGTTGTTGAATGAAGGTGCATTGATCACTTCCATTTCTGATTTAGAAAAAGTAAACGTTTATTATAATATTTCGGAATCTGAATATCTTGCTATTGCATCTGATTCTTCATTTAACAGAAATAAATTCCAGCAAGAAGTACGCTTGATATTAGCCAATGGCGAGGTGTATCCTTATACAGGGATAGCCGAGATCGTTGAAAGTGAGTTTGAGGCTAGTACAGGATCCATTTCTTTGCGCGCCAAGTTCGATAACCCCAAGGGATTACTAAAGCACGGTGCTTCAGGACGTATTGGAGTGCCGACGCAGACAGGAAATCTGACATTCGTACATCAAAAGTCCGTATTTGAAATTCAGGACAAAGCTTATGTTTATGCGGTAGAGGGTAATAAAGTTAAGATGATGCCATTTAAGAATGGCCAGCGCGTTGGACATTATTATGTGGTAGAAGACGGGTTGCCTGCGGACACAAAGGTCGTTTTTGAAGGCGTACAGTCTTTGCGAGATGGTATGAGCATACAACCGAAATCGATTAATAACTAGAACGGAGGCGATTTAGATGTTTGAAACGTATATTAGAAAGCCGGTGTTATCACTGGTAATCTCAATTTTTATCACCCTTTTGGGTTTGTTGGCATTATTTACCTTGCCAATTACACAATTCCCTGATATTGTTCCGCCCTCTGTTGTCGTAACAGCTAATTATACTGGAGCCAATGCGGAGGTGAGTACCAATGCTGTGGCTATTCCTTTGGAACGTGCTATCAACGGAGTCGCGGGGATGACCTATATGAATAGCGTCTCCACCAACAATGGTACTACATTAATTCAGGTGTTTTTTAAAGTAGGAGTTGATCCGGATATTGCAGCGGTAAACGTTCAGAATAGGGTTACGACCGTATTGGACGAGTTGCCCGAAGAAGTAATCAAGGCGGGAGTCACCACCGAGAAAGAGGTGAATAGTATGTTGATGTACCTCAATCTGTATACAGACGATGAGACGGCAGACGAAAGATTCATTTATAACTTTACAGATATTAATGTTCTTAAAGAGCTGAAACGTATTGAAGGGGTAGGTTTTGCACAAATTATGGGAATGAAGGATTATGCAATGCGCATCTGGGTAAAACCTGATCGGCTTTCTGCTTATTCTATTTCTACAGAAGAACTTGTTGCAGCGTTGAGGAGACAAAATATAGAAGCAGCGCCTGGTCAGACTGGAATAAGTTCCGATAAGGCAGTGAATATGCAGCAATATGTGCTCCGTTACCCTGGTAAGTTTACGGAGGTAAGTGAGTACGAAAATGTGCCTATCCGGGCAAATGCAGACGGTTCGATAATCCGTATCAAGGATATTGCTGATGTTGAATTTGGATCCTTAGATTACGAAATGGTATCTAAGACAGATGGTAGACCTTCTGCTTCCATCATGTTAAAGCAGTTGCCTGGTTCGAATGCTCAGGATGTAATTCAGAGTGTAAAAGATAGAATGGAAGAGCTCAAAGGAGCGACCTTCCCCCCAGGGATGACGTATACCATGGGATATGATGTGTCGAGATTCCTGAATGCTTCGATATCTAGCGTACTTATCACGCTATTGGAAGCTTTTATTCTCGTGTTTCTAGTTGTGTTTATCTTCCTTCAAGATTTTAGGGCAACCGTAATTCCTATTCTTGCAGTTCCTGTTAGTTTAATTGGAGCCTTGTTTTTTATGCAGATGATGGGATTCTCTATCAACCTTTTGACGTTGTTCGCGTTAGTGCTAGCCATCGGTATTGTCGTCGATAATGGTATTGTTGTGGTCGAGGCTGTGTATGCCAAGATGGAGGATGAACATCTTCCCCCGCTGGAAGCAACCATTGCGGCGATGAAGGAAGTTGGTAGTGCCGTAATTGCAATTACGTTGGTCATGTCGGCGGTATTCATACCTGTTGCTTTTCTTTCAGGACCGGTAGGTATTTTCTATAGACAGTTTTCATTGACATTGGCTGCATCTATTGTTATATCCGGAATTAATGCCCTCACGCTTACACCAGCGTTGTGTGCCTTGATTCTGAAATCACCTCATGATAAAAAGGAAAGCAACGGTTTGCTAGCCCGTTTTTTCAAAGGTTTTAACGCTGTATACGATCGAATAGGGGGAGGTTATAAAAATTTATTGACACGTATAGCAGGACGGAGAGTCGTTACATTGGGGGCGCTAGCCTTGATGTTTGTACTTACTTGGGGATCTGCTGCGATTCTACCTACTGGATTTATTCCAACAGAAGATCAGGGAATGATTTATGTTGCTGTGACTACGCCTCCTGGAGCTACGGTGGATCGTACCGAAAAGGTTCTTGATGAGGTAGATAGGATTGCTCGAGAGTTGGATATCGTAGAGACTGTATCCACATTAGCCGGATATAGTATTGTGACTGAGGTATCGGGGGCATCCTATGGTATGGGGATGATTAACCTGAAGGCATGGGATCAGCGTGACGAAAGTGTGCACGACGTAATGACGATTCTTAGAGAGAAAACTAGCCATATCGCAGATGCAACAATAGAGTTTTTTCCACCGCCAACAGTCCCAGGATTCGGTAACTCTTCCGGATTTGAGCTGCGTTTGTTAGATAAAAGTGGTAATGAAGATTTATCAAAAACGAGTATTGTACTGAATGATTTTATTAAAGAGTTGAACAACGACGATGTAATAGAGAGCACTAGTACTACTTTTGATGTTAATTTTCCACAGTACATGCTTGAAATCGATTATGATTTAGCAGCTAAAAAAGGCATTTCTGTTGAGAATTCGATGAATACCCTACAGACCCTTTTAGGGAGTCAGTACGCTACCAATTTTATCCGTTACGGACAGATGTATAAAGTGATGGTTCAGTCTGATGCATTTTCCCGTCAAAAACCAGAAGATGTTTTGGCACTATATGTAAAGACCGCAGAAGGAGAGATGGTTCCTTATTCCTCATTTATGACTATGAAGCGCGTATATGGGCCAGAACAGATTACACGATATAATATGTTTAGTTCTGCGATGATTACTGGTCAAGCTGCTGCAGGGTTTAGTTCTGGACAGGCTATTGAAGCGGTAGAGCGTATTGCGGAGAATCTCCCGCAGGGATACGAAATCGAATGGTCGGGAATGACAAGAGAGCAAAAGATATCAGGTAACCAGGCCGGATATATCTTCTTACTCTGTCTTGTATTCGTGTATTTGCTCTTGGCAGCGCAGTATGAGAGCTTCCTGCTTCCACTGCCCGTCATTTTATGTTTACCGGCCGGAATCTTTGGGGCCTTTATCTTCTTGAAGATCTTTGGTCTTGAAAATAATATTTATGCGCAGGTCGCATTAGTAATGCTTATTGGATTGTTAGGTAAAAATGCCATCCTAATTGTGGAATATGCCAACTTGAAGTACAAGCAGGGGATGGATATTTTTACAGCTTCCGTAGAAGGAGCGGTGGCGAGATTACGTCCAATCTTAATGACTTCTTTTGCATTTGCTGCAGGACTTATTCCATTGATGTTGGCAAATGGTGCAGGTGCCGTTGGTAACAGGACTATTGGCACGGCTTCAGTGGGAGGGATGGTAATTGGAACCATTTTGGGAGTTATTGTAATTCCTGGGTTAGTGGTTTTATTTGCCAAGCGTAATAAGCCTAAAAAAACAGGTCAGGTAGTAGCTGTGTTAGCAGCTCTGTTGTTGGTGTCTTCTTGTACTGTTCCTAAGAAAGTCACAAAATCTGAGTTAAGTCAAGATGTAAAAGTCAATGCTCAAACGGTATTGGCAGACAGTATTTCCTTAGGAGATATTCCTTGGCAGCAGGTGTTTTCTGATCCTTATTTAAAAGGCCTTATTGATACTGTTTTAGTAAATAATAGAGACCTCAAGCAAGCTATCCACCGTATTGAAGTGGCGCAAGCTAATTTTAGGCAACGTAAGGCCGCATTGTTGCCAACGTTGGATGGAGCCATAGAGGCCGGACTTCGGAAATATGGCCACTATACTGAATCTGGTATTGGTAATTACGATTCTAATTTTTCGGATAATTTGACGTCAGACGAAAAACTACCCGAGCCATTTATTCCAGACTATTTCGTTGGTGTGCGTTCATCGTGGGAAATAGATCTTTGGGGAAAATTACGAAATAGAAGAGAAGCTGCTTTTATGGGGTTGTTAGCAGAAAGCGAAACTAAGCGGTTATTACAAACCGAACTCATTAGTAGCGTTGCTGCAGCATACTTTGAACTGATCGCGTTGGATCAGAAAGTAAAGGTATATGAGCAGAATATACTATTGCATGAACGAGCTTTAAGTATTATTGAAGCACAGAAAGAGGCTGGCCGGGCAGACGAACTAGGTGTACAACAGTTTAAATCTATTCTAGCTGAATCTAAGGGACGCAGGGCTTTGGCTATGCAAGAAATAGTCGGATACGAACACCAGGTAAACCAACTTTTAGGAAGAGTGTATCAACCTATTGCGAGGACAAAAGAACATGTCCCAAATCATGAGATATTCCAAGAACTCCATGTTGGTAACATTGATTTACTTTTTAACAACCGTATCGATATCCGAAGGGCAGCATTGGAATTGCAGGGTAACTATAGCGACTTGGAAGTTGCTAGGCTCTCCTTTCTTCCTTCTGTTGCGATCAGTCCCTATTTTGGATTACAGACTTTTAGTATAGACCAACTTTTCAATTTGGACAAGTCTGTTGCTTATGGAGTTTTAGGTAGTGTCACAGTCCCAATTTTCAGACAACGGGAATTGAAGTCGCAGTATGAAGTCATGAAAGCAAATTATGGAATAGCATTTTTGGAGTATGAAAAAGTGATTTTGAATGCCGTGAATGAAATTTCTTTGGCACTGCATACACAAGGTGCTATTGCAGAACGTGAAGTGTTAGTTCATAATCAGGTAGAAGCTTTAGAATCTGCTATTATTGCGGCTGAAGAGCTTTTTATTGCAGGACGAGTCAATTATTTGGATATTGTAACAGCACAGAAAGATGTTATAGGAGCTCAGGAAGCACAGGTGGATGTATTGAAGGAAAAGATGCTAAATCAAGTTGTTTTGTACAAAGCCCTAGGTGGTGGTTGGAAATAGTAGCTTAAATCTTTGAAAATGAAAGGACTCTCCAGTTTTGGAGAGTCTTTTTTTTGCCTTTTAGCCTAATAATAGGTCTTTTTATTCTGTTAAAGACTGTTAAAAGAAACAAGGAAAGGCCCAAACTTGCATTGTTTTTGCGTTCTTGAGTGTAACAGATCAGTTACGTTTTATTAATTTGCTAAAATCTAGTTAAGTAATATGAGAAAAAGGAAAGTGAGTTTTTATATTTCAATTGTTTCAATGACAGCTTTAGTCATTGCTACATTTTACAGTTGTTTTATCGGTAAGTCCGAAGAGAATGAAGTTACAGCCAAGCCCTTAGCACTCCCTGTATATACGGTCAATGCGAGTGATGCAACGACGATAAAGACGTATTTGGGGACTATCGAGGGGAAGGTAAACGTAGAAGTACGACCTCAGGTAGAGGGACTTTTACAGGAAATCTATGTAGATGAAGGTTCCTTTGTCGAGAAGGGACAGAAGCTATTTAAGGTAGATGCATCAGCTTACCAAGAATTGTTGAATAATAGTGTCGCTAATCAGAATGTTGCCAAAGCAAAGTTAAAGAATGCACGTTTAGAGATAGAGCGATTGAAGCCCTTGGTTGACAACGATGTTATTTCTGAGGTTCGCCTGCGGTCAGCTCAATCCGATTATGATGTTGCTAAAGCTTCTTTAGACCAGGCTACAGCTGCAGTTCGTAGTGCCGAAATCAATCAAGGTTTTACTATAATCACAGCACCGGTTAGTGGATATATTGGTCGTATTCCGAAGCGAATCGGTAATCTTGTGGGTAAAGGTGATAAGGAGCCATTGACTGTATTGTCCGATGTGCAGGATGTATACGTTTATTTTTCTATGAATGAGTCTGATTTTTTATACTTCTCAAAATTAAAGGTCAAAGAGGATAGTATCAATGGAATTCCAAAAAGCAGGAATGCGTTAAGCTTTCCAGACGCTGTCTTGATTTTGGCGGATGGTGAAGAATACACGAACAAAGGAGCTGTCGACGCAATCAATGGGCAGGTAGATCGTACGACTGGGGCAATTTCATTAAGAGCTTCTTTTCCGAATACAGACAATATGTTGCGAAGTGGAAGTACTGGAACTTTAAAAATATCCGAAGTAAAGAAAAATGTAATTCAGATTCCCCAAATAGCAACCAGCGAATTACAAGACAAAACTTTTGTCTATGTGTTGGACAAGGAAGACAAAGTGCGCCGCCGTGTTGTTACGATAGGTGGCAAGAGTAAAGATAATTATATCATCGCGGACGGTCTTACCGTAGGCGAACGTGTCTTACTGACCGGCCTGGATAAGATTACTGAAGGATCTACAGTAACCCCAATTCAACAATAATTTTCAATGTAGCAAAGTTTCTCGCGCCGTCTTAACTGATGGCGCTTGAAAACTATTGCTCCTTAAATCCAAACAGTATGTTAAAAACCTTCATAAACAAACCTGTATTAGCTACGGTGATGTCCCTAATCTTAGTGATTTTAGGACTGGTGGGACTAAAGACTCTACCGATCACCCGGTTTCCAGAGATAGCTCCACCAAGTGTTGTTGTTTCATTGAGCTATCCAGGAGCGAACTCGGAGACCGTTGCGGAGAGTGTCTTACTGCCTATTGAAGAAGCCATTAATGGGGTAGAAGATATGACGTATATCAAATCGTCTGCTACTAACTCGGGGTCAGGTTCTGTACAGGTGTTTTTTAAAACAGGAACTAATCCCGATATCGCTTCGGTAAATGTACAGACACGAATATCAAAAGCTATTAGTGCTATACCTGCAGAAGTCAATGAAAACGGAATTACAGTGCAACCGCGACAAAGTGGTGCTATTATGACTATAAATATCTTCTCGGATCATCAGGATTCTGTATACGATGAGACATTTCTACAAGCTTTCTCGCAGATTAATATGATACGACCTCTACTACGTGTGGACGGTGTTGCTCAAGTCTCTCGATTAGGTGCACGGGATTATTCTATGCGGGTATGGCTGAATCCAGAAAAGCTAGCACTTTATGATATTATCCCGCAGGATGTTACTAAGGCTTTGAATGATCAGAACTTTGAGATTGCTCCAGGTAAATTTGGAGAGACCTCAGATGAGGTCTTTGAAACGGTTATCAAACATAAAGGAAGGTTCAGTAAGCCAGAAGAATTTGAAAACATGGTCATCAAAACGAATAAAGATGGCTCTATACTTTACCTCAAAGATATTGCACGCATTGAATTTGGAGCAACCAATTTAGGAAGTGATAATAAAGTCGATGGTAATCCAGGTCTGACTTTGAATATTACACAAACGAGCGGTTCGAATGCGCATCAGATTGATATAGAGGTTCGGAAAGTGCTTGAGGAATTGTCAAAATCTTTTCCAGAAGGCATTCATTATGAGATTTCCTATAGCGTCAGAGATCAGATTGATCAGTCGATTAATCAAGTGAAGACCACTTTGTTTGAAGCTTTTATTTTAGTTTTTATCATCGTGTTTATTTTTCTACAGGATTTCCGATCTACTTTGATACCTGCGATTGCGATTCCTGTTTCTTTGATAGGAACTTTCTTTTTCCTTAGTCTGTTTGGTTTTTCGCTTAATGTACTAACAATGTTTGCCCTTGTACTGGCTATTGGTATTGTTGTCGATGATGCGATTGTCGTAGTGGAAGCGATTCATCAAAAAATGCACGAGACTGGAATGCGGGCAAAAGATGCTACCGTGCAGACAATGTCCGAAATTACAGGAGCAATATTGTCTATAACAATGGTGATGGCCGCAGTATTTCTACCTGTAGGATTTATGGAAGGACCTGTTGGTATTTTTTATAGACAGTTTGCTTATACACTTGCTACCGCTATTTTGATTTCAGCTTTCAATGCATTGACTCTTTCACCTGCGTTGTGTGCATTGCTTTTAAAGCCGATCCACCCTAAGGATATCGAAGCTGAACAGGATTTGAGTAAAGTACAAAAATACAAGCAACGATTCTTTAATGCCTTCAATGCATCTTTTGATAGATTCACAGACAAATATATTGTTGGGGTAAAATATTTGATTGGGCATAAGAAAATTGCATTTGGTGGATTATTGCTAGTTACTGTTATAGGTATTCTATTCTTGTTTTATACACCAAAGAGTTTTATTCCTACTGAGGACGATAGTTTTGTTACTTATTCCTTGGCAATGCCTCCTGGGGCTTCTTTGTCGAGAACCACTGCCGTTTTGCGTCAGGCAGATAGTATTCTACAAAAACGCGAAGATATTGCCGGTATGACCACTGTTTCTGGTTTTAATGTTTTGGGGGGAGGGACAAGCCCTGCATTTGCAGCGGGTTATATTAATGTGAAACCTCATGCAGAACGAAAACAAATTAAAAATATAAATGCATTTATGGATACGGTCCGCAAAGATTTGTCCGTGATCAATGAGGCAACATTTAAAGTTTTTCCAAGGCCCACAGTACAGGGGTTTGGTGATTTTGCCGGCGTAGAGTTAGTTCTTCAAGACAGGTTGGGAGGAGATATTCGAGATTTTGATATTGTTGCGGACTCCTTTATCAATAAAATCAATGCGCTGAAAGAGGTGGATAATGCATATACCTCATTTAAATCCAATTTTCCACAGTACGAAGCAGATATTGATGTGGTGAAGGCAAAAAGTATGGGTGTAGACATTAAAGAAATGATGAATACAATCCGGATGTACTTTGCGCGAGTGAGTGCAGGAGATTTCAATCGCTTTGGACGTACCTATCGGGTATATATGCAGTCCGATTTTGAGCATCGTACAGATCCAGAATCGTTAAACTCCATTTTTGTCCGCAATAAGGAAGGAAAAATGGTTCCTGTCGGCACATTAATGACACTCAATAAAGTAGTGGGACCAGAGACCATAGCACGATATAATCTCTACAATGCCATTACGGTAAATATTAATCCTTCATCCGGTTATAGTACAGGAGATGTGATGCAGGCAATAGAAAAATTGGCGGTTCAACAATTGCCAGGTAATTTTGGATATGAATGGACTGGAATGTCTTACGAAGAGAGTAAATCTGGTTCGCAGACTGTACTAATCTTCGGTTTAAGTATTTTGTTTATTTATTTCTTGTTAGCTGCACAATATGAAAGTTATATTTTACCATGGGCAGTGTTGCTTTCTGTTCCTGTTGGATTAGTCGGTGTTTTCGCTACAGTTTTAATGGCTGGTTTAGAAAATAATATTTACGTGCAGGTTGGGCTTATTATGTTGATAGGCTTGTTAGCAAAAAATGCAATTCTTATTGTCGAGTTTGCCGTTCAGCAGCGGGATAAAGGAATGAGTATATACAATGCCGCTATTGAGGGGGCAAAGTTGAGATTGAGACCTATTTTAATGACCTCTTTAGCATTTGTGGCAGGTTTAGTGCCTCTTATGTGGTCTGTTGGGCCATCGGCTATTGGTAACCATTCTATTAGTTTTAGTGCTGCAGGTGGTATGCTTGCTGGGGTTGCTTTTGGTATTTTTATTATCCCAGTACTCTTTGTTGTTTTTAAAACACTAGATGAGCGAGTCAAATTGAAATTTAAGTCAGAGGAGGATTAATTATGAATAATATGTCGATAAAAACAATTTTATATCTATTTGCGGGTGTTTTTTTTCTGACAGGGTGCAAAGTTGGAGAGAAATATAAACAACCTAATTTGAATACGCCTGATTCATTCCGCTCCGCCTGGACAACAGATGAAGGAGATTCTTTACTAAGTCAAATTGAGTGGAGGAACTTCTTTAACGATAGTAATCTGATTACTCTGATTGATAGTGGCCTTTCCCACAATTATGATATACGGATTGCGTTAAAAAATATAGAAATAGCGAATCGGAATCTAAGGATCAATAAGTTAAACTATTTACCTACTGTAGACGCTAATATTGCGACAGTGAATCAACAGTATCGCTCAAAAGATTTTTATGGCTCCGCCTCATCCAAATGGTATGAACAAAAAGGGAAAAAGGCTCCAGAATCTATGGCTAAATATCAATCACAGTACGCTACAGGGCTAGAGTTTAGTTGGGAGTTGGATATTTGGGGTAAGATAGGGCAAGAGGGCGATGTTTTGAAAGCAAGTTGGCTGGATACGAAAGAAGCGAAAACAGCAATTCAGACGAAACTTATTGCGGATATTGCGACCGGCTATTTTAATCTATTAATGTTGGATGCACAGATTGAAGTCGCTAAAAGGAATCTACAATTGAATGACAGTACGTTGCGGATGATAAAATTACAGTTTGACGCTGGTGAAATCACAGCATTGGCCATCCAACAGACCGAGTCACAGCGATTGGTGGCGGCTTCATTGATCCCGGATTTAGAAAAGGAAATTACAATTCAAGAAAATTCGTTGAGAATGCTGGTTGGAGATATGCCTGCTGCGGTAACTAGAAATAATACATTAAATGATAGTCTCATCAAATTTGATCAAGATATCTCTCTAGGAAGCCCGTTGGATATTATCCGTAATCGACCGGACATCAAGCAGGCTGAGTATGCTCTGGTTGCGGCCAATGCTCAGATGAATGTAGCGCAGATTATGCGATATCCAAGTATAAGTTTAAGTGGAGTTTTTGGAGTAAATGCCATGTTGGCAAAAAATTGGTTTAATATACCTGGTGCATTACTTGGGGGGATAGCAGGTGGAGTAACAGCTCCTGTATTTCGGAATAAAAAACTTAAGAATCAGTATGAGGTAGCAAAAATAGAGCGGGAGAAGGTGGAACTCGATTTTCAGCGTCAGGTTATGGAGGCTGTTGGAGAAGTATCGAATACAATTATAACTGTAGAAAAGCAGAAGGAACAGTTAAACTTAGCGGAAGAGCGGGTTTCAAACTCAGAACTCGCCGTGAAAAATGCCTCTTTATTATTTAAAAGTGGGTATGCTACCTATTTGGAGGTAATTACGGCGCAGAGTAATGCTTTAAAGAGTGAATTGGATTTAGTAGAGTTGAAGCAAAGACAATTGAACGCATGTGTGACCTTGTATAGGTCGTTAGGTGGTGGATGGAGATAGTTCGCTACTTCCTTTTATATGCTTCCGTACCTGCTTTGAATTTTGTAGAGATTATTTAGGGACATAATAGAGGTTTTATAGAGGGTTCATAGAGGTAAATCACTATAAAAGCTCAGTTATGCCAGGCTTAAATCCCTGCTGATCCTGCCCGATGATAGGAATAGTATGCCTTTTTTGCAGTCCCTGGTGCCTGTGTGCTTTCTTTTTTAAATTTTATTGCCCGCTGTTCCAGCGTTTTACGTTATATGCTGAAAAATAGTCTGTGTTATGTCTTTGAAATGTGGTTTTAAAGTTCCTATCTTTGCACCACTCCGCGAGGGAGGGACGGTTCTCCGGAACGATGACATAAGGTAGATAGAGCGGTTCTTTTGCGGTCTGATCCGTTAGATCCGATGCTCTGAAATCTTCTCCGGAAATTATTTTAAAATAAAATTTGGAGGTTTAAAAAAGATTCCTACCTTTGCAGTCCCAACGGAAACGAAGGGCGGCCGCCGCAAGGGAGGCCGGAAAAACAGAATGATAAGTCACATCTCCGGATGTCGGTAATAGAAGCAGAAGCGCGATGCGGATGCGAATAAAGTTCTTTAAGGAAATGATCATGTAACGTAACGAGTAGTGTTGAGAAACAACGAAAGTTAAAAATAACTCAACCTGTCAGTCATAGAATCAGAAATTATTTAAATAAAGACAATTCTATTTTTTATAAATAGTCTTGATCTTACACTTCATTTTACTATGGAGAGTTTGATCCTGGCTCAGGATGAACGCTA
>NZ_JAERTY010000009.1 GCF_016746095.1 Sphingobacterium faecale | reverse complement strand
CTACCTCTTCCCATTCCGAACAGAGAAGTCAAGCCCGCCAGAGCCGATGGTATTGCCGTAACAGGTGGGAGAGTAGGTCGGTGCCTTTTTTAATACGAAGCCCCTTCAGGAAACTGGAGGGGCTTTTGTTTTGTGCGTACTTTTCTCAATCTATACTATCGCAGTAATAGGTGGAAGGGTATCCGCCAGCCTGCGGACTGTTTACGAAGGCCCTAGCTAAGCCCTATGGGCTTTTACTGTATGAATGTAGCTCAAAACTCCTTCGTCAGAATGCTGTCCGGAGACCTATTCTGAACATATTTTCTAATGGATAGCTTATAAACTGTGGAACTTTCGTAAGAAATACCTATATAAGAAGTAAATGCAGCCTAAAAGGAAAGATGAGAGATGATTTTATCGGTCGTATAAGAGGAAGGGGCCTCATTAAGGACTCGTTATAGCTAATTCGAGTAATAAAGGGTTTAAGCTGGAAAAAATGTAACTCTATTCTTCTGTATAGAAGTCGATAAGGCTACCTACATATTCTTGATCCCAACCATCAACAATGTCCTCATAGTCTTCATCAGGAATATTAATATGGTTGACTTCAAACGAGGTGCCTTTTTTGTGTTCGTGGAGTTTTATTGTGACGATAGAGGGCTCTTCCTGTTCTCCGAAGTACCATTGCTGTACAATTTTTTTAAAAGGTTCTAGTTCGATGAAATGTCCCGTAATACCTCCATCCCAAAACGAAAATTGTCCGCCTTCACGAGCATCTATTTCAACTAGGTCTCCTGTCCATAAGCGAATAGTGATATCTGTAGTCAACGCACGATAAATATCTTCTGGAGTAGTCGGAATGATGTAGTATTTCTTGAAATTCTTCATAGAAGTAAGAGCATTTAGAATAGTCAAAGATACGACTATTAGGCTGGATTTCATTTTAGTTTTGACTTTTAGTTTTGACTTTTTATTTTTGTGCATGAGTAATAAACTCCCACCAGATTTAGTTAGACATCTCCAAGGAGATCCCCATTTTGATTATAATGCTTTTGTTAGCATTCATGATAAAGAACAAAAAACATCCTCTATACGTATTAATCCAGGGAAGAAGTTTGATTTGTCTCTGCTAGATATTGATCGAGAGATACCTTGGTGTGAAGGTGGTTTTTACCTTAATAAAAGACCTATTTTTACATTGGATCCTTTGTTTCATGCTGGATGTTATTATTCTCAGGAAGCGAGCTCAATGTTTCTTGATTTTGTTATTCGTGAGCTTAAACTGAATATCGAGCCTATACGCGCATTGGATTTATGTTCGGCTCCAGGAGGTAAGGCTACCTTGTTGAATTCTACGTTACACAAAGACAGTTTGTTGGTCGCAAACGAAATAATTAAAAGTAGGGCTTCTATACTACGCGATAATCTGGTGAAGTGGGGAAATGCGAACGTGATTGTTTCCAATAATGATCCCAGTTCTTTCTCTCGTTTACCTGGATATTTTGATTTTGCTGTTATTGATGCCCCTTGCTCAGGTTCAGGTATGTTTCATAAAGACCATGGTGCTATGGATGAATGGTCGATGGCCAATGTCAAGTTATGTAGCGAAAGACAAAAGCGCATTATAGCGGATAGTATAGCGACTGTAAGGACTGGTGGAATTATTTTTTATTCGACTTGCTCTTATTCAAAAGAAGAGAATGAGGATATCGTCGATTGGATGATAGATACATTCAATCTTGAGTCGATATCAGTATCGGTTAACTCCTCCTGGGGTATAGAAGTTGGAAAGTCAGATAAACACGAAGCAACCTCATATCGTTTCTATCCACATAAGGTAGCAGGGGAGGGATTTTTCTGTGCAATTCTCAAGCGTAAGGGAGATGTGCCGAGTTTTTCTCTTAAGAAAGTAAAGATGGAGAAGAATGTGGCAACACAATCTCTAGCACAAGGATGGGCTAATATGGAAGGTCTTTATTCCTTTCTTTATCATGACTTATTACATATTTTTCCGAAAGTATATGAGCAGGATTTAACAGCTTTACAGAAAGTGCTTTATCTGAAAAATGCTGGCACAGAAATCGGACGAGTGGTTGGCAAAGACCTGATTCCAAGTCACGATCTTGCTTTGAGTAATCGAATTCACAAGGACATTCCGTTTCTGGATCTGGATTTAGAGGAAATGTTGACCTATCTTCGTAAAGAAAGTTTGTCGCCTTTGGTCAATAAGAAGGAGTTGAGCGGTTGGATTATTGTACGTTATGAAGGAATGGATTTAGGATGGATTAAAGCGATGCCAAATCGTATTAATAACTACTACCCTAAAGAAGTTCGCATTGCAAATCTTTAATATATCTCAAAGAGTTGAATACGCCTTATTTTGATGCTGAAGTATTAGTTCGCATATATCATTAGCTACTTCAACTTTACTCTTTAGCTTAAACTCTTCTATTTCTCCTGTTTTGGAAACAATTGTGACTTTATTTGTGTCAGTTCCAAATCCAGCCCCTTTGTCTACCAAGGAATTTAGAACAATAAAATCTAGGTTTTTACGTTCTAGCTTTTCTTTTGCATGTTCTAGTTCATTGTTTGTCTCTAAAGCGAAGCCGACTAAAGTTTGCTGGGGCTGTTTATGTTCACCTAAGAAAGCGAGGATATCTGTTGTTTTCTTGAGTTGAATTGAGAATTCTTCTTCTTTTTTCTTTATTTTTTGATGCGCAATGTCTATGGGAGTATAGTCTGCAACAGCGGCGCTCATGACAATTATATCTGCTGTTACAAATTCTGAGCTACTTGCTTCAAGCATTTGTTGAGCGGATTGTATATTAATAGTTTTAATTCCTGTAGGCGCCGGTAGTGCTGTAGGTCCGGATATAAGCGTTACTTTTGCTCCGAGTTCCTTCAGACGAATAGCTAGAGCATAACCCATTTTTCCTGATGAGTGATTTCCGATAAAGCGAACGGGGTCTATTGACTCATAAGTTGGCCCTGCTGTTACTAATGCCGTTTTTCCTTTTAAAGGCAAATTATCTTCTAAATTCGAAAGCAAGAATTGTATGATTTCTTCGGGTTCAGCTAGACGGCCTTCACCGACCAATCCGCTAGCAAGCTCTCCATTTCTTGGAGGAATTATAATATTCCCATAGGACTGAATGAGTGAGATATTGAATTGCGTTGCTGGATGTTTCCACATGTCTAAATCCATTGCTGGTGCTAAATAGACAGGGCATTTAGAAGAAAGGTATGTTGCTGTTAACAGATTGTCACAAATTCCGTTTGCAAATTTTGCTATTGTATTGGCCGAGGCTGGGGCAATAATCATTAGGTCAGCATCTAGGCCCAATTGTACATGATTATTCCATGAACCTGTGTTTTTGTCGTAATACTCGACGAGTACAGGTTTTTTTGAAAGCGTAGATAGTGTTAGGGGAGTGATAAATTGAGTTGCCTCTTTAGTCATTAAGACTTGAACATTGGCCTCCTCTTTGATTAGTAACCGTAATAAATAGGCAATTTTGTATGCGGCTATACTGCCGCATACACCAAGTACTATATTTTTGTCTTTTAGAGAAGACATTTTTTCAATACGATTAATCTTGCTCTTTTGAAGGATTTCTAAAATAAACTTTGTCGTTTAGAAATTCATCAATTGCAACAAGAGTTGCTTTTGGCATACGTTCATAATGCTTGGAAATCTCTATTTGCTCCCGATTTTCAAAAACCTCTTCCAAATTATCATTATTACTAGCAAATTCTGCCAATTTGGAATTCAACTCCTCCTTTATCTCTACACCAATTTGGTTCGCTCTTTTGCTAATTACAACTATAGATTCGTACAGATTGTCGGTAGCTTTATCCAATTCTCTTAAATCTCTGGTGATAGTAGAGTTTGGAACAGCGCTGTTTTTTGCTTGACTCATATTTGTTGGTATATATGTAAATATTCTATTTCTTAACTTCCCTAGCGTTAGCTTCTTTGTTTACCTCTATTATTCCAAGTTCTTTGTTTTGATCTTCTATTTGTTTATTGATCTCGTTCATTTTACGAATAGCAAAGACAATTTTTTTATCAGCACTAGACTTTAAACCGTCTAATTCTCCCCTATACTTACTTGTTGGATAGTGTTCTACAAATGTTTCGTAATAATCAATGGCATCATTAAAGCGCTTCTCTTGTCTATTCGGATAACTGTTATCTGCAAATAGATATTGCGCTTTTACAATCAAATATTCGATTTCCTCAGCAAAACGTGTGTCAGGATAATCTTTCAAAACATTTTCTAGTGCAATTACCGCTGCACGATAGTCATCCGACAACCCCATGTTATAGTAAAGTTTAGCATTGTCAAACGCTTTCTTCTCTAGTTTCTCTCTGAGGTTCTGAATAAGCTCTCCAGCTTCTTTTGCGCGATCCGATTCTGGATAGTAGTTTACAAAAAGCTGTAACTCATCGATTGCTTTACGGGTGTTTTCTTGGTCTAAATTAGACCTAGGGGATTCGATATAGTAACAATATGCTGCCATATATCTACACTCTTCAGCTCGTGAACTACTAGGATAGATAGTAGCAAAACTTTTGAAATGATACCGAGCGGATGTATAGTCCTTAAGGCGATAAGTTGCGTTAGCACGAAGATAGAAAAGATCCTCAGCTTCTGCACGGCCACGGTACTTTTCCGCTAAGTCATCAAATAGAATTAAAGCTTTTGAGTATTTGCCCTTTTCATAAAATTTTACAGCCTCCTGATATTTCATGGCTATATTATTGCTGCTTTTCAGTTTTTCGAACTTACTTTTACAACCGGTGAAAAAATATGTGGCCAATAAAAAGGCAATTATAACTCCTGTGCGTCTATTTAAAAACATTGTACAAAGATACGTCAATTAAAGATAATATTCAATTAAATTTCGGTGTGCAATTTAATTGATTTTAATTGAGTTAGTGGAATCGCTAAGTGCCTTTAACAAACTTTAACCCTTGTTGTATAGGCTGTCACGATCTTGCTATAAAACAATTGAGGATTTCACAATAAGCAAATATTTGTTTATCTTTACTCCATAGGAAAGAAAGTATTTATAAAATGACCTTAAGAGAAAGAGTCGAACAAGCATTGGACACATTGAGGCCCTATCTTGAAACAGATGGAGGAAATGTTAGTATTGAGGAAATTACCAGCGATAATATCGTTCGATTGAGGCTGTTGGGAGCTTGTGCAAGTTGTTCTATGAGTATCATGACGTTTAAAGCAGGATTAGAACAAGCGGTTAAAAAAGCAGTACCTGAGATTGTTGCTGTAGAGGCAATAAATATCACAGATATGGATGATCCTAACGCAACAACACCCAGCCAATTATAGCGAAATTATTTTTATACTTAACACATTTTTAACAAGAAGCCATTTTGTGTTTAACTATTTTTGTTAGAATGCAACAGTATATAAGATATCTATTAGTTTTATGTTTTGCTTGTAGTATACAATTAGGATATACACAAAGTAAGAGTATATTGCAATTCAGCGGATTGATTTCTTCAATTGGATCAGAGCTCCCAGTTGCTTATGTTACTATTAAGAATACATCCTTTAATAATCAGACGTTTATTTCTAATAACGATGGCTATTTCTCGTTTGTAGCGCATAGCGGTGATACCATACAGTTTTCAAGTGTAGGGTATGATCCTTTGACTTACGTTATTCCAACAGTACCTGATGACAAATTTACTGCACATATACAGATGCGTAGTCTGGTAATAGAATTACCTGCTGTGACCCCTTTCCCTTGGGCTAGTTATGAAGATTATTTAGCGGATTTTATGGGTATGAAAGAAGGGTATGACCCTGTTGCATCAGCCCGTAGTAATCTGAGTCCAGAAGCTATGGCAGCCCTAGCACGTATTGTGCCTAGAAATGCTGATGAGATACAGAATTTTAATTCAACTCAGCGACATATTAATATGACGAATAAGAATATCAATCAAAGATATGCAAATCCACTTTTAAATCCATTTGGTTGGGCCCAACTTATTAATCAGATACAACGAGGAGACTTTAGCAGGAAAAATTTAAAATATTAGATTATTCGGCATTTTTGATATCAGTAATACGTCCTATCTCCTTAACGCTTAGTTTGGATGCGAAATAAGAAACACATGTTGAGAGAATAAAAACTGTCATAAATACCACCAAAAAATCTTGTAGCCTGATATCGATAGGGTAAATATCTATCAAAGATCCTTCCATTTCTCCTGTACGGATAAATCCGAAGCTTTGCTGTAGCTTGCAAAAGATATAACCAATAATGATGCCTAATATGCTTCCGATAAGAGCAATCAAAACCCCTTCTAAAAAGAAGATACGCTCAACCATAGACTTTTTTGCTCCGAGATGCTGAAGGATTTTCATGTCTTCTTTTTTGTCAATAACCAGCATAGTGAGTGATGCAATAATGTTGAATATGGCGATGATACCAATAAATGTCAAGATGAAGAAGACAATCCATTTTTCAGATTTAACCGTTTTGTATAATGTAGGATTTTGTTGTTCTCTATTTTTTATTAGAAAATCATGACGTAATTTGTGTTCAAGATCCTTTTGAATTTTTGTGGTTTTATCTATGTCATTTAAATAGATTTCAATGCCGGATATTTGTTCCGGTTCTCCTAAAATATCTCTGGCGAAGTCCATAGGTACTAAGACAATGTTATCGAACTCTGGTTGATAGGACAATACTCCATTTACTGCAATGTTTCTGATATTAAAGTCTTCTAAAGGATTTAAATTGTTCACTGAGGCTGCTTTTCTTGGGAAATATAGTTCAATCTGATTATAAAATCCCGTTAGGGGGATTTGTAAGTTGGATTGAATCTGAGCGCCGATTAGCGCATAGCTAGTTGAGTTCGATTCTATAGAAAATTTACCAGAATGTAAGATTTCTTGTTCGTTTTGGAGATCTAGAGTAGAGGGGGGGACACCTTTTAACTGTCCAACAAATTGTTGATGATCGTATTGTATGAGAATTTTGTCTTCAAGTAGTTCAACATAATTTTTGATATCGGGAGAAGATTCTATGTCTTTGAATACGGTTGTTTTACCTGAGAAAGTCTTTCCTCGTTTTGGTTCTATGCGTAAATCAGGCGTAGAGCTACTGTACATAGATAAGATAAATTTTTCCATGCCGTTGTAAAAGGAAAGAACAATTACAAGAGCGGCAGTACTAACGAATACCCCTACGATACTTATTATTGAGATAATATTTATCGCATTGACGGACTTCTTCGAAAAGAGATATCTGCAGGCAAATAGTAGCGGTATTCTCATTTTTATCATTCACGTATAAAGGGGTTGGTTTCTTTTTCAAAAGCGATAGTCGTGCTAGGTCCATGTCCTGGATAAACGGTTGTATTTTCTGGTAAGGTATATATCCTGTTTTTTATAGAGTTGAGCAATACATCATGATTTCCTCCAGGTAGATCAGTACGGCCTATACTATTTCTAAACAGTACGTCCCCACCTATTAAGAAATCTTGTTGTGGAGAGTAGAAGCAGAGATGAGCCGGAGAGTGTCCTGGGGCAAGTATGCACTTAAGTGTGATTTCTCCAAGTTCAATTTGCTGTCTGTCTACCAAAAAGCTCTCGGGAATTGGTGAAGGTTCGTATCGAAATCCCATTTGTGGGGCATAGTTTTGGACCGCAATTAATACAGGTATTTCACCTTCATGGAATAATGGTTTAAGTCCCCATATTTCATGAACAAAATGATTACCTAAAACATGATCAATATGACAATGCGTGTTCAATAGGATTTGCGGTCTTAAGTCGTTCGTTTCTATAAATGATTTCAATGCCTGTTCCTCTTGGTAATCATGCATGCCAGGATCAATTATTATACAGTTTTTTTTATCATCATAGAGAAGATACGTATTCTCTTGATATGGATTAAACGTGAGAGTTTCTACTGTGATCATATTTCAAACTTAGCCAAAAAAGAGTATAATTCACGAATGTCTCTGGACAAAAACATTTTAAAACCACTTTGTCGTCATAATTAGGTGTGAAATATCTTTTTCTATGAAGTCTAAAACGGGTTGTATAGAGTCCAAATGAGGCTTCTCGTTGAAGTATAGTGCCCCACGTAGATAGTGTTTAGAGTTGTCGGATAGGAAGAATTGATAGTTTGATGCAGTATTGCCTTGTATGTGATATTCCAGACCGTATACATTGTTTTCTGGCTGTCGGATCTCTTTTTGGGTGATGGAGCTTGCTATGGCAGTATGTTTAAATGCGAATGTTCGGGCGTCTTCTCTGAGCTGTTCTAAGGTCGAATTCAAGCCTATTTTGAAATAACTGATATGTAATCTAGCATTGAATTGGGGAAAATCCAAGTTTTTCCAACAAGGTTCAGCATTGTTGCTTTTGTCTGTTTGAAGTTGGCTGTAATTAGGGATTTCAAAACGGAAAGGACAGCCTGTTTCGGTTTGTATATACCTTTTTTCTGGGAACAAAATGCGATGAAAGCCTCTTGGTTTCGGACTATAATCTTGGTTCGTACATGCGGTTACATTTATGACAAGTAAGATTAGGATTAGAAGGTTGCGTCTCATTAGAAATTCTCTTTCCAGATTTCCCAGTTTTTATCCGCTTGTAGAAGGAGCATCTCATAGCCATTTTTTATGGTTGCGCTTTTAGATTTTCCTTTTTTCAGGAATAGCGTTTCTTGGGGGTTATATATTAGATCGTAGAGCAGGTGCTTGTTTGTTATATAATCATATGGGATTTCTGGGCATTGATCTACCGTAGGAGACGTCCCTACAGGAGAGCAGTTAACGATTATGGTGTGGTTGTCAATTATTTCTTTATTGAGGTCTTTGTAGGTGAGGTCTCCGCTGAAAGCGGTTCTGCTCACAATTGAATAAGGGATTCCCAATTTATTGCAGGTGTATAAAACCGCTTTAGCAGCCCCTCCGTTTCCAAGGATAAGTGCTCGTTTGTGATCTTTTTTAAGAAGAGGTGTCAAAGACTTTTCGAAGCCAAAAGCATCGGTGTTGTAGCCTTTTAAATGGATTTCTTTATCTTCACGTTGTACAGTTATACAGTTTACCGCGCCAATTTCTTTAGCTTCAATAGATAGTTCATCAAGAAAGCCTATTACGGATTGCTTATAAGGAATTGTTACATTAAAGCCTTTAAATTTTTCGTCGTTTAAAAATAAGCTCGGAAACATGTGGATATCTTCGATGGCATATAAATCGTAGTTTACGTCCGTGATATTCTCTGTTTCAAATTTAGTTAAATAGTAATTTTTGGAGAATGAATGGCTTAAAGGAAACCCAATTAACCCTAATTTTATCATGAGTTGGACGTATATTTTTTGATTATTTCTGAAATGATTTGATTTCCCTGTAATTGGGGTAAATAGTCAAATAGGATGTTGTGTTTTTCTGGACCGAAAGCCAATGCAAGTTCTAAGAAGTTTAATGCTTCATTATATTGACCATTTGCAAATAGATAAGCTACAAGTCTGTAATAGAGCTCGGCTGTATCTGGATTACACTTTATTGCTTCTGACATCGTCTCAATGGCCTCTACGAATTTCTTTTGCTCAAAATAAATGGATGAAAAATCAAGCCAAGCATCAATATCCGTCGGATTTAGTTCTACTACCCTAGCATATGCTTTTTCAGACTCTTCGACTTGTCCAAGTTTATACCTCGCATCAGCTATAGCGAACCAATAATCGGGATTATCGTCTTCGAGTTCTAAAGCTTTTTTATAGAAATGTAAGGATTCGAAATAACGTTCTTCAAAATCTAAAGTAACACCTATGCCAAACCAAGCATCGGATAGATTACTGTCAAGTTTTACCGCTTTTTTATAGTAGTCCCTTGCCGTATCCATTTGTTCTAATTTTTCATAACATTCTCCTATTGCACAATAGGTGTCGGCGTTGGGTGGTTCATACTCAAAAGTCTGTTTGTATACCAAGATTGCTTCCGAGTATTTGTCTAGATTAACTAGTGCGTTGCCTTTGTTAAAATAAGCCGAAGCGAAGTTTTCCTTTATCAAAATAGAATAGTCGTATGCATCGATGGCCTCTTCAAATCTAGACATCTTGTGATAGGCATTGCCTAGGTTATACCATGCAATGAATGAATAAGGATCTCTATCTATGAATTGGTTATAGAACATGATACTTTCATCTTGTCTATCAAGGATATCATAGCAAAATGCGAGTTCGTACAGTGCGTCAGGATTCTCTAGATTAACTTCGAGTGTCTTTTTGAGGTAATGAACAGCTTTTTCATAGGCTCCTTGTATTTGATATAGTCCTGCAAGCTGATAATATACATCTTCTTTGTTTTCGACATTATTTAAAGCGTTGAACATAGCTTGTTCAGCTTCATGATATTTGCCTGTTGAAGCCAAAATAGATCCTCTCACGAGCTGAATGTCTCCATCAGAGGGCTCGAGTAACTCTGCTTTGAGAAGTGCTTCTAGTGCCTTTTCATATTGCTGCACCGAAGCCAAAAGCTGGGCTTTTTTTAAGATAAATGAGGTCTCAAAAGGATGCTGATTACTTGCGAACTCTATAACCTGTAGAGCCTTCAATGGGTCATTCTTCTCAGTGTAATAGTCTATAATACTATCAAAAGCAGCTGAGTCAAAGAAATATTGATCGTCATTCCGAATCATTTCTTCGTAACGATTTACAGATTCCTTTTGCTCCTCCGGCGATCCAAACTCAAATTCCTCTTCCATATCGTATCTATTTATCGAAAAATACACTTTTTAAACTAAACCTATTCAAAATTCTTTTCCACATATTAACATACAGAGTAAAAAAAAATAAAAAGGTTTAAAATAAATGAAGCCGTCCCGATATACGGGACGGCTTTATTATACTTAATAATTATACTTTACGTATTATTATTATTTTTTGATCTCAACACGACGGTTTTGAACGCGGCCAGACTCAGTAGCATTAGATGCAATTGGGTTAGCTTCTCCGTAACCGTTAGCAGTGATGCTTGATGCAGATACACCAGCGTTTACTAAGTATTGTTTTACTGCATTAGCACGATCTTTAGATAAGTTTACGTTGTACGATTCAGATCCTTCTGAAGAAGCGTACCCGTCTAAAGTAACTGATGACTTGTTATCACGTACTTCTTTAGCTAATTTATCTAATGTAGAGTAAGATTCTGTTTTCAATACAGAGCTGTCAAATTCGAATTGAATAGGAGCATAGTAAGCGCCTGTTGTAGCATTGTTAGTAACTACTGGCTCAGGGAATTTGATAGGACATCCAGAACCATCAACTACCGTACCAGCAGGAGTGTTAGGACATTTGTCAAATTTATCTGGAACACCATCACCATCTGAATCTTTTCCTAAAGCATCAACAGTACCTTCTAACGAAGAAACACGTTGTTTTAAAGCTTCAACTTCGTTACGTAAAGATGGGTCTCTTAACTCATCGTACATTGTAGCCGCAGGATTAGCAAAAGTCAAGTTTTGTTTGTCTCTTGAGCCTAAAGTGAACTCTAAGCCACCGTATACATTAGAGAAACGTTGTTTAGCATCTCCGTGTCTGTTTGGCCCGTATAACGATGCTTCGTCTGTAAAGTTCATCGTATAACCTAAGTTCAATGCAACAACTTCAGATAATTTGAATTTAGCACCAACACCAACAGGTACAATCATTCCTAATCTGTAGTCTCTATCTCCTTTGAACTCGCGGTCACCAAATACCGCTTCTCCAACTTTACCTTTGTTGTCATAAACAACTGTTCCAGTAAAATCATTGTTAGCGTATTGAACCGGGTTGTATGCAAATGTTCCTATACCTACTTTGGCGTAGAAATTAACAGCATTTTCTCTTCTTAAAAAGTCAATAGTACCTAATTGGAAAACTCCATTTAAGCTTGCTGCCCAATTAACATCAGTTACTACTGATTTTGCACCACCGATATTTTCTGAAGCGGGACCTGATAATTCGTGGTTGTATGTTTTGATTTTACCACGGTTACCTTCTAACTCTAAGCCGAATAGGTGAGAGAATTGTTTACGAATAGTCAAGCCGTAGTACTCTCCTACTTTGTTCTGGAAGTAACCAACTTTTTGTCCAAAAGCATTGTTACCACCGATTACAGTGTTAGGAGTAGTGATACCACCCTGTACTCCGATAGACCAAGTTCTGTATTGTGATCTACCACCAAATACAGTTGGAGTTTGAGCTTGAGCAGTTTCAGCAAAACCTAAAGCGGCTACTAAAGAAGCTGCAACAGCTGTTTTTTTAATTGTAGAATAGTTCATACTCTTTTGTTTAAGGTTATTAAAATTTTTAAATTGTTCTCATTTTTAACATAACTTAACAATAACGGTGCCAAAAAAATAAATCTTTAAAAAAAATTGATTCTACACACTTTTGCTGTTAAATAATAGGTAAAATTACTTATTTGTCTGTGATATAGCAAATATTTAACTCAATTTTGTTTGTCTTTCGATAAAAAAGAAAGACAATGTCCTGTGAAAGCTATATTAACTAACTTGTTCTTTTCAAAATGATTGGGATTTTGTCTGTTATTTAAAGTATATAGTGTATTATAGCTAATGTTAGCCCCCCCAATATAGCACTGACAGGTATTGTCAAGATCCAAGCCCATAACAGGCTTATTGTTACCCCCCACCTTACTGCAGAGACTCTTTTTACAACTCCAACACCAATAATAGCGCCTGTGATGGTATGTGTGGTAGAAGCGGGAATACCAAAATGTTCTGTGATCCCAAGAGTGACTGCGCCTGCAGTTTCTGCACTGACTCCTTCTAGGGGCGTCACTTTAGTGATCTTGGTGCCCATGGTTTTTACTATTTTCCATCCACCGCTCATTGTTCCTGCAGCAATGGCAACATAACAGGCGAGTGGTACCCATTCCGGCATTTCTTCAAAGCTACCTATCACACCTTGAGCTATTAAAGCTGTGGCGATGATCCCCATTACTTTTTGAGCATCATTACCTCCGTGGGCAAAGCTCAATCCAGCAGAGGATACCAATTGAAGAAATTTAAACCATCTTTCTGCGACGCTGGGCCGAGTTTTTTTACAAATATTGATGATTATAAGGGTTATAATGATGGCGATAGTCATACCTATAACGGGTGCAAGTACGATAAAAGATAAAATCTTTAATGTCGCACTAAGATTTATAGCTTCGATCGGATTGGCACCAAGAAAGAGCGCATAGGCCATTCCAGATCCCGCAAATCCACCAATTAATGTGTGTGAAGATGATGACGGAATGCCATAGTACCAAGTGAATAGATTCCAAGATATAGCAGCGACTAATCCTGCGAATATTACTTCCAATGTGATATATTCTTCCAGTACAGTTTTAGCAATCGTGTTTGCTACTTTATGATCCGTAAATACAAAATAAGCGACGAAATTAAAAAGTGCGGCCCACAATACAGCCATAAAAGGGGTTAGGACTTTGGTTGATACAACAGTTGCGATTGAATTGGCTGCGTCATGAAAACCATTGATATAATCAAAGGCTATTGCCAGTACAATAACAATAACTAATAAAGTGGTCATAATAAATTAATTATGTGTAGTCAGCGCGTTTTAGTTATGCATTTTTAACAAGAATACTCTCTAAGACATTCGCTACATCCTCGCATTTGTCTGTTGCATCTTCCATTGCAGATAAGACTTCTTTTTGTTTGATAAGAGAGATAGCATCTTTTTCGTATTCAAACAAGTCTGCGACAGCTTTGTCAAAAATATAGTCCGCTTTGTTTTCAACACTGTTGATGCGTACACAAGAGTCTGTAATGTTGCGGATATTTTTTAAGTCTTTTAGTTCAAACAGGGCTTTTGCGACATGTTCTGTTGCTTCTAAGATCAGCGCTGTGATTTCGATCATCGGTTGCGTAGGTTGTTCTACATTATACAGTTGCATTCTATTAGAAGCGCCGTGTATAAAGTCAGCTACATCATCTAAGGAGCTCGCTAGTGCGTGTATATCTTCGCGATCGAAAGGGGTGATAAAATTACGTCCGAGTTCTAAATGTATCTGATGGGTGATGTTATCTCCAACATGTTCGAGGTCTTCGAGTTTTTTAGAGAGCTCTTTTCTTTCTTCTAGATTCGTACTGTTAACCGAGATGTTTAGAAGCTTAGCCATTTCGATTAGATTAGCTCCAGCTTGTTCAAACAGAGGAAAGAATTTTTTGTCCTTTGGGACAAAGTACTGAAAGATGCTATTTAAAGACATAATACTTTTATTTTGATGCAAAAGTATAATCTTAATGTTAAGTTAATGTTAAGTTTTGTCGATGTGATGTGATTAAATATTCTTTGCTTTGGACAAAGTAAAACCGAAAGTTGTACCTATTCCTTCTGTGCTGCGCACATTTACCGTTTGTTGATGAGCCTCTAGTATATGTTTAACAATGGATAATCCAAGTCCAGATCCTCCAATGTCACGGGATCTACTCTTGTCTGTACGGAAGAAGCGCTCGAAAACACGAGGAAGATTTTTTTCCTCAATGCCAAAACCATTGTCTGTAACTTCAATTAGGATTTGATCTAGAAGAGGGTAAATACTGACTGTCGTTTTACCGCCATTTTTACCATATTTTAGAGAGTTGTCAATCAGGTTGACTAGGACCTGCTGGATTTTTAGGCGATCTCCTTTTACTTGTATGGCTTGGTTAGGTTTTGCTTTAAAAAGGATATTAATATTATGTTTGTTTGCCTTGTCAATCAGATGATCTATGGTTTCGTTAATGAGTTCAACAATGTCAAATTTTTGAATATTGAGCGATATCTTTCCGGACTCTAATTTTGAAATTTCATCCAGATCATTAATTAAATACGTTAGGCGGTCGATGTTTTTTGCAGCTTTATCCAGGAAAACTAAGGCCATGTCGGGGTCGTCTGCTATCATTCCGTCTTGCAAGGTTTCTATATATCCTTGTATAGCAAATAAAGGTGTTTTGAATTCATGAGAGATGTTCGATAAGAATTCCCGCCTGAATTTTTCCTGTGCTTTGAGTTGATCGATTTCCGTTGATTTTTGTTTTGCCCAGTCTCTTACTTCTTGTTCAGCTCCTTTTATTGGATCCTCACTCGCGTGCTCCGCTAGCACTTCCTTCATGTCCTTGCCTAGTTTTAGACTACGAATCAGTTTATAGATGTTGCTGATTCTATTGTTGATGTATTGATTCAATACATTATTGAGTATAATGAAAGAAATGACAAAAGATACCGAAAATAGAACGAAGAAATGATTCCAGCTTCTTTCATAGTATATACTTACCAGCGAAAGAGAAAAAGAGACTATCAAAGAGATGTAAAAAACGAGAAGCCTAAAATTCATAAAAGACCTTAATTTGTTAATCAATGTTTAAATTGCAACGAAAATTTCATGATTCATCGGTTCAGCAAGAGATATTAAAGTTCTCAATATCCATTGAGTCCAAACATTTTCAGAAAAATTAGATCTAAAAAAGTAGCTTAGACTGTTACAGCCCTAAAAATAGCGATATCCATGTTAATTTAATATTAAAATCTAGCAACAACGGTTTTACCCCCTACAACCTTGTCCCCGATAGCAACATCGATTTTGGTTCCTAATGGAAGAAAGAGGTCTACACGTGACCCAAATTTGATAAAACCAAACTCCTCTCCCTGTTTAGCCGATTGCCCCTCTTTTACGTACCATACGATCCGGCGGGCTAGAGCACCTGCGATTTGGCGGAAGAGCACTTCTACTCCATTTGCTTTTTTTACAACAACTGTGGTGCGCTCGTTCTCTGTGGAAGATTTGGGATGCCAGGCCACTAGAAATTTACCAGGATGGTATTTGAAAAAAGAAACTACTCCCGACACTGGATTTCTGTTCACGTGTACATTGATAGGGGACATAAATATCGAAACCTGGATTCGCCTGTCATTAAAATACTCCGTTTCTTCTGTTTCTTCAATGACCACGACCTTTCCGTCCGCGGGGCATAATACAACATTTTCGTCTATCTGAATCTTTTTGGTAGGACTTCTAAAAAACTGAACAATAGTGATGAATAAAAAGGCGGATACTAAATACAAGAGCCATTTAATGATCAGATTGGCATCATAATAATTTGCGACGGCATTGATGACGAATATAAATAGAACAACTAATGCTAAACTGGTATATCCTTCTTTGTGAAATTTCATGTGTCAATCTTTATTTTAAAGCTCTTTTTATTTTGCAAACATAGATAAATTCAAGTAAATATCCTACATCCCCTTAGTACGCTGTATCTGCACAGGTGATATGTGTATCTTACCGCTTTGAGTCTGTATTACAAACTTGACGTTAAGAGTATCTATTATGGGAACATTTTGATAGAAAGAGGGCAGATAGTATCTTATTTGGTTGATCATTTGGTTAAGAAAAAATCGTTCTTCTTTTGAAAATGAGTTTAAATTCTCTAATTTGGGAGAGGATGGGAGACCATTTTTCGACACATTAACCTCAAAAGAAATTTCTTTTTCTGAATCCTGATTTCTAGGATAGTCGACTTCATCAAGGTATTGCATAAATTTGTTTGCAATAAATATGTTAAATCCGGTAAACTCATCAAAAGAACATTTTTTGCTGAGGAGAAATTCTGCTCTTGGAAAATAGTCGTTCGGTGTAAAGACGAAATCTTCCTCTGTAATAAGGAGGTGGTCAAAGCCTTCCTCAAAATGTTTCCCTTTGAATAGGCCATCTTCATACTGCTCAATGAATAAAAGGATTCTATCTTGTCTTTTTCCATCACTTACAAAAGAGACATACCAAATGCCGTCAGGCTGTCCGTTTTTCACTTTTCCCTGCCGGTTAAAACTGGTGTAACCATGGTCTGTAAAACCGATTATCGGCAGCGTTATGTCATATTTACCCTCACCATCTTTTACGAGTTGTTCGCCAAGTCTATTCCAATACTGATTAATGTAGAATTCATCTTGGTTTAGCGTAATAAAGAGCATAGGTTTGCTATCTGGGTAATAATACTTCCAAGAGCCCGAAGGGCTATCGTTCAAAAAAGTGGTTTCCCATTTGAGAACGCCATTAGGATGGAACGCTTTAAATTCCCCTTCCTTTTTACCATCCTGATATTGTCCGGTCAGGGTCAGGCGTCCATTTGGATCAAAGTCTTTGAACACACCTTCAAACTTATTCGTGTTTTTGTCAAAAGAAGTTACTCTTTCCAGATATTTGAATTCACAATCTTTGTCGACCAAAAAATAGTTTTGGTCAAAATAGAAGCGCTTCAGGTTATTAGGAGCTTCATCAAAATACCGTGTTTTAAAATCCTGTGCTTTACTCTGATAAGATAGAGTAACAAACAAAAGTATAATCAAATATGTCGCTTTTTTCATCTCTCTTTCGTTAGATGTTACTTCTTGATTGTTTAACCTAATGAGCGGCTAGCCAATTAGATCCTTCACCAATTTCTACTACAATGGGTACGCGAAGTTCAATAGCTTTGGTCATGCGTTCCGTTATAATCTGCTTGAATGCATCGATCTCTTTCTTAGGTACGTCAAATACAAGTTCGTCATGAACCTGCATGATCATCTTCCCAATTAGCTTCTGATCTTCAATATCCTTTTGAATGCGTATCATGGCAATTTTAATCATGTCCGCAGCAGAGCCCTGTATTGGAGCGTTTATAGCGTTACGCTCCGCAAATCCTCTCACCGTCATATTTGCCGAGTTGATGTCCCTTAAATAGCGTCTCCGCTTTAGGATAGTTTCCGCATAACCTTTTTCCTTTGCAGACTCTACTGCTTTGGACATATAATTTTTGATGCCCTTGTACTGCGTGAAATATTGGTCGATAATCTCTGCTGCTTCCTTACGGGATATGCCGAGATTTTGAGAGAGTCCAAAAGCTGACTGACCATATATTATACCAAAGTTGACAGCCTTTGCATTTCGGCGTTGATCTGGGGTCACCTCCTCCAGTTGTACACCGTATACTCGAGCCGCTGTCGCTTTATGGATATCGTGTCCTAATGTAAATGCCTCCAGCATATTCTCATCTTGACTTAATTCAGCCATAATTCGGAGTTCAATCTGCGAATAATCGGCAGATAGGATGATGTGGTCTTCCGATCGAGGGACAAATGCCTTACGTACTTCGCGACCTTTTTCTGTCCTTATAGGTATGTTTTGTAAGTTTGGGTTGGTCGAGCTTAAGCGACCTGTAGCAGCGACAGCCTGATTATAAGATGTGTGTATCAGTCCCGTTTCTGGGTTGATTAGATTGGGCAGTGCGTCTACATAAGTCGATTTTAGTTTCTGATATTGTCTAAAATCCAAAATGTCCTGCACGATATCAGATTTATGCGCTAGCGCTAGTAAGACCTCTTCTCCGGTCTTATACTGCCCCGTTTTTGTCTTTTTGGCTTTCGGATCCAGTTGCAGTTTATCAAATAAAACCTCGCCGAGCTGTTTGGGCGAAGCAATATTGAACTGTACACCCGTTTTCTCATAAATACGTTGTTCTAGCGTTGCAATGTCTGTCTCTAAGGATTGTGAGAATACTTTTAGTGTGTCAATATTAATCTTAACACCATTTTTTTCCATTTCCGAAAGGACATATACCAAAGGGAATTCCACTTTCTCTGCAAGCTCTTGAGTTGCTGTTTCAGACAAGAGTGGAGCAAATGTTTCGTATAGCTGCCAGGTGATATCCGCATCCTCAGCTGCGTATTCCTTCGCCTGCTCCACGGGTACATCGCGCATATTGCCTTGGTTTTTTCCTTTATTGCCGATGAGCTCTGTTATGGAAATCGGTGTGTAGCCTAGGTAGGTTTCCGCTAGGATATCCATGCCATGGCGTGTATCAGGATCAATTAGATAATGTGCTAGCATCGTATCGAACAGGTCGCCTTGTACTGTGATATTATATCGCGAAAGGAGCAGAATGTCATATTTGAGATTCTGTCCGATTTTTTGAATAGCACTATTTTCAAATACAGTTTTAAAATGGGCCACGATGTCCAAAGCCTGTTCTCTATCAGAAGGAGTCGGCACATAGTAGGCTTTCCCTTTTTCAAAGGAGAAAGATAGGCCCACAATATCCGCTAATAGGGGATCTACACCAGTGGACTCCGTATCGAAGCATATTTTTTGTTGTTTGGATAGCGCTGCTACCAGATCTTTGATCTCTTCGATACTTTCTACTAGGATATAAGTATGATCGGTGTCTTTAATCGTGCTATTGGGACCGACTGAAGGTGCAGAAGTGTTATCTTCTACTAGCATTGGTTCACTCGCAAAGAGGTCCATTTGTCCTGACGTTGCTTTTGATGTGGCATCTCCAACAGAGAATTCTTCACCAAAGACGCGTTTGCCCAGTGTCCTGAATTCTAGTTCTGCAAATAACGGTTCGAGAATATCTTTATTTGGAGGTTGTACCTGTAGTTGTTCTTCGTCCAGCTTTACGGGAACATCCAAAAGAATTGTAGCCAGCTTTTTAGAAATTAATCCTTGCTCAGCGTAATTGATTACATTTTCTTTCTGTTTTCCTTTCAGTTTATCTGAATTGGCAATAATGCCTTCGACACTACCAAACTCTTGTATCAGTTTCTTAGCCGTCTTTTCGCCAATCCCAGGTATCCCAGGTATGTTATCTACGGCATCTCCCCAGAGTCCCAGAATATCGATTACCTGAGATACGTCAGTTATTTCCCATTTCTCCAGTATTTCTGGGACACCTTGTACTTCCGCACCATTCCCCATTCGGGCAGGCTTATAAATAAAGATGTTCTCCGAAACGAGTTGCCCAAAGTCTTTATCTGGTGTCATACAGTATACCGTGAATCCTTCTTTTTCAGCTTCCTTGGCAAGCGTGCCTATGATATCGTCTGCCTCATAACCATCTTTTGTAATCAGAGGGATATTAAAACCCTCAATCAATTTAAATACATACGGTATCGATTTAGAAAGATCCTCCGGCATCTCTTGGCGGTTTGCTTTATACGCTTCAAACTCAATATGCCGGTTTGTTGGCGCAGCTGTATCAAACACAACAGCAATATGGCTTGGGTTTTGGTTTTTTAAAACATCTAGTAAAGTGTTTGTAAAACCCATTATAGCGCCGGTATTGAGTCCGTATGAAGTTAACCTAGGAACTTTGTTGAGTGCAAAGTACGCTCTGTAGATAAGAGCCATCCCGTCCAAAAGAAAAAGTTTTTTCACAAATAATATGTTTACGTGTACTAGACAAAGGTAGTAAAACCTTCATCAACTACCTACATTTAGGAGAAGGAAAGAGCGAAGACAATAAGCTGTAATATTGATATTTTTTGCGACTTTTGTGGAGATTGGGATTATTACTTAATAAAATAAGCATTAATAGGAAATGAGAGGTTTGGTGACAAAGTCAACCGGTAGTTGGTATCAGGTGTTAGGAGACGATGGTGTTTCTTATGATTGCCGTATCAAGGGCAAATTCAGAACAAAAGGGATAAAAACCACGAATCCTGTTGCTGTAGGCGATTGGGTGGGCTTTGATGTGGAGTCTTCTGGCGAGAATGGTATTATTACAACTTTGGAACCGCGCAAAAACTATATTATCCGGAGGTCAGTCAATCTTTCCAAGCAGACACAGATTTTGGGAGCCAATTTGGATCAAGCCATTTTGGTGGTGACCTTAGCATCCCCGCCGACTTCTCTAGGGTTTATTGACCGATTCCTGGTGACAGCTGAGGCGTATGGAATTCCAGCTATACTTGTCTTTAATAAGTTAGATCTCTTTAGTGAAGAGGGTAAAGAGATCTTACAACAGTATAAAGCGATTTATGAAAATATAGGTTACCCCTGTTATGATGTTTCCGCACTAGAAGGGACACACGTCGATGTGCTGCAGGATGTGCTGAAAGATAAAATTACGTTGGTTTCAGGGCATTCCGGAGTAGGAAAATCTACATTGATCAATCGACTTGTGCCTGGATTGGAGCTACGTACAGGGCGTATTTCTGATTGGTCTGACAAAGGAAAACATACCACCACATTTGCTGAGATGATTGATCTACCTTTTGGGGGCAAGCTGATTGACACCCCAGGTATCCGTGAGCTAGGTATCGTCGATATTGAAAAGACGGAGTTGTCACATTTCTTTCCCGAGATGAGGTACTATCTCAATAAGTGCAGATTTAATAATTGCCGTCATATCAATGAACCTGGTTGTGTTGTTTTGGATGCTGTCGAACAGGGTGACATCGAAGAGTCACGTTATGAGAGTTATCTGAGTATGTACGCCAACGAAGACAATCGCAGTTAATAGCGCGTATCTGAGAAAAAACAAAATACGTCCTCGGTTGTTTTTTTTCAAATTAATAATGAAACAAATATGAAGCTTGCGTTGAAGTGGATTCTGATTGTATTGCTGGTCCTTATATTGGGCATATCTGGGGTGGTTTGGTATTATGGAAGAAATTGGAAACCGATTGTAGAGACTAAGCTCAAAGAAGCTGTGCACAAATCCACAGGCGGATTGTATACATTAAAGTATGATGACCTAGATCTGAATATCGCACTCGGAAATGCGACATTATGGAACGCGGAATTGATTCCCGATTCGGCAGTATATAGACAGCAAGTATTGTCTAAAGAAGCTCCCAATAACCGTTATCATATTAAGTTGAAGACATTGAAGATAAGACGCTTCAGTCTTATGGATGTGTTGTCTGAGAAGAGATTGAATATCAGTTCTATTGTGTTTGAAGAGCCTAGTATTCATCTTATCAGTGAGTACCATGCCTACAACGATACGATTTCTGAACATAAGCAAAAAACGCTATATGAAAATGTAAAAGATATCGTTAGGTCTATCAATGTAAAGGATATCAAAATTGATAATGTAAAGTTTAAGTATTCTAAAATCGAAGCCGGGAATACCAGTCACATCAGTCTAGATCAGGTGAATATCAATGTTCATGACGTATTGGTTGATGAGACCTCTCTTGCTGATACCTCACGTCTCTATTACACCAAAATGGTTGACGTGCAGATTCCTCATTTTGAGTACGACCTACCGGATGGATACTATCGCGTTAAGTTTGATGACCTGAGGATAAATACCAGAGAGCAGAATGTCTTATTAACCAAAGTCTTTTATGGACCTAAAATGAATAAGGCCGCTTTTTTTAAGAAAAAAAATAAGAATGTGACCATGGCTGTTTTGGCGTTTGATACGTTACGCATGGAACATCTTGATTTTAAGAGATTGATCGATAATCAACAAACTATTGCGGCTAAGGTTCAGATAAAGAACGGGTCTGTAGATCTCTCTGCTGATAAAAGATACCCTAAATACCCCGTGGTGAAAATAGGACATTCTCCACATCAGCAACTGATGAAGGCAAAAAAGCTATTGCGACTGGATACCGTTTTCGTGGATAATATCACCGTAACTTATCATGAGATGAGTGCGAAATTTGGACGTGAAGGATCCATAAGCTTTAATCATGCCAAGGGAACACTTACTAATGTCACGAACGACACTACTTTATTACATAAAGATAAGTATATGAGAGCTGATCTCGTGGCACAAGTTATGGGGGCTGGACGGCTCCATGCAAAATTTGGTTTCGATATGTTAAGTAAAAATGGATACCATACTTATAGTGGTACGTTGGGAGCGATGAATGCGACAGCTTTTAACCGTATTCTACATCCATTACTCAATGTGGGGATTGCTTCTGGAAATATTAAAAAGATAGCTTTTAATATGGAAGGAACCGATCGTAAAAACTGGGGTTCCTTTAAATTTGATTACAATAATTTAAAAATTGATCTACCTGAGAAGGAAAATGGCAAAAAATCAAAAGTAGCATCTTTCCTTGTCAATCATATTTTGATTAACGATAGTAACCCTGACGCGAATGAGCAATATCATGTTGGAAAGATTAACTATACACGTGTACCAGAACATACATTCTTCAAGACACTTTGGCAAAGTCTTCTCGAGGGGATTAAACAGTGTGCGGGTATTAGTCCTGAGCGAGAGGCCAAGTTATTGGGTACAGCGGAGAAAGCGAAAGAGGTGAGCGCAGAAGCAAAGGGAGTAGTAAAAAAGACAGGGCAATTCTTTAAGGGGCTGTTTAAAAAGAAGGAAAAAACTGAAGAAGAGAGCAAGTAATAGACTTCGGCAAGAATATATATTACTATGTTTGTAGGATGAAGTCTATTGCAGATTTTTTAAAGTTTGTGTTCCGATACCGTTATAAGGCTGTAGATCTTATCATGTTTTATGTCAGTATGATATGTGCATTGACGGTGCTGGTCCATATCGGTTATATTACGAATCCACAGGTGGCTAAACATACAAAAGTCGCTATTATAGCCATGTTTTATGGTCTTTTTCTCTTAGAGTGTTTTCGTACAAGCTCCTCTATATTCGCTTCTCGACGTATTGTTGTCTCTCATTATTCAGGTCTTGTTGTTATATCTTATTTTTTAGTCATTGCCTTATCTCGTCTTTCTGATATTGCATGGTTGGACTATTTTACGAAAGATGAGTGGATTTATTTTGGAATAGGCATGGTTTTCCTGTCAGAACTTTCAAAAAGTAGTCTGTTTTTTGACAATTTTTATTTTAACCCAACGATACTGTTTGTTATTAGTTTCATCGGGTTGATTCTTATAGGTACCGTTCTCCTGATGCTACCAAGGACTACATTGGAAGCCCCACTTGGTTTTGTGGATGCCTTTTTTATGGCGACTAGTGCGGTGTGTATTACAGGACTTTCCGTAACGGATATTTCGACTAACTTTTCTTTGTTCGGGCAGACTATAATCATGTTGTTGATACAGGTTGGAGGGTTGGGTATTATGACTTTTACAGGTTTCTTTGGTTATTTTTTTTCAGGGGGCTTCTCATTTAAGAACCAGTTGATGTTTGGTGAAATCTTGGGGGAAAATAAGCTCAACGACGTTGTTTCTACTTTATTGACCATTATATTCATCACTCTGCTCTTTGAACTTATTGGGGGTATATTTATCTATTTCACATTAGATCCTACACTTTTTGAAAGTTCTGCCGAGCGTGTGTTTTTTTCCGCCTTTCATGCGATCTCTTCCTTCTGTAATGCTGGATTTTCTATTCTTTCTGATGGAATCGGTAACCCTCTGTATCGATATAATTATCATTTTCAGGTTGTTCTGGTGTTGATTTTTATTTTGGGGGGATTAGGGTTTGGAACAGTGTATAATTTTTACACCTATATTAAAGGAAAAGTTTATGCTTTAATCTGTATTCTTTTCCTCAAAAAGAAATATAAACACAAGGCCCAGCCCTTTAGTTTCAATACCAAATTTATTCTCCTTTGTAATGCTGTAGTGGTCGTGGTGGCTACAGGCTCCTATTTCCTGATGGAGCAGCATAATACATTGGTGACAGATAAAAGTGTGATGGGAGAATGGGTCACTTCGCTCTTCATGACCAATGCATCCAGGTCAGCAGGATTCAATAGTGTCGATGTCAATTTTGTAAGTACGCCTACCTTAATTATGCTAACTACGTTAATGTGGATAGGAGCCTCTCCAGGATCTACGGGAGGAGGAGTTAAAGTGACTACAGTAGCAGTTGCTTTTATGAATATTTTTTCATTAGCAAGAGGAAAGGATTCTATTGAGCTTTTTAAGCGTAAGATAGCTTCAGAATCTATTAATAAGGCTTTTGCCATTATTGTTCTTTCCGTGTTAACCATAACTTTTTCCTTTGTTCTCCTTAATTTTTCAGATGCGGACAAGCCAATGAAAGCACTATTATTTGAATCGGTTTCTGCGTATACCACATGCGGATTGAGTTTAGGGGTCACTCCTTCTTTAAGTGCAACGGGTAAGATGATCATTATATTTACCATGTTCGTAGGGCGGGTCGGAATGTTGACATTGTTGGTTGCATTTATTAAGAATACAAAGAACAAAAGTTATATTTATCCAACAGAAAAGCTTCTGTTTTAATAAATTAATAAATTTAAAGATGAAGTATATTGTTTTAGGATTGGGACATTTTGGCCGCTCATTAGGCATATACCTGACCGAATTAGGTCATGAGGTCATAGGTGCCGATTTGAAAATTCAGATTGTCGAGCAGTTGAAAGATAAGATTACTCACACCGTTTGTCTGGATACGACCGATCGTGAGGCAGTATCTTCACTGCCGCTTAAGGATAGTGATGCGGTAATTATAGCGATTGGTGAAGACGAAGGGGCCTCATTACTGACTACAGCTTTGATTAAGCAGTTGGGGGTGAAGAGAATTATCGGACGAGTGGTGTCTGATCTTCAGAAAACCGTAATGGAGGCGATGCAGATTGACGAGTATATTATGCCTGAAGAAGAGGCTGCAGAGCGATTAGCGATGCGTTTGGACAATATAGATATCGTCGATTCTTTTAAAGTGTCTGATAGATATAGTATTATTGAGACTAAGGTTCCTTCCAAATATGTGGGAATGACACTTAGGGAAGCTGATCTGACGAATAGATATAGGGTGATTGTTTTGACAACTGTTACGGTTACTGAGGGTATTAGTAAGGGGAAAAATACCCAAAATAAAGAGGCTTCTGGAATTGCAAAGTTTGATACTATGCTTCGTGAAAACGATCTTTTGGTGCTATTTGGTGAACTTTCTGATATTAAGAAATTGATTGAAAAGGCAAATTGATTAGCGGACTAGGGTAAGTGTGAGTTGAATTAATTTTGATGCCGTCTTGGAGATGCGCAGTCCCGATAGCGGCTTGCTGGACAAAATCATTTTACTCAGGCCGTAATTATATTGCATATAAAAATGAATTTACGTAGGTTTGAGCTTTAAAATAAAAGGCATAACCTCTAACTTATTCACGGATTCATGATGAGCTTTACGGTAAAAAAGTATACGCTCGTTAATGGGTTCATTACCTTTAAAATAAAAATTATTGATGAAATGTCCAGGATTGCAAAGCTCAAAAACCAAGGGAAATAATCTGGATATTCCATATGGCCATTAAAGAACAAAATATTTACAGATGAAAAATTGGTTTAAAGAGAATTCTTCGCATTTAATTGTTATTGCGATATTCTTTGTGTTAGTGTTTTTTTACTTCTCTCCGGTCTGGCAGGGAAAAGCATTGTCGCAACATGACGTGATGCAGGCTATGGGAAGCCAAAAGGAGCTTTTCGATTATAAAGCCAAAGATGGTCATGCTCCACAATGGACCAATTCTATGTTTGGAGGAATGCCTACTTATCAGATTTGGTACGAACATACCAACAACGTTACGACCTATGTTAGCCGGATTATAAAGACAGTTTTCCCGTCTCCTGCAGATGTGGTGTTGATTTATCTTTTGGGCAGTTATTTTCTGCTCTGTGTGCTTCGTCTCAGACCTTGGCTTGCGGCCGTAGGAGCTATTGCTATTACGTTTTCATCGTATAACTTTATTTATATTGAAGCGGGGCATATCAATAAAGCGTATGCTATTGCTTACTTAGCACCTATTATAGGCGCTGTTCTTCTTTGTTACCGTGGCAGTAAGCTTTGGGGGCCTATTTTATTGGCCGTGTTCCTTGCTTTGGAAATCCGTACCAATCACGTACAGATGACCTATTATCTGTTTATTGCACTGTTGGTTTTCGTTGGATTTGAACTGTATTATGCGATCCGGGAGAAAAAGCTGTCCGCCTTTGCAAAAGCAACTGGGCTGCAGTTGGTGGCAGTAGTTATTGCAGTTGCGGTTAATGCTACTGTATTATTTCCTACTTACGAATATAGCAAGCTGACAACTCGTGGTAAGGCCAATATAGTCAAGGTAGAAGAAGGAGGTAAGAGTGCGGGATTAGACAAGGAGTATGCTTATGCATGGAGTCAGGGAGTAGGAGAGAATATTACGTTTTTGATACCCAACGCTTATGGTGGTAAAACCCAAGGTGTTCTAGGTGCAGATTCTCATGTTGTCAAGTTTTTTTTAGGACTAGGAGTTCCTCAGAATCAGGCTTTACAGATGGCACAGAGTATTCCTACGTACTGGGGTGAGAAAAGCTTCACTTCTGGCCCTTGGTATTTTGGTGCTGGGATTATCTTTTTGTTTGTTTTAGGTATTTTTATCGTTAGAGATAGACTTAAGTGGTGGATACTCTCGGCAATTGGACTGACTATTCTTCTGTCATTTGGTCGACATTTTCCGTTTATTTCCGATTTATTCTTCGACTATTTCCCGATGTATAATAAATTTAGGGCAGTAGAATCTATTCTGATTATTCCATCTATTCTGATTCCATTATTAGCGGTTTTAGCTGTCAATGAGTTAATAAATAGAGGGAGTGACATTGTTCAGTTGGATAAAAAAGTACTCTATAGTTTTGGTATCGTTGCAGCTATTTGTTTAGCAGTGGCTTTGATGCCTAATATTTTAGCGTTTAAAGCATCGACACACCAGGAGTTTATAAGTATGTTGACGCAGAATTTTGGAGATGCTAATCTGGCTAACCAGCTTTCGGCTGAGCTATTGAAAGATAGAGCAAATCTTGCTTCTACCGACGCTTGGCGATCATTAGGTATTGTAGTCGTTATTTTCGCATTAACTTGGTTCTTTGTGAAGAAGAAGGTTTCGGCGAATGTTCTTGTGATAGGAGTTGGACTTGTTACCTTACTGGACTTATGGACTGTGGATAAGCGTTATCTGAATAACGATACATTTGTGGAGGAGAGTCTGACGAGAAATCCTATCCAAGAACGCGAGGTCGATCAACTTATACGTATGGACAAAGATCCACATTATCGTGTGCTTGATTTGACGACAAATCCATTCTCAGATGCCAAGGCTTCTTATTTCCACAAGAGTCTAGGCGGATATCATGCCGCTAAGTTGATGCGCTTCCAAGAGCTGTTGGAGCATCAGTTCAATGGTGCTATTAATGAGGATGTGTTAGATATGTTTAATGTTCGCTACGTGATTACCCGTGATCAGGCAAACGGTGCTGAGCGTATACAACGTAGATCTACAGCAGCAGGGAATGCTTGGTTTGTCGATAAAGTAACCTTTGTAAAAGATAATGCGCAGGAGATGCAGGCCATCAGTAGCTTCGATCCCGCTAAGGAAGCTTTCGTGCATGATGAGTTTAAAAACAAAGTAAATGCCTCTCGATTGGGACGTCCAAATAATGCGGAAATCAAGTTAACATCCTATCATCCTGATAAGATGGAGTATGAATATACCGCCCCTAATGACGTTTTTGCTGTTTTCTCCGAAGTCTACTATGACAAAGGCTGGAAAGCATATGTGGATGGAGAGGAAGTTCCTATTATACGGGCCGACTACATCCTTAGAGGTTTACAATTGCCAGGAGGGAATCATAAAGTAGAGTTTGTTTTTGACCCAGAGACAATGAAAGTCTCGAACATTATCTCTCTAATTGGCTCTATTGTTTTAGTGCTTGGTTTAGCAGGAGTTATAGTGGTGTCGAGGAAAGGAAAGCAAGTTCCTTAATAGTAAGAATAATACCAAAGGAAATGGGCTACTTAATTTTAAGTAGCCCATTTTTTCTGAAATATTTGCTTTAGAGTTCATCAAGAACGTTTTATAAGGCTAATTTGAGCTGTGGATCGGTAACGCGAAAGGTACGCCTGTGGTGTATAGTGGGTCCGTGTTCTAGTACCGCTTTTCGGTGTACTATAGTCGGGTACCCTTTATTGGATCTCCATTCATACTGCGGAAAATCATCTGCTATTCCATCCATATATTCATCGCGGTATGTTTTCGCTAGTATCGAAGCTGCAGCAATAGACAGGTATTTGCCATCTCCCTTTACGATGCAGGTATACGGAACTTCTTGGTAGGGGATGAACTTATTACCATCGATAATTAAAAATTCTGCTTTTACATTTAATGTATCTAAGGCAAGGTGCATTGCTTTATAGGAAGCGTTATGGATATTTATTTTATCTATTTCCTGTGGTGTCACGCTGCATACTGCAAAGGCAAGGGCTTCTTTTTCTATGATGGGACGAAGTTCGTTTCTTTTTTTTTCCGAGAGTTTCTTGGAGTCATTCAGAATAGGGTTATAATAGTCTTTGGGGAAGATAACTGCAGCAGCAAAGACGGGGCCAGCGAGGCATCCACGGCCTGCTTCGTCACAACCGGCTTCTATAAGGTCGTTTTGAAATTGGGATAAAAGCATATTTTAATTATGTGTAACTTATCTGTGATATCGCCATGTTAACACTTATTTACACTACTTCTTCATTTTTTTGTAAAGATATTGACGATTTAAAGAAACTTTTACATCTCTTTGTGGTAAAAGTAAACATAAATTGCTGATGAATAAATTTAATATCCTTTTTCTGATCTGTTTTTGTCCGTTCGTGCTATTTGCACAGAAGAAGAAAAAGCAGGACTACACCTTTCATAAGGTTGACAAGGTTGTTGTTGATGGAAATCTTACCGATTGGGAGGGTAAGATTTATAACGCTGACAGCGAATTTTGGTCTTTTGGGGTGTGTACCGATGGGGCAAAGCTGTATGTTGTGGTATGCGTTAAAGACGACATGTTACAGCGAGAGGCACTACGGAATGGTGTAGTTGTAAATCTCAGTTATAATGAGAAGAAGAAAGGGGGAGCGCAGCTGCTGTTTCCATATGTGGATAGAGAGCGGTTACGGGCATTAGGTCAGGATGAAGATCTGAATGTTAATAATATAAAAGAAGAGTTGTTGAAAAGCGTTCGCGGTTATCAAATTTCAGGTTTTAGTAAGGTTCTAGATGGTCTTTTGTCTTTTGATAATACCTATGGTATCAACGCTGTCGCTCGGTTTGACGACAAAAATATTTTGGTTTACGAATCCGAGATACCATTGGATTTAATAAATTTCAAAAGTAATAAGATTGCGCTGCAGGTGGGAATCAATACCCATTTTTTTCAGGCAAAAAAGGTGATGGATTCAACCAACAGGCCAAGTAACGTACGGATTTATGGAGCAAACCCTACAGGGGCTACGCTAAAAAACCCGTATAAAGAGGAAACCATGGTTTGGTTCCAAGGCACAATAAAATAGAGAGAAAATAAATATATGGATTTTTTAAAGACATGGATTGCGGCGATAGCCCTATTCGTTAGTTTTTCCGTTCAAGCACAATCGAACAACACTGTGCAGGGATTTTTAAGGGACTCTTTGTCGAGACCTATTGCAGGGGCATCGGTACACTATATTGCAGGAGCCGATACCCTGAAAACTAGTTCGACGGTCGGAGGGATTTATACCTTCAATAATTTGAGTGCTAGCGCTTTTAAGCTTAAAGTTGTTAGCCTTGGTTTTGAGCCATTCGAAAAGAGCTATATATTCGCCCCCGTTGAGGATAATAGGATGTTGGTGCCAAACATTATCTTGTTAGGGATCCCCAATATGTTGGAGGAGGTCGTTGTAAATGGAGTGGTTACGATTCAGGTCAAAGGAGATACCGTTGAGTATTCGACCAAAGATTTAAAACTGCGCGAAGGTTCCGTTGCTGAAGATGCCCTAAAGAAATTGCAGGGAGTAGAGGTAGATAAAGACGGAAATGTAACAGCTCAGGGTGAGCAGGTAACTCGTGTGCGTATAAATGGGAAGGATTTTTTTGGAGGTGATGTCAAAACAGCAACGCAGAATCTCCCTGCTAATATCATCGAAAAGATGCAGATTGTGGATGATTTTGGAGATATGGCTAATCTTACTGGGAATAAATCCGGAGAATCTACAAAGGTGTTGAATATACAGATAGATCCCAAGTATAATGAAGGTTATGCAACCACTTTACGCGTTGGAGGCGGTACCGAAGAACGTTATCAGACTACGGGTATGTTTATGGGATTTAAGGATAAATCCCAGGTGTCGGTATTAGGCAATCTGAATAACATGAATGCCAATCTCTTTGATTTTAATTCGATGGGAGGAGGAGCTAGAGGACGACAAGGAGGCGGTGGCGGACGAGGCCCAGGCGGTATGTTTGGTGGCTCCGAGGGGATTACTAATACAGGCTCCATCGGCGTTAATATTCGTCATGATTTTTCAGATAAATTGAAAGTGTATGGGAGTTATTCTTATGGGAGGGATGACAATCGCACATTGACGAACTCCTTTTCAGAGTATATAGGACAGAAATTGACGGAAGAATCTGAAAAAAACAATAATAGTGTACGAGCAAATCATCGCTTTGAGGGTAATTTAGAGTGGAATATCTCAGACAAAGATTACGTTAAATTTACTCCTCAGATTGGATTTAATGATAATACAACGGACAACTTTTCAACATCAAAATTTCTTTCCTCTGGAAGTTTTGATAATCTTCAAGAGCTAAATAATGGATCTACGGCGACTGTTCCTAGGTATAATTTCTCAGGATTGTATAATCACAAGTTTAATGAAAGGGGACGCAATATATTCTTCAACTTCAACTATGATAATTCTGTTACGGAGAATGAGTATAACCAAGTTTTGGAGCGCTGGCTTACGGATCCGGGAAATGCCGATCGACCAGCTGCCGAAATATACGAGAAAACCTATCGTGAAGTTGAGAATAAAAGCTGGAATGCGGGGGCTTCGGTTTCTTATATTGAGCCTCTTTCCGAAAAAAGCAAGTTAGAGTTTACTTATGATTTTAATACTAATGATTATGACAATCATAATCAGCAAAATTTGGTAGAGTCCAGAGGAAGTACAGGAACCAATGTTCTAAATTATAAATACGATTATGACTATGCGTTTACCACACACCGATTGGGTACGAGTTTTATGTTTGATAATGATAAGATGAAATACTCTCTTGGGGCTGCGGTTCAACCATCTACGTTAAAAGGAGATGCCTTTAGTGCAACCGAATCGGCTATAATCAACCGTAAGAACTTCAATATTATCCCGATCGCTCGGTTTGAGTATAAGTTTTCTAGACAGTCCAATATAACGTTTCAGTATTCTGGGCAGTCCTCAGAACCGTCCGTATCCCAGATCCTTCCGTTTCCCGAGTCAACAAGTGAAACGATGACGACTATCGGGAACCCTGACCTTGACCCTGAATTTAGACATTCCGCAAGGGTACGTTTCCGTACAGGTGATTTCCAGAAAGGAAAGAGTTTCTTTGCGATGCTTAGAGCCGAATTAACAACAGATAAGATTGTGTCTATGAACAGAAGATACCTGAGTTCAGGGCTAGGTAATGTTAACGAGGTTGGCTATAGAAATGAATCTGAACCTGTTTACTCGATCAATTCCTTTTATCACTGGGGTAGATCTTTAAAGGAGAAAACGTATAACATTATGTACGGAGGTGGGGTCGGCTTTACGAAGAATATTTCCTATATCAATAGAGAAGCAACCGGAGGAGTGTTTGATAAAAATGTTACGAATAATACCAATATCTTCCAGATGCTGTTTTTCAGATATAATCCATCGGAGAATCTAGAAATTAATCCAGGTGTGAGATATACCTACAATGTTACCAAATCGACGCTTCCGGATTTTAATTCCCAGCCCAATACTACGAAGATTGCGCCTTCATTAATCGGTTCAATCAACATTACTCCGACTACAATCTTTGGGGCAGACCTTTCTAAGGAATTTAATAGCGGGTATCGTGATAATGTAAATCCTTTTATCATCAATAGCTATATCGAACAGAAGTTCATGAAAGGACAGCGAGGTACCATCCGTTTTCAAGGATTCGACTTGCTAAATCAACAGACCAATATCAATCGTACAGTGGGTGATATTCTGACAGATAGCCGTACGAATCGCTTAGCGCGTTACTTTATGCTGACGTTCACATTCAAACTACAGAAGTTCTCTGGCGTGAACCCGATGGAGAGCAATAGTGGTCCGCATGGTGGTATGCGTCCTCCAAGAATGTAAAAATAGTTTGCCAGGATACAAATCAGGCACCTTGATCCGCGTGAGGATTTTGGTGCCTTTTTTTCTATCATCAATTGAGCCTTTTGTCGAAAGTGGCTTTGGGTAGCCTATGCTGTAGGTTTGTCTTTTATTACGTAACTTTGCATTCATTATTAAAAAATCCATCTGAATGAAGGAGTACAATCTTATCCAATTGGATAACGGTATACGCATATTATTGCATTTTCAAAAGTCAGTTATCACCCATAGCTGTATTCTCGTAAATACCGGATCTAGGAATGAGCAGGAGGGGAAGTTTGGGATGGCTCATTTTATTGAACACCTTGTTTTCAAGCGTACTGAAAAACGGTCGACCAATCAGATTTTGAATCGTTTGGAACACGTTGGAGGCGATTTGAATGCCTATACCACAAAAGAATACACTTGTTTGCACGCTTCGTTCCTGAATCCCTATTTGGAACGGGCATTAGACCTTTTTGAAGATGTCTTATTTCACTCTACTTTTCCTGAGGCAGAAATAGAAAAGGAAAGAGGTGTTGTGTTGGATGAAATTGCTTCTTATCTGGATAGTCCTGAAGAATCGATAATGGATGATTTTGAAGATCTTTTATTTCAGGGGTCTGGGTTGGGACATAATATATTAGGTTTAGAAGACGATTTAAAGTCCATCACGAAATTGGACATTCTTCGTTTTATGCAGGAGACCTACAATACCTCGGAGATCGTTATCGCTATTTCGGGGGATTATTCTTTGACCCAAGTGCAACGATTGGCGGAGCGTATTTTTGGAAAAATAAAACCGAATCTCTTGGATAGCCCGACACAAGTTGTCCCCGTTGTAAACAACATTAATCAGATTGTTGAAAAACCAATCAATCAAGCACATTATATGTTGGGGGGGCAGACTTTTGGAGTCTACGATGACCGGAAGACCGCACTACTCTTACTTAACAATATGTTAGGCGGCTACGGTATGAGTTCCATCCTTAATCTTGGGATTCGCGAAAAGTATGGTATAGCTTACACGATCGAGTCCAACTTTGCGATGTATAAGGATACGGGAAGTATTAGTATTTATTTGGGTACCGATGAGGAGAAACTAAATAAGGCCGTTTCATTAGTTTTCAAAGAGCTTAATAAGCTTAAAAATACGCCCGTTTCCGAATATCAATTGACTAGAGCAAAGCAGAAATTTAAAGGGCAGATTGCATTAGCTGAAGAAAATAGGATGAGTATGGTTGTCGCCGAGGCAAAAAATATTATTGATTATGGTCGGGTTATTTCTTTGGCGGATGTATTGACGTGTATTGATAAAGTCACGGCATCGGACCTTTTCGAATTATCAAATATATTCTTTGATGAAAAGCACCTGGTTTCTTTAAAATTTATGCCCGAAAAGTAGCTATCTTTGATACCTTAAAGTGATGTGTCAACGGACTGATCTGTTACTCAAAGTCAAACCTTCATAAATAATTATTCACATATGAACACAGCTTACATTTTTCCAGGTCAAGGAGCCCAATTTGTTGGAATGGGACAAGATCTTTATAACCTGAACGCAGAAACAAAATCGCTATTTGAACAGGCTAATGATATTTTGGGTTTCCGTATCACGGACATCATGTTCTCCGGTACGGATGAAGATCTTAAACAAACGAAAGTGACACAGCCTGCTATATTTTTGCATTCTGTTATTCTTGCAAAGGCGCTGGGAGATAGCTTTAACCCTGCTATGGTCGCAGGACACTCTTTAGGTGAATTCTCCGCTTTGGTTGCAGCTGGAGCGCTGTCATTCGAAGACGGATTGAAGCTTGTAGCACAACGAGCAAATGCGATGCAAAAGGCATGTGAGGTCGAGCCTTCCACCATGGCGGCGATTCTTGGATTGGACGACGAAACCGTTGAACGTGTCTGTGCACAGGTGGAGGATGTTGTAGTTCCAGCAAACTATAACTGCCCGGGTCAGTTAGTCATTTCGGGATCCATCGCAGGGATAGACAAAGCCTGTGCATTATTGACCGAGGCTGGCGCAAAACGTGCGTTGAAACTGAATGTCGGAGGCGCTTTTCACTCCCCACTGATGGAGCCCGCAAAGGTCGAATTGCAGGCTGCAATAGAAGCCACTACTATCACGGCTCCAACTTGTCCGATTTACCAGAATGTAGATGCTAAGCCTTATACAGATCCTGCTAAGATCAAAGAAAATCTTATTGCTCAATTAACAGGTGCTGTGAGATGGACTCAAACCGTTCAGCATATGCTTGCTGATGGAGTGGAGTCCTTTGTAGAAGTAGGGCCAGGTAATGTTTTGCAAGGACTTGTCAAAAAAGTCGATAGACAAGCTCATACCTCATCTGCGGTTATTAGTGACTAGTGATTAGTGATGGGTTCGGGCAGATTTGCAAATTCGCTGATTCGCCCGCTCTACACATTAATCATTAACTCTGTTCTTTGAACATGTAGTAATGGTCTTTGATTACTTGACTTATAAAGTCCTCTGGGTGTATATTTGCCTTTACGCCCAGTAGGATTTCAACCTTGGCTGCCAATGCTTGTATGATTGTATAATTTTTTCTGCGGAATCCAGTATGGTATATTTCTTTGATTTCATTGAGATCCCGATCGGTTAGTTTAATCACTTCTGGGTATGTAATAGCGTGGGTAGCCGTAATTTCTTCAAATAGTGTTTCTTTTAAGCCAATATCCTCTTTGATATTGATGACGGCTGTTTCAGCGGCTATATCTCCGATACGCTGACTTTTTTGCGTTAGGATGATGCTCGTGAGTCCCAAGCCTCCCATACTCATGAATATGTCTATGGCATTACAGACCCAGCGTATAAAATATTGATAGAAAGTAGCTCGGGTGCCATCAATCTTGACAACTTTTATTTTCATAATCCGCTTTCCGATAGTCTGTCCTTCCATTAATGTCTCCAGAATAAGAGGATATAGAAATATAGGTAAGGTCACAAAAGAGGAGACTCCCCAGCTAAGCCAAGGATCGTTTGAGTTGAATACGCCCGTTTTGGGAAGTACTGTAAACATGAAGATAGCATACAGTATCATGATTCCATAATCCAAGCCAAAGGCCATACAGCGTGAACCAACAGAAGCTAACTTGTATTCGAAGTTTACGTTTTGAGGAGTGTTGATCAGCAGTTTGTTCATATCGATGTGAAGTTACGGAGTTATGTTAATTACTAGGTTACAAAAGCTCTAGATTCTGTGTCATTATAAGATTTTGATAGATTATTTTTTCTTTGTATTCGGGAATACGCAGCATTTTATCTAAGTTTATAGCGAGCTGTAATCTTAAGTTTATGCGAGAAGCATCCTTTATAGAACGAAATAAAGAAAAATGGTTGTCAATAGAAAATAATTTGACGAATAAAGGTGATGTGAATCCCGATACATTGGCATCTAACTATATCGAACTGACGAATGATCTAGCATATGCGCAGACTTTTTATCCGCAAAGTAAGACCAAGCAATATCTCAATGAGCTTTCTATTCGTGCGCATCAGCTGATCTATAAGGATCAAAAATCCTCTAATAACAAAATATCCCATTTTTTTAAGGTTGAAGTTTTTGAAGCGATCTGGTCCATACGACGACCTTTATTGTATTCACTATTGATTTTTTTATTTGCCAGCCTCATTGGTTTTGTATCCGCTCAATACGATGAGGGGTTTGTCCGTCTCATTTTAGGTGATCATTATGTCAATATGACGGTCGATAATATTAAGGCCGGAAATCCTGCTGGCGTCTATCAGGATGGAAGCAATTGGGGAGGAGCACTGGCTATAACCATTAACAATGTAAAAGTTGCCTTTTACGCCTTCATCTTAGGCGCCTTTTTTAGTTTAGGTACAGGTTATATCCTATTCAGTAATGGAATTATGGTAGGAACTTTTCACTATCTATTTTATAAGTACGACGTATTGCCGGAAGCCATATCTGCAATATGGATACACGGTACGATTGAGCTTTCCGTTATTATAATTGCTGGAGGTTGTGGCCTTGCTATGGGCAATAGTATCCTTTTCCCAAAATCTTATAGCCGATTGGACTCCTTTAAAGCCGCGACAAAGCAAGCATCAAAAGTTTTGATCAGTACAGTGCCCTTTTTTATTATCGCAGGTACACTGGAGGGGTTTGTCACACGTTACTACCAATTTTCGATTTGGCTATGTGTATGTATTATCTTGGTTTCGACGATCGCTATTATTTATTGTTATATCATTAGACCCCGACAATTAGCAAGTAGGTATAAATGGAGTTAAGCGAATTCGAATTTAAGCGAGAGCGTAGAGTAGGAGAGTTTGTACAGGACTTTATCAACCTACTAAAAATAATTTGGGGACACCTGACGCGAGAGCTGTTGCGGATGTTGATCGGTCCACTGTGCCTAATGTTGCTTGTGGGCTATTATATCTCTACACAACTTAACTTAAATGCTGATTATAGTTCGGGCGAGATTGTGGATATGTTGATCACTCTTGGATTAGCGGCGTTGTGTATGCTGATTATCGGTGTCCTTGCTTTTGGATTTACTATAGAGTATTTTATCCTGCTAAGGGATCGAAGAGATCTCGCGTTTTCCTATAAGGATATATGGGTAGCGTTTAAGAGTCAAAGTAGCAAATACTTCCGCTTTTTACTAGGGAGTGTAGTTGTTGGCGTTATTCTGCTTATTCCAATCGGTTTTGTAGTATTTATTTCGGCCTTGATTCCTTTCGTCGGATCTATTGCTGTAGGCATTGTTTTTGCCATATTAGGACTGTGGTTTTTTACGGCATTTATGTTATATCGGGAGAATTATTATGACCTTTTTGACACTTATACTTCAGCCTTTTCGATGCTTAAAGAAAAGATTGCCGAATATGGCTTAGCCTCTTATGTTGTTACTTTTTTATTTCGCTCGTTAATGACCTTGATGAGCATAGTTCCTCTTATCATTTTGGGGTTGATAGCTTATAATTATGTAGGCTTCAGCAATGATTTTTTTGAAACCTATATAGGCAAGATACTGGTGACTTTTGGAAGTACAATGCTGACCGTTTTTTTTATTATCTACTACATGTTATCGGTGATCAGTTACGGAATTATTTATGAAACGGCCAAAGAGCTTCGTTTCGGTGAAGATGTTTTTGAAAAAATCCATAAGATAGGGAGGAGGAAGAATGTTTAATGTTCTGCAGGATGCAACTGTTGATACTTTGAATGGGGAGCGTACTGCTCCGATCTACGAATATTGGAAATCGGGATATTATGATTCTATCCCCAAGGACAAGATGGTAATAGGGGATACATTGCCATCGTATGACGCTATGCTGTCAAGATACCAAAGTAAAGAGTTTGAGTATATAGAAAGTATTTCAGATAAACTGAGTTTTTTTGACAAACTGATTGATCGCATTGGTGCTTTCATATCCAGTCTTTTTCCTACTCCTAAGCATAATTTTAACGAAGGGATTGTTAATGTACTAGCCATTATCGGAGCTGTTATCTTTGTGTTTTTGATCTATAAATTCTTCTTATCCCGTAAGCAGGTGTACATACATCATCAAAAGGAGGAGGAAGAAGAGCGGCAAATAGACTTTATAGAGAAAAATCTTTTACAGGTGGATGTTGCTACCTATCTGTCTGAAGCTTTGCAACAAAAGAATTATGCTTTGGCTATACGTTACCTACATTTGATGAACATTCAGCTCTTGGGTAGAAAGGGGATTGTACAGTGGAATCAATCCAAGACGAATAGTGAATTGATGGAGCAAGTCGATAATGCGATGCTGAAAGCTGATTTTCTAGATTGTGCTTCGGTATTTGATTATGTATGGTTTGGTGGTTTTACTATTACGGAGAACTCTTACACCAAGTATGAAGAACGTTTTGTCCAATTTCAAAGGAGGTGGTCTTGAAAAAGAGTATAGGAATAGGACTTTTACTGGTATTGGTTGTTGCTATTGGAATAGCGCTGATTGATGCTGGGGCTAAGCGTCCGATAAACTGGACCAAGACCTACAATTTCAGGGATAAAATACCGTATGGCTTATTTGTCTTTCGGAATGAAGTACCCCGCATATTGGGGCCAGATCGTGTGTATGAAGATTTTGGGGAGACTATATACGAATTGGTCGATCGTCTAGATAGCATTAAAGGTTATGGAACAGCACTCCTAGACGTATATCAACAAGTGAGTTATGGTGACTCGGACGCTAAGAAAATATTGGATTTCGTCGATCGAGGAGGCGAGGTATTTATAGCGTCTACCTATATCGGTAAGCAATTATTGGACACACTGGAGATAGAAGCAGAGTCTCTGCAGTATAAGTTATTTGTTCCTACAGACAAAAATGTTAGTTATTCCTTGGGAACAGATACAACAAGACTTTATTTAGATAAGATAAATGATTTTAATGTATTCTCTAAACTTGATGCAAGGACCTGTACTATTTTAGGTCAGCTGCATGCAAGAGGGAGGAGTATTCCTAACTTCATTCGTGTATCTCACGGAAAGGGAACGCTATATTTGCATTTGCTGCCTGAAGTATTTACCAATTATCACCTTTTGCAAGAAGAAGGGTACAGTTATGTGTCGAGAGTTCTTCGTTTGATTAAAAGTAGGAAAATTTTATTTTCTGACTACTATTTCAACTCTGGACAATCGGTCACCCCTTTACGTGTGATTTTGACGAGTCCGGGTTTTAACCAAGCTTGGTATTTGTTGCTGTTTGGCCTGTTTGTTCTGCTCGTATTTAAAAGTAAGCGGGAGCAACGGGCAGTGAAGATTGTGCGGCCTGAGCCTAATCTCTCAAAAGAGTTCGCAAAGACCATCGGAACATTATATTATGAAAATGGAGATCCGGGCAATATTGTTCAGAAGAAAATAGATTATTTTCTTTATGCTATACGACATAGCTACCATTTGGAAACGATGGATCTTGTTGATAGTAAGTTTCTGCGCCAGCTATCAATGAAATCCGGAGTGCCTTTAGAAGTAACCATCACACTTTTCTCTTCTCTCCAAAGCTACCGCGAACAGGATAGTTTTTCCACAGAAGATGTAAAATATGTTAATAAAAAGATAGAAGAATTTAAAAGTAAAGCCAATTTGATATGAGCGAACAAGATCACCTAACAGACCGTTATCTTCCCGATTTTGAAAATAGGATTGATTTGACTGTTTTACAGCATAAGTTGGATGCGGTAAGGCAAGAAATTAAAAAAGTTATTGTAGGACAGGATCGAGTTATCAATATGTTGTTGATATCTATTCTTGCTGGTGGACACTCTCTTATTGAAGGATTACCGGGTGTGGCTAAGACATTGACAGCCAAGCTTATTGCTAAGACTATAAATAGTGATTTTAAGCGAATTCAGTTTACGCCCGATTTGATGCCATCAGATGTAACAGGGTCATCTATATTGGATTTGAAAACCAATGAGTTTGAATTTAGAAAAGGGCCTATATTTGGCAATATCATTTTGATCGATGAAATCAATCGGGCTCCAGCAAAGACGCAGGCCTCCCTATTTGAATGTATGAGTGAGGAACAAGTGACTGTCGACGGTCATACCTACAAGATGACTAGCCCCTTTATTGTGTTTGCCACTCAAAACCCTATTGAGCATGAGGGAACATACAGGTTGCCGGAGGCGCAGCTCGACCGTTTTCTATTCAAGGTTGATGTTCTTTATCCTGAGTTTGAGCAAGAGTTAAACATTTTAAAAGAACATCATTTGCAGCGTGCAGGCAATAAGGAAGATCTAGTTCAGGCGGTGTTGTCTAAGGAAGAGGTCATCCATTTTCAGCACTTAGTCAAACTTGTCTATGTACATGATGATGTACTACAATATATCGCGCAGATTGTCGTGCAGACACGTAGCAATCCAAATTTAAGTCTAGGTGCCTCACCTCGTGCGTCTATAGCTTTATTGGAAGCTTCAAAGGCTTTTGCAGCGCTACAGGGTCGGGATTTTGTAACTCCTGAGGATGTGAAATATGTAGCATCACCAATTTTAGGGCATCGTGTGCAGCTTACACCGGAGAAGGAAATGGAAGGCTTTTCTGCCGATTATATTATTCGTCAATTGGTAGAGTCTGTAGAAATCCCGCGATAATGAATTGGATAAAGCGGTTGTATGTTAGGAATCTGTTTTTCTTTCTGCTCTTAGGATTAGCGGGAGGTTTCGCGTTGTCGTTTTACGTGGAACCTTTACGTATCCTATGTGCCGTTCTTTCGTGGGTATTGTTGCTTGTATGCGTTTGGGATTTGTTATTTCTGTTTTTTCTCAAAAAGCCTATTGTCATTGAGCGTAGGTATCCCGAAAAAATGTCTAATGGCGATGTCAATACATTTTCCCTGCTTGTTTCCAGTCGTTATACTATCGGCATGAAAGCCCGAGTGCTGGAAGAGATGCCTGTGCAATTGCAAATGCGGCAGAATGAGTTTTCGTTACGACTGTTACCACATAGGGTGCATGAGATTGATTATGAATTATCTCCCAAAAGCCGGGGAATTTATTCATTTGGAAAATGTCACGTCTTAATCAGTCATTTGGGGCTGTTCGAAAGAAGAATTACGCTAGAGAACCATCTTGATATCCCTTGCTATCCATCTTTTGTGCAGATGCGTAAGTATCAGTTGCTCGCTACTATGGATAGACTTGTAGAGTTAGGTGTTAAGCGTATCCGTCGCATCGGCTCCACCATGGAGTTTGATCATATACGGGAATATGTAAAAGGTGATGAATACCGGCACATGAATTGGAAAGCCTCTGCAAAACATAATAAGCTGATGATAAACCAATATCAGGAAGAAAAATCCCAACCGATTTATTCTTTTATTGATCTGGGGCGTGTTATGCGTATGCCTTTCCAAGAAATGACCTTATTGGACTACGCTATCAATGCGACCTTGGTACTTTCTAATGCTGCGATACTCAAACAGGACCGAGCGGGAATGCTTACCTTTTCTAAAGATGTAAATAACCATATTCCGGCAGAGAAGAACAATAAGCAGATGAAGTTGATCGCTGACAAGTTGTATGGCATCACTACAAGGTTTGAAGAGTCAGAGTTTGGCGGTTTGTATGCCTTTGCTAGAAAGCATATTAATAAGCGTTCGCTGATTTTTATATATACCAATTTCGAGACGCTTGAAGCGATGAACAGGCAGCTCCCTTATTTACGGATGCTGAATAAGAGCCATATCGTGGTGGTGATTGTTTTTAAGAATACGGAGCTTTTGGAGATGTCGAGGGAGGAAGCTTTTAAAACAATCGATGTCTACAATAAGATTATAGCAGAGAAGTTTGTCTATGAGAAAAATCTGATTATACAGGAGCTCATCCGTAATGGGTTGCAGACTATCTATACTGCTCCTGAGGATTTGAGCATCAATGCGGTTAATAAGTATTTAGAAGTTAAGGCAAGAGGCTTGATATAGGTCTTCCTTATGTTACTGATCACGCTCTCTTTTTATTAGGTCTTCAATCCCTAATTATCTCAATATGCTTTAAGTCTACTAGAGAAGTCTTCGGTTAATTCTTTTACCAAGTCGGGGACATCTTTTACCTCAAAAGGTATTTGATAGGAAGAAAACAGGGGTAAAACCCGAGTTTTATTCGGGTTTATCCGAATGAAGTCCCTGTTAAGTCCGAATGAAGTACGGATAATCTACCTGTTAGATCAAAAGCTATAGATAATCGGAAGCCTATCAAGTATCGTATGTACTGCATAAAAAAGCGCAAAGAATATTAGTTCTTTGCGCTTTTTTTAACGTATGATCTGTTTTATAAGACTCATATTCCGAAAGCCGTTTTGATTTTATCCACGTAGTCTAGTTTTTCCCAGGTAAATAGCTCTACTTCCACCGTTTTGGTTTCACCATTAGAACTTTCAAATGTCTTCGTGACGGTCTTTGGTGTCCTTCCCATATGTCCATAAGCTGCGGTTTCTGAATATATAGGGTTACGCAGGCCCAGGCGTGTTTCGATACCGTATGGTGTCATGTCGAAAATTTCAGAAATTTTCGTTGCAATTTCGGAATCAGAGAAATTTACCTTGCTCGTTCCGTATGTATTTACGTAGATTCCCATAGGATCTTTTACACCGATAGCGTACGAAATCTGTACTAATATTTCGTCTGCTATACCAGCAGCTACTAGATTTTTGGCGATATGTCTCGTTGCATAAGCCGCTGAACGGTCTACTTTTGATGGATCTTTCCCCGAGAATGCACCTCCTCCGTGTGCTCCTTTACCTCCATAAGTATCTACAATGATTTTACGTCCAGTAAGGCCCGTGTCTCCATGTGGACCGCCGATTACAAACTTACCAGTAGGGTTGACATGGAATTTTATATCATCGTTGAATAATGCTTGTAATTCCGGCTTCAATTGTGCTTTGACACGAGGAATCAAAACGTTTTTGATGTCTTCTGTAATTTTTGCAAGCATCGTATCTTCGTTGTCAAAATCATCGTGCTGTGTAGAGATTACGATGGTGTCGATACGCAAGGGTTTATGGTCGTCGCTATATTCTAAGGTAACTTGCGACTTGGCGTCGGGGCGTAAATAAGAGATTTCTTTATTCTCGCGACGTAAAGCAGCTAATTCGTAAAGTAAGCGATGGGATAAGTCTAGTGCTAAAGGCATGTAGTTGTCGGTTTCGTTGTTTGCATAGCCAAACATGATTCCTTGATCACCGGCTCCCTGATCTTGCCTCGTTTTACGGTCTACTCCTTGATTGATATCAGCAGACTGCTCGTGAATGGCAGATAATACACCACATGAGTTCGCTTCGAACATGTAAGCCGATTTCGTATAGCCGATCTTTTCAATGACTGCTCGTGTTATTTTCTGGACATCCAAATATATTTTAGACTTCACTTCACCGGCTAATACGACTTGACCTGTAGTGACCAAAGTTTCGATAGCCACCCTGGCATCTTCGTCCCAGGCTAGAAAGTTATCAATTAATGCATCAGATATTTGATCCGCAATTTTGTCTGGATGGCCTTCCGATACCGATTCGGATGTGAATAAATATGCCATATTACAATAGTTGTTTTTGTATAATATTACGTTGTGGGAACTGTATCGTACCTTAGTTAGAGAAAAGCAATACAGGTAGAAGTGAAAAACGAGTAAATGAATGGTTTTAGCACTTTTTTTCTGTGGTTGCAATCTCCCTTTTTACTGTTCAAGTAAAATGCAAATCAGTCCACCTTTTTTGACGGGACAAAGCTACAACTCTTTTATAACTATTAAAAGCTAATTTTAGTTATTCCAAGATTTGGACGATTATTAATTGCAATGTAATCTATATCTTTACAGACGTGACAGTATGCATTTATGGAAGATCAAAAGAAGATACTTTTTGTGATAAACCCCATTTCGGGAGGTAAAAAGAAAACAGCTTTCAATAAGAAAGTTTTGGAAGTTCTTGATTTAAAGAAATTTAACCCGACTTTTCAACAGACGACAAAGCCCAATCACGCTTATGAATTGGGTAAAAAGGCAATAGAAGATAAATATGATGCGGTTATCGCTGTGGGCGGTGATGGTACTATTAATGAATTGGGAGCCGCACTGGTCGGATCAGGAATTCCTTTGGGCATTATTCCAGAGGGCTCAGGTAATGGTTTGGCCCTGTATTTAGGAATACCTATGAATGAGACTGCTGCTATCCGCCGGTTGAATCGATTCGAAACAGTGGATGTCGACTGCGGCACGGTCAATGGTAAACCCTTTTTCAATATTGCGGGATTAGGTTTTGATGCGTCCGTGAGTGACCGCTTTGCCAACGACTCCATACGTGGTCCGATCGGTTATTTGCGGTCGGTTGTTAATGTATTAAGCAAGTACAAACCCTGTCATTATACGTTGACCATAGATGGGAAAAAATATGAACGTGAAGCGTTTATGATATCGGTTGCAAACTCGCCTCAATATGGTAATAATGCATATATCGCACCCAATGCGTCTGTTAATGATGGTCTTTTGGATGTTTGTATAGTACATAAATTCCCGCTTTATATTTTGCCCATGATGGTGTATCATCTTTTTAACCGCTCGGCGGACCAGTCGGAGTATGTGGAAATTATTCCAGGGAAGGACATCCTGATCGAGCGCGATGATACCGGACCGGTACATGTCGATGGAGAGCCATTAGTGTTGCCTGGTAATCTACAGATTGAAGTAAAACCAAGCTCATTGAAAATAATATGTTAATGAGGGAGCGGCAAAATTGTGAAACTGTAAAACCGTAAAGGCGTTACTCTATATTAAAATAAAGTTATAACAGTGACAAAAATTATGATGGTTATGGAAAAATCCTTGTAACCTACATCACTTTTATAACTTCTATAACTTTTAAATAAAAATGTCAAAGCAAAAAAAGCAACGGTACGAAGGTGTTGTCTATTCAACAGATAGCTCTTTTAACTACGATGAGAATCTAGATTTTGAGATAGATACTTTACCCAATGAAAAGCAGAAGCTGAAAGTTCTTTTGGATCGTAAATCCCGTAAAGGAAAAGTTGTCACTGTTATTGAAGGATTTGTAGGTAAAGATAGCGATCTGGAGAATCTCGCTAAATTGTTAAAGCAAAAATGCGGAGTGGGCGGATCTGCGAAAGATGGCGAAATTTTGATACAAGGAGATTTTAAGCAAAAAGTTTTTGAATTATTAGCATCTTCTGGATATAACGTAAAACAAGTTGGTGGATAAGACAATTTTTGATTTATAAATACGTTAATACAAGGATCTTAGCAGCGTAAGGTACAGTAAAGCACAAATATGTTGAAACAATCAAAGTGAGTGATAGCTTACTTATTTTTTTCGATTAACTATTTATTAATTTGCATATCAAAGAAAAAATAGTTTTTATTGCATAATATTCACAAGATGGGAACATTTAATTTATATGTGTATTGAGGATATGATTGCCGCTGATGCTCATCCGTCAAGCACATTAAAAAGAGTTTAAAATTAAATGCTAAAAAATTTGACTTTTGTAACAAAATAGTATATTTGTTTTGACAGACGTCAAAATGATGCGACAAGTATTGCATAAAATTGAATTAAACATAAATAATTAAACAACAGTAAAATCTAAAATTTAGTAAAAATGGCAAACGCACCAAAAACTACTAGCCCAGCAAAACAAGAGAGTGGCAATTCAGGTAACTTATTTGCGAGCTTATCTATCGTTATTTGTTTTATCATTGGTTATTTGATTTGGGAATATGTGATGGGTAATCCTTCAAACTTTATTGATGGAAAACAGGAGAATCAACCGCTTCCAGGTAACTATGGTGGTATGGTTTATCACGCTGGTTATGTAGTTCCCGTTCTATTGGGATTATTTTTAATGGTATGGGTATTCGCTATTGAGCGTTTTATCGTTATCGGCAAAGCTTCAGGTACAGGTAATGTAGGTAACTTCGTAAGAAAAGTACAATCATTATTAAAAACAGGTAGTATCGATACAGCTATCGCTGAGTGTGACAAACAAAAAGGATCCGTTGCTAACGTGATCAAAGCAGGTTTGTTAAAATACAAAGATGTGGAGGCTAACCCAGGATTGGATTCAGAAAAATCGGCTTTGGCTATCCAAAAAGAAATCGAAGAGACTACAGCATTAGAAATGCCGATGTTAGAGAAAAATCTTAACGTATTGGCTACATTGGTTTCTATCGGTACATTGACTGGTCTATTAGGAACGGTAACAGGTATGATCAAGGCCTTCTCGGCGTTGGCAACAGGTGGTGCACCAGATTCAGCTAAATTAGCAAACGGTATTTCAGAGGCTCTTATCAATACAGCGACAGGTATTGCTACATCTACATTTGCGATTGTAATGTACAACATCTTGACTGCAAAAATCGACAAATTAACTTACTCTATCGACGAGGCTGGTTTCTCTATCGTACAAACGTACGCGGCTAACCACAAATAAGATGCTTTGAATAAATTTCAATTTTTTTATGGAAATTGAAATAGGCAAGCATCATTAAGTAAAGAAGAGTTGTTAATTAAAAAAGATTAAAGAAAATGGGTAAAGCAAAAGTAAAAAGAGCCAGTACATCGATCGATATGACCGCGATGTGTGACGTATCTTTCTTGCTTCTTACGTTCTTCGTTCTTACAGCAACCGCAAGACAACAAGAGTCACTTATTGTTGACGCACCACATTCGTATTCGGAAGCAAAATTGCCTGATGGAAACGTAGCGATGATCACAGTAGGTGATGAAGGGAAAGTCTTCTTTCATATGTCAGACCAAAACGTACGTGTACAAGCATTACAGCAAATGGGCGCGTTGTATGGTATTGAATTTACACCAGAGGAATATGGTAAATTCAAATCGATGGAAGATTTTGGGGTGTCAATGAAAACAATGAAAACATTGTTGGCTGCAGAATCAGGCGATAGAACGGCAGATAAGCAAAAAGGTATCCCTGTAGATTCGACGACAAATGCATCAAATGAATTGTCATCATGGGTAAAACAGGCTAGATTGGCATCAGCAAAGATATTGAGAGATAAAGCTATTGAAAGTGGTGGCGATCCGGATGATATCGAGCTAATGACCGTAGCAATCAAGGCAGATGCTGATGAGAAGTTTCCTAGTTTGAATTTAATAATTGAAACATTACGTAATCAGAAGCAAAACAAGTTCAGTTTCGTAACTGGTCTTAAAGCTGATTAAATAGAATAGAGACAAATGGCAGAATTAAATCAAGACTCTGGTAAGAAAAGTAAAAAAGGCAGAACCAAGAAAGATGGTGGTAAGGTCGATCTTACAGCCATGGTTGACTTGGCGTTCTTACTGATTACGTTCTTTATGTTGACCACTTCCTTGAATAAGCCTCAAGCGATGGATGTCGCTATGCCTGATAAAAATGTCGAGACCGATAAACAGACAGATGTAGATGTGGATGAGCATCGTAGTGTGACTTTAGTATTGGGGTCTGATGACAAACTTATCTGGTATCAGGGGGATGTCAAGAAGCCACTTCAAGGACCGACAGTTGTTGATTATAGTAAAGATGGCCTACGTGCCGTACTTATTAAGATGAAACAATTAGTTCCTCAGCAGGCAGGTGGTAAAGATATGATCGTGGTGATACGACCAAGTGAGAAATCAGTAACTAGAAATATCGTAGATGCATTGGACGAGATGAAAATCGTAGATGTCAAACGTTATATGATATCTAACCGTATCATGACCGAAGAAGTTGAGCTATTGAAAAAAGATAATCTGTATAACGACTAGTCGCCACATATAGTTATCATAAAACAGAATTAATATGTTTGAAAAATTAAATATATTTAAAAAGGAGTGGCTTGATGTTGTCTTCGAGAACAGGAACAAGGCCTATGGAGCTTACGAGCTTCGTAAGCTGGGGCCGAAAGCGACTAACACCGCGTTACTGATCGTAATGGCAGTTGTTGCAGTTTTCAGTATTCCTTCCGCAATGAATCTAAAGCTTTTTTCAGGAAAAGAGGCTCCTAAAGAGGAGATTGCTTTCACAGAAGAGGTTACTTTAGAGGATCTGGCGGAGAAGCTTCCTGAAGAAGAAGAAAAGCCACCTGTGCAAGAGGAAGCACCTAAAATTGCAGAATCTAAACCAGCATTGGATGTAGTGGCTCTACCAGAAATCAAGCCTGTTCCTAAGGAGAAGGCTGTGGAGCAAGAGGTCGCTACAGTAGAGGAAGCTACAGATAAGAAAAAACTTATCGGCCCTGTTGCTATGAAAGGTATGAAGGGTGGAAGCATTACGACAGAAGGCAAATGGGGTACTAAAGATGTAGCTGGTTCAGCTACGGGTAGTACCAAAGGTGTGGAAGGCGGAACAGGTACAGGGGAGGAAATCTTCGAATCTGTGGAGATCCAACCAGAACCGCCAGGTGGTATGGCTGCATTCCGTAAGTGGATTGGAGACAACTATCAGTACCCTTCAGGAGCCATTGATGCAGGAGTGAAAGGAACTGTCCAGGTATCATTCGTGGTAGAGAAAAACGGCGAGCTGACTGATGTCAAGGTCGTTCGTGACCTATCCTACGGTACGGGACAGGCGGCTGTCAACCTGTTGAAGAAAGCGAAAAAGTGGAGCCCAGGTATACAGAACGGACGTCCTGTACGTGTTGCCTATACTTTACCGATTCGTTTGGACTTAACAAATATGTAATGAGTGTGAATAACAACTCAAGAAGCAATAAATTTAGACAGAAATCGCCAACACAGCGATTTCTGTCCATTTTAGGCCTATGTATGTTCCTTTTTTATTTCATTTTAGGTCTATTAATTATCTTTTGGAAACAGTTTCCATTAGAGATCGACAAGACGTATAAAAATATGTTTGGTGGCTTACTAATTGTATATTCTTTTATGCGGTTTGCTAGACTTTGGCAAAATAATTTTTTACGATAAAAAATAATAAGCGATTAATCTTTCTGTTAATCTTTAAATCTTACTGTATATGAAGCTGTTTTTTTGTTCTGTGTTGATCGGTGTTGTTACTCTGGGCGTTACAGGTTGTTCTAATACCAAGAAGGAGAAGAAGGATGATATCCTAGCTGGGGTGTTGCAAGTTGCCGTAGACGAAACCGTTTTGCCTTTGTTTTTGGAACAGAAAGAAGTTTTTGAGAGTTCATATTACAATGCTAAAATCGACGAACATGCTAAGCCTGAAGTACAGGTTGTTAACAGTCTTTTAAATGGTGATGTGGCTTTCGCAGTATTGACAAGGCAGTTGACTGAGGACGAGCGAAAGGGATTCGAAGCCAGATCCATTAGGCCAAGGATTTATAACGTTGCGTATGATGGCATTATTTTGGTAGGAAATGTTAACGATGCGGATACGAGTGCAAAAGTGTCTGATGTTATAGAGTTGATGAAAGGCAATAAAGCACAGAATTACTCGTTAATTTTTGACAACCTAAACTCAAGTGTCTTCCGTTATTTTAGAGAACTGGGGAAAATTGATAAAGTTGCCAGCGTGTATGTGGAGGCAAAGGGCAGTGCCGATGCTGTTCTAAGGGAAGTAGCCGAAAAAAAAGGAAAAGTTGGCTTGATTAGTTATAATCAATTTTTATCTTTAGAAAGTTCTTTTTCAGAAAAAGATAAAATTCGTATCTTGAGCGTAGTTAACGAACAGTCGGGCGAAAGGAAATTTGTCAAACCTTCTCAAACGAGTTTAGCTACAGGGGAATACCCTTTGAAGCGAGAGATTTTCGTCTTGAACTACCAGCCGAATATGGGTTTGGGAATCGGCTTCTCAGCTTTCATGACAGGGGATAGAGGACAACGCATAGTTTTGAAATCAGGATTATTACCTTATACAATGCCTGGTAGGGAAATAATAATTAGAGATAAAATAAATTAGTAAACAACTAGAATACAAGATAGAATTATGACAAAAAGCAAATTATTTTTGAGTTTATTACTAGCTGGGGCTGTGGTTGGTACAGCAAGTGCTCAAAGTTTGAAGGATGCTCAGGCTGCTATCGATGCAGAGCAGTACGATAAGGCTAAAGGTATTTTGCAAAATTTGGTCGAGAAGAAGGCTAAAGATGGTGAGAATTACTTTTACCTTGGACAGATTTATTTGATTAACGAAAAGGTGGATTCAGCGGCTATGATTTTCAACAATGGTCTGACCAATGCACCTAAGGAGCAATTGAACAGTGTCGGTTTAGGTATTGTTGATTTGATGAAGAACAATACTTCTGCTGCGGAGTCTAAATTTGCGACAGCAACAGCTTCTTTAGGAAAGAAAGACTATTTACCACTATATTATATCGGGCGTGCATATATTGATGCACCTAAGCCTGATTTTGCGAAAGCTGTAGATTATTTGACTCAGGCTAAAGCTAAAAATACTAAAGATGCTATGGTTCCTGTAGCATTGGGAGATGCTTTCTTAGGATTAAAAGATAATAGCCAGGCTTATGTGAGTTACCGTGATGCATTGAATGTAGACCCGAACTTGGTTAAAGCAAGGGTCCAACAGGCATTAATTACAAGACGGGCATTTGCTTTTGATGAGGCGTTGGAGCAATATAATAATATTGCATCTGAATACCCTAACTATGGTCCGGTATATCGCGAAATAGCAGAGACACAGTTGCAAATGGCGAAACGTATGCCTGATAATACCGATGAGGAAAAAGCGGCTTACGAAGCACAGGTTGCAAAGGCTGTAGATAGTTATAAAAAATATTTGCAGGTCACAGGTGATATGTCTCCGGAGGCTAATGTACGTTATGCGGATTTCTTGGTATATGGTCAAAAATATGACGAGTTGAAAACGGTAGCAGAAAAGTTGGCTAATGTACCGGGGGTAGATGCTAAGGTGTTCCGTTATTTAGGTTTGATCGCTGTCAACCAAGATAAAGATTATGCGAAAGGTGTTGAGTATTTCGACAAGTTATTTGCTGGTGCAGAAGAAAGCCGTCTGATCGATATCGATTATCTTTTCTCGGGTTTAGCAAACATCGAAGCAGGGAATATTGCTAAAGGACTTCCTAATTTGCAGAAGGCTTTAGAAATGAATCCTGAGATGATGCCAGAAATCGGCTCGGCTGGTATGGTTGCTTTTGGTCAAGGTAAATATGATGTAGCTGCCGCTATCTTCAATATACCTGCGCAGAAGGCGGGAACGGATTTCTATTACGAAGCAAATTACTTCTTGGGAATGGCAAATTTCCGCGCGGGAGCAGCTAAGAAAGAAAAGGAAGAAGATGCGACGAAAGAATTGAATGACGCGATCAAAGCATTTGACGTTATTGTGAAATCAAATGATCAAAAAGTCTATGACGAATATTTGGTACAGGCGCTGTATATGACAGGTTATGCGAATATGCAGTTGGATGTTATTAACCCAGAGACTCCAGAATTGACTAAAGGATTGTTTGTGCCTGCTTTTGATCAATTGATCAAGGTCTTGAAAGATAAACAAGCTGCCGGTGAGACATTGGATGATGATGCAACTTCTAAACTGGTGGACTCTTACAATAACGTTGGATACTTCCATTTATTGAAAGGTGAAAATAAGAAAGCATTGGAGTATTTTGAGAATACAATCAAGATTAATCCAGAGGATGAAACGGCTCAGGCTTATATCGACTATTTAAAGAGCTAAATTTCTAGATATAAATAATAAAAAGGGGAACTGTCATTCAGTTCCCCTTTTTATTTGGGGATAAAATTCATATTTTTGTGTATATAACTGAGACTTAAACTGATCATGGAAAACGTACAAATAGAGAATATGCCGGTAGATTATCTGCCTATTCTGATTCAATTAGCTGTCGCTACAGGTTTCGGAGTTCTTACTATCGTGGGGACGCACCTTTTGGGGCCAAAGGTACGGTCTGAGAAAAAACTTTCTTCTTTCGAGTCGGGTGTTGAGGTGGTGGGTAATGCAAGGCAGCCTTTCTCCATCAAATACTTCCTTGTCGCAATCTTATTTGTCATTTTTGATATAGAAGTGATATTTATGTATCCTTGGGCTGTTAACTTTAGAGAGTTTGGAATGCAGGGACTTATTGAGATGTTTATCTTTATGGGAATGCTGCTTTTGGGCTTTATCTATGTGATCAAGAAGAAGGCGCTCGATTGGGATTAGAATAGTTCTAAATAGTAATCCTGAGCCTCAATACAGGATTAAAAATATTATATTGAGCCGAGAAATAAACTACGGAAAGAAGAAGACTAATTATGAGCAAAGTTACCTTAGCCGAAGCGCCTCCGGGTGTGGAAGGAGCTGGATTTTTTGCCACTTCCTTAGATAAAGCCATTGGATTGGCTCGAGCGAATTCGCTATGGCCCTTGCCTTTTGCGACATCTTGTTGCGGTATTGAATTTATGGCTACCATGGGTTCTACCTATGATTTAGCTCGTTTTGGTGCAGAACGGCCTAGTTTTTCGCCTCGTCAGGCCGATATGCTGTTGGTGATGGGTACTATTGCCAAAAAAATGGCGCCAGTGTTGAGGCAGGTCTATATACAGATGGCTGAGCCTCGTTGGGTGATTGCTGTTGGAGCTTGCGCATCTAGTGGAGGGATTTTTGACACGTATTCTGTTCTTCAGGGAGTTGATGAAATCATCCCTGTGGATGTATATGTGCCGGGTTGTCCCCCTCGCCCTGAAGCTATTTTAGATGGTGTGCTGAAGCTTCAAGAAATTGTTAAAAGCGAGTCCTTGAATCGAAGAAATACTCCAGAGTATAAAGCATTATTAGAAAAGTACGGAATAGAAGCAAACAATGAATAAGTTGGATAATCAAGTTATAATCGATCGGTTGCAGTCTGTTTTTAACGATAGGGTTCGTTTTTTAGGTGAGCCGCACGGTCTATTGGCCATAGAGACGGAGTCTGCTGATATTTTGGAGTTGCTAGCATTCGTCAAGAATGATGAAATGCTCCGGTTAAACTATTTGACCGATATTACAGCTGTTCATTATCCCAATCAGAACAAACAATATGCAATAGTATATCACCTGCATAATCTTTTTCAGAATATACGTATTCGTATTAAAGTCTTTGTCGGCGGTGAACAGCCTACAGTACCTTCGGCTACCTCCCTATGGAGTGGGGCCAATTGGATGGAGCGCGAGACCTATGATTTTTTTGGGATTCATTTTGAAGGACATCCGGATTTGAGACGTATTTTAAACATGGACGATTTAGGGGTTTTCCCGATGCGGAAAGAATATCCGCTAGAAGATCCTAATCGGATAGACAAGAAAGATTTTTATTTTGGCCGTTAACTTCAAGTGTAGATTAAGATGAGTAACCGAATAACCAAGATAACCCCAAACAGCCCTGTTTTTTTTGATAATGACCCGCAAGATGAGTTGATAACGCTCAATCTCGGGCCTACCCACCCAGCTACACATGGTGTATTTCAGAATGTGTTGCAGATTGATGGGGAACGAATCGTGAGTGGTGTCTCTACGATAGGCTATATACATCGTGCTTTTGAAAAGATAGCGGAGCACCGTCCTTTTTATCAGATTACAACACTGACGGATCGTTTGAACTATTGTTCGTCACCTATCAATAATATGGGGTGGCATATGACCGTCGAGAAGCTGTTGGATATCGAGATTCCAAAGCGCGTACAATATATGCGTGTTATTGTCATGGAGCTTGCTCGTATTGCTGACCATATTATCTGTAATGGTATTTTGGGAGTTGATACAGGGGCGTTTTCGGGCTTTTTGTATGTCATGCAGGAGCGGGAATTTATCTATGAGATATTTGAAGAAATATGTGGAGCTCGATTGACTACAAATATTGGCCGTATAGGTGGATTTGAACGTGACTTCAATGAAGTTGCATTTGATAAAATTAGAGAGTTTTTAAAGCGCTATCCTCCAGTTTTGAGCGAGTTTGAAGAGCTGTTTGTGCGCAACCGTATATTTATAGAACGGACTTCGGGGGTGGCAGCGGTCACACCAGAGCAGGCTTTGGACTACTGTTGGTCCGGCCCGATTTTACGTGCTACCGGTGTAGATTATGATGTACGTGTAACCGCGCCTTATTGTTCGTACGAAGAGTTTGAGTTTGATGTTCCTGTAGGAACGAATGGAGACGTCTATGACCGTTTTATGGTTCGTAACGCGGAGATGTGGCAGTCTATGCGTATTATCCAACAGGCATTGGAAAAAATAGAAAAAGAGCCAAAAGGCATATTTCATGCAGACGTTCCTGATTTTTATCTACCTCCAAAAGAGCAGGTATTTAATAATATGGAAGCGTTGATCTATCATTTCAAAATCGTGATGGGTGAATGGGATACTCCAAAATCTGAAGTATATCATTCGGTAGAGGGTGCGAACGGTGAACTTGGATTTTATCTGATACACGATGGCGGAAGGACTCCCTACCGACTTCATTTCAGAAGACCTTCGTTTATCAATTATCAGATGTTTGCGCCAATGAGTAGCGGTATGTTGATATCGGATGCGATTATCAATATGAGTAGTTTAAATGTAATAGCGGGAGAATTAGATGCTTAGTATACAAGAGAACCAACCGGTAGAATTTTCTGCGGTACTTTTAGAGCAGTTTGGAGAGATCGTTTCTCGATATCCCGAAGGTCGCCAAAAGGCAGCATTGCTGCCCATTCTTCACCTCGTTCAAGCGGAGTATGGATGGTTGAGTACAGCTAGTATGGATAAGGTGGCGGCTTATCTTCATATCCAGCCCATTGAGGTATATGAGGTTGCTACTTTTTATACGATGTATTTTTTAAGGCCTCAGGGCAAATACATGTTGGAAGTGTGTCGGACAGGGCCTTGTTGCCTAGTCGGCGCGGAAAAGATTATGCAGCATATTGAAAAACGTTTGGGAGTGAAAGAAGGGGAAGTTACGACTGATGGCCTGTTTTCTTGGCGTGGAGTGGAGTGTATGGCTGCCTGCGGTTATGGACCGGTACTGCAGATAGGACCGGAATATACCTTTTACGAGAATTTAACAGAAGAGAGTGTCGATGAGTTGATTGATACTTTACGAAATAAGGCTAAACAGCAAGCTTAAAACATATGGGACGTAAATTATTATTAGAGCATATCAATGAGCCGGGTATTCAAACTTTTGACGTCTATCGCCAAAAAGGGGGATACCGTGCTGTAGAAAAAGCATTAAAAAACATGTCTCCTGACGATGTCGTAGAGGAAGTTAAGAAATCTGGATTACGTGGACGTGGCGGCGCCGGATTCCCTACGGGGATGAAGTGGAGTTTCTTGGCAAAACCAGAGGGTGTTTCTCGGTACTTGGTGTGCAATGGGGACGAATCGGAACCAGGAACTTTCAAGGATAGATATTTGATGACGCATATCCCCCACGCATTAATTGAGGGAATGATTGTCTCGAGTTATGCGCTAGGTACCAATACGTCGTATATCTATGTGCGGGGGGAGATGATGCCGCAGATTCGAATTTTAGAACGTGCCATAGCCGAAACGAAAGCTGCGGGACTTTTAGGTAAGAATATACTCGGCACCGGCTATGACTTAGAAATCTATGTACAACCGGGTGGTGGGGCTTATATATGTGGAGAAGAGACGGCTCTTTTGGAATCGTTGGAAGGTAAGCGTGGTAATCCACGTATTAAACCGCCATTTCCGGCGGTTGCTGGGCTTTGGGGATGCCCTACGGTTGTAAATAATGTTGAGTCTATTGCATCTGTTGTGCCGATCATAAATGATGGAGGCGAAGAGTATGCAAAGATTGGTATAGAACGCAGTACAGGAACGAAACTAATCTCCGCGGGTGGAAATGTGAAAAATCCTGGAGTGTATGAGATTGAGTTGGGGGTACCTGTCGAGGAGTTTATTTACTCGGACGAGTATTGTGGAGGTATAGCCAATGGAAAACGGTTAAAGGCTTTGGTCGCTGGAGGATCTTCCGTTCCGATCCTGCCTGCTAACCTGATCTGTAAGACGATCAACAGTGATGCCCGCTTAATGACGTATGAGTCTTTAGCGGACGGTGGATTCCAAACGGGTACGATGATGGGATCGGGTGGTTTCATTGTATTTGATGAGGACCAATGTATTGTCCGCAATACCTGGAACTTTACGCGCTTCTATCATCACGAAAGCTGTGGACAATGTTCGCCTTGTCGTGAGGGGACAGGATGGATGGAGAAAGTGCTGTATAAAATCGAGCACGGACAAGGCACTATTGCGGATATTGACTTGTTGTGGGATATCCAACGCAAAATAGAAGGGAATACTATTTGCCCGCTAGGTGATGCTGCGGCATGGCCTGTTGCTGCGGCAATCCGGCACTTTAGGGATGAATTCGAATGGCATGTACTTCATTCGGGAGAGTCACAATCGCGGAATTATGGACTGGCACACTATGCGGATCCTATAAAACCTGTAATGCAGTAAAGGGATAATTATCTAGTAGAAAGCAGAAACGATGGCTGAAGAAGTTGTAAAATTTAAAGTAACGATCGATGGTATACCTGTAGAGGTAGATCCTGGGACTACTATTCTAAATGCAGCACGTCAGATCGGTGGAGATATTGTTCCGCCCGCGATGTGCTACTATTCTAAGTTGGAAGGAACTGGGGGTAAGTGCCGTACTTGTCTGGTCAAAGTGTCTAAGGGTTCCGAGAAGGATCCGCGTCCTATGCCGAAGCTCGTAGCATCTTGTCGTACGACTGTCATGGATGGTATGGAGGTACAGAATATCACGTCACCCGATGTTGTTGAAGCTCGAAAAGGAGTTGTGGAGATGCTCTTGATCAATCACCCTTTGGACTGTCCGGTATGTGACCAGGCTGGAGAGTGTAAATTACAGGATCTGGGGTATGAACATGGTAATGAGGGGACACGTTATGAATTTGAGCGTCGTACGTTTGAACGTATTGATATTGGTGATAAGATACAGTTACATATGAATCGTTGTATTCTATGTTACCGTTGTGTATACGTGGCCAATCAACTGACAGAGGAACGGGAGCATGGTGTGTTGAACAGAGGTGATCATTCAGAGATTTCGACTTTTATAGAAAAGGCATTGGATCACGATTTTGTGGGTAATGTTATCGACGTATGTCCTGTGGGAGCTTTGACGGATAAGACGTTTCGTTTTAAAAACCGCGTGTGGTTTACAAAACCTGTCGATGCTCATCGGAATTGTCCTACTTGTGCTGGCAAAGTGACACTCTGGTACAAAGGGGATGAGGTATTACGGGTTACGGGCAGAAAAGATGAATATGGAGAAGTAGAAGACTTTATCTGTAATACTTGCCGTTTTGAAACCAAACATACTTCGGACTGGACACTGGAAGAGCCTACGCCGGTGGACCACGAGTCGGTGATTGGAGCCAATCATTACTTGGCGTTCAACCCACCATCGGTGATTCATGAAAATAAAAAATTGCAGTTAGCCAATGAGGAACAGTTGGCTAGAACAGAACGGTTAAAGTAAATCAGCGATGGAAGTAGCTTTTATTTTAGAAAAATTGATTTTAGTAGTAATTGTGTTTACCATTACATTGGTGATCGCGATGTATTCTACTCTTGCGGAGCGTAAGATTGCTGGTTTTATGCAAGATCGACACGGTCCGGACAGAGCTGGTATTTTTGGCCTGTTGCAGCCTTTGTGCGATGGCGGTAAGTTTTTCTTTAAAGAAGAAATCATCCCGTCAGGCGCACACAAACCTCTTTTTATTCTAGGGCCGGTGATCGCTATTATCACCGCGTGTATCAGTTCGGCTGTCATCCCTTGGGGACAGGACCTGACTATTAATGGAAAGGTAATCTCTTTACAGGTTGCTTCAGGAATCAATATCGGTGTGCTTTATATGTTTGGCGTGATTGCGTTGGGCGTGTATGGCATCATGCTTGGTGGTTGGGCCTCCAATAACAAATTCTCTTTGATGGGTGCTATTCGTGCTGCCTCTCAGAGTATCAGTTATGAGATTGGAATGGGATTGTCTCTGATTGCTTTATTGATGGTGACGGGTACACTGCAATTGGAGGATATCGTAGCGCAACAATCGGGCTTCGTGAATTGGAACATATGGGTACAACCTCTGGGCTTCCTGATTTTTATTACTTGTGCATTTGCCGAGTGTAACAGGGTGCCATTTGATTTGCCTGAATGTGAGACGGAGCTGGTGGGCGGATACCATACCGAATATTCATCGATGAAGCTGGGACTTTATATGTTCTCGGAGTATATCAATATGTTTGTGTCCTCGGCGTTGATGGCTGCATTGTACTTTGGTGGTTATAATTTTCCATTTATGTATGAACTTGGTCTGTCGGAAAATTGGATTACTATTATTGGTGTAATCGTTTTCTTTTTAAAAATATTCGGTTTTATATTTTTCTTCATGTGGATACGTTGGACATTACCACGTTTCCGCTATGATCAATTGATGAACCTTGGGTGGAAAGTCCTTATTCCTTTAGCTATAGCGAATATTGTACTGACCGGAGTAATTACATTAGTCAAGGATACTTATTTTTAGGGAGAGTTATCAGGTGAACGAGTTATCAAGTTAACAGGATAACAAGTTAACACGATAACTTGATAACAAAACAACAGTTATGCAATCATTAAGCAATAGAAAGAAGGTAATTGAGCAGAAGCCAATGAATATATGGGAACGCATGTATTTGCCGGCTATTGCCAAGGGGCTATCTATTACCCTTAAACATTTTTTTAGGAAGATACCAACAATTAAATACCCGGAGGAAATACGTCCTTATTCTAAAAATTTCAGAGGACAACATTCTTTAAAACGTGATGAGCAAGGCCGTGAACGCTGTACCGCTTGTGGGCTTTGTGCACTATCCTGTCCTGCTGAGGCTATTACTATGACTGCGGCTGAGCGCCAGAAAGGCGAAGAGCATTTGTATCGTGAGGAAAAATATGCTTCTGTTTATGAAATCAATATGCTGCGTTGTATTTTTTGTGGGCTTTGTGAAGAAGCCTGTCCTAAAGAAGCGATATACTTGGATGGTCCCCATGTGACGGCGGAGTATTTACGACGGGATTTTATATATGGTAAAGATAAATTGGTGGAATCCAAATTTGATATTACGAAACTAAACAGAGAAAACGTTTAAGCAAATGACTATATTCTATTTTGTTGCCTTTTTGTCTATTTTCTTTGCGCTGATGACGATCTTCACAAAGAATCCTGTGCATAGCGTACTATATTTGGTTGTCACTTTTTTCACCTTTACGGTACACTATATTTTGTTAAATGCACAGTTTCTAGCTGTTGTCAACTTCATTGTCTATATGGGGGCGATTATGGTTTTGTTTTTATTTGTCTTGATGCTGCTCAATCTCAATAAAGATATAGAACCTATGAAGTCCAACGTAGTAAAGGTTATGGGGGCTGTTGCAGGGATGTGTATGCTGGCGACTTTTTTGGGAGCCTTTAAGGTGCTCGAGAGCAGTAATGAATTTGTAACAGGAAATACGGATGTAGGGCTTGTGAAGAATCTGGGCAAGGTTTTATTTGATGAGTTCCTCTTGCCGTTTGAGCTATCCTCCATATTGTTGTTAACAGCGATGGTCGGAGCTATATTGTTGGCTAAAAAAGAAACGAAAGAAGCATAATGGATAATCTTATTCAAAATATACAAGGGATACCATTAAATCATTATTTGATTTTTTGCAGTGTCATTTTTGCAATTGGTATTATTGGTGTGTTGATTCGTCGTAATGTTATTATCATTATGATGTCGATTGAACTGATGCTCAATTCGGTTAATTTATTGCTGGCTGCATTTTCTGCCTACCGTGGAGATGCCAGTGGGCAGGTGTTCGTATTCTTCATCATGGCCTTGGCAGCAGCAGAAGTAGCTGTAGGGCTAGCTATTGTTATCATGGTGTACCGCAATACGAAATCAGTAGACATAGAGTCGTTGAGTAAATTACGTTGGTAAAAATTAAGTAGAACTAGTTATATGATCGAACTAATTTGGTTGATACCTTTACTACCCCTAATTGGATTTGTAGTCAATGGAATGGGGCGGAACTTTCTCCCTAAGCGTGCTATTGGAATATTTGGCAGTGGTGTGGTATTGGTGTCCTTTATATTGAGCTGTATGGTATTTGGTGACGTCTTGGCTGCTCGGAATGCAGGACAAGAGTCCGCTTTTGCATATAATTTATTTGATTGGATTCGCGTTGGAAGCCTGGATATTAGTTTTTCTTTCTTGGTTGATCCGTTGAGCGCATTAATGTTACTTATTATTACGGGGATTGGTTTTTTAATCCATTTATACTCGATAGGTTATATGAGTCACGATGTAGGTTTTGGTAAATTCTTTGCTTACTTGAATCTGTTTATTTTCTTTATGTTGCTCCTGGTGCTGGGGTCTAACTATCTGATAATGTTTATTGGATGGGAAGGCGTGGGGTTGTGTTCCTATCTACTCATTGGTTTCTGGTATAAAAACTCAAGCTACGCAAGCGCTGCTAAGAAGGCTTTTGTAATGAACAGGATTGGGGACTTGGGTTTCCTTATTGCTGTTTTTGCTATCATTGCTACATTTGGATCCCTGGAGTTTGATGCTGTTTTTCAGCAAGCGTCCAGTTTTCCAATAGGTGACTCTACACTCCTGTTGATTACCTTATTATTATTTGTTGCTGCAACTGGTAAGTCGGCACAGATTCCTTTGTTTACTTGGTTGCCGGACGCGATGGCGGGACCGACTCCTGTTTCGGCGCTGATCCACGCGGCAACTATGGTCACAGCAGGTATCTATATGATTGTGCGTTCGAATATTCTGTTTACGCTATCACCTGTCACGATGCAAATCATTGCTGCGATCGGTGTGTGTACAGCACTGGTGGCTGCTTTTATTGCTATTACACAGAATGATATTAAGAAAGTGCTGGCGTATTCAACTGTTTCTCAGCTTGGTTATATGTTTTTGGGATTGGGTGTTGGTGCATTTACGGGCGCTTTTTTCCATGTATTGACCCATGCTTTTTTCAAAGCTTTGCTTTTCCTAGGTGCAGGATCGGTCATTCATGCGATGAGTGATGAGCAGGATATGCGTCAGATGGGAGGTCTTAAAAAGAACCTGCCTATAACCTACTTTACGATGCTGATAGGAACTGTAGCTATTGCGGGAATTCCTCCTTTATCTGGATTTTTCTCTAAGGATGAAATCTTGGCCCATGCATTTGTTTCCAATCCTTTATTGTGGGGACTGGGCTTCTTAGGTGCGCTGTTCACTGCTTTTTATATGTTTCGGTTGTTGTACCTTACATTTTTCGGGGAGTTTAGGGGGACTGAACATCAAAAGGGTCATCTGCATGAATCTCCTGTGACGATGTTACTGCCTCTTGTGGTGTTGGCGATTCTTGCGGCAGGTGGCGGGATACTCAATATACCTGAAGCACTCGGAGGGGGCAATTGGCTTGCGAATTTCCTGAGCCCGATATTTGCTTATAGCAATAGTCGTGTAGAAGCTATTCATGTTGACCATAATACGGAATATATTCTGATGGGGGCCTCAGCCCTAGCGGCGTTGGTTATGGCCATTATAGCTTATTCAACTTATGTCAAGAAAAAGAGGATTCCTGGAGCCGATGGCCAAGAACAGGGGTTCTTATATAAGCTTTCTTATAACAAGCTTTATGTAGATGAGTTATATGATCTCTTATTCGTCCGTCCGTTAAACGCGCTTTCTAAATTTTTGTACCACGTTGTCGACAAAGCAGGGATCGATGGTTTTGTAAATGGTGTTGGAAGTTTCTTTATGTCTTCTGGCCGGGGAATCCGTCAACTGCAGACTGGGCACGTTGGTTTTTATATTTTTATGATGGTCATTGGGGTTATTGCTATCCTTTTGTACGGTTTTTTGAATGTATAGCTATTTGTAATCAAAGTAATCCATGAATAACCTATTTATACTGTTGTTACTCCCGCTTGTAAGTGCTTTAGTTTTAGCATTTGTGAAGTCTTCGTCTTCTGCCAAGTGGGGCGCTTTGAGCTTGTCGGTGTTGCAGTTGGCACTGACGATTCCTTTTCTATGTCAATTTGTACCCGATGCCACTATTCAGTTTGAGCAATCATTTGATTGGATAAAGAGTTTAGGGATTCGCTTCCATATTGGATTGGACGGTATTAGCCTTCCTTTGCTCCTGTTGACTAATGCATTGATCCCTTTAATTGTTCTTTCTACCTTTAATAAGACCCTAAAGGGAAATTTTTATGCCTTGGTATCTTTCATGCAGGCGGGGCTGATTTTGGTTTTCGTAGCGCTGGATGCTTTTTCTTTCTACGTAGGATGGGAGGTTGCCTTGATTCCAATCTATTTTATTTGTGCACTTTGGGGAGAAGGGGATCGTATTCGTGTTAATCTGAAGTTCTTTATCTATACCTTCTTTGGTTCTTTATTGATGCTGATTGCTATTTTATATCTTTATCAGCAAACAGCGACTAAAGATTTTGAATGGCAGTCTTTTGCTTCTTTGACGCTTCAGGACGGTACGCAACGTTGGATTTTCTGGGCTTTCTTTATCGCTTTTGCGGTTAAGATTCCTATTTTTCCTTTTCATACGTGGCAGCCGGATACGTATACAAATGCTCCTACAGCAGGCACGATGCTGCTTGCAGGTATAATGCTTAAGATGGGAACTTATGGCTTGATTCGTTGGTTGATTCCGATCGCCCCACTAGGGGTAGCTGCTTATGGACAACTTGCGCTGATTTTATGTGTCGTAGGTGTTGTTTACGCTTCCATTATTGCATTTAAGCAACAGGATGCTAAGCGGCTTGTCGCTTATTCGTCGATTGCTCACGTTGGTTTAATCGGTGCTGGTATTTTTGCTTGGAACCAAGAAGGTATGCAGGGTGCAATGATGCAGATGGTAAACCATGGTATCAGTGTTATTGGTTTATTTTTCGTGTTGGATATTATCGCTCAGCGGACAGGTACCCGTAGCTTAAGTGAGCTCGGAGGTCTTGCACAACGTATGCCTAAGTTGGCTGTTTTCTTCTTGCTTATTATTATGGGTGCGGTGGGATTGCCGTTGACCAATGGTTTTATTGGGGAGTTCTTATTACTTAAAGGTATTTATGGCGTAGGCGTATTCTACGCTGTCTTTGGTGGATTGACGCTGATTTTTGGAGCGGTATATATGTTGCGGTTATTTCAGCGAACGATGTTGGGTGCAGGTTCTCCTGCACAGGATGCTGTTTTAGACATCAAAGGTCATGAGGTTGTTTTGTTGTTGGTTGTCGCGGCGTTTGTATTGTACTTAGGAGTGTTCCCAAATGGGTTGTTGCATTTATCGGAGGCGTCGGTGACGCAACTGTTACAGCAGGTTAAATTTTAAAGCAAGTATAAGTTAATATATTATGGGTGCGATTATTACGCTTTCGTTATTAGGGATTTTAGTATTGTATTTGGGATTGTTCAAAGCAAAGTCTGCTTTGCTGCCCGTTACACTTATCGGCTTGTTGATTGCCTTAGGTTTTGAGCTCGCGCTTTGGAATGGGGATGCTCAACCTTTGTATAATGGGATGGTAATATTTGACAATTTTGCGCTTGCTTTTTCTATATTGTGTATCGTTACTACAGGATTGATATTGTTGCTTTCTAAAGCTTATTTTAGCTCGATCAGTAATAACGTAGCGGAGTATTACTGCTTGATTCTGTTCTCATTGACAGGAGCGCTAATGGTCAGTTCCTACCATAACTTTGCAATGTTGTTTATTGGTATTGAGGTGATGTCGGTGGCTTTGTATATTTTGGTAGGTATTAGAAAGACGGACTTTGGTTCGAATGAGGCATCGCTTAAATACTTCCTTATGGGGGCATTTTCTACCGGTTTTTTGTTGTTTGGGATTACGCTGCTCTATGGCGCTACCGGGACTTTCGATATTACAGGCGTGCGTCAATATTTGATTGATAATCCGCAACAGATATCTCCTTATTTTTACGGGGGTGTTTTATTGCTATTAATAGGATTGTGTTTTAAAGTTGGTGCTGCTCCATTTCATTTTTGGACGCCAGACGTTTATGAGGGAGCTCCGATATTGATTACAAGCTATATGAGTACCGTCGTGAAGGTCGCTTCGTTTGCGGGCTTCTTGCGTTTATTTAGTTATGTGTTTGTTCCATTACACGACTTTTGGACTCCTGTTCTTCTGGTGGTGATTATTATTACATTGTTCATCGGTAACATTACAGCAATGATGCAGGCAAGCTTCAAGCGAATGCTAGCTTACTCTAGTATTTCGCATGCAGGTTATATGTTGTTTGCAATTGTGGCTTTAGGGGCTACATCAACGGCTAGCATTTTTACTTACGCTATCGCTTACTCGCTCTCTTCTGTGGCTGCATTTGCAGGTCTTATTTTGGTAAAGCGTGCCAAAGGATCGGATCAGTTTATTGCATTCAACGGTTTGGGAAAAACAAATCCGTTTTTAGCCTTTGTGATTACGATAGCAATGCTGTCTTTAGCGGGAATCCCGTTGACTGCAGGTTTTATCGGTAAATTTATGATGTTTAATACAGCGATGCAGGACTATCACATCGTTTTGCTGTTATTGGCCGTTTTAAATGCGGGAATCGGCGTATATTATTACCTGCGTGTAGTGGTGCATATGTATTTTAAAACAGAGGAAGGTCGAGGTGAAGCTATTATCCTACCACTGAGTTTTAAAGTCGTTTTGGCTACAACCGTTCTACTTACTTTAGTGATAGGCGTGTACCCAGAGTGTATTATCAGACTGTTATAATTGTTTTATAAATTCACGATGAAAGCCCTTTTTTAAGGGCTTTCTGTTTTTGATGGACATCAAGTACTTGCTTCATGATATTTTCTTTTGGATTGGCATTCAACAACTCTCCCGATAACATCGGGCTCGGTTTACGCCTATGGTGAACCAAAGGAATCATGAAAGATTTTTATGGTAATGTGTTTTGAACTTTGGACACAAGTTGTATCTTTATAAAGGACCATAGTTGATTATGAGAAGATTGGTTGCGCCATTAGGTAGACACGTTGCGTTTTATATTATAATGATTTTGTCGATTGTCCCGACATTGGCTCAGATATCTTTGCAAGGCGTAGTTCTTGATGCAGTGAGCGTACGGCCGATTGTCGGAGCGAGTATTAAATGTATGGAGCATCCGGAAGGGACATCCACAAATAATCAGGGTACCTTTTATATCAAGCTAGACTCCTCCGTTGTGGAAATAGAGATTTCTGCGTTGGGTTATCAAAATCAAAAGGTACGGCTTGCTGGAGCAGACAGGCCATTGATAGTCTATTTAGAGAAGCAAGAACAGTTTATTGAAACGGTTGATATTGTGAAGAAGGGGCGTTATAAAAATAGAAATCCCGCGACTGAATTGATCGATTTGGTGATACAGCATAAGTCTCAGAATCGACTCACTCGGAAAGATAGTCTTTATTTTCAACAGTATGATAAGATCAAGTTTGGGATGGTAGATCCTAAGCCAGGGTTTAAGAATAGACTGGGGGATATGAGTTTCTTTTTTAAGGACGTGGATACAACATCACTACGGGGACACGAATTACTGACACTCTTTCTACAAGAGGATGTATCGGACAACTATGTCAGACAGCGGCCCACCCAGCAAAAGAAAATTATCCGTAGCCAAAGTAAAACTGAATTTGACTCGCGTTATGTGAATAATCCCAATATCAGTTCTTATCTTAATTACCTCTTCCAACCAGTGGATATATACGATGAAAGTATATTTTTTCTAAATAAGTTATTCTTGAGTCCGATAGCGGATAATGCCAAGATGTATTATAAATATTTCGTAACAGATACACTAAGGACGGAAAAGGAGCTTTTTGTACGCTTGCGCTTTGCGCCTAGAAATAGTAATGATCTGCTGTTTCATGGTCAGCTTGTGGTTTCTTTGGACGGGCGTTATGCGGTAAAGAATGTGGAGCTGAATATCGATAAAAAGACAAATATATCCTGGGTGAATGAATTTAAGATTTCTCTTTCCTATTTTAAAAACTCGGAAGGTGTAATGTTGCAGGATACTTCGAATGTGTTCGTTTTATTTGGTAGGGGTAAGGTGGATGCACTCTTTGGTCAGCGTAGCAGTGTGCAGCACAAATACGATACACATAGTGCGATCGGTGATTCCATTTTTTCCGGCGCACCTATAGAGATGCGTTTGACCAAGGATCAAAAAATTGGGGATATGCGGCCTGTGCCGCTAAATCCTAATGAGCAACGGACCTATGCCAATATTGATAGCCTTAATGATTTAAGATCCTTTAAGTCATTATTGGCTGTAGGATATCTTTTGGCACAGGGCTACTTTCCCGTCGGTAAAATTGAATTGGGACCTCTAGAATATTTGTATCATATGAATGAAATGGAAGGACAGCGACTGAGGCTAGGGGGAAGGACTACGTCTGGGCTGTCCGAAAAGATGTACCTAGAGGGGTATCTAGCTTATGGTTTTCGGGATGAACGCTTTAAATACTATTTGCGTACAGCTGTGGCTTTAAATGGCAAGTCTATAGCTACTTTTCCTGCGCATTATCTGGAAGCTTCGTCGCAATACGATATTTTCGAACCAGGAAAAGCGATCGGATATTTAAAAGGAGATAGTTTCTTTCGAAGCTTCGTTTCCAATAAACCTACTAAATGGCTGGAGACCAATGCTTATAAGTTAGGACATGTATATGAGTTTGGAAACCATTTCAGTGTTGAAACGAGCTTTACCCATCAGCGGAGACATGCAATCGGCGATCTTCGGTTTTCTTTGACTGCGGATAGTACCCAATCTTTATCACAGATTAATACCAACGATATGCAGGTTGTTTTAAGATGGGCTCCGTTTGAAAAATTTTATTATCGGAACTTGCAGCGGAGGACTATCGTAGAAAGCTATCCCGTGTTTAATTTGCAATATAATAGAGGTATTAAGGGATTTCTAGGTGCCGGATACGATTATGATGCACTCCGATTTTCTATATCTAAGCGTTTCTTTATGAATCAGGTTGGTTTTGGTGATGTAACGATGTCTGCTGGCAAGATATGGGGTGTATTGCCATATCCACTGCTGGAAATGCCTAATATTAACGAAGTCAAGGATCGTCATACCATCTCGTACGATATGACAAACTCCATGGAGTTTGTGGCAGATCAATTTTTGAAAGTAGCCTATGACCATGAGCTGAATGGCTATATTCTAAATAAAATTCCGCTGATTAAGAGACTAAGGTTCCGGGAGATTTTTGGGGTACGGATGTTCTACGGGAAGCTTTCTGAAGATAATAACCCTTATACAAGTGATAAGGTGGTTTACTTTGATAAACATCAAAAAGGTTATACAATGACTCATGTTTTACAAAAACAACCATATTGGGAAGGCTATGTGGGGCTGGATAATATTTTAAGTATATTACGGGTACAGTATTATTATCGGTTTAACTATAGGGAGCATCCTAATATAAGTAACGAAAGATTTAAATTATCTTTAAACTTTGATTTTTAGCTTTATGGATACGTATAATACACTTTTGGTGGAGCGGGTTGGAAGTACAGCAATCATCACCATAAATAGAGAGTCGAAGTTGAACGCTCTTAATGCAGAGACGCTTTGGGACTTAAGCCGTGTGTTGGGTCTTCTAATAGTAGATACTACGGTGCGTGGTATGATACTTACAGGAGCAGGAGGTAAAGCCTTTGTCGCAGGTGCGGATATACAAGAGTTTGTCGGAATGGATGGAACAGAGGCCGCTCAGTTGGCTGCAAGAGGACAAAACGGTGTAATGGATAAGATAGCGAACTGCCCAAAACCGATTATAGCAGGAATTAATGGCTTTGCTCTGGGCGGTGGACTTGAGTTAGCCCTTGCTGCTCATATTCGTATTGCTAGTACGAACGCTAAATTGGGATTGCCTGAAGTGTCTTTGGGATTGATTCCGGGATATGGAGGGACACAACGGCTCCCTCAGCTGATTGGTAGAGGAAGAGCCTTTGAAATGATTATGACCGGAGACATGATTGGTGCCGAAGAAGCATTGAGTTATGGCTTGGTTAATTATGTGGTGGAAGAAACAGAACTTTTGAAAAAGTGTCTTACCTTATTGGAGCGCATGTATTTACGTTCACCAAAAGCACTCGCGAAAGTAATCGAAGCTGTAAATACAGGTTTTTTGGAACCAAAAACAGGTTTTCAACAAGAAATTTCTCTTTTTGGTGCGTCTTTCGATACCGATGAGGCGAAAGAAGGGATTCAAGCATTTTTAGAGAAAAGAAAACCTAACTTCTAGATGGATTGTTATCGTTGGAAGAAATTAACTAAAATATGATTGGTAAAGACGTTTTTTCGCAAAAAGAGCGAAATATTATCATTTTGATAATTATACTCGTGTTGGGGGCAGTGATCCTATATGCAATGAAAGGTATTTTTGGTGCTATATTGGGCACTATGGTCATGTATACCTTGTTTCGTAACCTGAATATATTTTTGATTGAGCGCTGGAAGTGGCCAAAGGCATTATCTTCTGTCGTAGTTATCGTGATATCTATATTTATTATTGTGCTTCCCTTTGTTGGTATTGGGACTATGTTGGTCAATAAAGCTTTAGAGTTGCAACGGAATCCAGCATGGATCAATGATATTATCAATGCGATTAATACATTTGCAGGAGATAAGTTTGGTAAGCCAGATTTTCTGAAAGAGCAGATTCAAGCGAGTGCTGCCTATTTTGGAGGGATGTTGACTGCTATTATAGGAGGAGCCGCCAATGCTTTTTTAGAGATCTCAGTCATGTATTTCTTACTTTATTTCTTGTTTGTTAATTACAAAGGGTTTGAGAGTAGTTTAATACATTATCTTCCATTTGATGATGCGAATGCAACGGTATTTGGAGAAGAGCTAAAGAACATTACGTATTCTAATATCATAGGTCAAACCTTTATCGCTATTGTACAGGGGATTTGTCTAGCCATAGGTTTTTATATTTTTGGTGTTAAAGATGGTTTGTTTTGGGGGGTAATCTGTACTATTCTCTCGTTTATACCGCTATTGGGGCCGCCCCTGATCTTTGTCCCCGCTGCTGTTATTCTGCTATCGCAAGGAGCGACCTGGCAAGGTGTCGGTTTGTTAATATGGGGCTTTGGATTGGTTATTAATATCGATAATGTATTACGCCTAGTTATCGCTAAAAAAGTAGGCGATATTCATCCTATTATTACAATCGTGGGAGTTATTATTGGTATTCCTTTGTTTGGCATTATGGGCTTGGTCTATGGACCTTTACTATTGGCCTATTTTCTAATTGCTGTAAGAATATATAAGGCGAATAAGCGACTGTCCCTACAGAAAAAGATGCTTGAAGAAAGATTAGATTAGTTCTATCCTACAGCGTAACCCAACATATAGTTCTGAAACTGCTCGTAATATACCTGAAAAGATGAGCTTTTGCCATCTTTATGCAGGTCAAGGATCATTACTCCTTGAGCTTTGTAGTTGAAGGGATGAATGGTCATATCGTGTAGGAAGGATACACCTTTGTTGCCCTGTAGTTTATAAACAGCTTCTTTTGCACACCAACATGCATATAGTTGTAAGATTTCCTGTTCAGGGTTGATGAAGGCTAGTTCGTTGGGTTTTAAAAACTTTTCCTTTATACGGAGAACCTTGTCTTTTACAATTTCGAGGTCCATGCCACATTCCCCTTTAGTAGTTAACATGACGCCCGCATAGTCAAAGGAATGTGTCAGCGAGATCTTATACGGATAGTCTGGTAGGTAAGGTTTACCGTTTATATCGGAGGGACAGTGAATGTATTCATTAGTTTGTAAAAGGTAGCGCAATAAGACGCGTGTAGCTAACCAGTGTAGTGTCCTTTTCCCTTTACTTAAATTACGAAGACGAGCCTGTTCATCGGCATCCAACTGTAGCTTGCTCAATAGCTCCTCAGCCGATTCTTCAATCTTCCATATTGCAAACTTTGTTGCACTATCTAATTCACGGAGATATACTAAAGCCATGTGTCAAAAGTAAAAAGTAAAAAGTAAAAAGGCAAAAAAGTTACGACTTAAAACCAACAAACACGTGATATCACTTAATCTAGAGTAAATTTTAAAAAACTTGCTAGATCTCAGGCAATACCGTATTTTTGGTGTTCAGTCGGTAATCCTGACTGTTTGACAATTCTATATGATATTATCGGATAAAAGAATATTAGAGGAGATCGAGAATGGGTCGATTGTGATCGAGCCTTTTGATCGTAAATGCTTAGGTACAAACTCGTATGATGTGCACTTGGGGAAGTATTTGGCGACTTATAAGGATGGGGTGTTGGATGCCAAAAAGCATAACGAGATTGTTCATTTCGAGATCCCGGAGGAAGGGTATGTTTTAGAGCCAGGAACACTATACTTGGGTGTTACGATGGAGTATACAGAAACACATAGACATGTTCCTTTTTTAGAAGGTAAGTCAAGCACGGGGCGTCTAGGTATCGATATACATGCTACAGCGGGAAAGGGAGATGTTGGATTCTGTAACACATGGACCTTAGAAATATCTGTTGCTCAGTCCGTACGCGTGTATGCTGGAATGCCTATCGGCCAGCTGATCTATTTTGTCGTCGAAGGAGATATCGAGACGTTCTATAATAGTAAGGGCAATGCTAAATATAATAATAAGACAATTCGTCCTGTAGAGAGTATGATGTGGAAGAATGCTTTTTAGCATCCTTCCTTATCTTTATCCTCCAAATTCCATTAAGTAAGCTTTTAGGAATTCATCAAGATCGCCATCCAGTACAGCCTGTGTATTGGACGTTTCTGTATTGGTGCGTAAGTCTTTGATCAGTTTATACGGATGCAGCACATAGTTGCGTATCTGCGATCCCCATTCTATTTTTTTCTTAGAACCTTCGATCGCAGCTGTGGCTTCTTGACGTTTTCGCATCTCAATTTCATACAGCTGTGATTTCAATAATCGAAATGCGTTCTCTTTGTTTTGAAGCTGAGACCTTGATTCCTGATTTTTAATAATGATTCCAGTGGGCTTGTGATGGAGTCGTACAGCTGTTTCGACTTTGTTTACATTCTGCCCTCCGGCGCCGCCAGCACGGAAAGTATCCCATTCTATTTCAGAGTCTTTGATATCGATTTCGATGTTATCATCAACGAGTGGATAGACATAAACCGAAGCAAATGAGGTGTGTCGTTTAGCATTGGAGTCAAAAGGGGAAATACGTACCAATCGGTGTACTCCATTTTCTCCTTTTAGGTAACCATAGGCAAAATTACCAGAGAATTGTAATGTGACTGTTTTTATTCCGGCTACATCGCCTTCCTGATGGTCCTGCTCCGTTACTTTACAGCCATGTTTTTCTCCCCACATAATATACATACGCATCAACATGGAAGCCCAGTCACAGGACTCCGTTCCACCGGCTCCTGCAGTAATCTGTAGTATGGCGTCTAATTGATCCTCTTCAGCACTTAGCATATTTTTAAACTCTAGCTCTTCGACGTTGTTTAGTGCGATTTCATATTGCTCTTGTGCGTCTTGTTCACTAGCATCGCCCGCCTGAAAGAATTCAAACATGATTCCAAGATCCTCTACCGAGGCCATGACCTGGTCAAAGTGTTCGGTCCATACTTTTAGGTTTTTAATGCCATGAAGCACCTTCTCCGCCTCCTTGGGATGATCCCAAAAAGTGGGCTGTAATGTGGTTTCTGTAGCGCTTGCTATCTCTGCTTTTTTGACATCGATGTCAAAGATGCCTCCTCAGGGAAGTTACTCTATCCCTCAAGTCCTGAATTTGTTCTTTGGTCATAGTTTCAAAGGTAAGCAAAGTTTGCGAATTCGCAGATTCGCAGATTTGCAAAACCGGAAAAATATTGGCAAATATCAAGCATTTTATCTAAGTTTGATCGTAGCAAAAAAATAGCATTCTTATGTTGCCAAAAATCAACTTTACCGAAACTCAAGCGTACAAATACCTCGCGGATCATTTTGTCTCTATTAATGACCATACGTTGAAAGACCTTTTTGCGTCCGATCCTGCTCGGTTCGAAAAATTCTCTCTCCGCTTGGAAGATATTCTTTTAGACTATTCTAAGAATAGAATAGACGAGCGTACAATGGCTTTGTTGGTGCAGTTGGCAAAAGAGTGTAAGCTAGAGGATGCAATCAAGGCTATGTTTAGTGGAGAAAAAATCAACGTAACAGAAGGTCGTGAAGTATTGCACACAGCGTTGCGGAACCAATCTGAAAACCCTGTTTTGGTGGAAGGCGAGGATGTGATGCCGAAAGTGAGATCGGTATTAGCTCATATGAAGGATTTTACCGATAGAATCCTCTCTGGAGAATGGCGTGGATATACAGGACTAAAGATCACGGATGTAGTTAATATTGGTATTGGAGGGTCTGATCTAGGACCTGTGATGGTGACAGAGGCTTTAAAGTCTTATAAAACAAGGCTTAATATGCATTTTGTTTCTAATGTTGACGGTACGCATATGGCAGAGACTTTGAAGGGATTGAATCCGGAGACAACCTTATTCTTGATTGCTTCCAAAACATTTACCACACAAGAGACTATGGCCAATGCGATGTCTGCCAAAGAGTGGTTCCTGCAATCAGGGGCGAAACAAGAGGATGTGGCTAAGCACTTTGCAGCACTGAGCACCAATTTATCGGGAGTAGCTGCGTTTGGTATTGATACGGCCAATATGTTTGAGTTCTGGGATTGGGTCGGGGGTCGTTATTCGTTATGGTCTGCTATTGGGTTGTCAATTGCACTGGGAATAGGTTACGAAAATTTTGAGCAACTTTTGGAGGGAGCCTATGTAGCTGACGAACATTTTAAAAACACTGAATTTGAACGGAATATTCCGGTTGTCTTAGGACTTTTGGGAGTTTGGTATAATAACTTTTTTGATGCCGAAAGCCACGCTATACTTCCTTATGATCAATATCTGCACCGCTTTGCGGCTTACTTCCAACAGGGTGATATGGAGAGCAACGGTAAGTACGTCGATCGTAATGGCGATCGGGTTGATTACCAGACGGGCCCTATTATCTGGGGTGAACCTGGTACCAACGGTCAGCATGCTTTTTATCAACTAATACATCAGGGTACAAAGTTGATTCCTTGTGATTTTATAGCGCCTGCAGTTTCACATAATCCGATAGGTAATCACCACCAGTTGCTTCTATCCAATTTTTTCGCGCAGACGGAAGCATTGATGAATGGAAAGACGGAAGACGAGGTTTTTGCGGAACTCGAAAAGTCCGGGAAAAGTAAATCGGATATAGATGCTTTAAAGAGCTATAAGATTTTTGAGGGAAATAGACCGACTAATTCTTTTCTGTTGAAGAAGATTACACCGCGTTCTTTAGGAACGCTGATTGCACTTTACGAACACAAGATTTTTGTTCAGGGGATTATTTGGAATATTTATAGTTTTGATCAATGGGGCGTTGAATTGGGCAAGCAGCTTGCTAATACAATCTTGCCGGAATTGAAGTCAGAAGAACAGGTCAATAGCCATGATAGTTCGACCAACGGATTGATTAACCAGTATAAGCGTTGGAGAGTTTAATTTGTTGCTAACAGTTTTTAAAAAGGCCTCGTTGGAATTTCCACCGAGGCCTTTTTCGTGTGTTTAGCGTGGATGTATACGGGACACAGGTTGAGACAAAAAGAACCAGTGGAGGGTGGGGGGCTGTCCTTTGGTTCAGTGGGACGTGACATGCCATATGAGTTCTGTCTCTGCGAGTCGATAGATAATATTACTAAGACGTTGGTGTGGGGTGAAATTCAGTACACCGTGCGACGATAGTTCGACGCAAGTGGGGGCTTAGGGAGGTTAATAATAGTGATTGCGAAGTATGGTTACATAACCTTTATTGACGTGCGTTTGACCGGTTTCATCTTCGAATTTTAAATAATAAAAATAAGTCCCATCATTTAATCCCTGTCCATTCCAATCGTTGCGGTAATTGTCAGCACGGTACACCTCATTTCCGAGCCGGTTGAAGACTCTTAGTTCTGCATTTTTGAAAAGTTCAAGACCTAAGATGAAGAAAGTGTCGTTGTCGCCGTCACCATTCGGAGTGAAAACATTGGGGATAAAGAAATTGACTATTTTGATGGAAGCTTGTGATTGATTGTTGTCAAGGTTGCTATCCTGTTTTTTGCTGGTGACCTTGGCTATAGTCACTGCTTCGCCTGTCTGTACTCCTTTTAGTTGTATCCATTGGCTGAGGGCTGCGTGGGCTTTGAGCTCATCGATTTTCCAGACTAATCGCCCGCTTTGGTTGTCGAAAGAAATGGTGGTGCCAGATTCGGAGATGGCATCCACGTAGGCTAGCTGATTGGGGATTTCAAACTCGACGATGAGGTCATTGGCGGTGTTGTTGCTGTTGTTAAGTACCAGTAGTTGTTGGTTAAAAGATTCGTCCTTCCATATAGTCGTCTTGTCGGGAAGGTTACGGATCTCGATATCCACTAGTTTTTCCTCAGCATCGGGATCGAAAATGATTTCTACGGGGTCGGAGACGTCGGAGCTACAGCCATCCCCAAGGGCAATAACGGTGTATGTGGCTGCATCGGTCACAATGATACGCTGATCGTGTGAGCCATTTATGGGTTCACCATTTTTGAACCAGATAAACGAGACAGCATGCGTAGCATCCGCCCGTAGTGTCACCTTTTTGCCTTTTATAATACGCAAGGTCTGTCCTTGTTGGGCCATAAGGCTCCTTGGTGCCGCTAATAATAGCAGCACCAAAATGCTTAGGGTTAAGGACAGACGATGCATATGTTGAGTGTTGTAACGTATTATTAGTCAGTTACCTCTATAATAGTGATGTGTGGTTTACCTGGAGCAGGGGTGACGGTGATTTCTGTAGCAGAAGCGACATCATCTCCTCCAAACCAACCTCGATAAATTACGTGAGGTCTGTTACGATTGTTAGGGTCATCCGGTTGCAGACCAAAACTTCTACCCTTAATTGTGTACTCTACCTCTACAAAGACTTTATAAATGCCGTATGTGTTAATTTGGGGATTTATTTGATTTAACGAAACCCCTTCCCCCAAAAGAATAGCTTGAGCTCCGGTAGCTAGAGAAGGATCTTTAAGCATATTGCTCACATCAGGATAATTATTACTTGTACCTTTCTTTATCGCATACCATCTATATGTTTTTTCGAAATCACCTACAATGGGGAGGCCTGTATAGTTATCAAAACTAACAGATGATGTAAGGGTTACTTTTTCCTGTCCATTTTCTGGAGTAGTAATATTTGCCTCGTTTTCACAGAATACATAAGGATTAGTGGTCGTATTAGTAGAAGTTCCATTAGTTGTTACTTTTAGCGTAGGTAATACAAATACCACAAATGTCTCTTCCTGGGTATCACAGAGCAAAGATTCGTCAACATTATCTGGGTTAATGATCCCTTTGACTTTGTAGTAGTGATAGCCGGGAGTCAAGTCTGATTTACTAAGTGTCATGGTTTCTTGTCCTGCTATAACGGTGTAATTTGTGCCATCCGTACTTTCAGACCACACATACTTCGTAAAATCCAACCCTCTATCGTTTGCTTCGTCTTCTATTTTGCTCGCTTTTAATTTAAAAGAGTTTGCTAGATCGGGGTTGTAAAATAGTATCGCATTTGTTAACTCATTATCAAAATTTGCGATAACGGGATCAAATAGACTACCTCGAGTAGTGGTGCCTTCTGTACCTGTATTTTGCGGACCTAAGGGATTAATAGGTCCGGGAGGGGTCTGTCCTGTTTGCCCAAAGACAAGACCTGATGTCGATAGTAGCAAAGCCACCAGCCCTGTTTTAATCATTTTCATTGTTTTCATAGGGTTAATTTTGAATTTTATATTTTTTAATTAATTATATCTGTTATTGTCACATGGGGTTTGCCTGGTTTAAGAGTTACATTGAGCACTGCGTCGGCCGAGTATATTGTTTGCGGACAACTTTGATTTCCTCCGGTAATTGCTGCTCTATATCTTCTTCCATCAGCGCTTAATGGTACGTTAGACAACGTTAATTCTGGTAAATCCGCTCCAGAGATATCAGTCCAAGTCTCTCCTTCTAAATATTGCCACTGGTAGGTTAGTGGTCTGTCTCCTGTTTGGGTAGCGATTACTGAAAATTTTGCTTCATCTCTTTCACAAACTGTTTTGCTATCAGGCTGACCGGCTTTTAGTAGTTCTGGTGCAACGGGGACTAAGGAAATATTGTACACTCGTAGAGCATCGCCTAAGACGCCTAGTCCTAAAAGACCAGCATTAAATTCTACTTTAATTCGATCGAATGCTACACCAGGCTTGAAAACCATATCTAGCATACCTCTACCATCTTGACCTATGTTGATAAGGTTTAAAAGGTTTAAGCCTAACAATTCAGAGAGATTAAATAGGTTTCCTTCCCATGTAGGAGTTTCTGATTCCATGTTATAGGCTTTAAAGTTTATACTGTTAAGTTTTGCAAGACCTAGGTCGATCAAACCCTTAGAAAAGCCTAGTTTAATCCTAACACCATCATTTGCAGATGCTGTGTGGTCAAAATATATCGTTTGGGCAACAGTGTTCGCAATACTTAAGCTTATCCCCGACGAATAAGAGGCATAGGAATTGTTGTCTTGTATTGCATGGTGGGGATTAGCAATTAATGAGTCTAATCTTAAGCCTAAAACTCCTGTATTTAAACTAATACCGGTAGCTTCTCCAGGAGAAGTATAGCGAGCTGATGTGCTACAAGTAGATCCAGACGATTCTGTAAAAGCATTATAGACATTTACATTAATCTCTGATAAGGCACTTAAAACTTCTAAATCAAAATTAGGATAAGTTACAGACAAACGAACCGAATTATAATTTTCGTCGGGGATCACAGCTGCGTACCACTCTCCTAAAGGATCGATTAATAATCTAGTTTTAGTGTTACTTACAAGGATTCCATTGTTTTCGTTTCCATTGTAAGACCATCCTAAACAGGCTAGAGGGGGAGAACCTGTTTGAACTTTATAATTCGTAGCATTTTTGTATCCAGCACCACTAATGCTTACTAGGGAGGTTATACCTAACAATTTCCCGACTTCCAAGTTGATTCCAGTACTGACTGGAGCTTCTTTTAATTTAAAATAAGTAGGTGTGCCAGCTGTTATTATGGAATTTCCTGTATTTCTAAATTGAATATATGTATCTGCACCAGAACCTAGAGCTCCTAATAGTCCTAGAGAGCGAGCTGCTGTTATTTTTGCAAAATGAGTTGTTTCTCCTGTTAGTATAGCTTCCGATCCATAATAATATCTAAAGGTACTAGTTGTTAAAGCTCCAAGTAAACAGTCAACACTATATTTTTCCATAGGAGAGCTAATTCCTGCCGTTCCTGTGCCTAAAGTAATTAAACTGCCCGCTTGTATGACATTCCCAGTCTTTTGTCCAGTCAGATACGTTCTGGTTTGCCCATACACTTCGTGTGCCCCGCAAAAAAGCAGGACAAATATAATCATGCAGTTATTCCATATGAGCATTCTTTGCATAGCGCTCTTCAAAAAATAAACGGAGTGGTTAATAATAAAAATCGTTCTTCAAATAGGTGTAGGAAACACTCTTTGTTTTCCTTTTCAGAATTTTACTTCTTGATCAAAAGTATTGTTTTTTTTTAAGAAATAAAATATATAATTGTAGATGTTGCAATATTTAGTTGATTCGAGATTGTCTCGGATTCAATTATATAATGTTGTACTGTGGAAAAAAAATAAAAAAGGGCGTTTTTAGAAAAACGCCCTTTTTATTACCAATGAAATTTAAATTTACTTTTTCACCAATTGCACATAGTCCTTCATGACTTTCATACTCTCATCTAAGATGAAATCGAATTCGACTTTTGGTTGTGGCTGCCCTTCTTTCCACAGTGGCATATGGTGTATTTCTAACAATTTGTTGATACGTGCTCTGTTTTTGGTTTTATTCAGATCACGTTCTTTTTTCAGCTTTACTTGATTTAGGCTGATCTGCGCTATGGAGTCAGATTTATTGAACTCTTCAATATCTTCCAGTAAGAACTTATACTCTGGAGACTTTTCCATACGTTTTAGATGGATATCCTGAAGCTTTTGTGTTGTACCTTTTAGGTCCGCAAGTTTACTGAAAGCGGTGCCCTTGATCTGATCCCAGGGAAGAGCAGCAGGTTCGGAGCTTTCTCCGAATTTTTCCGCACCGTATTGGGTAGGGAACGTGATGTCAGCATCAACTCCTTTATGTTGTGTACTACTTCCCGTAACGCGGTAAAACTTACCGATTGTAACATTGATCTGCCCAAATTCGGGGGCTCCTGTTGGTGTATCGGCATCTTTGTCAGCGCCAGCAGCTTTTAATAACAGCTTATTTGTTGGACTGATAAAACGAGACATTTGTACGGCGGATTGAACGGTTCCTTTTCCATAAGAGGTGGAACCTAGGATAATACCGCGACCGTAGTCTTGGATTGCTCCGGCAAAAATTTCAGAGGCAGAGGCAGAGAAGCGGTTTATGATTACACCAAAAGGGCCTGTCCATATAGCACCTGCATCCTTGTCTTGTTCGACCTCCACGCGGTTGTTTGTGCTACGGACCTGTACGACAGGGCCTTTGTCGATGAATAACCCTGTGAGTTCGATCGCCTCCTGCAGCGAGCCTCCTCCGTTGTTGCGTAAATCTAATACTACAGCATCTACATTTTCCTTGCGTAGTGAATCTAATATGAGGCGCACATCACGGGTAGTACTTTTGTAATTTGGATCGCCCTTACGATATCCCTCGAAGTCAATATAGAATTTTGGTAGGTTGATGACCCCGATACGGTAGTCCTTGCCATCATCTCCTTTTACAGTTTTAATACTTTTTTTAGCAGACTCTTCTTCAAGTACGATTTTTTCCCTAGTTAACTTGACAATCGTCGGTTGCGCAGAAATATCCTGTCCTGCGGGAAGGATTTTTAAACGGACGATTGTGCCTTTTGAGCCTTTTATTTTTGCCACTGCAGCATCTAGCCTCCAGCCGACGATATCTTCAAACTCGCCATCGTTACCTTGGGCCACAGCAATGATGCGGTCATCCATTTTTAATGTTTTCTCTTTGAATGCCGGCCCTCCTGCAATGATCTCTTTGATAGTGACCATTTCGTTTTCCATTTGTAGACGGGCTCCTATTCCTTCTAAAGTATTGGACATCCCTTCGTTGAATGCTTGCGCAAATGAAGGATTGTAATAGGTGGTATGAGGGTCGATCGCATCTGTAAACGAAGACATAATCAACTGAAATGCATCATTGGCATTCGTTTTCTTTGCTTGAGAAATCAAATTGTTATATCTCTTGCGAAGCGTCTCTTTATGTTTTTCATCTTCATTTTTGCCATCAGCAGTAGTCATTTTAAGATTTAAAAGATCTAACTTTACCCTTTTGCGCCATTGATCTTGGAGTTCTGCTTCGGATTTAAACCAGTTCAACTTTTCCCGATTATTGGTGTAGTTCTCATCTTTATCAAAGTTGTGGGTGGCGTCTACTTGCGTTAGTGCGTATTCCATCGCATCCAAATAGCGCTGGGAGTAAATATTGAAAATATAAAATGGAGCCGAAAGATCACCTTTTTTCATGTCTTGGCTCATAGTATTTTTGTATTTGTTGATGTCATCAATATCGGACTGGAGCAGATAGTTTTTGCCCTGGTCAATCATTTTTATTAAGTTGTTGAAAACGATATTGGAAAGCGAGTCACTGGCTCCGACTTTTTTATAACTGAAGTTTTCTAATATGCCCACTACTTCTTTTGCGATCACTTCATGCTGTAAGGTCGGTTTAATTTTGATCCCCCCTTCTTCGAGTTGTACACGTGGCTTCGAGCCGCAGGCTACAACTGAAATCAATGCTAATCCAATTATTAAATTTCTAAACATATAAACTGTTTTATTAAGGTTCATTTTAAAAAAAATAACGCAAAATTGTTAAAATGTTTTGCGAAGCCTAAAAGTAGTTAAAAAAATACACAAGCAAACATCTGGCCATTGTAATTAAGTCACAAATTGTGTAAAAAGCTTGTAACTTTTCTAAAACAACTCTTTTCTGATCTTCCAGTAGTCTTCCAGTTTCTTTTCAGCTTCATCAATTTTGTTTTCCTGCAGACTGATGCGACCTAATTTTTCTACGATAGCAAGCTGTAAATATTTGTTGTCTTCTTTCTTGGCAAGTTCAAAAGCAGTCGTTAGTTCTTTTTTAGAGATACTTAGGTTGTTTTGTACATACTTTGATGAGGCAAGCATAAACTCGATCTCTGCGAGATCGTTCGTGAAGTTTTTGTCCATCGCGAGGTCACGGGCTTGGATAAGAAACCACTGGGCTTCGGTATGTTTATTTTGCATTTGATAAATTTCCGCTAGAATAAGCCATGCAATGGTTTTACCTTCGTAAGACTTGGCCTTATTGAAAAGAGGTACTGCTTTTCGAATGATAGTGTTTTCTGCAGACTTATAGTCCTTGTCATAAGCCTGTATTAGGGCTATTTTGACCAATGAACTGGCTTGGTCTACAATGCTTTTATTGAGTACGGCCTGCTTGTAATATGCTTCTTCATAGATTCCTGCGTCAGTATAGCTTTGATTGTATACTAAGAGAGCGGATAAGTTGGATTGTATGACCCCAATGTCATGGGGGTTTTGTAGAACTTGGGCCTGTTGGAGCGCCGACTCAAGAATGCCAACTGCTTGGCTTGTTTCTTTTTTAAGTATGCGCATCTTGGCATACTCGTTTAATAAGCCTGTAATGATTGTGAAGCTCTTTTGTTCTGTATAACTATTGATCAGATTGTTCCATTCTGCCGTGCTTTTGGGTACAGGTGTGAGTAATTGTAGAACGGTAGCGTTATTAGAAGTGTTTTTCCAAGCTTCTATAAGTCTAAGATACTGTAAAGACCGTTGGATAGAATCTTGAAATCCTACAATTTCCATGTAATTATCTCTAATTTCTTCCTCTTTGGTGCGAGGTGGAGGAAGTACATATACGCTAGGTCCAATACCATTGAAATTAACATCGTATTTGAGTATATAGCCAGAAGGATCGAGTGTTTTTTGTTGCGCGAATACAGGGGGCGCTATCGAAACTCCTAACAGGGATACAGCAAGAAGTGTCAATCTTATAACGTTATGTATTTTTGTCATTATTCAAACCTAATTAATTTCTTTGGATTGTAAAATAATTTTAAATCTTCAAAGTAAGGCAATGATTATGCCTTTCTACAAATTGCGTACCTTTGTTGATCAAAAAAGGAGCGATTATGGCAACACGAATACCTCTGGCAGAACGGCTTAGACCTCGTAAATTGCAGGATTATGTAGGACAACAACATATTATTGGAGAAAATGCGGTACTCTATCATGCATTGCAACGCCAGAATATCCCTTCGATGATTCTTTGGGGGCCTCCTGGGGTTGGAAAGACAAGTTTGGCCAATCTGATAGCAAAAGAGCTGAATAGGCCTTTTTTCAGCCTTAGTGCCATAAAATCTGGGGTTAAAGAAGTACGGGAAGTTATCGATAAGGCGGAGCAACTGATGAATTTTAACCAAGAGCAGCCTATTCTATTTATTGATGAGATCCATCGATTTTCCAAGAGTCAACAGGATTCGCTATTGGGGGCTGTGGAACGGGGGTTGGTAACTTTAATCGGTGCTACCACCGAAAACCCTTCGTTTGAAGTTATATCTGCATTATTGAGTCGTTGTCAGGTCTATGTACTGGAGAATTTGGAGGCAGATGATTTGATTGGGCTGCTCCAAAAGGCGATTAAGGAGGATGAATTCCTGAAAAATGATCCGATCGTTATTAAAGAATACGAGGCATTGCTGCGTCTGTCTGGAGGAGATGCACGGAAGCTATTGAATGTGTTTGAGTTGGTGGTGGATGCTGCTGTACCTTACAATACACCGATTACTAACGATTTTGTGCTCAAACAGGTGCAGCAGAATATGGCCCGCTACGATAAAACGGGAGAACAGCATTATGATATTATATCTGCATTTATTAAATCTATCCGCGGATCGGATCCTAATGCTGCGGTATATTGGTTGGCCCGTATGATTGAGGGAGGGGAAGACCCTTCGTTTATTGCACGACGATTGTTAATATTGGCTTCGGAAGATATTGGAAATGCAAACCCTAATGCATTACTATTGGCAAATAGCTGTTTTCAGGCCGTAAACGTGATAGGCTGGCCTGAATCTCGTATTATATTAGGACAGACGGTTACTTATCTTGCTTCTTCTGCGAAAAGTAATGCATCATATGAGGCTATAAATAAAGCACAGGCTCTGGTTCGACAGACGGGAGATTTATCTGTTCCTCTACATCTTCGTAATGCACCTACTAAGTTAATGAAAGAGCTGGATTATGGAACTGCGTATAAGTATTCACACGCTTATCCTGGGAATTTTGTAGAACAGGAATTTATGCCTCAACAGATACAGGGAAGCAAACTGTATGAGCCGGGGAATAATCAGGCTGAAGAGAAGTTAAGACTTTCTTTGAGGGATAAATGGAAAGGAAAATATGGATATTGATCTTTGTATTTTAACATATTACTTTCTATTTTTGTCATAGATGGATACATTTACAACTATAGATTTTGAGTTGGCGACATCGGATTACACGAGTGTATGTGCTGTAGGGGTTGTCAATGTTGTTGGCGGGGAGATTAGTAATGAATTTTATAGTCTTGTGCGGCCGCCGCAGAATAAATATATGTGGCAAACTACGCGTGTACATGGTATAAAACCAAAAGACACGGCGGGGGCGCCCACGTTCCGGGATCTGTATCCGATGTTAGAGCCTCTATTGTTGGGGCAGTTTATGGTTGCACACAACGAATCCTTTGATAGAGCTGTGTTGCAGCGCACTATGAAACTTTATGGCCTAGATTATACACTATTGAAACTACCTGAAACCTGGGCTTGTACAAGTAACATATACCGAGAGAAAGGATTTGTTAAAACTAAGCTTAGTATCTGTTGTGATTTAATGAGGATTCCTTTGGAACACCACGATGCACTATCAGATGCCCGGGCATCTGCTTTACTTTATCTAAAAAAAGATTATATCCCTGCTGAGCTGTTGCGATAATCCAGTAGGCTACATGTATTAATTATGGCAAGTATTATTAACGTTATATTATCTGGCGGCGTTGGTTCTAGATTATGGCCACTATCCCGTAAGACTCGGCCCAAACAGTATATTCCACTATTCGAGGGACAGTCACTGTTTGAATTGACCGTATCCCGCAATCAAGGGATTGTGGACCGTACACTTATGGTCGGTAGTATACAGAACGTAGACCTTGCCAAACCATACTTGCCTGAGAACAAAAGCCAGACGATCGTTGAAGCTACACCCCGTAATACCGCTGCAGCGATTGCTTTTGCCGCTTTCGCCTGTGCTCCAGAAGATATATTGATCGTGACACCTTCCGATCACCTTATTGAAAACCAAACGCAGTATGAAGCGGTAATGAAGCAGGGCATTGAAATGGCAAAGCAGGATTATCTAGTGACATTTGGTATACAGCCTAATCGGCCGGAGACAGGTTACGGTTATATTGAATACGAAGACAATTATGTGCTATCCTTTAGGGAGAAGCCTAATCTGGAGACGGCTAGAGAGTTTTTAAAAAGGGGAAACTTCCTATGGAACTCTGGGATCTTTTGTTTTAAAGCTTCAATTTATTTGGAAGAGTTATTTCGTTTTGAGCCGAAGGTGTTCCGGGCCGCCAAGGAGGTGTTTGAAGCATCACATCATGGTATATTGTCCGAAGAACTCTCCGTTAAGATTCCTTCTAAAAGCATAGACTACGCGGTAATGGAACGTAGCGAACGTATTAAGGTAATCCCTTCTCCTTTTGTATGGTCAGATATGGGTTCGTATGATTCTTTGTACGATTATTTAAAGGGGAAAGGTCACGCGGTAGATCCAGCGGGCAATATGGTAATCGGTACAGACAAGTATGTTGCCTTTGTCGGATTACAGGATACCATATTGGTTCATACAGATGATGCTCTACTTGTCGTCAATAAGCAGGCTTCTCAGGATGTCAAGCATTTGTACGAAGAGTTGGAACACGGAGCGTCACCATTGTTATAGTTTAGATGTCGTGTCCAAAAACAATAGCGATTATTGGCCAAGGGTATGTTGGTCTTCCTCTCGCATTGGCATTTGCTCCTTATTATCCGGTACTGGGATATGATATTTCTGCTAGTCGTGTGGATGCACTCAATCAAGGCAGAGATCGTACGCTAGAAGTGGAGGAGGTAAGACTGCAGCACATGTTGGCACTGGCTGTTGAACAGCCAAGCTGTAGAGGCTATAGAGCCACTTGTGACTTGGGTGACATCGCGCATGCTCAGGTTTATATTGTTACGGTACCTACACCTATAGACGAATTTAATGCCCCTGACCTCAGTTTTTTGCAGCATGCTTCGCGCGATATCGGTCAGGTATTGTGCAGAGGAGATATCGTTATCTACGAATCTACGGTTTACCCAGGCTGTACGGAGGAGGAATGTGTACCTATTTTAGAGCAGACGTCCAACCTACGTTTTAATGTTGATTTTTTTGTAGGTTATTCGCCTGAAAGGATTAACCCAGGAGATAAGATTAATACCTTGGAGCAGATTGTTAAAGTAACTTCTGGCTCTACACCAGATGCCGCTGAACGAATCGATGCGCTCTATCGAACAATAATCAAGGCAGGGACCTATAAAGCACCATCGATCAAAGTAGCAGAAGCCGCCAAAGCTATAGAGAACGCACAGCGGGATGTTAATATTTCATTTGTTAATGAACTGGCGCTGATCTTTGACCGGATAGGAATTGATACACATGATGTGTTAAATGCTGCTGCAACAAAGTTTAATTTTCTTAAATATAAGCCAGGTTTGGTGGGAGGGCACTGTATATCTGTCGATCCCTATTATTTAGCTCACAAATCTTCACAGTTGGGGTATCACCCCGAAGTGATACTTTCCGGAAGACGTGTTAATAACCGTATGGCAGAATTTGTCGCTTCTAAGGTGGTTAAGCTGATGTCACAAAAGGATATTGCGGTTAAGGACGCGAAGGTGCTGATTTTAGGGCTTACATTTAAGGAGAATTGCCCGGATATACGAAATACCAAAGTATTGGATATTTACGAAGAGCTTAAAGAATATGGTGCAATCCCTGCTCTGTATGATCCTTGGGTGGATCCAGAGGAAGTGAGGAGGGAATATTTGATTGAACTTTTATCTAAACCTCAGGGAGGGTATGATGCGGTGGTTCTAGCTGTTGCACATACCGCTTTTTTACAGTTAGACATTCAGGCACTTTTAGCGGAGAAAGCTGTGGTTTTTGATTGTAAATCTGTACTAGACCGCAATATAGTAGACGGTCGTCTCTAAGGTCTAAAATTGGATTGTTCTGACTCGATGTGTCGTGGATTACCTTCACACTGTCCCGTTTTTATTTTTGTGATTTGAATTGTTTTTTCGTTAAACTTAAGAATGTTTTTTACTTTTATTGTATGTAAGGGCTTTAAGGCTGTACACTACCTATAAAAACGTTTGAATGGAATATGGTATACGATATATTGTCGGGACCGATTTGAGTCCCATTGTTAGTGATCTAGCGCTAAAGAAAGAGTATTATGCCCTGTTGTTTATTAAAAGTGCTGGCTGTACCCTTTATTTCAACCAGGTCCTTTTGGACTTTCCTGCCAATAGTTTAATATTTGTGCCATTTGGTACATCGCTCAAAAGCAACCCTAAAGAGTCTAGAGAGTTTGTGCTTATTTATTTTACGGAGTCTTTCTTTTGTCGAAGCGACTGGGATTGTACTTTTCTGCAAAATTTCTTTAGTGTTTCTGTGGATAGCGCGACATATCGTGTGTTGGGAGTGCCTGATGAATATCTTTTTTATTATGAATTTGTACGGACCCATTTAGAGATGGCTAGAATGCAAAGTCCAGAGTCCATACAGCATGTTCTAGCTTTTAATATTATAAAGCAGATTCTATTGTTGGGACAGGTCTATTTAGGCGATCGGCACAGTGCAAAATTTATGGAAGAAAGTGAGTCTGCATTGGTTGTAAATCGTTTTCAGCAGCTTATCTTGGAACATGTCTCTCACGAAAAGCATGTTTCTTATTACGCTGATCGGTTGAAGGTCAGCCCGAGAAAGCTAGCTATGTATACCAAGGAGGTGACATCTAAAACACCTAAAGTGTTGATCGCGGATGGCTTGATTAGGGTTGCTAAGCGTTTATTGGCCAATTCACGGCTTAGTATTAAGCAGATCGCATGGCAGCTCGGTTACACGGATGAAAATAATTTTAGTGCTTTTTTTTCAAAAGAAGCAGGAGAAAGCCCCAAAAACTATAGAAATAACTTGAAAAGGTAGCAAAGTATATCTAATTTTATGATATGTATCACAGTGTGTAAAATAATAGCCTAAAAATTCTTTCAGGTATAATTTTACCATTATTTTTACATAAAGTGCTATACTATGAAAGCTTTATTCACCACTTTGCTACTTCTGACAACGGCTGTTTGTACTGTCACTGCACAGACGAATGTACGCCTCAACATTGTTCTTAACCACGTGCAGAACTTGACTATACATCCGGATCAAAATGCTGTAACCTTAACTTATAATGACCTGGAAGACTATAGGAGAGGCGTGGAAGTCGTCAAGAACTCACACCTGACCGTATTCAGTACTGGGGCTTATGAAGTCAAGGTTAAGCTTGCCAACGAAGAATTTGTCAAGTTGGGAGGGCAACCAACAGATCGATTACTAATGCCGCATATAAAAATCAAAGCAAGACCCGTTGGTGTTGATCAAAAGGTAAATTTGAATACCGAAGAGCTGAGTACTGTAGGGGGACGGATTATTTCTTCTGATGGACCAGCTTTTGATGCGATATATGATGTAACTTATCAAGGGCCTAGCGGGGAGGAACTCATTCGCTATGCCGAAAAGAATAAAACTGTTGTATTTACTAACGATGTTCTCTACAGTATTGAGACGCGATAATTGCTAATACTCCAAATTCTGTAGCGTTAAGACTACAACTTGTAGTGCAAAATCTACAAATAATAACTACTGCATTTTTTCATACCTTTTGCGCCTAAAATCATATTTTATGGCTTTTTTCCTTGACTACTTTTGTCTTGTTCTCGATGAGATAGAACACAAAAAGTAAAAGAAAGATTATCTAAAAGAAATATGAAAAAAGTAGTTTTAGCGCTAACAGCAGTTTTCGCAACAGTAGTAGGAGTAAAGGCTCAACAAGCATCTCAATCGGCTAATGTAAAGGTTAATGTTATTCTGACCCCTTTTCAGTCTATTGAAATTGGTACCGGAACAGGTATGGACGTGGTGAATTTAGAATACAATAAGGTAGAGGATTATAAAGAGGGGGTTTCGGTGGAGGTGCCAAAGCAATTGAAAGTTTCATCGGTAGGTACAGGATATAAGATTAAGGCAAGTTTAGCCTATGGTACACAGACTGGTAATTTTGGAAAAGCTTTAGGAAATGGAGAAGCGACTATATTGGCCAGCGATTTATTGGAGATTGCAATTGCAAAAAATGGTACTGGTTTTGGTACAGCACAGGTTGCTGATGCATCAATGACCTTCGGTAGTTTTGGTACTATCGGTGATGGAGCCTCTTCTGTGTTAGATCAGGAATTAGATGTTAAGTATGTTGGTAAGCGACTAGATGCGGGAATGTTGGGAAAAATGTTTGGTACTTCCAGTACTCAAGCAAATCCTACAGCCAAGTACACTATTGATGTTGTATATACGATAACGACAAACTAGTCCGTAAAATACCAAGGATAAAAAAAGCAAGTGTATTTACACTTGCTTTTTTCTTGAATATACCGTCATGCTGATGAGATTGTTGACAGTTTATTATCGCTGAGCAACGGACGTTTATGCTTTAGCTATCGAAAATTTTTATTAATTTTCCGTATAAAATCTACATTCTATGCGATATTACCTGTTTATTCTCTTGTTTAATACCTTGGCACTCTCATTTAGCAGTGCGCAGACTGGACTTACGGTCGGTCCTCCTCGGATCTATTTCGTGGCAGATGCAGGACAAAGTCAAACACAGTATGTGGATGTGACAAATCCGAGTAAAGATTACCCTTTGGACCTAGCCGTCTCTTTTGAAGATTGGGCCTATTCCGTAGTGGGAGATAATGTCCTTAGTCCAAAGGGAAGTCTAAAGACAAGTTGTGCTGATTGGTTGACCGTCTCTGAGCCATTTTTTTCCTTAAAACCAGGTGAAACTAAGCGTTTACAATTGCAGATGAGTGTTCCCCTCGATAAAAGCTATAGCGAAGTTATACCGGTCCATACAACCATGTTGTTTGTTACACAGCTCAATCCTCGTATTAGTGAGGAGAAGGAAGGGGCGAATATTCGACTTGCGGTGCGTTCTGGTATAAAAGTATACCAACGTTTTAACGGCCGGTCTCGTACAAATCTGGAAATAAGCAATTTAGAATATCGATCGGTAGATAGTATCGGACAGTATTTAGAACTGAGCTTCGAAACCCAAGGCAACACATGGACGGAAGGTCAATTGCGGACTGAGTTTTTAAATCAGGATACTGGAGATCGTTATAAAGTGGATGATGTCCAGTTCTATAGTTTACCCGGAGATCAACGTAAGCAATATATATTGCTTCCAAAGGAGTTAACCATAGGAAACTATCTGGCGACTGCTATGTTATTTTACGGTGAAGATAATGATGTTAAGATAGCGGAGATTGAATTTGATTATGTGTCGAAGATATAGTTCCTATATGCTATTGTTAATCCTGCTTGCCACTTCTTTGCATGGTAAAGCACAGATTACTTTTGGACTTTGGTCCAACAACTATATAGAGCTTACTTCTTATTTAGGTAAGAGTACTCATGCCCAGTTTAACACCTTCCAATTTCAGATGGGCAGTCAAAGTAATATCAATATTCCGAATTGGTCTTTGTCGGTACGGCTATTGAGACCTATACAGCCATCATCAGGAGGGCCAAACAAGAGTGGAAAGCCTTTTCCAGCAGATAAGATAAGTCTACGCTGGACGGAAGACGATAATCAACCTCACCTGAATCTGAATGCGATTGGGGCTAGTCGCAATGATATATTCCTGGCAAATAGTAGCGAAGTTTTCCTGATTGAGCGGTCGAATCAGCCACTACGCGCAGAAAAGAATGACTACTCTTCGGCTTTATTATTTGGTATGGTCAAAATAGCCCAAGGCAAGTATCTGGAAGATTTTGTGAGTGGGGTGAGTGGGGACACACGTATCGTGTATGATATTCCTTTGCAATTTACATTGTATGAGGTTAATAGCAAAGTTATAGGAACTCAGTTTCTTAACTATAAACTGCATATCCTGCCTAAGCTTACGGATGGGGGAGCTGTTGAGGTTGTCCCAGATTATAGTTTGCAGGTCGACGCCGGAGCAATGGATGCTTCATTGCAATTCTTCACACGGCAACATTATACCGATGGTGTGAAGCTGCTTGTAGAGAATGCAATCCGTATTAATTCCAATACGGATTATGAATTACGTGTCAAATCATTAGACGCAGAAATAGCAAGACCTGCAGGAGAAGGGCTACCTTTATCCCTGTTGTCATTACAGGTTATCCCTTCTATGGGAGGAGGTGGTACGGTCACTAATCCGAGGATACAGTTATCTACCGCAGAACAAGTAGTATATTCAGGACAGTCAAAAGATAAGAACATAAACCGGGTTTTTAATATACAATACGAGGCTAATTTAACCCGTGCACAATCGTTGACAGCTCGCCCAGGTAATTATACCGTGTCCTTACTATACCTTTTAATGCCCAAGTAGTGAAAATGCTTTTCCACTTTAGGTTTGTTCTTTTGTGTTTGCGTTGGTGTATATCAGCGTTGTTGCTCACCTGTTTGGCTTTAAATCGGGGGTATAGTCAGGAAAATAATCCTATACAATGGCGGATTGTACCTAGTATGTCATTACAGGCAGGTGTAAATAGTCTGGAAGTAGAATTCCAGAATAGTAGTGCCGCTCTTTTTGAGGGGTATGTAACCTTAGAATTGCCTCCCGATCTTGTTGGTCTTAGTACTTCACAGCTCGCCGTACGCATTGAGCCCGGAAAGAAGCGATTTCTATCACTCAAATTAAGGCCGCAATCATTAGGAGGACTCAAGGACAAAAGCTTTAAGGTATTGCTACATGAACGAATTAGTGGAAAGGTGTGGGCTAAAACGATCAATCTGGAGGTTGCCGATAAGCGTTCGATCCAACTCCAAGATAATTCCGGTACCCAATATTTACGAAATGTAGGGGATTCTATTGAAATGCTGTTCAGAGTGATCAATGCAGGAACTACGGACGAGACCGTCAAACTTCTTCTGTCTTCTCCAGATCGCGTGGGCAAGGTGATATTTCAGCAAATTGAGTTATCTCTTCGGTCGGGAAGGGATACCGTCGTAAGGCATACTTTTTTGGTGGAGCGGTATATGATGACTTTGCCGCAGTATACTGTACGTGTTGCTGGGATATATAATAACAATGATGTATTCGGTAATCTTAGTGTTCTTTATGCAAATGTATCTTCTAACCGGAATTTTCAACAAATGTTTGCTCCAGATCGTTCCTTCTCTGGATACAGTCCCAACTATATCGAGTGGCGTATGTCTAATATTCTGGATGAAGAGCAGTCCTATAACCTTTTTTCTGAAGGATATTATCGGCTATTGGGAGGGCGTGTCCGTTACGGTACAGCCATAAACCGCTGGGGGGGAGATTCGCGTTTGAGTGTCAATAATACCTTCTTGGAATATGAAAAAGGGCGGCATGGTGTGATTTTAGGTAATATACAGGAGAGCTTAGACGCTCCGTTTTATGGGCGAGGCGGGACGTATACCTATCGGGATACAGCGTTGGATCAAGGTATTTCGTTTGGGCTAGTAGAGCGTACGCCTAACCTGTTTGGAGGTTATGGAAGCTCTAATCCAGGTTTGACAGCTTTTGCTAGGGTACAACTGGGCCAGGATGGTCCAGTTAGGAAGCGGTATGAGGGACAAATTCTATATGATAATAACCGGACGGATAGTGTTAGTTCTGTTTTATGGACTAATCGTTTTGATATTTTGCGCCCATCAGTGCCCGGTGGTGTTCATTTAGAGGGTTTTATGGGAGCTGGTGTGCAACAATATCATGGTCTGTATTATAATGAGCAAAGTATGCCTTCATTGGCGGTGGGATTGAAAATGAAGAAGCAGGGGCATGGTTGGGATTTTAGTAGTGACAACTATTATAGCACCGGCTATTTTCCAGGTAATAGGAGAGGTACGGTACAGTTGGTTCAACGGGTCAATCGCCGCCTAAAACAGGTGGGCGTAGGTATGGGATATTCCTATACTGATTACAGGCCACAGCATCTTAACCCTTATTTTTACTCTTTCAGTAGCGGGATGTCTAAATGGGACATGCCGTTTTCTATACCTTTATCTTCTAGGGGACAGTTGAGTATTGTGCCGAGCTACAGTAATGAATATGCAGACTATATACTGCAGGATGAATTTGTTAAATTATCTGCCCGGTATGCGTTAATTCTTACTACTGCAAATCTCCGCTCCAAAGATTTAAAACATAGTCTTTTCCTGACCATCGAGGGAGGCAGCACATCGCTGAAACAGAGGTGGTCCAATACCTTCGTGGCACGTACAGACTTCTCGTATAATTACGAACGGCTAGGCGTCTTTGGAAATTATCAAAGTGGCCCATTTCAGATCTACGATATGATGAGTAGTCTGATTATGGGCAGAGAGATAGGAAAGCGGTATTTGCTAGGAGCGCGTTATCAGGGGGATTTATTACAGCGCAGGATAATTTGGAATGGTAGTGTCAGTGGACAGGTTAACCAAGGTTGGGGGCGCGCTCTTAATAGTAATATACAAGGACAGTACCGTGTCGCTAAATTGACACAGTTACAAGCGGTATTTCAGTACATATATAATGTTGGAGTGACGGGGTATAGGTATGATTATACCAATTTACAGGTAGGTGTAAAGCAACAGCTTAAAGGGCAGGATTTGGATCGGCCCTCTGTTAAATCAGGAGATATGCAGGTTTTCTGCTATTATGACAATAACGGTAATTCTATATTTGATGCCGGTGACGAAAAGGCGGTAAATTACGAATTTACGGTACGTAACATCCTCTTTGTTACGGATAAGAAAGGGCAAGCTACTTTCAAAAAAATGTCCTATGGTAACTATATGTTGTTTTTTCCATTGAAGCATCAATATCAAGGAGGCTCCAAGGTTGTAGATATTAGCAGAAGTATGACACGTTTGGAAATCCCTCTTAATAAAGTAGGAATTGTACAGGGGCGACTATCGTTGGATTATGATCCTATGCTAAGTTTATTAACCAATACCAGATTAGATGTCTATACTATAGTTGCACGTAATGAGCAGGGGAAAATGTTCACGGTCCGGAGTGATGAACAAGGAAGGTTTGAGTTTAACCTACCTGAAGGAGAATATGTTATTTATCCAGATATAAATGTCTTTCCTGAACATGTATATATAGATCAGTCAGCACAGGCTGTAAGAGTTGAGGTTGGGAAAGAAATGCAGTTAAAGACTTTTAAATTGTTCGTTAAGAGTAAAAAGGTCGAAGTAAAACGTTTTGGACAGAAAGGCTAACATTTTTAGATAACTACTGGTCTTCAACGATTAATAATCACGCGTTAAATGTATTTTTTTTAATAAGAAATTTCTTTTACAATTTAAAGTTTCTTAAATTCGTCGTAAGGCTTGCTCCCAGGCAATCCCAAGCTATCTATGATTTATGAAGTGTTGTTAACCTTGGTAATAATCCTTTTGGGTTTTTTGGCCTATATACAAAGTAATAGGACAGGAAGGATTTTTCTTTTTCAAGACGCTGTAGATTTGCGTCTTTCAGTATGTTATGCTGCAAATAGTGAAGGTTCTGATACAGGAAATACGGTGGTTAAGCTGCGATTGGAGCTTTTATTTTTATCTCCACAATATAAAGGCATCTGTGTAGAAGAGATAGGTTTTCTTAGACGCAAGGAAGTGCGGCTTAGGCAGTTTAATCGTTTGTTTTTTACAGCATCATCCACAAAAACAAGAGCACGGGAACTCTTTATTGTGGTAGATGCGGCACGGCTTGCTGAAATTAGACTCAATGGCTTGGAACTACATATAGGAGGATACTTATTATCGCCTGAGTTGAGCAAACACGCTATTTATCAAAAATTTATTGTTTTTGAACGGCCCGCCATCCTCGATAACGAAGAGGAAAAGTATCTCGCTTGATAAGTGTTGTACTTTTGGGGCTCGGAGGACCTGAATTTAATAGATAACCTAAGTTGTTTAGATATCCTTAACAGAATGCACTGTTAATATACGCGAATTTTCTCCGTCTGTTAGTTCGTATAGTACTTCTCTTCGTTTACCTGTAGGATTGGCATTGGTGTCACCTTCCTGGTATAGGGGGAATTTTTGTGTCAAATATGTTCCTGTCAAGTTAAAGCTATCGTGTCCCAAATAACCGGTACTGATCTTGGGATTGTCGGCTACAGGAGAAAAGTAGATTTGGCTTAGAGACTTACCTTTATTGACGGAGTATCCAATTATATTTCCGTAACTCCCACTACCATGAGACTGCGTATATACCAGTACTTCTGGATATCCGTCGCCGTTCATGTCTCCAATTTGAGCATCTAATACGGTCTGACCAGTGATATCGTGGCTGTGTATGTCGTTATCTATGGACAATCCTGTAGGAGTAATCATTAATAGCTCCTTATCCCCATCGTTCTTACTTCGGATTGAAAAAGAAATACCATTGAATTTGAGGTTCTTGATGAAGGAAGTTTGGTCTACCTGTTTGGGATCCAAGTTCTCTTTGATTTTTTTGTATCGCCCTCCTAGAGATGCTCCCCCGGAGCAATAAAAGTAGAGTATGGTAGAATCATTGACGAGTTCTGATTTTATACTTACACTCTCCTCATCGAAAGATAGAAGTACGGGTTTTCCTTCGAGCATCGTGCGATAGACGTTGGTTCGGGTTTGGAATGCTTGAGCATCTAAGGTGCAGGTCGGCCCTTTTAGATCTGCTCTTGACCGGACTTTGATGTTAATAACAGTATCCGATAAGCGCTGTACCGACATACCCACCCAATCATAGCCTTCGGCTCTTTTTTCATATGCGGTATCCACATAGTTGCCTTCTACATTTATTGACCGATCTGTTATCTCTTCTTGTGAAGCTGTTTCCGCAGGTTTCAGATTGCAGCTGATAATTGCAAACAAGGACAAAGTCGCTATGATAATATTGTTTAACGCAGACATAGAGTAACTATTTGTTTTTATTGAATGTGTGTTGCAAAATCCTTACCAAGTTCTCATCATTCTATTTTTTATTGCCTTAAAGCCTGATTATAGCTTTATTTGGCCCTCTTTTCTAATTTTCATTTTCTCTTTTTCGGAACAAGTATTCTGAAATACGGATTGTAAAGCCACTGGAGCTAATCATAAACGAATTATTTATTTGCTCAAAACTGCTTTTACTTTTAGGGAATCCCACAGGCCGAATACGATAAAACCTACTTTAGTTTCAAGAATATCAAAAGTAAGGTCAAAGCTCTTGAAGAGCAGCAAATGGCACAGTGGCAGGCGCAAAAAAGAGATATACAGCGTCAACTGACCACAGTAACCAATGATATTTCGCAAATAGAAATTGAAGGCGATAACTATGTTATCCGTGCTCCAATAGCAGGCCGTTTGGTCAATCTATCGGGGGGCAATGAGGGTAATTTCTTAATACAAGGGCAGCCCATTGTTGAAATCTCTGTGGATAATGACCTTGTTGCCGAATGTATGGTGTCTCCCAGTGATATCGGATTAATAAAGAAAGGGCAAAAGGTCCGTTTTCAGATTGATATGTAAAATAGAAACAAACAATAAAAATAAACGTTATGAAAAATTTAGAAAACAAAAACTTAACCGTGTTAGATTTAGAAGAAACAATTCAACTGGACGGTGGTGTCTGGAATCCAAATGATGGACAGGGAGGTGATTATGGTATCCTTAGTCCTGGAGGTTGTATTCCTAACCCATTTGACAAGATTTTGGGAAGAAAGCTTCATATGTCATTTTAACAAGACCTCACTCTATTGTAATGGAAAATCTAACGGAAAAAGAACTCTTAGAAACCTAGGGTGGTGGAATTATTGGAAATCTTATTAAGGCAGCGGCGAATGCAGCAATGGTGATGGCTGGGGATGTTGTTGATCGTTGGAGAGGTCCAAATATATAATTATAAGGCTTGCAGATACAATTGTTGAGACAGAAGATTAAAATAGGTGGGCATTGCCCACTTATTTTAATCTAATAATTTTACTTTTCCGATGAAGGCATATTCATCTATAGTTTTGATTGCTTCAGAAATAGAGTAGCACAGCTGAAAAGTATCTGTGAGTTCTTCTGAAAATTGTTTTAATCTTTCTCTTTTTACTTTTTCAAAGGTCCAGATGGGATCCAGTGGATTGGAGTTGTACGTCGTTATGATAGCGGTGTATCCTTTGTTCTGAGCATCCAAAAGCCTTTGTTTTGTAATGTTTGCTAGTTCCATAACAAACTAATATACAAAAAATATTTAATACAGGGTGTGAATTTTAGGATATAGAGCCTGTTGTTCAGTCGTTTGCTTTCAGATGGCGAGATTAAAAAAAACACAAATTCACGGATTGCAACGAGATAGGCAATATTATTACTTGTTTGTCGGTATAAAAAATACAGTCTTATTATTGGTTGGAAAATTGGACCTGTTTGTAACAAAAAATAAAATATATTCTTCTAGTTTCATTTCCGACTGTGGTTGTAAGGTCTTTTATTATTTAATTGTTGCTGTACTGCTATAAATTTTAATAATTAAAAAAGTACCCTTACTTAATCACATAAAATGTATACCCAATTAGCTCGCATGGCAGATTTAAAAGAATTGCCTGTATTTCAAAAGCTGAAGGAAGGAGATCGATCGTAAAGTAAAACAAATAGATTTTTAAAAGAGCTCGGTTTTTATAAAACTGGTCCTTATTTGTGACTAGTTTTTTATGTTGGGTTTTCCGTTCACTTATGATAATCGACATTAAGTTTGTTATCAATTTTCGTTTTTATTTACTTTTGCCCACAAATATGAACTTGTATGATTAAAAAATACATTCCCTCTGGGGCTTTCTCCGTTGTAGGAATATTGAAAACCGTTCTTTTTGGAATATTAGGTTGCATCCTTTTACCCCTTATATATGTCCTTGTCAACCATTGGATTCCAAATATTTGGTTTGCTGCAATATCAGCCGCTATGTTTGGTCTTGGACTAGGTTTTTTTATCGACCTAGGGATCGGTTTTGGAAAAATCAGAAATATCAAGGTTGCAGCTGTTATCGGGGTGTTTTATGGCTTGCTGGCCTATTACATGCAATGGATATTTTTTGATGAGTTTATGTACAATACCAACGGTTTCTCCGTAAATCGTGATCAGGAGGGATTTACCTCACTCTTGGAGAATATATTCTTTTTGTTTACCCATCCTCAAGCCTTGGTAGAAGAGATTGTCGCTCTGAATGAAGCGGGAACATTTCGTGTAGAGGGCAGCTCGACGGTAAGTGGTGGTCTCCTATGGATGCTGTGGTTTGGTGAGTTCGCTGTGATATTGACAAGTGTAGTATTGGCTGTGATGCTTGGCAAGGCATCCGAGCCTTTTTCAGAACAGAATGATACCTGGATGGTCAGGCGTAAACCATTTGCGAAGACCCCCTATATCGAAAACAAGGATGAGTTGATAGAGCACTTGGATACAGGAGATTTGAGCCTATTAAAACAACCGATAGAAAATATCGATTCCAGTAGTTTTGCCGAAGTTATTGTTTTTGAATCCAGTGGAGATCCAGTGAAATACATTACCGTAATTAATACCTCTATTGTTCGTCAAAAGTTGGGTAAGGATACTATTAAGAAGGATGTTTTAGTGAAGTATTATCCGATTACTGATCCCAGTTTTTAACGGTAGATTGTTTTATCGAAAACTCTACGAGTCATATGTTAGAATTAGAAGGCTGAATCAATACTTTGATTCAGCCTTCTAATTCTAGTTCGATCTTACACAACGTATCTGCATCGCAGATTTTGGATTTATAGAAGTAGCGATTTCTGCAGTATTTATGTTGTTACCAAATTGCATCATCTTATAACCTCCCGGAAAGGTTGGAGATGTACATAGATAGTATCCTGTAGTACCTAGGTGTGTTACACTGGAAGGATTATCATTGTACGACCCACCATATACAAAGAAAAGATATTTTTCATATTCACTTCCTGGATGAGTGTTGATATCAAGAAACATTCCAGTGTTCGTAACCTCATCATTGTAGGTGCCGATGTATCTTAGAGGGGGGAATGGTTGACCGCTGACACGAACAATAGACCTAAACTCTGCCTCTGTTGGTAGTCGCCATTTACCAAGAGGTAGCACCAAAGAGCAGGGGTCTCCATTTGTGCCGTTCACATCTCCTGGTGAGTCTGGGTTTGGATTAGAAATATCTAACCGCTTCGGCAATAGATAGTCTGGAAACCAATAGTTTCCATAATCTCCACTAGTTGGCGCAAAGCCATATATTTCTGTCGAAGGGTCGTAAACTAAATTACCTAATGCCCATTTGGCATCACCGTAATCAATATCAGTGGGGCCATCGGGTGTAAACTGCTTGACATTTAGAGTGAGGGTATAGCGTCCCCCAGGTATGATTTTAAGACCAGTTACTGGTGGGACCTGCGTACTGCTTTCTCCACTTATACTAATATCCGTGATGATTAAGCTGCCTCCGCCAGTCGACGTTTGATCGGCAGCGGTCACGATGGTCGTTGCTTCTGCGCTTCGGCCATTGTTGGAATTAATAAAGCTCACCGTAGCTCCCGAAGTCGAAACGATACCATTACTGTAATCCGGACTGGCGCCATCAACTTTTATATCTACTTGGTTAAGATGAGGCTTGATCATCGCGTCAATAGTCTCTAGAGTTCCAGATACAGCATTATCGAGTGTAATGATCGTCTTTATCTCACTGAATACGTGTTTTAATACTATATCTAGTGTCGTTAGTCCTTCTGAATAATTGCTGGCAGGTTTAACATAGTACATAAAATGTCTATTGCCGTTTACATTGTTAAACTTGGCATCGTTGAAATTTCCAGAGGGCACGATATCATCCAAATCACTGGTTTCCGTAGTACCTACGGAGTAAGCAACAAAGGTATAACGTTCTCCGGCAGGCACTCGGAAGGAGTCATCACTGTTGAGGGGAGTGCCGACTGCATAATCCTTGTACTCGATTAAATTGTTTGAAGCGTCATAAGCGATAACTCTATATTTTGTACCTAGAGGTAGGTCTGATTCTACTCTGCTTTTCGTTTGAATATGATTCTCTGTTCCAGCTTTATTTTTTTTTGGTGGCTCAGCGGTTAACGTTGCAATAATTTTATATTTCTCGTTTAAGCGTATTTCTATGTCTTGGATAGGTGTTGACGTAAGCTGTTCTAGACCTTTTGTGTAAGAGCTGGGGTTGTTTGGTGTTTTACTGTTCATATTGATCGACGCCGTGCCAGAAAAGTTTATCTTGATAGTTGCCATACCATCTTTGTAGCCATCTTCGTTTTTTGAGCATGAGAATACGATTGTTGCTATTATAGCAAGTAATAAGTAGTTTAGTCGTGACATAATTTCTTTTGGTTTGAGACAATTTACCATTCTACATCTTGGATTACATCCCCAAGTTCATCCCATTCTTCTTTAACTTCGGGATAGTTATTTATTGGCTGAACAGAAGCTGCAGCGATGCTCTCCTCAAGTTCGATATAGGTAATATTTAGAGTTGGTTTTACATACGGTTGCCTTTGGGGCTGATCTGATTTTAGATTCATTTTTATTTCTTTAGATAGATTGTTAATTCTTTACTGTTTAGTTATAATAACTAACCTTGACCTTTTTTGTTTGGAAAAAGAGATATAAAACACTTTTATTCCTTTAGGATGTATTGGATATGGAAAAATACAATTCAACACTAAAAAATATATTCTTCTCATAGTATGAAAAACTGGGTAGTTCAATGCCCTTCATTTACAATTCGTATTATTTGTTGGTATATCATCGCGAATCGTAAATCGTCAGGTCATTTTCAGCGTATGTAAAGTTAATATCTGTAGCTTTGGTGTAGTTCAAAGAAAAAGGAACAAACAAAATTAATCGGAAAATGAAAAAGACTAAAACTACAATTCTAGCTGCTTTAGCAGGTGTGCTCTTGATGACCTCTTGTGGAGATGGTGGTGTTTACCCACAAAATGAAGGTGGCGGTAAAGCTGTAAAACAGCTCATCGATAAAAATTTCAATGGCGAAAAACAGGTGCAGGAATTAACGATTAAGGCCAAGGAAGAGTTATATGGGGAGCTTGGTACGATTACAGTTATCTATTGGGATGGAGACAAGCAGACCGAGGAAGTGTTCAGTACTGCTGATGGTGTGAAGGGACCGCAAGAAACTTTTGGATCGAAACATAAGATGACTAATCTTCCAAAAACAAAGACAGTCGCTATTAAAGAGTTTGACGTAGAACCGATTCCTTATAAAGTCGGTGAGGCCGCTGGTTTGATCCCAGAGGAGTACGAGAATTATGCGTTGGCAGATTACGAGTTTACAGTTGGTGATGATGGTAAGATTAAACAGCGTTTTACAATAAACACAACTAAAAAAGGAGAAGGAAAAACACAGAATGGTCGTATGGTAAGTCAAAATTATTACCCGTTCAAATTTAAGATCGACGAAGGAGGCAAGGTTGTTTCTATCGACTAGATTAACTGAAAAGCTCTCAAATATTTGGGAGCTTTTCGGTTAGCAGTAAAATGTGGAGGGGTAAAATATATAATATTTACCTCTCTCGGTCGGACTTGGCTCAAACTTTAAGGAATATACTCTTTTTATACAAAAAATATAAGAAGAACCAACATACCGTAAAATAACCAATATGACTGAGTAGCCCGCCGTATAGTTCCGGCAGGTGTTTGATGAGGCCTCCTAGAAAGTAATTGGAAATCTTCGAAAAACTAACGATTTCCTGGGCTAGGTAAATACTAATAGAATTGAGACCAACTACCCTAAAGAATAGCGCATATCGCGTGTATCCTTTGATATCCATGATGTAATAAAATAGAGAAAATAAGATTAAGGATATACCTGAAACGACACAAACAAAAGAGCTGGTCCATAGTTTCTTATTAATAGGGAATTGTAGACTCCAGATATAGCCGATCAGTATTAATAGAACCGCAGCGATGAGCATATAGCTTGTTTTTTTTGTGTCTGGGTATCTTTCCGATGGTAGTTGGATCCATTGTCCAGTAAACATACCAAACATGGCCATAGCTATGGCGGGTATTGTACTCAATAACCCCTCTGGATCAAAAGAGCCATAAATGAGCTTACCAGGTAGTAACATACGGTCTACAGTGCCAACTAGATTGTCCTCAAAGGAGTAGGGGTCGGAAGAATTTGGGATCAGCCACAGCGCTAGCCAGTACCCGACTAAGAGCACTATTGCTAAGGCAAGGTTGGTTTTGGTACCAAACCGTACGAATAGTAATGCGGAAAACATCCAGGCTAATCCTATACGGCCCAAGACGCTGGCGTAGCGTAGGTTTTCAAAATCGAGTTGGAAGAAACCATTGTATACAACGCCTAATAGTACAAGTGTGATGCCGCGTTTGATGATCTTCCTATAAATCTCACGGTGACTTTTACCGGCCCGACGTTGGCTTTCTAGAGAAAAGGGAAATGATATCCCTGCTATAAATAGGAATAATGGAAATATGGTGTCGTGATGAGTCAGACCGTGCCATTCTACATGGTGCATCTGGCTTTCTAGCCATTGCATAACGGTTGAATCGGGGAATAACTTCGTGACGGCGATGACGATGCCCGCCAACCCCATGATAAAAAACATGTCAAAGCCGCGGAGTGCGTCTAACGAAGTAAGACGCTTGCCTTTTTGTGGAGTAGGTTCCATAATGGTTTTAATTAATCTTGTCTATATAATAGATTATAGGTTGTTATACTGATTGACTACATAAATCAGTATATTGTATGCACTAAGCTAGCGTTTTTTTGTTAAAATATGATGTTTAGAAAAAGAAAAAGACCGCTTGTATTTACAAGTGGTCTTTATGGATCAGATTACGCAATCTGCTATTTTTTGAAGCGTAATTTCCAGTTTTAAAAAGCGTATCTCAATCCGAGTTGAATTTGATAGGGATTGCCTGAGTAACCTTTGGCCCCCACAGAATTAACACTATAGACAAACTCTTGCTTAGCGGCATCAAAAGAATTGACTTTGTATAGCGTCTGATTGCCCAAGGAATGGTTTACTCCCCATTCTTTGTTTAGAAGATTACCAAAATTGAAGATTTCAGCAGAAATTTCTATACCGTGTGTTTTGTAAAACCTAAAATTGCGGGCAATACGGATATCCACAGTTCCAAAAAAACTATTCTCTCCGGCATTACGTTCTGCAATGCGGCCTTTGTATTTTGTTAATACATCTTTTAGACTTTGACTAGCCTCGGGATTGTCCAGGATTCCGTTAAACCCTTTGATAATATTTTCTGGTAATGCTGTATTAGTCCAGTCAAAAATGTAAGCAAGATCATTATCAGGTGTTACAAAGTCTCCATTTGTATTGGCTCCCGAACGAACAGTGTATCGTGTACCCCCTAGTCCTGTATAGCGCACGCCAACAGCTATCCCATACCATGTTGGTAATGTACCATAGGCGACTACTTTGTGGCGAAATTGGTTGTCGGAATAGGTGATCATGCTAAGATCTCGGGGATCATCGACGACAGGTTGTACGAGGGTAGCAGTATTAGCGACATTACCATTGAAAGAGGTATTGTCCTTAGTATCATTCCATGTATAGCTTGCAGTGATAGTACCATCCTTGAAGTAGTTGTAGGTAGCGTCTAGTACGATTGCATATTGATTGATCTTACCAATGCTGGTCAGTTCCAATACACGGCCTAGTTTGTTAGATTTACGGCCATCTTTCCAATCGGGTTGTCCAGTCTTGCTATCGATGCGGTCAGCAGGTACGAATACGCCACGATTGGCTTCGTTGGTAAGTTTAAAGTACGGTTGGTCGACCATATTGCGCTCAATATAAGTGTAGTTGTTTCGTCCCAATGTCATGTACCCAGTAATGCCCATTTTGAACCTGTCCGTGATGAACTTGCTATAATTGATATTGGCTTTGTAGACTGTAGGTACTTTAACATCATCGCCCGTATAATTGATTGTAGGCAATTGGTGCTGGGCGAGAGAAGGGATAGTATTATTGTCCTTACGGTAGTTAATGAAATCGGGTGTAGGTACATCGTTACCACGTACGTCTACTGTAGCTAGATTAGAACCGTCGAATGTCAGGTTGTTGATGATGACATAGTTGTTGAGGTCGGATGCGAATATACCTGCTCCTAGACGGAGAAAATCGGTTTGATTCTCATTGATATCCCAAGAAAACTGAAGTCGGGGCTGTACGATGAAGGAACTGATTTTATTGTCGGTACGTATGCCGAGTTCGTCATGTACCATCTGATTGAAGGTTGCTTTGGGATAAGATGCATAGTCCAGGCGTATGCCTGCTGTCATCTCTAAACTTGGCATCAGATTTTTTTTCATTTGCCCATAGACTCCGATGTTGGCAATCGTACCTTTTACCGAGATATCATCTTTAAGCGGTACTTCGCGGTAGTATCGGTATGGTTTGAGATTCTCAAAATTGTCTAAAGCGGGGATTTCTGCAGCAGTAGCGGTCTTAGCTGTTGTCGTAAAGTGGAACCTACCGTTTACTTCTGATCCGTAGATCGAGCTAGAGCGTGTGGCCATGAGGTCTGCCCCGAAAGTATATTTAGCAAAGTCGGTGTCGTAATATAGATTGTTGGAGACTTGGAAGACGTTATTGCGGAAGCTCTCCTGCGCAAATCGATGACCTCCCAGCTGTATGTTGGTGGCTAGGGATTTGCCATTGATATCGGACGACACGTTTTCTACAATAGCGCGGGGAATATAGTTTTTACCAATCAGGTCGCTCTGTGTACTATTTTGATATACGTAGAGGTATTGCGCCTTGAGTTCGTTGGTGATGCGTGGGGAGACAGAAGTACGTAAGGTAGCTAATAAGCTATTATCAAAATTTTTATCATTGCCCCAAGATTCTAAAATATTGATGCTGGTATTGTCGCCCAGGCCCATAGGGTTGTAGTCATAGGTAAGATTGTTACGGATAGTCAGTAGGTTCTTTTCATTAAGCTGATAATCCAATCTTAGAAAGACGGCATCTGAAGTTCTCTTTTTGGCAATAGCGCCTGTCTGAGGTTGATCAGATATGGCATATTTATTTCGTGCAATACCCATATAGCGATCCAATGTGGAGCCGCTTATTTTATAGAGTTCTTCATTCGAGGTCGAGCGTACATCAGCAATCAATAAAGAGCGATTATCCTGTTGTCTGTCCCATACGACAAAATAATGTAGCTTATCCTTGATGATGGGGCCTCCCAAAGAGAATCCAAACTGATAGGTGGAGTAGTCGCCGATACGCTTATTACCACGGATATCATAATTACTCGTCAGCCAATCAGCCCGTCCGAAACCAAATACGGAACCTGTAACCGTATTAGTTCCAGCTTTTGTAGCGGCAGATATAGTGCCGCCACCACTACGTCCGAAGGTGACGTCGTATTGATTGGTTACGACCTTAAACTCACGTACAGCTTCCATAGAGATGGAATACGGAGCACCGCTGCGGCTAGTGGTCGCTCCGGCAGATGTAGGGTTCTTGGCATTCATGCCGTCTATGGTAAAATTGGTCGACGAGCCTAGCTGCCCAGAAATGCTCCCTCCACGTGCCAATGGCGATAGATCGGTAAGCGATGTAAAGTTACGTCCATTGACCGGTAGTGAACGTATATCTTTGGAAGAGAAAGCGGTGGCAGCACCTAGGTAGTCTTTTGTGTTCTGCAAGGCATTCGCTTGAATCTCTACGGCATCGAGTAAACGAGAGCTGGATAATAGGGCTATATTGACTAGGGCGACATCACCTTGATTGAGTTGTATACCTGTTGCCGAACCTTCTCCACTGTCTAGAGATTGTACAGTTACGACATATGGCCCCCCGAGCGGAAGCTGTTTGAGGTCATACATCCCACGTTCGTTGGTAATGGTGCTTGTGATGAAACCTGTAGACGTATTGCGTATACGCACGGTAGCATTACTCACCGTGTTGCCGTGTTCATCTGTGACACGTCCATTGATCGACGCTTGTGTTCCTTGAGCTTGTGCCTGATAATGGAATGCAAAAGTTAAAATAATGAGAAGTAGGCACACAAGTGGCCTTAATAAACGGAGTAAGGTTGTAGACATAGTGTTAGTTTGTGTTTAGTACAAACTTAGAGTGTAGATGTTAAGATAATACTCTTGATTCGCTAATAGATTGTTATGGTTTGGTTAAATACGGGTTAAGGGTTAATTGCTTTTAAAGATAGTGCTTTGTAAATTTGCTTTATTAGTGATCGAAATATTGTGGAAAGGATAGCAACGATAGCAAAAGAAGAGCTACGCTTATTATTTCAGCTGAAAAAGACGGAACGGTTGTGGCATATTCCCTTATTAGCCTCGCTTTGTACAGGAGTGCCTCTACTGCTGGGATATTTTGGAGGGCGATTGGATTATGGAGTGTTGGCCTGTATCGGGGGGCTGGTAATCCTATATATGCCATCGACAAGTATGGAGCACAGAATGCTTACCTTACTTCTATGTGCTTTCGGTTTTATCGTTAGTTTTGCGGTAGGTGCAGCATTTAGTTTTGATCCGATTTTTTCAGCCTTAGCTTTGGGGTTATTTGCCTTTGCGGTCAACTGGATTGTGCATTATTTCTCTCTACAGCCGCCTCGCAATTTTTTCTTCATTATGATCGCATCGATGGCAAGCTGTATGCCTTTTGATATGGCAGCACTTCCGACTAAGGTAGGGCTGATTGCGTTAGGAACCATATTTGCATGTCTCTTGGCCCTATTTTATAGTTTGTATATTCTTAGACGGATACCGTCCAAGGTGTCTCCACTGTTTGTGCGTACTGCAGACCGTTTTATGGTGATTGAATCTGTTGTTATTGGAGGTTTTATATGTCTCTCCTTATTAGTGGGACATTTGCTTCGATTAGACAATCCCTATTGGATACCAATATCCTGTCTGGCAGTCATGCAGGGACTCAATGTAGCTCATGTAGGGAGGCGCAGTTTTCACCGGATACTGGGTACTTTTGTGGGTTTAGGCTTTACCTGGATGTTGCTAGCCATCAATCCTACAGCCCTGCATCTTTGTTTAGCCATATTAGCGCTGCAATTTATAATCGAAATGCTTGTTGTACGTCATTACGCTCTTGCTGTAATATTCATTACACCACTGACTTTTTTTTTGGCGGAGATCGGATCTGGTTTTAGCGTAGACACAAATCTACTGTTTGCAGCCCGGCTTTTGGATATCGTTATCGGTAGTCTGATCGGAGCTTTTGGTGGATGGGTACTTCATAATAAACAGCTACAGCGTATCGCAATGGTACACGTGGCACATCGGCGTTGGAGAAGAAGGTAGTCCCCTTTTCCCCGCCTGCCTGGCTATTACTTCATGCGGCGATTTGCATTAATGCTAATAAACATTTCGTTGCGTTGTTCGACGATGATTTCGATAAAGCGTTCGTAATGCTTGAGTACATCAGATATCAACTCGTTTTTGGTGAATAGCTGTACGTCATACCCTTCGCGGGCATCGCCAAAATAGGATTTCGGGAAATGGTTTTCCTCTTCGCGTATATCAGGTAGATTATCTTCCGTTAGGAGGTATTCGGATACTTCACGGCCCCGGTTCTCTACGCCATATATAAAGTTGTTGACCACATCATGATGGATTTCTATCTCAATTCTTTTGGGATCTTCGTAGGTATTAATCTGGGCTTCGATGCCGTTGGACTGAAATTCTGCTTGGAGCTCGTCGAAAGCAGTGCGTACCGTAGTCTGTATAAACCTGTCTACAGACTTGCTATCCTTAAAGGAAACAATCTGTTTCATGCGCTCTTTCCAAGATTCCCCAGACCAGGGTACAGTCGATGCGGAAAAATCCTTTTCATAGTAGCTTCTGTCTATAGCCAGCGCCTTGACGAGGCTAACGATAAATAAGAGTACAATAATGGAAAAGGGCAAGGCTGTAATCAGGGTCATACTCTGTAGAGCTTGTAATCCACCAGCGTTGAGTAATAAGAGAGCTAGTGTAGCTAGCAATACTCCCCAGAATACAATCTGCCATTTGGGCGATATCTTTGCGTTCTTAGTAGCTATACCATTCATTACGAATATGCCTGAATCAGCAGAAGTAACAAAGAATATTACGATGATCAGAATGGTGGCAAAGCTAAATATCGTGGACAGGGGCAGGTATTCGAAGAAACGGAACATGAGCGCATCGGGGTCTGTAGCCAGTTTACTCAATGCCCCATCGGCAATGTTAAGGTCGATCCACATAGCGCTGTTGCCAAAGACCGACATCCATATAAAATTGAACAGCGTCGGTAGGATGAGGACTGCTGCTATAAATTCGCGGATGGTACGTCCTTTTGATATCTTGGCGATGAATAGCCCAACGTAGGGCGACCAAGAGATCCACCAAGCCCAGTATAGGATGGTCCAGTTGTAGAACCAAGGTAGGGTATCTTCCTCATACACGTGAGTGCCAAAGGTGAGGTTGAAGAAATTGTTGAAGTAATTGCCCAGACCTTCCGTAAAGCTACCGATAAGATAGACCGTCGGTCCGAGGGCCAGTACAGCCAGAAGGAGTACGATGACACTGGCTACATTGACATTACTAAGTATACGTACGCCCTTGTCTACGCCAGATACTGCAGAGAATATGGATAAAGATACCAGTACAGCAACAATAACGATCTGATAGGTAAAGCTGCTCTCTGGAATAATATGAAGAGTTTCTAATCCTGAAGTAATCTGTACTACACCAAATCCGAGCGTGGTCGTGATTCCAAAGAAGGTGCTACATAAGGCGAATACATCGATGGCATTCCCCCATCGGCCGCTGATCTTTTCTTTCAAAAGAGGGTAGAATCCACTGCGCAAGGATAAGGGGAGCCGATAGCGGTGCGCAAAGTAGGCTAAAGAGAGCCCAACCATACCGTATATTGCCCACGCGTGTATGCCCCAATGGAAGAAAGTGTATAATTGTGCATTCTTGGCGCGATTGATCAATGTATTTCCTTCGAATACCGGATCTGAATAATGTTGCATGGGCTCGGCTACGCTAAAATACATTAGCCCTATTCCCATGCCTGCTGCAAACAGCATAGATACCCAAGAGAAAAATGAATATTGAGGTTTACTATCGTTACTACCCAGCTTGATATCACCATATTTGCTGAACATAAGATAAACGAGGAAGATAACGAAGATTGTTACAGCCCATACGTATACCCAATTTAGATTGACAAAGATGAAAGATTTAACTGTATTTAGTAGATTTTCGGTAAGTAAAGGAAAGGTAGCGGCTAGTAGACATACTCCTAATATAAACACTAAGCTGGGGAGTGTGACGCCTTTACTGAGGGTGGTTCTTATTTTTGGAAATTTGATCATCATGTATATTGAAACAAAAACAGAGAATGGGCTGGTTTTGTTTCATAAGGAGGCTTTTTTCTTTCGAAATAAAGGTGAAATAATTTCCGGCTCCTGGATTTTTCGAGTGTAGACGACCCCTGTGCGTTTTAAACTAAATGACGGGACAGCTGCATGATGAAAATGGAAATTATAAAATGCCGCACAGGCAGCAAAGGTAATAAAATATTTTTAGCCTTCTAACTCCTTCATTCTTTTGTCTTTTTTTGAGTCTTTAGTAGGCATATTGGTCGCCTCATCGATCAGTTTGTCAATAAGCTCGTTAAAATCTGATTGTGAAAATGGATGCAATTTATTAAAATGGGCATCTATACGGTGGCTGATGTCCTGTTGTACGCTCTTAAGATCACGTACAGAAGCTATGATGATTAATTTTTCGGAAGTATCTAAATCGCATAAAAAGCTATCCATATGATACTTCCCTGATCCACTGGTCAGTATAAGGATGTCTGCTTCTGATGCTCCAATTAACGCTTTGTCATTAATCACTCGTGATAACTTGGGGTTGCTATCTATATAAGATGCTAATTTTTCAATATCATAGGGATGAAGTTGCCAGCCAAAGCATTTGTAAATATCCTTTTTAGGGAATGAACGAAGAGGGCTAGGTTTTGCTTGTCTCTTATCCGAAGGGTTCATGTGACGATACCTGTGTTTGTCTTTATAATCATCAAACTCGGGGTAGTATTTGCCTGGGATTCTGTTTTCTTGATCCAATAGCACTCTTTTTTCTACAGATTCCACGTTAGGGGGCTGTTTTTTATATATTATGGACAAACCATTAGCTATCTTATTTAGCCAAGGAGTGAGTCTTTGGGATACGTTCTTCATATACGGTTTTTGTCTTAGTAGCCTTGTTTACAGCGGCTAATATGATGCTAATATAAGATAAATTTTATTGGTTTCAATAATTTTTGCACAAATAATACAAGTTAGTGTTGTAAAATAAAATTTAGGGTATACTATGTGTTTTTGATAGAACTTTCTAGGGTCCATTGTTTGTCGTGTGATTGCGATATCCCTTTTTTTGGTTAAATATTCTTAATTTCGTGGAATGAAGAGGACAGTAGTAATTACAGGGGGGGCTGGTTTTATAGGTTCGCATGTAGTACGGGTGTTTGTGAATAAATATCCGGATTATAATATCGTCAATTTAGACGCCCTTACCTATGCTGGTAATTTGGAGAATTTGAAAGATCTAGAGGGAAAGAGTAACTATACGTTTATCAAAGCCGATATTACCGATGCAGCACATATTTCAGCAATTTTTCAGCAGTATATGCCCGATGGTGTGATTCATCTGGCGGCAGAATCTCATGTCGATCGCTCTATAACAGATCCACTTGCCTTTGTAATGACCAATGTTATTGGTACCGTAAATCTGTTAAATGCAGCACGTGACATCTGGAAAGACGATTACGAAGGCAAGCGCTTTCATCATGTGTCTACTGATGAGGTTTATGGAACTCTTGGCGATACAGGCCTATTTACTGAAGATACAGCTTATGACCCGCACTCGCCTTATTCGGCATCTAAAGCCTCCTCAGATCATTTTGTAAGAGCGTACCATGATACCTATGGTCTACCTGTGGTTTTGACAAATTGTTCTAATAACTATGGACCGAATCATTTTCCTGAAAAATTGATTCCGCTCTGTATACATAATATTTTAAACGACAAACCTCTGCCTATTTATGGGGATGGCAAATTTACAAGGGATTGGCTTTTTGTCATTGATCATGCCAAAGCCATAGATATGGTGTTTCACCAGGGTAACAGCGGAGAATCCTATAACGTTGGAGGCTTTAACGAATGGCAAAATATTGACTTGGTCCGAGAGCTTTGTAGACAGATGGATCAGAAGTTAGGAAGGGAAGCAGGTACATCTGAAAGATTGATAACTTTTGTGAAAGATAGGCCGGGGCATGATTTGCGATATGCTATTGATGCAACCAAGATCAATCAAGAATTGGGGTATAAGCCGTCCGTCACCTTCGAAGAGGGGTTGTCTATTACAATAGATTGGTTTTTAAATAATCAAGTCTGGTTGGATAATGTCACCTCTGGGGAATATCAAAACTATTATAGCGAGCAGTATAAATAAAGGTTTGTAGGGTTAATAAATAACAAATAATGAAAGTTACAGAGACCAAACTGCAAGGCTGCTTTATTTTGGAGCCTATGAAATATGGAGATAGTCGTGGGTATTTCATGGAGAGTTTTAATGAAAAGACTTTTAATGAAGTAACACGTACTGAAGTTCACTTTGTACAGGATAACCAGTCATATTCTACTAGAGGAGTATTGCGCGGGCTGCATGCACAGCAAGGTGAGTATGCCCAAGCGAAGCTTGTACGTGTATTGCATGGAGAAGTATTGGATATCGCTGTAGATGTACGTGTAGGCTCAGCCACTTTTGGCCAATATATAGCGGTTACATTGTCGGATGAAAATAATTTGCAGTTGTTCGTGCCACGTGGTTTCCTGCATGGGTTTGTGGTGTTGAGTGAAACAGCCACATTTTTTTATAAATGCGACAATTTCTATAAAAAAGAATCCGAATGTGGGGTAAATCCGTTAGACAGCGATCTAGCAATTGATTGGCAGGTCCCTGTATATGATATGTTGCTTTCGGACAAAGACAAAGAGGCGCAATCCTTTGCAGAGTTTAAGGCAACGCTGTAGGAGATGAGTTATCGACATCTTTACTATATCAACAAATAAGCAATGAAAATTTTAGTAACAGGCTCTAACGGGCAGCTGGGCTCAGAATTAAGGGAGTACTTGGAGACAAACCCTAGATATGAAACTTATTTCTTAGACCGTAGGCAACTTCCTTTGGATCAAACTTTGATTATTCAGGATATTCTTGGAATGTACCAACCGGATTTGATTATACACACAGCGGCATACACAGCGGTAGACAAGGCAGAGTCTGAACCAAGACAGGCTGATTTGATCAATCACTTAGCTTCGGAAGAAATTGCGCAATACTGTAGATTGCATAACGTGAGATTGATTGCAATTTCGACTGATTATGTATTTGATGGAACTTCAGATACACCATTGACAGAAAAAGCAGCAGTAGGTCCTATAAATACTTATGGGCTGACGAAGTTGAAGGGGGAGCAGGCAATTTTAAGATGGGCTCCAGAATCTATTGTGATCCGTACCTCTTGGGTTTATTCGGCTTACGGTAATAATTTTGTGAAAACCATGCTTCGTTTAATGACTGAACGGACGGAGGTAGCTGTTATCAATGATCAGATTGGTTCGCCTACGTATGCAAAAGATCTGGCACGTGCTATCTTTGATGTGATCGAAGGAGACGATTGGGTAGGAGGAATATATAACTATTCTAATGAAGGAGAGATTTCTTGGTATGACTTCGCGTGTGCTATCAAAGAGATAAAAGGACTGGAGTGCAAGATAAAGCCCATTCCTACGATACAATACCCAACGCCTGCAAAACGACCAAAGTACGCTCTGCTAGATAAATCGAAGATAAAGCGTACATTTAAGGTAGAAGTACCTAACTGGAAAGTCAGTCTTGTAGAGATGTTGAATAAACAATAGTAATGAAAAGATGTCGATATTAGAGTTTTAAGTCTAAATACTAATATCTAAATACCAATATCTAGAATAATGAAAGGAATAATATTAGCTGGAGGCTCGGGGACACGTTTACATCCTTTGACACTCGCTGTTTCTAAACAGTTGATGCCGGTTTATGATAAACCTATGATATATTATCCTTTGTCCACTTTAATGTTGGCCGGTATCAATGAGATATTAATCATATCAACGCCTCAGGACTTACCTAATTTTGAGAAGTTATTGGGTGATGGTTCTCAGTTGGGATGTAGGTTTAGCTATAAGGAACAACCTAGTCCGGATGGTTTGGCGCAAGCGTTTATTTTGGGGGAAGAGTTTATAGGTCAGGATAAGGTCGCTTTGATATTGGGCGATAATATTTTTTATAGCTCTGGGTTGTCTAAACTGTTGCAGACATCTGCAGACCCAGAGGGGGGCGTTGTGTTTGCCTATCCGGTACATGATCCTGAGCGCTATGGCGTAGTGGAGTTTGATGAGGAAAACAAAGTGGTGTCTATTGAAGAGAAGCCCACTGATCCTAAATCGAATTATGCTGTGCCAGGTTTGTATTTTTATGATAATGATGTCGTAGAGATAGCAAAAGGCATCAAGCCGTCCAGTCGTGGAGAACTAGAGATCACAGATATAAACAAAGAGTATTTAAAAAGAGGTAAACTGAAGGTTGGGGTGTTTGATCGGGGTACAGCTTGGTTGGATACCGGTACCATTCAGTCACTCATGCAGGCCGGACAATTTGTGCAGGTTATTGAAGAGCGGCAGGGAATGAAGATAGGCGCTATCGAGGAGGTTGCTTATCGTATGGGGTATATTGACCGGGAGCAATTGATAAAGATTGCCGATCCTTTGAAAAAGTCTGGTTACGGTGAATATCTTACGAGGCTTGTGAAAAAATAAAGATTTCTGCATGTATTTGATCTTACATTAGACAAGAAATTGACAACTGACACCTCATGTATCAGTTAGATTACAATTTTTTTGATAGAAAAACGCTCGAAAAATCCTATTTTTACTCCTAGTACAATGGCACAGAAGCTTTACATACTGTTTTTCGTGATGATAGCCCTGTTTATGGGGCCTCAATCTATCATGGCACGGCCTGTCACAGCCACGGCCAAGGTATGTTGTAAAAAGATGTCATCCGATAAGTCCTGCTGTAAGGGCAAGAAAACCGACACTACCAAAAAGCATTTATGCAAAGGTGGCTGTAAGGCCTGTTCGTGTGCATCTCACACGGTCGATGTGAAGACCCCTTTGGTATCCAACATCAGCGATGAAGATATTACTATTGAATTTTTAGAAAAAAAGCAAAAGCATTTTTACGTAGAGAACTTTCACTCAAACGATGCTCGTGCGATCTGGCTTCCTCCCAAAATAAGCTAATATTTCTCTGTAGACAGCCCATAGTCTGTCTTGTCCAAATTGCCTTTAAGGCAACCTTTTTTCATTTTCAAGTTGTTTTCAGTACGGGATCCGCTCAGTTTATGCGTTGAATTCTTGTGTGAACGTATTCCATTCCGATAAGTCGGAGCGAGCTAATGGCAACTGAAAATCAAACCGATCCTCCAACGGGTGGATCATGTAATAAATGCGAAGCATTTATGAGTTCCATCAAGAAAACAATTAAATGCACGAATAATTATATACATATGAAACCGATAAATATACTGTGGGTAGTAATATTCTTGTTTGTTAGCAGCTCTTATGCGCAGGTCAAAATAGGCGACATATTACCTGATATCACATTGCAAGATAATAAAAACACCAGTGTATCCCTTCGTTCTTTCGAAGGGAAGACAGTTTTGGTGGATTTTTGGGCATCTTGGTGTTTGCCCTGCCGAAAGGCCAATAAAAATCTTGTGAAGATGTACAATAAATACAAAAAGCAAGACTTTGAAATCCTAGGGATTTCTATCGATACAGACCATTCCAAGTGGCTTAAAGCGATTCAACAGGATAAGCTGGAGTATCAGCAATTGATCGATCCAAAAGGATTTGATGCCCTGTCTGCTATCGCCTTTGGAGTCGATGCCTTGCCGGCAACTTATCTGTTTGATCGGTCGGGCAAGCTTGTAATGATCAATCCCACAGAAGCACAAATTATTTCACAAATAAAAAAATAATATAAACATGAAAACTATCACCATACAATCACTTATAGCAGCTTGTTTCCTATTGATGACAAGTGTTGGCGGATATGCACAGATTTCCAAAGTTGACATTATGGCTACAGGACTGACCTGTTCTATGTGTTCTAATGCTATTAATAAGCAATTGAAATCCCTGTCTCAGATATCCAATGTGGCGACAGATTTGAATACCAATACGTTTACAATTTCTTTTAATGATCACCAAATGGTAAATCCAAAAGTTTTAAAGGATGCGGTAGAAAAAGCAGGATTTTTTGTTGGCTCGATGATATTGACTTTAGATCCTAAAGAACTAGCTGTGGAGCATGATAAAACAAGCATAGGAGATGCTTCTTATGTTTTCATGGATCAAAAAAAGACCAAATCCACGCAGTACAGAGTTGTCGACAAAGGGTTTGTAACACAGAAAGAATACAAGAAGTTATCAAAAGCTTATGCAAAACATGAGAGTTATTCTTCGGACAACGATGAGGTATATCATATAGTAGCATTATAAGATGAAGTATATTGTAATATTCATTTGCTTATTGAGCGGCAGTTACGTAGCCGCCCAAGAGTTGTTTGTTGTTACCGAACCAGCGAGCAATGCGCCTGCTGGTTCGCTGAGTGTTCGTGTTGGACAATCTTTAATGAAAAATGATCTTGAAGACGACTATATGTATGCCCTTTCTCCAGAGATAACTTGGGGCATTAATAAGAACCTCATGGTTCGCGCTTCTAGCTATCTGGATAATTCTGTTGACCGGCTTGATTTGGCGGGCGCCAGTGCCTATGCTAAGTATCGCTTTTATTCGCTGGATGATCTACAAAGCCATTTCCGGATGGCTGCTTTTGGAAGATACAGTTGGAATAAGAATCCCATTCAACAGGATGCAATAGATCTTATGGGGAAAAACTCTGGTTTTGAAGTCGGTTTGGTTGCTACCCAGCTCATCAAGAAAGTTGCGCTTAGCACCAATTTGAGCTATGCTCGTGCATTGGACAATAAGGATAATCATTTTCCTGAGTTGCAGGGAGCACATGCTCTGAACTATACGTTCTCCGTTGGGCGGCTGATGTATCCCAAGCGTTATGTTAGTTATAAACAGACCAATATCAATGCTATGCTCGAATTGGTGGGGCAGACGATTACCAAAAACGGTCGTTCGTATATGGATATAGTCCCTGCGGTACAATTTATCATCAATAGCCAGGCAAGGATTGATCTTGCTTATCAAAAGCAGCTCTATGGCTCCGTTTATCGTCCCGTGAAAGATGGTGTATTTCTAAAGCTGGAGTATACATTTTTCAACGTAACGAGATAGCGTTGTTTTAAAGCAATCACGTCCTTTGGTTTAATCTTCAATTGAGAAGCCCAGGACTCGCTGCTGTATGAATAAAATAGAATAGTCTGCTCTCTTTTCCTGGGTAGACTATTCTTTTATCCATACGTCCATTAACTCCGAAAAGAGGCTTGGTTATGAATACTGATTTAAGTCAAACTATCGCTGTAGTAGGCGTCTCTTTATTTGGACATAACTTATTTTGAAGTAGTCATAGGACATTGCTATCACAAGACATACCACCGCAATAAGGAGTGTTTTAAACTGAAATTTTAATGCGAGGAATCCTCCTGCTATTGACCCGAAGAAAAAGAAGAGAATGATTATAAATTTTAAGTAGATATTTTGTTTAAGTTTTCGTGTGTTCTGATTGTTGCGTTTATGGAATATCAAGAGCGAAAGCTCTATCCCGAGATCGGTAAATAGACCTGTTAAATGTGTTGTCCGTACCACTGAGTTAGATATTCTGCTTACTAATGCATTTTGTATGCCCATAGCGAACAATAACACCGATGCTAGCAGATAGCCGGCAGTAGTTATGTCACCTATTAGAGCTACTAGGAGAAGGCATATGATTTCTACAGAAATGGGAAATACATAGCGGCTTACTACAGGTTTTCTTGAAAATAGCTCAATCAAAAAACTAGAAGAGAAGGCTCCCAATAAGAAGCTTGTAACGTAAAATACCAAAATAATAGCGTCGGCATATCTGCTAAGTACTATGTTTTCAGCAAAATATGCAAAGTGCCCTGTCACGTTAGTTGTGAGCACCTGGAGCTGCATCACCCCGCTCACATTCACTAAGCCGGCTACGAATGAAAGCATAGAGGCTAGTCTTAGGTTATGTGTAAAATTCCTTCTTTTCCCCTTGTGACGAAACATTTTGTTTGATTGCTGATCTTCAAGACAATCAAAGATACGAAATAAAAACCAGGCATTATTGAAGGGCAATCTGGCATAGTATCTTCTTAAGAAATCTTAAAGGGTTGCTTTCTTGAAATAGAACAATGCTATTTTCTTCCTCCCATTATTGCTTTGATGCTTGATTAGCAATCAATCCGCAATGATGATTTTTATGCCAGCATCTTCCAGCGCGCTGATATATTTGCGGGAGGTCTTATTGTCGGTGATGATATAATCGACATCTTCTATATTGCATACTTTCCCGAGTCCGCGACGTCCGAATTTGGTGTTATCGGCGAGTATGACTACTTTCTGAGAAGTGGACAGCATCTTTTGGTTTAGCGTAGTCTCGGTGATATTGCTGATGGTGATTCCAAAATCGAGGTCGATGCCATCTACACCTAGGAATAATATTCCACAGGATACATCATCCAGTATACGCATGGCGTATTGGCCAGCGACCGATGAAGAATTGGAGCGTATCAGACCGCCAAGCTGTAAGACCTCGATATTGGCTTTGTTGCATAGTTCGAGTGCCACTTTTAGAGCAGGTGTGATGACAGTCAGAAGTTCTGCGGATTCGAGATGACGGGCCAAGGCGTATGCGGTAGTGCCCGACCCGATGAGTATAGAGTCATTGTCTTTAATCATTTCTACAGCTTTTCTACCGATTTTATTCTTCTCTTCCGAGTTTATGCTTTCTTTTATCAAAATAGGTCTATCGCTGGCATAGGGGTTCGTACCGGACGCCCCGCCCTTAGTTCTGTACAACAGATTCTTTTCTTCCAGAAGCTTTAAATCTTTTCGGATAGTTACACTGGATACCTTCATTTCTTCACTAAGCTCTTGAATAGTGACTTTGCTATTTTCCTTTATTTTCTTCAGGATATATTCGTGCCTATCGGTGATATTTTTCATGCCTAACGGAGTAATATGTGCGAAAATAAGTAAATATTATGATATAGTTTATTTAGCGTTAAAATTGAAGTTTAAAATTGTTTATTTTTCTTTAAAAATATTTAATAATTTTATATATTTGAATTTAGTGACTAACTAAATAACAGATAGACCCCCTACATATGAAAGTATTGCTAACAGCTCCGTACGAAAATGCCAAGGCATTGCGCGAATTAGAAAGCTTGTTTGATGAAGTGATTTATCGATCATGGAAGCCCCATGGTCGCGCTTATAACCCAGATGAGCTAAATGCACTGTTGAAAGAGACCGGAGCGGATAGTTTGATCTCCGAGCATGATGAAATAACAGAAGATGTATTACGGGCCAATCCCAATCTTAAATTTGTAGGTATCTGTAGAGGTACACCTTCCAACATCAATATCGGGGTGGCTACAGAACTGGGGATTCCCGTGTTTAATACACCGGCTCGTAATGCGCAGGCCGTAGCAGAGATGTTTATTGCAAATGTTATTACCTTGTTACGTAATACCATTCCAGCGATCCATTGGTTGGAAGGGGAAAACTGGGGTGAGGGTGCCCATACCTCTTATTTAGAATTCAAGGGCAATGAGCTGGCGGGTAAGAAGGTCGGTATGGTAGGTTTCGGTGCCGTAGGTCAACATATAGCTCGCATGTTAATTAATTTTCCGGCCGACATTTATTATTTTGATCCCTATTATACAGACCCCAATACGGATTTTAAAAAAGTAGAACTTGATGAATTGTTTTCGACCTGTGATATCGTAGGTATTCATCTGCCAGTTACAGCCGAAACAACTGGTTTGATAGATAGAAAATATCTTTCAATGATGAAATCTGATGCGGTTTTTGTGAATACGGCTCGCGCTACCGTTGTCAATCGTACAGATCTATTGGAGATTATCGAGTCCGGACAGATTAGAGGTGCTGTATTAGATGTCTTTTACAATGAGCCTCCCGATGCTATTGACTATAAAATGATTTTGAATAAAAGAGTATTAGCTACACCACATATCGCGGGTGCTACCCACGAAGTAGAGGATCACCATGCTTTTATCATGAATAATAACCTGCGTGAGTTCTTCCATCATGGTAATAAGTATATTAAGCAGCTGGTTAATAAAGAAATAATTAAACTTTCAAAGTAATCAAATGGCAAAGAGTGTTTATCTGGTTGTAGACATCGGGACAGGCAATGCCCGGGTAGGCGTCGCAACTACAGGAGGGGATATCCTATCTGTAAAGCGTGAAAATGTGGGTTATAAGGTGGATTCCAACTACGACGAGTCTTTATATTTTGATCCTGAGGAATTGTGGGATCAGATTTCGAGGCTTGCGCGGGAGGCATTGTCCGAGTCTGGTGATGTCGTCGTTGAGGCGGTCACCGCTACTAGCCAGCGTGAAGGAATCGTCGTCCTCGATCGTGATGGGGGCTCCCTGCTAGGGATGCCCAATATTGACCATCGCGGACGAAAATGGGAAGGAAACTTAAAAGATAAGGATTTGGTGTATAGTCTTTCTGGTCGATACCCTACCTCTTTGTTTTCTGCTTTTAAATTGGTGGGTGTGAGAGAGGTTTATCCTGATCTTTTTGCCCGTATTTCCTGTGTGATGAGTATTTCTGACTGGATACAGTACCGTTTTTCTGGTATTGCGTCATATGAACATTCTCAAGCCTCGGAAACACTATTGTACGATGTCGAGGCCAAGGAGTGGTCCCCTCGTTTGTTGCAATTGTTTGATCTCCCGTCCGATATCCTGCCCCCGCTGAAAGATTCGGGTACGGTATTGGGCACTATCCGTGCCGACATCGCCAGTACGCTTGGTGTATCAGAAAAAGCTGCCGTTGTCGTTGGTGGAGGGGATACCCAGTTGGCGATACGGAGTATGGAGCCATCTCCAGATGATATGGTCATTGTGTCGGGTACGACGACACCGATTATTAAGATTGTTCGCCGTTATGAGAAGGATGAGCACCAACGGACCTGGACTAGCCGGCATATCGACCGATCGAACTTTATTCTAGAGGCTAATGCCGGAGTGACAGGGCTTAATTATCAGCGGCTTAAGGAGATATTTTATCCCAATGAAGGGTATGATGTGATTGAAAGAGAGCTAGAAGATGTTACCTACGCACAGTGTATAGCTTCCTTAGGATCCTTGATTGCTGATGAAGACGAGCCGCTGACCAAAGGAGGGTTTATCTTTAATGCTCCGGTATCACATCAATTGACGAGGGGTAGTTTCGTGTTCTCTGTCTTATGGGATATCGCCTGCTCTATCTACGAAAATTACAAATTTCTATGTGAAGTGTCTGCACATCATGAATCGTATATCTGGGCGTGCGGCGGAGGTGTGGAAAGTAAAAAGCTACGTCAGTTTTTAGCTAACCTTTTGGGAAAGAGCATTCGGGTGAGAGATACCTTTCGGCAAGCTTCGGTATTGGGGGGTGTATTTCTATGCAATGATGCCTTGGGCGTGCCGAATGTAACACCGGTACTGAAAGAGGAGACTTTTCCGGAAGAGCATGACAAGTTTGAAAACTTATATGTCGAATGGAAAAATGCGAGGAAGACATTCAAACAGGTAGTTTCATAAATGAAGAAGTGTTTTTTTGGAATAGATATAGGTACGCAGGGAGTGCGTGTTATTTTGGTCGATCAGGACGGCATAGTCATCGCGTCCAAGGCCAAAAGCTTTACGTTGGAGGAGAATTTTCGTGAAGAACAGTCTCCCGAGATATGGTGGGATGACTGTTATCAGCTGATCAGTGCAATCATGTCCGGTCTTTCTTCTGATTTTGACAGGACGTCTATTGTTGCCGCGGCAGTGACTTCGACATCGGGTACAGTAATCCCTTTAGGTATGGATAATGTACCAATCCATGATGCTATAATGTACAGCGATCCACGTTCGATAGAGCAGGGTAAGCGCATGAATGAATTGGCTTCCCAGTACGTACCCCATGGCTATACTGGGTTCAATGCCTCCTCTGGAATCAGTAAAATGCTATGGTATATGGATACATTTCCCGATCGTGTTGATGATATTTCGTTATGGGCGCATGCATCCGATTATATCGTGGGTAAGTTGTCCGGCAATTATCGTCACACCGATTTTACCAATGTGCTTAAATCTGGATATGACTTGGATAGCCTCAGGTGGCCTGATTATCTTTTTGAACAAACAGGACTGCGCCGCAAGTGGATGCAAGAGGTGGTACCATCAGGTTCTGTGGTGGGGCAGCTCCGGCAAGAACTTGCGGCAGGTTGGGGGATGCCGGCCATCGCTATCGTTGTAGGGATTACGGATGGTTGTGCGAGCCAAGTGGCTTCGGGAGCTGTCCGTCCAGGAGATTGGAACACGACAATCGGTACGACATTGGTCATCAAAGGTGTGACTCTTAGTCCGGTAGTAGATCCTCTTGGGAGACTCTATAACCACAGGCACCCTGAGGGATACTGGATGCCAGGCGGTGCTAGTAATACGGGGGCAGATTGGATATCTCTGGATTTTGGTACGGATCTAGAAGAACTTAGTTTGGCTGCCGATGCCCTGATACCTACAGGGTTGGTTGCTTGGCCTTTGAAGCAACAAGGAGAGCGGTATCCGATTATGGCTCCTCAAGCTAGGGCTATTATTCCAGAGACCGATTCCATTAGTCAGCGTTATGCCGCGAATCTGGAAGGCGTAGCTTTTATCGAACGTTTGGCTTATGAGATGATAACAGAGCTGTCGGGCGAACAATTGGATGTGGTATATACAGCTGGTGGCGGCAGCAATAGCGATGTATGGCTGAGGATAAGGTCCGCAGTACTTGGCGTACCTATCTATAAGTGTAAAGAAGCAAGCGGTGCTCTAGGGGCGGCGATAATGGCGGCTTCGCAGACTTGGTACGGATCATTGACGGAGGCGGCAAAGGCAATGACCAGTGTGGAGAAGAGAGTGATACCGGACAAGATATTGGTTGAAGCATATAATAAGCAGTACCAATTGTTTAAAGATAAGTTGAAGGCACTAAAATATATATAAATATGGTTACTATTTGTTTACTGAGACATGGAGAGACAGGCTACAATGCCGATGGAAATAAGTATTGTGGGCGTACAGATATCGATCTGACAGAGAGGGGTATAGCTCAGGCGTTTAGAATGAAGGATCTACTTGCCGATTTTGAATTTGACGCTGTTTTTTCATCGCCTCTGAAACGCGCAAAGAATACGGCAGCAATAGCCTCGGGTAAGGGTCAGGAAACGGTATTGGATAGCCGACTGATCGAGGTAGATTTTGGTGAATGGGAAGGAAAGCGACCTGAGGAATTTCAGAAGGAAGATCCCCAAAGCTGGGATAATTGGCTTTCTGCTCCAGACGAGTATCGGGCGGGCAATACGGGAGAAACCGCTAAAGAGGTAATTGCAAGGTTAGATTCTTTTTATAATGAACTGCTTGACCAATATGATGGCAGGACTGTACTCATTGTAGGACACAACGGGGTGAACCGTTTTTTTATGGCATCTCAATTGGGAATGCCACTCAAAAACTACAGAAAGATTGTACAGGAAAATTCGGCGTTGACACTATTCACGTTATCCAAGGAGCAAGGCATAAGTTTATTGAAGTTGAATGCCTGATTAATCCGTTTAATATCATACTGGCTTTTAGTATGGGAGATATCGAAAGACTTTAGTGAATGGAGCCCGTGCTAAATGCATTTATAGCATTTGTCAATCTGTCTCAGTAATATAAAATCCATTGAGCTTGGTCAATAGTTCTATAAAGTTTTTTGAATTTGTTTTTTTCAGAATATTTCTTCGGTGTGTATCAATGGTGTGTTTGCTCGAGTGAAGTTTTTTACCGATCTGCTTACTGTCTAAGCCGTCTTGAACAAGATCTACTATCTCCCGCTCTCTCTTTGTCAGGTTATAAAAATTGGTAGCATTTAACTTTTGATTTTTGTCCTTATCAAAGATGTAGTAGTCATTTTCATCTCTGTTACGAAAATCTTTTTCACGACGATGTGTAACAAATGTTTTTGTTAAATGCCCTTTTGAATCCACTTCAATGGCTTGACATTCCTGCCTAATAGCGACGTATTGGTTATTATTTGTTTTGATACGGTAGGTGTAGCTCATAATATAGCGGAAATGTTCGCTGAAAGATAAGGTATTGGTAAAACGTAGTCCTCTGCTTTCACAGGCTATAAAGTAATCTATATCATCAGGATGGATGATGTCCAGTAGCTTGTTAATGTCAAAAAGCTCTTTTGGATAGCCTGTTAAGATTTCAAAAGTATTATTCACATATTCAATTTTGTTTTCAAAGCAGTTAAAAATAAAATAATAGCTATCGATCTTGGAGATTTCTATGTCATTTGTTGCCTTCATGGCTTTCTGCCCATTAACAAGAGCACCCCAATTGGTGTCACGATTGGTCGTTTTCAATTTGTTTTTTATTATGGATAAATATTTGTAAAAATATGTGCTAATAAAAACAGTTAAGTCAGTTTAGCCTCTATTATGCAATACTCCCAATATAAGTAATTTTATGTTATTTTTTTTTTGATGCCATCTCTCCCTTTTATTCCTGTGCGCTCGCGCAACAGGATAAAAGCACTTATTGTCCTTGGTTGCCGGGTTTGGGCAATTCTTTGGGAGCTTCAGGTTTCTTTTCCTCCCTGGGTTGGTCTGAGGCCAACCGGACCGGACTTGGTTGGGGCATTACATCGGAGATCGATTTCGACTGTATGCCGATGTTGGCAACGGAAGAGGTTGCTAAAGGTGCAGCAGAAAATATCCATTTCCAGAGTTCTTCAGGACTCTTTATTCTGCTGCGTTCATCTTCTACAGCTATTGAAGCGGGGTTTGTATTTTTAGCAGTCAAAGCCCGCTTCGTCTTATTGTTAGTTTGACCAGATTGTGCAAACAGGCAACCTGTAAATAGCGTGAAAATTGAAATGAAAACTATTTTGTACATAAGATCTTACTTTACATTAACGAATACGTTTATTTTTTCTATGCCAGCTCCAGTGTAAGATTGTAATGCCTTACCAATGACCTGGCCTACTTTTACTTTGTTCGGGTCGGCTTTCATGGCTACGCCTGGCGTAGACGAAGTAACCAATAGATCCCCTCTTTGGATAGGACCGCCTTCGTTAGAGACTTTGGTCGGAATTACTCCCAGTACCCCCATAGGGACCTTGTCCGAGAGATCCGTATCCATATCTTCTTCGGTCAGCAATACCCCAGGTTTGGTCGCATATACACCTACTACTAATGTCGAGTAGGCATCGGATGATCTTTCTACCTTACGATCCTCATCTATAGAGATTACGAGCACATCACCTGGTTCGTAGGTATTTCGCTCACCGATCACATCGAATGCCTCGGCAATGTCTGCTCCAGAGTTTTGTGTGCCACCATTGAAGAACCCCCGGCCGTTCTTCGCGATCCGGGCGACATTGGCTCCGTCATTTTGAAATACAGCCAAATATCCAGATGTTCCGCTATGGTTTATCAGGAGTGCATTGCCGGTTCCGTTGGTTTTTACATCTACTGTAGGGGATGAATTATCCGAGTTAAAGTTTGTAAATCTACCTGCTTTTCCAGTCGCATAAGAAGGTACCCAAGCGTAGAGCGCATTACCACTTCCATCGATACTCGTCTCTACCCCATGGCCATTTTTTCTTGCATAGGCTTGTATAGCACTACCATTGCCATCAGAAACTGCCACCAATGCTGCGCCATTACCATCGGGATTGGAGGAGTGAAACAGTCCTGCATAGCCGCCTGTACCCGAAGAGGTGCCAAATACAGCAGCAGCGCCAAAATTAGCGTATAGCGTGTTTACCTCTGCCCGTACAGCTGCCGCCACACTATTGTTATTGTTCACGATAAAAGAAGCCGCGTTTCCTATTTTATTATTTTGAATGTTTCCACTGCCGTTTGTCTCTACTTCCAACGTATTCGCTTTATTGTTGGCATTATAATTCTCAAAGCGACCAGCACGTCCTGTACTGGAACTGTGACCTACCTCTCCATATACGGCTATGCTTTCCCCACTCGTATTCGCGGATATAAATCCCCGTACGCCATAGCCACCTCCATCGTTTCGTCCTACCACGGCTCCGGCTATATCACTGGTCGTAATTCCTACTATGGCCTCACCACCGCCATTGTTATTTCCTACGATACCTGCAGAGGTTTTTGCTGTTGTTACCCCATGGATAGCATAGCCAGACTTCGTATTCGCAAACACCCCTTTGCCGTTACCTGTTGTCGAGACATCTATAATAGTTCCATCCCCGCTGTTGTTAATAGCAAATAGCGGAGAGGCATTATTTTCATTAGCAGTATAGGGAAGCACTAGTCCCGATAAAGCACTTAGTGCGGATGGGGTCCACTGTGTCCCGTCAAATTTTAAAATATCGTTGGTCGCGGGAGCTGTCGCGCTGATTGCTTTTCCCCGTAGTGCAGCTACTTGTGGAGCAGGGTATTGACCTGCTAGATCGCCTCCTGCAGCAACATTATTTATCGAAGCATCTGAACCGGCCGGCCCCACATCACCGGTATCCCCTTTTAAGCCCTGTGGCCCTATAGGTCCGGCTGGTCCTTGTATACCGGCTGCCCCATCGGCGCCCGTATCTCCTTTGGGTCCTGTATCCCCTTTTAAGCCCTGTGGCCCTATAGGTCCGGCTGGTCCTTGTATACCGGTTGCGCCATCGACGCCCGTATCTCCTTTGGGCCCCGTATCTCCTTTTAAGCCTTGCGGCCCGATAGGTCCGGCTGGTCCTTGTATACCGGCTGCGCCATCGGCGCCCGTATCTCCTTTGGGTCCTGTATCCCCTTTTAAGCCTTGCGGCCCGATAGGTCCGGCTGGTCCTTGTATACCGGCTGCGCCATCTGCGCCCGTATCTCCTTTGGGCCCCGTATCACCCTTTACTCCTTTTAGCGAAGCAATAAAATCGGCAACGGATCCCGTATTTCCGACCTGTAGCCAACTATCATAGGCTGAAAGATTGGATACCCACTTCTGTCCATCGTTATAGTAAATACCCACCTGTACATCGGCAACGGCTTTGGTATTAAAAACCATAATACCGGCTTCATGAGAGGTGAGCGGATAGGGATCTTTCGTTTCTTTTAATTCGACACGGGCATGCAATAGGCCCCTTGTTTTACTGCTTAATTCTAAAATCGCACTTTTGCTAGGTAGCGAGCGGTCACCGCTACTATCCGAAATTTTTGACTGTGCCTTTACCCCTCCAGCAATCAGAAAGGTTAAAATGAATAGACTATATATACGTTGCATACTATTAATTTTCCTTTATTAATAAGACCCATCCTTTATGTATTGAGCTAAGAGGCCCTTCTTTTGTTTCTATAACATAATAATAAGTTCCTGCATTCAGACCGGTTCCATTCCAGCTGTTATCATAATTTGCATGTTCGTAAATGCTATTTCCCCAACGGTTATAAATCGTAATGGAGACATGATCAAAGGCCTCGATACCCCTTATCTCAAATCGATCATTCACACCGTCTCCATTTGGTGTAAACACGTTAGGAATAAAAAGCTCACTGGATAATGCAATAGATTTAGTAAACCAAGAGCGGTAGTCACTAGCCTGATTGGCTAAAGAGACAGCGCCCGAGCGATGGATTCCCTCTTCAACTCTTTTCGTGGACAGTCGATCGGCCTCCTCCATTGTCGTAAACTGGTAGATAGCCGCTTTTTCATCGGTATATTTTTCCTTATTTGCTGTGCTCGGGTGTTGCAGGGTCAATGTGGCATTCAGCGCTTGCATACTATATACCTGCCAGTTTACGTCTATACCCGATTGCGGACTTTTAAGCCGCATCTGACTATTAAAACTGTCACTGACCCGTGCGACTACCGTTCCTTCGATATCATTTTCCGATACCGTAAGGGGGGAGTATAGTTGCCTTGCGGTAGCGATAGGGAATACAAACTGTGAGCCAGCAGTAAGTATTTTGGAAACATGACCGTAATCAGTGCCCACGATCAGCTTTCGACGGTGACTATACTGGCTGAGTAGTGCATTGGCGTCAAAGGACAAGTTATACCCATTCAGTTGGATGTCTGCTCCATCTTGGGCAAGCTTTAGTTCGCTGCCAAAATTCAAAGCTGCAGCTTCTGCTCCGGATGGGTCGACTGTACGGTAGCCAGGATCATCGATATTATCGAGTAGTATTCCGGCCGTGTTGTGGTGCTCTACAAGCAACTTGATAAAATTGCCGTTATTCCCATCGATTACAGTAGGTTTCTTTTTAAGCCCGTTGTAATACGGATTCTCTGCTGGATTATGAATAAGCAATCGGCCGTTGCCCTGGATCTTTGCTTCGGGAGATATCCAGATACGCTGGCACCAGATTTCGAGTGTGCCATCAATAGTCCACTCCGCTTGCGGGCCAAAATAAATAGTTTCGCCGTACAGCGATCGTACACCTTCCGGTTCTATCTGTACGAAAGAATTTTCTAATATGGAACTTCCCTTATTCTCTTGCCCGAAAGAAAATTGAACAGAAACAAGAAATAAGGAAAAGCATACTACTGATTTCATTTATATAAATGATGTATAAAAGTGGAATACGGGCAAAATTACGATACATTAGTTGCAATTCTCAGTTTAAGGGGGGGACAATTGGGGGACAAATGTCAATATCGAGCTTCTTACAGTCAGTTTATCGGTATGCTCGTCGCATTTTTCGGATTCATTCAGTAAACAGTGTTATAATAGAAAGGTTTCGTTTAATATTATACAATACGCCTGAAAAGTTGTGCTTCAGGCGTATTGTATTTGACGTTTACTTCTCGGGCATCACAAAAGATGGAGGGGGATTAGCTGTTCCCCATTCTTTGTTGGGCCTATCACCCATTTCAAAATGCAAGACACCTCCTTTGGAGATTTCCTCGTGGCTGATCCATGCCCTGTTTATCGGAGAGTCATTGAGCCAAGCCTTCTGTATATATTTATTTGTTTTCGAAACATGGGGTGCAATTACTTTAAGAGTCTTGCCTGAAGACAACCGAATACTCATCTCTTCGAAGAAGGGAGAGCCTATAGTGTATACGGGTAATCCGGGTGTTACCGGATAAAATCCGATCATGGAAAATACCACAAATGCGGACATTCCACCACCGTCTTCATCACCGGGCATCCCCATCAAGTCGCTCCTGAACCACTGATTAATCAGTTCCTTTACACGTTTCTGCGTCATCCAGGGCTTACCTGCATACGCATACAGGTAGGGGATGTGAAGGCTGGGTTCGTTGGCCATCGAAAACTGTCCAACATTGCCGGTATGATCGGGCAGTTGACTGTAAAACTCAAACTTGCTACGTCCCAAGGGCTCCCGGAATGTGCGATCGAGCTCGGCAACAAAGGTATCTTTGCCACCCATTAATTGGATCAGGTCTGCTATATTGTGGGGTACATCCCACCTGTATACCCAGCCGTTGTTCTCTCCATAATACTCCCGGGCCCCTTGTCCTCCTGCAAAACGGTAGTCAAAAGGTTCTATAAAATTGCCTTTTTTATCTTTGGGATGAAAAAAAAGTGTCGACTTGTTAAATATATGCCGATAGTTCAGTGCATTTTTGAGAAAGGTAGCGGCGTCTTCCCCCTTCCCAAGAGCCACTGCCAGTTGTCCTAGAGACCACTCATCATAAGACGTTCCCAGGGTGACGGCCACAGGCTGGCGTTTTTCAAAAGGGTTTACCTCATCAATCTCTTCTTTCTCTCCCGGCCACAGGGCCGGTATATACCCCTGTTCTTTATAAAAGTCGTCCAGCCAGCCTGCGGGTGCCCCAGACCATGGTGCTAGGGTTTTTTCCCGCACAGCGCGCTTACCGGCCTCATAGGCTTTTAAGACATCAAAGTTTCTTAAACCTTTAGCATAAGCATCGGCGATGGTCACTACACCGTGATTGGAATTCATCCGACGCGAATCGCCGGTGATTTCCGGAAACGTGGGTAACCAAAAATGTTCCATCTGCTCCGCCATTCTGATATAAGAACTTAAAATGTGACTCTCTGTCGATTCATCAATAAGAATACGCAAGGGGTGGGTTGCTCTGTAAGTATCCCATATCCAATCGTCCGTAAAAAAAGGTAAAGGATCTTCATGTACCCGTCCGTCAAAGGCACTGAAGTATCGTCCATCTTCCGAGATATTTACCGGACGCTCGTAGCAGCGGTATAGTGCGGTGTAAAATACCTCCATATCCTTTAGATTCGAACTGCTGATCCGGAATTTCGAAAGCTCCCTATTCCACAGGTCACGTCCCTTGGAGGCCACCTGTTCAATCTGAAAATTGCGAATCTCACGTTTCAGATTTTTTTCGGCCTGCTCCAGACTGATAAACGATACGCCATAACGCATGTTTATGGTTTGTTCTGTATCTGGAAACCGTAGCGCACAGGCTAGTTTACTCCCCTTCGCTTTCTGCTCCTTCGGCAGTAATACCCCCTTTTCTATAATGCCTGATAGGGTGGGCTGCTGGTCAAACTCCGCAAAAAGATATACGGTCGTATTGTTGTCCAATTGTTGGGTAGCCTGTACCTTTCGGCCCTCTACCTGAATAGAGCCTTCGTCTGCTGTTAGGACGATCGCTTTCTCCTGTTGTCGGGTAAATCTTAGCTGGTAGATGGCAGATTGGTGAGAGGGCGCAAAATCGATCTGTATATCCTCATCCAGCAATCTTACACGGTATTGGTACGGTCGTATCTCTTCATTATCATAGCTGTAGGGACTTATCTGCTGCAGGTTGTCCTGTTCTCCCCAGTTACGTGGATGGAGTCCAAAAGCCGAACGGCCACGATGGCTTGTCACTAGCAGCGGAAGCCCTTCAAGCTGATCACCCGTATAGTCTTCGCGTTGCGGATAGACACGCAGCATACTATTTGGCAGATGTACCGTTGGGAATGTAGGTACTAAAAGATGACTAATATTACCTATGTAGGGATTTACATAGTCTACGGGTTGTGTAGCATGCTGAGCATATATCTCATAGGCGTTTGCTAAAACAAAGGTTAACAAACAAAAGAAACGCGATAGAAATGTTTTTATCATTTTTTCAGGATTAGCATATGCTAGCTCTACTTTTTTCTAGGAAAGAGAGCTAGCGTATGACTTGCATAGGTACAGTGTATTATGGATACCAAAAGAACTCGATATTACTGAATTGTTATTCGTATGGCGGGCGCATAGTTAAATTTGGCTTCACCGGCATTCATCAGTGCCCCTATTCTAAAATAATAGGGTTTACCGTTCATCAAACTTGTAGTATGCTGTGCCAGATCAATTTCTAAACGGTAAGTATTCGCTTCATCTACTGCGCCGTTAATTGTCTGCTGAACAGATACCTTATGTAGCGGCTCACCTACATTGATTTCTGTATGTGCAAACAGCCCGATTCGCTGTAGGGAATTCTCGACCGTTTTATCGAGACCGAATGTGGCTACAATTTTATTCCCCTGCTGGCTAATGTTTGCATTTTTGATACGCACATAAGGTAGCACTTCAAAATTGTGTTCTGTATTGCTGCTTACCGTTATTTCTTGCGATGGAGGTGGGACGAAATTTCCCCTAACAGCGCGTATGGTATACTTATTTGCAAACATCAGTTTGTTCTGGTACGTTCCATCGTTTTTGACAACCATATACTGCGTCTGAGGGTTAGCATAACCGTGTTCCACGTATTCGATTTGGGTTCCTCTCACGATATCCTGCTGGATTAGCTCCTTGGTTTCTATATCATATATACCGCCATGAATAGCAGCATTAGGGCCATCATAATTGTCTATTTCGCTCAATCCACAAGCAGAAAGCTGGAGCAAAAGACTTAAAGTGGCTAGTTTAATTATATTTTTTATTTCCATGGTTCAGTCTATTTTGAGTTAATGTTGTGGATTCTGTATGGCGCCATTTCCAGCCACATTCGGGATAGGGCGGTAGTAGTCTCTTTCTGGGAAATTCTGTACCTGAGCTCCTGGTACATTTTTACGAACGAAAATATATTGAGGTGTGCTTCCGCGTAAATCCATCATCGGAATCAAAGCTTGCTTTATCTTGTTTTTAAATACCGTATGAAAGGTGCGTCGCCGTATCAAGTCCCAGTACCCTTTATTCTCAAAAGCAAGCTCTACAGTACGTTCCCGTAGGACATTCGTTAATGTCAATGGGACAGCTACACGATGTCCTGCACGGACACGTATCGCATTCAATGCTTCTTTAGCTTTAATCTGGGCGCCATTTTCATCCATGCCGCTTTCTAGTACGGCTTCGGCATAGTTCAACAATACTTCTGCATAACGCATATCTATAAAGTCTGTGGTCGATTGCAGCCAGGTGTTGTATCGGCCACCTTCGTTCAGAAACTTACGCATTAAAAATCCACTACGTGTCATGTCGGCCGAACCATCAAAACCCGAATATTGGTTGGGCTGCTCCTTCCCGTAAGTATAATAGGTAACCGCATTATGCGTGTAGCTCCCCCTGCTGTCCATTAGGCTTCCATCTGTCCGTACGACGCCTCCCTGAATAACGATTTGCTGCCCTTTCCACATCGCGTTAGGATAGATTACCGAAGCAAAGAAACGGGCATCCCGCCCAGCGAAGATGTCCTCTGGGTGGTCAAAGTGTCTATAGCTCACACTGGGGTTGTAACCCTCAGTACCACTTATATTGCCGTCTGTTGTGGTGATGATCGGTGAAATCTCACCCGGTCGATCATACTCCTCGTACAGGTCGACAAGTTCTAAGATTGGATTCGTTCTGCCGCGGTGGGGAAAACCTTCCGAGGTTTGATTCGGGCCATTCCAGCCATCCAGGTCGTGTGAAATATTATTTCCCACCTGACCATATCCTTTTAAAAATATGGCTTCCTCGTTTGCCGAAGCCGGGTTATAAAATATCTCCTGGTAAGCTTTGATCGCTTCTTCCCGTGTTGCCGGATTAGCTTTATGTAATGAAAAACGACCAGATTCCATTATTTTTTCGGATGCCTCGATACATGCCCGGTAGTATTGCGCAGCTTCTATAGATGCTAAGCCTACGAGTTTTTGCGTTACGGCCTCCCCGGATAAGGGAGCCTGTTGCCAGTATTTGGCTACCGAGGCTGCATGCAGGGCTGCGCGCGATTTTAATGCATAGGCAGCCCATTTGGTTGCCCGGCGTTTGGAAGCATCGGTATTGCCGTGGTTTTCTGGCAATTTGGCAATAGCCTCATCGCAACTCGCCAGTACGAAGTCCCAGGTTTCTTTCTCTGTCTTACGAGATACTTTGAGGCTTTCGAAATCGGTAGTATATTCTTGGTTTTTATCTATAAGAGGTACCCCTCCATAGCATTTGGCAAGACCAAAATAGGTGTATGCGCGTAAGAAGTAAGCTTCCCCCATTAAAAAATCCTTCTCCGACTGTGCTATAGAAAGCGACGGAATAGCTTCAAGTAATATGTTTATGCTTCTATTTAGTTTATACCCTTTTTCCCACCAATCGTTCTTATATTCGTTCCAGTTGGGCCATTCGGAGTGTATAGCTTCCATACCGTATTGTGCTAACGAAAGAAAACCCGTGTTGCCCCGCGCATTGAACCCTTCTCGTGGAAAATAAACATGATCTTCGATAGGTGCTTGATAATAAAGATTCGCTAAAAAAGCTTTAACCCCGTTAGGGTCTGTAAGTACGACATCACCTGGGATCTTGTTTTTCGGATCCACATCCAGATAGCTGGAGCAGGAGGTGACTGTTGCTAGACTTAATCCACAGGCCAATAGCAGTTTACTTATGTTGTTTTTCATTTTGTTCAGATTTAAAAGGTAATATTAACACCCGCATTAAAACTTTTAATCAATGGATAATTGTATCCTGCTTCATAGTCGCCCTCATGGCGTTCTGGATCAAATTGCTTTAGAAAGGCGTTTGAAAATGTTAGCAAATTATGTGCATTTCCATAGAATCTAATTCCTTTGATATATTTTATGCCCTTCTCATTCAAGTTTATGGTATACCCCAGCTCGATACTCTTCATTCTAAGATAACTGGCTTTCATACGCCACACGTCACTTTCACGGTACGATGAAGACATGAATTCCGAAAATCGATTGGCCGGCCAATTGCCAGCTATCCACTCACTGTCGGGGTCGGATGGATCCGCCATATGCCAACGGTCGTAGAAATATTCGGGTAGGTTACCATTGTTGAAAAACATCTGTGAAAAAACTTCATTAAAGCGTATTGAATACATAGAGGCTCCTTGAAATACCATATTTAGGTCTATACCGCGCCATGCCCCATTGATTACAAACCCGTAAAATAGCTTTGGCGTACGGTTTCTAAAGTTGGGCAGCATATCTTTGTCGTCAATAAGACCATCTCCATTGACATCCTCATATGTATAATCGCCTGGGAGCAGCAAGCGGTTGCCATTATTCTTGTCATAAACAAGGGCATTGTATATTTCCTCCATACTGTGGAACTGGCCGGTGCGCTGATAGCCCCAGCTCAGGTCGTTCCAACGATTGGCATATCCTGAGCGCCACCTATCCCAGCTACTCGTTGCCTCAGGCTTATCAACTACTTTGTGCATCGTACGTGCAAGGTTCATGTTGACACTCAATCCGTACTCCAATTCACCGATTTTATTCTGATGGCCTACTACAAAGTCAAAACCTCGGGTCAGTTCGCTTTCATAATTTTCGATAGGCATGGTGCCGCCAAAGGTGTTAGGTAGGCCACCGCTCCTTGTAATAAGCTTGCCTGTCTTTTCTCTTTGGTAGTAGTCTACTTCGAATCGTAATTTATTATTGAATAAGTCAGCTTCTAACCCTACATCTGCAATATCCGAAGTTACCCAGGTAAAGTTAGGGTTGATAACGCCTGGAGCTCCTAGTCCTCCCGTGTATGTGCCATCTGCAAATTCGGCTCCCTGATTAGTCACAGGTGAGAAACCCAGTACATGTTGAAAAGGGTCTCCCACATTTTCGCCGATGCGACCAAATGATCCTCTAATTTTTAAGTTGTCAATAAATGCAACATTATTTTTGATAAATGGCTCTTCAGAAATGCGCCATCCTGCTGATATACCGGGAAAGAACCCCCATCGTTTGCCAGGTGCATAGCGGTATGAACCATCGTAACGGAATGAGGCGCCTAGCAAATAACGACCCTTATAGTCATAATTCACCCGTCCCACATACGAAAGGTTTGCTTCCTCTTCTTCTCTACCCTCATTGGTCTGTCTACCGGAAGCATAATCGACCACATCTGTAGTGAAAAATTCATATTCGCGCCATAAATAAGCAAATTTTTTCTTGTAGCGCTTCTGTTCAAATATGGCCGTAGCCTGTACATTGTGTACTTCTTTAAAGGTGCGGTCGTAGGCAAGTTGGGCCTGAAATACAACACGGTCTATATCATCAATGGCATTAGCTATACGTGGGCTATTGATGACAAGGGAAGTCATATCAGGGTTATAAACCTTATAGTTCTTCCATACGTTTTTGTTAAACATATTCCGGCTATCGTATGCTAAGGTACCGATGGCTTTCAATCCTTCTACAAAGGGAACATCGTAGGTCAATCCTACCGAAGAAATAAAATCTTTGTTCTTACTTTCTGTATAGCCTGCATAGTCGCGTTGCGACATGATGACTGCATTTTGCTGGTTGTAGATATTCGCCGGATAGTTAGCATCCTGGTTGATGTACGGGCCTTCGGTCGGGTGGCTTATAAATGTACCCTTGTACATCCAGATAAATCCGTCGCCACCAGGGTATTGTCGTAGACTGTGCTTGCCCGATACCATAAAATCAGCTTTCAATCGGTCGCTCAACTTAGCCGTGAGATTGGTCCTGAAGTTGTAGCGGTCGTATTTCATGTCACCGCTCTTGAAGAGGCCCTGCTCATTGAAATAACCTATACTTGCAAAGTAATTGATGGCATCTGTGCCGCCCCTGACTGAAAAGTCGTGCTGGGTCTGTAACGCTGATTTCTTAAAAGTTTCATCATACCAGTTTGTACTTTGATAACCCGTACCGCCCTGCCTCCATTTATCAAGTTCAGAATTATCAATATTAACGATCCCGTCACGGTAATAAATGGCATCCCGATACATCTCCAGATATTGTGCTGCAGAGGCCATTTTGGTTACATAGGTCGGCTTTAATACCCCTAATGCCCCCGTATACGTAAACTCAGGAGTCCCTGATCGTCCTTTTTTTGTAGTAACGAGTATTACACCATTTGCTGCATTTAGGCCATAGATGGCCGCCGAAGCATCTTTCAATACCGATATGCTTTCAATATCATTGGGTGTCAGCTGTTGAAACTCGACTCCACCATCACGCACGATTCCGTCTATCACATATAATGGCTCCCCAAATCCACGGATATTTATCGAGGATTTGAAACTACCCGGTTCAGCATTATCCTGGCGGATCTGCAAACCAGGGATTTTACCCTGTAGGCTTTGCGCGAGGCTAGCGTTTGTCGTTGTCGATATTTCTTTTGACTGGATCGTAGATATGGCAGCCGTCACGTTACCTTTCTTCTGCGTACCGTATCCGACAACGACCACTTCATCTAGCCCTTGCTGACCTATCTCTAGCGCAATTTGGATAAATCCGCGCGATATGACCACCTCTTTGCTGTTGGCTCCAAGGTAACTGACCAGTAGTGTTTCACCAATGCTAGCTTCAATAGTAAATTGTCCTTGACGGTCAGTTGCGGCCGACCTATCGGTATTTTTGATCTGAACCGTTGCGCCCGATAGTGGTTGCCCTGAATTATCGACAATTTTTCCTCTAACGGTTTGTTGTTGCGTTAGGTTAATTCCCGCGGTACGTATGGAGGGTAATGCAATGGCACCGGATGGCCCCATGCAATAAGCTAACGCAAGAGGTAGTATGACGTAGCGTGTCATTTTTTTTCGATGTATGCTCATAAGTTATATAAAGTGGTTTTAATTAGTTATACTTTTCAGGTATTTGAAGCAGTTCTATTGCTTGGATAGTACCAGCTAAGAACTATCTTTAATCATAGAGAGTTGGTTCATCGCGTTAGAGTTTATAGATCAGATAACACGAAGTAAATAGTCGAGGTATAATTTTGACTTAATATTTTATTAATTTTTGAATTAATTGTATAAATAGCTGTTTTCTAGGCTTTTATTTTTATTAAAAAAAATTAATAGCGCACTATAATTTCTTTGAAAGAGACGTCATATTCCTGATCGTATAACTTTTGGTACTCTGTAGCAAATGATTCATAGGCTTGTTTGGCCTCTTGGTGAGAGCCCATTTGGGACAGAAGGAAGCAACGTACCATCATAGCTTCCTCGTTCATCAGATCATAATGTCCTATCCGCTTGGCTATAATCAGGTGGGGTCCACCAAACTCGTGTACTGGATATTTTTTTAAAAATATAATATAACTATCTGTCACCTTCGAAGCGACCAGTCCTTTCGCTTCATCCATCCATTCAAAATCCATATCCATCAGAAATGCCCCCCTTTCTAAGAAGCCGGATAGTAGAAGCATTTGTTCTAGTAAGGACTGCTGCGTGATATTGATACGCCAAAAATCGTTTAGGTCCACCCGTAGATTATTGTCAAATTGGAATTGCCAATAGCCTGTATCTTTGGAGAGATGGATTCCTTCTACTGCCCCCAATACATTTTTTAATTTACCGATATTAACCAGGAGGTTGTTTCTTGCACTTTTCGTATCCTTATCAGACCATAGCAGCTCGTAGAGTCGCTCCGAGCTCGCACCAGCCTTGTTGAGAATGGTTTGTAGAACAATAAATAGAAACAACTGTTTTAACACCGGTGTGAATTCTTTGGTAATATCTACTCCTCTTTTATCTACTACTTGAAAGTTTCCAAATAAATAGACCTTATTCCCGGTTTGTTCGGGTGTGCTATCCATTAATGAATAAGACGGTACTGGCCTCTGCTTCTTTTTCCGTAGAAGCCACATACTGGCTACAAGCGCAAAAGCACCGCCGATCATGATCCAAGTAAGATGGGGGTGACTAGGAGGGCTTATTTCGGTCAATGGCATGGGTGGGAAATACAGACCGTATAATTGTGCATGTACTTCAGTACCATCGTCGTATAGTGTAACGGCGATCAGCTGTTCATTTTTATCGGCAAAGAATAGATCCGCAAAGGAATTAATATCTTGAAAACGGAATGGTATACTGTCTGCTAAAGCGGTAAGTGGGCCACCTAGCAAGGACCCACGGACTAATTTTATGGCACTATCAAATATATTTTTAGGGTAAGTCAGCGCGTAAAATTGCTGGTTAATGCTGTCTATCCACAAAGAATTACCAAGTACAAATTCTTCCGTACGGGGTGGTAGCTCCCACAATTTACGTAAATGCTGTGTTTTAAAGTCAAAATACAACATATCGTAATAATGATGGGGGTTGAGTCCCTGTTTGCCTGATTTGCTTCCAAATCCACCAAATATATAGACGCCGTCACTGGTGCTTCCTACACTAGAAAGATAGCGTGGAGCATAAGCGGGATCCGAAGTAAACAATGTGTCGAATTGACCTGTCCGTAAACTGGCCTTCATCAACCCACCTTTATAGGTAAAATATCCATAACCACCAAGTAGGTAAATGGCAGAGTCGACCGGCGAATAAAATTTATTGGCATGCCAAAAAGCCGTTTTTTCTCTTTTTTTGTAGGAAGTCCGCCAGCTTCGCTTCTTAAAATCGAAAACATTTACAATAGGTTCGTCCGGAAAAAAATTATATAGCGTATTTGTTTCGGATACGAATATGGATTGATTACCAGCTTGCAGGCCCAGAGGACCACTGCTGTAAATTATGTTTTGAACACTGTTACTTGCAAGATCGACGATATGCAAAGCAGTGTCTCCTATAAAGATTACACGTTCATTGACCTTATCGAAGGCTACGCTACTGGCATGGCCCAATTTGATGTCGGCTAATAGCTGCCAGCGGGTATGTAGGGCTTTTATCCAGTTGGGATTAGTCACCATACCCGTAATTCTGCCCAGGCTATCGGCAACTTCCTGGCCCCTACTTTCAGCAAGTAACCACCGGCTCAGTAGCTGTCCTTGCTGGCGGATCTGCAAGTCACGTACGTACATAGGAGGGACATCCGTATTAGAAAAACCGGCAATAACATTCGCGCCAAAGCTGAGCTGAGCCTGTCCTTTACCCTTATAGCCAAATCGAGCAGTCTGCACGATATTGTTGACTTTTATCTCTACTTCTTGGCTATGCTGCGAAATCTTTACCTGTACGGGCAGCCATCCATAGGGATCGGGCGTCGTGTTAGGCAGTTTCAAAATGTACTGTTGGTCTCCCACCACCAGACTGAAAGTCTGGTTATTCTTACTAAAGTCGTCGCATACAAGATCTATATTGAATTGCTTATCAAGGATCATACGGAATACATAGCCATAGTAGGAGAGTTGATTGGCTTTAAATTTGAGATCAAATGTTAAAAGGATCTCCGCATCTTTTTCAAGGTCAAATGCGGGTGAAAATAAGAGTGAAGTACGTTCGTTCTGTACTTTTTCATAGCTTCGAAAAGCTAGTCCAGCTTCTTGTCCCCAAATAACATAGGGTAAAGCAAAAAATAGCAATATAAAAACCTGGATTGAAAATCGAAATGCAAAAAACTTTTCTTTCATCTTGTACGCAAGCTACTAAATTAATTTAGTACACTTATAAAGGTTAGCAACCGGCTTGTTTAAAACAAATTTAAAGATAGGCTTTTTTACCTCCAATTTTTAACGTTGACTTTTTTGATTTCTGTAGATAAACCAATAGATAGATTAGCCCGGTTTTAATTAAAGGCACTCCGAGCCATGTAACATTAGCCACCGTTGTTTTTCGAAAGAATTGGTTATTCAATAAAATAGTCGAGGAAGGTGGGTATAGATGTTTAGGAAGGATTGCACCCGAAGAAAAGTACAATCATGAAATTAAAAATGTATCATAATTATATCTTATTTTAGTATAAGGTTATCCGACAAATAGAGGAGATCATATGATACTTTGCTAAAACTGATAAAAAATGTGTGATGCCAAAAAATATCCCGTAAAGATGAAATTTAGAATACTGATACTGCTTGTTTTTCTTTGCTTCTTCTCCAATGCTCAAGAGACATTTAGATACACAGAGGATTTAAGGAAAGAGATGCGTTATAAGGTAGAAGGAAATGGCTATCCAAACCGTGGTCTCAAGGAATTTAAGGACGATTTAACCAGCCTCTTTTCCCAACAGAATATCTGTCGAAAGCTGGAGGGACTCCCTTTGGCAAAGATATTTTTTGAGGTAGATTTTAATGGGGGCGGACAGCCTTCCATTAGTCTTTTTGGAACAACACTTAAAGCAAACGAAAGTACGCTGTTTGAAAATATAATATTTGATCAGCTCAACCAAATTGTAGGAAGATTTAAGCCAGCGATATACTCGGATAGCATTTTAACAAGAACTTATCTTGTCGAGTTCTATTTGAATAACAATTTAGAGAAAATCATTGTTACACGACCTTCATTTGAAGCATCTGTCCATAATAGAGTATACAGTAATCGTTGCTTTACATTATACTCCAGAATAACAGGCATAGAGCGCCCTCACGATCTATTCTACGCTACAGAAATAGACCCGCAATATAAAGGGGGAATTAATTTCTTAAAATTCGAATTAAACCGTCTCTTAAAAAACGGGAGTGATATTATAGATACAGGCAATTGGTCCAAGGATAGTGTCGATATCAGTTTTATAATTGACAGAGACAGTAGATTCGGAATGTTTGAAGATTTTGGTGTTAAAAGCAATGAAGAGCGTTTAATTATCGAGAAATTAAAGCTATTGTCTTGCTATTGGCAGGCTGCAATATCTGGAGGAAGGCCGCTGAACTGCGCAGCAAAGTATCGTTTCGTATATAAATATGCTGCGCCAACAGATGATGGAGGTCAAAAAAAGGTTTATTTGATTGATATAAAGCGTCTAATAGCCAGTGAGGGAGATTTTTTATAACGGATCTATAATAAATTCATCATCTTTTTTAATTACTATTTGTTGATCAAAGGACTTTGTGGTACACAGTCACTCCATTTTTGGCCGGTAGCTCTGGGCGTGGTATAAGGCTTTTTATGATAGCCATAAGTAGTCTACTATGGCTTTAATGATTAATGCAGGCTCTCGGCTTTGCTATAGGTTGGTTAATCAATAAAGGAGCATATTATACAGATCGATGTCATTGTTGCACTATCATTAGCTCAGTGGTATAAGCTTAGCGTAAATTTTAAATTAGAAAAACCCTGTTCAGTAGCTGTTCAGGGTTTTTTAATGAATACTATTTTTCTCCTTCTACGGAGGCGCTTATTTGTAGTAGCAGTAAGTATTGTCACTATAGAGGTGTATTTTTTTTGATATTCAATTTGTTGTTGATTTGTCGAGGTCGTGTTTTCTTAGATGTTACTTTACTTTTTTTCCAGAATAATCTGTTCGTTCCACCAATATGGGATTATTGTTGATTTACTAGAATGCCAACGTGTATTAAAGCCCTTGAGTGCAGCAAAGTTTATCTGTATGCGTGTCGGAGTAAGATATTTCAAGATTGCTGGCCCAGGACCGCCCATAGCTTGGAAGTTGACTAAGATATCTTGTTCCCAAGTATCAAAATAAATAGTTGAACGAGGTGTGCTTTGCACGTACTTTTTCATGTTATTATCTTGATCACGAAAGGTCATTGCGTCCTGGAAGATATAGCTATTGTTATCTTCGACGATCATGGTGAAGTAATCGATTTTTTGCCGATTAAATTCTTGTTTAAGCCAATCTCCTTTCCAGTTTTTATGATCTTCACTAAAATAAATTGAAGATGCTTCCCAAGTACCATTTAAGTCCCATAATGCATTAAAAGTAGTCTCCATATAAGTGTCATCCGCTTTTCGAAAAGAGGCTTCTACACGTTGTTGGTTAGTCGAGCCTAATGTCCATTTATTAACTGCAACCCCTGATATATCTGTCGTCGATTCCGCACTTTGAAGCTTTCCGCTACCATCTTTAACTTTCCATACTACTTTATTCCCAATTGCAGGATTGCCCAACGCATCTGTTAACTTTACTGCAATTTCAGAATCTAATGTGACCCCCGGCTTTCCGAATTGCAAATTTCCCCTGACTATCTGAAGTGTTTCGGGATTCATTTGATCGTCATATGTCGCTCGAACACGCTGCTTTGCAAGCATACCAATTTGAGATTGTTCGAAAACTAAATCAAATGTAAACTCAACCTTACCTGTTGTACCAATACCCGTTGCTTGAAAGATGATTCCTTGTTCTCCGTCTGTATGGCTCATTTGTATAGCAGAATTAGAAATGTTTTCAATTCGGATTTGGGACGCACGCACACCACGTGCCGCTTTATTTGAGGATTGTGGAATTAAAGACTCTGGTTTTGCTAGCGTATTTTCTATTTGGAAAAAAGAAGTAATTGCATTTCCCATAGCATAGAATTTTTTATAGGAGGGTAAGACACGTTCATATGCTGATACCAAGGAATTTATAAGGCTACTGCGTGTTTTGTCTTTCATCTTAATCGAAAAGCTGTAAAAGTTAAATGCAATATTCTGTTCGAGCCCTTGCCCGATTTTAAAATCCATTTTTTGTTCTTGGATATCGGAGCTTGATTTAAACATGCTATCACTGTTTTGCATTTTAGTATCCAGAAGATCTTCGGTAAAAACTATCGCGATATAGTTGTAAAGTAAATTTACAGCTGCCATGGCGTTGTCGACTAAACCACATATAAATAAAGCTCCCCCAATAGAAATCGTGGTTCCGCCAATAAGTGCTATCGGTCCCCAGATTCGGCTAGCATATGTTGTTGCTTCGGTAACAATAAGGTGTCCCAATACCCAAACAGCAATGCCTTTCATTATATTAGAAAACTCTATGGCGGGCTTCATAAACAGCGCTTCATAGTCGGGACTTAATTTCGGATTAGACACAGCTAGACGCGTTAAACTATTTGCAGGTGTTAAAAATTGGAGATTTAAATTTTCACGAATTGCGAGTTTTGCGAGATCATTGACTTCAAAGTTGGAAAATTTTTCAAGTTCTCGATCTTTTAAAGTTTGTTTAATTAAGTTACGGTATAAATGTAAGTAAATGTTGCGATCTTCTTTGCTCATTTTTTTTAGATCATCTTCAAACTTTTGTCGCATGTTACCAAACATCGATTGGTCGTTAAATAAGCCCGCTACTATGTTCCATATTTCGTCTTTGATAGCGTTTTCACCGGTGTTAAATGAATACGGTAAGATTTTAAAGGGCGCCTGTATGTTTTTTCCAAGTTGCTGAAGGTCGATGAAATAGTCGCTGGATGCAATTGCGGGTATATAAAGTATCCCTGTGCTATCTGTTAAGCGTAGTATGTCAATTGATTCGGGACCGAACTTTGCCCTGTAGCGTTCTTGTTCAAGCTTGAAGTTGAATTTAAGCTCAATGGCTTCTCCAGGGAGTCCTGTGGATTTGCTTAGCGTAACTTCCTTATTGGTGTTAGACCCGATAGACTCTTCTGGCTCATCTGCTGTTCCTCCCTTTTTACAGGAGCTCAAAAGAAGCGAAAAGAACAAAAAGCCAATTAAAATTTTAAAATAGGATTTCATCATGGTGCTAAAGTTTATATTTACTTGTTCACTATAGCCCTTTTCCAAATAATTGTATCTAGGTTGTGAGCGGCCACGGATAAGCGGGTACAATAGTGATACGTGCATTCAAATTAAGAAGTAATTTTACCACTCTCTTTTATACTAATGATAAATTGAACAACAAATTTAATCTAGATTTTACTATTAATAAATACCCAGGTGTGGGTATTTGTGACTTTCAGCGGAGCTAAAACATGTATTTCGTTTTGATTCATTTGTTCTTGTTCCCTTTATCATCTAGAGCAACTCTTCTCTTTTATTTTTTTCTGGGGGTGGCCTGTTTTTGGTTTGTTCCCTGTTTAAAACCAAAAAGCAATTTAAGGAAAGTCGACGCTCCTGCATTGACATTTTTTGTATTTTAGCTATTGGTAATCAAACAAGCTTATGCAAGTAAAATTTTATGAGACAGATCCTTTACTAAAAGATCATATATTGATGTTTGCTTTTGCGGAACTGTCCGTAGAAGAGCTTTCTAAGACTAAATTTCTGCCGGATAATGCAACTTCATTAACATTATTCTTGAATACTAATCCTTCCGTAAGAGACCATTTTACCGGAGCTATTGTAGATTACAGAATTACTTTTGCAGGACAGTATTCCAAATCGGTCCTATATACACCCAAGGAAGATATCCGTATTATCAATGTAGATTTTCTTCCCTGGGGAGCTTATTCCATTTTCGGGATAGAGCAATCGCAATTACATAACATTACTTCGGATGCTACCGTTCTGTTTCCTGACCTAAAAAAACTCCTACCCGAATTGGAAAGTCATTTGCACGATGATGGGTACTGTGTTAGGGTTTTGGAGAAATTCTTGATTGGCGAACTCCAAAAAAGAACAAAAACCACCGATGAAAGGATTATTAAAGCCTGTAGGCAAATCACAGAAAACCTTGGAAAGGTACAGATAAAAGAACTTTGTAAAAATATAGGTATGTCACATTCTGGGCTTACGAATTATTTTACAGCAATAATAGGTGTTAACCCCAAACTATTTGGACGTGTAGCCCGATTTACAGCCGTTCAGAACTTTCTGGGAGAAAACCCAAATGCCGGCTGGAGCGATATTGTCCACCAATTTGATTATTTCGATCAAAACCACTTTATACGTGAGTTTAAGCAATTTACCGGGGCAGTTCCCAAGGATAGAAGACAATGGGAAGCTTTGTTCGACCCCTTGCAAAAAGCAATAGAGGAAGGTTTTGGCGTAGATGAAGAGCAGATGAAAAAATACAGAGATGCTTCTTTATATCAGATTTTGCACTACATTGAGGTAAGGAGCTGACCGATTAAACCGATAAAAATTAACATGATATCTATAGCATAAGGTCGATTTTTACGATTTTATGCTATTTTTTTTCTAGGCCTTTATCTTACTTTGTTATTGTTTTTAAACTAAAAGCAAACTAATTATGACAAAAAAAGCACTTTATATGCTGCTCTTTCCGGGAATATTCTTTTTCATCATGAGTTGCTCGGATGATAACAATCAGCCAGGCGTGTCTAATTAGAGCATATGAAATACTCATGTTTAGCGAAGCACAAACACCCATAGTCCGGCAGCTGGCGGATGACAGATAAAAAACAGATTATACACCTATGAAAACTATCACAAAAATAACATTCGCATTATTTGCAATAATGCTCGTTTTTACGTCTTGTAGTAAAGATAATGACAATGCGGCACCTAAAGTAGCCAAAGAAATCACAGTCGACGAGCTGCTAACCTATCAAATTGTAGAAGAAATTAGTGTAAAACCAGAATATATCCCTGAATTGGGCAACCAAATCTATTTTAGGGTATATGTTCTAGAACGCAATATAAACAACACCGAAAGATTTTTCATGAGATCATACACTGCATCTACTCAATCTGTTGCAGAATCCGCTATTACTTATAATGCAGAGACAGGTATTACGACGCTCAAAACAAATTTTGGGTATGTAGAACTGACAAGGGATAAAAACAATCAAATCGAGCTGAAAGGAGGTCATTATTTCAATGAAAACAATAAAAAAATACAGACCAAATACATGCAGCTTGTAAAACTGACTAACGACGTATTTGTCCACCAGACATACAAAGCAGTAAGCGGAAACGGGTATTATCGTTTTTCTAATCTCAAATGGCGATACAAACAAGATTCTGCTCCCGCTGATGGCGAATTAACATGGAATTATGAACGATATAAGAGTACATTATGGGCCGGATATGATGGCGGAACAGCAAAGTACTTAAACTTATTTGTCGTTATCCCCAAAGGAAATGGCTGGAAAGGAAGTCATCTGGACAAAAATCTTTTATTAGTTTATGTCTACGATCAGAATAAACAAATACAAATTGGAGATATTACTATTTGTGCTCTGGATAATTAAAAAATAATAAATAACCCTGATATGAATAAATTAATCAAACAATCCTTATTCGCAATAATAGCAGTAAGCCTTACATCTTGTTCTAGCATCCAGCAAGCGGCACGCACCGTAGATAATTCGGGCGTGCTCATCCCTCCATCATCTTCAGGAACAGCAAGAAAAACAGCAGGTAGCGGCGTTACCAACACCACAAAGATCAATGCAGGTACATTTTATATCATCAATGTAGGCAGTCAAAAAGCATTGACCAATCCTAAAAAAGAAAAATTTACTAAGCTTAGGTTGAATGATTTTGATGGCAGCAATCTGCAGAAATGGGAAGTTATCCAAGCAAAAAACGGTACCGTTCAGCTTAAGATGTATGATACGCCCAATTGGTATATCTATTTTTCCAATTCGGTTTGGTTGAGTGTGAATAGCGAAGGAGCCGAAAATTTTACCTTAAAGCCTGCTGCTGGAACAAATAACAAATTCCATTTAGCTTCGAGCACCTATGGTGGAAAAGTTCTTATATGGGACGGCGACAACAGTTACAACGGGACACAGACCGCGGTATTGCAAAACAACAAATTCGACCAATGGGAATTGGTGCCTGCGAGATAGTTCTTTTCACCATTCTTTTCCGCTACAGAATCGATTTCATAAAGTTGTTCTAAAAAAGCTGTATACCTGTTGATAATATCCCAGAATAGAATGGTCGAATAGATGTTTTTTATAGAAAGTTTAAAACATATATATACTTTTTCCAAGCTAGGGTGGTATATTTCGTTTCATATCCACCAGCCTCTTTGTTGCCAAAGTAATCATCAAATAAGATAAAGAGAATAGGATCACATGAGCTAGTCGGATCATTGGTTGTTATTCCTGCCGTTTTCTTTCAAGTGCCTTATTTAATTTTTAGATAGGTTTGCCGTGATTATTTTCTGTAATTTATTTATACCATAACCCTTGTCATTTTTGAATATTATTTTCCCCTCTCTATCGATCAGCAATAGTGTTGGTACGACCGATATGCGGTATAGGTTGCTTAGTTTTTTTCGATGGTCAAGTATATGTCTCCATGTCATTTCGTGTTGTATAGTAGCATTTCTAAAATCGTTCTGATCTCTATCCAGGCTGATTCCTATCACTTCCAGATCATCTATGTGGAATCGCGTTGTTAACTTTTTGATGTCTGGTATCTGAGCGATACAGGGACCGCACCAAGAAGCCCAAAAATCCAGAAGCACCAATTTTCCGCGTAGGTTCTTCAAGCTGATGATATTGCCGTTATAGTCTACCATCTCAAAGCCTGGAGCAAACTCTCCAACTTGTATTGGGGCTTCTTTTGACGCTCGTAGCGATTCTATACTATATGTAACGTTCTCCGATGTGGTGTATTGTTGTGGAAAGGTTTCCAACATAAAAGAAATCAGATATTCCACATAGTCCGGTGCTGCTTTTGCAATAATATTACTAGCGTCCAGTACCTGAGTCTTAAAAAACCAAAAAGAGAAATAGTCGTCAGGATAGTCTTTCAGATAATTGATCGTAATACTATTAAAAGGTTTGATTATATCTACGTATTTATGCTTCAGCGAATCCGATCTCATAAAAGTATTCCCATGCTCTTGCCAAAAGGATGATATGGGTTCTCCATGTTCTTTTCTTACCTGTAAAAGGCCCGCATACATTGGACTCGTAGTAGGATCCATTATTCTGTCGGCATTTACCGCGCTGCAATCTAACCTCTCCATCCCGTCAATATCTCTTTTTATATTCATGTTTATCTGTGCAGGTGCCGTACCGATCAAGTAGTCATAAGATTGACCGCCTTTGTAGGTGATTGAAATATGTGCATAAGGAGCAAAGATCTCTCTGTTTACAAGAACTTTATTGTTCACGATACTATCCACGTCAAACCCGTTTATGCCGTCGTTGATGATGATTTTAAAATCATTTTGAGCATACTGTCCATTGAAGGAAAGCGAAAGATTTGTTTTTCGCTGGGCAAATCCGGTTGATCCCGCTATTAGCAGCAGTAGCACGGTTAAGGCAAGGTTGAAGCATGTTTTTGTCATTTCCTTTTTCTTTGATAAAGTATTATAATTCAAAATATTATTTATTTTAATTCCTTTTATACTTTTAACATACTTTATGCTTTAAAGAAATAGAGCTGATCAAAATAAATTTCTAGAGGTGCCGAAGTTTTGGTTAGTGTGTGCTTTGAGCCGTACTGATTATGATATGCTTTAGATTATTTAAGTTAATCCAATTTTATCTACCTTTATGTCATCTAATCAGAATAACCAAAATGCAGTTGACAGGTGTAACTATAAAAGAGTGTGAGCTGATACAACAGTTTCATGACGGAGATGAAGGTGCCTTTGTTTGGGTTTTCAAGACTTTTCAGCCCGCTCTTGTGTTTTTTGCCAACAGAATGCTTTCATCCCAAGATATTACCGAAGCTGAAGAGGTGGTGCAGGACGTATTTATGCGATTTTATGCAAGAAAGAAGAACTTCCAAAAGATTAGTTCTATTAAGGCATTTTTGTATATCAGTACTAAAAATCGCTGTTTGCAATTACTTGAAAAGGACGCCGTGCGACAACGAAGGTTTCAAGACTATAGATATATGTATACCGATGTACAGGATAGTATATTAGATGATATTCTGTACTCAGAATTAATCCGTGAATTGTCAGATGCGATAGAACAGCTGCCTCCCCAATGTCGTGCTGTCATCAAGTATTTTTTGGAAGAAGGCAAAAATGCAAAAGAGATAGCTTCATTGTTGGGCGTTAGTGTTAGTACGATCAATAACCAAAAATCCAAAGGAGTAGCTTTGTTGAAAAAGCGCCTTTCAGACAGTACTTTTTTATTTATTTCTCTGTTTTTCTAATTTTTTTCATTTTTCTATAGAGAGAACTCTGTTTTTCCGGTTTCTATAGAAAAAGGGACATGGATGAGCAACAGCTAGAATACACATTTCATATAACTAGCCTTCTGACGAAGAAGGCTCAAGGAGATCAGTTATCGATAGAAGAAGAACGTGTGCTTGCAGGATGGCTGTCAGAGCAATCTATCCGTAAGCATTTTGTTGATAATGCCATAAATCCGGAAATAGTAGGTAAGGATATTGTCCGGATGGGACTTTTGACAGATTCGGATGTTCAGTTGGAGATGTTCAGGACACGGCTAGCTCAAAAGAAACGGATGATAGTATTCAGGCGTTGGGTGGCGGCGGCAGCGATTTTCTTAGCCTTTGGTTTTGGAATGTGGGCGGTATGGTTACAGCTTGCTACAGAGACATCCCCAGTTAAGCTGACCAGTCGATACGGAGAAGATGTCCGTCCAGCTACAAATGGCCCTATCTTACAGCTTGACGATGGTAGCGTCATTAATCTAGATAATAAAGCCGAGGGGATTGTAAGTCAATCAGGAGATATTACTTATGTCGATGGAGAATATGTTCAAAACATATCAGCTGATGTCAAGTGGGTTACGTTGAGCATTCCTAATGGTAGTAACTATAGAGTAACCTTGTCAGATAGCTCGGTCGTCACATTAAATGCTGGCTCTTCTTTAAGATATCCTACCCGTTTTGATAGTCAGGAAAGAAAGGTGGAGTTAAAAGGAGAAGCCTTTTTTGATGTCAAACATATACCGTCACAAAAATTTGTAGTGGAGACAATGAGGCAGCGGATTTCTGTCTTAGGGACAGAGTTTAATGTGCGTGCATATACACAGCAGGAAGCAACTTCATTGATTAAAGGGAAAGTGGCAGTTCGTAGTCACGAAAAAGATATTTTTTTATCTCCAGGAGATCAGGCAGTTGTTGATAATACGAGCTTGAACAAACGCACTGTTGATGTTGAGGAAACAATTTCTTGGCTTGATGGGCGTATTGCTGGAAGTTTAGTCGGTTTGCAGGAGGTGAGCCCCGATATTGAAAGAAGATACGATGTACACTTTGTCTACCCTTCGGATTATCAAGCAAGAGAGCGTGCTTATATTAATATCGATGCTACCGAAAATCTTTCTGTAGTACTTCAGGCGTTAGAACAGACGTATAAAGTACAATTTAAGATAAAAGGAAAGGAGGTTTTTGTTTTTTAGAAAGAATACGATTACAATAATGCGCTTTTGTCTTAATAAATAAAAAAGCTGTCCTGATTCGCGGTCGGGACAGCAGTAGTCAGGACAATAAGCTAAAGGATTAACTAACACTTTTTAACCTAACAAACAAATGTAATGAATAAAACTATTCTTGACAATGGATGGATATTTCATGCCGTAGATAATAGGCGCTATCCAACCATTTCCAAACACATGTTACGAATTATGAAACTACTTTTAGTGTCTATTTTTGTGTTCATTTATAGCGCATCAGCTTCTAGTAATGCCCAACAGGTTTCTATTGTAGCAAAAGAAACCTCGTTTCGTGTAGTTATGCAACAAATAAAGAAGCAAACGGGCTATTCTTTTGCTATTACTGAAAGTCACATGCGATCTGCTAAGCCTATTAGTTTGAATGTCAGGCAGGATTTAAAAGATGTATTGCCTCTGATTTTTGAAAATCAACCATTTGGATACAAGATGGAAGGCAAGATTATCCTAACTGTTGATAAGAAGAGAGAAGATGTGAGGACTGCAGTTGTGGCAGATTTTCAACAAAGTGAGATCAGTGGGCGCGTTGTAGACACTTTAGGTCAGCCGCTGGCTGGGGTAAATATCATTTTTGGAAAAGCGAAAAAACAAACTTTTCAAACCGATCAAAACGGAGCATTTCGTCTACCTATCGAGGCCGATGGTGAGCAGGTCGTTTTTAATTTTTTAGGATTTCAAAAGCATAGTCAACAATTGAGTTCCAGCCATGGGCCTTACCTTATTAAGTTGAAAGAAGCTAGACAAGAGGTAGATGAAGTTGTCGTTACAGGATTATTTTCACGGCCTACTGAGAATTTTACAGGAGTTGCTACGACTATTTCAGGAGACCAGCTCCGCAATGTCAATTCAATGAATGCCTTAGAGGCTATGAAAGTTTTTGATCCGGCCATTCGTATGCCTGACAATCTAAATTTTGGATCTGATCCGAATAGATTACCCAATATCAGTTTACGCGGAACCAATAATTTCCCATCTCAGGGTGGTACCACCGGAAACATTCCTTCCTCTGGTGCTGATTTTATGTCGGCCTATCAAACCAATCCAAGCATGCCATTGTTCATTCTAGACGGGTTTGAGAGTAGTTTGCAGAAAATCAGTGATCTTGATATAAATAGAATAGAACGAATTACCATTTTAAAAGATGCAGTAGCTACGTCTGCCTATGGGTCCCGAGCTGCTAATGGAGTGATAGTCATCGATACCAAGCAGCCGGAAAAGGGTAGAGTCCGGCTTAATTATACGGGGACTTTACAAGTGACCGCCCCCGATCTGACATCCTATAATCTCTTAAATGCCAGTGATAAATTGGAACTAGAGCGTATCAGTGGCTCTTTTTTCACGACCAATCCTTATCATCAAATATTTTATGACAACTTGTATAAACAGCGTAAGCTAGCTGTCGAGAGTGGTGTAGATACCTATTGGTTATCCCAACCTCTCCGTACAGGTGTTGGTAATAAACATGCGCTTTATGTTGATGGAGGTGACGATTATGTCCGTTATGGTGTTAATGTCGGATATACCAAAAATACCGGCGTGATGAAAGGCTCTGATCGGAATGTTTATGAAGGAGGGATGCAGCTTTCTTATAGAAAATCCAATTTCCTCGTTCGCAACCAATTCAATCTGACTGTTAATCAGTCAAACAATTCACCCTATGGAGCCTATTCTCAATATACCCGGCTTAATCCATATTGGTCCCCATTCGATGAGAGTGGCGATGTACTAAAAGTATTAGAAGTTTTCTCTAATCCAGGGATTTTAGGACAGACATTGGTTGGCAATCCGCTATACAACGCTTCTTTAGGGACAAAAGATTTTAGTAAGTACTTTGGTGTCACCAATCAGACATTTTTGGAGTGGAAGTTCAGCAATGGGTTAAAGTTGACAGGAAAGCTCGGGCTTACGAAACAGGAGGATCAGTCTGATAAATTCCTGCCCGCAGACCATACGAGTTTTATTAATGTAACCGATTATAGTTCAGAAGAGTATGCTTTACGGGGCAGCTATGATCGTAGCAATAGTAGTTTTTTTGCTTACGACGCTAGCCTTACAGCAGATTATAATAAAACCTTTGGAAAAAGCTTAGTTTTTGCAACACTGGGAGCAGCTGCAGCCGAGCAGAATAGTAAAGCCACAGCGTTTGTTATGAAAGGATTCCCTAATGCGAAGTTAGATGAGCTTTATTTCGGGAAAGAGTTTTTGAGGAACAGTCGTCCTACAGGGCAAAATAATATTAATAGAAGAGTATCCGTTTTTAGCAGTATAGGTTATACTTATGATAAACGCTATTTGGTCGACTTCTCCTTTAATACGGATGGGTCAACTCAGTTTGGTTCGAAAAACAGGTTTGCACCATTTTGGGCGGTAGGGCTTGGTTGGAATGTGCATGAAGAATCATTTGCGCATTTTTTGACAGACTTAGGTGTCACTCGTTTTAAAATAAGAGGAGGGATAGGTACTACCGGTAGTCAACAATTTTCTCCATACATGGCACTGAGCACATACCAGTATAACACTGCTCAGGATTATGTAGGTATGTTCGGCGCCACATTGCTCAGTTATGGAAATGAAAGATTGAAATGGCAGCAAACCCAAAAACTTAATCTAGGTGCTGATATTAATTTCTTAAAAGACTGGGTCACACTTCGGATGGAAGTCTACAACGAAAAGACCAATGATTTACTTTTAGATATTAACACACCTCCGTCGTTGGGTGTTAGCTCTTACAAAGAGAACGTTGGCAAGCTGAAGAACATTGGAGTAGAGGGAAGTATTAATTTCTTTGTTATGAAAAACGAACCAAGGTCGATGTTTTGGAGTTTTTTCGTAAACGCTATTCATAATAAAAATCAGATTCAGGAAATTTCCAATTCTCTGAAAAAAATGAATGACCAAAATGATCAAACTGACAATAACCTTCAAACTAGGCCACAGCTTCGTTTTCAAGAAGGACAGTCGGTCAATGCAATCTGGGCTGTGCGGTCTGCGGGGATTGATCCTAGCAACGGGCAGGAGTTGTATATCAAAAAGAATGGAGATCTTACCTATGTATGGAATGCTGCCGACAAAGTAATCGTGGGAGATGCTATTCCCGATTTAAGTGGCAACTGGGGGACTAATTTTTCTTACAAAGGTATACAGGTTGGAGCCTACTTCTCTTATCAGTTAGGAGGTACGTTATATAACCAGACGTTGGCCGATCGAATTGAAAATGCAAACATCCGTTACAATGTGGACGAACGCGTATTGTTAGGACGTTGGAAAGAGCCAGGAGACGTTACTTTCTTCAAAGGATTGAAAGACCTGAACGGTCTGACGGTGACGACACCGACCAATGCGACTTCAAGATTTGTTCAAAAGAACAACTTTATGGAATTGGAATCGGTGTCATTGGGATATATCTTGTCCGACAAGATTACTTCTAGATGGAAACTTTCTAATACACGATTTAGCTTACAGGCCAATAATCTGGCTCGGATTTCTACCATTAAGGTCGAACGCGGGTTGGACTACCCTTTTGCACGAAACTTCACATTTACAATCAATACCTCATTCTAAATACTAAGGAAATGGTAAGAATATTATATATTTTATTGCTGTCCTGCCTTTGTCTGGGTTGCAATAAATGGTTGGAGGTCCAGCCGAAAACCCACGCCCCAGAGGACGTCTTATTTAAAGATGAACAGGGATTTAAAGACGCTTTAACAGGTGTGTATGTATCCATGTCCAGTCCATCGTTGTATGCAAAAGAAATGACAATGGGGCTTATGGACGTGCTCGCACAGAATTATAACATCACGACGACCACGAATACCTATTATCAGGCATCGAAGTATAACTATCTGGATATCGGCATACGTCCAAAGGTAGACGGCCTTTGGAAGACCAGTTATAATGCTATCGCAAATATCAATAATCTCCTGGCGAATATAGATGCCAAAAAATCTGTTTTCAAAAAGAATAACTATGAGCAGGTCAAAGGAGAGGCCCTGGCACTTCGCGCCTTATTGCATTTTGACCTGTTACGTACGTTCGGACCTATTCCCACAGCAAGCGGGATGATGGAACGAGCAATTCCTTATGTGACAAGTTTTAAAATGGATGTTGTTCCGTCGATTACATTAGCTGAAGGATTGGATTTTTGTTTAAAAGATTTAGAAGACGCTATTGATTTGCTGGCACAGAATAAAGCCGTAAACAACGGTATCGAGGATCCTTTTCTATCCTATACACGCAATCATATGAATTATTGGGCATCCACGGGACTGATGGCCCGTATCTATCTTTATAAAGGAGATAAAGAACTTGCCTACAAGAAGGCTAAGGAAGTTGTTGATTCTAAGTTGTTTAATTTTGTTACTGCGAATGCTATCAATAGTTCGACAAGGTCAGATTTTGTTTTTTCGTCCGAGATATTATTTGGTTTATATGTATCCAACTTAAAAGATATAAACACAAGTTTGTTCTCCAGTTCAGCTTCGACCAGTTTACTGTCAAATACCGAAACATTTAGGAATCAGCTGTATGAGATAGCCGTTGGAGGTAGTACCGACTTCCGGTATTTATATTTATGGGGTACAGAGGGAAGTTCGGCAACGAAATATCCGCTTAAGTATTGGCAGAGCAGCAATGTAGGCAACAACATAACAAATATGAACAGGGTTCCTTGTATCAGGCTTACGGAGATGTATTATATAGCCGCAGAAGCCACATCATCGCTGGGCGAGAAAATAGATTTAATAAATACAGTTCGTACTAACCGGGGGCTGAAAACCTTGGCCAAGAGTTTGGATGGGCATATCATGACCGAAGAAATCTTTAAAGAGTATAAGAAAGAGTTTTATCAGGAAGGTCAATTGTTCTTTTATTTTAAAAGAAAAAATGCAGATAAGATAGAAGGCTTTCCTACTATTATGGACGCCTCTGTTTATGTTCTGCCAAAGCCAGACGATGAAATTGAATTTTCAAGTACTAAATAGACCGATTATGAAATACTATGTTTTTTTTATAGGCACCCTATCTATACTGTTTTTGGGGTGCAAGAAAGAAAGTCTAATGTCCTTTACGCAGTCGGCGGGAGTGTACATTTACAAATACTATAATAATACGGATAAAGACAGTCTAACCTATTCATTCGCGATACAAGATGCCGCTAAGACCGTAGATACGGTGTTTATACCAGTACGGATCCTGGGCGACGCAGTTAGTAGCGACCGAACAGTGAGTTATAGTATACAAGAAGACCGATCTGTAAATATTGAACCTAATAGTTTTGAATTGTTGCCGGCGATTATTGCCGCAGATAGTTTTACTGGAAATATACCGATAAAAGTGAAGCGGAGCGAGGCCATCAAAACAACGGAGATGCGAATGTGGGTTAAACTTGATCCATCCGATGATTTCGAATTGGGTCCCAAAGATCAGCTCAGCTACTTAGTTAAGCTTAATGATTTTCTCTCTAAACCCAATTCGTGGAAAGATTCTTCTTTCGGCTCATACAGTCGTGTGAAATACGAAACGATAATAAACCAGACCGGGTTTTCAGCGTTCGGCTCACTCACATCTTTTGAATTGAATTTTATTGTTCAGACATGTAAGGGGTATCTGTTCAACTATGAACAAGTTAACAAAGAGCCTTTATTGGATGAAGATGGAGTCGCAGTTAAGTTTCCTTAAATAACAGTCTATAGAAATGAAATACAATCATATAATTTTTGGGATAACATTGCTTCTTACAATTTTATCCTGCTATAAGGATAAGGGAAATTATGATTTACATGACGTAAACCAGATTTCTGTACAACGGGATGGGGGAGATACCATCCATGTAAATCAGTTTGACACCTTACGGGTTCATCCTGTACTGGCTCAGACCATGTCTGTGAGTGAGACAGATTTGGACTTTGAATGGAGCGCCTATCTATACCCTGTGCCTTCGGGCAATATAGAATTAGGCACTGGCCGGGATCTTAAAACTTTTGTGGATATGCCGCCGGGAACATATAAGTTAAAACTAAAAGTTACCGACAGAAAGACACAGGTTCCCTTCGTTAAGGAGTTTTTAATGCTAATCAGTGGAAAGTTTAGCGAAGGATGGTTTGTGTTAGAGGAAGATGGAAATGGCGATAAAGAAGTGTCCATTATTAAATCAGATGAAACGCTAAGAAACTTGTTTGGCTTAGCCAATAATGGTCAAAAGTTACCAAAGAGTACACACACCGTGCGTGTAGGGACTGATATTTCTAGCTCGCAGTTTGTCTCTATGCTAGGGCATGAGAACGCTATTGAAGTCAGCTCATATACGTTCCAAGCCACCACACAGGCTAAAGATTGGTTCGTTGTAGCGCCAAAAAAGCTGGCTATTGAGAATTACTTCTTTACCAAGCTAGGTGCAAATGCCTTTTTGGTTAATGACGGTGATATCTATTACCATGATCTGCTTCACTCCGGAACACCTAAGTTTGGCGCCGCAATCGTTGGAGATTGGAAAATAGCCAAATATGGTTTTGTGCAGAATGCATTGAGCACGACATTTCTTTATGACACAAAAAATAAGCGCTTTTTAAAAATGGTGAGCGGTAGAGTGACCGAATTTTCAAATCCGACAGGTTCTGCTTTTGATATGAACAACGTACAGCGAGAGCTTGTTTACGGAGGAGTCAGTTTGGGAGATTTTTATAATTGCCTTTTTAGAGATCAAGGGACAGGAAAATATGCTGTATATAGGATATCGGTTACGGCTGCGGTTCCGGCCGCTGAAAAATACGATGTATTAGATGCTCCAGAACTAGAGAATGCAGTCTTTTTTGCTTCTTCCGGAGCTTATCTCCATATGTACTATGCCGTAGGTCGAAATATATACCTATTGGATATCCCTGCACAGAGAGCACGTTTAGTATATACTTTCCCTGCAGATGAGATGATCACTTCTTTAAAACTGAAGCAAGCACAAGGACTCTTAGTCAACTACCCCGATAATAATAAAACGCTAGGGGTAGCGACCTATGGGCACGGACAAGGGAAATTCTATACATTTTCCATATCTGCGACAGGAGATTTTGTGGGGGATACTTTCGTCCGCAAGGTAGGTGGTCTTAATAAAGTGATTGATTTAGAATATAAAAATAGAACGTAAAATGCAGCATATAATATCTATAGCAAAGCTTTTGGCTTGCCTGTTTCTTGTCCAACTTGTGACAGGGCCAAATGTTCACGGACAACAACAACAATTAGAGAATAATATTCTATATCCGAAATTAAAGAAGAGACTAAAAAAAATAGATAAAAACGACAACACACTGTCCCACGAGCTGCATAACAATATCGAGCGGGTCAAGTCGGATTCAATCTATCGAAATACCATCTTTGGGAAGATGGGTGAATCAAAAGAGCAGCGCTTTATCATTGAGCAAAAGTTTATCAAGGATTACCCCAATGAGATTATCAGTTATTATCTGGTAAGAAAGCATCTGGGTAATACTACTGATTTGGACAAGATTGATCACGGACTTGCACAATTGGATCAACGGCTGATGGAAAACCAAGAAGTAAAAGAATACTTACGTCAGGTAGAGGAAATGAAAAATCTTCAGGAGGGGCATTTGGCTCCGGATTTTACTTCTACCGATACCGACGGACAAAAAGTGTCTTTGAGCGATTTTAGGGGCAAGTACGTCCTGCTGGATTTTTGGGCTTCTTGGTGTGGGCCTTGTAGGGCCGAAAATCCCCATGTGGTCACAGCGTTTGAAAAATTCAAGGACAGCAATTTTACGGTATTAGGGGTCTCTTTGGATAAAGAAAGCGGCAAAGAAGCGTGGCTAAAAGCAATAAAAGATGATAAATTGACCTGGACTAATGTATCTGATCTGCAATTCTGGAACAGCCCTATAGCCAAGCAGTACTTTATAAACGCTATTCCAAAAAACTTTCTAATCGATCCTAATGGTGTCATCATAGCACGTAATCTTAGGGGCGAGGCGCTATCGAAAAAATTGGAGGAAGTACTGCTCCAAAAGTCTGTAGTCAATGAACTGAAGGATTCGAAAGAGGTGACAGAGACCGTTATGGCCATGAATGATCTGATATTGAAGGAGACTACAGCCCAAGGAGCACTTGCTATATATCAGGATATCTTGATGCGTTACCCCGAAGATAAGTATCAGAATGTCGGCTATCTTTTTGATATGTCGCGTCTGTATTTGATTCCGACATTGATCCGATTTGATTATCCCCAGGCACTCGATTACTTAAAGGATGTGAAAAGTGAATATCTGATACGTCCTATATACGAATCCGTTGTTGGTTCTCTCGTCAGTAAAGGTGAGTCGCAAAAAGCGGAGCAACTGTTATTAGCTGAAATCAAGCGTACGGATGCTCTTCGTGCCGATGATAAGGTTGTCTCAGAGACTTATTACCACCATTTGCTTACCTATGCGAAATTTCAGAAGAATGCAGGTCGGACAGCAGAAGCATTGAAGAACATTGAAGAGCTCCGTATGGCAGACAAGTTACCAGGCGGGCAGTTGGGATTTTATGCATTATTGCTACATGACAATGGGCAGCACAGAGAGGCGGCCCGTATTTTTGAAATGCTGACAAAAGAAGGCAGAACCAATCCTGAGGAAAAAAAGGCATTCAAGGATTCTTGGTTGACATTTAATGCATCTGAAAAAGATTTTGACGCGTATGTAGCTCAACTAACAACGACTATGAAGTCCAACATATCTGAGGAAATTACTAAGAATATGAAGGTATATCAGGCCGAACCTTTTGAACTACGTGATATGGATGGAAAAACCGTTTCCTTGGCAAGCCTGAAAGGTAAAATTATCTTTCTTGACTTTTGGGCCACTTGGTGTGGACCTTGTGTAGGCTCTTTTCCAGCGATGAAGCGAGCTTCCGAATTGTATAAGAATCATAAAGACGTGGTGTTTCTGTTTGTGAATACTTTTGAAAAATCCCTCGATTACGAGACTAGAAAGAAGGAAGTTCATGCCTTCCTGGAGAAAGGTAAGTATGATTTACATATATTATTGGATGAAAATACCGGAAAAAGTTATCACATGAGTGATGCCTATCAGGTAAAAGGTATTCCCGCTAAATATATTATCGACAAAAATGGTATGGTGCAGTATGCCTTCACAGGATTTAGTCAGGGTACAGATGATGCCGCTGTTGAAGCGATCAAGCAAATGATTGATAGCCTGTTGTAGTATAATTCGAACTGTCTGAATACAAAACTTAGTCTGACTGAAGAGCAGGTTAAGCCATATTATACGGGATCATAAATAGATTTATCAGAATAGATATTATATTGTAAAAGCGTTTGGGGTTAATCCTGAACGCTTTTTTTAGGTGTTAATTCTGGTATTTTTCGAAAAATGTACTACGCGATATCCGTCAATCTCCATATCTTTCCATCCTTGTCGAACTCAAAAACCGATCTGTCTTTCAGCCCGATAGCATCATCTTTTTCTGTGCCCGATTCTATCTTCCTTTCCTTCCGTACGTAATTCATGGCCTGCTATCGGAGTCTAATCGTTGCCGTCGCTTATAGTTCTCCTTTATTTTTTAGCCTCTTTTGTTTTTCTTCTCGAGTTGGCTCGTTTTTATTTTGCTGGTTTATTTTTTTTGGAAGTCCGAGGCTTTTTCAAGATATCGTCGTCTGCTAGAGGAGTGATATGTAACTGTTCGAAAGCAGTTTTTTTAGCCTCTATTTATAATAGAATAAATAGAGGGTGAAAAACTAAAATAATTAGTTTTTAGAAATTTTGTTTGTTATCTTTGTTATAGTAACCATTTGATAGACAGTTATGACTAAAAAAGTAAGGCGGGTCGATGATCTTCTATGGAAGTCTATTTTGGAACAGACTTTTTCCCATTTTTTGCAGTTCATGTTTCCGAATGCGGATGAAGAGTTTGATCTAAGTAAGCCTTTTGATTATTTGGATAAGGAATTTGAAACATTATTTCCACCCGAGCCGAATGGCAAAGGGGTTCGTTTTGTGGACAAGCTGGTCAAGGTTTATCTTAAGGATGGTGGTGAGCAATATATCTTGTGCCATATTGAAATTCAGAGTAGCAAAGGAAATGGCGATCTGGCCGAGCGTATGTTTCAATATTACTATAAGATATACGATCGATACAAAGTACCTGTCACAGCAATAGCTATTCTTGCTGATGGTAATAAAAGTTACCGACCAAAGGTATATATACGAGAGTTTATGTGTACCAGGATTCAGTACGATTTCAACAGCTATAAGATTATAGACCAAGATGAAACAGTGTTGCGTGCTAATAGCAATCCCTTTGCTGTGGTAGTGCTTACTACACTGCTGGCGATTATTAATAAGCAGGTTTCTGACGAGCAGCTGAAAGATATCAAGCACGATCTGTATGATGAAATGATGAAACGTAATATGGATAAGGCGACCCGTCAGGGTTTATATGACTTTTTAACTTATTATGTGAATTTTGATAACCAACACATTTTGAGTATATTTGAACAGGAGATTAAAGAAAAATTAGGAAGGAGCGACATTATGGGCACTCGGGAATATTTACTGGACAAAGCAAAAAAGGAAGGAATCGAGAAAGGAATCGAGAAAGGCAAAGCTGATGGTGAAAGAGAAAAAGCTATCTCCATTGCTTTGGAGTTCAAGAAAATGGGTTTGCCTTTAGCTGATATAGCCAAAGGTACCGGTCTTAGTCTTCAAGAGGTCGAAGAGCTCTAGGGAATAGAGGGCACAGGTGAAGATATTTAAGCCATTTGGGAAGACCAGATGGCTTTTACTTTTTACTCCTTTTGGTTTTCTTCTGAAGTTGGCCTCGTCATCCCGAAATCGGGACAGGTAGTCGAGAACGTCGAGAACCCCGAAGGGCTCAACGAAGTTACATCTACAAACTATACGTTCGTTTGCGCGTTTCCTATTTCTTCTCTTGCCTCCATGGGGCGATCACCACCGTTGTAGCATCATCTTGCGATCCGTGATTTCTACTGAATCATCACACCATCATGAACTGGCTGGGGGTTACTTTTTATTGCCAAGCTCATATCCGACTTGTTGCCTGGGTCTGTCTTCTTTTTCGATAAACTTACTTAGATAATCAAATAGCAGCTCGATTTTCTGATCCTGCTTTATCATTTGCTTTTCCACTTGTTCTACCCGTAAGAACACATCTTTATGGGCAAGTAACATTTCCCTTATTCGAGTGTATATTCGCATAATCTGAATATTTACCTGTATTGCTTGTTCACTATTCAATACACTTGATAGCATGAGTACACCATGTTCTGTAAAAACATAGGGAAGTGTGCGTCTTCCGCCTCGTCCCTTCTTTGCTATCGCAATTTGCGATGTCAAAGAATCCCATTCATCAGACAAATTTTAATTGGGGTGGGAGAGGACAGCCTATCCTTTATATATTTTATGTGTTGTTTAGTGGTCTTTTGGTTTCTTCTGCTTGGGCGCAGGAGGCCAAAGACCTTAACAAAATCCAAGCGTTAAGAGTTGGAGATCAAATTCCCGAAGCGCTATGGAATATTCCGCTCAAAGTGGTCAATCATCCTGAAGGGAAGGGATATATCAGGCTGCGCGACTATCGGGACAGGGAGCTGATTATACTTGATTTTTGGTCTAGCTGGTGTAGTGGTTGTATTAATAAAATGCCAGAATCGGTCCATATACAAAAAGAATTTTCTGATAAGATTCAGATTGTTTACTCTAGTAGTGAAGGGGAAGATAAGTTAAAGAGAATTGTTGAAAACCTCCCCAGTAAGGAATGTCTGGATTACGTATATGAGGATAGTATATTCAATAAGGTATTTCCTCATAAACTTGTGCCTCATGTAGTCTGGGTAAACAATTGTCGTGAAGTAATAGCCATTACAGCAGGGAAGGAGTTGTCAAGTGCCAATATTCAGGATTATTTTAAAACGGGCAAATTAAAGATTCGGCTTAAACAGGATATCCTTGATTTTGATCAAAATCGAGCCTTAAAAGATAATCTGGATAAGCTGAATATAGCACCTTTACGGGATTATACAAGCTGTATATCATCCGCAATACCCGGCATAGGCAGTAACTCCGGAATAGAGGAGGGCGTGATTTCACATATAAACTCGAACATACTCTCTTTATATCGTACAGCTTTAAACTTGCGTGCTATCAATAAAAATATAAGTATTAATACTGTTTCGGTACTCTTTCGATTTCAAAACTTTTGTTTTGGTATTGCCGCTTGAGGGTGTAGACTTAATTAGAAGGCATTCTGCTCAAAATGACCCTATTTTTGTTCGTTTTTTACCTTAATCTTTCCAGCACCGTGTCGTTTTCAATTACACAATCATTATATTTACATGGAGTAACTAAACAATTCTTGGCCCTGAATCATGAAATATATTGATGAGCAGCAATTATTGAAAGATTTTCTCGAAGGAGAAGAGCATGCTTTTAAGTATATCTTCAATACCTATTATAAGCGTATGTGTCTGTATGCGCGCTCTTTCGTGGATGAATCTAGGGAAGCTGAAGACTTAGCTGGAGACGCTTTTATCCGGATATGGGAGGGCAAGAAAGCTTATGAAAGTGTGTGCCATCTTAAAGCGGCTATTTACCAGACGGTACGTAGGCTCGGTATCAATAACCTAGAGGCTACAAAAAGGCGCAATCTCAGAGCTAATATTTATTATGAAGAGCACAGTCAAATAGCACCTAGTCAGCTTCAGGAAATAGTTTTTGTCGAAGCAATGGCTGAATTGTACCATGCCATTGAAGCGCTTCCGAACAAGGCACAAGAGATTATACGATTGACCTATCTCGAAGGCAAATCAAATCTTGAAGTTGCTGAAATCATGGGTATTAATGTGCAGACCGTTAAAAACCAAAAGCTAAGAGCGTTGACCCTACTACGCTCGCGAATTAGTAAAAATACCTTCCACTTATTAGTATTAGGTTTCCTTTCCTTAGAAAAATTTTAATTTTTTCAATTTTCTTTTAGTACTATTTTAATTTGGCGCTGTATGTATAATAAAGAGCGTATAAGAGCATGTTTAAAAACGAGCAAGAAGCCATTTATATCGGAAATTTAATTTCTAAGAAGATACAGGGTACATTACAGCAGGCTGAAGAAGATTACTTACGGCAATGGGTAAATTATTCTACTGAAAATGCCGACATGTACAACCGCTGTTTTGATGAGCAGCTTCAGAAAGAGGTCTATGTTTCCCTGCATAGTATTGATCTGGAAACTGCCTATGATCGTACTCAACAAAGAATTTTGAGCCGTGGCGAAATGACGCGTAAGCCCCGAATAGCCAGCTTATATAAATATATTTCAGCAGCCGTCATTCTGGTCATCTGCGGTTTTAGCCTTTATCTGTTCACTATCCGTAAATCTCCCACCGATGGGATGAAAGCGGTACCCGACTATGGGCCAGCCACAAGCAGGGCCAGTATCATATTGTCGGACGGCCGGACAATTTCCCTTGACAGCGCCGATTCTCTTATTATTGATCAGCAAAATATCCGTGACAATAATGGAAATACTTTGGGCGATATCAACTCGGCAGTCTTCGCTAAGATAACGACCCCCCGGGGCGGACTGTATACCATTACCTTGGCCGATGGTACTATTGTGAAGCTCAATGCAGAAAGTAGCCTCGAGTACCCTACGACTTGGGCTGTCGACCGCAGGGAAGTATCCTTACAAGGTGAAGCTTATTTCGAGATAGCAAAAAATAAAAATCAGCCCTTTATCGTAAATACTGCCCAACAGAAAATAAAGGTATTAGGTACACATTTTAACGTTTTGGCTTACCCTAACAGTAGTTTAACCAAAACAACACTCCTAGAGGGGAGTGTTCTGGTTGAGCGTAATCATACAGATCAAAATCTCCTATTGGAGCCAGGTGAACAAAGTTTATTGCAGGATAATCGGTTGACAAAGCGCGAGGTTGATGTTAAGCAAGAAGTTGCCTGGCTGTACGGTAAATTCAATTTTGATGGAAAGGATCTCAACGAGGTGATCGAAGAATTGTCCAGATGGTATGATGTGGATATTACATTTGAGGGCAAGATGCCTGAGATTGAATTTTTCGGAGGGACATACCGTAACGGTAAGATATCGAGTGTACTTGATATCTTAAAGATATACGGTATAGAATACCGGATAGTAGAAAGCAGACGTCTTATTCTCTCCCCTCAAAAAGAGCAGAAAGGAGGTGAAGGGCAAGGTAGTAATAAATAAAAAAAGCGGAAAAGTACTTACGATACTAATCCGCTGATAGGTGGTACAGTTAGGATACTGGCCATAGCGATTCGATGAAACCTTAATTGGACCCAGGTCCATAAATTAACTAACCATAACAAAATTAATGAATTTAAGTTACTTTTTAAGAGTGATCAAGCTGAGTACACTTATGTATTTCGTCGTATTTATTCAGTTTAGTTATGCGACATATGCACAGAGCATTACTTTTTCTGGCACTAATGTACCGCTGAATAAAGTCATTCAAATCGTCAAGCAACAAACAGACTTCGAAGTTTTAGGAACAAAAGAACTGTTAAATAAAGCTAAGCCTATCTCGGTAGAAGCCAAAAATATGCCCTTGCGTACTTTTTTGGATCGTATATTTGCCAACCAAGAGATCGGCTACAATATTATAGAAAAAACCATAGTTCTGGAGCAAAAGAAAGTGGAGCCTAGAAATAATGGACATTTACCCCTACGCAATGATCAACAGCGCATCAGCGGGCAGATCCTTGGCAGAGGGGCCGCTCCTTTGCCGGGCGCTACAGTTCTGGACGATGGGAAAACTATCGCCGTTGCTGATAAAGAAGGCAAGTTTATCATTAGCAATGTACCTAAAAATACATTGCTTACGGTGAGCATGGTGGGCTATGAACCATTCCGGCTACGCATCAGTCAAGACAAGTTTGACTATGTTGTGCAAATGCAGGAAGAGTCCAAGGCATTAGATCAAGTCATCGTGACCGGCTATCAAGTCATCAAAAAGGACTCCTACACAGGTACAGCTATCACCAAGAGCGGAGAGGAATTAAGACAGGTAAATCCGCAAAACGTATTGCAGGCTATACAGGTTTTTGATCCATCTTTTAAGCTTATGGATAATAATTTAGCCGGAGCGAATCCGAATACATTACCCACCATCACAGTACGTGGGGCTTCATCATTACCATCAGGAGATAACGAAGTGTTACGTAGAGACAACGTCACAACTAGGGTTAACATGCCAGCATTTATACTCGACGGTTACGAGGTGAATGTTCAAAAAGTACTGGATTTAGACATGTCGCGTATCGAGAGCGTGACTTTGCTTAAAGATGCGGCGGCAACGGCCATTTATGGTTCCCGTGCAGCCAACGGCGTGATGGTCATTACGACCAAGGCTCCAAAAGACGGGAAGCTTCGGCTATCTTACACCCATGAGAGTCATATTAATATGCCCGATCTTACCGCTTACGACGTACTCGACGCAGCCGAAAAGCTGGAGTATGAAAGGTTAGCGGGACTATACGATGGACTATTGCAACGACAGTCACAAGACCTCCTGGACGAGTCTTATTATGTAAAGTATGCAAATGTATTAGGCGGTGTGGATACTTATTGGTTATCCCAGCCGGTACGCACGGCGGTAGGGCAGAAACACGGTTTATTTGTCGAGGGCGGTTCAGAGGTGTTTCGATACGGCATCGATATGCGTTACCAAACCAGACCCGGCGTGATGAAAGGGTCAGGACGTAACCAATATTCAGGAGGGATTAATTTTAGCTATAACCTCAATAACAGATTGCGTTTTCAAAACGAATTAGCGGTGACTATCGTCAAAGGAACAGAGTCTCCATACGGTAGTTTTTCCAGTTATGTCCGCATGAACCCCTACTATCGGATGACCGACGATAATGGCAATATCCTCCAACAGATTGATCGCTGGACGAGAGTAGCCAATTCTGGCGCGGCGCAGAACGAAGCCGTGCTCAACCCTGTTTATAATGCAACCCTGAATAGTTTTCATCAGGTAGGTTATACAGAGATTATGGATAATTTATCTGGCGATTTTGATCTAGGCGCGGGGCTCCGATTGCGGGGCCAGGTCAGCTTGATGAAACGCATGAATGCAGAAGATAATTTCAGGTCTCCGTTAGCAAATGACTTCTTTTTGTATGAAACATCACGGACAGATGAAAAAGGAAGTTATATGAGCTATACCAATAACGAGCTGTATTGGGATGCCAACTTACGCGTCAATTGGTTACGTTATTTTAAAAAGAACAATATCAATTTAGTAGCAGGAGCGAATATACGTACCGAACGTGCAGACGAGCGATCTTTTACAGCCATAGGATTTCCCAATGATCGATTCAACAGCGTAGGGTTTGCAAAAGGATATGCCGAAAATGCACGGCCGTACAGTTTTTTACAAGCTTCACGTTTATTCGGCACATTTGCCAGTGCCAATTATTCCTTTGACAATAGATATCTGTTGGATGCTACTATCCGAACAGATGGTTCCTCCAAATTTGGTGCGAATAATAGAATAGCGCCCTTCTGGTCGTTAGGAATAGGATGGAACGTCCATAGCGAGCCCTGGTTTAAAAAAGGTTTAATTAGTCAGTTGCGTTTACGTGCCACGACCGGATTGACGGGGTCGGTTCAGTTTTCACCTTATATGTCGCGTACCACATATAGTTATGATCAGAGTAACCGATATTCTTCGGGTATTGGGGCCTTCGTGGGCAATTACGGTAACGAAAATCTGACTTGGCAGAAAACCCAAAGCACCGATGTAGGTATCGACCTAGGCTTATGGGAAGACCGCCTATTGGTTTCGCCTAGATATTATCACAAGCTTACGAGAGATATCCTTGCCGACATTAACCTAGCACCGTCTACAGGTTTCAATGCGTATAAAGAGAATTTAGGTGATATGGAAAATAAAGGTATCGAGCTGAATATCAATCTTGGAGTCGTCAAAAGCACGGATTGGACGGTCAATTTAACTGCAAATCTGGTTCGCAATGAGAATAAAATAGTCAAAATATCGAATGCCCTCAAAAGCTACAACGACCGTGTGGATGATGCGCAGCAGGGAGCTGAATTAATGGGTGTACCTTTATTGCGATACAACGAGGGGCAGTCCTTGGATGCCATTTATGCAGTCCCTTCATTGGGTATTGATCCGGAGAATGGCCGCGAAGTATTTCTCAAGCGGGATGGTAGTCTATCGTACGACTGGGACGCACGCGATATACAGGTCGTCGGGGTAGCTACGCCAAAGCTGGAAGGATTTTGGGGAGGCACGGTACGTTACAAGCAGTTCATGCTGGTAGCTTATTTCCAAAGCAAGATCGGAGGCAAACTCTATAACCAGACATTAGTAGACCGGGTGGAGAATGCCGATCCCAGGTATAACGTAGATAGAAGGGTCTTAGAAGAAAAATGGAAAAATCCCGGGGATGTGACGTTTTATAAAAGCATTCAAGATCTGGGACAGACCAGAGTGTCCTCCAGATTTGTAATGCCTGAAAATCTACTGGCCCTACAATCTCTTTTCTTCTCTTACGATGTCCCACAGACTTTGGCGAAGAAGATTGCTGCTTCAAGTCTTCGGATAGGAGCCACAGCCAATGATATTTTTAGGTGGTCTTCTATAAAACAAGAGCGGGGAATTGAATATCCGTTTGCAAGGAGCATGAGTATTAGTTTACAGGCATCCTTTTAACCGGCATAATTTAACTTAATTGATGAAGAAAATGAATCATCTTACAAAAATAACATGTACTATTTTAAGCTGTCTGGCATTTGGGCTATCTTCTTGCTCAAAATGGTTAGACCTACAGCCAGAAAGCGATATCGATAAAGCCATTCTATTTACCACCGAAGAAGGCTTCAAAGAAGCTTTGTTGGGTATTTATACGCGTTGTTCTCGTACGGATCTTTACGGCAAAGAACTTACTATCGCCACACCCGAGGTATTAGCGCAGAACTATACCATTACCAACATCGATTCTTACCGCTATCTACAGACCCAAAATTATAAATATAACGACGCAAACTTTATTCAGCGCAAAGACAACATCTGGAAAGGTCTTTACAATGGTATCGTTAATGCCAACCTGATCTTAGAAGAAATAGATGCTAAACAGCGCATTTTTTCGGGCGATAACTACCGTTTGATAAAGGGAGAGGCATTAGCGCTCCGTGCTTATCTCCATTTTGACTTGCTCCGTCTCTTCGGTCCCGCTTTTTCAGTTAATAGCCAGGCCGAGGGTATTCCCTACGTGACCAGCTACTCCAATAAAGTTACCAAACTTAGTACCGTTGCTGTAGTGATGGACTCTGTCATCAAAGATTTTGAACAAGCCAAAGAACTTTTGGCCAACGATCCCATCCGCTCTAAATCGTATGTTATAGGCTATCCAACCGTTTCCGATACCTTAAAAAACACAGAGCTGAGCAACAGTAGTCTTTTCCTTCAGAACAGAAGACACCGGCTCAACTATTATGCCGTATGCGGCTCTTTAGCCCGTGTCTATCTGTACAAGGGAGATAAGCCCAGTGCCTTGTTGAATGTCAATGCGGTGATAGATGCCAAAAAATTCACTTGGACCAATGCGACCGATTTCATGGCTGTAGATGACAATAAGAAGGACCGTATTTTTTATAAAGAGTTACTATTTGGCTGGTATATCCCCAATTTAAACAACGATTATAACGGCGGTTTCTTTACCGAAGGAAATAGTGGTATGCATCTCAGCCAGGACGATATACGCGCTATTTATGAGACGTCGGGCCCAGGAGCTACCGATATGCGGTATTCACAATGGTTCACCTCGGGCGTAGACAACATCTCAATTATAAATAAATATAAGCGAAATGCTTTCAGCGAAAATTTTTCGGCCAATCTACACTACCTGATGGCTCCAGCCATTCGACTTAGCGAACTCTATTATATCGCTGCAGAATGTACCTATGCAACGGATCCGGCAAAAGCGGCGTCCTATCTCGATGAAGTACGTACACATCGGGGGATAGGCGCCAAGGTCCAGGTTTCTAATGCTGCGGCATTCCAACAGGAACTACTTAAAGAGTACCGTAAGGAAATGTATGCCGAGGGTCAATTGTTTTTCGCCTACAAGCGGTTGAATACCGCAATAGCAGGTCTCGAGGGGCGTACTATTCCTACCAACCAGCAGATTTTCGTATGGCCCTTGCCAGACGATGAGATTATTTATGGACAGCGATAATAACAAAATAATGAAGAAAATTAACTATTACCTAGGGGTTATATACCTTATGTTGTACATGTCGTCCTGTCAAAAAGTAAACCTAATGACGTACGATCAACCAGCGAATATATATTTTGACCTGACATCAGCGCAGCGTGATAGTGTGGTATACACCTTTGCTTACGATATGACTAAAGCGGTGGATACAGTTTTTATACCGGTACGCTTGATGGGCCACCGTACAGCGGCATCCCGCCATTTTCGTGCCGTGGTAGAGCAAGATTCATCGACTGCCCAAGCCGGCACACATTACAAAGCGCTGGAAAGCCAATACCCATTGGCCGCTGCAACAGGCCGACAGGCACTTCCGCTTATTGTTTATAATTCGTCCGACCTAGAAAGCAACTCCGTGACCATGATCGTAAAGCTGCAACCAAGTGATGACTTTGGAATCGAAAATAAAAAGCTGATCCGGGCCTATGTCGTGCTTTCTGCACGGCTGGAAAAGCCTATATGGTGGGATATGTGGATGAGTGCCTACTCCAGAACCAAACATCAATTATTTCTAATCGTGACCGCACAGCGGGATCTCAGCATGGACGGCCTTGACGCGCCCAAAAACCTGTATTTTGCCAATCTGCTTACCCAGATGCTTAACGATCCTTTTCGATGGGTAACTACCCATCCCGAAAAAGGGTATGTCCTCACCAAAAGCTCCGAGAACGAGGATTATGATTTTTACCACAAAGATAATCCAGGGCGGGTTATCAAATTAAAGCTCAATACCGGCTCCGGTAAGTACTATTTTATGGACGAACAAGGAAAGGAGGTTAGATAATGATCAAATTGATAAGCATATTATTAGTTACGTTTTTATGCATAGGTTGTTATAAGGATAAGGGAAATTATCAAATTGATATGCCTATAGCACCCGAGGTGAGTGGTTTGGATACCCTATATGAAGCCTTTGTTGGTGATAGTCTTGTAATAGCACCCCAGATTAAAGGCCTGGATAGACAAAATTTACAGTGTGAATGGCGAATTGATGTACCAGAGGCGTTAGATACTGATGATAACCAATATGAAGGTGAATCGTTGCGCATAGTATTTGGGCTTCAGGCTAAACGTTATAGAGCAAGATTAACCGTTACAAATACAGCAAATGGAATGAAATATTTCCATAGCTTTATTATTCAGGGCCGAACAGAGTTTTCCAAAGGCACGCTCGTACTCAGTGACGATCAGGGTACCACTAAGCTTAGCTTCATAAAAGAAGATGGCACTGTTCAGCCCAATATATACGAAGCTATCAATCGGGAGCAACTACCAGCTTCTCCGCTAGGTATTTTCTTTCTGAGTAATCAATTTACGGGAAATACGCCGCTGGCGTATTGGATTATAAGCAAAACGGATGGTGTCCGACTCGACGTCAATAACCTGAAGAAGGAAGAGATTAAACCAGGGACATTGCAGGACAATTTTTTCTTGGCACCTTCTACCATCGATGTAGGATCCATTGTAAATCACCCTCAAGGTGTCATGATGGGAATAGTAAACGGCAAGTTTTACGGCGGTACCACCTCTACCTGGGATCAATCCAATACCTATGGTATGTTTGGAACTTACGCCGAGGGCGACTATGAGCTATCACCGCAGTTTGTTATGAGCACTGTCAATGGGAGTTACAGTATGATCGCTTTTGAAAAAAACAAAAAACAGTTTGTACGCATTAACGTATACGGCGCACCAACCTATTTCGGGTCACAGTACACGAGCATTAACCCCGAAGTCTTTAACCCCGCAAACGTAGGCCTGGATTTGTTAAAAATAGTACAGATCAACAATAGCGACACTTACGCCTTTATGAAAGATGGCACGGGTCAAGTGTTTGAGTTGAAATTCAATGTAAATTTTAACGGTCCGTTCACATTCACTTCCGGGCATAAGCGAGTATTCCAGCATCCGGAATGGATCCATGAAAATACCCCTCTGGTAGCGACAAGAAATGGAAATATCTATATGGCCGTGCAAAACAAAGTATATCGTTACAATCCGATCAATCAACAGACATCACTTCTGGAAGCCAGTTTTTCAGGTACAGTTACCCTATTAAAAGTTGATGATGACGATAATACTTTGATCGTCGGGGCAGATAACGGTTTACATTACTTAGACGTACAGGCCGGAAAAAACGGAAATCTTATCAAAAAAATCAGCGGTATCCCAGGGCAACCTATAGATGTCGCATCACGTAAATAATAACACAAACAGAAATGAATATTTTTAAATTAATAATTGCCCTGACGGCTTTTCTACCCTTAGCTTTGACAGCACAAGAAGGTGGTTTTATGATTAAAGGAACAGCACCAAAACAATTTAACGGAAAGAAAATCTATCTCGATTACAGTAAAGATGGTTTTGTCTTATCCGATTCCAGCAGTATTACAGATGGCAAATTTTCTTTTAAAGGCAGTGTCGACGAGCCGATGTATTCGCGGATGGTATTTGACCCCGAGGGAAAAGGTAAACCTATGGTACAGGATATCGGGGATCGTCTGTATTTTTACCTAGGTAATGAGACCTATAATTTCAGTCTTAAAGACTCCTTACGGACGGCAGACATTACCGGCTCGTCATTGCACAAGGCTTACGTAGCTTATTTAGCTGAAATAGGGGGAGGTTTCATGGATATTATAGATGGAGCCAATAAAGAGTTCGCCGCTGTTAAAGCAGATGCAACTGATGCCCAACAACAATATAAATCCATTCACGACAAGTATGAGGCAAAGTTTGAAGCACGGCGTAGTAAAGAATTTACTTTTGCACAAAAAAATCCAACCTCGATTTTTTCGGTCGATGCTTTAGTCGACGTGGCTAATAAACGCAAACTGTCGGAGATCGAGCCTGTCTTTTTAGGCCTCTCCAAAGAGGTGCGGCAGCTGGCAGTGGCAAAGCAGCTCGAGGCGCGTATCTGGGCGGATAAAAGCATAAAAGTCGGCAGCAAAGCACCGGATTTTTCACAGCCAGATGTCGATGGAAAGCCGATAAAGGTGTCTGATTTTAAAGGACGTTACGTCCTGATCGATTTTTGGGCGAGTTGGTGTGGACCATGCCGTGCCGAAAATCCCAACCTCTTGGTCGCCTATAATAAATACAAGGATAAAGGCTTAGATATATTAGCTGTATCACTGGATGACGGACGTAGCAGATCAGCCTGGTTAAAGGCAATTAATGATGATGGCATGCCTTGGGTACATGTCGCTGACTTAAAAGGCTGGAGCAATGAGGCTGCGGTGTTGTATGGCGTAAGAGCTGTCCCTCAAAATTACCTGGTAGATCCTCAGGGAAATATCGTAGCTATCAATATCAAAGGAGAAAAACTTCATGAAGAGTTAGCAAAAGTGTTTGGAAAAATTTAATTCCTTTCTTCTCAGACCTACATAAATTCCACTCCTCCATTTAAATTTTTATAGAGGAAATATAAAGAAAACGCCTGAAGCGACCCGCTTTAGGCGTTTTTTATCTTGTTACATGCAAGCACTCTTGCGATGGTTACAGCTACGATTTCAATCTTTACCATCAAAAAATTTGAAAGACATTACTATATACAGTTTACCGTCATTTTCCAGGGCAATACCTGCACACCGCTACGTATCAAGCTTTCTTCACCACCATAGATCAAATAAGGTATTACGATTTGAGGATCAGCCAATTCAGCGAAATGCTTTAAGTTTTTAAATAAGGGTGCGCTTATTGTGTGTGGATTTTATCTAATACACCTCAAAATCACTGGCATTCTTGAGCAAAAGGTCAAGCTCTATACCGTTATGGTTCTGCCAAAAATAATATTGAAGATGCTGATAGCTGTTTTCATTAAATTTTTGAAAATTGGCAATTACAAAATTTTCAAAGATATTGCCTTTGAATCTATTCGTTGCCAATTCCTCCTGCTCTCTGATTTGTAGTAAATGAGTCAGTAGACCGGTGTCATTTTGGAATATCTGATATTTAACTTTGGAATATCTGGTGTTAAACTGTTTTCTCTTCCGCAGGTGGCTCCAGACCTATATAGAGCGTTATGCGATATCCGTCAATCTGCATATTTTCCCGTCCTCATCAGCTTCAAGCAGTGTGACCAATTTAAGCCAAATTCAGCAAGTTTTGACTCTCCGTCTACAGATTGCGCAGACACTGTCTGCGTTTTTGAATATACTAGGTAAAACTGCCTCATTTGTTCAATGTTCCTTTGCGAAAAACCTCGTCCAAAATCTTTAGTGAACTTGATAGCATCACCTTTGAAAAACTGGTCATCTCGAGCTAGTTATTGGGCTTTAATTGTGAGAAAAGAGGCTGATCAAGCCATTCCTTTGGGAAACCCATTTTCCAAAGAGGAGTATTACGAAAATTTTCAATTAGTTCAATAAGTTCCTTTTTTAGGGAGTGACCAGTAGATATTTTGTCGTTCATATATAGCATAGCGCAAAGGATTGGGAAAATCTTTTTTTTCCTATCTTCATTCGGTATGTAATTAAGAACAGTGTCAGAAAGATTATTAGGCCATGCGTATTTAATTATAAGTGACCTATTCCATAGTCTGCTATGGTGGGCTATGAGGTTACGTACTAATGTTATGGTTCTTAACCAGCTTGAAAAATCTCTAGTACTGCTTAGGCCAAATTCATTTGCTATTTTAGATTTTTCTGGAAGTTGCATTGCTAAGTTATCAAATAGTTTTGATAATGTCCCCAGAGTCACAACCTCTAATCCTTTCCATGCTTCTGGATAATCGTTTGGATGATTTAGGTAATGCTTTACCATAAACTCCTCACTGCTTTGGCACATGTCATTCAGTAATTTTGACAAAAATTTAATGTGCTCTTTTTTGTTTCGGAATAAAGACGGCATTAAATACCATTCTGCTCCATGAGATAACGATAAATGATAGATCAATTTTGTTCTTAAGGAAATTTCAATCCGTTCAATAGCGTTAAAAACTAATAATCGAAAATGTCGGTCAAAATTGTAAAGATCAATCACATCTTCAAAAAAGGATCCATTTTTGAAAGTATGAAGCACCTTGTCCTCTTGCATTTCCCACTAGTAGCCTTTTAGTCTGTAATAGCTTATATTGCTTAAGAAATGTGGGGCCGTATCGATATTTCGGAACTGCATATTACGTTCTTGTAATAAGGCGAGCTGATCATGAACAGTCAACGGTATCTTTCCAGACATTTAAGTATAATTTGGTTATAAAATAAAAAAGACCCGCATGCTGTTCTTATGGGAAGCAGTACGAGTACCGTTAGTACAAATATAGTAAGATAAATTAAATTAACAAAATGTTTTTGGTTAATAGTTTGTTTTTTAGAAACTTACCGGTTTTATTTTTCTTTCTTCCCTTCTACAGGTGATACCAAACCTATGATAGGGCGCTCGCCTTCTCCGTAAAAGTATTCGAAGAGTTGGCTGGGAAGAATTCCTGATATCTTTGCAAGAGCGCATATTCCAAATGCGAATAATTCTTCATTATTCTTGTTGTTTTTTGAATTGCTGAAATGAGTTTTTGTCGCATTAATAGCTTAGCGATTTCATTATATAAATAAAAGTGCCTATATTTGTATACGAGTTCATCTTTCAATGCTTGTTTACATGGCCGAAAGAAGGAAATCGGAAAACGCATAGCCAAGAAGTTATGCGTTTTCTGCTTTTACAAAGTTTCTGACCATCTTCTTTTGTATTTTCGTTCTATTTTATTACGTTGTGCATCTTTTCCTTCTAACTTATAGGCCGAAAGTAGATAATAAGAAATTCCATTTCTTAAAGGCTCTAGTACCACCACATACTCCTCATCTCGATCATAAATGTAAGTTCGGAACCCTTCGGGTTCTTTAACTGTAAAATGCAACATATTTTCTTTCTTTCTAACCTCTAAATGGTGTCGTACCCAGTGTAATCTGACACTTCTACCTCTGTCAAATACTCTTGCAGGTTTATCCGCGTATTCTTTTTTTGTTGTCAAATGGTTAAATAATGTTTCCATTGTCGTTAATCCATCTAGAGGCGTAGGAGTAATGTTTTTTCTGTTAAATGAAGGAGTTTTCTAGGTGGCAGCTTTCATCACAATAAATGTTATAGGTTTTGTTCATATTCTATTTTAATATGGGTTGTTTGTTTGAAAGCATGGATCAGTGTATTTAATAATCTTCTTCCTTTTATTCTAGTTTTAGCCTAAGTACTTCCTTGTCTGCTTCGGTGGTGACGTATCACTCCTTTATCCAATATCCTCCATTTTTTGGAGCGCCCCTGAATTCAATTTTATCTTCCATCTTTAGTTGTTTAAGCCCCTTTGTTTTCATCTGCCGGTGCATCGCCGATATTCACGTAGCTTGTATTAGCATCCCGTTTTCTATTTCTTCCCTTCCGTGTGAAGGGGCAAGTATATAATTAGGATGCTCTAAGCTGCTAGAGCAAGATTAGGCTAATAACCATCGGTATAGATGTAAGACCGACGTGCGTGTAAAAAACAAAGCAGCATTTGTTGAATGCTGCTTTGTTTACGTTGATATCTTTATAAATATTTTCCTAATCACGCCATTTTGTTCGAGAGCTTTTACGGTAAGGTTCAGGTTGTCAGCGTTTTTAAAAATTCTACAGTGCACCTTTTTTATATACCCCAGTTTGGTCCCGTTAAAGCTGACCAATACCGCCTCGGGATCGTATACGTTATCTTTTTCAAGAGCATACTGTAATGAGTCGCCATTTTTTACAAAATCTTTTGGGATCTGGTAATGAGAGAGCCCCGAGAGATCTGTTAAAAAAGAAAGGTCATCACCATCTTGGTACTCCGCTAAGAATTCGAAGTTATCCGTTGCCGTTAACCCTTGCGTTTTACCTAACAGGTAAAATTTATCATCTACTTTTTCAGCAGATACTTCCCAGAAATCCAAAATCCGTTGAGCGTCTGGACGATCCGTTTTTATGAGTCTATGGGCAAATATGGAAAGTACGTTGATATCATATACCTTATCCAAGTTTTGAAATTCCACATAAGGGATAAAACCTTCTGTTGATTTTAAAGTTTTGGCTTCGGGGAGATATCGGAATGTAATATTATTATCGGTGTCTCTTTCCAAAAGTCCAACAATATGCCTACGGGATCCAGATCCCTTACGCCATGCAAGATATATTTTTGAAAACTCACTCATTGATAATAGTTGTTATTGTTTTGTACCGCAAAGTTAGCAATTTTAATATCAACTCTTTCCTAGAGGCGGATAATTTGTAAAACGAATGCTTTTCTGGCAGTACATTGTCTATATTGTTTATAATTTCATCTACTTTCTGCAAGTCCCAGTTGTTTAAGAATACTGTTGTACGTTCAAATTCGTCTTTGTCTACCGATTGTTTAAATTGACGTATTAAATCAAAATGTTGAATCTTACGTTTATCTCCCCCGTGTAGCTCCGAAGTACCTCTGCGAATATAGGCCTCCATCATTTGGTTATCTTTCAACATCTTATTGATTTTATCTTCAGTAAGTTCGCGACCTAATGAGCTCCCGCTATCATAAATCGGTGCCATCTCTCTTATGTTCAACTTTCTTAGTTCAAATTCTCTATTTATTAAAGCTTCATTATATTTGAAATCACCTTCCTTTTGTATTCTTGCGAGCATGGGTTCTATATCAACATCTTCTTCTGAATTGAACGAGTCAGATATGAAAGCCCAGTTCTCTTGATGTCGGTCAGAGTTACCGATTAACGCATCGAAAATCAATGTCTGTATAAAATCCCGTTTATATTTCCCTAAGGCGAAATGCTGTAATGTATTTTCAAGAAGCTGGTAAGTGTATTCATTTCTAGTTTCATTTTTTTCTGGGATAAACTGCGGATTGAAAGTGACCATATATCTCCCTACTTCGACGAGTTGCTCATTGTCCCGTTTTATCATAGACCGACTGATACAGCCTATCTCTCCCTTACTTGTTGCCACATCATATCTTAGCACATTGAGTTTGAGTAGTGTCCCTATTTGATAGGCTATGATTTCAGACCAGAATTCGTCTTTATAATATTTCTCTTGGTTGTTCTTTCCCGCTTTGCGTTCAGAACGTTTGAAGAACCACAGGTCATCGTTTTCATCTTGCAAGATATGTTTTTCGCGTGTCCCCCCACTTTGAAACCAAAAAGTTTCTTGCCAAGACGAAGCGTCAATAAATTTTACATCCATAAGGTTTTTCTAAATTGGCCAATTTTAAATATTATTTACACCGACTTCATATTATTCTTTTTTGCCCTTATCGACCACCTCCCAGTGGCCACCTTTCGTGGGGCCGATGTGTTTTATTAGACCGGCATCTTTTAGCTTCTTTATATTTTTCTGAATGTTAGCGGAATTAATACCGACTGCCGCCGATAGCTTTTCGACAGTCGTGTATTTATTCTTGATGATCTCTTGTAGAATTCTTTCTTGATTAGGAGATAAGTTTATTGTATCTTTTATTGTATCTTTTTGTGGTTGATCTTCTTCTTTCGGGACATATAGCTCTAGTATCTTTAATGCCAGATCATAAGTTGTATGCTTCGCTTCCTCAAAAAAATGTTCAAAAAGAACCAATGGTTCTACGCCGATGGCTACTGCGATTCCGTAAACTTCGTCTGCATATATTTCGTCTAATCTCCCAAGTTTTAATATCCTGCTAAATCTGGTTTTTTCTATGTCTGCCGAAGCGTAAAAGGTTTTTTGTGAGTTTAGAAATGGACTAAGAAGCAGAGTTAATCGATTAGTGGAATCCGTTGAAGATATTATCATTTTAGCTTTAGATGCAATAAAAACACTTTTGCAAAATGAATTTAAGTCAAAACCATACTCTTTGTATAGGTTATAAAATAACTTTCCGAATAAATATTTTTTTCCCTTGAATAACGCTTCAATTTCATCTATTTTTTTAGATACACTACAGACCTCAATATCATTAGCCTTAATGAACTCTATTAATGCTGTAACGAATTTTAAGATGTATTCTTTTTTTCTGGGGTCAATTTCCGGCTCTTTCATTTATTTAAGAGAAATTTGTTGCATATTATTATTTCTATTGTTACCTTTGTTCTAGATCAGTTAATCTGGTCGAGTCTCGGATATGGAAACGACGAAATTTCAATGACGCGAGACGTAGGGTTTGCGAACCCCCATTCTTTTTGTATTTTTACAAAGTGAAGGGGTAAGCCTCCCTATTTGAAACTGCGTCATGGGTTATTCGTCGTACCTCATATTCAGTCGAAGATAGCGGGGCTTACCTCTTTTTATATAGCTCCACTTTTCTTCCTCGAGATTCTTAAAATGTGTAACCAAATTTTATAAACTATGACGACACAAGAGTCTTTCACCCACACTAATGTACAGCATGCGACCCAAGGTCGAGACTGCTACCCAGCGCTACGCGTACTGATAAAGAACAAGCTTTGTCCCCCCGAGTAGTGTTTCAAAACATTAAAAACCAAGAAGGGGTACATAGACTACGGTCTATTTACACAGTACATATTAAGAGCCTGTAAATGGTCAATAATCAGTACTTCTCTTTTGGTTTTTCCGACTTGTACCGATACGAATCCGGCACAGGACAGACGTATTTTCCACACATATGGACTTAAGCAATCTAAAAGTAGGAAAATATAAATGCACTTGCAAGGATACGAATCAAATTAATATAGATTTTCTATAAATAAACAGGTCGGTTTTTATTCATGCGCAGATGAGGCGTCACCAATTATTAGACCCTTATGAGATAACCCAATAATCCTCGTCTGCCTTTCAACATTATTTTATGAACCGTGTGGCTTGGCTAAGGGCTGTATAGTTTTTAGACCCGTTCGACTCCTCTGCGTTCCGCTCAGGGTGACGGGATAATATATAGGTCACATCAAAAATAACCGAAAAATGAACAATTTTTTAAGGGGTGGGAGAGGACTGTCCTATTGGCAGCCCTATGTCCAATCCATAAAACAAAAAAAGAAGCGTGCATTACTTCTGTTTTGCACAATACCTATCATATTCTGTGTGTTGTTTAACAATGCCTTTGCGCAGTCCACTGGGGAGCAGGCTGCCGTAAAGGCGCACCAGGGTGAGCCTGATCTTCGTATTGCAATCCCTGTTTCAGGAATAGTTGTGGACAATGTTACAGGTAAGCCCTTTGCTAAAGAAGACGGAAAACGAATGCCGTCCGTTACGATTATGCCTACGGATGTTTTTTTAGGTGTTAACGATAAAGGAGAGTTCAGTTTTAGAACAGTATATTTAAGTAAGGGATTTATAAGAGTCTTTCGCGAGGGGTATATGATCGAGGAAATACCCTTTGATTTAAAAAATAGAGGCCCTTTTACTGTTCGCCTGAAGCCGCTTGCGGATACATTATCACAAATGGATTCAGTTAGGACCATTGAAGAGGTATCGGTTGTAGAGACTGGTTATTTTCGAGTACCCGAGGAGCGTGCTACTGGTTCCTTTGTGCATATAGATAATAAATTGTTGAACCGTACCGTTGGGTCGAATATCTTGGATCGTTTGAATGGGGTGACTCGTGGATTGATATTCCACCAGAGAAATATGGGAGCAACAACCTTTAATAATGCACCTTCAATGTCTATTAGAGGTTTAAGCACGATCCATGCAAGTAAAGAGCCCTTGATTATTCTAGATAATTTCCCCTTCGAGGGCGATATCAATACCATCAATCCCGAGAATATCGAATCCGTTACCGTACTACAAGATGCCGCTGCCTCGTCCATTTGGGGAGCACGAGCCGGTAATGGAGTCATCGTCCTTACCTCCAAGAAAGGGCGCTTCGAGCAGCCTTTAAAAGTTAGTGTACGCTCGGATATCTCGGTGAGCGAAAAGCCCAATTTGTATTACAACCCTACAATACCTATGAATGAGGTCATCGAGATAGAACGCTTTCTATATAGTGAAGGTGCTTGGAATGGTGCCATCAACCAGGTCTACCCGTATATCACGCCTACGATCGAAGCCCTGTTGGCTTATAGAAATAACCATATCGATACGATCGAGCTGGAGCGACGTATCGCGCAACTCAAGACGCAGGACGTGCGTCATGATCTGAACAAGTATGTGTATCGTCCTGTACAATTGTACAAAGGGGCGATCAATTTTCGAGGAGGTGCCAAGCAACATAACTATTACTTCTCCGCAGGCTATGACAAGAATCTGGGTAACATTTCCGGATATAACGATGAACGTATTACACTACAGGGTAGAAATACTTATAAAATGTTTAAAGACAAGTTAATTCTTGGTGCGCATTTGGAATTTGCTTCTGACATTAATAAAGCTGGAGGTGGAGCTCTTTTTCAGGTTCTTTACGACCGATTTGCAGATGACAATGGTAATCCTTTATCAATAGGTGGCGGGTATTCATCCACAGGATTGAGGCAAAGCTATATTGACACTGTCGGTAATGGGTTGCTTGAAGATTGGAACTATTATCCATTAGACAATATAAATCAGATCAAGGTGTATACTTCTAGGATGACCTATCAGGTACGTCCAAGTATTACTTATAAACCACTTCCATGGTTAGATCTAGTCGCCAATTATCAATATATGCGGCAGTATAGCGAGACCAACAGCTTACGCGAAGTAGAATATTTTGATGTTCGGGATCTCTATAATCGATATAGCAAAATTAATTATGCAACCAATACCGTGGCGCATTCAATGCCTTACGGCGGCATCTTCAATCAATCAAATCAAGGGCTATCTACTCACTTTTTTCGAACGAATTTTACTATAGAAAAGAATTGGAAAGATCTCCATCAGATCAATATTTTAGGAGGTATGGAAGTAAACAGTCGCCATACTCTGAATAGCGACTTCCCAGTTATGGTGGGATACAATTCAGAGACAGAAACTCATGTCCCATTTGATATGAGTAAAAGTTATCCTTATTACCTAACAAAAAGCGATAGGTTATTTTCCGGATTATCTCCACAATATGCAGCACGAAACACTACGCTTAATCGGAATATTCTATACTTTGCAAATGCTTCCTACACCTATGACAAGCGCTATACGGCTACATTTTCTGCACGCAAGGATGAAGCTAATATTTTTGGGGTGGATATCAACAAGCGGGGGCGTCCATTCTGGTCTGCAGGTTTCCGATGGCAGTTGCATGAGGAGGGGTTTTATAAGATAGATTGGCTATCCAAATTGATCATGCGCGCTACCCATGGCTATACCGGAAATGTGAGCAGAGCATCGGCTTATATTACTTCTAGAATAGAACCTTTGCCGTATAATCGGACAGGAAGAATGTATCAAACGATCACGAACCCGCCTAACCCCCAATTGAGCTGGGAGAATGTACGCATGAGCAATCTAGCGCTAGATTTTTCCGCGTTTAATAATCGCTTATCGGGTTCTGTCGAGCATTACCGTAAAAAAGCAACGGATCTTTTGAGCTCGCAGCCTATTAATCCATCTTCCGGCGTTACGAAACTGACTGGCAACTGGTCCTCCCTCAAAGGCTGGGGCTGGGATGTCAATCTGTCGAGTAGGAATATTGTGTCTAAAGATTTTTTTTGGCAGTCGGATTTGATTCTTTCCTATACCAATGAACAGGTGACGGATTATAAATTCAAACCAAGTTCGGACTTAAATTATTTGACCAGCAATTTGGGAGATTATCCTATTGAAGGTAAACCGCTTTATGGTATTTATTCATTTGCCTCGGCAGGTTTGGATGTTAACGGGCAGCCGCAGGGCTATCTGGACGGTGTTTTATCACAAGATTATACGAATATTTATAATAATACCCGATTGGACGATTACGTATATCATGGACGAGCCACGCCTAATCTCTTTGGTTCTATTCGTAATACTTTTCAGTATAAAGCTTTGGAGCTTTCTTTTAATATCTCGGCGCAGTTCGGTTATTACATCCGGCGATCAGGTTTAAATTATGGGACTTTGTATAATATACAATCTTATACCTGGGCTCCCTTTCAGCACGACTACATAAAACGCTGGCGGGAGCCCGGTGATGAAGCGCGTACACATGTGCCCGCGGCAGCCTATCCTGCAATAAGCAATCGAGAATCCTTTTATAATATGACCGAACATCTAGTAGAGCGTGGTGATCATATCCGATTACGGGATATCCGATTGGCGTACACGTTGAAGTTGCCACAGATAGGATTACATTCGGTGCAGATTTATGGCTATGCCAACAATCTGGGGGTGCTATGGGCGGCAAACAAATTGGGTTTTGATCCTGATGCGGTATATGGTAATAGGATGGTGTATCCTGCCGTGCGGACCTATTCTGTTGGGGTTAATATTAATTTTTGATCAAGAAGTGTATTAGTATAGTTCATATATTTTGCTTCGCAGAGCCCTTCGGGGTTCTCCGCTTCGGTTCCCGATAAAAGTTCGGGACATGGCGAAATAACGAAAAAGGGAGACTAGAATTAACAATAAAGAAATGAAAAAACTTATTATATTTTTTATCGTCATGGGCTGTATGTCCTGTGGAGATCAGTTTTTGGATGTCAAACCGAGTTCCGACACAGTGGTGCCGACTACGCTGGAAGATTTCGAGCAGTTAATGAATTATGGTAATCTGGCTTATTCTTATCCTGATATGTTGGATGTGCTGGCTGATGATTATTATTTGGAGGAGACTTATTGGAATTCCATATACAATATTTTACCAAAGAATTCACATATCTGGGCTGATGATATTTTCGAGACTATCGAATCCGATTATCAGAATTGGGAAAAGATGTATGCACAGATTTTCTATGCCAATGTCGTCTTGGAAGGGGTGGAGAAGGTTCAGCTAAGCGATAGAAACAAAAAACAGCATAATCAGGTACAAGGTACGGCGTTATTTTTGCGTAGCTGGGCATTGTACAATTTGGCTCAGTTGTATGCGCCAGCTTATAAAGAAGCTACAGCTACGCAGGATTTGGGGGTACCTATACCCTTATTATCCGATGTCAATGAGAAAGTAAAGCGTAATTCGGTAGCCGAAGTGTATAGTCGGATTTTGACGGATTTAGAAGCTGCTCTGCCGTTGGTGCAGGCCGAGGTAGATTTTGGACGTTCGTCTAAAGCTGCTGTTTATGCACTGCGTGCAAGAGTCTTTCTAGCAATGGGAAGGTATGAAGAGGCATTAGACATGGCTACGAATTCTTTAGCTACGCATGATGCACTGGTGGATTTGAATGTCGGGACATTGGATTATAAGAAGTCGCTTTATATGGGGTTAGAGGCGAGCGGTCCTTTTATTCAATCGAATAATCAGAATATTCAGATCAGACAAGATCTTTTCGAAAGTTATGATTTGAAGGATTTCAGGCGATCATTTTTTAAGCTAAACGCACAAGGGAAGCCCTATTATGTCACTCAGTATAAAATCAGTAATTACTTTTTTCGCGGGCTTGATTCGGATGAGCAGTACCTGATCAAAGCGGAGTGCGAGGCTCGGTTAAATGACAAAGATGAGGCGATGCAAACTTTGAATTATCTGTTGAAGCACATGCATAGCGATTATGTAGACCAAGTTGCTACGAACAAGGAGGATGCTTTAGCGATTATCTTACAGGAGCGTCGCAAGCAATTATTGTTTCGTGGCTTGCGCTGGTCGGACTTAAAGCGCTACAACCGCGATGGCGCAAATATTACTCTGATACGTACATTGGGAAATAAGATTTATAGACTAGAACCCAAAAGTAATAACTGGTTATTTCCTATACCTACTAACGAAATCAAAGCTTCAGGTCTTACTCAAAATCCTCGGTAGCAAACTAATTAGACATGAGATCAACAATATTTATCATATATTTTCTATTTATCAGTTTAACCTGTAGAACGCAGGTTAAACTCACTATTGAGGCGCCTTATCTCCAAAAAACAGATAGCCTCGAACTAAGGCTCTGGGATGATTATATTGGCTATCGGTATAATGTGAACCATCGTATGTTAAAAGCAGGTAATGAAAATGGAAAATATCATTTTGAATTTAGAATAAAGGGATTAAGTTGGTTGGACTTGCATTTGGATTATCAAAAGAGCAATGGCAGTCCTCATAAAGGTCTGATGGAAAACTTTCTGATGGCAGAAAATGATTCTGTACATATAAAACTAGTACCTAGGGAGTCTCCCATACAAAATGCATTAGGGCAGTATGATAATGGAGACCCCATAATACCTGACACTTGGATTGTAACGGCAAGTGGTAAAGGTTCAGATAAATATAATGCGAAACAGTTTTTGGATAGTTTTGTTGACACTACTATTGCTGTTTACAAACGGGGTGACAAATCTGACCTAGCTAATCTCGGCAAGCTTAGTTTCTCTGAAATAACGAAACAGCTTAATGCAATGTCTCTTGGAGATAGTGCATTTTGTAGTGAGCAGGCATCGGGTGTTTTGGTAGCAAATGCTTTGGGAAAGATTAAAATGCGTATGGCTAAAGATTTACGGAATGGAAACTTTACCGATATTCCTGAATATCTAGAAATTGTCGAATTTAGTGAAAAAGACTATACATCAACAGATCTCCTTAAGTTCGCCAAATCACCGATATTTCAACAATATCTTGAGGCTTATTTCTTAATGAAGCTTCAATTTCAACAGCAATCGAAGGATTTAGCAGCTGGGTATTTTTTAATTAAAGAAAATATTAAATATCCGGAACTTCGCGAAAAAGTTATTACAAATTTTCTCATGCATCGATTTCATTTTGATCCATCTGCGAAAATTCTCGAGGATGCTCGCTATTGGATGAATGATACGCTGTGTGTACCTGTTATAATTCGTTTAGGAAATACAATTAAAGGTGAAAATATAGAATTTTCATTGCCAGATTTGGCAGGCAAGATGCATTATAGGAAAGACTATCAGGGTAAAATTGTACTTATTGATTTTTGGTTTATGTCCTGTGCGCCTTGTAAAGCATTTATGAAAAATTATTTGAGACCATTAGCGGAACATTTTAAAGATGATGAACGATTTCAAATTATTACAATTAGTATAGACGATAGACACATTTTTGAGAAATCAGTAAGGCTCGTTGATTTTCTTCCAGTTCCTGGGTTACACTTATATACAAATGGTCTTCGAACAAAACATCCGTTGATAAAGAGTTTAGAAATCCATTCTTATCCACGGCCATTTTTATTAGACAAAGAAGGACGGATAGTGGCAACTAAAAATGACTTTAAAGAATTAGGGTCAATAATAAAACTAGTGGATCAATACTTAAAGTAATAAAGAAGGGGCATTGCCCCTTCTCCATCATAAAGCAATGGCTCTATGATGCTTTAATTACTCTTGGTAGTCGCCGCTACACTTTATCCATCTGCCATTTGGATTGTTTGTATCAGGGGACATATACACGTAATGACATATTTCATCACTCGCTGCGCAATCGAAATCTAAACCAAATGTTTTTGGCGTAGATAATCCTGCTTCGGAAGGATTCAATGGTAATGCCGGTTGAGCATTAGGGCCGCCATAAGTGTAACCCGTATGCCCATCTTGCACGCATATCGGATCATCTTGCATTGTTAATGCTAAGGCGGTTCCTCCGCCGATTATTAAAATTGGAATTAAGAAAATTAAGATCTTTTTCATTTTAGTAAGTATTGTGCAGTGTTTTGAGACTGCGGGTTATGTATCATCGAGACGCTATTACAAAATCAATGAGCCCATTGAGTTGTTTTTCTTCATTATTTTTTTTCATAAGTTTCCGTGTTCTGTAGTGTAGGATAATCATACTCAACGCGAGTATGGCTAGCCCAGCATTCAATATGTAATGATCTGTCCAGGCCAGCCGGTCATGCACGCCCTTGCAGGAGCAGGGAATGAAAAGAGGCAGGTTCAAGACATGATTCACATAGAAGGTGTATACCAGCATCAGGGGTAGGATCAGTTTCCATCCCCACACCTGTACACGGGTTATCGGTACTAGCAGTAGGAGAGCGATGACGATTTCGGCTATGATAACAAGGTATGCGGCATGGTAAGCTATAGGGGCTGATAAAAATTTGACATCGGCGATATGTGCCACATGGGCAGTATAGTCTACTATCTTGCGTACAGCTGTGTAAATAAATAGCAGGCCCAATATATAGCTGAAAAAGTATTGTATGTATATTCCGTATCGCATGGCTCTTCTGTTATGACGGTATGCTTCATGATTTTTTTAGTTTATAATTGCTCGGTACAGCATATCCCCTGCTGCTATCCGATGGTCGTCGCTCGTATACGGCACTGCCGGAATAGAGCGAATTTTCTTTTATGCTGTTCCATACCTTTAATCTTTATAAGCCAAAGGTATAATAGAAAACAAAGCGGCTGTTAGGCCAAAACTGATATTAGATATAGACCAAAACTGATGTTGTGGTTTGTCGTTCAGGTGGTTATCGGAGTTAGCGTAAGTTCTCCCGGTATTGGAATGGCGTGGTGCCTGTTTGCTTTTTGAAAAACTTGGTGAGGCTGTTGGAATCACTGAACCGACAGGTCTCACTGATCTCGGCCAGTGTGCCAGGGGCTGCCAATAGGAGTTTGATCCTGTCGGCGAGTAATTCATCCCGGTAAGTCAGTGGCGTTTTTTGGTGTATATCTTTATGTAGCCTACAGAGATGTTCGAAGCTGGTGTTGAGTTGGCTTGCTATATCTTTTAAGAGGAATGAGGCACCGTCTTGGTCTACACGCTCGGCTATGCGCTGGCGGAACCGTTTGATGAGCTCCTCCGGATCCGATGTGCGCTCGTACTCGTCATATACCTTGGTGCGGGAGAGCTTGATCATATCCATAAACTGCCGGTGCACAAAATCCTCACTGTCAAAATCGCCCATGCGTGCATTTTCCATCAGTTTCCTGATATGCTGCTCGGTCCTGGAGCATACGCTAAAGTCTACACTGGCCAGTGACTTGGTAGACCCTTCCCGCTTGGCCTGTAGCAGCTCGTGCAAAAACCGGAAAGGGCGCTCGCTATTGTTGCGGAATAGTTTCGCACGGAAGAAAAAGCCAAACAGCTGCGTCCTACCTGCCGGTAATTGTAGGGTATAGTGGCGTGCTGGTAGGTAGAAGTAGCGTGCCCGCTTCTGGTATAGGCTGTAGGGAGCAGGCTCTTTGGGGTCGAGGAGCTGTATAGCAGCATGTGCTTGGAGTGAATACATGACGTGCAGTTCGGCTCTGCTGCTCGCAATATCCAAGGCGATTTTTTGGGATAGGTGCAGCTCCAGGTGATAGCAATAGCCCATCAGTCCGTTAAATTCTTGTAGTATCGCTTCGCCAAGGGGGCTTTTCCAGCAGGTGATCAGTTCGGTCTTCATTTTTATGCCAGGCTGCATACGGAGGTTGTCCATAGGGCAGGGTGCCCCGAAGAGTGCGTTCAGTTTAAAATCTAAGGATGCGATCATAGTCTTCAGTAAATAGATAGGCTATACCTCATGGACGACAGCCTGTGGAGCTTGTGTTTGTGCTGTTATATTTCTTTTTACAGATGGGTGTTCCAGTGCCATGGCATACAGAGAGCAGCTTGAGGCTGTATGCCCATGGCCTAGAAGCGCCGGTGCTATAGTCGTAGGTAGTACGGTTTATTATTGATGTTCATCGCATAAAGGTTTAAAAATTGTTTTCCCATTATCAAGATGGCCTGCGCATGGTGCATATCGATGTTGGGTAAACTTGATATAGTTAATAATCTATTGGTATACCTGTACTAAAGATAGGTGCAATGGCAGTTGTTACAAAGGCTTAAAAATCGAATGGCTAAAGGCCAGATGTCGAACCGGCTCTTAACATGCCTTTAAAGTGTTGTTTGCTTACTTTGTTAAAAATGAACACATTATATTTTTTTTCGAACTAAGTTCTGTATCGTTAAACAGCCTGTACAAGGTGGGCTGATGGCCTATTGTTGTTTTTAAAATGTAACTTGAGGATTTAAACTAACAGGTAAACCTTATGGATTCAAAGGAAAAAGCAATGCAATTGAGCGAATTTATGAAAGAATTGGTCGGCTTACTCCGGGGCACGTTCGATTCTCCCATTAGTACCGCAGAGGTAGGGGTGCTGCTCAAAAAACTACAGTTTGTCATGGAAGATACGCCGATCGAAAAGCTTTTGGGCTGCGAGCTTACAGGCTGTCATGAGCTGAATTATTTTAAGCTCATGTATACGCAGCTGGATGATGATATACTTGTGGCCAAGAAAGGCGAAGAGGACGAAAAGATGAAAGTCAAGCTGCGTAATATTCATAGTATGAAGCACTATGACCGTGAGAACACCGGATTTAAGGAAACTATGGTGCGGATGATCAATGGCGAAGAGTATATACTCTGCAAAGATAATCTGAGTACTATACAGCGCAAATATCCAGTCGCCTTTATCACCTACTCCCGCTGGGAGCTGCTCTCTCTGACGGCTACATCCGAGATCCATATTACAGATAAGGAAGGGTATGTGCGCATGCATGGCTGGGGAAATGAACTGTATACTTTTTCGGCAGAAAAGCTGAAGGTTCTCCAGCGGGCAAAGAAACAGTACGACCGTTACCTTAACAATTGACAAATATGCTGGATCCTTTTGACTCCAGCATATTTGTTCTATAGCTACCGCAGCTGGTTATATATATCCTCTACATCTAATCCAAAATAATCGGCAAATTCTTTGAAAGTGAGCTCCTGGTGCGGTAATCGACCTAGAGCGTCCTTAGCCTGATTGTACCTGCGGCTTGCTTGTTTATAGCTCATACTCATGATGATGCTTACATCCTGAGGTCTGATTATTAATCGAGGTTTTCTTTTCATGATGACTGGGGTTGTACAGCACAGCATACCATAGCAGCTGGTGTGCAGACTGTGGGTCCTACCATTGCTTTGACATCGTTGCCAAGAAGCTCCTCTAAGTAGTCTTTATAAAATGACCACATCCTCCTGATGTGCAGCGCGTTAATAAACTTCTCTTAAGATAGCGTTATTTTAAGGTTTTCTGAAATCGGATAGATTGGACATTTTAGGACATTTCTGCCCATTATGGACATTTTGGACAGTCCTTGCTTTTTCTTCTGCCATATTCGTATAAACCTTTAAATTATTATTATGATAGTAGAATCAAAACACCATGGGGGTAAAAAGACGGACTACCTGCTCCTACAGACTGTCATTCAGATCCGTGATCTGTTAGAAATGCTGGTATCGGATAAAGGGGAGAAGCCGGTCGGGCAAATAGTGGAGGTCAGCACTGTTCAGCAGGACGCCGCCATCTCCAAGCGGCGTATTGTACATATCCGCGACCTGGTACTGGCCGAGGGCGACTGGCTGATGGATACCGTCGAGGCGCTCGATGTACTGGGGATATCGCGTGGCACATTGGTGACACACCGGGACGAAGGATTGCTCACCGAAGTGCGTATCGGAGCCAAAGGAGGTGGCGTACGTTTTATCTCCAGCGAGGTAGCGCATCTGCGGGAGTGGTATTCGGTGCCGAAGGGGAAGGTGTAGTTTTTGGGTTATCAAGTGATCAAGTGATCAAGTGATCGAGTTATCTTGTTAACTAGTTAGGGAGTTATGGGGGATTAGAGTTATAGAGTTATCTTGTTAACTGGTGATGGGTGACTCGTGACAAGTCTGATTTAACAAGTCATGCCCGAGGCAGTGTTTCTCGGGCATGTTATGTGGGGCCAAGTCCCTATTTTATGAATTCAAGGAGTGTTTTTTCCAAATGGTCTCCTCTTAGGTTTTTTGCGACAATTTTGCCATCCGGCGATATCAAAAAGTTCTGGGGTACACCTACTATTCCATAGTTTTTGACCGCTTCGGTACCCCATGCTTTCAGGTCTGAAAGATGGACCCAGCTTAGTTGATCGTCCGCTACAGCTTTCAGCCAGGCATCCCGTTGCTTGTCGAGGGATATGCCGATGATTTCAAAGTTTTTGCTTTTATACTTTTTGTAGAGCTCGACCAGAAAGGGGCTTTCTTCTCTACATGGGCCGCACCATGAAGCCCAGAAGTCTACCAGTACATACTTTCCCTTATAGTCTGACAGTCTGACGATACGGCCATCTTGATCCGGCAATGCGATCTCGGTAGCCTCATCACCAACCTGTGCAAGCATTCTGCGATCCAGCTGCTCTTGAAAGGATTTCCCCTGTTTGCTCTGTCTGAGTTCGGGAGACAGTCCGTCAAATAAGGCTTTAGGGATGCTGACGTCTTCATATACATTGATGATCTCGGACAGTGCCCGGAGACTGAAAATAGAATTCGGATTTTCGCGGATGTATTTTTTCTGAAGCTCGATCAGTTCTTGCTCTACTTTGTAATAGGCTATATCTGTCTGGCGGATATACTCAGGGTCATTTTGCTCCTCCGCACTCGCGTGAAAAAATTTTGTATTGATAACTCTGATTTTTTCGATAGTGGGTTGCAGCGGGGCTTTATAGCGCTCATGTTCTCTGTTGATGGCCGAGTTTTCTATAGTCGCCTGCTTAAAAGTAGAGTCACTCGCGAGCATTATGGTTTCGCCATCCAGGTAGAACATCTTTTTGTCCGACTTGGACGAATACTCCTGAAAACCTTGATTGTTGCTGTCCAGCAACAGGGTCGCTAGCTGTGGTCCATCAATGGTGCCTTCAAAACGGAATTTGCCATGTTGTGAATAGAGGGAGTCCAGCACGTCACCCTGTGTAGAATTGTAACTGAAATATATCTTTTGACCATGGGTCTCTTTGCTCAGCTGTCCAATGACCGTAAATTTTTGTTCCTGGGCCTGAGCATCGTTGAGGTGGCAGACGGTGAGTATGCCGATAGCTACGGTAGCTAGTTTGTTTAACATTATTTTTTATTTAGTATACGTTGAAATGCTTTTTCCATACGCTCTCCACGAGCATCATTCTCCACTATGGTACCATCTCTGTCTATGAGAAAAATATGGGGCACCCCACTGATATTATACTCTTTTGTGATCGGTCCCTGCCATGCTTTGAGGTCGCTCAGTGCCAGCCACGGGTAATTTTCTTTGTTCAGATCGGCCTCCCAGGCTTCCTTGTCCTTGTCCAGCGAGATGTAGATAATTTCTAGGCCCATATCCTTATATTTATCATAGGCAGCCTGTAGATAGGGCTTTTGCATTTTGCACCAGTGGCACCATGAAGCACCAAAATCAAGCAATACCATCTTTCCTTTGAAATCGGACAGTTTGTACGATTTGCCATGTCTGTCGCTCAGGGTAAAGTCGGGCGCTTTCTCGCCGATAGCCAGCTCTGCATCTTTTTTTATGTTATGGTACAGAAACTGTACATAGCATGATTCTTTGACTCCGTCATCGAGCAGATCCAGTGTTGCTTTCAGCTTTTCATTGTCCTGCAGGATGGAGCCGATATGGTTATAGACGATAAATGCTGCAGGTATACTTTTGGGGTAAGCCTTGTCTGCAGTAAGGTAATTGATGGTCTCGTCAAGTAGCTTTTTGCGCTCTTCCTGCAAACTGTCCACATCCGCTTGTCTTTGTTCTTTCATCGCCATCGAAATCTTTCCAGACAGCTTTTCAAGGCGGTCGAATAGGTCGGTGCCTTGGTACAGTCGCTCAAATTCGCTATGGTTTTTACTGCCTTTTATCTCAGCTTTCTTGAGGTTCTTAAGGTCAGTCTTAACTTTTATTTTACTGTTTTCCATAAAGATCTGAAAACCATAAGAAGGCAATCGATCGTGGAGCCCTTCAAAATAGAAATAGATCATTTTGGGCATATCGACCTCCCCTTTATAGGTGAACTTGCCATTTTTGACCATTATCGTGTCCATCTTGTACAGATCGTGATCGGGACCGGTAAACATGGTGAGTATCCTTCCGTCTTTCATGTTTGCTACCTCACCTTGGACCTCAAAGCCGCGGGATTTTTTCAGCGAAGTGAACAGTACGGTGCCAAGTAGGCACAGTACTGTTATCATAATGTTTGTTTTGTTCATTGTATGAATTGTTATCGTATATAATAAGGGTTCTGTCTAGCAAGGATATTGTACGAGATCTCGGCGCTGGGGATAGCACATACCCAGCGGTTGGGGTCTGTGATAGCAGGTTTAAACTCGGCTACCTTATTCATGCGGACCATAGCATACCATTCGTGTCCGATTTCAAAGGATAGCTCGTGGAATATTTCGTTCAATAGTTCCTCCTGCATCGTAGATTGGTTGGTTACGGCCACACGGTCGGGGCGGCCTGCTCTTTCGCGCAGGATATTGATCATATCGGCAGCTTCGGAAAGGTTTTGATTGCTGCGGATCAGGGCTTCCGCATAGATCAGGTGCATCTCGGCAAGCCGGATGAATACGGTGCCAAAATCTGCCTTGTCATTCCATGTTTTTAGGGTCTTCATACCATAGAATTTCTCTTCGCCTGTGTAGTAGTCTTCCATGATCGCGCTATCTGTATTGAGCTTATAGCGGGGGTCATCTTTAAGAAGTTGTACTGCTAGGTCAGACAGAACAAGACCCGCGTTCTGGAATGACCATTTTTGATTATCGTATCGTTTGGCTTCTGTATCTAGTTTTCTACCAAAAATCATCTCTTTCGCGGTAAGGTTTTTTTTGAAAACCTCCGCGTAGTTGCTCTCCAAGGCTACACCATCTGTATTGTCCAGTACCGCTTTGGCATATTTTGCAGCTAACTCAAAATTGCCCATATAGAGATGTGTGCGTGCCAGTAGGGCTTTGGCTGCAAGGCGGCTCCCTCTATAATTGTTTTCTGACGCATACTCGGGCGCATGTTCGCTGGCATACATCAGATCCTCGAGGATAAATTCGTACGACTCCTTGACACTCGATCTTTCTTTGGAGAGATCTTTGGTGCTGGAGGCCTCTTTTCGGAGAACAATGCCCAGTGGTGCGTTCATATCCCAGAAATAACCAAAGTAAGTCAGGAGATACAGGTTGGCGTGTGCCCGTAGAAACCGGGCCTCTCCGAGCATCCGTTTTTTTGCTTCTTCCGTTACCGTTTTGTCATCCGCAGTGGCCAGGGCCTTCTCGAAATAATTGACATAGTTTACCGTTTTGGACATCCCTGTCCATAGGTGTCCTGTTTGCGTGGTCGAAGCGGAGATTTCATTCCCCATAAAGCTGTGTTCGCCCACAAAAGACATGTTATCTCTTACGCCCTCTTTAAAGAAGCCTGCGGCACAGGACGGTGCCCACACCAGTGCATCGTTGTAAGCTCTGCCACGCATTTCTGAATAGATTCCAATCAAAAGCTTGTCGGCGCTCTTTTCATCATTAATAACATTTTCTGGCACTAGGGCATGAGGCGGAAGTTCATCCATTACATCCACCAATGAACAGGAAGATACCACTCCTGCCAGCACTATTAGTATATATTTAAAGTAGTTCATATATTTCGTTGTTTGGTAATCCGTGACTTGTGATTCGATTTGTTGTTATAGTTCAGCTTTGATACCAAAGGACCAGGTTTTGGTCATCGGGTAGTCTGTATAATCGATAGATCCGTTGTAAAAGGCCCCATCGTATGACGCCGAGAACCCTTCGGGACTCATACCGGGATATTTGGTAAAAGTGACGATGTTACTCACGCTGGCATGAAGCATGAGATTGCGGGTTTTGAATTTTTTAGCGATGTTCGCAGGTAGCTTGTACGACAGATTGATGTCCTGTATCTTGAAATAGGAGTAATCATGAAGCCAGAATGTAGATACACGTGCGTTGTTAACACGGTCGCCTATCGAGAGCCTCGGAGCGTCATTTGTCGGATTATCTACTGTCCATCTGTCCAACATCAGATGGGATTGATTTTGATCATAGAAGGTATAGGCCGTACGCTTTGCATTCCACAGTTTTTTTCCACCTATGGAAAAGTTGGAATATATATTCAGCGAGAAGTTGTCCAGAAATGTAAAGGTATTCGTCAAACCACCAGTCCATTTTGGAGAACTGTTGCCTATCACTTGCTGATCTTCGAAGTCTACCTTGCCGTCTCCGTTGACATCGACAAAGCGAATATCTCCAGGTGCCGTAAACTGTTCTTGGTAGTAGGCTTTCGGATTGCCCGTTTTTTCCCGTGCGGCCTGGTTGTATTGATCGACCTCGGCCTGTGTCTGGAATATGCCAGCAGCGACATAGCCCCATAGTGTTCCCGCGGGTTCGCCTTCGATAAATCGGTTGTCCTCGTAGTATGAGCCCACATCTTTGCCGTCATTCAGTTTTTCAATTTTCGCAATGTTCTTTGCGGCATTGGCTCCTATGTACCACTTGAACTTGTCCCGTTTGAGTAGGTATCCGTTCAGATCCATCTCAATACCTTTGTTGGAACTCTCCGATACGTTGCGCGTGACTGTATTGAACCCTGTGCTTGTGGCTATGGTCGTACTCTGCAAGAGATCTTTTGAGTATTTAGAATAGACACCGATACTACCATTGAGCTGATAGTCGAATAGTGAAAATTCAAGCCCTGCGTCAAACATGCTCGTGCGTTCCCATTTTAAAGCAGGGTTTTCGAGGTTTTGAGGTATTATCCCAGGTAGCCCAGCATATCCACCGGAGGTATACTTGGTCCGCCATCTATAGGTTCCTAAGCTCGATCCCCCTACGATACCATAGCTCGATCTCAATTTGAGCTGATCTATCCATTCGGTCTGTTTTAGGAAAGATTCTTGATTGATTTTCCAAGCGGCGGCTACGGATGGGAAGAATCCATAGCGATTGTCGCTGCCAAATTTAGACGAACCGTCCAGCCTGGCGGTAAACGTCAATAGATAGCGATCGTCATAGATATAGTTCATCCTGGAGAAATACGACGCTAGTCCTACTTTTTCCTTATCACCGGATACGGCGTAAGCATTTGCTGCACTGGATAGATTATTTAGGACATAGTCATTGGGATACCCTGTGCCGATCCCGGTAAAGAATTGAGCGGTCAGCTGCTCAAAGGACATACCCAACAACGCATTAAAGTCGTGCTTTTCGTTGAAAACGCGGTTGTAATTTAGTGTGTTGTCAAATATCCTATTCAGATTCTCGGAATGGCTTTGTTCGCCTATGCCACCTTCTCGACTGCCTTGTATGGTGGTGGTTGGAAAGTATAACCGGGTTTTGCTCAGATCATAGCTAAACGAAAGGGCACTTTTCAGGAATAAGCCCGGCAGGACCTTCAGTTCTAAATACCCTGACCCGTTAAGGGCTGTCGTAATTGCATTATTGATCTGTGTGCTTGCTGCAAGTGGGTTGTCACTGTTTTCATACGAATAATAGGAGCCATCTGCATTGTATATGGGGAGGTCGGGTCTCCAGGTTATCAGATTGGTGAGCCCACCATTTTTAATGTCTGTATCGGAGCTAGATACGTTTATATTGGCACCCATGCGCAAGTTGGGGTTGATATAGGCATCGAGTTGTGCTTTTCCCGAATTTCGGGTCATCCCACTGCCTTTCAGTACACCGTTGTTTGAATTGTTGGAATAGGAAACATAATACGTAATATTATCAGAACCACCTCTGCTGGAGATATTAAAGTTCTCTGCGGAGGATTTGTTATTGGTCATCAACTTGAGCCAATTGTTGTCTTCTGTTCCAAAATACTCGTCGGGCTTGTCCAAGATAAGCGCCATGTGCGGGTATACCATCGACCACCATCCCTGTAGGCTGGGGCTTCCATTAGTTGCTGCCTCGGTCATGATTTCTCTAAACTCCGCAGTATTTAATGGACGGTATGCGTTATGCATTTTCTGAAATCCATAATCATAGCCTACGTTGATCAATGGTTTCTGTCCCTTGATGCCTTTTCGCGTCGTGATGATGACTACTCCGTTGGCCGCGCGCGACCCATAGATCGCCGAGGCTGATGCATCCTTTAGGACATCGATACTTTCTACATCGGCTATATTGATGTTTAACAGTCCAGATAGATTTTCCCGGATATCTCCGCCTGTAGTCTGGTTGAAAGCATAGTTGCGATCTGTGATCACGGGTATACCATCGACAACATAGAGTGGCTCGGTATTGCCGATCAAGGAAGAATTGCCTCGGATACGTACTTTTACAGCGGCACCAGGCATGCCCGAACTTATCATGACATCGACACCTGCTACTTTTCCCTGTAAAAGTTGATCCACTGAGGAAACGGAAGTATTTTCAATGGTTTCGCGGCCGATAGAACCGATAGCACCAGTCAGGTCTTTCCTTTTGACACTACCATAGCCCATAGCGACTACGGCCTCAATTTCATGATCAGTTTGGATCAAGGTAAAATCATGGTTCTTTTTGTCCTTGGTGAGGTTGATTTGAAATTCTTGCGTGTTATGACCGACGCAGCTTACGATTACTTTATAGTTTCCTGGAGGCATGCGGTCCAGTACGAACGAGCCATCCTTGGCGGAAGAGATATCACGTTTTGTGCCGTTCCCCTCCACGGTGATCGTGCTTCCGGCAATTGGTTTTCCTTCCTTGTTTTTTACCTTACCGGTCAGTGCTATAAGCTCTTGCAAAGGCGTCTCTTTTGCTGTGGGCTTGGTGTTTTCTTTTTGACGGATTACAACCGATTTATTGGTGATACTGTAGGTAATCGGCAGTGATTTGGCAAGCTGATCCATGGTTTCCTGGATACTTGCATTTTTTACATTAATACTCGCTGGCAACGTTCCCAGGTCATTACCTTTCCAAAAAAAACGATAACCACTCTTGTCTTTGATGGTATTCAACAATTCTTCGAGATGAACATTCTTTCTTTCGAGGGTGATTGTTTGTGCCTCAGCGAGCAAAATACTGCTGTTGCTTACGAGCATACTCAATGCTAGTAAGGACATCTTGAGCCTACGGTTTTTGGGTATGCGACACACTAGGGCAATCCCTCCTTTTAAGGATAAGATCAATTTTTGTTTCATGATATTTATTTTAGGTTAGTTAAATAAAGTGCTATAGTTAATGTGGGTTATTCTTATTGCTTACGACAATCGTGTTTTTGCCATCTATCCGAAGGAGCTTGGAGGTAAGTCCACTCTGTTCAAGTATCTGCATGAGTTCTTTTAGGGAGTTGCTGCGTTCGATTTCTCCATTAAATACCTCTTTGAAATTGGCATTTTGATAGATGACTTCGACGTCATACCACCTTTCGATAGTGCTCATCAATTCCTCCAGAGGGGTATTGTTGAAATAAAAGACATTATTTTTCCATGCCGTTATGGCCTTCGTATTGGCTTTTTGCAGTCTTACGATTTGTTGTTTCAGATGATGAATGGCTTCTTGCCCAGGAATCAGCTTTTTGCTGTCGACCAACTGATTGGTGTTTTTGTCCCGTATTGTCAGTGCTATCGATCCTTTTATCAAGGTTGATCTTGTCATGCCCATTTCAGGGTATGCGTTGACGTTAAATGCAGTACCTAATACCCGTATCTCCTGTGTGCCGGAGGTTACAAAGAATGGCTTTGTCTTGTCATGCGCAACTTCAAAATAGAGCTCGCCCTGCATGTTTACCCTGCGCTCATTGCCCCATTTTCTGGGATAGGTAATTTTACTTTTTGCATTTAGCCATACCTTCGTCCCGTCGCTCAGCTGGAGGGTGTAGGTGCTACCTGCCGGAGTGATGACGCTGATGGAGTCGGTCGATAGTAGCGCTTCATCAATTTGTTCGCCGTTAGCATAGCTTATGGACTGTTCGTCGACGATCAACTGTTGATCCTTGCGTAGCGGGATAGACTTATTGTTTGCCAACTGGATATAGGCTGTCCCATTCAATGGGACGACATCGTCCAACGGCTCGACATGGACTAAGGAAGCTGATGTGTGTTGTGCTAAAAACCAGGCGTATCCTGCAAAACCAATGGCGATCAGAATCGCTGCATATTTAATCCAGCCCCATCGTAATTTCCGAACCTTACCGCTGTCGGTGTCCTGCTGGCTGCTGATATATTGATTTAGGTTCGCCTTGACATGTAATAGTGTGTTGTGATCCTCTGCCTGTGTATGGTCTGTGCTGTTTTCCGCTTTGGTTAGCTCATCGTAGATCAGGTTGTTGAGCTCGCTCGTGTCTTCTGTTCCAAATAGAATGAATATCCGAAGTAATTCTTCCTTTGTGCAGGAGTTGGTTATAAATTTATGATACAGTTTTTTATTCACGGATTTCGGCAATTAAAAAAAGATAAATACACCCTATATACGGTTGGGAAACCGTAGGCATCTAGTCCGGTGCGAAAAAAATATTATTTTAGTATAGAGAGCAATAATAAACTCCATATGCCGGAGTTGGAAAGGTATAGTTTTACCTTTTTTGTAGCCGATACAATCTGTGCATTCACCGTAGATTCGGAGATTTGTAGGATCTCGCTGGCTTCTTTGTATGTTTTACCTTCAATTTTGCACAGTTCAAAAATGAGACGCTGCTTAGGAGGGAGTTGCTGTATGGCTAGATCGATATGTTCCTGGACTTCTTTGTGCAATATAGTGTCGTCCTGAAAAGAGAAACCCATGTGCACCGTGATTTCCTCTTGTGCTCTATGATCTAAGGAAACTCGCCGGTAATGGTCATATACTTCGTTCTGAGCGATACGGTATAGATAGGATTTAAAAGATTTGTCTTCTTGTATTTGCGCTCTTCTGTCCCAGATTTTAATAAAAACATCCTGTAATATATCTTGGGCTATGGTATCTATTTTTACCAGACTGCGAATTCTTTGATAAAAGAATAGGCTGTACCTATCATAGAGAATGTTGTAGGCATCAGTATCTCCACTTTTGAGTCTTACCAGGAGTTCTCTTTCAGCGTTCGTCGTCAAAATCGGATAAGTTAGTTGTGTTGAAGGCAAATATAGGGTTTTACTTTTTAATTTGTTGTTGGGGTATCGTGAGTTAGAGAGTTATCCAGTGATCGAGTTATCCTGTTAACTAGTGATGGAGCTAAGGGGTGATGAGTGACGGGAATGTAGATAATAATACATAATAAATCATTGTCTTTGTAATGGCCATTAACTTAATGGCGGTTAAGTTAATGGTTGCTGGATTTTGAGGCAGTAAGGGTGAAAATGAAATTGATATTGTCGCTCTAAACCAATTGGATAGAGTGGCTATATTGGGAGAGGTAAATACGCTATCTAGAAAGTATAAAGTTTATTAATTGTATTCAATTGCTGTTGATTATGCTTGGAATATAAAATTAAGTCGTTAATTTGGATAAACTAATCATGGCGATATAGCAATTCTATAATCTATATTTAACAGTTATTTAATCTCAAACTAGCTATTTTTACAATGTCATACTAATTACAAACGCCTAAAAACATGAGTTGGATAGATTTTATAAAGGGAAATACGAAAGCATTTGAGCTAATCTACAGGCAATACGTGGATGACCTTTATCTATATGGCCAACACTACCATAATGACAAAGAACAGATTTTAGACTGTATTCATGATCTTTTTGCTGACCTATTCAATAATCCGAAGATAGCAACAGAGGTACAGGTTAAATTCTATCTGTTCGCTTCCTTAAAAAGACGTTTATTTAAGCTAAAGGAAAATGTACAAACAAGTGATATTAGTCAGCTGCCTGACGGCTTACTCTGGATAGCTAGTCATGAATTAGAAATGATTAAAAATGAGAATCACGAAATAAACTTAAAACTTCTTCAGCAAAAAATAGAACTGCTTCCTAAAAAACAAAGAGAGGTAATCTTCATGCGCTATTATTTGGATTTTACTTATGAAGAGATCGCATCTATGCTTGATATCTCCGTAGAATCATGCCGTACTACCTCTTATCGGGGCATTAAAGAACTACGTAAAACTTTGCAACCGGCCGAATACCTGATTTTATTCTCAATATTTTGGTATTAAAAGCTAAGTAAAAAGATATTTTATTTTTTGTCTATGCTAAGGTCATTATTTGCTCTACATAATAAAGAGCAATCTAAATGACTAATTATAAAGATAGATTACGTTTGGTATTAGGCCTATTAGAAAAGGATAAGCTTACCAATGAAGAAAAAGATGCACTGTATGCAAGAGCCCTTGATACGGGGTTAAGAGCCAGAAAACATAAAATTAAAAGATTAGTGTTTCAGGTAGCGGCATCCATTGCCCTCTTTGTGGGTGTGGGGATCTATTTTAAAAGCCAAAACAACGATGTCAAGACATTAGATCAGAATACGTGGACAGCTAGCGCTTTAAAATCTGAAGGTTATGGGGCGATACTCACCTTGGCCGATGGTTCAAAAATTGACCTTGCAAAACGCAGTACAGATCTTAACAGAACGGACAATAATAATATTATACTCAGTTCGGACAGTATGCTGCTTTACAAAAAGCCTGATAATACCGCTATCACCGATAATCACATGAATACGCTGGAGGTTCCTAAAAAATACACCTTCAAGGTAATTTTGGCAGATGGAACCAAGGTGTGGCTAAACTCAGATTCGAAGTTACACTATCCTACCCATTTCGTGGGCAACGAACGTAAGGTAGACCTATCTGGGGAAGCTTATTTTGAAGTAGCACCAAATAAACAAAAGCCATTTATTGTACAGACCGATAGGCAACAGATACAGGTGCTAGGTACGCATTTCAATGTGCAAAGTTATCCAAACAAGCCTGTTGTTACATCTCTCTTGGAAGGTATGGTAGCTGTTAATGCACTAGCTAGCAACAAGACTAAAGTGCTGCTACCAGGAGACCAGTCGCGGACCAGTAGTGTAGGGGATATTGATGTAAAGCATATGGACAATATTACGGATTATATCGCCTGGAAAGACGGATATTTCCAATTGAATGCAACCCCTATCGCAGAGATAATGGATCTCTTGTCTAGATGGTATGACTTTGAATACAGTACCGTAGGAATTAAAAAAAGCAACATCAAACTCTATGGAAAGATACACAAATCTGCTACGCTAGACCAGGCCTTGCAGATATTGAGTCAGTTTGATATTGATTATAACATAAACAAAAATAATGCTGGATTGATACAGATCACGCTAAAACCAAGCAAATAGTAACATATACCATTAAAATATAATTATGAAAGGAAACCAATTTTGGAAACTGCTTCTGTTTCTAGGCCTTTTCTTTGTGGCGCACAGTAGCTTTGCCCAGCAGATCAGTGTCAACAGAAACAAGAGCAGCTTAAAAAATGTATTTCAGGACATTATGGATCAGACAGACCATGTATTTGTCTATAACGATCCTAAAATCGAAGAAATATGGATCAGTTTAAAGATATCCAATTCTTCACTGGAGAATGTCCTTAAGCAAATTTCTAAGGCCGTACCCTTGGAGTTTAAAGTAATACAGAAAAATATAACGGTCAAGTATACGCAGGCGATAGTAGAAAAAACACCTATTGTAATCGATAATGCACAACAGCAGCTCATAAGTGGTACGGTTACTGACAGTCTAAATCAACCCATAATCGGGGTTTCTGTAAGTGTCTTGGAGGATAACAGAAAAGCGACTGCAACAGATGTAAACGGTCGATTTGTGATTGAAGCCACTATAGGACAGCGAGTTGTGGTAAGGATGGTCGAGTATAAGGATAAAAATATATCGATCTTGAATGACCGACCTCTCCTTATTCAACTTGAAAACACGTCAGATAATATTGAAGAAGTCGTGGTAGTGGCCTATGGTACTCAGAAAAGGAAGGAGATGGTGGGCGCTATCACTACAATTAGGCCTGAGGAGCTTAAAGTGCCGTCTTCTAATCTTACTACTGCGCTGGCAGGTCGCTTGGCAGGGGTAATTGCCTATCAAAGAAGTGGAGAACCAGGACAGGATAATGCCGAATTCTTCATACGCGGGGTGACGACATTCGGTTATAAAAAAGATCCATTAATATTAATCGATGGTGTAGAATTTACATCAACGGATCTTGCACGTCTCCAACCAGATGATATTGCCTCATTTTCGATTATGAAGGATGCATCGGCCACCGCACTATACGGAGCACGTGGCGCTAATGGGGTCATACTAGTGACTACTAAAGAAGGAAAGGAAGGCCCAGCTAAAATTAGCTTCCGATTGGAAAACTCTCTTTCAACTCCTACGAAGGATGTAGAAATGGCGGATCCAATTAGGTATATGGAGCTGAGCAATGAAGCTATCCGCACACGTGACCCATTGAGCCCTGTGCTATATAGTCAGGAAAAAATAGATATGACGCGCCGTCAGGCTGACCCGATACTGTATCCAGCTACGGATTGGCGGAGCACTTTATTCAAAGACTATACCATGAATCAAAGAGCAAACTTGAATGTATCGGGCGGTGGAAGTGTTGCACGTTATTATTTTGCAGGTACTTTTAATAAAGATAATGGCGTGTTAAAAGTGGATCCTCAAAATAACTTCAACAATAATATTGACCTTAAAAGCTATCTGCTACGCTCCAATGTAAATGTTAATCTCAGCAAAAGTACGGAGGTAGGGGTGCGCATGTACGGTAGCTTTGATGAGTATACGGGGCCTATCAGTGGCGGGAAGGAAATGTACGAAATGGTGATGTTCTCAAACCCAGTCGTGTTTCCCGCTTATTATCCGAAAGATGAAAATAGTAGCCATATACAGCATATCCTTTTTGGGGGATCGGATAAAGGTAATTATGTCAACCCTTATGCGGAGATGGTCAAAGGCTATAGAGATTACTCGCGTTCGGTAATTATGGCTCAATTTGAGTTGAAGCAGAAACTACATTTTTTAACCCAGGGACTTACTTTCCGGGCTATGGGGAATACAAATAAATCCTCGTATCACTCTGTCAGCCGTTTTTATAACCCGTTTTACTACCAGGTACTGAATTACGACAAATTGAACCAGACCTATACGCTAGCAAATATCAACGAAAAAAGTGCCACAGAATATTTGGGGTATAATGAAGGAGATAAGACTATAAAGTCTACTTTTTATCTGGAATCTGCATTGAATTATAGCCGGACGTTCAAAGACAAACATGCCGTCAATGCGATGCTGGTCTATATCATGCAAGAAAGCTTAAATGCTAATGCAGGTAATCTTCAGTTGTCCCTTCCGTCGCGCAACCAAGGGCTGTCCGGTCGCTTTACCTACTCCCTAAACAGTAAATACTTTGCAGAATTCAATTTCGGGTATAATGGCTCGGAGCGCTTCGACAAAAACAATCGGTTTGGATTCTTCCCGTCCGGGGGGATCGGATGGCAGATTTCTGATGAAAAATTCTGGAAGCCTCTGCAAAATTATATCGATGTATTTAAAGTGAGGGGCACCTATGGAATGGTCGGAAATGATGCCATTGGTAGTGCTTCCGATCGGTTCTTCTACCTATCCAATGTCAATATGAATGACGCTGCACGGGCTTCTTCATTCGGTACGGATTTTAATTATACGCTCAATGGGGTCTCTATCAGTCGATATGCCAACCCTGATATCACTTGGGAAGTCGCTTATAAAGCAAATCTAGGGTTTGAGATGACACTCTTTAAGGATATTCAGATCCAGGCAGATGTTTTTTCGGAATACCGAAAAAATATTCTGATGACACGGGCCGCTATTCCGAGTTATTTGGGATTTTCATCGGCCTTACGTGCCAATGTAGGAGAAGCCTCCAGCAGAGGATTGGATATGTCTATTGACTATTCGCATAATTTTGAAAATGGATTATGGCTTTCTGCACGAGGTAACTTTACGTATGCTACGTCAAAATTCGAGATTTACGAAGAGCCTGATTATGATGCCAATAGTAGACTATCACGTGTGGGGTATAATATCAATCAAACCTGGGGATACTTGGCTGAGCGCCTTTTTATCGATGACGAAGAGGTATATAACTCCCCTGAACAAGGATTTGGAGTAGCCGTACGGGGAGGTGATATTAAATACCGGGATGTAAATGGTGATGGGATAATATCTTCACTGGACCGGGTGCCTATTGGAAATCCAACCAGCCCTGAAATAGTATATGGATTTGGTATATCCACAGGTTATAAAAATATTGATTTTTCGATGTTTTTGCAAGGGCTTGCCAATGAATCCTTCTGGATTAACCCGCGATCTACCGCTCCTTTTGTGAGTTACGCTGACGCTTATCCTAGCCGTGATGCGGTGGGTTATGCAGGTAGTAACCAGATGTTGAAAGTGTATGCGGATAATCATTGGTCGGAAGCAAATCCGGACCCACTGGCTCTATGGCCACGGCTCTCGCCCAATATAAATGAAAACAATACGCAGACCAGCACGTGGTTTATGCGTAACGGCTCTTTCCTGCGGTTGAAAAATGTGGAGTTAGGTTATAGCCTTCCGAAAAGGACGATATCTAAGTTGAATATGGAAAAATTACGTTTGTATCTAAACGGAACGAACCTGTTGAATCTAAGTCAATTTAAATTGTGGGATGTAGAAATGGCGGGAAACGGATTGGGCTATCCTGTGCAAAGAGTGTTTAATATCGGTGCACAGGTGTCATTTTAATCAATGTCAATTATGAAAAAGAAACTATTATTAATACTTATGGCAGGCCTCACGCTCCAGGGCTGCAACTACCTAGATGTGGTTCCCGACAATGTTGCCACTATTGAATATGCATTCCGCACACCACTCACTGCCGAAAAATATTTATTCACCTGTTACTCTTGGCTTCCAAATTATGCAGATCCTTTTTCGGGAAATCCTGCTATCGCTGGAGCAGATGAAATATGGTTCGATCAGGTCCAATACAATTACAACTCTGGCCTATACGCACGTGGACAGCAAAATATTCAAAACCCACTCATGGATTTTTGGCAGGGAGATAGGGGTGGGACGCCATTATTCAGAGGTATACACGAATGTAATATATTTTTGGGTAATGTAGATAAGGTACATGGTTTGTCGGATTTTGATAAGGCTAAAATGAAAGCGGAGGCTAAATTTCTAAAAGCCTACTACCATTTCTACCTGCTGCGTATGTATGGTCCCATTCCCATCATGCATGAAAATTATGCGGTATCGACAGAGATAAGCCAAATAAAGGAAATAACCCGCGAACCGGTAGACGATGTATTTCAATACATCGTCAATCAGCTTGATGAAGCCATCGTGGATCTGCCGGAATCGGTACTGTTTGAATCGACAGAACTGGGGCGTATTACCAAGCCGATCGCCATGGCCATCAAAGCAAAAGTATTGCTTACTGCAGCTAGCCCGCTATTCAATGGAAATACGGATTATAGTAATTATAAAAATAGCCGTGGTGAGGTATTGTTCAATCAGACAGCAGATCCTAATAAATGGACACAGGCTGCCGAGGCGGCAAAAGAAGCAATCGAATATTGCGAGTCCTTGGGCTATGCATTGCATAAAAAAGCAGCATATGACAGGCCTGTCTCAGACACGACCAAAATCGAACTTAACCTGCGTACGACTATTACTGAAAAGTGGAATAAAGAACTGATCTGGGGGGCAAGTAACAGTGCAGCAAATTCCATTCAAACGGCTTCTTATCCTCGTATATTTGGCGGTGACGCACTGTATTACGGTGGTTACTTTTCCGTGCCTCTAAATCTTGTGGAACAGTTTTACAGTAAAAACGGCGTGCCGATTAATGAAGACAACACATTTGATTATATGGATCGGTATGGGACAAAGGTGGGCGCTAAACAAGATAAACAGTATATCAAAACGGGCTATACTACCGCGCGGCTCAATTTTGATAGGGAACCCCGCTATTATGCATTTCTGGGGTTTGACGGTGGCAGATGGTATGGACAGGGCTTGTTGAGCGACGACGAAAATTTTTATATTGAAGGGCGGCTCGGAGGAATCTCCTCTGGCCATGCCTTTGCTTTTTCCTTAACGGGATATCTACCTAAGAAGTTGGTCAACTATCAGAATACAGCATTGGCAAAACAGTGGGTGGTACAACGCTATCCCTGGCCGATCGTAAGACTGGCAGACTTGTACCTGATGTATGCCGAAGCGCTGAATGAAGCTAATGGACCGTCGGACGAAATTTTTATCTACTTGGACCGTATCCGAGAACGGGCTGGCCTCAAAGGTGTAAAATATGCTTGGAACAACTTCTCGAATCAACCCGAAAAAATACTGTCTAAAGCGGGGTTGCAAAGTATAATCCGACAGGAGCGGACAATAGAGCTTTGCTTCGAAGGACACCGATTTTGGGATCTACGCCGGTGGAAGGTGGCTCAGGAGGTGTTGAACCAGAATATCACCGGGTGGGATGTGCTTAACGCCGATGCGAAATACTACTATATCCCTAGAACTATAGTACGTCAAAACTTCCAGGTAAGAGATTATTTCTGGCCAATACAGGAGTCGGAATTCATTAAGAACAAAGAAATTATACAAAGCCCTAATTGGTAAACGCAAGCCTTATGAAATACTCACGTTTAGCAAAGCACACACACATGAGTATTCCATATGACCATTAAAGAAAAAATAATACACATATGAAAAATAAAATAATACTATTTGGTCTGCTGGCAATAGGTTGTATATGGAGCTCATGTAGAGAGCAGGATATCATGTCTATCATCGAAACGGATGAGACTATACCTCCTGCTTTGAAAGCGGTTAATGCTAAGGGGCTGCCCGGTAAAATTGAATTGTCCTATACTGTTCCAGCGAACAGTAATATCATGTATGTAGAAGCGGAGTGCACTAAAAATGATGGAAAGCGCATTCAGGCGCAGTCTTCTTATTATAATAATAAGTTGTTGTTAGATGGTTTTGGAGATACCTCGATTTACTCGATTAAACTTTATACCGTAGGTAAAAATCTTAAAAAATCTACACCTATAATGGTCGACGCAAGACCTGCTATGCCTCCTATCTGGAAAATTTATGAATCAATGTCTATTGTGGAAGATTTTGGGGGAATAACGATCAACTTTGAAAATCCTCAAAAGGCGGAAGTATCTATTCCCATCCAACGGAAAAATGTGAAAGGGGATTGGGAGACCGTAGAAACAATCTATACACAGGCTGGTGAGGGACCATTGAGTGTTCGTGGGCTGGAAAATGTGCCTATGCAATTCAGGGTATCGGTACAGGACCGTTGGCTAAATCAGTCGAATTTAATAGACACGATCTTGACGCCTCTTTTCGAAAGGGAACTGGATTATGCGTTATTTAAAGAGCTCAGACTGGTCAATGATCCAAAGCCATTTGGCGCTAATAAAGTCAGTTTTCTCTGGAATAATAATTTGACCTCTACGGGATCAGGAACAGGGGGATGGTATCGGACTGATAATGGTACCGGGGTGCCTAACCAGGTTACAATCGATATGGGGAAAAAAGCAAAATTGAGTCGTATCAAAGTCTTTCAAAGAGGAACCGTCAGCGAACTCAATCTGCTGTATACAGCAGGATCTCCTCGTGAATTTGAAATATGGGGCAGTAACAGTCCTTCTGCTGACGGTTCGTATGATAGCTGGACGCTACTGTATTCCGGCGAAATCAAGAAACCTTCCGGATTGCCGCTTCAAAACAATACAGCAGAAGACATTGAATTCGCCAAAAATGGACATGAATTCAGAATTCCATTAGAAGCGCCTCCGGTACGTTATTTCAGATTCCGGGCGATGTCAACTTTTGGTGTAACTAATTATTTTTGGCTAGGTGAGATTGATTTTTTTGGACAACCTGAATAACACTTGATAACATGAAATATTATTTTTTAAAACATACATACTTTACCAAATTTACCGTATGGACTGCCGTACTCCTTATTGCAGTGACGGCATGTAAAAAACAGGATAGTACCTATAGAGATGTCCTGGAGGGAAAATTTCCTTCATATGCAGGTAGACCGGACTCTATGAATTTCCATCCGGGCAACAATAGGGCGCAGATTAGCTTCCGTATAAAAGATCCTTCGGTGAATAAGGTTATTTTCTATTGGAACAACCGCAAGGATTCAACGGTGTATGCTATAGATCAACCGTCTCTAACTATACATCATGTAAATATTGCACCGCTGGAAGAGAAGTACCACAATATTGATTTTTATACTTTCTACCCCGATGGTACGTCTTCTATTAAGAATACTCAGATGGGAAATGTATACGGGAATGCGTATCAATCCAGTCTATTGAACCGACTAATAGAAAGTACAGTCCTGCGTAATGACAGTCTTTTCATTAATTGGTATAAAGCCTATCCGGATCTGGTAGGCATGGAAGTGCGGTACATTGACATGGTAGGTGATGCCAAAACTATCGTGACCGATGCGGCAGAAGAGGTGATGGCACTTCCTAAATTTCAAAAAGGAGGAGAATTGAAATATAGGTCTATTTATTTGCCGGACTCACTGGCGATAGATAGTTTTTACACGGAATTTAAAAATCTAAAAATATAATTATGACTAAAAAAATGATGCATTTGGTTTTGATAGCCTGGCTATTGCTCTTAAATGTTGATGTACGTGCGCAGCAGAGCCAATCTTATGATATTGTGATCTATGGAGCTACTTCTGCTGGTATAATAGCCGGATATACCGCCTTAAAGATGGGTAAAACTGCCGTGGTAATCGGTACAGATGAGCATATTGGTGGGCTATCGTCGGGCGGATTGGGACAGACAGACATTGGTAACAAGGCGGCTATCGGTGGCTTGTCCCGCCGGTTCTATCAAGACCTAGGTCAATATTACGGCAAAGCGGAATCCTGGACTTTCGAGCCTAAGGTAGCCGGTAGCATGTTTGAAAAATATATACAGGAAGTGCAGTTGCCTATTATCAAAAATCAACGGATCGGTAAGGTAAAAAAGAAAAAAGGTACCATTACCGCTGTATTGCTATATCCTACATACGGTAAGGGAAAAGCTACTCAGGAAATTACGGGTAAGGTGTTTTTGGACTGTACGTATGAGGGCGATCTTATCGCGTTGGCAGGGGTGCCGTTTATGCTTGGGAGAGAGGATAACTCCCAATTTAAGGAGACATTAAATGGTTTTCAGCTTCCTACCTATCAAAAGCAGTCGGGATGGCATCAGTTTCCTGATCATGTATCGCCCTACAAAACCATCGGAGACCCCCAATCTGGCTTGCTTTGGGGGATCTCTAAAGATAAGCCTTCGCGGGTAGGTACCGGCGATAAGCGTATACAAGCGTACAATTTCCGGATTTGTCTAACGGACTCGGCAGAGAATCGGATTCCGATAGAAAGACCGACGAACTATGATCCCCAAAAATATGAGCTGCTAGGACGATTGATAGAGGCTCAGCCTCAATATACGATGGTTAAAAATTATTTTATATGGAGTAAAATGCCTAACCGAAAAACAGATATCAATAACCGTGGGGGCTTTTCGACGGATATGATCGGGGCAAATTACGATTGGGCTACTGCTAGCTTTGATAGACGTAAAGCCATATATAATGAACATCTAGAATATACAATCGGGTATCTGTATTTTATGCAAACCGATCCACGGGTGCCCGAACATATTCGGTCGTATGTAAAAAACTGGGGCCTGCCAAAGGATGAGTATGTAAATAACGGACATTTCACCCCTCAGCTATATATTCGTGAAGGTCGGAGAATGCTGGGAGCCTATGTGATGAGCGAACATAACTGTACAGGAAAAGAAACGGCAATAGACCCGATCGGCTTGGCGGCGTATACTATGGATAGCCATAATACGCAGCGCATTATTGTAGATGGAATGGTCAAAAATGAAGGAAACGTAGAGGTTGGTAAATTCTCACCTTACCAAATCGCATATAATTCTATTACGCCGAAAGAAAGAGATTGCACCAATTTATTGGTGCCTGTGTGTTTGTCCTCTACACATATTGCATTTGGATCCATCAGGATGGAGCCTGTATTCATGATATTGGGTGAAAGTGCTGCTGTAGCTGCTGTACAGGCTATTGAACAAAAGAAATCTGTGCAGAAGATAGACAGGGGGCAACTAAGAGAGGAATTGTTGCGCCGTCAGCAGATCTTGGAGTGGAAGAAAAACTAATTAGGGTGATAAAGGTGACCCGTGACAGAAGGATGGGACGGGGATAAAAATATACGCCTGAAGGGATGTACTTCAGGCGTTCTTAGTTTTAAAATCCTTTTCTCCAGAGGTAATAGATCCCTAGAGATGCTACCGCTAACACCACGATGAGATAAACATACCAGGGGAGCTGCTTTTTGCGAACCACTTTTTGTTCCTTTAGTGCAGCATGCGCTTGCAGGGCGGTGCTGTCCCTATGGCTTATATTGGACTGTAGGAGCTTCTCGTGTATGGACTGCTCCGCCGCATACAGCCAGCCACCTAGTGCCCAGAGGCCTGTGTCCGGGTGGAAGTAGAAAATGGAGTCACTTACAAAGTGCCAGTAGCGTACGGTGCTATCCTGCTGTAGGTACTGTTGCCATTCGTGGGATTCCGAGCGATGTACCTGCCGTGTGGCTATTTGTTCTTCCAGTCTGTACTTGCTGGTACGGCAAGACAAGGTGAGGAGGGTGAGGAGGATGATACTGCGGTAAACCTCACGGTTGATTAATAAGCAGCTTGCCAAAGGGAAGAAAGGGAATGATTATCATCTGCCGGAAGTTTACTTCGTCGGTATTTTAGAATTCGATATGAATGGTGGCTCGAATGTTGCACTGTCCCGAACGACCGATCGCCCGTATTTTTATGATGTTGCGTTATGTGATAAGCATACCCATGAGGTCTTTTACGACAAGCTGGGATATAAGATGGTCTCCCTTCCTGTTTTTAATAAACAACCCGAAGAATTGGATACGGTAATGGATCAATGGCTCTATCTTCTTAAGCATCTGAGTACCATGGACAAGCTGCCTTCATTTTTGGACAAACGGATATTTGGTCGTATGTTTCGTCCAAGAGTTTGTTTTTCAATGGCGGATGAGAATTAACAAAGCTTTCTTTCTTTAAGGAGAAATCTTTGTTAATTTTGCTATAGGTGAGATAGGCAAATTAAAAGAGGAGGATCTGATGTCATACGAAGCAAGTTTAAAACAAAGGCGTGACGCCGAAAGCGTTTTTAATTCAGCTATGCGAGCTGGTGAAGCCAGAGGTGGGGCAAGAGGCCGGGCAGAAGGTTTGGCTGAAGGAGCGCGTAAAAATGCTCTTGAGACAGCCAAGGAGATGAAAAAAGCTGGGTTAAGCATTGAGCAGATTGTAAAATTCACCAAACTGTCTGTAGAAGAAATCGAAAAATTGAAATAGATTCTAAAAATAATTATTGAGGAGCTGTTCTAAATTTATTTTGGAACAGCTTTTTTTGCTTTCCACTGCTAGTGCTTTTATCTCCACCACAAGAATTGTGGCGCCAACAGAGGGTTTTCCACGCGCATTATTGTGCGGTGATGCGTCCAACTCAATTTGCTACGCAGTGCGTAGCATTTTTGAATATCGGGGTACGTCAAGTAAAACTATCTGAAATTCCGCAAGTTAGCAGGCGAGTAACCATTGCCTAGTTTTTCGGAAAGCTTCTTGGATAATGTCTTTAAAAGAGAGTCGCCATAGACGGCTTTCGATTGTCCTTGCTGTTCGTCCTCTACGATCCGTTTGCCAGCTAGCCAATAAGCTTCGATCATAGAAGTATTAATGGCCTGATAGGCTTTTTGGCGGCCCTTTTCTATAATATTGATTATATCGGAGACTACAGATTCCATCGTTGCTTAGTGTTTTTAGTTTATACTTCTTGACCTAGACTAGGCTCTTTCTTACCTATTTTCCTTACATCTCTTCCGCAGGTGGTACCAAACCTATAATAGGGCGATCGAATTTATTTATAATTGTCCTTTACTTTTTATCCTCTTTTGGCTTTCTTCTTGAATTCGCTTCTTTGTTTATGTCTCGCTGTTTTTTTAAGAGCTTTTCGTATTCTTCGTCCGAGTTAAGTTTTACGTGAGAAAAGAACATATCACAATAAAAACCTATTTCTGTACCGCTGGCTATTTCCAACTTTGTTATCTCATCTATTTTGATTGATTCGTAATTCTTTGTTAATATGTAATCAAGCCGGCTTGATACAAGTTTGGTTGCGTCAACTACTTTCTTTTTTGAGAAAACTTCGTAATGATAAGTTTCCTTAAAATAATCTCCCATAGCATTCAAATTATTATCATCTGCAATGGCTTTGACATCTTGAAAGTAATCTTTTCCAAATATTGTGGATAGGAAGTCAATATGTTTCTTTTCTAGCAATAGCTTAAGTAAAATGAATTGTGAGCAAAGGAAGCTCTCATGTAGATTATTCTGCATGTTGCTAATCGTAGTCGTAGAAATTCCTGTGCGAGCGTGTATTTCGATAGCACTAAACTTACATTCTTTTAGAGCTCTAGCTAAATTGGATTTCCAACACATCTTTATTTTTAATTTTGATAATTAATTAAGTGTTTGTATATTTGTTTTAAATCAGTTCACTGATTGAGTCTCGTTAGTAAAAACTAGCAATTTTAAAGGCGCGAGACCACTAGGAGTTTTATCCCAACTTTGCATATATTTGCACTGCGGGATAGGCTCCTGCTGGATGCTGCGTCAGGGTATTGCTAGTACCTTACTAACAGCTGAAAGCAGGAGCCTATCCTTTTTTATTAGCTCCGTTTTTCTGCCAGAGACTCTTTAAAGTGTGTTACCAATTTGATAAACAACATGATAAAGAGAGAGTCATTAACCAACAACAGTGTACAGCATTCGACCCGAGGTCGAGACTGCTACCCCGCATTACGCGTACTAATCAAGAACAAGCTTCGGCCACCAGAATAGTGTATCAAGACATTAAAAACCAAAAGAGGGCTATTTAGACCTTGGTCTATAGCATATGTACATATTAAGGGCCTTGCAGGTCAATAATATGTACGACTTTTATTGGTTTTTCCGACTTGTACAGATACGAATCCGACACAAGGCAGACGTGTTTTCCACACCTTTGGACTTAAGCAACCTAAAAGTAGGAATAATATCAATGTCTTGCAAGGAAACGAATTAAAATGATATAGATTTTCTATATTTTAACAGGTCGGTTTTTTATTCATGCGCAGATGGGGCGTCACCAATTATTAGACCCTTATGAAATAACCGAGCAATACCTCATCTGCCTTTCAACATTATTTTATGAACCGTGTGAGCTAGTTAAAGACTATATAGTTTTTAGACCCGTTCGACTCCTCTGCGTTCCGCTCAGGGTGACGGGGTAAAACTAGGTCACACTCAATGAACCAAAAATGAAACATTTTTTTTGGGGTGGTAATATATTGCCTTATCGGCGAGACAGTGACTGCTCAATAATTAAAAAAAAGAAATTACCATGTAGGCGTGCTTTAAGTCTGCTATATGTGTTTAGCTACCTCCACTTCGGTCGGCATGACGCAACAAAAGTAGGAGGAGTGCTTTTAATAATATTCTGTGTGTTGTTTAACAATGTCTTTGCGCAGTCCGCTGGGGAGCGTGCTGCCGTAAAGGCGCCGGAGATCAGTAAGGTGTATCGGCCGTATCTAAAAGGTAAGGTTGTGTCTTTAGATACGGCTATTTCCTTAAATGCAACGGTTAAAATTGAAGGAACTGATATTTTGACCTATACCGACCATGAGGGAAATTTTAACTTTCGTGGTGTATATGTGGAGTCAGGGTTGCTACGAGTTGGGCATCGTATGATGGATAAACCGATATATGTAGCATTTGACACCATCAATCGTGGACCTTTTACCGTGTATTTACAGAATTCAACAGGCAATGCTAAGCAAGATAAAAAGATTTCTGCACTAGATACCACACAGCAGATAGAAGAGGTGTCAGTAGTAGAAACGGGCTATTTCCGAGTGCCCGAAGAGCGGGCTACCGGCTCCTTTGTGCATATTGACAATAAATTGTTGAGTCGCTCTGTAGGGTCAAATATCTTAGAACGTTTGAATGGGGTGACCCGGGGACTGATATTTAACCAACGTATTATGGGTGCTACCACATTTGCTGGGCAGCCGTCAATGTCCATTCGGGGTATTAGTACGTTGCATGCTAACAAGGAACCCTTAATTATTCTAGACAACTTTCCTTTCGAGGGGGATATCAATGCCATCAACCCCGAAGATATAGAGTCTGTCACGGTGTTACAAGATGCTGCCGCCTCGTCCATTTGGGGTGCTCGGGCAGGTAATGGTGTCATTGTACTCACGTCCAAAAAGGGGAGGTTTGAGCAACCGCTTAAAGTCTCGGTTCGCTCGGACGTATCCGTCAGCGAAAAGCCCAACCTCTATTACAACCCTACAATACCTATGGATGAGTTTATTGAGATCGAGCGCTTTCTATACGGTAATGGCGCTTGGAATGGCGCTATCAATCAGGTATATCCTTATATCACACCTACTATAGAAGCCTTATTGGCTCATAAGAATGGGCATATCGATGAGGCCGAGATGGAGCGACGTATTGCCCAGCTCAAGACACAGGATGTACGTCGAGATCTGACTAAGTATGTGTTTCGGCCTGTACAGTTATATAAAGGAGCTGCCAACTTTCGAGGCGGTGCCAAGCAGCATAATTATTATTTCTCCGCAGGCTACGATAAGAATTTAGGTAATATCTATGGATATAACGATGAGCGTATTACACTACAATCTCGCAATAGTTATCGGATGTTGAATAATAAATTGATTTTTGATACAGATCTACAATTTTCTTCAGACAAAAGTAGAACCGGTGCTGACGCTCCATACCAAGTGCTTTATGATAGAATAGCCGATGAGCATGGGAATCCGCTTTCTATTGGTGGTGGTAGAAGCTCATCTGGCTTGCGGCAGAGTTATATTGATACCGCAGGTATGGGATTGCTGAAAGACTGGAACTTTTATCCGTTGGAGAATATTCATCAATATAACATAGCAGTAACACAGACTAGCTATCAGGTACAGCCCTCCGTTAGTTATCGACCTTTCGACTGGTTGAGTGTGTCGGCCAATTATCGGTATTCGCGAAGTTATTCAGAAACCCAGGGATTGATGGATGAAGATTATTTTGATATGCGTGATCTCTATAATCGTTTTACGCAGATTGACTACGCTACCGGTATTGCTACTTCTTCTATTCCAAAAGGAGGTCGGATGAATCAAACGAATTCGGGGATGAGTACACATTATTTCAGGGGCAGCTTGAATGTGGATAAAACTTGGAGCGTTGTTCATCAATTTCACTTGGTAGGAGGGATTGAAGTGAATAGTCGTACGACCTTATACCGCTCGAGTCCTGTTATGATGGGTTATCAGGAGGCTACTGAGAGTTATGTGCCTTTCGATCCAACTATTCGTCGTAGGCAGTATTTGACAGGTAATTTATCGACGATGACTAATATTACACCCGTTAATATGACGCGTCGTACAACAATCAATCGTAACCGTCTATTTTTTGCAAATGCTTCTTACACCTACGACAAGCGCTATACGGCTACATTTTCTGCACGCAAGGATGAAGCCAATATCTTTGGGGTAGATATTAATAAGCGCGGCCGGCCATTCTGGTCGGCAGGTTTACGTTGGCAATTGCACGAGGAGGATTTTTATAAGGTCGATTGGTTGTCCAAGTTGGTGCTACGTGCCACCCATGGTTACACGGGAAACGTCAGTAATGGATCAGCATATATTACGTCGCGGATTGAGAAAGATCCATATACTCGTACTGGTAGAATTTTTCAAACCATTACCAATCCACCTAATCCGCAGCTTAGCTGGGAGAATGTACGCATGAACAATTTGGCAATAGATTTCTCTGTTTTGAACAATCGCTTATCGGGTTCTATAGAGCATTACCGTAAAAAAGCAATGGATCTTTTAAGCTCGCAACCTATCAATCCTTCTTCGGGGGTGACTAAGCTATCGGGAAACTGGTCTTCGTTGAAAGGTTGGGGTTGGGATGTCAATCTGAATAGCAGGAATATCTTGACTAAAGATTTTTCTTGGCAGTCCGATTTGATCTTGTCCTATACAAACGAAAGGGTGACGGATTACAAATTGAAACCAAGCTCGGATTTAAATTACCTGACTAGTAATCTGGGCGCTTACCCCATAGAGGGAAGGCCATTGTATGGCATCTATTCTTTTGCTTCGGCAGGATTAGATGTTAATGGACAACCACAGGGCTATCTGGACGGTGTTTTATCACAAGATTATACGAATATTTATAATAATACCCGATTGGGTGATTATGTGTATCATGGACGAGCCAACCCTAATTTGTTTGGTTCTATTCGTAATACTTTTCAGTATAAGGCTTTGGAGCTTTCTTTTAATGTATCGGCCCAGTTTGGTTACCATATTCGCAGGACTGGTTTGAACTATGGCACATTATATAGTGTTACATCTTATTATAGTCTACCATTTCAATACGATTATTTGAATCGCTGGCGGCAGGCGGGGGATGAGCTGCGCACCCACGTGCCAGCAGCAGCTTATCCTGTTATAAACAATCGGGAGACCTTTTATAACATGACCGAACATCTGGTTGAGCGAGGCGATCATATCCGTTTGCGGGATATCCGATTGGCGTACACGTTGAAGTTGCCACAGATAGGATTACATTCCGTGCAGGTTTATGGCTATGCCAACAATCTGGGGGTGCTATGGGCAGCAAACAAATTGGGTTTTGATCCTGATGCGGTGTATAGTAATAGGATGGTATATCCTGCAGTACGAACCTATTCTTTTGGGGTAAATGTTAATTTTTAATAAATCATGAAACAACTTATTATATTTTTTATCGTCCTAGGCTGTATGTCCTGTGGGGATCAGTTTTTGGATGTCAAGCCGGGTTCGGATACGGTGGTACCTACTACGTTGGATGATTTCGAACAGTTGATGAATAATGGAGTAATTGTGTATGCTTATCCCGATATGCTGGATGTGCTTTCTGATGATTATTATATTGATTATAGCTATTGGCAATTATATCAGGCTTATAATCCTGTGATTGCTAATGCGCATGTCTGGGCTGATGATATTTTCGAAACCATCGAATCCGATTATCAGAATTGGGAAAAGATGTATGCACAGGTATTCTATGCTAATGTCGTTTTAGAAGGGGTGGAGAAGGTTCAGCTAAGCGATAAAAATAAAATGCAGCACAACCAGGTGCAAGGTACAGCCTTATTCTTGCGTGCTTGGGCATTGTATAATCTAGCACAGTTGTATGCGCCTGCATACAAGGAGTCTACCGCCCATACTGATTTAGGCGTTCCGATACCACTGCTATCCGATGTCAATGAGAAAATAAAGCGTCAATCGGTAGCAGAGGTTTATCAGCAAACTCTGACCGACTTAGAAGCCGCTGTTTATTTGGTGCAGGCCGAGGTCGATTACGCACGCCCTACCAAAGCTGCAGTTTATGCACTTCGTGCAAGAGTCCTTCTAGCGATGGGAAGGTATAAGGAGGCATTAGACATGGCTACGCAGTCTATCGATACGCATGATGCGCTGGTGGATTTAAATGTAGGTGAACTCGATTACAAGAAGACTTTATATATGGGATATGAAACTAATGGCCCTTTTATTCAGTCGAATGATCAGAATATTCAGATCGAACAATATCTTTTTGATAGCTATGAATTGAATGATTGGAGGCGGTCATTTTTTAAATTGAATGAGCAGGGTAACCCCTTTTATCTCAGTCAGTATAAGATCAATTTTTACTTCTTTCGTGGCCTTGATTCGGATGAGCAGTATTTGATTAAAGCAGAATGTGAAGCACGTCTAGGTGATTATGATGAGGCGATGAAGACTTTAAATCATCTTTTGAAGCGTGTACATAGTAATTATGTAGACCAAATTGCAGCGAACAAAGAGGATGCTTTAGCGATTGTCTTACAGGAGCGTCGTAAGCAATTATTGTTTCGTGGCTTGCGCTGGTCGGACTTAAAGCGTTACAATCGGGACGGAGCCAATATCGCCCTGACTCGTGAGCTTGGAGGTCAGGTCTATAAACTGGAACCGAATTCGCCAAAATGGCTCTTCCCGATACCAACTAATGAAATAAAGACGTCTGGTCTACTTCAAAATTTAAGATAAATTATGAAATCTTTTTTTATAACAATATTCTGTATAATCAATCTGGGATTGGTTAGGGCTCAGGATAAAGCATATATTACGGTGTACGCTCCCGTACTAGCACCGAATGATACTTTAGAACTATACATGCAAGATGAACGTATTGGTGAAGCTGTACTTAACCCATCGAAGTTAATCACAGCTCATAATAATGCGGGTTATTTTCACTTTGTCATTTCAGATTTGGTTAAACCAAATTGGATCGGCGTTAATATTTCTTTTCAAAAATCTTCGGCTACACCTATGCCCTACCTTATGCATGATTTTTTAATGGAAGCGGGGGATAGTGTTAGTATCCATCTTTCGCCTCGCATGGGTAAATATCGCTCCTTGCAAGAAGGTTATGATGGCGATATCCCTATAATAATGGAGGGGTGGGATGCAGAATTCTCAGGTAGGGGTGCGGCAAAGTACCAAGTGCTGTGGGATAAAAAGCGTCTGTGTGAAACACAAAGCAAAGAGGCAATCTTAGGATCCTTAGAAAAAAACAACCCACTTAATATTTTATACATGTGGAATATAATTAACCAAAAAGCGATGGCAAAATTGGACGAAACTAGAGCAGAGCTCTCACCACTTGCTTACATGCTTTTGAAGGCACAGATCAAAGGTGAATTTGGTTTGAAATCAGGTAGATCGATTGATGGATTGCTCTATGCTGCTAAAGATAAAAATTGGAAAGCACAAGTAAAGGAAGAATTAAATAAATTTATAACGTCTAGGGAGGCTGAAGTTGTTCGCTTTTCTGATGATTATGCTGACGCTCCTAAATATGTTGATTATCTAGCGCAATACACATGGGTAGCTTTATTAAATACGACACAGAGTAGGGATGTGGAACTATGGTATAGCTTTACCAAAGATCTGTTAAGAGACTCTAAAGTTCGAGATCGTGTGTTAGCTACCTTATTAAAAGAACGGTTTCAGTTTAAATCGAGTCATAAATTACTTAACGACGCATTGAGTATAGTCAGAGATTCACTCGCATATTCTCATATTTCCTTATTACGAAATGCGCTCAAGGGGGAGAAGGCTTTTGCATTTTCGCTACCAGATGTAGAAGGTAAATACCACAAAATGGAAGATTTCAAGGGGAAGGTGGTGTTTATGGATTTCTGGTTTGCATCTTGTACACCCTGTAGGCAGTATATGTTAAATGTGGTAGGGCCAGTAAAAAAGCACTTTAAGAATAATCCTGATGTAGTTTTTATTACAGTGTCTATCGATAAAAAAGAGGTGTTTTCTAAGATGCTAAAACAAGCGGAATTTTTGCCCGAAGGAGGTGTTCATCTTTACACGGACAATCAATATACCAGTCATCCGATCATTACTCATTATCAAATCATGTCTTATCCTTATCCATTGCTTGTGGGCAAAGATGGTAGGTTAATCAATGAAAAGGCTACATTGTCTAGTCAAGAGGAGCTGATTTCTGCTATAGAGGCAGGATTGAGGAAATAAAAGAGCGGGCTTTAGGCCCGCTTCATATACGTGTTTTCAAGAAAAAGTTGTGAAGAATTTCTTAATTTCTTAAGATTCTTCCTTTACATTCTACCCACTTAGCCTCTTCATTTTCCGTTGCTGGAACATACACATAGTGACATGTTTCAGGTATGGGTGTGGTACAGTTGAAGTTTGTTCCAAACTTTCCTTCGTCAACCATACCAGTAGGTAGGGTTGCTTCGGGATCAAATGTTGACGCATCTGGGAGTAATGCATCATCCTCCAATGTATACCCCGTATGCCCATCTTGCTTACATATCGGATCATCTTGCATTGTTAGTGCTAAGGCGGTTCCTCCGCCGATTATTAAAATTGGAATTAAAAATATTAATATCTTTTTCATCTTAAAAAGTATTGTGCAGTGTTTAGACTGCGGGTTATTGATCATCGAGACGCTATGACAACATCAATGAGCTCGTTGAGTTCTTTTTCTTCATTATTTTTTTTCATGAGTTTCCGTATTCTGTAGTGCAGGGTTATCATACTCAGTGCGAGTATAGATAGTCCGGCATTCAATATGTAATGATCTGTCCAGGCCAGCCGGTCATGCACGCCCTTGCAGGAGCAGGGAATGAAAAGAGGCAGGTTCAAGACATGATTCACATAGAAAGTGTATACCAGCATCAGGGGTAGGATCAGTTTCCATCCCCACACCTGTACACGGGTTATCGGTACTAATAGCAGCAGAGCGATGGCCATTTCGGCTAGGATAACGAGGTATGCGGCATGGTAAGCTATAGAGGCTGATAAAAATTTGACGTCGGCGATATGTGCCACATGGGCATTATAATCTATCATCTTGCGTACAGCAGTGTAAATAAATAGCAAGCCCAAGATATAGCTGAAAAAGTATTGTATATATATTCCTATGCGCATGGCTCTTCTGTTATGACGGTATGCTTCATGATTTTTTTAGTTTATAATTGCTCGGTACAACATATCTGGTGCTGTGATCCGATGGTCGTGTCTCGTATACGGCACCGCCGGAATACCGTAAATTTTCTTATATAGTGTTTCATTGTACTCATCTTTCGTGTCCCCAATATTGCTTGTGTTTTTCTATGGTACCAAGTTACATCGGGATACTCCAGCGGTTTCGTGCCATAGATAATGCTAAATCGGCCGACCTAAACCATCATAACAGGTGTTTTTTTGCGAAAGCGACTGTGGCTCTGGATATTTCCAGGTATTCGGCTTGTTCTTTTTGGATGGTGGCTCGGTAGATTTCGGGAAGCAGCTGCGTGAATTTGACAAACCTCTTGGAGGGCGATTCTTGTTGGAGTAACTCGGTATGGATACGCATCTGCTTGAGCTTCTTTTCGCGCAGTACATTGAGGTAGTTTACGAATACGGGATCAGTGTCTTTATAGGGTACCATCTTGCTATGGGGCGTATACAGTAACATACTTCGCTTCAGTGCTACGATATCGCTATTTAAGGGGGTTCTGCTCTCCATGTTGCTGGTGTTGAGTAGCATATTTCCGGGCAGGCAGATCGATATGAGCTTTCGCTTGTTATTTTCCTGTACCGTACTACGGGCCATCAGTCCCTCGATAAGGTAGAATGCAGCTGGTACAAAGTCGTGCAGCACATCCGTTATTTTTTGTCCTTTTTTTAGTTCTAATAGTTCAGCATGTCTCCAGATCCACTCTTCGTGAAATTTTTCTGTAGCAACATACTTGTTCCATTGCGTCATGGCAAAGGTTACCGCTCTGCGGCATTTTGGGCTTTTTCTGTTCATAATCGGTCATTTAAAAAATAACCTAAGTTACCTCGGACATCCTCGTACGACCAACTTTTGGGACATAAACCCCTGTTTTAGGGACGAAATGGAATTTTTTAGGGACGAGTGCCCTTGGTCATAAACTTTGTGTCTTCCTGTCACGGTTTCCCGCCTTTAAGTCCCCCAATGAGGCACAGCTAAAAGTTATTTTTCACCTTCGTTATCGATAGCTATCACCTCTGGCCAGAGGAAACTCAAGGTGGATGTCCTTACCTCGTAAACGGACACAATGGTTTTAGTTAAATGAAAAAATTATGTTACAGCTAATTATAGATTTTGCATCGTCATTTGGATCTTTCGGTGGCGAATATATGGACTCGGATACGATGGGTCAACTATTGAATAATGTAGTAGAGGCACAATCAAAATGTGATTTCAAACCTTTAGATCCACAAAATTAGAATATATCCAACACGATTAAACAGGGGAGGCTTCTTATAGCCTCCTTTCTTAAACCCTTTTTTATGAACGAGCTACCTACTACCCCCGCGCTGGGCGATACCATCTTTGCCCTTTTTTGTGCTAATCTTCAATACTTTTGTCCTCATATTCCTGTTTCAACTTATCGTAATTTTTATACCGATTTTATGCAGTGGAAATCTACTGTGAGTGCCGATCAATTGTTGGATGATATTTCGTCCTATATTCAGCTCAGCCCAGGGCAGCACACACAATTGGAAGCGATGAAACAAAGGCCTGGTATTATTCTTACCTTTCATACAGGAGCTTATCGGGTTTTACCCCGGCTATTGTGTGAATTGGGCTTTAACATTGCTCTTTTGGTCTCGTCCAAGGTACGTGCCGAGCAAATGGGCATGATGCACACACAGCATAGGGGGCTACAACAGCTCGATGCTAAAACCGGTGATTTCATCCTGTTGGATGCCGAACAAGAAAGTAGCCTGCTACAGGTCCGTAAGGCTTTGCGGGATGGATATCATGTATTGGTATATGCAGATGGCAACACCGGCAGCCACTCCCCTCAAAAGGAGAGCAGGCAGAATCTGTGCATTCCTCTTTTCAAAGGACAAATAATACAGCGTACGGCTATGGCGGTATTATCCTACCGTTGGCAGGTACCCATATACCCCATGCTGGTACATAAAGTAAATATGCATTTCAATTGGACTATTGCAGAAGCATTAATGGCCGATTCCGCAGAAGACAACCAACAGTACAGTAAGCGTGTATACAATAAGCTATATGGACTCTTAACACATTCATTGGCAAAATACGGTATGATGTGGGAAGGGTGGGTTTACGCATGGTGCAGAGTAGAGCAGTATACCTCTGCTGGTACTAAGTGGCAGATTTTACGCCACATCCAAAACCTATGGCCAGTTCAGATCGGTAACAGCCATTACCTGATACATAGTCGTTACTTGGATAGCCGATTGTTAAGTAAAAAAGCGTATCAATACATCTGCTTTGCAAAGAGGCTTCATCTTCATTTGGGGTAGTGTAGCCTCCGAACCAAGGGATAATGGTTAAAAAATAATTGTATATTAGCTATTAATCCTAACTGAGACCGGCTACACTATGAATACGAAACCTTTCTACATAGAAAAGTATAAGCATCATTTTACTATACTTTTTTGGACATTAATCTGGATACTTTTATCCTGGGTCAACTTTGATTTTTACTCAGGGATTTCTTTTTTCCTAAGTATTTTTATCGTTTTACTATATGTAGCTTTTGGTTATACGATATCCTATGGAATAGATTGGTTTATAATAAAAAGAAGAGCACTGTGGATACTTGCCTTTATCGGGATTCTATTTCCGATTGCTTTGCTTGTCGTCTACTTTTGGATATATCACATTATGCCAAAATTTGGTCTTTACGCTTTCAAAAGAGGAGCTGCGTTTGATTTTGAAGAATTTCTGACAACCATAGGTACAGAATATGGAAAGTTACTCTTGTTTTACGTAACTCCAATCTGGTTGTTTGGTTCGCTCGTACGTACACTGCATAGTTGGCAATCGTACCGACGGGGCTTTGGCCTATTGAATGAGCAGGTAAAACGTAGCAGAATGTCGATGCACTTGGAGCGCAATACATTAAGCTTTATTCTTTATGTAACCCGTATCGGACAATCCGTGCATACCGCTACCTTGCTGGAAATGTACCTAGATGTCAAAGTTTATATTGAAGAGGTATCACAACTATCGTTGCCTTTCAAACCCATCAAAACCGAAATGGCCTATGTAGAGAAGATGCTTGATTTCTACTGCCTAAGATATCGAAGGCAGGATGCCGTGCGACTTCAGGTAGCTGGGCGGTATTCGGGACAGATTATACCGGCGCTGGTGTTGCTTACCATCATCGAGAATATAGGTACCTATGCCGATCTTACCTGCAGTGCTGCGGTGCGCATTGAACTGGAATTGCACGATGATGGATATACGTTTCGTAGCTGGAATATCAAAAAGACTGGGGCTATAGCTATTACCGAACCTACTGGTAGGGGGATGCAGTTTGTGCACGAACAGTTAGATACACACCTTGCTGGCAAGTATGACCTACAGGTAGAAGACCTAGAAACAACATATCAATTGGAACTAAACGTTAATCTAAATAGTGAACAACATGCTAGAGACAACGAAGAAAGTACTACTGCTGGATGATGAGCCTGCTATATTGGATACACATGCTGATCTGTTTAAATTAATTCTGGGTTATGAAATTAAGACGGAGACCAACAGCATCCGCGCCATTGACTATATCAAAAAAAATCAGGTGGACCTGTTGGTTTTTGATGTGGAAATGCCGGGCCTCAATGGGCTGGAAATGCTTCCGTTGCTAACTCCTAGGCCTAAACTCTTAATGGTGACAGGATATGCAAGCTATGTAGTACCGGGCTATCTGGATGATGTGGATTACTGCTTGACAAAGCCGCTCCTAATACCGCACTTGATAAAAGCGCTGAGCGTAATATTTAAAGAGGAGCCTCAAAGCAGCAAAGTGTTACGCCCCAAGTTGGTAATCAAAGATAAAGAGACTCATGTGGAGCTGATACTCGCCCCGGATGAGATCTCGGTCATCGAATCTGCTCGTAATGATATTTATATTTACCTTATTGACGGCAGCAAATATACACAACGCAAAACCTTGGAAAAAATGTATGATCACCTGCCGAAGGACCGCTTTGTGCGCATACATCGTAGTTTCATTATTCATATCGACAATCTAATAACCTTCAATACCAAATCATATAAAATACAAATGCGTGGGTACCGCGGATCGATAGGTATCACGGATATTTACAGAGAAAGTTTCCTTGCGCTTTATAAACGCTTTCAATGATGTTCTTTGATGATGCCTGTTTTTTTCTATGCTAGTCTAAATCAAACACACTAAATCATTGCAATTATGGATTCGTTAGTAAATAGTAGTAATCAAAATGACCGTTTGTATTTTTTATTGTTAGAATTGTTTATGTGGTTGAAAACACGGTTTTCGCCCAAAGCCAGTTGTCCTGCCTGCCTGTCTCGCTACGGCGCACAGACCATGCATGTGCCCACGTCCGACTGTGAGATTCATGTCGATAAACGCCGTGTCATCCACATCCGTGACCTGGTGCTGGCCGAAGGTGACTGGCTGGTGGATACCGTTGAGGCTTGCGACATGCTGGGCATATCGCGGGTTACGCTGGGCGTACGGCGTCGTGAAGGCTTGCTTACCAAGGTAGAGATCGGCAAGAAGGGGGGCGGTGTGCGCTATATCGCCAGTGAGATCAGGGAGATGCGGCAGTGGTATTCGGTACCAAAAGGAAAGGTTTGAATTGGATTTTAACTTGGAAGCTGGAACCTTTCCCTAGGGAAAGTTCCTAGGCTTCCGCCGTCAAAATCCAATTCTTGTGGGGTCTTGTTAAAAGGGGAAAGTTGCTAATAAAGAGGAGTGTATTTTTATTAAACTTAATTTTTGTAACTTTGATTCAGAGCTAAATAAACTTTACGGATATGGAAATTACTTTAAAACTTGATGAACGAAGTAAACAAGCAAAGGCCCTATACGAGTATCTTAAGACACTTCCTTTTATTGAAATAGAAGAGAAGCGTTATAATAGTACAACTGAAAATGCTATTAAAGAGGCGAAATCTGGTAAAACAAATAAGATATCGCTTGCTGATTTTCGTAAACAACTTGATTAAAGATGTTTTCGCTTGAACAGACCGGTCAATTTAAAAAGGATATAAAATTGGCAAAAAAGCGTGGACTAAATTTCATTTTGCTAAATGAAGTTGTTACCACATTAGTTGAAAGCGGTGAGCTAGGGCCGAGGTATAAAGCTCATAAGTTGATTGGGAATTATAAAGGCTTTTGGGAATGTCATATTCAGCCTGATTGGCTTCTGATTTGGGAACAGAATGATAGCATTAAATTAGTAACATTAATCAGGACGGGCAAACATACTGATCTTTTTTAAAAATATATTTGCCTGAGGTATCAAATCTCAGGCAAATATATTTTATGTAGTTAACTCTTTTTCCCTAGGCTTCCGCCGTCAAAATCCGATTCTAGTTACTTTTTTTAACCATTTCTATTTTATAAGAGATCTCATCTAGAATTTCCTTAACTACTGGCGAGCTTCCTGAAGATTTAAAGCGTACTCGGCCATTTTTGTCAATGATGATTTTTGTTGGTATACCTTTTATGCCATATTTTTCAACCAGCGCATCACTTTCCATGGTGTCAAATACGACATGGAATCGGTAGCCTTTTTCTTGGATAAAGGATTTTACTTTTGTTTTATAGTCAGCACCACGCTCCCAGGTGTTGATAAATAAAAATACTACTTCCGGATCCTCCTTATACTTGTCTACTGCGGCCTGCATGCCAGGGAAAGAGTTCACACAGGGGCCACACCATGTTGCCCAAAAGTCGATAACTATAATTTTTCCTTTGTAGTCGGATGACTTAACACGTTTACCGTCCATATCCACCAAGTCAAAATCAATAGATTCCTCACTGATCATCGCGTTTTTCCACTGCGTTTCATTTTCCTTGGTTTTCTTCTGCTCTATACGCTGTTTGTAAGCCTCCCATTGAGCTGCTGTACTACCAAGATTTTTAAAAAGTGTAGGGCCTTCCTGTTCTTGGATAGGCGATAATGCGGTCATTGCAAATCGGGCATCCAATAGTAAAAAGGCATCAAAGTTACGTCCTGTCTGCATGAGTGCCTGAAACTTGATGTCCTCTAGCGGGATTTTTTGTTCTTCTATAAGGGTTAAAGCCTCTTTCCATTTCTGTTGCTTGCTATAAAGCTGCGCCTGTAGGGTATACAATTGCTGTGCAAAATACTTGTTATTCTCTAGCACGCCCGGGTACTGCTGGATAATCTCTTCAACCAGCCTTACACTAGTGGCCTGATCGCCCTTTTCATAAGCCTGCTTTGCATAATTATACGCGAAGGTTGCTTTTGGTGCTTCCTTCGTTATCCGTGCAGCATACTTCTTAGCAGCAGCAACAGCATCGTTGGCTAATAGTTTATTGCTAATCTTAGCATAGCTTGCATCCGCAAAGGAAGCCTGCTTTAATAGGGTTTTGTATCTCTTTGTCCATGTTGCGATATCCTTATCCAGACTGGACGGCTCCGTATAATTTTTTAATATGTCATCCAGGCTGGCGCTTGCGGCATAGTCACTTTTTGGGAATTGCTTTAACAGGTTCTGGTGGGCCAGATCCACCGATTTGCTATCACCCAAAAAGTTAAATACAGATTTACCATGCTTGATATACTCTTCATTTTTGGATTCTATTAAATGGGAGGCCTCCCATTTAATAGAATCTTTAGCTAGCGGATCTTTGCTTTCCAGCAAGGTGTTGACGCGGTCCTGAATTTCTTTGAAAGTCAGGTTATCTTTTTTAGCAAGCTGGGCATGGGCTGACTGCGATACGAGTACAACTCCCAAACAGATCGTTAGTTTTCTAAAATTCAAACACATATTATATAAATTAATTGTTCGGATTTCTGTAATCAATATCGGCAATCTGACCAAAGCCAGCGTAAGCCTTTAATGGAGTCGGCTCCAATGTGCCATCTGCATGAACAGTATGTATACGAATTTCACCCTTATCTGCCTTATTGATTGCTAAGACGATCTGCTTATTATATTCCGGTTGTTCTATACTTTCCCAAACTTTTTTATGATGTACCTGCACGTCCGCCAGTTTTTCATCCGACGATAGTTGCAATACAAGTTTTGAAGTCGAAGTCCTTAAATCATATAGGTACAATTTATTTTCTGTAGCATAGTATAATAGAGGTCGATCTGTTACAGCCGAATAGTATCGGGCTTTATCAAACTCGGGTACCTGTTGCAGATCAATATCCTGCTTGCCCTTGGCTACTGCTGCGATATATTGATCTATCGTGTAGATACTTAGCTTATTGTTTGTCGGGTCTTTCATGACATAATATACTTCGTTACCCTGTCCAGGGATTGCCGCGATCACTGTTTTTCCTACGTTAGAAGGGTCAAATTGATTAGCTGCATTACTTGTCATTTCTAAAAGATTACGTGTAGAGTAGCCCATCCTTAAGAATTTTTTGCCTTTATTATCATAAAATAGAGATGCATAGGAGGCCGTTGTGGCGACAAATGGAAACATCTCATATTCCTGATCGTAAGATAATGGATCCGAGTATACGCTAGACGATCCGCCAAAGTCAGGGCCAATATTGGCATACGGCTTGCCCGCGTTGATTAAGAATATATCCGTGGGATAGGAATTGGGTATATAATTCATTCCTGCATAAAAATCTGTACCTACCGATATTTTTGAGGGAAACATATTGCCGCTATTCCCATTTGCAAAAAGGTTATCACCGTGTAGGCGGTAGATATTATCTTCCGTTGAAATAAAAATCAAGCGTAAGTTTTTACTGATCGTCGTATATACTTTATTGATCTTAGACTGCAGTTCGATCTTACTAAACCCTTTTTCAACATCATAAAACACTTCACCATCTTTCCTCACAAAACCTAAACTTCCTTTCCCATTCCTATTATATGCTACATAATAGCCATTATACAAGGTGCTGTTTACCGTTAAGGCCATGGTCTTATAGCTTCTGACTTTCGTTTTTTGGTCGGTTGCTGTCAGCAATAACGTATATTTCCCAGGGATGGCATCTATTTTTTCCTCTAAAGTCGCCGCCGTACTCAACACTGACTCTTCCGTCTCCGATAGCAGTTTCCATTCGAAGTCGTATACCGCCGAACCGTCTATGGTAGACGTTAATTTTGGTTGAATTTTTAGTGTTTTTGTCTGCTCTACCTGATACGACTCTGCATCTGTTTCTATTTTTAATGTATTAACATCTTGCTGGTCGTAATTATTGTTGTCTTTGTAGCATGAGCTAAATAAGCATGCTGTTGCAATTGCTACTAGAAATATCTTCTTCATAATAAAATGCTTATCTAAATATAATCTCCTGATTATTTTCATCTTTCTTTCTATACCCATATTTATCTTCAAAAGCATTTAATGCATCGTTTAACTTTTGAGTCATGTTTAGAATATCAGCATAGATAAATTTGCCCCCATACGGTACTGTTCTAAAATCATTAATTCCCAGTACCTCTATCATAAATGCCAGCTTGGCGTTGGAGTACGCTCCAAAGTAATACGTGATATCCGAAGTCCAGGTCGCAGGCATACTCATTTTGGACGTAATATTTAGTTTAAAAGAGTTATAGCTTGTCGCTCCTACTGGGAATGTGTAAGAATCGATTTTAATGTAACGCCCCGCGGCACCTTTGCTAAATGATTCATTTGTAGCAATTGCAATCTTAAGCTGATATACCTGTTTATCCATATTTTCGGTTTTGTACACGATGATGGGATAAAGGTGCGAGACCTTATTTGCCGGAAATTTCATCGGGGTAAAATCATAATGTACGCCTGCTTTGGCTGTCGACATTGGATCTACCTCCAGTACAAATTGCCGTTCCTGATCACTCGGCCAACCCGTTAACAGTAGCGGTATGTATACAGTATCCTTGGTTTTTGGCACCACATTGAGTGCGAAGGTATAATTTAAACTATCCGCCGGAACATCCAATGTCTGATCAAAAGTAAGTCCCGACCCCTCTTCGTATAGAGGAAGTTGATTTTTTTTACAGGCCTGTGTGGTTGTCATGATCAACATGGCAAGACCGCTATATATTAAGAGTTTTTTCATGGTTTAATACGTTGGATTAAATTCTAACTCAGTTAATGGAATATCCACCTTATAATTTTGGGGTTGTATCGCAGCAGAGCGAAAAAGCATGGTTGGCGCCCCGATACGTTTATAATAAAAGAATGTTTGCCCTTCTGCATAAAATTCCTTTTGGTATTCTTTGGTAATCTCTGCGCGCAATAATTCCTTCGTGCTGATGGTCTGCGTGGTGAGATCGGTAATTAAACCACGATTTTTTCTAACGGTATTGAGATAAGAAAGTGATTCCTGTATAGTTGATGCACCTTCAGCCATAATATAATACAATTCAGATAGCCTGAATAGAGGGACCATTTGGTCCAGTCTGTAGCTACCAGAAGCTCCAGCCCAGGTTTGCCAATATTTTGATGGAAAATAAGTGGCTCCATCAACTTCTATCAGGTTTTTAAAACGATAATCCTTCGTTTCGTTGGCTACAGTACTTTCATATAAAGTTCTAAAGTTGGCTATAGACCTCGTCATCCTGTTGCTAGGGTTGGTCCCTTCGTAAAAGTAGACATTATACCCTCCGAGTCCCGTTTTTACCCATCGCTCCATATCATAGACGCGAAGCGCAAAAATCAGTTCATCTGAAAATAGCCTATCTTTTATTTTAACATCCGAAGTCGTAATTACAGCTGGCTTTACAAAGTTAAATTTACCGTCGTTAAGGATCTGCTCGGCCACTGCCTTAGCTTCAAGCGGTTTGTTGATATATTGAAGAATCCGGGCTTTTGTAGCTAGTACCGCATAAAAGTTCATTTTGTTCTTTCTTGCCGCGCTACCATCCTTTATCGGGTCATTTTTTAATAATTCTGTGGCCTCGGCCAGGTCAGCTAGTGCTAGGCTGCAAATTTCATTTGTTGTAAGTGCAGGTTCGGTATTGGTATCAAAATTCTTTCGATACGGGATAGCCTTTTGATTTTCTCCAGTCTCAAAGCGAGGCCCGAATAACCGTAATAAATCAAAATGCAGGTATGCTCTTATCCCTAGCGCTTCGCCTTTGATCAGGTTATAATTGTTGTCGCTAAATACAGATTTAGATTGATCAATATAGCTAAGCATATTGTTTATGGTCGCTATGCTGAAGTAGCCTTTATTCCAAATATCTCTCATATATGCATTGTTTGCATATAGAAAGTTGCTCGTGTTGTAATAGGAATGGAGCGTAGATAGGGAGTAATTTTGAGCCATAGCGCTGAGCACCCCCATCGTTAAATAATCACCATATAGTTGCGGCAAAGCCATATTAACATATACCCCGGTAAGTCCTTGTTTGAATCCTGCTTCATCCGAGTATAAATTCTGGTCTGATACGCTTGATTTTGGTTCTACCTCCAAAAAATTTGAACAGCCACTCAGTATAAATATTGAGGCTATTATGTATATCAAGTAGTTATGCTTTTTCATTTTTATTATTTTAAATAAGATTACCGCGATTAAAAACTAGCCCTTAGCGATAGAGTGTAGTTTCTAAAATAGGGGTTTTCTATACCTCGTTCTATTTGGATCGAACTGAAACGCGCCATATCAGTCGACGTTGCCGTTACTTTAAATGTTCCTAATCCCATCTTTTTTATAAATGGTTGATTTATAAAAGTGTACCCAATAGATGCTGACATCAAATTGAGGGTATTTTCGTCCTGTACAAATCGCGAAGTGGAACGTGTCGGTGAATTGGTATTGTAAATACTTATAAATCTGTATGTACTTTGGTCACCAGGCTTAGTCCATCCGAAATCATAAGCTCTTCTATCCACGTTGTTGCTGACATTTGCATTTTCGATACGGTCGGCCAGTGTTTGGTTATATAGCTGTCCTCCAAATTTATAGTCAAATAGAAGGTTTATATCGAAACCTTTGTAAATGAAATTTGATCCAACTGTACCTCTTAAAATAGGATCAGTTACACCTAAAGCAACTTTATCTGTCGAAGACCATGTGGCGGTCGGGTTTCCGTTGATATCCAAATAAACCTCTCTGCCCGTAGCAGGATCAATTCCTAGCGATCTCACAACATAAATAGCATTCATAGATTCACCTTCTTTAAATTGGATGTTTGGAATCGTTTGCTTCGCATTTTCCGTCGTGCTGGCATTTAGTTTATCATTGGTTATCTTCAATGTATTCGAAATCTCTACTAAAGTATTTTTATTATGAGCTGCATTAGCAAATACACTCCATAGTATTCCCTTTTCTTTTTTGTCTAGTAGCTTGTATCTAGCATTGATTTCATAGCCCTCATTTTTTATTTTTCCAAGGTTATCATAATACGATCCCAAACCTAGAGATGGAGCTAAGGAAATAGGTATTATCGTATGGTTGGTAACTCCACGGTAGTGGTCCAGGCGCACGTCCAGGCGTTCTTTGAATAGGGAAAGATCCAAACCAATATTAAGCTCGCGTTTCTCCTGCCAGCCCAAATTTGGATTTCCTATATTCTGTAGCATGGCCCCCATTTCACCATCATATATGTATTGACCTAAAAAGGAGTATCGGGTTTGAGATGAATAGGCAGGTATGTTTAATGAACCGGTACTACCATAGCTGCTGCGCAATTTAAGACGATCGATAGATTCCATATTTTTTAGGAATTGTTCATGATGCAAATTCCATCCAGCTCCAATAGACCAAAAAGTACCGAAGCGTTCATTTGTGCCAAATTGGGAAGAACCGTCGCGTCTTAAAGAGACATCAAATAAATAACGATTGTCAAAACTATAGTTGGCATTAAATAAATAGCCTAATCTATTTACCAGACTTTCTGCTCCCGTTGGTTTGACATTGGGCTCATACTGTGTACCATATAATAAATGGTCGAGTTTGTCATATGCAAAACCGACTGCTTTCACATGGTATGAATCAAAACGACGACTTGCGAGGTTGGCGCCGATGGTTCCTAAAACAAGGTGTTGCCCAAATCTTTTGTTATAATTAGCCATGAAATTTGCCTCATAAGAGAGGGCTTCGCTACTTGACTTGCTATAAGAACCCTTTAATTTTGGATCGGTAACGAGATCAAAGGAAGTGTGTTGCGCTGGTAAAAATTTATCAGATTTACCTACCTCTTTACCTAAACTAAGTTGCCCTTCAAGAAATAAGCTTGGCATCACATTATAACGCATTTGAAAATTATTTTGAAATCCAAATAGACCTTGCGAGTCGACGGTGTTTAAGGATGAGTTAAAAAGTGGATTCAAACGAGTACTACTGTAATTGTTATCAAATACGATGTTCTCCAAGTAAAACTTTAATTTACCTTCATTGTCATAAGGACTCCAATATGGATTCATTTGAGCATAGGTCATAAAGCTGCCGTAATTAGACTCGTTAGATTTGGTCTCGTACAGGCGGATAGAGTTACTAAACAAGACTTTATTTGTGCGGAATGAAAAGTCAAATTGTCCCGAGTAGTTTTTTCGGTCCTGATTTTTCATAACACCATTCTGAAAGCCAGCAGTAGCGTGAATACCATAGCGGATCACTTCATCCCCGCCAGATAGGTATACGGTTGATCTGTTATTTACACCGGTCTGAATAGGTATTCGCAGCCAATCCGTATTAATGCCACCATTTACGGCTTTTAATCGTTCGTTGTAAATCTGATCCTTTTGAAGCCTACTAATAGGCGAGTCGGCGGTATAAACCATGGCTCTTTGTTCAAATTCCAATTTTTCAGCGGCATTCAAAAAGTTGTAAACAGACAGATCTGGTGTGTTTAAACCAAAGTCATTTGTAAATACTACTCTTAGTTTTCCTTTATCTGGAGATAATGTAGTAACAATCATAACGCCATTTGCTGCTCTAGAACCATATATTGACGTCGCTGATGCATCTTTAAGAATCGTTATTTCAGCAATAAGGTTCATGTCTAGATCGACAATTCGTTCAATACCTACTTCAAATCCGTCTAGGATAAAAAGTGGTTGGTTTGGTTTTTGAGAAATTTCACCACTTAAATTTGGAAAACTATTTTGACCGCGGAGCTGCACTTCGGGTACTTGATTGATATTTCCTCCAATTTTATTATCCAGTACGATTTGAAATGATGGTTCATAAGCGGAGATGGCTTTGAATACATTTGTTGGGCTTACTTTTTTTAGATCTTCACCTTTGATGACGGTTGCTGAACCGGTAAAATTTTCTTTTGGTCTACTAAATATTCCGTTTACCACCACGTCCTCAACCTGGACCGACTTAGGTACCAAGGCTATTTTTAATATATTGGTGTTTTGTACGTTTACTGTTTTACTTTCAAAGCCCATCATCGTGATGGTTATGTTGTCCGGTAGTTCTACAGCGATCTTAAATTGTCCATTTTCATTAGTGCGCGCTACGATATTTGATTTGCTTGCTTTAATGGTCGCATTGCTTATTGGGGTTCCGTCAGCGTCTACAACGGTACCGCTGACTGTGGCTGTCTGTTGGCTTATCGTATTGTTTTCAGTACGTCCGGTACTCCGGTTGCCTTTGGTCAGCACGATCTCCTTCCCTTTAATCTGGTACTCCAGTTGCTGCCCTTTGGTCACTTCCTCCAGCAGCTCAGCGACTGTTCTATTCTTCTTCTGTAGATTAATAGCGGCTGCATTATCCAATAGATCTTTGCGGATAAATACTGAATAGCCGGATTGCTTTTTAATTTCTTCAAGTACCTGCTTGAGCGACATGTTTCTTCCCTCGATTTTGATGACCTGCGCTATGCCCATAGACATAAACATAACAGATGAAATCAGAAGTAGAAATTTTGTTCTAGACAAGAGCCTGCCCGATTTTTGCAAAGCAGAGGCCAGCCCTCTTAGAACTCCTAAATTTTCCTTCATAAAAAAAATTATTAGTTGTTAGTTATTTGTTAGTTATTATTCAGTTGGATAGTCAATAGACTAAAAGCTTGTTTCCTTTAAGTTGTAATTTTACCCCAGAGTTTTCAAAGACTTTCAATACATAAAGTAGTGAGTTCTGCCGACCTATTTCACCATAGAATTCAATATCGGGCACTTCATTTTGGTATTCCACTTTTACGTCATACCAGCGTTCGATCTGGCTCATGATTTCCTCAAATCGTAACCCTTCAAAGTTAAATTTGTTGTTTTTCCAGGCTATGATATTATCGGTGTTTACTGTGCCTACAGTTATTGTAGATCTGTTTTTCCTTTGAGTCGCCTGTTCGTTGGGCTTCAGTGTTACCGTTGTCTTATCTGTGGATACCACTTTTACACTTCCTTCTAGCAGGGTGGTTTTTATCGATGGAAAATCGGAATAACTATTAATATTAAAATGCGTACCCAGTACTTCAACCTGGTGTCCATTACCCAGCTGTACAATAAATTTGGATCCTTGCCTTTTCGCTACCTCAAAATAGACTTCTCCTTCGACGGATACGGTTCGGTTATTATCATCAAATCGTGACGGATAGCTGATTTTGGATTCCGCATTCAGCCATACATGTGTGCCATCAGGCAATAGGACTTGATATTGGCATTTGCGGGGTGTCGCCAGTGTCAGGTTGTAGACCGAATCCTCCAGCGAAAGCACATTCTTGCCACCGTCGTATTTTAGCGCACCTTCCTGGCTTACCAGTTGTTGCTGTGTCGAGTCCAGTACAATCGTCTCTCCATTAGACAAGGTTAAGACTGCATTATTCCCTCCGGGAGCGATATCTTGTACGGTAGCTTGTTGGTTGGTTGTAGCTGGTGTATTTTGGTTTGTTGTTTTAAAGTATTGTATAGCTAGCCCACCGACCAGGATTAGCGAGGCTGCCCACCATACCGCAGGTCGATAGATGCTTCGCGACTTGCCTTTTATTGTCGGGCTGGTTCGTGCCATGATGTTGTTTCTGGCTTTCGATGCGATATCCTTTACCCGTTCCGTGTCCTCCAATAATGTAGGTTGCTTTAGCTCCAACTTTATCTTTTGGATCAGATCATTATCTAGGTTTTGTGTATCGAGAAGAATTAATAACCTACTTAGCTCAGGTTTTGTGATTGAACCATTAGCTAATTTGGCAAATAGATCCTCAAATTCTTGGTTAGTATTCATGCCTAATTACTGCTTGTATAGTAGTAATACACGCATCGATGCAAAAGCAGGTAGATAAATTTTAAGAAAAATGAAAAAAAGTGATTAACAGCAATAAAAGATCTGGGCGGTTAGCAATAAGATCTCTTAAGGTACGGTTAGCTTCCCGTATATGTACGTTGACGGTACCCTCGGCTATCCCCAGTAATCGGCTTACTTCCTGATAGCTTTTGTTCTCCAATTTGCACAGTCGGTATACGGTGGCTTGTTGTGGCGTCAGTTTTGATAATAGGCTATCGACTAATGAGGCATACTCTTTGCGGAATATGCTGTCCATAATAGGGGTGTAGCTTTCTTCAAATGTGGTCAAAAGCTCGTCTCTAACTTTTAAATCAGATACGGACTTTCGGAAAATATTTTTGGTTTTGTTTGCTGCAATCGTATAGAGATAAGGTTGCAACGGCTTTGTGTCGTCGATACGTTCTCGTGTTTCCCACAAGGTTACAAATGTTTCTTGAATGACTTCTTCGGCCAGTTCCGAGGATCTTAATAGTCTTAATACGCTGGCGGTCAGCTGTATTTTATGCGTATCATAAATCTTTTCAAATGCACTATGGTCCCCTTCCCGTATTCGAGTCAATAAATGATATTCCGAATGACTATTCACTTAAGTTAGTAGTGTAATTGTTTATGAATCTGATTTCTGATTCAAACCTACGTAAATTCGACTTTACAAGCAATGCTCTTCATCTATTTGGAATATTTTACAGTTTCTAGGCTATCATTGGTCAATCTGTCTCTTTGGTATCTATCATCTTCCAGGATAGCACCGTCACGCCACTGCGTATAAGATTTTCTTCACCGCCATATACCAAATGTGGATTGACAAGCTGGGGCTCGGCCAGATCTGCAAAATGTTTTAAATTTTTAAATAAGCCAGCACTTAAGGTCTGTGTAGATTTTATCTCGTATACTTCAAATTCATTAGCTGTCTTGAGGAGGAGATCAAGCTCTATCCCGTTGTGATCCTGCCAAAAATAATATTGAAGATGCTGGTACCGATTTTCGTTAAATTTTTGAAAATTAGCAATAACGAAATTCTCAAAAATATTCCCTTTAGCCCGGTTATTGGCCAATTCCTCCTGCTCCCTGATTTGTAATAAATGAGTTAATAGTCCCGCATCGTAAAAATAGAGTTTAGGTGTTTTTACTAAACGCTTATTAAAATTCTCGTGATAAGGGTAGAGTTGGAATACAATATAACTGCTTTCTAAAATGGATAACCATGATTTAGCCGTCGGCTGCGAAATATTACATTCATTGGCCATTGCGCTAAGATTCAATAGCTGTCCGGCTCGTGCAGCGCATAGACCTAAAAATGTCCTAAAGCTATTCAGATCACGGATATTAACTAATTCAGTAACATCCTTTTCAATATAGGTGCGTATATAGTTCGCGTAGAAGTCCGTTGGATTAAGACCTCGATGATAAACAGCAGGGTATCCCCCCTTTATGCAGGATTCTAAATAGTTTGCTGGCAATTTGCCCGCTTGTTCCAGCTCTTGGGTGTCCAAAGGCAATAAGCGAAATAAAGCCACTCTTCCAGCTAAAGATTGGGTAATGTTCTTCATTAAATGAAAATTTTGAGAGCCGGAGAGTATATATTGTCCCATTTTACCTGATTCATCTACAATGGTCTGCAAATAGGAAAAAAGTTCGGGAGCTCGCTGTACTTCATCCAAAATTACGGGACTAGCATATTGAGCGAGAAAGCCATTTGGATCTTCAAGGGCAAATGAGCGGATGTCTGGATTTTCAAGAGAGACATATTTATAGTCTGGAAAAAGCTCTTTCAGCAAGGTTGTTTTTCCTGATTGCCTAGGACCTGTAACAGCTAAAATAGGATATTGATAAATTCTTTCTCTAATCTCCTTTGCTATCGTTCTCGAAATCCAATTTTCCATATTTAACATGTTTTATATTAGACAAATATATTGATTAACTTTGAAATATATGAGCATTAACTTTGAAATATCTGAACATTAACTTTGAAATATCGACTCATAAAATTAATCTCACCTTAAAATATGTTGTTTTTTAAGACGAAGTTACATTAGCCTCAAACGCTGGAATATTTCCCTTGGGAAAGCTCCTAGGCTTCGTCTGCTCAATCTGTCTCTTAAAAAAATACGCCTGAAGTGATGTGCTTCAGGCGTTCTGGTTTTTAATAAGAAAATAGCGCTAGGGGTCTTAGTCAGCCACGGGTTACTTTTTGTTTACTCGGTTCAGTGTCGCGCTGATGGCGTAGGAGACCAATGTCCCTATGGCTGCCATGATCACCGTATGGAGCAGATCACCCCAACTTACCGAAGCCCATACCGAGCAGAGTGTACCGCCTAGGGTTCCTACTTGTAGCTCATTTGTCTTGATCACCGCCCTGCTCTCCTTCTTTCTCCTTGTCCAGCACGGATTCGATAATCCCAAGCCCCAGTGCTACATATTTTATGATATTCAGCACCTTGCCGGGTAGCTTTACCGGCGCTAGTAATACAATCTGCAATGCTGCCTTTGCTTTTTTAATTATTTTGTTCATCCTATTGATTTTTACACTTTTTTTCACGCTACAGTGATCAAATTTGACTTACCCTTCACTTCAATCTCCGCTTCCCCTTTTGCCACTGCTTCAATTACTAACTCGTATAGCATCATGTATGCCTTGGCCGATCCGCGCAACTCGTAGTCTGTACCATCGTACTTGACGGACTTGCCTACCAATAAACAGCCTGCGGTATGCGAAAAATTGTTCCCTACATGGATATACACGTGGCTGTAATTGGGGACGTTCATGATTTGGATCATACCGCGGTGTATAGCAGGGTAGTCCCTTTTATACCTGCCGTTCATCGCCCCGTAGATATTGATGCCCAATTTATACCTCCCTGCGGGAATAGCCGTACTGCCCTTTATTTTGACATCGCGTACCGTGTCTTCCAGCCCATAGCATATCAATCTGCCATCCAGGTATATTTCCGAGAGCGTACTGTTCTCTCCTTTTTTTATACGTTTTACAGTTAGCACCATAGTAGCTTGCTTTAACGTGCGATGAGTGATACGGCGTCCGACCAATTGCCATAGCCAAGCCTATTTTTGCCACGCACCCTTACGTAGTAAAGTGTACCCGGCGTCAGATTGTCCATGTAGTTTTGCGAACTGGTCGTTGTTATTAGCGTTTTGCCCCAGTCAATTTCCTGCCGTACCGTATCCATGGTGCCGATCTGGATTTCATACTCGTAGGTCTCGGGTATTTTATCAAAGTCTGTCCGCATCATTCCGGACACAGGGCCGTCGCGCAGCACTACACGGAGCGTTGTGCCCGGCAAGGAGACAGGTACATGCTGCTTTTGAAGTATCAGTCCTGTGCTGCTCAGTGCTACAGCGTTACCCTTGGCTTCAATGTTGATAGCGTGCGCCATGTCCGAAAGCATATCCAAGAGCTTTGTTTTACTTTCTTTCTTAAGCTGCTTTTCGTGTTTAGATCCCCCGTTTATCGCTACCTCATGTTTTATGCGGTAGTCTTCGGCGGCTGCCAACAGCTCGGCGGCGGTAGGTTTTAAGTCATTACTGAAGTTTGCATTTCCCTCCATCTGTGCAGCTACCTTACCAGCTAGTATGGCTAGTTCGCTCTCTTTTATTTTTGCGTAGTTTGTTATTACTTTATCTCTTCTCATGATTTTTTTAGTATTTTAATTAACCCTTAATAATTAACCACCAATCGTTACCGACGGAGGTCCTCTGATCTGTGTATTTGTTCGTTCCATACCCCTAAATTGGGGTGAATAGCAGGGTGAAAAGATTTATTTTACAACGTTTTACAAGGTTATACAGACGGTTTACACGCGCTTTACAAGCTGGCCTGATTTGGATGGATAGGTTGCAAATTCCTTCCTGTTTTGCAGCAGGGGAGATTAGCGCTGGCTCATGGCAAGAAGGTCGTGGTGCAATGAAAGATAGCATTGTTGCAAGGGAAGTGTCCTACAGTCTGCGGGAGGATGGCGATACCTCAGGTGAGTTTTGTATTGGTGCAAAGGAGCATCCTACCGTCTGTGGGAGAATGGCATTGGCTCAGGAGCAGTTTATTTGGGTGTACGGGAAGTCTTCTGTAGTCTGTGGCCGGATGGCGATGGCTGAGGTGAAGTTTGCATTGGCTCCAGATAGGTCTCCTGCGGCCTGCGGGCGGATGGCGATTGCTCAGAGGAGGGCTATATTGGTGCAAGGGAAGTTGCCTGCATGCTGTGGGAAGACGTCGCTAGGTCATTTCAAGTTGGCGCTGGTTCATAACTATAAGAAACTTTTTTTGTCATTCTTATTTTTATCGAGTACTTTTGTTGCTCAACACTATTAGCCAATGTTGCAATCATTGATCACGTCTAAGACGAGACTTAAGCTTTTAATTAAATTTTTTGTTTCTGCGAGCAATCGCGGGTACCTGCGGGGTATTGCCGATGAATTTAATGAATCGACCAATGCAATCCGCAAGGAGCTCAATCAGTTGACCGAGGCGGGGTATCTTATCCGTGAAGAAGGTGAGCAGAAGGTTTTCTACCGCGCGAATGCCGGGCATACATTATTTGGCTCGCTTCAGGGATTAATCCATAATTTTTTGGGAGTCGACCAGATCGTGGATCAGGTATTGGAGCGGGCGGGCGATGTAGAGCAGGTTGCGCTATTGGGCGACTACGCACAAGGGTTGGATTCGGGACATATCGAGCTGTTGGTGCTGGGCAAGGAATTGGATTCGGCATATTTATTGCAGGCAGCTGGCAAGGCCGAGAAGTTGTTGAATAAAAAAGTGAGCTTATATTTAAAAGCTCCCGATCCACTGAAGTCTAAAATAGTACTATATAGTAAATAGGAAGATTCGCACATACGCAGATAAGCAAATACGCAAATTCGCAGATAGGCAGATACGCAAATTCGCAGATAGGCAGATACGCAAATAGGCAGATTCGCAAATAAGCAAATAGGCAAATTCGCAGATACGCAAATAGGCAGATACGCGAATCCGCAAATAAGCAAATACGCAAAAATATGAGACAATTCTATTTCGAAAAATTGGAAGTATGGCAAGAAGCTCGGGCATTAGTGCGCGAGGTATACAAGCTTACACAGATTTTTCCGGTAGAAGAACGTTTTGGGTTGACATCACAGTTGAGACGAGCGGCTAGCAGTATTGCTGCTAATATTGCCGAAGGAATGGCGAGATCTACAGAAAAAGACAAAGCCAGATTTATTAATCAAGCATTTGGTTCTGCCATCGAAGTTATAAATTTTTTAATTTTAGCAAGCGATTTAGAATTTCTCAGCGACCAAGAGTATATACAGACAAGAGAACGGGTGGAAAAGATAACCAACCAACTCAATAGTTTATATAATAAGTTTAACAAATAAGCAGACATGCGAATAAGCAGATACGCAAATCCGCGAATAGGCAAATAAGCAAATAAGCAATTATGAAAAACAACGAATCAACGAATCAGCAAATCAGCAAATCAGCGAATCCACGCCAAGATTACAATCCTGGACCACGGGTAGGGATTACCTTCTCGACCTTTGATCTGTTACATGCCGGACACATTATGATGTTGGCTGAGGCCAAGCGGCAATGCGATTATTTGATCTGTGGCCTGCAGATGGACCCCACATTGGATAGACCCGAAAAAAATGCGCCAACCCAGACTGTGGTAGAGCGTTATATACAATTGCGCGGTTGTCAATATGTAGATGAGATTGTGCCTTATTCTACCGAGCAGGATCTCGAAGATATCTTACGTTCCTTCAAGTTGGATGTTCGTATTGTTGGTGACGAGTATGAAAATAGAGATTTTACAGGACGCCAGTATTGCGAAGAAAAAGGTATCGAACTGTATTTTAATAGCCGTGATCACCGCTTTTCGAGCTCCGGACTGCGCAAGATTGTAGCGGATAAGGAAAACTCGAAGAATGGATAGGGGTAACAGTTAGGTGTAATTGTTGATATATTAAAATAAGAACTGTTAAAATAATAATAAATAAAAAATCCATTAATATGGGCAAAGCTTTAAACAACAACAATGGCATCGTGAACAATGCGAAAATTGCCGTTATAGGATTGGGATATGTGGGGTTACCTTTAGCAATAGAATTTGCTAAAAAATACGATGTACTAGGTTTTGATATTAATATAGACCGCGTCACAGAGTTAAGTGCAGGCAGAGACCGTACTCAGGAGGCCAATGTTGAGGATCTGAAAAGTGTAATAGAAGTTAAAAAAGACAAACGAACTTCGGGCCTTTCCTTCTCCTCTAATCCAGATGATCTAAAAGCTTATAACACATTTATAGTAACAGTCCCCACACCAATTGATAATTTTAAAGCACCTGATTTACGTCCGTTGCTTAAAGCTTCTGAGATGTTAGGAAGAGTGTTAAATGTTGGTGATGTAGTTATTTATGAGTCAACAGTATACCCGGGCTGTACAGAAGAAGATTGTGTGCCTGTTTTGGAAAGCGTGTCCGGTTTAGTCTTTAATAAAGATTTTTTTGCAGGATATTCCCCTGAACGCATTAATCCAGGAGACAAGATTAATACCCTCACCAAAATAAAGAAGGTGACTTCAGGTTCAACTGTAGAAATTGCTAACCGCGTGGATGATCTCTATCGCTCAATAATTACTGCCGGTACGCATAAGGCTCCTTCAATTAAGGTCGCAGAAGCATCAAAGGCAATCGAAAATGCACAGCGCGATGTGAATATTTCCTTTGTTAATGAATTGTCCTTAATCTTTGATCGTATAGGAATCGATACGAATGACGTGATTGAAGCTGCGGGCACAAAATGGAATTTTCTGAAATATCAACCTGGACTAGTTGGTGGACATTGTATAGGTGTTGATCCTTATTATTTAGCACATAAGGCGCAAGCCTTAGGTTATCATCCTCAAGTTATTTTATCTGGACGACGAGTAAATGATAATATGGGGCCTTTTGTGGCAGATAAAGTGGTGAAGTTGATGATTCAAAAGGATCATAAGATTAAAGGTTCAAAAGCTTTGATTATGGGAATCACTTTTAAAGAAAATTGTCCGGATGTTCGTAATACCCGTGTCGTAGATATTTACCATGAACTAGTTAACTTCGGTTTAGATGTTGAAATTTATGATCCATGGGCTGATGCACAGGAAGTAAAACACGAATATGGGTTAGATATCATCAACAAATTGGATGAATCTGTTGTATATGATGCGGTAATAGTAGCAGTAGCCCACTCTGAATTCCTGAAATTTGATTATAAGAAAATTAAGCGGAATAATGGTGTTATTTTCGACACGAAGGCATGTTTAGACCGCGCTTTAGTAGACGCAAGGTTATAGTTCGTGATGCAGGAATTTGACTTATTAATTATAGGAACCGGTTTGGTTGGGTTAGCGACAGCATATCAAGCCAAATTAAAATCACCTGCTTTAAGGATAGCTGTTTTAGAAAAAGAAGCAGATGTTGCGGTGCACCAATCTGGACATAATAGTGGTGTCCTACACAGTGGAATCTACTACAAGCCTGGCAGTCTAAAAGCAAAAAATTGTATTGAGGGATACACATCAATTGTAAATTTTGCTCAAGAGCATGGAATTGCGTACGATTTATGTGGTAAAATAATAGTTGCTACAAGTAAAGAAGAGCTCCCGCTACTAGAGAATATCTATAAACGTGGTGTAGATAATGGACTTCAGGATCTTAAATATTTAACAAAAGAGGAGTTTGAAGAGATAGAGCCGCATTGTGCGGGGGTACGTGCAATAAGAGTTCCACAGACAGGTATTATAGACTATCCTGCAATTGCAAAAAAAATGCATGAACTTTTTGAAGAGCTGGGGGGTGAGGTTTTCTTTAATCACAAAGTTGTTAATTTGAAGAAAGATGGTCAACGCTGCGTCGTGCTTACGGATAAAAAGGAATTTTTAGCTCGTAAAGTGATTTCTTGTGCGGGATTGCATTCGGATAAGGTAACTAAAATGACCGAACTCAAAAACGATGTTCAGATTATTCCCTTTCGTGGGGAATATTATGAATTAAAGCCCGATCGCGAACACTTAGTAAAGCATTTAATTTACCCCGTGCCCGACCCCAGTTTTCCATTTTTAGGGGTGCATTTCACGAGAATGATTCATGGCGGTGTTGAAGCAGGGCCAAATGCAGTTTTGGCTTTTGGAAAGGAGAGTTATAAGTTTTTTGATATCAATATTGGTGAGTTAGCACAAACCTTATGTTGGCCGGGTTTTCATAAAATTGTTGCAAAATATGGCAAAACTGGAATGGGAGAGATGTACAGATCGTTGTCGAAATCTGCATTTACAAAGGCGCTGCAAAAATTAATACCAGAAATCCAAGAGAGTGACCTAAGAGCGGGAGGAGCAGGAATTCGTGCACAAGCTTGCAGTCGTGACGGTATTTTACTGGATGATTTTGATATCGTTCGCAGCGGACAGATTATCCATGTACGCAATGCCCCTTCGCCTGCAGCAACATCGTGTTTGTCAATAGGTAATACAATTAGTGATTTAGTTTTATAGAAATGAATAATATACAAATGGTTGACCTTAAGCGTCAATATGAAAATATAAAAACGGAGATTGATAAAGGAATTCAAGAAGTAATTGATACTACAACCTTTATAAATGGGCCTCAAGTTAAAATATTTGCAACAAATCTAGGCGCTTATTTAGGGGGAACACATGTCATTCCTTGTGCGAATGGTACTGATGCTTTACAGATTGCACTTATGGCATTAGATCTGCAACCAGGAGATGAGATAATTGTTCCTGCATTTACATATGTAGCTACTGCCGAAGTTATAGGTTTGTTAAAATTAAAGCCTGTGCTCACAGAAGTGGATCCCGAAACGTTTATGATTACTCCCGCCGAAATTGAAAGGGTAGTAACTCCTAGATGTAGGGCTATTGTTCCAGTTCATTTGTACGGACAATGTGCTCCCATGGAGGAAATCCTTGAGGTAGCAAAAAAGCATGACCTGTACGTAATAGAAGATACAGCACAGGCTATCGGTGCAACCTACACTTTTTCGGATGGGCGCAAGGCACAAGCTGGAACTATGGGAGATATAGGATGTACATCCTTCTTTCCATCTAAAAACTTAGGTTGTTATGGTGATGGCGGGGCTATGTATACCAATAACACAGAGCTGGCTGGAAAATTACACATGATCGCTAACCATGGACAAGCTAAAAAGTACCATCACAGTGTGATCGGGTGTAACTCGAGGCTGGATACCATACAGGCAGCAGTTTTGAATGTGAAGTTACAAAATCTTGATACTTATTCTGCTGCCAGAAATACTGTTGCGGATGCATATGATAAATCTTTTGCAAATTTGAGTTGGTTGAAAATTCCAAAGCGTGTTTCTAATTCATCTCATGTCTATCACCAATATACAATACAACTTACGGATGCTACTGATAGAGATAAACTGAAAGCATATTTGCAAGAAAACGGGGTGCCAAGTATGGTGTATTATCCTGTTTCTTTACATTTGCAAGAGGCATTCAAAACGCAAGAATTTGGAGAAGGAGACTTTCCTATATGCGAAGATTTATGCACACGCGTCTTATCCCTCCCTATTCATACTGAAATGGATCAAGAAACACTAACCTATATTATTGAAACTGTTAAAAGCTATAAGTAATGAGTTATTTCGTACACGAAACAGCCATTGTTGATGATGGTTGTCAAATAGGAGAGGGAACAAAAGTCTGGCATTTTTCTCATATCATGCCTAACTGTATTATTGGGGAAAAGTGCAATATCGGTCAGAATGTGGTTGTTTCCCCAGAGGTTGTATTGGGTAATAATGTGAAGGTGCAGAACAATGTTTCTATTTATACCGGGGTGATCTGTGCTGACGACGTGTTTTTAGGACCTTCTATGGTATTTACTAATGTTGTCAATCCCAGGAGTGCTATCAATAGAAGAGATCAGTACACAAGAACACATGTGGGTAAAGGAGCATCTATTGGTGCTAATGCTACCATTGTGTGTGGACATGATATAGGTCAGTATGCTTTTATTGGCGCTGGTGCTGTAGTTACTAAGGCAGTCTCCGACTTTGCTTTAGTGGTAGGAAATCCGGCACGCCAATTAGGATGGGTTGGTGAATATGGGCATAGGTTAGAGTTTAATGAAAATGATGTTGCCATTTGCCCAGAGAGCCAACAAGAATATAGACTAGAGAATAACCAAGTAATTCGTATTAAGTAATCATGGGAGAGAATAAAATAAAATTTGCTGTAGTCGGTTGTGGTCATATTGGAAAGCGACATGCTGAGATGATTTCCCGTAATGAAGAATCAGAGTTAGTGGCATTTATAGATGTTAAAGACAAAGTTCAACTGGGGATTGAATCTTATTCTGTTCCATTATTTTCGAATCTAGAGGATTTTTTTAAATCTGGAATCGAATGTGATGTAGTAAATGTAGCTAGTCCTAATGGATTTCATGCAGAACAAGGAATGAAAATTCTCGATGCTGGAAAGCATTTGGTTATTGAAAAACCCATGTCACTGACTAAGCAGGATTCGGAGTTGTTGATTTTTAAAGGTTTACAGAAGCATAAGCAAGTGTTTTGTGTTATGCAGAATCGTTATTCACCACCCTCTGTCTGGTTAAAAGACTTAATAGAATCAGGTAAGCTTGGAAAGATATTTATGGTGCAGATTAATTGTTATTGGAACCGTGATGATCGATATTATAAACCGGAATCGTGGCATGGTAAGAAAGATCTTGATGGAGGAACCTTATTCACCCAGTTTTCTCATTTTATAGATTTGATGTATTGGTATTTCGGAGATATTACTAATATCCAAGCAAAATTTGCTGATTTTAACCATGGAAACTTAACGGATTTCGAAGACTCTGGCTTTGTATCATTCGATTTTGTAAATGGAGGAATGGGATCTTTAAATTATTCAACCTCAGTTTGGAATAAAAACTTGGAAAGTTCGATTACAGTTATTGCGGAGACTGGATCGCTAAAAGTAGGCGGTCAATACATGAACGAAGTGGAGTATTGTCATATTAAAGATTATGAAATGCCGGATTTGGCGCCGACAAATCCAGGTAATGACTACGGTGCTTATAAAGGATCAGCTGCCAATCATCATTATATTATTGAAAATGTGGTAGATGTTTTAAAGGAAAGAAATGTAATTACTACTAATGCCCTTGAAGGATTAAAAGTCGTAGATATTATTGAAAGAATTTATAGTTTTAAGAATATATGAAAAAAATTATAGCTATTGTAGGAGCGAGACCACAATTTATTAAGCACTTCCCTTTTGAGAAGGCTTGTGAAGATAAGATTGATTTGATTACTATCCATACGGGGCAGCACTACGATGAAAATATGAGCAAAGTCTTTTTTGATCAATTAGGGATGTCCCGACCTCGGTATGTCTTGAATAATGGAGGTGGTAATCACGGCGAACAAACAGCTAAAATGATAATTGAGATTGAACGTATACTTTTGGACGAAAATCCAGAGGCTCTAGTTGTTTATGGGGACACAAATTCAACTTTAGCCGGAGCACTGGTAGCCGCAAAGTTGCATATACCTGTTTATCACATCGAAGCTGGATTGAGAAGTTTTAATAAAAAAATGCCAGAAGAGGTAAATCGAGTATTAACAGATCATATTTCGACCAAGCTTTTTGTTACATCAGAAGTTGCTATAGATAATTTAGAAGATGAGGGTATAACGGAGGGTGTGGTTTTAGTTGGCGACATTATGAAAGATGTTGTTAATATGGTAATTCAAGATGGCCATATTGGTAAAGCAAAGTATGATTTTTCTTATTTCTATACCACTATACACCGACCTTATAATACGGATGATCCCAAAAGACTTATGGCTATTTTTGAGCGGTTAAATACATTGTGTTATAAAGTCGTTATAGCATTGCATCCAAGAACGAAAAAACTATCACTAGATTACGGTATTAATATTGAGCAATATACCAATCTCGTAGTGATAGAACCACAAAGTTACTTTGATAACCTGAGCCTATTGTACCATTCATCGGGATTGATTACTGATAGTGGGGGAATGCAAAAAGAAGCATATTGGCTCAATAAGAAGTGCGTAACCATCAGGACGGAGACAGAGTGGTTAGAAACTGCTGAGTTGAATGGTAATATTCTAATGTTCGATAATCTTGATTCTTTAGAAATGGAACTACTTAAAACTCCAATCGAGTGGGATAATAATTTGTATGGTCAAGGTGATACTGCTCAACGGATTGTTAAAACCATTATAGCAAAATAATCAAATGGGCGTTTTCACGAGATATATAAAGTCAGAGTTCGTAAGAAATGTTGCTGTTGTTATGACAGGAACAGCGGCCTCACAAGCAATTGCTTTGGCTTTAACTCCAATATTGACGCGACACTATTCACCTGAAGATTTTGGGTATTTTACTACATTCATGGCGATTTATGCTGTTCTTGGTGCTTTTGCTACAGGGAAATATGAAAGAGCAATTTTGATACTTCAAGATTTGAAAGATTTAAAGGCAATTTCTACATTGATTTTAGTTATTTCCTTTCTGTTTTCATTACTTGTTTTGTTTAGCTTGTTATTTATTAAGGGGATAGGTTTGTCTACCTCATTGGTTGATAACGGTAATTTGTTTAATTGGTTGTTTTTATTGCCCATCCTAATTTTTGTTACCGCAATAAATACTGTTTTTGTTTCCTATTTAAACTATCAAAAGGAATTTAAAGAATTATCTAGAACAAGGGTTGTAAAAACTATTGTAACAATTGGTTTTTCACTACTTGCAATTTTCTTTTGCAATAATTTAGGAGGATTAATCTTGGGAGAGGTCTTAGGAATGTTATTTTCAACATTATATTTGTTTCCAAAACATCGAATATTATTTGATTTTTCAAAAGAGACAAAAAATAGAATCAAGGTGTTATCTCTGCGATTTAAGAATTTTCCTATGTTTACTATACCAACAGATTTCTTAAATCAACTTTCGTATCAAATTCCTGTTTTTTCGCTTAATCTATTGTATGGTGCGAACATTACGGGACAATATTCCTTAACAAAGAGGTCTTTGGATGCTCCTATGTCGTTGTTGTCTTCTTCTATATTAGAAGTTTTTCGACAAAAATCAGCAGAATTGTTTTTTTCCATAGGAAATTGTAGACCGTTATTTATTAGGACCGCAAAAATATTATTATTATTAGCAGTATTTCCTTTTTTAATTATTTTTTTATGGGGAAGTGATATTTTTAAATTTTTCTTTGGAAGTGAATGGGCGCAAGCGGGAGAATTGGCTAGTATTTTTTCTTTATTTTATTTGTTTCGATTTGTTTCAAGTCCCTTGACTTATATATTTTTTATAGCAGAAAAGCAGAAGGTCGATTTTTTTATTAATCTTTATATGTTATTATCAACGGTTTTGATTTTTATTCTACCGAATTATTTTCAACTTTCTTTAAATGCTATTATGTGGGTTTTTAGTTTAAACCTTGCTTTTATTTATATCGTTTATTTTATTTTTTCATACAAGTTTTCATTAAGAAAGATATGATATTGATTTTTGACTATGGCGTTGGTAATCTCGCCTCAATAGCTAATATGCTGAAAAAAGTAGGAGTCAAAAGTAAAATTTCTAATGACGAGAAAGACTTAGTTGAGGCTGATAAAATTATTTTGCCGGGAGTAGGCTCTTTTGAATATGGAATAAAAAAACTAAGATCTTTATCTTCGTTTCCACGTCTTGAACATGAAGTTATAGTTAATAAGAAACCTCTGTTAGGTATATGTTTAGGGGCTCAGCTTTTGTTTGAAGAAAGCGAAGAAGGTGGTATAGAAGGCTTATCATGGATAAAGGGAAATGTAGTCCGCTTCGAGGAAAGTAAGCTTGTAAATAATGAAAAAGTTCCTCATATGGGCTGGAATTATGTCACAGCATTGAAAGATAGTAAGCTTTTAAATGGACTCGGTGATAAAGCGCGTTTCTATTTTGTACATAGTTATCATTTTAAGGTCTTTAATCTGAATGATAGCCTATTGTTAACAGAATATGGCTATGAATTTGTTGCCGCAGTTGAGAAAGACAATATAATGGGTGTGCAGTTTCACCCTGAAAAAAGTCATAAATTTGGATTAAAATTATTACATAACTTTGTTAAAAATTACTAATGAAGCGTATTATACCAGTGCTTTTGGTTCATGAGGGCGGTTTAGTCAAGTCGATTAAGTTCAAAAATTACAACTATGTTGGGGATCCAATTAATGCCGTGAAAATTTTTAATGAAAAAGGCGTTGACGAAATCGTCATATTGGACATTGCTGCAACAAAAAAAAAGCAATCTCCGGACTTGTCTTTGATAAAAGAAATAGCAAGTGAGGCTTTTATGCCTTTGGCTTACGGTGGAGGTATAACTTCCATCGATCAGGTGAAAGATATTTTATATCAGGGAGTTGAAAAAGTTGTGTTTAATAACAGTGCGCTTCTAACCCCTAGACTGATTGAAGAGACGGCACACAGATTTGGGAGCTCAAGTACTGTGGTTTCGGTTGATGTAAAAAGTAATCTATTTGGACGACAATACGTTTATAGCGATTCAGGTAAAGTAAATGCGAAATTGGATGTAGTAGAATATGTCAAAAATATGGAGAAGTTGGGCGCGGGTGAAATCTTTTTAAATTCTGTTGATAGAGATGGCACATATAAGGGGTACGACTTAGCATTGATAAAAATGGTTAGTGCGGCGGTTTCAATACCTGTAGTTGCTTGTGGTGGAGCTAAAGATGAAAGCGATTTAATAGATGCAATCAACATCGGTGGAGCTTCAGCTAGTGCAGCTGGAAGTTTGTTTGTGTATAAGGGTGTTCATAGGGCGGTATTAATAAATTATCCCGATTGGGAGGATATTCAATCAAAAATAAGTATAAAAGATGGACGAAGTTAAAATCTGTAAGAGATGTGTAATGGATACCACAGATCCGGTAATTCAATTCGATAAGGAAGGACATTGTAATTATTGCAATAGCTATTTATCTCATGATTTTACATACAATGAAGAAAAGGAACTGCAATTGCAAAAAGTCATAGATGAAATTAAAGCGGCAGGAAAAGGAAAGAAATATGACTGTATTATTGGGGTAAGCGGAGGTGTAGATAGTACTTATGTTGCTTATGAAGTCAAGAGAAGAGGTTTACGCCCACTAGCTGTGCATCTTGATAACGGTTGGAATTCGGAACTTGCTGTTTCAAATATTCAAAAGTGTTTAGATAAATTGGAAATCGACTTATTTACATATGTGATTGATTGGAAGGAGTTTAAAGATTTGCAGATTTCTTTTTTAAAGGCTTCTACCCCAGGGATGGAAATACCTACAGATCATGGCATTATATCTATTCTTAATCAGACAGCCATAAAGAATAACATCCGATATATAATAAATGGATCAAATGGCTCATCTGAATTTATCATGTCTCCGAGATGGTCTGAAGGTGATGCACAGCGCGATTGGTTGCTTATTAAAAATGTACATAAGCAATTTGGAAGTGTAAAATTGAAGAGTTTTCCTAGGACAACTATTTTTGACAATTTTAAAAATAAATTAATACATAAATTGTCTACCGTAAATATTTTAAATTATGTTGATTACTCTAAGGAAAAAGGTAAAAAGCTTATTGAAGATGAATTGGGGTGGGTTTACTATGGGGGGAAACACTATGAATCTATTTATACTAGATTTACTCAAGCCTATATTCAACCACAGAAATTTAATTTAGATAAAAGAAAGGCACATCATTCCAATTTGATTTGTGCTGGAGAGATGACTAGAGAAGAAGCTTTGATAGATCTTCAACTCGATCCTTATCCTAATCAGGAAATGAAGGAAGAAGATCGGGTTTACTTTATGAAGAAACTAGGTATGTCTGAGGCTGATTTTCAGGGTATGATGAATGCAGAAGTTAAAAGCTATCTAGACTATAAAGGATATTATAATAGTAGGTTTTATAAGAAACTTTATGATTTTGCTTTTGGTGTTCATAATTGGTTGAAGTCAATTAATTATTATGGGAAAAGAGCAGATTAGAAAGGATGTTTTGTTAGTAACAAACGTTTGGACTGGAGCGGCACCATTCTTTTATGAAGGACAGGAAAAATCCAAAGGAATGCCAGCGTTTAACAACGTATTCTATAAGATACTAGATGATGATAGAATAGGAACGATTCATGTTATTGTGTGGCAACCAGAGTATGTGATCTCTATTCCGCCCAAGTATAATAAAAAAATTCAAATTTATACTGTTGGTGAGAGATCTACTAATTTATTTCAAAAGTTCAAGTTGATTTATACAGCAGTATCTTTAGGAGTGCGTATTGTGCAAAATAATTCGAATATCCAACAGTTAGTTGGATTTGGTTCTTTGGGAGGAGTTACTGCTTTAATTAGCCGTAAAACTTCAGTTCCTGAATTTCGTCGTTTATATGGGACATTTTTAATTAATGAGATTTCAGAACCTAAATGGAAGTTGTTTTTAAAGCATCCACTGGAATATTTAACTTTTAGTATGAAAGGAAAAGGACTCATTATTACAAATGATGGTACCAAAGGGGATATTGTTTTTGAGAAAATAGGCAATAAAGATCTGCCATTACATTTCTTATTGAATGGAGTGGATAAAAATATAGCTACAAATATAAAGAGACCAAAAAATATTTCTTTACCTGATAATTTCATGACGTATGTTGCTCGACTAGATCCTTGGAAAAGTCAACATTTGCTTATTGAAGCTCTTCATTGTATTCATACCAAGGGTTTGGATTTTCCGGTTACCTACATAATTGGCGCAGCTTGGGATAAAGAGTACGTAGCTCGACTATCAATGATGGTAAATAAATTTGGACTAGAAGATAAAATCAAGTTCATTTATGGGTTACCTATTCAGGAAGTTCATTATATGTTGCTGCACTCCGATATTACTTTCTCGTTATATCATACTTCTAATTTAGGAAATGTATTTATTGAAGCAGTACAATTGGGAGTTCCAATGATTGCATTGAATGATACTGGATCATTAGACTTGATAGACTTAAACGCATTCTTCGAAATTAAATCTAATAAAATTGAAGTGATAGAAGATGCAATATTAAATCTGCTCGAAAATGATGAATTAAGGCATCAAATTTCTGAAAATGCAAAAAAATTTGCAAATAGAACGTTTTTATCTTGGGAAGAGCGGGCAAAGCGTGAAATAGATCTTATTATAGAATAATGGGAGTGCCAATAGAGAAAGATGCAGAGACTATTGGAAAGCTAACGGAATGGATGATTGTCCTTTTGTGTTTTGCGTATCCAATCTCCACTATTTTATCCCTGTTTATCGGTATGTCATCTACCGCATTTAACACTGGATATAGAATAATTGGAGTGTGCTTATCTATTTTTATTATTATAAAAAGTGTCAATTTTGCGCCGAATAAATATTCGCAAAATTTATTGTTTTTGTTTTTAATTGTATATTTTTTTAGGATATTAATTGACTTAGGTATTTATGATGTGTTTCATGAAAAAAGTGGATTAGAGGTTTTTGGCTTTTATATTGGAAATATCTTAATTCCTCTTATCGCAATGTCTAGAGGGATAAATTATGTAAATACGGCGTCGTTAGCCAGAAAGTCATTTGTTTGCCTTCTAGTAGTTAACTTGTTTAGCTTAGCGGCATATTTAATTCAAAATAGATTTCAAATATCTTTTGATATACTTTTGCAACGAGCTGAAATTTACGGTGTAGATCAAATTTCTCCGATACTCAATTCAATTTCCTACAGTCTTTATGGAGGATATCTATTGCTTATTTCTTTTAGTGGTTATCTTTTTTTGAAGAATTCATTAAATGGAAAAGGAAGGGCTTGGCTGTTATTTGCTATATGTTTTGGTTTGCTCAATTTAATTCTTGGAGCGTCAAGAGGACCAATGTTAATAACAGTTATTTGTACTATCCTGATACTCTTTATTTATCATACGAAAGTTAGGAAAACATTAGGGTATTTTTTTAGATCTATTCTTTTTTTTACATCAGGCTTTGTAGTTTTTGGTTACCTTATAGATTATATTATTCTAAATAATATCGAAATAGGAGGTGTTACAAGAATTATTAATTTTTCGACTCAAATAAAGGGGGGACAAAAGGAAATTAGAGACTATCTTTTTGAAGAGGCGTGGGAAATGTTTCTTAATAACCCTATAATTGGTGATCAATTCGTTTTACGATCAAATGGTGGATATCCGCATAATATATTTTTAGAGGTTTTAATGGCTCTTGGATTTGTAGGGATTTTTATATTTTGCTTACTCATAATTCGATTGTTTAATAAAATTAAATCCTTTAGAAGTTTTGATATATATTTTATTGTATTTGTTCCTTTATTACTGTTGTCATTTGGTCTGACTCTTACTTCTGGTAATATTTACCAGAATGTTGATTTCTGGAATTTATTTGGCTTAATTTTATTTTATCCTCGAAATAATCAATATGAAAATCGTTCATCTATGTCTTTCTAATTTCTATATAGACAATTATTCATATCAGGAAAACATGTTACCAAAGTATCACCAAAAGCTAGGGCATGAGGTTTCTGTGATAGCTTCATTGGTTTCATTTGATAAGAATGGAAAACCTTGTACTTTACCTAAAGCTAATACTTATTTTTCGACAGATGGTTATAAGGTAATTAGGTTAAATTACAGAAGATGCTGGAAAAAAATTAATTCATTTATTAGAAGATATGAAAATCTTTCCGAATCACTAAAAACAGAGAATCCAGATATTTTATTTATACACGATTATTCGTTTGCGGATATTATTCAAGTAATGAGATATGCAAAAAGAAACAATATACAGGTTTTTATTGACTGCCATACAGATTATATAAATAGCGCAAAGAGCTGGATCTCGAAGCATATTTTTCATCACGTTGTGTGGCGATTTATAGGACGTAAAATTTTACCTTATGTAAGTATGTTTTACGGAGTAACTCCTCTTCGTTGTGATTTTTTACGAAATGCATATAAAATACCTGAGGCTAAAGTCGAGCTACTGTTGATGGGGGTAGATGATGATTTATTACAGCAAAAGTTGAACCTTGGCGCAGGAGAGAGATTAAGAGAAAAGTTATGTTTGTCAAAGGAATTTGTGATTTTGACTGGAGGTAAAATAGATATGTTAAAAAATATACACCTGGTCTTGGAAGCCTTTAGAAATATTGAAAGTTTTTCAAAAGAAGTTACTCTGGTTGTATTTGGTACAATTGCTCCTGAGGCAAAAGAAAAAATTAATGAATTATTAGTGCATTCAAAGATAAAGTTTGTGGGTTGGTTGTCATCAGATGAAATTTTAGATTATTATATTATGAGCGATCTAATAGTATTTCCTGGGACACATTCTGTCTTATGGGAACAAGCTGTTGGTACAGGTACTCCAGCTATTTTTAAATATTGGGAAGGGATTACACATGTCGATGTGGGGGGGAATGCTCTATTTCTTAAACACGATAGTGTAGAAGAGATAGAATCAATTTTAACTCACGTAATAGATAAGGAAGGGGTTTATGAGGAAATGCTCAAATCAGCCCAACAAAAGGGATGTACAGAATTTGCTTACACTAATATTGCCAAAAAATCGCTTGGTTGTGAGTAATCTGTTCTTGATTGGAATTATAAATCTTATTATTTACTAAATAGTAACATATCATGAGCGGGTTGCATCAAAAGTTTATTTTTTTATTGATGTTATTTTTCTTTTCTTTTCTATCACTGATAGCTCAAAAGCAGCAACAGTTGTTTTATTACTTCGACTTTGAAGATGTCAAGTTATCTATATATTTAAAGGATAATGGCATTCAGAAGGTGTTATTTATTGATGAGCATGCATTTGCTACTGGGACTTATTTCGGATTTAATGAGCAGAAGCTTAGGAAGTCTGTAGAAGAGCTATATCCGGATCCATTAGCAACCGGATTTTGTTATATAGATTTAGAAGCACCCTATATTGATGAATTAGTTAATGAGCCGTCAGATACGGAGACGTTTAAGAGGTCGTTGTCATATTATTTACAGATACTAAGATCTGTAAAAAAACTAAGACCCAATGTTAAATGGGGTTATTATGGGATTCCTTTTACTACGTACTGGAATTTGGATGAAAGTGATTGGTTTGTTGAGAATATACAAAAAATTGAGAGTTTGATTATAGAAAGTGATGTGTTATTTCCGTCCATGTATTTCTTTTATTCGGACGAAGAGTCAAATGGATTTCAAAATGATACCTATGTTAAGCAAAATATTGAAAATCTTATAAAAATAAGTGCAAAATATAATAAAATGTTGTTGCCTTTTGTAATGGAGCGATTTCATCCTAGCAATAGAAAATTGGGTTTACAAAAAATTCCAGAACAGCAATTTTTAAGACATATTAGGAATATGTTGGAGGTAACAGTGGAGCAAAGAAGAATAGATGGAATTGTTTGGTGGAATGCAGATAAATATTTCTATAATAACAAAACAACCAAAAACATCGGTTATTCGAAAGATGTAAAAAGATTTTTACAAGATAATTCAAGATCTCATTTGAAATTAATGAAGAAAATATTAGTGCTATTAAAATAAATTAGATGAAAAATAATAGGCCATATCAAATATGTACAAAAACGATAATGGATACGACAGATCCAAATATCATTTTTAATGAAAAGGGAGAAAGTGATTATTATACTAACTATATCGAAAATATAAAGCCAAATTGGCATACAGATCAGAAAGGCTTCGATGAGTTAATGAAAATCGCCGATAAAATCAAAAAAAATAGCCGCAATAAGGACTTTGACTGTATCATAGGTTTAAGTGGGGGGCTAGATAGCTCTTACGCAGCCTATGTAGCAAAAGAAATAATGGGAATACGCCCTCTAATCTTTCATGTGGATGCAGGTTGGAACACGGACAAAGCTGTTGGAAATATTGAAAAATTAATTAACGGCTTAAACTTAGACCTATATACTGAGGTTATCAATTGGGAGGAGATGAAAGATCTACAGGTTGCATTTTTAAAGTCACAGATAGCTGACCAAGACTTACCACAAGATTATGCTTTTTTTTCAGGTTTGTACAAGTTTGCGAAGAAGAATAAAATTAATTACGTGTTAACTGGTGGTAACTTCTCTACCGAATGTTGTCGTGAACCAGAAGAATGGGGTGGATTTCCCGGCATTGATTTAAGGTTGGTAAATGATATTCATGGTAAATTTGGTAAACGTCCATTGAAGACTTTTCCTTTGGTAGATATCTTGTCTTATAAGATATATTATAAGTATGTGTATGCCATGGAAGTTTTTAAACCATTAAATTTAGTTCCATTTGTGAAGACAGATGCAGAGAAGTTATTACAAGATAAATTTGGTTGGCAACCTTTTCAACATAAGCATCATGAATCAAGATTTACTCGTTTTTACGAAGATTATTGGCTGCCACGTAAATTTGGATACGAAAAACGTAGAGCACACTTTTCTTCTTTAATTCTTACAGGACAGATGACAAGAGAGGAAGCTCTAGATCGGATTTCTAGACCAGAATTGTCGGAGGAATTTTTGCAAAAAGAGTTTGAGTATGTGGCACATAAACTTGATTTGACTCGAGAAGATCTTCAAGAGATATTTAATGGGCCGAACAAAACCTACAAAGACTATAAAAATAAAATGGGTATTATTAAACTTGGTGCACAAGTGATGCAAAAATTTGGAATGGAAAAGCGATTATTTAGATAATGATAACAATAATTGATTACGGAGTTGGTAATATTAACGCTTTTGTAAATGTATACAAGAGGGTTGATGTTTCTGTAAAAATCGCAAGGGCCGAAGCGGATCTCGAAGGTGCTGAGAAATTGATTCTTCCTGGCGTAGGACATTTTGATCATGCAATGAAACAGTTAAATAACTCTGGCATGAGAGGGGTATTGGATGAACTGGTATTAGAAAAGGAAGTCCCGGTTATTGGTATTTGTGTTGGTATGCAGATGATGGCCAATAATAGCGATGAGGGCTGCATGGAGGGATTAAAATGGATTAATGCCTCAGTGCGTAAGTTTGATGAAACTAAGATTGATCAGGTTACACGATTACCGCATATGGGGTGGAACGATGTAACTCCGGTGAAAAATATTGCTTTATTTGATGGGTTAGAAAAAGATGCTATTTTTTATTTTTTACATACCTATTACTTTGAATGTAATAATAGCGATGATATAATGGCAACAACAGAGTATGGAGGAGAATTTGCTTCTGCTGCGCATCATGAGAATAAATATGGTATTCAGTTCCATCCCGAAAAAAGTCATCATTATGGTGAAATTTTATTGCATAACTTCGCTAGACTATAATTGATATGCTGAGACCAAGAATTATTCCAAGTTTATTGATACAGGACCATGGATTAGTGAAGACCGTAAACTTTAAGAATGCGAAGTATGTCGGCGACCCGATTAATGCTGTTAAAATATTTAATGAAAAAGCTGTCGATGAATTGGCAATCTTTGATATCGATGCAACTGTTAAAGGATATGAGCCTAATTATAGTTTGATAGAACGTATAGCAAATCAATCTAGAATGCCTTTATGTTATGGAGGGGGCGTAAAAACAGTTGAGCAAGCTCAAAGGATATTTGGATTAGGTATAGAAAAAATAGCGTTATCATCGGCTGTACTGCATAATCCCAATTTGATTACGCAGATTGCGGATAGGGTAGGAGCTCAATCGGTAATTATTGTGCTTGATGTCAAGAAAAAGTTATTTGGTGGCTATGAAGTTTATACACATAACGGTAAAAAAGCTACCGGAATTAACCCTTTTAAATTTATACAAGAAGCTCAAAAGCTAGGAGCAGGAGAGATTGTTATTAATTCGATTGATCAGGATGGTGCTATGAAAGGTTTTGATCATGCGTTGATTGATAAAGCAAGAGAGCAGAGTTCTTTGCCCATGACAGTATTGGGAGGAGCAGGTTCGTTAGATGATATTAAAGATGTAATTGATAAACACAAAATCATTGGTGTCGCTGCAGGAAGTTTATTTGTGTTTAAAGGTGTATATAAAGCAGTGTTGATTAATTATCCTTCAAAAGAACAAAAGGAAAATTTGTTTAAAAAAGTAAAGCATGGAGATTAAAGATAAAGTCCTTTTAATAACAGGCGGTACAGGCTCATTCGGTACAGCCGTGCTTAATCGTTTTTTGACCACAGACCATTTTAAAGAGATACGTATTTTCTCTAGGGACGAAAAGAAGCAGGATGATATGCGTAATCTGTATAAAAATGATAAAATTAAATATTATATAGGAGATGTGCGTGATTATGCTTCTGTCGAGCCTGCTACTAGAGGTGTAGATTATATCTTCCATGCTGCTGCCCTGAAACAGGTCCCCTCATGCGAATTTTTTCCTATGCAGGCGGTTAAGACCAATGTAGAGGGGACGCAGAACGTTATCCGTGCAGCTGCTTCGAATGGGGTTAAGAAAGTGATTTGTTTAAGTACAGACAAAGCTGCTTATCCGATCAATGCGATGGGAATCTCTAAAGCCATGATGGAAAAAGTAGCGGTGGCTGAAGCTCGTAATTTGACGGATACGGTGGTATGTTTGACACGCTATGGGAATGTCATGGCATCCCGTGGTTCGGTAATTCCATTGTTTTTAAATCAGATTCAAAAAGGAGAACCAATCACCGTTACCGATCCCAACATGTCGCGTTTCTTTATGTCTTTGGAAGATGCAGTAGATTTAGTATTATTTGCTTTCAAGCATGCCAATCCTGGTGATTTATTTGTCAATAAAGCACCGGCCGGTACTATTGGTGATCTGGCTCAAGCGTTGATCGAATTGACGGGTAAGGAAGTTCCGGTTAAAGTAATCGGTACACGGCACGGAGAAAAGCTCTATGAAACACTATGTACCCGTGAAGAGATGATAAAAGCGGAGGATATGGGGGACTTCTATCGTGTGCCAGCTGATAACCGTGATCTGAACTACGCGAAGTATTTCTCAGAGGGAGAGCAAGATGTTTCCAAAATAGAAGATTACCATTCGCATAATACAGAACAGCAAGGCGTAGAAGGGTTGAAGAAGTTAGTGTCAACTTTGCCTTTGATTCGTAAAGAGGTATTTGGTGAAGATGTTATGCAATATCCTTATTAAGGGAAATAAGTTTAAAGATAAAAGGGTAAAGTAGAAAAGGTAACGTATATATGCTACATATGAAACGAGTTGGTATTACGGGGCAGAATGGGTTTGTGGGGAGTCATTTATATAATACTTTGGGGTTATTCTCTGAGGAATTTGAACGTATTGATTTTAACAAAGAGTTTTTTGAGTCAGAAAATGACTTAGATGCTTTTGTGGCGTCTTGTGATGTAATAGTACATTTAGCAGCAATGAATCGGCATGAGTCCGAACAAATCATTTATGAAACGAATGTTGGCTTGGTTCAAAAGCTGGTTGATGCATTGAGGAGAACTGGTTCTAAAGCTCATGTGCTGATGTCATCTTCTACGCAAGAAGAACGAGACAACTTGTATGGTCGCTCCAAACGTGAAGGGCGTGAACTTTTGGTTAGCTGGGCACAGGAAGCAGGAGGTAAATTTACAGGCTTAATCATTCCTAATGTTTTTGGTGCTTTTGGCAAGCCCTTTTACAACTCTTTTGTAGCGACCTTCTCCTACCAATTGACACATGGCGAAACGCCCATCGTTAGCAACGATGGGGAGGTGAAATTGATTTATGTACAGGAGCTAGTGGATACTATCATTCAGGAGATTCGATCGGACAAAGGTAATGCGAAGCTTTTAGTTGAACCGACCGCTGTAAAAAAAGTTTCAGAAGTGTTGGATCTGCTAGAAGATTATAAAACTAAATACTTGGAGGGTGGGGAAATCCCTGTTATCAAGGATAGCTTTGAGCATAATCTATTCAATACATATCGTACCTATATCGACCACAAATCACATTATCCGGTAAAATTCGTTCAGCATACTGATCCGCGTGGCGCCTTTGTCGAGGTGATTCGATTGGGCATTGGCGGACAATGTTCTTTTTCTACTACAGTTCCGGGGATTACGCGTGGGAATCATTATCATACACGCAAAATTGAACGTTTTGCCGTTATTAAAGGTAAGGCTCTGATTCAATTGCGTAAGATCGGTACGGATGAGGTATTAGATTTTTATTTAGATGGGACCGAACCTGCTTATGTAGATATGCCTATATGGTATACGCATAATATAAAGAATATCGGTGAAGAAGAATTGTATACTATATTTTGGATCAATGAGCCATTTAATCCCGAAGATGCTGATACGTATTTTGAAGTAGTATAGTAGTTATTTGTAATTGGTGATTAGAAATGAAAACACATAAAAACTTAGATTCTTGGAAATTTAGTGTGGATTTAGTAACAATCATTTACCAATTAACAAGTGCTTTTCCGAAAGAAGAGGTGTTTGGTTTAACGAACCAGATGAGAAGAGCTTCAGTTTCTATTCCCAGTAATATAGCTGAGGGTGCTGCAAGACATTCGAAAAAGGAATTTATACAATTTTTGTATATAGCGTTAGGTAGTCAACAAGAATTAGATACACAGCTACTGATTGCAAAAAATCTCAAATTTATCCTTGATGAGGATTTTGATAGATTGGAGAACGAAATCCAAACAATAGGTAAGTTGTTAAATGGATTAATAAAATATTTAAAAGGAAATGATTAGTAATACACAACAAATAACAGGAAACCAATCACCAATAACCAGATTGAAAGTAATGACGGTGGTTGGTACCCGTCCAGAAATAATACGATTATCACGCGTGTTGTCAGCTCTTGATGCTTCCGAAGCGGTTGAACATATTATCGTCCATACCGGACAAAATTACGATTACGAGTTAAATCAGATTTTCTTTGAGGATCTAGGGTTACGTAAGCCAGACTATTTCTTAGAGGCAGCCGGTAAAACAGCTACAGAAACGGTTGGTAACATCTTAATCAAAATAGACCCTCTGTTGGAAGAGTTGAAACCGGATGCTTTCTTAGTATTGGGAGATACAAACTCTTGTCTTTGTGCTATTCCTGCTAAAAAACGTCATATCCCTATTTTCCACATGGAAGCAGGCAATCGATGTTTTGATCAGCGTGTACCGGAAGAAACAAACCGTAAGATTGTAGATCATACTTCGGATATCAACCTGACCTATTCCGATATAGCAAGAGAGTATTTATTGCGGGAAGGTCTTCCTGCAGATCGTATTATCAAAACAGGATCTCCTATGTACGAGGTGCTAACGCATTACCTGCCGCAGATTGAAGCTTCCAATGTCTTGGAGAAACTGAACTTAAAAAAAGGTGAATTTTATGTGGTATCTGCACATCGGGAGGAAAATATCAATTCCGAAAAGAACTTTAGAGGTTTAATGACTTCATTAAATGCGATTGCTGAAAAGTATCAGTACCCAATTATCGTATCGACGCACCCACGGACAAAAAACATGATCGACAAGATGCAAATTGAAATGCGTCCTGAAGTACAATTCTTAAAGCCGTTAGGATTCCATGATTATAATGCCCTGCAGAAGCATTCTTATGCGGTGCTGTCTGATTCGGGAACAATATCAGAAGAGTCCTCGATCCTAAGTTTTAGAGCTTTAAATATCCGCCAAGCACATGAGCGGCCAGAGGCTATGGAAGAAGCGTCGGTTATGATGGTGGGCTTATCACCAGAGCGTATCATGCAAGGTTTGGTACAGGTACTGCAACAGGAAGTGGGAGAATCCAGAAATTTCCGGCCTGTTGCCGATTATTCTATGCCGAATGTATCGGCGAAAGTGGTGCGGATAATTATTTCTTATACCGATTACATTAAAAGAACCGTTTGGTCGGAAGAGATTTAATAATGATCAAAAAAAAGAAGATTCTAATTCATAGTATTGTTTTCAGTCCGGATGGAGTGTCTACAGCTTACTTGTATAACGATATTGCAAAAGGGTTTAAAGGTATTGGTTATGAGGTTGTTGTTTTGACCACTACACCCCATTATAATGTGGTTAAAGAGGAACTCGAAAAGCAACCCATATCTAAAAGGTGGGGTGGTTTATTTGGAGAAAGTAATTATGAAGGCATTCGGGTTTTACATGTGCCACAGAAGAAATTTAAGTCTTCTTTGCTTCGTATGCTTGGTTTTGTGTACTGGCATATGGTGTCTTTATTATTAGGTCTCCGTGAAAAGAATATTGATGTAATATTATCACCCTCTCCACCATTGACAATTGGATTTATTAATTTAATTATTGGAAAGATTAAGAAATCAAAAGTCGTTTATAACGTCCAGGAGATTTATCCCGATTTTTTAATAGAACAAGGTGGTCTTCAATCAAAATTTATAATTAATGTATTGAAATGGTTGGAGCAATTTGTATACAATCAATCAGATGCGGTGACAACCATTGATGACGTTTTCTATACAACAATAATGGATAGATTTCATAATAAAGCTAAATTGCATGTTATCCCTAACTTTGTAGATACGGAGTTGTATAGGCCATTGTCCACGAACGTGAATTTGGATTCATCGTTATTTATAAACAACGATCATATTAAGTTGATGTATGCCGGAAATATCGGACATGCACAAGATTGGGAGCCATTGTTGCAGACAGCGGTACTGCTCAAAGATGAGCCGTTTGATTTTTATGTAGTCGGCGAGGGAGTGATGAAAGGTTATGTACAGCAAAAAGTACAAGAGTTTGGATTAAGTAACGTTCATATTCTACCTTATCAGCGAAGGGAGTTAATGCCTGAATTATTAGCTTTTGCGGATCTACAGTATATTTTTATGTCCAAGGAAATGGAGAAACATGGGTTCCCTTCAAAAGTGTATACGATAATGGCATGTAGTAAGCCATTGTTGGTATGTTCGGGTGAAGGAACGCCTATTATCAATTTTTTGAAACATCAAGGGTGTTCTAAATTGGTAACCACTATTATTTTTCAGGATAAGGTCAGTGAGCTCGTGAACTTTTTAAAGGGAATTACAAAAGAGGAACTTAAGGCCATGGGGGCAAATGGACTGCAAGAGATTAATAAAAACTATTCTAAAGAAGTCGTGGTAAAGAAATATATTTCCTTAATAGATAGCTTAGTTAATTGATGAAGATTATTATAACAGGAGCGTCTGGTTTTGTTGGACAGAATTTACAGCGACATCTAGAGGGTAGAAAACACGGTACCCAACAACTATCCTTACGTCAGGAAAATTGGACTGATCATATGGAAAAAGAGGGGCTTGCCATTGTGCATTTAGCAGGAAAAGCCCATGACACGTCGAATACTTCTGCAGACGACGAATACTTTAAAGTAAATAAGGATTTAACGATTAAATTATATAAAGAGTTTCTAAAATCCAATATCCGAGATTTCTTTTATTTCTCTTCCGTGAAGGCCGTAGCGGATACGGTAAATGGCGTATTAGACGAAGCTATTGTTGGTACACCCCTAACTCCTTATGGTAAATCGAAGCTGGAAGCTGAACGGTATTTGTTAAGTCAGACTTTACCAAAAGGCAAACGTCTCTTTATAGTGCGTCCGTCCATGATTCATGGTCCAGGTAATAAAGGGAACCTGAATCTATTATATAAAGTAGTGGAAGGGGGGATTCCTTGGCCGTTGGCCTCTTTTTATAACCTACGTTCTTTTCTAAGCATTGATAACCTTAATTTTCTTGTTGAGGGAATGATTGGCAGTGAGGAGCTGCCTTCTGGTGTGTATAATTTTGCGGATGATGAGGCTTTGTCTACCAACGAGCTAGTGGCTTTAATTTCTGAGACATTAGGGAAGAAGCCAAAACTATGGTCTATACCGGCAGGTATGATAAGGATGGTGGTGAAAATTGGAGATATCTTGCCGTTACCGCTTAATTCGGAACGACTAAAGAAGTTGACAGAGTCGTATGTAGTGTCCAATGAGAAGATAAAGAAGGGACTGGGGATAGAGAAATTGCCGCTGACAGCAAAAGAAGGTTTGGAGAAGACGATAAGGAGTTTTGAAAAAGGATTAAATTGACAACAAAAGCTGAAACCTTTTCATTCGAAAAGTTTCTAGGCTTTCTTTTGTCAAATTTGAATCCTTTAGGAGTTAATTGGAAGTAAAGAGAAAATGATATACGCATTAGTTTTTGTAGTTCTGTTTGTACTGGAGCTACTTTATTTTAAGATAGCGGATCGCTTTAACATTATCGATAAGCCGAATGAGCGATCATCGCATACCACGATAACACTACGTGGTGGTGGAATTATTTTCTATTTCGGGGCTCTGGCATTTTTTATCCTCTCGGGATTCCAGTGTCCTTGGTTTTTCTTGGGGCTGACACTAATGACCGTAGTGAGTTTTGCTGATGATGTGATGACCTTGTCGAATAAGGTGCGTCTTTTGATCCACTTTGCTTCGGTGCTGCTCATGGCTTATGAGCTTAACCTCTTTGACATGCCTTGGTATTTTCTGCTGCTCGCGTTCATAATTGTAGTCGGCGTCATCAATGCCTACAACTTTATGGATGGTATCAATGGGATCACGGCCTGTTATAGTTTGGCTGTGGGAGGGTTATTGCTTTGGATGAGTCACTCTATTGATTTCATCAATCCGGATTTGCTGATCTATACCTTATTATCGGTATTGGTTTTTGCGTTTTTTAACTTCCGGACAAAGGCAAAGTGTTTTGCTGGTGATGTAGGCTCTGTTGCGATTGCTTTTATCTTGCTTTTCGCGTTGGTAGCATTGATTATTAAAACACAGAATCTGATTTATATCTTATTCTTGGCGGTCTATGGCATAGATGCCATATGGACTATCATAAGGCGCTTGTCTAAAGGAGAGAATATCTTTAAAGCGCACCGTTCTCACCTCTATCAATACCTCGCTAATGAGGCGGGTGTTAATAAACTATTGGTTTCATTTCTGTATGCTGCCGTGCAGTTCTTGATTGGCGTATTGGTTATTCGGATGGCACAAGAAAATTTAAATATGCAGGTGTTTTTCGCTGTTGGGCTCTTATCGGGAATGTCGCTATGCTATCTGCTAGGAAAGAAGTACCTGATTAAGAAATATGTGAATTAAATAAAAACATACCAAAGGCATAAAGGAATCTGTATTTGTGTTTTATTATTACTATTAATATTTTACTTTTGTGGTTGGTTGATGAAAAATTGGAGTGATTTTTGCCTTTACGACTTAAAATTATTTGCATGAATAAAATTTACCTTGCTTTCGTATTATTACTGCTATTTGCTTCCTGTGCTTCGCGCAAGAATATTGCCTATCTGCAGCCTTCGCACCTCGAATTGGAGAAGACCTATCTGCAATATGCGCCAAAAATACAACAGGAGGATTTATTGACTATTACGGTATCGGCAGCTGATATAAAGGCAACAATGCCTTTTAATCAGCAGAATGTCTATCAAGCTGCGGCAGGTACGGCTACAGATATGGCGTTTAAACCTACGTATCTAGTCGATGCGAAAGGTGAAATAGAATTTCCAGTTTTGGGAAAAGTGAAAGTAGGAGGATTAAGTCGGGTCGAGGCTACGGAGCTATTACGTTCTCAGTTAAAAAAATATATCGTCGAGCCTGGTGTGAATCTAACATTTGCGAATTTTAAGGTTACGGTATTAGGCGAGGTGGCCAAGCCCGGAACCTACACCTTGCCGCAGGAGCGTGTCACCGTATTAGAAGCATTGGGATTAGCTGGAGATATGACGATAAAAGGCCTGCGGAACAATGTCTTATTGATAAGAGAAAAGAATGGAGAAAAGAAAATGGAACGGTTGAACCTTCTGTCCGATTCTATACTGAACTCACCCTATTATTACCTAGCCCAAAATGATGTGATCTATGTGGAGCCAAATGGCTCACAGGTACGAAACTCGAACCTCGGTCAGAATACGAATGTATGGATCTCGGTGAGTTCGATCATCATTTCGATTTTAACTCTAGTTGTAACCAGTAGAAGATAAGAATGACCGATAACCTAAAAAAATATAAAGCTGCTGAGGCAGAGGAGCAAGAGATTGACCTGAAGCAATTGGTCGAACAATATGCCTATTATTGGAAATGGTTTGTTGTTTCGATGATACTAGCCGTGCTAGCCGCATTTCTGTATTTGCGCTACAGTACCGCAGAATATAAGGTCGATGCCAAGATTCTGCTGGAAAAGGAGGATAAGGCAGGAGGCGAATTGTCTGGACTGGCCGAATTATCAAGTTTGACGGGTGGTTCGGGACAGTCGGCCTTTGTGATCGACCAGATCGAAGTTATTAAATCGCGCCGCATACTGCGTAAAGTAATCGAGCAGCACAACTTACAGAATAGTTATTTTGTAAAAGGAAATATTAAGGAGACGGAAGTGCTCCTTAAGAACTCGCCCATTAAGGTGCTGGCTACGAATATTAAAAATCTTCAGAAGACAGGGGATTTTACATTGAAGATACTAGACCATACCACTTTTTCCTTAATCGAGAAAGACGGACTAGACCAAGGCAAAGGAGAGTTCGGAAAGGCTGTCACTACTAATTTTGGTGAGATTATTATTACCCCTAATGTAGACTTTTCCAAGTCTATCGGGCATACGGTAAAAGTGATTATGCAATCCGTAGATAAAACAGTAGATGGATTGCAAAAGGCGCTCCAGATCAATCCTAGCGCAGAGAAGCAGTCTTATATTGTTTCCTTCTCTATGACTGGGCCGATCAAAGAAAAATCAGAGCTTATTATCAATAGCCTCATCGAGCGGTATAATAATGATGTGTCTGATGACAAGAATAAGGTTACTGCGGCGACATCCAAATTTATCTCCGCCCGATTGGAGTTGATTTCGAAAGATCTGGATTCTGCGGACCAAAAGGTAAGAGACTTTAAGTCCAACAATAACCTGACCGATCTGATGGCGGAGGCGGAGCTGAATCTCAAAACCATGTCGGAAGCGGACAAAGATGTGCTCGAAAAACGGACCCAACTGCAACTGGCCGATTATATGAAGGAATCGATCAAATCGAATTCGGATCTGCAGCTGTTGCCATCTAATGTGGGATTGCAGGACTTGTCCATTGAGAGATCGTTGATCGAATATAATAAGATGGTGCTAGAGAGGGAGGATATGTTGAAAAGTTCAACCGCAGATAACCCTGTCGTGAAGAACCTGACGGAGAATATCCGCTCGATGAACCGGAACTTGATGACATCGCTGGACAACTACCAGTCGGTATTGAAACTGTCACTGAATAGTGCCCAAACCAAGAAGAATCAGCTACAGAGTCGTATCTCGGCAGTGCCCCGTCAGGAGCTCGGCTTTAAGGATATTAGCCGGCAGCAGCAGATCGTGGAGTCTATCTATCTTTTCTTGTTGCAAAAGCGGGAGGAGAACGAAATTAAAGCTGCAGCGAGGCCGGATATCCTGAAAGTGATTGATTCAGCTTATGGATCGGATATACCTGTAGCGCCCAAAAGAATGATTATTCTGTTGGGTGCGCTGATTGCTGGGGTTCTCCTTCCTTTTGTAGCTCTATATATCAAGTTCTTGTTGGATAATAAGGTGCAGTCCCGTAAGGATATTGAAGCGGTACTGTCAGCGCCAATTCTCGGAGAGGTACCCACCTCACCGGATCCGATTGTACGCGATAATGACCGCTCTTCGCTGGCAGAGGCTTTCCGTATCCTGCGGACGAATATTTCCTTTATGCTGGGTGCCAAGAAGGATTCGGCAGTGATCTTTATAACCTCTACGACATCGGGTGAAGGAAAATCCTTTGTATCGACGAACTTGGCGCGTATCCTGTCCATGTCGGGCAAGAAGGTATTGCTCGTAGGAGCAGATATACGTTCGCCTAAGGTATTGGATTATCTGGGGCTGTCACATCTACAGCATACCAATGTGGGGATCACGCAGTACTTGATCAATCCGGATATGGATATTGATAATATTATTATTAAACAGCCGGATAATTACCGCTTTGATATTATCTACTCTGGCTATATTGCGCCTAATCCGGCGGAGTTGCTGATGAACGGGCATTTCGATGATATTATAAAGTACGGACAGGAGCACTACGACTATGTACTGGTGGATACAGCTCCGGTGAGCTTGGTCACGGATACCTTATTGATTGCACATAATGCGGACCTGACGGTCTATGTGTCGCGGGCCAATTATCTGGATAAACGCTTGCTCAATGTACCAAAAGAACTTTATGCCGATGGTAAATTGAAAAATATGGCTATAGTAGTGAATGACGTCGACTTTGCCAAAGGCTACGGCTATGGTTATGGCTACGGTTATGGCTATGGCGATATGGGTAATAAGCCCTTGAGAGCCCGATTGCTGTCTAAAGTAAAAGGCTTGTTCGGTAAGAAATCGATATAGCTATTCCTAACTATATATATAGAAGCACTGCCCTGAAGGCGGTGCTTTTTTTGTATAGTAAAAATGATGCAATTTTGATTGAATATTAAGGGAATGTTAATTACCTTTGCGCAATCTAATATTGTATTGTGGTGGTGTGGCATGGGGTTTGTTACAGATCCGCTGAAAAATGTAAGATTCATTTTTTAGATCTATCATTGTAGCGAAAAAACAAAGTATTACGTTTTGATGTTATAATCATAAACTTATTTTTATAGGATATAATGGGAATTTTTTCAAATCTATTCGGTAAGGCTCAACGCGAAACTAAAGTAAGGACACTTGGTAAACTGGCTTTTCTAGAAGTGGATATGCACAATCATCTGTTGCCCGGTATCGATGATGGTAGTCAGTCTGTAGAACAATCTATGGCATTGATTAAAGGTTTGCATGGTATAGGCTTTGAAAAATTTATCTGTACGCCTCATATTATGGAAGGGGTACATCCCAATACGAAATCGACTATAGGTGCTGCGCAGCAGTTGCTGAATAAGGAATTGCGTGCTGTAAATAGCAAGGTGGAAATATTTGCGGCTGCAGAGCATATGATCGACGAGGGATTAGAAGCCTTGCTAAAGAAGGATAATCTCTGTGTAATGCCGGGAGGCTATGTGCTGATCGAAATGTCTTATCTTTCGGAATCCAAGGCCTTGTTTCAAACTATATTGGATATCCAAAATCTAGGCTATAAGCCGATATTGGCCCACCCCGAGCGCTATAATTACTACCACTATAACTTTGATATGTATAAGCGGATCAAAGATGCGGGCTGTCTACTACAATTGAATCTGCTGTCGATAAGCCGCTACTACGGTACGGAGGTAAAGGTCGCGGCACTGACCATGATTAAATCGGGAATGTATGATTTTGTTGGTACGGATACGCATCATGAGAAGCATTTGGCCGCCCTACAGGAGGTGGTGGCAAAATATCCGGTCCGGGATCTCTTAAAAACCTGTCCGGTAAAAAATCCAAGTCTATTGGATCACATGCAGGGTAATACTATAGCTGTGGGGTAGTGGGCAGTATTCAGTGATCAGTAGTCAGTATTCAGTGGACAGTGTATAGGGAGTTAGTAGTCAGTGTATAGGGATTAGTCGGGCAGTGAATAAGTAGTCAGTAATCAGTGGACAGGGATTAGTAGTCCGTGATTATAGCTTTCTTGGGCAGATTTGCAAATCCGCAGATTCGCGATCAGTAGCCTTCAGATTCTGTGGGCTATTTTTTGTGCTCCTTATAGACCTAGATATAACAAGGAAAAGAATAGACCGGCGGCAATAATAAATAAGCCGAAGGCCAGAGCAAAGACACGGGCCTCATTGGGCAGGGTTCTGAATATTAAGGTAAACCTGTTCATAGTAATTTCAAATAAAATAGGTAAAATGTAGAGAATATACTGCAATATCCTTGCCAAACTTTTAAAAAGCAAGAATGGCAAGAAAAATAGTATCTTTATAAGCTAAATAGGGAAACAAAATTAACTAGAAATGATAGGTAGTATTCAAGGAGGCATAGCTTCGGACCATAGGGGAGCCATTCGTTTTGTCAATGATTTTGACATGACACCGATCAAAAGATTTTATATTATACAGAATAAGGACACTGAACTGGTCCGTGGATGGCGTGCCCATCGCATCGAACAGCGCTGGTTCTATGTGTTGTCGGGTGCTTTTACTTTGGATACGGTGAAGATCGATGATTGGGCAAATGCTTCTCCGGATTTAAGGATAGAAAGGCGTGTCATCAAGGCTGAGGATAAGCAGGTGATCCATGTGCCCGTGGGCTACGGTACAGCGTTCCAGGCTATGGAGGAGGGATCGGAGCTGTTGGTATTTGCAGATTATGGGATAGAGCATGCGCCCCACGATGATTATACCTGGCCGTCGGATTTTTTTGTGAAGAGGGAGGGAAGTGAATCAGTAGTCAGTGATCAGTAGTCAGGGGGCAGTGATCAGTAGTCAGTGGATAGTGATTAATTGACAGTTATTGTAGCTTTCTTGGGCAGATTTGCAAATCCGCAGATTCGCCATTAGTAGGGAGTAGTCAGGGGGCAGTGATCAGTAGTCAGGGAATCAGTAGTCAGTGTGTTAGTGATTAATTGACAGTTATTATAGCTTTCTTGGGCAGATTTGCAAATCCGCAGATTCGCGATTAGTAGTCAGTGGGCAATAGTAGTCGGGGATCGGTGGGATATTATGGAAAAGGTCAGCAAGTGGTTAAATAAACTTGCTGACCTTTTTTAATGGAAGAATCAGTCTGTCCTGTGGTTATAGAATTCGTCTTTTAGGCTCTGGTATTTGGCTTTCCATTCCTCAGACATCGCGGAGGTTTTGTTTTTGATCCCTTTGAGCTGGAAGGCTAAGAAACAGGCCGAAAATCCGATGGCGATAATAGCCATACCGGTCCAGATAACTAAGGATAGCCCGGCAAAAGCAGGATTCCATAATAGGATAAAGCTAAAGATCAGGCCCAATACGGCCCATACGGTGATCCACCCCCAGTTCTTGCTACCGTAGCTCTTGAGATCAAACGAAAACGCCATGAGCTGTATGGACCGGAACAGCACGTAAAAACCTACAATAAAAGTTAGAGAGATAGCTGATACCGCCGGATTGCTCCATAGCAGGATGCCGAATAGGGTGTACAGTATACCACCGGTGAGGTACCAGCCCCAGCCCTCGATCTCGTCCTTGTTCTGTATAGCAAAGATGATTTCTAAAAGACCGGAAACAATAAATGACCAGGAGAAAAGAAGTGTCAGTGCTATAAAAGAGGCGACAGGGGTAGTGATGGTGTAGAAGCCCAAAAGGATAAGGAGGATCCCAATGAGGAGTGGAATGTACCAATGTTTGACAGAATTACGGATGGTTTTGAAAAATGAATGTTGCATAATAAAAATATTTAAGGTTATTCGATTTTGTTTTTCTGAAGCGATACCGCGCCTTTCTCCTATAAACAAATTCTATGCCTATAGGTTTTAATTAAATGATCTCGCTCTTTAATACATGGATTTGATGCAAAAACGATTGAATATTTTGTATATCTTGCCTGTTATTCTGCACAGCTAATAAACGTGTACCCGCTTTTTGGTACTCTTTTTGTCTAAGTGTACCATATTAATCGAGAGTGTAGAAAAATTAACCGGAGAGATAGCTCATGGCTTTTTTAGGCTGTAGATGGGATTAATATTTAGTAGGTAATGTATACATGGTGAACATTTGGAGAGAAGGATTACGGATGGATAAGCCGCGTTGGCTAATTCTGTTGGTCGATCTGGTACTGATGTCTGGAGCGTTTGCCTTCAGTTTTGTACTTATTTTTAAGGAGCGTAATGGTCTGGAATTGCCGGATATGGGTGGGGGACAGCTCGACCGGTTGCTCGGGCAGCTGGCTATAGTGGGATCGATCTATCTATTGTGTTTCTGGATATTTCAGACGTATAGGAGTGTTATCCGGCGTACGGGCCTGCGGGATATACAACAGTTGGCTATAGCCATTGGAGTTGCTTTTGCACTGTCGGTACTGGTATCGCATCTTATCCATTGGAAAATTGAGTATTTACCCTATTTCAGAAGTATTATTCCTTTCTCGGATACCCAATTGCTTTTCCATGCCTTTGTCACGGGGTTCTCCATGTCCTTTGCACGTGTACTCTACCGGGCGCTGTACCACGAACTATTATGGAACCGCAAGGACAACCGTATACCGGTCATCTTGTTCGGTGCGGGCAATATGGGGAATACCACTTTTCATTTTATACAATCGACCTCAAGGAATAAATACCGTATAGTCGCTATAATGGACGATAATCCAACAAGGATAGGTAAACGTATCCAGGGATTTAAAGTGCATGATGTGGCTCGGTTGAATAAAGATTTTGTGCAGCAGTACGGCAATCCACACGAGCTGATCATTGCTACGGATAAGCATACTCCCGAGCGTCTGCAGCGGGTAGTAAAGCTGGCGGAGCCGATTCCGCTGATCGTAAAAATAATCCCTGATTCGGCGAGATTGCTCGCCGGTGAGGTGGCTACGCGGCAGATCCGTAGCCTGCGTATCGAGGATCTGCTGGGCAGAAAGGCAATCGATCTGGACAACCCGGCTATACAGGAGGAGATGCGCAACAAGGTGGTGTTAGTCACGGGTGGTGCGGGATCTATAGGGTCTGAATTGGTGCGGCAAATAGCGGCGACAGACTGTAGGCAGCTTATTGTGCTGGATCAGGCAGAATCAGCCCTCTATGAAATACAGCAGGAGATACTGGGGTATCGCAATCCTATGCGTTTTAGATGTGTCGTAGGAAATGTCCGGAATGAGGCCTTTATGCAACGGGTTTTTGAAAAATACAAGCCTGAGTATGTCTTTCATGCCGCGGCGTATAAGCATGTCCCGCTCATGGAGGAAAACCCCTATGAGGCCGTAATGACCAATGTATGGGGGTCCTGTAATGTGGCGTGTCTGGCGGATAAGTACGGGGTAGAGAAATTTGTGATGGTGTCGACGGATAAGGCCGTAAACCCAACCAATGTAATGGGTGCAACCAAACGGGTGGCCGAGATAATCGTCTCCTGTATTAATAAAGAATCAAAAACCAGCTATATCGTGACCCGCTTTGGAAATGTACTGGGCTCCAACGGTTCGGTCATTCCGCTGTTTGAGAAGCAGATGGCTAAGGGCGGTCCATTGACTATTACGCACCCAGATATCACGCGTTATTTCATGACGATACCCGAAGCCTGTCAGCTGGTGCAGGAGGCTGGGGTAATGGGCAGAGGCGGGGAGGTATTTGTCTTTGATATGGGGCAGCCGGTGAAGATCATGGATCTGGCTATACAGATGATACAGCTCAAAGGCTACAGCTATCCGGAGGATATCGGGATCGACATCGTGGGATTGCGGCCGGGAGAAAAGAAATTTGAGGAGCTGCTGGCCAATGACGAGAATACGGAAAAGACGCACCATGAAAAAATCATGATCGCTAAGGTCAGTCCGCAGGATATGCTGGTGAAGAAGGCCAAAATCGAAGAGCTGTGTGACTTAGTAAAGAGCGCTGACCCCGAAGATCATAAAATGGAACTGGTGCGCCTGATAAAAGAAATAGTGCCGGAGTATAAGTCGCAGAACTCGGTCTTTGAGAAGTTGGATAGCTAGGCTTTGAGACCTAGCGCTGTCGGAGCTGCTCTAAGAATAAGCAATACAGCATAATCTCTTTTTGATGCTGGATAACAAATTGCCGTAACGATTTCATCGCCAAAACCAGTTGATTGCTGATCGTAGCGGTCGAAATAGACAGGACTTCGCTCACTTCTTTGTAGCTCTTGCCTTCGATCTTGCAGAGCCTGAAAATCAAACGGCGCTGCGGAGGCAGTTGTTCAATGGCTGATTCTAATATCTGCCACTCTTCTTTACTGATGTAGTTTTCCTCAACCGAGCAGATGCTGTCATCGTCACCGCTACGTCCGATCTTATCGTGTATGGCCTGTGTACGGATGTTTTTGCGCAGCTGATCAATGGACATGCTGTTGGCAGCCTGCATAAAATAGGCGAATAGATTTTTATCCGGATCTATCTGATCATGTGAAGACCAGATCTTGAGAAACAGATTGTGGAGAATCTCGTCCGCCTCATCCGGATCTTTGACCAGGTAAAGGATACGACGGTACAGCGGACGGGAAAAGGCACGATAGATATGCTCAAATGCCTGTCGCTCCCCGCGGATAAAAGCATGTTGTATAGCGCTATTTATAGTGTCCTTGTACATCCTAGTGGTTGGCATAAAAATGGTTATGTGAATTTAATGTATTTAATCAGTTAAAAAAAATATATTTTTTTTTGCGGATGGAATAGTGAGTTTGTGATGGTGGTGCGTATATATACTAAAGACTAGCCAAAAAGAAGCGTATATGACGAACCCAAGGTTAAAAGTTTTAGTAGAGAAATACCTTTCGAATACCCTGACGAGCACAGAACGTACAGCGTTGATGGCTATGCTGGATGAGTTGCCGGATGAGCAGCTCGCGCTGTTGCTGCATAATATAGAGACACCGGATACCTATAGACCGGAGATTCCGGAAAATGAAATCTCGGATCGTTTGGACAGAATCAAAGAAAATTTGTTTGAGCAGTCCCCGGTTAGAATGTTGAATACAGATAAACCTAGGAAGGGAAGTAGCCCGGTCTTGTGGAAAGCCCTCGTGGCAGCCTGTCTATGTGCGGCTATAGGCTGGACACTATATCAGTGGAAAGGGCAGCCGCAGGAGGAGATACAGATCGTAGAAAAAACAGATGTGGATCCGGCAGAGCCTGTAGCATTGATCACACTGGCTACAGGGGAGACCATCCGCGTCGATTCGACCCGTGTCGGATTGATATACAGTAAGAATGGGCTGCATGTATATAAAAGTGAGGAGGGCGAAATTGTATACAAAGATAGTAGCATGGTAGATCAGGAACCGACTTACCTAACTATACATACGCCGAAAGGTGGTTTTACCAAATTGAAATTGGATGATGGAACGCTTGTCGAACTTAATGCGGCTTCCTCTATCCGGTATCCGACGAGTTTTGAAGGGGATAAACGTGATGTATTTGTAGAGGGAGAAGCTTTTTTCAAGGTACAGCATGATAAGGAGCGCCCATTCAGAGTGCATTCGCAGAAGCAGATGATCGAGGTATTGGGCACTTCATTTAACCTGATATCAGATGAAAAGTATGCAAAAACAACCCTGATAGAAGGAAGTGTGAAAGTTGTAGCAGAAGGCAAGGATTATTTTTTGAAGCCCGGACAACAGGCAGTGGTCTCGGATAAGGTGGTGGTTAAAGACGTGAAAGCCTCCAACTCGGTGGCCTGGAAGGACGAGAAATTTGTCTTTGACAACAGTTCGTTTAAAGAAACACTGAAGGAAGTGGAAAACTGGTATGATGTACAGATGGTGTTTTTTGACCCGGATATAGAGAATGTGCAGCTATCGGGGACGGTATCGAGGAATGTAAAGCTGTCTGAACTTTTAAAAGTACTAGAAATGAATACCAATTATAGGTTTGAAATTAGAGAAAGGAGGGTTCTTGTAAGACGATACTAGATACGGTAATAAAACAATACTGGAGGTGTTCCAGCACCCCCAGTAGACGGTTTAAAAACGATGAATGACTAATTACAAAAATTTTTAACCAGTACAAATATAAGGATTGTATACATAACTCCTTATAGATGTGCTTAAATCACAATTATGAAAAGACGAAAAGTGATTGTGTCCGCCTGTGGATTGGAAAATAGGCAGTGGACTATCTTCGCTCTAAGTTACCCAACACTTTTAGCAATGAAATTAACTACAATACTTGTGCTCTTGTTTTGTATACAGGCTTCGGCTAGTAGTTTTGGGCAGCAAGTGACGCTACATTTAAAAAAGCAGCGTCTGGAAGTTGCTCTGAATGAAATTCAGAAACAGACGGGGTATAGCTTTTTGATGAATTCGAGTCATTTTAAGAATGCAAATCCCGTGACAATAGAAGCAAATAAAACGCAGATGCGGAAGGTGCTCGACGAAATATTTGCCGATCAGCCTTTTAATTATATTATCTCGGATAGGATCATCACGGTAAATCCAGCTTCATTAAAAGAGGAAGAAATCCAGCAGCAGGAAATCTCCGGAAGAGTGGTTGATGCGGACGGTAGAGGTATAGCGGGCGTAACCGTTATGGAGGTCGGGACGAATAAGGCCACAAATACCAATGCTGATGGTCACTTTAAGCTTGTGGTAGGTACCGGAAACCTGAGGTTTTCCCTGATTGGACATCGCTCTGTAGAAAAAAGTGCGGTTAACAATATGGTGGTTACGATGGTATTGGACGATAAGGATATCGATGAGGTAGTGGTCACGGGTTTCCAAAGGATTAATAAAGAAAAATTTACCGGCTCGGTAAGTTCGGTGGATAAGAAGAATATCGATCGCTCGGGGGCTATCGACGTATCCCGGATGCTACAGGGAGCGGCCGCAGGGGTGTCGGTACAGAATACCTCGGGTACATTTGGAGCCACCCCTAAAATCCGTATACGGGGTAACTCGTCAATCTCGGCCAATCAGGAACCGCTCTATGTGATCAATGGGGTGGTTATTACCTCGCCATCGAATGTGTCGGTCAATCAGCTGTACAGTGGAGATCCGGCTTCGGTGTTAGGATCGGCTATAGCAGGGTTGAATGCCCAGGACATCGCTGACATACAAATCCTGAAAGATGGGGCAGCGACGGCGCTATATGGTACCCGTGCGGCTAATGGGGTCATCTCGATCACCACAAAGAAGGGCGCGTATAACACCAAAAATATCAATCTAAGTACGGCCCTGTCGGTGGGTGTAAAGCCAAATGTAGGCGAGTTTAACTTGATGAACTCCGCGCAGGAGATGCAACTGTATAAGGAAGTGTATGACCGGGGGTATTTTTCGAATGCCAACTGGCCGACCTTTACAGGCGCATTTACAGAGACCTACAGGCAGCTGGCATTACGGAATATTACGCTGGATGAGGCTTACGAGGAGTTGAATAGATCGGCTAAAGCGAATACAGACTGGTTTGATGTCCTATTCCGGAATAACTTGGTGCAGGAGCATAATTTGTCTTTTTCGGGAGGTGGCGATAAGCATACTTATTATGTGTCGGGAAGTATGGCCGATGATAATGGACAAGCGATCGGATTTGGAACAAAGAGGTATACAGCAGATATGCGTACTACACTCAACTTGACCTCTAAGCTAGACCTAGATATTAACTTGAACTGGAATACACGCGATCAGTCTACACCGGGTACCAATGAGTCTAAACAGTTGGCTTCCAGCAACTTTTTTGAGGTAACACGGGAGTTTGAGATAAACCCGTTCTTGTATGCTATGCGGACGAGTAGGACAAAATACCCGTATAACGCGGATGGATCGTACAGATACTACCTCGAAAATCTGGCTCCTTTTAATATCGTGGAGGAACTGGCGGAGAACTTTAATGATATCAAAGCACAGGAGATAAGGGCTATTATAAAACCGACGTATAAGATTACAAAGAATCTGACCTATAGTGGAACGTTTGCGGTTCGCAAGAATTCAAATCAGATCAGTCATATCGTAACCGAAAGATCAAATATGGCTAATGCATACAGGGTGGATTATAACAATGTCTTAAAAGGCCAAAATTCACTCTTGTATAGAGACCCGAATGACCCTTTTGGCTATAACGAGACCATTCTTCCGGAAGGTGGATTCCGCTATCTGTGGAATAATACGCAGTCTTTCTGGAGTGTGCGTAACCAATTGGCATACAACAAAACGGTGTTGGATCACAAATTTGATGTGTTGGTGGGATCCGAAATTGAAAAGACCTATGTGGATAGGGTGTATTCTAAAGCGTACGGTTATATGTACTATGGCGGAAGGATCGCGTCACCCTCTAAAATGTCGATGATCTATGCGATTAATAGGGATGATCCGACCTATGTGGAGCAGTTTCAGGATAGAAGAAACGTGGGTTTTTATGCGAATCTGCAATATACCTTCAAAGACAGGTATAACTTGGATATCTCGGGAAGACAGGATGGTAGCAATATGTTTGGCCGTATGCAACGGAGTAAGTTCTTGCCAAACTACGGCTTGGGATTCGCTTGGAATATAGACCGGGAGCCATTTTTTGAAAAGATAAACCGAAACCGTACTATCGATTACTTGAAATTTAGAGTGAGTCACGCCTTACGTGGAAATAGCTTCGAAACTTCACCAATGTTGGATGCCTCTATTTTCAACCTGCCACGGCTGGATGCCTCAAACAATGCCAAAGGGATCAATATACTAGCTCCTGAATTACATAACCTCGGGTGGGAGAAGGACTATACCACCAACTTTGGACTAGACGCTTCGCTATTCAATCGCCTCACACTGGCCTTAGAATATTATACCCGAAGAAATGTTGACCTAGTGGTTCCGTTTAATATCTCGCAGGAAGATGGCTTTACCTCCAAAAAAATCAATTTTGGATCCATGACCAATAAAGGGGTGGATATCACAGTGGGCTATAATAATGTGCTTAATAAGCAGGAGTTTAAATGGGATGTAAACCTGATCTATGGCTATGTGAAGAATGAGCTGGTGGATGGCGAGCTGCAGTCGGCGCTACTGGGCGAGATTACTAATCCTCTCGGTTATCCACTAACAGGGTATCCTAAGGAGGCTTTGTATGGGTATAATTTTGCGGGCTTGAATGCGGATGGTAGACCGATGTTTAATGGAGAGAATGGTCCCCAAAATGGACTTGTACGGTCATCGCGTGATAGGTCGTTAATTTCCTATCTGGGAACACGACAGCCCACCGGAACGGGATCTATCGCAAACTCATTCCAATACAAGGGACTGGAACTCCGTGTATTTATGACCTATTCGTATGGGCATAAGGTGTTTACCAGCCCTGTCGCAGAACGAACTTACAATGACTCTGGATCCAAATCTGGCGATCTAAACTACAGATGGCAGACGATCGGTGATGAAAATTATACGAATATACCGGGATTGGTGGGTACGATACAGCGTGTCTATCTGGGCTCTGTCGATAATGTCGATGAAATGGCTTATAACCGCAGCGATTTCCGTGCGGTCAATGCAAGTAATCTCCGGCTGAGCGAAATACTATTGGCCTATGACCTTGGTAAGACGCTGGGCAGACAATATCCATTTGTCAAAAATGCAAGGGTGATGCTATCGGCGAATAACATTTACTACTGGTCCAGCGGCAGGTTAAGAGGTGTGGATCCGGACTTGTACCTGAGTGGTGGTACGGCATTGCCGAACCCGAGGTCTTATACCATGCGTTTAATTTTTGGCTTTTAGAAGGAATGTACATGAAAAATTTTAATAAAATTATACTGTTTACTACACTATTGATAGGATTCAGCTCCTGCGAAAAATTCCTGGATGCCCCTTATGATAATCGTGTAGAACTAAATGATATAGATGATATTGATCTCCTTGTCAATAACGCGTATCCGATGCGTGCAGATTTATTTACAGAGATCATGACCGACAACCTGCACCATTATGCTACCACTATGCAGGCGAGTAACGGGGCGACTTATATTCCGTTATTTAAATGGGAAGATGAGTACTCGGACGCGATCACTACGGCGACTCCGACACACGCTTATTCCCATTATTACAAGAAAATATATGAAGCAAATCTGATTATAGAATCGGTAGCAGGTGTAAATGGTAATGAACTGCATAAAGATGCCTTACTGGGTGAAGCATTGGTGCTACGGGCATACGGTTATTTTTCGTTGGTCAATCTATTCGGGATGCATTATAACGAAGCTACGAATGAGACCAACCTGGGGGTGCCCTTGATTATAGAAGTGCCCAAAGAAAATAGAGGATTGTACGACAGGGCATCTGTAAAAGCGGTGTATGACCAAATCGATAAAGACGTGGAACAGGGACTTGCCTTGATGAAAAAGGGATTCTCGTTCTTGTCCCGTAGTCCATATCGCTTTAGCCTGGCAAGTGTGCATGCTTTTATGTCCCGAATCAATCTGTATAAAGGAAAATGGGAAGAGGCGGCGAAGTATGCCGATCTCGTAGTCGCCGATAGAGGGGTGGTGGTACGTAAGATGGCAGATGACGTATACCGTAAGACGAGTACCACAGAGCAATACTGGGCGCAGGAAATTATGAATCCGAGTATTCACCCGAATTTATTGCTCGTCAATCAGGTGACCTCGACTTTCCTTTGTCGGCCATTTGGCTATCGCTTGGGTGGTTTTTATATTGCGCATGATATTTTCTACAGTACACCGTCTACGGATTACCGAAAAGATCATTTTAGCGCAGGCGGAACGGTAATCGATAGTGTGGCACTGGTCGTCAAATATGGTAACCAACCTAATAACCCGAATGCACTGCAGGTGAGGTACGACTGCTTTACGATGGAAGAGGTGTTGCTGAATCGCGCAGAGGCCAATCTGCGCAAACCAAGCCCGGATATCGCAAAGTCTATGGCGGATATCGAAGCAATCCGTAAACAGCGGTTTTCAGCAACCAACTATAGTCCGTTGCCTACGCCAACGAGTGTAGACGATGCGCTAACAACGGTAATTAAGGAAAGAAAGCTGGAGTTATTGGGGCAGGGGCACCGCTGGTATGATATCAAACGATTGGGTATCGAGGTGGAGCATCGTACGATACGAACGGACGGTAAGACCGCCGTAATACTGAAGCCTAATGATAAGAGGACAGCCATACAAATACCGGTACAGGCGCGTGTAGGTAATCCACTATTGGAAGATCAATTAAACCCTAGATAATACGAAGATGAAAAATATTATTTATTTAATAACGGCGCTATTCCTGGTTACAGGATGTAAAAAGGATAATTATCCATTAGGGGATATCGATGAAACGGTCGATTATTTTTCGAAAAAACAGGTCAAACCGAAATCACAATGGAATGAGTTGGATTACTTATGTGATTCTATACAAAAGGCATACGGTGTAGAGATTATCTATGAGTATACGCCTAGAATAATTGCGGGAACTACATTTTTTATGCCTCCGCAGTATGATAAGGCATTGCCCTATACCAAGGTGATGCTGGACAAATTATGGTTAAATCTTATCAAAGAAAAACATCCGAAGTTCTTTAATAAGGAAACACCTATAGAATTTATTCTGGCGGGAGGGTTTGTGCATTTTAATGACCCAACGACGACAGCAACAGCAGCGGGTGCGGGGATGAATGCTCAATATTACCGACTTGGAATGGGGGGCGTCAATAACTTCTCGACCAGTAAAAGCTGGCTGTGGAATCATATTGTGACCTTATACCACGAACATGCCCATCAGATCGATCATAAGTATGGAAGAGGGGATGATTTTGATCGGGTGTCTCAAGGGAGGTATTATGGGATACCAGGCTATGCATCAGTTAACAATACAAATGCGCGTAAGGATGGCTTTTGGACAGGCTATGGTGGCTACGCACCTGAGGAGGATTTTGCAACAACGGTGGAGTATATGCTGAGACTTACTAAAGCGGAGCATACTGAGGAGATTAGAAAAAGCGGCAGTGCAGACCTAGAGGATAAGTATAAAATGATACACCAACGGTATGTGGATATGGGGGTGGACCTGCACGAGCTACAGGTACAATTGGACTCGGTGGTTTATAAAGTGAATTATTAATACAGTTAGCATAAGTAATATGGAAAAGATTATAAAATTTTTAGTTTTAAGTCTTATGGCTACGGTATTATATAGCTGTGAGAAGGACAACATCACTAACGCCTATTTTGAGGAAAATCCCGAGCGGATGGATAAAGTAGCGCAGGATTTGAAGTCTAAACTGGCATCATCACCGAATGGCTGGGTAATGATGGTGAAAACCTCGCTTAGTGCGGATGTATATACACCTATCGTCTTAAAGTTTGATACGGTCAAGAATAAGGTCGATGTGACGACTGTATATGGTGTTACAGCATCCACGGACTCCTACTTTCGGATAGCGAATGGAACAGGAGCCCCACAGCTTATATTTACCACGGGATCCATTATGTCTACCCTGTACCGCGTGGGGGTACAAGCGTCGGATATAACTGACCATATCTATAATGTAGTCAGTGTATCGGCAGATACCATAGCGATAAGGGGATATCGGAGTGGGGCGGTATATAAGCCTGAAGGAGGAGTGATTTTTAAAATGTTTAAACGACCCGAGGACTGGAAATGGGCTGAAAAGCCGATTACATTCGATTGGACATCGACAGAATTTACAAACAATGTCAATAGTGTGGTGGGAGAAATGAAATTAGAATATCTTAATGATAACACTACACTCACTACGCCATGGCGTTTTTGGAGTTGGGCTGATCCGACGGTGTATCGCATCCGTGACCCCTTCTCGATAGGATATAATATTGGTACAGGTGGATTTACGCCAATGAATTATTTCATTGTAACGGGCATCACTGCAACCGGAATTACGCCGACGACCAATATGACTGTCACTAATGGTCATAATGCAATATCGATGTATCCTATACCCTATAATACGGGCACTAATCAGTCTGTCGTGGCACTTGGTAAGTACTTAAAAACCCATTACCTGATCCTCAAAAACCAAACCCGTACGGGGAATAAGGTGAAAATGGAATTTGAGGCTTATGACAAAAAAGGAAAAGTTATTGTGAAGGCAACGTACGATAATTTGAGATGATTTATTTAATTTAAAAATGTGTTGTGTGAAGGGCCTGATGATCCGTCGTCAGGTCTATTTTAAAAAGTTTTATGCGCGTACTTCAGCTACTATTTATCCTGGTTTTTTGTCATGCCTGTGGTTTTAAAAGTGTAGACACGAAAAAAAGCAGGGAAGTTGTCATTCAGTTGACGGGATTGCCGGTGGACTCCTGTTCGTTCAGGATCAATCATATAATTACAGGGCAGGAGATATTTGTTAAAAAAGATGTCGATCTATCAAAACCGATTATAATTCCAGCACTCGAAGATGATATGTATATCGCTGTGTTTTCATGGCCCAGGACGTTGGTCTCTCATCAGGTTTTTAAGAGTAAGCAATTTGATAGAGACGAGGGCGTGGATATGTTTCAGCTGACGAAACCTTTATATGTAAATCAAGAACAGGGAAGCAGCTACCGTATCGACGTGGCTGGGGAGGTCGAGCTCGATCAACTGGAGCGGCAAGGGGCATCTATATTGCAATTTAAGAACGTCGACTGTAGTGAATGTGATCTCGCAGATCAGTATTGGAAACTGTTTAATGAATTCTTTGATAGGAAAGCCTTGTTAGTAGATAGTCTGAAAAAGGTGTATTATCACCATATCGATAAAAATGACCTGCAAAAAGGGAACAGTGCTTTTTTGGAACTGGAAGAGATGAAGAACCACCTGATGAAGGATGACCTGTTGGATGAAGAGTTAAAACAATTGATAGCTACGCATGTGGAGAGTAAGGTTTCTACCTTTTTTCTCTTTTATCAACTTTATAACTATAGGGAGTTTGATAAGTTTGAAAACGCCTTTCAGCTGTTGAAAAATGATGCCCGACAAAGCAAGTACTATGAGATGGTCAAAAAACAATACGATGCATTATAGCAGTAAGGCGGTAAAACTAAAAATTTGTTTCGTCTGGTTTAAAATGCTGATTTTTAGTCTTGTAATTTGTTTTTTATCTGGAGTCTATCAAGAATGTTTATGGACTGACTAAATATGGTCTAATAATTGTTTAGATACCCACATAAAAAATGAATAAACGATGAAAAGATTGATGAAACGCAACAGCTTATTAGCTGCATTATTTTTTGTATGCGCCGCTGTTCTATTGGCAAGTTGTAGTAAGGACGAAGACAAAGCTCCTGAAGGTGGGAGTATTGACGCTGCTGTAGGTACCTATGTAGGTACAATAGATATGTTGAATGCATCGGGAACGAAGTATTATGATGCGGAGATTATAGTGTCGAAAGTTGATGGTAAACACCTGAAAGTAGAAGCAAAGGCTGGTCAGCCTTATTCCAATATTACTGCAAAGACATTACAGGTGTCGGCGAATGGAAATATATCGGTACAGGCAAATGCTGACCCCAATGGTATATTGATATACACTGTTGCTGAAAAGAATCTTAAAATCGTAACGAAAGATACGAAAGCAGATGATATCGTATACAGCTTCGATGGAAAAAAACAGTAAGAAACTTAGATTTAAATAATGAGAACAGGTCGTGGCTATCTCAGGACCAAAAAGCATCAGCTTTATACTGATGCTTTTTTATTGTGTTATAATGAAATAGAAAGGTTGTATCATTGTGATCTGATATAACCCTAATGTCGAGAATCTAGTAACCGGGATTTTGCTTTAACCCAGGCTCTACTTTTAAGCTGCTCTCATGAAACGGCCATAAGTAGTTGAATGATTTGAACGTGCGGTCTTCGATTTTTAAAGACTCCAATTGTCCGTTTACTAATCTAGTATGTCCATATACAGGCTTATTAAGTACGTCCTCAGCAATTTTCCAGCGGATAATATCATCATAACGTACGCCTTCTCCAGCGAGTTCGATACGGCGTTCGTTGCGAATGAGATCTATCCACTGCTGTTGCGATTTGCCACTTAGTGTTACGTCGGCCACGGTCATATCCAGACCTCCTCTGCGGCGGATGTCATTGATACATTTTTTCGCTAATTCGTCTACATCATTTTGCATTATTTTAGCCTCAGCATAGGTCAAAAGAACTTCTCCATAACGTATGACACCAAACTCCATCTCTCCGGATGCACGGGAGTAATCTGCAGGGTCTACGAATTTTTTAAACCAGTAGCCCGATTTTCCAGCGCGGATTTTTTCGTAAGAGTAGGTACTGTTGGGGTCATAGATGTTGATAACTTCTCCATTGAATGTGTCGCCATTGGAAATAATACTTGCTGCAAATCTGGGATCCCTGTTTAGTTTCGGATTCAACTCGTATTCTTGCTTGGTATGTAGTGGACACTGATCAATGGGTCTACCTTGTAGGGTCCAGTATGAATCAACCAGGGATTTGACGGGAACCAGGTAGGCCTGTCCGGAGCCTGTTTTTGACTGGGGAGCTAGGTTTGTGAAAGAGAAGGTGGCAGCGGACGGATGACTTTCCTTATTGAACCGGAGAATATATTCTTTGTTGATTTTGTCTCCGGAATAATTGAATAAATTGCCATAATTACTGAAGAGCTCATACTTCTTGCTGTCCATAATCTCTTTGGCCAAGCGGGCAGCACGCTCGTAGTCACCATTGTATAAGGCATATCGCATAATAAGAGCTTTGAAGGAATACCTGTTGAACATGTAAGCATTTGTGGTATACGTGTCTTCGGGCAGACTGTTCGCAATTTCTTCAGCCATAGGAAAGAGGGTGCCTAAAATTTCTGCTTTCGATTTAGCAGGTTGCAAAGCAGTAGATAGGTCTGCTGGCTCTAAAAAGAAAGGAACATTGGCGTAACGACTGGTCAATTTGAAATAGTGCCAGCAACGTAGTGCCTCCAGTATCCCCTTGTATTTGACACGTATCGATTCGTCTTCCACAAAAGGCTTGTCAATGTTAGCAATAAAGGTATTCAACCGTCCAAGGTGTTTCATGTGAAGGTTGTAGTAATAACTTACGGTACTGGTATTGGAATTAAGGTTGCCATTGGCGATGGATTGATGATTGTCCCCCGCAGAACGGCTATAGGCATTGTCGGATTTGCCTTCTTCCATATAGAAGAAATTGGAACGAACTGTAGCGTTGTTGGCCGTATTGCTAAATACATCTAAATAACTACTATAGACCACCCGTAGAATATCAGCTTCGGTGCTAAAAAATTCTTCGAAATTAGTTGCTGTAGGATCGGTTTTATCTAGAAATTTATCACAGCTAGTCAAGCTTAGACCAGCTGATGCCATTAGTATATATATAAGTTTTGATGTTTTCATTTTCTTACAGTTCAAAGATTAAAATATAGAAGTCTTGATTCCAAAGGTATAGGTCGCCATACGCGGATAGCTTCCGTTACCGTCATATTTCTCAGGTCCGGTTGTGATTCCTACACGTTCTGGCTCAAGTCCTTCCCATTTGGTGAATGTAATAGCATCTTGAATATTGATATAGAATCTGGTGTTTTTAAAACTCTTGCCGATGTTTTTGACAGTATACCCCAGTTGAATCATTTTAATACGGAAGTACGAAGCATCACTCAGCCAGACGTCGCTGAGGTAGGTGTTGGTACTGGTACCTGTCCAGACACGTGGAAAACGGCTGTTGGGAGTGTCTGGTGTCCAGCGGTTGTCTGCATAGTATTGCATAGGTGCACCTAAGGCATTGGTCGCGTTGTCTACTAATACCGGAAAACCTTCTTGGCCCCGAATCCACCCCAAACGACGGCCTACACCTTGCCCAAGTACCGAAAAATCCCAGTTTTTGTAGCTCAGGTCTAAGCTGATAGAATAATTAAGGTGTGGAAAGGGATCCCCAAGATTGACCCGGTCTGCATCGTTTATGATGCCATCTCCGTTTTGATCAACATATTTGATGTCACCGGGAAGTGTATTGGCCATTTTGGCTGAAGTGTTGTTGACGTCATCGGCGTCACGGAAGAAACCATTGCTTTCGAATCCGTAATAGTTGTCGAGCGTAATGCCTTTATACCATATTTTATCATTGGTATCGCTGAAGATTAAGGTATCGGTGGGGTTGTGCCCTGCTTTAAGTACCTCATTTTTGTTGTCAAAGAATGATCCGCCGATACTGTAATTGACATTACCGATTTTATCACTCCATTTGGCAGATAACTCATACCCTTTATTCCTGACTTCTCCGATATTGACAGCTGTAGTTAAGGTGTGTGAACCGGTAAGTGGAGGCACAGGGAATAGATCGTAGATCAGATCATAAGAGAACTTGTCATAGACCTCGGCAGTGAAGGATAGACGATCTTTTAGCGTGCTGAGATCAAGCCCGATATTCCATTGTTTTTGCTTTTCCCAGGAGAATTCGTAGTTGGGTACCCGCATAGTCCAACCATACTGATTGACGATTTCTTCCCATAGGTATGGATCGACATTCTCATTACCGATAAGGCCATAGGATGCCCGGATTTTTAGATTGGATAGAGCCCCGCTGTTTTTGAGATCAGCTAAAAAAGATTCGTTGTGCGCATTCCACGCTATAGCGGCAGAAGGGAAAAATCCCCATTTGTGTTTGGGAGCAAATTTGCTGCTTCCATCCGCCCGGGCAGTAGCTTCTAAGATATAACGATTATCAAAGGAATAATTAAGCTTACCAAAGAAAGAGGCTTTTGAAACCTCACGATAGTCTGTGTAGGTATAATTCATAACTTCGGTACCCGCAGTAAAATAGATCTTGTCCTGTCCGTCGCGTAAATCATCGGTATAATTGACCAAAGCCCGTGCTGTCAATTGACTCTCACTGACCCCTTGTGAAGCTTCCACAAGGTTAGTCGCTATAGATATGGGTTTGCCTGTAATATCCAGATATTTGAATGTTTTGCGTGCTCTCTTGTTTGCTGATTTGCTGATCATATAGGAAATATTACCTTCAACATTCAGCTTACTGTTGATATTATACCTCGGACGGAGGTTGATGGTGCTCTGGTCACTCATATAGTTTTTTATACCCCCACGATTAATCCGCGCAACCGGGTTCAAATCGTTGTGCAGAATGTAGTGTTCCGGAAGATCGGTGTCGTAATACACTTGCTGGGTGGGATTCATACGCCAGGCAATTTTATATAAACCATGCCCATCGTCATTGTCTAATAAACGGTCATACTGGTATTTTTTTACATAGAAATCCGCTAAAAGAGAGAACTTGTTGGCGATATTGATATTGGTATTGAACCGTGCCGAGTATTTTTGGCTACCTTCAACCGCATTAAGTCCAGTCTCCTGAAGGTGACCGAGCATTAGGTTGAATGTACCTACACCGCCGCCGCCAGAAATATTAGCGCTTTGATTATGTACCATAGATGTTTTTGGCATGACTTCCTTCACCCAATCGACTGTTTTGATCGCTCCAGATACCGCTTTCTGTATGTCTTCGTCGCTGTATAAAGTGTTTTGCCCTTGGTAGGTTCTTCCTTCGTTGTTGAGGCGCATATAGTCGGCTGCATTAACAAATTCGGGTAAATCCACAGGTTTATTGAAACCGGACCAGGCATTGATGTTGACTTTGAATTGGCCCGTAGTACCTCGTTCTGTCTCGATGATAATTACACCATTGGCGCCTCTGGAACCATACATTGCGGCAGAAGCAGCATCCTTCAACACTGTCAGGCTTTTGATTTGATTAGGATCAAGGTCTTCTATGGATTGCTCCATTCCATCGACGATAACCAAAGGATCAGCATTTTGTAAGGTGCTTATTCCCCGGATGTTAATGCCTCCAAAAGTACTGCCCGGTAATGAGGTTCCTTGAAGCATGGTGACACCAGGTATGGTTCCGCTGAAAGCTTGCTGCATTTTTAAAAATGGACGGGTTTTGGCCTGTTCCATATTAAGCTGTGCTACAGAGGAGGCAACGTGTTGCTTGTCTACGCTGTTGTATCCCATGACGATTACTTCATCAATACCTACATTACTCTCGGCTAGGATAATATTCAGTTTCTTGTTCTCTTTGACAGGAACCTCTTGAGTTTCATATCCGACAGCACTGATAATGAGAATAACATTTGATGAGTTTGACTTAATATCGAAATTTCCTCCGGCATCAGTCTCTGCACCGATATTCGTTCCTTTGATTAGGATCGAAGCATTGGGAACTGGACGATTGATGTTGTCCTTGACAATTCCGGTCAAAGTCAAACTGGTCTGCGCATAAGCTCCTATAAATGAGCATACCATCACAAAAAAGAGTAAAAATCCTCTCATAGGTAAATAAATTAGATTAAAATAATTTAGATAATTATGTAACATATATGTTATATATATATTGCATAGATAGTAAAAACAAAGCGTAAAATAACAAAACGGAATATACTTTATTTAAAATTTAAGCTTTCTGATATTTTTTTATTGATTTTTTGCGTGTTTTAGCGAAGTTTACTTGACGTTATGTTTTGATTAAATTTCATTTTGTAACAAAATGAAGGGAGATATAATATTCTCTTAACATTGGTGCTGTATCTTTGGGCAGATTGGATTTTTAGATAAATGTCTATACCTTTATCCAAAATCTAAATTGGCAGCGACAATCGCCAGAACTCATGACTACAGATGCACAAGGTATATTGCTACGGATAAAGCAAGGTGATCGGCTCGCCTTCCGTTCGTTGTATGATGCTTATGCGCCATGGTTGTATGACCTGGGCTTTAAGTTGCTCAAAGATACAGCAGCAGCGGAAGAGTTGGTACAAGACTGTTTTGTGAAACTATGGGCCAATCGGGAGGAAATCCGTGAAGATCGGGATATATGGCCGTGGATTTATGTGATGGCCAAGCGTTTATGTTTTAATCAATTGAGGCATGCCCGTGTAACAAAAAAATATCTGGCACAGGTTGCTGATGTATTGGTCAACGATGTGGAACAGCGGCTGTATGTGCGGGAGCTGGAGAGCCAGTTGGAATATTCGATAGAAAGCCTGCCAGAGCAGCAGAAAAAAGCATTGCGGTTGAGCCGTTTGGAGGGATACAGCCACCAACAGATCGCTACGGAAATGGGCATATCGCCCAATACAGTGAAAAATCATATCACACAAGCACTCAAAAGTCTCAGAAAGACGCTGCCCCAAGCAGACTATAATTATTTGGTGCTTTTATCTCTTCTATTTTTGCACTAGTATCCAGGATCAATAATTTTTTTTACTTACCGACTAGTCGTACCCCACGAGTTAGGTGTACTAGGTATGATTAAGGTTAAGAAAATTGGATAAAAATAGATTACAATTACTTTTTGATAAATACTTGAATGGTACGCTGACCGAAGCAGAGGAGCGGGAATTGGATGTGATGATGGAGGGAATGGAAGAAACCGAGTTTTCTGATTTGGTGGATCGATCACTTGAATTGAATGGTAATAGTGCTTTTCAACAGGATATACTATTTGAGTGTATTATTAGTCGAACGGAAGATTTAGAGCCTGTTGTACGTATACCGTTATACCGCAGATGGAAGCAGCTAAGGCAAGTAGCTGCCGTTATTTTATTGGTGGGGTTGGTTGGAATAGTAGGTTATCAGTTATGGAATGATGGAGAAGAGAAGGGATTGGCAGAGTCTACAGTGCTGCAGCTATCTACAGATATCGAACTACCGAAGGACGATGCGCTGATAACACTAGCGGATGGAAAGCGACTGTCTCTGGCGGATGTTGGGCAGGATACGCTCCATTACAAAGGCTTGGCGCTGTTGCGCAGGGGCGATGGTACGATCATTATGCAGCAGAGCCAGAATAGCGATTTTTTTCAGGCCAATGAGAAACACCGCTTTGTAGCCCCGAAAGGAGTGACGCTACGTCTTATGTTGCCAGACGCATCTGTCGTCAATCTGAATTCAGATTCACAGGTAGAAATCTCTAGTTTATTTGGTAAGAAACAACGCGAGGTGACACTCTCGGGTGAAGCTTTCTTTGAGGTAGCCCACGATAAGGCTTTACCTTTTGTCGTGCATGCCAAGAATGCGGCGGTAACGGTATTGGGGACGCAGTTTAATATGTCGGCCTATAAAGCGGATAAGGGTGTGGCAACAACCTTGGTGTCGGGGTCGGTACAAGTGGATGCTGCACAAAGGCAGGTGCGTATCAAGCCAGGACAACAGGCTATGGTGAGCCACTCGGCGGTCATTGAATTGAATGAAAGAGTAGATATGGGCCAGGTGCTGGCTTGGAAGGAAGGTTACTTCCGATTTAAGGAAGAGTCTATAAAAAATATTATGACCGACTTGGCGAAGTGGTATCCTATTGCGGGAGTTGAGTTTAAAGCAGGGTCTACGGATTTATTTACAGGGAGTTTCAAGCGATCCAAAAAGCTGAGCGAGGTCTTGGCAAATATAGAACAAGTATCTGATTTACGTTTTGATATTCAAGAAGGGAGGGTAGTCGTGATGAAATAAGGACGGTTATCAGAACAGGAGAAGAGGGGATGCGCCAACACCCTCTCTTCGATAGTACCTGGAAATAGCATCAGTTTTGAATTAATAATATTTTACCAAATACCTATCAAATGTATAAAAATATTACCGCAATCGGAGGAGCTCACCGTCGATTGCTAACATGTTTACTCATGATGAAGTTATATTCATTTTTGTTGCTGGGTCTTTTCATGCAGGCAAATGGAAATACCTATGCACAAAAAGTAAGTCTGTCGGTAAAGCGAGCAGAGCTCGCTGATGTACTGACACAGATCCAAGAGCAGACCAATCTTGATTTTTTCTACAATAGCAGCCAACTGAGAGAAGTGGAGAAGATTGATCTGCATGTCAAGGATATGGACCTTAGGAAGGTTTTAGATGCTTGTCTGACGCCAAGGGGATTGTTCTACGTGGTGCAGAACAAGACGGTGTTAATAAAAAAAGCATCGGAGATGGAGGTTGCTAATTCAGAATTGAATGTACAGCAGAAACAGATAAAAGGAAAGGTGATCGATGGCAATGGTGCTCCACTAGCAGGGGCTTCGGTACGTCTACAGCAGAGTAATATTGCCGCAGCGTCACTGGCCGATGGTTCTTTTACGGTACCTGTTATACAGGACGAAGGGCAACTCCTAATTACAGCACTAGGCTTTGAGGACCAAGTTGTCCATTACAGCGTAGGAAAAGTAGTCGAGGTGCGTATGGTAGAGGTAACTAGTGATCTGGATGAGGTAGTCATCGTTGGGTATGGTGTTCAAAAGAAAGCCAATCTGACGGGGGCGGTCGCTCAGGTCAATGCAGAAGATATTGCATTGCGTCCGGATGCTAATATAGCTTCGACATTGCAAGGATTGATGCCCGGTCTGAATATCCAGATTAATAATGGAGACCCTGGGGCAACTCCAGATATCAATGTGAGGGGCTTCAATTCCATCAATGGTGGAAGCCCATTGGTACTGATCGACGGTATTGAGGGAGATATCACACGGGTCAACCCCAATGATATTGAATCGGTGACGGTGCTGAAAGATGCTGCTTCGTCGGCTATTTATGGAGCGAGGGGAGCTTTTGGGGTGATCTTGATCACAACTAAGAGTGGTAAAGCAGGTAAAACTGAAATCAACTATTCTAATAATTTTGCTTGGACAACGCCTGCGGCACGTACGGATTTTATAACGGATCCTTACGTTTATGCGAAGACGGTGGATGCAGCTATTTCGGGTTATAATGGAAGTAGCTATAGCCGGTATAATGAGATGGATTGGGAAGCGATCAAGATGGTGTCGAAAGGAGAAATAGCGCCGTTTTACGAGTTGCAGCCTGACGGAACTAACAAGTTTTTCTACCAGACGGATTGGTGGGATTATCTATTTCGTAAGTACCAAGCCTCTAACTTTCATAACGTATCGATATCAGGTGGTACCGATAAACTGAAAGGTTATCTCTCTGGCCGGGTATACGATAGGCAGAGCATCAATAATATCAATAAAGACGCTGGAATAGCACGCCAAAATATGAAGGCCAACTTGGTGTTTACGCCTTATGATTGGTTGGAAGTCTCCAATAACGTGCAGTTTATCAATGAGAATGATAAAGACTACGGTGGTTTTTCAAACGGGTTTGGTGGACTGTGGAGTACCACGACTTGGTATAACCTGATGCCTTTTTATCCGAATTTTGTCGATGGTATCCCTACGGATATAGGCACAGGCTCTGGCGGACAGGGCGGTAATGCCGGACTGGTATCGGGCAAGAGCTGGAGAAATATCGACACCGAAGAGTTTACCAATACGTTCCGTATCGTAGCGCGGCCACTGAAAGGGTTGGAATTCAACTTTGATTACAGTAATAGGATAGAGAACAAGAACCTGGCGTTGCGCCTGAATCCTTTTACCTATCTGGCTGGAAATAGGCTGACTCCACTCACGGTGGGGTTGAATCGTCTGGAGGAGCAACGTTCAAAGGACAAGTATAATGCGCTCAATTTTTTTGGAACCTATAATAAAACTATAGCGAATCAACACAATCTCCGGTTATTGTTAGGTTTTAACCAAGAAGAATTTGACCGGGATTTTATCAGTGCGAAGGGGGATGATCTGCTTTTAGAGGATCTATCCAACCTGTCGCTGTCTACCGTGATGAATGCGATGACAGGAAGTGCGAAAAATTGGGCCGTCCGTGGTTTCTTTGGCCGTTTTAACTACGATTATGAAGGTAAGTATCTGATGGAAATCAATGCGCGCTATGATGGATCATCGCGGTTCCCTAAAGATAGTCGCTGGGGCTTTTTCCCATCGGTATCTCTAGGATGGCAGATGGACCGCGAAAACTTTTGGCAAGATATAAAACCTTATGTGTCTTCTTTTAAGCTGAGGGGGTCGTATGGTAAACTTGGAAATCAGACGGTAGACGTGAATACATTTAAAGAACTGATGAAAGTGGAACGTGGTGGATGGTTGAATGGGGGGGATAGACTAACCGTTGCACAGATGCCAGGACCACTGCCGAGTGTGGTGACATGGGAGCGTACCAAAAGTTTGAACCTAGGAGCGGATATCGGGGTACTCAATAATAAATTGTTTGTCAATGCAGATTGGTACCGTAAGAATGTAGAGGGGATGTACCTTCCTGGAGAGCCTCTGCCGGGTGTATTCGGTGCTAAGGAACCTCGTGAAAACTATGCAGCACTGCGGAATGATGGATGGGAGGTCGCTGTATCTTACCGTGATAAATTTGACGTGGCGGGAGCACCTCTGCACTTTAACGTAACGGCGAATGTATCCAATTTTAAAGGTACAATCACTAAGTACAACAATACAAAAGGCCTGTTGAGCAGTTATTATGAAGGACAGCGCTTAGGTGAAATCTGGGGATATCGAGTAGCAGGGCAGTTCCAGTCCGACGAGGAGGCTGCGGCTTATCAAAGTCATTTTGATATACCAGGCGGAGCGCAGGCGGCAGTCAATCTGGGGCAGGTATATGACGATATACTAAACGTGATGCAGAATAGCGAATGGAGTCACCTACGAGCTGGAGATATCAAATACCTTGATCTGAACGATGACAGGAAAATTGATAAAGGAGACAATACATTAGACAATCATGGGGATCTGCGCCGTATAGGTAATGCTATGCCTCAATATCTCTTTGGGCTTAATCTGAATGCCAAATGGAAAAGCTTTGATTTTTCAACAGCACTGTCTGGTGTAGGACGTCAGGATTGGTATCCTACCGGTGAGCTGTTCTGGGGTACTTATCAAAGGCCTTACTTATCCTTTATCCGTAAAGATCTGATCGATAATGCATGGACACCAGATAAACCGGAGAACACCTATCCTCAAATCTATAGAGGCTACTCTTCGTTACAAGGTCGACGGTCGTTGTATGAAGTCAATGATTATTATCTGACTAATCTAGGCTTCTTGCGTGTCAAAAATATGACAGTAGGCTATACACTTCCACAGGAATGGACGCAGAAAGCTAAAATTGAGCGACTACGTGTATTTTTCAGTGGTGAAAACATGTTTACCTGGAGTTTTGGCAAATTGACGAAATACATTGATCCCGAGCAGGCAGGAGCAGGTGTAAGTTATTCGGCTCCAAAGGATGCAACACAGCGGGGAGACCAACGGGTATACCCTATGGGGAAAACGTATTCTTTTGGGGTAATGATAGGGTTATAAATAGGAGGAATATCATGAAATTTAAAATAATAATAGTTGGATTAGGAATCGTATTGGGCGGTATGATGGCGTCCTGTAACGATGACTTTTTGGATAGACCATCGGAAGATCAGGTCGAGGCCCCTTATTTTTTTAATACAGCCAAAGATCTGGAGGTTGCTACCAATGATTTTTATCGCGCGTTTTCTAGAAATTCTGACGAGAAAGAATGGACAGATAGTTATACGGACGATGCAGGATCGGATAACCTGATGCCGCTGAATCCATCAGCCAAGGTCCGGGGATCAAGGGTGGTGCCGGTAGCGCGTGGATCCGGCGGCTGGAATTGGGACGATTTACGAAAGATTAATTATTTTTTAGTAAATTATCACAAAGTGAAGGATGAGGCCGCCAAAGCAAAATATGGAGGCATCGCACGTTTCTTTAGAGCATTTTTCTACTATGACAAAGTGAAGACTTTTGGTGATGTACCTTGGTATAGTGGGGTATTGGATGCCAAGGATCCTGAATTATATAAGGGAAGGGACTCGCGTACGCTGGTCATGGACTCGGTGATGGCCGACCTTGACTTTGCCATAGCGAATATTCCGGCAGAGAAACAGGTCAATCTGATAACACGATATACTGCTATGTTGCTGAAAGCTCGCGTAGCCTTATTTGAAGGTACCTTTCGGAAATACCATGGCTTAGATGATGCAGATAAATACTTGACACTGGCGGCAGCGGCAGCGCAGGATTTGATAAGCTCCAATGCCTATACCTTATACACGGAGGGGGGTGTCGAGAATGCATATAGAAACCTTTTTGCACGAAACAACCAAGATAATATCGAAACTATCCTGGCTATAAATTTTGAATTGGGGCTTAAAGTGCACTCTTTGGGATCTTCGTTTACATCGGCCACACAGGGATCCTACGGTATACCGAAGGACCTCGTAAACAGCTATCTGATGCGGGATGGATCTCGATTTACCGACAAAGCCAATTACCGGACAATGGGCTTTCTTGAGGAAATGCAGAACCGGGACCCCCGGTTGACACAGACGACGGCAGGTCCAGATTTTAGAGTGATTGGAGAATCTAAAAATGAACCGGTTAATCTATCGATTACTACCACTGGATACCGATTGATTAAAGCATTGCCTGATCGTAGTCAATGGGCCACATCAGGAGCCTATTTTGATATTATATTATTCCGTTATGCAGAAGCGTTGTTAGTCTTTGCGGAAGCAAAAGCTGAACTTGGAACCTTGACCCAAGGAGACTTGAATATCTCGATCAACAAACTGCGCACCAGATCGGGAATGCCGAATCTGGATATGGCACAGGCAAATGCAAATCCTGATCCTTACTTATTAGCTATGTACCCCAATGTAAAGGGGATGCAGGGTGTAATATTGGAGATCAGACGGGAGCGTCGTGCCGAGTTGTTTAATGAGGGATTTCGTTGGGACGATCTGATGCGGTGGAAAGAAGGACTGAAAGTAAACCAACCTATCGTAGGAGTGTATTTTCCTGGTGTAGGAGCATATGATTTTACAGGCGATGGACAAGCGGATGTTTTCGTCCATACAGGTAGTACTGCAGGAGCACCTTCTTCGGTCACTTCTATGGTGAATATTAAACAACGTACACTATGGGACCCGCTCACGGGACAACAAGGTGCAAGTGCAGGAAACATTGATCCCTTCCCTAATAGAGGTGGGTTTAGAGAAGATAGAGATTATTTTGCACCTATCCCTTCGGAGGAGCTACTGTTGAATCGAAGTTTGGAACAGAATGATAAATGGGACGAATAAACTCAAGCAATACGTAGAAATTATTAAAAGATATGTTAAATGAATAATATAAACTATATACTGCTGTGCGTGCTCCTAGTGTTGGCCAGCTGTAAAAAAGAAAAAGATGACTTTGAAGAAAAACTGTTGATGGATATCGACTATATGGAAGTCAGTAGTAAGACAAATACCTATAATTTTGAGGTATTATCCAATACAACGATAAAGGTAGAAACAGATGCAGATTGGATCGTTTTGGACACCAATGCTTATGAAAAAGGAAAGCGAAGGATTGGATTTGCTACGGTAACCAATGCCGATGATGAACGATCTGGAATCATTTCTGTCCGTATCAATCATGAGGAGTCTAAGCAGGTACTGGTTATACAGGAATCGGGTAAGGTGCCCGTATTCTACGTGACGGTAGATGGTACGGGAGATGGCAAGTCCTGGAGTACACCTACAGATATAAATACAGCCGTAGAAAAGGCAACTACGAATAGTACGATTTATTTGACAGAAGGTGTTTATCGACCGTCCAAAACAATCCGAAACGGAGATGCTAACGAAGATTCGGATAAGACCTTTGAAATATCAAAGAATATCACACTGATCGGCGGCTTTGCCAAAGATGCATTACCAGGAGCTAAACCGAATGCCGCATTGTATAAAACCGTGTTGGATGGCAAACTGGCCTCCGGTAAGGAGGTGTTCCATACGGTGACGATTACGGCCGCATTGGATACGGAATCTAAGGTTCATTTGGAAGGGTTGACTATTCAAGGTGGAAATGCAACCGATAGGGCTACGAATACAACGATCAGTAGTGTAAAGTATAGCCGTGGACATGGTGGAGGCTTATTGATAGCTAATGCTATAGTGTACCTCAAGCAGATCGAAGTGGTGGGAAATAAAGCAACCAATGATAAGGGGACTGCGGGCTTTGCCGCGGGTATGTATGTATTTGCTGGAGCCCGTGTGACCATGGAAGATTCGAAAGTTAATAATAATGCAAATAATAATAACAATGGGGGGGGACTATGGGTGGCCGACGCCACGTTAACAGCATACAGCTGTCAGTTCAACGATAACTATGCAAAAGGTACTGCCGGTGGTGTACATGGATATCCAAATGCGAATATCTACCTGTATGATTCGGAAGTAATGAATAACAATAATACATCGTATGGCGCAGGTGTGTACATGCGGGAAAACTCGAATGCAGTCCTTGTAAACTGCTTGGTGGTTGGAAATAAAAGTACATCGGCCAACGGCGGCGGCGGGGTGATGCAGTACGGGGGTACCAAGGTCGATATCATCAGTTCAACGATCACAGCCAATGAAGTCGTTGGACCTGGTGGAGGTGTGTATCGAAGAGATAAAGTAAATAATCTGACTGTTGTGAATTCGATTATATCCGGCAATAAGCAAGCTGCTACATCAAGAGATATAGATGCCTATACGGATAATGCAAGCATAATCCCGAGTCTTAAGAATTCGATTGGCGGAACGTCTACTTACGGAGATGCCGGTACAATTATGAATGGTGCTATTTTCGCCCCGTCTTCGATGTTGAATACCGAATTTCTACCCATAGGTACCAATAATCCGGCATTGACCTATGGTCTCACAGGGACAAGTCTTGGCGCTGTCGGACAGGGGTACAATCCGCAGTTGGATAAGCGAATTGAGAAAGATATCAATGGTGAATCCAGGGGCGGAACAGTGATGGGAGCGAAAATAAGATAGCGGTTATGAGAAAGCTTGTTGTAATTGTATTGTATTTTGCCTTAGTATTTAAGGGGAATGCTTCTGTAAATCCCAAGACCATTATGTTGGTCTTGGGATCGGCTGATGCCGCCGTTTTAGAAGAACGGGTAGCCATTGCGGTACGGTTGTACCGTACACAGCCGATTCAAAAAATAATCGTAAGTGGTGGCTGTGGTGCACATGGATCGGGTATCTGTGAGGCTACGGCTATGCGAGACGGATTGATCAGGGGAGGAGTGAATGACCAAAAGATATATAAGGAAGAGAATGCGAAAACAACGGTACAGAATTATGTCTTCAGTAGAGTATTAAGGGATGAGTCGGATCAAAAGATTATTCAGCCTGGGGATACTGTTTTTGTTGTTTCTAATCATTGGCATGCGATCGCTGTTGCTGCCCGTCTACAAGAATATGATCGGGTAGTAGGACGCTTTTATATCGAAGGTAGTATCACACCTAAAGCTACGGATAAATTGGATTATGTGGGCATTTTCAATGGTCAGCCTGACAATGATAAATTTGTGCTGCGGGGCTCGTGGTTGACTCCAGAGACTTGTTGGTCTGTCGGTGATAGCCTGTATTATCTTCAAAACAATATGGTCTATGGTACCGATAAAGACAATAGGTCTTTTTCTTCGAAACGAGCGGAAGATGTGTTGCCTTTTTTGAATTTATTGGACGCTTCGCATTCGAGAGCATTTATCGATGGGGGTAAATTTTGGTGGGTGCGCCATGGTGACCGCCTATGGAAAGTAGAAAAGGACTCAAAAAAGGTATCTGATAAACTGGTATGGTCGAATTGGATTACAGGGATGCCTGAGGCTTGGAAGAAGGGAGCCTTTAATACAGGAGTCCTTTGGAACAATACTCTGCTACTGTTTGCTAATGAAAAGATACTGGTGGCTAGGCTTGAAAAGAAGGGATTTGTATTCGTCAAAGAGACAACTGCAGCTGAATATTTCAGAAATTGGCCCTTCGCTTGGGGAAAAAGTAATGTCGCGTCAGCTATGGGGGATCCTTCTACGGGTAATCTGATACTCTATCGAAACATGGAACGTATGGCTATAGATCAGAATTTGCAAGTAATAGCCCCACCCGTTGCTAATAAGTTAAAATGGATTGAAGATCCCAAGTGATAACTTTATAATTTAATAAGAATGAACAAGAATTTTCTATATAGTTTAATGTTGCTTTTCCTCGTTTTTTCATGTAGTAAGAAAGAGGAAGGCACACAGTTGCCTTACGACTACTCGAACGTTGAAAAGGCCGGCCTTAAAGAATTACTGGAAAAGGCCGATTGGAAAAAGAAGGACGTGGCAAATGGCGTGGTTTGGAAATATTACCAGTTTTCACAGATCTTTGATTCGAAACAGTACATCAACATCCTAGAGGTGGATCTGAAGAAAGGACTGCATATAGAAATCCCTTACGTAAAGACCGGTTTTTTGAAAACTAGCTCGGCAGCAGAGACAAATAATGCGCTGGTAGCTTTCAATGGAAGTTATTTCAATACCTCTACCGGGGGATCAACAACTTTTTTTAAGTATGATGGAAATATAGTGAACAATACCGTGTCGGGATTCAGTGCGTACCGAGAGAATGGAGCTGTGGTATTGGACAACAAAGGCGGAGCTAAGGTGATTGCTAAACCTGGTTCTGGTTGGGCTGCAGTAGCAGAGCCTGTTGTATTGGCTGGAGGACCGTTGCTGCTATTGGACGGCAAACAACAGTCTCAGTTGAATGTAGATTTTAATACTGCGAGACACCCCCGGACTGCGTTTGGGGTGACGGCTGACAATAAAATGATTGTTGTCGTGGTGGATGGTCGATCCTCACAATCCCAAGGACTCACGATTGCGCAACTTTCTGAACTGATGGCTGCACTGGGCTGTACGCAAGCACTTAACCTCGACGGAGGGGGATCTTCTACAGCCTGGGTGAAGGGTGAAGGGGTGGTCAACTTTCCCTCAGATAATGGAAAATTCGATCATGAAGGCGAGCGTGGTGTAGCCACTGTCTTTACTGTTAAGTAATATAATCAACCTAACCATTAGACATTCCTGGATATAGCCTAGTCTTATCCAGGAATTGTTGTTATTAGCCCAAGAGGATTTCACTGAAAGACTTTCTTGGTTTAACACAGGCTTAATCTACGCTGTGTATCTTCGTGCCGATCTAAATAAGCAGTATATTATAATATGAACAAAACGTTATTTTTCATTGCCGCAATATGTGCACTTGCTGGTCAGGGTATTGCACAGGAAGATATGGGGATTATGAAGCTCGATGAATTTCGCTACCCAAAACAGCGGAAAATAATTGATATACCCAATGTCAATGGCTTGCAGGTGTTAAAATGTGATTTTCATATGCATACCGTCTTTACGGATGGACATGTATGGCCTAACGTACGGATACAAGAAGCCTGGAAAGAGGGCTTGGATGCGATAGCATTTACGGAGCATGTGGAATATATACCGCACAAAGATGATGTTAAACCTGGGAATTTGCGGCCCCATGAATTAGCGAAAAATCAGGCAGCAGAACAAAATATCCTTCTAATAAAAGGAACGGAAGTAACGCGAAATACACCTCCGGGGCATTTTAATGCTTTGTTTATTCAGGATGACAAGAATCTTGTGGTATCTAGAGATTCGGAGTTAGACAACCAAGCGATACAAGCTGTCGTGGATCAGAAGGCGTTTATATTCTGGAATCACCCTGGATGGAAGGCGGCACAGATCGAGGGTTCATATGAATGGATACCGTTTGTCGATAAGATGTATAAGGACAAAAACCTTCATGGTATAGAGGTAGTCAATGGATTTGGATTTCATAAAAAAGCACTGGACTGGGCGTTGGATAGAGGCCTGACTATTATAGGTAATACAGATATTCATAATCTTATTGCCCATGAGTATGATATTGATCGAAATGGTATTCATCGGACAATGACGCTTGTGATGGCCAAAGATCGTTCGGCAGAAGCTATACGTACAGCTTTGGAAAATGGAAATACAGTAGCTTGGTCAAGTAAATATCTCTTTGGGAAGGAAGAACACGTGCGAAACCTATTCCACGCCTGCGTAAAGTTGATCCCGGTTTTTTACGAAAAAACAAATGCAAAAAAAGCTGCTAGTAGATATTACGAGCTGCAAAATAATTCGGATTTGTATTTTGAATTGAAGTTGGTCAATGGTAAGGCAACAAAAAGTATGATTCTTTATCCAAAGTCTTCGCAGATCCTTATTGCTGATGCTGGACAGGGTAAATTAGTATATGAGGTTGTTTCTACTTATGTACGTAGTGATAAGCATTTGCAAGTAGAATTGAGTTTGTAAGAGAAAGTAAATTGAATGAACGGAATAAAAAGAGGAATGATGCTATTGAGCACGGCATTCCTCTTTTTGCTAGATCCGGTCTTTTTTTTCCGGATTATCATAGATGAGGTAGCGTTTGTTTCCTTTGATCAAGAGTCCGCGACTGGTTCCTTTTTCTCGGTTGGATCGGTTGGCGACGTTGACGCCATAAACTTTTCCATTATAAAAAGTGGTGACCTCCGGAAAAATGGTATGGCCTACAAAAATGTGTTTTACATCATACTGTTTCAGGATCTTCTCCAGGTCGCTGGAAGCTAGCGGATTGTACTTTTCATCTGTCCGTACCATACCACGATACCACAGCGGACCGTTGCTGCCAAATAGAAATCGAGCCGCAGGAGAATGCTCCCGTTCTTCCTTGCTCTGGTGCACATGTGCTCGTGTCGAATCATTGATGGCATTTATGGTCCAGACATCACCGATAATATCGGCACTCAATCCTGCATGGACAAATAGGTGGTCACCAATTTTTTCTATCGTATTTCGACTCAGTAGCCATCGCCCCAGTTCGGATTCCATGCCCCAGAGTTCTTGGTAATTGATGCCCAGCTGTTGGGCCAAGGTTGTATATTTTTCTTTAGCGTATTTGAGATTGCCGCGTAAAGTCATTTCCTCGTGATTGCCCAGTAGAAAATGAACCGTTCCGCCTGCTTGAGCCGCTTCGGCCTCCAGTTTATAAAGTAACCAAAATAGAGGAAGCACGTCTTCGCCCCGATCAAAGATATCACCAATCACAACAAGGTGCTTGTTTCCAAAGGTCCATTGATACTGTTCGCCTATGACTCGGTGAGCTTTCAGTATCGAATGAAAGGAGTCGAAGTCCCCATGTGGATCGGAAAGCACAAGGATGTCGCTGTTGTGTTTGTAGGTCGCTTTAGGAGTTTCTATAGGGTGTAAGGTAACATGAAACCGGTGATCGCCTTTCTCGGAGACAACCTCAAACGTCGGGGCACTCTCTTGCTGCATTTCTAATTGTCCGGCAGTAACGCTTATTAAATTACGCTGCTCGGACGTGTATAGAATATAAGGACCATCATGTTGGGACAACGTGTTTTGCTGGGCAGTAAGGCTGCCGATACTGAATAAGCTAAATAAAAAAGTAATCCATAAGGTATGTCTGCTATAGGTGGAACGAACATACCCTTGGATGATTTGTCGAATAATCATCATTCTGTTTTATGTTTGGGTTGGCATCGATCTCGCCACGAGGGATAGCCATCACAGTCTTAAAATAAGTGCGGTCAAAGGATTTGGACTCTGCCCGAAGTAGGGGAGAGTTATGCTACGCTGCCTTTCGCACTATTTTGATATTGTTGTGCATGGTATCAAATAAGCACTGACTCTCGCCAAAAAGCTCTTTGCGGCACTCTTCCAGAAAGTCTAAAATAGAAAAGTCTTTCTATATTCCCAAACGAAAGCATTAAACTTCGTATCAGATTGATATGGAAGGTGTCGATTAACGCTTTGAATAATGTATCTGAAGAATAGAGTTGGTACCATCCGATCAATATTGAACAGTCCTGTGTTCAATATCGTACAGTTATAGTATTATCTTGTTTTGTATTTGTCAGTAAGTCAGTAGTTTATGTTGTTGGTGTTAAATTTGGTAAAAGTGGCATGACTGGATCGGGAGATGTTATAATGTCGATTATCGGTAAATGCAACACAAGAAAACTGACCGATAGATGAAATAGTTTCACCGAGAAAATTGATGTCCTGGTCTAATCACCGTTTGGGTGCTGACGATATGGATCTACCTTTGGTGTAACAAAACATCTAGGAAATATAAGGACTTAGATACCTATAGTGGATGCAGAACGGATAAATCACAGAAGTAAAAAAATATCAAAAAATAAAACAATGAAAAAGACAATCGCAACAATCGCTATGGCATTTATGATGATGCTATCTTTCAACTCATTTGCAATTGCAAATCCTCTTAAGGATATGAATACCGCTAAAATTATAGTGACATATCTAGAAGCTGCAACTTCGGGAAGTGCAGACTTGAACAAGTATCTATTTGCAGATGACTTTCAGTACATGAATGCAGTGGATCGTAAAAGCTATGGGAAAAGAGAGTATACGACATTTCTAAAAGCTAATAAAGGACTAAAATACGATTGCGAAACAAGCTATGAAATATTGGATGAGTGTGGTAAAGCTTGTGTAGCTAAAGTAACTATGAAATTCAAAACCTTTACTCGTGTCGACTATGTCACCCTAAGTCAGGAGGTGGACAGCTGGAAGGTGAGTAAAGTAGTAACGACCTACCCATAGGAACTGGGTAATTTTTGTTCAAATTGTGTAAGAGCCTGCACCGTAATACGGACAGGCTCTTTTTGTTGGCTTATAAACCCATTAATGGGTCTGTCGTACTAGCTTCTCCGTTTTCTATTCTCCCTGCATAGCGTCTGTTATATGTTGTTAATGGAGAACTGCATTTTATTTCTACATCATACCAGCGCTGTGCTTTCTTTGTACTGATCTTGACGGTGTGTTGGTTAGAAGGTGCAATCTTTATGAACTTATTTTTTTCGTTTTCATAATGGTCGACAAGTTCCAGCGTCAGGTCTTGACGGCTTTTGTTTTTTATGGTAAGTAAAAGCTCGGAGGAGGCAATTGCATAGCTTTGTTCTATCACAATTGTCCGTGATATCTCATCGCCTCGGTATTCTCTGTAGTAACCATTAGGGCCATGTAAGACAAGATGATAGATGTCTTTTTCAAAGTTGTGCAGATGCCAGTCATAAGATACCTTTGTGCCAGCTGATACAGCAAAAGACCAGTTAGCCCGTGCGGCCTTATAACCGTAAGCATATATATTGAAACCTGCGCCAGCAGCTTTTTTTCCAAAGTATGTGTTGCTCGCTTCTAAATCTAAGCAAAAGAGGTGTTTACTGGTTTTTTCTTGCGTATATAGTTCATAGGGGAGTGCATTAGAAGGTTTAGTTCCTTTTTCCTGTTGGGGGAGTAAGTGTTTTCCTGTTCCTTGCTTAATGCTATTGATTTCGCTATCGGTCAGTTTTTTGAAATTATTGGGAGCAGGTTTTTCCCGAGCCTTGTTGATCTGTAAAATTTGTTGGTTGCGGTCTAGAAAGTCAGGCATTGTATTTGAATCCTCATAAAATGTCCTAAATGCAGAAGTCAGGTCTCCTGTAATACCTCGGCGCCAAGAGCTGATATTATCTTCAATAAGGTTAATGTTGAACTTTTTTTGTACAAAATGTTCAATAAATTGAATGGTTGAGGTGATGTCGCAAACTTCAGAGTTGACCCAGCCGCCACGTGACCAAGGGGAAGCTATGACCAAAGGGACGCGATATCCTAAACCTACAGGACCTTCTGTCGCATAACTAGGATCAATACCATAGTTAAGCTCTTGTTCTTTGGTGACGTATTCAGTTGTATAATCGAGATCAGGGCTGCATAGACCTGTTGTGGTATCTCCAGGCTTCGGAGCGACAAAAGGCGGCACGTGGTCAAAGTAACCGTCATTCTCATCATAGTTAAGAAGGAAAATTGTTTTTTTCCATATTTCAGGATTTTCAGTGAGGATCTGTAGAATTTCTGATACATACCAAGCTCCATACATAGGGGCGCTAGGGTGGTCTGAAAAATACTGTGGAGCAACTAGCCAGGATACTGTTGGCAACTGGCCCTTTTTTACATCGGATCTGAACTGATGTAACACATCCCCCTTCGGAACAGTAATCTCTTGTCCTTCGAAATCTATAGTTTGGATTTCGTGATAATTAGGGTCTCCCTCATTGGTCTGGAAAGCACGTTGGTGTATTGATTTGGTAAAGTCATCAAGAGCTTCGAATTTTTCTGCATTATAACTAGCATATTCTCTTTGGAAACTTACTAGCTGTTGTTCTTTCTGTTGGATTTTTTGTTTTAGCTTTTGTTCATTCCGGTTTCCCAGTTCTTTTTTTAATTCTTCTATTTCAGTTGGTAACTCTTGGATACGGCGGTTATAAAAATCTATATGGCTTTTTTTGAAACGTATTTTGTATTGACTGAACCACTCTAGGTTATTGTCTGTAAAGTTACCAAGCCAGCTTTCAGCAGGACCATTTAACGCTGTTTGTATACTGACTTCATTTTGATATACTTTCCAGCTTATTTTGTGTTTTTCAAGCAACTCCGGAAAGGTACGCCACTGGGCCTCTTTGTTGAAGTACACTTCAGAGTTCCTGACGAGAGGTTTTGCTCCTTTCTCTGGAATACATTTACCTGTCCAAAAGAAGTGTCTGTTGGTTGTAGTGCCGGTTATGGATGAGCAAAAATGTTGGTCGCAGATAGTAAAAGCATCTGCAAATGCATAATAGAAAGGAATATCTTCGCGTGTGTAATAACCTAATGTTAAAGGTAGGTCTCGGTAAGCTTTGTTGCCAGAGCGTTTTGACTCCAACCAATTATCGAATCTACCGTGGTTCCATGCGCCAATTTGGTTTTCCCAAGAATGAGGTAGGTCTTGGGTCCAAGCGGCATTTGAATTCTTGATATCTAACCGAGAAGGGCTATAAGTACGACCATCTTTATAAGACTGAAGCCATACCGGATTTCCGTTGGCCAACCTTAACGCTCTTGGGTCATTAAATCCACGGACACCTCGGAGACTCCCGTAGCTGTGGTCGAAAGAACGATTTTCCTGCATGACCATAACAATGTGTTCTGCATCCAGATAGGTGCTTCCGGAAGTCGGATCTATTTTTAATGCAGCCTGTATCGACTGGGGGAGGCTGTTAATGAGCCCAAATGAGCCTGCCAATAGGCCGGCTTTTCTTATAAAATCTCTTCTACTTTCCATCTAAATTGGTTGTTCCATAATAAAATCTTCCATCAAGAAGCCGTCTCCTATGGCAATATCTTGTTCTCCTACAATCTCGAACCCGATCTTTTTATAGAAATGAACGGCGGTATTGTCTCGATTAACATTAAGGGAAAGCGTATGGTTATCATGCTGTAGAGCTATCTGCTTTACCTGGTTGAATAGTTTTTTTCCTAGACCACGTCCCTGCGTTTTGGGTAATAGGTATATTTTGTGAATTTTTGTTTTCCTATCTGATTTATAGTTAATTTCAAAAGAAAGGTAACCTACTGGGCAGTCGTCTTCTTGAGCTAATAGAAATCGATGTCCGTGAGAGGTCATCTGATCTGTGAGAGCTTTATCAGAATACATCATCTCCATCATATAGGAGATTTGATCTTGAGATAGAATCTTATCGAAAGTAATGGGCCATATTTCTGTAGCAAGAGCTTGTATAATTGGGATATGGTTGGGATTTGCTTCTACTATTTTAATCATAGTTCTATTTTTCAATATAATAAAAATAAGACTTTTAAACGGGAAATATTTTTTTGATGAAAAATATAATAAATATGGTATAAGTAACGTTATCATAATGATAAGTCAGAAATTTCATAATTTAGGTTAATAATTGGTTTGTATAGTCTTGAAACGCTAGTTTCAGGACTATCTTTTTTACAAAAGTCATTTTTTTCTGATCGAATGGGCCAAGCATCTGTCAAACAATTACCCTATAATTGAATTTTATTATCCTAAATATAATAAATAATTAGTGCAAATAAGGGAATTGACCTCTTATGAAAATTAACGAATAAATCTTGGTTTAAGGGCAATTGTATACATTTTTGACGAAATCTGAAAGGTGTTGGTAAAAAGATATTTAGTAGTATATTTATGTTATGAAAGTAAATAAAAAGACGCTGCAATCAGAATCAACGAAGCGCAAACTGCTTCAGGCTGTGGAAGATATATTGGCTAATGAAGGCTTCGTCGCTTTGAAAGTCGAAAATATCAGCAAGGTATCTGGAGTAGATAAAAAATTGATTTATTTCCATTTTGGCGATCTGCAGGGCCTTTACAATGCTTTTTTGAGAAGTAAGGACTTTTGGCTCTCGGACGCGTTTGATGATATACCTGAAGAGTTAAATTGGGAAGCCGTTATCGAAGTGTTGAAAAGGCAGTTTTCAGAGATGAAAAGTAATAAACTGTTGACACAGTTACTCATCTGGGAATTGAGTGAAAAAAATAAAATTCTGTCCAAATTGGCAGATGAACGGGATGAAGTCGGTAATGGATTGCTAACTAAAATCGTACAACAGGAAAGTTTTAAAGAAGATGTACAGCCCCTAATAGCTCTTTTGGTTAGTGGTATTTACTATCTCTCCATGCACGCCACTATTAATGGTAGCCTTTTTTGTGGTTTAGACATTAATCAAAAGGAAGATGCAGAGCGCGTAGTGGCTACTTTGGACCGTGTGCTTAGAAATGTTAAATAGTAGAAATCAGCTAACTGAATTATATTACGTTTTTTCTTTGTTGTAGTAAGAGCAAAGGAAAAACGTGATTATTCTCTTGATTTCTTATAAAGATCTTCTACCAATTTTGACGAACGATAACCGAAATCCGCTCCAAAACTGTTGATGACAAGCCCTTTGATAGGGTGCTCTTTTGAGGCTATGGCAAAAACAATGCTCTCATCTCCGGGATCGGTCATTCCTTCGAAGCGATATATTTCGTCAATTTGAAACTCTTCCGGAGAAAGCTCAAGGGAGTTTGCTATACAATAAATGCATTCTTTTTCGTCTGGAATCAGAAAATCGTGCGTATAACCTCTTCTTTGCAGATCGTTGACTGCTTGACTCAATGTGTCATAGGTATATCTTTTTTTATTGCTGTCCATGATAACTAGATTTTAAATATTGTGTTCACTCTTTTGCATTAAACCTACATAAGCCTAGGAAAAGAATCCGTAGCGCTGTTCCGTATAGATTTTATAGAGGAAATATAACAAATTTAGTCCAAAATATCTAAATACGAAATATTTAGGGCTATACGGAAGTCTTGGTTTTGTTGATGTAATTGTTCTTGATTTTGATAAGGTCTTGGCTTTTACTGAGATATTCGACTTTCCTTCCTTTAAATACCATTTTTGAAGCTATACGTTCACTATCTTTGACAAATTGGAGAAAGGTTTTGAAATTCTTTTTTCGTTGTTCTTTATCGGATTGTGTCTCCTCTCCTATAAGCTGTGCGAGTTCTTCGTTTGTGTGAAGTGAGGCGGTATCAGTACCCTCACGCTCGAACCAGATCAGAGGGCTACTGTGATTATCAAGAAAAATACCGAAGCAGACTTCTTGCTTGTCGTTCTCGAAAATAAAACATCGGAAAAGGAAAATTCCTATATGAGAGGAGTCAACAAAAATAATATGCTTCATAAGCACTATTTATTGGTTCGTAAGTCATAAATATACATAATATCATTGTGATATACAATGGTATTATGATAGAATATCTATGCAGCGTACTTTAGATCTACTCGCCTATAGCATAATATATAAAGCCTAGATCTTCCAGTTGTTTTCGATCAAGCAGTTTCCGGCCGTCAAATACAAAAGCAGGACTTTTCATATGACGCTTTATTTTAGACCAGTCGTATTCTTTGAACTCGTCCCATTCCGTAAGGATAGCTACAGCATGAGCATCTTTACAGGCTTCATACGGGTCTTCGCTCACCGATACAAGGCGCCGCGTTTCATCAAGAGGACGGCTATTCAGGTGCTCCAAGTCAACAAATACTTTTTCTGCAGGTACCTTTGGGTCATAGACATGAATATCAGCTTGTTCATTGAGCAGATAGTCTGATACATAGATTGCGGCAGACTCGCGGGTGTCATTTGTGTCTTTCTTAAATGCCCAACCCAAGATTGCTATTTTCTTTCCGTTGACGGTGTTGAACAAGGTCTGGATGATATTGTCCGCAAAACGTTGCTTCTGATGATTGTTCATGACGATCACCTGCTCCCAATAATCCGCTACTTCCTGAAGGTTGTAAGTCCGTGCAATATAAACGAGGTTCAATATATCTTTTTGAAAACAGGAACCACCAAAGCCTACAGAAGCTTTTAAAAATTTAGATCCTATCCTCGAGTCCATCCCTATAGCGCGAGCTACCTCTTGCACATCAGCACCTGTTTTCTCACAGAGCTCAGAAATAGAGTTTATGGAAGAGACCCGTTGTGCAAGGAAAGCGTTGGCGGTCAGTTTTGAAAGTTCGGACGACCACAGATTGGTCGTCAAAATACGGTCTGTCTCTACCCATCTCGAATAGATATCCACGAGTGCTTGGATAGCATCTTTATTTTCTCCCCCGATCAATACGCGGTCTGGATTGAGCAGGTCTTGCACGGCCGTCCCTTCGGCCAAAAACTCAGGATTGGAAAGGATATGGAAGTTTACTGCTGATCCCGTGTTATGTAGAATGCTTTTTAATGCAGCAGCAGTACGGACCGGAAGTGTAGATTTCTCTACGACGATCTTGTCCGATGTGGCAACAGCTGCAATCTGCCGTGCACAGAGTTCAATATATTTTAGATCTGCTGCCATTCCTTTACCTTTACCATAGTTCTTGGTAGGTGTGTTGACAGAAATAAATATCATGTCAGCTTCTTCAATAGCGGCCTCTACATCTGTCGAAAAAAAGAGGTTCCGGCCGCGTGCTTCTTCGACAATGGCAGAGAGACCGGGCTCATAGATAGGAAGCCTGTCCAGATCAGGATCATTCCAGGCTGCAATACGTTCCGCATTCATGTCTACTAGGGTAATCTGTATATCGGGACATTGTTGTGCGATGACCGACATCGTAGGACCACCTACATAACCAGCACCAATACAGCATATTTTTTTTATTGTAAAAGCCATCTCTCACCAAGTTTTAGAAGGACAAAAATAGCTAATTTATTGCGAAATAGTAACGTCCTGAAATCGTAAAGAAGTAAAACCGTTAATTCGCTTCTTTATAACCTTACCTCTTTATGCTTTTACCTCAAATATGAGAGATTCTAAGTTTTAATTTTTAATTTTGATGAGAAGTCACTTTAGTCGTTGAGTATGGATGTACAACAGATTTTTACTTATTTGTTTGGAATAATAGTTGTTCTTGTGCCACTCTTCGCACTGTACAAATGTATGGTGAATGTAAGTATCAAGAATAGAAATAAAGTGCTTTGGATGTTAGGAATTATAATAATTCCGGTATTCGGAGGATTGGTATATCTATTTATGAATGAAGTAAAAGTGGATTAGTCTAGAAGGAACATTAAAAAGGGGGAGGATAGTTGATTACAAAAGAAACCATAGATAAGGTCTTAGACTCTGCACGGATTGAAGAGGTGGTGGGAGAATTTGTCGATCTTAAAAAACGAGGAACTTCACTTATTGGTAATTGCCCCTTTCATAACGAGAAAACACCATCTTTTCACGTATCGGTCGCCAAGGGTATTTACAAATGTTTTGGTTGTGGGGCAGGAGGAGATTCTCTCAAGTTTGTCATGGAGCTGGAAAAGTTTTCCTATCCGGAGGCGATACGCTATCTGGCTGCTAAGTACAGTATAGAGATCGAGGAAGTCGAAAGAACTCCTGCACAGATGGCTGCGCAAGACAAACGTGAAAGTCTCTATGTGTTGAGTCAGTGGGCTGGCAAGTTTTTCAAACAGCACCTTTGGGAGACCGACCTGGGCAAGTCGATAGGTTTGTCTTATTTTAAGGAAAGAGGGTATCGCGAAGACATCATTAAGAAGTTTGACTTAGGCTACTCCCCAGACCAATGGACAGCCTTGGTCGATGCGGCAAAAAAAGATGGATTTCAGGAAGGCTACCTCTCGGATATAGGGCTGGCTATAGAACGCGATGACAAAAGTTTATACGATCGGTTTCGAGGGCGTGTCATTTTTCCGATCCACAATCTGACAGGAAGAATCATCGGCTTCGGAGGACGGACATTAAAAACGGAAAAATCGGTTCCTAAATATGTCAACTCGCCTGAAAGTGAGATCTATCACAAATCAGACGTTCTATACGGGTTGAATCACGCTAAGAAGGCGGTGATGGATGCCGACTTATGTTACTTGGTAGAAGGATACGCTGATGTTATCGCTATGCATCAGGCGGGTGTGGAAAATGTCGTGTCTTCTTCGGGGACCTCATTGACGACAGGGCAGATCAAACTTATATCTCGTTTTACCAAGAATGTCGTAATCCTCTATGATGGGGATGCAGCGGGAATAAAAGCCTCTCTCAGGGGGACGGATATGCTGCTTGAAGAAGGGCTCAATGTAAAAGTGCTCCTATTCCCAGATGGGAATGACCCGGATTCCTATATCAAGCAGGTGGGGTCTACCGCGTTTATGGAATATCTAGCGGCTCATCAAGAGGATTTTATCTTCTATAAGACTCATATTCTGCTCAAAGATGCGCAAGATGATCCGATCAAACGTGCAGAGGTAATCCGAGAAGTGGTGGAGAGTATCGCTTTGATACCGGACGAAATCAAAGTATCTGTCTTTATACGACAGTGTAGCTCTTTGCTGGATATAGAAGAACGGGTGCTGTTGACCGAGCTGAATAAAATCCGGATCAATAGAGCAAAAGCACAAGATAAAAAGGCGGCAGCCGCTAGAGCACCGTCTTCGCAAGGATCATTTGGCCCCGAGGGCGATATGCCTCCGGCAGATTTTTTCTTGACTGAGCAGGAGCGCTCTGATGCAGGGCTGTCTGATGCCGTCGTCGAGGCGGCGATTACGGCAGAGATATTACAGGAAAGAGAAATTGTTCGGATTTTGTTGAACTATGGAAGAGAGCTGGTGAGTTGGGAAGGTAATGGAGATATTCCGGTAGCGCCTTATCTGCTCGGAAGTATAGAAGATCTGACATTTGACGATAAGGCAAGTGCCAAGATTGTCGAAATATTTAAGAAGCAGGCGGAGAAGTTTGAGGTTCCGGAAGCGAAGCTTTTTATTGGGCATGAGGATAGTGACGTGGCCAAACTTGCTGTGGACTGTATTGCTTCGCGCTATGAGATCAGTCCCAATTGGAATGATGATAAGCGAAAGATCTATGTGACCAGGGAGATAGAGCATCTGAAAGAGCTTGTCATACAAGCGATATACCGGATCAAAAAGCGGAAATTTGCCTCCGAGATGCACAAGATCAGGGAAGAATTGAAACAACCTCTAGGGCCTGAAGACATGGAAATAGCACTGCATAAATACCAGAAATTAAAAGAGGGGGAGCAAATGTTGGGAAACCTCTTGGGAAACACCATTGTCAAATAAAATCTTTTCCTAAAATCATTCTTCAAAACAAAGCTTTTTTTCTAAGTTTATACTATGTAAATCTCGAAAATGGCACAGCATCTTGTATCCGGACAACATGGCGAGGGACTAGCGGTCAGTTATATCTGCAAGCAGGGGTATAGCGTATTGCACCGAAATTGGCGATATAAGTACTGGGAGGTAGACATTGTAGCAATGGATGCCGAGACATTGGTGTTTATCGAAGTGAAGAGCCGGACAAATACTTCTTTTGGCGAACCGGCTGAATTTGTCGACTGGAAAAAAAAGCGAAATTTGGTTAAAATCGCCGAGGCCTACTTAAAGATAATGAACTTTGAGGGAGAAATACGCTTTGATATTGCAGCAGTCTATCTAGAGACACAGCAGGTAGAGTTGATTAAAGATGCCTTTTGGAGCAGTTGATATAGGTTAAAAGCAGATAAAAATAGGTTATTCCATCCCGACTGGTCGGGGCAAGTTAATGACCATTAAAGGATAATACACATATGAAAAATAAATCAATACTAGGATTAGTGGTCACGGCGGCACTTATGGCAATGGGCTGTAAAACGCAAAAGGGAAAATTAGAATTCGTCCATCCCGATTCAGGGAAAAGAATTGCCTATGGGGAGGAAGTCAAGTTGACGCTCAACTTTCCGAGTGCTGTGGTTGATTCGGTTGTGTATTCTATTGACGGGAATATTTTAGAGACAAAGCGTGATACGGGTTCGGTGGTATTTGATACCAAAAAATACGGATTAGGAGATCGATCATTGTCGGCGAAAGTGTATGCCGAAGGAAAAGAAGATATCGCTTATAGCAATGTCATGGTGTTGCCTCCGAATGCAAAGAACTACGGGTTTGAGGTGGTGAATACTTTTCCTCACGACGATCAATCATTTACCCAAGGGCTTCAATATCAGGACGGTGTCATGTATGAATCATCGGGTAGGTATGAGAAGTCACAATTGCGGAAAGTGGATCTGAAGACAGGTAAGGTGTTGCAATCTATAGCGTTGGAGGATAAATATTTTGCTGAAGGGATGACAATTGTCGATGATAAGATTGTGCTGTTGACCTGGTTAGAACATGTGGCTCTAATATATGATAAACACAACCTGAAGCAGACGGGGGCTTTCAATTACGGAAGCAGTAAAGAAGGATGGGGATTGACTTACGATGGTGAAAAAATGATTAAGTCTGATGGAACCAACCGTCTTTACTTCCTGAATGCAAAGACCGGAGCGGAAGAGTCATCTATTGCAGTATACGATGAGAATGGCGCTGTTGACAACCTGAATGAACTGGAGTATATCGATGGTAAAGTGTATGCCAATGTATATCAGCAAGAAGTTATTGTGATCATAAATCCAGTGAGTGGAGCGGTTGAGGGCCGTATCAATCTGGTGGGTATGTACAACGAGAATAGAAAGCCTGTTGACAACGAATTGAATGGCATTGCCTACGACCATAAAGCCAAACGGTTATTTGTAACCGGAAAGCTGTGGAGCAGTCTATTTGAAATTAAATTGGTCGAGCGTTAGCCCGACCTTTTTTCGTTTAAGGGATTAGTGTGTTTTTGGGTATAGAAAAAGGAATTTTTTCATTCAGTTCCACCTGTTCGGAATCCTCCTGTTCTACTAAGCGATCTGGGTAGAGAATTCCGTAAAGATGATCCACCTCATGTTGGAATATCACCGCAGTGAATCCTTCAATGTTCTCTTCTACGATTTGCCCTTTTTTATCTTGATACGTAATGCGGATAGCGTAGCTCCGCAATACATCTTCTTTGCGGTCAGGAATAGAAAGACAGCCTTCTATGCCCTGGCGCGTGAGTTTTGATTTCCATATGATTTTGGGATTGATATAGAACTCGAAAGGTTCTCCTTCTTTGTCAAAGCGCTGTACCCATATCAGATTTCTGTTGATTCCTACTTGAGGGGCTGCAATGCCTACCCCAGGGTGGCTGGGGTTTTGCACGGTCTTTAGCATACGTTCTTCAAGAACAGGGAGCAGTGGAACTGCATAGTCTATATCTATAGAGGATTTTTTTAAAACCTTGAGTTCTTTTTTGTCTGTGATTAGATAAACAGGTAGTTCGCTGTCACTTTGTCCACCGAGGATAATGTCTTTTTCGAGTTTGTTAAACCCGCTTGTTTTAGATTTTCCCATTTGATTGTTTTTCATTGTAGATGCTGCAGGCTCTTGCGAAAAAGAAGGCGCTGCGGACGTTGTCAGTGCGAGGCACCAGAGTATTGTATGTATGGTTTTTGCCGTCATCTCAAAAATAAAACGAGACTAAATCTACACTTTTTTTCTGAAAGTAGAGGACGAGATAGTTTACAATCGGTCAGTGATCAGTAGTCAGTTGACAGTGATCAGTAAACGTCACTTCGCCCGCAAAGACGAGTTAGTCTACAATCTGTCATTGGTATCAATAAGTTTTTTAACAAACACAGCGGAGTTTTAATGATAGGAAATTTTCAGTAACCTCAAAAAGGAATTGTACCTTTACCGAAAAAAAGACAATGCGGTTGATGGCTTTTGATTATGGAACCAAGCGGATTGGAATTGCCGTTTCAGACCCGTTGCAGATTATCGCAACGGCCTTGGATACTGTACACCCCGAAAAGGTATGGGACTTTTTAAAAAGCTACCTCGAGACGGAACAGATAGAAACTTTTGTAGTGGGGCAGCCCTTACAGACAGACGGTACGGCATCCGAGTCCGCGCAACATGTCGTGGGTTTCATAAGACGATTGAAACGAACGTACCCAACGATACCTGTTGCCGAAGTGGATGAACGGTTTACGTCAAAGATCGCTTCCGCAGCTATTGCGCAAAGCGGAATAAAAAAACACAAGAAAAGGGATAAAGGATTGATAGATACAATATCTGCAACGCTTATTCTACAGACTTATATGGACACTCAAAAATACTAGTATGGCAATAAAGGATATTTCTTTTTTCTCAGAAGATATAGATTACACATTAAAAGAAAAAGCGAAGGTACGTGAATGGATTAACGCAGCGGTCCTGGGTGAGGGATTCAAAAGAGTGGGTGAGCTCAATTTTATTTTTTGTTCTGATGAATACTTGCTGAATATTAATAAGGAATATCTGAATCACGATACCTACACGGATATCGTAACCTTCGATTCGTCAGAAGACGAGGACGTAATAGCAGGAGATATTTTCATATCGATAGACCGGATTCGGGAGAATGCTGCAAAGTTTGATGTTTCTGAACGGGATGAACTGCATAGGGTCATCATTCATGGCGTAATGCATTTATGTGGTTACCTGGATAAGAAGAAAGAAGAGAAGGAAGGTATGACGGCCAAGGAAAACGAATACCTGCTCAAACGGGCCTTTTAAGGAATAAAGACTTCTGTTGATCGTTGAAAAAGAAACAGCCCGAAGATGCATATCTTCGGGCTGTTTTAATTTTTGCTGATTCGATTAGTATCTTTCGAAATGAGAAAAGAAGAAACTTCCTTCGATAGCTGCATTTTCGTCAGAATCCGAACCATGGATAGCATTCGCATCGATAGATTTCGCGTATTTATTTCTGATAGTACCTGCTTCAGCTTTAGAAGGGTCAGTAGCTCCGATCAATGTACGGAAATCTTCTACAGCGTTATCTTTCTCTAAAATTGCCGCTACGATAGGACCAGAAGTCATAAAGTCAACCAACTCTCCGTAAAAAGGTCTTTCTTTGTGAACAGCATAGAATGCGCCAGCAGTCTCTTTTGAAAGTTGAATGTACTTCATTGCAATGATTTTGAAGCCACCTGCAATAATATCATTCAAAATAGCTCCGATATGTCCATTTGCTACTGCATCTGGCTTAATCATCGTGAATGTTCTGTTTGTTGCCATTGTAATTATAAATTTTTTGCAAACCTACATAAATTCACCATTATACGCAATATTTGATGTTAGTAATCAGTAGTCAGTGATCAGCAGTCAGTGATCAGTAGTCAGTAATTTGTTTTTCTCACAACGCTCTGCTCAATACTTATATCTCAATTCTAATACTTAACTTTGTACTATGTCAAAAAATCTGCAGGTGACCATCGATAAAGATTCCGGCTTTTGCTTCGGAGTCGTTTATGCCATTGATATGGCCGAAGAGATTCTGGAAGAAGAAGGATACCTTTACTGTCTTGGCGACATTGTTCACAATGACGAAGAGGTAGCACGTCTGAAAGCAAAGGGACTCCGTATTATCAATCACGAAGCGCTTCCTGATTTGCAGAACGAAAAAGTATTAATCCGGGCACATGGTGAAGCCCCCGAAACGTATCGTATTGCCTTAGAAAATAACATTACGCTGATTGATGCTTCTTGTCCGGTAGTACTCAAGTTACAAAATAGGATCAAAACCTCTTATGATGACTCGGAGAAAATTCTGATTTTTGGTAAACATGGCCATGCGGAAGTGATTGGACTTCAAGGGCAGACTAACAACGAGGCACTTGTTTTTCAAGACATCGATGAGCTTGATAATATCGAGCTGCCATCATCCTTTACGCTTTATAGCCAGACGACCAAGAGCGTCGATAAATTCTATGAAATCAAGAAGGAGCTTATCGATAGAGGTTATGAAGTCAAAGCCAATGATACGATATGTAGACAGGTGTCTAATCGCTATGAAGATCTGGGCGATTTTGCCAAACAGTATGATCGTGTCGTGTTTGTGTCTGGAAAGAAATCCTCGAATGGGAAAGTCCTATATGATGTCTGTAAGGCAGCCAATCCAAATTCTTATTTTATTTCAGAAGTAGAAGAGCTCGACCTTGCTTTGTTTAGAGATGGAGAAGCTATAGGTATCTGTGGTGCGACTTCTACCCCTATGTGGTTAATGAAAGAGATAAAGGCCGCGCTCGAAAGTCTATAGTAGGTCATGTTACTTTCATATTAAGCCCGCCTTCGCGGGAGAGTCTATTTTTTTGTATAATTTTGTCTTAATGAACAAAAAGGCTAAAAAAGGTGTTTTGTTGGTACAATTAGGTACACCCGACGCACCTGCTACCTCTGACGTGAGAAGATACCTTACAGAATTTCTGATGGATGGACGTGTGATGGATATTCCGTATATGGGACGTACATTATTAGTAAAAGGTGTTATAGTGCCTAGAAGGGCACAAAATTCGGCAACAACCTATAAAACGATATGGGATGAAAATACCGGATCGCCTTTGATGTACTATAGTCTATTACAACGGGATATGCTTCAAGAGCAATTGGGCGAAGACTATCATGTCGAGCTAGCTATGCGCTATCAGAACCCATCGATAGAGTCTGCACTCCGTAAAATGGAGGGTATGTTTCTTGAATCTATAAAAGTAGTGCCTTTGTTTCCGCAATACGCCTCTGCAACTACGGGCTCAGTGATCGAAAAGGTAATGGAGATTATGCGCAAGTGGCAGTATTTCCCCAATGTTTCGTTTGTTAATAGCTATTGCCAAGATGAGGATATGGTGACTGTGTTTGCAGAAAATGGAAAAAAACACAATATAGACGAGTTTGACCATATTTTGTTTAGTTATCATGGACTTCCGGTCCGTCAATTGGGTAAGGTAGATCCTACGGGGCAGTTACAGTGTCCCGACAGCGGATGTGAAACCTGTAAAATAGAGTTGAATTCATTCTGCTACCTTTCGCAATGTTATGCAACGACTAGAGCGATTACCTCAAAATTAGGTCTGGCTACAGATCGATTTACCGTGTGTTTTCAATCTAGATTAGGGAAGACGCCTTGGATACAGCCCTATACGTCGGATGTGTTGCATGATTTAGCCCAGAAAGGTGTTAAAAAACTATTGGTATTCAGCCCTGCATTTGTAGCTGATTGTATAGAGACATTAGATGAGATACAAGTGGAGTATGCCGATGAGTTTAAGGCACTCGGAGGAGAAGAGGTGGTCATGGTGGAAAGCTTAAATGGTAATCCCAAATGGATCAACACCCTCAAAAGACTCGTACTCTCAAATTGATATAAACTATGTTGATTTTCAACGCAATTTTCTTATTCATATTAGATTTTTATATATTCTTTGCACTACGTGGGACTAAAATCTCTTTCGTGCGAAAGAAATGGTTTACCATCGCCTGGTGGTTCTATTCCATTAGCCTGTTGGTTGGTGTATTGGTGGCGTTCAAGTTTAATATACCTCTTATGTATCGCTCCATCATTCTGGTTCTTTTTTTTATGACTGCCGTCAGCAAGTTTATCTATGTAGTGGTTGTCATGATTGATGATATAAGACGTGGAGGGGTCTGGTTATCACGGGTATTTACGTCTAGAAAAGGACAGTCTATCGAGCAGCGTGTGGAGGAGCTGGATAGGCCTCTTCCGGAGAAAACTAAAAACGGGATTACCCGATCTGATTTTCTTTTGAAATCGGGTGTGGTGGTGGCCTCTTTGCCGATATTTCCATTGGCATGGGGTGTCATATCTAGCGCCTACGATTATCGCATTAGAAGGCAGCAATTGGTGCTGCCCAATCTTCCAAAAGCTTTTCATGGATTTAAGATAGCACAGATTTCAGACGTACACTCAGGCTCGTTCTATAATCATAAAGCCGTCTTGGGAGGAGTAGAAATGTTGTTGGGAGAAAAGCCAGATGCTATATTTTTCACAGGCGATCTTGTGAACAATGTGGCGTCCGAAATGCGTGATTACCAAGATATATTTTCCAAATTACACGCTGATTTTGGCGTTTTCTCAACACTGGGTAATCACGATTATGGAGATTATTACTATGGAAAGGAAGACAGTATGGCCAAGCGTAAAAACTTGAAAGATCTGATAGATGTACATAAAGTGATGGGATGGGATCTATTGATGGATGAGAATAGAGTAATAAAAGTAGATAATGAAGAGTTGTCCATAATAGGTGTGCAGAATTGGGGCACAGGACGCTTTCCGAAAAAGGGAGACTTGAGCAAGGCGCTCCTAGGTACGGAAGACAAAGCGGTAAAATTATTGTTGTCCCACGATCCATCGCATTGGCGTGCCCAGGTATTGGATACGGATGTTGATGTCATGTTCGCTGGGCATACCCACGGTATGCAATTTGGTGTCCGTGGCGAACATTTTCAATGGAGTCCGGCAAAGTATATTTATAAGGAATGGGCTGGATTGTATACAGAAGGACAAAAACAACTTTATGTTAATACCGGTTATGGTTTTCTAGGTTATCCCGGAAGAGTTGGGATATTACCAGAGATTACCATATTTGAATTGGTGACATCATAAAAAACAATTAAGCCTGCGGATATCCGCAGGCTTAATTGTTTTGTTATAGGGATAGTATCTCTACAATCCGAGTGAGGTTATCATTGATCTTATCGATATGCTTGATCGCTTTTCCAAATGGAGTGAATTGAATCTGGCCACAGATTAATCCTGCCATTTCACCTCGTCGACCTTCCAATAGGCCCTCGACGGATGCTACGCCTAATCTGCTGGCAAGTACACGATCCATACAAGAGGGTTTACCTCCACGCTGGATGTGTCCTAGAATGGATACACGAACATCATAGTGCGGAAAGCTTTCTTTTATTTTTTCTGCTACGACCAGGCCGCCCTCATTGTCTCCTTCAGCGACAATAATGATACGGGACGATTTGTTTTTTCTCGTTTGATCGAGACGTTTCATGATCGCCTGATAGTCTACGGTTAGTTCTGGAATCAAAACAGCTTCCGCTCCAGTACTAATGCCCGAGCGCAGTGCGATAAGTCCAGAGTCACGCCCCATCACCTCGACAACGAAAAGGCGGTCGTGTGACTCAGCCGTATCTCTGATTTTATCTACAGCATCTACAACTGTGTTGATAGCCGTATCATAGCCGATCGTAAAGTCGGTGCCTGCTAGATCATTATCGATAGTCCCAGGTATACCGACAATGGGGATATCAAATTCTTCGATAAATTTGGATGCCCCAGTAAAGGTACCATCGCCACCAATAACGACCAAGCCATTGATGCCTAGTTTTTTTATGTTTTCGTAAGCTTGTTTACGACCTTCTATCGATTTAAATTCCTCGCTTCTAGCTGTTTTCAGAATAGTGCCGCCACGTTGGATAATATTTGCTACAGACTTAGCATCCATAGGTATAATCTCTCCATTAACAAGACCATCATAACCACGACGTACGCCAAACATATTGGCTCCGTGGTATATACCTGCCCGAATTACAGCACGTATTGCAGCATTCATTCCTGGAGAATCTCCTCCCGATGTTAAAACAGCTATATTTTTAATTTCACTCATATGTCCAAACCTAGATAAATTTATTTTTAAGTGCAAAATAATTGTTAGTGACCTTTAAATAAACGAATGTAACATGCCAGTTCATCTTTACAATCCAGCAGAATACAAAAATAACAACATTTATGTTCAAATGTTGTTATTTTTGTATTAAAAAGTGAGTTCTGTTTACTTTGCTTTGAATGCATCGATTCCGGATTGTAGGAATGCTCCATACTTCTCGATATCGTAGATGGCACCACTGGTCGGAACCAGCATTTCGCCTTCATTATCCAGGATTGCATATAGTGGCTGCGAATTGCTCTGGAACTTGGTGATCTGAAAATCAGCATTTCGCTTACTCACGGTATTGATCTTCTTACCGGTCTGTTTTGAAACATAATGCTCGCTTTCCGGAAGCTCTAGCACCTTGTCATCAACATAAAGTTCGACCAGAATAAATTCATTGTTCAGCATGGCGCGGATTTTAGGGCTGCTCCATACCTCAGCCTCCATCTTACGGCAGTTAACGCAGTTCCATCCCGTAAAGTCGACCAATAATGGCTTTTTCTGTTCCTTGGCTGCTGCCAAAGCTTCATCGTAATCGTAGTAAGGATCCAGTCCCTTGATTGTTGATTTGCTGTGGAAATAGGTATAGTGCTTACGGCTGTTGGCATCCGCTCCGCCTGTATGCGCCGGACCAGCTGCGTTCAATGTCAGGTTATTCAAGTCAAAATCCTGTGTTCCGATCGGAGGAAGGAAGGCCGAAATCGCTTTCAATGGCGCTCCCCATAATCCAGGAACCATGTACACCACAAAAGAGAAGACCAAGATGGCGATCATCGTGCGCGGAATAGACAGAAACTGTAATGGACTATCGTGTGAGAACTGGATCTTGCCGATCAGGTAGAGTCCCAAAAGTCCGAATATAACGATCCACAGAGCCAGGTACACCTCACGGTCCAGGAAGTTCCAGTTGTAAGCCAGATCCACGTTGGAAAGGAATTTAAGTGCTAACGCCAATTCCAGGAATCCCAAAACGACCTTCACACTGTTCAACCAACCGCCCGATTTAGGCATAGACTTCAACATCGACGGAAACATCGCGAACAGGACAAAAGGTACAGCTAGGGCAATGGAAAAACCCAACATACCTATCGCAGGACCAAGACGCTCCCCTCTTGTGGCTGCTTCGACCAATAAAGTACCGATGATCGGTCCTGTACAGGAGAATGATACCACTGCCAGACTCGCCGACATAAAGAACAGTCCGATCAATCCGCCCTTGTCCGACTGTGCATCGATCTTGTTGACAAATGAACTCGGAAGTGTTATCTCAAATGCACCTAAGAAAGATGCCGCAAAAACGACCAAAAGTAGGAAGAAGAAGAAGTTGAAGATACCGTTTGTAGACAGCTCGTTCAGGGCTTCAGGACCAAATGCAATGGTGATCAACATGCCCAATGCGACATAGATCACAATGATAAAGACACCATATAGGAAGGCCTGTGATATCGCCTTGGAGCGTGTGCCGGATTTCTTGGTAAAGAAACTTACGGTAAGTGGTACCATCGGAAAGATACAGGGCATAAAGAATGCTGCAAACCCACCCAGTAGTCCTGCGATAAAGATACCCCACATAGACTTATCATCCGTAGTACCGTCCATAGTTACGTCTGCGGTAGCATTCACTTCTGCAGTACTATCGACGTGGGCAGCACTGTTATCTTGCCCATCGGAGAATACGAGGTCATCAGGGATTTCGGTTCCTTGGGAACTGTCGGAAACACTGCCATCTGTAAATGTCACATCATCAAAGGAAACCAAAGAATCCTGTGTAGAGGCCGTTAGTGTCGTAGCAGAGAAAATGAATAGTAAAAAAGAAAACAGATAAGTCTTCATAAAATTGAAAAAATGTTGTTGAAATATAAAAGTATAAAAAAAGGCAGTAAAATACTGCCTTCTCTATCTGGGTTGTGTAAAATCTATTTTACAGTAACAGTAAAGTTATATTCGTCAGGAGGAAGACACTGTGATTTGTCACACGCTTGCCATTCTACGGAACCTTTAACCGTAGCAGTTCCCTTGTTTAATTTAACTTTTTGTTGGAATACGACCTCATTTGTGAAGTAAGGTACATTCATTTTGAATACCTCTTCGTATTTTGTTTTAGCTGTAGGTTCTGTAGTCTTGCCATTTAAAGTATACTCTTTAGATGATTCGAATTTGAAAGATGTCGGGATTGGACCTCCGTCACCAACATTTTGTGAATAAATGTTCCATCCGTTCTGGATTGTCGCTTTGATGAAGACAACAGCCTCATTTTTACCTGTTTTTTTGTGTGCAACACTCCATTTTACAGGTTGGTGAATCTGTGCAAAAGCACCTGTGACTGTCATTAAGACTGCAACGATTAGTAAGCTAAACTTTTTCATAATAATATTTCTTCTATAACTTGTATTTTGACTTTATGACTCTCCCAAGTGCCATAAAGTTTAATGCTAAGGTACATTTATTCTTATCGTAAGAGCAAGTAAATTTTTTGTTATAACTGATAAATGATACCCTTTAAGTCGTATTTCTGGATTTCATGACCCTGCAATACCGATAATATTCCGTCAGGACCGACACCCTGTATCTGACCGGTAATAGAAGCCCCATTCACAATAAAGTTACTATCTATCCCCCTTAGAAATAGCCTGTTGTTATATAGTTGGAGAAGAGCATCGAAACGGTCTTTCTCAAAGATAGTCTGGTAGTAAAGAAGACGTTTTTGTATTCTTTTTACCAAATCGAGAATTGTTAGGTCTATATCAGGATGTTCTAAAACTAAAGATGTTGTCTTGTGAGCAATCTCTATTGGGAATTCTTGCTGATATACATTAATACCGATGCCGGCAATTACTGTTTTAATGAGCTGTGCCGATATTTTATTTTCTAATAATATACCCGCTATTTTTCTCTTACCTACCATAATGTCATTTGGCCACTTGATAAAAATATCTTTTTGTAAAATTTCTTCAACGACATCATAAACTGCTAAGCTGGAATGTACAGTCAACGCAAATTGTTTGGAAATCGATAAAGAGGGGGGGGCATATATAAAGCTAGCTGTCATGTTTACACCAGCAGGAGTAAGCCATGATGTGCCTCTTTGACCACGCCCATCGAATTGATACTTTGCCATAATGGCAGTAAAGTCTATCTGTGGCTTGAAATTTGCCAATAATTGTTTTGAATAATCATTTGTGGAAGCCACCGCCTCCAAAACAATTATAGGTAGTGGCTGAGAATGTCCGAAAAATGTATTATTTTGCAAAAGGAAAAAGATTTTAAAGTTTTTGAGTAAAACTATAACATTTCTTAATGAGTAAAAAGAAAAATTCAGAATTATCCAACAAACTGGCAGAAGTTGTCGTATTGGGGATGCAAGAGAAGAAAGGTAATGAGATTGTGAAGTTGGATATGCGGGACATCAATGCCACTGTTTCTGACTATTTTGTAATCTGCCATGCTGATAGCAATGTCCAGGTAAATGCGATAGCACAGAGTGTAGAAGAGGAAGTATATAAAGCGTTTGGCCAAGACCCATGGCACAAAGAAGGGCAGGGAAACGGAGAATGGATTTTGCTCGATTTCGTAGATGTTGTTGTTCATATATTTAAGACAGAGACCAGAAGTCGCTACCGTATAGAAGATCTTTGGGGAGATGCCAAAGTCGAATCCTACCAAAGCGCATAATAAGAAATATCTATTTGGCACGGGCTGTACAAACAAGCATGGAATACTTTGAATATTCCATTCCGATAAACCGACGTAAGTAGATCGTCGAAGACAAACGGAACAAGGTAAGCGCCATTAGAGAACAAATTATTTACATTTGAAATTCAAAAGACAGGTAATATTGTAATGAAGAAAATTCCAAGTAAAAAGATAACCCCAACTCCTCCTAAATTTAATATGATGTGGCTCTATATAGCCATGATATTAGGTTTTATAGCATTAAATTTTTTGTATAACAGCAGCAGTACTCAAGAGACTTCTTATGAAAATTTCGAGAAGAATATGCTTCGTACAGGTGATGTCGAAAAACTGATTGCTTATAATAAAGGGAATATTGTTGAAGTGGAAGTCTACATAAAAAGTGACAAGCTTCAAAATGACCCTAAATATAAAGACTTAGCACCGTCTGGAAATAGTCTAAGCTTTTCGGCAAATAAAGGACCTCAGTACGTGTTTTCGGAGGGCTCTGCAGAGATCTTGAATCAAAAATTGATCGAATCTCAAAAAGACATGCCTGAAGATATGCCTAAGATATCTGCTAAATGGGAAGAACGCTCGAATGCATGGGGCGGATTTTTTATCTCCTTTATCCTGCCATTGATTATCATTGTAGCATTATGGATGTTCCTAATGCGCCGTATGGGTGGTGGTGCTGGAGGCGGTGGCGGACAGATTTTCAACATCGGTAAATCCAAAGCACAACTTTTTGATAAAGAGTCGCAGATCAATATCACTTTTAATGATGTTGCAGGCCTAGAAGAAGCGAAAACTGAAGTGATGGAAATAGTGGATTTTTTAAAAAATCCAAAGAAATACACCGATCTAGGAGGTAAGATTCCTAAAGGTGCGCTATTGGTAGGGCCTCCAGGTACAGGTAAAACCTTATTAGCCAAAGCCGTTGCGGGAGAGGCACAGGTTCCTTTCTTCTCGCTGTCAGGTTCTGATTTTGTTGAGATGTTTGTCGGTGTAGGAGCATCACGGGTACGTGACTTATTTAAACAAGCAAAAGAAAAAGCACCATGTATCATTTTTATTGATGAAATTGATGCTATCGGTAGAGCACGCGGCAAGAACTCAGTGATGGGCGGAAATGATGAGCGTGAAAATACATTGAACCAGTTATTGGTAGAGATGGATGGATTCGGAACGAATGTAGGCGTTATTATTCTAGCGGCGACTAACCGTTTGGATGTATTGGATTCGGCATTATTAAGACCGGGACGTTTTGATAGACAGATCTCGATTGACAAGCCAGATTTAATTGGTCGGGAGCAGATATTCAATGTGCATCTTAAGCCGTTGAAACTGGCGGAAGAAGTGGACGCTAAAAAGCTGTCGGCACAGACACCGGGCTTCGCTGGAGCCGAAATTGCTAACGTCTGTAACGAAGCAGCATTAATAGCTGCCCGTAAAAATAAACGGGCTATTGAGATGCAGGATTTCCAGGATGCCATCGATCGTGTGATCGGAGGATTAGAGAAAAAGAATAAGATTATTTCACCCGAGGAGAAGAAGATTGTTGCTTACCACGAAGCAGGTCATGCTATTGCAGGATGGTTCCTTGAGCATGCAGATCCATTGGTCAAGGTCTCTATCGTACCGCGTGGAGTAGCAGCATTAGGTTATGCCCAGTATTTGCCTAAAGAGCAGTTCTTGTATACAACAGAGCAATTGTTAGACAGTATGTGTATGACTATGGGCGGGCGTGTAGCCGAAGATATTACATTTGGTCGGATCAGTACTGGAGCACAAAACGACTTGGAGCGTATCACAAAACTGGCCTACGCAATGACTGCCGTGTACGGTATGAATCACAAGGTTGGGAATGTTTCCTTCCGTGACAGTTCCGGTGAATCCCAGTTCCAAAAGCCATATTCAGATCAGACCGCAGAGTTGATTGATGAAGAAGTAAGGGTATTAGTTGCAGCTGTCTATGAGAGAACGAGACAATTGTTGCTTGACAAACAGGATGGTTTGATCCGTATTGCTGAGAAGCTATTGGAAAAGGAAATCTTATTCCAGGCAGATTTAGAGGAGATTTTAGGCAAGCGCCCTTTCTCTAACCGCACCACTTACGACGAGTTTGTCAATGGAGGCGTAGATGGAGGAGGAGTTCCTCAGACAGAATTGCCCATTCCACCGATACCAGAAGAAACTCAAAATTCGGAGCCATCGGAAAAATTGAACGAAGATAACGTATCATAAAAATAGAGGGGTTAACCCCTCTATTTTATCTTTCAACATGGCCCATATTGAATTTTCGACATGGATTTGTACTAACTTGGGGACACCCATTAGAGGATATACTATTTATAGATGAATATCAGGAATACTACCGCAAAGGAAAAAATGCTTAAAAGGATACGGCAGGCCTTACTTCAAAAACGGGATAACCCACATCCGGATTTTGAAGACTCTGCTTTGTACAAAGACGAAGAGGAATCCTTAGATGTGACTTTTGCACGTGAGTTGACAGATATTGGAGGACAATTTGTGTACTGTGATGGCGAGATTTCCGTTATTGAAAACTTAATTGGACTTGTCGAAGAATTGGGTGTAACCAAAATCTATGCTTGGGAGCCAGCGGTACAAGTCTTATTGAAGCATTATGGATTTCCTTATTTTGCTACTGATAAAGATTTCGAAAATGCAGAAGTGGGTATTACAGCCTGCGAAGCATTGATTGCCCGTAATGGAAGCGTCATGCTGTCCAATGCAAATGCAGGGGGACGTCGACTGAGTATCTATCCGCCGATACATATCGTCTTAGCCAAAGCTTCTCAGCTCGTAATGGATATAAGACATGGTCTAGCACAAATAAAGGATCGCTATCCAACTTACCTCCCTTCTATGATAACAACGATAACAGGGCCTAGCCGTACCGCAGATATTGAGAAAAAAATAGTATTGGGTGCGCACGGACCAAAGCAACTCTACGTTTTTTTGATTGAAGACAGATTCTAAAGACAAATGATTCAACAATATATATTACAGACACCAGTAGCTTCTATCCTATTCGCTGTTACGATAGCCACCAGTATATATGCTTTTTCAAACCCACAATTGTATTCTTCAATGATGCTGCACCCCTATAGCATCCATCGCGATAAGCGCAAGTGGTATACGGTATTTACGAGCGGAATCATACATGCCGATTGGGGCCATCTACTTTTCAATATGATTACCTTTTACTATTTCGGTTTCGCGTTGGAAAGCTTTTTTGTGCAAGTAAGTGGTGATATAGGTCACCTGTATTTTGCGCTTTTGTATATTCTGAGTTTGGTGTTGAGTGATATTCCTACCATCCTACAACAGAAAAACAATCCCGGTTATTACAGTCTAGGAGCCTCTGGGGCTATATCTGCTGCTTTGTTTGGCTATATTCTATTCCAGCCCAAAGCTATGCTTGGTATATTTATGATTATTCCCATGCCAGCATATGTGTTTGCAGTGCTCTACATAGGATACTGTATTTGGGCATCTAAGAATTCCAACGACCGTATTAATCACGATGCTCATTTATTCGGAGCGCTTTCGGGAATACTGATTACGATTCTATTTTATCCTTGGATATTTAGACACTTTATCGATCAGTTCTAAATTAACTCAGCCAAGACTGTCTATCTAAATTGCGGAACTGTATAGCTTCGGCTAGGTGTCGGTTCAGGATATGTGATTCATTGTCCATATCAGCTATTGTACGAGCTACCTTTAGGATTCGATCATATGCCCTAGCTGATAAGTTGAGGCGTTCCATGGCATTCCTTAGTAGATTTTTACCGGATTCATCCAAAATACATAGTTTTTGTACATATTTCGTAGACATTTGTGCATTACAGTGGATTAGCTTTTCGGTCATAAATCGCTGTTCTTGAAGTGTTCGGGCTTGCATAACACGCTGTCTTATCGTTTCGCTTTTTTCTGCTTCATTTCTATCTGTCAATTCATTGAACGCTACCGGGGTAACTTCGATATGTAAATCGATACGGTCCAATAGCGGACCCGAAATTTTACTCAAATAGCGCTGCACGGCGAGCGACCCACAGAGGCACTCCTTGTCAGGATGATTATAATAACCACAAGGGCAGGGGTTCATAGCAGCTACTAGCATGAAACTCGCTGGATAATCGACCGTGAAGCGAGCTCGGGAGATGGTAATACTTCTTGATTCCAACGGTTGGCGCATGACCTCCAGTACAGATCGTTTAAATTCTGGAAGTTCGTCCAGAAATAGCACCCCATTATGTGCCAGTGATATTTCCCCAGGTTGAGGGGTGCTCCCTCCACCGACTAATGCGATATCTGAAATTGTATGGTGCGGAGCACGAAAAGGCCGGGTTGTCATTAATGACTCCTTATGCGATAGATTCCCAGAGACCGAATGGATTTTGGTCGTCTCTAGAGATTCTTCAAATGTCAGAGCGGGAAGTATGGAAGGAAGACGTTTGGCTAACATTGTTTTTCCAGCCCCCGGAGGGCCGATCAAAATAATATTGTGGCCACCAGCGGCGGCAATTTCCAATGCCCTTTTAATGTTCTGCTGACCCTTTACATCCGCAAAATCCAGTTCAGTTGTGACGGAATCTGTGAATGTGTTTACTGCAGAATCTCTTTTTGTTTGCTTTAGCTGCGTCTTTTCATTAAAAAAATCAATAACCTGTTGTATGTGTTCAATACCGAATACATCAATACCGCTGACGACAGCGGCCTCGGCCGCATTAATATGAGGCAATATAATACCTTTGAAACCATCATGTTTTGCTTGTATAGCGATAGGAAGAGCACCTTTTACAGGTTGTACGCTGCCGTCTAAGGATAGTTCGCCTAAGATGATGTAGTCGGCCAATTGTCGTTCCGTAATCTGAGACGAAGCTGCGAGTATGCCGATAGCTATGGCTAGATCATAAGCTGATCCCTCCTTGCGGATATCAGCAGGTGCCAAATTGACAACTATTTTCTGTCTGGGCATACGGCATCCAATTGACAATATGGCGCTTTCTACACGTTGTAAGCTTTCCTTTATAGCATTGTCAGGTAGGCCCACGATATAATATTTAGTGCCAGTAGACACATTTACTTCCACGGAAATAGTTGTAGCTTCTATTCCGTAAACTGCACTACTAAAGGTTTTTACGAGCATAGATTTTTAAATTGGTTACACTAAAGATAATGATAATAACTTAATAGAAGACGTTAGTTTGGACTTGTTTTTGCTGTTTGTTGATAAATGTATTATATTATAACATAAAAGATGCATTTGGCTTATTTATTTTAAACGATTTGGTCTTTTTATTGTTAATATAATAGCGATAGAATGATGATAAAGGTTGTGAAATAGGTAGTTTGGATATTCCATTCCGACAAGTCGGGACAAATAAAAGATAGATAAAAAATAAAATCATATACAAATGAAAGATAGCGGTAAAGTTGTAGCGGCATTGTTCGCGGGATTGGCAGCGGGAGCTGTACTAGGAGTATTATTTGCACCAGAAAAAGGCACAGAGACGAGAGAGAAAATTAATGAGTCATTAGCAGATTTAGGAGATGCACTTAAAGAGCGTGCGGAAGAACAACTTGACCAGCTTAATGACTTTAAAGAGAAAGTCCTGGCAATGGTAAAATCGAAAGTTTCAAAAGCAGAAGATTTTATGGATGAGGAGATAGAAGAGCATGCGTAGTACGGATAGCAATTCATGCTAGGGTATCAAGATTTATAATAGGATATGAAGTGCAAGAAATACCCATTCATATTCGTTTAAATAAAATAAAATGAGTGATCAAAAATTTTCATTTTCAGGAAGTTTCCAAAAAGCGAAAGAATATGTCGATACACAGGTAGAACTGTTGAAATTAAAGGCGATAGCCCGTGGGGGACGCCTTATTGGTACCTTGGTATTAGATGCGACTAAATTGTTGTTGACCCTAATCGTAATATTTTTCTTTTCCCTAGCGCTTGGTTTTTTTCTTGGTGAGCTTTTAGGGAGCTATGCATTAGGTTTTTTGGTGACGGGAGGAGTCTTCTTAGTTATATTACTAATAATTCGTGCATTTGAACCGAAGTTGGAAGCTAAGTTTATGGACTTGACCATACGTAGAGTTCTTGGAAAATGGCAGGAGGATGAAGCCCTGTTCGAGGAAACTCAGCACAGGCAGGCCCCGTACAGCGAAACAAGTGCGTTTGAAGGACAAAATAACCATTCAGAAAACAAAACTACACAGGAAAATGAAATCAAAAATTAACAATATAGGAGATCTCAGATTAGAAATAGCACGGCTTACCCAACTTAAAAAAGAACAAGAAGGATATCTAGTTGACCAGTATCAGCTTCTTAAGCATAAAGTTGAAGCTCCGGTTCGATTTATGAACAGTCTTGCCTCAAGTATACCGGGGGTTGATCTGGTTAAGGGTATCTTTTCTGCTTTCGGAAAATCAGGAGGAGAATCCAATCTAGAAGCTTCTAATCAAAGTAACTGGACAGCACGCATATTACAGTTGGGTCTACCCTTAGTTTTAAATAGAACATTTCTCAAAAATTCAGGATGGCTCAAAAAGGCAATTGTATTGCTTGCATCAGAAGGAGCTGTTTCACAGGTTACACAAGGAAAGGTAAGTTCATTGGTGTCTAAATTAGCAAAGTTTGTGAGACCCAAAAAGTCTAAAAAGAAACATAAAGAAGTGGCCCCGTTAGAAGAACTCGAAAATCAAGATACAGTCAATTTTGGAATTCCACCAGATAGCGAAACCTATTAACAATGTTTCGCTATGAAATCCGCATAAGCAAGGTGTATCCCTTCTTCTAGGCCGATTCGATGCTGCCAGCCCAACTGGTGCAATTTGCTTACATCCATGAGTTTGCGTGGCGTTCCATCAGGCTTATTGCTGTCAAATTTTAACTCCCCTTCATAGCCAACAATCACCTTGATCATAAGAGCGAGGTCTTTGATGCTGATATCTTCGCCGACACCGATATTGATAAATTGCTCTTCATCATAGTTGTTCATCAAGAAGACACAGGCATCAGCAAGATCCGTTGAAAATAAAAACTCTCTTAAAGGAGTTCCGGTACCCCATATCACTACTTCTGGTACATCATTGGTTTTGGCTTCATGAAACCGGCGAATTAAGGCAGGCAGTACATGTGAGTTCTCCGGATGGTAGTTGTCATTATAACCATACAGATTAGTAGGCATTACCGATATAAAATTATCCCCATACTGGCTTCTGTACGCTTCACACATCTTTATACCCGCTATCTTAGCGATAGCATACGGTTCGTTGGTGTGTTCCAACGTACCTGTCAATAGATAATCTTCTTTCATAGGCTGAGGAGCAAGCTTAGGATAGATACAAGAAGAACCGAGAAATAACAGTTTCTGGACTTTGTTGACATGTGCCTGGTGAATGACATTACTTTGTATGGCGATGTTTTCATAGATAAAATCCGCCCTGTAGGTGTTGTTTGCAATGATACCGCCTACTTTGGCAGCAGCCAAGAAGACATACTCAGGCTTTTCTGATGCAAAGAAAGTCGCTACATCATCCTGGTTGCGAAGATCCAATTCCTTAGAAGTTCGAGTAACCATATTGGTATAGCCTTCGCGCTTTAATTTCTCGTATATCGCAGACCCGACCATACCCCTATGGCCGGCTACGTAGATCTTAGCATTTTTTTCCACGTCAATGTATTGAATATTACTGCAAACCTACATAAAATCGGCATCGCACGCAATATAATCCGGTTGTAATATAAAATATCCACCTGCATACATAACGACAGACAACGAAGCCGTATACAGGCCATTTCGCATCAGAAGCCTACATGCTATAATACGAGGCATTCCATACCCATATACGCGCTGTAAGGGCCACATCGAAGACAATAGAGAAAAAGCGAATAGCTGTGGCAAACTAAATTATACACCCATAAATCGATTTTTATACCAGTCCACTTCCAATAATATTTTTTATAGAGAAAATATAAGTTTATTTTTGCGACTTAATATTTGTTATGGGTAAGGATAAACTGAGAAAATTCGCAGAGATAGCGACTTTTAAAAATGTGGTACAATTGGATGCTGGTAAAGCATATAAAGGTAAATGGTCCAGTGCGTTCTTCGGAAATAACAAGCCATTGATCCTCGAATTGGCCTGTGGAAAAGGAGAATATACTGTCAACTTAGCCCAGCTGTTCCCAGAAACGAACTTTATTGGAATCGACTATAAAGGTAACCGTATTTGGAGAGGTGCCAAGACAGCACTGGAAGAAGGGATCGATAATGTTGGTTTTTTACGTATTCAGATCGAAACTATTTTGGAATACTTCGAAGAGAATGAGGTATCCGAGATTTGGATCACTTTTCCCGACCCCCAACCCCAAGACAGCAGAGAGAAAAAACGGTTGACAAACCCAACCTTTCTCAACCGATACAAGATTATTTTGAAAGAAGGAGGTATTATGCACCTAAAAACTGATAATGACGGTTTTTATAACTATACCGTAGAGCAGATACAGCAGCAGAGCCTTCCTGTGCTTAAGGAAACAACAGACCTGTATAAATCAGACCTCGTTGATCAGGTGCTTTCGATAAAGACCTATTACGAGAAAAAATACCTGGCCGTAGATAAAAACATCAACTACGTCGAGTGGAAGTTCTAAAATAGCTCCCGTAAAAAAGCCTTAAGTGTACACTTAAGGCTTTTTTATATTAGTTGCTTTCCACTTTGGGAGCAAAATTCTTGTGCTTGCGCTTCGAGATCTTCTCTATGTTTACAGGTTGTGGAGTTTTTACATAGTAGCCAGTACCATCATATTCTCTCTTGTTGGGACTCTCCATACAAGCTTCTGAGCAACAGCCATCCAGCTTTTCACCACAGGCGTCACACTGGGTGAAATGCTCATTACAGGTAGGATTGGCACAGTTGATCATTTTTGGCGTGGTCTTACCACAGTTCTTGCATGTCGAGATGACGACAGGATTGGTCGAATTGACTTCAACGGTGACACGGTTGTCGAAAACATAGCATTTTCCCTCAAAATCCTTTCCGCCCGCTTCCTTGCCATATTTGATAATACCACCGTGCAATTGGTATACATCTTCAAATCCTTCCTTCAATAACAGTGCAGAGGCTTTCTCACATTTGATTCCACCGGTGCAGTACGTAAGGATCTTTTTACCTTTATATTGTTCGAGTTCTTTTACTTTTTCCGGGAATTCTCTGAAATTCTCGATGTCCAACGTGATCGCATTCTTGAAGCGGCCTACATTATGCTCGTAGTTAGAACGTACATCCAGAATAACAACATCCTCGCGGTCTTTCATCGCCATAAAATCCTTCGGCTCCAGGTGTATGCCTGTCTGCAGATTGGGATCGATCTCCTTGGGATCACGAAGCCCCGAGTGTACAATCTCCGGTTTATAGCGGCAGTGCATTTTAATAAAGGAAGGCTCCTCGACATCGTCAATCTTAAATTCGGTGTGATTGAATCGTCCATCCGCATATATGGCGTCCATATAAGCCTTACAGGCTTCTGGTGTGCCCGATACAGTGCCATTGAGGCCCTCATCGGCAACAATGATCCGTCCGACTAGATCGAGAGATTTACAGAATTCGAGGTGTTCGGAAGCAAATTGCTCCGCATTTTCGATGGGGCTGTAACAGTAATACAGCAACGTTTGATAGTTTGTCATATGTGCATTGATACCGCTGCAAACGGCGTTTAATGTTTCAATTAATGAGGCAAAGTTAACTAAAAAGCAGAAATCAAAAAATGACGAATGTCACTTTTTGACCAAAGGATGTAATAAATATTCAAGACCATTGACTTTGATCTCGTAGAGGGTGGCCAGCAGAATGCCCATCTTGCCCGCTGGAAACCCTTTCTGCTTGTACCAAGCGAGGTATGGTTCGGGAAGTTTATATAGCGTCCACCCTTGGTATTTACCATAGGGCATCTTATTGTTCGCCAATTCGATAAGAAGCTCTGGGTTGAGCATACTATTCTCTTGTTTTGCCATGTTTTAGTCTATGTTTGATCAGTCGCAACGCGATAATACCATGATTGATCCAGTTAGAAAATACACCATAGTGTTTTCGAAATATGGCATAGCGCTCTTTTAGGCTTTGGCGATGCCGTTTTTGAGACATGCCTCCGACAAGATACCGAGCCACATAATGCTGTACATTTTGCGTGGATTTCGCTTTTTTTGCAGCACGTATTACCCAATCGATGTCAGCACTTAACTTATATTGAAGATCATAAGGATCTGCAATCTCCCTTTTGACATAGATAGCCTGATGGCAGATATTCATCCCATAGCGAAAGGACTTCCAGTCAAAATGCGCCGGTGCTTTGTGCCTGCGATCGGCGACAATATGCCGCTGTTCGTCCACCAATTTCGTCTCGCCATAAATGATATCAGCTCCCTTGCCCTTTTCAACAATACACTGGATGGTGTCACGGTCATAAAGCTCATCCCCCGAGTTCAGGAAAAGAACATAATCGCCAGTTGCCAAGGTCAGGCCCTTATTCATCGCATCATAGATGCCTTCATCCTTCTCGGAAATGATCGTCGAGATACGGTCCGCATAACTACGGATGACCTCCATAGTACCATCTGTAGAAGCACCATCTACAATAATATATTCAATATTAGGGTAAGATTGCTCCAATACGGAAGAAATCGTATAGGTAATATCCCTTACATTATTATAGACGATGGTAATTATTGATATTTTGACGTTGTTCACGGTTTTCTAACGTTTGTTCCAATGTTTGCGCAGGTAGCGGACTATGCGCTTGGCAAAGGATCCCTTACGGGTCTTATAAAAATGTTTGATAGCCTCGTAAGCTTCTCTATGCTCTATGATCTCTTTTGGAAAGTCGGATACCTTCTGGTTGGCTAGCGTGATCTGATAGGCTAGATCCGCATCCGAATGCGTGCCCGATCCGTCTGTTCCGATATTCTGAATCATGGACGTTCTTGGATATAAAGCCAATCCGTTCTGATTAAAAATAGACAGGTACCAACGAATAGCCCAGGAATTGATCTTACCGGCTTTAAATTGTTTGACCTGTTTCCAAAAATTCTCACTGTGGTCGATGCTGAAGCGCTTGATGTCGTCTTTTGAGAAGTTAGCCGTCAGTTTATCGATATCGGTTTCGAAGTGCTGCCATGCACGGCTCCATGTAGCCCAGCCCCAGCTGTTGGCTACTCTGAAAAAGAAACTCTCGGGCAGCTGCTCGGCATGGTTTACCGGATACATATAGCCACTGATTTCCATCACCTGTTCATCTTCTTCATAGCAGGTAAGCGCATCATTGAAGTATTGTAATCCGAACTTCGAAATCTCCAGGTCATCTTCCAGCACAATCGCTTTACCATGTTTGGCGATAACTTCCGTGACGCCTTTTATGATATTGTTTGCAAGGCCAAGGTTCTTGGCTCTTTCGATAATATGTATGCTCTTAAATTCCCAGGGTTCGCGAATGAGCGCCCGTACGGTATTGACAGATTCGATTTCTTCTCCACTTTTTGCACCATCCGAATAGATATAGATATCGGTATCAGCTGCACCTATGCTTTTTTCCAAAGCCTGTAGTGTCTTTTTAGTATGTTTGGGCCTGTTATAAACAAATAAGATGACCGGTGCTAAACTACTATCCCTCAAACGAAAAAAATTAAACGGTTGTTGCTAAACTATTTTCCAGCCATAAATTTCGACATAACCTTTCACATTCACAAGTGCGATGGAATAGTACTGCTCCGTTGTCGGGGTGCGACATTACGCCAGATCGGCTTGTGAAGGTTAGTTTGAGGTTGTGTATACAGGTGAATTTATGTAGGTTTGGAATCAGATTACTTATGAGTGAGAATATAAAAAGCTTAACACTAAAGGGCCTGTTTTGGAATGCCTTAGACCGTGTGGGATTCCAGTTGGTCGCCACGGTAGTTGGTATTATTACGGCACGGGTGTTAGATCCAAGTGATTTTGCTGTGATGGCGGGTTTGGGTATTTTCTCTGTTATCGCCACATCGATAGTAGACAGTGGATTAGCAACTTCTTTGGTGAGATCAAAGGTTGTGGCAGATAAGGACTACTCCAGTATGTTTGTTTTTAACTTAGTAGTTTCTGCAGTCATCTATTTAGTGCTTTTTATCGCCGCTCCGTATATTGAAAAGTTTTATGGTGTTGCACAACTTGCACTGTATGCTCGTGTACTCTTCTTACAACTGTTAATCAACGCTTTTGGTATCGTGCAGTATGTTAAGGTGCTCAAGCGTGCGCAGTTTAATATTACGGCGCGTGTCAATGTGTTTTCCGTGATTCTTTCAGGAGGGATAGCGGTGACTTTAGCGTCGACAGGCTTCGGAATCTGGGCATTGATTATGCAGCCTGTGTTGTACACTACCTTTAGGACGACCCTGTTTTGGATATGGGGCGACTGGAAAATTAATTTTTCCTATAGCGCTTCCTCGATAAAAAAACATATGGAGTTCTCATTGTCCTTCATGACCGCTAATCTGCTGGGAAAGACGCTCTCCCAATTGTATGGGAGTGTAATTTTGAAATATTATAATCCCGTACAAGCAGGACATTATTTTCAGGCAAATCGATGGGGAGAGACGCCGAATCTATTGATTTCTTCCATCGTACAGGGAACGACGTTGTCGACTTTAGCCCCTATTCAGGATGACTATGCGAGGTTTTTAAATGCTTGTCGCAAAGCTTTTGCCACCTTAGCTTTTGTGCTGTTCCCGGTGAGCATGCTTGCCATCACCGTAGCTTATCCTGGCTTTATGTATGTCCTGACCGATAAGTATGAGAATGCCGTGGTGTATTTCCAGCTGTTATGTGCTGCCGGTATCTTTATCTCTTTTACGGATATGAACGTCAACTTCATCAATATCAAAGGGAAATCCAGATATGCATTGATTCTAGAGATTATAAAACTAGTTTCGGCTGTGGTTGCATTATTCCTGACGGTAGATCACGGTTTGATGACCATTATCTATGGCCAACTGTTGGTGAGATTATTATGTTATATATTGTCGACCCGTTGGAGCAAAAAGACCTATGGATACAGCTTGTTCCTACAACTTCGGGATCTTGCTCCTTACTTCTTGAATAGTTTGGTAGCGGCATGTATATCCTATCTCCCCTTGTACTTTTCTGTTGTTAATAGTTATCTTGTCCTGCTTATTATACAATCGGTTCTGTTCGTATCTATATATATAGGGCTTAACCACGTGTTTAAGAATCCGATATGGGTAGAAGGTATACAGATGATAAAAGTTAAATTTAAAAAGGCATAGTCTACATGGAAATAGCCAGAGGAAATTGGGTTGGATTTGATACTGTTTTCTATAATGAAAGCACTGGGAAACACAGTTTGTCCATCAATGAGGTGATTGATTTCTCCAATTTAGAGATTGATCCCGAAGGATTAGCGGCCTATCTGGATTTTGGATACTGTGTATTTGGACGTACGCCCGTAAAACATGTCCATTACCTTTTACCCCATCAGGCATTAAAAAAAATCGATGGCAAGTTAGCGGTAGAAGAGGGGACAGACACCACATTGGCTTATCTGGATAAAGAGATCCATGAAGAAGATGTACTGGAGCTGTTGCGTCAGCGCGTGCAGCATTGGGAGTCTTCCTTTACCGAGGATATATTGATTCCCACAAGTGGAGGCTTTGATTCCCGCTTACTCAACCTGTTGGTTGCCGACAAAAGTAGAATTCATGCCTATACCTATGGGACCTCAAATAATCAAGGCCGATCAAGAGAAGTCGTGTATGCAAAAGAACTTGCGACACGCCTAGGGATACATTGGCAACGTGTCGATCTGGGATCATTTAATGGTTATCAAAATGATTGGTTCGATCTATTTGGCTGTTCGGTCGGAGCAGTAGGAACCTATCATATGGAGTTCTTTGATAAGATTCAAAGCCTAGAAAAAGGGAAACCACTCCACATGTTGAGCGGTATTATAGGTGATGCCTGGGCGGGAGCCGTAGCGGTCAGGCCTATTACAGCCCTAGCAGATTATAAGATATTGGGGCATACCCACCAAATGACGGCCGATTCCCAAAGAGCGACCGGAGTGGATTATCGTAATTTGATCGAATCTGTGTATGATAAACAGAAAGATCTCTTGCGCGAACCCAAATACAGGATCATTACGGCGATGCGAACCAAAATGATGCTGTTGAAGTCGCTGATCAGCATACCGCAGCACTTCGGATATCCAGGGTATTCTCCTTTTATAGAAGAAGACATTGCATTAGCCATGCTTAACCTTCCTGAAGACCGTAAAGTCAGTAGGATATGGCAGCGTGATTACTTCAGAAAGAATAATGTTCTTTTTGAAGAAGAGAAACATGCCTATACCTATCAGAATTCCTTAAACTATTATGCACTTACCCAGCATAAGCTGGAGCTATTGGATATTAACGTGCTCAAGGAGGTCATCCACATCGATTATCTCCAATGGATTAACGCCAAGTTGCAGCGAATAGGCAGTTTTCAGCGGATCTATCAAACGTTGATGCATACCCCTAAGGTAAAAGGAGTGATGAAGATGATGGGATTTAAAAACGAACTGATACAAGCCTATTTTGCCTATACAACGTTAAAGCCTATTGAAAAACTTTTAAAGCAGCGGAACTATGGTACATAAGTTCGTCTTTGTTGGTGATGTGGTCATGAATACAAAGCCACAGTTTTCGCCTGATGTTCAAGCGGCGTTACAGGATGCTTCGGTTGTCTCTTGTAATGTGGAAGCCCCATTAAGGGGGTATGGCCAGGCTAGTATCAAGACCGGGCCCCTTGTCGATCAGCATCCCGATGCCGCAGATTGGCTGCTTGGATTAGGATTCAACTTATTTTCCTTAGCGAACAATCATATCGCAGACTTCGGCCCTGAAGCATTATTGGCAACAAAAAATGCCTTTCCAAAGGATACAGTCATAGGTGCGGGATCAGAGGAAGAAGCGTATGCTTTACTGGTAAGAACAATTGACCGTGTTCGATATGGCTTTTTAGCCTATGGAGAAAATGGATATGGCGCGCTGAATGGAGACCGATCGGTCGGACATGCATGGGTCAATAGGCCGGGATTGGATCGGGATATCCGAACTTACAAAGAGCAGGTAGATATCCTAATCGTACAGGTCCACGCCGGTGTAGAGCTACTGGATGTGCCGATTCCCGAGTGGAGAGACCGATTCCGGCAAATTATAGATAGTGGAGCCGATTTACTGGTCGCCCATCACCCACATGTGGTACAGGGGGTCGAATACTATAAGGATAAAGCAATCTGTTACAGCTTGGGTAATTTCTATTTTGACTATCCTAGTAACCATCCCGAATGGAATAAGGGCGCTATATTGACGGTAGATGTGGTAGATAAAAAAATACAGACCATTCATTTCGATATCGTCGAAAAGAAGGGAGAGCATATTGGCTATTGTACAATCGAACAATCGAGCAAGAAGATGAAGGCATTGAATGAAAGATTGTTGGGAGAGGGGTACCAAGACTATGTCGATCAGCAGGCGGTCGTGTTATGGAATCGCTATCATAAAGCTTATTATGCGAAAGTAACGAATGGATTGGTCGACTATTCCCTAAAGGGTATACTCAAACATATTAAAAGAATCCTCTTTAATAGACGAGTAGACTATAATATGCTATGGCACAATCTTTTCATTGAGAGTAATATTTGGTTGGTACAGCGTGCCGGCAATCTACTGAAGAAATAAAAAGAGGTTGTATCAAAAGTAGACTTTATCGTCATTTCGACTGTAGCGTAGCGAAATGGAGAAAACTAAAGGTTTGAAATTTAATTTTTTAGATTTGCTTCGCAGAGCTCTTCGAGGTTTCTCGACTGCACTGCGTTTCGCTCGAAATGACGGGAGAGTTTGGAGTATGATACAACCTTTTTATAGTGACGTATAGTTCTTAGATAACTTTAATACTGCTTGCAAAATCTTTTAGCGATCTGTCATTTGGTGCAAGATCAGTAATAAGGTAAGTTACTTCCTTAAGCGGAACTACCCGCATCTTCTGATTGGAGTTTAATTTCTCTGCAATACTCAGGATAGCGAGGCTCTTGGAGCATTTGATCATAGCCCGTTTGATCTGAACAACTTCCCAGTCCGAATCTGTAATTCCCTCCTCAATAGAGAGACTATTAGTCCCCAATAAGCAAAGGTCTACACGGATATCAGCCAGTTCATTGACTACTTGTGAACCCGTTACGATGTTCGTGTTACGGGACAATTTTCCACCCAGTAAAAAAACATCAATATTGTCCTTTTCTGCTAGTTCCAGAGCTACTAATGGGCTTATAGTGAAAAAAGTACATTGTAGGTCATTGGGTATTAGGCGAGCCAATTCGATCATGGTCGTACCGCCGCCAATCAATACGCTCATCCCATTGACAATCAAAGAAAGTGCCTTGCTGGCTATTTCTTTTTTTCCTTCTTTGGCATATACGTTTCCCTCTTGAAAGGGGAATTGAAAAGATTTTGATAGTGCACCGCCATACACTTTGATAACTTGACCGTTTTCTGCAAGTTCATTCAGGTCGCGGCGTATAGTATCCTCCGATACATTTAATTGTATGCTCAGGTCTGATGATAATACTTTGTTGTGAAGGTTTATTTGATGAACAATATAAGCCTGTCTTTCTTCTTTTAACATAATTTTAGCGAATTATATGAGGTTGCTTGTTTATTGCTATGTGTTGTCAGTAGGAGGGATGTTTTTAGTAACTCCAGCCTTGAACCTGGGTTTGAATCCTGTCGGTTTATTGCTCGGTTCCGGCGTAGTTTCGATATGCTCGGGAGTTTCCTGCTGTACTTTTTGCTCGGTTGCCGCAGCTTCTGTTGGAGCTTTTTTGGTAACTCCAGCCTTGAACCTGGGTTTGAATCCTGCCTTTTTATTACTCGTCTCCGGCGTAGTTTCGACATGTTCGGGAGTTTCCTGCTGTGCTTTTTGATCAGTTGCCTCAGCCTCCGTTGGAGCTGTTTTGATAACTCCGGCCTTGAACCTGGGTTTGAACCCTGTCGGTTTATTGCTCGGCTCCGGCGTAGTTTCGACATGCTCGGGAGTTTTCTCCTGTGCTTTTTGATCAGTTGCCTCAGCCTCCGTTGGAGCTGTTTTGGTAACTCCTGCCTTGAACCTGGGCTTGAATCCTGCCGGTCTATTGCTCGGCTCCGGCGTAGTTTCGACATGCTCGGGAGTTTCCTGCTGTACTTTTTGCTCGGTTGCCTCAGCCTGTGTTGGAGCTGTTTTGGTAACTCCTGCCTTGAACCTCGGCTTAAATCCCGAAGGAGCAGGAGCAGAAATCGACTGGCTTTCCTGCGTTTGTTCCTCGTTTGGTTTAACTAAAGGTTTAGAAATAGATTTTGGTTTGAAACCCAAGGTACTCACCTTGGTTGCCGGTTCCGGTGTTTTAACGGAACTCTCTTCGCGTACAGCAGTAGGCGTAGCAGCTACAGTATCCGTGAGTAAGTAACTTTTTCTGAGTTTGTTGAACCAAAATTTTTTGGTGTGGTCAAAACTCTTTTCACCCATGGAATTATAATGAACCCTAAATTCATTATACAGCTCTTCGTTTGCAGATTTCAATGCAAAAAGATCTATTTTCTTTTTTATAAAAAATTCTTCAAAACTGAGCATATTCAAACTTAAATAAAATGCTTTGCATTCGCACAATCTATCCTTGAAAAAATACCATAACCTGATCGCTGTCAGCAGTTCAATAATTCAAGTACCGTTGGCTAAGTAATTAAAAACCTTCATACGTATACGTATGAAGGTTCATATAATACAATTTTATTGCCTCTGTTTATTCCATATTGTGATACACGGCCTGCACATCATCGTCTTCTTCGATCTTGTCGATAAGTTTTAATACATCGGCTGCTTGTTCCTCGCTGAGTGCGGTATGTGACAGGGAGATACGCTCCAACTTGGCTGATGTTGTCTCTATGCCTTTCTCCTCTAAGAGGCGCTGCATATTACCAAAATCTTCGAAAGAAGTCTGAACGACAAAAACATCATTACCTTCTTCGTCAGACTCTACGTAGAGTTCTTCCAGTCCACCGTCGATAAGTTCAAGTTCCAACTCTTCCTCATTCATCTCATCAGTAGCCAGAAAGCGAAAGATAGATTTACGTTGAAATATAAAATCTAAGGATCCCGTTTTACCCAATGAGCCACCCGATTTAGTGAAATAACTCCGAATGTTTGCAACGGTTCTATTGGTGTTGTCTGTAGCGGTTTCGATCAATACAGGAACACCGTGAGGGCCATACCCCTCATATACATATTCTTCATAACCTTTTGAATCCTTCTCAGAAGCACGTTTTATAGCTGCTTCTACGCGGTCTTTAGGCATATTTACAGCCTTCGCATTTTGGATGGCAGTACGTAAACGTGCGTTGTTTTCAGGGTGAGGGCCTCCTTCTTTTACAGAAATTGCGATTTCTTTCCCTAAGCGTGTAAATTGAACGGCCATTTTGGCCCAACGCTTAAATTTTCTTTCTTTTCTAAATTCAAAAGCTCTACCCATTTTTAATTGTTTGTTTTAAGATTTTTGATCATGTCCTTAGTCATGGCTTCCAGGTCATAAGCTATCTCCCAGTTCCAATCCTTACGGGCATATTCATCGTCAATACTTTGCGGCCAAGAGTCGGCAATAGCTTGGCGAGGATCTCCCGAGCTGTAGGACATCCCAAAATTAGGAAGAATTTTTTTAATTTCTTCGGCAATCATCTCCGGAGTGAAAGAAATACCTGCAAGATTATAACTTGAGCGGATACTCAGATTCTCTGCAGGGGCGTCCATCAGCTGTATGGTGGCGCGTACGGCATCGTCCATGTACATCATTGGGAGTGCTGTCTGTGCAGAGAGAAAACTTTCATAGCTTCCTTTTGCCAATGCTTCAAAAAAGATATGCACAGCGTAGTCTGTAGTACCGCCGCCTGGAGCTGTTTTCCAGGAAATGATACCCGGATAGCGGATGCTGCGTATATCTAGGCCGTACTTCTCATGATAATATTCACAAAGGCGCTCGCCAGCTAATTTACTGATACCGTAGATACTGTTGGGATCCATGACACAATACTGAGGGGTGTTCACCTTTGGAGAGTGTGGACCGAAGACAGCAATGGAGCTCGGCCAAAAGATTTTCTTGATATGCCCCAATTCGACAGCTAGATCCAACACATTCAACAGACCGTTCATATTCAAGTCCCAGGCTTTTTGCGGATATTGTTCGCCTGTCGCGGATAGCATAGCTGCCAAGAGATATACTTGTGTAGGCTTATGTTTCTCAAAAAGTGATTTCAATGCTTCTTTATCAAGAACATTGATCGTCTCGAAATTTTGAATAGGGGATGGCGTCTGAGGCTCTCTAATATCAGTTGTGATAATGTTCTCTGCACCAAATTTACTTCTTAAGGCTTCGGCTAATTCTGTGCCGATCTGACCGTTGGAGCCTAAGATTATAATAGTTTCTTTCATTAAATAAATATTTACGAGAGCATAGCTTTTAGCAGCGTCTATGGTACTCGGTTTTCTTTTTAAAGCAATCTAGATATTAGTGCTGTTTTCTTTTGTTTTCATCCAAATAAAAACACCCTATTCTTGCCTTGCAAAGATAGGTGTTTTATAGCGTTTTTGTTAATATTGATGTGATTTATGAATGATAACAAAAGCGCCCTTGAATATCTCCCTATCCCCATTTTTTCGGTATATTTCTACCCAGTAAATATAGTGGCCAGCAGGCGCTTTTTGCAGCTTTTCGTCCTTACAATCCCATTTGATTTTTCCATTATATCCGCTGCTCTCTTGTCGAATCAACCGGTTGACTAAACTGCCCTTTTCCGTATAGATATTTAGGTTAAACATGTAGCCCGGATCGGTCAGTATATAATTTATTTCGAGCTCATCTTCAAAACCATCGTTGTCTGGCGAAACAGTCTTTGAAGTTAAAAATATCTCGTTTTTTTTATTTGGATTGTCCGTATGTATTGAATTTCGAAAGCCGGGTGTCGATCCACCTGCTATGGTGGCGGCGGATTTAAAGTTTTCCGGAAGGTTGCTGTCTTCTTCATAAGATTGACGCTCTAAAGATACTCCTTTAGGATTTTTGATCAAGGGGGAGTGCATGCCGGCATGATAGTATACAGAGTCTACTAGACCCGCAGGCGAATATAAGGTTACGACCCCCTGTTGGTTTGGGTAGGTAGGTAGACTCGTCATCTCGTGGATACGGTCGGCAAGTGCATTCGGATGGGTATTGATAATTTTTTCCCTTTCTGCGGTTAACACTAGAAACTCCTTAGGTGGTAATACAAGTAATTGTTCTGATATGCTGCGATTGCCCAACTTCCAATTCTGTAGATTGATAGGCAAATCAGTTCTGTTATATAGTTCGACAAAATCACTACCTTCCTTCTGTGGATTGAATAGGACCTCATTGATGACTATGTCATTATAACGGGGCTCCGGTTGATTAAATATTATATATTCCGGAATTTGGAATAAGGTACCACACATGTTGACCTTTCCTACTGCTATTGTATATGTAGTCTGTGGATTTAGCTCGCCATTAAGACTTAGGATCAAACAATCGGCATCATCATCCCATCGCACTGCTTGTGGAATGAGTTCTCCTTGATTGATGTTAAAGTCTTTTTTTTCAAATGGAGGAAGGTATTTCCTCTCGATATTAAAGCTGATATGGATTGCTTTCTCTTTCGATACAGCGGATATTATTTCAACTTTGGGTAAATACCCTCTATTGGCGATAGAGTTGGGCCCTCCGGGAGTGCCTCCTTTGCTGGCAACCGAAGATGACCAGTTGGTCTTGAAATTGCATTTCCAATTTAAATTTATCCGCTCTAAACTCCACCCACCATTTTTTTTTGCACTAGTCTGATGCCAGCTGTCCTGGTACAAGACCTCGTCCACCAAACTGTCCTTCCGATACAATTGAAGCGTAGCACCCAAATTAGTCAAAGTAGGCCAGCTCGGGAACGAAACAACATTGCCGTAAGCTGACAATTTATCTGCTCCATCTTGAGCACATAGAATAACATATTGTTGGGGAGCAAGTAAATAGGAGGGGAACTGCACTTTTTTTTTATTCACAACTAAATAGAACGTTGCTAGATTCTGGACTGATGAGGAATTGTTCATCAGTTCGATATATTCAACATCCGGTAATTGACCATTTTTTGGATTGGCCATTATTTCGTTGATTATAACATCTTGGCTATACGCATTTATCATTGCCACTAGCCATATGCACAGCATATAAAACTTGATTTTCATCTGGTTTATAAATGGTTTTTTCCTATAAAGGCATAACTTCGTTATCCAGCACAATATAAAGAATATATTTTGCTCAAATACAGCCTAGGTATAGCAGATATTCGGCAAAACAGCTGTTTTTATTGATAATTTATTAATTTAATTGCCTTAAATGTTGGTTTTGTGTCAATGTTTGATACTATAAAATAGGAAAAATGTAATTTTTTGTATAAAATACTCCTGTTTATTTATTATGTTTGGCATCGTGAAATTAAAAAAGTAAAATTCACGTGATGTACTAAACAGTAAAATTATACAATAATGAAAGTAGCAGTAGTTGGCGCAACAGGTCTTGTTGGGTCAGAGATTTTGACGGTATTAGCGGAAAGAAACTTCCCCGTAACAGAATTGATTCCTGTAGCCTCTGAAAGAAGTAAGGGCAAGGAGATTGAATTCAAGGGTAAGAAGTTTAAGACGGTAACGCCAGATGAAGCTATTGCCATGCAACCTGATGTCGCATTATTCTCAGCGGGAGGAAGTGTGTCGACCGAATATGCTCCTTTATTTGCATCGGCAGGAATTACTGTGGTCGACAATTCTTCAGCTTGGCGCATGGATCCGTCAAAGAAACTTATCGTACCCGAAGTCAACGGAGAAGTGCTGACTTCCGAGGATAAAATTATAGCGAATCCAAACTGTTCGACGATTCAGATGGTAGTCGTATTAAAACCTCTGCATGAAAAGTATAAGATTAAACGTGTAGTTGTGTCTACTTATCAATCGGTAACAGGTACCGGTGTCAAAGCCGTACAACAATTGAAGGATGAACGGGCAGGTGTAGAAGGAGAGAAGGCTTATCCTTATCAGATCGATTTGAATGTGATCCCACATATTGATGTGTTTCAGGAAAACGGATATACCAAAGAGGAGATGAAGATGATTCAGGAAACCAATAAAATCATGCAGGATGATTCTATTAAGGTTACCGCTACTACCGTGCGTATTCCAGTGATGGGCGGTCATTCCGAGTCTGTCAATATAGAATTCGAAAATGATTTCGATGTACAGGAGCTACGCCATGCGTTAGCGGCTCAGGAAGGCGTAGTCGTAGTGGATGACCCGAGTAGCTTGGCCTATCCAATGCCCAAAGATGCACATGGTAAAGATGAGGTCTTTGTAGGACGTATACGTAGAGATGAGTCGCAGGCCAATACCGTAAATCTTTGGATCGTTGCGGACAACCTGAGAAAAGGTGCGGCCACTAATGCTGTGCAGGTTGCAGAATTATTGAATAAAAAAGGCTTAATATAACGAACTAACCGTAATCATATATATACCCAAAAAACGCTCTCCTAGGAGGGCGTTTTTTTATTGCAGGCAATTGTTGGCAGATCGCTTAGTCTTTTCAAAAGCCTTCCCGTTGCTCAACCTTTGGTGTAAAATGAGGCCGGTTGGGATACCTGCTATATAAATCACATTTGATAATAAAGCCTGGCATTAAGAAAACTTAAGGATACTGTATGCAGACCTAGATATGTATTAGCAAAATCGCATCTTCATAAAAAAAGCGGATACTGCATGCAGTATCCGCTTTTTAAAGAATATTGTAATTTGAACTATCTAACTTGCGTGAATACCCAAGTATCGTCAAACTTCGTAGCACTGTTCATACCAGTTGTAAGATAACCTTTACCACCGATAGAAAATGAAACAGCACCTTCTCTTGCGTTCTGAGGCAATGCCTGGTGTTTACTTTCCCATTTGTTAGCAGCTATATCGTATTTCCACACATTACCCAATACAGATCCTTTTTTGCCACCTACTACATAACCAAAGTTGCCGATCACAAATGTAGAAGCCGATTGACGGGTCAGATCGTAGGTATTAGAAGCATCTTTTAATGGAGCTACTCCTTCGTTCCAGTTTTTTCCGTCAAAAGAATAGAAGTCTTCAGGGAACTGGTTATTATCCATACCACCACCGATATAAGCTTTGCCATTCACTACAAAAGCAAATGCGTTAACCCGTTTGTTTTTCAACGGAGAAGTTACGTTTGCCCAAGTATTTGTTTTAGGGTCGTACTTGTAAAAATCTTTAAGTGTCTTTTGAGTTTTTGTAGCGCCTGTACCTACATAACCAGCACCATCTAATGTAAAGGCAACCGCACCATAGCGAGCTTCACCAGGAAAGTCAGCAACTTTTGTCCACTTATTAGCAGTAGGGTCATACATCCAAAAATCGTTCAAAACATCTGTACCGTTGAATCCTGTACCTACATATCCTTTTCCATCAATACTGAAACCTACAGCACCATTACGTGCTTCGCCTTCAAATTCAGCGATCTCCTCCCATAGATTATTCTTAAAAGACCATGCATCTTTTGTTCTTTCGTTTGTTGATAAGATACCTGTTGCCAAATATCCCACTTCGCCGATCTGGAAAGATGCAGCAGCAGATCTTGGATCTCCGTCAAAAGCAGAGGCTTTTACCCATTCCGTAGGACCTGTATCCGCTCCAGAATCATTATCTTTGCTTTTTTTACATGAGTTGAAAGCAGTTAACGAAAAAACACAGGCCACAACTACAAAAAGCCAATTTTTCTTATTCATAGATTATTTGAATTTAGTATATACAATGTTTAATTTAATTTTCGGTTTGCCGTTTTCTGTCGCAATAATAGTATTATTTACCGTTCCAAACAAGGCCGGTGAAGCAACAGATAACAATAATGAAGTGCCGCGATAATCTGATTGATTAATGTTTTTGGTATAATCGATAAGATTAAAGATATAGCGTCCATTCACACCAGAGTCATTTCCAGGAATAAATGTTGCCTGCTGGACTGTTGTAGAGAATGGCGTCCGTACATAAGAGATAGGAACTCCATTACTATTTGCAATCAAAAGCATCAAAGCATTAGGTACAGGGTAATGCCCAAAGTTGTTACCCTTTGTTTCTACAATCAACTCCACTTTATTTATTGCTAGATCTTCTTCATGCATAAAGTCATTTAACGAAGGGATATTAATTTTCGCTACAAGTCCTGATCCTGCATGCAGCAGTACTTCACCATTCGATGCCGAACTTTTTAGTTCTCTGTCGATCGAGTTTATACTTGCATAGGCTGTACCGGTACGATCATATTCAATATTGTTATATTGGAATGCTTTGTGACTTGAAGTTATCACTTTTGCTCCTTTTTTGATAAAACCATCCGACCCCATATAAGAGTAGTTGATATTCATTTGCAAGGTGTCATTCAATCCCAATATTGCTGTGTTTTGGTTTCCTGGAACTAAAACAAGACCTTTAAGGTACTGTTGGAAAGACTCATTACTTGTTACATTGTAATCATTTGCCTTGACCATGTCATAGATTTCTTGCCCAAAAGCCTGGTCAAGTCTGATATTGATACTATCCAAAGAATTGATTCGAGGGAAAAACGTTTTTTCTCCTAAAGCTGTAGCATCAAAATCAAATTTTTGGTCGTTAAAAATAGTAGGACCAGTCACATAAATCGGTGTGTTATATTGATCTATGCTATTGGTGATGTCTTTTAGAGCGATAGTCTCCATTACACGGTGCACAGCTATGGTCTGAGCCTTCGTCGTGTCGCCATAAAAATACTTGTTGATGCTAGGTCTTAATACCAAATTAACAGAATCAAATACAGCATTTGAAGGAATATCGTTTATCAATGTTTGTAACTGTACTCGAAAATAGGACGATGAAGTTATTGATCCGCTTTCAGGTTGAGTAGATTTACCAACCAGCATAGAGCCTGTACTGGCCGAAGGAAGATGCATCAATTGATAAGTCGAGGTGTTGATAGTCATGGAATCAAGAACGACGACACCTAAATTATCATTGGAATCATCCAAAGAAACACTCATATCTTTATCACAGCTAATGAAAGAAACTGTTGTAGCAAGTAGAGATAAAAAGAAAAGGTATCTAAAACGTAATAATTGCCTCATATATATTCGTTGACATGCAAATGTAAGTAATACGTATTGTTAATATGTGTTATAATTTGTTAAATATGACCCTAAACAATTCGTGGTGCAAATCTAAGAATTTAAATTTGTTTTAATCATGTTAAAAAAGTATAAAATATTGGTTGTGACGATTGTTCTTTCCCTTCTAGGAATAGGAGCGATTGTCGCCGTGTGGCTGTATGGTGGCTACGTCAATAAGCGTGAAATCTTCGTGACGGAAGTAGAACGTAGCCTGTTTAATGCGATACAGTCTTATTATGATGAACACCAAAACATGATCAACGAAAAGCGCGATCAGAACATTTCGAAAGAGGGACGTTTGTTAGCAAAAAGGATAAAGTCAATCTACAGCAATGTTGACGAAGAGCGGGTGCAGGCGCTCTGGGACAGTCTAGTCCAAGAGCGTATGTTGAGATATAGTAAACGTCGGGAGGCAAAGAAGGAAGCCGGAGAGCCAACGGCAATTATGCCTTCTTTTATGCTGCAGAATATTACGTTTAGTGAAGCCACTATTGCCGAGATCAGCTTATTATTGGAAGAAACCCTGACCTCCAAAGGTATAGAGATACCGGTTCATATAGTGGTCAAGAATATAAAAGACGCACATCGTGGACAGGGAAAATACCGGATTAAAGTAGCAACAGATGGAACGATATCGACACGTCCAGTATTGGTCGATCCTGGGGAAGATGAGTACCTCATAGCCAAGTTTGAACAACCTCTTTTTTATCTTTTAAGTAAGATGGCTGTTCAGATCGCAGTATCTGTACTGTTGATTTTAGCATTGATAGGCGCGTTTATATACCTCTTATGGACTATCAATCGGCAGAATAAATTGGCGCTATTGCGCAAATCCTTTGTTAATAACATGACGCACGAATTGAAAACTCCTGTGGCTACGGTAATGGCCGCTGTCGAGTCCATCCAACGCTATGGGGCAAGAGATGACAGAGATAAGATGGAGCAATATCTACGCATTTCACATAGAGAGCTAGAGCATCTAGCAAATATGATCGAAAAAGTACTACAACTGGATATAGACGAAGTGACGGGAGTTAATTTACGAATGACAGAAGTGGATCTCGCCAAACTGTTGGAGGAAGGTGTCGAAATAGCCGAGTTGGGAGCAAAAAAAGAGGTAAGTATTGATTTTGTAGGTCGGTTGCCAAAGTTGTCCCTGATTGCCGATGCGGGACATTTAAAAAATGTGATCAATAATCTCTTTGATAATGCGATAAAGTATTCCCATGATTCCGTTAAGATACAGGTTGGGTTAAAAGAAGAAAATGGAACTGTCGTATTATCTATTGCCGACAATGGACTAGGTATAGATCCAATTTATTTTAAAGATATATTTGAAGTTTTCTTTCGCGTTCCCAGTGGAAACTTACATCCGGTAAAGGGGTTTGGCCTTGGTTTAGCTTATGTAAAGCAAGTCGTCAAACAGCATGGTGGGACTATTAAAGTGGATAGCATTTTAGGAAAGGGGACAGTATTTATTCTAACAATTCCAACACAATGAATAAGGTAAAAATACTATATGTTGAAGACGAACAGAGCTTAGCACTGATTGTTGCCGATAGCTTAGAAGATCATGGTTTTGAAGTGGTGCATCGTGAAAATGGACAAGAAGCATTGAACTATTTTAAAAAGGAGAATGCAGATGTTATTGTTTTGGACGTGATGATGCCTTTGATGGATGGTTTCACGACTGCAACAGAGATTCGTAAGACGAATCCACATGTGCCCATATTATTCCTTTCGGCCCTTACCCATACGGAAGATGTGGTTAAAGGATTTCGTTTAGGAGCAAACGACTACATCCGTAAGCCATTTAAGATAGAAGAACTGATCGTACGCATTGAGGCATTATCTAGGCGGGTAAAACGACCTGTTCACGCCTACTATGAAATAGGAGATTATGTGCTTGATACGAATAAAAATATTTTGAAGCATAATAAGGCCGAGGAAAAACTTTCTTACCGCGAAGTTGAATTGATCCGTAGACTCTTTGAAAATAAGGATAATGTGGTTCCACGTGAAGATATTATCAAGACCTATTGGGGGGATGATACCTATTTCACGGGGCGTAGTCTGGATGTATTCATCAGTAGGATCAGGAAGTACCTATCCTATGACGACCGGATCAAGATAACAAATGTAAGGGGTATTGGTTATGTAATGAATATTGACTAACTTAATGCTGTTAGGATAAAAAATTATACAGATGAAAGCATTACTAATCGTCGATATTCAGAACGATTTTCTTCCGGGAGGATCGTTAGAGGTTCTCAGCGGAGATCAGATTATTCAGGTGATAAATAGTCTCCAATCCAAATACGATTTAGTTATTGCTACACAAGATTGGCATCCCGCCACACATAAAAGTTTTGCTTCACAGCATATAGAACGGCAAGTTTTTGATCGGATAAACTTAAATGGTATAGATCAGATATTGTGGCCCGATCACTGCGTTCAAGGGACAAGAGGAGCGCAGCTGGCAGATGGCTTGGATCAGGCAAGGATCGAAGCTATATTTAGAAAAGGAATAGAGCCGTCTATAGATAGCTACAGTGGTTTTTTTGATAATGATCGGCTTAGGAATACAGGTTTGCACGGCTACCTACGGGACCGCTCAGTTACCGAAGTACATGTGTGCGGTTTAGCCGCAGATTTTTGCGTGCATTTTACAGCGATGGATGCATTGAGCTTGGGGTATAAGACCGTAGTGCTGTCCAAAGCGACAAAAACCATAAACAGAGAGGAATATCTGGCTAAAAAACAAGCCTTTATTCATGCCGGGGGCCTCTTTGTTTAATATCTCTCCCTCCCATTACTTTTCCCCCGAACTGCCGCAGATTATACGTGAATGATAGTAAGAAGTAACGGTTCAATGTATTGGATGTTACATCTGAAATGTTGTTTTCATTTACTCTCCTGTTTACATTCTGAGCATTGTTCAACAGATCGAATCCTTTCAGTGCCAGCTCTCCATTTTTTCGCTTCAGCAGTTTATAACCCACAGAAGCATTCCACAGCGTTGTCTCAATACCTGGTGACCCCATAATACCGCCATTCAGCAGGTACATAAATTGAGAAGATAAAACCAGCTTTTTGAAAAGCTCAACTGTAATGTTGTTGTTTATTCTATGGGTAAAGACTTCATATCGTGGTACCCTGGATATAGGATTGTGGGTATACCTTCCGTTGATGTTATAACTGAGCCCCACTACGTATAGTTTGCTGAAATTTGAATTAATACCGATACTCTGTCCAAAACCATAAGATCTGCTACGGACTAAATTCCCGTTAGTTTCAGCAAGGTCATTGTCAAAGAACAGTCGGGTATTACTATGAATATTAATCTTTAGCGGTTTAATGGGAAGACCATAGCTATTGTTTATACGGAAATTGTAGGCCCCATTCACGTTTATTGGGGCGCTATATTGTCCTCCTGCACCTAAGATAACTTCGCTATCTTTAAAAATTAAAGTAGTATCCTTGTCTGTCATTAATACCGAGTTAATGATCTTGTCATTGATATATTCAAAACTCATGTTTGTCGTTAAGGTACGGCCAGTAAGCTTGTTTACATCTTTATATTGTAGACGTAGTGTATGCGCATATTCCTGATCGAGATTGGGGTTCCCGTTAGTGATACGGAGCTCATTTCCGTCATTGATAAAGTCTTGTAATTGATTGATATTTGGTGTGTTAGTCTGCGTATTGTAATTAAATTCTAGGTTCCGGTCCTTCGAGAATTTGTATACTGTGGTAAATTCCGGAAGCAGGCTGCTAAAGTCTGCCTTCGTTTTTAGATCGATGGGGACGGTACGGTTGTTTATCCGGATACCATGTTGATAATTGAGACCCGCCTGTATACGGAGCACATCTTTTTTGTTGAAAGAATAAGACAATCCGCCGCTATGATAGTTGTAATCATTTCTGAACTCATTGGAAAGCCGATCTTTTAGTTTGCCCAGTTGTCCAGTCTCCGCTAAAAATTCGAAAGTCTCCCTGTTGGAGTAATTTGCTGTGTTTCTAAAGCTGTAATTCGCTTGCAATCGACTATATTCCGATATAGATTCTGTAAAAGACAGCCGGCTATTTAGTCCTGACCCATATCCCTCCGTTAGGCTTTGGTTGTTGTTGGTATCTATACGATTCAGCCCAGAGTTTTTATAATAAGAGGTTGTCGCTAAATTGAGTCCGAGCGCATCATTGCTGCTTTTATTTCCCGTTACGTTTAGCGATAATGACCGACCTTTCTTTTTGAATCTATGCATATAGGTCAGTGCGCCTCCGATGTTGAAATTTTTGCTGTCATTGTCATTGGAGCGGATAGAGTGGTTGATAAGCTCTGTGCGGCCTCTGTTTGTTTCACTATTAGAAGAGTTTGCTCTGACGCCTTGTGTATAACTTATGTTAGGGGAAAAATCAATTCTATTTGTCGAGTCGATGTTCCACTTTATTCGACCGTTAAACTTATGTTCTTTGCTTAGATTGTCTGATAGTTGTTCTTGTGTCCGGAATTGATTGGCCTGTTTCTCATTGAGATATTCAATATTTGATAAGGTATTGGTCACGGTAGACAGCGATTTGAAGTTGTAGTCTGCGCTCACTTCCATCTTCTTGTCCAAGTAGGTATTGGTAAAATTTATTGCCCCAGCATAGGTATCCGAAAGTCCTCGTTCTGTATTATTGTTTCCTCTGCGGCCACCGCCACGCCCCTGTTCTGCAAAGTTAGTTTCATTAATGTTGTTCGCCATGAGGTTGATAGCGTATTTTTTGTCCCCCGCAAAAGCGTTGATTGATGAATTTATTCCAAATTTGTCGCCATCACCTTTTCCGCCGCTCGCCTTCCCGAAATAGCCATGCCGCTTGTCTGCTTTGGTGACGATATTGATGACCTTATTTCGCTTCCCGTCGTCAAACCCAGAAAATCGGGCCTGTTCTGATTTCTCGTCAATCAATTGGATTTTAGCAATAATTTCTGCAGGTAGATTTTTAAGGGCAATACGGGGGTCGGAGCTGAAGAACTCTTTACCATCTACGATAACACGTGTTACTTTTTCACCATGTGCCTCTACATTTCCTTCCTCGTCGATCATCACTCCAGGAATCTGAGCGACCAGCTCGTCTGCGTCAGCATATTCACGTGTAGAAAAATTTTTAGCATCAAATTCCATGGTATCTCCCTTCAGTACAATAGCTGGAGAGGCCATGATTTCGACCTCTTCTATCGCAATTTCCGATGGTTCCAAACGAAAGAACAAGTATACTGGCTTCGATTCCATTGTAATTGCCCGTGACTCCGGTTTAAAACCCAGATAATTGGTGCTGATCGTATAGTCTCCTTTTTTGAGTTCAGCTTGTGAGAAAAGACCGTTGATATTGCTGGATAAAGTGATTGTAGAAGAATCCTTTTTATTCATCAAACGTAAAGTGACTCCAGACAAGGGTTTGGAGGTCGTTTTATCGACAATGTTTCCAGATAATTGATTTTGGGCATAGGTAGCCTGTAGTACGATAAGAAAACTTATCATAACAAAGAGAAAACTTAGTGCGCTTGGTTTCACGGGTTTGGTTCTTGATGTTTTGGTACAATATTAAGTGTTTTATTTGTTAATTACTGTTACAGTGTATTAAACTTGCACTAACTTTTTAAAAAAAAATTCCCGTCCGCTCTCAGATGATTATCGAGACAAGCAAGGTGGTGAGATAGTTAGCAAGCTTGTCATTGGGATAGAGTTAATCTTTTCTTAAAATGGGGTAAAATGACATTTTGGTTAAACCCCGCTATCGTATTCTGGGTCTAAAATCAATATCTTTGTGCTGTTCTAAACTGTAATATGAAGGAAACCACGTTAAGTAGAAAGGAGAAAATTTTGCAGACCGCATTAACGCTGTTTGCAGAAAATGGGTATGCGGCTACTTCTACTAAGGAAATTGCTGCACTTGCAGGTGTTTCAGAAGCCTTGATTTTTAAGCATTTCGGGAACAAGGATACCTTGTTGGCCCACTTGATAAAGTCGGGGTACAGAAGAGTATTGCAACATCATAGAGGGATGATGACCTACAAAAATGCAAAGGATTTTTTAAGAACGATGATATTTCTTCCCAGCAAACTGGTCTCGGATGAACCCCTGTTCTGGAAGTTGCAGGAACGATTATCCCATACGCCATTTTCAAGGCAACAACACGAACAGTTTATGAAGCCAGTGCATCCTATTATACAGCGTGCTTTTGAAGAACTGGGATATACAGAGCCAGAATTAGAAACACAGTTTATGCTTCTTATCATTGATATGTTATGGAAAAAAGAAGCCTGTGGTGATATAACGAATGCCCTAGATCTGGCGATTATGCTAGAACATAAGTATAATCTAATTTAATGCGTTTTTGTGCGCTATTTGGTAAAACTTTTGCAAATTTTGCGCTACTTGTGTATAAAAGTATTATTTTAGAGCCTTAATAAAATAAAGTTATAATGGTGGCAAAGTTTAGCAAAGAATACGCCATAACTTATTAGTACTTTTATAACTTCTATAACTTTTATATAAAACAAATAATATGTTGAAGTCAATTATAACCAGTGCATTTTTGTGCGGTTTAGCAATGGTAGGATTTGCACAGAAAAAACCTGCTTTTGTTCCTTTTATCAATCAGCAGCACCAGTGGGTGGATTCGGTTTTTAATAGTTTAACCCCCAAAGAACGTATTGGACAATTGTTTTTGGTTCGTGCGCATACTAATTTGGGCCAAAAATATATAGACTCTGTAGCAACTGTGATCCAAAAGGAGCAACTTGGTGGATTAGTCGTTTTTCAGGGTGGGCCTGTACGTCACGTGGATATGTTTAATCGATACCAAAAGCTTGCAAAGGTACCTTTGTTGATGACATTTGATGGAGAATGGGGCTTAGGGATGCGTTTGCCGGACTCAACACAATCTTTTCCCTATCAGATGACATTGGGGGCCATTCAGGACAATAGTCTGATCTATGATATGGGCCGTGATGTGGCAAAGGACTTTTTACGTATTGGTATGCATTTCAACTTTGCACCTGTAGTAGACATTAATAATAACCCTAAAAATCCGGTGATCAATTTCCGGTCTTTTGGAGATAATAAAGAAAACGTTGCGCGCAAGTCCAAAGCGTATATGGATGGAATGGTCGATGGCGGTATTATTGCGTCTTTAAAACACTTTCCAGGACATGGGGATACCGATGTGGATTCACATCACGATCTGCCGCAGCTTAATTTTTCTAAGAAGCGCCTAGAAGAACTGGAGATGTATCCATTCAAAGAATTGATCAAGCAAGGAGCTCCAGCAGTAATGGTGGCACATATGAATATTCCTGCATTGGACAACACGCCTAATATGCCTTCTTCGATATCACGTAAAGTCGTTACAGATTTATTACGCAATGAATTAGGATTCAAAGGGCTTGCTGTGACTGATGCAATGGATATGAAAGGGGTGAAGAAATTTTTCCCCAACGGCGAAGCCGATGTAATGGCGATCGAAGCTGGGCATGATTTGTTGGAAGTTTCGGAAAATAGTGCCCGTGCTATTGATCTGGTAGAAAAAGCAATAAAAAGTGGAAGGATTAAACAGGCTGAACTTGATGCCCGTGTAAAGCGCGTGTTGGCTGCCAAATATTGGTTGGGTTTGAATAATTACCGCCCGACAAATCGAAATGGCTTAGTTGAAGATCTGAATAGACCGGCGACAAAGTCGTTGATTCAGCGAATGGCAGACGCTTCAGTAACCGTTTTAAAATCGAACAAACGTATACAGTCCTTTGATCCCCAGCAAGAAACAGCTGTGGTCAGTATCGGAGTAGATAAGGCTCAGGATTTCGAAAAAGGATTAGGTCTGCAATTGACACAAGGGACAAACTATTATATTAAAGGTAGTGAGACACAAGAGGAGTTGGACAGCTTATTAAAAGTAGTCAGAGATCATAAACAGATTATATTAGCGATCCACGACAATCGTTCCCGCCCGCGCAGCGAGTTAGATGTAAAAGAGCCGGTAAAGAAATTTATTGATAAAATAGCCGGTAGACGTACCGTTACTGTTATGTTTACCAATCCATATGCCATCAATTCCGTTGACGTAGCACGTAGTGCATCGATCATTCTAGCTTACCAAAATGATGATTTTATGCAACGTGCGGCATTAAAAGTATTGTTGAAGCAGATCAAATCAACAGGAAAATTGCCCGTTACAGTTAGCAAAGAATTCGCTTACGGAAAAGGTATTTAGATCGTAAAGTCATTAGTTTATGAAACCGTAAAATTGTTAAAAGAATAACAGTTTTACGGTTTTCTTCTTTTACCCCCTAACCTAATCCAACTTCATAACTTGTTAACACGATCACTCGATAACCTCCACAACTCGTTAACATGATAACTTACCTCCCTACCGAAAGAATTCTCAAAGACCAGCTCCAAAAGCACCGTATTGTAAACATTTTCTTCTTTTGCTAGTGCTTCTTTTTATTTCATTCATATTAATGATAACTTTGAACCTGATTTATAAAATAGACTTAAGTTATCGTAATGGCACAAGAGCAAATTTCTGTATTTGATATGTTTAAAATAGGTATCGGCCCGTCGAGTTCGCATACCTTAGGCCCTTGGAGGGCAGCACAGCGTTTTGTACAGAAACTTGTAGATACCGCTGTTTTTGAAAGCGTGCAACAGGTCAATATTCTTCTGTACGGCTCTTTAGCTAAAACAGGAGTAGGGCACGGTACAGACATTGCTGTTTTGCTGGGCCTCAGCGGGGATGATCCGGTGACCTTTGATGTGTCGCAGGTAATGCCCAAAGTGGATCGTATAAAGCGTGAAGGAAAACTGGTCCTAGGCGGTAGCCGTCAAATAGATTTTAGCTATGAAGAACAACTACTTTTCTTATTTGATCAAAGCTTACCCTTCCATCCGAACGCAGTGACATTTCAGGCCTTTTTAAACGATGGTAAAGCGGTTTCAGAGACCTATTATTCGATCGGTGGAGGTTTTGTGGTACAGGAGAATGATTCTGAAACCGTACTGTCCGAAGTCGATCTTGCCTTTCCGATAGAGTCCGCACAACAACTCATGAGTGCCTGTATGCGCACCGGATTGAAGATTTCAGAGATTGTATTGGAAAATGAGTGTGCGTGGCGCTCGGAGGAAGAGACAAAAGCAGGGATTTTACGGATTTTCCAGACTATAAAAGAATGTATCTATAAAGGTTGCCATACTGATGGCGTATTGCCTGGCGGGTTGCATGTGGAACGTCGGGCCGCAAAGATGAATAAGCGTATGCTCAAAGGACGTGAGTACAACAACTATGAGACATGGATAGAGGCTATACGGCAAGGAGGGCGAGACTTTGGCTATATTTTAGATTGTGTAAGCTGTTTTGCATTGGCCGTCAATGAGGAAAATGCATCCTTCGGAAGAGTAGTTACAGCGCCAACAAATGGGGCAGCGGGAGTTATACCAGCGGTATTGCAGTACTACATTACCTTCCATGATGCATTTGCCGATGATAAAGTTATTCAATTCGTCGCTGCAGCATCAGAGATAGGTTCTATTTTTAAAAAGAATGCAACGATATCTGCAGCTATGGGAGGCTGTCAGGCCGAGATAGGCGTGTCATCAGCGATGGCGGCAGGCGCATTGACCGAATGTTTAGGCGGCTCTCAGCGTCAGGTATTGATGGCAGCAGAAATCGCTATGGAACACCATTTGGGGCTTACCTGCGATCCTATCGGCGGATTGGTTCAGATACCATGTATCGAACGTAATACGATGGGTGCTATTAAGGCTATTACGGCTGCACAACTGGCATTACAGTCTAATCCTGATAAAGCCAAAGTAAGCTTGGATGCGGTGGTCAGTGCCATGTGGGAGACAGCACAAGACATGAATGTCAAGTATAAAGAGACTGCAGATGGTGGCCTGGCTGTAAAAGTACCGCTGAGCTTGCCAGAGTGTTAATGTAAAAAAAACTATATTTGCTCCATTGATACAATTATATGTCTAACCTGGAGCATTTATTGGATGAGGAGCTGTACGCTTTAATGTTGGAAGACAAGCGTGCAGCTTTTCATGTTATATACCAGCGCTACAAGGCTGCCATGTTGATATATGCCGCAAAGCGGGTTCCCCTAGAGATAGCCGAAGATCTCGTTCATGATGTTTTTATTCGCATCTGGAACAATCGCAACGAGATCGAAATCAGTGAAAAATTTGCCGGTTATCTTTTTAAGTCGCTGCGACATATGATTATTGATCATATGGCCAAAGACGCTAATGCCCAGAAATATCTGGATGCATTGAGTACATTTGCCGAGACCTATTCCATGGATAGGGCAGACGACAAGTTAAGAGAAGCACTCTTTCTCGAAGGAATCCAATTATTGTTACAGCATTTCAATCCACAGTACCTGGAGATATTCAAATTGCGTATAGAAGGATATAGCAATCCCGAAATTGCAGAAAAACTAGGGCTGTCCGAAAAAACTGTCCGAAACCAGTATTCTATTATTCTAAAGTATCTAAAAGATAAACTGCCGTTCCTGCTTATTTTACTGTTGACAGCCAGATAGTCGTCCTCCAACGACAAAAAAATATTTTCTTTTTTTCGGGACAATCTTTTCGCTGTCCCGTTATAGTATATAGAGCGTTTGGTAAAAACCTCTAAAACTAATCAAATGAAAAAAAACCGTTTATAATGATTCAACTTTGTCGATTTCTACTCCCAGCTGTATTTTGCTCGCTGTTTTTTTGTTCTCAAGGGCAGGTTTTTGCGCCTTTCATCATAAATGGAGTAGGCAAATCGGGAGATGAGAAAGTTTACTTGATGTATTATGCTTTTGACGGAGACAATCAGATGATTGACTCTACAACAGTAACTAATGGTAAGTTTTCATTTCATGGACAGATAGAAGGGCCATGTTATGGAGGCGTATTGTTTGGATCTGATTTTAATACGGCCTCACAAAGATGGGCCGATAAGAAAAATAAATGGTTTACGCTGTTCAAAGGAGAAACGCTTATTTCTTTTGAGGATGGCAAAAATCAAATACTCGGTGCTAATAGAGGTTTGGAATCGGAGCGTGCTTTTGAACAATTAAAGAAGGAGAAGGGAAAACATAATGCCTCTCTGCTGCTAAAGGAATTTATCGCGGAACATCCAGATGATGTGTATAGTTTGTACAAATTTAAAGAGTATGTAGGCCATAGTAAGAATTATGACGAAGCAATTGGTCTGTATAATCTACTGGGAGCAGATCTGCAGCATTCCAATGTAGGAACAAAATTAAGACACCTCGTGGAGACTTTTAAAATAATGCCTGGCGTTACAGCAGAGAACTTCAGCCAAGAAACACCGGACGGTAGATCCATAAGCCTGACCGATTATAGAGGCAAATACGTATTGATTGATTTTTGGGCGTCTTGGTGTGTGCCCTGTCGTAACGAGAACCCTACGCTCGTGAAAGCTTACAATCGATTTAAAGCTAATAATTTCGAAATATTGGGTATTTCGCTGGATAATAAAAAGGAAAATTGGTTGGCAGCTATTGAGCAGGATGGCTTAAGCTGGAAGCATGTTTCCGATTTAAACGGCTGGAAAAACAAAGTAGCGATTCAATATGGAATAAGGGCTGTGCCTTCCAACTTTCTGATTGACCCGACAGGCAAGATTATTGCACAGAACCTAAGAGGAGAAGAGCTGCTCCAATTTTTAGAGAATATATTGAAAAAGTAGATTATCCGCTAGATGAAGATAGATAATGATATTCTGAAAAGATACGCAGAAGGGAAGTGCTCTTCGCGAGAACAGGCATTGGTCGAACAATGGTTTGAACAGTACCAGCGAGAAGGAGCAGGAGAGGTGTCTGGAGAAAAATTCTTGGAAAGACTGACATCGTTAGATCGTCGTACCCATGGTGTCAAAGTCAGATCGCTTTCTTATTGGAAGTGGGAGGCTGCCGCCGCAGCTGTTTTGCTCGTTGGGATGTTGACTATGTTAAAGTTCAATTTTTTTCGAATCGAAGAAGTTCAGTTTTTTGCATTGGAGGAAATTAAAGCCCCTCTCTCGTCCAACGCTATCGTCGTATTGGAGGATGATACCGAATATAGTTTGGACAGTATACGTGTCGGAGATACGCTGTCTGCAAAAGGATATTTGATTACCAAGTTGGCGACTGGAGAATTGCATTATATTACGAATGCAGGGGAGACAGATGCCGTCGTTTACAATACACTGCGGACCAAATCCGGAGGTATTGCCTTTGTCAAACTGTCTGACGGTTCTTTGGTGTGGTTGAATGCCAATTCCGAGTTGGTCTATCCAATAGATTTTAAGGGGAAAGAACGTGAGGTACAACTGAAAGGGGAAGGCTATTTTGAAGTAGCTAAAGTAAACACGGATGCTGGACAGCGAGAGCCATTCTATGTGAGAGGAGATAAGCAGAGTATAAAAGTCTTGGGAACTCGATTTAATGCCAACTTTACGGATGAGCATATAACAGCTTTATTGGAAGGCCATGTGGCTATTGCAGATAAGGGAACTAGCGTCGGTGGAACCAAAGATATTCAATATGCGACCCAATTGAAGGCCAATCAACTCTATCAAAATGGAAAGGTCCGTACCGTGGATCATATCGAAAAGTATATCGACTGGAAGGAGGGGTATTTTGATCTCAATGGGTTGACACTATATGATCTGGCAACAAAGTTATCCAGTTGGTATGGTGTAGAGATAACGGTCGACAGTGGATTGGAAGGTCACCGTCTTTTTGGAGGAATTAACAGGAATAAAGATTTAAAAGAACTATTGGAGTTGGTCGCTCAGACTTCTCCTATAGAGTTTTATTTAAAGAATAATAAGGTATATATCAACAAAGCTAACACTAACAAATAATCTAATCTGAATGAAGAAAAATTTTTACCGCTATAGCCTAAAAAATGGCTGGCGGGAGCTCCAAAAAGACATTGGAAGAGGTACTGCTATGCTTCTGTTTAGTGGGGTTTTTATGGCAAATGTTTTAGGCGGTGCCCTTGCGCAGACTGTTACATTGAAAGAACAGAAAGCATCATTGCATCAGGTTCTGGAGAAAATCCGCAAACAGGCGAATGTCGATTTAATTGGTGACATGACACTCCTACAGGGAGCAAAGCCGCTTAACATTGACATCAGGAATGGAGACCTCAAGGCTGTCCTGAAAGAAATATCGGCAAACCAACCTGTAGAGCTTTCCTTTCAGAACAATACAATCATTGTAAAGAAAAAAGCGACTGCTCCAGCAAAGACTGTCAGCAGTGTAGAGGCTGTACAACAGACAACAGTTCAACAGGAGTATAGCTTAGTAGGTACGGTGACTGATGAGCAAGGCAAGCCACTAAAAGGTGTGTCCGTAAAATTACTCAACTCTAGCAATTGGGCGAGTACCACTGGAGAAGATGGTACATACTCCGTGCGGACAAATAAACAAGCACAGGTACAGTTTTCGATGCTGGGCTATGAACCTCAAACTGTAAAAGTCGATGGACGAAATCATATCAATATCATCCTCAGGCAAAAAGATAACGAAATCGAAGAGACAGTTGTAACAGGGTATACTAAGGTAAGACGAGAAAATTTTACTGGAGCTGCAACAGTGGTGACACGAAAAGAGTTAGAGAAATTTAACTCAAACAATATCTTCACCGTCTTACAGGCGCTTGACCCTTCCTTTAAAGTGGATGAGCGCGTAGATGTAGGATCTAACCCCAATGCATTGCCTCAGATTAATATCCGCGGTGTTTCCAGTGTAGGAGAATATTCGAACAGTAAACCGTTGATTATCATGGATGGGTTTGAGGTACCTATTACTACTTTGTATGATATAGATGTGAACCGTATTGAGTCTATTTCGATTCTGAAGGATGCCAGTTCGACGAGTCTATATGGCTCTAGAGGGGGGAATGGTGTTGTCGTTATCGAAACACGCTTGCCCAAAGATGGGAAGTTTACGGTGACTTATGATATGAAGCCCTCTTTCAGTATGGTTGACCTCTCGGATTATAATTTAATGAATGCCCGGGAAAAACTGGATTATGAAAAATTTGCTGGCCTTTATCGGTCGAAGGGTATAAATCCTGACTTTAATCATATTGAACAGGAGTTCTACGATAACCTCTTGACAACCCGAGAAAGAAACATACAAGAGGGAGTAGATACCTATTGGTTGAAGCAACCCGTCAGAAATACCTTTTCTGTCAATAACAGTTTACGTATGGAAGGTGGTGGTGCTGGAGTGCGCTATAGTCTAGAGGGAAGTTACAACGATTTTAAAGGAGTGATGAAAGAATCTGGAAGGAAGAGAGGTAACGCCGGTTTTACTTTGATATACCGTATTCCAGATGTTATCACTTTTAGAAATGTAGCTACTTATATGAATACCAAGGAGTATAATAGCCCATATGGTAGTTTTGCCGCCTATACGGAGCTCAATCCCTATGAACGAATTTATGATGCAAATGGAGGTTACAATATTCGTTTTGGCGAACTGGGACCTTGGTATAGCTGGGGGGCGACATTATTCAACCCCTTGTACAATGCCAGTCTAGGTTTTAGAAACGTAAATCTAACACAAACACTACAGAATAACACGATGGTGGACTGGTATATTTCACCCAATTTTATTCTACGAGGATCGGCGATGATGTCCCGCGCGACAATCCAAAGAGATAAATACACTTCCCCCTTTCATACCCAATACGCTAACATTGTTGATGCCAGTCAAAAAGGACAGTATGTATTCGGAAATGATGCGCAGACTAAGTTTGAAGGAAAACTCGATATGCAGTACTCTAATATGTTTGGAAAACATCAAATCGTTGCCAATGGTATAGCGGAGCTGCGTACGCAAAATGAGGAAGGTAACTCCGTGACAATGAATGGCTTTATCGATGATCGTTTTATGACACCACAAATGGCCTTGCAGTATGCCGCAGGGTCGCTGCCAGAGTCCACTTCGCGTCCTGTACGTTCGGTAGGGTTCTTGGGGTCACTTTTTTATACCTACGATAATCGGTATAATGTAAGTGGAACTTTACGATCCGATGGAGCATCCATCTATGGTTCGCAAAATCGCTTTGGTACATTCTGGAGTGCAGGTTTTTCTCATAATATGCACAATGAAGAATGGTTTAAAAATGACATTGTTACGCGGTTCAGATGGTATGTCAACACCGGTACTTCCAGTACGATTAATGACTTTAACGTAGGTATGGTCAGTACGTCTTATCGGTTCATAACAGGTAGCAATTATTATAATCAATATGCAGCTATATATTCAGGACAGGGAAATCCGGCGGTGAGATGGCCAGAGCAACAAGAAAAAAGCATCGGTGCAGATATAGGTATATTAGGTGATTTTTTGAAGTTGAATGTTTCCGTCTATAATAAAACCACCAATAGAATGATATCTAAAACCACTGTTGCACCATCTTATGGCTTTGCAGATGATTATTTCTTCCAAAATCTCGGAAAGGTCCAAAATAAAGGAGTGGAAACAATGGCTAATATGAGAGTATTGAATAATACGGTAAAAGATATGAGTTGGTATATATCATTAGGTGTTGCTCAGAATCGCGGAACACTAAAGGAAATTTCCAATGAGTTGAGAATGATGAATGAATCCTTGGTGAAAAAAGATGAAAAAGGAAATGTTATCGCACCGTCTAAATACTATCAAGAAGGAGAATCTTTGAGTATTATCCGAGCAGTCCCATCGCTCGGTATAGATCCGGCAAATGGTAGAGAGCTGTTCTTAGATCGTAATGGTGATGTAACCTATACTTGGCAAGCTAACAATCAAGTGGTCAGTGGAGATGAAGAACCAGATTTATTTGGATCGGTAGGTACGGCTTTTAACTATAAAGGTCTTTCGATACAACTCTATGGCAACTACTCCATAGGGGGCGATACTTTTAATAAAACCTTAATGAACAAGATCGAAAACAACAATCCATATAAAAATGCAGATAAGCGTGTCTTAGAAGAGCGTTGGAAGCAGCCTGGAGATCAAGCACTATACAAGGCTATAGATGACCTTACCGCGACACAACCATCAAGCAGGTTTGTTCAAAAAGAATCGTTTCTAAGACTATCCAGTATTAATATAAACTATTCTTTTAGCAATGTAACCTTACAGAAATATAAATTAGAAAGGCTACGGTTGAATTTTTCCATGAATGATGCCTTTCGTTGGAGTACCGTTCGTATGGAAAGAGGTGTAGACTATCCTTATGCGCGTGAGTTTAATCTTGGTTTAATGATACAATTTTAACTGATGAAGAAAGTATTGATAGCAATCGCTCTGCTTGTAGGTTTAAGTAGTTGCGAAAAGTTTTTAAATGTAAACCCGATTAACAAGGCCTATGAGGAAGACCTATTTAAGGACAGGTCTGGTTTTGAAGCGGCATTGGGTGGTGCTTATGAATCGCTGGCAAGCGATACCTTGTACGGAAGGGATATGAAATATGGTCTCATGGAAACGTTGGTAGGTTCATATTCTTCGTTGAGTGCTGGACATAAATATTACAGACCCTCTAGATACGAATATAATTATGAGGAGTCGAAAAAGTTTATCAAGGAGATATGGTCTAAGTTTTATAAAACTATAAATCAGGTGAATGTAATCCTTAAGAACATTGATCATATTCAATCGGATCCAAGCTATAATCTAGTAAAAGGAGAAGCCATTGGCTTAAGAGCATTTGCGCATTTCCAATTATTGAAACTGTTTGGACCTTCTTTCGCAAATGAAGGAGGCGCAGGTCTGGCAATTCCCTATAAGACGGAGGTTTCTTTTCAAGGTGTAAAGTTTTCTACCGGGAGTGAGGTGATCAGGTTGTTGAAAAAAGATTTGATAGAGGCGCGTGCGTTGCTTGAAAATGATCCGATAAGAACGCAAGGGAGAGGTGAAACGCAGAATCAATTTGACTATGAAAGATATAATAGCTTGATTGATTATAGAGTGATTCGGATGAACTATTATGCGATTATAGCATTACAAGCTATGGTTGCACAGTGGGAGGGGGATCTCGCTGCGGCAGGTACATTTGCTGAAGAATTAATTGCTGAGGTGGATAAATTGAAAAGTATTCGCTTAGCTATAAATACGGATTTTGCATACCTGGGTAACGTCCGATTACCTATGGAAAGTGTTTTTGCATTGTTTACGAATAAGCTGGCAACCTATGTGCCAAAAAGCTTTGTAGCCTTGGAAAGTTCTACAAGTGCCGGCACTAGTCCGTATTTGTTTCCTAATTACAGCTGGTTGAATACTAACCTTTATAATAAGAGTGGATCGGGATCGACTAATGATAATCGGTTGACTAATTGGTTCAGTAGACCAAATACGAGTTATCCTTGGAAGTTGTCCAAATATCTGTTTGACTTTACAAAACCTTATACCGATAAATCGTATAAAATTTTTTATGAGAACAAGGTGATATCGCTGCATACCATATATATGATTGCCGCTGAGAGTTATGCCAGTACAAATCCGACAAAATCTTTTGCGTATTTGAACAAAGTTCGGAACGCAAGAAATATAACGACAGATCTTTCTTACACTTCAAGCACAACAGAGAAAGAGACAAAGGATTTGATTTTTGATGAAATGCGAAAAGAGAATATTGCAGAAGGGTATTTATTTACGGAGTATAAGCGACTCTTTAGAGCCATAGATCGTTCTCCCATAGTGCAGCCCAAGAAGGAAATATTTAACCTTCCTATTCCTGATGATGAATTATTGTTCAATCCTCAAAATTAAATAAGATGAAAAGTAATTTTATAATAATATGCCTTCTGCTGTTGACGATGCTAGCCTGTAAGGATAGCCATAATATGTTAGAATTTGACATAGCCGACAGTTATGTATATTTTGCTTTACCAGACGATAATACAAAATCTGTTGAGAGATATATTGACAGTACCTATTATAGCTTCTCATTAGATGAGAATATTGCGATAACAGAAAAGATATTAAAGATTCCTGTACATATAGGTGGTACCGCTGCAGATAAAGATAGAATGTATGCCTTGGTAGTCGACGGAGCTTCGCAATATGATCCAGATATGATAAAATTGACATCGCCAGTTATCAAAGCGGGTAAATACAACGACACACTTTATGTGACGGTGAAGCGAGATCCGTATCTGTTGACAAATCAAATGGTATTACATCTGGGGCTTCAGGCAAATGATGACTTTAAAGTCGGCAATGTACACAATAGTACGATGAAAATAGTTGTCGATGATATCCTGAGAGAGCCTAAATGGTGGAACACTTGGAAAAATTATTTTGGCCCATTTAAAAAAGAAGTCTTTCAAAAATGGATGCAGCTGTATTATCTTGGAGCGGACCCATCCCCTGAGTTGGGTGGTAATAATCCAGGGCCATTTTATTACTGGGACAATATGCCTTCGTATGCAAATGCGGATTCGTATCCAGTTACCTTTAATTATATAACAATATTAAAGCAGTTTTTTGAGAACAATGTAGTATATCCTAACGGAGATACAACGCAGGAGCGGATCTTATTGCCATAAGTTTTGTCTTTTTTATTAAAATCAATGATGAACAGAAGTAAAGTTACATATATATTGACCGCCCTGCTGCTATTGCTGGGGGGGTGTTCCAAAGATCTTGGTAATTATAATTACCAAGATGTGAATAAGATTGAGATTTCGGGAATATTAGAGGGAGATCACACTACAAATAGGATTTTCGAGATCCCTTATAAGGATACACTGACATTGAATCCTTCGGTGGTCGGTACGTTATCTCAAAATGATATGAGTAATCTGGAATTTAGTTGGATGGTAGATTCGATTAAAGTAGCGGCAAGCAAAGACTTGGTATATGTTGCTGATAAACGGTATGGTAGAATCAATGCAGAATTTTCTGTTTTAGATAAATCAACAGGACTCACTACCAAATATAACTGTTTCTTCAACGTAGTAAACCCTTATAAATGGGGGTACTATGCATTGACAGAAGATAAGGAGTATAACGCAGCTATATATTGTCTGTCGACAATCAGTAAATCACCTAAGTGGGAATCTATATTTATGCCAACCTATCCCGAGCTGGGTAAAAATCCGATAACATTAAGCGGAAGGAAGCAATATGGTTCTTCTGCAAGTGACTTCTATAATATCCTGACGCTAGGAGTTAAGGATGCGGTTAATCCGGTTGTGGTTATCGATTCCAGAGAGTTTACGCCGACATTGTTTTATAGCTCATCCAGTTATTTGGGTACGGGAAGTTTTGTTTTTAAACCAACCCAGGTAGTGACGGACCCGCTTGATAAGATGGTATATGTTGTCAATAATGGCAAGTTCCATGTTTTACAAAAAGGAATCATTCCCATTGGTGCGTTCGAGCAGTCGGATTATGAAATTGCTCCCAATGGTATTGCCACTCCTTTTAGATATGGAAAATACTTTATGAGTATTTACGACCAAAAAAACAAGAAAATCAGGGTTTGGGGCAATGGGATGTCTGGAAATAGCTTTGCATATACCCATGATTATGAAAATATACCAGGCATAAGTCTTCCCGATGGAAAGGAGTTCTTGGCTTGTAGTTTCGCAGGTATACCTTCGATAAATCAAATATACCTGTTTAAAGATGGTAATAACTTAACATCATATCGATTGGATTATGATGCTTCTTATACGCCTAGTCAGTTGGTCATGCAAGCGACTGGATCAATGCCTGCCGCTGGTAATATAGGTTACGTATTCTACGACATTATGACCGATGTTTGGTATATGACAGTAGGTAATACCATTTATTCCGCATCCTATATGGGTGTTCAGTTTCAAAAGTTTTTATCTCTGCCTGTTTCTGAAAAAGGAAGTATTGTTAAGTTTAAGGCTTTCGACGGCAAGATTATGGTCGCGGTCAATGATTCATCTGCTGCAAAGCCGGGATCTATTTATATTTATAATGCAAAAACAATGCAATTAGAGCAATCCTTTCCAAATATCTTGGATAAAATTGTGGATGTGCATCTTGGTATTTTAGAGGATTAATAGGTATAAGGATGATTTGTTAAAGTGAATTTATGCTTTTATAAGCTGCTATTCGGTTATTTCAAGTCGGAACAAAAGCCTTAGCGTAACAAGCTAAGGCTTTTTTCTTTACTTTTGTGGGTATGAAATACTCATGTTTAGCGAAACACAAACACCCATGAGTATTCCGTATGGCCATTAAAGAAAAAATTAAATACATATGAAATATCTATGTAGCAGAACTGCGCAAACACCAATGATGTAATTTGGATATTCCATATGACAGATAAAAGACAAACCGAGCTTGCGAGCTCATCGAAGATAATTAAATACATATGAAATATGCCGCAATAGCTTCAGGGTCGAACGGGAACTGCTACTATGTAGCCAAGGGAGAGGATGTCGTATTGGTCGATATAGGAATCAATACCAAGCATGTGGAGCTACGTATGGCCAAGTTGGGCTTATCTCCTGTTGGGATCAAGGCTATTTTCATTACCCACGAACATGGTGACCATATCCGGGGCCTTTCTGTATTCTGCAAGCGGTACCAAATACCAGTCTATCTGACAGAGGGAACATACAAAGGAACCAAGCTCAGGTTGCCGGAGCATTTGGTACATATCATCCATGCCGATGCGCGAACCGCCGTCGGAGAGCTGACCGTAATCGGTATTCCCAAATATCACGATGCCAAAGAGCCTTGTAGCTTTGTGATTACTGATGGTACGACCAATGTATCCATCTTAACCGACTTAGGGCGAGGTTGTGACAACGTGAAGCATGTCATACAGCACTCGGATGTATTGTTGTTGGAGTCCAACTATGACGAGGAGATGTTGCGTACAGGACGTTATTCTTATTACCTTAAAAATAGGATCAGTTCCGGTTGGGGGCATATATCTAATAGAGAAGCGCTGGAGTTACTGTTAGAAAACAGAAGCCCACGACTCCGGCACCTTATCCTAGGGCATCTGTCCGGAGAGAATAACACCGTGGATATCGTTGAGCAGACCTTTGCACCCCATTGTGAAGAAATTGAACTGTCCATTGCGCTACGGACGGAAGAAACACCGCTGTACGAATACGTGCCGGTCATGCAGACTATATCCAGGTTTGTGTACGTAGAACAGCAGATAACGTTGACACAGTTTTAAAAAAGTCCCTAATAAGTTTTAACTTTGCACGGTCATTTTCAACGCAATATGTTAAAACAACAAACATTTCGGAAGCGTGTCATTCGTTACAACTATTTCAAGCTTTTTCTTTCCGTCGTCCTTGTTAGTCTAATATCCTGTATATTGGCTTTTAGTCTAAAACATCTGACCGAGTTTTTTCAACACTATATCTATCATTATATTCAGGGACAACAGGTCGCTCTATTTATTCTATTGCCGTCAATCGGGATTACAAGCATCTACTTTCTACGCAAGTATGTGTTTCAGAATCGTAAGAACAAAGGGATTAAGGAGATCTATACCACGTTAGAAACGCGAAAAGATCACCTGCCGTTCTTTAAGATCCCGTCTCATTTTATCAATGGTTTTTTGACAGTCATCTTTGGGGGATCGACCGGAGTGGAGGTGTCTACGGTGGTCGCTACCGCGACAGTAGGCAATCAGGCCTATAAGCGGGTACATTCTGCTTGGGCGTTTAAGACCGAGCTGATCTGTGCTGCAGTTACTGCCGGTGTTACCGTACTGTTTGGAAGTGGAATAGGTGGCTTGCTCTTTGCTTTTGAAGTCATCGCACGCCGGTTTAGCAAAACACTTTTATTCAGCGGTATGGTGTCGATGATTTTGGCCTATGCATTCGTCTATTTTTTTGATAGTAAGCCGATCTTGCCTTTTGAGGTGACACACTGGAACCTATCAGCCTTGCCCTATATATTTCTGTTGGCGATATTGGGAGGGATTTTGGCGCTTTATTTCACCAAGTTGGTCATCTATGCCAAGCACTATTTTGGCGCGATCAAAAGCAACTTTATCCGAGTCAACCTAGGGGCGATAACGGTAGGTGCTTTAATCTTCTTCCTACCTCAGCTCTATGGCGACAGTTATGCTGGGCTGCATGAATTGCTCACCTGGGGACAGCTCCATCCGATGAGCCAACTGACATGGCTTCCTTTATTACTATTGCTATTTCTTAAGCCGCTGGCCGCATCATTGACACTGGGTGCTGGTGGAGACGGTGGCGTCTTTGCACCGAGTATCGTTGCGGGAGCCTTCCTTGGGATGTTATTTGCTCAACTGTGCAACCATTGGTTCGGTACAGAGCTGATCCTGCTTAATTTTGCACTGTTTGGTGCTGTGGCGATGCTCTCTGCCGCTATACATGCACCGTTTGCGGCTTTGTTTATCATCATGAGTGTCGTTCCTAACGGTTTACAATTGTTTATCCCTTTGCTGATCGCCAGTATTATTGCTAAAATCTTTGCCAAATGGGTATACCCCTATAATGTATATACCCATAAAGAGGAACATTCCTTATCTTTACCTACTGCATTTCCTCAAAAGCAATGAAAACCTATAGCGGATATAGCGACGAATACTTGTTCTCCTTGGCTCAAAATGGAGACAATGTTGCTTTTGATGTGCTTTACGAACGCTTTTTTCCTATATTATATGTACACGCCCTTCGCAAGGTAGAAGATGCGCAGGAAGCTAAGGATCTGGTCCAGGACACATTTACGGCTTTATATCAGAAAAGAGAGATTATTGGAGAGTTACAGAATTTTTCCGGATACCTATATGTGCTTTTGAAGAACAGGGTCCTTAACTTTTTAGAAAAGAAAAATGTACGCCGTAGCTATTTAGAAAGTCTGGATCAGCAGCAAAGCTACAGCTCCGTTGAGGGCTATCTGTTCGAGAAAGAGTTGAAAGCGCAGATCGAAGAGGGAATAGACCTCCTTCCCGAGAAGATGCGACTGGTATTTGAGATGAGCCGATTTGAACATCTCAGCCATAAAGAAATAGGCGAACAGCTCAATATCTCCGATAAAACTGTAAAAAGACAGATTGTTAATGCCTTGAAAATCATACGATCCAAAATTAATTTACTTTTTTTCTAAAAATATCTACACCCCTTGTCCGAGCTACCTGTCTTATCTCAAAAGACAAGTTATGGACCACAACTTCCAAGATTTACTAAAGCGATATAACGAGGGCAATGTCTCTGAAGAGGAGAGAGAACAAGTAGAACGTTGGTATCTCGCTGTTGGAGAAAAACCTAAGTCAATCGATCAGGATATTTTACAGGACCATTATACGCAGGGACGCGAAGAGATAAAGCAGTTGTATAAGGTCCGAAAACTAACTCCTGTGTGGAAGCAGATTGCCTCTGCCGCTGCGATATTGACCCTTATAGTTGGCGTTTACCTTATGAGGAATACCACTCAAGACACACAGCAGCAATTGGTTTCTATCGATAGCATTCTGCCGGGAGAGGAGACAGCCGTTCTGCGTACAGATAATGGGCAGGAAGTCGATTTGAAGGCTATGCTTGTTGGTGCTAGACTTAATAAAGGAGGAATGGAGATTATAAAGCTGGCTACGGGAGGGATACAGATTCGAGAGCTAGAAAATGGAGGTGAGGAGATCGAGCCCAGTGTGATAAAAACTCCGAGAGGAGCTGAGTTTGAGGTTACGTTGCCGGATGGTTCTTTGGTAAAGCTGAATGCTGATTCCGAGTTGAAATTATTGGCAGGCTACAATAAAAATGAGAGAAAAGTTGATCTTTTTGGGGAAGCCTTTTTTGATGTTCAAAAATCAAATAAACCTTTTATTGTGAGTACGGCGAATCAAAAAGTAACCGTGTTGGGAACACAATTTAACATTAAAGCTTATGCTTCCGAGACGGAGACCACGACCAAATTATTGCGTGGAAGTGTCAAGGTGAGCAATAATGGAACGGGTAAGGAGATTATGATGAAACCAGGAGATCAAGTCGTCAACAAAGGAAATGAACTACTGCTCACATCGAGAGAGAAACAACAGGTCGATTGGGTGAATAAAGAATTCGTGTTCAATGAAAAAACTGCTGAAGAACTGATGAATGATATTGGGCGATGGTACAATCTAGAGGTAGAATTTGAGCGTGAAGATCTAAAAGAAAAACGTTTTACAGGAAGTATCCCACGATATTCAACATTCACTAAGGTTGTAGCGGTATTAGAGGCTACAGATGTTTTAAGTTTTAAAATCGAAGGAAGAAAAATAATTATTAAATAACAATAACTAACCATTGATAGGCAAAAGAAGAGGCCAAATATGCTCGAACATATCTGACCTCGATGGCTGTCAATATTTAATACTATGTCGTGAGAACTAAATAACTAACAAAACCAATCAAATTTATGAATTACAAAAGAGGAATACTAATGAAAATCCATTTAGTATGTGTCCTTATTGGAGCTGCACTTTTGCAGACTAAGGCTGCTGTGTATGGACAGTTGATCAATGTTAGCGCCAAGAATATATCATTTAAGGAGCTGATTCAGAAAATTGAACGACAGTCTAGTTATAGATTCGTTTATGAAGATGAACTCATACGCTCCATGCGGGCTCAAGATGTTAGTTTTGAGCAGAGGGACGTTCGAGAGGTGCTGAGCACATCGATCGGAGACTTACCTATCCAATACGAGATAATCGATAATACCATTATTCTGAAAAGAGGAACAAGTCAACAGCAATCCAAAGAAATTGTTGGATTTGTATTTGACAAAGAAGGAGTTCCGCTACATAATGCCACGGTGCGTGTGAAAGGTACATTTCGGGCTTCTGCCACTAATGAACAGGGGCGGTTTGCTATCGGTGTCCTTCCGGCCGACAAGTATATCGAGGTATCCATGTTGGGGTATCATACCAAAGAATTGAGTGTCAATACTAACCTGACCCATATCGTTCTCCATGATGTACAATACGCGTTGGATGAATCGGTCGTGATCGTACAAACAGGGTACCGCGCATTGACCGATGCCCAATTGACAGGAGCTGTAGCAAATATTAATCGGGAGGATTATGATCAGCGTGTTGCGGTAACGGGCGATTTCCTAGAGAACCTAGAAGGTAAGCTGGCTGGATTGGTTTACAATCCCCAGTCCAATGACCTTTCCATCCGCGGTGTGTCCACATTCGATGCAGTACGCAAACCATTAATTGTATTAGATGGTTTCCCTACCGAGATTGATATACAGAATATTAATCCTAATGATATCGTGTCCGTCAACGTATTAAAGGATGCCGCAGCAGCCTCCATCTATGGTTCACGTGCTTCCAATGGGGTTATTGTAATCGAAACCAAACGTGGTAAGATGGGGGGAGCAAAGTTTAATCTTCGTGCAACCACAGCGATACAGCCACGTCCAGACTTTAGCTATATGAACTATGCTGGTTCAGGAGCATTGGCATCTATCTTAAAGGACAATCTTTTGATTGACAAAACAGCTGTAAGGACGGAATATACCGGAAAGCTAATGGCGTCAACACCTGTGCATGAGGCCGTATTTGATTTCAAGGAAGGTAAGATTACGCAGACCGAAATGGACGCACGGGTAGCTGCTTTGGGCAATTTTGATAATCTACAGCAGTATAAAGAACTATTCTACAGGAATGCATTGACTAATCAAGTCGATTTTGACCTGAGCGGAGGTTCGGACAAGCATACTTATCTCTTAGGTGCTAACTACCTGGGGGAGCGGGGTGATTATATCGAGACGGATAACAAACGTATTTTGCTAAACTTTGCCTCAACACATAGTTTAAACCGATTGATGTATCTGGACTTCAAAGGAACCTATCAAAATCGAAAAAGTAACAGTCCTTATCGGCAGGTGGGGATCAACGATTTCCAATCCTATGAAAGATTAGTGGATGATCGTGGCGATGCATTACCGGTAATATGGGGCGTAAATACCTTCGGTGGCAGTAGCCGGTTTTCGAGTATCATCCCCAGTAATAACGATTTGAACATCGAGAACGGGCTCTACGATCAGCTGTATTACCCCTATGCCGATGTCTTTAGGGCAAATAATAACACCAATACTTCGGCTGTCCGCTTTCAGGCGAGATTGAATACCAAGATTACCTCTTGGTTAGACTTTGATTTTGGAGGAGTCTACGAAGATGAACGTAATTTACTCAATAGCCTGAAGCAGGAGGACTTTTTTGATATGCGACGGTTAATGAATTATAGGGCATCCAAGGACCCTGTTACTGGACGCGCAATATTTGACCAACTCCCAAAGGGGGACCTGCTATCGAGAGACAATGAATCTATCAAAAGCTATACCGTACGGGGACAGTTAAATTTTAACTACAGCAATCCTTCTAAAGACCATCAACTGTCTGGTGTCGTAGGCTCTGAGATGCGTCGGATCGAAAACAGTAACTATCTGACCTCCGTATTCGGATATGATGGACAGACATTGATATATACGCCTATCGACTTTACGGCGTTCAATGCCAGCCAAAAACCTGCTTTCGATACCACATTGCCAAATACTTCGATACCTAGTGTAAGTTACCAAAATTATTTTGGTGAAAATTACGATGACAGACGTTTTGTATCCTTCTATGGCGATGCGACTTATTTATACAAGAACCGTTACGCATTGACGGGGAGTATCCGTACCGACCAATCCAATTTATTTGGGACGGATCCACAATATCGGTACAAACCTTTTTATTCCCTCGGAGCGAATTGGAGTATACATCAGGAGGAGTTTATGAAAGATCTAGATTGGGTTTCATTGTTGAAAATCCGTACGGCTTATGGCGTGAATGGAAATACACCAACATCAGCTAATGGCAAATACCTTATTCTCAATTCAGATATAAACTATACTTATTTTCCGTTCGAAAAATATTACGATGTACTATCACCAGAAAATAGCTCTATGCGTTGGGAGAGAACAGCCACCTACAATGTAGGTTTGGATTTTGCGTTATGGAAATATCGCTTGTCAGGAAGTTTAGATTACTACCGCAAAAACTCTACTGATGTTATTGGTCTATTGAGCTCAGATCCGACTTCTGGATTCAACTCCTACAATGCTAATACGGCGACTATTGTCAATAACGGCTTTGAGATGCAAGTGACATCAACGAATATCCAACATTCTGGTTTCTCGTGGAAGACACAGCTTACAGGCTCTTTCAATTTTAATAATGTGAAAGAGGTAATGACCGCACAGCCTACAGGTATTGAGGCTCAGGTACCTTTGGTATCACAGATTGAATATGTGGCGACTAGGCCTATAGGTGCATTGTTTGCCTATAACTATGTAGGACTAAATGAGAAAGGGCAGCCCGAAATTATAGATAAGAACGGCGATCGCCGTATGGTAAGTACTTCGGCGAGTGGAGGAAATACGGAGATTACTATCGAAGATATGCAGTATATGGGGACTACTGCGCCAAGACATGTGATCGGGTTGAACAACCAGTTTAGTTTAGGACAGTTTGATCTATCTTTTCTGTTAATGTACTACGGTGGCCATGTCATGCGTACGCAGGCTCCAGACCCTTATGTTACCAATAGGTCATTCCTAGAAGAAGGATTGAATTATTGGAAGCAGGCTGGTGATGAGGCTACTACGGATATACCTGGATTTATGGTGGTGGGATCACCCAATTATTTTAATACCTATGCGAAGACAGGGTATACGTATGCCAACAAATTCGTGAAGAAAGCAGATTTTATACGGTTACGGGATATCGTGTTGACCTATCGGCTAAAGGAAGATTTTACAAACAGATTCAAACTGTCTAATACGATGGTTCGTTTTCAGATTCAAAATCCGCTCAAGTATACCTTTAGTGATAATAGTATAGATCCGGATGCCATAAATAGAGCTACCGGGGCTCGCTCATTGCCGAGGCAGGCGATGTACAGTATTTCTTTATACACTAATTTTTAATGGACCAACACATGAACTTTAAATATATATTAGGATTGATTTTCGCAGTAAGCTTGTTCTCAGCCTGCGATAAATATTTGGATGTCGAGCCCAAAGGTATTGTGATACCAAAGCGTTTTGAGGAATTCAATGGGATATTAAATGCAGCAGTCAATACCGATTGTTATCCCGATTATTTGGTATACGCTACGGACGATATCAATGCCTCTTATTCTCCGGTAGCACAGGACCCAATTGCAAACGCTTACTTCTGGAAATCAATTATCGATGTAGATAATGATGCAACACCTGCAATCTGGGGATCGCTATACCGACAGATTTATAACGCCAATATTATTATTAATAATATCATGGCTGTAACCGATGCCAGCGAAGCACAAAAAAAACGTCTATTGGGGGAAGCTCTTGTCGAACGGGCAAATGCACACTTTGTACTTGTTACTGCTTTTACCAAAGCATACGATCCAGTCACAGCAGGTAGCCTGCCGGGTATTCCTTGGGTGACCTATACGGATGTGACTACAAAGACTCCAGATCGTTCGACCTTGCAGGCTACCATGGATAAGATTGTCCATGATCTCAAAGAAGCAGAAGGCTATCTTGATGCGAATCGGCTGAACAAAGTACGGATTAATAAGGCAGTAGCTCAAGCCATATTATCCCGGGTAAATCTGTATATGGGAGATTTTCCTGAAGCAAAAAAATATGCAACACTAGCGCTGCAGGAACCACACGAAATCCTAGATTATAATGCGTATGAGTACCCAAGCCAGGAAGAAGATCCAGAAATGCTTTGGTTGAGGACTGCTACAGATTATACCATGAATTATTATGTGTATTATTCCAATGATCTGCTCCATCTTTTTGAAGGAGATGACCTAAGATTGTTGTTACTAGCGTATGATCTTGGTGATGGTCTTTACATGCGTGGAGAGAACGGTTGGGGAATGTATGGCATACGTTTTTCCGAGTTAAAACTCACCCAGGCGGAAGCGCTGGTACAGGATAATGATCTTGGAGGTGCCTTGGATATCGTTAATGAGCTCAGGGCTTTGCGGATAGCCGACTACGCCTATGAGCCATTGGTGTCGTCCAGCAAAGCTGAGGTCATGAATTGGGTGATTAATGAGCGTAGAAGGGAGTTGGCATTTAGTTCTGCACGTTGGATGGATATGAAACGTCTGGCAAAATTGGGACTAGGATCAAAAGCTACACGACAGTCTTCCGATCATGAAGATCTGTTAAGTATTGATCCGGCGAACTACAGTTTCACGTTCGAAATTCCATCACGTGTATTGATGCTCAATCCGGGGATGCCAAAGAATTTTTAAACTGAAGAGAGTGGTCTACCAAGAAAGTAGACGTCATTCAGACCGTAGTGGAGGAATCTATGGACTAAAAAGAGTTAGCTCCTATAAGTTTTTAGATTTCTCCGCAAGGTCGAAATGACGGTGCAGTTTACAAATTTTTTGCTGCTTTACTTCTTGGACGCCTTTTGATCGAAGAAATAAAAAGAAAAATACAGATGAACAAATTAATAACAGCAGCATTACTTCTATGCAGTATTGCTACCATTGCACAAGAGAAATATACAATTACAGGAACTATCGCGGGAAAAACAGAAGGTAACAAGGTGTATCTGTACAAAAATGATTATGCCGAAGATGTTAAGGTGGATAGCTCAGTGATTAAAAAAGGGAAATTCAAATTTGTGGGTTCTGTGCCTTCGCCCATGTACTACCGTGTCGTGATCGATCGTACCCCAAAAGGAAAAGAATCTTCACCTCGAAATTGGACGAGTACACATTTTTATTTAGAAAATTCGCCAATTACAATAGAAGGACACATTGATAGCATTAGTACCTACTACTATACTCCGCAAAAAAAGGCAGCTATGGTTAGAGGTTCCAAAACGGAAGATGAATACACAGCCTTTAAGGAGTCTTTAAAAGAGAAAAGAGTACAGATAGCCGCTTTAGATAAAGAATATATGGAAAAGTACCACCTGCCAACAATGGATGGTATTTATAATACGGAAGAGGGAATACGCCTTACGAAGGCAATGGAACCTCTTGCAAAGGATATCAAAGCCGCCACTTTCGAATATATACACAGCAATCCAGCCTCGATAGTAGCCTATGACCAAGCGCGAATGAATTTCTTGGGGATGTTTGTGGAATTGACTGAAGAAGAGATAACGGATCTGCAACAAATCATTAAAAAAGGATGGTACGGTACAGAACGCTATACGAGCTTTATGGAACTTTCCGAAAGGGCTAAAATGACGGCTTTGCATACCAAATACCAAGACTTTGAGTTATTAACACCAGAAGGTAATAAAGCAAGTATATCATCTTTGGTACCAAAGGGCGAATATTGTATGCTCGAGTTCTGGGCATCTTGGTGCGGACCATGCCGCGGCGAAATCCCACATCTGGTGAAAATCAATGAGAAATATAAAGACTCTGGTTTTAAAATCATCAGCATTTCTATCGATGAAAAGGATGAGCACTGGAAGAAAGCAATGGAAGAGGAGAAGATGACCTGGACACAGCTCAACGATCCGAACGGATTCAAAGGAGAGATTTCTCAAGCTTATAACATTCAGGGTATTCCTTTTGCAATACTACTGGATCCAGAAGGGCGTATCGTAGATTTCAATATGCGGGGAGCCAAGTTGGATGCAGCATTGTTAGATATTTATGGATTTTAGTCTTGCCATACAAATACAAAGAAATAAGCATATCTGTCATAGCCTTAGATAAAGTATTATCTAAGGCATTTTTTTATGTACTGGTTTACGCTATGCCCTTCTATCCTCGAGGTATTTCGGATACGTGATGGCGAACTGTTGGAGCATACGGTGCGTATAGAGCAATCCACAGATTCTTCCGAAGAGGATTTGGGGGTGGCTTGAGATTGAAAAGTGTATCTTGTATCATATTAATACGTTAGCAATGATTGAAGAATGTCCTAAATACAGCCAAGAGTTCATTGATGCTGTCAATAACGATGTAGGAGTATAGAGAAGGTGATTATGTTACAATAAAAATCCTATCAATGTGTGGGACAGTATAAAGTAAACGTCACCTCGACCTTGTGGAGAGGTCTATGAATTGTATAGGGTAATCTATAAAGCTTCTAGATATCTCCACTTCGGTCGATAGGACGGTGAAGTTGCTAAATTAAGGTAGTCAGGGCGTTTATGCACATTGTTCGATGTTTTCGGTTGTATTGGCTTCTTCAATTTCTTTTTGTTGTTCAAAGTAGGCTTCAACAAAATCATTAGCTTTTTGAATAAATGATTTGGTTAGTTGATAGAGTTCAGGTAGGTATTCCCCTTTTGCTTCGTACGTAGTAGAATGTCTAAACTTCTGCTGTGCTTTTATAAGTTGACGAATTAATGATCTTTGCTCAAGGCGATTTCTTTGAAAATCAGCAGCGACTTCTGGATATATGAGGTCACACAGATCTAGGAGATAATTCAGATTGGTTGATGGAGGGATGTAATTGAAGAATTGTTTTGTCAACCCTAGGCATATTTGTTCGATTGCCAGAACCAACATGTAGGAGCATATTTCATCAAGTGTTTCAAAGTGTGATCCTTCTCCTGACCAAGGGTCAATAAGATGGTGCGCATTTTGGTAACGTCTCGACCAAAGGTATTTTGAATATCCTAAGTTTTTTGAGAGTAACACTTGTCCCTCATTTTTAAGGGAAAGTTCTTTTTTTGTGTGCCAGCATTCTGCTGTGCGTAGGAGATTTGATTGGAAGTTGTCTCCTTTTTTCAGTTTCTTCTCAACCTGCTCCGGCGTCTCTTGGATTAAAGTCACTTTAATCTTCTTCGGTAGTAACTGCATAACACAGTTTTGAAGATCCATAATTGGTCTATTCTGATTGGACATAATAACGAAGAGATAATAATGATGAACCTCATGGTGTGACTGTTGTACATTCAGTAGGTTGCACATGCTGTCCTGACGTGTCACATAGGCAAAACAGTACAGCCCATGTACCTGACCATAGGTTTCCAGCGCATTGTGGATAAGATCGCGGTGGTTGTTGTTGATGTTTGTTGACTTTTCCATATCTATTTTGGTTTTAATAATGTCGGTTTGTTGATAAGGCTCCTGGATGGATGAAATCTTTTCCTCTATTTCTTGCAGTAGCTCCTGTTCGTAGTCCACTATCCAAGTCATTGTACGGTCGGCTATGTCTTTGCAGAACGCGATTTTCTGAAGATCCATCGTAAAGTTGTTCTTGTAGCGGGAGCAGGTATATGACTCCGTTAATTTATGAACCGCGAGTTCCTCTTCTTTGGTACTAAGAAGTCCTTCTAAGATTGGATCGTAAGCTCTGACGAAATCTATATTTTGCTTTATGGAGTGTGAACGATCCTCTACACCTAGTAACAGTTTTTGTACTGTTCGTAGTGATATTTCCAAAGCCTGATGGAGCATAAATGCCGCATTGGGATAGTTCTCCTTGCTATAATAAAGATGGTATCCTTCCATAAAGGCTATAATTTTGTCCTTTTCTCTTTTTATATATGCTCTTGTATGTTGAAGAAGCTCCTCAGAACTAAGCTCAGGAAGGATTACTGTATTTATCGGGTTGGGATTTACATAAATCCGGTTTCTAGGCTGACAGTTGACGTATAAGCGACCAAGTCCATCGTTAATTCTGGACTGCACTTCTTTGGTATTGTAGAAGGTAAAATAGTGGCCTTCCATGGGCTGCAGTGCACGTTGGCATCTTTCCCGTAAGGCGCTACTGCGTTGCTTATTGTGCGTATGTACCTGTACGATGGTCTGTACTATCCCGTTGCGGTTGTAGGTCCATAAGAATATCTCATCGACGGTGAGATGTTTGAAAATGATTTCAAAATTAGATTCCAGTGTTGCTGTCATGTACAATAAGATTAAGGGGTGAAATATGCTACATTGTCTTTGTGGATTTGTAGAAGAGCATCGGGAAGTAGGAGGATGAATTCGCGGGCTATCAGGAGCTCCTGATCAATTTCATAGCCCTGCTTCCTTTTATTGTTGATATCGCTGGATAGAAGTAGCTCATCGAGGAAATTGTACCAACCGCTTAAGCTCATAAAGCCAAAGAAATCGCAGATGATGCGTTGTGCATCTACTTTTTCTTTCTCTAATAGTAATGCGTTTAATTCTCCAATATCTTTATACTGAAACAGTTTTTTCTTTGAAGTCGGTTGCCAATTCCGCATTTTAAGTATGGTATAGGCTGCTTCTATCATCTGTGCGAGATGGAGGTAGGTAAAGCCATAATCGAAGACACGGTTTCTGTCCAACATCGGACACATGGAGTAACTGAATAGAAATCCAAAATTAAGAGACCAATTGGTACCCCAACCGTGGACGATCTCCTTAAGAAATCGATTGGGTTCGCTTGCGTGTTCTGGAGCGAGATACCGAAGCTTTTTGATTTTGTGTGTTTTTGTTTCCATTGTTGTGTGTGGTTTGTGATTGTTATTTGTGCTAGTTTCGGCTGTACAAACTTGGGTGTAAATCGATAGAAGAAATCGTCTTGTCTTGATTCAAGGCGTAAAGTGTGAAAGGAAGTTTTAGCAGGAAGTCCTTTTCAATAATTAAGTCATGAGAATCAATTAAATTTTCGACATGACTTTTGTCTATAGAAAGGGCGAATATTTCATCAATCAACATATTCCATCTACCAATAGTTTTTAAGCCAAAAAATATTCGTAAAAAGTTTAAGCCCTCTTGCCCTTCAAAATATTCTCTTTCACTAAAGAGCATAGATTCTATGTTGAGCTTCTTAAAAGGGTTTTTATATGGTTTTAGGTCTAATGCTATCAGTGTTATATAGGCTATCTCAACATATGTTTTCATAATTTTTATGCTCCATGAAAATGTACTTGTATCGATGTTGAGTCTTTTTTCAGTACTTATAATAAGAAGCATCTTATAAATATCTTCTTGTATGTTTTGGATGTCTCCAAATACAGTGTCAATATTCATTTCAATTGTTCTTCTGAAATTTTTTAAGTCTTTTTTACGCAGATATATGAGGTGTTTATAGCTGATCTTTTTTTCCATTGTTGTGTGTTGTTTATAATTGTTATTCCTGTTGCATTTCTAGTTGCTCTGGTTCAGTGGGGTTTAGGGATTGGATTTTATCTTTGAAGGCGATTAAGTAAGAAAGCTCTATGAGTTTTTGAAGGTCTAATAGAAAGTGGATTGGTAATTTAACATCATAAATTATTTCATCTTTATTCAATGTTAAAAATGTGCGGAAAAGTGCTTCCAAGTTAAGAATCCAATCGTAAGCATCGTAAGATGTATATATTAAGTATAAATAATATTCAGGTGAGCTTAACTCCGATATTGAAAGAAATTGAATGGTTTTATCTTGTATCCAAATTTTATATAAGTCGTCAATATTTGGCCTATTCGACTCCGAGTGTGCGGGATGAATATCATCGATATTTTGGTTTATAACGTCTAGGATTTCTTTTATAACGCTGTAGGATGATAACAATCTTTCTGGATCCGTAAATTCGAAGAGTTCATTCCAGTTCTTACGATTTGTTAGAATATATTGATTTAACTCTCTAAATAGATTTTGCAAATCACTTAAAGATTCAATACAAAATTGGAATTTGATTTTATCAATAATTTCCTTTTTTATCGCTTTGAGTGTATTAAATTTTTTATCAATATTTTTCGTGGGGTTAGGTAATTCAGTACTCAATAAACTATCTACCGTAGTAGTAAGATCGTCTTCGATAACATTTGGTTTTAATAGTTCATTCTTTTTTATCCTCGGTAATTCTCCAAGTTCGTAAATTAGGTTTAAAGCAATGGCTATTCTAGTGAATAGTTCTTTGATGATGACTAGGCGGTCTTCTCCAATGCGTTCGTGTTCTTCGATAACGTCACCTCTATCAATGAGATTGATCCATATGCGGTCAAGTATCTTGTACCATCCTTTTAGGTTTTGAAAGGAAAAAAACAACCTGAGGGTATCGAATATCCACCGTTCGGAATTAGCAGGCTTTTGATTAATAGGTGAATGCAATTGCCGATAATCTACAGGATGAATTTTTAATCTTCCTTTTATCTTTTTCAAATCGTAACCGACAAAAATAGAATAGGCAAATTCTACTTGTTCGATGAGTTTTTTGCAGTGGTATCCCTTCCATTGTTGATGTGCTCCTTTCATTTTAGCGCAGAATGATGTATTCACCATCGTGTTTAAATCATCAAGCCAGCTAGCAAGATTTGTTTCTGACCCGTAGAAGTTATTGATATAACTTGTCGGATTCTCGATGTTTTCCTTACTTAAATACCTAAAATGTTTTGCTTTTGGTTTCTTTTGTGTATTTTTCATCATAATTGTTTGTCATGGAGCTGTATCATAGTTGAAACTGTGCCGTCATTCCGACCGTAGTGGAGGAATCTAAAAGCTTAAAGTCATTAGATTTTTGTTCCGAGAGCCCTTCGGGGTTCTCCATTTCGCGAAACTACAGTCGAAAAGATGATAAAATCTCCTTTTGAGACGATCTCCGTTTGTTTAAAAATTGATTAATTAACAGGCACAATGAACTGATCAGGCAATAGCAGGAATATTTGCCAATGCCAATTACAGAATCATCGCGCGACAATATTTTGTAACCATAAAGCCAATATGACGTCAATGAGGCTTCATGGAGATAAAAACATGTCAAACAATATTTGTGCGTGGGATATGATGAACTCACAAGTTCAGTTTGCGGAGTATTCTTGTTAAGGATACTATTTTATAATTGTTAACCAAACTTAAGATAAATATTTGTCTTAAACAAGATGAAAGAGAAAATAATTTATAATATCAAAGATCGAGTCGTTCGGATAGCACAGGAAAAGGGAATTAATATGCTAGAATTCTTTAGTCAGTTAGGATTGTCTTATGGTAATTTTAAGGGAGTTCAAAAGCAGTCTGCACTTAGTTCTGATGCATTGGCTATGATTTTATCTGTACACAAAGATATTAGCCCAGCTTGGCTGCTTGTTGGCGAGGGAGAGATGTTTAGGAAAACACCGCAAATTGAGGAACGTGCAGAAACCTACTTAAATGCAGAGCTGGAGGGGGTAAGTAATGCGGTTATCCTTTCGATGGAACGTGTCATAACATCTCAAGAAACGACAATCAAATCACAGGAGAAGACAATTGTCTCTTTGGAGAAACAATTAGCGTTATTAGAGCGCGAAATATCGCTGTTAAGAAAAGACTAATTATAAAAACGAAGTTATATGGACAATCTATCACTTACTATTAAAGAGCGTATATTGCTGTTAGCAGGGCACGCGAAGATGAGCAAAATCGAGTTTTTTAAGGACTTAGGAATGTCCTATGCTAATTTTAAAGGTGAGCAGAAGAAATCAGGTTTGAGCTCAGACGCGTTATTAAAAGTATTTTCTAAATATCCTGAAATAAATCCATCATGGTTACTGCTGGGTGAAGGCGAGATGGTACGTAGTCAATCTAGGAAAGACGTTATTGTTGACGGCACGGAATCAGCACGACAGGGGCAAAAAATGATTGATGCCGAAATGTCATTTGTAGGGATACAAACACAACTTATCAAGGAATTTAAAACACTCTTGAATTTAGTTACCGAGCAGACATTATATATTATGGAGCTGGAGAAGAGAGTGGAAATACTCGAGAAGAAGGGAAAGGACGAGAAAAAGAAGAAAAAGAAAAAGTAAAGATCGGCAGGCTCGGCGGGAATCGGATGATGCGTATAAGTAAAAGAATTTTTGCAGGAATGATAACCTGCGTACTGGCTGTGTTTTTAGGAAATGCACAGACTAAAGAATGGAGACCGGTATATACTTCGAAATGGGATCACTTACTGTCTTCACCGGACAATAAAAACTCCATATTAGGTGTCCTTTGTACCGAGGCATCGATTACGGTATTGGATTCGACACGTACGCATTATAAAATCAGGGTCAGTAATGGCGATGTGGGCTATATAGCCAAGCAGCCGCTAGATACGCGGATGTTCAGTAAGAGATCTGCCGGTGAGCCGGCTCAATATTTCTACCGTGGCCCCGAAGGTCAGCAGGGGCCGCACCTCTATGTGCAGGTCGCTGAATTGCGTGTACGTAATCAGCCTTCGACCGAAGGAAAGATTGTACGTAAGGCTAGGCTCAATGAACATACTTCGTTGGATTATTATCCACTGTATAATGATGGGTGGGTATATATAGGTGATCATTTTCATGAACAGCCGGAGTACATACAGGCCAAGTATCTGGGAATGGAACTGACTTACGCAGAACTTTTGAAAGCGTATCTGAAAGTTAAAGATAAGGATATCACAGAAGAACTGAATGCGGCTAGCCGTCTGCGTGAAATCGGATGGTCGAGCAACAAAGCAGATCTATTGCAGGCCCTGCGTTATTACAAAGAATCCTGGGAGCGATCGGGACAGACCAACCCCAAAGTGGATATCGAGTTTGAGCTCCTTCTGGCCTCTAAGCTCCAGAATCTGGACTATGAGGCTTATGAAATGGAAATGCGTAAGCTTTCTATGTACTACCTGATACAGGGCAGAAGGCTTTGGGATGGTAAGATTGCCGAAAGGGAAGCGGCTGATCTGAATCTGAAAAAAGTTAAAGATATTCCGGATTCACCGGAATGCGGTTGGGAGCCTTTGTTTTTCTACAGATCGGCAGATTTGATTCTGGCATTTGAAGAAAATTACCCTGCAAAGAATAAAATGGTGGGTTCGGTGTACTCGATGAACTTTGCGGAGCAGCATGCGGTGGTGCTCGGAAAAGAAATCATAGATGGCAGCTATAGCGAGAGAGCTTTCGTGACTAAATTTGGGCACCTCCTGACGGTAGATTGGGCTGCGAGCCCCCACTATTACCGTATTGCCAATGGGGATGCAGGCTTCTTTGCCATCACCTTCAAAAATGGCGTGCCTGTAGCCTTCGAGTCGGTGTATTATTGTTAGCTGATTCGAAATAGTAGAAGCCTTACCTTCTGCTTTTTAGAAATATTTCGGGTGTCATGATGGATAAAGCGCTTGTTTTATAGTCTTTAGTATTTCTTGTGACAATGATATGGATGCCTTCAGTCTGCTGTGCTGAAAAATTCTGTAAAGCATCTTCAAAATCTTTGAAACCCGACTCCAAGGCTTCTAATATCGTCCGTTTGTCTAAAGTCGCGATGTCAATAATAGTCGTTAACATGCGGAGGCTTTCGATTATCTTTTCATGTTTGGCAGTCTTTCGTAGTATATAATAGATATTGCTGATCATGATCGGAGTGACAAAACCTTGAATGACCTTAGTCTCACATAATCCTAAAATTTGTGAAGCATCATCTGAAAAAGGCTGTCTGTCAAAGAAAAAATCTAAAATGACATCCGCATCGATAAGAATTTTTTCCATTAGCAATGTTTATTTGACAATTGTTCCGTTAGAATCTTTTTATAGTCAGAATTTTTGGGATCTTTAAATGCGCCTTTTAATGATCGGACGATATAGGGTTGTTCGTCTTCTTTCATAACAACGCCCTTCTCTACCAACGATCTCAAGTAGCTCTCAACAATATCAGAAAGGCTTCTTTGGTTATTTCGGGCATATTTCTTTGCCTCTTCGATGAGAGACTGCTCCATTGTTAAAGTCAGTTTCGTTATCATATCGTATTTATTTTTGATACTAATATATAAAAAAAACACGTGTGTTTTACTTTTATTTTACACGTGTTTTTTGAATATGTCTGCTGTAAGAGTTTCCGTTTTTTACAGAGGGGATGGGGTAACAATGTAAGGCTACTGTTGATATCTAACTGAATCAACAATTAAATGACATGAAAAGATTTATACTAAACGCTATTTTACTACTCTTATTGGGGATGGCATCCGTGGGATGCTCTAATGAAGGGGTAGAGCCCGAGCAACCCGCTGATGCGTGTGTGCTGAATAATCTGGTTATGCTCCGCGTGGCTTTTGATGGTAGTTATCAGGCCAGCGTCGCTTACAATAAGTTTGCGGTCAATGGACTTAATCCATCGTCGGGATCGCTCTTGGGTACCGTGGCTACGAATCATAGGCTTACCTTTCAACTTCCCACTAATAGTTCTTTTTACGATAAGGCTACAGGGACACATGGTATGTTGATCTCACGTGCAGAAGCCTATCTTAAATTTGATGTAAATACTGGAGTAGGACAGGCCTACGCGGTACAAACCAACTTTGCTGCACCAGTGCTCAATAACGGAAATGCGTATGTGATAGCCGTAGATCAGAGCTATGCCTCTTCAGGAGTAGGCGAGCATTATATGATCAATAGTTTCAATATGCAGAACGGCACGACAGGTGCTGCACTCCCTATATCGATCGCGGATAGGACTTTTGACAACCATAGTTTCTTCGCGAATGAGAGTATGTCGTCAACCAGTAATGGTGTTGACAAGCTTTATTTCTTATCCGGGACTAACCTGATTACGGTCAATACGGCTACGAATACGGCAAGCCATAGGGATCTATATCCATCGTTTTCACAGGCTAATGATTGGGTGGCTTTTTATGGGGTGAAGTATTCGCAGAGCCTTGGGCTGATCGCCTTAAAAAGGGATGCCAGCGGATTCTCATTGGTAAAGATAAATCCTAATACGGGCACCCATACCACCTTGTTGGCGATCAATGCAGCGATTAATACCGAATTCTATTCGGCGGCTTATCGCGAATGTGATAAGACGTATTATCTGACGAGCATGAATCAGAGCAATCCAACGGTGGAAACGGGTTATTACGAGTTTGATCTCAATAGTAATACGCTGGTGAATACGCAAGTATTGACAGATTATGGTTTTGGGATTGAGATAATACAGTAGTGCGGTATTGAATAATGGTCAACTTTTAAAAATCAATATATTCAACGTCAAAGGCACCGTTACGGGTGCCTTTTTTGTTTAATACTGTAGTTCCATATGGAACAGTGCTGCAATATGTGTTTTGAGTTTATCCTTGACCTCGCTCATGTCGAGTTTGCGTCCCAGCTCTCGCTCCATGGAGGTTACATCCTTGTCATCAATACCGCAGGGGATGATGTTGCCAAAGTATTCGAGATCAGCATTTACATTGAAGGCAAAACCGTGCATAGTCACCCAGCGTGAAGCACGCACGCCCATAGCACATATTTTACGGGCTTTATCATTGTCCGCATCAAGCCATACCCCAGTAAAGCCGTCGTACCTTCCGGCCTGTACTCCATAATCGGCCAACGTCAGTATAATGGCTTCTTCGAGTGTGCGAAGGTATAAGTGGATGTCCGTAAAAAAGTTGTCCAAGTCCAAGATCGGATAACCGACAATCTGCCCAGGACCGTGATAAGTGATATCTCCACCACGGTTGATTTTATAGAATCTAGCGTCTTTCTCCTTTAGGCCCTCTTCATCCAATAAGAGGTATTCCGGATGTCCACTTTTTCCTAGTGTATAGACGTGTGGATGCTCTGTGAATATAAGATGGTTGGGGGTAGGGTGTTTGGTGTCGTTGACCCGATTGTTATGCTTAATAGCCAATGTGTCCGCAAAGATTTTCTCTTGCCTATCCCATGCCTCTTGGTAGTCAACCAAGCCCCAGTCGGTGAATTGAACAGTTTTATTTTGCATTTTGAGTTATCGAGTTATCGAGTTATCGAGTTATCGAGTTATCGAGTTATCGAGTTATCGAGTTATCGAGTTATCGAGTTATCGAGTTATCGAGTTATCGAGTTATCGAGTTATCGAGTTATCGAAATAAGTTTTAATTGGCAAAGTTACGAATTTAGGCTTGCAATTAATTTAAGAATCATTCGCCTAAAGTAAATAAGCTGTTCGATTTCTTTTGTAGGATCGTTAACAAATTCTAGGACTTTAGCTATCTCTAATTGGGTTTCTAGCTCGGATATAGAACCAAGGGCAATATTTAGAAATCGAATCCATTCTTTATTGCCACTCCTACCAGCTCCCTCAGCTATATTAGAAGGAATGGATACCGCTGCACGACGCATCTGGTTTGTAAGCCCAAATCGTTCTTCGGCAGGAAAGTTTGATGTAATAGAATAGATATCCCGAACGAATAAAATGCTGAGTTGCCATATTTTGAGATCTTTGTGGGATTGGATCATAATAAATATAATTAGTTAGTCTATTTTACTAAACTAGCTAATTATATTTGAATTATGTAGGTGCTTGTTAATAGGCTAACAAGTTCACTGTCTTTAGGCCTGCATTATATCGGTTCTCGTTAACTGGATAACAAGATAACAAGTTCACTATCTTAATACAGCAAATTATTATACGGATATCGTTTGTTATGTAAGTCTGAAATGACTTCGTAGAGCTTCTCTTTGAATTCCTCTATATTCGTTTTGTTAGTCGCTGATAGGAAAATCGCAGGATCGGAGTTTTTAGCCATCCAGGAGTTTCTGAAATCATCTAATGTTACTTTGATTTCTTCGCCGTTCTCATCGAATTCTACAGCAGGCTTGAACATATCGATTTTATTGAATACCGTAATCGTTGGTTTGTCCAGAGCATTGATGTCTTTTAATGTCTCATTGACCGCAATAATATGATGCTCAAAGTCGGGGTGTGAGATGTCGACGACATGGATCAGTACATCGGCTTCGCGAACTTCATCTAATGTCGATTTGAAGGATTCTACCAGGTGATGCGGTAGCTTACGGATAAAACCAACCGTATCGGACAGTAAAAAAGGAAGGTTGTCGATGACCACCTTACGCACTGTTGTATCTAGGGTTGCAAAGAGCTTGTTCTCAATCAGCACATCCGCTTTGGATATCATGTTGAGAATAGTCGATTTACCCACGTTGGTATAGCCCACTAACGCCACACGGATCATCTCGCCGCGATTCTTGCGCTGCGTCTCATTCTGTTTATCGATTACTTTTAAGCGCTCCTTTAGCAGAGAGATCTTATTTAGAATAATCCGTCTGTCGGTCTCGATCTGGGATTCACCTGGACCGCGCATACCGATACCACCTCGTTGGCGTTCCAAGTGGGTCCACATCCGTGTAAGACGGGGTAATAGATATTGCAGTTGGGCCAGTTCGACCTGTGTCTTGGCTTGGGCAGTCTGCGCATGCTTAGCAAAGATGTCCAAAATCAGACTGGAACGGTCCAATATTTTACGTTTCAATTCTTTCTCTATATTGCGGAGTTGAGATGGAGATAATTCATCATCAAAAACTACCATATCAATATCTTCAGCTTCCACATACTCTTTTATTTCCTGCAGCTTGCCGGTACCTACAAAGGTAGCATGCTCTGGTTTCGCTAATTTTTGAGTGAATACCCCTTTCGTATCTCCTCCCGCAGTCTCAACCAAAAACTGTAATTCCTCTAAATATTCCTGCGCAGTTTCTTCCGAAATGTCGGGTGTGATGACCGATACCAGTACAGCGGTCTCTTGTTTTATGGCGGTGTCGTATATCTTTGTTTTTCCCATATATATCTTTTGAAGCTTGTCTTACTGTGTACTAAGAACAAGAAAACAAAGATAATGGTTTTTTTGCGGAGCTATTGAATAATTAAAAGGTGAATGTTTTTTATAAAAAAATAAAATAGGGGTAACATTTAGGACGATGTGTGTATATCATTATGTAAACGAATTGAATAATAACATTTAAACTTACAATGATATGAACACAAATTTTACTTCCAGACTATTAGCGGTATTGCTCTCGGTATCTTTTATCGCTACTTCATGTAAAAATGATAGTACTGAACCTGCACCTGTAATCGCGACTCCTTCTGCCTCAGGTTTTCAGGAAATGAGAGCAAAAGTCCTCACGGGGCTAACGCAGAAAAAAGATTTTAAAATTGCTGAGGGTCTTGACTTTACTACAGCTAAAGGGGCTAGGATACAGATCAGTGCCAATTGTCTTCGTGACCAGAGCGGTGCTTTGGCGACAGGCGATGCGACATTGTCATTCGTCGAAATCTATGACCGTGGTAATATGGTTGTAGCCAATAAGCCTGTAATGGGTATCAATGCTGACGGCAAGAAAGAGCCACTGGTGACTGGCGGGCAGTATAACCTCAAAATTACACAGGGGGATAAGGAGCTGACTTCAGGCTGTGTCTTTAGCGTGTCTCTACCTGCTTCACATACCGGAGGATTGGATAATGATATGAAACTTTGGAATGGTATTATCGACCAGGATGGAAACCTGGCCTGGGATGAAATCGAGCCCGGAGATAAAGAAGGCGGTCTGAATATGAATGGTGAGAATATGACTTATTCGATATGGGGCACTGCGTTTGGTTGGACCAATGTGGATCGTTTCTATTCGTATCAGGGTGAAAAAACGAAGATAAAAGTTAAAGTACCAACGAACTACAACAAAAATAACGCTGCAGTTTATTTAGCCTATGAAGATCAGCCCAATTTATTGGCGCAATTAGATACCTGGGAAGAAACAGACCTCTATTTTTCTGAACACTACGGATTTGTTCCGGTAGGGATGACATTACACGTGGTTTTCGTGTCCGAAAGTAATGGTTCCTATGTCTATAGTATTAAGAAGGTAACGATAGCAGCTAACGCTACGATTACTATAACGGATCAGGATTTATCAACCGCAACCATGGGACAGTTGCAGGATAAGATAAACAATTTAAAATAAACCATACCAATACCCTATATCTATCAGTACGCGTTTTTGTCACGGCTTTCATGGTGGGCTGAAATACAGAAACGTTTTAATTTAGTTTTTTGTAAATTAGCCGTTCTTAGGAATGGCTAATTTATCGTTAATAACTCCCATAGAATACCTCAAAGGTGTAGGTCCGCAGAAAGCTGATGTGTTGAAGAAAGAGCTGCTACTCTTTACTATTGGCGATCTGTTGGAGTATTATCCATTCCGTTATATAGACCGTACCCAATTCCATAAGATACGACAGGTACATGCTGATCTGATCGGAGCACAAGTGCTGGGACGTTTGATTTCATTAAAAGAAATGGGCGAACGGCGCGGTAAACGATTGGTCGCCGAGTTTCGGGATGAGACGGGCAGCATGGAGCTGGTGTGGTTTCAGAGTATACCATGGCTCCGGAAAAGCCTCAAAATAGGCAGCCCCTATATTATATATGGTAAGCCGACCGAGTTCAATGGAGCTATTTCGATGACGCACCCCGAGATGGAGCTGTACAGTTCTTCGGAGAGGAAGGTCGGAAATATGACGATGCAACCCGTTTATTCGTCCACCGAAAAATTAAAGAAATTCAATCTGGATACGAAAGGTATTCAAAAACTTCAGCAGACAGCATTGGAAGCTGTATATCATAGTATTGAGGAAACCCTTCCTCCTTATATTCTAGAAAAGCATGGTCTTATGGGGCATAAGGAAGCGTTGTTGGCTATACATTTTCCCCAGCAGGTCAATGATTTGAATGCAGCTATTAGGAGGTTGAAGTTTCAGGAGCTTTTCTTTATACAGTTGCGTCTGTTGCGAAATAAGCAACTCAATACCCAAAGATTTAAGGGACACCGCTTTGATAAGGTGGGCGATCGGTTTAATACTTTCTTTAACGAGCGCTTGCCCTTTCCGCTGACGAATGCACAGAAGAGGGTGATCAAGGAAATCCGTCAGGATACAAATACCGGCGCACAGATGAACCGCTTGGTACAGGGAGATGTAGGTTCTGGTAAAACGGTGGTGGCGCTAATGAGTATGCTTATTGCACTCGATAACGGTTGCCAAGCCTGTATGATGGCGCCAACGGAGATTCTAGCAACGCAGCATTATAACGGTTTGAAAGAGCTTGTCGGTGATGATATCTGTTCCATTAAGCTGCTTACGGGGTCTACGCCTGCCAAAGAACGCCGATTGATACATCAGGGATTAGAAGAAGGGACATTGGATATCCTTATCGGCACCCATGCCTTGATAGAAGATAAGGTGAAGTTTAAGAATATAGGTTTTGTCGTGATCGATGAGCAGCATCGATTTGGTGTGGAACAACGGGCGAAGCTGTGGCGTAAGAATGTGATTCCGCCGCATATGCTGGTCATGACGGCGACTCCTATACCACGCACGCTGGCGATGACGCTGTACGGTGATCTTGATATCTCTATCATTGACGAACTGCCTGCCGGGCGTAAGCCAATTAAGACGGTTCACTTTTTTGAAAACCAGCGCTTGCGTGTATTTGGTTTTATACGGGAAGAGGTGGCAAAAGGCAGACAGGTGTATATCGTATATCCATTGATTAAAGAGAGTGAAAAAATGGATCTGCTTTATCTAGAAGCAGGGCTGGAGGGATTGATGCGGGAATTCCCCCTGCCGCAATATCATATCAGTATCGTGCATGGAAAGATGCCGGTAAAAGATAAGGATTTTGAGATGCAGCGCTTTGTAAAAGGAGAGACTCAGATCATGGTGGCTACGACGGTGATCGAGGTGGGGGTCAATGTACCCAATGCATCGGTTATGATTATTGAAAACTCGGAGCGGTTTGGCCTTTCTCAATTGCACCAGTTGCGCGGACGTGTGGGACGCGGGGCAGAGCAGTCCTTTTGTATTCTCATGTCGGGCAATAAACTGAGTAAGGAGGGACGTAAGCGCTTAGAGACTATGGTACGTACCAATGATGGTTTTGAGATTGCTGAAGTCGATCTGCAGCTTAGGGGACCGGGCGATCTCTCAGGCACACAGCAATCGGGCGTGTTGGAAATGAAAATTGCAGACCTGGCGAAGGATCAGGCTATATTGAGCGAGGCCCGCAGTCGGGTGATTGAAATCTTTAAAGAAGACGCGCAATTGCTGGCATCACAGCACCAGCAATTGGCAGCGTATCTGAATCAACGGGCTCCAGGGATATCCTGGGATAAGATTTCTTAATAAACAAGGATCGCTTTTCCGTCTTTACAAATAACTTCTTTTGCAGGGTTTGCATTGCTGCTTGGACAATCCATTTCTGTGCGGTATTTTTTAACCTGATAAAGGTGGCTGTATTTGGTCGCTAATTCTCTGAAAGCACGAGAATCAGGGGTGTTACTAATGGGAAATTGTATAAATTCACAGTCCTTGAGAATAGTAGCGATAGACCATTTACTGGCATCGGTACAAGGAACATCATTAAAATAGCCAACGACTTGTGGAAATAGTTCATCTAATAATTGGTCAATCTCGGTGAGTTCAAGGTCCGTTGCGTTGGCCACAATCATTTTACCTTCTTTGCAGCGTAATCCAAAGTGGGGAGCCATCTCAGCTGGTGTAGTGTTATATACTAAAGGGTCATTTTTTCCGGGTTTGTAAGCTTTGTATGCCTGCTCGGATAGGTTCCGGTATTCTTTGATAAGGCCGTTGTATTCCTCTTCAAAACTGGGATGTACGGGCACATAACGGTACGATAGCGTGTCTATGCGCCATTCCTCTATCGGTTTACAAGGTTGATTTTCGGCCAATTTGATAGCTTCTTGCAATTTGAGGTCAGCAAGACGAATGAGTTCATGGTATTTGTCGTTATTGTCGTCTTTGTTACAGGCAGCAAATAAGGTGATAATACCCAATAGGCAGCAAAATAAGAGGTTAGTTCTTGCCATTTTTTTTGAATTTATAGTTGTAAAGTAACTAGTACGGTGATCGGTATGAAATCGCTACAGCTATTTTTATAAAAGAAAAGCCCTGTCTGGACAGAGCTAAAATTCGGTTGTAAAGATTGTGGTATTGGAGCTATGCCTTCCAGGCGATAACAGAAATCTCGACATTTACATTACGGGGCAATGTTTTTACTGCTACACACTCACGTGCAGGCTGGTTCTCGTTGAAGTATTGTGCATAGACTTCATTGACTGTAGCGAAGTCATCCATGCTGGATAAGAAGATGGTCGCTTTGCAAACATCTTTGAAATCGTAGCCGGCATGATTTAAGATGGCGCCTACATTTTTTAATACCTGATGGGCTTCATCTGCTACGCCCGTAGTGACCAGCTCCATCGTTTCTGGATTGAAAGGCACTTGTCCAGAGACGTATAATGTTTTGTCAGCTTTGATGGCTTGGTTGTAAGGTCCGATTGCTGCAGGAGCCTTGTCTGTGTTGAAGATTTCTTTTTGTGACATTATTATTTAGCTATAAATATTTTATAAAGGATTCCTAGGACAAAAACCGTAATCGCAATAACATTGATAATGCGCATAGCTTTTATGTTACCGTTTGTAGGCTGTTTTGATTTCTCCATAGTCTGCGGTTTCGTGTGAAACGAAGTTACAAACTTTCTGTATTACTTTTAAACAGATGGTAAATTGATAAGGTCAAAGTTTAAAGAAGGTTTAAAATAGTCCTTGTCAGGACGGGACCTTCATTTTTGTCTTGACACAAAAACGAAGCAAAAAAGTCAAGGCTTGGATATTGTTACGCTAAAAACAGTTCGAAGTCCAGAATGTATTTGAGCCGTTTCACTTCTTAAATCCATTCTCGTTGGATTTCTTCTGTTTTCTTAACGCGACAACATCCTAGGCCGGTTTGGATCCTGTGGATAGCAAAAGGAATAAGCAATCAATAATCTACACGTGAAAAAGACGACCTTGTAACATATGGAGACTAAGGCCGTAAAGCTATCACACAGATTATCGTACATATTGCAGTAACCAAGGATTTCCAGTCTATGGGTGGGGCAGTGTTGTGGCGACCTAGGAAACCGCAAGTATAGCTTTATGTGCCGTGATGAACATAGGTTACACAGTCTTGACTCTTTGCTTCTTTCTCGTTCAAGGAGAAAGAAGAGCCCTGTCGCGGCTCGAGCGACGAGAAGATGTTGATTTTAAACCTTCTTTTTTTTTATATTGCACTATGGAAAGAAAGCTAGCTTTACATAACGGAACAATCTACTCCGGCAATGATACTATACAGGATCAAGCATTACTGATTTCAGGAGATAAAATAATAGGTATTGTACCTGTGGAGGATATTTCTGATGAATTTGAAAAAGTAGATGTGGAAGGTTGTCATATTTGTCCGGGGCTTATCGATTTACAGATTTATGGTGCCGGGGGAAATTTATTCTCTGAAACCTTGAGTGCAGATGCATTGGATTACATCGAGAAGACACTATTAAAACAAGGTTGTACTTCTTTTTATCTGACACTGGCAACCAATACAATTCCTATATTCGATAAGGCAATTCGTGTTTTTAAAGCTGCTTCTCCTCGTATTGCCCTAGGTTTACATTTGGAAGGGCCCTTCCTGAATCCGAAGAAGAGAGGTGCTCACCCTGCAGAATTGATTTTCAAAGCCGACCTGCCTACGTTGCGTCATCTGTTTGAAGATAACGAAGATGTTATCGGAATTATAACTGTTGCTCCCGAATTGTTAGCGCAGGAGTGTCTTGACTATCTGCTGTCGAAAGGCGTTTTGATCAGTGCTGGCCATACGGATGCGACATTTGAAGAAGCTTCGAGAGCATTTGACAAAGGAATTAAGGCGGCTACCCACCTTTGGAATGCGATGTCCCCGTTGCATCATCGGCAGGCGGGTGTACCGGGAGCAATATTTAATCATAAGAATGTGTGTGCTTCGATAGTGGTAGACGGTATCCATGTGGATTATGAAGTTGTCAAGATCAGTAAAGCGCAATTGGGCGAACGTCTGTTCTTGATTACGGATGCTGTTACGTCGTGTAACTCCGGCATCTATCAGCATGTTAGAAATGATGATCACTATGTACTTCCTGATGGAACATTGAGTGGATCTGCATTGACACTATTGGGAGCTATCCGAAATTGTGTTGAAAATGCAGGAATTCCGTTAGATGAAGCCATTCGTATGACTACAATATATCCTGCTCGATTGATTGAAAGAGAGGATATTGGACGTTTGGAGAAGGGAAGTCGAGCTAATGTATTGGTATTTGATAACGGATTTAATGTTAAGAGGGTTTATTTTGAAGGTGAGAAAGTTGATTAGGGCTAACGAAAAAAGTGTAGTTTTGCATACTATGACTTTAAAGACGATTAAAAGCGCAGTAGTTGCTGCATTATTAATTTCGGTATTTATGTTTTCTTGTGCTTCACGTAAGAATAAGAGGGCACAACATACAAAGAAAGCCGAGACAGAAGTGTCAAACACACAGGCAGGAGTGGTGGTACAGAAAGATACCTCCAAAAAAGATTCGAAACCGGCCTTGGTCGCTAAATCTACAGAGATGGCGCCTCCGGTAAAAATTGAAAAAGAAGAATCTCTTATTGTGGATCTGCCGCCAATCCCCCGTGAGTTTCGTGCGGCTTGGGTAGCGACTGTAGCTAATATTAATTGGCCTTCTAAACGTAATCTAACTACGGAGCAACAAAAACAGGAAGCAATAGCTTTATTGGATATGCTCAAAGAGAATAATTTCAATGCGGTTATCTTTCAGGCCCGCCCCTCTGCGGATGCGATGTATAATAGTCAGTTTGAACCTTGGTCTTACTTTCTGACAGGAGAGATTGGCAAACGTCCGGAACCTTATTACGATCCCTTGGAATTTTGGGTACAGGAAGCACATAAACGTGGGCTCGAGTTGCACGTATGGCTGAACCCCTACCGTGCGCACCACTCCAATGGCGGTGTAGTGACTTCGGAGTCTATGGTCAAGCGTACTCCTGATAATGTGGTGAGGCTGCGTAATGGTATGTATTGGTTTGATCCTGCCGATCAGCGTACACAGGATCACGCGGCTAAGGTGGTCAACGACATTGTAAAGCGTTATGATATAGATGGCGTTCACTTTGATGACTATTTTTATCCTTATGCCAGTTACAATGGAGGTGCAGATTTTCCAGATGATAAAACATGGAATGTTTATAAGAGAGAGGGAGGCAATCTATCACGGGGAGATTGGCGTCGAGATAATGTCAACCGCTTTATCAAACGTGTTTATGAAGAGATAAAGGCAGAGAAAAATTTTGTGAAGTTTGGTTTGAGCCCATTTGGAATATGGAAACCGGGCTATCCGGCAGGTATTACTGGATCGTCCCAATATGATGAACTATATGCTGATGCGAAGCTGTGGCTTAATGAGGGATGGATCGACTACTTCACGCCGCAGTTGTATTGGCCTATAGAGCCACAGCGTCAGAGTTTTACGGCGCTGTTAAAATGGTGGCAGTCGGAGAATAGATATAATAGACACCTATGGCCAGGTCTGAATACGGTAGAGGTCAGAGCAGCAGATAAAACAAAGGAGATTGTGAATCAAGTTGCTGCATCTCGGGAGATTGTTCCGAATAGCCCTGGGGCTGTACACTGGAGTATTGCGGGGCTGACGAAAAATCCGGCCATGCTTCCTGCCTTGAAGAATGGCCCTTATAAGGAAAAAGCATTGATCCCTAAAAGTCCATGGTTGAATGCAAATCCATTGCTGCGTCCAACGTTATTGTTGACTAATCAGAAAAATACGGTATTTGCAAAATGGCTTCAAAAACAACCCGATCAAGTTATGCACTGGGTAGTTTATACAAGGTATGGTGAGGTTTGGAGTACAGATATCCTTGATGCTTCCGTAACTTCGCTAGAATTGCCGAAGCAAAAAGATGGAAAAACGCTGTATGATGTTGCGGTACGTGCGATCGACCGCCTTGGTAATGAAAGTGAATATATCGCCAAGAGTGTACAACACAATTAAGAATAGCTTTTTTTAAACAACGATACATGGGAGTAACTTGGATTATTAAGAAGAAGGTACTTTCATGGATAATAACGGCATCGATAGGCTTGGTCTTCGGAAGGGTATTTGAGCTCTCCGCACAGACTAAGCCTATTGTTGTAAAAAGACCAATTCAATGGGATGCTGATCGAGAGCGTCTTTCGTTGGAATACCTGTTAAAGAGACATGGTATCCGTGCAGATACCGCGCTTATCGAGCCACGTATAGTCGTAGTGCACTATACCGAGAATATGAGTGTCAATGCTACTTTTAAAACCTTTAATCCGGTATTTCTTCCTGGGAGGAGAGATTTGCAGACAGCCAGCTCTTTAAATGTTTCTGCACAGTTTATAATTGGGCGGGACGGACGTATCTATCAGCTATTGGAAGAGAATCAGTTTGCACGTCATACCATAGGGCTCAACTATTGTGCGATTGGTATAGAGAATATCGGTACACCAAGAAACCCATTGACAGAAAAACAACTGCAAGCCAATACAAAACTGATCAAATACCTTCGTGAAAAGTATGCTATTGAATATGTCATAGGGCATCACGAATATCAGGCTTTCAAAAAGACACTTTGGTGGAAGGAAACCAACCCTACTTATATGACTTCAAAGCGGGATCCGGGGGATAAGTTTATGCATGCTTTACGCAAAGAATTAGGACTTCCTGCGACGCTGAAAATTGCTCCCCTGCCATCACAATAGTTTGATAAGGTCAAAGTTTAAAGAAGGTTTAAAATAGTCCTTGTCAGGACAGGACCTTCTTTATTCCTTGATGAATAAAGAAGCAAACAAATCAAGACTGTGTAACCTATGTTCATCACGGCACGCTCTACTGCCAAAGCGGTTTCCAAGGTCTCCTTGGCTCTTTCCCAACCCTTCGACTGGAAATCCTTGCTTACTGCAAGATGTACTTCCGTGGGATGGCAGCGTCACGGCCTTTGACTCCATATGTTACAAGGTCGTTTTTAAATACTGTCTATTGATCGCTGGTTTCTTTCTTTTACTCACAGGCTCTAAAACGGCCTTAGCTTATTTGGCAGTGGAAGTAGACATAGTGTATACCAACCCTCACATATTGCATTATCTCCAGCGGATCCCAGTCTTTTCGATGGACTCGAGCGCAGGAGACCTAGGAGCTGCGCTCACACTATGGCGTGACTGGAGCAACAAATAAGATACAGCCTTGATTTTTGGTTCCTTTTTATCAAGAAAAATTGCGCAGCAATCTCCGGAGGAAACGAACATGCCCCGCGCCGGCAGAGAGGCGCATAAAAAGCCTTCATTTAAAACCAACAATAACCTCTTACTCGAATGTTGTGTAGCATAAGTATTTATTAAAACGTTATTAATAAAAAATTTATAATTTTGTTGCGTCAAAAGTAATGTAGCTTGGAAAAGGAAGAATTTGGTGAAGGCAGATGGATCTCTGGTTTAATAGCGGGAGATAGAGAGGCTTTTTCTAAGCTTTATGAGTTGCATTCGCCGTCTTTACTGCATAAATTGAATCAGTTACTCCCTGATGAAGACAGTGTGCTGGAAATCCATCAAATTTCGTTTGTTCGACTGTGGGATATGAGGGAGCGTATTCTACAAGAGCACGGTGTCTGGCCTTTGCTGCATACCATTGCTCGTAATCTGGTGGTGGACTATTTCCGGAAATCAGCTTCTAATGAGGCTGTTCGCAAAGCACTGTTGACACAAGCAACATTGTATTACGAAATGGAGGATGGGAGCGATCATATCGAGTCAATGACGGAAGCGCTGTCCGCAGCTATTGATCGATTGCCGTCCAAGCGTAAGGAAATCTTTTTGTATTGTAAGTTTCAGGGGAAGAGCTATGAAGAGGCTGCTGAGGCTCACGGTGTGTCTGTGGGAACGATCAAAGATCACATGGCCAAAGCAATGCGCTTCCTGAAGAGTGAACTGGGCGAAAAGCTATTTGCCTTATTGGTAGCCTTGGTGGGGCTTTGGGTTAATAATAAATAGGTTTCCCCATCTTCTGAAACGTCCCTTTGGAGGGATATCCCATATCATTTATATTTTTTTTGAAAAAAATAATTTTTAGAGCATAGACTTTGTCGTATCGCTGCGTATATAGATAAATGCGCATCACAGTGCGACACAGGAAAACTGAAGTTATGTATAATAAAAAACAAGTTTTTGAACAATACTTGATGGGCAAATGTACGCCTCAGCAAGCTGCTTGGCTCGTGGATACATTTTCTGATGAGGAGTTCCGTGTCGAACTAGAACAGTATGTTGATGCGGTTTTTGAGGCAAAGGATGAAGAATCGGATCAGATAGCGGGTATTGTGGAGATATCTAGAGAAGAGTATCCTCAAATCGAGGCGATCATTTTTGGCGAAGAGAGACCTGAGAAGATACATTTCTTGAGACCTCTGTGGCGATGGGTAGCGGTGGCAGCAGCAGTGGTGATCGGGTTTGTCGGCTATCAGCGAAATAAAGAGACCGTAACACCAGTAGCGGACGAAGTTAAAATCGCAGCGGAGCTACAAAAGCAAAAACCTGCATCGGATGGTGTGACATTAACATTGCCAAATGGTGAGGTTGTCGAGCTGTCGGATGGTATGGAAACGGCATACACAAGTACAGAGAAAGAAAATGGTGATTCATTCTTTGAGATTAAAAAATTAGACGAAGCTACAGAGCCGATGATTCAAGTGGTAAGCGTACCTGCTGGAAAGATAGGTGCCCTATTGCTGACGGATGGTACGAAAGTGTGGTTGAATGCGAGTTCTAAATTAACCTACGACGTGAACTTCATTGGTGGTATCCGTAAAGTAGAGCTGGAGGGAGAAGCTTATTTTGAAGTAGCCAAAAATAAGGATAAGCCGTTCTTGGTGTTTTCTAACGATCAGAAGGTGCGAGTATTGGGCACACACTTTAATGTGAAGGCTTATGGGGAGAATCGTACGACGACGACATTGATGGAAGGAAGTGTGGAGGTCGCTACAGAGCATAGAGCTTATACGTTAAAGCCTGGTCAGAGCAGTGTGGTCACTTGGGGGGGCGAAAATATTAAGGTCGGTCCCGCTCAGATGGACAAGGTTAATGCTTGGCGCGACAGTGAGTTTGCATTTTTCGATGCTGGTCTTGATCAGATCGGTAATGAATTGTCGAGATGGTATGGTGTAGAGGTACAGGTCGTGACCCGAGGAAAAGGTTATGGATTTACAGGCGCGATCTCTAAAAAGCGAAGTTTAGAAGAAGTATTGGAAATACTCAATAGAACCGGTCAGATTCGATATCATATCGTACCTGTCGGCATAAAAGAAAGGAGGGTAGTCTTGATGGTGTAATTTTACGTGAATTCGAATTCAATCTAACTAACCGCTGCTTTGATGGGAATAAGCAGTCGTATACCGTAAATATTGAAATAATAACCTGAGTTCGATTAATAATTTGGTATAAAAATTTGCAATATAGTGGGCATGGTTATATATTTAAGTATCTTAAATTCAAATATTTAACTGTTTATCCCGCTATGATTGACCTCAATAAAGTTAAC
>NZ_JAERTY010000008.1 GCF_016746095.1 Sphingobacterium faecale | reverse complement strand
ACAGTTTAAAAGACCCTCAACTTATAACTAGGCTGCTGAAAATTTACACCAAAGTGGTGTGTTTTGCAGCGGAATCACTGGTGTACTTTGGAGCGGAATGGTGGTGTAATATAGTGCGGAATATGCAAATACACAAGGTTACTGGAAGTGGATTCAAAAATATCTGATGGTTGTTATGGAGCTACACCCATGCAAAATGCAGCGACTAAAAAAGATCCCAAATAATTAAAACTTCTGCTAGAGTACAAAAAAAGAAATATTATGTACAGCAAGCTTATCACAGAAAATAATCAAGTAAGAGAGATCCCTCTAAACTTGATATTAATAATACGGGGTAGGGCTTTCCTACCCCAGTAAAAATTTATAGTTAAAAGTGCTAGGAGCTTTCAAGAATTCCTAAAAATTTATTTACACATTTTTATTTATCAGCAACAGCGATGTTATTTTTCATTTTGAACATTTGCTTTAATGTATACCTCACTCTAACCAATCTGGTTTAGGTCTGTTCTTTAAGTAATATTCAAACCAACTTTTAATCTTATCAGATGCATCTTCTTTATTATTTTTATTCATTAATACATGTCCTTCATTGGGATACAAAATTAAATTCACTATTTTATTTAGTCGCTTTAATGCAAGAAACATAGTGATGGACTGTGTCCAGTTAACCACATAATCATTCTTCCCTGTTAACAATAACAGGGGAGTATTAATTTTTTCGGAATGAAACAAAGGTGAATTATCTATATACTTATTTTTGGAATCGAAAAAACTCTTACCAATTCTAAACTGCTGTGTTTCATAACGAAAAATATCGGGAATTTTATATTCTAGACTAAATGTAAAATACGCACTAATTATATCTGCAACTCCGGAACTCGAAACTGCAGCTTTAAATCGATTGGTTTGAGTAATAATATAATTAGTCTCATACCCTCCAAAAGAATGACCTATTAACCCTATATTATTAGTATCTATTGGTAATATCTTAATTAATTTGTCCAAAACATCAATTACGCAATCTGTAGCTGATCTCCCCGGGGAACCTATTTCGTAATATATATCAGGCCTAATTACAAAGAAACCTTCATTGGAATAAACTCGAGAATTGATTCCATTACCATTTGTTAGAATAGTTGTTACATAATCATGCTGTGTACTTTTCTTCTGTTCATATATATCAAAAATAGCTGGATACTTTATTGTCGTATCGTAATTAATTGGATAGGTTACCACTGCACCTCGTTTTTTGTTTTGATCATTTAACCAATTATGATAAACAACTTTTATACTTTTAGCCAATGTATCTGCAAGATTACTCTGAAAAATCAGTGTTTCTTTTTGAGAATCAAAATCAAAAATATACAAGGCTGGTGGTTGATCTGCGCTTTCTCGAATATAGCTTATTTTTTTACTTCCTCTTGCAATTTGCTTTATCTTTGAGTTAACGTCAAGTATATCAACTATTTCTTCTTTATCGTTTAAAAGAGATATTCCTTCATTGGTATGATTTTCAGATTTCCAAGTGAGAACAACATTATCATAATCCAATTGTTTAACAGAAATATTCCAATCCCATTGTGTTCTATTTATTGAGTAATTTGCTTGCGAAATTGAATAACTTTTATTTGAATTATTTTTCACTTGTTTCATTTTTTTTGAAACTAAATCAAATAGCCAAAGTTGCTTGGCTCCGTTAAACAATAAGTACTTCTCCTTATATGATAATAAATATTGATTAATTGGATAATCAATCATTTCATAAAATTCATTATTCATATAAAAGAAATTATCCTCTATATTTTTAGTGAAATTTAAAAATCTTTTTGTTTTTTTATCATAAAAATTCCAATTATTATCTTTAAAGTAAAATAACAAATCTGATTTCACAGTAGATTTTATATTTTGATCTGCCGCATTAAATGTACCTACATATTTTTTCTTGAAGTGTTTCCTATCATATTCAAATATTTCAATTTCTGGATTTATACGTGAAAAATTATAGTTAGAACTTTTTTCATAAGAATAAATATCGTCTTCTTGCCCACTAATAACAAACTTTAATAACCTTTCTGATTCTGAATAATCATAAATCTTTTTTTCCTTGATATTAATAACCGCTAATTGCATGTTAGAAGATTTTAATTTATTTTCATGAGGTGTAATACCGTTTGAACTACCAAGCCATATTTCAGGTTCTCCAGAATTGACTTCAAAAAAACCAGTATTTTTCAAACTAACAGCAATACGTTCATCTTTCATCACAAGAACAGTATTGAACATAGTGTCAACTTGCATTTTTTTATCTTTTAAATCTATTGAACTACTGAATACAAATTGGTTAGACTCTTTAGAATATTTATGAATTTTGAAGTTTTCATTTTCGACGAAGAAACCAAAAATATTTGTCCCTCCTTTATCCCAATGAAGCTTCTTTATTTTTGATTTTGATTCAAATTTATCAAACTTAGTACTTACATTATTAAACGTACTGTAATAAAACACGGTTTGTTCGTTATTTACAAAAGCAACATTTGAACTAACAAGACTGGTAATGTAATCACATATGTCATTAAAAGTATCTGTAAAACCAGTTTTTAAATTAATAATTCGTAAAATTTTCGTTTCTCTATTGTATACCACCACAGTGTTTGTGTTTTGAATCCAATCAAAATCATCGACTCCAATTAAGGAGTCGATGACTTGATTAATGAAATCTACAGTTATTAAAGTTCTATTTGCTTGATCAATTCCGATAAAGAAATCATCATTAAGAATATGATTTTGGTTTATATTTCCATAGTTGTAAACTTTATGATTTTTAAGGTCATTTAAATATAGAGTATTTCCTTTCTTACCACTGACATAATAGGATAATACAGTCCCAGATTTATTTATTTTACTATTCGTTAAATACTCTTGCTCAAAATTTTGAGAACATATATAATTAGAGAAAAATAAACTTAAAAAAGTTGTAAAAACCCTTAAAAACATCATGTTAATAGCCATCATTCTGAGGTTTTAAATTTGAATTCAAATTTAACTCGCCCTCTGGAATTGGCCAATATTGAAAATATGATTTCCAATTAGGTTTGGTAGTTTGAAGTGCACTTAATTTGTTACGTCTTTTTAAGTCATAAAATCGATGACCAAATTCACAAAAGAACTCAGTTCTTCTTTCATTTAAAATAGAATTAATGGCATCATTACTATTTGTAACATTTAAACTTTGCAAGCCAGATTTGTTACGAATAGCATTTAAGTAGCTGTTTGTACTATCAAAATCATTTAATTCTGCCGAAGCTTCTGCGCTTATTAAATACATTTCTTCAATACGAATAATAATAGAATACTCTTGAGATGGAGATGAAGTCCCTTTCATTTTATATTTATAAGCATGTGCCGACTTTGTGTCCTCATCAACTATTTTAACCCACTTATCCCTTCTAAGATCATTATTTTCAAAACTTTGTAACAATCCCTTAGTTAACTGCACATTAGGAGCTGGTTTTTCTGAAAAAATATAAAAATAACCTTCAAAGGTATTATTACCTGCCAATAAAGGTTTTAGTTGCCAAATAGCACTTTTACTCCCTTTGAGAAACACATTCTCTATTGGTTCTAATTGATAGAATTGATTGCTGATAATCTTATCAGCATATTCCTTTGCTTTAACCCAATTTTCTTGGTATAAAAACATACGCGCTAAAAAGGCCTGAGTAACTGTCTTGTTAATATAGATTCTTTCTGACCCTAAAACGCTACTTTTCAACAATTTTTCAGCCTGAATTAAATCATCCGTTGCTATTTTCATTACTTCATGTACTTGCATTTTAACAACTCGATTGTTCACATTATAATCAGTCGTAAATATATAAGGTACATTGCCAAACGTTTGAGTTAAATAAAAATGTAATACACCTCTAATAACTTTACATTCACCTATTATTTGATTTTTAAAATCGTCGGAAAAAACAATTGAATTCTCAACTCCATCTATAATTAAATTACAATTAAAAATTTGTTTGTATACATCACTCCATATTTTCTTGACCAAATTTGTTGTGCTCGAAACGGTACCTTCATAAAAAAGCTTGTAGTCAACATTTTGGGAAGTTGTCACCTCCAATTCATCTGTATAACATCCCATGAGATAACCAGCTCCGGTATTATTTCCAGAAAGAAATCCACTATTATATATAGATACATACACATTATTCAGTGCAGATCTGACCATCGTCTCATTATTGAAGACAACAGGATTGGCAATTTGATTTTTAGGTTGATCAATTTCTACAAAAACCTCGCAACTGAACAACATGAGAGTAAACCATACCATTAAAACATAGTTGATTATTTTTTTCATAATTTTTAAAATTTAAAATTAAATCCAAATGAAAAAGTTTTTAATCCAGGAAGTAATACGCCCTTCGCTTCTGGGTCAGAACCAATAAAGTTAGAGATTGTAAAAAGGTTATTTCCCTGAAAATAAATAGAAAGTGTATTGTTTTGGTTAAAGATGTTTGGTAATACATATGCTAACTGAATCGTTTTAAAACGAAAAAAACTTGCATCTTCTATAACAGCATTACTTTCTTTAAAATTATTAGCAGCTTGTACCGCTAAATTATTAACCCCTGTTGAAGGCTTTTGATATTTTGCATCGGGATTATCAAGTGAAAAATAATTCAAAGCCCATCTCTGTCTATTACTCATATCACCTGAAGATGGGAAGTAATAATCGTAATTATAATTACTTTGTTTTACAAATTGCAATAAAAAATCAATACTAAATTTTTTGTAATTAAAATGATTATTTAATCCACCAAAATATTTGATTCCAATATTAGCCACGGTGTTTTTATCTTCAGCATTTATTCTGCCATCCTGATTAGTATCTTCAAATTCGTACAACCCTGACAATTTATTTACTCCCAGGTAGTTATAAACCTTCTTTATTGTTATAGGCATACCAACAACATAGGAATTTGCATAGGAAGATTCCTCTAAATTGGGGAAAGAAATGAGTTTATTTCTAGGTATTGAAAAATTCAACTCTGAAGTCCAACTAAATTTATTATTACTAAAATTCACTGATTTTAAAGTGGATTCGTATCCGGTATTTTGAACTGTAGCATTTAAATTCGCTTGGACAGAATTAAACCCAGTTACTGCTGACAGAGGGATCCCCACCAACTGATTGGAAGAACGATTTCTGTAGTAGGAAATAGTGCTCGATAAACTCCCGTTAAAAAACTCTAATTCCATTGCAACTTCCATTTTTTTATTGCTTTCCCAACTAAAATCAGCGTTATACAGCTTGAAAGGATCAAGAATTACTTTTCCATCATATCTTTGAGAGGATACTATAAAAGTATTTAAATATTGATAGTCTCCAATTAAATCACTCCCAGCAATCCCATAACTTGCACGAATTTTTCCAAAACTAAGCCATGAACTTGCTTCAAATAGCTTTTCACGACTGAATAACCAGGCAGCACCAACTGCACCAAAATTCGCAAAACGGTTGTTTGGTCCGAAACGACTTGAACCATCTCTTCGTCCCGTTAAATTAATCAAATATTTATCACTAACAGTATAATTCAAACGCCCATATACCGCCGTATATTTGTAAACTATCTCACTGTCATTCTTAATCTGAGTATTTTTCCCATTTGCCATATTAAATATGAAATCATTAGATAAAAAGTCGCTGGCTGTTAAGCTAAATATATCTTGGTTTCTACTCTCAAATGTCGCTCCTATTAAAGCTGACCACTTTCCAACCTTTTTTTGTTTTAACCATTCAATTTTTGGCTCTATAATCCAATTATTTCGTTTTAAAGTTGTTGTACTGTTAGAAGAAAATTCACTAGTTAAACCATAAGATGGATTGTATATCGTATGTGGTAATGTTTTGTTTTCAATATTCTGCTGCTGTATTGCACCTGCACTTAAACGAATTTTAAAATCGGAATGCAGTTTATAACTTAAATCCACTTGACTAGTAAAATCGGACACTTTAGAAAAATACTGAGAATTAAGAGATGCTAAGGGATTATCAAACGTATTTTTTTCCCAGTTTAAGTCTCCATCTTCAGTATATAATGTGGGAGAATTAGGAGCTAAGAATATTTTACCAAAAGAATCGGTAGCCATTTGATGATTATTTTGGCCTGATTTCATAACACTCATTTGAACTTCAAAGCGTTTATTTTTTGATTCATGTCTTAGATTAAATGAAAAACTACTGCGTTTATAACCAAATTTCTCTACAAAAGTAGTCTGTTCGTACCGATGGCTTGCATTTAAAAGGAAAGATGTTCGTCCCGATCCGCCTCCTATGGAAAACTGTGCATTTTGTGAGACTGGCTTTCTTCCAAAGAATTCTTGTTGCCAGTTGGTATACCTATTTTGATCCCAAGTGCCATTTACATCATAAGCATTGGAAGGATACGTCGTAATTCCATCATTTGCAAAAGCATCCATTCGCATTTTTAAATATTCTTCAGTATTCATTAGATCTAATGATTTGGAAAGTGTACTTACAGAGGTCGTTGATTGCATAGAAAAGGTAGTTTTGTCAGAAGTTCCACTTTTCGTGGTAATCAAAACTACACCATTACTCCCACGTGACCCATAAATTGCCGTAGCATCAGCATCTTTCAATACTTCGATACTTTCAATATCATTAGGGTTAATACTGTTGAGTGGGCTGACATTTCCCATGCTGAAAAGTAAACCAGACAATGCTTGATCAGATGTAGACTTTGAACTATAAGGTACTCCATTAATTATATAGAGAGGATCATTCCCCTCGGTGCGTAAACTATTACGCCCCCTTATCTGTATATCGAAGCCACCGCCGGGGGTGCCGCTATTTTGAGTGATATGCACCCCTGCCATACGCCCCTGCATTGCGGCCAGTGGATTAGCAACTGGTTGTTGACTTATTTCTTTCGAAGTGATTTTTGAAATACTTCCCGTCCGTTCCCGATCCTTCACCGTATAATATCCTGCATTGATCATGACCTCATCCAAATCACTCTTAGTTAAATGTAGTACGATCGTCCCTATTTCTGCTCGAACTGGTATTTCTCTACTCGTATAACCCACAAAAGAAATAACCAAAACCGCATCATCCGCTACGTCATGCAGGCGAAACTCCCCCTGATGATTTGTTGTAGTAGCAAGTTTGGTTCCTTTCACCCTGATAGAAGCGCCGACCAAAGGCCTCCCCAATGAGTCTACTACTTTTCCTTGAATAGCTAGGCTTGGGTCGATCTTTTCGTTTACTTGCTGATGAGCAGTACCTTGTTTTTTAAGCTTGAGTACAATGCTTTTTTCTTTGACTTCATAACTATAAGGGAGTTCGTCAAAAATAGCCAGCAATGCCTGTTGTATACTTGCTTTATTCAAATCGGTCGTGATCTTAGCTCCTTTTGCGTGCTTCAGATCGGCTGCATTGAAAATAAAGGCGTAGCCACTCTGCTTCCGAACTTCATGCATCACTTTTTCAAGGGAGGCGTTTTTGAAGGATAGGCTAATTTCTTGTGATAGGCCTTTGCCTAAAGTCGAAAAACTAAAGGCGACTAGAAGTATTATCGTAAGCTTCATCGCTAATAATCGTGTTCGTATTTCTGTACGCTGGGTATCGTCTTGAAGAAAACGACACCTACACGTCCAGAAATGAATGGTAAAATTCATATCTTTGTTATGTTAAGTGGTTATAAAATTTTTTACTAAACGGTAATGTGAATGATAGACCCCTTGACATCGACCGAAGGTGTTTCCCCCACTTTCGGTTTTGTTTTTCAAGAGTCTACCACTGTGGTTTAACTATGGTTCGATAAGCAGTCTCCTTTCTGTAGTATGGCTTTTTTTATGAGCGACGACTCTAAATTTAAGGTTACTGGTTTCTTCCAACATGATCAATACTTGTGACAAAGGTACATTGCGCGGTATCTCGGCATAAAATTCGATATCGGGTATCGTTGCGAGGTCTAACTCTAGATCATACCATCGACTGACCTGGCGCATGATGCTTTTCAGGTCTGTATTATGAAAAATAAATACATTTTCTTTCCAAGACGCATAGTCTTCGCTGTTGACGATTTGTGTACTTAGCTTTCCATTACGGAGTGTGGCTTGTTGACCAGGGCTGAGTAACGTTGGCTTTGACAGTTGTTGGCTACCTTCTTCGCTGCTGTATACTTGTACCGCTCCTTCTAGCAGTGTGGTCTTGGTTTCGCTTTCATCAGGATAGGCTTGGATATTAAAGTGGGTACCGAGTACTTCGACTTCTTGTCCGCTACTGCTTACTTTAAAGGGCTTTTGTCTGTTTGAAGCAACTTCAAAATAGGCTTCGCCTTCGAGTTCGACTCTTCGTTCGCTTCCCGTGAAACGCTCGGGATAACTTAGCTTGGAGGCCGCATTGAGCCATACCTTGCTCCCATCGGGTAGGGTGACTTGGTATTGTGCCCCTCGAGGGGTGCTTAGCGTAAGGGAGCGTGGGGTTTGTTCTATTTCGGTCGAAATGCTTTGCTGGCTAATGGCGGTACCATCGTTGTAGGTAATGTTATCTACTCCGATAACAATTTCGTTTTGATCTTCACGTAAAGCGATGACTGTTCCATCGGCAAGGGTGAGCGTGGCGCTGTGACCAATGGCACGGATCTCGCTTGCTACGGCAAGTCTCTTTTCTTGGGTTTCGGGTACACGACTGCTGTAGGTGTAGATGCCGATACTCAGGGCGATAAGTACCGCAGCTGCTGCACCTGATAGCGCCCATCGTATGCGCCTCGTCTTGCTGCGCCATGGCTCAGCTTGCATTCGCTCTTGTACAAAGGCTTGCATGTTTTGGTCGGCCTTGGACAGGACTTGCTGAATGCTTCCTTGTGTAGCTGTGTCAAATGCCTCTTCATTTGTCAGGTGCTGGGCGATGAGTTCTTTTAAAAAGCCGCTTTGCTTTTCTTCTCCGAAATAGTCCAAGATTTGGTCGATTTCTTCGGGTTGGCATTGCCCCTGCAAATACTGCAGAAATAGGTTTTGTAACTGTTCTTTGCTTTTCATCTAATTACGCTAAAGCGAGGATATTTTTATCCCGGTTTAATAGAGATACGCATGAGATGAAGAAACTACCACAGGGAAAATGAAATTATTTTTAATTTTTCAGAACGTAAGTCCTATATTGTTATTAGACCTATCCTCAAGGTGAGGTGACGCATAGGAATTGGAACTGCTAAAAGAAATCGAAATAATCGTTGGAGGAGAGGGCAAGGAGTATAAACCAGATTTTGGGTTCGAGGTTTTCGGACAGAAATTTATTAGCGCGGGTAATGTGGTTATTGATGGCGGAGAGGCTAATATTTAACTCTTCGGCTATTTCTTTATAGCTCTTGCCTTCGATCTTGTGCATCACAAAAACTTGGCGTTGCCTTTCGGGTAGTTTAGCGATAGCGTCTTCCACAATCTTCACACGCTCTTTTTGGAACAAATCCTCTTCGACATGGCTGTAGGCTTCAGTATAGCCAATCTTGAGCAGGGTACGAGGGCTAGACTCTAGGCTAGCACGCCGAAATATAGAGTGCGCCAAATTGGTCGCAATACGATAGAGGAACGCTGGAAAAGATTGCTCGATATCGATCGTTGCTCGTACGTCCCAGACTTTAGCAAACAGATCTTGTAAGGCATCCTGTGCTAAGACTTCAGACTTGAGTAATTGCAAAAACTTCCCCGCCAATCGACTTTTATACCGATGGTAGAGCTCTTCAAATGCATGTATATCGCCAGATTTCAATTGAAGCAAAAGTTCATGCTCTTCTACAGCTTTATTGGATTGAGGCGTTTTTCTAGATCGTTTCAATTTAGAGTTTACCGTTATAATCAGTTATCTTTCTGAAACAAACTTAGCATTTATTTTAATAATTTTAAATTTGTTAATTCGGTACAGTGAACAATCAAGAACTTCACTTGGAAAATCGACTATTTCGCAATTATCGTTTCAATTCCCAAGGAGTCAAAAAGCTCCTGAAAAGCGGGAGGAATCTCATTGCTGATAATAATATCGATATGCGAAAAATCCACTATTTTCCCAAAACTCTTTCTACCAAACTTACTCGAGTCAGTCAATACAATAACCTGTTGTGCTACGGTTATCATCTTTTGATTCAGCATTGCTTCTTGAGCATTGGTCGTAGATATACCATAATCCAGATCAATACCATCCACACCTAAGAACAGTTTAGAGCAGAAGAAATGATCTAAAATATTGTTAGCATACTGCCCGGTCACAGATGAAGATGTACGTCTTACAGATCCGCCCAACTGTATAACTTCTACGTTCTGATGTTTAAGTAGCTCTAATGTCACATTTAGTGCGGAGGTGACTACTGTCAAATTACCCTGCGGCGTAATCTCCCTTGCCAAAAATTGTGTCGTAGTTCCAGATCCAATAATAATAGAATCATTAGCTAACACCAAACGGGAAGCTGCCTTAGCGATACGTATTTTCTCATCCTCATAAAGCTTTTCCTTTTCAATAACCGGTCTATCAGTCTGATAAGGGTTCTGTCGTGTAGCCCCACCATGAGTACGGTAAACCAACCCTGTATCCTCTAAAAACTGTAAATCTTTACGGATTGTTACAGAGGAAACACTTAATTCTTCACATAAATCCAAAACAGAAACATGTCCATTCTGGTTTACCTGTTTGATAATATATTGATGCCGTTCGACATTATTCATACAAATGAAATTAGTTTTAATATTACAATATCTACCTTATCATAGATGGGATTCAAATGAAACAGACCGCACTCCCCCCTTATTAATAGGCATTTTTATAAACCTAAGATAATTAAGTTATTCCGAAACTAAAGCATTTATCTAAAAGACTTCATAAACTTTCGTTTATTTACGTTTTTTATTATTTTTACAAAACAAAGCACAAATAAACACAGTAAATCAAAATGAAATTTACAAGAAACGAAGCTTTAGAAAGCATTAAAAACACCGAAATTTGGGACATTGCGATTATAGGGGGAGGCGCTACAGGTTTAGGGATAGCACTCGACGCTGCTTCAAGGGGATACCGTACACTTCTTATTGAAAAGTATGACTTTGCAAAAGGAACATCAAGCAAAAGCACTAAACTAGTACATGGTGGCGTGCGTTATCTAGCAAATGGTGATGTAAAACTAGTACTATCCGCTTTAAAAGAAAGAGGATTACTTTTTAAAAATGCACCACACGTTTCTTTTGTCCAGAGCTTTGTAATTCCATCGTATTCTGTTTTTAATAAATTGAAATTTTTGATCGGATTGAAACTATATGACTGGATGGCCGGTAAACTTAGGATAGGAAAATCCACCTTACTAAGCAAAGAAGATGTAATCCAGAAATTACCAAAGGTAAAAACAAAAGGCCTCGTGGGAGGGGTACAATACTACGATGGTCAATTTGACGATTCAAGGCTCGCAATCAACCTAGGACAAACAGCAGCTTCCTATGGCGCTGCCCTATTGAATTACGCCGAAGTAAACAATATCACGAAAGATGCGTCTGGCAAAACTAATGGCTTAAGCTTAGTAGATACATTCTCTGGCGAAAAATTTACCATTCAAGCTAAGGCAGTAATCAACGCTACTGGAGTTTTTGTAGATGACATCCTCAAGCTCGACACACCTACACACAAAGACATCGTACGTCCTAGTCAAGGTGCACATATTGTCATAGACAAAAAATTCTTAGGCAATGATGATGCCCTTATGATACCAGAAACCAGCGACGGGCGTGTACTATTCGGTGTACCATGGCATGATAAAGTATTATTAGGCACCACAGATACGCCACTGGACGCTCATCAAATCGAACCGAGGCCGTTGAATGAAGAAATCGAATTTATATTGAATACAGCAAATGAATATCTAGAGAATGCACCCACAGAAAAAGACGTTCTAAGTGTATTTGCAGGCCTCAGACCCTTGGCTGCTCCTACCGATGGCGACTCAGAAAGCACGAAAGAGATATCAAGGGATCACAAACTCATCAAGAGTAATTCCCAATTAATAACAATCACTGGAGGAAAATGGACCACCTATCGGAAAATGGCGGAAGAAACCGTAGATTTAGCTATCAAAACAGCAAATCTATTACCATCGGCTTGCAAAACACAAAATTTACCAATCCATGGTTATTCATTGAATAAAAAACCAGGACATTGGCAAGTATACGGCTCTGATATCGAGCCGCTCATGAAACTAGCAGCAGAGTCCCCTACCTTAGGAGAAAAACTACATCCTAAGTATGAATTTTTGGAAGCCGAGGTAATTTGGGCCTGCCGTTACGAGATGATTGCCCGCGTAGAAGACTTTTTAGCACGACGCATACGTTTCCTATTATTGGACGCTAAAGCCTCTCTTGAAGCAGCTCCAAAGGTCGCGACACTCATGGCTCAAGAGCTCAACAAAGATGAAGCATGGATAGCCAAAGAAATAGAGGATTACACAGCCCTTGTTAAAAATTACACTTTATAACTATAAAAAACTAATAATAAACCAGATATATGATGAAGAAGGAATACATACTCGCTTTAGATCAAGGCACAACCAGTTCCAGAGCTATCCTTTTCAGCCAGAAAGGAGAAATCATTGAGATTGCTCAAAAAGAATTTACTCAGATATACCCCAAATCAGGTTGGGTAGAACATGATGCACAAGAGATATGGTCTACCCAACTTGCGGTGATGACCGAGGTAATAGCGAAGAAAAAATTAAAACTAGAAACGATCAAAGCAATTGGTATCACCAATCAAAGGGAGACCACGATCGTGTGGAACAAAAAAACTGGCAAGCCTATCTACAATGCTATAGTATGGCAAGATAGAAGAACAGCAGATTACTGCAAAACAATTGCCGAAAAAGGATTCGAACGTACTATCCAGGAAAAAACCGGACTTCTGATCGATGCCTACTTTTCGGCTTCAAAGATAAACTGGATACTCAACAATGTAAAAGGTGCCAAACAAATGGCCCAAAAAGGTGAACTTGCTTTTGGAACCGTAGACTCTTGGCTTGTTTATAATCTGACCAATGGCGAAAAACACATTACCGATGTTTCAAATGCCTCACGCACATTACTTTTAAATATACACACCCTACAATGGGACAAAGAACTCTTAGATATCTTCGAGATACCGGAATCAATGCTTCCCATGGTATGTAGCAGCTCCGAAATATACGGACACACAACACAAGATATCGCAAAAGTTCAGATTCCAATCGCTGGTATTGCAGGAGATCAACAGGCCGCACTTTTTGGTCAGCTGTGTACTCAAAAAGGAATGGTCAAAAACACATACGGAACAGGTTGTTTTCTATTAATGAATATAGGTAAGAAGCCTGTTATCTCCAACAACAAGCTCGTCACTACAGTAGCTTGGAAAATTGGAAAAGAAGTTAACTACGCCTTAGAAGGCAGTATTTTTATCGGTGGAGCTGTAGTACAATGGCTAAGAGACGAACTGGGTATTATCCGCAAATCCAACGAAGTTGAAAAGCTGGCCAACAGTGTTCCAGACACCAATGGTGTCTACCTCATACCCGCATTTTCCGGACTAGGTGCCCCTCATTGGAATGCAGAAGCCCGAGGCACCATGGTAGGCCTCTCCCGCGGATCTAATGCAGCGCACATTGCCAGAGCATCTTTGGAAAGCATAGCCTATCAAACTTATGACATCTTAAAAGCCATGGAAGCGGACTCTTCATCACGAATAAAAGAACTGAGGGTAGACGGCGGAGCTACTCAAAACAGTTTCTTGATGCAATTCCAAGCCGATATTCTAAAGACAAATGTTATCCGGCCAGCCATCACCGAAACTACAGCCATGGGAGCGGCATTCCTTGCTGGTTTAGCTGTTGGGTTCTGGAAAGATACCAAAGAGCTCCAAGCCTTATGGCAACAAGATAAAGTATTTGTCCCTGCAAAATCAAAAAAATACACGACACAACTTACAGAATGGAAACGTGCCACGGAAACAGCTAAATTCTGGGCCAACTACAAGAGTCAATAAGTCATTAATCAATCACCAATAAACCTTACACAATGACACCTTTTATAGCAGAACTAATAGGAACAGCCGCAATGATACTTCTAGGAGGTGGTGTCGTTGCAAATGTCGTCCTGAATCAAACAAAAGGAAATAATTCCGGTTGGATTGTCATCACAACAGCTTGGGCATTTGCAGTATTTGTAGGAGTTACCATCGCTGGTCCCTATAGTGGTGCGCACCTCAATCCTGCAGTTACATTGGCCAACTACATTTTACACAGTATTGATCTACAGACGACGTTATCATATATCTCAGCTCAATTTATAGGGGCTATGATAGGAGCTACACTCGTATGGATCACCTACAAAGACCACTTTAATCAAACGGACAACCCTGGAGCAAAACAAGCCGTATTCTGTACTGCACCAGCCATTAAAAACATACCCATAAATTTATTCAGCGAAGCATTGGGAACCTTTGTGTTGATATTCACCATATTACACTTCAAAGATGCCAGCCTAGCGGATCACACCCCAATAGGCTTAGGTTCAATAGGTGCAATTCCAGTGACTTTCTTGGTTTGGGTCATAGGATTATCCCTAGGTGGAACAACAGGATATGCAATCAATCCCGCGCGGGATCTAGGTCCCCGTATTATTCATGCTCTATTACCTATCAAAAACAAAGCGAATTTCGATCTGTCTTATGCATGGGTACCAGTGGTCGGTCCACTTATAGGCGCGACAATAGCCACACTGCTAGTAGTATTATTAAAATAACATTCTGTTAATATAAAAAGATCAAATTAGCAACTGATTACTATCAAAGGCGTACACACACTTTTTATTTTTTTATTTTTACAGATTATAAGATTATTAAATATGTCAAGTAACAAAAGAAACATTATAGCAACAGCCTTATTTTTAGCGCTATTAACATCTTCCTGCAATACAAAAAAAATAGTCCGTATGCAAAATCCAGAATTCCCTACTTTCTCCTACGAAGGACACCGCGGCGCAAGAGGGCTATATCCTGAAAACTCCATAGGAGCGATGAAACTTGCCATAGACCTTCCGAAAGTTACAACCCTAGAAATGGACTGTCATATTACAAAAGACAAAAAAGTAGTCGTATATCATGACGATTACCTCAACCCTAAGTTTGTAACATATAAAAATGGTCAAGAATTGCGTGGCAAAGACATTAAAGGGATTATATACAGTTATACATGGGACGAATTAAAAGGATTTGATTTAGGCTTAAAAGGCAATAAAGACTTTCCTGATCAGAAAAAAGTAGCTACTCCAATTGCCTTATTAAAGGATCTTATCAAAGAATCAGAAGCCTATACTAAAGAAAAAAAACGACCCTCAATGTTCTATAACATTGAAACAAAGAGTAGAGACGGCAAAGACCACGAATGGCACCCTGCCCCTCAAGAATTTTCGGATTTAATTTTAGAAGTAGTAATCGAGCAAGGAATCGCCCCAAGGACAGTCATACAATCGTTCGATAAAAGAACCATTCAGTATATCAACAAAACCTATCCACAGATTAAGACTTCTTATCTGATAGGAGAAAAAAACAGCAAAAGTATCAAAGAACTTGTTGCAGAGCTAGGTTTTACCCCCTTTATTATCAGTCCGCATTATAGCATTGTCAACGCTTCGTTTATAAAAGAAGCTCATGATCTAGGCATTAAAATAATACCATGGACGGTCAATGACAAAAAAAGAATTACCGAATTAGAAACCTTAAAAGTAGACGGCATCATTAGCGACTACCCAAACCTATTTTAATAAACACTAACTATGTACAGTATATTTAAGCCAGCCTCGCACAAAGCGAGGCTGCCAGAAGAACGTATTGACCCAGAATACAAAAAACTCAGGCTCCAAGTATTTATAGGAATATTTATAGGGTATGCTGCTTACTACTTCGTTCGCAAAAACTTCTCTTTCGCTGTAAAGGATCTACAAGACTCACTTGGTTACAGCAAGGCCGAACTTGGGTTTGCCATGTCCGCCATTTCTATAGCTTATGGATTAAGCAAGTTTTTCATGGGAAATGTTTCTGACCGAAGCAACGCCCGTTATTTCCTAGCGGCAGGACTGATTCTCTCCTCCCTGACTATGATCTTTATGGGATTTTCTTCCTTTGCGACCTCTTCCATCACCGTTATGTTCGTCTTACTATTCATCAATGGGTGGGTACAAGGGATGGGATGGCCAGCCTGTGGACGCGTTGTAGTACATTGGTATTCGATCAAAGAGCGTGGAACAGCCATGTCCATATGGAATCTAGCACACAACGTTGGAGGCTTTTTAGTAGGTCCGTTAGCGATTTTAGGAGTAGAATTATTCGTAGACTGGCAAGCTCGTCTATACTTTCCCGGGCTAGCAGCCATGCTCGTTGCCATTCTATCGATATTTCTCGTCAGAGATACCCCCCAGTCCTGCGGATTGCCCCCTATTGAAGAGTACAAAAATGACTATCCCAAAACATATGAAGCCTCACAGGAAAAAGAATTCAGTTCCAAAGAGATTTTCTTCAAATATGTACTAAACAACAAATTGCTTTGGTATATCGCGACTGCAAATGCTTTCGTCTATTTGGTAAGAAATGGCATCATTAACTGGGCTCCTACCTTCCTTCAGGAGGCAAAACATTTCACCGCATCCGAGGCCACTTGGTCTGCCTCGATCTACGAATTGGCCGCCATACCCGGCACCATTCTCTGTGGGGTCATGAGTGATAAAATTTTCAAAGGCAGGAGGGCTCCAGTAACCATCATCTATATGATACTGACCTTTCTAGCTGTCGCTATCTATTGGCTTACACCCGGAGAAAACCAACTCGTCGTAAACCTTTCCCTATGGGCCATTGGCTTCCTCATATATGGTCCTGTCATGCTCATCGGTGTACAAGCTTTGGATCTTGTTCCTAAAAAAGCCGCAGGAACTGCTGCAGGCCTCACCGGACTATTTGGCTATTTCATAGGTGATCTGCTAGCAAATGCCGCACTGGGGGCTGTTGTGGACAAGAGCGGTTGGGATGCTTCCTTTGAAATCATACTCTTAGCTTCAGTTTTCGCTATACTATTTACAGCATTCACCTGGAATAAGGAAAAGGAATTCCTACGTCTCAAATAAAGCCAGACCGACAAGGTCAGCTTAACTTTGGCGCGATATCTGTTTGCATTATATAATCTCCGAACAATATATATTTCCCTATGTTCGGAGATTATATATAGTACTACAAAACAAAGCGATCCAACAGTTAGTGGATCATGAACTAATTGTATACAGATGAAAAAGAAAATATTTAGCGTTCTCAATAGGATCAACAAAGTTATCCTACCTCGTTACAGCCACAAAGACCCCTCAAAACTAAGTAAGCTAGAACAGGCTGTTATAGCTTACCGATATTACATTCTAATAGGAGCCTTAGACTAAGACCTTTTCGATACACTAGCATTTGCTATCAAACCACCATCATCGCTTTTGATATGCATATCGGTCTGTGGATACGGTATGGAAATTCCTTTATCATCCAATGCAACCTTAATTTTCTCTCTCAATCCATTACTTGTCGGCCAAAATGTTTCCCGCTTTACCCATCCACGTATCGTTAAATTGACCGAACTATCAGCCAATTCACCCACAAACACATCCGGAGCAGGAGTCTTCAATACCTCTACTTCATTATTCAGAACAGTTAAGATAGTATCCTTAGCGATTTTAATATTATCTTCGTAGCCTATTCCAATAACAAACTCAAACCTTCTAGACAGAATTTTTGTATAGTTCTTAATTACAGAGTTAGCCAACGTACCATTAGGGCTAAAAACCTTAATACCACTATCATCAGACAGCGTCGTGTACAAAATATCTATCCGGTCTACCGTGCCACTTGATCCATTAGCACTTGAAATATAATCTCCTACTTCAAAAGGTCTAAAAACAAGAATTAATACTCCACCCGCGAAATTCGACAGGCTCCCTTGGAGCGCCATCCCTACTGCTAAACCGAAAGCCGATAATACCGCGATAAAAGATGTCGTTTGTATCCCCATCGTATTAGCGACCGTCAGGATCAACATCGCATACAGCACAAATTTCAACAAGCTCGAAACAAAGCTTCGGATAGAACGATCAACATTACGCTTTTCAAAGCGGCGATTCAAAAACTGCAAAAAGAATTTAATAGCATATACCCCCACGACAAAAATAAGCAAAGCAGCAACAATAGTAGGCAGTTTTAAAACGATCAGATCGATCAGTTTTTCAATTCTAGTTTCGACATTTTCCATAAACAAATATTTATATATTCCGATTTATCCTTTATACAAATCTATAAAATATCCACATTAGAATAGGAATACTACTGCATATTTTGAATATCTTTAACCTTATGATATATCTGGACAACAATGCAACCAGTCGGTTAGATCAAGAGGTGCTAGACAGCATGCTCCCCCACCTCAAAGAGGACTATGCCAATGCTTCCAGCTTACAGCACAAAATGGGACGTCATGCCAACCAAGCCATTGAAGAAGCACGTAAATCCGTTGCTAGTATACTGAGAGTCCAACCAAAAGAAATTTTCTTCACCTCGGGAGCTACAGAAAGTATAAACATGGTTCTTCGAGGTGTATTCGAACGCTATCAATCCAAAGGCAACCACATCATCACCTGCCAGACAGAGCATAAAGCTACCCTATCGACCTGCGCATACCTCGAAAAAAAAGGTGCACGGATAAGCTATCTGCCCGTTGACAAAAACGGTGCTATAGATTTAAACGAACTGAAGGAGCACATCACAGCCCAGACCATCCTAGTGAGCTTAATGTCCGTTAACAACGAAACAGGTGTCATTCACCCTATAAAAGAGATCGCACAGATATGCAGAGAAGAAGATGTTGCCTTCTTTTGCGACAGTACACAGTCCATTGGCAAGCAAGATTTCGACTTAACAACTCTTCACCTGGATTTTTGTTGCCTCAGTGCACATAAATTCCACGGACCTAAGGGGGTCGGAGCACTATTTATACGACGAAAGACCAAACCCCTACAGGTCGCCCCCCTCATTACTGGAGGTAATCAGGAACAATCACTTAGAGGAGGTACATACAATGTCCCAGCGATTGTTGGAATGGGGATAGCTATCCAACGAATAAAAGAAATAAACACTTCAAAAATAACCCAATTACGTGATTATTTCGAAAAGCGCATCTTAAGCGAAATCGAAGAGTGTACCGTCACCGCCCAAAAGGCAAACAGAATCTGCAATACCAGCAATATTACATTTAAATATGCCCGTGGCAGCGAAATCATGACAAAGATTCCTAATATAGCTATATCCTCCGGATCTGCCTGCGTATCCGGCAGTAGAAACCCATCACATGTACTTAAAGCGATGGGGCTTAGCGATGAAGACGCCTTTTGTAGTTTACGTGTCAGCCTATCAAAACACACCACCTTACAGGAAATAGATCATACCGTAGAAGCATTAAAAACAGCTGTAAACGACATAAGAAGTTACTCCCCCATATGGCAAATGTACAAAGATGGTCTTTTGGGATAATATGACAGTTCCTTAACGCGCCGTACTTGCGTTTAGCAAATATTTTACGAAATTTGTAAGAGATTAATTAATAATACTATGGTAACGATTACAGACAAAGCTAAAGCGCGCATCCTTAAAATTATCGAGGACGAACAGTATGATGAAAGCTATTTTGTTCGAGTAGCGGTCACTAGTGGAGGATGTTCCGGTCTTTCGTATCATCTTAACTTTGACAACGAAGAGAAAAAAGGAGATCAATTCTGCGAAGACAAAGGAATAAAAATCTGTCTGGATATAAAATCATACCTCTACTTAGCAGGTACAGAACTAGATTATTCAGATGGTCTAACAGGCAAAGGTTTTGAATTTCACAATCCAAATGCATCACGGACCTGTGCCTGTGGCGAAAGCTTCTCCGTATAGCTTATCCAAGCACCTTAGTAGGTAAAACAAAACTATTGTTTTACCTATATATCCCCAACTTATTGACCGTTTCACACAACTCCTTTTTATAGACACAACCCGCTCTATTATTTATGATTGCTGCAACCCACATTTTGATTTAAAAATATTACAACAAAAACCCTGTAACAATTATCATTTTGATTACATTTGCAAAGCAATGTTGCTATATTAATATCTAAATTGATGATACAAGCTTCTATGAAGCAAAAAAAGTGTAATAATTTATGGGACGCAACCTATTAAAAAGAGAACAAGCGATAACCTTTGTTAAGGAAACTTTTTCGACTCATTTGAGGCAGGCTTTAAATCTAATACCAATATCATCTCCCCTGATAGTTCTGGACGGAACAGGCATAAATGACGATCTAAATGGCATAGAACGTCCCGTCTCCTTCCCCATCAAATCATTGAATGAAGAACGCGCTGTCGTCGTGCATTCCCTTGCCAAATGGAAAAGGGTACGCCTGAAGGAACTTGAACTTGAGCCCGAAGAGGGAATTATCACGGATATGCGCGCATTACGCCCCGACGAAGACTATTCGCCAATACATTCGATATATGTAGACCAATGGGATTGGGAGAAGACGATCCATAGTGAAAATCGTAATCTCAACTATTTAAAGGAAACCGTAAAAAAGATATATGCAGCCTTAGTAGAGACAGAAAAAGCCGTGGAACATCAATATCCCGAAAGAAGGGCAATACTTCCAGAACAGATATTTTTCATATCATCCGAAGAATTATTAAGCAAATACCCTGGGCACAGTCCTAAAGAGAGAGAGAATGCTATCGCGAAAGAATACGGAGCTGTATTCATCTATGGCATTGGAGGAGAACTTTCCAATGGTTTTTCCCATGATGGGCGGGCGGCAGATTATGACGACTGGAGCACAGAAAACGATGCGGGGTACAAAGGACTAAATGGAGATATACTCGTTTGGAATCCACTCCTCAATAGTGCGTTTGAGCTATCTTCTATGGGAATAAGGGTTAATAAAGAAGCCTTAGTAAAACAGTTGGAAATACGCAACTGCACTGAGCGCAGTAAACTATCCTTTCACCAGATGCTACTGAGTGACCTTCTACCAGAATCCATCGGAGGTGGGATCGGACAATCTCGCGTATGTATGTTTATGCTAAAGCTTGCCCATATCGGTGAAGTGCAAGTTAGCATTTGGGATCCTGAGCGTAAAGAAAAGTTAGCCGGAGAAAATATATTTCTACTCTAATACAAAAGGTCGGATTTTGAATCCGACCTTTTGTATTATTTCAACAGATTCACCTCATAAAGATCCTTCCTTCTATCTTTTAAAATCTTAACTGTACCATATTCATGTAGATCACGCAACGCGTATAAGTCTACATCCGCAATCAGCACCATCTCCGTATTAGGTGTTGCCTCCGCTTTAACAGCATTATTAGGAAAAGCGAAATCCGATGGTGTAAACACAGCAGACTGAGAGTACTGTATATCCATATTGTTTACCCGAGGCAAATTGCCCACAGATCCGGCTATCGCTACATAACATTCATTCTCTATTGCTCGGGCCTGTGCACAATGCCTAACACGCATATAGCCATTCTGTGTATCAGTCATAAACGGAACAAAAAGAATTTGCATTCCCTGATCCGCTAGTATTCTGCCCAATTCGGGAAACTCTACGTCATAACAGATCAGCAGACCTATCTTACCACAATCCGTATCAAACACCTTCACTTCATTCCCCCCAACCATACCATAGTGCTTAAACTCATTCGGCGTAATGTGTACTTTACGGAACGAATCGATCTGCCCACTACGGTGACAAAGATAAGACACATTGTACAACTTATTCCGCTCATACAAAGGCATTGATCCCGCGATAATATTCACGTTATAAGACACCGCAAACTGCCGTATCTTATTGATGATTTCCTTTGTCTGTCCAGCCAACTTCTCCATCGCCTCCCGCTCTGGCAGATCATTATAATACCGCATCAATGGTGTATTGAAAAACTCGGGAAACAATGCAAAGTCAGCGCCATAATCACTAACAGCATCAACGAAAAATTCCACCTGATCATAGAAATCCTCCAAGCCTGTAAACAAACGCATCTGCCATTGGATCAGCCCCAAACGTATGGTCTGCTTAGAAGCAGAGTGCGAGCGTGCATCCGGTTCATAGTAGATATTATTCCATTCCAACAACGTCGCAAACTCCATAGACTCACTGTCCTCCGGCAGATAATTCTTAAGAATCTTCTTTACATGAAAATCATTAGACAGCTGAAAGGTTAGTGTAGGATCAAATATTTCCTTACGCTTCACCCTTTCGATATAGACCCGAGGACTCATCTCATCAGCATAATTAAAGTAGTTGGGGATACGTCCCCCTGCCACAATACTTTTTAGATTCAGTTCCTCACACAATTCCTTTCTAGAGTCATACAAACGTCGGCCCAGACGTAACGATCGATAATCAGGATGTACAAACACCTCAATACCATATAACGTATCACCTTCATAATCATGTTTGGAAAACTTACCGTCGTCAATAATCTCATAATAACTATCATAGATATTACTCTTTTTCGAATTAAGTATAATCGATAGCGCACAGGCTACCACGCGACCGTTCACTTCAACAGCGAGTTGCCCTTCAGGAAAAACATCTATCAGATCCACGATATTCTCTCGGGTCCACACCTCACCTACACCTTGATATGCTTCCGACATGGACTTTTTAAGATCTTTATAATCTTCCTTCGAAAGCAACCTTACTTTAATATCCATCATATATTCTACAGTATATATTTAAGCTAAACAGTTTTCAATTACCCATTCAAAAGTGATACCATTCTGTACAAAAACTTCATAATTCTACTGAATCACAACTAGAAACAAATCACACGTGGATGTGCTTGCTGTACTCTTGAGTAATATGCATAAAGAAATTCTATAAAAAAAGCGTCTCTTTTAGCTATAGTTACCGCAGAACATATAACCAAACAAGACGCTTACTCCAGAACAAGCTATAATACCTAAGCCTCTCCTTTTGTTCCTCCAAAGTTCAAGGGAAACGGCACATCCTTAGAAGATATGGAACCATTCTGTCCCTCAAACCGATTAACATTATCCTGCAATGCTCCCAATAAACGTTTAGCATGTTCAGGCGTCAATATAATCCTAGATTTCACTTTTGCTTTGGGCAACCCAGGCATAATTCGGACAAAATCCAATACAAACTCGGTATTCGAATGTGTGATTATAGCCAAGTTAGAATAGATTCCCTCCGCAACCTCTTCACTTAACTCAATACTGATCTCATTATTATCGCCATTTGGCATATTATTATCGTTATTCATTTTATTTTATGTTTTTATTTCAATCTCTAGTTACATCGTCACCTGACAACTTGTTAACCTGATAGCTCGATAACACGATAACTTGTTAACCTGATAACTTGTTGACTTAATAAACCTATTTCGTAAAACTTCTAAAATCCTGACCATCCTGTATCGTCAGCACCATCTCGTATATAAGACGTATCACATTATCCACATCTTCCTTATGGATCATTTCCACTGTAGTATGCATATAACGCAATGGCAGGGAAATTAACGCCGAAGGGACTCCGCCATTAGAATACGCAAAAGCATCTGTATCCGTTCCCGTATACCGTGAAGAAGCCTGACGTTGAAAAGGAATTCCATTTTTCTCAGCCACTTCCACCAACAAACGGTTCAGATTGATCTGTACAGCTGGTGCATAAGATACTACAGGTCCTTTTCCGCAAGCGAGATCTCCTTGGGTTATTTTATTAATCATCGGGGTCTGCGTATCATGGGTCACATCCGTCACGATAGCCACATTAGGCTTGATGTAGTCAGCAATCATCTCAGCACCTCTCAAGCCGATTTCCTCCTGTACCGAATTCACGATATACAAACCAAAAGGAAGCTTCCTTTTATTCTCTTTCAATAGACGCGCTACTTCAGCAATCATAAAGCCACCAGCACGGTTATCCAATGCACGCCCTACATAATAGCGATCGTTAAGCACCATAAATTCATCTTCATAAGTCACCACCGATCCCACATGTATACCCAGAGCCTCCACTTCCTCTTTAGACGTACAGCCACAATCTAGAAAAATATTCTTCAACGTAGGAGCTTCCTCTTTCTCCCCCGAGCGCGTGTGGATTGCTGGCCAACCAAATACAGCTTTCACTATTCCTTTGTCTGTATGAATATTCACACGTTTTGAAGGAGCGATCTGATGATCAGAACCACCATTACGGATTACATAGATCAAACCATCTTTCGTAATATAATTGACGAACCAAGATATCTCATCAGCATGCGCCTCAATGACCACCTTATACTTCGCTTTTGGGTTGATGATACCTACCGCAGTACCGTAATTATCAATATAAGTTTCATCTACATAAGGCTTTAAATAATCCAACCACAATCTCTGCCCTGCCCATTCAAACCCTGTAGGCGAAGGGTTATTTATATATTTTTCAAAAAATGTCAGTGATGTTTTCGTAACAACAGATTGATGTTCTACTTCTTTACTACTCTTCTTTGCCATATCTAATTAGTTTGCTCACAAAATAAAAATAATTATGCTAATCCTAAAATATATACAATAACAATTGGCGAATGCCAAGCATTTTATCTAAGTTTACTTCGCAAAAAATTACACTATGGATTTTATCTTTAATGCTATTCATTGGAATATAGACCAAGAGTTGTTCAAAATTGGCTCTTTCGGAATCCGTTATTATTCTCTCTGTTGGTTACTGGCCTTCGCTCTTTCCTATGTGCTTATGCTCAAGGTATTCAAAAGAGAAAATAAAACACAGGAAGACCTAGACAAACTCAGTATCTACATTTTCGTGGGGATACTTCTCGGCGCCCGCGTCGGTCATTGTCTATTTTACGAATTTGACGAATATATCACCAAGCCTTGGATGATGTTTCTCCCTTTCCAAATCGACGCCCGTGGCGAATGGCATTTCACTGGATTTCAAGGATTAGCGTCCCATGGAGCAGTAATAGGCACACTCATAGCCCTATACCTTTATGCTAGAAAAACAAAAACAGACTTCCTCTGGATTGCAGATCGCCTCGTACTAGTAGTTCCTATAGCTGGTGCCTTCGTACGCTTAGGTAATTTTTTTAATTCCGAGATTATCGGTAAACCTGCTGACCCTAGCTTACCTTGGGCTGTAATATTCGAAAATGCAGGCCTGAGACCTGCCGAATTAAATATGATTCCTAGACATCCGGCACAATTGTATGAAGCCATCGGTTATGTCATTCTATTCCTTATACTTTGGAGTATGTACCAAAAGAATAAAAGTCCAAAACCAGGACTATTATTCGGATTATTTTTCGCAGTACTATTTGCTATACGTTTCTTTATGGAGTTCTTCAAAGAGAATCAAGAAGACTTCGAGGCAGACATGCTGTTCAACATGGGACAACTACTAAGTATACCGCTAATAATTATAGGTTTATACTTTATATTTAGAAAACCTAAACAACATACCGTTGTAAAAAAATAAACATAAAGCCCCTTTACTAAGGGGCTTTTATTTTGATAATTAGTATGCACAAAAACAAAAAATTAATCCTCTTTATCCTTGGCCTCCTATCCGCAATAGGCCCCTTCTCTATCGATATGTACTTACCTGCATTCGAAACTATTTCCAAAGACTTCAACACCTCCATCGATAAAGTTCAGTTATCGCTTACAGCATTTTTCATAGGAATAGCCATTGGACAGATTATCTACGGCCCGCTTTTGGATAGATTTGGCCGCAAGAAACCATTGATCATAGGTCTTTGTATCTACATAACCACTTCCATACTCTGTGTATTCACCAGAGATATTGAAAGCCTCATTGTCCTCCGTTTTCTACAGGCACTAGGCAGCTGTGCCGGAATGGTTGCTTCTAGAGCCATGGTACAAGACTATTATGAGCCGCAGGAAGCTGCTCGTACTTTTAGCCTATTGATGCTCGTCGTCGCCATCTCTCCGATATTAGCACCTTCCGCAGGGGCATTTCTAATGGAACATCTAGACTGGCATTACATCTTTATAACACTAGCCTCACTAGGCGTGCTAATCATCATTGGCACCATTTTCTTTCTACCAGAGAGCTACAAAGGGAATCCCGATTTTTCTCTGCTCCCACCCGCCATAGTAAGCCAATACTGGAACGTCTTCATCAACAGAACATTTATCAGCTATTGCCTTATTGGATCTATCGCTGCGGCGGGTCTGTATGCTTACCTTGCTGGTTCTTCCTTTATTATTCAAGAATTATACGGACTTTCCAAAAAAGAGTATGGGTTGATATTTGCTTTTGTGGCATCAGCACTCATCATAGCTACACAGCTTAACCGTCAGTTTCTGAAACGCTGGACAATGTCTGAAATTAGCAGGATAGCAAACTGTGGGCAGGCACTCGTAGGCATAGCGATGTTAGTGACTGTATGGACACATACCCTCAACCTTCAGGTTCTAATAGCTTTAGTTTTTGGCTATCTTCTGTGCCAAGGTTTCATCTTCCCCAATACCTCCGCCATGGCATTGGCACCCTTTAAACGGACAGCGGGAAGTGCATCGGCATTATTAGGCTGTCTCCAGATGGGATTAGGGGCCGTCTCATCCGGCATAGTCAGCCTCTTTCACAATGGAACAGAAGCCCCCATGCTGCTAGTTATGTGCAGCTGTGCATGTATCGCTTTACTATTACACCTCTTTGCCGTACCTCCCCGCGAGGGTACACAGGAAGTTAAATAAGACTTTCTATAGCCAAGCGATAACTATCCAGGCCAAAACCAAGGATTACTCCTTTACAATTCTTCGAAAGATAAGAATGGTGCCTAAATGCCTCTCGTTGATGTACATTCGAAATATGTACCTCGACGACAGGCGTATGTATTGCGGCGATAGCATCCGCTATAGCCACTGACGTATGCGTATACGCCCCAGCGTTAAGGACAACACCGTCAAAATCGAAACCCACTTCATGAAGCTTATCAATAAGCATCCCCTCCGTATTGCTTTGGAAATAATACAGATCTACAGCCCCATACTTGTTTTTCAAAGTCTCAAAGTATTCTTCAAAGGATTGATCCCCATATATACTCTTTTCCCTAATCCCCAACAAGTTGAGGTTAGGTCCATTCATTATCAATATTTTCTTCATAGATCCAGAACAATTGTCAGCTTAAGCAAGCACCGTATAATAAACTACCGCTTAAAGAAGTAAATATATTAAAAATCGTTGTAAAAACTACGGAACGACGAGCGCAATCCAACAGAGATCACACCCGATTTTTGAGTCGCCTGATCTTCAATCTTACGGTACCGTTGCGTATAGCCCAGCTCCAACCTCAAATTATACTTCGGGTTCAATACATAAGCAGCTTTCGCATCAGCATAATATAGGTTATTCTTTACCCCTTGTCCGATTTTATTTCCATATACATTTGGAATGGTGTTATAGGATTGGAATATATCTCCCCCCATATTCGATCCATCCGCCGGATCAGTACCAAACAGATTATACATTCCTTGTAAAGAGAAATCAAAACGTTTCCAGGAGTAGTTTGCTATACCGACCAACTCTCGAAAGTTAGCCCCACGAGGATGTGCCAATGGCTCACCATGATTGCTATAATTAGATATCGAAGAAAAATGCTGATAAGTATAAGGTCGAGCGAGATTATACTCACCAAGGAAATTAAGATTTTTTACACCAAAAGCATCAAACCCACGCACACCGATTTGTGCTCCCCATTTATTGTGGGCATAGCCGTTGTTAGCAAAGAACTCCTTAGCCGTAAACTCGCCAAGCAAAAACTGTCCATATACAGACACATTTTTCAACACCTTATACTTTGCATTCAGTCCCAAGAACATCTTGTCCGGAGAAGAAGAATTATTAGATTCTACAGGTCTTAAGAAGATAACAGGGTTCAAGTAGTTGAAGTCAAATCCCCGATGTCCAGCCTCATTTTCATTCGCCCAGGTGATAGCCTGGAAAAAACCTACAGACAATCTATTGGTCGCATTATAATCCAAGTATTGAAAAGCCCCCCATTTGATACCGTCGCCTAGTCTAGCAGCAGGATCGGCAGGATCTATTCTCGGGTTCTTCTGATCGAGCATATACGCCCATATGGAGGTATACTGTACATTACCTATTGTCCCTGTTAACTTCAGATGCGTATAGTTTCCTGAAAAATCAGACAGTAACATCGAACGGTAGCCATCTCCGATATGGTTTTTATCATAAGCCAACGTAGTTTGAAAATAAGGACTAAAATCATACGTAAGACTAGCAGTTGCATACATCCAATCCTTTACATTTTTTGATTGGTTCTTAACCGTACCATGCCCTGGCATTACACCATTTGCTAAGGCATAATCATCAATATACTTAGGATACACCCCTTGATTCTCAAAAAAGTTCGTATAAAACGTTAGTTTATCACCGATTGTCAATCCGGCCTGAAAGCCACGCCCATTCAGCCAGGTCGTTCTTTTGTCCGTCCCCATCAATTCCGAGCCAATCTGAAAATCTGGCAAAAAATCCATGTAAAAGGTATGATCTTCCTTTTCCACCTGCACTAGATGCTCATTGAATAGCTTACGCATAAACCAATTTTGAGACTCCGTAGGATTTGCAGATGCTAGCGAATCCCTACGGTCCAAAAGCCTACCTTTATATAAAAAGGGCTTAGAAGAGGTATGTAAACGCGTATCTGTAGAATATAGAATATCACTGTATTTTTGTGTTTGCTGAAATGAATAGGGGTGATTCTGCACTTGCGCCCGTAAGCTAATCAGGGAACCGGATAATAAAAACGTCGCCAATAAACCGGTAGTAATCTTTCTATTCATATGCTCTTGCTTTTTAAAACTTCTGTGTCATTATCAAAATCCATTCCCAATTCCTTGCGCAAAGGTAAGTTTTTTTCTGAAACGCACTAAAACAGTCATTTTTAAAAGAATGTTTATTAACACCTCTTTGTGGGGGCAAAGAACGGAACTCCTAAAATCAAGTCATCAATTAAAAAATTGAAACAAACGACAACAAACACTGCTAAAACGTTTTTACTATTGTTTCTGTAAATTTTTATTTGCATATTGCTGTCTAAATTTGGACCATAAACACAACATAAATTATAATGAAACGCAGAACATTCCTACAACAGAGTGCCCTCTTAGGAGCAGGTGCCTTAGCGAGCAAGCTCTCTTTTGCAACCGGAACAATGACATTTCCTACGGTACGTATCGCTGCCGACAAGAGACACTTCAGCAGCCCCATTGTCGAAAATGCCATAAAAGAATTTCAAAAAAATGTCAAAAACCCAGAATTAGGTTGGTTATTCAACAACTGCTTCCCCAATACGCTCGACACTACTATATATGACGAGTCTACAGCAGAAAAAAAACTGACCTACGTCATTACTGGTGATATCGATGCCATGTGGCTCCGAGACAGCAGCGCACAAGTATGGCCATACATTCCTTTTATGAAAAAGGATCCCAAGCTTAAAGACTTGATCTTAGGCTTAATCAATAAACAATCGCAATGTATCAATATCGATCCTTATGCCAACGCTTTCTATAATGACCCGACTAAAAAAGGTGAATGGTTTTCTGACCACACCCAAATGAAGCCCGGTATACACGAACGCAAATGGGAGATCGATTCCCTATGCTACCCCATACGATTGGCACACCGCTATTGGAAAGAAACTGGTGACACGACACCATTTGATGCAGAATGGATCAAAGCTCAGGAAAGTACTTACAAAACCTTTGTGGAGCAACAGCGCAAAGATAGTCTCGGTCCCTACAATTTTTCACGTACCACATCACGAGGGACAGACACCCTACAGGTTGATGGCTGGGGATACCCCGTCAATCCAGTAGGACTTATATGCTCAAGCTTCCGTCCTTCGGATGACTGTACAATATTCCTATTCCTGATTCCATCGAATTTGTTTGCAATCAAAAGCCTACGTCAATCCGCAGAAATCCTAAGAAGCATCAATAATACCGAGTTGGCAGGAAAAATGGAGAGTTTAGCTCATGAAGTAGATCAGGCTGTGCAGAAATACGGTATCATCAACCACCCACAACACGGACGCGTATACGCATTCGAAGTAGATGGCTTCGGTAGTTATATGATGATGGACGATGCCAATGTACCTTCACTCCTTGCCCTACCCTACCTAGAATCCATAGATGTCAGGGACGAAGTATATCAACGTACCAGAAACTATATACTTTCAAAAAACAACCCTTTCTTCTTCAAAGGCACCGCTGCCGAAGGAGTCGGAGGACCACATATCGGACGGGACATGATTTGGCCCATGGCAATCATTATGCGTGCTTTCACATCAACCGATGATAATGAAATAAGGGAATGTATCAAGACACTGGCCGCAACGCATGGTGGCACCGGCTTTATGCACGAATCATTCCACAAAGACGACCCAAAAAAATTCACACGACACTGGTTCGCTTGGGCCAATACCCTATTCGGGGAGCTCCTATGGAAAACCTATAAAGAAAAGCCTCATTTATTGGTTTAATAATTGCTTGAGATTAATTTTTTTTAAGGAGATTTGTACCAAGATTAAAAAAAATAAAAATCTAATTTGCGCTTTATAACCGTTGCTCCGAAATATCGGAACCGGTTCTCGCTAAGTCCCGAGTTAACCTCGGGAACCCTAGCGGAGAGATCTTAAGACATAGTTTCCGCTAGATAGTCCATAGACCTCTCCACAAGGTCGGGGTGACGTGCCATACTAAATAAAAAACATATGACGAGTGGTCCAATAGGCATTTTTGATTCAGGTTACGGAGGACTAACAGTATTTAAAGAAATACAAAAGCGACTACCTCAATATGACTACATATATCTAGGAGATAATGCTCGCGTACCTTATGGCACACGCTCCTTCGAAACCGTTTACGAGTTTACCAAAGAATGCGTATTCAAACTATTCGATCTAGGTTGCAATTTGGTGATATTAGCTTGTAATACTGCATCAGCCAAAGCCCTTCGTACCATACAACAGCGGGATTTACCTTCCGGAAAAAAAGTACTAGGAGTCATCAGACCTACCACCGAAGCAGTTGATCAATACACCAAGACCAACAAGGTCGGCATACTGGCCACACAGGGTACAGTCCTATCGGAGTCCTATAAAATAGAAATACATAAGTTTCATCCCGAAATAGAAGTTTTCCAACATCCCTGCCCATTTTGGGTGCCTCTGGTTGAAAACAACGAAATCCATAGCGAGGGGGCACACTATTTTATACAGAAAGACATCGAATCCATATTATCCCTTTCGGAGAATATAGACACACTCGTCTTAGCCTGTACCCACTACCCGTTGTTATTGCCTATTATTGAACAATATGTACCCAAAGGCATAACGATCTTATCACAGGGCAAACTAGTAGCAAAAAGTCTAGAAAATTACCTACAGAGACACCATGAAATAGAAAACAGCTGCAGCAAAGAGCAACAGACAACCTTTTACACAACAGATAATGCCGCAGACTTTGAGCAGAAAGCCACCATCTTCTTTGGACAAGATATAACGGCTAAGCATATTAAAGTATAAAAAAAGTCCTGGAAGATATTTTCCAGGACTTTTTTATACTTTCTATTTATTCTGTAACGCCAAAGCATAAAGCTTCATTTGCTTGACCATAGACAACAACCCATTTGCACGCGTAGGAGACAAATGATCCTTCAAGCCTATCTGATCAATAAAATATAAATCAGTGTCCAATATCTCCTTCGGACTGTGTCCAGACAGCACCTTCACCATCAGACTCACCAGTCCCTTGGTAATGATTGCATCGCTATCCGCAGAAAAATACAACTTACCATCTTTCAGCTCCGGATATAACCACACCTTGGACTGACATCCCTTTATGATATACTGTTCCTGTTTATACTGCTCCTCTATTAAGGGCAACTCTTTTCCCAGTTGAATGATATATTCATATTTCTCCATCCAATCCGAATAGAAAGCAAAATCTTCCACCAATTCGTCCTGTACTTCGTTTATCGTCATCTTAATTCTCGAATTTACCTTTTTACAACTTCACCTTTTCACCTATCCTTTACCGCAACATATTCAACGCACGCTCCAGACCAGCAATAAAAACATCTACATCTTCTTTCGTATTGTACATCGCCAGACTCGCACGTACTGTACCTGGTATTTCAAACTGATCCATGATCGGTTGAGCACAGTGATGTCCCGTACGGACCGCTATACCTTGCTTGTCAAGGATAACACCGATATCATAAGGATGTACCCCCTCCACTACAAAAGATAATACCGAAGACTTTTTATCAGCTGTTCCGACGATACGCACACCTTCTATCACGCCCAACTTCGCTGTAGCATACGCCAACAACTCGTCCTCGTAGACCTTGATATTGTCAATACCGATTTCATTGATATAATCAATAGCAGCTGCTAGACATATTCCCGCCTCAATATTAGGCGTACCAGCTTCAAACTTGAATGGCAACTCATTATAAGTAGTCTTCTCAAAAGAAACATCCTTGATCATATCCCCACCACCTTGATAAGGAGGCATCGCATTCAGCCACTTTGCCTTACCATATAGCACCCCCACTCCCGTAGGAGCATACATCTTGTGCCCCGAGAACACCAAGAAATCAACATCCAATTTCTGAACATCAACCGCAATATGCTGTACCGCCTGCGCTGCATCCAATAATACCGGAACATCATGCTTATGAGCCACAGAAATAATTTCCTCGACAGGATTGATAGTACCCAGTGCATTGGAAACATAAGTCACAGATACAATTTTAGTCCTATCCGAAAACAATTTCGCATAAGCCTCCATATCCAACATACCTCGCTCATCCATAGGAATCACCTTCAGCACACAGCCCTTCTCATCACACAACATCTGCCAAGGCACAATATTCGAATGATGCTCCATTGCCGAGATAATGATTTCATCACCCTCACCGATAAAAGCCTTACCGTAACATTGAGCTACAAGGTTAATACTATCTGTTGTCCCTTTCGTAATGATTATCTCCACCTCTTCCGCAGCATTAATAAAGTCTTTCACCTTACGGCGAGTCACTTCAAATGCATCCGTAGAGATTTGACTGAGATAATGCACCCCACGATGCACATTAGAGTTCATATCCGAATAATAATGGATAATAGCATCGATGACCGATTGCGGTTTTTGCGTAGTAGCACCGTTGTCCAGATACACTAAAGGCTTACCATTCACCTCTCGTTTCAACAATGGAAAATCAGCACGTACTTTATGGATATCAAATGTTTTCAAGACGTTTCTAAGTAATTTTGAGGTACAAAGTTACTATATATATAACCAAATAGTATCAAGATAGTGTATTCTTTTTGGTTTTATGTTATGCAACAAGGTAATGAATGGTATGTCATTTTTTAAGGAACCATTAAAATATCTTTTGTCCTTGACAGGACAGGGCCTTCATTTTTTGCTTGATCAAAAAACGAAGCAAAAAAATCAAGACTGTTTAGCCTATGTTCATCACAGCACGTAAAGCTATCAAGGCGGTTTCCTAGGTCTCCATTACGCTTGTCCACCCCACAAGACTGGAACCGAGCTTGCGAGCTCACCAAAGGTAAATCCTTATCTATTGCAAGATGTACCGTTGTGAAAAGATAGCTTTACGGCTTTTGACTCCATATGCTATAAGGTCGATTTCTCAAAATTTTACACCTTGTTCGCAGCTTCTTTCACTTTGAAAAATGTCACCTTGTCGGGTTGCCAACTGCAGGTATGGGAAGACTTTGTGGCAAGCCGGCACAGTGACGAGTTTTTTGTGTACTTTTTTGCGGAAAAAAAGTACAGGCAAGTCACGGCCTGAGTCACAAAAAGATATCGATAATAAATCTTCATTAAAAATCATCTATACCCCAATATTTAAATCAAGCTTTTTTCCTCCACATTCGTGAATGCTAAGCATTTTAATTAATTTTGTATTAATTATGCAAGAAAAACCCTTAAATATACCCGAAGGATCCCGTAAGGAAGTGATGACTTACCTAGAACCCTTCATGCTCAATGAGATGAGCGAGTATCTTAAGCCCATAGAGCAGATGTGGCAACCAGCAGATTTTCTGCCTGATGCTTCCCGCAGTACGTTCTTTGAAGAGGTTCGCGATTTGCAAGAAAGTTCTCGAGAACTCCCCTATGACCTAGTAGCCGTTTTAATCGGCGATACAGTCACAGAGGAAGCTCTTCCCACTTATGAGTCTTGGCTGACTATGGTAGAGGACGTAGAGAAAAACGAACAAGGAGGCTGGATGAAATGGGTACGTGCATGGACTGCAGAAGAAAACAGACATGGCGACTTGCTGAACAAATACCTCTACCTATCCGGCAGGGTCAACATGCGCGAGTTCGAGATGAGCACCCAATATCTTATCGCTGACGGCTTCGATATAGGTACAGGCGCAGATCCCTACCGCAACTTTATATACACCTCTTTTCAGGAGCTGGCAACCAACGTATCACACCGCCGCGTAGCAGGTATCTCCAAAAAAAGCGGCGACAAATTATTGGCTAAAATGTGTGGCGTTATTGCTGCCGATGAAGCCAGACACGCCAAAGCCTATATGTCATTTATTTCCAAAGCACTGACTGTCGACGCCAGCGAGGTTATGTTGGCCTTCGAAGATATGATGCGCAAGAAAATTGTGATGCCCGCCCACTTCTTAAGAGAGTCAGGAGGCCCACAAGGAGAAGCATTCGCACACTTTTCCGATGCCGCACAGCGAATGGAAGTATATACAGCATTAGACTATATCGACATCCTAAAAGAATTACTTAGCGAGTGGAAAATCGACCAAGTATCAGGATTAAATGAGCAGGGCGAAAAAGCAAGAGACTATTTGATGAAACTTCCCGATCGCTTGGCCAGATTGGCCGACCGCATCAAAATCCCCGAACTACAGTACAAGTTCAAGTGGATATATGGATAACAAAAAAACCGTCATTTTATATGACGGTTTTTTGTTATCCATAAATATTATTCAAAAAGACCTCGGCTTCATCTTAGTGTGTCTCACTCTTAAAACACGAATTACTCCTTTCGAATATCGATAAGACAAACGATATTTATATATTTCAAATGCCCTAAATGTTCCGTCATTATCAGTTTTATATTTATCTAAAGTATTAGCTTCAGGATTAACAGCGGCTTTCTCTATACTATCGACAATTTCAGACACGACCATTAAAGCATTTTTAGCCGAATCTACACTGATATGCTCAAAAATATGCTTGAGTTGCAATTGTGCGCTTTTCGTCCATACAATACTTACTTTTTTCGCTACCACGACTTAATAGCATTTTTCAGCTGTTCATGAGTTATATACTCTCCTCGTTCAAACTCTTTTTCCCCCTCTAATAAGTCCAGATTATAATCTTCGACCGTAACTGTCTTATCTTCTTTTCTCGCTTTGATAAAGGTTTTAAGCAACTGCACGACAGACCTCTTCTCCGACTCATCCAATTGAGTAAAGTAGCTAAGCATTTCATTTTCAATAACTGTTGCCATAACTTTATCTATCATCTTATTAATCAAAGTTAGTAAAGCCATTTTAATATAACAAATCATCTAACAACTGCTCAGCTAGTATTCCTCTATCTCAATAAAACCAGCGATCAAGCAGGTCCCAAAAAAACTTTTCATCAGTACCATATTGCTTTAATATACGCCTCCAAGTCTCTTTACCAAATTGGATTTCATTTCCAAAACTATCTTTATAGATCCATCGATCAAATATATCTTTTTCAAGCGAAGCTGTTTTTCTACCTTCCGTATATTCCAACCCACCCCTCAAGTTCCTTTTAAATATAGACTTCGTCCCATTCAACTGCTCCTGAATATTGGTATTACCGAATATATCCTTACCCTCTTCTAATTTATACCCCTTATTATCCTCAATTATTGTCTTATCAAAGATATCTATCTTGAAAGTAGCCTTATACTCCGAACTCCGTTTATTTTCCCGCACCAACCTTCTCAGCATACGAGCCTGCGCCTCTTTATCAGCCCTTAAGCCAGGTTCCATTTTATCGAGATATTTCTTTTCGTAGTGCAGCTTGTTCTTCCTGCTATCCGTAAAAACCAGATCATCAAAAATGTTTTTCTCTAAACTTGCTTTATACTGTCCGTCAATAGATTTAAATTGGAGATTGCCAAAAATATCAGTATCCACAGTACCTCGCTGCGCAAATAGCAGACTAGATGACAATAACATTGCAAGGATAATTATAAGTTTCTTCATACACATAAGGTTCTTTACAAAGGTAGACTAGTTAATACACCATTGGTTTATTCAACTGCTCATTTATCCATAACAAAATCATTACTCTCATAAATCTAAGTTTGTCAAGCCAATTTTATACGGACAGAAATCCACAAAAAAATAACGTCTTTAGAATTAAAGACGTTAAGAGTATATGCAAAGCTATTCTCTAGCTATGAAAAAACAAGTTTTATCCCCGTCATCTCGATTGCAGCGAAGCGGAACAGAGAAAGGTAATTCTACATTAAGGCTGTTCTTAATGTATCAACATCATATTCTGGACAAGCGCCTGCTTGCGTTGCCACAAAGGCACTAAGCAATACCGCGCTCTGCATACTGTCTTCTATGGTTTTCCCATTTAATCTACTCGCCAAAAATGCTGCTAAAAATGAATCCCCACTGCCGATCGTATCTTTCGGAATTATCTGCTTAGCGGGTACTTGGTAAGAAAACTGCGATGAATAATACCGAGCACCTTCGGCCCCTTTGGTAAGTATAATTTCATTCAATTTAGGAAATCGAACTAAAATATTTCTTAATATGTCCGTTTCATTCGGATCAAGTGTCCCTAACCATTCCCCCAGTAGGACGACTTCATCTTCATTGATTTTTAATGTTTGAGCATGGCTTATCAGATCGAAAATAATATCTTTCGAAAAGAAAGGTTTCCGTAAATTAACATCAAGAACCACCCAATTAGCTAATTTTAAATACATCAATAGCGTGCTTCTTGAGACCTCGGTCCGGGCAACTAAACTGCCGAACACAAAAGCATCTGCTTGACCGATAGCTGTAGCAACACGCTCTTCATAGGTAATATGATCCCAAGCCACATCTTCCACAATCTCATAAGTTACTGAACCATTCTCTTTAAGATGAACCTCCACACTAGAAGTGGGATGATCGTCAGTCGTCCGCAGATACTCAAGATCGATTTCTAAGTTTTTCATTTCTGAAACTAACTTACGGCCAGAAACATCATCTCCAACTTTCGAAATAATTTTACTCGATATGCCGTTTTTACTTAAATGGTAACAGACATTTAACGGCGCACCACCGACACGTGCTCCTTCTGGCAGCTTATCCCAAAGCACCTCTCCAAAACATATAACTTTCTTTTCCACGTATATCTCTTAAAATAGTATTGTATCTATATATTGCCCTAATCGATTCTCCCGTATAGCGGCTATGGCATCCTTATATTTCGAATTAAAGTTCGTAATATCGGATAATTCACCAAAAACAGGACTGTAAGCCAAAAAATCGTCCGCAGAATCCAATTCGTCCTGAAAAACCCTTAGCCACTCTTCCTTCAAACTATCCTGCACATACGCCATATTGTCATCCCACATTTGTTTGTTTAAATACTTCCACCAAAGTGCAACAATCAGAGCAGATATATCTATCCTACTGTCATTACGCTTTAGCTGCTTTTGAATTGTCGGTAAGACGAATTTTGGAAACTTATCTGAGGTTCCCGAAATTATCCTTGCCGTACTATCATTGATCATCGGATTAGCAAAACGAGTTCGAACCTGTTCAAAATATTGCTTAAAATCAACTCCATCAATCGGCTCCAATACCGGAATCACCTCTTTATCAACAAACAATTCAAACAACTTCCAGATTGTCCTGTCCTGAACTGCATCGTGTATTCTATCATAGCCAAAGGCATCTCCTAACAAACCTACCAAGGTATGTCCTGCATTTAATATGCCTAATTTCATACCTTCGTACGGTGCAACATGCTGAACAAATTGTACACCCACCTGGTCAAGTGGAGGGAAATCGTCATGGCTAGCAGGCATCTCTATCACCCATTGGAAAAAGTCTTCGGACACCACCAAACAATTGTCACGCAATCCATACTGTTCTTCAAAATTGTCTTTATCTTTTTCTGTTGTTATAGGTGTGATCCGATCGACCATACTATTGGGAAAGGTAAACTCGCTCGCCACCCACTCCCTAATCTGAGTATCATAAGCCTCAAGGAAAGATAACAAGGCCAAACGTAAGACATCTCCATTCCCTAAGATATTATCACAGGACATCATTATTAATGGTGTCCCTCCCTGTGCCATTCGAGCGGCTAAGCCGGCAGCTAAAAAGCCAAAAACTGTTCTAGGTCGACCTCTGTGCTGCAAATCATACTGGATATCAACATTATCTATCTGAAACTGATTTTTATCAAAATCAACCAGATACCCACCTTCTGTTATCGTAAAACTGATGATCTTTGTGTTGGGATTTGCAATTTTATCAATTATACCCTGCGTATTTAAACTGGAATGAAGCATATCCTTGATAGTAGATATCAAATATGTTTTCTCCTTTTTATCATAAGCTATCGTCCGCAAGGCGTAAATATGATCTTGTTGATTAAAGTGCTCGACTAACTTTAAATCATTGGGCATTAACCCTACACCCGTAATTTGCCATTTTTGGTATTGTTCCGGATCAGTATTAATAAGCTTTGCTAAAGCAAAAGCTTGATGCGAACGATGAAATCCTCCAATACCTATGTGTACAATTTGATTTTCAACGTCCAAAGCGCCTCCATTGAGTATAGTAGCAGAGGAAGCCAATTGCTTTGCCGTCTCCTTGTTTAACGTATTCATAAATTACTTTTGATGTTTTTGAAAAATAACAGCGACAATAATGATAACCCCTTTTATCAATTGCTGCAAGTAAGAAGTAACGTCCAGTAAATTCATGATATTCCCAATCATAGCCAATATAAGTACGCCCAAAAGGGTATGCCAGACACTTCCTTTACCTCCGGAAAGGCTAGCTCCTCCGATGACGACTGCTGCTATAGCATCCAATTCTAAACCAACACCAATATTGGGTGTCCCAACTCCTGTTCGACCAACAGTAAGTAACGCGGCAAGCGCCGTCAAAAATGCACAAACTACATAAACAACAAACTTGGTCCTTTCAACTGATATTCCCGATAAACGCACGGCTTCTTCATTAGAACCGACCGCAACGATGTGACGTCCGAGCACGTGGTAGCGAAGTAGGCAATATACCACTCCAAATACAACAAACAGTATAAAAGCAGAATAAGGAATACCCAACAAACTACCTGTACCCAATGTCAAAATCGCAGATGAATGTTCTCCTATCGTAATTGGAGCACCCTTTGAGAGTAAAAAACCTGCACCACGAACAATAGTCATTAAGGCTAATGTAGCTATGAATGGTGCTACTCTTTGATAGGCAACTAAATAACCGGAAAAAGCACCAATTCCGACACCTACCAGCAAAGAGATTACCAAACCCGCACTATAGTAGACTTCATGGGAAAGCACAGCAAAAACCACCCCGATACATGCAAGGATTGATCCAACAGATAAATCAATTCCTCCGGTTAAGATAACGAGAAACATACCAATACTCACCAAGCCTATAGGAGCCACCTGACGTAAGAGATTAGTAAGGTTTGTCATCGTCAAAAAAGACTCAGAGAGCAAGCTAGAAGCCAGCAACAACACAATAAATATAATGAAGGTATTATTTTTAATTAGTTTTTCTTTCATAATTCACAAATTAATTGGCTCCGATAGCCATACGTAAAATCGATTCTTCGCTAAAATCGCGACGATCAATGATCCCCTGTAGATGGCCATTTTTTAGTACAAGAATACGGTCAGAAAGTCCAATAAGCTCTTCCATATCTGAAGAAACCATGAGTATATATATTCCTTGATCAGCTAACTCTTGAATGATCTGATAAATTTCAAAACGAGCGCCGACATCTACCCCACGGGTAGGTTCGTCAATTAGCAAAACCTTTAGATCTAAATTCAGCCATTTGGCTAAGATTACTTTTTGTTGATTTCCGCCACTAAGTGTAGCGAGTTGATCATCCATATCACCTAATTTAATCTGAAGCTTTTTTATCAAATCAGAAACAACTGCTCGTTCTTTTTTTAAATCTAAAAACCCGTATTTATTTGAAATCTTTCCCATATTGGCTAGGCTAACATTCTCTCGAATGCTTAATTCTAATAAACCTCCGTATCGCTTCCTATCCTCTGGTACCATCCCTAATCCTTGCGCCACCAGCTTACGTGGCGAGTGTAGCTGCAACGTGCCTGTTTCAAAATTGATCATACCGGCCTTCGCTCCTAGTAGTCCGAAAAGACTTTCTAATAGCTCTGTCCGCCCCGATCCCACAAGCCCCCCGACGCCTAGAATTTCCCCTTTACGTATGGAGAACGATAGCACTTCCTTACTAAACGAGCTTTTTAAGTTGGAAACTTGTAAGTATTCGTCAGACTTAATAGTGTTTATCTTTTGGGGATAAAGCTGTGACATTTCCCTTCCCACCATAAGCTGTACTAACTTATCTTTGCATACTTCACTGGTTTTAACGGTCTGTACAGTCTTCCCATCTTTTAAAACAGTAATCCGGTCTGACAGCTCTAAAAGTTCTTCTAAATGATGTGAAATATAAATTATACCGACACCTTTTTCCTTCAGCTTTTGCAAAAGAGAAAAAAGTTTCTTAATCTCTGCTGTACCCAATACAGCAGAGGGCTCATCCAGTATTAACAGGTTTACTTGCTGTGCTAATGCCTTAGCAATCTCTACAACCTGTTGCTGTGCCACAGGAAGTTGTGATACCTTTTTTTTTACATCGATTTCAAATCCTAAAGAATGGATCAACGCTTCAGCATCTTTATCAAGTTGCTTCCAGTCAATCCAGCTACCAGGACGGCCCAAATAAATATTTTCGGACACAGACAATTCTGGCACTAAAGAAAACTCTTGATATATAATACTAATACCAAGACCTTTTGCTAAATGTGGATTGTTATTACTGATCTCCTTTCCTCGAAATATAAGTGAACCGGTATCTGATTGGTGTGCTCCCGAAATAATCTTCATTAATGTAGACTTTCCAGCACCATTTTCGCCTAATAAAGCATGTATTTCACCGCCAGCAATCTCGAGATTGACGCCTTTCAAAGCTTTTACCCCACCAAAAGATTTAGTGATATCCTGTAGATATAACATGGTATCCATAAAAATATAGTTTAAAACAAAGCCTTTGGATCGTAGAACGCATCTACATTCTTTTTAGAGATTAGTACCGACGGTGTATAGATGAGTTTCTCAATATTCTTTTCTCCATTTAAATATTTAACTGTAGTCTCAACCACCATTTCTCCTAATATTCTAGGACTATTTTGAGCAGTTGCCGCAAATGTACCTTCCTTAATCATTTCATAGGCTTCCTTTTGTCCATCATATCCCAAAACAGTTATCTGCTTATCCTTCCCCATCTCCTTTATTGCCTTCAATGCGCCCATGGCCATTGCATCATTTTCTGCCAACAAAACATTTACGTAGGGATGAGCGACCAAAATGTCCTCCATCGCCTTTACACCTCCGTTATTGTTCCATTTTCCCCAGCCTTGCGCAACAATACTGAAATTGGTCTTCGCAGTATGATGTAACTGACCGTCCACCAAACCACGTACGAAGCCTAATCGTTTCTCCCGTCCTACCGGATTCCCTTGGTTTCCTGATATAACTGCAATCTTCAACTCCTCCTTTCTTTGGTCGGCAAGCCATAGTCCTAACAATTCTCCATTCAGCGTATTATCAGCCACTATAGAAGCAATGTAGGGTGCCGATTCATCTATCATTGAATCGACAATAAATATCATTACCCCTGCTTCATGTGCACGTTTCACCACCGGGACAACGGCTTTGGAATCCAACGGATTCAATATTAATACCTGTATCCCTTTTGACAAAAGATCTTCGATTGCTGCGACCTGCTTTGCGACATCTTCTTGACCATCAGCCGTAAAATATTGCATCCCATATGCTTGAACTTGCTTTTTGATGATTGTTTCTAACGCTACATAATAGGGAGCAACCATGGATGGGCCGCAATAACCAACTTTAACAAGGGATAAATCTTTTTTGGACTGATACTGATCGGTCAACGATGTACTTTCTTCTGCTTTAGATTGCAGCTTGGCTTCTCTGGGTAGACACCCGGTAAATAGGAGAACATGAACAGAGATGATACTCGTCAACAAACAGCTAGCTATTTTTTTAAACCGCATAGCTTAATTATTTTAAGGTGATCCAAGGTGCACTATTGCGTACCCTCTCTGTAACTTCATAAGGTACATCCGAGCATAAATAATCACTGCCTAATGCTACCCCAAGAAAAAAGTCCTCCACGCTATGCCCCGGCCAAAGGCTTACGGTAAATCCTTGTTTCTTTGCTTCTGTCACCATGCTACGTGTTGTTTTCTCTGCTCTACAGCCCACTCGCGTAACCCCTAATCCTTTTGCTTCATCCAACACTTTTTGACTCAACGCTTCGCTTTTGATCAATAGTAGATCCACATTTGGGTATTTTTGCTTTAAATATTTCAGTGGTCTTGGATCAAAAGAAGTTAACACATAATCAGAGTTAGCAGGTTTAGCTGCATATGCTTTGGTATACAACATATCACAGTATTTTTCCAGCGTCGTTTCATCATACAACGGCTTGTTGGTTTTCATTTCAAACTCAATATAAACCCCATCTTTATCCTTAAAAAAAGTCAAGAACTCATCCAATGTTGGAATAGGGTTACCTTTTTTTGTTTTGAGCTTTTTAATTTCCTTTAACGTTAATGTTTCTATAGAACCCTTGATTCCCAACATTCGATCAAAAGAGTCATCATGAAAAATAACCAAATGCCCATCTTTTGTAATACGTATATCTGTTTCATACCCGCGTAACCCTCTGTTATAGGTTGTTTCAAATGCACTGATTGTATTTTCATCCGTTTCGGCCATACCACCCCGATGTGCAAAAAGCTTAACTTCAGCTTTCTGGGCAAAACAATAGGAATAACCTGATAAGCACAAAACGACAATTGCTATCAAACGAGTAGTTTTTATTAATTTGTTCATCTCTTCAAAATTTGAAAGTTTTTATTTCTCTTATTAGTTTACATCAATCAAAACCTTTATAGTTCTGGAAGCTTGCTTTTCTATAAATTGATAAGCTTCATTATAGTTCTCAAATGGAAATCGCTGTGTGATCAATGCAGAAAGCTGTAATTTACCTTCGGTGAGACACCTAATCACCTCCTGATAATCTTCGTCCTTGTACATCATACTCCCTTGAATAGTAAGCTCGTGCTCTCCAACATATCCCATATTTAATCTAGGAAACTCTTCATAGACCCCAACAATTATTACCTGCCCCGCCTTTTCAATATGATCTACGAGATTATGTAACGCGGGCTCGACTCCAACAGCTTCAATACCTACTTGAAAGGATTCATCTTTTAAGATACGCTTTAAACCATCTTCAAAGTTTTCTTCAGCAAGGTTTATTGTTTCCGTAATACCTAGATCGTGCATTTTCTGAAGACGAAACGGATTGAAATCACTTACAATCACGCGCTTTGCACCACGTAACTTAGCAAATTGAGCTATGATATTGCCAATTGGCCCCGCACCAGAAATGACGATATTTTTGGAACCTATATCTCGAATCATCGCCGTAGCATGGGCAGCCACTGCAGCAGGCTCTATCAGTGCGATTGCGTCAAAATCTATAGATTCCGGTATGACATATAAGCGATCTTCAGGTAGCACAAAATAATCTTGAGCTACCCCAGGCGCCTGAAAACCTTCTACCTGAAGATTAGCACATACATTATAACGACCGGACCGGCATGGCCCACAGCTTCCACACACACGCTGTGGTCTACCGGTTACCTTATCCCCTACCTTAGCCTTCATGACAGCAGATCCTACACGTACGACCTGCCCACTATACTCGTGCCCCTGGACTACAGGCAACTGGGTAAAGGGATGTTTGCCTTTATAAGCATGGATATCGGATCCACAAACTCCTATCTTTTTAATATGTATAAGTACGTCGTTAGACCCCAATTGAGCAGGCTCGGCTACCTCAGAAAATACAATATGCTCAGGAGAAACTAAGATTGCTTGTTTCATGATTTATAATTGTTGAATTACGTTTAGACTTTAAAATTAAAAAATTTAAACGATTAAACAAGGAGGAAAAGCAATATTATTTACTTTTTTAATCATCATAAAATTATTGAGCTTCCGTAAACTGCAACCAGTCATCCGTCCGAAATAATGATACAGGCAGCCCATTTGTAGCCTTTAAATCGGTTAAATCTGTTTCAGAAAATGCATAACGTACTGCCACAGGTTTCGGAACGTATTTACTAAAAACCTGAAGTTGGCTTCCCTTTATTTTAAAATCAGCCTGATGAAATACTTTATCTGCTCCAGCAATCATTAAATGTGGAATCTGTTTTCCTGATGGGGAGACAAGTTCATCCTGCGCCATATGATAAAAATCTATTAATATTTTATTCCCCTCAATGACATGATTTTTATAAATAGGTGCTAAAACCTGTGCTCGCTGCAAACCGTAATTTTTAGCCAAAGCAATATTTGCAAAACGTTCGGCAACTTCTTTTTTTCTTGTTGGATGTATGTTCTTCACATCAGGCACTAAATCAGAAGTCGGCACCATATATACATTTTCATGGTGTAAAGCAGTGTGTACCTGAGCCTCTCTTAGGTATGCTGCCCGCGGCAAATCTTTATTATTGTAGCTATATGGAGCAATCTGTGCAAAATAAAATGGAAATGGATCTTTCCATTCTTCGCGCCATGCGGAAATCATAGCGCTGAACAACTTTTCATAAGAAGACCAAGAAACTACATTATCTTCGCCCTGGTACCATAACACGCCAGCAACAGCGTAGCCAACAATGGGGCGAACCATGCTATTCCAAGCTCTACCCGGTAAATTTGGCTTCCTTGGAGCTGTTTTCTTCAAAAGAGACGCTTCCTGTAATGTCCAATCCTGCAGTACAACCTGCTCTGGAGTCCATACTTCGGCACAGGTACCTCCCCAGCTCGAATTTATAATACCTATCGGTACATCAAGTTCTTGATTTAGCTTTTCAGCAAAAAAATACCCGATAGCGCTAAAAGTCTCCGCTGAAACAGGGTCGCATACCTGCCAGCTATTCCTCAAATCATCTTGTGGAAACGCCGAAGCTATATTACTGACGTTTAGCAAACGTATCTTTGAATTCGCGATGTTTGGCAAACGATCTTTCATCTCCTTCAGGTCATTAGTTGAATTCCATTGCATATTAGATTGACCCGAACAAATCCAGACCTCCCCCATAAGCAAATTTTTCAATTCAAGCTTCTGAGCACCTGATAAAACCGTTAAGGTATAAGGTCCCCCTGCTTTACTTGTTGGTAATGCTACAGACCAAGCGGCTTCACCCGTGGTAACAGCTTCAAGTGTATCAGACAACCAACTCGCCTTAACTTTCACTTTGGATCCAGCTTTTGCCCATCCCCAAAATTTCGTAACCGTATCACGCTGAAGAACCATATTATCCGAAAAAAACGATGGCAGTCGTAACTGAGCATGTAAAGTTGTCACAGAAAACAACAAAATACAGCTATAAAAAAAAGATAAAATAACTCGCATTATTATATAGGTTTAAATGGTAAATTTCTAATCAGGAATATCCTTGCATATCAATCAAAACTGCTTCAAACTTGCGTACCCCCATTACTTTATGCTTGTCTTGTCCCAGCAGATATCGAACTGCCTCCTTACTCATCTCCTCTAGCGGCTGCCTTACAAAGGACATAGGATAGGGAAAAAGCTTATAGGCTTCAACCTCGTCATAACAGATTATTGTTATTTCTTTAGGTACTTGTACCTTAAGCGATAAAAGTAGCGGCAAAGTGGCCATGGCAATCTTATTGGTAAAACAACAGATTCCATCAACCTGCTCTTCTTCAAGAATCTGCTTAATCAGCGGTTGGATCTTATCGGGCAAACTTCCCTCTGAAAGATTATATACTTTTCCAGTAGATGGACCTAATATCTGCTCCGCGATCTCCGTAAATCCGCGACTCCGCTCTTGCAAATGAAACAGATTGCTTTCCAATCCAATAGCTGCAACCTTACGACAGCCTAGAGATGCAAACTTTCGTACCACAGAAGCCGAGGCATTGTAGTTATCCAATACGATCGAGTTCAATTCGCCAAATTCTGGAAATTCACGATCAATAAGGACAAAAGGAACACCGGAATCCTTTATAGTATTCAAACTATCTTCAGCCCCATCCGGAATAGCCAATATTAATGCATCTACTTGCCTTGCTAACATAACATCTAACAATTTTTGAAATCGTTTGGGGTCTTCATAGGCACTCCCAAAGAGTACATTATAGCCAAATCTATTAGCTTCGTCTTCGATATGCCCAGCTATATAACTATAAAAAAAATTAGAAATATCGGCTACTATAAGCCCAAGGGTATAAGTTTTGTTACTTTTAAGACTTTTAGCAATCTGGTTAGGCTGATAATTCAGAGCTTTTGCTATTTGCTTTATTTTCTCAGCAGTTTCTACGTTTATTCGCTTCGTATTTTTCCCGTTCAGGACATACGAAACAAGGGCAATAGATACCCCTGCTTCGTGTGCTATATCTTTTAAAGATGTCTTTTTTATCATGGGCAATCCCGTTCTATCGAATTTCTGTTTCTTAATAAATATGAAAATAAAAAGAATTTCAATTAATATGCACCAATTCCCATAAAATCCGTTTTTAACGTCGTCGCTTTGTATACATTTCCAAAAATATCGGTAGCACGGACTTCGAAATTTGAGATACCTGCTGGACTGTTCAATTTACCCACGTAGAAATGATTCAATGATTTATCAAAATCAGAGCCTTTAGTTTTCCCTAATGTCTCTAAATGATAGTAAGTAGCCCATAAATCGCGACTTGTCTTTTTTGTCATATCTTGAACCTTCACCCCATTTTGGAAAAGTTCAATTTTCCAGTTATCGTCAGCGTTCCAAACGTTCGCCACGACCCAACCATCACCAGATAAATTCAAGTTTCCTGAATCCGCAAAAATGTAGTTGTATTTATTTGTTGGACCAAAAGCCTGACTCGCATCATAAACACGTAACTGAAAATTATCCGGGTAATTGGTCGACTTATATTTCCAATTTTTCATACTGTTACCTTCTATTTCATAGACCGCATAACCATTAGGTGTACCATCTGCGCAAATTGTCGAATTCCACCAAGCCCCACATGCTGTCCCATGAACATGCTCATAAATAGTTTTCCCATTTCGCTTATGCAGATAATTTGTTTGGTAATGCGTATGTCCATTTAAAATATGAGCTTCCTTAAAAGTACTTAACAAGTCTAATATTTCATTATAATAATCGACATGATTAACCGCACTTCCATTACGAAACGGAATATGACAAACAAAAAGTATCATTTTATCTTTACTTACGTGCGAAAGATCGGATTGAAGCCATTTCCAATGACTCTCCGTTAAACCACCCCGATAAGACTGCTTTCCTTCGTAAATAACATTATCGACCACAACAATGTGTACATTGGCTCGATCAAATGAATAATAGGTTGGGCCGAACGTATTTCGAAACCCCTCTTCTGATTTATCTTCGGAACTCGCCGTCTGTAGGTGATCATGATTACCAATAGTCTGAAAAAAGGGTATTCCTTGATTGGACATTGCCCCTTTCATTTCGGACAACAATTCGGGAGCATCAAATACAATATCGCCTAATGTAAGCCCTATTACATTCGTGTATCTAGAAATATTGGTTTTAATATCAGCCATAGTTTCATTCTTGAAACGAGCAACCTCGGACATATTGCGACATTGAGGATCCGCAATAGCGAAGAGCGTGAATTTATCCTCCACATCTGTTTTTACGACTTTAAAATCATGTCTGATGACTTTGTCTTTAAGTACAAGCTTTTGATAAAACATAGGATAATTATCCTCATCGACATTGATCGCTACATCAGCGGATGAAACATAAAACACGAACTTTGCCTTTTTGTGTCTTTCCAGTTGATAAACCCCATTAGCATCAGTTTTTGCAGTACTAAAGCCATCACTGACAACCATATTTTCTACAGGTTTATTATTTTGATCGACGATCAATCCATATAATGTAGTGGATCCATTCAGTTCGGTCTTTACCGGTTCAACTGCGTCTAAATCTATCTCGGCAACCTTGTCCTTACCGCAAGACAGGAATAAAAAATATACTAATATAAATCTACTTAACTGTTTCATTGTATTTTCATTATATAACGACTAAAAAAAGGATTACTTGCTTTCCCAAAGATAGTTTTGCGTAAGGTTTCCATTTCTAATTATTGCTTCTGTAGGTATTGGCCGTAAATATTTATACTCTGACCAAACTCTTTGGTAATTCCACTGGAGATTATTATCGCCATTGATGGAAAAAGTTTGATTTGCATTACTTGAGTTTACCACAATACTCTTAACACTTTCTGTTGTTCCAATTTCGAAATCGATGATCCCGTCCGAGTTTAAATCCATTGGTACATTGCTATTGGGAATATACATACCCGTCCATGGGTTTACGCTACTACTCAATAGATCACCCAAATGCCAACGCATTAAGTCACCCCAGCGCAGTCCCATTTCCAAACAAAGTTCCACTCCACGCTCCCGCCTCACTTCCAACAAGATAGGATCTGAAATAGAATTTTGATAATACGCTGCTAAATAAGGGTCGGCAACAGAAGGATAAATTGACGCAACTCCCGCTCTATTACGTAAAGGAGTAATCGAGCGGTTCCACTCCGCCTGCCCAAGTTGTCCTAACTCTGCTTTAGCTTCTGCATAGTTAAGTAATACCTCAGCGTAACGTATAATGGGTAGACTATTCCAACTTGCTGCCCTAGACAACACATTATCCGCATTATTATCTAAAGAAAACTTTATCGGATGGTAGCCCGTACGCGTTACCAACCAATTGGGCGGGTATAATGCAGTAACGCCATTATTTGTCATGGTATAGGTGGGTGAGATAACAGTCTGACTTAACCTGCTGTCCCGGTCTTTAAATTCATCTGCAAAAGGTATCGTTTTATAATTTCCTTTATTGGTAAAGGCCGTTCCATCCTTCATCAAGTAACTATTGACAAAGGACTTAGTTAAAGAAACCTTATTACCATAAGTAGGTGAATAATAAACCCACGACAAGTCATGAAATAAAGACAGATCTTTACTAAACATCCGACCCCAGATTACTTCACTAGTTAGAAGTTTATCTGAAGTAAACAGACTCCGATAAGCTTTAGTAACATCGCCAGTAACCAGACTGAATGCTCCCGAATTCATCAACTCCTCTGCTGCTTCAATAGCTTCGTTTAAAAAAAGATTGATATTATTTCCAGCATTCTCCCAGATTTTACCTGTTGAAGGATCTACTTGATGATATTTTCTATACGTACCTTCAAATAAACATACCCTAGATTTTACAGCCAAGGCAACATACTTGTTAATCAGCGTTCCTCCTCCTCTAAACTTATCTGTGCTTAGACAATTCTCTGCTGCAAAAGTCAGATCCTCTAAAACTTTTTGCATGACAAATTCGCGCGAATCCCGAGGCTTCTTCATGGCCTCTTCATCATTCGATTTTACCACCATATCGTAAAAGGGAACCGCACCAAAAGTCTGAACTTTGTCGTAGTAAAACCAAGCTCTCCAAAATCGTCCTACTCCTTCATAATGTCGGTAAACATCATCACTTATTTTGCCTTTTAGCTTAGTCATATTAGTGAGCATATAATTGATGTTGCGAAGATTACTCCAAGAGCTTTCTGTCCATCCTCCTTGGTTGCCTGGTGAAACATTTCCATCTGGACGTAGCAAGTCCGTTGGAATATTGATGGCACAGTAATCGGCATGATAGTCACTGTAACCAATTGTCGTTGCCGATGGGGTCATTTTTTGAATAAACCCATTTGCATATAATTCAAGATCTGATTCTGTTTTAAAAAAATTATCAGAACTAATGGAATCGTAAGTATCGCGTTCGAAAAACTTTTCACATGATGTCATCAGTCCAAGACTGAGACTCAATAGTATAACGTGGCTTATTTTTTTCATTTCTAATAAATTGGACGGTTAAAAGCTAATATTTAGACCAAGAGTTATATTTTTCAGCATTGGATAGGAGTATCCATTACCTGTTCCGCTCAATCCACTAGTTGTAGAGCTGGCAAAATCGCTATCTCCTGAATCTATAACTTCTGGATCGAACATCGCTGTATATTTAAACATAGGCGAGTATGTCCAAAGATTTTCCGCTGTTACATAAACTCGGCAAGAACTGACGCCTACTTTAGCAAGAATCGAAGTTGGCAAACTATAATCTAATGTTATATTTTTAAGCCGGATATAAGCTGCGTCCTGCAAGTAATGTGTATTTTCCCAAGTTAAAGGTCCATCATTTCGATTTGCAGCCAAGGAAACCCGACGTGTCCAATAAGGATTTTTATCCATATTCGTTACAACCCAATCGGATGATGATTTATCTACTTGTACAATATTATCGCCTGTTTGTGATTTCATAAGAAAACCGTATGCTCGATTATGTTGTCCCCAGAAAAAGCCTGATTCTGTCCATGGATACCAGTTCTTTTTTAGAACTCCCTGAAAGAAACCCGATATTCCAAAACCTTTCCAATTCGCCGCAAGATTAAATCCAAACTGGTATCTAGGCGACGTATTTCCGATGATTTCCATATCGCCATGACTATTTAGCGTACGGTCTCCTTTGGTCATTATACCATCTCCATCTAAATCCACAAATTTTAAATCACCGGCATAGGCTTCAAACATTTCACCATTCTTAAAGAAATGATAGGCCGGGCCATTTTTCGCTTCTGAATTACTTGCATAAATACCTGCTGTACGGAATCCCCAGATTTCTCCCAGCTCCATACCTTCGTAGTAGGTCGTCAAATCACCATTTGCATTGAAATAATCGGTCACCCAACTCCTACTATCCCAGACCATCGCTTTGATGCTATATTGTAAAGGTGACGTAGGTAGATCTAATTTATCTTTCCAGGTTAAACTTGCTTCCCAGCCTCTTGTCTTGAGACTAGCAAAATTACCTCTAGGTGCTGAGCTACCGAGTACCTGTGGTTGATTGGGACCGACCGTATACAGATCGGTAGTATAACGATGGTAATAATCGCCAACAAAATTTAATCTATTATTTAATACCGCGATATCTGCTCCGATATTATACGTCGTAACGGTTTCCCAGGTTATCCCCTCTGGAATCAATGAAGGTGCATCTGTATATGGGACTCTATTTCCATTAATAAGAACACTTGACTTAGCAAATGTCAACGTTTCTAAAAACTGATAGGGACTAATATTCGCATTCCCTAAAGACCCAACACTGCCACGGATTTTAAAATTATTTAACCAGCTAGCGGTTCTTTCCTTTAAAAAACTTTCTTCTGACAAGTTCCATCCCAATGAAGCTGAGGGAAAAAATCCCCACTGCGAATCTTTCGGAAACTTCGAGGATCCATCATAGCGAAAGGAGATTTCAGCAATATACCTATTATGAAAATTATAATTTATCCGGCTGAATAAGCCGATCAGCCCCCAAGTATTACCTCCTGAAAGCGTGGAGTAATATTCACCATCCATCAGTGTAAAACCAGGTTTTGAAGGGTATAAATTACCGGTACGGTAAGTCTTTTGATTTTTATAATGGCTATCTTCGAGGTTCCAACCTGCAACTAAATTTAAGTTATGCCCATGCCCCAATTCAGGCGTATAGGTACCTACCACATTTGCAGAGATATAATCAGTATCATAACGCCAATCTTCTAGCGAAGATTCATTATAATCTTTCCCTGATGCAGTCAGACCTGTATAAAAGGTATACAGATTTTCAGCACGTTGACGTTGAGAACGAATAGCTTTATAAGTAAAATCTCCACGAACATTAAAAATAGCAGGGACAATGTCCAGAAGCAAAGATGAAGTGTTTGCAACTTCCAAATATTTATTATCCTGAAAAGAAGTTCCTTCTGAAAAAGCAGCATAACCTACTTTTGCGGCAGTTTGCGTCCAGCTTCCGTCTGGATTTTTTACGGTTGCCACAGGAAAACCGAATAAATCAACCTGTCTTCCCACAACATTCTGGCCATAATGCACCATCGGCTGTAGATAATTGTTGATATTAAGACTGGTATTGTTATCTATGGTCAACCATGGCTTAATTTTGATACTACCTTTTCCTCGAACATTGTATTTATCAAAATCTTCATTCCCGATTTTATAAATACCATCTTGAGTATACATCCTTCCCGAAAGATAATAGTTGGCGGCTTCACTACCCCCGGAGAAATTCAGCGAATGTACCGTAGCTTTATTATTCGGTTTATAAAACTCTTCCAACCAATTGGTAGCCCCATAATAGATATAATTTCCATTTTCATCTAAATTATAATTATCAAGTGTTGGATCAGCTTGTCTACGCTTTAACTCCTCATACCAAGCATCTGAATAAGGAAAATAGTTATTCATCAATGAAGGTACAGTTCCATTGGGCATAGCATTTTGATACGATTCGCGAAATCCTTCGACCCAGGCAACCGGATCAGAAACTACATTTTCTTCCCATCGTACAGTGCGTTCCATAAAAGATTGCGCAAAACCATAGGATAACTTGGAGACATTACCTTTCGGTTTTCTAGTTGTAATAAGAATAACACCGAAAGCACCCCTTGCTCCATAAACCGCTGCTGACGAAGCATCTTTCAACACACTTACTGTTAGAATATCTTCAGGATTGACGGTATTGATATCCCCTTCTGCACCATCAATCAATACCAAGGCACCACCCCCTTGTCCCAGTGTATTACTGTGTTCGCCACCGCCCATTTTGCGAGCTTTGAAGCTTGTATTTTGCCCCCGAACAGTAATGTTTCCTCCGTGATTCGGTTTACCATCCGATTGGATGACGTTTAACCCGGGTATCTGCCCTTGCAACGCCCGAGTTACATTGGGAGTCGGCCGGTCCTTGATTTCATCTCCGTTAATCTCGGCTACAGCACCGACAACAGTCTTCTTCTTTAATACCCCATACCCCACTACGACAACTTCCTCCATTTCACGCCCTTGAGACTCCAGGTAAACCTCCATGTTAGACTCGCCTTTATAGATTCGCTCTAAATTAATCCGATCTAATGATGTAAACAACAGTGTATCGGCTATATTAATCCTGATACTAAACACACCTGCTGCATTACTCACTGTAGTTACATTTTTACCTTTAATACTAATTGTAATCCCCGCCAAAGGAGATTTACGATCAGCATCAAACACTTTTCCCTCTAGTGTTTTAATTTGAGCATCTACTGTACTGCTAAAACCCAAACACAGAAAGCACATGGACAAATATTTAAAGATTGTCCGATATCCACTTTGTTTAGTGAACTTAAAAACTATATCCATAATTGTTCTTTTTTTCGTGGTTCATTATATGGCAACTGGCAAGTCTGCTACATCAGTCGAAAAAGGGAACTATTTATTCAGATTTACAATTTAATTGATTAAACGATTAAACAAATATAGTTAAACGTTTAAATTTTAAAAATATTTTCGACATTATTTTTGACAATATCACTTTATTGTCCCATATTTGAGCCAGCAAGTCTTCCAAGTTTCAGTTATAAGGGTTCTATTTGAGAGTTATCACAAATCAAATAAAACTATTAGAAATGAAATATTATAAATCTTATAATCTCTATCTAGTTTTTGCTTTCGTCCTGTTTTTTTCCAACTGTGAAAAGGAAAAATCCGAATCCTTTCTTAAGCGGAACGTCGAACAACTTTCATTTGACTATATAGAAGAAAGCAAAGAATTCACGGTAAGAGCCACAGGCGATTGGTCAATACAGATACCAGACGAGGACAATTGGATCAAAGTTGAGCCGCAATCTGGTACTGGAGATGGAAATACTTACCAGAAAGTAAAAGTAACTTGTATTCGAAATACCAGTGAGGCCCGTAAAGGCACTATATACTTGAGTGGATCTAGTCAGCAAAACGTACCCATTAAAATCAACCAGAACAATGGACTATTTGAATGGGCAACCCATTCTAACGGTAAATATCTGGCGCTCGAGGGCGATTTAACTGTTGGAAAAACAATAACTGCTAAATTAAAAGTTCCCTACCGCAAAGCTGTTGGTGATGAAAAATTTCCGGTAACTATAGAATTATCTGGCAAAGGTGCTACCGGAATAAACGCACCAACGGGGCCAATTCAGGTATCGACTTCTGGAGATGGTTTTCTATATATCCCCCTTAACGGCCTTACCGAGACACAGGGATTAGTAGAAATTGCAGTTAAAATTGACAACCAAGATTTTGGAACCATGCAGACTATCGCTGGGCAAGGACAAACAATCATAAAGCAATCATTCGATAATTTCTTATGGGGCGGTGACTGTATTGCCAATAAGGATGGCATCACTTCCATAAAAGCAACTGCAGAAATGGCACTTGGAGATGAAACCATACTTTGTGCGGTAGGTACAAATGGTGCTAATGGTTCAGGAGTTACGTCTACAATCCGAACCAGTAATCCAACGTTTTATAAATCGATTGGACTGGAGGGGTGGCTAGGCGTAAGGAATTATATGCGTCCAGGTTATATACAACTGGGAGCTGCTAGTGCAACGGCAACGGAATTTGGTTCTATTCTGACCCCAGCCCTTCCTATCCCAACAGGAGAGAACAAAGATCTTTTAGTTACCTTTAAGGCAGCCCTTTATAATAACCCTGGTCCATCATCGATCTTAGTAGGCCTCTTCCCTAAAGCAGTTCAAGGCGTGACCCTTGCAAACATCAATAGTTTAACTAACAAAGTTTCAATTCCGTTTAATGTAGCTACAATGAAATGGATTGAAGTGAGCTGTGTTATTAAAGCGGCGACCAATGCTTCTGCTTTAACTATTATGCTCCCCGAAGACACCAACCAAAATGGAACCGTACAAGCATCCAGACTTTACATTGATGATATTATCGTTACTTATTAAATTACGCATTATGAACATAACGAAACTATTGCGCGACGGATTATTATTTATAACTTTTTGTGTAGGGCTACAATCTTGCAAAACAGATAAAGACATGGAAATAAGCTCCGCTTTTCAAAACTACACTCCAGAAAAAGTCCAATTACTGGAATACAATAGTAAGAGTATAACGATAGCTTGGGACTTTATAAAAGATGCAAGATCATATACCGTACAATTATTAAGTTCGCCAGACTCAGATTACCCATTATATACTTATACAACCGATGATGAAGATTATTATGAATTCGCCAGTCTAAATCCGAGGCAATCTTACTATGCACGCGTACGGGCAAACTATCCAAATTCAGCCACATCAAATTGGATTTATGTCCAACAAAACTCTGAAAAGGCACGAATAATCCCTCAATACGGCATAGTAGACCAAGATTTTGAAATTATATACATAAAAAACATACAAGCTTCAAACTCTACATTAACAGCAGAATGGTCATTTACAGATTTCGCCAATATGGACAGTGAAATCACCAAATCCTTTGACCTTTACCTTTACAAAGATCCAGCTTGTACGGATTTAGAAATAAGTTGGAAAAATATAACTGGTATTTTTGCAGCTTCGACCACGTCTTTACCAAAACCCTTAAGATTTACATTTTCAGGCTTAGCTGCAAACACTAGCTATTATCTTAAAGTAAAAGATAATGCTTCGTCCTTCGAGACTCCTGCATTCGCCATGAAAACGGCAAACTCGGCCAGCATACAGGTTGCTTCCAACCCGACGGTTACAGGAGACGTTATCCTTCATCAGGATTTTAGAAATTTCATACATGGTGGAGATATATTATTTAAAGCAGGTGGATATAATGCCACTACAGCTGCCGGACGTGCCCAATGGCATAAAGCCCAGGGCGATAATCCTGTAAACACAGATTTAGGTCAAAGTTTCTGTGATCTAGGCGCCGAGTTCAATGTTTTTGATGGCGGTAATGTTACAATTGATTACACCAAAGGAGTCGGTATGGAGGGATGGGGCAAAAGTGGTAATACTTCCACAAGACCTGGATATATCAAAATAGGTGGATCAGGAGCTGTAGGGATTCTTTACACCCCTATTTTATCATACAGTGGAAATTTAAAAACGGTCGAAGTGAGTTTTAAAGCAGCTGTCTATTCGGAAGGACTTAACAACTATTGTGATAAGATAGTCATCGAAAATATAGAGGGCTCACAATTTTCGGCCAAAGGTGCAATCTCCAACTTGGCTAGCGTCATAAAAAAAGATAGCAAAGCCCTAGACATAAGTGATGCGATTGGAAAATTTGAGAACTACACAGTCACCCTGACCAACGTATCTCCAAATTCACGAATTGCATTCTCCTCCGATCCGTCAGGAACAAGCACAAATAAAACACGGTTTTTAATTGACGATATAATAATCAAGCTTAAATAAATACTATGGACTGCTCAGTAATGATTGCAGTCCATAGTGTTGCTATCACAAGCTCAAAAAATTAGCTCACCATCTTCTGTATCACTATCATCCTTCATAATTTCGTGAATACGATTTTCCAATACAGCTTTATGCCATTCGTCGATGATGTGATAAACTTTATCCAAGGCATCTGCCTTTGTACCCGACAATACCGCTTCGGTAATGCGATCTACAAAGGTTGCATACCGCTTTAAGTACTTTTCTTCCCCCATATTTTGGAGCACACACTCGGTTGTAAAAACATTTGCCCATCGATCAGTACTAAATGGATTAGAGAAATACAACCCCAAATCCACATGATCTAAAAACCGCTGTACTAATTGTTGTACAGTCAAACCAAAAATATCGCAAATCTGCGAAACAGGCTTTGGGACCGTAACTTGTTCTAAATTTTTCATATGTATATAATTTGTCTTTCAGTTGTCATATGGAATATCCAAACTATATTCATTCGTGTTTGTGCAGTTGCTACTACATGGATATTTCATATTATATTTGCTTTATTCATTTCATTATAATTTTCCAAAAATTGTTCTCTATACATTTCGACTCTATCAGCCAACCTATGAAACAGAAAGTAACGCATTTCGAATTCTTGTAGGTCGCATAGAAAATCCTTAAACCCTAAACCATTTAAATGGTCCCTGTTAACTAGATCACCGTAACCTTGCTGTATTCGGAGATACATACCTAACGTTGGATTATATTCGATTTCATCGAGATGCTGTCTAGCGTACAAATCAGCCAAAGACACCCTTTGCATCATTGCATTCAATACGGGTATGACTGGACAGTTATGAATTGTACTCCATATTCGGAAATCACGGCTGAGCGTTATAGCAGTATCCTCATCTAGGTAAACCTTAGGCTGAGCCCTTATATCCTTCCCCGTAATTAAAAATAGCTTATCCACAATTTTCTTAGATCGGCTTCGCTTCGCATTCCAGGAATAATTACGGTTCGCGCCCAACTTATAAAGCTGTTTAAAGATCGGCAACGCCTGATTTGCTTTATCAGCCAGTGAATAATTGGTTTTATAACCTCCCTGTCGCTCAAGTACTTCCTCCGCCTCCATAAAACTCCTCACAATCAAATTATAAACCGAATCATCTTCTCCAAAAAGATTCACAAATGCAAACTGACTCACCATTAACTGTAAAAAGTCCGCCACTTGGATCCCAAAAGATTCGCAGGCAATACGAAAGTCCATAGGCACTTCCAACACGTCCTTATTTATTCTATTATCCATTTTATTAAATTATCTATGCAGGGTAAAACGATAACCATAACTCCGTCTTTTCGTTCGTTTAAGGGGGGCTGTACCTTTCCTTCCCCATAATTTATCCAGTTCAGTTTTTAATTGCTTGGGCTGGAAATGACTGCAGAAATCACTTTTCAATACCATGAAAATCTCTAACGCTGTAATATACCTTCTGAAATACCCCTCTTCCATAAGCATGGCCAAATACGCCTTGGCCTGACTCAACTCCTCTTTAATAGAGTTTGACGCAACCTTATCCCGATATGCCCCATCTTCCTCTAGTAGTTCAAATACAGTTATACTCTCCCACTCATTTACATACTGTTCCATACGGTAGCGGATCAGATGCCCTTCCATGATAATGCTATGCTTGTAATTAAATTCATTGACCTCCCTTACGGAACTCATCAGCAAATGCGCTTCCGGCATAATCTGCAACAAGTGCCCATATAGGTCCACGCTATAATCAAATACAATAAACCGTTCTAGATTACCTATAAAATCATCTTCTTGCCCCAACAAAAAAGATAATTCTTCAGCCGACCAACCACGACTAATCCTACTGATAAGCAGGCAGTACAAAAAGCTTATGTATTGCGGCTTACACGTCGCTTTATACGTTCCCTCTCCAACGTGTTCTATTTGTTTTTCCATATTTTTTCTTCTTTAAGCCTCAAAAAACACATACCGTTGATTCATATTCCGCACATACACTTTTCCAGCCTTAATCAGATTATACAAACCGTTTTTCAGGTGCCTCGGATATATCTTGAAGTTATGTCGTCCTGTAAACTCCACTTCTCGAAACAACTCCATCGCTGTCTTTCCGTCCTTTAGACCTCTGTTATCGAGAAATCTATTTAGCTTATTACGAATATCGATGGTCGCATCCGAAACCATTTCTAGACTTTCTTCTAAAAACCATTCCTTAAATCTTAGCTCGGGCAGCCTATACTTCTTACACTTTGATACGCCATCATCCTTGTACCGCTCCTCACGCAAAAAAGTCCAAGGAACAATAAGCTCAAATTCCCGATAAAACTCTCCCTCCTCAATATTAACCCGAATTAGACGCTCCTCATTCGTTTCATAAGACTTCCTTGAAGGCATAATAGGCTCTACAGTAGAGTCCTGATAAATCCGATCCAGCATAATACGTTCATTTTGTAAAAACTTTCCAACAACATGCATCAGCTCAAAATCATTATAGTAAAAAGGAGCCTTCCCCAATAAGAAGGATAATTCTTCAGAAGACCATCCCTTTGCTATGCGTCGCTTCAGGTAAGTGTACCAATACACAAAGTCAGATGAATACATCACACCAGCGTAGCTGTTACGGCCTATTGCTATCTTTTCCATAATTTATAGTTTTGATTAGTCAAACAACCCTCTCCTCGCCAATTGAATAAAAAAAAGGTTCAGAAGCTTTCCGCTTAGGCAAAGCGGTGGCTGCAGATGCCTCTGTGGCATCCGTCTTTACTGTATCTTTCATATAGTTTTTCGTTTAGTTTTTAAATAGTTGCCGATTCAGCTATCGGCTCTACAATACGGGATTGCATAGATTGAACGGACTCCTTGCACAGTTGAACAAAAAACTCCATCAATCTTTCTGCCCTCTTTCGAACAACTTGCTTAGATTCCGAACTAAAATTCTTTGCCTCCCCCATCCAACAAACCCGTTCGGACTCTATGGCGAGAACAAGAACCTTCTTTTCCACTTCATTCCACTCGAAAAAGAAATCAATAACCTGTGTATCCGCAATAGCACACCAATCCATTAACGTCTGCAGATTGACACCTTCTGGAATAAACCCTACCACACATCTCAGATATGTCTTAACTCCCATATCGATCAACTGATGCAATAAAAGCAAACTCGTATCATCCATTAAAATCGGAGAATCCTTTATCAAACTCAACATGTTTTTCATAGAAGCCTCAGCGTTACAGACCAGCGTATCCATTCTGTCTGCCTTCTCCTTCCAATCGACCTCAACAGGACCCAAAGGCGTACCAAACGTAGCCTTCTTCCGCAACAGCCAACCATTCTTCCATACCGCATTCACAAATCGTCCGCCCTCTTTAAGACTCCTTTCGACATAAGAAACGTTCAAAAAAACCATAGTCACGCAAACTACACCTCGTCGTACCTCGCGATAACGAAATGGCCCTCTGTTCTTCATCAACACGACCAAATGCATCTCAAGCTCTTCCATAGGCTTAGACGCCTTTTCTTGAAAAGGATTTCCTTTGGTCAACCCTCCGGTTCTATAATTTACCAAAAGAATTTGTTCGGGTCTGTGCTTCGAATAAATATCATCCAATAACGCATTAGCATCATCTTTATATCGTTGAGGCCAAGGAAAATCCGAAAAATCCTCCACAACCACCTGATGCGACTTATTCGAATTCTCTTTCTGCTCCACAACTTGGACAGCAGACCTCTTCTCCTCCTTCGGCTTATCCGTGGGCAATTGAGCGCGGTAAGTTGACACCTCCGCTATCATACGGCCCACCATCGCATCAAGTATCTCTGCCAGAAAGACACTTTGCGTTCTTACAAATTCATATTGTTCGACCGACACCTCCGTAGAACCTCCCTTCACACAAGACTTATAAGCCGTATCCAGCAACCTGTACAATTCCACGTCAGCAACGTCATAAGCAAATATCGACAAAAGCGACGGAGCAGCACTTCTGACTTTCTTGATAATATACTCGAGGTTATGTGTCTTCCCAAACTGTCCCCCCATTAGCCCATAAAAAGCACGAATCTTTACTTCTAAATACTGATGTAGCATAAAGACTCCTTGGTCATACTTCTCTTTCAATGCAAATTCGCTACTCGCACTTAAGTATTCCTTCGCATAACCTAAAGCCTTCTCATATTCCTTTTGGTTCACCTCCGCCATGGAATTGATAATTTTCTTATTTAATAACAGATCGATCTCCTTAGGTCGGGAATAGTAGATACGATGTACAGGCAAAGAGGCATAACTATGGTACAACGACCCTTTGCGTAACTGATTCAACCACTCCCCCTCAATAATAATATGAAAGGGTATTTCGGGCATATCTACCATACACAACCTGACTATAGGCGCCATAGTAGTAGGTGAAACACCTTTTACAGCACTGACCACTAGCATGAGATGTTCAACCCGCGTATCTCCAAGCCAGTCTTCATACAAGAAAACGCCACGTAGCTCCAATTTTGAAGACAATCGTTCGATTAATAAGTCTTTGTTTAGTTCCATAATCAATTAGTTTATATTAATATTATCACCTATCGCGCAAATCTGCGGCAGGAATAGTTCATAATCGGGTATCTTTCATTGATTTAAAAACAGGAACAAAACATCTTTTTTATGCACAAAACATGGACAACACACCTATAGCAGTTATCGCGTTTTTTATTAGTTTTGTGTAGTGTTAAACTGTCTTAATCAACAAAACAAAGATAGACCAATATTTTAGATAAAAACAAATAAATATCAAATATTTTGGATACAGCTAGAAAAAGAATCATAGATTTTATTGAAAATCAATCCATTAGGCCAAAAGATTTTTTATTAAAAACAGGCCTAGCAAAAGGTTTTGTAGACCGTTCGCATCAAAAATCTGGAATATCAGATATAAATTTATCCAAAATACTAGAAAGCTATCCAGAATTAAATGCAGAGTGGCTAGTGACTGGAAAAGGCAGCATGTTAAAACCCAACAAAACAGATGTCTTAAAAGACCCACTACTCTCCCATGAATTAGAACCAAATACAATGATTAGTTTATTACAAAAGCAACTAGCACTACTAGAAGAGACAAAAGAACTTCAATCCGAAAAAATCGTACGGTTAGAAAAAGAGTTAGCTGATGCCAAGAGAGGAATATAAAAAGCTAAAACGAGATCCAATATCCACCATTCTATTCAACAAAACATCGTATATTCACCAAAGTGGTCTTATCCGCTAATCATCCACGGATAAAGCACAGCATATGCCATTCAAAAGGCCGTTCTCTCCGTGTTGAGTCCGTGTTCTCTCCGAGTTGACAGCGTGTCTCAGTCAGTAGCAAATCACTAGCACCTAAAAGACACTTCGGACACAGTTACTCTCTTAACCGAATCTAAGTACTATCTATACTATAGCTACAGTACTTGGACATAATATCCAATTGCCAATTTCATAATCGTAAAGCACCACCAATTTCAAATTTCACAACAGCCAATACATCACGTTTTCCAATTCCGAAAAAGCTACAAAATATTGTTTTTCAAACATTTAAATAGCTATCTTTAGATTATGGCGATTATAGAGAATGGATATCTGAGAGGCCAGATCGGGAATCTGGTCAATCGAAAAGTAGGCAACAAAAATGTTGTACAGACCAAACCATCGGATAAGCTAAAGCAGACCCAATGGACACAAAACGCAGCAACCGATTTCGGAACCGCTAGTGCAGCAGGTGCAGTAATACGGCGAGCCTTCAGATCCCTACATCTGGATATGCACGATAGTGGAATGCACAATCGCTTACAGCAGCACATGCAGCGTGTGCTGCGCGGGTATGGAAAACGATACTCCGGAATGCTTAACGTCAGTGATGGTAACATTCAACGACTGGTTGACTTCCAATTTAATGAAAAATGCCATATCCATGATTACCTGTATTGTGATCCGCAAGTCACGTTCGAGTCTAACGGTACAACATCCATATCGTTACCTTCTCTCAACGCACAACGCAATTTTCATATACCCAAAAACTGTAGCCATATCATTCTAAAAATAGAAACTGTAGGTTTTAATTTTGGTTTCAGGCACTTTGAAACAATCGGGAGCCACGAAATCGAATTGCCCATATACAGCCAACAAGGAGAAGGAATTGATCCCCAGACTCTCGTCCATGACGTAAACAACACCAAATACAATAGTATCGTAGTATCTCTGGCAATACTTTATATCACCAAATACGGAAACCATACCTCCCTATTAAATTCCAAAGACTTAAACCCAGTCGGCATCATTGCAGCTTATAACCTCTAATATGTAAATCTACTATTACTTACATATGACCAACTTTCTTTAAATTATGGAAAGCAATAATTATATTTGTCACACTAATTATTGTTATGCTAAACGAAAGTTACAATCAATACTCTTTTATTCTCGATCGAACAGCGAGAAAGGTGAAACAGTATGCACAGACCGCCTTTGCCGAACAACAGTTCGACCTTACGGTAGATCAATGGATAGTCCTCCGTACCATATACGAAAACCCCTCCCTCAGCAACAAGGAAATGGCCGAGCTATGTGGCAAAGATCAGCCAACATTAACGAGAATCATCGATCTATTGATAAAAAAAGAATTTGCTGAGCGAATCAGTCACCCTTCCGATCGTAGGTCTTTACGACTACATATAACAAAAAAAGGAGAATACAAAATACAGGAAATCGCTCCCAAAGTTGCCGATTTCCGTATGCAGGCATGGAAAAATCTAAATGAAGAAGACTTTGCCCATTTCACAAGGATATTAAACACTATATACGATAACTTAACTCACAAATAGTATTATGATACAAACAGATATTTGCATTATAGGTGCCGGTCCAGTTGGACTATTTGCGGTATTTGAAGCCGGTTTGTTGAAAATGCGCTGCCACTTGATCGACGTATTACCACAGGTAGGTGGACAACTGTCCGAAATATACCCGCACAAACCCATATACGACATACCTGGATACCCCATCGTCAAAGCACAAGAGCTGATAGACAACCAGATGGAGCAGATAAGACCCTTTGCCCCCACCTTTACCTTAGGTGAACGCGTAGAAAAAGTCGAAAAACAAGAAGATGGCTCTTACATCGTCATCACTTCTGACAATACACAGGTACACTGCCAAGCCATAGCAATTGCAGGAGGCTTGGGCTGTTTCGAGCCTAGAAAACCGGAACTAGAAGGTGTGGATACCTTTGAGCGCAAAGGTATAGACTACATGGTCAAAAATCCCGAAACCTATCGCGACAAAACACTCGTCATTGCAGGTGGCGGTGACTCGGCACTCGATTGGACTATATTCTTGAGCGATATTGCTAAAAAAGTGACTTTAGTTCACCGAAGCGACAGCTTCCGTGGAGCTCCGGATTCTGCAGATAAAGTATACGATCTGGCGCAGAAAGGGAAAATAGACCTCTTACTTTCACACAATCTACTCAGCGTACATGGCAATGGATCACTCGCTCAAGTAAAAGTAGCCAATAAAAGTAAAGAGGAATATTTACTGGATGCCGATTATCTGATCCCTCTCTATGGATTGACACCAAAATTAGGACCAATAGCGGATTGGGGGCTCAACATCGACAAGAATGCAATCGAAGTAAATACCTTTGACTATTCAACCAATGTGGAGCGCATTTATGCCATCGGTGACATCAACACCTACCCAGGCAAACTGAAGCTGATTCTTTGCGGTTATCATGAAGCTACCCTAATGGTTCAGTCGGCATTTAAATATGTATACCCCGACCAAAAATTGAGTTTTAAATATACAACCGTCAATGGAGTACATGCATTTTAGAAAGTGAACGTGTTATCAAGTGAACGAGTTAACCAGATAACATGTTAACAAGATAACAATAGAACATAAAAATGGAAAACCACATCATCGAAATAAAAATAGAAGACAGAGATGGTAGCACAACGACCATCGAAGTACCGACGGATGTTAATTTTAGCCTGATGGAAATCCTTAAAGCATCCGAATACGAGATCCTTGCAACCTGTGGAGGAATGGCGCTATGCGCTACATGCCATGTGGAAATTAAGTCCGGTGGAGAGAACCTAGCTCAACCTGAGGATCAAGAACTTGATATGTTAGACACCCTGCCGGATGCAGATGACAACAGTAGATTAGCCTGCCAGATTCACCTGACAGATCAGGACCATGGATTATCGATTAGGTTAAGAGGAGCGTTACAATAGAATGTGTACAAAAAACACTAAGTAAACATTGTTTAAACAACTAGAAAGGCCTCCACGCAATATACAACACTGTTTTAATCATAAAAATACCGTGATATCAATAAAAATTTGCTATTGAAATATTATATTTTTTTAAGATATTTGCATTAATTTATAACAATAAAACTAACGATATATGTTGTTGAATCGTACAGAACGTTCTTTCCCTCGAGTAATCATTATTGGTGGAGGCTTTGGAGGTGTGGAAGTTGCGCGCAAACTTAAGGACAAAGAGGTAGAAGTCGTATTGATCGATCGAAACAATTTTCATACTTTCCAACCCTTGATGTATCAGGTCGCTACAGGAACACTAGCTGATGATGCAATTTCTTTTCCTATCCGTAAAATGTTCAAGTCACAACAAAATTTCCGCTTTCGGATGGCTGAAGTATTACGAATCGATAACGAAAATAAAGAAGTACACACCTCAGTCGGTACATATGACTATGATTATCTAGTCATTGCCACAGGGGCAACATCCAATTTCTTTGGTAATGCAGAAGTAGAAAAATATTCGCTTCCGATGAAAAGCATCAAAGAAGCCTTGAATATCCGCAGCTATGTATTACAGAATCTAGAAGAAGCTGTACTCCGAAAAAACATATCCGATCGCGAACGTTACTTGAACTTTGTTGTAGTAGGTGGTGGACCGACAGGAGTTGAGCTTTCCGGTGCTATCGCCGAAATTCAACTGCACATGTTGAAAAAAGACTACCCAGAGCTTTCTGAAAACGAAATGAAAGTATACCTGGTCGAAGGAACAGGAAAAATATTAGGAGCGCTTTCTGAAAAGTCATCACGTGATGCCGAACGTTACCTCAAAGAATTGGGCGTTAAAGTTATGCTCAACACACAGGTTACGGGCTACGATGGCAATACCATCACATTCAACAACGGCGAAAGCATCCCTACTAAAACAGTAATCTGGGGCGCTGGCGTAAAAGGACAGTTTCCAGAGGGCATACATGCAGACTATATCGAAAGAGGTAATCGCATCCGCACCAATGGACAATGTCAAGTAGAAGGCTTTGAGGGCATTTATGCTATAGGTGATGTTTCTGCTATGATCACAGAAGACACCCCGCGCGGTCTTCCGGGAGTAGCACCCGCGGCTCAACAACAAGGAAAATATGTAGCCCAACATATTATGAATATCATTTCAGGAAAACCTAACGAAGAGAGTTTCAAATACTTCGACAAAGGCTCAATGGCTACCGTAGGACGTAATAGGGCTGTCGTAGATATGGGCAAAATACACATGAAAGGTTTTATCGCTTGGTTGACCTGGATGTTTGTTCACTTGGTTTCTATTTTTGGATTCCGTAATAAGGTAATCACGTTTGTGAACTGGTCTATCAAATTCCTAACAAAGAATTCTGGAATCCGATTGATCATAAATCGCTACAACAGACCACTACCGGTCAGTAATGAAGAGAAAGAGGAAAAAGTAAAGTAAGACAAGAAAATGGGCTATTTCAAAAAGGTAGCCCATTTTTTATGAGATATAGGACTATTCGCAATGCCTGTTCACTTTAGAAAATATCACCTTGGAGGGTTGCCAATTGTAGTGCTAGTAATCCGTTTTGGTAAGCCGGCACAGTGACGCGCTTTATCTTCGATGAGCTCCACTTCGTTCCGGTTTGCACACTTTTGGCAAGACAAAATTGCGAGGCAATCTCCGTAGAAAACTGTGAGCCTGTCGCGGCTTGAGCGACAAAAACAACCTCCCTTAACTTCAGTCCCTCCACAACTATAAACCAACAACTATTCCTAACACAAGTTAAGTTTGCTAACTTTGGACAACCTTCAAAATTTATATAAACATGGACAATAAAACGATAGCACGTACTTTTAAGCTTTGTGCCCAATTAATGGAACTACACAATGAAAACCCATTTCGTAGTAAAGCCGTGGCCAGTGCTTCGTTCAAGATAGATAAACTACCCTTTCAGGCAGCTGAAGCTGATTTTGAAAAACTCAGCGAGCAGCCAGGCATAGGAAAGAGTACAGCCGAAAAAATAATACAGATTGTTAATATAGGCACCTTCCCAGAACTCGATGAGCTCCTGGCAAAAACTCCGGAAGGAATTCTCGAAGTGCTTAAGATCAAAGGACTAGGTCCTAAAAAAGTGCAGACTATATGGAACGAACTAGAAATAGAATCCGTAGGAGAATTGTACTATGCCTGCAATGAAAACAGACTTATCGAAGCGAAAGGCTTTGGCTTAAAGACGCAGGAGGACATTAAAAAAGCAATTGAGTTTTCTTTGGCCAATCAAGGATGGTTCTTGTATGCTAGAATAGAAGGATCAGCAGAAGCTGTTTTAACCAAACTACGTGCAGTACTCTCCAAAAACCAAGTAGAATTTGCAGGCGATTTCCGTAGAAAATGCGAAGTGCTGTCACAAATAGAACTGATCGTAGATACTGATCTATCTAGCCTCCAAACGGCTATTACAGGATTAAACTATGAACTGGAGATTCAGGAAAATAATCGCAGCATATCGTTTAAAGATGAAAATGGCAATCCATTTACTGTTTTCAGTTCCACAGTCGACACCTTTGCACTGGATTGGCTTACGCAAACGGGTTCAGAAGCCCATTTAGAACTTCTAAAAGCTATAAATCCTTCCATACCTACAGGCAATACAGAAACGGAAATATACAAGGCCTTAGGCCTCGATTACATCGTTCCCGAGCTACGTGAGGGCTTGGACGAAGTCGTATGGGCGCAGGCGCATAACCTTCCCAAATTAATAGAGTTTGGCGATCTAAAGGGAACTGTCCACAACCACTCCACATACTCGGATGGTGTGCATAGCCTAAAAGAAATGGCGCTATACTGCAAAGATAACTTAGGGCTCTCTTATTTCGGTATCTGCGACCACTCCAAGACCGCCGTATATGCCAATGGTCTGACAGAAGAGCGCTTACAGCTACAATGGGCAGAAGTGGACAAGCTAAACCAAGAGCTCGCTCCGTTCAAGATCTTTAAAGGAATAGAAAGCGATATACTGTCCGACGGCTCTTTAGACTATCCCGACGAAGTATTAGCTCAATTTGATTTCGTAGTCGCCTCGGTACACAGCAGCCTAAAGATGGATGAGGAAAAGGCCACTGCTCGATTGATCAAAGCAATTGAAAACCCCTATACGACAATCTTAGGACACCCTACGGGACGTTTGTTGCTCTCCAGAGCCGGATACCCGCTAGACTTCAAAAAGGTTATAGATGCCTGTGCGGCGAACGAGGTAGTCATTGAAATCAATGCCAACCCTTTACGTCTCGATTTGGACTGGCGCTGGCACCGCTATGCGTTAGAAAAAGGTGTGCTTCTTTCCATTAACCCCGATGCCCACCGCACAGAAGGACTTTTGGATATGCATTACGGCATACATATAGCACGCAAGGGCGGACTGACAAAAGAAAAATGTCTCAATGCGTTCAACTTAGAAGAGATCACTCAGTTTTTCAAAGAAAGAAAAGCAAAAATCTAAACTATTATAATAAAAGCCACCCCGAATTGACTTCGAGATGGCTTTTATTATATTTAAGATAGGAAGCTACGACTACCCCTCTATACTCGGGACAGTAACGACCTCATTCGTATCTGCTTCGTAATTTACCTCAGGGAAGTTGAAACCGAAAAGGTTAAAGAACTCATCACGGTATCCTTTGATATCCGAAATCTCTTCCAAGTTTTCAGTAGTAGCCTCATCCCAAAGTTTTGCAACTTCTTCCTGTACATCAGCGCGCATTTCCCAGTCATCGACGCGGATACGCCCTTTTTCATCCAAAGCAAGCTTTCCATCTGTACTGTAAAGACGCTCCGCGAATAAGCGTTGCATTTGCTCAATCGTACCTTCATGGATGCCCTTAGCTTTCATCACTTTGTAAAGCAATGATATATATAAAGGAACTACCGGAATAGCTGAACTAGACTGTGTAACCAAAGCCTTGTTTACAGACACATAAGAAATACCGTTCAGGTCCTTTAACAAATCGTTGATAATCGGCACCGTATTTTCCAAATCATCTTTTGCCTTACCGATCGTACCATTTCTATAGATAGGATAAGTAAGCTCAGGGCCAATGTAAGAATAAGCAACAGTCTTCACTCCATCAGCCAATACACCAGCAGCTTTCAGATCTTCGATCCAGAACTTCCAGTCCTCTCCGCCCATTACGGCTATAGTATTGGCTACATCTTCCTCATTTTCTACCGGTTGGATCGAAATATCAGAAACTACCCCAGCATGAAAGTCCACTGTTTTATTCGTAAAAGGATTAGCAATCGGCTTCAATACAGAAGCGTGTGCAACACCAGTTTTTGGATGTGTACGTCTAGGAGATGCTAAAGAATAAACAACCAAGTCAACTTGACCCAAGTCTTTTTTAATCAACTCAATAGTTTGCTTCTTAATATCATCCGAGAATGCATCACCATTGATACTCTTAGCATATAAGCCAGCAGACTGTGCTTCTTTCTCAAATGCTGCGGTGTTATACCATCCAGCAGTACCTGGCTTACCCTCAGCAGCCGGCTTCTCAAAAAAGACACCGATAGTAGCAGCATCCGAACCAAAGGCAGCCGTAATCCGCGAAGCCAAGCCGAAGCCTGTAGAAGCTCCTATAACCAATACTTTCTTGGGACCATTGGCGATTTTGCCTTTTGATTTTACATATTCAATTTGGTTTTTAACATTCTGTGCTGTTCCTTCAGGGTGTGAAGTCAAACAGATAAAACCTCTTACACGTGGTTGAATAATCATATTTAATACTTAGATGTTAATGATGTTAACAAAGTACAAACTTATGCAAAATGCTTTGCATTCGCGCAATAGGTAATACAAAAAGTTAATTGTCTAAATAACTACAAAGGCTTCCGTTTCCGAAAGCCTTTGTAGTTCTACTATTTCAGATGTGCTCGTAGCATCCATGCTGTCTTTTCGTGCTTACCAAGAATACCCACCAAGAAATCCTCCGTACCAGCATCGCCATGCTTCTCCGCCGTCTCGATATATTCCCGGAGCGTAATGATCAAGCTCTCAAAATCTCCTAACAACTCTTTGATATAACCTTGGCTATCATTTTTACCATATTTCATCTCTGTAAGCTGCGTAAGTTCCAAAAACTGCTTCATCGTGCCCACAGCATAATGCCCGATAGCACGTACACGTTCAGCGATCTCATCGATCAATTCTGCCAACTCATCATATATTCCCTCAAAAAATAAATGTTGTGCGTGAAAATCCACTCCCTCAATATTCCAATGTGCATTACGGACTTTGATGTACAATACATTTTCATCAGCCAATAATTTGTTCAATAACACAGCAACCGCTGCTGTATCCTTTTCTTTAATTCCAATATTTGCTTTCATTATATGTATAATTTGATTTAACTTCTTAACTATTTAAAATTCTACCTTTCAACTTCTCTAACTACTTGCTAGTTCTAATTTTGCCAAACTAGCAGCATCCAATCGTAAACTGACAGCCTCGACAAAGGCATCCATATGTTGATTCTTCGTAGCACTCGCTATAGGAGCAGTAACCGCACGTTGTGCAAGCAACCAAGCCAATGCTACAGCTGAGGCAGAAACAGAATAAGAATCGGCTACTTCCTTAAGAGCGGTCACAATACGACGCCCACGATCATTCCAATACTTCTTTTGAATATCCGCCCCGCGAGCAGATTGACCGAAGTCGGCTTCTGCTATATATTTTCCAGTCAGGAAGCCACTTGCTAATGAATAATATGGAATAACACCGATTTGTTTTTCAAAACTTATTTTTTCGTACAAGTTCTCGAATTTGGACCGATCATAAAGATTATACTCCGGTTGAAGTGAAACATAAGACGCAATCCCTTTCTCCTCCGAAGTATCCAAACTTTCTACCAGACGTTCCGGAGATATATTCGAAGCACCAATAAAACGGACCTTACCCTCCTGTATTAGATCATCATAAGCACGCAAAGTCTCTTCTACAGGAATAGCTTCGTCATCATAATGTGTTTGATAAAGATCAATATAATCTGTACGCAATCGTCTCAACGAGTTCTCCACCTCCTCCTTAATATAGGTTCCCCGTACATTCGGCTTACTGTCATATCCAAAGCGACCTCCCACCTTAGTCATCAGAACGATATCACTGCGGCCTCCCCGATCCTGCAACCAATTACCAATAATAGTTTCCGATTCACCGCCCTTGTTACCGGGAACCCAATGCGAATAATTATTAGCTGTATCAATCGCGTTAAATCCTAGATCTTTGAAAGCATCCAAAATACCAAAAGAAGCCTGTTGATCCAAGGTCCATCCAAATACATTTCCACCAAATATCAAAGGAACTATTTCCAGGGAAGAGCTCCCCAATCGTCTTTTATCTCGCATAAGTATATCTTTTTTTGAAGTATTACAAGTTACCCATTTTTCGAATCATTTCAGAAGTTATCATGTAATATTTAAGTCAGTTAGTAAGCCGGTTGTCGAGCGATCCTGTTCACTTGATAACTCGATAACTTCTTAACCTCATAACTTCTTAACATATTTCTTCCTACTTTTGCATTTCATAAAGAATTGAAGTAAGATGAATGAATCGACACCTTTTTTCCATACGTTTAAACAGGACATCAGCGAGATGGAGACGCCCAAAAAATTCACCTTTCCTTTCTGTTATGATCCCCATCCGCTCAGCCTACAGGCTGCGCAGGAATTGCAACAGTACCTAACCGAGCAACAAGATTTTCAGCACAATTTTGGTCTTGATGAAGGACAGGGTGGTAATCCTATCGGTAAAATGTTTGGTGTATTAGTTGTTGAAAACAAACAAGGCACTTTAGGCTATCTAGCAGCTTGTTCCGGAAAATTAGCAGGCACCAATATTCATAAATATTTCGTCCCTCCACTTTTTGACATGCTCAATCCCGATGGTTTCTTTTTACGACAAGAAGCTACGATAAATCAACTCAACCGGGAGATTGAAAACTTAGAGTCCCTTCCTGATATTCCAGCTCTCCAAAAACAATTAACTGACACTGAGCAACAAGCAGCCAGCGCTTTGAGCAACATGAGAAATCTGCACAAACAGAACAAAAAGCAACGCAAAGAGATACGCACAGCACAACGCTCACTACTTTCTGATGAAGAATACCTTACTCTGGAACAGGACCTGGTCAAACAAAGCTACAGAGATCAACACGAATATGATATCCTCAAGCAACAGACCAAAGAAAGTATCAATAAGATAGAACGGCAGCTAGAGACCCTTTTACTTCAAATTACAGAAAAGAAGGAGTTCCGAAAGCAACTGTCAGCCAACCTACAGCAGCAGCTATTTGATCAATATGTTTTTTTAAATGCCAACGGTCATTCAAAATCACTATTACCGATATTTGAGGAAGCCATACACATGCTCCCTCCCGCAGGTGCAGGAGAATGCGCCGCACCCAAGCTACTACAGTACGCCTATCAAAATGAACTCAGCCCCGTTTGCATAGCCGAGTTCTGGTGGGGAGCCTCCCCTGGTTCCGAGATCAGAAAACACCGATATTTCTATCCGGCTTGCAAAGGAAAATGCGAGCCCATATTAAGTCACATGCTACAGGGACTGGATGTAGATCCTAATCCTCTACTGGAAAACCCTGCCTCAGAAAAAGAATTGCCTATATTATTTGAAGACAACGATATCATCGTGGTCAACAAACCCGAAGAATTCCTGTCCGTTCCGGGTATACACATCCAAGATTCCGTACAGACCAGAATACAGGCACGTAATCCTGAAATAACCGGACCGCTGATCATACATCGGCTCGATATGTCAACATCAGGGATCCTTGTTCTGGCTAAGAATAAAGAGGCACACCAATTTATACAAGACCAGTTTATCAGACATACCGTTAAAAAAAGGTATACCGCTTTATTGGATGGCATTATTGAAAGCCAGGAAGGAACGATAGACTTTCCACTACGAGTCGACCTCGAGGACCGCCCCCGCCAAATGCTATGTTATGAGCACGGCAAAAATGCACGCACACAATACAAGGTAGTGGCTATCGAGGGAGATAAAACACGTATCCACTACTTTCCTCTCACAGGTCGCACCCATCAATTACGGGTGCATTCTGCCCACCAACAGGGATTAAATGCTCCAATATGCGGGGATGACCTCTATGGCAAACGTTCCAATCGGCTACACCTACATGCTGGTTATATTCAGTTTATACATCCTAGCACAAAAAAAGAGATCACATTTCAAGTCGAAGACCCCTTTTAATAGAATTATAGAATTTTGATGCATTTCCTTAACTTGGGCTAAATTAGATCCAACAATGGAAATATTACGCTACGTATACCAACACCCTTTATTTGAAACAAAAGACTTCGAGCTAATAGGTCAAGCCCATGAGAAAGTACTAAAGTCGAAAGGAGATTTCCTGTTACAAAAAGATCAGGTCGCCAACGAATACTATATTGTAGAAAGCGGATTGGTTCGTTCCTATCTCTACGATTACGAAGGCAATGAAATCACTACCGACTTCAAAGGGAACCAAGAAGTGGCTATCGAGGTCGCCTCGTTATTTCAACGCGTCCCCACCCAAGAGTATATCCAATGCCTGACCGACTGCACTTTGTGGAAAGTAAAATTTGACGATTTCCAAGAGCTATTCCACCACATACCTGCAATGCGTGAATGGGGACGGGCATGGATGGCATTTGAGCTTTATCAGAGTAAAAAAAGAGCAACCGAGATGATTACCGAACCTGCCACCAAGCGCTATCTACAGCTGATGCACGAACGGCCGCAGATCATACAACAGGCGCCTCTAAAATATATCGCGAGCTATCTGGGGATCACCGATACCTCCCTGAGCCGTATCCGTAAAGAAATCGCCCACACCTAAAAAATAGCCAAATAAGAAAAACCCATGCACAAAATAATCTCAGGTTTAATGATACTATTGATAACTCTCTCCTGTCAAAACCAACCGAAGCAACAGCATACTGAAGACCGTGTCGCAGTGGCAAAGCAGGAAAAAGAAGGTCAACTCAAGAAACTCTTGGCTTCAAAAAACCTAAACATGGAAGAGCTGAACATCTTGCTCGTAGCCTACAAAAATGCAGACAAATTGGAGCTGTATGCAAAAGCGACAACAGAAAGCACCTATAACCTCCTGCATACCTACCCAATATGTAAACGTTCTGGAATACTAGGTCCCAAAAAAGCAGAAGGAGACAAACAAGTGCCTGAAGGCTTCTACCATATCGATCGTTTTAATCCCCAAAGCCTATACTATCTTTCTTTAGGTTTAAACTACCCCAACGAGCTAGACAAAAGCCTAGGCTATACCGGTTCAGACATCTTTATTCATGGAAAATGCGAAACTGTAGGTTGCCTGCCAATGACAGATGACCTGATTAAAGAAATATACCTCTATGCCCTATGGGCCAAAGAAGCTGGACAGCAAAATATTCCGGTATATATCTTCCCTTTTGAAATGACAGATGAAAACATAACGAAGCATAAGGCTGAAGTCAACGAAACAACTTTAGCATTCTGGAAAAATCTAAAAGAAGGTTATGACCTGCTTCTAAAAGAAAAGAAAGAGCTGCATTTTAAAGTTCTTGAAAAGAAATATGGTTTTGATAAGTAAGTATTAGTTTTAAAGGAACCATTAAAACATCTTTTGTCCTTCCCAGAACGGGGCCTTCATTATTTTTCATATTTCAATTTGTCTTTTTAAAGGTATTCAAGAACCTCTTCGTGGGTTTCCTTGATCAAAAAACGAAGCAAAAAAACCGGAACGAAGTGGAGCTCAGCAAAGCTAAATCAAGACTGTGTAGCCTATGTTCATCACAGCACGTAAAGCAATCAAGGCGGTTTTCTAGGTCTCCCGGGCTATTGGCCTACCCAAGACTGGAACCGAGCTTGCGAGCTCACCAAAGGTAAACCCTTATCTATTGCAAGATGTACTGCTGTGCTACGATAGCTTTACGGCCTTTGACTTCATATGCTACAAGGTCGATCGTTCTACTTTACACTGATTGTTCGCAACTTCTTACACTTTTGAAAATGTCACCTTGGCGGGTTGCCAATTGTAGTAATGGTGATCCGTTGTGGCAAGTCGGCACAGTGACGCGCTTTTACCTCCTTTTGGCAAGACAAAAGGAGGAGCCAGTCGCGGCTTGAGCAACAAAAAGATATCGATAATAAACCTTCCTTAAACTTTTCCCCCCTCACCTCCTTAAGATTCAAAATTTTTCTCCCTCCCTGTCCCCTTATTCTCCTTAAAATTTAGCAGTTTTGCAACACCATTAGCAAGACTACCATGCCCAACAAACAATATAAAAGCATATCAAAGCGTATTCTATACGTTATCCTGGGTTTAACAACCACCATATTGATAGCAATGGTCGCTATCCCCTACTTTTTTAAAGATCAAATCAATGCGACCATCAAAGAAATGACCAACAAAACGATCAACGGAACACTTGCTTACCGCGATATCGACATCAGTTTCTTTACACACTTTCCTTCCTTGACCACTTCGGTACACGACGTACAACTAAAGGGCTCCGCACCTTTTCAGGACAGCACATTATTAAATGTTAAAGAAATCAGTATTGGTATTGATGTAATGTCCTTATTTCAAGACAAAATTGTCCTCGACAAACTTATCATCACAGACGGGAACATCAATGTATTGGTAGATTCACTAGGTGCTGCCAACTATAACATCTATAACAATCCAGATACTACGACACAAAGCGAAAACAACGAAACGTCAGATGGACAGATAGCTTTCAAACTGTTAAAGTTTAAAAACATCAACCTCCACTACTTCGACGCCTCTGTCCCTATGCTTATCGAAGCTAAAAACATCGATTACGAAGGTAAGGGAGATCTATCCTCTTCTATTTTTGATCTAAAGACCAATGCTAAGATTGAAGCATTTTCCTTCATGTTTGACCACGAACGGTATATCGAACACAAAAGTATAGATGCGCAGCTCATTACTCAGATCAACACCAATGATCTCTCCTTTGTATTTGAAAAAAATGACATACGCATCAATCGGCTCCCGGTTCGCTTCAAAGGTTCATTCGCCTTTTTGACTAATGGATACCACCTGGACTTCAAACTAAAATCACAGGAAAGCACACTAAACGAACTACTTTCCCTAGTGCCCAAAGCATATGCTGATTGGCTAAAAGATACCCAAGTAAAAGGAACATCCGAAGTATTCATGAATCTCGAGGGAGACTATATCGCCGACGAGCATAAAATGCCAAACCTAAGCTTGGGACTGATCATCAATGACGGATACCTCGCCTACAAAAATGCCAAAACACCGATATCGGGATGGAATGCCAAATTCAAGGTAAATTTACCACAAATGAACCCCGATTCTTTAGCTATAGACCTGCGCCAATTTGAATTTAAGATAGCCAATGGCTTTTTCAAAACAGAAGGACACCTATCAGGAGTAGACCCTATGCAGATACAGTCCACGGTCAATAGTTCACTGGACCTGGGCAGCCTTTACCAGGCTGTGCAATGGCCAGACTTCACATTCGCCGGACAGCTTGACCTGAATGGCACAATAGACGGCACTTATGCCACAGATACACTGACCTACGGGTTACGTAACAAAAAGGAAGTCTACATTGCTTCCATTCCCACATTCAATATAAAAAACACATTAAAAAACGGATACTTTAAGTTAAGTGACCTACCTGTTGCTATCGAAAAGATCAGCTATGCACTCGAGGCAACAGGAACGGATCATAACATCAAGAATGCAAAAATTGCTTTAAAAGATATTGATATTGCCGCCCTAAACAATTTCATAAAGGGACATGCCGATATCAAAAACTTTCAAAAACTCCATCTAGATGCTAACATACAAGCTGATATCGACCTTTCGGATATTAAGAAAATATACCCGATCCAGGACGTAGAAATCGCGGGGAATATATTCGTTAATATTATATCCCAAGGGTTTATGGACCTGAAAAAAAATATCATACCAGAAACCAGTGCCACGGTTACGATGAAGAACGGCTATTTCATGACAGCAGACTACCCCGTCCCCCTAGAGGAAATACAAGTAGAAACATATATCAATAGCAAGAAAGGTTCCTTAAAGGACCTTAACGTCAAAATTCTGCCTGTATCTTTTAAACTTGCTGGCGAACCGTTCTTTCTAAACGCTGATTTCCAAAACTTCAACAATATCAAATACGCCATTCATTCCAAGGGAAAACTGAACTTAGGACCCATATACAAGATATTTGCCCTAGAAGGCACCCATGTTGACGGTTATATCCGTACCAATCTGGATTTGGCAGGTTTGCAAAGTGATGCCCTACAGGGCAGATACAACCGTCTAAAAAATGAGGGGTATGTCGACATTGGCAACATAAAGGTAGAAACCGAATTACTACCACAGCCCGTACAGATTAAGAGCGGAAAGTTCTCCTTCAAACAGGAAAAACTCAACTTCGACAAATTTGTAGCGCAATACGGGCGCAATGAACTTAGCGTCAAAGGCCATATCAACAATATTATAAATTACCTAACACTAGACACAGATATATTGAAGGGAAACTTTGATATACACAGTCGCAAAATCAATGTCAATGATTTTATGGCATTCAGTACATCCAACAGTAGTGCAACCGCAGCACCGACGAACAACTCCGGTGTCATACTACTGCCCAAAAATCTGGATATTGAAGTATTAGGTGCAGTAGATCAAGTAGCTTATGACCAGTTGCTGTTACAAAATTTCAGAGGTAATCTTAAATTAAAAAACGGCAAACTCGCCCTTGAAAACACAGCTTTTCAAGTCGCAGGGCTTACCACGGATATGCAGATGAATTATCAGCCTTTGTCCCCTTACAAAGCCAAATTTGACTTTAAGGTCAAGGCTGACAGTTTCGATATACAACGTGCCTACCGAGAGATCCCAATGTTTCAACAAATGGTAACCTCCGCCAAAGATGCCCACGGCATCATATCCCTAGACTATCAATTGGCGGGCTTGTTGAATGCCAATATGGATCCAGTAATGCCCTCCATACAGGGGAAAGGTGTACTCAGCTTAGATCAGATCCGATTCAAGAACTTTAAACTCCTCAACGGCATCAGTAAAGCGACTTCTAAAGAGGGTTTCCTTGACGGAGAACTCAAAAAAGTCAATATTCACAGTGCTATCAAAAACAATGTCATGACCATCGAACGGACGAAGATGAAGATGGCAGGCTTCCGTCCCCGCTTTGAAGGACAAGTCACATTAGATGGACGAATGAATATTGGATTCAGACTGGGACTGCCCCCTCTTGGAATATTAGGAATACCGATGCGTATCAATGGTACATCCGAAAATTTCAAAATTAAGCTGGGACGCTATAAGGAAGATGATCTCGACACCGAAATGGATGACGAGGACAAAGCTGCTTACGAAGCTTCCTTACAGCAAGACAGCCTGTCCAATAAGCGCTAGTCTAATGTAAAAGACTGCTTATTTCTTTTTGCCCTCTTTCTTTGGAAACCCAGAGTTAAAGACTTTATCCCAGATTGCCGAACTCACGCCAAACCCTTTTTCAGGATCCGAGTAGTGGTGCAACATGTGGTGATCTTTAATCTTTTTGAACAGACCGGATTTAAAGTTTGCATGATGCATGGCATAATGGCACTCGTCATAAATCAGGTAACCAAATAAAAAACCAGCAAAAAATGAGGCCAATGTAAACTCTGAAAAAAACAGGTAGAAAAGAAAATAGATAATGGTAGCCATCGGAATACTTGCAGAGAGTGGCATCACCAAGCGTAAGCGGTCTTTTGGATAATCATGATGTACCCCGTGAAAGATAAAGTGAATACGCTGTCCAAATTTACTCTTGGGTTCGAAATGGAATACCCAGCGATGCAATATATACTCGGCAAAAGTCCAGAAAGCAAGGCCAAATAAAAAATAAAGAACAATATTACCCGCAGACATCTCCCCAGATACATAAGATTTACGAATAAAATAAATAATTACGGGAATCCAAAAAATAAGAGGAACCGTAAAATGGACCTTTGTCAATGACTCTAAAAAATCATTCTTAAACATCCGCGTAGACTCTGTTGAATTTGAAATGTAGTTTTTCTTTGCCATAAATCGATTAATTCAATTTGTGCCTAATAATGTAATTCCCAAAAAAGGTTAACACAAAATTAATGTTCAAAAACAATATTCGAAAGACTAGTTCGTCATATTTCTGTCCAAATACTGACTTTTATACCAATATGGTTAAATACAGATATAACCCAGTCCCTTCTATCTTCACAAATTTCGAATACCAAAAATTACAAAGATTTTTGTAATTTTACCCTGTTAGAAACAGCCCTTAAGTCACGCTTAGCATAATTTTAAAGTAACGTAAATGATTGATGAAATAAACGATCCAGAGGACAATAACTTAGAAAACAATCCACAACAGGATGGCGAACAGGCCAGTAATACCATCCCTCTTTCGGGATTATACGAAACCTGGTTCCTAGACTACGCCTCTTATGTTATACTAGATCGAGCAGTGCCACATATCAATGATGGCTTTAAACCGGTACAGCGCCGTATCCTTCATTCATTGAAAGAAATGGATGATGGCCGCTTCAATAAGGCGGCTAATGTCGTAGGTAATACCATGAAATATCACCCGCATGGTGATGCTTCTATTGGAGATGCTATGGTACAGATCGGTCAAAAAGATCTATTGATCGAATGTCAGGGTAACTGGGGAGACCCCGTCACCGGAGACTCAGCTGCAGCACCACGTTATATAGAAGCAAGACTTTCTAAATTTGCTAATGAGGTAGTATTCAATCCAGATACCACCGACTGGCAATTGAGCTATGACGGCCGAAACAAAGAGCCTATCACACTACCTGTCAAATTCCCGCTACTACTAGCCCAAGGAGCAGAAGGTATCGCAGTAGGCCTAGCGACCAAAGTAATGCCTCACAACTTCATCGAACTTATTGCAGGTTCTATCCAGGTATTGAAAGGCGAAAGACCAAATATATTCCCCGACTTCCCCACAGGAGGACTCGCGGATGTATCCAACTATAACGAAGGACAACGCGGAGGAAAAATCAGGGTCAGGGCGAAAATCGAAGAACGCGATAAAAAAACACTCGCAATCACAGAGATACCTTACGGAACGACAACAGGCGGCCTGATAGAAAGTATTGTCTCCGCAAACGATAAGGGTAAAATAAAAATTAAAAAAATTGAAGATAATACCGCAGAGCATGTGGAAATCATCGTCCACTTGGCGCCAGGTATATCACCAGATGTCACCATAGATGCACTTTACGCATTTACATCCTGTGAATCTTCGATATCTCCAAATACCTGTGTCATTAAGGAAAACAAACCACACTTTATGAGTGTGAATGACATCTTGATCGAAAATACCGTGCAGACAAAGGATCTCTTGAAACAAGAATTAGAAATCCGCCTGCGCGAACTTCAGGAGAAAATCTTCTTCAGTAACCTACTCAAGATCTTTATCCAAGAAGGGATGTACAAACACCCAGACTACGAAAACTCCGGCGATTTCGACACGGTTGCTCAAGTTTTAACCAGACTTTTCACCCCATTCTTTGAACAATTCTACCGTGAAATAACAGCAGATGACTATAAGAAGCTTATCGACAAGCCCATGAGTAGCATCACTCGCTTTGATGTTAAAAAAGCAGATGAGCAGATGAAGACATTGGAAGATGAGATCAAAGAAGTCAAAAAAAACCTACGGCAACTGACCGAATTCACCATTAACTGGTTTGAAAGATTACACAACAAATACGCAAAAGGTCGCGAAAGAAAAACTGAACTCCGTGTCTTTGACAAAGTTGAAGCTTCACAGGTAGCGCTGGCCAACGCTAAGCTCTACGTAAACCGCGAAGAAGGATTCATCGGAACAGCTATGAAAAAGGACGAGTTCGTTTCCGACTGTTCGGATATCGACGACATCATTGTATTCCGTGAAGATGGTAAATACAGCGTAGTAAAAGTACAGGACAAAGTATTTGTAGGAAAAGATATCATCCATATCGCGGTATTCAAAAAAGGAGACGATCGTACCATCTACAATGCTATATATAAAGATGGGCCAAATGGAACGACTTATATTAAGCGCTTTGCAGTAACAGCGGTCACTAGAGACAAAGATTATGACATCAGCAAGGGAACTAAAGGATCGAAAGTCCTCTATTTCACCGCCAATCCAAATGGCGAAGCTGAAATCGTACATATCCAGCTCAAACCACATACCAAGTTACGTAAATTGACCTTTGACCAAGATTTTGCTGAGATAGCGATTAAAGGCAGAGCATCCATGGGAAATATCGTTTCCAAATATCCCGTTAAGAAAATCACCTTCAAAAGTGCCGGTGTGTCTACCTTGGCAGGACGCAAGATATGGTACGACGAGGTATTAAAGCGGTTGAATGCGGAAGAAAGAGGTAAATTCTTGGGCGAGTTTGATGGAGATGACAAAATCCTACAGGTATTCCAAGATGGTTCTTTCGAACTGTCGAACTTCGATCTCAACAATCATTTCGACGAAAAAATGATTCGCATCGAAAAACACCTCCCAAACCATGTGTACACCGCTGTACACCAAGACGGAAAATCAGGTGCATATTATGTAAAACGCTTTGTATTTGACGATATACAGATCGGTAAGCGTATCTCTTTTATAAATGAAGAGCCCGGATCAAAACTGATTCTGTTGACCAACAACCCCGAGCCTCTTGTTAAGATTGACCAACTCAAAGGTAAATCCCAACAACCTGAGACAATAGAACAATCCTTGAACGAACTAATTGATGTTAAGAAGATAAAGGCACAGGGTAACAGGCTTTCCTTTCACAATGTGCAAAAAGTAACAAGTTTACGTGAAGAGATTGACCTTGCTATTCCTGCTACGACAGAAACGGATAAAAATACGGACACTTCTGATTCGTTAACATTAGAGATAACCAATCCTGACGATCTCCAGACCGATGATGGAGGACAGATTGGATTATTCTAAAAAGGAAAATGGCTCCAGGAAATATTTTATTTTCTGGAGCCATCATTCTTAGCCCTTTATCATACTAATAAAATCATCGAATAAATAACGGGAATCATGAGGGCCAGGAGATGATTCAGGGTGATACTGTACAGAAAAAGCCTTCTTACCTTTAACACGAATTCCTTCGATGGAGTCATCGTTAAGATTGATATGCGTTACCTCTACATCATTCGAGCTCTCAATATCTTCACGCACCACACCAAATCCATGGTTCTGTGAGGTAATCTCACACTTATTGGCAATTATGTTCTTTACAGGATGGTTAATACCACGGTGTCCGTTGAACATTTTTTCAGTACGTATCCCATTCGCTAACGCCAAGATCTGGTGTCCTAAACAAATCCCAAACATCGGTTTGTCCGCAGCAAGAATCTCTTGAACCGTTGCTATAGCATATTGCATAGCCGAAGGATCACCAGGCCCATTAGAAATAAAATATCCATCGGCACCCCACGCTTCCATTTCAGCAAAACTCGTCTTAGCCGGAAAAACCTTGGCATATACCTGTCTAGCGTCAAAATTACGAAGGATGTTTTTCTTTATTCCTAAATCCAGAACAGCAATACGTGTACTTGCCGTTTCATCACCATAAAAATACGGTTGACCAGTCGTCACCGACGAAGACAGCTCCAAACCTGCCATGGAAGGAACTTTTGCCAAATCATCTTTTAAAGCCTGCACATCAAGGTTTTCCGAAGAGATAATAGCATTCATAGCTCCTTTATTCCTGATATGCCGCACCAAAGAGCGCGTATCAATATCAGAGATTCCCACCAGATTCTGCTCTTCAAAATAAGTCTGAATCGACTCATCAGCCATTTTACGGCTATAGTTAATATTATAGTTTTTACATACCAGCCCTGCAATTTGGATTTTGTTGGACTCCGTATCCTCTTCGTCGATACCATAATTACCGATATGAGCGTTGGTTGTCACCATAATCTGTCCGTAATACGAAGGATCAGTGAATATCTCCTGATATCCAGTGGTTCCGGTATTAAAACAAATCTCTCCAGTAGTTGTACCAATTTTTCCGGCGGCTTTACCATGAAAAACTGTTCCATCTTCTAAAACTAAAATTGCGGGTAATTTACTGTAGCTGGTCATTTTCTATATTAAATACTAAATAATTCCAAATCTAGAAGAGGGCTTAGCCTCTATCTTTTATACTAATGATATTCTTGTCTGTCAAATTTTTGGACATAAAAAAAGCCCAAATGGGCTATACGTATCAAACTCGTGATATTTCAATGTAAACATTGAACACATTGTCCTCGGAAATCAAATCAAAAATATCAATTTTCACGAGGGACAAAGGTAGAAATAAAAGTAATAAGTCAAAAATAAAAGTAAAAAAATATCCCCCTTAATCGTCTTCCAAAATCTCCTGTACACGTCCTATCTGTCCATCATCTAACCGGACTTTAATACCTCGATGATGAAATGGAGCAGAAGTTAACAAATCTTTCACTATCCCCTCTGTGAGAATACCAGTACGTTGATCCTTCTTTAGCACAATATTCACCAACATACCTGGTTTGATATCCCCTCTTGTTTTTCCGTCTTTCATATAAATTTATTCTTTCCTATTTCAACATCAGTCCCACAGAAATATTGAGGTGTTGATGCCGAAAATCATTTCCAATGATATTTTTATTTAGTTGTTGATAACCATAGCTCGCCGATACTGTCCAATCGGTCTTTCCCGGAGCTTCATGCAAATAGAAAACTCCACTTTTGAACACAAAACCACGGTCATATTGAGGGCTTATTTTAGGTGCGTACCCTCCATTGGCCAAGACCCCAAGCCGACCGTTGTCTCCCAGAGGCGCAAAAGGCACCCTCCCATCAACAAAGATGGGGAATAAATTCTGATCGTAATTAAATCTTTTATCCAAATCATACTCTCCCGCCTTTGTAGTTCTATAACTTCCTTTCAGACGTTCATTCCCTAGTCCTAAACCAACGTAAGCTTTATCATCAAAGTTCTTACCAAAAATAAAATGCAAGGAGTAACCGTTAAATGCTCCCTGGTAACCAGGATTAGCAAGACCTAAATTACCCCCACCTTGGATCAAGGTATAGAAGGACTGCGCCTGTAAAGGCATATAAAAAGCAGCTGATAAGAACACTAATAGAAGCCTCTTCATTATTTCATTATATTACCGTTAATTTAAAATTTTAAATAACATCTCCCGCATCAAATCCCCATCACTGGTATTAGGTCCAGCATTCAGTCCTTTCGACTTGAGATCATATTCCCTTAATATAGAAAGAACATCAAACAATTTACGTCTGTTAAAATTACGGGCTGCCATATCATATTCCTTCGTAAAAAAGGGATGCACACCGAGTTCCTTGGCAACAACCGCTGAAGATTTATCGGATAGATAGTGATACTTCAACAATTTCGTAAAATAACCGGCCAGCGAACCGATCACGACAACAAAGGGGTTGGACTTAGGATTAGACGCAAAATAATCAACAATCTGTACGGCCTTGAGCACATCCCGTTTACCCAATGCCGAATTGAGTTCAAACACATTAAAATCCTTACTTATACCAATGTTCTGTTCCACATCTTGAACAGTTATTTCACGATCTTTAGGAACATTCAGCACCAATTTCTGTACTTCATTTGCTATTTTAGAAAGATCAGTACCCAAGTAGTCAGCCATAAGCGCTGCCGCTTGCGGATGCACTCTCTGCCCATTCTGCTGCAGCTCCTCTACAATCCAAGGGGCCACTTTATTATCATAAAGCTTCTCGGATTCAAAAGTAATACCCTTCTTTTCCAAAGCCTTATACAACTTTGTCCGCTTATCAAATTTACCATGTTTGAAAGCAAACACAAGAATCGTAGTAGGTGTCGGCTGGTCCACATACTTCATCAGGAAATCGTCATCCCCCTTCCATTTCAACCCCTGTGCTTCTTTAACGATAATGACCTGATAGTCGCTCAACATTGGATAACGCTTAGCAGCACTGACTATCGTCGAAAAATCAGTATCCTTTCCATACAGAATGGTCTGATCAAACCCCTTCTGACTCTCGTCAAGAACACTATTCTCAATACGGTCACTAATCAAGTCAATATAATAAGATTCTTCACCATGTAATAAATACAAAGGCTTGAACTTACGCTGCTTGATATCAGTTAAAATAGATTGTGCACTCATGTCATTGCGAAAATACATAATCTAGAGGAATATCTGTGCAGTGAATATGATTGTCTGTTGAAATAGAAAGTTTATTATCGATATCTTTTTGTCGCTCAAGCCGCGACTGGCTCCTCCTTTTGTCTTGCCAAAAGGAGGTAAAAGCGCGTCACTGTGCCGGCTTGCCACAACGGATCACCATTACTACAATTGGCAACCCGCCAAGGTGACATTTTCAAAAGTGTAAGAAATGGCGATCAATCAGTGTAAAGTATACAAAACGGCCTTAGCTTATTTGGCCGTGAAAGTAGGTATGGTGTACACCGATTCTTATCAGATTGCAATATCTCCAGTAGCCCCCAGTCTTTGAGAGGGGATAGCGTGAAGGAGACCTTGGGCTACGCTTACACCATAGCGTCACTGGAGCAACAAATAAGATACAGCCTTGATTTTTGTCAAACTTTTGATCAAGCAAAAGTTTGTTGCCCTGCACGGCAATGAGTGCTCAAATTACTCCTTCATTTAAAACACATAAATCTCTTATTAACGCCAATTTTGCTTTAACGTCAAAAAATCGTAAATTTGCCTATGTTTAAGCCAGTACAATTAAACTTACCTCCTTTTCCCTTAAAGCTGACACGTGTTCAAGATAAAGTTTACGTTTTTGATATACTGAGGAAGAAGAACCTATTGCTAACCCCAGAAGAATGGGTCCGGCAACATTGGGTACATTTTTTGCACTTGCATAAGAAATATCCAAAATCCCTGATGAATATAGAAGGAGGTCTCATCGTTAATGAACTGCAAAAAAGAAGCGATCTGATCATATTTAACAATCAAGGAGAAAAGATATTGTTAGCTGAGTTCAAAGCCCCTGGTGTGAAGATAACACAGGCGGCATTCGAACAGATCGGCAGTTATAACAGTAAGCACAAGATTCCACTTTTGTTGGTCAGCAACGGATTGCAACATTATTTCTGTAAGGTCAACTTTGAAAACAACAGCGTAGATTTTATTTCAGACCTACCAATTTACAATAAGGAGACATAAATATTATTTGTATTTAAGAAAAACGAATTATATTAGTCTAATATTTTTAAAATAGTAACATCATACAAAATGAATATAGATAAAAACGAATTCAGAAAATACGCGATAAAACATCACCGCATTGGCTCACAGCACGTAGACGGCTTTATTTCACGCGTAGAAACACAAATGCCAACAAACTTGACCCCCTACATTGTAGAGGAGCGTCAGTTAAACGTTGCGCAGATGGATGTATTCTCTAGATTGATGATGGACCGTATTATCTTTTTGGGAGATGGCGTCAACGACCAAGTTGCAAATATCATTCAAGCACAATTATTATTTTTACAGTCTACCGACGCACAGCGTGACATACAGATATACATCAATTCGCCAGGTGGAAGTGTGTATGCCGGTCTAGGTATCTACGACACGATGCAATATATCTCTCCGGACGTAGCCACGATTTGTACAGGTATGGCTGCTTCTATGGGTGCAGTATTGTTAGTAGCTGGAGCTAAAGGAAAACGTGCCGCCCTGAAGCACTCTAGAGTAATGATCCACCAACCTTCAGGTGGCGCACAAGGAGTAGCAGCGGATATGGAGATCAATCTTAGAGAGATGTTAAAGCTTAAAGAAGAATTGTACACTATAATAGCAGAACATTCCGGACAATCCTATGAATGGGTAGAAAAATCTTCAGATCGTGACTATTGGATGAAAGCAGCAGAAGCGAAAGAATTTGGAATGATTGACGAGGTCTTAGCACCTAGAAAAGAAAGTAAATAAATGAGCAAGAACAACAGCAAAGATATCCACTGTTCATTTTGTGGAATCAGCAAAAACGAAGCCTTGATGCTGATTGCTGGGGATGGAGCACATATCTGTGATCGCTGTGTGACACAAGCAGGCGAGATTTTAACAGAAGAGTTGAATCAACGAAAAAACAAGTCGTTGCAAACAACACTGAAACTCATCCGCCCGATAGAAATCAAACAGCATTTGGATCAGTATGTCATAGGACAGGATGAAGCTAAAAAAGTAATCTCGGTAGCCGTATACAATCATTATAAAAGATTGAACCAAAAAACAAGCGCCGATGAGACTGAAATCGAAAAATCCAACTTGATTATCGTTGGAGAAACCGGTACAGGAAAGACTTTGTTGGCCAAGACAGTAGCAAAGATACTTAACGTCCCTTTTTCTATCGTCGATGCAACAGTCCTGACTGAAGCAGGTTATGTAGGAGAAGATGTGGAAAGCATACTTACACGTTTGCTCCAAGCAGCAGACTACGATGTAGCTTCAGCAGAAAGAGGAATTATATATATCGATGAGATCGACAAAGTCGCTCGTAAAAGTGACAACCCGTCCATAACTAGAGATGTATCAGGCGAAGGTGTACAACAGGCGCTATTGAAAATCTTAGAAGGAACCAATGTCAACGTACCACCTCAAGGAGGACGTAAACATCCGGATCAAAAGATGATCACCGTAAACACGAGTAATATCCTATTTATCTGTGGTGGCGCGTTTGACGGTATACAGAAAAAAATAGCCAACCGTCTGAGGACGCAGACCGTAGGCTATAAAATGATGGAAGATGAAGAAGACATCGACCTCAACAACCTCTATAAATATATCACACCACAAGATTTAAAGAGTTTCGGTCTCATTCCCGAATTAATAGGAAGATTACCTGTATTAACGCATTTAAACCCTCTGGATAAGGAAACACTCTTAAGTATCCTTACCGAACCAAAAAATGCATTGATTAAGCAGTATGTCAAATTATTTGAATACGAAGGCGTAGAACTCAAGTTTGACAAAGAAGTCTATGAATTCATTGTTGATAAGGCATGGGAATTCAAATTGGGGGCACGGGGGCTGCGAAGTATCTGTGAGGCTATTATGCTGGACGCCATGTTTGAAATACCGACTACAAAAGAAGAGAGTGAGGAAACAAGCTTACATATAACACTCGATTATGCAAAAAAGAAATTTGCAAAATCAGACATTAAGAAGTTAAAAGTTGCCTAAGTAAACAAATCCCTCACCCATCCGGTGGGGGATTGTTGTTAGAAACAAAAACATTTAGACATGAAGAAAACGAAATCTATTGAGACGCCAATTACACCAGGACTCAAATCTAAAGAAGACATTGTCTCCAACTGGCTACCGCGTTATACTGGAAAACCTCTAGAAGAATTCGGAGAGTATATTCTACTAACCAATTTTTCCAAGTATGTTACCATGTTCTCTGCTATGCACGAGGACGCTCCTATTTATGGACAAGACAAAGCCATGCAAGCCTGTACTGCCAATGGTATAACCATCATTAATTTCGGGATGGGAAGCCCGATGGCTGCTACAGTAATGGATCTATTGTCCGCTATCCAACCCAAGGCCGTCCTTTTTCTAGGAAAGACAGGAGGACTCAAAAAGAAAATCGCCGTGGGCGAACTTATTCTCCCGATAGCAGCCATACGTGGAGAAGGTACTTCCAACGACTACTTCCCACCTGAGGTTCCATCCATGCCCGCCTTTGCCCTGCAAAAAGCAATATCAACTACCATCAGGGATCACGCTAGAGATTATTGGACTGGAACTGTATACACGACCAATAGACGGGTATGGGAACACGACAAAGTGTTTAAGAAGTATCTAAAAACTATCCGAGCAATGGCAGTAGATATGGAAACCGCAACCATATTCAGTGTGGGCTTTGCGAATAAGATCCCCACAGGAGCATTATTATTGGTGTCTGATCAGCCTATGGTTCCCGAGGGCGTAAAGACTATAGAGAGCGATTTAGCTGTAACCGCAAAATTCGTAGAGACCCATCTCAACATAGGAATTGATGCTTTGAAGCAACTCATCAATAACGGGCTCACTGTAAAACACCTCAAATTCTGATTTATCAAACTTACCTAAATTCTTCTTCTCTATTTAGATGTTTTTATAGCGAAATAGAGAGAGATGCCACTATCAAGGCACATTAATGGGGTATATCTTAATAACTTTTTGTTAATTCATTGGTTATTTAAATAATATATCCTATATTTGCTGTACACTTAGATAGTAGTGTACCTAATCAACACCTTTCTGTAGGTCTTGATTTATAAAGAAGTGGCGAGAGACTGGCTCTATGACCCACTGGCAACCTTCAAAAGGTATTTGAAAAGGTGCCAATTCCTGTCCAAAGAAATAAATCTTTGGAGCATATAAATGAAATAAGACTATGACTTTAAATTTCACACAGCAATTAAAAATTGTTGCGGATAGCTTAACAAGCCGCAAGAACTACTTCCGTACAGCTATTTACAGCTGCACACCCACACGAATGCGCTAGTCGTCAGTCCCTTTCCACGCCGATACCCTTCGGGTAGCACGTAAATGACAGGCACATCCAACGACGACCAACCCTATTCTTTTTTACTTCATATATAATTTCAAACACATCTTAATAAAATACAAAATGGCTGACAATAAAAATTTAAACTTCGAAACATTACAAGTACATGCAGGACAAGAAGTTGATCCTACAACAGGATCCCGCGCATTACCTATATACCAAACTTCATCTTTTGTTTTTGAAAATGCAGAACATGGAGCTAATCTTTTTGCGCTAAAGCAATTCGGAAATATTTATACACGTATCATGAACCCTACTACTGATGTATTCGAGAAACGTATCGCAGCATTAGAAGGTGGTGTAGCAGCAGTCGCAGTAGCATCGGGACAGGCAGCACAGTTTATCGCGTTGACCAACATCCTAGAAGCGGGTGAAAACTTTGTGTCTGGCGCAAACCTCTACGGTGGTACTTACAATCAGTTTAAAGTATCTTTTAAAAGGTTGGGTATCGAAGCTAGATTCGCAGCAGATAGCGATGCTGAAAACATCGAAAAACTAATCGATGATAAAACAAAAGCGATATATGTAGAGACAATTGGTAACCCAAGCTACAACATTCCTGATTTTGAGAAAATAGCCGCCGTTGCAAGAAAACATGATTTACCACTTATTGTGGACAACACATTTGGAGCTGGAGGCTATTTATTCAAACCTATTGAGCATGGTGCCAACGTTGTCGTAGAATCAGCTACCAAATGGATTGGTGGACACGGCACAAGTATTGGTGGTGTAATCATTGATGGAGGAAACTACAACTGGGGTAATGGAAAGTTCAAGCAGTTCTCTGAACCATCAGAAGGCTACCATGGACTTGTATTCTCCGATGTATTTGGTGTGAACGGTCCATTCGGCAATATTCAGTTCGCGATAAGAGCTCGTGTAGAAGGTTTACGCGACTTTGGACCTGCATTATCACCTTTCAACTCCTTCTTATTGGTGCAAGGTCTAGAGACTCTATCCCTACGAGTACAACGACATGTCGACAATACCCAAGAGATTGCACAATGGTTAGAAGCGCACCCACAAGTGGAATCTGTTAGTTATCCAGGATTGAAAAGTCATCCTCATCATGCTTTGGCACAAAAATATCTTAAAAATGGATACGGTGCCGTACTCTCATTCACCATTAAAGGTGATGCCAAAAAAGCAGATGAGTTTATCGATTCATTAGAATTAATAAGCCACTTAGCTAACGTTGGAGACGCTAAGACATTGATTATACATCCATCAGCAACCACACACCAACAGTTGAGCGAAGAAGCACAACGCGCAGCTGGGGTTTATGCAGGATCACTTCGCCTGTCTGTAGGTATCGAACATATCGACGACATTAAAGCAGATTTGCAACAAGCTTTTGATAAAATTAAATAACAAATATTAACCCACAGATACGAAGGCAATTTGGAAAACATTCAAATTGCCTATCGTATTTAATCAGGTATTAAGCTTACTGTAATACCAAATAACAAAAAGTAAAAGCAGCATAAAAAACGAAATGAGTAAAAAGCTTACTATTGGCATATTCGGTTTTGGCGTTGTAGGCCAAGGACTATATGACATCATCAAAACAAAAAAACTCAACCTAGAAATCAAGAAATTTGTAATCAAGAATGCAGGCAAAGCACGCAGCCTCCCCGCAGAACTCTTTTCTACGGATGCAAACGAGATCTTGGATGATCCTCAAATAAATACCGTAGTAGAATTGATAGATGATGCGGATGCCGCCTTCGAAATAACCAAAAAAGCACTATCGTCAGGAAAAAATGTAGTATCTGCCAATAAGAAAATGATTGCTACCCACCTCAAGGAACTGACGGCACTACAGCAAGAACACGGCACGTCCTTATTGTACGAAGGAGCCGTATGTGGTAGTATCCCCATCATCAGAAATTTAGAAGAGTACTATGACAACGAGCTATTACATTCGTTAAGCGGTATATTCAACGGTTCATCCAACTATATTCTGTCAAAAATATTCAACGAGAACCAGACTTATGATGCTGCGTTAAAAAAAGCGCAAGAATTAGGTTTTGCGGAGACAGATCCGACATTAGATGTAGGTGGGTATGATCCAAAATTCAAATTGGCGATCGTTGCTTCGCATGCCTATGGCTTATTTGTTAATCCAGACACCATCCTAAATCTAGGCATAGACAAATTGAACGATGCCGATATTCGGTATGCAAAAGAAAAGAATCTCAAAATAAAATTGATTCCACTGGCCAAAGAAGTAAGCGATAGCGAGGTCGTACTATATGTGCTACCTAAGTTTATATCTAAAGACAGTATCCTGTTTAATGTTGAAAACGAAAACAATGGGGTTTTAGTTAAAGCAGCATTTGCAGACGAGCAATTTTTCTATGGTAAAGGTGCCGGAGGCCACCCAACAGGATCAGCTGTTCTTTCCGACATCACCGCACTACGATATGACTATCGTTATGAATATAAAAAACATCTAGATGCTCAGGAATTAACATATACAACCAATGTTGACATCAAAGTTTATTTCCGGTACACAGATGAAAACGTATTAGAAAATATCGCATTCAAGAATATTACAGAAAGATTTTATGGCGAAGACCACAAATATGTCATTGGCTATCTTAATCTACAGGAGATTATCGACAAACGGGAACTAATTAACCAACCAGGTTATTTCCTCGCAGAAATAGCCTAATATATTAACTCAAGCAATGAACAAAAGGTATCGCTATTCTAGTTGATACCTTTTTTATTTAAACGACAAACTAATCTCCATACAAAAGTCAAAAAAAACACATTGTTAAAAACTAGTTAAAAATCTAAATACCAGTTGCTTTTATCAAATAAATTCAGTAAGTTTAATGGTTAACGATTTATTTTTGTATTATGAGAAAATGGCATAGTGTATTCTTCCTAATGTTGCTTTCTAACATGGGGTGGGCGCAGACAGGAAGTGGTTCAGAACAGACATCCCCTACTGTATTTATTATTATTGGTCTAGTACTTTTATTTGTTGTAGTCTTCATGCTCTATAACAAACAAAAGAGAAGGTATAATGATTAAAAAAAGGGCTTATGCCCTTTTTTTATAAAATATTATATTTCTTTCCCTGTTCTCTTAGTCGTTCTTCCGACACTCCTACTGCTCTAGCTGTTTTTCCCACATCACCATTATTTTTATTAAGCTTGTGTGATAGAAACTTATCCTCAGCAAAGGTTAAGAAATCTTCAAGGCTATCCATTCGATCCAAATCGATCATAGAAGTTACACCGCCAAGACCGTGATGCGTGGATACCGAAGGATTAGCAAATGAATTCACTTCCTTATCCGTAATCTTACGGTCACTCAGAATAATCAAACGTTCTACCATATTACGTAATTCCCGAATATTTCCGGTCCACGGAAGAGCTTGTAGCGCTTTCATAGCCTCTGCAGTTATCTCTTTAGTAGGGATATTATAGTCTGCACATATTTCCTCGCAAAATGCCGTCGCCAATGTTGGAATATCATCTCTACGTTCTGCCAAAGAGGGAACATGAATTAAGATAACACTCAATCGATGATACAAATCCATTCGAAAGTTACCAGCATCAATTTCCTTCAACAAGTCTTTATTAGTAGCTGCTACCACACGTACATCCACAGAGATCTCTTTCTCCCCTCCCACACGTGTTATCTTATTCTCTTGTAATGCACGTAGTACCTTCGCCTGTGCAGAAAGACTCATATCTCCAATTTCATCCAGAAACAATGTTCCTCCACTAGCTTGTTCAAATTTACCTATACGTTGCTTTACGGCAGAGGTAAACGATCCCTTCTCGTGACCAAACAACTCGGACTCAATAAGTTCCGAAGGAATAGCTGCACAATTGACTTCAACTAAAGCGGCCGATGCACGATTTGACTTTTCATGCAACCACCGCGCTACCAATTCCTTACCAGATCCATTAGCTCCCGTTATCAGTACCCGAGCTTCTGTAGGTGCTACCTTCTCTATACTGTCTTTGATCAGCGAAATACCATCTGAAGCACCCAAGATCTCCTTTGTTTTGGAAACCTTTCTCTTTAGCACTTTGGTTTCCTTAACCAAGGAGCCTTTTTCAAGGGCATTACGAACAGTGATTAAAAGACGATTTAAATCTAACGGCTTTTCTAAAAAGTCGTACGCTCCTTTACGGGCCGCTTCTACCGCCGTCTCTATCGTACCATGGCCAGAAATCATGATAAATGGAGTATCCGAAAACTCTTTAGCTGCAGTCAGAACCTCCATCCCATCCATTTTATTCATCTTGATATCGCACAGGGTCAAATCAATCTTCTCCTTTTTCAGAAGCTCCAAACCATCTACACCGTTATCTACATCAAGAACTTTATAATCCTCATATTCCAATATATCACGCAGCGAACTACGGATGGGACGTTCATCATCAATTATTAAAATTGTAGCCATATTCACATTTGAATTAATGTCGAACAAAATAAGAAAAAACTTTTAGGATTCCAATGAGAGACAAGCAGGCATCAATTTCGTCTCTAATCTTCGAAAAATAAAAAAGAAGCAAACCTTGTAAGCCGGGTTCTGTTCCCGACGTATCGGGATTCTATCATTTATCTAGCCCTACAATCACTCATAGGATCCATCAACCTACCCATTGCGGTTCCCGACAAGTCGGAAGAAGACGAGCAGCCTTCGGTTCCCGCAACCTATTTGGTTTTTCAACACACGAGGTTTACCGTAATGCATGTCACCATACAAGACCGTGAGCTCTTACCTCACGTTTTCACCCTTATCCCGATGAATCAGGACGGTTTATTTTCTGTGGCACTTTCTGTCTCCGACAAGTCGGAGCCTTCCCGTTAGGAAGCGTGTCGCTCTATGTTGCCCGGACTTTCCTCTCTTCCGATAAATCGAAACAGCGATAGAACCAGTTTGCTTCAGCTGCAAAAGTAATATATTTTTTAGAGACAAATAATTTAAAATTTTTAAAACTTATCTTATGTCAAGTTGTTTCTTCTATCCCTATAATAACTTTGAAGAATAAATTATAAACGATAAAATGCCATGAAGGTTATAAAACTCATTATTTGTTCTCTATTCGGATTGATGTTCATCAATGCCGGACTTAATAAATTCTTCATGTACCTACCGGTTCCCGAAATGTCAGCAGAACTCCGTCAAGTCAATGAGGCTTTTGCCACTATTAAATGGCTGATGCCCTTGATAGCAACAGTAGAAATAATTGCCGGATTATTGTTTATCATTCCTAAAACCAGGGCATTGGCTGCAATCATGATTTTACCTGTAATGGTCGGTATCCTCCTTCAACATCTCATATATGCTCCCGAAGGATTATTGATGGCTATCATACTCTTACTGATCAACAGTTGGATAATTATTGAGAACAAAAAAAGATATTTACCCCTTATTTCTTAATATCAGACAAAAGTAAACGATCAATAACTTCAAATAAAACAAAAACACTATGGCAAAGATCCACGCTTACTTAAATTTTAATGGCAATTGCGAAGACGCATTTGCTTTTTACAAAACCGTCTTCCATACAGATCTTATCGGAACCTATCGCTTTGGCGATATGCCAGCGGATCCTAACTATCCCCTTAACGATGGAGATAAAAGAAAAATCATGCATACCGCGCTGATGATCAATGCCGACAGTATGCTCATGGGATCAGACTGTATCGAAAACTTTGGACATAAAGCAACTCCCGGAACTAATACCTATATCATGCTCGATGTAGAATCTGCAGAAGAAGCTCAAAAACTATATGATGCATTGGTTGTCAATGCCCAAAATATAGAAATGCCTTTAGGCGAACAGTTTTTCGCTGAACTCTACGCATCTTTCACTGATCAGTTTGGTATTGCATGGATGATCCATTATGAAGGAAAAAATCAAATGATGAACCAACAATAAAGTAACAAATGAAGTTTATTAAATACTTTCTATTTACAGTACTGGGATTACTTGCCATTATTCTAATCGTTGCCGCTATACTCCCTAAAAACTTTCATGCTGGTAGTACAATAGTTATCAACAAACCTTCATCCGAGGTATTTGACTATATAAAGCAAATAAAGAAGCAAGGAACATATGATAGTTGGTCACAGCAAGACCCTCAAATACAAAAGGAATATAATGGTACTGACGGCACTGTTGGCTTTAGCTATACATGGAAAAGTAAAAAAGTAGGAGACGGAAAGCAGATCATTACGAAAATAGAAGAAGGTAAACGAGTAGATATGGATCTTTTCTTTAACGGATCGGACCAAGCCAATAAGTCCTTTATACAAGTCGATTCCCTATCCCCCAATCAAAGTGAGGTGCATTGGGAAATTAATGGGAAGATGCCCTACCCTTTTAACCTGATGTCTATCTTTTACGACATGAGCAAAGACTTTGATAAAGGTCTCGCAACCCTAAAAACAATCCTGGAAAAATAATTACATTACTAAATCACACTACTCTAGAGGCCGTCTCTAACGCACATAATATCGTGCGGAGGCGGCCTCTGTATTATTATATTAGCAAAGCTATTTTTCAAGAAGGACGTCACCTTCAAAAGATACAGCAGACCAACCATACCTTACAAACTGTCGGATATTCTGATGATCCGTCCCTGAAGGGCTATTCAATACAGACACATAATGTTCACTAAATAAACGTAAGGTTTCTTCTTTGCTCAGTCCATGTAAATATCCCAAGAACAGTACTCTTGCACTTCCCTGATTCTCATCCTTGCCATTCTCTATTTCCCCATTTTTAAAAGCTGTAGGTATATAGGTGTACTCACGCTCTACCAAATCCAACACATCGCTAAATTGAATCACTTCTTTCTGTAAAAGTGTCCTTAATTCTGATTCCTTCATACGAGCAAAGATAAACTGGTATTTAGTTTATTCACAAACTATTGGAGTATTTTTAGTAACTTTTACAAAAAGTTAAAACAAAAGATACCAGAAAAGGTTTCCTATTATAATAACATATAAAACATATTCAGACATGAACAAAACAATTTCTACCATCGCACTATGTTCTATTCTAGTACTAGCAGCTTGTAATTCAAACAACACTAAAAATTCAAACGGTACTGCCGATTCAAACAAACAGAATACCCTAGACACGAATGCGCTGAACCCAAATCACCCAGATTATATTGGGGATGCCCACAATTCCAAAAACTCAGTTGATTGGATGGGAACCTATAAAGGAACAACTCCTTGTGCTGACTGCCCAGGAATAGAAACCACAGTCAAAATCTACGAGGACGAAACTTTCTCCTACAAAGCTCTTTATCAAGATCGCAACTTAACAGTAGCAGATACTGGAAAATTCGAGTGGTTTGACAAGGATGGCTCCATACAACTAAAAGGAAAAGATATGGACATCAAATATAAGGTAGGCGAAAATATACTTATACAATTAGACACGGAAGGAAAAGAAATAACAGGAGCACTAGCGGATAAGTATATCTTACACAAAGACCAATAGCTATTGATCAAACTTATATTCCCATTTTAAACTCACCATGACAGCTAAGTGATCCGACAACGGTTGATTGATTTCATTACGAAATATCTTCCTCTCGATATCATACAAGATAGGCGTGAATTTAAAATGGGGATTATTCCGATATAGAATTTTGTCTAGACTTTCTGCTTTATTGGTCAATGATAACATATCCTTCGCTATAAAAAAGGGATCAACAGCAGGAATTTCATTTCTATTCTCCAATTCTACCCAGACATCTTTCAATTGAGTTCTTCGACAGAAGTCAGACATACTATCCAAACCATTTGAATAGTGCGCATTAAAATCCCCCATGACCAACAACGGTCGTTCCAAAGAATGGTCATGAATATACTTCGCCAATTGATCCAGGTTTAGATTCCTAGCCCGGGCCGAACGGACAGTATCATGAGCGTTAGCATGAAGGTTGTATACATCTATAGTAATAGACTTAGATAATTGTACACGAATATAACTAAATCCTTTAGGAGTCAGACAATCTGCTCCATGACAGGCCTTCCACGGTATACGGCGGTATTCTAATATCGGAAACTTAGATAACGTACTTAACCCATCACCAAAAGGCACCTTTCCTTTATGTAGCGTTCTATAGGGATGCAGGGATTTTGCAAAAAGAGAACTATTATAATTAAAGTCCTCCTGTATATTTGCGATATCATAACTGTTAAGAAACTCACCAATGATTTCCATACTCTTCCTCCTTGGTGTAGAGGCACTGGAAAGACGTTGGGGAAGTCCAGCAACATTATAAGTCAATACACGAAGGTTTCCTTCTTGTCGATATTCCATATCGATCGAATTCAGCACCTCCGATATCAATACACCTCTGCCTTTTCTAAAAAATAGAATAAAGAGGACGATCAGGATAAATAAAAATAGGATATACAACATTTTGATAACAAGTAAAGTTATTCAAAATAGCTATAAACAAAGTAGCCCTTTACAACTTTCTTTAACCATTAAGCCTCTTATTTGATATGTTGCCACCCCAACGTCAAAGAAATGGCACAATGGTCTGAGAGCGGCTGTCCCGATTCATTTTGAAAAAGCTCATGCTCTACCCGATAACCTGTAGGATTCAACAATAGATTATCACTATTTCTAAAAAATATCTTATCAATACTCTCACAGTCATCAGTAACACTCAATGCGGGTTTTGCTTTGAAATTTCTGACGATCTCAGGGAAGACACCTTCATTCTGCAGAAGCACCCAACTATCAATCACATCTACCTGCTCTTGAAAAGCCTTTATCCACTCTCGTTCAAAAGCATAATGCGCATTAAAATCGCCCATCAATAATACAGCCTGACACATAGAATGCTCCTCGATATACGACGCCAATTGCCGTAAGTTGCCCTTTCTGGCCTGAGTAGCAGCAACATCATCTTGAGCAGTCGCATGTACATTGTATACATCCAAAAATACATTTTTTGCCAGTTGAATCCGAGCATATGAGAATCCTTTCGGAGTAAGGCAGTCAGCACCACGACAATCGTCCCAAGTCACACGTTCAAATTCAACAATAGGATACGTTGACAAGGTGGTCAGTCCATCACCAAATGGTACGCCCCCCATATTGGGAGTGCGGTAAGGATGTCGGTTGTCCTGATACAAAAATTTGTTATAATTGAAATCCTCTTGGATATTCACCACATCAAAACCATTGATCTTTTGTCCAATAGAGACAATGCTCGCCTCCCGGGGCGCCTTCGCACTAGATATCCACTCTGGTAATCCTGCAATATTATAGGTCAGGACATCAATTTCACCAGAAGATACCTCTAGGAGTGATGACAGGGCGGGTTCAAAGCCACGTTGTAGTGTTCCCTTACTTCTAAATGCCAGAAGCAAACATGCGACACCACATACAAGGGATAAAATTAAAACTCTTATGTTCCATTGTTTCTTATTTCTTTCGTAAGACAAATACAATAACATATCTATTTAATCTGATCTCCCACAAAAGTACGACCACATTATAAACACAGATGCACCTTTACATTAACAATATATCGCCAACTGATTTACAGAATATTAACACACAACACTTACGTTACAAACAGATTACAATATCTTAACACCTCCTTATCTCCAACGTTACATCCTCACTATATATTTACAGATAAACAAAATAAAATGAGGAGAGTAGCCTTTTTTACCGAAATATTAATTGCAGATTTTGACGGAGCTTCGCGCACCATGTTCCAATTGATAGAAAGAATTGACAGCACCCTATTTGACTATCTGTTCATTTACGGAAATGGCCCACAACAGTTTCGGAATTTTAAATCCTATAAAGTACCAGCCTTTAGAATACCAGTCAATGAAGATTACAGTCTTGCAATCCCGCATCTTATAAAAGCAAAATTAGAAACAGCATTGGACGACTTTGCTCCTGAAGTCATCCATATAGCTACTCCCTCTCTACTCGGCTTTTTCGCACTCAATTATGCTCAAAAACGAGGAATACCAGTCTTGACCATATATCACACACACTTTATCTCCTACATCGATTATTACTTCAGAAACCTGACTTCATTGGTAAAACCAACGCAACATTGGATAAAAAAAGCCATGATCAGTTTCTACAATCGCGTAGGAATGGTCTATATCCCCACAAACGCTATTGCAGATGAATTATCAACAATCGGCATTGATGCAAAAAAAATGCAAATATGGCCTAGAGGTATAGATTGTCAACTCTTCACACCTTTAAAACGAGACAGCCATTATATCCAAAGAATAACAGGCAACTCCAAGCCCAATATTCTCTTTGCAAGTCGATTGGTATGGGAGAAGAACATAAAAACCTTGATTGCTATCTACCATACATTAGCTCAAGAGAGATTAGATTATAACTTAATCATAGTTGGTGAAGGCACTGCCAAGACAGCTGCTATGCAGCAAATGCCTAATGCATTCTTTCTAGGCAAAAAAAACCACGATCAGCTCTCCAAGCTATACGCATCGGCCGATGCATTTGTCTTTACGTCAACCTCCGAAACCTATGGCAACGTCGTAATAGAAGCCATGGCCTCTGGATTACCCTGCGTGATTGCAGACGGAGGAGGGTCGGCTTCATTAATCACACATGGTGTTTCTGGATTCAAATGTAATCCTCAAAATGCACTAGAATATGTCTCCTTTCTAAAAAACATAATCGAAGACGAAAACCTTAGTCTAAAATTTAAGAGAGAAGGACTCCATTTTGTATCCCAATTAGACTGGAATAGATTATCCGAGCAATACTTTCTTGATGTACAACAACTCGCTTTGCAAAAGAATGGAACAGGTTTAGCATGGGCAAACTAACTCTATGGCGTAAATTCGCCAAAGGTTTTATACTATGTATTGCAATAATATCCATAACTGTGTTCATTGCAAACACAGACTTTACCGCTTTAAAAAACCAACTAAAACAGGTCGGTTTCAAATTCACCTATATTTTATTATTGACGTTTACAGCCTATTTTTTGGGAACTATAGGTTGGTGGCTATGTTTAGGACAGGATAGAAAAAACATATCATTGTTTCGATTATTTGCCTTTCGACAGATTGGCGAAACATTAGCGCTCTATAATCCAACCAGCATCATAGCAGGCGACCTACTGAAAGCCCAACTTCTAAAGCCCTATCAGATTAACCAAGAGACAGCGCTAAAATCCGTAACATCCTCTAGGATAACGGCTACATTATCTCAGATCTCCTTATTTACCATTGCCATGATCTGGCTATTATCCAATACAATCCGTAAGACGGTATCTCAAGAACTAACATGGATAATTACGTGTACAATTGTCGTACTTCTCTTATTAAAAACAGCGTTATTCATCGCTTTATATCGACCGATAGGTCCTTCACCTATACGGGACAAAAGTTCTTTCTGGAGGCAAACAAAAACCGCACTGAATATCGCATTTTATAACTGCAAGATTTTCTTCCGGCACGACCAAAAGAACTTCTGGTATTCTTATCTGTTTTTTGCATTTCATTGGACTGTGGGCAGCATGGAACTCTATCTGCTTCTTCTTTTTATGGGGTATTCCATACAACCGATGGATAGTTTGGTACTCGATATGTCCATTGTTGTTATAAAAAGTATAGGAGCCGCTATCCCCGGACAAATAGGTATTGAAGAATTTGCGAACAAGATCACCCTAGATATGATTGGTATAAAAAGTGCGACAATATGGGTTTCTATCTCTATACTTCGCCGATTCAGACAGGTAATATGGAGCCTTATTGGTGTTCTATTATCGGTGTTGTTTAAAGTCTTTCCGAATCAGTTGAAACCAGAACAACTTCAGACATCCCCCACCAGTAGCTATTAAAAATCGATATAAAATGGAGCATTCAACGGATACAGAAATACTATTTGTAAGCCACAAGTCACCTCCTGCTACTGGTGGGATGGAAAAACAAAGCTACGAATTGATTAATGGTGTAGCGCTGTACCTAAAAACACATACCATCGTCTATGACCATCAAGAGTCGCTCCTAGCATTCTTTCTAAAACTAAATGCGCGTATCTTGAAGGTGATTAAGGCGAATCCAAAAATCAAGATGATACACTTCAATGATGGTTTGATTGCTGCCATCGCTTCTTATCACAAAGGATACGAACAGATCAAAAAAACTGCTACAATACATGGTCTAGACATCGTATACCCCTTAGCCTATTTTCAAAAGAAAATTATCCCCCGTTTTAATACCTTTGATCGTATTTTTGCAGTAAGTGACGCCACTGCCCAAGCCGCTTGTGATCGTGGAATCAAGATTGAAAAAATTCAAGTGATAGCTAATGGTGTAGATACCACTGAACATCAGGCAAAAAAAAACTTAGCTGATATCAGATACAAGTATCCAGATATACAGGTAGACAAAAAAATATTCGTCACCCTAGGTCGCCCTGTAAAGCGCAAGGGATTTTCTTGGCTCTTGCAACATGTCATCCCCTACTTGGGTACGGATTTTCAGTTGTTAATGCTAGGCCCTTACAGTACAAAAAAGACTTTAACAGATCGATTAATCAAACTCCTTCCCTCAAAGCTAAAGACAATGATCATGTTGTTTTTGGGATATCCATCCGATCAAACCACACTCCGGAAAATACTGCCACAATATTACCCTAAAGTTATTCATTTGGGCAAAGTACCTTTCGAAGATCTAAAGCCAATCCTACAAGAGTCCCTTGCCTTTTTAATGCCTAATATCACTATCCCTGGAGATATGGAAGGTTTCGGATTAGTCTGCCTAGAAGCATCTACGGCAGGATCATTGGTTATTGCCTCTGCACTAGAGGGGATAAATAGCGCCATACAGCACAAAAAAAATGGCATACTAGTTCCTGCAGAAAACAATCATGCTTGGATCAATGTCCTGACAGAAGTTTTAGAAAATCCAGAACACTACCGGCAACAAGCAAAAATTTATGCCGAATATACACGCACAACTTACAGTTGGGACATAATGGCCCGTACCTACGGCAATGCTTTTCTAGAAATGTGCAATAAGTAAGCTCCAAGGCACAGTTATTGCAACATCACCATATAGTTACGCAAAAGGACTTCCCTTTTATAAAGGAAATATGTAATTTTACATCACGCATGAAAAAGTATATGTTCATATGTTTCACCTTACTATTTGGTCTACTCACCTTGACCAAATCAGTATCTGCTTGTGAGCAACATGAGCCTGTACACACCACACCTTCTTGCTGTGACCAAGGACACGAGGATAAACCACACGATTGCTGCCAAACGGAGACTTCTTCAGAACAGGACTATGGAAAACACTGCGATGGCCAATGTAAAGGCGCTAGCTGTCAACAGAGCAGTGTTAAATTTCAGTTGTTCCACACCCTGACCAATATCCACCAATGGAGCAGTAATACCAATGGAAAAGTTTCCTTCTATGCCAACGACAACCGTATTACACCAGGTTTTCTGTCGATATGGCTTCTTCCAAAAATAGGTTAATTTAATACCTGTACAGCCATAGGTATGTCCTTTCTGGGCGTATCACGTTGCTGTGGTTCTAGCTTTTAGAACTAAATCAATTCGATAAATTCAAACAAATCCGCCAACAAGTGGTTAAGCAGTAAACGGGTGTTATATCCATTAATAGATTATTTCTAGATGGATTAATCCTGTTTGCAAAACCACAGATATCAACGATGTCCATCAATTGGCGGATAACAGATAAAAATAAATTATACACATATGAAATATCCATGTAGTACAGGCTACACAAAGACGAATGAAAATGCTTTGGATATTCCATATGACCGTTAAAAGACAAATTATTTACATATGAAAACGATTATTTTCTGGATTAGTATCTGTAGCATACTAACCACGACCAACAATATATATGCACAAGTTAAAAATGCGAAGACAGAAACATTTCATGTCAATGGCAATTGTGATATGTGTAAGGCAACCATCGAGAAAGCTGGAAACAAGAAAAAAGAAGCACAGGTGACATGGGATGCCAGCTCTCAAAGTGCCAGCATCGTTTACGATGCTGAAAAGACAAACAGTGATGCCATTTTAAAACGTATAGCTTTGGCCGGCTACGATAATGAAAAGTACTTAGCCCCAGATGAGACTTATACCCAATTACATGGTTGCTGCAAATACGAAAGAACATTGAAAGGGAAAGAGATTGTAGCAGTAAGCTCCCATCAAACGCATGAGAAAGAGCATCAGCACCATAGTAAAGACGAAAAGAAAGTGGAATCACATACTTTTCAAACCGTCATGGTAACTTATTTTTCCCTAAAAGATGCATTGGTCAGTTCAGATTCAAAAGTAGCTACCTCACAAGCGAAATCATTGCTTCAGGCTATTGAAAGCTTAAAAATGGAAACACTTTCCACTAACGCCCATCAGATTTGGATGGATCAGGTTAAAGAAATCACGGCATTGACCAATAATATTGTTAATAGTTCAAACATTGCTGATCAAAGGAAGCATTTTGCTGCCTTATCAACTAAATTGTACCCTATGGTCAAAGCAAGCCCGTTGGCATCCCCGGTGTACTACCAGAACTGTCCTATGTTTGAGAACGGCAAAGGTGCAAATTGGCTAAGTTTAAATGAAGAGATTAAAAACCCATTCTATGGTTCGAAAATGATGACATGTGGGAGTGTAAAAGAAAAAATAAACTAACCTGAACTATGTTGCTAAAAAAAGTAAATATAACACTACTCCTGTTACTGTGCCTACTGGGCACGGTACAGGCGCAGCGTACAGTAACCTACCATCTCTACCTGCAAGACACGGTTGTCACCTACGGAGGTATACAGAAGAGAGCCATTGCAGCCAACGGACAAATTCCCTTACCGACATTAACATTTACGGAGGGAGACACCGCAGAGATTATTGTGCACAACCAGTTAAAAGAAAGCAGTTCTCTACATTGGCATGGTGTATGGCTTCCCAACAAGGAAGATGGTGTCCCATTTCTGACGCAGATGCCTATTCCCCCTGGCTCCACCTATACCTACCGCTTCCCTGTTATACAAAACGGCACCTATTGGTATCATAGCCACTCTGGACTCCAAGAGCAAGTCGGCATGTATGGTTCCATGGTATTCAACAAGAGAAAGGACGATTCTACTTTCAGAAAAGGAATAGACGACATTCCAACTGTATCTGTCATGCTTAGCGAGTGGACGAATACAAAGCCCGAAGTCGTCCAGCGGATGCTACATACCGGCAATGACTGGCCTGGTATAAAGAAAAACACAGTACAGAGTTATGTCGAGGCCATAAAAGAAGGTCATTTCAAAACAAAAGTCACCAATGAGTGGAAACGTATGGAGGCTATGGATGTCAGCGATGTTTATTATGAAAGCTTCCTTATCAATGGACAGCAATCCAGTCAACTGGCACAATTCAAAGCCGGGGATCGTGTTCGATTGCGGATTGCCAATGGAGGAGCATCGTCCTACTTCTGGCTCACCTATGCTGGTGGTAAAATAACAGTAGTCGCCAATGATGGTAACGATGTACAACCCGTTGAAGTCGACCGTCTGATAATCGGTGTATCCGAAACATACGATATCATCGTCACTATACCCGCCGAGAACACTTCATATGAGCTCTCTGCAACAGCGGAAGATCGCTCTGGAGCGGCCTCCCTTTTTATAGGAGAAGGTATCCGTCAATTAAATACCCCATTACCAAGGCTTCGCTACTTTGAAGGGATGAAAATGATGAATGACATGATGAAGATGAATGGTGACATGCATGACATGGGAATGCAGATGAGCCTACAAAAAATGGACATGAATGCGGTAATGTATCCTGAGGTGACTGGAGAGCAACATAACATGAAATCTTCCTTTGAGCAGAACGGACATCAGGAGCATGATAATCACGGCAACAGCACCGATAGGGTCACCTTGAATTATGCCATGTTAAAAGCAACCGAGAAAACAACACTCGACACCACTAATGCACCCATGAGGGAACTCCGGTTTGAGCTAACTGGAAATATGAACCGTTACGTATGGAGTATGGACAACAGAGTGATGTCCGAGACAGATAAAATTCCTGTCAAAAAAGGCGAAATTTTAAGAATTACATTGTATAATAATTCGATGATGCGTCACCCCATGCACCTGCACGGCTTTGACTTTAGACTCATCAATGGACAGGGCGATTACGCTCCAATGAAGAATGTTATGGATATTATGCCTATGGAGACCAATATCATTGAGTTCGAAGCCAATCGGGAGGGTGACTGGTTTTTCCACTGTCACATCTTATACCATATGATGGCCGGAATGAATCGTGTATTTGAGGTAGGAAACTATAAGAACCCCCTACTACCAGACAAAGAAAAAGCATACAAGGTCCTTCAGAAAGAGAGCAACATGACTCATTTCATGATACAGAATGATTTTGCTACCAACGGTAATGATGGGGAAGCCATGCTACAAAACGCCCGTTGGAGCCTTGGGACAGAATGGCGCCTAGGATACAATGATATGCACGGTTATGAAGTAGAAACCCATCTTGGACGCTATATTGGTAAAATGCAATGGTTTATTCCTTTTATCGGATTCGACTGGCGCTACCGTAAAATGGGAAAAGATAACCACGAAAAAAACATGTTTGGACAGGTCAATAAAAAAGACAACCGTACAGCTGTCAGTTTAGGATTCATGTATACATTGCCATTATTAATCAACTTCCAGGCTGAAGTATACCACGATGGCATCACACGGCTATCTCTTATGCGAGACGACATTCCCATCTCCAGAAGACTAAGGGGTGGTTTTATGGTGAATACGGACCAGGAATATATGGTAGATCTCCGGTACATCTTACATAAAAATCTAGGCATCCGTACTCACTACGACAGTGATATGGGCTTTGGTGTTGGATTAGCAATTAACTATTAATCCCTCCTTATAAAAATCCTCCGCTATTATCCGTATAGAAATAGCGGGGATTTATTTACTTATTCATATGGAGAACCAAAAACCTATTTTCACTATTTTTGTTTTATCAATTGGAATAGTCCAATCTATTACACACTCCTTTAAAAGAACCCAAAATGGAAAAGATGCTCTCGGCTAAAGCCTCAATTCAAATTCAAAAACCTATAGATCAGGTTTTTGAAGCCATCATCAACCCTACGCAGATGAATCATTATTTTATCGAACACGGCTCTGGACCATTAGAAACAGATATCACCATTCAGTGGAAATTTCCCGAATTTGATGACCAATTTCCAGTCACAGGCAAACAGATAAGACGCAATGAATACATTTCCTTCGATTGGTCTGGGGGAAGCGAAGGAATGCTTGTGGAGATCCATTTGGAAACCTGTCACAACAATAGCACAGTCGTCCGAATCACAGAGCAACAGATGCCGGCCAATGAGAGTGGTATTCAACAAGCAATCGGACAAACCGAAGGTTGGGCAAACTTCTTAGCTTGTTTAAAATGTTATTTAGAATATGGCATTAACTTACGTACTGGTGCTTTTGATTTTATGAAAAAGAACAGTTAATCCCCTAGATATTCCAATCAGCAAAAGACAGATCAGAGCACCCCGATCCACCGGTGAACTAGATTATGAAATACAAGCATGGCTTTCATAAGTTCCAGGGATTGATAAGTAAAACCATATGTCGACCACTTTTTCTTCTATAGACGAATACATCAATAGCTTCGACTCCGATACACAAGAGGATTTACAGAAGCTTAGACACCTCATCCGGACAGCAGCACCAGGCGATGCGAAAGAAACGATTAACTATGGTATGCCAACCTACCGTTGGCATGGCAACCTCATACATTTTGCAAAATTCAAGAACCATATCGGAATCTATCCGGGACCAACAGCAATTGAAGCCTTCAGAGAACGATTAACAGCCTTCAAAACCAGCAAAGGTGCTATACAAATCCCATTGAATGCACCGTTGCCCAAAGATTTACTGATTGATATCATACAGTTTAATATACTACTGTTACAAGACAAAAAAGCCCCTCAATGGGACAATCATCGTGCTGCTTGGAGAGACTGCGAAGAATTCATGAATCAGATGATCGTCAAGACCGATCTAAAAAAAGAATTTAAATGGGGCACCGATGTGTACACCTACCAGGGTAAAAATGTAATTGGGTGGGCTGGTTTCAAACATTTCTTTTCATTATGGTTTTATAACGGTGTTTTCTTAGAAGATAGATTAAAGGTATTGATCAATGCATCCGAAGGAAAAACAAAGGCACTGCGGCAATGGCGTTTTAATAGTCGGGAGGAAATGAATGAACAAGACATCCTTGCTTATATTCAAGAAAGCGTACAGACAATCAAAGATGGGAAAGAAATAAAGCCAGAACGTGTCGCCCCCCCAACGCCCGCAGGTATTCTGAAAGAAGCATTACACCAAGATATCGCATTTAAAATAGCCTTTGATCGGTTGACACCAGGTAAACGCAAAGAATATCAAAACTATATTTCAGAGGCCAAACAGGAAAAGACTAAAACAGCTAGACTTGAAAAAATAAAACCACTTATCTTAGAAGGCAAAGGTCTCCATGATAAATACAAAAAATCATAACTTAACGGCATGCCCCAGAATAAAACAGTTTATACCGACCAAGACGTTTCGCTCTTTATCGAGACTATAACAGACCAGCAAAAAATAGCAGACAGCCATCGACTAATTGAGATTATGGAGGGAATTACAGGTGAACAGGCCAAAATGTTCGGCTCTTCAATCATCGGATTTGGTTTATATCACTACCGATACGCGAGCGGACACGAAGGTCAAGCTCCATTATTAGGTTTTTCGCCCCGAAAAGCAGCATTTTCACTCTATGTTTATACAGGAGCAGATGGTCACAGCCATCTCTTAGAAGGACTTGGAAAATTCACCATGGGTAAAGCTTGTATTTACATTAAAAAACTAGTCGATATTGACGAGCAAAAACTATCTATAATGATGCGAACCACGCTCGATTTTATCGAAGAGAAATACCAACGAATTAGATCTTAAGCACAAAAAAGGCTCCCTAGCAGGGAGCCTTTTTTGTGGTGATAATAATTTATTTCAGATTATCACGATAGACCTTTGCTTTCTTCAGCTCAGTCTGAATATCCTTACGGGCAGCATCGTACGAAAGTACTTTTTCATAATCTGCTATTGCTTTATTATAAGCAGCTGTAGCTTCCGTTTTATTGTAATTTTCAGTTCCTGCTGTTCCTTTCAAAATACCCAAATCACGGTATGCTACAGCTCTGTTTTGATACAATTTAGCATCATTAGCATTTATTGCTATAGCCTTCGAGTAATCAGCAAGCACCGATTGAAGCAATTCCTCTCTCTTAGCATTTGAAAGCTTACCATTTTCTACTAAAGCATTATTAGCCTTAGCCTTATAGTAATAGGCATTAGCATTTTTAACATCCAAGGTTACCACTTTTCCAAAAGAAGCCGCTGCCTTCTGAAAATCACCAGACTGAAATTGAGAGTACCCCAAAAGATACATCACATCAGGATCTTTAGATTCGGTAGGCATCGCTTTCTCTAAATGTGAAACTGCAGATTTGAAATCACCATCAAGCAGTGCTTTCTGTCCCAATCTCACATTTGCATTACTATGCTCCTGTTGCTGCGCTTGAGCGGTCAATGTCATCAAAGCCAAGGCTAGTGCTGACATTCCCAATTTCAATGATCTCAATTGATTATTTGCAATTTTAATATTCATATCCTTGATTTAAAGTTTCTAGTTTACGTCTTAGAGTAAAAATGCCACAATAAGTTTAAGCCATCAACAAATACTTATAAACATTTCCACAATATTACAATTTCTTTTATTTTTACAACAACCTGCACTATCAAAATGCTGTCATAAACTAACATTCAATGTGACTATTTAGCAGGTTTTATAAATACTATAGCATAAATAATACCAATTTTTACTCTTGGCACTCAGCTTGCACTATAAGCATTCATAATCCATAAGCGAAAAAGTACACCTAAAGTCTGACATCTTGTCGGATTTTAAACAAAATAATATATGAGCAAATTTGACACATTCGACTTCAACCAAGCTATTCCAATCATAAGTGAAGACACCGAGTTCTTCCCTTTGTTAAGCCCACAGGACGAAGACGAAATGCGAAACGAGGATATACCTGAGATTTTATCTATTCTTCCACTACGTAATACTGTTTTATTTCCAGGAGTAGTCATTCCGATAACAGTTGGCCGCGACAAATCTATAAAACTTGTAAAAGAAGCCTACAAAGGAGACAAAACTATTGGGGTTGTATCCCAAAAGGATATGTCAGTAGAAGACCCGGGGTTTGACCAATTGAATAAAGTCGGAACTGTCGCTAATATCATTAAGATATTGCAAATGCCTGATGGCAACACTACAGTCATTATACAAGGAAAACAACGTTTTAAGCTTCACGAACTTGTTCAATCAGAACCTTATATTAAAGCCAAGGTAGAACGGTTTGCTGAAGAAAAACCGAAAACAAGCAACAAAGAATTTAAAGCTTTGATATCCTCCATCAAGGAGTTAGCATTACAGATTATTCAGTTATCACCAAACCTTCCATCCGAAGCTGGGATAGCTATTAAAAATATTGAAAGTCCCACATTCTTAGTTAACTTCATCTCTTCCAACCTTGCATTAGAACTGCCTGCTAAACAAGAGTTACTAGAGCTAAAAGACTTCGTCAAAAGAGCCAAATTGCTTTTGGAGCACCTAACAAATGAGGTGCAGATTTTAGAATTGAAAAATCAGATTCAAAACAAAGTTCGTGTTGACTTAGATAAGCAACAAAGGGACTACTTCTTGAATCAACAGCTTAAGACAATCCAAGAAGAGTTAGGAGGGAACACCCCCGACTTAGAAATGGAAGATCTGAAGAAACGGGCTAAAAGTAAAAAATGGCCAGAAGACGTGAAGAAACATTTCGATAAGGAGATCGAAAAATTAGCTCGGATAAATCCAGCTGCCGCAGATTACTCTGTACAACTCAACTATCTAGAGCTTCTTTTAGACCTTCCTTGGGGCGAATACACCAAAGATAAATTCGACTTAAATAGAGCCATAAAAGTTTTAGACAAAGATCATTATGGTCTAGAAAAAGTCAAACAACGTATCATAGAATACTTAGCTGTGCTAAAGCTAAAAAACGATATGAAAGCGCCCATACTTTGCCTTGTGGGACCTCCGGGAGTCGGAAAAACATCTTTAGGTAAATCTATAGCAAAAGCATTGGGTCGTAAATATACCCGTATGGCTTTAGGCGGTGTACGGGATGAAGCCGAAATCAGAGGCCACCGCAAGACCTATATCGGAGCCATGCCTGGTCGTATTATACAATCATTAAAAAAAGCCGGCACCTCGAATCCCGTATTCGTACTGGATGAAATCGACAAAATAGGCTCTGATTTTAAAGGAGATCCATCATCGGCTCTTTTAGAAGTACTAGACCCCGAACAGAATACACATTTCTACGATCATTACGTCGAGATGGAGTATGACTTATCAAAAGTCATGTTTATTGCTACTGCCAACTCCCTGAGTACTATCCAACCCGCATTGCTAGACCGTATGGAGATCATTGAGGTTAACGGATATACGATAGAAGAGAAGATAGAGATTGCAAAAAAGCATCTTCTTCCCAAACAACGTGAGATGCACGGACTACAAACAAAAGACGTCGCCTTGAATAACAAGGTCATTGAAAAGATCATCGAAGAATATACAAGAGAATCCGGTGTCCGCGGCTTAGAAAAGAAGATTGGTTCTGTTGTACGTGGTATAGCAACCAAGATAGTCATGGAAAAACCACATACTGCTAATGTAAATGCAGAGGCTGCTGAAGAAATCCTAGGAGCCCCTATCTTCGACAAAGATAGCTATGAAAACAACGAGGTTGCAGGAGTCGTTACGGGATTAGCATGGACCTCTGTTGGTGGCGATATTCTTTTTATAGAATCCAGTCTCAGCCCAGGAAAAGGCAAACTAAGTCTAACCGGCAATCTTGGTGATGTCATGAAAGAATCGGCCGCGATTGCCATGGCTTACTTACGTTCCCATGCGGAAGATTTTGGAATCGATTATCGCATTTTTGACCATTGGGACGTCAACATACACGTACCTGCAGGTGCTACTCCAAAAGATGGCCCCTCTGCCGGTATCACTATGCTTACAGCCTTAACCTCTTTATTTACACAGCGTAAGGTCAAAGAAAAGTTAGCAATGACAGGCGAGATCACATTACGTGGCAAAGTCCTCCCTGTTGGTGGTATAAAAGAAAAGATACTCGCTGCCAAACGGGCTAATATCAAGGAAATTATTCTTTGTAAATCGAACAAGAAAGATATTCTAGAGATTAAGGAAGATTATATAAAAGACATGCAGTTTCATTATGTATCGGAGATGTCTGAAGTAATCGACCTAGCTTTACTAAAGAGCAAAGTAAAAAAAGCCAAAGATATCAATAGGTTTAACATCGAACCGGCTAAAGAGAAATAAAAGTAAACTTTACAAAAAAGCATCATTAAAAATGATGCTTTTTTGTATCTAAAAATTAAAGCTTAATTGTCCCGATGCGTATACCTTTCTTTCTTTTCCTCCAAATGGAATTTTCGCATATATATCATACTGTTTCACGACAGGATTGAACACACGTATAAATACAGCATCACAGAAAAAATCCAGATCAATTTGTTGAAGGTTATTCTTTGCCTCCTTAAGCATATTTTCCTCAAGACGCCGACCAATAGACAGATGCGGTTCTTTAGAGATAGAACGTAAAGAAAACTTTCCTTTCAGCGCATTGATAACTACTGCAGAGCGCTGGTTAAAATAATATCGGGATTGCACTGTTGGTGCAATATAGTAGGTATAACTATCCCCATTTTGAAAGACCGAATAGTCGTTGAAATAAACGTATTGCGCATGCTCATAGTTCAATTCTTCGCGCAATAGCGCCACTATACCTTCCAATTGATCCTCGGTGGTCTCAAATTCACAGATTGTAATATGTCCCGCAGCATTACAACTAGAATACCAACCGACCAAGGATTTTAGCACATCTTTTATGCCTTTGATTTTGGCATTAACTTTTTCACAAGGCATAAATGCCAAAGATACTTTAACACTTTCCATCATACATGATTAAAGGTAACTTTCTTAAAGATAAGAAAAACAAAACAGTTTTCCTTACATACCTCTTGTGCGCCCCTAACTCTACTATAAGCATATTAAGCCCTAATAACCGAGCCCTACCCTATATATAGCACAATCATTCATCTGAGAGTTGCGCCCTTTCAAAAACGTAGTTCATAAAATTTAAAGGCCCCAAATCACGATAATGACCTCTACATAGCAAGTATATATAGACCAGTAAAAAAGAAAAAGGAACCCGATTGGGTTCCTTTCAATATCTAACAAATTGACAGCGATTTAAAACTAAATTAATTTACAGCGTCAATAACTGCTTTGAAAGCATCAGGGTTATTCATAGCTAAGTCAGCTAAAACCTTACGGTTCAATCCGATATTCTTAGCATTCAATTTACCGATCAACTTAGAATAAGAAATTCCGTGCTGACGGGCACCTGCATTGATACGTTGAATCCATAAAGCTCTGAACTCGCGTTTTTTGGTTTTACGGTCGCGGTAAGCGTACTGTAAACCTTTTTCTACTGTATTTTTAGCAATAGTATATACTTTGCTACGTGAACCGAAATAGCCTTTAGCTAATTTCAAAATTCTTTTTCTTCTTCTTCTCGAAGCAACTGCGTTAACCGAACGTGGCATAATTATTAAAATTTAATTTGGTAAAAGGTGTTACGTTTTTCAGCAAGCTTACAACCCTATACCCGGTCAAAAAATATTGTTTTTTTTGTTAAGAAAGGATTACTTCCCAAGAACTAACATACGTTTTACATTACCTAAGTCTCCATCAGAAACATAAGCTGTTTGCGTAAGATTACGTTTTTGTTTAGTAGTCTTTTTAGTCAAGATGTGGCTTTTGTAAGCACTTTTTCTTGCAATTTTACCTGTCCCAGTCACTTTAAAACGTTTCTTAGCGCTGGAATTGGTTTTTACTTTTGGCATAATACTTAATATTTATATCAATCTGTTAGAATACTTTTATTTCTTAGCACCTTTTGGAGCCAACGTCAAGAACATACGTTTACCTTCCAATTTAGGTAACAATTCTACTTTACCATAGTCCTCTAAAGCCTGGGCAAATTTCAACAATAAAATCTCTCCTTGCTCTTTAAAGACAATAGCACGCCCTTTAAAGTGTACATACGCACGAACTTTCTCTCCTGCCTCTAAAAAACGCATAGCATGCTTTAATTTGAAGTCAAAATCGTGTTCACTTGTATTAGGTCCAAAACGAATCTCCTTAATAACTGTTTGTTTGGCATTCGCTTTGATTTCCTTTTGCTTTTTCTTCTGCTCATAAATAAACTTGCTGTAATCAACAATTTTACAAACAGGAGGAACAGCATTCGGAGAAATCTCAACTAGATCTAGCTCCAATTCATCAGCCAGCTCTAACGCTTTGCGCGTAGGATATACTCCTGGCTCAACATTATCCCCAACTAAACGTACCTCAGGCACACGTATGAATTCGTTGATACGGTGCTCCGGTTCTTTTTTCCTCATCGGTGGTCTAGGACCACTAGGTCTTTTTAATGCCAAATGTTTAAAATTTTAAACGGTTATTTCTTTTATTAATAAATCTCTAAACTCTTCAGACGTCATCGAACCCAAGTCCACTGACCCGTGTTTACGAACAGAAACTGTGCCACTTTCCATCTCTTTTTCGCCTACAATAAGCATATAAGGCAATTTTTTGACTTCAGCGTCACGGATCTTACGCCCTACTTTCTCGTCACGAAGATCGATTAGACCGCGAATATCGGAATTATTTAGCGATTCTAAAAGTTTTTGCGCATAATCTTCATATTTTTCTGATACCGGCAAGACGATAAACTGCTCTGGTGCAAGCCATAACGGAAACTGTCCACCACAGTGTTCAATCAGTACTGCTACGAACCTTTCCATAGAACCAAACGGCGCACGGTGAATCATCACAGGGCGATGTTTTTGGTTATCGCTTCCTGTATATTCCAATTCAAAGCGCTCTGGCAAGTTATAGTCAACTTGTATCGTACCCAACTGCCATTTACGGCCCAGTGCATCCTTAACCATGAAATCTAATTTAGGACCGTAAAACGCAGCTTCACCGTATTCCACAACAGTTGGAAGTCCTTTTTCAGCAGCAGCCTCAATGATAGCCGATTCAGCCAAAGCCCAGTTTTCGTCCGAACCGATATATTTGGTTTTATTCTCCGGATCACGTAAAGAAACCTGCGCTGTATATTCATTAAAGCCCAACGCTCCAAAGACATAAAGAACCAGGTCGATAACTTTCTTAAATTCTTCCTTCACCTGATCAGGACGACAGAATAAATGGGCATCATCTTGTGTAAACCCACGAACACGAGTTAAGCCATGAAGCTCACCTGATTGTTCGTAGCGATATACCGTTCCGAACTCTGAAAAACGAACCGGCAATTCCTTATACGAACGAGGCTTAGTCTTGTATATCTCACAGTGGTGAGGACAGTTCATTGGTTTTAACAAGAACTCCTCTCCCTCTACCGGCGTTTTTATCGGCTGGAAAGAATCCGCTCCATATTTTTCATAATGTCCTGAAGTGATATAGAGCTGTTTGTGTCCAATATGCGGGGTCATTACCGGCTCATAACCCGAATTCAGCTGTGCTCTTTGCAAAAAGTCTGTCAGCTTCTGTCTTAACGCTGTTCCCTTTGGCAACCATAAAGGCAATCCCATACCCACTTTTTCAGAGAAAGCAAAAAGCTCCAACTCTTTACCTAGCTTACGGTGATCTCTCTTCTTGGCCTCTTCGATAAACTTGAGATAATCTGTAAGCTCTGATGCTTTCGGGAAAGTAACACCGTAAATACGGGTCAACTGCTTTCTAGTTTCGTCACCGCGCCAATAGGCTCCAGCAACATTGGTCAGCTTAATAGCTTTGATAAAACCTGTATTCGGGATATGTGGACCTCGACACAGATCGGTAAAATTACCTTGCGAATAAAAGGTAATCGACCCATCCTCTAAATCTTTAATCAGATCCAGTTTATACTCGTCTCCTTTATCTTCAAAGTAAGCAAGCGCTTCCGCTTTAGAAACACTTCTTCTATCGAACACTTCTTTCTTCTTAGCCAACTCCAGCATCTTATCTTCAATCTGCTTAAAATCGTCAGAAGAAAACATTTGATCACCAAAGTCCACATCATAGTAAAAGCCCGTTTCGATAGAAGGACCAATACCAAATTTGATACCTGGATACAATTCTTCCAACGCTTCTGCCAACAAGTGCGCAGAAGAGTGCCAAAAAGTAGACTTGCCCTTATCATCATTCCAAGTCAACAACTTGACTGCAGCATCGGTATCGATAGAACGGGATGCGTCCCACACTTCACCATTTACTTCTGCTGCTAATACATTGCGTGCTAAACCTTCGGAGATAGATAGAGCTACCTGCATAGCGGTAGTTCCTTTTTCATACTGACGCACCGAACCGTCAGGGAGAGTAATGTTAATCATCTACAATTATGATTTTAAAATTTGTTAATGCGTTAAGCACATCCACATACAGTATGTACAATTACACTGTTCTACATGAAGACACACCTAGTTAATTTAATAAACGTCCAAACATAGATAAAATGCTTGGCATTAGCGAATCCCTAGATTAAAAAAGGCACTTCAGCTCACTAATTTTACCTTTATATGCTATTTAATAACCTTACAAATGTACCTTTGCTCTTTCAACAACAGTAAATGAACATGATTCAAAAAGGCGCAACTTCTTCAAAACTGCATCCGCGTAACAAGCACCGCAACGGCTACCAGATGGACAAACTGTGTAAAAGCAACCCAGCCCTTCTCGCCTTCATATTTACGAACGACTTCGGTACCCAAAGCATCGACTTTGCTAACCCAAAGGCGGTATTCGAACTGAACAAGGCCTTACTTACCAGTGAGTACAAAATCAAAAACTGGCAGATTAGCCCCAATAGCCTTTGCCCAGGTATACCTGGAAGAGCAGACTACATACACTATATCGCCGACATTTTGGCAAAAGACAACGATGGTCACATTCCAACTGGCGAAAAAGTCAAGGTACTTGACATCGGGACGGGGTCAAGCTTGGTCTACCCAATCATAGGAGCACAAGAATACCTTTGGGATTTCACAGCGACAGAGATTGACATGAAGTCTATTCAAAACGCCGAAATAAACATCAACAAAAACTCATGGCTCAAAAAGAAAATACAACTCAGGTTCCAAGACGACAAAGAACACATACTCCAAGGCGTCGTGTTTGACAAGGATCGCTTCAATGCGGTCATCTGTAATCCTCCTTTTTTCAAATCACGTGAAGACAACTGGAAAGTAAGTTCAAGAAAATTTCAGAACCTACACAAGAACAAAGAACAGCCTACCGTTCAGAACTTTGCAGGTCACCCCAACGAACTATGGTACCCTGGCGGTGAAAAAGCTTTTATAAGTAAGCTTATTTACGAAAGTATGAAGTTCAGAGATCAGCTCAATTGGATTACTACCCTCGTTTCGAGCAAAGACCACATAAAACCCCTGATCGCCATACTCGAATACCACAAAGCTACCGCAATAGAAATCATCCCTATGCAGCAGGGTCAAAAAGTTTCAAGAATTCTTGCCTGGAAATGGTAATACAAAAAAAGCCATCAACATCTGTTGATGGCTTTACAAACATGGCTCCTGAAGCTGGGCTCGAACCAGCGACCCTCTGATTAACAGTCAGATGATCTAACCCGATAAGCTACTGAGAAATGCTGTAATCTCCAAACAACACATAACCAATAACTAACTATTATTAAAGGATTTACAAACCAACGTTTTTGATTTACAATGACAAATTTAACAAAAATTTTTCTTTCTTGAAAATGTTCTGTTACATCTTTGTAACAAAAAAAATGAAATAAACATTTAAAAGAAAGGGGAATAATATTTAGAAGTCTTGATGACCTTACCAGATTTTTTTGAATTACATGATCTACAAATTAATTGAAAATTGGTTATATCATTTGTTCCTCCTAAATTTATAGGAACTATATGATCAATTGCTTTATGAAAATCAGTTTTCAACAAGCCAGACAAGTCAGACAGGCAAATTGCACAACATCCTTTATCTCTATAAAAGATTGCTTTCTGCACCCAGCTTTGGAAATATGCACATCTAATAACTTTCCCATCTGAAGAAAGAATTTTAGGATTATCCACAAACTTCAACTCACTTACATATTCGGATACCAGCTTGTTAAATTCCATACAAAAAAGACGATCAGAAAACAATAATTGAAAAGTTTCATTAACTATTTTTTGCAGTATATTATTATTGAATTCCTTTTCAAGATATAACAAGTATTCGTAATCTTTTCTTCTCGACTTACGATACTTGTGTTTATAGCTCTTAAATAGACTTTCGAATTCATTGGCGACTTCCTCTCTCTCTCCTTTTTTTACATAATACTCAAATTGAAACGACACGTGGTTACTTATAAAAACATGCAAAATTGTTTCTTTTTTAGGTTTAACCGTACCTTCTAAATCTAAATCAAGGAAATCTAAAAAATATTCTTCGGGATTATTAGATAGAACTGTATCTCTTATACTTGAAGCAAAGCGATAAGCGTGATCAAAATTCATTTCAATAAATGTATCAAACATAAGTTTTATTTAGCTATTACACATCCTCTTCTGGAATCACTAAAACTAAGATACATCAAACAATTATACTTGAAAAGCAGTTTATACAAATTCATCCGAAGTTTTCCCAAACAATCATCTAATAAATTTTCATGTTGTATTTGTTTTTCCCAAGTAAATATTTTTCAGTGTTTTGTAATACCAAATCAAAATATTCCTGCGTAGTCCTCATGGAAGTAGCTAAAAAACAACTAAATACATATCCAACTCTATGTTTTTATTGCTTTTCACAAAGGTAAGGATTCAATGTTGCCTTGAATCTTAATATTATCCGCACACGATGAGGTCTGCAAGTGCCAAATCTCATCTAGGCAAAGTATTATTGGTTTATTATCTTTGTTAATATATGATAATTTAATTTATGAAAAGATTTTCAAAGCGTAATGGACACTCTTCTTCTGAAAAAGAAATTACAACTAGAGAGGATGCACCGGTAGGATTGAGACAATTTATCCCTCAACTATTATATGACTTAGGATTGTCCTCAACATCTGTAAGAGAAACTATTTGCCGTGTACTACGAGTATCACCGCAAACCCAGTATAATTGGGGAGAGCCCAATATCAGCAATGAAGTAAGAGAATGGATGGAAGAGTGCGAATGGTTTTATATCTATGATATAATTGAAAGATTTCACCAAACTATCCAGCGGAAAGCGGAATTCACCGAAGAAATCAATGATTATTTCAAAGCCAATGGAATAGGCTGGAAGTTAAACAATGGTCATATAGTATTTCGCGGAGAAGAGTTATTTGAAGATGATTTAGGAAAGGCCATTAAAGAATTAGGAGAAGCTAAACTACATACGGCTCAAAATGAGATAAGGGAAGCCATTAATGATCTTTCAAGAAGACCTAATCCTGATATTACTGGAGCGATTCAGCATGGTGTAGCTAGTTTAGAATGCGTTGCTAGAGACCTTGTTGGGAATAACAAAATCACATTAGGCGAACTTATCAAAAGAAATCGTGAAATAGTTCCCCCTACAATCGATATTATTGTGGAAAAGATATGGGGCTTTTCTTCGGAGCAAGGAAGGCATCTTCGTGAACAAGGAGAACCTTCCTATGAAGAAGCTGAATTGATGTTAGGGTTATCCGCTTCAATTTCAACTTATTTAGCCAAGAAGAAGAATTCACTAAAACCACCACCTGCTGTATGGGATGATCTTTAACAAATTTTTATGACTACAAATGATACCAAACAAATAGTAGCACTATATTTTGAAGAGAAGAATCACATTACTCACAAATATGACAAAAAGCTTATTATCAACAATAGAAAGTATAGAATAAGACCAGACGATGCCTACTATTTTGCGAACAAGGTGGTTATTGTAGAATACGAAAATAATCTGCGACCTGTGGAAAGTATTTCGAAGTATCTGTGGTTATTCCGAAAAACGAATTGGTTGAATGAAAATATTAAAATCTCACTTCTTTTAACAATTAACAATTGCAAGGTGGAAAGCGATTATAAAATAAGAACAGAAAGCATTTTGGAATTAGGAGAATTGCTTAAACAGCTTTATCCAGATCACTTTGATTTCTCTTTATTAAGTTATTCTGATTTGGATAATGACAATATAAACATAAGCCTGGATTTGTTAATGGCTAAACAATGGTAGAAAGCTGAAAATCCACAACTAATAATTAGGAAAAAACATTGATTCTTCTTTGAAAAAACCGAGCAATATATGATTCTTTATAGTCGTATTTTACCACTTTACAAATAAATTTAATAATGAAAAGGGAATACCTGACTTCTGATATGATCCTCCAAATCGAGCAACAATCCAAAGATCCCATTTGGCGCATGGGGATTTTAGCATCTTTTAAAAACCGATGGTTTGATATTATGTCTGTTTCAGCAAGAGGCCTGATATATATTCATGGCAATAAAGATACCGGTTGGGCTCATATACTGAGTAGGCATAGCTATTACTCAAACGATCTCTACTTTGGACAAGGTGCCATTGGAAATCCGAGTAGATTTAAAGCATTGGAAATACCAATTTTTGATTGGCGGCAAATTGCAGATGACGTATTTATCCTTGGTAAGATTGATGAAAAAGCACATCCGGACGGCGATTTGTTCGTTAAATATGTTGGCAGATCATCGCGTTTTACGGATTCCAATGGTGAAAGCAAAGATTTCATACTAATTCTTTATCGCGGCACACGTATCGTCCATTCAATGTTCCCTAAGAAGAGCTTACAACCGGATGTACCAAAATCAAAATTACGAAATCTAAAACGTGCATTAAACTATGTCAAAGTTGAGAAACCACTGTTCAACGACTGCGTCATTATTCGCATTCCATATGTTGACGCGCAACTTATTGAACGTTTTTCGATTATCATTCACATTGACATCAACATCATGCAGGGTTTAGCACACTTACAGGTAAATGGGCCAAATGGCCAGCCTTTGTACAGTATATCGAAACTCCTTGGCTTTGACTTTCAGTTCGATAAAGCTGATTTCGAGTCCAATCATATAGAGTTTAACCGTTTTATCAATTCATTTACTAAATACACTGATTTTAGTCATATTGAGGAAGTGATGGTGCACGTAGAAAATAAATATCTTTTCTCAAAAGAATAATCACCATACATATTTTCTTTCCTCAAAGATAACCAATTGGTATCTTTAACGACTCTCATGTTATTTAGGATCTACCGAAAGATCAGAAAATTCTGAACCATTCTCTGGCTTAAAGATTAATTTTTCAAAAATAAAGCTTTCTACTGCATTTATATTGCCATAAAAAAACAGATAACCATGAACTGCCTGAGGAAGATAATTTACCATTTCAGAATAAAGAGCATCATTATTTTTCCCCAAGATCTGTTTCCGAACAGAAAACATGTCGATCTTGTATGTGTCTACCGCCAATAAGATCTTACCACTCAATCCGCTTATCTCGTCATTACCAAATTTGTCGTTCATCTTAAATGCCACTTTTTTTGAAAAAGGTATATCAGAATCGTCCAGTCGACCAAATCCATCATCTATTTTCATAGATGGGCTATATATCTCAATGTGTACGGTCTCTTTTGTTGGGCTCTCAATGGTAAGATCAATGTCACGGTTACCTCCTGTGGCTGGAATAGAAAATTTATGTTCAAATCTAATTTTGTACCCTAATAATCTAAAATGTTCCGCTACGAGTAACTCGCTTAGCGTAGATAAAAAACTCGTATCGTCAAGATTCTTGATTTTGCCATGAAAAGCAACATCTTTTAATAGCTCTGGAAAACATGCTAACCATCGTTCGAGATTGGCAACAATTGGCGTTCCTACGCTATAGAATTGAGGATACTGCTTTTCAATGTGTACTGTTGAAAGTAAATTTAAAAGGTTAAATACTCTCGGTTCTATCAAATCAAACTCAAAATCAGAAGATTTTTCTAATTTCCTTTGCCACCGAATGTAATCATAGTTATTAAGTAGTTCATTTATATTAGGATAAAGTGCAGCTACCGCTTTCAAACAATCGATTGCTTGCTGTGTATTCTCATAAAACATTTCAATTCGTAAATAAGGTAATTTGTTTTTTCAATGTTAGTTTAAATAAACTACGACAATTAATGCTAATAAACTGAAGTTGTCAATAAAGTTACAAAATAATCCATAGTTCAATCTCTCAAACGTCTATACATAAATTATCTCGATTTTCCTCTTTTATTCTTGTTTTCGTCCACATCAGGAATTGTACCATATCTAATATTCTGAATTGTAGGTTTTACATATTGTTCCTCTTCCAAACCAGCGGCCTTAATGATACTTTCGGGAATGTTCGTGTTTAAAAGTTTGTTTCCGTCCTTTAACTTAGGCAAAATTTTATCCTTGATTGCTTGTAGGACGGTTTCAGGACCTTTAGGGTGAGCCAAAACGTTAACAAGTGGCATGGTATAAGTAATAGCCCCAAAGGATTGATTGGGTACTCCGTAGACTATCCCTTTCAACATCGTCTTATCTAATTTAGCATTGAATTTCGCCGTTTCCTTTTTCTCAACATATTTGTTCAATAGGTCGTCAATATAGTGTTCAAGATCCATGTTAATCGAAAATGCTTCCATGTATTTATCGGCAGGGTATTCAATCGGTGGTAAACTCTTACAGTATTCCTCCGCTTGACGGATTAATTCTCGTCCTTTTTCGTCTTTTGCATAATAGTCGGTGTTACCTCCATGCCCCTCATTTTTAGCATAGCCAGCGTGAACGCCATTTATATACAAATTGGCGGTAAAGGCTTCCGTTTCTTCACTAAGTTGGGCGCTGTGATAAATGCTCTTTAGTTCGATTTTCATAATGAATGGATTAAATGATAAATTAAAGTCTGTTTTCTTTCGCTATAACTTACACGGTACAAAAACCCCTGACCCAATAAAGGATCAGGGGTTCGGGCGGGCTGGTTCAGATTAGCCCGTTTGTAAAGGATTGGTAGAACGTTTCAAATGGTGCTTTTGGTTTATGGGTTCGGATACCCGAACGAATACCCGATAATTTCTCAAAACGGTTCATTGAGAAAATACCAACCGGAATACGGTACCGTTTTCTGTTGCAATAAAATTCCCCGTGGTCATCAACAAGGGTAAACTTCGCATTCTTACCGAGTTGCCATGTCGCCACTTTACAATCGGCAACACGGCCACTTATCCCCGCGTCGAATACCGTATGTATTTTGGCGTTCGGAAATAGGGTTTTAAGCCAAGTAAACTGTTCTTTAGTTGGCAATAAACCCAATGAAACAAACGCACTCAAACAGGGCGGGTTAACCCAATTGGGATGATAATGGCAAAAGCACAACAAATCGCTTGCGGAATGACCGATAAAAAGATGGGTGACGGATACAGGTAAGCCGTCCGTCACCAACCACATACCTTTACAGACAGGGATACGGACACCATTTTCACTCCAATGCTCTTGGGCCAATACCTGATTTTCCATTGTATAAGGAAACATAATGTTATCCTCGACTATATTGATATGTGGTGCAAAGAAGTTCCGTACTTCGGACTTCAATCGGAGAAATACCATTACCTTGCAACGCCACGTCCGTAGCCTCTGCTTTCCTGTTTATCACGGAGATTTAGCACGAGGTCTTGAACGGTTTTCTCATTGCCTTTGTCTTTCTGTTTTTTATCGGCCATCATCATATCGGCCAATGCTCGGTTGTATCCCTCGGTATAACCCTCGTCCTGTGGTTCAAACCTGCCTTTTAGGTTATTGATACCACGGAATATCAAATATGAGATACCGCCGTCCAATAGCACGGATAGGATAAGCCGTTTACGGTCTGAACGGATACCCTTATTGTCCGTTGCCGAGTGCTGGATTTTCGTTCCATCTGTGAGTTCTACCACTTCTCCGTTGCGGAAAGCCTCCTGTTGCTTTTCCGAAAGTTCTTCGCCGTTTACTCTGATCGGGGCCTGTACTTCATCGGGTTCATACGCCACAAATTCCCTTGTTAGGTCGTCATACTCAATAATGACTGTTTTCTTCTTGTTGCCGTCAATATCCTGTTCCTTGCTGACTACGTGCTGTTCTCCTGCGATCAGGGCTTTTTCGTCGTCATCACTCAATAATGGATGCCATTGCGGTTCTCGGTAAATGGGATGTATGTTGAGCTGGACATCGCCGAGCTCATTCCGGCTAATGGATAGCTTTGCATCCAGTTGGCGGATGGCAAGCCCGTCGATGTTCAGACCTGCCATGCTCAACATATCGGTTCTTCTTCCTGCAAGCAGGGCATCGATATTCTCCGGACTGATACTGAACCCTCCGTCTTTGTAAAGCCCCAATTTTTCAAGTTCATTTAGGGGCATTTCATTTTCGTTGATGGGATATTTCATGATGTAATTGTTTATTAAGTTTTAGATTTTATCTTCTGATACCATAGGCGGCAACAGCCTCCTTTTCGGGCTGTACCACCGGGCGGTGCAGGTCTTCACTTACCTTAACAGCATCGGGATGCTGTTTGGCGTGGAGCAGTGAACCGTATAGCCGATCAGTTTTCGACAGGGGGAAAATATTTCCTGTAGTTAAGTCTTCCACACGCATACGGCCACGTTTCAGATGACCTTGCACTTTGTAGATGGTATTGTTATAGGCAATTTCATCACCTATGGACAGGCTGCTTTCTTTTGTCCTTTGTGATCTGGCATCGGCCTGTACCTCGGTCTGAATATTTGCGGCAGCTTTGATTTCCCTTTTTTGCTCAAATGCCAAAAGGTAATTAAGGATTTTTTCCGCATCGGCAGCGGCGGTATGTATTTCAAAAGGTGTGTCACGCAATATCTGAATCCAATTGTCCACGTAGGCAACGTGCTGGCCGGGATCATGGCCAATGTTGAGTTCCTGACCGATAAGCATCGAAGCGATTTCGGCACGGAGTTCCTCGCGGGCATATCCTTCAGTCCCGAAACGGTTTATCAAACTCCTATCCAGACGATCTTTATGACCTGTCCAATGACCGAGTTCATGGAGAACGGTTGCATAGTATTTATCCCGTGCATCGAATTGCTCACGGAACGGCATAGTAATGCTGTCACGAAGTGGGCTATAAAAAGCTCGGTCACCCGGCATGTGGCTTATACTCGCTCCTGAAGCCTGAATGAGGTTTTCGGCCCGTTCGATAGGATTCCATTGTAATTGTTTTACATCGGGTCTGACCAAAGGTTCGACACCATTGATCTGCTCTGCATTGAAAACCCATGCAGTCGTAATGATCGGTCTATCTAACCTTATCTGAACCTTGATGGGTTTTCCATTCTCATCCAAAATCGGTTTGCCGTGATCGTCTTTTTTAGGCACCAATTGGTGTAGTTTTACATACTGGATAAGGGAAGCCTTTTCACCTTTCCTAACTTGCCAGCCTTTTTCTGATGCTTGCTTAAAGGTCATCCATCGAGGGTCATCACGATCAGCCATCAAAAGGGAAAAAATATTTATCCCTTTATAGCGGTTTCCTGTTGTAGCATTGTAAGGTATTTCGAAAGCCGGACCGTTCTCATTCCACGGCTTCTGCCACGGAGCCGTACCCTGTTCAAGTTTCTTGATGATGTTCTCCGCAACTATTTCATGCAGGGATTTTGAATTTTTGCTACTCATCTTCGTCCACCTCCGGGGATTCGTCGTCCGGCCATTCGTCGGCGTATTCCACGCCATAAATAGCTGCTTCCGCTGGTGTCAGTCCAATATCCTCACCACTGGCCAGAACACTTAGTTTTTGTTGCAGTGATCTTAAATGATAGTCCATATTATTCGATGTTTAAGGATTGATCTAATTGTTCTTTTATCCTGAGCAGGAATTTCAAAGGGTCAAGGAATTTACCGTCGAATTTCACCGAAAAATGCAGGTGTTCTCCCGTTACCCTGCCCGTGCTTCCCGTGATGGCGATAAGCTGTCCCGCTATAACCGTGTCGCGCGGTGAAACGAGTATATGGGAAAGATGCCCGTAAATGGTTTCTACTTCGCCGTGTACTATGCGTATGTATTTGCCGAGCAACTTATGTTTTCCGGTTTCTTTAACCCGGCCGTCAAGTACATTGAAAACGGGATCGGAACGGGCGGCAAAATCAACACCGCTATGGTGTGAAGCCTTACCGCTGATCGGGTGGATACGGTATCCGAATGGCGATGTAACCTTTAACTTGTCCAATGGTGGACTGTAGTCAATAATTTGTCCAATGCCATAATTGGTTGATAGCAATAGACAAACCAAGAAAACAAGGCATAGTCTCAACAACCATGAAAAATCTCTTAACTGGTTCATAAATAATAAATTGATATAAGTGTATGTTCTATACTGATTAAGTCATCGGCCCAAGCTCCGTTTAACGGAATATCGATCAATAGAGATTATTGTGATCTGTTTTGCACTGAAAACCACATATTCAGATTGATCGTCACCGAAATCCGAAACACAGCCATCGTAGCCAGCGGCAATCATCATATCGTGGGCAAATTCATTATTTAACCCATCCCGCATCTCATCTAATTCGCCGAGGCTGATTTCGTCATTTATTTTTTGAAGTGCTTTAACATCGTCCAATTTCTCTCCAGTAAGGATTTCCCAGATAATAGATGCTTGATTTTCTTCACTGAAAATGGAATGGAGACGGAGATCGATAGGGTTACGAATATCCAGATTGGCGGTGATGATATTATCACCGAACAGAAGAGCATTTTCCTGTTTTTCGGAAAAGAAAAATCCATGAACTGTATTATCCCATGCCGTATTGCTTCCTCGATACTGATCTATGAATTGATCGAATAAGGCGTCAGTACCATGATAGAATGGAGCGGTTGGATCAATCCAAAGCTTTGTTTCCTCAATCATTTTTAATTTTTTTAGGTATGAATTAGATATTCAATGGTTATTTTCTGAACACTGTTTTAGCAACCTTAGCATGAGGCAAAGGCTCTTTCTCCGATTTTTGCACAAACTGTTCAACTATTTCCTCAACCTCCCTGTTGATTCGGAAAAAATTGTCCAATAGGATTTCTTCTTTTCGATCACCAAAGTCGTAATAGGTCGGCAGTTCCCGATAATTCGCTTCTTCCTTTTTGAGGGCGTCCATGTCCAGATTGACACGGCAGTTTACCGCGGTGGTCTCGTATTTGCCCGTATAGGTTTCCATCGTATCACGGGCAACGATACCGACAATTTCACCCGCTTTTAACGATGCTATCTTTCCAGCGGGTATGAGCGGTTCGAGTTTTTCATTCAAGGAAAGCGAAGTTTTTGTACGGTCGATGCTTAGGCTTTCTCCCGTCTGTTTGACCTTGCCAAACAGACGTTCCAGCCATTCCAAAGTTTCTTTGCTCCTGACCGCACCGGACAGTACATTACCCATAATGGACGTGATGGTTTCCGCTGTTTCTTTGCCGTATTGTTGGCGTAACATAGGCAACTCCTGAAGCCCCAAAACCACCCCGGAAAAATTGGATCTGCTCTGTGCCACCAATAGGTCAACACGGTGAATATAGAGGCTTGGAGCCTCATCGACCACTAAACCGATTGGTAAATTGCCTTTCGTATTGATAAGTTTGGTCACCCGATTAAGTACCACCGACAGGCAAGCAGAGTTGATGCTCTGGGTTCGCGGGTCATTGGCGAGCACCAGAACACCGGGGTGTTTGGGATTGCTGACCTGTAGTTCAAAATCATCCGCACCGAAAACCCAAAACGTTTCTTTGGTGGCCATGCGGCTGATAAAGATTTTGAGGGTACCCACTTGCCCCTCCAGCTGATCGTACGATTTCGCCTTGTAGGCAGACATGAACGGTGACAAAAGGGAAGCAAGCTCCCCGTTACTGAACAGCACCGTAAAAATCTGCTCATAAGACAGATTAAGAAACGCAAGTACATGGGGCAGACTGGAATAGCGTCCATCTTGATAGCTACTGAAAAAGTAAATACACGCGGCAAGGAAGTTGATCGCAGACTGTGTAAAGAATTGGTCGCTACCACCGCTTTTGTCTCCCTTTTTCAATGCTTCAACGAGTGCTTCGGCCGTTTCCGAAGCATCTGCAAGCGTATTAAGATACTCCCGTTTCAAAGGGTTTACCCGTCTGCTCTTTTCGGGTTCATTGAGGTTGATAACATGGAAACGGTAATTCTTGCACCGACCGTTCTGCTTGGCAAGCAGGTAATGATAATAGGCAATTTTGCCGAGATCGGGGTATTTCAGATCGTATAGGCACATGGTAAACGAATTGGCCAGCATTTGGCGGATGATCGGCATGATGATCCCAAACGATTTTCCACTGCCCGGAACCCCGCAAAGAAGCAGGCCCCTAAAAATATTTTCAATTAAGATATACCCTCTACGGACTTTTCCTTTGTAATAGAACAAGGTCGGAATATTGATTGCATACGGGCTTACGACGGGCTTGGTCGGCTGCATAAAGGATTCTTCTTCGACGTTCCAGCGATCCTTTCCCAGATTGGAGCTTATGATCTTGGATACATTGTCCATTGCCATGTGTACCAAGATCGCTCCCGCAAAAGCACTCGTGACATAGGCGAGGTCATACCAATTGACCGATTGCCATATCGGGGCTGCTTCACGCCCCTGCAACCATAGACCTGAAAAAAGGATAAGCATCCCCAATGCCAAAGGATATATTATCTGGGTCTTGGGATTGAGGTCTTTTTTCTTTCGGCTCAATGTTCCGACGGAGACCAGACAGATCAGCACGAGTGTAAAGAGTTTGCTGTTCAGCAGTTCGGCATAGAACGGCACCCTCGAAAGTCTCTCCGCAAATAGGAACAACCCGTTGTTGGTTGTTCCTGTCAAGAGGAAGCTATCTACATAGAAAAAAAGAAAGATTTCGAGGACGACGGATAGATATATGCCAAATTGCAGGGAACGGTAAAGCCCCTGTTGCTCTTTGGTTTCTTCCATAAATAACTTGTTTTTTATCGGCTGGAAGTAGGGCTTCGCCGTTCCTCCATAATAATTTGATTTTTAATGGTTGGATACCGCCGACCTACAAGGTGTCGGCTTTCAGAATATCACCGTACTTTATTTTTAGGTTGACCGTACGTCCTGAAATCTGTTTTTCGGTGAGCGTTACCCGAAGTATCTTACTACCGGGAAAGGTTGCCTTTTTCAGTACGAACACATTGCGGTGTCTTTTCTTAAATTCCGTCAGTGGTTGGTATTGCCACAAGGGTTTAATCTCAACGGTCTGCACGTTCGTTGCTTTGGTGATCTTCTTGTCCTCAATGAAAAACCGGAGTTCATCCACATTGTAAGAAAGGTTTGAGGTATTGGTAAATGATACGTCAAGAAAGATATAATCGCCCAATGTACTGATACCGTTAAGTACAATGCCTACACCGTATTCCTTTGTGCTTCGTACAGGATTGTGAACACTTTTTGTAAGCAAACCGAGCGCAAGGTTTTTCATATTGCTACGGCTCAATCTGATCTCCGAAAGTTCCAAAGGTCGGGTGTGTTCCGGTTTGATTTCCAGCATGGCCGGAATGCTCCCGTCATTAACCCATAATGGGGCGGTTAGGCGGTATTGCGCCACGAAGTTGTCGCCCACAATGGTAACCGTTCCAAGTTCATAATCGAGGTGTTCTATCTGCGTGGTATCCTCATTCAGTTTGATCCGCAACACGTTTTCAAGAGGCAGGTCGCCCGATACATGGTGTGAAGCGATGTCAACGTACTGGATGGGTTCGGGTGAAAGGATATGCACCGTATGTCCACGGTGCAGGCTTAGTTCGGGAAGTGTTCCTAATCGGGTATCCGTAGCCTGTTGACTGTGTGCGGAATATCCGATACAACATAAAAGGAAAAGGATAAGAAAATGATGTTTCTTTTTCATGGTGAAATCTTAAAGTGGTTTTACTGTTTGTAGTTCTGTTGGTTTTGGCGGAGTGCCTGGGGATCGATGAGGTACACCATCGTATTGAATTTCAGTTTGGCCCTGTTCTTCCGAATATGCTTTGATACGGCGGTCGTTGTGGATTGGAACATCCGCTGAATGGCGCTCATGACCAACTGACTGTTGTTTTCGGCCTGTTGTTGCAGGGTAATTCCCTGTGTGGTGTTCCCGCCAAGCTCGCGGCTAAACTCCCTGAATGCTGACGCGGGCACGTACAGTCCGGGGGAACCGTCATTATCGTAGATTTCCAACCGGACGGGCAATATGTTGTTTTCGTGCATGATGGAAGTAATGGTGAGCAGCACCCGTTGACCTGAAAAACCGGAAATCCTTGCAAATACGTGCGTACCTTTCTTAACGATGTGCTGGCCGACCAACAGGTCATCCATGAGCCGTATCCGTAGACGGGAATCGGCATAACCCGTTATGTTTTCGTCAATGATGGCCTGTATGAAAGTATTGTCGCTTTCGGGGCGGATGGTGTTGAATGCTCCCTGTCCTGTACCGTATTTGGAAACGGAAAGACGGGGCTGGTTTTCGAGTTCTTTTTTCGCTTCCTCCATACGTTCACGTTCCTTGCGGGCAGCCTGCTGGTCGGGGTCGTTCGCCCTTGCCATACTGTCCGCATAGGCCATCTGTTTGCGAAAAAGTTCCATCGGATCGGTCTTGTCCGGTTCCACTTTGGTCGGTTCGGGTTTTCGCTGTAATGAGGAAAGAGCCTGTTGCAATGCCCGGTCTTGGTCGTCATTTTCCGAATCTCTATTAGCGGAAAAAGGTCGCTGATTTTTGAGCGCTCGCTCGATGGAATCAAGTCTGCGCTTTTCTTCCTCGTTATAGAGTTCATCGAAACGGAATTGTTCGGCTCTTTCCTCCTGTAACTGGCCTATGGCCGTATAGCCGTCACCACGGCGGTACTGCTCACGGTAGGCGGCAAGTTTATCGGACAGCGCGCGGTTCTTGACATCTTCCGACACTTCGGCAATCTGGCCCTGCAAGGGATCACCCTCTTGCTGGGGCGCTTCTTCCTTTGCAAAACCTGTTTGGTAGACATAAAAAAACAGGCATAGAAAAGGCAGCACTATGAGGGGCAGTACATAGCGCGGTTGTCTGAAATTGATTTTCATGTTTGTTGGATTGTATTAGGGTGAATTATGGTGTTTGTTTGCTTCGGCCAGTCGCTTTTCGAGGATCTGCATCCTGTCGATGGCACTTTCCATCAGCAGGCTATCAGCGCTGTCCAAACTGTCCTTTTGCATAAGCGTGTCAAGGACGGTACGGATTTCAAGCAGTTCCTTTAAAGCTGAAACGGTGGTGACAATACCGCCCATTCCATCCATTAGGGGTTGTTGTACCGAAAGTTGTAAGGGTTCTTTCTTCGGTGTTTCCTTTGGGAGAAAAAGAAAGCAACTGGCAGAAACGAGGATGCTTACCACCATTGCCGAAAATACCGCACGTGGCCGGGCTTCAAGAAACCGTTTGGTACGTGTGATGCTCCCATCGATGTACTTGCCAAACTCTTTGTAAAAAGCTGCCCACAACGTGGTGTCAGGTGGTCGGTTAGAAGTTATTTTTTTGAACATAGCTGATGTCTTTGTTTTCGAGTGTTTTCCATCGGGTTATCAGTACACCGTGGCCATTGTTCTCCGTACGCATTTCAAGGTCCCGCAAATAGCCCTCGGTGACCAGCGAGCGTATTACGGTAGAGCTGCGCCGATCTATCGTCTGTTTGCCATAAAACTTAAAGTATTTCTTTACGGGATCGACGTGGATGGAATCCGTCTGGATGGTGAGTACGGAGCTGGACGATAGAACGGAGTTAAAAAAGCCTTTTTCCCGTAGGTTGTTGTACTGCAATGCACCGGATTCATCGATCAGATACATGGCTTTTTTCATCTGGTATTCGATAAACTTCTCGTCGGGCGCGAGCGTAAAGAATAGCGAGTGAAAAAGGTTGATATGTGTACGGTATTCCACGGGCCTGTTTACCTCTACGTCGGTTTGACTTGCTGACATGGGGACATTGCCCGCATCAAGTATATACACGGACTTCCGTGCATTGCTGACCTGTTTATAGGCAAAAAAAGATACCGCAACTACCATGAGCAGGGCGGCGATCAGGCTTGCCCCTGCAATAAAGGTGGCAAGTCTGATCTTGGCTTCGATATTTTTTATTATCATGAAATGAAGTGTGTAAAAGGGTTAAAACTTGGCGATGATCTTCCTTGCGGCACGTCCCATATTGGATGCTCCGCGTCCCATTGTGCTTGCGGCAGAGGTGATACCACTTGTCGATACGATCCATGTGCTGATACTCGGGACGGTGAGCATGGTCAGCCCTCCGATCAGGAATGTCACAATCACGATCCCAAAACTTAAAATCCCGTTGCCCGCAAACCAGCCCATTTTCTCCAATGTGTCGCCCGTGCTGTCAAGGAGTTGCTGATAACGGGTAATCTCGGCTTCCATTGCATACTGTTGGAACAGGCTGGCTACGTGCATGACCAGATAGGCAATGCCGGAATACAGGTTTACGGCGATAAACCGGGCTATCCACGTACCAAAGGAATCCCTAAAGGCAGGCAGGATACTTACGGCAACACTAAACGGGCCTAAAATGATAAGGATGGTCGAATAGATGATCTGGATAATGAATATGATATAAACGCAGATGCGTAATATCCAAACGGCCAACGTTTCCAAGGTATAGGTCGCCAGTAGCTGTAACCCCACTTGCATACGGTTTTTAAGTTCAACGATTGGGTTCCATACCGAAGCAAAACCCTCCTTTACCGTTGAGGTAACAGCATCCCATGCCTGACCGTACCATGTATCCGCTTCTTTTTCGGCGATCTCTGTTTCGGCCTGTATGGTGGTCAGTTGGTCGGCAACGTCAACCATGAGTTTTGCACGTTGCAGGCGTAGATTGTTGACTTCGATCTGTCCACTGTCAAACAGGCTTTCCGTTTTGGCGGCAACGATGTCCGTGGGGTATGCAAGTACGCGGGTAAACGTTCCCCACCAGATAATGACCATCACGAGCCCGAAAGGTCGCAACAAAGGCATGATTTCCATTTTTTTATCACCCGCCATCATTTCGTATGATTTGATGGCAAAGAATATGAGCATGAAAATGGCGGCAAGGGCCTGTGCATCGGTGATGAATGTATCGAAGTGCGTCCATATCGTGTTTTTCATGCCTTTGAGAAAGTGCATGACACCCTCCTCATAGACGCCGTTCCCCTGTAAAAAATTGAATGTGTCTTTAAATGAGTCCGGCACATTTACAGGATTTCCCTGCAATAAAAAACGGGGCATTAGCTCCGTCATGTTGATAAAGTCCATAAAATAATCTGATTTTGGTTATTGGGTTCTTTTTAGGATGTCCTCCGCTATCTGGACGTCGGAACGATCCTTTGCAAACTCCGGCAGATCGGGGTTATCGCTTTGCAGGCGGTCACGGTTCTTTGCCAATAAAAGGAATTTGGCGGCATAGTTCTTTTTCGCTTCCCATGCGGACAGTAGTTTTCTATGCTCCCCAAGTAAACGGTGATAGGCCATGATGCGACTGCCTCGGTCAAGCGTGGTCGTTCGGGCCGCTTCCAACCGTTCTTTGAGCTCTGCACGTTCTTCGCTGTACCATTCCAATAGACCTTTATTTCTCAAATAATCCCCGACATCCGGTGAAAGTCCGGCGAGCGGATCGGCCTCTGTTCCGTCGATAAGGTTTCCAAATTCCCTGCGGTAATACAGTAGCCACAAGGGGTCGGCCTCCGTGACCAGACCGGAATAATTGAGGGCCTCCGTGACCAGACCGGAATAATTGAGGGCCTCCGTGACCGCTACATTTCGGATCGTATCGGCGTGTTTTTTATAGGCTTCGTCCGTCTGTTGCATGGCCAGAACCATACCCATACGCAAGGTCTGTGGGCCTGTACCGCTCAACGGTCGGCGGTCGGTCTTGGGGTAGTTTGGATGCCACGCCCAGGTGAGCCAATAGTTTGGGTTAAGACCAAGAAACCCCTTAGTGGGTGTAAACTTTTTTCGATTCCATTGCTTATAAACCATGCGTTCCTGTTGGTTTACGATATGTTTATCAGTCTGTCGCTTCACGTTCTGAGCCATCGTTCCCGTGATGGAAAATAGGAACAATAGTACCGTGGTAATATATTTTGCTTTCATATTCAGTCTTTAAGTAGATAATAGTTCCGTATGATCTCGTCTGCTTTGCGTTTGTCCATGTTGATGAAATTTCGGTATGGGTTCGCCATTTTCAGTACGCCGTTGATCTTGGCATAATACATTGACCTCTCCATGCTGAATACCAATGCCCGGATTACTTTCAGTTCCAGAATGATCTTCCGCATGAGGTGGTCTCGTTTTTCGTAGTCCATCAGCACGTTTTTTCCCTCTTGTAGAACAAACTCGGAGACTTCGGCGGCAAGGTTTATACCCCTGTCTTTGAGCTGGTGGGCGACGTCCTCGGCAAAGAGCAGTAACCACGGTTCGCCTTTGGCAGTTTCGAGCATTTTGGTGCTGTGGTTGGCGATGTCCTGAACAAGCCTCGAAATATGGAGTGCGGAACGACCGGATTTCAATGCCCGATCCACTTCGGTCAGTGATCGGTGTATCATGTTCTGCACCAATACCACGGAAGAAAGGTTGACGTTAATATCGTCGATCCGTCCACGGATGTTACCCAGCATATTGTTATGGGTCTGTTCGGAAATCAACCTGACCGCACCGTTTTCGTTTACGATGGCGAGATGCTTGGCATCGTAAATAATCGTCACATAACTTTGGGCGAAAGTCATCTTTGAAAGACAGATAAACAGCAGGATTATGAGTTGTGTTTTCATCGATATTATTGTTTTTTAATGGTGATGAAGCTTGCATGGTACCCATGCAGGTTTCATGGTTTAAATTCCTCCAATTGCCTTAAAATATTATCGACTATACGCTTGTCCTCATTGATATAACCGGAAAACGGATTGAGGGAATCGAGCAGTTTTTTTCGTGTCGAATAGTACAGGGTAGCTGCAAGTCCCCGTGATGCTCCTGCGATCTTCCGAAGCTCCTGCAGGACGTGCCCGTAAAGTATTCTCCTGTCACTCGCTTTCATCTGGTTGAGGTCGCCGATACTGATAAAAAGTCCGGTCAGGTAGCGTGCGAGCTGCACGGCTTTTTCTGCCATATCTTTTTCTGCATCGATGGCAAGCAAAAGAAATTCGGGGTTTGTGGAAACGATGCCTATAATCCTTTTTTGTTGGTTTATGATCTCGGTGACTATTGGGGCGGATTCAAGCCCCATACTAAGCCCCTGCAATGCTGTTCCCAAAACCTGAAAACGGCTGTGCAACTGCCGATAGCGGGTTTTGAGTTTTGCCGTTTCTTCTCGGTTTACTTCCTCGTTGGCCGAGACAATGGCCTGTCTGTTTCTTGCGGTGATCTGACGGTCGTATTCATCTTTGCTGTGTTCCACCAATTGGTGGAGCAGTTCAACGTTGAGCTGTGCGTTTGCTCCGGTCAAGCTGGTGGCCAAAAGCAAGAGGGTCAGGATAAAATATCTCATCGTTTGAGCAATTTTGAATTACGGATAATGTCATCGGCAATCTGTTTGTCGATATTGATAAAACCTGCGTATGGATTAAGGGAGTTAAGGATACCACGCTGTTTCGCCCAATACATGCTTCTGTGCATCCCAAAGGCTACGCCCCGCAAGATGGTCAACTCCGTTCTTATACGGTTGAGCAGTTTTGCCCGTTCTCCCGCATCCATCAGGTTATCCTTTCCACCTTTCAGCACAAAGGCACTGACCTCGGCAGACAGGTTAGTCGCCCGTGTCTTAAATTCCCTTGCGCCCGCTTCGGCAAATAGCAGGAGTACCGGATTTCCCCTTGCGATGTTCATTGCCTTTTCTACGTCGTTAACGATGTCAAGGGAAATGCTGGCAATGTCCTTTACAGTGAGCAGGGAACGGACAACACCGGATACTTCGCTTAACCCTTTGTAAATCTTGTCCTGCAAATCGTTCACGATCAGTAGCTGGCCAGTTACGGCGAGCTGTCCACGCTGGATAAGCGTGAGATTGTCGTTCACGTTGCCCAGCTGGCTATTCATCACTCCGGCATGGACGCCTGTTGCGGCTGCTACGGCGGGGTCGATGTAAATTTGTCCCCTTGCATAGAAAACAGCAAGGGACAGGATCGTTATTGCAATAATTCGTTTCATGTAAAATCAGGTTTAAAATATTCTCTTTGTGTGCTGGTTGGCGCATTGTTCTCGTTTACCCTTTGCACAAAATCGCCCAATAAAAGACCGCTCTTTTCCATATCGGACACGAACGCCGTTAGGGCTTTTGGGTAGCTGCCATGATGTTTGGCATAAATCTCCACGGCGCTTTTTTCGGGTTTTTCGGTGGTGAATGCCAAATGGTGGTAAATACTGACCTCCACGCCGTACACTTCCCCTACGTTTCCCCGACGGATATAAAACTCGTTGAAACGGGCGCGCCCCTCTTTGTTGTCAAGACGGTTGATCGTGAAAATCTTCTTCTGTTCGGCCTCGGTGATGGAGAGCAATTCGGCAACCTTTCTAAAATCGGCCTCGTTCTGTTGCAAAAGGATAATAGTGTCCGAGTTGTTTATGATACTGTCCTTGATAATGGGATTGCCGATGATGTCGTTGATCTCCTGTGTCACCTCGATAATCTCCCCCCAGAATTTCCTTACGGTCTTGTTCAGGTATAAAAGGAAATTTGCCATCATCGGCGAGGAAATGGCCCGCCATGCTTCCTCCAAGATCAGTGTTTTCCGGCGGTTCTTCCGGTGGCGCATCTTTTGCACGAACAGATCCATTATTATCAGCGTTACGATTGGCAGAAGCGTCTTATTATTCTGTATGTTGTCAATTTCATAGACTATGAACCGTTCGTTGAATAGCGATTGGTCGGCATCTTCGTTCAGTATCGCTTCGTATTCACCCCCTCTGTAAAACTTCTTTAATACAAACCGAAATTCTTCCACGTCAAAAGCGATGCTTTCTTCATTCCTTATATCGGGAATTTTCTGAACGGCAAATTCATAAAAGGAATTAAAGTCCAACCTGTCTACACGGTCTTCGATAGCCTTATCGAAATGATGGGCGTAATAGGCTGAAATGACATTGGAAATTACGTCACGCTCGACGGTGGTTACCGAACCCTCGGAACCTTTCCAGAGCAGGCATATCAACGTTATCAAAAAATCTTTTTTCTCGATGTTGTATTCTTCCTCGCTGATCGCAAAGGGATTCATCGTGATGGGCTTTTGCTCCGAATAGGTGATGTACTTGCCCCCGTAGGTACTGCAAAGACCGGAATAGGAATGTCCCACGTCCACGATCACCACGTCCATGTTGTATTGTAGGTACTGTTGGACGATCGCATTTATGGCATAGCTCTTACCTGTGCCACTGCTACCTAACACGAAGCGATTGCGATTTTTTATACGGCCTGTCCTCATAACGAGGTCCGACGGGTCCAGCGCCACGGGCACCCCTTGACGGTCGGTAAATCTTAACAGAAACTCTGAGGGTTCGTCCGTCGGCAACCGTTCCTTGAAAAAGAAACAGAGGGCGGCATCGGCGGTCGTTAGGAACCAATCGTATTTTTTCAGTTCCACGCCAACGCCCGGCAAGGCACACCGGAACAGTTCCAATTGGTTGTAGGCATTGCGTGATGGAATGATCCCCTGTTGGAACAGGGCGGCTTCGATAAAATTGGCCGTTTTGTCGATCTTGTCCGTATCGGCACATACGATCATGGAATAATGGGCGTTTACCAATAGCTGGTTGTCACGTGCTACGTCCACCAATAAACGGTCGATGTCCTCCACGCACATGAGGTTGGCCGGATCGGGTACGCTCGAATGCCGTTTGCGCTTTACTTCAAGTTTGCCGAGCGTGATCTGTTGGCTGGGTATCTCCAATAATTGGTTATAGATAATGGTACGATAACCGGGAACATTGTGCAGGAAAAACAGATTGTCCACCGGAAAATCGCGCATACCGTTCGTTTCAGTTTTGGCCGTAAAGGTTCCGACCTTCTCGGGCAGGTCAACCGAATCGGTATTGACCATGCTGATACAGCGGACGGCCCGGTCACCGATCCGCAACTCGCGGTCTGCTGAGCGGAGATTGTCCAACGTGATGTGTGGCTGTTCAAACTCCACGGCGAGCACTCTGTTTACAAAACGGTTTATTTCCGCTTCGGTAAGGTATGCAGGGTTAAGTGCGGCGCCGGAAAGCAGGTCAAATACTTTGGCCATATTCTGCCCTAAAGTGGCCAGCACTTTTTTGTCATAGGTGTAGAATGCCCCTTTTTTGACCAGACGGGTAACGGTCAGGTAGGTTCTGATCTCTGTATATTCCCGACCCTCAAAATGTTCTTGGTATTTCTGTTCCAAGAACTCGGTTGCGGGTTTGGGCTGGTATTTCCGTTTGATGAATACATCGTGCTTTTGGATGATATGCCCCTCGCCAAGTATCTTGATAACGTTAAGCAATACCTGTTGGAAAGCGGTATAGGCTTCGGGATCGGCACCATACTGTAAGACGGGATTGGTAAGTCGCATCACGACTGAAAAATCTCCACGGTTGCCGTACAGTATGGACATGCCCTGATAATGGTCGATACCCACATAGGGCATTTCAAAGGCTGTCTTTCTTTCTGTTCTCATAGCTGATCGATAAATGGACGGGGTGGATAAATACGCCTCGGTGGCGGGTTTTGTCATGGAGACCGTTACCCTGTTTCATGAATGTATAGGCAAGCCCTGCACCCATCAGGACAAGGGTGGCAAAGCCGCCCAGGATCAGGTTGGTCAGTGCGCCGATAAGCCCGCCGAGGGCCAGACCTCCGATAAGGGAACCTATGCCCCAATAGATAAACTTGCCCTTGAAACCGCGGTAAATAAGGGGCTTTTGCAGCCCCTTATAGATTGGATAACGCCCGTGTGTCATACGCCGAAAAACGCTTTGATGACCACCGACACGAGTACCAAGAACAGGCAGGAACCTCCCCACGACATCAATTCTTTGTTGATGTCCTGATCTCCGCTGTTCCATTTGATGTACACCCGTATTCCCCCGATCAACCCAACAACGGCACCGATGGCCAGAATGAGCGTCGAAATGGGGTCTACGTAGCTGGTCAATGATGATGTGGCGGCATCGATACCCACGGTACCACCTTGTGCGAATGTTGATTGGGCCGCCGAAAGGCAAAGCGCGGCCATTGCGAACAGTTTTTTAGTGTTTACTGTCATAGAGATAATGGATAAAAAGTGAATAAAAAATGATTGGATTGTTAGTTTACCCCGAAAAGGGCCTTTAGTGCGGCGCCGACGAGCGATAGGAAAAGGCAGGAAAAGAACCATCCCATGACCTGCGCATCGATGTGATGCTTGCCGGATTGCCAGTTGCTGTACACACGCAATCCGCCGAGCAGCCCGCACACGGCGCCGATGACAAAGGCAAGGTCAGAGAAATTGTAATACCACGTATTGACCTCCTTGCGCACTTCCCTAAATTCGGCAAGGCCGGGCTGGGCGGTTGCGTACAGGGCAAAAAAAATGACAGTAAGAAATACTGCCAAAAAGCGGGTTGGTCGCATAATGGATTTAATAAGGGATGGTTTTGGTGTACTCGATAACGTCGTTCTGTACGAGCGATACGAGCTGCTTTAGGTTTATGCCTCCGGTGGATTGCAGGGGGCCGGACGAGATAACGGGTTTCCCCTCGGTTACCATAGGTTCGTTTTCTCTTTTGGATGGTTCGGGGATAACCCTTTCGGGTGGCGAATCTTCATCAAATGTCAATTCGTTTCCTCCATCAACGTCGCTCGGAGCACGGCGGTGGATAAACAGGTCATACAGTACGTTTAGGGCATAGTAAATGCCATAGATGGCGATAACGCCAAGCAGGAATTGTGTCCAGTTCATAGATCAAGGGTTTTAATGTGTTCTTTGATGTATCGGGTGAGTTCGGGATGGGTTTTTAGAAATTGGTGCAGGCTGTAAGATATGATCTTGGTCATGTCGATACCTTTGGCAACTTTCAGTTGTTTGAGCAGAATAAGGGTCTTGTCGTCCAGACGGATCAGTAACCGTTCACGTCCGGTCAGTTCATGGTTTTGGATACTTTCAAACAGGCGTTCCAGCGTTTCCGTTTTTTTCTTTGGTGTGTCCTTTGGTGGTTCTGCCGGGGGGATTTCATTTGCTTGTGGAGGTTTCCCTTTCCGCATGGAATCCCGAAGCTCGTCGGCAAGGCTTTTTATTCCGCTCATAACGGTTCCTCCTTAGCAATGTACTGTTCATAGATCAGGTCTAAGAGCGGCAGGATAACGGGATATAGGATAATCGGTGTCTGGAACGTATTTACCCGCTGGAAGTCTATCCGGTCTGGCAGACCGGGTGCGATCGTACCGAAACCGCGCAGGACATTTTCGACTTCCGTCCGTGTTTCGTACTTCACGGTGTTCTTGATACGGTTCGGTACGAAAATCAGAGGCGCCCGCTTGTTGATCCTGCCGATGACCATTGCAAACAACAATGTGGAGTCCACCGAAAATTCGTCAAAGGCAAACGGACAGATCACCGCATCGGCGGCGGCAAATATGGGGATCAACCCATCGTCGTCCATCTTGCCCGGCAGGTCTATCAGTACGATTTCGTTCGGTGACTTCCCCAACTTCCGTTGCATTGCCGGAAAATGGCTAAGGTCGGCGGGTACGATTTCGTACAGCGGTTCATTTTCCAAGATTTTTGCTTTCTCGGCTTTGGCGGAAAGTGATTGCTGGTAATCCATGTCAAGTATCGTAACCCGCCGTTCCTGTTGCTGGGTCAGGTAGTTGGCGAGCAGCAGGGTGAGCGTACTTTTTCCTGCCCCGCCTTTTTGGTTTCCTATAAGTATGAGCATAGTGCGTGGGTTTTAAAGGTGTTGTTGATAAAAGTGATGTCAACGGGTATTTGTGCGGGCTTTGCGCTTACGTCTCCTGTTGCGTCCGTGGATCGCCTCGTCGTCGATGTCGTCGGAAATGTCGATCTGAATATTGGGTATCCATTGCTCGGATGTTCCCTGTACATGATCGGTATAGGCGGGGGTTTCTTCGGACGGCGTTTTCTGTTCCTTTTCGTTTTGTTCAACTCTCCCCGCTTTAGTTTCTGCTTTGGCCGATATTTCGGGAATGTCTTCTGACGGTGCGATAAATTCTGTCAACGGCATGAGGTCTTTGCCCTTGTAGACCATTTTCCTCGAATGGTCGATGACGGTATAACCGTATGGCAGTTTTCCGTCCTTACCGTGGAATATGATCTGTACCCCGAATTTGTCCGATAGCATCTGCGCCATTGCGGACGTGTAGCCCGATGGGGCGGACGGCCTGTTACCGGGAAGCGGGGCCGTAACATGAACGATTGCCGGATCGTACTGGCCACGGTACTTGGCAAAGACCGCACGGAGCTGTGCCAGACGACTGATGTCTTTACTGAATGTGCCGATTTTTGCGTCCACCTGTTCCAATGAGACCGCGCCTTGTCTTTTGCCGTAACGGCTGATCTGATATATCCCATCGGAAAGTTTAAGGGAATAGCCCTGCGCTTCAAGTATCATCATAAATTGCGCCCGTGTGGAGAAACCATAGCTCAACGCTTTCTCGATGTTCTTGTCGACCTCTTGTTTTTCATCCACGCCGACGATACGGTTCAGTACCTCGTAGGCACGGATTTTCTCGAAGCTGTCGTTTATTTTCTTGCCGTCCCGGTCTACCCGCGTGGAAACGATATGGATATGGTTGTTTGCTGTATCCTTATGGAATACCAAGAGGTAAGGTTGCTGGCCGTAGCCCATTCCGTTCAGCCACTGTTCGGCGATGGCTGTAAGTTGTTGCTTGCTATGGGAACGTCCTTTGCAGGAAATGACGGCGTGGAGCTGTGGGTACTTCGTCCGTTTACTGGCTGCGGATTGGGCTTCCAGATAATTGACGTAATCTTCTGGGCGGAGATTTTGCAGGGCCTGCAAGGCACCGAAACCCGATACTTTCATCAATTCGCCTTTGTCCTTGTCCACTTTGTTCGTATTGTAACGCACCCCTTTGAACGTGGTTGAGGGGTCGAGTATCTTAACGATCATGTTTGCCCCCTTATAAGCCTAATGAGCTGCCGGATGGACTGTTCCAATTCCCTTTGCAATCTGACATATTCGGTAAGCAAAGGGATAAGGTCACGGATAAGGACAGCGCGCAACATTCCCTGTTGTTGCAGGATATTGGCATGTTTCGCCAATTGGTTGATGTTGTTGCCGGATCGGCCGATCTCTGTTCCAATACTGTCCAATAGTTTCATGATCTCGGTGGTATTGACCAGCATCTTTTTGGAATGTTGGAGCACACGGATACGCACGATGTCCGCGCGGCTTAGGCCAAGTTCTTTTTCAAGTTCAAGAAACTGCGCCCGTTCCGCTTCGCTCAACCGGAGCTCAAAGCGTCGGGTACGCTGTTCATGGGCTGCGGGTTTTCGGTTTCCTTTTTTATTCTTCATGGTGCTTTATAGTTCAAGGTGACAGATTGTATTGCCCTAAAGATTTCAAGGGCAACCTGCGGAACGATGGCGTTGCCGTAGGCTTTTATGCTTTCTGCCCGCCACGCAGGAAAGGTAATTCCGTCCAGTCTTTCGGAAAGCCCATCATCTCGGACACAAAACGGGGGTTCACTTGGCCATCCCGTCCATAGGGGAATGTCGTTCCATCGATCTGCTCCGCTGTCGGCAGCACTTTCAGCAAACGCTTCTGTATTTCGTTGGGCATCCTCTCGGCTATTTCCTCGGTCGGTGTCCAAAGGGAGATCAGCGCATGGTACACCAGAAAATCTGTCAAGGATACTTGACCGCCGTTGCCCCGCTCGTTCTTCCTGTCCTTTAGCCGTCGCCTGTCCTGCGCCTGTTCCATCGTTGTTTTTATATTGCTTATCTCGGTGGCCGTCGGCGTGGGCAACAAACCAAACCCGATCCCGTTGGTGTGGAGCACCAACGGCAGCAGCCGGAATACACAAAACGATTGGTGTGCCGTCTTCAAGCGTGGGAAGTACATATCCTGCTGATCCGATTTCTGAAATGATGCTTCCGATAACCCGTCGTTGGAGTCGGATAATGGTACTTGTTGCAGGTTGCTCACTGTCCTGACAAAAAAGCTCAACCGCTTTGATCTCCATTTCAGAAAGACTATCGGGCTGGAGAATGGTGAACAGTCCAGTAACGTTTTCAAGAACGATCCACTCCGGCCTTGCTTCCTTAATAATTCGGATAGTCTCCGGGAAGAGATAGCGGTCATCTTTCGCCCCCTTTCTCCGTCCGGCCTGGCTGAACGGTTGACAGGGAAACCCTCCGCTGATGATGTCGATATGTCCTCGATAGTGAGCTGCCCGAAAATCGTAGATGTCTTCATAGTGTGTTGTATTTGGCCAATAATGTTTGAGAACGGTTCGGCAGAACGCATCTTTCTCGCACGAGAAAACGTTTCGCCAACCCATCCATGAAGCGGCGATGTCAAAACCGCCGATGCCTGAAAAAAGGCTACCGTGTCTTAGCATGGTAATGGTTTTAAAGGTTTATGAATGTTTCGTCGCGCAGCGACGATATGGTGAGCTTTGCAGGAGAAAAAGGGAGTTGCGACCTTTTTCCTACCCTGGTACAGACCCGCTCCATCGGAGCCGGGATGTTCCGGGGCAAGTTGGTTTTTGTGGGTACGGCCGAGGTACGAGAGCTGTACGTACAAAAACACAACTTGCACACTACAAAACAAAAAACAGGGGCTATACCGCAAAGGGCAAAAAAGTGGGTTTGGGGGGTGTTTTTCGCATATAGGTGCGGGGATGGCCGATTGATAAATCACGTTCAAATCGGTCACATATCCATATATACAGCTATCGATATAGGTGTATAGATGGATAGCTATATATCGGGATGTCGGGATATATGAATAACTGAATATCGGGATAGCTATATAGAAAGCTATCGGTATATATCTATATCCAGTTATCTATATAGCTGAATAACCGATTTCGACCGCTCAAAAAATCAACGCTTGGGGCCTGCCCGTTGATGCTGTAATTCCTGCTCATTTAGGGCATCCCTTAGCATATCGTTGTAATCTTTGTACGCCCCATAAACACCCGAACGGTCTTTGGCCTGTGGTACGGCTTCGATCAGTCTTTGGGTACAATTGCGGCCGGGATCGTCATTGTCGAAATACACGTCCACAACGGGTATGCCCTTGACACGTTCGATGGCATTCTTCAATTGGACAATGGAATTTAGGACAATGGCGGTAGGTGCAGGATCTGGGCGGTTCACTTTGAGCCAACTTAGATAGTCCATATAACCCTCAAAGAGAACGGCATGATCTGGATTGCCGGAGATCACGGATATACCTTTCTTGCCGATACTGCTCTTGAAACCTTTGGCGTTGGTAAACTCCCAATTGTCTTGATCGTTCTTCCAGCCAATAGCATAGAAAATATTTTTATTTTCGTTATCAAGACGGTTTCTGTAATAGATTTCGTGCAGGTGTCCATGTGCAACGTCCAAAATCCCACGTTCTTCAAGGTATTTGGTCAGGACAAAGTTTCGGCCGATTGGCTGTGTACGTAGGAGTTCAAAGGTGTATCCTTTCTGCTCTTGTTCTGTAGGAGATTTGACGGGTTTATAAGCTGGTATCATGGACACCTGAATATCGCAGGTATCCTTTATTTTATTGAGTACTTCGACAAAGGAAAGCTGGGGCCAATAGGCAAGACCGAGCTGGACGATACTACCGCCCTGTATGCCTGTCGAGTTTGGGCCACCTCGGTCGATCCATTTTCCACCCTCATCCCATACGGTCAGCGATGGTGTATCTTGCTTGGTTTCCCGTAGCATACTGTGGTAAAAGAGTTCCTTGCCCGTTTTCCGCACCGGATGGTGGCCGAGCCGGGCGAGGAAATCCGAAATTGGGATTTCCCGCAGGTCGTCCACGTTTACATATTTTGACATAAGCAGGGATTGGATAATTAAAGGGGTATAACTTCGGTATGCGGCAGTTTGTCCGCGAATACTTCTTTCGCTGATTGGTATCCGATCTTCGTATCATCGACATAGAATAGTATCTTTTCAAAATGGCTGGCACGTTTCAGCGCTGCGGATAAAAATTCGGGATGGTTCAATATCAGTACCGATGCGTAGTGCAGATGCTTGTCATTCCGTTTTTTCAGATAATCCACATATTCGGGGAATATGGCAAGTACGGATTGGCTTCCCGGATTAAAGGTTATTCCCTTTGTACCGATACAGCCTGTATAATTTTGGGCGCGCACTTCCCAGCCTCCATTTTCGTTTATCCAACCTGCGGCACAAAAATCCTTCCGCTTACCCTTCTGGTCAGTGACATAATAATGGACTTCGCATATATTCAGATCGGCAAGCTCCCAAAGACCGGTTGCCATCAAAAAATCTGTAACTTCCTTATTATAGCCCAATGGGCAGGTACGGTCGATCTTATAATGAGGTAGCTTGGTCGCTTTTCGTTTGCGTAGTGGTCTATCCATTTTTGCTGATTGGGCCTGTATTTCCCGAAGTTTTACTTCAATCTGTTCGGTAGATAAATCGGGCCAATAGGTACGGGCAAAGTCCATGAGGTTGCCACCTTTGCCAAGTGAGCTGTCAAACCAGCTCTTAAATTGCTGATTGACCGTTAGGACGATTTTATTATTGGTTCGATTTCCAAATACGCTGGCGTAATGAAATTCATTGCCACCCATCGATACAGGTTCATGCCCCAATGCTTTGAGCAGGGTTACGAGGTCTGGCGTTTCGTTGGATGGTGTGTTGTTTTTGTAAGATGTCATAAGAAGTGATTTTGATGTGATGGATAGGGTTATAAATAGCGCATAGCCTGGCGGGATTTGCTCACGGCTTCGATCTCCATGCGGTCGATCCTCCACGCTGCAGAGTAGTCGCCGTCCTTTCGCGGGGTAATCAGCCCCAGACCGATCCAATGCTCTACGTTTTTTCGTCCGTACCGTTTGAATGCCTCTGATTTTTTTAGGTACGGCCTGATATGACCAGTTTTGGACAGGGCCAGTTTTGCGCCCATTTCGGCGGCATAAGAAAGCAATGTCTGCAATTGCAGCGGTGTCAATAGTATGTTCATGGCTTCTTTGGGGTTTAATGGTTTACTGATAAGGGGAAAAGGGATTTCCCATAATGGAACCGGCAACGGGCAACGAACCCGAAATGATCCGCTCTTGCCGATTGATAGTAAGTTTTCGGAGCTACTCACGTCAGTCCGTACGGACCGGGCTACTGCCTGCCAATGCGCTTTCAGAATATTGGTACTGCCGAGTATTTCAGCTTACCTCACTTTCGCAAAATTTCCTGCTGCTCGCAGGATAATGCTTCACTCCTCGATGTCAAAGACCGTCCATGCTTCCGCTATCGCAGCGGAGGCGCTTACCTGTCCCTTGCGGGCAGGTAGGTGATCCGATTGCTCGAAGCCGCAACGGCTTCGAGTTCCGATCTGCCAAAAAAGATTTGGGAAGTGTCGGTAGATTGCCCGATGGAGATCAGCCCCTCACGGAGCCATCTATCTACATTGCTACGACCGTACAGGCGGTAAGCGTCGGCTTTGGTCAACTGATCTGGAACAGGTTGTTCTTCTTTGATTGCGTTTGCTGTTCCTTGTTCGGCTGCATTTTTTAGCAGCGTTGCCAGTTCCGTGTACTTCATTCTTCCCGATGGATTTATTCTTCCATTCGGGTACAAAGCACCAAAACGAACTGACGCAAAAACAGGGAAAGGGGGTGAAAGAAACGCTTCACCCCTACGCTATAAAATGAGTTAAAATGGTACTAAAGTTGGTTTTTGAAGGTTTTTAATAGAGCGATATTTTATAGGAAATGGTTCGGGAGTGGATAGAAGAGCCATTGATTTGTCTAGCGCATTTGGGAATGGTCTAGCATTGAAAATTATGTAATATAGTCTGTCATACAGCCGTTAAGAAGTAGAGACCTCATCTTTCACATTTGACTTGAAAAATTTGTGATGATAGGATATTTATTTTTAATTTACACCTCTTAATCAAATGAGAAAATGACATCAACAGATATATTCCTAACCCAAATCCAGAGTGATGTTGAGTTTATACAGCGTGCGAAACGTATGGGATTGGAAACGCTGGGCGACATTATGAATGTTAAGTTAACCGATCTGCGAAACAAAAAGGAATTTACCTATTTATGGTATGCTGATCTGTTGAATATGCTGGATAAGCATGGACTTCTTGAAGAGTTCCAAGAGAAACAGCTTTGAATTTTATGGTATCTGGTAAGTGTTAAAAAAGAAAAAGGCGATTTTTTTAAAAATTCGCCCTCGTCCTATTTTGCAATGTTTTTTTAAGTATCTCTTTTCGATAGTTTTTCCTCCAATTCAGTGATGAGTTTATTTTGAAGTTCGATAATATGATCCTTATCATTTATTGTTTTGGCTTGCTGTTCAATCAGCAAATCCAATTTAGAAACCTTTTCTTCTAATTCTTGTGCGTTTCGGTTTAGGATAGATTTAAGTGGTTCTTTACTGCCGTAATAATGTAAATAGACATTTTCATTTAGTAAAATGCTAATTTTTGCAATCCGGTCACTGGGTATTTCAGATTGTTTATAAATTTTGGGAATCGTTTTTACAGACAGATTTAGAATATCAGCAACAGCTTTATCCTCGATACCTCTTTCTCTTAATCGTCGTTGTATATATTTACCCAATGATTCGTTTTCGTCCATTCCCAAAAATCCTAAAGTTTCGGGTGATTTACCTAGGTTCAAATATCCTAATTTGGAGTATTTGATAACCAAATTTTGGATATTAAAACTATTATATGTATACTTGTAGTGGGATACTAATTTGTATTCCAATGGTATTGAACTAATTGAGTCTCGTCCACAAATTCTCACATATAAATCAAAGCGAGACGGTAGGTTAATGCCCATGATGATATTTTATGTACCTTTAGGTCATACTATAGCACATGGGCTACTACTGTAAACCCGTCTTTGAAGGTGTGAGAACCTTGTGGAGCGGTATGGAGTAGCCCAGCTATAGTCCCTTTACTATCGAGACTCACCACATTTAAAAACGGTGAGTATGATTCACAAAAAACAATTTCTTAAAAATTTGATCTCTGCTCCAGAGTAAGGAAGCAGCCGTTTAGGCTTTCACTTTCCTACACTAAGATGGGCGCCCTCAATGTATAGGTCTTTATTTAATAACAAAATTATGAATGTTATAAACCTATTTACAAATGAAGCTATTTTACAGCTACATAGGGCGCTTACATCCCTATCCATCCTGTCTTTGGCCTATTGGCGACGACAAGTTTTACAAAATAATTAGGCCATACGCCACCGGATATCACTCAATATTATCCTTCAGACACTTTTGCATATTATGTTTCATGTTGTTTAGTATCGGGGGAGCCCGATCGCAGTCCCGAGCTGAGCTCGGGGCTATAAACAAACAGACAATTACACCTCTAAATATCGGTGATACTATTCCCGATGAATTGTGGGATTTACCTTTACCGGTTGTAAACCATCCTGATGGTAAAGAAATCATTACTCTAAGAGAATACGAAGATAAGCTGATTATACTTGACTTTTGGGCGACGTGGTGCGCTCCTTGTGTCAAGTCATTGTACAAGTTGGACACATTGCAGAAGGAATTTAAAGATGATATAGCAGTAATTGCTGCTAGTTATGAAGCAGGAAATATCGTTGCTAAAGCATATAAGGAAAGAGGTTGGAGACTTCCAAGTACCTTTTCAGATACGTTGACAAAAAAATATTTCCCTCATTTAAGTGTTCCCCACCAAGTGATTATTGACAAATCACAGGTTATTGCAATCACAAATGCAAACGAAGTTGACCACCAAAAAATCACGAACATACTCGCTGGCAAACAACAGCAATTCAACCTAAAAAAGGAATTTGAAATAGATAGATTTCGGTCTATAATCCCTTATGTTCATACCACAAGCCACCGTCAGGATTTTCAATCCGTTCTTACAGGATATATAAACGGAATAGCCAATTCCGGTCATGGTCACAATGGTGTCTTGAAAGAGCTCCATGTATTCAACCAGCCCATATCTTTTATCTACAATAACGTTCTTAAAATATCCCCAAATATGATTGAACTGGAGGTAAATGATAAGGAATGGTTCAGCCGTAAGACACGTAATGTATATGACAACCTATTTTGCTATCAACTGATCGTCCCATCTACAGTCTCTGATATACAGATGAAAAACATAGCTGTGAGCAACCTAAATAGCTACCTTAATCTGAATGGTAGATTTGAGAAAAGGGAAATCGAATGCTATGTTATAGTAGATAAGGACAATAGTTTGTTTCCTCTAAAAATTGACACATCCGGCAAAAACGAATATCTATTTGACACCATATTTGGATTACTGAATTTTTCTCTCAATTGGCGCCCAAATGCTAAACGTTTCATCGTCGAGGCTACCTATAAAGGGTCTGTTTGGGTGGAAAATCCCAATAGAGAGATCGCTGAACTAAAAAATGATATTCCGAAGCTGAATGAATTTCTTGCAGACTATAATCTAGAGGTTATCAAAGGGGTGCGTAAAGCTGATGTGTTCGTCATATCTGAAAATCAACCTTAATCCTAAAATCAAATGAAATCAATTATCTCCTTTATTACATTATTCGCTGCAGTAAACCTGCTGTTTGCTCAATCTGCAAATTACAAATCCACCGTTATCGATGCCAACACCAAAGAACCTTTGGGCAATGCTACCGTACATCTGAAAATAGGCAATACAACCGTCATGACTGATACAAATGGTAGTTTTGAAATAACTGCTAATCCTTCCGATTCGTTAATCTTCACGTCAATAGGATACCAGACATCGATTATTGCCGTCAAACAATTGGATGAAATGAAGTTTATTACGCTTAAAAGAGAAACAAAAGATATAGCAGCTATAGATGTCATAAGTACTGGCTATCAGCAGTTGCCTAAGAACCGTGCTACAGGTAGTTTTCAGCAGGTAAACAACGAACTTTTTAACCGCTCTGTATCTACCAATGTACTAGATCGTCTGGAAAATGTTGTTTCTGGCCTCATGTTTAACAGAGGTGATGCAAGCAATACCGATGCTTTTCTGATAAGGGGCCGGAGTACCATTACTGCTGATGCACAACCGCTCATCGTATTGGATGATTTCCCGTACGATGGAGATCTGCAAAATATCAATCCGAATACAATAGAAAGTGTAACCGTTTTACGTGACGCTGCTTCTGCTTCTATTTGGGGAGCGAGGGCGGCAAATGGAGTGATCGTCATAACAACAAAAAGAGGTAAAAATTTACACCCCAAAGTACAACTAAGTACAAACGTTACTTTTCGGGGAAAGCCGGACTTGTCCAATGTTTCAGTGATGACAAGTGCAGATCGGATAGAATGGGAAAAAAATTTATATCAATCCGGTTATTACCAAAGTGCCGAGGCAGGCAATACGCTTTCTTCAAGAACTGTTGCCATACCGGAAGCAGTTGAGCTGATGATTGCTAATCCGGCAGACCTTCAAGAGCGACTTGATAAACTTGCAGGTCAAAACGTCTATGATGACATATCCAAGTACTTTTACCGATCCAGTGTAAACCAACAGCATAATATTTCTGTATCGGGGAACGCATCAAACCTATCCTATATGTTCTCAACAGGGTACGACAAAAATCTGGAAAGTCTGGTCGGTACATCCTATGACCGTATTAGCCTGCGGTCGTCCAATCAATATAGATTTAATGAACGTTTGAAAGCTGAAGCCTCTATATTGTATACACAGTCAAGGCAGATCAGCGGAGGAAATGACGGGATGAACATAGGAAGCTTTAATAATGGTGTAAGTCCTTATGCACGTGTAGTTGATGACAACGGAAATGGGTTACCTTACTATCATATTCATCGCAAGCCTTTTCTTGATACCGTTGGAAACGGAAGTTTACAGGATTGGCTTTATAGACCCTATGATGAAATCAAACTAAGAAGCAACACCGATAAGGTTAGAGATATGCTCCTTAATACGGGATTGCAATACACTTTTTGGGACGGTTTGACAGCAGAAATCAAATATCAATATCAGAACCAATTGGGAAATATGCGTGAGGTAAATAGTCCCGATGCCTATAACTCAAGATATATGATTAACAGGTTTTCCCAAATAAATGCAAATGGTTCTGTAAATTATATTGTCCCCACAGGTGGAACAATACAGAGCAATTCAAGTGAAGTGCAGTCCCATCAAGGTAGAGCACAGTTGAATTATTCTAAAAATTGGGCATTGAAGCATGATGTAAATGCAATTGCAGGTTATGAAATAAGAAGCCGTGTCACTACCGGAGAAAGCTATTTCCGATATGGTTATGATGAGGAATTTGCATCAGTCAATCCAATTGTCGATTTAGTAACATGGTATCCAATGTTAGACAATGATAACACGATGCAAATCCCCTCTGGTGTCAACAATGTCAGAAAATACACGGATAATTTTCTATCCTATTATTTTAATGGGGCTTATAGTTATGACAATAGATACACGATTTCCGCTTCCCTGCGCAAAGACGAAGCAAATCTCTTTGGAGTAAATGCAAATATGAAAGGTACACCTTTGTGGTCGATTGGTGGCGCATGGACAGTCAGCAACGAACCCTTTTTTAATCAATTTTTTCTCCCATACCTGAAAATCAGAACAACCTATGGGGTTAACGGTAATATTTCAAGACTTGCCTCAGCTAACACGGTTACACTTAGGTTGGCAGGGGGGGCTACGCATGGTTATCCTACGCAGTCAATCATGTCACCACCAAACAAAAACCTTCGTTGGGAAAAGGTTAAGGTTTTTAATATAGGCCTTGATTTCGGCACAAAAAACAACAGAATAAGCGGAACTATTGAATACTATAATAAACATGCTGATGATTTATTAGCCCAGACACCAACAGATCCTACTCTTGGTTTTTCCAATGTCTATGCCAATATTGCATCAATGATTGGCAAAGGATTGGACGCAAGTTTAAACTCGATCAACATCAAGTCTTCTGCTTTTGATTGGCAGACCACATTCCTGTATAGCTATGCCAAAAATGAGGTTACTGATTACTACATGCCGGTAAGTAACATGGGAAGTACATATCTGATTGACCTGTCTTCTATTACGCCGGTTATAGGCAATCCACTATTTTCCGCTTATAGCTATATTTGGGCAGGGCTAAATCCTCAAACTGGTTCTCCGCAGATACTCGTTGATGGAGAAGTGCGCGAAGATTATAATAGCATATACAATACTATGCCATTGGAGAAACTTCAATATCATGGATCGATACAGCCTACACATTATGGCGCATTGAGAAATACGTTCGGTTATAGAAATTTTGGATTTTCTTTCAATATCAGTTACAAATTTGGCTATTATTTTAGGACTGCATCAGTATACAACAGTGGACTTGTAGCCAGTTGGACAGGACATGGTGATTTTAGCAAGCGTTGGCAAAAAAAGGGAGACGAACTTACGACCCACGTACCCTCTATGTTATATCCTGCTGAACCTTTAAGGGACAATGTATATCGATATTCAAGTTTACATATTCACCGAGCCGACAATATCCGTTTAGAGGATTTCAACCTATACTATGATTTTATCCCGAAAAAAAGCAAATCGTTAGAAAAAATACGGGTATTTATGTATATGTCGGATCTTGGAGCATTGTGGTATGCCAACAAAGCAGATATTGACCCTTATTATAATAATGTACCTCTCCAAAGGAGAAGAATTTCATTAGGTGCTAATATAAACTTTTAATTCAATGACCATGAAAAATCTTATATATATAACTGTTCTTTTGCTTTCGTTCACTGATTGTAAACGAAGTGATTTTTTGGATGAAAAACCCAATCAATCGAACGTAGTGCCAAAGACATTAGGTGACTTTGATGCTATATTGGATAGAGACATAGAAATGAACGCTTTAGGTATTACTGCAAGAGGCCCAGTCCCTGGATTAGGTGAAGCAGGAAGTGATAATTATTACCTTTTAGATGCTGATTTTAACGGAAGAATGTCTCCGCAAGTACAAAATTACTATACTTGGGCAAAAGATCCTTACGATGGTTCGGGTGTAAACGATTGGGTTTTTCCATATCAGGTAGTATTTTACGCTAATACCGTGTTAGATGGATTGGGAGCAGTTGAGCGGACTGATAATAACTATACTGAATTTGACCGTATAAGAGGAAGCGCCTTATTCGCAAGAGCACATGCCTTTTATCAGCTTGCTCAGGTCTTTGCTCCACCATATAACGAGACTTCGGCATTTAAGGACTGGGGTATTCCTCTAAGGCTCACAGCAGAGGTGGAAGAAAAAATTTCACGGGGAGCCTTAAAACAGACTTATGATAGAATTATAGAAGATTTGAAAACAGCAAGTGATTTACTGCCTGAATTGCCTGCTATAAAAACCCGTCCATCAAAGCAAGCTACGTATGGCCTTTTAGCAAGGGTCTATCAGACCATGCAGAAGTATGACGATTCTCAAAAGTATGCAAACCTTTGTCTTGCAATCAATGATGATCTATTAGATTACAATACCGTAAATTCTGCACTTAGTTATCCCTTTAGAGGAGGTTCTCAAAATCATAAAGAGGTAATATTTGCGTGTAAAATTGTTGGTGATCCTCTCCTTAGTTATCCTTTCAGGGCAAATATTGCATTTGTACCCTCTGATTTATATAATTTATATCTGAATGGAGATTTACGCAAGAAAGTGTTCTTTGGAACAAGAAGTGGCTTAATCTCATATAAAGGAAGTTACGATGGTGTAGCACATAGTTTTGGAGGTATTGCAATAGATGAAATTTATTTAATAAGAGCAGAGAATAATGCAAGGGAAAAGAAATTAGATGACGCATTGACTGATATAAATACTCTTTTAAAAAGTAGGTGGGATAAGAATATTCCATTTGAGCCATTGAGTTCTAATGATGAAGAAGAGGTTTTAAATATTGTACTCAATGAGCGAAGGAAAGAACTGATATTTAGGGGACTTAGATGGACTGATCTCCGTCGGTTAAATTTAGAGGGAAGGAATATAACCTTACATAGAACAGTAAACGGACAAGAATATACGTTGCTTCCCAACGATCCTAAATATACCTATCCCACTCCAAATGAAGTGATTTCATTCAATCCCGAAATGCCACAGAATAACCGCTAGAGAAAAGACATGAGGTACTTTTAATCCTCATGTCTTTAAACAAGTTTCCTTACGGCTCATCTACAAACCTTACTTCCGAAGCTGTAGTAATTGACGCATCAGTCACATTTGTTTGAGGAGAGTTAAATCCTAATGCACAGATTTCGTCAGTTTCTTCTTCGGGACAATCAACAGGGGGAGCTGGCTTAAGCTCATAGATACCTGTTGATTGATTTTTTACGTACCAATGTGATGCTGAAGAAGAATTTGCTTCGCTATTGCTTGCCAATTTAAACGACATGGTTGCTACTCCGATCACCAAAGCAAGAACCATCATTAGATTTACTTTTAACTTTTTCATTGTCTTAGAATTTTGACGTTATACAATATTTTATTTGTGTCTTTTGGCCGACCCGCCCTCGGTAGTTTCACTTCCCATGTCACTACCTTGTAGTTTGTACCATAAGTAAAGCCCCAAAACACTTAGGACCAAGAAAAATAGATTAAAGAAAAAATGCTGTGTCCAGTTCATACTTTTGATGACTGATCCGCATCCGCAGGGTAATTTTTCCCATGCGCCCAGGAGAGCCACGGCAACATAACCTGTAAAGGTCGCCATTAAAAAAGTGGATAGGATTAAACCTATCCTGCGGAATTTTTCTGATACTAACGCGAATGCGATCAATAGCTCCAAAGCTGGTAGAGTATAGATTAGCACATAACCTAAATCATTAGAAAAAGGTTGTTTTAAGACGCCATCTTTAAAGGATGCAAAATCTATTATCTTATCGATGATGACTGGCACCCAAAGGAGTAGCAATAGTGCAATTACTATATTGAAAGCGATCTGTTTTCTCTTTCGTTGGTCTTGATATGTAATCGTTGTTTCCACTGCTTTTGATTGCTATTGATACCTGTATCATCCTTTGGTATAAAGTTCACCAAAGTTGGAAACGTGAGAAAGAAAGAAACGGTAAAAATTGAGCAAGCTTGTGCCAAAATCTTACCATATTTTTCAATTTTCGGGAGAATGGTTATTTGTTGTGTTTTTGGTAGCCCTCTAAGGCATATCGAAATGTTCTTTCATCGGTATATCCGACATTCATATACACGTCTTTAATACTCATGCTCTCTTGATCCATTAAGGTGAGCGCCTTATCCATGCGCAGATATGTAAAGTAACGTTGGACAGTAAGATGGTAACGTCGCTTGAATACATTAGACAACGTACGTTCTGTCATATTAAAATGATCCGCTATAAATTTTGTATTTAGACTATGTTCGAGATAATTCGCTTCCAAAAACTTCTTGATTTCAAAAGCAATATCGTGATCCTCCAGTAAGTCATTGTAATATTCCAATAATAGACTTGTGTATTTGCGCAAATTTCCGTCCAACGCGCCTTTATTGTCTCGTGAATAACTGTAAATTTTGTAAAGCCACCGTTGTATTTTTCGATCCATACGACGCTGATGCATGAGCTCATAAAGGCGATTGCTGTCGTCGAACTTCTGTAAGATGTATAAAACATTTTGATAATCTTGGGTAATGCTCCTGATCCATTCGGGATGTAAGCAGATGACTAAGGCAATGTGTCTACCTTTTTCAAAATATACTGAATAAAGTCCATTATCAAAATAGGACATCATGAGGGTATTGGCCGGTGTCCTGACAATTGGTTTCTTATCTCTAGTGGTATAAAGTAAACAACCCTTTAACATAAAATACATAAACAATTGTCTATCATGAATAACAAATGAAATATTGGAAGGCTCTTTGACATCCATCTCAACAAGATCAATAAAAAATGGCTTAAGGTTCAACTGCTGGCTAAATAACTCTAATTCTTGAATTTTGAAAAGATGTTTTTCTTTAGCAAAGGGCAATCGATACCTGCACCATTTTGGAGGATCTTCGACTCGCTTCTTATGGTCTAAGCATTCGTCATCGATATATAGCGTATACGGCACTTTCATAGATTAGCGTCATTATCTCGATACGTGTTATAATGTTCGTTGATCCAGTTGACCATAGCAATCAGCAATCCTTTCATTTTTTTAGCCGCTGAAAATTCCACATCGGTCGACTTCTTTTGTAAACTTTCTGCAGACATTGCTGCAGTTTTGGGAGTACGAAAGTGTGCCGCAAAATGAGCAAAAGTACCTCGAATATCTTCTTTCGTCAATAGTCCATTTTCTAGAAACAGTCTAATCAGTAAGCCAAATTGAGGAACAGAGAGGTTGAACAGTATACGGCCACCAGATTCTGCTAGCTTATTGTCCTGAAGCTCCGTTCTTCTTAACTTAATACGCTGGTTGATATGCCGTTTTTTTTCTTTTAAAAATTCTTTCAATTGAACACAGATAGATATATCTTCTGCCAAGAATTTCATTTTTTCTTTAGGTATCAAACCATTCAATCGATCTTCCATTCCAATCAGCATTTCTTTTTGGCGATGCAGGCTAGGTTCGTCGTTTAGCAAATTTTTACAGCGTTCTGTCCAATACAAAAAAAACATCGGTGTATTAAAATCAAAACGGTAAAGTAGCTCTTCTACAATGGAAGTTTTGAGTACTGATACTTCATTCAACGCATCCATAATAGAAGCCATATAATTAACATCTGACCTAGATATACCTTTCTTAGCAATCAACATTCTTAAACCTTTAATCAATAATGAGCTCAATTCCGTATCAATGTTCACTAAACCAATTTTTCGTTGTAACATGGTCAGTTTATGTCTCAATGCCAACCTAACAGTTGCTATGGAATGTAAAGTCAAGGGAATATGGTAGAGTATATCACCGTCAATTTTACCACAATCTTCTAAGAGCGATTCGAGCTGTCCAAGAATTTTCAAGTATCGATGTCTGATGTTGTGAGTTGTGGTGTCTTCGCTACGATATTTAGCAGATTCAATCAAAAAGTCATATATCTTGTCACTAGTGATCACCAATTGCACCAGTGCCGTTTTGGCCTGCTTGTGAGAGAAGCCAAGTCTTTCGACAAAATATGGTCTGAACATACCAATACCAACCTCTAATCGATTTTCAATATCAGATTGGTTCGTGTTTTTCTCTAGATTTTCTATTAGCCGTTGGGGATTAAGATTATGCTCCAACGTATAAATCCATTCCATAGATCTGCTTTCCATAACACTCAATTATCAGGTGTGCAACCATGAACTGGTAAAATTGAGTAATACAGGAGTACTACGAATAGTTAACTATAACGTATTTTCCTACGCATTTATAGCGTAATATATTAATAGATTGAATATTACACGTCATCATAGTCGTTCATTTTCTTAACGAGTGTAGACCTGGACTTGACGAGTGTCTTGTTGAATATATTCTGCACATGCTTACTAACCGTACGGTCAGAAATAAAAAGTTTGTTAGCTATCTCCTTGTAACTTAACCGTTCACAGATTAAATATACGATCTCTATTTCTCTGTTACTTAGTCCAAAGCGCTTGCTATTTCTTTCGATAATTATACGATCGATAGGCACCAGCTCCAGCTCGCTGAGCAACTTCTGTTCAGCACGACTAACATTTAATGTTCTATATAAAAGTAACGCACTAATAGCTACAAACCCTAGATTTGTAAATAGAGTTTCTGTAGGCTGTCCCCACTGAAAGTAAACAACTGGAGCCATAAAGGCCCATGGCATAACAGCAAAATATGTTGCAACCACCTCAATATAAAGGTTTTTATTTCTGTTTTGACGATATGCGTACCAGATAGCTTTACCTACAGCGGCCAAGAGTATAAAAGAATAAATAGTGGGTATTAGGTATCCATATTTTTGGGTAAAATGCAAATCTTCATGAGTAGAATATCCAATAACAAAAAAAAATAGATATGGGACCAACAGAAACAACGGCACACCATATATCGCCAGAAAACGTAGCTTTTGCAGACCAAAAGCCAAGTAGAAATAAAATGGAAAATAGGCTGCAATAGTAAAGCCTATTCCGTTGACAACAATATGTTGCACATATATAGGGATATGATATTTATCATCCGGAAAAAGCCCATTCGCAACGTTGAAAATTACAAGTAGAAGCAATAAAACAATATACCATAGTCTCTTATGTTCTTTTTTGCGATTGAGGTATAATGCGCTCTGTGCACCGATGGCAACGAGTTCAATTACTATAGCCAAAAGTGTAACTAGATGCATTTGTGTACAATTTATTTGCATGTAGACAATTTGTTTAATGAACGGATTACGTAGGCATTAGCAATACTGATGGTGATCGAGATAATTAAATATTTTGCTGGAAATACAGAAAAGCCCTCAAAAAGGTAAACCTACATATGTTTACATTTATACTTTAATCAGCGATAGTATCATCTCGTTCATTTTTTCCTTTTTAATAAGAAGGAAAAGTTCGATTAACGATCCTTCTAATTTTTAACATTACTCCATATTTAATTTTTAATAAGCTCTAAAATTTAAATAGAAAGGCTCAGTCTTTTTTGATTTTCTTACGGTGCTAACCTCGAAATTTCCCATTCAAGATCAGCTGTCAAGTTATAAAGAACTCTGTCGTGCAGGCTATCTCCTCTGCCTTGCCAGAATTCTATTTCGTAAGGTTTTGCAAGATAACCACCCCAATATTCTGGCCTTGGAATTTCCTTACCCCGAAATTCTTTTTCCAGTTCGTGCATTTTATTGGTGAGAAAATCGCGGTTGGGTACTTGCTTACTTTGCCGGGTTATTAGCGAACTCAGCTGATTCCCTCTTGGGATCATCTGAAAATACCGATCACTTACATTTTCAGGAATTCTTTCCAGATTAGCTTTAACAATGATCTGCCTTTGTACCCTTGGCAGAAAAAAATGAAGACAGGCCTGACGTGTTTTTTCTATCGCCTTACCTTTTCGGCTATCGTAGTGAGTGTAAAAAATGAAGCCATCCCAATTATATGAATTGAGTAAAACCATCCGTGTTCTGGGGCAGCCATCTTCTTCTACGGTAGAAACCGACACCGCACTGGTTTCGTTTATTTGTCCATCTGCAAACCAATCATCAAACTGCTCCATTGGATTTTTCCTAACCTTAGTTTCATCCAACTTAAATTTATCATAAATATGATTTATATTGAAAGGACTTTCTGAATAATTCATGCTGTCTAATATTTTTATAATTATCGGGTTGTAGATTTCAAAAATCCATTTGAACCACTTGAAGAACCCTACGCTTTTTTCGTGTCTTTTTTATTATTGATAGCAATAGCCCTCCCATAACAGCACCATACTAATTTTTTTGTCAGGCAGTGTTGATCAATAGCACTTAAATACAGACCATATTTTCGTATTTAGTCTATATATATTCCAATCCATTTGATGACGGCAATACCTCTCATTGAAATTCAAATTTTGTCCTTGCCGATTAGAGGAATTTAACTAAAAAACCTGCATCAATATTCTCGTGTGAAGCCGAAAAAACTGCTTTTCCATTTTTGATAACCAAGATTTGAGGAGATTGATGTTGAACGTTAAATCTTCTTGCTATTTCATTGGAAATATCTCTGAAATGGATCAAATCCAGATAGAATGCTTCTATTTTTTCTTTCGGATAATCAAATTCGTTTTCAAATGAATTCAACACAAAACGGCTTATGCTACAACGTATGCTGTGCTTAAAAATTACTATGGTTTTTTGATAAGAATTCGTAATGATATCCTGCAGTTGTTGCTGATCGTTCAAGGGAATCCAATCAAAATCTTTCCTGTTGGATTGTTCATTACTACTAAAGAGTTGTCTAAAAAAGCCCATAAATATGCTATTAATAAATTTATATATGCGGACTGATAAGTCCCGATTTTATCTACTTCATATTATTGATATGAAATGACTTAATAGGTTTCTGTTTAAAATTTTCCAGAACAGAAGACATCATTTTGTATGAAGCAACCATCCGGCAAAGAAATCTTCCAAACCCGTGTTGTCACTATTTGATTATTTCTGTAAACGTCATATTGTTGACTTTTCTTTTTTGAAAATCGAAAGCAATAACCCTCCCATAACCGCACCATAAAGCGTACTGTTTATAGGACTGGAAGTTATGGCACAGCTACCCGAACTGCAACCTATGAAATTCCAATAGAGATATCCGGCAATTGCACCGATAAACACTCCCATAATTGTAAGGAAGTGTTTTTTAACGAACTTCTTCATACCTAACTTCTTCTAATTTTTTATTGCTTTTTGCAATAGGTGTACTGCAACCCGAAACACCACAACAGCCAACATTCATCAACGGCATTAATGCAAACATACCTCCTAAAATTGCTAATATCCATTGTTGATCCATAACTCCTTGTACAATTACAAAGATGCCCAATGCCAATCTCAGCACCCTCATAATATTCCAATTTCTTAAATAGTTTTTCATACTTATATTGATTTAATATTCAACCATCAATTGCATTACTTTCTTGTTATCTGCACAAAAAAAATTATTTGGGTACAATGCCAACTAAACAAAACCCCGTTTCTGTCTCCCGAATATGGAACTCAATAAATCCAGCTTTTGTAAACAGCTCCACCCAGCCTCGCTTATTTCCACCGGATTGAGGTGTGAATGAACATACAAGCTTAGAACCAGGTAATAATACACGTTTCAGTTCCTTCAATCCGTTCAGTGGATCGTTCCAAAAATGCATATTGTCCATTGCTAATGCGCCATTGAAACTATTGTCGTCAAAAGGCAAATGGCTTACAGTTCCTTTAAACAGAGCTATTTTTCCTTTATTGATAGCTTCAATATTACGTTCGGCAGCCAACCTGTGCATAAGATCTGATGGATCGATACCCACAACACTTCCATCGGTAACTATTTTTGCAAGCACTTCCAAGGCTATTCCAGGACCAAATCCAATTTCAATAACACGGTCCTTTTTTGTTAGATCGAGAAGCGCTACTGCTTTTATTGCCATTGTATCGCCCTTGTCAACCATCATTGCAGCTCCTTTTTCGCCCCAATTCCCGTCAGGAACAACAAACATCCGATACATATCCAACATGATATAGTTAATTTGTATTTCTATTAGTCACAACCGTCTTCAATAGAGCAGCTTTTTCCTTGTGAAACCTGTATCACCACTTCGGGATTAGATTTTCTCCACTGCTCGAAAGAAGTATTTAATGTTTCCAAAAATGCTTCTGCGGGCTGTGCACCCGAAACAGCATATTTTCTGTCAAATAAAAAGAATGGAACACCGGTAACACCAATATTTTGAGCTTCCTGTATATCCTGAGCAACTTCATACTCAAAACTTTGATCGTCAAAAATGGATTTTACGGCAATTTCATCCAGACCAAGTTCCAAACCTAACTGTACTAAAGTTTCTGTATCAGCAATATTTTTACCCTCTGTAAAGAACGCAAGAAATAAACGTTCCTCAGCCTGATCACCAAGGTTTTTGGATTTTGCAAACTGTATAAACTGATGTGCTTTTTTTGAATTGACAATTACAGATTGATCTAAATGATAATCCAGTCCCGATTGCTTCGCCATTTCAGTTACATTTGACAGCATGCCATTGACCTGTTCCTGTGACATATTCTTTCGCTTTGTCAGATAGTCGTGGTAGCCTTCCGCAGTCAACTCAGAAATTGTCGGGTCTAACTGAAAACTTTTCCATTCTACCTCAAGATTCTCCTTATGTTCGAACTGTTCCAGCGCAGCTTCAAAATTTCTTTTCCCTATGTAGCAGAAAGGGCAGATTACATCACTCCATATTTCTATTTTCATTTTATTATCTATTTTAAATTTGATATGTAAAGCTGATTTTTTAATTATAGCTCTCTGTTTATTAATGTCATCAAATCTGATGCGGGGAAAACTCCTGATTGCCTCCACTTCAGCTCTCCTTTGTTAAAGATCATTAAAGTTGGGACACTACGAACCTGAAGTTGTGTAGCAAGTTCTCTATTTTTATCAATATCGATTTTGATGACCGTGGCACTATCTCCAATATTTTTTTTCACTTCTTCCACAATTGGCCCTTGCATCTGACAGGGACCGCACCAGGTTGCAAAAAAGTCTATAAGTATTGGTTTGTCCTGATTTATTATTTCCTGAAAATTCATTGTTTCCTGTTTAGGTTTACGTAGCGTGATAAATAAGCCGTCTGTTTCAACGGCTTTATCTCATTATAGCAATGATGCGTTTAACGTGATTTCAACATTCAAGGCATTTCCTACGGTACACATCGCTTTGGCCTTATCGGCTAATTGTTGAAAAAGATCATTCTCAATACCCGGAATACTTGCTTTAAAATTGATGTTTGAACTCTTTACAACGTTATTTTCTATTACCAGTGAAACATTGGTTTCAAGGCTGTCGGCAGTAAATTCATTTTCTGAAAGAATGTACCCAAATGTCATGGCATAACAGGTGGCATGGGCTGAGGCCAGCAACTCTTCCGGGTTTGTAAATGTGCCATCACTTTTTGCAAAAAAAGGCTTGAAGTTGACACCGTCCAGACCTGAGTTTTCTATGTTCAGTTCCCCGTTTCCCTGTTTGAAATTTCCCTGCCAAACGGCTTTAATGTTTATTCCCATTTTTTCTATTTTTTTAAATTATCTATGCTACAAAGTTACTTTTGCATAAGTTTTTGGGCAATGGATATAAGGCACAATGTATAGGACATTTTTCCTTTTTTAGTCCATAGTAGCATCCTTCCTAAATTCCAACGGTGATGTCCCTGTATGTATTTTAAAAAAACGGATAAAATAGGATTGGTCATCATATCCGAGCTGTGCTGATATTTCCTTTACGGTAAGATCTGTATTGGCCAATAATCGCTTTGCCTGTAACATGATCCTATTTTTAATGATTGAGTTTGGTGATATCCCTTTCTCATTTACTATTTTTCTGTTCAACGTTTTGGGGCTTACGTAAAGCAGTTCTGCATATTCCTTAACACTATGCAGTTCATTGTATTTAATTTCAACAAGCTGACTGAATTTCCTGCTCACACCGTCTTCTTTCACTTCCATATCATTTTTATCCGGCGTCCGTTCAATCCATGCTCTGCTTGCTGAAATAATAAGTTCTTTCAATTTTGTTCGGAGCATTTCTTCTGCCCAATAGTCATCTATCTGAAATTCGTCTTTCAGACTTGCCATAATCCTGCAAAAGTGATTACTTTCTTTAGTATCCAAACCAATCATTGGCGTCTCAAAAACGTTATTGAAAAGGACACCGTCACAGGTGAGTTCTTTGTCATGGAAGGCAATACAGTAAAACTGAGGATTGAAGTAAATCAGATGTCCTTTTGCGTGATTTCCAAATTGAAATTGTTGTCCTATATTGAAAAAGAACATCGTATCCTGCTCAGCTTTATATGTTGAAAAATCAACGCTGACGGTACTTCCTTTTTGTGCAAAAAGAATAACATAGCAATCTGATGAATCACTGCACGGCAGGAATTTTTCGCCGACTGAAATTGAAGTATCAAAATCTAAATATCCAACTTTCTTATTTCCAAAAGATTTTAGAAGTTCCATTTGTAGATTTTTATATGAGTTAGTAGCAGGTAGATTTCAAATTTTCAAAATCCATCTCTTACGGCTTTCTATGGTTTAGTATGTCTATCCGATTTTTTCCTATTCGAAATCTGGATAGTTATTAATTTTGCAGTAAAGACAAAAAGGCGGTATGGCATAAAATGCCAACCGCCTCTCCCAAAACTATATTGTTTTACTTACCCCAAAATTCATTTTCATCATCCTGGTCATCTGAAAACGTCCAGATGTGAACAATTTTTCCGTCTTTCAGTTCGAATAAATCAATTCCGCCCATATCAATGTTCTTCGTCTCTTTATTGCCCGTGAACCATACCGGAACAGCAACCAAAGAACCACTTTCCATAAGTGATCCATTAATTCTTACTGCCATAGTTCCCGATGTGTCGCTCATCATACCGCCAATCATTTGAAAAATTTCATCTGGACCATTTTTCAAACCGGAAAACTTATTATCACCGGGTTGGCTCCATTTGGTTTCTGGTGTGAAATAAGAAAGAACTTTTTCTGTATCCCCCTTTGCTAATGCATCGAAATAAGATGCTACAATTTCTTTTGCCTGCATAGATCAAGTTATTTTTACTTAGTAAAGTATCCTTTGTTGTCCTTAGCCCATTCTTCCAAAGAAGTCATTTTTACAGGTAGTTTTTCAAGTACCTTGTTCATCTCAGGGTTAAATTTTGAAGGATATTCGGTAGCCGTTTTCAAGCTTTCGTAGTATGAGGCAACCGCAGATGCTCCTGCTTCACCAACGTAAGGAGCTAAAATATCTTTGAATTCTTGTGGAGGCTGTGCATAGTAGACAATGTTATCGCCAAATCCTTTTGAGAACCTCTCCGCAAGATCATTTCCTTTTAGGTTTTCCAAACCACTAATTTGGAAAGTATCCGCTTTTAGATCATTATTGTAGATTGCCTCAACAACAAATGCACTCACATCTTTAGAAGCTATCCATCCGATAGGCATTGCTTCGGGAGTTGGGTATGCTAATTTTTTTTCATTTACGATAAATGGTGCGCAAAAACCACCCATCATATTTTCCATATAGATTGTCGGTTCGATGATCACATATTCCAATCCGCTGTTTACAAGATAATCTTTGATGTCTAACTTAACATCATCAGTAGGAACACCGATTTTTTGCTCAGGAAGCCATCCGCTGGTGTTCCAAACAATTTTCTTAACACCGTTTGCTTTGGCAGCGTCTATTACATTTTTCGCATAAACTAAACCATCAAAAGGATTTGGTAATGAAACAGGGATCATAAATGCGATAGCATCAATACCTTTAGTGATTTCGTTCATTTTTGCAACATCACTTAAGTCTCCTAACACAGGCGTTGCACCAGCATCTTTCAGCTTATCAAAGCTTTTTTCCGAACTTGTAGCTGCAAATACTTCAGCACCTTTTTTCTTTCCTTCTGCAATTACATTGAATTGTTGTGAGCCTGTAGCTCCGAATACTAAAATTTTCATTTTTTCTTGATTTTTATGTGTATTGTTTAAAAAACTATATGATTCTCCATCTTCGGGAACCTTTACTAGCCCAACTAACCTTTTTTCTTGAAGAAATTCTTTTAAATCTTTTTTGGTAAGCCTAAAGTGGTTTACGCCTTCCATATGACTGATAATTAATGTAGATTGTGGAACTGCACCATGAACTTTTAAAATATCCTCCTTGTTCATTATGACCTGACCGCCGAAGGCAAACTGATTATCACCACCATTTAAGACCACAATTTCTGGATTATGTTGATTCAGGGCGTCCTGTACTCCTTCATACCAAACCGTGTCGGCAGCGATGTACAAGGTTTTTTCGGCAGGATGTTTTAAAACCAATCCGCAGACCAGACCAGCAATTTTTAAAATATATCCTTTTCCGTGTTGTGCTTTGGTTCTGCATAGTTGAATATCTCCAAAACTTGAGCTTTCGGTAAGAACTTCCACATTGGTAAATCCCGACTTTTCGATAGTCAGTTTATCCGCTAGGTCCTGCACAAATATTTTTATCTCTTTAGGCAAAACCCTAATAGCTTCTTTATCCCAATGGTCGATATGTAAATGGCTCAAAAAAACAAAATCAACATTTTTTATAATTTCTTCTTTTGAAATTGGTAAATCGCTTAACGGATTTTTTTTGAAACTCCACGTTTTGGATGGAATAAATGCAGGTAACGTTCCTTTTTCAGAAAGCATTGGATCAACCAAAATTTTCTTCCCGGCATATTCTACCAGTATGGTGGCGTTTCGTATTTGCTGGATTTTCACTTATTAACTTTTTTACAACTATAACTTGCACAAAAGTAATACATAACTTACCTTTGCACAAGTACTTACAAATCAGTAAGGTACTTACAAAAAAGTTAGAATTGACATAAAACAATGGAAAAGAAGGAAAAAAAAATTTTGCCGTGCGATGATAATTGTCCTGTAAAAGCATCGTTAAGCCTCTTGTCGGGTAAATGGACTATGATGATTATCTTTCAGATAGGTGACGATGTGATGCGATACGGCGAGTTAAAGAGAGCTATTCCGACAATCAGCGAAAAAATGCTAATACAAGAGTTGAATATGCTTGTTGAGAATAAATTGGTAAACAAGAAAGCCTACCCGGAAATTCCGCCAAGAGTAGAATATAGATTGACCGAACTTGGTTTAAAGACCATTCCAATTATCGATAAACTTGTAGAGTTTGGAAAAGAAAACTTACTGAAGTCTTAATTTGACTGCTTAATCGTTAAATGTATGATATAAAGGAATATGTCGAATGGTTTATTGACGATTCGTTAGATTCCATATGAAATATATACAGTGTACGGACAGTAGCCCATCTCTTATTGATGCATATTTAACCAATGGTTCCATATCAACCTCGAACTGATTATGCATTATGGAATAGGACTGGATATAGCGACCTAGGGAGCCCGATCTACAGATACAGTCCAATGACAACAGAGACGAGGCGCTTCGCTCCATTCTGCATAACTCTGTATTTAATTCTCCAATCTTAAAACATTTAAAAAAGTCTTTCGATAAAAGATCTGTATCGATTGTTTAAGATTGCTATAATAACAAAAAGTAAAGATGCTGAAATAATAAGCGCAACATTTATTCCTTGTAGATATAGATTTTCGGGAAGTATCTCACCTAAAAATAAAATACTGCCGATAAGTATTCCAGCCATTACGACAACGGCTTTTACCCTTAGAGTTTTTAATGCTGAATTCATTTTTTCCTTTTCGACAACAAGATCGGATTGCTCTATGCCCACATATTCATAGTATACGGATTGACTTCGTATGAAATGATATGTTTCATAAATTACAATCAAGGTTGTCAATAAGAAACCGTGTTTCAGTCCTGCTGAATAATCGGAGTTTTTTTGAAAGTAATATATGTAAAGTAAAAATAATACGACGACTACAGAACAGATTCCCAATAATAGGAATGTCATCAACCGATAAAACTTAATTATGTTTTCTGGCATCCGTTATGAAAATTTTAAGGGTTAAACTTCACTTTTCATACTTGTTATAAAACTGAATTTATTCGCTTTTTGATTGCGGAGTGTTTCAATAACCTGACCCACTGCCGGAAATTTTACGTTGGCATCCGCTTTAATCAATATCTGTAATTGCTTTTCATGTAATTGGTAGTTTATCGTACGTGCAGCAGATATCCAGTTAAAAAGCTCGTTTGAAAGGTTGGTAGTAGTATCTACGGCAATACCTGGATTATATGCTTTGTCCATTAGTTTATCTGACGGAAGAGAGAGGAATTGTTTCAATTGGCGTAGCGGAACACCTAACGTTTCCAATGCCATAAATTTCTCTTTTTCCTCAGGAGTAAGAGCTATACTATATTTATTTGCGATCTTTTCTAATGTTTTTTCCTTAACATCTTTTTCTGCAATGGAAAGGAGACACTTTCCATCATTACTGATGGTAATCATTGCAAAATTTTCATCGGGTATCTTTTCAGTTGTGATGGATGCGGGCGTATCAACCGGTATAGGTTCGGGAGCCTTAAATACCGCAGTCATTACGAAAAAATTTAATAAGAGGAATGTAACATCTGACATTGCTGTCATATCCACACTTGGTGCTGTTCTTTTGATTTTGATTCTTGGCATCGTATTTCAAATTAATAGTACAATAGTAAGCATTGTTGACTAATATTAGTCAACAATGCTTACTATTTTTACTTCTATTTACACTACGATGACAAAAAAATTACTTATCAAGTAAGAGGGCTAGTATGTTAAGACTATTAGCAATTGACTTTTGATCCACTCCATCCGAAATTGTATCTATGTATCTACTGAATCGCAGGTGTGACTCATCAACAATATTTTTCCCTATTTCTGTTAAATTAATTTTTGAATATCTTTTATCTGATTCCATCGTTTGAACCTCAATAATGTTCTTCTCGACCATACTTGATATGATACGGCTCATTGCCTGCTTTGTGATCTGGGCTTGTTTTGCCAGTAGCTTATTCGTAGTACCTTCCCTGTCTATGTGAATAAGCACTTGCATATAGGATAGTTGAAATTTTCCAGGCCATAAATCTTGCAAATTTGTTTCAGCCCAATCTTCAATATCTTTTTTTAGGGCGTAGATTATTCGTATGTATTGAACGGGATCCATAATTTTATTATCATTCATATGATTACTTGGGACTATAAAACAAACATAACAACTTAGTCATTAGGTATCAAATTCTGTATATGCGAATTATTTTTAATATGTTTAATATTTATTTTTTTCTACAAAATACGTGTTTCATTCTACCCAAATCTATCATTATTACTTAACGGCTTTACGAATTCTCAAATTTGAAACAGAAAATTTAAAGATGAGGCAAAGTATGTAGAAGATCTCTTTCCTAAAATACTGGCATCTCTTAAAATAAAAGGCCTATCAGTCTATTTTGTAAATCATATCCGTAGTTACTGGCCGTAGTGATGTATCTGCTGGCAAACTAAACAGTGTCACTCCCCCCTATTGCCAGAAAGGTCTGAACAATCGAGATCCGCCGATAAAAAGATTAATTCATCAGTCAGTTATTGATAGCACCGTTTAAGTTAGCAACTTGATATTTTGTCTCCTTGGGCTTTAGGTCATCTAATTTCAATTCAATATATCACTTTGTATTTATAGAAAAATAAAATATTAGATCGGCGGCATCTTATGACGCGACTATTTTAAATCAGTGGTAAAAATATTTTTCAAATAATCGCTTAATTCCGAGCCACTACCGACCCCTCTATATACGATCTTTCCGTCTTTATCCAATAGAATTTTAGTAGGAAAAGCGGTAATACTGTAAGTCTTTACAAGATCTTGTTTATCTTTCTCCTCATCATTTAAAATATGAATCCATTCAATTTGATCTTCATTTATTGCATCTACCCAAGCCTTTCTTGCCCGCTCAGAATTACTTCCTTCGCTAGCAATACCAATAATCTCCAATCCCTTAGATTTATATTCGGCATGTAGGTCACGCAAATGCGGGTGTGACGCTCGACAAGGACCACACCAGCTTCCCCAGAAGTCTAATAAAACATATTTACCCTTGAAATCAGATAAGCTTATTACATTTCCATTTATATCTCGCCGAGAGAAATCAGTAGCCTCAGCACCTAAAGAAGTAGCTTTAAGTTTCATTAGAAATTCTAAATAGGCCTTCCCCTCACTAGATTGCTTAATATTATAATCCAAAGATTCAAACAAGGAAATGATTTTATCTGGCTCTGGATCAAATCCAGCAACGTCTTTAAGGACAAAAAAACTGATTAGGGATGAAGGATTACTGTTGATCCATTTTAATCTTATTGCATTTTTTTTATCCTCAATCCTCTCCACTTCTTCCAACAATCTATTCTCTAAACTATCAGTCATTTCTAATTGAGATGAAGAATGAAAAACTCGATCAATTTCAAGGTTAAATGGTTTTAACTTCTCATGCAGAAATTGAAATTCATTATTTAATATCCCTCCTTCTATGACAATATTCGAAAAAGACGTATCTGATTTCAATAATATGATTCCATTCTCTAAAAAAACACTTATCTGAGGAGAACGCCGTCCTTCTAAACCATATATAACTATAAGCTCTGCTCGAGTAGGTTCCTTTTTAAATGAAGTTATTTCAAACTGACCGTTTTCAACTTTAGCAGAATCAACGTCTTTGCCAACGAACATAAAGACCGTAGCGGGACTATCAAGATCAACAATATTTCCCTTTATTACGCATTTTAATTCTTGTGCAGATAAACATGACAAACAAAATAGGGCCATGCAAAAAACAAATAAATTTTTCATCATATTTTAATTAGTTATTGTGGATAACCATCGTTTTGCGAAAGAGTAACGTTTGAATTTCTAGCATTCTGAGGGATTGGTAACTTCACCGCATATGCCTTCCAAGTAAGTGGCTTTTCAGCACTCAAAACTTCATCTGCTAGCTTTGTCCGTATCAGATCAAACCACCTATGCGAATACTCAGCAAAAAGTTCAGTACGTCTCTCTTTTGCAATACGTCCCAAAAGGTCTGATTGATTAATACCGTCAAATTCCGTATCGAGTCCTGCTCTTCTACGAACTTCTTTCAAATCGGCTATTGATCCCATAATATCAGGCACCTCCATTCTGGCTCTAGCTTCCGCACGAATAAGATATTGCTCCCCAAGTCTCAAAACCAAATCTGCTTCATTCCCGTTGACATTACTCTCAGTTGTATATTTGTATTTTGATGGATAGTAATATTCCTTACCATCTACTGCGGTAATCTTCCCTAACCATTCCATAGCACGATCATCTCCCTGCTCAAAAGATTGCAAGAAACTGTCTGTAAAGACAACCCTAGGATTGTTTGTCTGTTGATTTGGCGCGAAAACATCTTGAATGTATGTTCGTCCGTTATTAGAATTAAAACGCCAAATAGCTTCCCTACTATTATCCAAAAAAACACTATTAATTGCGGACAACTCAAATAGATCTGTTCTATTAATAACTTTAGATGCTTCTTCTATAGCAGCATCATATCGTCCGGTAAATAGATAAACACGAGACAATAAAGCCGTTACAGCCCAAGTGGTAGCCCTCCCTCTACGTGAATCTACATAAGCATAGTCGTCAGACATTAATTGCCTTGCTTCTAAGAGATCCTTTGTAATTTGAGCATAAACCTCTTCCTTCCCAGATCTGGGAAGCCTTTCGTTAACAGCGACATCAATCGACTTTACCAGAGGTACGTCTCCAAAATAATTTAACAAATAAAAATAGCAGAAAGACCGAAGAAATAGTGCTTCACCAATGAGTTGATTTTTGAATTTTGTAGAGATATTTTGCGAATCTTCTATTCTTTGTAACAAGCTATTATTAAAATATATAGCCTGATACAGATCGGACCATAAATTAAGTACAGTCTGATTCTCTGGATAAATTACATTTATGCCAAATTCATCCATCGATGCACTTTGATATAATCTAAACTCATCAGATAGACGTCCCCCTATATTAGTAACTACATTTCTAAAGGCACTTGCTTCTGTGTAATTATAGTTATGCATATAACTATAAATCCCCATAACAGCTGCATTGGCAGTAGAAGAATCTTGGAAGACCTCTGATGCATCCATTTGGTTAGAAGGCGCAGGAACTTCTAACCATTTTGAACAACTAAAAAAAGATATTGTAAAGAAAGACCAAAGTATAGTCTGTAATTTTACATATTTGAAAAGATACTTATTCTTCATCGTCTTATATTTTTTAAAAGGATAATTGTACACCAAAGTTAATCACGCGCATTGGAGGCATTTGATTAAATGTCTCTGGATCAAACCCTTTGTATTTAGTGATCGTGAAAAGATTTTGTGCATTGGTAAAAACCCTACATTTGCTAATTCCAGCTTTTTGTAACCAATTTTGTTGAAAATCGTATGCCAATTGAACGTTTTTAAGCCGAATAAATGATGCATTTACCAACATAGCATCAGATCGTGTATAATTTTGATACCCCCTATCAATCTCTGTTCCAGACATTTGAGTTACAGGTATTTCAGGAGTACCAACAAAAGCAGGTTGATTATTAAAAAAGCCTGGCATTGATCTTCCGTCATAATTGTAGTCTAACTGGTAGTATCTAAAATCATACCCATCTTGCTTCATAAAATGGAAGAAAATATCCAAGTGCAGATTAGCGTAGCTAAATGTATTGGAGAATCCTCCATATAAATACGGTGATGATTGACCCAAGATCACTTGATCACCACTGCCATTGACTGCCAAACCTTCAGCTATACTTCCATTGTTATCTTGATCAACAAATTGCGCGATACCATCGTTAAATCCTGTAAACTGATACAGGGGAATTGCACTCAATGGCTTTCCTATAGCAAATTGATTACGATAAATTGAGCTTTCCAATCCATCCATTGCAAGGAGTTTATTTTGCAGAATCGTTAAATTAAAATTAGATTGCCATGAAAACTTTTCTCCTGTCACATTTTTTGTGTTTAGATCAAATTCCCATCCATTATTTCGAACCAAGGCATCCAGATTGCCCATGTAATAAGAAAATCCAACCTGAGGTGTCAAAGGAATATCTGTAATCATATTAGAGGATCGACTTTCGAACCAATTGATAGTAAGTCCAATTCGATCTTTAAAAAACCCTAAATCTGCTGCAAATTCTAATTTCCTTGTCTTTTCCCAGTTGAAATATGGATTGTAAATTCGTGAAGGGATATATCCTGGCAGTCCTCCGTAAGTATAATTATTCGAGCTGTAAGCATCTTTGTAGATATTATCTGACGTCTGGTCATTACCGTTTGTACCATAACTTGCTCTAATCTTTCCTAAACTAAGCCAACTAGATTCTTGCAGAAACTCTTCATTAGATAATACCCAAGCTAATCCGAGAGCACCAAAAGTTCCAAATCGATTTTCAGGACCGAATCTTGAACTTCCATCTCGTCTTAGCGTAGCATTTACTACGTAACGCTTTTTCCAATCATAGCTGGCTCTTCCAAAGACAGAAATGTATTTGTACTTAGATGACGCACTGGTCAGTGAGGATACTTCACCCGCAGCATTTATATTTTTCAATTGAGAATCGTTCGGATAGTTGTTTCCGATCATCTGAAATGGCTTTTGAAAATCGGATTGCTGATATGTACCTCCTAATAATACGTTTAGACTGCCAGATCCAATTTCTTTCCCATATTGCAACTGTGGTTCTGTGATAAAACTTTGTGTCTGGTCAATGGAGTACATGGCAAAATTATACGCGTAGGCAGGGTTCGAAGCTGAAAGAGGAAAAGTCGCTACTTGACTGATATCCATACGTGTATACCCCGAATTAATTAAAAAATCAATACCTTGACCGATCTTATATTTCAAAGAAAGATTACTTTGTAGCGTAGCTGATTTTGCGTTGTGTTCTGCGTTCATTCCTGCAAATGGATTAGTAAATTCATTGGAGTAAAAATACTTTCCGTCTTCATTATAGATTGGCAGGTTAGGAGGAAGATATAAGAAATTGAATGGAGGTGTATATAAATGAGGCAGTAAATTATTATCTTTATTATACATCCCCGTTAAACCTAAGGTAAATCTATCATTCGACGAATTATGTGTATAATTAAAGTGGACACCACCTCGCTTATAGGAAAACTTGTCTATCGGAAAAACGGATCCTTCACGTCGATACGTTCCGCGAACAAGATATCTATTTCTTTGATCCCCGCCACTAAGTGCAAGTGCAAAGTCAGATATAGAACTGGTATTACCTATCAACTCTTTAGGCCAATCACGTCCTTCCGTTTGGCTCCAAACCGTAAGGTCAGGTGCATTTGCTGCATCGGGTGTGATTCCATCATTAGCAAATGCCTCTCTTCGAAGATCTAAATAATCTTTAAGCGCGAGCATCTTTGGATAACGGGTAACCTGTGCAAATCCCTGATTTATATTAAGGTCTAAAGTACTTTTTCCTATAATACCCTTTTTTGTAGTAATCAAGATTACCCCGTTTGCTCCACGGGAACCATATATTGCAGTTGCATCGGCATCCTTCAGAATTTCTATGTTTTCAATATCTGCTGGATTTAGGGTATTTAATGGACTGTTACCTCCATTCGGGATATTGATATATCCCCCACTACTTTGACGGTCAACTGGAACATCACTAATGGGGACGCCGTCAATGATATAGAGCGGGCTATTACCCGCGTCAATGCTATTTTGACCTCGTATCTGTATATTTACTCCGCTTCCGGCATAACCATTTGATTGAACAACATTTACACCAGCAACTCGGCCTTGAAGCCCCTGCATAACATTGGTAACCGGTTGCTTTTCTAAATCTTCTGCGCCCACAGACCCAACGCTTCCTGTATTTAAAATTTTACTCGTTGTATAATACCCACGATTAATAACGGCTTCTTCTATTACGTTAGTAACAGCTTCGAGCTGAATAACTCCCATATCAGGCTTTACCAAAAGTGTCCGGCTACCATAACCTAAATAGTAGACTTCAATCTTGGCATTTTGAGGTACATTTTCTATTACAAAATCGCCGCCTTTGTCAGATATAACAGTCTTTGATCTTTCATTACTACTCAGAATAATCCGAATAGTAGCACCTGATAAAGCAACTCCATTTTGATCTTGCACCTTACCCTTCACAACTATTCCTTCCTACGACTCGCTATACGGTTTTAAGAGCTTGACTGGGTTTTGGTTACTATTCTTCGCCTTCTTTATGATAATACTTCTATTTTGAACTTCCGAAGTAAACGGCTGTTCTTTCATTAAAAGATTCAGAAAACTAGCTAACGGCAAATCTTTGACATTTACAGTTACTGGATTTCCCTTTAACAGTAAATTACGATCACCAGTGACTGTAAAGCCACTTTGTTTTCTGACGACATCTAGCACATCTAAAAAAGCCATGTCTTTTGCCTTAAGTGTGATAGTCTGCGAAAAGGTCTTCGCATTTAACTGCATGATACATGCTAAAAAAAACACTAAAAATGTTCTCACCTTTAGTTTACAATAATTTGAATTCATTAATTAAGCTTTGGTTAGTTTAACATCAATTGATCAGTAGCTAATTAAGGGTAATCATTCCCTTTTTTTAAAGACGCTAGCATCACACGTCATAATTATTTTTAGTTATTACATATTATTTATTTGTTACTTCCAACAATTGTTAGAACCCTTCCCTTCAATTTGTACCTTATCCCAGCACTCTCCAAAACTTGCAATGCGAAGGAAAGATTGACGTCTCTGTTTATGTCTCCATACAGATTTACCGAGGGAATAACACCTTGATATTGCACTTCAATATTGTACCACCGGGCAAATTCATCCATGATGATCTTTAGATTTTTATTCTCGAAATTAAACTGTCCTTTCTTCCAAGATATTACGGGCGCTACATCAACCCTATTCACCTCTATTCTGCTTTCTCCAACAATACTTTGTTCTCCTGGTACCAACGTCTTGTTTTGATTGGTTTTTGTATCAACAATCTGTACCTTCCCTTCCACTAATGTGGTGACGGCATCAACATTCTCGGGATAACTGTTAACATTGAACTCCGTACCAATGACTCTGATCTGCTGATCCGAAGATCCAACGTAAAATGGTCGCTTTTGATCTTTAGAAACTTTAAAATAGGCTTCACCGCGCAGTTCCACATTACGGTTATTCGTACCGAAATGAGCCGGGTAAATTAATTCTGAATCGGAATTTAGCCACACTTGGGTTCCATCTTCTAAAGTAAGTTGATACGTTCCACCTCTAGGCACGGTCAACTTCAGGTCACCTGTCGTAGCTGTCGTAATAATCTCTCCATCGTCATAGCTGATATCTCCCCCTATGCGAATCCCCCCGTCGATATCTTTAAGATCTATACTACGACCATCAGCCAGTGTTAATAATGCGCTATAAGTCCCAGGAGGAAGATCATCGCTATGATTTTGAGAATGCATATGAAAAGCTGGCGATTCTTGTTCATAGATAATATAATATGTACTTAAAATTAGGAATATAAATACAGCTGCAACCGCGCCAACACTAAGCCAAAACCTCTTGAACGAGTAAAATGGACGATATATTTTTTTTAAATTCAGTGTAATTTCAATATCATTATAGACCTTCGAGGCAGTATCAGCCAAAAGAGCTTCTTCCTCCAAATTCTCCGTAACTAAGTCTTTTTCTAGTTCTTCCCTAATAAATTTTCGTATACAGGGTTCTGCATCGGTATCAAAGTAGTTAAAGTACATTCTAACCTCTTCTTCCGAACACGTATTTTTCAAATACTTCTCGAATAATTCTTTTAATTCTTTTTCCTGCACAATATGGGTCTATTTATAAGCTAAGACGTACAACTACCAGCGACCATATGCTCTTTATGGAAAAAAATACAAAATTTATTTTTCACAAGACTTTGCGGAAACCTTTATTTCAGATAACGGAATATATCTGCTATAAGTAACATGAGGAGAACATCGTTATCTGTGAGATACTTACGTATAGAACGGAGAGCCTTAACCATGTGATCATTAACAGAACCAATAGATATCCCAAGTAGTTGAGCTACCTCCTCATAGCTTTTACCTTCAATCTTGCACAATTTAAAGACTTCTTTTCTACGAGGAGGAAGTTTGTCGATCGCGTTATCTAATATCGCACTACTTTCCTTAAAATCGATAGCCTGTTCAGTATCACGTTGTAATTCTGTCGTTAAATATATAATATGATTTAGAAATTTACTATCCAATCTAGCTCTTCTAGAAAAATCTACAACTCGATTTTCGGCGATTTGATATAAATAGGCACGTAGCGATCTATTTATATTAATTTCAACACGTTTCTCCCAAAATTTCAGGAAAATATCCTGTAAAACTTCTTTGGCAACCTCTCTGTCTTTAAGAAGAGAGTTCAACCGCCTTAAAATAGGTATACTATATAGTTCATAAATCTCCCTGAATGCTTTCTCATCGCCTTCTTTCAGCTGAATTAACAATTCACTTTCTTTCTGATCGTCGGCATTTCTTTGAGACATCTGGGTGTTGATTTCTTGCTAAATTGTTTAAAAAAATCAAAATCAACAAATTTTATCTTTATTTAATTCACGCTACTATAAAAGCACAATACCAAATAACTCTTATCTTTAAGAGAAAGAAAATCGAAGATAACTATAAAAAGAAATAAACAATATTTTGAAAAGAGTTCTCAAATTGTTTTAATTTGAAAAAAATTATGAACGGTCAGACTTCTTCAGTAATGCAAAATGCCTCAAATGATTCGCTCTCTGAAAGAGAGCTAGTCGTATTATTGCAACAGGGAGACTATACTGCATTTGAAATATTGTATGATCGACATTATACCAATTTGACACATATTTTTTTTAGATTACTTAAATCTCCAGAACTTGTAGAAGAGCTACTACAGGAGCTATTCTTGAAGCTATGGCAATATCGAGGACAAATTGATGCAGATCGTCCACTAAGGCCCTGGCTTAATAAAATTGCTGAAAACTTAGTACTCGAAATGTATAGAAAAGCGGCTAGAGATGAGAGATTGAAAAATTCCATACTCCAAGCAAGTAAATACATCTATACAAATCTGGAGGAAGATCTTTTACGTGAAGAAAATATTAAATTGGTAAGAGAAGCTATATCTCTATTACCCCCACAAAGACAACGTATTTTTACACTCTGCAAACTAGACGGACTTAGTTACAATGAGGTAGCAGCTCAATTAGGAATCTCAACCTCTGCTGTTAATAAACATATTACCGAAGCGAATAAATTTCTGCGCCAGTATTTTTCTTCTCAGGAAGGCCTAATTCTGCTCATTACAGCATCCATATCTTTCTATCTTAAATAAATCATAAAAAAAATAAACTGATTTACAGCTACTTAAAAAAAAAACAAGTTAGCAGGGGTATTGCTTTTTGTCACTTAAGCATATAACATATTAAGAATATGTAAAAAATGTATTAAATATTCATGAACGAATGAGCAAACGTAAAAAAGACATGTCCATATTGTTTAAAAAACTCTTAAACGATACACATTCCAAAAATGATTTTGACGATATTCTAGCAAAAGTAACAAAAGATCAAAATGATATTGAAAATCAAGAAATCGCTCTTTTAATACGAAACGTATTCGAGAAGAATGAAGAAAGTAAATTACCAAAATCCGAAGTTGATCGTATAGGTCTCAACACAAAATCAAAACTACGAAATATCATACATCAAACCGGAGAGGTATCTCTTCCACAAAGAAGTAGAATTAAAAGACTTCGGAAAAATTTCATCCTGAAATGGGGAGCTGTCGCTGCTATATTTACCTGCGTAGGTATCTGGGGGCTTATAAAATATACATCTTCAGTGACAGATAATATTTTAGCAGAAGAAAAAACAGTCGATAAAAATGAATTAAGAGATAAAAAGACAGAAAAAATAACGCTGACATTAGCGAATGGAAAATCAGTAGTCCTTAACGATACGCAGGATGGTATTATAATCGGTGACGAAATAAAATATTCTGACGGCACTTCGCTTAATGAGATAGATGAAAAGATTAAGAAATCCGACGTGCTTACGCTGAAAATACCTAATGGTATGACCTATAAAATTGTACTAAGTGATAAGAGCGAAGTATGGCTCAATGCAGGTTCGGAGTTAAACTACCCCGTAAAATTTTCAAGCAAAAACAGAGCTGTGCAACTTCAAGGAGAGGCCTTCTTTAAAGTTACAGAAAACAAGAACAGTCCTTTCACAGTAAAAACAAAAGGTCAAGATATAACCGTATTAGGTACTGAATTTAATGTAGTAGAGTACAAAAACAATATTGTTACATCTTTATTATCAGGAACCGTGAAAGTCGAAACTAGTAACGGTAAAATACAGAAACTGGTTCCTGGTCAACAATCAAGTTTAAATGTAGAGAACGGCCAACTCGATGTCAAAAATGTGGATGTCAATCTTATTTCTGCCTGGAGAGAAGGGTATTTTGTTATCGAAGAAAAAACACTTGAGGAGATTATGGATATGTTATCTGAATGGTATGGAGTAGGTTATCAGATAGGGAATAACATTTCAAAAACTAAGAAATATAGAGGATTGATACCTCGATATAATTTGTCTCACACAATAGAAAAATTAGGATTACTAAGCAAATTAACTATAACAATGAAAGAAAACAAGATAACCGTACAGAAATAAAACAGATCATCCCCTTTGGGATAACGCAATTAGAAGTAAAAAAACTAACATTAACCTTTTTAATTTATGAAATATAGAAAATGGATAGCCTATAAAAAAGTAGGTCTAACGTCAAAAATGTTGATCAAATTTTCAGTTCCAGTTATGGCAATAATATTGACAAACCTGCTATTTACATTGACTGCAACAGCACAGTTCCAGAAAAAATTAGATATTAACTACCAGAAATCAACATTACGGACTGTACTGAATGATCTTAAACAAAAAACTGGAGTAACTTTTACTTATGACAAGGAAATTATTGATGAAACGATTTTAGTGTCATCAAAGCTGCAACAATCCTCCTTGGAGACCATTTTAGGTACCGTTCTAACTCCTGTAGGATATACATTTCAGATTGACAAAAATATTGTCTTCATTATAAAATCGCAAAAAAGAACGAGCCCCGCAAACACCCAACGTACAATAATCGTAAGTGGAAAAGTTACAGACGCTCAAGGTAAACCCATTTCTGGAGCAACAATAAGTGTTAAAGAACTTCAAAATGTTAGCACAGTTACAGACGCTACCGGTAGCTACTTCATGCATTTACCAGACGAAAAAAAATACACCCTGACGTTTAGCTACATGGGTAAAAAAAGTATAGATACACAAATTGGAAATCGAATCGTCATTAACATAACGTTGGAAGATGCAGTCGCCCAAATTGATGATGTTGTAGTAACGGGTATATTTAAAAAATCTCGCGAAAGCTATACAGGAGCCGTTTCTACCATAACGAAAGAACAGCTTTCTTTGTACAAAGGACAAAATCTAATCCAGACATTACGTAACATAGATCCTGCGATTAACATTATAGTTAATAATAATCTGGGAAGCAACCCAAACGCTCTTCCCGAAATTAATATCCGTGGTAATTCGTCGTTGCCACTAAATGTACAGGAATTTAATGAGGGCGTACGACAAAAAGTCAACACACCATTAATCATTATGGACGGTTTTGAAATTAGTCTCACTAAACTAATGGACTATAATGATCAGGAAATAGAATCTATAAATATTCTAAAGGATGCCGCTGCTACGGCTATCTATGGATCCAGGGGTTCAAACGGCGTGATTGTCATTGTTACTAAAGCACCAAAGCCCGGAAAACTTCGGATTTCATATCAAGCAGGAGTTAACATCGAAGCTCCCGACCTGACTTCTTATTCATTATTGGACGCTGAAGGAAAACTTCATTTAGAGCGACTGACCGGTCTGTACAGCAACGCGAACAATGCGACTACAGAAATAAATTATCAAAACCTCTATCAGCGAAGGTTAAAAAATGTCTTGGAAGGGGTGAACACGGATTGGTTGAGCCAACCTGTAAGAACCGGTATTGGTCAAAGACATAATCTACGCTTGGAAGGCGGTGGAGAAGAGTTTCGCTGGGGAACAACGTTAGGATATAATAATATTAGTGGGGCTATGAAAGGATCCGTAAGAAACAATTTTAATGGAGCCATAACTCTTTCTTACACCTATAAAAATCTATTGTTCAGAAACCAGACTAATGTCGGTATTAACAAAGGAATCGAAAGTAAATATGGATCGTTGAGCTCGTATGCCAACGCACAGCCTTATGAATCCATACACGACGAGAATGGGGAAATGCGAAGATATTTTTTAGATTTTTATCAAACAGGTCGATTGAGTAATCCGCTATATGATGCATCTCTAAACAATCTAAATCAGAGTAAATATACCGAAATTATAAATAACTTTTCAATAGAGTGGAATTTAACCCAAAGTCTGATGGTTCGAGGACAATTGGGCTTATCGAAGAGGATGAACAGCAGTGACATTTTCCTTTCACCAGAACACTCTAGTTTTCTATCCGAAGTATATCAAGGCGTAGATGGAAGTGTTAGAAAGGGTACTTATGACTATGGTACCGGCGAGGATGTTAACGGTGACGCAAATTTGACTTTAAGTTATTCAAAGTTAATTAAAGCAAAGCATCAGATCTATGCTGCTATTGATTATTCTATCGCTCAGAGAAGTACATATAATTATCAATTTGGCGCTGAAGGATTTTCCGATGATGGTCTAGGATTCTTAGGAAACGCTTTACAGTATAGATTGAACGGCAAGCCGACGGCTAACGAAGATATAAACCGCAGATTAGGGATTACTTCTAATGCTACATATACGTATGACAACAGACTGTTTATAGACGCTTCATTACGTATAGATGGCTCATCCCAATTTGGGAGTCGTAACAAATTTGCTCCGTTCTGGAGTACCGGTATAGGCTGGAATCTTCACAATGAGAGCTTTTTAAAAAATAATGCTACCGTAAGCACATTACGGTTGCGAGGTTCAATCGGAGAAACTGGCTCACAACAATTTGCGGCGTATCAAGCGCTTTCAACTTTTGAGTATTATACGGATCAACGCTATGCGCTTTGGAATGCTTCGAGGCTAATGGGGTTAGGTAATGAAAATCTAAAATGGCAAATTACGGATCAATTAAATGGAGGTTTGGAATTTGCGCTGTTTAATAATCGTTTATCAGGATCTTTCGATCTGTATAAAAAGCAAACAAGCAACTTGCTCTCCGCAATGAACATTCCACTCGCTACAGGATTTTCGACATACACGGACAATGTTGGAGAGGTACAAAACCTAGGGTTTGAATCTGCATTATCAGGATTTGTTGTTAAGGATGATAGAAACAATTTCACCTGGATGCTATCGACTAAATTAGCATACAATAGAAACAAAATCACACAACTTTCCGATGCTGTCAAAATGCAAAATCAGTTGTATAGAGATCAGAATGTTGAGGTAAGTAACTTGTTTTTTGAGGGGAGACCTCAAAATAGTATTTACGCGGTAAGATCTAAGGGCATAGATCCCAGTAGCGGAAAAGAAGTTTACATCGATCGTGATGGTAATATCACTGATCAATGGAATCCCTCCGACAAAGTCTTTTTGGGTTCGGCGGAGCCATTATTCAGAGGTAATATGAGTTCTCTTACGACATATAAAAATCTGACACTAAATCTATCTTTCGGTGTACAATGGGGGGGCTATATGTATAATCAAACATTGGTTGACAGAGTCGAAGTAAGCCCAGCAGACATTTCTTCTAGAAATGTTGATAAACGCGTATTAGAACAGCGATGGGTTAAAGAAGGAGATGTAACATTTTTCAAAGGTTTTGCAGACAGTTATTCGACCAGAGGATCTTCGAGATTTGTCATGGATCAACGCATATTTGAGTTGCAAAGTATGAGCTTACAATACCGATTTGATACTCAAAAACTCAAACGATTTAAAATAGAATCATTGATGTTAGGTATCAACATGTCAAATGTGTTTTATTTTTCTACTATACAGGTGGAGCGAGGTATCGATTATCCTTTTGCTCGAAATATAAGTACTAATATCTCACTGACTTTCTAAATTAAACGTAAACATGAAAAAGCTAATATTACTATTATTATGTTCAATTTCATTGACAGGGTGCAATGATTGGCTCGAAGTTAGGCCACAGACACAAGTTCGTGCAGACCAAAATTTTGACACATACAAAGGATTTCGAGACGTACTTACAGGATGCTATGTAAAAATGAATAATCGAAGTCTATATGGGGATAACATGACTATGTCGGTAACCGAAGCATTGGCCCAACTGTGGGAAATCGATAATATAACCAATTTCCCAACCTTGTATCCTGTAAGCAGGTTTGATTACACACACACTGCTTCACAGACAATTGTATCTTCAATTTATGGAAATCTTTTCAATGTTATTGTACAGGCAAATTCTATTTTGGAAAATATACCTGAAAAAGGCTCGACAATCAGCAATCCTAATACAAGAGCTATCATAGAGGCAGAGGCTTTGGCAATCAGAAGTTTTTGTCAATTGGATGTTTTACGCTTATTTGGACAACTCCCACAAAATCCCGGAAAAAGAATTTCCTTACCTTATTTGGATAAAGTGTCTAGAGAGAATGTACCTTACTACACTTATGAACAGTACATACAAAAGTTAGAAGAAGACCTTCTTAAAGCAGAAGAATTATTATTTGAAAAAGACCCGCTTTTTGATTACACTTTTGAAGAATTGAGCTCAGAAGCGGATATTTTAGAAGATTCATTTTTGCAGTTCAGGCAGTTTCGTTTCAATTATTACGCAGTCAAGGCTTTACAGGCACGATTTTATTTATACACTAATCAAACTGAAAAAGCATACAAAGCAGCTAAAGTAGTTATTGACGCTAAAACTAAAGAAGGGAATCAATTCATTACGCTTGCTACACAAGAAGATTACAATAAAGGTGGATATGCCCTCCCTTCAGAATGTCTAATGGCATTAAGTAATAACGAATTACAAAATTACATCCCCAATCTTTTGGGCGGAGAAACAACTGTAGGTACTTCAACTCTTTCATTAACAGAGGCTAGATTTAGAGATTTATTCTTAGGTTTTGAAACGAGCTTAAGAAATACATTTACCTGGAATCGAAATACAGTCTCTATTACATCTTCTGTAAGACGACCATCCTTAAAAAAATATAATCCAGTACAAAATTTAAGCAACTTGACAAATCGTATCATACCCATATTAAGGCTATCAGAGTTGTATTTAATTGCAATGGAGACAGGGCCATTGTCAGAAGCAAACGAGCTATATGTAAAATATATGGCAGCTAGAAACGTATTGACAAGTACTGGATTTTCGAATAAAGAGCTACTGGATAGAGAATTGATAAAAGAATATCGTCGAGAATTCTATGCAGAAGGACAAATGTTTTTTACCTATAAAAGGAAAAGCTCCTCATCTATGATCGATCTTGTAACTCCAGTTACTGAAGATAATTACTTAGTACCGCTTCCTTTAACCGAAATTAATCCAAATTTATGAAAAATTTAATCTTTTACGCAGCAACTTTTGTTACTCTGATACAAATCAGTTGCACCAAAGACTTACCACTCTACAGTGATGACCAAGACAAATTAATCTTTCTGCACGGAGAGGAAACAGGAAGTGTAATACTTCCCTCCGTACCGAGTAGCTATGTTTTGGCACATACTTTTGTATACGGAACGCAGAACACTGATACACTATATGTTAAATTAAAAACTATCGGATTCATTCGCAATAGCGACCGTCCTATAGAACTTGAACAAGTTCTTACCGGTGAAAATGATGCGGATCCTGACGTACATTTTACAGCATTAACAGCTGACCAATACAAAAAAAACTACATAATTCCTGCTGGATCGACTACAGCTTCCCTACCAATTATTGTTCATAGAGAAGCATCTCTAAAAAACAGAACAGTAAATCTAAAACTGCGTATAAAAGATAATGGCGTATTTAGAGCTGGTTACGAATCGAGGTCTGAACTGCTAATTACTATAACCGATGCACTATCAAAACCCGCAAATTGGAACAGTGCTGCGACCTTTTACTTCGGAAATTATGGCAAAGTGAAGCATCAATTCATGATTGATGCTTCTGGAGAAGCCATCGATGAAAAATATATGGACGGCTTAGGCTTTGCTACTGTCGGTTTTTATAATGAAAAATTTGATGGTGATTATGTTACGTATATAAATGGAATTTATAAACGAAAACTTAATGAGGAAAACCAAAGAAGAGCTGCTATGACTCCAGCACTTTCTCCGCTCCAGGAAGAGAATAAAACAGTTGTTTCATTTCCATAAATCAAAATTATCATGAGAACGAAAATCATTGCGATAGCCACATGCACAATATTTCTAATAGTTTCTTGCTACAAAGATCAGGGAAACTATGAATACTTGCCTATAGAAGAAATTGCTATAAATGGGATAAACGAAAATTATTCTGGATATTCTTTAGAAGAAACAATTTCGATCGTGCCCAATATAGATACAAAAATAGATGAAAAAAATCTAGAATATCTTTGGATGGTTTACCCCAAACAAAATTCCACGGTTGCAGAAATTGACACGATTGGTGATAAAAAAGATCTAAATTATAGTTTAAATATACCTCAGGGAGATTATATTCTGACATTTCAGGTAAAAAATAAAACCAATAACTATATCGTCTCAAAGAGTACCAATTTACAGTCAACGACTCGCTTTGCTAGAGGATTTTATGTACTGAAAGAAACCAATATTGGGGAAACAGATTTAGATCTTCACATCAATGATATGAACAAAGCAGAAGACTTGATCATACGGACAGAGGGGCATTCAATGCCTGGAAAGCCTACGAATCTTGGTATAAATTTCGGATATTCTTTTATTGATAATAAAGTACAAAAAATGGTCGGAGGTAAAGTTATCGTTCCGATGACTACATTAGAGGCACGTACTTTACGAATAAATGATATGCAGCAGATATACGGCTACCAAGACATGTTTTTTGAAGATAAAAATACGAATGAAGTACCATATTTTTTCAACAGAATAGGATACACAACATATATGGTAACCAGTCAAGGAATATATTCAACAGTTTCAATGCCCGAATTTGGTCTATATACTTCCGGAAAATTTGGGATAGCTACACAACCTGCTGGTATCAGCCCCTATATTGTCAAATGTCAACAAGCATCTAGTTTATTCTATTTTGATTCTTCAGGCAAGCGCTTTCTCGCCACAGACCGTAACGGAGCGATCCATGAATTTAGTGACGATGGTAAAATAGCAACGCCTAATCAAATACCTCACAGCTGCCTATTTATGGGATCATTCCATCATAGTTCTATAGGAAGCCGTATTACCGCTATCTTTCAAAGTAATACTGACATTAATCAAAGACTTCTATACAGTATTAACTATAAAAATTCCAATTTCAGTAATCCGATCGAAAAAGTAATTACACTTAGAGAGGATTTGGCTTCGTCCAAAGCGTCTCGATATGCAACAAACGGAAAGGACGTCCGTATATTATATAGTGTTTCATCGAAAAATGAAATATATGCTTATAATATTGATACAGAGCAAGAGATAAAACTTACCCCAGATTCCTTCCCTCTCGATGAAGAAGTCACATACATCGCACACAAATATTGGAATGGGGCTAATGATGCTACCAATAGATTTAATTACTTAGTATTAGCAACCTTTAAAGACGGCAGATACAGGCTATTCCTGTACAACATGTTGGGTGGACAACCGACCGGCGCTCCGGCGATGGTCTTAGAGGGTAAAGGAAAAGTTAAAGATGTCCAATATGCATTACCGACATTTGATTACAGTAAAGACGAAATTAATTATATGTAAGCTCACAAGACATGAAAAAAATATTATTATTTATATTTATTATTGCGTTCATAGGAAGTTCTGCAGCGCAAGTTACGGTATTTGAAGGCTCTCTAAAAGAGGCCATTATCAAAGGAAACACAGAAGGTAAGCAGGTGTTAGCCATGTTGTCCAGTACGACATGCGCTCCATGTAAAGCTATAGTAGCCGATATTCTTCCATTAGAAGAAGTGGGTTCCTATGTTAACAAAAACTATATATTTTTAAAATACATCATTGACGAAGCCGATCCCGATGATATACAGAAAACTTATGGAGTTTCCTCGTATCCTACTTTTCTGTTCTTGGACAAAGATGGTAAAGAATTTACAAGAGCGACGGGAGGAGCAAATTCCGCAAAAATTTTCATTGATAAATTAGAAAGTGCCAAGTCCGATCCACTGAACATGCTGCGTGAAAAGTTTGTTTCTAACCCAGCAGAATATGGAGACAAATATATTGAGAGCTTAGTAAAAGTTGGAGATAAGAGAAAGTTAAAAGAAGTTTATGAAACATTGTTTTATACGTATAGTGAGGAAACCTTCTTTGATAAGTATTTATCTAAAGTCCAATATTTCTTCGGCTTGGATAGTCAAATAATAAATTACTTAATTGAGAACTTTGAGTGGGCTGAAAAAAGATACGGTGAAAAATGCACTATGATGCTAAAAAGTATGGTTTCCAATCCAGCTTGGACTTTAACATTAACCAAAGAACGATCAGATCAAAAGCAACTATTAAATGAGTTGTCAACTACAATCGGTAAATACCCGTTTTTGTCCAGCGCCCTTACTGATTTCACTCTTCAGAATAAAGGTTTGATACTAGAATCTGATATTTCATCGCTGTGCAAAATTTTATTGAAGCGAAGTCAGACGTTAAATGACTCGGATAAACAAAATTTATTGATCTTCCTCACACATCTTGCTAAACAGAAAAATTATGATATCCACAAGCCAATATTGATAGATACTGCGGACAAACTTTCAAACACCTTGAAGAATAAAATTAATCTTACACAACTCCTATTTTAAATACATTATATGAATACAGTACTAAAAGGTATTATTTGTCTAACGGTCATCCTATCATTTCTATCAATACAAGCGCAGACTGTTAAAAAAACGAATACGCAGAAAAGATTAATACTTAGAAATGTAAGTCTGATTGATGTGGAGGCTAAAACCATCCATAAAGAAATGGACATAGTCATCTCCGACAAAAAAATTACAGCCATTGGTCAAAAAGTAAAGTATGAAGAAAAGGATTCGGTTGTAGATCTGACAGGAAAGTTTGTAATTCCAGGTATAATCGATGCTCATACTCACTTAACTACATTTAAATCTCGTGAAGACTTAAAAAAAGATCTTGCTTACCTTCTTAGACATGGAATAACGTCAGTTCGTGACGTAGGTAGTGACGCTAGACAATTAGCAGAAATCAAGCGAGCAATTGATGCAAAGGAGGCTATTGGTCCCGACATATATTATTCAGCTTTTATGGCAACGCGCGATTATTTCACACATGGTCAACAAAAGTCATGGATGGTCGGTCTTAAAGATCAAGAGTTCGCACCATGGGTGCAACTTGTCAATCCGGGTGATAATTTAGATATAGTTATGGCAACGGCCAAAGCGACGGGTGCAACTGGTATAAAAATCTATATGGGATATGACAAATCGTACCTTAAAAATCTCGCTGAAGCCGCCAAGAAATTCAATTTAGAAGTGTGGGGACATGCTATGCAATTTCCAGCCAAGCCGACGGAAGTTGCTTTATCAGGAATGAAGGTTCTGTCTCATGCTTACATGCTTGAATGGGAAGGTCTAACAGATCCGGGTAAAAATGTAAACGTTAGTCTTTCAAGGTATAATTCTATTGACTTTAAAAATGTCAACATAGATCCATTCATAGAAGCTGCGTTGACAAATAACATTATTATGGACGCTACCCTATGGATTAGTGAAAAAGCAGGAACTTATCCCCACGCAATTGAATTCACAAAGAAATTATATAAGTCAGGTATTAAAATATCCGCGGGTACCGATTGGTCGGTCGATACCAAAGAGCCACACCCGACAATCTACGATGAGTTACAAGTACTTATCGATAAGTGTGGATTCACTCCAATTGACGCCTTAAGATCCGCAACTCTGATTGCTGCAGAAACTTTTGGTGGTGTTTCCAAAAAAGGCTCAATCGCCATCGGCAAAGATGCGGACATTGTAATTTTAGAGGCCAACCCACTAGAAAACATTAGAAATTATCAATCAATCAAAATGGTGATAAAAAACGGAGATGTAATCATACCTGATTCAGTAAAAAAATACTAGACCCCCATAAAGTAAAACTATATGAAAAAACAACTAAAAAAAATATCGCTTTGTACTACAAAAGCACTTTTGGCAATTTGTTTATTTGGTACAACGAACGCCTCATTAGCTCAAACCGATACATCTAAAACAAGTACTTTACAAATAGGAATGCCGGCCCCACCTCTCAAATATATAAAGTGGATCAAAGGCGAAGAAGTAAAATCTTTTCAAAAAGGCAAGGTTTACGTGGTGGAATTTTGGGCAACCTGGTGTGGACCTTGTATAGCAGCAATGCCACACCTTAGTAAATTATCAAAGGAATATAAAGATCGAGCAACTATATTGAGCTTTAACACATTTGAGCTAGCGGGATCCAAAGACAAAAACGCTCCATATATTGAAAAGGTAGAGAGATTTGTCGAAAAACTAGGTGATGGAATGGATTATTCAGTTGCGATTGACGGACCGGAAGCAACAATGTGGAAAACATGGGTAAAAGCTAGTGGGAGCTCGGGAATCCCCTTAGCATTCATTGTTGATAGAGATGGCAAAATAGCGTGGAAGGGTAGCCCGACCTCATTAGATGAAGTCCTAAATGCTATTGTGAATAACCAGTATGACGAGCAGGGTAAAGCAAAACTCCGCGAAGCTGCACAGAAAGAAAGTCAATTGTACAGCGCACTATTTAAGAGATTCAAGACCGCAAAAAGCGAAAATAATGTTGAGCAAACGCTTTTACTAATGGACTCACTTGAAAGTATGCGTCCTGCGATGTCTACTGTATTCGATCAAGAAAGATATTTAATTTATACCAAAATAGACATAGACAAATCGGTCAATATCGCTAATGCAGCATTAATAAAGTATAATAAAGATCCTTTAACATTAGCATATTTTGCTGTCGCAATAATGGACAATAAGAAAGAAGACCACTACCCTTTAGCTGTCAAATTTGCGGAACAAATTGCTGCGATTTCAGATGAAAACAACAAAGGTATCCAAGAATTTTTGGCTAAGGTGTACCATACAAATGGAGATACTAAATTAGCCGTTAAGCATCAAGAGAAAGTTATCCAGATAATGGAAGCGAACCCACATATGCAATACACTCCTGAAATGAGGCAAGAGGCTGAAAGGCTGTTGAAGACTTATTCTTCTGGAGTAAAACAATAACTAAGATAATTAAGCTTTGGTATTTTATATAAAATACCAAATATCGGTTCAATCTATTAATATCGATTGAACCGGTATTATTTCACTTTAGCATCTTCCTGCCTTAAGTATTCGAGTATGGATTTTGCTTCCAGTTCGTTCAGACCTAGACTGACCATCATACTTGGAAAATCATCTTTGATGGCTAATGCATCTGGATCTTTTTCGAACATTTCTTCGGTATTTAGCAGCAGGTTTAAAATCCACTCCGGTGTCCTTTTCTTCGTTACCCCCTTTAAAGCAGGCCCCAGTTTATCTTCACCATATTCATGACACATCGTACACTTCACGATGAAAAGCTTATTGCCTTCGTCTACAATAGCTTGATCAAATGCGGATTGTGTAAAGGATTTGATAGACCCTATCCCTTTATTGCCTTCCTTAAGATAATCGTGCACGACAACTTCATTTCGTTCCTCCTCTAACTCCTGTTGCTTTTCTGCGTCCTTTGTCTTCGGGTCATTATTGCAGGCAATCACTGTTGCAAGAAGACAGACACCGAATAAAACATATAATCTTTTCATATGTAAGCAATTTGACTTTTAATGGTCATATGGAATGTACAAATTTCCTTTGGAAAGCTCGTAAGCTCGGTTTGCAGTCTGGACATTTCATAGCTGATTTGTATAAATTTTGGAATTAAAAGGAGAACGACACATGTGTCATGAAACGATTGCCAGCTTTGATCCGTCCATCAGCCAAGTTCTGGCTAAGCGGAGACTGAAAATTCCCACCGATTGAAATTGCCCCTACGTTGATCTCAACACCTGCAATCCCGATCGTAGATTGTCCGCCAGATTGAGCAACGTCGAAACGATTGTAAAGCACATCTTTAGATTGGGTCTCGTACAATACTCCTGCATTTGGAGAAATACGAACTTTATTCTTGATATTGAATTTATAGTAAGCCAGAGCGTTGACCGTTAATTTATTTGCATATCGATAATCGTGTTTATTCTCCGTATTGATCTTATAGGTAGTATTAACATTTACCCCTGCATCCATTAGCCGAATATCGTAGGCAGCATTGATCATGAAATCAGTACTTGCCGTGCCTAATTGGAAATTATTCGGAGCTCCCATCTCTGCACTGGACTGTTCACTGGTATCATATGTACCGGTAGGTGTCTTAATCCCAGCACCCACCCAAAGCGATTGCATAAGTAGCTTGTTTGACGATGTTGTATGCGCATCATCAAATAATTTGTAATGCCCCATCACAACAATATCGCCCAATCCATTCTTCTTACCAGTTTCTAACGTATTTGTTCCAACTGTTCGCTCGTTAAAACTATAGGGAACAATTGCCAGTACTCTCCACTTATTGCCAAAATTCCAAGCCCCCCATAGTTCCATTGTGCGATAGGTTTCGTTTGTAGAGTTCGGTGTACGGATACCGTTAGAACCCAAATGGGTCTGTAGTCTATTCTGTTGATAACGTAAGCCTATAAAACGCTTATTGAAATCAGGTAGAATTCCTAAATAATAACTACCGACACCACAACCACAAACATCACAAGCCATTGTCTTCGGAATGTTGGCTAAAATTGTAGCGACCAACAAAACCGATAGTATAATCCAATTTTTCATATTCTAATTGTTAATTCACGATAAAATCAGAACCAAAAGGTTCCGAAAGTAATTTATTTGACAAAAAAGTAGGGTCTTCCAGCGTTTTCAAAAAAGCCATTAAATCTGCTTTCTCTCCCTCTGTCATTGTAATACCTAGCGTACCATCCGATTGACGAAATAGTGGGTCCAGTGTTTGCGAATCCACCATATCATGGCGATAATGATCCAGCATCCGACTAACCGTAAGATAACGTCCGTCGTGCGTGTAGGGTGCGGTAAAAGACAAGTTACGCAAAGAGGGCACCTTAAATTTATACTCGTCTTTGACATTATGCGTAACTACAGCGCGTCCTTTATCGTCACTTCGATTCGGACGTATTCCATTATTGCGGTAACTAAGGTCTGTAAACAAAGGTTCCTTGTGGCAGTTTGCACAGTTATTTTTAAAGAATAGGTAGCCTCGTGTTTCCGAATCGGTAAATGACGCTCCATCTTCTTTCCGCATTACTTTATCATATTTGGAGTTACTACTTGTCGCCATAAGCATAAACTGTGATAATGCCCTAAAAAACAACGCATCGGTGATTTCCTCCGTGCCAAAAGCTTTTTTAAACATTGCGGTGTATTCGGGGCGAGCCCTCAGCTTCAATAAAACATTTGGAACTGTTTCATCCATTTCTACCTCGCTGTGTATGGCATTTACTCCTGACAGGTCGAGATCAAATACACCACCATCCCAGAAAAACTCACTATGCCAAGCCAGATTCATGATAGGCATAGGATTGCGTGTACCCAACCGGTCATCTATCCCATGGCTTACGTCGTGCCCATGATGTGTAAATCCAGCACCTTGGATATGACAGCTCCCGCAGGCAATGGTGTTGTTTCGTGATAGCCTGGGTTCGTAGAAAAGCTTTTTACCCAACTCGAACCCTTCCTTAGTGATTGGGTTTCGGGAAAGATCGTAAGTCGGTTCGGGAAAATTCGATGGCTGTACAAATCCAATAAAAATTTCCTCCTCCTCTAAAATGTCGTTACCTTTCTTACAGGCCCAGATCAGTCCTAGAATTAAGGACAGCACCCAAATCTTTTTCATATTTCTACCTCATTTTACTGGTTGGATGACAATTCTTCCTCGCTTTTCACATAGTTCTCGCTATGGTCGTGTGTAAACAAGGATGCAAAGTTACCTACGATCTTACCACTGTCTTCCTTATTGAACATCACATTAGGTTTATTCGCAATGCTCCATTGATTTGGACCATTAAAGATCTGCATGAGATCAACCATCAAATGTACATTGCTCCTGAAGCCAGTTCTAACATGTGCCAAATGATCTCCACTTGTCTTTGTTAAATCAACCGAAATAACCTTTATGTTATTCATTGCTTCGGGATCGTCAAAAGGATAGCCAAAACCTCCGATATGATATTTAAATTGCTTATTCCCTGTAGGATCTCCCTGTTGGTCGTCAGATACTACGTCACTGTTGCCTTCCAGTTTGAAAAATATGTAACCCTGGCTCCATGTCCAGAACATTCCAGCATGTCCTTCTCCGGGATTGAATGAAAGTACGCCGGTCCTCCGTTCCATAGGCATCATATTTCTTTCCTGATCGACACCGATCATAAATTCAACCTTTGTATAATCTCCTTCGGGCACCTTGACTTTCGTAAACCGTGTTGTTCGATCTGCTCCATTGACCAAAAAGTAACTATCATCCTGTGGTACCGTATAAATACTGCCGTCAGCCTTATAAAGCTTGATATTACTGATATAATACATCAGGATTCGGATACTAAATTGCTCGCCTTTGGCATTTCGGTAGAGGTAGTTCGGATCAATATAGAACCGGTCCTCTCCTACGATGTGATCAAATTCAATGGAAAAATCACCCATTTTACTTTCATCGATAATGTCATCGTCCTTTTTACATGCAGATAGCATAAGTATGCATGCTACACTTGCCACTACTATATTTTTTAAGTTTTTTTTCATTGTTGTATCTCTTCTGTTGTTTACTTAAAGGGATTTGAAAATTCCTTGTTCGTTAAAAACGTATCATCTGTCAGCGTATTCAGAAACGATTTAATATCAGCGACCTCTTGGTCTGTCATGGGTATACCGACCTGACCATCGTTTTGATACAATGCTTTTGCCGTGACGGGTGTATGTTTTATGCCAAAACGATAATGATGGAGTACCTCATCTATTGTTTTGAACCTTCCGTCATGCATATAAGGCGCGCTGACCATCACATTACGCAGCGTAGGCGTTTTAAAAGCTCCTAAATCCAGCGGTTTGTACGTAATCCGATATCTTCCCCAATAAATACCTTCATGCGATCCATCACCGAAATCATCATCGATCCCATTATTGTGAAAATTATTATCTGTAAACAGTTCGCCAGCATGGCAGCTGCTGCACTTTTGCTGAACCAGATTTAGTCCACGAAGTTGACTGGCAGATAATATATTAGGCTTTTCTCCCCGACGATATAGGTCGTATGGCGCATCTGCCGAGACGAGGATCCGCTGAAATTGGGATAAGGCCATAGCCGTCCGATGTTCACTTGGCAAATCCCCAAAGGCTTTGTGAAATAATTCAACATAGTCAGCGTCTGCTCGTAACCGTTCGACTAGAACAGGCAAATACATCCCCATCTCATCGGCATGTGTCAATGGACCAAAAGCCTGCGACTCCAGATTCGTTGATCCACCGTCCCAGAAAAAGCCCTTGTCTGTCCAGGCTAAGTTGATCAGTGTGGGCGAGTGTCGCTCCAACGGCTTACCCGATACCCCAGCAGTCGTTAGCGCTAAACCATCAGAAAAAGCTTTGTCCTGATGGTGGCAGCTTGCACAGGAAACCTGCTTATTGGCAGACAAAAGTGGGTCATAAAAAAGCCTACGGCCCAGTTCGACACCCGCTTTGGTCAGTGGATTTGATGGCAAACCGGTTTTAGGATCAATAGCGGATTCAATCGCCTTTGGGAACAAGGCCGGTTGACGCAAGGTATAAGGAGACTCCTCCTTGTCAGTAATGTCCATGCCATCTTCCTTTGAACAGGAAAACAAGCCTAACAGAAATACCAACAAAAAGAAGACTCCGCTAAAATATTTATGTTCTTTTGTTACCGACATTAATTTGTCTTAACAGAAGATGAAGTTGACTCTTTCAAAGTCAATGACTTACTTAAAAATGTATCTCGCAATGCAATCATTAGATCTTTTTTTCCTTGACTGATGCTATTATTGACCCAAGGCAGGTCTGTAGCAGAGATCAACTCCTTCACGTCGACATTAAGTACAACTTTACCTGAATTTTGTGCATCTACTTTTAATGGTGTTGTCAACGTTATCGTTTTTTCAGCGCCATCAAATAAAGCATTTGATCCGGTCTCCCACGATAGGGCTTTAGAAGTCGGTGTTCCAGCTGCCCAGTGGATAGTTCCAGCTAGCGTCAAGAACTTATAACTGGTAAACCACATCCACCCATCGCTAACACCCATGCCATTAAGTGATCCTAGTTCGCCTGCAGTTAATGCGATATTGTCATTATATTTTTGATCAACACCTATAGAAAACTTAATAGCCTTATATTCTCCCAAAGGAATATCTTTAAGCTTAACCTCCTCGCGTTTAGTCGCCGGATATTTTTCACCATTGACCAAATGCTGTACAGCGATTTCATTGGTTTCTTCCACCAGATAGTATGAATCTGCGATGGCATGCTCCTTATTGTCTTTATCAATCAGCTTGACATTACTCACCCAATAACGAAGTCGGCTAAATTCAAATTCCATATCATAGGTTCCACTCGAGTTAACCAACTGGTAGGGATATTTTTTATTCAATTCAAAATCGGAATCACCATATTTGGCATCAAATGTCAGCGACAAAGAACCCGCCTGATCGGCATAAACGATTTTTTCAACTTCTTTAATTTCAGTCTTTTCGCAGGATGTAAAAGACACAGCGATTAAGCCAGCAACAATTATTATTAATTTATTCATGTCTATTTTTTTTGTTTCAACTTATTTCAATTGGATAGCTGCTTTTACATTATCGGAGATGGTCGTCATGTCGTCGACTGTAGAGGCATTAACAAATTTTGTGTATTTGGCGAGGTTAGGATCTGCAGACCATCCTGCCGCTTTCTGACCTGTAAATTCGGCTACGTTTAATCCCTTTAATGTGCTGAGCACATTCACAGATAGGCTGATCTCATTGGTACTGCCTGCTGTAGCCGATATTTTCGAAGGTAAAGTAAGTTCGACTTCGCGGTAAAGATTATTCCCTCCTGTTTCAGTAACAAAATTAAGTGCGTCTGCTATAGTTCCTCCTTTCGGCAGGAATGTCCCTTTTGTTCTGAAAAATATGTAGCTTGTATTCCATGCCCAACTTGCTACCTGCGACATCTGATTGATATTCAGCTCGCCAGCGGTGATGGCAAAATTGTCATTATATGTTGGGTCAACACCAATAGCAAATTTGATTTTGCTGTATTCTCCTGTAGGAACATTTCCAATCAGGACGCTTTCTCTTGTTTTGGCGGGAGCTACATGCGCTTCGGAATTTGAAGCATTAACACCATGAAAGTATAAGGCCTCTCTCTTTTCCACCAAGTAGTAGGAATTCGGGATAGCGACAGCTTCACCCGTAGGCTTGATTAAAGTTACATTGGAAACCCAATACCTGATTTCATCAAAAGCATAGGTATTACCAGCATCATCCGTATAGTTTTTGCCCAGTTCTAATGTTGTGTTATTAATTTGATGGTTGAACGTAAGATTTACAACACTTTTTTCCGGATCAAAATCCTCATTTACATAAACTGTCTTTTCGATTTCAATTTCTTTGATCACTTCTTTTTCGCAGGAAGTAAATAATATAACAGCAAGCGCTGTTAAAAACACAGATTGTTTTTTCATTCTTTATAATGCTAATTGATTTGTTATTTGACGACTACAGGAAATACCAGTTCTTCCTGAGAAACCTTTTCACCATTTTTCAAAAGGTTTACTTTAACTATCCAAGGACCTTTCATAGAAAAATTGACAGTTCCGCTATAGCGTCCATTACCTTTACCTGTGGCTGCTTCATTCCCAGAAGAACCGTGTCCCATATCCGGCATAAAAGGCTTAGCCTCGATGGTATAACCGTCCAGTTCAGGAAACTTTTCCTTTTCCATTTTGTGCAGCGTAAAATCAATAGGCTTGCTTCCCGTTTTGACTTCGTCATCCAACAGGAGGCTTACAAACACACGACCGTCATCTTTGGTACCGACTGGAATGGTGCGCACTTGCTTTACCTCCGAGACGGGCAAAAGAAAGGCTAATGTATCTGTTTTATTAACAACAGTATTCAATATCCACCCCTTGCCCATGTCCTTCATATTGGCCATAATAAAAACCACTTCAGCCTTATATAAGCCATTACCAAGATCGACTATGGGATAGTAAGGTCCTCCATGGGACATCATCCCCATATCCATGATCACGTTATAATCTAGATTTGTGTTTGTGACGGGATTTCCTTCAAGATCGGTGACCTTTATATAGAACGTTTCATTTTTGCTGGTCAGACTATCCCTTACAAGTACGCTGATCTTTTTGTCTGTAAGAGTCGTATCTGCTATTTTGGTCAAAGCGGATATATCAACGGATGTCTCTTCCGTGTCAACAGTTTCTTCCGTTTTTTGGTTCTGTGTATTATTTCCGCACCCGGTCAAACTATACACCAACGCAATAGCTACTATGCTAAATAACATAGGTGTCTTTCCAAAGTAAATTGATTTCATTTGTAAATTTTTTTTCAATGGCAAATGAGAACTCGATGTAAACAACCGAGCTTGCGAGCTCATCGAAGATAATTTTTGACCTGTGTGTCAATATTATTTACATCTCAATTTCATGCTCGATTTTATTCAACGCCAAATTTGCTCTGCTAACCATTAATGTCAATCAAAGCATCAATAGTCAACACAGTAAAACTAATTTTATAAGAATAGATTAGGCTTCGAATCGAGGAGGACGGAAATTATTTTTTAATAGCGTAAAATTATAGCCTGTATTGTAATATGCTATATGCTTTTTCACCACACAAACTGATAGCTCTTCTGGCATCGCGAACCAATCCTGCATGAGACAAATAAACGTTTCGTATTTCATTTGCTGTGGGAGGCTTTTGTCAGAAGATTTTTCTTCCAGCGCTTTGAGTTTTTTCATCAGGACACATTGTCCATTACAGTGCATTTGGGGTCTAGTTTTATTTTCGCACAGTTCTTTTGCAATATAGGATCGATTACTTTCAAACCACACAAATACCCCCATACTTCCCAAACATTGGTAAGCAAGTGATAGCAGCAGTATAAATGAGATGATCCCTTTCAATTTGGTCTAAATTTTACTGTTTTTTCAATAACTTTCTAATATCTAAAATCGCTTTTTGAGCCTCTTCTTCATTTGTACCATCATAAACACCTCTCACATGTCCACCGCTATCTACTAGCGTAAAGGCTCCACTATGATCGAATCCACCAGGAACATTCGGGTTTTCTTCTGCATATGAAAAATAACCTTCTTTTCCTGCGATATGGTAAACAGCATCTTGGGGACCATTAAGAAATCGCCAGTTTGATGGAGCACCAAGTTTTTTTGCATATTCTCCCAGCACGATGGGCGTATCATGTTTTTCATCAATGGTATGAGATAAAATAACAAACCTTTGTTCCTGTTCAAACTCCTTTGCGATAGAAAGCATATTTTTGGCAAGCAATGGGCATATCGTTGGACATCGTGTAAAGAAAAAATCTGCCAAATATATCTTGTCGGCGACATCTGTATTGGAAATCCAAACGCTGTCTTGATCTACGAAACGAAATGCCGGTATACGATGATAGACGGTATCAATAATGGTTTTACCATTATTGACTGTAGTAAGAATTTCTATTTCACCTATAATCGGTAAATCTTCATCATTGTGTTGTTCAGTGCAAGAGCAAATAATAAATATCCCGGTAAACAATGACCATACTTTGAACGATTGCAAATAGTTTTTCCACATATCAGACTAAACCAAATTTATTGCAACAAAGTTACTACTATAAACCTCCTTAGATACTTATATAAGCGTGCTATTGATTTAGGTTTTCGTGCATTAAGTAGTATTTACAAGCTATAAACAGACCTAAAACCTGAAATTTATCATTACAAAATGTATATTTGGATTAAAATCATACAATTTTGTCACGTTTATGAGTAGAGCACTCTTGTTCCTTTTGATAGTATTTTGTTTTGCATCTTGTCAGCATGAAAGATTACCTTATTTAGGTAATCCATTAGTGCAGGGGGATACTACAATATACCCTACAATTGACACATTTACGATGATTGATCAAGATAATAGGGAAATGTCATTAAACATGCTGAAGAACAAGATCCATGTAGCATCATTTATTTTTCTTTCTTGTCCTACGATTTGCCCTCAGATCAACGTAAATATGAAAAAACTACAGGAACAGACTCTTGGTATGGACGATGTGGTTTTACTTTCCTACAGCATAGACCCTAAACGGGATAGCGTACCTGCATTGAAGGCTTATGCAGAACGTATACAGGCAAAAGAAGGTAAATGGCATTTTCTACACGGAGACCAGAGTGAAGTAATGCATTTAGCTGAAAAATCCTATTATGCTATAGCTCATCCTGATAGTTTAGCTCCCGGAGGTTTTACACATAGTGGCGGTCTTCTTTTGGTTGATAAAAATCTTCATATCAGGGGAGTATATGATGGCACTTCGAACAAAGAAATGAAAAGACTTTTAGAAGACGTTATTATTTTAAGAAAAGAAATATAAATTTCACTAGATTCGCGGACTTTGAAAAGATTCATATACATATCGTTGCTTCTGGCTGTTATTATGCAGTCCACAAGTAGTATGTGGATTTATATGGGATTTGAAATTAACCGGGATTACATTGAAAATCAGCTATGTATTAATAGGTTTGACCTCATTCCAGTTTGTAAAGGATCCTGTTATCTAGAGGAGAAAATAAAAGAGGAAAATAATAGCAGTGAATCAAAAATAAAGATCAAGCTTCTAGAAGTTGTTATGATACTACCTGTTTTCGATTTGGATCAAAAACAGGACACTCCACAAACCGTAGAAGATATTGTTTTTACACAAATGTCTTCCAGACCTTTGTCTGATGGTTTTTTCGTTAATATTTTCAAACCACCTGTATTGCTCACTTAATTGATCTATCGATTTTTTAAGTTAAGGTAATATTATTATGGTTGTCAGAACAGAAAATATAAAAGTTTTGACACTGGAGGACTTTGCAAACCCAAATATTGGGTTTATCATCTTGCCGCTTCACACTTTTCATCAGCAGGGTAATTTTCTGTCCGTTCCTCATCAAAGAATGTTTTATACGATCATTTACTTTGAAGAAGATTGTGGGAGATTTGCCATCGATCAAAGGATCATACAAGCTAAAAGTGGAGAAGCAATTAGCATTGCACCATCTAGTGTCTGTACATATGAAATAAATGATAAAGCTAAAGGGTGGGTTATGCTTTTCTTAGATGCTTTCTTTACAAAGCGTTACAATGATAACGTTTTACACGATTTTTCCTTTTTAAAAGTGAGTTCTATTTATAATCATTTGGAGGACACCATAGATATACCCAGATGGTGTCTGATGATGGATGCAATGTACGACGAATTTAAACGTCTAAATGCAGACTCAAAGTCGATTCTACGATCCTACCTAAATATCGTATTAGGGATGTTGGATCGTTGTAGCGATATTACCGTAGGTATTCCAAACAATAATGAGAAAGAAGGTAAAATACGGACATTCGAACAGTTACTTGAAAAATACTATAGAAAGGAAAGATTTCCATCATTTTATGCGGAGAAGTTAAATATCTCAACAAATTATTTGAATCGTATATGTAGAGAAAGACGGAATAAAAAAGTTGGAGATCTAATACGTGGTAGGGTATTACTGGAAGCAGAACGATTGCTATTCCATACGTTCAAAACTGTTTCGGAGATTTCATTTGAACTTGGATTTGATAGTTCATCATATTTCATTACCTTTTTTAAAAAGAATTATGGAATTAGTCCAGAGGAATTTCGTAAACAACAAAAATAAAATAATGATACCTGAAAAATATTTAAGGCAGTTCCAATGAAATGGGGCTGCCAGTTTTTGACGGATGTAGGAAAGCAGAAAACTCTTATTAATTAAAATTCATTAAGTAAATTGGCTCTAGTAAATTACACTGGTCAAAGGGTATATTCTATTTGCTACCCATTTTCTTAATACTTTACCCATACTTCTTGATTTTGGCCATACAGGCTCAAAACCATATTGGGCATATAACTCATAGGCATTTCCGTCCACTATAAGATTGACATAACAAGAAGAAGGTAACTCGTTATCAATAAAATCATTCTACATAGTCATGATAAGCTTTCCTAAATCCTTCTTTTCGTGCTCTGGCAAGACACATACGTCTACAATTTGACAATGACAGCCCCCATCGCCAACCAATCGCCCCATACCTACCACTTCTTCTTTATTATCTAAATCTAAAACAATCACACTGCAAAGTGAATTTTTAAATGCTATACTTGCAGCATCGTGTGACTTTGGAAAAAGTACGCAAGTCTCTCTTAGAAATTTGTATTTCTCAATATGCGGAAAATCGCAAAGAGATTCTTATGCGATTTGATTAGTTTATATTAGGTATCCTTTTCCTAGTCAGAATTATAGATAAATTGCTAAAAATTGTATCCAAATTAATATCACAATATTTGATAGTATATATTAATTCGAATCATCTTTTACGTTTTCTTGGCTTTGTAGTTGTCCAAATAAATATAAACCATATACCGAAGGCAACAGCAAAACCTATCCAAGGACTTCTCATAGATAGAGCGGCAAAGAAGCCTACGGTTGCAATGATACAGGTTATAAAAAACCAAACTATATTTTTCATCGTCTATCAAATTTACGTTTTTAACACTGAAAAAGAATTACATCGGAAAATTATTCCCATGTAATTCATTATCGTTCCTAGGCAGCAACATTAGCTGTCTGATTTTCTTTTTGCATTTTCTTCATTACCTTAATTTCAACTTTTCTAAATAGTGCAATAACTTTTCGCTGTACATCGTCCACAATCTTCCAATCTTTATCGATATAAATATCAGTTGTCCGATTACCTTCATCAACATGATTAAGTGCTAGAGCTATATCATCTTTACTCATACGACATTCATTCCTAGCCGTACTGGCAAAGGTGTGTCTGGCCCAATAAAAGGTTGCTTTTGGTATATCCGTGAGTTTACAGACCTGTTCCATTCCCTTGCTCAACGCTTTGTTGAGAGCTCCTATAGTAGAGTAGCGAGACTGAAGATTTCCGATATACTTTTGCAACAACGGTTTGGCTTCATCAACGACCTTGATACTGATAAAAGCATGGTCTTTTCGCTTCCCCTTTGTTTTAGAGCGGTTATAATCTATACGGTCATTTCGGATATCCTCTGGCTTAAGCTGATAGAGATCAACAGCATTGATACCACAAAGGTAAAACGAAAGCATATAAAGCTCGGTAGCCAATTCGGCACGACTTCCTGGTTTTACGATGCAGTCGCGGATGGCCAATACCTGTTCGAGCGAATTGTTGCGTTTTTTAGTTAATGGGGGTGAACCAACCTTATATTTCTTGAATGGATAATGGTTGATAAGGTAGACACCGATATCTTCGTTGTTGTAATACCTTCGGGCCTCGTTGAAAAGCGTCCGCAGATCGCGCATGTAGTTGTGGACAGTTGCATCTTTCACGCCATCCACGGTGGTGGTTACCGGCTGTCCGAATTGGTTTAGACGGGTAAGGGTACGTTTGGTCTTTAGATACCGCTCATACGCCATAAGCATATTATAATGGATCTCGTTGATAGATACTGAAGCACGATTGAAGTAATCAACCAGACTGTTCCGAACTACGTTTTGATTTTCGGCAGTCTTGACCCTTCCTTCCTGTTTCAATCTTGCAATATGGGTATCGCAGAACTTGATAAAGTCGATGTCCTTATCTTTTTCTCTTAAATAATTCCTCAACGCTTCTGCTGAAAAGTAGTCGAGTTTACTTTCCATATTGCTGATGGTTCTCCGATAATCCCTTAGCTGCTGCTCTACGATATCCGCAAGAAATGGGTCTTTGATTTTAAACTCTTTGGTCAGCTGTCTTTTGACTACGAAGTGTGTCGTGTCGATGTACTTTCTTTCACCTTTGTGGTAGACAATGATTTTTACATTGTAAGTGCCATCACTTTTCTTGTGGTGCTCATAAACTTTTGCGCTTACGGTTGCCATAATTTTTTTCCTTAAGCACGCCAAAATTTCTGTTACATATTTGTAACAAAACGACGTGAAGTTCAACAAAAAACTATGTAAATCACACCGTTTAGGGGTATCCGTCACGGCGTAGGAAAGACGTCCTAATCGTCCTAAAAAACAAAAAAAGCTGTTTTTGATATCAAAAACAGCTTTTTTAAATTGGCTCCTGAAGCTGGGCTCGAACCAGCGACCCTCTGATTAACAGTCAGATGCTCTAACCAACTGAGCTATTCAGGAATCTTATGTTGTTTTCCCTTTCGGTGATGCAATTATCGGAAGTTTAATTTGTCTTTGCAAATATTTTTAAGCATAAAATTGCAACTTCCTCAAACCCAATCAGATTTTTTACAAATAAATTCCTCTCAGGATAAGACTAGCAATAGTGAAATAAATTATCAATCCTGTCACATCAACCAAGGTCGATACAAAAGGAGCCGACGAGCTCGCAGGATCAGCACCCAGTCGCCTAAGAATAAAAGGCAACATTGACCCTGTCAACGACCCCCACATAACGACACCGACCAAAGAAAGACTCACGACTATCCCAATCAACACCCAATACTCACCATAGGCATCCAAAAATGCTTCAAAGCCCGCAACACGCACAAACCCCAGTATACCCAAAATCACCCCCAGCAACAAGCCCGAAATTATCTCACGTTTCATCACACGCCACCAATCCGACAGCGTCACTTCTCCCATAGCCATAGCCTGAATAATTAAAGTCGAAGCCTGTGAACCCGAATTACCACCACTAGACATAATCAATGGCATTAGCACCATTAAAAAAACAGCCTTCTCCAACTCACCCTCAAACTGCTCGATAACGGTCGCTGTCAGCAGCTGCCCCAAGAACAGTACCACCAACCATCCTCCACGTTTCTTAACCAAATGCATAATGGATACGTCCAAATACGGTTCATCCAACGCCTCGGTACCACCAATACGCTGCATATCTTCCGTATACTCTTCGTTAGCCACCCAAAGGATATCATCAATAGTCACAATCCCCAACATAATCCCCTGCTCATCTACTACAGGTAGAGCGACCCTATTATTCATCCGGAAGACCGTAACTGCATCCTCTTGGGGATCATTTGCATTGAGAGAAATCAAACGATTATCGATCAGCTCCCCGACCTTGGTATCCGGATCCGCCAGTAGAATATCTTTAATTCTAATATCATCGATAAGCTTTCCTTCCGAATCTATCACATACAACACATCAATGGTCTCGGAGGCGCTTCCATACCTACGTATGTGATCTAGGATACGCGTAATACTCCAATGCGCTTTCACCGTAATATAATCTGGCGTCATCAGTCGCCCCACACTATCTTCGGGATAGCCCAGCAGCGAGAGCGCTTCCTTTCGTTCCTCAGGAGAAAGCATGATGATAAGACGTTTTACAACATCTCCCTTCAGCTCCCCAAAAAACGAAGTCCGGTCATCGGGAGGCATCTCATTGATAATCTCTCGAACTTTTGTTGCTGATAATTTTTTGAAGATACGTTCCTGTGTCGGAAAGTCTAAAATACGGAATACATTAACAGCTCGCTTTAAACTAAGCGTCTCCAAAAAAAGCGCGCCATGCTCAGGAAGTTCATCAATCAGTTCCTCAACGTCAGAAATATTAAGTTCATTCAGAAAACCCTCTAGTTCCGCTAGATTATTCCCTTCAATCAGCTGTTCTATATACACGACCTGCATTTCCAATTCTTCCATATTGCCTCCGATATTTATCCTACATGATTTACTTCTTTTGAAAGAGTATGTTAATTAGTGTGCACCTACAAAACACACAACCGTGGTTTAAGTACGCTTGCAAAAGTCGCTTTTTTAAACCAAAAAATATAATCTTTTTTTTTGACTCCACCAGCCTCAACAGAAGATAAGAGCGAACCTAAGGAAAGACATTATGTCACACTCCAACAAACCCACAAAACATAAAAAAATAATGGAGCAAGTCTTTATCATAATTACACCTACTCATATCATTTGCTCCACTAAACAATTAAATATCCTCATTGCTATACCCAAAAACTTATCTCAAAATCTATCAGAAAAAGTCAAGCGCACTATCCCCCAAAAAAACAGTATTGCCTTCTTAAAAAAAGAACAACAGCGACGACCTGACAAGACAAAACAATGATATCCTTTTACTAAAAAAACAGTACCTTAGTTAGGACATAAACGAAACGATGTAGTTTATAACTTGCAGACTGCATTCGTTTTCTTATAAGCACAAAAAAACTTAAAAAAATAAAACAAAAAATTTATTTAAACTCTGAATAACAAATAATTAACAGACAACATATCAAGCAAAGAAAAACATCAAACAAATCATAATTACTACTATTTTTAGCAAAAGCCAATTAAAAACTAATAGCAAATCACTAATAAATGAAAATCAAGATATTACTATCATTTATATTAACAATTAATACCTATCTAATATTTAGTCAAGTTTTTGATTACAGCCAGGCGCATTATAAAGTAAAATGGAAACAAATCTCTACCCAACAATTCCGGCTTATCTTTCCAAGTGAATTTAGCTCAGCCGCTCCCAAGTTAGCCGATAATCTTTCAAAATACATTCAAAATACATCCTCAGATTTAGAAAGGAAATCACGTTTCATCGATATTATTGTTCAGCAAAACCACGTACAGCAAAACGGCTTTGTACAGTTGGCACCACGTAAATCAGAAGTTTACTCCACCCCCTCCGCTATTGCAGACAATCAGGAATGGCTACCAAACCTAGTCCTTCATGAGACCCGTCATATTGCTCAGTTTGACAATTTGACAGGAAAAATAAGAGCACCATTTGGAGAGCAATTAGCCCTAGCCTTATTCGGCCTAAATCTTCCAGGCTGGTATTTTGAAGGTGATGCAGTTCTACAAGAGACACTATTTTCGAATGGTGGTAGAGGTCGTCTCTCGTCCTGGCAGATGCCCATCCGAACAGATATTCTCTCAGGAAAAACCTACGATTTCAATAAATATGTACACGGTTCTTTTAAAGACATAGTACCTAGTTTCTATACCATAGGCTACTTTATGAACAGCGAACTATTCCAAAAAGACCCCTTCATACACGACAAGATATTGGGTGAAATGAACGGAAAATTACTCCGTCCTTTTAATTTCCAACGGAGTCTGAAGAAGACTTATGGAGCAAAATCCAGTGATATTTTCAAGTTGACAATGGCAAATCTGGCACTCCAATGGAAGACGGAGACCAACAATGTTACCCCAGAAATCCCGAAACGCGACCGTTATCCCACGAGCTATCTTCTACCTCAACGTAATAACAATGGCACGTTTGCCCTACAAGAAGGGCCTCAAAGATCGACGAGAATAGTTCAAATAAACCAGAAAAGCGGACAAAAACACCGCACAATTCTACCTTTAGGCATACAACTCATGCCTTATTTTCACCTACAGAATCAACTTATCACGTGGGACGAATACCGGAAAGATGCAAGGTTTGAAAAACAAACCTACAATATTATTATGCTTTATGACATCGTCAGTAAAACAAAAAAAACACTGAGTAAAAACACACGATACTATAGCCCCGTAATATCTCCCGACCTGAAAGAGATTGCTTGCATAGAAGTAGATCTTGCAAACAGAACTTCTATTATACGGCTAGATATAGCTTCTACGCAGCGGATAGATTCCATCCCCCTCCCTGCAGGAATACATCTTCAACAACCCCAGTTCAACGCAGCAGGGAATCAGCTCATAGCTATAGCCGTGTCCGAAAAAGGCACAAACTTAATGCAGATCGACCTTCAAAACAAATCATTGATTACACTTCTCGACTGGTCGAATATCCAATTTGAAAAACCTATTTTCGACCGGGAAGACATTATATTCAAGGCCAATTACGGAAATAAAGATGACCTGTTCAGATGGCACAAAGGATCTCTAACCCAACTAACAGACAGTCGATTTGGTATCTTTAACCCTTCTCTTCATTGCGACACATTATGGTATAATGATTACACACAGCAAGGCTATCAGATCGCCAGCACCCCAATATCTCAGTTAAAAAAACAACCTGTTACGCTACAGCCTATAACCACATTATATAGCAATCAGAATTTAACCAGAGATCAGACCCACAGTTCGGATAATACGAGTAGCGGAGCATATACAATACAAGACTACAGCACAATCAAAAACATGATCAACTTTCATAGTTTAACATTGAGCGGTAATGATTTCGAAAACTTTGACAACCTCAAACCAGGTATCTTTTGGTTGTCAAATGACCTTCTCAACACGACCTACCTTAGGCTAGGGTATGAGTACGACAATGATATACAGAAAAGCACCTATTCAGCGTCCATCTCCTATCAAAAATACTTTCCAAAGATCACCCTATCCTACACAGACAAAGGACAAATTGGCTCCGCAAAAACAAACAGTTCTTCCACAATAGCATTCGATTGGAGAGAGCACATCACCGCATTAGACATTAATCTGCCTTTCAGTAAGTATCGTGGTAACACTATATATTCGTACGGATTCAATTTCGGCACATCTTACATCAAAAGGTATAATATAAGTTTAGCCAATCTACAGAATTTCAGTAACGAACTGGCCTTCCCATTGAACTACCAAGTTTATTTCAATCGAAATGCCCGTAGAGCAACTATGGACATCATGCCGCGTTGGGGACAGAATTTCAGTTTCACCTTCCGTCATTTACCTTTTGAAGAACAACTCAGTGGAACAGCTTGGTCCCTCCGCACCAACTTCTATTTCCCAGGTATTGCACTAAACCACAGCTTACAGGCACGATACAGCATGCAATCCACTACAGGCAGATACACCTACACCCAAGACATTCCTACTATAGAAGGATTTTCCTACATCCCCTACCATAAAATTAAAAACACATTATTATTTGACTACAGATTACCGCTCAGCTACCCCGATCTATCTATAGGTCAGTTTGCCTACATAAAACGTATACGGGCACGTCTTTCTGCAAACTATCAAAATATACATCAGGCAAACCTTATCCCGAAGTCGAATAGTTTAGGAATTGACCTCGACTTTAACCTATTTAAATACAATTTACCACTATTTACGGCATCGATAAAAGGAACCTACATAAATGACAGCAAAGCAAGTAAAACAATATTCCCGACATTCGGATTCAGCTATAGCTACTAAGATATAAAAACAAGAAAACAAACAGCAAATCAAATTGTTACCTACTATACGCGAACAAACTACCAACATACTTATGGCACTGATACCAAAGGAAACGGAGTTGCAAGAAAAGTTGACAATGATTTTCGAAGATCTTCTCCTAAAAAAAGAAAATATAAAGAAAGACCTTGTTCGTACGAGGACAGATTTCAATTCCGCCTGCGACACCCATATCAAAAGCGGCTTTAAATTAGAACAGGACTGGCTAGATGCTAACCTTTGTCACCGGCTCAAATTTATCGAATATGAAATGTACTGCCATATCGCTGAGGTTCTCAATGATTTCAAGGACATATATGGTCAGTTTCCCGAATACATTGAAATGCACCAAACACTCAATCATATTATGATACAGCTTGCTCAAGAGGAAAAATATGAACTTGCAGCGATCACCAAGCTTTGGGTAGATAAAATAGAATCTACGATCCAGGAATATAATTACTGCTAAAAACTACACATTACGTCCTTGCTGTCTGAAATGAAATACAGAAAACAAAATGTAAGACAAAAATACCATAGGAACAGCTGCGATTTTGAAGGCCAGAATAAGTACTAATGAGACAAGCAGAAATATATATTTAAACTTATTTTCAGCCCAGCCCACAGAACTCAACTTCATCGAAAAAAGACGAAGTTCAGAAACAAGCAATAAACTACAGCCCAAAGTCAATCCCAACAAAAAATAAACATTTCCCAGAATCAAAGGAAAAGATGCAACCATAAAAGGTAGGGAAACAATTAAGAATGTATTCATAGGCGTATTAACACCAATAAAATCGGACGTCTGTCGCTCGTCTATGTTAAACTTTGCCAAGCGCAAAGCCGAAAACACGGTGATCAAAAAACCAAGATATGGTATATAGACATTTTCCGTTGCCTGTAACAACAGTGTGTACATCACCGCTCCAGGCAAAAAACCGAAGCTAACCATATCAGCCAAAGAATCCAACTCTTTTCCGATTAATGATTTTACATGAAGCAATCGCGCCACCATTCCATCAAAGAAGTCAAAAATACCAGAAGCCACCACGCAATACAAAGCCAATGTATACTCCCCTTTAAGAACCCACAGAACACCGATACAGCCGCTAAAAAGATTCAAACACGTTATTGTATTAGGTATATATTTTTTCATCGATATATTTAAAATAAGTAACAAAAAAGCCATCTAAAATTAGATGGCTTAAAAATATCAATTTAATATGGAATCACCATAAAAGAGCACATTATTCCCCTACAGATTATCCATTCATACTAATCAAGAACTCTTCATTCGAACGTGTCCCTCTTAACTGTTGTAATAAGAACTCCATAGCTTCCGTAGAATTCATATCGGAAAGGTGATTTCTCAACACCCATAGACGTTGTAAAGAATCCTTATCCATCAACAAGTCATCACGACGCGTACTTGAAGCAGTAAGGTCTATAGCTGGGAACAAACGTTTGTTGGCAAGCTTACGATCCAACTGTAACTCCATATTACCCGTCCCCTTAAACTCTTCGAAAATAACATCATCCATTTTAGATCCTGTATCTGTAAGAGCAGTAGCTAAAATAGTCAATGACCCTCCATTCTCTATATTACGAGCGGCTCCAAAGAAGCGCTTAGGCTTATGTAAAGCATTAGCATCCACACCACCAGACAAGATTTTACCTGATGCAGGCGCCACAGTATTATAAGCACGGGCAAGTCTTGTGATTGAATCCAATAAAATAACGACATCATGCCCACACTCTACCATACGTTTCGCCTTTTCCAAGACGATATTAGCGATCTTTACGTGCCTATCTGCAGGTTCGTCAAAAGTCGAAGAAACTACCTCTGCACGCACAGATCTAGCCATATCTGTCACCTCTTCAGGGCGCTCATCAATCAACAGAATGATAAGATACACTTCGGGGTGATTCTTAGCGATTGCATTCGCAACCTCTTTCAACAAATTCGTTTTACCGGTCTTAGGTTGTGCCACGATCAGTCCACGTTGTCCCTTACCTATAGGTGTAAACAAATCCATGATACGTGTTGAGTAATTGTTTGTACCCAGGTCCAGGTTCAGCTTCTCATCAGGAAATAAAGGAGTTAAGAAATCAAAAGGAACACGATCTCTGATTTCAGCAGGATTTTGCCCATTGATCGATTCAATTCTTACCAAAGGAAAATACTTTTCTCCCTCTTTAGGGGGGCGGATACAGCCTCTTACATTATCTCCGGTCTTAAGTCCAAATAATTTGATTTGAGACTGTGACACATAGATATCATCCGGAGATGTCAAATAGTTGTAATCCGAAGAGCGTAAGAAACCATAACCATCCGGCATAATCTCCAACACGCCTTCATTAACAATAACGTTATCAAAATCAGTATTAGCCGAAGAGGAAGAGCTTTCTACTTTTTTATTTTCAACAGGAGCTTCTTGCTCTGGAGAAGTCTTCACACTATCTTTAGAGGCAGGTTCTGAACTAAATAAGTTCGGTGCAGGTTGATCATCTGGTTTATCTCTGCGTACAACAGGAGAAGCTTCAGTTTTGACTGTCCTCGTACGACGACGAGTCTTTTCTGCTGCACCTGCCTCTTCTTCTGCAGCTGGAGCTGCTACGGGCACTTCTGCCATAGGTTGCTGAGCGACTTCAGCAATCCTATCAATTAATTCTTGTTTACGAAGTTTTTCAACCTCTACAATGCCTAACACCTTCGCTATCTCGCGCAATTCTGACACGAGCTTTGAATTCAATTCGTTAATATTCATTAATGTTGAATTATGATTGTATTTTTTGGATTTTTAATATTTGAAATTTAACCTTACGACTTAAAAAAGTTTCCCTATCTAAGTTAATATAATTAAAACGGAAAAAATGTCACTTTCTTATTCTGAATCAGGATAAACTTGAGAATGCACAAAGAAAACCATAAGATTTGATATTTCAAAGAAAAAATAAAAATTCTATCCGGATACAAGTACTTATTGCCCATACAGATATCATTCCCAATGGAAGATATTTATTTTTTTCGTATGTTTAACTCCCGTAAGTGTACTTAAACCAAAAAAATTCACTGTTAAGTACGAATAGTACAAACTAACATATATTGAAATACAACTGCTGAGCAAATCACAAATACTCGTGAGTATTCCATTCCGATTAATCGGAACAAGTTAATAATAGATAATAAAACAAACCGAGTGAAACGAGCTCATTTATACATAAGAAAACAAGCATAAATAAATATACATAATGAACAATAATAAGGAAACCAATTATTCCGCCCTATACACCTTAATAGTTGTATTTTTCTTTTGGGGCTTTATCGCTGCTGGAAACAGTATTTTCATTCCTTTCTGTAAAAACTACTTCCACCTCGATCAATTTCAGTCACAGCTCATTGATTTTGCGTTCTATAGCGCATATTACGTAGGAGCATTACTGCTATTCATCTTCGGGACATTATCAGGAAAAGATATTGTGGGAAAATGGGGGTACAAAAGAAGTATAGTCTATGGTCTACTTTTTTCTGCCCTAGGAGCAGCAGCTATGATTGTAGCTGTCGAAGTGAACCTTTATTTTGGAATGCTAATTGGATTATTCATTGTAGCCCTTGGATTTTCCCTACAGCAGACCGCTGCAAACCCTTTCGCTGTATTATTGGGAGATCCGAAAACAGGAGCTTCTAGAGTTAATCTAGGTGGAGCTGTAAATTCATTCGGAACTACGATTGGCCCATTGGTGATTGGATATGCGCTATTCGGCACCTTTGAGACTATATCGGACACCGAAATATCAAATTTACCCCTAAATAAGGTCATATACCTTTATATAGGAGTCGGATTGTTATTCATTCTTGCAGCTGCCCTCTTTCATTTCTCGAAGAAAGTACCTGCGGGTATCAACGACGAACCTATGGAATCGGCAAACAAAGCAAAAAACACATTGATTACCATGACGGTTCTTCTGGCGTGTATGTTTATTCCTGTTTTCTTAAGTTACAAAAGTGATATCGCCCTACAGATTGTAGGCTTACAAGAGCAGATCAAGTCAACCTCGGACAGTGGACTAATCCAACAGTTAAAAGATCAAATCAAAGAAATTGGCCACCCATTAGAATTAAAACGAATGGCGCTATTATTTGGGGCTTTTATTGTTGTTGTAGGATCATTGTTATTCTCCTATAGCAGAGCAACCAAGACGGCCGAGGGATGGGGAGCAATGAAATACCCTCAACTTGTATTGGGGATGTTGGCTCTATTTATCTACGTTGGCGTGGAAGTAGCCATAGGTAGCAATTTAGGAGAGCTATTGACTTTAGAAGAGTTTGGTAGCCTACAATCTTCGGAAATAACCCCCTACATCTCTATGTATTGGGGAGGCATGATGATTGGTCGTTGGGCTGGCGCTGTTGCCGCGTTTAACTTTGCGAAAGCCACAAAACAGATTCTCGTAGCCACGGTACCGTTCGTCGCTTTCGGAATAATACTCGCTGTAAATTCACTAGCTGGATTTAACATGTCTCATTTATTTTTCTTCGCAGTCTGTATTGCCGTCCAAGTTATTGCATTCTTTATCAGTAAAGAAAAACCTGTCCGCACATTGGTAATTTTTGGTGGCCTAGGCGTACTCTCCATGCTGATCGGACTTATTTCTTCTGGTACTGTTGCAATTTATGCTTTCTTGACCGGAGGCTTAGCCTGTTCGATTATGTGGGGTTCGATTTTCTCCCTCTCCATAGTGGGCATCGGCAAATATACCGAACAAGGTTCCGCATTCTTGGTGATGATGATTCTCGGAGGAGGTATTATTCCACCGATACAAGGAAAACTAGCCGACATTATAGGCATACACAATTCTTATATTATTCCCTTATTCGGATTTATGTATATCATCATTTTTGCACTATTGGCTAAACGATTCCTCAAGAAACAAAATATAGACATTGACCAAGTTGAAGGTACGGTAAGTCATTAAATCAAAAACTAATTGTACTTTTTACACTAAGTTTTAAACAAAAAAAACGCCCTTAAAATTAATTTAAGAGCGTTTTTTTTGTTTTCAAGCTTTTATTCTCAAAATATTACAATAGTTTATCATGGATATTTGTTAATAAAAATGTATCTTCGAGGTGCATATAAACATTTGAATTACTGGACTAAAACAAACTAGAATGATCATTATTGCAGATGGAGGTTCAACCAAAACCAATTGGTGCCTATTAGACGATAATCAAAAAAAAATCTATTTTAATACAGAGGGCTATAATCCGTACTTCGTAGGAAGCGACTACATTGTAAACTCTCTAAAGAAAGGATTACCACAGGATCTTCCTTTAGACAAAATTAAAGAAGTTAATTACTACGGAGCAGGCGTACATAACGAAGAAAAAGCCAAGATTGTCGAAGAGGCTTTCCGCGTTTTATTTCCAAATGCAAAAATCGAAATCGGCCATGACCTACTAGCCGCAGCCCGTGCATTATTAGGCAAAGAAGCCGGATTTGCAGCCATATTAGGCACAGGAACCAACAGCTGTATCTACGATGGTGACGAAATCACCCACAATATTAATTCTGCAGCGTATATCCTAGGAGATGAAGGCTCGGGTTCTTACATTGGCAAAAAACTATTAACAGACTTTGTCCGCGGGTTAATGCCAGAAGATGTCTCTAAAGTATTCTATGAGACCTACAAGCTCACTCCCGACGAAATTATGGACAATGTTTACACCAAACCATTAGCAAATCGCTTTTGTGCTAGTTTTAGCAAATTCGTCTATGACAACAATGTGAACATCGAATATACGCGCAAAATCGTTGATGATTCTTTTGAAGCATTTTTTGCAAATTTAGTAAGTAAATACCCAGACTACAAAAGCTATACATTTAACTGTATAGGATCTGTAGGTTACAATTTCAGAAATGTATTAGAGGAAAAGGCTGCACAGTACGGAATGAAGGTAGGCAAGATACTACGTTCACCGATTGACGATTTAGTCAAATTCCATATCGATAGATCCTTAGAAAACTAGAAACAGTTTATCTTATAAAACAGAAAGAGGAGCATTATATATTGCTCCTCTCTCTGTTTTATAGAATCACCGTATCACCAACAATGGGCAAATGTAAGGTTAGTCCCTCCTCAGAAAAAACTTTCATCGCTTCATCTTTATCGATCGAAATTGGCGGGAATGTATCATAGTGTATTCCAACTATCTGCTTACAATTAATGAATTTTGACGCTTTCACAGCATCATACATATCCATCGTATAATGACCACCTATAGGTAAGAATGCCCAGTCCAACTGAAGGTCTTCCAACAATTTCATTTCCAGTGTCAGCGCTGTATCTCCCGCAAAATAAATTTTCTTTCCACCTACAAAAAAGACAAAACCACAAGGAAGACCACCATACTGTCCATCTGGTGTCGAGTTCGTATGGAGTGCGTACACCATTTTCACTTTTCCGAAGGGCAAATCTAAAGTTCCACCAAAATTAAACTCCAATACGTTCTCTTCAGGAACGCCCTGTCCCCTGACCCAAGCAGCAGTCTCTACAATTGCCGCCACCTTAGCACCACTATTCTTCTGAATTACAGCCATATCAGCCACATGGTCCTGATGTCCATGACTGAGAAAGATGTATGAAGGTTTCAATGATTGCACATCCACACCTTTAGCCAGAGGGTTGAATGAAATAAAAGGATCCAATAGTACTTTGGTACCATTAAAATCAAACTCTACACATGACTGCCCTAAAAAACGAGCGCTGACTGTATTACTGTTCATACCAAATATTTAATTACTACTTATTAAAAAGGTTCCCTAAACCTCCCAATCCACCAAACATATCCTGCGTAGCTGCTTGCATTTCCGTCTGGCTTACGTTCTCCGCCTGAGTCAATGCTTTGTTAAGCGCGACCAACAACAAATCTTCCATCTGCTCTCTGTCACCATCTTCAAAAAGTTCATCGCTGATCACAATCTCCTTTATCTCTTTATTCGCCGTCACAACCACACGGACTTTTCCTCCTTCAGCCTCCGCCGAAACTGAAATATTGTCTAATCTGGACTTAATCTCCTGCGCCTTTTGTTGCGCTTGGAACAACTTATCAAACATAGTATTTATTCTATTTATTTTAATCTACATTATATTTCTACGACCAAAATACGAAATCAAGATTGTAGCTCAAAATAACCAACATAATTAGGTTTATATGCTTACCCTGTGTAAATTTGCACTATGACAAAATACAAGGAGATAATAGCTACGTTAAGACAAAAAGACAATGCATTGGCCGAACATTGGGAAGAAGAAATCGACACCATTATTCATAAACTAAAGTTTCTAACAGCCGATGCCATCCCCTCCGTCTGTATCATAGATCAAAACAATAATTTTCAGATTAATCAATCCTCATTACTTCAGGAAAAAGTAAAAATAGCTGGAGGTACTTTGGTCGATCATTTTCAAGAGGACATTGCCATATTTATAATAATCCAGCGGGATGAGAGTCTATATGGAGTAATCCCAGACTTTATCAACCTGCAATCCGGAACTAAAGCCATAAAGAACAACAATATATACATTATCCAGACGGAGCAGTTCGATATACAGGAGGACAACTATCTTCAAGATGTAGAAATCTTAGCAGAGATCATTCAGCCCAAATATTTTATTTTTGGCCATAACGATACGAATTGGATCAAATTCGATCTCAATTAGTTACCTCTTTTAATTACAAAACAACGAGGGCATCCCGAAAAGGATGCCCTCGTTGTTTTGTATGCTTTAATTAGAAAATTTCTTTCTCAAGAGAATATAAAACTTATCCACAGTCTGTGGCTTTTCTGCCCATCCATTTTTCAAGGCATAATTAGATTGCAAAAATGCATCAGCTTCGGCAAAATTGTTTAATCTATTCAATAACTCCAAAGCTTCACTGTAGGCCAGGCTATACCCGTTAAACAGATCTTTGATGAACAGTAGCTTGTCGTTCAGACTGACCGCCGACTTCAAATCAACCACACGCTCCTGCGCAGTAGAGGTCTGAAACTGTTGGGTCATATTTACACCTGCCTGACGTTGTTGCTGAATCAGTTCATTGATAGTCAACGGTCGTGAGGATTGCTCCTCATGTCTTACGGTCTCGACTTTAACTTCGACCTGCTCAACGATCAGCACTTTCTCCTCTTCTACAACTTCACGCACCACCGTTTCAACTACTTTTTGCGGCACAGGTTCCTCGACCCGCTTTTCCTCGACCAACGAAGTATGCACAACCGGCCCGGAGTTAGCTATCGGCATATCCGCTGCCGGACTTTTCTCTTCAGAATAGACCTTTGAAGAGAATGCCATTTCTTCTGGAGCATCCCTATGTTCCTCCGAAGTAACCACATCAGGTTCCGGTGCAAATACAGGCGGAACAGCTTCCAAAGCTACATCATTCACGAACTCTGTCACCTCAAACTCCACAAAGTATCCCAATGCTTTGATATGATTAGACAAATAATCAATATCTCCCTCTAAAAGAGTCAGCTCTACGGCATCAAGCTCTTCATTAGACTTTAGCAATTCATATTTAGAGTTAATATCAGAAAGAAGATTATCTATCTTCGCGAACAATTGATCTTTAGATTTCGCCATGAGTATCGTTTTTTTAAATGAAAATAAGGTGCCTACCCTCTATATACATCAAAAATAAGATATAATTTCGATATTCGTGCTGTTGTAAGTACGGATTTGAGATATATTAACAATTCCCAAAGCACAATTTATTAAAAAGTATTATGCTATTTTCCGAACAATATTTTAACCGAAGAGAGGGGCAGACAGGTAGTATCGAAGTTATTTGCGGCTCGATGTTTTCAGGAAAGACCGAAGAGTTAATCCGTAGAATGAAAAGAGCCCAATTTGCCAAGCTTCCTGTTGAAATATTCAAACCCTCTATTGATATACGATATGCCGAAAAAGAAGTAGTATCACATGATAGTAACAGTATACCATCCACCCCTGTCAATCATTCCTCTGCCATACTACTATTAAGTAGTGATACTAAAGTAGTAGGGATCGACGAAGCCCAGTTCTTCGACGAGGAGCTCCCTAATGTATGCGCCCGATTAGCAGACCGGGGGGTACGTGTTATTGTAGCAGGATTAGACATGGATTTTCAAGGCAGACCATTTGGACCTATTCCGGCTCTATTAGCAATAGCCGAACATATTACAAAAGTACACGCTGTCTGTTTAAGATGCGGAGCGCCTGCAAACTTCTCCCATCGAATCACAGCAAATGAAAACATCGTATTATTAGGAGAAAAAGAAAGTTACGAACCCCTGTGCAGATACTGCTATCTCATGACCAACAATATTTAACACAAACTTAATTTTAAGTAACCTTAAATACACAAGACGCACCGTACTTTTGTTGTGTACTTCATAAAGATGAGTTTCATCAAAATTTAGGTTAAAAATTGGTTAGTTAAAAACACTCTTGCCCATCAAGAGTGTTTTTTTTTATAACTGTCCTGTCAACACCATATCCATCGGGTTGACCTGCGAACGGTATCTATGTATTAATTTCCCATTTTCATCAATTAAGAACTTCTCAAAGTTCCATTTGATAGCCCCAGTAAAATCCGGATTAGGCTGCTCGATTAAAAATTTGAAAAGTGGATGAATCTTATCCCCTTTCACCTCGACCTTTTCAGCCATCAAAAAACTCACCCCATAATTCTCCTCACAGAACTCCTTGATATCCGTATTAGCCCCAGGTTCCTGATTACCAAAATTATTTGCAGGAAAACCTATGATAACTAAATTATCACCATACAACTTGTGAAGTTCCTGCAAATCTTTATACTGCTTCGTAAAACCACATTTTGAAGCGGTATTCACAATCAATATCTTTTTCCCTTTAAACTCTGACAACTCCACCTTTTTTCCATCTATAGCGTTAAAAGAAAAATCATAAACACTTGAGGCTGGTGGTACAATCATGTTAAGTACCATAATCAATGCAACTGTAAACATAACTAAATCTATTTTTTTTAAAACCGTTAAAAACTAACACTACTTGCTTCTCGCTGTATAATAAAATGAAATATCTGCTCTATTGGCGAACGTAATATTTTTCCAACCTCTACCCCGTGCAAATTACATACAGCCTGTAGATGCATATCAAAAACATAAGCAATACTTCCTACAAAATTGCACTTATACTCCCAAAAATTAGGATAAGTCATAATATTAGTCCGTACAAATTCATCAAAACCATCAGTCAATAGCTTATCGACATATGGATGCGCCCTATTCTCTGACATAAACGGCATAAACGAAGCCAAATAAGAATTCGGCCTATCCCGTTGATATACATTTTTGATCACGATATCTTTTGTAACATGATACTTGGCTTCAAAAAGCTTAGCGAGATCCCTAGGCATAGTCCCATAAAGAAAACTTGTTATCAAGGCTTTACCAAACCATGCTCCTGATCCTTCATCGCCCAAAACATACCCGTTGCCATGTATACTCGGCAACAGATTCTCCCCATCATAATAGCTGATATCCGATCCCGTTCCCAATGTTGCTACAAGTCCTTTTGTCGAGCCACAGGTAGCGAAGGCTGCTCCCAACAAGTCCGATTCAACTGATACAAAAGCTTCCGGAAACAAAACCGTCAAAGCGTTAGAAACAATCTCCCTCCTATCTGGAGTAATACAGCCGGCCCCGAAAAAATACACTTCCTTTATCTCATCGATATAAGGAATAATTTCAGGGACATCCTTCAACACCTTTTCAATTTCTTTCTCATTAACGAAAAAAGGATTTAACCCTTTTGTCTTAAAGAACAAAGGAGTACTATCCGGCACGTTTAACATCCAATCCGAGCTAGAAGAGCCACTATCAGCAACTAAAATCATTCACTATTACTTTGATAAACAATAATACTTTTCTAAGCCAAACTTAGATAAAATGCTTTGGATTCACCAATACCTAAACGAAAAATTAACCGTCTTTCGTACATTTTATATATTAGATATAATTTTGAACTCCATGGCATTAGCCCTACCTTTGAATCCAGCAAAAACAACTTAATTTATACAATGACCCCCTCTATCCATTTTACACTTTCTTTCAGCGAACCGCAGGCACATTATGTAGAAGTGCAAATGCATATCAAATCATTTACCGCTTTTGACTATATCGATTTGAAGATGCCCGTCTGGGCACCGGGCTCCTACCTGATTCGCGAATATCCAAAAAATATAGAGCGTTTTTCCGTTTCATCAACTGATGGCAAAGAACTTAAAGCATACAAAACAAGTAAAAACACATGGAGGGTAGATCATAAAAAAAACGACATTATCGTTAAATATGCAGTATATGCTTTCGAGAACTCTGTCCGTACCAGTCATATCGATTATTCGCACGCCTTCCTTAGTCCAGTAGGAGTTTTTATGTATATTCACGGATACCTATATCTACCTTGTGATATTACTGTAAATCCCCCCCCACATTGGAGTAAAATTTCAACGGGTTTAGAGCGCGCAAGCACATCAAACAGTTACCATGCAGCTAATTTTGACATACTTTACGACAGCCCCCTAGAAATAGGCAATCAAGATACTTGGTCGTTTGAAGTAGAGGGTGTTCCCCATGAATTTGCGATGGTAGGTATAGCGGACTACGACCGTGAACAGCTCAGCGCAGATGTATCCAAAATAGTAGCCGAAGAAAACAGCATATGGGGCTCTAATCCCAACCAGCATTATACCTTCGTCACCCACAATTATCAGAATGCACACGGAGGACTCGAACATCTTAACTCAACGATATTAGCCGCGTCGAGGTATACCTATAGTCAGCCAAATACATACAAAGCCTATCTGAGTCTTGTGGCACACGAATATTTTCATCTTTGGAATGTAAAACGTTTACGGCCTACAGCCTTAGGACCCTTCGATTATGAACAGGAAAACTATACAACCGGCTTATGGATCATGGAAGGATTTACATCTTATTACGACAACCTGATCATTCGGAGGTGTGGCTTCTATAACGAACGGGAGTACCTGCAACAATTAGCAATAGACTTCAACACGGTCTACAACAGACCTGGATACGAGTTACAAAGTGCAGCTATGTCCAGTTTTGACACATGGATCAAACAATACAGACCTGACGAAAACTCCCATAATACGAGTATTTCCTACTACAACAAAGGAGCAATGCTTGCTGTAGCAATGGATCTCAAAATAATAGCAGATACACAAGGAAAATATCGTTTAGACGATGTACTTAAAGCTGCCTACAAACAGTTTTACCTCATCGAAAATAGAGGATTTGAAGAAGAAGAACTTTTACGATTGGCCGAACAAGTAACCGGTGTCGACCTACAGAAAATATTTCAGGCAGCACATAGCCTAGAAGAGCTTGATTACAATATATACTTCAACCGTGTTGGTTACCAGTTAGTCGATCATAACGCCGGTCAGAGCCACGCAACCTTAGGCATAAAAGTAGCACATAGTGAAGGAAAAAGCATTATTAAACAAGTCGATCGTGCCTCTGGAGCATGGCTAGGAGGATTAAATGTTGAAGACGAGCTAATCGCAATAAACGGACACCGCATCGACCCACAAGGCAAAGCCCTTGACCACATCCTTACACAAGCAAAAGTGCACGACACTGTTAATGTGCTCATAGCCCGTGACGGTATAGTGAGCACATTAGAAATTACGGTACTCCAATCCGATAAAAAAGCGTTTAGCATTGAAGCTATTCCAAATATTGAAGCTTCAACAGCAGCATTAGGTAAGTTGTGGTTGTCTCTATAGAGACAACCACTAAGGCTTAAAACTTATAACGGATCGAAAAGCCAAATGGATCGATCAAACGGATACTAGACTCTTGAATAAAATCAAAATAAGGCTTCAGATCCAACGAAACCGACAAGGGAGTAGTGGGTATACGGTATTCAGCTCCAATAACACCATCAATACTTAGCGCAACTTCCGAATTTGCCGGAACTTTTTGGCCATCCGCAGTTGTAAATGCTTTATATTTATAACTGCCTACACTTCCGCCAAAACCATAATACCATGAAAAATCATCATTGATGGGTTTGTGAAACTGATACAATCCGACCACCCTAAAACGATTAGATCTCGAATTGCTCTGTATGCTCATAATGGCTTCGACAGCACGATCCGCTGATAACGTATACCGATAATTGATACCTGTCGCCGAACCAAAGCGTGCACCGACTGCGTGTTGACTGTCTAACTGAGCGAAACTATCCTTACCTACGAAAAGCAAAATTGCTACAAATAAAAAACTACGTAAAATGTGATTCATACTAAATATTATATTCCAAAATTAATACATTTCCAGTGTAAAAAAAATCCTTAACAGCAAAGTGCCTACCTATCTTATTTGGCACTCCACAGCCTAATCATACATCCCGGTCTAAGTTTTATAGTTTATAACGTATAAAAATCAAAATAGGTATATCACAAACACCTATTTCACCATTTTTGATTTCAATAGTTCACTGTGATTCACTATATTTATAGAAGCCACAGTTTAGGGCTCATACCCATTTGTAAACATCAAAAACAACAAAATCATGAGCAGTGTAACCAGACTATTTGATTATATAAAAAAAGACTTCCCTACAGCGGGTCGCGAACTATTACTTGCTAAACGAGATACAAACGGTTGGAAAAAGTACAAAAAAGATGAAATAATAGAACTTGTCGACAGCCTTAGCAAGGCAATTCTCGCCAAAGGTTTCAAAAAAGGAGACCGTATTGCATTAATGTCGGGAAATAGACCCGAATGGAATATAATCGACTTTGCATGTAATCAGATCGGTGTAGCATTGGTCCCCCTGTATCCCACCCTTTCGGCTCAGGACCTCTCCTATATCATCAATGATGCAGATGTCAAATTGATATTTGTAAGCAACCAAGAACTTACAGAAAAGGTAAACAAGGTACTCGAAGAAAACAATTTAACGATAGACATCTATACATTTGATGATCTTACAGGTTTTAAAAACTACTATGAGCTGGTTGAAGAGGGCAAAAAGCAAACAATCGACCTTACACCATATAATGACGCCGTCACCCCAGAAGATCTCCTTACCCTGATCTACACTTCGGGCACTACAGGCAAACCCAAGGGTGTATGTCTTACCCATCACAATATCATCAGTAATGTGCAAGCCTGTACCCACCTATTAACTGATGACATTACCAAGGCTTTAAGTTTTCTCCCCCTCTGCCATATATTCGAACGAATGGTCGTATACCTGTATATATCGAATGGTGTACATATTTATTATGCCGAAAACCTCGACAATATCGTTGTAGACATCAATGAAGTACAACCTCAGGTTTTTACTACGGTTCCACGTGTTTTAGAAAAAGTTTACGACAAAGTTATTGAAAAAGGGAAAGCATTAACCGGTATTAAAAAGGCACTGTTTTTTTGGGCCGTTAATCTTGGTCACGAATATAAAGAACCGGCACTGAATTCAGCTTTTTATAATTTTAAATTAGGCATCGCCAGAAAACTGATCTTTTCGAAATGGCAAGAAGCCCTTGGTGGCCATATTAAATTTATTATTTCAGGCGGAGCCGCACTACAGGAGAGGCTCGCTCGCGTTTTCTGGGCCGCCGGAATCAAAGTGCTTGAAGGTTATGGACTTACAGAAACCTCTCCGGTTATTGCCGTCAATTCTTGGGATCCCAAAGATGTCAAATTTGGATCCGTAGGACGTGTATTAAAAAATCTCGATGTCAAAATTGCTGAAGATGGAGAGATACTTGTAAAAGGACCTTCCATATCTACAGGTTATTATAAAAACGACGAAGCGACCAAAGAAGCAATCGACGAGCAGCATTATTTTCACACGGGTGATATCGGTGAACTCACATCAGACGGTTTCTTACGTATTACCGACCGAAAAAAGGAAATGTTCAAGACCGCGGGTGGTAAATATGTCGCACCTCAGGTATTAGAGAATAAATTGATGGAATCCACCTTGATTGCCCAAGTTATGGTTATCGGAGAAAATCAACGCTTCCCTTCCGCACTGATCGTGCCGGCATTCGAAGAACTAGAAAAATACTGTAAGTTTAAAGGAATACCCTACGAGTCCAAAGAAAAGATAATCGAGACTCCACAGATTTTAGAAAAGTATCAGCAGGAAGTTAACAAAGCAAATGCTAACTTTGGCCATTGGGAACAAATTAAAAAATTCGTATTGCTTCCTACAGAATGGACTATAGACAGCGGTGAATTGACACCAAAACTATCGTTGAAGAGAAAAGTGATACTACAAAAATTTGACACGACGATTAAAGGTATCTATGCAGAATAATACGGAGGAAACAAAAGAAAAAAATACGTTAGTAAAAAAGTTAAATGGTTTCGGCCGTCTATTAATTGATGCTGGAAATGGTTTCATAGACGACAATTGCATGAAGCTTAGTGCCTCGCTCGCCTACTACACCGTTTTTTCCATAGGCCCTTTACTGATTATACTCGTTTGGGCCTTAGGATTTCTATACGGCAATCACCTTGAAGGACCGGACGGGGCGCAAAACACCGTAATGTCCGAGCTAACGGATTTACTAGGTCCCGATATCTCCAAATTACTCGAAAGTGCTGTCCAGAAGATTTCTTTTGAAAATAAGTCCAGTATTGGACTCGTCATCGGTATCTCTACTTTAATCGTAACCGCAACCACTATTTTCGTAGACATCCAAAACTCCATCAATACCATATGGAAAATTAAAGTCAAACCAAAAAAAGGCTGGTTAAAACTAATCATAAACCGTTTAATATCGTTTTCCATGATATTAGGGCTGAGTTTCCTCCTGATGGCATCGCTACTTATCAGCAGCGTAATAGGAATTCTAGCACGTCATATAGGAAACTTATTAGGCGATTGGGATATCCAGTTACTTGGCTGGATCAACTCAGGGATCACTTTTATCGTCATAGCCGTACTATTTGGCTTTATCTTTGCATTTTTACCGGATGCCAAAGTACGTTTCCGAGACATACTTGGAGGCTCTATTTTTACCACTATATTATTCATGATCGGAAAATACGGAATTTCACTGTATCTCTCGGTCAATGCTACCGCAACAGCTTATGGTGCTGCGGGGTCTATTATCATCCTTCTGGCATGGGTCTATTATTCCGCAGCCATACTATACTTTGGCGCTGAGTTCACCAAGGAATACGCTATACGATATGGAAAGGGGGTCACACCAGCATCCTTTGCTGTACTTATCAAACAAACAGAACTAGAGATAGACCCAAGTAAAGAAAATCAAAATACCTCACGAAAAAAACAGAATTCTATATAATTGAAGGTACAGGATAAAAGTATTCAATACATGCTTCTAGCGGGGTGCTTCTTCGCTATTATGAACGTATGTGTCAAGTATGTCTCTCATCTCCCTACGCTAGAAGTCGTCTTGTTCCGGTCCGTATTCAGCCTTGTGGTAACGTACTACCTACTACGAAAAAACAATATTCCCCCCTTAGGAAACAAGATAGGAACACTAACACTACGAGGCATAGCAGGCTGTCTCGGCTTAATTGGTTCATTTTATACGTTACAGCATATTCCACTAGCGTCAGCTGTCACCATCAATTACCTTTCTCCATTTTTCACAGCTATACTAGGAATATTCATTGTCAAACAAAAAGTGAGGGCCGTACAGTTTTTATATTTCGCAATCTCCATCACCGGCGTCATACTGCTAAAGGGCTTTGACTTTCGGATAAGCACCTTAGATCTTATCATCGGTCTAGGCGCAGCCTTCTTTGCAGGGCTAGCTTACAACATGATTGCCAGAGCTAAAAATGAGGAGCATCCACTTGTCATTATTTTTTACTTTCCACTGCTGACAATACCTGTAGCGGCAATTTACTCCCTTTACGATTGGGTTCCCCCCGTCGGTATAGACTGGTTTTACCTGCTACTGATCGGTATATTCACCCAGTTAGCACAATATTACATGACACTATCTTACCAAACAGCCAATCTTGCCAAGGTGGCTAGCCTTAATTACCTAGGTGTCATTTATGCGCTAGGTTTTGGCTTTTTTTTATTTGATGAAAGCTTCAACACCATGAGTATTATTGCTATTACCATAATATTGATAGGCGTCTTTCTCAACCTCTTTGATCAGAAGATTATGGCTAAGTTCCGGGGGGCTTAGAAAAAAAAAGTGCCTTTTCAGACACCTTGTTTACTTATTTCACATTATAATAATATACAGTCCTTCCGATACGCCCAGCATTATCTATGCCTTCTACGACAACCTTATATCTACCATTACCATCAGCGTTGAAATAATCCAGACTTACCGTCCCTGTCTCGTCCACCACCACATCCGGATTCCAATATACCGTAGTTCTATAATCATTTGTCGACCTACTCTGATCTGTATCGTACTTTGGTGTGTAGAACTTACGTTCCTTAATATATCCCAAAGGATACAGATCCACAACATTCGATTTTGGAAGCAAAGCTTCGATCTGTGCTAATGTCATACGCGGCCCTTTTGGTTTTTCTTTCTTGGTTATAATAGATACAACCCCGTCATTCTGATACAAACGGCTGACCGTTCCTAGATCGTCTCTATTAAAAATCTCAATGGCCTCGATCTCCGCTGGGACAATAGAGTTAAGCGTATTCTCATCAATAGGCATTCCGTTCAAGAAAAACTGTACAGGAATCCGGCTACCTTGATTATAACTACGGGTCAGATAGTACTTCAAAGTCTGACTATCATAAGTTACTCCTGTTAACAATGTATTCAAACACATAGTCAACACATTGCAACCACTCAGACGGTCTCCCTCAACCCGATGATCCGCCATAGAAAGTCCAGATAATGCCGAAAACTCCTTACTCGTACGTACTTCCTTACGCGAAGCCGTCACTGTAACCTCGTCGATGAGATTAGATGTTCTGAATTCATTCTTACTGTTAGCGAGATATTCCTCCATCTGCTTATCAATATTGAGTATATCATTAGCTTTGTACGGATTATTATTATCCACATCGGGATAGTACGACTGATCCAAATTGATAACCAGATTCCTGTAATTATCATTACTACGGGCATTTACCGTTACCTTAACCGAATCCGGAAAATTTAAATCCGGGAAAACAAAACGTCCATCTTTATCGGTATAGGCATCTTTGCGTAATGCACGTGCAGGTATTGACAACAACAGCCCACCGTTCGGATAAGGCTTACCTGTATTCAGACGTAATGTCCCTGCTATGGTTATCCCTTGTTCAGGCATAAAATTAACCTGCGGGTACTTTTCGGCCACCAAGTCATCGTAACTAAAACGACGGAATCCCTGAGTCATCAATAATGCATCAAGCGCTTCCTTCCTATTCGTCACTTCTTTATCAAAATAATAACCAGGTTTCTCAATGTACCCCATTAAATCCGATGTCAACAAAAGACTACTCCATATTCCATTTTCCTGGTGATCATCATAAGGAACTTTTGTTTCATCGATTACAGCAATCGATAAAGAGCTCACCAGTTTCTCCGACGTCATGTTGTTTATATCTAGCTTCACCTTTTCTTTCTTGGCATAATCAGCTTTATCCGTTTTTACCTGAATGTTCAGGTCTTCAGCAAAGCTATAAAACACCAGTCGTTCACTCAAAGCCTTCCCTTGTGGGCTCATCAGCGTAAACTGAATAATACCGTTTGGCAATTCCTTCGCAGGTACAGACAATGCCAGGCTCGCATTTTTCATCGTCGCTTGAGCACCATAAATAAGTTGTCCGTTCATTTGTCCAAAGATATAAAAAGGTTGATTTTCGACTTTTGGAAAATAACTGTCGCTAGTTACCAAACCCACCTGTATAGCATCTTCCTCCACTTTAGTGACCACCACATTTATACCTTCAGCCTGTACCGCCGGCAAATCAAAAGTTTTCTCGCCTCGACCATCGGCAGAAACAACAGCCTTATAACTTTCTCCTGCTAGCGGCAGCAAGTTAAATTGTCCCATACCTAGACCTAGGTCAGCAAATTCAACCACCATTTTCTTCTTGCTATCGATAATTTTCCCCTTCACTTTCACTCCCTTTCCATCCGTATCAACAGCCTTAAAAGCTACGTTCTTGGCGACCCCAGCCAACAAATCTCCTCCTTCTGGAAAAAACTGCACATCCAGCATTTCTGCCAAGGCATTCCTCAGTGGGAAATCACCGACTAATGAAGACTCCCCATCAACTTTTACGATCAGGCGTCCTTTCTTCAGCATCTCCTTGTCTTTAGAAGAAAAAGAAAGGGTTACTCTTCCCATATCATCCGTTTCCGATTTACCTTTGTCAAAAGGATCCCAGCCATCTATCGCTTCCCAAGTCACTTTCTTCTTGCTCAACAAAGCTCCCTTGGAATCCCTAAACTGAATTGTTGCTTTCGTTTTATTACCTTCCGGCTGATAGCTGATCTCAGAAGCAAGCTTTTTATTAATAGCATCTCCCACTGTGATGACCTTATTATAGAAATATCCCACATCAAAGTTCATCATCCATTTTGTATACGCCCTAAAACGATAGTTATCCTGTTTGACCACCTGAGGGTCCAAAACAAAATATCCCGACCCCGAATTATTCTTTAAAGGAATACGTAAAGTCTGGATCAGAGAGTCCCGGCCATTTATAATATCCACATAAGTAATCTTGCTAGGATCATAGGCTACAGGGTTGTGATAAAGATAAGTTTTAAACCATAGGGTATCCCCCACGGCGTAATAAGGCTTATCGAAATGAACGTGAACTTTTTCCAAAGGGTATACCCCAAAATACTTCTGCACACGATCGACAACCGTATTGATAGGGATTTTAGGCACTTCCTGCGCCTGCAATATCTGAACAAATAAAAGCAATAAGAATACGGAATAAATAGAATATATCTTTTTCATGTAATAATTATCTTAAACCGGCACTCCGGTTCCATCAAAGCATGTTTAGCTAAAGATAGATATTTTTGCATTTATCCGTCGAAAAACCTCTAAATAACGAGACAATTTAACACATTTTCAGATATATCTATAATAAGGGAGCCATAAGCCGGCATACTGAATCCACCCCTCGCTTCCAACGTGGCCGGTTCAGCCAATCCTCAAGAGTCAATACATCACAATCCAACTTATCCGAGTCAAACAACTTTTCCGCTTGTACACACAAAGAGGTATCAGAAACAACTGCTGCTATTTCATAATTAATATAAAAACTTCTAATGTCCAGGTTGACCGTGCCAACAAATGTCATTTTGCCGTCTACTGTCATTGTTTTAGCATGTAAAAATCCCTTTTTATACAGTAAGACATCCACACCACGCTCGAGCAGAGGCTTCAGAAAAGAAAATGATGCGTGTTGTACAAAATAAGAGTCCGAAGTCGCAGGTATCATCAGTTCGACCTTTACCCCAGAAGCTGCAGCTACAATCAATGCCCGTTCCAACTCTTCACTAGGAATGTAGTACGGTGTACATAATCGTATATGTTGGTTAGCTTCTCCAATAGCAATCAACATAGCCTCCATATTATACGGCCCTACAGAAGCCGGATCACTGGAGACAAACCCAACACCGGCATCACCAATCGTATCTTTACTTACTCTTATCATATGTAGATAACCATCTTCCAATAAAAAGGGGTCACCGTCCGTCTGATTCCAAGAACTCCAAAAATTTATCTGTAGCATATTAATTGCTAATCCCTCAATACGTAAAGAAATATCCCGCCAATAAGCAGCTTTTCTATTTGCTGAGGTATTACTATATCTATCCGATATATTGATACCACCGATATACCCAATCATGCCATCAATCACTACAATCTTACGGTGATTTCGATAATTAGAGTTAGCCAAAGAAGTAAATGTCACGGGAAGAAAGGGGTGAAAATCTATTCGTGAACCCTTTGAGCGACGCATATATTTCACCAGATCAGGCGAGCCAAAGCTATCAACGATCAACCGAACAACAATACCTTCCATCGCTTTTTCCTCCAAGATCTTTAAAATTTCCAAGCCTACGTGATCCGGTTGAAAAATATAGTATTCCATGTGAATAGAATGCTTAGCCTTTTTTAAATCCTCTTTCAGCGCAGAAAACTTTTCCTCCCCGTTGACCAGTAATCGCACATCATTATCCAACGTTGGCGAAGACAACCTCTCCCGTTTCATCAACCGGAACACCTTAGACAGATCCCCGATTTCATCATGAATATTCCGAATAAATGACTCCATCACAGGATCTAATAATTCCCATTGCTTTTCTAAGCGTTGCGATTGCTGCTTATTTATTTTCTTCATTTTTTGGACTTTAACAAACTTCTGTCCAAAAAAATAATATAAGATCAAACCTAAAAAAGGAATAAATATAATCACTAAAATCCAAGCAATTGTTTTAGTTGGATTTCGGTTCTCAATTAAAATGGCACTGATAACTCCCACATAAAGGATCAACAGAGGAACCCAATACCAACTTAAAGCAAAATCAACAAATGGCTTTATTGTTTCCATAGGATGGATATATATTTAACAACCGAAATATACCAATTATTCAAGGCCTATACAAGAAAAAGCCTATGCTCACGCATAGGCTTTTTCTTGTATAATTTATATCTCCCGATCTTTATCCCAATTTTCCAGGTAATCACCTACCCTTTTTAGAAATGTGCCACCTAGCGCCCCATCAATAACCCGATGATCATACGACATCGTTAGATACATCATATGACGGATAGCGATCACATCTCCATCAACTGTCTCTAAAACAGCAGGCTTCTTAGTGATAGTTCCTACGGCCAATATTGCCGCTTGAGGCTGATTAATAATCGGCATACCAAAAATATTACCGAAAGCTCCAATATTGGTAAACGTAAACGTACCACCTTGAGTATCGTCAGGCTTCAATTGATTGCCGCGCGCACGACTAGCCAGATCATTGACAGCCTTACTCAATCCAACCAAACTTAATTGATCGGCATCTTTAATCACAGGAACAATCAGATTACCCGAAGGCAACGCGGCGGCCATTCCGATATTAATATGTTTCCTTTTAATAATATTATGCCCATCAACCGATACATTGATCATAGGAAAATCTTTCAAAGCCTTTGTTATAGCCTCGATAATCAAAGGCGTGAAGGTAATATTCTCTCCTTCTCTTTTCTTGAAACTATCTTTTACTTTATTTCTCCAAGTTACCAAATGCGTAACATCCGCTTCAACCACTGAAAATACGTGTGGTGATGTACGTATGCTATTGACCATATGATCAGCAATCAAACGCCGCATCCGATCCATCTCTATAACTTCATCTCCATTAGATACTTTCACCACCTGCGCCGGAGCAGCAGAAACTGGCTTATCTGCGCTTTTAACAACAGGAGGAATAGCAGTAGATGGAATAGCAGATCTTTTGCTCACATAATTCAAAACATCCTGCTTCGTTACTCTACCATCAGATCCTGATCCCTTAAGGCCTGCCAGTTCTTCTAACGATATGTTTTCTTGCTGAGCAATACTTCGAACCAGCGGAGAATAGAAGCGTCCATCAGAAGAATATGAATCTTCGGTTACGGCAGCTACCTTAGATTGCTCCAACACATCTAATCCAGGAATAGACGGTGTATCTTTTGATTCCTCCTCTACAACTATATCAGTAGATATGCGGGTTGCGGATCCTTCTATATCACTAGCCCCTTCCACCTCTAATAAGGCGATCACATCACCGACCTGTGCAACTTGCCCTTCTTTAAATAGAATTTCTTTTAGTACACCTTCGACAGGCGAGGGAACTTCTGAATCCACCTTATCGGTAGCTACTTCGACCACTGTATCATCCTCGTCAATCCGATCACCAACAGCCTTCACCCATTTAGTTAAAGTCGCCTCAGAAACACTCTCTCCCATTTTTGGAAGTACCAATCTGAATATTCCCATAATTATTTTGTATTTTATCGCACTAAGTTAAAGAATTACGAATGAAATCCCTAAAAACAAGATATAATATTTAGAATAATTGATAATATAGAATTATATTCTGCTATTTAGAACTATCCTTCTTATACAATTTCCACAACATATTCAAAGCCTGTGCCATACTACGTTCGATATTTACTTGTCTATCATTTCTAAAATGGAATAATTGGCTTACAGTTTCATAAGGTCCACTCACAGCGATCCAAACCGTACCAACAGGTTTATCTACGGTCCCCCCCGTCGGTCCAGCTATTCCACTTGTTGCAATAGCATAGGTCGCTCCACCTAATAATTTCACCCCTTCCGCCATTTGAATGACTGTCTGTTCACTGACAGCACCAAATTCGATAAGCACAGCTTCTTCTACACTCAGCACTTCGTGCTTGATTCGATTATGATAAGCGACTATGCCACAATCAAACATTCCACTAGCCCCCGGTACTGCAGTAATCGAACCTGCCAAAAGTCCGCCTGTACAGCTTTCTGCAATAGCCAGGCGGATATGATCTTCAGTGAACCGCTCAACAATTGCCTCTTCGATCGTGACATCTTTTTCAGCAACAAGGTATTCCCCTGTACGGATAGCTATACGTCGTGCAAAGCCATCTGTCTCTTTCTTTAATACAGACTCGTCTTTACCAACAGCAGACAGACGAAGTCGTACGGTACCAAGTTTAGGTAAATAAGCCAAGCGAATATGATTGGGTAATTCAGCTTCTATATCAGCGATAAGCTCCGCTAAATAGGATTCACCGATCCCCATAGTAATAACATGCGCGTGATATATCACCATCTCAGCGCGGTACCCAGACAGTCTTGGAATAACCCTTTTCTCCATGAGAAACTTCATCTCAAAAGGAACGCCGGGTAAAAACACAAAACACCGCCCCTGATATTCGACCCACATTCCAGGTGCGGTACCGACGTCATTGAACAAGACCTCACAGCAGGCTAACACATCTGCCTGTCCGTAATTCATGTCTGGCATGACACGCCCATTTCCGTACTTTTCAAAAATAGATTTGACATGCTCCAGGACACGTTCGTCCCGGATCAATTTACTCTGAAAAAAAGAAGCAATAGTTTCTTTGGTTACATCGTCCTTTGTCGGGCCAAGTCCACCCGTCACAAAGATAAGATCCGAGCGGTTGGCAGCTTCGTTCAAAGCATGCGATATAGCTTCCCTACTATCCGAAATCGAAGAGATTTGATGAACAGCGATATGTAAGGAATCTAAAAGTTGGCCGAGCCAGGCCGAATTGGTATCGACCACTTGACCAAGCAGTATTTCATCACCAATGGTTATAATTTCAGCTTTCATGGTTACAATAAAGTAATAAAGTTATATCACCGCTATAGCTTTATTTTAATAAGTATAATGGCTATTGCGCTTTGTCAGCTTCAAATCCTGCAAGACAGAAGCCTTTGCTCTGATCGTAATATTATAACTCTGATAACGTCCAAACGGAACCCAGCCCACAGACATATCCCAACAGTGCAGATCCCGATAGATGGAGAAACGTGTCATAGAAACCTCCTTCTGCTTAAAGTCATAGCCCGAGTTAAACTGTATCTTCCATTTCGGAGTTACATTTACATCACCATGTAGACTGAGTGTCGCTGAATAGTCACTACGTTCTTTTCTTATCTCTTGATCAAAGCGCTTGAAATGCTGAAAACTAAATGATCCAGCCAGATTCCAAGGGATATTAAAATCAACAAAAGCATTAGGATCTCTACTTATACGTGACAGAGCTTCCGATTGTTCTTTTGTCATATTCGGCATACTGTTACGCATCGAGTCAATATTTCCATTACGACTCTTTGACGCATCAGGATTAAAACTATAGTCAAAGGAAAGCCCAAAATTCGTTAACCGGGCTAGTTTACCATTTTCGATGGTGAACCGATCGATACGTTGTCCTCTATAATCGAGCTCATAGGGATCCAATGAACCATTGAAGTTCAAATTGATTTTTTCCTTAAAAAGCGTAGTCCTCCCCGAAAAACTGATCGTGGAAAGTTTGAGCGAATCGGCAGCAAAATTATAGTTCCCACTAAAAGTTAACCCCTGTAGAATAGGGATTTTTTTAGTACCCTTTCCGGTACTATCATTCTCCGTTCTAATTTTAGCCTCAATATTATTATCTACTGAAAAACCAATCCCCATCGAACGCCCAGAAGAAGGTCCTCCAAAAATGGCTCCATCGAAGATCGAATATTCTGACAAGCGACCATTTTCATCTATAAAAGATTTATAGAAGCCGAATTTCGGATCAGAGAAATCGGGTCTATAGTTAAAATTAACAGAAGGTGTGACCACGTGCCGGACAGCCTCTATCTTCCCTATCTTGGGATGCATCATACCATATACTTTAGTCGATAGTCCACTCGAAAACGAATAGTCATACGCCCTTCTAAAGCCAGACACCGTATCCCGAACATCAATATAACCGTTTATTTCATTATCCAATCCCTTTCGGATAGTTTGTAGATACCAACGTTCCGTATAGTTCATCGACGTATTAAACTGGAAATATTTGAATGCGTTCAAGCTCAAGCTTACCGGTATATTATGCTGGAACCCGTTCGTAAACTGCTTTAGGGCCTCCTTTTTGAAAAGCACTGAGTCGCCCGTAGAAATCGAGTTTCTCCCTTGCAAACTATACCCTACGGTAATCCGTTGGTACCATTTCTGCTCACCGACGCGATCCTTTGAGTCAAACGGATTAAATGTCGAAACATTTAAGGCGAAGGTAGGCAATTCCAAATCAACCTTACCTGAAGCCATATCCTGTCGGTGACTCAAACTAGACGTAAAGTTGACTTTTCCATCTGCAAAGACCTTTCCGTAACTTATCGACGATGACATATTATTTCGGGTCAGCTGATCATAATCATAAGTACTATTTGCACCTGTATTCTGGAAATAAGAAGACGTACCAAAATTGACCGAGGCCGAAAAAGAAGTCCCTGGATTTGCCTCTTGACGCTGTGTATGGTTCCACGTGACGTTAAAGTCCTTATTACTACCGTAGTTGCTAGCACCCTCTGTACCCACCTTAGTGGATGCAAAGCGAATATTAAAGCCACCACTATATTTATAATTTACCAAATAATTAGTACGTACTGAAGCGTCCCATGAACCTTTGGAGTAAAAACTTCCTCGAAGTTCCGAATCCCAATAATCATTAAACGTAAGGTACCACCCCAAATCGCGCAGACCAAAACCTCTAGCGACATCATCCCCAAAAGAAGGGAATAAAAACCCTGAAGATTTTTTATCCTGCTTAGGAAAAAACCCGAAAGGCAATGCTATAAACTTGAGGGGAATATTTTGCACCACTAAATACGAAGGCCCGGCTATAATCTGCTTATCAGTGACCAACCCTTTGGTGATATGTATACCGAAGTGGGTATGCGGTTCAGGAAGATCACAGGTACTATACAAGCCTTTAAAAATAGACATCTCATCATAGAGGTTTTTCCGTAATACCCGAGCCTGAATAAAACCGCCATCGACCTCCGTCATAATCCCGAAAGTCTTTCCCTCTTGTGTCTTATAATTATAACGCAGCGAATCCACAGCCTTAGGCGTATCATTGGGAAACAATACTACTGGACGCCCTACATACTTGTCGTTATGATCTATGACCCCACTAGCAAAAAGTATGTTCGTATTGCGATCCAAACGGATATAGTCAGCAGCAAGCTCAAATTCTTGATATTTTACTTTTGCCCCTTTATACAAATGAATAATATTTTTGCTGACCTCATTCCAAGAAGAGTCATTGGCCACAATAGTAACGACAGTCTCCAGACCACTTTCTCCTTTCATAACCACGGTATCTTTACCGCTTGCCACTTTGAGATGATTTATTGTTGTATCCTTGGTCGTTAATACCGTATCCTGTATAGTAGTACCGGTAGATTTCGTAGTTTCCACTTGAGCGAACACTGTATGTGTTCCTAAGAATAAGAACACCAATAGGAGTAAAAGACGAGTAGGCGTTTCCAAAGTTGAAATACGAAATATTATTTTAGTCGTAAAAATAAACTATTACTGGCAAAAGTAGTCAAAATCATTAATAAAAGGTTCTTATTTTTATCATATACAATTAAACAACTATCTTTGTCAGTTCGTTATAAATCAGCTAGGACAAAAATGTAAAAAAAATGCCGATGAAATTTTTAAATATTGTTAAAAAATTAAGCTTTACACTACTCACATCCTCTTTTCTAGTAACCTCTGTTTCATTTGCCGCTATTACAAACGACCCTCCGGTCACAAAAAATAAAAAGACGTTTACTATTGTAATTGATCCGGGCCATGGAGGACCAGCCACAGGAGCAGCAGGCCGTCGTTCATTAGAAAAAAATCTGGTACTGGATGTCTCTAAAAAGTTAAAAACAGAGTTAGAAAACAAACTGGGTATCAACGTAATAATGACACGTACAACGGATGTAGACATTCCCTTCCGGACCCGTTCCGAAATAGCCAATAAAAACAATGCCGATATTTTCCTTTCCATACACGCGAACTCCACGAGTCAACGTACTTCAAAGGCTTCTGGAACGGAAACCTTTGTATTAGGATTCCATCGCATGTCCGAACAGGACGTAGCTATTCGAGAGAATGCCGATATGTTGTTACATGATGACGACAATAGTGACTTAGGCAACTTCGACCCTAAAGACCCTTCCAGTTATATCGTATTTAAATTGATGCGAAGACAATATCGCGATAGAAGTATTCGATTTGCTTCCTACATACAGCATGAATATACCGCCTCAAAGCGTGTAGACCGTGGCGTAAAAGAACAGGGATTAGCCGTTCTCGCTCGTGCCTCCATGCCGGCAGTACTCACGGAAATAGGCTTCATCAATAATGCGGAAGAAGAAAACTACATGTTATCAGACGAAGGGCAGGCCGAAATTGTAGAAAATCTCTTTCAAGCTATAAAGAAGTATAAAACTGCCACGGAGAAGTAAACATTTACCCCATATTTATTGTTTAATAAAAAACAGAAGTCGCTTTTATATCGATATTCCTTGTATTGCATATAAAAATGAATTTATGTAAGTTTAAACTGTTTATATGGAGGTATAGACTAAACCCTTAAATGATTATATTTTGAAAATATCAAACGAGACTAAAGTAGGCGCATTAACGGCAATCGCAATTGCCTTATTATTTATCGGTTATAGTTTTTTACGGGGTAATGATGTATTCAGTACCGACAATATGTTTTATACGGACTACGACAATGTAGATGGTCTAGCAACATCTAAGCCTGTAATGGTCAATGGTTACCAAATCGGACGTGTGTCCAAAATGTCGCTCATGGATAATGGAAAAATCAGGACTGAATTCAAGATTAAAAGTAGCTATGATATCCCCTCTAATACCATCGCCCGTATAGTCAGCGAAAGTATTCTAGGTAGTAAAGTTATTGTTTTCGACATTGGCAATAGCAGCACCATGGCTAGAAGCGGAGATCCTTTACAGTCCGATGTACAGGCCAACCTCATGGAAAAAGTAGAGCCTTTACAGAAAAAAATTGAGAACCTCGTTGTCAAGCTAGACTCGGTACTGAGTGCTGTAAACACAGCCTTGGATGACGAATTCCAACGTGATTTTAAAAAGAGCCTACGTAGTATATCGGCATCCTTAACCAATATGGAAAAGATCACCAGTGATGTAGAAGGTCTTATGGGATCCGAGCGCATACGCTTGGCTAAAATCATGCAAAATCTAGAATCCATTACCGATAACTTTAAAAACAACAACGAGAAAATAAACTCTATTTTAGCAAACCTAGACAATCTTTCAGACGACCTCTCCAAAACCGAGATAAAAGCTACGGTTGACAACGCACATAAAGCTATGAAAGATGTACAAGCTATTACCGGAAAAATAAATAAAGGTGAAGGTTCCATTGGTTTGCTGCTGAATGATGATCAGCTCTATGACAATCTGAATAAAGCTTCGGCAAACCTCAATGAACTCGTTCATGATTTGAAAACAAATCCTGGAAAATACCTAAAAATCTCAATCTTTGGGAAGAAGGATACGAAATAAAAAAAATATCACGGTTTTCGGGGACGAATAGGCATGGGTTTTGTCATTACCTTTGTTCAAAACAAATTCAACTTAACAACAATGGACAACACACCAGTAAAAAACACCGTGGAAGAGGGAAAAAGCATAGCGATTATCTCCTACATCACATTAATCGGATTAATCGTAGCTTTCGTCATGAACAAAGACAAAAACAACAGCTTCGCGAAGTTTCATATTCGTCAAAACCTAGGATTGCTGGTTATCGGACTAGTTTCGGGGGTATTCCGGTACATCCCTGTCGCCGGCGCGATTATAGGCATGGTAGTAGGCATAGCGTTATTGATTCTTTGGATCATGGGACTTATCTCGGCCTTCAATGGTAGCCAAAAAGAACTTCCAGTTGTAGGTCATTTATTCCAAAAATGGTTCAGTACAATATAAAAAAGAACGGGATCCAAATTGGATCCCGTTCTTTTTTATTAGAGTGTTTCTTTTAGCCAATCAAAAAACTCCCGTTGCCATACCTGCGCATTATGTCCCGATAGCACCCAGTGATTTTCGTCCGGCATATACACCAATCGACTTTTCACACCTTTAAGTTGTGCCGCCTGGAAAGCCTCTAGTCCTTGTCCAATAGGCACTCGATAATCCTTGCCTCCTTGGAATATCAAGATAGGCGTATTCCATTTGTCTACATGCTTGATAGGGTTAAAATCCGTATAAGTCTTCTCATTTTTCTTGTCCCAGTACGCTCCCCCTAGGTCATGATTCGCGAAAAACAATTCCTCAGTCGTACCATACCAAGAGGTCATATCAAACAGACCACAGTGGGAGATTAATGACTTGAAACGCCCCTCATGAACGCCGGCCAGCATAAATACCGAGTAGCCACCGTAACTAGCGCCTATAGCCCCAATACGAGACTTATCGACATAGCTTTCTTTAGAAAAATCGTCGATCGCAGAAAGATAATCTCGAATAGCTTGTCCCCCCCAATCCTTGGAGATATCCTCGTTCCACTTCACGCCCCATCCTGGCATACCTCGTCTATTCGGCAGGATAACGATATAACCTTGCGACGCCATCAACTGAAAACTCCAACGAAACGAATACCCCTGCGTAGTGGCCGATTGTGGCCCCCCCTGACAGAATAATAAGGTTGGATATTTCTTCGTCGGATCAAAGTTAGGTGGATAGATTACCCATGAGAATAAATCTTCACCATCCGAAGCCTTGGTAAACCGACCTTCGACTTTTGTCTCATTCAATCGCGCATAATGAGCATCATTGACAGTGGTCAACGGGGCAAGCTTTTTCGATTTAAAAGCATAGTGATAAATCTCTGTCGCCTGTGTCATCTTTGTAGAAGTCACCACCAAGCCATCCTTCAACTCACCCACAATACCCGTAATATCAAATTGACCTTCACTGATCTGTTCGATAACAGGCAGTGAACGTACGTTAAGATTTACCGGAACATGAATCGCAAAAAGCTGAACCGTACCTCGTGTCGGAGCGACAAAATAAATCTTCTTATTGTCTTTACTCCAAGCGAATGAATTTACCGTCCCATCCCAATGAGCCGTCAGGTTTACCTTTTGCGAGGTAGATGGATCGACAAGAATAATATCATTCTTATCTGCCTCATACCCGTCAGTTTTCATACTCATCCACGATAGGCGTTTTCCATCAGGGCTGAAAACAGGATTCGTATCATAGCCCAGCATCCCCTCCGAAAGGTTCTTCGTTTTGCCTGTCGCTATCTCATATTCATAAATATCCGTATTGGTACTTGTGGCATAATCCTTTCCGAACTTCTTTTTACATACGTACAGTACCGACTTCCCATCGGGACTCCAGGTAAAATCCTCTGCTCCACCAAAAGGTGCCGTAGGACTATAATAAGGCTCATCCTTCAAAATATCCAGCGCTTCGCCAATCTTTCCGTCCGTATAGCTCGCTATAAACGGATGGTTAAAACGTCCATCATTAAAGCTGTCCCAATGTCGATAGTCCAAATCATCATAGATATAGATATTCGATTTAGGAAGATCCTTGTATTTATCCACACTGTGATAATTCTTCAACAATACCGCTTTGCTAAAAAGGATATGTTTACCATCGGGAGAAAACTTAACATTCTCCAATCCGCCCTCTACATCGGTCAACTGAACCGCAGCGCCGCCATGTAGATTCTTGCGCCACAACTGTCCTTTAAAACTATAGATGACATCACCATTGGCCTCGATCTTCAAAACAGATTCACCTCCTGCTTCCGCAGTAAACTGCTTCACCGATTTGTCAGCCAAAGACAGCGCATACAGATCCTTCTCCGATTTATTATCATTCAACGAATAATACGACACGCCATATAATAAGGTCTTTCCATCAGGGCTCAATCCTTCTGCTGACACACGGCCCAGTTCCCAAAGATCCATGGCCGTCATGTTTTTCTTTCCAAGCGATTCTTGCACTTTTGTTGTGATTAACGATTTATCAATTTTAACTTCCGGCTTTCTCTGCGCGACAGTAGTCACGCTAATCAGCAGAGCTGCACCCAATACAGACAACTTATTCATATACATACAATTAATTCATTATCATTCGTCAACTATCAAAAACAATTTACCCTATCTTCGGTGATAGGAGTATAAAGTGCAAGATAAGAAAATATCCGAAGAGTAATGTTAACGAGCATCAACACCACTCTTAAAATCTAGGTCATTAAGATGCCTTTAAAATTAAAACCCGGAAGATAGGCTTTGACAAACTACCTAGAGATTGAAAGCGCGGAACGGTGTAAAACTTCAAAGGTCTTAATCTCGCCATAGGCGATTAAAAAGGCATCTAAATAAAAAAACTATAAACAACTAAAAAACTTACATGCTAACTTTCACTGATAAACTTGTGATAATTTTCTTCCTTCTGAAAATAGGCAACCTCTCCATTATCCCCGACCACAACGATAAATGCATTCGCTTTATCCACTTTCTCTAAAGAGTAAGGATCCGTCGCAATACGGGACTTCTCATCCTTAGGAATCTTTTCCTTGCACATATTACAGCATCCATAGTACTTTTTCCCTTCATGCTCGACTAGAATTTGTTCTTTCCCCATATAAGCATCATTCACCATGCACACCAGATTCTGAGGTACCTGCTTCCCTTTCAGGGGATTCTTACTTATATTTATTTTATTTCCTTCCTCCGATGTTACCACCGAATCCTGCACTTTTTTTTCAGTATTGTTGCAGGCTATCAGGGATACCGCAACTATTGTTGCGATACCCCATGTTTTAAACAATCTGTACATATAAAACAGTTTAAAAACTTCTTACTATTATGATTTCTTCATTTCCGTTTTGGCAGGAATCTCCGTCCCCTCCAAGATTTCTTCTGTACCCATCTTAAGGATAACATCTCCCTCATTCAGTTCACCAAATACTTCTACTTTATCCGGCATCATACGTCCTTTACTGACAGGCACATTCTTTGTTTTTCCATTTTCAACACGGATCACATAAACTCCCATACCACTTTCTACAACAGCCATTTTAGGCACAAAGAATGTAGCTACCGTATTCTGTAAAGGAATAACCGTCTCAGCCACCATAAATGGCTTAAGGACATTACCGCCATTCGCAAAATCCGCTTCGATCTTTTCTGCTCGAAACTTAGCATCCAGACTACCAGACTTACGCGTGACCAATGCCACATGTGTAGTTTGAGGTTGCGACCTTACATGGAATCGAATTGTATCTCCCTGTTTGATATACGGCGTACTTGCTTCCGGAATAGAAAGATTAAGACGCAGCTTCCTATTATCCTGAACCACCAATAATGGTGTTTTTCCCATTGGTCCCACATAGGCGCCCAAATCAACATTCCGATCGGTAATACTACCTGCAAATGGGGAACGGATTACAAGATAGTTATCAATATCTCTTATCTCTTCGTAGGCAGATTTAGCCGCATTCAATTGCGCTTCATCCGACAGCTTGCGTGCTGTAATCTGATCGATAGCATCCTTTGCTATTGCCCCCTCCGTTTTATCGGCATTCAACATACGATCGTAGGTCGACTTCGTAGAAAGGTAAATCGCATTTTGGGCCTCATACTTTGCTTTAGCACTAGCCACTTGCGACTGAATCTCCGGCGCTTCCAATACCATCAGAACCTGACCTTGCGAGACCTTGTCTCCAATATCCACTCGGATACTTTTCACATAACTGTTCACCTTAGCAAACAATTCAGTATATTGATCAGGCATCAACTCTCCCGCTAGCTGCAGTTTCACCAAGGGATTACTCTTCGCCACCACTACCGTCTCAAACGGATTCATCATCATACCCATACCGCCCATGCCCTTGCTTTCGGTCTTTTTTTCTTCTTTTACTTCTGCCTTCTCGCTATTGCATGCTGTAAAAACAAAAATTGATGCAATAGCTGTATATACTAATAACTTCATACCTGTATAATTTGATTTTTTAAAAACATAATGAACATTCGTTGGGACTTCACAGATCCAAACGAATAATTACTTTATTAATTTACGGACTGATTAAAGTGAACACTTTCTTCGTCTTCTGGATCCAATGACGGACTCAGGATACTCACATTTCTCATCACCCATCCATACACTAGAGGGAGTATAACCAAAACGGAGAAAGTAGAGAAAATCAATCCTCCAATCACTGCTCTACCCAACGGCGATATCTGATCGGCACCCTCGCCAAATCCAATAGCAATCGGAAGCATTCCCGCTGCCATTGCCAGTGTCGTCATGATGATAGGTCTTATCCGTAGCTTAGCCGCTTCCAAACCTGCGGCCATCGCGTCAACTCCTTGCTTACGTACGCTCTCCGCATTACTGATTAACAGAACCCCATTCGCGATAGATACACCTACAGACATAATCAACCCCATATACGATTGTAAGTTCAGCGTAGAGCCTGACAGATTCAACAGTACCAAAGAGCCAACCATTACAAAAGGAACTGTAGTCAAAATCACTAAAGAAGCCCTAAAAGACTGGAAAGTAGCTGACAGCATTAGAAAGATAACAACAACGGCAATCAACAGCCCCGTAGCCAAACTCTTCATCGTCTCATCCAATACCGGAGCCAAACCAGCAATGTTAATATTTACCCCTTTTGGCAATTCGCCCAAAGAAGCAATAGCTGCTTCTACATCCTTTGATGCACGTTCCAAATCCGTTTTATGGATATTAGCCGTCACCGTTGTATACCCCATGGTTCCCAGGTTATAGCTTTCGCCCAATTCCTTCGTCGGCGTAATCGTTGCCACATCACTTAATATAGGTCGCTCGGCATTTTTGGACAACGGTAAGTTGGCCAACTCTTCTTTGCTATTCAATATATGTTGCGGCGTCTGCACCTGTACATCATAGGCAATCCCCATCATACCACCTACCCAGAAGTTTTTATTGGTATAACGTGTAGATGCTGTAGCTGCCACCAAAGATTTAGCGATATCTTGTGCATCCAGCCCCAATTGAGCCGCGCGGGTACGATCTATATTAATCTGTAAAGCAGGATAATCCATTGATTGAGGGACCTGCTGATCACGCATGTACTCCAACTCTTTAAGCTTTGCCAAGAGTTTGTTGGCATAAATACGGTTCATCTTTTTCATCATCCCTGACACCCGGATCTCGATCGGATTATTAGCACCTTGGCTCAAAATTTTCTCGGTAAGTTCGATAGGTTCAAAAGAAATATGCAAGTCCGGCATTTTCTCTTTGTAATATGCCCGTAGCTTATCCTTGAGCTCGTCAGAATTACCCTTAAATTCTTTCAAAGCCACCTGCATCAGTGCCTCGTGGGGACCGGCATTATAAAGATAGATAGGACTCACCGCAAAAGTAGATGGGTGTTGACCGATAAATACGGAAGAAATAGCAACATTATCCTTACCCACGACATTTCCAAGATGGTCTAGAAAACCTTTTACTTTTGCTTCCGTCACTTCGATACGTGTTCCTTCAGCAGCTTTGATACGCACTTGAAACTGCCTCGAGTTTACTGTTGGAAGCACGTCTTTTCCTGTAATTTGGTACAGTGCAAAAACCGTAAATAGAATAGATACAAGACTGATAATAACAATAGGTTTTCTAAATTTCATCATTCCAGTGAGCACATTTACGAACCGGTCTCTAAACTTCGAAAACCAATCATCTTTATGCGAAGGGTTTGCACAGGTCTCTGGATTATGCTTCATCATCCAATTGCCCATAATCGGGACAAAGGTCTGTGACAACAAGAACGAAACCACCATAGAGAAACCAATAGCCAAGGCCAAAGGCATAAATAATGCTCCTGGAATTCCCGTCATCATAAATGCTGGCGCGAAAACCGCCAAAATACAAAGCATGATTAACAACTTAGGAAACGCGATTTCCTTACAGGCATCCCATATGGCTTGTGCCCGGGTTTTGCCCATGGCGAAATGCTGGTGTATATTTTCGATAGTCACCGTACTCTCATCCACTAATATCCCTATCGCTAGGGCCAGACCGGATAGTGACATGATATTGATAGTATGTCCGAAGAGCTTCAGAAACAGAACGCCTGATATAATGGAAATCGGAATTGTCATAATTACAATCAGCGCTCCTCGTCTATCGTTCAAGAACAACATCACCATCAAACCAGTCAATAAAGCTCCAAGCACACCTTCAATAATCAAACTTTTCAAGGCATTAGAGATATATACCGATTGATCGAACTCATATGAAATCGTGACATCATCCGGCATATTCCGTTGTATCATAGGAAGCGACTCTTTCAACGTATTGACGACATCCAGTGTCGAAGCATTGCTTGCCTTAGCGATATTAACATACACCGAACGCTTGCCATCGATCAGGGCATAGCCTGTCGCAATATCGGCTCCGTCTTTGACCGTAGCCACATCCCTTATGTATACATTATCTACGGTACCTTTAAATAGTGGCACATCTCCCAATTCCTCTACGGTTTTGACCGTATTATTCGTTGGTGTCAAATAATTTGTATCACCGATATAGACATTACCTGAGGGCGATGTAATATTATTTCTACTAATAACCTCTACAACCTGCTCAGGAGAGAGATTATGTGACCTCAGTTTAACAGGATCAATATTAATCTCAATTGTCCGCGGACTACCACCAAATGGAGGTGCTGTAGTCAGTCCTGGAATAGCAATCAAAAACGGACGTGCGTTAAAGTTGGCAATATCCTGCAGTTGATTATTGTTCTTCGTATTGCTTCGAAACACCAGCTGCCCTACAGGCTGCGATGAAGAGTCAAAGCGGATAATAAATGGGGGTGGCGCTCCCGGCGGCAGAAATACCTGCGAACGCGTCGATAATGCATTAATCTGTGCAAGAGCCTCCCCCATATTCGTCCCTTCGTAGAAAACCACCTTCATTAAAGTAAGGCCTTGCGTATTCTTGGATTCTATACTCTTGATACCGTTTGTAAACAAAAGCATGTTTACATACATCTTGATAAAATACCCTTCCATCTGTTGTGGTGTATAGCCATTGAATGAATGAGCTACATATACAACAGGGAGGTCCATTTCAGGCAGAATATCTACTTTAACATCCTGGGCTGCCTTAATCCCAAAGAACAGTAGTCCGAGCACCATCACGATAATCGCTATGGGCTTCCGGAGTGCAAATCTTATTAATTCCATATGTCAATAATTACTTCACGCCCCCTACTTAGCGGGCCAATTTCTTCTATACGCTCCATCAAAGCATTTTTATGGGCGCGAACTCATTAATACCTCAATTGTTATTTTACACTTGCGTCCAAGAGCATAGTAAGGTCTCCATCTGCAGCTGCCAATAGCAGTAAACTTTGCCATACGTTATTCTGAGCGATTTCAAAATCGATCTCAGCACGACGCAGACTGTATAGAGCCTGTGTGAAATCCACCAAAGTCGTTAAGCCATTTTCATAAAGTGCTGTATGTTGTTTGTAAGCTAGCTCTGCGGCGGCAAGCTGTACTTTCGTCTCTTCAAAATTTTCGAAAGAGTTGGTAATTTGCTTTTTTGCCAACATAGATTGGGCGTCCAGATCTTTTTTCATACGATCATAATCGTACTCCAAAGATTTTGTCAGCAAACGTTGTTCGTTAACCTTACTATCGTAACGGAACAAATTGGTGATGTTCCAGCTCAACGAAACGCCCAATAAAAAATTACCCCGATTAATACCAACACCTTTAAGATAGGCCGAAGAGTAAGCCGAATTGTCCTGAACATAATTCCAATCAAAGCCAGACCCTCGGCCTTGTATTACTCCAAATCCCGATAGATTAGGCTTTTTTTGGGACTGGATAAGCTGTTCTACTTCTTTACTTTCGTCTATTTTAGATTGTTGCCACACTAAAAAAGGATGATTTTCAAAGTTGTTATCAGCGATTCGTCCAATTACTGCTGTCGGGGTTGCTGTACTATATATGCTATCCAGTACATACAGTTTAAAATCCTCTCCCATTAATACAGCCAACTGCTTGGAGAAATCCAGCTCTTTATCAAAAGACTTAATCTCCATCGATCTCGCGTTTGACACCTCTGCTTTTGCCAGCGAAGCGTCCACCTCGGGGATTAAACCACTTTTTGCCCGCGTATTGGTCATTTCATAAAAAACCTCTGCACGTTCAAAATTCTTACGCTGCACATACTTGATACGCTGTGTAGCCAAAAGGTTCAGATAAGCAGCACTGACCTTGACTTGATGTTGAAAAATCTCCTGATCCACATCTGCCGTCGCTGTCTTTTCTTTCGACACAACGAGATCGACCTGCTTCTTCAGGCGACCAAAAGTAAATATGTTCCAGTTTACATTGGCAAAATACAGCGAACCAAAGGCTGCGTTCCAATTCTGATCGGCCAATGGCATGGATGTCGCTGCTGAGGCAAGTCCTCCATAAGCATATAATGGTCCATTCTGAGCGTTGATGGTTCCATAACTCTGCTGAGCAGCTACTGTTACATCAGGCAGATATTGTTTCTGTTGATAAAGGGTGTTTTGTGCGGAAGCTTCAACAAGGACTTCCTTGGCTTTGATTTTATCATAATTATCAACAGCCAGTTTTAGCGCATCCTTAAGATCTAGTACCTGGGCAATACTACTTACAGAGAATCCCAAGACCATACCTATAGATGCCATGAACTTGATATTCATCTATACGATACATTTAAAATAAAAAAAAGGAATAGTACGACTTCCGCTAAGGGAAACCGCATTGATACTTAAATGAAGATAGACGAGGGTTTAAATTCTATAAACGCAATAGAAAATATAAAGTGGATTGCTCCAGGGGACTAGTTTGGTAGAATAATAATGTGCATTGAACAGGAAATCTCCTTCGACATTCCTATCAAACAGCGCGCCCAACATCCGCTCTGGAAATACATGAGCAAATATCTTAAAGGCAAAGTCAGTATGTCCACTCCCCGATGTAGAGACATCTACTTTCAGTGTCTTACTGGCATGCTTACAACAGTCCTTTTTAGATTTCTTCAGGTTCTTTTCTTTGCCAAGACATATCGGACATGGTTGATCTCCTACTGCCGCCGAAGAGGTTAAGCTAACCAACCTGACCGCCGCTCCCTTACACTCATGCGAAAACTGCGTGAAGCCCGAAGACAACAGCAGATACAGAAGCGATATTAAAACGACGAATAATTGTCTCATAGCAACAGCCACAAAGTTATGCAACGAAGATAGGTTTTCATTTATATCATTCCGATGAAATGTTGTAAAATTTTGGTGTCAATAAAAAAAACGGGGCGCTCTTTAGTTGAGCGTCCCGTTCACATCCATGAATTGAGGTATATGATTAGGTAGTTGTATGTATTTTAATAACCAAATATTTCTGCCAACGTCAATTTCTTGAATTGCCCCAAGTTCTTCAGATCATCTGCTTTCAAACCTGATTCGTCCGCCACGATACAATAGATATAAGGTTTTTTACTAAATTCTTTCTTGTGAAACGTGTTCACATCAGCAAAAGTAAGAGCCGGTATTTTCTCATATACAGACCTCCGGATATCCGTCTGATTACCTAAGCGTTCAGCAGCCAGATAACTATTCAAGATTCCTGTATTAGTTATACGTTCACTAGCGATAGATTTCATTAAACTGATCTTCGCCGTCTCGAAAGATTTTGAAGATTCCGGTAATACGTCGATAAGCTCATTCATACCTTTTATAGCGTCCATAAATTTGTCGGACTGTGTTCCCACGTAAGCACCTACCGTATAATGATTTTCCTTTTTATAAGGAGCGCCGTAAAAAGCATAGGTCGAATAGGCTAAAGCTTTGGACTCGCGGATCGTCTGGAAAACAATACTTCCCATTCCGCCACCGAAATAACTATTGAATAAAGACACCGTAGGGGTTAAAGCCGCATTGTAGGTATCCGAATTTCTAAACCAGAAGATATCGGCCTGCTTCATGTTATAGTTAGAAAACAGCACCTGATTTTCGGTCGTAGCCAACTCTTTAAACGATGTACCCTGTGGAATAGTCACAAATGCTCCGGCACCTACCTTCAACGCAGGCAAAGCAGCGGTCAACTGCGCTACCTTCTTAGGGCCAAAATAAAGAACGGTATGTTTAGTCTTCGATAAGTCATGCAATGCCTGTACCAAATCCCCTGCCTTAAGCTGATCTAATTCTGCATCGGTAAATGTATAGTTGAATGGATTTTTCGCACCATACTTTGCATAAGCTTTAAGACCGTTCATGATAGCATCTTTGTTTTCCTTGGCATTCACTCTCGACTTTTTCAACCGGCCGATATAAGCATCGAATGCAGATTGATCCGCCACACAATTTCTCAACAGATCTTGTATCAAGGCTACAGAAGCTTCAAAATTACGATCCAGTCCGGCTATAGAAACAGTCGTTTCCTCATTACCCGCAGAAACAGAAAAATCAGAAGCTAACTTATAAAAATCCTTACTGAATTGTTCGCTGCTCTTCTCTTTAGTTCCCAGAAACTCCAAGTATCCCGTTGCTAATCCCAACAGTCTATTATTCCATGAGCCCAAAGGAAAGCGATATACTAAACTGAACAATTCATTGTCTTTATTTTCTACGGCCAAAACATCCACGCCGTGAGAGGAAGATTTCTGGATATCTTTGCTGTAATCCAACCATACCGGTTTAATTTCCTCTTCAGGCATCGCATTAACTTTCGTCAAGAACTCCGATTGCGCTTCCCGGTTTACAGTTACCGGTGTGATCTCCGGTTTCACGACCTTCACCACATTTTCATCTACTCCCTGACGCTTGTAAATAGCCACATAGTTTTGATCATTCAGATATTTGTTAGCAAAATCAACGATATCTTTTTTAGTCACCGTAGCTAACCAATCGGTATTGCGCAACTCATTAGCCCAATCCAACTCGGAGGTAAAAGCCCCCATTAACTCTTCCGCTCTACTTTGATAACTATCATTTCGTGCAATCTGAGACTTGCGCTCATTATTGACAATAGAAGTAATCAAATCCTCAGAGAAATCTCCTTTACGCAGTTTCGCCAATTCGGCCAATAGCAATTCTTTAACCTGATCCAAAGACTGTCCCTGAGACGGATTCCCCTGAAGGATCAACATCGAATAGTCTTTTAGGATATAAGGGAAAGCTCCTGCACCTAATAACTTCTGTGATTTTACCAAGTCCAAATCGATCAATCCGGCAGAACCATTGGTCAATATGCTTCCTAAAAGATTAAGCATCTGAGCATCTTTGGTAGCTGCTCCCGGAAATCTAAATCCTAAGAATAAAAACTCGGAATTAGGCCCCTTCACCTCTTTAATGATAGGACTTGTAATCGGTTTTTCGGGCGCAAAGTTGTAAGGAGGTACGTCTTTGCGCTGCATATAAGCAAACGCCGCATCCACCTTCTTGATCATAGCTGTAGGATCAAAATCTCCTGACATGATGACCCCCATGTTATTGGGCACATAATATGCGTCAAAATATGCACGGATAGCTTTCAACGAAGGGTTTTTAAGATGTTCCACGGTGCCTAATACCGTTTGTTGTCCATAATTGTTGGTTGGGAACAACCCTTCGAACATGGCCTCTATCGCCTTACGGTTGTCCGTATCCAAACCGATGTTTTTCTCTTCATAAACAGCTTCTAGTTCGGTATGGAACAAACGAAAGACCGGGCTTCTGAAACGTTCGGCCTGTACCGCAAGATACTTGTCGACTACATTGTTGGGAATATCTTCAATATAGACAGTCTGTTCGAATGAAGTAAAAGCGTTGGTTCCATCTGCCCCCATATTGCTCATGAGTTTATCATATTCATTGGCGATCGCATACTTAGCGGCTTCACCAGAGACTTCATCGATTTCCTTATAGATTGCCTTACGCTTAGCCTCGTCTTTTGTGGAGTTATAGTCTTCATAGAGACCATCGATCTTATCCAACAAAGGCTTTTCCTTTGCCCAATCCAAAGAACCAAACCGATCTGTACCTTTAAACAATAAGTGCTCGAGATAATGTGCTAACCCTGTATGATCTTTAGGATCTGTTTTACTTCCTGCTTTGGTCGCAATATAAGTTTGGATCCGCGGCTCTTTCTTACTGGGACTAAGAATAACCGTCAAACCATTTTTTAAGGTATAGAACCTTGAATGTGTGGGATCGTTGGAGACATATTTATACGAATATCCGCCTTCCTCGCCTTGTTTCCATTCGTAATTGACTTTTTGCGCTTGACTCGTTCCTACGGAGATGAACAAAAACGCAAACATTGAAAAAACTTTAGCTTTCTTCATATTTGTACTTCGCTGAGTTTACATATACAGTCTACCTATCTATCTAAGGCACTGTTAGGGTTACAGTCAAATTTAGGCTTATTATCAATGAATTCAGCTACGCTGCTTATTTTCGATAAATTTTTCGGAAACAAATCCCGAATGCAAAAATATTAACAAAAACATGAACCTTTTAAGCGTAATTACACAGGATTTATTCAGAAATGAACTTAGGTCATTATGTTCTACCTGTATTTCCTTTCAGTTAAACCCCAAGTAGATATCAAGTTCGTTACTCCTTATAAAATTATAGAGATTTTATAGGGGGTAAATAGGGGTTTTATAGAGGGTTAATAGAGGTAAATCACTAGCAATACTCTAGATAATCTTTATCATATTTCTATATTATCAGAATAATCAGTATATTTAGTAATAATTAATTATAAACTAGTACAGGACATGTTCCGAACCTTCTCGGTATGCGGTACTCCTAAAAACAAAAATTATGGCAATACTAAAAGGTGGTATCAACGGCCCGTTCTCAGGAAAAGTAGGAAGTGTTGTAGGCTATGAACTAAATGGTCAAGCAATAATCCGATCGCTTCCGCGCTATGTCAAACGTAAACCTACTGAATTAACAATTATCAACCGTAATCGTATGAAAGCGGTATCTAAGTTTTTATCCCCTATAGGAGAAATAATCAAGCTAGGTTACAAAAATATAGCACCTCCGGGGAGTCGAATCGGTACTTTTCAAGCTGCACAGTCTTATTTCTTCAAAAATGCAATTGATTATGATGAAGATACTATCCCTTATATCAACCCAGAAAAGGCATTAATCTTTAGAGGAAATCTTGATCTGCCAATTGTTACTTCATTACACCGTGAACAATGTAAATTAATGATAACATGGGAGAGACATCGGCACCGATACGATGGACACTACAAGTTACTACTGTTGGCCTATGACATCGAAAACGAGGCTAGCCTTTATGAAGGTACAGCTGCGGTGAACGATGGCCAATTAGAATGGCAACTGCCCAATCATTACCATAAAATAGAACAATTGCACATCTATTTTGGAGTACTAAACGTTTTTACGGGAGAAATGTCAGATTCTGTTTATGCAGGTTGCGTCTAGCAAGCCTTTGCTAAAATCGTTTAAGTAGCATCAAGATGTATGTCACATACATCTTGATGCCTTCAGAACCTAGTTTCATTGCTTATCGAACTGATACCAGTTAATCTTCGTAGATATACGCATAAGTATAGCCAGAATAATAAATACACCGACGGTCCCCACAATCAAGGAATAATCACGCAATTGCATCAGCACGAAAATAAAGCCATAAAACAGACCAAGAATCCCCGTAAACAACAAGGCTGTGCGATTATCCTTCGTTATCATTTTAATGAAGGAGGCAATAAGACCTATTGTCGCAAGCGCGGCAAGTAAATAGGCAATATTAAATCCTAAATGTTCAGAGATGGCAAGTAACAACGAGTAAAACAAGATCATCGCAGCGCCAATTAAAATATACTGAATCAAATGAATGCGTTGCTTTTTAATAATCTCGGTAAAAAACAGTGATGCAAATGTCAATACAATAACAAGTATCCCATACTTCGCTACCCGTGTTGTTTTTTGATAATTATTCACCTCGGGAAGGAAGTTGATCTGTACCATATCCATATCTGTGGCTGCCTCTATATTCGCGCTGGCCACACCTGCAGCATCTGTGGTCTCTATATAATGATCAAAATTTGCCTCAGCAAGCGACATACCTGAAAAACGGTACACGCGGTCATTTCCTCCAGACCATTGCTGCGGCAGTTTTCTTCCAAAGCTCGGGATATTCCATGATGCATTGAATTCTTTATCCGTCACCTCACGGGTTTCGGGCAGATAAGCTCCATTGAAACTCGGATTTCCCCAACTTCCCTTGGCCTGAACCAACGTATGGTTAGCCAAAGGCAAAAAGTTGATTGATTTGGAACCTCTCAGCTTCACGCGAATCTGAAAATCAAACTTGGTATCTTCTCCTTTGGTCAAAGGCAGATTGGCAGCCATGTTGTTATTAAACAGCTGAAAGTTCCTTACATCCATCGATAATGGCATTTTTTGACCTGCCCATTCCAATTCAGGATCAGACGATAGCCCTTTTACATCCTGTATCCCAAAAACCAATTGTGCCTCTGACCATCTCATTTTATCGGCCGCTACAGGAAGCAATTTCATATCCAGACCAGCGAAGTTTCCTTTGATGGTAAAATTTGAATTATACACAACCGATTCATAAATGCCTCTTTTCAGATTCTCTGGTTTAATATCGGTCTGCACTTGGCTGTGACTGGGCAGAAGAAACATCCAATCCTGTTCAACACGTTGTACAACAACTTCTTTCCCCTTACTATCCTTTTCAATTACCTCACTAACATAATCATAAGGAACAGCCAACACCGGACTGGCAATGACCTGATCCCGCCCCCATTTAGCGGCAATTTCGGAAGAAACCTGCTGTTCACGATCCCGTCTCTCACGGACCAGATCATCGACCAAAGACATGGGAATCATCATAATCAGCAGCAGCACGAAGATGACAAACATTTTCAAGATGACGGAATTACTGATTCGCTCAAAGACGGTCATACTCGAATTAGGGAGTTGCGGAGGAGTTTTAATTTCATTTTCCATGATTGTTATTCTATTTAAATGTTATTCGTATGTTATAAAATGTGTGCTAAGTCTGTATTATACACCATCTCTAAAAGAAAGTACTTTGCTTTTCAAAGTTGGTAGGCAAAAAAATTTATTTATACTGCTGCTTGATCAAATTTTCCAATGCTGTCAAATGATTTTCAAAGGCTTTTTGTCCTTTGTCGGTACGGATATATTTGGTATTGGGTTTTCTATCCACAAAACTTTTCTCTACAATAAGGTATCCCTCCTTTTCCAGACTCTTGAGATTAGAAGCGAGATTGCCATCTGTAACCTGCAGGAGTTCTTTTAAAGCATTAAAATCGTAATGTTCATTAGCGACCAATACACTCATGATCTGCAAACGGACACGATTTTCCAGCACTTTATCGTATAGGGATAGATCTAAACTCACTTCTCGTAACGTTGATGTACTATAATTCCGTAAACAATATGCAATAGGCCAAATCCCGTTGCCCAGAACCAAAGACCATAACCTGGAAATGCCAAAGCGAATAATCCCAATAGAATATCCATAATACCAAGCCACCTGGCTTCTCTAAAAGTAAAGCTACTTGCTGCACTCAATGCCAGTCCATAAAAAATCAATAAGGAAGAAGCGATAAGACCATATGCTCCTTTATATATTAACAGCATCGAGAACACGCCTCCTGTCAATAAAGGAATGGCCGTTGCTATAAGCAATCCTTTGCTGGTCGCATTCCAAATTGTCTGCTTGTTCTTTCTAGCCTTATGCCTGGCCATCAGAAAAGCCGTAAGCACAGATGCCAACAACACCACTGCCGCAATGAGAATCAACTTACCGATTATACCAGAATCCGTAATATAGTTGTCCCGGTATCTAAAATCGGTACGCGCACCATATACCGTAACATAGCCAAAGAAAGCACCTATTAAAGCATAGCTTCCGATAAGAATACCAGAAAGACCGCTTATAGACATGAATTTGGAGGAACGCTCCATGAGCGACCTGATCTGTCCTATCTCCTTAATTAAATCGTGTTGACTCATAAAAGTACTTTGATATTCAAAGTAACATACAATATTTGATACCAACAAATTTTTTCTGTGTTTTTTTGAGGTCAAAAAGACAAGTACAAAACATGCAGTAGGTAGAATGAAGCTTTCCTTACTGATATTACACTATATCATCTATTTTTCGTTAAAAATAATCAAACTGAATATTAGGTGTTTATAGATAAAAGTGAACTATAAATGCTTTTTTTATTAAAAAAGGCTTGACAAATATCGTTTTGAGTTCTATCTTTGTAGCACAAAAGAAATCCTAACTGCGGAAGTGGCGTAATTGGTAGCCGCACCAGACTTAGGATCTGGCGCCGCAAGGCGTGGGGGTTCGAGTCCCTTCTTCCGCACTTGATATCCTCCCGACCAAAATACATCGGGGGGATTTTTTTTATAATGCGAAAATAACGCTTAAAGAAAAGTATGAACATTTCACATCAGAAAATCGATGATATCAGCGCAAAAATCAGCGTTGATTTAACACCAGAAGATTATAATCCTGCAGTCGACAAAGCGATTAAAGATCAAGCAAAGAAAGCGAAATTACCAGGATTCCGTCCTGGAATGGTACCTGTAGGTCATATTAGACGTACTTACGGTAAAGCTATTTTATTTGATGAGATCAACCGCGTTGTAAATGAAAAGATTTCAGCCTATATCACAGAAGAGAAACTTGAAGTATTGGGACAACCTCTTCCAGTAGATGCTGAAGATGAAAACAAATACAATTGGGACTACAAAGACACGTTCAATTTCAACTATGAGATTGGTCTTGCTCCAATTTTTGACATTCCTTTCACAGCAGAGACCGAGTTTGTTGAGTATGATATCAAAGCTGATGATGCTACATTAGTCGAGCGCACTAAAAACTTACGTCGCAGCTACGGTAAAATGACTAACCCAGAGGTTTCTGAGGAAGGTGACGTATTATACGCGACATTAAAACAAGAAAAAGAAGACGGTATCGAAAAAACTACGTCTGTACGTACGGATGTAATCGAAGACGCTAAAATTAAAAAATCTTTAGTAGGTCTTAAAAAAGACGATACAGTTAAAATCGATATTAAAAAAGCATTCAAAGTTGCTGATATCGCTCGTATCTTAGGTATTACCGAAGAAGAGGCTGAAAATCTTGATGTAACTAAATTCGAACTTTCGGTACAGAACATCAACCGTTTAGAAGAAGCTGATCTAAATCAGGAGTTCTTCGACAAATTGTTCCCAGAAGGTGAAGTAACTACTGAAGAGCAATTCAACGAAAAAGTAAAAGAAGAAGTAGAAAACCTATTCAAGCAAAACTCTGCGCAGAAGCTACGTAACGATATGTACACTTTTGGTATGGAGAAAGTAGAAGCTAAATTCCCAGAGGATTTCTTAAAAAGATGGTTACAGGCGACTAACCCTAACCTTTCAGCGGAAGAAATCGAAGAAGGTTTTGCAGACTTCGTGAACAACTTGAAATGGACGATCATCGAGAACAGAATCGTTACAGCAAACAACTTGGAAGTTAAATACGACGAGGTTGTTGACTTAGCAAAAGAGCGTATCTACGGTCAAATCAAGATGTACAACATCAACGAAGAGCCTACAGATGAGCAATTGGGTCAGTTTGCAATGCAGCTTCTATCGGATAGAGAGCAAGCAAACCGCCTATTCGAAGAAGTAAAAGCACTTAAGGTTTTTGATCACTTGAAAACTACTGTTAAGACAAAATCGAAAAAAATAGATTACGATAAGTTTGAAAAACTAGATAACAAATAAGTAATCTTAACGATAAGAGAAGGGCTAACAGGTATGTTGGCCCTTTTTTTATAGATATAACAATAAAACAAAAAAAATGCAGATCCGTAAAGCAAATAAAGAAGATGCCTCGCAAATAGCAGGGCTGATGATACTTGCGATGACCGAAATCGTATATCAGTTTATTGGGAAAGAAGACTTCGAAGAAGGCAAACGTTTTCTGAGCGATCTTATACAACGGGAAGACAACCAGTACTCCTATCAGTATATTTTCGTAGCGGAAGATAAAGAAGGGATATTGGGACAGATATGCCTGTATCCAGGCGCACAACTCGAAGCGCTACGCAAACCGGTTTTAGCGCATATCAAAACCCGCTACGCCATAGATTACCAGGTTGCCAACGAAACCCAGGCTGGAGAAATATACCTGGATACTATAGCGGTAAGTTCGTTGGCCCAAGGAAAAGGTATTGGCAAACTACTCATCAACTACGTAATTGATGAGTTTGTCCACAAAAAACAAGAGGTCTTGGGATTGCTTGTCGATTTTGACAATCCAGATGCCAAACGGCTATACGAAAAAATGGGATTTGTCGTGCAGCGCGAGATCTCCATTTTTGGCAAAAGGATGGAACATATGCAATACCGTCAGGCCTAAAACCGGATATTATAGCCGATGGAAACCGATCCAAACGGAAATTCCCGATAAAAATCGGGATACTTTTCGTCTCTGAATTCGCCTTGAAGGGAGAAATAGCCTGATCGTAGGTTAATGGACCATCGTTTGAAAACACGTAAACTGCCCTCGACAGTACCTGCATGCAAGATGTAATAAGACGGGGTACCGCTGATCGTATAAAAAATACCGCCATTGTAATCTGTTGTAAATAACAGTCGGTTCAATAGACTGAGCTCCCCTTTAAAACGATAAGAGGCTCCAGATCCATAGTTATAATTACGACTGGCACCGTACAACAAATAGGGATCAGGCACTGCTGCCAAAAGAACAGCCCCTACCCCCAGACTTAGATTCAGCTTATTATTTTTTTTGTAAGTAAACTCGGACAGCCAGTTATAGTTTAAACTCTGTGCTCCATAGAAAAAAGCATCGTTATTATAAAAATCGTAGTGTGCATTCAGAGTTCCGAAATGATCTCCTTTCTTCGTTTTAAAGAATTTGGCACCATACAGTAGCGCATGCACATTGACGGCATTGATAAAAGTACTGTCACCACTCCCCACTTCAAGATTGACCGAAAACTGATCAAAAGGTCGCTTATAATTGTGCTCACCGTTACTGTACTTAAAGCGTAACCTGGTATAAAAAGAATCTTTCCCCTTAGATAAAAAATCTCCTTCCTTAGCATCGAAACGCCTAAATCCAGCATCAATCTCTGCACTGATCACCGAAGAGTCAACCAGATAATAATCATCTACACGCTTACCCCATTTGCCATCGAGTAAACGATTCAGACTATTGACCGGATTTACCAATAGTGCCACAATCTCATTGCCCACAACGTTATGCCCATGCCGACTCCGGGCCAAGATATTACGGGATACCCGATGGGTCATCTCCCCCAGAATAATTCCGCCAAAGGTCGTATTGACCAGATCATTGATTGCAGGGTGCTGTGTCTCCCCTGCCGTCTCCCAGATATAAGAGCCTGCAAATGTCGCTATACTGGATTGGTAAAAATTATATCCATTGCTTCGGAAGGCATTAAAGTACAGCTGACCGTGATAAGGATGGTCGATCTGATTTGTCGTAAATTGATTATCATCCCAATCCCAAGCACTTAGTCGCTGATGCTGAATGAAATTCTTGAACGTGATATAGGAATAGGGATCTTTGGTTATAAAACGGTTAAAGGTTGCCGGAAAAGCCTGGGTCAAGAACCACTCTGTACCGGCTCGCCAAAAATGCTTGGGACGCTTCGGATCAAGCGGTCTGATCAACGAATCTTGAATCTTCAAATCTATAGGTTTCCATAACGGCCGGGGAAATACAACGGAATCAATTGCCGACGCCGGTAATGAATCTACGCTATGCACTTCTGCAGCCGCTCTCGTAAAGCTGATGTGCAACACGGCAAGAAACAATAGCAATAGACCTGTTCTCATTAGTATTTTTTTATTTTTTAGAAGTAAACATCATATGCTTTCTGTGGGTTCCTGTCATCCCTCCTTCTCCTAACAGAAACAAGATTGAAAAAGCATTGTTTGTCGGTTGCGCTAAATTTATAAAATTTGTACTAATGCTATGTTATAGAAAAGACATTTTACGAAAACAGAGGCTATAAAAGCAGCCTCTGTTTTACTACATCAAATCTTTTGTCTCTTTAAAGCATAGGAACTTCAATAAGCAATAAGGAACTTCCCTTCGTAGCACGTATTGTCATACGATCTGCCTCGGTAACACCTATAGCATCTCTTCTCGACAGTACACTTCCTTCGACTTCAATTGCTCCTTCCAGGACAAATAAGAAGACGCCATTGCCTTTTGCTTTCCATACATACTCGACCTCTTTGTCTTGATCTAAATCAACCATATGAAACCACGCGTCCTGATGTATCCAAGCACCTTCATCATTCGGATCAGGCGAGACAAGCTGTTGAAATCTGTTTTTCCTATTTTCCGGATCTAAACGGATCTGATCGTAACGGGGTTCCACATTCTGTTGGTTGGGAAACAACCAGATTTGTAAAAATTTTACAGGATCGGTTTCGCTTGCATTAAACTCGCTGTGCTGTATGCCCGTTCCTGCGCTCATAACCTGAATCTCGCCAGGCTGTATCGTACCACTGTTACCCATGCTATCCTGATGCGCCAGCTCGCCTTCCAATGGAATGGATATAATCTCCATGTTATCATGCGGATGCCGGCCAAAGCCGTTGCCTCCAGTTACATAATCGTCGTTGAACACGCGGAGCGCACCAAAATGAATGCGTTCAGGATCATAATATCCTGCAAAGCTAAATGTGTGCGCACTCTTTAACCAACCATGATCAGCATGTCCCCGACTATCGGATCTGTACAAAACTGTATGTGCCATTTTTCCTCCTTTTATTGTGTATTACAAATATACGCAGTAACAGGCCACACCATTCTTAATATAGATTAATAAAACTTTCATAATGTTATTGAATCACCAACAGACATGAACCGATCCCCATGTTATCGGGAGCGCTCTTGAAAAAATGGGCTACCTTGGAGTAAGGCAGCCCATTTTTGAATCTAGTATTCGCCTCTCAGCTTGCTGAGAAACTCCGGCGTGATGCCTATATAAGAGGCGACCGATTTTTGAGATATCGTATTGATCAGCGTAGGGTACATCGTACAAAACTTCTCGTACCTGACCTTGGCCGGAAGACTGAGGTAATTTATCGTTCGAAGGTTGCTCGCTGCCAGTGCATTTTCCGTTAGAATTCTAAAATATCTTTCCAATTTGGGAATACGATCAAAAATACTGACTTGACAAGAGCGGCTCAACAACAAAACTTTCGTTTCCAGTAAGGCATCAATGTTCAATTCGCTGGGCTGACTTTTTACAAAAGAATACATATCTGATATCCACCAATTCGCCGGAGCAAATTGCAAAATATGTTCAAAGCCATTTCGATCAACGGCATAAGACCGTAAACACCCCTCCACCACAAAAGCAGAATATTGGGCAATTTCACCAGCACGATGCAAAAATTGCTTCCGCACCAATGTCTTTTCACGCACCAGTTCTACAACGATACTTTCTTCCTCTGCCGACAGTGGGGTGATACTGTTGATGTGTTTTATAAGATGATCAACCATGGGTATTACTTAATTTCACTATAGCTCATTCCCATATTTTGGAACATAAATGCCCATTTGTCCGCGTGCTCGGCAATCTGCATAGCCGTTGATTTACCGGCTCCGTGTCCGGCTTTGGTATCGATACGGATCAATACCGGATTGTCTCCTACATTATACTCCTGTAGACGTGCGGCAAACTTGAAAGAGTGGGCCGGAACCACCCGGTCGTCGTGATCTGCCGTCATAACCATAGTTGCTGGATAGGCGGTATTCGCTTTAAGCGCATGATAAGGAGAATATTTGTACAGATACTCGAACATCTCTTTGCTGTCGTCCGCCGTCCCATAGTCAAATGCCCAACCTGCACCAGCTGTAAACTTATGGTAACGCAACATATCCAACACCCCTACGGCCGGAAAAGCTACTTTAAACAATTCAGGTCGCTGGGTCATACATGCTCCGACCAATAGACCTCCATTGGATCCTCCTGCAATAGCAAGCTTCTCAGAAGAGGTATATTTTTCATGGATAAGATATTCTCCAGCAGCGATAAAGTCATCGAAAACATTCTGTTTTTTCATTTTTGTACCGGCGACATGCCAATTTTCCCCATATTCGCCTCCTCCTCTCAAGTTTGCTACGGCATATATGCCGCCTTGCTCCAAGAGAATAATATTCGCCGTGCTGAATGATGGCGTAAGGCTGATATTAAACCCACCATAGCCATACAGCAACGTTGGGTTGGTACCGTCTAATTTGACTCCTTTTTTGTGCGTGATGATCATAGGTACTTTTGTTCCGTCTTTAGAAGTGTAAAATACCTGCTTGGATTCGTACTGGGACGGATCAAATTGAATCGCCGACTTTTTATAGACAGCAGATTTGCCAGAAGCGATATCATAGCTGTATATCGTCCCGGGGTTAACATAAGAGGTAAAGCTATAATAAAGGGATTTATCCGCTTTTTTGGCAGCGAATCCACTGGCAGTACCTACACCTGGCAATGTAATCTCACGCTCCAATTTTCCCTCACGGTCATACTGCTGTACCAATGAAGTTGCATCTTTCAAATAAGAAGCAAAAATCTTACCACCTCCTATAGAAGGGCGTAACACATTTTCAGTCTCAGCGATCAGATCTTTCCACCCCTCTGGTTTCGGATCAGCAAGCACTGTTTCTACGATCTTACCATTGGGTGCGCCCAGCTCCGTATAAATAATAAAACGATCGCCATCATTGTCTAAGACAGCATGATTTTTCTCAAAATTGTCCACAATGGTAACGAAATCCGCTGTCGTATCAGCGAGATCTTTGACATACAACTCGTTGCCTGAAGTGGTATTGGCCGCTGTTACTACAAGGAAACGCTCGTCTTCAGTCAAGCCTGCACCGATATAGCGTCGTGGTGTCTTCTCGCCACCAAATACCAATTCATCCGCGGCTTGTGCGGTATTCAGTTTATGAAAATAAAGCTTATGCTGATCGGTCATCGCTGAAAGTGCAGAGCCCGATTTAGGTTTGTCATAGGAACTGTAGTAGAACCCTTCATTCCCGCGCCATGCGAGGCCACTGAATTTGACATCGATCAAGGTATCTCCTACCACACTTTTGTCTGCAGCATGTAATACAATGACCTTGCGCCAATCCGAACCACCCTCGGATATCTGATATGCCACGAGCGATCCGTCTTTACTAAAGTTGATATCAGCTAAAGACGTGGTACCATCTGTAGAAAACTTGTTCGGATCCAAAAAGACTTCCTCTGTACCCTCATCACCTTTTTTACGGTAGAGTACGGACTGATTTTGCAAACCATCATTTTTATAAAAATAAGTATAGTCACCTTCTACAAACGGAGCTGAATATTTCTCATAATTCCATAATTTCTCCAAGCGCTGTGTGATGGCTTCCCGAAAAGGGATCTGTTTGAGGTAATGCTGTGTTACTTCATTCTCAGCCGCTACCCACGCCTTAGTCTTGTCGGACATGTCGTCTTCAAGCCAACGATAAGGATCTTCTACTGTAATCCCAAAAAAATCATCCTTTTGGTCGACCTTTTCGGAGACCGGATACGGTTGTAGTGTAATATCTTTCACGGAGTCAATCTGTTTATTTTGTTGACATGCTACCAATGCCATGGACAGCATCATAAAACCAATATTTTTTGTCATAATCGATCATTGTTTCTAACAAAACTAACGAAATATTTCTGGCTTTAAAACTTTCATAGGCTATTCGGAGAACGTCTTACAGGCAATTCACAGTACCTGATCAGACCGGAGCAGCAATGCTGCTCCGGAAAGCTGTTTGTAAAATCAGGGCATTTTGGTAGTTTTACACCAACATGCAAATTGCTAAAAGAATATATTTCGCTTCCGATTTTCACCTGGGCTCTTACCCTAGGGAACAGTCCGAGAGTCGGGAAAGAGAAATTGTGAAATGGCTTGACCATATCAAACAGGATGCCTCCGAGCTTTATCTGGTAGGAGATGTATTTGATTTCTGGTTCGAATACCGTACTGTCGTTCCCAAGGGGTACATTCGATTTCTTGGCAAGCTGGCCGAGCTGGCTGATCTGGGCATTAAAATAACGTTCTTTAAGGGCAACCACGACATGTGGATGTTTGGCTATTTAAAAAAAGAAATCGGAGCTACTATTGTAGACAATGAACTCGTGCTGAACCTAAACGGCAAGACCTGCTATGTACACCACGGGGATGGCCTGGGCCCTGGAGACAGGAAATACAAAACTCTGAAGAAAATATTTAGGAGTTCTTTCTGCCAATGGCTTTTTGCACGTCTACATCCCAATCTGGGTATAGGAATAGCGCAGAGATGGTCCAAACATAGTCGTATTTCCAATGGCAATGATGAGCAGTTCTTGGGCGAAGATAAAGAGTGGCTTATCCAATACGCAAAGGAGGCACTAAAAACACAGCACTACGACTATTTTGTTTTTGGTCATCGACACTTTCCTTATGAGCTTGAAATAGGAGCTGGTTCTAAGATCATCAATTTGGGGGAATGGATCAATTATTATACCTACGCTGTATGGGACGGCCACAGCCTTAATCTGGAACGATGGAACTCGTAGAAGCAATCCAACAGATATACGCACTACCCATGGATGAACTGGATCGATTGGTCCGGATTACGGAGCGGATCCAATTGGAGAAAAACAACATCCTGATTGACAAGGATAAAACCGCCAAATATATTTACTTCCTGACCGAAGGTATCTGCCGCATCTATTATCCAAAAGAACAGAAAGAAGCGGTTTTGGATTTTTGCTTTCCCGGAGATTCTATCCTTTCACTGAACAGTTATATACACGGAACACCTGGCTATGAGATTGTCGACACTTTGGAAAACTGTGTCTTATATCGGATTCCTGTATCAAAACTACAACGACTTTACAACCAATCGCTTCCTATTGCCAATTGGGGAAGAAAGCTTGCCGAATTAGAAACTTTGAAAATCGAGCAGCGCTTGATGCAAACGCTTTTTAAAACGGCGGCAGAGCGTTACGGTGATCTGTTGACCAAAGAGGCTAACGTTGTGCAACGCATCAAACTGGGGTATATTGCATCTTATTTGGGCGTGACCCAAGTGACGCTTTCGCGGATCAGAGCCGAGATCAAGTAACGATGGCCTAAAACCGTATACTCAAGAGCTCACTTTTTTAACAATTGTTAAAAAATATGTGTAGCGAAACCAGCACCTTTGCACAAAAAAAATGAACTGGATATTTTTAATCTTGGGCGGACTCTTTGAAGTAGGGTTTACGACTTGCTTGGGTAAGGCCAAAGAGGCTACTGGCAGCGCTTCTATGTTGTGGTATGCTGGATTTGTAGTCTGTTTATTCTTAAGCATGGGATTGCTTATCAAAGCTACACAAAGCCTTCCTCTGGGCACGGCTTATGCGGTATGGACGGGCATCGGAGCCGTGGGCACGGTATTAATGGGAATTATTTTCTTTAAAGAGCCTGCCGAGTTTTGGAGAATATTCTTCATTTTCACTTTAATCGCCTCTATAATAGGACTGAAAGTTGTGTCAAGTCATTAATAATTCCTTCTTTTTAAACCATATTTTTCAGTATTTTTGCACTCTCTAAAAGGACGCAATACCTTTTGGATGCAAAACCCTCCGAGGGATATCCTCTTTAAACAGGATATATAAGGGCTATTTTAAGCTATTTGCCCCCTTGGTGGTTAATACTTATCAAACAGAACTATGTTAGAAAAACTACAAGCGATTAAAGAACGGTGGCAAGAAGTGGAAGCTGAACTCAGCAATCCAGATACCATTAATGACATGAAGCGTTTTGCAAAATTGAACAAGGAATATAAAGACCTATCAAAAATTGTAGAACAGTACCATATTTACAAGAATATAATCAGCAATATAGACACCAATAAGGACATATTGGTCAATGAGAAGGATCAGGAGCTAAGGGAGATGGCCAAGGAGGAACAAGATATCCTACTGGTCCAGCGAGAAGAGAAAGAGGAAGAAATTCGTCTGATGCTAATTCCAAAAGATCCAGAAGACTCCAAAAATGCGATTATTGAAATCCGTGGCGGTACCGGTGGTGATGAAGCAGCACTATTTGCAGGAGATTTATACCGCATGTACACCCGTTATTTTGAAACCAAAGGCTGGCGCAACGAGGTAATGGATGTTACAGAAGGTACATCCGGTGGGTATAAAGAGGTTATCTTAAAGGTAATCGGTGAAGACGTATATGGACAATTGAAATATGAGTCTGGAGTACACCGCGTACAACGTGTCCCGGATACAGAGACACAAGGCCGGGTACATACATCCGCTGCATCCGTTGCCGTCCTTCCGGAAGCTGAAGAAGTGGACGTGGAGCTCAACCCAGGTGATATTGAAATGCATACCTCCAGATCGGGTGGTGCCGGAGGTCAGAACGTAAACAAGGTAGAAACAAAAGTGCAATTGACGCACAAGCCTACCGGAATCGTTGTTGTCTGTCAGGTTGAACGTTCCCAATTGGCCAACCGAGAATTGGCGATGGAGATGCTTCGTACGAAACTTTACGAGATAGAACTGAATAAAAAGAACGGCGACATTGCTGCAAAAAGAAAGACTTTGGTTTCTTCAGGTGACCGTTCCGCAAAAATCCGTACCTATAACTATCCGCAAGGAAGATTTACAGAGCATAGAATTAACTTGACTACCTACAATTTATCGACAATTCTAGACGGTGATATACAGCCGATTATAGATGCATTACAGTTTGCTGAAAACGCTGAAAAGATGAAGGAGGGCGCTACAAACTAAGTTTTTTTTAAAAAAAATTAGGATTTATATAAATAAGCGCTATATTTGCACACCTTCTCACAAGAAGGGTTTAGGTCTGGTAGTTCAGCTGGTTAGAATACATGCCTGTCACGCATGGGGTCGCGGGTTCGAGTCCCGTCCAGACCGCTAAAAACAAAGAAAAGAATCGTCTTTTCATCGTTCTTAAAAATAGTAATAATAAAGAATTTAGGTCTGGTAGTTCAGCTGGTTAGAATACATGCCTGTCACGCATGGGGTCGCGGGTTCGAGTCCCGTCCAGACCGCTAAATATCTTTAACAACAATTAAAATTCTTAGGTCTGGTAGTTCAGCTGGTTAGAATACATGCCTGTCACGCATGGGGTCGCGGGTTCGAGTCCCGTCCAGACCGCTAAGAAAACAATAAAGGTGTCCATTGAGGATGCCTTTTTTTGTTTTCTCCCTCCACCTATTTCTCTTCAATAAACCTCTTTTTTTACAAAAGACAACATACTTAAACAACAAGTTATTCGTTAACAAGTCTATAGCATTTTTTTAAGAGCCTCATTCGTATTTCATCAAAAATACTGTTAGGTTTGGTTAAGTATTTTTACAAAAGTGCGTATATTCAAGGTCAGAAAGCATCCCAGTCCGAGATTAAAAGCTTTAAGAAAGGCAGGAAACTATTTTTCTTTATTAATTTCACAAAGACAAGGGTTACTATTTGAATTTTAAGGTATTAATAAGTGAGTAAGATAAGACAAATACTTCCCACAGAAATTTCAGACCAGGAGATTGTCGATGGGGTATCAAAAGGAGATAGCAGAGCTATCAATAAGATCTATAAGATCTATTTTCCTTTGATATCACGAATGATCGTTAACAACAGTGGATCTGAGGATGAAGCGAAAGATATCTTTCAGGAAGCGGTGATGGTATTGTACGATAAGATTACTCAACAAAAATTTGAGTTAAGTAGTAAACTTGGAACTTTTTTATACGCAGTATCCAGAAGACTTTGGCTGAAACAGCTGACACGAAAAGGAAATTCGGCCAATACATCTGATATTTCTGATTTTGAAGATCTCTTAGGTATAGAGGATGATCTGGAGCGACACGAGGAAACGGAGCTGAAGTTTGATCAGATGAATAAGGCACTATCACAATTGGGCGAGCCTTGCCAGACCCTCCTGAAAGACTTCTATATTGCGAATATGTCCATGCAAGACATACGGGACAAATTTGGTTATACCAACACCGACAATGCAAAGACACAAAAGTACAAATGCCTACAACGGCTCAAAAAGATATTTTTTAATTCATCTCTTGAAAAGTGAGTAGTATGCAAAGACATGATTTTATCGAGTGGGCCGATCAATATTTACGAGGCGAACTTACTGCTGAAGATGCTATAGCATTCGAGAGCTTCTGTCGGACAGAGCCCAGTTATTCGGAAGTATTTGAACAGCATCGTTTGTTTGTACAGGACTTAGAAAAGAACGAGATGCGCCATGCATTCCAACAGGCGCTCATCGCAGAAGGGAATGCTTTTGAAGCAACTAAATATCATAAAACAGGTCAAAAGACAACGTCGCTATGGAGTAAGCTACAGGTAAATGCTGGAGTCGCTGCAGCGGTGGCCTTGATTTCTGTTTTTTCTACCCTATGGATCACGGGATATTTCGCAAACATCAAAAAAGCAAATACGGATTATAGTGCGTTGCGCCGAGAGATGAACTCTGTCAAAAAGAACGTGACCGAACAGCATAAAGCCATACAAAACATTAACAACGACAAAAATAAGAACTCGTCCTCCATACACTTCGGTGCAACCGGTTTCATGCTGACCCGTGATGGATATGTTGTCACTAACTATCACGTGATCAACGGTGCAGACTCTGTACACCTTCAGAATGTAAAAGGACAGGCCTATAAGGCGCAGATTGTCTACACCGATCCGCAAAAAGATCTTGCGATCTTACACATCGCCGATCCAAGTTTTAAAATTTTGAAGAATATACCCTACACATTCAAGAAACAAAGTTCAGAACTGGGTGAGGATATCTTCACACTGGGATTCCCTAGAGACGAAGCGGTTTATGGACAAGGGTATTTAAGTTCGAATACAGGGTATGCCGGCGACACTATAGCGTACCAAATTTCCATCCCTGTCAATCCTGGAAATAGTGGGGGCCCTGTACTGGACAACCAGGGAAATATTATTGGAATCATATCAGGTAAGCAAAAAGGAATAGATGGTGCTGCATTTGCGATCAAAACTAAAGAACTTGTAGAAACACTCAACAAGATCCCCGCAGACTCGCTAAAAGGCAACATCTTCTTAAATAATAAAAACATGCTATCAACGCTCCCACGGACGGAGCAGATCAAGAAACTGCAAGACTACATCTATATCGTAAAGGTCTTTTAGTCAAATTTGTTTCAATAAATCAAAACCAGGATTATCTCCAATTAGGTTATACCTAGGATAATCCAAATAGTAAAGCAGCTGCTCCGAAAACGAACAGCTGCTTTATTTTGAGTGCAATAGGTACTTGACATTGACTTTCCCTTGGGCCTGTATTTATCACCTGAAAACGGTGGTTATCTATTAGGCTGTGGTGTAACTCTTAAATAAGGTTTGATCTCCGTAAAACCTTTCGGAAACTTCGCTGGAATGTCTTCCGTTTTAATCGCCGGAACTACAATAACATCTTCCCCATCTTTCCAATCCGCAGGCGTTGCCACAGAATATTCAGCAGTAAGCTGTAAGGAGTCTATAACGCGAAGGATCTCGTAAAAATTACGACCAGTAGACGCGGGATAAGTAAGTGTCAATTTGATCTTGCGGTCTGGACCGATAACAAATACAGAGCGTACCGTAAAGGTCGTGGAAGCATTGGGATGGATCATATCATACAGTCCTGCCACGTGACGATCCTCGTCTGCAATGATCGGAAAATCTACCGTTGTATTTTGGGTCTCATTGATATCTTTAACCCATTCCAGATGGTCCTGTACAGCATCGACACTCAAGGCCAACACTTTAACATTTCGTTTTTCGAACTCGGACTTCAACTGTGCCGTACGGCCAAGTTCTGTAGTACACACTGGCGTAAAATCGGAAGGATGGGAATATAATACCGCCCAGCTACCTTCGGTGTAGTCGTAGAAATCGATATCACCTATTGTTGTTTGCGCTTTAAAATTTGGCGCATCATCACCTAGTCTTAAACTCATATGGATAAAATTTAATAATCTATATATTCTACTAATATAGTAGACTTTTAGATAGCCACCAAATAATTAGGAATAAATTTTACAATTTTATTATGCATGCATAATAAAATTAATTATATTTGATAGAACCAAATAGACGATACACCATGAATTTCGAGTTATCAGAAGAGCATAGAATGATACGTGATGCGGCCAGAGAATTTGCCGAAGAGCTAAAAAAAGATGTCATCGAGCGGGATGAGAAAGCGCTGTTCCCTACAGACTTCGTAAAAAAAATGGGGGAATTGGGATTTATGGGAATCATGACTTCCGACCAATATGGTGGCGCAGGTATGGACAGCCTTGCTTATGTACTGGCCCTCGAAGAGATAGCCAAGGTAGATGCTTCCACTGCCGTCATCATGTCCGCTCACAATTCACTGGTACTATGGGGGCTGGAGGCATACGGTAGCGAAGAACAAAAGCAAAAGTATCTCGTTCCCCTCGCAAAGGGGGAAAAACTTGGGGCCTTTGCCCTATCCGAGCCCGAGGCGGGTTCAGATGCATCCTCCCAGCACACTATTGCTGCTGACATGGGAGATCATTACCTGCTCAACGGCACAAAAAACTGGATTACCAATGGTGGAAATGCAGATATCTATCTGGTGATCGCACAGACGCATCCCGAACTGGGGCATAAAGGGATTAATGTGCTGATCGTAGAGAAAGGAACAGCTGGTTTTACAATTGGTCCCAAAGAAAACAAATTGGGCATACGGAGCTCGGACACTCATTCTTTGTTATTCACAGATGTCATCGTACCCAAAGAGGATCGTATTGGCGAGGATGGCTTCGGATTCAAGTTTGCGATGAAGACACTGGATGGCGGTCGTATCGGTATAGCGGCACAAGCCCTGGGAATTGCTGCTGGAGCGTATGACCTTGCACTAGCATACGCCAAGGAAAGAAAAACTTTTGGCAAACCGATATCGACACACCAAGCCATACAATTTAAACTGGCCGATATGGAGGTTGAGATTGAAGCTGCACGATTATTGACCCATAAAGCCGCTTGGACCAAAGACCAAGGATTGCCCTATGGCAAAGAGGCAGCCATGGCCAAACTGCATGCTTCAGAAGTAGCCATGAAACATACCGTAGAGGCAGTACAGATACATGGTGGATATGGGTACGTAAAAGAATATCACGTCGAACGACTGATGCGCGATGCTAAAATCACACAGATTTATGAAGGCACTTCAGAAATACAACGCTTGGTAATAGCCCGAGAAGTACTCCGTTAACGCCATAGCGCTAACGGATATTTTTTTCAATCTGATGGAGAAAGCCGTAGTCTTCAAAAGAGAAACTACCGGTCTGTTGCATATGATACTCAAATAGAGCCTTTGCCTTCCGCAGCAATCCATTGTCCTTGTTCATCAATCCATCGTACATCAGGAGCTGCGCTAAAGGACGGATCTGCTCCTGTTCCAGGCTCTCGCTATAGGCTACAAGTTCAGCATCGCTGATACGCACAAAATAATCTCTTTTTTCGTTAAAGAAATCTTCATAGCCCGCAGCTATATCAACCGGTGCGGAGACCTCTTCTAATCCTTCCCACTTCTCCACCAAAAGCCGGAGAAACTTTCCCATCTCATTTATCCAATTCAGTATGGTGTCTTTTTCGTATCGAATTCCCATGAGCAATTATCTAATTTGTCCGTCGCCAGTGACAAACCATTTTTCTGTCACTAATTTTTCTAAGGCAAAAGGACCTCGCGCATGCAGTTTCTGTGTAGAAATACCGATCTCTGCTCCTAAACCAAACTCCCCTCCGTCGGTAAAGCGGGTCGAGGCATTGGAATACACTGCTGCTGCATCCACAGACCGCATAAATTTCGTAATTTTAATTGAATCTTGCGACACAATACATTCCGAATGTTTGGACGAATAATGGGCAATATGCGTCAGTGCCTCCTCCAAACCGTCCACTTCTTTGATCGAACACTTCAAATCTAAAAATTCACGCCCAAAATCAGCATCGTCTGCACGGTGTATAAAAGGGTAACCTGCGTTTTTAAAAATGTCATATAACTTGTCCGAAGCAAAAACATCAACCGCAGCTTCTGAAAAATATGGTATAAGCTGTTCTATAAACTGCTGATCGATCTTGTCATCTACGAGTACCGTATCCAGGGCATTACATACCGAAGGCCGTGAGATCTTGGCATTCGCGACAATACGAGCTGCTTTGGCCAAGTCGGCACTGGCTTCGACATATGTATGACAGACCCCAGCCCCTGTTTCTATCACAGGTACTTTCGCATGTTGACGTACAAAATCAATCAGCCCCTGCGATCCACGCGGGATAATGATATCCACATAGCGCACAGCTTCCAACAGCTCATTGACCAAAGCCCGTTCCGTAGGCAATAATTGTACAATATTCGGATCTGTACCACACTCCACCAGCGCCTGCCGTAGGAGACCTACCAAATAACGATTGGTATACCATGCATCACTCCCCCCTCGCAGCAGACATACATTTCCCGATTGTATGCACAATGCAGCAACATCGATCGTAACATTGGGCCTCGACTCGTAAATTACCCCCACCACGCCTAGTGCTACCGTCCTTTTTTCGACCAAGAGCCCGTTGTCAAGTTTCTTTGTGCTCAACAACCGATCAGTAGGATCCGCCAGTCTGCTTATATCCAGCACACTTTGGGCCAACCCTTCAATCCGTTCCACTGTTAACTTCAGCCGGTCATACTTGGGATCGTCATTCTCCATCCGCTCTAAGTCGAGTTGATTCTGTTGCAAGACCTCATTACTATGGATCTGCAACAGCGATGCGATCCGCTCTAATATCCGTTGCTTATCCTGGATTCGCAATTCATTTATAGCTTGTTTCGCAACACGGCTATCGGATAATTGCTGCTGTATAGTGTTCATTTCCTTCCTCTTTATTATTTTATGCTTAGCGTCTTCTTATTCAACTTACAATAGCACGATATCATCTGCATGTGCCAATGCTATATTTTTCTTGGTATCTGATTTCTTCAAAGCAACGGAATCGATTTTTGCTTTGGCCACAGCCTGCACCACCCCCTCGCGATCTGCAATCTGAAAGACCTCCCCTGCTTCAAATTCTCCCACCACCTCAGCGATACCGACAGCCAATAGGCTTTTCCGCTGTTGAATCGCTTGCAGCGCACCTTGATCTACTTTGACCAGACCTGCGATCAGACTGCCACTGGCCAGCCATTTGTTTCGAGAAGAAACTTTCTTCTTCTGCGCCAGACACACCGTCCCCGTCTCTCCCGAGATAGCCTTTAAAATACCATCTGGGGTCTGCATACTAAAAATAACAGCTTGAATACCCATCTGGGTTGCCAATCGGGCAAAGTTTAACTTAGAAGTCATACCTCCTAGGCCCACCGTTGACTTTTCCTTACGGGCCAGAGCGAGTGCGTCTTTATCGATGATTTCAATTAAAGGAATGACATTTCCCTTGTCATCCAGCACACCAGGCACCGAAGTACTGAACAAAAGCTGTTCTGCTCCAAAGCCCACAGCGATCAATGTTGCCAGCTCATCATTATCTGAAAATTTCAGTTCTTTATTGCTGACTACATCATTTTCATTGGCTACAGGGATAATATTATTCTTCCACAAGGTCTCATACGTACTTTTTAACTGTAAAAACTGCCCCCTATTTGAAAAATGGTGGCGTTCACAAAGGCTTTGTGCCAGTGCGATGCGAAAAGGTTTGAAATAGGTAGAATAGATCCGCATCAATAATGGATTTCCTATTGCTGCCGCAGCTTTGCGTTGTTCCAATGTCCCCGTATATCTCGGAATAAAACGTCGACCCGCTGCTACAGCACCCGAGGATACCAATACAATATTATAAGTCGATTGGAGAACAGCACATTGACGTGCAATCTCCAATACAATCCGCTCGTCTACTTCTCCATCTGTTGTGATAGATGCAGATCCAAATTTAATAACCAGTACTGGTTTCTTCATCCCAATGATCAATTAACGTATTTTAATTTTATTATTTTTCCGTGAGCCCCCCAATAGTGTGATTGCATCATCACTTGAGCGGGTGGTTAGCTCCTCCTGATTCAGTTTATTAATTTACTAAAGAATAAACCATTTCATTTGAAAAAGAATAAACTTAGAGAATTTTATTTTAAAATACAACAAACAAAACAGAAGCCTTCAACGTTATCTTTTCATAAAATTTCTTTCAGAAGAGGCGTGCTAATGTATATTCTTATTTTAACCGCAAAAAAAAGAATCAATTGATCCGATTAATTCAAATTAGGAACATTAATTGCTCTACAAGATAGATTCACGAATCAGAAAGGTTATAGTGCTTAAATAGAGCATTAAATTATTGACACTTAAAAACATCTACTATGAAAACACATATGTCATTATTATTGCTATATGTGATCTTTGCGAGCAGTTGTCAATCATCAAAAGTTTCATCATCCAATGCTGGAGCTGACTCTTTAGCCGCTGTGGGAGCGGATAAGGACAAACACGGTTGCCTATTGAGTGCAGGTTACACTTGGTCCCAATTACGCGGTGAATGTATACGCCCCTTTGAGCAGGGAATCGCACTACACACCTTGAATACGTCCAGTGCCTATCAAACTTCCGCCTATCTCTTGGTGGATAGTTCCAAAAATGAAGCTGAGGTATTCATTCCAGAAGAACAGAACAGTATAATGCTGAATCAACGCAACACCACAACTTATACCAATGGCAGGTTTACTTTGGTTAAGGACTCCAACTGTTGGACTTTAAGTCTAAATAAAACCGCCTTATATCAGGAAAAGAAATAACACCAAGAGCGATTTGGATAAAGATCTATCCAAACCGCTCTTCATAAGACTTTTCCAAAGTAAACATTTCATCACGCAGCTTGGCCGCTTCTAGGAAATCCATCTCTTTCGCTGCTTTCTCCATTCTTTTACGAACGGTATCGACCGCTTTCTTGAGATCTTTTTCACTCATGTAAGCTATTAAAGGATCAGCAGCTACGCTAACACTTGGCTCAGGTTCGACATATGGTTTTTGCTCACCTTTAAAGTCGGCTACTGATGTCTGTTCCAAAATCTCTTCTCTTGTTTTTCCCACGGTACGCGGTGTAATCCCATGCTCCACGTTATAAGCGATCTGTTTTTCCCGTCTTCTATTGGTTTCGTCGATTGTCACACGCATACTGTCGGTCATCTTATCGGCGTACATGATCACACGGCCTTTGTCATTACGTGCTGCACGACCTATCGTCTGTATAAGAGATCGTTCTGATCGCAGAAAGCCTTCCTTATCGGCGTCCAAAATAGCCACTAGGGTTACCTCCGGAAGATCTAACCCTTCCCGTAACAGGTTCACACCCACCAATACATCGAACTCCCCTAGGCGCAGTCCCCGTAATATTTCCACCCTTTCTAAGGTTTTGACCTCCGAGTGGATATAGCGTACCTTGATATTAAGGCGACTCATATATTTCGTTAACTCCTCCGCCATACGTTTGGTCAACGTTGTAGCTAGGATACGACCTCCTTCTTTTATTGTTTTGTCTACCTGTTCCAAAAAATCATCTACCTGATTCATAGCGGGCCTGACTTCTATAATTGGGTCTAACAATCCCGTAGGACGAATCACCTGCTCTACTACCACTCCTTCGGTTTGTTGCAATTCATAATCACCGGGTGTCGCCGAGACATATATGGTCTGATTTGTTAAAGACTCGAATTCCGGAAAGTTAAGCGGTCTATTGTCCAACGCTGCCGGAAGCCTGAAGCCATGCTCTACGAGCGATATCTTCCGCGAACGGTCACCTCCATACATAGCCCTCAATTGTGGCAATGTGACGTGGCTTTCATCAATGACCACCAAATAGTCTTCGGGGAAATAATCCAGAAGACAGAAGGGACGCATCCCAGGCTCTCTACCATCAAAGAAGCGGGAATAGTTCTCTATCCCCGAGCAGTAGCCGAGTTCTCGCATCATTTCCAAATCGTAATTGACTCTTTCCTCTAAACGTTTGGCCTCCAACATCCGCCCTTCCTCTTCAAGTTGGGCTTTGCGTTGTACCATTTCTTCCTGTATCGCCCAAATAGATTGTGTAAATTTCTCCTTGGGTGTTACAAACAGGGTTGCTGGAAAAAGCGATAGAGTCTCATGTTTCAACAACGTTTTACCAGTAACCGGATCTATTTCGCTAAGTTCGTCGATTTCATCCCCAAAGAAAGAAACCCGATAGGCATTGTCCAAATACGCTGGATAGATATCTACTGTATCTCCTTTGACTCGAAACGTACCGCGCTTAAACTCCGTAGTCGTACGTGCGTATAAAATCTCTACCAACTTGTGTAAAAATGCATTTCTGGATACAGTCATCCCTACACCAAACCGGAAGATTGACTTCGAGAAATCATCGGGATTTCCCATACCATAGATACAGGATACAGACGAAACCACTATGACATCCCGCCGGCCAGACATCAAGGCAGAGGTACTTGCCAACCGCAATTTTTCAATCTCTTCATTGATTGCCAGATCCTTTTCGATATAGGTATTGGTCGATGCTATGAACGCCTCCGGTTGATAGTAGTCATAATAGGATACAAAATAGTTTACTGAGTTCTCTGGAAAGAACTGTTTGAACTCTCCATATAACTGTGCTGCCAACGTCTTATTATGACTTAGTATCAAGGTCGGCTTCTGGGTCTGCTGAATGACATTAGCAACCGTAAAGGTCTTTCCGGAACCAGTCACCCCAAGAAGGGTTTGGTAAGTATCTCCTTGGTTTACTCCTTGTACTAATTCTTTTATCGCTTGTGGCTGATCTCCGGTAGGATAATATTCTGACGTAAGTTGAAATTTCATAGTGTCCCTTCTTATGTAAAAATAAGAAATTTAGCTGTAAGATATGGCATACACCAAAAAAACATAAAATGTAATGCATGCCACCACTTATCACTAACTACAACTCAATATTTTTTTGTATTTTGGTAAATAAATACCATTACCATGATTCACATACTGACAAAAGAAAATAGCATCGCCAATCATTTCATTTCAGAGCTTAGGGATAAAGAAATCCAAAAAGATAGCATGCGGTTCCGCCGGAACATCGAAAGACTTGGCGAAGTAATGGCTTACGAGATCAGCAAAACTTTTACCTACTCACCTCAGGAGATTGAAACTCCTCTAGGTGTTGCAGAAATGCACACTTTGATAGAACAGCCTGTCCTTATAACGTTGATTCGCGCGGGATTACCATACCATCAGGGGTTTTTAAATGTTTTCGATCAGGCAGAATCTGGTTTTATAGCAGCCTATAGACATACCAAAAAAAGTGGAGAGTTCGAAATTCACCGCAAATATGAGAACACGCCAAACCTTGACGAACGAATAGTGATTGTATCCGATCCAATGTTGGCCACAGGCAAGAGCTTGGTTCTTTGCTGTAGAGAGCTTTTAAGCGAGTATAATATCAAGGAATTGCATATTGCAGCTATTATTGCTAGCCAAGAAGGGCTTGATCATGTCAGAGCATTTATCTCTGAGGCACAGATTTGGGTCGGAGACGTCGATAATGAGCTGACCAGTAAATCCTATATTGTCCCCGGCCTTGGTGATGCCGGAGACCTGGCTTATGGCGTAAAAGAGCACTAGATAGATTTTCATTTATTAGACAGATTCGCGAATCTGCAGATCTACACATTCAGCATTATACCATTTCACCGCTGAACACATAACTTAAAAACAACATACAATTAACAATCAATGAACACGATATCAGTATATTCAAACAACAAAAACATATCTTATGGAATGGCAAAAATACAATGGCGAACACCTTCGCCTCCCCATTATGGATGCTGTTGAAGCGGCAATCCTCAGAGAAAATAAATTAGGAAACAAACTCAAGGTTTTCATAGGGACAGATTCTCAGGTAAAACGTGGAACTGCCGAGTTTGCTACGGTAGTGGTATTTCTCCGCGAACATAAGGGCGGATTTATGTTTATCCACAAAGACCGCAAAGCACACAACATGAGCATCAAAGAACGAATGCTTTTAGAAGTACAAAAATCCATCGAAACAGCTTACCATCTGTGTCCCATTTTAGATCAGTATGCGATCGATCTGGAAGTACATGCCGACATCAATACGAATCCAAATTTCGAGTCAAATATTGCGCTAAAAGAAGCTATGGGATATATTCTCGGGATGGGGTTTGTATTCAAAGCCAAACCAGAATCTTTTGCCAGCACCAATTGTGCTAACAAAATAGTGCAATAAAAATGATAAGAAAGCAAAAGGTTTAACGGCTTTAGATTACTCAAAAAAAATGCTTAATATTGTTCTTCCATGAACAATAACAAGGATTCTTTACTAAAAATTGCAGTAGTCGGTCCTGAGTCAACCGGAAAATCAACCATGGCTCAACATCTTTCCAAGGTATTAGACAGCTCTTACGTACCTGAATATGCTCGATACTACTGTAAAAATCTCCAGAACCAATACAGTCTACAGGACGAAACCAACATGTTCTACGGACAGATTGCTTTAGAAGAAGCAATATCCTCTCAAACGAAAAATAACATATTGATCTGTGACACCACGATCATGACCGTAAAAATATGGTGCGATCACTTATTTGGCCACACCCCATACGAAGTAACATCGGAGATTACACAAAGAAGATACGATCTATACCTGCTCATGGACATCGACCTCCCTTGGGAGAATGATCCTTTGAGAGACTTCCCAGAGGAAAGAGAACATTTTATGAAAATCTGGAAAAAAGAGTTAGATGCGTTGAACGCAAAATACACAATAATTTCTGGTTTAAACGACCAAAGACTACAGAATGGACTTCAAGTAACAAGGAAATTCATCAACGATTTACTCACCTACTAAGATTATTGAAAGATCCTCCCTCCTCCTCACAGACCACGGGTTACTAATCACCGACTACTAACCCCTAGACACTAACACCTGACTACTGATTACTGATCCCTGACTACTGATCCCCCCTACCTACATCGAAATCATAGAGAGTACGCCTTTCACTTTATAAACAGCTTTAACCTGTAGAATATCAATTATCAAGTCGTCAAAATCTGTAGCATTTTTTGCAACCAACCGCCAGCTCTTATCATCTAAGCCTCGAATAAAACGCACTATATTCATTTTCTCAGATATGATCAGGTAAATGTCTCCAAAAACAATCGCGTCCTTATCAACCTGTTTCACAAAGACCATACTACCATGCTCAATCTCTGGACTCATAGAATCACCTTGGTGGACAAATGCAAAATCACTGCCTGATAGAATAGGGATTTCCAGTTCCTCAACAACCTGCATCTGTGAAACATCAGTATTAAAATCATCCAAACTGAAGCTGTACAGTGGAATTTTAGGAGAACCTTCTGCAACCTTCAGCATTGTTCCTTCTCCAGTTAACAACCAAGCCTCGTTTAACTCTGGAAATCGAGACACAATAATTCCAGCAAGATTCTTACTGATATCATAATTTCCTTTTTTTATCTGATATAATCTCTCCGCTCTATTTAACCCTATTTCTTTAGAAAAAGAATTTACATTCAACCCTAGATATTGTATTACTTGATCTAAGCGACCCCAGTTAGACATATATTATTTTATATAAACAGTATCAAAAAAAAACATCAACCTTTTGTCAGCAAATCCTCACACTAAACAAAAGCCGCAACTCCACTTCTTCCTTCTTCACAAGCTTCACCATTCATAAAATGATTTCACGCACTCAAAGAATCAAATATTAGGCCAAATTAAGAAAATCATATTTAATAACAAAAAAAACAACAAATGATTGTATAAATCAATTTTACATTGTATGTTTGCGTAGTTTAAAAACTACAGAGCTTAATAATAAACGTATGTAGATAGGGTTAAATAAAACATAGTCATCAAACCAGGACCATTTATTAACCAGCAAGACCATGAATTTTAAAAAAGAAAATGAGAATAAAAACACTTTACAGACAGAATCTAAAGAAATAACGGAAAAGGATATTATCAGTCTTTTGAACTTAAAAAAAATAAATTTAAAAGATCAAGAGTATGCTAAACAACATCTTAAGATAAACAGAAAAAGCAAAAAAACCATTTTTGAAGTACAAGTAACCGACATTGATGGCCAAATACATTCATTTCAATTTGAATTAAAAACATATCCGTAAATATATTTTTAAAAATTTATTTGGTATTACAATATTATATTGTACTTTTACAAAAAATATAACACAAACAGATAACACAAAAGGAATGAATGTACAATCAATTTCGAGCATTTAACGAATTTAAATTTCAAAAGTAAAACATGAAAATTAGAAATCTATCCAAAGTCGCCTTAGCTATTGCAATCAGCAGCGCAGTAGTACTCGAAGGCTGTAAAAAGTACGACGATGACATATCGCGTCTTGAACAAAGCATCAATCAGAATACTTCTGATATTGCTGGTCTCAAAAAAGACCTTGCTGCTCTTGCTGCCAACAATGTTGTTGAAAAAGTTGAAGCAATCCCTGATGGATTTATCTTTCATTTAAAAGATCCTTCTGGAAAAGTCACACAATACACCATTAAAAACGGTGCAAAAGGAGACCCTGGCACCCCAGGAGGTAAAGGAGATCCAGGCGCCCCAGGAGGCAAAGGAGATCCAGGCACACCGGGAACAATGTGGCGTATTAGCTCTACTACAGGTGAATGGGAAGGTAGTGTTGACGGAGGAACGACTTGGACTATAAAAACAGGAATCAAAGCACAAGGACCTAAGGGAGATCCAGGAGACAAGGGAGATCCAGGAGACAAGGGAGATCCAGGAGACAAGGGAGATCCAGGAGACAAGGGAGATCCAGGAGACAAGGGAGAAACTCCAGAGATTAAAAAAGCGTCTGACGGTAAATACTACTGGTATTTTGGAAATCAATCCACTGGTATACAAGCTTATCCCGGTGACATTACCATAACAGAAACTGATGGTGGATATAATGTTGTATTTACTGATGCTACAGAAGCACCTACAACTGTATTTTTATCAAAAGAAGCAGTTAAGGTTTCTAGCTTAACTTTAGTTCCTTCATTTACTAATTCCAATACTCCAGTTGTATTTTTCCCACGTATTGTTGACGACGAGAATAACAGAAACACCTTATTACAAGGTTACGCGGAAATCAAATATAACTTGAATCCATTTGGTGTAGCTATTGCAAATTATCAAGCAGAAGGCTTATTATCGCAAGAAACTGAAAAGGTATCTTTCCGCTCAGGAGGGCATTCAGGCATAAACGAGAACTTTGTTAATGCAGGAGTTGTAAAAAACTTTGGAGACATCGTAGTTAAATACCGTCCTCTTCTTGCGAAGAATACTGGATCAAATTCTTTGTTTCCGAGACATTCGTACAACGACGGTACTAAAGATCTATTTATAGCTCTTCAGGTCAAGAACCTGCATTCAGCCGTAGCCGAGGCTCAAAGATTTGTAGCTTCTCCTTTCAACATCGCGAAAGAGGAAATCATCGAAAAAGATGAGGTAACGATTGAAAAAGCTGTTAACACTAACTCTAAAGTAGATTTAGTATCAGGTTATAACACAAATGCATTCAACGGGAATAGCTTTGTAGCCGTTTCAAGCCCAAGTGTAAACACAAATATCCTACCTGCTGAAGCTGAGTTAAATGATGCTCACTTCACACTTAATATTTTTGAGAATGCGGCACAAGTAATTCCAAATCAGAACATCCCTCAAAACAACACAAATTATAAGGGTGCTGTTCAATTAGAACAAGAATTGAGAGGTTTCTTTGCTCGTACCCAAATAGGAGATAAAATAGTATCAATGGATGACCACGGTCTTGCAGGCTACGACCTACGGTTCTCTCTTGCAGCTAACGCAACACATCCTCAACAAGGGAACTGGCTCAACCTAGATACGCAAACGGGCGCAATCACCGTAAAAGAATCAACTCCTGGGCATTACAATCACGCCGCTGTTGGAAACTACGCTATTGTGAAAGTTGATCTATTTGCAAGCACCTCTGCTACTGGTACACCAATCACGTCACGCTATATCAAAATTGCATTTACTCAATATTCAGTTAATGCAGTTAACATTTCAGGCTCTGCTAGCATGTCATTAACATCTGCGTCTAGCCAAACCAAAGATCTAACGTTTGTATCACCAAGCACTATTTTAGATCAAGCTTACAATATTACAGGAGGTTCAGCATCCACATTCCATAGTTCTTACACTTGGATCCACGACAGCTCCGAAAGAACTGCTGCTAATCCTGCTGGCTCTTCAACTATAGGCGCTGTTCCTGCTGGCTGGTTCTTACTTCATGACATGAACACAGCAAACCAGAACGTTACTAGAAAAGTTGAAGTTGACCAAACTAAAGTTAACCCAGGAACGTATGTATTGAAAGGTCGTTATGTACCAAGTGCATCAAACTCTACTTTACCTGTTGTTAATTTAGAAATAACTGTAACGGTTGGCATAAACGGTACGATCACTCACGTTAAGAAAGGTGGCTTCATAGAAGATGGCAATCTACGTATATTTGGTAAAGAGCTAGGAACAAACGACTGGTACATGGGCGGAGATATGTCTGAATTCCTTCAGATAAACAATGGAATATCCGGCCCTAATGTTACACATAGTTACACTGTATTAAACAACGCAGTCGCTGGATTTGGTACCGGTATAGCCTCTTCAAATGTTTCTGGAAACTTAGCTTCAGGAACACAGGATCCATCAGTAGGACAACAATTCCATCTTAAAGCAAACGGCAACAATCTTGTTACAAACATCGTGCCTACGCTGAATGCATACAACTATGTAGCAGGGTGGAATACAGGCGCCACTAAAAACCTACTTAATGTACGGATTGACTATTTCTTGAACGGCAACACAGCAGCATATAAATCTGAAATAGTTCAAGTGCAATTCAAAAACCCTGTTAAACCGATAGTAGTATTACAAAATGGAGCTACTTCTATTACAGACAAATCATCTGGAAACAACGGGAATGATCCAATCCGTGTAAGCTTGAGAGAGTTCTTTAGATTAGACAACTACCTGCCAAGCCCGAACACAACTGTTTATAATGGTACAAATGCAACATTCAACAATGAGCGCTTGAACAGATTCGGTCTAAATGGTAATTTCAATGCGACTCAATTAGCTACACTTAAAGGCCTCAACGCCAATACTGTATCCATCAAAGCATACTATGAAGACAGTCCAAACACAGCTATATTCACGAGAAACGCAGCTGGGGTTATAGGAGTTAACAACTTACCTTCTAGCACATCTCTTACAGTAGTTAATTACGGTACAACTATTCCATTTGTAACTAATTCAGCTAATGTAGTGTGGACAAATTCAGGTGCGAATACCATTACCAAAAACATCATTGTAGAAGCTACTATCACGCTTCCTAACAAATACAACAATGGATTTATTAACAATGATGAGATCACTCAAGTAGTAAAAATTACTATTGAGAAAAATTAAGTCTAACATTTAACACCACATGCAACTATAAAAAGTTCATATCTTGAAAGAGGGCGGCGATTGCCGCCCTTTTTTAAATACAAAAAGTAAAAACTAACAGAATCTAACCTAATATCAAAAATGAATAGTGAACTTATCCAAACTTTAGTCTTTCTCTTATGCAGTTGTATAGGCTTATACTTCTCTTTAAGATTTTATACTAAAGCAAAAGAGAAAAACATCATGTAATAATTCACTATATTACATGACCAAATACACATAAAATGCAAAAGACGCTTCTATACTTCTTATGCGGCCTACTTTTTTTAACATCGGCCTGTAGAGACAAGAATCCCATAGAACCCGAAGTAAAGGAAAAATTTCGGACGGTACTGGTTTATTTGGCAGCTAACAACAGCTTAAACCCAGAAGCTGGAATCAACATTGCACAGATGGAAGATGCTATTGGCGATATTGACGGCAACCTAATCATCTATGCCAAACTAAAAAACGGCTCACCGGCACTTTATGAAGTAAAAAGGAACAGTCAAGCAAAAGGTGAATTAGTAAAAATTAAAGACTACCCCCCGTATAGTTCCTCAGACCCTACAGTGATGAAATCCGTCATTAGAGAAACGCAAGAACTATATCCAGCTACATCCTATGGACTTATACTGTGGTCACACGCCACAGGATGGGTACCTGCAAGCCAAGGGGGAATCAAACTCAAGTCTTTTGGTGACGACAACGGTCACGTTATGGACATTACAGATCTGAATAATGCTCTGCCTAACAATTTTGACTTTATTATGTTCGACGCATGTTCCATGGCAAGTGTAGAAGTGCTCTATGAAATAAAAGATAAAGCAAAATACTTCATTGCATCTCCTGGCGAAGTCGTATCCAACGGTATGCCGTACGACAAAATAACAAACGATCTATTTTTACCAGGACCGGAACACTACAAAACCATTGCTACAAAATACTTCGACCATTACAACGCACAATCGGGAGCATACCGATCAGCTACAGTATCCATTATAGATGCGGCCCAACTAGTAGCACTTGCCTCAAAAACAAAAGCTACACTACAAACACAGACACCAACACACACGGATTTCAACCGTGCCAATATACAGCGTATGGACTTCGACAGAATAGGCAATCCTTTGATCGCCTTTGATTTCTTAGACTTTATCGCACAGAACTACAATACAGACGCTCTGGTCACTATTCAAAGTGCCTTAGAAAAAGTGGTAATTTTTAAAGCTAACACTCCATTGTTTAACAATATAGAAATAAAGAAAAACTCGGGCCTGACCTGCTATATTCCATCAACAGAAAACGAAGGTCCTGCTCATGACTTTTACAAATCGCTAAAATGGTACAAAGACAGTGGCTTCAACACCCTTTTTGACTAAAATTGACTGAAAAATACTCACAATTGGGTATAGGAATGTGCGCTCTCAAGCTTTAATTTTGTACTAAGCACAATTATTAAAGAACTTAAATAAAGATTTTATGAGAGGGGCAATATTACAACAACTGGAAACAGAAGAAGGAAACCAGCTAGCTCGTCTGGAAATGATGCTGTCGGCATTAAAACAAAAAGGTTTTAAACTGAGCAAACCACTAAAGTACTTCGTAGCGGGACAAGAAACACCCGTCTCTACGAAGCATACTTTGATTTTAACAAATAACAAAAAAACAAAAATCCAGTTTGAATTAAAGCTTTACCAATAGACTACAACATAATCTGACATTATCCTGAGGATAACCTCTTGCTGGGTGCAGTATAATAACTTATCTTTGTACATAAGAGTATTATGTTGCATATTGATTAAAACAACAATATTCTATAGTTCAGTTTTAATTTAATTTATATCCCGATGTATCCAGAATATTTAGTTGCCCCAATGCGCCAAGAATTGGTAGACGCAGGTTTTCAAGAATTGAAAACAGTAGAAGAGGTTGATGCTGCAATACCTGCAGAAGGTACTGTATTCGTTGTTGTCAACTCTGTATGTGGCTGTGCTGCAGCTAACGCCCGTCCCGCAGCCAAAGCAGCTGTAAAAAACGAAAAACACCCTACTAAATTAGTAACCGTATTTGCTGGCATGGAAAAAGATGCTGTAGACAAGGCTCGTGAATACATGCTTCCATTTCCTCCATCATCTCCGGCTATGGCACTTTTCAAAGACGGAAAACTGGTACACATGATCGAAAGACACATGATTGAAGGAAGGCCTGCTCAAATGATTGCAGACAATCTTGTTGCTGCATTTGATGAGTATTGCTAAGCGAACGCTTTATTTTGATTTTTAAATACTAAAAGGTTCCGCTATATGGCGGAACCTTTTTTATATCTTTATTATCGGTTATGCCCTTTTCCGCGTTTGTGTTTTTGTTGCCCAGGCGCGTGGGCTTTAGCAGATTTGTCACCATGCGCTTTCTTTATCTGCCCAGGAGGAACATGCCCATGAGGGTGCTTATTGACATAACAAGAACTAACCCCAAACGCAATCAATACAGCTAATACTACACTTATTTTTATCTTCATCATACGTTTACATTTTCTACGACACAGCATGGCAAATATCAGACCAACTAAATCAATGTCTTTATACGCTGACGGGTTTTCTTAGACGGTGCCTCCAATCAAAATCACTCCAGATTGCGCTATCAGCTTCTTCATCGCCAATGAAGTCATACTGTCTTTTGCTTTTTTTCTACTCATAGCCCTACCTGCTCCCTACGATGTGGAGAATAAGGCATCTGCACGTGCTTTTCGTGACACGAGATAAGGTAGCGTGACATACTACTTAAGAATAATACCAAGCTCTCCAGCATGAACTGGGGTTTGCCCTTACGATGAAGGACCACTTCTTTACGATTCTTTATTGGAATACGGATATTCTGATTTCCCCATCCCTAGCGGATGGGGAATAGGTGTGGATAGCTTTTGAGCTAAAAAAGGCAACCATTTTGCTTCTTTTTCAATTTGAGATGCAAAAAGTTCTGCATTAGGCAATCTTACTAGTATTGTATCCCCTAAACGAAAAGTGGAATTATCATTCCCTTCAGGTGTAACCAACTCAACAGGTAGATGTGCTCATTAAGGAAATTGACTATGAAGTAAACGCTTTAGTAGATCTTTTGTAATTATATATTTCATCTATTTATATCTTTTATTTTTCACTCACCGAGTATTAGGTACAAAAGTTGAATTTTCAACCACTGATGAGTCCGTATTAAGCTAGAAAACTCTATTAACCAGATAAGGAGGTTATCTAGGCAACGGTATTTTTGTAATAGGACTTAATAGAGATGATTAAATGGTATTGATTTACCATCTCTATCATAGGCTTGAAAGCGAGCTCGGCCGTCTTTATCCACGTATATCCTTATTCTGTTATTTCCTAGTTTATCTTTTATGAACAATCCTATCTCGTCTTTTGTCGACTTTCCTACAAACATTCTTTGCGGCATTAAAAGGCGTCCATTCATACTAGTCAAAATCTCTTCAATCTTATTGTCATCATAATTTAATTTAGTCAAAGAATCACGTATCGCAATTCTCTTTATGAAACCTAAATCTCCTCCCTGATCCCAAAACTGAAGGCCATATTTTGCAGCTTCATTTTCCCCTTCAAAATACTGTAATTGCATAATTTGGTCGCGTTTCCATTTATCAACAGAAAGCACTAATCCTCCATTATCAAAGACTAACCCGCCGACTTCGTCCTCGTCTTTATTAAAAAAGATAATTCCCTGTTGTCTTTCTCTATCCGTTAATTGTACGCCATCCATTTTTCCTGGAGTCTGTAATTCAGCATTACTTAAAACCATCCTCAGTTTCCCTTGTGGACTTACAATATTAATCCGCTGAGCAGAAATTTCCTTGAATACTGTTACATCGTCTTTCTCAGGTTTGGTAAACGAAAAACCAAATAAAGCAACAAATGCCAACGTGGTGACTATTGCATAAATTTTCAAGAAGCGAATTTCTTTAAATACTTTTTGTTCCATAAAACAGTTCTTTAATCATTAAAAATGTGTAAATAAAATATTCTTGTTTAGTTCTAGACTTCACAGACCGGTATAATCAATTTCGTACAAATGTATAAAATAAAATCAAAAACAATACAGACTTGTCTGTTTTGTTTCATACATTTGCTTTTACAGTCTGGTCATGTATACTCTTTATCGATAAATTACATTTTAACGAATCGGCTGGAGTATAAGATGAATAAAAAAAGTATTATGAAAATAGCCATTATAGGAGGAGGTATAGCGGGTTTAACAACAGCTATAGTCTTACGGAATCAAGGTATAGAACCTACAATTTATGAAAGTGCGGACAACATTAAACATCTTGGCGCAGGTATTTTACTGGCCAATAATGCAATGCAAGTTTTCAAAAAACTGGGTATTCACAAGGAGATTGAAGATGCTGGCATGAAAATATCTAATGTCAAGATTACGGATTCCCAGCTTATTACCCTTTCTGAAACTAACCTAGACAGATTTGAAGATAAATATGGTGTATATAACGTTGCTATTCATCGGGCGGATTTATTAAATATACTTACAAGTCAAGTAGGCTTTCAAAATATTCATTTATCAAAAAGATTAAATAAAATTGAAAAAAAGGATGGTTTCAAACTGATTTTTGAAGATGAAACAACGGTGAATGCAGAGGCTATTATTGGCGCAGACGGTATAAAATCGGTAGTTAGGAATCAATTATTCGATTCCGGAAATATAAGAGACACGGGGCAAAGGTGCTGGAGAGGTGTAGTAGAGCTGGATTGGGACTTAAAATACAGACATGAAGCATTTGAATCATGGGGAAAAGGTAAACGCTTTGGTTTCGCAAAAATAACCGATAAAAAAGTTTATTGGTATGCTGTTGTGAATCAATCTTTGTTAGATAAAGAACCAGACATTACAAGCCTATTTCGTGAATTCCACCCAGACATTATTCATATAATTTCAAAAACAGCGATCAGTGATATTATATTTAATGACATTATAGATCTATCTCCCTTTAAGCAATGGACAAAAGGAAATGCTTGTCTTATTGGTGATGCGGCGCACGCAACAACCCCTAATATGGGACAAGGTGCCTGTCAAGCTATAGAAGATGCTTACGCAATCGGAAAACTATTAGAACGAAGCAAAACTATTACTGAGACATTTTTACAATATGAAGCATTAAGAATAAATAAAGCACATACTATTGTAAACACAAGTTGGAAACTTGGCAATATGGCACATATGGAGAACGACCTTGGTATTTGGTTTAGAAACAAACTTATAAAGCTAATGCCCGAATCAATCCGTATGAAACAGATGGACAAAATGTTTGATATATCTTACATAGACAATTTTTCCAAAAAATCAATAAGCAACCGCAATATATTGAAGAATGGATTTTAATGAATTATTAGAATGGGCATTCCAAAGACACCTCAACCCACTAAGCTGGTATATAAGACCAATTTTTTTGATCCTACTATGTTATGTAGCTTATAAACGAAGGTTGTTTTGGATTTTAATTTTATTCTTGGTGATGATGAGCAGCATGGTATGGTTTCCTTCTCCCAAAGAAATAAATCCTCAAATGCAAAAAATTCTTGAATTAGAAAAGGAATTATTAGCACACCCCAAATCAGCAATAGCAACTATATCTTTTATGTTATTATTTGTAATAGCAATTCTGATTGCTTTCTGGCATCACTCTTTAAAATGGGGGCTTCTAATAGTGAATGTAACGCTAATTGGTAAAGTTGTTCTTACGCTTTTTTTAACAGGTGAAAACGGATGGGCACCTATAGGAAATACCTTATTTGGACTTATCCTCGTCAATGGGATTGCCCTTACAATTTCATACAGAAAAAAACAATGCAAAACTAGAAGTTGAAATGACAGCCTATTGCTTATGGATGAATTAAAAAAATATTTTGATGATTTTAAACAAGTAGTCTTGGGGTATCATCCATTAACTGAGGAGGCGATTGCTATGTTTGAAAGTATTATAAAGTTTAAGCTAGTAAAGAAAAACGAAATACTTCTTCAAATTGGAACAGTATCAAAACAGCTGTACTTTATTTGCAAAGGTGCGGTGATAGCCTATTATGTAGATGAAGAGGGAAACACTTATAATAAAAATATCTTTTTAGAGAATGAGTTTGCCGGTTCCACTGTGTCTGCGCTTCTTAATACTCCGTCAGAATTTACACTCGAGGCCATTGAAGAAACAGCATTGATAAGTATTCACTATGATAGTTATAGGGCGCTTATTGACCACAATATTGAGTTTAAAAATTTCTATATCGCATACCTCGAAAAAAACTGGATAATTGATAAGGAACAGAGAGAAATTTCTTTAGTAATGGAAAATTCAACCGCCAGATATTTAAAATTTCTAGCCCTTCATCCCAACATTGATAAACGAATTCCGTTACAGCATATCGCATCTAATTTAGGAATTTCTCCTACGCAGTTAAGCAGAATACGCAAAGATCTGAAAGAAAAATAACGACTCTCAACATATGTAAAGAATCCCGTGAATTGTTTAAAATAACTTTGCCCTATGAAACTACAGATTTTACAAGCAACGGCATTTTTAGGAGGAGTCTGCTTAGCAATACAGGCGGGGTTCAATACACAATTGGGGCATGATCTAAAAAAACCGATTCTCGCCTCGATCTCTACTTCCTTTTCCAGTCTGATTTTTGGATTGGTGTTCTTATTTCTGTTTTTCTCGAAAAACCTACCTGGTAACCAGACAATAAGAGTAATCCCTTGGTATATGTGGTTTGTCGGAGGATTATTTAGTGTGATCGGAATCACAGCTTATTATTTTACCATTCCAAAATTAGGTGTTTCAAAGATGATCTCCCTGGGCTTGTGCGGACAGTTAGCTTTTTCTATGCTGGCAGGGCACTTCGGATGGTTCAACCTTCCGATGGAATCTATCACTCTTCAAAAAATATTAGGAGCGATAGCTATGGTAGTTGGGATATTTTTCATCAATTCAAAATAAAGTATAATGAAAGAAAGACAAGAAAAGAATATTGATAATTTAACCGCAGTATGGGAGCTTGTAGGAAATACTTTTCACGCTTTGGAATCCCGTGATTTCCTTAACCGATGTCAGATAGGCAGTGCAGAATGGCCCAATAGGATATGGTTCTCCAACAATGTAAATGAAGAAATACTAAGCAGAGCTAGTCAGGTTATTAAAAATATACCGGTTCTTCCTACGCTTAGTTATTGGAGTGACTTTCAAAACAAGGAGGGCGACCTATTGTTTGAAGCCTTTGGTTTCAAAATAAAATCCCAACAGATCGGGATGTCTCTTGCGCATCTGCAAAAGATAAATCATCACAATAGGATAACCTTAGCTAAAATATCGACAGAGAAACAGGCTGCCGAATGGCAAGTTATATACCCTATGAGCTTTGGATATAGAATTCCAGCGGCTATCATAAAAAAAACAAACCACCTGATAAATTACTATCTGGTTCATTATGGCGACAGCATTATCGGTACAGTATTCACTTATCCGACCCAGAATACACTCGGAATTCATGGGTTGGGCATTGTTCCGGAATTCAGAAAACAAGGTTTTGCGGAAGAAGTCATGGCAAACCTGATTAATCAGGCAATTGATGAAAACATAAGTCTAATTACACTACAGTCTTCTCCTATGGGCAAAGCGATATACCTACGGATGGGATTCTCCGAAGATTTTATAATGACCAATTATATATTAAAACAATAAAGAAGAGAAAAATGGAATTTTTAAAAAATGCAGCCTGGCGATATGCCACCAAGAAATTTGACAGAAATCGAAAAATAACTCAACAAAATTTAGAGTTTATAAAAAAGAGCATTCAATTGGCACCTTCTTCTTATGGGCTACAGTTTTATAAAGTACTGATTATTGAAGATCAGAAATTAAAAGAACAATTAATGCCCCATTCATGGAATCAAGAGCAAATAATAGACTGCTCTCATTTATTTGTATTCTGCAATTATCAATCTGTCACAGATCAGTTAGTAGACGACTATATAGAACGCAAATCAATAATTCAGGAAACAGCATTTGAAAGTATCGAAGGATATGGTGCGTTTATAAAATCTAAAATTGCGGAAAAATCTACTGAGGAAACAACGACTTGGCTTAAAAACCAGACTTATCTGGCACTTGGAATGTTATTGTCAATCTGTGCGGATCTGAAAATAGATTCCTGCCCGATGGAGGGATTTGAACCGGATGCCTACAACAGGATCCTGAATCTGGAGAAGAAAAATTTGAACGCTTGTGTGATTGCAACCACAGGATATAGAGATATCACAGACAATACACAGCATGAAAATAAAGTAAGAAAATCTGTCGAATTACTTTTTGATATCATATAAAGGAGCGTGTATATGAATGCAAAAAAAGTACTTGTCATTTTTGGCGCTGGAGAAGGTATTAGCCTCAGTGTTGCTGAAAGATTTCTTAGGAATAATTTTAAAGTTGTTCTGGTCAGCAGAAGTATGGAAAGTCTTCTAAAAATAAAGAAAAAATTAAATGGGACTGATGATCATGTTCAGATTATTGCTTGCGATATAGCGGATGCAGAAAAATTAAGCAGTTCAATGCAGAACATTTTGGAAAGTAATCCAAACATAGATTGCATCCTCTATAATGCGGCACATATAATACAGGGAAATATTTTTCAGGAAACAATTGCCAATTTGGTTGAAGACTTCAAAGTGAATGTAGCACCACTTATTCCTATTGTGCAAATATTTAAAAAAACTTTAGCGTCTTCGGGCGGAGCAATATTGGTGACTGGTGGCGGAATAGCGATTGAGTCTAATCAGGATTTCGTTTCTTTATCATTAGGAAAATCAGCATTGAGAAACTTGACACAAAGTATCGTTAAAACACTTTCCAGCACAGGCATTTTTATTGGAACCATTTTGGTTCAAGGGTATGTTTCTAAAGAGAAGCATTTACATAACCCGGATATAATAGCGAAAATATTCTGGGAATTATATCTAGATAGAAGTGTGAATGAGATCATACTGTAAGTAATAATAAGCAAAATAACGTCTGTTTTTTAATTCAATATTTGATTAACATCAAAGACTATATAAAGACCCTATAATTGAAAGCAATTACCCTTAAAAATTTTGGAAGCGTTGAAAATTTCGAGTTTCAGGAACTGGAACAGCCTCAAATTCAAGCTCATGAAGTCCTTGTAAAAATAAGAGCAACGGCATTTAATCCTATTGACTACCAAATGCGACAAGGTTCTACGGAAAGTAAACTGCTAAAATCACCGATTTTGGGAAGAGAATTTTCTGGAGAAATAGTAAAGCTTGGTAAAGACGTGAATTACTTTAATATTGGTGACAAAGTTTCTGCTTATGTGGGTAGCTTGGCTTCCAATGGTACTTATGCGGAGTTTATCAGTGTTCCAGCAAAGCTTTTAGCAAAAAATCCCGATAAAATAAGCTTTGAAGAAGCTGCGGCAATACCGATGGTAGGCATGACGGCTTTGCAAAGTTTCAAACGCGTAACTATTCCGAGAGAAAAGCCAATTTTTATAGCAGGAGGAGCAGGTGGTGTGGGAACAATTTTTATTAAGCTATTATTAGCTAACGGAAATATGAACATCTACACAACTGCCGGTAACAATAAAAGCATCAGTCATTTGAAAAGCATTGGGATCAGAAAAAAAAACATCATCAATTATAAAAATGAAGATGTAATTGATGTATTAAGTAAAAAGAACGGACAATTCGAATACGTAATAGATCTGGTTGGAGGTACAATGTCTGAAATATGTGTCGAACTTATTACCGTGTTCGGTACATATATAGACGTAACCTTTCTTGCGACAGAAAAAGCTAAGGAGCAATTATTTGATAAAGCTACAACTATTCTAAATATTGCCAATTATGCTCCAGCTTTAAAAAATAGCGATGAAAAATTTGAATATTACGGAAATGCTTTACAAGAGCTTTTTGATAAAATTGAGAAAGATATAATAAGTCCAACAGAAATAAATATTGTTGGAAAACTAAGTATAGAAACTGTCCAAAAAGCCCATTTAATGATGGAAAATAACCAAACAAATGGAAAGAAATTGATAATGACGATTGATTAAAAATTTTTATTACCTCTTCTTTATACGCCATCTCCGATCAAAGAAAAGAAACAAAAGAAGCTTAGAATCTATAATTTAATAGCCCCCCATTATAAATGCATATTCCGGTTACATATAACACTAACGAGAAAAAATAATTTAAAATTAAAAACTATGCAAAATCAAACTAGGCCAAATATTTTTAAGTCTCATGACACTTCAGAAATTGAGACTTTCATATCTGAATTACAAGAAGCAATTGAAAACGGTAATGTAGCGTTATTCAACCAGCGCTTTGCCCAAGATATTCTATGGGGAAGTCCTTTTGCAGCCATTGCAAATGGATACGACCAAATCCATTCCATTCACAAACAGATGTTCTCCTCTGTAACCCCTGTCAAAGGAGCAGCCAAATACGAAGCAGAAAATATACGTTTCGTGTCAGAGCAAGTGGCAATAGCTTATGTAAGAAGAATATCTAAAATACCAAATATATCAAACCAGAACATAAAGCCCGGAAGTTTTGATGAACTGGCTTTATTTGTTTTGGTAAAAGAAAACGAACAATGGTGGCTGGCAGCAGCACAACATGTACCTGACAGAAGAGAAGTTTATTTAAAATAATCCGGATTGGACGAAAACTAGAAAATGAGTCAGAGCTTATCCCTTTAAGCTTTGATGGTATAAACCCCATTTTTCCATTTCTTCTATCATAGGTTTGATGGATTTCCCAACAGTTGATAATTTGTATTCAACGGTTGGTGGTACAGTTGCATAAATTTTGCGCTCGACCAAACCATCTGCTTCTAAGCTCCTTAGTTGTATGGTCAGCATTTTCGGAGTTATACCGACTACCGTTCTTTCCAGTTCTTTAAATCGGATAACTCCACTTTTTGCTAATACATTAATGATAGGCAATTTCCATTTTCCTCCTAAAAGTTGGAAGGAATATTCAACCGGACAAATTATTTCATTTTTTTTCATCTCTTAATTCCTTTGATTTCAAAAAGCTATACAAAAGTAAACTAATATACTTTAGATATACTACTTTCAAAAGTATATTATTACAAATACCTTTGTATCAGAAAGATGTAAACATGAACCCTAATCTTATTTAAGAAAAGCATACGTATAACAATAAAAATATTTTATCATGAAACAATTTAGTTTATTGGTCAGCGTTCCGGAATCCTATGATACAGAACATGCAAAAGAAATAAATCCACAATGGGATGAGTTGGTACAACAATGGAAATGGGAAGGTATTTGCGTTAGAAGCTATTCCTTTCCAGAATCAGGCTATACTATTTCAGGCGTTGATAAAGCGATGAAACAAGAATTTACTCAATCTGATGTATTAAAGACTGTTAGTAACGTTATTCTTCAGGCATATACTATGCAAGATGCTTTAGTGCTAGCAAAATCCTGTCCTGTTCTTCTATATGGAGGGACGGTAGAAGTTCGTGAAATTCCACAGGTAGTAGAGTCTGTTTTGTATAAGGTTTAAAAAAGACAACCATGAAAATTCATCATATCCGAAATGCTACATTAGTCATAGAAACAGCAAACAGGGTTATTCTTGTCGATCCTATGTTGGGTAAAAAGGGGGAATCAGCTCCCTCATTTGTCTTTTTCCGATCAAAAGCCCGAAGAAATCCAATTGTGGATCTACCCGACGGTGCAATGGGCATCATTCAAAAAACGACCCACTGTTTGCTCACACACCTCCACCCCGATCATTTGGATGGTGCTGCGATTAAATTCCTTCGAGACAAAAAAATCCCAACAATATGCAGTGCAAAAGATGAGAACGTATTGCGCAAAAAAGGATTGAACATTATTCAGAACGTAGAATATTGGAAAGAATCAGCTTTTTTAGGTGGAAAAATACAAGGTATTCCTGCAGTTCATGGGTATGGCTATGTGTCTAAACTTATGGGAAATGTAATGGGATTTTATATTGAACTGCCAAATGAAAAAACAATTTATCTAAGTGCGGATACAATTTACACAAAAGATGTTCATCATGTTTTGACTGATTTAAAACCAGATATTGCTGTTGTGGCTGGTGGCGCAGCGCAATTCGATATTTTCAAACCGGTTCTCATGCGCAAGGATGAAATTGAAAGTTTTGTACAGAACGCACCATATGAAGTTATAATCAATCATTTAGAAGCTGTAAACCACTGCCCCATGAGCAGAGAGCAGCTCAGGAAAGAATTTAGCACAATGGCTCTTTCCCAAAAAGTACATATACCGGATGACGGAGAAGTATTAACTATAAATCAGTAACACCATAAAAAATGGAATTAAATAAAAACGAAAAAATATTAGAAAGCCAGATGCTAGTCCGCTTTTCTGATTGTGATCCTTTTAATCACCTAAACAATTCCCGTTATATTGATTACATCATCAATGCCTGGGAAGATCAGCTGCTAAAATACTATGAGTTTGACATTTATAAAATGGCAAAAGAAACAGGTATATCCTGGGTTGTATCGCAGAATATGATCAGCTATTTTTCGGTCGCCTAACTTATGGAAAGGGTTACCATTCAAACAAAACTACTTTCTGTAACAAACAAAAGTCTGTTTGTTGAAGCAATTATGTGGGATGAAGATAAAACGACCATCAAAGCCGTATTATGGAGTAGATTTACCCACTATAATCTAAGGACAAAAAAGAGCCATCAACACTCCGAGGAATTACTCCAATTTTTCAACAGCATCGTCTGTCCCTTGCCTCAAGAGGTTAGTTTTGACGAAAGAGCAATATTCCTACGACAAGAATCGATAGAAAACAGACAGCCACCAGCCTATTAACTAAATTCCTCCAATGCTCTTTTTTTGGTCTTAATGAGTTCGGCCAAAAGAAAGGGAAATAGTATTAGATTAAGAAATGACGTATAAATCCCAGGAAAATATCCTTTTGCCATAACACAGAAAACGATATGACCTATTGCATTACCAGCCATTCCGTAAACAATAAAAAACATCGCAAACATCTGTAAGGGTTTCCAGTTTTTATAGAATGCAATGCCGCCTAAAATAAACAGAAGGTAGGCAAACATATTAAAGGTTACAAAAGTATTGTGATCGTAAGGGCTACCTCCAAAAAGTACCCCAAATTGTCTTTCAAAACCAAAGGCATGTTCTTCTGCAAAATGGATAAACTGAAAGCCTACTCCCAACAGATAATAAGGCAAGATAGAAACATTGCTTGTCGATTTATAACAGGTTTTGAAATAAAGCCACAATGCAATTGGTACTGCGGGTACAAATGTAAAAATCAGTGAGTATCCCTCTGATATTACAGAAAAAACAATCACCATAACGATGGCAATTATCCAGGGAATTATTTTATTTTTATCCATATACTTAATGGTTTGAAATTGTTTCATTCGGTTAATCAATTATCTGTTGAAAAATAGAGAAACTATGGCATATAAAAAACATGCCAGTATTGAAAGCTAAGCCGTTAAGTTCTGCCAAGTAATTTAAGGGTAACTCCTATCTGCCCTAGATGATATATATCGTGATGGATCAATCCTTCGATAATATAGTGGTATGAATATCCCGGAGCGTAATGTTTTTGCTCCAGATATTCATCCGTTTTATTCTTAATCAAATTGATCAGGTCTATCTGGCTGGAAAATAGGTCTGATTTCAGTTTTTGCCATCCTATTTTTCTCAGTTCTTCATTCGTTCTCCAATTTTCCGAGCTCTCCATAGTTAACGAAGATGCTATACCTTGAAGTTTTTGCATACTTTCTGTACGCCAGATTGTAATATGTCCAATCAGTTCTGCAACGCTGTGAACTTCCGGAATAGGTCGGTAGAATACCAACTTTTCATCGATGCCTTCTATTTTTTTCTTAAAACTTTCGTCAAGCCAATTATTTCCGTCCAGATTATCCTGTAACTGCCGAATAATACCCTTTATGATGTTGTTTCTCATTTTTCAAGCGCTTTTTTATGAATATCCTGATTTCAAAGTCTTACCGTATTTACTTTTGCCATCGCTCTTACGGGGAAAGTGCCAACACCCTTAAATTTTGGCGGAACGGCACTAAATGTAAATCCATCCCGAGGTAAAAGCGATAAATTACACAGATGTTCTACTATTAAAATTTCAGCCCCCAAAAGTATGGTATGTACAGGTCTGGAATTTCCAGAAGAATCATCAATATTATGAGAATCAATTCCGACCAGTTGAACCTTGCATTCTTTTAAATATGTTGCAGCTTCAGCGGTTAAATAAGGGTGATTTTCATAGTATTGTTCGGTATTCCAATTTTCGTCCCAGCCCGTACGAATCAGCACAGCCCGTTTTTTGATGTCGTAATTAATAAAATGCTCCTTCTTTATTTCTTTAGTCTGTGAGAACGGAATACTTATTACAATAGCATCGAGATCAACAAACCGTTCCAATTCTACTTCTGAAAGATCTTTTCCATTTTCAAATCTATGGAACGGACAGTCTATATATGTTCCGGTATTTGATATCATTTCAATTTTTGCTATCTGGAATTCCGTTCCGGGTTCATAACGTGTTCTCGACTCTTCTCTACTTAAATAATCACAAATAACAGGCGCAGGCAGGCCTTTATAGGTTACGAGTCCATCTTCAATCGTATGGCTAAGATCGACTAGAAAACTAGCTCCTTTATTTTCGTTCCTATCAATTTTTTCTTTTTTATCCATAATATCATGTTATTTCTATTTTGGGCTAATCTAATGGTGTTCTACTTGTTATCGTAATCCTATTCCAGCTGTTTATTGCCACAATAGCCATCATAATAACTGCTAATTCCTTATCTGTAAAATATACTTTCGCCGAATTGTAAACTTCATCCGAGACGGGGCCTTTTGCAATAAGTGTTATCGCTTCCGTAAGGGCTAATACAGCTTTTTCATTTTCGGTAAATAAATCCGTTTCTTTCCAGGCATTTAATAAAAATATTCGTTGCGCTGTTTCTCCGATTTTCAACGCATCCCGCGTGTGCATATTGAGGCAAAAAGCACAGCCGTTTATCTGCGATGCCCTGATTTTAATAAGTTCCTGTAGTTTTTTATCCAGCCCACTTTCAGCAAGATATTTTTCAATTCCCAGCATCACTTGAAAAGCTTTTGGGTCTAATTCCGGTAAATTTAATCGTTGATCCATTTTTCTAGTTTTTAACCATTTAAAAAAATTATTATTAGTTTTATAAAGCTCCGTATATTGTATTTTAGTTGAATTCTATATTCATATTTTGAAAATTGATAGTTATAGCAGAAAAGTTTTTAATAAAATCCTGTCCGATATTCCCATACACCGTTTCTCTATCGATTATTTTCTCTTTCAGTACCGGTACATTATTAAGAAAGAGAACTCCGTTGTCATATAATGAATCCAAAGAAACCATATAACCCTCAAACTCTCTGGTTCCACCGGCACCACCTAGATTGATCTTCCCCGACGTATATTTCATGTCTATTTCTTTTTGAAATTTTCTAAAGAAATTGCTGTATAAAATACTACCGCTTGCTCCAGTATCAAAAGAAAAGTGCATTCCATCAATAAAAATCAAAGGTGTAAGTTCATCAAAAGCCATATTTGAAACGACATTCCTATCGTCAGCAGTCTTAGGAACTATTAAAAAGTCATCGTTCGTAATTTTAATTTCACGAAGTGCTGTAATGACTGGAAAACCTAGAATACCTTTTATATGATAATTAATTGTCGGAAAGGACAAAGCCTCATCGTCCATAACCAAGAAAATAATATTCTCTATTTTGATGGTCCCCAATGATACTTCCGGGCATATACCTAATTGCGCCTGTACCTCATGTCCTGTAATTGCCTTTACAGAAATAAACGAAGGGAAAAGTTTTACACCCAGTGAATCCGCTATTGACTTTGAAATTGTAGATAAATTAGCTCCTGTATCAAAAACAAAATCAAAAGCATTATTTGCCGTAGATATGCGTAGATTATTCAATCCCACTTTATCTTTAAATAGTTTTAAAATGTTTGTTTCCGAGATAAATACCCGTTGTGGATTTTCGTTTGCTAAGGTTGTCCAGATAGAATGACTGTTTTTTACATCGTCCAATTCTTCACCTGAAAGCAACTTTGCATGCTTGTTTAAAATTTTTGAAAAGGCATTTTCCGCATTCTTATATTGAAATAATTTTATATAATTATCAGTCTGCACACGGTCAAGTTTAAGCTGAATAGAATCCGGCAGATTCCGATATTGATCATTTAGTTTATCTATTTTTATATTAGATTCTGATAAGTTATTAAAAGCATTATCAAGTATGGCTTCTATTATTTTTTGATTAGGTTCTGTCAGGGTTGATTGTTGACTCTTGTAAAGATCTCTCGCTGAAAAAAAATTTTTCTGCTCAATCAGCATATAAATATTATTAAACACTGGAGTTTTTGATTGTCCTAATGTATGTTGACAGAACAATAACAGTGTGATTAAAATACAATTAACCGATTTTAAATTAAGACTTATGGTTTTCATTGAAATAGTGTAAATGTTATGGAAATCTATACTTAATAACTAGGATCTGCGTTTTGTAATATCACACATGCTGTCCGAATGTATGTTAAGGCCTAAATTGGTCATATTGTAAAAATGTTCGCTTGATACCAAAAAAACAATTTCGCAAATTTCTCTTTCAGTAAAGTGCTTTTTGAGTTCCTCAACCGTTTCTTGCTGAAGACTTTTATTTCTTGTTAATTCAGAAACATAATTAAGTGCGGCTTTTTCAGCACCGGTAAATAAATGACTGGTCTCGTATTCATACAAGGCCTCCACTTTTTCCAGTCCCAGATTCTCTTTCAGAATTTGATAGGCACTGATATCCATACAAAATTCGCATACATTAATCCGTGCTACCTGATTGCGGATGAGATATATTAATGATTGTGGTATGGATATTTTTCTGTCCAGTTTATTCATTTGGTTATTCACCTGAACAAAAGAGATGGGCAAGCGAGCGTAAAGCACTTTAATCGGTGTAATCACTTTACCCAATTGTTTTTTCGTAAAGTAATAAACCAATTTCATTAAGATGCTTCGAGGCTTTTCGATCGATGTGAGATAAGTTTGTGTACCCTCCATAATCTGAATATTAAATTAATTTGAAACCAAAGGTAAAAAATAAAAACCAAAAACAATACAGACTTGTCTGTTTTATTTGTATCTTTGACATAAATTATTTTGATATGAAAAAGCAAAAAGCGAGAGACAGGATATTGGATACAACCAAGCGACTTTTTTACAAACAGGGTTATAATTCAACGGGTATCAATCAGATTATTGAAGAAGCTGATGTAGCTAAGTCAACTTTATTTCAGCATTTCTCTACCAAAAAAGAATTATGCAGCACTTATCTGGAAGAATTGACAGAAGAATATGTGTCCAACCATTTAGAATTAATTGCAGATGATTCGAGCGTGCGTATGAAGATTACCAAAATTTATGAAAGACTACGTAATGACGTGATTAAAAATGAATTCAGAGGATGCCATTTTCACAATCTATTATCCGAAATATCCAGCGATGATAAGGACCTACTTCCTATTATAAAAAAAAATAAAGAAAGTGCCCGGAATATATTTCACCAACTATTAGATGAAGCTACAGATAGCTCCTTTGCAGACTTTGCATTCGTACTTTATGAAGGAGCTATTATCCAGACTCAGGTGCAACAGGATGTCTGGCCTATTGATAACGCACTTGAAATGATGATTAAACTGTTAAAACAATATGGACAGGAATGACACACGGAGTAATGGTATATGCATGTATTTTGCTGCTGTTTTTTTCGACAAATAGCCAATCTCAGCATATCTCAACGGATGATAAAATGAATTCAATCACTTATAAGAACGTCTTAGTAGACGGTGTAAATATATTTTATATCGAGGCCGGGGATCCGGATTACCCCAGTATAGTATTGTTACATGGATTTCCGTCTTCTTCGTTTATGTTTAGAAATCTGATTGATAACCTAAAGGAAAAATATCACTTAATTGCTCCCACTTATCCAGGGTTTGGTCTGAGTGGTATGCCCTCTGCCAAGGAGTTCAATTATAGTTTTGATCATCTTGCCGAAGTAATGGAAAGGTTTATAGATACTTTAGCTATCGAAAAAGCAAGCTTTCTGATGCACGATTACGGAGGACCTGTTGGATTTAGAATTATTGAAAAACGACCTGAATTATTGGAAAAAATGATCGTAATGAATGCAAATGCATACATAGAGGGTCTTACAGAAAGTTCACGGCCACTTTTTGACTATTGGAAAAACCCCACAGTGAAGAATAAAGCAAATTTAGAACAGTTACTCACGTTAGAAGGAACAAAATTTCAATACTACAACGGAGTAACAGACAGTTTGCTTATTGATCCCGCTATTGTTTATACCGATCAGTATTTTTTAGACCGTAAAGGGAATAAAGAAATACAATTGACACTTTTATACGATTACCAGAACAATGTACCCAAGTATCCAAAATGGCAGATGCTATTTCGGAAAATACAACCGGAAACTCTGATTATCTGGGGTGAAAATGACACTTTTTTCTCTAAGAAAGGGGCTTTAAAATACAAAGACGATCTCAAAAACGTAGAATATGTGTTCTACCCCACGGGACATTTTCCACTGGAAGAGTTTCATCATGAAATAGGAAAACGGATAGATGATTTTTTAAGAAAAAAAATATTAGAATAAGATGTCACTATAAAATGATATAGAAATTTATCGTAACAGTAAGTCATACAATTCAGTAATAATCATTAGTGAAAATAAGTAAATGAAAAAAATACTAGTTATCAATGGACATCCAGACAAAAAAAGCTTTAATACGGCTTTGGCACAATCCTATATCAATTCAGCAATTAACAAGGGTGCAGAAGTCAGGTATATCCCTATCAGCGATCTAAAGTTCAATCCCAATTTACAATATGGTTATCGGCAACGAATGGACCTAGAACCAGATTTGATAAGAGCCATAGAAGATATAAAATGGAGCGAACACCAAGTCTGGATTCATCCCCTTTGGTGGCTTGGTATGCCAGCATTAATGAAAGGTTTTTTTGATAGAGCATTCTTACCTGGCATTACTTTTAAAAGTAACAAAGACGGGGAAAACCATGGCCTGTTAAATTCAAAAACTGCAAGAATCATTACGACAGCCGGTGATTTATCCCTTGCTGCATATGAAGATGTATATCAATCGAGTGGACTGACACAATTACAAAAGGGAATTTTAGAATATTGTGGTGTATCGGATATAAAAAATGATTTCATAGGACCTCTATATGAGTTTAGTGAAGATGATAGAATAAATACCTTAGAAAAAACAGCCATAGCTGCATCCTTAGACATTGGATCAGGCACTTTTATCAAGAAAAAATAAGATATACAAACACGAATCAATTCGTAATAATAAAACAAGTTAAAATTAGTAGACATCTATTATTCTAAAACAATAAGAGGCAGAACAAAATAGACTATAAATTGAAAATAAATAATTTTTTAATCTTAAAATTCGCAAATAGTATGGGAACTAAAAATGTAAAGATCGCAGTGATTTACCATAGTGGTAATGGGCACACGAAAAAACTTGCTTTAGCTGTTGCCGAAGGTGTAAATAGGGTTGATGATGCTTCATCACTATTATTAAACGTAGAAGAAGCTCAGACAAAATGGGAAGAACTTGAAAAAGTAGATGGTATTATATTTGGATCGCCTACTTATATGGGATCTGTTTCTGCTGAATTCAAAGCGTTCATGGATGCAACCTCACCAAATGTTTTCAGAAAGTCTGCTTGGCAAGATAAACTGGCTGCAGGATTTACAAACGCTGCTTCAAGATCAGGTGATAAGCAATTTACATTGCAGTACCTCGCAAATTTTGCTGCACAACATCACATGCACTGGATCAATTTAGGTATCAAAAGTGGTCATAATGGATCGTTCACAACTGAAAACAGCTTAAATAGACATGGATTTCATACAGGAGCCGCAGCCCAATCAGATTATGATGTTAGCGCTGAGTTTGCGCCGCCAGAAGCCGACCTGGAAACAGGTGCATGGTTAGGAACTCGTGTAGCAACGGCTGCTCTGCAGTTTAAATATGGAAAAGGCGAATAATTTTTTTACGTTATTCTGGAACTAAAATTCCAGAATAACTTATACTTTTATATAAAAAAGGTATTTATTGTTTATGGCAAGGATAAAGACATTTGACGAATCGGAGATTTTGCAAAAAGCAGTTGAATTATTTTGGAAACAAGGATATTCAGCCACTTCACCTCAAGAACTTGTAGGAGCAATGGGAATTAGTCGATCAAGTTTATATAATACTTATGGCGACAAGAAATCTCTCTTTTTAAAAGCATTAAAAAGGTATGTTGACACAGACACAGCCTCCTTCGTGTCCACACTTGATTCATCAAATGATGCTAAAACCACAATCGGTAATTTTTTAAGAAGTTTAATTACACCAAAATCACTAAAAACAAAACCTTACGGTTGCTTTATTATCAATACAAATGTTGAATTCTCTAATTACGACAGAGAGATTCAATATGTTATTGATAAAAACAATAAAATGATTATAGAAGCTTTATCTGATCTGATTGCGCGAAGTCAAATCAAGAACTTAATTTCAAACAAAACGCCATCAAATCAATTGGCATTGTTTATATACAATAATATTATAGGTATAAGAGTAAGCATCAGGTCTGGCATATCTGACAATCTGTTGAAAAGTACAATTGAGATTGTATTAAAGATTCTCAATTAGCAGTCAAAGATGAGCTATTGTAATACACAATTACTTTCGTTGATATAAGGACATATGCATAAGAATAAAATTAATTCATTTTAATTTATTAAGAAATGAACATTACATCACTGGAAAATTTAGACATTAATACACTTTATAAATCGTTTGATACCGCATTTTTCGATTATGACATGCAACTGAACGCCATTGAGTTTGAAAACATGTTAAAAAGAAGAGGTTTTAACCCTAAACTTTCATTTGGCGCATTCGATGGAGAGGAACTGGTTTCATTTACATTAAATGGTATCGGAATGTTTAACGGCTTAAAGACGGCTTATGATACAGGTACAGGAACTTCAAAAAATTATAGAGGACAAGGTTTAGCTACAAAAATATTCGAATACTCCATCCCTTATCTAAGAATGGAGAAGATAAAAAACTATCTATTGGAAGTTTTACAGCACAATACAAAGGCTCTTTCTATTTATCAAAAACTAGGTTTTACGATAACCCGAGAGTTTAACTATTTTGTATGGGATACAAATAAAGTAATTGAAGAGAATAAGGACTTCCAAATTACACTCCTTAATGATGTTAACTACGATTCCCTTGAACAATTATGGGACTTTAATCCATCTTGGCAAAACAGTCTTGAATCCATTAATCGGGCTAAGGAACATTTTACCAACCTTGGTGTTTTTAAAGCAAAAAAACTGGTCGGCTATTGTGTTTTCGATGCTATTTCTGGAGATATCGCGCATATCGCAGTTGATAAAACCTGCAGGAGAAGAGGCATAGGCTCCCTTTTACTTCAAGAAATGCAGAAACTGAATCATAATACAAAGACAAAATTGATAAATGCAGATACCGCTTGCGATTCGATTGTCGATTTTTTGAAAGCAAAAAGTATAGCGATCAGCGGTAAACAATATGAAATGATAAAAGAACTGTAACCTCTATAATGACAACTTTTTATGGATGGACATATTCCTAAAGAAAAGCTTCCCAAACTTTATGAACAGAAAGAAGATTCCCTTTCTAAAAAGCTCCAAGTATTTTCCAGGCAAGAACACATAAATGTAAAGGAAACATACGCAAAGACGGCAAGAACACCTTATAGCCGGAGAGATTATTACAAAATATGCCTAACTACAGGTTTAAACCCCGGAAAAGGATTACTTATTTACAATAATGAAGAAATCCCAATCGATGGGCCTTGCCTTATTCTTTCCAATCCCTGGGTTTCTGCTTCTGTCGAATTTAGTGCTACCGAAACAGGTCGGTTTTCTTGCGTTTTTGATCATCATTTTATTTCAGGAGTATTATTGCCCGATCTGCAATACGCCAGTTCCTTGTTTAATACTGCAATACACCCTGTAGTAACACTTTCCTTGGACCAGCAGGAACGAATGCTTCATTATTTCAAAACAATCCAAGAACTAGTAACGAGTGACTATTCTTTTAAATGGGATATGGCCCGTACATTACTGCAATTGATAATTCATGAAGCCGCACGTTTACAACAGCCACAATATTCATCGGTCTTAAAAATACATGATAGAACTGTAGAAGGTTTTTTTATGTTACTTCATAAGAAGTTTCCGGTAGACCTAACAGATCAACCATTGAAACTACTAACTCCAAAATATTTTGCAGAGAAGCTCCATGTACATGTAAATCATCTGAACAGTGTTCTAAAAAAAAATACCGGAAAAACAACGACAGTGATAATCAATGAACAAATCATCAGGGAAGCAAAGACATTGCTCCGCAATACAAATTGGAATATTTCGGAGATAGCCTATGCATTGGGATTTGACTATCCTTCTCACTTCAACAAATATTTCAAACGCCTCACAGCCTCTACACCTAGGGAATTCAGAGTAGATAGATAAATCTCACAAAATATTTGATTTGTATAATGATCTATTTGTTGTGTTTTAGCGAAAAAATCAATGGGGATTTAATTTTGCTAAATGAAAAATTCATTTACCCTCAGAAGAGTAGACCAGAGCAATGAGCGCTGGAATACATTTATCGCATTCAGTCTGCTTCCGATATCAGGACTGGCTATGGATATCTACATCCCCTCGTTACCTGATATGGCCTTACAGCTAAATGTTTCACCTTCAGCTATCCAGTTAACCCTACCTATTTTCATTATAAGTTATGGCATCACCCAATTTATGATCGGTGGATTGATAGATCGGTATGGAAGATATCTACCATGCCTATTCTCCCTTTTTCTATTCAGTATGGCAAGTCTGGGTATCGCATATAGCGATCATATTTACTTTATTTATGCCATGCGCATTATTCAGGGGATAGCATCCGGTGTGATCGCCGTGAGTAAACGGGCTTATTTCGTAGACTTATTTAGTGGTACCCGTTTAAAGAAATATACCAGTATGTTTTCAGTCGTGTGGGCACTTGCTCCCATTGTCGCTCCTTTCTTAGGAGGATTTTTTCAGACACGTTGGGGCTGGGAGTCCAATTTTATATTTTTAGGAGGATACGGCTTTCTAATATTCGTAATTGAACTAATCTCCGGGGGCGAGACCATGAAAGAAGCTCAGGCTTTTCGCTTATCAGATACGTTCCATAGCTACAAAAAGATGATCGGTACACCGGATTTTACGGCAAGTTTATTGATAATAGGACTTTTGTATGCCATACTAATAGTATACGGTATGGCCAGTCCATTTCTAATTGAGCGCCAGCTGGGATATTCTGCTACTTTTACCGGGTACTGTGCACTGCTTTCAGGTGTATGCGTATTCAGTGGGGGATTATTATCACGGATATTTATTCAAAAACCACTCTATAAAAAAGTTCTGCGGGTCAATGGTATGGCGATTGCTTTTCTGGTTGTTCTGATTCCTCTAAGCTGGTATTATGCCAATATTTTTACGCTTTTGTTATATGTTATATGCCTACACGTTTGCAGTGGTTTTATTTTTAACAATTTTATGTCCTATGGTTTAACGCGATTTCCCAAATATGCAGGAAAATCTGCGGGACTATTAGGTGGAGGTTTTTCCATCATAACCGCGATAGTCAGTTCCGTCTTTGTAAACACCCTAAAGATAGAGAGTCAGCCGATGCTGGGGACTGCTTACGCAGTGCTATTGATCGGCACACTATTCCTTATTTTAGGCGTAAAATGGAAGCAGAATTAAAGCTATCGATCAGGTGGATTGGGATAATGAGAAAAGTCCGCAAGAAACGGATTTGTTTACTATAAACTTATGGAGATATTCGTTTAAACTTAATTAACAATAGAATGCACAAAATATCAGAGCCGTCCATTTTATACTTTGGTACACCAGTCATTTTAATAGGCTCATTAAATGAAAATAACACCTATAATCTAGCACCAATATCTTCCGTTTTCTGGCTGGGGTGGCGTTGTGTCATAGGTATATCTGCGGAATCCCAGACTACCAAAAACATCATCCGTAACAAAGAATGCGTAATCAACCTTCCTTCCGCAGCTCAAAGTGAGAATATCAACAATCTCGTGTTTACAACAGGTAGGAACCCAGTCCCTGAAGGCAAGAGAAAGCGCGGATATTATTTTGAACCAAGTAAATTTGAAAAAGCAGGACTCACCCCGGTACCGGGCGATATTGTTTCTTCACCAATGGTAAGCGAATGTCCTGTCCAGCTTGAAGCTATTGTATCAAACATTCATCCATTGGCAGAGGAAGACCCAGAAATGAAAGGGAGAATTTTGATCATAGAACTCCGCATTGTACGTATCCACTTGGAAGAATCGATATTAATGGAAGGGGATGAAAATCGAGTAGATCCAGATAAATGGAGGCCATTAATTATGAGTTTCCAAAAGTTCTATGGTTTTGGAAAAGAAATAAATTATTCTAAATTATCCAACATTCCGGAAGCTCTTTATAAGACAGCTGATATTGAAAAAAGTAGAAAAGAAAAAACAGAATGAACTTAGTTTCCAGTGCAGTACTTTTAGAAATCTAATGTACAAACAGTTATTTTCATATTCTAATCAACTTAGGCCTCAAATGTATAAGATGCATATACAGAACTTGTAGATACTGCTTGTTTTTTGGAAGTAAGATTTGGTTTTGAGATATTAAACAGTCACCTCTAATTATAATAAACAAAAATATCTGCATAACTTGCAGTATACTGAAAACATGAAATTATTAAGGGGAATTACTATTAAGATGATGTAGGAAGGACTTTATTTTTTAATAATATCGGACACACATACGATATTGATCGAGGTCTTAACTTATGTAGAAAACTTAATGAAAGTTTAAAAGATATAACTGCCCCTGCTTTCATATTTGAAAAACTAAATAATCCATAGAAAAAAGTGCATCATTTGGCTTAGGCTAAAGAGTCGTATGTAAATTTACCTAAAGAATTAAAACTTCTACTTAACCTCAGAAAGACTATATATGTCCCCAAACAATTAATCCATACTGATTTAGCCGGAAATATTCTTATAAACGAAAATGGCTCAACTTGTATTATAGATTTCACTCCATCTTTTTTTCCTAAAAAATATGCTGAAGCCATAATGATCGTAGATCACACATTGTGGTACAACGCACCAATAAGTATCATGAACAAAATGAATTTATCAGAAACAATTTCACATCAATTTATTTTAAGAGCTTTAATATTTAGGATGAGCGTTTCTATTTTTATGTACCCCGAAAATATCAAGTTAAATTTTCAAAAAGAATTAAAGCGACATCATTTTTTTTTTATTTTTCACTGATACCGAGAGCCATAGACTCTTTATTTATTTTTTTTGAATATCCATAACTGATAAAAGTCTTGAACTAGTGCCAAAATGATAGGGTTACCATAACACGTTAGTTTTAACTCAGTGCTGTTAAGAAGCTCCATTATCGATAAAAAAGTTAAAATACATTGTTTTTTAGACTCGTATCATATATTTTTGAACATATTAATAATTGATATGGGTGTGAATTGTTGCGCTTGCTTTACAAAACTATGGACTGCTATCTAAGCGATAGACGGTCTAAAAGTTATCTAAAATTTCCTTAATATTTATTGGATCATCAACTGATGGTTGGCTATTCCTTATCGGAGAAGTCTGGTTATTTGATTCTGTTGGATAATGCTGTCTGTCGCTCTTTGCGATTATCTCTTCTATTCAGTAATTATTCAAAGAATTATATAATGAAAAAGCGTAGCTTACCCGTTAGGTTTACAGGTCAACACTTTACAATTGATACCATACTAATAAAAGACGCCATTCGGTTGGCAGATGTGCAAAAAGAAGATATTGTTTTAGACATTGGTGCAGGCTCTGGATTTTTGACGATACATTTGGTTAAACACTCTAAAAGTGTCATAGCCATTGAGAACGATAGACGTTTAGTTTCTGAATTACAATCAAAATTTAGAACTACTGATAATATTGTCATTGTCGGGATGGACTATAGAAAGTTTTTAAGTCCACAGAAAAGTTTTAAAGTAGTTTCCAATATACCTTTTGCTTTAACTTCCGAAATCCTTAAATCCCTGATGTACAGCAATATTGAATTTTTCAAAAAAGGTTGCTTGATAATGCAATTAGAAACAGCTCAAAAACTCGTTAGTAAAAAGTATTTCAATCCCTACACAGTCTTCTATCATACATTTTTTGATGTAGGGATTATATATGAAATCAACCCGAAAAGCTTCTTACCACCACCAACTGTAACATCGGCTTTAGTCAAAATTAGCAAAAAGAAATGTATAAATAATATTAGTGTAGAAATGAAGGAAAAATACCTTAGCTTTCTTCATTTTATGATGAAATTTCCAGATTTACCCTTAAAAACTGTTTTAAAAAAACTTTTCAGAAAGCAGCAGGTTAGATATCTTGCAAGTAGTTACGATCTGGAATTGGATAAACCAGTATCCTCATTGTCTCCTGCACAGTTCCTAAGGTGCTTTATAGAAATGCTAAGATTTGTTCCAATTGATTATCATCCTAATCACATTTAAAAAAGGTCAACGCTGTTCCTTTTGGTTCAGCGTTGTTCTTCTATTAAAGCCCAATTGAAACGCTTTACGAAATTTTTCCAAGCTCTAACGCCAGTACTCCAATAATAATAAATCCTATACCCACGATCTGTAAAAAAGTTAAATTCTCTTTGAAGAAAAAAACACCAATGATAGCAAGAATAGAAATTCCCAATGCTGCCCAGATTCCGTATGCAACCCCTATAGACAATCCTCCTTTTAAGGAAAGTGACAGTAAATAATATGCTCCTACCACACCGAATACTGCAATACAGGATGGAATCAATTTTGTAAAGCCATTAGATTGCCGTGTAGCAATTGCGCCAATTAATTCGGATATGATTGCCCCAAGTAGAAATAGATATTTCATATATTATTAGTTTTAAGCAAAGGTATCTCAACTAAAAATGATGTAAAATAAGGGCTAAAAGAATCCTATAGACAATATTATCACTATATTAAAACAAAAAGGCGTTGAGTTTATTCCTTATCTTTGAAAGAGAACCCTAGGTTAAAAATCAAACAGATGTATATAAATAAAATTCCCCAAACACTTGACTATGGTGTTTCAGTAACGATGAAGGTTATTGGTGGAAAATGGAAGCCTTGCATAATCGATTCCATAGCCAATGGTGTCAATAGGCCTGCCCATATACACAAAGCTATTAAGCAGGTTAGTTTAAGAGTAATAAATCAGCAACTTTCCGAACTCATGGATTTTGAGATTATTGAGAAAGAGGTTTTCGATGGGTACCCCTTGCATGTGGAATATAAGCTAACCACTTTCGGAAAGACGCTATTAACTGTTATTGAGGCAATGGAATCGTGGGGAGATACCTATGCAGAAAAAGTAACCCAACTAGCTATCAACAGGAATGAAAACATCATTTTATAACGATACGGAGTTTAAAGAGATTCTAATATGACTTACTTTTTGTAGGCATTCAAAAGTTCATTTTTTAATGCGACAATTTTTTTAAATTCTTAATTCTGGAAAGAATTAAGAATTATTCCATCCCCAAAAAGTCACTTTTAAATTGAATCCATATAATTCTGTTAAAGAATAAATAACGTAAATTCGGAGCATGCCACTTGGAATATCTAGATGCTAAACGAGCTTCGTTAAGAGATTGTTAAAATAAAAAAATTAAATCAATGAAAGAAGATATTACTTATCGAATAGTACATCGTAATGAGATCGAACAATATCATAAGTTACGGCTGTGCTGCTTGAAAGATTTTCCACAAAATTTTGGTACACTTTATGAAGATCAACTCGAATCATCGAACTTTAAGTTTGACAAAGTTATTCTACAGAACAACAATACTGATTTTTTAATGGGAGCTTTTAAAAAAGAAAAACTGATTGGTATCTGTGGTTTCATCCATGAAAAAAGAACAAAAAACAGTCATCTTGGTGAAGTTAGCAGTATGTATGTCTCACCTAGATACAGCGGTATGAAAATTGGACAGACCCTATTACTAAACACTATTAAACTAGCGTTTGATAACATCGAAATATTGGAGCAAATAAAAATAGCTGTGGTAGAGCGGAATAAAGCTGCGCTATATATGTATACGAAAATCGGTTTTGTGGAATATGGTCGTTTTCAGGATTATTTTAAATATGGAGAGAATTATGAAACACTTATTTATATGAAGTTCAAAAAATATCAAAGTGAGATTTTCCCATCTTTTCCTACAGGAACTTGATATATAGCTATTTTGGTATTTGGGTTTCCTTCTAAGCACTCTTCCACACGCATTATTTGGCCGCTGAATGAGGTAAAACTAACCTACAGTGAGTGGGGAGCAGCAGGATTGCTTCAGACCCACAGCCCCAAACACATCCATGAATTTCCTTCGGATCGAACCACGGTTCTCATCAGCCAACCCCTAAACGAAAAAAACTCCAACTTTCGTTAGAGCTTTTTTGTCGGGGTGGCAGGATTCGAACCTACGACCTCCACATCCCAAATGTGGCGCGATACCGGGCTACGCTACACCCCGAAAAGGTATCACCTTTAAAGTGATGCAAATATAGGAAGCAGTTTCGAATATTCAAAGTCTAAAAGTCAAAATAATAGCCAATACGCTGATTTTTTGACAAATAATTTTACAACAGTTATGGATTAGACAAATACAGACGTTATTCTGACGACAATATGAGAAAAAATGAAGAACTTTATCCTGTGCTAAAATAGATGTGCAATGGAAAAGAAAGATATCACAACCTTGGATGACGTCAAACTACTTGTAGACACGTTTTACGGTCATATCCGTGAGGATGAAATGCTCGGTATTATTTTCAACCAAAATATACAGGACAGATGGCCTGAACATCTTGCCAAGATGTATAAATTTTGGCAGACATTACTACTGGGTGAATACACTTACGATGGACGCCCATTCCCCCCCCATGCTCACCTGCCAATCGGCAAACAACACTTTGCACAATGGCTGGTATTATTTAACAGCACGGTAGATAGCTTATTCATCGGAGAAAAGGCCGAGGAAGCAAAATGGCGAGCACAGAAAATGGCAGTAATGTTTCAAAGCAAACTGGATTATATACAGAATAATCCGGACAAATCGATTATCTTTTAATCTCTTAACCAGAATGTCCCGTACGCTGCCCCGCCCACCCAAAGTCGTAGATCTGCATGCCGATTCTATTGCAAATTTTGAAGACTATGATAACGACGAGCTCCTTGGCCTTTCTCTTGAAAAACTACGGGACAACCTAGATGCAGCGATATACTGGGAGTATACGCAGATCGAATTTATTCATGGGAGGGGAAAAGGCATTCTTAGAGACACCGTATACGAAGAGCTACGATACTATAAGGAAAGTGGCAGTATTTCATCCTACCACCCTTCTTATCGTAATTCAGATATTGTAGTTGTACATATCGGACTATAGTGGAAACAGCTTATTTCGGTAAAGCCTCGTAATGCGTATCCACCAAATACAGTAATGATGCCAATGCGGCAACCCCTGATTGTAGTTCGCGCTTATCCACGGCCTCAAAAACATCCTTGGCGGTATGATGTAAATCAAAATAGCGATGAGGATCAGGTCTAAAGTTAAACATCAATGCACTGGGATAATGCTTACCCCACACACCAGAGTCTACACCCGGACTCCCCGGTAAAAACCTAGAAACCCAATAAGGTTCTTCAAACAACGGCTTCCAACTACGCTGAATCCAAGCCACGGTTTCGGGTCCGCCTTTGATATCAAAACCTCGAGGAGCAAATCCTCCAGCATCACTTTCAATTGCAGCAATCAATTGTTCACCGTTCTGTTGAGATTGTAAACCGTATTGCAAAGCACCATGTACCCCATTTTCCTCGTTCATATAAAAAACCAAGCGTATGGTATGCTTGGGCTTGTAGCCTAACGCCATTAAGGTACGCAAGGCATCTAATGTCCCCATCGTTCCTGTACCATTATCATGCGCACCTTCTCCTACATCCCAGGAATCCAAGTGTCCTCCAATAGTAATAATCTTCTCGGGATGATCGGTTCCTTTCCATTCGCCGATAACATTATGTGAAAGCACCTCCCCCTTCCAGGCACTATGTTGCCGTAGAAAGACTTTAAGACGGGGGTCTTTCTCTAATGCTGTATGTAACGTATTTGCACCGACTGCTGATATGGCCATCGCTGGAATACTATCAATTCCCTTTACGTATCGGGTTCCACCTGTATGAGGGTAATCATCTATTCCAGAGCCTAGCGAACGAAACAGATAAGCTATAGCCCCTAGCTTGGCAGCCTCAGCCGGACCACGGCTACGCTGTGCACTATTTAACCCATAAGCCACCCCAGTCTCCACGAGGGACTCCTCCCAAGGTTTGTTCACAAACACAATCTTCCCGCTTACGTTTTCACCGTATTTACGTAAATCTGACAGCAGCTCCACTTCTATCACCTCGGCTGCTATACCTTCCCCAGGTGTAGCCACTGAACCACCTAACGCCAGTACATTTAACTTTTGACCATCTGCTACGATATAAGCTTCCTCTTTAGCTCCGCGGTCCCAATAAGGCACTTTTACCTCCTGCAAATAGACTTTATCGAATGGCAACTGCTCCAATAATCCTTTCGACCAATCAACGGCTTCAGCTACCCGTTCTGATCCTGCAATCCGATGCCCAATATTTTTGGTCAGATACCTAAGGTTTTCATAAGCTTCGCCTCTATAGAACGAATGCTCATAGATCTTCGCTATCATCAGAGAGTCCTTCGTAGCAAAAGCAGAAAAACTTCCGAATATGAATACAAACACAACACACAAGCTAAGTTTTATATGTAGCATGGCAATACAATAAAAATGGTCTGCCAGCAATAAAGAATACTCCCAACAGACCATTGTAAACGATTAAACAGTTTATTTTGCCGGCGTGATACTGATCTTTCTAAATTCAACACCAGTATGGTCTCCTTGCAGATAAATAGGCCCAGGTTCTCCTTCTTTACTATCCAACGCTCCCCCCGTTATCCCCGGTATCTCTTGGTTATTGATGATAGTCTTACCATTAGACACAATGGTCACCATCCTTCCGCGAAGCGTAATCTCATAGGTATTCCATTCGTTAGGCCCATTCGTAACCATTTCATTAGGTGCCAGAAACCCATATACGCCTCCGTAATACAGTGCGCCGGGATGGCGGTCCTTTGGAGAATCTTCAATCTGCACCTCATAACGTCCACGGAGATAAATTCCAGAATTACCTTTTTCTGCATAACGGAATTCAGCTGTTAACTTAAAGTCTTCAAACTTTTGTTCGGTTATTAAATTTGCACCTGCCTTTTGGTTAATAAGGATTCCATCTTTAACCACCCATTGATTATCTTCACTGGACATTTTCCATCCGGCCAAATCTTTACCGTTGAATAATTCAATAGGCTCACCCCATTGAACTTCGCCTTCACGAACCAGATAAGGTGCCTTTACTCCGGAGAAATTGAAAACATTCCCTTTATTACTGGTTATAGTTCCTTTTATCTCTTCGCCGACCAACTCACCTTGGATAGTGAATACACCTTCACCGCCCTCCCATTGTGGGGGAATATCAAACGAAAACTTACCATTGTCCAATTTGATATGCGAAACGGGACGACTGCTTCCTGCATCTGCCACGAAAGCACCGACGAGTACATTAAACCCCGAAAGCTTGACTTCAAGCCATGAAGGCACTTGCTTTCCTTCTTTATCAACCGTAATATCCCATCGCCCGATCAGCCCCTCTGCTTCTTTAGGGATAGTTTGCGTAGCCGCATTATGGATCTCTTCTTTATCGGCTTTCTTTCCCGCTCCATCACAAGCACTGAATCCGGCGATAATAAAACCAGAAAGTAACGAGTAGGCAACGTATTTCTTAATCATAGTGAATTATTTATAAGGTTTAAGGATTATAATAAACAAACTTAGGGAAATTTGCGTTTAATTACAATACTCATTTATGCGCATCCCGACAGCAACCAAGTTGCATAGACTCCATAGTCCTGCCGCTTAAAATAAGAAAACCCCTCTAACATTTCCATGAAAAAGGGGCTATATATTAAACAATTAGTAAAGTACTATTTTGCTTTGAAAGCGTCGATACCCGATTGTAGGAAAGCGCCATACTTCTCGATATCGTAGATGGCTCCGCTTGTCGGAACCAACAGCTCACCCTCATTGTCCAAAAGAGCATACAGCGGTTGTGAGTTACTTTCAAATTTGGTAATCTGAAAATCAGCATTGCGTTTGCTCACGGTATTGATGGTCTTGCCTGTTTTATCAGACACATAGTGCTCGCTTTCTGGAAGCGTCAACACCTTGTCATCCACATACAGCTCGACCAAAATAAACTCGTTATTGAGCATTGCCCTGATCTTCGGACTGCTCCATACCTCGGCCTCCATCTTACGACAGTTGACACAGTTCCAGCCCGTAAAGTCCACCAATAACGGTTTCTTCTGTTCCTTGGCTGCTGCCAGAGCTTCGTCGTAATCGTAGTACGGATCCAACCCTTTGATCGTCGACTTGCTGTGGAAATAGGTATAATGCTTACGGCTATTGGCTTCCGCTCCGCCTGTATGTGCCGGACCAGCTGCGTTCAATGTCAGATTATTCAGGTCAAAATCCTGTGTTCCGATCGGAGGAAGGAAGGCCGAAATCGCTTTCAATGGCGCTCCCCATAATCCAGGAACCATGTACACCACAAAAGAGAAGACCAAGATGGCGATCATCGTGCGCGGAATAGACAGAAACTGTAATGCACTGTCGTGTGAGAACTGGATCTTGCCGATCAGGTAGAGTCCCAAAAGTCCGAATATAACGATCCACAGAGCTAGGTAGACCTCACGGTCCAAGAAGTTCCAGTTGTAGGCCAGATCCACGTTGGAAAGGAATTTAAGTGCCAACGCCAATTCCAGGAATCCCAGAACGACCTTCACACTGTTCAACCAACCGCCCGATTTAGGCATAGATTTCAACATCGAAGGGAACATTGCGAAAAGGACGAAAGGAACTGCCAAAGCAATGGAGAATCCCAACATACCGATCGCAGGACCAAGGCGCTCACCGCGTGTAGCTGCTTCTACCAATAAAGTACCTATAATCGGACCTGTACAAGAGAAGGATACCACTGCCAGACTCGCCGACATAAAGAACAGACCGATCAATCCACCCTTGTCCGACTGCGCATCGATCTTGTTGACAAATGAACTCGGAAGTGTTATCTCGAAAGCACCTAAGAAAGATGCGGCAAAAACAACCAATAACAGGAAGAAGAAGAAGTTGAAGATACCGTTTGTAGACAGCTCGTTCAGGGCTTCAGGACCAAATGCAATCGTAATCAACATACCTAAGGCAACATAGATCACGATGATAAAGACGCCATAAAGAAAGGCCTGCGATATCGCCTGGGAACGGCTTCCAGATTTCTTGGTAAAGAAACTCACCGTAAGAGGTACCATCGGGAAGATACAAGGCATAAAGAACGCCGCAAATCCACCCAAAAGACCAGCAATAAAGATACCCCACATGGACTTGTCCTCGCCTTCGGCACCTGTCGGAGCAACTGCGCCCGCTGTATCATTGGATATCGATGTACTATCGACCTGACTCTGGCTGCTGTCCAGTCCGTCCGAAAAAACAAGATCATCAGGAACAGCTGTAAGCTGCGTGCTGTCCGAAGAAGCCGCACCATCAGTGAATGACACATCGCTAAAATCGACCAGACTATCAACCTCTTGGCCAAAAGCTATAGCAGAGAACAGTAGCAATGAAACGGCAAAAACATATAATAATGCTTTCATAATTTTAGTTTAAAGGGATTAGTTTTTAATAAACCAATTTAAGTGAGGCTCACCGGGACTCGAAAATCCCGGCTTACCACACAAACACAAACAACACCTAAATAAATTTAGGCTGAAACAAATCTTTATAATATGTTCGAACCGAACAAAGGCTTTTCCAATCTTGCAATTGGCTGAAAACCAGAAAAATCTAAATCTGTAGAAATATATCCTTCTTTTACAGGCTGTTCTTTAACAAGGTCTGTACTCAGATATTTCTTATTATCATCACATAATAAGGTAACCACAACCGCATCATCACCTAACTCTTCTTTCAACTTGATCGCTCCAATTACATTGGCTCCGGAAGAAATGCCAACTGCCAAACCCAATTGACCTGCTAATTTTTGCGCCATAATAATAGAATCGCCGTCCGAAGCACAAACAACTGAGTCAAGTTCGTCCAACTTAACGATCGCAGGGATAAACTCGTCAGAGATACCTTGAATACGGTGTGCCCCAACCTTGTAACCTGTTGTAAGGGTAGGGCTTTCCTGTGGCTCTAGTGGATGAATTTTGACCGCAGGGTTATAGTTTTTCAACTGTTTGCCCACGCCCATTACTGTACCGCCAGTACCCACACCAGCTACGAAAGCATCTGCTACCAAGCCTTTGCTAGCTAACTGTAAGGCAATCTCTTTACCTGTAGTCAGCTCATGAGCCTCTGCATTGTATTCGTTCTCAAATTGTCTTGGCAAAAACACACCGCCCTGAGCAGCGAGTTCTTCACTAAGACGGATACTACCTAAGAAGCCACCTTCTTCCTTACTGATCAATTGGATTTCAGCACCCATACTTTTGATAATATCGATACGTTCTTTACTCAACCAGTTTGGCATAATGATTTTCACCTCATGCCCCAGTGCTTTACCGATAGCTGAAAATGCGATCCCTGTATTTCCACTGGTCGCTTCCACAATCATATCTTCAGGTCTGATCTGACAATTTGTATAGGCTTTATAAAGGATATACAATGCCATACGGTCTTTGATACTACCGGTAAGATTATAGTTTTCACATTTCACATAAATCTTACCAGGCTTACCTTTATACACATACTGCAATTCTAGCATAGGCGTATTTCCAACCAAACACCACAAATGCTTAAAGCGACTATCCAACTCTGGAGACAAACATTTGCTAAAAGTAGTTTCCTCTATCATTATTTATTTTAATAAATTATTTTTACAGTTATTATCCGTTTATAATATGGTCTTCATATCAAACTATGCAAAAATCTAACAAAACAAAATAATATTCAACACAACACTGATAATTCAATAATTTTTATCGAACAACAAAAGGAAAGCAATAAAAAATACAGATTAAAATAGTAATTTAGCAGCGTCACCAAAAAAAATACGTTATGGAATTAGACCAAACAGACAGAAAGTTACTAAAACTATTACAAGAGGATGCAACTTACAGCAACAAAGAGCTGTCTTTAAAACTACACAAATCCATAGCAGCTGTGCACGAACGCGTTAAAAAGCTTAAAGCCGCAGGATATATCCGTAAAACGGTTGCTATTTTAGACCGTCATAAAATAGGCATCGGATTGATTTCGTTTTCTCAGGTATTTCTAAAAGCACACACCTATGAAGTCCTCAATGAATTCGAACGTGAAGTAGCTAAATTCCCAGAAGTTATGGAGTGCTACCAAATGGCAGGATCTTATGACTTTATGCTCCGCATTGCGACCAAAGATATGGATGCTTACCACTTATTTTTGAGGCATAAACTAGCTGTTCTCCCTCATGTAAATACGGTCCAGACTTATTTTGTATTGTCTGAAACGAAAAGTGAGACTGCTTACTCTTTTTAATACATTATTAACATCACATAAAGTCAAATGAGCAAAGCTCTCCCCATTAGCATATACCACAACAACAGCTGCAGCAAGAGCCGCTCGGTATTGGAATTACTCACAAAAGAGCAGGCGAACGTAGATATCGTTCATTACCTCGATCATCCACTGAATAAAGAAGAACTAACGGGCATATTACAAATTCTACAATTAAAACCTCTAGAATTAATCCGAACAAAAGAGCCGTTGTTCCAGGAGAAATTTGCAGGCAAAGTATTATCCGATGAAGAATGGATAGATGTATTACTCTCATATCCTATATTGATGGAACGCCCCATTATCATTAAGGGGAATAAAGGGGTAATTGCACGCCCTACACAACGTATTTATGACATACTGGAACAAGGAGACTGAAAATACGAAAGAAGGAGCCGTTATGGCCCCCTCTTTAACGAACAGTATTAAAACAAAGCAACCTTAGTTCTTCTTAAATTCTTTCAAGCTTCCATCTGCGTTAAAATACCCCGAGTACTGACCACGCGCCCCTTGTACTCCGGTTATCCATTGCCCACTTTGGTGCATCACATTTAGATTATAGTAGATGTGACCATCGATTTTAGCACCTTCCACCTCCTTGGATTGTTCCTCCACCTGCTTATAAATATCAGCTACCGTCTCAAATTTGAGCGTACCCAATGGAAATACATTGGCAGACATATCGCCATCTCCCGAAATCTGTACAGCCTGAGGCTCTTGCCACTTGCCACCTTGGAATAGATAATCATCGATATTTTCAGGTTTATCGGGATCCTGAAGAGCCAATTGTACACGACCATCCTCATAAAAGTGAATATTCTGGAACACCTTAACATCTTTACCCTTGAACTTAGGCATATCCTTCAATTCCGCTTCTGCTTTTTTCAATGCATCCCGATTGGTCAGAAAATTACCTCCCTGCTCTGATTCGCCTTTGTCGGATGCGGCCCCGCTCTTTCCAGCCTCTTCTGTAGTCTGCGCATTATTCTCCGTCTTTTTGTTGTTCTCTCCACAGGCTGCAAAAAGCAACGAAGAAAGCACTGCGATTGTCAATAGTTGTTTTTTCATTTTTTATATTTTTTAGTTTTAAACGCTTTGATGAATTCTATTATTGAATTACAAAAGCAAAACTAAGGAGACAAGCGAAGGAAAAGAATCCCCGAAACCAGTGGTTTTATCGAAATTTTCCTTATTAAGCGAAGAGGTATTGATATTTTTCAGCCAGCTGCCCTGTTTTCAAAGCTTCCATAAACGCCAAAAAGCTATCCGCAACCCATTCTACCTCTTCATAATCGGGTTCTTCTCCAAAATAGATTTTTCCAAGATTGTGATCTCCCACTCCCATCGAGAAATGACTATATCCATTTTTGACAGAAAGCACTATCGGAATATGATGGTTCCAAAAATCGCGCACTTGCTCCTGACCAACCGTATCCCCGTCAAAAGCTACTAAGGATTGCTGCTCGAATTCGTCCCAACGAAACCCGCCTTCTTCTTTACCGTTGAAATCCCCAGCACTATTAAACCAAGTCGTATCCGATTTATTAGAGAGCAACGAAAAGGATTCCACAAAATCAGCATACTCTCTTGGCAACTTGGGATATCGCCCTAAAAACTGTTCCGACAGTCGTACTGTCGGAACAGTTTTTTCATTATGATTCGGGAAAAGGTGTAAATAATCTTGTAGCATAGAAACGTAAAAATAGAGTACCATAAAAACATCGTAAGAAACAAAAAAGTCAGCAAAAGTTGTACAATCCCATTAGATTTTTCTAATGTTGAGATTTTTTCGACAAATAAAAAGCAAATTCGCTAACGAAAACAGCAGATACATCGCTATGAATATACTTTTAGTAGAAGATGAAGTTCGGGTTGCCGAATTTATAAAAAAGGGACTGCACGAAGCCGGACACCAAGTACAGGTCGCCTATGACGGGGCTACTGGCCTAAATCTAGCTATGGAACAAGATTTTGACATGCTTATTCTAGACGGCGTACTCCCCCATCTAAACGGAACAGAAATATGCAAGCATGTACGGAGGCTCAAAACAGATGTTCCCATTTTGATGCTGACAGCCCTTAGTACCATCCAAGATAAAATCGAAGGCTTCAATTGCGGAGCCGACGATTATCTGACCAAGCCTTTTCATTTTGAAGAGCTATTGGTGCGGATCAAAGCATTGTCCTGACGCAAGTTCAACATTTCCGTATATATATGTTAAGGTATCGCCATCATCTCTGATGTGCGGTACCTATTTTTGGTTGTCAGCCATAGCCTACCGGATAGGACTATTAAATAGCGCTCCTATTTTAAATCCGGAACAAATGAGATATCCCATCGTAACTCCTATTATCGAAGCCAAGATATCTTTATAGTCGAAGACATTGCTTTTAAATACACTTCTTTGAATCAACTCATATCCAATAAGACCAATTGCCGCAAATAAAGCATGCACCTTTAAGGATACTTTCTGATACTGAACATAATAAAAAAGCACGATAATAAGTCCTGCAAAAAAATTGGGAGAAGAGTCTGCAACCCCAAAATCATTAATTTCATTGGAATAAATATACTCCCTGTAAATAGATTTAAATAGAATGGCTATGATGGAGAGCAGAACTATTACTAGCCATAAATATTTCGTACCGGAAAAAAGCCTAAACTTCATTGGTAAAGTGATTTATTTAGTTTAAAATAAAGAAAAAAGACTTAACAAAAGTTATTATTATTTACACTTTCATATCGATGTAAGAACTGTTCCGACGGCCGTGCTATCAGAACAGTTTTTTGCATTATGATTCCGAAGGCAAACTACTTCAAAAACAATGGAAAAGTAACTTTTGGTCCGCCTGACGCCTACCCATTCTTTACGGTTCGGATAGTTTGTGTTATTTTTCACTTTCTATTATCATTTTGATTTTTTCAAATTCTTCTTTTGAATAGTCGCCTCGATTTATTGCCGTTACACCTGCCGTAATTTGAGAATTTACACGTGCCAGGTGCAAAAGCTTGTTGTCAAGAATAAACGCAAGATAATTTCCAATTGCTTTTCCCGTCGCAATACTCCAGCTTTCAGTTCCATTTTCGTCAAGTCGCATTGCGAGTCCTATCTCGCCATAGTTGCTTGTATAAACTTCAAAAGTCATAAAATTTTTTGCGGTAACGATTGGTTTGGGGTCAAGGGAAAAGCTCTCGGTAGTTTTATCTAATTGTCGTTTGAAATTGCTGTCGTTGTCCACAACGTAATACCAACCCGTATAAAGATAAGTACTATCGTGTTTTGTTGTGTCTGCTACAGACACAAATATCTCTTTGTCATCGGCTTTTACTTGCGAATTATTGCCTGAGCAATATGTCAGAATTAAAGCAGAAATTATAATAAAAGGTTTCATAAGTTTCATATTTATCTTATTTATTATCTCGTCAGCATCTGACCACTAATGGTGTGGGGGTTAGCATTCGGGGGCTCCAAGTAATTCGATCATTTCGTCCTTGGTCATTCCTATTAATTCGTAGTTGTTCCGAAGACTGTTCATCATATCCCAACGCAAAGATCCTTCTGCTTCCGATTCTTTCCAATGTTTCCATTTGACAGAACTGAACTTTTCATGGGTGATTCTTCCTTTCGATGCAAAGCCAATGATAACTATTACCAAAGCACTAAAAAGTCCTATTTTTAAATTTCTATTCATCTTCAGCTAATAAATTTTATATTTTGCTTTTCCCTAATTTGTCAACCGGAAGTAGTTAGATTTGCAAAATTCAGTTTCTAGTTGGCCTATACTTTTCAAATTGTGTTTACTTTAATATACCCAATTATACAAATATATAGATTCATTTTTAGAGTTGTTAATTTTGATTGGTTTCCATCTCTTTTTAATAACAGGTCCAATACAATTACAACAGGTCAGCTTTGTAGTAACTTACGGAAGAAAGTATTGTTACTGATATATAAAAAAGCCACATCAAAAATGAAGTGGGTTTTGTCGGGGCAGCAGGATTGCTTCAGCCCCACAGCCCCAAACACATCCATGAATCTCCTCCGGATCGAACCACGGTTCTCATCAGCCAACCCCTGAACGAAAAAAAGCCCTAACTTTCGTTAGAGCTTTTTTGTCGGGGTGGCAGGATTCGAACCTACGACCTCCACATCCCAAATGTGGCGCGATACCGGGCTACGCTACACCCCGAAAAGGTATCACCTTTTTAAAGTGATGCAAATATACAGCGTTTTTCAATAAAACCAAGCACTTTTTAACAACAACCAACTAACACATTGATTTAATGCAAGATATTTTTATAAACAAAAGCACCATTATGTGGAAAATTATCAACCCACACTATAGTCTAGTTTATATTTTTTTTATACCTTTGCACTCGCTCTGAGAATCGGAGTGAAATATTTTTAAATAACATTTTTAAAATCGAAATAAAAGCTGTAATATTGCATTCCGATTTTTACAGGATATAAATCGTTTATAATTACTCAAAATCATGGATTTAGTAAAATTTGTAGAAGAACAAGCGGTAGTAAAGAATGAGATTCCCGCTTTCAAAGCAGGAGACACCATAAGTGTACACTATAAAATTCGCGAAGGAAACAAAGAGCGTGTTCAGGTATACCAAGGTGCAGTTATTCAATTAAACAGCGAAGGTACTAACGCTACTTTTACCGTTCGTAAAATCTCAAACGGCGTTGGGGTAGAACGTATTTTCCCTGTAAACTCTCCTAACATTGACAAAATTGAAATAAACAGCTACGGTAAAGTACGTCGCGCTAAGTTATTCTACTTACGCGGACTTACAGGTAAAGCTGCTCGTATCAGATCTAAACGTATCAAATAGTTTAGTACGACGAGATAGAAAATTTCGAAAAGGTTACAAATCAGTTTGTAACCTTTTTTTTATTCGACAAGCCCCCCTCCTACTTATTTATCCTCAAAAGCCTAAAATAATTTTCAATTTTATTTTTTCACAGGCCATCCCAATCCCGAAAAATATAGTATCTTTGTACCCCGTACATAAGGCAGATATTTGGGTATTGAATCCCATCATCTTTAGTAGAAAATTCCATTAATTGCTATGACTAAATACATCTTTGTTACGGGCGGCGTAACCTCGTCGTTAGGGAAAGGTATTATTGCTGCTTCCCTTGCCAAGCTTTTACAGGCACGTGGCTTTAAAGTGACCATTCAAAAGTTTGACCCCTACATCAACATCGATCCAGGAACCCTCAATCCTTACGAACATGGCGAATGCTATGTGACAGAAGACGGAGCTGAGACAGACTTGGATTTAGGTCATTATGAGCGTTTCTTAAATGTACCCACTTCACAGGCCAATAACGTCACTACCGGACGCATTTACAAACATGTAATAGAAAAAGAGCGAGAAGGTGCATACCTCGGCAAAACCGTACAGGTCATCCCCCATATCACCGACGAGATAAAACGTCGTATGCAGCTTTTGGGCGAAAGTGGTGAATACGACATCATCATTACAGAACTCGGCGGAACGGTAGGTGATATCGAATCCCTTCCTTTTATCGAAGCGGTACGTCAATTAAGGTGGGAATTGGGCAACAACGATTCCTTGGTTATCCACCTGACCCTTGTACCGTACCTTGCTGCCGCCGGTGAGCTTAAAACGAAACCAACACAGCATTCTGTAAAGACATTATTGGAATATGGCGTACAACCCGACATCTTAGTATGCCGTACAGAGCATAAGCTAACACAGGAGATCCGTAAAAAACTAGCGTTGTTCTGCAACGTAAATATCAATGCCGTAGTAGAATCCATTGACGCACCCACAATCTATGATGTCCCCTTGTTAATGCTGAAGGAGCAATTGGACAAAACGGTTTTGACCAAACTAAAACTATCGACCAAGAACGATCCTGATTTAGAAAGCTGGAAAACATTTTTAGGTCGTCTGAAAAATCCGACGACAGAAGTCAACATTGGCTTGGTCGGCAAGTACGTAGAGCTCCCCGATGCTTACAAATCCATCGTAGAGGGTTTTATTCATGCCGGATCTGCGAATGAGACGAAGGTCAAAGTAAATTTCATCGCTGCGGAAAGCATTACACCAGAAAATGTTGCCGACAAGTTAAAAGGTTTAGATGGAGTCTTGGTAGCACCAGGCTTCGGTGAGCGCGGACTTGAAGGCAAATTAAATACCATTAAGCATGTTCGCGAGAACAAAATTCCTTTCTTCGGCATCTGCCTCGGTATGCAATGTGCTGTGATTGAATTTGGCCGCAATGTCCTTGGGTTAAAAGGCGCCAACAGTTTTGAGATGGACGAGAACACTCCTCACCCAGTAATCAATCTGATGGAGGAACAAAAGAACATCACCAATATGGGGGGCACAATGCGTCTAGGAGCATATGATTGCGATATCAAAAAAGGCACTAAGGCTTTTGCGATATATGGCAAGGCAAAAATTTCAGAACGCCACCGCCACCGTTACGAATTCAATAACGCCTATTTAAAAGATTACGAAAAAGCTGGAATGATCGCTTCGGGCTTCAATCCTGAAACGGGATTAGTGGAAATTGTTGAACTCAAAGACCATCCTTTCTTTGTCGCTGGGCAATTTCACCCAGAATTAAAGTCAACCGTTGCGAATCCTCATCCACTTTTTGTTAGCTTTGTAGCCGCTTCTTTAGCGAATAAAAAAGGAGGAACAAAATAACACACTCTATTCGGGCTAAAAATCGAGAGGAGAAAATTAAAAGGATTAATTTACAATAGATGGATAGAAATAACATTATAGGGCTAGTGCTCATTTTTGCGATTTTCGCAGGTTCATTTTACCTGATGAAACCTTCTGAACAGGAAATCAAAAATGAACAGAGACTACAAGATTCATTAAAGACTGTCAAAGAAGGAAAGGTATTCAACGATACGCTAGCTTCTTCTAAACCAAACGAAGTACTCGACTCGGCCTCATTGAGCAAACCTTTTGGCGCTACGAAAGTGGGCGAAGAACAATTGATCACGTTAGAAAACGAACAGTTGATCGTCCAACTATCTTCAAAAGGAGGTAAAGTCAAATCTGTTCAGCTGAAAGGCGAAAAGAATTTTGATGGTTCGCCGCTTTATCTTTTAGAAGGTGACAACAACAACTTTGGTTTCCATTTCAACGCAGCAGGACAGAACATCAATACCAATGATCTTTTCTTTACAGTGGGCAATTCTTCTGCCAATGCGGCATCCTTACGTTTAAAGTACAGCGAAGATCAGTATCTTGAATATAATTACACCTTACAGAACGGCTACAACCTGGGCTTACAGGTCAACGCAGTCGGTATCCAGAATCTTATCGGTGTAAATCAAAAAACAATCGTTCTGGATTGGGAAGCCAATCTTCTGCGCAAAGAACAGAACATCAAATCAGAGCGGGACAAATCTTCTATTTTCTACAAAGATTCGGAAGGTTCTATCGACCACCTTTCCGAAACAAGTGATGCAGAAGAAAAAATAGAGAAAAACAAAGTAGAATGGATCGCCTTCAAACAGCATTTCTTCTCGTCTATCCTTTCGTCAAAACAAGCCTTTGAGAACACCAATCTCAAAGTGACTTATACCACACAGGATGAAATTGTAAAAAACTACAAGACAACGGCAGAGTTGGCATTCAACGCACAATCGAACAACCACTTTGAGTTCAATTTCTTCTTTGGTCCGAATCAGTATAAGACCTTAAAAGCAGAGGGGCACAATTACGAAAAAATCATCAATATGGGATGGGGTCCAATGGGCTGGATCAACAGATTCATTACCGTTCCTTTGTTTGACTTTTTGGATGGCTACCACATGAGCTACGGTATTGTTATCTTGATCTTAACCTTGCTGTTGAAGGGAGCGATGTTTCCATTGACCCGCAAGTCTTACCTTTCTATGGCCAAGATGCGCGTGCTGAAACCACAGCTTGACCAGATCAAAGAAAAAGTAGGCGAAGACAATGCCATGCTATTGCAGCAGGAACAAATGAAGCTATATAAGCAGGCCGGCGTCAACCCATTGGGAGGGTGTCTTCCGATGTTATTACAAATGCCGTTTACACTTGCTTTCTTCTTCTTCTTCCCTAATCTATTTGAATTGAGAGGACAGAGCTTCCTTTGGATGAAAGATCTATCGACCTACGATACATTTATCACCTTCAGCCCTATATTCGGGATCAACCACATTTCACTGATGTGTGTCTTGATGACAGCAGTTACTTTATTGACCACTTGGTACAATAATGCCACTTCGGGAGCCACTTCAGGAATGGGCAGTCAAATGAAATACATCGGTTACATCATGCCGTTGCTATTCTTCTTCATGCTGAACAGCTTCCCTTCAGGATTAAACTACTATTACTTCTTAGGTGCGGTTTTCACCTTCTTAACTCAGTTTATCATTCGTCAGTCTATCGATGACGAAAAGATTTTAGCCAAATTGGAGGAAAACAAGAAAAACCCTAAAGCTGCTAAGAAATCTTCTTTCCAGTCTAAAATGGAAGAGATGATGAGACAGCAACAGGCTGCTCAGCAGAACAAGAAAAAATAAGCAATAAATAAAAAAGGCATCTGAATCAGATGCCTTTTTTATTAGTTCTCAGGTTTCTTAAAACCATCTTTCTCTGCACGCTTAGCCATTTCCTCTACACGTTTCTGTGTATCAGGATGCGAAGAGAACAACTTCTGCGTAAAACTATCTTTACCACCTCCCGAGAGTTCCAACAAACGCTCAAATGCCATGGCCATATACCAAGGATTGACATTATTGGCTTTTAAGAACTGATAACCATATTCATCTGCCATACTCTCTTGTTTGCGTGAGAAGCTCATATTTGCAACCTGCTCCCCGACTTCGCCCAATTGCGAGTCCGACAATGCTCCTGCTGTCCCACCTTGGGAGGAGACACCTTCTTTCAAAGCTGATGTAAGTAATGCAGTACGGAAAGCATCTTTAGAATCTTGATTCTTGACGTGTCCTATTTCATGCCCCACAACCCCCAACACCTCGTTGTCAGTCATAGCTTCCATCAGCCCTGCACAGACACGCACGCTACCGTCAGCACAAGCAAACGCATTGACATCACGCACCAGATATACTTTGAAATTGAGCTTTTGCCCATCATAGTTACTTAGACCATCCGTCATCTTCACTAAACGTTGTGCCAATTCGTGATCTGCGGGTGCTACCGGATTATTTTTATCCATCCAATCAATATACTCTTTTGTATAAGCGATCACGTCTTCGTTTGAAAGGCTTGCAGCTTTCACGGCTTTGGTAGCAGAACCGATTGACTTCGTATTAATCTTAATCTGGGCCTGCGCACCATAGGTCCCCAATCCGATAAGGGCTGCGGCCAATAAGGTTTTTGTTACTTTCATATAAAATTTATTATTCACATTTTTGTTACAATAAATATACCAAAGCAATAAAAAACCGGAAACAGGCCATTCCATTTTTGAACACAATAGGACTAAACAAATGCACTGAAGCCTGTTATGCTCCTCCCTACGATTAAAGAATTTATTTCCTTGGTGCCCTCATAAGAATAAATAGCCTCTGCATCTGCTAAGAAGCGAGCTACATTATACTCCAAGAGAATACCATTGCCCCCCATGACTTCTCTTGCGCGCGATACAATATCCCGCGTCCGCAGCGTACAGAATACTTTGGCCAAGGATGCATGTTCATCTTTCAATTTTCCTTCATCCTGTAGTTCCGAAAGACGAAACACCAATGTCTGCATAGCAGTCAGATTAGAAAGCATCTCTACAAGATGATTCTGAATCAATTGAAAAGACGCAATAGGTTTTCCGAACTGCTCGCGTTGCAGGGTATATGCTAATGCATTTTCGTAAGCACCACGGGCACAGCCGACAGCCATCCACGCTACACCAGCGCGTGTCATCTGAAGAACCTTCGCTGTATCCTTAAAAGACTGCGCATGGGGAAGTCTATCCGATTCGGGCACGAGACAGTTAGTCAATGTAATAAGACCATTCTGCACAATACGCAGCGCCATTTTGCCTTTTATCTTCTCTACCGAAAAACCTGGGTTGTCTTTACGCACGATAAAGCCCTTTACTTGGTTATCATCCAAGTCTCTAGCCCAAATAATCGTAATATCCGAAAAAGTAGAGTTCCCAATCCACTTCTTCTGACCATTCAGTACCCATCCTTTATCGGTACGCCTACAAGTCGTTGTTAATCCTCCAGCCGTAGCTGATCCGACCTCGGGTTCTGTCAAACCAAAAGCTCCTATTACCTTTAACTGTTGCATCTTGGGCAACCACTCTTCTTTCTGGATATCAGAACCACACATATATATCGAACCCATGGCCAAGCCGCTCTGTACCCCCAAGAATGTGGCAATAGAAGGATCAATACGCCCAAATTCGCTTGCAATAATACCATCCATGAGCGAAGTTCCTCCTGCACAGCCGTAACCTTGATAGACATAACCGCATACATTCAGTTCCGCCAGTTTAGGAATAATCTCAAAAGGAAATTCATCATGCAACCAATAATTATTGACTAATGGCTTTACCTCTGCTTCTAAAAAAGAACGTACACGAAGCTGTAACGCTCTGTCTTCAGCAGAAAGCTTTCCGTCAATATTATAGAAATCAGCATCAATAGGCGGAGGGTCTTTCTTTTTCTTAGTTCCTGTCAACAACTTCATCGCCATTTGCAGCTGCTTTTCATCCATTTTACTGACCGTTCCCATCACCTCAGCCAGGTCTACTTTCTTAGATACCTTCTCAAGCTGCTCAAAATCGACTGTTTTTAACAGCTTGATAATATTCTTAATCTTTCCTAACATAAGTCGTTTTTATAGTTTAACAACATTTTTTACTTAAAATAGTTTTTTATTGTTGCATTTCAACAAAACAATACTATATTTGCATCCGAAATAAAAACGATTTGTTTTTTAACATCTGTAAATCAGAACGTTATTATTCATAAACAAAAATTTTTATTTTTTGGGTTACCTTTTCAGGTTACCGGTATTAAAAGGTATAAAACAATATTTGTTTCAATTAAATAGAAAATTAAAAGATGAAAAATTTATTCGCATTCGGATTTTTAGCGTTAGCTTTAACTGTAGCTTCATGTGGTAACAATACTTCTAAAACTGAAGAAACTGCTGATTCTTTAAAAGGAATCGTTGATTCAACTGCTGGTGCTCTTACTGATTCTATCAACAACGTTGCTGATTCAGCTAACAAAGCTATCGATTCAACTGCACAAGTTATCGATTCTACTAAAAACGCTCAGTAATCCGAAAAGAGTTAAAATACTCCTACAAAAGCCTGTGTTCTTAATGACACAGGCTTTTTTTATAGGCTTAAATTACCAAAAAGTCCCTGCTTTTTGTACTTTTGTAAGATAAAGAAAGGCATCCCCTCACTTATTCTATATATAATAAATGAACAGCCTATCTTTTAGTTATTACTTTTGACTTATTAATTTTCACAGAAAATGACATTATCAGCATTAACGGCTGTTACTCCTATTGACGGACGATATCACAATGCCACCCAGGAATTATCTGCATATTTTTCGGAATTCTCTTTAATCAAACACCGGGTATTAGTGGAGGTAGAATATTTCATTGCGTTAGCACAATCCGGTATCCCCCAGTTAGCACATTTTGATGGTTCTTTAAATGCGAAGCTGCGTAAGATATACGAAGATTTCAGTCTGGAAGATGCACAATGGATTAAAGACACGGAGAAAGTAACAAACCATGACGTCAAAGCAGTTGAATATTTTCTAAAGAATGAGTTCGAAAAATTGGGGCTTCACGACTCTCTGGAGTTTATACACTTTGGACTCACCTCCCAGGATATCAATAATACAGCGATCCCTTACGCCTGGAAAGAAGCACTGAATACAGTCTACTTACCGGGGGTACAAGGCCTCGTCAGTGAACTAAAAAAGCTATCGGACGAGTGGGGTGATATCGCTATGTTGGCTCGTACGCATGGACAACCCGCCTCTCCTACCCGGTTAGGTAAGGAGATCAAGGTATTCGTAGAACGTCTCGAAAAACAGCTTTCTTTATTACTGACAGTGCCCCATTCTGCAAAATTTGGTGGCGCTACAGGTAACTTTAACGCACATTTCATTGCTTATCCAAGTCAAGACTGGGTTGCTTTCGGAAACTCGTTCGTCAACGGACAACTGGGACTGGATCGTTCACAGACAACAACACAAATCGAACATTACGATAATTTTGCAGCTAGCTGTGACACCTTAAAACGCATAAATAATATTCTTATCGATTTATGCCGAGATGTCTGGACCTATATTTCTATGGATTATTTCAAACAAAAGATCACTGCAGGACAGATCGGTTCATCAGCGATGCCTCATAAGGTAAACCCTATCGATTTTGAAAATGCTGAAGGAAACTTAGGCTTGGCCAATGCATTGTTTGAACACCTATCCGCCAAACTACCTATTTCCAGACTACAACGGGATCTTACAGATTCCACCGTATTAAGGAATGTGGGAGTTCCTTTTGCACATACTATGATTGCGATCAAGTCGACCTTAAGAGGACTAAACAAGTTGATTCTTAATGAATCTGCGCTTCAGAAAGATTTAGAAAACAATTGGGCCGTTGTTGCCGAAGCGATACAAACGATCTTGCGCCGTGAAGGATACCCTAAACCGTACGAGGCCCTGAAGGACTTAACCCGTACCAATACACAGGTCACCCAAGAAACGATTGCGAGTTTTGTAGATAACCTCAATATATCTGAAGATGTCAAACAAGAAATAAAAAACATCAGTCCTTCTAATTATACAGGTGTTATGCTGTAAAACACATGTCCTGAAACGTAAGGTTTTACGAAACAATGACGTGTATCAAACACTTATATCCTATCTTTGAACGGATAAAACGAAGTTACTATTTATAACTTCCATACTTTTAAAATAAAAAAATGGCTACAATAAACGTATATACAGAAAGTACTCCCAATCCTGCTACCATGAAGTTCTTGGTCAACAAGCTTCTTATCAATGGGAGTGTGGATTACCCTGACAGAGAAAAGGCTCAAGAATCCCCTTTTGCCAAAGAACTATTTAAATTCAACTTTGTAAACGGCGTCTTCTTTGCAAGCAATTTTGTCACGATTACAAAATCTGAAGACGCCGAATGGAGCGATATAGAGGCTATATTAAAAGATTTTGTGAAAGGAGCTGTTGAATCTGAGCTAAAAGTACAGGAGATTATAAGCGACCAAGACGTATCTTTTGAAGGAACGGAGACTGAAATCAAAATACAACAGGTTCTTCATGACTACGTCCGCCCCGCTGTAGAACAAGATGGTGGTGCCATCGCCTATAAATCCTTTGAGGAAGGGATTGTTACGGTAGAGCTCAGAGGATCTTGTAGCGGCTGCCCTTCTTCAACTATTACCCTAAAGGCTGGTATCGAAGGACTATTAAAGCGTATGGTTCCTGAAGTAGAAGAAGTTGTTGCAGAAGCCCTGTAATTTCAACAACTATAGATAAAGCGGAGAGCCCAATATTATAATATTGGGCTCTCCGCTTTTTTAGACCAATATGCTTTATTTTTTATTTCTTGCTAAAAAACGGTACATTTAAGAACAATTGAAACCAAAAATATAAGCAGATTACACAAATATGAAAAACCTATTTTTATTTTTTTTAACAGCACTTCTGTTTATTCGCTGCACCAGTAATACTGAAGTGGATCTTATTGTACATAACGCTAAAATATACAGCGTAGACTCGTCATTTGCCGTTCACGAAGCTTTTGCTGTAAAGAATGGTATTTTTATAGACATTGGTACTTCAAAAGATATTCTAAAGCGCTATAAAGCCAAAGAAATAATTGATGCCCAACAAACTCCGGTCTATCCCGGATTTTATGATGCGCATGCTCACTATTTCGAATTGGCAAATCTTTTTCAAGAGGTAGATTTAAATGGGACAAAATCGATGGAGGAACTCATTGATCGACTTCAGAAATACCAACAGAAAAACCCAGATAAAAAATGGATTATCGGCGGTGGATGGGATCAAAACCTATGGCCAGGAAAAGCTTTTCCGACAAAAGACAGCTTAGACAAGTACTTTCCCGATATCCCGATTTATCTTTCCCGTGTAGATTACCATGCTGCTCTCGTTAATACAGCAGCATTAAAGATTGCACGGCTGGACTCTGTCTTCGAAGTACAGGGTGGGCTTATCTCTCCGGATGCATTAGGTAAACCTGATGGTTTATTAATCGACAATGCTATGCCCTTAGTCAGTAAACACCTACCAAAACACGATGAGCAGAGCACACTAAGATTTCTTCAACAAGCACAGGACTCACTTGTCTCCGTAGGTTTAACGAGTATAGTCGATGCAGGTCTAAACGATGAGGAGATCGATTACCTAAAGACCTTCTACGCCAAAGGACAGCTTAAAATACGGGATTATGCCATGATACTAGCCGATCCTTCACAGATTGACCGTTATATCAAAGAAGATCTATTCGAGACCGACAGATTAACGATACGGTCCATCAAGTTATTAGCAGATGGAGCCTTAGGATCCCGAGGAGCATGTCTCTTAGAACACTATCATGATTCCCCAACAAAGGGTTTCTTATTACACACGCCTGAACAATTTGATGAAACTATCAAAAAATTAGCAAACAGCGAATATCAGGTCAATACACACGCCATCGGCGACTCAGCAAACCGGTTGATATTAGATGTATACGGCAAATATCTTACCGACAATAAGGCGAGAAGATGGCGTATCGAACATGCACAGATCATTGCTCCAAATGACTTTGCAAAATTCAACCAGTTTCATATCATTCCATCAATACAGCCGACCCATGCTACCTCGGATATGTACTGGGCACCACAGCGGTTAGGAGACGATCGGATCAAAGGAGCTTACGCCTACAAAGATCTACTGGAGCAGTATGGCAAAGTAGCTATTGGATCAGATTTCCCCATAGAACATTTTAATCCTTTATATGGATTTCATGCCGCTATTGCCCGTGTAGACCATTCGGGATACCCAGCAGGTGGATTCCAGATGGAAAATGCGCTCAGTCGTGAGGAAGCATTAAAAGGGATGACAATATGGGCAGCTTTCTCCTGCTTTGAGGAAAAGAAGAGGGGATCGATCGAAAAAGGCAAAGATGCAGACTTTGTAATCCTAGCAAAAGATATTATGGAAGTTCCTTATGAGGAAATCCGTAACGTAAAAACCTTACGTACTGTCATTGGAGGAGAAACAGTATTCCAACGGAGTTCTCAATAGATCTGCGAACGTGATTCATTAAAATAAAAAGGGGATAGCCGAAGCTATCCCCTTTTTTATACTATTCTTATTATTGCATATCGAATAGATGTTTCTCAGCATGGTAGGAAGAACGTACCAATGGTCCCGACTCCACATATTTGAATCCCATTTTCAATCCTATCTCTTTGTATTTATCGAATTGCGCAGGCGTAACCCAATCCACTACCGGATGATGTGCTTTGGTAGGTTGCAAATATTGTCCCAAAGTTAGAATATGCACCCCCACGTTATACAGATCCTGCATGGCTTCGATCACATCCTCTTCAGTTTCTCCCAGACCTAACATGATACCCGATTTGGTCCGCAACCCTGCTTCCGAAATACGACGCAAACATTCCAAAGAGCGGTCATATTTAGCCTGTATACGCACTTCTCTTGTCAACCGGCGTACAGTCTCTAAATTATGCGACACCACCTCCGGCCTTACCGCAATGACGCGGTCAAGATTATCCCACTGTCCTTTAAAGTCGGGAAGAAGTGTTTCTAAAGTTGTTTCCGGGCTTTCACGACGGATAGCCTGAATAGTTTCCGCCCAGATAGTCGATCCCCCATCTTTCAAATCATCACGATCGACCGACGTTATCACACAGTGCTTTACTCCCATTAACTTAACAGAAATTGCTACTCTATTTGGTTCATCTACATCTACTGGCAGAGGTCTCCCAGTGGCTACCGCGCAGAAAGAACAAGAACGTGTACAGATATTACCTAAAATCATAAAAGTAGCCGTACCAGCTCCCCAGCACTCTCCCATATTTGGACAATTACCACTCTCACAAATGGTATGAAGCTTATGCTCATCGACCAAACTACGTACATGGCGATATTCTTTCCCTACAGGAAGTTTCACGCGTAACCAATCCGGTTTACGCTGTGTCTGATTTACAGGTATAACAGGCAATTCAATCATGCTACAAAGATAAATATTATTCGCTGAATCCAACAGACAAGATTTGTTTGTCTTGTATCATATTCAAGACCGGATCAATATCATGCTTAAAACTCAAACCCTATTCCCAAAGAAACGACACGGCTGTTTTCTTTATATTCTTTTTGGCCCGTATTAAACTGAAATTCCTCTTGTCGTTTGTTCAACTGTGCGAGCCCGATATTATATCCCACCCGAATAAACAGTCCATTCCCAAATTTATAGCCTAATAGAGAGCTGATTCCATAATCAAACCGATTCATTAAAGCATGATCTCCTGAATATACTATATCCGATTCAAAATCCCCTGAAGGAAATGAAATACCCTCATTAGTTACATCAATTTCCTCCCATGTCTCCTTTATCTTGCCACTTAATTGCAAACCTACAAAAGGACCAACTCCAATAAGCAAATTCCCCGCCTCACGAATAGGTATAGCATAGGTTACATGAACCGGAAGCTCTAAAGAATTCATCCTACGCTCTATCGACACTATTTCCCTAAAATCATTTCTAACACCTATACGCTGAAAATTCAGTCCAGACCTAATAGATAGGGCAGAATTCAATGGGACATCTACATAACCTCCAACAAAAAAACCTATACCAGATTTTGAATTAGGCTCACTGTCAGGAACTGCTAATCTTGATAAGTTGCCGCCTCCAACGACTCCGTAGCGTACCTGAGAAAATGCTAAAGTACTCATAGAGCAGAAGATAACAAAAATTAAAACTTTAAAATTCATTAGGCTATTAGATTAATAAACAACGAAGATAAATATTATTCACTGAATCCAACAAACTATATTTGTTTGTCTTGTACCAAATCCGTTTAAAACAAAAAACCCCTTGGAGAAATTTCTCCAAGGGGCAATTTTATGATTAAAGAACAAATACTTAGATCTCAAAACCAATACCCACAGAGAATACGTTGTTCTTAATTTTTAAGGCATCGACATTAGACATATTTCCTAAGCCTAGGCCATAACCTCCATTAATTAACAAACCATTTGACAATTTATAGCCCAATTGGAAATTCACCCCATAATCAACAACCTTTAATTGGTCATCTTTTGAACCAAATTTAATATCTGTTTTTACATCACCCGCCTTATCTTTACCCGACACGTTAAAACCAACATATGGTCCAGCAGCAACAAAAACAGATCCAGTAGCTCCAGTAGGAATATAGTATACCGCATTAACAGGAATTTCAATAGACATTAGATTTCTAGTAGTGGTTAGACTACCTACTTCAACTTTTCCTCCTTTACCTTGCAAAGAGACTCCTGGTTGAATAGCAAAATTAGTCGCAGCAGGAATACTTGCATAACCGGAAAGATAAAAATTAGTAGCTGCACTCGTAGTATAACTTACATTTCCTCCAGAATAATTCAACTTAGGAAAGTTTAGACCTGCCTTCACTCCATAACCAACCTGAGCCTGCGCTCCAACAGCTGTTAATAATGCAACACCTAATGATAGTAAAACTTTTTTCATAACATTTATTTTAATACTCTTTTTTTGTCTCTGGGACTGAACAGACAATCCCTTCGATTAAGGTATATTCAAATTTGATACCAAACTTAATTCCTGTCCTAAAGAATAATTATACTACTCAGAGCATGCCCCTTCTATCTCTTTCAAAAGCCTTTATGATAGAAAAAGGTAAATATATTTCTACAAGAAAATATCTATCGCGTTTACATATAGCCGGCTTCGCAATCTAACTATCATTCCAAGACAAAGGTTTTTACAATAAATTTTGCTTTTTCAATTTTTAAGTTTACTTTTGCATGCCCAGTAAGGGTAAAGGGTCGGATGGCCGAGTGGCTAGGCTGAGGTCTGCAAAACCTCCTACAGCGGTTCGAATCCGCTTCCGACCTCGTTTTATAACGTACAAAAAAATATTATAATAAAATGGGAGTTACACGTTTAAAAAGAAAAGATAGAAGAAACAAAACTACTTCACGTATGGAAGTTCAGTTTCTAAGCTTGGGCCGTAACATCGAGTTAGGATCACGCTCAGCAATGCCTAAGCATAGTCAAATCACTAAAAACGATGAGATTTTAAACAAATTAGAAGCAGAAGCTAAATAAGCATGCTTATAATATAGGAAAGGGATTTGTTTTTTAACAAATCCCTTTTTTTATTTACACTCCTTATGTAGACCAACTTATAAAAACAAAAGCCGCATAATATGCGGCTTTTATGATTCTTTATAGCTACGAACTAAGCATTTATTGCAGCAACACCTGGCAACTCTTTCCCCTCCATATATTCCAGCAAAGCGCCTCCACCTGTACTCACATAACTCACATGTTCTGTCATTCCAAATTTAGCAATCGCCGCTGCCGAATCTCCTCCACCGATCAAAGAAAATGCTCCTCGCTCTGTAGCTGCTACAATCGCATCAGCTACAGCTTTAGTACCCGTAGCAAACGTATCAAATTCGAAGACTCCCATAGGCCCGTTCCACAACAGGGTATTGGATGCGGATATCACTTCTGCAAAATGTCGGGATGACTTACTTCCAATATCCAATCCTTGAAGATCAGTAGGAATCTGATCATTAGGTCCATCGTATGTTTTAGCATCATTCGAAAAACTATCCGCTATCTGTGCATCCGTAGGCAATACTAGATTGACGCCTTTCTCTTCTGCTTTTTGCACCAGCTCATTAGCCAGATCTAACTTATCCATTTCCACCAATGATTTCCCGATTTCACCACCACGAGCTTTAACAAAGGTGTATGCCATTCCTCCACCAATGATCAGGTTATCCACCTTATCCAACAATGCTTCGATCAGCTGTATCTTATCCGAGACCTTAGCCCCACCCATAATTGCTGTAAACGGTCTATTGGGGTGATTCAGTACCTTTTCGGCATTGTTCAGTTCTGCAGCCATCAGGTAGCCAAAATACTTGGCTGTCGGGAAGAACTGTGCCACAATAGCAGTAGAAGCGTGAGCGCGGTGCGCTGTTCCAAAAGCATCATTAACATAGACATCCCCCAACTTAGATAACTTTTCAGCGAACGCGATGTCTCCTTTTTCTTCTTCCTTATAAAAACGAAGGTTTTCCAACAACAAAACCTCTCCAGATTTAAGATTTGCTGCCTTTTCAAGGGCCTGCTCACCAATGCAGTCGTCAGCAAACTGTACATCCACTCCTAATACCTTCGAAAGATGTGAAACAATATGTCGCAACGAAAACTTATCTGTCGGACCTTCTTTTGGCCGTCCCAGGTGAGACATCAATACCACAGCACCACCATCAGCGAGAATCTTCTTTATTGTTGGAGCAGCTCCTTGAATCCTGTTATCATCCGTAATATTAAAATCCGCATCAAGAGGCACATTAAAGTCAACCCGGATTAAGGCCTTTTCACCAGAAAAATTTAAATCGTCAATTGTTTTCATACACTGTATCTAAAAGTATTTAAGTTGATTTGAGGCGTAAACTTATATAAATTGCTTTGCATTCCCACCATACTGTAAAAAAATATTACAAAAAAACTCATCTAATATATTTCTATCTGATAAGGTAATCGAGCTTGTATACCAGTATGCTTTAAAACCTTGGTAACATCCAACAAATACTTCTGGTAATCTCCCAGCTCTTCACCGAATAACCACATCTTTACTCTATCCTTTGAAGAAGATAATATACTCGCAAATGGATCAGTTTTTTCCGGTAGTTCTACAATCTGATAATCTTTAAGATCAGCCTTCGTGGCAGCTGATGCAACTGCCCGTTGTAGATTACCTATTGCATCTACTAATCCTAATTCCAATGCCTGCTGCCCGGTCCAAACTCTACCTTGTCCGATACTGTCTACAGCTTGCACATTCATCTTACGTCCATTAGCAACACGTTCCATAAATGTCGAATAAGTCCTATTTACCTCCATCTGTATAATAGACCGTTCTTCAGCGGTCAATGGTTTATCAGGATTTCCCATCAGACTCGAAAACTTACCGGTGCTGACTTCATCAATATGAATCCCTAGTTTGTTATTTAATAACCCCTTAAAATTTGGTATTAATCCAAAAACACCGATAGATCCTGTAAGTGTTGTAGATTCTGCGAAAATAGAATCAGCGGCGGCGGCAATATAATATCCTCCCGAAGCAGCATAATCTCCCATAGATACTACGATCGGCTTTTCTTTTTTGATCAGCTCTACCTCTCTCCAAATGATATCCGAAGCTAACGCAGATCCTCCACCCGAATTAACTCGTAAAACTACCGCTTTGATGTCTTTATCTCTACGTAACTTACGGAGTTCTCTCGAAATTTTATCTCCTCCGATCTGCCCCATAGAGCCTTCACCATCTACGATATCACCATAGGCATATAACACGGCAATTTTACCCCCTGATGTACTTGCGGGACTACCACCATAATTCAAAATGGAGACAGATGAGATATCTTTATCTTCTGCAAGATCTAATCGCTTTTTCAGTTTGGATAGCAGCTCATCTTTATATATTTTCCCATCGATAAATTTATAACGAAGAGCGTCATCTGCATTTCGGATCAGGTATTCATTTGCAATGCTTTTCAAGGAATCTACCGATTGTTTTCTAGCTTGCGAAATATCGGCTAAAAAAGAGTTATAAATGCTCCCCAGATAAGACGTAACCTGCTCCCTATTAGCATCACTCATCTCATTAAGTATAAATGGCTCTACTGCCGACTTATAAGTCCCCACTTTGATAACCTGCATCTCAACGCCCAATTTATCCATCGCTTCTTTCATAAATACGACGGAAGAACTCAACCCTCTAAAATCCAGCGATCCCTGAGGATTCAGATATACACTATCTGCTACGGTAGACAAGTAATAGGCTTTTTGAGAATAACCTTCACTATAGGCAATGATAAACTTTTTGGACTCCTTAAAATCTAATAGCGCGTCACGTATGGCCTTCAAACTGGCAAAGCCCATACCAACTGTGGAAGGGTTAAGATAAATACCTTTTATATTCTCATCCGTTTTGGCCGCTTTTATACGTGCCAGAACATCATTCAATCCTATAGATTTTTCCACATTATAAAGAGGTAGATTCAAATCCCCAAGCGGATTACTTTCGGTTTTTTCTACGATCTTATAGTCCAGAGAAAGGTACAGTACCGATTTAGCAGGTGCGACCACTGTGGTCGGTTGCGATGACTGTTGAACCAGCACCCCAATAAATACCAAAAAAAGGAAAAACAGAATAATACTCGTAATAAGTATTCCTGTGATAGTGGCTAGCACTTGTTTAATAAAGCTCATAAATTATCTTTTTACAAATTAAATTTAGCGTATTTAATTGGTTTTGTCGAATTTAAAAGTTCAATATTGTATTTTTGAAACAAATGAACAAAATCTATATCCTATTAGGAGCTAATCTAGGTGCCCCTATAGTGCAAATCGGCCGGGCATTTGACCTGTTACAGGATAGGATCGGGGAAATAGTCGAATCTTCCGCCATCTACACTTCCGAAGGATGGGGAGTCAAAGACCAACCTTTATTCTACAATCAGGTATTGATCATTGAAACTCCACTAGAAAAGCAGGAATGCCTAACAATCTGTCAGGAAATAGAACTTGAACTGGGACGGGTTAGACTTGTCAAATGGGGAGCCCGGCTCATAGACATAGATATCATCTACTTTAATGACGAAGTCTATGAATCAAAAAACTTGATTATTCCTCATCCTTTACTACAGCTCCGTAACTTCGTGCTCGTACCACTATGTGAGGTAGCTGATGGGTATATACATCCAGTACTGCACGTATCGAATAAGGAACTACTTTCCCGCTCTACGGATGAACTTATTGTTAAAAAGTACAATTAAACAACGCTTTAGATGTCATACAAAATCATCAATCCAGATATAATCAAAAAATCAATGATGGGAAATCCCAAATTAGTCAAACAATTTGTAGAGATGTATCTTGATCAAAGCCCAATTGACTTCCAGGCGCTAACAGACAGCCTAGCTAACGCAAACAAGGCAGCAATCAGAGACAGTGCCCATCATATCAAACCTACCATGGAGTATATCGGTGCGACCCCACTTCGAATAGCTTTTCAGGAGCTGGAAGATATGGGGCGTGATGAAGTAGAGATAGAAACAATCCATACCAAGTTCAAAGAGATTAAAACTCATTTTGAACTGATGCTGGAAGAGTTGAGATCCTTTATCCTCGAAAGCGAATTAAACACAAAGTAAGAAGGAGTGAAATTCAACTTCACCCCTTCTTATTTTATATACTATAGCCTAATTCAGTTCAAATTTGTAACCGACTCCTTTTACAGTCGCAACATAATTGTCTCCAATTTTCTCCCGTAGTTTTCTGATGTGAACGTCGATGGTTCTGTTTGTCACAACGACAGAATCTTCCCAGATTGCTTTCAATATTTGTTCACGTGTGTATACCTTATTCGGTTTGGAGGCTAGAAGATATAATAGTTCGAATTCCTTTTTCGCTAATACGATTTTCTCTTCTCCTCTATAGACTAAGAAAGAGTCTCTATCAATTACCAAATCTACAATTTCCAACTTATCCGCAGGTTCATCTACTGATTCCTGCGAATTTCTTCTCAGGATAGCATTTATTCTAGACATTAACGCCCGTGGTTTGATTGGCTTAGCAATATAGTCATCCGCACCAACGTGAAAACCTGCTATCTCCGAATACTCCTCACTTCTTGCTGTCAAAAACACCATAAAGGTATGCTTAAACTCAGGTAGCGAGCGCATAATCCTACAGGCTTCTATACCATCCATCACAGGCATCATAACATCTAGGATTATTAAATCGGGACTCACCTCTTTGGCTTTGTCAATTGCCAGTTTTCCATTTGACGCTGTATAGACCTGATACCCCTCTTTGTTCAGATTGTAGGAAATGAGATCTAAGATATCCTGCTCATCATCTACCACAAGTATTTTTTGCTTGGCGCTCATATTAGTTTTTTTGCTAAAGTATGTACTTTATGGTAACATAAAGTTAATCAAATGTTATGAAATTGTTAACTATTAAAAATAACTTAATAAATTAATAAACTTCATCTAATTTGACATCAGCTTCTGCTTCAAGAAAACTTCTAAATCCTTTCCTCTCAAATTCTTACCAATGATTATTCCAGAAGGATCCACAATAACCGAAGCTGGTATAGCCTTAATACGATAGTCCAATACTAGATCTGAACTCCACGCCTTCAGGTCCGAGATATTTGTCCATTCCAATTTATCCTCTTCAACTGCACGCATCCAAGACCCCGGATTATTATCCAATGACACTCCTAGAACCGTGAAGTTTTTATCTTTATAGCTGTTATAGAGCCGCACAATATTAGGATTTTCCTTCCTACAGGGTACACACCAAGATGCCCAAAAATCAACCAATACATACTGGCCGCGAAAGTCCGAAAGCTTCACCGTTTTATTGTTAGGCGTATACGCAATAATTTCAGGAGCAGGTTGCCCTATTGCTAATTTTCTTAATTTAGCGACTTCTTCCTTAAACTGACTGACAGTCCTATTGTCCACAAATAATTCACCAAGAGTATCAACATATGCTATCAGTTCGTTCTCTGAGATATCGGGATCCAATACACTCATCGCGTAGAAGCCTGCTAGATTATCATGATTTGCTTTGGCAAAGGCCACGGCTTGTGTCGTAAAGCTCGCCATTTCCTTTCTATACTGCGCCATGTAATCAGCGCGAAGACTCTCGATCTCATTTTCACTTTTACCGCCCATACGTTTCACGAAATCTCCTTGCAGGGAGTCTTCTAGAAATTCCTTCCGCTGTTTGATTGGTGCAAACCCCTTCAATACCGAAGAAAGCCCAGAGCCATCAACCTTATAGTCTTCGGGGTTATGTTTTAGATCGGAACTAAACTGTAATTTTTCCCCAGGTGAAACAATAACAGGATACCGATTCTTGCCTACCTCGAGAGTTAATAGTCGAGGTTGGGTCGCCTCACGTTCAAATTTAAACTTATTCTGGTCACTCAAAAAAACAGAATCAAGTTTGCGGTCTCCTTCATAAAAGGCTACGACCTTTACATTCCCTGGATTTGACACCTCACCAGAGATACTTATCGTATTATTGTTGGAGCAGCCCCAAAGTCCAATCCCTAAAATTGAAAAAAGAAAAACGTTAAACCTGTTCATATCACTTATAACCGAAGTAGTATTACATTAAAAAATTCTTAGAACGTATTATTGCATTCGCCAAGCCTGCAACGTCTTTCCCCCCTGCTGTAGCAAAGAACGGCTGCCCGCCCCCTCCCCCTTGTATATCTTTAGCGAGATCGCGCACGATAGTACCAGCATTGAGTCCGTGGCTCTTCACCAGGTCTTCCGAAACTAAGACTGTCAAACTCGGCTTTCCATCTATATTAGCCCCCAGCACTAAAAACAGATTCTCCATAGCGCCCTTTAGTGCGTACGCTAAAGTCTTGACCGCATCTGTGCTCGGTAAATCTACTACAGTAGACAAAAAGTTAACACCATTCACCACTTCCATCTTCTCGTTCAACTCATTTTTCAGCGCCATAGAACGTTCCTTCAGAAAGTTATCGATTTCTTTCTTCAACGTTCCATTTTCATCCATAATCTTGGTCACAGCAGAAACGAAATCCTTAGGATTATTCAAGATTTCCTTCATATGCTGAAACAACTCAAAATGCTCTCTGATTACAGCAGCAGCTTTTGTTCCTGTAATCGCTTCAATACGCCGCACACCTGCTGCTACTGCCGATTCGGACACAATCTTAAAAAATCCTATTTGCCCTGTCGCTCTTACGTGCGTACCACCACAAAGCTCTTTTGAATATTGGTCATCAAACGTGATCACTCGAACGTAATCGCCATACTTTTCTCCGAAAAGAGCAGTAACTCCCGAATCGATGGCCTGTTGAAAAGGCACCTGCCTTTCCTCCTTCAATGGAATATTGGCTCTGATTTTTGCATTGACAATATCTTCCACCGCTTTGATTTCGTCATAGGTCATTTTGGCAAAATGAGAAATATCAAAACGCAGTATATCCGGTGATACCAAAGAACCTTTCTGATTGACATGCTCTCCTAATACTTCTTTCAAAGCAGCATGCAGTAAATGTGTTGCCGAGTGATTACTTTCAGTATCGATACGTTTTGTAAAATCGACCGCAGCTTCAAACGTCGCACCGATCTCCTCAGGCAACTGATCTACAAAATGCACGATAAGCCCATTCTCTTTCTTAGTATCTGTTACGATTATCTTCTCACCTCGGTCGGAAGTCAACCATCCCGAATCACCGATCTGCCCTCCTCCTTCTGCATAAAACGGTGTTACAGTCAATACTAATTGGAATTGTTCTTTTCCTTTGGCACTTACCTTACGATACTTTAATATTTCCGTTTTCACCTGTAATATATCATACCCTACAAAATCCACCTCGTCTCCCTCATTAACAGTGACCCAATCACCTGTATCTATCGTCGTAGCAGCTCTTGAACGTTCTTTCTGGGCTTGAAGTGCTTTATTAAAAGCATCCATATCGACAGTCACTCCCTTTTCTCTAGCCAATAATTCAGTGAGATCTATCGGGAAACCATAAGTATCAAATAACTCAAAAGCAAACTCTCCATCAATAAGCTGACTGCCCTCCACATAGTTTTCAAAACGTTGTATCCCAGTTGTCAATGTTCTTAAGAAAGAAACTTCTTCTTCCAATACAACTTTTTCTACAAAATCACGTTGTTGATAAAGCTCATCGAATACCCCTTTAAACTGCTCCGCCAAAACGGGTACCAATTCATGAAAAAAGGGTTGTTTAAAGTTAAGGAATGTATAGGCGTAGCGGACAGCACGTCTCAGAATACGACGAATTACGTAACCAGCCTTATTATTTGATGGCAATTGTCCGTCAGCAATGGCGAATGCTACCGCACGGATATGATCCGACAATACACGCATAGCAATATCGGTCTGCTCTGCTATGCCATATTGAAGTCCTGATTTCTGAGAAATATAACTGATCAACGGCTGGAACACATCCGTATCGTAGTTTGATGTCTTTACCTGTATAGCACGTACCAAACGTTCAAAGCCCATTCCCGTATCCACATGTTTAGCAGGAAGAGGTTCCAATGTACCGTTCTTCAAACGGTTAAATTGCATAAATACGAGATTCCAAACCTCTATCACTTGAGGGTGATCTGCATTGACTAGCTCTTGCCCCTTTTGCCGTGTACGTTCATCATCCGTACGCATATCATAGTGGATTTCTGAACACGGACCACAAGGTCCCATATCCCCCATTTCCCAGAAATTATCTTTTTTATTTCCAAGCAAGATACGATCCTCTCCTATAAACTCCTTCCAGAACCCATAAGCTTCTTGATCTCTAATCAAGCCTTCCGTATCGTCTCCTTCGAAAATAGTAACATACAATCTATCTTTATCCAGCTTATAAACCTCCGTCAAAAGTTCCCAAGCCCAAGATATTGCCTCCTTCTTAAAATAATCTCCGAAGGACCAGTTTCCCAACATCTCGAACAAGGTGTGGTGATAGGTATCAATACCGACCTCCTCCAGATCGTTATGTTTACCCGAGACGCGCAAACAGCGCTGCGTATCTGCAATCCGCGAATATTTAACAACAGCCTCACCTAAAAACAAATCTTTAAATTGGTTCATTCCCGCATTGGTAAACATTAATGTAGGGTCATTTTTTACCACTACAGGTGCCGATGGTACGATATGATGAGATTTACTCTTGAAAAAATCTAAAAACGCTTCGCGTATTTCTCTACTGGTCATGAAATTTCCTTTAAAGTTATAAAAGTGAAGTAACTTATATTTTATAAAGTGCCAAATTTACTCAAAATAGCGCGCTATTACAATTGATTTTTTTAGACACAAGCCGCTATACAGCTTCTATCTCTTGGTTGTTTATACATTCAGACAAATATCGAGGAGACGAATCGTTTCAGATTGCAATAACACTTATCAAAAGTGACTAGAATCACGCTCAAAACTAACCTAAATCATTTAAAAGTCAATTAATATTAGTAGATTTATTCCATCTTTCGATGTAGATAGTTAGAAGAAATATGACAAAAAAAATAATAGTACCGACTGACTTTTCAGACAATGCACTGACGGCAACCAGATACGCCTGCGAACTAGCAAAAAAGAACGGGTATACAGTACACTTATTTCACTGCTACACCTCTAATTCAGCACTTTTTGAGGAGGAAAAAGCAAATAAAGACACCAATATCCCTTTACTAAAGGCTGACATGCTTATACTGGATCTCAAAGAGAACCTCCAGAATGATTATCCTTCTGTATCGTTTGAAACCACCTGTACCAGTGGACTCTTATCAGAAATTCTCCCTTCTATAGCGGTCTCCCCAACTTATGCCCTAATCATCATGGGGACAACGGGAACTGGAAAAGGTAAGTCTGTTGTATGGGGCAGCAATACCAGCACCATCACTACAAAAGCCCGCATCCCAGTCATTGCCATACCTGGCACTACGACTGACTTTTCGCTAGAAAAAGTAGGCATGTTGACCAACTTCAAAGCCGAAGAACTGGATACGCTTAAAGAATACCTAAGCCTAGTATCGTCCATCCCTTCCCTGGATACAATCCATGTGTACAGAGACTCCAAAGACACAGCGGAAATAACCGAACACTTAGAGAGCTGGTCCTTCAATATTAAAAACCTGAATGGTGTTGAAAATATACGCAACATCGCAGAATCCATACATACCGAAAATGAAAACCTAGACAGTATTCCTGAAGTCATCAATCACATTATTAAAGAAAATGACTACGACATGCTGGTAGTTACAAAAACAAGAAAGTCTTTTTTTGAAAGACTGTTCTCTACATCTGTTTCCAAGGAAATCGTACTTGACCTAGAACGACCAACTTTTTTTGACAACAATTAAAGATATAGACATCATGGCAAATAAATTACTTATTCCCGTTGATTTTTCACAATATTCCCAAAAGGCGATCGAATATGCCTGTCTGCTTTCTCGAACGGCTAAACATAGCCTTGTACTCATTCACGTATTTACAGATCATATTAACGTATATCGCAATTCTATCGAAAATACCGATCTCCTCGATCCTCGCGTGGCCGAAGCGAAGAACAGCATGGAGAAACTAATCTCAGATATCAAAGAAGAAAACCCCGAAATTCGAATCAGTAGTGTGTTCAGTAACGGCAATCTGTTTGAGGAAATAGAAAAAATCGCCAGCAAAGACAACTATGACGCCATAATCATGGGCACTAAAGGCTCTTCTGGGCTAGATTCCCTATTGATTGGCTCCAATATGTTTGATGTTTTCCAGAACACACAGACGCCCGTATTGGCTGTTCCGTATAGTGAAAAGGCTTACAGAGCCGAAAAGATTGGGTTATTATGTAACTTCAAAGATGGCGAGATTGATGTCCTCAAACAAGCCACCGCACTTTACAACCAAGACTTTGAACTTTTACTTATTCATATTAATACAGCAGACGAAAGTATTCAAGCACTAGACAGCAAATTTGCAGCTTTTATCGAACGTATCATTGACGAGACAGGTATCGACAACATCTCTTACACCATCAAAACCCAAGCATTTTTGATTCAATACAAAGAAGACATCTCTTCTGCCATTGATTCAGTTATTGCTGATGAGCTACTGGATGTGCTATTGGTAACCAAAAGCAAGAAAGGCTTTCTACGCAAGATTATTGAAGAGAATATTGTAAAGAGAATGGCTTACCAGATCCAGATCCCCAAATTCTTTGCAAAATCGAATATATAATATTTAAAGATGCTTGGTTCTGTCATATTCCCTCTACAGAACCAAGCTTTTTTCACTTTTCCTTATCCACTTTATTAATTTGGCAACACTTTTGCATCCGACCTTGTATATTCCATATTAGGTTACGTAGAGGGGTATTCTGATAATCTAACTGGAACTCAAATCAAAAAAAGTAATATGAAAATTAAAAATCTACGAAATCTATCTTTGGTTGTTGCTTTAGGCATGACATCCACAGCGACATTTGCCCAAATCGCAAACACAGCGACAATCGATGGCACTACTCCTCTAGGTTCCTCTGCGGATTATAGAACCTGGTCTATCGGAGTAAATGCAGGCGTATTAAATCAATCCAATATTTTCGGTTTTAACCGGAACGGCTTTGATAAGCTCAACCACAATGTGGGCTACAGTGCGTATATTAAAAAACACATTTCTCCCTCGTTCGGACTGAAAGCTCAGTACCTAGGTGGTAAAGTAGGGGGCGTTAATAAAGATGTAACGACAGGGGTCAACGAGTTTGAAACAAAAACACCTTGGTCTGCAGCCTTATCAGCAGAATGGACGTTGGCCAACACAAACTGGCGTTTTGTAAACAGTATTGTTAAACCTTATTTTGCAGTAGGTTTAGGAGCGTTAAATTTTGAAACGAAAACAATAAATGCCGACGGAAGCAGCCAAAAAAACGAAGCCACCACAAAACTTTATGTACCTGTTGATGCTGGTTTAAAATTCGCTATTGCTAAAGGCGTAAATCTCGACTTGGGCTATCAGTTAAATTGGGCCAACCAACGCTTCGATGGTTTCAATGGCGGACAATACAAAAATGACTTATTCTCTTACGCGCATGCTGGAGTTGAGTTTGCTATCGGCGGCAGGGAAAAACCGTTCTTGAACAACAGTAATCCTGTAGCAACACTGGTAAATGATGTAAACAAAAAATACGATGCTATAAAAGCAGAACGCGATGCATTAGTAGCTTCCAATAACAAACTACAGCTTCAGTTGGACGAAATTGCAGCTGACCTAAGAGATGACGATGGCGATGGAGTCCCTAACAAATTTGACAAATGCCCTAATACACCTTCTGGCGTAAAAGTTGACGGTTCTGGCTGTCCTCTTCCAGAAATGAAGAATGAAACCAAAGTAATCGAGAAAATCATCGTTACGGAGGAAGATAAAAAGGTTGTGGCAGAAGCAATCAAAAATCTAGAGTTTGATCTAGGCAAAGCAACAATCCGTTCGACCTCATTTGAATCATTAAACCGTGTTGCATCTTTATTGATCGAAAAGAATTTCAGCTTAAAATTGGCTGGCCACACCGACAACACAGGTTCTTTACAAACTAACCTACGTCTTTCTAAAGAGCGTGCCGAGTCGGTAAAAGCTTACTTAGTATCTAAAGGCGCTAATGCTTCCCGTATAGAAGCTGTAGGTTACGGTCCTAACCAACCTATTGCGACCAATGCAACAGCAGAAGGACGCCAACAAAACCGCCGGGTAGAATTCACCTTATTTTAATATAAAACAGTATATAACTATTCGTGGTCGGAAGAGCTTCTCTTCCGACTTTTTTTATTTTATAGAAATACAAAATTTGCGCCCATTTGACATTAAAAAGCTTATACAGGATATTATATCCCCTTCTTATATCTCCTTCCTTCTTAAGTTTTGAACACCAATTTCATGCCTATAAAAACAATTTTTCATTGGCAAATATTTTCCATATTTACAATATTTAATTGTATTTTTGACAAAAAATATTGACAAATCGGTTGTTTTTAATTTCGAAGTTATTATGAAAAAAAAACTTAATGTTCATTTGGGAGCCGTATTTCTATCGCTCTTAGCCACTTCTGCATTCGCACAGGAGAACCATTCAACCATAAGTGGCACGACGCCTCTTGGGCCAAGCTCACAATACAGAACCTGGTCGTTCGGCTTAAATGCTGGGGTATTGAGCAATTCCAACAAATTCGGTTTTGACGATGGCAATTTAGACCTCGGATATAGCGCCTATATCAAGAAACAGTTCACACCTTCCTTTGGAATCAAAGCTCAGTACCTAGGAGGTAAAATGGGGGGGGACATCAAAACAAAAATCCCTTGGTCTGCCGCATTATCGGGTGAGTTTACCATAGCAAATGTAAACTGGCGAATTTTCAACGCAAAAGTAAAACCTTATGCCGCTGCAGGAATAGGAACAGCACATTTTGAATATTCATTAACCAATAGCGAAGAGACACAAAACAAAATATTTGTCCCTGTCGATGCCGGCTTTAAGTTCGCCATTGCAAAAGGAATTAATTTGGATCTAGGTTATCAAATTAACTGGACAAACGAATATTTCGACGGTAAAAAAACGCCTAGCTTTAAATATGATGTATTTTCCTATTTACATGCGGGACTAGAATTCGCCATCGGAAACAAGTCAAAGCCAGCTATGTCAAACAGTAATCCAATAGCAACACTAATCCATGATTACACGCAAAAATATGATGAATTAAAAACAGAACGCGATGTACTAATACGTTCCAACCACGCAGCCATAGAGAAAGTTGAAAATTTGGAAAAAAGCTTAAAAGACGATGACAATGACGGAGTAGCCAACCTTTATGACAAATGTCCTAACACACCGGCCGGTGTCAAAGTGGACGGTTCGGGCTGCCCTTTACCAGAAGTGAAGCTCAATCAAAACGAACAAAAAACGGTTATTGAAGCCGTACGCAATTTAGAGTTCGACTTTTCAACATCCACCATCAGGTCTTCTTCATATCCTTATCTTGATCAGGTAGCTGCGCTACTACAAGAAAAGAGCTATAACCTAAAACTAGACGGTCACACAGACAATGTCGGAAGTCAGGAAATCAATAGCAGAATTTCAAAACAACGCGCAGAAGCTGTAAAAGATTACTTGGTTTCAAAAGGAATATCTCCATCACGTATTGAAACCACCGGATACGGATTTAAAAGACCACTAACGACCAACAACACTGAAAAAGGCCGCCAACAAAACCGCCGGGTAGAATTCACCTTATTTTAATAACAAGCCACATTAAATAAAAAAGAGGGCATATGCCCTCTTTTTTATTTCTTTTCAGATTCGATTTCTTTCCGCAAGACAGAATGTTTCTTTCCATACAGAAAATAAACCACCACACCGATCAACATCCAAATCCCCAAACGTTCCCAGCTTTCCAGCGGCAAAGAGGCCATCATCAGCACACAAACTATAATTCCTAAAATAGGGATCAGTGGCACTAAGGGAGTTTTAAACGGTCGATCTACATTTGGGCTACGCTTACGCAATACAATAACTCCAATACAGACCAGTGTAAATGCAAATAGAGTACCAATACTCACCATATGCCCTAGTTCGGCTACAGGCACAAAGCCCGCAAATAAACTAACAAACACCATAAAAATAACATTAGTCTTCCATGGTGTCTGTCTTTTAGAAAGGTCAGAAAATACCTTAGGCAATAACCCATCTTTGCTCATGGAGTAGAAAACACGGCTCTGCCCCAGCAACATCACTAAGATGACGGATGTGTATCCAGCAATAATAGTCACTATCATAGCTGTATTTAAGAACGTATACCCTGTTTTTGCAAAAGCGGTAGCAACCGGCTTAGCATCTCCTTTAAACTCCGAATAATGGGCCAGACCAGTCATCACATACGAGAATAGGACATATAACAAAGTACACAGCAACAACGACCCTATGATACCAATAGGCATTCCTTTTTTCGGATTGATAGCTTCCTGTGCCGCTGTGCTGACCGCATCAAACCCCACAAATGCAAAAAACAAAACCCCTGCTGCCCGCAGTACACCTGATATTCCAAAATGTCCAAAATACCCCTCTTTAAAAAAATCAAAAAAGCCAATCTGTCCGCTCTTTAATAGCTCCTCCCCTTCATTGACAGGAATAAAAGGTGTATGGTTTGCCGGATCGATAAACTGCCATCCCAATGCAATAAAAAGAATCACTACGGCCACTTTCAATACCACCAAAATATTATTAACAAACGATGATTCCTGCGTACCACGAATCAATAACAATGACAGGAGACACACAATAATAATAGCCGGCAAATTAACAATACCTCCCGTGAAAACAGTCCCATCTGCCAAATGATGTTCTACCCATGGCGAATACAGCAACTCGTTTGGCAGCGCCATACCAAATATCTTAAGCAATTCATTAAAATACTGCGACCAGCTCGCTGCAACAGTAGCGCCTGCTAAAGCGTATTCCAATACCAGATCCCAACCGATAATCCAAGCCATAAACTCCCCCATAGTAGCATAAGAATAGGTATAAGCACTACCTGCGACTGGTATCATCGAAGCAAATTCTGCATAGCAAAGTCCTGCAAATGCACAACCAACAGCTGCAATAATAAAAGAAAGCATGACGGCGGGTCCTGCATTTTCAGCAGCGGCTATTCCTGTCAAAGAAAATAATCCAGCTCCAATAATAGCACCTATGCCCAGGGCCACCAGCCCCGAGCTAGACAGCGTCCGCTTTAACGTCCCCTCTCCACTCTGCTCTGCTTCGGATACAAGCTTGGCTATTGATTTTTTGTACCACATAATTTAGTATAATTAGTTAAATGTTATCCAAACCTAAAAAAAAATGACTACATCTAATAAAAGAATATGCTTTTCTTACAAATTATTATCATCCAAGCCATTTGAACAAAAAAACATCATAATATTCACTATCAACTCCTTATAGTCTAGGATATGTAAAATAATAGTTGTACCTTTGCATCGCCTTAGGCAATAGTGCCTATTGTATAATTTATTTCATGAACCCATTTTTAGAACTGGGAATCCGTGAGGAAGTTGTTAATGCCATCTCAGAGTTAGGTTTCGAAAAGCCCTCTGAAATTCAGGAAAAAGCCATTCCTGTATTATTGACTGGCAACGACGATTTTGTCGGATTAGCCCAAACCGGCACAGGTAAGACAGCAGCATTCGGTCTTCCATTATTAGAGCAATTAGACTTTTCTCAAAAACAGCCTCAAGCTTTGATTCTTTGCCCAACCCGTGAGCTGTGTTTACAAATCTCTAAGGATTTAGAAAAATTTGCCAAATACATTGACAACGTACATATTGTTGCTGTATACGGAGGTGCAAACATCTCGGACCAATTACGTCAGATTAGACGTGGTGTGCAGATTGTAGTAGCGACCCCAGGTCGTATGTTGGATATCATCGGCAGAAATGCGATTGATTTTTCACAGGTAAAATATGTTGTATTGGACGAAGCCGACGAAATGTTAAACATGGGCTTCAAAGAAGACATCAACGACATCTTATCGGAAACTCCAGATGACAAAAAAACATGGTTGTTTTCAGCAACCATGCCAAAAGAAGTACGTCGTATAGCTCAAAACTATATGACAGATCCGGTAGAAATGACTGTCGGAACGAAAAACACAGGTAATGCAAACATTGATCATCAGTACTATCTGATTAGAGCTAAAGATAAATACGCGGCATTCAAGCGTATCGTGGATTCCAATCCTGAAATCTTCGGCATCGTATTCTGTCGTACTAAAATCGAGACACAAGAAATTGCTGAAGCTTTAATCAAAGACGGTTACAACGCAGATGCGCTCCATGGAGACTTGTCTCAGCAACAACGTGACAAAGTAATGAAGCGTTACCGTGACCGTAGCCTGCAGTTATTGATTGCTACAGACGTGGCGGCACGTGGTATAGATGTGAACAACATTACGCACGTTATCAATTTCTCGTTACCGGACGAAATCGAAAACTATACGCACCGTTCTGGTCGTACCGCTCGTGCTGGTAAAACAGGAATTTCAATTTCCTTGATCAACATCAAAGAGCAAAGTAAAATCCGTCAACTTGAAAAAGTAATCGGTAAAACATTTGAACGCAAACAGGTACCTCAAGGTCCAGAAGTTGTCGAAAAACAACTTTTAACGATCATTAATAAGGTTCAGAATGTAGAAGTCAATGAGGATCAAATCAATCCTTTCTTACCTCAGATCATGGAAGGTTTTGAATCGTTATCAAAAGAAGAGATTGTAAAAAGATTTGCATCTCTAGAGTTCAATAGATTCTTAGAGTATTACAATAATGCTCCTGATTTGAACATTGATGCCCGTGGTGATGGTAGAGAGAGTAGAGACGGTAGAGATCGTGGCGAACGTGGATCACGTACAGGATCAAAAGGATATACACGTCTATTCATGAACCTTGGAGCAGTAGACGAATTTTCTCGTGGAGACATGTTAGGATTTATCTGCAACAACGCTAAAATATCTGGAAAATCAATTGGTAAAATTGATATGAAGGGTGTATTTACCTTCTTCGAAGTTCAGGATGAGGAAGTAAACAAAGTCTTCGAAGGATTTAAAGCTGTTGATTTCAACGGACGTCAGGTACGTATTGAAGTCTCTGGAGATAGTGGTCGTTCCGATAGAGGAGGTCGTTCAAGAGGCGGAGATCGCGGTGGTGAGCGTCGTAATGGCGGTGGCTACAGTGGTGGCGAAAGAAGAGACCGTGGTGGTGATCGTCGTAGTAGTGGCGGTTACGGTGGCGGAAGAGGCGATCGCGGTGGAAACAGCGGTGGCGGTTTCCGAGACTTCTCTGGCAAACGTCGCGAATCGAAAAGTAAATACTAATCGTAAGATTCGAGCTAATAAAAAAGCGCTTCATCATTGATGAAGCGCTTTTTTATTAGCTATTAAATCGCTTTTTCAAGGACTCTCTCCGGGATCTCCTCAGGCGAGACCCTTTCACGGGATAATGTCTGTTTTTAGTAATGTTATTAAAAAACAAGGCAACGAGAAAGAGAATAAAGGCTCCGGTAAATACTGGACTCAACACATACCAATAGCCCAAAGAAGCGATCTTGGTACCTCCAGATACCGCAATCAAAGCAGTAGCTCCTCCTGGCGGATGTAACGTCCTCGTAATCTGCATAAAAACGATGGAAAAAGCGACAGCCAACGGAGCAGTGATCCATATAACATCAGGCATCAGCATGGCTACAGTCACACCAACCAATGCAGATACCACATGTCCCCCGATCAAATTTCGTGGTTGTGCCAATGGGCTTTGTATTGCGCCGTAAACCAGAACACTAGATGCTCCAAAAGACCCAATCAAAAAGACATTCTCCAGAGAAGGTAAATGAAGTGATTGGATAAAAGCTATAATCCCAATACCAACAAACGCACCTATAAAAGACCAGAAATGCTCACGATGATCGATCAATGTCTCCCGATACATGACATAACGGTATTTTCTGAACTGCCGCTCCAGCTTTCTCTTTAACATTTTCCTACTTTTACCTCTCCTTTCCCTAACTCTCTAAACCTCGTTGGCGTATAGCTTCATAAATCACTACAGCTGCAGACACCGATACATTTAACGAACCAATCTCACCGAACATAGGGATTTTTGCCAGTTTATCGGAGATACGGATCAGCTCATCCGACACGCCCACATCTTCAGCCCCCATAATGATACAGGTTGGCCCACTGTAATCCACGTCATATACCGACTCTTTTGTCTTTTCGGTACTCACCACCAACTGTATTCCCGATTCTATCAGAAAACGTCCCGTCTTACCCAAGGAATCCTCTCTACATACCGGAATTTTGTACAATGCTCCTGCCGAAGTCTTTATTGCATCTGGATTGATTTCGGCCGATCCCTTTTTAGGAACAATGATCGCATGTACACCTGCACATTCTGCGGTACGTGCTATCGCCCCCATATTACGGACATCGGTAACACCATCTAACATTAACAGTAAAGGAGTTTCTCCCCTTTCATAAATAGTTGGTAATAAATCTTCAATATGTTGATAGATGATAGGCGAAATAACCGCGATAACTCCCTGATGATTTTTTCTGGTAATCCTATTCAGTTTTTCAATAGGCACCTGTTGATAACTTAGGCCATGCTCTTTCAGCAACGACTTGAGTTCCAAGAAAAGACTCCCACTGATACCACGCTGTATAAAAAGCGACTCTATTTCTTTCCCACTGTCAATAGCTTCAATTACGGCACGGATACCGAAAACCATTTGATTACTTTCTCTTTTTTCGCCTCTATCGTGACGTTGGAAATTATGTTGCATGTATTAAATTATCTGAAGATGAGCTCGCAAAAGCTCGGTTAAAAACAAAAATTAAAAAGCCATTCAATTCTAACGGCAAGAATATTACTCAACTAAGTCCTAGATTAAAAGTCTTCCGCAGTACTTCTAGTGCTGGATTTTTGGAAGCCATGACCTGATATTTTTCCTGAGAGGTATAGGCCTTACGAATGACCACCTGCTCTAATTGTACCGTTTCTATATCCAAGGAGAAGTTTTTAAGTTCTGGACGCAGGTAGTTCAACATATCGATCTTGCCTTCTCTCAACTGATCACTCTGAATAGCATTCTCTACATCGATCTCAATAACATTGCCTTTCAGTCTTGGTGGATTGGCAGTCATTATGGTATAAATGGTGATCCGATTATTCGCTTTCATTTTCTCCGCCAGATCATTCCATTTAGCGATAAAAGAATTGAATGTCACTTCCCTGAATTCACTTCCCTGTATGAGATCATTCTCTTCTTCCTCCTCCTCATTCTTTTCCTCGAATACCGTATTCAAATTGGGGACAGCTACGGTTGATTTAAAACTTCCCCAACCTTTTCCAGAAGAGAAGCTTTTCTTTTCCTCGACAGGAGGTTTTGGAGCAGGAACACTCTGCTTAGGAACTTCTTCTTTAGGCACAACCGTCTTATTATCCACTGGCTGGGCGACAGGTGCTGCCGTCTGAGCAGGAGCTTTTACTGCGGACTCAGGTAGTTTTTTTTTTTGATCAACCTGAGTTGATACACCATTTATTCCAAGCTGTATTGCTGCAGCTATGTGGCACATCTTCAATAATGCCAATTCGACCTGAAGCCTTTGATTCTTACTGGTTTTATAGCTTATCTCACATTGATTGGCAATATTCAAGGCCGACAGCAGAAGGCCTGAACTCAAGGATGAAGATTGCTCAAGGTATCGCTTTTTAACATTCTCACTAACCTCCAACAGCTTTAATGTTTTAGGTTCTTTCGTGATCAACAGGTTTCTCAAGTGCCCTGACAGACCTGCAATAAAGTGCCCCCCATCAAACCCTCTATTTAGTACGTTGTCTAAAATTAATAATGACTCTGCAGCATCCTCTTTTTTTAGCGCTTCGACCAGATTGAAGTAATAATCATAGTCAAGAATATTCAGATTTTCAATAACGGCCTGATAGGTCAGGTTTCTATTCGAAAAACTCACAATCTGGTCAAACATAGACAATGCATCCCGGAGGCCACCATCCGCTTTCTGAGCGATGACGTGAAGGCCATCTATCTCAAACGCTATGTCTTCTTTTTTCGCTATTGATGCTAGATGATTGGACATATCTTCTACCCGGATACGGTTAAAGTCAAAAATCTGACAACGCGATAAAATCGTAGGTAGAATCTTATGCTTTTCTGTGGTCGCTAATATGAATATCGCATAGGAAGGCGGTTCTTCCAACGTCTTCAAAAAGGCATTGAACGCCGCTTGAGACAACATATGCACCTCATCAATAATATAAATCTTATATTTTCCCGTCTGAGGTGGTATACGTACCTGGTCGATCAGGCTACGAATATCGTCTACAGAGTTGTTCGACGCCGCATCCAACTCATGAATACTAAATGAAGCCCCTCCTGTAAAAGATTTACAGCTTTCACATTCGCCGCAGGCTTCGGTACTTGAAGAGATATCCTCGCAATTTATCGTCTTAGCCAATATCCGGGCACAGGTGGTCTTCCCTACTCCTCTAGGTCCACAGAACAAAAACGCTTGCGCCAGCTGATTACTATGAATCGCATTCTTTAGCGTATTTGTAATATGCAACTGTCCTACAACGGAGTCGAAGGTCGCTGGGCGATATTTACGGGCTGAAACAATGAAATTATCCATCCCTGCAAAGATATGGAATTAGAATCAAAAACCTATCTCCAAGGTTTGAAATTCGACACAATAGGTTTAGTTAGATCAAACTCCACCGAAAATAACCGATCCGATCCAATTCGTCGCAAATTGTAGGTAAATTTATGTCCATCAATAGTCACCCACCATACATTATAGGCTGCGTAATCGATAAGTTGCTCTGTCTCTTCGTCGGCTGGAAACATCTGCACATTCGGTGAGCCCTCATTAGGGGCGGTACCTCCATAAAAAGTCACCTTATCTGCTGTACCGTCTGGCTTTCTATGATCGTGCTTTAGTTCTACCCGATTATTACTCCAACTAAAAATCCAGGTGCGGGACTTGTCTTCACCAACATAAAAAGGAACCTTTACCTCGCGCTCCTCCCAGCTCATGACCTCCATCAGCAAGCGTTCTCCGGTAAAGCCATCCCCTTCCTTTCCTCCTGCTACGATAGTACCCTCATAATAATTGCCCAAATGTGGCTTGAAAGCTTGCATGAAAGCTTTGGAATTTGAAGTCTGCGCACTAGCCCAGCTTATCGTAATGCTTATCAGCAGAAATAAGATTCCCTTCTTCATAAAAAATAACATGGCCTTTACCATTCGTTTAAAATAGCTATCACCGCAATATAAGATACTTTTTCGACTTTATGTTTCTAACAGCTGAAAGACAAAATCCAGCTTTCACCTGTTTGATCATTTTGCCGTCATCTCGACCCCAGCGGAGAGATCTAACTACTTAGATTTTGCTGTCTTATCCTTCTTTCTAACTACCATGATATAGATTCTAGCTCTCAAGTCAAGGCAAAGCATTTTTTAAACTAATTCAGTGAAAAATATCGTTATTTTTTTTATTAACTTTATATTAAGTGAATGTTAATAAAATGAGAATTTGTATCCGATATATCCTCATACTCTTTATAGGTCTGACCTGTACAGCTCCGTTGTGGGGACAGCAATTGGATACCATCGACTTTTTTAAAAAACCGTTTGTTTTCGACAGATCTTATACTCCTCAGATTCAAATCCAGGGAAAAACCGACGAGCAGTCTATTTTACTCTTTTACAAGGACATTGAATCAAGGGAATATACACTGCTTATACAACAATTAACAGCGTTTAAAGTGGAGAATAATCTTAATGATTGGCTTTACTACCAACTTATCCGCCAGGTATCGGAGGCAATAAGCCCTAAAGCCGAGAACTACCACCGTTATACACTCTATAAATGGTACCTGATGAACAAATCGGGGTACGATGCCCGCCTAGCGGTTGGCGATGACCAAGTAATTTTCTATATCAAGAACAAAGAGGACATTTCAGACATTCCTTTCTTTGACATTGACGGCCAACAGTTTACCTGTCTTAATTATCACGATTATGGCAAACTGTTTAAACGCGTCGATACATACCATCCTGTAAACCTTAAAATTCCGGGCGCTGACCGTGACTTTAGCTATAAGATCGCGCAGATGCCCGACTTTAAAGAAGAATCCTACGCCGTTAAGAATGTCCACTTTCAATACAAAGATAAAGTATATGAATTTGACATTAAAGTCAACGACCATGTCGCGGATATATTCAAAAATTATCCGGGGGTAGACTTTGAAACCTATTTCAATATCCCACTTACCAAAGAGGCCTACCAATCGCTGATTCCCGTATTGAAAGAAAATACAAAAAAAATGACGACCAGAGACGGTGTCGATTACCTTATGCGCTTTACCCGCTATGCCTTTCTTTACGAAGACGATGATATTAACTTTGGAAAAGAAAAGCGGTTATCCCCTGAACAAACCCTGCTGAACAACTATAGTGATTGCGATGACCGCGCAGGACTATTTTTCTTCTTGGTCAAGGAGATCTATAACCTTCCGATGATTGCTATACTATATCCGACACACATCACCATGGCCGTACAGTTTGAAAAAAAAATTGGCAGTGCTATCAAATATGAAGGTCAGTATTTTTCCATCTGTGAACCTACTCCGCAAGGACAAAATTTAAATATTGGCGAACTAGCCGAGAAGTATAAGCACGAAAAGTACGAGATTGTGTATCACTACAGGCCAAAGTAAGTTTTCTTTGTCAATGATTTCTTTACTCTTAATCTAACTTCCCAAGATATACCGAGTCGGACATCTGCCCGGTATAACTATCTTCGAAGCCTATATACACATGCAGTCCCTTACCGCGACAATTAAGTAATCCTGACTGTAAGCGATACTCTCCTAAACGGGCGGGTGCGATAGCTACTCTCATGTCGGCCAACACTTCCACATTCACTATTACCACATTCAGTTTGACCCAGTCCTGTAGATTCTTCACATCGGGCGGTGTCCATGTGATATGCAGATGATCATCCATCAGTTGCATTTGTGCGTTCTCTGGTGTAAATAAAGTCCCTCTAAACGGTTTGAACAATTCTACTCTTACAAAAGGTTCATTGTTGTCACCAATAGCTATGCATTCTCTCCTCACATGAGATTGCGCTAGATTGGCTGCATTTTGTGTGGGGTGATCTATCAACAAATTCTTATATCCATACTTCACAATCGGAAACAGATAAGTCAGGAAATCATTGGTGACCTTAGTTTTCTTTCTATTCAGTAATTCCGCCTGACTCGGTGGAGTCGTCCGTGGTTTACGGGCACCACGTACTATATTCTGTCCGTTCAACACATAAGCGAACACGCTTCCAAACTTACCTCGAATCGGCCCATTCGGCCCATCATTTAGAATTGCCATAGCTTCAAATTTAGAGTTTACTGATTTAAAACAAGTTACTACTTCATTAACAACAAATTATCTGTTAAAATGTTTTTAACTTAGTTTTAACACAGCCTTAACATAGCTAATAGCTATGTTAAGGCTACGTAAACCCTATGTTAAGGTTATCTAATTAATAGTTTAACATATACATTTGTCCCTACAATGTGTTAACTACATCCCCCTATTATACCACAAAAAAGACTAACTCGAGGAGTTAGCCTTTTAAATCTATTTCTGATACAATTGTCCGACGCATTCAGATGACAAGAAATGCTCTTTTACTCTACACGTTTAAATTTTTCTCCACAACCTTCGATACAGTTATAATAAAGCGTTAGCTCATCCGCTTTTATTTCAAAAGATATTTCAGTTTCACATTTTTCAAGAACAATTTTATTCAGTCCATCATACATTTCTTTGACTTCAAAATTAGAACTTTCATTAGCACTACTGTACAGATTTATAAAACATAAATCACCATTCGTTGATTTTACCTGGCCGCCTTTGGTGAACTCTAATGTTTTTTTTCCTTCAATTTTTCTAAACTTGCCTGCTCCATTTCCAGGGTCTGCATACACCTCTGTCAATTTCCATTTACCAGCAAGCTCAAAAGGAGCTGTTGAAGTCTCATCTGACTTCTTACAAGAGTAGAATAATACTGTAATAATAACAGTAAATACTAGGGCACATCTTTTCATATGTATATAATTAATTGTAAGCTTTTGTCTTTCAATGACCATCTAGCAAGCTATCAGACTCATTGGATTTGATTAATATTTAACAACAAAACGTTATCTATCACTGCTCTGCTACAGCGATTTAAATATTTCAATATTATTTATATGTTAACCAAATATTAATAAATGGGATTATATACCTGACTGATGAACGAGCTATTTCATCTTTTCACCCAAACATCGACTCAAGCGGATAGAAAAGCTTCACCCAAAAGGTTATGATATTCAAGAAGGAGAAGAATCTAAATGACTAGCTATATGATCAACTTGTACGTCATGTATTGGCGGAATCATGTTTCCTATATTTTTATAAATCTAAATAGCTTAAAATATGATTACCTATACCATAACAAAATCGCCAACAACTATAAAAGTCATTGGCGATTGATATCATAGAAAAGTTAAAGTACTATTTCTTTCCGTAATTGGTATTTTGTGGATCCCAATTAGCCCAGCCTTTAGTCCAGTCTTCTGTTCCCATAGCTCCAGCAAAAGTAACTTTATCAAATCCAGCCTGTAAATCTGCTAAATCAAATTTTGCTTTTCCTAGTGCTGGTGAGCCAGTCTTCAATACTAAATTTGGTGTATTAAGGCTTGTGCTTGTAATACCTGCTGCATCGACATTCGCGACCATCGTATTACCCACATTACTCACAAAGGTCTCTAAATCCGCTACAGTTGCAAATGAAGTTACATCTTTCATGCTGTAATTAGCTTTATTGCCAAATACAATGTTGTTAGCCAATACCGAGCGTCCTTCTTTCAATTCTTTTGCCGGAAAATCGGTATTAAATTCTACAGCTGAAGTCGCTGCTCCAACAATGATAGAGTTTGCCAACACCATACGGCTGTTTTGTCCAAAGTGTACGCTAGCACCATGCTGCGTTTTAACATTTGCTCCGTTACCCGGACCGATAAATGTAAAGTTACTCAATACCGGACGAGAGTAAACATTTCCTACTACTCCACCTTTATTTTCTAATTCTATTCCCCTAGAAGTACCTGCAGCATCTGCTACCACAGGATCTTTAATAGATATACCGTATTGTAATTTCCCATTAAAACCTTGATCAAAGTCAAAGTCATCGTCTACTCCTCTATAAGCAATAAGATGAGTTGCATCTACGGAACCTCCGAAGAACTCGAAAGAGTCGTCGCCTCCATAAGACACCATAATGTGGTGAAGCTTAGTTCCTTTACCAACGCCACAAAGTGTAAGTCCATTAATCTCTTTATCCTGCTCAATAGCAATACCAGCGTACTCGATACGTGCATAAGTCAACTCACCTGAATTATCATTCAAATCAGGATTAGTTCCACCACCGTATTTAGCTACATCCTTTCCTAATACTCCACCTTCGTACTGTGCAGTACCATCAGCAGTATTAACCAAAGATTTACCACAAATGATCACCCCAGACCAATCTCCAATATTTTTGTTTCCGACACTTTGGTCTGAAGTAAACACAATTGGATTAGAAGCTGTACCATTCGCTTTAATTTTACCGCCCATTTCAACGATCAGCGCTGCTTTAGATGACTTTTCACCCATAATTACTGTTCCTGCCGGAATCTCAAGAGAACCACCTGGAAGTACACGGACATAACCGCGCAATAGATAGGTTTTGGATGCATCAAGCTTAACCGTTGTTTTAATCTCACCTTCGATGATTTCCTGTTTCTTTTCCGGCACTACAATGTCCGTGTTATCATTTTTAGAACAGGAGTAATTCAATGCGGCTGTAGACACCAATGCAGATACAGCTAAAATCGTGGATAATCTAAATTTCATCTTTTTATATTTTTGTAACATTCAATATTAACAGTCTTATATTAACTTAATTTTAAGCCTGCTTTAACTAATCATTATTTTACTTAAAACTTATAACTAAAAGAAAGTGAGAAACTTTGCCCATATCTAACGGAGTTTATCAGCTGATCTTTGTCAGCATTGTAGTTCTTACTTTTATCAAGATCTTGATAGAATATCGATGAAGCATTTAAAATATTCGAGGCATTTAGTTTAACCTCAGCTTTGCTTTTCAAGAATGATTTACTCACTTGTGCGTCTAATAAATTTCTTGGAGCTTCATAGATATCCGGATACTCCGCGAAGTAAGAATTCTCTTTATAGTGACCAAATCCTACAACATCAATACGACGTCCAATTCTATTGTACATCACATTCGCACCCCATCCTGAGGTAAATGATTGTTGTAGTCCTAAATTAATCAAGTAAGGAGATTGTCCCTGTAGATTTCTCTTTTTCTGGTTTACAGCCTGGATTTCTGCACTTGCATTGTTTAAATCCACTTCTGATTTGATATACGCAAGATTAGCATAGAAAAAAAGGTTTTTTAATTCCTCAGAAGCTGTGTTTATAAAGCTTAAGTTATGTCTAACTTCCAACTCTAGACCTGCTATATAGGCATCAGGTGCGTTAATATAAGTGATCGTTTTACTTGCCGGAGTAGATCCGGATTGAATCGTTTTCTCAATAGCTCCATTGAGCTTTTTATAAAAGGCAGATCCTGTCAACAACATCCCGGCAGCAGGATAGTATTCATAACGTAAGTCAAAGTTAGAAATTTTCGTACGTTGGAGTTCTGGATTACCGATTTCCATAGTCGTCGTAACAAAATTATAGAAACTGAAAGGTGCCAATTCTCTAAACTGAGCTCTTGCAACGGTATTGGAGTAACTGAATCGCAAATTTGTTTTTGGATTTAATTCATATGTTAGATTTACGGAAGGTAAAAAATCCAAATATGTATTGTCCACATTTTTAACAGATCCAGAAGACAATTTCTCAACGTAGTTTTCTAATCGAAGGCCAAGATTTGCTTTAAATCTATCCACCACTTTTCCGGAGATCATGGCATATCCTAAAGTCAGGTCTCCTGTTCCATTATAGCTGTTCGTCGGATTGGTTATGTCTTCAATATAGAATTTATTGACTGCGATATTTTCTGGAGCAAACAATGCCCCTTGATCCAACAAGAATAAGTCTTCAGGTGCTCCTCTATCAACATACCCCAATACTCGAGAATTGAATTTGCGATCTTTATATTGTTTACCGACACCTAACTTAACAGTCTGTTCCTCATTCATCAAACCTACAGGCAATGAATAATTAACTGCTGCATTGTAAATGTTCTCCCCTAGATTACTATAAAACCGTCCTGACGTAGAGGCTGTTGCAACCAAGGGAATATTGGCTTTAAAAGGAACAGATTCATCATCCTTATCCTCTATCAGTTTTTGGTAAGTTAACCTTCTCAAATCAGGCTGATCATTGGCGATACGGCTAAAAGACAGGTTCCAGTCCAAACGGGAATTGTGAAAATTGGTAAAAGCATACTCCCCATCTAACACAGAATTCAACATTCGCTTTTGATTTACTTCCTGCATCGATGCTTTACGAAAATAAACACCATCATAGTCTCCTTGGCGTTGCATATAGTCATCATCAAGAATTTGATTAAAAATATTCTTAAATGATAGTTTAAAATTTTCTTTGATGTAAGAAATATTTGCAAGCAGACCCAAGTTGGACGTGAATTCATAGTAATTATCCACGTAAGAGAAATACTGTCTAGCTTTCTCACCTTCCGTCACAGCTGCATCCACATCATTACGAATTTCTTCCTTAATCGTCTGCGCACTTCTATAATTGAGCGACGTTATAAAACCAATTTTACCACCATTTTTTAAACCATAAGAATTACCATATACTAGCCCTAGATTTTGTGAAGGTATAGCCCGTCCCAAATCATTAACACCCCAGGTATTTTTAAAACCTTTCGTCACTCCAACTTTCTCTGCTGCTGACAGCTCTGAATACTTTGCTGAAGTTGAAGGGAATCCGGCTGGTAATTTGTTGTCAGAATTAATAAATCCAACATAATTTCCTGCTACTTTATTACTCCCATAAAAAGGTTTAAATGTGGATATAGAATTGTATCCTGCACCTAGATTAAGTTCTAATGTCTTACCATTAGGAAAATCCTTTGTCTTTACCTGAATAGCCCCTCCACTAAAATCACCAGGAAGATCAGCGGTAGCGGTTTTACTAATCACAACATTATCTATCAAGGATGATGGGATGATGTCGAAAGAAAAAGCTTTACGATCTGGTTCAGTACTAGGCAGCGGACTGTTATTCAACAATGCTGTATTATACCGATCATTCAATCCACGTACTATAATAAACTTATCATCCTGCACTGAAGCTCCACTAATCCGTTTCAAAACTTCTCCTGTATTTTTATCCGGGGATTTTTTTATAACTTCTGCCGAAATACCATCAGAAATAGAAACACTATTTTTCTGTTGTGCATAGAGTGCATTGATAGATTCTTTTCTATAAGAACCTTTGATCACGACTTCATCTAACTCTTGAGAAGCTGCTTTAGCCAACACAATGTTCAAAGTTGTAATTTTCCCATTTTGAACTTCTACCTCCGCAATTTGCTTTTTAGCATACCCCATATAGCTAAACTCCATGACGTAAGTTCCTGGTGCGACCCCAGCAAGTGTATAATTACCACTTACATCAGAGCTTGTTTTCTTAACTGTCTCTAGAATAGAAATCGACACTCCGACCAGAGGCTCTCCGCTGTCTTCATTTTTGATAGATCCGGCAACTATCCCTGTCCCTTGTGCAAAAACAACCACGTTTATTATTATACCTAATAACAGTAAACTTGCCTTTTTAATGTTTAAATTTAGTTTCAACTTGAATTAATTTTAATTTAACACAAAAGTATAAGGAGCATATTAACTCAATATTACCGACAGATTACTTTTAGCTCAACCTATTGTTAACAAATCATTAACCAGGCTCCATTAGACAAAAAAATACCGCCCATACCCCTCGATAGCATGCGTTTTATTTCAGATACATTAATTTTTCTTTAAGACGAAATGGACTTAATCCTGTAATAATTTTATTAAGATTTTCTATTGTAATCAATTTCCGATACCTTTAAGGTTGAAAATTCACACCGTAGGAATACATTATCCATGATACGTTCAGAAAACCTTAAGTTCAACTATTTACCGTCGCACGAACTGCAGTTTGCTGATTTCAAAATAGAAAAGCATCAACATACCCTTCTATTAGGAGACTCAGGCACTGGCAAAACGACTTTACTACATTTATTGAGTGGACTTTCCCGCCCCACTAATGGGAAAGTATTCATAGACAACCAAGATATCTACCAACTTGGCGAAAGTCAGCTCGATCGGTTTCGGGCGGATAATATTGGTTTTATCTTTCAGGAGGCCCACCTTTTGAAGAACCTGACTATCGGTGAAAACATAGCACTGGCTCAAACCCTAGCTAAGAAAACCGTGGATAAGACAGCCATCGCGGCTATACTGGACAAATTACAGTTGTCCGAAAAGATCAACAACTACCCTTCTCAACTGAGCAGAGGTCAACTACAACGCGCTGCCATCGCTCGTGCTGTGATCAACAGACCAAAGCTATTGGTCGCTGATGAGCCTACAGCTGCATTGGATGACACGAATACGCAACATGTCTTGGAGCTTTTACTGGATACAGCCACAACCTATGGAGCTACGTTGCTAATAGCCACCCATGACAAAAGAATAAAAGATAATTTCTCCAATACCTATCAGTTATAATATGAACAATTTTGCATTAGTTTGGAAGAATATTACCCAACAGTGGGGGGCAACCCTATTGAGTATAGTCTTGACCGCATTCGGGGTTGCTATATTATTGGTTATATATATATCGGGAGATACCTTTGAAAAACAACTAGAAAACAACAGTAAGAATGTTGACTTGGTAATCGGTGCCAAAGGCAGTCCAATGCAGCTCATACTGAGCAGCCTATACCATGTGGATAATCCTACTGGAAATATTTCGCTTGCGGAAGCAAACAAGATAGCTGAAAATCCCTTTGTACAATTGGCTGTTCCGATTTCTTTGGGCGACAATTTCAAAGGGCACCGGATTATCGGCACAGACACTTCGTTTATGGGACTATATGAACTGAAGCTTTCGGAGGGGGCATTATGGTCCAAAAGCTTTGAGATTGTACTCGGTGCTGAAGTAGCCCGAAAGCACCACTTAAAAATTGGAGATGAAATACATAGTGCGCATGGTCTTTCGGCTGATGCACACGTCCATGATGACCACCCGTTCAAAGTGGTTGGTATACTGGCGCCAGCTCGATCTGTCGTAGACAATCTTATACTATCCAACCTAGCTAGTGTTTGGGAGGTACATGGCATAGCGCATGATGGAGAACATATACATGGACCAAACTGTGATCATGACCACGATCACGACCATGCACATCATAGCGGTTCGACACATGAACATAAAGCAGATGACCATAAACATGAGCACGGTGATGGGGATCACAACCATGAACATGCAACAGCAGAGGAGCATAAGCATGACCATGCGGACGCAGAAGAAGAAGAATTGGTTAAAGAAAAACCAAGAATGGAAGTACCTGGCATGGTCAAAAGTATAGGACAGGACATGATAGAAGACCATGGCGTCGAAATCACCGCTCTTTTAGTCAAATACAGCTCTCCAGCGGCCATAGGCGTGCTACCTCGACTGATTAACCAAAGCACCCATATGCAGGCTGCTTCCCCAGCCATAGAGAGTTCTAGGATCTTTTCACTATTGGGTGTAGGCCTAGATTCACTTGCTATACTGGCTTATGTTATTATGCTGATTGCAGCATTGAGTGTATTTATAAGCTTATACAATGCATTGAAAGACAGACGGTATGATATGGCAATCATGCGTACCATGGGAGCCACCAAAAACAAGCTATTTGCATTGGTTGTAGCCGAAGGGCTTGTCATTACACTTATCGGTGGTTTGGTCGGTCTACTGATGGGACATACGATACTGTACTATATAAGTACACAGACGAGTGAAAGTGCGGATTTTATTGAAGCGTTTAAGCTATACCCGAATGAATTGCTTATTCTAGCGGCAGCGATAGCATTAGGCGTAATAGCCGCTTTGATCCCAGCATTCAAAGCATATAATACAACTATTTCAAAAACATTATCATCCAAATAACAACAGGGTATAATCATAGACAATCCAGAGAATGAACAAATTATTTTTAATACTAAACTTTCTTTTGCTGAGCACATTGGTTTCAAATGCCCAGATAAAAGATTATCCAAACCTCAATGTGCCGGACCACACTCCAATGATGAACAATACCTGGGAAGCCATTGATAAAATGATGTACAAAGTCAGCACTGAAGGCAATAAAAAGGTCTATACACCGCATTACCCACCAGAGCTTAAAAAACTGGAAAACAAAATTGTAGACTTGCCAGGATATATCGTGCCGCTCACGAGTGGCAGAAACCACAGTACTTTTATGCTATCTGTACTTCCGATTGCACAATGTCAGTTTTGTGGAACCAATGGTATTCCTCCTATGGTCGAGGTATTTATGAAAAAAGGAAGTATCAAGTATACCGAGGAGCCTATTAAGATCAAGGGGAAAATGAAATTCAACCCAGAACCGCTCAAAGGAAATGCGGAGATACAGATATTGGATGCAGAGCTGATCCGCTAGCGGTTCAATAAAGATACTTCAATCACGGAAGCTAATGCGGCTGTTTCAGTACGCAACCTAGCATCACCCAAAGAAATAGGAATAAAGCCAGCATCTAATGCCTGGCTTATTTCTTTTTCAGAGAAATCGCCTTCAGGACCGATCAGTAATAAGTAATCGCCTTTAGATGCAAAAGCCGTAGAGATATATTTCTTTTCCGACTCCACACAATGGGCGAGACCTTTATAAGATTCTGTTCCGGCAACTTGTTGTAGAAATTTACTAAATGAAATAGCGGGGTTTACGCGTGGCAGATAAGCTTTTAGAGATTGCTTCATCGCAGCTATTGCAACCTTCTCTAACCGTTCGACCTTCACTTCTTTTCGTTCGGAATGCTCACAGATAATGGGTGTAAACTCATACAATCCAACCTCGGTGGCTTTTTCTAAAAACCACTCCAGCCTATCCATGTTCTTTGTAGGAGCCACGACCATATGCAAACGATAGGGCAATCCACCGAAATCGGTCTGAACATTTAATATCTTTAGGCTTGTACGCTTGGGGTGTGCATCCAATATTTCAGTTTCATACAGCCCTCCCCTTCCATCGACTAGGTGTATGGTATCTCCGACCTGTAGCCGTAATACCCGAATAGCATGCTTGCTCTCTTCTTCATTCAGTAGAAAAGCGGCATGATGGGCTTCTATCTCTGGGGTGTAAAAAAGCTGCATTAGGATTATTCGTCATCATCGTCATTAGCGGTCTCCACTAAATCCAACTTCACAAATTCAATGTTCTGCTGTGTTTTTTTCATAATGGTAAACACGTACCCAAACTCTTCTGTAGATTCGCCGACATCAGGGATTTTCTCAAACACGTGGCTTACCAATCCAGCTATAGTATCATAATCCGAGCTTTCTGGAAGCTCCAACGGTAAATAACCGTTTGAATCGTGTACAGATGCTCCTGCATCTACCATATACTCCGTCTCGGAAATACGTTCGACAACGGGTGTTTCCTCGTCATACTCGTCCTGTATCTCGCCAACCAGTTCTTCAACAATATCTTCCAACGTAACCATACCAGAAGTACCGCCAAACTCATCTAGAACAAATGCGATCTGTATACGCTTCTGCTGAAACTCCGTCATCAAATCATTGATCTTTTTTGTTTCAGGAATAAAGTAGGGTTTGCGCATGATATTTTTCAACACCACATCTTTACCTTTTACCAGTAACGGGAGAATATCTTTGGTATGGACTACACCTACAATCTGATCGATATTATCATCATAGATCGGGATACGGGAGTAGCCTTCTTCGGTCACTGTATTAATAAACTCTTCGGCTGAATCGTCGATTTCTACCGCCACAATCTTGGTACGCGGTACCATGATATTTTTCACGATACGCTCGTTAAAATCGAAGACATTCTTGATGAGCTCATGTTCCGAAGTATTTAAGGCTCCTGATTCTTTTCCTTTTTCCAATAGATACTGGAGTTCTTCAGAAGAGTGCGTGGAATCATTAGGGTTAGGCTGTATACCAACCAACCTCAATAAAAAGTTCGCAAATCCATTAAAAACGTAAATTAAAGGCATTAATGCCCAAGAAAAAATACGTAAAGGAATAGCAACTTTCATGGTTGTAGCTACGGGCTTTTGTATAGCAATAGACTTTGGAGCAAGCTCCCCCAATACAACATGCAGAAAAGTGATAGTACCGAATGCTATTGCAAATCCAGCCCATTTTGCCCAACCTTGAGACACATCCACTTGTAGGTAAGCAAACAGTTGGGATACAAGCTGTGTCATCACAGCCTCTCCCTTCCATCCTAAGCCTAAAGAAGCTAAAGTAATACCTAGCTGTGTAGCAGCTAGATATTTATCCAAATGCTCTGTAATATTTTTTGCAATTTTAGCGACATTACTACCCGACTTTGCCTGCAACTCTATCTGAGATGCTCTCACTTTTACTATAGCAAACTCAGCAGCAACAAAAAAACCGTTTGCAAAAACTAAAAAAATTGTCCAAAAAATATCGAGGGCCATCAGGGGTTATTTGTTTCTTATATCTTTGTTATACAGCTCAATACTCTCTAATATAACATTCTGAGCGTAAGTACGTCCATATAAATTTTCAATGGTTACATTTTTACCTTCTAGAGCTTTGTAGTCCTGGAAGAAACGTACAATCTCTTTCATCGTATGCGGAGGTAATTCAGAAAGGTCGTTGATGTGATTGACAGACATATCATTTTTTGCTACAGCAATAATCTTGTCATCTTGCTCACCACCGTCTATCATATGCATCACACCGATAACCTTTGCTTCGATAAGGCTCATCGGCACTACATCAACAGAACAAAGAACCAAAATATCTAACGGATCTTTATCATCACAGTAAGTTTGGGGAATAAAACCGTAGTTAGCCGGATACATTACAGAAGAGAATAAAACTCTATCCAGTTTTAGTAGACCGCTATCTTTATCGATTTCGTATTTGGCTTTCGAACCTTTAGGTATTTCTATAATAGCATTTACGGAGTTTGGCAGGTCCTCACCAGGAGAAACTTGGTGCCAAGGGTGTTGTGTACTCATTAATATATTTACTGTTTATTTTGTTTCTTTTTTTCTTTTTGGCCTTTTATCCACCGTTTTATTAAAGCAATGATTATAGGTAAGAAAGCAATAACAATCATACCAACAATAATATACTCTACATAATTAATGATAGAAGGGAAAAGCTCTCCCAAATAATAGCCCGAAAGAGTCAAGACAGACACCCAGATAAATGCACCTAAAACATTATAAAGCACAAACTTCTTGAAGTCCAATTTGACCACACCGGCAAATATTGGCGCAAAGGTACGAATAATTGGCACAAAGCGCCCAATGACTAATGCAGTACCACCATATTTCTGATAAAACTCCTCGGCCATGACGACATATTTCCTTTTGAAAATCAGCGAGTCCTTTCGCTTAAAGAGCATAGGTCCGGTTCGATGTCCAAACCAGTACCCAGCAAAATTGCCTAGTATGCCGGCTCCCAGTATTCCAAAATACATTGTGGTAATTCCCACATCAATCTTATTGAGTGCGCAGAACAATCCTGCTAAAAACAGTAGGTAGTCTCCAGGCAGAAAAAAGCCAAAGAAAAGCCCCGTCTCTGCAAAGACAATTAAACAAACAATATAAAACCCGCCATGACTTAATAAGTACTCAGCGTCTAATAATTGTTGAAATGACACTAAAAAATCTTGCATATTTCTTTTTTACAATACGAGTATAAGACGATGACTACTCGCCATTGGTGATAGAGACCACTGCGTGACGGATTTCATCCGCTATTTTCGTCATTTCCTCGGCAGGTAAAGACAGTTTTTCTTTTTCAAAGTTCATATCGCCTACTTCATTAAGCGGCATAAGGTGTATATGAGCGTGCTCAACTTCCAACCCCACTACTGCGACACCAACTTTACGGCAAGGGAATACCTTTTTTATACCCTGCGCTACGATTTTTGCAAAAACCCACATCCCCATATATTCATCATCATGAATGTTAAATATATAATCTGTTTCCTTTTTTGGGATTACCAACACATGTCCTGGAGTAAGCGGTGAAATATCTAAAAAAGCTAAATAATCATTGCTCTCAGCAACTTTATAAGCAGGTATTTCTCCCGAAATAATCTTTGAAAATATTGTAGACATTTATCCTTCAAGTTGATCAATGAACAAACCTACATAAATTCTCCCTTATACGCAATATAATTGCGTTGTAATATTCAGGTGAATTTTGTAGTTCTCCTCATCCATTTTATCTTTTTTATAGAGGAAATATAACAAAACCTTCGAGAAGTACCTGCATAAAGTATCATGAAAGTTGGCTTGCTTTATAAAAAAGAAAGAGGGTCACCGCTTTGGATGGCCCTCTTTATGGGATTAAAGTTATGTGAGCGGTTATGGCAATCCGCTCATAACCTATATAAATACTATCTAGAAATATCCAAGATTTCAAGCTCAATTTCGCCTGCTGGAACACTAACTTTAGCAATATCACCAACAGACTTACCTAATAATCCCTGCGCAATCGGAGATTTAACTGATATTTTGCCTGCTTTTAAATCCGCTTCAGTCTCGGAAACCAATTGGTAGGTCATTTCTGCACCATTTTTCTTGTTTTTTATCTTTACGATAGAAAGCGCTAATACTTTAGATAGATCCAATTTCGATTCATCGATCAATCGTGCACTTGCCAATACGTCTTCCAACTTAGCTATTTTCGATTCGTGTAAGCCTTGCGCTTCTTTAGCCGCATCGTATTCTGCATTTTCAGACAAGTCCCCTTTATCTCTAGCTTCTGCAATAGCATTTGCTATTTTGGTTCTTCCTTCTGTTTTTAGGTACTGTAGTTCTTCTTTTAACTTCGCTAACCCTTCTTCTGTGTAATAAGTTACTTCCGCCATAATTATTTCAATTAACTTAAATAGTAAACACTAAATTCTTAATAAAAAAGAAACAAGACCACTCTTTCTCCATTTGAAAGAGTGGTCTTGCTCGATATTCACGAAGATAATTAAAACGATTTAATTATCCAAATCCATCAATTTATTCTTCATCCACAAACTTATATCCTAAACCTCTGACTGTTTGGAGATAGGTTGGCTTATCGGGATTGTTCTCGATTTTTTTACGCAGTCGGACAACATGCATATCCAAAGTTCTGGTATTTACATTGGAACTGTAGCCCCAGACAACTTCCATCAGTTCTTCTCTCGTTATTTCGCGCCCCATATTCTGCAAGAAATGTAAAAGAATCCGGTTTTCTAAAATAGTCAGTTCTATTTTTTTGCCATCTCTCACCAACGAGTGAATCTGAGGGTGGTGCTCCGTATTTCCAAAAATATGCACATCCTTATTGCTATTTTTAGGAACAAAGAAACGCACTTTATTTTCGATCATAGCGACTAATACGTCCATATTGAACGGCTTGGTGATATAGTCTGTTATCCCGTAGCTATAGGCATCTATTTTATCAACATCCTGAGACTTCGCCGTCATCATAATGATGGTATTTTCAAAGCCCCCTTTACGAACTGCCTCGCAAACCTCTATTCCCTCTTTTCCTGGAAGCATCCAGTCCAACAGAACGATATCAGGTTGAGCCTCCAAAATCAATTTCTCCGCCTCCAAACCATTCCCGACCTGAAGAACTTTATAATTTTCGGTCTGCAAACGATGACTGACTAAAAAACGTAGGTTTTCATCATCTTCTACGACCGCAACAGTAATATCTTTTTCCATAATTTATGCTTTTTTAACTTCTACAGGGAAACTTAGTGTAAAAACCGTACCAACATTTATTTGACTGTCCACTTTAATCTCTCCCCCCATAAATTCAGTAATCTCTTTACAGAAGGCTAAGCCCAATCCAATGCTTCCTTGTTGATTAAATTGGTTCTTAACTCGGTAAAATTTTTTAAAAATACTATTATATTCTTTCTTATCTATACCTATTCCTTGATCTTTGAACAAAATAACAAAATTCTTCTTATTTTGTTGGACACGGATATCTAAAACTTTTCGATCCGGCGCCGAATATTTGTAGGCATTATCGATCAAATTCTGAAATACACTCGTCAAAAGAACAGGATCTGCATACATCTCATTTTTCACATCGATTTCATAATTCAGCTGTAGATCCGGATACTTAAGGTGACTCGCATCGAATATATGTTGGCAAAATTCCTGAAGTTCGATATACTCTCCATTAAACTTAATAGATTTATTCTCAATCTGTGCAAAGGACAATAGTTTGTTCATTAAGGCATTCAACTTATCGGCTTCCTGATCAAGAATCCGGCCATACATATTCCTTTCGGCATCAGATATCTTTTCAGCACTTTTAATGTTATTCCCTGCAATTTTAATAACGCTTACCGGAGTCTTAAACTCGTGAGTCAGATTATTGATAAAATCATATTGCAACTGATACAGCCGGCTATTGATCATCACATTACGGTAAATTAGATAACCTACTGTCAGTAAAATCAGATAAATAATAGATAGTGCTATCATGACCGGAAAAAAACGTCGGTTAATATCGGTCTGAATAAATTCTCTAGAGGCTTCAAACTGTAGCTTATAATCGGATAGAGCACCAGGAAGAGCAAGTTCTGTATTTAGATAAGCCGTGTTCTCCACCACATATTGGTCTACGACCGGCCTGATCGTAATCTCTTCATACAAATTAGGGTACTTGTTGGTAATAGCCATTTTCCGTGGCTCTATAGCAAAGACAAACAAATCCTGCTCGTAATCACTCTTTGGCAGATCTTCAAAACGCATCATCGATTTGTAAGCCATGATATCAGACATCCGTGGAATATTCAGGTATGATATCTTCCCCGGTTGTAACGTATAAAACACTTTATAGATATCATTATCAGTCAAGCGTGTAGAATCAGATACCCTATCCAGAAAACCAGCTAGCTTGATCATCACATTATTGAAGTCCTCGGCGTGGTTCTTATAATCATCTGACCTTTGATGCACGGCGATAAAACGATTGTCTTTATCCAGTTTGAAGTTATAGGAGTTACGTGATGATATTCCTAAATTATTAAAACGCAATCCCTTTCCCAATTCGTCTCTATTGGTAAATACGACGTCAAAAAAATTTACATTATCGACAAATGGGTATCGGCGCAGTACCGTATTCGAAAACTCTGCTCCCTGTGCTGAGTCAATGTACCCTTGGTAATACGATATTTCAGGAACCTTTGTCGAAAAAAACTCATTAAATGGTTTAATGAATTCGTCAAAAACCTCTACTTTTTTATTATTAAACTCGGTCTCCACGAAATTAGTCGTCATCGTACGCGCAAAAAAAGCAGATGTTACGAACAAAACCGTCACCAGAACCAAGAATATTATTAAAAGGCCAAAATTCTTGCGATATTGTAAACCAAAGTTTCCCATCAACTATAATTGTTCTTTAAGGAATTGTTCTATCATCTGGTAATATTCAATTACATTTTCATCCTTCTTGAATCGACGTCCCTCATCTTCTTTAAAAACATATTTTACGGCAACTTTATTGTTTTTAACTTTCTGTACGAATTGATTGACATCAGTCAGACTATTAAACCGATCCCTCCCTCCATGAAACATCAAAATAGGCATTCTTACCTTTTCCGCATGGAATAACGGTGATATCGCTTTAAACAGTTCATATTCTCTGGTAGGGTCTCCTATAATATTGTAATAAAGCTGTAGATAAGGTTGGTAATATGGTGGTATTTCCTTGAGATAGGTAAATAGATTGGTATATCCTGAAGCTGAAATAGCACATTTATATAAAGTTGGGTTAAAACAAGCCGCATATAGAGCGGAATACCCTCCGAAACCGGTTCCCATTATGGCTATGCGATTTTTATCTGCGATACCTTGATGGATCAACCAAGCAACACCATCACTGATGTCGTTCTGAATCTCTCCTCCCCATTGTTTAAATCCTGCCGTATAAAAATCTTTACCATAGCCCACAGAACCTCTATAATTGATTTGAAACACAGCATATCCCCGATTTGCTAAAAACTGTACTTCAGAATTGAAACCCCAAACATCTCTCCTATTCGGGCCATCATGAATCAGTACAACGACTGGATATACATCTTTTTTTACTAACGGACGAGTCAGATAGCCTTTGATTGTTTTACCATCCCTCGAATTGAAAGAAACTTCTTTCATCGGCGCTAAGCTCTTATCTGCAAGTGCTGGGTTGATAAGAGATAATTCTACTATTTTGTCTTTTGTCTTCGAATAGTAATATACACCTCCTGGGTTAATATCTGTATAGGTCTTAAATAACACCGTATTTAAAGCGCTATCCATATCAAGTATATCGACATTATAGCCATTGAACTTGTTGGTTATCTTGGAATATATTTTCTTAAAATCTTTATTAAGTAACTTTATTTCTTTTTTATCCGATATTCTTGCAGTATAGATCAGCTCCTGCCTTGAGAAAGAATATCCTTCCCGGTTCATGTCGACATCTTCATTTTCAGCTACAACTTCTTCTTTACCGGAGTTAAGATCCAATTTGACGATAGCAAGCTTATCTCTGCCAACATTAGATAGAGCAAAGATCGCAGCATTATCTCCTTTGACTGGACCAAGCGGCAACACTGTCGTCGCAAAATCTGTCTCCACTATCTTTTGATAAGGCTCTCCTTCCTGCCTACGATACAAAAGTTGGTCTTCGACACTGTCACTTGTCAAGGCTAATCTCACCTTGCCATCCGAAGAAGCGTACCACGAACTAATATTCCCTGGGTTAACCTCCACTAACTGAGGACCGGATCCGTCCAAAGGCACACGGTATAAATCGAATACCGAAGAGTCTCTTATGTTCATCTCCGCAAGGAGGCTCCCTTCTTTAGAACGTAAAGGGCTCAACCAACCTAATTCATGTTTAGCGGGTATCAACAAAGGGCGAGGATTTTCCTGATGTATATCAATAGTGAAGATCCGTAAACTATCTCCTGGGGATTGCGTATTAGAAAAAACAATACTATCCGGACTTATCCAAAAAAAATACTGGACATTCATATTGTCCTGATAAGTCAGTTGCTTCGAAGAATCCGGTTCTTCGATATCCAGCACAAAAATATTACGGCAATGGTCTTCTAATCCCAGATAGGCGATATATCGTCCATTGGGTGACACCCTGAAATTGAAACGATCCGGCTTACTGAAAAAATCCTGTACCGGAATGTACTCGACCTTTCGTTGACCGTTACAACCGCCCAGAATAGATATAACCAATAGAAAGCTAAAAGCTATTGTTAAAAATCTCATCCAACTATTTCTCGTTCTATCAAATATTATAATTTTCCTAGACTAAACCTATATTGCAACTTTTTTTTTACAGGTTAGGAATTTAGATTGCTTACCTTTGCGGTATGTATCTATACAACGTTTCTATCATCATCGAAGAAAGTCAACATGAGACTCTTCTTTCATGGCTCCAACAGTCTTGGACTCCCACTTTACCCAACGACATTAAGTTTCTAAAAATGCTCAACACTCCACATGAAGGACATACGTATTGTGTACAGCTAATCGTAAACGATGAAGAACAGATCCAACAATTTCAGTCCGAACACATCGTATCATTGCAAGCCCATATAGCAAAACATCATAACGAAAAAGCATTTATTTTCGATAGTGTGATGCAATATCTCTAAAAAGCGGTGAAACAATAAGAGCAAGTCTCGATTAATGCTGGGAAAAAGCTGCAGGTTTAGGAGTTTTTACCCGATATTTTTTATACCAAAGAATTCCTATCCCGGCCCCTATTAAGAAAGGTGCGCCTAACAGAAAAAAGATTCCGTTATTTAACCCTTTACCTTGAGAGTTTCCATGTTGCGTACTATTTTCAGCATTTAACGAACACATAGCACATTGTGACAACGTTGTCTTGGGTGTAAATAAAGAAAAACCCAACAAGATTCCAAAAACAAATGTATAGCGAACTGCTTTCATGTCACAAAGTTACAGAATTAAAAACAGAAACCTAGGTAATATTCTACTTCCGGAGGAGTCTATTAAATTTTTCCCAGAACCCATCTTCCGGCAATGGTGCTTCAATACACATATCCTCTTCGGTTACGGGGTGTTTGAAGGCCAAAGAACGAGAATGCAAACAGATGGTCCGACGTATAGATCCTCTCGGATAACCGTATTTATTATCGCCCACAATAGGGCAGCCCATATAAGCTAACTGACAGCGGATTTGATGGGTCCGTCCGGTCAAAGGGGTAACCTTTAAAAGGTAGAATCCATCCAAATGCCCGACAACCTCATAATCCAGCTCGGCATAACTCCCATTCTTGACCTCTCTATCATAGGCCTTGGTAACCATTTTTTTACGATCTCTCAGCAACCAATTAGTCAATTTACCTTTAATCTCAGCGGGACGCTCCTTGACTACAGCCAAATAAGTTTTTTCTACGGCTCTATCGTGGAACAGTCTATTCATACGATCCAATCCTTTACTGGTTTTGGCCATTAGAATCATACCGCTGACGGGCCTATCCAAGCGATGTATCACCCCTACAAATGCACGATTAGGCTTGTTGTATTTCTCAGCAAGATAATCAGACAACATTTCTTCCAGAGATTTGTCTCCCGAAGGGTCTACCTGTACAATATCTCCCCCTCTTTTATTAACCGCTATCAGGTGATTATCTTCAAAAATGACGTCACTGTCTGTTATCTCTCCCATATTTTACATTTCCTTAAACTCGGTCCTATTTCGATGCAGAGTCTGCAGCTTCTTTAGCTTTCTTCTTAAAATATCCGCGCAACAAAAAATTACTTTGTAATGCCTCCATGTTCACATCCAGCTTTTCTGTACTCGTATTTAAGTTTTTGAGTATTTGGCGGATTTCTTCCGCAGCCACAGGGTCATTTGTCAGTACACCCAAGGCATTATCCTTATCATTAAGACGCGCAGAAGTCTTGTTCAGGTTTTCCATCAATGCATTCGCCGTCTGAGTCACGCCCTGAAGCTGTGCTGCAGACTCTCTGAGGCTAGCAAACACCTCTGTATCTGTAGTGAGATCATGAATCAACCCTTGATTTCCATTCAACTTTTCAGTCAGTCCAACGAGATTATGCACTGCCTTATCAGCACTTAACATCACTTTATTTAATGCAACGACCGAAGTTTTCAGATTAGTCGCAATGCCGTCGTCAGCGAGCAAGGCTCCGACGGTCCCTTTTCCTTCTACCAACTGTTGCGAAAGCTTTGCAAAGTTATCGGTAATAACAGTCAAATTCGCACCATTTTCCTGTAAAAGGCCTACCATCTGATCCATTCCAGCGCTAGGTCCGGACTTAATAACGTCGCCATCTGCTATCTGCGGATTAGCAGCTGTACCTCCTACCAAACTGATAATAGCGTTACCAATCAGACCATCTGAACCCAAGGTAGCTACAACGTCTTTACGGATAAACTGACTATCCTTCTCCTGTATACTCATCACCACGCGCACATTCTCTACATTTTCAAAGGCTATTTCTTTGATGATACCGACTTTCACCCCAGAAAACCAAACATTATTACCTACTTTCAATCCTTTTACATCATGAAAATAGGTTTTCACGACAAGATTTTTACTAAACTTATTTTGTTGGGTACCTAACACCAAGATACCTGCGATCAAGATCACCAGACCTATTAATGCAAAAAGCCCTACAATTAACGATCGTTTATTTTCTGCTGCGCTCATTATTAATCTATTATACTATAAAATTATAATCATAAAATGGTTTTACCCGAATATCATCTGTATCAAAGATCTCCTCAAAAGTCCCCTGTCTTTCAAACCTACCGTCCAACAACATGACCATCCTATCTCCCACCATTTTTGCACAAGCAAGATCATGTGTAATAATGATAGATGACGTTTTATACCGTTCCTGCACCTCATTAATCAGCCCATTGATATCTAAACACGTGATGGGATCTAGGCCCGCTGTTGGTTCATCGTACAACATAATATCAGGGCGTAAAATCAATGTCCGTGCTATACCGATACGCTTTTTTTGTCCACCGGATAATTCTGATGGCATTTGATTCAATGCCTGAAGCAATCCCACACCATCCAGCACATCCTCCACTTCACGATTGATCTCTGCTCTAGTCAAATTTCTTTTATTACGCACCAAGGGGAATTCAAGGTTTTCTCTTACAGTCATACTATCATACAATGCGGAGTTCTGAAAAGAAAAGCCAATACGTAACCGTAGCTGCATCAGTTCCTTTTCCGTCAAATCGTTTACACGTTGCCCTAGGACAGTTATATCTCCCGTATCTGGCTTTAACAATCCTGATATCAGCTTAATGAGTACTGATTTCCCCGTACCGGATCTCCCCAAAACAACGAGATTCTCTCCATTAAATAGCTTGAGATCGACATTCCGTAAGACATGTAGATCCCCAAAAGACTTACTGACATTATCCACGTGGATCACGCAGTCTTCGTAGTTAATTACGTTTCCTGTCTTTGCCATCTTTTAAGAAATTAAGGATAATACCTGAACTATGAGCAATTCTTCTATGAAGACCGTAAACATAGAAGCTACTACCGCGCTATTGGCCGCCTTTCCCACCCCTTCGGTACCCTTAGATGAATAATATCCAACATAACAGCTTGCAAATCCGATGGTAAACCCAAATACAACAGCACGTAATGTCATGGCGAATACGTCTACGAAACCGATTTTATCAAACACCTGTGTAAAGAAACTCAATAGACTTAACTGATCGCTACCGATAATACTTAAATAGCCTCCAAAAAGACCGATTCCGGCAATATAAAAACACAGAATAGGAATCATAAATGTAGTTGCAATAATACGGCTCACTACTAAAAACTTGAAGGGATTCGTTCCCGAAACTTCCATTGCATCAATCTGTTCGGTAACATTCATAGAACTCAACTCTGCCCCAATCTGTGATCCCACCTTTCCTGATGCAATGAGTGCAGTAACTAAGGGTGCTAATGCGCGGACTATGGCGATAGAAATCAATGCAGGCAGCCACGAAGTAGCCCCAAAATCCTCCAATGAAGGTCTAGATTGTTTGGTAAAGACAAATCCCACGATAAACCCTGTCAACCCAATAAGCGGAAAAGACTTCCAACCTATTTCGTAACATTGTCGAACAATTTCTTTAAACTCATACGGTGGGCTTACTGCCTCACGCAACACGCGCATCAAAAACCGATGTAGTCGTGCGAACTCGAGGAGTATATTATTAAATTTCCTTCCCATTTATCTTTTTAGAAGTAAATAAAAAACAACTATGTATTTATCAAAAAACTGGCCAAAGGTACAATTTTTTAACTTTTATTGCGGTCACAAAATAGTGATCCTTAAAATGTAGTTATAAATCTACCATTTTTTTATTTTAAATCTAGTCAGAATATACCGATTAAACCTTCTTCACCGTTCGAGCGTCCTACCATCAAAAGAACAGAACAATAAAGTTTTAAGAAAGAAAGCATATGAAATATCCATTGTAGTACAGACTGCAAAAAAACAAATGACTGCAAAGCAGTATGCACACCGACAGTAATAAAAACGTGCATAATATAATTTGGATATTCCATATGGCCATTAAAAAAGAAACCGAGCTTGCGAGCTCATGAAATAATTAAACACATATGAAAAGGGGTATAACAGTATTGATCGTAACATTGGTTTGTATCTTCACAAACCTTCTACAGCCATCTACGGCACAGGCACAGTTTTATGGAGGAATATCCTTTGACGTATTCTACGATGAGCTATCTCCCTATGGTTATTGGGACCGTGACCCTTCCTATGGTGACATTTGGTATCCTAATCAAGGTAGAAATTTCAGACCTTATGGCAGTAATGGCTATTGGGCGATGACGGAATATGGCAATACATGGGTTTCGGGTTACCCTTGGGGCTGGGCTCCTTTTCACTATGGGAGATGGGTACATAACAGCTATAGAGGATGGGGATGGATCCCCGGCTACGAATGGGGACCAGCTTGGGTGGAGTGACGTTCGGGCAACGGTTATTACGGATGGGCACCAATGTCTCCTCGTGTAAACTTACATGTCTCAATCGGCCTGCCTATGGATATTTGGATATTTGCCCCAGTGGGACATATACACTCTAGAAATGTATCTAGATATAGTTACTATGGCCGTCCTAACATCTATAACAATACTACTATCATTAATAACACATATATTGTAAACAATAATCACTACTATGGTGGACCATCCCACCGGGATATGGAACGCAGTAGTGGAAGACGGGTACAAGTCCGTGAATTCAGAGAGTCATCACGACCTGGCACCGCGCAGACAGACCGCAACTCGGTATCCATGTACCGTCCAGATGGTAGAGCGACTAGCTCTCGCAGGGAGGCCGAATCTGCACGTACAGACCGCAGCAACTCAAGAGGAGAAAGTACTTCCAGCAGAACCGACCGTAATGCGACGAGCTCTACTGGAAGCCGCCGTTCAGAAACCGGCTCATCAAGAACCGAAAGCAGTAGAGGAACAAGTATCGACAGAAGTGGGAATTCCAGCATACGCGGTGGTGCTACAACATCAAGAGAGCAGCAATCTTCAAGGGGTACAGAAAGGGGCACAGAACGCCAGTCGCAATCTGAAAGCCAAAATAGTTCGCGCAGAGCAACATCCCGAGATCAACAACCTGTAAGGGGAACGGAGAATAACACACAACGTCAACCACAACAGGAACAAAACAATCGCTCTAGGGAGGTCCAACGCAGTAATGAAGGAACATCACGCACGCAACGTGGAGCCGAAACAAATCGCGGATCGTCAGAAAGCCGCAGACAGTCTCCTGCACAGCCCCAAACGGAGCAAAGGAACCGTCAACCGGAAAGTCGCACACAACAACGTAGAGATTCGCAACCTGTATTTCAGGCTTCAAACAGAGAAAGCTCCGCAGGTACTACTACCTCCCGTTCGTCCAGCAGTCGTTCGGAACAAGGCGCTTCCAGTACACGTGGCAGCAGCAGTAGACGCTAGTCCATCGTAATCAAAAAAGCAGCTATTAAATTGAAATAAATATGGAGCGAGCAGAAGAGATTCTGCTCGCTTTTTTTGCAAAAAGGATTCGATGACTGTTGAAATACAGTCCAACGCTAAATTATTTTTGGTATTTTCGTTCACGCTTAGCATGATCCGCGTCGGTTCATAACACAGCAATAGACAATGCAGCAATCAAAAAAAAGACAGACTCTGATATGGCAAGACTTGAATCTCTTCTAGACAACGACTTTTACAAGTTCACAATGCAGTACGCTGTTGTCAAACTCTTCCCAAAAGCAAAAGCAAAGTATCAATTCATCAATAGGGGTAAGCACGTTTTTCCGGAAGGCTTCGCTGAAAGGCTTACCGAAGCAATCGGAGCGATGGCAACACTTAAGCTCAGCAATGCCGAAAAGCAATTCTTTGCGGACACCTGTCCTTATATCGACCCCACCTACTTTGATTTTCTACAAGGGTACCGCTACAACCCGGAAGAAGTCAGCATTACACAACATGCTGGAGAACTGTCTGTCAAAATAGAAGGATTCTGGTACCGCACCATCCTATGGGAGGTACCTATCATGTCTCTAATCTGTGAACTGTATTATGAAATGAGTGATGCAAAACGGGTCGATGATCAAAAGGTGATGGACATCGTAGACCGTAAGATGGACAAGTACGATAAATTAAAAATCACCATTGCAGACTTTGGCACACGCCGAAGACACTCCTATGCGGTACATGACCTGGTCATCAAAACGCTAAAAGCGCACCCTTCAAAAACTTTTATAGGAACTAGCAATGTACATCTGGCCATGAAATACAAGACCAAACCAATTGGCACACATGCCCATGAATGGTTTATGTTTCACGCTGCAAAATACGGTTATAAAATGGCCAATCTTTTGGGGTTAGAAAACTGGTCGGACGTATATCGGGGTGACTTGGGAATCGCCCTTTCAGACACTTATACGACTGAAGCATTTTTTAGGCAATTTGACAAAAAACTCACCAAGCTATTTGACGGGGTACGTCATGACAGTGGGGATGCAATTGAATTTGCAAAAAAAACTATTAAACATTACGAATCCAAAGGAATTGACCCCTTATCAAAAACCATTATCTTTTCAGATGGTCTCGACTATGATAAGGTTGAGAAAATCACCAATTACTGTAATGGCAGAATAGGCTATTCCTTTGGTATAGGCACAGACTTCACCAACGATGTCGGCCTAGAACGCATGAATATTGTATTAAAAATGACCGAAAGCCTTCCCGAAGATGGCGAATGGACACCTGTAATAAAACTTTCTGACGAACCTTTAAAACACACCGGAGACCAAGCCGAAATAGAAATGGCCATACGGTACCTACAACTTGACGAACATGCATAGAGATATTTATGGCGAAGCGCTAAACCAGTTCCATCGGAATGGGGAGCTAAGCCACCCTTTATTGTTACACAGCACCTACGGCGATATTGAAGAAATGCCTGTTGAAGTCTTCTTCCGTACAGAAGAGGATTTCCCCGAGCTCGAACTGATCGCACTGTCCCTATGTGATGGTACAGTATTGGATGTTGGTGCTGGAGTGGGATCGCATGCATTGTACTTACAGGAAAAAGGTTTTGAAACCACTGCTTTAGAAATATCCGCTTCAGCCTGCAACATTATGCGTGAGCGGGGTGTATTGCATATTGCCCAACATAGCTTTTGGGATTATTCCGAAGGAAAATATGACACCCTACTGTTTCTGATGAATGGCATCGGACTAGCGGGCGACCTCGATGGCTTTCGTCGCTTGCTGCATCATGCAAAAACACTATTAACGGACCGAGGACAGCTCTTATTTGACAGTTCGGATATCTCCTACCTCTATGAAGAATACCGTATCACAAGACCGGAATACTACTTTGGCGAGATAGGCTATCAATACGAGTTTCAAGGCCAGAAAGGGGCACCATTCAAATGGCTCTATATGGATCAAACTACATTGATACGTATCGCTCACGAAGAAAATTGGATTGTACAGGTCCTCTATGAAGATGACAACGATCAATATTTGGTTCGAATGGAACGGAGAAAATAGAAAAGTGAATTGCATTTGAGCAATTTTCGGATTGCACACCCGATTTTTTAAAGTCAAATTTGTGTATGAATGAGAAAGAGAGACATTGGAACTACGAGCGTATAGCGCAAGCAATAGCTTTTATCAAAGACAATTTCGATAGGCAACCCAGCTTGCAAGATATCGCAGCACATATCCATCTAAGCCCATTTCACTGCCAGCGGTTATTTCACGAATGGGCAGGCACTACGCCTAAAAAATTCTTGCAATACATCAGTCTGAGCCACGCAAAATCGTTGCTTCAGAAATCGGAATCAATTTCTGAAACAACGTTTAAGACGGGACTCAGCAGCAGCAGTCGTCTCCATGAGCTTTTCGTCAAACTAGAGGGCATGACTCCCCATGAATATCGTAATGGAGGCGAAGGTTTGGTGATAACATACGACTATGCAGACACTTCTTTTGGAGAGATCATTATTGCTGCAACAGAAAAAGGAATTTGCCATATCGCATTCATAACCGATCGGGACAATGGGGTAAAAAATTTAGAAGGACGATTTCCTAATGCTTCGTTTAAAGAGTCCTCCTCTCCTTTTCATCATCAGGTCCGCAACTTTATGAATGGCGAAAAAGATTCCAAGGAACCGATAAAACTACACGTGAAAGGGACGGCATTTCAGCTAAAAGTCTGGGAAGCTCTACTTCAGATTCCTTTGGGTGAGCTAGAGACCTATGGAAGAATCGCAGAACATATCGGCAACCCAAAAGCTTCCAGAGCTGTAGGGACTGCCATTGGCAGCAATCCGATTGCTTACCTCATTCCCTGCCATCGTGTAATACAGGCCTCAGGGATAGTAGGAGGATACATGTGGGGACCTACCCGAAAAACAGCTATAATAGGCTGGGAAAATGCACAAATAATTCCTTAACCCTTGCCTATGAAATTATTTCCGCTCGATGAACCGGACAAAAACTGGTTGCCTTACGATGGTACGGTCAACTACTATGGCGTTATCCTTTCCAATCCAGAGCATTATTTCCGCGTGTTGCACAACGATATCGCATGGCGTCACGATGAGGCGGTAATTTTCGGAAAACACATCTTTACAAAACGGATGGTAGCCTGGTATGGCGATCTACCGTTTGAATATACCTATTCAGGGATTCAAAAAACAGCTCTCCCTTGGGTTGACTGTCTGCTAGAACTGAAAGAAATGGTAGAAAAGCAGTCTAATGAGACATTCAACTCCTGTTTATTGAACCTGTATAACGACGGTTCAGAGGGCATGGCCTGGCACAGTGACGGCGAAAAAGATTTAAAGAAAGATGGTGCAATAGCCTCTTTGACTTTTGGAGCGGAACGAAAGTTCTGTTTTAAGCATAAGGAGAGTAAAGAAAAAGTAGACCTGGTACTGGAGCATGGCTCCTTATTAATGATGAAGGGCACTACACAGACGCATTGGATGCACCGCCTGCCCCCAACAAAAAAAACACACGAACCGCGGATTAATCTAACTTTTAGAACTATAGAAAGGTGAATGCTTTAAATTTTCGTAACTTCCATGCGTTAACATTTCTACAATGCGCATCTTTATTTTTTTCTACTTTACGGTTATGAGTATTTCAATCGGTATGGCACAACAGATTGACAGCACCTACCTCTCGTCATTACTGCAAAAAAATCCGGATCTATTTGACCAAATTCTCAATCACCCAACATACAACGAAGTCCAGATACTTTACACTCAAATTGATAGAGACAAAGACAACATCCCTCACTTTACCTCTTTCGGTTACCGACTTGATCCGACCTGGTATTTTTATCCTGCCAGTACGGTCAAGTTACCTACGGCTATCTTTGCCTTGGAAAAGATAAACGAACTAAAGATCAGAGGACTTGGGCGGGATACTCCTTTGCAAATAGATTCGACCTATGACAGACAGACTTCAGTATACAGAGACTCTTCTTCAGAAAATACTCTTCCAAGCATTGCACATTATATCAAAAAGGTCCTACTGACTTCAGACAACGATGGACATAATCGGCTTTTTGAGTTTGTGGGTAGAGCAGAAATCAACAGCAAGCTCAAAAAGCATGGCAGCCAATACAGCCGTATTGTCAACAGGTTGGCTATCGGTGACAAGGGCATCTGGGCGAAACACACCAATCCTTTTACTTTTTATAGAGATGGTCAGGTCATCTACAGACAGTCCGCTCAATATGACCCTAAGGATTATGAGATGCCCTGGCTCAAAAATACGGTACAAGGCATTGGCTATATAAATGCTGCGGACGAGCTAGTGCACGAACCTTGGTCTTTTGAGGGACTCAATGTCTATGCTTAGGAGGATCAGCAATTAATCTTAAGAAAACTGCTTTTTCCAGAAGCTTTTCCCGTGAAACAACGCTTCAACCTTACGGAAGACGATTATCGTTTTCTATACTTCTATATGTCAAGAGGTCCCCAGGAGGTCTCCTACCCCAAATATGACGTCACGGAATTCTGGCCTACTTATAGTAAATTCGTGTACTTTGGACGAGACAGATCGTTAAGCTCCTTTCAAAATATCCGAAGCTTTAATAAATATGGAGACTCTTATGGCTATAATATCGACAACGCTTATATTGTGGATTTTGACAAAGGCGTTGAATTTTTAGTTTCTGTGGTTGTCCAATCCAACCGGAATGGGATCTACAATGATGGAATCTATGAGTATGAAACGATCACTTATCCTTTCTTAAAGAATTTGGGAGAAGTTCTCTATCAAGAAGAACTAAAAAGGCCAAAAGCTACCCGCCCTAACTTAAAGCGGTTTTCGTTTTAACACAAAATATCGCTGATTTTAAAATATAATTTATCCATACCAAAAGGAGTCCTGTTAGGCTCCTTTTGGTATTATTTTTAGTGCAGTCTCTATCAATTCAGAATAGAAATCACTTTCTTTCATTCCATAAGCACGTACTTGTTGCGGTATAAAACTTTGTGCTGTTTGTCCCGGAATGGTATTAATTTCTATAAAATAAAATTTTTCTGTAGCGTTTTCTATGAAAAAGTCGACACGCACCATTCCTTTACAATCCAACCGAACATATATCTCTTTAATAATGCGGGCTGCACGATCGCGCTGTTCGGCATTAAGATCCGCAGGTGTGATTTCTTCCGTCAATCCTGGTACATATTTGGCTTCAAAGTCAAAAAACTCACGCGTCGTCCGTACTTCGGTAGCAGGCAAAACGATCAGCTCGCCTTTTGCATTTCTAAAAATCCCCTGTGAGAACTCCCTACCTTGCACAAACTCTTCAACCAATACTTGTTGTCCCGTATTTTCGGCATCAAAGGCTTTGTCCAGTGCTTCTTGCAGCTGTGCAGACTCTTTTACCTTGGTCATCCCAATGCTTGACCCTCCAGCATTCGGCTTTACAAAGTAAGGCAGCTGCAATTTTTCTTCCACGAGTTGAATACCGTCTTTGCGGTGGTTTTCAAACAACAGTACAGACCGGGCAACATTAATCTCTGGTATATCGGCAACAATTGATTTGGTGTAACCTTTGTTCATCGTCAGCGCTGATGTCAATGCGCCACAGGAGGTGTAGGGTAGCCCGATCATATCAAAATAACCTTGCAGACGCCCATCCTCTCCAGGGGTACCATGCAAAATGATCAGGGCTACATCGAAACAGATCTTTTCACCATTAATATGAATAGAAAAATCAGCTTTTTCAACGGTAGTCTTGTCCCCTTCACCAAAACTGCCATACCAGCCGTCGTTGGTTATATCGATGATATATACATCGTATTTGCTTTTATCCAATTGACTATAGACAAAAGCTGAACTCTTATAGGACACTTCAGCCTCACCGGTAAATCCACCGGTAATTAACGCTACTTTTGTTTTCATATGCGTATCAATGTATTTTTTATCTGTCATTAACTTTCCCCGACTTGTCGGGTTGGAATACTCATGAGTGCTTGGCTCAACATGAGTATTACGTATGTAAACGAAAATATTTAAGAACTGGTTTGATCAGATCTGTATTCACTTAATGTATATCCGTCACGCGACTGTCATGAGTTAGTTTTAACTCCCACAAACCTAAAAAAAAAGTGCATCATTCACGAATACTTATTTGAATTAAAACATCGGAATGATTCTTGTAAGAAGACGTCTGAATTCGCTCTTGTATATAATGATCATAGCCCACTCGCTTGTAGAGTTAACCGATTAGCAGAAATAATAATTTGTGATACGGGGAAAAACGAATATTTTTGCTTAGTTAAAACTACAATGTTAAAAAAGATTCTACGTTATAGTAGATTAAAAAGATTTATAAAAATTTTATTTCATGTCCAAACTATTGCTCTATCTACGAACTGATGTGTTCAGAAAAAATTTAATTTATGCTTTGATCACACTTGTTGTTCTATTCCTCGTAGTATACTTCGGTCTTAAAGTTTACACGAAGCATGGTGATGCCCAAGAAGTACCAGTTTTAAAGGGATTGACGATATCCGAAGCGAAAAAGATTTTGGATAAAGCGGGACTGGAATATAAGATTGACTCGGTCTACCAGATGGATGCCAAACCGGGTTTGGTAATCGAGCAGGACCCTGAGGCTTCAGCTCTAGTGAAAGGCGGTCGAACCATATACTTAACAATCATCACACAGGTAGCACCGGAGATCGCATTACCGGATGTGATCGAAAAAAATCTTATTGAAGCAAAAGCTATACTACAAAACCACAACTTGAAAATCGGAGATACGATCTACGTGAATGACATCGCCCGCGATGTGGTACTGGACATTCAGTTTGCTGGCCAGAAAATAAAACCTGGAAGAATGATTTCAAAAGGTTCTTCGATCACAGTCGTACTCGGAAATGGTAAAGGCGCTAACGAAGTCGAGGTTCCGATGCTATTAAACCTTACACTTTCAGAAGCCAAATTTGCTCTACAGGGACTTGGTCTTCACCTTGGCGCTATTTCTGGAACGATAACGGATTCAACGACAGCTCGCGTCATCGGGCAATCCCCAGATTCGACCTCCCGATTTATCAGTATAGGTACACCTATCAATCTGACTCTATCGAACGATTAAATATGACAGCAAAGAAATCTTTTCCGAATTGGTTAAAGGGAATTTTAATCATCATTCTACTGGTTGGATCTTTCATAGGTTGGAAAGCCTATCAAGTTTTTTGGGGTCCCTCTGTATCGGATGCGCAACAATATTTATATGTGCATACCAATGACAGCTACGAGAGTGTGCTCCGCCGCATCAGGCAAGAAAGCATAGTCCAAGACCCTGAATATTTTCATCTTGCGGCTAAGGCTATGGACTATCCTGGGAGCGTAAAGGCTGGCCGTTATAAGCTTACGCCTGGAATGAGCAATCGCAAATTGATCGGTAACCTAAGGGCAGGTTTGCAGGATCCAGTAAAATTACGTTTTGCCAACATAAGATTAAAGGAAAACCTAGCAGGTTTGCTTGGCAGGAGTTTTGAGGCAGACTCAGCACAATTTAACGCTATCTTAAACAATGAAGCTGTAGCGGAACAATATGGATTCACAAAAGATAATTTCTTTGCCATGTTCATTCCTAACACCTACAACATTTATTGGAACACCTCTCCGGATAAAGTTATCGAACGATTACACGAAGAGTATCAAAAATTCTGGACGGCAGAAAGGAAGGAAAAGGCGAAACAACAAAACCTCAGTCCTGTAGAAGTATCTATCTTAGCTTCTATTGTACGAGGTGAGGCACTACACAATGACGAAATGCCACAGATTGCCGAGCTATATTTAAATAGGCTAAAAAAAGGAATGTTATTACAAGCGGATCCGACTGTGATCTTTGCCAATAATGATTTCACTATACGTCGTGTACTAAATAAGCACCTCACTATCGACAATCCGTACAATACCTATCGGTATAAAGGTCTACCTCCAGGCCCTATTACAATGGCCCCTATTGTCGCCATAGATGCTGTTTTAAATCCTGCGCAACATGATTATATCTATATGTGTGCTAAAGAAGATTTTTCGGGTTACCATGCCTTTGCAACAACGGTAACTGAACATCTAGTAAATGCTCGTAAATTCCAAAAAGCATTGGACGATAGAAATATTAAAAAATAAGATTAAAAAGGGTTAAAGGAGTTAGAAAGATTAAAAATGTTTATATACGAACATCGATTACGTGTACGCTACGCCGAAACTGACCAGATGGGGTATGTCTATTATGGCAACTATGCTGCTTTTTATGAGGTGGCACGTACGGAAATGTTACGCCAGACCGGAATTTCCTATAAAGAATTAGAGGACATGGGAGTTATGATGCCTGTTCTGGAGATGCACAGCAAGTATCTACAGCCGGCGAAATACGATGAACTTATTACTATAAAGACCATCATCCGTGAAAAACCCAACGTACGCATCAATTTTGAATACGAAATATATAACCAGCAGGGCACCCTACTGCATACAGGTGGTACCCAATTGGTATTTGTAGACATGAAAAGAAATAGGCCGTGCCGGGCGCCTCAGGTATTTATGGAGAAAATGGCGCCCTACTTTAGTTAGACAGGGAGATATGAAAAAACTACATGACAGCTTACTGCATATAAAACCTTATGACCGATTTGTCGAATGGAGCAAAACAGCTGTCCTACCAGGTTTTAGCAATCTGCCGCTGTATACTGTAGCTGTTTTCTTCTTTCAGGAAATAAAACGGGAAGCAATCCTTAACAAAGCGTCTTCTCTTGCCTACAATTTTATGTTAGCGATATTTCCGGGGATCATTTTCCTATTTACATTGATTCCTTATATTCCTATCAATAATTTTCAAGAAGGTCTGATGGAGTTCTTAGCCATTGTGATCCCTCTAGAGGCATTTGCAGCCATAGAGTCAACACTGGAAGATATTATCAAAAACCAAAATGGAGGTTTACTCTCTTTCGGTTTCTTATTGGCTACTTTTTTTTCTACCAATGGCGTCACCAATCTGATGATGGCATTCAATAAATCATCTCTGACCCGGGAAAAGAGAAGCTGGGGGCACCGGCGGCTTATTGCATTGGGGCTATCATTTGCCATCATTACAGCGCTTACCATTGGTATTGCTGTATTTACCGGTGCAGGCATGATCATCAGTTACCTGAAAAACCATATCAACTATGACATGTCTTGGCTCTGGACATTCGTGATTAAAGCTGCACGATGGATCATACTTTTTGCCATCTACTTTAGCACGGTCAGCATGTTATATAAATTCGGTCCATCAGCTTCAAGACGGTGGAAGCTTTTCAGCCCTGGGGCGACCTTGGCAACGATACTGGCGATCCTTACGTTCTCTGGTTTTGTATTCTACATTAACAATTTCAATGCCTACAACAAACTGTACGGCTCTATCGGTACTATTATCGTGATCATGATATGGATGTACCTTAATTCGCTGATTCTACTGATAGGCTTTGAGCTCAATGCGAGCATCACCTTGTCCAAACAAAGCATTAAAACAGTGAAGCCTAAAGTTTATAATTCCTTTAAACCCTCGTCCAATCAAGCTTAAATCCCTTCCTGTAATTCATTGGTGATGCAAAAACATTTTTTTTCACATAAAATATTGTAAATAAAAGTTTTTCGTATCTTTGCACTTCCTACAAAGTAGGGAAAAGGAGATAATTAATTAATGGCAAAAAAACAAGAAGCAGAAAAAGAGTTAGCGGCGAAAAACGCAGAGCTACAAGGTGCTGACACTAAAGTAGTGAAAGACACTGAAAAGATCGAGTCTGAAGCAGATTCAAACTTGATCGACGAAATCAAATCCAACACTTGGATTACTCCAGCTGGAGATTTTGATTGGGATGCAGACGATAAAGCTTTCGGTAATTACAGCGAAGCTGAACGTGCTAAATTGGAAGAGCAATACGCTGGCACTTTCAATCAAATCAACCAAGGCGAAATCATTGAAGGTATCGTGGTATCTATCAATAACAAAGATGTTGTTTTGAACGTCGGTTTCAAGTCAGATGGTCTTGTAGCAAAAACTGAGTTTCGTGATCTACCTGATTTAAAAATCGGGGATACTGTTGATGTATTTGTTGAATCACAAGAGGATGCAAATGGTCAATTAGTATTGTCACGTAAGCGTGCAAAAACTCAAAAATCATGGGAAGCTATCAACGAAGCATTGGAAAATGATGCTATCATCGATGGTTTCGTAAAATCACGTACAAAAGGTGGTTTGATCGTAGACATCAAAGGTGTAGAAGCTTTCTTACCTGGATCTCAGATCGATATCAAACCTATCCGTGACTACGATGTATACGTTGGAAAAACTATGGAGTTCAAAGTTGTAAAAATCAACCACGAATTTAAAAACGTAGTAGTTTCTCACAAAGTATTAATCGAAGACGATTTAGAGAACCAAAAATCAGAAATCGTTGCTAAATTAGAAAAAGGTCAAGTATTAGAAGGTACTGTTAAAAATATCACTGATTTCGGTGTGTTCATCGACTTAGGTGGTGTAGACGGTTTACTTCACATTACTGATATCTCTTGGGGTCGTATCGAACATCCAAAAGAGGTATTAGCTTTAGACCAAACTATCAACGTGGTTGTATTAGACTTTGATGACGAGAAAAAACGTATCGCATTAGGTTTGAAACAACTTTCTCAACACCCTTGGGAATCTTTAGATACAGCTTTAGAAATCGGTTCTAAAGTAAAAGGTAAAATCGTTACTGTTGCTGACTATGGTGCTTTCTTAGAAATCATCCCAGGAGTAGAAGGATTGATCCACGTATCTGAAATGTCATGGTCTCAAAACCTACGTTCTCCTCAAGAGTTCTTAAAAGTAGGTGATGAAATCGAAGCTCAAATCTTAACGTTAGATCGTGAAGACCGCAAGATGAGCCTAGGTATCAAACAATTGACTCCAGATCCATGGCAAAACATTACAGAGCGTTACCCTGTAGGTTCTAAACAATCAGCTGTTGTTAAAAACATGACCAACTTCGGTGTGTTTGTTGAACTAGAAGACGGTATCGATGGTTTAATCCACATCTCTGATCTTTCTTGGTCTAAAAAGATCAACCACCCTAACGAATTCACTAAAGTTGGTGAGACATTAGACGTAGTTGTTTTAGAACTGGACGAAGAAAACCGTAAGTTATCTTTAGGTCACAAACAATTAGAAGAAAATCCTTGGGATACTTTTGAAACAATCTTTACGGAAGGTTCAATTCACGAAGGAACTGTTATCAAAGTAGGTGAAAAAGGAGATATCGTAGCTTTACAGTACGGTGTAGAAGGGTTCTGTCCATCTAAACACTCTATAAAAGAGGACGGTAGCGCTTTGAAAGTTGATGACGCAACAGAGTTTAAAATTATTGAATTCAATAAAGAGAACAAACGTCTAGTTATTTCGCACTCTCGTATCTGGGAAGATGCTAAAGAAGAAGTTCGTAAAGAAGAGTCTAACAGCCGTAAAAAAGATGCTAAAGCAGCGTCAACTGCGGTTAAAAAAGTAAAAGATTCTGTCGAGAAATCTACTTTAGGTGACCTTGATGTATTAGCTCAATTAAAAGAGCAAATGGAAGGTGATGAAAAAAAATCGAAATAAAATCCATTAGATTATAAAAAGGCCCCAAAAGGGGCCTTTTTTTTATTCTAACGAACTGTAATATCTTTATCTTCTATCCACATTTGTATACTAGCCTTTAATACATTATTTTTAACCTCAGTAATTTAAAGGCAGACCCGCTTTGTGCTAATCTGCAAATTGTCCGTTGTAATGAAGAATAACCTTCGCATTCTTTTATTGGTATTGACGCTATTGTTTATTGCAACAGCATTTTCGATCCGGAAGTCTATAACTGAAACCGACATTTTAGATCTAGACACCAAGTACCTTACCGAAAACCTAAGGTCACGAGAGAAGCTAATAGATAGAATTTTCGCAGACTCTTTATACCTCAAGACATTTGTCAACAGTGACCGGTATCCGCTACAGTTGAAGGAAATATCAAAGCGGTACGAAGAAGACAATGTTTACCTGTACCTATACAAGAATAAAAAACCAGTATTCTGGTCATCGAACATGTATGTACCAGAAACTGAGGCCGGTCTGAAAAACAACATCACTTTCATTAAGACAGAAAATTTTTCTTTTGTCGTCAAAAAAAAGGTAATAAGCGAGGATATTAGTGTGTTAGCACTAATTCCTATAGAGCGAAGCTTTAATGCTTCTAGTGGCTATTTAAAGACTACCCAATTTTTCAGCTTCCTTAAGACAGATAATCTCCGCTTGGCCAACTTTGGTGATTCCGAAAATATCCGGAATATATATGCGCAGGATAATACTTTTTTGTTTTCTGTCAAACTCAAGGAAGGAAAACACAATAGTATCTTTCTTAAAATACAATTGATCTGCTGGATTCTAGGCACCCTATGTTTTGTGATTTGGGTAAATGGCACTTGTCTGCAGATGGCACGAAAAGGATACCCTTCTCTATCCATCGTTATTTTAGTTTTTACTTTTTTTTTAGTCCGCATTGTAGATATAGAGACTAATTGGTTCACGCAATACTCTAGCTTAGACATTTTTGATCCGAGGTACTATGCATATAGTTATCTTTCGCCCAATCTTTGGTCTTTCCTAATCAATAATATCGCTATATTCTGGGTACTCTGTTTCGCAAAAAATATTAAAGATCACTGGCGCACTCCTTCCAAGCTGAAAGAAAAAAACATAGGAGTATTGGTTTACTACCTACTGTTATCTGCTTTATACCTATGTTTTCATTGGGGGTTCAATCAAGTGACCACACTGATAACACATTCACCGATTACACATAAGGATTTTGTGCAGATTTTCTATCTAGATCCTCAAACATTTACCCATGTTGTAATCTACTGCCTCAGTATCCTTTCACTTATCTATCTGACAGATCTAGTACTTTCATTTGGTAAATCTGTCTGTGGCAAAGCAACATTGAATATCAATATTCAACTCATCACGATCGTACAGTTTTTAATCCTAGGAGCAATAAATCAAGATTTCAGCCTATTTAATGTATTGGTCGGGATTCTTATTATGGTACGGTCATTCGATTACTCGATGCTCAAGGGCAATAATCTGTCAACACATGTGGTATCTCTGGTTTCCTTGGCTTTGATATCTACAATCAAGTATGCCGAAGCCGTCAAGGAAACACAGCAGGAACACATGAAATTCACACTGACAACACTCGAATCCGATGATGATGTGGAAGCGATATCGCGTTTTTCTGACATGGAATACAACCTTTCTAATGATCAACAGCTAAGACACCTTATTGAAATATCTCTTCCTAATCCAAACACGAAGATGATCAATGAATACATCAAGCAAAAATATCTCGGAGGTTACCTTTCCAAATATGAATTCCGTGGTTATTATTATTATAACGAGGTGCCTCTAGGCATATATAACAGCAATAAAATAGAAGAGTATAGAGAAAAGGTTATCAACAAATCGATCAAAGTAAACGAGACGGATCTATTTTACAAGGTAAAAACTGAAATTGGAACGTATGAATACTTCTGTGTGATTAGCTTTCCTATCGGCTATGAACAAAGTATTTCATTGATTCTAGATTTCAAAAGTAAAGCGTTCAACCCTAATTTTCCATTTCCTGTACTGACAGACTCTCAATCAGCAGAAGGTTTCAGCCCACAACGGGTGATTAAAGACAGCTTTGCTCTCTATAAAAATGGCACTCTAGTCACACAAAACGGAAAATACACATATCCAAATTCAGACAGCAACTATCCGCAAACCGTTCATGAATTTATCTATCTCGATGACAATAATGGTTATTACCATATTATCTATAAGCCAAACAGAGAAACGACTATAATGGTCAGCAAGCCATATCACTCGTACTGGCAATATATTGCGGTAGCTTCATTAGCTTTTCTAACACTGTATTTAGCTCTGGCTGTTTCTAAGTTTCTACTGGTAATTGCCCCTAAATATATCCGTCAAGATTTTAAATTACGTAATATCAGCTATCAATTACGGGTTATCTTTTCCAGAATAAGGTATAGTACACGGATTCAGACGCTAGTGATTTCTTCGGTTTTGATTGCTATTGTTATCTCTGGTCTGATTACTTTTTTCAGTATCAGTTACCAATCACAAAAAAATATAGAAAGTCAACGGCTCAATTATATCTCGGAGCTTGTCACGAAACTGGAAACCAAGGCGCTGATAGATACAGTGGGTGATGCCACAGCAGACTTAAAAGCATTGATGACTTCTATGTCAGATGTCGTAATCAGTGATTTTAATCTTTACGACAAAAATGGAAAGCTGTTCTTCACAACACAGCCCAAGATATATGATCAAAAATTGGTTTCCGAATACATCAACCCTGAAGCATTCATCACACTCAATGTATTGAAAAAGACAGAGACGCAAAACAACGAATCTATCGGTGACTTTAGTTACGTTTCTTCTTATGCAACTATCCGTAATTCCAATTACCATACTGTCGCTTATCTAGGGATTCCTTACTTCGACTCTAGTGCTAATGATTCCGAAAGCAGGAGCATTCTGCTAAATACAATATTGAACGTATATACTATCATCATCATCGTTTTTGTCTTTCTGTCAGTTTACATCTCCAATAAGATTACGGAACCTCTACAGATTATCCGAAAGAAATTATCGCAGACAAATCTTGGTGGTAAGCAGAATGAGCCTCTATATTGGGAAAAAAATGATGAGATCGGCGTGTTGGTCAAAGAATATAACTTCATGTTGGTAAAACTGGAAGAAAATGCGAAGCAGTTACGTAATGCCGAACGGGAAAGTGCTTGGCGAGAAATGGCTAAACAGGTTGCACATGAAATTAAAAACCCATTGACACCAATGAAGCTTGGCATCCAGCAGCTGAGCCGGTCGTTTTATGAAAATGACCCGCGCCTCACCGAACGGTTCCAAAAAATATCTACCTCTTTTATTCAGCAAATCGATGCATTATCACATATCGCATCGGAGTTCTCTGCTTTCGCAAAACTACCAGACACAAATCTTGTACCAATAGATTTGATTGCCAAAATCAACAAATCACTGAACGTCTACAATAATAACCAGAATACCGCGATTGTTTTTGAAAATCACACTAAGTTACAAAAGATAATTGTACTTGGCGATAGGGATCAACTCTTGCGCTCTTTCAATAATCTATTAAAAAATGCAATAGAAGCGACCTCACGTCGCAGGAAACACAAAATAAACATACAAGCTTATTTATTGGACGATGATCGGGTTCAGATTATTGTACATGATAATGGCGACGGTATATCTCAAGATGTTGTCCCTAATATATTCAGCCCTAACTTTACAACTAAAAGTTCGGGGACAGGGTTAGGTCTTGCATTTGTAAAGCAAACCATCGATGGCATGGGAGGGAAAATAACTTTCCAAACTGAAATCAATATCGGTACTTCTTTTTTTATCGAAATTCCATTATACAAAGTCCCGCAATAGCATCATAATATTTTTACACAACAGGGTTCTCAACACTTATAATAAACATCTATATTAGCATTAAATTAATATACTCGTAATATGAATTGGAGAAAATCTCTATTTATCGCCGCAGCGATGTTTGCTACAACGCATACATTTGCTCAAGATAATTTAATCAATGCCCTTAAAAATAATGTAAGTGACAAAAGCAAAGATGGATTTGTCTTTACACAGTTAATCAACTTAGGAAATACGTCTATCAAAGATCAAGGTTCTTCAGGCACGTGCTGGTCTTACTCAGGTAACTCATTCTTAGAGTCCGAAATGATTCGTCAAGGAAAACAACCGGTAGAGATTTCCCAGATATACACAGCGTATTATACCTATTTGGAAAAAGCAAAAACCTATGTAAGACTGCATGGTGACCAAGCTCAAGGTGAAGGAGGTCAGCTACATGATGTATTGACTATTTTCCGTAAATATGGCGCGGTACCTCGCGAGGTATACACTGGCCTACGTGAAGGACAGACACGCAATAATTTCTCTGAAATGTCTACACTGATCCAGGGCATGAATGAAAACATCGTTAAGAGCAAGAAACTGACTCCTACTTGGCAAAAAGCAATTACTGGAGTAATGGATTCCTATTTGGGTGTTCCGCCTCAATCATTCCCGTACAAAGGTAAGACTTACACACCACGCACTTGGGCTGATCAAGTTGTCGGTATCAACCCTGACGACTATGTTGGCATCAGTTCATTCAAAGAGCATACTTATTACAAGCCATTCGTACTATTGATCCAAGATAACTGGTCGTTCGAGAGCTTCTATAATGTGAAAATGAATGATCTAACAAGCATCATTGATAACGCATTACAAAACGGGTATACCGTAGCATGGGCAAGTGATGTTTCTGAAAAATACTTCAGCTGGAAAAATGGTGTCGCATTTGTTCCTGAAAAAGACATGGATATGATGAGCAAAGAAGAACTTGGCGATCTATTCAATGGTCCAAAAGCAGAAGCAAAAATTACGGAAGACCAACGCCAAGCCGCATACGATGATTATTCTACAACAGATGACCACGGCATGCATATCGTAGGTATGGTAAAAGACCAAAATGGAAAAGAGTACTACATTGTTAAAAACTCTTGGGGGGAATCCAATGACTATAAAGGATACCTTTATGTAACAAAGGAATATGTACGCTACAAAACCATCTCTATCTTACTACATAAAGATGGGATTCAAAAAGAAATCAAGTCGAAATTGGGAATCTAAACCTCATAGAAGGAAAAGCCTGCTAATAAATATTAGCAGGTTTTTTTTGTTAAAGTACTGTCCAACAAAACATTTTCGCTAAAATTATGTTTTTCTCTTAAAACATCGATGACGGGCTGTAGCAAATAAAGGATTCTGTTCGTTGTGATAACAAAGAGTATACAATAATTAAAAACATATGAAATATCCATGTAGCAGTTACCGCACAAACACGAAAGAGTGTAATTATTTCGTGAGCTCGTTACACGCGGTTTGGATATTCCATATGGCTGCTGAAAATCAAATTAAAAACATATGAAATTATCATTTATTAAAATAAACAGGAGCTTTATCGTTCTCGCTACAGTGATCAGTTTAGGTATAAGTAGCTGTGCAATAAAAAAATCAGGAGCAGATAAGAATATGAATGCGGCACTATTCGACACGAAATGGCAATTGACAGAACTAAATGGTAAGCCTGTTCCAAATGAGGTAAATGGAAAACAGCCTTTTATGTCTTTTGAAAAAAATGAAAATCGCTACTCCGCAAGTGGAGGGTGTAATGGTATTGGTGGTACATTCGAATTAAAATCGACGAAAAAGATAAAATTTTCGCAAGGTATGTCAACTATGATGGCTTGTCCAGATATGAGTGTTGAGCAAGGAATCAACCAGATGTTGGGTAAAGTCGATAACTTTGAGTTAGCCGGAGGTTTATTGACTCTAAAACAAGGTGCTACCCCAGTAGCAAAAATGAAAGCTTCTACAGTGGCCTCTACAAGCGCAGCCCTAGAAGGAACCTGGGTGATGGATTATGTCCTATACACTAGTGAAACCTTTCAGGCCCTATACCCGGAGCAAAAACCGACAATCACATTCACCACAGCAGAGAACAAAGTGAATGGCAACAGCAGCTGTAATAACTTCTTTGGAGAATACAAAACGAGTGAAGGTAACCGTATTAAATTTGGTGCTCTAGGTATGACTCGTATGTTCTGCCCTGGAAACGGAGAGTCTGTTTTTGTGAAGAATCTAGAAAAGGTAACCCGCTATTCGGTATCGGCAGGCATATTGACCTTTATCAGTGATGATATCGTCGTAATGCGTTTCAGAAAGAAATAAAACTATTATAACTAAAAGAGCCTGTATTGGTACAGGCTCTTTTAGTTATAATATCATCCCTATCCAAATAAATTGGAACTCAAATAGCGATCTCCACGGTCACAAGCAATAAATACGATTACGCCATGCTCCAATTCACTCGCCACCTGTAAGGCCGCCTGCATCGCACCACCGGTACTCATACCCGCAAAAACACCTTCGAGACGTGCCAGCTCTCTAGAGCGCTTAACGGCATCTTTTTCGTCTACATCAATGACACGATTGACACGCGAGGGGTCGAAAATCTTAGGTAGATAGGCCTTTGGCCATCGTCGAATACCGGGAATGGAGGATTCTTCTGTAGGTTGACAGCCTACAATCTGAATAGCTGGATTTTTGTCTTTGAGAAACATCGAACAGCCCATAATGGTACCTGTAGTCCCCATAGCACTCACAAAATGGGTAATCTCTCCCTTTGTATCCTGCCAGATCTCGGGGCCCGTAGTCTTCACGTGAGCGAGATAATTATCAGGGTTAGCAAATTGATTCAAAATAAACACGCCCTCTTTGGCCGCTTTTTCCTCCGCGTAATCTCGACATATCTCCATAGACTCCAACAGGGTGACTCTAGCCCCGAAAGCTTCCATCGTAAGCGTACGTTCCCTAGTAGAGGTAGCAGGCATGACCAATTCGAGGTCTAAGCCATACATACTGGCAATCATAGCCAAAGCAATACCTGTATTGCCACTCGTAGCTTCAATCAGCCGATCTCCCTTTTTTATATCGCCACGCTCCATCGCAGAACGAATCATGTTCAACGCAGGTCGGTCTTTAACAGAACCTGCAGGGTTATTCCCCTCCAACTTGGCATAAATCTTCACGTTTGGATTGGTATGGAATTGTGTAATTTCTACCAAAGGGGTATTTCCTATTGTATCGATAATATTTCCCATTATACAGTCGGTTTGGTTTCTATAAATTTTGAGTTGGGCTGATGGTATACCGTCGTGTAGGGTTCTACACTGTTCGTTAACCACACATTCCCACCAATGATGGAGTAATCGCCAATCTTGGTTTCTCCTCCAAGAATAGTAGCTCCAGCATAAATGATAACATGATTCCCTATGATGGGATGTCGCTGTACGTTGGCAAAGGATTTCTCCACACTAAGCGCTCCCAAAGTGACCCCTTGATACAGCTTGACATGACTCCCTATGATAGAAGTCTCGCCTATGACTAAGCCTGTCCCATGGTCTATGTACAAGTAGGGACCTATCTGTGCGCCAGGGTGAATATCAATCCCTGTTTTTGAATGCGCATATTCGGTCAATATCCTTGGAATCAAGGGTATTCCCAATTGAAGTAGCTGATGAGCTAATCGATAGATACTAATAGCCATAAATCCAGGATAGGTACGAATTACTTCCCGCAGGCTCTGCGCCGCTGGATCTCCATCCATAATGGCCTGTGCGTCGGTATTCATTACCTCATAAATGCTAGGGAGCAACGTAAAAAAGCGTTTGGCTATAGCTTGATTGTCACAATGTGAGCAAGCTTTGGTTTTTAATAGAAGTTCAAAAAGTTCAGATTCAGCCTGATCAAATGCCAACATCATTTCATCTATACTTCCGAAACTCCTAGAGTTACGTTCAGGAAACAATAGATCTAATAGATTCCTTGCCCAAGCGGCAATACGCCCGTTCGAAGGCATATCCTGCACCTCGAGTTGCTTTAAAAACAATTGTTGATAAAACGCTATAACCTCATTTCCCTTCATCATTCAAATATACTATTAATACTACCAACATTATAGAATTAATTTATCAAACAACTCTTGATGAGTCTGTTCGGCAGAAACGCACATCCCAGGATGTGTCACTGAACATTGTATCAGTGTACTCCTATTTGCCGTAAGCCATCTAAACCGTTCGGGCTGATCTAGCCGGGCGATACTTCCAGCATCTCTATCCCCAATACAAATGCGGCGAAAAGAGTTTAAATGTTCCTTAATCATCGAGATATCTATATCAGCATATAGTGCTTTTATTTTCGTTTCATCTACATATATCTTGACATCAGCATAGCGTTGCTTTCTACAATAGAGCGCTACTCCCACATTCACAAACTCCTCCCGTTCGACACGAGGAACGACCCGTACTACGGCATACTCATATACTGTTCTTTCGCTCATTTTCTATTTGATTAAGAAATACATCAGACTGTGCTAGTCTTCCCAATAAAAACTTTCTGTAGACCTCACGTACTTCATCTGGACCAAGCATTCTTCCTTCTTCTGCCAACCATTCGTCAGGGATAGCATCCAAGACAGCAGTGATTGTATCAACATCAAAACTCGCCCTATACTTGCTATCAACCTCCCTAACCTGTGTCGCTCTATTCAACAGCACGTGATCTTTGATCTGTATAAAGGGCCTGGTCATCTGCTCTTCCCAATTGTCCCAAGAATGGTGAAAATAGAGCGAAGCACCGTGATCAATCAACCAAAGTTCCTTATGCCAGATCAACATGTTTGTATTACGCGCAGTGCGATCCACATTCATCAATAAGGCATCCAACCAAACAATTTTAGAAGCCTCCTCTTCATTGACAACATCAACATTAGCATCAAACGTAATGGCACCGTTAAGAAAGTGTACACCTAGATTCTTCCCGACAGAGAAACGTAACAAGTCCTGAATCTCTTCATCCGGTTCCATCCGCGCAAATGATTCGTCCAACTCTGCAAATACCATCTCGGGCATACGAAGTCCCAATAGACGTGCCAGCTCCCCTCCTATAAACTCGGCCACTAGCGCTTTCTTACCTTGTCCGGCTCCTCTAAACTTAATAACGTAACTAAATCCATCGTCTGCATCAACCAACCCAGGTAATGATCCCCCTTCCCTAAAGGGTTGTATATACCGGGTGATATTAACATCACGTATTTCTATTTTATTAGTCCCCATTTGCATTGCTGTATATCTCTTGTAAAACAAAAATTCATAGCTCTAATCTAATCCAAAAATCTTGACTTATCGATAGAAAAAAACAAAACATACAGTTTTGTGACTAACAAACAAGCAGATTTCTAGCTATATTTGTTTTTTATCGAAAAATAATACGAATTAGAGAAAATGAATATAAATACAGAAAAAAACATCTTAATGCGACGCTATAAAGACCTTTTTAGAAACAAAAAGAGTTATAATTTCACTGCCCATGATTTATATATCATAACCATTGGCTCTTAGAATTATATGATAAAATTATGCTCATGAGAGCGACAATAAAAGTGCGCTCATTATGCTATTTACGTTATTTTTAAAACGGGTTTTGCCGATAAAAACAAATAAAATGTCTAATACATCCTACTATGCTCCGTTAAAAAACAACAAATATTCACCAGACTTCCTATTATGGATATCGCGGTTGTTTGTTGGGTTCCTATTTATATTTTCTGGATTAATAAAAGCCAATGATCCCATGGGATTTGGCTATAAATTACAAGAGTATTTCCATGTGCTCTATCTTAACTTTCTAAACGATTATGCCACATGGATTGCCGTAGCTATCTGTGCTTTTGAAATCATTCTAGGGGCTTTACTGGTATTAGGTATTGCCGGTAGAAAAGTCGCTTGGGGATTACTCCTATTAATAATATTTTTCACTTTTCTTACGTTTTACTCTGCCTTCTTCGAGGTGGTAAGCTCGTGTGGTTGTTTTGGAGATGCTATTCCACTGACCCCATGGCAATCCTTTATCAAGGATCTTATCTTACTTATTTTCATCTTGGTAATCTTTGCCAAACGAAAAAAAATAGAACCATTGGTTGCCAGCTCTTTCACCAATAACCTCTTAAGCTTTTTTGTTATTATCCTATCTTTTGGCATCGGTATATACACTATCAGCTACTTACCTTTTGTTGATTTTTTACCCTATAAAGAGGGAAATAATATTCCTAAGCTCATGGAAATACCTGAAGGTGCAGAACAAGATGAATATGAACACATCTACGCACTTAAGAACAAGACGACGAATGAAGAGAAAAAGATGACAGACAAGGAGTATATGGATCAAAAAATTTGGGAAGATGAGAATTGGGAAGTCATTGGTGAACCCGAATCAAAACTTATCAAAAAAGGTTACCAAGTACCTATTCCGGATCTGATCATCTCAGATGCTGAAGGAAATGACTTAACGCAGGAAGTCATCAACAACCCCTATTACAACTTTGTGGTAACAAGTGTCGACGTTACCAAGCTTTCGCCCTCGGATCTAGTGGCATTAGATAGAATCAATCAGACTATCCGTGCGCTGTCTACTGATTTTAACATCCGAGCGATCTTATTAACAGCTAGTTCCGCCAATGACGTCAGCTACCTCGATGATCAACTCGACCTGGTGTTAGAAACATTCTATGCAGACGCAGTGCCACTGAAAAGTATGGTCCGCTCTAACCCGGGCATTATGTTACTGCAAAACGGCACCGTTATAAAGAAATGGTCTAAGCATGCTTTCCCTAGCAAAGAAAAGTTAATAGAAACCTATTTAAAAACGCAGTAATGGTTAGACCGATTTTCATCGTTGGATTCATGGGAAGTGGAAAAACCACATTAGGAAAAAAGATTGCTGCCGCCATGGGGAGACCATTTGTTGATCTCGACCACGAAATTGTAGCTCATATAGGCATGAGTATCCCCGAGTACTTTAACATGCACGGTGAAATTCACTTTAGAGTACTGGAAAGTGAATTTCTGAAGAAGCAAAAAGGAAAAAACGCTATTATTTCTACTGGAGGAGGGACACCTTGTTTTTTTGACAATATGCAATGGATTGTCGAAAATGGGATAGCCTTGTATTTACAACACAGTCCGAAATCGCTCTGGTCTCGGCTCAGCAAATCCGATGTCAACAAAAGACCTGTTCTAAAGGGGCTGAATGGAGATGAGCTGCTCACATTTATAGAGACGAAGTTGGAAGAACGGATTCCGTTCTATAGTCAAGCGCAAGTCAGCGTGGATCAGATACAAACCTCCTTAGAGGAGGTTGTGCAACAGCTAAAACATTACCAAATTTATACCGACTGATGAAATTCAACTCCCTATATCTTTTGTCCCTCTCATTCGTGATTTTCGCGACGGGTTGTTTTCGTAATAGCAGCACAACAGAGACGAAGATTAGGGAACAGGAAAACAGCTTATTCAGCAAGAGCACCTTTGAGCTGAATACAGTAGAGGATCTCTACCAATTTCTGACGTATACTGAATCGGCCTATCCGTTGGTCAGTGCACACCGCGGTGGACCTAGCGCCGGATATCCCGAGAACGCTATAGAAACATTCAGCCGCCTCGCCAACAAGATGCCTGCTATTATTGAATGTGATATCCGCCTTTCGAAAGACTCTATTTTGGTACTCATGCATGATGAGACTTTAGAAAGAACGACAACAGGTAAAGGCCGTGTCAATAAGTTGAACCTGACAGACCTTAAAGAACTGAAACTTAAAGACCCAGAAGGAAAGGTCACCTCCTATCGTATCCCGACTCTAGAAGAAGCTTTGATATGGGGCAGAGGAAAGGTTATCTTTACCCTAGATGCTAAAAATGACATCCCCTACCAACTGCTCTCCGATGTAATTACCAAGACCGATGCACAATCTTACAGCGTGGTAATTACCTATAGCAGCAAACAAGCTAAAGCATTGTATCGTATCAACCCCGATCTGATGATTTCTGCCAGTATTAAGTCGGTAGATGACTTAACTCGACTAGCTGCTCAGGGAATTCCCGACAATAGAATTATCGCTTTTATAGGGATACAACAACCTAAAGAAGAGCTGGTAACGACCTTACACCAACATGGCATCAAAACAATATTGGGCACATTGGGTAACCTTGATCGACAAGCAGAACAGCGAGGCTACCAAACCTATGCAGAATATATTGAAAAAGGAGCAGATGTGTTAAGTACTGACCGTCCCTTTGAAGCGCATAAAGCATTAGATTATTATATCCGAAAGCGAAATATCACTTCGCCTTATATACGTCATTAAATCATGTCGATTGAAGTCAGGGAACTCACAAAAAGCTATAATCAACAAAAAGCTTTAGATGCCATCTCGTTTACCACGGGGAGTAATCACATTATCGGATTTTTAGGTCCCAATGGAGCTGGGAAATCGACCACGATGAAAATCCTTACGGGCATCATTCCGATCGAACAGGGATCCTGCAGTATCAATGGTCTGGATATCCAAGAAAACCCTTTGTCTACCAAAAGATCGATTGGCTATCTACCAGAGAGTAATCCACTCTATAGTGACATGTATGTGCAAGAGATATTACACTTTGAAGCTCGCCTCCATAACCTTCCAAATAGCACACAAAGAGTGCAGGAAGTAATTGCAATGACAGGTTTACAGGCTGAACAGCACAAGAGAATAGCGCAACTGTCCAAAGGCTTCAAGCAGCGCGTCGGACTAGCTCTAGCAATAATACATGATCCAGAGGTCTTGATTCTTGATGAACCAACGACTGGACTCGACCCCAATCAGATTATCGAGATTCGTACTTTAATCCAACAATTGTCAACAAACAAGACGGTGTTCTTATCGACACATATTATGCAAGAAGTAGAAGTCTTGTGCCAAGAAATTATCATTATCCATAAAGGACAAATAAAAGATCACTTCTTGTCTGTAGATAGAGAGGATAAATATCCTGGCCTCCATATGGAAGATATTTTTGTGAAACTCACAAACCCATAAAACAAGATTACTGTTTGATTGTTGTAGATATATGGAATTTGTTATAATTAAAAACTAATGGATATGAAGAAAAAACTACTTACAGCGGCCTTAATGCTTGGCGTTTTTGGGTATACCAACGCGCAAGAAATTAAAACAGTACCTCAACATTCGGCAAATGTTGGTCTTACCCCAATAAAAGAAGGTAATTGGATGGTCGGTGGATCTGTCGGAAATCTAGGCTATAGCTTCGAATCCGAAGCATTCAATATACAATTGAATCCTAGAGCTGGTTATTTTATTGCGGACGGTCTCGCTTTGGGAGCACAAGCGACTTTAGGTGTAGGTACAGCTAAAGATGAAAAAACGGACTGGAATTATGGTATCGCCCCTTTTGTTCGTTATTATTTCCCGCGTGGTGCAAGCGCTACTGGTCGTTTCTTCGGTCAAGGTGATGTTGGGTTAGCTGGGAGCTCAAGAGGTAAAGGTACATCATTTGCTTTTGGCATCAATGCAGGATATGCACACTTTATCACACAAACTGTAGCTTTAGAAGCTATGGCAGGCTATAACTATTCCAAAGCGAATGTCAACGTCGGAGATAAAGCGACCGGCTTGGGAGTCAGTCTAGGATTCCAGATTTATCTGCCCGGTAAAAGCAGATAATTTTAAAGGTATTTATCACATATGAACAGCATGGGTCTCTGACTCGTGCTGTCTTGCTTTCTAACATACATTTTCCTAATTTCGGAACAAATTAATCGAGAGCAAGTTGTTAAGTATATATATAAAAGAAATAGCGAGCTATTTTAACTCATTGATTGGCTACCTAGCGATAGGGCTATTTTTGTTGATCACGGGATTATTAGTATGGGTTTTCCCCGAAACCTCTATATTGGACGCTGGCTATGCTTCGTTAGACAGCTTTTTCGCTTTAACCCCCTATCTTCTCCTTTTTTTAGCACCTGCTGTTTGCATGCGTAGCATAGCAGGCGAAAAGGCAGATGGTACTTTCGAGCTTTTACAAAGCCGCCCCATTACCTTACCTCAGATTGTAATAGGCAAATTCTTAGGTGGACTGACTATCGTATCATTGGCTATACTCCCGACCGTAGTCTACGCTGTAACCATCTACTACTTAGCATATCCCACAGGAAATATGGATTTAGGTGCTACTGTAGGATCTTACATTGGATTACTGTTCTTAGCGACCACTTTTGTAGCGATATCGATCTTCTGCTCTGCACTGACGCGTAACCCTATCATAGCCTTTCTATTGGCTATCTCCCTTTGTTTTTTATTCTTTTATGGATTCGACGCCCTAAGTCAACTAAACCCTTTCCTTTTTATCGAGGATTTGGTTAAGCATATCGGAATCTTAGCGCATTACGACTCTATTAGCCGGGGTGTTGTCACCGCTACGGATTTAGTCTATTTTCTCAGCGTACAAGCGCTATTCCTACTCTTGTCCATTGGACATCTAGGTCGTCAGTTTAGACCCCGTAAAAAAACACTCACCGTCTACTTCAGCTTCCTGATTCTAATCACACTATTGAACCAAACTCTGGTCCTTCAACTATTTGGAAGGATAGATCTTACTGAAGATCGACGTTTTACCCTTACAGAAACCTCAAAAGATATTGTATCGAATCTAAAAGAAGATACCTACATTACTATCTTTTTAGATGGACAACTACCTGCTGGCTTTAAAAGATTAAGACAGGCGGCTATCGACATGGCGTACGACTTAAGATCCTATTCAAAGGGCAGATTAAAGGTCAATGTCATTGACCCTAGCGCTGGGAGCCAAGAGGAACAAAAAGAATATACCGAAGCATTGATCGCTCGAGGTCTCTATCCGACCAACCTGAGTGTAAAAACGGAAAGTGGATTTACGCAAAAACTAATATTCCCATCCGCCATTATCAGCCGGGGAGACCATGAAATCAATGTCAGCTTGCTACAAAATAAAACGGGGCAGACTCCCGAACAGGTGCTTAACAACTCTGTTCAAAATCTAGAATATGCCTTCACTTCTGCTATTTCAAAATTGAACATTGATAAAATACCCTACATCGCCTTTACCGAAGGTCACGGCGAACCTTCCGATCTGGAACTTTACGATGCCATGCAGACATTGGGTGCGTCAGGACAGGTAGGGAGACTCCATCTCGATTCAATTCCACTGAAAAATTTAAAAGAGATTTCCTTACTGATCATAGCTAAACCCCAAACGCCATTCTCTGAAAGTGAAAAGTATAAATTAGACTATTTTGTGCGTTATGGGGGCTCAATTATCTGGGCTATAGACCAAATCGATGCCAGTTTGGACCACCTTAAGAAAAACGGCACACAGCCCCTAATAGGCCGAGAACTGAACCTAGATGACCAACTATTTTTGTACGGCGCACGTCTAAACTACAACATACTGGCGGATCTAAATTGTGCACAAATACCACTCTCCATAGGTGGCATCGGTAGGCAGACACAAATAGAAATGGTGCCATGGTACTTCTTTCCTATTTTAATGCCTACGGGGAATAATGCTATTTTAAAAAACCTAGACGGAATACGGGCTGAATTTGTAGGAACGGTAGATACCATCGCTGCCGCAGGTATCAAAAAAGAAATTTTGCTACATTCCTCACCTTTCAGCCGGCTAATCAATACGCCTGGTCCGATTTCTTTACAGATGGTAGAAGAACAACCTGATCCTGCTAAGTTCAGAACAACACCGAAGCCAGTAGCAGCTCTTCTGAGCGGTCATTTTCCTTATATCTACCAAAATCGCCCTACTCCAGCAGGTGTAACTGAAGCAGTTGACCTATCAAATATATCAGAGGAAGCACGAATGATGGTCATTGCAGATGGTGACTGGTTGATCAACCAGGTGAATAGTAAAGACCAATCGCCTTATCCACTTGGTTGGGATCGCTATACGGAGCAACAATATGCTAATAAAATATTTTTAGAAAATACGGTGGACTATTTGATGAATGATGAACGACTGATTTCTCTTAGGAACAGAGAAATCAAGCTTCGTCTCTTGGATCAAGCGATGGTTAAAAGTGAGAAGCTAAAATGGCAGTTTATCAACGTTGCCCTACCAATAATTATTCTGATGCTGATAGGTCTATCACAAGGCTATTTACGCAAACGCCGATATACAAGAAAAAAGAGTTAAGAGATTGGCTCTCTTAACTCTTTTTGTTTATTTTTTCATTGTTCCAGTCTCGCCTAGTCTCAAATGCCAACTAAACGCTTCTTCGAGCAAGTGTGGTGTATGACCTCCACGAGCACAGGCTCTATCAAAGTACGATTGCAGTTCTTCCCTATAATCGGGGTGCACACAGTTATTAATGATTTGTTGCGCACGCTCTCGAGGCGCCAGTCCGCGCAAATCAGCAAGACCAATGTCGGTCACTAGAATATCAACATCGTGCTCCGTATGATCTACATGTGATACCATTGGCAATACATGTGATATCGCATTCTCCTTGGAAGCTGCTTGCGTTACAAATATACTCAGGTAGGCATTACGGGCGAAATCTCCCGAACCTCCTATTCCATTCATTATCTTTGTACCCGAGACATGCGTTGAATTAACATTTCCATAAATATCAAACTCAATAGCCGTATTTATAGCGATAACTCCCAGTCTTCGGATAAGTCCCGGCGTATTAGATATATTTTGCGGACGAAGAACAAATTTATCCCGATAACGCTGAAGATTGTCAAAAACACGATGATAGCAATCTTTCGATACCGTGATAGAAGAAGCTGAAGCAAAACTCAACTTTCCGGAATCAATAAGGTCGAATGTACTATCCTGCAATACCTCCGAAAACATTGTCAAATCGTAGAAATTGCTATCCTTAAATCCCATCAATACCGCATTAGCTACCTTTCCTATTCCAGCTTGAATAGGGAGCAAACGATCTGTTAAGTGACCGAGTTTGACCTCGTTTTCAAAAAACTCAAGAATATGCCGGGCTATTGAGGATGTCTTGGCATCCGGAGCTGCAATATCCGCCGGACTGTCTGTGATATCAGTAAATACGATACCGATTACTTTACTCGGATCCAACGGAATTGTTTTACGTCCGATTTTGTTCCAAGGAGCAACAATAGGGATGACGTTACGATGAGGATAATTCTCTGCTTGATAGATATCATGGATCCCATATACCTCTTCTGGAACCGCAGTATTAATTTCCAAGATGACCTGCTTTGCCAATCCTGCAAACGTCACCGAGTTACCCACTGAAGTAGTAGGAACAATACTTCCATCCCTATCGATGTACGCTACTTCTATAATAGCAATATCCACCGGAGGAAGGTTTTCGTTATGTAATAGCTCTGCACTTTCACTTAAATGTTGATCGATAAACAACACCTCTCCGGCATTTATTTTATTTCTTAATGTCCGATCTACTTGAAAAGGCATACGTTTACTCAAAGCCCCAGCCTCGGCTAGTTTACCATCGGTATCATGCCCTAGTGAAGCCCCTGTCATTAGGGTTATTTTTATACTTTCCTTCTTCGCACGCTCAGCAAATGCAGGTAAAACGACCTTACTATCCCCTGCTTTTGTAAAGCCGCTAGACCCTACGACCATTCCATTTTGGATAAAAGAAGCAGCTTGTTCCGCTGTCATCACTTTATGACGTAAAGTTTCTAAACGTATTCTTTCAACACTCATTATTTATAATAATAATATGATTTTTTTATATCTTTCTCTCAATCAAACAATTTACAATATTATAAATTAAAAATCGATCTAAATTATTACATTCTGCCAGTAAATTATTGATTCCTATCCAAAACCACATAAAACACTAATAATCAATAAAGAAAAGATCATACAAAACTTACAAAAGCAACAAACGCAATGCCTAAGAATCTAATTGACAAAGCATTAACAAGAAACAAGATTAACCTATGATTTCATATTTCAGTCTTTAGCTTCATTTCTAGAGTAAGCTAACACTTACTTTTTGGTTTTGTAAGCAAAAAACTGGAAATTTATACCTCAATCAACAAGCTATGGAAAAGGAATATGTAAACAAATATTACATGACCGATGTGGACGCATTTGACGATAGTATCTATTGCCATCACGCATTGATGGGCGATAATCATATCGAAGAACACCTGCATAAAAAGGGGCAATTTTTATATACGGAGGGCGGAGTTGTATTTCTCAAGACCTCTGACAAATCTTACTTTCTACCGGCGCGTCATTACATTTGGATTCCTTCTGGAATGAAACATAGCATACATCCGAGTTCCTCACATGTGGTTATGAGAAATCTATATTTCCCTAAATACGAAACAGACACGGACTTTTTCGACAAAATCAATATATACCCGGTCAACGATCTTTTGATAGAATTAATCATGTTTACCAATCGCTGGAATGGCAACATTTTTCCCGTTGAAGAACCCAAATACTCCATAGCCAAAGCGTTTAAATTAATTCTACCGGAATTATCGCAATCAGAACTACCTTTAGCATTGCCTTATCCACAACACGAAAAGCTGAAGAACATCGTTTCTTTTCTCGAAAAGAATATCTCTGAAAATATAAGCTTCAAAGAACTTTCACAACGATTCGATATCAGTGAACGAACATTGGCTCGCCTTTTCCAAAAAGAGCTCAATATGTCCTTCATTCAATACTATACCATATTGCGAATGTTAACAGCACTACGGTTATTATTGGATGAAAAGATAAGCGTCAACGAAGTAGCACTCCGAGTGGGCTACAGTAGCCTACCGACTTTTAGCAATACCTTCAATAAGGTAATTGGGATAAGGCCTAGCGATTATGTTAAACATCAAAACACACTACTCTAAATAACCCTAATCAAATGAACCTAAAACATTTCGTGACTATAGCATTTGCTTCGGCTGCGCTCCTTTCCTGCAATGCCCAAAACAAACAAACAGATAAGACTGTAAAAGTGCCTGCTCCTATACAATTATTCAATGGGAAAGACATCAATGACTGGACGGCAAAGATCCGCTTTCATGAAGTCGGTGAAAACTATAAAAACACATTCCGTGTTGAAGATGGCCTGTTGAAAGTACGGTACGATGGCTACGAAGACTTCAACAAACAATATGGACATCTGGCCTATAATAAGCCATTTGGTTATTACATATTACGCGTTGAATATCGTTTTGTAGGAGACCAAGCGAAAGGGGGGGAAGGATGGGCCTGGCGTAATAGTGGCGCTATGCTACACGGGCAATCCCCTGAGAGCATGCTCAGAAATCAGGATTTCCCAATATCTATCGAAGGTCAGCTTTTAGGCGGAGACACGACCCCGACTTCAGAGCGTACCACTTCCAACCTCTGTACTCCTGGAACAAATGTTTTCTACCACAATGAGTTATATACTCCACACTGTGTGGGTTCGACATCTAAGACTTACCATGGAGACCAATGGGTTACAGCCGATTTTGTTGTACTCGGAGATTCGTTAATAAGACATGTGCTGGAAGGAACAACTGTTCTAGAATACGCTAAACCTCAAATCGGAGGCGGAAATGTAAGCGCGTATGATGAGGCACTGAAAAAAGATGGACAATTGCTTAGATCGGGATATATCTATCTGCAATCAGAAAGCCACCCAATCGATTTTCGAAAAGTAGAGCTATATGACTTGGAAAACTACAAAGACAATCCAAAGGCACTAGAAACTATAACAAACACTATCCTTAAAATGAAGGATAGCAAATAAACCTAGGTTTATGACAATAAAAAAGGATGCTTATAGCATCCTTTTTTTATATTCTTAGTAAGAAAAATTACGCTAGCTTGTTAACAAATTTTGTCAACTTAGATTTGTTATTTGAAGCTTTTTTCTTGTGAATAACATTTTTCTTAGCCAAACGATCTAGCATAGAAACTACGCGTGGTAATAACGCTTTAGCTTCCTCAGCAGAAGTTGTATTACGTAATTTTTTAATTGCGTTACGTGTAGTTTTTGCTTGGTAACGGTTTCTTAGACGCTTCGCAGCGTTAGCTCTAATTCTTTTAATCGCTGATTTATGATTTGCCATTTCTCTTAGCTATATTTTATTATATTTTTTATACTAAATTCGGATTGCAAAAATAACCAGTATTATTCAATATTCAAAATCTATTTTAAAGTTTTATTTCCACCTGTCCACCAGCTAGTAAGACATTAATAGCAAAACACTTCATTTTTCATATTTTACTGCTTAATTTTGGCCATGCAAAAACTATCAATGGATCAATTGAACCGTACTGATATAACGGCCTTCAAAGCGCAAGAGAAAACACCTATTGTCTTGGTTCTAGACAATGTGCGCAGTATGCATAATGTAGGTTCAACCTTCAGAACAGCAGACGGTTTCGCATTAGAAAAAATCATACTTTGTGGTATTACGGCCTGTCCTCCCCACCGGGAAATTGAAAAAACAGCACTTGGTGCAACCCAGTCTGTAGAGTGGAAACATTTTCATAGTAATCTAGAAGCTATAAAATCCCTTAAAGAGGAAGGCTATAAAATTTATGCCATAGAGCAGGTTTCCAGTTCGATATCACTTCCAGATTTCACCGTATCTGAAGATGAAAAATACGCTTTAATTTTTGGAAACGAAGTCCATGGCGTGGACGAACAGCTCTTGCCCCATGTCGATGGATGCATCGAAGTTCCCCAGTTTGGCACAAAGCATTCCTTCAACGTATCGGTTACTGTTGGTGTAGTATCCTGGGATTTGCTCACCAAGATGAAATATTCTTATAAAAAATTGGATTAGCACGCCCTTTATTTCGGGAAGTCATTACAAAATAGTAGATTTGCTCTGCAAAAAAATAGAACAATGAGTGTATTAGTAAATAAAGATTCAAAAGTTATCGTTCAAGGATTTACTGGAACAGAAGGTACTTACCATGCTTCTCAAATGATTGAGTACGGTACTCAGTTAGTAGGTGGTGTTACACCAGGTAAAGGTGGTCAATCACACTTGGACCGTCCTGTATTCAATACCGTACAAGATGCAGTAGATGCTACTGGTGCTAATGTATCCATCATTTTTGTACCTCCTGCATTTGCAGCAGATGCTATTATGGAAGCAGCGGCGGCAGGAATTGCTTTAATCGTTTGTATTACTGAAGGTATTCCTACGAAAGATATGATCCAAGTAAAATCATACTTGAGCGACAAAAACTCTCGTTTGATCGGACCTAACTGTCCTGGTATCATCACAGCAGAAGAAGCTAAAATCGGTATCATGCCAGGATTTATCTTCAAAAAAGGTAAAGTGGGTGTAGTTTCTAAATCAGGAACTTTAACATATGAAGCGGTAGACCAAACTGTAAAAGCAGGTTTAGGTATCACTACAGCTATCGGAATCGGTGGTGACCCAATCATTGGAACAACTACAAAAGAAGCTGTTGAGTTGTTAATGAATGACCCTGAGACTGAGGCAATCATTATGATTGGTGAAATCGGTGGTGGAATGGAAGCTGAAGCAGCACATTGGATCAAAGAAAATGGTACTAAGCCAGTTGTTGGCTTTATAGCAGGTCAAACAGCGCCTCCGGGACGCCGTATGGGACACGCTGGTGCTATCGTTGGTGGTGCAGATGATACTGCAGAAGCTAAAATGAAAATCATGCGTGAGTGTGGTATTCGTGTTGTAGAATCTCCAGCAGAAATCGGAAAAGCTATTGCGGAAGAATTAGCAAAATAAGCTCCCGTAATTTTATATAGAAAAAGGCCTCTTTATACAAGAGGCCTTTTTTATTATCCGTTGCTCAAATCATCCGCTGAAGGACCATATATTCCCGGTACAGGAATATCTAATAACCGTAGATAAAGAGACAATTGTCCTCTATGATGGATGAGGTGATTCTGTATGATAAAACGCATCGCCCCAACTTTTGGCATTTCCGCGATAACGTGATCACCAGCACATAGCGTCCACATCGACGACCAATCTTCGTCTGTCAATGAATTAATCATCTCTACATTATTAGCGTAGCCTTGATCCAACACTTCGCTAATTTCATTCATATTCGTTGGTTTGAATGGGGTATAATGTTTCTTAAAGTCAAACACACTTTGCCCCAAAGCCTTGTGTACCCAGTTATGCAGCTCTACGACATGGGCAGCCAACTCTCCCGCGGTCATCGATTTGACATGCGGTCTCCAATCAAGATGCTCATCCTTTAGTCTGCTAACAATACGTCTTGTATTTTCTGTTTCTCTTTCTAATTCAATCAAAAAGCCTTGTTTCAAACTCATAATATTTCAAATTTTGTTTTCTCTAATTTAGAAAAAATAGTATAAATACTTATATTGAATTCTCATTTGAACCAAGTTACCATGAAAAAAATCCTACTTCTGCTATTACTATTTCCACTTCTTGGCCATCTCTGTGCCCAAGAAGTAAACGAAGCCTATATCAGAGCACATTACGACAAGATCGAAGAATACATCCCCATGCGAGATGGAACCAAACTCTTCACAGCAATCTACATTCCCAAAGACAAAACAGTAAAACATCCTATATTACTGAATAGGACCCCTTATACCGTAGCTCCTTATGGACAGGATAAATATAAAAGTAGCTTGGGTAACTTCGAAAAAATGGCTACTGCTTCCTACATTTTTGTATACCAAGATGTACGTGGTAAATGGATGAGTGAAGGTACATTTGAAGATATTAGACCTACCAGAACAAAGGAAAATAAACTGCAAATCGATGAGAGTACAGATACCTATGATACTATAGACTGGTTGATTAAAAACATCAAGAACAACAATGGAAAAGTAGGTATGTATGGTATTTCTTATCCTGGGTTTTACGCTACTACTTCACTAGTCGGCTCTCACCCGGCGCTTAAGGCCGTATCACCACAGGCTCCTGTGACCGACTGGTTTATTGGGGATGATTTTCACCATGGAGGTGCTTTATTTCTTATTGACGCTTTCCGTTTCATGTACACGTTTGACGCTCCACGCCCACGCCCCATCACAAATGAAAATGGACCTAAAGGATTCAACTTAGAGTCCAAAGATTGGTATAAGTTCTTTCTTGATAACCCTACTCTAGGAGAGTTAAAGACAAACTATCTAAGTCACACGGTCAAGTTTTGGGACAATCTAGCGAAACACAGTACCTTAGATACATTCTGGACTAACCGTACCATTACACATCATCTAAATACCGTCAAACCAGCTGTCATGGTCGTCGGCGGCCTCTTTGATGCCGAAGATACCTATGGTGCTTTTGAAACCTATAAACAGATTGAAAGACGAAATCCAAAGAACAATAGCATTCTAGTAATGGGACCTTGGTTTCATGGAGGATGGGTCCGTAGCAAAGGTGATTCATTTGGAGATATTAAATTCGATCAGAACACAAGCACACACTACCAAGAGACATTCGAACTACCGTTTTTTGAATACTACTTAAAGGGAAAAGGAGCCTTCAATCCTGCGGAAGCTAATATCTTTGTCACCGGAAGCAACCAGTGGAAAACATTTACGCAATGGCCACCACAGGAAAGTAAAGAACAGTTCCTCTATCTAAACGAAAACAATAGGTTAACTCCGAAACCAAACCAGGGACAAGATAACTACATTGAATACGTAAGCGATCCGTTAAAGCCGATTCCTTCACAAGAGGGCATAATCACAAATCGTACGCGAGAATATATGATTGCTGATCAACGTTTTGCAGCAAATAGACCGGATGTCATCGTTTTTGAGACCGAAGTTCTATCGACGGATATCACCATGGCTGGTCCAATACAAGCGGATCTACATGTATCAATGACAGGTACTGATGCAGATTTTATTGTAAAAGTAATCGATGTTTACCCCGATAGCTCGACCGCTATATCTGCCATCAATAAAGAGACTGTGATGCAAAACTATCAAATGCTTGTCCGCGGAGAAATTCTCAGAGGTAAGTTCAGAAATAGCTTTAGTACTCCTGAACCCTTCATTCCAGGACAAGTGACCAATGTAAAAGTCAACCTCCCTGATGTCGCCCATACATTTAAAAAAGGTCACAAGATCATGGTACAGATACAACATAGTTGGTTCCCTTTAACCGATCGCAATCCAAATCAATTCATGGATATCTACAAGGCCAAAGCAGAGGATTATATCAAGAATACACATCGCCTGTATTTCGATCAATCAAAACCAAGTCGTATTAAATTCTCGACTTTATAAAAAAAGGGAGCTTGAAATAAGCTCCCTTTTTTAAGACTGAACAATTCTCTTCACTTCATCAAACTCATCCTGAACCTCTTTCGATACTGGCTTACTTAATAAAGACACAGCGACTATCGTCAAAAAGCTAAGAATAAAGCCGGGAATAATTTCATAAACTTCTTTATAATTATGCGGTACATACACCCATAACAATACAACTACTCCGCCCACCAACATACCTAGTAAGCCACCTAATGCAGTAGTGCTCTTCCATACCAAAGACAAGACGATCAATGGTCCAAATGCTGCTCCAAAACCAGCCCAAGCGTTACCAACAAGATTCAAAATACTATCCTGCGGATTTAAAGACAATAGCAGAGCTACTATCGCGACAATGAGCACCGACAGTCTGCTCATAAACAACATACTCTTCGTTGAAGCATTCTTATTAAAAAAAGCTTTATAGATATCTTCTGTCATTGAACTCGACGTAACTAAAAGTTGGGAAGAGATCGTACTCATCACGGCTGCTAGAATAGCTGATAACAAAAACCCTCCGATCAATGGGTGGAAGAGAGTCCGAGATAAATGTATAAAAATAGTCTCGGCCATTTCCTTCGAACCGTCAAATGCAAGCATACGATTCTGATCAAACTGATAGAGGTAAGCAATACCAAATAAACCTACCAACATTGCTCCTCCTACCGTGAATATCATCCAGCTGATTCCTATACGTCTTGCCTTAGTAAGATCCTTAATATTATCAATCGCCATAAAACGGACAAGAATATGCGGCTGACCACAATAGCCTAATCCCCAAGCTAACAAAGAAGCTACAGAAACAGCCGTAGTTCCCTCCAAAAGATCCAGGTAATGGCTTCCTTTTGTTTCAATAACCTCTAATGTTGTTCCTAGTCCGCCTATCTGAGAAACCACAACAATAGGAATAATAACTAATGCGGTAACCATAATTGTTCCTTGCACAAAATCCGTTAAGCTCACCGCTAGAAAACCACCTAAAAAAGTATATAGAACCACCACTGAGGTTGTAACAAACAAACCTGTATAATAATCTATTCCAAAAGCAGATTCGAAAAGTCGTCCCCCAGAGACCATTCCTGCAGAAGTATATAAGGTGAAAAATACCAAGATAAGAATAGAAGATACAATTTTCAATAACTGTGTCTTATCACGAAAACGGTTCTCAAAATAAACAGGTAGTGTAATCGCATTCTTGGCTACCTCCGTATACACGCGTAATCGAGGGGCTACTATCACATAGTTTAAAAAAGCACCGGTAGTTAGTCCAATAGCTATCCATGCGCTGGAAAGCCCGGAAAGGTACATCGCACCAGGCAGTCCCATCAATAACCAGCCACTCATATCAGCAGCACCAGCAGACAAAGCCGTTACGGCGGCGCCCATTTTTCGTCCACCTATCAGAAATTCATCCGAATTACTTGTCGATTTTCTCCAAGAATAGATACCTATTCCTACCATCAGCGCCATATATAATCCAATAGATATTAGTTCGTATACATTCATATATTATTTTTATACTGTAAAGATGGAATAAAAACGACTTAAATTGCAATTTACCGGTTAGTTATTTTCAAATAAACAGAAAAGCCCCTCCAGTTTCCTGAAGGGGCTTCGTATTAAAAAAGGCACCGACCTACTCTCCCACCTGTTACGGCAATACCATCGGCTCTGGCGGGCTTGACTTCTCTGTTCGGAATGGGAAGAGGTAGACACCGCCGATATAGGCACCTGAATATCTTTTTAATCGCTGATGCTGAATAACCAACAGTTAATCATCAGCAATTATATTGACATGTTATTGAAAGAAAAAGAACAGTCAGAGAAGACAACAGGTCTATCTGCCTGGAAAGCTTCGGGCTATTAGTACTACTCGGCTTTGGTCTCTCAACCTTTACACCTATAGCCTATCAACGT
>NZ_JAERTY010000007.1 GCF_016746095.1 Sphingobacterium faecale | reverse complement strand
CTTTCAGAAGTTCGTCGTTCTTCTTAGCAGGTTTTAGCCCCCGTCCTGTACTCATAATTCAACTTGTTGGTTAACGGCCCCAAAATACAAAACAAAAACCTGACAATCAAACTAATACGTAAAAAAATCTCATCAATGACCTGGATGTAGGTGCATGTTGTATTTGCCTTATGCTTTTCTGTGCAGCGCGACAGGCTCTCGCGGAGTCCCGAGTTTACCACCGAAGTCAATTCGGGACACGCCTAGGGGACCTTGTGAAGTACTTGTTCCGAGTTTCCGAAGGTCTATTACCTACATAGGGTTAATAATAGCTTCTAGATATCTCCACTTCGGTCGATGTGACGACATAGTTTACAACAATCTATCATTGGTAATGGAATAACATAAAGCGAAGCAACCCCGAAAGGCTCATCATAGATAATCGCCTATTAGCAATGAGATTGCTTCATTGCATTCGCAAGGACGAAAAACGCCTTTTTGTCATGTGTAAACAAAAAAATATAGTGATTTAAAAAAAGCGTAGCTTCCCGTACAGATGGAATAAGTGATCCTAAGCTTTCAAACACCGCTAAACTGTATACCTACTAAAAAGCCGCCTGGGCTTCTCTTCCAAGCGGCTATATAAACTGAACAACGCAGACCAACAACCTGCACCAGCCAGCCTAAGATACTAAAAATGTGTTAATTACCAAATAATAATTAATAAAAACAACACTCCCCAGAGACTAAAAGTCACCGTTTTAATGACCAGAATGGATGTGTCGAGCTCAGGACTAGCACTTGTACGATAGACGATTTTCTTGATTAGCGATATTTTTCTACCATACCTATAAATCCATTCCAATGATCAGGAGAGATTCTGTAAGGACGTATAGCGTTACGAACAGCCAAATTACCTTCTTTATCTACAATCATTAGTTGAGGATAACCCAATATACTATAATACTCGGCAATAGGGTGCTTCATAGCTAGTTCACCGATCCAAAGGTTAACGGCCTGATCATGGGTATATTCTCCCTCCTCTAAAGACCTCAGCCACAAATCTTTTTGCCGATCTACACTTAAGGACAGGAACACTACATCATCCATGTGAGCTAGCTCACTATGCATAGCTTTCAACTCCTTCCCAAGTACTTTACAAGGCATACAACCCGTATACCACATATCGACAACCACCACCTTACCTTTAAAATCAGAAAAACGATGCACGTTGCCCTCCCTATCAAAGAGCTCTGTATCAAACATAGGAGAGCCTTCCATTCTTCCTAATAAATTTTTGAAAGCAGTAGCATATTTATTTGCATACAAAATGGAAGGAGCTATCGTTTTTAATCCATAAATATCCCACTGCCGTGTAAGAGCTAAATAAAACAATTTGTCTCGAAGTTCACCTGTGTAACGCTCCGCCAAATAGTTTGTAAACCCATAATCATTATCTTTAACAATTTCAATTCGGTGTGGATGTTTTTCCAGTGCAAATTGAGACCATTCTTTTCGCAAGAGCATATCTCCCCAGCGCAATGACCGAGCTGCTATGGCAGAATCGAAGTCTCTTGAAAATTTAACAACGTTCTGGAGCTCTGCTAAAACAACTTTTTGCTGTACAACATCATACTGCAGCAAGTCTTCATTTCCAACAACAAGCTGAGCATGAGCACGGTAAACCTGCGACACATTATCATACCATAATATTTTTTTTATCTCTGGATTAATATCTGCTTTATCCAACCGATCTGAAACTATACTAATCGTAGATTCTGCCCAATTATTTAGTACTTGAAATGCTTCTGGATACTGCCTTTTACCTGTAAAATCCCTAGCTTGAATATACAAACTATCACTAATTCTCACTTGTTTTGCCAATTCATACTGTAAATTATATTTTTTTGCATGTGTACCTTTAAAAACAACAGGACTAATTTTCTTGGGATATAAGTGTATTGCTATGGTATCCTTATCTTCTGCAATAAAGAGGTTGTTTCCAACATTGAGGTCAATCAGACTCTCTGATCCCTGCACCCCCATAAAAATAGGCTCTAAATGTAGATAGTTGATACGTTCTGGGATAGATACCCTGACCCGTGTAACGCTATCGGCGAGGTCTAGATCAATATATTCCATATTTTTACCTGCGAATGTATAAACCCCTTCTTTATACACCAAAATCTGAACCTTACCCTCTTTTAGTTGTTCCGGATAATGCACATGAAAATCATACACGACAGAAAACTCACTGTCTTGCGCTACAATATGATTACTTCCTGAAAACAAACCTAGTATTAGTAGAAATATATTTATATGTTTCACTATCTTTTATTTTGAGTTAAGCCACTAAATGCTATTTCATCATCCGGGATAGGGAGGACGTATCTCGGGTCATTAGGTGATAATGTATATTTTTTGTCACCTATCTCTCGTACCAGTTCTATTCCTTTTCCGTCCCTATTCAGGCGCTTAATATCCGACCAGCGGATAGACCGCCAGACCAGTTCTTTTCTTCGTTCCTCTAAGACTGTTTCCAGTACCGGTCCACGGGATTGCAGTTCTTCCAGCATTGGCACTTTATCCGTTGTATATCTTTTTTGCAACAGGTCATGGATCCATTCCAAAGCCTCGCCCCCCTTATCCCTTCTAGCCAAACATTCTGCCTTGATTAAATAGAGCTCATCTGTCGCTAGTCCTGTAAAACCGTAAGCCCCCAAACCATTATAAGTTCTTTTCATCACCGTCTGACCTAATCCATCAGAAAGGAAAAATACTTTAGATCGTATATCTTCTGTCCCATACAACTCAAGAAGCTCTGGATTTATAGTATATATTCTATTAATTGTCCCTCCTGAAGCCAAGCGATATTGCCCAACTGTCATCGTACTGAAAATAATTTCAGCATTATCAAGCGAGAACGGAGAATTTGTTGTTTGACTCAATACATTATAATCCAACAATACATTATAAAGATTCAACGCACTATCCACATAGCTTTCTGCTTCGGTATATTTTCCCATATCTAGGTAAATCCTTGCCAATAGGCTGTATGCTGCTGTGCGGTTTGGCTTTAACAGATTTGTTGTACGCTCGGTAGACAATAGTGGAATAGACTCCGTCACATCCTTCAGTATATGGGTATAAGTAGCATCTACACTAGACCGTTGTACAACCACATCGATATCCGGCGATGTACGGATCGGGACCCCTAAGTCCGTCTTTGCCGTATTTTCATCATAGCTTTTGCAGAATAACCGAGCGAGTTCATAATTAGCATAAGACCGATTAAACAAAGACCAGCCTTTCAATTCTTTATAATGTTTGGTAGTTTGCATTTTTTTATCCATACCCGAAAGCACATTCAGCGCATTGTTGACATAAAAAATTATTGCAAATGGTCTATTCCAATCCTCCACCTTACCACCTAACTCATAAATTTCCTCATTCCATACCGATGCATTCCGCTCTATAGCAGGAGCTGAGTTCCAGTTTGCTTCATTGATTATATATTCATCGGCAGATACTGTGGCCAAACCACTAGCTACATTGTGCATAATACTATTATTAAGCAGTTTCTCTACATCTTCCAAGGTATTGGGAATCAAGATACCCGAATTGGGCTTGACATTAAGGAAATCGGACTTGGTGCAGTTCATCAGAGCAAACAGACTGAGTAGAGCCAGTACATTTATATATGTTTTCATCTTTGTAATTTTTTATAGTGACACCTTCATACTTATCGCATAGGTACGCATAGCAGGAAATGAACTTGGATAATCCGGATCTATACCTCTGCTATTCTTGCGCCATAGGATCCCTAGGTTATTGATATAAGCGGACAGCTGTATCCTCGAAAAGGAATAGCCCAGTTGTATATCTTCCAAACGGATATGTGCACCAGGCTCTATAAGCCTTTCAGACTGGGTATATAGCATCGTGCGGAACATGTTGGCAGGATAGACCAAGACCGGGACATCGGTACGCAACTCATCACCCGATTGCTGCCATCGCTTATCATAATCTGAAATCACAGCAGATACAGCGCCATCGCTACCATACAAGCTACTGTTGTCCAATGATTTTCTCCTGAACACATAGCCAAACTTGTAACTGATATTGAACGATAAGTCGAATGATCCATAACGAAACGTATTACGAACAGAACCAAATACGGTCGGCACTCTAGAGCCATTATATACCAGATTACTTCGCTCTTTACTTCCTATTATATTCATATAATCCGTACTTTGCTCGCCATCCAGGTAACCTATAGGAGCGCCCGTCTCATTAAGACCCGCATAGGGAAAGCTGAATAGCGACCAATAAGGATAACCTACAAGTGGATTATTGGAGGGAATAGATATAATATCGTAGTTGGTACCCGTCTCCAGTAGGTAATCCGTAACCTTATCCTTTGAGATATTAAAGAGCACATCGGTATTCCACTTCAGCCCGCTATTGAGATTGACAGAACGTAGCTGTACATCCACACCACGGGAAGAAGTACTTGCGGTATTACCCGTAAAACGGGTTATCCCGGTCTGTGGCGCTATAGCCGCAGGACCGATCAGGTCCAGCCCTCTTTTCTTCCAATAGTCGATCGATAGGGATAGCCTATTCTCAAATAAGGCCGCATCCAAGCCAAAGTTGAGGTTGCTCACGCGCTCCCACCGGAGTGAAGGATTGGGCGGATTGACAATATCGGCAAAGAGCTGGTTATAACTATTGATCAGGTAGGAGGTACTATGTGCGGTCAGGTAGGCCGATAGGCTTTTATTGACATTGCCCGTATAGCCGTAGGTAGCACGCAGTCGCAGATCATTGACCTGAGGTATATATTGCATAAAGGATTCTTTAGAAACCCGCCACAGCGCCCCCGCAGACCATAAGGGCACCCCCTTCTGATTGGTCTTTACCCCAAAAAGATTGGACTCATCCCTACGGGCGCTACCCGATACGGTATATTTATCGACATAGGTGTAGGAGGCATTGGCAAAATAAGAGAAAAACCGGTCTACCGCTTCATACTGCGTGGCCCCGTTGTCAATACGTGCCGAGCCACTGCCATAGGAATAATTGTAGGTCTTCGTAAAGTCTATCGCTGCATTCTGATTGGTCAATGTCACGGGATCATGGCCATAGAAAAAAACCGCATTGCGGTAGCTCTGCATATCTTTTATTTCGCTCCCTGCTATGGCGTGCAGCTCATGGTCGAGCCACTTCTTGTTGAAATCCAGCTGTAAGCGTCCATTAGACGTCGTAAACCCATCATTGCTATTTCTTAGAATACCACCTTGGGGCAGCACAAAATCAAACAATTGCGTAGTACTGTTCTTCTGCGCAAACTTGTTGATCATATCCCTGCCATAAAAAGAATCTTTGCTATAATAGTTGTCATTGACCGTACCTCCACGTTCATAGCCATAGCGTATCGAGGCTTTAAGGTAATCCGTTATTTTATAGCTGAGTGCTGTATTCAAGCGATAACTAACTCGATCGGTCATATTTGTACTACCCGCGTTAAGTTCATCCATGGGCCTATACTTCCAGTCGAGTAGCTGACCGCCACCAAAGCTATCCGTAAAGTAATGCGAAAGCCCCGACGCATTGGTCAACGCCATGGCCTGCCCGTTATCATCCACAAAACGATCATAGGGATATAACGTGCTGATCTGCGCACCTGCTCCCGTCCTGCCCGATGTAAAGGCCAGATTTGTGGACAGCTCCATCTTCTGATCAAAGAATAAATAATCGTTATTCACATTGACACTGTACCGCTTAGTATAATTATTGACGATATGTGCTTTATTATCATCATAACCTAGCGATACAAAGAACCGGTTATTCGCTCCGCCTCCATGGAGGCTTACATTATATTGCTGATTGACCGTATGCTGGTAGTAGTGCTTCAGGAGCTCATCCCGGGAGTCATACCCCTTCAGCGCATTGATCAGCTGCAGCGAGTCAGCTGGGCTGATCATCTTCTCGCGTGTACGCCAGAAGATGTCTACAGCAGGGCTGAATCCCTGATAACCATTTTTCAGACGCGTATTATATGCTCCTTTATCAAACAAAAACTGTTCGACTTCGATATACTCCTCAGACGACAATTGTGGCATACCTGCCGAGAATAAATTCGGTTTCCCTCCTAATGTCGTGTTGGCAACCAGATTGAGGTTGGTCCGACTATTGAGTTTTCCTTTCTTGGTCGTGATCACGATGACACCATTACCTGCCCTCGCTCCCCAGGCCGAGGCTGCAGCAGCGTCCTTGAGCACTGTGATAGACTCAATATCATTGGGGTTGATGCTTGACATATTACCGTCATAAGGAAAATTGTCCAGAACAATCAATGCCTGCGCATTCCCTCGAATGGTGCTTCTGCCGTGTATCTGTATAAAATCGGGATTATAGGGATCTGCGCCAATAACGGGACTACGAAACTGCAAACCACTGGTCACCCCATCCAGACGATCCAGTATATTGGTACTGATCTTCCTATTCAACAGCGCATGGTCCAGCTGCACAAAACTCCCCGTAGCTCTTTCCCGGGGTATAGTCTGATAGCCTGTAGATACTACGGTTACCTCATCAACTTCCGACGACAGCGTTTTTAAAGAAGCAGTTACATAGGCACCTGTGGCAGTCACTGTCACGGAAGCATGGCCCAAGTAACTAACCTCTATGCGAACACCTGGTGCAACACCTGGAAGTATAAAATTACCGTCCCCGTCGGTCTTGGTCTGTATGGCGCTACGCTTACCTCGGGTATCCAGCACATAGACGGAAGCCCCGACGAGGGGTTGATTTTTCTCATCCACGACACGTCCTTTAATCTCCTGATTTATAGAACGGTGATCTTCGTCATAACGGACTACAGCCGGGTTGCTGCCCGTTCTATCTTGTGGTTTCTTCTGGATACTGATGATCTTACCATGAATGGTATATGTCAACGGAAGATTGTCAAAAAGCAGGGGGAGTACGCTTAAAATCTCCTGCCCCCGAACGTCCAGATCGACATGTTGGAGTTGCGCCAGATCGCTATCCCTGTACATAAAGGAATACCGGCTCTGTTTGCGCAGTTCCTTTAACACGCTCTTGAGCGGTTGGTTACTGACCGTAAGTGTCACACGCTGCCCTACCGCATCGGCCATAGCATGCAGCGTAAAAGCCAGGGTGAGAAATAAAATAAGCTTCATAATAATCCAGTTCTTGATGGATTGATGCCTACCAGGTAAAATGCTATCTCCTATACGGATAAACGCATAGCATTCCTTGGCAAGATGGTTAATTTTCATACCTTTGTCTTGTTAGGTTAGTTAATAAAATTGTGTTCTGCGATTTGATTTTTGTACCTGACACCGGCCGCAGGTGTTCGTTGCACCTACGGCTTCTTTATTGTCGGGTACAGATGTTTTTGGATTATCTGCTTCTGACTATCACCCTCCTTTCGTTAAGTTCAAATTGTAAACCGGTCTGCTGGGCTAGAGTCTGCAGTAGCGCATGAAGTGATAAGTCCCGTAAAACATCTCCGGACAGTGTTGCCGAAGGTAGACTGACGCCACGCTCCACGACAAACTCGACGTCGTACCACCGGCCAAGCTGGCGAAAAATCTGGGACAAAGTCTGTTTTTCTAAGGTGATGATACCGTCTTTCCAAGAAGTATAGTCGACAACATCGACCTCCTGTACGCGAATGCCCTGACGATCCGCAATGGCCTGCATGCCGGGCACGAGCTCCCGGATGGCTCCTGCGGAGGAAGTCAAACGCACGCTTCCCTCGACGAGGGTGGTCTGGGTATAGGGCTCGTCGGAATAGGCCATGACATTGAACGCTGTACCGAGTACCCTGATCTCGGGTCCCGCCGTGGATACCACAAAGGGCACCTGGCCTTTCTTGACCTCAAAATAAGCTTCTCCCTCGAGTTCAACGCGTCTTACGTCTTTGCTGAATCGCGTCGGGTAACGGATACTGCTGGCCGCATTGAGCCAAACATGGCTCCCATCCGGAAGGACCACCTGATACTGTCCCGATCGTGGGGTAGTGACGGTAGCCATCTGTACAGAAGGGACATCCAATACGGAGGTACCATCTGCGTACGTAAAACGCTCTCCATCACTGACCAGTGTACCCTGGGCTTCGCTCAAGGCGACATGGTGCCCATCGCTCAGCGTAAAAGTGGCTCTATTGCTCCCTGCAGGTATATCGGCATGCAATTCAACACCTGGGGAAGCTATACGGCTGCTAGAGTAGTACCATACAGAAAAAGTGGCAACAATAAGTAAGGAAGCGGCAACGGATAGCCATCTTATCCAGTTGAACCTGGCTACCTTAGTAGACAAAGTATCTACTCCATCAATATCCTGCTCGATCCGCTGCCAAAGCAGGCGTTCCATCGCCAAGGGGTCAGGCAGATCAGGAGCTGCCTCCAGGCGCTTTCCCTGCGCTGCATACCAACGGTGGAGCAACGCCAGCTCCGAAGCGGAGCACTTGCCCTGATGGTAGTTATCCAATAATTGTTGTGCCTGAGTGCGGTTCATACCTGTACTGTTCATCTATAAGTATAAACGGGCGGGGGAAAGCGAAGTAGTAGAAGAAATCGAAAGTATTTTAAAATTATTAATGCGTGAGCCAAGTCAATATAGAAATCCAGCCTACGTATGACCGTAACTTGGGTTTAATAATCTTGATAGCATTATTGACTTGCTTTTTTACGGTCAGATCCGAAATCCCCAATAGATCGGCAATTTCCTGATAGCTTTTGTGCTCGTGCACACGCAGTCGAAAGATTTCTTTCATCTTGGGCGGAAGCTTTTCGATCTCCAGTTCAAAAGCCGCCATGAGTTCTTTGGCATTGAGGTCTTCGATAATGTTATCACTATGCTGCTGTATATACGAGCCCAGTGACTCCACGTGTTTGTGCTGTATTTTACGATGTGCAAGGAGATCTAGCATCCTGTGACGGGCAGAGGTATAGAGCAGACCCGCCAGATTATCAAAGGAAGAGAAACGGTCTCTCTTAAACCAGATCGTGGTAAAAACCTCCTGGACAATATCACGGGTTTCCTCCTCCTCTTCCAACATACGGTATACCTGCCCGTACAGAACCATCCAATAACGCTTATAGATCTCGGAAAAAGCCTCGCGATCCCCTTCCCGTAGCAGCGAAAAGAGTATATTGTCGTCAAGCAGGTTATAATCTCTGGAGGTCATCACACAAACATATAAAAAAAATATGGATCGTAATGAAATATGACGCTGTACACCGCTAATACCGGAATGCGGTATATAAGGCTCAAAAAAGGCCGGTACCTTTGGCAATATCCGCAATAGGTAAACTCATAAAAACAGCGGAAGGATATATTTAATTTATTTTAGTACTTTGCTCGAAAAGCATGGGTTAAAGACAATTTTTGTCTAAATTTAGTTTTATAATGAAAAATGATCAAGAAGAACTTAAAGCTTTACAATTAGCAATCGCTGATCGTGATGAAATGGCTTTTAGACAATTCTTCGAGCGTTTCTTCAATCCACTTGTCAATTATGCCTTTACTTATACGCTGGATCGAACTATGGCCGAAGACATCGTCTCGGAGCTTATGCTCGTGATCTGGAGTATGGAGGATAAATTGAACGAAATAAAAAATATACAGCATTACATTTATAAGGCTACAAAAAATCGTTCATTAAATGCATGCGCTAAAAAACCGACTTACCAACACAAAGCAACGGCACAAGAGGACTCTGCTTACCTAAGTCCAGAAAATATATTAATCAGTAAAGAAAGTCATCTGGAGATCCAGAAAGCGATCGAGAACCTCCCCCCTAAATGTCGCACTGTATTCATATTAATTCGTGATAATCAGATGAGTTATAAAGAAGTTGCAGATTTGTTAGATATCAGCGTGCATACGGTCAATAGGCATCTGCAAGATGCGTTAAAAAAACTGCATAACAAGCTTATAAAATAAAAAATATATCCCTATACCACAGTCATTTATAAAAAAAACAAAAATCAAACTGATGATTTCAGCTTTAGCTTTTGTCATTAGGTTGAATTAAGATAGATATACTATGTCTTGTGATAATGATTATTTTTTAAAATTAGTTGAGCTGTATATGACCCGACGTATTACGGACGAAGAATATCAACAGTTAGCAAGATTTTTGAGGAAGCATGAACAAAATAGGTTGTTTTTTGAAAACGTCGTAAACTCGACTTTACCACTATCTAATGTGGAAACAGCGTTTGAAAAGCTAAAGCAAAAAATGCCGGATCAACCCCGCAGAAAAAAGAACACCATATTCAGACTTTCGGTATGGAAGTACGCCGCTGCGGTGATACTTTTGATGTTTGTATTTGCTGCAGTGATATACAGCTCTAGAGAAAAGACCGATATCTCCTTAGTGTATCAAGCACCATTAGGTAAGCGTCTACACTACGCCCTGCCGGACGGCTCTCAGGTATGGCTCAATGGAGGCAGTAGCTTGAAGTTGGAGGATAGGTTCGGGGAGAACGATCGTAGAGTGACGTTGTTAGGTGAGGCATATTTTGATGTCAAGCATGATTCGCATAAACCATTCTTGGTCAACGCGGACGAATTACACATTAAAGTGGTCGGTACGACTTTCAATGTACGTGCTTATCCGGACGAAGTGTGGCGTGAAACCACCCTATTATCAGGTAGGGTAGAACTAACTGTCGATGCTGTGGACAGATCTGAAGGTAATATAGAACCGAAAACGTATACCATGAGTCCTGGAGAGAAGGTAAGCGTGAACAAAAATCAATCCGGTGTCGTCGACAAGAAAGACATAAAAGAACAAGAGGGACTACAAAACAGTGCGGTATGGAAAGATAATGTACTGGTATTCGAGAATGACCCTATGCCTTACGTACAATCCAAGTTAGAAAAATGGTACGGCGTAAAAATCGAGATAAGAAACGAAGAATTAATACACAACCACTTTAGCGGTAAGTTTAAAGAAACGTCTATTGAAGAGGTTTTAAAGTTATTAAAAGAAACGGGAGGAATAAAATCAATACGAAAAGAACAAGACGCCATAATCATAGAGTAATAAACAGAAAAGGGATATACTGGTACTATATCCCTTTAAAAAATTAAATAAGATTCATTTGTAAACCCTAATCACTCAAAATTATGAAAAAGAAGTCAGATACTGAATTAAAAACTCAGCATCTCCCCAATTTTTGGAAAAAAGTTGTAATGGTCAAATTCATTTTAGTTTTTATGCTAGCATTCTGCTATCAAAGCTATGCTAATAAAGGGATGGCACAGAAAACGGTAACGTTGCAAGCAACGAACCAGCCCCTCATCCAGATCCTAAAGCAGATGGAAAGTCAGACGAAAACCACCTTCATCTACAATGATGAGCTGCTTCGATCCCATACCATCCGCGAGCTCAATTTGAATAAGGCACCTGTTTTTGAAGCCTTAAAACAGATCCTGAAAGAATTCGACCTGGCGCCAAGACAGGTGGACAATGACCGCATCCTGATCAATAGATCCGTACAGCAGTCTCACGTGATACAAGGTCGAATTATAAACCAAAATGGTGATCCCCTCGCTTTTGTTACCGTGATGGAAGTCAATACGAATAATCATACCCAAACGGATGCCAATGGCTATTTTAAATTATCTGTTAGCTCCGAAAAAGCGAAAATCACTGTAAAATATATAGGATATGAAACTCTGCTCCTGACGATTGACTCGGAATATAACCGCAACCTTACTAAAGATAATAAGTTCAAGTTTGTCATTAATATGGTACCTCAGGATAATGTACTCGATTCGGTGATTGTTCATATACAAACGGGTTATCAACATATCCCCAAGGAACGTAGTGCCGGTGCTTTCAGTCAGGTTCGCAGCGATCAAATCCTGGAGAAGTCGGGAAGTATGAACGTTGTAGACCGCTTGGAGGGATTGGTGCCAGGACTGGCGGTTAACTATGGAGAAGGGAACGATAAATTGTTGCTGCGCGGTGTAAGTTCCGTAAATCTTGCCCGACAACCGCTTATCGTGCTCGATGGGGTTCCGATTGCAGAATATACGGACATCGAGTCTTTGGTCAATGCACAGGATGTAAAAGATATTACGGTATTGAAAGATGCCACAGCGGCCTCAATCTGGGGAGCTCAAGCAGCGAATGGGGTGATTGTGATCACCACTCAAACCGGGGAATTTAACAGCGAAAAGGTCAAGATTGCCTATGATGGCATGGTCTCCCTAAAAGGAAAACCCGACCACAACTATTTAAATCTGATGGATAGCCGTAGCTTTACGAATACCACTGCGCAACTCATGCGTGATCCTTCTTATATAGCGGCATTTCCGGAAACAAACATACATAATGTGGACTATCCTGTGCTGTACCCTCACGAACAGGCTTTCTACCAATATAAGGCCAATCAAATATCCGAATCAGCCTATCAAACGAAACTGGATAGTCTGTCACAACAACAGGGGCAACGACAGGTACAGGACTTGTTTTACCGTAATAGCGTGTGGACTAACCACAACGTCACGTTATCGGGAGGGGGGAGCAATAATCGCTTTTTTGCATCTCTAGGTTACCTGCGAAACGATAATTACGACAAAACCAAAAGAGACCGCTATAACATCACGCTAAAAGAAGATATCAAAATCGGGAATTATGTACGATTGGATCTGACGGGCAATATGGCCTATGAGCTTTACGATGCCAACAACTTCACATCGCCTAAATCGCTCGACGACTACCTGCCATATGTGATGTTCGTGGGATCCGATGGGCAGGCCTTGGACCACTCCTACCTGTACATGACCGATTCATATAGACAAACGGCAATTTCAAATTCTGGCTTGCCACTAGCCTACCGACCTTATAGCGAATGGCAGGATCGTGAGAACAGCTTTAACAAACTATCCAGCCGCTTTAATGCAGGGCTTAGCATCAAAATATCAGATGCCTTAAGCCTCAATAGTCGCGGTCAGTATCAGAGCAATGGTAGTGCGGGCTACGATTATTTATCGGGTGATCGCTACCAAACACAACTGGAACGGATTCAATTTACGCAATTAGCCCCTGATCCTGGTTCAAAACCGACTTATTTCCTACCTGTTCAAGGCGGAAACTATACAACCTTGAATGATGATGTACGCTCATGGACGGTCAGGAGTCAACTGGATTATAACAAAACTATCGCTCAAAATCACCAAATAACTGCCTTGGCAGGTTTTGAAAGCCGCAGTTCCTTATTTAAAATCAAAAAAACCTATCAGAAGGGCTATGATTTGCAGTCGATGACCTATACACAGTTTGATGTAAAGACCCTCAATAAACCGGGCATAAACAATACGGTACTGCCAGTACTGTACCGAAGTTCAGGACAAAACACGTTAGACTATAAACCGCTGATGGAATCTGAAAGTGAACTGCGCTTTGTGTCCTTTTACAGTAATATAGCTTATTCATATAGAAATAAATATAACTTTAACGGCAGTCTTCGATTTGATCAGTCTAACTTGTTCGGCAAATCCAGCGCAAGCCAAAATAAACCTATATGGAGTATGGGTGTAAGCTGGAATGCGCACAAGGAAGATTTCTTTCAATCTGATATCGTAAATAATTTAACCCTAAGAACTACCTACGGTATCGCTGGAAATTCGCCACGTCCAGGTCTGGGCGGCCCATTTGATATTCTGTATGCCGTAAATGACCCCTTATTTGATGGTCTAGGTACGGGGTACATTGTGATAAGTCCGGCTAATAATGATCTCGTATGGGAACAGACGCGGACATTTAACCTGGCAGTGGATTATGCCCTTTGGAACAATCGCATACGTGGAAGTATAGATTTCTATAGTAAAAACACGAGCAACCTCTTCGGTGATCGGCCTATAGACAACACCTTGGGATGGGTGTCGGCTTATGGTAACCTAGGTGATCTCTATAACAGAGGTGTAGAGATCCAAATAGAGTCTCAAAACATCCGGAATAGCGCATTCCGATGGTCTACTAATTTCAATATTGCATACAATAAAAATAAAATCACGGCCTTAAAACGTTACAACACCATTAGCCCAATGCAAAAAGCGGCATCGTCCTTCACTGAAGGCTATTCTGCTTTTAGCCTATTTGGTCTAAGGTATTCAGGCCTCAATAACGATGGAAACCCTGAAGTATATAAGGCAAATGGTGACAAAGCCACGATGACCAACCAACTGACATTGGATGACGTCCACTACCAAGGTAGTAGCCAGCCACTGTGGTATGGTGGTATAACCAATCGGTTTGACTACAAAAATTTCAACCTATCATTCCTTGTCGTGTACAACTTGGGCCACCATATGCGACAAGAGCTCAACACCTTCTTTTCCGGACGAATAAGCAGCAATCTGAATCAAGTATTTGAAGAAAGATGGCAGCAACCTGGAGATGAACAACATACTATCATCCCTAAATATATCGCGAACCAAACGGACAGTGACAACCAACGAAATACAAGCCTCTATAAATATGCCGATGTCAACATTATATCGGCATCTTACCTAAGATTGCGCGACTTGACATTGTCTTACACATGGGATACCGAGCTTTCTAAAAAGTATCATTTCAAGGATATCAAAGTCTTTGGACAGGTAAATAATATTTTATTATGGACGAAAAATTCAAAGCATATTGATCCTGAATATTATAATCTAGCATCAGGTTACCGAGTTGGCAAGTTCCCTCCTTTCTTCACCCTAGGTTTACGTGTCAATTTATAACATTAAAAAGAATTAAATCATGAAAAATATTTTTTCCGTACTCCTCATATCTATATTAGTAAGTAGTTGTACTAACTTTTTGGATGTAGAACCAAAAGGGAAAAGCGTCTTGGCCAAATACGAAAATTACGAAGGCCTACTGAACAACTCTTTTTTAAATGGACTTCAATTCTTGAAATTTACGGCTACTTCCAATGCAGAAACCGGTGATATGGGCTATTCATTCTCCATACTTGGTGAAGTACAGGCACCTTTCTTTATGTCGGATGACATCGTTGCGAATCCAAATACGTTTAATAACTATACACAAATACAAAAGAACATGTACCGCTGGCAAGATGACGTATATCTTGTCGATGATAATGCGGCCGAATGGGGTACGATGTATAGTCTCAATTATGTATATAATCTGATTGCCAATGGTGTAATGGATACAGAAGGGGGTACCATTAATCAAAAGCAAGGACTGCTTGCGGAATCACGTGCCGCACGAGCGCACATGCATTTTTGGACTGCGCAATTATTCGCTCTTCCCTACGAGGAAGCAACGGCTTCTCAGACAATGGGTATTCCGCTGATCACCGAAGCCAATACAGAGTTGAAAAATGTGAAACGAGCTACGCTTTCGGAAACCTACCAATTTATTCTTGACGAATTGGAACAGGCCATACCTCATCTCCCGAATGAAACCTACAACCGCAGTCGTATATCTAAAGCCGCTGGATATTATATGTTGGGAGAAACCTATTTCTATATGAGAAAGTATGATAAAGCTCTAATGGCTTTCAAACAATGTCAAAATTATCTAAATCAAACTCAGATAGCTTTAGGGACCTACGATTACAATAAAAAAGTGCCGACATGGTGGATTGGTTTTATGCCTAACATGGGCTTACTCAATCACCCAAACCCTTTCGATTCTGAAGAAAACATCTATGTTAAACAATCTGCTGCTCCTATCTATAGTGCGATGGCTAGTCAAAGTGTACTCCATGAACAGGTTTATAACTTGTTCAGCCCAAACGATCTGCGTTTGAAAATATTCAGCAACAAAGGTTTAATGTCTGCTTCGCTACAGCTTCCGGGATACCAGCGGGCGCAACCAGGGACGATAAATTATGGACCATCGGTACCCAATCTCATCCTGATGACGGCCGAGTGTGAAGCACGGGCGAATGAACTGCAAAAAGCAGAACAGCTATTGGTTGACTTTAGAAAACACAGAATGCCTGAAACCGAAGCAGCTATCGTGTATGCTGACCAGGAGGCACTAGTCAGATTAATTTTGGAAGAGAGGCAACGAGAATTTGCAGCAACGGGATTGCGTTGGCTAGATATGCGTCGCCTCTATAATGATCCAACCTATAATAATCTACGCAATAGCAGAACTATAGACGGACAGACGGTAACGCTTAGACCAGAACGCCTTTGTCTACGTATCCCCCCTATGACTTTAGGATTTAATCCAGATATGCCAAATAACAAATAATTAAACAGATGAACATTTTCTTAAAAACCATATATTCACTATTGTGCATTATCAGCACAGTTGTAGCGCAAGACAGTATTCCTGTTCAAATCGATATTCAACAAAAAGATAAGGCGACCATATTGGTTTTCTATAAGGATGGAGATGCTTCAAAAACGGTATCTGGGAATGAAATAGCACCAAACTCGTACCTAGTGCATCTACCGAACAATGGCTATATCCCTTTTAAAATCATGGTGAATACGCCAAAGAATATGCACATGTCCTCTACAGGTTTCACGCCCAAACCTATGCCCAGTCTTTTGGCGGGACCAGATGCAAAACTACAAATTAAGGTACTGGATGGTGATCAATTGAATTTAGAAATTGTATGCGATGACCCTAATGTGAGGTTATTTGAGCAATTCGCAAAAGAAGAGCGCTCTTACCAAGCGAAGTCTTTTGCGAACATACAAAATGATAGTAAAGCAGATCCTGATGAAAAGGAGGCTATGCTTAGAATAAAACAAAACTTCGTTAAAAACAATCCGGATAGTTATTCTGCTTTAGCGGTGTTTTCAAGTTATTATATGATGCTGCCCGCACAGCAAGCCCGCAAGCAACTGGTTGATATAGCCAAGGATTATAAAACGAGTCCCTTGTACCTCGAAATCAAAGAAAAACTTGACGCTACTTTAAAATCAGCGCTGGGATCAAAGATTCCTTATTTTGAAGCCATAGACCTAGACGGTCAGCTCTTTAAATCGAATCAATTGGGCGGTAAATACTACTTAATTGATTTTTGGGGCAGCTGGTGCCAACCTTGTCGGGCGAGTCATCCTGAACTGCGGAAAACCTACCAAAAATATAACAGCCAAGGCCTCGAAATATTAGGTGTAGCATTAGAAACCGGCTCTCAGGAAGAGCAGGTAAGGAAATGGGAACAAGCCATCGAAGAAGACCAAATTAACTGGAGGCATGTACTCAATACAAAACAGCATAATATTGTCGAGTTGTTTGGAGTTACTTCTTACCCCACCAAAATATTAGTCGACCCAGAAGGGAATATTGTCTATCGATCTGGACAAGGACAGGATGATTTAAATCAAATACTAAACGGTATTTTTGAAGATAAAGAATCGCAAAGAGCCAATCTTTTAAACTACCTGAACAAACTTCTCAATGCGAATACAGCTGAAAGCAAACAGACCTTGTACCTAGAGGCCAAAAAATTAGAACAGGCTAAAAATGAATCTGACCTTATTTTAGCAAAAAAAATATACAAAGAGCTTGGGGAAGATGCCATCGTAAACCAACTAACAGCCAAAAGTATCAAAGAATATCCAAAAGGCATTACAGCACGCGAACAAGCCGCCAACTTATTCTTAGCGAAGATTGAAAATGAAGATGCGCATAAAACGGAAAGAGCTTACCAACAGTGGCTCAAAAAATTTCCAGTTGACAGTTTTGAACCTCAAGATAGAGGCTTCTACGACATGGTACTTTTGCAGCTCCTCAAACACTTTAGCAGTAAAGAAGAGTTTAACCTTACGGATAAATACAAAGATAATTTTATCGAACAAAGCCTCAAGACTGTGAGCTATTACAACATAGCAGAAAGCTTATTAAAAGCAGGCCATAAACAACAAAGCCGTAACTATCTGGAGGCCGCATTAAATTGGAGCGAGCAAGCTAAAAATGCAGAAGATCCAAAAACCAGAAGTAGTTTTGGAGCCCTAATGTACAACAATATTGCCCTATTGAATGCTGAAGTATCCCTAGAACTGGATGACCCGAAGGTAGCCATAAACAACCTGCCACGTATCTTAAACGATGGAAAATACCAAGTGATGCAGGTCGATAAAATGGCTCTAATTCTAGCAAATGCCTACCAAAAAAGCGAACGCTACCTGGATGCCTTTCTAACCTTAGATGCACAGGCCAGGATTAACAATGCTTCTCCAGAGGTGTGGGATTCTTTGGAAAACCTATATGTAAAACTCAATCAAGGGAAAGGCATATTCGCCGATTATAAAAAAGAAATAGAAACGGTAAAAAATGAACAAGATCTAGCCTTGCTAAAAAGCAAGATGGTGAAGAAAGATTTTCCAGATTTTGAGCTTCAAAATAGAGAAGGCGAAACAGTACGTCTCAGCGATTTTAAAGGCAAAACGGTGATACTCGATTTTTGGGCCACCTGGTGTATACCATGTGTAAACTCTTTCCCGATCATGCAAAAAATGATTAATAAATATGCAGATAAAGATGTTGTTTTTTTATTTATTAACACTTGGGAGAAGCAAGCAAACTTTAAGCAGGCCGTAGACAAGTTGATCACGCAAAACTCTTATACTTTTGAAGTATTATACGATGAACTATCAGACAAAAATGATGCCCTACTCGCTACACAAATAGGAGTACCCAGCTTGCCCACCAAGGTTGTATTGGACAAAGAAGGGCATATGCGGTTTATGATTTCAGGTTCAGACCCGCAGGAAGAAGCTATGACGCAAGAGATAGAAAATCTTATTAGGCTGAGTAATCAAGATTAGAATCGTTCTCTCTTAATAACGGTAATATCCCTAACCGGAACTGGGTATACGAAAAAGGCCGCTCGGGAACACCCCACCGAGCGGCCAACTAAACAGCATAGCCTATCATCTCCTATGCATAAGCCTAAGTTACTAAAAATGTGTATATTATCAAAATTAAAGTAACTTAATAGTCTCAAGGTATATCGGTCGGCACGGAATTAACGAATGATTCGACTTTCTCCACATGGTAGCCGAATCTGTCGAAAGCCTTGATACGGATAGTATGTACTCCCGGAACAAGGAAAGGAATCACGGCCTGCCAGATGTGCGGAGAGGCCCTTAATCGAAGTGGATTGATCCGCTTTCCTGAAGCAGGAAATTTCTTTTCTTTGTTCTTTTCGATTATCTGTAATACAGATTCTGCCGGTCTTTTGGCTTGCTGCATGGGCAACCATTCGCCATTATCAATCTGAACCTGTACCATGGTGCTGTCTGAAGCAGCGTATAAGTTGGTAATCACTGTGTCTCCGCGCATCGTGATATCCAGCTGCTGATCGTTATCTAGTCCTATCCCTTTGAAATGTATACGATAGCTTGTTTTGTCAAAATCGATCGTAAAGTAATTACGCGGACTACCACATTGCATCAGCGCATCGGGGACTCCCCATGGATTGAACTCGCCGGTCCACCAGTTTCCGCAGGGGGCGCCGGCTACTATTTCCTGTACCTGGCCGTGGTTGTAAAAATGACGGCTCACTTGATGGGTATGCCCTGAAAGGAGGAGTACATTGGAGAATGGTTTTAACAAAGCAAGTACCTCATCGCGATTGCGCGTGTACAGCATAGGGATATGTTGGCAAAGTACGACCTGAGTGTCTTTGGCTAGATCTTCTAAGTCCGCTTTCAAAAACTGAAGCTGGTCGTCTGAAACCCGGCCTTCATAGCTCCGTGTGCCGGTGCTAAACACATTGTTCAGTACAACGAAATGTCGCCCCCCATAGTTGAATGCGTATGTGGATGCGCCAAATTGCTGGTTATAGTGTCTATGCAACGGACTGGTATTATCGGTATTACGATCGTGATTGCCGAGTACGGTCCATGAAGGGGAAGGTAGCGTCTGTAGCATCGCTTTGAAGGGAGGGAGCAAATGGATGTCATCATTGACCAGGTCGCCCAGTATGAGGTGAAAGGCGATATCTGTCCGGCTGGCTAACTCACTGAAAATACTCTTGCCGGCATAGTTGATCTCCTCTATATCGCCGACCTGAATGTCTCCAATAGCGCCGATCCGAAAGGAGTCCGGCTGTTTTTCGGCAATCAGTGCAAAATGATGGGTCAATGGAGCTGATAGCCTATCGGGACTGTCGGGGTAGAAAAAGAAAGAATTGTTGACCTGCTCACCCTTGGCTCTTGACAGCGTATATCCGTTAGGGACAATGGGGAAGATGGACTGTCCGGACTGTACTTCGATCCGGAATTTACCTTTGCTATCGGTATATACTATGTCCTTTCCATTGGATACGGCAATGTGTTTCAATCCCCGCTCTTTAGCATCAAGAAGTTGGTTTTTATTTTTATCTATAAATACGGTGCCTTCTACCCAGGAGGAATGCTGGCTCCAAAGGAGGATAGGGAATAATAAAAGGTAGGTAAATAAAGAAAATCTAAGCATAGGCTATTTTTTAAGAAAAAGGGGGCATTACGCTGCCCCCTTTATTATGTTATCAGGAAATAAAATCCTTATTGGGGTGTATCAAATTTGTACAGTACAATATTGTCTGTCGAATTGATGTAAGAAGCATACCCTGTGCCGTTAGCTGCAAATCCGATAAATACATTCGCGCTTTTAGCAGCTACATTATCCAAAGCCTTGGGAGTTCCCCAGTCCTGAGTATCGGTATTAAAAGCGGTTACCGTAGGCAGACCGTTGTCATCGCGATATAATACATAAGGAGTTCCGGCGGGAGATAAAGCAAGGGAATAGGTACTTGCCTTGGTATTGATCACATTACCGACCTGGCTCCATGACTGGGTAGCAGGGGTGTATTTTTTTACCCGTAGATTAAACGTACCATTTGTCTGTCCATCATCTGCAACAATAATATAAATATTGCCATCATGATCTACATCGATACCTACTTGCGAAAGAAGCGAGTTCTTTGCACTTGGCTCTATAGCTTTGTCTATGATAGTCGTCCAAGTGCCTTGTTTGTAGGTGTAGACCGAGTATGTCTGGACTCCTGAACTATTAAATGCTATCAGGTACAAGGTTTCACCAACAGTTTTAGAACTTGTGCTTCCAGTAGCCTGTCCCGTAGGACGGTTAGTTACCTCATTGTGGATAGACCAAGTCGATCCGCTGAATAAGGATACCGAAAGTGCTCTTTTTGACAGGGCTTCTCCGCCAGCAACAACATTCAAGGAGGTGAAGAGAATTGGCTGGTTGTTGGCCGGATTAATCCCGATGCTTAAATTGCTGAGTGTAGAATTAAAAATACCCTTCTTACCTACCAAAGACCAGCTCGTACCGTTGTATCGTTGTATAGTCGGTGTCTGTGCTTTCTCGGCGGTGTAGTCTTGATAAACAATATAAGGCTGTCCGTCTTTATCTAATGTCATACTCAAATTGGTACCTATCCGACCTGCTGAAATTTCATTGCCTAAAGCAGCCCAGCTATTATCCTGATATTTGGCGGCAAATCCTTTGCGTAATTCCACATCCGAAGAAGCCTGCATAAAAAAGAAATAAGGAACACCGTTTGAAGGATTGACCTTCATATCAAACTCAGATGCGACCTTATCCGTATAGGCTCCTACTCGGGTCCATACATAGTCTGCAGCATTAACAATAGTGACGGTATAGCGTGCATTGGTGGCACCTTCGGTAACGATATAATCCGCAGGTGTACTAAAGTCGGCCTTTGTTATTCCGGACTGTTGAGGACTGCCATTGAGCGTAACGGTAGCTTTCTCAGTGGTCGTAAAACGAGCGACCAACTTGGTTCGATCTACTTCTTTTGGCAGTTCAATCTGAATAGAATTGCCGGTCACCTCTTTGACGACATAATCCCTGAAAAGATTGTCCTCATTATCGGCTGCATAAAAACCAAAAGAAAGCATCTTTGGGTCTGTTTTGATAGGGGTGTCATCCGCTTTTTTACTACACGCAGTCACACCGAGTGCAATAATAGCCACCATTAGATAGCGGGTTAATTTGTTTAAATTTTTCATCTTCATTGTTTATTAAATCATTACTTGGTTTTATTATTCTTTTTATTGTCCTTCTTAGGAGGTGTTGTTTTATCAAATCCGGCAGGATAAAGTATAGCCTTAACGGGTTGTATAGTACCGAGCTGCAGATCTATAAAACCGGCTATAAGAGAAGGGCTGATCTCTCGCAATTTGTCTTCGTAATCGGCCACGAAGAGTAAAGACTCGTCACCATTGAAGATAGCGTTTCGGATATAGCTACTCCAAAAGGAATCTTTTTGCTTTTGGAGGTCCATCTCCTTGCGAAGGTTGTTTTTGACATCTTCCAGGGTAGCGGCCATACTTTCCGGATGGTCGATCAGTTGCTGTATGCGGTTATGAATGGTCTGGACCAGAAGCTCAGCATCTTCGGGCTTACAGCTAAACTGGATACTGGTACGGGCCAATGGCCCGGGAAGCAATGTCGAACTACCGGTTACACCGACACTGTAGACCTTACCCATTTCCTCCCGGAGTTCTTTCAAAAACTGGGTACGTAAGACAGCAGTAGCGATATCGGTACGCAATTGATAATCCTGGTAATCCATAGGTATGCTGTTGCTTTGATAGGTTAACCACACTGTTGCCTTGGGGGTGTCCCCGTCGTATTTTAGGAACGTGGTGCCGGCTGCTACCGGAGGGCGTACATAGCGATATGCCGTGTCGGAAGTGCCACCTGGAAGTGCACCAAGATAGCTCAGGATCATTTCCTTTAGTTCTTCATCCTTAGGGTCGGCAACGACGATAAATGTATAGCCTGAGGCCGGACCAAAAGCACGGTCAAAAATGGGCAGCAATCGATCTTGTCTCAACTCTTTTGCAAGGACCTGATCGGTTATCTCCTGGCTGGTGTAATCTCTTCCATTGACAATATACCCCAGGTCACGTCCAAAGATCGAGGCAGGTGTCTGATTGGTATGGCGATAGGTATCGATGGCTTTTTCTTTGACCTGTCCGAAGGTGGTACTATCCACACGCGGAGCGGTCCATTTTAGATAAATGAGCTGCAATAAGGTCTCTATGTCACGAGGATCAGCGCTACCTGCAATACCTGAACGTGTTTTGTCAATTAAGAAACGGACGGAAGCCGAGCTGCCGCTTAGATAATGATTCAGGGATTCCCGGTCTAGCGTACCGGCACCGCTTAAGGCCACAATCTGGCTGGTATATAGACCGCTGATATAATCGGTAGAGTCAAGGCTATATAATCCCCCCTTTCGAAAACCGGTAACACTGATACGGTCCCGCTCGACAACCGGTTTGCGGAAAATAACACGTACACCGTTAGAAAGTCCGATCTCTTCGGCATCAATGGAATGACGCTGTCCCTGTGCCACAATAGTAGCGGGAGCTGGGGCATTTTCCAGCAGAGCCGTCACCATATCCATGGGCTTGTGGTAGCGTGGCTGTACCTTGTCGTGTGCCTGTTGAAACCAAGACATGACTTGAGTTTCACTGGGCAGAATCGATGCTATCTGCGGATAACCCGTGAGCAGGTAGTAGGCATTGTCCGGGTAATACCAATGTTGAAGATGCCGCAATAGGGATGTAGAATCGATCTGTGTGGTATTGTCAACGTACCAATCGTACTCCTGCTGCGCCGATATAGCCGGCTGGCCTTTGTAATAATCATTATAGATATCGTCCATCAATATTGCGGAAGGGGTCGGCCGATTGCTTGATGCCTTACGTTGCAGGGCTGCTTCGTAGCTCTTCTTGATGCTGGCAATTTCATTGCTATCAAAACCGTACTGTACCAATTGCGCAAGGTTGGTGGCAAATTCGATGATTGACGAGTCGGGCTTATCCGGATTGATACCGACACTCGCCAGTACGATTTGCTTTGTATTCAGAAAACCCGATGACTGTAAGCTTCCTTTGGTATAAGCAGGATTCTTGAAAGCAAGATCACGGAATCTCTTGCGGATCAAAAGTTTTAATAGATCCGATTCCAGATAGTGGAGATGTTCCTTTTGGTTGCGTACAGGCTGAGGAAGGTCGAGCAGACGAATAACATGGAGTTCTGCCTTGGATTCTCCGTCATCAATGACTTGATGGAAGCTGCTTTTGGTATAATTGGGAATGGGCCACTCCCGGGGCTGTTTGTTATTCCCAGGTAATGCGCCAAATTTGTCTTTGATGAGTTTGACGACCTGGTCTTCATCGATATCGCCGACTATCGCGACAGCGGTAAGCGATGGGCTATACCAATCTTGGTAGTAGGTTCTGATCTGCCCGGCGGGCGCATGGAGGATGACAGCTGTATCGCCGATCACCTTACGGTCGGCATAGTGGGATCCGTTGAACAGGGCGTTTAAGAAGGCCTCTTCAGCCCCTTGCCCACCTGTCTTACGGGAGAGCCACTCGGAATAGATGATACCTCTTTCCTTTTCTATAGCCGTACTGTCCAGCTGTAGTCCTCCTATCCAATCGGCTAGGATAGTCAACGTTTTATTGACCAAGCTGCTATCTTTTGACGGGAGCTGCAACTTGTATACGGTTTCATTATAGGAAGTATGTGCATTGAGATCTTTACCAAATTTGGCACCCTGTTGTTCTAGAAAACGGACCAGTGAGTCTCCGGGGAAATGATGGGTTCCATTGAAGGCCATGTGCTCTAGAAAATGGGCCAATCCCCGCTGCGCCTCTTGCTCTGCCAATGATCCGGTTTTGAGAAAAAGCCGATAGACAGCCTCGCCGGACGGATAGGGATTGTGACGGACGTAATAAGTCAATCCGTTGTCTAGCTTACCTTTTATAGTGGGTGACTCTGTCTGCTGTGCAGCTGCCGTAGACCATAAAAATAGGCTAATATAGGTTAGTATATAGATACACCAAGCTTTGTACATGCTTTGTTATTTTACTTTTGTGATGACAAATTTTTTCTGAAGCTGATCGGGGCCCGGCAAACCAAGTGTAAGGTTCTGGCTATTGCCCGTCAGCTCAATAGTGAGCGTATTATCTTTTTTGGGGTCTAAATCGGGGCTTGCCTTCCAACGTATCCGCACCGGCATATCCCATATACCGGGTAAGAAAACTAAGCTATTACCGGGGGTGACCATTTCATAATCGACACCCTCTTTCAACCCATTTCCAGGAGTCACTTCGAAAGAAACGCTGAGGTTTTCAGTAAGTGGTTTAGAACTCAGATAAATATTATAGGTCCGTACGGAGTTGGCCATATAGTTGACCGTCTCGGTAGAACTGTTGTTATTCATGATATGAATAAATGGGTGGTCAAAGGGAGCTTGTTCCTCTTTGCCGCAGCCTGCCAAAAATAAAATTAGACAGGTTGTACTATATAATATTGTTCTTCTCATCTTCGCTTTCTAATTATTGACAGTAGGGTTGGGTTTCATATTCGGGTTGGCATCAAGTTCCCGTAGTGGAATGGGTAAGATAAAATAGTCGCTTGGATACGTCAGCTTCTGCGTGGTTGAGGTCGTGTTGGCCACGCGTACCAGATCCTGCTTCCTTCTGGTGATATCAAATAATCGATGCCCTTCCAGTCCCAGTTCGCGGATACGCTCTTGGTAGACTATTGTTTTCATGGCTTCTATATCACTTTCCGGCAAGGTGATAGCTTCCGGAGACAGGTTGCGGGCACGTCCTTGGATAGCCTTGATATCGGCAGCGGCAAGCTCAGGTTGCTTCTTGGCAATATATGCCTCAGCACGGTTGAGGTACACTTCTGAAGCACGTAGAATCAAAGGATTAATGTGTTGTTTACTCCTCTCTGAACTGGTCTGTACAGCATCAAATTTGCGGCTTACGTAGTAGAAAGACGACCCTGCATCTATTTGCAGCAAGAGTGCATTTTTACGGATATCATTCGCTTCATCAAAAGAATTGATAAAAATATTGGAAGGCGCTCCCGAAGGGTAGGCAAATTTGTCTTCGCCTGTCCGAAAATTATAAAAGCTGAATAAACCAGAGCCCTTATCTTCTCCATTTAAGCGGAAGATCGTTTCTTTTTCCTGTCCTGCTAGGTTCAAAAACATATCCATATAATCCGCATGGGCTACTAAGGGTTTTGCTGTAATCACGGCACTGGCATAAAAAATTGCCTGGTCCCAGTCTTCCATATATAGGTATATGCGGGAGAATAGGGCTTGGACTGCTTGTTTGGACACATAATAAGGTTGTTGCTTTTGTGTACGCAGTTCGGGCGTATTGTTGTAGATACGCTCAGCTTCTTTGAGGTCATTGAGGATAAACTCATATACTTTTTTGACCGGTTGCCGTGCGACATTGTCATCTGGGCTGGGGGTCTGTGTCAAAATGGGTATCCCTAGATGTGTCGCTTCAGCGGTATAGTTGTACGGTTGGGCGTAGGCTCTACAAAGGTCAAAATGTGCCAAGGCACGTAAAAATAAAAGCTCTGCTTTGTAGATTTCTAATTCCTTTTGGTTCAATGGGTATTTTTGTTGTAACGAAGGGAGGTAGAACAAAGCATTGTTGACATTGGCCAGTGCAGCCAGAATATCGGACCATATCTTAGCGGATGGAGCTGCTTCCTGTTCGGGGACAGACTGTAAGTTATAAATATTGACCTCTCCCTCGTTGATTAGCGAAAGATCTGGATTCAGGAGGTCCCCAGCCAGCTCGGGATAAAGATAAAAATGACTGGAATAATAGTCGTAGGTTTTGGCATATGCGCCAGGAATAGCAGCACGGATACCATCCATATCCGAGAAAACGGTAGGGATCGTCGTTTGACCTACGGGAGTGACATTCAAGAACTTGGTACAGCTGCTGGCCCCCATCACTAGCACAGTGAGTAGACTATATATTTTTATTTTTCGAATATTCATGTTTGTGTTTGCTTAGAATTTTACATTTAACCCTGCTGAAATGGTGGTCTCTATCGGATATCCTGACATGGTCTGTTTATAGGAGTTGCGATCCGCCTTGTCATAAGGAGTCCATACCCCGATGTTATCAGCGAGTAAAGAAACACTAGCTCCTTTTAACCCGATCCGTTGGGCCCATTCCTGGGATAACTCGTAGGTCAGATAAACATTCTTTAAGCGAATAAAAGTCGCATTTTGCAGGTACCTCGTCGAGTTCATCGTGGATCTAGCATTGGTGACCTGCCACAGGGGTTTGGGGGATAGCGCCAGATCACCGGGCTGTTGCCATCTGTCCAGTTGATTGATCGATTGATTATTTTCCATAAGGTTAAGACCATCGGATGATGCACTACGTCCGAACGACGTAAATTTGTACCCCCCGACCGAATAGACTGCCAAAAGGCTTAGTGTCCAGTCTTTATATTGGAAGGTATTATTGATTCCTCCAAAAAACAATGGAGTAGAGTTTTTGTTAGGTATACGGTCCGCATTATTATACGTACGGGTTATATTTCCATTGATATCGTACCAAAGGGGTGCACCATCGCGCGGATCTACCCCTGCCCATTGTACAAGATAGTAGGTACCTAAATCGTAGCCTTCTCTCCAGATCGTGCGTTCTCTGGTCTGCGATATCCCTTGGTAAAGCTCCAATAGTTTATTGTTGTTATGAGCTGCATTTAAGTTGGTCCGCCAGCTGAAATTCTTATTCTCTATATTGATAGTCTCAATATTCATTTCGATACCCTGATTTCGTGTAGAGCCTATATTGCGGCTTACCCGGGTATCCCCTGTGGTACGTGATACGTCCTGTTCTTGCATGAGGTCTATCGTCTTTTTGTGGTAGACCTCTACCTCTACATCTATCCGGTTATTAATGTTGGCACGTAGTCCAATATTGGTCATTTTCGATTGTTCCCAGCTCATTTTTCGGTTCCACACGCTGAGCATTGTTGTTCCGCTCTGGCCAAAATAGTTGCTGGATGTACCATAGGTATACAGCCCTTGTGCACGTACATTCCCTAGGCGGGAGTTTCCCAGTGTACCATGGGAAGCTTTAAGCTTCAATGTTTTTAGGATGTCGCTTTGGAAAAACTCTTCGTTGTGGATATTCCATGATCCACCGATGGACCAAAAATTACCCCATTGTGTATCTTCACCAAAATCGGAATTACCATCCGAGCGCCAGTTTAGGTTGAGGTAATATTTGCTGTTGTAATTATATCCAGCCTGCCCAAAAAAGGAAGCACGTCGTACTCTGCTGGAGGAGCTGCTACCGTTTTCCCGAACTGCCGCATACGATACTTCTTTTATGTGGTCATTTGCAAACCCACTACCATAGGAAGATAGACTTTTTTTATCCTCAGAGCTGGCTTCGAAACCCAATAACCCTGTTACATTATGTTGCCCGAAACGACGGTTATAGTTTAATCTCTCGATGATCGACCAATTCAGGAAATTGGCGTGCGCACGAGTAGCATAACCTCTTGGCTCACCCTGACTGGAGATACCTGACCAGTTGGTGCGTGCTTCATAAATCTCTTCGTGGCTACTTTGAATATTAGCTCCCACCTGGCTGGTGAATTTTAGTGAAGGTAAGATCTGGTAATCAATCAGAAGGTTATTTACAGAATTGAGACTCCGCTGGAAGTCATCATTTTCCTCCCGTCTGGCAACACTGTTGAAAAACTTACGTGTATCTACGCTAGGCGTAAGATTTCCCGTCGTGGGATCTTGAAAGGGGAGAATCAGATCATTCCACAGACGTAAGGACCCGTCTTCATTATAGGGCGAGAATATCGGTAGTATCGCATACGAATCTGAACTAGGATTGAAAATGTCATTCACATTGTAAGAACCGGACATCTGTAGGGCGACATTTAGTTTATCTGTAATTTTGAAGTCGATATTGCTCCGTAAGGAAAATCGGTCTTGCTGGTTACCTTTGATCGTTGATTTATTTGAGAAATACTCTCCGGATACAAAATAATCTACAGCCTCTGTACCTCCACGGATGCTGAGGTTGTTTTGAGAATATGTCCCTGTCCCATAATAAACGTCATACCAATCGGTATCGGTCGTACTGTAGGGGTTGTTTGGCAAGTCCTGAAAGGGGAAGAAAGCCATATCATTGCCTGGTACATTGTGGTAGGCCTCTAGTGCGAGTTCTCTGTATTGCTCCGCATCCAATACCTTGAACCGCGTAGATCTATTGATCTTTGCAAGCCCATAACGTGAGGTAACGTTTAGCGCAGGGGCGCTCTTCACACCTTTTTTTGTGGTTATTAAAATTACTCCATTAGCTCCGTCTGCACCATAAATAGAAGCCGTTGTGGCATCTTTAAGGACAGTGATGCTCTCGATATCGTCTGGGTTAAGGTAGGATAACGGGCTTACGGATGTATTCATTCCAGGAATTAAATTTGTCCGCTCACCCGTATAAAGGCGTATACCATCTACAATCCACAAAGGTTCATTGGAGGCTGTTAAGGATGCCTCCCCCCGCACACGTACATTCATCCGGGGGCGTGTACTGCTGGCCTGATCGGTATTGAAATTGACTTGAAGTCCCGGTACCAATCCCTCCAACAGATTATCAATACGCTGCGCCGGTAGATTTTTGATCTGCTCGGCAGTGACCTGAAAAGCACTGCCGACCATGTCTGATCTTTTTTGCGCAACCCCATATCCGCTGACGATAACCGCCTCTTCTAATACGTTGATTTTTTCTTTGAGCTGTACATCTATCGTGTTCTGTGCCCCTATTGTAATCTCGCGGGCATCCATCCCTACATAGGAAAAAACCAAAATAGGGTTAGTTGTGTTCGACTTAACCGTAATTTCATAGCCTCCACGGCTATCGGTCTGAATGACACTTGCCGGTTGGCTTTTGAGGTAGATTGTCGCCCCTACTAAAGGAACATTTGACTCGCTAAGAACCCGGCCTCTGATGACACGCTGTTGCTGCATCGTATTGGTCGTACTTTTACTGTTCTGCTGCGAAGCTTTGCGTATAATGATAACCTTATCGTCTATTTCATACTGCAATCCTGTAGACTTCAGCAAATTGCTCAGTACTAGGTCTAATCGTTGGTCTTTAATATCTATTTTTCCAGACCGTAGGTTTTTAACATCTTCTTTTTTATAAAGAAAGGTATAGCCGCTCTGTGTTTCCAGTTTATCAAAGACTTCTTCAAACGACAGGGGAGCAGCGATTGATAAGCTGATTTTGACATTAGTTTTCGATTGGCTAAAGGCGTGCACGGGTTGTTGCAGCGGCAATAAAAACGTCGCCAACAGGCAGCCTGTCTTTAGCATTCGAATTAAAAATTGGTGTTTCATTAGTCAGTTATTGTTTTTTATGTATTGTTGCTACGTTTTGCTATTACTTTATCTTCAGTTGCCTGTAGGCTAATATCATCGAGCTTTTCAAATTTCCGCAACACATCATTGACGTCGGGGTATAAAAGGATTTTTCCAGTGACCGACATGTTGTGCAGCGATCTGTCCGCTAATGCAATCTCCAGATTGTACCAACGGCCGATCTGGCGTAATATCTCACTCATCGGTAGGTTGTCAAATGCCAGCCATCCATCTTTCCAGCTCGCCGCGATTGCTGTATTGGCCATGGATATGGAAGTTGCGCCCGTGGATGGCTCGAATTGTGCCTGATTTCCGGGTTGGAGAAATTGTTCTTTTCCCCTGCTCTGTACAGATATCTGTCCTTCTATTAACGTGGTGTAATGAATAGGTTCGTTGTCGTAAGCTTTTATATTGAATATGGTGCCGTATACACGTATCTGCTGTTGTCCGGTCTCGACAACAAATCGCTTGTTGCTCATGGGAGCGACCTCGAAATAAGCTTCTCCTTCTAAATGTACCCGTCGCTCGTCTGGAGCAAAGACTGCCGGAAAAGTAAGCGTAGATCCCGCATTGAGGAATACCTTGGAACCATCCGATAGGACGATCTGATATTTTTTCCGGAAAGGCACAATGATTTTATTGATGTCTGTCGGCTGTGCATCCTCCATGGATTGCACATGGAGTACGCTATCATTTCCTCTAAATTCAGTTTCATTGGCGCGAATAAAGGAAAGCGTGTCGGTTTGGATACGTTGGCCTGTGGCAAGCATCAATTGTACGCCATCCGTTGTGTCCTGCTGCGTCAATAATACTTCAAGTCTGGGTGCTGACGGCGATAACATACGCAATAAAACGAATGATATCCCCACGACGACAGCTATACTCGCGGCGATCCATGCATAGGGATTCCAAGACCATAATCTGACCGGAGCTACCTCCTCTTGTGCTTGCTTAAAGGCATTTTTTGCATCGAAGAACTCCAATTGCTGCAACTCTTGCTGCACCTTTACCGGGTTACTCAGTTCATCAAAAAGAGCCCTGAGCTTGGGATCATTGGCCAGTTGCTCTTCAAACTCTTGCCGTTCGATCGGAGTCAATTCGTCAGTGCGGTACTGTACTATTTTTTTTGCAAGGTCAAACGGGTCTTTTTCAATCATTTCATGATGTGTTTAGCCTTATTACAGATAACAAGCCTAAAAGGATTAGTCAGAAATGATATTTTTATTGAAAGGCTTCCCAAAGGATCAATACCAGCAGGGGATTTAAGTCGCGCAGGCTGAGCTGAAGTGCCTTTTTAGCGTTATTTTTATGTACTTTGACCGTGTTGATGCTGATGGATAACAAGTCTGCTATTTCTGGATTTGACTTATGTTCCAAAAACGCTAGATTAAAAACCTGTCTGGTTTTTTCTGGCAGCTGGTTTACCGCATCGCCTATCTGTTTGTAGACCTCAGCTCTCACGATGGTATAAAAATGATCCTCTTGCCGATAGATGTCTGGATTGTCCTTACCTAGACCTTTCAGGATACGGGAGCGTGAATTGTCTTTGTTCAACTCGTTGATCGTTGCATTTTGGACACTTTTGTACAAATAATTCCGGAGGTGCTGAAAACTGTCAAAAGCCATATTTTCCTGCCATATTTTGATGAGTATGGACTGTACAACATCTGCTGCCTTCTCTCGGTCATTTAGGATGTCGTTCGAGAAAAAACAAAGTTTTTGGTAAAAATGCTCATAGACATACTCCCAACTTTTCTTATCCTTTCCTAAATTTTTAAAGTCAATTTGCATATCCTGTTGTCGTACTATGGTCAGGTAGACTCTGAGTCCTTAAAGCTGTAGATCAAACCTACATGAAATCAGGTTTATCAGCGATATTGTGTCCTCAAACCTACATAAATTCACCACCAAATGCAATATGATGACGTAGTTATATAAAAATAATTCTGTAGATTTTCTTATTTGCACGGAGTCATATATTGTAAACGAAATATACGAAATAATTATGTGAAGCCGAAGACAAAGCGATTGAGAGCAACCTACGCTCGCGCCTCTCTCCAGAGAGCTGTGTCATTAAGCCATTAGAGCTCTGAGCAGACGCTGGCCAAGGGTAAAAAAGAATTTCTGTATACAGACAAGACACGGAAAAGCCGCCTGGTCCTTCCTCCAAGCGGCTACCCACTTAAAACAACACAGATCCGCATGCGGGCCTATAAACCTAAAATACTAAAAATGTATCAATTACAAAAAAAACATATAATAATTTGAAAAACCTCAGGAACTTCCTTATAAACGGGATACGTGATTCCGAGCTTTCATAACACCGCTAAACTGTATGTATACCAAAAAGCCATTTGGCACTATCGTACCAAACGGCTATATCGTATTACCAGTAAAATCCCTACAGCTTATCGATCTGTTCTACGGAAAGACCGGCACCTTTGAAGATATCCGCAATAGATAAATCCATTTTTCTATTCCAAGATAATAGCGATTGTATTTTTGCGCTTTCCCTGCATTCAAAACATACTTTTCTGTGAAAAAATACCTAAACCTGGGTATTGACTTTTTTGAGGGACGGGGGCATCTTTGGTAGAATAAAAACTTAAGGAAAACTATAAATATTGAAAACTTTATTAATAATATTTTTTTCACTTTGTACTGTTCAGTTGAGTATTGGACAAGTAACCAAAGTGGAGTTACAGAGACAACCCGATAGCAGAATCTATATTCGATTAGGATATCAAACCGAATCATCTTTTGGGGAACAACATGCGGGAGCTGTTGTGAAAAATAACACAGGTGATGACTTAGGCATAAAGCTAAGCGTTACAGTACATTTGACCTGTGGAAGCTCCTTCTCCTACAACGCAGGAATAGATGGCGTGATCAACTTGGCAGGAGGCAAACAGACTGATGCCAACTTTTTCTTCGACACTAATGGTATGTCAAAAGAGGCCGTAAAAGAGTATGAAAGGCTTTGTGGCAAAAGAAAAAAAGGGCAGAAGACAGTTATTTCAGGGATAAGCTGTTCGTTAATTAGTGTTGTGAATTACAGTCAGCAAAAACGGGACGAACAGGCCAAAAGAGAAAAAGAAGAAGCAGAACGCAAACGCCTAGCTGAAGAAAAAGCAAGAAAAGAAGCGGAACTGAAAAAACAAAAAGAAGAAGAGCAAAAAAGACTGGCCAATGAAAAAGCTAAACAAGAAGCCGAGAATCAACGTCTAGCGGAAGAAAACAGAAGAAAACAAACGGCAAGTGATCAATCTGCAAACGGCTCTGCGCGCACAGAAACAACCGTAAGCCGCTCTTCTAAAACAGAAGAGCCAAGGAAAGATTTTGTCTTGGGAAATGTCTCAGTAGAGCAATACAGAAATTATCCCGAAGAATTTAAAACCAACGATGGAAAGTACATCAAGAAGGATAATGGACACTTGGTGTATATCTCGGAACAAGAATATAACCAACGCAAATATGAGCACAAAGCAAATTTAGAACGACAGGGCGAACAAGCAAGAGCACGATTGCTAGAGGAACAAAACCGCAAGGCACAAGCCACTATCGATAATATCCGCCGACAAGAACAAGAGAGAGTGGCACGTAATGAGCGTTCTGATGCTTATATGCAGCAGGCATCTTATTATGGTGCTCAGGCATCTTTTGCCAAGGAAATGCGTATAGAGGCAAGTAGTTTTCAACAAACTCACACCAATCTGGCTAGCTTGGAAGCAGAATACAGTGCTAAATTAAGACAGCTGTCCGCCTCAGCAGCAACAGAACAACAAGCGACATCAGCGGCTTATGCATCGGCTGCAGCAAGTATTGCCGAAGCAGGATGGGGCAATTCAGAACTCAGCCAATCGGCAGGACAATTAGGAGCAGCAATCGGAGGACTTATAGCATCTAGTAGAGCTGATAAAGCCCGCAAAGAACTCGCCGAGGAAAGGAAACGACAAGCAGAAGATATTGCCAAGGCCATGGCAAAAGCAAAAAAAGAACACGAAGAGGCCGAACAAAAGCTGAAGGCCGAAGCGGAACGTCTACGCAAAGAAGCTATCAGAGAAGGTATCATTAATTTGAGAAAACAGCTAGCACAAACATTTGTTGACGGCGGTACGCCCCTGCAAAAACATAACATTACCCAACCGGAAGTATATTTATTCGCTTATTCTTCATCAAAGAATGATTGGAAGAATGCAAATAGTTCATCCATTCTTGTCAGTAATATCATACCTATATACAAGATGAGCGATGATACTTTTCCCTATAAAAATGTGGTATTAAAAACATTAAGCTCTTTGGGAAATGTAGATGATATTACACTGATCGGCTTTTTTACTGATAAAACAGAAATCGAAGAGATACGAAAAAACTTTATATCTAGTGTACAAAAAGCAGAATTTATGGTAAAAACTGTAGATATAAAAGTAAAAGAAAACAGGAACATAAATAAACCGATTTCGAACGATAATGATTTTTGGGAAACAGGACAAACACCCGTCAAAACAAATCAAACGAATAGCCAAACCAGCTTTTGGGATTAAAAACCAACTAATACATATTAACAGCTATTATCATGAGCAAATTACTCTTAAGAACTATATTCCTAGCTATCACTATTACAGTGAGCAACTTTGCTATCGCTCAAAACGATCTCAAAGCCCAAATTGAATTTGGCAAAGCGGAAACAGCCTTTCAAGATGGAAATTATCAAAAAGCATTACAACATATAACTGAAAGTGAAAATCTATTGAATTTTTATTCTGGAAGGGTCGGTTATCTCAAAATTGAGGTCTTGGAACAACTTGCTAATTTCAGAAGCCTGGGGGACAAACACCTCGCCAATCTAAACAAAGAAATAGCAAAATACATGGACTATGCAAATAAGAATCCAGGCAAAGTACCTATTGAAAAGCTAACGATAGTTTATGATTTGGAACAAAAACTCAAAGGGATTAAGGCCGATTTAGAAGAACAAAGACGTCTGGAATTGGAGAAACAACGTATAACCGAATTAGAAGAAAAAGACCTGGACTATAGGATGGGCAATGAAGCCTTTAAAGAAAAAAAATACGAGACCGCAAGAAACCATTATTTAATAGCGTCGAATAAAGGAAACGGATTGGCTAAATCAGGCTTACAGAACCTTCAAAAGGAGCTCGAAAGGATAGAAAAAGAAAAACAGGAGGAAGAATCTCGTTTGAAACGCGAGAAAGATGCAGAAGAAAAGCGCCAACTTGCACAGAAACGCGCGGAAGAAAAACGTCAGCAAGAGGAAAAAATACGTATTGAAAAAGAAGAAGCACAAAGAATTTTGGACGCAAAACAAGCACGCTTTTTTTATGCGGAAAAAAGAGATGGCAGCCGATTCTTACTAAACGCGGGTTTAGGCACCGGAAAATTAGCGGGAAGTGCGTACGAAGAAGGCATTACGAGTTGGTACGCTGGCTTTGGGACTGAAAAAGATATCAGCAGTAGAGTATCCTACCAATTTGAGTTTTTATTTAACAAGCTAGGCGATTGGATTGATCAATACGAGAGCTTGAACCTAAACTATATCACGTTAGTACCGGTTGGGTTTAACTATTATATATGGAAAAATAAAAACTTTGGTGCATTTGCTTTAGAAAGTAATCTATTTGCCTCGCTATTGGCATCTTCAAAAGCAGATAATACCGCACAGGCCCTTATTGATGATGAGCTAATAAACGAGTTTGACTTTGGCTATAGTCTAGGAGCTCGAATACATTATAATTGGTTTAATGTACACCTGCGTTTAAGCAACGGGCTAATGGAGGTCTGGAAAAAAGATGCAGGCATGCCTTCAATGAAAAACAGTAATTTGAGTATAGGAATTGGGTTTTCATTTTAAAAGACACTGTCTCACAAAATGGATAAGTTATAAAAAATGCGGAGTTCAAAAGAACTTCGTATTTTTTGTAACCTCTCTTGATTACATTATCTATTCATAATTCAATTTATTGATAATAGCTATAGGAAGAGTCCCACGCTCATTCCAGATCGCCATAAATATATTCTGATGGAGCTCTTCGGCTACCTCAGGAAGAAAGATCAACCGCTTCAACTTTGAGATATATCCGTGTTGCATGGGTATAAATTTGAAAATATAAACACTAGGAGTAAGGGTTTTAAAACAGTATCCTACAAAGAACCACCGTACATAATGATTAAATAGTTCGGTGGCAACATTGATGATGAACTAATAAATGTATGTTAATTGGGATACAGATTAGTAGTGCGAATATATTATATTTTGCACGGAGAGCATGGAATTGGAGTTTGACCCTTAGGGGCCAAACTCATCATAGTAGCTTAATGATTCTTAGTGCAAAAACAAAATTGCCGAGACTGTAAAATAAACTGTGTCACAGATAATAAATGAATATATTATTTTTGACATAGTTTTATGAGCGTTAACGAGACAGATTTTGATTTTGAATCCATGAAGGACAAAGCGCTAGAGCAGCTGCGTAGCGGTAAATCACTTTATGGGAAAGATGGTGCTTTCGCCCCATTGTTAAAGAGTTTTTTAGAGTCCGCCCTTGAGGCAGAAATGGACAGCCATATGGATGATTTCGAGCGTTCAAATGGTAACAGACGTAATGGTAAGACCAGCAAACCGATTCGTACTTCTGATGGCACTATTGATATTTCTACACCACGTGATCGTCGATCTAGCTTTGAGCCACAGTTGGTTAAGAAGCGGGAGACTATCCTTGCAGAAAGCCTAGAGAAGAAGATTTTAGGCATGTACGGTTTAGGTATGAGCTTACGTGATATTTCCAGTCACTTGAAGGAAATGTATGATACGGATATTAGTCACAGTACACTTTCTTCCATTACAGACAAGATTATTCCTGAGGTCAAAGAATGGCAGTCTAGAAGCTTGGACTCCCTTTATACTATCGTTTGGATGGATGCGATGCACTATAAGGTAAAAGAGGATCATCGCTTTGTTTCCCGGGCTGTTTATAATATTTTAGGGATTGACCGCAATGGGCATAAGCATTTATTGGGAATGTACGTTTCAGAGAATGAAGGAGCTAACTTTTGGTTGAGCGTATTGACTGATTTACAAAACCGGGGCGTGCAAGATATTCTGATTGCCTGTATTGATAACCTGAAAGGCTTTTCTGAGGCTATACAGAGTATTTATCCCGAAACCGAGGTACAGACCTGCGTGGTCCACCAGATTCGTAACAGCCTAAAGTATGTGGCCAGTAAAGACCAAAAGGAATTTATGAACGATCTCAAGCCTGTATACCGTGCCGACACGTTGGATCAGGCCGGATTGCGGATGGATGAGCTTCAAGATAAATGGGGCGAAAAATACCCGGTAGTGATTGATTCCTGGCGACGTAACTGGGAGCGTTTGACCACTTATTTCCGTTATGACAAGTCCATTAGGAAATTAATCTACACCACCAATACAATTGAAGGGTTCCACCGTCAGGTACGGAAAGTGACCAAGACCAAGGGCGCATTTACCTCAGATATGGCACTGATGAAACTGATCTACTTAGCACATAATAATATTAAGAAAAAATGGACAATGCCATTGGCAAATTGGGGAACTACTGCCCAAAAACTGGCTATTTGGTTTCCAGGGAGAATGGTGCTAGATTTGCAGTAATCACAAAGGGTAATTATCAGCCCTGCGGGACTGAGAATTACCCCATGACACAGTTTGTTTTACACTCCCAAATTGCCGTTTGGTCCTTTCCTACCAAACGGCAATAAGCTTAACTTTTTCGAACCGATGCCATTTCTCTTTGGAATAAAAACCGCTTGGCGATTGATGAATCTAATGCCATTCCAGTTCTTCGGGTTTTCCTTTACTAATACGCTCTTCAAAAGTCTTGATGGTATTCTGATAATTTTGTTTGGCTTTCTCGTCTGCCTCCTCACTAAGTTCTTTACACCATTTTACCCCATAAACCAAAGCCTCAGGATCATGGCAATACATCACAAATTGAGTCACCATCATATCTTTAAAGCTAACACCTGCTTTTCCTTTCAGAAGATTATACTTATATATATTATCCACTTCTTGAGCCATTCGGGGCCAATCTTCATATTTATATTGAGCAGGCACAAGATAGCATAACCATTCCGAAGCACGTGGATGCTGAGATTTTTGAAGAAAATTAAGAATTTTTCCAAACGTAGGATCTTCCTTTGGATTAGTATGTCCATATAGGTATTTTAGGGAATGTAGGCTAAACAGTTTATTTATTTTACTATCTATCTTTCCAGATCCGAATAACTTACCGAATTCCTGCCAATTTTCTGTCATGTATAATACCTCTTCACTTCCAACATCATCGTTGTAAGCATAAAAAACATCGAAATATTCTGGCTTCTTAAGATTTTCCAAAGAGCCGGAAGTATATTCATGATAGACTTTATTCATGCGCCCCACCTCACCCGCTTGCTGGAGAGTCTTTAGATATTTAAGTATTAAATCTTTGTCCCTAACTCCGGAGTTGTACTGCTTCTCCAGTGCCACTAAATTATTCTGTAAATCTAATCCTTGCCTGAACCGTTCCATGAGTTCATTTCCCTCCACTCTCCCCGCCATACGATGCATGAAATTCCCATCTTGATCAAGAATCAATAATACGGGTTCTCCAACTACATTGTATAATTTGCGTAAACGATCTTTCTCGGCTCCTTGATTATAGTCTACAGAAACAAATCGTGCATTGATAAAATCTGCAACACTATCTAACGTCAGTACAAACTTTTTGATATACAGGCAGGGCTTACAGGTCAGTGATCCAAAATCCAGGAAAATATATTTGTCTTGCGCTTTAGCCATTTTTAACACCTCCTCAAAAGGTAAATTCTCTTTTAAATCAACCTTTCGGTTCTGTGCAAAGAGACCGATATTCATACTTAACCCTACCAATATAGCAAGTAAAAGGCTAAATCTTAAGTAGTATTGGGTTTTATTAAAACTTTTCATCTTAAATCTTTTTTAAATATGACACTCATTTTTTCCAAACCACGCCTTTCGGTATATCATTTGATTCTAATCGTAAAGACATGGATCATCAGATTATCTTTGATTTTGATCAATCTCTGGATTCAGTACAATATAATTGTAATAGATAGGCCAGATCAATTTTTGATCATTCGACGAAGCAGAAACGATCTCTTCTCCCAATATATGACTGACTGGCAAACCTAGTCTTTTCACATCAAATAATCTTAAATCTCTACCGTATAATTCTCTACGCCTTTCAAGAAGTACTTCTTGGAGCACACGCTCTCTATCGTTACCGAAGTCGGCAGGACTTACTGCTGTATATTTTCCGGATTTATAGCGTTTCTGGCGAATGGCGTTAACGTCATCCAATGCCTCCTTCAGATTATTGAGACGTGCACGGCACTCTGCCCTAGTCAAATAAACTTCTGGTGTCGAGACAGGAATATAATCGACAATAGCATTATCCAATTTGTACCGGTTTTTGGCAAATGTATAAGTTACGCGGTCTCGATTAAATTTGCCACTCGAGTTTAAACCCTCAAACCAAAGTACTCTTCGTAAATCAGTGTTTTCGACCTCTGTATCACTGATTCGATAGAATCCACTGTAAAGATCATTGAAACTATTTGAATCCAACATTGCGTAGTCAGAAATCCGTGCACTTTTTACAGTTGTCTTGTGGAGTAACATCTCTTCATCATTAGTGCGAGACAGACCTTTAAGGCTCCCGACTGCCGGCAGCCCTGTAAAGATGGTATTGTAATCGTAAAGAAAATTTTTGATTGCCAAACTCAGGTCAGCATACTCTATCGCCTTTTCGTATTCTCCCATATACAGATAAGCCCGAGCAAGTATAGCGTAGACCGATACCTTTGTAGGTCTATGGCTATTTTGCATTTGAACATTATCGGGCAGATCAGGTAATGCAGCCATCAGCTCGCTAATGATGAATTGATAAACCTTAGCTACGGAAGCACGGTTCAACTTTGGTAAATCAACCGGATTGGTAAATAAGGGAACCCCCAAATCTGTATTTGCAGTGGTTTTGTTATAATGCTTGGCATATATGTTGACTAATGTAAGATAAGCATAGGATCGGTGTACCTTTGCTTCGGCAATCAATTGTTTTTGCTGTTTGGGATCGTCTTTTGCGATCACTATTCCATCTAAAATCGTACTGACTACAGAATTGACATAATAGTTTTGTTTCCAAACATTATCGTCAGCAGCTCCATCGGGTAACCAGACTTCAGGTTCAAACGCGTATAGTTGCTTAGCATGCAAACGATCTCGTTCCCAATCAAACCAAACGGAATCTAATTGTGAATCGTCCGATACAACATCGACATATCCTGAAACTTGGCTGAGATTATAGGTGTAGCGCGTATCGGCATTGTCAAGTAACTTTCTGAAATCAGCTGTAGTTTGAGCAATCACCAATTCTTTCGGAAGAACATCCAAAAACTTGCTTTCACAGGAAAGCAGGAAGAATGAGAAAACTATCAGTGGTAAAAATATATTTTTCATCAATTTAAAATTATTATTGCTATAATGGAGCCATCAAATCAACTCTCTGTATGGTTATCTATCAGCGAAAACATGATGGCTTCATAGCCATTTGAATTAAAGCCCAAATTTTAAAGAAATAGAGTATTCCGGTCTTGACCTAACCGTATTGTAATAAGCAGAGTATAGTGATCCGCTATACTTAGGAAATAGAGGATCAATCCCTTCTTTGTTCACTAAATAAATCGGCTTGAGGTTCCTTGCTTGCACTTGGACACGCGCATTCTTGAATACCTTGCCTAAGACTGACCCAGGAAGTCGATACGCCAAACTGATACTCTGTAAGCGTATATTACCTGCATCCAATAGATTCCTTGAGTTATACTCAGAAAGAATGTCATTGGCAATTGTTGCGTTGTAATTAGCTACACGAGTAGTGAGCCCGTACATAGAAGCTGTCTCATTATCTTCTGGGGACATCCACCTGTCGACCATCAACTGCGGCAGAAAGGTAAAATAACTCGAAGACAATTGCATGTAATACAAGGTGCTACGCGGAGGAGAATCATTCAGAAACTTATGTCCAAAACTATATTGCAATCTAGCAGACAGCTCAAAATTGCCATATGTAAAATTATTGATCCATGAACCATAATGCTTAGGGGATCGTTGACCTGCGTACTTGAACAAATCGTCTAAATCAGCTCCAATGTAAGGCACCGCCAAGATGTTCTGAGGCTTTCCTTCGTACATGACCTGTAACAAGCCTTGATCATCATAGCCCGCAAACTCAGCTACCGAAATATAATCCGTAGGTAATCCAGGAATAGAATAAAATTGAGACATCGTAGTTCTTGTAGCCATATTAGTCCCTGCGACCTTAATATTAACCACTTCATTTTTATTGTGTGAGTAGTTGAAAGCAGATCTCCACTTCAATTTACTATCAATCACAAGGCCTGATAATTCAATTTCAACACCTTTGTTTTTCATTTTCCCTTGATTGAGCACAGCACCATCATAATAGAATCCATACGTAGGATTCACCTCGAATTCGGCTAAGACATTGGTCGTATTCTTCTTGTAGATTTCAATAGTTCCCTTTAAACGGTTTGAAAACATTCCAAAATCCATCCCAAAATTGAGATTTGCCGTCTTTTCCCAAGTCAGCCCCGGATTAGGAGTAACTTGAATAGATCCGTACGGGGCTTGATTAATAGGGTCTAGCCAAGCTGTAGCTGAAATATAGCCGCTAGCACTTTTGTCAATCAATCCATTGAGTCCATAAGCAACTCTAAATTTTAAAAAATTTAAAGGTTTAACCTTAAAAAAGTCTTCATTAGACAAAATGTACCCAGCACCAGCCGACCATTGTGGATGTTCTCTGTAAGTGGCAGTCCGCCCATAAAGATTCGTCTTATCCAAACGCACACTACCTGTAACATCATAACGGTTTTTATAACTATAGCCTATATTACCATAATAAGATAGAAAACGGTCATCTCTCCCTCTTATACTAATACTGGTCGAACGCAATGTAGGTATTGGTGGGATAGCAGGCGTCGTAGTCCCTAAACCGGTAGAGAGCGGAGGACCAGAAACTGTATTTTTATGATCTAGAGCTGTGACGTGAGTAAGTGATACTGGATCGTAACCATAATACCCATAAGGGATACTTTCTCTATAATCAGCACGTAGCTCCATTCCACCAAGGGCGCGTATATTATGGTCACTCCATGTTTTATTTACCGTAGCCTGAAAACGACCATATTGAGAAATAAAACCATCACGGCGTTCATAAAGCATACCTCCCTGTGGAATTGGAAATTGGTCTGTATCTTTTCTGTAATAATTAAGAACTGCATTGCGGACATACCAAGTATCGGTGTTCATATAATTGCTATAGAGACCATCATTATTCTGGTATTTGTACAATAAGTCCAAATTAACCCCTTCGAAAGGTGTTAAAGTAAGGCCGCCGGTTACCCGGAGGTCTTTTTTGTTTTCCTTGATATCCGTATTGTCTATCTCACGCTTTAAGTTCCAATCCCAGTCATACGGAAGATTATACTGCTCTACGAGTTCTCTCCTTTTTGAGGTGGGCACGGTATAGTAAAATTCTCCACTCTGTTTAATCATAGGTAGATAGTCCCCATTTTCATCCAGAATCTTCGACATTTGGGGAATAGATTGTAGATCTCTAATATCTACTCCATTCAGCTTATTGTTGGCCACAGAAATATTCAGTCCAAAGTTAACGGACAACCATTTATTGGGACTAAAAATATTATTCATATTGCCTATGATCTGATTACCGCTATTACCATATGAAAATTTTTCATTATTTAAGGTCATAACGGATGCCCGTAAGTTATTATTGGAGCTGACACTGCTGAAAGAAACAGTTGCTTTTTTATATCTTTCCTTCCGTAAAAACAAATCCGTAAACTCGTCCCGAACATCAATCTTTGCTAATTCCTGCAACTCTTGATCTAATTGCTCTTCTGTTATTTCTTTGGCTTTCCACTGGACTAATAGATCCATATAAGCCGGAAAATCGTAACGAGAACGGTTTGTTGCACTGGTTAACGTATTGAAATAAGTGGTCTCTTTAAACATATACTTATATATATCTACAGCTTCTGTACTGGAAGCAAAGGGGATATCATACAGATTAGGAGTAGGTTGCGCAATGTACTCTATATCCGCATTGATCGATGATCCTGTAGCCCCTCCCCTTTTTGTAGTAATGACGATAACCCCGTTCGCAGATTGGCCTCCCCATATAGCCGCTGCTGCTGCATCTTTCAAAACCGTAACATCCTTCACGTCATTCGGATTAATTGTACTCCATGGATCTATCCCGTCGGTTGTAATAATCGGAAAACCATCAACTACGATAAGTGGCATGGTATTACCAGCGGTATTATTCTGCCCTCGTAACACAATAGCACGGCTTCTGTCTGTTGATGCATCCTGATCTGAGTTATAATTTGGTTCGAATAGCAATCCCGGCACGAGCCCTTCCAATTTATCTTTAAGACTGACCGCAGTTATGTCGCTCAATTGTTTTTCGTCTAAATAAGTCACAGCACCCGTAGATCGCTCAAGAGGAAGAGAATAGTACCCAGTATTGATCACTACTTCGTCTAAGAAATCTTGTCCGAATTGCAAAGCTATATTGAGTACATTTCCAGAAACAGTAACTGTTCTAGTTTTGTACCCAAGAAAACTGAATGACACTTGGGTTCCATGTTTCACATCAAATAGCCGATAACTCCCGTTATGGTCTGTCATGGTAGATTTCTTGGTACCCAATACACGTACCGTAACTCCGGGCATTGGATTACCAAGGCTATCAACTACTCTTCCTTGAATAACCTCTTGCTGCAAATCTAGTCCCAACGGATTGAAGACATTATTATTTTCTATCGTATTGTCTGAAGTATGAGGGATTGGCTTTTCCTTAATTAAGATTGTCTTATTCTTGATTTCATACCGTAACGGTTGGTCTTTAAAAAGTAAATCCAATGCCTTTTTAAATTCTAAATTCTGAAATTTTAAAGTTACTGGTTTTGCCTTATCTAAGACCGTTGAATTCAAAGCGAAATCGTATCCTTTGCTTTGCTTTCTCAGTTCCTTAATAACGTTAACCAGTTTTTCATTCTTTACAGAAAGGGTAATCTGTTGCGAAAAAGTATTTGCAACAGAAGATAAACTGAGTAAACAAATAAAAAGGATAATGAGCTTCATTAGCATTAGTTCTTTTAGCCTATCAATGTAATTGGCTTTCATTATGTATACTTGGTTTTTGGCACAATAGATTACTGCACATAACGATTTAGAAGTTATGAAATACAACTGTTATTATCTATTTTTGTACCGTTGGTTAATAATTAATTATCTATTCAAGTAGGTATTTTGGTGGCCAATATCCGCCATCCAGACTAGCACTCCGGATGGCTTTATTCATTGCTGGGCACCTGATATAAAGGTTATTTGCTCACAATGACCCTCCTTCCTTCAATTCTGAATTTTAAATTCAGAACTTCTTCTAAAGTTTCGAGCACTTTAGACAACTTTCTATCTCGTCCAATCTCTGCGTATATTCTTTGATTGGTCAGTTCTTTAGGGCATTCAAAGGTAATATCATACCAGCGCTCTAATTGTGCAAAAGTCTCTAAAAGTGACATATTATTAAATACAAACTGGTCACGTATCCATGCAGTATAATCTGAAGTTTCTACCTTATGTATGGAGTAACCATCGCTTCTTTGAATCGCTTGTTGCCCGACCTCCAATCTAGTAATGACATTATTAATCCCCTTAAGATTTACGATTCCTTCCACGAGAGTAGTTACAGTCGGTGTGTGCGCATAAACAGACAGGTTAAAGCTCGTTCCTATTACCTCAACCTGTTGCGTCTTAGTATCGATCACGAAAGGACGCGCAGAATCTTTGGTAACTTCAAAGTAGCCCTCTCCGTCTAGATAGACTCGTCTTTCCTGTTTCGCAAAACGAGTAGGATAGCTAAAAGATGAGGCCGCATTCAGGATTACCTTAGTGCCATCAGGCAAGGTAATCCTATACTGTCCCCCTTTTGAAGTGCTGACTGTCGCATGCAAACTGATATCAGAGGTCAATAAAGATCCGTCGTCATAATGAATACCGTCTTCACTAATATGAATACCGTTTTTGGATTCATTAAGATCAAATTGACTACCATCAGAAAGTGTAATTATAGTATTATTAACGCTAGGCAGTAGATCACCACCGTACTTGCTGACTAGTGCTATTTCTTTCGGCCCCTGTTTATAATAGTAGATCCCAATAGAAACACCCAATAGAACCAAGATACTGGCAGCATAAGAAAGCCACTTCCTTGAAAATCTCCACGGTGTCTTGTCAACCTGTCTATCGTTTTGGATATAGGCTTTAATCATAATCCATGCAGCAGACTCAACCTGAATCGCTTTTTCTCCATCTAAACATGTTGGTTTAACATTCTGTTCATTAAGCTTTTCTAAGACTAACTGCTTCAACTCACGAGAATCTCGCTCTCCATCAAAATAACGATACAGCTCTTTCAATTCAGATAATTCTATATCGTCGTCTAGATATTTTCGGAAAAGTGACTCGATATATGGATTTACGTTCATACAATTATATTCTTAGGCCTCTTGTATCTAATACAAACGGCAACGAGAAAATAGCACCTTATGTGTATCATTTTTTATAAAAAAAAGACAAACGACTGACAATCAATACAAAAAAAAACAGTTCACTTAATAATATAATTAAGAACAAAATTAAGTTTGAATCAACTAAGGCTAGAGCAGGTATTTAATCAGAATAAATAAAAAAGTAGCCACTGGATAGTAAGACTTAAGATAAGCCCTTAATCGTTTGCTTGCATCTTGAATATGGTGATTGATAGCAGAAACACTGATCTGCAACTGTTCACTAATTTCCTTATAACTTAAGCCCTCTATCTTGTGCATGGTATAAACCTGCCTCTGTCGTTCTGTCAATGTACCTAAGGCCTTTTCTATCAGTTCCGCTATTTCTCTGCCGTCTATGTGTGTATCGATAGGAAGATACTCGCCTACAGGATAAATCTCTTTGAGAATGATCTGTTCTTTAAGTGCACGTTGATAAACATTGCAGCTCATGTTAACCGCAATTCTGTAAAGAAAGCTACTAAATGGCAGTTCTGGATTGATTTCTTCTCGAATATTCCAAATTTTTATAAACACTTCCTGCAGAATATCCTGGGCCAGTTCTTCCGATTTCAATAGCTGTACTAACTTGATAGATATCCGCTTTGCATACTTATGATAGAGTTGTTCAAATGCTTCTGGGTCTCCCCGTCTGACGAGATGGAGCATTTCCTCTTCCTGATATGCTACTTTTCGAAGCCTCATTATTAGTTCGGTATTCTTTGGTTGTTTAATATGGTCAAAGCAAACTTATATAAAATTATCTTGATGACAAAATTTACCTCTAAGATCTATCTATTGAAATATAGACCCGCAAGCTCCTCGAAATATAAATTAGCTTAGTGCGAATAATAGGAAAAAAATCGCTAGTTGAAGAGTGCCTTCACTGCGGAATGACATTGTGTAGAAAGATTTTTAGGATAGATCTTTTAACTGAGATCAATAGGATATGAAAATGACAAGCGAAAAAATTGATCTGTAATAAATATGTATCAAGATAACTATAAAATCACCCCCTCTAATAAATTGATATAAAATGCTATACCATTACTTATCTCCTCTTCATATATATATTCGTCTGCAGTATGGGAACGTGCAGAATCTCCAGGTCCAACCTTTATAGAAGGGATGGGCAAAAGCGCTTGATCACTCATCGTCGGGCTCCCGTATAGTTTTTTCCCCAACTTCAAACCAGAACGTACTATAGGATGATCTAAAGCGATCGTCGAAGGATTCAGTCGAGTTGATCTAGGAGTTACTTCGGATTCTACATGTTTTCGTATAATAGCAAGAACCTCTTCGTTCTGATAGACGTCTGTTGTACGTACATCGACCACAAACTTGCACTCAGCAGGTACGACATTATGCTGTATGCCTGCTTCAATCATAGTGACAGACATTTTCACTGGCCCTAAAAATGAAGATTCTTTCGGAAAGCGAAAGGAATTAAACCAACTAATATCTTTCAATGCTCTATAAATAGCATTCACCCCTTCCTCCCTAGCTGCATGTCCGGATTCTCCATGTGCTACACAATCCAAGACCATCAGTCCTTTCTCCGCAATCGCTAAATCCAACAAAGTAGGTTCGCCGACAATAGCAAAATCACAACATACAACGTGTTTATATGCTTCTTCGATCCCATTTCTACCAGAGATTTCCTCTTCAGCAGAAGCTATTAGGCACAGGTTATACTTTAAATCCTCTTGTTCATAGAAGAACAAAAAAGCAGCAATTAGAGAAACTAGACACCCTCCCGCGTCATTACTTCCTAAACCGTACAATTTACCTTCTTTTCTTATAGCTAAAAAAGGGTCATTCGTATATCCAGGGTTCGGTTTTACAGTATCGTGATGTGAATTCAGTAAAATAGTAGGCTTATTGATATCAAAAAACTTATTATAAACCAACACATTATTACCAATGCGCTTTACACCCTTGACACCTTGCTCTTCAAGAAAAGTCACCAAAAGCGTAGCTGTGGTGTGCTCTTCTCGACTAAAAGAAGGCATAGCCACCAATTGAGATAGTAGCAATATACTATCATCGACCAATGAATCTATTGCTTTATTCATTATAAAGTCCACCTGCTTTCAATGCCGAAAGCTTAATACCTTTTATAAACGCTGAACTAAGTCCATTGTGTTCCATCTCGTTCAGCCCCGCGATGGTACAACCTTTTGGGGAGGTTACTTTGTCAATTTCGCTCTCTGGGTGGCTATTAGTCTGAAGCAGTAAATCTGCAGCTCCTTTCGCAGTTTGTATGGCCATTTTTAAAGCATCATGTGCATGAAAGCCAATCTCAACACCTCCTTGAGAGGCGGCCCGTATAGCGCGAAGGAAGAAGGCTATACCACAGGCACATAGCGCTGTAGCCGATGTCATCAGCTCCTCATCAATCACGACAACTGAACCTACAGATTCAAAAATACGCTCTACTGTAGCAATAGCATCGCTAGAAGCATTATCAGTAGCAATACAAGTCATCGATTGCCCAATGGCTATTGCTGTATTTGGCATGGCACGTACTACAGTACAGTCCTCGCCTAATATCGCCTTAACGTCTTGACAAGAAACGCCCGAGGCGACAGAGATAACAAGCTGATCTTTCGTCAGACTTCCCGCAATCTCCTCCATAACTTTTCTAATCTGTTGCGGGAGTACCGACAATACAATAACATCTGCCCCCTGAATCGCATCCTTATTATTGTTACTTATTCCAAAGCCAAGAGACCTCTCTTCTTCCAAAGCAGCAATAGAACGTCTCGTTAGTACAATTTCTCCGGGGAGATAATAGCCTGTTTTCACCAATCCCTTCGCAAGGGAAAAACCAATATTACCAGAACCTATGATAGTGAGCTTGTTCATATTAAATAAGATTAGGTTGATTACTTTATAATTAGGCGCGTGCCAAATTTTTGCTGTTGAAATAAATGCAAATTAGTAGCATTGCCAATATATACGGATTTTACTCCTTTATTAATAGCTTCAAAGGCATTCTGTAACTTCGGAATCATTCCCTCACTGATAATCCCCTTCGCTTTATAATTTTCAAACTGCTCTATTGCAATCGTCTCTATAACCGAATTGTCATCTAGAACATCCGATAGTACCCCATTCTTTTCAAAACAATATATCAACGAAACATCATACAATCCAGATAAGGAAGTAGATAATGCTGAGGCTATCGTATCTGCATTGGTATTTAACAACTGTCCGTTACCGTTATGAGTAATCGCAGAAAAAACTGGAGTAAATCCAGCCTCCAAAAATTTCTTTATCGCTGGCACATTTACCGAATCGACCAAGATATCTCCTACATAACCATAATCAATATCCTTTACCGGTCTTTTGATTGACTTGATAACATTTCCATCAGCCCCACTAAGGCCTATCGCATCGCACTGATACTTTTGCAGACTGGCTACGATCCTTTTATTCGTCAACCCAGCATACACCATAGTAACAACGTCCAGCATCTCCTTATCAGTAACCCTTCTTCCTTCGACTAATTTAGCTTCGATCCCCAACCTAGAACCTAGGCGAGTCGCAATTTTTCCGCCACCATGTACCAAAATCTTTTTACCTGGTATAGCGGCAAATTTCTCTAAAAAAGCCTCTAACTGAATATCATCATCAATTACATTGCCCCCTATCTTAATAATATTCAATGTACTATTCGACATAGTTTAATTTAAAAGTCAAAAACTAAAAACAGCTGTCCGCGTTTGGTTATTTTTCCAAACTCTCCAACATCCGCTTCAAAACAACTTGGGCGGCCCATACCCGATTACTTGCCTCTTTAATCACCAAGGAGCTTGGTCCATCCAATATTTCTGACGACAATTCCAAATCCCTGCGTACAGGTAGACAATGCATAACCTTTGCGTCATTTGTCAATGACAGCTTTTGGTTATTCATCATCCAGTCTTCCGAAACCGGGTACACCTCGCCATACTCCTTATAGGAAGACCAGTTCTTTACATATACAAAATCTGCTCCCGAGAGGGCTTCTTTCAGATTATTTGTAATCGTGGCACCTTTGGTAAAATTCTCGGCGAGCTCATAACCAGCAGGATGTGTTACCGTAAATTCTACTAGGCCCTGTTCCTGTGCCTTGCTCATCCATTCGGCGAAGGAGTTAGGCACAGCTTGCGGCAATGCTTTCACATGTGGAGCCCAAGCCAGAACAACTTTAGGTTTATCAACCTGTTTATACTCTGTAATCGTTATAAGGTCTGTCAGACTCTGCAAAGGGTGTCTCGTAGCACTTTCCAATGAAACGACAGGAACACCGCAGAACTTGATAAACTTATTGAACAGGTCTTCATTATAATCTGCTTCTTTGTCTTTCAAAGAAGGAAAACTACGCAACCCTAAAATATCGCAATATTCTCCCATTACGGCCGCCGCCTCACGTATATGTTCCACAGTAGTACCATTCATAACGACACCATCCTGCGTCTCTAGAGCCCACCCATCTTTATCCATATTCATCACCATCACATTCATTCCTAGATTCATGGCTGCCTTCTGGGTACTAAGACGGGTACGGAGACTCGGATTTAAAAATACCAAGCCTAAGGTTTTATATCTACCTAACGATTCATTAGCATTAGGATTAGCCTTTAACTGAAGTGCTTCTTGTACAACTTCTTCTAGGCTATCGACGTCTTCAACGGAAAAAAACTTCTTCATCTTCTAAAAATAATTATTATTACGAAAAGTCCCTAACTATACCTCCTTTAATCTTTCATTCAAGGCTTCTAAAAACCTGTCGGCAATCGCTTTGTCTATATTCAGAGCCGGAAGAATACGGATAACATTAGGTTTTGCTTCTCCTGTAAAAATACGATTCTTGGTCAGCAAATCCTTCTTCACATTAGATAGCTCACTAGGAAGGTCGATTCCGATCATAAGCCCTCTACCTCTCACTTCGTTAACTTTATCGAATCCTTTTAATTCGGAAATCAAGTATTCACCCAGCACTCGTGCGTTGTCCATTAAACTCTCTGCTTGAAAGATTTCCAGAACAGAGACGGCTGCTGCACAAGCTAAATGGTTTCCGCCAAAAGTCGTACCCAACAAACCATAAGAAGCTTTAAATTTTGGGGAAATACTAATCGCACCTATAGGAAACCCATTTCCCATTCCTTTAGCCATCGTATAGATGTCTGCCTTTATATCAGCGTAGTCATGCGAATAAAAAATACCCGTTCTTCCATAACCACACTGTACCGAATCAGCGATAAATGTAGCACCATATTCATCACATAATTGTCTAATCAGTTGCAAAAATGAGACAGAAGCTTCACGTATACCTCCAACACCTTGAATACCTTCTATAATAACAGCTGCGATCTCATCGCCATAGTCAGAAAATGCCTCTGACAAGGCCGTCTCATCATTAAAGGGCAAGAAAACAGCATTATCCGTCTGATTGACCGGAGCTACAATAGTCGGATTGTCTGTGACTGCTACAGCCAGTGACGTACGTCCATGAAAAGCTTTAGAAAAAGATATTATTTTCTTCTTTCCAGTATGGAACGACGCGAGCTTTAACGCATTCTCATTAGCTTCGGCTCCGGAGTTACACAAAAATAAGGCGTAATCTTCCTTCCCGGAAACCTCCCCTAGCAACTTCCCTAATCGTTTCTGAATCGGAATCTCAATAGAATTGGAATAAAAGCCAATTTCGTTAAGTTGCGATGTAACAGAATTAACATAATGCGGATGCGTATGCCCTACTGATATGACTGCATGCCCCCCATACAAGTCTAAATATTCGTTACCTTCGGCATCCCAAACAGCTGAGCCCTTAGCTCTCACGATATTAATTGGGTTGACAGGGTAAACATCAAACAAATCCATGAGCCTGATATTATTTAAGGTTGATAAAAAACTGTGTACAAATATAGTTAAGACATACTTAATACACTATGAAAAAAAGTATTAAAATACTCCGAAAAAACAACAAAAAAAGCCTATCATCGCTGATGATAGGCTTTTATATCTAGAAGAGAAAAATTAGTCCTTTTTCTCTTCTGTAGCAGGAGCTTCTTCTGTCGTAGCAGCTTCCTCAGCTTTTACTTCTTCAACAGCAGTTTCTACTACCTCTGTGCCTTCAGCGCCTTTTTTCTTAGCACCACCGCGACGTCGAGTAGTTTTCTTCTCGGCTTTAGCTTCTTTGCCATAAACTTCGTTGTAATCTACCAACTCGATGAAAGCCATCTCAGCGTTATCGCCTAAACGGTTCTCCATCTTAATAATACGAGTATAACCTCCTGGACGTGTAGCTACTTTCTCAGATACTTCGCGGAACAAAATAGTTACCGCTTCTTTATCTTTTAAGTAAGCAAATACAGTACGACGAGAGTGTGTCGTATCGTTTTTAGATTTTGTAATCAACGGCTCAACGTAAGTACGTAATGCTTTAGCTTTCGCTAAAGTAGTAGTGATACGTTTGTGTTTGATTAATGAAGTCGCCATATTAGCTAACATCGCCTTACGGTGACTGTCAGTGCGGCCTAAGTGATTTACTTTTTTTCCGTGTCTCATTTTCTTAATGTTTTTTCGTGCGTACCGTTCTTAAAGAAATGAAGTAAGAAAATAGAAAGTAAGAAAAGATTCTAACTTTTGATTTCTGACTTAATCCACTTCGTTCGAGGAATTACGCAACAGGTCGCTTTATTTTATTTATTATTATTCTTCGTCTAGTTTAAACTTCGACAAGTTCATTCCGAATGATAAACCCTTCGATTTAACCAACTCCTGAATTTCACTCAAAGATTTTTTACCGAAGTTACGGAACTTCAACATATCGGCTACGTCGTAAGTCACTAACTCCGCCAAGGTGCGAATATCCGCAGCCTTTAGACAGTTCAATGCGCGAACTGAAAGATCCAAATCAACCAACTCTGTTTTAAGAACCTTACGCATATGTAAGATTTCTTCATCAACAACTTTAGTCTCTTCCTTAGCTTGTGATTCCAACAACATGTTCTCATCAGAGAACAACATGAAATGCTGTATAAGAATACGAGCAGCATCCTTCAATGCGTCTTCAGGATGAATTGAACCATCTGTAGATATATCCAACAACAATTTTTCGTAGTCGGTCTTTTGCTCTACACGGTAGTTTTCAATAGTATATTTGACATTCTTAATCGGAGTGTAAATAGAGTCTATAGCGATCAAGCCTACAGGTCCATCAACGACTTTATTCTCTTCTGCATTTACGTAACCACGTCCTTTAGCAACAGACAACTCCACCTCGATAGTTACAGAGCTTTCCATATTACAGATTACGAAGTCTGGATTCAATACAGTAAAGTTGTTTGAAAACTTAGTGATATCACCCGCTTTGAATTGTTCTTGACCATTGATAACTACAAAAATCTTCTCGCTGTCACCTTGTTCACCCGTCTTCTGAAAACGAACTTGTTTCAAATTGAGGATAATCTCGGTTACGTCTTCTGCTACGCCTTTGATTGTAGAGAATTCGTGTGACACGCCCGAAAATCTTACCGACGTAATCGCATATCCTTCTAAAGAGGACAATAAAATACGGCGTAAAGCATTACCAATAGTAACACCAAAACCTGGCTCTAATGGACGAAATTCGAAAGTACCATCAAAATCTGTTGATTTTTGCATGATAACTTTATCCGGTCTTTGAAATGCTAAAATTGCCATTTATAATATTTTAATATTTTTCAACAATGTGTATCTTAATAACGTATGCATAACTCCCTATTCGAAAGGAATTATGCATAGCTACTAATTATTATTTAGAGTATAACTCTACGATTAAGTTCTCCTTAATATTCTCAGGAATATCAGAGCGTTCTGGATATGTTAAAAACTTACCTGATAACGCTTTTGCGTCCCATTCTAACCAACCGTATTTGTTGATTGTTCTTCCTGCCACAGAGCTAGAGATAGCCTCTAGAGCTTGAGAGCGTTCACGAACAGCGATGACATCACCTGGACGAATGCTATATGATGGAATGTTAACGACATTACCGTTAACAGTAATATGCTTGTGTGAAACTAACTGACGAGCAGCTGCACGAGTAGTTGCAATACCTAAACGGTATACTACATTATCTAAACGAGCTTCTAATAATTTCAAGAAGTTCTCACCTGTGATACCTTGCTTCGCAGCTGCTTTTACAAATAGGTTAGAGAACTGACGTTCTAAAACACCATAAGTATATTTAGCCTTTTGTTTTTCTAACAACTGAATAGCGTATTCAGATTGCTTACCTCTTCTTTTAGATGGACCATGTTGTCCAGGAGGATAATTCTTTTTCTCTAATGCTTTATCAGGACCAAAAATTGGTTCTCTGAATTTACGTGCAATTTTGGACTTAGGTCCGGTATATCTTGCCATTTCTTTCTCTGTTTGAAGTATCTATCAGCCTATAACTGATGAATCTTAATCTTAAACAATAATATTATTAAACTCTTCTGCGTTTTGGAGGACGACAACCGTTGTGAGGAAGTGGAGTAATATCCTTGATAGTAGTTACATCAATACCTACAGTTTGTAAAGTACGGATAGCAGACTCACGTCCAGCACCAGGTCCTTTAACGAAAACTTCAACTTTGCGCAATCCCAAATCGTGAGCAACTTTACCACAGTCGCTTGCTGCTTGTCCTGCTGCGTATGGGGTGTTCTTTTTAGAACCTCTAAATCCCATTTTACCAGCTGAAGACCAGGAGATTGTTTGACCAGAATTGTTAGTCAAAGTAATAATAATGTTATTAAAAGTAGCGTTGATGTGAGCTTGACCAACAGGCTCTATAACAACGATACGTTTTTTTGCGACTTTTTTACTTTTAGCCATTTCTTACTTGTTATTTAGTAGCTTTTTTCTTGTTTGCAACTGTCTTACGTTTTCCTTTACGAGTACGTGAGTTGTTTTTTGTACGTTGACCACGAACTGGTAAATGCTTACGGTGACGTAAACCACGGTAACAACCGATATCCATCAAACGTTTGATATTCAATTGAACCTCTGAACGTAAAGCACCTTCTACTTTAATTTCATCGTTGATAATTGTACGAATAGCAGCCAATTGATCATCGTTCCACTCTGAAACTTTAACATCCTGACTAATACCTGCTTTATCCAAGATATACGCAGCAGTCGCACTACCGATACCAAAAATGTAGGTAAGGCCGATAACTCCTCTTTTGTTTTTAGGTAAATCTATACCTGATATCCTTGCCATATAATATTTTAAGCGATTTTGTTAATTAATTATCCCTGACGTTGTTTGAATTTAGGGTTCTTCTTGTTGATTACAAAAATCTTTCCTTTACGACGGATGATCTTGCAATCCGCGCTACGTTTTTTTACTGATGCTCTTACTTTCATTTTACTAAATTATTAAGCTCTTCGCAGAGCAATATCTTATTTATAACGATATGTTATCCTTCCTTTAGTCAAATCATAAGGTGACATTTCTAATTTAACCTTGTCCCCAGGTAAAATCTTGATATAATGCATACGCATTTTTCCAGAAATATGAGCAATAATTTCGTGCCCATTCTCCAATTCTACCCTAAACATAGCATTAGATAATGCTTCTTTGATAACACCGTCTTGTTCTATCGAGGCTTGTTTAGCCATATATCAATTACTTATTAACGTTTTATAGCCTGCACCAACAGGAGTGCAAAGATAAATAAAAATATTGAAAACCAACTACTTTTTATTCAAAACTTCCTCTACCTCATCAAAATTCAACAAGACGTCTGGTTGTCCCTTTCTTATAGCGACCATCTGTTCGAAGTGCGCAGAAAGCTTACCATCAATAGTACTCACCGTCCATCCATCGTCCCAAAAACGGACTCCAGATTTTCCTGCGTTGATCATCGGTTCAATACAAATCACCAATCCAGCTTCCAGTTTTGGTCCAGAACCGCGCTTACCATAATTAGGAACCTCTGGCTTTTCGTGCAAATGCAGTCCGACTCCGTGTCCTACCAACTCTCTTACAATTCCAAAATTGTAGGGCTGTACGTATTCTTGAATAGCGGATGAAATATCGCCTACCCGCTTGCCGGCCACAGCCTGTTCCACACCTTTATACAAAGATGCTTTTGTGACATCAAGCAATTGCTGAGCCTCTTCCGAAATCTCCCCAATACCGAATGTATACGCGGAGTCAGAGATAAAACCGTTCAAGTTTACACCTCCATCTACCGATACTAAATCTCCATCTTTAATCTCATAATCACTAGGAAATCCGTGTACTATCTGATCATTAACAGAGATACATAAGGAATAAGGGAAGCCATGATAATTCAAAAAGGCAGGAGTACCACCATTATCATGAATAAAATCATAGGCTAACTTGTCTAACGACAATGTCGTTACACCTGGTTTAATTACTTTAGCTATTTCGGCAAGTAAATGCGAGAGTACCTTTGCAGACTCTCGCACTTGCTCAATTTGTTCTTCTGTTTTATAAATTACTTTAGACATCTAAAGATATTAAATAGCAGATTGATCATATCCCTCTACACTAGCTGTTGAACGTCCTTTAACTCTTCCGGTCTTCATAAGACCATCATAATGGCGCATCAACAAATGCGACTCGATTTGCTGAAGAGTATCCAACACCACGCCTACAAGAATCAATAGGGAAGTACCGCCATAGAAATGTGCAAACTGATTATTTACACCCGCAGCACTAGCTATAGCCGGCATTATAGCAATGATTGCTAAAAAAACCGCACCAGGAAATGTGATACGAGAAATGACGTTATCTATAAATAGATTCGTATCATACCCCGGTTTGATTCCAGGTACAAACCCCCCATTTTTTTTCATGTCTTCAGACATTTGTTGAGGATTCACCATAATAGCTGTATAGAAAAACGTAAATGCAATAATCAATACGGCAAAAGTTACGTTATAGGCTACCGAAGTAAAATTCGTCAACGATGTTAAAAAGTCTGACTGAAGATTTGGAAAAAACTGCGCCAATGACATTGGTAAAAACATAATAGCTTGTGCAAATATAATTGGCATTACGCCGGCTGCATTTACCTTTAATGGTATATACTGACGTACGCCACCTACCTGCTTGTTTCCAACAATCTTTTTCGCATACTGTACAGGTATTTTTCGGACTCCCTGAACAATCAAGATAGTAAAGATAACAATGAAAAATAGCGCGATAGCCTCAATCAGAATAGGGATAATACCACCACCGCTAGGACTCATGCGGGAAGCCCATTCAGCAACCGCACCACCAGGCAACTGTGCAATAATACCCGCCATAATGATCAAAGAAATGCCATTTCCGATACCTTTATCAGTGATTTTCTCACCCAACCACATCACAAACAACGTGCCTGCAGTCAAAACAATCGCAGCAAGAATAGTGAACATAGGATCTGCAATAGTCTTCGCTCCGGGCTCAATTTGAGTTTTTACGTAAGCAATTGCTTGTACTAATGTAATAGCCAATGTCAGATAACGGGTTATCTGAGTCATCTTCTTACGGCCAGACTCACCTTCTTTTTGCATTTTTTGAAATGCAGGAACAGCAATCCCCAATAATTGTACAACGATCGATGCAGAAATATAAGGCATTACACCTAAAGCAAAGATAGCCGAGCGAGAGAATGAACCCCCAGCGAACATATCCAAAAGTCCAAGAAGACCTTCTTTTTGCCCTGTAGCTAATGCATCTGGATTAACACCTGGTAATACCACGTGACATCCAATACGATAAATAAGAAGAAACAGTAACGTATTAATAATACGTTTACGTAAATCTTCAATTTTCCATATATTGGTTAAGGTTGTGATTAGTTTCTTCATGTATTAAAGTTTTACGATGGAACCACCTGCAGCTTCAATAGCTTTTTGAGCTGAAGCTGAAAATGCATGTGCTTTAACTTCAACTTTAGCAGTAAACTCTCCACGACCTAAAACTTTTACTAAGTCATTCTTAGAAACTAAACCATGTTCTTTCAATGTATCGAAATCAACAACTGTAAGGTTATATTTTTCTACTAAGCTTTGTAAAACGTCTAAGTTTACACCATTGTATTCAACACGGTTAGCATTTTTGAAACCAAACTTAGGTACACGACGTTGCAAAGGCATCTGACCACCTTCGAAACCGATTTTAGTCGAGTGACCTGAACGAGATCCGGCACCTTTATGACCGCGAGTAGATGTACCACCACGACCAGAACCTTGACCACGACCTATACGTTTTCTGCTTTTTGTTGAACCAGCTGCTGGTTTTAAATTACTTAAGTTCATTTTAAACTAAGATTATGTTGCGCCTTCGCTTTCACTAAACAGGACACAACGATTAACAATAAAATTATAAACAACTAATGGAAAGAACCGAAATTCTTTCCATAGTAGTAATGTTTTTTAGATAGTCTCGATAGCTACTAAATGGTTCACTTTACGAACCATACCGATAATAGCCGGTGTAGCCTCAACTTCTACTGAGTGATTGATCTTTCTCAATCCCAATGCCTCAATAGTTTTCTTTTGGCGCTCGCTTCTGTCGATAACGCTCTTTATCTGGGTGATTTTGATTTTTGCCATGATAATTAACCGTTAAATACTTTGTTTAAATCGACACCGCGGTGTTGAGCCACTGTATATGCATCACGCATATTAGCTAAAGCATCGATTGTTGCTTTTACCACGTTGTGCGGGTTTGATGATCCTAATGACTTCGCTAATACGTCTTTGATACCAGCAGACTCCAACACAGCACGCATCGCACCACCTGCTAGTACACCTGTACCATCAACAGCTGGTTTGATCAATACTGAACCGCCTGAGAATTTACCATATTGCTCGTGAGGTACTGTTCCTTTAATAATAGGAACCTTCACCAAGTTCTTCTTTGCATCATCGATACCTTTAGTAATTGCTTCAGTAACCTCTTTAGCTTTTCCTAAACCGAAACCAACGATACCGTTTTCATCACCAACGACTACGATAGCGGAGAAACTGAAAGTACGACCACCTTTAGTTACCTTTGCTACGCGCTGGATGCTTACTAAGCGATCTTTCAATTCAATCTCGCTTGACTTTACTCTTTTAATATTGCTTAATGCCATTTTTTCTATCAATTAAAAGTCTAAACCGCCTTCGCGAGCACCCTCTGCCAATGATTTAACACGGCCGTGATACAAGTACCCATTACGGTCAAAAACTACTTTACTAATACCTGCTGCTACTGCTTTCTCAGCAACTAATTTACCAACAGCTTTAGATTGCTCTACTTTATTCCCTGATGCAGCGAAGTCCTTTGACAAACTAGATGCAGACGCCAATGTCTTACCTGTAGTATCATCGATAACTTGTGCATAGATACCCTTATTTGATCTGAAAACAGACAAACGAGGACGTTCAGTAGATCCAGTCAGGTGTTTTCTTATTCCCTTTTTAATTCGCTCTCTGCGAGATGTTTTAATTCCTGCCATGGTTATTATTTTTTAGCTGATTTACCTGCTTTTCTTCTTAATACTTCACCTACAAACTTGACACCTTTACCTTTATATGGTTCTGGTTTACGGAAGCCGCGGATTTTTGCTGCTATCTGTCCAATTAATTGTTTGTCTGTCGATTCCAAAGTGATAGTAGGATTTTTACCTTTCTCAGCAGTTGTTGAAACCTTAACTTCCTGTGGCAATACGAAAACAATCGGGTGAGAGAAACCTAAAGTCAACTCTAAAATATTACCGTTGTTTGATGCACGGTAACCAACACCGACTAACTCTTGAGTAGTTTTATAACCTTCTGTTACACCCACAACCATATTCTGGATTAGTGCGCGGTATAACCCGTGTAATGCTTTGTGTTTTTTCTGCTCAGTAGGACGAGAGACAACGATATTACCGTCTTCTTCTTTAACAGAAATGTCGCTATCTACTTTCTGAGTTAATTCACCTTTAGGACCTTTCACTGTTACCAGATTCTTGTCTGATACAGAAATCGATACTCCCGAAGGAATAGCGATAGGTGCTTTTCCAATTCTTGACATTTTTTTGTGTGTTTTTCCTAGATTAATAAACGTAACATAAAACTTCACCACCAACGTTTTGTAAACGGGCTTCTTTGTCTGTCATTACTCCTTTAGAAGTTGACAAAACTGCGATACCCAAACCGTTCAAAACGCGAGGCATGTTTTCAACACTTGCATACTTTCTTAAACCAGGTTTACTCACACGTGTCAATGTGCGAATAGCCGGCACTTTGCTAATTGGGTTGTATTTCAACGCAATTTTGATAGAACCCTGAGGTCCTTCTTCTACGAATTTGTAGTTAGCAATGTAACCTTTGTCAAAAAGAACTTTAGTAATTTCTTTCTTAAGGTTCGATGCAGGAATTTCAACAACCCTGTGGTTGGCCTTAATGGCATTCCTTACTCGTGTAAGGTAATCCGCTATTGGATCTGTATTCATTATGTAATATAAATTATGATAATGGTTTCAATTCCCGACCATCGGGAGAAGACCTATTATCGGTAAATAAATTTGCTTTTATAGCTCTACTTGCACCACAACCTCTCGGTCACAGCATCTCAAGTAGACGTATCTTCTCGTTAAATAACCTAATACCAACGAAAAAACCCGATAAATCCCTTTTTAAAAAGGATTTATCCGGGCAAAAGTAAGTATTTTTTTAAAACTTACCAAGAAGCTTTAGTTACTCCTGGGATTTTTCCGTCCAATGCCATCTCGCGGAACGTTACACGTGAGATACCAAACTGGCGCATATATCCTTTAGGACGTCCTGTTAGTTTACAACGGTTGTGCAATCTAACTGGTGAAGCATTCTTTGGCAATTTATCTAATCCAGCGTAATCACCAGCTTCTTTCAAAGCCGCGCGTTTAGCTGCATACTTAGCTACCAATTTTTGACGCTTTACTTCGCGTGCTTTTAATCCTTCCTTAGCCATTGTTGTTCGAGTTTTGATTTTTGAATGGTAAACCGAATTGTTTTAATAACTCCAATGCTTCGATATCATTTTGAGCGGAAGTTACAAACGTGATATCCATACCCGCGATTTTATTGATTTTATCAATATTGATCTCTGGGAAGATGATCTGTTCAGTAACCCCTAGATTGTAGTTACCTCTCCCGTCAAATCCTTTATCATTGATTCCACGGAAGTCACGAATACGTGGTAGAGATACAGCGATCAAACGATCCAAGAACTCATACATATTATTATCACGCAATGTTACGCGAGCACCAACAGGCATTCCTTTACGAAGCTTGAAGTTAGAGATATCTTTCTTCGATTTCGTAGGAACAGCTTGCTGACCAGTAATCATTGTCAATTCAGCAATAGCGCTATCGATCAATTTTTTATCTGCCGTAGCAGCTCCGATACCTTGTGATACAACTATCTTCTCAAGTTTCGGAACTTGCATAATGCTTTTATACTGGAATTTGTCTTTAAGCGCAGTACGGATCTCTTCCGCATATTTCGCCTTTAATCTTGGTATGTAAGTCATTATTTAATTTCCTCCCCTGATTTTTTAGCGTAACGAACTATTTTCCCATCTTCATTAACTTTACGTCCTACGCGAGTAGGCTTTCCTGTCTTAGGATCGATCAACGCTAAGTTTGAAATGTTGATAGCAGCTTCTTTCTCAATAATACCACCTTGAGGATTAGCTGCACTTGGTTTAGTGTGTTTTTTAACGATGTTAGCGCCTTCAACGACAGCTCTATTAGCGTCCACTAAAATAGACAATACTTTTCCTTGAACACCTTTAGAGTTACCAGCGATAACTTTCACTAAATCACCTTTTTTGATCTTGATCTTGTGAGTTGTTTTTGTTTTTTTAATAGCCATAATTATAAAACCTCCGGTGCTAGTGATACAATTTTCATAAACTGCTTCTCACGTAATTCACGAGCTACTGGGCCGAAAATACGTGTTCCACGTGGTTCATCGTTGTTATTTAACAATACTGCAGCATTATCATCGAAACGAATATAAGAACCATCTTTACGACGGATTTCCTTTTTTGTACGTACGACAACAGCTTTAGAAACTGTTCCTTTTTTTACGTTGCCTGAAGGTAAAGCGCTCTTAACGGTAACAACGATCTTATCACCGATAGATGCATAACGCTTACGCGTACCGCCCAATACACGGATTACTAAAACTTCTTTAGCACCGCTATTGTCAGCTACATTTAGTCTTGATTCCTGTTGTACCATGTTATTTAGCTCTTTCTAAAATTTCAACTAATCTCCAGTTCTTTGTTTTACTCAGCGGACGAGTTTCCATAATTAATACCGTGTCGCCGATACCGCAGGTATTTGTTTCGTCATGAGCTTTGAATTTAGTAGTTTTCTTAACGAACTTTCCATAGATAGGGTGCTTTACTTTACGCTCTACAGCCACTACAATGGACTTATCCATTTTATCGCTAACTACTAAGCCGATTCTTGTTTTTCTTAAATTTCTTTCCATTTCGACTTAATTTTTACGCCTCAGAGGCTGTTTCAGATTTGGCTGCATTCTTACGTTTCGAAATCTCTGTTGAGATACGAGCGATATTCTTGCGAGCTGCTTTAAGAACATTTGGGTTCTCAATAGCAGAAACAGCATGTGCAAATTTTAACTTGTTTAAAGCAACTTTTTCTTCATTAAGTTTCGCTGCTAAACCTTCTGTTGTTAATTCTACGATTTCTGAATTTTTCATTTTCTTTCAGTGTTGTGTCGGGTTATCAAATAGTCTATATTGAGCCTTGTGGGTAACGGCCACAAGGCTTAAACGTATTGACATTACCAACGATTTTTATGCTTCAACGTAATCTCTACGTATAACAAACTTAGTCTGTACCGGCAATTTTTGAGCTGCTAGACGTAAAGCTTCTTTAGCGACCTCTAGAGGCACACCTTCAGCTTCGAATAACATACGTCCTGGGCGTACTACGGCTACCCAATACTCGGGAGCACCTTTACCTTTACCCATACGTACCTCTGCAGGCTTTTTAGTAACCGGTTTATCAGGGAAGATACGGATCCATACTTGACCTTCACGTTTCATAAAACGTGTAACGGCAATACGAGCTGCCTCAATCTGACGGCTGGTGATCCATGCTTCTTCCATTGATTTGATACCGAAAGAACCGAAAGATAACTCCGCTCCACGTGAAGCGTTACCTTTCATACGGCCTTTCTGCATCTTTCTGAACTTCGTTCTTTTTGGCTGTAACATGTTCGTATTTTATTTTAATCCCGACCATCGTCGGGACACTTTTAAATCTTGTTATTAATTAATCTCTTTTTGCTCCACCACGGTTGTTGCCACCACGAGCTCCGCCACGATTGTTGTTGTTATCACGGCGAGGACCACGGTTGTTACCGCCACGGTTATCGCGACGATCAGCACCACCCTCATTACCGCCACGGGTTTTCACGTTCGAAGTTTGACCGATGTTAGGAGATAAGTCACGTTTACCGTAAACCTCACCTTTACAGATCCATACTTTGATACCGATCTTACCGTAAGTAGTCAATGCTTCAGCCAATGCGTAGTCGATGTCTGCACGTAACGTATGAAGAGGAGTTCTTCCTTCCTTATACTGCTCTGTACGAGCCATCTCTGCACCGCCCAAACGACCTGAACACATGATCTTGATACCTTCAGCTCCCATACGCATAGTAGAAGCGATAGATGTTTTCATTGCACGACGGAATGAAATTCTTGCCTCTAATTGCTTAGCTACACCTTCAGCTACCAATTTAGCATCAAGCTCTGGACGTTTGATCTCGAAAATATTGATTTGAACATCCTTTTTAGTCAGTTTCTTCAACTCTTCCTTAATCTTGTCTACCTCTTGACCACCTTTACCGATAACGATTCCTGGACGTGCTGTGTGGATAGTAACCGTAACACGTTTCAGAGTTCTTTCAATAACTACTTTTGCTACGCCACCTTTAGCGATACGTACAGAAAGATACTTTCTGATTTTTTCGTCCTCAACTAATTTATCGGAATAGTTTTTTCCGCCGAACCAGTTAGAGTCCCATCCTTTGATGATACCTAATCTGCTACCAATTGGATTTGCTTTTTGTCCCATTCTTATTAATAAATTAGTTGTTTACGTTATTTAAACTATCTACTACCAAAGTTACGTGGTTAGAACGCTTACGGATTCTATATCCACGTCCTTGCGGAGCTGGGCGTAATCTTTTCAATTGACGTCCACCGCCTACAGATACTTCCTTTACGAACAAAGCGCTGTCTGCTACTGAAGAACCTTCGTTTGCAGCTTCCCAGTTTTTAATTGCTGATAATAACAATTTCTCAACACGAGCAGCAGCTTCTTTACCTGTATGCTTAAGAATATAAAGAGCGTTTTCTACTTTTTCACCACGGATCAGATCCACTACTAAACGCATCTTACGAGGTGAAGTAGGGCAATTCAATAACTTGGCAGTAGAAGCTCCTCCTACTTGAGCCTTTTCCTGCTCTTTGCGCTGTCTAATTAAGACAGATTTTTTGAGTTTTTTTGTTGCTTCCATTACCTATTATTTTTTCTTTTCTGCGTGGCCTTTGAATGTACGCGTAGGCGCAAATTCACCAAGCTTGTGACCGACCATATTTTCTGTTACATATACAGGGATAAATTTATTCCCGTTGTGCACTGCGAAGGTATGGCCAACGAAATCAGGAGAAATCATTGATCTACGAGACCAAGTTTTAATTACTGATTTTTTGTTTGATTCATTCTGAGAAAGAACTTTTCTTTCCAAGTTGTGATCGATATAAGGACCTTTTTTAATTGAACGAGCCATTATTTTTTCCTTCTTTCAATGATGTAACGATTCGATGTTTTCTTCTTGTAGCGTGTTTTGTAACCTTTAGCCAACACTCCTGTACGTGAGCGTGGTTGGCCTCCAGAAGTACGGCCTTCACCACCACCCATTGGGTGATCGACAGGGTTCATTGCAACACCACGAACGCGAGGACGACGTCCTAACCAACGTTTACGGCCAGCTTTACCTAATACCTCGTGCTGTCTCTCCGCATTCGAAACTGAACCAATAGTTGCAACACAAGTCAACAAGATCATACGTGTCTCACTTGAAGGCAATTTGATAATAGCATATTTACCATCACGAGCAGACAATTGCGCATACGTACCAGCCGAACGAGCGATTGAGCCACCTTGTCCTGGGTTCAATTCGATATTGTGAATGATAGAACCTAAAGGAATATTTGCCAATGGTAAAGTATTACCTACTTCAGGAGCAACTTTGTCGCCAGCGATCACTGTTTGTCCAACTTGCAAACCTGTTGGAGCGATGATGTAACGTTTCTCACCATCAGCATAGTGCAATAATGCAATACGTGCTGTACGGTTAGGATCGTACTCGATAGTAGCTACTGTTGCAGGGATTTCTTTTTTATCGCGTTTGAAATCTATAATACGGTAAACTTTCTTATGTCCGCCACCGATATAACGCATAGTCATTTTACCGGATTTATTACGACCGCCCGATCTTTTGTTACTTCCTACTACCAATGACTTTTCAGGGACATTTGTAGTAACGTCAGAATAGTTTGCACCTACTCTGAAACGAGTACCAGGGGTTACCGGTTTGAATCTTTTAACTGCCATCTCTAATTATATAACGCTGTAAAAGTCAATAGTTTCACCATCCTTAATTGTAACGACGGCCTTTTTATATTTAGGAGCTCTTCCAGATACAAAGCCAGCTTTAGTATAACGGCTTTTAGCTTTTCCAGCCACAACAGAAGTATTTACTGCAACTACGGTCACACCGAACATCTCTTGAATAGCTGTTTTAATCTGAATTTTGTTTGCTCTATGATCTACTTTGAAAGCATAACGGTTTAATTTCTCCGTTAACAATGAAGCTTTCTCAGTTAAGATAGGTTTTTTAATAATTTCCATACTACTTAGCTAATGCTTCCTCCAAAGTTTTAACAGAATCTGCAGTCAACAATAATTTAGTAGCATTCAATACATCATATGTATTCAAATCAGAAGCTACTACAACTTTTGCTTTCTTCAAGTTTCTGCTTGATAAATAAACATTGTTATCATACGCTGGCAAAACTAATAATGTTTTTTCGTCAGCTACGTTTAATGCGTTTACGAAAGACACATAGTTCTTTGTTTTTATTGTATCGAAGCTAACAGCATCCAATACAACAACATTGTTCTCTTGTGCTTTGTAAGACAACGCTGATTTACGCGCTAATTGCTTTAATTTTTTATTCAACTTAAAGCTGTAGTCGCGAGGTTGAGGTCCGAATACACGACCACCACCATTAAACAATGGAGATTTGATAGAACCCGCACGAGCACCACCAGTACCTTTTTGTTTGTGTAATTTACGAGTTGAACCCGCGATTTCGTTACGTTGTTTAGACTTGTGCGTACCTTGGCGTTGGTTCGCTAGGTATTGCTTAACATCTAAGTAGATCGCATGGTCGTTTGGCGTTACACCAAATACTGATTCAGGAAGTTGCACCTTGGCACCTGTTTCTTTACCTGATAAATTTAATACGTTAACTTCCATCTCTACTATTTGTCTACGATTACATATGAACCTTTAGCTCCTGGAATGGAACCACTAACAACGATTAGGTTTTGTTCAGCGTAAACTTTCAAAACCTGTAAGTTTTGAACCTTCACTCTATCTCCACCTGTACGACCCGCCATGCGCATTCCTTTGAATACACGCGAAGGCCATGAAGCCGCACCAATAGAACCTGGAGCGCGTAGTCTGTTGTGCTGACCGTGAGTCGCACCACCTACACCACCAAATCCGTGACGCTTCATTACACCCTGGAATCCTTTTCCTTTAGAAGTACCGACTACGTCAACGTACTCGCCTTCCTCGAATAAAGTTACATCCACGATGTCACCTAGTTCTTTCTCAACTTCAAAAGTTTTGAACTCAACTAGTTTACGCTTAGGAGTCACTCCTGCTTTTGCAAAGTGTCCTTTTAAAGGAGCGGTTGTGTTCTTCTCCTTGGCATCATCATAGCCAAGCTGAATAGCAGCATAACCGTCCTTCTCTACCGTACGTATCTGCGTTACCACGCACGGCCCAGCCTCGATTACTGTACATGGGATATTCTTCCCATCAGCGTTGAACAGGCTGGTCATTCCTACTTTTTTACCAATAATTCCTGACATGTTATAAATTAAATTAATTAAAGTCCATCGAAGCAGTAGGGCTTCGCTCAAGACACAATTTTCCCAATAAGGGACTGCAAAGGTAAAAAGTTTTTTATAACTATCAAATAGTTAATGTATTATTTTTTAATTTTTAACAAAATACGCTATCCCCAAACATTCATCATTTTCAAATAACCAGAGAAATATTATAATCCAATCAAAATCCTCTTATATTTGTTATTAATAAAAAAATCAAACTTATGAAAAAAACTTTTTTACTTTCAACAGCATTCTTCCTATTTGGACTAGGTTCTGTTGTTGCTCAGACAGACAACGACAAAAAATGGACTATTAAAGGCGAGAACACATTTTTAATAAACCAAAGCACATTCTCAAATTGGGCAGCAGGGGGAATAAACTCCTTCGCAGGAAACCTAGTTTTAAACTATGACTTCAACTACAAAAAAGACAAATGGAGCTGGGATAACAAAGTTTTAGCTGCCTACGGTCAAACATTTCAAAAAGAAACTGATTGGAGAAAAAATGATGACCGCTTTGTTTACAACTCATTGGTTGGTCACAAAATGAGCGAAAAGATGCTTTATACCTTCTTCACAAATTTCAACACCCAATTTGCTAAAGGCTATAAGTACAATGCCGACGGTACCGACAAATTATTGTCTGCAGGCTTCGCTCCAGCTTACCTGACCTTCGGTCCCGGGATCGCCTACAAAGAATCGGACAATTTCAGAATAAACGTGTCGCCCGCAGCAGCACGTTTTGTATTCGTGACCAACAAAGATATAGATGAAAAATCTTACGGTCTGGAAGAAGGAAAAAAATCCCGTTTCGAATTCGGAGCATCTCTAGATGCATATTATAAAATAGACATCATGGAGAATATCGCGTTTGAAAACATCTTAAAACTATATTCCAATTACAAGGAAGATCCACAGAATGTGGATGTGGATTACACGGCCAACCTTTTCATGAAGGTCAATAAGTTCATAAACGTCAATGCAGGGGTACAATTGGTTTATGATGACAACACCAAAGTTCCAATCTTTGAGAACAATGTGCAGACAGGAACAGGCGCTAGACTACAAGTAAAACAGATTCTAGGAGCTGGCGTGACTTATAAATTCTAAATCACAAAAAACACCGTTAACAGCAAGAATGGCCTAGCTTTCTACTAGGCCATTCCTATATAAAGCACTATCTGATGAGGCTATGCTCCTATAGAATATCTATTGCTTCAAAAGACTAATACTGTCCGGTATTTAACATCACCAAGGTACAAGCCTCTATCACTTCTATCCCCCGCTCCTTCAGCTGAGTCGCCAACTCCGGATTTTCTGAACCAGGATTAAAAATTACACGATGAGGATTCGTAGCTAAGATATATTCATAATATGACGTTTGATTTTTCGGGCCGACATACATTGTTACTGTATCAATATCCGTATGGACGACTTCTGCTGGTTCAATTGCCACTCCGGCAACCTCCCCTTTCTTACGCCCAACATTCACTATTGGATATCCTTTTCTTACCAGCTTATTCGCTACAAGATAGGAATATCTAGCAGAATTGGTACTTGCGCCTAAAATCAAGGTCTTTTTCATAATATGTTGTCTATATATTTAATGTTCTACAAAACCGCCGTTTGCATCATAAGCATTCTGTCTCAAAATAGGCATTTCCAAAATCTTATACAAGCCATCAAGATTATTTAAACTCCCATTAACCATATTTGACAACAATACGATAGTCACATCATTGGTTAAGTCCCGCACATATAGATTTTTAAACCCATGCCACCAACCTGTATGGTACACAATCTGATTTCCATTCGTAGAAAATGTACGCCATCCATATCCGTAGCTAAACACGCCTCTTTTGGCGTCCGAACGTGGCACATAGGCGGAATCCAGTAATTCTTTCCCCAACAATCTTCCCTCTTTAAGAGCAAGATCCAACAGATACATATCCTGAATCGTACTGTAAATACCCTTGTCGCCCAGCGGACCATCTAAATAATCCTGGACAACAGACCTCCTCCATATTTTATCATGCCCTATAACATCCGTAGGAATTTTATCATACTTTACTCGAGACAGTGCCGCTGTATTCTTCATACCAGCTGGTTTAAACACATGCTCCTCCATATACGTAGCAAAATCTTGTCCGGAAACCTTCTCTACGATAGCCCCAAGAATCATGTAATTTGAATTGTTATAATGAAAGCGACCATCAGGCTTACCATACCTCGCCGGCTTATACTCTATCATCAAATTAATCGCTTCCATGTTAGACATGCCTTTTTTTCTATCAGGCCATATTTTATCTACAAAATACACATAGTTGGGTAATCCCGAACGGTGCGTCAACAGCTGCTCTACCGTCACTCCCTCATAAGGAAATCCCGGAAAGAAATCACTGACAAGTTGATCCAACTTCAGTTTACCAGTTTCAACCAGCTGTAATACAGCGAGGCCTGTCATAGGCTTTGAAACAGAAGCCAATTCAAACTTCGACGTTATCTTCAAGCTATCCTTATGTAGATAATCAGCCCAACCGAATGAATTCTGATACAGTATTTTACCTTTTTTAGCTACAAGAACATTCCCATTAAAACCAGAAGTGAGATGCAGTTTCTTCATAAAAGCATCAATTTCCGGGTTCCCTTCACTTGGATTATAGGAGAGCGCTATACTGTCTAATTCGGACTGCTTTTTTTGGACTTCTTGTTGCTTTTGTTCAGCACTTGAACAAGAAAAAAGAATAATTAAGAATACAAGGTTTAGTAGCTTAGACAGAAAAAATCTCACGGGCAATTCATTTATTAACACAAAATTAAATATAGGCAAATAAGCAGAAAAAGCCAATATCCTATCCAAAAAACGTATAAAAAACGGTCAAAAAAAAGGAAAGTATCTAAAAAGATACTTTCCTTCTCCTAGCCCATAAAGGCCGTGAAATATATTTCCGTTAGGCCAACAAACGAATTGGAGCTTCTAACAGTCCTTTCAATGTTTGTAAAAACTGGGCGCCACTTGCACCGTCCACAACACGATGGTCGCAACCTAATGTCAACTTCATAACGTTTCCAGGGACAACCGCTCCGTTTTTAACAACCGGAATCTGTTGAATAGCACCTACCGACAAGATCGCTCCGTCAGGTGAGTTGATGATTGATGTAAATTCATCAATACCAAACATACCTAAGTTAGATACAGTGAATGTAGAACCTTCCCAATCCGCTGGAGTTAATTTTTTAGATTTAGCTTTTCCTGCGAAATCTTTAACCTCTGCAGAGATGTGAGACAATGTCTTACCATCTGCAAAACGAACTACAGGAACCAATAAACCGTCTTCAACAGCCATAGCTACACCGATATTCGTATGCTCATTGAATCTGATTTTATCACCTTGCCATGAAGAATTCACCGCTGGGTGCTTTTTCAATGAAGCTGCTACTGCTTTGATAACCATATCATTGAAAGATACTTTTACAGGAGCTACTTCATTGATCTGTGCACGAGCTGCGATAGCATTATCCATATCGATACTTACAGTCAGGTAGAAATGTGGTGCTGTAAACAAAGACTCTCCTAAACGACGAGCGATCGTTTTACGCATTTGCGACACATTTACTTCTGTATATCTTTCCTCTCCTACAACTGTAGGTAAGCTGATACCTTTTGATTCAGTCGCTGGTGCAGCTGTAGATTTAGCTGCAGGAACGAAGTTCTCTACGTCTTTCTTTACGATACGACCGCCATCAGCAGATCCCTTAACATCATTCAGATTGATTCCTTTTTCTTTAGCAATCTTGCGAGCCAAAGGAGAAGCTTTCACTCTTGAATCATCACTGTTGCTAGAAACCGTATTAGCCGCCGCAACTGGTGCGCTATCCGCAGCTACAGGAGCTACTTCTGCTTTTGCTTCCGCTTTCGCTGCCGCAGGTTTTTGATTCAAAAGAGGAGTAACGTCTGTTCCTGCAGGGCCAACAATAGCTATAATATCGTTCACTTTAGCAGCCTGTCCAGCTTCAACGCCGACATACAACAATGTACCTTCTGCATACGCAGTAACCTCCATTGTTGCCTTATCAGTCTCAACATCTGCAATTGCATCATCAGACTTAATCGTATCACCTACTTTAAAGTTCCACTGCGCAATTACTCCTTCCGTCATTGTATCACTCAACAGAGGCATAGTGATAACTGTACAATCTAAATCTTCTGCAGTAACATTGCTACCTGTAGATTCCTCTGCAGCTACTTCCTCTGTTTTATCACTTGTCTTCTCTTCTTCTTTCTTTTCAGGAGCTGAAGCTGCGCCGTCCAATAGAGCTTTATAGTCTTCACCTTCCTCACCCAGCACAGCGATTACAGCATCGACAGCTACGGCTTCACCTTCTTTTGGCCCTATATAGAGTAAAGTTCCTTCTTGATAGGACTCAAAGTCCATTGTTGCTTTATCTGTTTCGATCTCAGCAACAAGATCTCCCGCATTTACTTTGTCACCAACTTTTTTGTGCCACTTAGCAATCACCCCTTCTGTCATGGTGTCGCTCATTTTCGGCATTTTTACTACTTCAGCCATGTATTATAGTAAATTATATCTTATAACAATTCAAACAAAACAGTGATTTATTAATCCATCACAAATGGATAATCCTCTTGCACGTAGATATCTTTATACAACTCATCTACGGTAGGATAAGGAGACTCTTCTGCAAACTTAACAGAATCTTCAACAGTCTTCTTAACTTCAGCCTCTACTGCAGCGAACCATGCATCATCGGCATAACCATTCTCCAGTATAGCATGTTTAGTACTGAACAAAGGGTCTTTCCCTTTATACTCTTCCAATTCTTCTTTGGTACGATATTTTGCAGGATCGGACATAGAGTGTCCTTTATAACGATACGTACGGATTTCAAGAAATGTAGGCCCTTCACCAGCACGAGCACGTTGCACAGCTTCGTCCATAGCATTATGAACAGCAACCGGATCCATACCATCGACTGGCATACTCGGCATATCAAATCCCAAACCAATCTTATAGATATCTTCCATATTGGTTGTACGTTTTACAGAAGTACCCATTGCATAACCATTGTTCTCACAAACAAAGATCACTGGCAGCTTCCACAACATAGCCATATTGAAAGTCTCATTCAAGGCTCCCTGACGTACTGCACCATCTCCCATAAAACAAACATTAACATTGTCTTTTCCAAGATACTGCTCAGCAAAAGCTATACCAGCACCTAGAGGGATCTGTCCACCCACGATACCATGTCCGCCCATCATACCATGCTCTTTGGAGAAAAAGTGCATTGACCCTCCTTTTCCTTTGGAGCAACCTGTACTCTTACCATACAATTCAGCCATACATGCATCCGCAGAAACGCCCTTTGCTAAAGCATGAGCATGATCACGGTAAGAAGTGATAACTGTGTCCTCTTGTCTTGTCGCCGAAATTGTACCAGCCACTACCGCTTCCTGTCCAATGTATAAATGACAAAAACCACGGATTTTTTGTTGTCCGTACAATTGTCCAGCTTTCTCTTCAAATTTACGCATGAGTAGCATAGATTTATACCACTCGAGATATGTTTCTTTTGTTATAGGTGTTGAACTCATTTTATAAAGTCTGTTTCTTACTTAACCGATTACAAATCTAATAATTTATATCGACAAAAAGTATATTTTTTACCGCTTAGCCCCTCATCATTTCGATAAGTGTCGACAATTTTACTTTAATCTGTTCTCCAGATTCCATATTCTTCAAAGTCAGCAAACCGGACTCTACTTCCTCTTCCCCCACCAGTAGAACAAACGGAATTCCTTTAGCGTCAGCATAACTCATCTGCTTTTTCAACTTGGCTGCGACAGGATATAATTCCACAGCAATTCCCTCCTTACGTAGACTAGTCAATAAAGAGATTGTATAAGATTCAAGTGTCTTGTCAAAATTAGAGATAAGAATCTTCGAGCTCACAACTGTGGCCTCTGGAAAGAGACTAAGCTCTTCCAACACATCATAGATTCGATCTGCACCGAAAGACACTCCTACACCTGTCAACCCCTTCAAACCAAACATCCCTGTAAGATCGTCATATCGACCACCGCCACCAATACTTCCCATAGCTACTTCGTTGGTCTTTACCTCAAAAATACAACCTGTATAATAGTTTAATCCACGAGCCAATGTAATATCCACCTCGACCTCACGCTCCAACAACGTCTCGTCAACTTTAAAAGCATCTATATAAGAAAATACCGTCTCTATTTCAGCAATCCCCTGCATTCCTTTTTCTGACGAAGCCAAGACTTTCTTGAGACTCTCCAACTTCTCTAGATTAGTACCTCCCAATAAGACAATCGGCTTCAACAACTCTAAATCCTCCTCGGTAAATCCCCTTTCCAACAATTCTTTGTTAACCCCCTCCAGACCGATTTTATCCAACTTATCAATAGCCACCGTCATATCAACAATCAGCTCTGGTTTCCCAAGAATTTCAGCAATACCTGTCAGGATTTTACGATTATTGATCTTAATTGTAAAATCCTTCAATCCCAGTTCCTTCAATGCCTCCCAATAGATCAAAACAAATTCCGCTTCATTCAGCAGACTATCCGACCCCACGACATCCACGTCACACTGATAGAACTCACGGTAGCGTCCTCTCTGAGGCCTATCAGCTCGCCACACTGGCTGAATCTGAAAACGCTTGAACGGAAGTGCGATATCATTTTGATGCATCACCACATACCTAGCAAAAGGAACCGTCAGATCATAACGAAGTGCCTTTTCTGAAATATGGGGAATCAACCTATTCGAATTTCTTTCGCCCCACACTTCGTTCGATACTTTCGAAAGATAGTCGCCAGAATTTAAAATCTTAAAAATAAGCTTGTCCCCTTCATCACCATATTTTCCGGTCAGCGTTGCTAAGTTTTCAAACGAGGGTGTCTGAATCTCGCTATAACCGTACTTTTTGAAAATACGCTTGAGAGTATTGAATATAAAGTTTCTCCTTTCCATTTCAAGAGGAGAAAAGTCTCTAGTACCTTTTGCTAAAGATGGTTTAACTATTGCCATAGAGCAAAGGTAATACAACAGAATGAATAAGGAAAGAATGCCAGACGCTTTCTAGGCAATTTCAATAATTTTCAGATATTCACAAGCCCGCTCGGCAGCGAGTTTCTCCGCACTTTTTTTATTAAAGTCACGACCTAAGCCACAAGCCTCACCATTGACAAGTACTTCTATGCTAAACATCTTGGACGACTCACCTTCGGGATTATCGACAGGTACAAATGTCACTTCCTTACCCTCATGTTGACACCATTCAATAAGGCGACTCTTGAAATTTGTCTCCGTATTTTCCAATGTGTGGATATCAACGTGGGGCTTAATTATACGTGTCAATAAAAACTCTCGGGTAAACTGATATCCCTTATCCAAATAGACAGCACCTACGACAGCTTCAAAAGCATCTCCCAATAGCGACCCCTGCTTATTGGGGTAAGATATCATCCTTGAGTCATACTGGATAAGCTTATCAAACCCAAGCTTTCTAGACAACTGGTTTAGATTCGCTCGAGATACGATTTTTGATCTCATCTCTGTAAGGAATCCTTCATCTTTATATGGATACAGTTTGAACAGCAATTCTGCGACCACAGATCCAAGGACAGCGTCTCCCAAAAACTCCATCCGTTCGTTACTATTTTTAACTCCCTCTTTGATTTGCTTTGCCACAGACTTATGCCGAAAGGCCATCTGATACAGTTTGAGGTTACCTGGCACAAATCCAAGAATATTCTTAAGCTTTTTAAAATCAGCCCGATTAGGAGAAAAGTATAGTTTATAAATTCTTAGTGACATAAGTATTCACGAAAAGCGCAACTTTCACGAACTAACACGCAAAGGCCAACGCTTAATAGCATCAAAAACAACAGATATTCTCAAAGTTCCCTAAACAAAAGCCTACCTAAATCTATAGAAAAATAGGTAGCTTTTACAAACTACCTATCCATTTCTTATTTTAACATCTGATCATTGATTAAGCTTGATATTTTTTGAATATCACCGAAGCATTATGACCACCAAAGCCAAATGTATTACTCAAAGCGGCATTAACAACACGCTTTTGAGCCGTATTAAACGTAAAATTCAAACGATTATCAATTTCTGGATCATCCGTAAAATGATTGATGGTAGGCGGGACTATATCATTTTTGACGGCCAATATAGAAGCTATTCCTTCGACAGCTCCCGCCGCCCCCAACAAGTGCCCCGTCATAGATTTTGTAGAACTAATATTCAATCGATAAGCACTCTCACCAAAAAGATCGACAATTGCCTTCGTCTCACTGATATCTCCTACTGGAGTTGATGTACCATGCACATTAATATAATCGATATCCGAAAACTGGAATTCAGCATCTTTAATCGCCATAGTCATTGCAAGCTTAGCACCAAGCCCCTCAGGGTGCGACGCAGTGATATGATGTGCATCTGCACTCATACCTCCACCAACAATCTCAGCATAAATCTTAGCCCCACGCGCTAGCGCATGCTCCAAACTCTCTAAAATAATTGCACCAGACCCTTCTCCCGACACAAAACCATCCCTATCCTTATCGAAAGGCCTAGAAGCTGTCTTAGGATCATCATTACGAGTAGACAAAGCATGCATTGCATTAAACCCACCTATTCCAGCTTCATTAATTGTAGCCTCCGAGCCTCCTGTAATGATAATATCAGCCCTTCCCATACGAATATAGGTAAAAGCATCGATCATTGCGTTTGTCGCCGATGCACATGCAGAAACCGCTGAAAAGTTTGGACCACGCAAACCGTGTCGCATAGAAATATGTCCAGGAGCAATATCTACCAACATCTTCGGAATAAAAAAAGGGTTGAAACGAGGTGTTCCATCACCTTTAGAAAAGTTAGCTACTTCCTCTGTAAAGGTAGTTAGCCCACCTATTCCCGAGCCCCATATTACGCCAATACGGTTTCTGTCTAATTTATCAAATTCCAATCCAGCATCCTTAACTGCCTCATCTGTAGAAGCAATAGCATACTGTACGAAAGGATCTACCTTACGAGCCTCTTTACGATCCATAAAATCATGTGGATCGAATCCTTTCACCTCGCAAGCAAATTGGGTTTTAAATTTTGACGCATCAAAATGCGTAATAGGAGCAGCACCACTTACACCATTAATCAATCCCTCCCAATAAGCTTGGACGGTATTACCTAGCGGTGTAAGTGCGCCTAATCCTGTTACAACTACTCTCTTAAGCTCCATTTATATCTTTAGCCTAATACAATTAGTTAGTTAACGTTTTTTTCTAAATAAGCGATTGCTTGACCTACAGTACTGATATTTTCAGCTTGGTCATCAGGAATTGCAACGTTAAATTCTTTTTCGAATTCCATGATCAACTCAACTGTATCAAGTGAGTCTGCACCTAAATCATTCGTGAAAGACGCTTCTGGTGTCACTTCATTTTCATCTACACCTAACTTTTCAACGATAATTGCTTTTACTCTTGATGCGATATCTGACATGATTTTATAGTTTAATTGTTTAATAAATCTGTGCAAAGAAAAATAAATTTCACCAAAAATCAAACCTTTTTAATTTTTAGGTGACAAATAAAGAGCAACCAAGCTCATTTAGTGCATTATAGCCCTATAAAGAAACACAACTCAATAATACTAAAAGTAATATTGAATCACAAAAAAACTTTCATTTAATACAAAATTTACACGACTTCACTAAAAAACCACATGCATAAGTTGTACTTTCGTAAATAAATCAAGACCCTATAATAAAATTGAACAAAATCACATTCAAATTAGATATTGACTTTGACCTCGAGCTAGATTTTATTTTAGTAGGTATTAGTTCCTCTTTCCGGGATTACAGACTATGCCATTTTATCAATAAACATACCGGGTTAGGATTCATCTATGGCAAAGAATCCCCAATAGATCACAATGGAAACTTAAAAACCAAAGCACAGGAGGAATTAGACTTTCATATTATCCAAGAAAAATCAAAAGGAAAAAAAGAAACAAAACACCATTATCAGATGTACAGATATTGTTGTGATTCTTTTGATTTTGAATACTACCTCATCAACAACAAAAGCCTTGAAAATGGCCTCCTCATACCAGAAGCGCCTAATTTTGACTATTTCATAATCATAAAACATTATATAGATAAAGAAGATCTTGATACTCTACTGGACAACCTAAAATCAATCAACGAAATCATGTTGGTGAAAGAAATTGACCCAACAATATTGAAATCTAAAGAAAATCTGATATTTTAGCGAATTCTTTAAAGTGTGTAGATTTTACACCCTTATAAAGTTTAGATTAGCCATAATCACTTGTTACTCTGAAATCAATTCAGGAACAGTCAAAAAAAATAGAACAACAACAATATGAAGAAGATTCAAAAAAGAACCAAAATAGTAGCGACTCTAGGTCCTGCATCGTCCAATATAGAGGTATTGACCAGTATGATTGCTAAAGGCGTCGATGTATGCAGATTGAACTTTTCTCATGGTAGCCAAAACGATCACCTTCAAGTTATTAACACCATCAATGAGATTAACGCAAAACATTCCTTCAATGTGAGCATTTTAGCAGATTTACAAGGTCCTAAAATCCGTATCGGCAAGATGAAAGAAGGTGGAGCAACACTGATCAATGGCTCAACAGTTGAAATGACAACAAAAGAACTAATTGGTGACGAAAAACAAATCTATATTACTTACGAAAACTTTCCTAACGACGTTAAGGAGAATGAAATTATACTCCTAGATGATGGCAAGTTACAGCTACGAGTCATATCGACAGACCATAAAGATACTGTTATCTGTGAAGTGGTACATGGGGGTATTTTAACCTCTCGCAAAGGAGTAAACCTCCCTAACACCAAAGTGTCAATCCCATCATTGACTGAAGAAGATCTAGACAATCTAAACTTTGCTTTAGATCATGGTGCCGATTGGATTGCAATGTCATTTGTCCGTTCAGCAGAAGATATAGAACAATGCAAAAAGATTATAGCTGCTAAAGGAAGCCATGCGAAAATAATTGCAAAAATTGAAAAACCAGAAGCAATCGAAAATATAGACGCTATCATCAACGCAACAGATGCAGTAATGGTAGCTCGCGGGGACCTAGGTGTCGAAATGCCTATGGAAGAAGTACCTGGTCTACAGAAAATAATTGTACAAAAATGTCGTAATCTTTCTAAACCTGTAATTATCGCAACCCAGATGTTAGAAAGCATGATCACCACACCTCGTCCTACCCGCGCAGAGGTAAATGACGTTGCAAATTCGGTATTAGATGGGGCTGACGCAGTCATGTTGAGCGGAGAAACTTCTGTCGGAGAGTTTCCTGAAATTGTCATAGAGACAATGGCAAAGGTAATTACACATGTCGAATCCACATCTTATCCCTATTATAGCGAAAAAGTAGATGCTTTCATAGAAGTAAACAAAATTCCAGATGCAATCTGTGGCTCTTCTATCTTTTTAGCCGAAAAAACTAAAGCTTCAGCAATTGCAGTAATGACTGCTTCAGGTTACACTGCTTTCGAAATCTCAAGCTACAGACCAAATGCTGATGTCTACGTGTTTACAGGCAATAAAAACCTATTGAGACAACTTAGTTTACTATGGGGAGTAAGAACCTTCATGTACGAAAAGTATGAGAGTACAGATGGCACGATCCAAGATGTCAATGAACTTTTAAAATCAAATCAACTGGTAGAAAAAGGACAAATTGTAATCAATACGGCGTCAACGCCTTTACACGAAAAAGGAAAGACAAATACGATTAGAGTTTCAGAAGTAAATTAATTTATTTTAAACCATATATTATAACAAAAGGGGGCTGTCTCGTAAATGCCAAGACAGCCCCCCCCTTTTGTTATTGATAAGTACAAATCAATCACTTCATAAGCAAAGGTATTGTTTTCATATGAGGGATATTTTTTTTATAATCCTCCATTTTATCCAACCGCTCAGTCCCAGGCATTCGTGCACAATTCTTTCCAGAAAGCCGCACTATAGGCATTCTCGAAGTCGATGCACTATCTTCCGGTCTCTTATACGCGTTAGGAATCTCAACTGGTCTTAGACCATAATTTCTCAACAAAGAGTCAGTACCGTTCACTCTCAACGTATCAATTTTCGGGATTTTGAACTCCACTACAGACATACAACACTTATAATCTCCTCTAGCTTTCTTCTCGGATCCCTCTACTTGCGCCCAAACTTGGCCGGACAGCAAGACAAAAAAAATAAAACTAAAACTTATTCTTTTCACTATATTAGAATTTATGTTTGTCATCATCAAAAAAAGCAAAATATATAAACCATACATACCCCCATGTTTAAATAAAAATACAAATATTATCAACAATATCATCTCCTCTAATTCCTTAAACCGCTGTTAAATAGTGTTAAAGAGAGCTTCAAGGTATAATACATTACTATTTTTGTAACAATGAAGAAAAAAAGCATCTCACTGATCATAGGTCTAATGTCTATTGCCCTACTCGGCGTAGTGGCCATGCAATACTATTTTATCCGTGAGACCTACAAGCAAAAATCAATTCTTTTTGATGAAGCAATCAACACTTCATTAGCTAAGGTAGCTTCAGAAATCGAGAAAAGTGAATTAATCAACAATTCCCAGATCATAACACGGGCCAATCAAGCCAAATATGAAGCAGAGCAAAAAAAACAACGGATGCTTGCCGAACAATTGCGTATACAACGTCAAATTGAAAGATTAAGATTACAACAACTTGACGTAGAAAGTATATTCCGGGAAGAAGACGAAAAACTAAAAGCAATATTTGCAAATATTACCTATATCGAAAACTGGTTTTACGAGACTTATTTCCGCAAACGCCAAACTCAACAGTATATAGATATCAGTCTGGTTCAAGAACGCATTCCCGGAACCTCACTGGCACAGAGTTTTGTTGTTGTATCAGCTACACAGGAATTACCACGCGTTAGCGCAAAAGACGATTCCGTTCGATACGTTGTATCTACAATAGACGCCATGGGAATTGTCAGAGATTATCGTATTGCAACTTTACCTCCAAAAGCCGATGCAAAAGTTGCCTTCGAACTTATGGAGCTGAGAGCACAGCTAGAGGTATTGAACAAAGAGTTTTTGGCAGACAAGAAAAATGCGCTGGCTGGAGCAGAAAATGCTTTTGACACCTTAGCCATTTTGGGAGGCAAGAAGGCAGGATTCGTCGAAGACATTGCATTGAGCATTCAACTGTCAAACAGGCCACTTGAACAAAGGGTAAATCAAAATCAAGTCCAAAAACTACTGCAAGAAGAGTTAATATCTCGAGGCATACATTCTCCGTTCAAAATCGAGATCAGAGATCGATCGAAGATTATTTACCATAGTCCCGATGCCGAGACACTTACAACAGCTGATCAGTCTCCTCGCTATACCACAGCCTTATTCAAGGGAGACTTCGGAGAGCCAACAGGTCGATTGAGTATATATTTTCCCAACAAAAAGCGGGTCATTGCAGACAACATGAGCTACCTGATATTACCTACCCTAACGCTCTTTGCCCTACTTATTGGTTGCTTCGCCTACACATTGTCTATTATCTTCAAACAGAAAAAGATTTCAGAAATGAAAACAGACTTTATCAACAATATGACCCACGAATTCAAAACTCCCGTGGCGACTATCATGATTGCAAGTGAGTCCTTAAGAGATCCTGAAATCGCATCAAATGAACAACGTGTAAATAAACTAGCAAATATTATTTACGACGAAAACGTAAGACTAGGTAGTCACATCGAACGCGTACTAAATATAGCTAAACTGGAAAAAGAAAACCTTAAGATAGAACGTGTTGATGTCCTTGTCAACCCGTTATTAGAGGGTGTTTTAGACAGTATGCAATTACAGCTGCAAAAGGCCAAGGGGTCAATCCAGTCTGACTTATCAGCGACCAAAGACTTAGTTATAGGGGATGAATTGCATCTTTCCAATGTATTCTTTAACTTAGTTGACAATGCTATAAAATATAGTCCAAATTCACCAGAGATACTGGTAAAAAGCCATAATTCGAAAGGAAATATCATAATATCAATTTCTGACAAGGGGATGGGGATGACAAAAGAACAGCAGGAAAAAATATTTGACCAGTTCTACCGAATTCCTACTGGGAATCTACACAATGTAAAAGGTTTTGGACTAGGATTGAGCTATGTCCATGATATCATTAAGAGATTAGATGGAAAAATTCAGGTAAAAAGCGAAAAAGATAGAGGCACAACTTTTGAGATAACATTACCATTAAAATCAAAAGACATCGATAACTCATAAACAAAGACAACAAACCACTATGCAAAAGATATTATTAGCAGAAGATGACCCTAATCTAGGTGAACTCTTAAAAGACTACCTAGAACTAAAAGGAAAATACGAAGTAGTACTTTGCCAAGATGGAGAACAGGCATTAGAGCAGTTTAGAAAAGACAATTTCGATCTTTGTATTTTCGATGTCATGATGCCTAGAAAAGATGGTTTCACATTGGGAAAAGAAATCAGGAAGATAAATCAGACCATCCCGATCATTTTTGCTACGGCCAAAGGAATGATGGAAGACAAAACCCAAGCCTTTGAATTGGGAGGAGACGACTATATCACAAAGCCATTTCGTGTCGAAGAACTTTTACTACGTATTAACGCTTTGCTCAAACGAGTATCTAAAGACAAAGAAGAAGAACTTGCAGACAAATTTGAAATTGGCGGGTATTTTTTTGATTATACCAGTCAGATTATATCCTACAAAGGGCAACAGCAAAAACTATCGACCAAAGAAGCAGAATTGCTACGTCTACTCTGCTTAAAAAAGAACGATGTTCTCACACGCGAGGAAGCTCTCATCAAGATCTGGCATGATGACAACTACTTTACTGGTCGCAGTATGGATGTTTTTTTAAGTAAGCTTAGAAAGTATCTTAAAGAAGACCCTAATGTAGAGATTGTCAATGTCCATGGTAAAGGATACAAACTGCTCGTGAGCTAAAATCGTATAACCTCAAGAACAAAGAAAGACGAAAACGAATCTGTTTTTGTCTTTTTTTTTGTAATATCAATTCTTCTCTTTAATTTAGCAGCGCTTATAGAGAAAGGCAGAGGGACTAGACCCGATGAAGCCTTAGCAACCTGTCCCTTGACAAGGTGCTAAATTCTATCCGCCAGCTGGCGGAAAAGATAAGCCGAAGTTTCTGATCCAAGAACTCTCTCTACAGCATTATTTTTTTATTAAAAAACATTTTAAAAAGGGAATAGTATGTTAATTACCAACAACTTAGGTTACCCAAGAGTGGGACCTTTCCGCGAACTAAAAAAAGCTAATGAGGCGTATTGGGCTAAAAAGATTTCTGCGGAAGAATTACTTCAAACAGCCAAAGAAATCCGTCAAGCAAATTGGAACACACAAAAGAATGCCGGAATTGATTTAATTCCTTCCAATGATTTCTCTTTTTATGATCAAGTATTGGATCTTTCCTTAACGTTAGGTGCGATACCGGCTCGTTACAGCTCTTTATTGGATAAAGCAGACAACGGCTACAGTTTAGATCTGTACTTCGCTATGGCTCGCGGTTTCCAACAAGACGGAATAGACGTTACAGCGTCCGAAATGACCAAGTGGTTTGACACAAACTACCACTACATGGTTCCTGAATTTACAAAAGGACAGACATTCAAACTTAGTTCAGAAAAGTTCTTAAATGAATATAATGAAGCTAAAGCTCTTGGTATCGACACCAAGCCAGTTATTATCGGCCCCATCACATACTTATTGATAGGAAAAGAAAAAGAAACAGGGTTTAACCGTATTGACTTAATTGAAAACCTATTACCAGTTTACGAACAGATCCTGTCCAAGCTAGCTGATGCGGGCGCTAAATACATCCAAATTGATGAACCCTACTTGGCCCTGGATATCGATGCTAAAACAAAAGCTTTATATAACCAAGTTTTTGAAAGATTAAATAGTGCTGCTGGAAATGCAAAACTTATTGCAACCACTTATTTCGAGGCATTACAGGACAATGAAGATCTAGCAGTCAATCTACCTGTACATGCCCTACATATTGACCTCGTACGTGGTGAGAATCAATTAGACACACTCTTGGCTAAGGTTCCATCATCACTGACTCTTTCTTTGGGCGTTGTAGAGGGACGTAATATATGGAAGAATGATTATCAAAAATCACTTACCAAAATCCAGCAGGCCGTTAATGCATTAGGTGCAGATCGTGTATGGGTAGGCACTTCTTCCTCTTTACTCCACGTACCATTTGATTTGGAAAGTGAAAAGAATGAAGAAACACTTCCTGCTGAAGTCAAAAACTGGTTAGCATTTGCCAAACAAAAGCTAGCAGAAGTAAAAGACCTTGCTATATTAGCCAATGGAGACGTTGACGCAACAACAGCGCAACACTTTGAAGCTAATAAAGCCTCCGCAGAAAGCCGTCGTACATCCCCACTAATACACCGACCTGAAGTAAAGGAACGTGTAAGTAATATTACAGATGAGGATGCACAGCGCACCTCTCCGTTTGCATCACGTAAAGCAGCACAACAAGCAAAATTCAACTTACCATCGTTTGCTACAACCACGATTGGATCATTCCCACAGACCAAGGATGTTCGTAAATGGCGTGCAGATCTTAAAAAAGGAACCATTACACAAGAAGAATACGATAAAGCTATTGCTGAAGAAACAGAAAATACCATTCGTCTTCAAGAACAATTAGAGATCGATGTATTAGTGCACGGAGAGTTCGAACGCAACGACATGGTTGAATACTTCGGCGAACAATTAGCTGGTTATGCATTTACACAATATGGATGGGTGCAATCATACGGTTCACGCTGTGTCAAGCCGCCAGTGATTTATGGGGATGTGTACCGCCCTGCAGATATGACAGTGCGTTGGTCAGCTTATGCGCAATCATTGACCAACCGTCCTGTAAAAGGAATGTTGACTGGTCCTGTTACCATCCTTCAATGGTCATTTGTCCGCAACGACCAGCCACGTTCTACCACGACCTATCAAATTGCATTAGCGATATTGGATGAAGTGCAAGCATTAGAAAAATCAGGCATCAAAATCATTCAGATTGATGAGCCTGCAATACGTGAAGGACTTCCTTTACGGAAAGCCGATCAGCAAGAATATTTGAATTGGGCCGTGCGTGCGTTCCGTGTCTCCTCCTCCAATGTTGCAGACGATACACAGATCCATACCCACATGTGTTATTCCGAATTCAACAATGTAATCAAAGATATCGCAGCGATGGATGCCGATGTGATTACCATTGAGACATCACGTTCACAGATGAAATTATTAAATGCGTTCGCTGGCGACTTTAAATATCCAAACGACATCGGCCCGGGCGTATATGACATCCACTCTCCTCGTGTACCTAGCACAGAAGAAATGGTCGATCTATTGCGCAAGGCAAAAGCAGTTGTTCCTTCTGAACAACTTTGGGTCAACCCAGACTGTGGTCTAAAAACACGTGCTTGGCCAGAAACAAAAGCAGCATTAGAATCTATGGTCAAAGCTGCAAAAATATTAAGAGCAGAATAACAGCAAAAATTAGTAGTATTAAATAAACTTAAAATCCCAGGAACCAAAAAGCCTGGGATTTTTCACATACCTCTCCCATTGTAATTATTGATATACAAACCAGCGTGTCCGCTATACATTTATTCGTATAGAACCGATCCAACACTGATTCTTTACAATTATTTAAAACTAAAGAAATAAACCTTTTTGCAGCTTACTTGTTAATAATTAAAAGTCAAATATGAAATATTCATGTAGTATAACTGCCCAAACACCAATAACCGCGGAGCAGCATGCACACCAACAGTAATAAAGTCGTGCATAATGCAATTGGGATATTCCATATAGCAACTGTAAATTATATACATATGAAAAAATTAAGCACTATAACACTAATGATCCTGACTATAATGTCATTGACCAGTTGTGAGATTATTGGAGGTATTTTCAAAGCCGGAGTTTGGTCGGGTATTCTTATCGTAGTCGTAGTCGTTGCACTTCTAATATGGCTACTTGCCAAGATGTTTGGAGGAAGACGGGATTAAAATCTATGTACAAACAAATATTCATCCCTATCCTCTGCGCCGTCTTATTTTTATGTTCAGCGCAGGCGCAAGATGGACATCCCATTCCAAAAGCAAAAGATCTCCTGTTTTACATACAACACAATAGAGGGAAAAACACGTACCTCTACCAAGTCAATAAGAATCCTCAGGGAAATATCGACATGGACGAACCCATCAAGATCAGTAGACAGCTTTTTGATAACAACGCAGAGGTTAAACCATTAACAGCCATACAGCGCAAGTTTGCCTACGGTATAGATTGGAGTTCACGTGACAAAAGCAACATGGAGTTCTCCTTGGTTTCCTATCCTGAGCAAAAGCTATATCTACGCAGTATAGATAACCAGACATACTACATAGAAACAACTTTAAATGGCATAAAGATGAATGTAACGAACCTATTCATTGTACAGCGAGAGGGCACGTCCGGATTAACTACAAAAGTCGATTATATCCTATTCATAGGACTTAATCAACAAGGCAAGCGAGTCCAGACCAAACTAGTTCCAAACGGATAAATTCAAGTTTACCAAGTCTTTTCTACCGAATACAGTGCTTTTTATCTAAGTTTGCAATATGATTACAGCAGAGAGATATCACGATATTTCGTGTGGGCACAGGGTCGTAGGACACGAAGGAAAATGCAGGTACCTACATGGTCACAATTACCGTATACACTTTATTGTTCAAGCAGAAGAATTAGACACAGTCGGCCGTGTAGTAGACTTCTCTGTCATCAAAGAAAAGCTATGTATGTGGCTAGAAGAAAATTTTGATCACAAATTTCTTATTTGGAATGAAGATCCCCTACTGTCAGGGCTCATGGACATAGCAGCAGACAGCCTCGTTCTCGTTCCATTCAATCCCACTGCAGAAAATATAGCAAAGTATCTAGTAGAGCAAATTGGGCCACAACAACTCGCCCAATACGGCTGTCGACTAATCAAATGTAAAGTCGAGGAAACGCAAAAATGCGCCGCCTCGTATACATTGATTTAGTCTCCCAATTCGAGTAACACCGGACAATGGTCCGAATGCACAGCATCGCTCAGAATATGAGCAGATTTAATCCGATCTCTCAAGGCTACCGATGCCATATTATAGTCGATGCGCCAGCCGAGGTTCTTACCCCGTGATCCAGCTCTGTAGCTCCACCAGGTATAGTTATGTGGTTCCGCATGCAAATGCCTGAATGTATCAATAAAGCCCGAATTAATAAAACTCTCCATCCATTCACGTTCTTCAGGCAAAAATCCCGAAGTATTGGCATTTGACTTCGGATTATGGATATCAATCGCTCGATGGCAAATATTAAAATCACCACATACGACAAGATTAGTCTTTTCTTCCACTAGTTTAGTCGCATACGCTTGAAAATCGTCTAAAAAACGATACTTAAAGGTTTGCCTAGTATCCCCCGTTGTACCAGAAGGGAAATACGTACTCATCACCGAAACGTCATCAAAATCTACACGGATAATCCTTCCTTCAAAGTCATAATCCTCATGTCCGCACCCATACTCCACATGTTTAGGAGTCTTTTTAGTTAAAATAGCCGTACCACTGTACCCCTTTTTTTGTGCCGGATACCAGTAATGTTCATACCCCATCTGTTCAAAAAAAGCTATTTCAGGAACCTGATCCGGCGTAGCTTTAATTTCCTGCAGACAGACCACATCCGGATTCACAGTCTTCAACCAACCTATCCAATCTTTCTTCAAGGCTGCCCGTATCCCATTCACATTATATGTTACAATCTTCATTACTAGTCAATTATTAATTAATCACTTAACAAAACCTTTTACAGCTTATATTTCTTTGACTTAAAAGCATCAAAAAATTCTGTAAGAAATCCTGATTTGGGCTTAAGACCTTGTAATTCCCGATCCTGATTTACAGCCTCTCTTCTCGTCAATAACCGCACAAACATACGTTCATTGACAACAGGTCTGTCCTGGGCGTTTGTTTTGACACCAGCAATACCGTCTACCGCCTCCAATCCATGGACTACCTGACCAAATACCGTATAATTGCCATCCAGATGAGGCGCTCCACCTACAGTCATATATTGATCACGCTGTAAAGCCGAAAGCTTCTTTCCATTCAATCGAAATTGTTCCAGAGAATCTAATCCTTGGCTCGTAAACCTACGTCCCTGAACAATATAAAACTGTGATGCAGAAGATTGCTTTGCGGGATTATTATCTCGAGCAGCTCCTAACGCTCCTTTTTTATGGATAAGACCATCCTGTATCTCAGAATTCACTTTGTAGTCAGGACCGCCATTGCCCAGTATGGCATTATCCGCCGCATTTTTCGAATCAGGATCTCCACCTTGGATCATAAAATTCTGGATTACCCGATGAAAAAGCAAAGAGTCATAATAGCCATCGTTGACTAATTTCTTAAAGTTATCCCTATGTTTAGGAGTTTCATTATAAAGCTGAATCAAAATATTCCCTTTACTGGTCTTAAGCTCCACATAATAATGCTGTGGCTTCTGCGCCTGCGCTGCCACAAGAAATAGTCCTAAAAAAAAAGTAAGTAAAAATCTTTTCATAAAAATAAGTTATATCACTTCCAATTCCTGAAAATAATCAATAATCAACGATTTCATAATTAATTCCTGTTCCAATAAGGTATAATTTGGAATAGCTTTCACCAATTTCCAATGTGGCCATCCCTGTTCGTCGAGCCCTTCGAGCTCATAAAAGCCCATCGAACTAAAGAGCCTACAAGTCGCAATATGCATCAACTCTTCCTTCTCCCGTTTAGAAAATTTCTTTGGTCCTTGGCCCAATTCCTGAACCCCGATTAAAAACAAAACCACCTTTATATCGGGCAATTCCATATCAAAACTTTGAGCGAGAGCCTCTCTCAGGATATTCCATTTTTTATTTACTTCTGCTGCTTTCATATATGTCTAACCTGTTTTTTATCTGTCATCCGCTAGCTGAAGGACTATGGATGTTTGCACCTTGATAAACATGAGTATTTCATATTTATAAAAAGTCAAAAATAATGATTTCAACAGAAAGAATTGTCATGCCATTCTTTAAGATAACTCCGATATCAACTGCTGACATCGCTTTTCGACCATATCGTATACCGGTTCAAATAGCGCATCGTCAAAATAAGGATCAGGAACAACATCATCATCTAAAAATAATCTGACCTTGTCTTTTTGCTCTGCTGTATTTGCTAAACCTAATACATCCTGATAATTTTGTCTGTCCATGACCAGAATAAGATCATACAAATCGAAAAGTGCTACGGTAAAATGTTGCGCCCGTTGCCCAGAGATATCCACACCATATTTTTTCGCAACAGCTATCGACCGATGATCAGGAGCCTGCCCCACATGCCAGTCTCCCGTCCCTGCCGAATCCACATGCCAATTTAAATTCTTAGCCACAGCCATCTGTTGCAATACACCATGGGCTAGCGGTGACCGGCAGATATTACCCAAACATACCATTAAAATATTCATCCCTCAAAAATCCAGATTATATATAAAAAAACAAAGTATGGCTTTTTTCGAAACCATACTTTGTTCTTATTTAAACTATTCTACTGTTTAATACTCAATAGGAACATTCAACTCCACCGTACTACCACGTTGAGGAACTCCTTTTATACGTACAATATTACGTTTTGTAGATGCTAGAGCAGATTCAACATCATCCACACTATTCACTGTTTTACCATTAACGTCCGTAATCACCAAGCCTCTTTCTACACCAAAGTATTCGAACACTCCTCCGCGGTGCACTTGAGTCACCACTACCCCAGAAGTAATGCCTAACTCTTTCTTACGCGCGTCAGTTGCAGGGATAAAACTCGCTCCCAATTTATTAAAGATCTGCGTTGCACTGGCACTTGATCCTTCCTCATTTCCGGAAGACTTATTAACCTCTTCTCCCTTTAGTGTTACCATAACGTCCTTCTCTTTTCCATCCCTCTTATAGGTAAGCTTCACTTTATCACCTGGACGAAGTCTGGCTACACGTTCCTGCAAATCAGGTGATCCGTAGATAATTTTTCCGTCTACTTTAGTAATGATATCCCCCTTCTTAATTCCAGCACCTTCTGCACCACCACCTTTCACCACTTCTTCCACATACAGTCCATTGACATCATCCAATCCGTATTCCTTGCGCACGACACCAACCTCTTTAAAACTAACCCCTACGAAACCACGCTTAACACTACCAAATTCTTTAAAATCATCCAGGACCTTCTTAGCAAGACTGATTGGAATTGCAAAACCATATCCCGCATACGTACCAGTTGGCGACGCAATAGCAGAGTTGATACCAATCAGTTCACCACGGGCATTGACCAATGCACCACCACTATTACCTTTATTAATTACCGCATCCGTTTGGATAAAAGATTCAATAGCTGTACTGACCATCTGCTCAGGTTGTCCACCTTGTCCAAAGCCACGTTGTTGAGAAGGCTCATCCAAGATACCAATACGACGTCCTTTAGCACTGACGATACCTGCTGTTACGGTAGACTGCAAACCCAACGGATATCCGACTGCCAGTACCCATTCTCCAACCTGTACATCATCCGAGTTACCTAATTTTACCATCGGAAGGTTCGTAGCATTTACTTTAATCAAGGCCAGATCAAAATTAGGATCACGGCCGATTACCTTAGCTTCAAAACTACGATTGTCCGTTAGTTGAACTTCTATTTTGTCCGCGTCTTCAACGACGTGATTATTGGTGACAATATAACCATCAGGCGATATAATTACACCAGAACCAGATGCCTGTGCCTGTCTAGGTTGTGCTGGCTGACCTCTACGTTGTTGAGGCATACCGAAAAACTCTTCAAACAGATCGAAAGGCGAGCCTGAACCACCGCCACCACGTTGACCACCACGTGTCGTAACAGAAACTTTTATATGCACTACACCTGGCGAAACTGCCGCTGCTGCCTGCGTAAAATCGGGATTACCCGTAGATGACAATGCTGTACTCGTTGGATTACTTGCATAATAGACCTTTTGTTTCTCTTCAAAAGTCATATTATCCAATTGCTTGTTTTCAAAAAACTTGTATCCCCCTACAGCAATTGCCCCTCCTAGGACAGCTGCTAATAAACTTACTCCTATTTTTTTCATATTACTTTGCTGTTTTAATTTCTAACTTTGTTATTCTAATTAAGTACAAATTGTGTTAGTCAAATGTAGTACCATCACACGGCCTGTCACAACTTTTGTCAGTTAAAATTTGTTAATAAACAGTGACTTTTTTAGGTTTTTAACATGTTTTAACACGTTGACGCACAATTGTAACAAGAATATTAAATTTGATGCATATTTTCAAGTTTTATGGACCAAAAAATTAAATTTCATAAATATCAGGGCGCAGGCAATGATTTCATCCTAATCGACAATAGAGATAAGGGATTGAATAACATCAGCACCGCGCTAGTAAAGCATTTATGTGATCGCAGGTTTGGAATCGGTGCGGACGGGCTAATGCTGCTACAAAACACCAACGAGCTTGATTTCGAAATGGTCTATTTTAATTCCGACGGCCGTGAAGGCAGCATGTGTGGCAATGGAGGGCGCTGCATTGTCGCATTTGCCCGCGATCTTGGTATCATAAAAGACAAAACTGTCTTTTTGGCAGTAGATGGAGAGCACGATGCAACTATCCAAAGAGAACAGGTAAAACTTGGAATGACTGATGTCTATGAAATTCAAAAAGATGGAGAAGCTTACGTCTTGCACACCGGTTCGCCACACTATGTGACCAAAGCAAAAAACCTCACACAGCTCGATGTATACCAACAAGGATATGCCATACGCAACAACAGTACCTACAGACAGGATGGTATTAATGTCAATTTTGTAGAAAAAGAAGGAGCTGGTTATTTCCTCCGCACCTTCGAACGGGGTGTAGAAAATGAAACCTACGCCTGTGGTACCGGCGCCACCGCTGTTGCTATGGCTATGGCAATCGAAGAAGATTTGAATGGACCTCTTGAAATCCCTATCCGTGCATTAGGCGGACAATTATACGTGTCCTTTGAGAAAAACGGCCAAAGATTTACCAATGTCATACTTAAAGGTCCAGCTACTTTTGTCTATGAAGGATTTATAGCCATAAGCTTATAGCCGATGGTTATTAGCTTATGGCTATCTGCCATCCGCTATCTGCTATAAGCCATCTGCCAATAGCTAATAACTAACAACGAACTATTTACCTTTTTATTTTTACTTTATCGTTATTCGGGTTATATTAGATGCCTTCTTAAGGAAGTATTAGTAAAGATGCGGCAAACAGAAAAATCTATTCGTTACCAATTGGTTTATTCACTCGGTGAACATCCCTATTTAGGCTATCTCATAGAACCACACATTGTACAACTCAATGCCAATGGCAGTCTTTCTTTATCTTCCAAAAGAGTGTTCTCCAATACCGTTGAAGAATATGCCGCAGCTTTGGATGAGCAGGACTATAAAATCATCAAACTGTTGGACGAAGTCGAACAGACACAGGTCATCAAAAAGTATCATAAAAAAGCCATTCGCCCAGCGGACTACTTTCTCAATATATTCGATCAAAAAATATACGATTATATACGCCCCAAATTAGAGCAGAAATTATTAAAAGCATTAGAATTAATTGGCCAAAAGCCGTTATTCCTAATGAATAAGAAAGATGGCTATTCTGCGGATCAAAAGCTACAAATAGCCCCATTACCTACATCGATTCTATTTCATTTCAGACGAAACGAAGTAGAGACACGTTATTTCCCGACACTGAAATACAATGGGCATCGGATGGAGTTCATGTTCAAAAATGCCGAAGTCATTATCAACGCCCAAGCATGGTTATTAATGGACAATACGCTGTACCATTTTAACCAACCATTGGAAGGAAAAAAACTCAGCCCCTTCTTAAACAAACGCTATATCACCGTAACGCGCGCTACAGAGAAAAAATACTTTGAAACATTCGTCGCCAATCTGATAGAAAAAAACAACGTTTACGCCGAGGGATTTGACATTAAGACGATCAAGGAAGATGCCACCCCCGTACTGACCTTAAACTATGTTATCGAAGGGCAGTCCCACGTACAGCTTTCGTTCAACTACGGTGATTACTCCTTCTCCTATGGCGGAGATCACAAAATATCGGTACGTCTGCAATATGAAAAAGAAAAGGATTGGTATACTTTCTCAAGAATCAAGCGATCCGCTGCCTGGGAAGAAAAACAGCATCAGCACCTTTTAGACTTAGGACTTAAACAAGAAGACTCCCTATTCGGAAGCTATGTTCCAGATCCCGAAAATACGTTTAGCATATTCGACTGGCTCAATCACCACCAAGAAGAACTATTAACTCAAGGCTTCCAAATAAAACAAGACACAGGAGGTAAACAAATCTTTATCGGAAAAACCTCATTGGATATTGAAGTCGTCGAAGATAACGATTGGTTTGATGTACGCGCCTTCGCCAACTTCGGCCCATACAAAATACCCTTTATACAATTACGGGATCATATCCTTAATCATATACAGGAATTCGTATTACCCAATGGCGAAGTGGCTATTATCCCCGAAGAGTGGTTCGCCCAGTATGAACACTTGTTTCAATTTGCACTCAAAAAAGACAGTCTACAGCTTAACAAAGCTCATATCGGAATTCTTCATGAAATATCGGAGCATACAGCACTAAGTATGAGCCGCAAGCTACAACAACTCAGCAATTTCGAAGAGATACAAGAAATAGGACAGCCACAAGGATTCGTTGGCCAACTACGTCCTTATCAACAAGCAGGCTATAATTGGTTCCATTTCCTTCAAGAGTATAAATTCGGAGGAGTACTCGCTGACGATATGGGGTTGGGAAAAACTGTACAGACATTAGCGCTACTGCAGAAACAGAAAGAAGAGTTAAAAGATACGGATCATGCAAAGACGTCTCTACTGATATTACCGACCTCCCTAGTATACAATTGGCAAAAAGAGGCAGATAACTTTGCCCCCAAGCTAAGAGTTCTTTTACACACCGGCACAAACCGTTTCAAAGATCCTTATGCCTTTACCCATTTTGACTTAGTTATCACCACCTACGGTATTGTCCGTAGCGATGAAGCCATATTAAGCAAATGCTTTTTTAACTACATCATCTTAGATGAAAGTCAAAACATAAAAAATCCGACATCTAAGTCCTTTAAGGCAATTAAAGTTTTAAAAAGCCGTCACAAACTAGCCCTCAGCGGTACGCCTGTTGAAAATTCGGTTTCAGATATATGGTCACAGATGCACTTTACAAATCCAGGTCTATTGGGCAGCTATTCGTTCTTTCAAAAAGAGTTTGTCACCCCCATTGAAAAGAAAAAAGACGAGGCCTCCGCCAAAAGACTACAAGCCATCATAAAGCCTTTTGTACTCCGACGGACAAAAAATCAAGTCGCCACAGAGTTACCGCCCAAGACAGAACAGATTATCTACTGCGAGATGACAGAAGACCAATCCGAACGCTACGAGACCACCAAATCGGAGTACCGCAACGCCATATTAGACAGTACGGTACAACAGCAAGGCAAAGGGTCGCAGATTGCATTACTACAAGGCCTAACCAAGCTAAGACAATTGGCCAACCATCCCCAGATGGTGGAAGAAAATTACCAAGCAGGATCGGGTAAGTTCGAAGCTGTTCTTGAAATGCTCGATGCCATATCATCAGAAGGAAACAAGGTTTTGATTTTCTCTCAATTTGTTAAGCACCTCGAAATCTTCAAGAATCACTTCCAAAAACTAAATATTCCTTTTGCCTACCTCGATGGTACCACAAAAAATAGAGCTCAGGCCGTACAGGAATTCAAAACAGATGACAATATCAAACTATTCCTCATTTCAATAAAAGCAGGAGGTGTAGGTCTCAACCTTACCGAAGCCGATTATGTATTTATACTCGATCCGTGGTGGAACCCAGCGGTCGAACAGCAGGCCATAGACAGAAGCCACCGCATCGGCCAGACCCGTAATGTATTCATCTACAAATTTATCAGTAAGGATACTGTCGAAGAAAAAATAGTAGCCATGCAGAATCGCAAGAAATCGATAGCGACATCACTCGTTACCACCGAGGAAAGCTTCGTAAAATCACTATCTCAGGATGACCTAAAAGAGTTATTGAGATAATAAGCACATCAAAGCTATACCCTATTATCGATAAAAGTAATCGGCTTCCGACTTAGCGGATTAAAAACCGACTGTTGCAACTCTTCAAGCACACACAGTTCAATCTTTGGGGCAACACGCAGTTTTGCCCTAAAATGATCCTTAATTCCTCCGATAAACTCTTCCGACGAATTCGCAGACACCAAACGTATCACGATTTCATCCGTACCGATCTCGTTATGAAACAGCTCAATCTGATGCAACAATACTTCAGGAAAACCCGCCAATAGATCATGCATAGCAGGCGGATACAAAGTCGTGCCCTTATATTTGACCATATGCTGCTTTCTCCCTTCCACGGGGCCTATACGATACGTATGACGCCCACAGGCACAAGGTTCTACATGCTTACGCACGATATCCCCTGTTTTAAAACGTAACAGCGGCAAACCCTCCACCCCCAGTGTCGTGACGACAAGCTCACCACTCTCCCCATCCGCAACCACTTCACCCTCATCATCCACAATCTCCGTAATAATCAGATCAGGTTGCACATGTCCCCCCGCAAAATGACCACACTCCGTAAATGCAGCCCCCATCTCCGTAGAAGCGTACGTAGAGTGCAGCTTGATATTCCATTTACTAATAATACGGTCCGTAAGAATCGTATTATTCAAATCCTTGTCACGTAAGGCCTCGCCGATACAGATTACCGCTTTAACACTACTTTTATTATAGTCAATATCATGTTGTTCTGCAAATTCAATCAGCTTCAATAAAAAAGAAGGAACCGCAATCAGATAAGTCGGCTTATACTTCAGTATAGAATCCCATTGCATCTGAGGGATTCCTGACCCCACACGGATTACGCCAGCGCCCAATTTTCTCAAACCCAAAAAATACGCCAGTCCCGCCATAAACCGACGATCGATAGTCGTCATCAACTGCACGCGATCCCCTTGTTTTATTCCTACAGTTTCAAAAGATTGCATCTCATTGGCAGCCAAACGATCCAGATCCTTGTCCGTAAGTCCAAAAGTAACCGGTGTGCCCAATGTTCCAGAAGTTGTACAATAATCAATAATATGCTCAGGAGGCACACACAGAAAATCATCATTATACAGTTGCAGATCATCTTTACAGGTTGTAGGTAATGATTGGAGATCAGACAAGGTCTTCACATTAGATACATCGATATTATGCTTCGCAAATAAACGCTGATAAAACGGCGATCGCTCTGCCAAATAGACCAATTGCTGCTGCAATAGTACCTCCTGAAAAGCTTCAATTGCACGCATCGAAGAATAAACTATTTCCGATGCTTTCTGTTTGACTTGTCCCATAATTTCTGTATTTCTTTTTCAGCCTGTACCGTAGGAATTTCCAGCGTCAACGCCTTCGAAAACTCGACCATCGCCTTATCGTAATCTCCTCTTTTATACCAATACCGTCCAGCAATATAATAAACTAACCAAAGATTTGGGTTAAGCGCCTTAAACTTTCTGAGATCCTCTTCCGAAATTTCCCTTTTCAAACGTATCGCCTGCATAATACGATCTGATTCACTTTTATAGCGTTCGTAATCTTTATATGCGGCAGACTGCACAAAAGAATCCTCCACTATGGTAAGCGAATCCATGAGCCGAGACCTCCCCACGACAGACTCATCCGAGAAGATAGCCTTTAGATCATAAGCCGTAAACGCTCCCAGCTGATAAGGCGAATTAGATACCCATACCAATTTATCCTCCGGTTTAAAGACCACCGCATGATGGGCCAATAAATGATTTAGCGACTTATCATTTCCATAACCGATATCCTCACCTGTCAAGCCCTCTTTATTCCTTAATATATCCACCATTTTGGTCGGGTTAAGTTTATCCTCCTGCCCCAACAGTTCTGAAAGCCGGTCATACCTATACTTCGAATGGCTATTCTGAATATGGGCTATATTACGCTTATCAGAAGCATACGTATCGGACTGAAAATGGTTAGTACATAATAATTGTTGACTGTTTTCGACCTCAAACACATCAAATTTTTTAGGAGATATTTCCAAAAGAACCGCCTTTTTATCATGGGCACTCCCGATCATCAAAGATTCCGAGACAAAAGACCGAGCCTCCTTTGCCACCGCAATTGCCTCTTCAATAGTACCAGCTTTTTCCAAAATCTCACGAGCGACAATAGAAATCGGCCTCCTTGCAGAAAGAGGAATAGATGATTTACCCGCATTCATCGTTACCGTAAGGCCTTCCATATTCATTCCAGAAACAACACCAATCATCCCTGCCCAAGAAATCGACATAAAAGGTATCCCTCCATGAGGTCGCACAAAATTAATAACTTTGTTTTCAGCAAACTCATCATCCACGTAAAAATCAAAATTCCGACCAATCAAAAGTTGACCATCATCCGTATTATCCCCCCAAGAAGCTACCGACGAGCATCCAACAATTGCCAAATCCCGCAAAGCGTGCCCTAAATCATGCGCGGCGTGCATAAATAATGTCAGACTAAAATTATCACCGGCATACGCATATCTGTTATCCAAATGCGTAGACAAAGCATAAATCTCATCAAGATATCCCCTCGGAATATAATCATCCAAGTGCCGGCCATACCAATGAATAAACTTAGATACCAAACGACGCTTAAATCTAGAAGACACCATGCCTTCCAACTTCCCCATAAAGACCGCCTGTTGATGCCTAAACAAATCCGCTGTCAGCAATCCCATCCGATTCCCCAGACCATAAGAATCGCCCGACACATAAAGTTCCCAAGTACCATACCGATTCTTTACCACATAATCCCGATTGCTCAGAACACGCACCGTATCCTCCTCCCGCACCAGCCGAACTGTATCGACCTGCTCCACAAACGAACGGGCATACCGCTTCGAAATTCTATTCGATGCACAGGAAGAACACACGAGCAACAGAAAAATAAATTGCACAATTCTACTCATCCGTCACTGCTTTAATTTTAGCCAATAAATAGAATCCTCCCCCCAACACCTCCATACACGTAGCCACAGCACCAATGGTCACCCCCAGTACACCATGCATCCCGACACTCTGACCTACAAAAAACAAATTAGGAATCTTTGTCCTAGGAGAAATTTTGGTCTGCATCTCATAATTTACATCCTTTTCAGGCCCATATAGATTCCCTTCGCTCGTACCAATATAATCCCGATAAGACAGTGGAGTAGAAGCGTGCACAGCCAATACCGATTCCCGTAGTGCTGGCCAGCGTACCTCTAATTTATCCAATATCCGATTTATTCTACTATCCTTAAAAGCATCATAATCTTTCCCCCTATCACACACCTCCACCACCGTATTTTTTGACAGGCTCCACGGCCGCACCTCTTCAAATTGCATCACACTGAGACAAGTCAATGTATCCGCATATCCAGGAGCATTCTTATCCTCCGTCATCGACAACATATACATCTCAGGCCATTGCTCCTGTTCATACGCCGGAAGATTCCACATCCCCTGTTTATCCCGATGATAATATAGATTCGACCCAACGTAGGGAACAACTCCCTCTTTCAAAACAAAATGCGCACTGAAAGAAGATACTGTGAGCGGTAAATGCTGTATCCGGTCAACATAGACCGAACGGAACAAAGCATTATCCACCTGTTTCAAAGTCGTTTGTGGCTCCACATTAGAAATAAACAAGTCCGCACGATACTGCTCCCCTGCTTTCGTTTCTACCTTATATATACGACCATCCCGACTATGATACTGTACAACCTCCTGATGCCGTAGCGCAACCCCTCCCAAATTTCGAAGCTGTCTAACCAATTGTTTGCTGATTTGACTACCTCCATTTACGCAACGGTATGAACTCTGTATATATGAATTTACGGTAAGAGCGTGAAGATAAAAAGGTGTTCGCCTCGAATCCCCCGCATACAAAAAGTTGGCACCAGCCAATACTGCCCGCAAAGTGACATCAGAAGTCAACTTTTCAAAATAGGCATATACACTCAGTCCCGAAAAGGGGTGCTGATAAGAGACATCTTCAGGTTCCGTTAAATTATACAAAGGAAAAGCCTCACATACGCGCTGTAGATCGCTCACGTATTGCTCCAATGCAGCACTCTCATTTGGAAAAAACACACACAGTTGTTCGATAAAAGAATCATAACCTTGGGCCAAAGGATACTCCACATCATCATCCCCAAAACCTACATAGTCAAATACCTCCGGCATTTGTTCCAGATGGAGCTTATCCATAATACCCAGATAGGAAAAATAACGGTATAAATTCTGTCCTTTCGACAAGCCACCGATATAATGTACTCCCGTATCAAAAATCTTCTTACTTCGTGAGAAAGTCTGTAGATTGCCTCCAAACTGATTGTTCTTCTCCAGTACACACACACGCTTACCTTCTTTAGCTAAGATAACCGCAGCAGCCAAGCCCCCCAGTCCACTGCCCACAATCACCACATCATAGTCAGACTTAAGCATGCCCCCTCCTATAAAACTGAATACCATTTTCAACGGATTCCAGAACAAAGTTCCTTTCCAGCAACAGATCAAGGTTATTACCACTATTAAGATTTACGATGCAGGGATAATCTAACCATCCATCCCATAGGTAATCCGCCCCAAGTAACAACTTCGATATCACCAGCACATCACTGCGTTGCTGCACAGCGACAAAACGTACCGCTCGAGAAGAAGACCAGTAAATACTTTCAGCCACTTTTCTATGTTCCACCTCTTCGATCAAACCATATACCTTCCGTTTCCCCTGGTGCAATGACAAGAGGTAATCCAATTCTCCGAACGAAGAGCTCCAGTGCAACCAATCCCCTCCGTCTGGCAACTGCCGATTAAGCTCCCAAAACAATTGCTTCCAACGTTTTAAGGAATCTTTTACAGATTCAACGATTTCATCATCTTTATAGAGATACGCCAAATGGATCTTAGCCACAAAATAATCCGCATTTTCAAGAGCAAACCGTTGGTCTTCAAAATTCGCTTTAAAGGAAGCAGAAATCGCTTTCGTCCTTTCCGAATAAGTCGTACCATAAGTTTCATCCACTACCGAGATACGCTTCCCAACTATCGGACGAAGCTGTCCGGGAAAGATCAACACATCACCCTTAGGCAACACATCACCATTACCATGAATATAAATAGGTAGGATATCCAATTGCAACTGTTCTGCAAGATAAAATGCGCCTTTATGAAAGCGTTTTATCTGATTATCATAGGATCGTGTCCCCTCCGGAAAGACGACAATAGAATATCCCTGTTCCACCTTTGCTCTCAAAAAGTCTAGACTCCCCTCCACCCCATTACTTGTCGGATAAAATCCAAGAACCCGAACAGCCCTTCCAAAAATCGGAGATTTCCAAACCCAGTCATTCACCAGAAAGATCATCTTCGGAACCAACATCCCCATGGTAAGGGTATCTAGAAAAGAACTATGATTACCGATCACTACCGCAGGCTTCTCAAAGCGTTCGCCGTAAGGATTAGCCGTTTTGTTGCTCACCAACGGATAGCCATACAACACCGACTTCATAAACTTAGAGATCAAGTATCTTAAAAGACCATCTTTACGCTCACGTTTGACAGGAATAATAGGAAGCACCAATCGCGCGAAGAAAGAAAGAAAAATACAACCTAAACCATAATATAGGAAAAGCAATAAAGACCAGAACAGAATAAAGACAGTGAACGGTGACTTTCCATGTTTAGCCCGATCCGTAATAAAGAAACGAAAGATAATAGGATAAAACACAAACGTAATCACCACTGCAGCAAAAACCCCGATCAACGACACCGAAGAAATAGAAATCAATGCAGGGTGTTTGGCAAATATCAGCGCCCCAATAGCCAATACAGTCGTCAACACAGCCAATAAAATAGAAGTACGGAACACCTGAAGCTCATCCTCCCCCGTACTATACTGCTTTTGCAAGGCCGCTGTCATAAAAATACTGAAGTCCACGCCATGTCCAAATACCAAAGTACATACGATCGCAGAAAAAATATTAAACTCAAGCCCAAAAAGCCCCATTATCCCAGCCGTTACCAACCCTGTAAGACCGATCGGAATAGCAGCGAGCAACACCAGTTCCAATCGCCTAAAAAACACCCACAGGATTAACAATATAGCCACCGAAGAATACCCTACCAACGCATTAAAATCGTCTCTCAACTTCCCTAAAAAGGTTTCATTCAATTGCTTCCGATCGACCACCACCACGCCAGGCATTTCCTCCAGTTTCTTGACAAGCTGATTTCTATGCTTCTCCTCGAGTTTAACCATCGATGATACGGTAAAGAACCCATTCTTGCTAACAACAAAATCACGGACACCTACATTCGGTAACAGTTCCAAATCCGAGAGTGCCATCGGAGAAAAAGGCTCTCGCAACAGTCCAAAAAACTGCTCATAGGCATCTGCTGTAAATCCATATTCCTCCCCTATATTCCGGAGATTACGTATAACCAACTCTTTATTATGATAATGCCAAAAGGAGTTCCATGCTGCTATTTTAGCTTGTTGAACCTGAATAGGATTCAACAGATCACCTACGTTAGAAAAGTCCAATATAAGCTCCTCCGCCTTAGCTAGATTAAGGTAAGCAGCAACCTCTTCATTCCGCTGCAACGCCGTATCCAAGGTATTACCTGTCGCCACCACATACAACGATTTGGCCGAGGTATTCATGAGCTTATCCAGACGGGATTCTGTATCCGCTAAGTCAGCTGGCATATAGTTCAAGCCAGCCAGATCATTATTAAAACGCACTTTACCACTCGTAAATAAACTGACTCCGATCAGGACGATACAAGAAACAAGTAATACCTTACTTCGCTCAAAAGGAAATGCAGCCACCTTATCCAACAAGCTATTATGCCGAAGCTCCTCTTTAGGCTTATAAAGATGTGGAATAATAAGCAACGTGAATACCGAGGAAGCGACCAGCGTAATCGATGCAAAAATTCCCAGATCAATTAATGCTGTAGAATGAACAAAAAGAAGACAGAGAAAAGCTACCGCATTCGTCGTCCCCGACATCAATAGCGGCTTAGTCAACTCTTTAAACAATACCTTTACATCCGTATTCTTCTTGAAGTGGGTCAAAATATGCAAAGCGAAATCTATAGTAATACCAATCAGAACAGCCCCAATACTCAGTGATATGGCCGAGATCACAGGCTTATACAAGTAAAGGCAGCCCAATGCAAACACCGTTGCAAAAATGGTCGGTATAAACACCAACAACGGAATATACAACTTCCGATAAAACAGAATCAAGAGCACCATCAGCACCGACATCGATAGCAGTATCGTCTTTAGAATATCCCCTTTAATCTGATCCGCATTCGCGACAGCAACCAGTGCAGAACCAAAATAAGAAATACGGACACGTCCCTCATAGGTGCTGTTCCAGATTTTTTGCAAACCATACAGCTCCTCCGCAAAAGCTTTATTCTTCTCCGTCTCGGCACCTTCATATTTGGGGCTTAAAAAGAGAAGTATTTGCGTCGTATCCTTACTTGTTATAAAACCATCATAAAGTAAAAAGTGATCCCCCACACTGATCCGTTGGAGCTTTTGGAGTCCCATTACAGCCAGTCCCAAGGGATCCTTCTGAATAAATTCTCCTAAGACAAAGCCTGATGGCGAAGACAGCGTTTCATAATTTGCTGCCATGCGCTGAGACAATCCCTCTTTAGATATACGTACCGCCAAACTATCATAATCCGACCCATCAAGAAAAAAAGGAATATGCTCATATACAAAATCGTAAGCCTGCCCTATCACTCCTTCATCCAACTGCCCTGTAATCTCGCGGATATAAAGGCTATCTTGAGATAAGGTATCCGCAAGACCTTGAGCCGCCTCCACAAGATCCTCCACAGCCGCAGTTGGGGACCGCTCTATAAGAACAGTGATTTTATCCGAAAAATTAACCTGCCGAATCGCTTTTGTAGTTAGATCTGACCGCTCACTCTTTGGGATAATCTGTGTTATATCTTCTTCAAAACGGATCTTAGAAGCCAGAAAACCAAAAAACAATAAAAACAATACCGACAATACCAGCGCAATCAGCTTGTGTCGTTGTACCCAACAATAAATATGGTAAAAAAACAAATGCATTATTCAGCTGACACCGATTTATTCTGCTTCATACGGATTAAAATATAACTGCCAAATCCGACCAATAGCCCCATTATCGTCGCTAACAATAAAGACCCGACCAGATATTGCACCAAATGCTGCTGTATCGTATCAAAGCTAATACTATCCAATTTCAACACCCCATTAGCACCAGCTGAGGGTAGCACCAATCCGCCAACAAGGAGCGACGCATAAATAATCAATGGTATAAAAGGAGGTAAACTAACATTTGAAAAAGCAAAGGACAATACCTTATTCAATCGAAAAAAAACCGACAAAGTAATAACCAGTGCTGTCTGAAATCCCCAAACAGGAGCAATCCCCATAAAAACACCAAAACCAATAGAGGCCGCCATCTTCTCCGGAGAGTCTTCTGAACCAAAGATATTTTCCTTTATAAAATCATTCAAACTTTTTTTTTTGAACGAGCGGAAAAAATTTCGGGGGATAATATAAAAAAAAGTAAGAAACACCAATACCGTATTCAAGATACTGATCCGCGTAAAATCCTTAAAAGGTCGAAAATGAGAAACACGCTCCGAAGGATCATACAGCACCTGTACCGGTATATTTCTAACAGCTACACCATTCCATGCAGCACGTACAATAACCTCAATTTCAAATTCAAACTTACGGGTGTAATATTTCCTCGGAATAACATTTAAGGGGTAGGCCCTGTATCCCGATTGCGTATCTTCCAATCGGATGCCCGTCTCAAACCAAAACCAGAAATTGGAAAATTTATTTCCAAAAGAAGACTTTTTGGGGACAGAATCCTGTGTCATATTACGAGCACCGATCAGCAAAACAGGTGTTTCCGATCTTTCAATCTCCTCGACAAAAGCAACCAAATCACTAGGATAGTGCTGACCATCCGAATCAATTGTCACAGCATATTCATACCCTTGCTCCCGTGCTCTTGCCAAACCAGCCCGCAATGCACAACCTTTGCCTTTATTCTGCGCAAAGTCGATACGTTCTATACCCTTATAATCATCTAATATCCGGGAAGTCCCATCCGTCGAACCGTCATTCACCACGATAACCTGCTCCGTATAGTTCAAAACACCATCCAACACGCGACACAGCGTCTTCTCGTTATTATACGTAGGTATAACAACAACAATTCCCAAATGAGTAAGCCGCTGTTGTAAAGAATCTTCCATACGAGTTCTACGGGGTTAATGTACGCAATTCAGCCGCAGTAAAGACAGCCGAACGGCTATCGGCATAGCGCTTGACCATATCTTTCACCACCTTGGTCTGCGAACCAAAATTAGACAAAATCATTTGCTTATCCGTATTAATATTTCCTTTATACTTTAGGATTTTGGGCGTATTCTCCTGAATAATCAGTCGTACCAAACGGATCTCCACATTATTGGGCGCAGCAGCGACAGCACTTTCGATATCCTTAGCCCCTGCAACAAAAAGCTCTTTTTTGTCTTTTCGATCGGAGGCATAGCGAGCTTGCATAGCATAGGCCGCCCCTTTATAAGCCAGCAACACCGGATCCGTTTTATTATAATTCTTGAGCTGATTATACAATGTCGCAGCAGCCTCTTTAGAGGTATCCGATTTTTCAAAATTCGAGCGAACCGAAGATAAATCGATTTGAAACCAAAAGGAGATTGTCAACAAAAAAGATATCAAAGTATTAACCATCTATTTCACCTTAAATGTACATACCAATTTTAACGCGACCGTATCTTCAAAATAGGTCGTATTTTTCACCTTATAATCAGACTCGTCCGAACCCGAAAAGTCAAGTTCCAATCTTAGATCCGCATTCACTTCTGGATTGATCAAAGCCATAAACTTCACATTGGAAGATTTATACATAAAAAGCTTCCTCTGTAAAACCTGTTCACTCAGCTCCTTGACAATCTGCATCATACACACCCCAGGAGTCACAGGCTTATCCGGAAAATGTCCCTTAAAAATAGCATGATCCTTATTCAAAGTAATATCCGCGCTATACTTTTGCTCATCGAGCTGCTTTAATGTCTGTACACTATAAAAATCCTGTAAAAGCATATGTCCTCTTTAGTCTTCAAACTTATATAAAATGATCCATATTCGGCAGCACCTTTGGGCAGAAATCTATAAAAAAGAGAATACACGATGACTCGAGCCCTCCCATCATGACGAAGCAACCGTATATTGAACAAGCGAACCCCATTCGCTGTTAAGACACAGACAGTGCATCAACGATTCAACTCCAAAAGCCACTCCATCGGACTTGAGTCCGTGTTCTCTCCGTGTTGATAGCGTGTTATACTTAGACCTGATACGCTATAACCTATAAGGCATTTCGGAAGCATCTACCATCTTAGTAGATTCTCCACTATATCTGTAGTATATCTCCACTGTATCTCACTGCTAATTTCCTAATGACCCAGCTAGAAAAAATTTCAATTCATTTTTTATTTTGTATTTACGAATTCTTTCGTAGATTTGATTACGAAAAGATTCGTAGATAAACTTAAGAAAAGATGAAACCCACTGAGAGTGAAATGGAAATCCTGCAGGTTCTTTGGAACAAAGGACAATGTAGCGTACGCGAAGTCTTCGAAACCCTAGATAAAAAAGATGTCGGATATACCACGATCCTTAAACTTATGCAGATTATGCATGAGAAGAAAATGGTGATCCGCGACACTTCTTCAAAAACACATATCTATACCGCCAATATCAATAAAGAAAAAACGCAAAATCAATTCTTGAACAAAATGATTGATACCGTATACAACGGTTCGACTTCAAGATTGGTCATGCAGGCACTAGGTAACCATAAGGCCAGCAAAGAAGAAATAGACTTGATCAAAGATTATTTAAATCAACTAGAAAACAAGTAACATGGAAGCATTGATGTCATCTATCAGCACAGCATTAGGTTGGAGTCTCCTACATTCCTTATGGCAAGGAGCCGCTATATACCTTATTCTATTTGGGCTATATCTCGCTATTCCCGGATTAAAAGCCAACACAAAGCACAACCTTGCCTTAACAGCTCAGCTTATCGTTTTTATAAGCTTCACTTACACATTTTTCAATCTATTGGACTATTCGTTTTTATCAGGGAAGCACATCGCTCTGCCTGAAGAAAGCAAAATGTTATTCTATATGGAGTATTTCCAAGAAGCCCAGCCCACCATACAGCAATACTTTATTTATATTGTTCCTCTATATCTGCTCGGTATTCTTGTACAATCTATATTATGTGCCAATAGCTATCTCCGCATTAAAAATCTAAAACGGATTTCAAACTTCCCTGTTCCCCACACTTGGCAACAGCGTTTTTACGATAGTATCATTAGTCTCGGTATCACTAAAGATGTAAAATTACTATTATCGGAAGCTATTTATGAACCTCTGGCAATGGGCTTTTTCAAACCCGTCATTATCTTTCCAGTTGCCTATGTCAACAAGATGTCTCTTTCTGAAGTAGAAGCACTTCTACTACATGAATTGGCACATATTAAACGCAACGACTATTTGTTAAATATGATAAACATCATACTCGAAACAATCCTATTTTTCAATCCATTTATATGGCTTATGTCTAGACACATCCGGACAGAGCGTGAACAAGCCTGCGATGACCGCGTTGTACAATTTTTTCCTGAACCTACGCTTTATGCAAAAGCACTTCTTAATGTCGAATTACTAAAGCAGAATGCTAATTCTCTTAGAATGAGTCTTGCTGCCACCGGAACGGAGCATAAACTATTACATAGAATAAAAAGAATAACTCAAGCAAGAATGGAAACATCATATACCAATCTCAAGCATCAGTTAGCCGCTTCATTACTAGTGGCCTTTACCTTGATATCAGTAGCCTGGACCAAGCCAAATGCCGAGAGCCCAGCAAATGATAAAAAAGCCCTAACAACAAAAGCAGATAGTCTATCCAGCGGGACCACTATACTCCCAGCCCCTGCCATCACCTCACTGACGGACATCAACTTATTAGATGATTCGGTCAAAAACACCATACATCCGCTCATCCTACCCGACACCAATAAAATGGGGCAGCAGATCCAAGAAAAGTTAAAAGCACCGGAGCAGGAAGCATACCTGGTCGAGATGGAGGAAAATGTCCGTAAAATTGAAGAAAAATTCAACTCTCCGGAATGGTTGGCTCATATCGCCAAAATCGAAGAAAATGCACGCAAAATTGAAGAAAAATATAACTCTCCAGAATGGAAAGCTCATATTGCCAAAATCGAGGAAGATACCCGTAAAAAAGTAGAAGAAAAATTCAACTCCCCAGAATGGAAAGCTCACATTGCCAAGATTGAAGAAAATGCACGAAAAATTGAAGAAAAATATAACTCTCCGGAATGGTTAGCTCACATTGCCAAGATCGAAGAAAATGCGCGCAAAATTGAAGAAAAATATAACTCTCCAGAATGGAAAGCTCATATTGCTAAAATCGAGGAAAATGCACGCAAAATAGAAGAAAAATTCAACTCTCCAGAATGGAAGAATAAATTTCAAAAATAGAAGCTGGGTGGCTGTATCATCATTGAAGCTCCCTCGTCATCCCCAAATCGGGATTAGTCATCGAGCGAAAGATAGTGCAGTCGAAATGACGATGAGTTCTACTCTGATACAGCCCCTAATAGCGTAATATAGATGTACGGAAAAAACAGTCTGAAAAAACAAGACAGCAATCTTACAAAACGAGTTAAAGATCAAAAATCGATTCTGCCAATGTCGTGTTTATCTTATGATTGGTAAACACGAAACGTGTAGAACCATTTGAATTATCCAATAACATGACCTCCGCGACCTGATAGGTGGATTTATCAAAACTGACAACCAATTGCTTCATAGCCTTTTTAACCTCTTTAGCAATAGGATCTAATTTTAGAATATACAGTTTATTACTTTGAAAATAAGAGGGGGAGAACTCTGTCCCTTGATAGGTGCCACCATTCATATTGGCCTGTATCGCTTGACTGATCTTCTCAAACTGTTTACTACGCCCCATATCCATGATCTTTTTCTTTCCCTTCTCTTCGATCATCATCTTTTTATCATTGAAAACCATGGTATAAGCCGTAGGGTTGCTATAAAACCACGCCAGCTTATCTGGATTCTTCACATAAAACTTACCCGAAGAAATCAACTCATTCTTAACATAACCGACTTTTTTGTACTGTACAAAATCAGCTGTCAATGTTTTGATCTGAGCCGTTTTACGCATTAAATTCTGAAAAGAGGAAATCTCGGAAGCAGACATTTTTTGCTCCTGAGCAACACCGAAAGAAACATAAAACGCTAAAAAAAAGGATAACAAAAAATTAATCTTCATATGCGTGCAAATTTAGCAATTCATCCGCAGTTACCGAATGCCAATCACGCTCTTTCATATAAACAAGTACCCGTTCTAATACCCTAAGAGTTTTTACGGAGGTATCATGAAACAAAACGATATCACCAGGCTGCAACCTTCGGACCACTCGTTCATAGATTTTGTCCTCATTGGTAAGAACCGTATCCAATGAGCGAATACTCCACCCAATAACTTGATGTTTGGTCTGTTGGACTGCCTTGGCCATTGGTGGATTAGTCACCCCAAAAGGTGGGCGGAAAAGACGGGGCTTCAGTGGTACCAGGTCATTAACAACCGCATCACAACTATCAATCTCCAAAATAACCTGCTCCGCGGTAAGAAAACCAAATGCTTTGGAATGCATCATCGTGTGATTACCGATCGTATGCCCCTCCTCTAAAATACGTTTAAATATACGAGGGTGCTTATTGATCTGTTTACCGATGCAGAAAAATGTAGCTTTTGCATCGTAGCTTTTCAACAAATCCAAGAAATCCTCCGTAATCGGTGTCGGTCCATCATCAAACGTAAGCGCTAAGCTTCGTCCGTCATGCCTTGTCTTTTTATAAAAAACATCGGTAAAATAACTTTGGCGAATATCAAACGAGCCCCAAGTCGTTAGTCCTATCCAAAGCATAATCAAAAGAAAGCACCAAGACCAAGAAATAACGGAAAACAAAGCCAATATCGCTGCCAATATCCCTAAGGACAATAAAACCGGAACGATATTTTTATGTCTGAACATATTTTTATAATTTTCGTGTTATCCTGTTATCAAGTGATCCTGTTATCCAGAAAACTAAACTGTTGATAACTTCACAACTTGTTCACTCGATAACTCCCTAACTTCTTTTCAACAACACCAAGCTATGATCTCTACCTTTATACTGGTTATATAATAAAACGTAAGTAAGCGGTATTTGTTTTCCCGCCTTCCAAACAATATTCTCCGGGATAGACTGTTCTTTCAACACATAAGCGGCGGTAGCCATACCAAAGGCCGAGGCGATATCAGAATGCCCGTAAAGATGCTTATAGTACAACTGTACCCGATCTTCGAACAATTTCCCTAACTCCTCAAAATAATGATCATATGTTATATCACCGCTATTACCAAGAACCAACGCCGAAATAACGGATCGATCCAGTTTATTAACGTCGAGAAAACGATCTACAAAATCAGCCAACTCCTCTTTGTCCAGTCGATTTTGCACGCATACATCCACCACTTCCGCATAGCTGTCTACAGAAGAAACATGGCTAAGCGTAAAGAACGTAGCACCTTCACCGTAATTGACCCCTGCACTATTGGATGTTCGTATTGTTTCTTGTACATCGTCAGCCTTCACTTCTCCGATCAATTGCTTTAGCGTAAAAGTATGTCCCGATATTTCATCGATGCCACCAACAAGTATCGAATGTGCATCACCTCCCTGCAGCTGTTCCAAACTGTCCAACAAGGCCGATTCAAAGGATACCGCTCCATTCACGTAAGTAAAATTATAAGCTTTACAGCCCAATCGCAGCGCTATCTGTGCACCCACAGTATTATGCGTAGACTGAATGAATGAAGTAGGTGTCAAAAACTCCTCATCGTTATCCAACACATTTTTTAGAAATTTCTCCGAATCCTCCAAACAGCCTAGGCCTGTACCCGTAATTACAGCATCTAATTCGCTCACACCTGCCTCATCTAAGGCCTGCTGCGCAGCATATATGCCCATTTTGATCCCTTTGGACATACGCCTGATCATATTAGGGGCAATAAGCTCTTTGTAAGAAGGCTGTTCAGCATAAGCTTTACTCACGGTAATCTCTACAGCCTCATCAAAAAAATCAGACCGCCAGATCCCCTGTGCAGAGACCACACCAATACCTCGAATAAAACACTTTTCTTTCATTTCTTCTTTTAAAACAGTTATCAAGTTATCTTGTAATCGTGTTATCCAGAAAACTAAACTCTTGATAACTTGTTCACTTGACAACTACCTCCCCAAAATTAACGTCGAACAATTCCCTCCAAAGCCAAAAGAATTGGACAATACATAGTCAATCTCCTTATGCAATACATCCACTTGTGGAATGAGATCAAACTCCTCCATGGCCGTCTCAAAATGAAGGTTAGGAAATACCATTCCTTCTTGGATAGCCAAAACACTATACACAGCCTCTATTGCAGCTGCCGCCGCCAAGGTATGTCCTGTGAAGGACTTGGTTGAACTGAATATCGGCACTTTTTCACCAAAAGCCCGCAAAAGAGCCCTACCCTCAGACAGATCGTTATTGGGTGTAGCCGTTCCATGCACGTTGATATAATCAATTTGGCGAGGTTCTATTCCACCGACAGCAAAAGCCTTCTGCATAGCTAAAAATGCCCCCTCACCATTCTCGGACGATGCCGTTTGATGGAAGGCATCATTCGCGTTACCATAACCAACAACACGCGCCAATACCGTCTTTTCTTCTTTCGCAATCAACTCCTCCGATTCCAAAACCAAATAAGCTGCTGCTTCTCCCAGGTTCAGCCCTTTACGATGCTGATCAAAAGGTCTACAATAGGTATCCGACAAAATCATGAGCGTATTAAAGCCATTCAAGGTGAACTTGCTCAAAGCGTCCGTCCCTCCCACGATAACGCGGTCCAACCGGCCACTCTTTATGAGCCTAGCCCCTAGCATAATCGCGTTGGCAGCCGAAGAACAAGCCGTACTGATGGTCGTGACGGCACCCCTCAGCCCTAGATCATCAGCAATCTGTTGCGTAGATACACCAGCATCGTGACTACGTATATAATGCTGTAATTCTACGTCCTGCATATAGGCATAGAAATATTTTTCGGTAACATCCATTCCTCCTACACTAGTAGAAGAAATCAATCCCGTACGGATAGACGTATCTTTCAGATCAAGTTCCGCCTGCTGCAATGCCTGACGGGCAGCCAGAATGCCCAGCATCCCCGTTCGGGTCAGACTATGTCCTTTTGTAAGGCCTATGCGATCTTCTAAATCACGATTGGAAAGCTTGATCTCACCAACCAAGACATTATCCCGATGCCTCGTATCAAAATTATCAATGCGGCTTATTCCACACCGTGATTGAGACAGAGCCAATAGATTCTCCTCCACAGAAAGACCTATGGCCGAAACAATTCCCATTCCGGTAATACCTACACCGCGTGACATCAGCTATTTGGTTCTATTTTTCGAGATAAAATCAGCCATTGTATTGATCGATTCAAATATAGCCTTACCTTGCTTAGGATCACTCAATTTGATACCATAGCCTTTATCCAGCAGAACAATAAGCTCTAAAGCATCGATAGAATCCAATCCCAGACCATCTCCAAACAAGGAGTCATCATCATTGATATCGGATACTTCAATATCTTCCAAATTTAAAACCTCAATGATCTTACCTTTTAGCTCTTCTTTTAATTCTTCCATTTTTATATTAAAAATAATTGATCAATTTGTTCTATCGTATGCGGTAATATCCCAGTACGTTCTACTGTATACATGACCGCCTTATATTCTTCACCAAATAATTCCACCCAACCACACAACACACGTGATGCCTTCCCAGACAGCAACAGATACGCTGCATAAGCATGCAAACTCTCCGCATCATAGCCGTCAGACACAAAAAAGGCATTCTCCGCAAGCAAATGATGCCGTATACACAGCTCTCCTGCACAGATATTTGCCAATGTATATACAAATATAGCAGGGCTAGGATAATAATTCGTTTCGTCCTGAATCGTCTCCCAATGCCGGCTATCCGTGTCCAGACTCCCTGACCGATTTGCCAAGATAACGGCAGTATCCTCTACAGTAGCCCTATTCCGTAAAAGGTATTCGCCCGCTGTGAAGGTCAACTTACTCAGATTATCCATCTTATAAAACTTAGGATAATCGACCTGAATATTTTTCACAGCTTCTTTCACAAACGTAGCAAAGGAACTTGCTTCACTCGAATACACAACCTCTCCGTTGATCGCCACCTGTCGATCAAACACTGTGGTATATGCTGATATGTAAAATGTCTCTGCCACTACACCTTTTTTATAATCATAGCCGTATTGCTCCCCCCAAAACCAGAAGCAGTCTTCAGGCAACAATTTAAAGCCGCCGAGGCCGTATCCTGAATAACATGGAGGTATTTGGACGTTCCCAGGTTAGCAAAGCCCTTGGTCGCAACTAACCTATTTTCATACATGGACTTGATAGATATCACCAACTCCAACAAACCAGAAGCTCCCAAAGTATGACCATAATAGCCTTTTAAACTATGCGTAGGCACCCCTGATAAGCCTATACGATCAAATGCGATAGCTTCCATCTCATCGTTATACAATGTTGCTGTACCATGCGCCGAGATAAAATCAATACGGTCACCTGTAATATCAGCCTCCTTAAAAGCGGCCGCTACACTCCGTACCAGTCCCTCCCCTGTGCGCGAAGGTCCGGATATATGATTCGCGTCATTGATCGCCCCTTCGCCCAGAACCTGTACCAAACTACCTGCCCGCTGCCCAGTGACCCAAGCCGCAGCAACAGCTTCTCCCAAAGTCACGCCATCACGTTCCACATCAAACGGACGACACGGCCCACTACTCATTGCTTGAAACGACTGAAACCCAGACAGCACAAATTCACTGACCTGATCAGCCGCCAATACCAATACCTCATCATATTGTCCCATCTGTATCAATCGTTTGGCAACGGATACCGCCAACAATCCCGAAACACAGGCATGAGAAACAACGATGGGTTTAGCAGTAAAACCAAATCTATCGGCCAGTACTTCCCCCATTCTCCCCAATTGAGCTTCCTGAGCAGAAGTAGACCGCAGTTTATCTATATTCCCTTTCGTTGTCGAAAGGACAAATCCTGTTCGCTCTGTAATAGTTTTATCCTTTAACAGTGGTACCACCACCTGTAAAGACAGATTTTCCAGAAAAGATAAAGACAGATCTTTCATTAATGCCAGTGGATCAGCAAAGCGAGCCACAGGTACACTTTTAAGCATCCCTATATCTACTGTACGGATGGCGCTTTCGCTCCGCATTAAGGCAGACCAATTGCTATCCAGATCCATACCTAGTGGAGTAACACAATTTACTGACGATATGTATACCGGCTTAAACACTATAATAACCCCACCTTCTTCTTCCAACGAAGCATAAAATCCGGCGTATTCAATGTCAATAATCCCTCACTATCCAAGAAGACCTGTGTGGTCTCTCCTATACAGACCAGCTCATCCTGTTCGTTAAATATTCGATACCTAAAAACCACCTTGGCAGCAGGAGTGTTCACAAAAGAAGTATCTACTCTAAACTTCTCCCCATAACGCAACGGCAACTTATGTTCACAAACGGACTTAACAATGGGTATCGTATAACCTGCAGCCTGCACAGTCAAATAATCTATACCATGTTCTCTGCCAAAAGCTTCACGTCCATCTTCAAAAAAAGTGATATAATGGCCATGCCATACAATCCCCAAGGAATCCACCTCATTGAACCGCACATCCCCCCATTTGGACACGGTCAAATGGCTCGCTTCACTATATAGTTCTTTTCTTCTTATCATAGAGGACCGCTATCAGCAACGTAAGCATAAAAAACAAAAGTAATAAAATTAGTTGAGGCAGAATAGCCATCCAACTCCCCTGCCGGAGCAAAATATCATAAAAACCGTTCAGTGCCCAGTTCATGGGAGAAAGCCTTGAAATAGTCTGCATCACAGCAGGCATCACAAAAACAGGCACCCACACCCCGCCTATCGCCGCCAAAATAACAACAAATGTAGCCCCAAATGGAGCAGACTGTTCCTGTGTCGTGGCTATCGTTCCTAATAAGATACCAAAACCTATAGCGGCAAGCCCTGCAAAAAGCGCCATGGTAGACAACTGCATAAAATTAGCACCGACCTCAAAGGAAGGCAAATCCAGCAGTGGAAATATATATACCCCAACCACAAGCATCAAATAAAATTGAATCAGGCTAACCAACAGATACGTAAAAGTCTTCCCCAAAAGAAACAACGTATAAGGCACAGGATTCGTGATAAGACGGACCATAGTACCCTGTGACTTTTCTTTCACGATATTGATAGAAAGAGGGACAACGATAAAGAAAATAGCGAATAAAGACCAAGCTGGTACATTGTGCTGTACAGCACTAGGCTTTATCGCAGCTCCTCCTTCCGCAGGGCCAATCTCACGGTATTGGAGAATCTGATCCTGATCAAACACAGCTTCTTCGCTGACTCCCAGTTCTTCCTGAAATACTTTGTAAACCTTATCTTTCTCTATCGTAGCAATCAGCTTATCGATAGAACTTTTTATCGCAGTTTTAAAAGATTCCTGTGTAGCAGGATCAAAATACAGATTAACATCCTTCTTTTGGATTGTCACCGCAGCAGCATGGACCGTATCCGAATCGGAATACGAAAACTCCGCCATTACTCTATCCACGTTCTGTTTAATATGTAGATTCAGATCGTCACTCAATTTTGGTGGAAGTACAATAGCCAATTGATAATCTCCTCTAAAGACAGCATCCTTGGCGGATGCCTCGGACAGCGTCTGATCACCGATCTCCTCGACAATTGCAAAATTCCCTGTACTCCCTAATTCTTTTCTAACCGTCTCCGCAATCTCTCCTCGATCATTATCGACTAACAGCACAGGAATCCGAGTCCCCGTGATAGAGTCAAAGGATCCCTTCTGCACCATAGTAATGGTAACCAACAGAACCATAGGCATCACGAAAAGAATAATAAGCCCGCCAATATCTCGAGATTGAAGGATGAGCTCCTTCCGAATAGCCATCCCCAACTTATATAGCATCTCTAAGCCCCCTTCCTGTCAATGCAATAAACACATCTTCCAAATTGCGTGCGTCCTGAGTCGTGTGAATCAATTCCTGAGGTGTCCCCTGAGCGATAACCTTTCCTCCTTCAATAATGGCAATACGATCACACAATTCTTGCGCTTCAATAAGATGGTGCGAAGTATATACCAAGGTCATACCCGATTGGTTTCGCTCTTTCAAAAAATCAAGAATTGCGTTTTTAGACTGCACGTCCACCCCAACGGTAGGTTCATCCAAAAAAAGCAATTTTGGATCATGTAGAATTCCCGCCAATAGGTTGACCCTACGTTTCATACCTCCCGAAAAAGCGCCTATTTTTTTATGTGCAAACTTGGATAGCCCCATTTCTGCTAAACCCGCCTCCACCAATTGGTTTAGATTCTTTCCTTTCAAGCCATACATCGCCCCAAAATAAACCAGATTCTCCGTAGCGGTCAGTGTGGGATACAATGCATATTCCTGTGGAACAACACCAATCAATCGGCGGATAGCCATGGCCGATTCCCGATAAGAAAGACCAGCAATAGTAAAGCTACCTGACGTAGGCTTGACCAGACCACATAGCATCGAGATTAATGTCGTCTTACCAGCACCATTCGGTCCCAATAGTCCAAACACCTCCCCCTCGGAAATCTGAAGACTGAGATTCTCCACCGAGTAATAATCGCTGTCTTTATATTTCTTAGAAAGACTATCTATTCGAATGATCTCCATATTATCTAAACAGCTTTTTTCAGCTTCTTAAAAAAAGCTTCTTCAAGATCCGCCAAGTGAAGCAACTCCGCAGACAATGTATTATACACATCATCTTGATTACTCCTCTTTTTATATACCCGAGAAGCATTAACAGCAAAATCACGCCACAGATCGCCAATCGCTGTCATTTCTTTGGATAAATCGAGTAAAGCAGCATTATTGGTCTTATGTCCCGCCTCCTGCAAGAAAGCGGAGTAAATATAACGGAAACCACCACCCCCTGTACCTATCTCCTCCTGCATACGTACCATCTGAGCCAAGTAATAATTGGCCTTCGGTACCCCCACCTTTTGGGGCCAATTGGCAATAGCCTTGGCTACCGTACGCATTCCCCTTACCCCGACTATAGGAACAGGAGCCAACATATCATTGCAGGCTTTCCGTATCGACTTGCGAATAGCTTTTACCCAATCAATATCATGCTCAGCAGGCACATAGGTTGGATAATATAAATGCCCTTTCGGAGCCAGTACACCTTTTGCAAAACGCACCCGTTCCAACTCCTTTTCCGTCAGCCGGTGGACACCTTCCATAGTAGGATCGCTCACGAGATACTCACTGCCTTCCTTACCATAGATAACCAGATTATGGGCATTGAAATGGAACCTGTAATCATCCGGAAAATACGGTAGATGATAGACCCCTACCTGTAATCCTGAAGGGATATGCTGTTTTAGGTTCTCATCCAGCTGCTGTTGAGCCTTAGCCGGACTCGAAAACTTCTTCCGCTCAATCTTAATCCCCAAACGCTTGGCCATACGGCTAAAGATCCACCCTGGCATAGGACGATAACTCAGTCCCGGAGCATTACTGACCTTCAAAAAAGGCAGATAGACATAAAAAATACCCGCCCCCAAGCCAAACACCATAGGCTCAGAGAGATTGAGTCCCTTATCTTTTAATAAGTTTGAAGCCACCCCACTTTCACAATGTGCAGATTGGTGATGTGTAAAATCTAACTGCATTAATCTCCTTTAAAATTCTTTAACTCTGCTACTGTAATATCAAATGCATCAGCATACTTCTGTAACCGATCATCACTCAATTTATTAAATACCGTTGGTCGGAAATGACGCTTAATACGCCATTGCCAAAAACCTGTATAACCCGACAGAACGCCTACATCCATTCTCGTCAATAACATATAATAATAGACAGGGCTCCGCTTTCCCGCCTTTACATCCGCCTTAGCCTGATCGATTTCTGCCTGAAGAACTTCCATCGTGTGATCCTGTACAATGTTTTTCGCTTCCCAGCCTGTACTCAAGGCCGTAGTATATTTACCATCCTCATCTACAGCATAATACATTTCTCGAGAGCCTTTTTGCACAATCCGGCCACTATCCTGAGGTACTTCCGACTTTTTCATATGTATATAATTATTCGTGCATTTATTTGTTTTCTCGATGGAACTCATGAATGCTTCGCATTTATCTCATGATCCGCCAACTGGCGGATCGGCTTGTTTATTTAATGGCTATTAAAACTCACGCTCCTGTAAGAATAAATTGATCTCAGCCTCTGCTATTTTGTTGCCCTGTACTTCTGCGATAACCGACATGGTACATATGGTATACCCCACACCTTCAAACTGAGAAACCAAACTGGCAGTCGTACGGATACACTCTCCTTTGTCGGGCAGACACGCAATACTTACACTTTTAATCGCAGAGATGAATCCAATAACACGCTCATCGATCTCCGGATCATAATCAGCGGTATAATAGTTTTGTCCCACGATGGACGAACAGGTCTGCGCCATATGTTCTATCAACCCGACCTCCTGTAGCGCGTTGTCCGCCAGAAACACACAGTCAGATTCGATCGTATATTCACATATCACATGCCCTTGACTGATCTCAACAATATAATCTACCATCAACATAGGCTCCCTATGTGGTAAAAACTCATGAATTGGTATTTTGATAGATTCTGTTGCCATATCAAGACGTTGAAGCAATAACTGTTTTCATCTGCGCAGAGCCTATACATTCCTCTGCTATATATGTTTCTATATGCACCAAGGTAACGCCCATAAATTCTTGAACAATCTCCACCCGACTGGTTAACACCTCCCCTAATGAAGGTAATCTGTGCACTTCAGCTTTCTGAATGGAACCGATATATCCAGTAGGCGCTTGTTCGCCACGGATATAGTAACTATAGCCCGTGTGCGCTGCCACCGACTGTGCCATATGTTCTAATAATCCGCTCTCCTGCATGTGGATACCGAGGACAAAAAGATTATCCACCTTTACTTCAAAATCAACAACAACGGTCTCTAAGGTGTATGCAAGTAACCTATCGATCATCACCATAGGAAACCGCTGTGGAATTAACTTCAAGATATCTTCTCCTTGTACCGGAACCATTAGCAAACAGTTAAATAGGCGTAAGAATAGGTAAAACGTGCACTCTCAGGTACACACAACAAAATACGTTGTCCTTTTTGCAAACGTCCAGAATGGACTAATTCTTCTAACATCAGGTACACCGAACCCGCTCCCACATTACCGACAGAACGTAAGTTCATAAACCATTTGTCCCTTGTAATCTCTATTCCTGCTTTCGCAAAGCGATCATAAAGACCGTCTACAAAATAATGTGACGAAACATGGGGCAGTAAGTAGTCCACATCCTCAGGGGTAATACCATGCTTCTCCATGGCGTCCTTCATACTTTCGACCCCTTTATCCAAAATATATTTATCCAAGAGTTTTGTATCCTGCTTAACAGCAAAAACAGATTGATTAAGCCATTCTACAGAATGATAATCACTGAAGGGCTTTAGATCACCATTAGCAAGCTTGTCAGCCCCAGCGTACATACACACTTCGAGCTCATGTGCGTAAGAGTACCCCTCTATCCATTCGATACGCATCGGGAGAGGTCCTCTTGGCTCATTTTCCAAAAGCATTGCCCCCGCTCCATCAGAAAGCATCCAGCGTAAAAAATCCTTATTAAAAGCAATAATTGGCTGTTCTTCCAGATCTTTAAGGTTTTCAACCTCCTTATTATAATGATCGGCCAACATCCAGGAAGACATGCGCTCAGAGCCGGTACATACCGCATTCGCAGTATTTCCAGCCTTTACCGACAGATAACCAAATTTTAGGGCATTCATACCCGCACAACAGTTGCCCGAAGCAGAATTAACTTCCGACTGTCCATTCTTCAACTCTCCATGAACCATCACAGCGTGCGAAGGCATCAAATAATCGGGAGAGGAGGTACCACAAGAAATCAATTGAATATCCGAAGCTTTAAAATCCGCATCCAACAGATTGCGGATAGCATTTGCAGTAAGCAGTACGTTCGTATGCGTAGGCACACCATCTTTTGTAAGCGCATAATACCGGGTCTGTATACCGTTATTCCGCAAAACAATGCGCTTAGCTTTAGATTCCCTATCGTTAATTTTACCAAGATATATCTCCATATCTTCATTAACAATGGGTTCATTGGGCAAAAATTTACTTACACGATTTATAAAAACTTGATTCATCTGTTAAATACCTTGATAATGGGCCTTTTCCTTTTTAATTCTAGCAAAATATAAAATCGGAAACAGCAATAATTCGATTAAAAATACAATAGGGGACAGAAAATATATAGCAAAAATCACATAATATTTAAAACAGGAGACCAACACGCTGCGTTTTCTCGGGTTTTTGAGAATCAACGTTGACCAGATATGAAACATCCGATTAGCCTTCTTGTCCATCGAAACTAAGAAAAACCGAAAATCAACCGCCCCCTGGGCCAACAATGATTCCTGCATGCCCCTGAAATCTCCTTCCTTCAATCGAGAAAGAATGGTCTCTCCATATTTGGATGCACCTCTAATCTCCTGATCTGCTACCCCAGGCAGAGGGAATATACCGTAGGCCTTCCGTTTTACTCCAGAAAACAACCAATCTACGATAGTCACCACCGAGATCATATTATGATGTCTATCTGTCAATGCAATATTTCCTACTAATTGAGCACCATTCTGGAGCAATAAAGCTTTTACCTTATCCTGTGCCTTGGCCCACATATTACGGGATCCACTAATGGTTACAACCAGCGTCTCTCCCAAGAGGGTCTTGGCATAATCACTTTTGAGAAAAGAATTAGTCGGAATAGAGGGTGTCAAATACCAAACTTGATAATGAAATAAAATCAGGTCATACTTACGCTCTAAAATATGCGGTGCCGGAGGATGAATCTCTTCCGGAATTTGCTGAAAAGTCTCCGGAAAAACATCAAAAAAAACATCCCCTCGCCAAGGAAAAGGAAAAGAATGAACCGTACGAATCTCGTAAAAATCAAGCCTCACATCCGCATCATCCAAAAAAGGACGCGCTATGGATTGAGCGATTTCTTCGAGCTGTCCAGACTGACTGTAGTAAATTACTAAAACATTTTTCATAATCTATGGAGAAGCCCTCTCCTCTCTATTCCAAAAATCAAAGAAGTTAAACCATTGTAACGGATAGCGGGATAAGATTCCCTCCACACTTTTTACATACGCTTCCAATGCAGCTTGTGCATCCCTACGCTTAACTGCTCCTGCACGGCGCGCATAAAGATGGTAATGGCTACTTGTCTCTTTCATGACGTACACAAAGATTATAGGCACACCCAATCTTGATGCCAAATGAAAAGGACCTGCTGGAAAAAGAGCCTTCCTACCCAATAGCTCCGCTTCCAATACTTTAGAACCTTCAAAATAACGATCTCCCGTAAAACAAATCAACTCGTTGTTAGAAAGCGCATCATTAATATCAAATACATGCGACATATCATCCTTGATGTAGATATGTTTTATAGTAGATTTTCCGGCGATCGTTTGCAAATATTCTTTAATCACGGATACTTCTTGATCTACAGTCACCTGGTTGATCTGAAAGCTGAGATCAAGATCCGAAAAAAACTGCTCCGAAATTTCAAAATTACCAACATGGGCCGAAATCAAGATCCCTCCCCTACGCTCTTGCAAAATTTCCTTAAGAGAGTCTATTCCGTCAAAATCATACGTAAACTGGTTGCGCATACCCGCAGAAATAGCCACTTTGTCAATAATGGTCTGTCCAAACACAAAATAAACACGATATACTTTCCAAAAGGAAGTCCATTTTGAAAATCCCTGACGTTGATGGAGGTAATAGAAGATATTCTTAAAACTCCGGGGGTAGAACAGAAAATAATAGAGCGCTACAAAAACAAGAAGTCCGTAAGCAGTACGGACGCCAAATTTCTTAATAAAGAAAACAAAAATTTTATAGCCAAGGAGTGTTCCTTTCGACCTTCCGTCCCATTGGCTCATCGTTATCTAATTTTATTTTACCGATATTTTATGTGCAATCACGTTATAAAAATCCTGAAAAGTAGTCATCCCTGCAAAATCTGACTCCCCCAATTTGACACCAAAATTAGACTCGATCAACACGACCAGGTCCACATAGTCCAAACTATCCAAATCAAGAGATTCTCGAAGAGGAGCTTCGGGCTGTATCACCTCCGCTTCCACCTCAAATTCCTCCACTAAAATTTCATTTATCTTCTGCTTAATATCCGCGTTACTCATTATTAAATCTCTTAACTACCACCGCTGAATTTGTTCCACCAAATCCAAAAGAATTTGACAAATATATGTCAAATTCTCGTTTTATCGTTGAGGAAACTAAATTTAATTCCTCTAATTCCTTATCTACTTGTTTCAAATTGATATTAGGCGCAATAAAGCCATGCTGCATCATGAGTGTCGAATATACAATCTCGCTTGCTCCAGCCATCCAACATTCGTGTCCAGTCATTGATTTTGTAGAACTCACAAAAGGCTTCCCACCGAATACTTCTAATATTGCTTTCGCTTCATTGGCATCCCCAATAGGTGTAGAGGTAGCATGGGCATTGATATAATCAACATCCTCGGCTCCGATTCCAGACTGCTCCAAAGCACGACGCATAGCCAATGCCGGTCCATTGATATTTGGAGTGGAAATATGTCCACCATTAGAAGAAAAACCATATCCCAGGACTTCTGCAATAATAGGAGCTCCACGTTTTACAGCGGACTCATAACTCTCTAAAATAACCGTAGCTGCTCCTCCACTCGGAACCAATCCTGTACGGCCAGTATCAAAAGGCCGCGATGCCAGTTCCGGATGCTCAATATCCTCAGCAAATACGCCCAGGCCATCAAAGCTAGCCATAGCGTAAGGATTGATTTCCTGTGCACCTCCACAAATAATCATATCCTGGAGGCCTTGCTTGATAAACATATAACCTAAGCCAATAGCATGCGAACCACTCGCGCAAGCCGCACTGATGGTCATATTAATTCCTCTGAGCCCTAAAATAGTAGCTAGATTCATAGTTACGGTGGAGTTCATGGACTTAAAAATAGCTCCTGAACCTATGAGTTGCGTATCTTTTTTGTCACGCACGATATCCGTAGCCTCAATAACGGCTTTAGACACGCTATCATTGCCATACAAAATTCCGACTTCGTTAGTCTCCAGGTAAGTAAGATCAATATTGGCTTGTTGTAAAGCCTCACGGGTAGCTATATAGGCATACTCTGACTCTTCACCCATACTGATTCGCTGCCTACGAGTCAGTTCATTCTTAAGATTGGGAGTAGGAACCATTCCTGTAAGCGGTGATTTAAATCCAAACCCTATTCTAGACTCGTCCACTACAATACCCGATTTCCCCTCGAATAGTGATTGTCTCACCTCTTCCAAGTTTGTCCCTATACAAGAATAGATACCCATCCCTGTAATCACCACCCTTTTACTCATACCTGTCTAAGAATAAATACCACCATTAATATTTATAATTTCACCTGTAATATAACCAGATTTTTTGGATGCTAAAAATGAAATTAAATCTGCAACTTCCTCTGCTTTCCCAAACCGATTGGCCGGAATAAGCTTAACCAACTCCTGCTCATCCATTTCGGCCGTCATATCAGTCTGGATAAATCCTGGCGCAACCGCATTCACCGTCACATTACGCTTAGCAACCTCTTGGGCTAACGCCTTTGTCGCACCAATTACACCCGCCTTAGCGGCTGAATAATTGGTCTGTCCAGCGGTACCCTTAACCCCTGAAACCGAGACCACATTGATGATACGCCCATAACGGCTACGTAACATCTTCTGAATAAAAAAGTTGGTCACATGAAAAAATCCATTCAAAGATATATCCAATACGCTTTGCCAATCTTCTTTTTTCATCCACATAAACAAACCGTCTTTAGCAATACCCGCATTATTAACCACCACCTCAACCACCGCATCAGAGTGATTTTCCATCCAGGTTGTCAACGCGGTATTCACAGCCGTTTCATCCGCAACATCAAATTTCAACACGGCCCCCTTGCCCCCTGCATCTTCAATTAACCGCAGCGTTTCTCGTGCAGCGGCTTCATTACCCTGATAATTGATTAAGACATAATAGTTTAAATCAGCAGCTAATTTCTGACAAATCGCTCGACCTATACCTCGGGAACCTCCGGTTACTAATGCACATTTCATATGTATATAATTTGTCTTTTATCTGTCATATGGAATATCCAAAGTATATTCATTCGTGTTTGTGCAGTCTGTGCTACATGGATATTTCATATGTGTATAATTTATTCTTTAATAGCCATTAACTTGCCCCGACCAGTCGGGACTGAATATCCAAACTATATTATGCACGGATTGTTGTGCATGCTGCTTCGCGGTCATTCGTATTTGTGCAGTCTGTACTATATGGATATTTCATCATGACGCGTCTTGTTTCATTAAATAATCTTTCACAGATTGGATCGCAGTATACAACGGTTTATCCTCTGAAAAAGCAGGTATTATATTTCTTATCGCTTCATAAAGCTCTTTCGTTGGAGAAGAAACCAGCTCTTGATAGGATAGAATATCAATAGCCTGAGCAATAGATATGAGCTGTATCGCCAAAACCTCATACGCATTGACTATTACCTTATGTGTAATAACAGCTGCATTGGTACCCATACTCACAATATCCTGGTTATCATTATTGTTTGGTATACTATGTACGTACATCGAATTGGAAAGAGTCTGGTTCTCCGCTGTAGTCGACGTAGCCGTAAACTGAGCACCTTGCATTCCAAAATTAAAGCCCAGTTTCCCCATATTGACAAATGGAGGTAGAATCTCGTTGATCTTGGCGTTCATCAGATAATTCAACTGTCGCTCCGACAACATTGTCAATCGAGTAATAGCCAGTTTCAATTTATCCATTTCTAAGGAGATATAATCCCCGTGAAAATTACCACCGTGGTATACATTCTGATCTTCCACCGATATGATCGGATTGTCACTGACCGAGTTCACCTCATTTTCCAGGATAACACCGACCTGTTCAATCGTTTCTAAAATAGGTCCCAGAATCTGAGGCACACAGCGTAACGAATAGTACTCCTGCACCTTATCTTTAAAAATTTCCTCCAGATTATTGCCCGAATACAAATCTTCTTCTCGCTTGCGAATCAATTTAGAATCGGCCAAGTGTGCACGCATCATCGCAGCGATATCCTGCTGTCCTTGATGTTTTTTTACCTCATTTAGGGTATTCGAATAATGGTCATCGTGCGCCTTGACTAATTCGTTCATAATGGAAGACAGCTTCACAGACCAAGACAGGAGCTGCTTGGCGTGGAAATAGTTTACCATTCCCGTCCCCGTCATCACTGAGGTCCCATTAATCAGGGAAATCCCTTCTCGTATTTCTACTGCAATAGGGCGTAACCCCAATTCTGTGAACACCTCCGATGTCGGTCTCCTTTTTTCTTGGTATATTACCTCCCCCTCTCCGATTAATGTCAGGGCTAAATGCGCTAACTGCACTAAATCACCACTCGCGCCAACACCTCCATGTGCAAAGATAACAGGGGTAATATCGCGGTTAATAAATTCCTGCAGCAGCTCCAATACGGAGATGTGCACACCAGATTTCCCTTTCGAAAGGTTGCATAAGCGGGTAAGCATAGCGGCTTTGACAATAGCGGGCGGCAACAGATCTCCAGTTCCCGAAGCATGGCTACGAATAAGATTGTACTGTAACTGAATGCGATCGGCCTCTTGTATGCGATACTGAGCCATAGGCCCAAAACCCGTATTTATACCATAGATTATCTTATTCTCGATAAATGACTTTAGAAACGAAAAACTCTCTTTAGCCACCTCAACGGTTTCAGCGGCTAAGCCGACCTGTTCGTGATGCAATAATACATTTGCAAACTGATCTAATGAAAGATCTTTATGAATAGAAATCATTAATTTATATACCCTCTTTTTACTTCCAATTTTAGAATATCTTCTTCTGTCAACAAGATAATTAAGTACCTTTGTCAATAGCTGAGTGCAAAAATAACACATTTCTGCTATAATAAAGTCCTTGATCAAAGAGGAATACTAAATAAGCAGTTTTATTTAGGTTAAAATTGGTTTCTTTAATAGAATGAGTACAAGCGAAGTTGACATTTTGATTATTGGCGCTGGACCTTCGGGCTGTGTTGCCGCTGGATATTTACAGAAACAAGGGGCAAATATCAAAGTCGTAGAAAAAAGTAAATTTCCTAGACTGGTAGTAGGCGAAAGTCTCATTCCTCGTGTCATGGATCACTTTGAAGAAGCAGGTCTTCTAGACAATCTCAACAAACAAAATTTCCAAAAGAAGCCTGGCGCCCGTTTCATCCGGGGACAGGTGATCAGTATTTTTGACTTCAGCAAAAAATTTGGCGAAGGTTGGGATTGGACCTGGCAAATCCCTAGAGCAGATTTTGATAAGATCATGACCGACACACTGATCGAGAAGGGCGTTGATATCAGCTTTGAAACAACGGTGACAGCGATCTCCTTTGAGGGCTCAGATTCTATAACGACCATTGTGGATAAAGAAGGAAATGAATCACAGATCAAAGCTAAATTTGTAATCGATTCCAGTGGATACGGCCGGGTATTACCAAGATTGCTCCACTTGGACAAACCTTCAAAACTAAATCCACATTCTGCCATCTTTTCTCATGTCAAAGACATCAACAGACCAGCAGGAGTAGAAGGAACACAAATTTCTTTTGATGTGCTGGATACAGAAGTATGGCTTTGGGTTATCCCATTTTCCAATGGCAATACAAGTCTGGGAATAGTAGCAGACACTGCTTTTATCGAACAGCTCGCAGCAAATGGCGATACCGCTTTAGCGCTGAAAAAGGCAATACAGCTCTCCGATTTCTATGTCAAAAGATTTGCCGGAACCGAGTTCCTCTTTGACCCCATCCATCTAAAAAACTATTCTGCAGCGGTCACTAAAATGTATGGTGATGGTTTTGCTCTCACCGGGAATAGTTCTGAGTTTCTAGATCCGGTATTTTCATCCGGAGTATGCTTTGCAACCGAATCCGGCATACTTGCAGCAAAACTGGCATGGAGAGAGATTAATGGAGAGCAAATAGATTGGGAAAAAGATTTTACACAATATATGCAACGCGGTATTGATGTATTCACCACGTATGTAAAAGAGTGGTATACGGGCAATCTACAGACACTATTCTTTCATAGACCTGAAAACCTAGACGTTAAGGAGAAAGTATGTGCAGTACTCGCTGGTTACGTCTGGAATGAAGAAAATCCATTTGTCAAAAAGCACAACCGCGTTATCAGGAGTATAGCCTATATGTTGGAAAACAACAAAGAGCTATCCGATAATATTGAGAAAACATACCAATAAAAAAAGGGAGGTTTCCCCCCCCTTTTTTATTTACTTTATCAGCTTTCTGAAATTTATTGCACTCAACCGAACATCTTCTTTACTGTTTTTCCAGTTATATTCATATTCCGCAGAAAGCATACCTTTAAACTTCTGCCGCTTCAATTCATCTATAACAGCCTGCAAAGGTAACTTACCGGTACCCCAGTGGACATCGTGAGCATTCTTATTCCCAAACTCATTTAAATCCTTGAAATGGAGATGAATAATATGTCCTTCCAATTGTTTCAAACAAGCCACGGGATCCAAGCCAGAACGCATCCAATGCCCAACATCTGCTGCAGCTCCCATCAGTTTACTCCTACCTTCGAGTGACTTCAAAACCACCTCCGGATTCCAATATTTTGACGGTTCAGGATGATTGTGCAGTGCCGCTTTGATCTGATATTTATCGCAAAGACCAGAGACGATGTCTAAGTGAGCATCAGATGGCTCTACAGTCAACACTTTAATCCCCATATCTTTAGCAAAAGCAAAAACCTTCTCCCATTCCTCAGCATCTTTTGCTCCTACTACACCAAAAGCGTGCAGCGTCACGCCCTTTTCTTTTAAAAGTTTTTTAACAAGCCGCCTACCCTCGGGAGACAATTGATACCCCATCTTTTCTGTACTTCCAGCACCGATAGTTTGTCCGGGAAAAGCTTCGACATAACCTAGATTACAGCTATCCAACTTGCCTAACGCTTCCGCAAACGAAAACAAGCGAAAAGTATAAGCTTGCGCTCCTAATTTCCATCCAAGGCGCTCTTCAGGCCTATCTTTGGCCGCTTTGCTACTACCAAAGGACAACAAAAATACCCCTAGCACGATGGTAAAGGCAAATAAACTGATCTTTCTCATAAAATTTGGTTTAGATTCTAAAGAATCTAAATTAACCATTAAATATGTTGAGAGCAACTTTCACTCGATTTATCACCTCATTTTTACCAAGAAGCTCAGCAATAAGAAACACATCTGGCCCAAATTTACCACCCACTAACATAATACGGAAAGGCATCATCAATTCCCCGATTTTCATTCCCGAAGCCTGTACACGCTCCTTAAAGAAAGGTTCTAGTACCGTCGATTTCCATTCTATATTTTCAAACTCCAATAAGATATCTTCGAAAAATTTAGCTTTATCGGCATTCCATTTAGGCTTGACCGCATCCACATCATAATTTGCGGGTACCTGAAAAAAGAAAGATGCCTGCCCCCAGAAATCAGAAAGATAAGTCATTCTATCCTTTACTGCCGATAAAACAGCGACAACAGAAGCGTCTTCAACTCGACTGACCTCATGTTGATCAAAACTCGCCTTCACCAGTGGCAAGAGGTCTGTATTATCCATGTTTTTAATCCATTCATGGTTGAACCACTTCGCTTTCTCAAAGTCAAATTTTGCTCCCGATTTATTAATTCTTTCCACAGAAAATTTCGAAATCAATTCAGACAGTGTGAAAATTTCCTGTTCCGTCCCATCATTCCACCCCAATACCGCCAACATATTGACAAATGCTTCAGGTAAGAATCCCAACTCTCTAAACCCTTTTGTCAAATCCCCAGTCTTCGGATCTGCCCAATTCATTGCATAGACAGGAAAACCAAGACGATCTCCATCTCGCTTGCTCAACTTGCCATTACCGTCTGGTTTTAAGATTAAAGGTAAATGTGCCCATTGTGGCATATCCGCAGACCAACCAAGGTATTCCCACAACAATAAATGCACAGGTGCAGATGGTAACCATTCTTCACCTCTGAAAGCGTGTGATATTTCCATCGCCTTATCATCGACCACTACCGCGAGGTGATATGTAGGCATACCGTCGGCCTTCAATAATACCTTATCGTCCACCAATCGAGTCTCAAACGAGACACGTCCACGAATCATATCATCAAAAGATACGATATGATCTTCTGGCATCTTAATTCTTACGGTATGCGGTGCATTGTCCGCCAATAGCTGTTGTGTTTCTTCAACAGATAAGCTAAGTGAGTTACGTAACTCCATTCTATTCTCGTGCGAATAGCGGAAATTAGGCTGTGCCTGTCTTAGTGCATCCAACTCCTCAGGAGTATCAAATGCATAGTAAGCATGTCCCGATGCAATTAATTGCTCTGCATATTGCCTATAGGATGGCTTACGCTCGCTCTGCCTATAGGGTCCAAAAGCCCCAGGTTTAGCAGGACTTTCGTCAGGTAAGATTCCGCACCAAGCCAAACATTCGTTAATATACTCTTCTGCTCCAGGCACAAACCGAGTTTGATCGGTGTCCTCAACGCGCAAGATAAAATCACCTTTATGCTGTTTAGCGAACAAATAATTGAACAAAGCTGTTCTTACCCCGCCCAAATGCAATCCTCCTGTAGGACTTGGTGCGAAACGCACCCTAACTTTTTTCTGCAAACTCATAATGCAAAATTACTGATTTCTGAATGATTCCTATAGCATAGAATTTGCAAAATTAATACACAATCTATGTTTGCATTGCTATCGGCAATTACATTTTAAAAGAAATTTTCAATAAAATCAGTATTTTGCATACTGATACACGCGCAAATGAATCCTTATAAGTATAATAAACAGGTCTGGAAAATCGTATTGTTGTTTTTTGCGGCGATGATTGGTATAGCCTCTCTGCTATACACCAATTATTTAGTTAAAAACCTGTCAATATCTGAACGCACTAAGGCCGAGGTCTGGGCAATGAGCACAAGAAGCATCATGACCATGCCTGATGTTGACGACGACTTTATAAGCTTTATCTATGCCGTACGTGATAGTCTTTCATTACCGGCAATTATTATCGATTCTAAAGAGAATATTATTTTCTGGAGGGATTTGGATAGTACAAAAACGAATATAAAAGCAGAAGAAGAGCATAAAGAAGGTCTCACATACGATCCTGATTATTTTCAAAAACAGCTATATATCATGAAGGGAATGCATCCACCTATAACCTTAGAATTGGATACAGGTGAATCCTGGCTTGTCTATTATAAAGATTCTAGTGCATTACAGCAACTCCGTATATTCCCATACATACAACTTTCTCTTATCGCTATTTTCCTTACCATCGCCTACACCGTATTCAATTCCATAAAAAAGTCAGAGCAGAATCTAGTATGGGTCGGCATGGCTAAGGAAGCAGCTCATCAATTGGGAACACCCATATCTTCACTGATGGGCTGGATAGAACTGATCCGTCTGAAATATGATGCGGAGAATGATGATGTGGTCAATGAAATGGAAAGGGATGTGCAAAGACTAGAAATCGTAGCTGACCGCTTTTCAAAAATTGGATCCACTCCGTCTCTTTCCAATCATAATGTCTATCACGTTGTGAACGATTTTATTAATTACTTCAAGATAAGAACAAGTGAAAAAATAACGTTTATTTTAGAGGGAGATAAACATGTCGAAGCCATGCTCAATGTTCCGTTATTTGACTGGATAATAGAAAACCTGTTAAAAAATGCGGTAAATGCAATAGGTACAGAGGGTACGATAAAGGTCTCCATTACGGAGAACATTGCAAAAGAGGAAATTTTTATAGACATTAGTGATACAGGAAAGGGTATACCTCGATCAAATTTTGAGACTATATTCCAACCTGGATTCACGACAAGGAAACGAGGATGGGGGCTAGGGTTGAGTTTAACTATGCGGATGGTCAGTTATCATAAAGGACAGATTTTTGTTAAAGAATCAGAAATAGGAAAAGGAACAACTTTCAGAATAATACTAAAAAGCAACTTAAAATATGAACCCACTCAAGTCTGACGAATATCCAGCCATATACGATGATTATATTGAAACCATCGTCGGCGACGTGAAAGAAGAGCTCATAAACCAACTGGAGTCTTTTCCTGATTTCATAAAAGCTATCCCAGAAGAGATGGGATCCTATAGCTATGCGGAGGGAAAATGGACCATAAAAGAAATACTGTGCCATATTATCGACACCGAACGTGTCATGTCCTATAGAGCTTTACGCTTTGCCAGGAATGATATGACAGCTCTTGCCTCTTTCGAACAGGACGAATTTGTTGCCAATGGACGACATAATGAAAGAACTTTTACCAGTATTATCGAAGAATTTGTCGCTGTCCGCAAATCAAACTTAATATTATTCGACACCTTTAATGAACATGAGCTGACGCGAAAAGGGATGGCATCTGACCGATTGATCACTGTACGGGCTTTTATTTACGTAGTTGCAGGACACTTGAATCACCATCGTATCATTTTACAGGAACGATATTTAAAACCTCAGGAATAAAATTATGATTTGGCATAAAAAATATACATTAGAAGAGGTCAATAGTATCTTTGATAAGTACATGACCAAACTATTAGACATTAAAGCTGTCGAAATTCAAGATAATCATATAATCGCCACCATGCCTATTACAGACCACGTACGGCAGCCTTTTGGCATCTTACATGGTGGAGCCTCAGTCGTATTGGCTGAATCTATCGGCAGTGTCGCATCCAATCTAATAATTGATACAGACAAGTATGCTGGAGTAGGTCTGGACATCAATGCAAATCACGTCCGCTCGGCATCCCAAGGGATACTCAAAAGCATATGTTCACCTCTTCACATTGGAAAGACGACACATGTATGGGATATAAAAATGTATGATGAAAAAGAAAATCTAATCTGCATTTCTAGACTGACTGTAGCTATTATTGAAAAGTCAAGGGTATTATAAAACATTTTCAACCTTTAATTGTAGTAACATTATATAACATTCATTTATTGGTTATATGATACGGTTTAGGTTATAGAGAGACGTCGCCCATCGAAGTCTCTCTATTTTTTATCAAATTTGCATTTTTATTATTCCACCATGATTGTCCATATTCTTTATATAAGAAAAATCAGGCTTTGCCTCATTAATCCGCTCACATTTTTCTTCTTTAAGTGAATAAAATTTGTTAGTCTTGTAGTTACAAAAAACTTAAACTTTACAAAAATATAATCAATCAATGGATTCTAAAAACCTAAACGCTCAAAATGGCCAATCTACGGTTGGTCCAATGATAATTATCGGAGCACTTTTCTTTATCTTCGGTTTTGTCACATGGCTTAATTCCCTCTTAATTCCTTATCTTCGGATAGCATGTGAACTAACAGAAGTCCAATCGTATTTCGTTACTTTTGCTTTTTACATTGCATATCTGGTCATGGCACCTGTCTCGACCTGGGTACTTGACAAGTATGGTTTTAAAAAAGGAATGTCCATCTCCTTAGGAATTATGGCTATAGGCGCATTACTTTTCATACCTGCAGCGTTCTCCAGAACCTATATAATTTTCTTAATTGGCTTATTTATCATGGGGGGCGGCTTGGCGATACTTCAAACAGCTTCAAACCCCTATATTACCATTATCGGGCCTGTTGAGACTGCAGCAAAACGCATTAGCATCATGGGAATTTGTAATAAGTTCGCTGGCGCAGCAGCTCCGATTATCTTAGGACTATTCTTAAATCTTGGCGAGGCGGACAAAATAACCAAACAAGTAGATAATATGAGTCCTACAGAATATGCTGCCGCTCTAGATCAGGTCGCTCTACAGGTTGTCAATCCCTATATAGGAATTGTCGTCGTCTTGATCCTATTATCGATCTGGATTTCTAAAGCCAATCTGCCTGAAGTAAAAGGTGATGAGGAAGAAACCGCAGATCACCATACTGTGTCGGAAGACAAAAAAAGTATATGGAGCTTTCCTCACGTCATCTTAGGTTTCATCACCCTGTTCCTATATGTAGGTGTCGAAGTATTGGCAGGTGACACCATTATCGCATATGGCGTATCACAAGGGGTAAGCCTAGAAGATGCTAAATTCTTTACAGGCTTAACTATGGGAGCAATGGTAGTAGGCTATATCATCGGTATCATATGTATACCAAAATACCTTAGCCAAGAAAATGCATTGAAATTATGTGCAATTCTTGGTATAGCATTTACTGTTACGATTGTATTTACATCAGGCATGACCTCTCTACTTTTTGTAGCTTTACTAGGCCTTGCTAACTCCCTGATATGGCCAGCAATATGGCCTCTAGCGCTTAAAGGTGTCGGTAAATTCACAAGTGCAGCATCAGGGTTACTAGTAATGGGTATAGCTGGTGGGGCTATTATCCCTTTAATATATGGACAAATAGCGCATGTTATAGGCTCACATCAAGCCTATTGGATCGCTTTACCTTGTTATCTATTTATTTTATATTACGCTATTGCTGGCCACAAAGCAGGAAAAAAGAACGTTACACATTAATAATATAATGGATCATATATAATAATAAAGGAGTCGGACATTGTCCTACTCCTTTATTATTATATAAATCGATACGTCCTAGTAGGACTAATACAATACTGTAACCTGACATCCCACTCACCTACATCTGATATCCGCTCGACAGGCTCAAAATAAGTTAGCCCTATCGTCCGCACTGTAGGACTGCATTTTGCTAAAAAACGATCATAAAAACCTTTTCCATAGCCCACGCGATTCCCCTCTTGATCCATAACAAGCAAAGGTACAAGTACTACATCCAACGCATTCTCCTCCACTAGACATCCCCCTATCGGCTCTAAAATACCCCATTTATTAACTTCTAAAACCGTGTGCTCGTCCCATAGGTAATGGATCATCTCATGATTTCGAAAATCAGATCTAGAAATCACAAAATGCACCTGAGGAAGCAACTTCTCCAACCATTTCTTAAAACCTAATGTGTCAGGTTCCTTAGCTCCATCCATTGGCAGATAAATATGAACGTAATTCACACCCGACCAATCCATTTTCTGAAGGTCTCCTAACAGAGCCTCATCATACGACCTGCATACTGTATCATTGAGCAGCTGTCTCTTCTCCTTATACAATATTCTTAATTCATTTTTAGTCATCCTGTGCAAAACTGAAGACAAAAAAACGGCCTTGCAGCTGAGCGCTTACAAGACCGAATAATCAACCTAAACCTAAAATTCTTATTATTTTACACGTTCGACATAATCGCCGCTCTGTGTATCAACTTTCACTCTATCTCCTTGGTTAATAAACAGAGGCACGTTTATCTCTACTCCAGTTTCGACAGTAGCTTTTTTCAAAGCATTAGTAGAAGTATCTCCTTTTACTGCCGGCTCTGTATACGTAATCTCCAACTCTACACTCTTAGGAGTTTGAGCCATAATTGGCTCTTCACTTTCAAACGCAACAATCACGTTCATACCTTCTTTCAAAAACCGTGCCGACTCCCCAAAAAGGAATTTCGGAATATTGAACTGCTCATAGGTATCATTATCCATTACCACAAAGAAATCACCATCTTCATAAAGATACTGATAATCACTGGTCTCAACACGCGCGATTTCGACGGTCTCGTCCACTCTAAAACGGTATTCAACCAACTTACCCGTCTTTACATTCCGCATTCTAGCTTGATAGAATGCACGTAAGTTACCTGGTGTACGGTGTATATATTCTTCTACAGCAACTAATTCGCCGTTAAAACGCAAAATATTTCCTGATTTTACTTCTGAAGCTTTAGCCATTAGAATTGTACTTTTTATTTTCTGCTACAAACTTAGACAAAATGCCTTGCATGTACAAGAGACTTGCTGTATTAATGCAGTTTACTTATAGTCCAATATCGAGACAAAAGAATCGCAGAATTCATATTCCTTTTCTTGATTGGAACCTATGATAAGCGTCCTATTTTGACTAATAGTTGTATTCAACAGGTCCAAATACCACGTTTCTCCTTCTACATCCATATTACTAGTAGGTTCATCCAAAAAGAGTAGCTCTGTATCACTACAACAGGCTAAAACTAATTTTACGCGCTGCTTCATACCTGATGAAAAATATTTGAGCTCTTTATTACGAGATTTTTCCATCCTTAGGATGGAAATAATTGCATCTTTATCAAACCCGTTCAGGTATTTCTTAAACTTAAAATGAAAATCCAGCAATTCGTTCAACGTAAACTCTTCAATAAGTTCGATATAAGGGGCTGCAATAGAAACATGATGAAAGACCTCTTCGACAGGCATAACACCCCCTGCTAAGGAGAACTCAATTGTCCCCTCACTAGGTGTGAGCTGACCAGTCAATGTCTTTATTAATGTTGACTTGCCCGAGCCATTGGGACCTAAAACTGCATATTTTTGATTGGAAGAAAATGTATAATCAATCTTTCTAAAAATCCACTCCTGATTAAAACGTCTTCCTAAGTTATGTATAGTTATATTCAATAATCAACCTGTTTAAAATTAAGCACCAATTTTCCCTTGATTAAATCCACGTACCACTCCTCGGTTGGAATTACGGACAAAAGCAAGAATCTCATCTCGAAGTTCAGTTGCTTCAAACTCAGCTTCAACCAAATCTAAAGCTTTCGAAAGATTTCTATTCTGAACAAACAGTACACGATAGATGTTTTGAATTTCAGCAATTTGCTCAGAGGTATACCCTCTCCTTCTCAAACCTACTGAATTCACACCTGCATATGAAATTGGCTCACGGGCAGCTTTGATAAACGGAGGAACATCTTTACGGACCAAAGTACCACCAGTAACAAAGGCATGCGAACCAATTTGACAGAACTGGTGAACAGCAACCAACCCCGCGAGAACTACATAATCTCCAACAGTAATATGTCCAGCCAATGTACTCGAATTAGAGAAGATACAATTATCTCCAATAAAACAATCATGAGCAATATGACTGTAAGCCTGAATCAAACAATTTTTTCCTATCACGGTTTTGTACCGGTCGCGTGTTCCCCTATTAATGGTAACACATTCACGAATTGTAGTATTATCTCCGATTTCGGCAGTAGTAATTTCGCCCTCAAACTTCAAGTCCTGAGGTTCTCCAGAAATAACCGCTCCCGGAAATATCTTACAATTCTTACCGATTCGAGCACCATCCATAATAGTAACATTCGAACCTATCCAAGTACCTTCACCGATTACCACATCTTTGTGGATGGTACTAAAAGGTTCTATAACTACATTTGAAGCTATTTTAGCTTCAGGATGTATATATGACAACGGTTGTATCATTTATTTTAAATATTGACTTACTTAACTTTTATAATCTGAGCCATTAATTCCGCTTCACAGACGATCTTCTCTCCGACCATCCCCACCCCCTTCATTCGTGCAATACCTCTACGAATAGGTTCCATCAATTCACAGCTATAGATAATCGTATCTCCAGGTACAACCTGGTTTTTAAATCGAGCACTCTCTATTTTTAGAAATAATGTCAACCAATTCTCCGGATCAGGCACCGTATTAAGTACCAATATCCCACCTGTTTGTGCCATTCCCTCTATACGTAACACCCCAGGAAAAATAGGAGTACCAGGAAAATGCCCCATAAATAGATCTTCATTCATAGTGACATTTTTCAATCCAACAACATGCGTTTCCGAAAGCTCCAATATTTTATCGATCATCAAAAATGGTTGACGATGCGGTAAAATATTCATGATCTGAACCGTGTCGTACACCGGCGTAGCATGAATATCATACGTATTAATTTTCTTCTTTGCTTTATCACGTTTAATTTGATTCTTAATACGTTTAGCAAACGAAACATTAGCGGCATGTCCAGGCCTAGCTGCCATAATATGCCCTTTTAAAGGACGTCCAACCAATGCCAAATCACCGATCATATCTAACAATTTATGGCGCGCAGGTTCGTTCTGATAACGCAATTGAATATTATCCAGGATTCCTTCATCCGCGACAGTGACCTTTTTATTAAACAAATTCTGCAATTTATCCAACTCTTCGGTACTTACCTCCTTATCCACTATAACGATAGCATTAGACAAATCGCCACCTTTTATTAAATTATTGTTTACAAGAGCCTCTAATTCATGTAAAAAGCAAAAGGTACGTGATGAAGAAATTTCTTTTTCAAACTCGTCAATCTGGCTGATTGAAGCATGTTGGCTACCCAAAACAGGAGAATTGAAATCAATCATACAAGTCAATCTATAACCATCCAAAGGCATGCCGACTATTTCCACTTTACGATCCGCATCAACGTAGTGAATGTTTTCTTTAATTTCATAAAAATCACGATCCGCATCTTGGTCTACAAAACCTATTTCTTTTAATTTTTGCAAAAAGACAGTAGAACTGCCATCTAAAATAGGAACTTCAGGGCCATCTAAATCGATCAAAACGTTATCGATCTGAAGCCCGATCAAAGCAGCCATTAGGTGTTCAATTGTACTAACCGAGGCCCCATTTTCGGATATTGTCGTACCTCTAGATGTGTCAGTTACATTATCAGCATCAACAGAGACTAAAGGTTGCCCCTCAAGATCAATACGCCTAAACTTAAACCAATGATTTTCTGGAGCAGGTTTAATGGTCAGAGTCACCGATTTACCTGTATGTAAACCGACACCAGAAATAATTAATTCAGATTTAATAGTCCGTTGCTTCGCGTTCATTTCCTCCATAATTTATGGCTATTCGTTTTTTATTTCTCTTTAAGTTTTTGTTCCAGTTCTACAATACGTTTTTCTAAGATTGGCAACTTAGCATATAAAACCTGCGAACGTAAATGAGCAGTCAATGGTGCGAAAGGAGTCCCTGCCCATTTCATATTTTCTTCCTTGATACTTTTATTAATACCGGACTGGGCTTGAACCTGTGTGCCATTCGCAATACTAATATGTCCCACCAACCCTACCTGTCCTCCTAAAATCACGCCACGCCCTACTTTAGTACTTCCCGACACTCCCGTTTGTGCTGCAATCACCGTATTCTCGCCGATTTCAACATTATGCGCTATCTGAATCAAATTATCAAGCTTCACACCTTTACGGATAATTGTTGATCCCATTGTCGCTCTATCGACAACTGTATTAGAACCTATCTCAACATTATCTTCAATCACTACATTTCCTATCTGAGGGACCTTATCATAGCTACCATCCGATTGAGGGGCGAAACCAAAACCATCACTACCAACAACAACCCCAGCATGCAAAATCACATTAGCACCTATTACACAGTCATAATAAACAGTAACACCTGGAAACAGAACACAATCGTCCCCAATACTAACATTATCTCCGATATATACTCTTGGATATATTTTCACATTATTTCCAACCCGAACATCACGCCCTAAGTAAGCAAAAGCCCCAATATATCCTCCTTCTCCTATCTTCGCTGTTTCATGAATATATACTTGCTCGTCCCTCCCTGTACGCTCGTTGCGCAATGTATGATAGATCTTCAATAACTCAGAAAATGCAGTATATGCATCTTCAACCCGTATTAATGTACAAGAAACTTCCCTTTGTAACACCAAACTTTGGTTGACAATGACAACGGCAGAGTTAGTAGTATAGAGAAAATGTTCATATTTGGGATTAGATAGAAACGATAACGTTTCGGCAGATCCCTCCTCAATTTTTGCCAATTGAGATACCGAAACATTAGGATCTCCCTCTATTGTTCCGTTCAATAACGTTGCTATTTGTTCAGCTGTAAATTGCATTTAACTACAAATGTATCTTTTTTTCCCAATTTGTTTTCAACTTTTTATTCCCAATATTTACATCACAAGCCTTAACTCTTTCGGATATGTTAAAGCATACTTTACTACCCGTCTAGACAAAGCCTCTAAATTCGATAAATCTGAAGCTTCTGCGATCTCCAACAATTCGTCTCGATTATTTAAAATCTTTATTGGTTCTTTTTCCGCATTATATGCAGAATTTTGTACTTCTTGATGATAGACAAGGTAATCAACGTCACTGTCATTCACCTGAAAATACATCTTTGCCTTTCTCTTTAATTCATCAATCTCTTTGGGGTCGAAATCCTGGGATCTCATCTCCGTAACGAAAAGATTGCGTCTTAGCAAGCGTTTACACAGTAAACTTAACACAAAATCACTATGCAATTCCCATGCTTTAATCGCAGAAAGAATATCTGTATCATCCAATTTTGTAAACCAATTCAAATGAACAGCATCTCTTACAAACGAAACAGCATCCAATTGTCCATATAGAAAATGAGAAAAAGCTGGCGACGCCGGTAACTCTTCACCTTGTTGACAAAGCATTCTGGCTCTTTTCAAGATTTTGATAAGCATCTGTTCTGCTGCAATAACCGTCTTGTGTAAATACACCTGCCAATACATTAAACGGCGAGCAATCAAAAATTTTTCTACGGAATAGATACCTTTCGCTTCGACTACAAGCTCATCGTCTTTTACCGTAAGCATCTTAATAATACGGTCAAAAGATATAACCCCCTCAGATACTCCGGTATAAAAACTGTCCCTGTTCAAATAATCCATACGGTCCGTATCTAATTGTCCAGAAACTAATTGATGAAGGAATCTACGTGGATACTGATCATTAAAAACTATAATGGCTAAGGACAATCGGCTATCAAACTCTTTGTTAAGTTTGTCCATCAGGAGCGCAGAAATCATTTCATGTGAAACCCCCTCAATGAGTGAATGTTCTAAGGAATGACTAAAGGGACCATGACCGATATCATGTAACAGTATCGCAACTAGTGCTGCCTCTTCTTCTTCCGAACTGACATGCACGTCTTTACTTCTCAACGTATCTATAGCCAACTGCATAAGATGCATAGCGCCGATAACATGTTGAAAACGGGTATGCAACGCACCAGGATAAACCATATGCGTCATGCTCACTTGCTTAATATATCGAAGCCGTTGAAGATAAGGATGCTCAATTAAATCAAAAACCAAACCCGACGGAATTGTAACAAAGCCGTAAACAGGATCATTAATGATTTTTTTCTTGTTCAACCCCACTAATCTTAAGAGTTTTTGTAATTTTATATTTGTCGAATAAAATCGACAAGCGCATCATCTAAGATAAGTGCAAAGATACACACAATGCCGTTAATTAATGTTAAAAAATAGCGTTTTATCAGGATTCTGACTAGGTTCGTTCAAATATAAGCTTATATTGATCTATTAGCTTTTCCACTTAGAAACCCTGTTAGCCTTACAGGTCACTTTATTTAACAGACGATAACAGCGATACAGAATACAATAGAACAGCATGGCAAAAACACATATACTTTGGGCGGATGATGAAATTGAGTTTCTCAAACCTCATATCCTATTACTAGAAGAAAAAGGATTTAAAGTACGTACTGTCAATAATGGCAACGATGCCGTAGACGCTTTCAGACAAGAACCTTTCGACCTGGTTTTTTTAGACGAAAATATGCCAGGACTAACTGGGCTAGAAACCCTTAGTATACTTAAAGCTATAAATCCGACAACACCAACTATATTGGTAACAAAAAATGAAGAAGAGCATCTCATGGAAGATGCAATAGGCGCTAAAATTGATGACTACCTCATAAAACCCGTAAACCCTAGGCAGATCCTACTAACAATAAAAAAATTCACAGAGAACAAAAGAATCGTTAGCGAAAAGACATCAATGGCTTATCAACAGGAATTTAGAAACCTAGGTATGGTCATCAATAATGATCTTAGTTTTGACGAATGGACTGAAGTCTACAAAAAACTCATTTACTGGGAGTTATCTCTAGAAAAACTTGAAGACGAAAGCATGCACGAGATACTCACTATGCAGAAAGCTGACGCTAACACAACATTTTCTAAATTTATAGAGAGAAATTATCTCAAATGGATTCAAAATCCTGAGTATAGTCCAATATTGTCACATCAACTCTTTCGGAAAAAGGTATTTCCAAACCTTCAAGCCGAAAAGCCCACTTTTTTCTTCTTGATTGATAATCTACGATACGACCAGTGGAAAGTAATTAACGATGTTATTACCGATTATTTTAGACTTGAAGAAGAAGACAGTTACTATAGTATATTACCCACTGCGACACAGTATGCCCGCAACGCCATATTCAGTGGGCTCACCCCTTTAGAAATGGAAAAGCGATTTCCTGATCTCTGGCAGAATGACGAAGATGAAGGAGGAAAGAATCTTCATGAAGATAAATTCTTAGCCGATCAAATCAAACGGCTTTACAGAAGAGAGATCAAACATAGTTACACCAAGATACTCACTTTGGATCAAGGAAAAGAAGTGTTAGACAACATAAGTAACTACATGCAAAACGATCTCAATGTACTTGTGTATAACTTTGTTGACATGCTTTCTCACGCACGAACAGATATGGCGATGATCAGAGAATTGGCCAATGACGAAGCCGCATACCGATCACTGACTGTATCTTGGTTCGAACATTCCCCCCTATTAGATGTTTTAAAATGGTTGTCTCAAAAAAATGTACGAGTAGTAATCACCACAGATCATGGTACAATTCAGGTGAAAAAACCCAGCAAGGTCGTGGGCTACCGAAATACTAATACTAACCTTAGATATAAACAAGGAAAAAATCTCAACTATGTCGATAAGGATGTATTTACTATACGGAATCCGAATGAGGCGCAGCTCCCCAAACTACATGTCAGCTCCACCTTTGTCTTTGCAAAAGAAGATATATATTTTGTTTATCCCAACAACTACAATCAATTTGTCAATTATTACAATGGCACCTTTCAACATGGAGGCATATCCTTAGAAGAAATGATCATCCCATATGCTACATATATTCCAAAATAGGTATTTTTGTATATCATGGAAATCAATGTAAAAGACTTAACAGAATTAAAGAGAGCCGCATCAGAGATGATAAATGCATATCCACAGAACCGGGTATTTCTTTTTTATGGGGCAATGGGAACAGGAAAAACCACACTCATAAATGAACTCTGCCAACAACTTGGTGTTCACGATCATACATCCAGCCCAACGTTTTCCATTGTCAACGAATATGCTTCCGACAACGGCCCTATCTTCCATTTTGATTTCTATAGATTAAAGAATGAGTCTGAAGCTTTTGACTTTGGATATGAAGAATACTTTTATTCCGGCAACTATTGCTTCGTAGAATGGCCGGAAAAGATCCCAAATTTACTACCGACCGATGCCATAGAAGTCAACATTACGCTAGCTGATTTTCAATCCAGAACAATATCCTTTGAAAAAAAATAATTTTTTTCAACAGACGATGCAACCTTCTACGCCGAGCTGACGTCTTCCTATTAACGAATATCAATTAATTGGAAAATAATAATCTAAATATAATATGGCAAGGGTGCAAAAAGCAAGATAGAAAAGCACAGGCTACACTATATGATTATTTTTCTAAGAAAATGCTTGCCATATGTATGCGATATGCAAATACAACACTTGAGGCAGAAGATATCTTACAGAATGGATTTGTAAAAGTTTTCACTAAACACCATCTATACGATGGTACAGGGCCACTTGAAGGCTGGATAAAAAGAATTATGATCAATGTAGCTATAGAAACCTACAGAAAAAACAGGAAAAAAAACACCGAATCTATCGAAGCGAATGACTCCCTTCAGCTGACAAGCCAGATCGGAACGGATCAGACGACATACAAAGATTTGTTGACACTAGTGCAACAATTACCTATAGGCTATAGAACCGTTTTCAATCTCTATGCAGTAGAAGGATACGCACACAAAGAAATTGCGGAAATGTTGAATATATCAGAAGGAAATTCTAAATCGCAACTTTCTAGAGCTAGACAATGGCTACAAAGTAGATTGACAAAATTAATGCATTAATTCATCATGAAAGAGGAAGAAATTGACAAATTGTTTCGAAGGGCTTTCCATGAAGCTGAAGAAACACCAACTAAAAACATATGGAGACAAATCGAAAAGCAACTGGACGAAAAGGAACAAGTGATCCGTATTCCTTCTAAAAGAAATACATGGTTTAAATATGCTGCCGCAGCATTTCTAGCATTTGGTACTATTCTTACATGGTTAAAGTTAGACAATAGCAACCATCTCCTTACAACAGATAAAAGCGTCAGCATAATACCAGACAAAGACGAGTCCCCTTTACCAAGTATTATAAAACAGGAACAACCTGCCACGCCTAAAGTGATATCCAATGAGATAACAGAGAAAGAAAAAATGTCATCTACAGTAATACTAGCATCAAAACAGGTACAAAGCGTAGTGAATAATCACTTAGAACAGAAGAGAAAAAAAATAGAACTATCGACAAATGACCTAGAAGAAGTAAAACCTATGCTCACTAGTTTACAAAGTCAACAGCAACGCAACGCAGCGGACCTGCCCATTCGTCAAGTCACAGAAATAGAAGGAATAAAACCGTTAATTAGTTTTGACGAAGAAACAGAAAGTATGTATGCGCACACTCCACATGAGTCATCGAATCAAAATATAGTAACATCAATATTAAACACGATATCAGACAAACTCGAAATAAGTACCACAAAGGATATACGTTTTCGGGCCGATGAAGAAGGCTCCTTCCGTGTAGACATTATAAATTCACTAGTTAAAAACCGTAAAAAAATAAAACGATGAAAGCATTCAATCTTAAATATAGTACGTTAGGAGTAATATTTATCTACTTATCCCTCTCTTCTGCTCAAGCGCAAGACAACCCCGAGCAACAAGACAGAGATTTAGACATTAGCATCGGTATAAAAGATGGCTCCAATAAAACCACCTATCCAAGGGCTTTTGGCGGTCTTACATTCACACGTATTGATTGGGGATTCTCTAGGATAATGGATGATGGAAAATTCACACTATCAGAAGAAAACGACTTTTTAACTTACAAAAAAGCATCGAATTTCGGGTTTGACATTCTACAGGTCGGCGTAAGGTTTAATGACAACTTCAAGACCTACCTTTCAACTGGCTTTGAGTGGAACTATCTACGTCTGAAAAAAAATATCGTTTTAGAGCAAGATGCACAGTCGCTATCTTACAAAAATATAGACCCCACAGAAGTAAACTACACGAAGAATATACTGACCTCAACTTACCTTAGGCTACCTCTTGCCTTTGAATGGCGCAGTGCTCAAAATAGTAAAGGGGATCGTGTAAAAGTTGCCTTTGGTGCAATGACAGGGATCCTACTAAAAGGGACTCAAAGATTAAAGAGTCAAGAACAGGGAAAGCAAAAATTTAAAGACAACTACAACCTTGCAAGCTTTCAATATGGTCCTTTTGTGCGCATAGGGTATGACTGCTTCGGCGTGTTTGCCAAATACTATGTTAACGATATGTTTGAAAACAGTCCTGATCAAAAAGATTTAAACAATTTTACCTTTGGACTCACACTAGGTTTTTAGGCCTTGATAGAAAAAATCATTACTTTTATGCCGAAATCACATTTCGGCATTTTTTATGGCTCAATCTAAATCCGCTTGTCAATACATTCCTTCTGATATACAAAAAACAGACATATCACTAATCCATGGGCGCCATGTTAGCAGCATATTTGAAGGCAAAAAAAAGGTTGTTGCAGTAGACTTGGTGGATTTCGATATTCAACAAGGTCAAATAACAGCGATCATAGGAGAGTCAGGGAGCGGGAAAAGCACACTATTAAAACTAATATATGGTCTTCTAGAGCCTCAATCGGGTGAAATCCGGTACAAAGGATGGTTAGTTCCAACCCGCAAGGACAAACTTATCCCAGGGCACGACGCGATGAAGTTGGTTTCTCAGGGTTTCGATGATTTAAACTTATATGCCAAAGTCTGGGATAACATTGCTTCTCAGCTGCCCAATACAAATCTAGACTATAAGAAGACGAGAACAGAAGAGATGCTACAACGCTTAAAAATAGATCATCTCGCTCAGCAACGTGTCGCCGATCTCAGTGGTGGAGAACGTCAACGTGTTGCTATTGCCAGAGCTCTTATTAACGACCCAGAGGTACTATTGATGGATGAACCCTTTAACCAAGTCGACGCAGCATTTAGAGATGATTTACAACAGGATATTCGCCAGATTGTGAATGAAATTGGACTCACCGTAGTCCTTGTTTCGCATGATCCCGCCGAAGTATTAGCTATGGCTGATACACTAATTGTCATGAAGCAAGGAAAAATTGTAGACCTAGGATCTCCGGAGTCACTATATTTTACCCCAAAAAATCCTTATACAGCATTACTCCTAGCCAAAAGCAATGTGCTAACGAAAGATCAGGCTCTGAGCTTATCTATACCAACTTCAGATTCAATAGCAATCCATCAGGAATGGATCGATGTAGTCGCTGATGAAAACGCTGATTTTTGGATAAAAAACATCCGATTTAGAGGTTTCTACAAAGAATATGTAGTAGGCAACGAAACACTATCGCTACACGCTATTGTAAATACTGCCACTCCTCTTCCTAAAAACTGCCAAGTAGATCTATTAATAAGACAATATATCAGGTTTAAGCAATTAGAGTGATTTCTATAGGGATTTTTTTTCTAGCCATTCTAACATGTCGCCAAACCAATCGCCATCTTCCTTCTTATTAGTCAGACCAAATCCATGCCCCCCAAATTTATACTGATATAGTTCATTCGGTATCCTGTACAGATCCAATGCCTTCTTATACAATAAGCTATTTGCTATGGGAACGACAACATCATCCTCTGCATGAACAAGATAAGTCGAAGGAGTATCTCTATTCACCTGGCTTTCATTAGAAAATCGAGCAACATCGCTTTCTTCAAAAAGAGGCCCGATTAAGTTTCTTTTAGATCCTTGATGTGTAATACTATCCAACATCGTGATTACAGGATAGACTAATACCGAAAAATCAGGCCGTAAGATACCGTCCTCAATGGGACCGATGTAAGAAATACCAAAATGAGTTGACAAAGTTGACGCTAAATGTCCTCCAGCTGAGAATCCAAGAACGCCAACCTGACCAACATTTACTCCATCCGATTCTCCATTTCTACGAATATAAGTAATGGCCATCTGCGCATCTTGTATTGGTGCAATTCTTTTATCAATCATCTGACTATCCGTTGGCAACCTATATCGAAGCACATAAGAGGCATAACCAAGCTTTTGCAAACGCTTGGCCACATCATGGCCTTCATGGGCGATCGCTACACGCGAATACCCACCACCTGGGATAATCAGAAACACTTTAGAATGAATCTGGTTCACTGGTTTATAGCAATACAATTCAGGGACATTATCTCTTAAATCAACATTCTCCCGTGCATTCAAAATACCGTTGGGATAAAAGTTAACCTTTTCCTGTGCGATAGCAGATTGGATCATTATAATAGAAAAAAACAAAAAAATACATTCACATCTAGTTAACCACATTGTTCGATTTGTTATTGATTTACAACTATCATTAAACTCAAGTCTTTGTAGGGAATATCAAATTTATCAGCCATATCCTTATTCGTCAAACTGCCCTGATAAAGGTATACTGCATTACGTACTCCGCTATGTCCCCAAATCAGATTACTTATCCCACCATAGTCGGCAACTTGTAATAGAATTGGAGTAAATATATTGGTCATCGCATAAGTTGCCGTACGAGCCACCCTTGATGCTATATTGGGCACACAATAATGTATGACTTCATACTTTTTGAAGACAGGACGATCGTGGGAGGTGATTTCCGAGGTTTCAAAACAACCCCCTTGATCTATAGAAACATCAATAAGAACGGAGTTAGGCTTCATCTTCGAAACCGTTTCCTCTGATATTATACAGGGTGAGCGACCATTTTTCGCTCTCAACGCACCGATTACGACATCACACGACAATATAGCTTTATTTAAAATTATAGGCTGTATTACCGATGTAAACACCCTCGTTCCGACATTATTTTGCAACCGGCGTAACCTAAATACTGAACTATCAAAAACTTTAACCTGTGCACCCAAGGCAATAGCCGTCCTCGCGGCAAATTCACCCACTGTGCCCGCGCCGATAATTACAATCTCCGTCGGAGGCACACCTGTGACCCCTCCCAACATCAAGCCCTTTCCTTCGAACACATTAGATAAATACTCCGCCGCAATAAGAATAGAGGTAGCCCCCACAATCTCGCTCATGGCCCTTACGACCGTGAGATGCCCGCCTTCATCTTGCAAATACTCATAGGACAAAGCTGTAATCTGTTTTTTCATCATTGCTTTCAGAATACCGAGCCCCATCAAGGACGGTTGTTGCGATGAAAACAGAATCTGCTTACTCCTCATCAAAGCTACTTCCTCAATAGTAGGACTTGCAATCTTTATAATGATATCTGCGTTAAAAACTCTTTCTTTCTCATAGACAATCTGCGCACCTTGCTCACTATAATGATGATCCAAAAAATTAGAAGCCTGCCCCGCACCACTTTCAATTAGAACTTCATGACCATGTTCCACCAATAGGGCAACAGACAACGGTGTCAACGCTATTCTATTTTCCTGAAAAACAATCTCTTTAGGTATGCCGATAACAAGTTTACATTTTGAACTTACCTTCGATTTATAAGCTTCTTGAGTTTGCCCAAACGCATCTTGCGCAATCCTAGTCATATTACCCATTTCAAACGAATTAATGGAGTAAATATAAATATATTAGATTAAGTTTCATCCATTTAACAGTACAAAAACAATAAAGATAAAACTGTTATATTTTTCTACTACATTTGTAAGAATCACTACGTAAAATTATAAATGAAATTATTCAGAGTCATCAATCATGTTAAAATAGTCCCTAGATGGATAATTTTTTCGTTAGACTTGTTTGTTGCTTCAGTAACGTTTTTAACAGCATTTGCACTTTTCCATAACTTCCAGTTTTACGCAGTCTCTCCAAATGATTTTGCAACACAATTTTTACTTTGCATTGGTGCTACAGCAATATCATTCTCCATATTTAGACTTTATTCAGGTATTGTCCGTTACACAAGTGCAGCTGATTCCATAAGGATTCTATCTACCATCCTTTTTACAATAATTATACTTTTTGCTCTCAAGTTGTTTGGATTAGCTTTTCGTGTGCCTAAATTTCTGGATAGTAGACTTATAATTATCTATTCTCTTTTCCTTTTTGCGGGATTAATAACCTATAGGACATCCATTAAGATCTTTTTTCAGTACTCAAAAACAGTCCGGAAAATTAAGAAAAACACACTGGTCTTTGGTGCTGGAGAATTAGGAATTGCCGTAAAAAGAACATTTGACCATGATCTGACCTCTAATAAAATAATAGTTGGATATTTGGACGACAATTCGTCTAAGATAGGAAAGTCAATTGATGGTGTCAAAATATTCGGTTCTGAAGAACTTTCTAAGGTCATCTATAAATGTGCTGTAGATGAACTTATTATTGCTACACCGTCTATACCTCCTGACAAAAAATCAGAGATCATCGAAATATGCCTTGAACATAACGTATCTGTACTGACGCTACCTCCAATAAAAAAAATTATGAATGGAGATTTAGCAGTAAATCAGATAAAAAATGTTAGGATAGAAGACCTACTTGACAGATCAACCATCAAACTAGAAAATGAGACTGTACTAGAACAACTCAAAGGGAAGCGTGTACTAGTAACCGGTGCAGCAGGTTCAATAGGTAGCGAAATTGCAAAACAATTAGGTCAGTACTCTCCTCAAATGATCATATTATGTGACCAAGCCGAGTCTCCTCTGCACAATCTACAGCTCGATCTTCAGGAAAACTTTAAGGACCAGCTTTTTCATACGTTTATTGCAGATGTCAAAAGTAGGGAGCGAATGAATATTTTATTCGAAACTTTTAGGCCACATATTGTGTACCATGCAGCAGCCTACAAACATGTACCTATGATGGAGAACCATCCAATTGAAGGAGTAAAGACTAACATTTTCGGCACCATGAATCTAGCTAATCTCGCTGTCGAATATAATGTTCAGAAATTTGTCTTTGTATCTACTGATAAGGCGGTCAACCCGACAAACGTGATGGGAGCCACAAAGCGTATAGCAGAGATATATGTACAATCGCTAAATAGCAAAATAACAAAAGAAAACAAAGCTGGTACAAAATTTATAACAACCAGATTTGGGAATGTATTAGGGTCAAACGGTTCTGTGATTCCTAGATTCAGGGAGCAAATCGAAAAAGGAGGACCAGTCACCGTCACTCATCCGGAGATAACCCGCTACTTTATGACTATCCCAGAAGCCTGTCAACTCGTCATCGAGGCAGGAAGTATGGGACAAGGCGGAGAAATCTTCGTATTCGATATGGGAAAGTCTGTCAAAATTGTAGATCTCGCTCAAAAAATGATAAAACTCTCCGGATATATCCCCAATCAAGATATAGAAATAAAGTTTACAGGGCTACGTCCTGGCGAGAAGCTTTATGAAGAGCTTCTCAATGACTTAGAGAACACTCTACCGACTCATCATCAAAAAATCATGATTGCCAAGGTCAGAGACAATGATTTTGACAAAATATCTACACAACTACAAAAGCTGTTGGATATTACCGACTCACAGCACAACACAAATATTGTTAAACAAATGAAAGTTATTGTCCCAGAATTCAAGAGTCAAAATTCAGAATATGAACTACTGGATAAGCATCAGGAGATTCGTACCTCTTAAGAGGCAATAAATTAGCATTTTATAACAACAAAGTATTGCAAATATTTAATAAAAGTGTATTTTTGCGTTCCGTATAATTATTTAAAATAAACTAATGTCAACGAATATCAATTCAACCGAGAAAAAAGGTTCATTTTTTCAAGACAATCAAAAGAGTGTGGTTTTTATCCTAGGAGGAATCATTGTATTGATTTTACTATATTTTGGATATCAGAAATTTTATCTCGCTCCTCGAGCGGAAAAAGCAACTGATGCGATGTACAAAGCAGAGGAATACGCCTTAATCGACTCCTTACAGAAAAAAGCAATAGACGGAGACGGCACATTCTTAGGCTTTAAAGAAATAGCTGACGAATACTCAAATACACCATCAGCAAATATTGCGAATGCATATTTGGGCAGCTTATACTTACGTCAGCAGAATTTTCAGGAAGCTATCAAGTATCTTAAAAAGTATGCTGAAACAGGAAGCGAGATATTGGATCCATTAGTAATCGGATTAATTGGTGATTCGTATTCTGAAAGTCATGACTATAAAAATGCGGCTGACTATTATAAAAAAGCAGCAAATAAGTCAAAGAACTCCTATACAACGCCTCTTTTCTTAAAGAAACTAGGACTTGTATATGAACAGATAAACGAGAATAAACAAGCGGAAGAAGCATATTCTAAAATAAAAACAGAATATCCTGAAAGTGCAGAAGCGTCTACAATAGATGGACCTTTAGCTCGTGTACAGGCAAAACAATAATATTTCATATTAAAACTAATAAAAAGGCTGCTTCATAAGCGGCCTTTTTGATTAAAAAGGAGAACCTCATCATGTCAAGTAGCTTAAAAAATTTATCTGATTTTTCACACCTACAGGTCAAAAATGCCAAAGGAATAAAATTTGCAATTGTAGTAGCACAATGGAATGCTGATATTACAGGAGCTTTACTAGCAGGAGCAGTAGATGGATTGTTAAAACATGGATCTATTGAAGAAAACATCCAAGTAATTGAAGTTCCAGGAAGCTATGAATTGATTTCCGGAGCAGATATTATACTCAGAAATCAGGAAATCGATGCTGTCATCTGTCTGGGATGTGTTATACAGGGCGAAACACGCCATTTTGATTTTATTTGTGATGCAGTAGCTAACGGAATAGCAAATGTTAGCATCAAACACAATAAACCTGTTATCTTTGGCGTATTAACTACAGACAATATGCAACAAGCCTTGGATCGAGCAGGAGGTAAACATGGTAATAAAGGTGAAGAAGCTGCGATCACAGCAATTCAAATGTGCCATATCGCCCAATCATTCTAGTATTGGTATTGTTTTTGATAATCTTGAGAACATGAACAGGAAGTTAATCTTTTTGAGTTGTCTAATTATTGGTACCGCGATTTTATCATCTTGCGGCACACAATCAACCTGCGCTGCCTACAACACATATCCGAAGAAAAAACATAGAACGAGGTAGTTTTTTACAGATGTAAAACATAGTGATATGAAATACAATGGATTTACGTTTTTCCTGATCGGTTACATACTTTTATCCATTCCCTGCAATTTAAATGCACAGGAACAGAGTGGTAAGGATTTGGTCGAATTATCTGTAGGCGAAGCAAATAAATGGGCTAATACTCGTTATTTACTATATACAGCTATTGGTCCATCCCATATCGTGGGATTTAACAATGAGCGTACTTTTCTTATTGATAAAAAAACGGCAGACTGTCGTTTTGAAGGAATTAATAAAAACAATGAAAACATTGTTCTTTTATTCAATTACAAGACAAAAAAAACCAAAAAATATTTTATCAACGAGCAAGAAAGCAAAGAAAATACCGACAGTTTGATAGACAATATACTTACTCAGTTTTTCAATGATACCCAAATGCTTTTCTTACCAGCTCTTTTAAGCAACAGTCCTTCGAAGATAACGGAGGTATCTCAAAAGGTTTTTAATGCTGATAAAATAAATATTATTTCATTTTCCAACCTATCGACGCTTGGCGATAACACCATAGATGGCAAGATATCTTTGACCAACAAAGGCGAGATAAAATCCATCAGCATTGACAACGTAGAATTCAGAACCTCTGCAACGAAGGATATTGGAGAAGGGATCCTACTCCCCACAGTCTTTGAGCATCGTTCCACACATCAGTTTCAGATAGTAGCGGCCTTTACAGAGATGGAGGCTGGAAAATTCACTGATCTTTAATAAAACTATTAGCATGATTTGGAAAGAAATTAATTCCATGGATTCAATACAGGATATATTTGCCTCTAACGCAATACACATTCTATTTAAGCATAGTACGCGTTGCCCTGTAAGTGCAATGGCTAAACGAAATCTAGAGCACGATAAAGTTCTTATACCAAAAGATACTATTATACACTATCTGGATCTAATCGCCTATCGGGAGATATCCAATACGATAGAACAACTTTGGGGAGTCAAACATGAATCCCCCCAACTAATCGTTGTTCAAGGTCATAACTGTCTTTATAATGCCTCACATTCCGATATAGACATGCAAGATATTATACCATTTATTTCTTAAAGTAAGACACCTGCCCCACACGTCCTTCGGTATCCACCACTGCAAAAGCAAGGGTTTGTCCCTTTTTGTAAGATACTGGTTTACCCTCTTCATAACGGGCACTTTTCAACGTAGGTAACGTTCCATCCGTTGTATAGTATATAGAAAAACCTGGGTATTCAACGTTAGCGAATAATACACCGCTATTCTCTTTTAAACCTACACCAGGAAGCCGGAATTTAACTACACCTTTAATCTTTGCTAATTCATCAATACCGACCTTATGTATAAAGCTCCTATAATCTTCTTCAATAAGCTTCAGGTTGAATTTTGATTCGTCTTCATACTTTCGCTTAGAAGACCAGGCCCGTTCGGCTAAGGCAAAAAAACGGGGAAAAACCAAATAATCCATTTGTTCTTCTGTAAGAACAGTCTCAGCCCACAATCCACCTTTTATACCCAAAAAATTAGCTTTTCCCTTCTCTGTTAGTCTAACACGATTATTAAATGCCTTTTTACCTAATTTCTCTCCACTATAATAAGTGTCTATATTAGCAAAAAAATCTTCGGGCAATAAAGAATACGAATGGAACAAATCAGCATAAGTTGCCCATTTTAAACCTGGTTCCATAAAGTTAGTATTCCACATCATATCGAAATACATATTAGAGGCACTGATGAGAACCGTCTGATATCCAGCATTTGCTAATCTATAGGCCAGATCTTCCTGCCCGCCACCGATTACATTATTCCAGACATCGACCTGGATATTAGATTTATTAGGAAGTGCTGGATTCACAACCATTCCTTGTCCTTTATTAACCATTCCGATTTCTTCCCAACCTGCCATATCTACTCCTTTTGCAGCACAGATCTCATTAACGCGCTGTATATAATAAGGCCATACCTCATGTGTAGACTTCATCCCCTCCTTCCTCATAAGCGCATCAATCTGGGGAGACTTGGTCCACACCCCATCAGGTACCTCATCGCCTCCAATAGAAATTTTCCTAAAGGGGACGCCGGCCTCCCTATACATCGCTACAAACTCGTCTATGACTTTTTCCAAGAAAGTATACGTAGAGGGTAACGCAGGATTGATAACATTATCTCCAAAATGCTGTACAGAATTATATTCTGAACGATCCTCCGGATCGTATAACAAATATTTCTCGGCTTCGACTTGCTGCCCCAAAGCCATAAAACGCTCATATCTAGCCTGCATAGCCTTAATTGCAGCCCTTGCGTGTCCTGGTGTTTCTATTTCTGGAACAACAATGATATTCCTATCATGTGCATATCTTAATATTTCTATAAAATCACCTTTACTTAAAAATTTAGTTGTGTCATGACTCCCTCCCGATCCATAGCCAGGCTGTAATGATTTTCCATCCTTAAATAAAGGAGATCGTACAGCCCCTACAGCAGTAAGCTCGGGAAGAGATGGAATCTCTATACGCCACCCTTCATCGTCGATAAAATGAAAATGGAAAACATTAAGTTTATACCACGCCATCAAATCCAAATATTTCAAAATAGTAGCTTTATCCTTAAAGTTCCGAGCAATATCCATCATGAAGCCCCTGTATGCATACCTTGGTTCATCTTCGACCTGGATATAGGGAATATGAAGAGCTTCACTTGAAAAATACATAGCAGGACTCAAAAGTGATATCAACGACTGTAATGCATATTGTGCACCTGCCTCAGAACTAACTTCAATATGTATCCCTTCTTTAGAAACCGACAGCTTATAACCCTCTTTATGCATGTCTTTAACTTTCTTAATAACGAATTGTGCTTCTTCCTCCTTAGAGGAGATCAAATCAATGCCTTTAATCGCAGGAACTCTATTAAGAAACTCAAAACCTATATGTAAATCCGGTGAAACAAAGCAATGCAATGTCGCTGGCACTTCGTAACTCCCTTTTCCGGTCTTTATCGACTTAGGGGTAGGAAAAATCATTGGGGTTGCTGTCCTCTTATTCAGTTTCTCATTCCGTGCATACAAAGCAGCATTAAAACTGTTCTCCTGCGTGGCAGAAAGAATTATAGGCATATACAACACGTTCTCTACAGCGTAGTATAACTTACTGTTATTTTTATCTTGAAAATAAAACCCATTAGGTACTGTAGAAATATTCGAGATAGCATATTTGGTCGTATATACAGTCCCCAGCGAGTCGTTGGGTTCTAAAATCTGACCTGAAAACTCAAGCCTAAAAAGGTTACCACGCTGATTAGAAAAAGTATATTTCTCCGTCTTTTTGTCAATAACAGGATACATAGCGTTAAACCATAGATCCCATCGATTCAAATCTAAATTTGTAGTTGATACATTTCTAATGACAAGAATCAAGTCCAAATTATCATCACCGTTATAATTTGGGCTAGCTCTCCAGCTTAATTGGACTTTTTCGGCCACATTAGTTTGTTGAGCAAACAGGGCCTTCCCCATAGAAATAACCATTAAAAAAGTTCCTAAAAACAACTTACCCATATTCAAGTTCTGATTGATATTTAAAAATACAAATTCAATTGCATTTAAAAAAAAATTAATTTTTGTTTTGTTTGATATTAATTCTATATTTGCACACCGAAACACACAAAGGCCCGTTCGTCTAGGGGTTAGGACGCAAGATTTTCATTCTTGAAACAGGGGTTCGATTCCCCTACGGGCTACAAAAGGTTGAAATATTAATATTTCAACCTTTTTTTTTCCTAAAATTAGAGGCCTAATCATCAAATCCTTTGCGATAAGGTACTCGAGACAGCAAGTCAAATGGAGCCCCGGAGAGGAAAGATCCATTGGCGGACTGAAAACGTTTGAATCGACCGAGGCAGACGCCATTATCAAGAAGCTTGCTATATCAAGATTGTTCCAAAGAAAGCAGGGCTTGAACAAAATAAAACTGCGTGTGACATAGAGAAATTCAAGGGTTATAAAACATTAATTAAGGCAATTGAGTTCGCACGGCATTATCTTCTATACTATACAAAACGATGACGATATCCGTGCCACCTATTTCTATAGACGCAAGACCCGACCAAATCCGTTCCTACCTCATACAACATGGCATAAGGGGGGGCGTATCGACCATTACACTCCCGCCTTTTACCCCGACATGGATTTTCACAAAGGAAAATTCGTTAACAGTATAAAAAACTTTAGTTATGGTAGCGTTATGGACATAAATATCGTATATACATTAATTCACATTATTTTTATAAACCATGAAGCACCTTTATTTATTATTGATCGTACTTGTCATTTCCGCATGTTCAAAGGAGAAAGGTTATGGCTCTTTTAATCTCAAAGATGGGCAAGAGGTAGAACTACTGGTCAGCCACCGCTATGGAGCAGTCGGGGATATTCCTTTACTATTGCCACAGAATGAATCTCCACAACTACCGCTTTCCGGATTTGACGATAGGGAAGCTGGCTATACGTATAGAGTGAAAGCGAAGGTAGTTGCTTACAAAGGGCCCCAAATGATGGACGGTGGCCCAATGAGCCATCTTAAGTTCATCAAAGTTATCAGCAAAGAGAAATATGAGGGCAATGAGCCTTTTGAGCTGTCCCTTGTCCGGTCGATTGTCCCTGGACCGAACTTTATATGGCTTTACAACGACGGTGACAGTTACCAATATTTGCTCGTCAACGAAGCCCAGATCAAACTCACCTACAAGGACGAACAGGTAGGAGAAAAGTTGGCTGAAATCTGGGAATACAATCAGGAAAATTTTAGATATGATAACAATCCGACCGTGTTGGAATCCAAATGGAAATCCATTCGTGCGACCGTTACCCATGACCTCGAAAATTTCGGAAAGGCATACTTCGTATCACATATCGAGCTTTCTGAATAAAAAACCGCTTATCTAACGATTTAGACTTTGCCGTTCGGCTTACTGTTTTTCTCAAACTGTTGAGTATGCAGTAAGCCCAGCGGGAGATCTCGATATATGGATAAAGTCGATCCCAAGTCACCTATTACCGGCATCAAAAAGACAACGTCCAAATAACATGAAAGGCTTATTTATAACACTGAAAATATTGATTTTATCAACATTAGTTTCAAATGCACAAATTAATTATTCTGGCCGATTCGAAACTGGTTATCAACATTATTTATTCAGGACCCTTACGGTTGACCCCAGCCCCAATTGGAAAGGATATAATCTTGATAAAAAGCAAAATGCCTTTAGCTTGACATCTGTTAACGGGCTGACATTTAATGATACAAAGTTATTTACAGGAATTGGTTTAGGATATCTGAATTTTGAGAGCATAAGCGGAGTTTCAATTTTTGGAGACTTTGAATATTTAACGTCAAAAAGCAGGATGACACCATTATTTCATTTGAAATTAGGCTATAACCATATCTGGAATCAATATGAAGGTGGTAAAGGGACGATGCTCACAGAGTTCGGGCTCGGGCTAAATTGCAAATTGAATGAAAAATTCGGAGTTCATATAAAGTCTGGAATACATATAGTACAGCAATCCTTTTTAATTCCGATTACTTTAGGATTTAGATATTAAACAACAAAATGACAGATAGAATTAAGTCATGTAACAGTCTACAGTGTCATGTGATGTGCTTAAGATTCAAGTAAGGTGTTTCAATTGACCCTTGGTGATTGGTTAACAGTTTGGTACTCTCCGAAAATCCGCCAGAACGCAAACAACAATAGGCATAGACAGCGATTTATTTTAAAATCTAACTCTAATAGCCTAAAAAGAACCTGCGAACTTCCCTTAAAGGCTAAAGCGGCTAATTCCGCGTCCTATTATAAATTTTATCGAGCAAATCGAATAGTTCGGGATAATCTTCCTTAAGTCGACTGGGCTTACTAAAAAAATACTCCGATAGTACTGCTAAAAACTCGGCCTCATTTGTTCCCGCATAAGTCCGAATATCAGAATCTCCTTCCCGTATTTCCCGTATAGTTCGATTCATTTCCTTCATCCATGGATCAATCAACTCCTTTGGTATCAGATACTCAGGTATCCCATCTACCTCTCCATCTGCCTTATCAATAAGATGTACAAATTCATGCACAGCAGTATTTCCCACACTATATTGTTCAAAACCGTCCCGCAAAGCAGGCAATGATAAAACCATTTTCCGATTCATTGCGCCCGAACCGACCATGCCTGCAACATTTTTATGAACAGCCTCCGTATCAAACCGTTCGTCGAAATAATCCGGATAAACGATTACCTCATCCAGATTTTCATAAGCCCATGTTTCAAAATGAAGTAGTGGTATTGTAGCACTAGCTGCTAACAATACACGGTCATCATCCTTCAGATTCGTTCCTTTTTCTGCTGATATCTTAACACGCTTCAGAAAGTACTGAACTCGCTCTCGAAATATATACTTTTCAGAATCAGATAATTTCCTATAGAACCCAACCCTATCGGATAATACCTTTTCAACAAAAGAAGAAGGAAGATTAACATACACGTGATCATTCTTACGCTTAAAACTCTTAAAGACATAAAAAACCAAAAGAAAACCTACACAAAAAATTACACCGGTAACAAGATAGGGATTATACATATTTCACATTTATGTTTATCTTAGTAAGATACTAAGATAAAGTAAGCTATGCCAACTAAAAGTTACCATTATTCGGACGGCCAGAACTCCTTTGGTCCAATTCCACTTGAAGAACTTCGAATGAAACAGATTGGCCCCAATACACTGATATGGTCCGAAGACTTAGTAACTTGGACAAAAGCTCAAGATGTGGCTGAGCTTGCAGATCTATTTACCAGTGCTAATAGCGCAAATCATCCGCCTATACCCCCAAAACAAATAACAGAATCGTCATTTCCCAATACAAACAATCCTTCCGCACCCTATTTAAGACCACCGAAAACATACTTAATAGAAAGTATAATCACGACGATAATATGTTGCTGGATATTTGGTATCCCCTCCATAGTGTATGCTTCTAGAGTAGAAAAAAAGTTTTATGCTGGCGATATAGCAGGTGCTGAAAGTGATTCTAAAAATGCTAAAAAATGGATTATAATTAACCTAGTTGCCTGTGCTGCCGTATGGTTACTGGGAATAGGTATATTTGGCTTAGGTCTGATTAGCGGAGCATTTCAATGAGGCTAAACAAGCGACAGAGCGTTCTTTTGCTTTACCCTCTGACCCTGGTAACGGTTGCTCTTTTATATAAATATTTTAATCCTTTGGAAAGCTTATTTTTTCCAAAATGCCCTGTTAAGGCTATAACCGGACTAGACTGTCCGGGATGCGGAGGACAACGTGCAGCGCACTCTCTACTCAATGGAGATGTTAGGCAAGCATTTCTGGAAAACCCATTGTTACCCCTGCTCATACCTTATTTAATTCTGGGATTTTACCTACAAATCATACCGCAACCGACAAATGGAGAACTGAAATTAAAGAAGGTATTGTACGGCCAAAGCGCTATTTTAATACTTGGAATCATTCTTTTTATTTTCACCATCCTACGAAACATAATATCATAAAACTGAGTGCTTCATTTCGAAGGAACAAAAAAATCCCTGACTAAAACAGCCCGGGATTTTTTTATATATGATAAGAACAATTATTACATCATTCCGCCCATGCCGCCGCCCATTGGCGGAACACCAGCACTAGCACCTGCCTCTTCTGGCTCATCTGCCAATACACACTCTGTTGTCAACAACATAGAAGCGATTGAAGCAGCATTTTCCAAAGCTACGCGAGATACTTTTGTAGGATCAATAACACCTGCACCGATTAAGTTCTCAAACTTATCCGTACGAGCATTATATCCAAAATCAACAGTTCCTTCTTTCACCTTCTGTACGATCACAGCGCCCTCAACACCAGCATTAAAACAAATTTGACGTAAAGGCTCTTCGATAGCTCTTTTGATGATATCGATACCGATTTGCTCGTCCTCATTATCACCTTTAAGACCTGCTAAGGCCTCGACTGCACGAATAAAGGCTACACCTCCACCAGCGACGATTCCTTCTTCAACAGCAGCACGAGTGGCATGCAATGCATCATCCACACGATCTTTCTTCTCCTTCATCTCCACTTCAGTAGTAGCGCCAACGTATAAAACAGCGACACCACCAGACAACTTAGCTAAACGCTCTTGCAATTTCTCGCGGTCATAGTCAGACGTAGTAGTTTCAATCTGCGAACGAATCTGTGCAACGCGAGCTTTAATGTCATCAGCATTACCTGAACCATTGATTACTGTAGTGTTATCCTTATCGATTACCACTTTTTCAGCTTGGCCTAAGTAAGATAATTCTGCATTTTCTAATTTATAACCTCTCTCTTCAGAGATGACAGTACCACCAGTCAAGATTGCGATATCTTCTAACATCGCTTTACGACGATCACCAAATCCTGGAGCTTTAACTGCAGCAACTTTCAAAGAACCACGAATCTTGTTTACTACCAAAGTAGCCAAAGCCTCGCCATCTAAATCTTCTGCAATAATCAACAACGGTTTACCTGTTTGAACTTGTTTCTCTAAAACTGGTAACAACTCCTTCATATTACTAATTTTCTTATCGTAAATTAGGATATAAGGGTTTTCTAATTCGGCTTCCATTTTATCCGAGTTAGTTACAAAGTAAGGAGATAAGTAACCGCGATCAAACTGCATACCTTCTACAGTTTTAACCTCAGTTTCAGTACCTTTAGCTTCTTCAACGGTAATAACGCCATCATTACCAACTTTTTCCATCGCTTCAGCGATCAAAGACCCGATAACCTCATCGTTGTTTGCTGATATAGAAGCAACTTGTTTGATTTTATTATTGTCAGCACCTACAGTTTGAGATTGCGATTTCAAATTAGTAACTACAGCCGCAACAGCTTTGTCGATACCTCTTTTCAAATCCATTGGATTAGCACCAGCAGCTACAGATTTGATTCCTGGAGCAACGATAGCCTGTGCCAAAACAGTAGCTGTTGTAGTACCATCACCAGCTTGGTCAGCTGTTTTAGAAGCTACTTCTTTGACCATCTGAGCACCCATATTTTCTAATGAGTCTTTAAGCTCGATTTCCTTAGCTACAGACACACCATCTTTAGTGATCGCTGGAGAACCGAATTTTTTCTCGATAATCACGTTACGCCCTTTTGGACCCAATGTAACTTTTACTGCATTTGCTAAGGTATCAACTCCTTTTTTAAGGGCTTCACGCGCCTCAACGTTATATTTAACTTGTTTTGCCATTTTGTTAGTATTAAGTAGTTAGTATTGAGTATTTAGACAATAGATATTCCAGAATACTTCTCTGATAACCCTTATTTTTGTTTTTTAATTTCGATATTCTAATTAAAGTACCGCGTAAATATCAGCCTCACGCATAATCAGATACTCTTTACCCTCATAAGTAATTTCAGTACCTGCATATTTACCATACAACACCTTGTCACCAACTTTAACAGTAAGTGGTTCCTCTGGTTTTCCAGTGCCAACCGCAACGATAGTACCCTGTGATGGTTTTTCTTTAGCCGTATCCGGGATGTAGATACCTGATGCTGTTTTCTCTTCTGCTGGAGCAGCTTCTACTACTACTCTGTCTCCAATAGGTTTAATACTTAATGCCATAATTATACTATTATACGTTTATTGTTTAATTTAACCTTTGTACTACATTATCACCAACTGTGCCAAATGAAATAGGCGCTAAAATATTGCCATTTTTTCACTTTGGTCAATAGAAATGACAGTCTTTCTTACAGAGCGATGTCAGTATGACAGTCGGGCAAAAAAAAAGCCTTACAAAGATTGTAAGGCTTTTTGTTTCTCTAATTCCCTATTTTCCTGAATCAGGTTTAACAGGAGTTTCTTGTTGACCCTGAGCCGGAGCATTCAAGTTCAAAGAAGGCGCTTGCGCTGGAGCTTCAATCTGATTAGAAAGGCCTCCTGAATTAGAACCAGAACCTGGGCCCAGAATATTGATAGCTAAACTAAATACCATAAGCGCTATTACTAGTGTCCATGTACCTTTTTCTAAAAAGTCGCCAGTACGTTGAACCCCCATTAAGTTACTCCCACCAGCAAATCCTGATGATAAACCTCCACCTTTTGGATTTTGGATAAGCACAAAAAATGCTAAAACCACACTTACCAAAATAATCAGGATAATGAATAATGTTGTCATTTCTTAGTTAATATTATTTATAAGTTTTTCTCTAATTCTTGAATTTGGGTCGCAAAATACGATTTTTTTTCTGGATATTTCAAAATTAATTTTTTGAACACTTCAATAGCCTTAAGATAGAGCGCTTGGTCAATGTAAATATTAGCCAAAGTCTCCGTCACAAGAGAATAGTTATCCTCGGCACTCTGTCTAGCCATATTTTCATTATGTAGATTCTGAGCAGAGGGAGCCTGTATAATAGGCTCTTCCTTGATGAATCGCTCAATCACCTCATCACTCTTCTTGGGCTCTACCGGTTTCGGAGGACTATTCTTTACAGCATCACTAAGTTTACTTTCCGGCTCCTGAAAATGAATAATATTTTCTTTGATCTGTTGATCAAGAATCGCTTCATCCAATTTCGACAAATCAAAATGTCCCTTCTCCGGCTTAGGCAGATGTGGCACCATAAAAGGCTGGTAAGTGTCCGCGTGTTCTAACCTTGTCTTATGCAACCACCATCTAAAACTATAAGGCATAAGATCGTCATTATACAAACTGACATCCTCAGGCTCTTCTTCAGGTGATAGATTCACAATATCCGAACAATCACCGTCCGTTTCTTTTTCCTTCTTTTCAAAGACAAAATAATCACCCAATACTGCACCGCCATGAACAAGCTTGTCCAATTCAACTTCTTCCTCTTGTGACTTTACATCAATTTCTATTTCACAACCATCCTCCTTCTTTTCTTCCTCTTTGACGTCCAGCGGGATTGTCAGTATCCCATCTTGTTCATTAAAGGAGTTAGTCTCAACCAGCGCCGAAACTTCTTCCTTATTTTCATAAATTTCGAAAGGGATGTATTCCTCAACTTCAGGAACAACTTCCTCTACTTCCACTACGGGTGCGTTCACAAAGTGCCAAAGCCAATTTGCATTAGTGGCGTAAAGAAGAGCCAACTCTCTATTAGGGGATTCCTCCTTAACAAGCTTTTTTCTACGTTCATATGCAAATATTAAAGGTTGAGAATAAGGGAACCGTACAATCAGCCCGAGCAAATCTTCTTCTGTCAATCTAGAAGGATCAACAATAGCCTGTCTATATAGTATATGTGCCGAATGGTTTAAATCTGTCATATCTAAAACGGTTAATACTACCAGTTAGCAAATGCTTTGTTATAAATATCTTCGGTCAGGGCTTTGATAATCTCTTGATTTAACTCCGCTTCAAATCGAGTAACATCCGAGCCTGCGAATTCTTTAAACTGAGAAAAACTCTCCTCAAAATTACTTTCACCGGTCTGATCGAGACGATTCGTATATTTTACTTTTACGGTAATAGTCAATCTACTGTTTTCAGCTCGTTCAAGCCCTCCGGCCGCAACAGACGCAGGTGTAATCGTATAGTTCGTTATCATACCCTCAAAAATAGCATCCCCATCCGCATTAACCTGACTCAAACTAGATTGTGTCCGAATTCGTTCTTTCAAACCTTCAGTAAAATTCTGGCTAAGTGTCGTATATACCATAGGTGCAATATTCTCAAAATATAAAACAGAATAAGTTTTCATATCTTTTGGAATAGAGCCTCCTGTAAAACCATATTTAACACGACAACCTTGGATAAATAAAAGCACAACTACCATTGCTCCAATAGCTCTAATCTGACCTGTTAATCCCCACATAAGTATCTAGTCTAAATTTAAGTCTTTAATTTTTCTATATAAGGTACGCTCCGAAATACCAAGCTCTTGAGCAGCCGATTTCCGTTTACCTTTATGCTTCTTCAAAGCCTTTTTAATCATATCAGACTCTTTGTCTACCAAAGAAAGCGATTCCTCAACCTCTTCCACATCCTGCGTATCATCAATCGAAACATAACTATTGCCCGAGGGGATGTTATTCGGATTATGTATAGTCAGTGCAGCAGTCTGTCCTGAATCTTCATTATACAACTGTGGTGTACTTGGCTTTATTTCTTGGTACAACTGATTTATATATTGAGCATTTTGATCGTAAGAAGCGGGATTAGCACCATTTTGCAACAGTTCTACCACCAGTTTTTTCAAATCGACCATATCCTTCTTCATATCAAAAAGGACTTTATATAGGATATCGCGTTCTGAAAAATCCTCTTTACTTTGCTCTTTCACAAAAACAGGCAAGCTACTAGAGTTTTTCTCGGCAGGCAAATAATTGCTGAGAATTCGCGCATCAACAATTCTTTCCTTTTCTAAAACAGCTATCTGTTCTGCAATATTCTTTAGTTGTCGTACATTACCTGGCCAGTTATAATTTGTCAACAATTCCTGAGCATCAGGTGTCAATTGTACGCCAGGCGACCGGTACTTATCAGTAAAATCAACAACAAACTTTCTAAACAAGAGAAATATATCTTCCTTCCGCTCCCTCAAAGATGGTATCCGCAAAGGAACAGTATTTAGTCTATAATACAAATCCTCGCGGAATTTCCCCTTTTTAACAGCCTCATATACATCGACATTCGTAGCAGCAACAACACGGACATTAGCTTTTTGGACCTTCGAAGACCCAACCCGGATATATTCTCCTGATTCCAAAACCCGCAGAAGACGAGCTTGTGTATTTAGAGGCAATTCCCCCACTTCATCTAAAAAAATAGTCCCTCCGTCAACCACTTCAAAGTAGCCCTTGCGTGCTTCATGCGCCCCAGTGAAGGAGCCTTTCTCATGCCCAAACAACTCCGAGTCAATTGTTCCCTCAGGGATAGCGCCACAATTGACCGCAATAAAAGGCCCGTGCTTACGCGAGCTCAACTGATGGATGATATGAGAGAAAACTTCCTTCCCCACACCACTCTCTCCTTGTATCAAAACAGATATATCTGTAGGTGCCACCTGCTTTGCCACATCGATTGCACGATTAAGCAAAGGAGAGTTCCCTATAATCCCAAATCTATTTTTTATATCTTGGACATCCATATATCTTAGTATTGAATAATGAGATATTTTGTTTGAATTTTTTGACTAATTATTACTCAACAATACGTCCGATTAATGTCGCAGATGTACAGCTTTCGCCTAGCACGTGAACATAATCCCCGACCTTGAACCGTGTATCCACTGGAAATACAACCATCGTATTCTGATCGTTACGACCACAATAATCTTGATCCGAACGCTTAGAAAAACCTTCGATCAATACTTTATGAACTTTTCCTACGTATTGCTGTATACGTTCTAAACTATGTTCTTGCTGTTTATTTACAACCTCTGTCAATCTTCTCTTTTTAACATCCTCAGGTATATCATCGGCATAGCGTTTCGCCGCCAACGTACCAGGCCGTTCTGAATAAGCAAACATATAAGCGAAATCATACTTCACGAAATCCATCATCGAGAGCGTCTCCTGATGTTCTTCTTCAGTCTCTGTACAAAAGCCTGTAATAACGTCTGTTGAAATCGCACACTCCGGTATAATGCGACGAATAGCCTCCACACGCTCCATATACCATTCTCTATCATACGTACGATTCATCAACTCTAGTACTCTTGAGTTGCCAGATTGTACAGGCAAATGTATATACTTACATATATTTTCATACCGTCCAATGGCATACAATACCTCATCCGTAATGTCTTTTGGGTGAGAAGTAGAGAAACGTATACGTAAATCCGGACTTACCTGAGCAACAAGCTCCAATAAGTTAGCAAAATTGACCGTCTTCGCCGGCTCTTCTCCCTCTTCGACTTTAGGCGTATATTTATAAGAATCGACATTTTGTCCCAACAACGTCACCTCACGATACCCCGCATCAAACAAATCCTGTGCTTCTTTGACAATAGAATGTGTATCTCGGCTTCTCTCTCTTCCACGGGTAAACGGTACAACGCAGAAGGAACACATATTGTCACACCCACGCATAATAGATATAAAAGCAGAAACTCCATTGGAATTTAACCGTACTGGACTGATATCTGCATACGTCTCTTCACGGGACAATAATACATTGACAGCCTTGTTCCCGTCATCTACCTTTTCAATCAAATTGGGGAGGTCACGATAAGCATCAGGGCCTACGACTACATCCACCAGCTTCTCTTCTTCAAGAAACTTGGCTTTCAGTCGCTCAGCCATACAGCCCAACACACCAACAACCATTCCTGGATTCTTCGCTTTAGCCGATTCAAACTCCTTCAAACGGTTCCGAACACGCTGTTCGGCATTCTCCCGGATAGAACACGTATTAATAAATACAACATCGGCTTCCTTGTAGTCTTTAGTTGTCTCAAACCCCTTATCGATCAATATAGACGCAACAATCTCACTGTCCGAAAAATTCATCTGGCAACCATAGCTCTCAATATAAAGCTTCCTACCATCCGATTTACCGGTTGGAGCAAACTCTAAGGCCTCTCCTTGACGATTTTCATCGTGTGTCTTTGTTGTATGTGTTAATTCTAACATAGCTTATTATAAAAGACTACAAAGTTAAAAATAAAATATCATTTTTTATGACAGTTTGGCAGAGCTTACTAAATTTTAACAAATAACCATAAGCCCTCTGCATCTACGTCTAAACAACATATTCTTATTTATTCCCTACCTGATTAAGGCTATTTATCGTTCATCGCCCATCCACTCAAAAGTATATAGATATAAAAAAAGCTCTCCATCTGGAGAGCCTTTCAAGATATCTTTAGACAAAAAATACTATTGCCCTACTTCTCTTCTCGCTTCATCCTGCATTTTCTTACTCGCAGTGATCACAATCTCCACGCGACGGTTCTGCGCACGTCCCGCTTCCGTATCATTAGATGCAATGGGCTCCGAATAGTTCTTACCTTCTGTTGCAATGCGAGATGCTGATAAACCTTGAGATACCGCATAATCTCTTACCGATCTAGCACGGTCACTAGACACCTTATCATTTGCGGCTAAGGTCCCTACATTATCTGTATGTCCGATAACTAAAATATCTGTATTCGGTTCTTTATTTAAAGTCTCGACCAGCTTTGCAATATTTGTCTTAGCATCACCTTTTAGCGTAGATTTATTAAAGTCAAACAAAATACCCGAATCAAATTTCACCAAGATAGCTTCATCTACCTTCTCCACCTCAGCACCAGCAATTGTATTTTCAATCTCTCTCGCCTGTTTATCCATTTTATTTCCGATCAGCGTACCTGCAGCACCACCAATCACTGCGCCCGCGATAGCACCTATAGCTGTATTACCAGCCTTACCACCGATCAATGCCCCAAGACCAGCGCCTGCTGTTGTACCAATAGCTCCGCCCTTAGTTGCATTATTGGCATTTTGAATAGTCGAACAGCTCCCTAATAACAATGCAGAGGTAGCCAAAGAAAGACCATACACTGCCAATTTCTGATTCATTTTCATAACTTTACAAATAATATTTTCTATATATCCCTAACTATTAAACAAAGTAAATGCCAAAAGTAAGGATAAGACATAAACCCACGACATAGCACTTCATTTTATTTAATTTTGTGGAGGAATCTCTAACTTCGGCAATTTAACAGGAGCCGGTCTGCCTTGCCCATCCCACGTTTTAAAAGAACTCACAATATAATTTAGCAGATCATATTGCCCCCAGTTCTTTGATTGTTCATAAGACGGACGGTATATCTCCATAAAATTTGTAAGCGCCTCTCCTTCCAATCCTGTATGCTCTGAAACAGCACTTTTCGTAAAAATCCGATCTACAGCAATTTCATTGACCTCACGGTTCATATATTTTTCAAACCGCTTCATATTCTTAGCCTCTCTACCAAAAAGGTTATACAACGCGGTAGCCGGACTATTTAGATACGTTCCGACCTTATTCTTACCTCCATTATAAATTCCTTTCTTTTCATAATCCCGTAGAATATCTTCCATCTCTTGTTGTCTCGTCTGGCGTGCAACTACAACTGTTTCAATCTGCATCCCTGGTTGCATTTCCAATACGACGTCATTTAAAGTGTACAACACTGTTTTTAAAGAACCATAGCCTACCTTTGTAATAGAAAGACTATCCCCAATCATTGCATCAATATAAAAAACGCCGAAATTATTCGAAGTAACCTTTCTATTCGTTTTGAGGTTGATCACATTAACATCTGCCAACCTGTTCCCTGTCCCTTTTTCCAAGATTAAACCAGAGACCTTTGGCAACTCTGTCATCTGTGCCGTGCCCCTCTGTGTAATAAAAAATAAGATGGGGAACAAGATCGTTATCTTAATAAAAAATCTAATCATTGGTACTAATGTAAACAAATATTAGACTACAGAATGTTAAAAAGTATTAAACACCTGCAACTACTTAAACGGGTAAAAAACAAAATTGGCACCTTCAGGGACAACCACAAATAAGCACATAAAATCGTCTGCCTTTTTAAAGTGCTTTTCAAAATAAGCTTTTCTATCACTTTCAATTACTCCTTTTTCCACAAATTCTTCCAATGAGCTCGCATTTATCGACCAATTTGTGTTCAGCTCGGCCTTGTCCAGTATAACCTCCCCTAAGCTCACCTCGTGCTGATGAGCGATAAAAATAGGATAAAGTGTATACCCCTCCGCAATCATCTCACCCGAAATCTCTTTTATAGACTCGCTATAAAAATCCAAATCAACTTTCAAGCTTGTTAAAGGACTATTGCCCTTCGAAGGCACGTCCTCCGCTCCATTAGTAGATTTATTATTTAAAAGATCACTTAAATCCATATTGCTTTATTTTAACTGTAGTAAAACCACATTCTCAACATGCTGTGTCTGAGGAAACATATCGACAGGCTTAATACGCACAACATCATATTTAGTACAGAGCATCTCCAAATCGCGTGCTTGTGTAGCAGCATTGCAACTGACATATACTATTTTTGCAGCCTCCATCTCCAATATGCGCTTAACAACATCAGGATGCATACCTGCCCGTGGAGGATCAGTAATCAATACATCAGGTTTACCATGTTCCGCAATAAAGTCTACCGTCAGCACGTCTTTCATATCTCCAGCAAAAAACTTCGTATTCTCGATATTATTAATCGAAGAGTTAACCTTCGCATCCTCAATCGCAGAAGGAACATACTCTACTCCAATAACCTCTTTTGCATTTCGAGCGACAAAATTGGCAATCGTACCCGCTCCCGTGTACAAATCATAGACCAACTCACTCCCCTGTAGTCCTGCAAAATCTCGTGTGATTTTGTACAGTTCATAAGCTTGGCGTGAATTTGTCTGATAGAAAGATTTTGGACCAACCTTAAACTGCAAGCCTTCCATCTCTTCATAAATAAAATCCCGACCACGGAATACCTGAATATCTTGATCAAAGATCGTATCGTTTTTCTTTTGATTGACAATGTATAATAAAGAAACTATTTCTGGAAATTGAGAGGCAATATGCTCCATTAACAGTTCCACCTGACCTTCCTCTGGATATGCAAAAACCACAATAACCATAACCTCACCTGTAGAGGAAGTACGGATAATCAAATTACGTAGCGCCCCTTCATGCATACGCAGATCATAAAAGGAAATTTTATTTTCAACAGCAAACCTACGAATAGCATTACGCAACTTATTAGAAGGTTCTTCCTGTAAGAAGCAATGCTCAATATCTAGAATTTTGTCGAATCGTCCCGGGACATGGAATCCCAAAGCATCCATATCATTCGCATCCGTAGCCTCGTCAACATTAGTCAACCAACGCTTATTCGAAAACGTATACTCCAATTTATTCCGATAGTATTGCGTCTGCTCCGAACCTAAAATAGGCTCCATGCCAGCAGTATCTACTTTACCTATACGAGACAGTGCATTATCAACACTCTGCTGTTTAAACTTCAGCTGAGCATCGTATGACATATGTTGCCATTTACATCCACCACACACTCCAAAATGAGGACAGAATGGATCAGTACGATAAGGAGATGCTGAGACGATCTCCGTAACGCGTCCCTCTGCAAAACTCTTTTTCTTGCGCTGCAACTCTACATTGACCACATCTCCCGGAATGGCTTTTTCTATAAACAGCACTAAATCGTCATGTCTTCCTACACCTTTTCCCTCCTCAGCAATATCAAAAATCTCAATATTGCTCAGGCTTCTTTTTTCTTGCGGTATTCTTCTTCCCATATGTCTGCAAAAATACATTTTTAGCAGCATATTAACAGCATCATAAAAAGGGGGAACGCACTGACAATAATAGGAAAATACAATCAGACAGCATTAAGCGATAGTCGCTTGAACCAAATAAGGTAGAATTTCCTTTTGGAAAGAAATAAAGTTCTTTTTAACATCGGCATCAGTTACCGCAGTAAAGGCAAATGAAAAGACAATGTTTTTACTGGTCTTTATCAGAAAGGTCAGCTTTTCCTCGGCGATAGTATTGCCAATAGTTTCATTTTGAATAAAAGAGCTTAGCAGCAAAAACTCAAGGTCGTCGGATAAAGTTTTCAGATACTCTTGAGCGTTGGTAGATTCACGAATAAACTCCCATCCTACAAACTCGTTACAGACCGTATAAGTTACCCGACTAACCCTTAAAATCGTATTAGCCAAAAAAGTAGGAAGATCTTTTTCACGAACACCGGAATTCAGAATATCCTGTACATTCTCCCGTATATAATCTAGGAGAACTTCGTGAAGAATAGATTCCTTAGAGGAAAAGTATTTATAGAAAGTGACCTTGGAAATCTTGGCCTGTTTAGCCAACTCATTGACACTGGTTTTGTTATAGCCATATTTACGGAACAAGTCTCGCGCAGCCCTTTTTATAACTATAACCAGATCTTCTTGACTCATATTAATTGTAAATTTTATAGAAGTCACCGGTCTTACTGACCCGATACGGTTTCAGATGACATTCCGCGATATGTGCAGGAGAACCATCCAAAAGCAACCATTTAGCACCAGAGGCACTATCCACGACTTCAAAACCATTGACTTCAACGCGATTCCGCTCCTGGATATTGACCGTACTACAACGATCATAAGCTATAACATTACCTCCATCATTGTACACAATAAGTCCACAGACACCTCCATCCGCATATACCCACCCCCCAGGTTTGTATAGATTAGGATGGGATCCCTGCGTGACCGTTATTTGAAACGTCACATTAGGCACAATATTGCATCCTCCACTCCCACAACTCCAAAAGAAGACACTTAAAAAGGTGAATGCAATATAAATGCTGATATGCTTCATTATATAATCTCTGTTTCAAACTGCGACAGAAACCGCGTATCATTCTCAGAGAAAAGACGTAAATCTTTTATTTCATACTTCAGATTGGTAACACGCTCTATTCCCATCCCAAATGCAAAACCACTATACTTCTTACTATCAATACTACAATTTTCTAACACATTGGGGTCTACCATTCCACACCCAAGGATTTCGACCCATCCAGATCCCTTGCATAGGTTGCACCCTGTACCTTTACAGATCGTACAGGAAATATCCATCTCAGCAGATGGTTCTGTAAATGGGAAATAAGAAGGGCGGAAACGCACTTTCGTTCCCTCTCCATACAGCTCTTGTACAAAATGAAAAAGTGTTTGTTTTAAGTCAGCAAACGAAACATTTTCATCTACATACAAACCTTCCACCTGATGAAAAAAACAATGTGCTCGAGAAGAAATAGCCTCATTCCGGTATACACGCCCTGGCATAATGGCACGGAAGGGAGGTTTCCCCATCTCCATCATACGGACTTGCACCGAAGAGGTATGTGTACGTAGAGCGATATCATTACCTTCCTGCTTCTTAATAAAGAAGGTGTCTTGCATATCACGAGCGGGATGCTCCGGTGGGAAGTTCAGGGCAGAAAAGTTATGCCAATCATCCTCTATTTCTGGACCTTCAGACACCACAAATCCAAGCTTTTTGAAAATTTCAACAATCTCCTTACGAACCAGAGATAGCGGATGTCGAGACCCCAACTCTATTCCTTCACCAGGAAGCGTCAAATCCCCCTCTTTCCTTTCTAAATCACCACTAGATTGCTGAAACTCCACTTGAGCTTCTTGAAATCTATCCTCTGCCAATTGTTTAAATTCATTCAAGACCTTACCCAAAACTCGCTTCTCTTCAACAGAAACAGTTTTAAACTCTTCAAACAAACTTTTTACGATACCTTTAGAAACCAAAAACTTCAAACGGAAAGCCTCTACATCGGCTGCCGAACCTGGAGCAAACTGCTCAATCTCTTGTGTATACTGCTTAATCTTATCTTGCAACATAAAGCCAAAGATACGGCAAAAAATAAAATTTCAAGAACGCCTTCCTATTATTTATCGTTTAAAAAGGAAGGCCGTCGTCTTCGTCATTATTTTCAGTGAAATCGACTTGTTGTTCCTGTGCCTGTGCCTGTGCCTTTTTATCGCTTGCCACTGGGGAATTAGCATTATTTTCAAAATCCGAACGACGCCCAAGCAGATTAAAACTCTCAGCAACTATCTCTGTCGCAAATCGACGGATACCTTCACGGTCTTCGTAGCTTCTCGTACGAAGCCTACCTTCAATATAAACTAGACGTCCCTTCGTTAGATATTTAGCTGCAACATCAGCCAACCCTCTCCACATAACAACAGTATGCCATTCGGTTTGTTCGACTCTCTTGCCATCTCTATTAAATGTTTCAGAAGTAGCTAGAGGAAAACTAGCAACACTAATATTCCCTTCTAAATAACGTAGCTCAGGATCTTTCCCCAGATGACCCACTAAAATAACTTTGTTGACACTTGACATAATAATTTAGGAATTTGATTTAGTCTTTAAAATACTTATCTATGAAAGAAAAAATAAGTTTATGCTTAGCTAATTTATCCAAATTTTCTAAAAAAAAATAATGCCAGGTATCTTTTTTTTCCAAAACACTCTTCGCATCAGGTAATCTAAAAAATCGGGCATAGATATTCTGATGACTCAGCACATGTTTGGTTATTCCACCTATAGGTTCTACCACAGTACTACCGAAAAAAAACCGATACTCGTCTGTGCGCATCAAAGTTTCGAGATCAAGATCCTCCCTCGTCTCTAGGAGTGGAAATTCATACATGTTTGCCCAAACATCATCCCCTCCACGTCGAGCCATCAACACCAAACCATCTTCTTCAACCAAAAAATAATTGAAATAACGATCTCTGGATTTTTTGGACTTAATCTTAACGGGGAGAAGCGCTACAGAGCCCTCTTCAAAAGCTGCACATTCTCCACGAAACACACAAGACTCACAAAGAGGTGCTTTCGGCTTGCAAACAGTAGCTCCAAAATCCATAATAGCATGATTATAGGTGCCAGGATCTATCGTACTGATCAAATCCTGAGCGAGGGATTGAAACAGCTTTTTACCTTCGGTACTGTTGATAGCTGTCGAAATTCCAAAAACACGCGAAAGCACTCGAAACACATTCCCATCCAATACAGCTTTACTTTCTCCTACAGAAAAAGAAGAAATTGCTGCCGCCGTGTATTCTCCGATCCCTGGTAAGCGCAAAAGACTATCATAATCAACAGGAAATTCCCCTTTTAGTTCATATGCAACAATCTTAGCAGTTTTGTGCATATTTCTAGCGCGCGAATAGTAACCTAGCCCCTGCCACAATCTTAGCAGTTCATCTTCGCTAGCTTCAGCAAAGTCCAGAACGGTCGGAAAATGCTCTCTAAAAGTATAAAAATAGGGCAATCCCTGCTCTACTCTAGTCTGTTGAAGAATGATCTCTGACAACCAAATAATGTAGGGGTCCCGGGTCTTCCTCCAAGGTAAATCGCGTCCCTCTGACTGATACCATATTATAAGTTTACTTGCGAACGACATAGCACAAAAATGAACATTTTTAACATACTTTAACAATAACATATTGAAAATCAACAACAACAAATTGATACTTAAGCACATAATATGTACTTTTGCAGGCACCGTATGTAATACCCAATAAAAGTTGAGAATATGTTAAAGAAGAAATCATCTGTATTGATTTGCATAGAGGGACATAAAGACAAGAGCCTACTTGTCCCCACATTTATTGTAAAGAACTTAAAAAATATTACGCTGTTACTGCTAGCCGTTATTGTTACACTTGCCGGCTCGCTCCTCTATATGTCACATAGACAAGAGAAAGAGCTAAACTCTAGGTATGAGGCTACATTGAATCAAATAAATCAGAAAAACCGCCAGCTGACTTTAAAGAAAAATGAGACCGAGCGCGGAATAATAGAAGCAAAAAGATCATTTAACAAGATAGACTCGACACTCACAATCATCAATCAAAAAATGAAAAAGCGGGGGCTAAAAACGATTGCACTACAAAACGCAGGAGGCCCAATCGAACCGGATGAGGAAAACATCGATCTGCTTAGCGAATATTACGAAGAAGCCCTAAAAGATCTGGACTACAAGCTATCCAGTCTGCCCATCGGTATACCACATAACGGCAGGGTAACATCCAAATTTGGATACCGAGCCAATCCCTTTACGAATAGAGGCCGAGAAATGCACTCCGGCGTCGACCTAAAAGGTAACACGGGAGACCCTATAAAAGCCACAGCATCCGGAAAGGTTACTTTCTCTGGATATGAAGGGGAGTATGGAAATGTTGTCAAAATAAAACATAAAAATGGATACGAAACCCGATATGCCCATCTCTCAAAAACCAAAGTAAAGAAAGGTGAAACTGTAGATGCAGGTAAAACTGTAGGTTTATTAGGAAGCACCGGCAGAAGCACAGGGCCCCATTTACATTACGAGATTTTAAAAGACGACAAAAAGATAAATCCTGAAAAGTATTTCAAACTATAGGCCCAAAAGTTCGCTATCTTTGTTTGATGAATCAAACTTTCCAGATCAATACACTCCATAGAGGAAAATATATGCTTTGCTTTTTTCTACTGCTGTTTACCATCGGCGGCATCAGTTCTTATATTCCTCTTGATGAGATCTATAAAATCATCATTGTACTTTTAACTATTCCCGCCATCTTATATATAGCCGTAAAAGTAAGTCAACGCCCCTCCATATGGACGTTAACCCCAGAAAGTCTAACCGTTGCTTTCTCTGAACAGGTATCTGTCTATCCCATTATAGAGATCGATCACCTACGAAGCCTTACCCGTTCCGGTGGCAATCTATATGTTATCTATATGCGAAAAGAAAAACCAACCAGATACTGGCGGAACAAGCTCTTTCAGGCTGACGATGACAACCTCCTAATGCACGAAGCCCTTTTACAGAGCAATATCGAATATTTTAAATTCTAAGAACCCCGTAACACTTCTTTTTCAACTCCGTATTGACCAAAATTTACCTGGGTTTTTGTATGTTTGAAAGATGAAGTCAAAAGTTTTCTTATTAGCATTAATAGCCTTAATTGGCACTCACTCAACCTTTGCTCAGCGCAAAGGCTATTGGCAGCAACACGTCGACTACAAAATAGATGTCGATGTCGACGAGAAAAACTACCAGTACGATGGAACGATGACCCTCAAGTACACCAATAATTCAGGCCTGCGTTTATCCAAAGTATACTTCCATCTCTACTTCAACGCTTTTCAACCAGGAAGTATGATGGACTATAGGTTAGCTAACATTGCTGATCCCGACAGCAGGATGACCACAAACATAGGCACCAAAGATAACCCGAAACGGGAAAGTCGTATCGCTACACTCACCCCAGAGCAAATCGGTTACCAAAAGATCAAAACCTTGTCTATGAACGGAAAAAAAACCAATTTCAAGACAGATGGAACATTGTTAGAAGTCACACTTCCAGAAGCAATAGCAGACGGAGCAACGGCTTCCTTTGAACTGACATGGACTGCTCAGGTTCCCGAGCAAATCAGACGAACGGGACGAAATTCTAAAGAAGATGTCGCTCTTTCCATGGCACAATGGTACCCCAAAATGGCACACTTTGACGAATTCGGATGGCATCTAGATGAGTATGTAGCCCGAGAGTTTGTTGCCCCTTTTGGAAATTTTGACGTTTCCATACACTTAAACAAAAACTATATAGTCGGTGCATCTGGTGTATTACAGAACCCAAGCGAAGTAAAAGGTTATCGGCACAAAGCAAAAATTAAGACGGAAAACAATAAAGCTACCTGGCATTATAAGGCTGAAAACATACACGATTTCGTATGGGCTGCTGATCCAAAATTTGTCGTCGATTCGACTAAAAACAAAAATGGAACGACACTTTATACCGTCTACATTCCTACCAATGACTCCATCGTAGCGAACTGGAAACAAGCCCTAGGTCTTGCTGCTGATTTTTTTGACATGTGTGGTCAAAAATTCGGGCCATACCCCTGGCCTACATACACCATCATCCAAGGAGGCGATGGCGGGATGGAATATGGAACCGCAACCTTAGTGACCGGAGGCAGAAATATAAAAAGCCTCGTCGGTGTGATCTTCCACGAAGCGGCCCACTCTTGGTATCAACATCTTTTCGGAATCAATGAAACAGTAGACGAATGGTTTGACGAAGGTTTTACCAGTTATGTAGAAGAGCTAGGTATGCAACAACTTTTCTATAAAAAGGGAACTCTGGAAACGAACCCAATGATAGACGCCTATCGTGCTTACTATAAATTGGCCTTATCAGGGAAAGAAGAACCAATGAGTCTCCTTGCGGATTACTACAACACCAATTACGGCTATAGCAACCAAGCCTATAACAAGGGAGCTGTCCTCGCGGAACAACTTGGCTATATCATAGGAAAATCGAATTTAGATAAGACATTTTTGAAATTCTATGATATATGGAAATTCAAACACCCCACACCCAATGATTTCAAGCGAGTTGCAGAGGACATCTCAGGAATCAATCTCAAATGGTACTTCAACCTGTTCGTCAACACCACACGGCATATAGATTACGGCATTCAACAGGTAACAGCCAATCATGTTACCCTGCAGAACAAATCGAATCTTGCAATGCCGCTAGATGTACTGATTGAGTATGAGGACGGCACTAAAGAACTATTTTATATCCCTCTGCGAGAGATGCGTGGCGAAAAACCGGCTGAAGACTATACTATTTATCAAAATGTAAAAAGAACTATTCTGGAAGATTGGAATTGGACTGTGCCAACATACACGTTTCCTGTATCTAAAACACCTTCCAAAATATGGATAGATCCGACACAACGTCTTGCAGACATCGAGTCGAGCGACAATTACTATGAGCGCAAATGATATATTTCCACATTCCATTCTGCAAACAGGCATGTCACTATTGTGATTTCCATTTCACAACCTCATTAAAGTACAAAGAAGATTTACTGCTAGCTCTGCATAAAGAGCTAGCAGCTCGCTCCCATTATATAGAAGACAGACGAATACATTCCATCTACTTCGGCGGGGGGACACCTTCGATCCTAGAGGCTTCAGAGATACAACAGATCATTGATCAAGTCGCCCGCCATTTCGATATAGATTCGCAGGCAGAAATCACAATGGAAGCGAACCCGGACGATCTTACTTCAGAAAAAACAAATGCATTAAGACAGACTTCGATCAATAGGTTTAGTATCGGTATTCAATCCTTTTTCGAAGAAGATCTCTTGTGGATGAATAGAGCACACAATGCGCAAGAAGCCGATACAGCAATCAAAAGAGTTCAAGATGCAGGTTTCGAAAATATAACCTGCGACCTCATCTATGGGTACCCTCTACTGTCCAATGAGAAATGGTCGAGTAATATCAACAAACTCATACAACTGGAAGTACCCCATATCTCCTCTTATGCGATGACCGTCGAACAACGAACAGCACTAGCGCATCAAATCAAATCCGGAAAGACTCCAGCCATTTTAGACGAACAAGCTGAAGTGCAGATGCAGATGCTTATGGAAACACTCACATCACACGGATATGAGCACTATGAGATTTCTAATTTCGCAAAAAACGGAAGCTATGCGATACATAACACCAACTATTGGAAAGGTAAGCATTATTTAGGCATCGGCCCCTCAGCACACTCATACAATGGTGTATCACGCAGTTGGAATATCGCCAACAACGCAAAATACATGGCCGCCTTACAGGACAACACCTCCTACCAAGAGGTTGAACAGCTCTCCTTAATAGATTCCTACAATGAATATATCATGACTTCACTGCGGACTATGTGGGGGGTAGAGCTTCGAGAGATAGAAGAGCGCTTTGGAACAGATTTACAGTCACATTTTCTACGTGAAATTACATTATTCGTCGAACAACAAAAAGTCCAATCAGAACCTAATGGCTCCTATAAACTGACACGCGAAGGCAAACTATTCGCAGATTTTATAGCCTCAGAGCTTTTTTTCATACCAAAATAATGCACCGACAGCTTTTCAAGGCATTAAATAAGCGCACTTATTTTAAATAATCCGCAACAAAACAGGATTAATAATAAGAAAATAAAAAAGAAAAACCTTAAAAGCATTTCATTTTTATCAATTCTTTAAAATCTTTCGCTCTTTACCTTTTTATTCCCCTATTTTTGTCCCATAAAGTTATAGCAAGAATTATGGTACAAAAATCGACTTTTGAGTCTGAAATCAAAAGTTACAAAAGTAAACAGAACGCGGCTGTTAAACTGGTACAGATTGTCAGCAATCTATGGTACAACCACTCTATTGAATTAGTCTTCTTCAGAAATCAACTTTTCGATCGTAGAGTAAGTCGCATTCTCACCTTGCATCAAGAATCTAAGGCGCTATCCGATAGTCCAATCAGTATTTTTGAAACATTGCAGATAGCGGAATCTATGCAGCATTTAAAGCTGGCACCTTCCCGTTTAGATATTGGCAAGCTAGCTTTAGAAGTTCGGAATCAAAATATAGAAGAAGAAAACATTCTATACTTTATCAAGAAGGAACTACTTTCGGCACAAGAGCATAAATCTTTTGCACCAAAAGATGTTGTCCTGTATGGTTTTGGCAGGATAGGACGTCTACTGGCACGTGAACTAATCAGCAAGGCTGGTGCTGGGCATCAATTACGCCTCCGTGCTATCGTGACACGTGATAATGTAGACCTCAAAACGTTGCAAAAAAGAGCAACACTACTTCAAAATGACTCTATCCATGGAGATTTTGAGGGGGTAGTCGAAGTTGACGAAACAAAGGGAGCATTAATCATAAACGGAGCAACCGTCTACATCATATCCGCAAAAAATCCGGAAGAGATCGATTATACCAAGTATGGTATCGAGAATGCGTTGGTCATCGATAACACAGGAGCATTTAGGGATAACGAAGAGTTAGCAAGACATCTTACCGCCAAAGGAGCATCCCAGGTTCTACTGACAGCTCCAGGCAAAGGCGTACCCAATATTGTATACGGCGTCAACAATGACATGATCGATTTGGAAAATACAACGATCTTTTCTGCCGCTTCATGTACCACCAATGCCATCTCTCCAATTTTGGAAGTCGTCCAACGTACCCTTGGCATCAAACACGGCCATATAGAGACCATACACTCGTATACCAATGACCAAAACTTGGTCGACAACATGCATAAAAAGACCAGAAGAGGTCGTGCAGCAGCACTGAATATGGTCATCACAGAAACCGGAGCAGGTTCTGCTGTTGCAAAAGTATTGCCCGAACTGGCTGGAAAACTGACTTCCAATGCCATACGTGTACCCGTTCCTAATGGATCACTGGCAATTTTGAATCTTGAGCTTAACAAAAAAACAAGCGTAGAGGAACTCAACAATATTCTAAAGGAAAGCGCCCTATATGGTAGTCTGGTAGAACAGATCAAATTTTCAGACAATGTCGAACTGGTCTCTTCCGATATTATAGGTACTTCCGCCGCTTCTGTTGTGGATGCCCCGGCGACCATAGTTTCAGCAGATGGTAAGCATGTCAATCTGTATGTGTGGTATGATAATGAATATGGCTATACACATCAAGTCATGCGTCTTGCACGACATATCGCAGGAGTAAGAAGATATACTTACTACTAAGTCAATTACGTCCAATTTTCAATTTTTTAATAAATTGAGGCTGTCCTTAGGGGCAGCCTCTTCTTTTTAGAGGGACTTCGTCAAAAGCTCTTCTGTCTCTAGGTACTTCATAATAATCTGGGTAGCGCCAGCACGTTGTTTCACATACTCCAACGCGGCAGTCCCTATTTCGCGTCTTTTCTCTACATCTTGGAGTGCCACAAACACCTCCTGCAATTCGGTATTATTAGAAATAGAAAAACCTATCATTAGAGTAACCAGATCCACAGCTTCCTGAAATTTCTCGTATTTCGGGCCGAATATAACCGGTTTACCATAAGTTACAGCTTCTAATGTATTATGGATGCCTGCTCCAAAACCACCTCCAATATAAGCTATATCTGCATAGTGGTACAGCGAAGACAACATACCTATGTTATCAATGACCAACACCCTAGCTTCCTGAACCTCCTCCACACTATAGGCGGAAAATTGTGAATAAAGGATACTTTTGGGAAACAACTTCTTAATCTCAGCAATATGATCAGCATGTATCTCGTGCGGAGCCAAAATCAAGCACCAATTTCCTGCTTTTATAATCAATTGCTGCAAGAGCTCTTCATCCTTTTGCCAAGTACTTCCAGCAACAACTGCATGCTGTCCGTTCAGGAAAGAGGACACAACAGGATTTTCTTGATGCACTTTTGGAAGCTCTACGACTCTATCAAAACGCGTATCCCCAGCCAACCCTGCATTGGTAATACCAATCCATTTCAGCATATGGACAGAATCCATATTCTGTGTAAAGAAAAATGAAACTTTCTTCAAAATACCTCTATAGAAACCTCCATAAGGTTTAAAAAAAAGTTGCTGTTCTCTGAAAATTGCAGAAATCATCAATAATCGAATATCTTGCTTCTTCAGTTCGTTGAAATAGTGATACCAATATTCGTATTTCGTAAAAACCGCAAACTTTGGCTGAATAGCCTCAATAAAACGGCGAGCATTATGCTTGGTATCTACCGGAAGGTAAAACACATACTCCGCCAGATTCGTATTTTTCCTTATTTCAAATCCCGAGGGGGAGAAGAATGTTATTACAATTTTTTCCTGTGGAAAACTTTTTTTTATCTGCTCCAAAACAGACCGTCCTTGCTCAAACTCGCCCAGAGAAGCAAAATGGAACCATATATAACGATGACCCTTTTCAATCGTTTGTTCTATCTCAATCACCCCGCCTTTCCGACCATCTATCCATAGCTTGGCTTTGGGGTGAAATAACGAAACAACCCGCAAAAGCAAGGTATAAAGTCCAATCCCCAAATCGTACAACAATCGCATATTGTGAAATAATACTTATCTTCGTCAAAGATATTAAACCTTTTCTAATTCGAAACAACGTGCAGGTGAACGTGCGAAAAAGAATACTGATAACAGGGGCAGCTGGTTTTTTGGGGTCCCATCTTTGTGACCGCTTTATACAAGAAGGATTCCATGTCATTGCCATGGACAATCTGATAACAGGCAGCCTTCATAACATAGAACATCTATTTGGTCTAGAAAACTTTGATTTCCTACACCATGATGTATCCAAGTTCGTCCATGTCCCTGGACCACTGGACTATATACTGCACTTTGCTTCACCTGCGAGTCCTATCGATTATTTACGTATACCGATACAGACCCTCAAGGTCGGATCCCTAGGTACACACAATCTCCTAGGGCTGGCAAAAGACAAGAAAGCGCGTATTCTTGTCGCTTCCACCTCAGAGGTATATGGAGACCCGTTGGTATCTCCTCAATCCGAACAATATTGGGGTAATGTCAACCCTGTAGGCCCTCGCGGTGTCTATGATGAAGCCAAGAGGTTCCAAGAAGCCATTACGATGGCTTATCACAACTTCCACGGACTAGACACCCGTATTGTACGCATATTTAACACATATGGCCCCCGCATGCGCCCCAATGATGGCCGGGCATTGCCCTCTTTTATTGGCCAGGCACTCCGAGGAGAAGATATTACCGTATTCGGAACTGGAGAACAGACCCGTTCGTTTTGTTACATATCGGATCAGGTTGAAGGAATTTATAGGCTTCTCTTCTCCCCCTACACCTATCCTGTGAACATAGGCAATCCAGAGGAGCTCACTATATTGAATCTGGCTCAGAAAATCATAAGCCTGACCAACAGTAGCTCTAAAATAAAACTTGAACCCCTTCCAGAAGACGATCCAAAACGCCGTCGACCAGACATTGATCTAGCAACCACGATCTTGGACTGGACTCCCAAAATAAGCCTTGAAGCAGGCCTCATCAAATCGATAAAATATTTTAAAGACCTTTACGCTATAGAAAACACAAATCAAAACATATGAACAAAATATTAGTAACAGGAGGTACGGGATATATAGGTTCTCACACCGTGGTCGAGCTTTTCAATGCCGGATATACTCCTGTAATTGTAGACAACCTCTCCAATTCGAACATCAAAATTCTAGATCAGATTGAACGTATTATTGGAGTACGTCCAGAGTTCCACCAGCTTGATCTTTGTGATGAAAATAAAACACGTGAATTCGTACGCAGCCAATCCGGAATAACTGGTGTTATACACTTTGCTGCATCCAAGGCCGTAGGAGAGTCTGTTGCAGATCCTCTAAAATACTATCACAACAATTTTTTCTCCTTACTCAATCTGCTAAATTCTTATAGAGATACACCCGTGAATTTTGTTTTCTCTTCGAGTTGTACGGTGTATGGTGAACCAGACACACTGCCGGTCACAGAAAGTGCACCTGTAAAAAAAGCAACTTCGCCCTATGGAAACACCAAACAGATAGCAGAAGAAATACTGTCGGAGACAGCACTCGCTTATAATAACTACAATATTATCGCCCTGCGTTATTTCAACCCAGTCGGCGCACATGATACCGCACTGATCGGCGAGCTGCCCAACGGAGTGCCACAGAATTTACTCCCATTCATCACCCAGACAGCAATTGGAAAACGTGAAAAATTAACCGTATTCGGCAATGACTACGATACCCCTGATGGGTCTTGCATACGTGACTATATCCATGTTGTAGATCTTGCCAAAGCACACGTAGCGGCAATCAACCTATTGGAAAAAGGAAATCCTAACGGCAGATACGATGTTTTCAATATTGGTACAGGAAATGGCTACTCCGTAATAGAAGCAATTTCGGCCTTTGAAAAAGCTGCTGGACAAAAGTTAAACTATACATTTGGTCCACGAAGAGAAGGTGATATCATAAAAGTTTGGGGCGATGTAACCAAATCCTCTAAAGAACTCAACTGGACCGCCCAATTAGGTATAGACGAGATGATGGCTTCTGCATGGGCTTGGGAGAAATATCTAAAAGACAACCCTATTCTATAAAAATACGGTCCTCTTTTATACCTAATAAAGGAGGACCGCATTTTATCCATATAATCTATTCCGGTTTCTCCCGTAAAAAAAACTCTTCCCTAAATCTAAATTGGGGTGTCAACCAGTACATCAGGACTACTCTTGAATAACGATAGTTAAAAGGAGCCATAATAAAGGCTGCCAATATAGCCACCGTAAGGTACAGCCATGGAGATTCAAGATTATGTGTAAAAATATAGGTAGCAACGCAAGCTGTCACTAGCTCAGCAACCACAAAAGCATAACTCACATACATCGCTACGTAAAAATAGCCAGGCTCCTTTTCAAACTTCAAGCCACAATGTGGACAGTGACTCTTCATCTTACGCGATTTGAAACTAAACAAAGGTGCGTTAAACATATCTCCCTTTCTACAACGTGGGCACTTCCCATCTATCGCACTTTTAAATTCACCAGGCAAAGTATATTGTTTTGTTATTTCTTTATTATTTTCCATAATTATAATTTTTCTTTCTAAACTCTTCAGGAGTCATTCCTTCAATTTTTTTAAAGAACTTCGTAAAATAAGAATTATCATTGAAGTTCAATTCATAAGCAATCTCAGCTATTGAAAAATCTCGTATAACAAGCAGCCGTTTTGCCTCCAAAATCACCCGATCCCGTATAACCTCTCCTGCCGACATCCCCAGCAACTCTTTACACAGTGCATTTAAATGATTAGGTGTAATATACAACAAAGAAGCATAATCCTTAGGCAACCTTAGTTTTCTATAATTCAATTCGATAAGCTGCAAGAAGTTTCTCAACAGCGTATGATTATATCGATTCGCTTCAAAAGTCGTATTACGTTCTCTTCCTGCCTCCAACAGATGAAACAAATACAGCAGCGACGTGGAGATAAGCCCTTTATCATTCTGATGATGACGCATTTTCTCCAACACATCCTCCACTATTTTCTGCTTATCTACATCGACAACAAAAACCTCGTCTTTTACTACTCCCGAAAAAAAAGAGAAATGGGATAAGTAATCTGGATTTATCAGCAACGTCTTAAAAAGATCCTTATTGAAATTAACGACAAACCCCTCCATATTTCCTTCAAAACTCCAGGTATGAATTTGACCGGGAGACATAAAATAAATTTGCCAGGACTCAATATTAAAAGCTTCAAAATCGATAGTATGTTGGCCACTACCCGCAGTAAACAGCAGAAAATGGTAAAAATTGTGTCGGTGCGGAAAAACCAGATTTTCATTACGCACCAAATAGTCGCTCAATTTTTCGACTGTGACATCATTATTCACGCCACTTGACACCGTGCATTGCTCAATTATAGGTACTCGACCAACCATATACAAAAATACACTAATAACACCATTATTAATGGTGTAATCAACCTATTAAATGGTACTTTTCAATTATATAGCATATTCACGAGAAAACTATTGATATATAGCCTGTTCAAATTCTCTAAAACGATCCCCCATTTTTTTCTTTAGCCGTTGTCTACTCTTTTTGACAGATTCTGTCGAAATCCCTAATAGATTCGATATTTCTACTACAGAGAGCCCCAACTTAGTTAAAATGATATAACGCATATTAGAATCTGTTAATTCAGGAAAATCGCGTTTCAAATTCAGGTAAAACATAGGATAATGAGCATCGAAAGATCTTCTGAAACTTGCCCAGTTTTCCTCTGTCAAAAGGTGAGAATCTAAGATTTCTTGCAATAACCCTTTCTCTCTCTCTAAATAATGAGATTCAGAATCATTAATCCTATGAATAGTTCGTTGGAGATTATCAATCTGTCTATTCTTTTCTGCAAGATATTCTTTGTATGACTCCAATGTTTCATTGGCCATTGAAAGCTTCTTATCTACCGATATTTTTTTCAACTGTAACTCGACCACCGTTTTTTCATACTTTAATTCCCGAGCTTTCGACAAGCGTTTGAAATAAGAAAGAACGATAAATAAACCCAAGGCTACCATTACCACAAGAGTACTCAGTATCACCCTTCTATATCGTTCTACTTGATAACCAGACTCTGCTTCGAGAAGTGCTTTCTCTTTCTTCTCCTTATCAACCTGCCACTTATTTTGTAACAAAGTCCTCTCTCCATCCAAATCTGTCACAAGCCCTTCTAAAAGCTCTAGTTTACGGCGTATCAAAAGCTCCTGTCCCTCATCCTTTTTTCTTAATGCAATATCAAGCTTTAAGCGGTTGATCCTGAGTACATCAGTCTTCAAATAAATCTTTGAATTGGCATATAGCTCTGCCCTTCTCAACATCTCAGAGGCAGCAGTAACACTATCCATTTTTAAAAGAATTTTTGCTTTTAAGACCTGTGCATACATTGTATTCTGAACACTATTAGCCGCCTCTGAGTATCGTAGATCCCGATTAACTAGAGCCAATGCCTGTTCATAGTTTCCCCTTCCCAAGTGCACCAAAGCGATATTGCCCAATACTTTGCCATATCGTACATAATCTTTAGCTTTTAAAGCCAGTGATTCTGCCTCTAAAAAGTAGTTAAGTGCAATAGTTGTATCTCGATTATACAGATGATATTGCCCCAAATTATCCAACAACGCACCCCGCTCTCTCGGAGCCAATATTGTTGCGTAACGATCTCCTTTTCCCAGATAATAAATAGCGTCTTCATAATTTCCTAGGTTACCGAAAAAGAAACCTAATTTCCTGAAGGTATCCTCTGGCAAGATAACATAGTCCTCTCCCAAAGTATCAATCAAAAAAGTTGCCTCCATAAACAGGGGCAATGCTCTTTCAGTCTGCCTAAAGGTATAAAAGTAGTAGGCATAGTTGACCAAACTCCAAATCTTCATTACCCGCAAATCCTCCCTATTGGCAAGTTCAAGAGCATGCTGATAATAAGATTCACTACGAGGATTTAATCGATCATATTGTTTTGCAGAAATATTCCCTAAAATTCCATAATAGGCAACCAAACCTGAAGAGTCACCTTGTTTAGATTTAATTACAGACTTAATAAACTGTTCGGTTTCTAAGGTATCAAGTCGCAGCCCCTGTGTCCTCAGCAACAGTGAGCGCACCAATGCTTCACTATAATCGGCCTCCTTTCTTTTGTCATAGGATCCATTACAGGAAAAAAGCACTACTGTGACTACAAAAAACAGAAATAGATTCGGTAGGAATATGTTATGTCGCATCCATCTTTATTTTCAGCACCATTCTACAAATAGTTTAGAATATTATATCATTCAAACATAGATAAAAACCCTGGAATTCAAGAATAGCTTAAGAAAAAATTCAGCTAAATAACTCAAATATCTTCCCCATCCTTTCTCCATCAAATGAGTTAAATCCAATTACAATACGTAAATTTACAGCATGTCCCTACATAAAGACCTTGAGCTCAGATCTGCAGTACTTTGCCTTTCTCAAAAAGAAAAAGACAAACTCTTAATACGTCTAATCAATAAAGACAAAATGTTACTAAAACAGCTGCATTACCAGTTATTAGAGAATGAATATGATCTTGAAAATAGAATTGAATACTTAAAAGAAAAATTAAAAGGCCTATTTCACGATACTGCAAGACAAGTCTCAAACAGCGCCTCTTTTTCCAACTACAAATCACTCAACAATATTCTAAGACAAGCAAGCGGATTAATCAACGAGCACGAAAAAGTCACAAAAGACAAATTCAGCACAGCAGAATGTCGATTGTTTATACTTGTTTACCCCTATCAGCAATATCCTGTATTGTACCAGAAAAGTCACCTCCAAGCAGCAACAAAGTTACATAAATATATAATTACCCGGATTAAAACAACATATAACAACATAATGGCTTTACATGAAGATCTTCAGTTTGATCTTCAGGAAAACACTTCCATTTTAGAAGAAATAAAAGAAAGTCTAGATAACACCACAACTTAAACCTGTCAAAAATTCTTAATTTTACAAAAACTATTATTCAAGTGGGCATTCAAGAAATTTTATCACAATACGCAAAAACAGAACAGCTAACTACATTTGTACAATCTATTCAGCAAAAAAATCCCAAAATACACCTAAAAGGATTAATTGGATCGGCAGATGCAATGATAGCCACTGCTGCATATAGAGAAGAAGAAAGACCTTATATCTTTATCTTACCTACCCATGAAGATGCGTCTTATTTCTTGAGTGATTTAGAAAGTCTATTCGACAGACAGATCCTATTCTTCCCCACGTCTTACAGAAAAGCATTTGAATTTACCCAACTTGATAGTGCCCATGTTCTACAACGCGCTGAAACATTGAGCTCGCTAAATCGTGATACAGGGCTTCCAAAGATTGTCGTGACATACCCAGAGGCAATTGCTGAAAAAGTTATAAACCGCTCTGATCTAGAGAAAAATACACTTCCGATTACTCAAAACACAAAATTGGGCATAGATTTCATTAATGAGTTTCTATATGAGTATGATTTTGAACGCGTAGACTTTGTTTATGAACCAGGACAATTTGCAATAAGAGGGGGTATAGTGGATATCTTTTCCTTCTCCAATGATCTTCCTTATCGGGTCGAATTTTTTGGGGATGAAATAGAAAGTATTCGAACCTTTGACATCGAAACACAGTTGTCGGTCAACAACATACATACGGTGACAATTGTGCCCAATGTTCAAGCAAAATTCTTAGCCAACAATCACATATCGCTACTGGAATACATAGATCAACAAGCAATAATATGGATAAAGGATGTTCAGTTCACACTAGACATCATATCCAACGGCTATAAAAAGGCTTCTCAATTCTGGAAGGCACTCTCGGAAGCAGAAATTAAGAATAACGCCGAATGGGTAGATCCCCGATTTACGTTCACCGATGACAAAAATTTCAGTGCTTTATTATTTGAATTTCCCAATGTAGAATTTGGAAAACAGTTCTTTTTTAAAGCGGATCACATCATACAATTTGATACCCATCCACAACCCTCCTTTAACAAGGATTTCAATCTTTTGATACATAACTTTAAAGAGAACGAGACAAAGCGAATAAATAATCTCATATTCTCCGATTCTACCAAACAGATCGAGCGTATCTACGCCATCTTAGAAGATTTAGACAAAACTATTTCCTTTACTCCGATCTACAAAGCTCTTCGTGAGGGATTCCGTGATGATCAGATCCAATTAGCCTGCTATACCGATCACCAGATTTTTGATCGCTATTATAAATATAAGCGAAAAAAAGGATATGAACGGTCTCAGGCTATTACCCTAAAAGAACTGAGAGACTTAAAACCAGGAGACTACATAACTCACATCGACCACGGCGTAGGGAAATATGCAGGCCTTGAGAAAGTAGATGTAAATGGCAAATCCCAAGAAATGATACGCCTAGTCTATGCAGACAATGATTTGCTATATGTTAACATTAACTCCTTAAATCGGATCTCTAAATACTCAGGCAAAGAAGGTGCTATCCCAAAGATGAATAAACTAGGAACAGACACTTGGGATAAGCTTAAAAAAACAACGAAGAAAAAAGTTAAGGACATCGCTAGAGATCTCATCAAACTCTATGCGATTCGTAAGGCGCAGACTGGAAATGCATTCAGCCCAGACACCTACCTGCAGAAAGAGCTTGAAGCTTCCTTTATCTATGAAGACACCCCCGACCAAGAGAAGTCAACCGCAGATGTCAAACGGGACATGGAATCTCCTCACCCGATGGATCGGTTGGTGTGTGGGGATGTAGGGTTCGGTAAAACAGAAGTAGCTATTCGAGCTGCCTTTAAAGCTGTTGCAGACAGCAAACAGGTCGCCGTGTTGGTTCCTACAACCATCCTCGCTCTACAACATTATCGTACATTCTCTGAACGTCTGAAAGGACTTCCTGCCAACATAGATTACATCAACCGATTTAAAACAACGAAACAAATAAAAGAAACGTTAAAAAAACTGGAAGAAGGCAAAGTTGACATTATCATAGGTACACATCGACTTGTTAGTAAAGATGTAAAATTTAAGGATTTGGGACTTATGATTATTGACGAAGAGCAGAAATTTGGGGTATCTGTAAAAGAAAAGTTAAAAGTTATGCGAGCGAATGTCGATTCATTAACATTGACAGCTACCCCAATACCGCGCACATTACATTTTTCACTTATGGGCGCTCGAGATTTAAGCATTATCTCGACTCCGCCTCCGAACCGTCAGCCTGTACAAACGGAGTTGCACGTATTCAACGAGACCCTGATAAAAGAAGCCGTAGCCTATGAGTTAGAGCGTGGTGGACAGGTATTCTTTATACATAACCGGGTGGCGGATCTCAAACAATTAGGGGCTATGATTCAAAAACTAGTCCCTGGAGCCCAAGTTGGCGTTGCACACGGACAACTCGAAGGCGACGATCTAGAGGATGTAATGCTAAAATTTATCAATCATGATTTTGACGTATTGGTAGCAACGACCATCATCGAAGCAGGCTTGGACATCCCCAATGCCAACACAATTATCATCAACCACGCCCATATGTTTGGCCTGAGTGATCTGCACCAGATGAGAGGTCGTGTGGGACGATCCAATAAAAAAGCATTTTGTTACCTGCTCAGCCCTCCTCTTTCCACCCTGACACCAGAGGCTTACAAACGTCTATCCGCCATTGAAGAGTTTTCAGAGTTAGGATCAGGGTTCAACGTAGCCATGCGCGATCTCGATATACGAGGATCGGGTAATCTGTTGGGCGGTGAACAATCTGGCTTTATTGCAGAAATAGGATTCGAAATGTACAATAAGATTTTGGACGAAGCTGTACAAGAACTTAAAGAAGATGAATTTAGTGAGCTTTTCGAGGATGAACAAAATCGGAAATATGTGACATTTACGCAGATCGACACCGACCTGGAAGTAATGATACCGGACGAATATGTGACTAATATAAGCGAACGTTACAATCTATATAACGATATAGCCAAACTAGAAAATGAAACACAGCTAGGTACATTTATAAAAGCGCTAGAAGATAGATTCGGTCCTATTCCTCCTCCAGTATTCGAGCTATTTAATACGCTACGATTACAATGGCTTGGCAAAGAAATAGGTTTCGAAAAGATTTCATTTAAAAAGCAGACGCTCAAGGGGTATTTTGTCAACAATCCTAAATCCGCTTACTTTGAATCCAATCAGTTTGGTAAAGTATTGGCTTTTGTACAAAAGCACCCAAGCATCAGCAACTTAAAAGAAGTAAAGGGACAGTTAAGAATAGCACTGAGCAATATCAACACGATAGACTATGCGCTCAGTCTTTTAAGGGAAATGGTATAATCAATTAACCCTGAAACAATAACAGCTAATATACTTGCCATGATATCATTCCAGTCGAATCGAATATTGTCCAACCAGACATTTATGACTTCATGGAAAACGGAGTAGCCTACAATAAACAAAGAGGCTCTTAGTCCATTATATCCGATCAAAATACGTGTAATAAAAATATACAATATAAGAGACCCTAAAAAATTAGGCAACGAACTGAGTATCAACTGTACAACTTTCCAATCAGGATACTCCGCTCTAATATAAGGACGTATGAAATGTCTATTTAAAGCATAGAAAACCGTAAGTAATACAATGATATACGTATGTGGCCTTTTATAAAAATAAATATCAAACTTCATTCGTAAACACGCCTCTATTAATATTGAAAAAATAAAAGGGACTGGACCTCATAGAGATCCAGTCCTTTTATAGTATACTACCACCAACCTAAATCACATCCAGCATAATAAGCTGCTGCAATCGGTCCTCCGATAGCGAGGCCTACTGCGCGACCGAATAATTTAGCTCCTGCTTTTGATCCTGCATCACCACCGTTGCAGTTGATCATCTCTTGTTCGTTTAAATTTTCCATTTCAAGTCTCATTTAAATTATCTCCCTAAAAAACCGTCACGAAATTCTTTTGGATTCTCTATAGCACTTACTATGCCATAAAGCAACAATCCACCTAATACTGTTGGCCAAATACCACCATCAACCATTTTCATTTCTTGCGAATCCAACTCTTGGACATCAAGATCATCACCTCACACGAGATATAACTTACTCCCAGACTATAGCCTCCCTGTATTTCTAATAGTTCCTTTTCTGTTAAGCTTTCCATCCTATTTATTTTTTTATAATTATCATTTATTCCGTTGATCACTATTCTTCATCAAAATTATCTCCTCACAATGCAAAAAAAAGGCTGTCTCCTAATAATGGAGACAGCCCTTTCTTCAATTTAAGGAATATTATTTAAGCAGCTCTGCCAGTTTCGCTTCTAAAGCCTCCCCACGTAAATTGGATGCTACAATCTTCCCGTCCCTGTCCAACAGGTAGTTTTGAGGAATACCGTTAATAGCGTACAGCTCCACAACAGCTGATTTCCATCCCTTCAAGTCCGACACATGCTGCCATTGTCCCAGCTTATCTTCTTCGATGGCAGCTGTCCAAGCATCTTTCTTTCCCGGATTATCCAAGGACACTCCAAACACGGTAAAACCTTTATCTTTAAACTTATTATAAGCAGCTACCACAAATGGATTTTCATGGCGACAAGGCCCACACCATGAAGCCCAAAAATCAACAAGTACATATTTCCCTTTCAAAGAAGAAAGTGCAATATCATTCCCTGCCGTATCAGGTAATATAAAATCAGGTGCAGGCATACCTACCGCCAATTTACGCATGGACTCGATTTTAGCACTCACGGCCTTGCCCTTTGTTGTTGCCTTCAGTGCTGGAGACAAAGCATTGAAATTTGTCTCTAACTCAAGTACATTTTCAGGACTTATTTTCTCATCCAAAAGTGTAAGTGTTACATAACTATTAGGGTTTGCTTTGATATATTCGTTATCTACGAGTTCTTGCTTCTTATAAATATCTTGTGCTCGCTCTTGCAAAGAAGCAATAAACGTCTCTTCTCCTTTTTGCTCGTCGGTCGCAGCATAAAACTCACTATTCAGCGCATCCATTGCTGTAGCTAAGTCCTTACCCGCTATTTGATATTTTGCAAATTCATCATTGATTGCATTCCCCGAGACTTTAGCCTCCTTCAACGAATTACCAACAACAGATATCACTCCTTTAGAAAGGTACAACGAGCCAAAATCCGGTGCCTGCAATTGCCGTAGTGCCTTGCCTTCTGGAGACAAGATTAGATAGGCCTGCAACGGTTCATTCACAACGCCGTTAAACTTAAATTCTCCATTTGAGAAGGAAGCCGAGTCAAGCTTCTCTTGTCCATTGTCTCTATATTGCATATACACCTTAGCTGGCGCATTAAAACTTCCTATTTTACCTTTGATCGTATATTGTTCCTGCGCAAAAATCATTGCGGGTAGCATAGCAATACTACACATTAACATTTTCTTCATCATATCTATATTTAATTAACTTTACTTACTCCATATTCTATTACCAACGGCCACTAGCGCCACCGCCACCAAAACCTCCGCCACCAAAACCTCCAAAACCACCGCCACTACCGCCGCCGAAGCCGCCACCAAAGCCTCCGTCTCGGTCTGAACCACCTCGGGAACCGCCACCTAATCCATTTAACAACATCCACCAGAAAAGATCAGAAGATCCTTTACCATCAATAACCCGTCGTCCTTTATTACGCCCCCCTCCTCCCTTAGAAATCAAGGAGATAATAATAAAAATAACGATAATTATAAACAGCCCCCCAATACGACTCCCCCCCGATTCGGACGAAGCCTTAGGCTCAGCTTTATATTCTCCTTTCGTATAAGAAATAATAGAACTAGTTGCTTCATTCAACCCTTGGTAGTAATCACCCGAACGAAATGCTGGCTTAATATCATTTTCAATGATTCGATAAGCAATGGCATCTGGTATCGCCCCTTCTATACCGTAACCTGTCTGAATGGTAACAGCACGATCACCTATAGCTGCAAGCAACATAACGCCATTGTTATATTTTTTGCTCCCTACCCCCCACTTTTGTGCCAAACGAACAGCATAGTCAGCAATATCGTATCCACCGGTAGAATTAACCAATACAACCGCTATCTGCGTAGAGGTACTGTCATCAAATGCTACGAGCTTACGTTCCAAAGCCTGTATTTCGGAAGAAGTCAGCGTATTGGTATAATCGGTGACCAATGTTTTTGATACCGACGGAAACTCCTGGCCTATAGCTACTGATGCATAAACAAAAGATAGTAGAAACAAAACCACCATATTTAAAATCAACGAATAGAAGATTTTTCTGGTATTTTTCATTGAAATCGCTTATTTGAATATATAACCTTCTCTAGAAAGAGATACTTTGAGCCTAGCACCACAGCAGTCACCACGCTATTTTCGAGACTATTTAAGATAGGAACACCCAATAGAATACGGAGGGTTAATTCCTTCCAAAATACACTTCGTTCGGCAGTTCATTGATATCATCCTTCTGTCTGGGAAAGAAAAGATGAAGTTGCTCGCCAGCCTGATGTATCCCTTCAACTAAGCCCGCAAAGAAATTTCCTGTTCTAAAATGAATCAGCATCTTTTCTTTTGTGGCTTCCCAGAAATCCTTGTCCACACGTGTGTTAATCCCAATATCACCAATAATAGCAAATTGGTGATCAACAACAGCTACATAGATCAGTACGCCATTGCGTAGTGCTGTTTTATGCATATCCAATTCTTGAAAATACTGTGAGGCCTTCTCAAGCACAGTAACATCACCTACCACATTCTCGACCACAATACGTATCTCCCCCGAAGTTTTATTTTCAGCTAGACTGACAGCATGCGCTATCCGCTCTTGTTCCTCTGTATTTAAAATAGACATGCGATGCCAGTTTAAAATCTATAAAAAAAAGATGAGTACTGGACACCAATACCCATCCTCCCCTATCTTAACAATAATTGTTTTTTATAAAACATTAGAAAGATACTGTAGGTGCTTTATCAGAACCTTCTGTAGCTTGAAATGTTCCTTTTGATTTAAAACCAAACATTCCAGCTACAATATTATTCGGAAAACTTCTCACCGTCGTATTATAATCCTGAACAGCTTCATTATATGCCCTCCGCTCGACAGAAATACGGTTTTCCGTTCCTTCTAATTGGGCTTGCAATTCTTGGAAACTCTGATTGGCTTTCAAATCAGGATAAGCCTCCACACTGACCAATAAGCGTCCGATAGATTGCGACAATGCGTCTTGTGTTTTTTGAAACTCTGCAATAGATTCTTCTGTCAGATTTTCAGGGTTCACGCTGACAGAGGTTGCCTTGGCCCTTGCTTCAACCACAGCAGTCAAAGTACCCTGTTCATGTTGTGCAGCACCTTTGACTGTCGAAACCAGATTTGGAATCAAATCAGCCCGTCTTTGGTAAGCATTCTCAACCTGTGCCCATTTCGCTTTAACATTTTCATCTTTAGAAACCATGGTATTATAACCGCATGAACTAAAAGAAAGCGCAGTAAACAACCCGATAATTGCAATTAATAATCTATTCATATGAATTATTTTAAATCTAGTTCCTTAAAAGTACAAATTAGTTTTCAAAAACAAAGCTAATGCCAACTTTTTGATATCGATATATGTCTGCTAAATTGTTACTTTTGTACTCGATTGTGGGATAAAAACCCAACTTAACACAGTATGCAGAAAGAGATTGAATTGGCAATAAGCCCCGACTTTATCAAGGACGAAAATTATATTATCCAGCAAGGATCCATTAAATTAAAAATCAGTCCCAATCGTATCAAGGGCATCCATATTCGTAAACGCTCTATTGATGCTCGGTCTAGAGCCGTTGTATACAGAATACGGGTTGTGTTTTTCATAGACGAATCTCCCATTCTGCACCAATTCACATCAAATCTCCAACAGGTAAAGGATGCCAAGCCTGTAATTATTATCGGTGCTGGGCCTGCTGGCTTGTTCGCTGCCTATCGTTGTTTGGAAATTGGCCTAAAGCCAATTGTCTTGGAAAGAGGTAAAACCGTAAGAGACCGTCGTAGGGATTTAGCCCGAATCAATCGGGACGGAGTAGTAAACCCAGAATCCAACTACTGCTTTGGAGAAGGAGGTGCCGGCACGTACTCGGATGGTAAATTGTATACCCGATCGGACAAAAGAGGAAACGTAGAAAAGGTACTTTCCATATTCGTAGAACATGGTGCAGATGCGGATATCTTAGTAGATGCCCGCCCTCATATCGGAACCAACAAGCTTCCCCATATTATTGAAGATATGCGTAACCGCATTTTAGAAATGGGAGGAGAAATCCATTTTGACAGCAGGGTCGACGACATCATAGTTCAATTTGATGAGGTCACTGCGGTAACAACAGCAGATGGCAAACGATTTGAAGCCAATCATATCCTATTGGCAACGGGGCATTCAGCAAGGGATATCTATGAATTGTTTCGGGAAAAGAATTGGCAACTTGAAGCCAAACCTTTTGCTCTAGGAGTACGGATAGAACACCCTCAATCCATTATTGACCAAGCTCAATATCACTGCAGTACGCGCCACGAGAATCTTCCTCCTGCCTATTATAGTCTTGTCGAACAGGTGAATGACAGAGGTGTTTTCTCTTTTTGTATGTGTCCTGGAGGAATTATAGCTCCCTGTTCAACCGAACCCGATGAAATCGTGGTTAACGGTTGGTCGCCCTCTAAAAGAAATAACATTACGGCCAATTCAGGAACAGTCATCCAGATCAACCTAGAAGATATTCCCAATGCCCTCAATAACCCATTCGCTCTTCTTGACTTCCAACGAAAAGTCGAACAGAAAGCCCACCAATTAGGAGGAGGCCAGCTTGTAGCTCCTGCGCAGCGTATGGTTGACTTTGTCGAAAACAGATTATCCCAAGACCTGCCTGTCAACTCCTACAAACCTGGCACCAAATCAGCAGATCTTAACGAGGTCCTCCCTAGCTTTGTCCACGAGGCTCTTCGTGGTGCGCTGCCTATATTCGGCAAAAAGATGAGAGGCTATTATACCAACGAAGCAATCTTGGTCGGAGTAGAATCAAGGACTTCGTCTCCGATAAGGATACCTCGGGATAAAGAAACGCTACAGCATCCCCAGATAAAAGGACTCTACCCTTGTGCTGAAGGCGCCGGCTACGCAGGAGGAATTGTCTCCGCGGCCATCGACGGAATAAACTGTGTAGATGCCCTATACAAATCTCTTTAAGTATTTTACTATTCCTCTTGACAAGCATCGTAAAATACCTTATTTTTGTATCACTAAACAAGCGAAAGTAGCTCAGTTGGTAGAGCACAACCTTGCCAAGGTTGGGGTCGCGAGTTCGAATCTCGTCTTTCGCTCATAATAAAAAAGCTCCGAAATTTCGGAGCTTTTTTATTATGAGCTATTTTTATAAATTATTTTTTCGTTGGTAGTATAATCTTTTCCTGTTCTATTTCTTTGGCAAATTGTATACCTAACAGGCTACACCACTAGTGCAGTAATAATATCACTGAAATTGGCTACGCCATCCCTCCCAAGGTAGGAAACCTTAAACTCATACATTTTTAACATTTCCAATCCTTCAAGCTCGATTCTAGAGCTGCCCCATAAGGTACTATTCCAATTTACGGTTCCTTTCTTACGATACATGTACTGATAGAGCCTCGCTGGTTTCCAAGGGTCAACTTTCACTTGAACCGCACACGTACCAATCCCTACATTTTTTACCCGCAAGCCCTGTGCCTGAGGTGTCCGACCTACAGACTGAGTGGTCGGTTGCGATGGGCGATAACCTGCTGCCAATATAATAGCTGGGTCTCCTTGCGCTACAGCATCTACATAATGGGATAGCCGATAAATCACTTCCTGTAACTCTTTTCCTTTCTGACCTTTAATAACAACCGCACGCATATCCCGGTGAACTGCCTCCGCGTAAGCATCGCGATATCCAATTAAAACGCCCTCGAATATAATTAAACTAGGTACAGGATTCGTAAACAGATTTTTACTCTCTGTCATCTTTTGAAAAATGTGTTCTGCGTAATTCAACAACTCTGCTGCAGTCTTACAATAGTAATTTGGTGTAATCATGATGAAAAATGTTTAACATATCAAAGATGCATCTGAAAAACACGAAAAAGGTTTGTTTTTAGGCCAATATTGGGGGGGGGCTCAAAATAATTTTGCCGAAAAACAAACCTTTATATCAAATATTAGCACCGCTGTACCGAAAAGTACCCTTTAACATAACAACATCCCTTTTATAGGTAATGACCTCTATCAATCTCTCCGACAGCAAACTCTTTAAAAAATAAAGCTTACTCCTTCCGAACTAGAGCTGGGTATGTATACATCAAAGAAAGCTTCAATACACAAACAGCTAATTCGCGACAATATACTGCTCGTACAGAGACAAAAAGGGATTGTTCTATACCTCTGACAACTTATTGTTATAAACCATACGCGAGCTCCGCTTATAAAATAGTAAACTCTTTTAGCTAACGAGCATCCTCTTTATATCAAGTGACTCATCCCAAATGATAGATAGGTGGCTCTATCAATCCCCGATCTCACCTTCCGTTCCTACTAACCAACTTCTCCAGAGCAGGAGTTCGCCAAAATTCTCGAAGAGCTTACTCTTAGTCTAAAAAATCAATCCTGTATCAAGTGTTCGTGTACCATTCAATCTTCCAATAACACAAAATATCTCCAAAGAATAACATACAAAAAAGCGTCTAAGAAAAATCCTAGACGCTTTCATATAAACTACACTACTATTAATTACTTTCTCTCAAGCCCTTTAGAGACCAAATTTTCAACATATTCTCTTACGACCTCATTAGAGAATCTGGAAGTCACGTCAAATGCAAATGCATGGACTAGTAATGTTCGTGCCGATTCTTCTCCAATTCCTCTCGCTCGCAGATAAAAAAGTGCCTCCTCATCAAACTGTCCCATAGTACAACCATGTGAACATTTGACATCGTCCGCAAATATTTCCAATTGTGGCTTTGTGTTTACGGTCGACTTATCACCAATCAACATATTGTTATTCTGTTGGAAAGCATTTGTTTTCTGCGCATCCTCGCGAACAAATATCTTACCATTAAAAACGGCTGTAGACTCGTCCTGTGGAATATTCTTATACCACTCGTAAGACTCACAATGAGGCTTCATATGATCTACAATTGTATGGTTATCCACAAGCTGCTTGTCAGCTAATAGATTAATACCATACAAATGGGACTCTACATTCTCTGCATCTAGACGCACATTAATATCATTGCGCACAAAAGATACCCCAGGGAAGTTACAGTTATAGTTATTGTAAAGACTATACTTTGCCTGATAAACTTCAGTATGGTTGATATAATGTCCAACCTCAGATGCTAGCTGCAAGTAATAGTGTTGAACTTTTGCATTTTCATCTAACACAATCTCCGTTACCTTATTCTGTAAGTTCTTTGCAGAATTTTCCAAGGTAATAAAAGACTCAATAATCTCTACTTCGGCATTTGCTTCGATGACATACAAATTTCTAGTCTGTGCAAAAAAATCGCTACTACCTGTAGCTACGTGAACTATCTGAATAGGTTTGGAAACAATCTTATTCTTACCTACAGCTAGATAGAGTCCGGAAGTATGTAAGGCTGTATTCAATGCTACTACAGCACTTCCTGTTTTATCTGCATGTTGAGCAAAGTGCTTTTGAAAAGCTTGTTCTGACACCGCTTCCTCAATTGGTTTTACCGTAACACCGACCTCATCTTCCAACGAAGAAAAAGCAAGTACATATTGCCCATTAATCAATACAATACGATGCGCATCTAATCCAGGAATATCCGCCTGGCTAAAATCCAAATCCGACACATCCACATCTTCGTTCAATAAATAAGTTTTATTAACTAGACTATGGATGTTTGTATATTTCCAATCCTCATTTTTCACCGTAGGGAATCCCTGCTGCTCGAATTGAGCAAAGGCACCCTTTCGTATCTCTTTTAACGATGAAGGTTCATTAGTCGATTCCAACTCTTGAAAAGTAGAAGCCAACTGTTCGAATAAAGAATTTGCTACTATAGTACTCATGTTATTATTTTTCAACCCGCCCGACACCAAATCCTTCAAAGCGAATCTATTTTTTGTAAATGGCCCCGAACAATATTCAAAGCCCTCTCTATATCTTCCGACTAGCCTTATTGAGCTTCTAACTCTTTAAGCCAATCGTAACCTTTCTCCTCGAGCTCTAATGCCAGCTCCTTTGTTCCTGTTTTCACGATACGTCCATCATAGAGTACATGTACAAAATCCGGCACGATATAATCCAATAAGCGCTGGTAGTGTGTAATTACGACAAATGCATTGTCTTTTGAGCGAAGCTGATTCACTCCATTCGCGACAATACGCAACGCATCAATATCCAAACCTGAATCTGTCTCATCTAAAATTGACAATTTCGGATTTAACATGGCTAGTTGAAAAATCTCATTACGTTTCTTCTCACCGCCAGAAAATCCCTCATTCAAAGAACGGTTCGCTAAATTAGCTGAGAATTCAACTAATTGTTGCTTTTCCTTTACCGTTTTCAAGAATTCTTTGGCTTCCATCGGAGGCAATCCTTTATACTCACGAATATCATTAACCGCTGTTTTCAGGAAGTTGATATTAGATACACCAGGGATCTCCACCGGATACTGAAAAGCTAAAAACAACCCTTCTCGAGCTCTATCTTCTGGAGACAGATCTAATAGATCGATCCCATCTAACATAGCTACTCCCTCTGTTACTTCATAAGAATCTCTACCTGCAAGCACATTTCCCAAAGTACTTTTACCCGCGCCGTTAGGCCCCATAATAGCATGTACTTCTCCTGGTTTAACTTCTAAGTTTAATCCTTTTAATATTTGTTTGTCTTCTATAGACGCATGTAAATTTTTAATGCTTAACATTATCTTTGTATTGAGTATTGAGTATGGAGTAATTAGATCTCTTCCTCAATTTTTATTTTTAAACTTAATCTAATATAACAGCTTGATTAGCCTACTGAACCTTCTAAAGAAATAGCAATCAATTTTTGTGCTTCAACTGCAAATTCCATAGGTAGTTGATTCAACACTTCCTTTGCGTAACCATTAACAATCAATCCTACTGCTTTTTCGGAATCAATACCGCGTTGATTTAGATAAAACACTTGATCTTCACCAATCTTAGAGGTAGTTGCCTCATGTTCTAATTTCGCGGTTTTACTTTTGTTTTCGATATAAGGGAAAGTATGTGCCCCACAACGGTCGCCAATCAACAGCGAGTCACACTGCGTAAAGTTACGTGAGTTGTCAGCATTCGGACCTATCTTAACCAAGCCCCGGTAGCTGTTATGACTTCTGCCTGCCGAAATTCCCTTAGAAATAATTTTTGATCTCGTATTCTTTCCCAAATGAACCATTTTGGTCCCCGTATCAGCGACTTGGAAATTCTTGGTCATAGCGACAGAGTAAAACTCACCTACCGAGTTATCTCCTTTAAGTATAACTCCTGGATATTTCCAAGTGATCGCAGAACCAGTCTCTACTTGTGTCCAAGAAATTTTTGAATTATCCCCTTTACAGATTCCTCGTTTGGTTACAAAGTTAAAAATCCCACCTTTTCCTTCTTTATCTCCAGGGTACCAGTTCTGTACTGTTGAATATTTAATCTCGGCATCTTTCATTGCAATTAATTCAACTACTGCAGCATGGAGTTGGTTCTCATCCCGCATAGGAGCCGTGCATCCTTCTAAATAAGACACATAAGACCCTTCATCTGCAACGATCAACGTACGTTCAAATTGCCCTGTATTCTGTGCATTTATACGGAAATAAGTAGAAAGCTCCATAGGACAATGTACCCCCTTAGGAATATACACAAAGGAACCGTCGGAAAATACAGCGGAGTTCAATGCCGCATAGATATTATCAGTTTGCGGAACCACTGTACCCAAGTACTGCTTCACAAGCTCAGGATACTCTTGAACTGCCTCTCCGAACGAACAGAATATGACACCTTTCTCCTTCAACTTTTCACGAAAAGTTGTCTTTACGGATACGGAGTCAAAAACAGCATCTACAGCTACAACTCCAGCCAGAACTTTCTGTTCATCAAGAGGGATACCCAATTTTGCAAATGTTTCTAACAATTCAGGATCCACTTCGTCCATGCTCTCCAACAACTTCTTAGGCTTTGGTGCGGCCCAATAAGAAAGATCTTGAAAATCAACCTCAGGATTTTCAAAATTCTGCCACGTTGGCATTTTCATATTTAAGAAATGTTGAAATGCTTTTAACCTCCATTCCAACAACCACTCGGGCTCATTTTTTTTTGAAGATATCAGGCGAATAGTGTCTTCATTCAACCCCTTTGGAGCAATGTCCATTTCAATATCGGTGGTAAAACCGTATTTATACTCCTCCTGCTCCAGCTCTTTCAGTAATTCGTCTTCTTTGGTACTCATAGTAATCTTTCCCTTTTATGGATTAGGTGACCCCTATTCTATTATAGGACTACAAAGCTACGACTTAAATAGCAATTTAGAAGTATGTTTTAGCGCTACAAACCCCATAAATTCCAATTTTGTGACAAACATCACCTTTTTTTGTGCGTAACACCCTTTTTCTTATCTTTTTTGACAGAAAAATGATTCCTTAGCACACCTCCGACAGCGTAGAAAAATCAGACACACACAATTGTTTCTAGCAAAAATAGACTGCTTCAATTAAAAATAATTTCTATTTTTATACAACATAATTCATGTAAATAACCAGTGTTGACAAAGACTATCAGATCTTTGAACATATAGAACACTGTTATAGCAGAATTGTACGTGTTATTTTTGCCTAGTGCATTCGTGAATGCAAACCATTTTATTTAAGTTTACAAATTGAAGTAAAATAGCCTTATGTCTTATCAACCGGATAAATTAGATTTAAAAATACTACGGCTGCTGCAAGAAAACGGAAGAATTACAAATCTTCAGCTTGCAACTAATATTGGCTTGTCTCCCGCTCCTACTTTAGAACGGGTTCGAAAACTGGAGAATTCCGGATTTATTAAAAGCTATCATGCTTTTGTTGACGAGGAAAAACTGGGCCTAGGTATAAAATCATTCATTCAAATCTCCCTAGATTTTCACACGCATAATGCAATTCCTGAATTTGTAGAGGCAGTTAAAGCCATACCAGAGGTGACAGAATGCCACCACGTCACAGGAAATTGTGATTTTATACTAAAAGTCTACGTTAAAGACATTAAAGCCTACGAAGGTGTGATTATGGAAAAGATCGCTAAAATTCCATTTGTCAAAACTTTCCAGACAATGATGATTATGTCAACCTCAAAAAAAGAGCCTATCGTACCACTAGAATACTAAATAGAATGCAGGAGCAAACGATACCTTATAACGACTTTGCAATAATATTAACATGGCCCGACGCAACCATTAGAGGCGATGAAAAATGGATGATGTTTTTCAAGAAAATAGGTATAGTGAAAAATCTGAATTTCAAAGTTGGGCATACAGGTGTAGTTATCGTAGACCATCGGAATGGAAACATGTTGTTCTATGATTTTGGAAGATACATCGCTCCTCGAGGCTATGGCCGCGCAAGATCTCAGTTTTCTGACCCCTTGCTTGAGATTAAGATCAAAGCTAAGTTTTCTTCTCGCAAAATCGGCAATCTACCTGAAATCTTAGAACACTTTGAGGGTTTAAAGACAGCTATGTACGGGGAGGGAAAGCTCCTCCTTTCGATAGTGGATCGCATAAACTTTTCCATGGCTCGGGCATACGGCGACCAATGCGTTATGCAGGGCACATACCCCTACGGGGCAGTCGCTCGAAATAACAATAACTGTTCCCGATTCATCACGAGAATGCTGATCAAATCTTCACAACGCTTTCATTTCTGGCATATGATCAACCTCCCGGAAACCATTAAATGCAGTCCGGTGAGTAATCTAGTCAATACAGTAAGTGATAGGATGATTTACTCCTATACACCTGAAGACGGGCTTGCCCATTTTCGTATGAACAGATTTCAGTCCTTCTGGTTCTTGGTTAAACAGCTTGGAGATAACGTGTTTAAATCGAAAGCAGACCTGCTTCCGACCGACCAAATTATTGGTGCGGTAAACTACCGATCTAAACCGATCACCGTACCCAAAGACGCCATGTATCTTGGTGGTGTCGGCGATGGCGCATGGTACACTGTTTGCCCAGGAGAAAATAAACAGTTTACAATTAAACGTTTTACGACTTCCGGAAAATTAGAGTATGTCGTTTTGGGTGAAGCCGAAGATTCCTTTGATCCTACTGAAGCATTTGAAATCACATATGACAGCAATCTTCTGTTTACGCATATTCTCCAACGAGGAAATAAGTTACGAATAAAACATCTGCAGCAATTGGAACTAAAAGAATACACGTATAAACATATCCAAGAACGATATGCTTAATCTAAGCTCCAATCAATAATGCCTCGCCCTTTTTCCGCGAGATAATCGTTGCTTTTGGAAAAATGCTTGGAACCAAAAAAACCGCGATAAACGGAAAGCGGAGAAGGGTGAACAGCCTTTAGTATCAAATGCTTATTATGATCTATCAATACAGACTTCTTTTGTGCATAGGAACCCCACAGCAAAAAAACCACATTGTCCATTGTTTTTGAAAGCTGCGCTATAACTTGGTCCGTGAACTCTTCCCAGCCATGCTTCTGATGAGAAGCCGCTTGGTGTGCTCGAACAGTCAATGTCGCATTGAGCAAAAGCACCCCCTGTTCTGCCCATTTTGTAAGGTTACCTGATTTAGGATATACGAACCCCGGAATATCAGTCGTTAGCTCAGCAAAAATATTCTTTAGAGATGGTGGATGCATTACTCCATCCGGAACGGAAAACGACAAACCGTGTGCTTGCCCAACATTATGATAGGGATCTTGACCTAAAATCACAACCTTGACTTCAGAAAGAGGGGTCAATCGAAAAGCATTAAAAACCAAATCTTGAGGAGGGTAGACAACATACTCTCGACGTTCATGCTGTACAAAGGCGGACAGAGAACGCATGTAATCCTGTTTAAATAGTGGTTTTAACACATTATCCCAACTTTCATCAAATAGCTTTTCCATAAGTTCAAACTTAAATAAAATGACGTATATAAAGAATGGCTAAATCAATATTAGTTTGCCCCTTGGAGGTTCTTGTGATTATGCTTCCGCTTATAAACAGAATGTTTTAATACGGATTCACCAGAAATAATAGAAATATTTCCATCTTCTTCAAACATTGCTAATTTGACATCTTTAATATGTTCTATTCCATGCTCGCGCATGGCTTCATACAGTTCATCCGCCGATATTCCAATTTTGCTCAACATAACAAAGTCAGGCTTCCCCTTATGCACCAATATTTGAGGTTTTTGTTGTACGAGCTTCTGAAGAAATTTGTTTTTTAAGACTGTCCGCTTGATGATAAAATTAACCAAAAATAGAACGGAAGCAGCGACCAGCCCCCCTTGAAGGCTGGTATCCTCGCCAACCATCGCATTCTGTACAGCGTTACTGATCAATAATATTAAAATGACATCAACTGTATTTAGCTGAGACAGTTCTTTCTTTCCAAAGACACGGATAGCAGTCAACATGAAAATATAGACTACGATACAACGGACAATAACATTTATATATGCTTCCATCGGGTTTCTTTTATACAAGATAGGATAAAAAACACAATTACGATTTGTAGGTGTACATTTCCTTTGATATTATCCCGTCAAACGCCACAGTCTCCTATAAAAACAACAACCCAAATATTTTTATCCGACAAACCTGTTGGATAACATGCTAAATTAACGATATTTGCATATTCATATATAGTTATAGATTGCAATGTCAAATTTAGTACGTATAATTTTAAGTAGTCTCCTGCTAATAGGAACTGTGGCACTTTTTTGGTTTGGTCACTGGGGTTGGGGAATTTTAGGAATCTTAGTTACCATCCTAGCTTGGGTCACGGTATTTTTTAACGAAAACATGCTTATTGCACAGTGGTATTTCCGAAAACAGGATATCCCCAATGCGGAGAAATGGCTTAATAAGATTAAAAACTATGAAACTCAGTTAATCAATGCACAACATGGGTACTATCATCTGTTGCTAGGTCTGATCGAGTCGCAACGTGCGCCTATGCAATCAGAAAAATTCTTCAAAAAGGCACTTTCACTGGGTTTACATATGGATCACAACGTAGCTCTGGCAAAATTGAGCCTAGCAGGCGTCATGATGGCTAAGAGAAACAAGCGAGAAGCAGAGAAACTTTTGCAAGAAGCAAAGAAAGCAGATAAGAACAAATTATTAGCGGATCAGATCAAGATGATGAAAGATCAGATGGCAATGATGGACAAACAACAGTTCCGCTATTCAAGATAATAAAGAAGGCAATCTAAATAGATTGCCTTCTTTATTATAAATCAATAATTACTTCCAAGAATTTCCCCTGCTCTCCGCTATCTTCAAATACCAATTTAAATTGCTGAGGCATTCCCCATTGTTTTTTCCACCCTGCCGTCCTCATTACGAGCTTGACAGGAACATCTTCTTCCAATAAGTAATGAGTATAGTTCTGCCTATCTGATGCCTTTACCAATACTTTACCAATACGCATTGATTCGTATAAATAGGGTTGCCCTTTAGAGTCCACAATCCCCGAAGCAAAGCTATTCAGGTTTAATTCTCTACCTCCTCTTGTATAAGAGATCAGATAAAGCTCAACAGTAGCTGTATCTCCTTTTGTCGTCAAGGTAACACCTTTCACATCTATTTGTATGTCGTCAACTACAGTAGGCTCCTCTGTTGCTACCTGGGCAAAAGATGGTGTCCCGAAAGAACAAAGAGCTAGGCCAATCAGTAAAAAAAAGGCCTTCATTATCGTAGACGGTCTGCAGATTTAATCAGTTTCTCATCTTTGCGGATACCTCCTATTGCCATAGCTAAAAAGACAATAGCAACTGGCAACAGAAAAAAGCCAACACCAATATTTTGTGCTCCAAAGGGCTGAGAAATTAAACTTAACGTATCCTTTGAAGACATAAATAACCATATTCCAAACAAACAGATCAATACTATTTCTATAAAAATCAACATCAACTGTCTTTTCCTATTTTTATATAAAAATATCGTAAGAATAGGAATAAATCCCAATACAGCCGTTGCAATACTTTGTAATACATAGCTTTCCTGTTTGACACTTTCATTATTTACAGCAGCATAAGAACCGGTTACCAAAAGTTTCTTACCTAAGCCAACCAGATCCGTATAATTCAAATAGGGAAAAAGAAATAGTCCGAGAATAATAATAGCCGCTAATAGAAGCCAAATGGACTGAATACGTTGTATCATAACTTTACATTATTATTAATAGCACAAACTTATATAAAATGCTTTGCATTCACGAACACGGAATGAAAAAGCACTATGCAAACCCTAAAACTTTTATATTATCTTTGCTTTGTGGAGAAAAAAAGGTTTTTTATAGAAATTGCCTACGATGGTAGCGCCTATCACGGTTGGCAGATTCAACCTAATGCGATATCAGTGCAGGAAAAACTTAATCATGCTTTATATACACTGACGAGAGAAAACATAGAGACCATTGGTGCAGGAAGAACGGATACAGGTGTACATGCGAGGCAACTCTATGTACATTTCGATAGCGCAAATGCACTTTTAATAAACAGCATTGAAAAATTCAAACATTCTCTAAATGCATTGCTTCCTTATGACATCGCTATCAAAAATATTTTTGAAGTCTCGACCGATGCCCACGCACGCTTTGATGCCACATCACGTAGTTATGAATATCACATACATATTCACAAAGATCCATTCCTCATCAATAGATCCTGGCAAGTCAGAGAGCTTCCGGATATAGAAAAAATGAATGAAGCTGCTCAACAGCTTTTGGGGACAATGGATTTTTCTTGCTTTAGCAAGTCCAATACACAAGTACACACTAATATATGCACAATAACTGAGGCTAAATGGAGACAATTTGGGGAGATCGCTATTTTTAATATAACGGCAGATAGATTTTTAAGAAATATGGTACGGGCCATTGTCGGCACTCTGATGAAAATAGGCTCACAAGATCTCCCTGTTTCACATGTAAAAGACATACTTTCTAGCAAAAACAGATCTAGAGCTGGAATTTCTGTTCCTGCGCATGGCCTATATCTGACCAAAGTTCGTTACCCCTATGTATAATTGATATTATACAAGCCTCACACCACTAATTGATTCGGATGAAAAAGGAGAAGATAACAGGCAATACCTACGACAGTAAGCTACTCAAAAGACTAGCAAAATACATGCGTCCATATAACCGAACATTTTGGGTTTCGGTCATACTTACCATTCTTCTTGCAGCAGTAGCACCCGCACTCCCTTTGTTGATTGAGCATACCTTGGACAACTATATACTCAAAGGTAATTATGACGGCTTAAATGCTATGCTGGCCTTAATGATGTTGCTTTTGGCCTTACAAACTATTATCCGTTATTTTCACACCTTAATGACTAATACTTTGGGGCAATCTGTCATTAGAGATATCCGTATCGAAGTATTCAATCATATAACCAACCTACGACTCAAATACTTTGATAATACGCCAATCGGGAGATTAATCACACGAACTATTTCCGATTTGGAAACCATTGCTAATATTTTTTCGGAAGGATTGATCCAGATCATTGGTGATCTTCTACAATTAGTCGTAATCCTCGCTGTAATGTTTTACACGGATTGGAAACTGACACTGATTGTATTAGTCCCTATGCCATTAATGATTGCGGCAACCTACGTCTTCAAGGAGGCTATGAAATCAGCCTTTCAAAGCGTAAGATTATGGATCGCCAACCTCAATACCTTTTTACAGGAACATATATCGGGTATGGCGATTATCCAATACTTTGCACGTGAGGACCAAGAAATGCGGAAATTTGAGGCAATCAATAAAGAGCACCGGAATGCGCACATCCGTGCCAACTGGTACTTCTCTATATTTTTTCCAGTACTGGAAATTATCGTCGCCATAGCTACCGGATTACTGGTCTGGTACGGCTCGAAGCAAATCATTGCTGATGTTATATCCCCAGGTGTTGTCGTTGCTTTTATCATGTACATCAATATGATATTCCGACCGATCCGAGAACTTATTGACAAATTCAATACACTGCAAATGGGAATGGTTTCGGCAGAGCGTATTTTTGATGTCTTGGACACAGACGAGTTCACGCCGAATACAGGGAGCCTCGAAAATAAAGAAATCAAAGGAGCTATTGAGTTCAAGAATGTTTGGTTTGCTTATAACGATGAAAAGTGGGTGTTAAAAGATGTTAGTTTTAGCGTTGCCCCTGGAGATACTCTAGCATTGGTTGGAGCGACTGGCGCAGGGAAATCTTCCATCATCAGCATATTAAGTAGATTTTACGAAATACAAAAAGGTCAAATATTACTTGACGGAATAGACATTCGTGAGTATGAGCTTGGCTTTTTACGAAAAAATATTTCTATTGTATTACAGGATGTCTTTCTATTCTCCGATTCGATACAGAACAATATCTCGCTAAACAACCCCGAGATTTCAATGGATAAGATTATCGATGCTTCCAAAAAGGTGGGAGCATATGGTTTTATAACCAAGCTTCCCAACCAATTTGACTATCAAGTGCAAGAGAGGGGAGCTACACTATCTGCAGGACAAGCTCAATTAGTATCGTTCATTCGAGCCTTGGTACATAACCCCAAAATTCTGGTACTAGACGAAGCTACTTCTTCCATTGATACCGAAACAGAAGAAATGATACAGTCTGCTATTGATAACCTGATGGATGGACGTACGGCTATTGTTATTGCTCACCGTCTGTCGACTATCCAAAAGGCGGATAAAATTATTGTACTCGATAAAGGGGAAATAAAAGAAATCGGTTCTCACAACGAGCTATTGAATTTAGAAGGTTATTATAAAAAGCTTTACGAGCTACAGTTTAATTCAACAGGTATATAATAAGAGAAAATCCCCAAAGTCTAACTAAGGGGATTTACAGTCTATAAAAAGAAGAGAGAGAAAATTATTTATAAAACTGTTGTTTGTGCCTAGACGCCAGTCATTAAAAGACAAGCATCCAGGACTTAATATTTTTAATTTATTATCTGATAAATTTCACGCATATAATAGGCCTCCTGTAACGTGCTCGTAAAATCACGCCATTCATCCTCTGAAAATGTAAATAGAATTTCCTGTACCGGTGTCGGCAGCAATATTCGGGATATTCCATCAGGGAATCCCAAGAATTCTTCCGCACCTATTCTTTTATTTATTTCTTCTAGAAAACAATCATATTGAAAGGGATTAAAGGTCAATATAAAAGCTCCCTGCCATATATAATGATTTTTGCATTTGCTACAGTAACTAATGGTTGTATTGCCTTTCGAACCCAATGTGATAGATTGACACATAAACTATAATTTTTATTTAGACCAAATATAGATAAAAGAGAGGCAATAGAAAAACTTTTATTAAATTTTATTTTATCTCTGCTACACAACCGCATAAATGCTCGCAGGCCTTTGTTCATAGCAGGTCGGATCTCATTATTGCTAGATTAAGTCGTAAGCTATCTTTTAGACAGCTTTAACATAGCCTTTACCTAGCCTTATCCTAGCCAATAGCTATGTTAAGACTACATAATCCCTAGCCAAAAAGTATCTTAAGATCTAACTTATTAGAAACAAGATCGTACCATGGTCAAAAAACAAATGAGTGAAAAATTGAATAAAAAAAGGGACTGACTCCATTTTCAGAAATCAGTCCCTTTGTCTACTTAAGGATTTAATTAATTCAGTCCTCTCTTCTTCATCAAATGAATAGGATCTGGATCTTTACCTCTAAACGCTTTATACAATTCTGCAGGATCTCCCGTTCCTCCTTTTTCTAAAATGTTCTTACGGAAAGAATCTGCTGTGACCTGGTCAAATAACCCTTTTTCTTTAAAAGCGGCAAATGCATCAGCATCTAAGACTTCTGCCCATATGTAAGCATAGTATCCCGCGGAGTATCCACCGGAGAAGATGTGCTGAAAATAAGTGCTTCTGTAACGTGGAATAATCGCATCAATCAAGCCTACCTTGGTCATCGCTGCTTTTTCAAAAGCATTAACATCTGTACTGATCGCAGAAGTCGCAGCATGGTAATTCATATCCAATAATGATGCAGCAACATATTCTGTTGTCGCAAAACCTTGGTCAAAAGTGCCAGCTTTTTCCATTTTAGCGATCAATGAATCAGGAATAGCTTCTCCTGTTTTGTAATGTTTAGCATACGTTTTCAACACTTCAGGATCTGCAGCCCAATTTTCCATTACCTGAGACGGCAGCTCTACAAAGTCGCGCGAAACTGAAGTACCAGCCAAGGACTTATATTTCACGTTGGAAAACAATCCATGTAAAGCATGTCCAAACTCATGGAATAATGTCGTAGCTTCATCAAATGTCAATAATGCGGGCTGATCACCAACAGGCTTCGTAAAATTGCATACAATGGAGATTACTGGTGCTACACGCTTGCCATCTTTCGTTTGTTGGCTACGGTACGAAGTCATCCATGCGCCACCGCGTTTTGAATCACGAGGGAAGAAATCTGCATATAATATTCCCAGATGAGAACCGTCTTTATCTTTCACTTCATACGCTTCCACTTCTTCATGATATGTAGGTACGTTGTTTAATGCGACAAAGGTAATTCCCCATAATTTTGTAGCAGTAGCAAAAGCACCTTCACGGACGGCGGATAAACTAAAATATGGTTTAATTTCTTCCTCATTCAAGGCAAAACGTTTAACTCGTATCTTCTCAGCGTAATATCTCCAGTCATATGGTGCTACCTTAAAGGTATCTTTCGCTGCCTCAATCTCTTTCTGAATATCGGCAGCTTCGACCTTCGCTTTTGCAAGTGCAGGTCCCCATAGTTTATTCAACAAGCTATACACATTGCTAGGGTTGCCCGCCATTGATTCCTCTAAAACATAGGCAGCGTGCGACGTATAGCCTAATAGCTTAGCCTTTTCTAAACGTAGGTTGGCGATCTTGACCAAGTCTGCTTTATTATCGCTATCATTATCGTTATTAGCACGCGACTGGTATGCGTTCCATATTTCCTTGCGTAACTCCCTACTATCCGCATATTGTAAGAATGGCATTACCGAAGGATTAGAAAGTGTAAAGACCCATTTTCCCTCTTTACCTTTTGCTTTTGCAGTTTCTGCCGCCGCCGCGATCAGACCTTCTGGCAAGCCCGCTAAATCCTCTTTCTTATCAACAACCAATTCGTAAGCATTGGTTTCTGCTAATAAATTTTGTCCAAACTGAGTTGTCAATACAGAAAGATCGGCATTAATTTGTTTCAACTTAGCCTTATCTGCTTCAGACAGATTGGCTCCAGACCTTACAAAACCTTTATATGTTTCTTCCAGTAATTTCTGATCCTCCGCATCTAATCCAAGAGCATCTTTCTTCGCATATACAGCTTTAACCCTATCAAAAAGCTTTGCATTTAATTTAATCTCGTCACTATGAGCAGATATCTGAGGTGCCAAATCTTTAGCTATAGCTTGAATAGTATCGTTGGTATTTGCCGAATTCAAATTATAGAAGACTGTAGATACATTTCCCAATAATGTGCCTGCATTCTCTAAGGCAACTATCGTATTCAGGAAATTAGGCTCTTCTGTATTATTGACAATACTGTCAATTTCCAAATTATGTTGTTTAAGTGCCGCTTCAAATGCAGGTCTAAAATGTTCATCTTTGATTTTGTCAAAAGGTGGAACATTAAATGGCGTGTCATAGCTCGCCAAAAACGGATTATCAGAACCCGTACTTTTTTCTTCGTTATTACACCCTACGAACATGGAGGCAACAACCAAAAATGGAATGAAGTTTTTTTTACTCATTTCAATCTATTTATATTCTTCTATTTTTCGTTCTATCTAGCTCAAGTACCATTCCTTGACCGGAATTTACTCCCTGCACTTATGATTCAAATTTCGGTTTTAATTTGACCCTACAAACTTATATAAATTTAGCGACAAATTCTTGTTTCGCCGCTTATTTGCTGACGTTCACCGAAAAGCATGTTAAAGATTCCCGTATCATTTATACTTTTGAAAAAAACTATTCTAGCTCAAATTCAATATAATGAGTATATTAAAATCTTTTTTCTGGTGGTGTGCCGGAGTGCACAAAGAAATGCTTTCTCAATTTCCGGAAGAACACAGCAAATATGTCAGTATAGGGGCTACCATTTTCTTTACTGGACTTTTTGCGAGTCTAGCAGGTGGTTACGCACTATTCTTTGTCTTTAGCGGCAGTGCACTGGCTCCCTTATACGCCACCTTCTTTGGAATGATTTGGGGGCTGGCCATATTCAATCTTGACCGCTACATTGTCCTTAGTATGAACAAGTCGGAAAGCTATGGCAAACAACTGCTCCAAGCTTTACCCCGCATATTGTTAGCTATTTTGATTGGTATCGTCATCTCTCGCCCTCTAGAACTTAAAATTTTCGACAAAGAAATAAAGGAACATCTTCGAGTTGAATACCTAAAACAACAACACGCGCGTATAGACACGCTAAATCATACCTTTGAGAGCAAATATCAAGTCGAGTATACGCAACTGCAGACGTTAAAACGTCAAGCGGACTCTTTGGAATCTACAATCAAGACATCTAGACAGCAGCTCAATCACGAGATATTTGGTACAAAAACCACGGAAACCTCGGGCGTATTAGGGTACGGCCCCCACGCTAAACGCAAGGAAGAGAATCTCAAAAAAGAAGAAATATTTTTAGATACATTAAGAAATAGAATTCAAAACAAAGAAAATCAACTCCTGGTCAGAAAAGAAAAAGAAGGATTATTGGATCAACGAATTCTATCAGAAACCAGTCTGGACAGCGCCGTGAATATAGCTGGCTTTGCCAACAGAAATACAGCCTTGGCCAACCTCCATAAAAATGCTGATGGCACAGAAAATGATTCGACCAAATATGCGGTGATCTTTATAGCCTTGCTTTTCATATTCTTCGAGTGTCTCCCCGTATTTGTCAAATTGATGAGTGCCAAGGATCCATACGATGTCGCCCTTCATAACCAGCGGACGGTGCATTTATTTGAGTCAACATCCAATATAGATATCGAGAAAAATGCGTTGAACCAATTGATACCTCAGCGTACTGATATCGCTATTCAAAAACGCCTGGATAAGCTCACGGAAAGCTATGAAATGTCAAAAAAATCGGGATAAGGCATTCAAAACAGTCGCTTATTAAACCTTTTTGGGTTTTTGGAATCATATTTGGTATAAACAGAACAGTATTCTTTTAAACACAAACAAATATGAAGAAACAACTTCTCAAGACCTTTACGGTTTTATTGGGTCTCTTAAGCTTGACAACAATGACTATGGCACAATCTGTCCTAAAACAAAACACGGATATATTTCCGGTTCCCGAAACAGGGTATAAAAAAATGATCATCGAAGTACCTCATTCTAAAAATGACGACAACAAGAAGATCGAATTCAATGTTGGTAAATGGATGGAAGTAGATGGTTGTAATCATTTTTCTCTGCAGGGAACGTTAGAAAAGAAAGATTTACAGGGCTGGGGATATGATTATTATGTATTCAAAACCAATGGAAATGTCGCTTCGACACAAATGGGCTGTCCAGACGCTCCCAATAGGCATTTATTTGTTGCAGCACAACCAGAGATGGTACGCTACAATGGAAAATTACCGATCGTAATCTATGTACCTGATGGATATGAGGTGCAATTCAAGATCTATAAAGCCGAGGAAGATGTCTATGTTGCAGCGGAAGAACGCATCAGGAAAAAATAGACTATATAAAACTTTGGAAATAAAAAAGGCCAGTCCAATTTGACTGGCCTTTTTGTGTGTTAAACTTTCTTGTTTACCTTACGCTCATTTTCCGTTAGGTAAATTTTACGTAAGCGTATAGATTGAGGTGTGACCTCAATATATTCGTCTCCTTGGATGTATTCCATTGATTCCTCTAATGAGAACTTAATAGCAGGAGCGATACGTGTGTTATCATCTGTACCAGACGCACGCATATTTGTCAATTGCTTAGCTTTGACTATATTAATTGTCAAATCGTTGTCTCGGATGTGCTCTCCTAAAATCTGACCTTCGTAAATCTCTACTCCTGGCTCTACAAAGAACTTACCACGATCCTGTAACTTATCAATAGAGTAAGCTGTTGTAGTACCTTTATCTAAAGAGATCAAAACACCATGCTGACGGCCAGGAATTGTTCCTTTCCAAGGCTCGTAACCTTTAAGACGGTGCGCCATTACGGCCTCACCAGCTGTAGCAGTCAGGATATTGTTACGCAATCCGATGATACCGCGTGACGGAATTTCGAATTCCAAGTGCTGCATTTCACCTTTGGCTTCCATAATCAACAACTCACCTTTACGTTGTGTTACCAATTCGATTACCTTACCAGACACATCACCAGGAACATCTACAACCAATACCTCTACCGGTTCACACTTTTTACCATCAATTTCTTTAACGATAACCTGCGGTTGTCCCACTTGTAACTCATACCCCTCACGACGCATGGTCTCGATAAGTACGGACAAGTGTAAGATACCACGGCCATAGACTAACCATGCATCCGGAGATTCTGTAGGAACAACACGTAATGCTAAGTTTTTCTCCAATTCTTTCTGTAAACGATCGTGAATATGACGAGAGGTAACTAACTTACCTTCTTTACCAAAAAATGGAGAGTTATTGATCGTAAACAACATGTTCATTGTTGGTTCGTCGATCTGGATAACTTCTAGTTGTTCTGGATTCTCGAAATCGGCGATGGTATCCCCAATATCAAAGCCTTCAATACCTACCACCGCACAAATATCACCAGCCTTTACCTCAGAAACCTTAAGACGTCCCAATCCCTCAAAGATTTGAAGTTCTTTGACACGGCTTTTTACAATCTTGCCGTCACGTTTTACTAATGATATAGGCTGATTTTCTTTGATTGTGCCTCGTGCAACACGACCAATCGCTATACGACCGACAAATGTAGAGTAATCTAAAGACGTAATTTGCATCTGTAATGTACCCTCGGCTTGAGGTGCTGCAGGAATATGTTCTATAATTGCATCCAACAAAGGACTGAAGTCTTCTGTCGGTTGTTTCCAATCTGTGGACATCCATCCTTGTTTAGATGATCCGTACAATACTGGGAATTCGAGTTGCTCTTCGGTAGCATCTAAGCTAAAGAATAAATCAAAAACATTTTCATATACTTCGTCCGGACGGCAGTTTTCCTTATCTACTTTATTAACTACGACAATAGGTTTTAATCCTAAAGCCAAAGCTTTTTGCGTAACAAAGCGAGTCTGAGGCATCGGTCCTTCAAAGGCATCACACAACAAAACTACACCATCCGCCATTTTTAGTACGCGTTCCACCTCTCCACCAAAATCGGCGTGACCAGGGGTGTCGATTACATTAATCTTAACGTCTTTATATTTGACGGCAACATTTTTCGAAACGATCGTAATACCGCGTTCACGTTCTAAATCGTTGTTATCTAAAATTAAATCACCTGTACCATCATTATCTCTAAATTGGTTCGTGAAATGTAAGATTTTGTCAACTAACGTAGTTTTTCCGTGATCGACGTGAGCGATAATCGCTATATTTCTAATATTTTGCATGTAGCAAGTAAATTTGTTTTAAATTCAGGGTGCAAAGATAATTATTTTACACCTCAAATTTTAGTATTTTATATTATTATTTTGTTAACCTTCCGATTTCACACTCAAATACTTAAGACTTTTTTACATCAAAAACTGCCCCGAAGGATGTGTTACGATATCAGCAATGTCTTTTTCCTTTCTCAGTTAACAAGTGATTTGCGCATTTACGAGATTACGCCAAGGGCTTTCCCTACTTTCGTAAATGCCGCAATAGCCTTATCCAGATGGGCTTTATCATGGGCAGCAGAGATCTGTACACGAATCCGAGCTTTACCCTGAGGCACTACAGGATAGTAAAAACCGATCACATAGATTCCTTCGTCTAACATTTTCGCAGCAAATTCCTGCGCCAACTTGGCTTCATAAAGCATCACAGGCACGATTGGATGAAATCCAGGTTTAATATCAAAACCTGCAGCTGTCATCTGCTCTCGGAAATACAATGTATTCGCTTCCAATTTATCCCTTAATTCTGTCGTTTCACTCAGCATATCTAATACCGCCACAGACGCACCTGTAATCGCAGGAGCTAAGGTGTTTGAAAAAAGGTATGGTCTAGAGCGCTGCCGTAACATATCGATAATCTCTTTTTTACCTGAAGTAAACCCTCCCGAAGCGCCACCTAAAGCCTTACCTAACGTACCTGTTATAATATCGATACGATCTATAACATCAAATAGCTCATGCGTACCTCTACCTGTTTTACCGATGAAACCTGAGCAATGCGATTCATCGATCATCACTAAAGCTTCATATTTATCCGCTAAGTCACAGATTTTATCTAATGGAGCGACAGAACCATCCATAGAGAACGCTCCATCGGTCACGATGATTTTATGACGGGCTCCGGAAGCAGCTTGTAACTGAGCTTCCAAATCCTCCATATCGCAGTTTTTATAACGGAAACGCTGTGCTTTACATAGACGCACTCCGTCAATAATAGAAGCATGATTCAGCTCATCGGAGATAATAGCGTCTTCAGCTCCAAACAAAGGCTCAAAGACACCGCCATTGGCATCAAATGCTGCAGCATAAAGAATCGTATCTTCTGTCCCTAAAAAACTAGACAACTTTGCTTCCAGCTCTTTGTGCACATCTTGTGTTCCACAGATGAAACGAACCGAGGACATACCATAGCCGTGATCATCTATAGCTTTCTTTGCGGCATCAACAACTTTTGGATGAGATGAAAGTCCGAGATAATTGTTTGCACAGAAGTTAACAACTTCCTGTCCAGTGCTTACTCTAATATCCGCCCCCTGAGGAGTTACAATAATCCGTTCTTCTTTATAAAGTCCTGCTTCTTTGATTGCAGCCAACTCTTTTTCCAATGCTGGCTTTAACGTTTTGTACATATGAAAAAATAAAATTTATAATTTTAAAATATCCAAAGCGTTAGGGCCTTAGGACATTTGATTCTTGTTCCAAAGATAGCAGAATTTTACCACTACGCAGTACGAAATCGTTTGTCTGCGCATTATAAAACCCACTTTATTTGGCACGTGTCCACGTTTCTGACCGTCCAAACATACTAATACCTATGAATCCACGAATATCCAAAGCATTATCTCCCTTAAGTTTCATCTTACAACTATATGTCTTACCGCTTTTGGGATCGTAGATTTCTCCATCCTCATAGGAAGTTCTCTTTTTTGTAAAGTTGTTAAGAATGACAATTCCATTTAAAGCACGGGACCTTAGCTTTTCATCGGGATTTTTTGTGTCTTTTTTTGACTTGTCTTTAACAAGATATAACTTGCCAAAAAATTTTCCATTCGATTCATAGATTTCCACCTTGCCCTCTCCACTGGGATTTAACCACATCCCCACAATAGGATCTTTACTTTGCGCATAAGAGGCCATAGAAAACACGAGCGCTACAAAAGAAAATAATAACTGTTTCATAGTATAATTAAGTTTAAAATGTATATTAAAGATAATATATTTTTTATATGCAAGCATAATAAAACAATTAACATATTGACATAATGCTGCTCAAGGATAAACCGAGCCGCACGGTATATCAAGCATTTGGCACCAATTTTGAACATGTATTAATTAAAAAACAGGTACTATTATGAGATTCATTATTTCCCTTTTATTGACAGGATTAGTCGTTGCAATTGCGGCTTATGTTATCCCTGGAGCACATGTTGCAGGCTTTGGATGGGCTATAGTCACTGGCTTGGTAATCGGTTTTGTAAATGCCATAGTTGGTGGGATATTAAGACTGTTTACATTTCCTCTAAACTGGCTTACTTTTGGACTGGTTTCATTCATCATCACCATCCTTATGATCATGTTAAGTGACTCTATTATGGGGTCCAAATTTGACGTTGACGGTTTCTGGAATGCTGCTCTATTTGCAATTGTGGTCGCCATAATCGAAATGCTGCTAGATAGCATGTTAAGTCGAAAGAAATAAATCAAGATACAAAGAAAAGCCCCGGTCTATAATGAACAGGGGCTTTACTAACCTATTTCTTATTTTTCTTCATCTTATTGATCCAAATCATCGTACCTGTAACCGGTAAAGAGGTCGCAATAAGACAAGCTATGAAATACAGTAGCTTACTAAAAGGTCCATATATATCCCCAATATGCAATGCTTTAATCGATGCAGATGCCCGCTCGTTAAATGGCTTATCTCTAAAAATATCCTTCTCTAGCACTGTTCCACTGTATTGATCCAGCGTCAATTTATCTCCTGCAGAAGGAGCGAAAAAACCTACACGATTCTTTGAGACAGAAACAGTACCAACACTATCTTTTGCAAAATTGACTGTAATATCTCCATCATAAGGCAACAGTTTATTCACAATTAAAATAGTCTCCTCGATAGTTAGAGGTTCTTTTCCATCCGTAGGCATAACGGATACGAACGCCGGCTTATCTTCCTTCGGTGCATCGGGAGATTTATAAGTTCCCCAAGTCTTTTGCCATCCTGCCCTATACCATTCAAATGACCAAAAAGGCCCTGTCACGGACATTAAGAATAGAATTATGCAACTGTAGAGACCGAGCGTATTATGCAAATCGTGATTGATACGCTTCCATCTCGCTGACCATTTTATCTTAAGGCCATTCTTCCATCCTCTCATCTTAGCTGGAAACCAGATAATCATACCAGAGATGACGCCCAGCAAAAACAGCAACGTAGCTGTCCCTGTAATCCAAGATCCCAGCTTACGATTCTCTACCCCTTCTATGATAGGTTTTTCCACCTCATTCAGAAGCAACCAACGATGCAAGCCGAACATGGTTTGCATCAAAGCTGCTGTCTTGGTCTTCTCATCCGAAGGATCACCGATAACCTGTCCTGTATACGGATTTATGGCCATCTGATTGGCACGAGGACCACGTCCACCAGCAGCTGGGGCAGCTTTTTTCTCTTTTCCAGCACCCGCACTAGCCGCTTCACCAACCTTATTGGTATCTTTTCCCTTAGATGCTGGCTCATCTCCCTTAGCAAGTTTGGCTTCCGAAGCTCCTGTATTAACCTCAATCTTTTTCGGCCCTGCCTTCTTTTCTGACTCTCCCTCTTCCTTTCTAGCCTTACTATACAATGCAAATATCGTCTTATCAGTATTAAAAGGGACTTTTACCCCAACAATCTCCCCCTTTATAGACGTCTTAGCCTGCTTAATTAAGGTATCCACATTTTGCTTATCTCCCTCTGGAGCTACTTTATAATATTGAGGTATAGCTGCCTCTCGAAGTTCTGTATTATACGTATAGATGGTTCCTGTCAAACAGACAATCAATACGACAATACCAGAAATCAATCCGCCCCATAGGTGGATATCGTTGAAAAATTTGCGAATCTTAGGCCAATTGGATGAAGACATGTTTTTTATTTTTTGCAAATATATATTATTTATTCTTAGTCTAAATAATGTTTAATAAAAAAAGAAGGACTCTAAGCAAATCTTAAAGTCCTTTTTAATACTGTTAGTAGGTTTTAGTAAGCACCGATATAAAAACTACCCGATTGATTTTTCAATCTGGCTCCTTTTGTAACCGCTTTTGTCTTGTAATTAATCACATACAAGTTACCATCCAGACCGTTTGGAGTCATTGGTACATAAATATTATCTCCAACTAACCCAATGTTTTGAAACTGCCCAAATGTACCTGTGATTGCTGTTATACCTTCTGATTCATTTGCAGAGCGTCCAGAAAAACCAATATCACTTTGATTTTCTGTTGTCAAGCGAGTCGCCTTTCTTTCATTCAAGTCAACGAGCGCTAGATACCCTCCGTCCACTTTTGACTCAGTATATAACACAATAGCAACACCATCTTTAATATACTTCCAAGCCCTTATAGCAACACTATTGCTTGTTCCTAGTGCAGCTTTCAAATCAAAATTGTAACTATTATCATACTGATTTGTAGACTTGTCAATACGTAAGATCTGTGATCCTGAAGTTGCTGTTGCTTGATAAACATGACCATCAGTACCCACGTATTGCGTCATTGTACGATAAGAATGATTGTTAACCTTACTAACGGCAGGATCTGCATATATTAACTTAGGATTAGCTAATGATGGGTAGTCCACCACTAAAGTAGCTGTTCCTAGCTCTCTAGTTCCACTACTCCATGTCTGTACATTATCTTTAAAACCCGATTTTTTTGTCACATCTGTTCTTGTCAAATTACAGCCAATAAAGACTTTTGTCTTTGCTGCATTAACAATTGGCACGTCTATACGACCAATCTGATAACCTGCTTTCGTCTGTTCTGCAGTCAAAGGAATTGTAAATTCAGTTTGACGCGTTACCTGAGGATCATTCAGATCCATTATTGCTATTTTCGCGGTACTGGTTACGTCAACAAAATCAGCTCCAGCTCCCTCGGCCGACCCTTTGATTTTAGCAGAAGCGTAGACTCCTATCCCTACACCCTCGGCAGCAACTACCCATCGAGGTGCTGTACCAAGAATAGGTTCAGTATTCATTTCTTCACGCGTATCCGTAAACACTTTTCCTCCATCTACACGGTATTTATTAAAAATACCGCCATCTGTACCTGTGTACTGTATATTATATAAAAAATTACCATTTGTAGACCCTTGTACCCGTGCTGTACGTTGTGAACGAAGCGGATAACCGGTACTATAAACATTCAGTTCGAAGTTTGGGTTAATAGCTTCTTCAGGCGTAATTGCAAACGCCATAGTTCCTCCATTTCCAGCAGTACCTTTATCATCGGGGAATGCTCCTGTCAACGTAATATATTTCCTAGGTTGATTGTCTGGTCCTGACGGTTCTAAGCCGCCATTTGGTCCATCACTTTTTTTACATCCTGCTAATGCGCCCATAGCAATCACTGCTCCTACAGCTAGCGAAGTAAATAATCTCGTTTTCATATGCTATTTAATAAAGTTATTTAATGTATAATTCAATTTAATATAAAATGCTCTACCTGGTTTTTGGATGCCAAAATTGTCATATACTTCCGCGTTAAACACATTCTTACCATCCAAACTTACTACTACGTTTCCCTTTGGAAAACGATAGCTTGCTCCAAAGTCATGTGCAAATTGAGTTGGTGTTGTAAACCACTCTGACTCGATCCATATTGTACTAAACGGCGCAACATATCCCATGTTATAATGAAGATTCACAACTGATTTTTTTTGAAATATGTTATTTAATCGATATTGAACGTTTGCGTTCATTGTAAAGAAAGGTTCATTAGGTACCTGAAGATTATATAGACTATGTGGATTCCCCCTTTCGTCTTCTTTCACTTTGAATAGCGAATTGAATTTCGAAAAGTTAACCATTGCATTCAATTTATTGCTATAGATATAGTTAATCTCCCCCTCAAAACCTAATGTCTGGGTCCTAGGCAAGTTCACAAATTGACTCACCTGTATGTCTTCAACTTGATTTTCACGCCCTTCAATAACAGGGTCTACACGTGTCTGTAAAATTATTTTTTCATAACCGTTACGCCAGAATGCATTGGCATAGAAGTTCAACTTATGATCCGAAAATTCTAGGAAACCATAACGTCCGCCCAAATTATAGTTTACCGCTACTTCAGGCAAAATTCCTGCATTAGGAAGTAGATTGTTTTCCGGCTCCCCATACAAGTGCCGTTCTGTAGGCATAATAAAGGACTTTTCTGCGGACAAAATAATAAACCCGTCTTTAATCGCTTGATAAGACACAGTAGCTCCAAAGCCTTTATTATCTCTAATTGAAGTACTTTGTTCATAGTTCATCACCCCATTTTCCAATGCTGTGGGTTGTAGACTCTTAGTCTTCGTTAAGCCATACTTACCAAAAACATTTGTCCGGAGCTTATTATCAAAAGTCTCCATCTCATAATTCAAAGCCCAGATATTTGTCCATATATCATTTTGCGTAATCCATTTGTCTTTCTCAGGATTAAGCAAATCTCTATCGTTTCGGGTTGTCTTTTCGAACTTATGATTGAGTGATAAACGATGTCCAGGCAAAAAGAGATAAGCCAAATTAGTCCGAACATTCGATATCGTACGGTCAATATCATTCATCACCGCATCTCCTTGCTGTCCTTTTCCTGGTATATGAGGAAAGGGCTTTACTTCATCGTTTTCATTTGGTGGAGCCATCAACAATGTACCGTCCCAATTATATAACTGACTAACTGTATCTTGGAGATACGTATTTCGTTTACTGTGTACCGCATTCAAATTGAGCGATAACCCCTCTACAAAAAGATCACGCTTATTATAATTCATGCTAAAAACATGCGCCTGATATTCATTGAATCGACCAAAATAGGGCCTAGTCATGGTAATTCCATGTGGAATATCCTTATAAGAATCAGACACGTTATAGCCTACGAAAAATTGATCTGCCCAGGACACATCTGTGAATCCTAATTCAAAGCGTCCACCAATAGTCTCAAATTTATCATTTGGCCGCTTGGTACGATAATACCTTTCCACGCGTGTATTAGGCAAGGTATATTTAGAGAACTTACCCCACATTTCATAGTTATTATCTGAATGACTATAAAACCCTGAAGCTCTAACGGTCAAACCATTCTTTTGATTACGATACAATCCACCAACATCAGCCCGGTACGTATTAAAAGAGCCATAAGATACAGCTGCGGATAAATTATTCGCAGAAGCATCTTTTTTCATAATGACATTTATAGCTCCTCCAACATAATTACCACTTAGATGAGAAGGTAAAACACCTTTATATACCTCTATACGCTCAATCATAGCAGGAGGAATATTGTTAAGGTTAAAGGATGAACCATAAGTAGAAATCTCAATCCCATCCAAAAATAATCCTATGGTGCTTCCTGACATTCCATTCAGATTATATTCAATGGGAGATCCCTCTCCGCCGTTTTGGCGCACACGTACACCAACTGCCCTATCTAACAACTCATTCGTTGTCAAATTTCTTAAAGAAGCTTCCTTTGTCTCAATAATAGAAACTGCAAAGCCGGAGGTCTCAATTTCGCGTTTTACGGTATTACGTGTCACTTTTACTTCGTCCAAAGACACATCGCCTTTATCTCCCACGTGTATGTGTAGGTCTAGATAATCTTTGTTCACATCAATATTCAAAGTCTTGGTTTTTATCTCTACGGAAGAAACCGACATGATATACTTTCCCTGAGAAACATTAGAGAAGGAATAGCGTCCTTGTTCATTAGTGATAGATACTAGAGATGTGCCATTAATCCTAACCGTAACATGAGATATCGGTTCTCCACTTTCTTTATGTACTTTACCATTTACAGTGAATGTCTTTTGCGCAAATACCGAAGTCACAAGAACTACGAAGAACAACGACAGGTAAATTTGTTTCATTATCTCAGATTAATAGTTTACTTTTGTTTTTAGAACAAGTCTAAATAAAACCTTGCGTTGCAAATCTAGATGTATTCTAAATAACAAAATGACGGAATCAGGAAAAAAAGCTTCAAATTCAGAAATCTCAGAATTTCAGTCTGAATCCACTGTAGCGTGTCCGTTGACCTCTACTTCCCTAGATATTCATTATGCATTATTGCACGGCACCAATAATCAAGAGCTGAGCAGTCCATTAGATGGGTTTCTAAACATCCTATTCCCGTTACACGAGCATAGCTGCATTTGTCCTTATTTTCTGCGGAAACAGTCCTACATAATTCGAGGGGGAGAAAATATTATCCACCCCATTCAAAAAGGAGAGACACTGGAATGGAAAAACATCTACGAAGATCATCTTGCTATAGCCTTATTTATCTCTAATGAGCTATTGGATGACTTTAGAAGAAAATTTGAACAAAATACCTTACGTTTTAGTAATGGACTATTAACCAATAGTGATAACAGGACTCGATTGCTCATCAACCAACTTATGGTTTATATACGCCATGACAACTATTTAAACCGCTTACGGATACAGGCCCTACTCATCGAAATTCTGGTACATCAGATTGAGGGACTCTATGCGGAGAACGAAAAGCACGAGATAATTCCGAACAAAAACCATTATGACAAGATAGTGCTAGCAAAAAACCTGATCCATCGAGATTTATCAAAAAACTACACTATCCCCGAATTGGCAAAGTATGTAGGTACCAACGAGCAATATCTCAAAAAACACTTTAAACAGTATTTTGGCAAAACAGTGATGAATTACATCACTGAAAAGAAAATGGAACATGCTAAAGAACTGATCCTCACGGGAGATTATAGAATATCGGACGTTGCTCAAATGACGGGCTACAAGCATTCCACTCATTTTACTTCGGCCTTCAAAAAATATTTTGGGTTTATACCCAATTCTCTTAGATACACTTTTTTAGTAGCCAATGAGGGGGTGCAAATGCTCTCCGAGTTTGAAAGCCTTATCCATATTTTATAATATAAAAAGGCCTTCATTCTTAAATGAGGGCCTTTCTGTAAATATTTAGTTTTTACTCTTAGAATCTATAGTTCAATGAGAACGCTGCATTTCTAGGGTCGATCTGATTAATGAACCCTCCGCGGAAATAGGAGTTCAAACCTATTTCATCCGTTAAGTTATTTAAGAACACCCTCGCTTCCCACTTCTGGAATTTATAACCTACCTGCGCATTCACTGTAGTGTAAGCAGGCATATCAAAAGGCTTAATATCAGGACCATACACTGCCGTATGGCCATCATACTTAGTACTATGTTCATTTACGGGTCTTTTACCTACATAATATACTCCTGCACTTAAGCTAAGATTCTTCAAAGCCCCTTGATTAACAACATACTGTACCCAACCATTAGCGGTATGATCTGGTGCATTCATCGGTGCCGAGCCATCCACATAAGATGGAGAATTCTTATACCGTGCATCGAGATAAGCATATCCCAACATTACTGTTAGGTTATCTAAAATACGACCATTCAACTCGGCCTCTATACCGTCACGCAACAAATCTCCGGCTTTGAAGTAATATCCAGTACTAGTCGTTGTTCCTGGTGCATACTCTTGATTAGACAAATTAGAAGTATAGATATGAAAATAGGTCAAGTTAAAACGTAATTTTTCGTCCAGCCAATCCGATTTGATACCTGCTTCAAACTGTTCCGTTGTTGAAGGGCCTACTTCGCCCCCACCAACCATCTTATTAGCTGCACTTCTCAAACTTGTAGAGCTCGTATAAGAACCGAAAATATTTAGATGTTGTACAGGCGTGGCGATAAAACCGACACTCGGATTCCACGCGGAACGGCGTTGCGAGGTATTGCTGGTAGCAGAGATAGTATTAACTTCAGAATAACGCAAACCTAGAGCCACCTTAATGTATTTATTGAACTCAATAACATCTTGGGCTAAAATGCCAAAGGTATTATAATCAGCATCTACAGGGGTGCCTTTTACAAAGCTAATACTCTTGCCCACTTGCGCCTGTCCATTTTTGTCTAAATACTCAACCTCATCTAAAAGGTTTGTCCAACTACCCAAGATATCAATCGTATCTATCACTCCTGCATTACCTAAAGTAATGTTCTTACCCAGCGGCTTCAAGGTTCCAGCCATTGCTGTTGTATTGGCATCCACTATACGGTAATCAAAGCCTCCTTGCATAGTGTGTTTGATACGGCCTGTGTACAACTCTTCTCCGATCAAATCAAATTGGAAAGTCTTGTTCTTATCGTCACGCAAACTTCTAGACATTGAGCGACTAAATAGATTGAAATCAGGATTGACCTTCTCATCAAGCAAGGTAAGACCTGTAGATTGGTTATCTACCTGATACGAAGAGACTGCATAAGCGGCTCTCAAGCGCCAGTTGTCACTAAGACGATGATTCACAGAGGCCATAAAGCTACTCATCACTGTATTATTATTATCTGAAGCCAGTCCCGCCATACGATTGTTTGGCAATACGTACAAGGCATTAACACCTTGAGATGGGTTCAAATTCACAGCGGAAGTAACCGGCGTCTTATTCGAATTCAGATAATCTCCTTCTAAAGTTACTGTCGTATTACCAGATGCACGCCACGTCAAAGAAGGATTGAAGTAAACACTATTTCCGGAAACAGCTGCTCGATAACTATCCGAACGCTCGTATGCCCCATTAAATCGTACAGCTAGAGTCTCCTTTTTATCCAAAACCGTCTGCATATCGAAGGTAGGTCTAAACTGTCCCCAGCTACCCACACGTGCGCCTACTGCTCCAGCATTGATAAAGTTAGGTGTCTTTGTCACCACATTGATAACACCACCTGCATTTCCAATATCTGTAATCACACCTTGGGTAATCGCCGCCGAACCTTTTATCATCTGTATAGATTCAACACCTTGCATATCGACCACACCAGAAGCGGTCTGAAACTGCGAATCCATACGTACACCGTTTTTTAAAACCGGTACACCACGAAAACCACGAGTAGACATGGATTCCTTTACCCCTCCATAACTTCCAAACAACGTCACACCAGGAATATTACGTACTGCATCCGTCAATGTCAATGCACCTTGATCTTCAATAACCTTATGCGATATTACCGATATACTCTGTATCTGATCTGATGGTTTCAATGGCATACGTGTTATCGTTTCTAGCCCTTTTGGCTGTCTACCACGCTCACCAAATACCTCTACATCTTCAATATTATACTCGTTGTGTCTCAGGATAATATCCTCCAATTTCGTCTCCGCTCCTTCTTGTGTCAATACGACTTCTTTCTTTCCGAAACCTATCCCTGATAGATGTAACGTAAATTTACCGGAGCGGCCGATATAAATACTAAAAAAACCATTCGCATCCGTCTTTACTGATTGTTGACCAGCTCTTACCGATACTTCGGCAACAGGTTTGCTCTTTTCGTCGATAACCCGCCCTTTGACGGTTGTTTGTGCATTTGCTAAAGAACAGGCTCCCAGTGTCCCCATTAATGCAAAAAACAGTTTAGCTCTCATATTTGATTTAATTTATACTAATTCTAAATTGAAGCAAAAATAGAGCTCCCCTCCCGGTCATAAAATAAAAAATCCGACAAAAAGATTAACAATCCGAAATTTCAGTCTTTTTCATGGTTTAATCTCAACCATATTAACAAAAAAAAGCCGGCATGTTTACACACACCGGCTCTTCTTATTTAATCTGTTACTGATTAGTCAAACTTCCAACGTACAAACGCTTCTATCGCTTCGTAATCAGCAAGGCCTAATTTATGGTATAAGCCTGCAGTCTCACTCGTACGATCTTCAGCACGCACCCAGAATTCGCGCGGATCATCTCCTGGGAACACAGGCACGTCTTTCTGTGATTGATGTTTAAATATCGCTAAACGTTTACGTTTCACTTCTTGAGGAGATAACGGAACAGCCATCTCGATTTCATGGATTGGGTATTCGTGCCATGCTCCACGATACAACCACAACCAACAGTCTTTTGTCCACTCATCGGTTTTTCGTAGGCGCAACAATGCTTCTAAAATAATGTCAAAACAAACTTTGTGGGTTCCATGGGGATCCGCAAAATCACCAGCTGCAAAAACCTGCTGAGGTTTTACCTTGCGAAGCAATTCCATTGTCTGTATAATATCATCTTCAAAAGATACCTCTTTAGCGAATTTGGTTCTATCGTAAAACGGTAGGTTCTGGAAATGAATATTCTCATCCGGCACCCCTACAAAGCGAGCTCCCGCAATCGCTTCACCTTTACGAATCAAACCCTTTACGGTACGGATTATTTCGGGATCGACCTGATTAGGCTTCTTCGTTTTGAAAAACTCTCTTGCTTCGCTGTAAATCTTACTTGTAATTCCTTGGTCGTCATCAATTGCAACAGCAAAGTCCTGAACAAATTCCAAATAACGCAACACATCATCATCCCAAACGGCTGTATTTCCAGATGTTTGATAAGCTACGTGTACATTGTGTCCTTGATCGGCTAGACGGATGAAAGTACCTCCCATGGAGATCACGTCATCGTCTGGGTGTGGCGAGAAAAGGATTGCATTTTTTTGAGCAGGCTCAGCTCGCTCTGGACGATTTGTATCGTCCACATTAGGCTTTCCCCCTGGCCATCCCGTTATTGTTCTTTGTAACTCGTTGAAGATTCTGATATTAATATTATACGCTGGACCTTGCTCCGTGACAAGCTCTGCCATACCATTATTGTTATAGTCTTCATCAGTCAGCTTTAAAATCGCCTTATTTAATTTTAAAGACAACCAAACCACGGCCTTTTTAGTCAAAAACTCTGACCAAGTTACATCGTGTGCCAACCAAGGTGTATCAAACCGTGTTAATAGTGATGCTGCCCCTTCGTCCAGTATAAATTCTACATTATTAGACAACTGTAAGTAAGTAGCCGGAATTTCCGGTGACATTTCTCCCTCAACAGCTTTCTTAACAATTTCAGCTTTATTCTCATTCCACGCCATTAGGACAATCTCTTTTGCTTTGAAGATTGTTCCAACGCCCATAGTAATCGCCTTTGTAGGCACATATTCTTTACCACCAAACCCACGAGATGCATCACGACGGGTCAAATCATCCAGAGTAACCAAACGTGTACCGGAATTCGGCGCTGACCCAGGTTCATTAAATCCAATATGACCTGTACGTCCGATACCCAGCAATTGGATATCCAAACCTCCGAGTTCAGAAATTTTCTGTTCATAGGCTTCGCAATAGGCCTGCACTTGACTAATATCTATAGTTCCATCAGGAATGTTGATGTTTTCTGCCGGAATATCAATCAGGTCGAAAAGATTCTTCTTCATGAAGGTGACGTAGCTCTGATCTGCAGTAGGCTGCATGGGGAAATACTCATCCAAATTGAAGGTTACTACATTCTTAAAGCTCAAGCTTTCTTCTTTGTGCTGACGAACAAGTTCTTTATAAACTTGAACAGGTGTTGCTCCTGTTGCTAGACCTAGCACAGCTTTTTCGCCTTTTGCTTGCTTTTCTTTAATCAATGAAGCGATACGATTTGCAACATGAATAGAAGCATCACTTTGACTTGGATATACCGTTACAGGTACTTTTTCAAAGCGTGTTTCCTCTAATAAATTTAATCTTGCCATTTATGAGGTAATAAATATGATAAATCGTGAATAGCAAATTTAACAATAATATGAGCTTTTCGTAAATAAAAGTGCAATTAAAAAATAATTTTAAAATCATTTTAACATATCCACTATCATTTATTTGCTCTTTTTATCTAAGTTTGAATAAAATAGCTATAATATGAACAGACTACTTGCTTTATTCGTTAGTGTGATACCCTTTCTATTAAGCGCACAATCTAAAGAAGATCTAATAAAAGAGATCAAAGCCAACCCTTCGCAAACAGAAACAATCCGGCTCATCCAACGCGTTGGGGGCTATGACCCTGATTACAAAGAAATGGCGGCATTGTTTAAAACACTGGACAAAAGTGTAAAAAAGACCAATGAAGGCAAATTATTCCAACGTTATTTAAAAAACCTTTCCAATGTGGCGATTGGGAAAAAGGCTCCAGGAATTACACAATTTGATCTGGAAGGCAATCCCTACGGTCTACAGAATCTGAAAGGAAAGTACGTCCTAGTAGACTTTTGGGCTTCTTGGTGCCCTCCTTGCCGTGCAGAAAACCCAAACTTAGTAGCTACTTACGCAGAATTTAAGGACCGTAACTTCGAAATACTGGGTGTTTCTTTTGACAGAGAATTTGACGCATGGAAAAAGGCAATCGCTGATGACAACCTGACCTGGAAACACATCTCCGATTTACAAAATTGGAACAACGGTGCTTCTATTCCTTACGGTATAAAGGCAATTCCACAAAATGTCTTAGTAGATCCTAATGGAATTATCATTGGTCGCAATCTGCATGGGGAACATCTAAAGAAAAAACTAAGGGAGATACTTTAGAATATCTCCCTTAGTTTTTTTTTCTCTACCCGAAAAGAGCATTAAAGAGATTCTCTAAAGTAGCCATGGGCCTAATGGCGATATTATATTTTTTAGCATCCAACCCTTTCACATTATATTTAGAAATAAATATTCCGTCAAAACCGAGCTTCTCCGCTTCTGCAATACGTTGTTCAATACGATTAACAGCACGGATCTCTCCCGATAAGCCTACCTCACCTGCAAACGTTACCTGAGGGGGCAGCGGGATATCCTGTTGCGAGGATATGAGTGCTGCAATCACTGCCAAATCAATCGCGGGGTCTTCGACGCGCAGTCCTCCTGCTATATTTAGAAACACGTCTTGGGCACTCAGACGAAAGCCAAACCGCTTCTCCAACACTGCTAGAAGCATACTTAAGCGCTTACTGTCAAAGCCTGTAGCTGTACGCTGAGGCGTGCCAAAGGCGGAGTTACTCACCAAAGCCTGCACCTCGATCATTAACGGGCGTACACCCTCCAACATCGCTGCAACCGCAACCCCACTAACCGGGCTTTCTCGTTGGGACAACATAATCTCGGAAGGATTAGACACTTCTCGAAGTCCCGACCCTTGCATTTCATATATTCCTAATTCGGATGAAGAACCGAATCTATTTTTGACCGATCGCAATATCCGATATACATGGTTTCTATCTCCTTCAAACTGCAGCACAGTATCTACCATATGTTCCAATACCTTAGGTCCTGCAATTGCACCGTCTTTTGTTATATGCCCTACGATCAAGACAGGGGTGTTTGTCTCCTTAGCAAAGCGTAATAATTCTGCCGTGCATTCCCGCACCTGTGAAACCGATCCAGGTGCAGACTCTATCTGAGAGGAGTGTAAAGTCTGAATCGAATCAATAACCACTACATCGGGTTTTACGACCTCTATTTGCTTAAATATATGCTGTGTACTGCTTTCAGTAAGTATATAACAGTTGGCTTTCGACGATTGTGACAATCGCTCAGCACGCATCTTGATCTGTTGCTCACTCTCTTCTCCGGAGATATAGAGTGTTTTCACAGCGGGGAGGGACAGCGCCAGTTGTAACATCAAGGTCGATTTACCAATTCCTGGTTCCCCACCGATCAGTACCATCGATCCAGGTACAATTCCCCCTCCAAGTACCCGATTAAACTCCTTGTCCGGAGTCCGTATCCGCTGTTCTTCAGAATACACGATCTCATGGATAATCGCCGCTTTGTTCGTTCGTTTGTCAGCCGCTGTACTTGGCGCAGTACTGCGCCATTCTGGCACCCTTGAAGATGCCGGAGAGATGACCTCTTCCACGAAAGAGTTCCATTGTTTACAAGACGGACATTGTCCTAACCATTTTGGGGACTCATACCCACAGGACTGACAGAAATATGCTGATTTTGACTTAGCCATTGGGCTAATTTAACAAAAACCTTAGATTACATGTAACAATATCTTCTTAATTTCGACCTATTACCCAAGCGAATGAACAAAAACAAGGAAATAGAATTTGTAGGCCTTCTGGAACAGCACCAGAATGTCCTCCACAAGATTTGTAAGCTATATGCTTCCGATCTTGACACCCACAAAGATCTTTTCCAAGAAATGGTCATTCAGCTTTGGAGATCTTACCCTACATTTAAAGGCGATTCCAAGTTCACCACTTGGGCCTATCGTGTAGCATTGAACACTGCAATCTCCCTTTATCGAGGTAAAAAACGAAAGATTACTACGGTCGACTGGGACAACTCATTACAAAATATCTGTTATGAGGAGTATGACCCTGCGCAGGAAGAAAAATTAAAAACATTATATGGTGCTGTGCGACAACTTAATGACATTGAAAAAGCATTGGTGTATATGTATTTAGAAGACAAAGACTACACCGAAATATCCGAAACATTAGGTATCAGCGAAGTCAATGCGCGAGTGAAAATGAATCGTATAAAAACGAAGTTAAAAAGTATGATAAATCAGAATGGAGGTTATTAATGGATGGACTGGATTTATTAAAGCAGCACTGGAAGGATAACAATAGTTTTCCCAAAATACAAAAAAATGAGCTTCAGGCCATGCTGCATAAAAGCTCATCATCGATTGTGAAGTGGATATTCACAATCTGTTGTGTCGAATTTATAGTATGGATAACTATTTCTATTTTTATCCCCGCAGAAAGAGAAGACTTCTTATTCTTCCAGGTTGCAGACGTAATCTACAATGTTGTGTTTTATGCTTTTATTTTTTTCTTCATATATCAGTTTTACACACTTTTAATACGAATAAAAAATACCAGTAACACCCGAAAACTTATCGAGAGCATACTTGCTGTACGGACTAATGCTCATAATTATATACGCTTTAATCTTATCGCTGCTTATGCTGCCTTTGGTATTCAATTTATCCAACTCATCGTCAAAGAATATACGCACAGAAGTTCTTGGGGGGAAATGATTTTTGTTTTAGTCTTAGGAAGCATTCTCTTCACGCTCTTTGGCTTCTTATTTATCTGGTTATTCAAACTCTATTTTAAGATTCTTTATGGAATCCTGTTAAAGAAACTAAACAGCAACTATGATGAATTAATACGGCTTGAAGAAAATGAAACATAATCCAATCAGTTCTGTTCATTCTCTTTCATGATACGCAAAAAGTTTAAGCCCATAATCTTAGCAATCTCCTCTTCTTTGTACCCTCTTTTCAGCAGAGCCTTTGTTAAATTTGGCAGTTTAGAAACATCCTCCAAATCCTGGGGGGCAGCTTCTATCCCATCGTAATCGGATCCAATAGCCACATGATCTATACCTACCTTTTGCACCAAGTAATCTATATGATCTACCAAGCTGGATAATGGAGTGGTTACTTGATATTGCTGCTCTTTTGTAAGCTTATCATACTGTCGCCAAGTAGACATTTTCTTATCAAGAGGGCCTACATATTTAACATAAGCGTCCCTTAGCCGCGATTCATAACCTTCATCTAAAAATCCAGCATAAAAGTTGACCCCTATCACGCCTCCATTTTCCTTCAAGGCCTCTAGCTGTTTGTCATCTAAATTTCTATAGTGTGGAGTCAACGCAGCTGCATTACTATGAGATACTAAAATTGGTTTCTTAGTAACCTTTAATACGTCATAAAAAAGCTTTTTACTCCCATGCGAAACATCGACCATCATTCCTAATTCATTCATTCGTCTAATAATATCTTTTCCTTGTTTTGACAATCCACGTTGTTTAGACAGGGGCTTACTGTCTTCTACAGCCGCGGCAGTTGCCCACGGCAGGTTGTAGTTCCAGGTCAATGTCAGATAGCGTGCCCCTCGTTGATACAGTTGTTCCAGATTCGGAATACTGGACTCAATCATATTACCTCCCTCAACACCGATCAAAGCAGCAATTTTACCGGATTTTCTTATATTTTCAATATCTGATGTATTCTTGGCCAATACTATTCTTTCTGGATTTTGACGAATTACCTTTTCTAATGCATCAATTTGACCATTCGCATGTTTAAATGCGTCCTTCTTCCATTTTTGATCATCCGACCAAACAGCAAAAACCTGTACACCTACTCCGCCTTCTATTAACCTTGGAATATCGGTATGGCCTTCTTCTAAACGTTGTCCGATGTCCCGCCCCCGCAAAATACTGGTAATGATAACATCATTATGTCCATCGACCACCAAAAGCCTACGGTGCACCTCTTGATAATCTTGCGCCCACCCTGGCACAATTATTCCGAATAGGCATAAAAAACTGAACAAATTTCTCATTTTACTTCGTTTATAGTTTCATAAATAGCATCCAACACACGGCTTCTCACATTAAGGTCATAGAGCTTGACCGATACCTGAGGATGTACCCGATTAGATAAAAATATAAAAGTCAACTGATGTTTCGGGTCTATCCATATACAAGTTCCTGTATATCCAGTATGGCCGAATACGGTAGAATTAGACAGTCTAGACGGATATTCTTTTTTAGGGTCTGGGTCTGCCCGGTCAAATCCCAATCCTCTACGACTGGTTTTAGATTGTTTGGAAGTAAACATATCCACTGTCTCCGATTTAAAGTAGCGCATACCTCCGTATTCCCCTCTATTAAGTAGTAGTTGTCCATATATAGCTAAATCATTAGCTGTCGAAAACAGCCCGGCATGACCCGCTACCCCACCTGCCATAGCGGCTCCTTGATCATGTACATATCCTTCTAAAAGCACTTTCCTGAAAGACGTATCATGCTCCGTCGGTATTATCCTATCTTTATCAAAGTGTGTCCTAGGGTTGTATCCTGCTGTTTTCATCCCTATAGGACGATAAAGAATCTGCTGCACATACTCATCCATAGGCGTCGCTGTCTCATGCTCGGCGACTTCTTTCATGACATACATACTTATATCCGAATACACATAATTTCCTATTGGCTTTACCGCAGATTTTAACATTTCTGGCCACATGACATCACGATAGTAATGATTCACTAGATATGCATTATCTGCCATTTTTGTTTGATGAGATGTCGATGCTTTAGACTGAACATCGCCAGGCTTTAAATAACGATAAAATGGGATGTAAGGTGTGAATCCTGCTTCATGCAATAAGACAGACCTCAAGGTAATATTTGCTTTATTGCTTTCTTTTGCCTGCCAAAGATAATGTCCCATAGTGCTATCTAAGTCGATAATACCCTTTTCTTGAAGCTGCATGATAACGGGTGTAGTTCCCATAATCTTACTTACAGATGCTAAATCAAAGATATCTGTTATTTTGGTCGATACAGTCTGTTCATAGGTATGTGAACCATACGCTTTTTCAAAAATAACCTGCCCGTTTTTCACTGCCATTATTACCATTCCTGGTGCAGCCTTTTCTCGAACAGCTTCATTGGCAATGAAGTCTATTTTCTGGGTCATTTTAGCAATGTTAAGTCCAGAACCTTCCCCTCGGGTATATTGTAATCGGATCTGCTCTGTTCTATTAATGGCTTTTCCTTCTGTAATGGCAAGTCCTCCAAAGATACTCATAGCCATATTCTGTTGCGCCAGATCAGAAAAATCTGGGTATGCAAGCTCTGTAATACGCCCTCCTAACAATGGAGCCCATTGTGGTATATTTTTCCCTACTTCTTGAAACCGACATAGGATGATATTTTTTCGATTTATTAAAGACTGCCTCAACATATATAGCATTTCCTGACTTAGATCTCCTTCAGTTCCTGCTACGATAATCGTATTAAAATATTTTGTCTGCTCGTCATATTTAGAAAAACCAAAGGATGAGATGTCCGCGTATCTTCCGAGCTGCTGCACAAAAACACCATATTTCTGTGCGTCTGGCGTGACTACAGCAATCTTTAGCGCATCAAGACGCCCTAGAGGTATGGTGTTTTCTTTATTCAACAATAACTGCGTTTTATTAAGGACAGTTTGTTTATACTGGGCACTGACACTTCCCACATTTAGTAAAAAAAACAAGAGAAGTCCCAAAAATTTTATCGGTAATCGTATCATGACAATTAAGGTTTCTAAAGTAAATATATACAAAAAACGCACAAAACTGCAAAACTTAGTACAGAATCTCTTAGCACGCAATTCGTCAAAGTTTTTATTTACCTTTGATTCATGCCTGAAGTGCTTGAAAACAGAACTATTTTTTCGCTTTTAGAGGTAACGAAAAGCATTCAGCGTACCCTTGCTGATCGTTACAGGAGCCTATATTGGATAAAAGCAGAAATGAACAAACTCAACCACTACAAGCATTCCGGGCACTGTTATCCTGAACTTGTCGAAAAGAAAGATGGCAAAATAGTAGCAGAAATACGATCCATTCTTTGGAAAACAGACTTTGAACGAATTAATACTCAATTCATTCAATTATTAAATGAGCCTTTACGAGACGGTATAACTGTATTATTTCAAGCAGGGGTATCCTACGATCCTTTATATGGGCTCAGTCTACGCATAGTAGACATCGACCCTACATTCGTGCTCGGTGAACTTGAAAAAGAGAAAAAGGAAAGTATAGCCAAGCTACAGCAAGAGGGTCTATTCGATGCCAACAAACGATTAGCATTCCCTCTGCTCCCCAAACGGCTAGCTATAATCTCGGTTGAAACCAGCAAAGGTCTATCCGATTTCTTTAAAATCATAACACACAACCCCTGGGGATATAAAATAGAAACCACCCTATACCCGGCTCTTTTACAAGGCGACAAATCCATCCCCTCCATTATCCGTCAGCTTGCTGTTATTGCCGATCATCTCGAAAAATATGATGCTGTTGCAATCATTCGAGGAGGAGGAGGAGAGGTCGGTCTTTCAAGTTATAATAACTATGCCCTCTCTAAAGCGATTGCGATTTTCCCTATTCCCGTATTGACGGGCATAGGCCATTCAACCAATGAAACTGTGAGTGAAATGGTTGCATACAAAAATGCAATAACTCCTAGTGAACTGGCAGATTTTTTAATCCAAAAGTTTCATAACTTTTCAGTGCCAGTAGACAAAGCATGGGAGAATATAATTTTCTTAGCACAGGAAATTTTCCGTAAACACCGAAAGACGCTTACCGAATCCGCGCAGGTATTATCGTGGAATGGTAAGCAAAAACTCACATCCGAACGACATCAAATACATTTGCTCTCCCAACAGCTACAACTAAAGGGCCAACACCTTTTAAAAGAGCGGCAAAATACCTTAGAGGGTATAGCACGTATTATCAATATGGCAGACCCTCGGCTTCTCTTAAAAAAAGGATTCAGTATTACACGGATAAACGGAAAAGCTATTACTTCAAAAAAACAAATAAAAGAGGGCGATACTATAGAAACAAGTTATGCCGATGGCATAGTAGCGAGTACAATCATTTCAAAACCTTAGCAATAGATGAAATCAAATTATACATACAGCGATGCGTTCGACGAGTTACAACAAATCGTTTCTGAAATAGAAACTGGAGATGTCAATGTAGATGAACTTGCTGATAAAATAAAAAGAGCTTCCCAATTGATCAGCATCTGTAAAGCAAAGCTGACTGCATCTGAAGAAGAAGTAAGTGCTTTACTGACCAAACTTGATGAAACGGATCAAGCCCCCCTTGAGTCTGACTAAAGATCTAATTTTGACAATAGAATTAACTTTTAGCGGGCTGACTCCGACTCACAATTAAGAATTTCATCTTATATTTGTTCTTATATTTTACCGACTTTCTTTTTTTCTAGTTTTATCTTGGTCTTAATCATGTTTATGAAGGCTTCAAACAAACTGTTTTTCATCCTTTTAGTCTCTCAACTATCTATTTTGAATACAGTTAGGGCTCAGGAAATCATACATCCTGTAATAGAAATAACAAACCGGTCTTTCGCAATCGTTACAGACGGATCCACTTTTGAAAAATGTCAAAAAGAGTTAATTTCCTACCGAGATCGGGTCGAATCGGAAGGCCTCCCTACATTAATACTTCATCATGATTGGAAAAATCCGGAACAACTGAAGAAAGAATTACAAAAACTTTATAAAATCTTCAAAATAGAGGGGGTAGTTTTTATCGGAGAAATACCTATACCTATGGTTCTCAAAGCTCAACACCTGACCAACGTGTCGACTGCGATCCCATCAGATCGTTTTTATGACGATTTTGAGCTGACCTTTGATTTCCTTGAACAGAGCAAAACAGATCCACAGTTGTATTTTTATAACTTAGGAGCAAATTCTCCCAATCGTATTAAATCAACTATTTACTCCGCCCGGATAAAACCCATTATATCTTCTGAAAAAAATGGTGACAAGTATGAACAGATCAGGGCTTATTTAGATAAAGTGGTAAAGGTCCGACAGGAAAAAAACTTAATTGACCAAATTATGTCCTATGTCGCTTTTGAGTCATTATCCAGTTGGTCATCACAATCCTTATTTTTAGAAGAGCAGTTTCCTCTGGTTTCAAAAACGAGCACACAATTTCAGAATTTCAAAGACGACAAACATCGTGCGCTACAGGATGAGGTAGTGAACCAATTTAGACGAGAAGATCTAGACATAGCCATCATTCATCAATATCCCCTTTCAGACGTTGCAGCTATCCAACCAAACGTAGCACTGACCATTTTTGCAGACAATCCTACCGGCAATTTCAGTGAATCAGCATATAATGCTGGACAGTTTATACTGGGAACAGGCAATGCACTTGTAGCTCTTGCGCATACTGTCCAGCCCTCCTCCCATCAACATGCCACTTATTTAATGGGTACCTTAGGTGCGGGTCTAAATATAGGCCAATGGTTAAAACTAAACAATACACTTGAATCACACCTGTTTGGTGATCCTACATTCACATTTTCAATCCATACGCCAGATACACTAAGCAAATTTATACATGAAAAAGACAATAAAAAGCTTATAGATGTTTTATCTAAAGCTAAATCTCCGGAAGCACAAAGCTTCTTATTAAATCAGCTGTTTATGAACAACTATGGAGGATTAGCCAAGCTCATCACGCAGCATTATGACAATTCCCAATATGCTACCGTCCGCTATACTTGTATACATATAGCTGATCGCTTGGAAGGAGAAGTAAGAGCAGCTCTTTTTGCCAAGGGCATCAAAGATGCTGACGAGTCAATCCGTCTAGAAGTAATCAATGCGATAGCGCGTATTGGCGATCCCGCATTTATTCCCGCATTAATAGATGCTTACATGGAGAACCAACATGCTGAAGAGGTACTATATGCAATAAAAATGGCCCTCTATGCATTTAACAAGGACCTTATTAAAAACATTGCCGAACATCGTTTCATGGTCGCGGACAATTTTAGTGATAATACTAAAGAAAAAGAGAGGTTTTATGAGAATCAGTTTACAGGATTATACATAGAAATAGACAAAAACATATTTGACACCAACGTTGTTAATCAAAAAAAAGGAATCACAGACTTACGAACTATACGCTACCACCCTTCAGTAACACGGTATCTTGAATTTGTACGCAACAGTAAAATAAACGTTGATTTACGAATTGCTATGCTCGAATCCTTATCCTGTTTCCGAGATTCGTACCGCAAAGCTGAAATCGCTGCGGCCTGTAAAGAGCTAATGGTAGATACCCGCCATTCAAAAAGGCTACGTGACGAAGCTCGCCGAACTTTAAATAATATAAACTAATGCAAAAGTTCTTGTTCTCTATCCTAATTTATCTCTCTATCACGGTCTGTGTTCATTCACAGGTAAAGATAGAGAAACCAACCTTGAATACGAATAATAAGGCTTTTGTGATTGTCGTAGATCAAGAAACCTATACTCATACCCAAGATGCGATAAAAGCTTATCAAAAAACGGTGGAAAGTGACGGTATTCCTACCTATGTCATCTACGGCCTATTCAATCGCCCTGACGACATCAAAAAAGAACTTATAAAGCTGCATAAAAGCAAGCAATCTCTTGAGGGCGCAGTCTTTATTGGCAACATTCCGATTCCTATGGTTTACGATTTTTCAGGCCATGTGACTGCCACTCCGTCGGATCGCTTTTACGACGACCTTCATCTCAATTTTGAATACATCAAACAAGATGCAAACCAAAGAAACCTCCACTATTATAAATTACAGGAGAGCAGTCCCCGAGATATCAATCCAAGCTTTTACTCTGCCCGGATCTACTACCCTACTTTAAAATATGATGAATCATATGAAGCAATTAATAATTACCTTTTAAAAGTAGCACACACACGGCGAGACAATGTCTTAGACCATGTTGTTAGTTCCACAAATCGCGATTACTATAATGGGTGTACAACAGCCTGGAAAGATGAGCTCAAAGTCTACAGGGAATACTTCCCTTTTTTAGTAAAGCAGGTAAACGGCTTACAACAATTAGCTTTTAAAACCGACAATAGCACCGCCATCTTAAATGAGCTGCAACGTAAAGAGGTTGATTTATTTTTAATTCGTTCGGACAGCAGCTCTACTATACAAACCACAGCGGCTAAAAAACTGGATACCTATCCTTTGTACCTTATCCTCGATACCCAGCCGGCTGGCGCTTTGGATAGTATCGAATATACCGCTGGACAATATCTCTTCAATTCAGGCAATACCATAGCGGTACAGGCCAACACCAGCCCAGCCCCTACAGACATCAACTTTAGTGGTCTATTATCTTACGGACTACGCTGGGGGCATGTTCACAATTTAGGCTTAACCCTCGGACGTCACTTATTTGGAGATCCGACCTTTCATTTTGCGGTTAAAGACACCGAAAAACTAAATGAAAAAATCACCCAGCAGGAAGATCATGAATATTGGAAATTATTGCTGAAGAAAGACGATCCTATCTATCAAACGTTAGCGCTGTTCAAACTTAGCTCCGGCAATACAAGCTCATCCGAAGCCATAATGCCGTATTTTGAAAATTCCCCTTACCGTACTGTACGCTTACAGGCATTACATGCTTTATCGATTCATAAGGATAAACATTTTACAAATGCGGTATCAACAGGGCTCGGTGATGAATATGAGCTCATAGCGCAACAGGCTACGAGCTATGCTAGAATGATAGGAGATACTGTTTTAATTCCTTCCTTGACACAAGCATGGTTAAATGACAAATCCAGACGACGAGTCCAACAGCATATAAAATCAACATTTGAAGTATTTGACAGGAACCTTGTTGAAAAATCACTGACAACGGCTTTACACAACAGTAATAGATTACATCAAGATACAGAAATAGAATCCGTAAAAAGTCAATATTCACGACCTGCTACTCTTGAAGGCTCACTGAAACAGATAAAAGATAGAACTAGGCCTAAAGAAGAACGTATTCGCCTGGTTCAACTCATGACAACCTACAATTATCACCCTGGTATAGATGGCATACTTGCTATAATAAATGATAAACAGGAGCATATTGAGCTACGGATTGCATTCGTCACTGCCTTAGGCACCTTTAGTCATTCTTGGAAAAGAGAGACAATCTTGGCAAACTTGCAAATCCTATTAAAATCCAAGGCCAAAAAAGAATTGAAAATTGAAGCAGAACGAACGATAAATAGATTAAATTGAGTTTTTAAATGATTAACTATAGAATGAACAAATTGATAATCGTTGTATTATTACTCTGGACGGGTATAGGCAACATCCATGCGCAAGATAAGAAAATTTTGGCTTCGGAAATTCAAATCAAAATTGCAGTACAGGCCGCTCCCGCCGAATTTCGGGAGGGAGCAAAGGTATACGGGTATGACCAAGCAGGAAACTTCGTCACGCTTCGAGAAGGGAGCAATGGCTATATTTGTTTGGCACCAGACTACAAGATGTCGGTGTATTACGCTTATTGTTATCCCGTGAGCTTGGAGCCTTTGATGGCTCGGGGACGCGAACTGATCGCGCAGGGCAAGCGTAAGGAAAGAGATAAAATCCGTGAGCAGGAATTTAGCGAGGGCAAACTGTCTATACCTCAGACGCCATCCACATTGTACGGTTATTGGGGAGCCGCTAAAGATGTGAATCTGGAAACAGGTGAGATTAAGGATGCTAAACGAAGATATGTAATCTATGTGCCATTCGCTAAAGCAGCAGACCTCGGTCTTTCTAGTCAGCACAACAATTTAGGAATGCCTTGGCTGATGGATGAAGGAACCTATAAAGCCCATATCATGATTACACCTCCGCTTGAGGCACATCAGCATTAATACCCCCTAAAAATAGCAATTGCTGCTACTTCGTATAAGTGGCAGCAATCGTTATTTATGTATCTTGAAACTAAACTGTATAAACCGATTCGACGTACTTTTTAAAATTACTCAATATGGCCTGCCAACCTTCCCGTTGCATCTCTATCGGGTTTTCAAGCTCAGGTTCGAAACGCACCAAAATATTTGTATAGCTTTCATGCGCTTCAAAATTCACCTCTGCTTTACGACCATCGGTCATGGTATAGGCGATTTTCTTAAAGGGGATTAATTCGGTATAAATACCCTCAAAGTCAAATCCAAAGCTCCCATCTTTGACCTCCATCCTGTTTATAAATTTTCCCCCTATACGCAAATCGTTGATTGAGCTTGTACAATGCCAATCATCCGAAGCATGATTCCATTGCATAATGTCCTCTACCGAATTATAAGCGTTCCATATGGTCTCGACACGTATAGCAATCCGGCTTGTTATTGCGATTTGTTCCATATCCTTTATTTTTAAAACAAACACTAATATACAAAATAGCTAGAAGGACATCAACATTAATACGGTCTTCACTTATAAAAGAATTATGCGAGAGGCTATCTCTCCTCTCGCAGCACCTTAATAACCTCCCCTTTGTACAGCAGGGTGTACCGTTCTTTGATCACATTGGCCAAGTTGGAACATTTATTACCCGTTATGAGTTCGCCGGTGACTCAGTCAAAGGCTAGGCCCAGATTGTAATTATGCCCCGCCCCAAAGGACAGCGTGGGCAGATAGGCGTTCTTGGCCTCTTTGACATCCGGTTGGCTAATAGGATATTGATATTGGCCTGTCGGATATCTTCATTCTGGGATTGCAGCAACTCGAAACAGTGCTCCAGTGTCAGCTTGGTCTGGGCACAGATATACTGGACAAGAAAAAGAAAATGTAAACAATAGGTTTCGTAACATCTGGTTTCTTTTAAAACGCAATTGAATATAGGGCTTTTTTTGAAAAACTTGTATATCTGCAAAAGCCTCTTATCTTTATGACAGATAACCACTTGATATAAAACTAAGCTATGGGAATACGAAACATTTTTAGAGGCAAAAAACAGCACGATCTGTTCAACAGGTGCAGTACCGTGGTTGATAAAAACAAAAGCCCGATCCGGTTGCAAACGACCTCGGGCAAAGAGAGCTCACAAATTCTCTCTGTTAAGTAATCAATGCTGTCCGAAGTAAGCGAATAGCAGTTAATTAATTTAATTTTTCAAAGTTATGAAAAAGATTTCAGTAAACAACTTAGACATCTTTGGCATTAAAAGAATGTCGAGAGAGGATTTAAAAATGACTAAGGGAGGAGAAATCCAATGTGGAGATAATGAGCATTGGAATGCTTTATTGCAAGGGTGTGTCTGCGATCCCGGATATTCGTTCAATTATGTATTTGGTAAATGTGTTGAACAGGGCACGCCTACAACTGGGGAACTCCCCCCCAAGATCGCCACTTGTATTGGCAAGCAGCGGTATGATGATTGCTCGTGGGAATTTCAAGGCAGAACTTTTTCAGGAAGATGTGACTATCGTTTTGCTAGCCCGTTATACTGTGTAGATACAATGTTTACCTAACCCCACTTATCAAGGATTCAAATCAAGAAAACAATCATGAAAACAAAGCTTTTTTTTGTGTGCAGCCTTTTACTCTGTCTGTCCTGTAATCGACTAATAGAGAAAAATACAGATGCAATGACCATCGTAGCGGGTACATCCAAAATAACCGGAAAGATCATTCTTCCTGAAGGCAAAAACAAGGATAGCATTATGATAACGCTTAATGCTCTGCATCCTATTTTAGGAGAAAACAACAGACATGAGGTGCTAGCTGACCAATCGGGAAAATTCTCCCTAAACTTTGATGTTGACACCGAAACTTCTCTTATCGGCTTATACACAAGTATAGAACCGAATAAGGTGCTTTTACTCAAACCGAAAAACAACGACTCTACGCACATTGATATAGTTTATGACGTAAACCTCGATTTCAAAAACGTGGAGGTTACCCCTGCCGTAAATATGAGCAAATATGATATGAGACAGAGCATGGAGGTGGTAAACAAAATGATTGATTATCGATCTAAGAATCCGAACGCTGAATATCCTAGGCTCTATGATAAAAGTATAGATGAGTTCTTGGATTATGCTAAAAACAACGTAGCTAAAAAAATGGCACTATTCGTAGATAATGACAATTTATTATCCAAAGAGACCAAAGGTCTTATAGCTAAAGAATATAGCCTGCTTCTATATACAGGACATATCTTCGGCTACGAAGCAGAGATGAAGCGTAATTATCACAACGCAACGCAAGATAGAGACGGTAAACCCGAAATCCAAAAGATCGACAGGTCCTACTTCCGGTTTTTGAAAGACTTCAATCTCAACGATCCGCAATACCTCCACACGTTTTCATTCCCTGAATTTCAGGACTCAATCCTTCAAAATGAAGTTTTAGGGCTACCAAAGATTGGAGAAAGCGATATTCCCTATTGGTTGACTGAAGTGAAAGCTATTTTAGCAGATTTGGTTGGGTTCGACCAGGGGCCTTACTATGACATCTTAGCGGCCAACGCTTACGGGCTACAGTTAAGAGAAGAAGCTCGTCCACTAACCGAAAAACAAAAAGAAAATATAACCCATTATTGGAACAATGGAGAAATCGCGAAAATACTATTTCGGAAAAACCAACAAGTAGTGGAATTGAACAAAACGAAGTCACCTGCTGTTATCAATGACGTCGCATCAATAGCTCCCGACAAGATCATGGAGACTATCCGATCTAACTATAAGGACAAGGTAGTATGTATTGACCTTTGGGCCACTTGGTGTGCACCATGTCTAGGTGGCATCAAACAATTTTCTACCGTAAAGGGTGAATTTCACGATAAAGATGTCGTATTCGTATATATTACGAATGGATCGTCTCCCAAAAAACTATGGGAAGAAAAAATAAAGGGAATAGGTAACGAACATTATTACCTGACAGATGCACAATGGGAATATACGATGGAACAATTCGGTTTTGATGGCATTCCCTCCTATCTGCTATACGATCAAAAAGGTTTGCTCTTCAACAAATTCACAGGCTTCCCCGGAAATGATGCAATGAAAGGGATGATTAATGCATTGATAACAAAGTAAGAAATTTCTTAAAAAACTTGTATATCTGCAAAACCTCTTATCATTATAACAGATGACCACTTGATATAAAACTAAGCTATGGAAATATGAAACATTTTCAGAGGCAAAAAACAGCACGATCTGTTCAATAGTTGTAGCTTTATACTGCAAGGCACAAAAGTAAGCTTTACACAGACTGGACTCACTAACTTGTTTGAAAACCACGTCGAATCCCCCTCTATCCTTGCACTGAAAGATATCTTGGCCGGATACGGCATTCAATCTGCTGCTATTCGGAAAGGAGAATATAACTATAGCAACTTTGAGACTCCTTTTATCTGTTTGATACAACAGGAAGGCTGATCAAGCCCCAGCTTCACCGTAGTCGCCAAAGCCGCAGCAGCAGGTATTGAATACCTAGATCCGCTGACAAATGCAATACAGCCTATTTCTCTAGAAGAGTTTGGTAAAATAGATAAAAACATCATTTTTATTGATGGACATTTCTACAGCCAAAGAGGAACCCAATGTGGAAGCCAACCGAAACGCAGAAAAAGCAAGCAAAACAGCGCGGCAAGTTCCTGTTTATTTGGCCGCATTTGCCTTGCTTGCCGCGATCAGCTTTAACCTATCCGCTCCTTTGGGAGTACACACCTGGCTAGGAATAGGGTATATTCTGACGTCTTTTATCGGTCTGCTAGTATCCTCCCTGCTACTGTGGCATGATGTGGATGCACACAACTGCATGTGGTTGATATGCATAAAGGCCGTTCGAAGTTGATCTTCCCGTATCCGCTGATAACTTCTGATCTCCTTCTGTTCATTTTCTGCAACAAAACACCGGTAATACTTTACCGACCAGGGTACTCAGTTCGTCTTCGTTCATTCCTGAATAGTCCAATACTACTTTCTTCTTTCTCATTTTGTTAAAAATTAGGGAATTTCTCCCATTATACATTTATGTTCAATTGTAAAGCACTTCGGATTGCATTACACCACAAACATATAGTAGCGATCATCGGAAAAACAGAACGCGGACAAAGTCGGACAGTCTCCTTGCCCAAACCACCAAAAAAAATGATCACTTGCTCAGGTTCAGTGATTACCTTTTCAGACAAAGTGATTACCGGTCGCTGTCCGGTGACCAGTCTATACCATCAAGTGGTCACTTAGCGCGGATACCTGTTCACAAAAAGAGAACAAGTGGTCACCGTTTTACAACAAGTGAACACTACTCACGAAAATGTGATCACTTTGTACCAAAAGGTGGTTACACTTTCTAAAAAAGTGATTACCTAACTTAAAAAACCAGTCAATTTATAGCAAGAAGTGGCTACCTTTTTACGAAAAGATTAGATCTTGTACTTTGCTTCTCGAATTCTGTTCTTCGTCTTCAATGCTTCATCCCTCACAGCCTGCGGGGCATCGGAAAGCAGTACTTCATCACAAGCTTTGACGATATTACCTCTTTGATAAGACAAGGTAAACCAGCCCAATGCCTCCAACGCTGCTACACGAATGCTTTGGGGTGTTTTTCCGTCCTTTATCAATGTGATTACCTGGGGTACTGCGACATGGTGCCGGTATAGACGTAAAGTAGTAACCTCTCCAAGTTTTTCTTTCTCAGAAAGCGATTCATTCTGCAGAGATTTTATCAAATCATCGCGCTTTTTTCCGTAATAATCCAGGTCTGTATCCAATTTGTCTGCCAGAGCAGCTCCATTATGAACTGCTTTGTTCTCCCGGATTAGGGTATTCACTTCCCGTTTTGCTAATACAGGGTCCATAAACTGCAATGCCCATCTCACTCTGTAAGCAACCCGCTCAGAATGCGGATCAGAGACATAGAATTGAATCAGGTCTTTAACAAATTCATTTGATCCAAAATCCGTTAGATCATATATTGCACGACGGCGGATATACTCATAAGGATCATTTTTTGCGGCGTGCAGTACTTCAATGTATTCCTTATTCTCAAATTGGCGTAACAGCTGAAATGCCTGCATGCGTGTCGTCTCAAACGGGGAACTGAAATAAATATCTCTTAATAGTGGTGCACTTTCCTTCTCCGGCATTAAGCCTACCAATTTGACTAAAGCTAAGCTCTGTACATCAGCATCATTTTCCTTCAATGCATTCTTCCAATACGTGACATCTTTATTGAGCATCACCGCCTCGTTGAGGGCATAGCTATCTTTAGAATCGAAGTGGAAAGTCGGATCTCCAAACACATGCGTCTCTAGATAAGCGATATGCTTAAGCCAGTTGCCAACACGATAGCCCTTGTTCAACAAGCCCATCATTTCAGCAGGCCATAAATCTTGTAAGACACCAACAGAATTCGCAACAGCTGCTACGTTTTCGTTATTGGAGAAAGGGTAATATCCAGCGATATAATTATCTAAATGAAAAGAACCTGTCAAACAAGAATTCAAATAGACAAGCTTTGCTTGAATACCTCCATTGCGCACATCCTCAATCTGCACGTCTAGATTTGCATTGAAAACAGAATCCTCTTCTGCTACTTTGGCATCAAATATATTCTCAAACCATTTATCTGATACCCCCAAAGAGTTCTTAAATCCTTCTTTTGTTTTCTCTACATCTCTTCCATCGTCTTTGGCATCACGCATTTTTGACCGTAGGTAACGGGCAACGTTTTCCATGGAAGGTTGTGGATTGGACACCAGCGGATAGCCGTTAATCAACTGCAATGTCGGTGTACCATGCCCTGTCATATAGGCAAAATCTAACCCATCTCTTTTTAGTTCAGACAATAGATTAAATTTCATGAAATCAGCATTTCTAAAATTGAGAAACTTGATAGACCCTCCTGGTCTAAAAAGATGTGGCAATTGTGATTTCAACGCTAGAGCTTCGCCCGAGACGGCATTGACCGAATTTGAATTATACCCATGTCCATAAGAAACCAGCATATCATTCAATGGGTAACTTTTTGAACGTAGCGTGATCAGTTTATTCAAGTAGTCTTTAATCTTAGGAACCATCTGCTCACCAGTTGCTACCGGAGGTTTGATACGGGCCGAATAGATATCCATATCAATGTATTGTTTTGAATCTGGCCGTAAACTATAATAGAAATAGTGTTCCTTACCTTTTGCAGTATCCTGTTTCAAGAAATCAAACTTAAGGTCAAAATCATCATAATACCTATCGGAAGGCACTGAGGATCTGTCCCATCGTATTTTTTGATTCATTTTAAATGCCGAAGTCAAGAACTGGGCGTCACGGATCATAGGTATCGGAATATTACCAACCAACACAACTCCTTCCAATGGGGTACCTTTATCCTGATGTAGTTTTTGCAATATTTGACGGATTTTTTCTGGCGATTGCCAATTATCATAGATGATATAAGTCCCCAGTCCACCTTTTTCCACAACCTGCTTGTAGGCACGAATTTCGGGACCTACTGCTTCGTAAGTCGCTTTATCAACGACAATTGCGAAAGAAGTCTTTGATTTAATACTTGGCTTCTCTATCTCTTGCGCATTAGCCATCAAGCTTCCTGACAACAATAGCGCTCCTACAACACTTTTTATATTATACATATCGAATTCAAATTTAAAAAAATAAACAACGACACCTAAAATGACAACAATCCTACTGCAACCTGCCAATTCAAACGGTATTGTGACTTGGTAAAGTATTCATTACTTCCTGTCGGCCTGATATAGTTTTCCGACAGCTTGATATACAACTGCGTATTATTTTTAGATGGTTTAAACGTATACTGTGCACTTGCCCCAACATTGAAATAGTCCGCAATCAAATAGGCATTCGTAGGATACAGAATATCCTTAGCCACAAAATTTGTGGAATAGCTCTTTTCATCATACCTAAATTCGGAATCGATATGATGGCTATATCCCGGACTCAACTCTACAGCAAAAACCGAGGCATCCCGAAATTGGAAATACTTCTTGAATCTCAGGTCATAGCCCAGACGATCAACGGTTTGCTGACTCTGGTTGATGGCGTACTTATTATCCCAGCCTGCGTACATAACATTCAGTCCCAAATCCCAATTTATTGCCTCGCCTTTCCACTTCGTAAAGGCATAGGAAACGTTACTATTGGTCACTAGGTTGGTGTTAAACACCGCTGAAAACAAAGTAACAAACTGTCTGGTATCGGCGTCTTGATATTGGTGGTACTCGGTATTATCGACATTTTTCTGGTTCCAGGAAAATCCAAACCTGTGCATAGAAAGATCAAGGTTATAGACTGCTTCCACATTTGCCCCATACTCCCAATATTCATGTTTACCTGCTTCCTGAGGATTTGTACTCCCATCTTTAGCACGCTCGGCATTATGATTCACGAAACCCTCGCCAAAGAAGCGAAAAGCATCGCCTTTAAAAACATATTGTAAAGCTCCACCAAACTTATTCCCATTATATCTTCTCGAAATCTCGCTGGTACCGATAAAAGTTGGGCTACTTCCTACATATTCACCAACTCCGATAAGTTTATACGTATTATGTACGGTTGTCTTATTAACATTAGATACACTTAAATCTTCAACAAAGTATTCATAACGTCCATTAAGAGCTATCGCATTTTGTTCATTCAAAAAATAGGTTACCGCAGGAGTCAACACCAGATTATTACTGGTACTCAGCGGCCTAGGATCCCGCTGTCGAGCCCCAGTAGACACCTTATAATTAAACCCCAGTCCAAAGGCAATCCGTTCGTTCAAAATCGGAGAAGCAATCTTGGTTTCGAGTGCATAATTCTGTTTATTCCAGTCGCCGCTCAATGAGTCAACAACAATAAAAGGATTTAACCGTAGGGGGTCCAACTGCGTGGTATTACTCACTTTTTTATCCTTTCCAAAGTCCAATCCAAACCGACCATATAGCTTCCAATTTTTTAATTCCTGAAAACGCTCTGTTTCGAAACCACCAAAACGACTTTTCGAAGCCAGCAAAGGATGTTTAAAGTCACCACTCTTCTGATTATAAAATACACTGGTATTTCCTAAATTTCGAAAATCATTGGTATTCAATAAAGAGGCATTGGCACTTTTCAGTCCAACCTCCTGTATTTTAAATCGCTCCAGTTCAAAAGCCGTAGTCTGCGCACGCAACGTTCCAACACTACTCGCTATCAGAATACTTATTATTAATTTCTTGCTCATTGTTAATTCCATTTACGAGGTGAGGGTATTAGATTAACTTCAAAATCTGCAGATGAGTTGTTCGTATCGACAAAAATAGTACGTCCATTGATTACTGTTTTGACTTTACGTCTTACGGACCGACCTTTCAAGGGAACCTCTGCTGTAGTCATGCTCGCATCTACAGAAATCGGCAGGCGCTTATTACTCAGGAATATTGTAGCATTGGCGGTTGCGTCCACACCGTCGATAATATCACTAACAGGGATACCTATATACTGTGTTGTTCCAGCAGTTTTAGCATCGGGTTCAAATCGCACAGGCAGTTTATCGAAGTCCTTGGTATTAAAAATCACCATACCAGCGCCATTAATACCGATATTCCAATCAAATCCAGCGGTATTACCTGCAAACGCATGTACCATGTTAGGAACATCCGGATAATCTATATCCCGACCTGTAGGGTAATCCCAAAAAACTTCAAAATCTGCATCCCCCAAATCAACAGGAGAGTTTTTATTGCCATTTGGATCGGACTTATGATTTAATCCACTAATAGCAATTACCAAAGATTTTCCGGGCTCAAGAAATCTCGGCTGACCTGTTGAAGGAACCATAAAGACCTGATTCAAATAGACCTCTTCAGGATAGGCTGTTAAGAAATTATACGGTGCAGATGCAGACGTATTATTAGTCGCTCCGGCACGTGTAGAACCCATATACAGACTATCAATCCGAATAGGTTCGTTGGAGTTATTGTAGATTTCTGTAAAGCCATCATAAAGATAGGAAGGACTTGCGGTGATAGCGCTGTAATAAAACTCTCTGATGACCAATCCTCCTGCTCTACTACTTTTCAACTTAAGAACGGCTACTTTTTCTTCATTTACGATAACGGGCGAAAGATTACCGTTTACAAATATTTCTTCCTCATTTCCTAATAATTCCGATGTCTCTTCGGGGCTATAGGCTTTTGATGCTGTTACCGTATAGGTACCAGGGATGACAGTATCAACCACCTTGCCTTCTTCATCGGTTTTCGCTTTAATCAGTTCACCTGTTATATTATTACGTAACGTGACCTCTACATCCTTGGGTACACTTCCTTTAATAAATGCATCAGGAAACTCTAACTGCAATGTGAGCCGCACTGCCCTAACTTGTTCAAAATCCTTTCTACAACCGCCCAACACCACAACGAGAGCAGACAGCATCAATAAATATATCTTTTTCATTATTGCCAACACTTAAAATTTGATACTCAATTCACTACCAAAGAATATCGGAATATTTCGCTTTTCTAATTGATCTGGGTTACGTTTACTCCGTTGATAAGGTCTGTTATTGGTAATGTTATTTACATAAAAGGAGAAGCCGTAATTCTTTCCAAACTCCTTGGTCACTTTAGTGTTGAATAGCCATAATGGCTTCCAAGATTCTGTTCTATAAGAAGATTCAGCAATCGGCAAGAATAACCCTGAAGTCTCTGGTATAGCAGCGATCTCCTGTTCAGTGAGTGTCCGCATTTCACCAGCTCCTCCCTCGACGATATCCATCACCGCATAAGGTTTAGAGCTATAGTTTAAATTCTTATCCTTATCTGTCCAGATTGTCTGAGCTGTCAAGGTGATGAGGAGGCGGATTTCGGGAATCTGATGAATGGCACGTAATGTGGTCAGGAAACGTGTATACTCCTTTCCTCTCCCTTCATAAACTCCCAGCTTATTGTATGGCTGATTAGGCACACGCCGTGCATAGACAAACGGATTATTGTCAAAAGATTTGGTATAAGCGTATGCGCCATTCAAAGTAAAGGAGGTACGCAAAGGTTTTACTTTACCAAAGTCAAAATCAAATTCAATCCCTCTATTCACAATATTGACATTATTACGCGGTACTCTGTAATCCGTCACATATAAGGAATCTTTAACCACCTCACTCAGTTCAGGGCGTTGTCCAGGCTGTTGCGAAGCCACAGTATAAACGGGCACATTCGTAAAATTATAGTATTGATACATATCCAATCCGTTAGCGATACGTTCATCATAAACCGATATTGAAAACTTTTTATAATCTACACCAACTTCTCTTTTTTTAGACTTAGCCATCTCGAGATTTTGGTTTTGTGCATCAAATACGCGTGTGGTCACCAAAGCAAGTCGTTCTGCTGGGTCTTGTTTATAATAACTCAGGCTAAACACATCCAAATAGACAGGATCGGGGTACAAGTATATCAAGGAAGGCGCTTTAGCACTCCAACCATAGCCGCCTCGGATAGAAAAATCCTTGAACAGTTCATAGGACGCATTAATACGAGGCGAGAAGGCGCTTTTTGCATCATCTCTGAAAGGTTGCATCCAATCATACCGTAAACCGGCTATAATATCCAATGATCTTCCAAACACATCTACTGCCAATCTATCTTCTGCGTAAAAGGCAAGTTGATTCAATGCGGGAACATCTGAAAATCGACGAGGTCTGAATCCTAACCCAGAACTATTCTTAGGAGGCATATCTCCTGCGAAATATTTGCCTTGACCAAAGTTTTTGTCCAAAGTATACGTTCCTCCCACGGTGATGGCATGCCGTGCTGCACCTGTAGAAAAGTAAAAATTGTCCGATAATCTAGCTTGTACATTAAGAGGCTTTCCTTTAATATGAATCTGCTGTAAGTAGCTGGATGGCAAGAAGTCAACTTCATACGTTCCATCAACCAAAGCATTCGAAACAGCGAAAAGCGAACCGCTATTCACCATCTGTTGGAACCCATTCTGAAACCCCAATTGAGCTGATAACACATAGTTAATGTTCCGCGCAAAGCGCTTATCCAGATTCCATCGTCCATTAGTGGAGAATCGCAAATCATAATTCTCAGACTGATTAATAACCTGATTGACTGCCAGATCGGGATCTATCTTACTATCGTCGTAATATCCTCCAAAAGCTAAGGTCGTATTACTGTATAGATTCCGATTCGCCCCCAATGTATTGGTATATTGCAAAGAAGTATTAAAACGCTTGTACGATTCACTGGTCTGTATCTGGTTATTGGCTGCATAAGTATAGTCTACATCCACAAACAAGGCTCCTTGATCTTTACCCAAGGCAAAACCTTGCCCAATCCAGCCTTGTTTCAACGTTGGGTTTAATCGGAACTTGGCCTGTAGAGGTTGTACAGATGCTTTGGTTTTAACATCGATAACTCCCGATGTCAAATCGCCATACTCCACCGAAGGAATACCGCGGATAACTTCAATAGACTCTACATTGTCTGCCGTTAATTGCCGCAAATCTGTCCCCCTTCCGGAGGCATTACCGAAACTAGACAAGACACCTCCAGAAGCGGTATTGACGGCCTGCATATCGGCATTGTTGGACAATTGAGCTCCGTTGACGATGATAGAGGTTCCTAATGATGCTACGCTACGTGATTTGCTATCATGTGTTGTACCCGTAGGGTTACTCCCTCCTTGTCGAATTAAAGGTGTGTTGATTTGAGAAAAAGAGGGATTATAGATAGCCTGCCCAGGCAATAACTGAAGTACCTCGGCGATACTCGTCGCCTGCAAGTGTTCGATCGCTTGTCTAGAAATAAACGTAGAAGTAGCTCCTTTAACCTTTGAACGTTGGCCGATCACTTGAACATCATCGATAGCAATCGTATTTTCTTCCAACTCGATCTTAACATCTTGCCCTGGAATCACTTTTAATTGATACGCTTTCATTCCTGCATATTGTACAATCAAAGTATAGTTTCCGAGAGGTACTTTGGAAAAAACAAACTGTCCGTCGTTCTCACTAGAAGCTGTTAGACCTAGTTCTACCAAAGAAACCGTTGACCCAACGAGTGGTTTACCATTAGATAGGACTAGCCCTTTTATGTCTATCGATTGCTGCTGAAAGAAATACGCTGTATTTGTGGAGGCCAGCAAATAGCCTGTTAATAATGTGCTGCTCCATAGCGCAGCCGAGAGAAATAACTTCTTCATAATACGTGGAAAATCACGCAAATATACTCTATTTAGAATAAAACTAAATAGTATTTACTAAAATAGTGCATCTCTATTCGTTTTCATGACAGAAAACGCACAAATATGCTCGTCTTATACCACGCATAACCATGATCTTCTTTAAACCCAAAAGAAAAATAAGAGAAGTGTCTATGCTCAACTTATCAGAAATGCTTAACTTTGTTAGTTATGCAAAACACGAAGGAGCACAATCCAAAATCTCATATTCAAATCAAGGGCGCACGCGTCAACAACCTGAAAAACATAGATGTTGATATTCCCAAAAACAAATTGGTAGTCATTACTGGCATGTCAGGTTCGGGCAAATCATCTTTGGCTTTTGACACGCTGTACGCTGAGGGGCAGCGTCGCTATGTAGAGAGCCTGTCGTCCTATGCACGTCAGTTTATGGGAAGGATGCACAAGCCAGAGGTGGACTATATCAAGGGAATAGCCCCCGCCATTGCCATTGAACAAAAAGTGATCACCAGTAATCCCAGATCTACTGTAGGAACATCAACGGAGATTTACGACTACCTCAAACTTCTTTTTGCACGAATAGGAAAAACCTATTCTCCGATTTCTGGAGATCTTGTCTCTAGAGACTCTGTTTCCTCTATTGTGGATCGGATCTTAACCTCACCAATAGATTCAACAGTCACGATTTTCAGTCCCTTGCATCCTACCAATGGGCGAAAGTTGAAAGAAGAGCTTTCCCTGTTGCTTCAGAAAGGTTTTGTACGCATATTATTCAAGCAAGCCATCGAAAAGATAGAGTCTGTACTTGAAAACAAGTCTATAGCCAACAACGTATTTAAAGCAGGTGACATAGAAATTGTTATAGATCGCGTACGCTTAGATGGAGAGGAAGAAACAACGACCCGTTTAGCGGATTCTATACAGACGGCTTACTTTGAGGGCAAGGGAGAATGTTCAGTAGATATCGAAGGTCAACGCCTTAATTTCTCTGACAAGTTCGAACTGGACGGTATCACCTTTGAAGAACCCACCCCTAATTTTTTCAGCTTTAACAATCCCTTTGGCGCCTGTCGCCGTTGCGAAGGATACGGTAAAGTGATTGGTATCGACCCGGATCTTGTCGTACCGGACAAAAGCAAATCTGTTTATGACGGTGCTCTGGCTCCTTGGAGAGGGGAAAAAATGGGAACTTGGCTTGAGGCCTTAGTACGTACGGCTATAAAATTTGATTTTCCAATCCATCGATCATACGCTGATCTGACCAAGGAGCAACAAGAACTCTTATGGACAGGCAATAAATACTTTAGGGGCTTGAATGATTTCTTCCAGGAACTGGAAGAACAGACTTACAAGATTCAATATCGCGTTATGTTGTCGCGCTATAGGGGCAAAACAGACTGTCCTGAATGTAAAGGCAGCCGATTACGTAAAGATGCGACCTATGTAAAAATCGCGGGAAAATCTATTGTGGATTTGGTCCTTCTACCTATAGACCAAGCTCTCGAATTTTTCAACAGCTTGACACTTTCTGCCAATGAGGCTACTATTGCAAAACGCTTGCTTTGGGAAATTGTAAACCGAATACAGTTTTTGTGTGACGTAGGCCTTAGCTATCTCACGCTCAACCGACTTAGTAATACACTTTCGGGAGGAGAGTCTCAACGTATCAACTTAGCAACTTCCTTGGGTAGCTCACTAGTAGGATCAATCTATGTCCTGGATGAACCAAGTATAGGTTTACATCCTAGAGATACACAAAGACTAATCGGTGTTTTAAAATCACTACGGGATATTGGAAATACAGTAATCGTAGTAGAGCATGAACAAGAGATGATGGAAGCCGCAGATTATTTGATCGACATTGGACCGGAAGCAGGTACTAATGGTGGTGAATTGGTATTTGCCGGCACATATGAGCAGATATTAAAAGATAGTAAGTCTTTAACGGGCCAATACCTCAGCGGCAAAAAAGAAATCACCATACCTGCACAACGACGAAAGTGGTCAGACATAATCAGGATAAAAGGTGCTAGGGAGAATAATCTACAAGGAATTAATGTTGATTTTCCTCTGCATATATTTACGGTAGTCACAGGGGTATCAGGCTCTGGTAAAACCTCCTTGGTAAAACACATCCTGTATCCTGCACTCCAAAAGTCATTGGGAAATTATTCTGGAGAACAGACGGGACAATTTGACGGCATTGATGGAGATATCCACCAAATAGAGCAGGTCGAAATGGTAGACCAAAATCCAATCGGTCGTTCATCTCGTTCCAATCCCGTAACCTATGTGAAGGCATGGGACGAAATACGAGCGCTATACGCAAACCTACCTGCTGCAAAAGCTGGCGGACTAAAACCTGCTGCCTTCTCCTTTAATGTAGAAGGAGGGCGTTGTGATATTTGTCAAGGGGATGGGGAAGTAAAAATCGAGATGCAGTTTATGGCTGACATCGTACTTCCTTGCGAGGCCTGTGGAGGCAAACGTTTTAAACAGCATGTACTGGATGTGCAATACCAAGAGAAATCAGTAGCCGATATCCTAGATTTAAGTGTTGAGGAAGCTCTATTGTTTTTTAAAGACCAGCCTAAGATTATGGCAAAACTGCAACCTTTGCAAGATGTGGGATTAGGTTACATTAAGTTAGGACAATCTTCTAGCACACTGTCCGGTGGCGAGGCACAACGCATAAAACTTGCTTCTTTCTTAATTAAAGGAAATAATAGCAAAAAAACATTGTTCATTTTTGACGAACCTACGACTGGTCTTCATTTTAATGATATACAGAAACTCCTAAAGTCGTTCGACGCACTCATAGCTTTAGGCAATAGCATATTAGTCATTGAACACAACATGGATATGATCAAATCTGCAGATTGGGTGATAGATATTGGTCCCGAAGGGGGAGAAAAGGGAGGGAAGGTTGTTTTTAACGGCACCCCCGAAGATTTGGCCGTGTGTAAAGAAAGTTTTACGGGACAGTTTCTCATAAATCATCTTAAAAAGCTTAATTTGTAGTTCAACAAAACCTTTAAACAGATGAATCTATTAGGAATACACGTACTCTTAATAGATTTATTGTCCTTAAAACAATTATTCCAATGAAAAAACATTTTATTTTCTTTCTCGCGCTGGCTTTAGCCTTTGTAAAAGACGTAAACGCACAAGTGGAAAGACCTAAGCTGGTCGTTGGCCTCATGGTAGATCAAATGCGGTGGGACTATTTATATCGTTTTGCAGACCGCTATGGCAATGATGGTTTCAAGAGGATTCTTAAAGAAGGATTTTCATGTGAAAATACCCTAATCAATTATATTCCCACTTACACAGCTATTGGTCATAGTTCAGTCTATACAGGATCTGTTCCTTCTATTCACGGTATTGCTGGAAACGATTGGATTATACAGTCTACTGGTCAATCTATGTACTGTACGCAGGACGAAAACGTACAGGGAGTAGGTACTAAGGAGAAAGAGGGTAAACAGTCTCCTCGTAATCTTTTGGCTTCTACTATCACCGACCAACTTAAATTAGCCACTAACTTTCAATCTAAAGTAATAGGTGTCGCTATTAAAGATCGGGGGGGAATCCTTCCTGCAGGCCATTTTGCAGACGCTGCATACTGGTTTGAGGCGAAATCAGGCGATTGGATTTCCAGCACATTCTACATGAAAGATCTTCCTAAATGGGTCAATAGCTTCAACAAACAAAAATTACCTGAAAAATATTTGAAACAGGATTGGAACACACTCTACCCCATAGAGACATATACAAACAGTATTGCTGACGACAACATCTATGAAGGCAAATGGCCTGGAGAAAAATCACCGACCTTTCCTAGAAAGACGTCGGAACTGATGAAAGATACAGGCTATGAATTAATAAAGACAACACCTCAGGGTAATACCCTGACACTAGACTTTGCCAAAGCTGCAATCGAACATGAAAACATGGGAAAAAATCCAACGAATAATACGGATTTTCTTTGTGTAAGTCTTTCAGCGACGGATTATGTAGGGCACAGGTATTCCCTATCGGCCGTAGAAATCGAAGACACCTACCTACGCCTAGATAGGGATATTGCAGATTTTCTAGTTTACCTTGATAAAACAGTAGGCGAGGGTAACTATACTTTTTTCTTGACCGCCGATCACGCGGCTTCATATAATCCTTTGTATTACACAGATCAACGAGGAAACGGTGGTTATCTATTTACAAGACAAATACAACGCGAGCTCAATATCGAACTAAAGGAAAAATTTGGCTCGGACAAATTGGTACGAAGCCTAATGAACTATCAGGTGCATCTAGACTACACACTAATAGAATCTTTAGACCTAGATATTGATGACGTCAAAAAGGTAATTATCAAAAACTTAAAAAATCAAGACGGGGTAGCGTATGTCGTAGACATGGAAGCGGGCGAAAACATGTTTTTACCTGCCCCTATCCGCGAAAAAATCATTAATGGATATAATCGTAAAAATAGCGGAGCGATTCAAATCATAGCAGAACCGCAATGGTATTCAGGGACTCCACGAGGCACAGGCACTACGCACGGTGTATGGTCAGCCTACGACTCTCATATTCCTTTATTATTTATGGGATGGGGAATAAAGCCTGGAGTAAGCAATCGCTCTGTTCAAATAGTAGATATTGCTCCTACGCTAGCATCTCTGTTACATGTAATGGAACCTAACGGCAACATCGGTCACCCTATAGTCGAGGTATTGGGACAATAGTTATTAATCGTAATATTTCGTATTTTTGAGCCAACAGAATACAGACTATGATTTCGAAAAAAACTAAATATGCGATAAAAGCCTTAATGGTACTTGGAAGGAACTATGGTAATGAACCAATGCAAATTGTCAAGATAGCGGAAGAGGAGCGCATCCCAAAAAAGTTTTTGGAACAGATTCTATTGGAAATGCGAAATGCAGGTATTCTTTATTCAAAAAAAGGAGCCGGAGGCGGATACAGCTTGAATAAGGCTCCTGAGGACATATACTTATCGCAAGTGATGCGCCTTATCGATGGACCTATTGCACTGCTGCCCTGTGTTAGTCTCAATTTCTATCGCTCTTGTGAAGAGTGCACGGAAGAGCACGCTTGTGGTATCCGAGATACATTTATAGATGTACGTAACGCAATGTTGCAAATCTTGAATGATACGAGTATAGCATCCTTGATCAATAAGGAAAAAGAATTGAGCTTAGACTAAGTGATATTAATACAACAGATTTCTTTATATCCACTATAGATAAAAAGCTCCTCAAAATTGAGGAGCTTTTTTTAATCTCTTTATAACTTGATTTCCTCATCCTTCGAGTTGAAGAAGTGAAACTCTGTTAAATAATAGGATTGAACCGGCTTTACCCTTATCCATTTCCCATATTTGAAAAACCACTTGATCCGCTTGGAGATCAAACCTGACTTAATGTAGGCGTCAATATAAGGGTGTACACACAAGGAAACCCCCTTTTCATTTTGTTCTTCAAGTATGAAGCTCAAGTTGTTCTCAATGTCATCGAGTAATACAATACTCGATCTTATTTCTCCCGTACCATCACAAGCAGGACATTTTTCATTAGTCACTACACTCATTTCTGGACGCACACGTTGTCGCGTGATTTGTACCAAGCCGAATTTACTCGGTGGAAGTATGGTATGACGAGCTCTGTCTTCGCCCATACATTCCTTAAGATAGGTATACAGCTCTTTTCTATTTTGAGGCTTGTGCATGTCGATAAAGTCTATGACAACGATACCTCCCATGTCCCGCAATCGCAATTGCCGAGCAATTTCCCTTGCTGCTTCTTTGTTTACCAAAAGCGCATTATCTTCTTGGTTTTCTTTACTAGCAATACGGTTACCGCTATTAACGTCTACAACGTGCAATGCTTCGGTATGTTCAATGACCAAATACGCACCACCTTGCAAATTGACCGTTTTGCCAAAAGCTGCCTTAATCTGCTTTTCAACACCAAAATGATCAAAAATTGGCTCTTTGTGTTTATAGAGCTTAACAATTTTTTCCAACTCTGGCGAAATCTCCTGTACGTAGGACTTTGTCTCCTCGTATATGACAGGGTCATTCACATATATATGAGTGAACTCGTCAGTCAACAGATCCCTCAAGATGGTAGATGCTCTATCCATCTCACCTAGGACTTTTTGTGGCGGTTCAGCTTTTTTAAGGCGCTTGGTAAAAAGCTCCCATTTCGAAATCAAATCCAGAAGGTCTTTTTGAAGTTCTTCAACTCCTTTTCCTTCAGAAACAGTCCGTATGATAACTCCAAAATTTGCAGGTTTGATACTCTCTACAATCTTTTTAAGCCGCGTACGTTCAGCACTTCCTTTGATTTTCTTGGAAATGGAAACAGAACTTGAAAAAGGCACAAGTACAACAAAACGTCCTGCGATGGATAAATCCGAGCTCAGCCGTGGACCTTTTGTTGATATTGGCTCTTTTGCTATCTGTACAGGCAATAATACATTTCGGCTTAATACTTCCGAAATCTTGCCAGCTTTATCGATATCCTTTTCAAGCTTTAGACTATTAAGCAGATTCTCTTGATAACTGCCATTCTTTACTACTCGCGTAAGCTTAAGTAAGGATTGTACCTGTGGACCTAAGTCTAAGTAATGCAAAAATGCGTCTTTATCGTAGCCTACATCTACAAACGCCGCATTCAATCCAGGCATGATTTTCTTAATTCGGCCTAGATAAATATCGCCTACCGAAAAATGATTGTCTACCTGTTCCTTATTTAGTTCTACAAGTTGCTTGTCCTGTAGTAAAGCAATAGTCACCCCATTTTCAGGGGTTGAATCGATAATTAATTCCTTTACCAACAGCTACTAAATTTGGGGACGACAGTACCTCGCGCACCATCTTATATCATCCCAATGAAACATAAATTTGTTTAAGAAAACAGCCATCATAGGATGGTTATTTAATATTCACAAAAAAACGAATGTTCTTCAATGAAAAATACAATCTATGGTCAAACAACTAAGTTTATCATAGATTGTATAGCGTCTCTGAAGACAAATCTCCTTAGACTATCAACAAGAACTATTTTTTCTTGTGTCTATTTTTTCTTAAACGTTTTTTACGTTTGTGAGTAGCCATTTTGTGTCTTTTTCTTTTTTTTCCGCTTGGCATAGCTTAATGTTTTTAAATAATGTTAATGAATTTTGTTAATTATTATTTACTCAATGCTTCTATCTGACGATCAATATATTGAGATAAGGTCGGATCGGCTGCTATCTCTTTGCTTTTCTGATAAGCGGCGATAGCATCGTTCTTAAGACCGATTTTTTCGTAGCTTGTAGCTAAATAAAAATAAGATTCTGCGTCCGGTTTTACTTCCACAACCGTTTTGAATCGCTCGATAGCTTTATCAAACTGTTGTGAACGTATGGAGAATAAACCCAATGTTTTATTAGCTTCTACATTTTTTGGATCTGCAGTTACGACCTCTCTAAGCAATGCAATACCTGCCATTGGGTTGTTAGACCCTGTCACAAGTGCCGCGCCTAGTCCTGTTTTCGCTGCCAGACTGTTTGCATCCAACTCTACTGCCTTCTCATAGGCCTCAATAGCAAAACGATTCAATTCGGCTGCCATTACAGTATCCTGTTGATTGGTGTAACCGGCACGAAAAGCTTCTCCTGCTTTCAACCAGTATTCAAATTTAGGAGATAACTGCGCTAACTCCTGATAAATGAATCCTTGAGGAATAGGTTTCGCAACATCGTCCCACTTAACTACCAGTTGCTCTAGTAATTTGATTTTTTGTTCACCTTCAGCTTTCTCTACCTGGGCTTCGATGGCTGAAATATCTTGGGACAGAGAAGAGTTGATACTCTGTTTAGCAATCTCAGAAACACTCTTCAATGTATACATTGAAGATGCAGATTCTTCCGTATTTGCTTGATTTGTTCCCTTTTCCTTGTCTACCAAACCTTTAATAGGCTGCGCCAATAGTCCTCCCATCAATACAACCACTAATGCAACAACGACAATTTGTTTGGTATTAAGCATAGGACTAATTTAAATTATTTTTTTACTTTATTACCATTTTTCACTTTCTCAACAAAAATCTTTGCTGGTTTGAAGCTTGGCACGTAGTGCTCTGGGATAATAATCGCCGTATTTTTGGAAATATTACGCGCTGTTTTCTCTGCTCTCTTTTTTACAACAAAACTTCCAAACCCTCTAACGTATACATTTTCTCCTTCAATCATCGCATTTTTAACAACCTTGAAAAACGCTTCAACCGTTTCTTGTACATCAACCTTCTCTAAGCCTGTCTTGTTAGAGATTTCTGCAATAATTTCTGCTTTAGTCATATCTATTATTCTGTAATTATATTATTCCATCTAAACCCACATTTGGGGTTGCAAAATTATCTTTTTTAAATGAGGTTTGAAAATATTTTGGATCATTTCTCCAACATATTTTTTTCATTTTCAAACGATTACCCCCGAATAACACATACCAAACACCTCAAATCGGACGCAAATCTACTATTATTTTGCTGATTTTCAAATATTTATTGTTTTTTTTAACAAACACACTTCAGCTAAATATTCCAAATCGTCATCTTCATGCAAAGCAGAAACTACAATCCGATTTAACAGTGGACTATCGGACAATGGGTATGGAAAACTAGAAATGACAACACGTTGATGCAAAAGATGACGATACAAGTGCACGTCGCGTGATGTAAAAACAGGGAAAGCAGAAATAGAACACAGCTCACTATCTCTCCCTAGCAGACCGCGTAGATGAAAAATATTATGATGTAACCGATCAAACGCGCTTTGATAAAAAGAATCGCCATTAATAAGCGCATACACCGAAGCCGGAGAAGGCGGCGATGCTCCTCTAAAAATAGGATTTGCCTTAACCTGCTGTACTATCTCATTTTTTCCCATCACAACTCCGGCATCTGTCCCCATACCTTTTGCCAATGACGCGACTATCAACAAGTGAATATTAGGACTTTTTTGCATAACACCAAGATCTACAGATATAGCATCTCGATGTATAATGCCAATCCCATGTGAGTCATCCAAAATAAAAAAAAGATGTTTACTAGAATCGCACAAATTTACAAACGGACTGAAATCATAGCGCCGCGGCGTTAAGTTGTCTAAGGTATTGGATATGATCAGGAAACTTGTCTCCTTCGAAGCATTAATGTAAGCTATTGTCGAATCGCGCCAATCTTCAAATGAGCGCTCATCCATTAAGACAGGCTCCAGCCACAGCGCAGGGTGTGCATCAGGCGCATACAGCACCTTTTTGCCAGCTGACAAGGTACGGACCGCTACCTGAGCAGCCAAATATCCGCTTGACAACAACGCAGCTGTTTCAAAACCGAAGCGCGAAGCCATCCTCTGCTCCGCTTCATCGTACACCCCCAACTGTACATTATTAGAGCGAGACGTGCCATTATTAAGCCCATAGGTATCTATTCCTTTTTTATAAAGATCAATATAACCTGGGTTATCTAACAGCCCTAAATAAGCCGTACCTCCGAAAAACAGATAGGGTTCACCTGCTTTGGAAATATACCGCCCCGTGGGTTGATGCAAGTGACGAAATGCGATCATATACAGACTATTTGTTGTTAATACAGATGATAATTCAAAGGTAGATTCAATCCAAGCGAAAAACTAAACCCGTTTACCGACCCCAATCCGTCTTTAGTTTTCATATCGAAACCGTAGCCTGTCGCAAACTCCACCAAATTAAATAAACCAACACCGATTTTAGGTGTAACAGTATAAGGAGTCACTTCGGCTTTAACAAATGGCCAAGCCAACTTAGCTCCAAGATAATAGGTCAGTCCAAACTCAGGCACAACATAGGTTTTCCGCTCTTTCCAATTCATATTTGCACCACCATCGATCCGCAGGTAATTGGCATACCCCAAATCGGTAAGCCCCCAAAGCGAAGCCTTTAAAAAGTTCGCGTTTTGATATTGATAACCCAACGACGGTCCTACAATCCACCTGCTATGCACCTTCTTTTCCTGCCCCTGTAATAAACTGACTACCAAGCTTAGCGCTATTAACATACCGATTATACCCTTCATTTGTTCGTCTCCTTTAATTTATCTACGACCTTTAATAGAACCGCAGCCTGATTCATTTTTTCAGCTTTCGCGGCATACAACAATGTCAATTGCCCATCGTCTCCCAGCTTTTTTATACGCTTCAGATCATTCGTTTTTAAGACTAATTCTTGCTTATAACGTGCTACAAACTCATCAAACCGCTCCGGCAGATGTCCAAACCATTTGCGAAGCTCCGTAGAGGGGGCTATATCCTTATTCCATTCATCCAGTTTAGCGCTATCTTTGCTGATACCCCGTGGCCATAATCGATCTACTAGCATACGGTAACCATCATTCTCTGTTGGCTCTTCGTAAATTCGCTTTATCTTAATCATTTTAATGGACTGTTATCATCAAAAGCATTTAAATATTTCATTATATAATTGTCTTTCTCTTTTGACTTATATTGCTGTATGTATCTTGGATGTTCCAAAACCACGATATCCCCAAAGAGCCTAACCTCTTTATTGAGTGCTTGGATATACTTTGCATTCTTCTTGCCTAGCACAAAAACCTTATCCGTATTTAACCCCATACTGACATGTTTTTTCAACGACTCCAGCATAAAACCTTTCACTTCTTCAAACAATTGTGGCGCGTCATAATAATTCGCATTATTCCAAGTCCCTGCTTTTGCCTGACGCACTATAGCCAAAGGAAAGGGTGAGTTTATATAAAATCGACTATAAAAGTCGGCCGCTCCGCCATAAGCGTCTATCATATCATACATAAAAACCGAAGAAATCTCATGAGTACGCGCAGATTTCATAGAAATATCACATACACTGGACAATCTCTTAGTATCTGTAAACGGAACACCCGTAACGCCTGCTCCGTGCCTACTAGGATTAATACCAATAATAAAATCCCGCGGCAAGGTATCACTATAATATTTCTTATAAAATTTCTTCATCACCAACATGGTTTCTGGATTATCCAAATAAGGATTCACAACCTGAAATCCATGCGGCAGACTACCATCATAAAACAACCCACGATTAAACTTAATTACCCTATCTGCAAAACATTTCTCCATAACTTTCTCTTTGTTCTTACCTTTCGTCCTCTCTTTATCCATTCTTCTTCACAAAGAGGAGAAGGATATTGGCATCTTACAAAAGATCATTAAAAACGATAGAAGCAAGTTACGGAAATTATTAGAATCGCACTAAAAGATAGATTACACTTTTTTCTCCTACTGTATTTACTTACTGATCGGGCTTGCTTTTTTAGCATTAAAGCAAACAAAGCAGGCTTTATATTTGTATCTTAGTAAAGACTAAACAACATCTGCATATGCGATTATTTTATTTATGCACTTTACTTTTGAGTGCCGTATCTATTTATCCTGTCTGGGCACAACAAAATCAGATTTTGTTGGAAAATGTCCGAATATTAGATCAAAAAACACAATCACTCACCACCCCCAGCCATGTATTGATTAATGGCAACATCATTCAAAAGATTAGCTCATCTCCAATTGTAATTAACGGAAAAGAGGTCGTAACGATTAATGGTTCAGGAAAAACGTTAATACCGGGATTGATTGACGCTCATGTGCATATGGTATTTGGCTCATTGACAATGCCCCAAATGGCAACGAACGATCTTTCAGAAGACTTCTTACTCAAAACCATAGGACAGTCTGCCCACAACATGCTAATGCGCGGCTTTACAAGTATCCGTGACGTCGGAGGACCTATATTCCCGTTAAAAGCCGCTATTGATGCTGGAAAACTTCCCGGCCCTAGAATATGGCCTTCTGGAGCAACAATCAGCCAAACCGCTGGTCATGGTGACTTCAGAACACCTGAGGAAAAATCACGTCGGTTCTTTGGTGTAGTGTCACGGGCAGAAAGATACGGAGCTACATTTATTGCTGATGGACGAGATGAAGTACTTACCGCAGTACGGGAAAATCTCCGTTTTGGCGCTAGCCAAATAAAACTTATGGCTGGAGGGGGAACGTCTTCTGCTTATGACCCTGTCGATGTCACACAGTACACACTAGATGAAATGAAAGCCGCCGTAGAAGCCGCTGAGGATTGGGGAACTTATGTAACAGTACACGCATATACTCCCAGAGCCATACGCCGAGCTATAGAAGCTGGTGTAAAATGTGTTGAACATGGTCAATTGTTAGATGAGGAAACCTTAAAGCTAATAGCCGAAAAAGATATTTGGCTGAGTCTTCAAAACCTAGTGGATGACACTCCTGATATGGACCCTCAACGAATAGCAAAACGTAAACCTGTAATCGAAGGTCAGGAAAAAGTATGGCCTCTAGCAAAGAAACACCATGTTAAACTAGCATGGGGGACTGATTTCCTTTTCGAACCTGAATTAAACGAAAAACAAAACGATTTTATCTTACGTCTACAAAAGTGGTTTTCCAATGCTGAAATCTTAAAAATGGTTACGCAAGATAATGCAGAACTACTACAGCTCTCTGGACTAAGAAGTCCTTATCCTGGCAAATTAGGCGTAATTGAGGAAGGCGCTATGGCCGACTTATTATTAGTCAATGGAGATCCTTTAAAGGACCTAAAGCTGATTACCAACCCTTCTAAAAACTTTGTAGTGATTATAAAGGACGGAAAAATCTATAAGAATATCCTTAAGAAATAACCCATTGGGAGCCAAATATAAAAAGCCTTTCCATATCGGAGAGGCTTTTTCGTGACCCCGCTGAGGCTCGAACTCAGGACCCACAGATTAAGAGTCTGTTGCTCTACCAACTGAGCTACGAAGTCAATAGGACAAATGTAAGAGCTGAGTTTTAAAATGTCAATGTTTTTTTTGATTTACTCAAGTTATTTCTTTTTCTTCTCCTCAAAGACCACGTAACTTATCACGTAATAATGAGGAGAGTTATCAAAAAGAGCCTTTGCCTCTAAAATATTAGAAGATAAGTCAGCTGCTGCGCAATAGCAACATCGAAACAATTTATTAGCAATCTGAATTACTATTGACAAATCTTATTGGGAGAACGGTGCGAGAACAAAAATCATGTCAACACCACAAATATCAATTTCAAATTCAAACGACCTAAAAAAGAGAGCATACATTTACATTAAAATCGATAAAAAGAAATACAAGGAATATACCGGAGCTAAATTGGGACTTGAAATAAAGCCCAACTCTTGTCATTCTTTAATCGAACGTGACGAAGCTCTAAAAACGTTAGAGTATGAATTCCGTAAAGCCGTCGAATTCGGCAAATACCCAGTTGTCTACGATACACACAAAACTCCTACCGTCAACAACACTTCACTAAAGGAACTTATAGACATCGCCATCAATAACAAGAAAAAGGCAAACTTGTCCATTAGATACGTGAAGAATTTGGAAAGTATAGCTATAAGATTAAAAGACTTCTTAACAGACATTGAACTATCCGATAATATCAACAATCTAAAGCGCTATAGAGTTCAAGAATTCATGAATGAATTCAATTCCAGCGCTACGAACTATATGACGGCAAGACGACATATTAAAGCCATATTTGGAGAAATTGATAAGGATTTTGAATTTAACACATCCATCGTTACTAGAACGGATAAACGCAAAGCGACCCCAAAGCTCCATAAAATCTATTCTGACGAACAGCTTACAAAAGTGCTTGATTTTCTAAAACAACGTCATCCTGATTTACATCTGTGTTGCTTAATGAGCTATGGCTGTTTACTTCGTCCTCATAATGAGATTAGGTTACTAAAGAAAGAGCATATCAAACAGGACACAACCGAAATTCATCTTTCAGGTCATGAAAATAAAGGTAAGAAAATAAGAATAGTTCCCATACCTGAATATGTTCAAACTCTTGTAAAAGAGAAAATAAACTCTCTTTCACATGACGAAAATATTTTTACAGGGCAAACCAAACCCAACAACCCTTATTACTTCAGTACAGCATGGACTAGAATGTTTAAGGTAATGGAGAAGCAAGGCCTCATCGAGAAAAATCAAACAATCTATTCTTTTAGGCATACCGCTGCCGTAAATGTCTACAAGAAAACAAAAGACCTCCACATTCTCCAACAACTCTTAGGTCATTCAGATATGATAGTAACCCTAAAATATCTTCGCGGATTAGGTGTTCACAATATGGATGAACTAAAGCATGTAATGCCAGAATTATAAAAAGACAGAATATTTCAGGTTATATACCCCTATAAAATCATGTCCTAGTTTTTAAACAAATAGTCAACCTATTTTTAGATGGCTATTTGTTTAATTTTGTTTATTCAAATACACAAATAAGAAGTTATGGAAAATACAGAACAAGATTATATAATATATAGAGGTACAGCAAATAAGGAGTATGACTATGAATTGTTATGCAAGTATCATGTTTTAACGGAACAACTAGAAAAAAAACTTATTCCTGATTCACATCCGAATTATAATCAACTTAAAAAGCTCAACGTTCCTAACGAAAGGATCCGTATTGCTAAATATAGTTTTTTCGCCTTTCAGGATTGTAATAGTCAAGAGCTTATCAAGGTAATTGATTGTTCAAGGTTTGATTCGAAAGGGCTTGTATTGTATAACACACTGCACTGCATCATCCAAAAATTCATAGAGAACGAGTACAAGATGTTCTATATACGTGTTGAGAACTATCTTGATACATCTGATGCAGAAGCAAGCAGAAATGACCTCGCGCTAGCTGGCTTTGCCTATGATAACCTCAAGGAACTGCGCAACCTTCTACTTATGCGAGAATCAGATCTGAATAATGTCGGTATCGTATTGGACTTACGCGATACCGATGGAAAAAAGCAGAAAGACTATCAGGTGAGTATCCGAGATAATACAGACAAACTTAATCTCATCAATAAGCAGATAGATGAAATCATGAGTATAGTCCATTATTTTGGAAGCGAGTACCTACCAAGCTACCGCTTTGCAGGTATTAAGAATAGTGAACTAACTTCTGCATTCGTTTCAGATATCTTCGAGTATGTCCGCCCTATTATAGAACGATCTGGTAAACAATCAAGCGCAAAACGTGTCTTCAAAGGACTTGTTGTAAAAGTAATTCAGGATTTCGTTAAAAAGGAAGGGATGCGTTATACAGACGGAGAGATCGATGAACGTGAACAAAGATTGATTGCCTATGACCTGTTAATGGAAAATGGTCTGATAGATATAGAACTTATTAAAAGCCATAAAAATAGAGATGCGCGTATAAAATATATGGAATCTATGCCTCCATACACAGATGATTACCGATCTGTAATAGTAAGCGATTTTAAGCAATAATTTTTTCCAGTTGAAATACAGCTCCCAGCGATTAATTTAATTTTCTAAAACCACTGTTAGAATTTTATGTTACAACCTTTGTGCTATTGGAGGCAAGATGGTCTTGCTCTCAGAAATAGAACAAAGGTTGCCAATTCAGCGGACGGGGATGAAAACTAGAGTTCATTAAATATTTTATATGGATTTAATTACAAAAATTGCCCAAGAGAATGAGCAAAAACAAAGAGAAAAAAAAGAGTACATGAATACTCTAAAGAAAGAAGTAAACGCAAACAACTTCTTTACAGATGATGACGCAAAAGGCTTTGTGTCAAAAGAGATATTCTTGGATGAAATTCATTCACTAAATAAGTATGATCTTCAAAAAATAGAAGATTTCTTCAATAAAATATCTCATAAAGAGCGCTTGTATATATCTCAATTTCCACAAGCAATGGAAGGTAAAAGTTTTACTTATTACAGCGTAAAACCGATATCTAAAACCGTAGTCACAGGATACAAGCTACCTGCAATTACAGGTATGTCCCAACTAATAGACTATTACACTAAAGACTATTTCAAATTCGACTTAAAGTTCGAGGAATTGTATAATAACGCCAATAGTTAAGATAATTAAACCTAAAAGTCAAGAAGAGGGCCCCTTCTTGACTTCTTTTAAAAGATATTAAATTTTTTAAACTACATAAATGTGGTAATGAGAACTCTATTACAAAATTTTAAAAAAATGAATATAAATAACATACATATATCTGAAAATCAGAGATTATCTGACGTGATAAAAGAAATTCCATCGAATGCAATACTTAATAAAGTACTTACAGGAATTGGTGCTACTCACCTAGAATTAATCACGGAGCGAAACTCTATTATAATTGAGCCTAATCGCCCCGTAATAGAAGGAAAACGAAAAGAGCATAAGAAAATACTAGGTGTAATTGAAGGAATATATACATCCGATATTGAAGCATATCTAATGAACGACAACATATTATTTAAAAAAATTATGACTACTCCTGAGAGCTTCGGTAAAGTAAAGCTAGCTATGGAAAATCTTGGCATCAATATGCACGAAGACTATTTCCTCATGTTCGATGAATGTGATAGAACTGCACATGACATTGATTTTCGGGAAAACATTACACTTCCAATGGATGATTTCTTTCTATTTAAAAACAAAGCATTTGTCTCCGCGACAGCTGTAAAGCCATCTGACCCACGCTTTAGAAAACAGGGTTTTGAAATTTATCAAATACAACCGGATTTTGAGTACTCGAAAACTCTAGATTTAATCGTAACAAATAACCCTCCCTATTCATTACAAAATCACTTCAATGAATCCGTTAGCGTTAAAGACGATGAGAAGATCTTTATTTTCCTAAACTCTACCAAAGGCATAATATCTTTGATAGAACTAGGAAATCTACATAGTCAGTGTGCTGTTTTTTGTTCTGAGACAAGTGCAAAAAAAATAGGAAAGAGAAAAGATATCGATATCCACGCAAGTATTGATGAATCCAAGTTCAAAAAATTCAACTTCTTAACAAGTAGATTTTACTCCGCTGTTGATATTAATATTTCAGAGAAACCTCACATTGTTGTCATTACGGACCATAAATTGGCAAAGCATACAATGGTTGACCCTTATTCTGATCTGATACAGATTTCAGGAAGATTCAGGGATATTGAATTAGCTTCATTTACATTTATATCAACGTATGATGATAGCCTTACAGGATTTTCTAAAACTGAGGCAATAAAATACTTAAAATGCCATAAAGAAATTCATAGGTATATCGAATCATTAAAAGATATATCACAAGACACAGAATCGGCGAGGGCATACAATGACGCTTTAACAAGGACGCCTTATTCAGACTTCTTGACTGAAGATGGAAAAACAAACTATTTTCGTATAGATAACTTTATAATGAAAGAAGGTCTAAAATTGAATTACAACGGTGAGAATATATTATATCAAAACTTAACCTCTGACAAACTAAAAAAGCGCTTGAACGTAAATTACAAACCTATGTTTTTCAATCACTCAAGTTTCTATCCTAACATTTCAGGTGGAGCAACAAGCCGAGAGGAAATTGAAGAGCGGTTAGACACATTGGATAATATATTTACTGATAACGAGTTCCAATTTGGGATAAATATTAGTGAAAGTGTTTTGAAAGAATTTGAAAAGAACTTCCCTATTCTTCTAGAAGCATATAAAAAACTTGGAAGAGAAAAGATACTTAATGGTGGTTTTTCCGATCGAAAGCTAAAACATGCTATACTAGAGTACGATCAAAGCATAGGAATAACGAATAATCATATTTTTCTTGACGAACTATACTTAACTCTCACAGTTGATAGTTTTTATCCTGAGAAGTATATAAAAGAAACTTTCCAAAAACTTGTTGAAAAATACGACCTGCCGTACAAAAACAAGTCAAAATATATGAATGATTTCAAACGGTTTTTTGAGATTAGTAACAGAACCAGTCGAAAAGGCTATAAAGGTAAGGGGTATGTATTATTGCGAAAAAAATTCAAATAAATCTTAGTTTATCTGAGATAAGATAATTTTTACAGTGAGAATTCAGGACATGATTATTTATGGTATATACCCCTAAATTTTTGTGTCCTGATTTTTGAAAAAAAAATACTCTTATTTTATTTTTCTTTAAGTCATGAGCGCAGGAGGGCACCCTATTTTAGCTGTTTTTTCAGCTTATTTTTTAAATGGGAAAAATTGATCCAACTCCGCGCGCGGTAACATGTCAAAAGATACAGAGTATCTTACCCTAAAATCTCCACAAAACACTTATATTAAATCACTTATATTTCAAAAAATAAACATACAAACCGTTAAATATCAATACCGTTAAAGTGATTCGGTCATAAAAAGGAACAATAACAGCTTAGATAATTACGGAACGAAAAAACTCCCTAGACCGTTACAAGACATTTTCATGACAATGAATAAAAAAAATATACATAGTCTAGAGCGCACCTACCCTATATGTAAAAACATCCCCCGCCTTTTTATTGAGATATTTCAACTATATATTGAAAAATCTCTCTCACAACTTGACTTTATTTAATTATCTTCGCTGTAAACGAAAATCATATAGAAAAAAATAAGATTTAAAGACATATTAAGATAAGCGTTAGCTAAAAGTTCTTGTGAAAGAGAAAACCTAGGAAATTTTCGACATGCACAACAAGGACAGTTAGGATAACGTTCTACGCAATAGCGTGGGACGTAATCTATCTGTTTGTGCAGGGTTCTCCTAGGTACCTCTCTCCGACAGCTCTAGGTTATAGTCCCACGCTTTTGTATTTATTAACTAACCGTATAAGGGATTAAATCGGAAAGAACTTACTAAATCACATGAGAAAAATACTTCTATTTTTCACTATTTTATTAATACAAGTGAATATAACCAAAGGGCAACAATACGCTTCTTATCAAGTAACCAAAATTGACACCTATAACGTATCACATGAATTCGATGCTGCAACTTTAAAGCAGTTTTCCGGAAAAAAAATATACGTCACTCAATATAGTGATCATATAAAAGTCAGCATTCCTGAAAAGATTTTTTATGCAAGAAAAAGCTCAACAGAAAAAGATACATATACATACTTTGAAGCTGACGAAAAACGGAAAGACGAAGGTATTTTATTTGGTATAAGAGGTCTTCGTGATGGAAAAGGAACAATACAATTTCACTTTAAAGAAATCAATATAATGTCAAAAATAACCGACTATAAGGCTTTTCACATTATTATAACAGCCAAAAAAACACAGTAACAACTATTATAAAATAAGCTTTGTGAATCGCTTTAAGACTGATAACGGTGATTATAATATCGCTAAGTGCTTGCACCTTGTCCTTGCAAAAGTCCTTTGCGTAAGAGTTGACATTAAAGATCAATGGAGTTCTCTGAGCAATCTTCCACTTTTGTATTTATTAACTAGCCGTACAGAATACAAGGCTACATAAATTTACGCACTATGCTTTCGTAATTTCAGATTCAATACGGTTAACCGTAAAACATTACAAATTCAAGTAACTATCTTAAAAAGCGTTAACATTCCATGTTATAGTCCCACGCTTTTGTATTTATTAACCAGTCGAATTGGAGACTTTCGGCAAAACAAACTATTAGATTTTATGAAAAAAGTATTTTTACTTTTTATTAGTGTGGCAACATTACTAGGTTGCTCAAAAAACAATGACAATCCGTTTGAAAACAACGAGAATTATTGTCAATTGGCGTCTATCTATCAAGGTGACCGAGCTTCAAATTATTTTCAAGAAAATTTAGAGTATGACAATCAAGGGCGCCTAACATCAGTAAGGTACAAAAGCAGTGAGGTATACAATGGAGATATTGACATTGCTGAAACAAACTACAAAATACAATATTCCGACGTATCAATAACTGTTGAAGATGATGGTGAGTTTTCTGGTAAAACAATTTATTATATTGAAGGTGGTAAAATTATTCGAGACACAAACTTAGATAGTGATCAAAAAGTTCGGTCAACTACAGAGTACACGTATAATTCAGCAAACCAACTTATAAGAACAAAAACTCAAGCCCCTAGAAATGTATTCCAAGTGAGCTTAGAATATAAAAATGGTAATCTAGTCTCAATAAAAGAAGAACAAACAAGTTCTGAGAATCAGAATGGAGGATGGTCTTCTACTTCTACTATTCAATATAACCAGAACGAAGCGAGATCACCATACATAGAATACGTATCAGGAAACGGTGGAGATATCTTTTTACAATATGCTTACTCTGCAGCTTTCTACGAACAAGGTCTTTTGGGAGTTAAATCAAAAAATAAAATGATTTCGGTAATCAATGAAGACAGGCTAGACGAAATAGTATACGGACCAAAGGATAAAAAGGGGAACATCACAGAATTAGCAATTAAAGGCGATCCTGATGATGAAAAAAAAGTTCTTACATATAAATGTTCTAATTAAAAGAATATTTAAAAGCCTCTTCTTTTAAGAGCCTCTCCACATCGGAGGGGCTTTTTTATTTACTAAAATTTTAACACATAAAAAATAATGGAAAATTACTTCAACGTATCGGAGATTCAGGTACAGTTTTTACCCGATTTCAAGGCCTCAGAAAGACCTCTTATCTCAAAATCGTCAGATGCCTACAAAATATTTTCAGCGCATTGGGACGCAGGATTAATGCAATTCTTGGAAGAGTTCAAGGTACTATTACTAAACAACGCAAATCGAATATTAGGGATTGTTGATATATCTGTTGGGAGTAAAGACGCTGTAATGGTCGACATGCGTGTGATTTTTTCTATCGCGCTAAAAGCTTCTGCATGCAAGATCATATTAGCTCATAATCATCCATCAGGCAAATTAGAACCCAGTAATGCAGATAAAGCAATCACCACCAAAGCTAAAGAAGCAGGTAAGGTTTTAGATATAGAGGTCTGTGATCATCTTATCATAACACCTGACGGATATTACAGCTTTGCTGATAATGGTGAATTAGAAAAAAGTTTCTTATGAAAACTCCAACTAAAGGCCTTTCTACTGTGAAGGAAATAATAAGTTCAATATTTTGGCTCATTATTTTTTTGTCTATCATGTTCTTGGTTATAGGCATACTGAGCTATTTACTAAGCGTCGTATTCTTTACTCTGATAATCGGTGTACCAATAGCATTTGTCCTATTGAATATTAAAGCAATAAGGAAACACTAATCCAAAAATATTTTTCCAACATCATCGCTTGAAACTTTTGAGGGTTTCTGCTTGATGTTGGAAATTTAAGGACAGAATATTTTAGGGGTATATACCAAACTTTATTATGTCCTCATTATTTGTATATGCTAAGCAGGAAATAAGGCATTCCGTTCCGGAATTACCGTCATTAAATACGCCAAACCAAGCTATAAATGAAATAGTATTTCATACCAATTCATTTATAGGGCGATGCCGTTTGTCATACTTAATGCTTTGGCAACTCCTACTCTCCATAAAAACATCCTTGTCTTTTGAATAAGCACTGCATGCACATTCAAAATCCAACAGTTTTTAGAGTTTGGCTCGCCTGCAGATCGCAAAGGCTCCGCTCTTGTCACTATTTTTGGTAAGTCCAAGACACAAGCCAATTTTTCAAAAATACCGCCAAGAAGCTACGTCTATTTCATAGATATCGTTGAATTGTCCTCGCGGACTTCTCTTCAACGACCTTTGCTCAACTCGCAGTCGGCGAGCAATACTAAAACATTATTATCCCTCTACATTTATTAGCATAAACTAATGTATTATTCCAACGTTTTACCATTTAAAATATGTAATGGTATTAGAGTGAAAAACTATAGAAATCAAGACAAAATAAATATGGGGTATAAACCCTAAAAAATAATGTCCAAAAGAATCAACCAACCAGAATTTCTATAACCCAAAATTTTACGTAACTTAACAGAAAGAGAAGGAGGTAAATATGTCATAAATAGTGAGAACAAATGCGAGAACAGAAGCTCCATTAAAGACCAAAAACAAAGATTTAATTAACAAAATTACAAAACAACCATCTCACCAATAATACATTAAAAATAGTTGAATCTCAGAGCATTAGAATAACAAGAAGAAGATTTAATGCAAAGCTTAAGAGTCTGTTGCTCTACCAACTGAGCTACGAAGTCAATAGGACAAATGTAAGAGCTGAGTTTTAAAATGTCAATGTTTTTTTTGATTTACTCAAGTTATTTCTTTTTCTTCTCCTCAAAGACCACGTAACTTATCACGTAATAATGAGGAGAGTTATCAAAAAGAGCCTTTGCCTCTAAAATATTAGAAGATAAGTCAGCTGTCGCACAATAACGTTCAATATTATGGACTTTATCAAGCCAAGATGAAGCGTAAACTAATATCGGAATCTCTTGATTCAGGCTCCAATCTGTCTTACTATAACTCCTCCAGCTATATCCTTGTCCATATCGGACAAGATCTTTTGTCAACTTGATACCCTGCAATGCCCCTGTGTACGTTTCAACTTTTAAATAAACAAGGCTATCCATATCTTTTGCAAAAAGAGTAATCTGATCTATATAATCCCAAGAAACTTTATTTACAAAACGATCATTATCTTTATAATAGCGATAGGTATTATCATTCATCACTCCAACACTACGCCTTTTCACAACTTCTCCACTTTTATATTCGGTTAGGATTATATCAAACTGATATACCTTATCGAAGGGCTTTAGTGGAATATTAAAAACATTTACTCCTGCTAACTCTAAAGCTTTGAGAATTTGAACCTGACTAATGCGACCTGCATGATATCGATTATACTCATCCTCCTTTTCAATAACGGTACGCTGGTCTTTTTCATACACCTGTCCAAAAAGAGAAAGAGGGAGCAAATACAGTAGCAACTGTAAAAAGTAATTTTTCATGGTTGTATTGTTATTACTATTTAAAGCCATAAATGTAAACAGAATGTCTTTTATTTTTGTCTTGCCTGTTTGACAAGATCCAACGCCAACACTGTTTTTTCTTCTAACCCATCAGCATTTTTCGGGTCAATCAACTTACTTCCCATTCCTACTGCACAGACCCCCGAATTAAACCATGATCTTAGATTACTCAGCTCAATATCCACACCTCCTGTTGGAATAAAAAGCTGCCCCTTAAACAAATCTCTTATTGCAGACATGAATCCAGGCCCGAGTATATTCGCAGGAAATAACTTAATCAGCGCTGCCTCATACTCCTGTGCGTGATAAATCTCGGTAGGAGTCATACATCCCGGAATCCAAAGCAGACCAGCTTCATTGACCAATTCCGCCACGCTAGGATTAATTATAGGTGAGACAATAAAATCAGCTCCCATATCTGCAAAAAGAGCCGCCTCCTCCCTATTCTTTATGGTACCTATTCCAAGATATAGCCCAGGCATTTCCCTGTCTCTGACAGATAGAAGTTCTTTAAACACAATAGCAGCTTTATCCCCTCTATTAGTAAACTCGAAAACTCTTATCCCGGCTTTGTAAAGCTTCTTTACAAGCCCAACTGATTCCGCAACATCATCATGATAAAATAAAGGCAATATACCTTGCTGCAATATAGCCTTTAGTACTATTTCTCTTTTGTTCATTTTGTTATCCGTTTTTGAATATCTGTGACTGAACTATCTGTTGCGTCACTCGCTATAAATAATTTATCGAAAGCAGCTGCAGTAGCAAATTTCAGGGTATTAAGCAGCCCCATTTCTTGATACAAACCATATATTAACCCTGCCATGAAACAATCACCACTTCCTACTCTATCGACGATCTCTTCCGCTAGATACTCATCAGAAACGAACAGCTGTTCCTGTCCAAAAAGAGTGGTAAAATATCGGATTCCTTTATCGCGGTAGTCAAATCTAAATGTATTGGCTACAAGCTGACATTTATCAAACTGCCCAACTATCTCTAAACTTGTTTTCTTAGCCTGTTCTTCTAGCAATGTATGTGCATAACTCATTTTTGTTTCCTTCAACCCGGGATCTAATGATGTACCCAACATTTGATTTGCCGCCCATACATTCCCCATAATAAGGTCAGAACAAGCTGCTAATTCCGGCATTATCTCTATTGGATCCTTTCCATACTTCCATAACTTCGATCGATAATTAAGGTCCAATGAAACAAATATATGCTGACGTTCTGCTTCTCTCACCGCATCAAGACATATTTTGGCTATCTCCTGGGATATCGCGGGGCATATGGCAGAAAAATGAAACCAAGAGACCCCTTTAAAAACCATCCCCCAATCTATGTCGGAACGCTGTAGCTTAGCAAAAGCTGAACCAGATCTGTCATATATTACTCCAGCATGCTTCACATCCTTACCTTTTGGCAGATAGTACAACCCAAGTCGATCTCCCTGCATGAGCATCCCGTCAACGTTTATTTCTCGACCTTTTAAATACTGTAAAATTCCTAAAGTCACATCATTTTGAGGCATAGCGGAGATATAAGCCGAAGGCAGTCCCCATGTTGCTAGAGCTGATGCAACATTAAGCTCAGCACCTCCCACAAAAAAGGGCAATGCGCCCGTCCCAACCCAATCCTGAGACAGGTCAGGACAAATACGGAGAAGAATCTCTCCAAAACTTAAAACTTTACCTTCCATCATTTTGAAAAACTAAAATATTCCCGTGCATTAAAATAGCTTATATCCTGTATAATTTTACCAACCCATTCCCTATCATTCGGGATCTCCCCCCTTTCCATATCCATACCAAAAATATCACACAACAGCCGTCTGAAATACTCATGTCGAGGGAATGACAAAAAACTCCTCGAATCGGTCAACATTCCTACAAAATTACTGACCAACCCTATGTTAGAAAGTGCATTAAGCTGTTTGGTTATCCCATCTTTTTGATCTAAAAACCACCAAGCTGGACCAAATTGAACTTTTCCACGCACAGAACCATCATTAAAATTTCCGGCCATACTGACGAACAGCTCGTTGTCCGATGGGTTTAAATTATATAAAATGGTCTTGGCCAATTTACCCCGATAATCCAATCTATCTAAAAAAAGAGAAAGCTCTTTAGCCTGTTTAAAGTCACCTATTGAATCATGCCCTGTATCTGTACCGCTGAGGACAGACATACGCCTACTATTATTACGCAAAGAACCAATATGATACTGTTGAACCCATTTTTTTTCATGTGCCCATTCAGCGAAGGACAACAGAAGTGCAGACCTGAACTTAGACGCTTCTTCTAGATCCGGTTGTTTTCCCGCTCTTATTTTCGCAAAAATTGTCTTCAATTCGAAATCAGTATACTCTATTGCGTATAATCGCTCTATACTATGATCGGATATTGTACAGCCACAGGCAGCAAAGTGATCATGTCTGTTTCTCAATCCTTCTAAATAGTCGTTGAAACTATGGATAGAAAACCCTACAATCTCCTCTAATCTATCGATATACCTATTTAGCTCTTTAACATTATCTGCATCAATTGCCCTATCTGTCCTAAAAGTAGGCTGCATTTTAAAAACTTCTCCTTCAGCTGATACTTGCTGATGGTATTCCAGAGTATCTAATGGATCATCAGTAGTGCATAGCATCTCTACATTCATCCGTTTTAATAGATTTTTTGCCGAGAAACCCGCATCTACAATTTGTTGAGCAGTTTCTTCATAAATTCGCTCCGCGGTAGCAGGGCATAATAAGTCGGTAATACCAAAATATCGCTGTAGCTCGAGGTGCGTCCAATGGTACAATGGGTTACGCAATGTATAAGGCACCGTCTCTGCCCATTTAAGAAACTTCTCTTTATCGGAGGCACCTCCCGTTATATAGAACTCATCTATACCATGAGCTCTCATTGCACGCCACTTATAGTGATCATTGGCTAACCATAGTTCTCCGAGGTTACTAAACGTTTTATCCTGAGCTACCTGACTTGCTGGCAAATGATTATGATAATCTATAATAGGTAAACCTTTTGCGTAACTATGGTATAGCTCACCTGCACTATCGGTGTTTAACAGAAAATTCTCGTCTAGAAAAGCTTTCATTGATAAAATTTAATAACCACACTTCTTCTCACCTAAATCAACTATTACCAACCGATAACACAGAGCCCGGTGATCCAAAAAAACAGCCACAAGATAATTAAGATTAGTGGTTATAATCTAACATTAGTTATGAAAACGTTAGCGTTAATTTAAAAAAAAAGAAAAAGCCGAGGCTGATATAAATCAAATCCGGCTTTTTATTCCATAGTATTTAGTAGCCCCGAGCAGAATCGAACTGCTATCAAATGTTTAGGAAACATCTATTCTATCCGTTGAACTACGGGGCCAATACTTTTAAAGTACACAAAAGTATTATTATCCAAGTTGCAAAACAAGGACTCATTTTATTTTCACCCAATTTATAAGAAACATCTATAAATAGATTGATAAAGTTATAGATTTTGATGATATCATATAGGCAATTTCAATTTATAGTTGTTGTAATTATACGTACCTTTGTTGTACAAAAAAAGAAAGATATATTATGAGTTTTACAGGTAAGAATTTTCCGAACATTACAGTTGATGCAATTGATTATTTAGGTGACTACATTTCAATCAATATTTTTGAAAAAGCGCAAAAAGAGAACAAAAAGGTATTGTTATTCTGGTATCCAAAAGACTTTACATTCGTATGCCCTACCGAATTACATGCTTTTCAAGAGGCAGTTTCAGAATTCGAAAAGCGTAATACTATCGTAATCGGCGCTTCATGTGATTCTAACGAAGTTCACTTCGCATGGTTGAATACAGCAAAAGACAATGGTGGTATAGAAGGTGTAGAGTACCCTATCATTGCAGACACCAACCGCAATCTTTCTAGTGTATTAGGCATTTTGGAGATGAAGGAAGTAGAGCATCCTGAATACGGTACATTAGTAGAAGGTTCTGCAGTGAGTTACCGTGCTACTTATTTAATTGACGAGACCGGTAAAGTTTTTCACGAATCAGTAAACGACATGCCACTTGGACGTAACGTTAAAGAATACATCCGTCTAATCGATGCATATACTCACGTACAGAAACATGGTGAGGTTTGTCCTGCAAATTGGGAAGAAGGTAAAGATGCTATGAACGCAACTCGCGAGGGTGTAGCTTCGTATCTGTCTGCAAACTAAGGAATTTCAACTACTCTAGAGGCGGAATTCTTCCGCCTCTATTATTTAAACACAAACTATTATGTTACAGGAATTAGAAAACGACACCTTACAGGAAGTTGTTAACAGCAACAAAACTGTAATGGTACAATATGCTGCTTCATGGTGTGGAAACTGTCGCATTATGAAGCCAAAGTTCAAAAAATTGGCGACCGATAATGAAAATATAACTTTCATTATCGTAGATGCTGAAAAAAACCCAGAATCTAGAAAGCTAGCCAACGTTAATAACTTGCCAACATTTGCTGCTTTCAAAGACGGTAAATTAGTAAATCAAGTACAGACAAACAAAATTGAGGGATTAATCGATTTATTAAATGAAGTTACCAGTAATTAAGCATTTAACAGATTTCATCGAACAAAACGATGCCGACTATATATTAGAGACGATTGAGACATTAGAGTCCTTAACCGAAGTCTCCTCTTTAAAAGACGAAGAATTAGATGTTATTGGAGAATTAATCTCAAATATGTATGGCGCTATCGAGGTAGATAAGTTAATCAAGGAGGGAACTCCTAAAAAAGAAGCTTTGAACACATTCATGCAACGTGTATTGGGTTCGATAGACAAATAGGAAATTACGCCCCTACATCGCTTTTGTTTATAACTCGGGCGATGTGGAAAATTATTTTTCAATGACACTTATTATATTGTGGTTTTTATAGTACTTTTACTAGTGTTGAAGGGTTACACCTTAATCTGGTGAGTCGTAACACTATTATGCCTTTAATAACAAATTAAGCGCACACTATTTTAAGACTAAAGATTTTTAATTGTTGAAAAAAGAGCTAAAGCATATTTAGCTCTTTTTTGTATTCCATCTATTCAAAAAAATCCTCTAAAGTTTTTTCAAGTCGGTTACAGCCTTAATATAAATCCATTCCTCCAAAGTCCTACCGACATTTGCCATAACAATATTACAGTTTATCAAACCTATAGATGACTGTTTTTTAGGTTAAAAATGTATATTTAACTATGTTTAGAAAAATATCTCTTTTATTTCTATTTCTTATTTCCCTTCATTATGTAGCACGGTCCCAGCACGGAAACATGTCTACCGGTGAGATCATGATTAAGCTTGAAAAACTGAACACATTAGGATCAGTACTGTACTTCGCTGCACATCCGGATGACGAAAACACCCGACTGATAGCATGGCTGGCTCAAGAGCGAAAATATAGGACTGGTTATCTTTCCCTGACCCGCGGTGATGGAGGACAAAATCTTATCGGCACAGAGCAAGGAATAGACCTTGGACTCATACGTACACAGGAGTTACTTGCAGCGAGGTCGATCGATAAGGGCGAGCAGTTTTTCAGTTCTGCTTATGACTTTGGTTTTTCTAAAACCCATCAAGAGACCTTTGACTTTTGGGATAAAGAAACAGCCTTACGTGAAGCCGTATGGATTATCCGCAAATTTAGACCCGATATTATCATTACTAGGTTTCCCCCAGACAAGCGCGGTGGACATGGCCATCATCAGGCTTCCGCAATATTGGCGCACGAGGCATACCTTGCTGCTGCTGACCCGACTCAATTTCCTAAACAACTTGCTACTGTATCCGTATGGAAAGCAAAACGCCTTCTATGGAACACAGCTAATTTCGGTGGGATGAACAATACGTCTGAAGACCAGCTGAAAGTAGATATCGGAGCCTATAGCCCACTATTGGGTGACTCTTATGGTGAGATTGCGGCACGTAGCAGATCACAGCATAAAAGTCAGGGATTTGGCGCTGCTACTACGCGAGGCACAAGCATTGAATACTTTGACTTCGTGGCAGGTGACAAGCCACAAAAGGACCTAATGGAAGGAATTGAAACAAGTTGGAGTCGAATCCCCAATACTGCCGACATACAAGTCCAAATCAACAATATTATCAAAGGGTTTGACTACCTAAACCCCGAGAAAAGTATTCCTGCCTTGTTCGTGCTCCGGGAGCAGGTTCTCACAATTGATGAGCCTTACTGGAAAACCCTTAAAACCCAAGAAATCGAAGATATTATTACCGCTTGTGCGGGCATATGGGTTGATGCAACAACCGCATCTAGCCAATACTCTATAAACAAAAGCTTTGATGTATCTCTTGAAGCCATTGCTAGACGTCCAGGAATTAAGGTCAAGCTTATCAAGACAAGCTTGGCAGAAGTCAATCAGGCACTCGCAACAAACAACACTTGGAACTCGTCAGCCCCTTATACATGGCACCGCAACACACAACCTTACTGGCTTGAAAAAGCACATTCGTTAGGAAAATTTGATGTAGAGCCGAAGGATATAGGATTTCCAACAAACCCTACCCCCCCAATAGTTACCTTCACTTTTGACATCGATGGAAAATTACTTCAGAGATCCCAAGCTATACAATATAAAGTCGTTGACCCTGTCCGTGGCGAAATCCATAGCCCTGTAGCGATCACACCCGTCCTTACTGCCGAGGCGTCCTCATCGATTGTATTAAGTACTAACGGTGAAGAGAAAGTCGTGAACATCACTTTTACCCGGCATGATAAAGATAGCAACAACTTTAAGGTCGACATACCGCAATCTGATGAGTGGAACATCGTTCCTCAACATCTCAATCTAGATTTTGCAGAATCAAACACGATTACCAAACAAATCAGGGTAAAACCCTCCTCGGCAAATAGTGCTCACACTACAATCAAACTGCTATGGAACAATGTGGCTTTAAAATCAATCAAGACCATTGATTACGACCATATTCCCCGTATCACCTGGTTTCCTACGACAGTCATTAACTGTGAGCGCCTCGCTCTGGTAAACCCCGTCAAAAGTATAGGTTATATTGCTGGTGCTGGTGACCTCGTTTCTAAATCATTAAATGAAATTGGTATAGCGACCACCAACCTGAATGGACAGACTTTATCTGCGCCGTTACTACAGCAGTATGATGCTATCGTAGTGGGTGTACGTTACTTTAATATCAATCCGCAGGCTGCCGCGATTCAAAAACTCTTGATGGAATATGTAGCACAGGGAGGTGTTGTACTAATGCAATATAATGTCAACACTAAGCTCATGGCCGAACAGTTAGGTCCCTACCCATTCGCTATATCGAGAGACCGCGTGACAGAAGAAGACGCTATTGTTCAATTTGAGGCTAAAGATATCGCGTTCTCTTACCCGAATAAGATCACAGCAATCGATTTTGATGGATGGGTACAAGAACGTGGGCTGTATTTTGCAGACGATATCGATCGGAATTATCGCACGCCGCTTTCTATACATGACAGGGATGAACAGCCCAATAAAGGATCCCTCTTGATTACTAATTATGGAAAGGGTAAGTTTGTATACACTTCATTGGCCTTTTTCAGACAATTACCTGCAGGAGTCCCCGGAGCTTATAGATTATTCGTAAATTTGCTTACAAAAGAAAAGTAATTTTAAGATTAGATATGGAAAATCAAGTAAACGATGCGCAACCTATTAACGCAAAAGGTTTAATTTTATTAATTGGCTCTGTATTTGGTGCGCTAACCGCTTTTGCGTCTTGCGGATCATTTTCAAGCATTATTGGAGGATTAATAGGAGGTCTTATATTTGCCATCTTCTTCAATAGTGTGCTCTTACCCCAGAAGCCTCATGACAGATAAGGGACTCCCCCCTTTTGTCCGCAGCTGGCGCCAATTTTACTGGATTCTGGTAATCTGGCTACTCTTATGTATCGTATTTATGTACTTATTCACGGTACATTATTCATGAGTTCTATCGACTGGATAGTGCTTTTTACTACCCTGCTTTTGATTATCGCCTATGGCGTATTCAAAAGCAGGAATATTCGTAATATTAACGGTTATCTACTGGGCGACCGTGAACTCCCTTGGTACAATGTAGGTCTTTCGGTAATGGCTACTCAAGCGAGTGCCATCACTTTCTTATCTGCTCCGGGCCTAGCCTACTCTTCAGGGATGAGCTTTGTTCAATTTTATTTTGGACTCCCCCTAGCCATGATTGTGCTATGCATCACCTTTGTACCTATTTTTCATAGGCTTCGTGTATTTACGGCTTATGAGTTTCTAGAAAAGAGATTTGATATCAAAACCAGAGCATTAACGGCATTCCTATTCCTAATCCAACGCGGAATTTCTACAGGAATTACGATTTTCGCACCTGCTATTATCTTATCAACGATATTACACATAGACATCACCTACACTACGTTAGCCATGGGCGGTGTCGTGGTCCTTTATACGGTATATGGTGGGACCAAGGCCGTCTCCTATACACAACTCTTGCAGATGGGAATTATATTCGGTGGATTACTTGCCGCTGGTTTTATGGTAATACGGCTACTCCCGAATGACATTGGATTTAGCGAAGCCTTACATATCGCTGGCAAATCAGGAAAGACCAATGCTATTGATTTTACTATTGATCTAAACAATCAATATACGGTATGGACAGGTCTGATCGGAGGCTTCTTTCTGCAGCTATCCTACTTTGGCACTGATCAAAGCCAAGTGGGACGTTATCTGACAGGATCATCTATCCGGGACAGCAGAATGGGATTATTGATGAATGGTCTTTTAAAAGTTCCTATGCAATTCTGTATCCTATTAATAGGCGTATTGGTCTTTGCCTACTATCAGTATCATACACCGCCGCTATTTTTCAATTCGCTGGAGACAAACAAACTTGAAAACAGTATTTATGCCGAAGATTACGCACAATTACTACGTCAGCAAGAAGCAATTGGATTAAGCAAATCGCAAACGATTACAGCATTAACTAAGGCATTGGCAGAGAAGGATAATCTCAATGCAGCCATTAAAGGTGAAGAACTAAATGCCCTAAACGCAAAATCGGATGCGCTACGCCAAGAAGTGATTGGTTTAATCAAGAAAAACGACACAACTGCCGACACGAATGACAACAACTATATTTTCTTGTCTTTTGTTACTTCGACCTTCCCGAAGGGATTTATTGGGTTGCTTATCGCCATAATTATGCTCGCTTCTATGGGAGCCACAGCAAGCGCAATAAATTCGCTTGCCTCTACCACCGTCATCGATATCTACAAACGGTTCATCAACAAGGAAGCTTCAGAACGTGCTTATCTGAAAGCCTCTAGGTTGTGCACACTGGGTTGGGGAATTTTTACGGTCATAGTTGCCCTATACGCAAACAAGCTAGGTAATCTCCTAGAAGCAGTTAATATTTTAGGTTCTTTATTTTATGGCACAATACTCGGTATATTCCTCGTTGCTTTCTACGTTAAGAAAGTTGGTGGCAAGGCTGTTTTTTGGGCTGCAATCCTTACAGAACTTATCATTATTGGAATCTGGAAAGCTGACGTCGTTGCCTTCCTATGGCTTAATCTGATTGGCTGTATTTTAGTTATATGTTTTGGCCTTTTTCTTCAACGAATGATCTCCAACAAAGCAGCAGCACAAATCTAGAAATATTTACGATACAAATCATACAGTACTGCTTGATCATGAGCGGTCAATACACCGTTCACTTCCTTAACAATATACTTTCTCTTAAAGGCACGGATCGCTCCTTCTTGGTTTCGCATATCATAACCCATTATCTTTAAGGCGTCTATCGGATTGAAATTAGCGGGAGGCATCATTAGGTAGTCTTCGTTATACCAAATTCCAAACCCTCTTTCTGCCAATAGTTTCCACGGGAATAAAACACTAGGATCATCCTTACGCATTGGGGCAATATCTGCATGACCTATAAAATTGAGCTGAGGGATCAGGTACTTCGCTTTCAATGTATCCAATAAAATCAACAAGGAGTTTATCTGTGCATTTGGGAATGGCTCCTTCCCATTATTATCCAGCTCGATGCCTAAGGATACAGAATTGAGATCATCAATATTGCCCCATTTTGATTTCCCGGCATGCCATGCGCGTTCATAATCGTTTAGCATTTGAATAATCTGTCCATCCCTGCCTATTACATAATGGGCACTCACTTTAGAATGCGGCACCTGAAATGTACGTACCGTCTGTGCGATATTATTCTGGGCAGTATGGTGGATGATAACAAAATTAGGTTTTCGAAGGTCGTAATGTATAGCAGCAGCCCAATCAGCCCCTTTATATACGCCGCCACCTTTTTGTTCCTTAACCTTTTCTTCTGGAGTCAGCTCACGCAATGCGTGAAAAACTGTTGTATCTACCGTTTTTGGAACTTCAACTTTTACTATTTCTTCAACTTTTGTCAAGGTATCTTGAGGAGTCATCCTCACCAACGACTCTTTCTTTGGTGCAATTGTAACCTTTTTAGATGCACCACATCCAATCAATACAAACGAACTGACTCCTACGACAAATCCCTTCAACAACATGGCCCTATAATATTATCTTGGTAACGCGTATATTACTCCTAAGGTTAACGCTTGGCTATATTGTATTTTTGATGCTTCATCGTAGTTATACACTAAAATTCCAGATAACGACACATTAACCAAGCTAGTTACTTTGGCGCTTAATGTTGCATCCAACCTATGATCAGGATCTGTTATATCCTTATAGTCTGCAAAAAGGTTGTACCGTGCTTTGAGATTGAGGTTTTGAGATAGATTTCTGTCTAGATTTGCCGTCACCTGAAAAGCGAGATCGTTTTTAAAATTTTGTCCAGGTTTGAGCCCCCATTTTTCCTGATCCTTTACTATTGGCGGGTTATCGGGATAACGTTCCGCATACTCTGTAATAGTCAATGGCTTCACTCGATCATCTAAAACCAATGTCTGACGTGCCGTACCTGTTCCCAGACGTAGAGAGAAGGTTTTATCCGGTTTGTACTCTACCCCGAACGACTCCGTAAAGTAACCAGGCCCCATAAAGCTGGAAACAGTCTCTTTAATAATTTCGTTCCCCTCCTTATCTTTTGCGTAATTATAACCTAAGTCAAATTGAGATTCAAATGTAAACGAAAAATAAAGTGCCCAAATATTCGTGAATTTATACGCCAACTTATTGTCCCAAAAAATGCGGTCATTATTTTTCTTTGCCAGTGGTTTGGGAGGGCGTTTATTAGAGCCATCTTTTTTTGCAAAATTTTGAATCTTACCATACTTCAGATCCACCTCTGACACAAAGTTAAATCGGTCCCTATTATAATCAGATTTGTGCCAAAAAGTACCACCCACCGCTATTGAACTTACCCCACCTGCATTCCAGTTATCACTAAATGTCGCCTGATTTAAATTTAGTCCAAACTTTGTCCAATGTTTCCAATAGTCAACTTCTAACCCTAACTTGGGGATAGGAACATTGATCTGTTTGATTTGAACACCTTTAGTTGTATCGGCATCTAATTTTTTAGTGTTTGGATCCTCCCTAAGCCCTTTTAAATCTGTCTGGGGGAAGGCCTGTATACTACAAAGAGCAGCTAGAAAGCTCAAAAATAGGGGTAAATGTCTCATCATATATGCTTACTAATCTTCATTATTAATATTTATATTGTCCAAGTCCGGAAGAGGCTTAATATAAGGTACAAACTTGAAATATTCATATTTGGACTTTATATAGCTCACCATTTGATAATGTGTTGCCAAAGATACAAAATCATACGAAGGTCTGTATCTTACCATGAAATTGTCCAACGGTTCTCCTTCCAGCCCAGTTACCCCTTTAACCAACTCTTTGGAAAAACGGATATCAACAATATTTTCTTCATATTCCTTTTGAAAATACTTCGTCAGTCTTCGAGCGTTTTTTGCTTCTTTACTGAACAGGTTATATATCGCATTTATACTCAGCCCTGCCCCAGTAGGTCCGACACTTAAATAACTCCCCGGATCAGCTAATTTATAGGCTTTATCATAATCCCTTCGTCTATCCGCTAGAATTTGTTCGGGAGTCTTTCTTGCGACTACGGTTACAGGATCTATATATATAGAGGTTTTCTTTAAGTTAAAAATGAGCACCTTTTCCCCTTTATAAGTTAGTGTATCACTAAAATAGTTCTCCTTTTGCGCTATGATCTTATCACCACGCTGCATCTCCAAGGCAAACTCTCCTCTTGAGTTATTAAAGACATTGGCGCCAGAGGACTTATTAATCATTAATACCCGACCTATCCGCTGTTTAGTATCTTTATCAAAAATCAACCCTTCTACCTTTTGCTGGGAATATATCCGTCCACAATAGAAAAGTAGTAATATTAACAGTACTATGTTTAGATTGGTGTTCACAACTGTAAATCTACATTATTACCGAATAAAACGCTATAATTTTAACAATGTTTTACTTCTATTTGGTAATCACAAGTAGCTGTCCTATTGACAATGTGTCATCTGAAAGGTTGTTCAACTGCTTAATCTGGTCGACTGTAACATTATACTGACGGCTAATGCTATACAGCGTCTGAGCAGGTTTAACTTCATGAATGACCATAGCAACTGGCGATTTAATCTGCTCAGGCTTTGTGGTAGGTTCCGTTTCGATTTTCGTTTCGATTACTCTTTCTACCTTCTCTTCACGACGGCCCTTCTCTACATAAGTTTCGCCTTTGTCGTATTTGTAAAGCTCATACCGTTCTATTAAATCGACCAATAGCTCGGGATACCTCGGGTTGGTCGCATAGCCTGCATCTTTTAACCCTCTTGCCCAACCTTTGTAATCATTTCTATTCAGTGTAAATAGCTTCTCATAACGTTTGCGTAAAAGAAACTGCGAGTGATCTTTAAAGGATTGCTCGGGATTATCATATACACGAAAACAATCGTTTGGATTGTCATCGGCCCTTCTTACACTTTTCCCGTTCCAGACACCTCCGCATTTTATTCCAAAGTGATTATTCGCTTCCCTTGCTAAATAGGAGTTTCCATTTCCAGATTCCAACAGAGCCTGAGCTAATTTGATACTAGCAGGTATACCATAGAGATTCATTTCACGAATAGCGACATCTTTATATTGCTCAATATAAGAAAGTCCTGATGTAGAGGTCGCTCCTTTACTAACACTAGATCTAGATGAAGAGCTACCCGATGATGAGGGATGTGACAATACCGTTCTTTTTTTCGAAGCACAAGAACCCAACAAGCCCACTAGGACGAAAGATAGCAATAGAAATCTCATCAATTTAAAAAAAGTATATAAATCTACTAATTTATATCCAATTCATCCAAATCGTACCTATCAATCGTGTTCAGAACCTTACTACTCCAGTCTTTGGTCACCGAATAGCCGGAGCGGGCGATTCCTTTGACCCAAGCAGTATAGTCTTGAGGAGAATATTTTTCAAATAAAGGCTGTGTAGCCTTTCTTCTCTTTAGGAGACCTACAAAATCATTATAAGAAGCCCACACAGATTCATAGCCTTTGTAGGCAGATCTTATCACTGAACTGTTGTTCTTTCCCTTAATCCCAAAATGATTGTTTAAATGATTGGCAATTCGACTATTGCCATAAGCACTTTCATGAATAGCGACTGCTAAAATCACAGATGCTGGCACACCTGTCTCGCGCATAAGCTGTTGTGCAACGCTCTTGTGCTGCTCGATGTAACTTGAGGGACTGAATTTCTTTTGTCCCAATAGTGTCGTTACTGAAGCGAAACACAATACTAGTAACAGCAATGCTCTGCTGCATAAAGATTTTTGCATTTTTTACTTTTTAGTTCAACCATTACTTTTTGCGTAACACAAAAAGCCCGTCTCTGATTGGCAAAATCAACTTTTCTACACGATTGTCTTTTGCCAAGGTGGCGTTCAATTCTAAGACTTGTCTTGTTTGACTGTCCGGATTGCTCTCAAAGACCTTTCCTTTCCACAGTACATTGTCCAATAAAATAACGCCCCCTTTTGGAATCCGATCTATTAACATTTCATAATAAACCAAATTCCGCTTTTTATCTGCATCGATAAATACTAAATCAAACTCTCCTTCTATCGTTGGGATTACATTGATGGCATCCCCTATGTGATATTGAATCTGCGAAGCATATTCAGAGCGTTCAAAATATCCTGAAACTCGCTCTTCCTGCTCTTCATTAATATCGATAGTATGCAGAGTGCCATCTTTGGTCAACCCTTCCGCTAAACATAACGTCGCGTAACCTGTAAAAGTACCTACCTCTAGAATTTTTTTTGGAGCAAGCATCTTGCTAATCATAGACAAGACGCGCCCTTGATAATGCCCCGATAACATATGGGGCATCGTCTCTTTCAAATATGTTTCTCTATTTATAACTCCAAGTAACACATCCTCTGCATCACAAGTCCCTTCTAAATAGCCACTTACCTCTTCTTGATCTTGAAACATGGTTGCGAATTTACGGAACAATTTTAGAAAACAAATTATTTTTACTCCCGCTGTTAGGTTAGATCAACTGATCCTAAGATAATCTGTAATCAAAAAAACCTTGTTTTCAGACTGAAAACAAGGTTTTTTTGATTACTTATGATTAACTTATGTCCTAAGCTAAGGACGCGGTTATTAATCTTAAAAATTCTGATCGTGTAACATCATTTTGAAATTCTCCAGTAAAAGCAGAAGTTGTTGTTACAGAATTTTGCTTTTGCACACCACGCATTGCCATACACATATGCTTGCACTCTATTACTACGGCAACTCCTGCTGGATTCAATGTATCCTGAATACAATCTCTGATTTCATTCGTCAACCGTTCCTGTACCTGCAGGCGTCTAGCAAAAGCATCTACTATCCTTGGAATCTTGCTTAATCCCACAATATGGCCATTGGGAATATAGGCGATATGCGCTTTACCAAAGAATGGCAACATATGGTGCTCGCACATGGAGTACACCTCTATATCTTTTACCACAACCATCTGACTATAATCTTCTTCAAACATAGCACCACGAAGTACCTCAGCAGCATCAATATCATATCCATGGGTTAAATATTGCAACGCTTTGGCTACACGCTCCGGTGTTTTGATTAAGCCTTCACGGTTTGGATCTTCGCCTATGGCCGATAAGATATCATTATAGTGCGAAGCAATACGTTCCACCTGTTGTCCATTATATTGGTCTATCTTTTTGTAGCCTTCCAATTCTTCATTGAAGTCCGTAAGATTACTCATTTCTTAACTAATTATTTATGTGATTAATCGCCGAAATATTCGACTGAGTTATTTTCTGTTTCATACAATTTCACACTGTGGAGCTGTACATTTTCATGTTCAAAGTGAGGCTTTAGCACATGAAATATCTCCATGGCAATTATTTCTGTTGACGCCATCCTGCCTTGCATAAAGTCTACATCCAAATTTATGTTCTTATGATCCATTTTATCGATGACCTCTGTATTGATAATATTCTTCATCAGTTTCAAATCAATCAAAAAACCTGTTTCTGGATTCACTGTTCCTTTTACTGTAACATACAATTCATAGTTATGTCCATGCCAATTAGGATTGGAACAATAGCCGAATACAGCTTCATTTTTCTCCTCTGACCAATCTTCGCGATGCAACTTATGGGCAGCACAGAATCTCTCCCGTCTTGTAATGTATATCATATAGGCAAATATACCTTAAAAAACTCTATTTTAGCAGTTAAAAATAGAAGAATCCTTTACGAAAAACAACATATGAAATACTCATGTTTAGCGAAGCACAAACACCAATGAGTATTCCATATGACAGATAAAAAAAACCGAGCTTGCGAGCTCATCGAAGATAATTATACACATATGAAACCATTGATCGTAGCCGCCACCAATGGGGAGATTGCTCCTAGCATTAATTTTCTCACCCAAATGGACATCCCTTATCTGATTACAGGAGTCGGTATGGTAGCAACGGCTTATCAATTGGGAAAAGCACTTCAGGATACTCGTCCGGATTACGTCCTTAATATTGGTATCGCTGGAGCATTTTCCAACACAATCCCATTGGGAACAGTCATTCAAACAAAGACTGACCAGCTATCTGAATTAGGTGCAGAAAATGACGATATTTTCCTCCCTATAGAAGAGCTGGGGTTTGGTAAAAGCGTGTTTCATTCCACTTCTCCGCCTCAGCTTTCTGTTCAATTGCCAAGTTACCATGGCATCACTGTCAACACTGTTCATGGTAACCCCATCTCTATAGATCAGTTAAAAGAGCGCTTACCTCTTGTTGCGACTGAAAGTATGGAAGGTGCTGCTGTATTTTTTGTCTGCCAAGAGGAAAGGGTACCTTGCCTGCAAGTAAGAGCTATCTCTAACTATGTTGAAAAACGGGATAGAAGTGCCTGGGATATTACCTTAGCTATTGAAAATCTAAACCTATGGTTACAAGAATTCCTCAAATAAACCAAGTTATAAGGACTTTATTTATTGCTATATTAGAGGCACGCTGGTAGAGGAACCGACAGCAATATTACATTTCATACGTATGAAATATCATTATTAAATAGTATTTTTGCATATCAAAGGTTAATTAAAACGATTTCAAAACTAATGAGAGAAATTCAATTCAGAGAAGCGCTTCGTGAAGCAATGAACGAAGAAATGCGTAAAGATGAAACTATATTTTTAATGGGGGAGGAAGTTGCTGAGTATAACGGAGCTTATAAGGTAAGCCAGGGCATGCTTGACGAATTCGGCCCAAAACGTATTATTGATACTCCTATTGCTGAATTAGGTTTTGCCGGTATTGCTGTTGGAGCTGCTACACATGGGTTAAAACCTATTGTAGAATTCATGACATTCAACTTCTCATTAGTCGCAATAGACCAGGTTATCAACTCCGCGGCTAAAATTCGTCAAATGTCAGGCGGACAGCTTTCTTGTCCAATCGTATTTCGCGGTCCTACCGGTAATGCCGGACAATTAGGAGCACAGCACTCTCAGAATTTTGAAAACTGGTATGCGAATACACCAGGTTTGAAAGTAGTTGTTCCTTCTAATCCTTACGATGCAAAAGGGCTTTTAAAATCGGCCATCATCGACCCAGACCCTGTAATCTTCATGGAGTCAGAGGTCATGTACGGAGACAAAGGGGCTGTTCCTGAGGAAGAATACTATCTTCCTATCGGCAAAGCACATACCATTCAAGAAGGAACAGATGTTACTATTGTTTCTTTTGGCAAGATGCTTCCTAGAGTTGTAATTCCAGCTGTCGCAGAGTTAGAGAAAGAAGGACTTAGTGTTGAATTAATCGACTTACGTTCAGTACGTCCTATTGATTATAAAGCAATTGTTGAATCGGTTAAAAAAACCAACAGACTAGTTATCGTGGAAGAGGCTTGGCCATTGGCATCTATATCTTCTGAGATTTCATTCCATGTTCAGAAAAATGCATTCGATTACCTAGATGCGCCTGTATTACGCGTGACATCTGCAGATGTACCTTTAGCATATGCACCTACGCTAGTGGAAGCTACGTTACCAAATGTAGCTAAAGTCATCAATGCTGTAAAAGAAGTTACATACAAGAAATAGTATAAAAACATCATACAATTAAGAGGAGCCACTTAGGCTCCTTTTTTTTTACATCTCTACACATAACTAAAATTAAAACACTACTTTCACAGCATCATTAGTTAAATAGTAAATAAAAAACATCAGTTGAAAATCAAATCGATCCAACAGCTGCTGGGTCATGAAATAATTATACACGTATGAAAAAAAAAATTATCGCTGCACTTATTGTATCCAGTATGTTTTTAGGACTCCAAGCGCAGGAAAAAGTAACATTTAAATTAAATCCAGAAAAAGGAAAAGTTGTTCCTTTCGAAATGGTATCAAAATCTGATGTTGAGGGTGCTCAAAGTATGATTATGGATATGACTATTAAGATGGACATGCAAGCAACCGAGGTTACGACATCTCAGATTACCTATCAAGCAAAATATACGCAGTTGAAAACAGATATAAATGCGGGTATAATGACCATATCGTATGACTCATCGAAAGAGCCATCAAACCAGATGGAAGAAATGATGGCAACTCAACTGAAACCTTTATTGGAGAGCACTCTGACCATAAAAATGGACAAAAACGCAAAAATAACAGAAATGGATTTCCCTAATGTACCTGATCAAGCATTTGACCAATCCAGCATCCAAGGGATGTTTGTTTCATACCCCGATTACCCTTTGGCTATAGGGGACAGCTGGAACAACGAAGTTTCTCTACCGCAGCTCTCGGTAAAAGGGAAAACTACATCCACATTTACTGAGAAAAATGTGGATGGCTATAAAATAACCATCGAGGGAATTTTTATTGACAACTCAGGCAATGCAATCGGAACTACAACTGGGCACTATGTTTTAGACGCTAAAACATTCTTTGTAAAATCATCTTCTGTGACTAGTGCGATGGAGATACAGGGCAACAAAATCAGCTCTAGTACCGAGCTTAAAGAAATCAAGAATTAAACAATCAGATAAAGATAAAGCCTACGCAAATTGCGTAGGCTTTATCTTTATCTGATATAAAATCAATCACTTATGCGTTAACTTCCGACTTGTATCCTTCTGCCGTTAGTAACGTGTCTAAATCCGCAGGATTTTCGAGTTTCACACGAATAATCCAACCTTCCCCATAAGGATCAGAGTTTACTAATTCTGGAGAAGCGTCAATTGCATCATTCACTGCTAATACTGTGGAGTTTGTAGGCATAAACAAGTCGGATACGGTTTTAACCGCTTCGATAGTACCAAACACTTCGTTTGCTGCTACCTCTTCTCCTACAGTGTTAATATCAACAAAAACAATATCACCTAACTCACGCTGAGCAAAGTCAGTAATACCGATTACGGCTTCATCGCCTTCTACACGAATCCATTCATGATCCTTTGTGTATTTCAATTCTGCTGGAAAATTCATTATTTCTTCTTTTTTTCCAAAAATATCATTAACAATTGACATTACCAAAAGCGAATATGCGTATTTTTAGAATATGAATAGCCAAATTGAAAAGCTTTATGAAATAAGCAAAAAAGAAAACCGTTTAATCATCGGGCTCATGTCGGGAACGTCACTAGACGGATTGGATATTGCTCTATGCAAAATACAAGGGAGTGGTTTTGACACAAAACTGGAAATTGTTCATTTTGACACACTACCTTATCAAGATGAATTCAGAAACTATATACGTCAAATATTCGCAAAAACAGAAATCAATCAACAGGATTTTTCGGGAATCAATCCCTATATTGCTCTTGTACATGCGGATTTGATTAAAAAAGCTTTAACAAAGTGGCAAGTCAGCTCTGACACTATAGACCTAATTGCCAGTCATGGACAGACAGTCTATCACGCTCCTCAATCTTTAACAAAGAACATCAATTTGCCCAACAGCACACTACAGATTGGTGATGGTGATCACATCGCTGTACACACAGGAATCATAACACTATCAGATTTTCGGCAAAAGCACATTGCAGCAGGCGGAGAAGGTGCCCCGCTGGCAGCTTACGGAGACTTTCTTTTATTCACTGATGTCGTAGAAAATAGAATACTCTTGAATATCGGAGGTATCTCAAATTTCACATTTCTTCCTAATAAGCACACAGAACTTAAGGCCTTTGCTACAGATCTTGGTCCGGGAAATACAATGATGAATCAATATATGTTTCAACATTTTGGAAGAGAGATGGATTTAGATGCCCAAATCGCGATGTCTGGTTCGGTTAACGACGTTTTGCTAGAACATCTTCTCCAAGAGGAGTTCCTTGAACTTGATTTTCCAAAAACGACAGGACCGGAATTATTTAATCTTCAATATCTGAAAAAAAAGCAAAGTAGCTCAAATACACAAAACCTATCTCCTGCAGATGTGATGGCTACATTGAATATGTTTTCAGCATCATCTATTTCGAATGGTATTAAATACCTTGCACAAGGGTTAGATAATGTCGTAGTATATATCAGCGGAGGAGGCCTTCACAATCCGTTATTGATGGACAATATTGCAAAAGCTCTACCTACGATAAAGGTTGCTTCCATTGACGAAATAGACATGAATCCCGATGCAAAAGAAGCCTGTCTTTTTGCCATATTGGCAAATGAAGCCGTAGCTGGAAGCCCCAATAATGTTTCAGGTCTGAAAGATTCGCCCGCTGTCTGTATGGGTAAGTTGAGTTTTCCGCATTAAGGCTCCAGATCAATGGCCTCTTGAATGAATTTTTTGAACGGATAAATCCTTTTACAAATACCTACTACTTTGTCCATTGCATCAGCATCTGTCAATACCATATTTGACAAATGCTGATGTATGATAAAGCTTTTTAATTTAAAGATTTCAATCTGTGGATCATCCGCACTATATCCTGAAGGAGGTCTAGTAAGCTTATCTTCTTGCGAAAGATCTGCCACCGTCCATTGCCCTGCTTCCAACGCACCATGCAACGCCTCCGCATTATAATCTACCTCTTGACGAATTGCATCCAAATGTTCCTTTTTAGGACGCCAATACCCAGCAGCTATAAATGAATTATTAGGTTCAATGTGAATATAATATTCAGGCCCGTCTAACTTTCGTCCATCCACAGAAATTCCTGCTGCCAGCCAAGACTTATAGGGAGACTTGTCTTTGGAAAACCGGACATCCCGATAAATTCTAAACATACACTTAGATGCCTTTATATCGGTATTGATCTGCGGATCGAATAGAGAAAGCTGTACAATCAATTCTTCTACAAATTCTTTCACATTTTGAAGAGCTTCTTCGTAATGACCTTTATTCTCTTGAAACCACTCTCTGCTGTTGTTATCAGAAAGATCTTTGAGGAATTTAAATGTTGACGTAGAAATATTCATACCTATGCAATCATTAACAGAAACAAAAATACTAAGGGCGCAGCCATTAATAAACCGTCGAATCGATCTAACAATCCCCCATGTCCTGGCAGGATATTTCCCGAATCTTTAACCCCCAAACTGCGTTTTAACATCGATTCCACCAGGTCGCCCAAAGTGCCAAATATACCGATAATAAGCGCCATACACGCCCATTCCCACTTTGTCAAAGCACCAAAATACTGCTCTAGATTAAAAGCAATAGCTACTGCAAATAGGACTCCACCGATAAAGCCTTCCCATGTTTTATTAGGTGATATTCGTTCGAACAATTTGCGTTTTCCAAAGCTTCTTCCCGCAAGATAGGCCCCCGTGTCATTCGACCAAAGAATTATTAGAAAACCGAGTGGTATATAGAAATTAAAGTCACCCTTTATAAATCCCAAAGCTAGAAAAAACAGAAATGGAATTCCGGCATAGGTAATCCCTAATAGGGTATAACCAATATCATTAAAGGGAAGTGCCCTTTTTTGGAACAACGCCAAGATAAATATGAAAGAGAACAATGGAATAAATAACCATACCTTAACAAACGGGATCACACCCAAACAATGTAAAGCGATAAGAGCGCTCAAAATAGCAAATGCAATTATCCCTAAAAAAATCATGGGTTTTACTTCTTCCTTACGGACTATCCCATAAAACTCATATAAACACCAAAGTCCCAGTAATGAGAAGAAGGAAACAAAAACAAGTTGCCCTAACAGATGTGCACCGATCAATACGGCTATAAAAAAAAATCCTGTAATAGCTCTAGTTAACATCCTCCGCCCCTATATTATTTTCTTCATTATCCTTAATTAATCGCAACGCCCGTTGTTCCATATCTTCATGAACATAGAGCTCTATCTTTCCGAACAGATAAGATGAATCTTGTTTGTTCAACAGCACAGCATGTACGCCATTTTCTTCCAGCATCTGTTTTACGATCTCAGCTTCAACAGCGCTGTTATATACTTGTATTTTCTTCCAATCTTTCTCCATTAGCTTGCTTTTGTTTTGAAATTTTATAAAACCAGATTCCTAAGAGTATTGTTAAAATAAAGCTTCCAATATACACAAATATTGAATAGCTATCGTATGACTGTAAGTCGGCATATGTTTTCCCTTCCCTTGCATATACAAATGCCAATACCGCCACTGTCGCATTATTCACGAAATGAGCCAATATAGGTATCCAAATATTCTGCGTCCACACAAACATATATCCAAAAAATACACCTAGGACCATCCTTGGAAAGAAGCCAAAAAACTGCACATGTATTGCACTAAAAATAATAGCGGAGAGCCACACTGTAATATGATAATTCTTAACGAGGCGCTGTATAATATGCATTAACGAACCCCTGAAATAATATTCCTCAGCAATTGCGGGCATGACGGCCATTACGACAACATTTACCAGAAGCAACTCCCATCGATCTACCATCACGATACGTTCAGTCAAACTAGCCATATTATCTTCTTGCAATCGCATCCAAGTCTCGACCCCTTTTAAACTATTTGGAAATGTCATCTGTGCATTTGCATCCCCTATCAGTTGCATGATTGGACCGAATGCAAACAGCAGTGCAATAGCAATGACATAGGCTATTCCATCCTTTCTATTTTCTGTTGGAAAATAATTAAAATAGGGTTCTAATCTTTGAAGAATAAAGGCAGGCAGTAAAAATGTACCAAAAGAACTGGCAATCAATAGCGCATACAAAAAGAAGGGCCGATTGGAGAAGGAGGACAGACTGCCTTCATTCTGTAGTACCTCCGCCAATCCTCCATCGGAAAGAATACCCAACAAGAGGATTATGAACTGGACTCCCACACTACAAGCCAGCGTCAATCCCAATAAAATAAGGAGTGAGCTCCATGGGCTATTTGGTCTGCCAATATATTGATTCATGCGCTAAAGTTACTTAATATTTAGAATAACAAAAGGGGGCTAAGCCCCCTTTTACTAATTTTAATTGACACGAATTGGATCTGCCGGTTTCCTTACTTGTTGATAAGGATAAGTCTTCATCTCCTCCAAAAGAAGTTTGACTGTTCGCTCTAACTGAGGATCTCTTCCTTCCAATAAATCTTTAGGCATTTGCTCTACAAAAATATCCGGTGCTACACCTTCATTTTCGATAATATAGTTACCATTCAAGTCGTATACCCCAAAGTTTGGTGAAGTAATGCTACCGCCATCCAACAACGGTGGATAGCCCGAAATACCGACCAATATCCCCATTGTAGTACGGCCCACTAACTTACCCAATCCTTTAAATCGGAACATGTATGGCATCATATCACCTCCAGAACCTGCATTTTCATTGATAATCATCGCCTTTGGTCCATATATACCATTTCCAGGCGTTGTAAATGATTTACCATCACGAATTCCCCATCCCGCGATAAGCTCTCTTGACAACAGATCTATAACATAATCTGCTACAGAGCCTCCACCATTGTTACGTTCATCTATCAGAAGTGCTTTCTTGTCCATCTGTGAGAAATAGTATCTATTAAAGTTGCTATAGCCTTCCTGTCCGGTATTTGGCATATATACATAAGCAATCTGTCCGTTACTCAACTGATCCACTTTCTTACGGTTTGACTCTACCCAATCCATACTGCGTAGTCCCATTTCACTAGAAAAAGAGATTGGATTTACAACCACTTCTCTTGCTCCTTGAAGAGAAGGCTTCGTATTGATCTTCAATACAACCTGCTTACCCACTCTATTTTCCAAAAGTTTATAGATACTTATGTCTGAAGTCAATTTGACACCATCTACACTGACAATATAACTACCTTCTTTTATATTCAACCCTGGCTCTGCCAAAGGAGCTTTGAAAGAAGGGTTCCAATCTAAGCGCGTAAATATTTTATTGATTTTATAAAATCCATCAACCTGTTCCAAGTCTGCACCAAGAGCGCCAGTACTGACCGATGGAGTCGAAGGTTGATCCCCAGGATAAATGTAAGCATGTCCTACGACCAATTCTCCCATCATCTCATTCAATAAATACCCTAAATCTGACCGATGATTGACATAAGGAAGGAATTTCTCATACTTCGCTTTTACAGCTTCCCAGTTCGCACCATGCATGTTCTCTACATAGAAAAACTCCTTCTGCATCGCCCACACCTCATTAAATACCTGTTTCCACTCTGCAGCAGGATCTACTTCAAATTTAAAATTATCGATATTGATCTTTCCTCCTCCAGGAGCGGGCTTCTGTCCGGCATTGACAATGAAGTAGTCTCTACCGGTGGTATACATCATTTTTTTACCGTCTGCGCTAATACGGAATCCACGAGCATTATCAACAAGGGACTTGTCTTCCATTTTCGTCAAATCAAATGCGCCAATTGTACCTACACGTTGATAAGTAAGTGTATTTTCCACATCTCCATTCAACCTGTAGTAACCCGCAGGCAAAGGAAGCGCTACTATGCGGCTATTGATATCATCAAAATCTACTTCCAGTTTCTTTTCTACAGGTTTCGCAGGTTGTTTTGCCTCTTCCTTAACAGAGGTTTTCTTTTTACTATCTTTCTTCTCCGCTACTTTTTCTTCTTTCTTCGGCTCTTCGGCTTTGTCTTCCTTCACTGTTTCTTCATCACTTTCATTTTTGAAAAGCGAAGGAGTCTTTTTTGACAAAATAAAAGCATACACATTATATTGTGGATTGCGCTCATAAGCGGACATATGCAGGCCTGAATTTGTCAACCCAGTGTTCGTACTGGCTATAAAAAACAAGTATTTACCATCTTTACTAAAAGTAGGTTGTGCAACAGTGCTCATGCCATCGGTAATCTGATGGGACTGTTTTGTTGTCAGATTATACATAAACGCAGCATTCACTCCATTATTTAGGCTTTTTACATAAGTAATCCAGTTTGAATCAAAAGACCATGATGGTTCAAAATGATTGCGTGTACGTCCTGTAATGGAAGCCAATTTATCGGAATCTACGAATACTACCTTTTTGGAAGCGACATCAACATAATATAGGTTTAAATGTGCGTCATTATAGAACAGCTTCTTGCTATCCGGAGACCAAGTGGGTTCGAAGAAAAACAAGCCCGTTCCCAAGTCAATATATGTTGGTTCATCAACAGCTTTTTGATCTCGAAGTACTAACTGATACTTTCCATTCTTATCCGATAGATAAGATACCCATTTCCCATTTGGCGACCAAGCGGGAAAACGTTCGTGGCTGCCTACTGAATTAGAGATATTTCTCGCATCTCCCTTTTCCTTTGGTACAGACACTATTTCTCCACGACTTTCAAATAACGCACGCTGTCCAGTTGGTGAAATATCAAAATTACGTATGCCATCTCTAAGATCCACATATTTCGAACGTTTGAACATAGGATCAGCAGCAAGCGCAATTTTCAGGGTATTTACATTATTCGTTCCTAAGTCAAGGATATGAATACGTCCCTCATACTCAAATGCAAGTTCATTTCCTAGTCCCTGCAATGTACGTACATCATAGTCCTTATAGTTCGTCAGCTTCTCTACCTTCTTCGATTTGGTATCATAACTGTAGATATTCACAATCTTATCTCTATCCGATAGAAAATAGATTTTTGAACCTAACCATACAGGCTTTACGTCATTACAGTTTTCACCAGGAATAACCTCTACATTTTTGGTTTTGGTATCAAATACCCAGATAGACGGCATACCGCCACCACGGTAACGCTTGAAAGCTACACGATCACGCTCCGTAGGATCAGAGTTCTTGATATAAGCCCAGTAGCGTCCATCTTCAGATGGCGTACCCTGATAGGCTTCAGGCATCATCAGAGGAGTTGCATTCTCTACTGTTAACTTTGTTTTATAGAGTCTAGACCCTAGTGAGTATTGGAACTCACGTGTAGTCTGGAAGTATACTTCTTCATTATTCAACCAACCTCGAACGAGATCCGCAGCAGGGTGAAAAGTAATACGCTTTGGCTCGCCCCCTACTACAGGAATGGTGTATACATCTGTATTACCATCATAATTCCCAGTAAAAGCAATTTGCTTACCATCAGGAGAAAACATGGGATTCATCTCGACACCAGGATTAGTGGTCAATCGACGTGGGTTCTGCCCGTTCTTATCCGCGATCCAAATATCACCTCCATAGACAAATGTGACATGTGTCTTACTAATACTAGGATTACGCAGCAATAATGTTTCTTGTTGGGCATGAGCAGCAGAGAGACTTCCAACAGCCAATGCTATACTCAGAAAATTAGAGACTTTTTTAAACATAAAGATATTTTCAAGGTTATTGAATGGCAAATATATTTGATTTTAGATGAAGAACAGGATTATATCTAAGTTGTTGCAATTAGATGGCGATTGGGATAAAAAAAGGCTGTTCGTTCTGAACAGCCTCTACTTATATTTTCTTATCTGAATTAATCTTCGGATGCAATTTCTTCATCTACAAGAACACGTCCACAGTGCTCACAGATAATGATTTTCTTACGTTGGCGAATCTCTGATTGCAATTGAGCGGGGATTTTATTGTGACATCCTGAACAACTATCTCGCTCTATAGATACAACAGCTAGACCATTACGGTATGAACCTCTAAGCTTGTTATAAACTTTTAATAGACGTTCTTCGTTTTTCTCTGCAGCAATATCTGCTTTCTTCAAGAATTCCTCTTCCTCGATTTGAGTTTCTGAAGTTATTGTTTCCAACTCTTGTTTCTTGACATCCAGCTCACCTTTAGAGAAATCTAGGTTCTCCTTAGTTTTCTCATAAGCTTCTGTTTTATTTTTAATTTCAAACTCCGCTTCTTTGATACGCTTCTCGCATACTTGAATCTCTAAGCCTTGAATTTCGATTTCTTTGGATATCGCATCGTATTCACGATTGTTCTTCACCTCATTCAACTGACCTTCGTATTTTTTGATTGCAGACTGCGCATCCTTAATCATATTCTTACGCTTCACAATTGAATCTTCTAAATCATCCAATTCTACTCGAATCTTTTCAAGGCGAGTTTCTAGCCCAGCCATTTCGTCCTCTAAGTCGGCAACCTCTATAGGTAGCTCGCCACGTACTTGACGAATCTTATCTATCTTTGTGTGGATCGATTGCAATGCCCACAATGCTTTTAATTTTTGTTCTACGGTTTGTTCCATTAACTGTAGTATTTTATTGGATTTGTGTCTATTTCTGTCAATAGAACAGCAAAGTTAACAAATTTTTTCTGAATAATCTCCAACAATAATTCTTGGGTAAATTGTTCGGATTCGAAATGACCAATATCGGCTATTACAAGATCTCCTTCTGCATCAAAAAACTCATGATATTTATAATCAGCAGTAATAAAAAGATCTGCTCCGGAACGCTTCGCTTCACTCAATAAAAAACCACCCGCTCCTCCGCAAACTGCGATTCGCTCTATCGGTTTATTCAATAATTCGGTATGGCGGATTACATTCAGTTTCAATCGTTCTTTTAAGTAATGCAGCACGCTATTTGCTTCCATTGGCTCAACAAGATTTCCGATGACGCCTGACCCCACTTGTTGCAGCGTGTTTTCAAGGTTCACGATATGATAAGCGACTTCTTCATATGGGTGTGCTGACAGCATAGCCACAACAATCTGCCGCTCGATGGGAGCAGGAAAAATAACTTCGATTTTTGTTTCTTCCACACGTTCTTGTGTACCTACTGTGCCTAACGCAGGATTTGCTCCGTCCAATGGTCTAAATGTACCGTATCCAGCAGTATTATAACTGCATTGATCATAGTCCCCTATACTACCCGCACCTGCATCGAAAAGAGCCTGCCTTACGTCTTCTACGTTTGCTCTAGGCACATAGACTACCAGTTTTTTTAACAATCCAGACTTAGGGCTTAGTATTGCTTGATTCACCAAACCTAGCTTTTCAGCAATCTTTGAACTCACCCCTCCTATTACATTATCCAGATTTGTGTGGATAGCGTATAATGCAATATTATTTTTGATGGCCTTCATCACTGTCCGCTCCACATAGTTTCTGCCATTAAATTTTTTCAAGCCTTTAAAAACGATGGGATGATGCGAAATAATCAGATTACAACCTTTCGTTATTGCCTCATCTACCACTGCTTCAGTACAATCTAAGGATATCAACACCTTCGTAACCTCATCCTCTGGACGTCCTACAATCAACCCCGAGTTGTCGTAAGATTCCTGATAAGCTAGGGGCGCTATCTCTTCAAGATACTGTGTTATTTCTTTTACCTTCATATTCCTCGATTTTATAAATAACCTTCTTCAGATTCTCGTCCATCTACATCCTTTGCACCCCGATATTCAAAAGGCTCCCGGAGTAATTTTTTATATTCGTATATTTTGAACCAGTACAGCACAAACCCAACAAATGCGATTATAGAGGCCATAAAACCTACAAATGTAGGTAAGGGTATATTACTAACCATGTATCCTCCGGCATACATATAACCTTGTTTTTGGGTCGGTTCCTCTTCTATCGCAATTTGCCGGTCATAAAATTCATTGTTTAAAGAATCTGTAAGCCTACGGACCACTACAAAATTCCAATATATATTGAAAAGCGGTAGCGCGACCAACCATGCTTGATTAGGGAGAATACATCTATTATCTTCCTTAATTAAGTTCAACGTAGTTCGTATTGTATTGGCAAATAGCAACCACATCAATATCTGAACTATGAAAACGATTATGAGATAAGGAACGAGCTTCTGAAAATCCGGATTCTTTAAGAGTTCTTCCATTTATTATTTTTATAGATACTATCCTTTCATTACCAGCGACAATATATCCTTAGGCAATCTGACAAGGTGTTTTTAATTTATTCTTAAAAATACAAAGAGTTAGGCAAATAATAAAAAGATTGTAGGAATCTTGTGCAAATCAAAACTATGAGCTTGCCAGTCTGCTATTGTTCTACTTTCGATTAGTTCGTCTGCTCCCGTTAGATTAGCTGCCACACAGAGCTTTGTCTCTGGCTTACACACTTTCAACAACTCCGCCAACAGTTGATTGTTTCGAAAGGGGGTCTCGATAAATATCTGGGTGATTTTCTCTCGTCTACTTTGTGCTTCAAGCTCCTTTATTTTTCGGCTTCTCTCTCCTTTATCTATGGGTAAATACCCGTGGAATGTGAATTTCTGTCCATTAAATCCTGACGCCATTAGCGCAAGCAGTATCGAACTGGGTCCCACTAAAGGAACGACCTGGATATTTCGCCGATGGGCTTCGGCTACAACATCTGCCCCAGGATCTGCCACACCAGGACAACCAGCTTCTGACATCAGTCCCATATCCTTTCCCTTAAGTACGCTTGCAAACACCTTATTATAGTCCATCTTTTCGCGTGCATGCTTCCCGAAGTCATGAATAATGAGTTCGCTTTGTGGCACAGTAAGACCTGCTGTCTTTAAAAACTTTCGGGCTGTTTTTTCATTTTCAACAATATACGCTGTGACTTTTCCTATTACATCTCGATGTAATGGTGTATACGATGACTTTTCGACCCCTTCGGCCAAAGGAACGGGGATTAAATAAAGCTTGCCCTTTTTCATAGTGCAAACCTAGCTAATTTTATTGAAAACATTTTATGCCCAAAATTTAACGGAGCAGCCTAACAAGACAATTGTCAGTTGCATTTTTTTATTAGAATGGATAACATATGAGGAGCTGTGTTTCGGCTCCCCATATGTTATTATTAAGCAGAACCTCTAATTAGACAGCCTTCCCTACCTCATCCAGCGCTTCTCTAAGCCACTTTTTTATCGTTATAGGAGACAATATCCCATATTTTGTCATAGCTTCGTCAATTAGCAATTCTCCATCGAGAATATCACGAACGACCCTTTCTTTGATCTGTTTACTGTATCTCAATTTACTCTAAAATATATACTAAACTCCCATCGTCCACAATAGATTTTAGTAATCCAACACCTCCACTTCCGTCCGTCTATTTGCTTGATGTTCTGCAGGAGTACATTGAACACCATTCTTACACTTGTTAACCAAACGCGATTCCCCATATCCTTTGGCAACCAACCTATCTCGAGCGATTCCACTGTTTACTATATAATCCACCGCGGATTGAGCGCGGCGCTGAGATAACTTCATATTGTAAGAATCAGCCCCCCTGCTATCCGTATGACTTGATAGCTCAATTCTCAATGTAGGATTGTCACGCATAGTAGCAACCAGTTTGTCCAATATTTTTGCGGCATCAGGTCTGATATTGTGTTTATCAAAATCATAATAGATGTTTTCAAGAACGAACTTATCGCCTTTTTTAAACACAGGTTGTAATAACAGTGTATAGCGCACGACAGTATCCCGTATTACATTTATCCCTGCGATATGTAGAGAGTCTGATAAATATCCTTGCTTCTCTCCCAACATTCTAAAATCTGTATTCGGTTCGACCTGAAAACGAACCATCCCATTTCCGTCTGTTATATCTTTGGCGACGATACGGCCTTCTAGCTCTCGCAGACTAACAGATGTTCCGATTAAAACCTCTCCTGTTGACTTATCTCTGGTTACACCTTCAAGAATAATAGTAATCTTTGGTTTACGGTAGGTATATGCATATATATCGTCAGAACCAGCTCCTCCAGTCCTATTGGACGAAAGATATCCGTATGCGCCCTGCTCGCTTTCAGACACCTGTACAAAGGCGAAATCGTCAGATGGTGAATTAATAGGATACCCTAGGTTGATAGGCTCTGAAAAAACACGTTTACTACCTACTGCCCTAAAAATATCTAGCCCCCCCATCCCTATCAGACCATCACTGGCGAAATACATAGCATTTCCAAATATAGAAGGAAACATCTCATCACCATTAGTGTTCACTACACTTCCCACATTCTGTGGCGCTCCCCACTCGCCACTCTCTTGTAGTTCGCTAAACCATATATCCACTCCTCCAAATCCCCCTGGCATATCCGATGCATAGTACAATGTCTTCTCATCCTTGCTTAACACCGCATGACCAAGCGAATACTCCTTCACATTATTGTAGGGAAAATTCTCTTCTATCCAATGATCTCCATTCTTTCTATAAATCCTTAATTCCAGATTTTGTTTTTTCCATTTTGAACCTAATGCTTTAAATTGCTCTGCATCCTTTCCAGTATATGTTCTGGTCACGAATAAGACATCCTCTGTTGCGTTGGTCGATATAGGTCCAATATGGTACATCGAATTGTTAAAAGACTCCGATAGAATATTAGGATAGTTAAGGGTTCCGTCTTGCTGCTGTTCGGCTGTATATATTTTCAGATAGGCCTGTCCAGTCATACCACTTTTGTTTTCCAAAAGACTGCTAGGTTCCCCTGCATAAAGAAATCCTCCACTGGTAGGAACGACGCTAAACTCAGCACGCGAGGTATTTATATGACTTTCATTTTTAAGCTGATGTCTCGTTGGGTTTTTCATCCATAGGACAGCCGAATCCGCTCCTACAATAGCCTTAAGCAAGTTTTCGTCTTCCCCATACGCTTTTATGTACTCGCTATATTGTGCTTTCGCTTCGGTATATTTTCCCTGTTGTTTAAGCACTTCAGCATAACGGAGCCTTGCCTGCTGCGAAGCATCTTTCTGATTCACAATCCGGGCATACCAATTCTCCGCAAGTTCATATTGCTTAATATAGTAATAGCTGTCTGCCAGGCGCTCAAGATCAACAGCTCTAGGTTTTTTGACATCCACTAATTTTTCCAGCGCAGTAGCTGCACGCGTATATTCCATGCTGTTATACAACTGTTCTGCTAGAGATCTTCTGCCAGGACGCTCCTGAGCACTTGAATAGGTTATGGAAAGAAGGTATACAAGTCCTAACAGACCATAACGCATTCCATTTTTATTAAAAAAAAGTTTCATACCTTAAAATTGGTTTTATCTTAAAAGTACCTCGGACTTAGTATCTGTCTCCTTAATTGTCCACCGAATGTGATTCCCAAAGTCAGCTCATGTGTCCCATTCTGAAGCCCGCTCAATTTATTGAGCATATGATCATAAGAGTAGCCTATGCGGAATTTAGGGTTTACATAAAACTGTACAACCCCGCTCAGTGAGTTTAATGAACTTAATTTATTGACAGAACCTTGATTATACTTGCGGTCAAAGATCCGTGCACGTGTACGGTATCCACCTCCGACCCAAAACTTATCATTAAAAATAAACATGGCATTTAAATCTAACGAAGTTGGTCCTTTAAAATCTTCTTTTATTAACAGACTTGGTCTCAGTAATAATCCAGGATCCAATTCAATAAGTGCTCCTGCGATAAAGTATCCGTGCACTTTGCGGTACAAACTTTCTAGGGAGTTCTGGTTAAACTGAAAATCTTCCCCACTATTACTGCCTGAGAATAAATCCTGAACAGCTACTCCGGCATACCATTTACTGTTATTGTAATACACACCGAGTCGGATGTCGGGTTTCCATGTCGAAATTTTTCCTGGCGGGATAAACTCATCTCCATCATCTATATACTCTAATTTGTTTCCGTCTAGACTATACTGCGTCACGCCACCAGCAATACCGAGGCTAAGTCGATGCTCATCTGCTCGGTCCAATTGAAGACGTAAAGCATAGTTGGCGTATATACTTGTCGCACCTTGAGCACCGAGCTGGTCCCCCGTTATCTGCAGCCCTACCCCATGTCGGCGGCTCTCAGGATCGATCACACCATCTATTGAGATAGTACCTGTCTTTGGCGCTCCCGTCCAGCCAGACCATTGGCTACGCAAACCTAGCTGCCCGAACCACTCTTCTTTATATCCTGCATAGGCCGGATTAACAGAGAGCGAGTTAAATATATACTGTGTAAATTGTATGTTTTGCTGGGCAAATGTGTGCAAGGCACACACGAGATTAAATCCTAAAATTGAAAGTATTTTCTTCATTATTTCTTAATCAAAACATTTCCTTTAAATACCCTTACATCATTACCCTTCACCGCCGTGATGATATAGAAGTATGTCCCCTCGTTGAGCCCTTGTCCGGTCCACTCGTTTTTATAGTTTATGTTTTTGTAGACCTCATTACCCCATCTATTGACAATAAGTAAATCAATACGGTCATACCCTTCAGATCCTCTAATAATAAAACTATCGTTAGATCCATCTCCATTTGGTGTAAATACATTTGGTATAAACAGATCTCTAGGTTCAACAGTCACATACACTTTTGCGATAGATGTCAATCCATTTTCATCAGTAATTTTATACTCAAACTCATCTACTCCTAGGAATTGTGGATTTGGAGTATAGATAATCTTTCCATCTATAACACGTACTGTTCCGTTGGCTGGGGGTATGGTAACTTGAACACTATTGGTGATGATTGGTGATGATCCGGCAATATCATTTTCCAAAACATTTATTTCTTTCTCTGTACCATAGATCAGCGTAACGTAGTCATCCATAGCTTTAGGCGGGGCATTTGTCAACTTGGTAAACATAGCTCCCGAAAGCGTTTTCTTAGTATAGGTCAGAATATCCTTACGTGTATGTATAGATTGGGCTATCGGGTTACCTGGTCCAGATTCGCTATTGAACACTGTGACATTACCGATCCAATTATTACCATCTGCATGTTGAACGATCTGTGCATCTGGATCCACATAAGCTATGCCGTTGGTCGATTCGTTGTGTATCAATGTATAATCCATTTTCATCCCTTTGTCGGCATAGATATTCCAGACCCGATCCATACCGATCAGCTCATCTGTAAACTGTATACCTGAGGCCAAGTAATCGGTAACCGACACGTACACCTTGCTTTTATTACTACTTGGTGTCAGACGAGCCGGAGTATAGTCATTGGCTTCCTTACCCACTGGAAATGTAAATGCGGTGACGCGATCGCCAAAGTTTTTGATCAAGTGTCCCGAGACCGGATTGTTGGTCACGACAATACGTTTACTGCTGTATTCCAAAATCTGCCCATTTACGTCCAATTCAAAATCATTCCCATTTAGGAAAACATTGGCGCCATCTACCCGTAGATCTATGGATTTAGATAAACGTAGAGCAGCAGCTTTTTCGTCAGTGGGGTATGAACCGTCTTCATAATCACGTCCTGAAATATTCTTCAGATGTAAACCATTTTCATTCATCAATACGATATTCACATCAATATAATTTCCATTATTCCCGTCGATATAAGTTGGCTGACTTTTCCAATTACCGTAAAATGGATTCTTACTTGGATTATGAATATTAATCACCCCGGATCCGGAAATTTTGGCGGTAGGAGCGATCCAAATATTCTTGACATACAGATCGATCTGCCCATCTATCACCCACTCGGCATTCGGCCCTATAAATAACGACTCTACGTAGATCGCGTCAAATTGATTTTCGGTCAGGATATTTCTGCCATTATCAGACAGGAAGCTTCCTTCGCCTTGCTGTTGTTGTGCGTATAGCTCTCCCCACGAAAGCAATAGACATATATATAGAAAAAATAATTTCTTCATGGTAGTTTCTATTTCCTCGCTCTACTACGAAGCATTGGATTACTTATTATAAGACAGTTCTTTACGGTGACTGATACCTCATTGGATATCGCTTCTGGCCGACAAGCACTTTCTTTCCCTGCCAATACCGGTATAGCCACACGACGGTATTTCCATACACCTACAATATTTTCAGCTCCTGGAGTATAATTTTCCGCATTAGCTCCTTGGATTGTAGCCCAGCTCGACCCAGCTATAGGCGCCAGCTTTTCCCAACGGTAAGTTAGCACAGTTGTTCCTGGCCAATTAGGTATTGTTGCATTTTGCTTTGAGCTTATAGTACCTAATGCTGTACCCGCGCAGGCTTCTTGATTACCGGATATTGTTCCAGCAGTAGGAGGAGATAACACAATTACATCGATTTGCGCGGATATACTCTCACATATGCCGTTACTCTGTGTAACATAATATGTGGTTGTTCCAACAACACTTGTATTCGGTGTATATGCGACTGTAGCAGCCGCCCCCCCTTTATTCAAATACCACAGTAACCGGTTTCCTTCATCGCCTTTAGCACTCAATTGTTCTGCGACTTCCCCAACACAATAATAAACTTTTCCAACTACGTCAGGCTTCTTAGGCAAAGGTCTCATCGTAATCGAACTCTTATTATTCCCTCTATTCTCTGGAGGTTCGATAATCGTATTCACGCCGTTACTCCCCGTACTACCTCGATAATAAAAAACTTCGCTAGCATCTGTATAAGTCGTCGTATTATTAATTGGTGTCAACTTATACTTAATAGTCTTCGCATAAATCCTCCCAGATTCTATATCGACCTTGGCTGTATATTGATATTTATTTTCGCTTATTTTTTCCCTTTCCCAGCCGTCATAATCCGAAGGGTTTTGTAAAAACTTCGTTCCCTGCGGAATCTCTTTCACCACCACTACACGATTTTTTTTCTCAACAGGCTCACTTCCAACGTTACCAACTTGCAGTTCGAAGTTATTCCCATTAACACCGTCAAGACACACTAATGGGGAAATATTTTCTAAAGTCACATCTACTTTCTCTGCAATCACAGGGATCTGAACAACGGATGTATTATTTCCTAAATCCTCATCAGTAATATCTGTCGGCATAACGTTGGCGGTATTAACCAAAAGGTTCCCTGCAGGAATCTTTTTCAGTTCACCGGTAACAGTTATTATCCCAGTAGAACTCGCAGCTAAATTTAAGCTCCCTATAATCTTATTAACCTTCTTATTGCTGACCTTGTCAACGTCCTCCTTTAACTCGGCACTTATAAAGCCTTGGTCTTTTATACTTAATATTTCAAAGGTTTCTTTATCGACAATCTTTCCATTAATATCAGTTAGGCTATCCACAAAAGAGATGTTTCGCAATGGAGACTCCGTGTCATTGACCACTTCAATAGTATACGAAACTAAATTATCCTCCCTTCCTAAGTCTACACGTCTTAAAATATCTTTATCGGCACGCTTTGTCAACCTTAAATTACCTGGCGTAGTAACTAATAAATTTCTTATTTCATGATATTGGCGTGCTCCCCCCGTTGCTGCCCCAAATCCCATCTTAAGTAATTCAGGTGGGACATCATTAGTAACACTATTAAACAGCTCAACAAAAGGTCCCGTCCGACTTTTTGCCCAACGTGCAATAATACGATAGCTTTTACCACTTACTACCGGTCTAATCTCAATCTGCACCCTTCTATAAAATTCGGTATCAGTAGGCCGTTTCTGAGTCAAAGGAAAATAATGAACCTCTGTTTGGTTTCTTGTATTATTCGCATCAGCATATCTAGTTCCTAACTTCTTTCCACCGAGGAACCTATTCGTAGGTTGAATTCCATTCTCAATCTTGGATTCTCTATTAGTTGTAGTAGGACCTCTTAAAATTATTGAGTTAGGCCTATAGGAAGAGGCGGAACCATTAGTTGCATCAGGCTCTATGCTACCGAATCGTCCTTCCACTTCATTCCCATAGTTACCAAAAGAGTCAAAACCTAAACCAATATATCCCCCGGATAGCCCTGGAATATCCCAAGGGGTTCCTCCGACTAGCGGCGCATAGATTAAGGCACCTCCATAACCGCCTGGTTTAAAATTAGAAGGTCCATACTGACCGTCAAAAAGAAAAATTGAAAAACCATCACCGGCGGTAAATTCATTATTATTCAGTTTTCTCCACAGTTTATACTCGAAATCAATAATAACTCCAAGGGTAGAAGGAAAAGTACGATTGACGTATGCATAACCCCGCCTATTTTCTATTCCACCAGGTGTTAATCTTAACCAGCCTGCACCTATTGGATCATCGACTCCAGAAGTGAGAGAAGCATGCTCCCCCACGATAATATCTGCCCCCACCTGACCTTTGAAATTCTCTGTAATAGTAAACTGTGCTTGGGCTGTATTAAGCAATATCGAAAACAATATAACTAAGAAAAAAAGAGCTTTCTTTACTAACGAGCCTATTATATATTGAAATAACTTCATATTAATCTTCTCTAACCGCAAACACAATATTCATAAATGATCCCACACTCACATCTGCGTTTGGTTGAATCGTGTAGGTCATCACACCTTTATCATCTACCTCCACGGTCTTAAAAACAGTTTCATCAAACCAAGTAATATAATAATCTAATTCCCCTTTAGGCAAAACAGGCAATATTGTGTTCTTATTTTCATTTGATCGCATCGGATTACGAAACTGCTTTTCATAAAGAGCATACAAATCTATTTCCCCGAATTCTGCTGGAGCTTGAACTTGAGATTTATCCGTCGGTATAATAATCGATGGCATATAGAAGAATTTTGGCATCGTTGCTTTTAATGCTTTTAAAACACCTGACGCGTCCGCAACGACTATTTTGTCAGTTTGACTCCCCTTGAATGGAGTAGTATTAATCTTCTTCAGCTGAACCCCTCCGTCTGCTTTTATTACGACATGTTCGTCATAGGTTGCGTTAGATTGTCCGTTAGCGAAATAACGATTACCTAAAGTGATAACCTGTTGGTTTCCTGCCGATACCCAAAGACCATATTTCGCATTTGCATTGATCTCAGACTTCGTACTATTATGCAACATCTGCAATTTTGACTCTTGATTATCAATTTTATTTTCGTTTGTAATCAAATTAATCGATGAGGTATTCTCTCCATACATATTAATTCCTGTATGTGTTGCATCATAGGTAAAATCATGTGCTTGACTTCCTTTTTTGAACTGTAAAAACGAATTTGCACCAAAATCTACTGTACGATTTTCTGTTAATATGCCATTGTGTGTATAGATATTTCTAGATAAGCTAGACTGGTCTTTCCACATTGGATTTTTATTTTCATCGGTAACCAATACCTGATTGATCTCAGTAGAAGAGGCCAAGTCAACAGGTTGAATCGTCCCATTTTGGATATGATCAGTAGTTATAGAGTTATTGCTTACTTTCAAAGTTGTATTCAACAGAGTCGCTTTCGTCCCATTTTTAACGGAGATAGTTCCGTCTTCTGCCTCAAGATTACCCGATTTAACTGATACAACATAAGAATCTTCTGCTGTTCCTGTCCCTACTAAAGAAATACCGTCTCCTGCGGAGGTCTTTCCACCTATACCAGCTTCACCCTGTGGACCCTGCGCTGCAATGCCCGTATCTTTACTACCGATGAACCAGTTACCGTTGGAACCGATCTCAGGGCTAACACCATCTATACCGTTTTTACCTGTAATGGAAGCAATGAAGTCTGCACCGTCCT
>NZ_JAERTY010000006.1 GCF_016746095.1 Sphingobacterium faecale | reverse complement strand
GAACCGATCTCAGGGCTAACACCATCTATACCGTTTTTACCTGTAATGGAAGCAATGAAGTCTGCACCGTCCTTACCGTCGTTACCCGGAAGTTCCTGCCATATCTCTAAAGCGGACTTACCGTCTGCTCCTCTGGCACCGACCAAACTCAATAACCAGTCCGATTCACTGCCTTTAAATCCCCCATCAACGGCAATATCGTAGGCAGACTTGCCGTCTGCTCCATCTTTACCCGATTCACCTTTTGGACCTCTCTTCAAGTCAATGATTGTTTCCCTACCAACTTCATCCTTATAAGTAATAGTGCCATCACCGTTATCAATCAAAGTAGTTATTGTTTCATTTTTCTTAACAACCTCTTTAAAATCAATCGTAACAGGAGCTCCTGTTACATCAACAAACGAAATTTCGTATGTTGCCGGATTATATGAAATACTCGTCGCTTTACCACCAGAAGCCAAGATCCACTTCGTACCGTCATTATAATAGACCCCCGGAACTACATCATTGCGAGTCTCTGTATTGTACACCATAAGACCGGCAACGTGAGTGCTCATAGGGGCTGCCTTAGAAGTTGATTCCAACGCTACTTTGGTATGAAGCAGACCTTTATTTTTACTAACAAGCTCTAAAATAGCATTCTGGCTAACAGTCAATCCATTATCACCTGTCCCATCAGACAACTTCTGTTGTGCATTAGCAACAACGACCGATGAGAATAATAATCCTGTTAATGCAAAGTTTTTAATATTCATAAATACCTTAATGTAGAAACGATTTGAGTAGGCCTCTTGGTTTGTTGCATAGCAGACCAATAATCCAGTCTACAAAAATACCTCTACCTCACAGGCACTTATACATTAGCACTAAGGAAAATCTTTTATTTTGTAGAGATATAACTACCTCTATATCAGAGACCCTTCTTTATTGAAAAGCTACAATAAAAAATGGTAAACTTTAAACTACAGTTTTGTAAAAAAATATTACTACTTATTTGGCTGCAACTGCAACCATAAATACCAAGGCACAAAAAAAGCCACACCAAATGGTGCAGCTCTTATAAACATTTAATAGGTTCTTGAGACTACGCTTCTGCGTATTCTTCAATAGATGGACAGGAACAGATAAGTGTCCTGTCTCCTTGTGACTCATTTACACGTCCTACTGAAGGCCAGAATTTATTTGCCTTCAAATAAGGAAGCGGATAAGCCGCTGTCTGACGAGAATACGATCTATCCCATTCGTCATCAATAACAACAGCTGCTGTATGCGGCGCATTTTTCAACACGTTATCTACTTTATCAACCTGACCTGCCTCTACTGCGTAAATCTCCTGACGGATAGCAATTAATGCATCACAAAAACGATCTAATTCCGGCTTGGATTCAGACTCTGTAGGTTCCACCATTAGGGTTCCCGCTACAGGAAATGATACTGTTGGAGCATGGAAGCCATAGTCCATCAAACGTTTTGCGATGTCAGCGACTTCAATACCTACACTCTTAAACCCACGACAATCCAAAATCATCTCGTGTGCGCAACGTCCATTCGCTCCAGCATATAATACTGGATAATGCCCTTCTAGACGGGCCTTAATGTAATTCGCATTCAATATTGCCGTTTTCGTTGCCGTAGTCAATCCCTCACTACCCATCATAGCAATATAACCATGTGAGATCAAAAGAATCGAAGCAGATCCAAATGGTGCAGCAGAAACCGCAGAAATACCTTGCGCTCCAGAAACCTCAACTACTTTATGGTTCGGTAAGAATGGTACTAAATGCGCTGCCACACCAATCGGCCCCATACCTGGTCCACCTCCACCATGAGGGATACAGAATGTTTTATGTAAATTCAGATGGCACACATCGGCACCGATTAACCCTGGACTAGTAAGACCTACCTGTGCATTCATATTGGCTCCGTCCATATATACCTGTCCACCATTTTCGTGGATGATATTACAAATGTCAATAATCGTCTCTTCAAAGACACCATGTGTCGATGGATAGGTCACCATTAATGAGTTTAGACTGGCAGCATGCTCAACTGCTTTTGCCTTCAAATCCTCTACATCGATATTTCCTCTTTCGTCCGTTTTCACGACGACCACTTTCAACCCCGCCATCGACGCCGATGCCGGATTTGTACCATGTGCCGAAGCCGGAATTAAACAGATATTACGATGTGATTCACCGCGGCTCTCATGATAAGCACGAATAACCATTAGTCCCGCATACTCACCTTGAGCACCAGAGTTAGACTGGAACGACATCTTAGCAAAACCTGTAATCTCACTCAACCACTCATCCAATTCATTGATCAACTGCATATATCCTGAAGTCTGATCAGCAGGCGCGAATGGATGTAATCCACCAAAACGAGCCCAAGTAACCGGCACCATCTCTGTTGTTGCGTTCAGCTTCATCGTACAAGACCCTAACGGAATCATAGAATGACATAGGGATAAATCTTTTGCCTCAAGTGATTTTATATAACGTAACATCTCATGCTCGGAGTGGTAGCTATTAAAAATAGGGTGAGTCAGATAGCTGGATATACGCTCTAAGTCCGAAGGAATAGAACTTGATAATGAGTCAACAAGACTTTCCAGTTCAACATCACTTTGATGCTTTCCTTTTACTTTCGCAAAAACTTTGACAATAGTCTGTATATCGGCGAATGTAGTCGTCTCATCGATAGAGATACCAACAATACCTTCATTATAGTAGAAATTCAATTCATGATTCAAAGCTTCTGATTTGAGCCCATCCACTTCATTACCCACATTAAAACGCAATGTATCAAAGTATGTTGAGTTCAACTGCTCATAACCTAAAGACTGAATTGCTTTATCTGTTAGTTTTGCTAAATCATTAATACGTGAAGCAATATTTTTAATACCCTGAGGTCCGTGGTATACCGCATAAAACGAGGCCATAATCGCTAATAGCGCTTGCGCTGTACAGATATTAGAAGAAGCTTTATCACGACGTATATGCTGCTCACGAGTCTGCAAAGCCATACGAAGTGCATACCCACCATTTGCATCCGATGTAACACCGATAATACGTCCTGGTATATTCCGTTTATAAGCATCTTTTGTCGCAAAAAAAGCTGCATGCGGCCCCCCGAATCCCATAGGCACCCCGAAACGCTGTGAGTTACCGACCACAACATCAGCACCCCATTCCCCTGGAGGCGTCAATAAGGCTAATGACATCAAATCAGCAGCCACACAGACGGTAATATTTTTAGCATGAGCTGCCGCAGTAAAATTCTTATAACCTGTCACAGTTCCATCCGCAGCAGGGTATTGAATAAATGCAGCAAATACATCTTCTGAAAGATTTGCTTCTTTAATATCAGCAATACGTATTTCTACACCGAATGGCACCGCACGTGTCTGCAATACATCCAAAGTCTGTGGGTATATATTAGGGGAAACTAAAAATGCATTCGCTTCTTTATTCTTACGCGCACTATAGAGCATAAACATACCTTCGGCAGCTGCAGTCGCCTCATCCAATAGCGAGGCATTCGCTATTTCCAAACCGGTAAGATCAGAAATTACGGTTTGGAAATTAAGCAGTGCTTGCAAACGTCCTTGTGCAATTTCAGCTTGATAGGGCGTATATTGTGTATACCACCCTGGATTTTCAAAAACATTACGCTGGATTACACCTGGCAAAATAACATCATAGTATCCCTGACCAATATAGGACTTGAACACTTTGTTTTTTTCAGCAATCTGCGCTACTTTCTCCAAGTATGCAACTTCACCTAAAGCATTAGGAAGGCTTAATGCCTTTTTTGAACGGATTTGAGCAGGAACAGTTTGTTCTATTAGCTCTTCTAATGAACCTACACCTAAGAAACCCAACATTTCTTCTACCTGTGCAGCACGAGGACCATTGTGGCGATCCTGAAATTTTTCTTGGTAATATACGTTACTCATTTGCTTGATAATTGCAAGGACTATATGTAATTAACTCTTTGACAAACAAATTATTTATTCACACAAACGGTTTGTTTTTCGATGTGCAAAGATACGCTTTTTATAAGACTTTTTAAGGGGAGACAAACAAGCCTATACTTTTACAAATACATCAAACAATCCAACAAATTATTGCGTAAAAAACAAACAACTTACCGTTATAGTAACATTTAATTACCCACAGCAATCATTGTACATTATCCTTACAATTTCACGCGCTGCGAAAATACTTCTACTAAGTACTCTTGGGCTGAAGAGCCTTTAGTAAATTTAACAGTCTCTTTACTATTCAGAGCCGTAGGCACTTCTGCCCGGGCCAGTTCTTTATTCACCCCTCTTCGGTACAGGTATAAAAATGCTTTGTCCGCAATCAATGTTGAAGTGAATATATTGGGTTTCACATCTGAAATCAACACGGTATCCGATTTAATATCGACACGATAATCGCTAGGGGTTTCGTCCGCAATATTCCAACGTATCTGCGGCCCCGCATTAAATAGATTATTATGATAGGAGGCATCTAGAGAAAGACCAATACTATCTTTATTATAAACCATAACAGTATAATAATTTGCCTCTTTGATCCGGATTGTATCCTTAAATCCACCTATTGAGAGTTTACGAAGACCAGCTTCTATAGGGACATAAGTCGCCGCCACTTTACTCGACCCAACTGTCTGCCTTACGTTGCTGGACAATAAGCCATCTATCTGATAGTACCCTGCGATATTTTTTTCTCCTGAGACATCAACAACAGCTATAGACGAAGATTTTATATCACCTGGAAGGATCAATGGTTCATTACCATCTGGATCAGAGGAGCAAGACAAAGAAATTAAAGCCAAACCGGATGCCACACAGATTAAGAAGATTGATTGAAATTTCATACATTTCATTGTATTAGAGCGACTCAAAGCCTTGGTTAAACGGCAAATATAAATCTTTTATCTCTGCGTACAAAACTAAGTAGTCCGACCAAGAATTTTGCTGTAAAAAAAATCTTCCAAGCACTAGAATTAAACAAAAAAAAAGCAAAATACCTACAGCCCGCCCAGCATTGGAAAATACGTTAATACAAAATCGTAAACTTGAATGCCAAGGGATCAAAATGATTAATCAATTCCTCTATCAGCTCCTCCCCGTACTTGACATATAAAACAGCAAAATTCTCTGTCCGTTCTTGCAATCCCCCATTAGGAAATAACTTTTCTTTCACTCTTTCGATCTGCAGCAACGCATCTTTATGGTTTCTTTTGTCTGCCTTTAAGAGCTTCTTTTCAAGATTATTTATCGCTTTTTTCAATCGAGCCTTAACGGCATCCGTACTAGGCCCTAGACTCGGATCTATTTTATGGGCACGCAGTTTAATCTTTCCAAAAATGGCATTAAGCTCCATCCATTCATCTTTGAGATGAAGTCGATGGGTAGTATGTCGTCTTACATATTCATTCTGCAAGGCTGTAGTAGATTTAAAAACACTTTTAAATGTAAGATTCAATCTATATATCTTACTCACCACATTATCTTCAGTTATCAGAGCCGAGTTGCGGGGCACAAGTATCGGAAACGGAACTCCATATTGATCAAAATTAGCCTTTAACTGCAACCAATATACAATTTCAGCCCCGCCCCCTATATAGGCTAGATTAGGTAGAACGACCTCTTGGTACAAAGGCCGCATCACCACATTGGGACTGAATCTTTCAGGATGACTTTCGATTTCCCCCTCCAACTGTTGGGGAGTAAAATAAATTCCTCGGTGCAAAACTTCAAAATCGCCATTCGCAGTTTTCTCTATACGTTCCCTAAACTCATCTGTGAGATAGAAAAAATTACAGGGACGTGCATATACCTGAGCTGTATATCCACTTGATTCTAGTAATGAAGATGTATTTGAAATAGCCTGAAAACTTTTTTCATACAAAATATCCTCTTTGATGATCGGCACATACAACTGTTTCAGCGCAGTACTGTCCGCATCTATAATAACCAGTCCATATGTTTTAAAAAGCTGATGTACCAAAAAACGCGTTGCATCAGCGAGATTCCGCCCCTCCAAATAAGCCCCTTCAACAATATGTGTCAGTCGAGCCGAATTTTCGGATAGTCCCAACATACTACAGTACTGTTTTACAACATCTGCCATCGACCTCGTGTCCATACGTCCCGTCCCAGATTCCCGAGGCACGTCCCAAACTATTTTCTTGCCGTATACACGCGTATTGTTTATTTCTTCAAAATCATGGTCTTCAGTAGCCATCCAATACACAGGAACAAAGTCCTTGTCCGGAAAGCGTTCTTTCAGATCTTTAGCCAACCGGATTGCACACGCTATTTTAAAAATAAAGTACAGTGGCCCAGTAAAAATATTGAGCTGATGCCCAGTAGTAACAGTAAATGTACTATCCTCCTTTAGCAGATTGATATTTTTCTCGACCTCAACAGCTTCTTCAAGTAATCCTGTATATTGCTTCTGAAGAGTCTCAACCAATATCTTTCTATGCGCAAAGGAAGACTTCAATTCCATTTGAGCTTCAAAGCCCTCCATATCTGGCTCATTCCCGTAGAAAGAACGGAGATCTTCGTTTCCAGCCAAATATCCTAGAAGTGTTTTAGAAAAACTATTTGTGTCTTTGTAATCGATATAGGTTGCTTTCATGTACTAGAAAATATTATCTGTCGAAAATACAAGTTACATCTTTTTGAAAAAAGCGTAGTGCTAAATACAAATTATAGCGAACATTTGACAATAACGTTTAACCTTGTTCGGGGACAAAGAAGTCTTCTATACCGTTTTAACGTATTTCTCGTCGTAATTTTCAATATCTATAATATAATGGTTCTGAATCAAAAAATCATACAAGGGTTTAGCTTCATCCGATACCTTTAGATTTTTAGTCGTTACAATCTTATTCTCCTTTTTATTGAGATAAGGATACGCATACAGTTTCACATTTTTACTAAACATACCTGATATATAAGATAACAATTCGTTGGTATAGTTTTCCTTATTATAATTATCTGAGTTAAAGATATTGCGTAAGTTATAAACGTTTGTCGCTATCCCCACATTTCTAGGTTTAAAAGTCTTGACAAACTCTGCCAAGTGGTTATTTCGCCTAAAATTAGAGACCATGATGTTGTTTCCTGTGGAACAGAGCTCTTCAGCACGTTGTGCAAAATACTGTAAATCTTCACCTGTCAGATCCAGATCCTCATCTAATACATTACCCATTAATACTTCAATCAGTACGACTGTATTTTCAGGATCTGCTCCCGTATTTTTCCTAAACTGCTCTACGGCAAGATTAAACAAGTCAAAGTTTGGCAAAGACTTTTGTTTATACTTTGTCCGCAAGACAATAATATCTTTCTTATACAAAAAATCTTTAATCTGCGCTGCTCTGCCATCAGGTCTAAATATAGCAGCATTAGCGAAACCTTTCGCTATAAGATACAGATTCAGAAGACGCTCATTTGCATTTTCAAACACAGGCCCACTCACCTTCACCAAGTCAATTTCCACAGAGCCTATGGAAAGATTATCTACTAGAGACTCAATCATAACCTGAGGATCCTGTGCATAATAATAGGCGGCAAAGACGAGGTTAACACCCAATATCCCCAGCACCTTAGATTGCAAGCGATTATCACTATCCAACAAACGGACATGGATAATAATATCATTTGTGGGGCCATCTATTTCATTTTGAAACCGAATCCCTAACCAACCGTGTGGATCATTAGTCTTTGTGAAATTTAACGTTGTCACTGTATCTGCAAAAGCAAAAAAACGTTTGTTTTCATACTTCTCCGTATGCAACCGTTCTGTTAACAAGCTAAATTCATGCGATAACATTTTGGTCAAGCGTTCGCGACTCACATACCTGCCCGAATCCTCCACCCCATATATCGCATCACTAAAGGCCATATCATAAGCTGACATTGTTTTTGCAATCGTACCCGATGCAGCTCCTGCTTCAAAAAAATTGCGGGCCACTTCTTGTCCCGCTCCAATCTCTGCAAATGTACCATAGATCGCCGCATCTAGGTTAATCTTTAATGCCTTTCGCTTTGTTTCGAATATCTCTCTTGCCATTTTGCAAAGCTACGAAAATACCGCAAATTATTTGGCAAACACTTCAGCGTCCCGTAGGAAAGGGCGCAATCTCGCCAACCGACGATCGCACCTCGACTAGGCCAGCTCCAACTTTTTCAAAGCGTAGAACAAAGCCGCACTATGTAACGCTTGTCCAATTCTATTTTCGAACAGAAAGCTTTTAGCCTCCTCTAAGGACATTACCACCACCTCGATATCTTCAGAATCGTCCAGATTCTGCTCCTGCACCTTTTTTCCGCCTCTTAACAGATAACTATAGGTTATGTTGCCACTTGTAGCAGGATTGGCATACAGCTCACATAGATATTCTACTGTCTCAAATGCGTAGCCCGTTTCCTCAAGCATCTCTCTTATGGCGGCATCCTGAGGACTCTCTCCATCTTCCACAACACCCGCAGGCAATTCCACCATGATCGCATCGGCCCCACGTCTATATTGCCGTACAAATAAGATGTTTCCTTCCTCTGTAACGCCTATCATATTGACCCACGTTGGATACTCAAGCACATAATATTCGTCCTTAATATTTCCATTTGGCATCTCTAGTTTATCCACCCTCAATGTAGCCCAAGGCCTTTGGATAATATAGCTAGAATCAAGCAACTTCCATTTATTCATCACACTAGTCTTTTACTATATCTGCCATTATGCGCTGCACCTTTTTTTCCAACGATTCGGATACATGCGTAAAAGAAGAAGGCTCCAACAAGGTCTCTTTGACAGAGCAATAAAACTTGATCTTAGGCTCTGTACCCGATGGTCTTGCAGAGATAACATCCCCTTCAACCGTTATAAACTGAAGCACGTCTGATTTAGGAAGGTCAATACCACACTTACTTCCTGTTAACAAGTCATATGCCTCCTGTTTTTCATAATCACGGATTTCTTTCACTGGTATCCCGCCCAGTGTCTTGGGAGCGTCCTTCCGAAGATTGATCATCATTTGTTTTATTTCCTCCGCTCCAGACTTGCCTTTTTTTGTCAACGAAATAAGTTTTTCCTGATAAAAACCATATTGTATGTATAGATCGATCAGTACATCAAACAAAGTCTTTCCGTTTCCTTTAAAATAGGCCGTCATCTCTGCTATAAATGCACAGGAGTTGACCGCATCCTTATCGCGAACTAAATCTCCGACCAAAAACCCATAACTTTCCTCGCCCCCGACCAAGTAGTTTTCTTTCCCTAAAAGCTCAGTCATCACTTCACCAATAAACTTGAAGCCCGTCAATGTCTCGTAACACTTTACATCAAAACTCTCACTAATAGCACGGATTAGATTGGTTGTTACGATGGTTTTTACACTATAATCATTCTCTTTCAACTCAAGTTTGTCTTTTTTAGAAGACAAAACATAGTAAACCAATAGGCTACCAATCTGATTTCCATTTAACAATTGGAACTGACCTTTCCCATTTTTGACAGCTACCCCAACCCGGTCAGCGTCTGGATCTGTCGCCATGACCACATCAGCATCAAGCTCCTGTCCTTTCCGCATTGCCATAGACATGGCCTCCTCCTCTTCTGGATTAGGATACACGACAGTCGGGAAATTACCATCAGGATTAGCTTGCTCTTCAACTACATAAACATTGTCAAAACCCCAGGCATTTAACATCTTGGGAACTATCGTCAATCCTGTTCCATGAATAGGGGAATAAACAATTTTTAACTCCTTATTGGCGCTTACAACCTCTGGGTGTATACTTAGTCGCTTATTTGCCGCAATATATAAGTCGTCAAAATCAGAACTCACCATGGTGATATTCTCACTGCATCGATCAAACTTGATCGCCGAGACAGACTCTATGGCATCGACTTCCGCTATTACATTCTTGTCATGTGGAGCTACGAGCTGCCCTCCATCATTCCAATAGGCCTTATAACCATTGTATTCCTTTGGATTATGAGACGCCGTCAACATAACGCCGCCCTGGCAAGCATAATATCGCACCGCATAAGACAACATAGGAGTAGGCCGAAGCTCATCAAATAAAAAAACATGAATGTCATTAGCAGAAAAAACGTCTGCCACTAATTGCCCAAACACCTTCGAATTATTTCTGCTGTCGTAAGACACTGCTACCTTTACAACCTGGTCAGGAAACTGCTTCTTGAGATAATTGGCAAGCCCCTGCGTAGCCTTACCTATCGTATATTTATTAATCCGGTTAGACCCCACGCCCATTATTCCACGAAGCCCACCAGTTCCAAACTCTAAATTCTTATAAAAAGAGTCCAACAGCTCCGTTTCTTCCTTATTATCGACCAATCTTTTCACCTTTATCACCGTATCCTGATCATACTCTGATGATGTCCAACTATCAATCCTGTCCTGTGTTTCTTTGTCTATTTGACCCATATTAACTCTTATTTCCAATTCTGACTTCCTATTTTTTTAAGCATCACAACCCGCATATGCGCGGTCCAAAACTGTTACATACCAACCACCTTTATATCTCTGCACGTGGAAAATCAAGGGATCTTTCGTCGTCACGATCACCCTATAGCTTTGGGCTTCATTTTTCTCCAAATTCTCGAACTGCGCTTCGGAAAACACCGACTCGTCAAATTCTTTTTCGAAAGCGGCTATATTTGACAACTGATTAGGATGAGAGGTAGTATCACAGAAAAAGCCCAATTTAGTCCATTTTTCGGTTCCACAATCAAACTCTGGCAACTTCTCAAATACCAATACATAGTCGTTTTGTATGCTGGGGTACGGATAATACTCTGGCATGGCCTTAGCAAAGTTTATACTATCGATACGAACAAAAGTGTCCGAAGCACCCGGACGATATATCACAATGAGACCTAATTCCGGATGAATAAGATTATTGATCTTACCATCATCTTTACTTGCATAAGCTCGTACAAACCGGGTAATCACCTCGTTTAGCGAGGCACTTTCTTCCATACCTGTTGGAGGAGCTACTTCTAAAGTATCTTTTTTTCCTTCTTCCTGCTTTTTACTTCCTTGTCCGCAAGACACGAACAAAGCTGCCAATAGGACCGTAAAAGTTAAAAACTTATACATAAATTACTTGTTATTCTTTCTTATTGTGCTTTCAATCATATCCCACATATCGTCTGGCACAGCCTCCATACCGTTCATCTGCCCTGCGCCCTGCAACCACTCACCGCCATCTATCGTCACTACTTCACCATTTATGTAACCTGCAAAGTCTGACACCAAAAATGCGGCCAAGTTAGCCAATTCCTGATGATCTCCTACTCTTTTTAATGGAACTCTATTCTTAAAGTCAAATTTAGCGGTCAACTCACCCGGTAATAGTCTGTCCCAAGCTCCTTTTGTCGGAAACGGCCCCGGAGCAATGGCATTATGACGAATACCATATTTTCCCCACTCTGCTGCCAAAGAACGAGTCATCGTCAACACACCGCCTTTAGCTGCTGCGGAAGGCACGACATACCCCGAACCTGTAAATGCATAAGTCGTCACAATATTAAGAACGCTTGCAGACTCGCCTTTATCGATCCAGTGCTTTCCAAACGTCAGTGTACAATTAGCTGTACCTTTCAGCACAATATCAATTACGGTAGAAAAAGCATTCGCAGAAAGACGCTCAGTAGGCGAGATGAAATTACCTGCCGCATTATTCACCAATACGTCAACCCGTCCAAATCTGGCAATACTTGCAGCCAACAACTCTTCTACAGAAACAATGTCGCGGATATCGCAAGCCACCGCTAGAACATCATTACCAGTCTTGTTTTCAATTTCTCTTGCAGTCTCTTCCAGCACGTCCATTTTACGGCTGGCTATGACCAAATTTGCTCCTAATTCAGAAAAATAAACTGACATCGCCTTGCCAAGACCTGTGCCCCCTCCAGTCACGACAATAGTCTTTCCTGATAGCGCATCTTCTTTTAGCGCACCTTGTACCATAGCATCTATGTTTTAAATTTTCCTAATCAAACCCACACTATCTCTTTTGTGTCAGATTGTGAATAATTGTCTTCAGAATATCACGCGTACTAGGCTTCCACCATTGCTCTAAGACCTGTTCAACGGCCTCCTCCTGCCCTTCCTCCATAGCCCGGATTAGCTCACCTCTCAGATTCAGCTTGGTTTTACGCCAAGCATTCTTCTCAAACTGCATAACCGATTTTACACGCCGAATGGCTGAAATCTGTATACGGTCAAAAGGCACAACCTCATCTACCAACCCTATAGAAAGTGCTTCTTGGGGTTTAAATAAACGTCCTTCTAACAAACTGCGATACGCAGCACCACGTCCCAACCAAAAACTATACAGGATGAAGATAGATTCGGGAACTACAATTCCAACTGGCACTTCATTCAGCCCCACAATATAATCGCCTTCAGCCATTACTCTATAGTCGCAACACAATGCCATTACACAGCCTCCAGCTGGGCTATGCCCGGTAATAGCAGCAACTGTTGGTTTTTCAAAAGCCACAAAGAGCCTAAGCAATTTCATAAAATGGGTCCAGAAATGCCTCATCTCCTCTTCATTATAGGCAAATAAGGTAATCAGGTCTAGCCCGGATGAAAAAAAACTCTCCTTGCCCGACAAAATTACACCCTCAACCGACGGATCGACTTTTGCTTCCTCTAGCACTTGAATCAACTCCTTTATCACCCCTACATCCATCGCATTAGACCGACCTCTATCCAACAGAATATGTAAAATATGATCTTCTTTCCTCGTACGTATATAATCCATAATTACTCGCTTAAAATGATAAAACAAGATAAGAAAATATTCTAGTCTTATGGAATAATTCAATAAACCACGAAATCCCTATTGCACATCAAACTCCACAAGTTTCCGTACTATTCTTCCCGTCAAGTCCAGTCCTTCTACAATTATTATGTACCGTCCCTTACCGTCCGCTGTAAAAAAATCAAACGAAGCCTTACCCTCCCTATCTGCCACAATACTTGGTTCCCAGTGTATCGTAGTCCGCAGATCTCGATTCAGTTGAGTTTCATTCACAACATCGTATACCGGTTTATAGAACACTCTATTAATATAAAATCCTTGAGGCTGTACGGTCATAATTCCCTTAGGCACATAATTATTCATCGCAGATGTGCCTCTTTTTGAGGTGATAATCAACAGCCCATTACCTCCATTCATGCCATAAATAGCCGTATAGTTCACATTTCTCAGCACTTCGACACTCTCCACATCATTGATATTGATCATCGACAGCTGATCCCCCTCTATATACATCCCATCCAACACCACCTGCATAGGTACATTACCTCTGGTATTATAAGGCACCCCTGCCGTAAACATTACCCCCATTAGACGTCCGGCCAAACACATATCCAACGTCGTGCAGTTCTGTAAATCTTCACTTGTCAACACCTGATCCGCATTCCCCGGTCCATTCAGATTGCTCGAATATTCGGCAACCTTCTTTCTTGTAGATGCACGCACCACAACCTCTTCAATAGCAATGGCCTTTTCCATCAAACCTTTACTTTCCAGCTCAGCAAAAAACTGTCTTGACCTATTGATTTCGTCTGTATATATCGAGTTAATATCCCATCGCTCATCCGCTTGATTTCTATTCTCACCGATAGCAGGCTTCTCCGGATTATCAATCACAATATCGATATTTTTCTTCCCCTTATTGGCATCCCGCGCCGTTACTAAAAACTTAACACTATCTGGAAAAACGAGATTATTAAACTCAAAATAACCCTGATCATTCGAAGTAGTATCCATGAAATCCATATAGTTGCTTGTAGATATCAATTGCACTTTGGCTTCAGTTTCAGGCTTTGTGCGTCCCAATTTTTTTGTATATCCACTTATCTTCAGCGCTTTCTCCACTTCATAATCGGCCTTTACTACTGTATCAATCCTTCTCCAATCAATATTCCGCCATCCCTGGGTCAACATCAATAGATCCAGATCCCTGCTCTTGATGCCCCCTTTGCTAAAATAATATCCGGGATTCTCAATATATCCATTCAGATCGGCGCTCAATAATAAGGTTGACAAAATATTGGGCGCTAGCGCCACACTATCTTTTACTGGGGACAAATCAACAACAGACGCCGAAAATGCTCCGAACCGAATTGAATCCGAGGCTTCTCCAATATGCATATCTACCTTTACATGATCACGGGTCGTAAAACTCTTCTTATTTAACTGTAGGTCTATTGGTAAGACAGATGCAGTGTTATAGCTAAAAAATGGACGCTCCGCGATAGGCAAAAATGTATCATCCAATATACTAATTGTCAATACCCCTGAAGGCAAGCCTGTCTTATCAAGCGAAAAGACCAATTCATCTTTAGTCAGCTTCTGTTTGGATACGAATAATACGGATCCAAGATGGTGCACCACAAAAAAAACTTCCTTTTGACTTACTAAATCGGGAGAGACATTGAGCTGTGTAAAAATTTTACTCCCATTCTGATTATTGACAGAAAGAGCAAATCCCGACTTTTGTATTTCCGGCATTGGAATATCACGGCTTGAACCATCTTCAAATTCAGCGCGCACCGCAAAAACATCATCTGCCGGTATAAAAAGAAACCCTGCCCCCATCCCTAGATCGTTTGTTTCTATTACCCCAGCCGTATCCTTACCGATGGTAAAATACACTTTAGCTTTAATACCAAGACCGTCATTCCCCACAGCCTTGACAGCCATGTTATTAATTTTATTGATCAGCAGCTTACCTCCTTCCGGCAGTAATTGTACGCTATTTTCTGATTCTGCGGCTTTTATCTTTACCAGTTTATTTACAGGCAATTTTTCAAGGTTTTCAAACCGAAGCTTGAGCTCCCCATCTTTATACTTTTTATTAACACCAATGCTCAGCACACCGGCTTCATCGGTATTACCTCGCTTTCGTTCGACAGACTTTCCCTCTGACCATAGCTCGTACCGCACTTGAGCTTTACTTAAGGGCACCCCTGAAAGACTACTTAATTGGATCTGATATACATTTTCTTTTTCACCGGGACGCACCGAAGTCTTGGTCTTCACATTGTCCGATCGGCCATTTGCAATATGAATAGTGCGATCATAAAAGTATTTTTCATCCGCATTGCGCATCCAATTGGTATAAGCCCGTAGCCTATACGAGCCTTCGGTAATAGTATCATTCAACTTAAAATCTCCCATCCCCAATCCCATTAGTAGTGGAATCGTCATAGAGCCCACCGTGTTCTTTGTCCCATCGATCAGCTCGACATAAGCTACACCGCTATGATTAGAAAACAGATTCTGTATACCAATAGTCGCATAAGCTTTAAACCATATGGTCTCGCCTGCCGTATAGGCATATTTGTCCAGCTGTAGATATAGCTTTTCCTGTGGATTACTTTCAGCATTAGTCATTACATTGTCTATGACCTTTTGTATTCCCTGGCCCAATACAACACTGTAAGTAAGCATAGCTAGAAGAAAAACAAAGAGAAATCTCATATTCGTCTCAATTGATTTATAAAATGTTAGGGAAAGATAACAAAAATTAAAGCATATTTCTCTAAGTTTGTGACATGAATATCTTAATCGTTGGATCAGGTGGACGCGAATCTGCCTTTGCCTATAAAATTGCACAAAGCCCTAGACTTACTAACCTGTACATTGCTCCAGGCAATGCCGGCACAGGACAGTATGGTCAAAACATAGACCTTAAAGTAACAGATTTCGAAGGAATCGCAGCATTTGCACTGGCAAATGACATCAACCTTATACTCGTTGGTCCTGAGGAGCCCTTGGTAAAAGGTATCCACGATTTCTTTTTAGAAAGAGATGAGCTTAAACATATTGCCGTAGTGGGTCCTCAGAAATTAGGCGCACAGCTCGAAGGTTCTAAAGATTTTTCAAAGGAATTTATGTTCAGACATGATATTCCGACTGCAGCCTATAAATCTTTCGAGCTATCAAATCTCGAAGAGGGATTGGCTTACCTAGAAACACAAAAACTACCTATCGTATTGAAAGCTGATGGCCTTGCCGCGGGCAAGGGGGTCTTGATCTGTGAGACACTAGAAGATGCCAAGACGGAATTAACGGCCATGTTGGCGGAGGCCAAATTTGGACAGGCCAGCTCGGTTGTCGTCATTGAAGAGTTCTTAAAAGGTATTGAACTTTCTGTATTTGTACTGACAGACGGTGATTCATACAAAGTATTACCTTCCGCCAAAGATTACAAACGCATAGGAGAAGGAGACACGGGGCTCAATACCGGCGGAATGGGGTCTATATCACCTGTTCCTTTTGCCGATACCTCTTTTTTAAATAAAGTAGAAGAGCGTATCATTAAGCCTACTGTAGACGGATTAAAGAAAGACGGCATTCCATACAAAGGCTTTATCTTTATCGGCCTGATGAATGTCGATGGCGAACCCTATGTTATTGAATACAATGTACGCATGGGAGACCCCGAAACAGAGTCAGTATTACCGCGTATCGAATCTGATCTTGTTGATTTATTAGAAGGCGTTGCCAAAGGCGACCTAAACACACGCTCCTATACACTGAGTCCAAAGACTGCAGTAACCGTGATGTTAGTTTCCGGAGGTTATCCCGGAGACTATGAAAATGGGAAAACCATCAGCAATATCGAGAATGTCAAAGAGTCTATCGTATTTCACGCCGGCACCAAACTAGTAAATGGTGAAATCGTTACAGCAGGAGGCCGTGTCATAGCAGTGACAACGATGCAGGATGATCTATTTACAGCCCTTCAACAGGCAACAGCAGACGCCGGAAGAATATTTTTTCAAGGAAAATATTTCCGCACAGACATTGGCTTTGACTTGATTTAAAAAATAATATTTTAGCTCTCAATCAATTACATGTTTTGATTAAAAAATATTTTGGATAGTTGATAAAAGCGTATATATTTGCATCACCAAAGCAAAAGGGCCCGTTCGTCTAGGGGTTAGGACGCAAGATTTTCATTCTTGAAACAGGGGTTCGATTCCCCTACGGGCTACAAAAAAGCGACTTTCAAAAGAAGTCGCTTTTTTTATTTTTAATATCAATTATTTTTCTACTTTTGCAATCATCAGATGATATGATGAATAGGATACAAAAAAAATCATTAGCACAAGAAGTAGCCGAGGCCCTTCAATATAGTATTGAGCGAGGCGCATTTGCTATCAATGAAAAACTGCCGACAGAACCCGAGCTTATGCAAAAGTTCAATGTAGGCCGATCGACTATACGCGAAGCCATCAAGTACCTCGCTCAATCGGGCTTCGTAAAAGTTCAGCAAGGTTTAGGTACATTTGTCATAAGCAGCAATAGCAATAGTGCCCTTGACGACAAAATCGAACGGGCAGACTTTGCCGATATATTTGAAGTAAGGCAATTGATCGAGCTCAAAACAGTGGAAAAAGCCGCTTCTAATAGAAGCCCAGCACAACTGGACAAGATGAAAAAACAGCTTGCCAAGCGACAAAAGTATGCCCAAAGCGGAGATACACTCAATTGTATACAAGCCGATGTCGACTTCCACATTCTAGTTGCAGAGAGCTGTGGCAATGCTATTCTCGATCAACTTTACAAAACAATGTCTGTGCATGTCATCAAATTCTTCTCCAATATGTACAAAGACACCAGCACATTTATCGAATCACAGGACATACATGAAAGACTATTAAAAGCAATTGAGGACAAAGATGTCCCAAGCGCTACCCGCATCGCAACAAAAATAATTGGAAAACTATAATTTTTTACCCCAAATCATCAGATGACCTGATGTCTATTAACACATATTATGTCCACTATATCAGCAAACAGAACCGTATACCCTATACTATTCGCTATTAGCTTCTCGCATCTGCTCAACGACCTGATGCAATCTGTAGTGCCGTCTGTCTATCCACTTCTGAAAGAGAATTATGGATTAACATTTACACAGATCGGTATCATCACCCTCATTTTCCAATTAACAGCCTCTGTCCTGCAACCCTTTGTCGGCTCGTACACCGACAAAAATCCGAACCCGCGCTCATTGGCTATTGGTATGTTATTTTCACTGTCAGGACTACTATGCCTAGCATTTGCGTCCAATTTCTATTTTATCCTCGCTTCTGTCAGTCTTTTAGGAATCGGATCTTCCGTCTTCCATCCAGAAGCCTCCCGTGTAGCTCACCTTGCCTCTGGAGGTCGCAAAGGGTTAGCCCAGTCCATCTTTCAGGTGGGAGGAAATGCAGGCAGTGCGATAGGCCCTCTATTAGCTGCGCTTATTGTAATTCCTATGGGACAAAATTACATCGGTTGGTTCGGGACATTAGCCATTGTAGGAGCCTTCATCCTCACCGTTGTAGGCAACTGGTACCAGCAGAATATGATTACTAAAACATCAGCTGCTGGATCTGCGATCAATACACCGCAGCATACACTTCCAAAGCGTACGGTAACTATTTCTATTGTTATTCTACTGATCCTCATCTTTTCCAAGTATTTCTATATGGCATCGATGACCAGTTATTTTACCTTCTTCCTCATTGAGAAGTTTGGAGTATCCGTACAACAGTCACAGATCTATCTCTTTGTCTTCTTAGCTTCTGTAGCAGCAGGCACGATCCTAGGGGGGCCATTGGGGGACAGATATGGTCGCAAGCTCATCATCTGGATTTCAATCCTAGGAGCCGCACCATTTACCCTTCTATTGCCACATGTTGGATTAACCTCGACCGTTATCCTCGCTGGTATTATTGGATTGATTATCTCCTCTGCTTTTTCAGCAATCCTCGTCTACGCGACTGATCTTATTCCAGGTAAAGTCGGCATGATTGCAGGACTGTTCTTCGGATTTGCATTTGGCATGGGAGGAATCGCTTCAGCTGTTTTGGGCTGGCTGGCAGACCGTACAAGTATCGAATATGTATTTTCAATTTGTGCATTCTTACCACTAATTGGTATCGTCACAGGATTCTTGCCTAATATCAAACGAAAAGCATAAAAAAGCCCTCCTATGAAACAGTTTATTTCATAGGAGGGCTTCTATCTTATAACATTAATTAGGCAGCTTTTGAGATAGTACGCTCGCCCCGAGCCATTTTAGAAAGAATCAATACACTCATCAGTGCATACAAAAACAATAACCCTAAACTAAGATTACCGACGGCCCATTCGGATGGCAAGAGCTGATTTAGAACGGTCATAAAAGCCAACCCTATTCCTCCCCCTAAGAAATAACTCGTACTTGTCAGACTCGATATCACACCATAACTTGTAGAATCTACGTCCCTAATACTCAATACCGCCATACTCGTAAAGCAAAAGGTAATTCCAATCCCAGAAATACAGGCCACTCCTACTAAAATCAACGGCAATGGATGTCCCAAATGAATAGCTGTCCACAGCACAGTAGCACCAAGTAACAGAAATGACCACCCAAAGATCCCCATTTGTGCAGAGTTTAGGCGCTTTGAAACCAATGGCAGTGCAAACTTAGCGATCAAAGCTGAAAGTATACTAAAAGGAACCAATAATAGTCCGGCCGAAGCAGCAGTATGCCCCATATCGCTTTGAAGCATCAAGGATATCAAAAACAGAAAACCGATAAAAAAGGCACCTTGTATGAAGAATATTCCATTTGATACCCGCACGGAATATTGATTAAAAAGACTAAGCTTAATCAGAGGTTCACCCACAGTCTTTAATCTATAAATAACCGTACCCAACAACAGCGCACCAATTAATGTGGAACCTATAATAATAACCGGAGCGCTGTTCACGCTAGGCAATTCATGGGTACCATAGGTGAAACACAAAAGCCCAATGACTAAAAGAATGGCGGAAGCCATATCTACACGCTGACGCTCCTTTGTTGGCTCGTCTTTCGGAAAGTAAATATAAGCCAAGACCAATGTCACGGCAAGAATCGGCACATTAATTAAAAATACCCAATGCCAGCTTAGATAGGTGCTTAATAGCCCTCCAATAGAAAGTCCACTCCCCGACCCTATCGCTGCAAAAGAGCTAAAGATGCCGATAGCACGGTTGCGTTCCTGCGTCTCTGTAAATGTGTTGTTAATAACAGAAGAGGAAGCCGGCATAATAAAAGCAGCCCCTAATCCTTGCAATGCTCTAAATACAGCCAGCGATTCGAAAGAGGTGGATAATCCAGCGCCTAGTGAGGCCAACATAAACACAAGCCCCCCCATAAGGAATACCTTCTTACGTCCACGCTGATCCGACATCCGTCCACCGATTATCAGAAAACCACCAAACAAAAGAACATACAAGGTCTGAAGCCATTGTGCCTGCTCAACCCCAATATGAAACTGTTCCTGTATCGAAGGAATGGTAAGATTTATGATGGCAATATCCAGTGCCTCAACAAAGGTTGCGACAGAGGCTAATACTAGAATCAGGTTTTTCCGTAACTGCATATTAAAAATTTTCGCCAAAGGTACCCTTTATCACTCAAACGAAAAATATCTCTCCAAAATTTACAATAAACGGACCTTATATTTTATCTTAATCACCATAAATACCTTACATTTTGCGTAGGTTTATAGTTAAAATACATCGTCAGATTAGAGCTTATAAGGATATATGGAATTTAGAAAAATAGGAAATACAGACATAAAAGCCTCCGTGATTACATTTGGCGCTTGGGCTGCCGGCGGATGGATGTGGGGCAGCACTGATCGCAAACAAGCCACTGAGGCCATCATCGCAGCTTATGATGAAGGAATGACTTCTATCGACACCGCTCCTATATACGGTCAAGGTACAAGTGAAGAAATTGTTGGTGAAGCTATCCGCGGAATATCCCGAGATAAAGTACAAATACTCACCAAATTTGGTATGCGATGGGACTTATCAACCCCGCAGGGTACCCTAGCTATGCACAGCCGAGACAATAATGGACAACCTATCGATATCTATAAGTACGCAGGCAAAGAGAGTGTGATTAAAGAGACCGAAGCAAGTCTGAAAAGGTTAAAAACCGATTATATCGACCTTATGCAACTACACTGGCCGGACGTCACCACCCCGATAGGTGAAACTATGGAGGCCCTAGAGATATTGATCCAGCAGGGTAAAATTCGTGCTGCCGGAGTCAGTAACTACACAACAGAGCAGGTAAAAGAGGCGCGGCACACACTCCCCATAGTGAGCAATCAAGTCCCATACAGTATGCTCAACAGGGGAATTGAAAAGGAATTGGTCCCTTATGCACTGAACAATCATTTGAGCATTATTGCTTACAGCCCAATGGAACGTGGACTACTCACAGGCAAATATACCCAAGGGTTTAATCTTCAGGAAGGAGATCATCGTCAAACATATTTCAAAAGCTTTGATTTAAAAAAAGTAAATCATTTCCTTCAACAGATCGCGCCAATCGCTGCGACAAAAAGCATATCTATCTCGCAACTCGTACTTCGATGGACAACCTTACAACCTGGAATAACCCTAGTTCTCGCTGGAGCCCGCAATGCACAACAAGCGGTTGAAAACGCAAAAGCTGCACAAGTGCAATTAGCACCAGAAGAGTTAGCTTTTATTCAGCAAGCCCTTGAAAAAATATAGCATTACAATAAAAAGGAGGGCATCATCCCCTCCTCTTTTTAATTTTTAAGTATACTAAACCGTAAAAACCCATTCCACCTGCAAGGATTTTACCAGGACCAAAAAATACAACAGTTAAAACAAATGTCACAGAAAACAAATGCCATAAGGCTATTGGATACCGCCAAAATTGATTACACCTTACGGGAATATACTGTGGACGAGCAAGACGTAAGTGCTGAGCATGTCGCCTTATCTATGGGTATAGATCCAGATCGTCTCTACAAAACTCTGGTACTAAAAGGGACGAAAGATCCTTACCTAGTTGCCGTCATTCCAGGCAACAGTCATCTAGATTTTAAGAAACTGGCAAAAGCATCGGGCAATAAAAACTGCGAAATGATTCCTATGAAAGACCTACAACAGGTCACGGGTTATATCCGAGGTGGTTGCTCTCCTATAGGAATGAAAAAGGATTTTCCTACATTCATTGAAGAGGCTGCACAGCTAGAGGAGGCTATTTCAATCAGTGCCGGCAAGCGGGGCTTACAGATCATACTACAGCCTACGGATCTTGCCACTATGGCCCATGCTACCTTTGTAGATCTGATAGGTTAGTCTACTAATTAAAATTTTGCTCTTTCTAACCCCATTTCTCTAGAAAAAACTGTAACGAAATCCTTAAAGCACATACTTACTGTTTAAATTTATACCGACTTCGCACATCAAACTGATAAAAGCCGTGAACCAATTGAACGAAAAACTATTCTTGAGTCATATGGAAGAGCATAAAGGTATCTTGCATAAGGTCTCTCGCATGTATGTGGACAATCCGCAAGATCGCGAAGATCTACAACAGGAGATCATCGTACAACTCTGGAAGTCCTACTCCAAGTATAAAGGAGAAGCGGCTTTTTCAACGTGGATGTATCGTGTTGCAATCAATACCGCTATCACATATTTCAAAAAAGACAAACGTCGTAGCGATCGATATACATACGACACAGCGAGCGAACCTGAGCACGAGCAATATGATACCGAAAAGGAAAGGCAGCTTGAACTATTCTATCTAGCCGTACAAAACCTTAACCGCATAGAAAAAGCGCTTATTTTCTATTTTATGGAGGGACTTTCACATCGTGACACAGGTATTCAGTTAGGAATCAGTGAAGGAAATGTCAGAGTAAAATTAAATCGCACCAAAGAAAAATTACAGAACATTATAAAAGAAATTGATCATGAATCTTGATGAACTAAAATCAGCTTGGCATGCAGATCCTATTCAGGGTGTACATATTCCTACTCATATCAAACATTTGCGCCAAGCACAACACCCATTGGATAAGCTCAAACGAAACATGAAAAACGAGGGATACATGCAGATTACAGCTGTTATATTTATGGCTATTGCACCACAGTTATTCTCGGTTCATCCGAGCACTTATACCTTGTATTATACAAGCTACACCATGGTACTGATTATCTCTATTTATTATCTAAATACATTCCGTCGCTTTTATCAACGTGTCAGTCATTATACAACCGACACCAAAGAAAACCTGAACGAAATATACTATGAGTTCAAACTCAATATTGAACGCTACCACTCTTTTGGCTTTTTACTAATTCCATTTGTTCTAGTTTGGACGATCATATACTCTTATAGTCGCATGCTCGAACAAGGCGAAGACCTGAGTACGATACCTGACTCTGCAAAACAATCCCTATTAATCACCTTACTAATAGCTTCTTCCTTGGTTACAATTGGAATAATCGCTTGGACACGATATTTCTATTCCCCTTATACCAAACAAATCAAACTCGTATTAGATGAATTGAAAAAGGAAGAGTTATAATAGCCTTTAAAAAAGCTTTTTAAAAAACCATACAATATACATTAAACCGACTATCAAGGAGACGGTTCATAAACCAATCTGTGCGAATTGTAAACCATTTATGCGTTTAAAAAAGACGTTTCTACCTTTAGCATAAATAGTAGAAATATGATAGCGTTAAAACAAATTATTTTAGCCGGGGTTCTGATGATAGGTGCAACAAATCTTTCATCTGCAAAACTAAAAATACCCGTTGGAGAAAGAGAGGTACTTAGTAAAGTACATGACTTACCCGATACAGAAGAATTCAAACTCGAAAACGGCAATTTTTTAGACTTAGCGACATTACATACAGAATTCAACATTGCCTACATCCTCCCTCTATATATTACTGTAGCACCTAAACTGGTAGGGTATGATGAGAAGACGAAAGAATATTATGATATTCCAGACAAAGAAATGGAAGCTCTTCTGATGGAGCAAAAATTAAAGTCAAGTAACCTGAATAAGCTTACTTTCTATACTCAATATGGTGGCAAGTTAGTTGGTCTTATGCTAATCGCTTTTATTATCTGGGGATTTATCCCCTCCTCGAAAAAAAAAGTAGAACCCAAACATATATAAATACTTAAATTAAATAAACAACATGAGCATACAAGTTATATTAATTATTGCGGCGACAGTACTCATATACGGAGGAATAATGTACTTTACGTATGCTAAGAAAAGAAAGCTAAAAGAGGCGATGCAAAACATTGACTCCAAATCTGAACTTCAGAAAGCTGAAACTTATAGAGATAACTTCCTCAGCAGTGAGTATAGTTACCTCAAAAAACAAATGAACGGGCTCTCCATAGACGCGTTCAATTTTGCCAATTTAGACTACAGCAATAAGTCTGCAATAAAAGATGGTTTAAAGGACTCCCTACGGAGCGCAGCTACCTTAGGTACTGTAAGATACCAAACAGTACAGACTCCAAAATACCTACTCCTAAGCGGGGATGACCTTCACCTCCTAGACACCGATACCGAAGGAGATATAAGCAATCACCTGATATTCAATAGTGAAAGACTTACACAGGCAACATTGGAAGAAATTCCGCAAAAAGGAACCATGCAGGCTTTTGCTAAACAGAAAGGTGATAATGTAAAAGCTTATAGAATATCATTACCAACAGATGGCAGCTCCATTGAGTTAGTTCTATTTTCCGCACTTGTTTTTACTTACGCAACCACAACAACAAGCATGTTTTCGATGAACACCCAAAAACTGATCCAAGAAAATGTAATAGCAAATGACTTCTTACTAAAGCTTGGTGAAAAATATCCAAATATGAAAGTAGCTGTTCCCCTTGCGAGCTGATTAAACCATAAATACACTACATACTCTTTTTAAGAATCCTGTTGATTAACTTCAACGGGATTTTTTATTTAAAAGCCACTTTATATCTGTAGACGAAATTCTACTTTTAAAACGATTAGTTTTCAATACCTTTATTACCATTGTTTTCTTCAAAAGAAACTAAAGAAAACAAGATTTAAAACAACTATTAATCAACAGTTACAAACATTTAGGTCATGACAAAAAAATTATTTGCCGAATTTTTCGGCACATTTTGGTTAGTCTTCGGAGGTTGCGGGAGTGCAGTTTTCGCCGCAGGAGTCCCTGGTATTGGAATCGGTTTATTAGGAGTGTCCCTTGCATTTGGTCTTAGCGTATTGACGATGGCCTATGCCGTAGGCCATATCTCCGGAGGCCATTTCAATCCAGCAGTTTCTGTCGGACTATTCATTGGAGGCCGGTTCTCCGTAGACGAACTCGTCCCATACATTATCGCCCAGCTATTAGGAGCGATAGCAGCTGCAGCCGGTCTTTACATCATACTAAACGGAGGAGGGGCTTTTTCAGCTGAAGGCCCTGGAGCTTTTGCAACCAATTTTTATGAGATGCCAGGTTATCACGAACGTAGCTATAGCTTAGGAGCAGCATTTCTCGCAGAGTTTCTCTTAACTACCTTTTTCTTAATTATAATATTAGGCGCCACCGATAAATGGGCTAATGGCAAGTTTGCCGGCCTCAGCATAGGTCTGGCATTAACGCTTATCCATTTAATATCTATACCAATAACCAATACTTCTGTCAATCCTGCCCGTAGCACATCTCAGGCGTTATTTGTTGGAGGAGCGGCATTATCCCAGCTATGGTTATTCTGGGTAGCACCGATATTAGGAGCAATCGCTGGTGGTGCCATATATAGATATCTTCTAAAAAAAGAGGACAATCATCAAAGCGTAGCATAAACCTCCATAGTAATTCTCCATAAGCAGACCGCCACAACATCATACCTATTGTGGCGGTTTATACTTAGAATCGCTTATAGATCGCTCTATTTCAAAAAGTCTTTATCTTTGTATGCTGGGTCCGGATAGACATAGAACCCTTCGCCAGTAGACACGCCTAATTTATTTTTGTCTATAAATTCCTCTTTGAGATACTTCACAGTCTTCACTTTCAGGGGATCCCCGGTAGCATCGGCAGCCATCTTATTAATATTGTAAGCAGTCGTAATACCCACGATATCCAGTATCGCAAAAGGTCCTATTGGAGCTCCCGTAGCTACCATCCATGTCTTATCAATAGTTTCCACATCAGACACACCGCTTACCAGCAGATTCGTTGCCGCAGTAAGGAGAGGTACCAAAAGCGAGTTGACAATATAACCAGGCTGTTCTTTATACAAAGGCAATGCAACCATACCTATTGTTTTCGCAAATGCCACAATCGCATCAAAGACGGACTTATCTGTTCCTGCGTGGCCCATAACCTCAGCCGTATTATGCTTCCATATCTCATTCGCAAAATGCAAAGCCAAAAATTTAGCAGGACGCCCTGTCTCTTCTGCAAATTGACTAGGCAATAACGTGGACGAGTTAGTTACAAAAATTGTCTTCTCTGGAGCAGCTTTAGCCAACTTATGATAAAAATCAATCTTAATATGTGGGCTTTCCGGTACGGCTTCTATAACCAAGTCTGCAGCTGCAACAGCTGCAGTGAGGTCAGAAATATAAGTCAATCTACCCTTTGCCTCATCCAACTGTCCTTGTGTGGCATTTAGATCCTTTTTGAATGCTGCTGACAAAATATCAAACTTTCCTTTTGCATTTGCCAATACCTCATCATTGATGTCATAAACAGTGACGTTATAACCGTGAAAAGCTGTCTGAAACGCGATTTGATAGCCCAATACTCCGCTACCCGCTACTGTTACATTTTTTATATTCATAGTTTATCCATTTTTATACTATCCGGGTTTAGCCCCAGACAGTTTTAAGCCAATCTTCAAATTTACCCAGAGGTTCTCCGATAAAAGATTCCTGCTCCTGTTCGTCCGCTTCTTCCCATGGCAATACATGATCAAAATAAGTCCCTTTCAATATTCTACGTAAGAAGCCCTCCCCCATAAAAGGTTTATCATCATTTAGTGTCTTAGCCGCTTTCATCAAATGCCTAATATCATACTGTAAAGGGTTCACATCAAAAACTCATGGTCAGACAGATCGTAGTGCAAATTATCATTCTCCACAGCGATCTGCCCTGTTACACAAATACACACCGCATAATAATCTACACGAAAGGACGTCTGAGGAAATTTTGGAATAGGATTACCTGATGAAATATGGAACGGCCGTAAACAATTGACGCCATAAAACATCAGTGTATTATGCAACTCCTGGTAGTTTTCGTCCATACACACCTTCTTTAGTGTCGGTTTCTATTACAAATACGTATAAAACACAACTTCCATCTATCTTTTAACGATATGGGTAGATATCCATACTAATATAACAAAAACTATTCAAATTATAGTGTATAAAATTTCTTTCAATGGCAGATACTCCATTCTAGTTATACTTTTTTTTACTCATATCAGAAAAAGAATCGTTTGTTATCATTTATTCAATTATATTTAACTAAAATTTCGTGTCGACAGGGTTATACCCTCTTGTTTGCTGAGCTCCCAAAGGCTTACAAACACGCACAATCTATGAAGAACATAAAGCTGGCCAGATGATTTACCTTGTCTGCTTTTATTTATTATATACAATATAGACTGCTTTACAGAGGTTTGCCGGAATCAGAGGACATGGTACTTTTAATAAAAAGACAGAATGGAGAGAGAGTTTGAGTACTTAAATTTTTTTAAATCGATGAAGTGCCCTTCAATAATCCTCAAGGTCACTGACAATAGTTTTGACGTTGTCAACGTCAACGATGCCTACCTAAAACTCTGCGCTTTGGACTTAGGGAACATGATAGGAGAAAATTTCTTTGCTCTATTCCCCATCAATCCCTATATCTCGGATGATATTTGGCTTAATTGTTTTGATTCCGTAATAGAACAACGATCCGGAGTCAGCCTCGGCATCCGTAAATTGGTATATCCGCTCAATGCAGAGACTACATTTCTGGATGTAAGATACTACGAAATACACCATACCCCCGTTCTAAACAACCAGAATAAAGTCGAATATATCGTACGGACGCTTACCAATGTAACACAGCATGTCATCCAAGAAGAACTGTACAATGAATCTCAAAAATCAGTTCAATATGGCAACTGGTGGATCAATACACAACAACAAACGATGGAATTGTCCTCTGGATTTAAGAGTATATTAGAAGTGCCTTCCTACTTTGAACCATCCCTACAATCTACAAAACAGTTTTATACCAGTGAGCACGAAGAAATAAGTTTTTATAGATCAGTCAACAAAGCTATCTATGAAAAAAAAATGTTCAAAAAGTTATTGCGTATTGTCACTGCCAAAGGTAATAAACGATGGTTATTACTCACAGGAAGGCCTGATATTGTCGAAGATATATGTATTGGTGTTCGCGGTGTCGCTAAAGACGTATCAGAAAAACTGGCCTATATGGACAAAATTGAAAACCAACACAACAGTCTGAAATACATCGCTTTTGCGCAGTCTCATCTCGTTAGGGCCCCTTTAGCACGTATACTAGCATTGGTCCATCATCTCAAGCAGCGATTCGATGACGGAAATATTGAACCCCAACTATTCGATGCGTTAAATCACTCTGCCCAAGAGCTAGACTCCATCATCCACGACATTATAAATAGAACTGTTGGAGAAAAACAATTAATTGTTGACGATAAAGAATAAAACCTATGAAATTGCAAACAGCTATTGTTGACGATGACAGAATTTTCCATTTTTTAATGGATATCATGCTTCAGGAGACTCAGATTTCAAACTCCCCAGTATGTCTATATGAGGGAGAACAATTTCTTCAATGGTGGCACGCCCATAAAGATAACGCCGAGGCATCTCTTATATTTTTAGACCTTAACATGCCTCTAATAGATGGCTGGAAGGTTCTAGACAATCTCCGAAAGGAAACCGCAAAAAAAATTTTTGTGGTTATTATTACTTCTTCTATTGACCCCAAGGACAGAAAGAGAGCAGAAGGCTACCCTATGGTTATTGATTTCATGGTTAAACCGATACATCTAAACGATCTTTTAGAAGTAAAACAATCCGCCCCTTTGCTTCCCTATTTTTAATAAAAAAAAGGGAAGTATTTGAAACCTCCCTCTTTCTGATATTTAAACCTAATCTTAGTTTAACAATTCGGCCAACTTTTTGTGAAGCTCTTCACCTCTCAAATTACTTGCTACAATTTTACCATCAGGGCCGATTAAATAATTCTGAGGGATACCACGCACCCCATATAAGGTCGACGCCGCATTTTTCCATCCTTGTAGATCACTTACATTGGTCCATTCCAACTTATCATCAGCGATAGCTTTCAACCAGTTATCCTTCTTGCCAGGATTGTCCAAAGAGACACCTAACACCGTAAAGTTTTTCTCTTTAAACTTATGATATGCTTCTACCACATTTGGATTTTCATGACGGCATGGTCCGCACCAAGATGCCCAGAAATCAAGCAGTACATATTTCCCTCTAAAATCGGACAGTTTCACAGGTTTATCATTTACATCGTTCTGTGTAAAGTCTGGAGCCATCGCTCCGACAGCGGTAGCTTTCGCCGCAACAATACGTTTGTTAAAAGCTTCTGCTGCAGGAGTGCTTTTAACCTCTGCACTCAATTTATTAAAAGCAGGTTCTGCGAAAGCAACATCAATCTGTGATCCAGAAAGATCCTGTAAAGCCAATAATGCAAAATAAGAAGTTGGATGCTGTGCTAGATAATCTTTCTGAACGCGCTCCTTTTCTTCCATCAATGGTCCAGCTAGTCCTCTCAATCTCTCGGCCAACTTACCGTCTTTACGCTGCTCATCTGTAGCACCATACCACTCCGCATCTAGAGCGGCCATTCCCTTCGTTGATTTTTCTAATTGCTTCGCATATTGAGCATATTCAACACTGAGAGGAGCACCGGAGATTTTTGCATTTTTAATAGAATCTGTAGCCACTAACTTTGCTGTTCCCTTATCGATATATAAGCTATAAGAATCAGCACCTTGAGCAGCACGACGATCCAACTTACCAGTTGGCGCATAAGTGATTGTCATCTGCGTAGGGCCTTGCACTGTCCCTGAAAAAGTAAATTTGCCTTTCTTTACGACAGCGCTATCCTGTTCCATACCGTTACCTGTACGGTAAGACAGATATGCTTTAGCATTGTCATTTGATTTTTTAATCTGAGCTTCAATTTTAAAAGCTCCTTCTTGTGCCCATACCGCTAGAGGTAGAGCAAGCACCATAGTTAATACTGTTTTTTTCATCGGTTTAAATCCGTTTTTTAATAGTGATGAAGCTATCATTTTACTGACATTCCATTTAAAATTTAGTAATTGATTACTTTCTTGGCCAACTATCTTAAATCAAAGTCTACCTCCATCGTAACGGAGGCGAAATTAAAAATTTTAACATAGTACCCCTATTAATACCTGTATCAATTACGATACGACTTTTAAATTGTTACGATTCACCTTACTCCTGCACAGCCACAGCAGATATCTTTTTGAATCCACCAAAGGTAACCGCCTTATTAGCCTCTACAATACCCAATCCTAAACCACTCGCTGGTATCGGTAGTGTTGTAATTCGTCCTTCCGCTCCATCATAAGAAATAGCCAATAGACAGCGTTCGGAATTTGGCACCGCTCGGGTTCCTGACCTACGCAGCATTTCTAAGCCCGTAAGTGGGTAAAGACTCGTATACAAATCGGTATAAGTGGTTGGTTCCCCCTGAGCCATCCGTATAGAATATACTTTAGTCGGGGTTGCGTAATAGATTACCGCTTGATCTGTAGGAAACACAAACGCAACAGCCTTGTCAATATTCGGTGCATTAGAAATATCGATTTTGCGCTTTGCATCCGAGGCATTATTTCTGGTTAATATAAATATGCCATAATAATCGTCTTTTTTTAACACAAACCGGACCTCTGTTGAGCTGCCAAGGCCTCCACCGAGGACTTTATAACCGGGTAGACTTTTAGGGTTAAAGTGTTCATTTGCCAATCCACAATCTGCCGGTGGTGATTTTACATCTGTGGAGGCTCCTAATTTCAGGAACTTTCCTTGCGTCTCGTCGTAAAAAACAGCCCAAGACCCTGTCGTAGGGTGTATCGCAATATGTTTATTGAGGTAATAGTTTCCAGGTCTATCCACTCCAAATCGATTATAACCTATCGTATTGTCCCGCTCATTCTGCCGAACCGAAGCTTTACCTCCATTAGAGAGCCAAACAACGCTACTGCTTTGAAAATATTTAACGATATCAAGCTTTATCGATTCATCATAAAACAACTTCTTTCCTTGAGCGACAATTCCATAATCAATCGTATTGATCCTAAATATATCCGTCGCCGAGGCTCCATGAAGAAAATTCTGATATACCCCCTCTTGGTATAAACGTTGTGAAAATAAAGAATGTATGATTCCATCAATTTTTTTACCGTGCACTCTTGAAAATTCATTACGTTTTATTTCTGTTGGTTTAGCTGGGGAGCTAGAGACAGAAGGAACTTGTCTCCAGTCCAACGTAAATAACGTATCTTGTATGATGGATAAGTCCGAATATTGTCCATCCTCCGAATCTGCTACAACCAGCCCCTGTTTGATAGGAGCCTCCACCATTACCGTCCAAATGACCCCTCCTATAAGCCCCGTAGATTTGTCGGTCACCACCAACCATAACCTATAGGGATCTGACGAAGGCATACGCTCTATTTCCTTATCTAATGCTGGTCCGCGTCCTATTATGTCATAAGACGCAAAATTTGAAACGGGCTTTGTCGTTAAGCGCCATTCGTATTCAAAATCCTTATAATCACTACCTAACCGACTGATGGGCGGTGTCAATTTTAACCTTTCTCCACTTGTTACAACCTGCTGCTCCGCAATCCCTGATGTATCTATCAAGATATCACTCACTGGTATAACCTCCATAATACCAATATCTTTATAATCACAAGAAAAGATCAGTCCCATCGAGAGCAGCATCCCTCCCAAGAATATATATAATCGTTGCATCATCTTAAATCTTTTTAAATTGAATTAATAAACTGGAATTATTGGTTCACCTTTCTTGGGTCCATCATCATGTACTAAGGGTTTCCCCTGTTGTTCCGATAGCTCCCGCACCCTTTTTGCAAATTTCACCCCCATCACAGTGGCTTCTTCAGCAGAAACCTTGCCCTCAAAGTAGTAAAGTTCTTTCATCCCGGTCACCTCCATAAAAATCCGATAAACCTGTGAACTATATGTCGCACAAAAGAAAACCCGCATTGCACCCCAGGTCACCGGCTGCAGTACCAGTCTAGACCATTTTAGATCCATATAGTTATTTTCACGCAGACCAACCTTAAAAAACTCACTTTCAACCATTTTAAGCCGTATTTTCAAATCACCATCAGCTAGATCCGAAGTGTTTTTAACAATCACTTTTATATTGCCAATCAACTCATTAGCAGGAATGACTCCCGGCAATATTTTATATTGACCTATAGAGGCTGTTGTTTTCCGCTCTTCTATTGGTGTATCTGCCGCATCCTCTACCACCTCTGCTCTGACAACACGATCATACGAGGCAAACTTTCCTACGAGAGCAACATTAAGCGTCACCGTATCCTGTGCCATCTCCTGCTCATTGGCTCCAAAAAACGAATGGTTCTGTACCCGTGTCCAAAAATTTGCAGAGTCATCACCTGTATAATACATGATATCCTGTTTCTTACAAGAACTACCAATACAGAGAGTCAATACTCCCCCAATTATTATCCTTACTATCTTCATAACTTATTTTATATAGGATTAATTCTCTCTAAGTCCGCCATTATTCACCTCATTATCAGGCATCGGCATTTGATACTCAACATCTGTCATTTCCTTACCGTATCCCAGTATATTCCTATGTCCCAACCGCTTATAATAGTAAAACAATTGTCCCTCGGCAATAAATTCCTTCCTGTATTCCTTGGTTATTTCCATTCGGATTTCATCATCCGACAATGAATTTTCCAGATTAGAAGAGACCGGTATATTACGTTGATTACGTACCTTATTTAACAGCGCCAATGCCTTATCCTTATCATAAGTGGCCCCTTGCTCAAGCAGGGCCTCTGCAGCGATATAGTACAACTCCGTAATTCGAATCAAAGGCATCCGTTTACTATAGCTAGCACGGGAGTCCTTCGTATTATAAAACTTGGCAATCGTCCAGTTCGATCGGGTTGCTCCATCCGGAAATAGACATTTAATAGCTCTCCAATCCACCGAAATTAGGTTTGTTCCAGATTCAAAAACAGTCTTTCTGCGATCGTCTGTTAAGAACACACTCGAATACTGATTACCTGGCGAGGCTGAAGAAAACCAATTCCTTTTAGCTTCCGCAGATTCCTGTATTTCCAAAAACTTCTCTACGTGTAGTGTAAAGAGCTGTTCATTTACAAATGCTAGATCAGCCTCAAAAAACTCGCCATCGACGGCTCCAGGATTAGTCCAAGTGTAGTATGCACCAAGTCCCCGTCCCAACCCGTTACTATTTGCTTCACCGATAATCTCCAGCGCAATCTCCAAAGCCATAGCTTTACTTTCTTTAGTCCCTTCCCACATTAAAATACGTGTATAGAGCGCCTTTGCAGCCCAATAATTCATCCGGATACGCCTATTCGGCATCATTGTCGCCAACGCTTGGGTTGATATAAAGCCATTCGCCAGCTCAGCATTCCAATATTGAGAATCCCTCTTCCGGCTTAATGGGTCACATTCCAGATACATTATAGCTTCTTCAACATCCTTTTTCATCATGGCCAATGTTTCGCGATAGGCTTTTTGCTCCGTAGGCAACCGGCTAAATGTCGTAACATAAGGGATGGTCAACTTATCCAGTAGTTCTGGCCGCTCCGCTAGATTTCCTTTGCCATACAGCCGCATCATATCGAAATGCAAAAAGGCCCTTAATCCAAGCATCTCACCCCGGATTAAAGAATCAGTGATAGGATAAACACCAAATACAGCTCTATTTTTCTCTTGATATCTTAATATCTGGTTGACATTAGCAATGGTAGCATAAGTAGCAAGCCAGATATTTTCTCTCTTCGATGGCAGCGGAGCTGAATCCCAAGCATACAAAGGAACGTTAACATCGGGTGCCTGAGCTATCACAGCGTATTGCTGCGATAGAAACTCTACTGTTCGCCAGGTCATTTCCTGTCCATACATATTCGGCTTAGCCATTTTTATATACACGCCGATTACAGCATCTCTAAATCCGGTGATATCATTAAATTGCTGCTCACTCCCGATTTCTGTATCGGAACTGACATCCAACCACTTTTTACAAGACATAACTGCCAAACTACAGGCAACAACTATACATGTTATTATATATCTTTTCATATGTAAATAATTTGACTTTCAATGGTCATATGGAATATCCAAAGTATATTATGCACGATATGTTGTAATTGCTGTGCATGCTGCTTCGCGGTCACTCGTGTTTGTGCAGTCTGTACTACATGGATATTTCATATGTAAATAATTTATTTTTTAACGTCCATATGGAATATCCAGATTATTTTCACTGTCGTTTCTGTTTTGCACTCGTGGATATTTCATATTTAGTTCTTTATAGATTTGCTTTCTGTCTTAAAATGTAGCAGACAACTTAAAGGACACCGTACGCGCAAATGGGTATGTCGTTCCCCTTTCGATACCTATAGATGAAAACTTGACTACATCATTCATATATACAAAAAGACGGAGCCGTTCTAACTTATAAGGCGTCAGCCATCTTCGGTTAAAATCATAGGAAAGACTGATAGACGATATATTTAACTCGTTCTGATCCTGTACAAAACGCTGGGTAGGCCTAGTCAATTCCTGTCTCCATGGATCTGAATTATACCTATACGTGCCATTTCTCATATCATAAGGTGTAGCTCCGGTATTGCGCTTATACGGCGTCATCTGTCCTGGATACATCCACCTATCGGACAATACCCGGATGTCAAAGTTGGAGTGTATATCGACATTTTCGATCTTATCCAGCAACGTCGTATTATACAGCTGGCCTCCCCCCAAATAAGTACATATTACACTAAGACCAATCCCCTTATACTCGCCATTGATACCAAAATTACCCCTATACTTGGGCACCGAAATTCCCGAAGGCACCATATCGCTACCTTTCCACAGATAGGTTGGTTGTCCATCTTTACCTTTAAGCACTTCAAGGCCCGTAGCCGGATCAATCCCATAAGAAGGGACCGCCCAGATGGTATTCATCGCTAAGCCATCATAATATAAAATCGTTGGTTTTGCTGTACTCTCTAAAGGATGGTGTCCTTCTCGTAGGTCCATTGTCCGCAATTGCTTATTATTAAATTCGCGCATCACTTCCGAAATCTCCAGAATAGTATTCGTATTTGAGACAGCAGCCCCACTCAGTCGTATGAATCCATTTTTATTTTGAAAAACAGTGTAGGCCACTCCTAGCTCCATACCTTTATTCTCTACCTTTCCTAAGTTTTCAGAGACCTCTGTAAATCCAACGGAAGGAGCTGTACTAACACTGGTCACCATATTTTGTGTGATAGCGCGATAGATATCAAATTTTACGCTGATACCTTTATAGTCTGCATCCAGCCCCAAGTTATAATCCATTTTCTGTTCCCACTTCAAATCGGGATTTTCCATGTTTATTGCGTAAGAACCGATGAGATTACCGTATCTATCCTCCATATAATACTTATTCACCGAAAGGGATTTATTATTTCGGAAATTTTGATTTCCTGTAGAACCTAACGACCCCCTTAGCTTTAATAATTTCAAACCATTCCAATCCCCGGCAAAGTCCTCTTTATGAATATTCCATCCAGCACCTAAGCTCCAAAATGCCGCAACGGGATTTTCGTTTCCAAAAACGGAAGAGGCATTTGTCCGAAAAGTGCCATCAAACAAATACTTGTCCATATAAGTATAGGATATCATCGACAGTGCCCCTACTTCGCGATTTATCCCACTATTACCCCCTGGCCGTTTACGGTCTGTATTATATTGAAAGGCGAACATAAAGTCGTTCATTTGAGCAGAAGGAAATCCTTCAGCATAATTAACCATCTCCTTAAACGTATTTTCAGAAATATTGGCTCCCAGTGTGACAAAAAAATTGTGTCTCTGATTAAGGACTTTATTATAGTTGAGGTAAAAATCACCGGAGTACACCAAGTTATTGCCATTATTAACCTCAAATTGTCCTCTACGTTCTGCATCATTCACGGCATAGCCTGCAAATTTGGAATGTGTCGTCGGATAATATCTACTTGCCGTATTATTTTTATGCGATACACTTACACGGGCCCGCGCCTTAAAACCTTCAAAAACCTGATATTCCGTTTCAAAATTATTGGTTACCTGAAAATATTTCGCTTTAAACTCTGTTGGAATCGCTCCATCATATAATGGGTTGGGTCTCCCGTCTTCCAATATAGGCAGCAAATTCCCAAACTCATCATAAGGTGTTAAATAGGAGTTAAGTAGTGTGTAGGTAGAAAAACTTCCATACGGAGAGTCATAAGCATTATTGTTGGTAATGCTTAATCTATTCTGAAATCTGAATTTTTGAAGCCTATAAGATAGATTCAAATCAGCGTTAAGATTTTTTCTATCCGACCCTTTCATCACACCGACATTATCATTATAAGCTAGATTAAGGCTTGTTCTAAGCTCATCTTTGCCCAAATCTACATTCATCGCATGCTTCTGCCCGTAGCCCATGCGCACAGGTTGTGAGAGCCAATAAGTATCTAGACCAGCAAGAGTCTTGCGACGAAGCTCGTTATACTTTCCCAACGCAACAGGATCATTCGTTGGATACAACCCCTCTTTAAACTCTAAATCCAACTTTTCCATAGCGCTGACCAATTTATAGCTGGACAGATCCGGCATAGCGATATCTAGACTCCCCGTATAAGTAAGTCGTGGCTTATTGGCATTCAGTCTTTTACTTTCAATAACAACAACACCGTTTGCTGCTTTAGAGCCATATAATGCCTTTGCAGAAGCATCTTTCAAAATCGTAATCGACTCCAGGGTGTTCATATCCAGATCATAAATACGTTCGACCGAAGTCTCAAAGCCATCAAGGATAAACAACGGTTGATTGGGTTGGTTCTGATAGTTCCCTTTCAAGTTGTCGTTGGATTGTAAAGCATCATCAAAAGAAGTACCTCCACGAATATTCATATCAGGCAAAGCGTTAGGGTTGGATCCCATGGACAGGCTTTCCATGATATTAATGGTAGGATCTAGATTTTTCAAACTTTGAAAGACATTGATATTTCCGACCCTTCTTAAGTCCTCCCCCTTAATAGTAGTTGCCGACCCAGTAAAGCTTTCCGCTTTACGTTCAGTGATACCTGTTAAGATCACCTCTTCGATTACGCTCTCATGTACCTCCAGTATAATTCTTCCAAGATTCGGCTTTGCTTGTATTTCCAACGGCTTACTCCCCACATAAGCAATCCTTAGCATAGAATTTTCGGGGACATTCTTAAATGAAAATTTCCCATCCGACCCCGTTATTGTTGTACTATGGGTACCGATTACACGAACGGTGGCCCCAGGCAAAGGTTTCCCCTTAGCATCGACAACAACACCTATCACAGGTTCGTCTTGCTTTATTACAGGATCTACATTTCTAGTCCGCTCCCCCTGTTGCTTTTTCGATGAGCGCTTGATGGTGATAATTTTGTTTTTCACAGTATACTCGAGGGGGAGGTCTTTAATCAGCAATCGGAGTGCCTCATCTAGCGTTGCGTCTCGCACCGTAATCTTCAATCGTTCATATTCCCTGATGTCATCTTCTTTATAAAAAAAATTGAATCCTGTCTGTTTTCTGACTTCTTGGAGCGCTTCCTTTAATGACACTTCTTTCAACTGAAGGGTTACGTTCTGGGAAAAGGCTAGATTTACACCAAACAGAAATACAAGTAACAGGCAGACCTTTATTTTGGATTTCATAATTCTACCTCCATGGCAGCTGGGCCATCGAGCATGTCTAACTGGATAGTTTTTCATTAAAAATTGATTAGTTAATTGGATAATTTTATTTTAATAATATGGTAATCTGATTACCTGTAGCTTGTTCGAAACGTAAATCCGTATTTTCCTCTAATAGGTTTAGAATGTCTTTAAGAGGGACTGACCTAGAAATAACACCACCGAAACTATACTTATTCGTAGCCTTTTTACCGATGAACTTAACACCATACCATTTTTCTATCTTACGTAAGATATCTGTGATCTGTTCGCCTTCAAACTCAAATGTTCCTTCCACCCAATCCACATACTTCCTTAGCGAGCTCAGTTTATAAACCTGTTGCCCTTCTTTATCCATCTGATAGATGTACCCAGGATCAATTTTAGCCGTATTTACAGCCACTTTACCTTCTAATAAAACAGTATGTGCATCACTTTGATCTCTATAATTGGAAACCAGGAATTTTGTACCAGTAACTCTTACATCCATTTGCCGGAGCTGTTCTTCACGCTTCACGCTTGTTGCTACAATAAACGGGTGATTTATATCAGACTTCACTTCAAAATAAGCCTCTCCTTCCAGCTCCACCTGCCGGTCACTTGCACTACTAAACTTCTTGGGGAACTTAAGTTTACTTTCTGCATTTAAATAAACAATACTCCCATCGGGTAGGGCCATTCTAAATACATTTGCAACCTGTGTCTCAACAGTTACATATTGAATTTCTTTTTCCTTTTCAAAAAAAGATAATCGGTCCACATATTCTGCGGAATCAGACAAGACAGCCACTCTTTCTCCATCAATAGTCATTATGGCTTTATTTTCCGCAGGTCGGTATTGTTCAAGTGCGGCAATGCTATCTTTGGTGTGTTCAGACAGGTAGGATCCCGCCCAAAAGTATATAACAGTCCCGATGGCTAAAAGAATACTGGCAGCGGCAGCCCAATAAGCAAACCTGAACCATGGTTGCTTTGGAGCAGCATTAACGCGAGAAATCTCAAGTTCCTCTAACAAGGCAACGAAAGTATCCTCTTTCATCTCCTCAAAAAAAACTAAAATTTCTTTTTCAGAGGCTTTATTGGTAAGGTATTTTAATATTAATTTTTTCCTATTCTCTTCCTTCATAACTTGGCTAATTGTTGACACAACAATTACACCCTCCTGCTAGGGTACCCCCTTTTTAAAAAAAAACTAAAAATTGATAATAATCCAGATCCACAGCGCGTTCAGATTCATTCTTTTGATGACTTCATCCTCTCGAAAGACTTTTAATGCACGCATCATATGTTTCTTTACGGTATTACGGGAAATTCCTAATTCCTCTCCGACTTCGTCGTAAGACATATTTTCAAATCTACACTTTTTAAAAACCAGCTTTGTTTGTTCCGGCAATCTATCTAACACCTCGGTTATATACTTCTCGTACTCCCGATCGATTACATAATACTCCACATCCGATTCCGAAGGATATATATATCCCTCTAATATTTTTTCTCTTGCCTTTAGATCAACAGAAGCACGCCTCAACAGATTAATTGCATTATTTTTTGCAGTAAGAAAAAGAAAGCCGCGGATATTCTCAAAATTGACCATCTGAGAACGCTGCTCCCATAAACGAATAAATGCATCCTGTACGACATCATAAGCTAGTTCAGGGTTTTTCACATATTGGAGAACGTATCGAAATAGTTTTTCTTTGTAACAGTTATAGACTGTTTCAAAACGGGCCTCACTACCTGCTTGAAATGCAGCTAAATCCTCTTCATCTAAATCAAAACAGTCCATATCATTTGCCTTGTAAGTATTTTTCAATAATTAGGTGTCGTCATACGAAGCTCTAAAAACTTCTAAATGACAAAAGAAGTAAAAAATATGTCGACTAATGTAAAAACTATCTAACAAAAATCAAATTTTGACAGACGTCCTCCCCCACATTATACATTTTTTCTTTTCCTAGAAAACCGTTTACCCAACCAGATCAACAGCATCCCTAGCAATAAAAACACCAGCGCAATAATCCCACAATTCACCAATACCATTGTTATACCCAATGCATTCACATCTACAAACGGGTAGGGATAGAACCCCGTAATAGCGCCATGAGCCAACGTATACAACAGGTAGATGAGCGGATAGATGAGCCACCCCAGTATATACTTCCATCTCAACATCTCCTTTTCTGGACTACGCCACCAATAGAACAATACTAGCAATGGTATCACGGAGTGGAGCAATTCGTCCGTAAATCGAGCAAAGCCTTGTGGTTGCCACAAGAACCGTAAAGCTACATTATACACAAGACCGACGATAAGAATATAAAGTGTGATCGCTGTCAGTGTCGAGCTCTTCCCAAAAAATACACCAACGCACTTTTGGGGAAACATCCACAGACAGGTCGTACTTATGGCCACCATCAAATTGGTCTGTATCGTAAAATAACTGAAAAACCGAATCGTGCTTACAACCGGAGACACTGAAGCGCTATTAATACCAACACAAAACTGAGCGACAATGGCAAACCAAGCCGTAACGACAATTATTGCAGCAAGATTTCTTTGAGATAAAGTCATGACATCTATTATGTTATTATCCTAAGGTAAATATTTTTATACATAAAGGGTGCTACCATACGGCAGCACCCTTTATCGAAATCTATAAATACATCAAAACACAATTCTAAGGTATAGGCTTATAGGTATCTGCACTTACATCTCCATCGATATACATCACATCACGAGGGCTTCCTTCTCCCTCTAATGTCATTTCAGGCATAGCCTTCAAATCCCCAGCGACCTTTTCAAACAGCATTACTTTATAGCTCCCCCCCTGTTTCACACCAATAGCAACATAGTTAAATGGAGTAACAGATCCTGAGTGTCTCAAATGCTTTATAAAAGTTACTTCGCCACCGCCGGACACCGTATATTGAAGCTGCTCAAAGCTATTCGCCAAGTTTCGGCTATACACATTCCCATCCGTTGCGACAAAATACATCATCTCTTCATCTCCAAACAGTAGCGTATGCAATTTCCCATCAAATAGCTTTTCTGTTGGCTGAATTACTTTTCTAGTGATTTTCATCGTCACAAAATTAGGTTCCAACCTAGCGACTACACGACGGCTGGGATTGCTCTTATCTTCAAAAATTGCATATCCAATGATCTCATACCTATACTCTGGTGCCCCCAAATAAACCTGGTTTTTTAGCCCCATATAGTGTAACTTCTGGTTATTCTGCTCTACATCCATTTGAGATCCCTTACCTACCTGCACCTTGGTAAACATGGTTCCTGATGCGTCGGGCAGCGTCACAAATGTGCTACTCGCTGTATCAAAGAAATAACTGTACTGTCCTGGCAAGTAAAAAGGTGAGAGTGTATAATCCGAGTTTTTACTATCAAACATGACATTCGTTCCAAACATCCCCTTACTGACGTTCATCATATTTATACCGTACAATCGTCCATTATTAATAAGAAACTCGGACATTGAACCATAAAAAACAGCATCTCCACGGAAGTCATGGCTTGGGCTTCCCAAAAAGAATGTTTCCTTCGTGTTTATCACCTTCAATGTATTCAGGTACACCGCCTGGATATCACCTGTTGTATTGACAAACAATGTGGGCGTATTCGATGGTTTTGGCTTTTCGATGGTAGATTTGTAGTTATGGACAAAACTCAGCTTCCCCGCCTTTCCCTCAAGCTTTCGCCCATTGACTGCACTATAGATATCAGAACTCATCCATTCTACATTACGAAACTTCGAGGCATAGAAAAAATCAAGATCACTATTCTGTTCATCATCTTTCAGCACATACCAGCCTGTTGTAAATTTTGTATTCACTCTGATATTGGCCTGACTTAACTTAGCTAAGCCTGTTTTCTTATTTTTGGCAATATGTACCAATATCCAATTCCCAGCGATCAATTTGACACGGTACTCTAATACTCTAGACCGGCCAATCGTGTCTAAGGTTCCTGACACAAGTGGATCGAAAACACCCCAAACGTATTCAAAGTCAGCATCAGGCAAGGTCGAATGAGCCATAGCGTCAATCCGAAGTGTATCATGCTCGGATATAACATTGTAACGTTGCTCTAACCCTTCAACACTGATGCTTTCTGCCTCTTTATAGTCATAACTATTACCATCCTTATGACAAGAGCTGACCAGTACAACGATCATTGCTAACAACAACCCAAGTATATTTTTCATTTTCATAATTTATTCATTAGTTACGTTACACTTATCTTGGAAAAACAATAAGTTGTCTATTTTCATCACGCAGCGGTCCAGTTGTACTTTCGTTATTGTACTTTATCAATGCCGCATTAAGAACAGCCTTATAATACATCATCAAATCGGTCTGTGGTACAGCCTCAACAATCATCTGTTCATCCCACCGCTGTTGTGTCACCTTAATCATAAAACGATGCTTTTCGGCACTGTAATCACCAAGATAATACCGAGACACATTCGCTGTCCAGCCATCGGGTTTACTCAATTGATCCGTATACGACACCTCTCGCCAAAGCTTTTCTTTTTCGCCTAAGACAAACTCTTCATTCGCTTGTAGCTTAAACTTTAAAACCACCGTATTTTTCTTCAACGACTCGTCTCTTAGTAATACAACAGGGAGCTGCGTGTGCACGGTATTCGCTTTAATCACGCAGAGCGCTCCCCCCTCTTTATCGAAGGATTGATAATGGACCCCTGGAACCGCATTCTCCACATCAGGAACAGCCTCTTGTTCTATTTTAAAAAAACGATCCTTATTTTTCTTACCACCCAGTGCATATACATCAAAGTATACCGTATCCTGTAATTTATCGTCGGGTTCATAGACAAATGTATACGCCTTAATCCGGTTGCGAAGCTGCCGGTCACTGTTATACAGATCTGCCGGTGCAGGACCAAACTGTATAATATTAATATCTTCAAAGGTATTATAAGGAGCCTGTTTGCAGGACCAGAACGATACCGTCATACATGCAAAAAGCAAATATTTTATTATTTTCATAGCTCTTAATTTATAGTCTCTATCTTAGGTAGAGGCAGTACATAATTGATGGTCGCAGTAGCAGGTAAAAACAAAAAACTTGGTCTTTGTACGTTTTTGCGTTTATAAGTATAGAAAGTCTGCCCTTCCGCATAAAACTCCTTACGATACTCTTTTACAATTTCTACATCCAATGCTTCAGGGTTAGCGGGGGCTGACAAGTCTAGGTTCCGCGCTTTTCTAAAAGAAGCGAAATACTCGAGCCGCTCTCCAAACGGAGCCGCCTCTGCAGCGATAAGATACAGTTCACTAATACGAATCATCGGTATTTGTTTATAGTCCCGTCCTCCGGAAGTCTGAGAATTAGGCTTTGCCGAATATTTTTTGATAATATTCCCCTTCTTTCCATCTGCCAGGACTACATTTTGCCACAAGGAGGCTTCTCTGATATCTTTCCCCGTATTCCCATAGAGCAGTTCTTTTAATTTATTCCATTCCTCTTCTTTTTTCAAAACCAGACTGGCATAGTTTGCATCATACCTTTTTTCCAAATCATGGTCATACAAACCAAATAAATGCTCGCCGACCAACGTAAAGTTTTCTTTTGCAAAGTCTGCGGCAACTCCTAATTTGAATTTGACAGATCCATCCTTATTTTTAGATTCAAGTACTTCCTTCGCTGCTACATAAGCCTTTTCTTTATCTCCATACCAAAGATGTATCCGTGCTTTCAGTCCCTTAGTAGCGTAATAGTTCATACGCAGATAGCGATGAGCAAAATAAGAATCTTTTACTGGGGCGGTCCCAAGACGCATATCCTCGATGGAGAGTTCTTGAATCGGATCGACTCGACCAAGTAATGTTGCTGCCTCATCAATATCACTGATCAACAAACTTTTATACTGTTCGTAAGACATCTTCTCGTGCAGCATAGTGGTAAATTTCGTAACGTAAGCCAGTTGACTTCCCTCTGTTGGGTTATGAGGCGCTGGACCAAACAACCGCATCAGATCAAAATGCAAGTAGGCCCTTAGTGCTAAAGCCTCTCCCTTGACCAGTTCATAAAGCCCAGCTGTTTTAAACACATTTTTTCTACTGTCAATCTGGCCCAACATCGCATTAACACTAGCGATCATCGCATATTGCTTTAGAAAAATCTCATCCAACATCGTCGCCACCTGTTCATTTTTATAGTCAAAATAGCCCAAGCGTCCTTCCGCGGATAGACTTGCTGCATCCCAACTAGACACTAGGTGTTCTATCGTTGTTTGCGTCAATCGTCCACCATAGACCGTCTCTTCTTTCATCTGCACATAGACACCTGTCAACGCATCTTTGAAACCCTCTTCATCCTCAAAAAATGTCTCCAACTCGATCTGGGTTTTTGGACTGACATTTAAATAATCATTGCAAGATGTAAGCAATAGCCCACCCAACAACAGCATACTATATATATTTTTCATCTTTTTAAAAAGTTACGTTAAAGCCTAAGGAGTATTGTCTTGCAAAAGGATAACTTGTTCCTCGCTCTCTTCTTATGGTGGACAAGTACAACGGTTCAGACATATTGGCTGTTACGCTCAGCATATTTAGCCTCATAGCACGCATCCATGCTTTCCCACGTACATCATATTGAAGATGTATATTCGATATGGCCAGCAGACTTTCATTCTGCACAAAACGAGAAGACTTATATGTCGGTGTATTCACCAGTAAACCCTTAAAGGCCGCAACATCTCCTGGTTCTTTCCAACGATCGTCAAATACACGTTGATCGACATTATACTTATAGTCCGTCACTTCCACCTTATCAGCCAGCGTACTGTTATACTGCTGAGCTCCGAATGAGTACCTAAAAGCCGTATTCAAGGTTATATCCTTGTATCTTATCAACGTACTAAAGTTTCCAAACAACGTAGGCTCCGTAGATCCCATCGCCACCACATCACGGCCACTCCAGGTCAACGTAGGTTCGCCATCGATTCCCCGAAACACTTCCATACCCGTACTTGGATCAATTCCCATGGATGGCACTACCCATATAGTTTTACTGGAGTATCCTTCTTCATACACGTTACCTATGATATCCCCTCTCGCTTTAGTCGTCGCCTGTGCTTTTTTCAATTCTTCTGAAGTCTCCAGTACTTTATTCTTATTCCTTACAAGACCACCTGTTATAGACCAGAAAAAGGACTGCGGATTATTCAACAGAACCACTGTTGCCGAACTCTCTACTCCCTTATTTCCTACGCGTCCGACATTTTCCGTATAACTTGTAAAACCATTTGAAGCAGGAAGGTTCAGTGTGGATATCAAACCTTCTGTTGTCTCTTCATACACATCTAGTTTTAGTTTCAGCTTCCTGTCCAAAAATTCTGCATCGAATCCAATATTCTTTTTAAAAGTCTGTTGCCATTTCAATTGTTCATTTCCTAATCCCAAGAGAAAAGCTCCATTCCAATTGTAGTACCGGTCCCCTGTATAGTATTTGTATGAAGTCATAGCTTGATAAGGGTCAAAATTCTGCGATCCCGCTATCCCTAAAGATCCTCTCATTTTTAAATGATTAATAACTTCATTGTTTTTTAAGAACTTCTCTTCATGCACATTCCACCCTAGGCCAAATGACCAAAAAGGAGCATAACGATTTTTAGAACCAAACTGAGAGGCTCCATCCTTTCTATACACCATATCTGCGAAATAACGGTTATCGTAGATATAATTGACGTTAGTTGTAAAACCTATTGCTCTATTTATCTTATCATTACCTGTTGGCGTACTCCCTTTCGCATACTGCAACCCCATGCTCAGAAAATCAAGCTTAGGGTTCGAGAATCCCTCCACTAAAAAATTGTACCTATAGTTTTCACTATGCCGCAGATTGAAATCAACCCCTCCAAAAATGGTATGTTTTTTATGGAATGTCTTATTGAAAGAAAGGTTAACGCCAGCATCATATCCAAACTGATTGGAGGTTGACAGTCTATAATCACCTTTTCTAAATACGTTATCTAAACTATAATTAGCAAAGGCAGTATGCTCTGCTGGTCTAAAGCGGTCAGATTGCCCCATAGCTTTAACCAATCCCAGCTGTGTTCGCAGAATAAGACCTTTCACTATCGTCCATTCTATAGATGTATTATTTAGAATATCGTTGGACGAAGTCCTATCATATGTTTTTAGGGTCGCATTATACAATGGATTTGCAGGTAAAGGATTCCAATAGAAGCCATAAGAAGATGCATCACCAGAATCTCCTAAAAATAAATTGAGCTGTCCGTCTTCGTTATAAGGCGCCCAATATGGATTTTGCTTACTATAATTATCAAAAGTTCCATAAGGGGACTGTGCGTATTTTCCTGCTTTAAATTTCGTGTCGTTACGAAATCTTATATTTTGATAATTATAGGTAATGGTGACCCCTCCATTGAATGTGTTCCGGTCGGAGCCTCTCATCACTCCCGCTATCTTATTATATTGTGCCGAAGCAGCATATCTAAACCGGCTATCTCCCCCTTCTACCCTTAGATTGTGCCTTTGTCCGTGCCCCGTCCTCAATGGAATAGACAGCCAGTCCGTTTCTACGCCCCTATTGATCTCACTTAGGATATAATTATAGTATTGCTTTAAACTAAAATCTTTATCCGGATTACGGTCGCTGTAATAACCTACAAGTCGCTCCAGTTCCAATTTTTCCCGGGCTTTGAGAAGTGTGTATCCGGATAAATCTGGGTTCTCAAAATTTATCATCCCTCCATAGCTGACTCTCAATTTACCAGCAGTAGGCACCTTCGTTGTTATTACTACAACCCCATTTGCACCTCTAGATCCATATATTGCCGTTGCTGTCGCATCTTTCAATATTGTGATGGATTCGACATCATTTTCATTGATATCCAACAATGTAGCCAAGTTAGATTCAAAACCATCCAAAATGACCAAAGGCGTATTCAATTCAGCATGCGATTCATTCTTCAGATCCTTGATATTCGGAATACTGGAGTTACCGCGTATTTGAATCTCAGGCATTCGGTTCGGATCCGAGCCATACAGATTACTTTCTATAATATTAAAAGACGGGTCGATATTCCTCAAAGATGTGATCAGATTTCGCGTCCCAAAGAGCTGTAGCTCCTTCGCCGTCACCGTAGTCGAAGCCCCGGTAAAGCTCTTATCTACCTTCTTAAATATACCGGTAGATATCACAACTTCGTCCAGCTCGCCTTCCTCCAGCACCATGCGTACGACATGACGATCCTCTTTTGGATTCAGAAGTTGTACTTTAGGAGTATACCCTAAAAAACTAAACACGATCTCTTGGTTAGATGCTGCTGCGGGCAGTACAAATTCGCCTTGCCTATTCGTCTGTGCTAAATTGGCACCTGTTGATCTCAAGCGAATAGAAACCCCAGCCAACGGCTTACCAGATTCATCCATCACGACCCCCTTTACCAGATCCTGCCGCTCGTCTACAGCGGCTCTATCCACTTTACGAATCGTGACGACCTGATTATCCAATGTAAAAGCAAAACCTTGTCCAAGTAAACAGCTATTCAACACATCCGTCAGATTTCGATCGGACGCTTGAATGGTTATCGGTCGGAGCGACTTTACCTGTTCCGCATCGTAAATAAAATCATACTTTGTCTGCTGTTGAATTTGATTCAGAACCTCCTTCAAGCTTGCATTTTTGACACGTATCGATACTTTTTGCGCATAAGTCGATGCACTTACCTGAAGCAGCATCAATAGCCACCCCGTAAAGACAAGTTTCATGATGAGAATAAATTTCTTCATGCGTGGCAAAATAATGCCCGCATTTGTGGTCAATAATTTATACATTTGAAATAATGTGGTTAAAAAAAAGTTAGTTATTGTTAGCTTCAATCAACTGATTAACACTGCATTCACGGAAGTGTTAGCGCACTTCCGTTTTTGTTAACAAGCCGACCATAATTTTGTCATTGTCAGGTCCCTATTTCACGACGATCCTCCTTCCTTTGACTTCTATTTGGACACTCGCTACGCCCTCTATTCGTTTCAATATATCCGCAAGGCTTCGGGTACGCGCCAGGCTCAACGTAATTCGTGAATGCACTTTCTTTTGAAACAGCACCTCATCAATATCATACCAGCGTGTCAGTTCATCCAAGATAACTTCAAGCGGCTGCTCAGAGAATCGGAAATATCCTTCCTTCCAGCCTGTCTCCTGGTCTACTTCCACCTGCTGAACGCGTATACCATTCTTCTCCGCTACAGTAATCGCCTGTTGCCCTGGAGCCAATACCAAGTCCTTACCCTTATGCGATATCCGGACTGTTCCTTCAGATAGTGTTGTTTTTGTTTCCAGCTCATTCTCAAAAGCCCGGATATTAAAAACAGTACCCAACACGGTGACCTTCGCTTCTTTGGCAGACACCTCGAAGGGAGACTCCTTCTGTTTAGCTACTTCAAAGTAACCTTCTCCAACAAGTTTAACCTTACGGGTACCTGCTTTATAGTTTGAAGAAACCAACAACTGCGATGATGAGTTAAGCCACACTTTTGTGCCATCAGATAAAATGACCTGATTAGACACACCCTTAGGTGTAGAGAAAGACAGAAATTCTTCCTTATGATCTGGCTGAGGCAGCACATCAAATAGATAGATACCTTCACTTACTCGCTGTACCGCGACATCTTTTGTCTCCAAACGGTCCAAAGAATCACTCACAACAAATACAGAACCATTCCCTAATTTTACAAGCGCCTTATCATCCGGCAAGGTGATATCCACAGGAGTGACTGCAACTTCGACTGCAGAGTCTGCCTTCCAAAAGTCCAATTTCAGAACAGCGACAGACAATACACCGGCGATTAAGACCGCAGCAGCATAAGGATACCACTTACGAAAGTGTGTTTTCCGATTCTCCGGAACCAATCCTGCTTCCGCTCGTATTGCGCCCCGAAGGTTCTCTTTCTCAAATGGGGCGGCCATGTCCACCACGATAGTCTCATCCACCATAGAAGACACCACTTCTTCCGGAAGATCCACCATCAGACGCCACAGCTCCTCCCGTTCGGTCACAGTTATGTCCCGTTTATAGTATTTCGGTAATAATTCTTTAAGTCGGTTAGCCTCCAAGTCAGTTGTATTTGTGATAAGAACACCACAAAATCAGTATGCTACTAGTCAATCCTGATATTTTTTATAAGAGACTACTATATAGCTATTTAAAAAAGCTTATTGATATACACAATAAGGGCTAGATACAATTCGGCATCACTATGCTGTAGTTTACGCCTCAGGTTCTTTAATGCCTGTGCCATGTGATTGCGCACCGTATGTGTCGACAGCCCCAGCCGTTCGGCAATCTCCCGGTGGGTGAGTTGTTCATTTCGACTAAGATCGATGATAATCTGTTGTTGCTTAGGCAGATCCGCGATACTCCTTTCGAGCAACAGCTCCAGTTCTTTATGGAATATATCCTGTTCGACCGATGGTGTAATCATCATGTTCTCATCGATACCATCATACGCTATACGCTGCCGTTGCATTGACCTTATTTTATTCAGACTCAAACGCTTGGATACCACATATAGAAAAACCCAAAGATTACCCTCTATATTGAGTTTGTCACGGGATCCCCAAAGCTTTACAAACACCTCCTGCACCACCTCCTCTGCCAAGAACCGATCTTGTGTCAGGTTAAAAGAGACACTGTACACGCCATGACTCAGCGTATCATACACCTGTTCAAAGGCCCTTAGGCTACCTTCTTGAAGCTTCCGTATTGTCTCTTTTTCAACCAAATGCATATCACATACATCTTATTATAGTGGGCTAAGTTAGAAAAAAAGAAGAGATTTACCTATAAAACAATAGTACGCCCTACAAAAAGAGGACTGCTCTTTCAAGCAGCCCTCTGCACAAACTAAACACTATTTGTACTGATTTTCTATTTTTTCAACCACTCTTCCAAGAGTGTCTTCAACTTCGGATCAGATGGCCTAGGGCCGTCTGCCGTGATCAAATTACCCTCCTTGTCTATCAAGATATAACGAGGAATACTAGTTACTTTGTATGCTTTAGAAAGACCATTATCCGGCCCTGCGTGCAACTGTATCCCCTTCAGCTTTTTCTCCTTGACATACGCTTCCCATTTGGGTTTGTCTTTGTCTGTTGAAACACCTACAAAGGCCACCTCTTTGTCTTTGAACAAGTCATTCAGTTGTTCCCAATACGGCTCTTCTCCACGACAAGGGCCACACCAAGTCGCCCACATATCTACCAACACCACCTTTCCTTTCATATCCTCGAGTGCGATATCGCTCCCTTCCAGATCTGGAAAAATAAACTTAAATGCAGGTACTCCTACCTTAGTTTCCACCAGCTTAGCCCCTACTGCAGCCACACGCTCTTTTTGTTCTACCAATGTAAAATAGTTTTCGTAGCGCTCATACATTGTCAGAAAATCACTGTACGAACGGGCTCCTTCCAAACGATTCAATACAAACTGTCCTTTCAATATATTTGAGGGGATAGCTTCCACTTGCTTCTCGAAAGGTGGTTTGCTTGCTAAATCCACTTTTTGGTATACCAGAATGCTCATAAAACGATCGCCATACGGCAGTAGTAGCAATTCATCGGTCAGATAGGCGTCTATATCCAGTCGTTTATAATAATCACTCATTTCCTCTTTGGCAGGGTGTGTCGATCGAGGCATGTAGAGATAAGAAATGGCATAATAAGCGAAATCAAAATCCACCAAAGTCCGAAAAAAAGCATCAAATTTCGAATTTCCGGTTTTAGCAGACTTTCCGATTTTGACAACCTCATTTTTAAAAGCCTCTACTTCGGGAAAGAAGTCCACATACGTACTCATTCCCCCTAGGTTTGTTCCTTTCTCTTTAAAGTTGGCAACCTGCTTATCCCATGCGTATAAAGTCTTATTCTCTTTCGTATTCTTGCCTGTTAACTCGTATCCCCCCTTAGTCAATCTAAAGTTTAAGGACTCTCCCCCTTTTAGATAAAAACGGTTCAATCCCTGCTGCCCTTGTGTAGAGCCTGTCCCCACGAGATACAAGCCCTCATATTCAGGAATAAAGCGAAAAGCAAAATCGCCCTGACTATTCGGCATAGCAGTTGCGATTTCAACCAATCGGCCATTATACACCTTAAACAAACTAATTTCTTTCAACGGTGTGACCTCAGTCACACCGTTGATATTCGCTGCTCTTTGGGCAGATAGCTTTGTGATCCCCAGTAGCAAGACCGCAATGATATACAGATACTTCATTCTTTTTTTCTTTTACCAGCCTAAAGGCGCCTCTGCTTCCGTAACATCAGCCACTTTTCCAAAACCATCAAAAGACAGTAAGCTCTTGAACGCTCCATTAAATTGCGGCGCTTCCCACACATCCACTTTACCCGAGGCCTGCGGTTGTGTTGGATCAAACGTAGCAACCACCAAGCCCAATGTTAAAGGAAGAAACCGTTTACCATAGGTTTTTTCATTTTTAACGTTAGCAACCGTGCTATAATTAATAAACGTACTGCGCAAATATTTGAATGTCGAGATCTGCCTGTTACCATAATCCTTCATCAGCGTTGTTTTCTTCTCACTCGGATCATATTGATATATTTTGCCTCCAACCACATACTGCAGGTAACCATATCGAGGATCGACCTCGAAGGAAGTCGCTTTTGCAATATCCGGTATTCCAGTAATATCATCTAAAAATCGAGCAGCAAAAGTCAGGTTATTTGTCATTCGGGCTAGAAAGAACTTATTTTCCTTCTTCAGTACTGCATAAGCCTGCCCTCCAAATGCTACTGTCTGATTCATCCATACCAGATCCATCCCTACATCATTCGGGTTGAATGCTGAACTATTCGCGTTATAGCTCAGTGGAGAAGTTGATATTTGCGACATATCGGAATTTCTTATGAAACGTTTATTAACCATGTCATACATCAAACAAGCCATATCAAATCCTTCAACAGTCGCAATCAAAGGAGATACCTTTATATATTTCCCATCGGAGAGTCTATTTACAGGCGTTCCTACATTCCACTGGAACATCGAATTTTTAATGTATACATCATTTCCTTTCACGACATAACCGTCCGAGGAACCTGTAGGCCTTATCGCATCTATCGTCTCAAACAAAGGCGGGTTGGCTGTTTCAAATTTAAAAGCGTACTGCTCACTCCATACAAAGCCATCCGTCAGATTAATCTTCTCTGTGCGTTGATCCGTGCCGATATATACCAAATATTTAGCCTGCTTGCCGGTTGCTTCGGTCTGATTGTTCCAGGTAGTAATAAATTTAGGCCTGCCTGGCAAGCCGATCGGATTACCAGCAGCATCTCTTATATTCTCCTGAAAATTCCGATGTGCCTTAGGATAAGTACCTGTAGCATGGTCGTACTCAAAGAAGTCAATTCTAGCTTTTCCATTATCTTCTGCCAAAATCATCCAGCCACCGTTATATCCAGATGTAATCTGCAGTTTAAACTTTTTAGTCCAGCTGATTTCGCTCTCCTTCTCCTTTATCGTGTAGTATATGGTATAGCTCCCAATATCCAGTGTCACTTTTTGATCTAATGTATTTTCTTCACCGATAATCACCGGAGGGAGGTTCATACCGATTTTATAAGCAGCCCACCTATAAGTGTAGTCATCGGTATTTATCTGTTTGCCCGACGCCAGTAACAACTTAGGGTGAATCTGAAGCGTGGATGCGGCCTTCGTGGTATAGGTCTCTTCGATATCTGCAATAAAAACACTATCGATTGTCGTGTATTCATAATTGCCCAAATCCTTCTTACAGCTACCAAATACAAACAGCCACATAAGAAGTGCACTATATTTTATAAATGTTTTCATTCGTCTTTTTTAATTGGCGTTAGGCCCCATCTTTATTTCCTTTTTATTCTCATCCAAGTGGATTCGTCCTTCAGATTCTTCTTTTCCCAACCAGAACTTCATGTACGACGCCCAATAAGACAATTTTGCTACCGTAAAGTACTTGTCAATTGCATACTGAGGATCTGTAAAATGTTCAAGTTTTTCGTCAAACAGCTCAATAATTAAGGATAACTTTGCGAAGGAATAATCCCCCAGATACCCTTCAACCAATGTTTTACTAGCAATCCATACATAGGGTTTATCAAACATATCATCAGCTACCACACGGAACTTAAGTACCGGTGTTTTCTTTTGCATATTGTTTTTCCACCGATACGCTATATTTGTATTGAAATTCTCATTAGGAACGAGTTCAAATACAGTAGACAACTGCTGCGTTTTCATTTCTTTTGCTTTCAGAACTTTAAGTTTTATTAGTCCTGTATTCTTCCCTGCAGGAATTATCAGCCGCTCATTCAAAATCTGGTAATGCTTATCCTTTTCTAAACTCGCATTTGGACTTATTTCCAGCCTAAACTCGCGGTCCACATCGTGCAGCGGTCCAGTCACAGAGACGGATACACTTTCTTCCGTAGTATTTACTTCCTCTGGTTTAAATCCGAATTTTACAGCAAGACTATCCAAAGGCACGGTATTGGCGCCCGTTGCATACGGTTCTGTAAAATAAATTGAAGCCCCATTTTCACTTTCGCTAAACATCTCCAAGCTCTGCTCTTTACAGCCACACAGCAGTGAAAAAAGGATTACTATATAAAAAAATCTTATTGTAGTCATGATATCATCCATTATCGGTTAGCTAGTTCTTCTTCAGGAATAGGTACCACCCATGCAGAGCTTGGAATTGTACCGTTATTGTTAGTTGGCAAAGCAGATAGTATACTGGTTATTTTCTTTCGTTTGTAGTAATACCACAACTGCCCCTCTCCATAAAACTCTTTACGGTACTCCTTCATAACCTCATTTTGTAAATTAGTAACTGATGTCAGAGCACCGAGACCTCGGGCATTCAACACCTTGTTCAAATAAGCCAAACCATTAGCTGGCACAGGATCAGTCTCTGCGAGTATATAATACATTTCACTCAGACGGATAATAGGGATTAGATTGCGCTGAGGTTGTGACCCTATTCCTTTATCGGCGATGTCCGCATATTTAAAAAACACCTCATACCCTACAATCCCGGGTGGATCTCTCCACAAATAGGTATAGCGGTAATCCGCAGTCTTCTCTTCAAACACTTTTTTAATAAACTGTTTTGAGCCACCCGCCAATATATTATCTCCCTGTTCATAATAGAAGTAATCATTATAGTTGTTGTACAGGTCATTTGAATAAGCTGCAAAAAGCAGTTCCGTATGGAATATACGGTCTGGATTTTTAAGCTCTGCCGTTATTTTAGTGCCTTTAATCCAAGGGAATAATTCGGATTGGTCCACAACCTCCTTCGCTACTTTATAGGCTCCTGCATTATCTTTTCTATACAATAAAACCCTAGCTTTTGTTGCCAATACCGCATAATAATTGAATCGATGATTATTCTGCTCTTTATACCCTACAGCCTTAGCAGGATCGTCTTTCATTAAGATCAACGCCTCATTAAGATCATTAATAACCATACCCATGACTACATTTGCTGGAGAGAATGGCTGCACCTCTACTTTTGTTGCCTTATAATACGGAATAGCGTTCACAGTCGAATCGGCACTATCATACACAGGGCCGTAAAATCTTAGCATATCAAAATGCAAAAATGCCCGAAGCCCCAATAATTCGCCTTTCATCGTATGCAACCTATCATTCTTAAGCACTGCAGCCCCTTTGGTATCAATAGCTTCTATGAGCTTATTGATATTAGTTATAGCAACATAGGCATCTTTCCAAATACCTTCCATCAGCGGCTTTACGGCTTTCGCATCGCCATACTCATAGCGCCCTAGTGCCGCAAATCGATGCGAAACAGAACCATTGGTTTTATATAACTGAGCCAGTACATCTGGTATTGTCAATGTAAGTTTGTCTCCATACAAGTTACCAGAAGCAAGTTTTATATAGACCCCATTTAATGTTTCTTCAAATCCCTGTGCTGTCGAGAAAACCTGTTCCTCGGAAAATCGGTCCTCCGGCTGAACATTAAGCCATTTGGTGCAAGAGGCAAACACCGCACCGATCAGACACACTATGATTAATCTAATATTTTTTATTTTCATAATATTCTATTATTGAAAGTTCGCGGACAAACTGAATGATACCGTACGAGCAAATGGGTAACTGATACCCCGCTCTCTTTTAACCGTAGACAGTCTAAAAATCTCATTGACATATCCTGTAAATCTTAGATTGCTCAATCGTGCAGATTGCATCCAAGCGCGGTTACGCAATTCATATCCCACACTTGCAGATTCTAGTGAAAGTGTATTTTCCTTTTGTACAAAGCGCGAAGATGGTTGTGTCGACTGATCTATTTTTGATGTGGATTCGTCCCAATCATTCAATTGAATTTTTCTAAACTCAGCAATATCACCAACCTCTTTCCAGCGCGAGTACAACGCTCGTTTATCCTGGTTACTATTTACCATCTGATTCCAGGTAATATTTTCTACTTTATTAAAGAGTGCAGAATTGAATACCCCCTGATTCAGAATATACCTGAAATTAAGTCCCATCGTAAAACCTTTGAAAGAAAAATTACTACTCAATATTCCCTGAAATTTAGGAGCAGCATTAGCAGCGACGACCTCATCATCCCAATCATATTGGTAAGTATAGGAGCCATCTTTCTTTCTAAAAATCTCATTACCTGTAGCCGGATCTATACCCAACGAAGGCACAGCCCATATATCGTTTGGCGATCCGCCATCTCGATACTTCATCAAAGTACGACTATCACGCAGGCTCTTATTCAATGTTTCCAACACATTACCAAAGCCAGAATAGGTTTCCTTAACCGTAGATGATGTGAGCCCCAAGGTCCATACAACGCGTTCTGAAGGCCTATAAACCGGTGAATAACGCGTAATAAGTTCTACACCTTCAACCGTCAGCGCTCCTGCATTTATCGGATAATTGGACAGGGCCGTCGAAGGTGGTAAGGTGATACCGACAACAAGCGGATCCGTAACCTTACGATAGGCATTGATCTGTAATGACACCCTGTTCTTCAGCAAATTGGCATCGAGTCCGATGCTCGTCTGTCTCGTACTCTGCCACTGCAGGTCTGGGTTGCCCAGCGAAGACAGATACAATCCTTGTCCCGAATAATTATAGTCTTTATAATAATCATAAGTACTGATTGAAGTATAGCTGGCAAAACTCTGATTTCCGGTGAGGCCTATATTCGCCCGCAGACGTAATAAGTCTACCCATGTCAGTTCTTTCAAAAACTCTTCCTGATTCAAGTTCCAGCTCAGTCCCGCCGAAAAGAAAGGCGAGTACACATTATTGGTTCCGAAGGAAGTCGAGCCATCATAGGTCAGGGATAGATCGGCATTATAACGTCGATCGTACGAATAGTTAAAAGAACTCACAATAGAATTCCGACGACTGACGCTCGATGAAGCTTCCGGCCTACCGTTAGGCGCATATCCGTAGGCAAATCGCGGATTACCGTTACTATTGGTCGGAAATCCTACAGCAAAAAAACCTGCGCTGGTATTATTCAAGTCACTCACTTCAAACCGTAACACCCCATTGACCAAATGTTGACCAAATGTCTTTCCATACTGTGCTCCCACATTGGCCGTATAACCAAAAGATTCCCTATTTCTTGACCGTAATGACCCTCGTTGCAATATGGCTGTCTTATCAAAACTCAGATCCAATGGCGAAAGAAATCTCTCCGACTTTGTATTAAATTTTTTGACTTGTATAGACGACTCCAACCTTAGATCGCTATTGAGCTGATAGATCGCCTTAAAGTTATTGGTCAGATCAAAATTATTGGACCGATCAAAATTACTCAGTGTAGTGGCGTACAACGGATTATGAATATACGTTGTTTCCGTCGTTTCATATTGCTTAAGTTCTGCAAGATACCGTTCGGAAGCATCTTTTTTCTCGTAATAAGGATTCGTATTGACCCAAGTGGAGAATGCTCCATAAGGCGACTCCCTTTGCTCATAACCACTCAAATAGAGCTGATTAATAATATTAATTTTTCCTGCCCGGTAGCCAAGATTCAGACGAGCGCCCCAGTTCTTACCCCCCGAACCTTTCATCACACCGTTATAGTATTTATAATCCCCGCCTATAGAATAGGTCAGCGCATTTTCTCCCCCACTCACCATCAACGAGTGCCGTTGCGAAAAACTAGTCTGCAGCGGTTCGCTCAACCAGTACGTATTTACACCACGGGCCAATTCCTTCTGATAAAATGAATATAAGGAATCTAGCTTTTCCTGTTTTTCCCAGTTATCATTGCGATAATGCCTTGTAAACCTTCCAGAAAGACGTTCGAACTCGATTTTCTCGGTAGCATTCATCATATTGTAACCCGACAGATCTGGAAACTGTATATTCCCATCCGTCGTGTAATTGAAAATCAGTTCCCCTGCTTTAGGTCTAATCGTTTCGATAACTACCACTCCATTGGAGGCACGGGAACCGTACGCCGCAGTAGAGGCGGCATCCTTTAATAACGTCACCGAAGCGATACGGTTGATGTCCAGATCCACGATTGTCTTCAGCGAAGTCTCAAAACCATCTAATATAAATAAAGGCTGGTTTGGATCCGAGGAGAACTCGTCACGCAGTGCTTCCGTCGAAATACTAGTCTGCCCACGGAGCTCAATCGTAGGCAAGGCATTAGGATTTCCTCCCGCAAGATTATTCTCCATGATCAAAAATGAAGGATCCAATGTCTTCAACGACTGCAATACATTGGTATTGGAGACCGCCTTGAGTTCTTCACCATTAAAAGATGAAGTAGCTCCCGTAAAGGTCTCCTTCCGACGCTCCATCATTCCTGTAATGATGACCTCCTCGACCTCGTTTTCCTTACTCTTCAACGTAATACGCACCACCTTATCCGTGCCTTCCAATATCACTTCGCGTGTCTCATAGCCAAGATAAGACACCACCAATACCTCACCAGCTTCTCCACTCGGTAATACAAAGGATCCGTCCTTCTGCGTAGTCACCGCCACCGATGGTTTTGATTTCAGGCGCACGTTTACTCCCGGCATGCCCTTTCCCTGCTCATTCAAGATCTGCCCTCGGTACTGCTGTACCTGAGCAACATTTACAGACGTCTTATTTCTCCCTCCTGAAACAACCATCTTTTTGATAACGACCGTTTTATTCACGATCTCGTAATCCAATCCATACGGTGTCAATATGGATTCCAGCACTTGGTTCAAATTGGTATTGCTAAAAGACACCCCTCTTTTCTTGAAATTGGCTACATCCACATCCTTATAGAAAAAACTATATCCAGATTGCTTTTCCACCTGCTGGAATATCTGCTTAATAGATGCGTCCTTCAAATCCAATGTAATTTTTTGTGCGTGGATAGACATAGGCAACTGCAACAAGGCCGTCGACAGCAACACAACAGAAAGACGTATCTTCCAACTGCTCTTTGTTGTAGACAACTTCGTGCTATTACCTAAAAATTCTGCTTGCGCTCGTGCTTTTTTGACCGGCATTGCTGCGAGGGTCTCTTCCCGCCCCAATTCTATTGGGCGAGCTTCACTGTACTCTTGCATTAGGTTAGTTAAGTTAATTATGTGATTAAAAATGATTATTTACGACGCTCGATCTCTTTATGTCTCAACTTATTTTCTGAGATCTTAAAATGGATATCCGCTACTTCCAATACTTCCAATACTTTAGCGAGATCCATTTCTTTACTTATTTTACCACTGAACCGCTCTTTGGCTCCAGATTCATCAGTTTTAATCTGCAAGTCATACCAAAGTGCCAATTGCTGCATGATTTCATTAGGAGTAGCGTTATGAAACACAAAAGAACCATCTTTCCAAGCCATATATTCTGCTGCTTCGACCGATCTCTTTACCATCTTATTCCCTAAAGCTACGACCTGTTCATTGGGCAATAAGGACACCGTCTCCTTACCTTTCTCAACCTCCACGCGCCCTTCCATCAACGTGGTACGCTGCACCGCAGCATCATATGCCGATATGTTAAAGTGGGTACCCAACACCCTCACCTTTTGATCAGCAAAAGTCACCACAAAAGGCTGCTTATCATCTTTAGCGACTTCAAAATAGGCCTCCCCTTGTAAATGCACCTGCCGTTCTTCCCCCACAAATCTCGAAGGAAATGAAAGCACACTTTTTGCATTCATCCATACTTTAGTACCATCGGGCAGACTTATCCTAAATATGTTCCCTTTAGGTGTATTTACAACATTATTTACGATTCTATCGGACGAGCTATTATAGATAAGCTCTCCATCTACGATACGTTGTGCCTCGCCCACCGCTTGGTTCACACCGCTATCCGTAGATAGAAACACCACTTTGCCATCTTCAAAAGTCAGTTTAACGGAGTCTTTTATAGGTTTAATCTGTGCTATTGTGGCGCCATCCAGTTCACGGAAGACATAGTTGGTTGTATAGTGCAAGTAACCCCAAGCAGCAGAAAATACGACGGCTATACCCGCAGCAACCTGTATTGCCGGTCGCATATACACCCTTCGTAGCGGAGATTTGTCCTTTTCTATATTAGCCAACAATCGCGTACGTATCCTTGATCGACTCTGCTCTTGTTGCGCAGGATCTGCAGACAACCCGTCCTCTTCAGCATCAAACCAACTGCTCAGGTCAGACCATTCTTCTTTACTTTCAAATCCTTTAAAGTAAGCCTTGAATATATTTTTATTTTTTTCAGAAAGCGGCATATAACTTATTTTTCGGGTTACTTACATTTATAGTGACCCCAAATAAGATAAGCACCTACGCGGAAAGTAAAATTTATACGTAAAAATGGAGAAATGTATAAAACCCTCTGGTTTTCAGACGGATTCTTTTTATCGCTTTGTTGATTTGATTTTCAACAGTACTCTTAGACAACCCATATTCCACCGCTATTTCATCAATTGTTTTGTGGTTGAATCGACTTTCTTTAAATATAAGTTTACACTTTTCAGGCAAATTTTCAATCTCTTCGTGGATAAGATCAAGAATATACCGGTAGTGAAGCCTATCTTCTAGGGGAGGCTCAGGTAATACCTGCTCCATATTATCAATTTCTACATACTTCTTTTTTTCTTTATCGAGGTACTTGAAAGTCAAGTATCGAGCGCCGCTCATTAAATAAGCGGACATGTTCAGTACCTCATGAATTCGGCTTCTATTTTTCCAGATACTCAGAAACAAGTCATGTACGATATCCTCTGTGGCCTCGACCTGTTGGATTTTGCGATATACTTTGTTATATACCGGTTGCCAGTAGTGTTCATAAAAATCGGCAAAAGCCTGCTGATCACCAGCCGCCAACCTATCAATCCAAGAAGGGTCAACAATTGCTTTAGCCATATCAAAACCGAATAGATAACCACAAAGATAAGAAACCACCACCAAACAATGTCTATCTCCTTTCTGTTTACTAATTATAACGTCATTAAAACACAAATAACTATGGAAATAACAGCAGCTGTGGCTAAGCAAAAAGGAGGATCTTTCGATCTCGAAAAAATGCAACTCGATGCTCCCAAGAGCGATGAGGTACTCGTCAGAATTATCGCATCAGGGACCTGCCACACCGATATGGCAGCGCGCGACCACCTTATGGGTACACCTACATATGCAGATTGACGGATATCGCGTAACACCCTATAATAGGTCTGGAGCTACCTGTGGAAAGAGGGTAGTACAAATAGAAAGCAAACTTCACGAACGACAGGGACAGGCCATCACCAATTTTGACGAAACACTTCCTAAGATCCAATCTAACCTAGCCAAGCAGACGTTGAGAAACCCTTATGTCTTTGATTTCTTAAGTTTAAGTGAGAATGTGCAAGAGCGCGACATGGAAAAAGCAATAATTAGTGAAATCCGAAGACTATTGCTCGAACTTGGAAAATGCTTTGCTTATTTAGGCAACCAATACCATCTTCAGGTGGACAATGAAGATTTCTATATGGACTTATTGTTTTACAATTTCCTGTGCTTTGCCAGACTGTACACCTATGCCTAGTACAGCAAATAAAATATAGATTATTCTTTTCATGATTTGATTATAAAATGGTTTAACAACCATTGCACACATGAATAAGGATACAATCGTGCTAATATCCCGAAATTGATTATATCTCATAAACTTATTATCTTCATGTAATATATTTCACCAATTGATTCGTACAAGAACATCGGATGGTGCTTTCTATTTTTAGACCCAATAAGTAAAAGGAAACTTAAGGCCCGACAAAATGCAAGAACTTATATAAACTAAGATACCAATTGCAAATTATGTCAAAATCTATTCAAGAGGTCATAATCCCTGATGGGATGTTGGATACGAACTAAAAGACCGGAGCTAGACCTGACGAATGTATCGTTCATAAATACTCCGGAGAGAACGAAGAAAAACAGTTAAATTATTATCATAGACACTATATACAAAAACAGGCATGAAAAGACTACTATTAATACTCCTAACGACGACGATTGGCTTTACCGCTTTGGCGCAAGAACAGAAAGCAACTAGCTCTAAAACATCGACTACATATGCTTATGTGACTGTGAGCAATAAAACCCTATCAAAAAAGCTAAAGGTAAATGTTGACCTCGGCGATACGCCCGAGCAGCAGGAAGAGGGCAACCGTCTCTCTGACGAGCTATACAACAAAGAATCGCACGCAGCGATACTCAACTATATGGCAGAAAAGAACTTCGAACTGGTAGAGACCATAGCAAAACAACACCCGCACTCCACCAATGCAGGCGCATTGGACGGTATTGTATTCATCATGCGAAAAAGCCAACAACATGTCCCACAGGAGTAAATTTGAAACGGTAGTAGTTTAAAAAAAGAAATACCGAGTGTTACTTAGAGATCAATTAATCGCGCAGTACGGCTTCAGGAATTCTTCACGGCAAGATAGTCGGACAAAAAAACCTTGCATAGACTTAAACTCTGACTCTGACAGACCATAAGCTACAGGACGCGCTTTATGCCAGTTCCGTACCGTTCGATATCCCCATATCCTTAAATATCTTGACGATCTGTAAATTTACAGGAAACGAAATATAATCATCCGATAGATACAAGAATTGCCCCTACATCTGCTGTAGGGGCAATTAAACAATCCAAAAGATCAAGAGTCCTCGTCTACTGAAGAGCTGTCGTTTCTTTCATCAGCTTTTCTGCAGGTAGTGCGCCAGTCACCTTGTGCAGGATAGTACCTTCTCCATTGATAAAAAGCATCGTTGGAAAAGAAGTCACCCCAAATTTTTTTAATAACGCTATGCCTTCTCCCTTCTCCATGTCGATTTTTAAATTAATAAAGTTGGCGTCAAAGTATTTGACAGTGCCAGGATCTCTAAATGTGTTTTCATCTAACCATTTACAGGGGCCACACCAATCGGTAAAGCAATCGATAAAAACCAACTTACCTTCACTTTTAGCTTTACTTAAAGCTTCTTGATAACTAAGCTGTTGAAAATTGATCGATGGACCTTTTTCTTCCAGTTCGAACAGTATACGTTTCAACATGTCTACCGAATTGCCTTCAGACTCTGATATATAAGCTGTAATCAGTGCCTTCGCTCGGTCTGCCAGCACTCGATCATCTTTAAAAGCGCCCATCCGCAGCATCATCAGAAAGCGATCGCTCTTAGTAATCTTAGGAAATTCAGACGCATAGGCATCCATTATTACCGATGGCTGAGCGGTGACCTGAGCATCTGCTATCTTTAGCAGTGCTCCTATTCCTAAGCTATCGGGCAATGTGACTTCGGCCAGTGTTTTCTTTAACGATAGATAAGTCGCCTCATCGTATTTATTCTCTTTCACATAGTATCCGTTGGCATAGGGAATAAGAGCCGAACGAACAAAACGATACACCAATGCATTGGCCTGCTCCGCTCCGATCCGCTTGGCAAACGCCTCTTTGTGGGCTATCAAATACTTCGCTTTGACATCATTGATATCCAAAGCATAACGTTGGTATAAAAACAGATTGACCGGATCCGTTTTTTCATCGGCACTCAATTTTCCGAAATAATCATTAACGATTTCAAAGCCCTTTTTCTCGTCACCGCTCCTCATAATTTCAAGTACATAATCATTGATCAGTGCAGGTGTGCGCTCTCCCTTTTCGTAACGTTGTGCCAGCGCAGCAGGCTGACGGGCTGGATCCAGGTTTTTCGCTAAAGTCTCTAAAAATTCTTGTGCCGGCTGAGCACCGGAGAATCGGAATCTCTCGACTTCCTGCCCATCCAAAACGACAAAAGTCGGATAAGCTCTTACTTTGTACTGCTTTGCCAGCGCTATGCCCTCTCCTTTCTCGGCATCGATTTTGACTGTCAAAAAATTTTTATTCATATAAGTGCTGACCGCACCATCAGTAAACACCTCCTTGTCCATCGTCTTACAGGGACCGCACCAGGTTGTATAAAAATCGATAAAGATCAATTTGTTGCTCTTCCTGGCCGCCGTCAGCGCATCCTGATAAGAAGTAAGAACCTGAAGCGGTTGCTGCTGCGCTACCGTCAATAGGGGGCAACAGATAATATATATCCAAAATAGTAGTTTGTTCATTGTTTTTTAAATTTAGTGTGTAGTATTTCTCCAGCTCATCGTCTTGATCTTCGATAAACCCGACCAAACGGCCTCTTGATCCTCTTTCAACTCGATTGTATTGGTATTATTTTGGAGTACCATCTTACGGATCGTCCCTTGTGCCTGCGGACTGTACGTGGCCACATACAGGTCTAAACTGGTAGTACTGGCCTGAATATCCGCATGAAGCATGGTAATCTCCTCTCCAAAATCTTTTATAAGAACAATCCGCTCATTGCCGGGGTTGTAATCATACGCATACAAGACACTGCCCACAGCAAAATACATTGCAGTACGTGTACTCGCAAAAGCAAACAGACTCGATTGAGCTATGGTAGTATTGAAACGATCTGGAATGGTATATCCGTTCTTTTTGCTCGGTGTACCATATGCCGAAAATTTATAGATATAGTGGCTTCCTTGTGTATCTTTCATCAGGGCAAAAACGTTTCCTGTCGAGGCACCCCCATCCGTATTTTTAGTATTCTCAGCATAGATCAGTCGCCGCCCTTGCGGTTGGTTCCACGGAAAAGGGTCCTGTGCTCCATCGGCCATAACCGTAAGATTAGTGGCACTCGATGAGGAGGTACGCAGGAATCGGTTAGTGTCCTTATCGAAAACTACATACCCCGAAAGCCCACTGGTACCGCCGTGCATGATATAAGGCGCAAGCTTAATTAAAGGATCTCCATCCACAACAGACAGTCTGTTCACTGGATTACCATAGATATCACCTGAAATGATACCAGCCGTAAACAGGTCGCCCGTATTGGTCAGTATAACGCGTTGAGATCCTGTAACTGACCCGTTTACTGCAGCTGCTTTCGGAGCATAGTCTACAGGAAAAATAGTAGAGGGCAAATTATAACTCGAGAACATCAGTCTTTTAAACACATTGCGCTCTGAAGACTCAAATGTAGATGTATTGACGTAATAGCCAGCCTCTGCACCAGCTAGCCATAATTTTGCTTCTGTTGGTCGACTAGTGCCACCTGTATGAAATATATTAACAGCTCCTTTGAATTTGGGCAGACCTTTGTCCTGTATCAATCCCTTAAGGATCACTGTATCTGCTCCAGGCCGCATAGTGATCATTTCTACCTCGGCATAGCCTTCACTATCCTCGCCGATCAGTAAAAACCCTGTAGCAGTCTGTGTCGTTACAGTCAACGAAGCACGAGTGCTCCAGGTGACACCGGTATCCGTGTCGGTCACTTTGCAGTACAGTATATAACTGCCGGGATAAGCCGTAACGACGTAATTCAATACACGTGTACGCCCTACAATCACGCCAGCCCAATCTGCATCGGAGAACGGCATGCTTTTTACCAATTTCCATTCATAGGTGTATCTATCACTCGCCTCTCCTGGCTTCGTAATATTAAGCTCAGGCTCTATCTTCAACACGTCTTCATATATTGACGTGTAGCTAGTAGCTATCCCCGATATAGTGACCTCGTTAATATTTTCATAATCATAATTTCCCAGATCCTTACTACATCCTGCAAGTAGTAACAGAACTAATAGGATATAAAACAAACTGCTTAGTTTTTTCATTTTATCTCGTAATTTTTAAGGTTTATAAGGAACCCCTACCACAGAAGTCCAAGGAACGCTCATCACCCACATCAACCGACCATCATCTTCCAACACAGGTCTACCCGCATCATGCTCCCTGACCAGATAGGTGCGCATAGCCTGATTAATCACGCCAACCCGTATACTGGGCATGGTCTCAGTAGATTCAAAATCTTGATACGACAAATCCATCAAATCGCATATAAGGTTGAATTTCTTGGTCGTAAACAATCCAAGATAACCTGCTTCAACCCCATTATTGGCTAGCCCCATCCATGTGTCAGGCCGGGATGGAAAATCCGACAGTTCGAGACGATGATAAGTGGCATCAAATATTGGATTGCCTGATGTAGACCAATGCGGCTTGATAGGATACCATGTCGGTACAGAGAGATCCAGATCTGCCGACGGCACTAAATTGACACCAAGCACCTTGGTCGAAGTCTGAAGCGCAGGCGTCCGTTTGAATGTCAGCGGTACATCTATATAGGATTTGCCCGCAGGAATAAAATAACTAGCCTGGAGTTTCTCAAAATCTACCCCCTCGATCACATCACTACTATCCGCATTGACCACAAGGCCAAAACTTCTATCATAGTTTTTAGCCTCTCCTGTCACCATAACACGAAGTGTAATGGTAGTCGTCATCACATGTTGCATTTTAACGAATTCGATAGGGGTATACTGTTGATAGGCCCATACCGTAGAATCTCCGTGTGCAGGTCCCCATTGTACACCAAAATAAACCCCTTCTTTACCGGCATAAGTCAATAAATCTTTTTGGCAGGCCACAGAACACAATACTACAACCAGGCCCAATAGTCTAAATAATAACTTTTTCATAATTGTTAATTTCTTTGGCTAGTTTCACTATCTGGAAGAGGCATCATATAATGTACCTTATCCATCTTTACGACATCAATCCCAGGTCGAACAGGACTAGGTATAGCACTACGTTGCAGTCTCTTAAAATAGAAGTACGACTGCCCTTCGCCGATAAACTCTCTGAGATATTCGTTCTGCAATGCAGCCGACAGCTCTTCAACACCAGCAAAGCTAACTTCCGGAAGCCCCCTATTCACCTGAATTTTGTTATAGTATTTCGTACCCTCAGTGAGTGTTAATGCTGTTTCTGAGGCAATCAGATACATTTCCGAAATACGCATCAAAGGCATCATATATCTGTAGGAATTAGAAACACCATTATTATCGGTGACATTGGCAAACTTCGAAAAATACAACACTTTGGTATTCGACACCGTCTCCTCTTTCCAATGCTCTTTATAGCGATAATCATTTTCATCAGGATACAGCTGCTTGACACGCCCTGTCGGGCTAGATAGAGCTCCTGTAAACGTTAAAATCGTAGAGGAATTCAGTGTATAATTAAACAGCTTGTTGTAGACATTTGTCCGTCCATCGTTATACAAGGCAAATAAAACCTCTGTAGAAAAAACGCGATCCGGATACCCTGGTCGGTTGAATATAGCAGCAGGGATTACAAAAGGAAAGATTTCGCTGCCTGACTTCTGGCCCAAATCAATCACTTCGAGCGCATATTTATGTGCATTGATCCGGTCTCCTCTCCACAAATATACCCTAGCTAATAAACCACAGACAGCAAAATAGTTCATCCTATATTGTCTATAGGTCAGATAATTATTATCCACTCCATCTACATTAAGGACACCCTGAGTCAGAATAGGATCTACTTTTTCGAGCAATGTCTTTGCCGCCAATAAATCGCCCAAGATGTAGTCTACCATTTCCTGATTAGTCGCCAGAGGCTGTACCTTCCGGTCAGTATTGGTCACATAGGGCATTACTGCTGTGTGAAGATCTTCTTTATAAGTGGATCCAAAGAGACGCAAGAGATCGAAATGCAAAAAAGCACGCATAGCTAGAGCTTCTCCTCGATATATACCATAATAAGTATCCCCCAGCATACTTTTTTGCTTTTCGGACTGCTCTACCACCGCATTAAGGTTTGATATCAGACTAAAGGATTTTTGCCAAATAGCTTCAGTTTTGGCTTTGTAGCTAGAATTACCATAATCATAGGTATTATAATAGCGAAAATTATGCTCCCCGGCGCTAGTCACATTATAATATTGAGCCATAACATCAACCAATCCGACAGAAAGGTTTTCTCCGTATACATTTGGTGTATTCAATTCGATATAAACACCATTTATCGCTGTATTAAACCCCTTGACCGAATTGAAAAGCTGATCTTCCATGATATTATCCAGAGGCTTGACATCCAGAAAATTAGAACATCCTGAAAAACCCAAAACCAAGGAAACAGTTCCGTACAATAATATATTTTTAAACTTCATAATAATCATTTTTAAAACCGCGCCCCTATAGACAATGAAATCGAACGTGCAAATGGATAATCAATACCTCTCTCGTTCTTGACAGTAGAAATCCGGAATATTTCATTCATGTAAACCCTAGTATTAAAACCATGTATACCCAACCTCTTGGTCCATGCAGCATCAGTTTCGTACCCTAAAGAAACTGACTCGCATGAAAAGGTATTTTCATTAGCAATAAACCTCGAGGAGATAGGCGTGCTTTCTGTTAAAGAAATAGACTTAAATTGGGTCTTATCTCCAGGCTTTTGCCAACGATCATACAATGCTCGTTTATCCTGATTACGTTGCAAGCCTTCGACGCTGATGTTTTCCACCTTGTTATAAAGCGTATTCAGGAAAATCTGCCCCCCCACACGATATCGGAAATTAAGCGAGGCACTAAAGCCTTTGTAGAAAAAGCTCGATCCGACCACTCCCTCCCATGTAGGTGTGGTATTCCCCATTTCCTGTTCGTCTTTGTAATCGTGCGCAAAGCTCTGTGTACCGTCTTTTTTCTCAAACATCTCTCGCCCTGTGCCTGGATCTATACCCAACGACTTTACCGCCCATAATGCTGTCGTACTGCCTCCATCATAATAACGCTGTAGATTTTTGCTCGTGTTCTCATTGTTTAGCTGACCTAGTGTATTACCGATGTCATAGTATGATGAATTGAGGCGGCGTGCATTGAGATTGGCCGACCACATAAAATCTGCCTTTCTCATCAATTGGTAATTGACCAAGGCCGTCAGACCCGTGGTTTTTTGAGCTCCGATATTCATTGCCATACTTCCGGTGCCCGTTGAGGTAGGTATCTGCACATAGATGAGTAGCGGATCCGTAGTTTTATAGAAATAATCAATATTTACACGCAATTTTCTATGCATAGACTCCAAATCAAGACCAAAATTTCTGTCTAAGGTCTTCTGCCACTGCAAACCTGGATTTCCATATTTACCGATCAATGCACTTAATCCAAACGGGTTAGAGTAAACCAGATTATACGTATACATATTATGCATCATATAGGCATCAAAGTTTTGGTTTCCCGGATTCCCCATTGATCCTCTCAACTTCAACAAGGAGATATGGTCACGGATACCAGCAAAAAAAGCCTCATTGTGCGCATTCCACGCCAATCCCAATGACCATGTATTGGTAAACTTATTGTCCACACCGAATATAGAAGATCCGTCGTATCTGAAATTAGCATCCAGTAAATAGGTGTTTTTGTAAGAATAGCCTGCATTTATATAGTAGCTGAGCGACCGCTTGTCTGTAAAAGAGAAGGCCGGTTTGCTCCCTTCTAGATAACCATTTGAAAAGTTGGGTGCCCATAAGTCTTCATCTTTGTATCCGACCACTGTATAGCCATTATTCTCAATTTTATTTTTGTTGGCCCGCATGCCAAGCACCGTATTTAAGATATGCTCTTGGGAGGCTCCAAAAGATTTTCCATATGTAGCACTAAAATCGAGATCAAAATTGTTGCCTTTGCCATTTGTCTCATTAAAACGTCCTTTAGTATCTGCAGAAGCTTCTTCAAACTCACTGGATAATGGAGAATTGAATAGCTTTGAATCACTACTCGTCCTAGCAAACGAGAACCTCCCACGCAAACGCAGCTCGTTCAATACCCGCCAGTCAGCTTCAAAATTATTGCGGAGATCAAGATTGCTTGCAGTATTGAAACTCTTCAGATAGTAGTCATACATTGGATTTAGAATCTGCTTATTACCACCAGTAGCAGGCTCAAGTACACGCTTGATAGCTCCAAGTTCGTCATACTTTCGGTAATAGGGATTGGTTTCCGAAAATCTAGAGAACGGAACTACATTGTTATCTGCTTTATTATGATCTACTGTAAAGTAGTTGCTAAAAGAAAAATTATGGAGACGATAAGTCAACCGTACATTTCCACCTATAAGGTTTCTATCGGAGCCTTTCATAACACCTCGCGTATTTCCATAATTAAACCCAACCCCATAACGGATACGTTCGTCACCCCCCTCGGCAAAAATATTATGCCTATCCGACAGTGTCTTGCGTAAAGGCTCATTCATCCAATAAGAATCCACACCTCTGCGCACCTCTGCCAATCGCTTATTATATACCTCCGCGCTTGTCTCATTAAGAATATTACCAGACTGATCTAGCGAGCCGTACAATCCAGATAGCTTTTCAAACTGTAATTTTTCTGCCGAATTCATCAAATTGTAATCCGTCAGATCGGCAAAGCTGAAATTCAAACTGTTGTTGTAGGAGAGTCTCAATTGCCCTGCTTGGGGCTTGACAGTTTCCACCACTACAACACCATTTGCTGCTTTAGCACCATAGATAGCAGTCGCCGACGCATCTTTGAGTAAGGTAATCGACGCAACGCGGTCCATACTCAAATCAAAGATTGCTGCAAGGCTGGACTCGAATCCATCTAGAATAAATAGCGGTTGGTTCGGATCGGCCGTATACTGTTGCTGCAGACCGATTACACTCGTCTTGCCGCGGATATTGATATCGGGCAATACATTGGGATCAGACCCTGCGAGATTATTTTCTGTAATGGCAAAAGAGGGATCTAACGTCTTCAACGCTTGTAGCACATTCGTATTGCCAATCATCTTCAGTTCTTTGGCGGTAAATGTGGAAGATGATCCCGTAAAACTTTCTTTGTCCCGAACATAGATCCCTGTAATAACCGTCTCATCAATAGCATTTTCTCTTTCCCTAAGGGTAACTTGCACTGTAATATGCTCACCCAATGAAACTATCAGATCTTCATAATTAACATGTTTTATAAGGATTGTTTTAAGTTCTGTAGAAATCATCCCCTTATATACTCCAGAGCTATTGGTCTGTCCAAAAGCTTTTCCTGTCGCCGAAGAGGCAATGGTAGCTCCCGTGACAGCCTTTCCTTCACCATTGCGCACGATGATTTCATAAGGTCTTTGCTTCTGCAAATTTTTGGTCTGCGACAACACGATCGTCTTCTCTCGGACGACGTAACTCACCTCTTTGCCTGCAAAAATCTTATCCAACGCCTCGTTTAATGAAGTGTTCTTCAGGTCTTCATAGACAATAGCTTTTTGATCAAAAGTATGCTCTAGATGTACAAAAGAATACCCTGTTTGCTTCTTTATTTCATTTAGACACTCCTGTAGTGTCGGTTGTTTTTTTTCAATATGAATTCGCTGTAATGACACCGCCCAACTTATATTGGTCAGTATCGCCAAACAAATTCCCAATAGGTACTTCATTATTTAATAATTATAGGTTAGTTATAAAAAATAAGTTTTTCTGAATTGGTATTAATCACGGACTACTTTACCATAATCCTCCTTCCTTTGATTTCAAATGTATTTCCTTTAGCGAGTGCTAATATTTCCAAAACTGTATGTATGTCTGAAAATTTCGATATACTACCCTGATATCGGATATCTAGATTTACATCGGCATAGCTTACTTCAACATTGTACCAGTCGGCTACTTCCTCCATGATCTCCTCGATATTCTTGTTATCCAAAGCGAAATATCCTTCTTTCCAAGCTCCCACACGTTCACTCTCAAATTCGCGTACCGTATATTTTCCTTTGGCATCCACACACAGCTCTTCTCCAGGTGCCAATCGAACCTCAAAGCCTTTATTCGATACCTGCACACTGCCTTCAAACAGCGCCGTCCTCAAGAACTCGCCTTCTTTAAAGTTGACGTTAAATTTAGTCCCCAGTACCTTGATGGTACTGCTTCCCGCATTAACGATAAAAGGACGTTTGTACCGATCTTTCTCGACCTCAAAGAAAACTTCACCCGACGTACTAACCTCGCGCAACCTCCCGTCAAACGAAGAAGGAAAAGAGATACTGGAGTTAGCATTGAGCGTCAGTCTTGATCCATCTTCCAGCTGCACGATAAAGTTGCCCCCTCTAGGTGCGTGTATATGTTGTATTTCGGTCCCGCCGTCGGCACCGGGCATTACTCTAACCTCATTATCCGCGATCCGCTCTATCGCAATTCCACCAAACACATATACACTATCTTTTCTAAGGTTATTCAACTGCACCTGTTCTTGGCTAGCGTGATACAGAATACCTTTATCCTCTCCCGGTTTGATCGTATCGGTTGTTACGAGCGGTGACACAGAATCTATCTCCATATTCTTCTGCTGATATATCCATAGTACAGCTGTGCCGACAAGCAGTACTGATGCCGCTACCGCCACTTTCTTCCATAGAGGCACAAACGTTTTCACTGGCTTTACCTCCGATAGGATCATCGCTTTGATATTCTTCCTTTCTTCATCCGTCCACAATTCTCCTCCCGATGGATGCTGGATTCCTTCAAACCAATCGTCCATTATTTTTCTCTTCTCCTTGCCGAGCTCGTTTTTACTATATTGTTCAATAAGCTTATCGAAATAATCTTTTTCCATTTTCAAATGTGCCTGTTATCAGTAACTTTGCTATATAGTAACTTAACAGACCAAGAACACACACATACAAATAAATTTATTTTGTAGATGATACAGTGGTGAACAATTGTGGAGAGATGAAGGAACAGGATTTGCTTTTGACGCTTCGCCGGGATACGGTCAAAGCATTTGAACAAGCATATGATGCTTATTCAGAAAAACTGCTGTATTATATATACACCAAAACAGGTGACAAAAAACGTAGCGAGGATATTCTACAAGAAGTGTTTATTGATTTTTGGAATAAATTAGACTGTATCGAATCATCAGTATATGGCTATCTTTTCAACAGCACTAAATACCAGATACTCAACCACTATAGATCCGAAAAAGTAAAAGAAAAGTACCTTATCCATCTCAGTAACTTTCTACAGGATATCAACTCGATCACTCCTCAAAAATATCTGGAAGCAAAAGAAATAATGGAACAGATCGAAGCACTGGTAGCACAGTTACCGCCCCAGTGTCGAAAGGTATTTACGATGAGCCGCTTCGAACACAAGAGCAATGATGAAATTGCCGAGGAGTTACAGATTTCCAAACGCACCGTCGAAAATTACATCACAAAATCCCTCGCATTTATTCGAGATCACAACATAAGCATCTACCTTGTGATTTCCTATCTGATTGATAGAGAACCTTAATCCTACTTTCCGAAATAAGCCCTTAGAGAATGGAAGCATGAAAAAAGAGATAAATAACATACTGCATTCTCATAGCTAATTATTAAATTGAAAAAAACACGATCATGAAGTCAAATTATTTCATACTATTCTTGCTACTAGCTGCTGGCACTATGCAAGCGGCTTATGGACAGCTACGTATAATAGAAGAAGTCGAAAGAGAAATATACCGATCCGGAAAGAATACCGTCTACGAGATCGGAAGTCTCGAGCTAAAAAATGGACAGAAAAAAATCTATTACCGCAGCTATGGTGAAGAAAAGGAGGAAATGTCCTTTGGTGAAATTGTCATACAGACCCAGCAGGATTTTGATTATCTCTATACGGTCATCATAGATGGCTTTACGGAGAAAGTGGATCTCCCCGTTAAAATAGATATGGGGGACTCTTACCTATTTCTGCACTATGACAAGTTGATAGGGGGGCGCGTATTAAGAATAGGACATGCTTACAAAAGCGCTCCTTATCAAAAGATGCTAAGCGTTAGATTGAGCGAGAAGGATGTCAATAAGCTTTTTGGAAAACAATAACGTTTTAGTATTTGCCCCAAAAACTATGATTATGATACAGCATTGCTCCAAAAGTACTCTTCCTGTTAATTGAGCCCGTGGTCTAGAAAAGATGAAAAACACAAAAAAAGACGTTCTGTAGACGCTTGACGGTGATATCGTAATCTCTCTGTAGTAATTTTTCTTTCCTCCTTAGGTTCGTAAATCATTAGGATAGGCCATTTTATCTAGGTTATCCTAACAGTAAACTATAACAAAATAGCCGTTTGGAAACGATGATCCAAACGGCTATTCGCTATAATCCTATATGAGAGGTTATTATTTAATTAGATCGACCTTATAGCTGATTTCATCTACAATCTCCTTTTCAACAGATGAGCTGCCAGATGACTTGAACCGGACCTTGCCATTCTTATCAATAATAATCTTCGTAGGAATGCCTGTAATACCGTACTGTTCAACCAATGCTCCTGCTCCTTCCATCTTATCAAAGACCACATGAAAACGGTATCCTTTTTCTTGGATAAAGGCCTTCACTTTTTCTTTGTAGTCTTCGCTGCGCTCCCAAGTATTAATGAACAGGAATACGACCTCTGAATCATCTTTATACTTGTCTACTGCTGCTTGCATGCCAGGAAATGAATTGACACACGGTCCGCACCAGGTCGCCCAAAAATCAAGAATGAGAGTTTTGCCCTTATAGTCAGACGATTTTACGATCTTCCCATCCATATCCATTAGCTCAAAGTCAAAAGAGTTCTCATTGATCATCGAATTTTTCCAATAAGCCTCATTCTCTTTGGTTTTTTTCTGGTCGATACGAGCCTTGTAAGCTTCCCATTGTGCGGCATTACTTCCTAGATTCTCGAAAAGTGTAGGCCCTTCACGCTCTTGGATTGGCGTAAGTGCTGTTTTAGCATATCGGGTATCGAGCAGCAGGAAAGCATCAAAGTTACGACCGGTCTGCATGAGCGCCTGAAATTTGATATCCTCCAGAGAAAGCTTATGCTCTTCGATGAGGCTTAGGGCCTCTGCCCATTTCTGCTGCTTGCTAAAGAGCTGTGCCTGCAGCGTATATACCTGCTGTGCAAGGTATTTGTTCTCCTGAAACACATTGGGATACTTCGAAATAAGCTCATCAAGGAGCTGTCCACTTTGGGAGATATCGCCTTGCTCAAGTGCCTGTTGCGACAGCTTAAACTCAAAGTTTGCTTTTGGGCTGTCTTTAACGATCAGAGCGGCATATTTTCTAGCACCAATAATTGCATCATTATCGGCTAATTTATTGCTAATCTTAGCATAGCTTGCATCCGCAAACGATTCTGTCTGTAATGCCACCTTATACTGCTTCTTCCAGGTATTGATGTCTTTATCTAAACTGGATTCGTCAGTATAATCTTTCAATATATCATCTAGACGGCTACCTGCAGCATAAGTACTCTTAGGAAACTTCTTTAATAGATTGTGATGAGCAAGCTCCACGGACTTGTTATCTCCCAGAAAACTAAAAACAGATTTACCGTGTTTGATATACTCTTCGTTCTTGGATTCTATTAAATGGGAAGCTTCCCATTTAATAGAATCTTTTGCCAATGGATCCTTGCTCGCCAACAGACCATTGACGCGATCCTGAATATCTTTGAAAGTCAGGTTTGACCGATTCGCCAATTGCGCCTGAGCCGTGCCTCCTAGTACCGCTGATAAGACGATAGCTAAAATGGCTTTTTTATATAAATGCATTGTAATTGGGTTATTTTTCATTAGGATTTCGGTATGTAATACTCACAATTTTCCCAAAACCATTGAATTCTTTTTCGGCATTACTAGACAAACTGCCGTCGGCTAAAATACCATATTGGTATACTTTACCCTGATCGCCCTTGTTGGTCGCAATATAGATCCGTTTATTAAAATTTGTATCAGTACTGTTCTGCCACATATTGGATCGATACACATGAATACCTGCAATATCCTCTCCGTCCCCAAGTGTGAGCACCACACGCGCGGCATTGCTAGCCAGATTGTACAGATACAGTTTATTCTGGACTACATAGTATATATCTTGCTGATCACTTCGCGCATCAAAAATACGAGCTTGTGCAAACTCAGGCACTTTTGCTAGATTCACTAATTTGGCCTCACTTGCTATGTTACCTTTATACTGAAGCATTGTATAGATATAATAAGCATTCCCGTCCTGCATGATATAGTACACCTTATTATCATACCCCAACATAGCAGATATTGCTGTTTTTTTAACCTTTGTAGGGTCGAATTTGTCTACATCTTTAACAAAAGAAACATCACTAAGACTACGTTGGTTAAAACCAGTCTTTAGAAATTTTCCATTGAGATTATCATAAAAATAAATATCAGCACCATTATCACCGTTGAAAAGGAATGGAAACAAATTATAGGCACCCCCAGCATAATAAAAAGCCTGTGAATACATACCAGCCATACTTCCTCCAAAATCAGGCCCCATATCGGCATAAACTTTCCCATGGTTGATATAGTATACATCCGATGGCGCATCGTAGTTATAATACAGCTTATTACCTCCTAAATAGCTGTTCATAAAATCTTCTGGAGCAGTATTAAAAAGGGAGTTTTTATCCTTCAATACGCTAAAATCATCCACATCGATCAAATAAGTATTTGTAGAAGTAGTTACAGCCATTTGCTTCAGCAAGCCTACAATCAAGGTATTGACAGATTGTAGCTTTCCATTTAATTCACTTTTTTCGTTTAAGGTATGAATCAGCTCATAACGTACCTCATTATCAGCCCGGATAAATCCTAATTCGGCACGGTTCTCTTTTTCATAGCCAACAACCAATCCTTGGTAAAATCCCGAATTAACCGTCAGCTTGATATCTTTAAAGCTTTTGACACCATTGGTCCTATTAGTCACCGTATAAAGTAGCGTATACTTGCCTGGTGGCGTAGTAATGGTTTCTTTCAGATCTTTGGTATTGGCCAAAACCTCGCTATAGGCAGCAGCATCCGTTGTGCTCATTTTTGCTTTTTCGCCAAATATTTTCCATTCGTAGGTATAGCTATCGCTTTCGTGCAACGAAGATTTTACCTCGGGGCTTAAAATTAATTCGGATAGTTGCATAACGCTAAAACTATCTGCCTCCATGGTTATCTTGGCCTCGTTGATAGCTTCTACATTATAATTATTCTTGTCTTTGTAACAGCTACTACATAAGATAACAGTAGCTATCACATAGCTATATATATCGTACTTCATCTCTTTCGTGGGTTAAATGGTTATGGCATTATCGTTTTCATCCCTTAGTGGCTCTCCGTGATCTATTTCATACTGTTGCAGTTTAGCTCGGAGTAATCCTTGGTAATTCAATATCTGTGGATAATTCAACGTACCCTGTGAAAAATCAACAATGCCACATACCTCAATCATAAATCGGTATTTACCGTTGGAATAGTTACCATAATAATGATCTTCTGCGATTCCCCACCAAGTTGGTTTCATCACCTGATCAGACACACGGATCCGGATGGAAGGATAATACGAAGTAGACAATGCTCCTAATGAAAAATTGTCATTCTCTTCAATAGTCAAAGAAAATGTACGGCTGGTCTCCAAGAGGTCTGTGGTACGAAACAAGACAATTGGGTAGTAGAAAAAAACCGAATCGGCCGGAAAAACAGACTCCATCAGTTTGAAATGTACACCTTCTTGGGCACTAGCCCCTGGTTTGATACTAATCCGGAACGGACGATCGACCTGAGCAGCTACACCTGTCAGTGCTATCGGCACCCATAAGGTGTCAGCCTCCTTCTTTACAACCTGTGTTGCGAACGAGTAGGTAATGGAATCACTGTTTGGAAAGTTGCCTCCTCTTGTAAAAGAAAGGCCATTTTTTTCAGTATAAGTAATATAGTCCTCTTTAGAGCAACTATATAATATGCTCACCAAAAGTGTAAATAGAAATATCTTTTTCATCATATCTAGCTTTTAATAATTGGGATTGTACTCTAGTTCGTCGACCGGTATTGGGAAAATATAGTTGCTGGGCAACACCACAGATTCGTAAAACTTAATTCTTTCGGCACCAATCTGTTTATACCAGAAGAAAGTCTGTCCTTCGGCATAGAACTCTTTTTGGTACTCTTTGGTGATCTCATTGATCAACTGGACAGCATCGATCTTAGTTGCATCAAGGTCTGTTTTAATTCCACGGTTCCGACGAACTGTATTGAGATAACCTAATGCCTCATCAACGGAGCTCTCATAGGTAGCAAGAATATAATACATCTCGCTAATGCGAACTAAAGGCACCGTCTGATCAATCCGGTCGGTACTGGAAGTCCCACTACCGCTTTTCTGCCAATACTTAGACGGATATTTTTCCACGCCTCCAGATACATTAGTCTTTTCGTCCTCAAACAAATACTTATACCTGAAGTCATCAGGATAGAGAGTTCCTTCGAATAGATCTCTATAATTGGCTTGTGTAGTCGTTAAAGCATTATTATTTGCATTGAACATACTATAACGAAAATAACGAGTGGTACCTCCATTCGCCTCTTCTGTCCATTTAGCAATATCCTTGACGCGAAGGGCAAAAACAAGCTCAGTGGAAAACAATCGATCTTTCTGATCTGCTATACTAGTAGCAATAGCCGCCTCCTTCACAAAAGGAAACTTTTTACCTTGAACCACTAAATTAGCATACTTTTTAGCCTCACTACCCTCGCCGATGTAGCCATATATCCTAGCTTTCAGTGCCAAAGTAGCATAGTAGTTCATACGGTATTGCCTATGCGCATCTTCTTTAGTAATCGGGTCGATAGACAGCAATTCTTCAGCTTGGTTCAGATCAGCCAAGGACATACGAACCACCTCCTGTGCGGTATTAGGGGCTTTAACAGAAAGACTAAACTCGTTACGATACGGAATAGCTAAGGCATCTGGATTGGTTCGATAATTTTCCCCAAACAACCGATAAAGATCAAAATGTAAATAGGCCCGCAATGCTAGGGCTTCCCCTTTAACTAGACGATACTTGTCCCTACTAAATAGGGATTGACGGTTGTCGATGTGGGATAAGATATTGTTGAGTGTAGCAATGGCATTGTAACTTCTATTCCAGATAGCTTTCACTCGAGATGAATTCTCATAGTTAAAACTCTTAGTCAAAAAGAAGATATGGCTATTCACTGTGATATTATAATTTTTGGCCAAAGCACTCAGATAGCCCATAGTCAGATTGTCACCATATAAATCTTGTGTTGCCAATATACTGTACACCCCATTGAGTGCCTGCTCAAAACCAGCTTCGCTCTCGAATAACTTATCGTCAGAGATACTGGCCCGTGGCGTATTCTCTAAAAACTTCTCACAGCCCGTTAACACGATCAGACTGATGAAGACGATATATATATAATTGTTACGATTCATATTATGTTGGCTTAAAAAGATGCATTAATAGTCAAAGAGTATATTCTAGCAAAAGGATTGTCTTTGCCCCGTTCTATCCGAACCGTGCTAAAGCGAGCAACATCATTCATGATGCCTCTTACCCGCAGTGAGCTAAAACCAATTCGTTGCATAAAAAGTTGATTTCGGAATAAATAACCAAAAGAAAGCGAATTGAGGTTAACTGTGTTCTCATCTTCTACAAAACGTGTCGTAGTAAAGGTCTGTGTACCAGTAAAAACAGAAATCCTCCTGAACTGAGACACATCCCCTGGTTTGGCCCAGCCTAAGTTATATGCGCGCTCGTCAACGTTGTTACGAGGGTTCACATTTTCTACACGATCTACCAACGTCTGATTATAGATCTGCCCACCATATCGGTAGTCTAATGCCAGTCCTAACTCAAAACCTCTGTAATAAATATTCGTACCAAAAGCACCTTGCACTTTAGGTATGCTATTACCATAAGCAATTTTATCTGCTGCAGACCAGTCGTAGGTCTGGCTACCATCTTTCTTTAAGTATATTTCCCGACCATTAGCCGGATTGATTCCCAAGGAAGGTACCGCAAAAATACTAGTGGTAGACTTGCCTTCCTCAAATAAGAAATTGGGAATGGTCTTCGATTTTTCATTAAGGCTCTCGTTTAGCGAGCGCAGATTGTCCGATATTTTCAACAAGGTGTTGGTATTCCGAAGCCCGTTGGCAAATAACATCCAAGTAAAATCACGTTCCAAATCTTCAACGACTTTATACTGTACTGCCAATTCAACGCCTTTGTTATTGATTTTACCATAGTTTTCATAATAAGAATCAAAGCCTATGGAAGGCGCTAATGTCAATTGGGTAATAGCCTGATTGGTAGTTGAGTTATAATATTCTGCCCTAACAGTCAATCGTGTATTAAACAGCTCCATATCCGTACCTACATTAAGCTCTCTTTTTTCCTGCCAACCTAGATCGGGATTTCCTATACTAGCTATTCCAATACCTAGACCTCCATCATAGACATTGTCCACATCATAGATGTATTTTGTCAGCGATGCGTAGGCCGGGATTTCGAGCGATCCGGTAGATCCGTAACTAGCCCGTAACTTCAATCGATTAATATTCCTATGCTCCTTGAAGAAAGCTTCGTTATGCAGATTCCAGCCCAATCCTACCGACCAAAAGTCACCAAATTTGCGATCTGTACCATAAGCCGAGGAACCGTCTCTACGCACGGATAGATCAGCCAAATACCTATTGTCGTAGCTATAGTTACCATTGAGCAGGAAGCCCATCCGATTGGCCGTACTCTCCGTGCCTCCTGGGCGTGAATTGGGTTTATATTGTGTAGCATAAAGGATATGATCTAGATTGTCCGTAGGAAAGCCTACCGAAGTAAAGCTATAACCATCGGTCTTACGACTTCCCAACTCAAAACTAAACGTACCCAACAACAAGCTTTTCCCCATACGTTTGTTATAATTTAAATAGGTAGCAAACTCATAGTCGAGTCGCTCGGTCTGCCCCTTGGTATATTCACCTTTGAGCGCTAGATTAGCCTCTCGAGCATACTTTGTATGGGTACCAGGAAGAAATAGATCGGACGCCACCAACTCTTTCGTAATACCTAGCTTGGTTTCGATAAACAATGAAGGATGGACATCATACCGGATATTTAGATTATCCTGAAATCCGATAGATCGATTTTTGTCAATACTATTTAAAGTCGCATCAACCAAAGGGTTGGTTGTCTTTGTTTCATAAGAATAAGGCCCTTGAGCTTTGAACTCTTCTAGATAATACCGTAAAGTACCATCTGTATTATAAGGAGCCCAATAGGGATTCAAATCCAGATAAGTTGAAAACGAGCCATAAGGAGAACCATTAGACGTGGTCTGATAATAGCGTGCGGAATTGCTAAAGCGGAATTTGTTAACCTGATAGCTGAAGTCAAATTGTCCCTGATAATTAGTCCGGTCTTGTTTTTTCATCACTCCATTCTGTGCGTTGGCTGTAACATTGAGACCATAACGTACAGCATTCTCTCCTCCGCTCAAGGACACAGTCGTACGGTTATTGATTCCGGTCTGTACAGCTAGACTACGCCAATCGGTATTAATACCTCCCTGTACATCTTTCAGCCTTTTGTTATACAACTGGTCGAGTGCATATTGATAACTAGGATCATCATTTGAGTAGATACCTACACGCTGCTCAAAATCTAGCTTTTGACGGGAATCAAGCAATCTATAAACCGACAAATCGGGCGTGGAGATGCTCATATCATTGGTCACGGATACCCGGAATTTACCCGGTTCGGGTTGCAGTGTCGTAACAACCATAACCCCATTGGCACCTCGAGAACCGTATATCGTTGTTGCCGAAGCATCTTTTAAGATCACAATCGAACTGATCATATTCATATCCAAGTCTTTGATACGTTCCAAACTAACCTCGAAACCATCTAAAATAAACAGGGGCTGATTGGGTCTATTCGATACGGCATCACCTAAAGTCGGAAAAGAATTCTGTCCACGAATCTGTATATCAGGCAACTGATTGATATCGCCGCCTGTGATATTATTGGTAACAATATTAAATGCTGGGTCTAATGTAGCAACGTTCTTGAAGATATCCGTAACACCTACTTTTCGTAACTCTTCTCCTTTTAGTGTTACAGCAGATCCCGTGAAATTCTCCACAGGCCGCTGAAATATCCCCGTCACGACAACTTGATCTAATTCTTTGTCATCTGCCACCAACCGGATCACAAAATGCTTAAAATCGGCAATGGTGATCTCTTGTGTTTTATACCCCATATAACGGATCACTAAAAGAGTTCCTCCGTCGGGTACCACTAAAGAAAAACGTCCTTTATCATCGGTCTGAGCGATCGTCTTGGTACCCTTGACCTGAACGGTCACACCAACCAGAGCCTTCCCGTCGGATCCGTTGGTAACTACGCCTGTAATAGGTCTTTCAAGAATCTCCCGTTCGGGGTTCGCCATGATGATAATAGCATTGTTCTTTATCTCATAGGTTAGTTCTTGCCCTTGAAGACAGGCTTCTAAGGCCTTTGCAAGAGGCTCATTTTTAATATTAACAGAGACAGGATTCGCATTTTTTATCAGCTTCTTATTATAAAAAAAATCGTAGCCGCTCTGTTCCCGAATATCATTGATAACCCTTTCTAATGGTACATTGGTTTTATTAAGGGTAATTTTTTGTGCAAAACTAGTAGCACTTACCTGTAATATCGCCGCCGTCAGAAAAAACATAACTAGTTTCATCTTCAGCAAAATTTTAATCAGGACGTGTTTTTGACTTTCACGCCTGAAGTCTGATTTATAATTCATAAATTTAAGTCGCTTGGGTTTTATCCAAAAGTGTTTATATCCATAATTTCTTTATCCCAAAATGGGAAGGGTGGATCCGGCATTTGTGACTAGGGGTGCTACCAACACTCCTAGTTTTTAGTTCCGAACCAACCATGGTCAATAATGATTATTTCATAACAATTACGCTCCTTCCTTGTACTTCAAAATGTATTTCTTTGGTTAGTTCCATGATTTCAAAAATCTCTTCTATATTCTTGTCCCTCGATATCTTTCCTTCAAAAGTCATATTGGGATCGGGTTTGACTTTATAGATCACCTCAATATCATACCACCGGGCTACTTTATCCATGATGCTCTCCAGATTACCGCTGAATTTGAAATATCCATTTTTCCAGGCGGTTACTTCCTCCAGATCGACCTTGCCTTTCATAAGCTTCATCTTTCCATCAGAAACCCGGACTTGTTGTCCCGGTGTCAGCTTCTGAACTGCAGCATCAGCAGATACCTCTACAGCCCCTTCTAAAAGGGTGGTGATAAGGGGAAATGTCTGATAAGCTGAGACATTGAACTTGGTACCCAATACTTTGACTTCCTGTCCGTCACTCTCGACAATAAAAGGACGGGAAGCATCCTTATGTACCTCAAAATAGGCCTCGCCACTAAGAGCTACTCGGCGTTCGGATCCGCTAAATTGCACCGGATAGCGCAAGGAGGATATCGAATTGAGCCATACTTTGGTCCCATCGCTCAGTGTGACACGATACTGCCCTGCGGCAGGTACCACAATTGTAGCAGAGGTATATGCACTGGTACTGATGGGGTTACCATCTTCGTAAGTAATCGCGTTGACCGCGTTAACAATTCCGGATTGCGATTCGCTGAGTTGGTACTCCGAACCATCATCCAGCACGATCGTCGCTCTATTGGTTCCTGGCGAGATGGTTGCGGATGACGCTATATTGGCTTCGGCTTTAAGCTCTTCGTTAACCTGGGTTGAGTTGGATTGAGAATAGTAATATATTTCTGTTCCTACCGTAGCAAAAAGTAAGGCTGCTGCCGCATATCGTGCCCATCGGACAAACCTTATACTAGGCCTAGAACGACGAATCTCTAGATCAAGACGTTGCTTGATCTGATCTTTAATATCTTGTTTTTCTGGCCCATTTATCTTTGAAAAATCGCCGCCGTCCTTATCAATAAGCATATCCCGCTGTTCGAGAAACTCTAGCTCTGCAGCTGTCGCTGTACCCGCTAGATAACGGGCGATTATTTCCTTTAAATATTGACTGTTTGCTTGCTCCTTCATAACTTATACCGATCCGGTTTATAGATCGGTCTATAGTGTATGTGCAGGAAAATTCAGAAAGTCCCAAAAGAAAGTGAAAAAAATAAAATTATTTTAAAAGCGAAGTTATAATGAGAAGTGTTGTGAGGTAATGTGCATATCTTTCGTGAAGTTCTGTCTTGGCTCGTTGGAGCTGATTCTGAACGGTTTTACGAGAAATACCTAAGTCGTTTGCAATGGTTTCTGTCGACAATCCGTCTAGATAGTGGAGGAGAAATATTTTTCTCCTTTTCTCTGGGAGCAATTCTATCCAAGAAGCGAGCAGCTGTTGGTATTCCTTTTCTTGGACTGCGGTATCTGCATAGATATAAGAAACCAGATATTCTTCGAATTCGAGGTAATAAGAATGATCCAAAGGTAGTTTTTTGAGCTCTTTATAAGTCAAGAAGCGGACTGCAGTGTGTAAATATGCAGACAAATTATCTATTTGTAACGTTTCTCTTCTCCGCCACATGTCCATAAACACTTCTTGGACAATATCCTGCGATAATTCCTTTGACCGCAACCTATTATATGCATAGCTATAAAGTGAAGCCCAATAGTGGTCGTATAGATGCCCAAAAGCGACTTCGTCTCCTCCCTGTAGCTGAAGCAATAAGTCTCTCTCGTCGTATGGACACACAGTGGTCATTAAATCTCGGTCAGTTAATCGGCCTAAACTTAACAAATATTTTACAAATGGTTGAAATTTGTTTTTTAACGTCATGCAAACTGCTTGTGACTGGTCACACATGGCAGAAGAGTCAATAAAAGAATCAATCGTCTGGTCTAGGTTCGCCTTACAGAAACTAAAATTTTAAAATTTAATGTAAAGAGGTAAGTGCTATCCATTTTGGATAACACTTACCTCTTTAATATTTAACTAGTATAATTGATTAAAAACTAGCCTAAATGTACTATGAGCCTGTGCTCTAAATACTATTTCTGGGCCAAAAACAAACAATCTACCTCTCCCCATTGAAGCAGAGTAGGCCGCAACAGTATTATTAAGATAGTGCTGTCCCAATGCCCAGCCGCTTTTGAGTGAATGTTCAGAATCAAATAACAGTAAGGGCGTAATCTTATTATCTACACCATCGTCATTAAAGCGGAAGATGGGACTGTTGTCGAAATAAATATCAACGCGATCTTCTAATCCGCTGGTTTCCGCGGCTATGGTATTGACTTTTAAATTCATAATACTCCCCGGTATATAAAACTCTTCCTTAGATAGGGGCTTTTTCTTTCCATCAACATTTTTGATCAGTGGATTTTCAGAATGGATACCAAGGTGTTTTGCCAAATTACTACTTTCTCCAATCATAATAATTTTACCCCCTTGATGTACAAATTCTGTTACAGATGGGAGGGAAATATCAGCGGTAAAATTACCTAAACGTTTGTTTAAATCACCTGCCCTTTGATCCGGCTCAGGCACATCGACACCAGATTTCTTTAAACTGCGTGCTATTCCTCCACCAGGAAAAATGATCACATCATATTGATCTTTTAGATTTCCTCTATCAATATCCGGATTATAGATGACCTCAAAATCGAATCCAAAGTCCTCGAGAAGCCATCTCATCCAACCGGATTTCATCGTTCCTCCATAATTGTCCCACAATGCTATACGCAAACTATCTAATCTACGACAATCTATAGGCAATTTAGATACTATATTCACATGGTATGCTATAGATTTTTCGGATTGTATGACCTCTCTATTCCGAACAGTATTCTCTACATAGAAGTTTCCCTTTTTATCTCGTTGTACGATTATTCCTTTTTTTAACAACTTGTTTATCAATTTATAGTTGTCATTTGCTTTTGTCGTAAACACCATATACTTACCCTTGGGTATGGTCATACCTTCATTTTCGATCTGCTGTCCTCTAACAAGTATCGTCGTTTTGGATGAAGAGATAGGGCTTTTAACACGGTCAAATTTCACTCCCATAACGTATGCTAATGTCCAACCTGCTGCATCATACGGGGGAATTGGGGGGCCTCCTTTGTACTCAAAATCATTGGGATGGTCCTGTGGCTCGAACATATCTAAAATATGTGGTCTAAAAGCTTGCGCCAATCGTACGACATAACTTCCAGCCGAAACTGTCTTTTCCTCGCAAGCAAAGTCTTCATTGACCTTTTCAACAGTTACCCCTGCTAATATCAGCTTATTCAAAAACTTAACCGCTGTCCCCATATCCGTTTGGTCCGCAGGAATTATATAAGCAACAGGATCTTTTCGCTCAGGATCATTATTCAACTCGGCAAACCATTTTTCAGCAATCTTATTATCAGCTTTGTTTTTCGAGACTTCTCTCATAAAGGAGATTTGTCCAGGTCTCATTAATAGATTGGGTTCTTTTCCTTTCCGGATAGAATTACTCCCCATTTTGTAAATGTTGTATAGCAGGTCTCTTTTATTTCTAGCAGCATAGTTTAAAACAGCCATATTAAGTGTTACCGAATAATCTATCGATTTTCTAAAGTTCCATTGTTGGGGATGAATGGGGTTGGGAGAATCTCCATTGGGTAGTATCCGATTTAAATATAGCGGTATGCTAGACGGATTAGGTCCCCCAACTATCTCCGTCAAAATACCGATCATATTATGAAAGTATACAGAAGTACGAAGCCCTCCGTTCCACCACGTAGAATATCGTGATGCACCGCGTTGTCCATATCCTGGTTTATCTTCAACATTCAAGCGCGTGTGCATCGCTGCTCCAACTGCATCTAAGCTCGTCACCAAAATAGGATCATACACGTAATTGAAAGGATCTCTATAAGGCGGGCCAACCACTACTGTTCCTGCTGGTGCACTCTGATGATGATTATAAACGATCTGAGGTATCCAATCTATAAACAGTGGCTTTGCCATATTGCGAGATTCGGCCATATTAAACATAAAAAAATCCCTATTATTATCATGCCCAATATATTTATGATACATAACGGGTAATTTCCCCATTTTGCGTTTTGTAGCAACCGGCTCTTGCATGTACCAGTCTCCAACGATTTCATGTCCGTCGGGATTGGCATGAACAAAGAGAATAATTACTTCGTTTAGAATTCTCTTCACTTCATCATCATCTCTACTGACCATCTGGTATATGGTCTCGATCAACTGATGGGTGCCAACAGTTTCTGTCGAGTGTAATCCTCCATCTATCCAAACGACAGCTTTACCCTCCTCGGCTAACCGTTGTGCTGCAACATCCGCTAGGTCTGCCAACGCGAGATTTCGCGAAATCTCCTGATAATGCTCCATTTTCTCCAAATTCTCTGCGGAACTTACGATCAGCATATATTGATTACGTCCCTCTTCAGTGAGCCCTAAGTTTTGTGTAACAATCCGGTCTGACTCCTTTGCCAGTTGGAGAAAATACGCCTCAGTCTGTGTATAATTGGTGAGGTGATAATCTTTTCCTATCTCAAACCCAAAGTGAGCCAACGGACTGGTGATCTGGCTATATACATCGAGTAGGCAAAAGATCTGTAAGAGCGCTACCAGTGTGATGAGATTACGTTTTTTTTTCTTCATAGCTTACTTGGCTTTTGCTCCATAAATTTCCATCTCCGCGATATGCATAAAGCTTTGATTGCCCCATGTATCTACCACCTTTATCCTAAGATAACTGACAGAAGGTATATCTAGATCAAACTCGAAATCCTCCCCCGCAGCTGCAGTTTCATTATCCTGATCTGTATTATCTCCCAAAGGCTTCCCTGATGGTTTAATATTTTCAAAAACCTTCAACAAAGTCCAACTATCCCATGTACCATCAGAGTTGGGGTTGTTACTACCATAGACTTCAAACTTTTTAACATTAGCCGACTGATAATAGTAATCATTCCCTCCGCGCTGCCATAGCTTTAATCTACTCAATTGATATTTTCCTTGGAGGTAGATGGTGAAATGCATAGGAATACCCGAGTTTGGAGGCGTATACCAAGAGCCCTGCTGTGTAAACTTACCGTCGAATAAAAAGGAAATTTTCCTCCCTCCAGATACACCCGTCAGATGCCCCTCATAGCTATCCGTAGGGAAATTGGTTTCATAAAATTTAGACATATCTATCAGCTTCTCCTCATAAGGAGTAATCTCTTTGAAAACTGTATCACTAAGATTGGACCAACGATCTCTAATATAAAACGCGAAATCTTGAGGATGAGGAGGGTAACCCCGAGCTACAAAACGGGTATCTTCAATGTTATTATTACTTCTTTCAACCACTTTCCACCTCCCAAAATTGTCCTTGGTTAAGACCTCTAGTATCAAATCTGCTTTTTCAATATTCTTATAATTAACTACAAAACCACCAAATGCTGGCCCTGCCTCCAAACTATTAACAGCCAGTTCATATGGCGGAGTCAATGGATTGACTTGAATAATAACCGGAGCAGACTTTCGCTCAGACTCGCTGACCGCATACAGTTTGACGGTGTACTCTCCTTCGGCTTCAAAACCATCCAAACGTAATGTTTTACCAAACCTTGAGGCCTTGACCTCCTTTTTTATGCCTTTGACCGGTTCGTATTCCGCCAAAATATAACTCGCTACTTTATCTTCAAATACGAAGTCAATTTCTGATGCACCATGAAAGTTTTGAACTGTATAATTTTTTATCACTGCTGGTACATCTCCGGTTGGGCTTGGCTTATGGCTTTCCTCTTTACATGAAATAACGCACAGCACCAATAAAATCCATATATATATTTTCATCTCTATCTTCATTAAAATTTTACCATCCTAGATTCTGTAATAGATTATTATTTACAAGAACATCACTAAACTGTATCGGCTCTAATAAATGCTTCTTTTCAAAATGTGGTTCAAAAACAGTATTTAGTCGATAATAGTCTGTCTCAGCAACCTGATTCACACTCCATCCCATAATTGGCTCATTTAAAATATCCAATGCGATCTTCCATCTTCTAATATCATAAAAACGCTGGGCTTCAAATGCTAACTCAATCTGTCTTTCTTGCTGTATTATTGCTCTTAAACCTTCTTTTTCAGTGTACTTAGACGGTGTTTTTGCAAATTGACTCCAAGCGTCCTGTACACTTGGTACCCCAGATCGCATCCTTACCTTATTAATGTAATTGTATCCTTCATCATTAGGCCCTAGATATTCGTTAACGGACTCTGCATAGAGAAGATATAAATCCGCTAATCTCATTACGGGTACGGGGTACCACACAACAGAATGAGAAGCTGCAGTCGTACTAGTGAAAACATTGCGATAGTTAATTAACTTTTTGGGCCAATATCCTGTCGGGCTATAATTAGTCTGTATAGAAATTCCGGTGTGTTGCCCCAATTTGCCCTTTATAGTCCACATGTCAGAATCTTTAAATTTACCTTGACCATACCACTTTCCACCATCAAATCCGATACTAGCATAGAATCTGTTTTCTCTGTTAAAATTAAGCTTTGCTGTTTTATATGCTGGTTCGATATGGTACCTGTCTTCTGATGAAGCAGCTTTAATCTCATATCTAGAATCGTAATCCCAAGTCTTGTCTTCTTTGATAGGAAGACCATTTTGGGTATAAAACAACTCTACAAAGGCGATACCCGGCGCATACCTCCCCGTGGTATTGGTATTCAATAAGTCTGGATTCCAAGATCTCGGTGTCAATCCCGCCTGATTAACCTCATTGTTTGGATCTGACCAGATCGATTCCACATTCCATCTCTCACAGACACTATTACGAACATTCATCTGATATCTTATAGATTCGCTAACTTCCTCGCCCGCTTTGGGCTCAAACTCGTACAGCTGGATCCCATTTTTGTGGCATATATCAATAGCTTCTTTGCAAGCATCCATTGCATACTTCCATTTTTCATGATTATACTCGGTATTAAAAAGTGCAATTCCTCGCTTATCGATCATATCTTGATAGTCTAAATTTCCATTAAAAAATGGACTAGCAGATGTTACAAGAACTTTTGCCTTTATTGCCATCGCTATCGGTTTCGTGATACGACCTGCCTCAAAATTTTCATCTATAATCATCTCTGGTAAATCCATAATAGCCTCGTCCAAAAGTTGGACAACATAATCGAAGCAATCGTCGATGGGATCTCGAAATACTCTTACATCCAGAATTCCAGCTGAAATAGGAAGGCTTTCCTTAATTAAAGGAATCGGACCATAGAGCCTAAGCAAATAAAAATGATAATATGCTTTTAGAAACTTCACCTCTGCCACCCACCTTTCGCGTTCCTGACTATTTATATCATGAACTTTATGAATATTATCCAGAAAGATATTACAATCTCTTATACCACGATAAAGCGAACCGGATCCAGACCAAAAGTTTAATAAGGGACTAGTGGCATTCTGCTCTCCTCGAGCATATCGGAAACCACTGATCGTATTCTGAGGGTACAACGAAGTCAGCTCTCCTCCTCCCATCATGGCAGGATCGGAAGTCAGATTCATATGTGACGGAAGCCATGAATAACAGGTAAAAAGATATCTTTCTGCAGTACTTCTTAAAGAAAATGCCGATTCGATTGTAGCCACATTATCAGGTACTATATCCAAGTAATTAGAGCAGCCTGCCATTAAAACAGCTGACGTAATAAGGGCATATATTTTATTATTCAATATTTTCATCTTTATTTATATTTAAATTGATAACTGAATACCTAGATTAAAAACTCTCTGCAAAGGGTACCCCAATCCATTTCCCGCCATTTCAACATCCCAGAGCTTAAATTTGCTCCACAATAGAAGGTTTGTCCCCGATCCATAGACTCTTAATTTTGATATTTTCATCCGTTCGGAAAGCTGTTTTGGAAGGGTATAACCGATCTCGGCCTGTTTCAGTCTCAAGAATATACCATCTCGCATAAACCAAGAATTAGTAGAATTGGCATCTGATAAACTGGACGAGTATAATCGGGGCCAAGTAGCATAGATATCCCTATTGTCTTCAGACCAATAGCTGTCAGCATATGCTTTCAATAACTGATTTTGTAGAATAGTCCCTGGCTCCACAGTCTCACCACTATATGTGTATCTCATAAATGGTGCCGTTGCTTTTGTATCAATCCAAAAAGATTCTCTAGCCAATCCCTGGAAGAAAACAGAAATATCAATGTTTTTATAGCCTGCCGAAATCCCAAAACCATAGTTAATTTCAGGAATTGTTGGGTAGCCAAGTGGTACCCGATCCATTTCGTCAATTTTATTATCGCCATTCAAATCTTTAAACTTGATATCTCCTGCTCTGTAATCACCAAATGCCTGCTCTGGTGAATTTAAAACTTCTGCGTCGTCAATAAACAAACGCTCGGCCACATATCCCCATGTAGCAGATAAAGGGGTTCTAACTTTGCTCATCCATGCGTGAGGGTATTCTGGCTCCTCATATACTCTATATTCACTTTTTGCATACGTAAAATTTACCATCGACTGCATCCAGAAATCACTTGAAAACTGATGGTTAAAATCCAAAGAGAGATCTACCCCTTTACCCATAGCCTCACCCACATTACCAGAAACGTCAACAGCAAGTCCCATTGTAGTTGGAATATTGCTCCTTGGCATAAATATATTTTTTCGATGCTCTCTAAACAGATCTATCATGAATTGAACTTTATTAAAAAGGCCCAATTCTAGAGCAACATTACTCTTATATGCTGTCTCCCAGGTAATGTCGGGGTTAGAATATCGCTTCACAGAAATTCCTTTTTTTGAATACCCCTTCTCTGTCCCGAACTTAGCTCCTCTTTCTGTAGACGCCATGTCTATTTCCGATAAATAATAAAACCGGTCCCCAGCACTTCCAATAGCATCATTCCCTACCACACCATAGGTACCTCTTATCCTAAAATTATTGATAACAGGCTTTATATCTTCCCAGAATTTTTCATTTGAGACACTCCAAGCTACACCTCCTGAAGGAAAAAATCCAAATCTATTCTTAGCTGCAAACCGCTCGGATCCGTTGTATCCAAAGTTGAACTCTGTAAAGTATCGGTTGTCATATGAATAGGTAAACCTCCCCGACAAACCTAGGTTTCTATAGGGTAAAGAAAGCTGTAATCTACCGGCGCTCCCGTCCAACCTATTTCTAAGGATTGCAACCAACAAACCACTAAGTGAGTGCTTTTCTGCATAGGTCCGACTGTAGTTCAAAGCTGACTCTAGATAAAAAACTGAACTGACTTTCTTGTCCGATTCACCGTAATCCAAATATTCAGCGCCTTGGTCTTCATTTAATGCAATAAAACTGTGCTTATCTGACGATCCAGACTCTACCGCTTTGTACCAAAACGGGTCGTATTTTCTGGATATCTCAAAGAAGGAATTTCTCGTCGTATTGGCCATCGCTCTGAAGTTAAGCCCCGGTGTAATGAAAGAAAGGTTTTGCTTCAGTTCAAGCTGAGCTAACATCATAGATCTTGAATAATCTCTATAACCTCTAACCATCTGTGCATATGGGTTAAGATAAAAAGCTGATTCACCATCATCATAGTTTCCAAACATGATATGCTGGAGGTACTGATAATCACCTCCTGGCTCATAATAGGGTGCAAATAATACGGGATTGGTACGCATAACATCTCTGTAGACTTGGGTTCCCCCTTTGATTGGCCCAGTATAGTCGTCAAATGAACCACTCATCCTCACCAGTAACTCAGTGGTATTTGTAAGGTTTATATTAACATTACTTCTCAACGAATAGGTCTTTAAATCAATGTTACTATTGAAGTTATTAATCTTCGGGACCCGCAACAAACCGTTGTCCTGATTCAATGCTCCTGATACAAAGTATCTCGCCACACTTCCGCCACCACTTACGCTCAGATTGTATCTTTGGTTTATCGTGTAATCCTTAATTAATGCCTTTTTCCAATCTACAGCGGGATAAAGAATAGGATCCTCTCCCATCCCAGTATTAATAATTTTGTCTAATGAGTATGGTAAAGTTGAGCTACTAGGGTTACGTGTCAATACCGATTCATTTCCTAATTTCATATAAGTAATAGGGTCTGCCAACTCTACATCAGAGGTAGGATTCGAAATAGAGTTTTCAAAGCGAAATGCCAAACTAACTTTGCCCTCTTTACCCTCTTTAGTCTGGATCAGAATCACTCCATTGGCTCCCCTTGCTCCGTACACTGCCGTAGCTGTGGCATCTTTCATAATAGAAAAGCTAGCAATATCGTCAACCTGTAATCGTGCTAAATCAGTAGTAGTCACCTCGACGTTGTCGATTAATATAAGCGGATCTACTTTATACCCGAATGTGGTAACACCACGTATAAAGAAATCGGCGTTGTCCATCCCCGGTTCTCCACTTCTCTGAAAACCAATGATACCCGCTACCTTTCCTGCTAAAGCGGTCGTAAGATTGCTCGATGGAACTTTCAAATCAGATGGCTTAACAGATACAACGGAACCAATCATATCAACCTTACGCTGAGTTCCAAAACCAACCACTACAATATCGTCTAACTGATTGGCACTTTGTGCCAGCTCAACATTTAAGATACTTTGTCCTTGAATGAAGTACTCTTTGTTTTCATACCCGACCAATCTAAACACCAATGTCCCGTTGTTAGCGATGTCAATTGTATACTTTCCATCCTTATCTGTTACCGTACCATTAATGTCTTTATTTTTTTCAATTACTGTCACATTTGGCAGCGGTATCCCGTCCAAATCCCTGACAGCTCCGCTTACCCTGATGAGCTCTTGGGTCACCTCAGGATTAACCTTCAATGTACTACGCTTTCTTCCTCTGTCATAGGCTGCCTTAGGCAGAATATATATAACTGTTCCTTCTATTCGGTAGTCAAGGTTTACTTTTTCTACCATTGCCTTAAGTACCTCGTCAATAGACTCCGATTTTATTTTTACGGTTACTAATGGAACTGTTTCTAGAATCTTTGTATCAAAAAGAAAGCTATAATTACTTTGCTTTCTAATCTCTGTCATCACTTTTTCTAAATGAGAATTTTTAAAATCAATACTGATGACCTGTCCGTAACTAAACGCGATAGTACCCTGAATGTTGAGTATATTTAAACATACAATAAGGGCACAAATAATACCATAACGTACCCCGCTAGGACACCTCCCTAATGGGTTGTACCTTCCACCTTTAAATTTCATAAAATTAAATTAATTGGTTAACGATTAAATAATTGTGTTCTATTTATAGACTTTTAATATATTTCCATGCTTTTGCAATTTTACATCAGCAATTCCTTCGATTAGCCCCATAACCTCTTCCAAAGACACATTTCTCTTTATTTCGCCATAGTAAGAATTAGTCGTTTTTATCCTAAAATCCAAATCCAGTCCATACCAATTTGCGATCTGCTTACACATTTCATGTAGGCTTAACTGATGAAAGATGAACCATCCTTCTTTCCATCCGGTATAGGATTCAAGATCTACCATAGTGATCTTCTGAATAGTTTTATTCAGCACCAACTGTTCACCTCTGTTCTTTAAGATAGTAGACCTACCATCCTGATCGTGCTTAGACATGACACCGACACTTCCCTCAATTAACGTGGTTACATCCGAATTGTCATCCTTATAGGACGTGAGATTAAACTGGGTGCCTAAGACTTTCAGCTCTTGGTTATTGGTCTCTATGATAAATGGGAGTTTGCTTTTTTGGATTTCGAAATATCCCTCTCCGGTCAGTTTTATCCTTCTTTCATTAGAAGAGAACCTATCAGGAAATTCTAATTCGGAATTGGCATTTAACCAAAGTTTAGAACCGTCGGGAAGTATAAACTTGATAATCTCCCGAGCTGGAGTTTTTAGAGTATTATAGGATATTGTTTCGTGACTGGATTCACTTTTGCCCAAAGACATAAATCCAGAGCTATCTAAAACAACGAGTGAACGACCTTCTTTAGCTTCTCGATCAATATTGTCCAAATGCTGAACTTCCCCATTGCCAAACTTGATGGAAGCTTTGGGTTGAATGATCTCTGCCATTACCTCCCGCTCTTCTATTTTTCCAAAATAGGTTACGAAAATAGCATAAAACCCTATCAATAGGATCAAGGATGCCGCAGCCGTATATAAAACCTTGAAATTAAACGGCTTGTATGTTGATGTATAAGCTATTTCATTTTTAATATTGAGAAGAACTTTTTCTAACCTATCGTCGACGTGCCCCATGGAGGCAGCCTGTTGTTTTTTGTTTTGCAAATCTTCAAGTAAGTCAAAATCTATATCTTCTTCCTTTAAAAAAAATAATAGACTATTGATTTCTTCAATAGTACTCTCTCCGTTAATATATTTATATAATAGCTCCTTGGTTATTCTCTTCATTTCTCTGGCCTGTACTATATATAATACGTGGCTACAAGCAAATCATACCTCAACAAATTGAAATAAGTTACAAAGACGATATGATTAGGGCCCAGAACATCACTGATCCAGACAGATATACTTTTACTTTAGACGTTGCACGGACTAGATTATTTCCTACAGTTGATGAAGATAAACCTAAAACTTCAGCTGCTTCGCTATAGGATTTTCCTTCTAGCCTGCATAATACAAACACAGCTCTTTCATTTTCACTCAGCGTATCCAAAGCTTTTTCGAGCAATTGATTGGTCTCTTTAAACGCCAAAGAAGGTTCAATACCTTCAAAAGAATCTATACCTTGATTCAGATAATAATCTTTCATCTTCTGGTCTTTACTGACCTTTCTAAAGTAATCTTTCACAAAGTTATTTGAAATTACATATAGGTAGGATTTGAAACTCTTTTCGGTATCTATATAGTGCCTTCGTTGCCAGACCTTCATAAAAACATCTTGGATAATATCTAAGGTAAGCTGCTCTGATTTGACAAGTAAAAGTATACTATGAAAGAGTCTTTTACTGTACATCTTGTAAAGCATATCGAATGAATGTTCATCGCTACTCTTAAGTCCAATCAGCAGTTCTTTCTCATCTGTATATTTGTTATTCATGGCTGGTTAGGTATATAGTGTCAGCTTAATCTACGAATATATAGAAAAACAGTGGACTCTCCTGTTTACAAAACATGAACACGCTTTGAAAATATACACAAGCATCAAAATGAGATGAAATAACTTTATCAAATGCACAGTCAATAATTCGTAATACAATAGAGTCATTAAAGTCCAAAAGTTAAAGCAAATGTGCATTTCGACAAAATGTCCTTATCTTTGTAGTTATTCTAGTTTGCAAACCAAAAATATACGCCATCGAATGATTTTTAAAGCACTGCAATCAAATATGGATGTAGAGGACAGTTTGTTCAATGATCTGTATCCTTCGCATATAAAGGATCTTGCGGATCGGCATTGGACACCTGTCGCAGTAGCCAAGCTTGCCGCGGAATACCTCGTACAGGATGGAAAAACGAAGGTACTGGATATCGGCGCTGGTGTCGGCAAGTTCTGCCTTGTGGGTGCCTCATGTACGGACGGAATGTTCTATGGAATCGAACAACGGGAGTCTTTGATAAAGCTTTCTACGGATATTGCTGAAAAGTATGATATACAGAATGTGGAATTTATGCATGGTAATATCAGTGAGGTAAACTTTGCAGACTACGATGCCTTTTATTTCTACAATTCTTTCTACGAAAATATAGACACTTCCTGTCCTATCGATGACCTGATACCTATAGACAGAAAGCTGTTTAGGATCTATACGAGGTATATGAAAAATGAGCTTGATCAATTGCCTATCGGTACCCGATTGGCGACCTATTGGGGCGGATGGAATGAAGTGCCTGGAAGTTTTGAGCAGGATGGCTCGGCCTGCAATGGCCTATTGAACTTCTGGAAGAAAACGGTGTAATAAAAGAGGCTACCTTTCGATAACCTCTCTAACACAAACAACATGATAAAACTTTTATTTCTTTAACCACTCGTCCAAAAGTGTTTTTAGCTTAGGATCAGATGGACGTGGACTATCCGCTGTAATTAGATTTCCTGCTTTATCGATTAGGATGTAACGTGGAATACCGGTTACTTTATAGGCGTTTGACAGGTCATTACCGGATCCTGCATGAATCTGTATGCCCTTCATGCTTTTCGTTTTCACATATTCTTCCCACTTTGGTTTATCTTGGTCTACAGATACACCGACAAATGCGACTGCCTTGTCTTCATACTCCGCATTCAGCTTTTCCCAATATGGTTCTTCGGCTCGGCATGGTCCACACCAAGTGGCCCAAAGATCTACCAAGACGACTTTACCTTTCAAATCATCCAAAGCTATTTTCTTACCATCAATATCTGGATAGGCAAATTTAAAGGCAGGAACTCCTGTTTTGGTCTCTACAAGTTTGGCTCCTACAGCTGCTACACGCTCCTGCTGCTCTTTGAGAATAAAGTGGTCCTTGTACTGCTCGCTCATCTCTAAGAAATCATTGTACGAACGGGCTCCTTCCAAACGGTTGACTATAAACTGTCCTTTTAGCGCCTTGGAAGGAATAGCCGCCACCTGTTGGTCAAAGTCTGGCTTTGTTGCCAAATCTATCTTTTTAAACACTAATATGTTTAGAAAACGATCTCCATAGGGTAATTGAAGCAACTCATCTTTTAAATATTGATCAGCATTAAATGAAGTATAATACGCAGTCATATCCTCTGCTTTTGGATGAGCAGAACGCGGCATATAGAGGTAAGATATCGTGTAATAGGCAAAGTCAAAATCTACAAGTATTGGAAACAGCGCATCAAACTTCGCATTGCCTGTTTTGACAGATTTCGCAATCTTTGCTATATTACCTTTAAAAGTCTCTACCTCTGGAAAAAAATCTACATAGGTACTCATACCGGCCAAATTTGTTCCTTTGTCTTTGAAGTTTGCAGACTGCTTATCCCATCCATAAAGCGCTTGGTTCTCTTTACTGTTCTTTCCGATCAGCTCATACCCTTCTTTTGATATCTTAACGTTAAGATCCTCTCCCCCCTTAAAATAGAAACGGTGAAGCCCCTGTTGGTTTTGAGAAGTACCCGTGCCGACCATGTACAACCCTTCGTAAGTGGGCGTAAAACGAAAGCCAAAACGACCTTCCTGATCTGGGGTAGATGTCGCGATCTCAACTAAGCGACCATTGTAAATTTTAAATAGACTCACCTTCCGATACGGAGCGGAATCTAACGTACCATTGATATTACTTGCTGTCTGTGCTATAGCCATCATGGTCGTGATTACTGCAACAAACATTAAAACTATTTTCTTGATCATATATAATCTGTATTTATTTTCTTGGGTTTAACTCAGAATTTTAATTGATTTAATTCATGGAAAACCCTAAAGGACGTTTTAAATCCATAGCGACGAAACCATTAATATCTTTACGTTTAATAGCAGCCTGTATCGCTAATACGTCTTCTTTTTTAATCTTATAATATGGGTTTTTGAAATCATCTGTCAGCAATTGCTCTATTGCTTGGTCAGCATTTTTAAAATCGCCAAGGTAGGTGTACAACAAGGTGAGCTTGTACTGGTCGGAAAACTCAAGCTTGTCTTTTTTGGCCTGCTCCTCGTATTGGGCAAGGATTTTTTTAAGCACCGAGGAGTTTTCCTTCTGGTCAATAATTACTTGCCCGAGCGCATTGCTTCGCTCTCCCCATTTGAGATAAAGATTGAATTCATCCATTAACGTAAAATAGATTTCAGCATCTTTTGATGCACTATAAAATTCAGTAACAAAACTGGGCAAGAAAACCTCCCAAAGATGATCGTTAAATACAGGCTTTATATAGGCAAACATCTTACAAAGTGCATCAACATCTTGCTTACTACCAAACTGTTCGCTTTTTATTTTTGCGAGACCATTAATCTTGTTCATTAATAGGTTGCCGCCGTACATTTCGATCAGTTTAGTAAGGTTGTCATATGTCCAATCATCGTATTGCGGGAACTGGGTCACCGAATTAGCTAGAAATGCTGCTTCGCTAAACAAATCTTTTTGTTGAGCCAAATAAGGCTCTAACTCTGAAAAAGGATGATTGACTCCTGTCTTGATAAACCGCTCGCTATAAGCCGCAGGATATTCCTTGTCCAGGTCTGTATCAAATGCCAAATAACGCTTTTGCTCATTTAACTGAACGGCCTTCTGTAGCAAGGGAACAAAGCGAGGTACACCAAAGAACCCGGACTCCGTCAAAATAGCTTTACCCTCAGCATTTAGAATAACATAGGTAGGAAATCCTTTTGCTCCGTATTTGCGTGCCAGTTTCTTTCCATCCGTTTCTTTCATCACATCGGTCTTATAGAGAATAAAATTCTTATGAACCTCTGCCTGTACCTGCGGATCAGGAAATACTTTTTTGTCCATCTCAGCACAGGGCATGCAGCCCACAAAGTACATATCAATAAGAATCAGTTTATTTTCTTTCTGCGCTTTTGCTTTGCAGTCTTCAAACGATCCCTCAAACGCTTGCTCCTGCGCTTTCGCTCCTGCTATAACAAAGCAGAGCGCAAGTAATAGGTATCTTATTTTTTCCATTATGAAAATGTTGATCCCATCCTATTTTGTATTTACCAGGATGGGATGTATTATAAAAACAGGTCTAACGCTCTCTATAAGTCAAGCTCTTAATACGACCGAAGCCAGAATAGTTCTGATCGAGAATCAAATCGTCATTTAAGCTTGGTACGGTATAAATATCTAAACGTCCTTCTGTTCCATCGGATTTGGAGGGGTCATAGCTACCGACCATTAGCTTATTACTATCTTTATATTTAGTCGTTTTCTTAAACTCATAAAAATCTAAGTAGCTTATCTTTTGGCCTCCAAGATCCAACATAAGTTTGGATGTCTTATAAACCATGTCATATTCATACAGCTTACCTCCTACCGTATAAAATACATAACCAAATTCGGGACTAAACGCAAAACGCTCGGCATTAGCGATATCTGTGCCAATGATCTCACTGTAATAGGTCTGGTCGTGACTTGTGGCGTTGAATCTAGCTAAATACTTTTTGGAAGAATTGGGGTCTTTTAACACGGAGAAGATCTCTCCGCCATTGAACGCCATCCATCGCATGTGCATTACATCCATTCCAGTAGAGAAACTAAACAATTTGTCGGTTGGGTCTGGAATAGTAATACATGTGGTACTGCCATTCATATTTTTTACAAAGCGGCGATTCGTCTTATCATATAAAAACGCTGGGCTAACACTGTTCATCTGATCCGTCGCAATAAACGGTGCTAAAGCAAACGATTTTTTCTCCTCCGAGATATAGTTTAAAGGTGCAGAATAAACAATCTGTCTAGCTCTTTCGTAAAAATACAGATTTTCATTTCCAAGCATATATGATGCTCCGCCATTTTTTTGTCGTATGACCTCCGCGTAAAAATTTGGGGGAATGTTTCCAAACATCTCGTACGTCAAATCCATGGTATAAGTCCACTTGAAAGTATTAGGTTCCACTTTAGTAGTCCTCTTGTCTGTGCCTAAATACAAACCAAAGCTTATTTGATCGGGTCCGATCAATAACCCTGTCGAATAGTTGTAAGTCATGACAGGCTTGCCCTCGAGTTTTAATTCAGAACCTGTAAGCGAGAGTAGATTGTTATAGAGATCAAACCCTCCTTGGCTATTCAACACCAACATATCAACCCGAGCGACGCCATTGGCTTCATTCATCATAATCCAACCTTCATTGATTTCATTCTCGACTTTCAACTTAAACCGTTGGGTATAGGTTACTCCTGTGTTCTTATCTGTAATCGCATAAAAAAACTCGTAGTTTCCTGCCGCCAACCCCATATTGGGAAGCTTTAAGTCTTTCTCTGTGCTTAATGTCAAAAAAGTGGTCACTTTCTTCTCATTTAAGCCAATATAATACCATCTGAAGGAGTAATTTTCTTGCTTAAACTCTGGATCCAATGCAAACTTGGGATCCGTCTTTATCTCCAATGGTTTTCCAACTTTTGCTACAACTTCTTTTGGCAAATTGTACACGGTGTCCAACGCATTCATCTCATTGTAGCTATAGTTACCGATATCTTTCTGACAGGATACGGCTATGTACAAAGCTAGAAGCGATATACAAAAAACGATATATTGTTTTATACTCATGATTATCTTCTTTTAAATTATTGAACAGAACTCCCCATCACCATAGGTTGATCATCTTCGTCCAAAATAATATTTCCCTGGGCCGCCTGTTCATTTAAATAACGTTGCATATACTGTCCATAAGCATTAGTCTCCGCGATAGAAACATTCTTATCCAAATACTCTGCTTCTATCCCCAACACATCAACCATTAGGTAGAGTTTTTTTCTCGAAAATGGACCTAAAAACCCGTCCAACCAGCGTCCTGGTCTACGCACAATATCATTTAGATACCATTTATAGGTTACAAATGAAATTTTCTCTCCTGTGGTAGGATTACGAACCTTTTCCTTCATGCTAGTCGAAAAGTTGTCATTATCCAAAAGGCTGAAAAACAAGGTATACTCCTTGGTTTTCATCTCTTCTAATCGAAATATTTTCAAAAAGACTGTATCTTGTAGCCTATTCTTTTTTATAGAATATTCATTATTCATGATTTGGTAATGAACTCCCTCAACGGCCGTCGATTTACTATCGATTTGTAACTCATACGGCCGATCAAAGCTTTCCTTAGCTCCGATACACGTCACCACCATAGGTATAATGGAGTCCACAACTGTATTCCCACTTAAACCAAAGGATATTATGGTAGAATCCCGAAGCACTTCATTTTGGTACAAAGGAAGTCTAGCTGTCTCATTAAAATAAACAGCGGGCTTTACGTCAAAACTGTGAAGATCTTTTTCACAGGCTATTACACCAATCAAAAAGATAAAGAGCAAAATTATATTACTTAACTGTTTCATGTTGTTTTTTTTATGGTCTATAGATAGCTTCCGAATCAGGCATTGGTATATTATAGTTAACGGAAATATTACCGCTCAAAGCCGACCCGTTAGGAATAGAGGTAACATTACGACGCTTATAGAAGAAGAATAACTGCCCTTCGCCAAAGAAGTCTTTTTGGTATTCCTTCTGTAATTCTGTGTTTATATTAGCAGTTGCAGCAAGGGGAAGTAATCCCCTATTGGCTCGTAACTCATTCAAATGGGCTACCCCCTCTGCAGCAACTGGCTCGCTCTCCGCAGCAATCAAAAACATTTCGCTTTTCTTGATCAAGGGAATTGTATACCGGAAGCTTTTTTCCTTGTCTACTATATCAGCATATTTCAAAAAGGTTTTATACGGTTTTGATCCATTTGACGGCTTTGCCCAATTTAGATTATAACGATAGTCATTTTCATTATTTTCATAAAGTGCAGACAATCTGGCTTCAATAGGGGCCAAAATCTGCTTATCTTGGTTGGATGGGTCAAACAGTTTTTGATACCGGTCATATAACTGCGAATTCATTATTCCAAACAGCATCTCCGTGGTGAATGCCCTATCCGGATTTTGTTTTTCAACCAACGCATTGCCCGAGGTAGTCCAAGGAAACTTTTCAGAAACTGCAATAATTTCTTTCGCATATTTTAAAGCACTCACCTTATCTCCTCTATACAATAAAACGCGTGCCTTCAATGCCTTAACAGCATAATAGTTTATTCTATAATTTCTATTATTAATCAAGAAGTCAACCATCGCTTCGGGTTTGGCGATATTGGGGCCTAACGCGATAATTGCATCTTGTTGAAGCAATGTCTCTGCCTCATTTAAATCAGCAATAACATTATCGATAAATTCGTTACCAGGTAGGAGGGGGTTAATAGTTGTTTTGCTACCTTGATAGTACGGCAAACTTTGCTTAGTCGAATCAGCAGTCGAGTAACGGGGCCCGTATAATCGAAACAAATCAAAATGTAAAAAAGCCCGCATCGCTAAAGCTTCTCCTTTGTAGATATCTTCAGTCTTTTGATCAATTACTCCTTTATACTTTTCTAGATTCTCTACAAAGGCATTAATATTCAAAATTGTAGAAAATGATTTGGACCAAATATCATCTAGGTGCGTAATCGTCGGCTTTTCCTTATAGGCATAGGTTGCTGTTTTGAATTCATTATGACTAGAGGACGACAGATTATATCGCTGACCTAGAATTTCGACAGTAGAAAGCGTCAATTTATCTCCATAGAGATTACTGTTAGCTAAGTCCAAATAAAATCCGTTTAGTACCGTTCTGACTCCTTCTTTTGTGGAATAGAGTTCGGATTCTAAAACCTTGTCTTCGGGCTGAACATCCAAGAACTTATTGCAAGATGTCACGATACCCACGGCTATAAGACAAGTAAATAATATGATGTTTTTCTTTTTCATGAATCCAATATTTTAAAATGTTGCTCTAAATGAAAATGCAAATGTCCTAGCATACGGATAATCTATCCCCCGCTCCCGCTTTACGGTCGAGAAGTACATAAAATCATTTGCCATTAGATTGATTGAAAGAGTTTTTAATCCAGCGGAATATAACCATGGTGCCCCGTCAAATAGGTAACCAATATTTAATGTTTCACTGCTTAGGGTACTTAAAGATTGAACAAATCGTGATGATATAGGGGTCGTCGCTGTTTGCGATATCGCTTTAAACTTTGCGACATCACCGGTTTTTTGCCAACGGTCGTACAGCGCACGCTTATCCTGATTATTGGCTGTACCAGCAAGTGATATATTTTCAACTTTATCAAATAATGCCGTGTTAAAGATTTCGCCGCCAAGCCTATATCTCAGGCCTAAACCAAAAGTAAAACCCTGAATACGAAGATTAGTTGATAAAACACCTTCAACTTTCGGGGTTGTATTGCCAACATTCACAATATCACTGGCTCGGTAATCATAGCTGTACTGACCATCCCTGCCCAAAAAAACCTCGCGTCCTGTTGCGGGGTCAATCCCTAAAGATTTGGTAGCCCAGATCGCTTCGGCACTATTCCCATCAATATAACGCACGAGAGTTTTACTCGTTTCCTGTTGCTTGTTCAGTGTTTCTAAGATATTTCCGAACCCATCATAGCGACTTTTATAACTAGATGCTGTTAAACCGATATTCCATATAATACCCTGTGCAGGTTTATAAATAGGCGATACAGTCAATTTGGTTTCGACACCTTTGTAAGTTAGGTTTCCGACATTATAGGGATAAGAAAAGACCCCTGTAGAAGACGGTAGATCTACGGGAACTATTAAAGGGTCTGTTTTTTTGTTATAAGCATTGACATAGCCACTGAAACGTTCGTTAAATAAACTAAAGTCTAAAGATACACTGAGTTGACCTGTCTTTTGTGGCTGTAAATTGGGGTTCCCTAACATTAAAAGACTTGTTCCCTGTCCAAAGTGATTGTAGTTAGAACCCGAACTATAATTGTAAACAGAAATAGAACTGACATTCGCAAAGTTCTGATTACCGGTGGTACCATAATTTCCTGTTAATCGGAGTGAATTAATCCAAGCTATATTTTTAGCAAAGGTCTCTTTGTGTATATTCCATCCCAAGCCGAAAGAATAATAGGGTGAATATCGTTTGTTACTACCATATGCCGTAGAACCATCAAGTCGATAAACCAAATCAAACAAATAGCGATTATCATAGGCATAGTTGGTACTAAATGTTGTATTTAATGACCTATAAATATTACTTGAAGCCAAAGGAGAGCCATCTAGTAAATAGGAATACGCGAATTTCGGATTTCCTGTGCTTCCTTCAGGAAAGCCTTCGGCTATCGTTCCATAAGATTGTCCTCTATTTTCTGAAACTGTATTTCTCCAGTTTGCATTGATATTATGTTTCTGTGCAAAAGTTTTATAAAACGTCAACATCATGTTTCCCTGATAAGAAAAAGTGTTATTACCATTTTCTGTATACTTCCCTTTCCGTAATAGTGGTGTATTAAAAAAGTCACTCATGCCTGGTGATCTGAATTTCTCGGATTCCACAACACCTCTGGTAATCTGTAGTCCTGCCGTCAATCTTAGATAGTTGACAATATCATAGTTGGCATTAAAATTATTCTGTACCTCTATTGTCTTTGAACGATCGTACTGGGTAGACATCGCATCAAATAGCGGGTTTTTTATGAGTAGATCTCTTCCTGCTGATTCCCGACTTTTCTCCAAATAGGGGTTGTCATACGATTTTTCAAAATAAGGATTTGTATTTACCCAAGTGGAGAAGTTTCCGTAATTAGATTCGTTGGTCTTATTTCCTCGTATATAGGTAATGTTATTGAAACTAATTTTATCCTTTCTGTAAGACAAATTGATACTACCGCTATAACTGTCCCTTCCGGATCCCTTCATTACTCCTCTTCCATTTCGGTAATTTAACCCCAAATTGTAAGTAAAATTTTGGTCTCCTCCTGATGCATTTATGGAGTTGTTGGTCGAATATCCCGTCTGGATAGGCTCTATCAACCAGTAACTATCTATCCCTTTTCTAACATTAAAAAGGTGGCTTTGATATAAGCTATCAAGAAAAACTTGCTGACTGATCGTTCCAGAAGTATAACGGCCTGATAAAAGCTCAAATTGAAGCTTTTCTTCTGCATTCATCATGTTATAGGCAGAAAGATCTGCTACTTCGAATCGGAAATCTTGATTATAGGTAAACCGTAGTTCCCCCGGTTTTGGCTTTATGGTCTCAATGACCACAACACCATTAGATGCTTGTGAACCGTACAATGCTGTCGAAGCCGCGTCTTTTAAAATGGTGACCGAGGCGACTCTGTTCATATCCAAATCGACAATAGTCTGTAGTGTGGTAGGAAAACCATCTAATACGAACAATGGCTGATTCGGGTCGGCTCCGAACTCATCCTTCAAAGTAGAACTGGGAATACTACTCTTACCTCGAACCTCTATCACTGGCATCATATTAGGATTAGAGCCTGCCAAATTGTTCTCAATCTGCAAAAAGGAAGGATCTAGAGTACGGAGTGACTGAATAATATTATTGTTACTTATAGCCTTAAGCTCATCTCCTGAGAATTTTGCTGTGGTCCCTGTAAAACTATCTTTATTACGATTAATACCTGTTCCGGTAACAACGACCTCATCAACTTTGCTTTCTCTCCTCTTAAGGCTTATCACCATCGACTCCCGCTCCAAACTTGCTTTCACTTCTCTGCTCTCATAGCCGAGATAAGAAATAACAATGATCTCATTCAACGAAGTGATAGGCAGATTGAACGAACCATCTTCCTGAGTAGCCATGGACAGCTTTGGATCGGACTTTAGCCGGACCGAGGCGCCCTTGATAGGTTTACCATTCTCGTCCAATACCTGTCCACGCACCACTTGTTGCAAAGAAGATTCCACTACTTTTATAGTATTCTGAGGCAACTCTCGGGAGACCGACTGAGGCTGTAAAGATCTTCCTTTCTTTATAACAATAGTCTTATCAAAATACTCGTAAGTAAAATTACCGTTCTTCAGTACGCTGTTCAGGGCCTGATTCAAGGGCATGTTCTTGACATCTATATCTACTCCCCTTACTGGAGCAATATCAGTCTTCTTGTAAAAAAAAGTATAGCCACTCTGCTTCTCAAAGTCTTTTAAGATAGTTTCTAAGTTTGTCTTTTGACGTTTTAACGTGACCTGTTGGGCATAGGTCCTTGCATCTACCTGAGACAAACCCAGTCCTAATAATAAGGCAATTAGGTTGAGTTTCATCAATGTTCGTGTTAGCGGTCTTGCTAGAAAAACCGGGGTCTTTGCATAATCAAACACCACCCGTGGGTTGGTTTGAGATGGCTCAATTAGAGACACGCCACCTTTCCCATTCTGCAAGAACGGATTTAAAGAAATTTTCATTAATTTCGAATGTTTGGTTGTAACGATTAAAAATTAGTTCACTTATTGATCTACGGCATCAAACGACTCATCGGGTTCTGCGCCAACAGAATCCGATTTTTGTTTGCACGATCTAGATTATTCTGTGTTATAGTATTCCATTTTGTTTCCTTTCATGTTTTTAGATTATGTAATGATTAAGTTAATTTTCTTATTATTTCCAATAAAAGCCTTGGTCTCCAACTCGGCATAGTTCAACAGTTCTATCAATCGATCTAAGGATAGATTGCGTGGGATCTTCCCTATATATTGCCCGACGCTGTTTTTCCCTTCATAGACAATGTCTATATCGTACCATCGTGCTATTTCCTGCAAAACCTCCGCAGTATTGGTTCCGTCAAAACTAAACTGACCACGGGTCCAGCTCAAAACATCATCAATATCAACAATTTTGGTTTCTAAGTGCTGCCCAACAGAAGTCGCCTGTTGATTTGGCTTTAGTACGGCTGTGTTTGAAGCGAAAGAAACCTCTACAGATCCTTCTTCTAAGGTGGTCTGTTCTTTCTTATCCTCAGGATAAGATTTTACATTGAACTTGGTTCCCAAAACTTGTATTTTCTGTCCCCTCGCCTCTACAATAAACCGACTTTTATTGCTTGTTTTTTTTACTTCAAAATAACCCTCTCCCTCGAGCTGGACCACTCGATCTCCTGTACCAAAGGCTGATGGATAGGTAAGCTTGGAATCCGAGTTAAGTGTAACACGTGTGCCGTCCACCAAGGTCAATTGATAAGTTGCTGCCTTGGGGATACGCAAGCTATTCGCTTGTACCTTTTCAGTGCCGTCTGCCGCATGATGATAGCGCACCTTACCCTCTGCATCTTTCGTAATGATTGTCTCGCCTACTTGGAGGCTCTCATTGAGTGCCAATCGATCCAAATCTATTTCTTGACCGTTCTCAAGCACAATGATGGCCCGTTGCTTAGCAGGTTCGATCAAAGCAAGCTGCTCTTGTGTAGCTAGCTCCTGTTGCATAAGGGCTGTCCACATCAAGTATCCGCCAACCAAAAATATTGCTGCCACCGCTGACCAACGATATAATCGCCTAACATCTAACCTCTTAGATTCACTTTTTATAGAGGCAAGAATCCTTTCTTTGGCCTGTTGTTGTATCAGAAATTGAGAGTCCTCGTCTAAAGAAGGCTTTACATGCACTCCTTCATACCAAGTAGTCACCTCACGACGGTCTTCTTCCTTCGTGTTTAAAAAATTTGTTAGCTGTTGGTATAATTGCTTGATGTACATCATAACCGCTTGTGTGTATTAGTCCCAACCACAATGAGCGCCGTCAGGCATTCTTTTTAACCATAAAAACAAAAAATGGTCAAAATATAAGGCTAGTTATTAGATAAGTGTATAAAAAGAAGGGTACCTTCTACTCGTTTTAGAAAAAAAGTAAAAATTTTTTAGTTACATCACGTAATCTCCTGATTGCCTTATTAATATGTTTCTCAACAGTAGATTCTGAAATGGCTAATCGTTGCGCAATTTCTTTGTTGCTGACAAATTCGCTCCTGCTTAATTTAAATACTTCCCGGCATTTTTCGGGGAGGTTTTCAATTTCATTGGAAACGATGTCTATAATATAGCGGTAATGAAGGCGCTCTTCTAAAGGAACGGTCTCATCTAGAATATCCAGATCTTCAACTTCCTTAGACGACGCTCGTTTAAGTTCCATACGATAATGGGCCAGTATAAGATAACGACAGGAAGAATACAGATAAGCTGGTAATGATTCTATCTCCAACATATTTTGACGATTACGCCAAAGGGAAAGGAAAAGATCATGAAGGATATCCTCTGCCACTTGCGCATCGGATACTTTGGAAAGAATATGCTTGGTGAGATCAGCGGAAAATAAGTCATAGAGAATGGAAAAGGCTCTTTCATCGCCAGTAACGATACGCTCTAACAGAGCCCTAAAATCCGTTAATTTGCTATCCTTCATAACTATTCGCCGCTAAAGCTAACAAATTTTATAATACAAACGAGAGTGAAGCATATTTTGCGACAGCCCAATCGATTAGCCGTATTTCAAAAATACAAAACAAAGACGACTAAACAAGTAGTTTATTTTACACCGCGGTAAACCAATGAATATGAACACCATCCTTTTCCATCTTCCGCAAGTAGGTCATCTGCCGCTTGGCATAACGATGTATCTCGGTTTCAAGTTTGTTGACAAAAGAATCATAATTGAGTAGTTTGCGAAGATAATAGCTGCAATATTTGTATTCTAAGCCGTAATACTCAATCTCGGTATAATTCAGTCCCCCTTTAATCAATTGCTGAACTTCCTCTACCATCCCTTGTTCTAGGCGCTCACGTAATCTTTTGCTAATACGTTGGCGTCGGATATCCTTCAAAGGATCAAGCGCAATAATCGTCGCTATATAAGAAGGAACTGGCTCGGGCAATGAATTTCTGCTATCAGTCAACCAGGTTAGAATTTCCAGTGCTCGTACCATTCTCTTTTTGGAAGAATAATCAATTTTAAAATCTGTGGGGATAATAAAACGTCCTAACTCCTCCTGTATCTCCTGTTTATTTCTTTGCTCTTGCGCTGCACGCCAAGCCATGTCGGTAGGTATCTGATTGTAGGGATGAGATGTCAACAATGCCTGTATATAAAAACCTGTACCTCCACAGACTATTGCAATCTTGCCTTTGGCCTTTATCGTGCGATAGGCTCGTTCAAAATCTTCTAGAAACCGGCTTACATTATATTGATCGCCAGGGTCGGCTATATCGATAAGGTGGTAGGGAATTTCTTCATATTCCTGGATGTCCTTGCCCGTGCCAATATCCATCTGTCGGTATACCTGTCGGGAATCGGCACTAATAATCTCACCGCTCAGGGCTCTTGCTAACTCCACGGCTAATTTGGTTTTGCCAGAAGCTGTAGGGCCTGTTATTACTAAAATATCTTTCTCAAGAAACGATGTCTCCCGAGAAAGATATTCAAGGACCTGTTTACTGTTTATCACAGCACAAATTTAGTCCATTTTTCGTTGCTCTCGTTATTTTTTACGACAGTATCAATAAATGCCATACCACGTACGCCATCATCAACGGTCGGAAAGTCTAAAGCTTCAGGGCTCGGAGTCTCTCCCTTGCGCTTTGCGGAGACGGTCAACGCAAAATTGCGGTAAATGTTCGCAAAAGACTCTAATAAACCTTCGGGATGACCAGCAGGGATACGGGTATTATGTGTAGCAAAAGAACTCAACGTGTAAGGCGCAGCATAAGCATTACCGGTACGGTACAACTGCCGCGGTTGATCTAACATCTTAACAATAAGATTATTCGGATCTTCATTAGCCCATTCTACTCCTCCTTTTTCGCCATAAATACGTATCCGGACCGCATTCTCTTCACCAGCGGAAATCTGCGAAGCCATCAAAACGCCTTTTGCTCCGTTTTCAAACCTTAAAAGCACAGAACCATCATCATCCAGCAGACGTCCCTCTACGAATGTGGTAAGATCTGCACACAGTTCGGTAATCCGCAAGCCCGATACATATTCGGCCAGATGAGCCGCATGTGTACCTATATCTCCCATTACTAAAGATTTACCCGAACGCTTGGGATCTGCTCGCCAAGCCGCGCCGGCGTTGCCTTCGCGCTCTGAAAGACGACTCAGCCAGCCTTGTGGATATTCTACGACAATCTTACGGATCTTACCAAAGTGCCCCTCACGTACCATTGCTTTGGCTTGCTTGACCATTGGATATCCAGAATAGGTATGGGTAAGACATAACGTACGACCTGTCCGTTGCACAACCTCCTGCAAAGCCAAAGCTTCTTCCAAAGAGACTGTCATTGGCTTTTCGACCACCACATCAAAACCATTTTCCATGGCAAGCTTTGCTGGTTCAAAATGTAAAAAATTTGGGGTGACAATAGTTAAAAAGTCCATACGCTCTCCTTCTGGAAGCAGGGCTTCTTGTTCGATCATCGTTTTATAATCGGGATATACACGGTTCTGAGCAACAAATAATTCTCTGCCAGATTCTTTGGATATATCAGGATCTATACTAAAGGCACCACACACCAGTTCAATTTTGCCATCCATAAAAGCAGCGATCCGGTGCACAGCACCAATAAAGGCGTCCTTTCCTCCACCGACCATGCCCATGCGTAATCTACGTTCCATAATTATTTATAAGTTTAATGTTGAAGGATGTTAAAATAACAAAATCTATTTAAAGAACGAGCTTTAATTTTAAACTTCCTTTATTTTCAATATAATAGTCTACTTGTTGCTCTTCGGTGGTAACACTAAATCGTTGCTTCCCGACGATCGCAAACCGCTGTGGAGCCACTACTTTTATGATTTCAAAACCGATGGTCTGTAAGGAGGAGTGATTATGAGACCAATCTCTATCGGCATAGGTCATAATATCCTGTGGAGAAAAATCTTTTATAAATGCTTTGAGCAGCTTAGAAAGACCACCTACGATTAACGTATCACTCTTATGGCAAAATCTAATTAATTCAAAGGATCGATAACCTAGTCTTTCCTGTCGCATGATTCGGCCTCCGCTAAATATAGCAACAGAGACCAAGTCTCCCTGATAAAACAGACCATATCTATATTTTCCGGGCAATGCACTCTGCAAGTGGTGTTCTTCTTGAAAAGCTAAGGCAACTCTTTTGTCAATACGGGCTACGACGGTAGCCCGCGCATAAAATCGCTTCCCCAGACCATGTTGCCCTTTCAATCGGTTAATTATCTTTTCGGGAGCAGAACACAATTGATCGTAATCAATATGTATTACAGGATAATTATTTTCTTCCTCTCTTCGTAAAGCCCCTGGCATATATAAATAAAGAATAGCCCGATCAATGTCTACTTTAAACATGTCTATTCCTTCATCTATCTGTATTACGGGAATAGATAAAGAAAGTGTTTGAATAAAGTCCTTTATATTCTTTTTTTTATCATCCACAGACACAAAATTACAATTTATAATCGTAACCTATCAAACTATAGATCCGACCGCCTAATCAGGAAAAATAAAAATTCATACCTTTGCAAAAGATTAAGAAAAATGAAATTACCAATAGTTGCATACGGTGATCCGGTATTACGGAAAAAAACCGAGGAGATAGATGAAGATTATCCTCAATTAAAAGAATTGATTGATAATATGTTTGAGACGATGTATGGTGCCCACGGCGTGGGTCTCGCCGCCCCACAGGTAGGTCTTGCCATACGTATGTTTGTTGTTGACGGTTCTCCATTTGCCGAAGACGAGGATGGAGAAGGCGATGCTAATTTAAAGGATTTTAAAAAGGTATTTATCAATCCAATTATTGTTGAAGAAACTGGCGAGAAATGGGCCTTTAACGAAGGATGTCTTTCTATTCCAGATATTAATGAGGAGGTAATGCGTCCGCCCAATGTGGTGATAAACTATTTGGATGAAAACTTTGAAGAGCATGAGATTGAACTTACTGGACTAGCGGCACGTATCGTACAGCATGAGTATGATCATATTGAGGGAAAGCTTTTTGTGGACAAATTGGGGCCATTGAAAAAGACTATGCTGAAAGCGAAATTAGATCAGATTTCTAAAGGACAAATACGTGTGGGGTATAAAATGAAATTCCCAATGCAAAAGAAAGGAAGATAAAAAAGGCGCTCTGCAGAGCGCCTTTTTTGTTAACTAAGTCCTAAAATTTCTTTATTAAAGGCAGCATCCGCTCCTGTAGAAGCGAAATCATCAAATGCCTTATCAGTGACGCGAATAATATGATCAGCGATAAATTTGGATCCTTCTGTCGCTCCATCGATCTGATTTTTGATACAACACTCCCATTCCATTACTGCCCACCCGTCGTAACCGTACTGGCTCAGCTTGCTGAATATGGTTTTAAAATCTACCTGACCATCTCCCGGAGAACGATATCTACCAGCTCTATTCAACCAACTTTGGTAGCCGCCAAATGTCCCCTGTTTACCTGTGGGATTGAACTCAGAGTCTTTGACATGAAATGCCTTGATACGTTCGTGGTAAAAATCAATATATTGTATATAATCCAGTTGCTGCAGAACAAAATGAGACGGATCATATAATAGGCAAGCTCTTGGGTGATTATTTACCTTTTCTAAGAACATCTCATAGGTAATACCATCAAATAGATCTTCGCCGGGATGTATCTCGTAACATAGATCTACACCACATTCTTCGAAGGTATCTAATATCGGAGTCCAACGTCGGGCTAACTCAGTAAATGCTTCATCTACCAATCCTTCTGGCCGTTGCGGCCAAGGATGAAAATACTGCCACAATAGAGACCCACTAAAAGTAGCATGAGCTTTTAATCCTAGATTCTGAGAGGCTTTAGCTCCGTACTTTAGCTGTTGTATAGCCCACTCCGTGCGCGCTTTTGGATTATTCCGGAACTTTTCAGGGGCAAATGCATCAAAAAGCTTGTCATAGGCCGGATGAACCGCGACCAATTGCCCCTGCAAATGGGTTGATAATTCGGTAATCTCAAGCCCTAATTCATTTAACTTTCCTTTATACTCATCTGCATAGGTTTTGCTCTCGGCAGCTTTTTGCAAATCAAAGTAATGAGGGTCACCTGTCGGGATCTGAAGCCCCTTAAACCCTAAAGATTTCGCCCATTTTGCAATATTGTCTATAGAATCAAATGGAGCTTCGTTAGCAATAAACTGTGCCAGAAAAATACCGGGGCCTTTTATCGTTTTCATCTAATTTGTTTTTGTTGATTGGCTTATGATCAAACATCTTTGTTCACAAGCTCATTAGTAATATATAAGTTTAAGTAATGAAAGATAAGCTTATTTTTTGATAAAATTATAGGTCTTATTCTGAAGATGGCAAAGAAAGTAGTGAAAAATATAATTTCTTACGACAGTCTTTCCTTAGAATTTATATCGGAATTTATTAAGTTTGATAAATAATATAGCAAGTCATGCATACAAATTATGAGTCAAACCCAATTCTAGACCGCCTTCCGAAACATTTAAGGCAGTTTATTAAACCCCAGAACTACAATGAATACACACCTATAAACCAAGCGGTGTGGCGCTATGTAATGCGTAAAAATGTAGATTATCTATCTAAGGTAGCTCATGAATCCTATCTGGAAGGGCTAAAAAAAACAGGATTGGAAATAGACAAAATACCGGACATGTATGGTATGAATCGCATTCTGAAAGAAATAGGCTGGGCTGCTGTTGCTGTTGATGGTTTTATTCCTCCAAATGCTTTTATGGAGTTTCAGGCATACCATGTGCTCGTAATAGCTTCGGATATCCGCCAGCTCGAGAATATTGAATATACTCCGGCTCCCGATATTATTCATGAAGGGGCTGGTCATGCTCCTATTATAGCGAATAAAGAATATGCAGAATATCTCAGGCGCTTTGGGGAGATCGGGAGTAAGGCAATATCTTCTGCTCATGACTATGAAATATACGAGGCCATACGCGAACTCTCTATTCTTAAAGAAGCAGAAGGTACTCCTTTAGAAAAAATAGAAAAGGTAGAATACTTGGTTAACGAACTTCAGAACAAGAAAATAGAACCTTCTGAGATGGCACTGATTCGAAATTTACATTGGTGGACGGTAGAATATGGCTTAATCGGTACGTTGAATGACCCTAAGATATATGGTGCAGGACTACTGTCGTCTATTGGAGAGTCTGCTTCGTGTATGCGCGAAGAAGTCAAGAAGATACCTTATGATATCAGCGCTGCCTATCAAGGATTTGATATAACCAAACCACAGCCCCAACTATATGTCACACCGGATTTTGCTTACCTTAGCTTGGTTTTGGAAGAATTTGCCAATACAATGGCATTACGGACGGGAGGAATCAGTGGATTAAACAAGCTTATAGAATCCAAAGCACTGGGTACGATAGAACTCTCTACAGGAATACAGATATCCGGAATATTCAGTCGGGTAATTGAGCACCAGGGAAAACCTATATATATACATACTTCATCTCCGACGTCATTAGCTTATCATGATCGGGAACTTATTAATCATGGTACCGATTACCATAGCCAAGGATTTGGATCTCCCATAGGTAAACTCAAGGGAATCAACCTTTCTATAGAAGACATGAGCCCAAAAGATTTACAGGCTTATAATATAGAAGAAGGAAAAGATATCAAATTGGAATTTGAAGGTAATATCACCGTAGAGGGCCGTATTATAACAGGTCGAAGAAATATAAAAGGAAAAATTATCCTGATCTCTTTGGAAAACTGTACAGTACGTCATCAGGATGAAATTTTGTTCCAGCCGGAATGGGGAATCTATGATATGGCAATAGGAAAAAAAGTGAGTTCTTGCTATTCTGGGCCAGCAGATAATAGCAGTTTTGATCTCATTTCACATGTTTCTGCGACCAAAACCATAAAACAGCACAAGACTCAAGAAAAAATCGATCTAGAAAACCTGTATCTGGCTGTCCGCAATCATCGCGAAGAAGCAAATTCAAAACTTGATCTAGAGCAAATCTTCCATGAAGTCCACAAAATCTACCCAGAGGATTGGCTATTGACTCTAGAAATCGCTGAACTTGCTTATCAAGCAGGAAATAATCAACTGCTCGATCAATGCACGAAAAGACTAAATGATCTACAAAACACCAAATCATCTATCGCTCATCTTATTAAAGATGGCATGGAATTGATTATGGCCTAGTTTTATTCTTCGTTTCAATCCACAATGACATATACTTCGTGGATTGAAGCGATTGATACATCAATATATCTGCAAAAAAATTTCTATTTCTAAAGGGTTTAAGGTCTGCCTGAAGCACTTGAAGTTTAGCAATAAACTCTTGACTGTAAGAATTATCGGCATATAAATCGTTAAAGATACGAAAACCAACCTCTTGTTTTTCTTGCCAAAGGCTCTTGTCACGATACAATCTCAACGTGTTTTCAACAAAAGAATCGGTGTCATCAGCAATGAAACCAGCCCACTCACTGCCGGATAGCATCGACTCCGCAGCTACCGTACTGCTCATCGATGGTGTACCAGCGTACATGGCATCGACTAATTTTCCTTTTGCACCAGCTCCAAAGGGTATGGGGGCCAACAATACGCTATATTGGGCAACAGTCTCTCTTGCATCCTCCGCCCTTCCTTTAATAAAGAACCCTTCCTTAGGCTTGTGCAATTGAAATACTTTTTCCGAAGCATATGCTCCAAAAATATGAAGCTCTGCCTGACCTTCCCTTTTGCGTATCTCAGGCCATATCTTGTGTTTTAAAATCTCTACTGTACGCCAATTTGGTTCGTGTATAAAATTACCGATGAATACAAAGTGTTTACGCTGCTCAAAAGATGGCAAAGATAATTTATGTACCTGTGTTAACTTTTCTTCCTGAAAAGGCAGAAAAAATAAACGCTCATTGGGCACCATAAAATCATTAATCAGAAGCTTCATCTCATCTTGGGAAATAATTAAAGACAAATCAGAACGCAATATAGATGCTATCTCGCGTTTAGCAAGGTCTGTTCTATAGTCTATTTTCCTTTTCTTCTTAAAAGCTTCCTGTCTGGCCAACCTGACGAAATGTAAATCCTCTGTATCCAATATGCGAAGTGCATCTGGACATTGCTCCGCAACCCGCCAACTATATTGTTCTTCGACCATAAAACGATCGAAAACAACAATATGAGGATTTAGGTCCTTAATGAAATCATCAAAAGAAGAATCATTCAGCTGGATAGAATGTGATATTACTCCTATGGAATCCATGTCGAAAGAATAAGGCCCGGTTGCAGCCGCTGAAGCAAAATGAACCTCATAATATTCTGAAAATAAGCGTACCAAATGTAATATTCTCCAACCGGCTGCTGAAGAAGTGGGTTCAGGCCATACTAAACCGATAAAGAGAACTTTTAGCATTTTTAACTATCTCTGCTTTTATTTTTTAACTATATTTAAACAACCTTAATTACGCAAAAATAACACAATTAAATTAACCGAATAAATGGCTTCTTCTGAATTCATACATGACAGTTACTACCTATGATAAGATTGTGGGAATAATGTGAATGGGGATGGCAGGCTAATCCCAGCCCACACCGGTCTCAAGGATCTTTCTTTCTGGGGACCGGTTTTTAGCTTTGACACAATACTGCCTAAGCACCATTCCTAAAGAAAGTTTATGTAAAGGAAATTATCTAAGTTTGTAGTTCGGAAACAAATCGAGAATAATAATGCTAGGATTAAAACTACTTACAGACCCTCGCTGGGCCAATATTGCCGAGTCCAATTTGGAAGAAATTTTGACGGACCATGCGTGGTGCGAACAAAAAGCAGCCTCTAATGCTATAATGTTGATTACTCAGAATCCAGAGTTTGAAGATCTCGTACACGAACTGACGGATATTGCGCTGGAAGAAATAGAACACTTCAAAATGGTAATTGGTATTATCAAAGAAAGAGGATATACACTAGGACGGGAAAGAAAAGATGATTACGTGGGACAACTGATGAAGTTTTTAAAGAAAGATGGTTCTAGAAACCAAGCTTTTATAGACCGCCTATTATTTGCAGCGATGATAGAGGCACGAAGTTGCGAAAGGTTCAGAGTCCTTTCTAAAAACATTAAAGACAGAGAACTGGCAAAATTCTACCATGAGCTGATGGTCTCGGAAGCAAACCACTATACTACATTTTTAAACTTTGCGAAAAAGTACAGTAAAGACGTAGATGTAGATAAACGCTGGAAAGAATGGTTGGATTTTGAAGGTAAACTGATACAGTCATATGGTACCAAAGAGTATATACATGGGTAAGTTTTCTTAACCTATCTTAATTTTTGCAAACCCAAGGAGGAGTATATTTGTATAAGTTTAAAGTGGTCAAGATAGATAAATTGACTTTTGTTATACGCTTACATTAAAAAACTATGTTAGAATTAGGAATAGGTATGTTTGGTGATCTTCAGATAGATCCTAAAACAGGTCAAATACAATCCACACAACAACGTCTTCAAGAAATAATTGAGGAAATCAAATTGATGGATGAGGTGGGCCTTGATTTTTTTGGTATGGGTGAACATCACCGACCAGATTATGCTGTAGCCTCTCCTGAAATAATTCTTGCTGCAGCCGCAACCGTAACAAAAAATATTAAATTGGGTTCAGCGGTATCGGTTTTAAGCTCTACAGATCCTGTAAAACTATATCAGGATTTCGCTACTGTAGATCTTATATCAGGCGGACGGGCGGAAATAATGGCCGGTCGTGGGTCTTTTATCGAATCCTTTCCTCTTTTTGGTTATGATCTGAAGGATTATAGCGAATTGTTCGAAGAAAAATTAGAACTATTACTCAAAATAAAGAAAAACAAATCCATTAACTGGACCGGAAAATTTAGAAAATCGCTAATAAATCAGGAAATCCATCCAAGAGCAACAGAAAATGGATTGCCTATATGGGTTGCTGTAGGTGGCACGACATCTTCGGTAATCAGAGCAGGAAAACTAGGTTTGCCAGTTATGTTTGCCATCATAGGTGGTGCTTGGGAACAGTTTACACCACTATTCGAAATGTACAAACAGGCTTATGAAGATAATGGGCATGATATGGAAAAATTTCAAGTAGGTGTACATATGCACGCCTTCTTTGGAGAAGACAGTAAAGCCGTAGCTGAAAAATACTATCCTATATATGGAGCACAAATGAATAGAATAGGAGCTTCCAGAGGCTGGCCACCGTATCAAAAATCGCAGTATGACTTTGGCCGTTCGGCCCATGGACATCTCATTGTAGGAGATGCAAATGAGTCTATAGATAAGATTCTGGCTGTAAAGGAAGCTTTCGGTTTAACGCGATTCTCCGCTCATACTGATGTGGGAAGTCCGGACCATAAAGACATGATGAAAGCCATCGAAATATACGGAACGAAAATAGCCCCAAAAGTAAAAGAGGCTACCAAATAACTAAAAATGCGCTTAATACAGTATTAAGCGCATTTTTAGTTATAATATATCGATCAAGTATGGAATAGTACCTGTTTGTGCATCTATCTGAAAACCCCAAAACTAAAAACCGATATTTAGGGTTTAGCTATTTGTCAAACTAAAAAACAAGAAGATGAACAAGATAACATTCCTACTCGCTCTATTAAGCTTAACAGGTGTTTTAGCATGTGGGCAAGGCTCTAAAGAGGTGTCAATGGAAAGCAGCGCTGACCAAGCAACGGCTTATGACTTAAAAACAGTAGATGCGGCTGCCACAACCGCGATGCCTTTAAAAAGCGAAGCAACAGAATTAGGAACCGAGAAACTAGAAGCAGAAAAACTAAACCAAGGAAAAAAAATAATACGAACCGGAAATATATCGGTAGAATCTAAGGACCTCAAAAAAAGCAAAACAGCAATCGACGCCCTTGTAAAAAAGGCTAATGGCTACTATGAGCAGGAAAGTACCACCACAGGAACAACTTACACAAACTATAACCTAACCCTACGGATTCCCTCCTCTCAATTTGACACCTTTCTCCAGGGAATAGAGAAAAGTAATGATAAAATAACGGAAAAATCTATTCATGCTCAAGATGTATCCCTTCAGTACTATGACCTGGAATCAAGGGTAAAAAGTAAAAGAATATATCTAGCTCGGTATCAAAATATGGTAGCGAATGCAAAAAACGTAAAGGAACTATTAGAAATAGAGGAACAAATAAGACAATTGCAAGAGGAGATAGAGAGTACAGAAAGTGCCCTAAGAGCAATGAAGGATCAAGTGAGCTATAGTACACTTGTCTTAAACCTCTATAACTCGGACTCTATAATTGCCTATAGTGACAGTGGCTTTTGGCTAAAAACGAAGGAAGCTTTTGGTTTCGGCTGGGAGCTTATAGAAAATATTTTTATTGGAGCAATTGGCATCTGGCCTATTCTACTATTGTTGCTCGGTACGTTTATAGGTTGGCGGAAATATAAAAAATATAAAAGAACTAAATAAAAAAAGGGGCAAAATAGAGTGCCCCCAAAAGTTTAGACAAATTTAGTTATTAGATTTGTTATTGTAATGAGCTCGATATTCCATCGGGCTCATTCCGTTTAAATTGAGTTTTATCCTGTTGTTATTATAATATTCGATATA
>NZ_JAERTY010000005.1 GCF_016746095.1 Sphingobacterium faecale | reverse complement strand
GTTAACTTTATTGAGGTCAATCATAGCGGGATAAACAGTTAAATATTTGAATTTAAGATACTTAAATATATAACCATGCCCACTATATTGCAAATTTTTATACCAAATTATTAATCGAACTCAGGTTTATAGTAAATCTTATTATAGCCCTAATAATAGTACCAAAACTTCAGCTTCTGATATAATATTCGAACATGGAGCTGTTAGCGGAAACTATTCTGGTGGTTTTGGGGGAGGGATCTTTTCAGATGCATTTACGAATGCTACAGCAGGGGCCTCGTCTTTGCTGAATATCAGTCTGGTAAGAGTTAGTCAGAATCACTCCAACTTACAGGGAGGTGGCATTTTTTCAGGTGCTGATGGGGGATATTCTAGAATAAATATTTATAATTCTGAGCTGACTAAAAACACAGCAAAGAATGATGGAGCAGCAATTAGTACATCAGCTCCTTTTGGTACTAATCATGAAAATACGATTGCTTTACATAGCTGTACTGTCGTAGGGAATAGAGGAAATTCTTACATCGCTTATAACGGTGGAAAACGGAACTTTAACGTACGTAATAGTGTTGTTCTGGATAATAGAAAAGCCAATAATAGCAACAGTTCACTGATAGGAACGCCGGTTAAAAATATAGGCTATAGCTTGATACAGGGTGAAATGAGTACGACAGCTGGTGTTACTATCGGACAGGTTTTTACCGACTCTGCTAATGACGATTATAGCCTGGCAAACAACAGCCCGGCAATAGATGCAGGAAGTAATACCTTATATCAAGGCGATTTAGCCAATGACCTGGATCTGGCTGGCAATCCAAGATTGTATAATAATACCATTGATATGGGAGCCTATGAGTATCAAGGTGTACAATATAGCCCCAATCCGGACAATATCCTCTACGTCAACCAAAGCGTAGATCAGACTGCTGCGGGCTATACCGGCTCGGGCAATAGCTGGGATAATGCTATACCCGAACTTGCCGATGCGCTGAAATGGGCCAACGATAATAAAGCAGCTAACTTATGGGATACCAACAATCCTTTAAAGATTTACGTCGCCAAAGGCATATACAAACCTAAGTATTCGTCTGAAGATGGGATCGTCGATCCCGCTAACCCAACGGATAATCGAGATAAAAGTTTCCTGATGGTGGAGAACGTCCAATTGTATGGAGGTTTTGACCCATTAAATAATTTGGTTACACTAGATGATGCTCGTGTGATGCCAGAAGTGCTTGCTGGTGGAGTACCAAAGCAAAGTAGCACAATTCTAAGTGGTGATATAGGTTTGGTAGCGGAGAAAGGAGATAACGTATATCATGTGGTGGTTTCATCGGGAGATGTAGGAAATGCATTGGTGGATGGGTTTTTGATTCATGGCGGAAATGCAACAGGTGGACAGTCTTCAATCCGTATAAATAGTAACTATATAAAACGGTGGAATGGTGGCGGTATCCACTTGTATAATTCCTGTCCAGTCTTAAGAAACTTAGTGATCTCTCAAAACCACGCAGATAAACACGCAGGAGCTATAGCAATGGAAGCCATCCAAAACTATTCTTTTTTATACAATATATTGATTTGTCATAATACAGCTGAATATGGAGCAGCAATAGTTTTCTGGGGAGCTGAGGGAAAAGGAAATTTCTCAAATTTGACGATGTATGACAACCAATCGATCAGTGGATCATCATTATTTGGCTTTTTTGGAACGACATTTTTGCTGTCCAATAGTATATTGGTGGATGATGAGTGGAGTAAAATAGGCGTGTCGGAACTGAAAAATACTTTACTCGTGGGAGATGATGATTTTGAAAGTATAATTTGGAGTGATGGTGGAGGAAATATTATTACAATGGAAAGCCCGTTTAGAAATGAGCAGGAAGGGGATTTTAAATTAAAGGAATCTAGTCAAGCTCAGGATGCAGGGAATGCACAGGTGTATTGGAACCTACTGCATGACGCAGCACCTTCGACTAATCCATTATTAATGCCCGAAGCTGAAAATGAATCTTGGGGAAGGGACTTGGCAGGTGAAAGGAGATTTAGAGGGGAGGCTATCGATATGGGAGCCTATGAGTATCAGGGGGCTCAATATAGCCCGAATGCGGACAATATCCTCTACGTCAACCAAAGCGTAGATCAGACTGCTACGGGCTATACCGGATCTGGGGACAGCTGGGAAAATGCTATACCCGAACTGGCAGATGCTTTGAAATGGGCAAGAGAGAACCACGAGGCTGACAATGATTGGCTGCAAAACGACAGTCTACAGATCTATGTAGCCAAAGGGACGTATTTGCCGAAGTATAAACTCGCTGATGTAGACGATCAAAATACCCCTACTACAGATAGAGACAAGAGCTTTCTGCTGGTCAACAACGTACAGCTTTACGGTGGTTTTGACCCCGCAAATGGCATCACCGACCTGAGCCACAAACGTATGATCCCAAGTGTTGACCGTACTCCGGGAGAAGGTACCTTACTAAGCGGGGATCTAGCGGGCGACGACGAAGCCAATATTCCTATAGGGCAGCTAAAAGATCACCACACCAGGAAAGATAATGCCTATCACGTGGTAGTAGCAGTTGGTCATAACGAGGGAGCAGAAGTAAAGCTGGATGGATTTACGATAAGCGGTGGTAATGCTAATGTCATGTCAAAAATTCAGGTAGAAGGGCGTATAATTGATAGAAATTACGGCGGAGGGATATACTTTCATTCTCTCAAGCCAGTAAGGCTAATCAACTCTAGGGTAAACGGAAATTCTACTTCACATTATGGAGGTGGATTTCATGTTGCTTCTGTAGCAGTAAACCTGATAAATTCTACTGTAAGTGATAATTATTCAGGTCTTTATGCTGGTGGGATATGTGCCGTTGGGACTAATTTGAGCGTAACTATGATTAACTCTGCTCTGATCGGAAATTTTGCAGTGCAATATGGTGGAGGGATTTATACTAGGGTACTATCAGGGCTAAATGAAATAAATTTGAACAGCAGTACGCTTGCCGGGAATAAAGGTAGCTCCTATATTTATTTGGATGGAACGGGAACTAATCGTTTTACAACATACAATAGTGTGGTGTATGGTAATGTAAAAAGTACAGACAATTCTCAGAGTAGTTTACGCGCTAATAGTTTAATTATCGATAAAAGCATCCAATATAGCTTGGTACAGCAAATCGATGCGACGATTAGTACAGATCCAGGTGATATACGAAATAATAATCTAGACGGTACAGCTGTTTATACCGATCTATTTACCGATGCAGCTGGTGGGGATTATAGGTTGACCGCCTGTTCTCCGGTAGTGAATGCTGGTAGCAACAGTCATTTTGTTGGACTGGATGCCGATACGAAAGATCTGGAAGGTAACCCAAGGGTATATGACTTTGCTAATGGAGGTATCATCGATATGGGAGCTTATGAGTTCCAGGGCGAACAGGTCAATTACGATAATGTGGTGTTTGAAGATGCAGACGTTACTTATAATGGCACCGCGAACACGATACTAGCAACAGATCTTCCCCAGGGTGTTACTGCTGTGTACGAAATCAAGGACGCAGCCGGTGCTGTGGTGACCGAAGCGGTAAATGTAGGAACTTATACCGTTACGGCTACACTTTCGGGTTGTGGGCTGGATAAAGAACTGACAGCCACGCTTAAGATTGAGGCTGCTACGCTGACGGTAACTGCTGCGAGCGGACAGCGCAAAGTATACGGTGATACCGATCCGGTGTTTACTTATACCGTTTCGGGTTATCAAGGTGCAGATGACGACAGTATCTTAAGCGGTGCATTGAGTAGAGTTGGAGGCACAGATGTCGGTGCTTATGCGATTGAACAGGGCACATTAAGCGCTGGTGCTAATTATGATATTGTGTTTGTATCAGCTGACTTTGCTATTACTCAAGCTACGCTGACGGTAACTGCTGCGAGCGGACAGAGCAAAGTGTATGGCGAAGCTGATCCGGTATTGACTTATACGGTTTCTGGTTATCAAGGTACGGATGATAACAGCATTTTAAGTGGTGCATTGAACAGAACAGTAGGAGAGGATGTAGGTGTTTATCCGATTGGGCAGGGCGATTTAAGTGCGGGTACTAATTACGCTATAGATTTTACGGGAGCTGATTTTGCTATTGCCAAAGCTACGCTGACGGTAACTGCTGCGAGCGGACAGGGCAAAGTATACGGTGAAGCTGATCCGGTATTGACTTATACCGTTTCTGGTTATCAAGGTACAGATGATAACAGCATTTTAAGTGGTGCATTGAGCAGAACAGTAGGCGAGGATGTAGGTGCTTATGCGATTGGGCAAGGCACATTAAGCGTGGGTGTTAATTATGATATTGTGTTTGTATCAGCAGATTTTACCATTACTAAAGCGGTACTGCCGGTCTTTACTTTTGCTGATGCAAGTTTCGTTTACGACGGTACGGCAAAATCGCTGAAAGCTACCGGTTTACCTGTCGGTGCTACAGTGAGCTATATAGGGAACGACCGGACGGAAGCGGGGGAATATACGGTGACAGCTAAGGTTGCTGGCAGTAACAACTATGAAGACGGTTCGCAGACCGCCAAGCTGACGATTACGAAAGCGGTACTGCCGGCCTTTACTTTTGCTGATGCAAGTTTCGTTTACGACGGTACGGCAAAATCGCTGAAAGCTAGCGGTCTACCTGCTGGTGCTACAGTGAGCTATATAGGCAACGACAGGACGGAAGCGGGGGAACATACGGTTACGGCCAATATTGCTGGCGGCAACAACTATGAAGACGGTTCTCAGACCGCCAAGCTGACGATTACGAAAGCGGTATTGCCAGCCTTTACTTTTTCTGATGCAAGCTTTGTTTATGATGGAACGTCAAAATCGCTGAAAGCTAACGGTTTACCTGCCGGTACTACAGTAAGCGGCTATACGAATAACGAGCAAACCGAAGCAGGGGAATATACGGTGACAGCTAAGGTTGCTGGCGGTAACAACTATGAGGACGGTTCGCAGACCGCCAAGCTGAAGATTACGAAAGCGGTACTACCGTCCTTTACTTTTGCTGATGCAAGTTTCGTTTACGACGGCACGGCAAGATCGCTGAAAGCTAGCGGTCTACCTGCTGGTGCTACAGTGAGCTATATAGGTAATGACCGGACGGAAGCGGGGGAATATACGGTGACAGCTAAGGTTGCTGGAGGTAACAACTATGAGGACGGTTCGCAGACCGCCAAGCTGAAGATTACGAAAGCGGTACTGCCGGCCTTTACTTTTGCTGATGCAAGTTTCGTTTACGACGGCACGGTAAAATCGCTGAAAGCTAGCGGTCTACCTGCCGGTGCTACAGTGAGCTATATAGGAAACGACCGGACGGAAGCTGGGGAATATAAGGTTACGGCCAATATTGCTGGCGGTAACAACTATGAAGACGGTTCGCAGACCGCCAAGCTGACGATTACGAAAGCCAAACAGGTTATCAGTTTTACGGCTCCTGAGGCCTTGGGAAAAAATGCAGGAACCATAGCGCTGGATGTACACTCGAATGCTGGCTTACCGGTCAGTCTCTCTGTTGATGATCCGGACATAGCTACCGTATCCAATATGGAATTACATGTCCACCGGCTGGGTACCGTACGGATTACCGCTACCCAGTCAGGCGACGCTAATCACGAGGCCGCAGCAGCAGTCACTGTTACGGTACGTGTGGTAGCGGAAGCCAATGCAAAACTGCCGGTCATCGTGCATCCGGCATTATCGCCAAACGGTGACGGTATCAACGAATTCCTGATGATCGAAGGGATAGGGGGCTTTCCGGAAAATATAGTCACCATCTTTGATAAGAACGGTTCGGTACAGGCAGAAATCATTGGTTACAACAATAAGGACAGAGTATTTACCGGTAAGGAAAGCCGCGATGGTACCTATTTCTATTATCTGGATCTGAAAGATAATGGCGTATGGAAACGGGAGAAGGGGTATTTTGTGATTAGGCGTTAGAAAGTTAGGTAAGGTTAACGAGTTATCGAGTGAACAGGTTAACAAGTAAAGAAAATGATAAACTGATTAAGGTTAACGAGTGAACGCGCTATCATGATAACACGATAACATGATCACTTGTTAACTAGATAACAATACAACATGATAACAAAGAATACAATCATAACCCTATTATCGCTGCTGCCATTGTGTGGTCTGGCCCAGCATGGGGTGAGCTATAACCAGTTCGGTCAGTTACGCAACTCGTTCAATTCTTCATTGAGCACGATGGACGAGCGTGGCAGTTTTGCTACACTGGGGCGGAGTCAGTGGACGGGTGTGGATGGGGCTCCCCGCTCGGTGTGGGTGACAGGACACGGTATGGTCAGGAATCTTGGCTTGGCTATCGGTGGTGATTTTAAGCATGCTTCGCTTGGGGTCGTGCGGGAGAATGAAATCACGGCATACGCTGCCAAAGCAGTGCGACTTGGGGAGAATGAATACCTGAGCCTATCCATGGGCGGTGGGCTTTTATTCTACCAGGGCAACTACCGTCAGCTGGATGGCGAGGATCCGGCCTTCTGGGAGGATGTACGCGGTACGGCTGGAGTGCTGAGTGTGAGTACCTCGTATTACCAAAAAGATAAATTCTATGTAGGGATAGCTATGCCGCGTTTTTCGCTGAAGCGTAATACAGACCGGGAGTACGAATTTCGCGATGTGATCTACGTGACGGGTGGTATGCTGATCCGGCTGGACGACACGTTCAGGTTGCGTCCGTCATTCCTAGTGAGCCACATGCAGGAGATGTCTCCACGCTATGATGTAAGTGTCGTGGCCTTTATGGGGCCGAAGATCGGATTGGGGATGGGTGTACAGAATCAGGGTGACCTCTCGGGGCTGATGCAGCTCAATTTTGGCAACTTCGGTATAGGCTACAGCTATCAGTTCAGCGTCAACGGTCATACACTGAACCAGAAGATATCGACCAATACGCATGAAGTCGGCTTCCGTTATCGTATAGGTGGAATAGGATTGTTGTAAGGATAAGGATAATTATTTATGTTTTTTTTTCTAAATTTGCTTGTCTATACCTATTGCACAACTGATTATGAAGGAAAGGATTCATCATTATCCACAGCAGTTTTTTTCGGTAGCCCGCTTTCTGGAAGTGGTACAGCACGGTTTCGCTAGCGATATGCATGATCCGAAAACGTGTACATTAAGTATGCGTGGAACCTATTACCGGACAGATTTAGTATACCGATTGTTGAGAGAAGACGTCTTGGTATTTGATCAGACGATGCATTTTGATGAAACCGAATGCAATTGTGTTGCTGCTGAGGAAGATGGCGATTTCTATTTATTTAAATACGTATATGAAGCAAATAAGCCATTGCGTTTAGAGCAAGGTGATAGTGATTTTGCTATATCGGAGGGTTTTCTGGGAATATGCAGTAATTTTGGAAACCATAATCTATGGGTGCCGGCAGGCTTTGATGGAAAAATGTTACAGATATTGATCGAACGGAGTTTTCTGGAAGAGTTTGTCCAATTGGATAGCTTTCGCCGCACTTCGTTGAAAAATCTACTTTTTAATAAAAGTAGCGAAATACTGACGATCAACTTTCTTCCCCAGTTTTTAAAACGTCGTTTGGATAAGTTGGTGAGCTTGCTATATTTACCGACGGATACACCGTTTGATAAGCTGAATATGCTTACTGCGGTAACAGACTTGCTAAGAAACTTTTTGGGACTGTATGTGCATCAGGAAGATGGAGATGATGTAGGTCGCCCCGCAGATATTAATTCTATTCTAGTTGAAATCGTTCGTCATTTGGATAATAACCTTCACCTTCCTTTTCCGGGGATGGGGTATCTGGCCAAGTATTTTGGTATTTCCGTATCAACATTGAAACGGCATTTTTCGACCAAATATAAGGTAACTCCCCACGGGTACTTTAGAAATCTACAAATGCAGGAGGCAAGGAGACTATTGAAAAAAACAACGATTCCGATAACGGAGATCGGGTATAAAATGGGATTTGATAGCCCCGGTAATTTTACTCGTGTATTTAAAAAAGTGTATGATGTAAGTCCTACATTTTATCGAAAGGATGAGATGTAGTTCTGTGAGAAGAAGTAATGACGCTCAATGGGCTGACCTTATCTGATAAATAAATTTTGAGCCAATCTGATAACATTCTATAAAAGATAAAGTTTTCTTTTGTAGTGATGCTAATTATAGCACTTTGGGATTAAACCTGGTGCAAAGACGTTTTTTAGAATGAAGTCGAGGGAGCTATAGCCTGAGTCAATGAAAATAAATTCGAAAAAACGACCAATGAAAAAATATGGAAATCTCTAATCAAGCTACGTTTATCGATCAGGATGTGCTATAGCTAATCCTAGCGCTAGTGATTTGAAAAAATAACTGCATGTTATCATGAGCGGTTATAAGGAGGTGTTGTAAAGAGACAGGATCATAAATGATATGCCGGCTGTTTAACAAAGAAAATGAATGTTAACCTTGAAAATATACGATGTTATATAACCTAAAGAAAATACTGTTATTTTTTTCTGTTCTATTTGTACTTAGTGTTACCTATGTAAGGGCACAGGTGCTGAATCAAGGCGACCTAGTGGTCGTCGGATGGAATTCGGTAAGCGATAAAGTTCAGTTGGTGGCGCTGGTAGACATTCCTGTAGGAACAGTAATTAAAATTACGGATAGGGGATGGGATAGATCGAATAATGCATTTGTAGGTTTAAACCCAACGAATACAGGGGACGGTATTGTTACTTGGACATTGTCGACTGCGGTGTCCGCCGGGACAGTACTGGAACTGTTTCTAGGTGGTTCTGATGATGGTACCTCATTAACCAATTTGACGACATCGGCCAATTTAACTACAGATATAGTGACTACGGGTTATCTGGCAGCTGATGTGATGCCAGGTACCGGAGACCAAATTTTTATTTACCAAGGTGACGATACCAATCCGTTTTTCATTTTTGGACTGAATAATTCAGGAGGGCCGGTGGATGCAAATAATTGGAATAATAATTATGAGGTTTCTGCTCTTTTTGTTACATTGAGAGATTCTTACCTCCCCAATAATACGGGTAGTCAAAATGCCCTGACCAATGGCGTAAATGCTATTGGCCTACGCACGGCAAACAATCAAGAAGATAATGTTCAGTATATCGGCCCAATAGGGACTGCAGACAAGAATACCTGGCTGGCGCGTATTACGGAGAGAGCAAATTGGGGAGGAAGCGATGTAGACGGTACCCCGTCTAATCCGATTACCGCTGCTCCAATACCGAAGGTGAACATCACTGCAGCGAACACTCCTCCGACCATAACAGGCGTACCGGCATCTATCACTATCACGGAAGATAACATGGGCAATCTCGATATAGCGTCAAGTAATATTGTAGATGGAGATAGCGATCCGATCCAGCTCAAGCTATCGGTAAGTCACGGTCAGATTGCATTCTCAGCTACAAATCTACCCGTGATACTGGCAGGAAACGGCACAGCAACGGCAACGATAACTGGCGCGCCTGATGCCATAAATAGCTATATCGATGTGGCTTCTAATATTCAGTATATACCAACTACAGATCTAAATGGCAGTGCTGCTGATTATCTCCTCATTTACGCAGATGACGGGGAAGGTTCGGGAAGTGTGCTACTGGGAACGGTGCCGATCAATATAATAGCGGTTAATGACCCACCTACGATAATGGTGCCTTCTGTAATCACCGTGAATCAGAATACACCGACTGCATTAACGGGAATCAGCTTTGCGGATGTGGATGCGGGATCAGCTACGGTAACAGTAACACTGTCTGCGGTAAAGGGTGGTTTTTCCGCAGTTTCGGGAGGAGGAGTCACGATAGGAGGAAACACTACACTCCTAACACTGATGGGCAGCCTGGCAAATATAAATACTTTTATTACTGGTGGCGGAATTGTCTATACGCCCGAGCTAAATGGTGTAGGTAGTGTCTCGTTAGAAGCTCATGTCGATGATCTCGGTAATTCGGGAGACGGTGGAGCAAAATCTGCGTTAGGTACGATTACGTTGAATATTGTCGCTGTCAATACAGCGCCGACGGATATCAATCTTAGCAATGCATCGGTTAACCGCAGTGGGGGCATTAATGCGGTAGTGGGTACGTTCAGTACCACCGATGCCGATGCGGGGGATACACATAGCTACAGCTTGGTGTCAGGTGCAGGAAGTACACACAATGCCAGTTTCAATATCAGTGGAAACACCTTGCGCGCAAATAGTGCTGCAGCCTTGGTGGCAGGTACCTACAGCGTTCGCATTCAGACAGAAGATGCTGGAGGAGGCACTTTTCAAAAGATCTTTATGATTACGGTAGTGGATGACGTGGCACCCACGGTCAGCAGTGTAACCGTACCGGCAAACGCAACCTATATTGCTGGGCAGAACCTCGATTTCACGATAAATATATCGAAAAGTGTAACAGTGACTGGTACACCTCAGCTGTCATTGATTGTCGGCTCTACAGCGGTTAATGCTACCTACAATGCAGGAGGCTCTACGGCAACAGCCTTGCTATTCCGCTATACGGTCCAGGCGGGTGATGCCGATGCTAATGGCATTGTGCTGTCTTCCATCCAATTAAACTCGGGTACGATTAGAGACGGGGCAAACCTACCGCTCACGCTTACCCTTAACAACGTGGGTAATACCGCTGGCATATGGGTAGACGGCGTAGCACCATCGGTAACGAGTGTGAATATACCCTCGGATGGAACGTATATTATTGGTGAAACGCTTAATTTTACAGTTAATTTTGATGAAGCCGTTATCGTGAACAGCAGCGGCGGTACCCCTCGTCTTCCACTGACCATCGGTGCAGCTACGCGCGACGCAGCATACCGGAGTGGTTCGGGATCTACCGCCTTGGAGTTTTTCTACACAGTAGGGGCTGGTGATAATGACAGCGATGGCATCGCGGTCGGCAGCTCCATTGCACTCAACGGCGGTGCCATCTCGGACAATGCGGGCAATACGGCCACGCTGATTTTATCAGGCGTAGGGAGCACAACTGCTGTCTTGGTGGATGGTATCTCACCCACGGATTTTTTATTCAGCCCATTGAACGGGGCTACTAATGTGACGCCGAATGCTAATCTATCCATTACATTCAACGAGAATATTATCCTCGGTACAGGCAATATCATTGTATACGATGATGCCGCTACACCAATAGTCACCATTGACGTCGCAAACCATGGTGGGCAGCTTAGCATCGCTAATAATGTATTGACCATCAATCCGACCGCTGATCTGCTGGAAATGACCCGTTACTATGTGAAAATCGGAAATAACGTAATCCATGATTTAGCGGGTAATACTTATGCCGGTATTAGTAACAATACTACGTGGGCTTTCACCACTGCCGATGTTACGCCACCCTCGGGGTATGCCGTATCCATTGACCAAGCAACCGTCACATTGGCCAATCATACCTCCCTGAGTTTTACTTTCATCGGAGCAGAAATAGGGGCTACTTTTGACTATAAGATCACAAGTAGCGGCGGTGGAACACCGGTGACAGGCAGCGGAACCATAATCTCGGCCAACCAACAGTTGGGCAATATTGATGTCTCGGGCTTGGCTAACGGAGCGCTCACCTTGAGTGTCACGCTCACCGATGCTTCCGGTAATGTGGGCAACCCTGCTACCGATGATGTCACCAAGGCGGTCAATTACCTGCCGCTGATTACCACGAGTGGGGGATTGACAGCCTTTACGGAGTCGGTACACGGCGCTCCAATCCCAGTAGCCATAGATCCGGCCTTGACAGTAACCGACCCGGATAATACAACCCTTGCATCGGCAATGGTGCGTATTACGGGCAACTTCCTCAGCGCTCAGGATCTATTGGGTTGGGGAAATGATGGTAATACCATGGGGAATATCAGCGCTAGTTACAATGCGGGTACAGGAGTGCTGACGCTTACTTCTGCAGGTGCTACGGCAACTTTGGCAGAGTGGCAGACGGCTTTGCGGGCGGTGACCTACAGCAACAGTTCTGCGAACCCTAGTACTGCAAACCGTACTGTTGGTTTTGTCGTTAATGATGGGGTGGAAAGCAGTGCGGGTGCCACAAAAACCGTATCGATTACCGCTGTGAACAATGCACCGGTGCTAACTAATCTAAATGGAGAAGATGTCACATTTACGGAGGGTGGTCCAGCGGTGCTGATTGATGCCGGTGGAGATGCGACCGTAAGTGATTCGGACAGCCCTGATTTTGATGGGGGTAACCTGACGGTAGCCTTTGTTGCTGGCAGTGACGCCGGAGAAGACGTGCTAGGTATTCGTAACGAAGGGACAGCTGCTGGTCAAATCGGTGTATCTGGCGGGAATGTGACCTACGGGGGGACAACAATCGGTATGCTAACCGGAGGAACGGGTGGAATCGATCTTATAGTGACATTCCTGCCGACTTCAACGCCAGTTGCTGCTCAGGCACTGATAAGGAACCTGACTTATCGCAATGGCAACAACACCAATCCGTCAATCTACCCACGCACAATCCGTATTACCTTGGCGGATGGCGATGGTGCAGTGAGCCTGCCTAATAGTGTTACGGTAAATATGACTCTTGTTAATGATGCACCCATAGTAACGACTAGTGGGGGGCCAACTACGTTTACAGAATCGATTAGTGGGGATCCGGTCCCGGTAGCCATAGATCCGGCCTTGACAGTAACCGACCCGGATAATACGAACCTTGCATCGGCAACGGTGCGTATTATGGGTAACTTCCTGAGTGCTCAGGATTTATTGGGTTGGGGAAATGATGGTAATACGATGGGGAATATCAGCGCCGCTTACAATGCGGGTACAGGAGTGCTGACGCTTACTTCTGCAGGTGCTACGGCAACTTTGGCAGAGTGGCAGACGGCTTTGCGGGCGGTGACCTACAGCAACAGTTCTGCGAACCCTAGTACTGCAAACCGTACTGTTAGTTTTGTTATTAACGACGGAATAGATGATAGCAACTCCGCAACAAAAAATATCTTGGTGGTGGCCGTGAATACGGCGCCGGTAGCAGTAGACGATTATATAACCGTATCGGAGGATATACCATCAACAGGAAATGTATTGACAAATGATTCGGATGTAGAAGAAAATGCATTAACAGCTTCTTTGGTAATAGCCCCTGTGAATGGGACGGTGGTATTGAACGCGGATGGAAGTTTTACCTACACACCGAATCACAATTTTAATGGACAGGATAGCCTGAGGTATCAGGTCTGCGATAACGGAGTTCCGACGAGATGCGACAACGCAATGGTGTATTTTACCGTGTTAGCGGTAAATGATGCTCCGACAATCATAGGTACGCCTGCTACTACCGTGGATCAGGATGCGACCTATAGTTTTACACCGATAGCAAATGATGTCGATGGGGATGTGTTGACATTCAGCATCAGCAACAGACCTACTTGGGCAGCTTTCGATCCTGCAACCGGTAAGTTGACCGGTACACCGAGCAACGCAGATGTGGGTACCACTTCGGGAATTGTAATTTCGGTATCGGATGGTACGCTTACAGCAAGTCTGCCTGCGTTTTCTATTACGGTGGTAAATGTGAACGATGCTCCAACAATCATAGGTACGCCTTCTACTACGGTCGATCAGGACGCTACCTATAGTTTTACACCTACAGCGGATGATATCGATGGGGATGTATTGACATTCAGCATCAGCAACAGGCCTACTTGGGCAGCTTTTGACCCTGCAACCGGTAAGTTGACGGGTACACCGCGTAATGCGGATGTGGGTACCACTTCGGGAATTGTAATTTCGGTGTCGGACGGTTCATTGACGGCTAGCTTACCGGCATTTGATCTGACCGTGACTACACAGTTATTTACTGGAGTAAGTCTGCCAAATGGTGTTTTTGATTATGATGGTACGGTAAAACGAATTGCGGTTCACGGTAATTTACCTACTGACGCTACAGTAGTATACGAAGGAAACGAACGAACTGTGGTAGGAAGTCAGCCAGTTAAAGTTACCTTGACTGCAACAGGTTATACACCGGCGGTGCTAACGGCTCAATTGACGGTTAAACCCGTTGAATTGACGGTTAGGGCCGATGCGAAAACGAAAGTCTACGGAACAGCTGATCCGGAACTGACCTACAAGGTTACGGGACTGGTAGCTGGCGATGCAGCGACTGTAGTAAGCGGCAGCTTGGAGCGTGTCGCAGGAGATAATGTGGGTACATATGCGATCAACAATAAGGACTTAACCGCTGCAAACTATACGATCAGCTATGTGCCGTCTACTCTGAGTATTACGAAGGCTCCGTTGACGGTTAGTGCCGACGCGAAAACCAAAGTTTACGGAACAGTTGATCCGGAACTGACCTACAAAGTTACGGGACTGGTAGCTGGCGATGCAGCGACTGTCGTAACCGGTAGCTTGGAGCGTGTCGCAGGAGATAATGTGGGTACATATGCGATCAACAATAAGGACTTAACTGCTACAAACTATACGATCAGCTATGTGCCGTCTACTCTGAGTATTACGAAGGCTCCGTTGACGGTTAGTGCCGACGCGAAAACGAAAGTCTACGGAGCCGCTGATCCGGAACTGACCTACAGGGTTACCGGACTGGTAGCAGGCGATGCAGCGACCGTTGTAAGCGGTAGCTTGGAGCGTGTCGCAGGAGATAACGTGGGTACATATGCGATCAACAATAAGGACTTAACTGCTACAAACTATACGATCAACTACGTACCGTCTACTCTAAGTATCACCAAAGCTACGCTAACAGGTCTGAGCCTGGCCAATATGGATGTGGTTTACGATGGGCAAGTCAAAAGCCTTGCTTTAGCGGGCGGACTGCCTACGGGTGTGACAGTGGTTTACGTGAACAATGACCAGGTTAATGCAGGCCGCTACGAAGTGACTGCTAGCATTGCGGAGTCGCAGAATTACTTTGGTACGGAGATCAAAGCCACTTTACTGATCCGTAAAGCAAAGCAAACGATCAGCTTTAATTCGCCGGGTGTACTAAGCAGGGATGCGGGTACGGTTGCACTGGATGTAAGATCAAGCTCGGGCTTACCGGTCACATTGACCGTCGATGACCCGCTGCTGGCTACAGTATCGGACAGTAACCTGGAGGTACATCGTCTGGGTACAGTCGAAATAACGGCGGCGCAGGGCGGAGATGCGAACTATGAAGCGGCAATTACGGTAAAAATGAACGTGCTGATCGCAGCGGATGAGGGCGCAAAACTGCCGGTCATCGTGCATCAGGCATTATCGCCGAACGGTGACGGTATCAATGAATTCCTGATGATCGAAGGGATAGGGGGCTTTCCGGAAAATAAAGTCACCATCTTTGATAAGAACGGTTCGGTGCTGGCCGAGATCGCGGGCTATAATAACAGAGATAAGGTTTTCTTTGGTACAAACCATCGTGATGGTACCTATTTTTACTATATCGATCTGAAAGATAATGGCGTATGGAAACGGGAGAAGGGGTATTTTGTGATTAGGAGGTAGAAAGTTAGGTAAGGTTAACGAGTTATCGAGTGAACAAGTTAACAAGTAAGGGAAGGGATGTCGGAGCGTCACTGGGAGGCTTGTCGAAGCAGTCTGTTTTAATGTAGAAGGTTAACGAGTTATCGAGTGAACAAGTTAACAAGTAAGGAAAGTGATGTTGGAGCGTCACTGCGAGGCTTGTCGAAGCAGTCTGTTTTAATGTAGAAGGTTAACAAGTTATCGAGTGAACAAGTAAAGGAAATGATAAACTGATTAAGGTTAACGAGTGAACGCGCTATCATGATAACATGATCACTTGTTAACTTCATAACAATACAACATGATAACAAAGAATACAATCATAACCCTATTATCGCTGCTGCCATTGTGCGGTCTGGCCCAGCATGGGGTGAGCTATAACCAGTTCGGTCAGTTACGCAACTCGTTCAATTCTTCGTTGAGCACGATGGACGAGCGTGGCAGTTTTGCTACACTGGGCCGGAGTCAGTGGACGGGGGTGGATGGAGCTCCCAGATCGGTATGGGTAACGGGACACGGTATGGTCAAGAATCTTGGCTTGGCTATCGGTGGTGATTTTAAGCACGCTTCGCTGGGAGTAGTGCGGGAGAATGAAATCACGGCTTATGCTGCCAAAGCAGTGCGACTTGGGGAGAATGAATACCTGAGCCTATCCATGGGCGGTGGACTCTTATTCTACCAGGGCAACTACCGGCAGCTGGATGGCGAGGATCCGGCCTTCTGGGAGGATGTACGCGGTACGGCTGGCGTGCTGAGTGTGAGTACCTCGTATTACCAAAAAGATAAATTCTATGTAGGGATAGCTATGCCGCGTTTTTCTTTAAACCGAAATACAGATCGGGAATATGAGTTCCGCGATGTGATCTACGTGACGGGTGGTATGCTGATCCGGCTGGACGATACGTTCAGGTTGCGTCCGTCATTCCTGGTGAGCCATATGCAGGAGATGTCGCCGAGATATGATGTAAGCGTAGTGGCCTTTATGGGGCCGAAGATCGGATTGGGGATGGGTGTACAGAATCAGGGTGACCTCTCGGGGCTGATGCAGCTCAATTTCGGTAACTTCGGTATAGGCTACAGCTATCAGTTCAGCGTCAACGGTCATACACTGAACCAGAAAATATCGACCAATACGCATGAAGTGGGCTTCCGTTATCGTATAGGCGGAATAGGGTTGTTGTAAAGTAAGGGCGTTACGGTGTTGAGAAGAATTAAGAAGTAAGGCAACGCACCGTAGGATAACCATCGGTACGTTGCCGTTATGATTTACAAAATAGTGATTTCTTTGTAAGTCACATCTTTTACTTTAGCAAAGCCTTTGTATTCCTTGATTAGTGTAAGATCGGCATTGAGTGGTGGAACCTCGTAAAACTGTACTTTGCCGCAGCTTTCAGCAGGTAACTGTTTGTTCTCCAATCCGACAATGAGCTGGTATTGCTGATCATAGTATTCTTGAGTTTTTCCTTTTACAGTATACTTGAAAAGATTAAATTTTAACATACTGATGTTTTCATCACCAAAGTCTTTAATCACCTTGTTCTGTCTGCTGACAATGTCGTACTGATATAACTTAGATCCTGCAGCATAAAACATATAAGGCAATGTAGAATGAAAGGCAAAAGAGTGGGCTTTTTCAATTTCTGGTATATTCAGCTCCGCATAATAGCTTTGCTCAAATAGTCCTACAGGAGAAGCGGGAATGAAAGAAATTCCATATAGGCTATATTTGTTATCTTTCTCCAGGATCGCATAGGCTCTGCTATTGCCATATAGCGTGGCGTCCATATATACTAGATTCTTACCGGTTTTGTAATCGAAAAGCTTATTACTCGAAGGATTTTCCATTGTGGCCATCATTGTGTTCCGGCCAGATGACCAGTTGACAAACTGTTTATTGGTGATATCGTAGGCTAAGACAGAGTTGCTTCCGTTGGATGGTTTAGGGTCGGCAGCGATATAAGGAGATACTTTGAATTCAGCCTTTCTATTTCCAGTCAATGTATTGACAGGAAATTGATAAATAGGACCCGCTACGTACATATACAGCGTGTATACATCATTGTCTCCATCAACAGCAACGTGATATCCGCTGGATGTGGCTTGTATGTTTTGGGGCATACAATTAGCAGATTTATTACCAAATTCATAGAGCATATTATAGGATGGGCCGGAGGATAATGTGGAATTGGTTAAATTATATCCACCGTCTGATTTTGTCAGTATGCCGATTTTGGCACGGGTTTGCGTGTCATAAAGAAAAATGAGCCGTCCGCCTTGGGTGATAGGGGGAAGTCCATTGGATGCCGTTAGATCGAAAGCCTGTACGGATCTGGTCGGTGATACAACAGCGATCATATCAAGACGGACCCGTTCACTGGCTCCTTCATTACATAATACCATCCAGCCTTCGGACACTGCGGAGGCAACGTTGAGTTTGAAGGGTTTTAAGGTTTCGAGACCAGTTCTATTATCTTTTACCACAAAGTTGACATCATATATCTTAGGAGCCAATTTGATAAAGTAATTCAAATCCTTTGGATAAGTAGAGTCTATTGCGACATAACTAAGGTCTCCTGCTTTGACAGATCCGTCTATGGCGTAGGTAAAGCTATAGTTTTTATTGTCGCCAAGGATTTCACCTTCCAGTGCAGATTTTATAGTGGGCGTGATCTTTAATGTATCGACATTGCCCAGTACATGAATCTGGTCTGGAATATTTCCAATCTCCAAGACATTAGCTGCGCTGTAGTTATAATTGCCTTTGTCTTTGTAGCAAGAGGAAAATAAATAGAAAGAGGCAATAACGTAGGTTATATATTTTATTTTCATAATATTAGATTCTTTTGTTCATCAATTTTGGATATTACTATAATCTACCATATACTCTGGGCCAAGTTGCATTAGCGTCACGCCGTCTTCTTCATATACAGGGGTGTTTGCTTGGAGGTTGTCTTCCAGGTAACCTTTTAAAACCTCGGCTGCGTATGGAAAACGACCCAAAGAAATCGGCGCGCCTGAGGCACCGGCATTTTCCCAGTCGGAGGATTTCCATCCCATCAATTCATTGAGCAGTTTGTTTTTTTTGACAGACCAGTCGCCAAAGTATTCTGGTCCGAAAATGCTGTAATAAAAACTCTCTTTGATAATCTCTGAAAAACTAATTCGAAACTTTGTCGCGATCATGGTCTTGTTGTTGCCGATATTCTTCAGTTCGGGTAGTAACAATTTGAAGTTTTGATTTTCAACAAGTTCGAAATCAATAGTTAATCTTTTTTGGCTGAGTAGAGGCGTACGTTTGAGTCTTACAGGTATATTGAATGAAGACTTTCCTGCTGGAATACTATAACTTTCCAATAAGGGTTCATAGTCTATTCCTTCTTTTGCAGTTCCACCCGATACTTTTACCTTGAAGGGACGGTCTTGGTCCGAGGTATTGCCTAGTGTACGCACAGGTACATTAATGATGCGTGTGGTGACAGTCTGTGCATCATTCTCAAAACTGTAGATTATTGAATCACGGTAACTCGTAGGGATGCCTGCTATGTTTGTCCCATTTACCGAATAAAAGTATATACCTGATACATCACCTTCTTCACCTTCGTAGAGAGAGATGGATTTCTCGCAGGAAATATGCGTCAGAAATGGAATCAGGAAAAGTATATTTAATAATTTCTTTTTCATTTTCTATATGGTTAATTAATGTAGCTTAATCTCTGTAACGGTTTTCACTATCTGGTAGCAGAGGCGTGTACCGAGCGGGAGTCATAGTGATGTTATTGTTACTGATGCCTGATCGGAGGGGGGTGATATTATTTCGTTTGTAATAGAAGAATAATTGGCCCTCTCCGAAGAACTCTTTCGTGTACTCGCTACGTAACCGCGCTGTAAGATTGTTGGACACCTCGCCGAGCCCACGTTGGTTGCGTAGCTTATTGAGGTAGACGTAAGCTTGCTGTTCACTGCTCTCGGCTTCTGCTGCTATAAGGTATAGTTCGGATAGCCGGAGTAAAGGCATAATATTATTGCGGTATAATGCGACGGTTTCTCCTTTTTTATGTTTGCTGGAATATACCGCATTCGCTTCTAAGCTTGAGTTTTTCCAGATCGGATAATTGCGATAGTCATTTTCTTCGCCTGCGAATAATGTTGCTATGTTGCCCGATCTGGGAATGAGAAGGCTTGATGCTGTCGCACTCTCGGGATTGAAGTAACGTTGAAAAATGTCGTTGCGACCGTTGGTGTAAAATGCAAAAAGGACCTCGGTTGAGAAAACCCGATCGGTATTGGTGGAATTACCCAAGATTTCAGTATGCTTGACGAATGGAAAGTAGGTCTCCCGATTAGGATCGTTTATAATCATTTTAGCATATTTGAGAGCGTTGGGTTTGTCACCGATGTAGAGATAGACTCTTGCTTTCAAGGCGAGCACAGCATAATAATTAAAGCGAAGTGTTCTGAACCGCTCTGTGTTGTCTGCGTCCTCTATAATGTCGGTCTGTGGACCTCCTGCAATAATGGGATCCGAGCTTTTTAGTAGCGATTCTGAACGGTCCAAATCTGCAAGTATTTGGTGGGCGGCCTCTTCTGCAGTAAGTAAAGGTGAAGCTGATACGGAAATATGATTTATGTAAGGTATACTTTTTTGACCTGAATTGTTCTTGTATATAGGACCAAATAAACGCAACATATCAAAGTGAAGAAAAGAACGTAGAGCAAGAGATTCGCCAATGAAAAGCGCTAACGACTTGCTTGGTATTAGAGATTCTTTATCTTTTCCATTCTCAATAATTTTATTGCAGTTCAGTATTGTTTTGAAGGATGCATCCCATATTTTCTCTAATCGCTCCTTAGTATACTTGGATGTGTAGCTATAGTTAGCGGTTTCGGTATAGTCTGTATTGGCAGCACGTATACTGTACTGCTGAGCCAATATTTCTATAAACTCGTAACTCAACGCTGAACCGTATAGGTCCGATTTTGTAAGATCTGTGTATACACCATTTAAGGCAGAAAGAAATCCAGCTTCTGAATTGAAAACATTTTCTTCAACAATACGGTCTGCTGGTTTTATGGCAAGCCATTTGTCGCAACTGCTTAAACTCAGTGCAGCAAGGGGAAGAATTAGTAATGCTCTTTTTAGCTTTTTCATAATTTAAGTTGTGGTTAAAAGGATATACTGGTGGAAAATGCCACGGTGCGGGCAAATGGATAGTCGATACCGCGCTCGGTCTTAATACTGGAAATAACAAAAAGTTCATTCATATAGGCATTGACACGGAGGCTGCGGATACGGGAACGCTTCATCCAATCGCCTGTAAACTCGTATCCGACACGGAATGATTCTAATGAAATCGAATTATCGTCTTGTACAAAGCGAGAGGACATAGGCGTGCTATTGGTCAATGAAATGCCTTTGAATGGGGCGATGTCACCAGGCTTCTGCCATCTGTCATATAGAGCACGTCTATCCTGATTATAACGAAGTGCAGATAATGTAATGTTTTCGACTTTATTAAATAACGCGTTATTGAAGGCCTGGCCGCCGTAGCGGTACCGGAAGTCTATATTGGCACTGAAGCCTTTGTAAGTAAATGAAGTACCAAAAGTTCCTTCTATTTTTGGTCTTCCGATCCCGACCTGGACTTCATCTTCGAAATTGTAATCTAAGGTGTAGATACCGTTTTTGTTAACAAATATTTCCATTCCACTGGAAGGATCGATCCCTTCGGACACGACGGTCCACAATGCATCAGGATTAGCACCATCGTAATAACGATTGAGGTTTTTATTGCGGCCAGTTTCATTAAACTTGTCTAGGGCATTACCAATCTTATCGATCTTGGAGTGTTCTGTTCTAAAGTTATAACGGAAAGACCAGATCTTACGGTTTACGGGATCGTAAATTGGAGAGTATGTAACAGTACCGTTAAAACCCCGGGATTGTTGTTCTCCAAGGTTGGTCAGCACCGTATTGACTCCAAGTGAAGATGGAACACCTACGTTGATCAATAAGGGATCTGTGACTTTCTGAAAATAGTCTAGATTGAAATTAAGCTTTCTGCTTAAAAAAGTAGCATCTATACCGACATTTTTGTCCAATGTGGTCTGCCATTTTAAGTCCGGATTGCCAAGACCAATCAGTGAAACAGCTTCGCCAAAATAAGGGGTGGTACTGTTAGCAAACATATAGGTCGTATAAGTCTGATAGGCATTGAAGTTCTGATTTCCGGGATTTCCGATAGACCCTCTTATTTTTAGAAGATTGATCCAGGGAACAGCTTTCATAAAGGTTTCATGGTGCATGTTCCAAGCTAATCCGGTTGACCAGGTATTGGAGTAACGCTTATTACTTCCGAATACGGAAGAACCGCTTAAGCGGTAGGTAACATCCATAAGATAGCGATCTTCAAAAGAGTATCCCGTGTTGAGATAGGCACTGTTAGAGCGGCTGGTACTTTCACTATATGCAGGTCTGCCATTTTCAGGGAAGCGTTTTGCAAAGGCGGCTGTAACGTAATCTCCTTTGGAAAAACCTTGTGCGGTGTAGCCATTAAGTAAAGAAGACATAGAGGATAGACGCCCGCCAGCTACAGCGTTGATACGGTGCTTGTCACGCAAGACTGTTCCATAGGTTGTTGTGAGCTCGCCTTCATATTGGAAACTGCTATTGTTTTTGTAGGTCAATGATCCGCGCAGTAAAGGGTCGGTTTTGTCGTAACTGCTGTTTTCTGGAGAGGTGAAACTATCAGTCTCATCAATAGACTTAGTAACACCTAGACGGGCACGTACTCTCAGAGATTGTAGAGGACTGTACTCTGCCGCAAAGTTATTATTGATACTATTGCCTTGCATTTGGTTTCTGCTGTTTAAGCTCGCATTCCACAAGGGATTCTCGACTTGTTCTAAAGTAGAATTATATAACCATTTCTCTACAAAACCCTCGTCATTGGTCTTCTTGTAGTAGGGGTTGGCTCTGGAATAGGCCGAGAAGGGTACGGAAGGGTCGCTAGAGTTTGTATGATTTATGGTCAGTTTATTGCTGAACTGAAACTTATCCTTACGATATAGAAGATCAACATTACCGCTGAATGTATTGCGCTTAGAGTTTTTCATTACTCCTGTAATACCGTTATAGTTGGCACCTATACCATAGCGCATATGTGCATCTCCTCCTTCCGCATAAATGGTCTGCCGTTGATTAATTCCGGTACGTATAGGTTCGTTAAGCCAATAGGTGTCGAATCCCTTATTTACATCTTCTAATCGCTGATTGTATAGCTGCCATTTTGCGATATTACTGGCTTCCCAATAGTCAAAGTCATACCGTCCGGCGAGTCGTTCAAACTGTAGCTTTTCTGCTGCATTCATCAGATTGTAACTGGAAAAGTCGGGAACAGAAATATTGAAGTTGCTATTGTAGGAAATCCGGAGCTGACCCGGTAGTGGCTGTTTGGTTTCAATGACGACGACGCCATTAGCGGCTTTGGAGCCGTAAATGGCTGTGGAGGCTGCATCTTTAAGGATGGTAATAGAGGCTACGCGCTCCATGTCCAAGTCCATTACTGTACGTAGGGAGGTCTCGAAACCATCCAGGACAAAAAGCGGTTGATTGGGATCTACACCAAATTCTTCTTTAAGCCCGACTACACTACTCTTGCCTCGGATTTCTAAATCGGGAAGCCGGTTGGGGTCGGAGCCAAACTGGTTGTTTTCCAATACAGCAAATACAGGATCTAAGGTCTTTAAACTCTGGATAATATTGGTATTGGCTACTGCTTTTAACTCTTGGCCGGTATAGGTTGTCGCTGATCCTGTAAAACTCTCTTTGGATCGGGAATAAACTCCCGTGACAATTACGTCCTGCACTTTGGTGTCGGTGGATTCTAACTTGATATGAAGAGCTCGGGCGCCTGTAGTAAATATGGTTTTTGGTTTGTAGCCTAATGAAGTGATGCGTAACGAATCGCTTTCTTCGTGCAGTATTATAGTAAACTGACCACGTCTATCCGTGATGCTTTGTACACGGCTTTTGCGGGCTGTAACTGTAGCACCGACTAATGGAGAACCAGATAGATCTGTGACTAGGCCTGTCACGGTTTTCTGTTGTATGTTGTTGTCTACGGTAGTCTGTACGATGGATGGAAACTTCGCTTTGACAACAATAGTTGTGCCTTGTATAGTGTAATGAAAAGGTTGTTCTGAAAACACCTCTTTGAGTACATTAGTGATGGGGCTATTCTGAAGGTCGACACTGACAGGAACAGCATGTTTTATCAATTTATCACTGTATAGAAAATCATATCCTGATTGCTTACGGATCTCCTTGAAGACCTCTACTAGTGAAGCATTTTTTTTGCGTATGCTCAGATGTTGTGCAAAGGTATTTGCAGTGACACTTAAGATGTTAAATGTGAGCAATATAACGGTTAGTTTCATTGCGACGATGAGTTTGGTCATGGGCGCTGGGGGGCGACTCATGGATTTAAAGTAAAATTTCATACATTTGATTAGTGTTTAAGCAAGGCGGCCAGATACTCGGCCAAGAGTAATAGGGAACGCCTAAATCTTTTAAGTTTAAATTGTTAGCACAATGCCCGTAAGGGACCTTAGTGATGTTGTTTAGCACTTGCCGGGGGCAGGCCAATGCTTCCGGCTTTGTTTTTCGTATCGTATCACATAAATTTTTAGTTAGTTAGTTAGTTAGTTAGTTAGTTAGTTAGTTAGTTAGTTAGTTAGTTAGTTAGTTAGTTAGTTAGTTAGTTAGTTAGTTGTGGTTATGATTACTTTGCCTTCTTTAATGGTAAATTGAAGATCACTTGCGGACTCCAGGCAATGAATGACTTCGGATAGATTCTTAGATCTGGATACCTGTCCACTGATGGTTTGGCTTTTATCAATTCCGATTTCGTAGGCGACGTCTATGCCATACCATCTGGATACGCGCTTCATTATATGTGCTATGCTCTCCTGGCGGAATATAAAATCTCCATTTTTCCAATCCATGACCTGCTCTATATCGGCTTTGTTCACAGCACAACGCCCGTTTGCTATCACGGCTTGCTCACCCGCTTTCAATAGACGTGAGTTAGATAGGTTCGCGTAATATAGTTGGATAGAGCCTTCTAATAGTGTGGTCTTGATAGTAGGTTCGTCATCGTAGCTTTTGATATTGAAATGTGTTCCCAGTACTTTTACCTTTTGTCCTTTGCTATGTACATAGAATGGACGCTCGCTGTCCTTTGCTATTTCGAAATAAGCTTCACCTGACAGTTCGACATCGCGGCTGCTGGAGGAAAAGGTCGTAGGGAATTTTAAGGAAGAAAGTGAATTGACCCATATCTTGGAGCCATCAGGCAAGATGACACGATGTTGGCCTTTAGAAGGTGTTGACAGCACATGAAACTCGTTGGGATGCTCTACAGCTGATACCGGTGAAAAGTAAACTAGCGCACCTTCCTCATTTTTACTTATCGTAGTTCCATTTTGGTACATGATAGTATCTCGGAAGAGTTCATCTAGATTGATTTTCTGACCGGTTCCGACTGTCAATATAGCCGCATCTTTGCCTGGTAGTATGTCATCGATCTGTCCTGTGATAGATGATTCAATTGTAGCGGTAGGGGATTTTTTGACGAAATATAAACCGATACTCACAAATAATATTACGGATGCCGCTGCTGCAACACGCCAATAGGCTACGCGACGGATAGGATTATTTTTTTGTTTGAATTGTAGTTCGAATGCACGCTTAGCATCCATAAGTTGTTCTTCTGTGAGCTTAGACTCCTTATCTCGATTGATCTGGTGAATCCATCGATGGAGGATAGCGAGCTCTTCGGTAGTACAATTTCCGGATCTATACTTTTCAATTAGTTCTTTTGGATCGTTCATTCTTTATTTTAGGTCTTGTATATAGCTAAGACGGCTTAAGAACTTCACGTGGGTACAAGAGAATGAAAAAAAGTTTAATTTTTTTAGAAAAAAATAAGGTAGAAAGCGAGCAACTCCAAAAGAAGATTGGCGAAGTGGCTCAATTTAAGCCGTAAGTGACGGAGGGCACGTTTCATCTGTGTCTCTACGGTACTTTGGGATATAGAAAGTCTATTTGCTATTTCGTGATTGCTTAGCCACTCTTTACGACTTAGGATGAAAATCTCGCGCATTCGTGGGGGCATAGCTTTAATCTCTTGATCGATCAGTGTTTTTAATTCCTTTTCACGAATCAGGTGGTCACTGGGAGAGTAGGTCTCCATAATATGTTTTAGACTATCCAAATATTTGGTCTCAACCTTTTGATGGGTGAAGACATCGAGTATGCGGTTACGAATAGCGGTGAAAAGGTAGGACCGAAGGGTAACGGTGATGTGGAGAGTAGATCGTTTGTTCCAGATGCTCAATAAGATGTCCTGCACGATGTCAAGGGATTGCGAATTGGCCTCTAATTTTTTATTAGCATAGATATAAAGGAGACTATGGTAGCGCTCGTATAGTTCAGTGAACGCTTTTTGATCATCGCTTTTTAGTAACTTCAGCAAATCGCTATCAGAAAGTTGTTGGTACGGTAACATGCTCTTTTCTAATTCGTCAAGTACATAGTCAATACATACTCGTATTCGTGGTTAGCTAACACGACAAAGCTAGATTTATTTTATGAAGAATCCTAAAGTTGTTTGTTGTTTAACTGCACGGAGAAGTTATAGTGATGATGGTCAATAGGATGTGGATCCTAGCGGTCAGTCCAGCGTCAACGGTCATACGCTTAACCAGAAGATATCGACTAATACGCATGAAGTCGGCTTCCGTTATCGTATAGGCGGAATAGGGTTGTTGTAAATCGTGTATCCGGTAAACAAGCTAATTTAAGCTGCAGGTACGATCTCTTTTGCTTTAGTCGAATCTCGGTTGTATGATTACCTGGACATGGCGTGGATGACTTGGATATGGGATCGGAATGCTGCCCAGAACGACCGGAACTCATTGTACTTGATGTTGTATTCCTGGCAGGTCTGACGCACAATACGGTTAAGAGCAGGATAATGGACATGGCTGATCTTGGGAAATAGATGGTGTTCGACCTGATAGTTGAGTCCGCCAAGTATCCATGTTAATATCTTACTCTGGGTAGAGAAGTTGGCTGTGGATTGTATCTGGTGAATCATCCATTCTTCTTCCACTTTTGACTCCTCAATAGTTTTGAATGTTGTTTCGGAAACAACATGCGCCAATTGGAACACCGTAGCTAGACTCATGCCGCATACAGCACCGGCAATCACAAGCCCGATCAAGGTGGGAAGCCAACCTGCTATGAGAACGGGAAGGATGATAAAGAGTCCGAGGTGAAATAGTTTGCTGGTCCAGAATATGACCTTCTCGCGTAATGGGAAATGGAATTTTTCTGTACTATGCCCCATACGTTGTCTAAAATATTTCTCGTAATCCTGATAGAAGATCCAGGCTAAGTAAGAAATCCCATAAAGTAACGGAAAATAAAACCGTTGATAACGATGATGCTTCCGTAATTTTTGGTCATGGTGTATGCGCATAAACTTGACTTCTATATCATGGTCCTCCCCATCGATATTGGTGTACGTATGGTGTGCTATATTGTGCTTTAGCTTCCAGAAATAGATATTACCTCCTAACAAATTCAACGAATAGGATAGCAGGGTATTGATACGTTTGTTTTCGGAGAAGGAATTATGTCCGGCATCATGCATGATATTAAAACCGATAGCAGCTAGGTTTACACCGAATAGTAAACATAGGATGACCGAGATAGCCCAGTGGGGCTGAACGAATACCAATAGACTATAGAGCAAAACAAATGTGAGAAGTAATATGCTGGCTTTTATAAAAATGCGGCGGTTACCTGTTTTCTTTTGAAGTGTTTCTTTGAAATATTGATTGGTTTTTTCTTTGAGTGTACGTGAAAATAAGGTATTCACATTGCTGAATTTTATTGTTGGAGTCATTGAAACGGTAAAGGGGAATTAAGTTGATTTTTTTATGACAGCCTAAATTGACTGAACAGTGTAAACTTACGATTAAATGTTAACTATTCTATACGATAGTTTGTTAAATTGATGTTAAATTGTGTGAAGGTAATGAAGTAGACAATTTATCAGCACAGCTATTTTACATTATGGGTACGAAGCTGATGAAAAATACGGATTGTAAACCAATTCGTGCGAATATAAGACCGAACCGATCCGTATGTGGTATTTTTCGTAGATTGTCTGGTAAGATTTATATTCTTAGCCATCCAATTAATTCGTTATTTTAGGGTGGACGTTATATTTCGATTTTCAACTTAATAACGACAACATATGATCCCTGCTGAGAAAGCTAGAGAATTTATAAACAAACACGATAGAATCGCTATTCCTAAGGAAGATTTTGAACGATTTTCTGAACCTTATAGAATACTGGGGCTTTATATAAGCAACCAGTTGTCTGAATATTATGACTACAGTGCCAATTTCCGTATGTATGAGGAGCAGTTTGGCACCGATCCAAAAACCAATCCCTGGAATACAAAGGAGGGAGGGGAGCTTGCAAACTTATTGTTCGGCACTAAGATGGGGCCTTATATCGTCCGGATATGGGACTTGATGGATCGTCTGCCTTTTCAGGATAGGTATAGCCGGAGACCGTTTCGGATAGATCCGTCAAGGGCGTATTCCAAAACGAAGCTGGGGCGGTTGAACTCCCTGTATTATGGTGGTTACACTTCTTTTAATACGATGGATCCGCTGGATCAGATGCAATACGATGTGTATCAGAATGTGCAGGATATCGGTCTGTATTATGCCTTATTATTGATGGATGAACCGCAGAAATATTATCCTTTGCTGGAGGAGATGTTTTTAGGGGAACATGAGATCGGTGGGGTATCGACAGAGCTCATAAGGGCCTTGCTCTTGACGGAGGACGATGCTAACCATTTGTTGGTTGAGAAGGTGCTATTGGCTGCACAGCAGCAGGAGGGATTGCGGCAGACCATACTGGAAACACTGGACTTTACTTCGGTTAAAGCGCTGAAGCGTTTTATACGTTTGATCCTGGAGCATAATCTAGTGCGTTTTTCGTCGGTGGTACGAGCAGTGGATACCTGGTTTGGGTTTGGATGGGAGGCTCCAAAGGCAGCTACGATAAAGCGCACGCTGGAGTTGGCGCTTCAGTTTTTGGATCATCCCGAGCAGGTCGAAGGCGCGTTGCAGAGTAAGGATAATCTGGAATTGTATGTCGCTCTATGGTCGAAAGCAATAGTCGATGTGGATGAAGCTAATGCGGCTGTTGTTCGGGTAGTTACGGATGAAAAGAGTGCTTTGGAATCCAAATTGGTTGCACTGTTTTTTATGCGGGAGACCGAACGGACGAATTCGGACCTGATCGATTATGCCGAAGCACATGCGGGCGAGGATATCGAGCTGGACTACTGGTTGTTGGTCAACTTATTTAAGCACGACATGTCGGACACACTATTGGCGAAATATATCGCTACTGCCGCCAAGTTGCCCTCTGCTGGAAAGACCTATACAGAGAGAGGATTCTCGTGGAAGAGTTATACCATAAAGCCAGAAAATATATATGACGGCTTATTCGACTACCTACAGCCGCATCAGTTTGTACTATTGGCAAATGACCTGGGCGCAGTTCCATCGAGTTCGCGCGAGAGGCTGATGCGTAAGTTGTTCCCGGATCATTATACCTACAGCTGGTCGTTCCAAAGCAATGGAGGAAAGGTTAGCCAGATGGATCTTCAGGAGGATGATTGGCAGCGCAAGGTGATCCGTCAGGCGATAGTAGACCGGAATACCTCGGTCTCGTTTACAGGGATTAATCTCATGCGTTCGGTATCTATTCTTGCAGAAGACATTGTCTTATTGGAGAGTTTGCTGACACGTAAAGGAAAGGAATTGCGGCAGGCCTCGATGGGGCTGTTGCTGCTGCAGCCAACAGATACCTTAAAAGATGTGTTGTCACGTTTGTTAGTTTCGTCGAGTGTAGATCAGCGCCTGGGTGGTCTTGAAATGCTGACGATGTTGCAGGATAAAGCAGAATGGGCGGACTTTATTCTAGAGCAGAAGGATAAATACGCTGCACGGAAGGCCGGAAAGAACGAATCTATTTTATTGGCCAAACTGGATCATACCGCTCAGGGATCAGCGTTTACGTTGGCGAATGGTTTCGGTGCGATAGACTATAGTGGACTGACGGATTTCAGACTGCCGAAACTTCAGTTTGAACAACCTAAAAAGAAGTTGCTGAGCTTCAAGAAATCTGATTTTCTTTTCCCGGAACTGATCGATGTCAAAAAGACCGTCAAAGGGATGAATAAGCTCTATGCCTTATTTGACGAAAACAGGAAGACAGAATATACTTACGAAGGGTATCAGGGATCTCAGGAAACCACAATGCTGATGAACTCGATAACTCATCTAAAACGGTTGGAAGAGGACAGTGACCCGATGCAGCGGCTGGATAACCTGCCTTTGGCTGATCTTTGGAAGTCTTGGTATAAGGAAGCCGGACTCAATGATTTTGAGCTTTATGCTGTAATATGGTACATCAGAAGTGTATACAACAGGCAAGAGACCCAAGCTGATCTAAAAGCATTTCAACGGCAATACATTCCTGAATTTGAAAGTCTTAATTATGATAAGGTCAACTATTTCTATTATAGTGATTCGAACAAGATAATAACGATATTGACGCATCTGTTGGATGCGTATGCAGATAAACCAACATGGACAGCGTACAAGCTGGATGTCCTCGAGGATAGCATAGCCCGTTTCTCGGAAGAGCTGAAAGGTATGACCTTTAATAATGTCGAATATTATTATAACCAGCAGCTGCTGTGGACTGATCTGATAGGCGCGATGTTCTATCCGATTATGGACGATGATTACGCATACTATGATGAAAAGCAATTGTTGCGCCTGTATCAATTGCGGTTATATATCACCGCCCAGCAGTTGGCACAAGGGAGATCTATCGAAAAGGTACAGGACGTGGTACCTTTCTTAAATAAGGTGTTTGATACGTCCAGTACTATAAAAGTGGAGACTCCGGGTTTTGAACTGCTGTTCAAAGCGTATAGCCTGCAGTTGATCAATAACGATGATCTGCTATTTCTATCCCTTTTGAATAAGGATTTATTTTTCCTGTTGGATGGGGGACAGAATTATCATACGCAACGCCTCAAGCATTATACCATGCCGGAAATCAACGGTCTGCTGAAGAAAAATATGTTGACGGTCGAACTGGAACGGGGCGATATGCCGACGGAAGCCTCGCCTTATATGGCTAAGATTCAGCTGGTGGAAGGGACCAGCTATTTCTTTGAGGTACTGCAGCGTATGGGGAAGGAAAATTTTGATCGGGGGTATAGCTACGGCGGGGGTACGGACAGGAAGTATACGTTTAGCCATATCCTAAAAAAATGCCGCCCTGCGGAAGAGGAGCTTTTCGGAGAATTTGCGAAACAGCTTAAAGCCAGTAAACTGGAGAAGAAACGACTGGTAGAGGTATCTTGCTACGCTACGCAATGGGCGGACTGGCTGGGGGACTACATGCAGATCCCAAGCCTGGAAGAGGCCGTATGGTGGTTCCTGGCGCATACGACGGATTATATGGATGCCGAAAAGGAAACTATTCTGTCGCGCTATTCGAATGTGCCTCGTAATGACTTCCAAAAGGGAGCGATCGATATCGATTGGTTCAAGCGGGTGTACGCCAATCTGGGCAAGGCCAATTGGAAATTGCTCCACGAATCGGCCAAGTACCTGTCGGATGGTATGGGCTACCGTCGGGTGAAAACCTATTCGTCCGTACTATTGGGGGAAACCAAGATTACGGAGACCTTGAAAAAGATCAATGAAAAGCGGGATAAGGACTATGTCATGGCATTGGGACTGATCCCTATATCCAAGGCTAATCCGGAGGGGGATCTGCTAAAAAGGTATACTATATTGCAGACTTTCCTCAAGGAAAGCAAGCAGTTTGGCGCGCAGCGGCAGGAGAGTGAAAAGAATGCGGTAGAGATTGGATTGGATAACCTGGCACGGAATGCGGGATTTGACGATAGCATACGTTTTGTATGGGCGATGGAAGGAAAGGCTACACAGCAGATCATGCAGGAGTCGGTGGTCGAGGTGGACGATGTGCGGGTGGAACTGGTCGTGAATGAGGAAGGTAAGGCGGATCTGCAGGTGAGCAGAAAGGATAAAGCGCTGAAGAGTATTCCGGACAAATATAAGAAGAACAAGCTTATTGAAGCGCTGAAAGATGGAAAGACGTATCTGACCAAACAGTTTTCGAGAACGAAGCTGGCGTTGGAAAATTCAATGTTACGAAGGGACAGATACTCGGTGGCTGAATTGAGGCAGATTATGGAACATCCGATCGTGAGGGCGATGCTCAGTAAGTTGGTGCTGTATATACCTAACACACAAAAGGCGGGCTTCTGGTCGGCGTCTGGTCTGATGGATACCGATGGTAAGGCGATAGTGGTGACGGATATGGACGAACTGGTGATTGCGCATCCTTATGATTTATTCCACTCGGTGCAATGGGATCTTTTCCAGCGCTATCTCTTTGTTAACGAGATGAAGCAGCCTTTCAAGCAGGTCTTCCGGGAGCTGTATGTGCCTACGGCGGATGAAATGGAGCAACGTACGCGATCGACCCGCTATCAGGGACATCAGATACAGCCACAGAAGACGGTAGCGCTATTGCGGGGACGTGGGTGGACAGTAAGCTACGAAGAGGGATTGCAGAAGGTGTTTCATAAAGAAGGCTATCTGGTAACGATGTTTGCTATGGCGGATTGGTTTACACCATCGGATGTGGAAGCACCGACACTGGAACTGATTTGTTTCTATTCGCTAAAAGACAGGTCTTTATTGCCGTTTGAGGCTATTGATCCGGTGATCTTTTCCGAAGTAATGCGGGATATGGATCTGGTGGTTTCTGTAGCGCATGTGGGTGAAGTGGATCCGGAAGCGAGCCATAGCAGTATGGAGATGCGGGCTGCCCTGGCCAGGGAGAGTGCACAGTTGTTTGGCCTGGATAATATTGAGGTCAAAGATCGTCATATTCTGGTGAGCGGTAAGTTGGCGGAGTACAGCATACATTTGGGCAGTGGTATGGTGAGTAAAGGTGGAAGGCAGCTGTCGATTATACCGGTGCACAGTCAGCATAGGGGAAGGGTGTTCTTACCGTTTGTCGATGATGATCCGAAATCGGCTGAGATAATCAGCAAAATGCGCTACCTGGCGCAGGACGACAAGATCAAGGATCCGACTATTCTGGAACAGATTAATGCTTAACTGATGGAGCTGACCTTACAATTAAAGCGACTGGGGAAGAAGAGGGTGATCAATGTTCCTTATCAGCTGGAGGAGGTGCCCGCTACCTTGAAAGAACTGATAACGGCATGCGTAGAGAATGAAGTACAACGATATAATCGTTACAGGGAAGAGATACCTTTGGTATCCTTCCTGAATCCGCAACAGATAGGTGAACAGGCGGAAGGGGGAAAGATTGCATTTAGTGATATCGATAACCTGGAAGAGGTGGCTATAAAGAAGGCCTTGGATACGGCGATACAGGCTTTTGAAGATGGCCTGTATGTGGTGTTTGTAGATGGTACGGAGCTTAAATCGCTGGATGCCCCGATTCACCTTAAGGATAAGAGTGAGGTGGCTTTTATACGGCTGACTTTTCTAGTGGGGATGAGGTATTGAGTTATGGAGTTATGAAGTGAACTTGTTATCGAGTTAACAAGTGTAGAGTTTATACGTCATTGCGCAAAGGCGGAACAGGCTCTCGCGAAGTCCCGAGTTTAGCCCGGGAACCTTGTGGTAGACCTGTTCCGATACATCGGAAGGTCTATGAACTGTATAGGGTTAATGTATTATTTTATGGAACAGGCCTAATGGAAAGTTAGGCCTGTTCTGTTTTGTAACTTACACTAGAATTGATAGGCTAGACCAATCGAACAATCTCGCCATATATCGCTGAGCACACGAAAATAGGAGTCTTTGACGTTCTCATCGGCTAGTTTGCTTTTTTTGTATTGAACTAACTGATTGAGTCTGGCTTCTATACCAAGGCCCTTGAAAAAGGTATAACGCCCTCCTGCATGAAGGCCTGAGGAAAAACTATTATATTTGATATCAGGCGATGGCATGATACCCTCTTCTATATCGAATGTAGTTTTTGTTTTCCCTTTTAACCCATCGACTTCGAGAAAAGCCGCAAACTTGCCATTATCGTAGAGATAGGATTGAACAAATAATCCAAAAGTATTAGTCGTAGATTTCTGTTCTTGCTCAACATAAACTCGTGTAGTTTCATTGGCGTTGACGATGGGAATAATTATGGACGTGGTGTTTTTGTTGACACCATATTGATACAAAGCTCCTAAGGCCCACATTTTGCTGATTTTGTAAGATATGCGAGGTGTTAAATTAAAGTCCCTGTAGATGTCATTTATTGGTGATAATGAATTATTTTTAGCTTCCTGTTTACTGAAATTGGTATGTGCTGATATTGTTATCTTTTTATCTTGAGCATAACTAACGCTGAAGATAAAAATACTGCTTAAAACGGTTAAAATGTAATATTTAGTCATGTTGATTTAGATTTTGAATAGTAAAGAAAGGTAAGTGTTCGCTAAAGGCGATTTTAAGAATTGGAAAGAAGTTGCTTTTTCTTCTCCGGTTTCTTTGAAAACGGAATCTTCGAAGGTATGGGTGATATTCGCTAATGAATGAAGCGATAGCTGCACCATGAAATTATCAGATATGGCATAGGAACCTCCAATTCGGAGGTCCGTATCTAGGTTTTTCTCTTTTTTAAAATGATTAGAAAAGGATTCCTCTTGGGTATAAGAGGTGGTATTGTTGACCGTGCGTTTAGATTTTTCATTATCAGTCCGTTGCAGGGCTAAGCTGGGAGCCAGCTCCACAAAGCCATTCCATCTGCTCTTATCGATAGGTAAGAAATAATGCCTGTAGAAAATGCCGTAAGCATTGTTTTTTACCTTTTCCTCAATTTTGTTGTAGGAACTAAAGTCGCTGTTGGTGTGTCGTGACTCTTGCAAGAGGCTTGTCTTCCTATGTTGATAGTTTAGCCCAAGGTAGGAATGTGCTGTGATTTTGTAGCCCAGCTGCACATTTAAACGGGGCGCTATTGTCTTTAAAGACGTATAAAATAACTGTCCGGTTGGTGGCTGGTCGTTTTGTTTGTTGGTGTAGGAACCGCCCAGTTCGAGGAGAAACTTTGTCTCTTGAGCATGGCTCATACTAAAACATGCTACTATAGCAAGCAAAGTAAGTGTTTTTTTCATAATCATGACTAATAATCGGGGGCAAAGTTACTTGTTTTCAATGAATTTAGAAATATCATTGCTTGATTAATCATGTTTATTATTCTTTCACTAGCAGCCTAGTGAAGCAGCCAGTATAAAACTGATGCTAATGATGGATATGAAGACTTCTCCGTTTCTTATGGGTAGGTCGTTACTACCTTGCTGATTTTCCATCCATTCGTAGACTGTAGCATGGTAACGTAATCGACGCGGGTGAAGTTTTCGAATTGCATGGACACTTTGGCTACGGACGTTTTGCCAGCTTGGTCTAATATCTCGTAATCGGTCTTACAGTTATATTGGATGCCTTTGTTCGCTTTTAAGAACCCTAAGTAGGCTGTTCTGTTAGAGACTTGGTTGCTGGCGGAATTGAGATATTCAAAATCTGCGGTGAACAGCTGCTTGTGGAAGTCGGTATTGCCCCGTGTAATAGCCTCTACATAAGTGAGGGTTATGGTTTTCGTATTTACGTCTTTTAGTGGGTTGACGGTTTCTCGGGCTGATACGTTAAATCCAGATGCGAACGTAAATAGGCTAGCGGTAATGATGGCGATGAGTTTGTACATGGTTGTTTTTTTATGTCGTTTGTTAATCTATTTTTTCCTGTTGATAAGACGCTTGGTATTTTTAAATGGTTGCATCTGTTATCACTTTGTTTCGTATTTGTTGATTCAAATGTAGGAGAGAATGGAGAGAAGAGAAATGGGCTTTCGATCAAAGGATCTTATTTTTCGGTTAAAAGCAGGAATAGTTAGGTGAAAACTTCGGGGGGGGGGCGATCGGCACTCTAGGTTTTGCCGGCCTTTGTTTTTTTGATGTCTTATAGAAAGTTGGTAACTAAAGTGCTTGAAAGGATAGATAAGATTTGCCGGAAGCGAGATTGAAAAATAGTGTAAGATTTTGATATAAATACATAGGCTTTCGGGGCAGATGTACCCTAGTTTTGGATAACTAAATGTAAAGCTATGGAAAAGAGAAAAATCATTCATCCAGATAGAGATTTAAATTTTGTAACCGGTGCATATTCTGATGCTGTGCAGATTGATGGACTCTTGTTTGTTTCGGGGCAGGCGAGTGTGGACTTCAAGCGTTCAGAGTTTGTACTTGGATCTATTGAAGAGGAGACAATACGAACTTTAGATAACATTAAACTTATTGTAGAGGCTGCTGGAGGTACTATGGATGACGTGGTCAAGAGTACGGTCCATCTGGCTGATATTGCTGATTTCGATCGCTTTAATAAGGTTTATGGAACTTATTTTAAGGGGGTGAGACCGGCGAGAACTACCGTACAGTCTGTATTAGCGGAAGGCATTAAAGTGGAAATTGATTGTATAGTTAAGTTGGGCTAATGGGAGAAAGAGGAATTGGAAATTGTATCGGTGTGGTAGGCTTGGGGCTGATGGGGAGCAGTATCATTGTATCCTTTTTGAGAGCAGGTTACCGTGTGATTGCCCTTACGCCATTGTTGGAGGAGCTGGAGATAGGGACTATCAGGATACGTGAGCAGCTCGATCTCTGTGCTAAGATGGGGCTACTACCTGAAAAAGTAGATTTTTTCTTTGATAGATATGAAGTTACGGCCGATTATGGCTTGTTGCAACAGTGTGGCTTGGTCGTTGAATGTGTTATTGAGATAGAGACTATAAAGAAGCAGGTGTATGAATTGGTCGAAGATCACGTGTTTGAGAATACGGTAATCGCCACTAATACGTCCGCGATCCCGATCAGTAATCTTCAGAAATACCTGAAGTATCCACAGCGTTTTATGGGGATACATTGGGCTGAACCGGCCTATGCTACGCGCTTTTTAGAAATCACCTGTGGAGCGGCTACATCTGTGATTATAGCCGAAATGATAAGGGATGAAGCGGAGAACTGGGGGAAGGAGCCGACTCTTTTGTATAAAGATATCCGGGGTTTTATAACCAATAGGTTGATGTATGCCGTGTATCGGGAAGGATTCGCACTGATAAACAAGGGATGCATCTCGATGGCAGGGCTGGATAAATGTTTTCAGCACGACATGGGGGCTTGGGTAACATTGATGGGCATTTTTAGGCGTATGGATTTTATGGGACTACAGGATTATCTGAAAACATATCATCATTTGTTTCCCAAGCTCAGTAATCGCCAGGATGTACCTCAGCAAATGGAAGAGATATTGGAAAAAGGAGGAAGAGGGATTCATAATCTGACAGGGTTATATCCGCATACGGAAGATTCTGTTAGGAAATTGGAACAGGACTTTTCTAATTTCAATGAAGAGATATATCACTTGTCCGATCGGTATAGAAAGAAACTAAATGATCTTAATTTGTAATCTGATGCAAGAGTATACGTATTTAAAATCTAAGGAGCTATTGGAAAGGGCGTGTAAAGTACTCGCTGCGGGAGTATCTTCCGAATTTAGAAAATATAATCATCCTCATGCTTTATTTTATAGTCATGGGAAAGGATCTAGGATATATGATGTGGATGGAAATGAATATATTGATTTTACACTAAGTCAGGGACCGTTGATTCTGGGACACTCGCATCCAGCGCTATTAGGGGATATTGCTAACTATAGTGAAATGGGGCAGCTTTATGCCGGTCAACATATACAGGAGGTTGAACTTGCAGAAGCGCTCAATCGTTTGATTCCTTGTGCGGAGCTGATGCGATTTTGTCTAGATGGTTCTGAAGCTGTGCAAACAGCCTTAAGGGTGGCGAGATCAAAAACGGGGAGACAGCTTTTTTTACGTTTTGAAGGGCATTATCACGGATGGCTGGATAATGTGGCTTATGGTCTGGGGCATCCTCAAGGCGAATCGATGGGCGAACGGAATGATCCACAGGTGTTTCCTTGGAGTGCTGGTCTAGCCGATAACAGTAGGCGTGAATTTATCATTATTCCTTGGAACGATGAAAAGCTTTTGGAGCAAACAATTGTAAAATATAAAGACGATCTGGCAGCGGTGATTACGGAACCCGTCATGTGTAACAATGGCTGTATAATGCCCAGACCAGGATACTTGGAGAAAATGAGAGGATTGACCCGACAATTTGATATTGCTTTTATCATGGATGAGGTAATAACGGGGTTTAGAATGGGGTTGTCCGGTGCACAGGGCTATTTTGGAGTAGAACCTGATATGGCAATTTTTGCTAAAGCAATGGGATCTGGGTACCCTATATCCGCAATTGTAGGCAAAAAGTCATGGATGGATGAGATTGCCACGGGGCGTGTGATCCATGCTGGCACCATGAATGCCTCGAACCCTACGGTAGCGGCCGCGCTTTCCACGATCCGCATTTTGGAAAGTGATGCGCATGTTTACGAACGTATCTTCAGACTTGGATTAAAGCTCAAGGAGGGACTCATAGTCTTGAATAAAACCTATGGCCAAAATATGCTGGTGCAGGGACCAGGTCCCATGCTGAATACCTCGTTTACCGATTTGAAAGAAGTCTACGAATTTCGGGATGTACTACAGGCCGATAAAAGAAAACTAGGGGTTTTTGTGGCAAAACTTCACGATAGGGGAATACGGATAATAGGACGGGGGCTTTGGTATATTTCTGCTGCTACAACGGATAGCGATGTGGAGGCTGCTCTGGTCGCTGTAGGAGAGGTACTCAAAGAAATGAAAACCAGCTAAATCAATGACGTATGTGTGTGAATGATAATCCACGACTGTTGGTTGCTGGTAAATCGGCTACGGCCCGTGACTTTTATGAACAGTTGCGTCAGGAGGACTTTGATGCTGACTTTGTAGAGGAGCCTTTTATAACAGGAAGTAGGTATGACGTAATCTTTGTATTTACAGTAGATGATTTGAACGACAAATGTTTATGGATTAATGGACTGCAAAATGCTTTGTCGGCGAATGGTTTTATATGTGTGAACGTAGACGGTATTAGTTTGGAAGAAATTCAGGCCTATGTCCATGCGGAATTGATCGGTGTGAATTTCTGTTATCCTATTACGGCTTCACCGTTCATGGAAATAATAGAAACAGCACAAAATAAAAAGGAGTGTGTGGATGTGTTGTTCCATTGGGCAAAAGAAAGATTGAATAAGGATCCCTATATCGTTAGAGGCGGTGTCAGTGTGCGGGCTTATATGTTGGCAGCAATGACCCGCGAAGCATTTTACCTGGTGGATAAGGGCTATGCGAGTATAGAGAGTATTGATCGGGCATGCCGTAATGATGCTGGCTATTACCTTCCGTTTACGGGCAACTATCTGTACATGGATCTAATGGGGACTCAAGCATATGCTATGGTTATGAAAGATCTGAATCCGGAGCTGTCAAATATGAAAGAGGTTCCGGAGTGGTTTGAGGCTATGATTAATAAGGGAGAGATGGGCATGGAAAGTCTATCGGGGTTATATAACTATAGCGCAGGGGATTTCGAAAAGTGGGAGCGCATTGTTAGGGAGTTTTCGCAGGAAATAAATGAACTGATAATCAAATATAAAAAGGAATATGCAGAGGGATAGCCGTAATCAACGTTTTTTGGTGGATGCTCATCTGGATCTGGCCATGAACGCTATAGAATGGAATAGGGATCTGACCCAATCCCTAGAACAGATCCGACAGCGGGAGCTGTTTAAATCTGATAAGCCGGATCGGGGTAATGGTACCGTATGTCTGCCGGAATTGCGAAAGGGAAATACCGGATTGGTAGTTGCCACGCAGTTGTCCAGGGTATCTCCTCCGGGATCTAAACTGGCAGGATGGAATTCGCCACAACAGGCCTGGGCGATGACGCAGGCGCAATTGACTTGGTATAGGGAAATGGAAAAGTTGGGTGAAATGAAGATGATCCAAAGCAGATCTGACCTAGAGAATCATTTGACCTACTGGAATGATGGCACGCCGAATGCAGCTAAAGCTGTAGGTTATATATTAAGTCTTGAAGGTGCTGATTCCTTAGTTAATATCGATTATCTACATGAGGCTCACGCTTATGGACTACGTGCAATAGGATTATCGCATTTTGGACCAGGAAGATATGCTCCTGGTACACGGATGATGGGACCGCTCGATCTTAAAGCACGCCAGTTATTAAGGGAAATGGGTAAACTGAATATGATACTAGATGTAACCCACCTTACGGATGAGAGTTTTGAGGAGGTAATGGATATTTATGAGGGGCCTATATGGGCTTCACACCATAATGTCAGGAAGATCGTTCCAAATCAGCGACAGCTAACAGATGAGCAGATAAAAAAGCTGATCGCCCGTGGAGCGGTAATCGGAGGTATGCTGGATTGTTGGGCAATGGATATCAGGTTTATAGATACCGTATCGGATCCATGGCAGTTGGACATCAAACTGGAGGCTCTGGTCGATCACTGGGATCATATCTGTCAACTTGCGGGAAATACAAAAAACATCGGTATCGGCTCTGATTTAGATGGTATATTTGGGACGGAACAGTCGCCATGGGACCTAAACAGTATAGCAGACCTGCAGAAATTTGATTCTATTTTATTGAATAGGGGATACTCAGATGAAGATATCGATGGGATATTTCATGGTAATTGGTTATCTTTTTTACGAAATTATTTAAATTAAAACCGAAGATTATGTTGTATGCAAATGCGTGCCAGATCGATGTTACCCCTTCATTAGGAACCGTTATCAACGGAGAGTTTACCTGCAGATATGCTAGTGAAATAGCAGATCCTCTTTATGCTAAAGCTATTTACCTACGGTATGAAAATGTAAAGATTTTACTGATTGTGGTGGATATCTGTGTGATGAAACGAGAGTTTCTAGATCCTATAAAAGTTGAAATCGAAAGACTAACCGGTATTTTGGTTTCGAATCAAATGATATCGAGCACACATTCGCATTCTACAGGATCGGTTGCTGACCTCCTCTTGGCACATGCTGATCTTGCTTACCGAGATTTATTATCTACTAGGTTGGTTGAGTTGGCTGAGATTGTCGTCGAGAATCCGAAACCAGTTAAGGTTGCCTTTGGCCAGGTTAGTATGCCTGAACACGTGACCTGTAGACGCTATACAATGAATAGCTCATATCAACCGGTAAATCCGGTCTCGGGGACTATCGACCAAGTGAAAACAAATCCGTTTGGTGCGGAGCAAAAAATAGTCGGGAGAAATTCACAACCCGATGGAGAACTCTGTTTTATGGGGATTCAGACAATGGAAGGTGAATGGTTGGCTGTACTGGCGAATTATGGTCTTCATTACGTAGGAGACTGTCCGCGTAGCGTAATCTCGGCAGACTATTTTGGTTATTTTGCCAAAGCAGTAAAAAAGCAATTGGGTAGCGAAGATATGGTGGTGGTGATGAGCAATGGTACGAGTGGGGAAGTTAATATTTGGGACTTTATAGAGGGAGACCGCTATCCAAAAGAAGATCATGCTAAAAGCGAGTTTATAGCGAATGATCTAGCCTTAGCCCTGAAGAGACGGACGGAGAATTTAGTATGGGAAGTAGCTCCACGACTTGGTTGTAGTACTGTCGATATTGAACTCCGTAAAAGGTGTATTCCGGCTGCAACACTTGAAAAAGCAAAACGTTTGGTAAATAATACAGATTATGAACTGGTAACTTATCAGGATGAAGATCTTTATGAGAAGGTGTATGCCCGTGAACAGGTGCTGTTGGAAGCACAGCCAGATTCAGTTTTATTTCCCATCCAGTGTCTTAAAATTGGTGATACGTTGATAGGGGCATTGGGTGGAGAATTTTTTGCGGCTACTGGGTTAGCGTTGAAAGAGGAGTTTCCACAATATTTTACGGTCACAATGGCTAATGATTATGTGGGCTATGTACCACCTCTACGTGAATTTGATTTTGGAGGATACGAGACTTGGAGGGCTAGGTCTTCTTTTTTGGAAGAAGGAGCAGAGAAGCGAATTAAGGTAGCACTGATAGAACTTATAAAAAAATGTAGCCATGGAAAATAAGAATATGCTATCTAACTATTGGATCAAAGACGGATCAGCTATATTAACACCTAATCTTTTACTTTATCCAAATCTTGTTAAAGCGAATATAAACTTGACTTTGCAAGGATGTAAAGTTGAAAATCTAAGACCACATATTAAGACTATTAAAAATAGAGAATTGGTTCAAACGCTTTTGGAAGCAGGGGTAACTAAGTTTAAATGTGCGACGCTTAGTGAGGCTAGACTTCTTGCTGAATTGGGTGCAGCAGATGTGCTGTTAGCTTATCCGTTGGTGGGGCCGAATATCACTGTGTTTTTAGATTTAGTCGTTAAATTTCCTACAACATTGTTCGGTGCCTTGGTTGACTCTATTGATGGGGGCCAGATTCTTAACGAACAGGCTATGGGTAGAAGAGTCATGGTCGATGTATTTATTGACCTGAATCTAGGTATGAATAGAACAGGGGTATCTCTAGTTGATGCATTTGAAACTGGAATAGAGATTTCTAAACTGTCAAACTTAAACATCGCTGGGTTACATGGATACGATGGGCATATACAAGATACCGATCTGATTGTACGGTACAATAAAGTAAAACCTGTTTTGGACCAAGTATTGAACCTTTACAAATCGTTGGAGGAAGCTTTACACAGTAAACTCAAACTAGTGTTAGGTGGATCCAATACATTTTCTATTTATCGGGAGTTGCCTTTTGTAGAATGTAGTCCCGGAACATTTATGCTGTGGGATTGGGGATATCAATCAACTTTGAAGGAACAAGCTTATCACTGCGCTGCTATCTTGGTATCACGGGTGATTTCTAAGCCAACGAAGTCAACACTATGTTTGGATCTGGGGCATAAGGCTATTGCCGCCGAAAATAGTATCAATAAACGGTTGCACATTATCGGACACAGTGATTGGCAGCCGATTTCGCAATCGGAAGAGCATCTGGTGGTGGAAGTGCCAACCAGCGAATGGCCCAATGTCAGTATAGGAGATATGCATTATATAATTCCGTATCATATCTGTCCTACAGTTGCTAAATATCCATGTTATCAGGTGGTTGATAAAGGTGTAGTTGTCGAGCAATGGCCTATTGCTCAACGGTATTGAAAAAGCTAATTAATAAATCTATATTATGAAAAAGATATTAAGTTTCATCAGTTTATTGCTTGTCGTTTGCTGTTTTACGACAAACGCACAAAAGAAAGCAAATAAAACTAAAGTTAAATGGGAAAAAGTCAAGGATATTGTAATCTATAAAGATAGCCTTTTTTATGCGTCGTTTCCATCAATTGTAAAGACCAAAGGTAATAATTTCCTACTGGCATTTAGGAGAGCTCCTGAAAGACGCATATTTGGCGAAGGGTATACAATGCATGTAGATCCTAATAGCTATCTGGTTCAAATGACTTCTAAGGATGGTGAAAATTGGGCAAAGGAGCCTCAATTACTATATGCACATGCCTTTGGCGGATCTCAAGATCCTTGCTTGCTGACATTGCGTGATGGCACTTTGCTATGTGCTAGCTACGGATGGTCTTTTTTACGGGAGGATGGCAAGAAGAAGCTAAAGGGGACACATTTTCATTCCAATGATGGGACATTTTTAGGAGGTTATCTAGTTTCATCTCGGAATAATGGGAAAACATGGCAGGGACCAATCTATCCCCCAGCTATTTCTCAAGAGGTGAATCACGACATGTATGGCAATAAAGTTCCGGTTTATAATAGAGGTGCATTAGTTGAAGGGAAAAACGGTAGACTCTATTGGGTCGTAGCAGCTACAGATAATGCGGAGACTAAAAAAACATCTAATTACCTAATGGTGTCTGATGATAAAGGGAAAACTTGGAAATACCAAGCTGTAGTAGCACAGGATCCGAAGATATCATTTAACGAAACCTCTATTTATGAAACACCGAAGGGCGATCTGGTTGCTTTTCTGCGTACTGCAGGTTATGACGATCAAGCTTGTATAGCACGATCGACAGACAGAGGTAATAGCTTTGAATGGAAAAGTATGGGCTTTAAAGGACATCCACTACAGGCATTACGATTACCAGATAATAGAGTCTTGATTGTATATGGATATAGACACAAACCTTTTGGTATTAGGGCACGTGTACTAAATGCAGAGTGTACAGATTTTGAAACATCAGAAGAGATTGTTCTTCGTGATGACGCTGGTTCCGGAGACATCGGTTATCCATGGGCAGTACAGTTAGATAAGAATAAGGTCCTAGTAACCTATTATTTTAATAAGGAAAATGGTACTAGATACATTGCTGGTACGGTACTCGAAGCAAAGAAATAACAGCTAACCTACATCTATTTACGAATTGAAATATTGTATACATATCAAATAGGAAAGTACTAGATGCCTTATCTTATACTTTTTACTTTTGAAAAATAAGATAAATTACAATGTTTTCTAAAAAAGAAATCAAAATTTAAACTTGGATTTATGAAACAATTATTCAAACCTGGTTTTCTTTCCGTTCTTCAGGTACTGGCTGTTTTTTTATTGCTTATACCACTTGATGGAAGTGCTCAATCTATGACAGTTAAGGGAAGTGTAAAAGATGAAGCAGGAAAACCAATTTCCGGAGCAACAGTTACCATTGTTGGTAGTTCCAAAGGAGTGCTTACAGATGAAGCGGGGATGTTTACGATAGAAGTTAAATCGTCTGATCAGCTTCTTGTGTCTTACATCGGAAAGGAAAGCAAAACGATTGCTATTGAAGGTAAAACCGAGCTGAATGTAGTTTTAAAAGAAGCTCCAGATGAACTTGATGAAGTCACTGTTGTAGCATTTGGTCAACAAAAGAAAGAAAGTGTCGTTGGTTCGATTACAACAGTAAAACCAGGTGATTTAAAAGTGCCATCGAGCAATCTGACGACCGCGTTGGCTGGTCGTGTTGCTGGAATGATAGCCTTTCAACAAAGCGGTGAGCCTGGGGCTGACAATGCAGACTTTTTTATAAGGGGGGTAACTAGTTTTGGTTATTCCAATAGGCCCTTAATATTGGTTGATGGAGTAGAAGTCCCTGCTACTGAATTGGCACGATTGCAAGTGGATGATTTAGCAAGTTTTTCGATTATGAAGGATGCCTCCGCAACCGCTTTATATGGTGCTAGAGGAGCTAATGGTGTTATTTTAATTACGACGAAAGAGGGCCGTGAGGGTAAAGCTAATATTTCCCTTCGTTATGAGACATCGGCTTCCCAACCTACGAAAAACATTGAGTTAGCTGATCCCATTACCTATATGAAGCTGGCCAATGAGTCTAGTCTTACAAGAGGGAGAAATAGACAATATTTATGGGAAAAGATAGAACGGACAGCAGAGGGCGCGGACCCAATGATCTACCCAGCTACGGACTGGCAGTCGCTAATGTTGAAAGATAGAGCATTTAATAATCGCTTGAATTTGAATGTGAGCGGAGGAGGTAAAGTCGCAAGGTATTATGTTGCAGCGACATATAACAAGGATAATGGTATGCTTAAAGTGGATCAACGTAATAACTTTAACAATGGTATAGATTTGAAAACTTATGGTTTGCGGTCAAATGTAAATATTAATTTGACAAAGTCTACTGAAGCGATTGTAAGGTTGAATACAACGTGGACAGACTATACGGGACCTTTAGGTACTGCAGCAGACTTTTATAAACAGATTATTCGTACAGATCCAGTATTATTTCCAGCTTTTTATGAGCCGGACGAAAAGAACTCGACTACAGAGCATATTTTATTCGGAAATTCAGGCTCGGGCAATTACCTAAATCCATATGCTAATCTTATGAAAGGTTATCGAGATTATACGAATGCCATGTTTTTGGCACAATTCGAGGTGAAGCAAGATTTGGATTTTATTGTCAAAGGTTTGAAAGCTAGTGCAATGTATAATACTACGCGTTATAATTATTATCAAGTCTCTAGAATGTACAGTCCTTTTTATTACGGTATTTTAAATTATGATAAAAATACTAGCAAGTATACCTTGTTAAATCTTAATCCTACAGAGGGAAAAGAGTATTTAAGTTACAGTGAGGATTCAAAACAAATTACTTCTGAAGATTACTTCCAAGGAATTTTAAGTTATAGTACGGATATTGGAGAGCATCATGCGTTAAGCGGAATGTTGGTTTATAATATGCAAAACAAAATTTCTGCTAATGCAGGCAGTTTGCAAAATTCTTTGGCAAGGAGAAACTTAGGGTTAGCTGGACGCTTTACTTACGCGTTCCAGAGCAAATACTTTTTGGAAGGAAATTTTGGATACAATGGTTCGGAACGATTTGCTAGTGAGCATCGTTTTGGATTCTTTCCTTCTGTTGGAGCAGCATGGTATGTGTCGAGAGAACCTTTTTGGAAAGGAGAATTACAACACATTGTTACTAATTTCAAGCTGAGGGGTACCTATGGTTTGGTTGGGAATGATGCTATAGGAAGCTTGGAAGATCGTTTCTTTTATTTATCGGAGGTCGATCCGAATATTTCTAGTGCAGGTTACACATTTGGAAGTGAATTTGGAAATAGAATAAATGGTGTTTCAGAAGGACGTTTAGAAAACCGGGCAATTACCTGGGAAACTTCTCGCAAATTGAATCTTAGTGCAGAAGTTGGTCTTTTCAATTTGGCAAATCTTGTTGTCGATGTCTACAAGGAGAATAGATACAATATCCTTATGGACCGTGCGCATACACCTAATACCATGGGAGTAGTCGTGTTACCTCAAGCTAATGTAGGTAAAGCTGATAGCAAAGGAATTGATGTTTCATTGGAAGCGAATAAGAACTATTCCAGCGGTTGGTTTATTTCAGGGCGAGGCAATTTTACCTATGCCGAAAGTAAGTTCGTAAAATATGAAGAGCCTGATTACACTAGATTTCCATGGCGATCGAGAATCGGATTGCCAATAGGTCAGCAGTTTGGTTTTGTGGCAGAACGTCTATTTGTAGACGATGCTGAGGCGTATAATTCTCCTGAGCAGTTTGGAGAAGTATTGGGTGGAGATATCAAATATAAAGATATTGATAATGACGGTGTAATTACCGATTTAGACCAAGTACCTATAGGTTATCCAACTGTACCAAAAATGACTTATGGTTTTGGACTTTCCTTGGGATACAAAGGAGTTGATTTTTCTACTTTTCTTCAAGGCTCGGCAAAGTCTTCATTTTGGATAGATGCTGCCGCTACGGCACCATTTGTTTCGCTTGCCTCTGGTCAAAAAAACCAGCTACTTCAAAGTTATGTGGACAGTCATTGGGCTGAGGATAACAGGGATCTTAAAGCATTATGGCCACGATTCAATGATATTGCGAGTGCGAATAATACTAAAGTGAGTACTTGGTTTATGCGTAATGGTAATTTTTTACGAATCAAGCAGGTTGAAATGGGATATACCTTTAAAGGAAGCTTGAGCCAAAAAATAGGTATAGAAAAGATTAGAATGTATGTAAACGGTACCAATTTATACAATTTTTCAAAGTTCAAGCTTTGGGATGTAGAAATGGGTGGAAATGGCTTAGGTTATCCATTGCAACAGGTTTATAATTTTGGAATTCAATGTTCACTATAAATTAAGTGTCAGTCATGAAATTAACAATAAGATTAGTTTTAATTACTATAGTCAGCATTTCGGTTTTCGGTTGTCAAAATTATCTGGATGTGGTTCCGGACAATGTTGCCACCATAGACGATGCTTATAAGGATAGGGTAAGTGCGCAAAGGGCACTGGCCACCTGTTATAATCATATACCCCGCAATGGAACACGCCATGAGCCTGGATTTGCAGCTGGGGACGATATATGGATACATGAATTCTTGGATAAAGGAGGGGTAGGTGATCGATGGAGACAATATTATCGCGAGCTGGCTGTCAATGGAAATAATGTGAACCGACCGTTGTATAGCTATTGGCACAATATCGAAGGGGGGAGACCATTATGGAAAGCCATTCGGGATTGTAATATGTTTATTGACAACGTTCACAAAGCTAGGGACTTGGATAGCTACGAGCGTGAAGAGTGGATTGCTGAAGTAAAAACATTGAAAGCTTACTATCATTTCTATATGATGCAATTGTATGGGCCCATACCAATCGCTAAAGAAAACTTTCCAGCAACTGCAAGCTCTGAGGAATTGATGGTTTTTAGGGAACCTATTGATGAAGTTGTGGACTACATTGTACAACTGTTGGATGAAGCTATTCCAAGTTTGGATCTGAAAGTAAATAATATGATTTCTGATGCGGGACGTATTACTAAACCAATTGCCGCAGCAATAAAAGCCAAAGTATTGGTGACTGCCGCCAGTCCTTTGTTTAATGGTAATCAAGATTATACGACTATGCTGGATAAACGTGGTGTTGCTTTATTCAACAGCGTAGAGGATCCTAATAAATGGATTTTGGCGGCGCAGGCAGCGAAGGAGGCAATCGATATCGCGCATGAGGCAGGGATTAAATTGTATCATCATCAGACGACTTTTAACGTAACCGATGAGACGCTGGGGGTGATGCAAGTGAGCCAGATCGTGGCGGACAAGTTCAATGAAGAACGGATATGGAGCTTGTCAGATTTTAACAGCAGCAGCACGAATATTCAAAATCTTGGATTGGAATTGCAGACGATACCCAGACTACACGGTGACCATGCAAATGTGGTGTATCAATGGTTTGTGCCTACCCTTAAAATGGCAGAATTGTTTTATTCGAAAAATGGCGTACCTATAGAAGAAGATGTAGACTATGCTTACGATGATCGGATGAGCATTACTTTAGTTCCAAAAGAGCAGGAGGCTTACATGCAGCCAGGGTATCGTACTATTGGTTTGCATTTAGATCGCGAGCCTAGATTTTATGGTAGTTTAGGTGTAGATGGGGGATGGTGGTTTGGTTTGGGGAGAACAAACGAAAGTGATCAATGGCCGTTGGATTTCAAAGCTAAATCAATAACTGGAGGTATGATTGGTAACCAGCGTTATTCTACTACGGGTTATTATATCAAAAAGCTATCCAATTTTATGTCGGCTTATACAGGCAAGGATGCGTATGTTGGAAAGCCATTTGATTTTCCATTAATCAGGTTGGCAGATCTATACTTATTATACAGTGAGGCGCTAAATGAGAATTTGAATGCACCAACTCCCAAAGTATATGAATATATTGATCAAGTTAGACAACGGGCTGGTTTGGAGGGGGTTGTCGAGTCTTGGGCAAAACACTCGAACAATTCACAAAAGCCAACTACTAAAGAAGGGATGAGAGCAATCATTCGTCAAGAGCGAAATATTGAACTAGCTTTTGAGGGGCAACGTTTTTGGGACTTACGCCGCTGGAAGAAATCCATTGAGTATATGAATCAGCCGGTCCGAGGATGGAATATCGAAGGTGAAACACCACAGGAATTTTATCAAGTGATTACACACAATCGCAGTCAATATACATTGCGGGATATACTATGGCCAATCATGCAGGACGAGATATTACGGAATAAAAACCTGGTACAGAACCCTGGTTGGTAGAGTAGTGTTATCCCGAGCATATCAAGAGATCTAAAGAAATAGAAGTCATATAATAGATATAGTTATGAATAAAAATATAATATACCTGATCTTACCGTTCCTTGTGTGGGGATGTGGGGAAGATTATATAGGACAGTACGCCCTGGATGATGTGCCACCGGGAGCGGTATCGGGTGTGTCCGTAGAGAATATTCCGGGAGGAAGCGTCATCAGCTACACGGTACCGGCAGATGAAGATTTTTCTTATGTCAAAGCGGTGTACACTATCAATGGAAAAACTAAAGAGCAAAAATCATCGGTCTTTAATCGAAAAATAACATTGGACGGCTTTGGTAAATCTCAAGCTCAGCAAATAGAAATAACAGCATACGACAAAAGCGAAAACGCGTCTACCCCTGTTAAAGTAGATATTCAGCCTTTGGATGCTCCGGTATTTGAAATGATCGAGGGAGTGACAATCAAGGATGATTTTGGAGGAATACGCATCGATTGGCAGAATCCTTTCAAATCAGATGTAGTACTGACTGTATTGACAACCACAAATAAATATGGAGGCGAAGAATGGACAGAGGCAGATCGATTTTACTCGGCTGCTGTAAAAGGTGGAGCAAATGTTCGCGGATACAATGATGCAGAGCGTGTTTTTGGTTTATATTTTAGGGATCGTTGGGATAACTTCTCCGATACGTTGTATATAAAAGCACATCCATACTATGAGGAAATGTTGGATAAATCTAAGTTTCGGCGTTGGAATCCATCAGGAATACCTTACAATGATGCTGGTTTTCCTATTACGAATCTCTGGGATAAGACGGATGCATTATTTGCCAGTGTAACCAACGACCATACCTTCGATATGGGACAGTCAGCAACGCTGAGCCGAATAAATATTCGAAATCGGCCTGAGGAAAATCTGTTATATAACTTTGCGCATCCTAAGAAATTTCAGATTTGGGGCTCTAACCACCCTAATGTTAATGCGGATTTCGGGACTTGGACATTATTAGGTGAGTTTGATTCATTCAAGCCTTCTGGATTGCCTTTTGGTAAAGTTAATGATGATGATTATAACTACGGATTTGTCAATGGGGAGGAATGGAACTTTCCTAAGGATATTCCACCTGTTCGCTATATACGTTTTTATGTGATCGACACCTGGGGCGGTACACTATATACGCAGGTAGTAGAAATGACTTTGTGGGGAGAGACTAAAAAATAAATGTTTTAAGATATGAAGACTACCATTAAATATATATTGTGGAGTTGGTTTTTCCTTCTCTTTTTTATTTCTTGTGATCGTATGAATGATCTACATGATGAATATCTTCAAAGGGGAGAGTCGAGTTACTTGGCTAGAATTGACGAAGTTAAGATTAATTCGGGAAAAAATAGAGCAGAGCTCGTCTTTGTAAATAAAGACGCAAAAGCAAGAACGATGACAATTTACTGGCGTTCGCGTACGGATTCATTAGTTTATACCATACCTGAAAATAGTGTTGGTAAAGAGTTAAAGGTACCGATAAATGACCTTCCCGAAGATTTTTTGACTTTTGAGTTGATAACAAAAACGAGCGATGGCAAAAGTAAATCACTCACCTCGGAACTTTCGACAAGAATTTATGGAGATGCTTATCAAACAAGTTTAAATAATCGTTTAGTTGATAAAGCGGTATACTTAGAATCAGCAAATGAACTCGATATTAGTTGGAAGGGCGTTTTTGAAGGGGCGGTTAATATTGGTGTTGAGTATGAAGGAACAGATGGAGCCACAAAAAAGGTAAAACTACCAATTGAGCAGCGTTCTATTCTCTACCTCAATATGTATAATGGTGATTTGAAATATAGAACAGCGTATGTGCCAGAGGAAAGTGCTTTAGATACTTTTTATTCAGAATATAATGATCTTCCTTTTTCTGAATTATATGTTATTGAAGGGTTAACTTTTAATGGAACGAATCAATATTTGAGAATTCCTAATCACGCCGATTTTAATATCAATTCAGGTGAGGTATTGAGTATTTCCCTTTGGGTGAAAACACCAGTTGGTAATACTACACAGCGGCTATTAATGAAACGTTACACTTCATTAACTGCAGACCCAGTCAATGGAAATACGGGCTATGGTATAGCACCTTTATCAGATCGACGAATGTATGCCGACTGGTATTATAGGAACAATACTAATCCAAATCCTGGTGGAGGTTCTAACGTGCTCTCTGCTAATAATTATTTTCCGCTAGATACATGGATGCATTTAACAGCAATTTTCAATTCTTCTACCAAACAAATTAAATTATATCAAAATGGAAACCTTGTAGGAACCAGTACATTACCTGCTGCAGTACCTGCTAATCCGGCAATTGTTAGTGTATCTGATGTTTTTGTTGGTGTATGGCAAGATCCTTATCCTTCATTGCAAGGTTATTTCAAAGGTGAAATTGCACATTTGCGATTTTGGAAGAAAGCACTTAGTGCTGAGGAAATTCTAGCTGATATGATTACTCCTGTTACTGCTCAAACTCCTGATTTGGTTGCGGGGTTTGATTTAAGGAAAATAATGGGTACGGGAACAAATTTAACTATCTCGGATATTAAAGGCAAACATACAGCGGTATTGAGCGGATACAGTAAACCGTAATATTAAAATTGTCTATTTATACGAGAAACTATAGAAATGAAATAATGATAGTTGTAAATCAAGTTAGTTTAATATGAAAATGATGTTGTTTAAGATATTGTGCATACTAATCCTTTTGAGTGGGATATCATGCGCAAAGAAAATAGATGAGCCAAAAGTTGATGAGGAAAGTGCAGTATTGCTTAAAATGATATTGCCAAACGTAGCGGCTTCTGGCAGTACTATTCAGTTACAAGGAAGAGGATTTGGAAGTGATTTGACGAATGTGGAGGTTAAATTTGGAGAAGCTAAGGCTGAAATATTGGAACTGAAAAATGATGTTATCGAGGTGAAAGTTCCCGTTTTAGCTGGCGGAACGAAAGTGGATGTTGCTGTCAATCTAGGAGGCGTCAATTCTAATCTTAAATCCTTTCGTGTTCGAAATATTGAGGAAATTGTATTAGAGGAGAAAGATACTGTAGAATGGACCGAGAATAAGAATGCAAATATTGTTGCGATAGAGCAGGGAGTATTGTCCTATAATGAACAGGTCGTTAAATATATCCGAAATGGAAAGCAACTTCTGGAAGTGGAGATGGGTAAGCCTTCTATAGTAGTAGTAGCTGATGAAGAAGTCGGATGGGGCTTTTATAATTTTCCAAGCATACGGAGATCATTGTCTGGACAGTTAGCAGCAGGATGGAGCATGGCTCATGACGATGCTAGTAGCTATGGGAAGCCAGGAGTGGGTATAAATAGTGCTGTGTCTAACGATGGAGGGGTTACATGGACTACTGTAATCAAAGGGCCGACGGGGGCAGGAATGCTGTTAAGTAATGGAGATCGTATTTCTATTTCTACACCTGCTGCTGTGCCATTGGAAGAGCTGGAACTGCCTGTGCCACTTGCTACATTGCAAGACCAGTCTACATATGGTAGAGTGTTTCGCGTTTATGATTATAGTAAGCTTCCGCTGCAGTTGCAAGGTACTTACCAAGCGAGAATGAAAAAAGGACAGACCTCCTGGATTACCGAAAGAGGAGTGCTGAATAGTCCAAAGTTAGCACGTTATGCAGATGGTAATCTCTTTCCAATTGTGTGGTGGGGGGATTTACAGGAGACATCTGATGGTTTATATATTTGTCCTTATCCTGGTTTTGAGATTAATCAAAGTGGGGGTATAAGCCCAGCTGGAGTTATATGTTATAAATCTACTGATTTTGGAAAAAATTGGGTAAAGCAAGGAAGTATAATCTATCAACCTGACCTGGCTTTAGATCCAAATGGTAGTAAGCGAAATACATTAGGATGGACAGAGCCTGCGTTTGCTGCATTGAAAAATGGAACTTTTTTATCTATTCTACGTACACAAGATGGTTTTGGAAAAAGCCCCATGTATTGGACAACGTCAACAAATAAAGGTGTTAGTTGGTCTACACCAAAGGTCTTTACTGGAAGTGGAGTGTTACCTAAATTGTTGGAGTTGAATAATGGTGTAGTAGCGATGGCTGCTGGTAGACCTGGTGTACAGCTGCGTTTTATGTTAAACAGTGATCCTAATGACTGGACTGAACCTTTTGAAATGCTACCATGGGCCGGTTCGGATTTACAGCAATCCGAAGGTAATGTTAATACAGGGGCATCGTGTGGTTATACGCAGTTATTAAAAATAGATGATAATAGTTTTTTGATTATTTATTCTGATTTCCAACATAAAACAGCTGAAGGTCAAATACGTAAATCCATTAAGGTGCGTAAGGTAACCGTGAAAAAAGTTTAAGTATACCTAAAGACAGAATAATAATTTAATAGAAACCTACAATTACAACAATGTATAAGATGAGAAAATACTGCGGAATACTTTTATTATTTACAAGCTGTGCTACGCATAATCATATTGCAAAGATTCAGGATAACAGAATAGATTTTAATACTGCAGTACTAAGCGAGGGAATTCCTGCATATGGAAAGGGAGATTTTGTATATCAAAAAGATGGGAGAAATGTGTTTAAAATAAGTTTTGGAGAACCTATTATCGTAGCCGTTGCGGATAAAGCTTTAAAATGGGGTTTTTTTCAATTTCCCAGTCTATATGCCTCAGATAACGGAGAAATAGTTGCTCGATGGAATATGGCTGATGATCATGCAGAAAGTTATGGTAAGGGAGGAAACGGCTTTGCCGTTTCTAAAGATCAAGGTAAAACTTGGGAACAACCAGCGAAAGCGCCAATAGGAGGTGGATTAAAATTAAAAAATGGAGAGTTTATTAATATTCATACTCCGGCAGCAATACCTCTCAAAGATCTTAATTTGCCAACACCCATTGCAACGGTTAAGGAAGCTTATGGTCGTAAATTTAGTTTTTGGGAAACAAAGGATTTACCTAAGGAATTGCAGGGAGCATATATTCTGAGACGTAATCAAGGAAGTAGTTCATGGTCGATAGAACATAATGATATTATTGAGCCTAATATGGTTAGGTATTCTGATAATGATTTGTTGCCTGTCGTATGGTGGGGAGATATGAAGTTAAAAGCGAATGGAAATGTCGTTGCTGGAATATATCCTGGGTTTACAAATAATAAAGGTACTGTCTCTCCTTCAGATGTTCCTTTTTATGAATCAGCTGATAACGGTAAGACATGGCAATTTATTGGACGAGTACCTTATAGTTATGATGTTCAAAAAGACCCTAAAGGAGGACAGAGGCATGCATTAGGGTTTACTGAGCCAACTTTTGAGGTTTTGAAAGATGGTAGGTACATGTGTATTTCAAGAACTACTGATGGTTTAGGAAATAGTCCAATGTATATCAGTACTTCATTAGATCAAGGTAAAAATTGGAGTACTCCTACAGCATTTACAAAAAATGGGGTATTGCCTAAACTTAGGCAGTTGGACAATGGAATGTTAGTATTGGCTTCAGGAAGACCCGGTTTACAAATTCGTGTTGCACTTGATAAGGAGGGCAAACAGTGGTCTGATCCTTTCGAAATGCTTCCATGGGTGAAGGATGTTCATGAAAATAACATTTCTTGTAGTTATCCTGAAATTCTATTTACAGGAAAAGATAAGTTTTTATTGGTGTACTCTGATTTTAGATATAAAACAGAATCTGGTGAACTCAGGAAAGCGATTAAGGTTCGTGAGATTACGATAGAGAAAATGTAGTTCGCTTGAGTAGATTGGTTGAGTTGTATTGTTGTTAGAGGGATTCTTGTGTGTCTATTCAATTAAGAGTTAGATTGTGGAACTTAAAAAATAAAATATGAAAAATAATATTATGCAACATCTATTTCTAGCGATGGTTTTTTCAATTCTCTTAACCTCATGTAATGATAATTTACTTTCGGTAGGAACCGAATCAAGAATGATGACTGTTTACACTGGTCCTCCACGTATTAAAACGTTTAGTATAAAGAACCTAAATGATTCTACGACAAGGATGCGTATTGAGGTAGAGGGTGATAATGTAGAACTTGGATCATTTTATGTTCGTCAAAACCCGCCGGTAGTTGGACCTATATTACCTAACTTTTATTTAAATACTAATGGTTATCGTTACCTTTATGGTGAGTCAATTCCAGTTAAAGACTTGAATTTAGCTGACAACGGGATAAGGGATGAGGATAGTACCGTAAATGTATTTACTTATACTTTTGATCCTCGAGACTTCGTTGATACGATTAAGTATTTTTTTCAGGCTGGTTGGCATAATAGACCTCAAATCGGGCCTTATGAGCATGATTCACGATTCTTCACTTTGCTAGGAGGGAAAATAGATACCTTAGTTTCTGAAAATATATTAAATGCTAAACATAGAGTTGTATATAAAGTAGACGGGATTTACGCTGCATTCCCGAGTCTGTACACTTATAACGATAGTATATTAATTACTTCATTTTCGACTCGTGTAAATCGTAGTCATATTGATCCTGAAGGTGGCTCGAAACGTTTGATGTCATTTGATAATGGAATTACATGGTCTAACGCAAGTAGTATAAATTATGATCAAGTGTGGACAACGACTGGAACTAATTTGGTCTTGCCAGATGTTCAGGGATGGATATACGTATCGGATACACTTCGCGATTCGCTGATTACGGAAAAGAGAATTATTAATGAAGTGAAACCAGGTACAATTGCTTATATAGGAGGAACAGTAATCAAACGTTCGACAAATAATGGAACAAGTTGGACTACCACTAGTTTAGCACTTCCAACAGATTGCTCTGGACTTTATAATCATCACATCAAGGCTAGTTATATTGTGACTACCGGAGGTACGAGACTTAGAATAGTATACGGCAGAAGAAAGGTAAATTTCAATAATGCCCTAAAAGACGAAGCTTACCTAATGCGGTCTACCGATAATGGTGTTACTTGGTCTACTTTTCCAATGTTATCTAGTGGGGTTTCAGGGCTAGAAGTTCAGGGATTTAATGAATCTTCTATTGTGCAGGCAGCAAATGGTAAAATTATTGCGCTGATGCGATCTGTTCCTGAGGGGTATTTGTGGAAGTCGGAATCTGCTGATGATGGTCTTACTTGGTCTACGCCGGTAAAGACCACGATGTGGGGGTTTCCTCCTCATGTTATCAAGTTGGAGGATGGTCGTTTGTTAAGTACGTATGGTTATCGCAGGGCCCCAATGGGGATTCGGGCTGCGGTGAGCTCGGATAATGGAGTCACATGGAGTACGAGCAATGAAATGATAATTAGAAACGATGGTTTAGGAAGTGGAGGAGATTTAGGATATCCTTTAGTCCGGCAGTTGACCGATGGATCTATCTTTTGCATCTATTATTTAACAACAGACGGAATGAACACGCATATAGCAACAACGCATTTTGAAATACCATAAAATGCTGAGGAAGTTGTATGAGTATGTGCGTTGAATGTATTATGTTAGTTATAAAAGTAATGTAAATGTATAAAAAGTGAATTTAAAAAGAATTTTGACAATTGGATTTGTATTGTTTTTTATTTCGGTATTATTTGGTCAAAATACAGATGTAATCTGTTTTAACACCAATAAGAATTTTAAACTTCTTTTTGATTATTATCATCATAATCTACCTTCTACTAAGGTTGGTAACCATATTGTAACTGGGAGTTGGATAGATTCTGATGGGCGGTATGGTTGGAATGATTTTGTTCATACGAATACCTTGGATCATGCTTATACCATTTTATCAAAGGATTATGCTATCTCAATGAGTCGTGTTCCTTATAGTGATAAATTGCTGAAGGGGATTGATGGAGTGGTTATTTTTGCTTTGGATAATCCATCCTTAATACCAACAGCGAAAGTTCTCAGCGATAATGAAATAGAAGTGTTGCATGGCTTTGTTAGGAAGGGAGGAAGTTTAATGGTGATGTTAAATGCTATAGAGAAAAATAGATTTAACGAATCATTTGAGATGAAACAAACAGGTCAATTACTTGAGAAGTTTGGGCTGAGCTGGAATAATGATGATACACATTATTCAGATAATGTGATTGCTGTCGGACATCCCTATTTTTATGATGTCCCAGTATTTCATTATGGTGCAGGCTGTACGCTTAAGATTTTGCCGAATGCTAAGCAACCTGAGATTTTGTTGAGCGTTTATTCTGATAGCACATATAAAGATAGGAAGGTGAAAGGCTCTGGGATAGTTAGCGTAAGATATGGTAAAGGAAAGGTAATCTTGGTAGGTGATGCAGGATCTTGGACTGGAAATATTTCAAGACCCTGGGCAGATAATGGAAAGGTTTTAACACAATTGTTTCGTTATATGAAACCGGACAATGATGTGATTGCCATGGATTTGTCAAAGGCTCGTAAATTGGTTTACGAAGTTAATGTAGCGGGGTTGCAGGCAATTCCTAGCGCAAATACGCTTTCTGAAATTGTACATCCGAAATATGAAATGTTTAATCCTAGGCCTACAACGCAAATGCCTTATTTTGAGGCTTCTGCTGAAGTTGAGATAAATACAGTGCCCAATATTCTTGGAGGTGCCCAGGCAAATGTTTCGGTTCGAAACTTTAAATGGTTTGATAAGAATGAAGACTTAGAGCAGCAAGAAAATGTTATTTCCTTAATAATTGGTAAGCAAGGAAAGGTTGTTCAGATTGATTCTAAAGGGGTTAATGCGCAATGGTTGGCGCCTGATATCGCCTTGATATCTGCCCTTTTGCCAGCGAATAGCGTTCAGTCTGGGGATTCATGGCAGTCGATGGAAAGTATTAGGATACCTGCATTGCGAGCTACCGATTTACCCTCTGTCAGTACTCAAAATCTAAATATTTTGTATGCACAAGATATCGTATACAAAGGGAAGCCTAGTCGGTATTTGATTTCTATGGAAGAAGCATGGCTGTCTGATTGGGGAATTTCTTTAGCGAATATTTTACCTGAAGAAGTAGTGAACGATATTGGTGGTATTAATTTTCGATTTTTACATGATCGCGGAGGGAAAATATTGTTTAAGCGTGAACAGTGGGTAGATCAAAAGACTGGAGTAGTTTTAGAAGCAAAGCAACAAACCCGGATTATAACGTGGATCCAAGACAACCGAAAGGCCGTAGGAATTAGTAATCTTGATAAGGATAATGAAACAATTGTATCTATAGCAAATATAACAACTTTCACGTTGAAAGATTAAGATGTGATCCTGATAGAAAATGATTTAAATTAGATTTAAAATAAAACATAATGAGAGAATTTAAATTATTAAAAGCATTCTTGATTCCATTGGCCCTCTTGATTTTTGGTAACTCGCATAATTTTGCACAAAACAAGCCACTGAACGAGATTATCGACATTAAAGATCTTTATGTACGAGACCCATTTATTGTCGCAGATCCTGCAACCAAGAATTACTATCTATATAAAGCAGGGAGGGTCAAGGGTAAAGATGGTACGGAAGTAAATGGAGTCGTGGCTTATAAGAGTAAAGATTTAAGAAAATGGAAAGGTCCATACCATGTTTTTGCTATTCCTGCTGATAATTGGGTTAAAGGCGTAGTATGGGCTCCAGAGGTTCATCAATATAAGGGTAAATACTATTTGTTTGCGACCCTAAACTCAGAAATAGAGTGGAAGAAGAAAGCGGATAACTGGCCTGCATATACCTTTAGGGGGACACAGATCTTTTATGCCGATAGTCCATTAGGGCCTTTCTTGGCTTTTGACGAGAAAATGCCCCATACACCGATGGACAGGATGGCTCTTGATGGTACGCTTTGGGAAGAAAATGGTATTCCATATATGATTTATTGTCACGAATGGGTACAGATAGAAGATGGTGCAATGGAGTTGGTTCAATTAGCTCCTGATTTATCCAAAACGATTGGTGCTTCTCAAACACTTTTTAACGCTTCTGTAGCGCCATGGTCAACTGGCACACACCGTGTGAACGGCCCGAGTTCGTATGTGACAGATGGCTGCTTTTTATACACGACCACAACGGGAAAGTTACTGATGATGTGGTCTAGTTTTAAAGACGGCAGTTACGCTATTGGTTTGGCCGAGTCTACTACTGGAAAAGTTTCAGGTCCTTGGATTCAACAGAAAGACTTACTGTTTAGCGAAAATGGAGGGCATGGTATGCTATTTAAAACTTTTGAAGGGCAGTTGATGCTTACCTTCCATGGCCCTAATAGTCCGGGTGGAAGTGAACGCATGTTAATTTTTGAAATAGAGGATGTGGGAAATACCTTAACCCTAAAGACGCAATTATTTAAATAGAACGTAGCGTAGTAGACATGCAGCATATCAGATATACAAGATATACACTTCTTATTCTCACTTTTTTACCTTTTACCATAATGGGGCAAACGAAAGAAAAGGCACTGGCCGATTTAAAGCATTTATTGCTATCAGAGAAGGCATGGGTAAAGGTGCATGTTGCTGAATTCTTGCTATGGGAAGGATGTTGTAGAGATGAGGTGAAACAGGAGTTTGTAAAAGAAGAACAACTGTATAGCCATACGCCTAAATATCGTATTGGAATATGGCGTGTTCTTGCGCAAAGTGCCTTAACTCCTGAAGAACGTGTAATGTGGGAACGGAAAATCAAAGCGGCTTATGAAGATCCTAAGGCCGAAGATCGCTTGCATGCTATAGAGACGTTAGCGAAGCTGAGGGTGCCTGTTGTGGCGCAAGTAGATTCCAGTTTGGAGGGATCAATGCGCTTGTATAGTCTTTGGAACTATGCATTGGGGGGTGATGCTAATCGAAAAGTCGTAAAGAAGAGGATACTAGAGGACTTGTTTAATAAGAAGCTAACTGATTTGGAGCTTATCGTAAGCTCCTTTGTGTTAAGGTACTTATCGCCATTTACTACGAAGGAGTACAGTGCTCTTGAGGCATGGGTTCGAAATAGACAATTTTTACCATCAGTAGCAAGTAATTTATGGGCTACACTTGTGGTTTTATCTCCTGAAAATGTAAGTGACAATAAGCAAGTTGAGATTAATCAAATGCTTTTTGATTTTAAAGAGCAAGAGGGAAGTCTTAACAATATATTATTGGCTTTTGCGCAAAGAGCAGGAGATAGGGAATGGGAGAATGTCCTCGCTCTATATAGTTTATGTAAGGATAAAAGTAGCCCCACATACCATAGCGACATTCATGCTTCTGCGGCCTATATGATGCTAAGAGTGGCTAATCGCTTGAACCTTGAATAGACATTTCTTCGTCGAAATATAATACTACTAATTCGTCAAATCGGATAGTTACAATATCCGCGTTTATTTTATCTTTGTTAGGGAGCCTAAAGCCTGTTATCTTATGACTAATCGAAAACTCTATCCTTGGCTATTAGTAGCAATGCTTTGCATTGTTGGTTGTCTTAATTATCTGGACCGTATGATGATTGTTACGATGCGTAGCAGCATTGTCGACGAGATCCCTATGTCTGATGCCCAGTTTGGATTGTTGACTTCTGTGTTTTTATGGGTGTATGGTTTTACTAGCCCGGTAGCTGGTTATATTGCGGATCGTTTTAATCGTAGTAAAGTAATTATAGCTAGCCTTTTTATTTGGTCACTTGTCACTTGGTTGACTTCTAAAGCGACCAACTTTGAACAGTTACTAGCAGCAAGAGCACTTATGGGAATAAGTGAGGCGTTCTACATTCCTGCTGCCATGGCTTTAATTATGGATTGGCATAGCGAGCGCACCAAATCTACTGCGGTCGGGATACATGTAGCGGGTGTTACCGTGGGACAAAGCCTTGGCTTTTTGGGGGCTTGGATTGCTGAGTCACATTCCTGGCATTATGCGTTTGCTATTTTTGGTCTAATAGGTGTATGTTATGCTTTTGTTTTGCTTTTCTTCCTTAAAGACAGGGGTTTATTGTTAGATACTGAAAGTGTATATTCATGTGATAAAAGTAAGGAAGTCAATTTTTTGGAAGCCTTACGAAGTTTGTTTAGCAACAAGGCTTTTCTACTTGTGGTGGCCATATGGGGCTTGGCTGGGGCAGTTAGTTGGATGGTTAACGGTTGGTTGCCAACGTATTATAAAGAGGAGTTTAATCTGTCACAAACCGAAGCGGGCTTGTATTCTACGGCATACTTCTTTCCTGCGGTATTATTTGGAGTAATACTCGGTGGGGCTCTGGCCGATCACTGGTCGAAAACGCAGTCTAAAGCGCGCATGTGGGTACCCGCGATAGGATTCTTAATTGCCGTACCGGGAATATTTATTGCCAGTTATACGACCATATTATGGGCTACCGTGGCTGGATTTTTAATCTATGCCGTGACAAGGCCTTTTATTGATGCTAATATGATGCCTATCCTGGGAATGATTGCTGACAAGCGTTACTTGGCAACAGGTTATGGAATCTTGAATTTGTTTAGCTGTATTATAGGGGGGGTAGGTATATATGTGGCTGGGATACTGCGTGATGAACAGGTTAAGCTTACACTGGTGTTTCAGGTTGCGGCATTAACAATGGTGATCTGTGCTGTATTGCTGTTCCGTTTGAAAACCCATTCCCGATAGAATATAAATTGATCAAAATAAACGATGATGAGGAGAAGTAAAGTATTACATATGTTGCGCGATGGCGAAAAGCCGAGTTGTTTTAAAGTGAATCTGAAAGATGCACAGGTAGCTGAATTGGCTGCTATGTGTGGGTTCGATTGTATATGGGTGGACCAGGAACATATCGGACAAGACTGGGCAACGCTGCAGGCACATGTCTGGGCGACCAAAAGTCAGGATGTCGATTTAATGGTCCGCATACCAAGAGGGTCTTACAGCGATTACATTAGAGCCTTAGAAATGGATGCTACTGGAATATTGGTTCCACATATCATGAGTCTACAGGATGCGAAGGAGGTGGTGCATATGACTAGGTTTCATCCTGTGGGACGTAGGCCTATAGATGGGGGGAATTCGGATGGCGGGTATACTATAATTGATTTTAATGAATATATAGTTACAGCAAATCGAGAGCGGTTTGTGATTCTGCAGATTGAAGATCCTGAGCCATTAGATGAATTGGAAGAGATAGCAGCATTGCCTGGTTATGATATGCTGTTTTTTGGCCCTGGTGATTTTAGTCAAGGTATTGGAGCGCCAGGTGAATGGGACAATCCATTGTTGGTAGAAACACGAAAGCGGGTAGCTGAGTTGGCAAATAAGCACGGCAAATATGCTGCTACAGTCGGTTCGCCGGATAACCTTGAGGAGTTGTATGCTATGGGATACCATTTTGTAAGTGCTGGTGCGGATGTGATCGGTATTAAAAATTATTGCCTTTCAATTGCTCAGGCCTTTGGTTCGAAGGAACCTATGAAAAATGTAAAGGGGTATTTAGAAAAGAACTGATGAGATACAAGCAATTAGGACGTTCAGGAGTTCAAGTATCAGAGATTGCATTTGGTGGAGTAGAGATCGGCATGGCTTATGGCCTGAGTATGAAAGAGGCACATGCTCCTATGCATGAGGAAGATGCGGTAAGATTGTTGCATAAGGCATTGGACAAGGGAATTAATTTCTACGACACGGCACGCTTGTATGGCCGAAGTGAAGAGATTATGGGAAAAGCTTTTGAAGGGATACGTGACGAAGTGGTATTGGCATCCAAGTGTCGGCATTTTAGGTTGTCTGACGGAACACTCCCGTCATCTAAAGTGTTAAAGGAATTGGTAAAGAAATCTATTCAGGAGTCTCTCAAAGCATTAAGAACAGATTATATCGATATATTCATGTTACACTACGCGGATTTGGAAATCCTGGAGATTGGTGAGCTATATGAGGTTTTTGAGGAGTTAATGCAAGCCGGAATAATCCGTGTCCCAGGGATATCCGTTTATGAACCCGAGGAGACTGCATTAGCATTGACCAAAGGTTTTTGGAAGGTTATACAGCTACCTTTTAATCTAATGGATCAGCGGCAGTCGGCATATTTTGAGAAGGCAGAGGAGCAGGGGGTAGGTCTTGTCGTTAGATCGGTACTCATGCGCGGATTATTAACGGATAGGTCTTTTCGATTGCACCCTGCATTAAAAGAAGTACAAGATCATATTCATTTGTTTAAAGCATTACTTACAAACGAAAGGAATAATTTACCAGCGCTAGCCATGCAGTTTGTGTCCTCACACCAAGCCGTTTCTTCCGTTTTAATCGGTATTGATAAGCAGGTATATCTGGATGAAGCAATAGCGTATTTTAAAGGAGAGTATTTATCTAGGTCAGAGCTAGAAATGGCTAAGGAGCTATCTTACCCAAACCAAGCGTTTCTGAACTTGGCACAATGGGACAAAAACGGTTGGTTATGATAAAAATAGGAATGATTGGGATGAGTGAGGGGAACGCACACCCTTATTCATGGACAGCAATAATAAATGGTGTATATGACGTTGTGGAAATTGATAAGGCGGGTTTTCCAGCTGTGTCCGACTACCTAAAGGCTAATGAAGCTACACTAGGTATAATAGGAGCGAGAGTTACGCATATCTGGTGTGAGGACAGCGGACAGGCTGAATCTATAGCCAAATCTGGACGTATTGAGTTTGTATTGGATAAGCTTACCGATATGATCGGAGAGGTTGATGCGGTTATTCTCGCTAGAGATGATCCTGATCGGCACTGGGAGATGGCTGAACCTTTTTTGGAAGAGGGAATTCCGATCTTTGTAGATAAGCCCTTGACGATTAATTTGGATGAACTGGACCAATACAAGGCTTATGTTGATCAAGGTAGATTCCTGATGTCTTGTTCCTCCATGCGTTATGCTAATGAGATAATGACAGCAAAGGCAAGTTTAAGTAAACTGGGGCCGATTCATCTGCTTACCGTGGTGGGCAAGAAGGATTGGAAGAAATATGGTGTGCATATGGTTGAAGCTGTAATGAGCTTATTGGATGATCCTCGACCAATAGCTGTTCAATATCTAGGTAAACCGAACTACGATATTGTACAGTTAGAAATCAGTCCGAACTGTTATGCGAGTATTCATCTAATTGCAGCAATTGTTCCCACGTTTCAACTTTCTGTGTTTGGAGAAAAGGAATGGACAACAGTAGATATCCGTAATTCTTATGCCATGTTTAAAGAAAATATATTGGAATTCATCAAGTCAATCCAGCTGGGAAAGCCAACGCTTGATTTTAGTAAAACTGTAAATGTCATGGAGGTTATTGCGAAAGCTTTGCAGAGTAAGGAAATGAATAATCAGAAAATATATTTTTAGTATGCACATTAAGGAACTATTTAGTTTAGAAGGTAAGTATGCGCTGGTAACGGGTGGGGCAGGCAATTATGGTAAATGTATTGTCGAAGCCCTATTAGAAGCAGGGGCACAGGTGGTCGTGAGTTCTCGAAATGCGTCAAAAGCTGAAGCAGAGCTTAATAGATACTTTTCAACGTATCGTACTTGGTGTGTTGTAGAAATGGATCAGGAAGATTTAACTTCTTTGGAACGTGGTATGCACGATATATTAAGTTTCTTTCCAAAAATAGATATTTTTGTAAACAACGCAGTGTCTAGACCCATGAGAAGTTATGCGGATGATATTGCTCATTTTCAACAATCCATGGAGGTAAATGCTACCGGTATGTTTTATCTATTACGACTGGTTGCCGAACATATGGGTAGGATGGGAAGTGGTTCCGTAATTAATATCGCATCTATGATGGGCATGAAGGGGCCGGATTATTCCAACTACATAGGTACATCGATGGGGGATTTACCTCCTGATTACTTTTTTCATAATGCAGGGCTTATAAACCTGAATCGCTTTATGGCAAAGAAGTATGTGGGTAAGAATATTCGTTTCAATTGTATTAGCCCCGGTGGATTATGGAATAATCAAGATGAAAGATTTTTGGACAATTATTGTGCAAAGGTTCCATTAGGAAGATTAGCGAATAAGGATGATATAAAAGGACTAATTGTGTTGTTAGCTTCGGCGGCTGGTGCCTATATCAACGGAGAGAATATTTTAATGGACGGTGGGCTAAATGCTTAAAAGTAGATGAAAGAATTATCCGGTCAAATAGCGATTGTTACGGGAGCAGCTTCTGGTATAGGTTTAGGAATTAGCAAGGGTTTGGCAGAGGAGGGCGCCACTGTTTACCTTTTAGATCGGGATAAAGAAAAGTTAGAATGTGCTGCTGCCTATTTCCAGGAAAGGAAATTATTATTTGAAACGATACCCATTGATATTACAGATGAAATAAGGGTTAAATCGTGTATTGAAAAGATAGTAACTGTGTATGGTCGCATTGATGTCTTGATTAACAACGCAGGCAGACAGTATATCTCACTCGTTCAGGATTTTCCTACGGAAGAATTTGAGTCCATGTTGAAATTGATGCTGACAAGTCCATTTTTTATCATGAAGCAGGTAATACCGATTATGAGATCTAATAAGTATGGTCGTATTATTAATATGGCATCCGTCAACGGGCTGATCGGATTTGCTGGCAAGGCAGCGTATAATAGTGCCAAGCATGGCTTAATCGGTTTAACGAAAGTAGCTGCTTTGGAAACAGCAGCAGAAGGTATTACCGTAAATGCGATATGCCCAGGTTATGTGGATACAGCATTAGTCCGCAATCAGTTGGAACAACTGGCTAGACAACGTAACATAGAAGTACAGTCTGTTTTAGAATCGGTTATTTACCCCTTAGTTCCACAGCGCCGGTTACTTCAGGTAAAAGAAATTGTTTCGTACGTTAAGTTTATAGCTTCTCCTAAAGCGAGTGGTGTAACTGGCCAGGCTGTCGTTATTGATGGTGGATATACTACACAATAATTGATATAGTGATTAATTTATCATTACTACCCGCTTGAATTCGGATGGCGACATTCCTTTTAGTTTTTTGAACTGTCTATTGAAGTTAGCTACGCTATTGAATCCACAGGTGTAGGCGGCCTCTAGGATGGATTTGTCTTTTTCTGAAATCAATTTGCAGAAATGTCCGATCCTAATTTGGTTTACATACTCAATAAAGGTCATTCGATATTGTTCCTTGAAGAAGTTGCAAAAGGTGGTGGTGGCCATATTGGCCTCGTCCGCCACTTCTTTTAAGGTAATCTGCTTATGGAAGTTCCGGAGTATGTAATCGTTAATCCGGCTATGACGGTTAGTTTCTTTATTGCTGTTAAATAGAAAGTTGGGGCTGGCTAGTGTTTGGTAGTCATTCATAGAGCTTATGATGTCAAAGATTTCAAAAATCGAACTGAGCCGTTTCAAACCACTTTCAAAAACCATATTATTCATAACTTGTGCAATCTGTTCGGAGGCAGCTCCGCGGATATGTATGCCTCTAGAGGAAAGATTGAGTATATCACTGAAAGTTGAGAATTCAGGTATATTGAAAATGTCTTGTCCAATAAAATCTGGTGTAAAGTGAATAACGGTAGCATCGGAAGCAGATGGCTCCTTCATCTCTAAAAACTTACTGTCGCTAACCCATACATGTGGAAGGTTGGGCCCCATAAGTACAAGATCCCCATCATTATAATAGCCTATGTGGTCCCCAACCATTCGTTTTCCGGAGCTTTTGTTGACTAGAACAAGTTCAAACTCGGGGTGATAGTGCCAAGGACAAGGGAAATGGGTACCCCTCTCGTTGAATACAGTAAATGATTTATCAAATTCTTTTGGTAATCTAAATTCGACGGCCTTCATGTAGTTTATGTTTTTGGTTATAATCGGAAATTACGTTTTTATTGGTTAAATCCCAAGTATAAGCTTTAAGAATGAAAAATACGATCAGAATTATGGAATATTTATGAAGATTAAAAAAGCCCGCACTCCCGCGGGCCTAAATAAAATAAACTACAGTAAAAGTCAATTTTCGGTTAAGGGTAAGTAGTTACTATTTTGCTAACTTTCCAACCATCCGATGTTTGTAGCATCGTAATGTAATCGATACGGGTGAAATTCTTAAATTTCATAGTTGCTTTACCTACAGCTGTGTTTCCTGTCTCGTCCAGTATTTCGTAAGTGGTATCACAGTCGTATTGTAATCCTTTGTTTTCTTTTAGGAAGCGTAGATATTGACTTTTATTGGATACTTGGTCATTCGAACTATTACGATACTCAAAGTCGATGGTGTACAAATGTTTGTTGTACTGGATATTACCGGTTGATATGGTCTGCAGATAGGTAAGAGCGATAGCTCTGCTATTTAATCTTTTTAGTGGGTTAGCGTTTTCTTTTGCCGTTGCATTAAATCCAAATATTAATACACATAGCGCTGCGATAGTAGTGATTGTTGTTTTCATTATTATGTCTTTTTAGTTGTTGTTAATAAAATACTGCCTTAATTGTTGATTCAAAAGTAGCGACAGATACATGATTTGAAAAGGGACTTTCGACCAATTCATCTGATTTTTCGGTGAGACCAGAGAATGTTTCGGTCAGTATTCTGAAGTGACCAGTGTCCGGTAGGAGATACTGGTATGAGTTAAGTTTTCTTCGTTTAAGTAATTGTGGCCTGTTTTTTTTAGAATAGGTGGAGATAAGCGAAAAAGAGAATCGTGGCATAGGAAAAGAAAAATAAGGCTTCTTTATGAAGTAAGTTTTGTTAAATTTGGCCGGTATTGATTCTTAATACTAAAAGCCTGTCTAAGGATTATTTGCTTGCTGTACCGGAAACTCGGAAAATAGTAATTTTCGAGTATCGAGATTGTATGTCATAGGTGTTTTTTCTAGTTGGAAAAAGATTGTATGGATGGAGAAGTAAAGAGCCTATGATTTGGGTTTATAATGTTAAGTTAATAAGGTGATCAACATAAACATAAACATAAATAGAAATGACAGATTTTAGAACCGAGCATGATTTTTTGGGAGAAAAGGAAATCAGTAACGACTGCTACTATGGCGTGCAGACCATGCGCGCCAAAGAGAACTTTGATATTACAGGTATATCGATAGGCAGTGAGCCCCTATTTATAAAGGCTTTCGGTCACGTGAAGAAAGCTGCAGCGTTAGCTAATAGAGACTTAGGGGTACTAGACTTGAAAAAGGCCGAAGCTATTGCCTACGCCTGTGACCGTCTGATTGCGGGTGAGTTTACCGATCAGTTCGTAAGTGATCTTATCCAAGGGGGAGCAGGGACGTCTACGAATATGAATGCTAATGAAGTGATTGCCAATGTAGGGCTAGAGTATCTTGGACATAAAAAAGGTGAATATGAATATCTTCATCCGAACAATGATGTTAATCTATCACAAAGTACAAATGATGCTTATCCATCAGCTTTCCGTATAGCATTATATCTGAAAGCTGCATCTTTTATAACTGCTTTAGAAGAACTTCAACTTGCATTTTATAACAAAGGGAAAGAGTTTGATGGGGTATTGAAGATGGGACGTACGCAGCTGCAGGATGCAGTACCAATGACATTGGGTCAAGAGTTTAATGCGTTTGCTACTGCTTTGGGTAAGGATGTTGAACACATTAAAATGGCTGTCCGGATGTTAACAGCGGTAAATATGGGGGCTACCGCCATAGGTACTGGGGTAAATGCTCCTGAAGGGTATGCTGCGCTATGTGTTAAATATTTAGCGGACATTAGCGCGGTGCCTGTGACTTTGGCTTCGGATCTAATTGAGGCAACCTACGATACTGGTGCATTGGTGCAATTGAGCGGTGCTTTGAAACAGAGTGCTATAAAGCTGAGTAAAATATGTAATGATTTACGGCTTTTGAGCAGTGGCCCACGTTGCGGCCTTAGCGAGATCAATCTACCAGCGATGCAGCCGGGCTCGTCGATCATGCCTGGTAAAGTAAACCCCGTTATTCCGGAGTTGATGAACCAGACCTGTTTTTATGTAATGGGAGCGGATGTGACGGTCACTATGGCTGCCGAGGCAGGACAATTGCAACTCAACGTCATGGAGCCTGTAATGGGCATGGCGCTGTTCACTTCGCTGCAATATTTAACAAAAGCATGTGATACGCTTAAAGACAAGTGTGTCGTAGGAATCACAGCAAATGCCGACCACAGTAGAAATATGGTCATGCAGAGTATTGGTATAGTCACACAACTAAATCCAATATTGGGTTATGAAGAATGTTCATCTATTGCTAAAGAGGCGCTGGTAACAGGTAAATCGATCTATGAAATAGTGGTTATAGAACGTAAACTGATCAGTCAGATCAAATGGGAAGAGATATATTCTGTCGAAAATCTGATTCATCCTAAATTTATTGCGCAATGATGTAACCTGTTGCTTGATCAAATTATGGAGAACGCTTTAGTTTTTGTGCATTAGTGCTAACCGATTGCTGACATCGAGTAGTTCGTAGATCGTTTTTAAATGATATTTGACAGTATTTTCCGAAATAAATAGTGCTGCTCCGATTTCTTTATTGGTCTTACCTTGTTTGACTAATTCGACAATCTGAAGTTGCCTCGCTGTCATCTGCGGACTATCTTGTTGCAGGTCTAGTGGAGATAGGTTTGTATTTGAAGCTGGATTGATGTAGCGCTGGAGACTTATTCTCATCTGCTCTATCTCTTTTTCCATCAATATTCGACGTTGTTTGTTAGATTGGTAAAGCCTAAAAAGTACAAAAACTAAGGCGAATAATAAGAAAGTGATACAGTAAAGCATCCATGTCATATTTCTTTTGTTGATAATTTCGATGTTAGTGCGTTGCTGTAGTAGCTCCTTCTCTAAGAGAGTTAATTTTCCACTTCGGTTTGCAGCATCATACTGGCGACGGGCTTCGCTGACTGTCTTTTGCGCGTGATAGGCTTTCTCATATTCCTTGTTGGAAGTGTAATAATATATCATAGTTTCGTACATCATTATCTTATAGATATCAATATGATGCTCATTTGCAGAGAGAAGGCCTTTCTCAAACGCTTCAATAGCTTTATCATGAAGCCCCATAATATTGTACAGTTCAACTTTTGCTTTGTAAATGAGAGGCAGGTGTTTTGGTGTTTCTGCTTGGAAGAGCGCGATGGCTTGTTCAAAATGTGAATCAGCTTCTTTGTAGTTTCCTTTTCTCAGTTCGAGGTGCCCGAGGATACATTGGTAATACGCCTGAGTTTCTTTTTTTACATATTGAAGATCCCCAGGCTTCAACTGTTTTAATAATTCAAGATACTCCCGTTCATTTTTCAGATCGAAATGTATGAGTATACGCTCGATAATAATCTGCGTTGTAAGTTTTTCTTTCTTGTTTGTTTTTTGACTCTCCTGATAGGCTAATTCTAGGTTTTTTAAGGCCCCGGTATAATTGTAGAGTTGTTTGTAGGTTAGAGACTTTGCGAGGTAGGCGTGGGTCAGGTCTATTGCCGTGGATTTTGGGTCGTTAATGATTTTCTCCAATAATAGGATAGACTGTTCATTTTGGTTATTATCATTGAGCTTGGAAACATGCTCATAAAGTTCGTCTACATCGATATGTTGGCTATAAGCTATCGATGAACAGAAAACTATGTAAATTAAAGTAAGCACCTGTTTTGTTCTTTTCAGCATATAATTTACCTAATAATTGTTGGAATAAATATGAGTACCTATTTATGGTTTGCAAAAGTACAATTTATGTGCTGTATTTTGATCTTGTAAAAGAGAGATATTTGTAAAGTAAAAATGCGGAGCTTATATTCCCCGCATTTTGTTGATTTTATTGGCCAATTGAGCATTGTACTTCGCAAAATCTGCATATTTATCGGTCTTACTCAGTGGAGGGATGATGTCAGCTAATTGTTTTGTTAATTCAAAATACTCAATTTCTAATTCACCGAAATTTTTATCATTTTTTTCTTCCCTGGCTGTAGTCATTTCTTGGACTATTGTTTCCACTCGATCCAAGTAAGCATTGGCTTCAGTATGTTCTAGTTTTGGACGGATGATGTTTGTATGGAGATCACTTTCTGATTTATTCTGAATAGTTCCTCCGACCCGTGTGTGTGGCTCTGTGTTTTTCTTTTCGAATATATGGGTGATGACAAATGCAGAAGCAACGAATATTGGTAAAATTATCCACATAAAGGATGGGTTCCCCCCGCTGTTTTTAAATTTGGAGTAAGCTGTATAAAGAAGGGACAGACCTAGGATTAGTAGCCCAATGGCCAATCCTATATTGCCCATTAATTCATACACAGGAAGTAGTATTCGAGGGATGCGATAGGATGCCTGTTCAGTAAAATAGCTGAATCCGAGAGCTATGAACATGGCTCCGATGAGTCCCATGGCTAAAGATTGAACTTTTTTAGCGACGTTATTTGCCTCCGTTTTTGTAGTCATTTTTATTTTATGTTTTTAATGAATATGATGTTTTCAATGAATTGAATCAAAAGTAAATATTGGAGCGAGACAAATGAGTATGCATTTACAAAACGTTACATTGTATTTATTATTCGTAAAACTGGGAGCATTTAGGGGGTGTTCAAATATATTTTGAGATTTAAATTGACAGGGTTTTGGAAAGAATTAGGTTATTAGCGAATAATTTGCTAGCTTTCCGAAGCATACCGTTATAGGATAATAGATTTGAAAATAAATCAGGATTGGACTGACGACCGGCGAGAGCTCAAAGAGGTTGTCAATATTGGTGCCTATGAATTTCAGGCAGTAGGCAGTGTATTACACCGTATACCAACCAATAATATACTTCATGTCAACAAAAGTGTCAAAGGAGGAAATGGAAGTGGAGCCGATTGGGCTAATGCAATTACAGAGCTGAGCGATGCATTGAGGTGGGCTCATGAAAATAAGGATAAAGGTCTTTGGAACAAAAACAATCCCTTACAGATCTGGGTCGCTGAAGGTGTGTATACCCCATTGTATATGCCCGATTACGGAAACGGAGGGAATGATAAAGCCGTAGTTCTCAGAGATAGAACTTTTCTATTGGTTAAAGACGTACAATTGTTTGGAGGCTTTCCCTCTTCGGGAAGTCCTGGAATGAAAGATCGGATTTTAAAAGACAAAGGCGGAAGTGAAAGTATATTAAGTGGAGATTATAATCGGGATGATGGGTGTTTGGGACAAGGGAGGTATCTAAAGTTGACTAATAGGGGTGAAAATGCATTTCATGTGGTCGTATCGGCAGGAGATATGGGAGAAGAAGCTGTTTTGGACGGTTTTACCATTACCGGTGGAGGTAGCGACAATGCTGGTACTTTTATCCGGGTGAATAGAGAGTCGTTTTGCAGAGCATGTGGAGGTGGAATATACGTCGTGTTGACAAAAGGTAGTCTGACTTTTCGGAATTTAGAGATTGTGCATAATATGGCCTCTTCATCTTCATCGTATGCTTATGGAGGTGCTGTATACAACGAGAATAAAGGAGACGGTATAATAAAGTGGATCAATAATTCCATCAAAAACAACACCGTATCTTGTTCGTCTGGTGCGGCAGCCGCTTTTGGTGGAGGGGTGTATAATAGTAATTCGGCGAGGGGGACCATGATATGGACTGAAAATGTTATCGAGCATAATATAGCTATATCCACATCCTTGGCTTATGGGGGGGGCGTTTATAATGTAAACGCAGGAATGATGTTGTGGAGTGATAATATCATTGGGTATAATAATGCTGATTCTGTCGCCCGATTATCCTATGGTGGAGGAATATTTAATCGTAATACCGGCAATATGGGCTGGCATGATAACAAAGTAAATGGGAATAAGGCTACACCTTTTGGTGCTTCTTTTAATGGCGGTGGTGTTTACAATAGAAATGCGGAAAGTGGAGTGATGCTGTGGACTATGGAAGGAGAGGTACTTTTTAGAGAAGATGGAAATATTCTAAAATAGCCTACTTTTTTATTTGCCTTCTTTGTTCCATTTTTTTTATCGAAATTGATCTTCAAGAAAATGGAGCAAAATATCGTCACATTAGAACAAGTCTGTAAAGTTTATAAAACTGGGGATAGTAGTATAACAGCATTATCGACGACCGATATGAGTTTTGAGTCGGGCAAGCTGACCTTGATTATGGGACCATCAGGTAGTGGGAAAACAACGTTGTTATCGATATTGGGCTGTATTATATATCCTACGTCGGGGAAGGTATTTTACAAAGGGCGAGAGGTGACAGGGCTGAATGAACGCGACTTGGCAGACTTGCGTCTGCATGAAGTCGGTTTTGTGTTTCAGCAGTTCAATCTACTTGAACCTCTGAATGCTTTAGAGAATGTAATGCATCCACTAATTCTACAAGGAGCATCAAGTTCGGTTGCTCGAAGTAGAGCCAGGCGGGCACTGGAAAAAGTAGGATTAGCAGATAGAATATTTAGCTTACCAAAAAAACTTAGTGGTGGACAGAAACAACGGGTAGCAATAGCACGCGCTCTGGTCGCAGATCCCGCTATGATACTCTGTGATGAGCCGACGGCATCTTTGGATGCATATAGTGCGGAAGCTATTATGGTTGAATTGAATGGACTGGCTAGTGTAGGTAAGGCTGTGATAGTCGTAACTCATGACTTACGTTTGCGTAAATTTGCAGATAAGACAATCTATGTTGAAGAAGGTGTGGTATCTATGAAGATAAAGAATGAACAGTATTATAAATAAAACAGCGTTTCTTGGAATACTCTGTACACTATGGTGTTATAGCTGTTCATCCGGTGGAGAGACGGAAGTTGATAGAGGCCGTAAAGAGATATTGGACGAAATCAGCGACGTTCGGGCTATTGGAAAGCTTACCCCATCAACTGCGGATGTTATTATTTCAAGTTCAGTGGTAGGAAGAGTGAAAGAAATATTTGTTAAAGACGGAGATTCTGTAGGTATAGGACAAGTAATTGCTCAATTGGAGTCGGAGGACGCTTATCTGGATTTGCAACGCGCTCAGTTAGAAATGAGTCGATTAAAAGTAGATATAAAGACGACAGAAGAGGAAATTGCTAAGGCGACCACTATATTGGAAGAACGCAGCCAGAAATATCAAACTTCCAGGCGTCTGGTCGAACTAAATGCGGAAACGAAAGAAGTATTGGAGGGAGATCGGTCGAGTTGGAGACAACAGAAGGCAACCTTGAGGGGCTTGCAAAGCCAACTTGAAGCGCAAAGATTAGTTCTGGAAGAACAGAATGTAAATATTAAGAAAGTAGGTAAGCTATACGCCAACCTACACATTGAAGCTGTTGGTGACGGTATTATTAATGATTTGAATGTGCGTCTTGGGCAGTATATTGAACCCGGTCAGGAGCTTGGGCGTATTATAACAACGAGTAATCCGATTGTAGAAGCAGAAGTGGATGAGTTATTTGCTAATGAAGTGAAAGTCGGGCAGAAGGTGTCTGTTTATGCAGTGACAAGTGGAGATAAATCGATACGAGGCGAGTTGGTATATGTAAGCCCTATATTATCTAATAAATCAATCTTCTACGATACGGCCAATGAAGCTCAGGATCGCAGGGTACGCCGGGTGAAAATTAAGTTGGAAGAGGAGAGTGGATTTGTAATTAACACTAAGGTGGACTGCGAGATAAAGATCAAATAATGTTAAAGGTAGCTTTTAAATTCATTAAATATGACAAAGCGAAAAGCATTGGGGTAATAACAGCCGTAGTTATCAGTACCTTTTTAATAGGGCAGCAATTAAGTCTATTGTTTTTTTTGATGGGATTAATGGGAAACCTTGTAGGGAATGCCCCTGTTGGAGATAATGAACTTTGGATCATAGAGAAACAGAGTAAAAACATCAATGCGGTAAATCAATTGGATGAGAGGCTGGTACAACAGATTGGAAGTTTAAGAGGAATAGATGCCGCATATCCTGTCGTTTTAGCACCTGCACAAGCTACTTTTTTAGATGGAAAAACTGCTTCAGTAACCTTGGTGGGTGCAGAAGCACCTCATTTTGTGATGGGACCGGGTAGAGAAAAGATAGCGCAGGGAAATATCCGTTCTTTAATCGATCCGCACACTGTTTCTGCTGAAATATATAGTGAGAAAAGTTGGAATACGAATTTGGTTCTTGATAAGCCGATAGAGATCAATGGAAAGGCTGCTAAAATTAGTGTGTTGACTAAAGGAGCTCAGGCTTTCGGTGCAAGTCTTATGTATACGACGTTGGAAAACGCCCGCTCTATGACTAATTTGCCCCCCTCGGCTATCAGCCTTATTATTGCCAGACTTGAGCCGGGTATAAGTAAAGAAACGATCTTGAGTGATATACCACGATTGTTTCCTGAGCTGCAGGCTTGGGATGCTAAGGAATTGCAAAAGTCTACTGTAAAAGAAATTTTGATCACTTCTAATATGGGAATGAGTTTTGGAACTTTAGTGCTTTTTGCAATGATAAGTGGATTTTTCATTATAGGGCTTACTTTATATTCATCGGCCTTAGATCGTATTAAGGACTATGGTACACTGAAAGCAATCGGAGCAAGTAACGGTTATGTGAACCGTCTTATCATAGTGCAGGCATTTCTTTACGCTGTCATAGGTTATATGTTCGCTATGTTGCTTTTGCTCGGATTCAAATTTGGGGTTCGGAATTCAGGACTTATCATTGATATCTCTTTAGTTTTTTCTTTATTTTTGTTTGGTATTACGCTTCTTATTGCTGTAGGAGGCTCGTTGTTTGCGGTGCATAAGATCAGCAAGTTAGAACCTGCTTCTGTGTTTTGATATGAGGTTTTTTATCTACATTCTGTATTTTCTAACTCCTTTTTTTTGTAAGGGTCAGGTACTTAGCATTGAAGGGTTATGGGAAAATATGCCCAGCACTTCGTTAAATCGCCAAAGTAATTTATCGATAGAAGTTAAAAAAGAAGAACTAAAGGAGTTTAAGAATAGCCGTATTCCCGTATTTTATATTGATGCTAATATACAGCGTAATCTTGTGGTACCCATCACGCCGGTACCGGCAGTAGCATTTGATCCGAATGCATTGGATGGAGCAGTCATCCCTTTGAAGTTTGCAACCAAGTGGAGTGCTAAAACTGGTTTACAGATGGAATGGCAACTATTCGATCCAAAATATAGAGTAGAAAAGAAACAAAAGATATTGGAAATTGAAAGTGCGGCGTTAGATCAAGCCAAGCAGGAGCAGGAATGGAAACGGGATGCGACCTTGGCTTATGCTGGAGTAGTGCTGGCAAGCAAGCAATATAGGTTAGCACTCCAGGATTCTATACATTATGATGAAATTCTTAAGGTTTTAGAAATACGGTATAAAGAAGGTAGGGAACAGCTCACAAACTACCTTGCTGCACAGCAGGAATTTGAGAGAAAACGTATACAATTGTATGAATCATGGACGGTTTTAAGAGATGCTGATTTAGAATTGTGTCGATTTACAGATTTGGAGACTATTAAGACCTTGGATAGTGATATTAATGATATTCTTACCTTTATTGAAAAATATCGGAAAAATAATATTACTGAAGAATCTTTGAGGATTGAAAGAAGAACGTATGAACTGCAGAAAGAGGGCGTGAAAAGACAGTTGCTGCCGACTTTTAAGCTAAATGCTTATTTGGGAGAACAATATTATAGTAATGTGTTGCATTTGGATAAGGGAAAGGAATGGTACGGCAGTAGTTATGTCAACGCAGCGGTAAAGGTTCCGATATCTACTTTTTTTACTTACCGGTCGACATATAAACGCCTACATACGGAATTCGATTTAGTCTCTTTGAAGATAGACAGTGAACGCTTTAATGAAGATATCAATGAAAAGCAACGCGAGGGCAAAATAGCGGCAGCGAGAGTGAAGTTAAAGCGGTTAGAAACTATTGCAGACTTAGCCCGACAGGCAAAAGAAAATCAAGAGCGAATCTATAAAGAAGGGAGACTATTAGTCGTGGATCTTAACGAATCGATTCATCAGTTAAATCAAACAAAACGAGAGGTGTGGCAGGCTGAGTATGACTTGATTCAGGCGATATTGGAGTAGAAGGTATAATCTTAATATTTTTTTCGGGACAATATAAGGATATCCCGGTCAATAGAATCAATTTTGTAGATAGCATCTGCTCCCATAAAGGAATTGTCAAAGTGTATGAGGTTATCTTTTAGTGTAAAGTGGCCGCTACTATGACTACTGTCTGATGGGATTTTATAGGCCTCGCGGTAGATTCTGTCGTATTCTTTTCGATGACGCCAAGGATTAATATATTTGCATGTTTTTATTCCCTGATAGCTTCCATTTTGTTGTAAGGTGATTTTACAACTGGTTAATAGATCATATGATTCGGGATTCCAACTACCATCCGGAGGAGTAGTACTTTTGTATTTGTAGACTAATCCCCAATTGTACTTGTCTTGAAATTCGGTGTTGTTTGTAACTGGATTGTTGAATCTATAGTTTTTATTAATACCATAGAGTGTATCAAGATTTCTGTCAGTCGAAAATATCCAATCATCGTATATATAGTCTTTGATGTTTATTTGTTGACCAATGCGTTTAATATAAATTGTATCAATATTATCAAATGCCCCCTTCTGGCGACCTCCACCATGTCGTTGGAAAAAATCACTATGATAAGGTTGATATCCGTCTTTTTCTATGTCAATAGTAAAGAATACCGGCGGAGCCTCCATAGTAAACATTTCAGTGAGAATAAAACGATTAACGCGACGCTCTTTTAAATAGAATCTACCTTGTGCATCGGTCTTTGTTTCGCTGACTTTACAACCAGAAAGAGGTGTGTTGTTGTAATCAAAGATGTAACCCGTTATAGCAGGACGGGAAAGTCGCGATAGGCAGGATATTAAGATACCACTGCTCGTAATAAGACATACTAACAAAAGGACTTTCTTGATCACCATAATTTTGATTATGTATTTTGGAAGGTTCAGACAAATATTATGCCTCTTGCTAACAAGTAGGAAAAGGTGTCTATAAAGCACCCTGAGTTTGTTCAAGGGTACTTTATAAAAGAATATGGGATTACTCCGCAGTAGTGATTTGAGTTGAGGGATTAGTGGCTTCATAAAATTTCACCAATCTAAGATGGCCTGGACATTTGGTGATGTCTTTTTTCTTCCATAATTCACATTCAAGAAACTGAATCTCTAAAAATTTTGGAACATCAACTACAACCTGATCGCTGCTGATCTTTACACGTTCTGGATAGTCTCTATTTAATAATGCTGCTTTTAATTCATCTATAGTCATGCTCAAAGATATTATTTCATTTTTGAATAGAAAAAGGTATCGATGTATTCATCACGCATTATAGTCTATCTTTCTCTATATCAAAATGGATAGTGGACATTGATGTTGTAAAATGCATACGACGAATAGAGATAGGTGTATAAATAAATGATGTAGTTTAGTAATTTTGGGATTGAGACAAATATCGTTGGATGGAGGTATCCGTTGAAAACTGTGTCACTTATCGAAAGCAAAATTAGAATCGGACAATGGATATAAAGAAAATCGCAGCAAGTTTGGCCAATCCGGTCGTACATAATAGTTATATCGAGTATGGGGCAGTCGGCGCAGCTTTAGAAACAATAGATGGCAATATATATACAGGTATAAGTATAGATACTGCGTGTTCTTTAGGGCATTGTGCAGAGCATGGTGCTATAGCAGAGATGCTTAAAAATAAGGAATTCCGGATAAAAACTATTGTAGCTGTGGACTGTAAAGGTGATGTAGTACCTCCATGTGGTAGGTGCCGTGAACTGATCGGACAATTGTCGTCAGATAATAGAAAGACTTTGATCGAAGTGGCAAATGGAGAAGTTAGGACTTTGGAAGAATTAGTGCCTTATGATTGGAAAATTAGTAATGGTAGAACCTGGTAAAAGAGAGGAAAATGAGTTATAAAAAAATAAATATTGAAGACTGGAAGCGTAAAGAGCATTTTAAAGTTTACAGTACATCCGTACGATGTGGATTCAGTCTAACTGTCAAAGTTGAAATAAACCGTGTAATCTCCTTTGTTAAAGAGAAGGGGTATAAATTCTATCCTACAATGATTTATTTATTGACGAAGGCTGTAAATAATCATGCTGAATTTAGGATGAGGATGAAGGATGGTGAATTAGTTGTTTGGGATGAAGTCCATCCGATATATACAGTACTAAAGCCAGAAACGGAGACTTTTTCGGCCTTATATACAAAGTATACCATGGATTTTAGAGAATTCGTCTCAGATTATGAACAAAATGTCCAAAAGTATAACAGCGATCTGCGATTCTTTCCAGAGGTTGTTCCAGAGAACCATTTTAATATATCAGCCTTACCTTGGATAGATTTTGATAGTTTCAATTTAAATATTGCTGATTTTACGGACTATTTTGCCCCAAGTTTTACTGTTGGTAAATATAAAAAGGTAGGTGCTGAAGTAGTGTTACCCTTAGCTATACAGGTTCATCATGCGGTTTGCGATGGGATTCATGTGGCAAGATTTATTGAATCATTACAAGATTATTGTGATAATGTATATAGTATGTAGAGGTTTAATACTGAATGCAATGATAAGTTGCACGCAGGACAGTGTGCAATTTTTTGTAACCCACAAATTGCACTAATTTTTAGAGGGTATAAGCAAAGCGTCTTAAAATAAATACTAGTTAAAAATAAATACAAAAAGAGAAAACAATTTCTTTTAATAGGTGTTGTGTTATTGTAGTTACTCTATTTATGAGAGATAACTAGATACTACTATTATACTGAGAAATTATTTTTTAGGAGTGAGCTTTAATGCCAAAGTGCATTGCGGTAGTATACAATGGTGTCAAAATAGTAAATGGAATAAACTACCAGAATAGGTGTGCTATTCTAAAACTCAACTTGGGGAGGTATAGAAGTCGCTTTCGAACAGATCGCGGCTTCTGTCATTTTAGACTGGTTGTTCATATAAAATTGAATTTGGGAATGTCCCAGCTACTTTTTTACATTCGGCCTACTTAACATTATCGATTGATAGGAAGACGTGAACGCTGACAGGCTCTTGTAGCCGATCATGGTAGCGATTTGGGTGAGGGTATATTGCCCGGTGTCGATAAGTTCTATGCTTTTCAATATACGGATCAATTGTGTATATTTTTGGATAGTAATCCCTGTTTGTTGCTTGAATATTCGCTGTAAGCTGCGTACCGACATGTTGGCCAGATGGGCTAGGGTATCGGTATCAGAAGTGTACCTGTAGTTTACATTTATATAATTGCAGACAGGAGTCAAACGTTGATCGATAGGTACAGGTATCTTTAAAAACTGATTTTCTTCGCAAAAATAGGGAAGACTTTGTAAGATAGCCCTTAGGAAAACCGTATGTTCTTCTTCATCGAATAATTGTTGGTTCCATTTGGCAGCGTATAAGAGCATTTCCTTTAATACAGCGGGAGCTGGGAATACGTGGATGTCTTTATAGAATGTTTGGTCTGGTGTAGTCTTAAACAGGATGATCATCAGATTAACAGTTTTAGCTTGCGAAGTAGTGCGATGGCTAAGATTGGAGGGAATCCAGATAACATGATTTTGAGGCACTAGAAAGATCTGCTTATTGATATGAAAGTATTGGTAACCATCTTCTACATAGGTTAGTTGATATCGCTGGTGGCTGTGCTCGTACTTGTCATGAGCCCAATTGTCTTCATACCAGATATAAGATTCAGAAGGTATGGCGTCAACTCCTTTTTCCTTCCAGTTCTCTAATAGTTGTTGATTTTTTTTGTCGTTTAGCATATACTTTTTGGCAAAGTTAATAAAAATGCCAATTGTACTTTTGTATCTGTGGTCGGTATGTCGGAAGAAAATAGATTTATAGAAATAGAAAAAGATGAAAAATAAAGGAAGTTTACTATTGCTCAATATAATAGTAATCATTTTAATAGGAGGTGGTCTGAGAGCCCCAATTACAGCGGTAAGCCCTGTGTTGAACGAAATAATAGAGTCACTACAGCTTAATAATTTACAGGGAAGTCTACTGACGTCAATTCCCTTGATGGTATTTGCCACCTGTTCAGTGTTAGTAAGTAAAATGGCTGTTAAAGCAAATATTCATTATAGCTTGATTTATGCTTTGATTTTCTTGGTTATTGGACTGTATCTAAGAATATATGGAACGACTACAATGCTTTTTGTGGGTTCTTTTTTTATAGGACTAGGAATCTGTATCGGCAACGTAACAACTCCGGCCTATATCAAGAACCTATTCCCCGAAAATATTGGCATGATGACGGGAGTATTTTCCGTGGCGATGAACCTAACTGCTGCTTTAGCGTCGGGGATGAGTATTTCTATTGGTAAATGGACAGAGATGGGATGGAAGGGATCTTTAGGAATTTGGGTAGTATGGGCTTTATTGGCGCTATTTGCTGTCGCTTTAGAAGCTTTTCTGGGTAAGAAAAAGACGGAAGCAAGGACTATAGTAAAGGCGGTAGCAGTAAGAAGCTTCAATGTATTTAGGTCGAAACAAGCTTGGTATATAAGCATCTTTATGGGGATTCAGTCTTTGGTATACTATTGTCTGGTCGCATTGTTGCCGATTGTTCTGATTGACTACGGAATGGCCAAAGAGCAGACAGGAATAGTGCTTTTGGTAATTCAACTCGCTATGTTGCCTGTATTGTTTATCAGCCCAGTAATAGCAAGCCAAGTAAAGGATCAAAAATGGATGATTTATAGTGTCGGTATATTGATGTTTACTGGTATAAGTATGCTTTTAGTTTTAAAAGTACAATATATTTATCTGACTGCGGTATTTATTGGAATAGCCAGTGGCTGGGCATTTAGTTTGTCGATTTTGTTTTTCTCGCTTAAGAGTAAGACGATGAACGGAACAATTAAGATCTCAGGAAAGGCACAGTCTGTAGGTTATCTCATAGCAGCCTTTGGGCCGCCTGTGTTCGGCATATTACATGATTGGGATGTCTCCTGGAAAAGCTCGTTTTATTTTTTACTACTGATGATCATCATCATGACCATATTTGGCCGAAAAGCAGCAAGAAATCGCTTTATAGAAGATTACTAATGATTGTTCTTTAAATATCCTGCAAAGCTATAAAGTTTTGGCTAACTTCCCGATCTGCTTTAGGTCTAATTTAAGTTGGTCTGTCCAAGGTAATCCGATCGATAGCCGTATGCAGTTATGGAATTGGTCCTGCAATGTGAAAATACGGCCTGGAGATATACTTATTCCTTTCTTTAAAGCATAGTTATATAGTACTTGGGTGTCGATATTCCCAGGTAGTTCTATCCATATTGCCAATCCTCCCTGAGGACGGCTTACTTTAGTGCCTTTAGGAAAGTCGCTCGCGATGATGGTGATATAGTTCTGATAGTTTATTTCTAAGGTTTTACGTAATCGACGTAGATGGTTTTCATATCTTCCTGTCATCAGAAAGTTTCCGACTGCCTCGTTAATAATTGCTGCAGAAGATAGCGAATGCACCAGTTTCAGTTTCAGAAGCTGTTCGTGATATTTTCCCGCAGCTACCCAGCCGACACGATATCCCGGTGCCAATGTCTTGGATACCGAACCGCACCAGAGTACATTGCCTTCCGTATCAAAAGATTTGCAACATTTGGGACGCTCGGATCCAAAATGGAGATCTCCATAAGTATCGTCTTCAATCAAAGGGATATTATGCTGTGCTAAGAGTTTGGTGATCGTTTCTTTGTGAGTTTCAGGCATGCAGTAACCTAATGGTGTATTGAAATTGGGAACCAAAAGACACACATCGATCCGTGGTAATAATGCTGTTAATGCATCCATATCAATACCATATATTGGATGCGTAGCGACTTCGATAACGTGTAGGCCGAGACTTACGGCAAGTTGAAGTATGCCTGGATAACAAGGGCTTTCCAAGGCAAGAGTATTACCTGGTTTTGTCAATGCCATCAGACATAGGGCTAGTGCATGCATGCAACCATTGGTGGTTATAATGTCATCTTCTTTAAGGTTGCCCGCCCAGGTCAAGGAGCGAGCAGCTACCATTCGTCGTAGTTTGAGGTTACCTTGTAGGGGCTCATACTCGGTACCACCGCATTGTAGAGTACGAGTAGCTGTCACAATTTCTTTCTTGAGTTTAGCCAGCGGAAGCAGGTTTCCGGAAGGGATACCGATAGACAGCATCGTGAGATCCTGACGTCCCATAGTCGCATATATATCGTTCATAAGTTTTTCGGGTTCTCTGTTGATAATAAATGGAACAGGTTGACTGGTAGTGGGAAGAGGAAGTTGGGGTACAGAACTTACAAAATATCCTGACTGGGGCTTAGCCTGTATGAGTGAACGGGACTCGAGTTCCAGGAACACACGTTTGGCCGTATTTATGCTGATACCATGAAGACCGCTCAGGTTTCTGACGGAAGGTAGACGTTCGCCCGACTTTAGAACGCCCGAATGTATCTTGGAAGCGATGTTGTCGGCAATACCGTTATATAAGAACTCTTTTTTCATATGTGTATAATTATTCGCGCATTTAATTGTTTTCTTGATAGAACTCATGAATGCTTCGCATTTATTTCATGATCCGCTAGTTGGCGGATCGGTTTGTTCTTTAATGGTCATAGGGAATATCCAGACTATATTATGCACGACTTTATTACTGTTGGTGTGCACGTTGTTCCGTGGTCATTCGTGTTAGCCTGTACTACATTGCCCCGACTGTCTTCGACGTAGTCCTTACGTTGGTTTATCGGGATGGATATACGGATTATTTGCCCTGCTCATCGTATTAGAACGTCTGGAAATTGATGAATTATATTTTTTACTCAAAGATAAGTGTGTCCATTAAAATATCAAAAACTGTGACTGTGCTTGTTAGTGAAGTTTACAGAACTTTGCGACAAATTGATTCTTATGACTAAAACGAGTATTAACAAGTTAGCCGATAATTCAACAAAAGGTTGGTTAAATGGTTTTATTGGCGTGATTTTGTTTAGTGGTTCATTACCGGCTACACGGCTTGCTGTCCTAGAGTTTGATCCGGTATTCGTAACGATTACACGTGCTTCCTTCGCAGGTATACTTGCGCTTATTGTATTGTTAGTCTTTCGGCAGAAAATACCAAAAAAAGAGCAATTGATTTCGCTATTGCTTGTTGCTCTCGGGGTGATTGTCGGATTTCCATTGTTGAGTGCTTTGTCCTTGCAATACATAACTTCGGCACACTCTATTGTCTTTTTGGGTATATTGCCAGTATCGACTGCTGTATTTGGAATTGTCAGGGGAGGCGAGCGCCCTAAACGCGCTTTTTGGGTGTTTTCGTTGATCGGGAACTTCTTGGTTATGGGGTATGCCGTAGCACAGGGCGTGTCGGTATCTCCAGTAGGGGATCTGCTGATGTTTGGCGCGGTGGTGATCTGTGGCTTAGGATATGCAGAGGGTGCAAAACTTACAAGGTTATTGGGAGGATGGCAAGTGATATCTTGGGCATTGGTAATCTCATTGCCTGTCATGTTACCGTTGGTTATAGTATATTGGCCTGATTCCTTTGTGGATATAAGCGGAAAGGCTTGGGGAAGTCTGGTGTATGTATCGTTATTTAGTATGTTCATTGCTTTTATCTTTTGGTATAAAGGATTGGCACAAGGTGGGATTGCAACGATAGGGCAGTTGCAATTATTGCAACCATTTTTTGGACTCGGATTGGCAGCATGGTTATTACAGGAGAAGGTGAGTGCTGGTATGCTGGTTGTCATCATAGGTGTTATTCTATGTGTTGCAGGAACTAAGCGGTTTGCTAAATAGTATTAAAAAGATAGATAAAAATTGCATTATTAAGGTATACAAAGCAAGCCAGTTTTTAGGAAGGAGTTAAGCTATTACGCTGCACTATAAGCTTTGATTAATCCCTGTTTTACTTGAAAATGTGCCGCTTCTAATAGTAATGTCGTTGTACTTTAGTGTTGTCTATAATTTATGATTATCATTTTCAGGGAATCTTGATAATCAGTTTTACAATTCCTCTTTTCGAGCTGTCGACCCTATGGTCGACAGCTTTTTTATACTAAAAAAGTAGAGAGAAGTACCCCGAATATTTCTATTTTTGTTGCCTGAAAAAAAATAAGGTACAGATCGTTTGAAGTAAGCTTATTAGAACTATTTTTAAACAATGAAAAAATCATCAAAAAAAGCTGCTATTGGGTTTATATTCATTACGCTGCTGATAGATATAACAGGCTGGGGAATTATAATCCCTGTTGTGCCTAAACTTATTGAAGAATTAATTCACGGAGATATCAGTGAGGCTGCCAAATATGGAGGGTGGTTGGGATTTGCCTACGCCTCTACGCAGTTTGTGTTTTCACCAGTAGTCGGTAACCTGAGCGATAAGTATGGACGGAGGCCTATTATTTTGATTTCGTTGTTTGCGTTTGCTGTGGACTATATATTTCTAGCATTAGCGCCTTCTATTTCCTGGTTGTTCGTGGGGCGGATTATCGCTGGATTGACGGGCGCGAGCATTTCTACCGCAAGCGCTTACATTGCCGATATATCCACCGATGAAGACAGAGCTAAAAATTTTGGAATGATAGGGGCTGCTTTCGGTTTGGGGTTTATTATTGGTCCCGTTATTGGAGGCGTTCTTGGCGAATATGGTGCAAGAGTCCCTTTTTATGCCGCAGCAGTATTATGTATGCTTAATTTTATCTATGGATATTTTATTCTACCAGAGAGTTTGGATAAAGATAAAAGAAGGGAATTTGATTGGAAACGAGCGAATCCAATTGGTTCACTCAAATTTCTGAGCAAACATCCAGAGATTTCGGGACTGATTATCGCATTGATCTTAGTTAATATCGGTGCTCATGCTGTACAGAGTAATTGGAGTTTTTTTACTATGTATAAGTTTGAGTGGACAGAGCGGATGGTAGGAATATCGCTCGGTGTATTAGGTCTAGTGGTGGGATTAGTACAAGGTGGTTTAATACGATGGACGACTCCTAAATTCGGAGAAGAGAGAAATATTTATTATGGATTAACCTTTTATGCGCTTGGTTTGCTGTTGTTTGCTTTTGCGAGTCAGGGTTGGATGATGTTTGTGTTTTTGGTCCCCTATTGTTTGGGAGGTATCTGCGGCCCAGCGCTGCAATCGGTGATTTCTAAAAGCGTGCCGTCTAATGAGCAAGGAGCATTGCAGGGGGCATTAACGAGTTTGATTAGTGCAACTTCCATAGTAGGACCACCCGTGATGACCAATTTGTTTTACTATTTTACCCATGAAGATGCACCTTTTGAATTTTCAGGAGCACCATTCTTTTTAGGTTTTGTGTTAATGGCTATCAGTGTGGTGATCGTTTATGTAGCATTCCAACGAAAGAATAATAGCGAGGTAAAGTCTTGATAGAAGATAAAAAAATGAATAGATAGAAAGCCCGGATAACTGGGCTTTTTTTGTGCACTTTTAAAAGAGATAACGTGTATGTAGCATTATTGATACAAAATGTAGAAGGTATTCTATAAAAGGCAGCGGCTATAACTTTTGATTACTTTTTCGAATGGACAAGCGATGTCTATTCTTCAGTTTTTGGATTAAAAAGAAGATAGAAATGAGCGAATGGTTTTGAGTTTGAAAATGTTTTTTATATCATTGTGTACGTAAACGTTTTGATTAAAGCTAAATTTTGCCCAAATGAATAAGCTATTATTAGAGAATGGTACCCTCGTTTTTGCAAGTCGGATTCTCGAGGACGGATACCTTTATATAGAGGGTAAGAAAATCGTGAATATCGGTCAGGGAACACTGAAAGTAGGAGAGGATGTGATTCGAATCGATGTAAAGGGGAAATATATTTCGCCTGGTTTTATCGATATGCATGTGCACGGTGGTGGTGGATTTGATTTCATGGACGGTACTATAGAAGCGTTTCTAGGCGTATCAGAGACACATGTTAGATTTGGCACAACGGCATTATGCCCAACAACCCTTACTGCTGAGAGGGAACATATTTACACTGTATTGGATGTGTATAAGGAAGCTTTACCTCTGAATAAAAAAGGTTCAACTTGGTTGGGGATGCACCTTGAGGGGCCCTATCTCGCTTTGAAACAGTGCGGTGCTCAGGACCCAAGATATATACGGAATCCAGACGTTGAAGAGTACCGCAATATTATATCCTATTCTGACCATATCGTTCGTTGGAGTGCTGCTCCAGAGTTGCCAGGAGCATTGGACTTTGGTGTTTATCTGAGAGAGAAAGGTATCATTCCTTCACTGGCACATACAGATGCTTTGTTTGAAGAGGTCGTAGCGGGTTATAATGCCGGTTATCGATTAGCAACGCACTTTTATTCCGCTATGTCTACTATAATACGCAAAGATGCAAAGCGTTATGCGGGGGCTATTGAAGCTGGATACTACCTCGATGATATGGATGTGGAAATTATCGCTGATGGTATTCATGTGCCAGCTCCATTATTGAAACTGATCCATAAAATTAAAGGTCCGGATCATATTGCATTGGTGACTGACGCTATGCGCGCTGCAGCAATGCCCGAAGGATCCAGTGTGTTGGGAAGGCTTTCTGATGGTTTGGCGGTTGTGGTTGAAGAAGGTGTAGCCAAGTTGCCTGATAGGTCAGCTTTTGCAGGAAGCGTAGCTACCGCAAATAGATTGGTCCGGAATTATATGAGACTAGCAGATGTGTCGTTAACAGATACAGTACGTATGATGACCGAAGTTCCCGCCCGGATTTTAGGAGTGGATAGTACAAAAGGAAGTCTGCAGCAGCATAAAGACGCAGATGTAGTTGTATTTGATACGGATTTGGAGATATACCTAACTATTGTAGAGGGAGATATCAGGTACGCATCTGAGAAAGAATTATAAATAATAATATACTAAATATAAAGAACTGTAGATATGAAGAAGTGTATAGTAGCCACAGTTATGCTTGTGTTTATTCAGTTATTCTCGTTGAAGGTTGGAATTGCACAAGATTTTGCTGTCCGTGGGTTTCATCTGGATCTAAGGATACAGGTTATGAAAATGCCTGCTTTGAAGAAGTTTGCTAAGCAATTGCATGAAGGCGGAATCAATACGTTGATTATGGAATGGGAAGCTACCTATCCTTTTGAAAATCATCCGTTGATCCCGAATCAGTTCGCTTACACAAAGAATGAGGTCAAAGAGTTCGTTCGGTACTGTGAAGATCTCGGGATAGATGTTATACCGCTTCAACAGAGTTTTGGACATGTAGAATACATTTTAAGACACTATCGATACAAAGATTTGAGAGAAGACCAAAAGGACTATTCACAGATTAATCCACTACGTGAAGAGCAGGCCAAAGCACTTTTTACAGATCTGTATAAGGATATGATCAGTACCCATCAGTCTGACTATGTTCATATCGGTGGTGACGAAACTTATTTATTGGGGCATTCCAAAGAATCACAGGCGAAGGTTGCGGCAGTCGGTAAAGGCCGCCTTTATGGAGACTATATTAAATTGCTGTGTGATATTGTTGTTGGCTTAGGTAAGAAGCCTGTTCTATGGGCAGATATAGCCATGAAGTATCCTGACGCACTGGAGGGGCTACCTAAAGAAGCTGTTTTTATCGATTGGAATTATGGCTGGGATGTGGATATGTTTGGTAAACATAGTAATCTGCTGAACTCCGGTTTTGAGATATGGGGGGCTCCTTCCTTAAGAAGCCATCCGGATAATTACTTTCTGACGCAGTGGGAAAAACATTTTAACAATATCCATGATTTTATTCCACAGGCACGACAATTTGGTTACAAAGGAATTATAATGACCTCATGGTCTACATCGGGCCTGTACGGCACGACATGGGAGAGCCCTAAGGATATTGTCGAATTATATCCGATAAGGCGCGTGTATCCGCTATCAGGTTTTAATATGTTGATCGAAGCATATTTTGAATCTTTAAGGTCAGACAAAGCGTTAGATGTAAAGCAATTTGTGATGGCGTATGCACAAAAAAAGTACGGTTTTGGATTGGGGGAGTCTAGTCGCTTCTGGGAGGCATTACGGGCTAATCCTCACGAAATTAATCAGGGGGCGGTAAGTACGAAATCTATTTCGGTAACGACCATGAAAGATAGTGCAGAGTGGGTTTTGAAGGAGTTCGAGGCTTTAAAACCAAAGACGAACAAGCAAGAGTATTTGCATTATGTGCTGATGTCACAGATTAGACTAAGGTATCTGAAATATATGGAAATAGAGTTGCGTCTGAATAGCCCTAACTTTAGGGTTAGCGAGTTGGGGGGAATGAAAAGAGCCCTTAATGAGTTAAAACGTGAAAATTTAGATAAGAAATTTAAACAGTTAAATCGAGAGTGGATGTACGATGTTGAACTGCAACAGGAAAATGAGCTTCGAAATAGTAAGATTATGCTGTTAGAGGCTCGTTTGGCACGTTTGGGTAAGTTGTAAATTAGATCAGAGTAAATAAAAAAAAGATGAAGATAAGGCTGTTTTTAGTAATTGCTTGTGTTATAGGGAAGTTTGATGTCGGCAAAGCACAGTCGGATGCACAGTCTCCGTTGGTTGTTAGTTGGCAGCCGATATTAAATAATTATGATGGAAAAGAGCAGGCGCTTTCTGAGCTTATTATAAAAAATAAAGGGGATAAGCCATTTCCGTGGGAGGGGTGGAAGTTATATTTTAATTTCATCAGACTGGCTGAGCCGGTGGATTCGCTACAGCTTTTGGATGTCCGTCATATTAACGGTGACTACTTCTATTTTGAGCCCAATAGCCGGGGAAAGAGTCTGATGCCTGGGGATTCGGTCAGGTATACGATGATATCTAAATCATGGGTCGTAAACTTTAATGATGCGCCACAAGGGTTCTACCTGGATTGGGGTAATAATCATTTGCAGCCATTGGGAGCTGTGCGTACGCTTCTGCCTCCTGATGAGAAACCTTTTTATAGGGTAGGTGCGGATGCAGAGATGGATGCCCGAAAGATATACGAAAAGAACTTAAGGTATCAGAACAATAAAGGTATTGGAGCGGGACATATTATACCAACGCCCGTGTCGAGCGCGATCGGCAAGGGCAAATATACACTTCGGAAAGGGGTAGAGGTTAGCTATAATCCCTTGTTTGAAACCGAAGGAAAGCTTTTGATGGAGAATCTGGATGAGTTGTTCGCACTGTCTTGCAAAGCTGTGTTTGGTTCGGCTAAAAATCGTGCTGGAATCCAGCTCGTTGAAGACACTTCGTTAAAAGGAGAGGCCTATAAGCTTGAAATTACACCCAAGGGAATAAAGCTGTCTGCGGCTACAGGTGCGGGGATGTTTTATGCGATACAGTCTTTAAAATTATCGGTTGATCCGATATATTATGCCCCAAAGAACCGGAAGGATATTACGCTGCAGTCTACTGTTGTGTCTGATGAGCCACGGTTTGGCAGCCGGGGGCTGATGTTGGATGTTGCGCGGAATTTTCAATCCAAAGAGCAGATTATAAAGATGTTGGATGTGATGTCATTGTATAAGTTAAATACATTACACTTTCACTTAAATGATGACGAGGGATGGCGCTTAGAGATTCCGTCACTTCCAGAGTTAACTGAGGTTGGGAGTCGTAGAGGACACTGGGACGATGGAAAATGGAAGGAATGGTTGCCGCCGTCTTACGGCTCAGGGCCATTTCTAGATAATGCCCGTGCTAGCGGATTTTATAGTAAGAGTGATTTTATAGAGATCCTGCAGTATGCACAACGCAGGCATATCCAGGTTATACCCGAAGTGGAAACACCAGGGCATGCACGAGCGGCAATACAAGCGATGAATGTGAGGTACCGTCGATTAGCGGAAAAAGGTGATATGGTAGCCGCAAATAAATATTTGTTGCAATCGCAAAATGATTCATCCATATATAGATCTGTTCAGAAATGGAATGATAATGTGATGGATGTTTCTTTACCTTCTGTCTACACCTTCCTAGAACAGGTAACGGATGATATTATCGCTATGTATCGGGAAGCCGGAGTGTCTTTGGAAACTATACACTTTGGAGGTGATGAAGTCCCAAATGGTGTATGGGAGCATTCACCGGCTTTTACTAAATTTAAACAGCAGGATGCGAGTATCAAAGAAACAAATGATCTATGGATTAGACATTTCAGATTACTCTATGATATGTTGAATGAGCGAGGTCTTCATCTTACCGGATGGGAAGAGGTGGGAATGGAAAAGGTTGTAGAGGACGGAAAGAAGAAATGGATTCCGTTTAAGGGGCTTCAGGATAGCGGCGTGTATTTAAATGTCTGGAATAATCTTGGAGGAAATGAGGATCTAGCTTATCGGCTTGCAAATGCGGGTTACAAAGTAAAACTTTCGTTTGTTAGTAACTTTTACATGGACATGGCCTATTATAAGCAATTCCGTGAACAAGGATTTTATTGGGGTGGATTTATTGATATGGAGAGACCGTTCAGCTTTATACCTTATGATTACCTACTCAACCAAAAACAAGACTGGCTGGGGCGTACACTGCCAGATCGGGTGTTGACTGGAGCTGAAAAACTGACTGAAAAAGGGAAGCGGAATATTGTGGGACTGCAAGCCTTGCTTTGGGCAGAAACCATAAAATCTGAAAAAGAGATGGAACGTATGTTGTTTCCTAAACTGCTTGCTTTCAGTGAGCGTGCATGGGCCAAGCCGGGGGAGTGGGAAGAGGGTAAGGATATAGGAGGAGAAGCCTATCATAAAGCCCTGAAGCAATTTTTTGCCGTGGTGGGACAGCAGGAGTTACAGCGGTTACCTTTTATACATGGAGGTGTTTCCTACCGTATCCCGACACCAGGCATAAAAGATATGGAAGGTAAGATTTATGTAAATATGGAGCTTCCCGGTTTTGATGTCCGGTATGCTGAGAATGGAGAAAATCCAACAATAAATAGTGCTATATATAAAGGGCCGATTCCGTATAAAAGAGGTTTGGTATTTAAAGCATTTAATAGACAGGGTGATTCTAGTCTTGCTGTAAGATTAGATTCTAAATAAAGAAAGGCTTCCTCTGGAAGCCTTTCTTTATTTAGATCTGTTTCCTATTGGAAGATTCTCGTATGATTAACTTGGTTTTGATCGTTACTTCTTGGTAATCGAGAATCTGCATCTCTTTATCTTCAATTTGCTGGATGAGAATTTTTGCCGCGACTAATCCCATGTCGTATGCGCTATCATCGACCGAGGATATCTGGGGCTCAAGTATGGTCGATATTGGATAATTACTAAATCCTACGATAGCGGTTTCTTTTGGAATAGGGATGCCGTTGTGCCGAAAAACCTTTAAAACAGCAGCAGCGGTGTAGTCATTTGCACAGAAAACCCCGTCGGGACGAGGGGTGATTGAAACGAGTTCTTGAGCAGCCTTTTTGCCTTCATCATAACTTAAGTTTTTTGTTTCTTTTATCAGCGCTTCCTGATAAGGCAGTCCGTGTTCTTCCAGGGCACGTTTGAAACCTGCTAAACGGGATTTAAAAATATCTACATTTTGATTTCCGGCAATATGTGCGATATTGCTACAGCCCTGCTCTATTAAGTGTATTGTAGCATTATAGGATGCTTCAAAATCATTGATAAGAACTTTACTCGCTTTTAACTGTTCGCTGGTCCGGTCATACACGACAAGGGGAATATTGGATTTATCTAATTTTTTGAGGTGGTCATATTTCTTGGTTTCAAGCCCCGGACAGATGATAACTCCCGCTGCTAATGAAGTTTCTAACATTTGTACGATTTCCTTTTCTTTTGCATAAGAGTCATTAGATTGGAATATTGTGATCTGGTATCCTCTTTTGTAAGCATATTCTTCGATACCGCTGATTACTTTGGAGTGAAAGTCGATATCAATACGAGGACATACAACGCCGATGGATTTTGTTTTTTTACTTCGGAAACTCGAGGCTATGGGATCTAATGAAAACCCCATCTCTTTTACCTTTTCATTAACAATTTTTTTTGTGTTTTCGCTGATAGCTGGATGGTTGGAGAGCACACGGGATATGGTCGCTGTAGATAGATTGAGTGCTTTAGCGATGTCTTTTATAGTAATCCTTGCGGCTTCCTTTTTTTTCATTTTTTTTCGTTATTTATATGCTGTCCCATCTTGGGAACGTATTTAAAGTTTGGTTTGTTTATTCGTTTGTATTTACTGCTTCGCAACCACAGGTTCGGACAGTCGAAGTTAATTCAAATATTCCTTAATTCAAATAAACTTTTTTCAATATTTAATGCAAATGTTTGCATTGTTAAAACTGGTTAAAACCTTCATTTGGTTTTGTTTTCTATTTTTATTGTGCAAATGTTTGCATTGATTTTTATTTTTATTTACCTTGGCTGTGATAAATAACAGATGATATAAACTTTAAATCTGCATTATGATATTTACTGCAAACCATCGTAAACAAAAATGGGGCGCGTTAGCTTTTTTTCTTACAGCTATGTTGCTGTCTGCGTTGGCGGTAGTGCCGCTCAACGTATTTGCACAGCAAAAACGTGTATCTGGAAAAGTAATGGACGCGGGTACCAAACAACCACTGGCAGGAGTCAGTGTTAAGCTCCTTGGTCAGAATCTAGGAGTAAGTACAGATGCTCAAGGTGCATTTGTGTTTAGTGATCTGACTGAAGGAGAGTCTATCGTGTTTTCTTTTTTAGGATACACCAGTCAGACCATTAAGATTGACTCACGTTCTAATTACGTAGTCGAGCTTTCTAATCTGGCAACCGAAATCGAAGAAACTGTTGTCGTCGGCTATGGACGTCAGAAAAAGCGGAATCTAACAGGTTCTGTCGTTTCTGTAGGTTCGGCTGACATTGAAAAAACTACCCAACAAGACCCTATTTCAATCCTGCAGGGAAGAGCAGCTGGTGTTCAGGTTTCCTCCAATTCAGGTGCTCCGGGAGGTGAAATGACTATTCGTGTCCGCGGTAATTCTTCTTTAAATTCGGGTAACAATCCGTTGTTTGTTGTAGACGGTATTCCGGTCGAATCCAATTCCATATCTTCTTTGAATGGCACCGAGAGTTCGGGGTTAAATCCATTAGCAGATATAAATCCCAATGATATTGCATCTATGGAGATCTTAAAGGACGCTGCTTCGACAGCTATTTACGGATCTCGTGCAGCCAATGGGGTGGTGATGATTACCACAAAACGAGGAGCTGAAGGAAAGACTGAGGTTTTACTGAATGCTACTACTGGTGTTAGTTCGTTGACTAGGAAGCTTAGCGTCTTGAACTCGCGTCAGTATAGAGAAGCCGTATTGGATTCTTACTATGCATTGTCTAATCCAGAAGAACCTTATTATACGATTATTGACTCGCTAAACCCGATGAATAACGGCGACGTCGATTGGCAGGATGAACTGATGCGAGTCGCTCCGCAATATAAAATCGATCTTTCGGTACGAGGGGGCAATCAAGGGACGAAATATGCATGGAGTTCGTCTTATTTAGATCAGGATGGGGTGATTTTGAATTCGAACTATAAGCGTTTTACTTCTCGGCTAAACGTTGACTTTAATATTTCTGAACGCGTACGGATAGGACAGAACGTATCCTATACCAATGCGGTCAATAACCGCACAAATGCCGCTGGATCGGGCAATCTTAGTATAATACGCAGTCTCTTGGTCAGACCGCCCAATATGTCTATGTACCTTCCGGACGGATCACTCAATGGCTACATGATCGGACAGCGTAATCCTGTAGGAATGGCGCTTTATGCGACCAATCTCAATAAAAGTAATAGAATTATAGGAAGCCAGTATTTAGAGATAGATATTCTTAAAGACTTAAAGTTCAGAAGCAACTTTAACTTGGACTATATCGCGATGAAGGAAGATGAATTTATGCCTTCTATACTAGACTACCGTGAAGGTTATAATACAGGAGCCGTTCGTTCATCTGGAAATCTAACTTGGGGTAATGAAAGCTATTTTACCTATAATAAAAGTATCAGCAATACGCATAATATAGGTGCCGTTGCGGGGATTAGTTTTCAAAAATGGCGGTATGACCGTACCGGTCTGAATGGTTCTTATTTTGCTAGCGATGACATCCGCACCTTAAATGGGGCTTCTGTTATCTCTGGTCAAGATGTAAACGTAGCTTCAGAACATGCTATGCGCTCGTATTTCGGCCGTCTTACCTATGATTATTTAGGCAAATACCTTTTGGAGTTCAACATGCGTGCAGACGGATCCTCAAGGTTTGGACGGGATAAGCGCTTCGGTTTCTTTCCTTCGGCTTCTGCAGGTTGGCGTTTCGTAGAAGAAGAGGCGTTGAGCAATCTTAACTGGTTGAGCGACGGCAAGCTTCGCTTTAGCCTGGGGAGCACAGGTAACGAGGCAATAGGAGATTATACTTCTCAGGGAGAGTTTACCCTAGGTACGAATTATCTGGATTTCTCTGGTGCTGCACCCACAGTGATGCCTAATGCAAGTCTGACTTGGGAAACCACACATCAGTACAATCTCGGTTTAGAGTTAGGGTTTGCGAATAACCGGATTTTATTCTCTACAGATGCCTATCTAAAAAAGACAAAGGACTTGCTGTACAATGTGCCATTACCGAGTACTACGGGATTTGAGTATGTTACGCGTAATATAGGTTCGATAGAAAACAAAGGGCTGGAGTTTAGTTTGCAAACGCGAAACTTACAGGGAGCTTTCGGTTGGAATACCAATATCAACCTCAGTTTGAATCGCAACAAGGTAACCTCCTTACCAGAGAATGTATTGACTAATGGATATATCCAAAACGGCGCGTTCCATATCCTTCAAGTAGGACTGCCTATTGGTGTTTTCTACGGATGGCAGTTTGATGGTGTATATGCCCGTGACGAAGACAATGTAAAAGGAGTTACGAATGGTGCCAATGGCCCTGCTTTCGTAGGTGGTGATCCTATTTGGCGTGATTTGAATGGAGATGGTATCATTAATGAAGACGATAGGCAGATTATCGGTTACGCGGAGCCTAAGTATTTTGGTGGTATTTCCAATGATTTCAGCTATAAGAATTTCAATTTAAATGTGTTTTTCCAATACTCCGTAGGAGGGGAGATTTATAGTGAATTAAATCATCAACGCAATTCGATCGTTCGTTATAACAATTTGTCTACTGATGCTTTGACGAGATGGCGTGAACAAGGGGATGTGACAAACTTTCCTCGATTGATCCGTGACGACCCGAAGCAATCGGATAGCCGCGTGCAGAGTAGGTGGGTAGAGGATGGTTCATATATAAAATTAAAGAATGTTAACCTCAGGTACTCGCTGAATCCCGATTGGATTAAACGCATAGGTTTGCGTAAGCTTGATGCTTTTGTTACTGCTACGAATCTTATTACCTGGACCAAATATACAGGATTTGATCCTGACGTAAATTCTTATTCTGGGCTTCGTGTAGGTTTGGATGAAGGGTCATATCCGCAGAGTCGTACATTCATGTTTGGTTTAACATTCGGACTTTAATTAATAGCCATGAAAAGATCATTTAAATATATATTAGGCAGTGCTTTGATGCTGCTTATCGTCTCCTGTTCGGATTTGGATAAAGAGCCGATCAGTAATTTTTCTGGACAAGGATTTTATAAGAAACCTAGTGATGCACAAGCTGGTGTTACAGGGATATACAATAGCATGCAGTCGGTTTTTCGTTTGAATTTTGCGTATTGGGGAGAGGGACGTGCAGACAATGTGACGACCAAACATGCCGGAGACCCAAGGGCACTTCAGAGCAATGATTTGACGCCAATCATTAATTCTGCTAAATGGGATGGTTTTTATACCCTTATATCCCGAGCCAACTATGCTATAAAATACACGCCTCAGGTATTTGGAGACGGAGAGAGTGTGTTGAGGGATCAGTTATTGGGGCAGTCACGTGGGTTAAGGGGGGTTGCCTATTTCTATCTGACCCGTATATGGGGAGGTGTCCCTTTAATAACAGAACCGTACGAAAGCGTAGAGCAGGATGTTTTTGTAAAGAGAAATAGCATGGACGAAGTATTGGCACAGGTCGAAGACGATCTATTGTTTGCCGCAGATAACTGTTCCGTTAGCTACTCAGGAGCGAAGAACCGTGTGATCTTTACACGGGGAGCAGCATATGCTTTTCTAACACAACTGTATATGTGGCAGAAGAAATATGATAAAGCGATAGCTGCCGCAGAAAAGGTTATAGGTGATACTCAGTATACCCTAGTCGCTATGAGTGACTGGAACGATATATTCGTAAAAGGTGTAAGTACGGAGAGTATCTTCGAAATAGGATATAATGAGGTGCAGACCAATGCATTGCGTATCCTTTATGCACTTGGGTCAGATAGTGATTATGTCCCTAGTGCCAAATTTATTGCCTCTTTGGAGAAAGGAGACCTACGCCAACCACGTATCTATGATGTGACAGAAGTTCAGCCTCGTAAGATCTGGAAATTCTTTGGACAAGGATTTAAAGATGAAAGTCCAGAGCCATCGTCCAACAATATTGTTTTAACTAGGCTCGCGGATATTATCTTGCTGAAAGCAGAAGCTCATGCAAATCTTAATCAACCTACGGAAGCGTTGGAATTATTGAATCGTATACGCAAACGTGCTGGTCTTAACGTCATGGATGAGGCAGCTGCAAATAGTGAATACAAAAGCGTCGTAGATGCGATACTGCACGAGCGTTCGGTAGAGCTTTGCTTTGAAGGTCACCGCTGGTTCGACCTGGTGCGTACCGGTACTGCGATTTCGACCATGCAGCCTATCAATGGATTATCGAAAGAAGGTAATCTATTGTGGCCGTTACATGAAAGTGCAACCTTGAGGAATACGAACATGAAGCAAAATGAATTTTATAAGTAAGATTATGAGAGAGGTAAAAAATATAATTACTCATCTCCTAATGGGGATTAGTATACTAGTCTTGCTCTTTAGCTGCGAGATACAAGAAAGTTTTAATTATGACCCAGCTCCAGATAATAAGAAGCTGAATATGTCAGCTCTGGCATATATTAAGAGTAATGATTCACTTTCAATGCTTAATGAAGCTATAGAGCGCGCGCAATTCCAGGAGATGTATGCCGACAAAATAGGTCTGACCTTTATTGCTCCTAATAATGAGGCATTCCGCGCCTACCTAAAGGAAAATAAATATTCCTCTATTGCGGAGATTCCTCTCCCGATTTTAAAGAACATACTGCGCTACCATACCGTCAAAGGCGAGGTGAATTTTAACGATCCGGCTCTCGCACCGAGTAATAGGCCAATCGCCTATGAGACAGAAAATGGACAGATGATGTACTTGTCTCATACGAGCACCTATGTAGGATTGATTAATGAAGGTACCAATAGGCAATGGCAGATCAGAACCTCAAATTTAGTACCGACGAATGGAGTGATGCATGTGGTGAATTTTGTGGTTTTCTATTCTGCGCCCACGGGGGATGCTAATGCTGAAAACCCTAATTTGGTGCAGGATACAATATTTGTGAAGCAGGATGCTTATGTCAATGGTGGGGCAGAGTCGACGAAGAATTTCGGGACTGATCCGCTGTTGAGAATCAAAAATGTAGCAGGGAATGGTGATTATGACCGCAAGGCTTTTTTAATGTTCGATTTTGATGATTTTAAGAAAGAAGGCGTGATTACCGAAATTAAGATGCAACTGGCCGTATCTTTTACTGCAGCCAAAGGTGTTGATTTGGATTTGTTTGAAACACCCAGCACCAGTTGGAACGAAACCTCAATTAACTTTAGCAATGCTGTGTTTCCGACGACACCGCGTATCGCTTCTATCAAAACGAGTAAAGTAACTAATTTTAAGTTTGATTTAACCGATTATTATAAGGAGAAAAGTCCTAACGGTCTAAAGTCTTTTATGTTGGATGGACAGGCAAAATCTGATGAAACTGACGATATCGCATCCAAAGAGCACCCTACACTCGCTCGCCCGATGATTATTGCAACCCTGGCAAGCGGCGATTCGGAACTTGTGTTAGAGAATAAGAAAGATTTTGATGTAGAGAACGGGGGAATGTATGTACTGTCGAATGATAATCTTCTCCTGAGTGGCGCTTCGGCTGGAGATATCATCTACACGGTTGAAGAGTTGCCAACCTTTGGCTGGTTGATAAAAGGAGCCGAGGTATTAAAGAAAGGCAGTCGTTTTAGCCAATTAGACTTAGATCTTAAGAATATAGTCTTTATCCATGATGGGGAGACGCCAGGTGCAGGTGTTTTAGTTTTAACCGCAAGAGATAAGGCTGGTGCTGTATTAGAGAATATTAAGCTTAACGTTTCAGTGAGATAATATGGTAAATAAGTATTGGCTCGTGTGTGTAGTTATTGGAGGACTGTTTTTTGCGAATTGCAGTAATTCTATTCCCGAAGTAGAGGTATCTCCCGTTGTTACAGATCGGGTTATTCAATTCTCTGGTATAGATTGGGTTGTACGTGCTACCAAAGATAAAAAGGAAGGACCGGGGCCGAATTTGTTTTCGGCCTCTGATAAAAATGTGTGGGTGGATAGCGAAGGGCGCTTACATCTCAAGATAAGAGAGGAAGCGGGCTATTGGTATTGTTCAGGAGTAACAGCTAGACGCTCTCTTGGTTATGGCAAGTACACGTTCTATGTCAATTCGGACATCGCAATATTAGATAAGAATGTAGTCGCAGGGCTTTTTACATACTTAGATGATGATCATGAAATCGATATCGAGTTTTCAAAATGGTCGATTGACGGTAATCCCAATGCGCAATTCGTGTCACAACCTTCGACAGTAACCGGCAATAAGCAACGCTTTGATATCCTTCCTAACTTGGGGCCGACGGTACATTCCTTTGATTGGAGGGAAGAAGAGATTGCTTTTTCAAGTAGTTGCACAGGTGATAATGGTCAGGAAAAAAGTATCTATAAGTGGATCTATGAAGGAAATCATGTTCCGAAAAAGAACAATGAGAAGCTGAAGTTAAACTTATGGCTTTTTAAGGGGCAGATGCCTTCTGATCTAAAGGAACAGGAAATTGTGATTGATAGTGTACGTTTTACAGCTGTTTAGGTGTTGTATTTTTGTTATTCTTTAAAAAATAGGTATAAATATGCTTTTAGAAAATTTGAGAGTTGATATTTCGGACACAGCTCGTGAGGCAGGTGAGAAGGCAGGAAGAGCCGTCGAAGCTAAGTTATTAGAATTGCAAGCCATGCAGGACGAGATACGCGTTATTTTTGCGGCAGCCCCTTCGCAGGATTACATGTTGGGGTATCTGATTCAGTCAAAAGAGATCGATTGGTCTAAAATTGTGGCCTTTAATATGGATGAATATATCGGTCTGCCCAATGGTGCTAAGCAGGCGTTTTCTAATTATTTAGAAGATACCCTTTTTAAATTTGTGACACCTAAGGCTAAGTACTTTATTAACCCTTCTGGTACAGTTGATGAGGAGTTAGTACGTGTTACGGCACTTATAACTGAGAAGCCTATTGATGTAGTATGTCTGGGTATCGGTCAGAATGGACATATTGCTTTCAATGATCCACCCGTAGCAGACTTTGACGATCAGCAGGTTATCAAAGAAGTTGAGCTTGATCAGGTGTGCCGTATGCAGCAGGTTATTGATGGCTGTTTTGTTGACATCAAAGAGGTGCCGACCCATGCCTTGACGCTGACTATCCCTACGATTATGAAGGCCTCCAGTCTTTACTGTGTAGTAGTCGGGGAGCATAAGGCCGAAGCGGTAAAACATACCTTGTCTTCCGAAATCAGTACACTTTGGCCGTCTACGATACTGAGAAAACATGTTGATTGTCAATTCTTTTTTGACGAATCGGCCTGTCCTAATGTATAAGTTCCCAGTTTAAATCTATTTTTACATTAAATGCACAGTTCTTCGGAACTGTGCATTTTTTCTGAAAGAATCAACACTGTTAATTCTTTATAAAGTCAATGAGCTTACTTGGAGCGATTTAATCGACATCAAGGATTTTTTTACGACGTTGTTTTAGCTATTTGATATTTAAAAGCTCACCCGACACTATTAAGCTGGGGTGATATCTGTTGATGGTGTCAGGGGGATGAATTTTTTATTGGGTTGATTTTGAAGGAGGATAGAGTTTAATAATGTCAAAACAGTTTAGATTGGGGCTAATCTGCGGTACGGGATACCCAGCTGTATCTTTGTACAATGAAAGTCCTACAGCCACAATTAAGGTCTCAGCGTCGGTGATGTCGTATTCTTTAGCACTGCTTAGTTGTACCGAATGTAACGAATGGTGATAGGAAAGGAGTTCGCTGTACGTATACTCGGTTGATATATTCATATCCTGATGATTTATACAGAAGAGTGTAAGATGTATCATAAATGAGTCTATACCTTTAGGGATATCTAGATGAGCTTCTGGTCGTAAATTAGAGATAGAAAGGTTGATTTTCTGTGTATCTCTAATATATCTAACGTCTATAGGTATAAGTATGGTGTCTTTTAGCGAAGAATTACTATTGAAGCTAAAATTTTGCAGCAGCATTAGATTATGCGGTAAAACTTTTCTATGTCCTCTTTCACTTATCTCGTCTGCTTTCACTATCAAATTGATTCGTTTAACAATACGATTAAGGTTTGACGATTCCTGAAACAGTTGATAGTGTTGACCAATAGCATTCTTAAAAGCATCGCGTAGATTTTTGGAAAAAGAGCTCGTACAACCGAATTCTTGAGAATTTTCTTTTGACCGAGGGGCGAGGTTGGAAATTTCATTTTTTGTCTTCTTGGCAGATTTTTGCCTTACCCTATAATGATCACCGCTCTTGTAGAAATTCAAATCGCCGATATTACCCTCTAATCTGATATTACCTTTTTGAAAAGCCATCTCATTTTTTATTGGTTATGAACTAAAGATAGTGATAAAGTATTGTAATAAAGAATAATATGTACTAGTTATGTATTTGTTACCTATAGGTTATCTGGGTGATAGCTAAGTTAACAGAGCTACATAATACCTACATAATACCTACATAAACCTTACATAATACCCACATATATTATTACAATAGCAATTTAGTTGGACTCCGATTCGCGTGCTCGTTATCCAAGACCACAGAAGGTTCGAAAAGACATATTGCGTATGCTAGTAGTTTCTATTTCCTGTTCTAGTCCATAAAACTGATTGTCGCGAGGAAACACTTGAGAAAATAGATATTTATAATTTAATGAAGGTGTGGAGAATAGTTTTGGATAAGCTAGCTTGGGATAGAATTTCGTTTAATAGTGTATTTTCAAGCAGACCAGTAGAATGTAGGGATGGAATGCCTGTTGTGATAGAAAAATGATTTTCGATGTCTAGATTTTCTCCCACAAGCCTATCTTCTTCAACGTGTCAAGCCGGTATATTTTGGAATTTATTTCCATATAGAGGCTGTCGGAGGTTTCTCTGAGCAATCTTGTCTGGTAGCCCCGATCAAATCCCATCTTTGAATTCGGATCAAAAAATATATCTGTTCTCTTTCTTGCGATTACTTTCTCCGCGAAAGCGTAGTGTTTGACTATCCAGTAATTATGTGGCGTGATCCGAATGATATATTCACTGTTACTCATCAAAGTAGCTCTAGAAAGACCATCTTTTGTCACATTGTAGAAAATCAGTACAGCGCCACCGACCAATGCGAGCAGTATTCCAACAAAGAGTTTTTTTTGAGGGAATAGTACAAACAGACCAAGAAGGCCTATTGCTGCAAAGGGGAGCGTCAAAAGTTCAATCGCTAGACTGATATCAAAGAAATAACGCAATAACAAGTCACCGAACATGATCAGGAGCATACCTGTGATCAGAGTTAACAATGCCTTTTGCAATAATGTCAGTGACTTTCTTTTCATGAACAAGATTTTTGCGTTATTCAATTTAGCAAACTGTGTTCCAAAAAAGACACATTAATCCTCTCAAATCATAGAAGAATGTACATGGGGTCATGTCTGCATTTTAGGTGTGCTAAATTTTTAGATTCGACAGTAAAGTATCCAACTGTTCAAAGTCTACGGTCATGCCTTCTAAAAAGCCCATTTTGATTTCTGTTTCCAGGTCTTCAGCCGAATTATAGGTGAGTAGGATTTCTACGCTTACCCTATCTTCTTTCAGGACAAAAGTATTCTTCCATTCATTTTGGGGGAAGTCTGGGTTCAGTATACCGTTTTCGTCCGAAAAGCCACCTTTCATCGTAAATGATTTATTGTTTTCGATCGAGATGAAGTTCGCTTTGCTCCAGTGCCTTTCACCTTCGGGGCTTACCATAGCATAAAGCCAATAGCCGCCTGTGCGAAAATCCATTATTTTCGTTTCTGCACGCCACGGGTGTGGACCCCACCATTGGTCCAATAATTCAGCTTCGGTCCATGCGTCCCATACCTGCTGAAGACCAGCAGCAAATTCACGTATCATGTGGATTGTCTTATCCTCTTTATTGACGGTGTAGTCAAATAGTAAGTTACTTTTCATATTTTTTATTACTTTTCCATTAGCTATATTAAAGTTAAGCGCCCCGATCAGCTTTTGCAAATTGGAGAGAATTACTTGTCTTAGGACAAGACTAAAGGTCGTAGCAGGATAAACATCTATCTGGTACCTTGGTATAAGAATTGTACTATAGATCACCGAAAGTAGGGAAGCGGTAGGGGGTATAATTCGCAACAGAAAATATATGAATGACAATTTAAGTATGAAAATAATATTAGTACTATTGACTATAATAGGCGGCGTAGTTACTTTATCCTGCAACAGTAACGAAAAGCAACAGGCTGCAGCTACAAAAGAGGCGATTAAAAAGACAGGTAGAACCGATACTACCGAAGTGTTTCAGGCCCCGACTGTAAGTGAGTACCATAAAATCAACGAGGACGAAATCATTAAGGATCTTCCTGTGAAAAAATTTGTTATCATTGATTCAACCAATTTTGATAATTATCGGACAGAAGGTGTAGTAGACAATGCTTTTATCAAGCGGATAAAGTTCCAAACATCCAATACCACTGCCGAACAATTTAGAATAAGATATAGGGTGCTTTTTTCCGACAATTTCAATGCCATCGTTATTACCTATAGGGACGGCGAGCACGAGCTTATTACCACCTTGGTCACACTGGATAGAAGTGGACATATTATTGATCAGCTTGACATTGCTTATGATGAAGTTGCCGAATCAGCGTTTTGCAAGATCGGCCGACTTGAGAAAGACCGGATCTGTATCCAAAGCTGGAATTATATGAGTGAAGTGCCTACACATGAAGAAACCGTATTTTTAATGCTGGAGACAGGGAGGTTTAAATCTTTGTGAAATTATTTTTAAATTCTTCATGTAGAAGGGGGAGATTAGCTGTGGATTCTCATCCCGTGTTCTTGCAATAAGGATAATAAGAGCTGTATTAGAGGATTGTGGTATAAACGAAAAAAAGTCCAACTTTCGTTGAACTTTTTTGGTCTTAGCGGAGAGAGTGGGATTCGAACCCACGGTACCGTTTCCAGTACGACAGTTTAGCAAACTGTTCCTTTCGGCCACTCAGGCATCTCTCCCTGTTTCGACACTGCAAACATAAGGCAAAAAAACCATTATACAAATTTTAAATGCTGTTTTTTTGATATTTTTTAGCCTTTAAATATTAACCTATTGAGGTTCATTTATTTATTGTAAAACATCTTTTTTCTTGCTTAGATCGTAGTCTATACGTACATGATAAATGCTCATCAACATGTTTTTGAAGATATGAGCGACGTCGCTAATATCCTTCATCGTTATGTTTGCATTTTCGAACTGTTTTTGCATTAGTTTGTGCTCTATAATCTTGTCGACCAGATTGCTGATAGAGTCTTTTGTTGGATCTTTTAGTGCTCTGGCAGCTGCTTCTACCGAATCTGCCATCATCAGAACGGCTGTCTCTTTGGAGAACGGAACAGGCCCAGGGTAATGGAAGATGGTTTCGTCTACGAGTTTGTCAGGGTTGTCCCGAAGAAATTCATTGTAGAAATAGTCTACGCGCGTGGTACCGTGGTGAGTTTTGATAAAATCTATTATAACCTCGGGCAAAAGATTTCGTTTGGCTATTTCTATCCCTTTGATAACATGGGAGATGATAATCTGTGCACTTTGCTCAGAGGTTAATTCTTCATGTGGATTAACTCCATTTTTTTGGTTTTCGATAAAGTAAAGAGGGTTGATCATCTTTCCAATATCATGATACAATGCTCCCGCTCTGATCAATAAAGGGTTTCCCCCAATTTTGTATACAGCGGCTTCTGCAAGATTTGCAACCTGTAAAGAGTGCTGAAAGGTACCTGGGGCTTTTAACGACAGTTCTCTCAGTAGTTTTGAATTACTGTTTGTTAGCTCCATGAGAGTAAGATCAGATACGATGCCAAATAATTTTTCAAAGGCATAGATCAGGGGGTAGGCAAGAAGTGTAAGACCTACACTGACAATAAAGGGTGTAATATCAGTCCAGTAAATATTGCCGAGGGATCCATTTCGTGTTAACACGAGCCCTATGTAGCCGATAATATAAGTCGCCAATATCAGTAGACTTGAAATAAGAAATTGCTCGCGTTTGACCATTGTGCGTATGCTATATATAGCGACCAGACCGGACATGAATTGCAGAAATACAAAATCATAGCTATTGGGGACAAAAAGCGCTGCAATCAAGACCATCAACAGATGTATGTTAAGAGCTACGCGTGTGTCAAATAGGATTCTGAAAATAATCGGCACACCGCAATAAGGAATGAAATAAAGACTCGATATACGCATGTTTATTGCCCAGGAAAGTACACCGAGCATGGCGAGTATGACGATAAATATAATGACTAAGAGTCTGTTGTTGTCATAAATCTGCCGTCTAAAATAGTACAGGAATACCATAAGTAATGTCATGGCCAATCCGACGAGTAAAAACTGGCCGAGAGCAACATAGTTTTTATTACCCGTTATCTTGGCTTCATCCTCAAATACTTTGCGTAAAGATTCTAATTTTTGGTAGGTGTCATTATTTACAATTTTGTCCCTCTCTGCGATCAGTTCTCCTTTTTGAACCATCCCCCGCGTGCTTGAGATATTGCTTAATGCTGTTTGTTCTACTTTGTCGGTTAGGGATTCATCGTAGATCAGATTTACAGTAATATAATTTTTAAGGACTTCAACGAACCATTTTTTTCTGCTGATATCTTTGTCTCTATTCAGGTTTAACTTAATAAATTCGTAAGCACTTTCGATCGTGAAGCAGTCGACTGTATTTTTCTGTGAGGCAATATTATTGTTGAGTAGAGTAAAGTTGTAGTTTGCGTCAGTTTCATTTAGTTTTTCGGTTTCGGTCCCTTTGGTCTGGTAGCGGTTATTTAGCGAAAGTACGCCCCGATTGTAGATGGTGCTTAGTAATTCAACTCCTTTTTTTCGGTAGTCATCTATCTTAAGGGAAGGTACAGTATCCATTTGACTGCTTTGCCATTTTTCTGCTAGATCGGTTGTGAACTGATCAATCTGCTCCTTGTTGATTGCGGTATTGAGATTGTAGATCGGTTGAACAGTTTTGAGTATCTGTTGTCTATCCTTATCTAGTTCCTCTTTGGTTTTTAGTACTGCAAAATTATAGGGAGAGACTAAATTATCGTGATTCCATGGCTTCCCTTTTTGAAACTCGTATTCAAATCTTGGTTGTTTGGGTAAGAAAAAACATATCAATAGTACCGTAAAAACGACCATTCCATACCTAAAAATGAGAGAATTACTGTTTAGCTTAGCGTTTATGTAATTAATTTTGAGTTTTGCCACCGTCTTGAGTTTTGTTGAAGTACTAGAACAAAAGTAACTAATATTCGTCATTTTCGCTTTAGAATTAAGTATGGTTTGTGCTATGGTATACACAAGTGATTTTATATTGGCGAAAGCAAAGCTTTTTAGTTAGGTTTGTATAAGGATTTACTTATAGAATATACGATGTCAAAAAATATCCACATGATAGCTCCGTCCATACTTGCTGCAGACTTTGGTAATCTTGAAAAAGATATTTCGATGGTCAACAGTAGCGAAGCTGATTGGTTTCATATTGATATTATGGATGGTGTGTTTGTTCCAAATATTTCGTTCGGTTTCCCTGTTATGCAAGCAGTTGCTAAACACGCGAAAAAACCATTGGATGTACATTTGATGATTATTGATCCCGATCGTTATCTTCAAGCTTGTAAAGATAGTGGGGCATCTATTATTACAGTTCATTACGAGGCGTGTGCACATTTACACCGTACATTGTCCGCGATTAAAGAGCTCGGATGTCAAGCTGGTGTTGCTATTAATCCGCATACATCTGTACAACTTTTAAAGGAGGTTATTGCTGATATCGATATGGTCTGTATTATGTCTGTCAATCCGGGATTTGGAGGACAGACGTTTATCGCAAATACCTACACGAAAATCAAAGAACTTAGACATATAGCTGCTGGTATTAATGACAACCTGCTTATTGAAGTCGATGGTGGGGTTGGTTTAACCAATGCTGTCCAGTTGGTAGAGGCTGGGGCAGACGTACTGGTGGCAGGATCATTTGTGTTTAATGCCGAAAACCCTATTGATGCTATCCATAGATTGAAAAACATAGATGTAACACTGCGAAGGGTATAATTGGAATTGGGAATAATGGAAGGCCGTTAAAAGCAATTCTGTTACAGGATTGCTTTTTTTGTAGCGGATAAATTTATTCTATTTGGCCATATTTTATACTAAACCGGGTTGCGTGTTTAGAATTGTTCCAAATTACTTAATCAATTGCCTAAATTATATTTAAAGGCTGATTTTTGTTACTTTTGCCTCGAAAAAAATAAAAATTATTGCTAAATAGTTAATGAAAGGCAGTAGGATTTAAAATTGTATCTAAATAGCCTCAAAACATAGAAAACTAAAAATGAGTATTTACAACGATTACATATCAGAAACTGAAGAAAGAAAAAATATAGGATTACATCCAAAACCAATTGACAGTGCAGAGTTGACAGGTGAGGTTATTGCACAGATCAAAGATCCTAACCATACAGATAGAGCTGAATCGTTAAGATTATTTATCTATAATACACTGCCAGGCACAACTCCTGCGGCGGGTGTAAAGGCAAAGTTTTTAAAACAGATTATTTTAGGAGAAGCCACAGTTCCTGAGATTACGACAACATATGCTTTTGAACTGTTGTCTCATATGAAAGGGGGACCTTCTATTGAAGTTCTCTTGGATTTAGCTCTAGGGAATGAAGAAATTATAGCGAAGCAAGCTGCTACCGTTCTTAAAACACAAGTGTTTTTATACGATGCCGATACAGCTCGTTTAAAAGAAGCTTATGACAATGGCAATGCTACTGCGAAAGATATTTTAGAAAGCTATGCAAAAGCGGAATTCTTTACGGAACTGCCTGCTGTTGCAGAAGAAATAAAGGTAGTAACCTATATCGCTGCTGAAGGGGATATCTCTACGGACCTATTATCTCCAGGTAATCAGGCACACTCGCGTTCGGATCGTGAATTGCACGGTAAATGTATGATTACGCCTGAGGCTCAACAAGAGATTCGTACTTTGCAAGCTCAATACCCGGATGCCAGCGTGATGTTGATTGCTGAAAAAGGCACGATGGGGGTTGGGTCTTCGCGTATGTCAGGTGTCAATAACGTGGCTTTATGGACAGGTAGACAGGCGTCACCTTATATTCCATTTGTAAATATTGCTCCGATCGTGGGTGGAACAAATGGTATCTCTCCTATATTCTTGACTACTGTTGATGTAACTGGCGGTATCGGGATTGACTTAAAAAACTGGAAAAAGCAAGTTGATACCAATGGTGATATCGTACGTAACGAAAATGGAGATCCTGTTTTGGAAGAAGTTTATTCAGTAGCGACAGGCACGGTGCTCACCATAAATACCAAGACTCAGAAACTCTACAACGGCGAACAAGAATTAATTGATATCTCTAGATCTTTAACTCCTCAAAAAATGGAGTTTATCAAAGCAGGAGGTTCTTATGCGATCGTTTTTGGTAAAAAAATCCAAACATTTGCTGCACGGACACTAGGTATTACAGCTCCTGTGGTTTTTGCACCTTCAAAGGAAATTTCGAATGATGGTTACGGATTGACAGCAGTTGAGAAAATTTTTAATAATAATGCTGTTGGTTCTACTCCGGGGAAGATATTACACGCAGGATCTGATGTTCGGGTCAAAGTAAATATTGTAGGATCTCAGGATACAACAGGATTAATGACTTCTCAGGAGTTGGAAGCGATGGCTGCTACAGTTATTGCGCCTACCGTAGATGGAGCATACCAATCTGGGTGTCACACAGCATCAGTTTGGGACAAGAAAGCACAGGCTAACATTCCTAAGCTGATGAAATTTATGAACGATTTTGGGGTAATTACGGCGCGTGACCCTAAAGGATCTTATCATTCGATGACGGATGTTATCCATAAGGTATTAAATGATATTACTGTTGATGAATGGGCTATTATTATCGGAGGTGATTCGCACACACGTATGTCTAAAGGTGTAGCTTTCGGTGCCGATTCAGGTACGGTCGCTTTAGCTTTGGCGACAGGTGAAGCATCTATGCCGATTCCGGAATCTGTGAAAGTAACCTTCAAGGGTACGATGAAAGAGCACATGGATTTCCGTGATGTAGTTCATGCTACGCAATCCCAGATGTTGAAGCAATTTGACGGTGAAAACGTATTCCAAGGTCGTATTATTGAAGTTCATATCGGTACGTTGTTAGCGGATCAAGCCTTTACATTTACGGATTGGACGGCAGAAATGAAAGCCAAAGCATCTATTTGTATTTCTCAGGATGATACCTTGATTCAATCTTTAGAAATTGCGAAGTCTCGTATCCAGATCATGATTGACAAGGGTATGGACAATAAAAATCAGGTATTACAAGGTTTGATTGACAAAGCTAATAAGCGTATCGGAGAGATTAAGTCCGGCGTTAAGCCAGCTTTGCAGCCTGATGACAATGCAAAATACTATGCAGAGGTTGTAATCGACTTAGATATTATTGAAGAGCCGATGATTGCAGACCCAGATGTAAATAATGCGGATGTTTCTAAGCGTTATACGCACGATACTATCCGCGATTTAACATTCTATGGTGGCGAAAAGAAAGTCGATCTAGGTTTCGTAGGGTCGTGCATGGTTCATAAGGACGATTTAAAGATTGTTTCTCAAATGTTGCGTAATGTAGAGAAGCAAAAAGGGTTAGTGCAATTCAATGCTCCATTGGTTGTTGCAGCACCTACCTATAATATCATTGATGAGCTGAAAGAAGAGGGCGATTGGGAGTACTTGCAAAAATATTCGGGTTTTGAATTTAGCGATGCGCTACCAAAATCTACTGCACGTACAGAATATGAGAATATTATGTATTTAGAACGCCCAGGTTGCAACCTATGCATGGGTAACCAGGAGAAGGCTGCCAAGGGCGATACGGTAATGGCTACGTCAACGCGATTGTTCCAAGGTCGTGTGGTAGAAGATAGGGACGGTAAAAAAGGGGAGTCTTTATTGGCATCTACGCCTGTAGTTGTATTGTCTGCTATTTTGGGACGTATCCCGAACATAGAAGAGTACAAAGCTGCAGTAGAGGGAATTAATTTGACCAAGTTTACGCCAATGTCGGTGAAGTAATCAACCCCTATATATGTGATTTGGATATTCCAAATTACTGATAAAAACCAAAAGAGACCACCTAAAAGTGGTCTCTTTTGGTTAGGCAAAAGGTATATAGATTTAGTTAGAATGATTTTAAATAGATTAGTTGACAATATTTTGAAAATCAATTCTAAAAATAATTAGTAAATTGTATAAAATTGATTTAAGTAAGAACGAAATAATATATTATGGCTTTTGATATTGAAATGATTAAGAAAGTTTATTCGCAGTATGATGAGCGTATTAAAGCAGCTCGTCAGATTGTTAATAAACCATTGACACTTTCTGAAAAAATTTTATACACGCACCTTTGGAGCGGAAATGCCACAGAGGCTTATGAGCGAGGTAGATCGTATGTGGATTTTGCACCGGATCGCGTAGCGATGCAGGACGCTACAGCTCAAATGGCTCTTTTGCAGTTTATGCAAGCTGGTCGTGCCAAAGCGGCAGTGCCCTCAACGGTACACTGTGATCACTTGATCCAAGCTAAGGAAGGTGCAGATAAAGATTTGGCTCGTGCTAAAAGTGAAAGTTCTGAAGTGTTCAATTTCTTAAGTTCGGTTTCTAATAAGTACGGTATAGGATTCTGGAAACCTGGAGCTGGTATTATCCATCAAGTTGTTTTAGAAAACTACGCGTTCCCAGGTGGATTGATGATCGGTACGGACTCGCATACGGTTAATGCTGGCGGTCTAGGTATGGTAGCGATAGGTGTAGGTGGCGCTGATGCCTGTGATGTGATGGCAGGTTTGCCATGGGAACTGAAGTTTCCTAAGTTGATCGGTGTTAAGTTGACAGGTAAGCTTTCTGGATGGGCAGCACCCAAAGACGTGATTCTTAAAGTCGCTGGTATTTTAACTGTGAAAGGCGGCACTGGTGCAATTGTAGAGTATTTTGGTGAGGGAGCAGAGTCGTTATCCTGCACCGGTAAAGGTACCATCTGTAATATGGGAGCGGAGATCGGAGCTACAACTTCTACCTTTGGTTATGATGCGTCAATGGAACGCTACCTGAGAGCAACTGGACGAGCGGATGTAGCTGATGCGGCTAACGCTATAAAAGGACATTTGACAGCTGATCCAGAAGTATATGCGGATCCGGAAACGTATTTTGATCAATTGATTGAAATCAATCTTTCGGAATTAGAGCCTTCATTAAATGGTCCTTTCACGCCTGACTTATACACACCGGCTTCACGCATGCGTGAAGAAGCCCAAAAAAATGGATGGCCTACACAGGTAGAATGGGGATTGATAGGTTCGTGTACTAACTCATCGTACGAGGATTTAGCACGTGCTGCTTCTATTGCACGTCAAGCGGTGGAGAAGGGATTAGTAACGAAAGCCGAATTTGGTATCAATCCTGGGTCAGAGCAGGTACGCTATACAGCGGACAGAGATGGTTTGTTAAAGACATTTGAAGATTTGAACGCTACGATATTTACCAATGCCTGTGGGCCATGTATCGGAATGTGGGATCGCGCAGGTGCGGATAAGCAAGAAAAGAATACTATCGTGCATTCCTTCAATCGTAACTTCGCGAAGCGCGCCGACGGTAATCCCAATACCTATGCATTTGTAACCTCTCCAGAAATGGTAGCCGCTATTGCTATATCAGGTGATTTGGGGTTCAATCCGGTTACGGATACATTGACTAATAAGAATGGAGAACAAGTAAAATTAGACCCACCTAGTGGCGATGAATTGCCGTCTAAAGGGTTTGACGTGGAAGATCCAGGTTATCAAGCACCTGCTGCAGACGGTTCTTCAGTAGTAGTTGAAGTATCACCTACTTCAGACCGGCTTCAATTACTGGAACCATTTGCTCCTTGGGAAGGTACCGATCTGAAAGGATTGAAATTGTTGATTAAAGCCAAAGGTAAGTGTACAACGGATCACATCTCGATGGCAGGCCCATGGTTGAAATACCGTGGCCACCTGGATAATATTTCTAATAATCTTTTAATTGGGGCAGTAAACTATTTTAACGATAAGACAGATAATGTACAGAATCAACTAACGGGTGAATATGGTGCTGTGCCAGCAACTCAACGTTCCTACAAAGCAGCCGGAATAGGTTCTATTGTGGTCGGAGATGAAAATTATGGCGAAGGCTCTTCTCGTGAGCACGCTGCCATGGAACCTCGCCATTTGGGTGTTCGCGCGGTATTAGTGAAATCATTTGCACGTATTCACGAAACTAATCTTAAGAAGCAAGGTATGTTGGGACTTACCTTTGCAGATAAGGAGGATTACGACAAGATAAAGGAAAATGATACTATCGATATCTTAGGACTGACAGAGTTTGAGCCAAACAAACCGTTAACACTGGTGTTACATCACGTAGATGGTTCCGAGGACCGCATTTCCGTAAATCATACCTATAATGCACAGCAGATTGAGTGGTTTAAAGCAGGGGGAGCTCTGAATATCATCCGTGCCAATCAAGCAAAATAATTTTTATTAACAATAATATGGGATCCCGATAAATGTTGTCGGGATTCTCTTTTCTAATAGTAATGTTTAAACAAATATCGATGCTCCTTTTGGGAGCAATGGCTATGAGCATGCCCACTATAGCTCAAGAAGCAACTGGAGCAGGTGTAGCAAAAAGTATATTTAACCCAAAGTACAATAGATTAAAAAGTAATAAAGGTAGGTTTTTTGGCCACTGGGGATATAATTTTTCTAGTTATGCAAAAAGTGATATCCGATTTCAGGGGCCAGGCTATGACTTCACCCTAAAAAATGTTAAAGCTTCGGATAGACCCACAAAGTTTGGATGGACATATATAGACCCAGGGAGAATAACGATTCCACAATTTAATTTTCATTTTGGTTATTTTATTAAAGACAATTATAGTATCTCTCTAGGCTGGGATCACATGAAATATGTTGTCGATATACCGCAAACAGTCAGATTCGTAGGGCATGCTGATAAAATAGTTTCTGAACCTGGGGTTCCTTCTGGTATTTTCGGTGATGCTAATGATGGAGAGTACCTGACACTGAATGAGGGGGACTTGTATTTTGAACATACCGATGGGTATAACTTTGCAGCGGTAGGAGTAGAGCGATATGATGATATTTGGGTATCGGAGTCCCGGAAGCAATCTGTAAATACCGAAGTTGGCTTGGAAGGAGGTCTCTTAGTACCACGGTCGGACGTTCGTTTGTTTGGACTGGGAGAGAATCACTATTGGAATGTAGCGGGATATGGATTTGCTGCTAAAGCAGGCGTACAATACCATTTTCTAAAGTGGATGTATCTTCAGGGGAGTTTTAAAACGGGGTTTACTGACTTGAGTAAGATTAGAACAACAGGCAGGAACGATCTTGATAAAGCTTCACAGATCATCTGGTTTTTTGAAAACTATTGGGTATTAGGCTTCAGGTTTTAATTTTTCTACTACTGACACACCCTTGTCACGACCCCTTGTAATTTTGACTTTAACTAAAATATAAAGATATATGAATACACAAGGTATTATTTCAAAGGAAGAGCTTTTAAAAAGCTGGCAAGGACATCGGGCATTGGCTAGACGTGTCATTGAGAAGTTCCCAGAAAAAGAATTATTTGAGTTTTCGATTGGTGGAATGCGTCCCTTTGCCGAGATGGTAAAAGAGATGTTGTCTATAGCTGTACCTGGGTTGGAAAGCATCGTGTCAAATCAAATTGAGAAGTACGATCACAACTTACCATTAACGACTAAACAGGAACTATTGGAACACTGGGATGCAGATACACCCAAGATAGACGCACTATTCAGTGAGATTGCTGTAGATAGGTTTAAGGAGAGTTTTAAAATCTTTGGTGAATATGAGTTTCCAATAGTCGAAAATATTCAATACTTTATTGATAACGAGATCCATCACCGCGCACAAGGCTATGTGTATCTACGGGCGCTAGGAATCGAGCCTCCTTTTTTCTGGGAAAGATATTAAAAAGTAGATGGGATAAGAAATAAGCGACCTCTGTAAAAAGATGGTCGCTTTTCTATTTTATCTATACGTTTTGTAGATGATTTTGTAAGTTCGCATACAAAAAAACAAACATGAAGCAAACGGTAACGTTAAAAAATGCAACACTTTGGTTGATGACTATTACATCGGGCTTAGTTGTAGCAAATATCTATTATAATCAGCCTTTATTGTCCCTAATTGCGGAAGATTTTGAGGTCGGAGAGATGGCTGTGAGCAAGATTCCTGTAATGACCCAGATGGGATATGCTTGTGGCTTGCTGTTTATTGTACCCTTAGGAGATAAGGTGTGGCGTCGAAAATTGGTGCTGTTGGATCTCGTAGCTGTGATAATATGTTTAATCTGGATTTATTTTTCTAAAGATCTGTGGATGCTATACGTGGCCAATTTTATTCTTGGCGGTGCTTCTGTAGTTCCACAGCTTTTTGTACCCATGGCTGCAGAGTTTTCGTCTTTAGAAAAGCGTTCTTCAAATATCGGCATGGTTATGTCCGGACTGCTGTTAGGCATATTACTATCGCGCATGTTTAGCGGCATTGTCGGAGACTTGTGGGGCTGGCGGATGATGTACCTGATTGCTGTAGGTTTGATGTTGTTTACATGGACAGGGATATACAAGCTATTGCCGGATCCGACTCCCAATTTTAAAGGTAGTTATAGCTCTTTGCTTCGTTCTGTTGTCGATATGGCCAGGAGATACCCTCTATTGCGCTTAGCTTCCTTTCGGGGAGCGATGGCTTTTGCTGGTATGTCGGCGGTCTTTACAAGTTTGGTATTTCATTTAGAAGGTCCTCCGTTTTATGTAGGTGCGACTGTCGTTGGCAGTTTTGGACTTGTTGGCGCTGTAGGAGCTCTGGCGGCTGCGTCGGTTGGCCGGTTTACACGCAAATGGTCTAACTATAGAATTGTGTTAGCTGCACTGCTTATCCTGTTGACAAGCTGGACGTTTACATTTGGAGCAGGGGAGACCTATTGGGGTTTAGTTATAGGTGTAATCTTACTTGATTTGGGTCTACAGGCATCACATATCATGAATCAAACCGATTTCTTTGCAATTGATCCAAAAGCAACCAATCGGTTAAATACGGTATATATGGTTTCTTACTTTATTGGTGGTTCGTTGGGGACATTAACCGCATCATGGGCATGGGAGCAAGCGCAGTGGGCCGGAGTCTGTGCTATAGGTTTTGGGTTTAACCTTCTGGCGTTATTGGCCCATGTGATTTTCGCAAAAAAGGTCTATAATTGATGTTGACGGCTATTTGATCCGTCCTACTCTGAAGATGATAGGAAAACTGACTTTTCGAACTTCTAATGTCCCCCATACTTTTCTCAGTTCATGCTCTATAGCTTTTACCGGGCTGCTTCCTTTATCTTTTTCATAATGTTGAACGGCCGACCAAGTTTGGAGATACCCTAATAGGGCATCGATATTCCATAGCTTGATATTGGTGATTTCTGGTGTTTCCAACTCCCGATACGGAAAAGGTATAGTCTGATACTGTTGTTCGATATGCTTACGTTCGGGATCCCAATAAGAACCAACAATATGCGTGTATAGGTTTTTTATGATCGCATCTATTTCCGGAGTAATATTGATCAGTTCATAGCCGAATAATGCAATAATACTATTTGGTCTACCGACACGCTTTACCTCTTCATTGAACTTGTCAAAGTCAAACCAATGTACGGCCTGGGCAACGGTTATTAAATCAAAGCTGTTCGCTGGAAATACAGTCTGCTCTGCCCTTTGGACTGTGTATATGATATTATCTGCATGCGGCGCATGCTCGAGTTGCTGTGCGCTTATATCTGTCGCATAGACCTTGTTAAAATCTTTCGCTAACTCGAGAGCCACCTGGCCTGTACCGGTACCGCAATCCCAGGCGATATCCCGCTGACTCAATAATGGATATATGAAGTCATAGATGGTTTGCGGATAGGTAGGCCTAAACTTTGCGTATTTGTCCGATATATTAGAAAAGTTATCCTTCATGGCACGATATCTTTTCTATAAAATTAGGAAAAAAATAGGATGAAGTTAAATTAATTTTAACCCATTATATTCCTTTTCTGTTTTTTCCACTCCTGTTTTAACAGGGAAAAGATGTTTAAATCAAAATATGTGTTTCCATGTTTTTCCATTTGCCTTAACACACCTTCATGTACGAAGCCCAGCCGTAGCGGAATAGCTGAACTCCTTTTATTTTTAGTAGCCGTAAGTATTTCGATTCGTTGAAAACCAAGGTCTTTAAATGCTATTTTCAGAATCATTTCAGTGGCTTTGGTTATAATGCCATTTCCTTGCTCCTTTTCAACAAGCCAATATCCGATAGACGCGTTGTCATTAGTCCTATCGATCTGATGGATGCCTATCCTTCCGATAAGTGTGTTGTTTCTAAAAATATTATACGTAAGTTCATTGCCTTTTGCATTGTTCGCTATGGCATATTGAAGATAAGATACGGTATCAGACAGCGCCTGTGTGTGATCGACCCAAGGAAGGAAACGGCTCAGAAATGCTCTATTCGTATCAATAGCATCAAAAAGAGCGGTCGCATGCTCCTCACAGCTTGGTACAAGGCATATATCTTCGCAAAGACTGATCGTTTCGACTGGTTGGTTTGGAGTTTTGTGCTGCATGGTATTATGTAGGCTCTAATTACGTAGCTATACAGCAATTATAATGCCTTTATTGGATTTTTAAAACGGGTGATACTCTCGTTTAGTATCGTTGCTACCATCTGTTTGAGGATTGGGGGTTCTAGAATGGTAGCGTCGTCGGCAAACATCATAAACCATCGTGCAAAATATTCAAGAGAACTCTTTAGGTCAAAGAAAAGATCGACATAGTCCTCTGTTTTCTTCTCATGAGTGAAGCCAAAATACTTTTTTTGCCAATCTAAATGTGGAGCTGTCGCGAGGCCGACACGGATATGTACCGGAGTTGCTACGATTTGGCTGTTTCGATTTTCTAGCAGTTCAGCTAATGTAATATGTTTTTTTGTGAAGGTGTTCGACAATATTTCTATGGTGAAAATCCGATCTGCTCTAAACTGACGGTAATCATCACGCTTCAAGCAATAAGCTCCGATATACCAAAAATTGTTTTCGTGGAATAAGCCAATCGGCTCTATGGTTCGGGTTTGCGGATTCTGATCATTTGCACCCTTATAGGATAAGGCTATCTGCCGTTTGTGGGCTAAGCTTTCAAAGAGGGTCTGTAATGCATGAGGCACCGATTGATTGAAGGTGTCGTAGCTTGATTTTCCCATGATTATATGATTCTCGATAGCACTTAGCGAATCGCGTTCATTGTGTTTTAATACAGCCCTTATTTTATACATAGCGGATTTATAATCCGACATCAGTTTTTTATCGGTAAATTTTTCCATTAGCTTTTCAGCCCCTATAAAACTCATGGCTTCTTCTTTGGTGAAGACAACAGGGGGGAGCCGGTATCCATCAATAAGCGAGTATCCTGTACCTGCTTCTCCTATAATAGGAACCCCTGCTTGTTCTAGACTTTTAATATCGCGATATATCGTTCGTAAGCTTACTTCGAAGCGTTCGGCAAGCTCTTGCGCCTTAATCACCTTTTTCGACTGTAATTGAATGAGTATCTCTACAATCCGGTCAAATCTCTTTTTTAAATCAATGGACACACTTAATCATTTTTAATGCAGTTAAACTTAGAAAAAATGCTTTGTATTTACGGCATAGAAGCTTAAAAATATATGCCCATAGTTTACTCTTTCTTTACTGCGTTGATATTTTGTAAATTTACACCATGGCTTGGATTGAAATTTCTCCAGAATATTTGCAGACTGATGGCCGGATAAGGCAGGCAATGGTTCCTGGCTTGATTTTCTGCTTGGTATTTAACGAAGGAAGTTGGATAGCTTTTTCTAGGAAATGTCCACATGCGGGAGCTCCTTTAGATCAGGGGTGGTGTCGGGATGGCTATGTAACCTGTCCATACCATAGACAGCAGTTTGATTTGAGAACGGGGAGAGGTCTTGAAGGACAAGGTAATTTTATCACCATTTACCCTCTAAAATGTTTAGAGGGTAAATGGTATATAGATGTTCGGAAAAGCTTGCTGAAACGGGTTTTCTCCTGGATATGACTTGACTATTCTAGTACGATTAGCCTATCTTGAGCGAGGTCATGGTGAGAGAGCCAGCCACTGCTTGATCATTAAATATATGTATGTCTTCGTTTTTATCCTGAAGTGCCAAACTGTACAACATCGGTAGGTAATGCTCAGGAGTCGGAATAGCCAATACAAACTCTTGCCCCTGTTTTTTGTAGTCGATTAAGGCCTGATGATTTCCATCCATTATATATTCTTTCATCCTATCATCGGCTTGTTTTGCCCAATCGAAGGCATAGCCTGCTGTATCTATATGTGACCAGGAAACCATGCGTAGATTGTGGACCATATTTCCGCTACCAACAATAAGCACGCCCTTTCGACGCAGCTGAGCTAATTCTTTGGCTAGGGCATAGTGATAGCTAGCTGGCTGTGTATAGTCTATGCTCATCTGAATAACGGGTACATCGGCATGGGGATAGAGGTGCTTTATGACAGACCAAGAGCCGTGATCAAGTCCCCATTTCTCATCCAGATGAACTTCCGTGGATTTAACAATATCTTTGGTCAGTGAAGCGAGCTCGGGCGAACCAGGAGAGGGGTATTGTACATCAAAAAGCGCTTGTGGAAAGCCGCCGAAGTCGTGGATTGTCGTGGGGTTTTCCATTGCTGTAACGTAAGTGCCACGGGTTTCCCAATGGGCGGAGATTACCAAAATAGCGCGCGGTTTTTCTATTTCTTTGCTGATTTTTTTAAATCCCCGAACGAACTCGTTGTCCTCGATAGCATTCATGGGGCTGCCATGCCCGAGAAAGAGCACAGGCATTTTGTCTGCACTATCTAATTTGTCGGCAAAGACGCGTAATGCACTTGGCTTGACAACGGCTCCTGCTAAAGGAAGCGCTGATAAAGCAACAAGAAATTGTGTTCTATTCCTACTTTCCATTCTTTCTGACGTTTTGTGTGTATATATTTACTGTATACGGTATTCTTTTCCCTTTGTAACAAAAGTGATAAAGGGCGCTTCCAATCGTTGTTTTTTGTAATCGGTAAAATGGGATAATTGCCCGTTAATGCCGATTATCAATTCTTCGAAATCAGGCTTAACTTACTTTTTATCCACTTTATAGAACTTGAATAATAGATCCATAGCCTAAAGATAAGAAAGTGATTATGTCAGATGAAAGTTTTTTACGCAAAAAAAAGCAAGCACGTTTTAGTAAGAGGTCGATTTTTTGTACCTTTGCATCATCAATTCAAGCTATGAGTGACGCTATAAAACACGAGTGTGGTATTGCACTTATCCGACTATTAAAACCCCTCTCATATTATCAGGAAAAATATGGAACTCCTTACTACGGTATTAATAAGTTGTATCTTCTTATGGAGAAGCAACATAACCGCGGACAGGACGGGGCTGGTATTGCTACAATTAAATTTGATGTCAAGCCAGGGAATCGATACATAAGCCGCTATAGGGCTATGGGATCAAGTGCAGTGGCAGATATTTTTGAGTATGTTCAAAAGAAATTTGCCGCAGTAAGTAAGGCGTATCCAAAGGAATCTAAGGATACCCAATGGTTAAAAGACAATGTTAGTTTTACAGGTGAAGTATTGTTGGGGCATTTGCGCTATGGTACGCATGGTAAAAATAGTATTGAGAGTTGCCATCCATTTTTGAGACAAAATAACTGGATGACACGTAACCTTGTGGTTGCAGGTAACTTCAACATGACTAATGTTGACGAGTTATTGCAACAACTTTATGATTTAGGTCAACATCCTAAAGAGCAGGCAGATACAGTCACTGTGCTGGAGAAGATTGGTCACTTTTTGGATGATGAGAATCAAGAGCTGTTCGATCAGTTCAAAAAAGAAGGCTACTCCAATATAGAGATCTCTGCCCAGATCGGAAAGAATCTTGATGTCGCTAAGATATTGACTCGTTCAGCTAAAACATGGGATGGAGGCTACACCATAGCTGGTATTCTAGGGCATGGCGATGCGTTTGTAATGCGTGATCCTGCCGGTATCCGTCCAGCATTCTTCTATCAGGATGACGAGGTATTGGTTGTGGCTTCAGAAAGGCCTGTGATCCAGACGGCTTTTAATATTCCATTGGACGCGGTACAAGAAATCAAACCCGGACACGCACTGATTGCCAAGAAGGATGGTTCAATTTCGCAAGAGATGTTTAGACAGCCTGTTGAGCAAAAATCATGTTCTTTCGAACGTATTTATTTCTCTAGAGGTTCGGATGCAGATATTTACCAAGAGCGTAAATCGTTGGGTAAATTGTTGTGTGACCAAGTGTTGACTGCGATTGACAACGATATCAAAAATACGGTATTTTCTTTTATACCTAATACTGCGGAGGTATCCTACTATGGTATGATGGAAGGAATGAGTAAGTATGTAAGGGATTATCAGAAAAACATCCTATTAAATAGAAACGAGAAAATATCAGATCAGGAATTGGACGATATCCTGAGTATACATGCTCGCTTTGAGAAGTTGAATGTAAAAGATGCAAAGCTACGTACCTTTATTACGCAAGATGCAGATAGACAGGATATGGTTCAGCATGTCTATGATACAACTTATGGTATCGTACGTGATCATGAAGATACGATTGTCGCTATTGATGATTCTATCGTAAGGGGGACGACATTGAAGCAGTCTATATTAACTATTTTGGATCGTCTACATCCTAAGAAGATCGTAATCGTATCATCGGCTCCACAGATCCGTTATCCGGATTGTTATGGTATTGATATGTCGAGAATGGGAGAGTTTGTCGCTTTTGAGGCAGCAATCAATCTGCTGAAACGAAAAGGAATGTCCCATGTTATTGATGAAGTTTATCAGAAATGTATCGCTTCTATTGTGAAACCGAAAAATGAAATCGAGAATTACGTAAAAGCAATCTATGAACCTTTTACTGATGAGGAGATTTCTGCTGAAATCGCAAGGATTGTAAGACCGCACGATTTGAATGCAGAGCTGGTTGTTATTTTTCAGACATTGGATAATTTGCATAAGGCTTGTCCTAATCATCGGGGAGACTGGTATTTCTCGGGAGACTATCCTACTCCCGGAGGAAATAAAGTGGTCAATAAGGCCTTTATGAATTGGGTAGAAGGAAAGAATGTCAGAGCTTATTTTAGCAGATAAGAAAAGAAAATCCCCGATAAAATCGGGGATTTTTGGTTTTTCAACCTTTTGCTATATAAATGAATTACTGAATGAGGCGCTAATAATAGTATACTTAAACATAGCTGTTTAAGTACATATCGCATTTCTAGTCTTCTAGAATTGCGAAATCATCACCGTCGTAAAGCCATTCTGCACTATCGATGATGTGTTCTAAATTTGTGATTTCTAAATCTTTAATCATAACATTTACTTTTGTTATGACAAATATAGGCTGTATTTGTTATTGATGAATTAACACTGTGTTAAGTTTGTGTTAACCGCTATTGAATTAATCGACCGTCAATATAGTACCACTGTCCTTGTAACTCTTTGAAGTTAGACTTTTCATGATGTACATGCTGTACGTTGGCTTGGTCTTTATAAGACGCGCGAAATTCCACCGTATTTTGTGTGCTATTTATGATCTCTAACTTGAGCCATTTATTTTGCGTAGACCAGTTTTTAATATCTTGTTTGCTCTGGTACCGGCGCGTGGAGGGGTGAAAGGTGTTGTATAAAAAAGAGACATCCCCAACGACAAATGCACTATATCTGGCTCGCATTAATATCTCGGCCGAAGATGCGGAGAGGGAGGCGCTATGTATTAGTGAGCAACAGTTTTCAAAATCTTTGGCGCTTCCACAATAACAGACTGTCATATAAAACTATTAGTTCTTTTTCTTTAAATAATTGTTTAATGCTTGTTGACTATTCTCATAAGCTTTTTCTTGCTTACGATCAACCCATTTCTTCTTGAATACTTTCCGCATTAACTTATCGGTATAGCGGATGATAAATACTTCGTTCAGCATTTTTAGCAAACGCCGCGGTCCAGTAGGAAAGGAACGTAATGTGATGGAAAAACCTGCTTCCAGATAACGATTGAAATGCCAGTATCCACTAGGCATAAACAAGGCGTCTCCGTGCTCCATGAAAATCTCATATCCCTGTGCATATTTCAATGCCGGAAACTGCTTGTAATCGGGATGCTCGTAATCGATATTATAAACGGTATGAACGGATAAGGGAACCTTATATAGAAATGCAGATTGATCTGGAGCGAATAGGAGCACCCGCTTTTTTCCCTCGAATTGAAAATGTAACAAATCTCCCAAGTCCACGTCATAATGCATAAGAACACGGGCTTCGCTTCCTCCGAAAAAGAGGGTAGGTATTCGCTTGAAATACTTAAAGCCTAAATCGGGATAGGTAAAGTTTTTGAGCAATTCTGGCAGATGATCTGTGATGATATAGAAAAATATTCTAAAATCGGAAGGCTGGCGCTTTATGAGTTTGATGTAATCCCGGAATCGCATGTGGGTTATAGGTTCATCAGTTGCTCTATTGGGATCGGCAGGCTTATTATCATAAAGACCCACTTCTTGTTCGCCTACTTTTTCGTATATATAGTCTAGGTTCCATTTGTCGAAGTCGCGCCACTGCTTTGCATACCCCTTAATCAAAACCGGTTTCTGCGGAATGAAATACGTCTTCAAAAAAACTTCTTTGGATATATCTTGAACCGTGTCGACCTGCGATAAAATCATATACTTACATGCTTGGATATAAAAGTAATAAATATTTGAGTTTTTATGACAAAAATACAACTTTACATCTAAACTATTTTGGAACTTTAAGCGTTGTTAACTAAACAACCTCAAAAATGACATCAATAAAAAATGAAATAATAGGCACATGGGAGCTGCTTTCTTATATAGAAGTTCCCTTAGATGGTGTGGATTCTTCTTTCCCCTATGGAAAAACACCCAAAGGATTGTTGCTTTACGGTCCGGATGGCTATATGGCTGTGCAGATTTCTAGCCGAGAGCAGCTAAATTGTGTTTCGGACGACCGTATGAATGTCACTGTCGAAGAAGCGGAACAACGAATAAAGGGCTACTTGGCTTTTAGCGGTCGATACACCATAGATAATAGAAACGCTCATGTGATCTACGATATTGAGAGTTCCTTCTTTCCCAACTGGGAGGGTACCCGACATGTACGTAAGCTAGACTTCGATGGTGATGTCTTATTTCAGAAATCTCTGGAACCCATCAACTCGGGTGGAAGGATGATACATGCACACATGACCTGGAAACGCATTGGAAAAGACTTTGATATGTCCGTAATAGAAGAAGATGCGCTAATGAACTTTTTTGTAGCTGATAATTAAAAGCAAAACGGCGAAAGAAATTCTTTCGCCGTTTTCGCTATAACTATTTATAAACAGATTCTTTTTTGAATTTTTTCACTAATAGGGCATATATAAGAGCTCTATATTTGTTTTTGTTGGATTTGCCTACAGCTTCTATCACTTCGTCAATTGCAACGTCTAATTTCACGTCATCTTTTAAACCTAATTTTTTAACTAAGAAATTTTGTTTTAAACGGTCGATTTCAGCTTTGTCCGAAGCTGCTACTGTCTCCGCATCAGCTTTGTAAATAGACGGACCCAACCCCTTAGTTACCGAGGCGATAAGATTTTCGTCAAGATCAAGTTTTAATTTTTTTGCTTCTGCAACGTATGCTGCAACTTTTTCATCTAATTTACTCATTGCTATTCCAGTTTATTTAAACACTAATGATTAATACTACCTTAAAATTAATCAATAATATCTTATAATAACAAACATACTTAGAATATAAATTTAGATTGTAGTGCTAATTCTATAGCTGTTTATTTTGTTTGCCTAGCAATGCAAGATAGAAATAGCCTAGTAGACCAGCTGCACAAGATGTCAAAAGAACAGCCAATTTAGCCTCTTCAATGTGTAGGGCATCGTCGAATGATAACATCGCTACAAAGATGGACATTGTAAACCCTATACCTCCTAAGAGACCGACACCAAACATGTGTTTCCAGCTGGCCCCTTCTGGAAGAGAAGAGATACCCAGTTTGACACAGAGCCAGCAGGTGGATAGTATTCCTATAGACTTGCCCACTAGTAAACCTAGGATAATACCTAATCCCATCGATGAAGTCAGACCTTGAATCATTTCGTGATGCAGTATAATAGCTGTATTTGCAAAAGCAAATAGCGGAATAATAATAAAGTTGACGGGTTTCGATAAAAGGTGTTCTAAACGCTCGAGTGGAGATTCTTTATCGTCAGGCGTGGTCGGTATAGTCATCGCTGTTAAAACGCCTGCTATAGTGGCATGTATACCCGAATGGTGTATAAAATACCACATAAAGATTCCGGGAACGACATAGAAAATCAGATTTTTGATGCCGATTTTATTAAAGAGTAGCTGCAATAAAAACAATCCTAAAGCGATTAACAGATAAGTATAATGTAAGGCGCTCGAGTAAAAAATAGCAATAACTAGTATGGCTAATAAATCGTCTACTATGGCCAAGGCTGCCAGGAAAATTTTAAGACTGGCGGGGACCCGGTTACCCAATAGAGAAATGACTGCGAGAGCAAATGCAATATCGGTAGCCATTGGAATCCCCCAGCCATGCGCAGTAGGTTGCCCGTGATTGAGTATAGCATATATGCCTGCCGGAAGTAAGGCTCCTCCTATGGCCGCAAAAATAGGTAAGGCAGCCTTTTTGGGAGAGGCTAGTTCACCTTCGACCAACTCTCTTTTTATTTCTAATCCGACCAAAAGAAAAAAAATAGCCATCAATCCATCATCAATCCATTGTTTGAGGGAATACTTAAGATGAATAGTGTCATTTTCATAACCAAATGATGTGTTCAAGATACCGGTTAAAGCATCACTGTAATAGGAGTTAGCAATGACCAATGCAAGTAATACACATACAAATAGTAGAATACCACCACCGGAGCTTGATTCAAAGAAGTTTTTAAATGATCGTAGATTGATAAGTTTAGACATGAGGTGCTAAAATTTAATTTGAGGCACAAAGGTAATTAACTTTTATATCGAAACCATTTTACAATCTCTTTATAGCTAGCTTTTTTTCCGTACATGAGAATGCCGACCCTATAAATACGTGCGGCAACCCATGTCGTGAGTAAGAATCCGATAATAAGCAGCAATGCAGAAACTATAATCTGCCAAAGCGGGACACCGAAGGGGACTCTAACCAACATAGCAATAGGAGAAGTAAATGGAATGAAACTCAGCCATGTCGCGACTGCGCCGTGTGGGTCATTCATCAAAACGCCAAAAGAGAGGGCGTAAGTGAGAAGTAAGGGCATGGTAATAGGCATAGTAAACTGTGAGGCTTCGGTCTCGCTATCGACTGCTGAACCGACCGCTGCAAATAGGGCGCTATATATTAAATATCCACCCAAGAAAAATATAAAAAAACAAACGATGATTTCCGTAAAATTAACCGATTGTAACATGGCCCATGCCTCTGGAGATATGCTGTTCATGGCATTGCCCGATTTTGCTATTGCTTCGCTACCATTATCTTGCAGTTGAGCGCCCATAACCTGTTCACTCAATTCACTCTTGGAAACAAAAAAAGTAGATGCTATACCCGCAAGGACGAAAGACAAGAGAATCCATAAGACAAATTGTGTAAGCCCAACGAGCCCAATACCAATTATTTTTCCCATCATGAGTTGAAAGGGCTTTACGGACGAAATAATAACTTCGATGATTCTATTGCTCTTTTCTTCGATGATGCCCCGCATGACCTGTGAGCCATATAGGAATAAGGAAATGTAAACAAGTATAGATAAAGCTAGTGCTATTCCCATAGCGATTTCTGTATTACTATCTTTAGTTGTGCCATCAGACGTGATTTCTTTGGCGTTTATGCTCACAGTGGTATTTATATTTTTAAGACTGTCTGTATTGATACCCAGACTTTGGTATTTAAAATCCCTTAAAATATCGCTCAGGTTGGATTTAATATCATTTTGAGTACTTACGTTCGGTTTATTAGAAGCCAAGAACTCTACGTTTGGATGGTTAGTGAAATCTTTTGGTATAACTAAAATACTGGTATTCTTATCTTCGTTGTTAAGGCTGGATAATTGTTCCTGTAAATCTTTATTACTAGATATGTAAGTTATATTCTTTGCTGACTTTAATAAAGGCCCAATTTCTCCATGTTGATCAACGATATATACAGTCGTGTGAGTTTCCTCGAAACTCTTTTTGGTAAGGAATATAATCCCGACATACATCCCTATAAAAAACAGAGGAACTAGAAAAGTGGTCAATAGAAAACTGCGCTTTCTGACGCGGGTCATGTATTCACGCTGTAGGATTAAAAGTATCTTATTCATATGCTAGGAGTTTTGGATACAGTTTGGATGAAAATATCATGGATAGAAGGTACTATTTCCTTGATTTGTGTGATTTGAATTTTATCCAAAAAGTGGCGGATAGTGTCATTTAATGTACTATCTGCATGTAGTCTGATTCTCAATTGATCATCATCTTGATTGGGTATGTGAGCGTGTATATCAAATAGACCTTCATTCGATAATTCATCTACGGATAAGGTACTGGGTAGATAGTTTATTAAGTAGGTTTGGTTGTTGTATTTCTTCTTAATATCCCTTACAGAGCCATCGAGGACTTTCTTCGACTTATTTATGAGGGCGATATTGTCACAAAGCTCCTCTACGGTTTCCATTCTATGGGTAGAATAAATTATAGTCGCACCTTTTTTATTAAGTTCAAGTATTTCATCTTGGATTACTTGTGCGTTAACGGGGTCGAATCCGGAAAAAGGTTCATCTAAAATGATAAGCCTTGGTTCATGTAATACGGTCGCTATGAACTGAACCTTCTGTTGCATACCCTTACTCAGGTCTTCAATACGTTTATCCCACCAACTTCCAATATCTAACTTTTCAAACCAATAATTTAGCCTTTTCCGAGCATCACTTTTACAAAGTCCTTTGAGCTGCGCCAGATAAATCATCTGTTCGCCGACTTTCATTTTTTTGTATAGTCCTCTTTCTTCAGGTAAGTAGCCTATCTGTGCGATATGCTGGCCAGATAGCGGTTGGTGGTCAAATAGTATTTCACCAGAGTCGGGGGCAGTAATCTGATTGATTATTCGTATTAATGACGTTTTCCCAGCTCCATTTGGTCCCAGTAATCCAAAAATTTTGCTTTCGGGTATAGATAAAGATACGTCATCTAATGCACGGTGGTTGGCATATTGTTTGACGATATTTTTGATTTCTAGCATATCGGTTTTTGTAAGCGACTAAAATACTAAAATTATTATAGCTTTTTGAAGGGATCCTAAAGCCTTTTTTAATTTCTTAATTTAAATTTTACCTTTGTCTATGCTTATCAAATCCGCAGAATTTGTATGTAGTAATACACACGTCGATAAATTGCCAGATCCTACATTGCCTGAGTATGCCTTTATAGGTCGTTCCAATGTTGGTAAGTCTTCATTGATCAATGCATTGACTAATAAAAAAGGTCTCGCAAAAACTTCTCAAAAGCCAGGAAAGACACAACTCATAAATCATTTTATAATTAATGATACTTGGTATTTGGTCGATTTACCTGGTTACGGGTATGCGCAGACGTCTAAGAAAAATAGATCCGAGTGGGAAAAATTCATTCGAAAGTATCTTTTAAGTAGAGAAAACCTACAGTGTATTTTTGTTCTTATTGACAGTCGCTTAGAACCACAGAAGATAGATTTGGATTTTTGCTGCTGGCTTGGAGAAAAAGGATTACCTTTTATGTTGATCTTTACCAAAGCAGATAAACAATCCATAGTTAAGTCTGATCAAAATATGGCAAAGTTCAAACGGGCTTTACTCAAATGGTTTGAAGAGGTGCCTACACGTTTTTTAACCTCTTCTGAGGAGAAGGTGGGCTTGGATCCTATATTGGAAAAAATTGATGCTATAAATCTGGATTTTATGGTACCTCCTGTTTCGTAACTATGAAGAAATACATGTCATTAGTGTTATTTGCGCATAGCGTATTTGCACTCCCTTTTGCTATTATTGGTTTTTTTTTAGCGATATCAACGACAAGTTATCAATTCGAATGGAAACTATTTGGATTGATGCTTCTCTGTATGGTTACGGCCCGTAATGCAGCCATGGCGTTTAACAGATACTTAGATAGAGATGTAGACGCGCTTAATCCGCGGACTGCGGTTCGTGATATTCCAGCAGGACGGATCAGTCCTCATGCAGCGCTTACATTTACTATTTTAAACTGTATTGTTTTTACGATTGCTACCTACTTCATCAACCCGATGTGCTTGCTATTGTCACCTGCAGCCTTGTTTGTGATATTATTCTATTCGTATATGAAGCGGATATCCCCCCTTTGCCATTTGGTCTTGGGTTTGGGATTAGGGCTAGCCCCTGTAGGTGCCTATCTAGCAGTGACTGGTCAGTTTGATATTGTTCCGATATGGTATGGATTAGCGGTATTGACTTGGGTGAGTGGTTTTGATATTATATATGCGCTTCAGGATGAGGATTTTGATAGAGCTCATAATTTAAAATCTATTCCTGCTAATTTTGGAGGGGCGAAGGCCTTACGTATTTCAGAAGTATTGCATATCTTTTCATTTCTTTTTGTGCTGCTTCCGGCCTTTTCTATCGAAGTTGGTGTGTTATACTACCTAGGTGTAGTGTTGTATGGCGGTTTATTGATTTACCAACATCGTATTGTAAGTCCTACGGATCTGAGCCGTGTAGACAGAGCTTTTATGACAACAAATGGTATAGCTTCTGTTGTTTTCGCTTGCTTCTACCTGTTGGATGTTTTGGTTGATCACTGGAAGTTGTAGATAAGTTTTACAATATTATTAGTAAAAATAATTGTCATTCCATTTTGAAATAGTAATATTTGCAGAAATCTTATAAAGTTAATGGCTAAAAATTTGTTGATAGTAGAGTCGCCGGCAAAGGCAAAGACGATAGAAGGATACTTGGGTAGTGATTTTCTTGTGAAGTCGAGTTATGGACATATCCGTGATCTAGTGAAGACTGATGACGCTATTGATACCGATAATAAATTTAAACAAAAATACGAGGTTCCTGCTGATAAGAAGGCAGTAGTCAGCGAATTAAAGAAGTTGGCCAAAGTTGCGGAAACCGTATGGCTAGCATCTGATGAGGACCGGGAGGGAGAAGCGATTTCCTGGCATTTATTTGAAACGTTGGGGCTGAAAGAAGATGCTACTAAACGTATCGTTTTTCACGAAATCACTAAACCTGCGATTTTAAAAGCTATTGAAAATCCACGTAAGATTGATTACAACTTGGTGAACGCACAGCAAGCCAGACGTGTTTTGGACAGATTGGTAGGTTTTGAACTTTCTCCTGTATTATGGAGAAAAGTAAAACCATCGCTTTCGGCGGGGCGTGTTCAATCGGTTGCAGTACGTTTGATTGTCGAAAGAGAGCGAGAGATAAATCGTTTCCATGCTGATGCTGCTTTCAAGATCGTAGCTGTTTTTCATACCGGAAAGGGGAAGGAGCTATTTAAAGCAGAGCTACCTCATCGTTTTGATACGAAAGAAGAAGCTAAAGCATTTTTGAATGATAGCATAAATGCTAGTTTTGCTGTCTCTACGTTAGAGAAAAAACCAGCTAAAAGAAATCCTGCAGCGCCGTTTACCACGTCGACTTTACAACAGGAGGCAAGCCGTAAACTGGGATTTTCTGTTGCCAGGACAATGCAGGTTGCACAGCGTTTGTACGAAGCAGGTCGGATCACCTATATGCGTACCGATTCTGTTAACTTGTCCGATACAGCGATTAAAGCGGCAGAGAATGAAATTGTCAAAGCTTATGGCGAGAAGTACCATAAGTTAAGAAAATATAAAACAAAGTCCGCTGGTGCACAGGAAGCTCACGAAGCTATACGGCCTACTTACTTTTCTGAGCACAGCATTGATGGGGATGCCTCTGAAAGACGGTTGTATGAACTGATTTGGAAGCGTGCTATCGCTTCGCAGATGAGTGAAGCAGAGTTTGAAAAGACTGTAGCAAAAATCAGTATATCTACCCGTAAGGAGGAATTGACCGCAACAGGGGAGATTATGCGTTTCGATGGTTTTTTGAAGGTTTATATGGAATCTACCGATGACGAGGGAGATGTTACAGGGGATACAGAATCGGACAATGCTTTGTTACCCCCATTAGAAGCTGGGCAGGCTTTGATATTGAATCAAATGTCGGCTACAGAGCGCTTCTCAAGACCTCCAGCACGGTATACAGAAGCTTCATTGGTAAAGAAACTAGAAGAGTTGGGGATCGGAAGACCTTCTACATACGCGCCGACTATCTCGACTATTCAGAATCGAGGATATGTTGTTAAAGAGGATCGCGATGGAAAACCCCGTGATTATCGTGTATTGACCCTTGATAATGGAGTAGTAAACGAGAATATCAAGACAGAGATGACCGGAGTCGAACGGAACAAGATGTTTCCGACAGACATCGGGGTATTGGTCAATGATTTTTTAGTCGAACATTTTAAAGATATTGTCGATTTTAACTTTACCGCCAGTGTCGAAAAAGAGTTTGATGAGATCGCGCATGGAAGTAAGGAATGGACTGATATGTTGGAGAACTTCTACCGCCCTTTTCACCACGAGGTACAAGATACGCTTGAAAATGCTGATCGAGCCACCCATGAGCGTGAATTAGGGGTAGATCCTGCTACAGGAAAGCCTGTGAGCGTTCGTGTAGGGCGATTTGGACCATTGGTTCAGATCGGTTCGGCTGATGATGAAGAAAAGCCTCGCTTTGCTTCCTTACGTAAAGGACAGATGATTGAAACTATCACTTTTGAGGAAGCTATGGAATTATTCAAACTACCTAAAAAAGTGGGAGAGTTTGAAGAAAAAGAAATGACTGTTGCTATTGGGCGATTTGGTCCTTATATCAGGCATAATTCAGCCTTTTACTCCTTGCCAAAAGGATTAGACCCTTTAGATGTAAGTCAGGAGCAGGCTATCGAGATAATCAAAGAAAAAAGACAGAAGGATATTGAAAAAGTAATCCGTGTATTTGATGAGAATCCGGACGCGCAGATAGAAAACGGGAGATGGGGGCCTTTTGTTCGTTTTGGTAAACAGAATTTGAAAATTCCTAAAGGAACGGATATCCAGGCTATAACATATGCCGACGTTTTGAAGTGGGCAGAAGAGGATACAAAAGGAGGAAAGTCCACAAAAAAAACAACAAAGAGAGCGACTACAAAAAAAAAGTAGCAGATGAAGAAAGACTTGCCGGTTAATGTTGTAGAGAATATTTCTATAGCGGTAGTGTTGGAGAGTGAATCTCCTGTTCAAAAATCATGGAATGTATATCTGGTTAATGAAAAAGATATCCCGTTAAGGAATGTTTTCGTCACATCCAAAGGGTATGGGATGCAGGAGGAAAGAGAAGTGAAGACTACAACTTTGCGCCATTTTCTCGGTGATATAGCGGCTACTAGTTCTATTCGTATAGAAGCTATTGATCAACAGGTATTTGGTCTTACTAATGAATATTGGTTGAGCTACTATATAGAGGGTACGATTTATGATAAGAAATATATTTTCTTACCGGAGAGTATAGTGGACGAAAATTTATCTAAGGTACCATTGGTTAATAAACCTGGTGTATTAATCGGAGGTAATAGTTAAAAAATGGCAAGGAGTAATTTTATTATAGCAATAGACGGCTTCTCATCTTGCGGTAAGAGTACAGTAGCAAAAGCCTTGGCGAAAAAGCTTAATTTCGTTTTTGTCGATAGTGGAGCGATGTATAGAGCGGTAACCTTATTTTTTTTACGGCATAGTATTAATTTAAGAGATCAGGAATCTGTATCAGATGCGTTGAAGCAAATTCATATCGATTTTATTCCGAATACCGAGCAGACACAGATTTTTTTGAATGACGAGGACGTATCTTTAGAGATCCGTAGGATGGAGATTTCAAATTATGTGAGTGAAGTGAGTGCCATTAAAGAAGTACGCATCGCTATGGTAGCCCAGCAACAAAAACTGGGACAAAAGCGTAATATTGTAATGGATGGCCGTGATATCGGTACAACAGTATTCCCTGATGCGGATTTGAAGATTTTTATGACGGCCAATTCTGAGGTCCGTGCTGAGAGACGTTATGCTGAGCTGACGGCAAAGGGAGAAGAAGTCACTATGGAAGAGGTGAAAGCTAATCTCGAACATCGGGACAGGATTGATAGCACACGTGCTGAAAGTCCTTTGCGACAAGCTGATGACGCTATAATTTTAGATAACTCGGATTTGAACCAAGAGCAGCAATTGGCTTTCGTAGTCGAAGAGTATGTAAAACGGAAGAAATAGTCCTTTTTCTATTCTTAATAGTTACTTAACACTATATTAAATATTAGTTTGTATCTTAAATGTACTTTTGGGAAACAAATTATTATGAATATTAGAATTTTAGTAACAAGTGCACTGTTGGGGCTCGGTACTGTCCAGGCTCAGGAGTTGGTGAAGGGGACTGTTTTTATCGACGCCAATAGAAATGGCACCCGAGAGAGAAATGAAAAAGGCGTTTCGGGTGTTAGTGTTAGTAATGGCAGGGAGGTTGTACAGACTGATAAATCCGGTAACTACGTGCTCCCGGTACAAAACGACAATATTATTTTTGTCATAAAACCTGAAGGCTTTTCTTTTCCCGTTGACGAGTATAATCATCCCGTTTTTTATTATATACATAAACCCTTAGGATCACCAAACCTAAAGTATCCTGCGAGTTCAGCAACAGGCACTCTCCCCAAGTCATTAGATTTTCCGGTATACTATCAAACGGAATCTAAAACATTTAAAGCATTGATCTTTGGCGATCCACAAGCCTATACAAAAGAAGAACTTGGCTTCTTTAAACGTGGAGTGATCGACGATATTTCTAATAAGGAGAGCATTCAGTTCGGAATAAGTCTTGGTGACCTCGTAGGAGATGACTTAAGCCTCCATATACCTTATAAGCAGACAGTAGGAAGCATTGGTGTACCTTGGCATAATGTAATGGGGAACCATGATATGAATTACGATGTCAGCGCAGATTCATTGTCTGACGAGAGTTTTGAAATGGCCTTTGGCCCCAATAATTACTCTTTTAATTATGGCAATGCCCACTTTATCGTATTGGATAATATCATCTATCCTAACCCGCGTACGGGAAAGGGGTACTTGGGAGGATTTCGTAAAGATCAGCTCGACTTTGTAGAGAATGATCTGAAGTTTGTATCCAAAGATAAACTTATCGTTTTGGCATTTCATATACCACTCTATCATGAGAACTCTAATGTATTCCGTAATGAGGACAGACAGCGTCTTTTCGATATATTGAAAGATTATCCTAATACTGTATCCTTATCTGCGCATACACATTATCAACAACAAAACTTTTACGGTAGAAAGGATGGATGGTCTCAAGACAAGCCACATCACGAGTACAATGTAGGTACGACTTCTGGCGATTGGTATTCTGGAGTTTTAAATAAGCAGGGGGTACCTGTCTCGACCATGCGTGATGGTACGCCAAAAGGATATGCTATTTTGAATGTTAATGACAATATGTATAGTTTTGACTATAAAGTAGCAGGAGAGACACCGGCATATCAGATTAAGGTTATCGCACCTAATGCTATAGAAGCAAAGCACGCCAAGCGGTACAAAGTGTATGCAAATTTCTTCATGGGAAGATCGGAGGATGTAGTAGAGTATAGTTTGGATGGCAACGAATGGAAGAAGATGAATTACGTACAAAAACCGGATCCAAGCTATGTTTATGAAGTTTTGAAGTTTGATAATGCGACCGGTCTTTTAGAAGGTAGAAGACCATCCGATGCTGTAAATTCCTCTCATCTATGGGAATTTAAATTGCCAGGTCTTAAACCTGGAAACTATCAGATTAAAATCCGCACTAAGGATATGTACGGAAAACAGCATGACGCGATGAAAGAGCTAGAAGTTATAAAGTAATAAAGGGGGCTTCAGCCTCCTTTATTATCTTATTGAGGTTAAACTTCCTTCTTTTTCTTTTTTGAATTTACGATAACGTAACTAATATACAGGAGTATAAGCCATATAGGGATCAGCTCTACGGAGATTTTCAATCCTGTAAACCACATCATAATCAAAACCGCAAGTAAGAACAATAAACATATTACATTGCTGAAAGGATAAAATAAGCTTGGAAACTTTGTCGTCTTACCTTGTTTTATTTTACTTTTCTTGAAGTGAAAATGTGTCCAGCTAATCATAATCCAATTAATGATTAGAGAGGAGACAACGAGCGACATCAAGATCTCTAAAGCTCTATCTGGGATCAGTTTATTGACCACAATACAGATCGCAACTAAGGCTGCGGATACTAGTATGGCAGCAATAGGAGCATGGTTTTTATTTAATTTATTGAGGAATTTAGGTGCGTTTCCCTGCTCCGCTAAACCGTACAACATTCTCGAATTGCTATATACCGAACTGTTGTAGACAGATAGGGCTGCTGTAAGCACAATAACATTCAGCACATTCGCAATAATGGTTGTGAAATAATAAGTTTTATTAAATAATGTAAACTGAAAAGAATTCAAACTATTGAATACTTCTACGAATGGACTTGTGTCCGCCGTTATACTTCGCCATGGCATTAAGGAAAAGAGTATGAATAATGCTCCGACGTAGAAAATCAAGATTCGGATTAGAACCTGATTCGTCGCCCGAGGAATATTTTTCTCCGGATTTTCCGCTTCGGCTGCAGTGATACCTACCAATTCAAGGCCACCAAATGAGAACATGATCATCACCAATGCGGCGAGTAGACCGTGATAACTACCATCTTCAGCTACGCTTAGCCATCCTTTTGGAAAGAAGCCGCCATCATTATATAGGTTTTGTACAGTAGCTCCTTCTCCTCCTGAACCGGATAGGAGGAGATAACTCCCGAAAATAATCATAGCGACGATAGCTATAACTTTAATAATAGAAAACCAGAACTCGGTTTCGCCGTAAACTTTAACAGAGGAAAGATTAAGCGCATTTACCACGATAAAAAAGAATAGACTGGAAACCCACAACGGAATTTCAGGCCACCAAAACTGTACATATACTCCGATCGCCGTGAGTTCAGCCATACTTACCAGTATATAAAGAACCCAATAGTTCCATCCTGAGGCATACCCCGCAAATCCACCCCAATACTTGTTTGCAAAATAAGAAAAACTTCCTGACACGGGTTCTTCGACTACCATCTCGCCCAATTGGCGCATAATGAAGAAAGCAATTATCCCTGCGATGGCATAGCCGAGTAGTACGGAGGGGCCTGCTAATACAGCTGCTTTACCTATCCCTAGAAATAAGCCTGTACCTATCGCTCCGCCTAGAGCTATGAGCTGTATATGTCTGTTTGTTAATCCCCGTTTTAATTTTTGGTCTTTATTATCGTTCACGATCTTGGTTAGTTTTTGTTTTCTTTGTTATTGATAGAAATTTGCCCGAATCCTAGAAGCTCATCCCAATAAGTTCCGGTACGGCGGTAGTAGACGAGAATCTGATAGTCATTCCCTGTTTGGAAATGACTGCCTGAGAACGCATCGGTAATTACTTTACCATCTTCTGTCTCCAAGACATATTCGTAGTCGTAAAGTCCCTGTTTTAGACGTTGGCGTACGATCCATTTTTCTGTGGCAGCATCATATTCTAGCTTGTTGTTTGGGGTACGCTGATAATTATTATAACCACCTACAACATATATGTCCCCTGTTACTTTTTGTGTGGTAAGTAACGAGAAGTCAACATTTGCATAATCGCCACCTATATCTGCATTATCATAATCTAGATTGCGCACATAGAATTTTCCATTCTCATCATATGTTGTAGCATATGTGTTATCGCGGTTATCCTGGTCCGTAAATAGCTCTATGTTTACCAAGCTGTCTATATCTATTTGTCTTATCTGTGCAGAACCGCCCTTGAAAGAGCGCAAGTCAACATATCTAAACTCATTATTGGCAGCGAAGTCCAGTGTTTCACTATTGTTATACTTAATCTCACCGGTACCTATAAACATGGGAGTCCTCAGGATCATCATGTTATCAGAACGTTGATTTTGCATCACATGCAGTTGTATATCCTGGTGTGGATTGGAGATTGTCAGCCCTGTTTTAAGGGTGATATTTAGTTTTTGGTTAGAAAGCCGTTTGTCGGTAAAGCTAGAAGATAGGATTTGATTTTCTACGACGACCAAAGGTTTTAATACATAGAATTTTCGGGATAGGATCAATCGCTCCTTATCGGCATCTTCGTATATCTTCAGTAGAAAGTTTCCAGCGACCTTAGGCTTGACATACTCGTTCGGAAATATGGTCTTATAATGGGTATAAGGGATCATACTACCTTGTGATTGTTTGAAATCTACAATACGATCCTCGTTGTATCCCTCTGCATAATCTAATGCCGATAACCGGCTCGGAGTCCAATCGGCATTACAGTGTTCGATACTGTAATAATAATCGCGTACATCTGCCCGTAGATCATCGAAAGATAGAACCAAGAGGTCTGCATCACCTAATGTATATATAGGGAGTTGATTTTCTTTGCCTGTAGGCGATAATTGAACAGTCTTTATAGCATTCAGATAATTGATATTGTCATAGATAAGTTCTTGTTTTGGAGACTGCTCCATGGCAATTCGCTTTTTTTTCTTCTTTTGCGCATGTGCTTGAAAGGACAATTGCATAAGAATAAAAACTATCGTGAGAGGTGTTATTCTTAACATAGAAAGGTATTCCCAAAATGGGAGATTTATACTAACATTATTTCATTTGTACGATACGGTCGACAATATATTTGGTATTGCCCCGCCAAGGAACGACTCCATGGTACTCTTTGTAATGCAGATCGAAAAATTTGCCACTATTGGTTTCCAACTCTCTAAATATAGAATCATTTTCAACAGAAAAGACAAATTCGTTACTTGTCAAGCTTCCAGCTCGCCCTGCTCCGAACCCTTCCTGGATCAATTTGCCTTCATAGGTTTTAAAAAGATTTCCTTTTTTTACTGCATAATTGAGATAGCCTGATTTTACGCCTTCTCCGAATACAAAATAGTATTGAAAATAGAGAATACCAGCAAAAGCTAACATAATAACTAAAAATGCCCAGCCTAAAAAGCTTTTTAGCTTTGCTCTTCTCTTCTTTGGGGGAGTATTTGCTTCTGTCATATGAGTTATACCATTACTTGATAGATTAAAGATACTAGATATGTTTATATAATGAGCAAATGATTTTAAAAATATCTACTTCTTCATTGCATAAAGTCTAATCCAGGGGCTGCTCATTTTGTATTTATTGTATCGTTATTTATAGCTAGTGTGGTTGTCGTGCTTTAAATAGATAAGTGATAACAAGAGGAGCGGAGTAAACAGACAAAAAACCTCCTTCTAACTGTCCTGAGACGTCACTCGGACTTAATAGTAGAGAAAGGGATATTAGTTTTAAAAAAATGTTACTTCATACTGTACGTCAATTCTTTTGGTCTGATCATGGTTTCCGTATATTGCCGATTGAATCTATCTGTAACTTTGATTATTAGCGTATTTGTAGCATTTGAAGCAGTAACTTTAAACATATGATTTGCATTTGATGAAGTAAAGTCACTAGTTGGCGTAGCATTCTCGTTTAGACGAAATGCTTCATAAGAAATAATATGAAGAGGATCTTTTACTTCCACTCGAGTCACAGGAAGTAGATTTCCATTTTCTGTAACTTCTATTTTCCATTTTTCGTCAAATCCCCATACATTAATCAGAACCTCATTTTTAAGATTTGGATTAGCATACTCACCTGCATAAGATTTTAACAATTGATCTGTTGTCTTTGGTGCAAATTTAGCCGCCGTAATATGACATTTATTAAGGTCATAAGCTCTAAATTGATAGTCTTTAGGTTGACCTATTCCTTTATACTGCCATTTTAGATCTTTACCGTTTACTTCCCAAATACTGTATCCACCAGGACTACCATCTTTACAAATGTGATTTCCAGCGTAGCCGTCTCTTCCTGTCCACCACCATGTAGCACATACGGCAGCCGTATTGTGTTCCGTTACCGAAGCCGAATTTTCCCAGACATAGTTGATATGAGTGTGGCCTGTAAGGATATGAACTTTATTAAAGTCGTTAAGGATAGCTAAGAGTTCATCTCCATTACTTAACCGGACGGTAGATGATAGCTTTCCAGAAGAATTTAATACCGGTCTATTGTTGAGTTGTATATGCATAGCGACTACTATAGGAGTTGATTTGTCAATCATGGACAGATCTTTCTTGAGCCAATCCATTTGTGTACTTACTATTTTAGCGTTATATGATCGGTCGCCAATAGTTCCTATGGTTCCCCCCGTATTTACGTATTCTACATTATCGAGAACTACATAATGCACCTTACCTAAATTAAAAGAGTAATAGGAGGGGCCAATTGATGTTCGAAAAGCATGTGCTGCTTTATGGTCATCGGTATAATATGGATCATTGTCATGATTTCCCATAATATTAAAAATAGAAGTGTTAATTTTAATCATTGCGGCACGATAATCATCTAAAAAATAATTGTTAGCATACCAATAGCTGTCCCAGGTTAAATCACCCAATGTTAGTCCATAAATCTTAGTTCCACTATCTTTATATGTTTTAATAACCTCATTAACATCGTTAATAAATCCCGATTCGAACTGTGAGATATCATTATTTCGGTTTGCCAAATGTAAATCTGCCATAGCCAATACTACATGGTTTGTGTTGTCTACTGCAATGAGTTCAAAGTTTTTCGTTTCTACGACATTGGCAGCTAGATTTAAGGATTGAAAAAACTTTGGTATGCCACGTTCGGGAGCTGCTTCGTAATTGCCAGGAATAGAAATAAACACATACGGATTCAATTTTGTAGATGGGAGGTAGTAAATGCCATTCACATCGGTTTTTGTAACTACAATTCCATCGGAAACAACCACATTTGCGACCCCGGTATTGTTAGAAAGTACCACTCCTTTTACGGTCATACCGTCCTTGTCCGGAATATTTTTACCTCCATCAGGAGTACCTGTTTTAGTTTCACTATCATTATTCTTTGAGCAGCTAGCAAAGCCTATTATTGGAAGAAGGCTTCCTATAAATAATCTTCTTGAAATATTACTAAAGTTGCTTTTCTTCATCAGTGCAAATTTTTAAAAAGTCTATTAAAATAAGGGAAATGGTATGGTTCGTTACTATTTAATTATACTTGGCCAAGGCTGTTTATAATCGCTAAGATGGAGGTATAATCTTACTAGTACACCCGTAAGATTATACCATAATATTTTTTATCAATTTATTAAAATACTAGCTTACTTCTGCGTAATTGGAGCAATTATCGCATTTTGACGTAATAGTTCATTCTGTACTTTTTTAACATCAATGTTCCTAACAGAAATGTCGTTAAGCGAGGACAACGCTGCCGCTACACCTGCTGCATGCCCCATAGCACCGCAAGTAGCACCTACTCTCAGTGCTGCCATTGCCTCTCGATCTACGGAGACACAGCGCCCAGACACTAAGAGATTATTAATGACCTGTGGAACCATAATACGATAGGGTATTTCAAAAGGCAATGGGACATATAGCCTATGTTGACCAGAGAACCCAGCCTGCGGGTGTATGTCGATAGCCCAAGCACACATAGCTATGGTATCATCAAAGCTTTTGTTATCCATAACGTCTTTCCCTGTCAACCTATACTCTCCATCCAATTGTCGAGTCTCTCTTATGCCTATAGTTGATGCACTGGACATAAGCCAGCTTTTTTCAAAACCTTTCATTTCTTTTCTATAGAAATCCGCAATTTTATGAGCATTGCGTCTTCCTTCCATTTCGGCCCTAGTCACCTCAGCGGCTACAACACCATTTGCATATACCCGCGTTGTATTCACCCAAGGGAAATTTTCCCGTAGTCCGCCAAACCAAGGTCCCCCATATTCTGGAAACTCACCACTTTTACGTGCCTGTTTTAATTTAAAGCGATCAACATCAACATCTCTTCGCGCCGATTGATATGCCGTTAGCACATCACCTTCTAAGTATCCAGGTTCAGGTCCTATCGGAATTAAAATATTCTCTTCGTAGTCGATAAAAGTATTGGGTTCCACTTCAGCAAGAAAAAAACCAATAGTCATAGGCTGCATTTCCTTTGGCATTGTAAACGCTGCTCCAGCTTTTTCAAAAACAACACCATTCCCCGTACAGTCTATTATATTTTTTGCCATTATTGCCTGTCGACCATCCACGTTTTCCACGATAATGCCTTTGAGTGTATTATCTTCAAGTATGACATCTGCAGCCCAAGTATGTAGTAAACATTTCACCCCATATTCTTCCATCATGTCATCAGCCACTGACTTCATAATCTCAGGGTCAGAATGCAAAACCCAGCTTTTATTGTTTGCTGCACCATTTCGTTTTTCGGCACGAACTAACCATTCGCCCATTACACCATCTACATACCTTTCGTAGGGACGTAGCCAATTGTTGAAGCCTGCCAGTGTGATCACCATTCCGTTGGTCCACATTCCTCCAAATGAGCCTAAGTTTTCAATAACCATGGTCTTCGCACCCGCTTTTGCAGCACCTATCGCTGCCCCAACTCCAGAAGGACCACCACCTACAACGAGCACATCGACTTCGTCAATTACTGGAATCTCTCTTTGCTTTTCAACGTACTTTTTCATTTTTTTTTATGTATTTAAATTAATTGTTATTATTTCTCTTGGAATTGCATAGTATATTCATTTCTTCCATCTTTCCTCCAAGCTAGATTTCGAGTGGATGGCGAAGAACCGAATAAAGGGGAATACGTCTTAACTTTTACGGTTTTGTTATCTGGAAAGAACTCTAGTATTCGTAGCCAGCCGTCCCCACCATTGCCTTCAATATGACCACCACCTTCACCCTGCATGTCGAACAACATCTGATGTACTGGCTTTCCTATATGGTTTTTATCCATTCTGTAGCCTTCTCCTAATATATGCCCACTTAGTACCATTTCTATATTATCTGCTGGTTTCACAAGTTTTTCCCATATCTGTTTACCATTATTGGAAAAAGGGAGTAGATATCGCTCTGATTTCAAAGTTTTATTATCAATAACATAAGGTTGGTAGATGATCCATCGATTTTGACCGTCCCACTGTTTGTCTTCTGGACTTAGATATACATGCGTTAGTAAAACAATACGGTGATTTTTGTACTGCTCTAACCTAGTTATTTTGCTTGCCCAACCTAATACGGTATCACGAGGTGCGTATTCGATAGTCATAAATAAGTAATCTTTACCGCCATTTATTGATTTCACCTCATACACCGCGTTCTGTAAAGATTGCTGTGCTGATTCATTTGTGCCGTTTTGCACTAACGCTTTTTTATTCAGCCAATTATCATCGATTTTGAAGAAATCATCATAACGAGTAGTTCGTTTAAGGGTGCTGTCTATGCTAAAATCATGATTACCGACAGCGGCTATGTAAGGCGTTTTACCATTCAGTCTGGAGAAAGATTTCGATATAAAATTCCATTGCTTCTCGGCCGATTGATCACCATTATTAGCAGGCATTATGAGATCATTTTGTTCCACAAGATCTCCTGTGCACAATACCATTTTTATATTTAAAGTATCGATATTATCTTCTATCCAAGCCATCATAAGATCCAAAATAGGTTGATTACGATTCCATTTTGAATAATTCTGTACGTCTGGAAGCAAGATGACAGACCAGGAAGACTTATTTTCTAAATGCGGTTTTTGAAAGTTCGATTGAGCATTGCTTCTTATACTGAGAAAGAGAAATAGAAACAGAAATATTTTTTTTGTCATAACATTTTATTTAATTATGGTTTATAGATTTTACACTTTCCTTTCTTACGAAAGTCCACAACAGGAGCAAAGCTATAGGGTGCAAAGCTGCCATAGCGAAGAATATCTTATCGGCACCTACAGTACCGATAAGTGACCCGACAAACGTGTTGAAAACAACAGCACCTAAAGCCCCAAAGCCACCGGCTATACCGATAACGCTAGCTACATTTTGGATAGGGAAAGCTTCTGCTACCACCACATTCATGGTTAAAAGCCAACTAAAGCAAGACATTGCTATAATGCTGAATACAATTAAAGTTCCCGCAGCATTTGTCATAAATGGTGTTAATATACAAAGGGGCATAAGGCAAGTGATGATGCTAAGCATCCTTTTTCTTGCTAATAAGGGCGAATAACCTTTACGTACCAAGCTATCGGAGTAAGCAGATGAACCAATGGCTCCAAAATCAGCCAGTAAAAAAGGGATCCAGCCAAACATTCCCACCTGTGCGAGGCTAAGTCCCGAATCTTCCTGAAGGTAACCAGGTAGCCAAAATAGGCAGAAATACCAAACAGGGTCGCTTATAAACCGGATCAATAATATCCCCCAGAGGCTTCTCGTTTTCCACAATTGTAACCAGGAAAATTGGATAGCATTTTCATTTTTAGCAACCGGGACGCTCTCTTCCAAAATATGCATTGGCGGCTCCTTGTAAATAAAAAACCAAGCGAAGGCGATCAGTATACCTAATACTCCCATAACTATGAATGCGCTCTGCCAACCATATTGAATGGTTAGCCAAGCGATGATGGGAGGCGCAATAATTGCTCCGATTGACCCACCCGCTTGACATAAACTATTGGCTGTTGCTCTTAGCTTACCAGGAAACCAAATCGTCGTAATTTTTACTGTAGATGGAAAGTTGGTCGGCTCGGCCAGACCCAATAAACCTCTGAAAAAGCCAAACTGTCCAACTGTTCTAGCTATCCCACCACCAATAGAAGCCATAGACCAGGTAATTATTCCCCAGAACATGATCTTCTTAGGTCCAAACTTATCTACTAACCAACCCGTGACCGGATACATCGTCGCATAGCATATGGTGAAAATATTAACTATTATCGCATAACCAGAATCATCAAGATTAAACTCTACCTTTAATATTGGTTTAAGTATAGAAACAATCTGTCTATCAATATAATTGATAACAATGGTAATGAAGGCAACGGCAACAATAAGCCATCTTCTGTTTTCTGGTTTTGATAGTATTTTTCTCATATGCAATGATGTTACTAATATCCCGGATTTTGAGGTTTTAAATTTTCATTAATTAAGATTTCCTTCGTAGGTATTGGCCACAGGTATTGCCTTTCCTTATCAAAAGCTCTTTGTACAAGAACCTTAATCAATCCTGCATTATACATCGCAGTGAAATCAGGAAGCCAATCTTCATCAATTTCCGGTATTCCAGGAAAAAACCATAAACCCTTATCTACTACTTTTGATTTCAGATCATTTTGATCTAAAATACCATAATGAGGTTTTACGAGTACTTTTTCGGCTATGCGCCATCTTATGATATCATAAAATCGTCTGTTTTCCCAAGCCAGTTCCACTCGACGTTCATTACGAATCTGCTTGCGTAAATAGCTTTGACCTACATGCGTATTGCTAAGCGCTGGGTATTTCGTGACATCTGTTACATTCTTTTTATAAGCCCTTGCTCTTACTTGATTTATTGCAGCCAATACGGAATCATCGATTTCATTTAGTTCAATTTTTGCTTCAGCGTACATTAGCAATACATCCGCATAACGCATGAGGATAACATCGTAGTCAGTTTTCAAATTACCTGTCCAGCTGTTATCTACCCATTTTTTTAAGGTAAGCCCATTATACGACGCATATTGATCTACAGCCCGCGAATCTTTGTTGGGGATCATCGCTCCTGTAGCAACATTCAATACCGTAGTGGCATAAGGATTAGGATCGTAGATAAAACCGACATGCTCCGTGCCAAATTCTACTATAGTTGCTTTACATCTTGGATCACGATTAAGAAAAGGGTTTCGAGGATTGTACCTTGGAGACTCATCAATTGGCAGACCGTCATCACAGGAGAATGCGCACATTAGCTCCCATGATGGTTGAGCGACAGAAGCCCCACCAGCGTTTCTCGTTATAAAATTGGTTGTAGTCCAAGATACACCCAGTTCAACCGATCTAGGTAAAGCAAATATGGTTTCATTTGAGTTTTTAGTCGTAGGCAAGAAATATTCTCCGAAATCAGGATGCAAGGTATATACCTTTAGGTCCATACAAGCTTTAGCCGCGTCTCTTGCTGTAGTAAAGTCACCCATTAATAGAGCCGCTCTAGCTTTGAAAGCCATTGCAGCGCCTTTGGTTGCTCTTTTCAATTCACCTGCATTATAAGTTGCAGGCAGCGTAGCTATTGCATAGTCAAAATCTTCATATATTTCTTTAAGGATGACACTTTTATCCGTTCTACCCATAGCGAAGGCTTCTTCTATAGTGATGTACGTTTTATAAAAAGGCACATCACCATAATGAAAGATTAGATTAGCATAAAGCGCTGCTCGCATAAATCGAGCTTCACCACGAAATCGATTTATTGTTGCAGCTGGAATCCCGCCATCGATAGCTTCTGTTTTTTCTAATATAGTGTTGGCTCTTGCAATTCCTTTGTAGCTATTTATCCAAGTGTTTTCAGCAATAGACCATTGACCCGTAATAGAGCCGGCAGCAAAGGCATTGATCTGGTCTCTTTGGTTCCAGTTATCCGTCATTCGCTCCAGACCAAAGTTCGTTTCATTCTCCCATAGATATATCCGGTAGAGATCGTTTAACGAAATATTTATCTGAGTTTCATTTTCGTTCCAATTATCAGAAGCTCCTTCTGCGAGAGGATTCAAATCCAGTTTTGCACAGGAGAAGCAGAGCATGGTTAGGCATATAAAAAGCGTTATATATTTCATATCTATATAATTTAAACGGTTAAAACTTTAAGGATAAGCCAAAAAGAAATGATTTTGTTATATAAGAGTTGCTCACAGCTTCCGGATCCCAACCAGTAGGATATTTGTCGAAAGAGAGCAAGTCTGTCGCTGATCCATAGATGCGTAAGTTGCTTACCTTTAGGTGTTTATTAATTTTTTCTGGGAGTGTATAACCGAGAGTTATATTTTTAACACGGAAGTAAGCCCCGCTAATCCGCCAGAAGTCCGAAGACATATAATTATTACCATTGGCCGATGTCACGGAAAGTCGTGGATAACTTGCCTCTAGATTTTTTTCCTCCGTATTGTACATACTCCAATAATTTCCATCTATAATCGATGGTGGGGTAGTCCATGCACTTATAAAAGGACGTACCATGACATCTGGCATCATATTATTTTGCTTACCAACTCCTTGAATAGCCATGGCGAAGTCAATACCTGCATAACCAGCTTCAAGTTGCCCTCCAAAAATATACCGAGGCAAGGAACCGCCAAGTAGTACCATATCATAATCGGGTGATATTTTTCCATCAGGAACACCATCAGGGCCACTGATATCCTTGTATTTGATGTCACCAGGCTTAACGGAGGGGTACAGTTTTGGTTGGTTTGCTACCTCATCAGCTGTTTGATATAGACCGTCTGATAGGTAGCCATACCATTCGTTGTATTCGCTGCCCTCCCTTGTTATCTGTGAAGTGCCTAAGACTAATCCACTCAAATTGCCCATTACCGACTTTGAGTCTGATACGTTTAAGGAGATCGAATAATGGAATTTGTCTTTTTTATCACGCCAGGTCAGTTGGGTATCCCATCCCTTTGTGTTCATTGTACCCGCATTTTGACTAGGTTTTCCGTAACCCATAAAATCCGGGATTTCCAGTTTTAAGAGCATCCTATTGGTTGTCTTATGGTAATAATCAGCCGTCAACCCCAACCTGTTATTCAGGAAATAAGCGTCAATTCCAATGTTTTTCGATTCGGTAACTTCCCAGGTGATATTTTTTATGGCATAACTTACTTGAGCAGCTGTAGTTGCCGAGACAATATTGTTTCCGCGGTAAAATAACGCATTAGTATAATTTAATGAAGATTGATAAGGGTAATTACCAATGCGTTCATTACCCAATTGTCCCCAAGAAGCACGAAGTTTCAAATAGGATAAAATAGGGGAGGTGGGTATAAAATTTTCTTTAGTCAGTACCCATCCAGCCGAAACAGAAGGAAATGCTCCCCATCTATGGTCTGGATGAAAGCGTGATGAACCGTCATAGCGGATATTCGCTTGAAGAAGGTATCTCTCTTTAAAATCATACATGATCCGTCCAAAGAAAGAACGATAAGAAGTCTCATAGGCATTACCCGTTACTTTTTGAAAATCCAATGGAGCTAAGTCCAGATAGGGAAACTCAGAAAGCTCAAAGTTTTCACCAGCTCCAGACATACCTTCAACAAAATTATAGGAATCTTCGTATCCCAACATGCCATCTAAACTATGCTCTGCAAATTGCTTTTTATAGTTTGCTAAAAACTGCGTAGTAAGGACCTTTCCTTCCGTTCTTCCTTCAGTAAGCGAAGTGGATTCATGTCCTTCGATATAAGCGATAAATAAAGCCGGATCATCAGCATCATAATATGGTATTTGCTTGTTGAAATCCTTGCTCTTGCTGTTATAAATCTGAGGTGCAAATACGCCTGTGAGCGTTAAATTCTGTATTGGTTTGATTTCTAACGCAGCACGTCCTGAGAATATGTTTCTAGATTCATCTCTTGAACCGCCATGGTGAAGTCTTGCATAAATATTAGCTCCATTTTTACCTCCTGCTATCCGACCATCAGCCCAAGTGGCAGCATAGATAGGAGCATAGCGTTGTGCACTTTCAATGGGATTTATCGATGGCAATTTACGAAGTTGTGAGTTGTAAGACATGTCTACATCGACTGCAATAAAGTCATTTACCTTAATACGATTGTTTACCCGAGTGGACACCCTTTCAAAAGAGTTGTAATCGTAAAGGCCATTCGATTTTTCATAGTTGACACTTGCCCGAGTTCTGAGGCGATCTCCTCCTGTAGTAACACCCAAGTGATGATTATGCCGAGGAGCATAATCTTTAATCATGAGGTCAATCCAAGCTGTTATTGGAAATCTATCGGGATCCGTTTTATTACGCTCTATCCAATTGTCAACGATATCTTTTGAATACAATCCGTATTCTTCACCAGGCTTGTTGCCAGCATCGTTCCAGGTAAACTCATTAATCATGTCTAAATAACGTTGCGCGCCCACCATTTCAGGAAAGCGTGTAGCGGATTCAACCCCGTAAGTTCCGTTGTAGTCCAGATTTGTTTGCCCAATATTCGCCCTTTTGGTCGTAATCAAAATTACACCTGCAGCCGCTCTAGCGCCATAGATTGAAGCTGAAGCTGCATCTTTCAATACTGAAATATCTTGGATATCTTGTGGATTTACATCATTGATACTATTAACAGGTACCCCGTCGACTATAACCAATGGATTTGAGTCTCCAATGGTTGTTATACCCCTTACGCGGATCGTTGCCCCGGCCCCCGGTTGACTATTGGTCCTGGTAACCATCAAGCCTGGAACTGTCCCCTGTAGTGCCTGTGATAGTTGTGACATATTGCGCTTTGCTATGAGCCCCCCCTCTACACTAGCCACCGATCCAGTGATGTCCTTTTTTTTTGCTGTCCCATAGCCAATTGCAACGACCTCGTCAAGACTAAAGGCTTCAGCAAGCATAACTAGGTTTAAAGTATTGGATGTTGACTGTACCGATATTTTCTGTGACTTCATCCCAACGTAACTAAAGAGGAGAAAAGATGACCTATTTATCGGAACTGAAATACGGTATTCCCCTTTGTCGTTAGTCGTTGTATTTAAATCTTCATTCATCACGCTTATACTAACGCCCGATAGATATTCACCACGTTCATCGGTCACTTTTCCTGATATCTCTTGTCGTGCATGTTGTGCAGATAGCGATATGGAAATCAAAAGCAAGGAATAAATACCGAGTAATTTTAAAACTGATTTTCTCATGCTATTTAAGTTTGATTTGTTTAATAAGTAGATTTAATTCTTGTATACTGCAATTTCGTCAACTAATAGTCTGGCTGCTGTCGTATTCGTCTTGCCAATTCTGAACCGAACTGGACCTTTTATATTCAATTCATATTCTTTATAGTATTGGATCTCTGCCGATGCAACTTCTAATATATCTTCGAGTTGAGTCCAGGTTTTTCCTGCGTCTTGTGAGTATTCTACTTTTACATAAATAGGTACACCCCCAGCATCCGTTGCGTTTTGAGTAGCAGCACCATAAATAAAGGAAAATTTGGACGCTCCATTAGTCAAATCAAAGTTCATCGCTAGTTTTGGAGTATAAGTGCCACCACCTCTGAACATTACAGCATAATCACCAACTCTATTCTTAACCATACTTGCCGTAGAAATGCTATATATATCCTCCATTAACCATTCGCCTGAGGGAAATATATCGGAGTTTGCACCGGTAGGTCCAACTGCTGTAAAAGAAGGTTTTCTACCTCCTGGTGCTGTATGTATTTCCCAACCTTCCGGAAAATTTGGATAAAGCTCAGTGCTAGGAACTACGTCAGGCTCTTTAAAATCATCAGCAACAAAACCATATTTGGGCATAATTCGAGCCGGCAGATTATTGTTCATGATATATTTCCAGTCTCCAGTATCATAATTGACATTCGCTCTTACGCGGACATAATACCCTTTTAGCTCTTCCAGACTACTGAATTTGTAAAAATCTTCAGTTATAACGATGTAGCGGTCTAACGGCTTATCGCTATCTTTTGAATCCAGTAGTTGAATCGTATACGAAGTAGCACCTTCAACATGATCCCACCCCACAGTGATACTAGAATTGGTATAAGCTAACATGCGTACGTTAACCGGTAATATATCAGTGGTTCCCCTAACTATAACGGTCTCTTCTTTGCAGGACATCGTTGTCAGATTAATTATAATGGACAATAAAAAGGAACAGGATAGAAATAAGTTTTTCATATCATTTTAAGTTTATATTATATATTGGTTGGTGTTTAACCGTAATTGCTATTATTCAAATATGTAAACTTTATTTTACCATATAAAATAAAGTTTGAAAATTTTATATAGTAAAACAAAGAAATGTCGCTAAGTAACTTCTGATCTTAACAGAATTTGCATTTCAATTATCCATTATCTCATTAAGATTATCCACGTTTAAGTTTTTCCGACAAGCAGCAAAGAATAGGCCTAGCGTCAACATCGAGAGGCTGACACTTTTGAATAAATATTTGTTTTCATTTTGGTTTATACTAAGTTTTAAAAAGTTGGCTTTTTTAAAACGGTGTTGCTGTATTTATACATGGACAGTAATTATAGCAGCTGAAGGTCTTTGTTTTCAGGTGTTTATAGGTCTGCAATTACTTAATATTAAACTATTAATTAGTTTTATGTTAAAAAATAAAATGCTATTGTTTTATATTATAAAATTAAAAATGTCTAGTTTTGGCTGAATATTAAACAGTAAAGCGTATGATTCAGGTATTAAATAGAGCATTAGACATTTTGGAGTTACTTTCCCGCAATATGGACAAAGAGCTTACGCTCAGTGAAATTGCGGACCCTCTGGAACTAAATCATGGCACATGTGCTAATATTATTAAGACTATGATTATTAGAGGTTATATTGAAAAGAACAAAGGGTATACATTAGGAAAGCAATTATACTACCTTACCAACAATTTTACCAATGAGTCCGAAATAATTAAATGGGCAGTTAATCCCATGAAAAAACTTAGTAGTACATTACGTGAGTGTAGTATTATTGCGATTATAAAGAACAATTCACGCATAACTCTTCATAAAGAAACATTCGCACAAGAACTACAGGTCAATGCATTAGATGAAAAGCATGTATACAATACAGCAACGGGTAGATTATTACTCGCTTATATGGAACCGACAGATCGTAATGCATTTATTCATACATACGGATTGCCTGGTGCCATGTGGAAGGAAATTAGTAATGAGAAGCATTTAATCAGTGAACTTCAGCAAATAAAAAAAAATTGCTACGTATTGCATTGTGATGATTCAAATATTGTGGGGGTAGCGGTACCTGTAATTGGTAAAAAAGGAGTTGTAGCCAGTCTAGGTGTATACCTTCCTGAAAATCGATATGTTAAATTAATTAAAGACGCGCTTATAGGTACGCTAAATGAAACAGCACAGATTATAAGTAGTAGAATTATTTACTAGATAACTCATTACCATAATTTTGTTAATGGCACTTTTTGTAAAGTAACGCTTACCCATAAAAAGCTTATGGGTAGAAAAATTGTTAGTTTCTCGTCCTGAAAGAACTCGGTAGATTTAACCATTGTTACCGTTTTTGTTAAAATGAAATAAAGAGAGACATAAGCTGAACGGCCTTCTAGAAAGGTAACACAAAACGAATTCACCTGTGATATAATTTCTTAAATACTCCCCTTAACTGTGTGGATGTCTTTACTACATGAATTAGATAATTTTTATTGTACTCCTCACTCGTTTATTTATTCTTAATTTTAAGACTTTTTTGCATTCCTATAGCCGAAATGGTAAATGTTTTGTCCGGATTATGGAGTCGTTCTTAAAAAGAAAGATCTTGTAATATAATATCCGGCTCTTCGCTTAAATGATACACGCTCATCTTGTCTCTTTCATAAGTATAGAATTCCCAACCCGTACCTGTATAGATGGCGTAATAATTTTTGTTTGCCAACCCGGTGAATTGAAGCACTCCGCCAAGCCCCTTTCTATACGGTTTTTTAACACCTAACAAATGACCAAATTCCCATCTGGATAGGGAATCCAGCCCCGATACTCGGGAATCCAGCGAGAAGGTAACTGTATCCTTTTTTAAGCCGGGATTACTGTGGGTGATAGCATAATCTCCGGATAATAGATATGACACCATCACTACGTTAAGGCTCTTCTGACTTAGCTGAGGATCAGGCTTCATAGTACTACTAGGTCTTTTAATCAGGTTCTTTTCAGGCATTCGACCAAGTATAGTCTGTCAGTTACAGTGAGTATAGTTGAGCAGTAATCTTTGCCAGCTGTTTTTCAAGCTCTCGGATCTTGTATATTCGAGGCCAAACCTATATTGCGATTCCGGTTTTAGGTTACGGTTTCCTATACGGTTATAATTTTTTTGCGTCTGTCCCTAATTGCAAGTAATTCCTCCATTTCTGGCTGAATAGGTTGGAGATAATCCAAAACTTTAGGCAATTACAGCAATTCTGAAAAGTTCCGGCCGGTGTATGTGCTCCTGTATATAGTCTAGTACCTGAAATAAACGCACATCTACATTGGAATGATATTTTTCGGTTTAATAATAGCAATATTTCTCGCAGCAATCACAATAATAGCGTTGACCAAATAGCTGTTGCAAATAAAATTAATTATGTTAAATAAGAAACGAGCCGATTTGATCTTGCAAAGTAAGCGATAAAGAATTTTAATTAGGATAGGTCAGTAAAGCTGACCTATCCTAATTAAAATCAGTGTAGCTGTCCCATCTCTTTCACGATTGCCGTTTGGGTGACAGTCCCAATAGGAACCAGAGGTAGTCGGACATGGTCATTGCCGATACCTATTTGATTAAGGATGTGTTTTACGCCCCCTGGATTCCCCTCCACGAAGCACAGGTCGGTAATCGTCAAGAGCTGGCTGTGTATGCTCCTTGCTTCTTGGTACTTGCCTTCTGAGCATAATCTGGCCAACGTAGATACCAATTTTGGGTAAGCATTTCCGATAACCGAAATCACACCGACAGCACCTAGAGCCATCATCGGTAGGGTCACAGGATCGTCGCCTGATATCAACACAAAGTCCTTAGGTTTGTCTCTCAGTATTTCAGAGAATTGACTGAAGCTGCCTGATGCTTCTTTGATAGCTACGATATTTGAAAAGTCTTTAGCGAGGCGTAGGGTAGTGGCGGCGGTCATGTTGCTGCCTGTTCTACCCGGTACATTGTAAAGGATGATAGGTAGTTTAGAAATTTTAGCTATCGCCTTATAGTGTTGGTATATACCTTCCTGCGTAGGTTTGTTATAGTACGGTGATACGGAGAGGATAGCGCAATACCCTTTGACATCGAAATCCTGTATCTGCTGTACAATCTCCATCGTATTATTGCCACCGATGCCCGCAACAAGTGGAACACGTCCCTTGACCTTATCTGCTGTAAATTTCCAGACCTGCTTTCGTTCTTCAGTGCTTAATGTCGCTGTCTCTCCAGTTGTACCTAGTGATACCAGGTAATTCATTCCTTCTTCGATCTGAAACTCGATCAGTCGACCCAGTGTTTCAAAATCAATTGTTCCATCTGCATTAAAAGGGGTAACTAAGGCTACTCCTGCGCCCTGAATCTCATTCATTGTTTTAAGTCTGATTTTTAATATATTATTTTTTATGGATTAATCATGTTCAATAGTTCCTCATCAGATATGATCGGTACTTTTAGCTTCTCGGCTTTCATTAACTTGGAAGGTCCCATTTTGTCTCCCGCAACCAAGAAATTGAGTTTGGAAGATATACTGCTTAACATTTTTCCGCCGTGGGATTCAATCAATGCAGTTAGCTCTTCTCTACTATAAGTCGCAAAGACACCGGATATCAAAAAGGTCTTGCCCGCAAGACTATCACCTGCTAATAACATTGTTTTTTCTTCGATTTCAAATTGCAACCCGGCTGCTTTTAGTTTATCCAGCTCAGCCTGATGTTCGGGCTGTAAAAAGTATTGATGAACACTTTCAGCAATCCGTATGCCGATGTCCTGTACCGATGCAATCTCTTCTATAGAAGCTAGCATAAGCTGGTCCAGCGATTTAAAGTGCAATGCGAGTTTTCTGGCAACTGTCTCGCCAACATGCCGTATACCGAGTGCGAAGAGGACTTTTTCAAAAGGCTTGCTTTTTGAAAGCTCTATTCCTGCGATCATATTGTCAATGGACTTTTGTCCAAATCGTTCGATGGTAACCAGATCGCCCCGTTTTCCGGCCAGGGAATAGATATCCGAAATATGACGGAGTAGGTGAAGCTTGTGGAAAGTAACGATGGTTTCAGCCCCCAAACCTTGTATATCCATCATTTTTCGGCCTATGAAATGCTGGAGCTTGCCGATTATCTGGGGTTCACAGCCGTCTTCGTTAGGACAGTAATGGACCGCTTCACCTTCTTCACGTACCAAAGCTGTCCCACATTCCGGACAATATTCCGGATACTTGATAGGTGATGCTTCTGGCATTCTTTTCTCGATATTAACGCCTACTACTTTAGGGATTATCTCACCGCCTTTCTCTACGTATACCGTGTCGCCTTGGTGTAATCCCAATCGTTCGATTTCATTTGCATTATGAAGGGAAGCTCTTTTTACGGTAGTGCCGGCCAGTACCACAGGAGCAAGGTTGGCAATCGGTGTCACAGCTCCTGTACGCCCAATCTGATACGTGACAGCCTCGAGTATGGTCTCTGCCTGCTCCGCTTTGAATTTATAGGAAGTGGCCCAACGGGGAGATTTCGCCGTGAATCCGAGTTCCTCCTGATAGGCGTAATCGTTTACTTTTATTACAATTCCATCAATGTCGTAGGTCAACTGATGGCGGGCACTGTCCCAATAATGGACAAAATCCAATACCTCCTCGATCGAATTGCATAGCTTGCTATGATCGGAAACCGGGAACCCCCAATCGTGAACAGCTGAAAGACTTTCCCAATGTGACTGATAGGCTCTGTTCCTGTTGTCCATATACAGAAAGTAGAGAAAGCAGTCCAATGGACGTCTAGCTACTTCAGCGGAATCCTGTAGCTTCAAAGTTCCAGAAGCAAAGTTTCTTGGATTAGCATAAGTTGGATCACCATTCTCTTCCCGTTCTTTATTAAGTCTCAAAAAAGCCGACTTATGCATAAAAATCTCTCCCCTGATCTCAAATAGTTCTGGATATTGGCGGTCGGGTCTGAGCTGATGTGGAATGCTACGGATAGTACGTACATTGTTCGTTACATCGTCGCCCTGTATACCGTCACCACGCGTCACGGCTTGGGTCAACTTGCCATTCTCATAGGTTAACGAAATCGAAAGCCCATCAAACTTGAGTTCGCAGACATACTGTACCTTATGGCCGATGGCCTTTTGTATACGCTCATCAAATTCTATAAGCTCTTGTTCACTATACGTATTGCTGAGCGACAACATGGGCCACTTGTGGCGTACTGTATTAAATTTGGAGGTAATATCCCCTCCGACTTTCAAAGTCGGTGAATTGGGGTCCCGATATTGGGGATAGGATGACTCTAAAGCTTCCAGTTCTTTTAGTTTCTGGTCAAAGTCATAATCTGATATTGCTGAGTTGGCCAATACATAATATTGGTAATTGTAGGCATTTAACTCCGCTGTCAATTGTTCTATTTTCGTTTGGATATCCTGCGACATATACAACGAAATTAAGAAAAATTGAAGGTCTAATATAATTTTGGAGCAATATTTTAATCTGGATTATTCCAAAGAAAGCATATTATATTGGGGCTGTTCGTTATTTATTCTTTAAATAAAAATTATTCGTAGGTAAGTCTGAGAAATACTGCATTTTGTTCATGTAATAGTCCCAAATGATGCATTTTTTATAAAGTCCATATTTGTTGTAAGTCTTGAGAATTTTTTTTCTTTTGGCCGCATTTCTAAAGAAGTTGAGAAAAAAATACTGATGCGCTCTGCTTACCGCCCATGCGTCTCTTGGTTTTCCTTTCAGAAGAAAATGAAGCAGTGCGACCAAGTCTAACCAAAGGCGTGCAAAAATAGCCCAGACCGCCATCCAGAACGAAAGGTTCTTCTGTAGCATTACGAGACTGTTTCTAAAATTCAAGTAAGTCTTTTGAGGATTACTTGTGTTTAATGTCCCTCCGCCTACATGGTAGATAATACTTTTGGGGCAGTAACCAATTCGATACCCCAGTTTCTTAAGGCGCCAGCAAAGATCGATTTCTTCCATGTGGGCAAAGAAGTCTGCATCAAACCCCTGCACCTGTCTCCAAGCGTCCGATTGGATAAATAAAGCAGCTCCTGTGGCCCAAAAGACTTCTTTCTCGTCATTGTATTGGCCGTTGTCCAGTTCGACTGAATGCAGCACACGCCCTCTACAGAAAGGGTAACCGTAGCTATCCATATAGCCTCCGGCAGCTCCAGCATGCTCAAAGCTTTCTTTTTTGTGAAAGGAGCGGATTTTAGGTTGTGCCGCTACATAGTCTTCTCTGATCATCATGTCGATGACGGGCTCTATCCATGACGGGCTGACTTCAACATCCGAGTTGAGTAGGACGTAGTAAGGTGCATCTACCTGTTCCAGGACTTGATTATAACCTCCTGCAAAGCCCAAGTTCTCTTTGTTTTGGATAATTCGGATTTGTGGAAAATTCTCTTTTACAAAAGAGATCGAGTCATCCGTTGAAGCGTTATCTCCAATGATGAATTCTATATTGGGGTATGTACTGTTGTATATCGAGGGCAAAAACTTTTCTAAGAAATATTTGCCATTCCAGTTCAATATTACAACGGCGACCTTAGGGTATTGTGTCATGCTTTGTTTTTTCTCTGTCTTTTCCATCGATTATGAGACCATAGCCAGTATTGCGGCTGCTCACGGATGATCTGCTCCGTAAACTCATTGTGTATATGCGTTATTTCATGATCACCATATTCGGATGGTTGCTCTACTAAAGTTGTAAATTTACAAAAATAATAACCTCTTTTTGGTTTTCTTCCGATATGACAGAAAACTACCGGATTGCCTGTCATTTTAGCAATGCGCTCAGTGCCTGTATATACCAGGGTTTCTTGGTTCAAGAAGGTCATATAATAGTCCGAGTCCTGATATACCGGAGTCTGATCGGCCACAAACATGCTGATATGCGGTGTGTTTTTCAAACGTACAATATGTCTCAAAATCTGCTTCATGGGTACCATGGTGGCTCCAAATCGGGTTCGGACTCCATTGTAAATTTGATTGATATCGTTGTTGTTTAGGGGTTTGTATATGACCAGACGGTCGAAGTCGGTCATCAGAGACAGCCGATGTATTCCCAACTCCCAATTCCCGTAATGTGCTGTCACACCTATGACAGCTTTTCCCGCATTGAAATGCCGGTATACTTCTTCCGGATTGCTAAGTTCGATGCGCTTTATTACTTCTTCGGGTTTAATGCTGAACATTTTTATGACCTCGACAATAATATCGGGGAAGTAGCGATAGAATTTTTTGGCGATCTCCTTTATCTCTGCTTCCGTTTTCTCAGGGAATGAATTTCGAAGATTTTTAAAAACTACTTTCTTTCGGTAACCCAGTACATGATAGATTAATATATACAATACATCCGAGATCCCATACAGCATCCAAAATGGCATTCTGGACATTACTTGTAATAGAAAATGTAGTATACTTTTTTTCATTCGTGAACATTGTCTTTGTAATGGCCTGATGGAATATTCCATGAATATTGCCTTTGCGGAGACCGTGACTTTCTCGTTACGCAAACTTAGATAAAAAGCGTAGCATTCGCGAATACCTGCCAGAAAAAGAATAGGAAATTAAACATTTACAGCTTGTATCGGAAATATCCTTTAATAACGTTATTTTTGTGGCCAAATTCAAAGTTAGTTTTAAAGTATGTCAAATCCTGTCCTATTATCTGCAAATTATCTTCCCCCAGTTTCCTATTTCCATGCTATTGCTCAAAATACGGGCACAATACTCCTGGATCAACACGAGCATTTTCCGAAGCAGACCTATAGAAGCAGAACCCATATTGCAACAGCCAACGGAATATTGGATTTGATGATCCCCATACAGCACGGACGGAAGGAGCATGTAGCGATGAAGGAAGTCAAGATCAGTTATGATCACGACTGGCAGCGCTTACATTGGGCAAGTATACAGACAGCCTACCGCAGTTCGGCTTATTTTGAGTACTATGAAGATGAGTTTGCCCCATTTTATGAGCGACAGTTCGAGTTTCTTTTCGATTTTAATCGCGAGCAACTTGAATTGATGCTACGATTGTTGAAGATACAGCGAGAGATACAGTGTACGGATCGTTACGTAAAGAACTATGAAGGTTTGGACTTCAGGACATCGATTCATCCGAAAAAGGCTTCGTTATATGCCAATCCCAAAGTTTATTATCAGGTTTTCGAAGAGAAGACAGGCTTTCAGTCTAATGTCAGCATCATCGACTTACTATTCAATCAAGGTCCTCAGAGTAAAATGTACCTGTAGATTTAGTAGGCCAAAATCTATACCTTTTATAAAACCATAAAAGGAGATCATTGTTATATGTGGACGTAACCCTATTACGTACCTTATAATATATAACGATGAATCGAGCTTTATTAGTGTTTGTAATGATGCTGCCGTCCATTATACTGTTTGCACAACAGGGGGTAGATACCATTCATTATAAAAAGGTGTATTATTTTGCCGGTACCGGCTTGGGGATTCCATTGGGGAAAGCCAGAGATGTACTTTCTCCAAAGCTTTTTGTGGGAAGCATGGGGTTGGATATCGCATTGAACAATCCCAAATACTACCTGTATCCAGCGCTGTATATGTTGGCATTCAAGTACGACCAGAAAGCTCCAGATCCCGAATTTAATACTATCCTGAAAAATGGGCTCTCCAATTTCTATATGTTGAGTATGGCAGCGGGAACGCGAAGGCAATTTGAACGGCTCAATACCTATGTTTATTTAGGACCAACTATTGGTTTGGTACACGAACCGCGATCTAATCTTGTCGATAATGTGGTCCATATCGAGTATCTGAAATCTATTGCCTTCGGTACGAAATTAGGAATAGGCGCCGACTATCGATTTAATGGCTTTTTTATTGGTACCGAAGTGGGGTACATGTATAACGTGAATCGGGTACAAAGACAGCCTTTTCATGCGCTAACCTTAATGGTTGGGCTCAAATCAGATATCACCCGGCTGAGTGATAAAGTTGTCGAAATATTAGCTCCGCACTAATCCATATGGGGGTCTATGGGGACATGCGGGCAACAATCAAAAAGATTTGTTAAAAAATGTTAACTATTGGTTGCCGATACAATTAAACCACAAGAGATAGCGTTATAAGGGTGAATATAACATTCATAATTTCATAATTTAGGTTAATAATTGGTTTGGTAAATCCTGAAGCTCCCCGCTTCAGGATTTTTCTATTAGGTACATGTAGGGGGATATAGGTGGTTCAATTTGTGAATATCCATTGAGCAGTGCCTGTGATATTGTCAGTAAAAGAGATATCGGATAGGGCACAAAGTTGGAGTAATCATTGAGTGCGAAATTTTATTTATTGAGACGTAATATTTTTATGTTAAAATACTGTTAAATATCCGTTCAACTATTAGTTTGGTACCTCATTTGCATTAGTTGTAATGAATATAAAATTCATAATTTCATATTTAGGTTAATAATTGGTTTGGTAAATCCTGGAGCTCCCCGCTTCAGGATTTTTTTATAAACGGGCTACATCTTGATTTTATTGATATCCCAGGTTCTTGTATTTAAAATAAGGAGTTGGTTTCTGAAATCAGATGTCTCGGTTATTATTCTTAGGGTCTCTTGTACCATCATCAGCCCCAGTATGCCGGGTACGGTATTCATGACCCCATTAAGATCGCAGTTCGGTACGTCTTCAGCTGCGGGGGGAGTGGGGAATATATCACGAAGATTTTTGGAACCCTGGTAATTGAAAACAGCAAGCTGGATTTCGAAGTTAAGTATCGAACCATATACCAACGGCTTGTATAACCTTACACAGGCATCATTAATAATGTATCGACTGGTAAAATTATCTGTACCGTCAAGTACGATATCATAAGCAGATACGTAGGCGTCTACGTTTTCATCGGTTATTTTCGCTATGATGGGTTCAAAACATACGTCTGGATTGAGTGCCTTGATGGCCTGCTGGGCGGATAGGACTTTAGGTACTGTCAGGTTCGTTTGCTGGTGTATGACCTGTCGATGTAAGTTGTGGATTTCGACAAGGTCAAAGTCAATACATGCGATCGTACCTATACCTGCGGCAGCAAGATATAATAGAATTGGGGCTCCCAATCCGCCTGCGCCGATTACAAGGACACGACTCTGGCAGATCTTTGCTTGTCCATCAATACCTATGGGAGGGAAGGAGATTTGTTTTTTATACCTCAGGATCTGTTCTTTCGTCAGTTTCATCTTTTTCGGGTCTAGTATTCAATTTGCCAATCTTTCCATACTGGTTGATAGCCTTTTTTTGCAATCAACGCTGCTATCGCTGCCGGCGACCGTTCGTCACTGATTTCAAATTGTTCCAGCGATTCCGGTGCGATTACATAGCCACCTGGATTGGTTTTTGAGCCGGCACTCATGGCGGTAACCCCCAGTGGGATGATATGGTCTCTAAATACAGGGTGCTCTCGGGTCGACAGCGAAATTTCGAGATCTGGATTCCATATCCGATACGCACATATCAACTGCAAGAGATCATCGTCACGCATCACAAAGTTAGGTTCAACGATTCCTGTTGCCGGACGTAATCTGGGAAAAGAGACACTATACTTTGTCTGCCAGTATTTTTTTTGGAGGTAATCGATATGCAATGCGGTAAAAAAACTGTCGACCCGCCAGTCCTCCAGCCCGAGCAGTACGCCAAGTCCGATTTTGTGCATGCCAGCTTGGCCTATTCGGTCGGGTGTCTCCAGTCTGTATCGAAAGTTAGACTTCTTTCCTTTAGGGTGATAGGTTTTGTATACCTCTCGGTGATAGGTCTCTTGGTACACCATCACCCCATTAACCTTAGCTTCGTGCAAAGCGCTGTAGTCCTCACGGTCGAGTGGCTGTACTTCTATTGCTATTTGGGCAAATAGCGAGCGGAGCTGCTCTACAGCCTGTAGGAAATATGGCGTACCCACGGTATGGTTAGACTCGCCCGTCACGAGAAGAACGTGCTGAAACCCCATAGCCTGGAGCGCTTGTGCTTCTATTTGTATCTCGCTCGATGTCAATGTACGCCTCGGTAATTTGTTGTCCATGCTAAAACCACAGTAGGTGCAGATATTCTGACATTCGTTACTGAGATACAGCGGAGCGTACAGCTGTATGTTTTTACCAAACCGTCGGGTCGTAATCTGGTGCGATAGCTGTGCCATCCCCTCCAGCATTGGTTTGGCGGCTGGCGATAGGAGACGCAGAAAATCATCTATATTACGATCGCTCTTATGAAGCGATTGTTGAACCTGTTGTGGTGTCGTGCTGTATATTTTCTGAGCCGTCTCCTCCCAAGAGTAGGCTTCGAAAACCGGGGTAAAAGTCGAATTCATGAGGAGTAGGACTGGGTTAGAAATTCGGTCAGGGGGCTGCTGCCTATGGCTTTGGCTTCGGAGTTATTTATGCCGGTTTCGTAAGCGAGGCGACCCGATTCTATAGCCTTGGCAAATGCTTGTGCGATTGCTACAGGATCATTGGAAACGGCTACAGCCGTATTGATCAATACCGCATCTGCACCGATTTCCATGGCTTTACAGGCATCAGAAGGGCTTCCTATACCGGCGTCCACGATCACCGGAACCTGACTCTGTTCGATGATAATAGATAAGAATTCTAGAGTCTTTAAGCCTTGATTGCTGCCTATAGGCGATCCCAAAGGCATTACGGCAGCTGTGCCTACCTCTTCCAAGCGCTTGCACAGAACCGGATCTGCATGTATATAGGGGAGAACCACGAATCCCTGCTTGGCCAATTCCTCACAGGCCAGGAGTGTCTCGATGGGATCAGGCATCAAGTATTTGGGATCGGGATGTATTTCCAGCTTGATCCAATTCGTCTGCATAGCTTCTCGGGCGAGCTGTGCAGCCAGAACAGCTTCTTTTGCAGTTCGGGCTCCAGATGTATTTGGCAGTAATTGCATTTGATCCAGATTGATATAGGATAGGATGTCGTCGTCTTCTATATGGAGGCCAATGCGTTTTAGCGCTACCGTCACGAGCTCGCTTCCGGAGGCGACAAGAGCATCCCTCATCAGTTGTGGAGACCCAAATTTGCCTGTTCCCATAAAGAATCTGGACTGAAAGGTGCGATCTGCGATTGTCAATTGGTTCATAATGCTATTTTTTAAGTTTTAATTCAGGGTTGAGGTTATTCAATTCTTTGGACATGGCGACACCGTATATGCCTATGTCAGCTAAGGGGTCGATGTCAGCTAGGCGTACTCCTCCAATGGCAAATAGGGGCGGGGTCGGAATCTCCTTCAGTCGGTCGACAAGCTGCTGGTAACCCTCGAATCCAAGAGTGGGACTCAGATTCTGTTTTGTTGCTGTAAATCGCAGAGGACCTACTCCGATGTAATCACAGCCCTCGCTGATTCGCTGCAGTACATCGTCTAGGGTGTTGGCGGTTCCGCCTATGATTTTTTTGTTTCCGAGCGCCGCCCGAGCTACTTCGATACTGTCGTCTTGAAGACCCAGATGGACACCATCAGCTCCGACAGCCTGTGCTATATCGATATGGTCGTTGATGATATAAGTGAAGCTGTAGCTTGTCTGGAGCTGCTTCACTTGTTGTGCGAGTTGCCGAATGGACTGGGATTCTTCGGTTTTAAAGCGGAGCTGGATCCAGTCTATTCCCTTCTTCAATACCGCTGTAATATTTTCTAGTTGCTCTTCTGCTGTTGTTCCAGAGGATATATACTGAATTTTGCTATACATTTTTGTTTTTTATAGTTGATTGTACCATAGGTTGTAACAGGTCTTGAACTGTGCAAAAGGATCATCGGACAGCCATACACTTCCGCAGAGTGCGACGTCCTCAACGTTTTGCTTTAGCAATTCGATGTTATGCGTTGCGATACCGCCTAGAGCGATGAGGTTCGTCGAGAAGTTCTCCCGTTTTTCCGTACAGTGTAGATCTTCATTCGGCCGGTACCCTTTCTTCGAAATACTTGAAAATACGGGACTGATAAAGGCATCCTGATAGCTGGACGAGAGACTATTGAACTCCGCCCAGCTATGCACCGAGGTACTGATGCGATAGCCCGTATGTCCATCAGCCTGCAAAGATGGCGGACGTAATGAAGCTGGATAGTGTAAACGCTCCAAGCCCCAGGTACGACTTAGATCCGGATAGCTGTGCAGTACCAGTTTCTTTCGTTCCTCCGGAGTAAACCCTGCTAAAAACTCGTCCATCTCCGGTATGGACATCGTGGGTTTCCGTATATGAACGATGACATCGGTATAGCTTACAAACATCCGTATCAATCTGCTTTCATGAGGCGTGGGGCCTGGTAGTGTTATGATCCGCATCTACAGGTATATTTCTTTGCCTGATTCAATGTACTCTGTTGATTTTTGCAGCATTCCCTCAGCGACACTGTCTCTGATTTCCTGTGTGATTTTCATCGAGCAGAATTTAGGGCCACACATGGAGCAAAAATGAGCTACTTTGGCTCCGTCGGCAGGTAAGGTTTCATCATGGTACTCCCGAGCTGTTTCAGGATCCAGAGCCAGGTTGAACTGATCTTCCCAGCGGAATTCAAAACGGGCTTTGCTGAGGACATTGTCTCGGTATTGAGCGCCAGGATGGCCTTTTGCCAGATCTGCAGCATGGGCTGCGATTTTGTAGGTGATAACCCCGTCTTTGACATCCTTTTTATTGGGAAGCCCCAGGTGCTCCTTAGGGGTTACGTAACATAACATGGCGCAGCCATACCACCCGATCATGGCAGCTCCTATGGCCGAAGTGATATGGTCGTAACCAGGTGCGATGTCTGTCGTCAGGGGGCCTAAGGTGTAGAAAGGAGCTTCGTCGCAGCATTCTAATTGTTTTTCCATATTTTCTTTGATCAGGTGCATCGGTACATGACCTGGCCCCTCGATCATCACCTGTACATCGTGTTTCCAGGCTATCTTGGTCAACTCGCCAAGGGTCTCCAATTCCGCAAATTGAGCTTCATCGTTAGCATCTGCTATAGAACCAGGACGTAAGCCATCCCCCAGAGAGAATGCGATATCGTACTTTTTCATAATCTCGCATATTTCTTCAAAGTGTGTGTAGAGGAAACTCTCTTTATGGTGAAACAGGCACCACTTGGCCATGATGGAACCTCCACGGGATACAATTCCGGTCACCCGTGCGGCGGTGAGGTGGATGTAACGGAGCAGTACTCCGGCATGGATCGTAAAATAGGAAACACCCTGCTCAGCTTGTTCGATGAGGGTATCCCTAAAGATCTCCCAGGTGAGGTCTTCGGCTACACCATTGACCTTTTCGAGCGCTTGATAGATAGGCACTGTTCCGATAGGCACTGGGGAGTTTCTGATAATCCATTCTCGGGTCTCGTGTATGTTTTTTCCGGTTGATAGGTCCATGATGGTATCAGCTCCCCATCGACAGGCCCATACGGCTTTTTCAACTTCCTCCTCGATACTCGATGTTACGGCACTATTTCCGATGTTTGCATTGATCTTGACCAAGAAATTGCGGCCTATAATCATAGGTTCGCTCTCCGGATGGTTGATATTATTGGGTATTATTGCTCGTCCGGCAGCTATCTCATCACGAACAAACTCTGGCGTGATCCGCTTGGTCGGCGTCCTGGCTCCAAAGCTATAGCCCTTATGTTGCTGTGTCATCGCCGCTTGTGCGCTTTCCAATTGCTCGATACGTTGGTTTTCCCGAATGGCGACATACTCCATCTCTGCCGTAATAATACCTTTGCGTGCATAGTGCAGCTGCGTTACATTATGCGCTGCTTTCGCCTGCTTGGGTTTATGTTGGTAGTCAAAGCGAAGATGTTCCAATTTGGGATCATTGGCTCGCTCGTTTCCATATTCAGAACTGATCTTGTCCAAAATTTCGACGTCATTTCTCTCCAGTATCCAGGATTCGCGAAGACGGTCGATGCCTTTTTTGATATCGATCACTTTGCTCGAGTCTGTATACGGTCCCGAGGTGTCATACACGGTGATGGGGGGATTTTCCTCGATACCGCCCGTGCTCAAGCGTGTTGGAGACAGGCTGATTTCGCGCATCGCCACCTGAATAGGGAATAGTGTGCCCGGAATATAGACTTTTCTGGCATTCGGAAAGGGCTGTGTCGTAATCGTTGTGTTTTCTTGATTTTTCATGGTTATTGGGTTTATCCGCCCTGTGTGGCGGTAATGATGAGGATTTCGTCGTGGTTGGAGATAGGGGTAGCCGGCCAGTCCTGACGAGGTACGACTTGGTTGTTGAGTGCTACAGCAATACCATTGCTTTTTAAATCCGGAATCAAGGTCGACAGCGTATCGGCCAGCGAATGCGGTAAGTCGTCCTGAAGTTGATGGGATTGATTGTTGATTTTTATCTGCATCGTATTAAAAAGTTTATTATTAATACTTTAGGAATGCAGCGAAAGCACAGCTATCGATGGATAGCCATTAAGTGAAAGGTACACTTACTTTTCCCTACGCTAGTATGAACTAGATCAGGTTCCAAGGGTAAAATCTCAGCCTGCCTTGCAGACACCCCTAAAGTATTTGGTACAAGGATAAGAGATATTGTTGTGAAATAAAAATTTTTCAAGTATTTGTTTCTTTTTGTTAAAAAATGTTAATACCAAGCGCGTTTTATACTAAGTGGGAAAGAGGGGCGTTTTGGTAATAAAAGAAAGTAAAAATTTCATAATTTCATATTTAGGTTAATAATTGGTTTGGTAAAAACCTGAAGTTCCCAGCTTCAGGTTTTTTTTATTAAAGTGAGTCTGCATCAAGTTCTATCGGGCGATCTTGAAAGTAGAACTTCCTATCTTCTTCGGTGATAGCTCTAAGCACTTTACAGGGATTTCCTACGGCGATAACATTATCAGGGATATCTTTGGTTACGACACTTCCCGAGCCGATAACCGTATTGTTGCCGATGGTTACATTGGGATTAATGACCACATTGCCACCGATCCAGACATTGTCACCTATGGTTACCGGTAGGGCGTACTCTAGTCCAGTATTACGTAACTCGTGATGTATAGGGTGGCCAGCGGTATAAATGGAGACGGAGGGCCCCAACATAACGTTATTGCCTATTTTTACGGGAGCACAATCCAGAATCGTTAGGTGGTAATTCGAAAAGAAGGACTCACCAATTTCAATATTAAAACCGTAGTCGCAATAAAAAGGCTGCTCGATACAGAATAGACCTTCCGTCTTACCGAATAACCGCCTAATAAGTGCCTTACGCTCTCTATAGTTTTTAGGGTCTATATGATTATACCTGAAGCATAAACGTTGTGCTTCAAGCCGAAGATTGGTTAATTGCTTGCTACTGGCATAATAGGGTTCGCCTGAAATCATTTTCTCTTGTTCTGATAGCGTACTTTGCATAGATATTGGATTGAAAGGGTGAATATACTAAAAGTCACTTTTATATAATTAATCTAGCCCTAAAAGGGCTGTTAATTTATTATTAATTATCTTTGCCTGGAATGATGGATAATTCAAAATCAAAGATTGCAATAATTGGGAGTGGGAGCTGGGCGACAGCGATGATTAAGATGTTGACCGATAGCGCGCTTTCCAAAGAAGTATTTTGGTGGGTTCGTAAACCGGAGGATGTAACGTTTATTAGAGAATATAAGCACAATCCGAGCTACTTAAGCGCTGTAGAGGTAAAGGTACAGCCCGAAAATATCAGTTCTGATGTCAAATCTGTGGTATCACCCTGTGATATTATCGTATTAAACACTCCAGCTGCTTATTTGAAGTCTGCATTGGAGGGACTTACTGCCGCGGACTTTAAGGACAAGACTATTGTCTCCGCTATCAAGGGAATTATTCCTGATGAGAATCAGATTGTAGGAGAGTACCTACGCACACATTACGGTATTCCGCTGGAGCGCATTGTCGTAATCGGTGGTCCTTGTCATGCTGAAGAAGTGGCGCAGGAGAAATTGTCTTATTTGACCTTTGCCAGCAGTACAGCGGAGGAAGCGAAAGCGGTAGCTACCTTATATGCATCGCGTTATATCAATACGATTATCTCCGATGATATTATCGGAATCGAGTATGGCGCTGTTCTAAAGAATATTTATGCTTTGGCCGGGGGAATATGTCACGGTCTGGGCTATGGAGATAATTTTCAGGCAGTTTTGATTTCAAATGCGATCCGCGAGATGGATTATTTTGTGGAAGCGCTAGCGCCTCAGCACAGGGATATCAAAACTTCTGCCTACCTGGGTGACTTGTTGGTGACGGCCTATTCCCAATTCAGTCGTAACCGTACTTTTGGTAATATGATTGGTAAAGGATATACCGTGCAGTCCGCTCAGCTGGAGATGAATATGGTGGCTGAAGGGTATTACGCTTCCGCTTGTATCCAAAGCGTGATACAGCGGTTTGAGCTTCGTATGCCGATATGTAATATGGTATTTCAGGTATTGTACAATCACCAGTCAGCAAGTGCCGAGGTGACTAAGCTGGCAAAATACTTTACATAAGATGATATTGAAAGAAGAGATTGCTGAGACCTATCAGCGTATTCAGGACGAGATCTGTCAGGCACTCGAGTTACTTGATGGAGGTGCTAAGTTTGAAGAAGAACTCTGGGAGCGGGAAGGTGGTGGTGGTGGAAGAACCCGAATTATTCAGAATGGCAATATCTTGGAAAAAGGAGGGGTTAACTTTTCTGCCGTACACGGCAAGTTGCCTGAAACGATAAAGAAAGCCTTTGGTGTTGATTCCGAAGACTTTTTCGCTACCGGAGTGTCTATCGTGATACACCCCAATAATCCGCATGTGCCTATTATCCACATGAATATTCGCTATTTTGAGTTGAATGACGAGATTCGTTGGTTTGGCGGTGGCATCGACTTGACACCACACTATGTGCAGGAAGACGATGCTCGTTATTTCCATCAGACATTGAAGGAAGTGTGCGATCGACATAAGGATAGCTTCTACGAAGAGTTTAAAACCTGGGCGGACAATTACTTCTTTATCAAACATAGGAATGAAACACGGGGGATAGGCGGCGTATTTTACGATAAGCTGACTCCGGAGAAGACGGGATTGAGCTATGACGAAATATTTGCTTTTTCTTGTGATTTAGGTCGTGCATTCGCTCCGTTATATACCGAGCTAGTAAACCGACACCGTGATAAGAACTATACAACGGAAGAAAAGGACTGGCAATTGCTGCGTCGTGGTCGCTATGTGGAGTTTAATCTGGTGTACGATTCGGGTACCCGTTTTGGCTTAGAGACCAATGGACGTATCGAATCCATCCTTATGAGCTTGCCTGCTCAGGCCAATTGGTTTTATAATTTCACACCGATAGCAGATTCTGAGGAAGCTAAAACAATTGCTTCATTACGAAAAGGAATCAATTGGGTTTAAGATTCTGTTTTAACATCTTTTATGATAAATTTTGAAAGGTTTACTTTAAGCAATGGATTGAAAGTACTGGTACATGAAGACCATACTACGCCCATGGCTGTTGTTAATATTTTATACAATGTAGGTGCTCGTGACGAGTCTCCGGAGCAGACGGGGTTTGCCCACTTATTTGAGCATTTGATGTTCGGAGGATCCGTCAATATTCCAAATTATGACGGTCCGCTACAGCAAGTGGGAGGTGAGAACAATGCTTTTACGAGCAATGATATTACCAATTACTACATCACGTTGCCTGCCTCTAATCTGGAAACTGCATTCTGGTTAGAGAGCGACCGGATGTTGAGCTTAGCTTTTAGTGAGCAGAGCTTAGAGGTGCAACGTCAGGTCGTCTGCGAAGAGTTTAAACAGCGCTACCTGAATCAGCCCTATGGTGATGTATGGTTGCGTTTGCGACCTATGGCCTACAAGGTGCATCCTTACCGATGGGCGACTATAGGTAAGGAGCTGAAGCATATTGAAGATGCAACTATGGAAGATGTAAAAAGTTTCTTCTCCAAGTTCTATACGCCTCAGAATGCGATATTAGTAGTTGCAGGGGATGTTAAACTGGAAGACGTAAAGGAGCTGACGGAGAAATGGTTTGACGATATTCCTATGGGACAGTCTTATCATCGTAACCTGCCACAGGAACCGAAGCAAGAAGCCGCTAGACGAGAGGTGGTGGAAGCCGATGTACATGTAGATAGCATATATATAGCTTTTCACGGCTGCGATAGGCTGTCAAAGGACTATCAGACGATGGATTTATTGTCGGATATTCTATCAAGAGGTGCTTCTTCACGATTGTATCGCTCTTTAGTCAAAGAAAGACAGGCCTTTTCCGAAATCAACGCTTATGTAACAGGTAGTATGGATAGCAATCTATTTGTTGTCGAGGGGAAACCACTGGCAGGTATCAGTCTAGAAGAAGCGGAATCGATGATTTGGGAAGAGTTAAACAAAGTAAAGACCAGTCCGGTAGTTGACGCTGAACTACAAAAGGTCAAGAACAAAATAGAATCAACGCTGTTATTTTCAGAGCTATCCATTCTGGATAAAGCGATGAACCTAGCTTATTATGAAGCGCTGGGCGATGCCCAGGAATATAACGACGAAAACGAAAAGTATTTAAAGGTGTCTGCTGAAGACGTACAGCGTGTAGCTACAGAAATATTTAGAATGGAGAACTCATCGACATTGTGGTACCAATCAAAAGGAGGTATAAATGCCTAATAGACTGGAAGCGCCACCTTATCAAGCCATAGGCGACCTGGAGTTGGTACAGCCCGACGCTGTAAACCACAGTAATGGACTGCGTACCTTCTTGTTTCACAGCGAGGAGTTGGAGCTGATGAAGTTTGAGTTTATATTCGAGAACCACTACGAGAAGTCAGAATTGCCGATTTTGAACGTTGCGTTATCCTCGATGTTAAAAGAGGGGACAACCACGAGAAATAGCGCGGAGATAGCTGAAGAAATCGATTTCTATGGGGCTTATCTTATGCCCGAGTATAGCTTTGACTATACCGCCCTGTCCTTGTACACCACGAGGAAGCATGTGGATAAAGTACTGCCTATTATAGCTGATGTTTTGATGAATTCTACTTTCCCTGAAGAGGAATTAGAAACCTATATCCGGAATAATAAGCAGAGCCTACAGATAGCATTGCAAAAGAATGACGTAGTTGCCCGTCGCTTGTTTTATAAAAATCTGTTTGGCACCAACCAATACGGTGCCGTAGCGGATCTCGAAGACTACGATACCCTCAGCAGAGCGAAACTCTATTCGCTATTTGAGCAACAGATTCGCTCCAATAACTGTACGTTAATGATTGCGGGCAGGGTAGACCAAGAGCTTCAGGATTTAGTGGATAGTTTGTTTGGCCAAGAGTGGGCAGAAAGCAAAACAGCAGTTGGTAATGCAATCGACCTTCCGTTACGTAGCGATGGACAGCTGGTAGTAGAGCCTAAAGAGGAAGCTTTGCAGTCTGCTATTCGCATGGGTGGGATTACTGAAGGTCGTGCACATCCGGATTTTCCGGCTCTACAGTTTGTAAATACATTGCTGGGAGGCTTTTTTGGATCGCGGCTGATGCGCAATATCCGCGAAGACAAAGGCTACACCTATGGTATCGGTTCGGCTGTTGTTAGTTTGAAGCATACCGCTTTTATGACGTTAGGATCCGAGGCAGGAGCAGACGTCACTAATGCAACCTTAGTAGAAATAGAGAAAGAATTTAAGCGCTTGCGTGAAGAACTAACGACTATAGAAGAAGTGGATTTAGTGCGTAACTATATGCAGGGGAATCTCCTAGGTAGTCTGGAGAGTATCTTTTCGCATGTAGATAAGTTTAAGGCGGTTTATTTTAGCGGTCTTGATCTATCTTACTATCACTATTATCATGAAGTGCTCCGTACGATGACTCCAGAGCGAGTTCAGGAGATTGCGGTACGATATTTCGACTTTGATAAGTTGACTAAAGTAATTGTAGGGAAGTATTAAATACTTCCCTTTTTTATTTCTTCGAACAAAAATGCTTTCTAACTATTCTCTTTCTTTGCTTCTTTAGCAACTTGCTTTTTCTTCTCTTTCGCGTTAAACTCTGCAACCTCTATAATTCTAGGGATACTACTTTTGGGCGCCATGTTTTTAACACGTTTTAATTTCTTTCTATAGCGTAGCGCACGTATGGTTCTGTTGTTTTTGTACAAGTTCCAATTCATTAGTAGAACAGAGAATAAGACGATAATAAGACCTATTATCTGTAATGGCGTCACTTGGTGGTCGGTAAAGAAATGAACCAGCAGGAGTGCTACAATCGGGTTGACATAGGCATAGGTACTAACTTCGGTCGCGGGCCTCACCTGTAGAAGCCATATGTACGAACTAAAGGCCAGTATAGACCCAAAGGTAACTAGATAGATTATGGCTCCCCAATCTGCTGGATAAACTGCTTTGTAGTCAAAAGCCTTATACTCTCCGTTTAATAGGGCGACTGTTGTAAATGCAACCCCCGCAGTAACCATTTGCCACGCTGTCTTTACAATAACGTTTAAAGGTTGTTCTTTTCTCTTTTCTGTTTTTTCCTTTTGGCTGTACTTAGAGGTTAAGGAGCCTATGGTCCAGCCAATTGTTCCCATGATGAGAACTCCCATTGCAATAAGATTCTGCGACTTTTCTCCATCATCTGTCTGTCCAAAAATTTGTTCAGCAAATAACATGATAACTCCAGTAAAGCCCAAAACCAAACCGAGTATAATGGGTAGGCTAGAAAAGTTTTCTTTCCACTTGGGTTTGTCGAAGATAATGAACCAGATCGCAGTAGCGGCCGAAAGAATAGATACAATCCCGCTGGATATATATTGCTCGGACCATATAATAGCCGCCATATCCACAAATAGAAGTAGAAAACCAACAAATACAGCTTGCTTAACATCTGCTCTGTTGAAAATTTTATAGCCTTTTAGCCCGCAATATCCCATTAGAAGTGTTCCTGCTATGATAAAGCGAATGGAGCCTAATACGAAAGGGGAAAAAGAACGGAGTGCTTTTTCTATAAAAAAAAATGTAGATCCCCATACGATATAGACCACAAGATAAGCGAAGACTATGCGCGCTACTGAAGGATTCTTTTCGTTCATTATTTAGTCTTTTGAGGGAATTACCAATTTTTGCTCTTCCTTAACCGTTTGTAGAACAATCGTAGTGCGGGTAGATAAGATGCCTTCTATTTTTCCTAATGTATTACGCATCAGGTCAACCAGACCCGCTGCGTCATTAGTACGGACTTTAATAAGATATCCATCATCACCCGCAATATCGTGCACTTCTTGAACTTCCGGTATTTCAGCCAAGAGGTAGGCGACTCCTTGCTCTCCTATGATATCTGATGTCTTAATGAATATGAACGACAATAAGTTTTGGTCTAGCGCAGAAGGATTAATCTTAGCATTGTATTGTACTATAACCTCTTTTTGTTCTAACTTCTTGACTCGCTCCAATATGGCCGACGGTGCCATGCCAAGTTCACGCGCTATATCTGCGTTGTTTGTCCGAGCATTATTTTGCATGATGCGGAGGATTTGATAGTCAATATGGTCTAATGATACTTCTATTTTTGACATAATTCTGCAAATTTAATTTTTTTTAGAATATAATTCATATTTTTTTATCTTAAAATGAATTATATTCTATATCAGAAAGGTGGGTTTTGACTTTTGAAGAATTCAACTTGCGTTATTTTGCGCATTTCATCTGTTTTATTGCATGAAATAACATTCGTTCTTTCTAATATACATAAAAATAATGTAAGATTGATTAGATTTGTTTATCTAAAAGATTTAAAAAAGAATTTCATGTTGTCAACGCTAGATAAACTACGCTATCAGTTGGACGGAGAGTTATATTATAATCCATCTGACTCTAAACACCAAGCTATTCGATTAGCTTATGCTACGGATGCATCGGTGTATCAAGAAACACCTCTTGCCGTTGTAATCCCTTATACTAAGAGTGATATCTTGAGGTTAGTACAGTTTGCTGATGAAAATCAAGTCACCTTAATTCCACGTACCGCAGGAACATCATTAGCCGGACAGGTGGTTGGAAGTGGTATAGTGGTAGATATTTCCAAGTACTTCAATAAAATTTTGGAATTGAATGTTGATGAGCGATGGGTCAGGGTAGAACCAGGGGTGATTCGTGATGACTTAAATGCCTATCTAAAACCATATGGTTTGATGTTTGGCCCTGAAACATCTACGGCGAGCAGAGCGATGGTAGGAGGAATGATTGGTAATAACTCATCCGGACTGCATTCTATCGTATGGGGAGATACCCGGGAAAACCTAATCAGTGCTCATGTCGTACTAAATGATGGAAGCGAAGTTGTTTTTGAAAAACTAGAGCCTAAGGCTTATTTCGGAAAACTATCGATGAAAGGTAGAGAAGGTGATGTCTACCGTGCACTGAATGATCTGTTGACAAAGACCGAGAATGTTGAAGCCATAGAGCGGGGGTTTCCAAAGAAAACAATAACCAGACGTAACACCGGATATGCATTGGATTATCTTGTGGATAGGGATAAGCCTTTCAATCTGTGTGATTTATTGGCCGGCTCTGAAGGTACACTTGGCATCGTGACAGAAGCCGTATTGAATTTACGTCCATTACCGCCGAAGGAAGTCGGGTTATTATGTGTGCATTTTGACGATATGATTGAGTGTATGCGAGCCAATGTGATCGCCCTTAAACATAATCCAGAAGCTTCCGAATTAGTCGATAAGTATATTTTAGATTTTACTGTAGGTCATCCCACTTATCAGTATAATCGTTTCTTTATAGAAGGTGACCCGCAGGCACTTTTGATCATAGAATTTCGGGCGGACACCAAAGACGAGATTGAAGATAAAGCATATCGCTTAAAGGAGGAGTTAATTGGTGCTGGATATGGTTATGCTTATCCATTGATTACGGACGCGAAAGAGACTAATCTGGTATGGGATGTGCGTAAGGCGGGATTGGGATTGATTCGTAACCTTCCAGGGGATAGCCAACCGGTCAATCTAATAGAGGATTGTGCCGTTTCACCGGAGGATTTACCTGCGTATGTTGCAGATGTGCAGAAATTGTTACTGGACCAAGGTATTCACGCCTCATACTATGCGCATGCGGGAGCAGGAGAGTTACATATTGAGCCTTTTATCAATCTAAAATCTGCGGAAGGAAAGCAACAATTCCGTACAATCTTGGACAAGACCGCTGATTTGGTGTTGAAATATAATGGTTCACTCAGTGGTGAGCATGGCGATGGCCGACTACGGGGAGAATTCATTGCTAAGGTATTGGGCGAGGATGTGTATCAGCTGTTGCGGCAGGTTAAGGGCATTTTTGATCCCAAAGGTATATTCAATGTAAATAAAATAGTTGATGCGCCACCAATGGATAGCTCATTGCGGTATGATAAACCAGTTGACGGACAGGCGATCAAGACCTATTTTGATTTTACCAAGGAAGAAAGTATCTTGCGATTAGCAGAGAAATGTTCAGGCTCGGGCGACTGTCGGAAGACAGAGATTACCGGAGGAACGATGTGTCCTTCATTTATGGCGACACGTAATGAAAAAGACACGACGAGGGCACGGGCTAATATGTTGCGTCAGTTTTTGACAAACTCGACAAAAAAGAACCGTTTCGATCACGAGGAAATTAAAGAGGTCATGGATCTGTGTCTCAGTTGTAAAGGATGTAAGACAGAATGTCCATCCAGTGTCGATGTGGCCAAGATGAAAGCAGAGTTCTTACAGCAATATTATGATGTACATGGTGCGCCTTTTCGTTCTAAGCTGATTGCAAATTTTACCAAGAGCCAACAGTTGGGTGCTATAGTCGCACCAGTTTATAATTTTTTTGCACAAAATGATGTATTGTCTAAGGTTATAAAAAAGTTGGTCGGTTTTGCTCCAGAGCGTTCGTTGCCAAGTGTTTCGGGTACTACACTTAAACAATGGATAAAAAAGCAGGATTCTCCTATCAGACAAAGACGCGTTTACTTATTTTGTGACGAATTTACCGACTATAACGATACTGAAATAGGTATTATTGCTTATAAGCTATTGACAGCATTAGGATATCAGGTTTTGGTGCCGCCACATAAAGAAAGTGGACGGACTTATCTGTCAAAAGGTTTTGTAAAGGAAGCGAAAGCATTGGCGAATAAAAATATCTCACTGCTTAGTCAATTGATCAATGATAGCACACCTTTGTTGGGTATTGAGCCTTCAGCCATCTTGACGTTTAGGGACGAGTATCTTTCCCTAGTAGATCAAGATCAGCAAGAGGCAGCATCCAGAATCGCAAGAAATGCCTTGACTATTGACGAGTTTTTACTCCGTGAAGTGGAAAAGGGAAATATTCATCCTGAGCAATTTACTTCAGAGAAGCAATCTGTTAAACTGCATGGGCACTGTTATCAAAAAGCTTTCCATTTGGTAGGTATTACGGAAAAACTTTTATCCTTACCTATCAATTACACCGTTGAGGTAATTCCGTCAGGATGCTGTGGGATGGCGGGTTCGTTTGGTTACGAGAAAGAGCATTATGAAATATCGATGAAAGTTGCTGAATTGGTATTACTCCCCGCTGTAAGAAATACAGGAACAGAGACCTTGATTGCAGCGTCAGGCACCTCATGTCGTCACCAGATTAAGGATGGTGTCGGCAGAAAGTCTTATCATCCGGTTGAAATCTTATATAAAGCGCTGATTAAATAAAAACAATGTCGTATCTTAATTGTTTTACAATAAAATAGAAATTTTATGAAATCAATCAATTCGTTTTTAGGATTAGGAGTTGCCGCTGCTCTACTAATGTCTTCTTGTAATAATACGGGGCAAGAGAATAAAGTCAACAGTGCTGATTCTACAAAGAACATGCCGACTGTGGAGCAGTTGACCAACAATACCGAAGCTGCTAAGCAACAATTGTTTTTACGTTTTACTGAAGAGAGCATTACGGATTCTTCCATGATCTACATTGCCAAATCATTGTTTGATAAGGATACCGTCGGTTTAAAGATAGAGGTATTGAAGGACATTAAGCCTGGACTTACAAGTGATGGAAAGGTGGATGAAAAAGCTGGTTTTGTAAAGGGATCGATAAAGTTCTCTTCATTAGGAGCTTCATCTGATACTTTTGTTCAAGCATTAGGAAGCATGTTCAAATTACCTACTGCTGATAAAATGACTGATGATGTTATCTTGCCAACCGTGTTTTCTTCGAATAAGACAGTCGTTGATTTAACTAAACCCTCCACGTATAGTTTTAAGCTGTTTTTTGAAAATAGTGCTGGAGAGCCTGCTGAGATTTTTGGAGTAGTGGACACCTATCGTAAGGCGTTCGAATTTTCGGAGAAAGATTCCACTTTCCGTAAGCAATTTATAGCCGCATTTGAGGGGAAATAGAGCATAAGTTATATGATAGATAAAGGGGGTGCCTGCTAATTCTGAAACATCCTCTTTATTTTTATATTGTTTCGTTGTCTACAGGTAGATCTATCTTTTTTCGGAGTCGTTGTTTTGCTTTTTTTACACCGTCAAGAGATATTCCTAATAGGTGGGCAATACTTTGATTACTTAGATTAAGCTTGCTAAAAGTGAATAATCTGAGGTTATTTTCGGACATATTCGGATATCTTAAGATCAACTCGTCAAAGAATCCCGGATGTGTCGTTTCAAATAGTGATTTGAATTTATACCAACGCTCGTCGGTCATGATGTGTGATTCCAGCATTTGGTTAAGGCTGTTCTGTATATCTATAATATTATCTTTCAGTTGGTTTACCTGGGCTCGGGATAGTTTTTTTTCTAATTCTTGTATGATCTTCTCGTTTTCTTTAATCCGTAGGAGGAAATCCTTCATTTCCGTTTTGGACTTTACAAGTTCCTTGTCTAAAAGCTCTTTTTCCAGAAGTAAGGCCAGCTGGTCTTTTTCTAGTTTTATGGACTTTATCTTTATGCGTTGTCGCGAGCGATGTATGAGCAATGTGATGGACAAGAGCGTTAGAATCAAGACGAGGCTTATACTCAGATCACGAAAGCGGAGTTGTTTTCTTTTGTTTTCGTTCTCCGTTATAGCTAGATTAAAACGTTCCGTTTCCCAGTTCCATGTCGCTTGCTGAAGGCGTTCCATATCTTTTTGTTGCTGAGTTGAATCATTGTACGTTATAAATTGATTCAAATAGTGAATTGCTGCTTTTTGGTTTCCTTCTGCCTGTGCAATTTTGGCCTTCAATTCGTAAGCTGCTGTTTTATACATCAAAAAGAAGGGCTTGGACTCAAAGTAAACCTCTGCCTGGTCCAAGTATTCTCTAGCTTGGCTCCATCTTTTTTGAGCGACTGCAATCTCTGCCAATCGCAATAATGTACGCATCGCATCTTTAAATTCATCGTATTTTAGAGATGTCTTTACATTCATTTCGGCTAGCACAATGGCTTGGCTTGTATCTCCTTTTGCGAGTAAAATGCTGCTAATATTGCCTTGCAGTATTCCTATCCACACGGTATCCTTGGTCCTCTCCGCAACTTTCAGTCCTTCTTTGTAATAGCGTTCCGCACTATCATAAACACTATCCCTATAGTAATAGACTCCTATAGAATTAAGGATATCGATGGTCTGTCTTGTATCTTTGGGAGCATAGTTGGTTGCCTTCTTATAATATTCAAGTGCTTTTGCAGAGTTACCAATGTAACCATAAAAATTGGCCGAATATTGTAAATGGGCTGCACTGAGGGGAACTTTGTCTAAATTTAAGTCTTTGATTAGATTGGAGGCTGATAGAAAATAGGGTAGAGCAGTAGATATCTCCCGATAGGTAAAATAATAATACCCTCGCCGTATCAGCGATAATAAACGGTACTCTAGCACACCGCTTTGGTCCGCAATCTCCATAGCACGGTTGAAATAAGCATCTGTGACTGGATTAACTTGATCAAATAGGATAGAGGTAGCATCAGCCAATAGTAGATAATAGGTGAGCTTAAGCCCAGCATTTTTATGGTTAAGCAGGGGATGTAAGTATTCTTTTAAGTAGTTGGAGTCGATAAGACCATCCTTTCGGGTATCCAATTTTAGACAATATTCTATTTGTCTCTTTTCTTCGTTTAGGGTTTTGAGCTGTATAGGTAAGTCAGGTGGACTAGCTTTCAGTTTTGAAAATAAGCTAATTATAAGGACCGATATAAAGTATTTGGTAATGTGCATAGATAGCCTGCAATTTAGCTTTTTTTTAGTCAAAACTCAAAAGGACTCCAAAGCCTTTTTAAGAATGAGAATGCTTTGTTCCAACTCCAGCGTGTCCATATGTCCAAATCCAATACGCATAGCGGAGATTTGTTTGTTCTGATAGAGGATATGCCGTGGTATCAATAGTCCTTGTTTTAGACATTTGTCTTTTATATTCATGAGCGATTGGGTACGGTAAAACTCTACCCATGTCGCAAGCCCTCCATGAGGTGTTTCAAATGATATATAGTTTTTTAAAAGTTCATTCAATAGCGCAGACATATTGTCTCTCCGTTCCCGATATACCTTGATCGACTTTTTTAAATGGCGATGGATTTCGCCTTCTTCAATCATTTCACCTAAAGTGTGTTCCATAATGATATCTCCCTGCCTATCAATAATGCCCAGATATTTGTTCATCTCATGGACTAGATTCTGTGGAGCGACGACAAAACCGAGACGAAAGGCAGGAGCTAGAGATTTTCCAAAGGTTCCTGTATATATCACCATGCCATTGGTGTCGGCACTGGCTAAAGGCAGTACAGCTGCTTTTTCGTAATGGAAGTCATAATCGTAATCGTCTTCCACAATCACGAAACCATGTTCATTTGCAAGCTGCAAAAGCTCCAGACGCCGTTCAGCACTTAAGCTGACTGTTGTGGGATAATGATGATGCGGGGTGATATACAACATCCGTATAGGGGTCTTCATTAATTTTTCACGTAACGCTTCTATGGAGATTCCATCTTTGTCCAAAGGAATGGTCTCTAGTACTGCTCCCGCTTGCAGAAGAGTCATGTTTACAGCAAAATTACTTAACTCGGCTACAATTACTTTATCCAGAGGTTTAAGGACTACTTTGGCGATTAAGTAGAGACTCATTTCCGAACTTCTTGTTATCAGAAGATTATATTTTGAAATATGGAGCCCCCTAGATAAATTGAGGTAATTGCTCAATTGTTCTTTGAAGTACAAACTGCCATTTTCATGATATTGAGACATTCTTTTTAAGTTTCCCTTGCGATTCATCGACGAACTATACTGCAAAGAAAGACTTCTTATCTGCGTAAGGCGGATATCGGTTGTACCGTCGGAGAAGGAATAATCGGCTATATTCACTTCGAAAGGATTATCTAATATGTTAGAGTTATTGATAGGGTATCCCGTTTTATCCGGATATTGGCTACTGGAAAGCGGAGGTGTGGTATACGGAATGGCCTGTTTCGTTTTGCTTTGCTGAAGTACGAAAGTCCCCTTATTAGGAATAATATCAATCCATCCCTGAGCTTCCAGTTCATTATATGCAGCGACCACAGTTTTTCGGTGTAGGTTGAGCTGATTGCTAACCAGACGAGTGCCGGGCAGTTTGGCTCCCGTAGCGAGAAATCCTCTTTGGATTCCGTTTATGATCTGTTGCGCTAATTGTATAAATAGTGGAGTTGACACACTTCGGTCTAATTTGATAAAACTGGACAAGGATAACAAAACCGGACTACTCATATTGTTAAAAGCGGACTATTTAAATGTTCCGGAAAGATATGACTTTTGCGCTCAATAAAACAAATACATTTTGATACTCTAATGAAAAGACTATTTTTAATTCTGCCATTAGTGGCACTTTCAGTATCTATCAAAGCGCAGATAGGAGCTTCAGATACTACATCTCTCCATGAAGTTGTTATATCTGAGAATCGATTGCAGATTCCTTTTAACAAGAGAAACCGCAACATCCAAATTATTCAAAAAGAAGACATCGCAAAGATGCCGGTAAGATCCATTAATGAGGTACTGAGTTATATTCCAGGTGTAGATGTAAGGCAACGCGGACCTTTTGGAACGCAAGCAGATGTCAATATAGACGGTGGGTCGTTCGAACAAACTCTTATATTAGTTAATGGTGTAAAAGTGTCCGATGTCCAGACAGGGCATCATTCTATGAATATTCCGATCAGCCTAGACGCTGTCGAGCGTATTGAGGTATTGAAGGGACCTGCTGCCCGTGTTTACGGCATCAATGCCTTAACAGGAGCGATCAATATTATAACTAAGCCACAGATAGGAACTGACGTCTCTGTACGTGTTCAGGGCAGCTCCTCTTTCTCTGGGAAAGAGGAGGGAGACGGAACAGGTATATATGGTGGAGGCGATGTACAAGCTGTGGCGAACATGGGTAATGCGCAGATGCAAAATCTGATATCTGTGGGTGGAGCGAAATCCAATGGACAGCGATATAATACGGCGACAGAAAATCTTAAAGCTTTCTTCCAAGGCAAATATGCATTAGGGGCAAGGGACGAGGTAAGCCTTATGGCAGGGTATATCCATAGCGCTTTTGGGACTAACGGCTACTATGCAGCACCGCACGATAAAGAATCATATGAAATTGTCAAAACACGTATGTTTTCCTTAGGAAGTACGCATCAGTTGAGTGACAATTTCTTTTTAAAACCAAGACTGAGTTACAGAGGAAATAAAGATGATTATCGTTTTTTTAGAGACGATCTATCAAAGTCGAGGTTTCAACACGAAACAAATGTGTACAGTGCCGAATTGAACAGCATTCTACACACTACTATTGGTGATTTTGGCTTTGGCTTGGAAAGTCGCTTTGAGGAGATTGAAAGTACGAGTCTCGGTGATCGAAATCGTTATAATCATGGTGTGTACGCGGAGTATAAAACAGAAGCTATCGATCGTGTACTGTTGAATATCGGAAGTTATCTTAATTATAATACGCAGTATGGTTGGCAGGTGTTTCCAGGGATAGATATAGGCTATAGTATCACCAATAACTGGAAAGCCTCATTCAGTGTGGGCTCTAGTCAACGGATTCCTACATATACAGACCTTTATCTTGTACAAACCGGCAATATCGGGAATGCAGAACTAAAGTCTGAAAATGCTTGGCAGTATGAGTTGGGGCTTCGTTACGAAAAGTCGGCTATATACCTACAGGGGGGCGCTTTTTATCGGAATATTTCTAATTTTATAGACCGTATCCGTGATAATGTGAAGGATCCCTATAAGCCTTTTAATTTTGGAGACAATAAGATGTTTGGTGTGAATTTTGGTTTTGGGCAAGTTATCTCTATATCTGATAAACAAAAGTTGAAGTACGATCTGAGCTATAGTTATCTGCAACCTAAAGAAATGACTTATGCAGAAAATGTAACATCGATGTTTATTGTTGAGAGTTTAAAACATCAGACTTTGTTGCGTGTTCTGTATCAGATTGATAGGTTGGACTTTAGTTTAGGTAATAGGTGGATAAAAAGAGAACGTAATAATCCCTATTTTATTTCCGATCTGAGGGTAGGATACGGTATGAACCAATGGAGCTTGTATGTAGAAGGAACAAATTTATTAAATCAGCAGTATAAAGAAACAGCTGCAGTAGCTATGCCAGGGCGATGGTATACTGCCGGTCTGCGTTATCAATGGAAATATAAGTAATTTAATACCCGACGTATTATTGATTCCTCCCGGTGCTCAAGTAAGAACAGGGAGGAATTATATTTTAGGTCACACCCGAAGTATACCTCTAAATGCTCTGGCTGCGTAGTAGGACTCTGCGCCATTGTGGTATATGAATGTACGTTTGTAACGCTTGTCTCCAAAGATTGCTCCCCCTAGACTACGCACCTCGTCCGGAGTATGCAACCAGCTGGAGGTTTTGAGGTCAAAGTCACCTAGTAGTTGCAACTGCTGATATTCACTCTCAGTTAATAATTCTATTCCCATTTCTGTCGCCATAGCGACGGCGCTATGTTTGGGTTTGTGCTCTTTTCTGGAGTCTAGAGCTTGTTGGTCATAGCAAATAGAGCGTCGACCTTTTGGGCTTTCTGGAGCACAGTCGCAGAAGAGGTATTCCGATTTCTTCTCGTCGTAGCCAATCACATCAGGCTGTCCTTCTGTTAGTTCCATATGGTATAAAGACACTATTTTATCAGGAGCAGAACTAACTCTCTTCCAGACCTCTTCCCAGTTCAATGTCGGGTGGCGACTCTTGTTCTTTTCGAAACGCTCTTTTAAAGTCACGCCTAGTGCAGTGATTTGTTCATTTGATAGTGGGCTATTTTTCATTTTAGTGATTTATAGTTGGATTCTATTACAAACCTACATAAATTCGTTTTTACACACGATATAATTCGGTCTGAAAATGAGACAAATTTCGTAGGGGAAATACACTATTTTGTGCTTTGTGACAAAACACTAATTTTCTATAGACCGGCGTATCCGGCTGAGCGAGGAGGCTGTAATACCGAGATAAGAGGCCAGCATGCTGAGGGGCACCCTGTTGGCCAGACCAGGGTAGTGCCTTAAGAAAAGCTCGTAGCGCTCTCTGGCATCAAGGTTTTTCATTGTGCTTGCCATCTTTAGTTTGCTTTCTGCTACAAACGCATAAAGCTTACTAATCAATAAGGGCCAAATACTAACCTGGTTCTCTAACGCGGCAAAATTCTCCCAATCGATGTACCAGATGCTGGCGTCGGTGACTGCTTCGATACAGTCGTCGGACGGAGCCTGCTGTTGAAAATTATGAAGATCCCCAATGAAGCGGCCTTCATAAATAAAATAACGGGTAAAATCGTCTCCTTTTTTATTATAGTATACCGAACGGAATACTCCGTCCTCTACGAAAGCAATCCGTTTGCTGATGTTGCCACACTCTACAAAGTATTCTCCTTTTGTAACCTGGATATGTTTGAATAGATTACCAATGATATCTTTCTCCTGTTCATTGAGTGTTCCAAACTTTTCAACAAAAGCAATAAGTTCTTTCATATGTGTATAATCTGTTTTTTATCTGTCATCTGCCAGCTGGCGGACTATGTTTTTTTTGCTATTGCTAAATAGGAGTATTTCACGTTATGCATTTGATTTCAGGATGAAATTTACAAATAATCCCTTGTTAATTTTTGTAAACAGGCGATTATGTTCATTGTTTTTTCTGAAAGTGTCTATTTTAATGATTCGACATTATATTTCGAGGTATCAATGAGCTCTCTTCGATCGGTTTAATGGATATCAAGAACTTTTTTCATGACATTATTCTTTTTTGAAAGCATTCAAGAGATCACCCGCTATAATTGGGTTCAGTTTATGTGTCTTGGTGACCCGAAGGAATCATGAAAGTTTTATTTTATATTGATAATAGCATCCCGCTCAGGACCAATAGAAAGGTGCGTGATAGGCGTCTCCAATTCAGCTTCCAAATAACGAAGATATTGGGTCAGTTCATAGGGAAGTTCTTGCGCAGATTTTATTTTCGAGAAATCAGCATTCCACCCAGAGAAAGCTTTCCAATGTGGTGTTAAATGACTTATATGTCCAGCCGTAGGGAAATTGTATTCAAGTTTTCCATCCAGTTCATAATGTGTACAGATATTGACAATATCCATCCCATTAAGTACATCCGATTTGGTGATTATCAGTTGGGTGATACCATTGAGCATGATGGCGTATCGGAGTGCGGGTAAATCCAGCCAGCCAATACGTCTGGGGCGTTTGGTGTTGGACCCGAACTCATTTCCTTTGATACGGAGTTCGTCACCCAGCTTGCCTATTATTTCACTAGGGAACGGTCCTTCCCCAACACGGGTGTTATAAGCTTTCAATACACCAAATATTTCACCAACCTGACGGGGAGAAACCCCTAGACCTACACATGCAGCTGAAGCAACCGTATTGGAGGAGGTTACATAAGGATAGGTACCGTGGTCTATATCCAGCATAGTTGCTTGAGCACCCTCGGCCAACACGGGCTTTCCTTCTTTTAGCACTTTGTTGATAAAGGTCTCCGTATCGGTTATCGTCAGCTCTTTTAGGTTTTCGATATTCGCTAGGAATACATCTAGAGTTTCATTAAAGTCGGGTAGGGTCTGCCCTAGTCGGGTCAAATATTGGTATTCGCGACACATGACCTGCTCTACATGAGAAGCGAAGTCGGAAGTAAAAATATCACCAACTCTAAAGCCTTGTCTTAGCATTTTGTTGGCATAGGCATTACCTATTCCATTTTTGGTAGTGCCTATCGTGCGGAATAGGTCCGATCCCTCCATATAGATATCGCTGTACTGGTCCGTAGGTAATACCAGATGTGCCTTCCGCGAGATAAGCAGGCGTTGCTGTATGTTGAGCTCAGGATATATCTCCACCAACTGGGCTATCTCGTGATTAAGCTGTATGGGGTTGATTACGACACCGCTGCCGATAACATTGGTAATGTGGGAATAGAAAACGCCCGAGGGCAGTAGTTTGAGGGTAATCTTGTGACCATTCCAGAATATGGTATGTCCTGCGTTGGCACCTCCATTGTATCGGGTAACAACCTGATAGTTGGAACATATTCTGTCAATAAACTTACCTTTTCCTTCATCTCCCCACTGGAGACCTACAAGAATATCCATTTTAGCCATTTCTTACGTGCTTTGATTTATAACACAAAAGTAGGGCGCGCTGAACTAAGCCCAATTGTCATTTGGCAAAAAGAGACTACTTTCCTGCGTATTTCCAAATTTCTTCACCGGCATAACGATGAAACCCCTCATTTTGATGCAGACTGGCATGAAGGAGTGCCTGAGCCAGTATTTCGGTCGGAAGGGGACGTTGCTTGGTCAGCAAACCTAAATTGTTGAACCATTTCGTGATTTTTATGGCAACTGCTTCTCCCAGTCTATCGCTATCTTTTCGAATCAAGGCCGGAGGATTAAATATACTTAGGCGAGGGAAATCCAATGCCTGTATAGCTTCTTCCAGTTGTCCTTTCATTTTGTTGTAGAAGAAAATAGAGCTTGTAGAAGCCAATGCGGCCGACACCAATACCAGCTTGGAGACGTTGTTGGCTCGCGCTGCTTTAGCAAAGTTATACTGATAGTCATAATCGATTTTCCACTGAGCGTCTTTGCTGCCAGCTACTTTTAGTGTTGTACCTAAAGAGCAGAACAGTACATCGCCAGTGACGAGCTCATACCATTGCTCTACTGCATCAAAATTGATAACGTGTACATGTAGCTTTTCATGGTGCACACGCAACGGTCTGCGTACAAATACATCAACACTGCTAAAGGTGTCGTCTGCCAACAATAGGTGAAGTAAATCCTTTCCGGTAGCACCTGTTGCACCAATTAATAGAGCTTTCATATGGATATAAGTTTTGTTACCAAATCAAAAGTACAAAAAAGTATACGGTTCAGTTTTTTTTGTTATTTTACAATCGTATTCAATTATAGTATAGTCTCCAAATTATTGATGAATAACCGTATATGCTTTCTGCTGATGTTTGTAGCTTTTTCGTTTTCAAAGGCGTTTGGCCAAAATTTGCTTACCAAAACCGATACTACAAACCGTGAAAAAGGAGGGTATAGCCATCATATAGCGGTCGAGTTCAGACCCGCCTCTGTCTTGGCATCTTCTCCATTTTATAAAGAACATAACGGACAGGAGCAACGCATCCGAAGTGCTTTTTCGGGACATCTTAAGTACTCCTTTGGATTACCCACCGGTAGCCTTGGAAAAGAAGTATTTCGAAATACAGAACAAGGGGTCGGTATTGCATACTTTGGTTTTCGTGGAGGGCAGGAATTTGGTAGTCCAGTTGCTACTTACTTGTTTCAGAATGCGGAGATAGCCAATCTAGGCAAAAGACTATCACTAGGCTATGAATGGAACTTCGGTCTCTCGACCGGATGGAAACCTTATAATCCACAGACCAATCCGGAGAATCTGATTGTCGGTTCGCGCGAGAATGCCTATATCAATCTAGGTATGTTCCTAAAATGGCGGCTAATGGATAGGCTGTCGGTGACAGGAGGCGCGGATATCACCCATTTCTCCAATGGCAATACGGTGTATCCCAATGCTGGTGTGAACATGTTGGGGGGAAAGATCGGACTACAGTATAATGTTTCTAAGTTAGCAGTAGCCTACTTGAAAGCGACTAATACTGTGCAGGCCCATGCCTTTCCGAAGCATATCAGTTATGATGTAGTCGTTTTTGGCTCTTGGCGGAGAAAAGGAGTTTATTCTTTCGGCAGTCAGGTCGCCTCACCTCACAAATATCCGGTAGTAGGGGCTTATTTTGCGTCGATGTATAATGTGAGCTATCGATTCCGGACAGGACTGTCTATAGATGGGATATATGATGGTAGCGCAAATGTATATACCGAAGATTATATCGTAGGCACACAACAACAATTCTTCAAGCCCAATTGGAACCAGCAAGTTGCCTTGGGTGTATCCGCACGTGCGGAGTATATCATGCCTATATTCACCATAGGTGTGGGGTTGGGAAAAAATGTTTTGTATCGGGGAGCCGATTTTAATGGCAGCTACCAGAGTTTTGCCTTGAAGATAGGTACCAGCAGAAGTTCCTTCCTGCATATCGGCTATAATCTAAAAGACTTTCACGAACCCAATTACCTCATGTTGGGCTTAGGCTATCGATTCCATAATAAGACACCGTCTTTTCTTGGTCACTAAGTAAATACAGCATCTCCTCAGAGATTGGATGCAGAACGCAGGCGGATTAATTCTGCGGTGCTTAACGTTGTAGAAGAATGGGTGTTTTAATCGTCTAGCCGAGAAGAACCTGAAGTGGTATTCTACTGCATTCAAGGTAACATCCGTGTATAAGAAAACCGCGTTGCTAATACTCCTTTTCCAAACTACGCACGGCTGGTGTCGAGCCCAAAAATATGGCAGTCACTGTGACGATAATACCCCCAATAAAAAAGACCTTCTCTACACCAATATCATCTGCCAGTATCCCAGCAAAAAGCAATCCAAGCATAGCGGGTAACTGTACAATACTACCGGAGATGGAAAAGACACGACCTAGGTATTTAGGTTCGAATTGTGTTTGCACCAATACAGTGTACGGCCCAGTGAAGAAAGGAACTGCCAACCCCTGTACGATGGTCATTACGGCATAGACGGTAAAGTAAGTTGGTGGTAACAGGCCACAGGTTGCTAATGCGATGCCTACAGCAGAAAAGCCAAAGACGATCAATACGATCTTTTTTATCTTGGGGTTCCATAAACTGAGGGTCAAACCTCCCAAAAGTAATCCTAGACCGTATAGACCTTCTATTAAACTAACCTGATACGGACTACCCTTAAAATACCGGAGGGTCATCAAAGGCATCACGGCAATGATAGGCATAACAAAGAAATTGATAACTATCTCACAGCCCATCAACCAGGATATTCCTTTGTTTTTCCAGATTATGCTTGCCCCTGAAGTCATATCCCGCAAGATAGACTTGGCCGATTGCACCGTCTGCGTCACTTGGGGGATATGCACGAAGGCAAGTGCGGTACAGGCAATGACCGCACCGAGTACATCCAATAGCATGATCGCGCTCACGCCAAAGTGCAATAACCCTATTGCACCTAGAATAGGACCACATATAATGGAAATGGATTGAATAACCTCGTTTACTCCGGCGATACGTACCAGAGCAGATTGTGGCGCAAGGAGAGGAACAGCCGATTTCATCGCAGGTGCGTGGAAAGCTCCACCTATCGAGCGTAAGGTAAGGAGTATATAAATAGCCCATAGCTCGACGATGTCCAGATAAAAGAATAAGGCAATTAAAGCAGAACAGAATGCGACGAATAGATCTGCACCAATCATGGTACGCTTGCGATTCCAACGGTCTACAAATACGCCGGCAAAAGGTCCTAGCACGATCTGTGGCAATAGCCCTGCGATAGTTGCATGAGCCAAAGCTTCCGCAGAGTTGGTTTCCATACCAATCCAAAGAACGATAGCAAATTGGGCGGTTGCACTGCTCAGTATAGAGAACAGTTGTCCCGACCATATGATAGCGAATTTCTTTTTCCAGTTGTGCAGTTCCTTTTTCATTTCCATCTGTTCTAATTCTTTTTTGAAGCAGATGGCAAAAATAAATGCTTAAAAACGGGGAGACGTGAACATTTGTTAACTAATGTTTTGTTTTACCAACTGCCTTCGAATACGGCTGAGCGACTGTGGCGTCATACATAGGCAGGAGGCAATGTATTTCTGCGGGACCAGCTGGAAGACCTCGGGGTCTTTCTTGAGTACAGTGAGGTAGCGCGCACGGGCGGTAGGCTGGCATAGCATGACCAGCCATTCGGTAATCTGAAAGTAGTATTGTTCTAGTACCGTACGGACCAGGTTAGAAATCTCATGGGATTCTTCGCAAAAAGCATCTAGGTCGGTTTTTGAGATGACGTAAGCTGAACTGTCGGAAATGGACTCAATGATGTAGTCTTCGGATGCTTCGGAGTATAAGATATCTCCATAGCGCTCAAACCAAAGAGTTCTTTCTTCTCCATCAAATAGTCGGTATGCCCGCCAGATACCCTCATTAATAATATAGTAGTATTGCTTACGCTCCTGTAGACCAATAACGATATCATGGTAACGATAGGATTTCTTTTCCATACGGGAAAGGAGTAGAGTTATCAACTCAGGACTGACACCATATTTTTTGCATAATATAGGAATGAGTGCTTCCATGGTCTGAAGATACTGTTGCAATTAATGGAGATATCCATCCGCGATCAAGCGTTGGTATAAGAGGACTACACCTGGGACTTGTATCGGTTCTTTTTGATAGGTATCGAAATCAAAAAAGCGGATTTCATCTATTTCACTACTGGCTTGAATTTCCTCTTCTAGCTTACAGAAAAAGCAATCTTGCTCCATAACGATATGTGGGCTTTCTCCATAGGCTGGGGCAGATATATGACAGTAAAACTGGAGTGAATCGGGGCCTAATCGAAGGTTGGTCTCTTCTGCTATCTCGCGAAGTAAGGCTTCGAGGGAATTCTCCCCTTGATCCACCTTTCCGCCCAGCAGGTACCAGGCTTTTTTATTACGGCTATAGCCCAGTAGTAGTTTATTGTCATCGACTACAACAAGGCCGGCTGTAGGTAGTGCTATCTTTTCCATTTCCTTTGTTTCTGGCTTCTAAGATAAGGAAAATCATCAGCTACTAAAATTTGATAAGCGCTTTATACGAAATAATTCAAACCGTCGCATCTATAGTAGGTAAAGAACTATAACGGACGGTTTGAATGAGCATTCTCATGCTCTATTGTTTGTGTGTGTGCTACAATGTAATCGTCTTGAAACCTAATTCCTGAAGACCAAATAGATAGGTAAACCCATTCGGCGTAGTATAGATAGACGGATGATACTGTGATTTCTTCACTCCAAGCTTGTTCATCGCAAATTCGCAAACCACTAACCTGATACCCGATTTTTGGGCACTTTGGATGGTGCTCTCCAATTCTTTATTTTCTGCCAGGTCTTTGACGGCCTGTCCGATAATTACGATTTCAAATTGAACGGCTTTGTCTTTTGATTTATATTCGGCGCCAGTCATTACCGAAGCCATCAAATGCATTGGGTTCTGAACCAAAATTGCGTATTTCCCGTCTTCTTTGACGGCCTTCTCTACGGATTCTACTGCTACTTGCTGGGCGGATAGCGAACTAGTGAAGGTGATTCCAAATAGTAATAATGCAACTGCTAAAATTTGTTTTCTCATGTGTTCCAATGTTTAAGATTATGTATCTCTTCTTTTTGAATTACCCGAAGATAAGGATATATGTATCGTCTTTGTGTAACAAAGGATACATTGAAAATCCTACCTTTGTCGGAACTGTATAACTGTTTGAGCGTATATGAAGCATTATTTATTTTTAGCTGCGGCAATTTTATTTGAAGTGATTGGTTCGTCTTTCCTGAAAAAAACCGAACAGTTTACGAAACCTATTCCCTCCATACTCTTTGTCTGTTCACTGGGATTATCCTTTTATCTACTTTCCTACGCATTACGTGGGGTACCTATGGGTATAGCCTATGCGATATGGTCTGCTTTTGGGATTGTGATTATCTCGGCAGTAGGTTATTTTGTTTATAAGGAGTCGCTGGATTTGCCCGCGATACTAGGAATAGGATTTATTATACTGGGCGTAGTTATTATCAATTTGTTTTCCAAGTCGAGTGCACATTAACCCCTTTTCTAAGAGAATTGATTATTGTCTGTATGTAGTACTCCGGCAGAATGTCGAAGCTAATCTGCAGTTATAGCGAGATGTCTTAAAAAACGAGATTTATTGTGTTTTTTAGCATACAATATCAACTGTTACGCAGAACCTTATTAGAAGCTAGGTCGATTCTAAAAACGGAATGCTAAAGTAAACGCAAATGCGTACACCTTATCTTCGACAAAAGGAGGTGTACGCTTTTGCAGATAGGAGTAGGAATGTATTAAACGGCTATATCAATATGTCCTTTTAACTCCTCTTTTAGTTTGTGGTAAAAATCTATTTTGTTTCGGATTATTTCTTCAGGGGTGAGATCATTCTTATAACGGTGGTTGGGTGGATCAAATGGGCCGTCTATTACTTCCATAGTGATGATATCGCCTACTTTTACTACTGTACGGTACCAATCAACATGTTCGTCCTCATCTGAGTCCAGTCCTCCTATATTGAAATAATAATCTTCACAACAATTGGCTCTTTTTACAAAAGTGGTTCCTCCTGTCAACACATAATTGTCTTTATCAAATCCAGCATTTGATACTACTTTTCCATTGATTTTTATTTTAAGTCCGTATCTATTCATGATTCTTGAAATTTTGTTAAAGTCTGTAACTATAATTTGTGATCAACCATTCATTTTCTGTAAATAGAATACCATTTATTTTTAGCCTTTTCCCTTTGATTTGTATTTTATGAATAATTAAGGGTACAAGGTAGTAGAATCTATCGTTGGTATGGAAATACCGATAGGAACAAGTTTTATCACCCTCAGGTAAAAAAATAAAAAGTTCTTCATAGGCTCACATTTGTTATGTGAAGTTTAAAGATAATAAAAAAAATTCTATTTGTGTATTTTTTTTTGTGCCGATTAATTTTTTTGTATCTGTATTTTACGCTATATTCTTCAAGTCTTATCATGAACCTATGTTTTTGTGTGGTAAGAGGATAAAGACTAAAGCGATCTAGGAGAAGACATTTTTGAATGTTTCTTTCTAGGATAATGCTACTATCGTCCTTTGCCGTAACTTTTACTCATAACCTCCATTTAAGGTTAAGAAAATTTTAATACTATCGTTTTCTATCCATTTTACCCATGTTTCAATAACTTTATCTTCTTCTGCCAGATATATCTGATTGTTGAGATGGATCCAATCACCGTCAATCGAATCGGCGCTAAAGATGGCACTGCCAATATTTTGAAAGGAAGCTACGGAACCATTGGATGTATTGTAGGTGGAAGTAGGGGCGGGGACTTGAATTAAGAAAGCTCCTAATATGGCGTTTACCCAGTTTTCGAATAAATGGTCATATCAAACTATTTGGCTGGTTGTTTTTGTTTATTTCGCTATATGTTTATTCGCTATATTTCTTTTTACGGGAAAAATGTTCTATCCAGAGAGTGGAAAAATACATATTGTGGCTATACTTTTTGCTTGGATTGTAGAGTATATTGGAACGGTTTTGACTAGTGTTTTGATTATATTGGTGGGGATCGGTGTAGCATTACGTACAACTTTAGAAAAAAGAAAATAAATACTATTTCTTTATGCAGGAACAGAAATAAAGATTAAATGTACTGCAAAAAATTTCTTGCAGTACATTTAATCTTTATAGGAAAAAAATATTTAAGGGATAATGGATGAATCTATGTTATGCTATTGAGATCTTCAGACTTTTTACAGGTTTTTCTTTTAAGAGACGTTTTCTGAAGAGAGAGCATATAAGTACTAGAAAGATCAAATACGATATATTAAAAGCTGCGCCACCTAACCAACCTTTTATTTCAGAAGGAGGAAGTATTATTTTCAGTGGTAGTTGGTAGATCGTTAAAAATAAAGGGCTAATAAATCCAACCCATCTAGGGAGTGTGGTTTTTCCCAGGAAAACTAGGATAGAGAAGATCAGATAAGCGACAAGCATTACGATGATAGCAGTCCCCCAGGTAATATACATTGCTGTCTGAAATCCAGCCGCGGTCTCTAGGAGATACGGGTGTGCAATGGGATCTGTATGATAGATGGCCTTATAGATTTCGCCAGTGAAATAAAAGACTGCATGTCCTAAAGGCATCAACATAACGCTAATGATCAATAGGTAATAGGTACCCCGTGCGTACCAAGCATTTTTTTCTTTAAAATACTGATAGACGATCCATACGCTGGGCAAAAACAAGGTAGCGGTCATCGCTGCAATTAATGCTCCAAACATCAATCGGGCTGTAGATCCCTCGAGCATAAGTGTCGCTAGTCCCACATCGACTTTGTGGGCATAGGTTTCCGAGAATAGGGGATAGTCTTGGGGATTTACTTCAAATCCTGCTACATATATGTCGCCAATGATCCAGCAGATGGCTCCGATTATTCCACAGATAAAAGCCCATTTTACTTTGTTGTTATAATTCATTTTTTTGAGTTTTTAAGATTACTAGTTGTTGTGTTGCAACTTTAAACATGCAGCACTGAAGCTCTGATTTTTTTTGCACTTCGTGTTACAGCATAGATTGTCATTCCGAAGACAATCCAATCAATAGCAGCGGATGCTAAGTAGATGCTTCTGATTCCGTACAGCGGTGGCACGATAAGTAATATTGGAATATAGAATACCAGTTGACGTAGTATCGTAATAACAGTCGCAGGTTTAGCATTTTCAACAGAAGGGAACCATACCATGGCCATAAATACAAAGGGCAATGCTAACAAGACACTCATGTATATTCGAAAGTCTATCAATTGCGCGGTTGAAAATGCCATATGAGGGATCATTATGGCCAACAATTCTGCCGGACTGAACATCGCGAATAGCCAAAAGGGCAGTAAAATAAGAAGACCAGTGATGGAAAACAGGCGATAGGATCGAATACTGCGATCATATTGTTTGGATCCGTAATTCATCCCTGCCACGGGTTGCAACGCTCGCATCAACCCCCATAGAGGGGTATTCAAAAGGATGTAAAAACGATTGACGGCGGTGAAGAATGTGATGTCAGCGGAGTTGCCGTATTTTGCCAGGGCATTGAATACGACAATGTTTTGCACCACGATCATGACCATCATAATAAAGCCTGGCATGCCTAAGGAAAGTGTTTCTTTCATAATGGCGCTGTCTTTCTTTACAGACCAGAACTGGGTTTTGAATGAGGTCCTTCCACTGGCGTAGTACCAAACTCCTAATAGGGAGTAGATGATCATGGAAATATTGGTTGCCCAAGCTGCACCGGCTACTCCCCAACCAAAGGTGTCTATGAATATCGGTTTTAAAGCAACATCGACCAGCAATCCCACAGCGATCATCCATGCAGCAGTCTTCATTCTTCCTTCTGCTCGGATAATCATGTTCATGGCCAGACCATATATCCAGAAGAAGCTTCCTAAGATAGTCGCTTGAAAATACTGGGTACCCAGATCAAGTATTTCTCCTCTTCCTCCCATCATGTACACCAATTGTTCGGCGAAGAAGTAACAGGGAACGGTAACGAATATAGAAAACAGAATGGTTAGATAATTGACTGTGCCAAAAGATTTTTCTAATTTTTCTTGGTTATTTGCTCCGATCCAAATGCTGATTGCAGCCCCCATTCCTGTGCCGATAAGGGTACCTAATCCTTGTGCAAATTGCGCTAGGGGGTAGGCTACACCTACTGCTGCTAGCGCATTGTTGCTAATCAAATGCCCAACGAATATACCATCTAGAAAATTGTTCATACCATACAGGACCATCGCTACCACTGCGGGCCATGCCAATTGCCACATAACCTTGGGCAAAGGTTTGTTGAGTATTAATGTGCGTTGTTGTTCCATTACTTTGATTGGAGAATTTTTTCTATTGTCAGTTTGCTATTTATGAATTCAACAGTTTGTAGTCCTTTTTTTCCATCCACTAGTTCCAGTCCGCTTTGCTGGGGCATCAATTTTTCCAACAATACTGTGTCCAGATTTTCTCTTCCTACAATGATGTTGGATACGCCTTGGATGCCATTAGGGTGCCTGATTGACTGGGGTCTTGGATTGGACCGATATGCTGACATGATAAAAGGAAAGTCTATAGCACCGGGCATCATTAGCTCCCAACGCAAGGTACGTCTATTATCGTCCTTTCGTTTGGCCTTATGGAATTTGAATGGTATTTGCAGCTCCTTAAAAAAGGTGCGTTGGGAGGCGAGATCTACATTTGTTGATTCTAAGGACCATTCGCACCACCCATTTTCGATGTCATCCCACTTGTGCATACGGTTTAAAACCGATTGATAGCCCAATGTCTTCATCAACCACTTTATAGGGGAGGAAAGTCCCGAACTTTTGTGGATTTCTATAAATACACCTGTTTCAAACCAGATCAGTGCATTGTAGGCTTTTTTGGGAGTGGTTCCATATTCGACCATAAAGCCGGCGTCTTGCAGTTTCTGGACGGATTTGTGAAGATCTTGTACGCGGTACAGTACGTGACTGAGCTGTAGATTATCGGCACTATTCACTGTCTTTTTCTTTTTGCCTGTCCGCTATTGACTTGTCTTCGGCTACACCAGACTTCCAATAGGAATAGGCATAAAGTTCTTGCTGCTTCCATCCCATTTCTTTTCTTAAATATTGACGAATAGCTTTTACAGAAGAGAATTCGGCTGCTACGTACCCTGAACGAGAAGTCTCCGGTAATGCTTGCTGTCTTACAACTTCGGCGAGCTCACTTCCCTGTTGTGGATGCTCATTATATAACCAAATAAACTCGATATTGGCTTTTGTGCGTAATTCTTGTTTATCTTCTGTGCCATGCACTTCAATAATACAGGTGCCTTGAGCTTCAGCGGGAAGATCTTCGAGGATGGCTGCTATAATGGGAATTCCTGTTGCATCCGCCACTAAAAAATAGTTGTCTGCTTTGGCGTAAAGTTCGGTTTTGCCATCTTTCATTAATACGCCAAGAAGATCCCCTTTTTTTGCATTATTGGCCCACGCCGATGCGGGACCTTCATCGCCATGTGCTACGAAATCAATCCAAATCTCATTTGATGCCAAGTCTATCCCGCGATGGGTGTAGGTTCTTATACTGGGACGTACTTCTTCGGGCATTGGTTTCCATTGCATTTTTTCGTAATCGAATTCTGGAAAGTGTATTTGTTCTACGCCTTTGGGGGCGATCAAGATTTTGTTGTTTACGCCGATAGTGGTATTAGCGAATCTCGGAATCTGGTCGCCTGTCAGATATATTCGGATATAATGTGGCGTCATGTATTCCTTTCGACTTACCGTCAGTGTCGCTTCAATGGATTTAAAATTTACTTTACTCATATTTCTGTTTAGTTATTAAGAATAGTTCTAAATAATAATTACCTTTGCGAAGGTATCGATATGATTGTATAAAACGCTAACGCATTAGGGAGCAAGAAAGCCGTATAAGGGATTATTATGATACACTATACAGGAATTAACAGAGAAATGCAAATAGGATGGGATTGAATCTATACGCTACAGATATACCTGAACTCAGTTTTTCAAGAGAACATCCACAGGATCAATTAGATGCTAGTGAAGAATATCGTGAACATAAAATTGTTTTGGATAATCCAATGGCTAGTGGTTTTTACCACGAGATCCATACAAAGGATCTACGTATCAGCTACGGTGATGTGGCTTTGGCTAAACATACCCATCTTCATTTTGACAGTGATTATGAAAGTGTGGAGATGCACTTTGCTTTAGATGGTAATACATTTGCCTCCTCGCAAAACTTTGAGAAACAAATAAACTTTGTGGCAAACCAACACAATATCATATATGCTAATAGTTTTCGTGGAAAGATGGAGTGGAGAGAGAAACAACTACGCATTTTTGAGGTCAATATGGCGCCTTCTTTTTTCGAAAGATTCCTGCCTAATGATGGGTGTGATCTTTTCGATCAATTTAGAAAACAGATGCAGCTTGGCTCGTCCACTCTTATTGCAGATCAGCATCAATCGATCAGTATAGCGATGTTTGAGGTGATAAAGGAGATTATACAATGTAAGCGTAAAGGCTTATTTAAAAGAATATTTTTAGAAACTAAGGTTGTTGAGCTCTTATTACTACAATTGGAACAACTGTATAATCAGCAGCATATGGGGCAATTAATAAAAAGGGGTGATATCGAAAAAATGTACGCGGTGCGCGATTTCATGCAGACTAACCTGTCTGTAACATGCACCTTGACAGAACTTGCGCATCAAGTAGGCACCAATGAATTTACACTCAAAAAGAACTTCAAAGAATTGTTTGGCACAACAGTATTTGGCTATTGGAATAACGTTAGAATGGATGAGGCCCGGAGAATGCTCCAACAAAACGAAATGACCATTGCTGAAGTTTCCAATGCAGTAGGATACAAGAACCCACAACATTTTACATCTGCTTTCAAAAGAAAGTACAACACTTTACCAAGCCAAGTAAAAAGTTGTTGATATGGATTTCGTATTCAACAAGGTTTAGATTATTTTTCATAGGTCCTCTTGTAGCTATTTCTTTAAGACTTCGTTATACTTGAGAGATTAAATACAAGATATTAATATTGTTAAATTATACCCTATTATATGAAACCTTTACATTATTCAAAACTTCTTATTTTTGCTTCTACATTGGTGTTTTCTAGTGCTAAAGCACAGAACCTGGATTCTAAACCAACATTTAAATCTCGTTTTAAACTGGATTTTACAGTGGGACCCAACTTCGATTTCACTTCTAGGACTGATACTAAGAATCCAGCTATCTTCGGAAGCAGACCCGCTGTGTCCCCTTTTTTAGGCGTTCGTGCTACCCATCTATTTTCATCTCGGTTTGGATGGTACGCGGGTATTAACGTTAATTATTATAAAGAAATAAAGCCAACTGGCTACAAACAGAGTATTATAGAGTCTTTTTTTGAAGATTTTGGAAATGCTTTCTTGGGGCCGATTTCCTATGTAAAGCCTTCTGTGGAAATAGGTGCTTTATATCGGATAGAATATGGGAACTGGAGTATATATCCCAGTTTAGGTATCGGTTATGATACTTACCTTGCTGATAAAGATAGTTATAAATGGAAAAAAACAGGGAATGCCCCTAAAGAAGAACTCACTTATGAAAGAAACTCTTCTTTTTTGACAACGCATATCGGCTTATCTACGAATTATCAGTTGAGTCGTAAAACATATCTAGCACTGAATGCTAGATACCATCATCCATTACAAGCCGCCACCGCCCACTTGATCGAAACTACGGATGGGGTAGAGACCTCGCGATTTGATTTTAGGAGTAAAGGTATTGGTCGTGGTGTATTCTTAGGTATTGGCTTTGGTGTGCTGCTCGGTAAAATTTAGAATTAATTCGGCTTCTCCACCGGAGAAGCCGAATTAACATATTTACTAACCGACCACTTCAGGTGTACGCTGAATCGTCAATTTTCCTTCGACTTTTACGGGTCTAGATACAATATCCAATACGGGACATATAGCATCCACCTGTTCCGCTAGTCTTTGCAGCTTCTCGGGATCCTCATCCGACACAATGATCGTTTCAAAAGTGATTTTCTCATATCCCGGACGAACATTACTGTCAATCCCTAAGAACCCTTGTAGATTTAGATCTCCCTTAGTTTTGACCGTTACATTTTCAAGTTGTATACCTTTCAAAGAAGCCAGAGCTCTATACACAATGGCTTGACAAGCTCCTAGCGAAGCTAATACATACTCTACAGGATTGGGAGCATCATCTTGCCCTCCTAGTAATTGTGGCTCATCGAATTTAAATTCAAATTGTCTTACGTTACTATTTACTCGTACGCCTTCCTCTAAAACCGAAGTTGCTTCAAAACTAACTTTTGCTTTCTCTGTGTCGGTCTTTAACTCTTGGATAAGCGTACCTAATGATTGTTTTACGAATTCTGACATGTTAAATAAATATAATAAATTGAAAAATAGTTCTAGGTATTACCATTAATAGACAATAGTCCTGCATACAATACAGAATCTGTTTTTTCGCTAATAAATGGAATTTAACAGGATATTATACAAATACAGAGGCAATAAGGGATACCAATTCTAGTAAATGTACAGTCTATTCCTGTAAAGGATAAGGTATGTGTAATTTTCATAATGTCTTCTATTTATATTTCCCTTCATTGGGGCAGGACTTAGCACCGTTCAATCGCTTGATGGTTGCCAGTGGGTCGCAGAGCCTGTCTCTCACCACTTCTTTATAAATCAAGACTCTTTTTAAGGAGGTCTTTCTCTTATTTAAGTACAATTATAGTGTTTTTTTTGTAAAAATACACTATCTCTGTTTTATATTTAAAAATTATACTTTACAAATACCATTGATCCCTATTTGTTTGCTAGTCCATCGCCACGAATCATAATCACAAGTATTTTACCGAGTTGTGTAATCTCTTTATAAATAGTTTTACCAAAACATGATATAGAGTGCTGCCGTTAAGCCCACAATCAATAATGAGACAACAGCAAAAGTGGTGGACGTTTTAAACATTTTAGGATCAATTTCTAACCCCTTACTTTTAATACCTTTTTTATTTTCGTATAAACTAATAACTATCATACCTAGAGCACATGCGAGGAAAACGATAGACATTCTGTCAAGAAATGGAATTTCGTAAATACCCTGTGCATTCGGAATAGCGAAGTTTATGGCAGATAAGAATTTTAGATCCATCAAATGTCCTGAAAACTTTAAGATTATAGAAAATATGAATCCTCCTATCGTAGCGAATAGAGCCGCATTAGAAGTTGTTTTTTTCCAAAAGAAGCCAAAAATGAACATGGCAAATATGCCAGGCGATACAAATCCAGTATATTCTTGAATATATTGGAACCCTTGTTTTCCTTCACCCATTAGTAATTCACCAACAACGAGGGCAAGTAACATGCCTAATAACAATGATATGATAACCGTTATTTTTCCCACATTAACAAGCTTTTTTTCGCTAGCGTCTTTATTAAAAGCTTGCTTATATATGTCTAATGTAAAGATTGTTGCGATGCTGTTTGCTTTACCCGCTAGAGAAGCAACTATCGCCGCTGTTAGGGCAGCAAATGATAAGCCTTTAAATCCAGTAGGCAACAGGGATAATAAGACGGGATATGCTTTATTGGGATCTTGTATCCCTAAACTCGTCGTCAGGCTGTCGGCACTAATTACGCCTAAGTCATTCTTAATAATATAATAAACAGCAATTCCAGGAATCACCACGATAAGAGGCATTAATAATTTGAGAAATGCTGCAAATAGCAAGCCATTTCTCGCCGTGGGTAGCGAAGCTCCTAAAGCGCGCTGCGTAATGTATTGATTACACCCCCAATAGCTTAGATTCGCAATCCATAGACCACCAAACAAAACGCTTAAGCCCGGAAGATCCATATAATTGGGGTCCTCTTTGTTAAAGATCATATCAAAATGTTCGGAAGCTCCTTTGTGTAAATTATTAAAACCTGTAAATATACCTTTACCCTCAGCTATTATATCTAGTGCAATATACATGGCTACCATACCTCCGATAACAAGAACTAACACTTGAATAACATCGGTATAGCCGATTACTTTCATTCCACCTAATGTGATGAAAATAGCAAATAGAGAAAGAAGTACTATACAGGTGCCAATATCAATACCGGATATTCCACTTATAGCCACTGCTCCTAGGTATAGGATGGACATCAAATTGACTACAACATATAATAACAACCAAAAAACAGCCATAATCATAGCTACAGTCTTATTATACCGTTGTTGGAGAAATTGTGGCATAGTGAATATCTTGTTTTTAAGATATACGGGTATGAAGAATATGGCTACGACAATTAATGTTACAGCGGCCATCCATTCGTAGGCAGCTATCGCTAGCCCCATCTTGAATCCTGAACCACTCATGCCGATAAACTGTTCAGCAGAGATATTTGATGCTATTAATGACGCTCCTATAGCCCACCAGGTTAAAGAGCCCTCTGCAAGAAAATAATCTTTAGAATCCTGTACGGCAGACTTTTTCTTGTAGTAGATATATAGACCATATGCTGCTATTACGGTAAAATAAATTAAAAAGACAATATAATCTTTCGTATTCATGGCTTAAGTTTTGTTGTTAATATTCTTGTATCAAACTTGCTCCATCGGCTATTGCTACATGGATAGGGGTTAATTCAAAACCAAAGCGAGCTTTGAATTTTGGGGCTACTTCTTGAATGAATGGTTGGCTACGACCTTTTTGTATGATATTTATTGTGCAGCCGCCAAAACCACCTCCCATCATACGCGCACCTATTACTTCATGGTTATTTTCGGCCGACTCGATAAGAAAGTCTAGCTCATCGCAACTGACTTCATATTCTTTACTTAATGCCCAGTGTGCTTTGAACATTAATTCACCTAATTTTTTAAAATCGCCCATTGTTAGAGATATGCAGGCATCCTGAAGCCGTTGATTTTCCTGTATTATAAATTTACATTTCGTATATATTTCTACAGATCGTGGTTTTACATATCGTTCCAATTGTTCTATACTTATATCTCGAAGGGATTGTATACTTGAGTGATGTTCCTTTACCCAAGCAACACCTTGTTCACAAGCGGCACGTCGATCGTTGTAAGCTGAAGATGCAAGACTATGATGCACGTTGGTATTCAGTAATAGTATTTCATAGTTTGACCAGTCAGCAGGAATGTATTTGAAGGACAGGTCTTGGCAGTCAAGTTTTATGAGGTTGTTTTTTTTTCCCATACAACTGGCAAATTGATCCATTAAACCACATTTTACACCGATATTTTCGTGTTCGGTTTGCTGTCCGAATTTTGCTATTTCAAGTCGTGATAAGTTGAGATTATATAAGTGATTCAATGCAAAGCCCGTTACACAAGTCAACGCTGCTGAAGAGGAAAGGCCTGCACCTAGAGGCACATCTCCAATAATATAAGCATTGAACCCTTCAAGTTTTATGTGTTCTCTTTTTAGGATTTGGGCTATACCAATTACATATTTTGCCCATATTGGAGCTGCTTCTGGATCATCAGCCAAGGGTGCTCTATATGTCTCTGTATAATCCGCGGAATACAGATGGATTTTAAAATCACTTCGTTTTCCAACGGCTATGTAAATATATTTATTAATTGCTGCAGGTAGAACTAAACCCAGGTTATAATCTGTATGCTCACCGATAATATTGATACGTCCCGGAGACTTAGCCAATATAGCTGGATTACTTCCAAATTGTTCAAGATATAGGCCTTTTAATTGATGTATCTGTATCATTGCTTATCAAAGTGTTTTATAATGTTGGATAGGTTGGTCTAACAAGATCTGCGCTGCGTGCTCAGGAGTAATATCTCGTTGCGGATTAGCTAACATTTCATATCCTACCATAAATTTTTTGACGGTCGCGGAACGTAGAAGTGGGGGATAAAAATGCATGTGCCAATGCCATTCTGGGTGTTTGCCGTCGTTTATAGGCGCTTGGTGCATGCCGGCAGAGTAAGGAAATGATGTTTTAAAGATATTATCATATCTCGTTGTGAGTTCTTTGAGTGTATCAGCGAGCGTTATTTTTTCTTCTTCGGTAAATTGAGTGATATATTGAACTTGTCTTTTGCTGATTATAAGCGTCTCATAGGGCCAAGAAGCCCAAAAAGGTACGACGACTAAAAAATGTGCGTTGTCAATAATTACCCGTTTATTTTCTTCCATTTCGATTTTTAGATAATCAATCAAAATTGACTTACCCGTTCTTTCAAAATGTTCCTTAAATTGACTAGATTCCTTTACTATTTCTGTGGGTATAGATTGCTGGGCCCAGATTTGGCCATGTGGGTGAGGATTACTACACCCCATGATAGCTCCTTTATTTTCAAAGATTTGTATGTATTTTACCCATTTGTTACGTTGTAATGATTTAAACTCTTGTTGCCAAGTATTTACGACTCCTAATAACTCTTCCCTGCACAATTCTGGTAGGGTTAAATTATGCTTTGGGGAAAAAATGATGACTTTACAAAGCCCTCTCTCTGCATCGGCCCGTAGGATATTTGCTATGTCGAATGATTTTTCAACCTTATCCGGTAATAACGCTGAAAAATCATTCTTAAAAACATACTGGCCGCGATATATTGGATTGACAATATCGCTAGCACGCTTATTACCTGGACATAAATAACATGAGGCATCATAATGTGGTAAATCATGTTCCGTATCGTCCTCTATTTGGCCCTGCCACGGTCTTTTATAACGATGTGGCGATACCAATACTTTTTCGCCTGTTAAAATATTTGTCCTTAGGTGTGGTTGTTCAAAATCTATCATGAGATAAAACTTGTATCTAATGTTACTTTAATAAGTTTAGAAAACCTAAACCTTATTTCACCGACACTTTATATAGCGTTTGGTGCAGAGTATTTAGATCATTTTCAGGGATTTTGGTGACCTTACGATCATAGGTCATCAAACCATTTGTTTCGATTTCAACATCGGTAGTTTGGGTATATACTGCGGCGGATAATCCCATTGATATTAATTTACTCAGGTCATGTATGAGTCCCTTGTAACGGTCTAATAATTCTGACTTGTTTTTGAAACTTTGATATCCCCAATTGTTTTTTTGTTGCCAAGTATGCCCTTCAATAGGAAGCCCTAGCCCTCCGAATTCTCCAAGAACTAAAGCTTGCTGGGCTCCAAACAAAGAAGGATCAGGCATCGCTGCGTCGGGATAGTTGTGAATGTCCAAGATATCTCCCGTTGCCATAAAGTTACCTCCACTGGCGCTGTTTACAAGCCGTGAAGGATCATAGGCGATAGTCCATTCCGTAATTTCCTTCGTCTTAAACTGTCCCCATGCTTCATTGAATGGTACCCACATCACAATACTTGGAAAGTTGTGTAAGCACTCCATTATGGCTTTCCATTCCTTTCTATAGTATGCCTCGGATACAGAAGATCGCTCTTTGTCACGATTACCTGCTGATATTTTCCCAGGCTGCATATCCCAATGGTTGCCACCAAGGTCTCCACTTGGCATATCCTGCCAAACCAACATGCCAATGCTATCACAATGACGATACCAACGCGCAGGTTCTATTTTTATGTGTTTACGAATCATATTGAACCCCATTTCTTTAGTCTTGATAATATCATATTTTAATGCATCATCGGACGGTGCTGTATGGAGTCCATCGGGCCACCATCCTTGATCTAGAGGGCCATACTGAAAGCAAAATTCGTTGTTTAATAATAAGCGTTGGATACCCTGTTGATCTTTTTTCATGGAAATCTTACGCATTGCGAAATAGCTTTTCGTATTATCGATGACCTTTCCCTTTCTTATCAGTTGAATTTTCAAATCATACAATTTGGGATTTGTTGGAGACCACGGTTGCAGCCCAGGAACTAAAAGTTCAAATTCAGTATTGGGCTCGCCGGACTGCTCTAGTATAATTGTTTCACCATCGAGAACTATGACTTTAATTCGATCATCGGGCTGAGAGCTCTCAACACGCGCTTGAAAGGATAAGCTGCCCTTGTCCAAATGGGGAGTTTGTTTTGTATTTGCGATGTAGGTCTCCGGTACACTTTCGACCCATACAGTCTGCCATATCCCTGTTACAGGTGTATACCAAATACCATGTGGATTTTTAACCTGTTTGCCTCTGGGCTGAGGGCCATCATCTGTTGGATCCCATACGCGTATGGTTATATCTTGTTTATTCCCTTTGTTTAAGAAAGCCGAAATATCCATTGAGAAAGGGTCAAAACCACCTTCGTGTCTTCCAACTAGTTTGTTGTTGATAAATACATCACACTGCCAATCTACAGCTCCAAAGTGAAGGAGTACCTTGTTCTTGTTGACCAGCTTATTTAACAAAATAGAATTGTTGTACCAAAGCACGTTGTCTTTACCGACTTCTAGTCCAACTCCTGACAAGGCCGACTCGATCGCAAAGGGAACTAAAATATTACCGTCCCATTGACTCGGAATTTCGACACTTTTAACACTCCTGATCGCATATTTCCATAACCCATTTAGATTTTGCCAATTATTAGTTCGGATTAATTGAGGCCTAGGGTATTCGGGGTGAGGTTTGTCAGAACTCAAATTTTCTCCCCATGATGTTAAAATATGACTGTCGATCGGTTTCCAGTCTTGCGCGAGACTTCTTAATGATACCACTATCATTAAAACGCTAAAGAGTAAGAATTTCATCATCTTCATAAAAAGTATAAGATTTATTGGTTAATAGATTTTGCTATTTACAGTGCATAGATGTGTGGATACTGTTGGGCTGTTGTTTAAAACTTAACAGAAAACCTGTAAAGAGATTTACTTTGATAGATTTTTTCTACGGGTAACTCCGTAGATGGGAAATTTGGCTGGTTGGGGGAATCCGGAAAATGCTGAGGTTCTAAACAAAATCCGGTTCGGAAAGAATCCTTCGCTCCGTTTTTCAATCGTACCTGTTCGTTCATGAAATTTCCACTGTAAAACTGCATACCTGGCTCCTGAGTGAATATATCCATAACTATGCCTGATTGATCGCCTACTATATGAGCAGCTTTATACCATTTATCTTCGGTTTGTTTTTTTAATACAAAATTATGGTCGTATCCCTTTCCGTAATGCAGTTGTTGATCGCTTGCGTTAATATCTCTACCAATAGCCTTCAAGGCAGTAAAATCGAACGCCGTTCCATGTACAGGTTTCTGCTCTCCAGTGGGGATCAAAGTGCTGTCTACAGGTGTAAACTTATCTGCAAATAGTTGTAATTGATGATTTAAAATAGTTCCGCTACCTTCACCATTTAGGTTGAAATAAGCATGGTTGGTCAAATTGATAACGGTTGTTTTATCCGATTGTGCCTTATATGATATTGTTAACTCATTTTGATCATTTAACAAGTAGGTTACTTGCATAGAAATATTACCAGGAAATCCTTCAGCTCGGTCGGGTAGTGTGTAAGCAAAGGTTATGGAAGAATCATTTACCGTTTGTACTTGCCAGTTTGCAAAATGAACGCCCTTAAAACCTCCGTGTAATGTATTGATCCCGTTGTTTATTGGGAGGTTATAAGTATTTCCGTCCAAGACGAAAGTCCCTTTTGCTATCCGGTTGGCAAATGGACCGACTATAGCGCCAAAATAAGGTTCTTTCGGATTGTTATAGTCAGTTGCTTTAGAAAATCCAAGTATGATATCACGAAAGTTGTTATCTCTATCTGGTACGTAAAGACTCACAATCCGAGCGCCGAAATTTGTAAAGTAGGCTTGTATACCATTTTTGTTTTCTAACTCGTATAATTGTACAGCTTTTCCATTCACTTTTCCTGCGAAAGACGTACTGTCCATTCTTGCTTCTGTAGAAATACTATAAACGTCTTTTTTTGTTCGTGAATGCTGACAGGCTGCTAGGAGGTTAATGAAAACTAATATTCCAATAAAACTAGATTTGTTTTTCATAAGCTATTTATCTATCACTTTTATATGTGAGTATTGGTTATTTTATATCGTTACTTACTCAAATATTACTTAGCCTTATTAATCAGTAGTTTTTGTCGTCAAAACACGTTGAAAAAGTTATAAACATCCATTGTTAGCATCTTTTCTGTTTATGATTGGTAAAGTCAATTTAAAGGCTAACGATGGATAAATAAATCCAGTATGCAATTCATATATTTTACTTTGATTATAAAGTTTAAGAATCTAATTCTAAAATTAGTTATTTTTTTTGAAGTATTTATAAACAAAAGTATTTCGACCCCTAAATCTTACTGTGTTAATAATCAGGGTGATTTAGGGTCTTTTTTTTGCTCGTGTTTCTGTTTTATGAGTAGTCGATTTGTTTCATCATTGTTGTACAATAGGATTTCTTATCCTGATGAAATGCTCACTAGTCCGTTTGTCATTTAGGCAGGTATCCAAAGGTTTTTTTAAAAAAGGAATAATCTTTCCACTTTTCCTTATTACTTCAAAATTTTTTCTATTCTACGATCTGGAACAATCCAAAGACAAGCAACAAAAGCGTAAATGAATATACTGAAATAAGGGAATCTAAATGCCAGTGCAATAGCTAGTGCATACAGTAAGGTAGATACTATTTCCTTCTTACGGTTTTTAAAGGATTGATGGAGTGCTACATTGTGGCTGTCGAGTCGCAACGCGTACTTTTCGATCAGAGCAAAAGCGACACTACTTAAAAACAATACTACGCCGTAGACTATGACAGGCCACGCTGCATGATTATTTTCACTAAGCCAGTTGGTCGAAATTGGCAATAGAGAAAGAAAGAATAAAAGCAACAGATTAAGCCATAGGACCGTACCATTGACCTTTTGAATGACCTGAAAGAGGTGGTGATGATTGGTCCAGTAAATACCCACATAGATAAAACTCAATAGATAGTTAAGAAGTTTTGGTACTAATGGAGATAAAGAATTTAAATCACTTCCTTTGGGGATTTCTAAACCTAATACCATTATTGTGATAATGATTGCAAGAACGCCGTCACTGAAAGCTTCCAGTCGATTTGTTGTCATGATTTAAATAAACTAAGGTGATATATCTATTGGTTTGGGATGGTACAGAAATTATAGCTGCTAGCTAAAATAAATGTTGGAAGCGCATATATAAATGTTTAGCCCCAAACTTTTAAGTAAAAATAATAAAAATAGTATACAATCAATAATACTGTTAAACAGAAACTTATCCGTTGTCTTCTCCGGTTTTTTGAGAATGCAACGGATAAGTTATAAGGTCTAATACCGTGTTAACAGTGCAATATCACCAAGCTCTTTTAGCTGATCTTGTTGAGTGAATACAACACGGCCATTTTTCGAACGTACGTTCCACGCAATGGCACTCACAATATCGTAATCAAGAGGAGAGCTTTCCTTTTCGTCGATAAGCTCGATGTCCCTTTCTCCAACTTTGTTTACGGCTTGTTGGAAGTCTCCGTGTACGATCAGGAGGGCAGCATTGCCATCTAGTGCTGCCCAGTATATCTCTTGTAAATCGGTCAGAACCCGCCCTTGAGAAACACCAGCCCGCAGAGTGTCGATCGCACGAGTCCTTTCCTGATGCTGCAGTTCTATTACCGTATTCCAAGCCTGCTTGGCAAGATCATATGACGTGGTTTTGTTATAGTTAACAGGACTGTGTCCAATATAAATGTCTTTTTTATCAGCTACCTGTTGTAGGACTGTATAGTTTTCGTCTAGACTGATGACCAGAAAGGGCATGCTTGTTTGATTGTAGAGCTTAACTGCTCCTTTATCGACATGATTGAAATATTCGCGCACGTGATTGTCCACTGTACGTGCATCGCTACGACGTATAGGTTCCCGGATAAATAAGGGATTTTCAAATGGAAAATCCTCATTCTTGATTTCCTGGGTGACGTTGTCTTCCGCTACTTCAAAAACTCGGGTATCGTTTTGTGATAGTAACAGTATATAATACGCGTAACTTCGATTGGCCATTTTCAATAGGGGAGCAATAGCAAATCTATTGCCCACGGTAACACTGTTTTTTTCAATGGACCAAGGAGAACGGATAATGGACAATGTGTCGGTACTGACAAACAGATGTAGACTATCTAAATTATTGCGTACATCTACGCGATCTGGAAGTTCATCAAGTTTGTTTAAAACAGCATGTGCAGTGCGTTTATCAAATTGCTGTAGAATTGTCTGTTTCGCTTCGTTGATAAGGTTTTTTAACATAATGGAATCCTGTGCGCTATCGGGGTGGGTCCGATGTGTATTGAGCGATAAAGTAACAGAAATCATAGATTGTTTTTCAGCAAGCTCTTGGAGCTGTCGTTGTAATGCCATAAATATCAAATTTTATTACATAATAGTATATGAAAACAACAGCAGAAAGTAAAAAATGTTTTGTCTTGCAGTGTTAAGAAAGGCTCGGTATATAGAATTTCTAGTCTAATTTTTAGGTAATATTAGATTTTTTAATCCGGGCTAGAGCACGAAAGTGTTCCCTGATATTGAACTTAGTAATAACTAAAACAACATAGACATAACGGTTTTATGTGATATATCGGACCTCTAGTGAGGCTCCACTTTTTTTACGTCTTCTGTAAAATCGGGCTTATACCATCGGTGACTCTGTAGCCATTTTAAAGTAGGTTCGATCAACAGCAAAAAAAATATGGAGGTAAAGGTGTTGCTTAGGGTATAAGCCATTGCTACCTGGAGTGAGGGAACAGCACTGAAGGAAACCGCAATATTTTGTAATGTTCCAAAGAAAGGGAACATAATAAGTACACCAATAATATTAAAAGCGGAAGCTGCCCAAGCTACAAGTTTAGCTATTGAAGAATACTTGAGGCTAACTAACAATGCCGTCGATGTCGTACCTATATTGGCACCTACTACAATGGGGATAGAGGCCTCAATGCTAATAGTTCCTTGTGCCAATAGCACGATTACTAACCCAATCACTACAGAACTAGATTGAATGATCACCGTAATAATAATACCGTATATAATACCCAACAAAGGGTTAGCGGCCTTGGATAGTACTTCTATAAGATAGGCATTGTTTTTTATAGGCTCCATAGCATCACCTATAAAAGCTAACGAGAAAAATATAAATCCAAAGAAAAAAACTGATTTACCTGCAATCGCTATCCGAGAAGGGAACATGCTCATCAAAGAACCTAATACTATAAAAAACGGACCGATAAAATCTGAGTTTATAGAAACGATCCATGCTGTCGATGTGGTTCCGATATTGGTCCCTAACAAAATCATTATACTGTCTCTAAAAGTAATGATACCTGCATTGACCAAGGACACCGTAAGTGTAGAAACAAGCGTGCTGGATTGTACTATTGCTGTGAAGATCCCACCCGTTAAGAATCCACCGAGTGGAAGATTAGTGATCTTACTCATCCATTTGGCGAGACGTTCGGTACCAAGATTATCAATCTCTTTGCTAAAACTTTGTAAGGCAAAGACAAATAATGCTATAGCAGCAATAATAATAATGATCGTCTGAAAATTCTCGTACATTTTTAATCCTTTGTTGACATACGGATGTCTAAGTGACGCTCTCGTAAAGAGCTTAAACCGCGAATATCTACAAATATCTTAATAAAAGCAATCAGCGATGCTTCTAGTAAGAGACGTCATTATTTTTTAGATTCATCGTCTTGTTTGATAGAACCGTAGAGGGGACTCGTCTAAAGTCTAAATAATCGCAACCATATCTAAAGTTACTGCAACCAAACATTTGGGCCAATCCGTTTTTGCCCTTTACATTTTTGATATATTGAAGTTCTCCACCACAATGCGGGCATTTGTGGCCCTCAGGGGTAACGTTGATATAATCGGTGTACAATTCCCTTATAAACTTAGACTGTTTGTCCTTATCCGCAAGAAAGTAACATTTCTCCCTAGCGCGTGTCATCGCTACATAAAAAGCACGACGTTCTTCGCCATTTGGATAATCATCGTCTCCCGTCAAAAGTAAGCTCAATAAGGGGTCGTCCTTTAATTCTGCAGGAAATCCGTACTTCCCACTTTCGCAATTGATCAAAATAGCAATGTCACACTCCAGCCCCTTGGATTTATGTACGGTGTAAAAAGGAAGTTCCTTTTTTAAGTGAAATTGATTGCTGTGTGTGGTGTGCCCATTATTGTCAACGACTATGTTACGCAGTATAGTGTTTACCTGGACGGAGGATTCTGTTCGTTTTACAAGAAAATCTGACGTATCCGTAATTTTGTTTATATCATGTTGATACCGGCCTAAAAGAAGAATTGACTTATTAGCTAAGGCGCTCCCGTATTCTGCGTATAGTTTCTGCAATATACCTAAGAGGTTCTGGTTAATACTTCGCTTGTTTTTTTTACTATAGTCAATCAGGAGCTTTGTTTTGTATTGATGTGGATTTCTAAGTGTTTTTTTTTCCTGATTAGGATTCTTTAGGATAAAACTGGAAGAAATACAGAGCAACGGATCTGCGAAACGATAGGTGGTTTCTATCTTTCTAACAACAGTATGACCGAAAAAATCCGGAAACTGCTTAAGTAGAGTCAGATCGCTTCCCGAAAAACGATTTATGGATTGCCAATCATCTCCAACAGCGAAGATCTTGCAGTACTGTTGCCTTTTTAACATTTGCAACAGTTTGCATCTGCTTATTGAAATATCTTGGAATTCGTCAACAATAATATAGCGATAGCAATGTTGATATGTTCCCGTGGTCATAATCGAGCTGGCTTGATTGATTAGATCATTGAAATCCATTCTGCTTGACACAGTCAATTCTTCTTGATAACCTTTGTAAACCTTAGAAATAATCGCTAAGAAAGCATTGTTTCTATCAATTAGTTCTGGCGCTTGCTCGAAGAGCAGTCTATTTTTGGCAACAATCTCTTCTACGTTTCTATCATTGGATTTAAATAGGTTTATACAAGTGATCGCTAGCTGAAGAACGGTATCAATTTCTTTACCATAAGCTTCTTCTAATATCTTATAAACTTCAACATTAGATTTTCGGGCCATACGGACGCCATGCGATTGAAGATTGACAATTAAATTCTCCTCGATTGTCCGTTCGATAAATTCGAAACTATAGGACTCCATGTATTTCGTATCCGCCCAGTCATGTAACTCTCGCCTCCAACGCACTAAATCCTGATAAACTTCAGTTTGGCTATTATCACCAGCACTGTCAAAGAAACTGGGGGTGCCTTCAATATGTGATATAGGACTGTGATCAAGAAAAAGAGTATGATCCTTGGGATTGCTGGATGTGCTTATACTGTTTTCATCATATCCATTTAAATATATCGTAAAGGTAGGCTTATATCTTTTCTTATGTTTATTGTAACGCTCATCTTTCCGTGCTTCTCCTAGATAGGGATAAGGTAGCTCATAAGAATAGGGAATGCCGTGTATAAACAAGAAGTTGGCAATATAGCAATGCTCACCATTTTTGATCAGATTAGTCCTATTATTTGTCGATCTGCCACTTGCAAGGTATTTGCGCTTGTCCAGCTGATCCTTGATCGACTCAAAGTCACTGTCTTTTAAAAAGTGAATATAGTCGGCATAGGTTTTAAAGTCATTCTGGCTTTTAATAGGATGCAAGCCATGTAGAATAAAATCATTAAATGAAGCTAGGTAACTTTGATCTTTCGTTAGACGTCGGTGAATGTCTATTGCTAGATTTTCTGCATCTCGGGGCAGAATCATTTGCGGTTCTTTCCCACTACTTTTCAGGATGTGGTAAGCCAAGCTATGAAATGTTTTACATGCTATGCCCAAGTGACCGACCCGCTCTTTGAGATCGTCAACGTTCTTCTTGGCAAAAGAGAGCAATAATATTTCTTTTGGAGTAGCCCGTTTTTTATCCAAGAGATAGCGTATTTTGCCTTGTACCGTCGTTGTCTTACCACAGCCAGCTCCTGCAATGACCAGTGTATTATCATCATCACAAAGAATAGAATCAACCTGTTGCTGATCTAGAGGGTGTGACAGACAAGTAGCAAAATATTGCTGAAGTCTTAGCTTTTGTTGATATATATATGTTTTATTGTGCGCTTTACGAAGATAATCCGCATTATTGCAAAAATAAATAATATCATCATAGGCTCGGTGCAGATTACATGTTGAAACATAGCCTTCCGGAATCACTTGACTAGGTAGAGACTTCTTGATAAATTGCAATTTGCCGTGCAAGTCCGAAAATGAACAGTAATCGTTCGCAAATGGAACCACGGTCTCCATGATGTTATTGATCTGTTCCTTATATTGATTAAGGAAGTCATTATACTCCACAGCATATCGCGTCGCCAGGTTATGTTTCTGTCTATTCGTTAAGTAATTATCCCGTATTACTAAAGTGGCAAGAAAAATAAAAATTACTATTAGAATTCCTGAAAATGTGATCATGAAAACGATGTGTTCACCGAAGATACAAGTTTCGATAAACTTTAGTGCCGGTTTACATTCAACTGTGGAAAACTAAAATATAAGTTACATTACATATTAATTAAAACGTTTCTCTCCCTCGTACATACTGAGGTAGCCAAGGAATATCAACATGCAGATCGTGTGCAAATTGGAGTACAAGGTGAGGATTCTGTAAAAAGCCTCTTCCAATAAGAATAATATCTGCTTTCTTTTGTTCGATAATACGGTCTGCTACTTCAGCGCTTTTTATTAAACCTACAGTTCCTGTTAATAGTCCTGTTTCTTCTTTGATCCGTTGTGCGAAAGGCACCTGATAATTCTCTTTAACCATAATTTGCTGATGCCTAACAGCTCCTCCCGAAGAGACATCCACTACTTCAACCCCCATGGTTTTAACAACTTCAACAAGTTTTATGGACTCCAGTACATCCCAACCTCCATCCGCCCAGTCGGTAGCAGAGATACGGATCCATAGCGAACGATTTTCTACGACAGGTAGTACCGCACTTATAATTTCAAGTAAAAAACGGGTTCTATTCTCAAAAGAACCGCCATACTCGTCGGTTCGTTGATTGGTTAAAGGTGATAGAAACTGATGGATGAGATAACCATGAGCGGCATGCAACTCGATTACATCGTAGCCTATTTCGACAGCGCGAACCGCAGCGGACCGAAACGCATGTACCAACTCTTGAATTTGAGATTTGCTCAACATACGTGGTTGTGTCTCCTGTGGATGGTAAGGAATAGGAGAGGGAGCGACCGTTTGCCATCCATTTTTTTGGTCAGGAGCAATTTGAGCACGGCTAATCCATGGCTTATCAGTTGATGCTTTTCGGCCAGCATGGGCTAATTGGATACCTATCAGACTTCCTTGGTCATGTACAAAGTTAACAATATCACGGAAAGAGAGCATTTGTTCGTCTTTCCATAACCCCAGATCTCCGTGAGATATCCGCCCTTCGGGACTTACAGCAGTAGCTTCTTGAATAACTAAAGCCGCTTTGCCGGCAGCAAATTGACCAAGATGCACGAGGTGCCAATGATTAGCGAATCCATCAACTGCCGAGTATTGACACATAGGTGATACCACCAGTCTATTGGATAGCGTTTGGTTTTTTAACGCTAAAGGTGAGAATAATAAGCTCATAGAGATAAAAGTAAGCTATTTTGTGAAATTAATTTGGTTTTGAAATTAATATTTATTTGCTTTGCTCTAGTTAAATAACCAGTTATCAAACGTAAAAGAAGTCTGGTACGCCTAAACTTTTACTTGATAAGTTTTTAAATCAGTGATTTTATCTTTTGTCTTAATTGCTTCAGATAATGTTTTTTATCATTTTCGGTAACGTTAACAGTTTAAGCTTAACCACGAGTGAAATGAATAAAGAAAGCTACAAAGCTAACAATTGTGTTATTTACGGAAACGTTAACGGGAAATATATTTACGAATGATAATCCAGATCTAAACAAAATACTAATATGCGTTTTTCTAAATTTTTAACAACAACACTATTTATTATTCTTTGCTGTTCTTCTCATGCACAGTTTGTTAACCATGGCCCTCAGGTATTTGCAGCAGCAATCCAAGGTAGCAAATTTATTAAAGATGCGGAGGGGAAAGAATACGTCTTTACTGTGGTCCGAGGTATGCCTGCCACGCTAGTGGGATTTGAATTAACAAACAAGCAAATGGTTTTCGAAGGAAAGCTGCATGGAACCGATGGAGCTTGGGATATGGAGGTCTCCTCGGACAATAAGATTTATATATCAGGAAATGGACAGATGTATAGATATGAGTTAGGAGCTGACAAAATCATCTCCCTAGGTGAGGCTCTTTCTGGCCAAAAAGTTATATGGGATTTGGTCGCTGGTAAGAATGGAAAGATTTACGGAGGAACATATCCAGACTGTCTAGTCTTTGAATATGATCCCGTTACAGGATTTAGAGAAATATCTAACGGTGCTCTGCAAGAAAAGGAAAACTACGTCAGGAGTCTGGCGCTGGATGAAAAGAACAATATACTGTATGGTGGAGTGGGATCTCACGCAGGGCTTATAGCGCTCGATCTAAAATCAGGAAGCAAAACTCAAATCTTAACACAGCAAGATATGCAACATGAATTTGTTTACGATATGGAGTTTGTAGAAGGTGTGAAAGGAGGGGACCGATTGTTCGGATGGATAAATAGTGCTAATCACTTGGAGTCTTTTATCTACAATGTTAAAGCAAAAAAATATGAAGCCCGACTATCTTCGATCGAAATCAAATCCCTTACAAGACGAACCGGTAAGGAGCAGGTATTGTATGCTTCAGAAGGAAAAGTATACCGCCTAAGTTTTAAAGATAAAATCATAGCTCCAATTGCAATCGCAGAGATTCATGGTCGAGGTAGAGCCGGCTATATCGATCATAAAGGAAATTATAAGCTCTTGACTTCAACACACCATTTGTACACGATAGACCCTGATAATGGAAATATTTTAGAAGACACCATGCTAGCTATTCCTAAGTCTCCTATCAGTATTCAGACTATTTTTTGGGGACCGGATAATAGAGTGTGGAGTGCCGGTTACCTCGCGGGACAGCATGGAACATTCGACCCGCAAACAAATCAGCATGAAGATTTCCCTGGGTTACATCAAACAGAAGGAATGAATAATTTCGGTGACACACTCTATTTCGGTATTTACACCAAGGCACTAATATATTCATACGACGTTACAAAGCCGTGGTCGGCAAATACAAGCAATCCCAAATTCATTGGTGCGGTAAAAGACCAAGATCGACCCTTCGCGGTTATCCCTTCGAAAAGCAATAACATGATGTTGTTCGGTACAGTACCGGCTTACGGACAGTTGGGAGGAGCAATGGTTCAATTGAACGTGAGTACAGAGGAAATGGAAATCTTTCCTAATATAGTGGAGGATCAATCTATCCTGTCTCTAATCGAAATTGATGGTAGAATCATCGGTGGGACCTCTATTTTTGGTGGTTTGGGAGGCAAGCCAAAAGCAAAGAGGGGTGTCCTCTTTGAATGGAATCCAAAATCAAAACAGATCTTATGGAAAGACTCTATAGATAACTTTTGGTCAATAACGGGATTGTTTAAAGGTCCAGATGGCGGCCTGTGGGGCTTTGCTGACGGCACCCTAGTAAAGTATGATTTGAACAAGAGAAGTGTTACCGAGTGTATAGAAATATATAAATATACGACTATGCCCAGTCACATCTGGAGAAATGGACAAGCTGTATCACATAGCAACGGTTTAATCTACTTTACATTGAACGATACTTTTTATAGTTATGATACCAAGAGTAAAAGGTTAACCAAGCTGCGTGATAACGCAACATTAATGATTATCGGCAAGAACAATAAGATTTATTTTAAACAGGGAACAGATCTGTGGAGCTATACCCCTGAAAATTACTAATCCTGATATGATGAAAACGATTAGTAGGAAATATTCATATAGCATAGGGTGCAAAAACACCGATGACCGCGAAGCAGCATGCGCACCAATTGCTACTAATCGTGCATAATATAGTTGGGATATTCCATATGGCCATTAAAAAACAAATTATATACATATGAAAAGAAATTGTATAACATTATTTCTTTACCTTCTTTCCTTGTTGACTCTAAACGCACAGGAAAGGGGATCTGCTATTTTCTTGGGCGATACTATTCACATCCATAAGGATGAATACAAGGCCTTTTCTACAGAGGAGAAAACTCTTATAGAAAGACTATCCACGATGCAAGATGCATATGTAGTCAAAGGCGTAGGCTACCTGCCGGTCCAGCAAGGAAACAAAGTTTTATTAGACCCACTTAATGATGGGGTTACTAAGGTATTGCTCATCGGCAACAGTTTTTCGGACGATGGTGTAGAATACTATCTACACGAGATGGCGCGGGCCCTTGGAAAACCTTTGGTCATTGGTAATCTCTTTCGCGGAGGAGCTCCATTAGATTTTCACCTAAAGAACGCTCGAGAAGACAACAAGATCTATAGCTATCGAAAAACAACAGTAGACGGCATAAAAACGAATACAGATAAAACCAGTATATCAAATGCTTTGAAGGACGAAAACTGGGATTATATCTGCTTTCAGCAGGCGAGTGTAAGCTCAGGAGATGTCGAATCTGTTAAGGCATCACTTCCGGATCTGTACGCCTATATCAAAAAAGAATACCCCATAAATTCTGTTAAATTTTTGTACCACCAGACGTGGGCGTATGCACAGAATGCTGTCACGCCTAACTTTAAAAAGTATAACAGTAATCAAAAATTTATGTTTGAGAAGATTGTGGAAGTAAGTCGAGAGATCAAGAATATAATACCTCTACATTCACTGATACCAAGTGGAACGGCAATTCAAAATGGACGAACCAGCTTTATTGGCGACAATTTTACTAGAGAGGGCTATCATTTAGACTTGGTTATTGGAAGATATACTGCTGCGGCAACATGGTTCGAAGTTTTATTTGGCGATGTGGGTAAGTCGACGTTTAGACCAGCAAACCTCGCGGAGACCGAAGCCAATATTGCGAAAATGGCTGCATCATTTGCGGTGAAAAAGCCTTTTGAAGTAACCGAATTGATTGAAAACAAAATGCAAGAGTTAAGTAATAACTCATTTAGTCGTATTAAAATCAACTTTGGTAACGATCTATTGATTCCGGGATGGTTAGCACTCCTATATGAACGTAAAGGTTCAGCGAGATACAGATTAATGGATGAAAATAACTACCCAACGAATGTAAATATTCAGGTAACACAAGATTTTACCGGTCGAAAGGCCGATGGGCCTGAGAGAACCTCGTACCATACAGGTATTCCTTCGGGAGTAAGCAAGTATTACTTTACAGCAGAATTGGACAAACAGTCTATTCAGAAACCGTTTCTAATAGTAGAAAATTTGGATAATAATAAAGCCTATAGATTGAGGATTATTTCTGCTGTTCAAGAACCAACATCGATCACTGTTATTCGGATTTTAGGAAAGCAGACTAAGGTGGTTTCTGTCGACCCATCCTTCAATATGGATAAAGAAATGATAGTTGAATCAATCTCCCCCAACCAAGATGGAAAGCTGGAGATTTTTTTCGAATTACCTTCTGGCAAGCAAAGTAGTATAGCTTCTATAAACAGTTTAGTGATAGAGGAGATATAGAGTACTAATCAATTCAATAAATAAATTATGGTAAAAAAAGTAGAATTATTGTGTCGAGAAAAACGAGGAAAAAGCTTCCAAAGGTCTTGTGTAAGATTAGGAGTTATATTGAGTTTAGCCTCGGTGACTCTTCCGGTTATGGCCAATGAATTCGGATCATTTGGCAACAAGCCGCATCGGTCTATTAGTCAGCTGCAGAAATCAATCAAAGGAAGCGTGACAAATGAACAAGGGGAAGCATTACCAGGTGTTACGGTCCTTGATCTTAGCACGGGGAGGCAGACCACAACGGACGAGAAAGGAAGGTTTGTCTTAAACGGTGTACAGTCAGGAGCAAAGATTAGAATATCAAGTGTCGGGTATCTTAATAGCACAATAACTGTATTAGACCAAATTCAAAGTTACGATGTTACATTGAAAAGTGGGGATACGGATCTGGAAACTGTTGTAGTAGTAGGATATGGAAAGCAAAAGAAGATTAATCTAACAGGGGCTGTTGACATTATAAAGGGGGACGACCTTGTAAAGCAACCTGTGGGGCAGACTTCCTCAGCATTACAAGGTGCCGCTCCGGGATTGACTGTGAAGCAGGCTTCTGGACAGCCCGGTAGAGACGAAGGTAACTTACGTATACGTGGGATAGGTACTTTAGGTGACTCAAATCCGTTGGTGATCATCGATGGCGTCGAAGGAAATATAAATAACGTAAATGCCAATGATATCGCATCGATCTCTGTATTGAAGGATGCTTCATCGGCGTCTATTTATGGGTCTCGTGCTGCAAATGGTGTAATATTAATAACAACAAAGCGAGCCGAAGAAGGAAAAGTGCAGGTTGACTATAATAATTATATAGGAACCCAGACACCAACAAAAAGCCCAAAAATGGTCAACGGATTAGATCATATGCTGCTGCTTAACGAGGCATATGTCAATGCTGGTATGAGTCCTCTTTATACACAGAAGACCATAGACGAATATACGGCAGGGCGCTCTGTGGATTCGGATAAATTCCCAGATACTGATTGGCAGAAGCTAACCATGAAGGAAAATGCATTCATGCAAAACCATTATTTATCCGTCAATGCAGGCAATGAAAATGCGCGTGTATTGGGATCTTTTGGATATTTAAATCAAGATGGAATCATTCCTAATACCAACTTTAGAAAATATAATTTCCGCGTAAACAGTGATGTCCGTATTTCAGAAAAACTGTCTACTGCCATGGATTTAGCTTTCGTAAAATCAGCTATTACAGAACCGGCGGACGGTACAGGTAATATTTTTCATTGGATGCGTCGCATTCCCGCCAATCAAGCAGGTTTGTTTTCCAACGGTCAATATGGCGAAGGATGGAATGGAGACAATCCTATTGCAAAAGCGAAAGATGGCGGACTAAAACTAATAGATCCACTAAATATGGCCTTCAACGTCGATCTGAAGTATCAACCTTTTGAGGGATTTACAGCACTATTGGCATACTCTCCGAAGTACGAGATAAAGCACGAAAAGACTTTCAAAAATACAATACAAACCTACTATGCGGACGGAAGCAAAGCCTATATGGTACCGCAGAAAAATTCTCTTACGGAGCGTTACGGACAGTATTGGTACAATAATTTTAGAGCTGTTTTGAATTATGAGAAGGAAATCGGTAATGGACACAACATCGCGGCGATGGGCGGCTATCAACAGGAAGATCAAGATGATAACTGGCTACTCGGTTACCGTGAAAACTTCCAGTTTCCAGAATTTCAGGAAATAAATTCCGGTGGAACAGAAAATCAAAGTACAGAAGGAAATGCTTCTCAATGGTCGTTAAGATCATTTTTCGGGAGATTAAACTATAGTTTTAAAGGTAAGTATCTTTTTGAAGTCAACGGTAGATACGATGGATCCTCTCGTTTTGCAACTGGAAAAAAATATTCATTTTTCCCCTCTTTTTCGGCGGGGTGGAGAATGAGTGAAGAGGAGTTTATGCAGCCGCTGAAACCAATCATCAGTGATGCTAAGCTGAGAGCATCTTGGGGTCAGTTAGGTAATCAAGAAATTGGCCTGTATCCGTTCTCCGCATTTATGACAATAGGGGCTAACAATTATACGTATGGCTCTGCTATCGCTACAGGTGCCGCGCTCAATAATATGGCCAATTCAGAGATAAAATGGGAGACTACTGAAATGACCAACTTAGGGCTGGATATTGTACTGTGGAAAAACTTGAGCATAACAGCAGATTATTACTATAGAAAAACCCATGATATATTACTACAACTAGACATACCTAAAGTATTAGGCCTTAAATCGCCCTTCCAGAATGCAGGTGTAGTAGAGAACAAAGGTTGGGATCTAACAGTCGCCTATAAAAATAGTATCGGCAATTTTGAATATAATGTAGCTGTCAACCTTTCGGACGTTAAGAACAAGATCTTAGATATGAAAGGTATATCTAAGACAGCACTTACTTCTAACCTAGAAGGACATCCTATTGGCGCTATATGGGGGCTGAACGCTATCGGTTACTACAAGGACAATGATGATGTAACAGCACATGCTACTCAGTTTGGTACCGTAGCCCCTGGAGATATAAAATACGAAGATGTAAATGGAGATGGTAAAATAAACGAAGAAGACAAAATGATAATCGGAAGTCCTATTCCTAGATACACTTATAGTGCCAACCTAGGTGGAGCGTACAAAGGCTTTGATTTTTCATTGTTCTTTCAAGGAGTGGGCAAGGCGGACGGCTATTTATATGGACAGGGTATAATGCCTTTTTATCAAGGCGGAACTGTACAAGAGCAGCACAAAGACCGTTGGACTCCAGACAATACGAACGCTGCATTTCCTAGATACGCTTTTAATCAAACCAACAATATCCAAAACTCTACTTTTTGGCTAAAGAGTGCATCCTACTTACGGTTAAAGAATGTTTCCATTGGTTATTCCTTCAAACTAGATCAAGTTAAGTATAGAGTCAGTTCTGTTCGCGTATTCGCTTCAGGCCAAAACCTATTTACACAAACAAATTTCTGGAAAGGTTACGACCCTGAAGGTCCCGTGAGTACAGGTGGATGGTATCCTCAGATGCGGGTTTATAGTTTCGGTTTAGGTGTTAGATTTTAAACATATTTCATGATGATTACAAAAATTAAAACATATATATTGATAGGCGGATTAGCATTTACCTTAGGTTCGTGCAATAAGAACTATTTGGAGAAGTTGCCATTAGATAGCCCATCTAGTGAGACATTTCTTAAAAATGAGGAACAGCTAGAAATGGCAGTAACCGGGGCTTATAATGCATTATATTCAACTCCTAGAGCGACTCCGATGCCTTTTGCACTGACTTTGGACTATGCCTCGGATATTGGCTGGGAGAGAAATACAAATGCATTACAGCAACTAGGAATGGGATTGGCTGATGCTAATAATGAATTCACATTTGATGTATGGGAAATGCTATACATTGGAATAGGAAGATGCAATGAAATATTAACCAAAGCTCCTGCTCTAGAGGGCGTAGTGGCTGAAGAGAAGTTAAAGACAAGACTTGCAGAAGTAAGATTTATGAGAGCTTATTTTTATTTCTACTTAAATGAATTATATGGAGGAGTCCCCTTATTAACAAAGGTATACCAACTTTCTGAAGCACAGATTCCTAAAAAGACGAAAAGTGAGGTTAGTAATTTCATCATTGCAGAGTTAAAAGAAATAAGCGAAATTCTCCCAAAAGAATACGTTGGAGAGAACAAAGGGAGAGCAACCAAAGGGGCTGCTTTAGCCTTGCTTTCTAGAAACGCTTTATTTAATAAGCAGTGGAAAGAGGCCGCCGAAGCCGCACAGAAGGTTATAGATATGAATAAATATGAGCTGCACACAAATTTTGAGCAGCTATTCAAATATGCGGGGGAGGATTCGAAAGAAATTATATGGAACGTCCAATATAAGAAAGGGCTTAAAACGCATAGCATCTCATCACAGTTCTATTCCCGTTTGATGCAAGGGTTTTCTAACAAAATACCCGTTCAGTCGTTAGTTGATTCTTATGAATGTACAGACGGGTTATCTATTGATAAGTCAACAGTTTATGACCCCAAGAATCCCTTTAAGAATCGTGATCCAAGATTGACACAATCTATCGTATTGCCACAAACCGTGTTTCTAGGAGCTATGTTTGAAACTCATCCAGATAGTACAATGACCTGGGACTTTACAGGTCCAACCCCAAAGCGCATAGCAAATATTGATGCGACAAATGCTTTTGCCACTTTCTCAGGATACCTGTGGCGCAAGTATGCGGATGATATGGATAAGCCCGATCGTACTAACTCGGAGTTAAAGCCTATCTTATTCCGTTATGCAGAGGTGCTGTTGAACTATGTGGAAGCAAAAGCCGAGCTGGGAGAAATCGATAAGAGCGTTTATGACGCTATAAATGCTGTTAGACAAAGACCTTCTGTAAACATGCCCGCGATTGCAACAGGGAAAACTCAGAGCGAAATGAGGTCGGCAGTCCGCAAAGAGCGTAAATATGAGCTTGCTGGTGAAGGGCTGAGACTTTTCGATATTAGAAGATGGGGGATCGCAGAGAAAGTGATGGCAGGTAAGCTTTTGGGCAGGATCCCTAAGGCATGGTTATCAAACGCGCCAATTATTGATGAAAACGGTACACCAAGTTATAATAGTGTGGTTAATGGTGATCAGATGCGTGTTATAGAAGTTCGCGTTTTCAACCCCAAGCGTGACTATGTTTGGCCAATACCAAGAATTGAAACAGAGGTAAATAAAGTTTTGGATCAAAATGATCTGTATTAATTGGTTATCAGATATGAAAAAATCATTTTGTTTATTGATCGCTTCGCTTCTATTGTCTTCCACTCTTCTACATGCAAAAGGAGAGAATGAAGTCGAAGTCGATATTTGTATTTATGGTGGCACTTCTGCAGGTATCATTGCAGGATATACCGCTGCAAAATACGGAAAGTCCGTTATTGTTGTCGAGAGTGGAAGCACTTTGGGAGGCTTGACCACCGGAGGGTTGGGGGCTACCGACATTGGCAATAAATATGCTATTACTGGACTCGCCCGAAATTTTTACAGAAGGATTGGAGCACACTATAGCAAATTAGAACAGTGGACCTTTGAGCCTCATGTAGCCATGAAGGTATTTCAACAGTATATAGACGAAGTACAGTTGGATATTAGGACAGAAAAGCAATTGTCCAAGGTTTTGACTGAAAAAGGACGGATCAAACAGATTGTTTTACAGAGTCCGGCTAGTTCAGATAAGTTGACGGTCAAGGCTAAGGTATTTATTGACTGTTCTTACGAAGGCGACTTAATGGCTAAATCAGGAGTTTCCTATACTGTCGGAAGAGAAAGCAATGCAACATACGGCGAGACGTATAATGGCGTGCAGCTTTTGGATATACATCAATTTGCCGATGGTATAGACCCCTATGTGAAACGGGGAAAGCCGGAAAGTGGCTTACTGTGGGGAATTTCTCAAGAGTCTGTACAGGTAAATGGTAGTGCTGACAACAAAGTGCAAGCCTACAATTTCAGATTGACTTTGACCAAAGACAAGAACAATAAAATTGGGTTTACTAAACCGGATAATTATGACCCAAATCAATTTGAATTGTTATTACGCGTGATTGAAAATGAGAAATGGCCATCTATTCACAGCAAGCTTCGGACAGAAAAACTAGCTGATGGTAGCCTAGTGCGGTACCATACTGGAGGTTTTTTGATAAAAAATATGCCTAACGGGAAAACCGACTTTAATAATTTTGGAGCTTTTTCAACAGATATGATAGGGGCGAACTACGATTACCCCGAAGCTGATTATGAAAAACGTAGAGAGATATACAAAAAGCATGAGAATTATACCAAAGGGCTTTTGTATTTTTTATCCCACGAACCTAGGGTGCCAGAACATTTACGGAAGGAGATGGGAGAATGGGGATTCTGTAAAGATGAATTTTTAAAGACTTCAGGATTTTCTGACCAGTTATACATACGAGAAGCAAGAAGGATGGTAGGTCGGACAGTAATGACGCAAAAGCATTGTGAAGGGGAGTCTGTCGTCCAAGATGGTATCGGCATGGCTGCCTACCAGATGGATTCTCATAACTGTCAGCGCATTGTAGTAAATGGTATGGTCAAAAATGAAGGAGATGTACAGGTGGAAGTTGGACAGCCGTATCCCATATCATATGCTGCCATTACACCAAAAAAGCAAGAATGCGAAAATTTATTAGTTCCCGTTTGTTTGTCGGCGTCCCATATTGCTTTTGGTTCTATACGTATGGAACCCGTATTTATGGTACTATCACAATCGGCAGCAGTTGCTGCGGTACACGCTATCGACGCTATGAAAAGTGTCCAGGAAATAGATGTAAGTAAGCTACAGCTGGAACTTAACAAAAACCCTCTAGCTGACGGAGCTTTACCGGAACTTCTTATTGATAATGCAGACCTTTCTCCTGTTGACATTATAGGTGATTGGACAAGCGCGAATTATGGATATGGTAAAGATCGTTTAATATCGGGCAGACAAAATGTTTCTGCGAGTGTCAAGTTCAGACCAAACATCGGTAAGAGAAAACAGGGATTTGAGATATTTACCTATATAGCTAATGACGATCAACTAGCGGACACCCTGCATTACACCGTTTTTGATGGAGCTAAGATGCATTCTCGGCAGATACAACCCAAGGAAATCATCCGATTAGGGGACTCTTCAGGCGAATGGGTAAGTTTGGGGACATACACGCTAATAGGAAATGAATCGCCTTATGTACAAATCAGTGCTACCGAAGGGAAACATGTGGTTGCTGATGCTATTTTATTTAAAAAAGTCAATTAATTTTTCTATATTTAGGCTGTCCTGGTATTATATTTAATGGGGACAGCCTTTTTGACCAATTATGTTTATTGAAGAGAAAAACTTAAATACTCCTAGTTTGAGGAGAAAACCTAAAATCTACAACTTGCTGTATGTACAGGTCTTGTTTGCGATCGTTGCAGGGGTATTATTAGGTCACTACTATCCAAAGATAGGAGTTATGATGAAGCCTTTGGGGGATGGCTTTATTCAATTGATAAAGATGATTATAGCGCCGGTTATCTTCATTACTGTCTCCACAGGTATAGCCTCTATGACTGATATGAAGAAAGTGGGGAGGGTCGCTGGAAAGTCCTTTGTCTATTTTCTTACATTTTCAACTCTTGCTCTTATAGTCGGATTGTTGGTCAGTAACATCATTCAACCGGGTAACGGGCTGCATATCGACCCTGCTACTTTAGATTACAGCGCAGTATCTGAGTATGTAAAGGACGCTAAGCACCCTAGTCTTTTAAACTTTGTGCTTGACATTATTCCCAATACCCTCGTCAGTCCGTTGACCGGAACCAATATATTACAAGTGTTATTTACAGCGGTGCTATTTGGCGTCGCACTATCACAAACATTGGACAAAAGTAAACCCGTTTTAGATTTTCTACAAGCATTGGCTCATCCGGTTTTTAAAGTAGTCAGTATGTTAATGAAACTTGCTCCCTTAGGCGCATTGGGTGCGATGGCATTTACGATCGGTATGTATGGGATAGCGTCTATGAGTAATCTTATTGTATTGGTTTTAACCTTCTATTTTACTTCTGCACTTTTTGTATGCCTTATTTTAGGGGCAGTAGCACAGTACAATGGGTTCTCTATTTTTAAATTATTAAAATATCTTAAGGACGAGTTACTCTTAGTATTAGCAACCAGTTCCTCCGAATCAGCTTTACCATCGTTAATGCAAAAAATGGAAAAGGCGGGTTGTTCTAAGTCTGTAGTAGGCTTAGTTGTCCCGACAGGTTATTCATTCAATTTAGATGGAACGAATATATACATGACACTGGCAGCCTTGTTTATCGCACAGGCTTGCGATATTCACTTAGATTTTGGACAGCAGGCGGTTCTACTATTAGTTGCTATGCTAAGTTCAAAAGGAGCTGCAGGGGTATCCGGTGCAGGTTTTATAACCCTGGCGGCAACACTGGCAGTGGTACCTGAAGTACCTATTGCAGGTATGACACTGATACTCGGTGTAGATAAATTCATGTCGGAATGTAGAGCATTGACCAATTTTGTTGGAAATGCCGTAGCAACTATTGTAGTGGCGAAGTGGGAAAATCAACTGGACAAACCACAACTGGATGAGACATTAAATAATTAAGATCAATTTGTATTAGGAGAATGTGTAAGTTTTAGTTATACACCTTATATTTGAAGATCACTAGCATTACAAAATAATGAACCATAAAACTGACAACAAAAAAATAGGAATAAAGGAAATCGCCAAATTAGCGAACGTATCCATAGCGACAGTCGATAGGGTTCTCAATAACAGGAAAGATGTTTCAGAAAAAACGAGAGCCAGGGTTCAGGCTATTATTAAAGAAAATAATTACCAGCCCAACCTGTATGCCAGAGCACTCTCTGTTAAGAATAATCTAAGCTTTGCGGTTTTGATCCCAAAAACATCTTCACAGACAGGATACTGGGATCTATGCCTTAAAGGAATCAAGCAGGGAGTAGAAGAGTTTAGCACATTTGGTATAAACATAGATATATTTCTATATGATCAGGAGGATGTTCGCACATTTACAAAAATGTCAGATGATGTACTAACACGGAATTTTAATGCAGTAGTTATCGCTCCTATCTTTATTTCGGAAACAACTGTATTTTTGGAGGAGTGTAAAAAGCGGAAGATTGAGACCATATTTGTCAACTCTGATATTAAAGGATCTTCATCCTTAGGGTACATCGGCCCAGATCTACGCAGTACAGGGCGACTCGCTGCCAACTTGACATCTTATTTGGTTCAGGATAAGTCAAAATTGCTCATCTTAAACATTGCAAGGGGACTACAAAACTATGCCTACCTGAACACAAAAATAGAAGGATATGTTGACTATCTCAACGCAATGAACAGAGACTTTGAAATAGTCAATATCGATATCCCATCAAATAATTATGATGAGATAGCCATCGATTTGTTAAGACATGTAGGCGAATTCAATCCAGACCTAATATTTGTTACCAATTCCCGTGTTTCTGTAGTAGGACGGTTTTTTAACGAATTTAGACATATCAGAAAACCACATATAATTGGTTTTGATTTCCTCAATGAAAACGTGGAATTTCTTGCCAATGGGATGATCGATTTTTTAATTTGCCAGAGACCAGATAAACAAGGATATCTTGCATTGAATTATCTTTATAGACATTTTTTATTAAAAGAGGAGAAGGAAAACTTCAAACCCATGCCTATTGATATCTTAACGATAGAAAACTATCTGTTTTATGAAAACTAAAAAGAACTTGGAGAATACTTATTCTTTTTCTATATTTAAGGGTTGATACCGAGTTTGAAAAAATGTGAAACCTAAAGTATAAAAGAACAGATGATATTTATAATAGCCCCCCGTTTTGATGATGATTGGTCATTTTTTTTTACCAGCAACTCGGTAACGTTAACGAAACTGAAGTATTGTGATTTATGGTTTTTGAAAAAAATCTCAAGCCATCTTTGTATTATATCTTGATTTTAGATGGTTTTTAGAATAATATTGTCATTTACTCAACCAATGAGGGTTCTAACACTTATTAGTGTAGTAGTTATCAGTTCCTGTCGAAATCATAAAGACAAAGAAATAATAGATTTTATAAAGGTCTCTGATCAAACGTATTTGTCCGTTACAGAGGTAGCTAGCAATCTCGATGTACCTTGGGATATGCAATATAGCCCATCAACTAATTCTATTTTTTTTACACAGATAAAAGGAAAAGTTGCGGAGCTTAATTTAGAAACCAATAGTATAAAAGTCATATATGAGGTTCCTAATGTCTATCATCAAAGAACCCTGGGTTTACTTGGGTTGGCAATTCATCCCAATTTTGCAATTAATCCTTATTTATATATATGCTATACTACTAAAGAGCAGGATTCAGTCTTTAGTGAACTTAGACGTTTAGAGCTAAAAAACGGTCAAGTTATCGCTAGCAAGCTACTTCTTAAGATTGATGGGGGAACTGGACATAATGGCTCTAGACTTGCTTTTGATAATAGCCATAAATTATATTGGGCGACAGGAGATATACATTCATTGACACATGCTCAAGATTCGACGACACTGAATGGGAAAATATTACGTATGAACGACGACGGTGGTATACCTCATGATAATCCTATCAGAGGTTCATATGTATACGCTTGGGGATTTCGCAACATGCAGGGTATGACTTTTACTGCAAATGGCAATCTACTAACCTCTGAGCATGGTGATGCTATTGAAGATGAAATCAATTGGATAAGACCACTCAGCAACTATGGCTGGATAGATATTGAAGGTTATCATGATACACCAAAGGAACTGGCGATAGCAAGTAAAAGTCTCCGTACAGAACCTATAAAGGCATGGACACCGGTGATTGCCCCTGCTGCATTAAAATACTATAGCTTCACACAAATACCTGAATGGAATAATAGATTATTGCTAGGTACCTTGAAAGATCAATCACTGCGGATATTAAAATTAAATGTTAACCAGAATCAAATTATTGAAGAAGACATTTTTTTGAAAGATAAATATGGACGGATCCGAGCAATAACAGTAGATAAGAAAGGGAATGTCTATATAGCCACTAGCAATAGAGATTGGAAGCCACAAACAGATTTTCCATTAAAAACCGACGATAGAATATTGAAATTATCGCGAATAGAATACACTCCGCGAAATTTTTTAAGTAAAGAGAAGATCAGCAATGGTCAAAAAATGGATGCAAAAGCTTTGTATCAATCGTATTGTGCCTCTTGTCATAAAGCAGACGGCAATGGAACACCTGGAAGTTTCCCTTCGCTATTGAAGTCTAGCGCCATGAAAGACAGTAAAAAGCTTATACACATCGTGTTGAACGGTTTGAAAACAACAGAAGGAGATGATACGCAAGTTTACGACCTACCCATGCCCTCATTTTCTTTCCTAAAAGATGAGGAGGTAGCGAGTATTGTCAATTATATACGAACCCGATTAATCAACAGTACTCAGACAATTGACGCCAATATGGTAGGTGATATACGAAACCAAGAATAACTGAATTATATGAAAAAGATATTAAACATACTAGGCCCGGGGATCATAACGGCAGCATTGGTATTTGGTCCGAGCAAAATGACTATAACATCTAAAATGGGGGCCGATTATTCGTATTCACTCCTATGGATTGTTTTTATTGCTCTGTTTTTTATGGGAATATACACCGCAATGGGATCTCGTATTGGCGCTTCACAAGAGAAAAGCCTATTGACACTAATCAAGAACTATTTTAGTAAACCCATTGGTATCTTTATTGGTATCGGCGTATTCCTAGTAGCCACATCTTTTCAGGCGGGGAATAGTATTGGCGTGGGTATAGCTATTGGTGAAGCTACTGGGACAGCCCCGTATATATGGGTAGTTATATTTACGCTTTTAGGAATATGTCTACTGTTCTTTCCATCCTTTTACAAGGTTATGGAAAAACTGATGATCACACTCGTCCTCCTTATGCTTGCCTGTTTTATTGCCACACTCTTCTTGGCTGATATCGATTTTGGAGAGTTTGCGAAAGGGTTCGTACCTGCTATACCGGAAGGCTCTCTGGGATTAATAATTGCTTTTACAGCTTCTTGCTTCTCATTGGTAGGTGCATTCTATCAGAGCTATTTGATTCAAGAAAGAAAGAAAATGACAGTAGAAGGAGTCAATATCAAAAAAGCCGAAAGGGGAGGTTTTGTTGGGGTCGGTATACTAGGATTTATGAGTATGTCCGTAATGATCTGTGCGGCAGCTGTTTTATATCCTAAGGGCATACACGTAGGCAGCGCAGCAGAAATGGGAAAGGCATTAGAACCGCTTTTTGGAAAATATGCCAGTTCGTTATTCTTTGTAGGTTTATTTGGAGCTGCTTTTTCTTCATTAATCGGCAATGCAACCGTTGGCGGAGCTCTTTTGGGGGATGCTTTAGGTTTTGGCAGTAGCTTAAGTAGTATAAAGGTCAAGTTTTTGATTTCAGTCGTGATGATATTAGGTTCTGTTGTAGCCGTTTTATTTGGGAAACTCCCCTTAGAGCTTATTATTATAGCGCAAAGTATTACCATATTTTTAGTGCCATTTATTGGTATCTCTATCTATGTTATTGCCAACAACAAGAAGATTATGGGAGAGCAGGTCAACAATATGTTCTACAAAGTCGGGGGGGCTCTTGGGCTAATTGTGATATTGATTTTAATGATTAGTAATGTTTACGATATGTTTTTAAAATAATATGGAAAATCAGATTTTAAAGGAGTTAGAAAAAAAATACACCAAGCCTTCTGCAGAATTTCTTGCAGATTTGAAAAATATTGATGGTGACTTTATTTTTCTTGGAATTGGCGGGAAAATGGGACCGAGTATGGCTAAGTTGCTTATCGATGGGTTAAATGAACTCGGAATACAACGAAAAGTATATGGCGTGTCTCGTTTTTCAGATAAAATGGGCAGAGAATATTTAGAAAGCATAGGCGTAGAAACAATTGCTTGCGATCTACTGGATGATGAAGCGCTACAGCAGCTACCCGAAGTAGAGAATGTAATTTATCTGGCCGGATTCAAGTTTGGTGCCGTCGGTAAAGAAGATTTCACTTGGGCCATGAATACTTATTTACCAGGAAGGGTTGCCGATAAATTCAAGAAATCTAGGATTGTTGCGCTTTCCTCGGGCAACGTTTTACCTTTTGTACCGGTGACTTCGGCTGGCGTAGACGAAGAAGTCAGCCCAGAGCCTATCGGAGAATACGCTCAGAGCACACTCGGTAGAGAACGTATTTTTACATACTTCAGCAAATTAAATAATACACCTACACTTCTTTATCGTCTCAATTACGCCGTCGATTTCAGATATGGAGTAGTCAGAGAGATAGCTAAGCAAGTATACAATAATCAGCCAATCGACTTGACCAGCAACAACGTGAATGTAATCTGGCAACATGATGCCAATGAGATCGCGATACGTAGCTTTTTGTATACCGAGACTCCAGCCAAAGTGCTGAACGTAACAGGACCTGAGATTTTGTCGATCAAGTGGTTAGCCGAAAAACTTGCACAAGGTTTAGGAAAGCAAGCACATTTTGTGAATGAGCCGGAAGCCACCGCTTTGTTGAATAACGCGTCGCACTGTCATAGGTTGTTTGGTTTTCCCAAAGTCGGGATTTTAGAGATCATAGATATTACTGTTCAATGGATATTGAACGGCGGAAGTGAATTTGGTAAAGACACACATTTTCAAGAGAGAAAAGGCAAATTTTAATGAAACAATTAGATCAAGATAAAAAGGAATTGTTATTTGCAGGCACTGTATTGCCCGCACACCCACTCTGTTTAAATCAACAGAGACAGTTAGATGAGCAGAATCAGCGATTGCTGACCCAGTATTATATACAAAGTGGGGCTGGCGGCATTGCTGTTGGTGTACACTCTACACAATTCGAAATACGTCTTCCCGAGTACAATCTTCTAGAAGATGTCTTCAGAATTACTGCAGAGGTGATAGATGAATATAACATTAGTAGGCCTTTTATAAAAATTGCCGGGATAGTAGGACACACGGAACAAGCAGTAGCTGAAGCTAAACTAGCAGTTAAATATCATTATGATATGGGATTGCTAAGCATGGGAGGGTTGCAAGATCTAACTGAGGAGGAAATATTAAATAGAACTGAAGCTATAGCCCAGATCATACCTGTTTTTGGTTTTTACCTCCAGCCATCCGTAGGTGGCCGGATATTTTCCTACGATTTCTGGAGAAAATTTGTAAATATTGAGAACGTTATCGCGATCAAATGTGCATCGTTTAACCGATACCAGACATTAGATGTGGTAAGGGCAATCGCTAATTCCCATCGTAGGGAGGAGATCGCTCTATATACAGGTAATGATGACAATATCGTTGCCGATCTCTTATCTATCTACAAATTCAATGTAAACGGTCAACAACAGAGCGTTCAATTCAAAGGAGGGCTCTTAGGACATTGGGCAGTTTGGACCAGTAAGGCGGTAGAATTGCTCGAACGGGTTAAGGATTTTAAAAATAATCCAACAGCCGACAAATGGCAACATCTACAAGTCTTAAATAATCAGACCACGGATGCCAACGCTGCCTTATTTGATGTAGCAAATGATTTTCACGGCTGTATTCCCGGTATACATGAGGTTTTGCGTCGACAGGGGCTTATGAAAGGTATCTGGTGCTTGAATCCTGACGAGATACTTTCCAGTGGGCAGAGTGAAGAATTGACACGTATACAACTTGATTATCCATCGTTAAATGACGACTTATTTGTTGCTGAGTTCCTTAAAGAACATCAGGTAAAAGATACCGTATAATAAGAGCTACTCCGGGACTAAGAATAATCTGATGTGGGCCTCCTGAACCAACGATGAAAATTGTCGGTACAGAGGCCTTCTTTTATTCTACGATAACTGCTTTCCTTTGCTATTCCTGCGACAAAGACTACGAATTATAAAGCATCACAAACTTATCTTAAAGAAAGCCTTTTTTTAAATTAAAATTTGTTAATTCGATTAATTTTAAGATCAGGACATACACCCGTTTATCTTAATTATTAATAGTAGAATTTATATAGATCAAAAATGAAAAAAAACGGATTTATAATCTTAATTGTAATATCGAATATGTTTCTCGAAACATCTACTAAGGCTCAAGGCTTCACTTCTCGAGACAATAACCAAAATACCCTACACAATGTGTATTTTAATTACTATCAGGATTTCCAAAATTACGCCACCAACAAATCTAGTAAATACACAGGACTATATAGCAAATATGTGCTGATAGACTCTATGCCTATCTACTATCCTGTTACGAAAAAAACAGAAGAATATCCCTCACCATGCTATCAGATTATGGGAGACGGAACCGTTAAGACAGGCGTGTCCTATCATTACAGCTTTCTTCTTCAGATGTTTTATAAACGGTTGAGTTGTCTCAAAGACGGTAGTAGATTAGATCCAGATTTTATGAAGTATCAGGCTTTCGATTTCTTCGATAGTGAGACTACACGGGAAGCAATGGAGCTTTTAGAACTGTATGACAAGAAAAGAATAACTGGTGATGAGTTTGAAGAGCTCTTTCAAAGAGCGAAGGCACTTTTTAGGCAAGAGAAGTATAAACAAGCTAATGCCATATTTTCTTTCTTAGCAACAGTTGATGAAAGCTATCGCGAAGCAGCCCTTAATAACGTGGGCCTATCATTTTACAATCAAAAGTTGTATGGAAAAGCTATAGTATATTTTGAACAAGCCATAACACTTTACCCTCATGGCTACTTAGGGTATCTCAATGCTGGTGCAGCCCGGACTCATTTACCCGTTGATTTGGGAGATCACAATACTAGTATCTATTATTTTAAGAAAGCTTATGAGTTAGCACCGGACAATCCCTATGTCATTACAAATTACAAGAATGCAATTAAGCAGGTATTTGACGGGAGTGGGATCGAATTTCAGGACGGGAAATAGATCGATACATACAGATTAAGGGGTAGTAAAAAACAATAAGCCAGAAAAATAAGAATTTATTAATAAAAAGAGGGAAGGCTTTTCCCAAAGAATTGACCGATGCAAATGAAAATAAAAAAACCCAATCAGGAGATTGGGTTTTTTCTGTGCGCCCACCTGGGCTCGAACCAGGGACCAAAAGATTATGAGTCTTCTACTCTAACCGACTGAGCTATAGGCGCAGCTTTTTTTATTTACCAAAAGTGTAACATTGTTCCCTTTTGGTGATGCAATTATCGATATTTGTAACGAGAAAACAAAATTTTCTATGCAAAAAATTGAAAATATTATTTTGGATTACGGCAATGTAATCTTTATGATCGACTTCATTAAGTCACAAGATGCTTTTACTCAATTGGGTATCTCCAATGCAAGAGAAATATTCGCTCATCATGGTCAAATTACATTATTTGATGATTTTGATAAAGGAAATATAACTCCCGATGAATTTCGAGATGGAATTCGAACATTAACCAATAATACTGGGTTAACAGATTCAGAAATTGATAACGCATGGAATGCTTTGTTGGTTGGAGTCCCTGCAGGAAAGCATGAGCTGTTACTTGAGTTACAGACTAAATTTAGAACGTTCCTTTTGAGTAATAACAATGCGATTCATTATACTTATTGTATGCAACATATCAAAGATAAATATGGAGTTACTGACAATACTATCTTTTTCGAGAAGACATACTATTCCCACTTCATGGGCATGCGGAAGCCGGAAGCTGAGATCTTTAGTGTAGTATTGGGCGAAAATAGATTAGATCCTTCAAAAACTTTGTTTGTTGACGATAGTCCGCAGCACTTGGAAACAGCCTCTTTATTAGGTATAAATACAGCTCTATGCAGTAAAGAAAACCCGTTAGAGAAAATTATTAAAGATTGGAATTTACTGTAAAAAAAATATTTCATATTTAAAATATAATATTTACATTTGCAGCCACAAGAATTTTTGCAACGGAAGGAGGTATACAGGAACTATGATTATTATTAATGTTAAAGAGGGAGAATCTTTAGATAGAGCATTGAAACGCTTCAAAAAGAAATTTGAGAAGACGGGTGTAGTACGTGAGCTTCGTGCTCGTCAAGCATTCGAGAAAAAATCTGTATCACGTCGTATCCAAGTTAAAAAAGCGATTTACAAACAAGGATTACAGCAGGACAACGCGTAACGCTTGTTACAGCATAAAGAGCCCAACTATATTTAGTTGGGTTTTTTTGTTGCTCTATTTGTATAAAGCAAAGTTAATTTTCTATCATTGACCTTGTTACAATAAAACTAACCAAATAAATCATTTTTCTTTTCTAAAACTGACTTAAAATTGTATCTTCGTGCTCGCTTAGGGAGAGATGTCTGAGTGGTTGAAAGAGCAGACCTGGAAAGTCTGTGTACGGGATGACTGTACCGTGGGTTCGAATCCCACTCTCTCCGCAAAAAACTTCATCGAAAGATGGAGTTTTTTTTCGTTCTAGCGGGATGAAGATCCACGGGATTCGATTCGTAGAAGGTTTAGGAATGATATCGGTTTTTAAAAATCAATCAGATTTTCCTTCAGATTGGAAGACTCATGTTCTAATAATTCTTTGTAAAATAGATCAGCCTGTTTTCTGCTCAACATCTGGTGTTTTATATAATGCTCTTTCCGATACAGTGCCGCTCTTAAAAAGTAAGCTTGAAATTCCTTTAGACCATAACGGCCATAGAGATTGAAATAAGTACACATATCACCTAAAAATTCCACAACATAATCAGAAGTTTTTTCATCCAGAATCTGAGACCAACCTATGACTTCACAGTAGTTTGGGTGCGGTGTGGTGCCGATAAATTCTCTGTACTCTTCAGGAGAGCTGTCAAAGAGCAATTCCAGCTCTCGTTTGTTGATAACAATAGTTTGTTTAAAGTCCGTCGTATCATTTATCAACTGACCTATGAGTTCATATTGTGTGTCCTGATCGATAAAAAAGTCAGCTGTGACGACGAGCCAACCAGGTTCCAGGGGCAATGCGCGAAGACCATGCGTTTTTAGCAAAGCTTTACAGGCAGGATTATAATCCACACCATCTTCCCGGTTGTAGACAAAAACCCGTGTCTGGGTGTTGTTTTCCTCTTCATGATAGTACATTTTACAATCATTGTAAACACCTACTTCCCATAGGGTCTCCGAAACCTTATAGTAATCAGGTTGATTATCCAACGATGTATCTTTTTCCTTGTAGCTATTAAAAGAAAGATAGCCACCATTCATCATTCGACCCTCCACTTCGAACATGGTTTTACCATGTTTATATTCCATGCTTAAAAAAGAAAGATAATCTTTGCCGAATCCCTCTCTGTACTGTGATGTCATTACCGGCGCACTACCATCTGGGTTATATAAAATAATAGAAGTGTCGCCATTACTATAGATATGATACGTCAGACGTTCTTTAAAGTGGTACCGAACCACCATTGAGCTATCCGCTGTTATTTTACTAACGACTTTGATAGGAAGGAAGGAGGAGAGGCTATAGGTAAGATTGCTAATCAAGATTACAAAAAAGGTACACGCAAGGGCTTTTATTTTCATTTTTATTATTTAATACCTCAAAAGTAAAAACCATTCCTTGTTCTATATTAATACATTTACAATTCGTTGATAAACTTTATAATTCGTATTTTGAAATAGTATCTGACCTGCGCATAAGGTTGAATTAGGAACAAGAGATATGGACAAGAACTCAAATCAAACAAAGGTTTTGGAATCTAACATAGCTGTATTTTACAAAGTAGATATTGTGGTGATAGGGGCAGGCCAGGCCGGCTTATCAGCAGCCTATTATCTTAAAAAGGCAGGCTTAGTATCAGGTAATGGTTTTGTCGTCTTAGATGATGAGTTTGGGGCTGGTGGCGCCTGGCAGCATCGTTGGGACTCATTGACTTTACAGAATGTAAATGGAATAAATGATTTACCGGGAATGAGCTTCTCTGACACGGTGGATCTAGCAGACAAAGCGTTACAGGCCAATGTTGCGTTACCTAAGTACTACGAGCAGTACGAGCGAGCGTTTAATCTACCAATAATACGCCCTATAAAAGTTAATCGCGTCACCGAGCGCAACGGGCGTTTTTTAGTACATACCAATGGGACGCAGTTTAATGCCAGAGGTATAATTAACGCAACAGGAACATGGAAGACACCTTATTGTCCGAAATACCCCGGTTGGGAGCTATTTAAAGGCTTACAATTGCACACAGGGAATTACAAGACTGCAGAAGAGTTTGCTGGGAAGCGAGTTATCATAGTAGGTGGAGGAATTTCAGCCGTCCAATTGCTTGGCGAAATTTCAAAGGTTGCTAAGACGACATGGGTAACCCGCAGGCCTCCTGATTTTAGAAACTATGAATTCAGTCCCGAGCTCGGGCGGGAAGCTGTAGCTATGGTAGACCAACGCGTACGTGAGGGGTTACCTCCCAATTCGGTAGTATCGGTTACAGGGCTCCCCATTACTCCTGCTATTCAATGGATGCTCGATCGAGGAGTATTAGAACGAAAGCCTATGTTTAAAGAATTTACCGAGACGGGGGTGCGCTGGGAAGACGGAACCACGCTGGATGCAGATATTGTTTTTTGGAATACAGGCTTTCGGCATTCGCTAGATCATTTAATCCCACTTCAACTAATGAACGAAGAGGGGGGCATAACAATGTCAGGTCAGCTCGCGACTCAGGTTGCTAATGATCATCGGATTCATCTCACAGGTTACGGACCCTCAGCCTCTACTATCGGAGCCAATCGTGCGGGTAGAGCCGCTGCGCGCGAACTTATGGATTATCTGGGATTGTAACACTTCTTAACTTGAGTAAAGAAAAGCCTACATGTTTTCAAGGATAAGTTACAAAATGACTCCTTTTTTAAGGAAGAAAGCGTGCTTTTTTGGAGAGATTGCTTTAAATTTGTACGTCCGCATAGGGTAGCGGTTCAGAGACTTGTTTATCCTGACAGAATTGAAAAGAATTGAAAGAACAAATAACACCGATCAAGACGTATTGGACTGCTTGTAAAGACTGTCGCGGACGTGGAAAAAAACGGCGTAAGTTAACTAAGAAAGTAAAACTACGCTACCAATATGAACTAGAGCGCTTCGAAAATTCTGATCGGAGCGGTGTTGCTCCTGAGCGTCCTCGCGGGCATCTATCTATCTGTATGAGTTGCGATGGTTCAGGTCTACAACAGACAGATCACCCTCCGATTGCAGATACAGAGCATTATCCACATGTAGCCATCATTGGTGGAGGTATAGGGGGCATGGCTTTAGCTGTCGCCTGCTACCATAGAAGCATTCCGTTTACACTTTACGAACGCGACAATGACTTTGAAGCACGGTCCCAGGGTTATGGGCTTACATTGCAACAAGCGAGTAAAGCAATGAAAGGTTTAGGTGTTTTCTTGGGTAATAGCGGTGTTGTATCTATACGTCATCTGGTACATGCCACAGATGGACGGGTATTAGGTCAATGGGGAGGGGGGATACCTGCTCCTAGAGCGGAAGGAACTTCCGTCAGGCGGTCCAACATACATATAGCACGACAGTCTTTACGAAGCAGCATCTTAGAACAGCTTGGAGAGGACAACGTTATACGGTGGGGGTACCAGTTGATTGATATTCACGAAACCGAAGATCAACGTTTAGAAATGTCATTTTCTGTGAATGGAACAATTAGAAGAGCGTCGGCCGATTTATTGGTCGGAGCAGATGGAATCCGTAGTACAGTACGTCGATTATCTATAGGAGAGGGGAGCAGTCCTTTACGTTATTTGGATTGTATGGTTATACTGGGCATCTGCCCTTTAGTAGAGCTTGAAAAGCTTGAGAGTCCTTTGTTAGATTCCGAGACAGTATTTCAGACTGCTAATGGTAAGGAGCGGCTTTATGTAATGCCTTATACGGCAGATTCCGTCATGTGGCAATTTAGTTTTCCGATCTCCGAATCCGAGGCTCAGCAACTTAGCAGGTTAGGATCTCATGCCCTAAAAGAAGAAGCTTGCCGACGTACATATTGGCATAGTCCTATCCCAGAGCTTATGGCTGCCACTCCTGTAGCTAAAGTATCCGGATACCCTGTGTATGACCGCCGACAATTAACTCCGTCCGATTTTACTTCCGTTGGAAATATGACAGTATTGGGAGACGCAGCTCATCCTATGAGTCCATTTAAGGGGCAAGGAGCTAACCAAGCGCTGTTAGATGCGCTATCCTTAGCTCGGATTATAGCGCAGGAATGTCCGTTTGTCGATTGGAAAAAAATGGGCCTACGAGACACTGTGTTAAAAGATTTCGAAAAAGAGATGCTGATACGTAGCGCGTCCAAAGTCCAAGGGTCTGCTGATGCTGCACAGTTCTTGCACTCCGATATTGTTTTAGACGAAAGCAATCAACCAAGAGGCAAGTGTCGCCTAGGATAAATAATAACGCTGCTATTTCTTTCTCTCCGTTAGTTTTGAGGGTTTTTTGACTTGGGTGGGATGAAGATAAATATGAACGTTATTTTGTGTAGATTTAGCTGGTATCTAATACCTGAAAAACAATATATCGACAAGTCATGGGCTATAATATACCTGAGCATCTTAAAGGGCTTACAGAGCAGGAAGTGAAGCTTTCACAAGAACTTTCTGGCTATAATCAAATGGATGGACTACATAAGAGCAGTTGGTTCGAAATGCTGTTAGACATCCTAAAAGAGCCGATGTTGATACTATTGTTTGCTATTTCCATAATCTATTTGATTGTAGGTGATTATGGCGAAGCGACTTTTATGTTGGTTGCTATTGTTCTGGTTTCTGCAATTTCCTTTTATCAGGACAATAGAAGCAAGAAAGCGCTGGAAGCACTCGAAAAATTAAATGAGCCACTCAGTACTGTCATTCGACACGGGAAAGTGATACAGATTCCTACACACGAGGTCGCTGTTGGAGATTTATGCGTTACGGAGGAAGGTCAGATGATCAATGCCGATGGAAAGATTGTCCATAGTAACGACTTTTCAGTGAATGAATCCTCACTTACAGGAGAGAGTATGTCCATATTTAAAAATGTGGACAGTGACGATAATCATGTCTATAGTTGCACTGTTACAGTTTCCGGTCTCGCCGTTTTCAAAGTTGATAAAATTGGGAAAGAAACCCGAATGGGCAAGATAGGATCATCCATTGCTAACATACAAGAAGAAGCGTCTCCATTGCAACTGCAGATTACAAAGTTTGTAAAGACCATGGCTATAGCTGGTATTGCCATATTTGTGATGGTATGTGCTGTCAACTATTATCAGAGCAGAAACCTCTTAGACAGTTTGTTGAATGGCCTAACATTAGCCATGTCGATACTTCCAGAAGAGATCCCTGTAGCGTTTACAACCTTCATGGCATTAGGTTCATGGAAGTTGATGCAGCGAGGGATTATTATCAAGCGTAGTTCTATTGTAGAAACGTTGGGGAGTACTACGGTGATATGTACAGACAAGACTGGTACGATAACGGAAAATAGCATGCAGCTCAAATATCTCTATGACTACCAGACTGATCGTACTTATGACAGCAGTTCATTTAACAGTCCATCAATAGATGGGCTCGTGAGTTATGCGATGTGGAGCAGCGAACCTATTCCGTTCGATCCGATGGAAAAAACCTTACACCAAGTGTACCAAAATACACAAAAACAGGACCTCAGAAAGACTTATAATCTTTTTCACGAGTATCCTTTGGAAGGCAAACCTCCAATGATGACGCATCTCTTTGAAAATAAAAATCAAGAACGGATTATTGCTGCAAAGGGTGCTCCGGAGGCCATTCTTCAAGTATCGAGGCTTACCGATGCTGGGAAAGACAAGGTCCGTACTCTAATAGCAGAACTAGGCAAGCAAGGATACCGTATTCTCGGGGTTGCCAAATCTACCTTCGATGGTTACAATTTCCCAGTTAAACAGCAAGACTTTGAATTTGAGTTCTTGGGACTAGTAGTTTTTTATGATCCACCCAAAGCAGGTATCAGCGAAGTGTTCCAACAGATCTATGATGCGGGGATACAGGTGAAGGTTATCACGGGAGACAACGCGGATACCACGCGGAGCATCGCCAGTCAGGCAGGGATCCGACATACGGAGAAGGTGATCGGAGGTAAAGAGATTATGGATTACTCCGATCAGGATATGGAACAGGTAGCAGAAAATAATGTATTGTTTACCCGAATGTTTCCAGAAGCAAAACTAGCTGTGGTCAATGCCTTAAAAAGAAAAGGAGAGGTAGTCGCTATGCTGGGCGATGGTGTAAATGATGGACCGGCACTCAAGGCTGCTCATATTGGCGTAGCGATGGGCGATAAAGGAACAGAGATTGCTAAAGCTGCTGCATCATTAGTGTTGACAAATGACGATCTGGCGAAGCTGATCACCGGCATAGCTGCGGGAAGGAGAATATACAGTAATATAAAGAAGGCCATTCAATACATCATATCAATTCATATACCTATTATATTGACCGTGTCGTTACCACTGTTTTTAGGATGGGTATTTCCACAGATTTTCACACCCGTACATGTTATATTTCTAGAATTGGTGATGGGGCCTACCTGTTCTATCGTTTATGAAAATGAGCCTATGGAAAAGAATACCATGAAAGTCCCTCCGCGACTCATGACCGATACGTTCCTGAATTGGAAGGAGGTAGGAATTAGTATCGTACAGGGGATTGTGATTACAATAGGCATACTTTTGGCTTACCAGATTACTGTACAGCATGGGGGGACAGAAGAGAAGACCCGGGCTATGGTTTTTACAACACTTATTTTTGCTAATATTCTGTTGAGTCTTGTCAACAGATCCTTCTACTACAGTATATTCCAAACGATGAAATACAGGAATAATTTGTTAACAGGGGTAATTATAATCACCTTAGCCATGTTGTTTTCTATTTTGTTTTTTAAACCTTTCTCCGATTTTTTCGCAGTGACAGATTTGACGATGTCCGAATTAGCACTGGCTTTAGGAATAGGAGCGGTATCTGTTTTATGGTTTGAAGTGTATAAGTTTGTAAAGAGAAAAAAGTAACTGGTTGTTGATTGGATCCGCTGCGATACAGAACCATATACTATTGCTTAAGGTATCCGAACAACTGAGGACGGATCGTTATGTAGCTTCTTTCGATAATGTAATTGTACCAACCCTGTATCAAAGGTTTTAGCATTAACGAGTTCCAAAAGCAACTCCTGTCTACCATCTTTAAATAACCTAGTGCCTCCCCCCAGTAGTACAGGTATGATCGATAAAATCAGTTCATCGATTAGCTCTTCTTTTAAGAAAGCATCGATTATATCAGCACCACCGTCACAATATATATTCTTTCCGGGTTGGGATCGCAAGGTTTGCAAGAGCTCAACAAGGCTCCCCGAATAAAAAGTTGTACGACCTGTATTCGACCTAGGCGTCTTTGTGATTACGTATACATTTCTTTCACCGTTATCGTAATGCGAAGCACCTAACTCTCTAACGACATAGTCATAGGTTTTTCTACCGATGATCAAGGTGTCTATGGTTGCTGTAAAATCAGCGTAGCCATAATCTTCACCCTCCTTTTCTACCATTTGCAGAAAACTCAGGTCATCATTGGGTTTTGCGATATAACCATCCAGACTAGCAGCGATGTAGATAGATAATTTTCTCATTGTTGTGATTTCTATTAAATAAATTTTTCAATAATAGTAAAAAGGAATAGCCCAACTGATAAGTTGGGCTATTCGCTTCGTGGAGCCGGAGGGATTCGAACCCTCGTCCAAACGTAGTATGATTTACGCTTTCTACATGCTTAGCTTCTCTTTATTTGTCGGGAGAGGGAAGGTGAGTCGCTTACCTATACCTTTCTCCTTATCTGCTGTTTCTCACCATTGCTTAGCAAAATCACAACGGCCAGTTCTATAGTTCGATGCCCCTAATGTTAAGCCGAAGAACATGACTTAACGGGACAAATAGCTATGCTAAGTCTAACTTAGGCAGCTAAGGCGTAGTTTTCTTCGCCAGTTAAAAGTGTGAAAGTTCAGATTAAAGTGCTAGACTCACAATGCACTGCATGCTTACATAACCATCGCTACCCTGTCAATTCCGGTCGACCCCATAGTTATGTCCTGCAAATTTACATATATTATCCGAATGTACCGCGGTAAAAGCTGTAAATCTTTTTGATTGAAAACATTTTTCGTTATATTGTGTTATTCAATTTATTAATTAGTCAATTAAAATTTAGACACATATGTCAGTAGAAAGCCAAGCGGAAACTGTTGCCGACAACAAACAGGAAACAAAGAAGGAGCCTGCGAAAGCTCCAACAACACCGAAAGCGGCAACTGCTGCTTCTAAAAAAACTACATCAACTGGTGGTATAGCTAAAAAAACACCTGCAAAAGCACCAGCGTCGCCTAAAGCCGCTACACCTGCAAAAGCGCCAAGTGCGAGTAAGCCTGCTGCCACAAAAGCAGTACCAGTGTCGCCTAAAGCCGCTACACCTGCAAAAGCGCCAAGTGCGAGTAAGCCTGCTGCCACAAAAGCAGCACCAGCGTCGCCTAAAGCGGCTGCACCTGCAAAAGCGATAAGCGCGAGTAAGCCTGCTGCCACAAAAGCAGCACCAGCGTCGCCTAAAGCGGCTGCACCTGCAAAAGCGACGAGCGCGAGTAAGCCTGCCGCTACAAAAGCAGCACCAGCGTCGCCTAAAACGGCTACACCAGCAAAAGCTGTGATAAGCAAACCAGCGGTAACGAAGAAAAACGGTACAAAGTCTGCAGATGCTGAAATGCCAAAATCAACTCCGGCACAAGTTCCTAATGATATATTAGTTTCTAGCAAAAAAGAGAAGACAGAAAAAAATATCGTCAAAAAGGAGAAAAAGAACGATAAGGAGAAGAAAGAGACTAAAGATAAAAGTGATATGAAGAAAAAAGATTCCAAAGCAGAGATAGCAAAAACCAACAAGAAAAAGGAAGCTGAAAAATCGAAATCAAAAGATGGTAAGTCCACAAAAGATCTGAAGAAGAGCAAGAAAACTGATGCTAAGGTCAAAGCAAAGAAAGTTTCTAAAAAGTCTGAGAATAAAAAAGATAAGAAGAAGAAAGAAGCTTTGAGCAAATTAAAATCAGTAATTAAAAACTTTTATGAAAAGGTCATAAAAGACCAAAAGAAAAAGTCCAAGAAAAAATAGTCCCTGCTGGACTTGAAATATAAGATATACTTTTACAAGATACAAACGCCGCTTGGTCTCTGCCCAGCGGCAATTTTGCATTTCTTATATTAATTCTATATTATATACTGCTTCCTATAAAAATATACATGAATTTAGACGAGATATTGCATTTTCGCCGCTCTGTACGCGTATATGACAAAAACAAACCACTTGATGTCCTCAAAGTCCGACATTGTCTGGAGTTGGCTACATTGGCTCCCAATAGCTCCAACATGCAGCTCTGGGAGTTCTATCACATCACCGATCCGACTTTGATGAAAGAGATCTCCCGTTCTTGTCTTGATCAGACAGCGACCTCTACTGCCGATCAAATCGTTGTTTTCGTAACCCGACAAGACCTACATCGCAAACGCGCTCAGTGTGTATTAGACTTTGAAACCGGCAATATCCAGAGGAATAGCCCGGAGCATCGTCAGGCTAAGCGGATCAAAGACAGACAGCTCTACTATGGCAAGATAATGCCACTATTGTACGCGCGTTTTTTTGGACTATTGGGATTGTTCCGTCAACTAATAACCAAGACCATAGGTGTATTCCGCTCCATAACTCGACAGGTATCCGAAAGCGATGTACGGGTTGTTGTACACAAATCCTGTGCACTGGCCGCACAGACCTTTATGATAGCTATGGCCAACGAAGGTTACGACACCTGTCCGTTAGAGGGGTTCGACAGCCGCATGCTAAGAAAGGCACTACAGCTCTCTAGAGGAGCGGAGGTCAATATGGTTATATCTTGTGGGATTAGAAAAGGTAATGAAGGCATTTGGGGCGAACGATATAGAGTTCCTTTCGATCAGGTGTATAAAGAGCGGTTTTCCTGATACGTTGATAAAAAAAGTCAATATATGTTATCTGTTAGCAATTTTTCCCTTACTTTCACATGAGAAGGTGAATTAAAAATTAACTATCTTTTCATATTGAAACTGCAATAACTTAATTTTAGGTTTATAAATTACGAATGTTTTGAATGCGCTTGATGTTAAAAAAGAAAGGGAACTTTTGGTGTTGATGCGAGACGGTGATGAGTCGGCTTTCGAAAAACTTTATTTTATCTATGCCCAATCTATTACCTCGCATTTGCTTTACCTTTTAAAATCTTCCGAACTGGTTCAGGAAGTGCTGCAAGATACATTTATGGCCGTGTGGGAGTACAGAGACAACATCGATCTTGAACAGTCATTTAAGTCATATTTGTATAAAATAGCCACAAACAAAACATATAAGCTGTTTCGGAAAGCAGCTAGTGATAAACGGTACCGAGCCTATCTGTGTACCGTTACCGAAGAAGGGCATTATCCAATTGAATCATATATATATAGTAAAGAGAGTCAGGTGCTACTTAATACTCTATTGAATCGTATGCCGGCAAAGCAACGCGAAGTATTTACATTATTCAAGGTGGATGGATATTCGTATGCTGAAATAAGTACGAAATTGGGAATATCCCACAGTACTATAAATACTCACATTAACCGTGCGAATCAATTCCTTAAAAAGGAAGTGCTAACCAATAGCCAGTACATACCATTCCTTATCGTATTTTTGGATCAATATTTTAGTTGATTTTAATACAAAAAAATATATTTATTTTTTTGTCATTACTTTTTCCCTGTTAAGGGTATTAGCTCTATATATAAACTTATAAAATTGAGCGAGCAATCCCCAGAAATAAAGTTGCTATTTCATAAATACCTAAATAGCAGCTGTTCAACAGAAGAATTGGATAAACTACTTCAATTTTTCAATTTGGAAAATCAGGATCAACTAGAAAAGTTGATAAGCAATCAATTTGCCCAAGTTATTCCTGATTCCGTAAATGCAAAGGAAGCTAATATAATCGTACATCATGTCCATACTAGCGTGATGGAAAATATACGAGGAGGAGCATCAAAACCCATCAGGCGATTTTTGAAACCAGTTTTAGCGCTAGTATCCATCTTATTTATTGTCCTTGGCATTTCATTATATTTACAAAGTGTAAAATCAAACAAAACAGAGGTTTACGATTTAGTCTCTATGTTTGGGAATGATGTTTCACCTCGGGATAAAAATGCATATATTACTTTTTCAAACGGTAAGCAGTTGACTCTAGATTCAGATAAAGAAGGATTGATTACTGAAAATGGAACGTTTAAGTACGTAAATGGGGAGGAGTTGGACACTTATGAGGTAGACTACGCGACAGTCAGCACACCTATAGGCTGTACCTATGCCGTGACGCTTCCAGATGGTTCCAAAGTGTGGTTGAATGCCCAATCTTCGATAAAATATCCAACTACTTTTTCAGGAAACGAAAGAGCTGTCGAAGTAACAGGAGAAATCTATCTCGAAATAAATCCAGATGCTAGTAAGCCATTCTTAGTACATTCCAATAATCAGCGCATAGAGGTTCTGGGGACAGCATTCAATGTCCAATCAGACGGAGACAGAAGCATAACCACGTTAGTGCATGGAAAAGTAGCGCTAACAAATAGTAAAGATGGCAATTCTTATTTATTATCTCCCGGAGACCAAGGCAAATTAATAGGATTAAAGATGACTGTTACTAAAGTTGACACCTATGATTATGTAGCTTGGAAAGATGGAATAATATTTAACCGAAATGCAAGCTTGAAGGAGACTTGTACGGAGTTGGAACGGTGGTATGACGTTAAATTCTTTTTTCCGAAAGGCTTTAATAATACAGAAAAAGGACTAAATAGTATAAATAGAACAGAAATGCTTTCTTCGGTCTTGACTGCATTGAAGAACACCTATGAGGTTGATTTTGAAATAAAAGGGAAGGAGGTGTTCGTCAGATAAAGGACTTATAAAAACTGCTAATTTTTCCAACAAGCCAAAAGCCGTCCTATGCTAGTAACATACAGACGGCCACAGTTGGACAATTAGTAAAGATTCTCTAACAATATTAATAACCAACAGTATCAAAAATAATGATTATAACCATTAATAGCAATGGTATGTGCTCGTCTGAGGAGAAGTTACGCTTTTTTCGCAGATCAGGCTTTATCAATTGCCTAATAATTATGAAACTATTGACTTTATATCTACTTGTATTCTGTACTTGTAGTTTAGGTAATGTGAAGGCACAAAAAGTTAGTCTTCATGTCTCAAAGGCCTCTTTTCAGGATGTCGCACTCGCTTTTCAGCGCCAGACCGGTTACTCTTTTTCAATTAGTAATCGTTTTTTATCGATAGCAAACCCTGTGACTTTAACATTGGATAAAGTAGATTTCGATAAGGCTATTGTCTATTTATTTAGGGATCAACCTTTTAGCTATGAAGTGAGCGGCAAACTAATCTCCGTAGTAGGAGGGGTTAAACGCAAACATTTACCAATAGGCGAGCAAGCTAGTCAACAACAGAGTATTAGTGGCAGGGTTACTAATGATAAAGACGAACCTTTAGCTGGCGTTACGGTCTTGGTTAAAGGAAATTCAAATAAAGGTACTACTACAGATTCGGACGGTAGGTTTGTCTTGAATGGCTCTTTTTTTACAGGTGTGTTAGTCTTTCAGATGGTCGGCTACAAAACGTATGAAATAGAAATTGAAAAACAAAAGGTATTTGATGCTATACTCCAAATGTCGGAATCAGGACTAGATGAGGTGGTAGTGGTAGGTTATGGAACGCAAAAGAAGAGTAGTGTGATTGGGGCTATATCGACATTATCGCCACGGAATCTAAAATCACCAGTAGCCAAAATATCCTCTCAATTGGCGGGACAACTGGCTGGTGTAGTAGCCGTCCAGCGGTCGGGTGAACCAGGGACAGGTTCGACATTCTGGATTCGTGGTATTAGTACCTTCAGCGGTAGCGGCACCCCTCTAGTCTTAGTAGATGGTATAGAACGATCTATAGATTTGGTGGATCCAGAAGACATAAAGGAGTTTTCTATATTAAAAGATGCTGCTGCTACGGCTATTTATGGGGTTCGTGGGGCAAACGGCGTTGTGATCGTAACTACGCGATCGGGGGAAGCTGGAGATCCAAAAATATCAGTAAGGGCAGAGCAAGGTATGGTATCACCAACACGTGTACCAAAAATGCTAAATGCTGTTCAGTACGCAGAGATGTATAACGATGCTGCTGGCTTTGATTATTATACACCTGAAATAATGGATAAGTATAAATCTGGCTCCGATAAAGAGTTGTATCCTAATGTAGATTGGGTGAATGAATTGTACAAAAAGAGCTCCGTCAACTCACGGATAAATGCTAACGTTTCGGGAGGTACTAAATCAGTTAGATATTACGTTTCTGGAGGGTATTATGGAGAAAACGGTCTTTTTGTCTCCGATAATATGAAGGCCTATAATACAGCAATCAACTATAGGCAATTTAGGTTTCGGTCAAATCTTGATGTAGATATTGCTAAATATACCACCGTAAATATCAATCTGGCAACTTCTTTTGAAAAGAAAAATGAACCAGGCACAGGTGGTGGAACTATTTGGCAGTATGCTCTTCAAACACCGTCGAATGCGTTTCCGATGGTATATGAGAATGGATATTTACCAGGACCGGGTACACAGCAAGGAAACAACCCTTATGCTTTATTGACGCAAACCGGATATATTGAAAAACTATGGAATAATGCACAGTCGCTATTCGGAATTACGCAGGATTTTAGCGAATATATTACTAAGGGACTCAAAGCTAATGTAAAGTTTTCTTTTGATGCTTTAAATTATAGCCGGTTGAACAGAACAAAAGCGCCGGAACAGTGGAGCGCAAATCGCAATCCAGACGGTGAAATTGTATACAATCAATTAGTTAAAGGACAAGAATCATTAAGTTATTCCGAAGGCAAATCTGGGAGACGAATGGTTTATCTTGAAGGTTCTATCAATTACGCCCGTACATTTGGTGTTCACAGTGTATCTGCTTTGGCTCTTTTCCAACAATCCCAACGCAATGAAATTGGCGTAGAAGCCTCAATTGATGCATTGCCATACCGTAATCAAGGGATAGCGGGACGGTTGACCTACGACTTTGATCAGCGATATTTTATTGAAGGAAATTTTGGCTATAATGGATCCGAAAACTTTTCCAGAGGAAATCGTTTCGGATTATTCCCCTCGGTGGCACTGGGATGGATCGCATCTAATGAGAAGTTTTTTCAACCTTTAACAAATACCATCGATCTATTAAAGTTTAGAGGCTCTTACGGTTTGGTAGGAAATGATCAGATAGGCGGAAAAAGACGCTTTATATATTTAGCAACTGTTGAAGCTGGTAAAGATTACCGTTTTGGTGAATCGGCCACGACCTATTCTTCTATTCGATTGGGCGATTGGGCAAATGAGAATGTTGGATGGGAGACAGCACATAAAATGGATGTAGGTATTGAATTGTCTCTTTTTCGAAAATTAAAAATCCAGGCCGATTATTTTAGAGAATTGCGTGATGGTATATTTTTAGAGCGGAGTGCAATTCCTATGTACGTAGGTGTGACCAATAAGCCATGGGTAAATATTGGGAAGATGCGAAATAAAGGAATGGACGCTTCTGTAGAATATCATCAAAAAGTGGGTGAAGTAGACATTACAGCTCGAGGTAATTTTACCCATGCGCGCAATGTGATCTTAAATATGGATCAACCAGATTGGGCTTATCTGTATCAGAATAGAACGGGACAAGCTCGATACCAGCCTTTTGGTTATGTAGCGGTAGGTTTATTTAAAGATCAGGCAGATGTTGACTCTTGGGTAGACCAGTCATCTATTGGTGGAGCTCAGCCCGGTGATATCAAATATTTAGATCTAAATGGCGATGGTGTCATTAATAGTTTTGACCAAAAAGCTATCGGTTATACGGATATTCCCGAAACGGTTTACGGTTTTGGTGCGTCAGTAGCTTGGAAAAGCTTTGATCTATCGGTTTTTTGCCAAGGAAATGCAAACGTCCAGTTCTCGATGCGCTCCAATATGACACAAGCCTTTGTAAACACAAAGAGAAACGAATCCAATGCTTTTGCTGATTTGTATGGAAATTATTGGACCCCAGAAAATAGAGAAGCTATATATCCACGCCTCACCACAGCGCCCAATGCAAATAATGATGTGCCTTCTACATTTTGGCAGGTCGACGGGTCCTACCTCAGGATAAAAAATGTAGAGTTAGGTTATACCTTACCATCCAAAATCAGTAAGAAAATACAATCTAACGGTATCAGAGTATATTTCTCGGGGGTTAACGTACTTACATTTAGCAAGTTTAAACTTTGGGATCCAGATTTGCAGACTGGAGCTGCTACGTATCCGATGAATAAGGTTTTTAATGTAGGTTTATCTATGGGTTTTTAATTGATGTTACAAATTTTGTACAGATGAAGAAAATAAAATTACTGATTATAAGTACCTTGTTGCTATCTTTTTCAAGTTGCGACTCCTACCTGGATCGTCAGCCTGATGATCCGATGACCGCGGAAAATATTTTCCTTAAATATGAAACCACGTTAAAATATCTGATCAATGTATATTCCTGGATTCCAAATGAATCTGATATTTCTGGGCAGACACACTTGATGTCCGGTAGCGCAGATGAGGTTTCGATTGCTTATTCAGGACGTTTTTTTGGGACATATAACCGCAATATGCTTTCGCCGGCCTATGGGACTGCGCCGTATCGGACGTATACCTATGATGATATGTATAAGGGAATTCGAGAAGCCACCTACTTTATGCAGCATATCAAAGAAGTGCCTTCATCTGAATTGTCAGAGGAGGAGAAAAAGATATGGCATGCCGAAGCACGATTTTTAAGAGCATATTACTACTTTATGTTGATGCGTTATTATGGGCCAGTTATCTTGTTGGAAGATGAGATTGTCGATTTTACGGGTAGTACATTAGCAGATAGAGATCGTAGCCCATGGGATGAATGTATAAACTGGGTGACGAGTGAGTTGGATGCAGCTGCAACGGATTTACCAGTTGCGCAATTGAGTACACAATGGTGGGGCAGAGCAACAAGAGGGGCTGCAATGGCAGTAAAAGCGCGATTGTTATTGTATTCTGCAAGACCGTTATTTAATGGAAACCCGCTCTATAGCGGAATGAATAATAAAAATGGAGTATCACTTTTTAGTACCACATCGGATGCAAAAAAATGGGAAGTAGCTGCGGAAGCCTCTAAAAAAATCATAGAGCTTCAACAATACAGTTTGGTGGACGACCCCACGAAAACCGCTTTGGTTAATATTCGTAATGTGTATTTGTTGAGAAACAATTCAGAGTTGATCTTTAGCAGAGAGACAGGTGGATATGAGTCTCGTGTCACAGCGACTCCTGCCAATATAGGGGGAACTAGTTACGGAGGTGTGGGGCCAACTCAAAAACTGATAGATGCTTTTGCGATGGATAATGGTAAATACCCCATAAAAGGCTACCTAGATGATGGCGCTACACCAATAATTGACCCACAATCTGATTACAGCGAAACGGGGTTTTCCAATTTTACTAACCCATTATTTAACAAAACGGTAAATACATTTAAAATGTACCAGAATAGGGAGCCTAGGTTTTATGCCAATGTGTTTTGGAGTGGGCAGACTTGGGTCGGAGGAACGTTTTCAAAAGCAGATATTCAGTTTTACGCGGGTGGTAATGCGGGGCCATTGACCAGCAACAACTATCCACCTACAGGGTATTTAGCTATCAAGTTTATTGATCCAACAAAAAATAGTGTGAATGGAGAATGGGGAACACTATCTTATCCACTGTTTCGCTACGGAGAGGTACTTCTCAATTATATCGAAGCGTTAAATGAGTATGATCCGACAAACTCAGATATTCTGACCTATTGGAATCAGATTAGAAAACGAGCCGGCGTTCCTCTTATCGAAGATGTCTATCCTGATGTTGTTGGAAATAAAGAACTGCAAAGGGAATATATCCGTCGTGAACGTCAATTAGAATTATGTTTTGAAAATTTGAGATATTTTGATACACGTACATGGATGATTTCAGATCAAGCGGATAATGGCGCTGTGTACGGGATGAATATTTATCACACCAACCATACGGCTGATGGTCCATTCTGGAAAAGAACAATTGTTAAGACTGAAGGTGGCTATCCGGGAATTCGAATTTGGCAAAACAAGAAGTACCTATTGCCGATACATCAAGCTGAATTGGATAGAGTGAATATTACGCAGAATTATGGTTGGTAAATTAACATTACAATTATGAATATTAAACAATTTATAGCTCCTTGGCTGTTTTTGCTTACACTAGTTGTGTCATGTGAACAGAGTCACCTAGAAGACAATTTACTTGAATCAACAGTTTATTTTTCCCGGGCGGGCTTACGTGATGTTAATTTTTATGACGTCGAAGGAAAATTTAACTATAGTTTCTATGCTGTAAATGCTGGGTACAATAAGGGAACTACGACAATGAACGTGCGTAAAGATTCTGAAGTACTTACAAAGTACAATGAGGAGAATGGGGCGAGCCTGATCGAGCTACCCGCTGATTGTTACCAGATAACTTTATCTAATGGAACTGTTACTCCAGAAAGAGATACCAGCAGGTTTAGCATACAGTTTGATTGTGAAAAATTAAAGCTTTTATCCCAAAATGCTGACTATAGCGATCTAGATCAATATGTCGTACCGCTTTCGCTTAACGGAGATGGAGACATTGAAATTAATAAAACTCTGAATCAACTATTGATCCGCCCGAAAATGAAACAAATAGCCGTAGTAGCTACGAAGGCTGGTGAGGTAACGGTCTCAAAAGCGGAAATAACAGGGGTATTAACCTTCGAGTTTCCAGTGAAAACCTCTATAGAAAACAAGTGGGAGACAACCTTCTCTATTGTCAAAGGAAATGAAGCCGTGGATCTAATAAACAATAGTCTTCTAAATAGAGGAAGTTTAAGAGCCTATTCATCACTAAAAGCTACCCCGACCGAGGCTTATTCGGTGGAGTTCGAAAACACTATTCAACCAGGGACATCGACATCGACCATCAAACTTCAGATAGAGGCAGCCAAAGTACCAGAAGGATGTAGCTCAATCGTAGTATGGCTAGACGGAGCTAATATTCTCGGAGAGCATGTAGCTGTCGAAGGAAAACAGTATATGATTGTTAACCTCCAAAATGTTCCCAACATTAATACCAGCAGCCTTGTTTCCCCTTCTGATGTTGGAGCAGATGCGAATTATCTCGGTAAGTATCTGGCACAATTTGGATATACCATCCTTCCACGTATAGGGTGGACATTTTCTCCAGACTCCTATAATGCAAATTCATATCCTAATATCTTAGACGGCAACACAGCTAGCATATGGGAAAATCGCTATAATGATGCTACTGGTTCTGTTGGTCCAAAATCTACACTACCATTTAATGCTATTTTTGACCTCGGCCAACCTAAGATCTTCAATGGTATTGAGTTGTGGAGACGGGCAAATGCAACTTATGTTAGTGATCTACGTACGTTCGAAATTTACGTCTCTGACGATAAGCAGAATTGGAAGTATATCACTACGATAGACTATGGAACTGGCAAAGATCAACGTGCGATGTATATGTTTATCAATCAAGTGAGTGCCAGATATATCAATCTTTATGTTACGCAAAGTAACCGATCAAATTCAGTATCGATAGCAGAATTTCATTTGTGGAATAAATAAAGAATACGAAAAGGTGAGGTTCAAAGGCTGTATCAAAAGTTGGATTTATTGTCACTTCGACTGTAACGCAGCGAAATGACAGGAATGATTCAATTATGATACAGCCATTATTAGATTTTGCTAATCTACTTGGGAAGATTTATCAGCCTTCAGGATCGGACCGTTGAATGTTAACGATTCAATTTCGAAGTAAGGAATCCCCATGTAGATAGAGCTATTTCCATTTCCAAGTATATAATCACTGTTCTGCTTTAATAAAGCAACTGCTCTCCGCCTTTTGTCTCTTCCCTTATAAGGAGTGTAATATAGACTGCCCAACAAGGTGTCTCCTTGGACTTCACCACTAATGTCTCCCGTCATCTTAAATCCCCCCGGACCACACTTTTTGTAGGAGCCTTGAAAAGCATTGTCGGTTAGGTATAGAACTACAGAAATCGTATCCCTTCCATTATTATACACGTATTTTTCACGCTGTTGACTCCTCTCGCTCTGATGGCACCCGATGGTTACTAGAGACATAAAAAGAAACAATACAGATTTATTATACTTCATTTTACAAATTTGTTGTCGCTACACTTCAACAATCACATTATTTAAAGCGCGCAAATATAAGTATCATAATTTTCCGTTCCCGAACCAACGTTTCCTCTCCATTCAATTTTTGGAGGACACTTATCCTGTTCCACCTTTATTTATTTCGAGTAAACGCTCATAACTCAAAAATACACAAACTAAACTTTAGACTGGCATATAACTGTACCATTGTCCGACTAGTCATACAATATTTAATCTATTCTTAATAATCTCTTTACTATTTATTTTTCTTTAGACATTATGTTTGTTAAACATTTCGATTATAAACGTTCTAAACACCTCACATTTTCTAGGTACGCCCATAAGGTCATTTTCAGGATTGTCTTGCTATATCCCTATCAAGGCAGAATATCACTTTCGACCATTCTACGAAACCCTAGAATGGTCCAAAGACGCTGCATTTTACCGACTATTTTGGGAATAGCGTCAGCGATAGCATTACACCTATTTTCTACGTGCAGAAAGTTCCTTGTCTCTTTTACACTACCGATTTTAATGGCACATCCCTATTATTACTAGTAATCCTCATTCACTAGATACGGGCTTATTTTTGAACGTAAATTTTTTCTGCATTAGAAAGCTATATATAGTTACCAAAAAAGTACACAAAATCTGTGAGGGAGTCGGATAGAAAAACAATACTTCCACAAAAAACTTCAGCAACACATAATTTAGTATTAACGATCCCATATTAGCTATTAAATACTTGCCCAATTTACGCCATAGATCGGGTGAGTCAGGCGATCTGAAAACTAAAAAATGGTTTAAAAAGAAACCCGAGAAAAATGTAATGACAAACGATATTAGAAGAGAAAAAATATGTGGGCTAATTGTAATTCTTTCGAATAAAACTACATTCTCCTTAAAAGTAATGAAATGAATACAGACAAAGTAAATAATCCAACTCAGTACAACATTGCATGATCCAAAAAACAGGTATCTTAATTTTTGGCTGCCAATAATATCCTTAATAATCTCCTCTGAAGTACTTTCTTTTGAAATGAATTTATTTAAAAAGGCAGTTAGTTTACCTAGCTTTTTGTTTATCCCCAAATCTGTTTAATTATTTAATAGAATATGTCTTGAATGATTTCTTCAAAAGACAAATGTAAAAACTTCTTTTAATAAAGAGGCATCCTCTTATAAGCTGAAAGTTACAGTCTTTAATGGTATCAATTTTACAAAATAAACAGGTTGTGAGAATAGTTATGCAATACTGTAAGGAGACACTGTAATCAAAATAAGCTGTAAGAATACACTGTGAGTACTGAGTACATCCCAACTACCAGGAAAGCGCTACCGGAGAAAAAGCTTCCTGAAGAGGAGCTGGCGGATCAACGCAGTACCCTAGAGTTCGGATTTTTTAATCACTTAACTCACTGTTCTTACTGCTATAATATTCCTTTTCCGAGTCAAGTCGTTATATTTTCTTCATAAAAAGTTAACATCGAAACGTGGATAGTAATGAATTTATAAATTAACTTTAATTTGCTTTAATTGCCTTTTGTTTTTTACCTTTAGTAATAGTGGACAGCTAATTAATTATGAGTACCTTTCCGATAGCCGATGAACAGGCTTTGATAAATGATCTACAATCTGGTAGTAAGCAAGCTTTTGAAATTATTTTTCATAGGTACAAGGGACTTCTATATGTACATGCTAGTAAGCTTCTAAAAGATCAAGAAGTGGCTAGAGATATCGTTCAAGATATTTTTCTGAATCTTTGGAAAGATAGGTTTTCTATTTCCATAAATAAAAATTTGTCGGCGTATCTATTTAAGTCCGTACGTAATCGAGTAATTAACTATCATTTGAAGGAAGGTAAGAACAATGAATTTGTTAATGAGTTTTCTACTCAGCTTCTCTATTACAAGAATGATACTGATCATCTTTTACGTACAAACATGTTAAATGAGTTGATTGAAAAAGAACTACAGGCTTTACCTGATCGAATGCGAACCGTTTTTAATTTGAGTAGAAAAGAAGGATTATCCCACAAAGAGATTGCCGAGCAACTACAGATTTCCGAACAAGGGGTCAGGTCTCATATAAAAAATTCTCTCCGTATATTGCGTTTCAGGCTCGGCTCGAGTTATATTCTATTGTTTTTCTATTATTTATAAGATTTTTAAAATTTACTACCCCCCAAGTAGCTTTTCGATTGTCTTCCTTTTATAGGTCTTAACCAATAAAAGAAAAGAATTGAAAAATCGAAAAAAACCTGCCAAAGAAATTTTACTCCGATATGTCGAAGGTAAAGCAAGCGCTGAAGAAATCGCGTGGGTTGAAAAATATTATGAAGAAGTTTCCAATAAAAAAGATATTCTTATAGATACAGAATTGGCTGATAAGCATTTTTCGAATATATGGTCAGAGATAGACAAAGAAATTAATCCTAGAAAATCAAATATAATTTTTAAAGCAATCGCAGCAGCGGTAGCGTTGCTGATTCTGTCTTTCATCCCTATTTACTTTTACTATAAAAAGGATAACAATACTCGTTTACATTTGGCGGAAAATCAAAATTTTGTGCCTAGTTTTTATAACCAGACGGTATTGTCAATTAATGGAACAAATAAAGTCACACTAGATGATCTGCAGTTAGGTTCAGAGATTGTAGAAACTGGTGCTGTAATAAGTAAAGGTAAAGACGGTACAATCATCTTTACTTCTCCAGATCAAACTCGTGATGAATTATCGGAGACTTTTCATACCGTATCGACTCCCCGTGCAAAACAACATCGAATTAAGCTTCCCGACAATTCTATTGTATGGCTCAATGCAAATTCAAGTATTGAATTTCCTGTTCCTTTCTCGACCAATCTCCGTCAGATAACCCTTATTGGAGAAGCTTTCTTTGAAGTAGAGAGAGACTTGGATAGACCTTTTGTTGTGTTATCTCAAGGTCAACAAATCCTTGTAAAAGGAACCAAATTCAATGTTAGCGCTTACCCAAAAGAAAAACTATCGGTTACCACATTGCTCGAAGGTGCTGTAGATCTTAATATTGTTGATAAAGACAATAAGATCTTAAGGAAGTCAAGTTTAGAACCTAATGATCAGGTTATTGTAAGCGGAGTCACTTTAGAAAAGCAACATGTTAATTCGCTAGACTATATCGACTGGACAAATGAGAAATTCAATTTCAATGATACGCCGCTGAAAGATGTAATGACAAAAATAGCGAGATGGTATGACGTTGAAGTTGTATGGGAAGAAAATCTAAAGAATATAACATTCTCTGGGTCTGTATCCAAGTTTGATGATATCCGCGATGTTTTAAGAAAAATGTCGCATACAGAAAGTGTTCATTTTGAAATTTCAGAAAGGAGGGTTATGGTGAAAAAATAAAAACAGCCAAATCCCAAATAATTAAATCCGGATTCCGATTGCAGCGGAACCCGGACAATATTATGGGGAAACAAAAACGATTGTGTTTCAAGTATTTTATTAACCCATTTATAAACAAATATATGATTTTTTTTCATCATGTAATAGGACGGCGTGTCTGCTTATCTCCTACATGTAACATGGCTATCCATCGAATTATTATGAGAATACAGATTATTCTAATTATATTATTTTCATTGGTATTACAATTGCAAGCCAATAATTTAAAGGCGCAAAAAATCAATCTCACGACTAAAAGCAGTGCGCTAATTGATGTCTTATTAGAAATAAAAAGACAATCGGGATATGATCTGTTGTACAATCCAAAACTAGTGAATCAACATGGTTTTCCTGTAACTATAGAAGCCAAAAAAATGCCACTTGGTGATGCACTTACGCAGATATTCAGTCAACAGCCAGGGTTAACTTTTACAGTAGATCAAAATACACTAATTATAAAGCCCAAACGAAACAGTACTATTGTCGTAGAGGAAAGTGAAAGGCAACAGGTAATATCTGGAAGAATAGCAGATGAAGCTGGAACTCCAGTTTCAGCTGTTTCGATCAAAGTGAAAAATGAATCCAAGGGTACGACTTCTGATATTGATGGCAAATTCACGATTGAAGCCCCATTAGGTAGCACACTCCTTCTAAGTTCTATCGGATTTCATGCAATCGAAATAGTTGCAAACAATCCCCAACTTAACATAACCCTAAAGAAGTTAAATGAAGAACTCGATGAAATTATTGTAGTAGGATATGGAACACAAAAGAAGTCTAGTGTCACTGGAGCTTTATCCGTGTTGAATATGAGTGATAAGCAAAATCAGCCTCATACAAATGTTAGTCAGGCATTGCATGGAGTCTCTGGTCTTTGGGTCAATCAAGCTGGAGGAAAACCAGGACAAGATGTAGGAACAATAAAAGTAAGAGGCGTCGGGACATTGAATAACAGCAATCCTTTAGTGCTAGTTGACGGTATAGAATATAATATGAATGATGTTAACCCCGAGTTTATCGAAACAGTTACAGTTCTGAAAGATGCTTCAGCTGCAATTTATGGTTCTAGAGCAGCAAACGGAGTCATTATAGTAACTACAAAACAGGGATTAAAAGGAAAAACAAAGATTAATTATAATTTTTCGCAAGGATTTCAAAAAGCTACCGCATTGCCTGATGTTGAGTGGGATGCCATTAAATATATGGAGCTAAAAAACACGGCATTAAAAAATGAAGGAAAAACAGCTATAGATTATAGTGATGCCTTGATAGAAGATTACAAGCGAGGCATGCAATACGATCCTTTAGCTTATCCCAGCGTCAATTGGTTCGATGAAGTCCTAACAACCGGACTGCTACAGCAGCATAACCTAAGTTTTACTGGAGGAAGTAATGCTGTTGTATATAATTTAGCCGCAGGCTATAGTAATCATGACGGTATATTGATAGATGCTAATAATGCGAAGCGATATTCGATCAATATGAATGTAACAGCAGATCTGTCTAGCAAGTTAAAAATTGGAGGTAGTTTCATTGGAAATTACCGTCGGTACACGGAGCCTGCCCAAGGATCAGATGCGACTAATTATTATTTCAACAGATTGATGAGAGCACTGCCTATATACGGCACTTATTTACCTGATGGAAGGTATGCCAATCTAGCAGTCCCCACACCGAGTAGGTCAGGAACAGAAAACCTAATACAATATCTAAAAGAGGGCAACGATGTACATACTCCTCAACGCTTGTTAGCAAAAGTCTTTGCCGAATACGAACTTCCATTTAAGATTAAATACAGTCTCAACTTCGCTTTAGATAAGTTAGATGGATATTCCCATAAATTCGAACCCATTCTAGTAGCATATAATCCACAGACATGGACACCTGGTTATGCACAGCCAAATGCCAGCGCAGAAAGTTATAATGAAAACCTAATACATCCGACCATATATCAGTCACTCAATTGGGCTAAAACAATTGATAACAGGCATAATATATCGACGATGTTAGGACAAAGCTATGAAAGATATAATAAGCGAACAATGACTGCAAGGACTGAGGGGTACTTCGACAATACTTTAGAAGATCTAAATGCGGGTTCACTTAACCCCACAGTTTCAGGTGGAAGTTCAGAAGATGTGCTAGCTTCTTACTTTGGTAGATTAGGCTATGACTACCAAGAAAGATATTTTTTAGAAGCAACGTTTCGCTATGATGGTTCATCGAGATTTGCTCCCGAAAAAAGATGGGGATTCTTTCCCGCTATGTCGGTTGGTTGGCGTCTGGATAGAGAATCTTTTTTCAAAAATCTTGCAGACAAAGTCAACCTCTTAAAATTCAGAGGTTCTATTGGAGCGATGGGTAATCAACAGACTGTCAGTTTGTACGGATATATGAATACAGTTGTTTTAAATCAAGACTACAATTTCAATAATACGATTTCTTCGGGGACAGCAGTCACTTCACAGGGGAATCCCAATATTACATGGGAACGAACAACTAGCTATAACGTAGGAGCTGATTTCGAAATATACAGTGGTAAATTGGGGGGGAGTTTAGATGTTTATAAAAGAAGGACAACAGATATTTTAAGAACCGTCGGTCTTGCTGCCCAAGTCGGTGCTCTAGCGGGGCCAATAATGAATGTAGGTGTTGTAGACAATACAGGCTATGAACTTACATTGTACCACCGTAATAAGATCGGAGCTATCGATTATTCCCTGAACGGCAATATTGGCTATGTCAAAAATAAGGTTGTAGACTTGAATAGGGAGACCATAATCAACGGCAGAAGGATAATCAAAGAAGGGTTTCCCATTGACGCGTACTATTTGCTGGAAGCAGACGGAATTTATCAAAATACAGAGGAAATCCGAAATAGCGTAACGATAAGTGGAGCCGTCAAGCCGGGATATATCAGGTATGTAGACCATAATAATGATCAGGTAATTGACGGCGAGGACCGGGTAATTATAGGCAGTTCCATACCCCGATACACCTATTCATTCGGCTTTGATATCAACTATAAAAATATCGGATTGAATACTTTCTTTCAAGGAGTATATGGGATTAATATTTATCCTACAGCAAATCTTGCTTTCCCTTTTAACAATGGAGCTTCTGTGACTAAGGAATGGGAAACAGAGTCGTGGACACCAGAAAACAAAGACGCCAGGCTTCCAATATTGACTACAGCGACTGGGGCTACGGAAAATTTTCAGAATTCGACATTTTGGTTACAAGACGCATCATATTTACGGCTGAAGAATATCCAGATCAATTATCGTCTTTCTAATGATTGGTTATCACGTTTATCGATATCCAATCTTACGTTATTTGCCAATGCAAATAATCTTTTTACATTCTCAAAGTTTAAAATGTTTGATCCTGAAAAGAATATAAGCAATGATAATCTATATGAATACCCATCGTTGAAAACGTACAGTTTCGGTTTGAACTTAACGTTTTAAGCAATTAAAAGTCAAAAAGATGAAAAATATTAATATATATATCTATTTATTCACGCTCTTAGTGATACAGTGGAGCTGTACCACGAAAGATCTCGATACGATTCCTCAGGATAGGTACACCGATCAAAATTTTTGGACAACCCAAAAAAATGCTTTGGCAGCATTGAGCGGATGCTATAAGGTATTACAGAATCAAGGTCTATTCGATGGAGGACAAGCAACAGCTTTATTAGAAGAAACCGCTACTCCCAATGCATATAATTATACGAATCGGATGGGGTATGGCGTAATAGCACAAGGTACCCATACCAACTCAAATGCTGCAATTTTTAATGCAAGGTGGGTAGATAGTTATCGTGGAATAGGCCGATGCAATACACTATTGGATAATATTGACGGCATTCCGATGGATGATGGTCTCAAAACAAGAATGAAATCGGAAGCCAAATTTCTTAGGGCATTTTATTACTCCATGTTGACGACTTACTTTGGCTCAGTACCTCTTATCTTAGAAACGCCGAATACGGAGAAGCACGGTAAATTACCTAAGACAGCCAGAAATGAGGTAATAATACAAATCATAAAAGATTTGGATGAATCGGCTGCCGTCCTTCCTGCTAAATACACTGCAAACGATATCGGCCGTGCGACAAGAGGAGCAGCACTGGCACTAAAAGCACGTGTGTTACTTTTCGAAGCCAGTCCACTCAATAATTCGGGAGACGTAGAAAACCCGACAGGTGACGCCTTGAAGTGGAAAGCAGCTGCTGATGCTGCTAAGGCAGTGATCGACGGGGCATCCGAAGCAGGATACGATTTATTTCCGAACTATCGCAAACTGTTCATGCCAGAAAATGAGAATAGTGTTGAATGCATTTTTGACGTACAGTTTAAAGTGCCAGAACAGGGAAGTTCATTCGATGTTGAAAATCGTCAGTGGAATGACAATGCGCCACTACAGGATCTGATCAATGCTTATGAAATGAGGCCAGGCTTCACTTTCGATCCGACAAAACCTTATGCAAACCGTGATCCGAGGATGTATCAGACATTGGTGTTTCCTGGAGACACTTATATGGGATCTATCACCACGCATACATCTCCTTTTAAGAATACTGGGTACGGGGTGAAAAAATACAGCATTTATGATACCGAAGCAAACAGTAATATAATCAACGAAAATAGATCCGAGATTAATTATATGGTTATTCGCTATGCCGATATATTGTTGATGTATGCTGAATCCATGAATGAAACTTTGGCAAGCCCAGACGCTGACATTAATACGCTAACTATATATGGCGCGATCAACAAAGTAAGACAAAGAGCAGGACTCCTTCCGATAAGTGCTGGCCAAACAAAAAGTCAAATGAGAGAAATCATTCGGAAAGAAAGAAGAGTAGAGTTCGCGTGCGAAGGTACTTACTATAATGATATTCGACGTTGGAAAACAGCAGAGACTGTAATGAATGGGACGATATATAATAGTCAAGGGCAGCCTATTATAAATAGAACTTTTAATGCAAAGAAAGACTATTGGTGGCCGATCCCTTTGACACAAACAGACCTTAATCCTAATTTAAAATAAAAATACGATGAAATTGAGATTGTTAAAGATTAATTGTTTGGTGCTTTTATTATTGATTTTGAATGTCAGTTGCGTAAAGGACACCCCGTTTTATCCAGGAGATCGTAAACCATCGGTTGAAAAACCTGAAGAGGGAAATTATACGGCATTAACCCAAAAATTAATAAACACCAAAAAGATTATCTCTACTGTTGTAGGCGATACGACTTTCCAAGTATCTAATGGTGTAGATGCAACAGAAATCCGTTATACAAACATAGAAGGAAAAGCTATGCAGCTATTCATTTTAGCGATGGATCTAAAACAGAAAAATATAACCCTTAAAGTTGCGACACCATTTGATAAGACAGAGTTCACCAAACAAACAGTCTTGAATATGGCTAAAGTGGTTGATAAGCCGGGGAATATTGTATTGGGTGGTATCAATGGTGACTTTTATAATATTTCCACATTAGTACCTCGGGGCATCGTACACAAAGATGGAAAAATTATAAAAGATAATTTTAGCGATAACTCGGATGCTCCACAGCAAGCACTTAGTTTTTTTGGAATTTTGAACAATGGTAAGCCATTTATAGGTGATAAAAGTGAATATAACAGTAAGGCTGCCGAGCTCAAAGAAGCTCTAGGGGGAGGAATCATATTTTTGAAAAACAAGAATATCATTACACAGAGTTTTATAGGTGTTGACCCGCGTACAGCTTTAGGTTATACCGAAGATGATAAAGTATATTTTCTTGTAGCCGATGGGAGGAACCCCTCATATTCAAATGGACTTACCTATGCGGAACTTTCTATTATAATGAAAGCATTCGACGTAAAGGACGCTGTGAATTTAGATGGGGGAGGTTCATCGACATTCATGGTCAAAGATCCTATTTCCAAAAAGCTAGAAGTCAAGAACAAACCTTCTGACGGTTCCGAGAGAGAAGTTGCCAATTCGTGGTTAGTCATCTCCAACAACGAATAATCGAAAGAATATGAAATACCCATGTTTAGAAGACATAAACATCGACGAAAATAATCTGGGTATTCCATATGACAGATAAAAGATAAATTATTTATATATGAAATACTCATGTTTAGCGAAGCACAAACACCCATGAGTATTCCATATGACAGATAAAAAACAGATTATACACATATGAAAAGGATTATAATATTTTTCTTGGCCACAATTAATTTATTAAGTTGCAAAGAAAACAAAGAACCAAATTTATGGTCACCTCCTGAACCAGTGATTGTCAATATTCAACCAGACCGAGGGACAGACGAGACAATTGTAACCATTACCGGTCGGAAATTCAGCGGAACAATATCGAATAATCTCGTTAAAATAAATGGTGTACCAGCGACCGTAATAGAAGCTGCGGACAACCTTCTAAAAGTAATAGTTCCACCTAACAGCGGCTCTGGCCCTGTCACAGTGACCGTGAACAATTATGAAGGCATCGGTCCTAAATTTATTTATATGGAGAAAGTCTATGAATATATCGTCAGTACATTTGCGGGGAGCACAGTAGGATTGGCCAATGGTACGGGCAATAATGCCAAATTTCAGCATCCCACTTCGATTGCTATAGATGCATTTGACAATCTTATCGTATGCGATAGAACTAACCATACCATCCGTAAGATTACGCCTCAAGGTGTCGCCACGACAGTAGCAGGCAACGGTACGGCAGGTAGTGCAGAGGGTACACCTGGTCAATTCAATTTTCCATGGGACGTAACTATTGACGCTAATGGCAATATGCTGATCGCTGATAAAGACAGCCGGAAAATTAGAAAAGTAACTCCAGCAGGAGTGGTCAGTACTGTGGCAGGAGATGGAACAACAGGAAGTAAAGAAGGAACTCCTGGAAGTTTTAATAATCCTATGTACATCACTGCAGATGTTACAGGAACTATTTATGTCGCAGATAGGAACAATAACAAAATAAGAAAAATTACTCCAAATGGTATAGTAAGTACGCTTGTCGGAGATGGAAATACTACAATATTAAATCAACCTCAAGGTATCGCCCTAGACAAAAACGGTGATCTGATCGTGGTTGACCAGAAAAATTATAGAATAAAAAAGATAAGCCAAGCAGGTATAATTACTAACATCGCTGGTACCGGGACAAAAGGATACTCAGATGGCGAATTGGGTAATCCCCTAACAGCAGAGATAGGGGATGTATTCGGAATAGCTATCGATAAAAAAGGTAATATTTTATTTGCAGACGCCTCCAATGGAAGAATTAGAATGATTGTACCAAAAGAAGCAGGCGATTACACTAAAGCGGATGTAATTACAATTGCGGGAACAGGGACAGTAGGTAAAGCTGATGGATCAGGTACAACTGCAACATTTTATAATCCTTATGATGTTGCTGTGGATTCTAAAGGTAATATATATGTAGCTGACGCAAGCAATCATTTGATTCGAAAAATAATTTATAAATAATATATGTTTCGGTGCTGATAAGTCTGTTTTATAAAAACTTATCTTATCAGCACTTCTATAAGGTAAACAAAAAGGAAGTTCAATTAAATACTTAAATCTATTTTAATGAGACAATTACGTAATATCTTTATACTTTCATTTTCTATCATAAGCAGTATCACCTTCGCTCAGGTTCAAATAATACCCTACCCAAATGAAGTCATAACAAAAATAGGGGAGATCGATGTCAGCCGAGGGCTATATCCTAAAGGAAAATCAGATCATCTATCCTATATAAAAAAAATGCTAGAGACTGAATTTGCAATCCCAACAGACAGAGGCGTACCCATACAATTGCGAATCGCAGCCAATACAGATGGAAGCCCCGAAGCATATACATTGGATATCAAAAAGAATCAAATTGACATTCAAGCGTCTACCGAAACAGGTATTTTCTATGCTATACAAAGTTTAAAGCAGCTTTTGTTACATTCAAAGCAACTACCTCTGCTGACCATCAAGGACGCCCCAGCTTTCAAATGGAGATCTTTTATGCTAGACGATGCAAGGTACTTTCAGGGCAAGGAGACAGTCAAGAAGCTATTGGATGACATGGCCTTATTGAAAATGAACAGGTTTCATTGGCATCTAACGAATGATGCAGGATGGCGGATAGAAATAAAGTCTTTTCCGCTTTTGACAGAAATCGGATCGACGAGAGATAGTTCACAGATCAATGATAGTGGAAAAAAATGGAAAAGCACACGGACTGACCATAAAGTCCACCAAGGTTTTTATACGCAAGAAGACATCAAAGAGATTATTGCTTACGCATCCGAACGTCACATCATGATCATCCCAGAGGTCAGTATGCCTGGGCACATGTCCGCAGCTATAGCTAGTTATCCATTTTTAGGAACAAAAAAGAAAAAAATAAGCATCCCTTCATATTTCGGGGTAGTGACCGAAGTACTCGATGTTAGCAGTCTACAGGCTAAGGAATTTGTACATACAGTGCTCAAAGAAGTCGCCGAACTTTTTCCCTCAAACTTTATACATATCGGAGGAGATGAAGTCAAGTACGATCAGTGGAAAGCTTCTCCCGCTATACAGGAATACATGAAATCCAACAACATTGATACTTATTATGATCTACAAGTATATTTTACCAATGAAGTATCTAGGTTTGTCGACAACTCTCTGCACAAAAGAGTCATCGGATGGAATGAGATATTAGGTAGAAATGTTCACGAATGGGCACAAGAAAGCAATGCCAACACAACTCTTTCCAAGAATGCTATCATACAGTTTTGGAAAGGAAATGCAGAAGATCTGTTATTCGGAATTGACAAAGGTCACGAGATTATCAATTCAGACCATCGATATACATATCTTGATTATACTTATAAGCAGATCGATCTGGAAAAGGCATATAACTTTACTCCGGTTCCGTCAGGAATAAATGATGAACAGAAAAAGCAGATCATCGGTCTGGGGGCTCAGATGTGGGGCGAATGGACACCTACGGCTACCGAAATTGAATATCAGACCTACCCACGTATAGCTGCATACGCAGAGACAGGGTGGACGTCGATATCACATAAGAATTATGAAAGATTTCGAAACAATATCAACAACCTGACCAAGTATTGGATATCTAAAGGATATAAATTTCCGAGTGGTGAAGAATATTGATTTGTTGACGCTTTATTTTTTACTGACTACAATCTAGAGTTTGTAGTCAGTAAAAAATACTACAGCCTTGGATTATCGACTGAATTGCCGAAAGATTTGCTATGGAAAGATATCCTGCAGAAGAGAATAAATAGGTATTCCGAGTCCACAAGATTAATTCTGTGCGACCTATAGAGAATTCAAATGCTTATACTTTCACGCTTACTGTCGGTCGGTGTTTGACAGGGAAATTTACCGAATTTGCTATAAAGCAGTATTCATGTGCTTTTTTATGTAATTCAGCAGCAAGCGCAGTCATGTCCTGACTTTTTACTTTTACATGAGGATTTAGCGTCACTTCTATGAATCGCCCTTTTCCGTTTTCTTCTTCGACCATGATTCCCTCTGCGATATCGCTATACTCCAAGACAACAATACCATTTACAGCGCAAAAGTGTAAATACCACAACATATGGCATGAGGAAAGTGAGGATACAAGAAAATCCTCCGGATTGTGCTTTGTTGCATCACCTCTAAAAGCAGGGTCAGCAGAACCTTCTATTACAGGTTTGTTCTCGAGTATGATACGATGATCTCGCTCGTAACTCCTATAATTTTCCGTCCCTGAACCGATGTTTCCTGTCCATTCAATTTTTGATTGATATTTATGTTCTTTCACAGCAATGTCTTTTGAGGATGTACCTATTTATAGCAAAAATACAGAATCTAAACATGAGATATCCCCTCCAGTATTTATAGAATATTATCCGTTTTATTTACTCGTGTTATTATAAAAAATATTTAATGAAGTCTATGTAGGGGATAGCTCGTAAGACCTTACCATATTTATCGGTTAATCTGATACAGCACCCAATTTTCGCCATCTTCGAAGAACTCTTCCACAAACTCCATATTCAGTTTCTCAAAAACTCGTATAGAAGCCGTATTCTCCGTGCGCGCTCTTCCTAAGATTTGTTTCATACCCAGTCGAGCAAAGCCATCTTCCATTGCGGCGATAGCACTTTCGGTAGCGTAGCCTTTGCCCCAGTGCTTTTTGTAAAAACGATAGCCGATATCGTATTCATTGGGATCAGGATGATATTTCAGGCCACACCAGCCCAATATTTCACTGGTTTCTTTTAAGGTTACGATCATGCGTCCCACACCATACTCCACATATTGATTATAGCCCTCCAAAAACACTTCCGCTGCCGCTACGTTTTCAAACTGTACATCACCTGTATATTGTAGCACTTCTGGATCGTCATTCAATTCATACATGGCCTTACCATCTTCCTTTCGGAAGGGGCGAAGTGATAGTCTTTCTGTCTGTAGTTCTAATCGTGACAGCGTTAGCGCCTTGATACATTCCTCCCGAATCTTCCACAGTTCATCAAGGGAGTAAGGAATTCCATTTTCTCTGATCCAGCGATCGAGATAATCCCTATGATAAGAAACTTTGTAATCCGTGATCTGCTCGGGTTGTATTTCAATCTCTTCTAAGATCTCCAGCTCAAATTTGGTTTCGTTAATACCAATACCCGTAAAGTCCAAGAGGTAGTTATATGCTCGGAGGTAATTATGAGCTTCCGGGATGTAATTGAGTTTATATTTTTTAAGAATATCTTTTATGGCTGGTGTATTCTTAGCATTCATGGCGAATATACCAAGCATCAATTGAAGTTCTTCATTGCTGTTTTCATCCGCTATACGCTTCAATAAAGCATGCTTTGTGCTACAGGTGCCACATTGTTCATTGAAGAGGCATAGTGCATTATCTTTATCAATATTACGCCTATAATCTAGATTGCAAACCCATTCTGATACTTTTCTAAAGGAGGTAAAACCTTTATCAATTGCTACTTTAGAAATAGAACCTGATAATTCCGAGATTTCAAAGTCCACGGGTTTAAAGAATAATCTTCTTGAAAATAAATTAGTACGGCTGTTATCTAGAATAGGATTTCCTGACTTTCTATTCGTATAATAATCGATGGCTCGAATCATGTAGCGAGGATGAAAGTTTTCCCCGAAATTCTCATCTTCCCGACATACATCAAATATTTCTAGAGCGGTTCTGGTATTGTTGAAAAAGCCACTTATATATAATCCGTGAATAAAATCTCTCACCGTTTGCTCATCTGAAATTTCTAGGACGGTAGGCAACTCAACATGCTTTTCTTCTTCAACGAACACTATGGGTGTGCTTAAAGAGGAGATGGCATTTTGGATATCAATTTGAAACCTGTCTTTTTTCTTTTCTGCTTTTTCTTTAGTCACTACCATTTGATAGTCATCCACTGGCATATTTGGAGGTGTGATATCTTCAATGGGTACTAGAAACACCTTCATCAGGTGACAACTATCTTCGCTGTCGATCAGTGTAGTTTTTAGCGGATTTTCAGCATCACGGATAAAGAAATCATGCTTGCCCAACATAAAGGAAACCTCGTATGCAGATAGGCCAAGCTTTTTTCTCAACTGTTCCAATAGCAGTATCTTCTCAAACGAAAATGCAGGAAACGTAATAGTGTATTTAGATTTCTTATTGGCCATTTTTTCGGGGCATAATCCCAAAAGTAATACAAGATAGTTTAACGAAGTCAGTTCGCGTTATGTAACACCGACTATTTTTCTACAGAGGACACAAACTTCTTCCCGATGCTCTTAGCTGCTTTATCAATAGCTTTTTCCTGCTCATTCTCCATAAGCTGCAATACTTCGTTTCTGTAGTTCATCTCATCCAACAAGGAAATTATTGTTAATTTCTCTTGCTTGGTTTTTGCCAGATCTTTGTTCAGTATATTCTCTAAGAATTGTATCGTAAGCTCGTTAATCTCTTCCTTGTTTTTAATGGTCTTTTCACTTTTGTAAGCAGATTTGATGGAACCTATCATGAATACATTAGAGAGACTTTTAAAAATGTCCTCGACACTTTTATAGTTCGTGTTTTCCTTATAATCTTTTACCAAATCCATGCTAGACCTCCTCTAATGTTATCGTGACTCTATCTTTTTCTTGCTTTATCTCTAAGACCCTAAATTTTGAATTGGGTTTAAAAAGAATTTCCTTTTCGTTCTGACCACTATCTATCCCAAATTTAGCAATTTTTTCGATATCTTTTCCATGCTTTGATAAAATGATAAACAATGGACTTTGGCAGAAGGCTAATGCGATTGCCTTTGATTTACTGCATGATAGAAAGCTTTTCTCTGTTATTACCGTTTCATTAGCTAATGCATCCTGGTATTTTTGGATTCCCGATTTGTTTAACTTTACCGTTCGGTAGCATAGTAGTTTGTAGTCAGGGAGTTTCTTTAGAGTGTTGACGAGATGTACTCCTAGTTCGGGGATTTTCTTTCCGCTTCTTAGGTTGTCATTTACAGATTCATAGCCGTCTTCGGTGTATTTGTAAACTATTGCTTTCTCAAAATTGTCCAATTCATTGAGCATAGAAGCACGATGGGAATTGGTTACCTCTCGGAGTTCTTTTTCTAGATACTGTGTGACATATTTTTGAAGCTCGTCTTTCATCTTAGGTTAGTTGGGCAAAAGTAGCGTACTTTAAATCTTTGGTTAAGGTCTTTTGTATAAGGCCTCCTGCTCACTTTTTCTGATAAGGATTCCTTTGCGCACAGCAGATTCAATCACCGATGTAAAATCGCTGGAACTCCATGGTTTATTCGCCTTTGTCCCGCAATATTCAGCTATTTGTCTAGTAGTATGCCAATCATCAAAGAATGGATCATTTTCTTCCACTACTAATAGATGAAGAACTCCAGTCTGCGCCAGCTCTGTGGGTTCTATTTTAACAACAATCTTTTCCACCATCTTCTCCTCAAAATCAGCAGGAGGGTAGAAGTCTGCTACGGTATAGGATATATGATGCCCCAGCTCGAATGACTTTTCCGTAAAGGCAATTGCAAGTTTGTTGAGATGTTTGTCATTATATTTATTAGGCTTGTAATTACTTTCAATGACACCCAAGATATTACCGTCATCACTTAGGTCAAGTATTTTATGAATTTCTCTAGTTGTTAAGCCTAATGAAGTTCTAATAATCTTGACTTTATTAATGATGTGCAGTACAACAGAATTAATTAATACTGGTTTTTTCACAGCAGGAATCTCGTTTCTTTATTGTTTATATTTTGTAGATTAAATAATTTGTATTAGTGTAATTCTTTGTTTATATTTGTTTTGTGATTAGCGTAATTGCGTTGATTACGGCATTTGACTAAAAGAGTCTCGACAACAAATTCCGACAATTTGATTCAGAACGAGACGATGGGAGGATGCCTATGACGACTTTTGTGTATTTTTGTACAGCTATAGCGTCATGGGCCCTATCGTAAACCGTTTTTGGAGGGCGTCGGAACCCTGTTGTGCGGTTGATAGGAGCCCAGCTATGGTTCTTTCTTCCAGAGACTCATAACTATAAACTTGTTATGAGAAAACAACTACAAAAAAACATTATTTCGGCTCCCGAGTAGCTTGGGATGCTTAGTCATTTAGCATGACTTTTCTATTTCTTGCGGTGTGCATTATAAACCGATTATATTACTTGAACTCTAATTTGGCACATCCCTGATCTTCAGTTAATTATTTTATTAAACCGTGTGGCCTGATCAAGGATTAGGTACGGTAGGATATTGACCGGTCTATTTTTCCGGTGCCTCCTTCATTAGGTCACACTAATGAACTCGAAACCTCGCGTAGCGAGTTCTTCAAGTCCATTGAAAAACAATTTAAAATCTTGAAAAATGAAACATTTTTTTAGGGATGGAAGAGGTATGGCCGTTAGCCAGAGCCGTGTCCGACTACTGGCGGATGACAAAGACCTTTTTAGTAGCCCAATAGAACCAAATGAAGGCAGATTATCTACGATGAGCCCTTCGGGGTTGCTTCACTTCGTTCGCAACGACGAGTGGGAGGGAACGCATACTTGGGGAATACTTAGGCGATACACTAAACGTGCTTCGGCTGGGGTAGCAGGTTGGTTCGGTATGGCTTCGGGACCGAGTCGTACCATGGTGCACACTTGTTCGACTGTTGTTCGAGTGTTGTTCGGGTGCTGTTCGAGTGCGACTCGAAGCTCACTCGAAGCGGAGTCGAAGGACAGTCGAAGAGCACTCGAAGAGTTGTCGAAGGCGAGTCGAACAGCTTCCGAAGGAGTGTCGAAGCGGAGGGTGCCCGAACTAAGGTTGAACTAGCCTTAACACAGGCTATAACTAGGGTTGAACTAGGAATGAACTACCAAACAACTAAGGATGAACTAAGGCCGAACCTAGAAACAACTAGGAATGAACTAACGACAAAGCGTAGCTATAGTAGGGATACCCCACTTGTTATTCAGTCATTATGTAATCCCTTAAACCTACATAAGACCTACATAAACCCTACATTATAGCTACATAACAGATGGATTATCAGTTCATGTTTGACACAGGAACGAACTGCTGGAAGGGAGAGAGATTGCTTCGGTGCCGTACCTTTCCGATATCCGGAGCATGCACCTACCAATGACGAAGAGGAAGGTGGTTTGTCGGATAGACTGCTTTTCTCGCTTGGACGATATCGCAGTGACGAGGAGGTGATGGGAGAACGGAAGGTTCCTTTTGTTTTAGGTGGTTTTAAGGGTTGCTGTGGGGTTCAAACGGCAAAAGATGTGTATCTGGGTGTAAAAAGAAAAACAGATCGGCAAATCGCTTTAAAACAAGTCAATCCTTTTGCAAAGTTTTTAGATATCTCTATTCCTCCGCCAACTAGCGGATACAATCGATATGACGGGAGGGGAAATCGAGGTGACGTACGAAGTGTGTGGTGTATGCAATTGGCCAGAGGCTATCAGCTATTAGCTTTAATGATATTCTGTGTGTTGTTTAGTTCGCTTGTGGTTACACAGGCGGTCGCTCAGGAGCAGCCGGGATCAGTACTTGTTGGGGAAGTACGCTCGGCTGCCGATGGGCAGATCATCGAAGGGGCGACGGTCGCTGGTGGTAAAAAGACAGTTCGTACCGATGCAAAAGGCATGTTTAGTATCGCTGTAGATAAACCTCAGGGGGCATTAATAATTAAATATATAGGTTATAAAGAGCAAAGTGTTGCTTATGATAATACAACTACTTTTTTAAGTATACAGCTGCAGGTCGGCAGCAGGGAAATAACCGAAGTCGAGGTGGTCTCGACGGGGTATCAGCATATCAGCCCCGAACGCTTTGTAGGCGCTGCCTCCAAATTGGACAGTACCGCATTTCATAATCAGGCCGGAAAGGGAATCATTGAAAGATTAAAAGCGAATGTAACCGGGGTACTGTTTACTTACGAATCAGTAAAAGATCCTTCTATCCGTGGACTAAGTACGCTTTATAGCGCAGCTAATAACCCATTGATAGTCGTAGACAATTTCCCGATGGATGAGCGTTTTGATATCAACAGCATCAATCCGAACGATGTCTTGGACATCTCGGTCTTGAAAGATGCTGCGGCTTCGATCTGGGGCGCGCGTTCCGGCAATGGAGTGATTGTTATCACAACCAAGAAAGGAAAATACAATGAAAAGCTTAATTTTTCGGCGAGCTCCAATATCGGTATTACCGAAAAGCCGGATCTGTATGCGTATGATCGTATCGAGATCACTGATTTCATTGATGTCGAACGTTTTTTGTTTGATAAACAACACTATACCGCAGCGTTGAATAATACAACGACACGGCCTGTTGTTTCTCCTGTCGTAGAGCTACTAAACCGTCTAAAACTGAAACAGATCGATCAAGCTACTGCGGATGCGCAGATCGATGCTCTGAAAAGTAATGATATCCGTAGGGACATTTACCGCTATGTCTACCGAAGTGCTGTACAGCAGCAGCACCACCTGGGGATGAGTGGCGGATCGGCCAACGCGAATTATGCGCTTTCCTTTGGTTATAATGCCAACAGCCCCTTTTTAGCTCTAAATAGTAATTTTACGATCTTACCGTTCGAAGCAGTAATTGTCGAGTTATGTACGACTGGATTATCCCAGTTAGCCAGCACGACTTCTCCTAATGCTGTAGGTTCTTCAGGTGCCGAATAGAAAATAGGCATTCCTTCCGCATCAACTTCAAAATCTCCTTCCTCAAAGCAGATACCACATAGAGTCTGTCTTTGTAACGGACAGGTTATGCTATTGGTTGCCGAGGCATAATCTGTTGGATTAGTTGCTTGAGCATCCGTCGGATTATCCGCACCCGTATACTCAAAACAGGTCTGCGCCAGATTGACTTCGCCTTTTCTCAATACGGTAAAAGAGCTTACTACCAATGCTAAAAATACGACCGCTAAAGCTGTTCCTAAGCTTGCGAATCTCTTGGTGGATCTGGCTTCCACTTGTTCCATGTTCTGATCTTGATTTTTCATGATCTTGTCTGTTAAATTGTTTAAAAAATTGATTGTTTTTTGGATTACATGTTTTTTTTCCATGATTTTAAAATTTACTGTTATTAATTTATTGAAAGTTGATATCTAAACCGGTGGAGGTATATGCCTGCAATCGCTAAGGCGATCAGCAGGCCATTGAACCAGAGATGCTGCGTGGCGGACAGCGTATTGATAAAGCCACCACAATTGCAGTAACTGGAATGCAGCACATACGTGATATAATATAGTGCGCCTGTAAACGCTATCATAAGAAGCAGTGATGCATAGAGTCCGATCAATCGTGTCCTCTCAAATAGCAGTAATGCCGCAACCAGGATTTCAAAACCTATCACTGTAGCTGCAAGAGGCATCGCATACTCCTTGAAATCCTCATACCGCGCCATACCCTGAACGAACGTTTGGAAGTCTACCGACTTTTCAAATGCGGTGTAGACAAATACAAATAAGAATAGGTATGCGATACCGGTTGATAGTGGCGCCTTTGCGGTATGTATGCGTTGTGTTTTCATTTTTTTATTGTTATGTATGTTATCCTGTTATCAAGCCAGCTTATTCTCCGTCACTGCGAATGAAAATGAAGCAGTCTGTTTTTTAAGTTATCTTGTTATTAATAGCCTGTATACTTCGTAGATTCCTCCACTGCGGTCGGAATGACGACAAAGTTGTCTCCTTATCAGCTAGGGGGCTACCCCGAACCTGAATCGGGATAGCTGCCTAACGATGCACCTGTTTCTACCTATCGTGTGCCTTCAAAATCAAAGATATACCAAATAGAAGGTGAGTCAGGGGTTGAAATCTGAGGGGGCGAATGCCGTTTCTGGCCAATAGAGAGGGGTGGAAGAGGGGTGGGATGGAGAAAAGGTGATTATTTATACTTTTCGACTTCTTGTGCAAAACGTGGTTTGCTTAGCGGAATCGCTGTTTTTGGAGGTTTTGATAGGCCCGAAAGGGGGTTGAAAGGGGTGTACACCCCCTTATTTTAAAAAAGTCTCTATTTTTAACGTGATTTATTCCTTTTTCGAAAAGTTCCGTACCTATTGCTACTTATTCCTGAAAATTTTCTAAAATATAGCCAATCACAGGGATGTATTTATTCTATCATTCTCCGTAACATTGTGTATAAATAAAAGCGATGAAATACTCACGTCGCCAACTGACAGATAAAAAACAGATTATACACATATGAAAACAGCAATGTGCAGTATCCTTTTCTTGTTAACAGCTATGACGGCTTGTACACAGGAAAAAAAAGAGGTCAAGCTGCCCTTATATGCAAATGCAAAGATGAAAGATGCAGTTCCTTTCCTAACGAAGCAAAAAAGGTATATCTATGTAGACAGAACCGACCTGAACCCCATCTCGGATCGGTATTACCGCCAGGCATCTTTATTTACACCGACTGGGTTTGCGGTTGTTGTCAATGAAAATTACGAATATAGCGTTATAGATGCCAACGGAGATAGCGTGATCGATTTCTCTGACGAGGAGATCAGTTTGAATAGTGTCAATGGACTGACCTTCTATAAAAAAGAAAAGGAGTACGACAAGAAGATGCCGCTATGGAAATGGGACTGGAATATCATGGGTAGTGGTGTCAAGAAAGAACAGACCTATCATAAAACAGAAATCGGGATACTGGAATCGGGTCAGGTCTTACTGAAACAAGATCTCCCATATCTGGAAAATCATGTCTATTTAAATTTCGTTTCTATAGATGATAATCATATCTATTGGAATGGAACGCTCTACGAAATCAAAAAGAACAGCCTCCGTAAGGTAGAGCATAACATCGTTGAAATGCTGCAAGATGGACGCTTTATCAAAACTTCGAATGGAGGCTTTTCCTTGTATGGATCGGTTAGTAAAAAAGCAATCCACAGCGACATGAAGGGGTCGGAAACTCTTTCTATACGCTATGGGGAGGAGATAATAACGCTGGAAGAAGTCAATAAAGAACGGCACGAGCCTGAAGTCCCTAAACTATTGATAGATGGCAAGTCGGAGGATGTGTATGCTTTCCCCCAATACGATAAGGTATTTCCCAAAGAAATCAAGAAAGCAACTAACGTCCAGATCGATTTTATTAAGAAGACAGGACTGGTATACTCGATCAACAATTCCCCTTACTTTCTGCTCGGGGTTTTCAATTACGATCATGCGGTATGGGCATACGATTGGTTATATATCGATACGAATGGGAATGTCGTAGATCGTTTGGAGCATACGTATCATTTTAAGGTAAGGGACCAGGTCGGCAATTTGGTATGGCCGGACAGAAAAATGATTTTCCCAGATGCGATGAATAGAGAAAGGTGGAAATTTGGCAAGATCACTTCTTATAGTAGGATGGAGGATCTATATATCATTCCTATCGAAGATCAACAGGAAGTGAGAACCAAAGGGGTATGGAACAGCCGTACCCAATCCTGGGAAATAAAACCGGAGTACCAGGATATTTCCGTTCTGGATGTGGACAAAGGTATCTACGCCCTGCAAAAGGATAAAGAAGGCACCTATATACTGTATGACAACAAGGCCAAACAGCAGATCGGATCAAAGGCATATGACGCTATTCATTCGGACGGCTTAGTGCGTGCAATAGGCACCTCTGGAGAACTAACGTATTACTATGTGGATATCTACACCGGTAGAGCGTACAGGGAAGATTCTTAATATTTTATATCATCCATTTAAAGAGGCTGGCACCCCAGGAAAATCCTGCGCCAAATGCCGTCAGCATTACCAGATCTCCGGTTTTGATCTGTTTCAGATTCTGCCATATACACAACGGGATCGTTGCTGCAATGGTGTTGCCTAAATATTCGATATTACTTAGTGCCCGGCCTTCTGGTATATCCAGTGCACGTCCTACAGCATCAATGATACGTTGATTAGCTTGATGAGGCACGAGCCAGTTGATGTCATTTATAGTGAGTCCATTACGGTCTAACACCTGAAAACAGGCATCGCTCATAGACTGTACAGCATGCTTAAATACCGTCTTGCCATCCTGTTTCAAATAACGCTTGTCGGCTATGGCGTCATGTGCATCCAAGGGGTAAAGAGAGCCTCCGCCTTCAATATTTAAAAAAGAGCGCCCAGAACCATTGCTTCTTAAATAAGCATCCATAATTCCACCCTCTGTCGAAGGTTCTAACCAGACAACTCCCGCACCGTCACCAAAAAGGATATTTGTCGAGCGGTCATGGATGTCCACATAGGTACTGATATTGTCTGCACCTACAACCAGCACATTTTTATAACGGCGGGTCTCAATCAATGATGCACCCAAATCTAGCGCATAAAGAAAACCTGAGCACGCTGCATTCATATCGAATGCCCAAACATTATCTATCCCCAGCTTATCAGCTATAATATTAGCGGTAGCGGGCATCGGCATATCTGGCGTAGAAGTCGCTACCAGCAAAGCATCGATATCGTGTATATTTTTGTTATATTTAATAGCAAGGTCTTCGATAGCACGTACGGCCATGTCCGAAGTCGCCAGATTTTCTTCAAGAATCCGACGTTCTTTGATTCCGGTACGCTTCACAATCCATTCATCCGAAGTTTCACAGATCTTCTCTAAATCGAGGTTAGAGCGCGTATTCTCTGGAATATATCCTCCAATACCAGTTATCGCCGCATAAAGTCTGTTCGGTACACTTGCACTCATAAAAATTCAGTAATCACAGTATTTGCTTTTCAGCAGTCAAGTAAAATATTTATATTATATCACTTAATGGTTTATATCTATATGTCCAATTAAGAGGCGTAAAAATAGACTTTTATTCCGCAGTAGAAGAAAATAAGGGCAGATTGTGACAATTAGTTTACCCAAAAACACTCTATTTAGAACGATTCTATATTTAAGGTTTACGATTGTATCGGCCGGTCTTTTCTATGCCAAATTTAATTTTAAATTATAGCTTTTATTAAGAATTTTAAAAGGCGTCCAGTCATTTGGTAATTGGCCTTGCAAAACATATATAAAAGATTTACTTTTGGATTCCTATTCGGGATGTAGCGTAGCCCGGTATCGCGCCAGCATGGGGTGCTGGAGGTCGTCGGTTCAAATCCGGCCATCCCGACCAACAACATGAAGCTTTCTGTCTTAAACAGAAAGCTTTTTTTCGTAACCTACACCTTAGGTAATTACGACGGAACAACCTATTTTGACCATAGATTGTTTGTTTTCAGCCCCTCTTCCGCGTTATGGTGAACGACTGCGGATTAACTCCGACTTTGCGTAAGAACCACATTACAGCTCTTACTCCTAATGTTAAGCTGAGAATAATCCAGATAAGCCAATAATTGTTTTCCCGATGTACGGTCCTTGCCCGAAGTACCTCTTTGCCTTTAATGGGTGTCATTTTACCATCCCTGATCAGCCCCCGTATTGCATCAGTGCGGATATCTTTTTCGAGCAGCTTACTAACTGTAGCTTGGTCCGCAACACGGTATATAGTCTTCCGAATACCTTGGTTATTGCCGAGCTGATCAAAGTAAAAATAATCTATGCCATTTTTCCACACTGCACCAAAATTGTAGTTCACGGGACCAACTCTCTGCCATGCCGCTGGGTCAACAGGTTCATCCAATTGATAGATATGTGTGGACTGTGATTTTAGCCCTGGATCGCGTCGCCCGCCCCATAACTCGCTCGTCTCTAAATAAAGAAGCCTTTTATTATCTGAAAAAATCAGTGGTTCGATCTCTATAAAGTTAGATTCGTTGAAAGGATTTTCTTCTAAACGCATCACCTCCTTTTTCACTGCATCATAATAGAATACACCGGACTTACTTAAGAAGAAGCTGTGAAAAATGTGACCACCATGCAATGATAGCTCTTTATAGGGAGCGTAGCTCTTGTCGAAAGGTGTGGCATTTACATAAACCATACCTTCTTTAGGGTCAACTAGGTAATTTTGTTGATTCTGAGCATCGAAGGCAAGCGCGTGCAGCTCCTTGTTTGCCTGTAGAGGGAGAAGCTCGTTCTTATAGTATACATGCTCGTCGTCTGCAAGATAAACGAAGCTGAGACGAATATCACCATCATTGTATACTAGTGGTAGCTGTTGTAAGGTTAAGGGGTTCGCTTTGTCCAAAAGCTCACCTTGGTAATAAACGAGCTTACCGTTGGTGGCAGCACGTGCTTTTAACAAGGTCGTGTACACACTGTTGCCCTCTTGTAGGAATTGGAACGGATAGATATCCCTTTGGGGCTTATCGGCTACTCCTGCGCCGTATAGTATTTTTTTCAGCACAAAAGCAACACCAGATAGATCCTTATTGGGAACACTCATGGGAGCGCAATAGCAGGTCGTTTTATTATCCGTAAAATAGCCTTCTCCCAGCGCGCTGGCAGTCGCCGGATCAAAGCCGGGCACAATTTGGTTGCCACAATAGGCAAAATTCTTGTCTACTGCAAACTGACGGTTGGAAATATGCTCGTCTAGGGGACGAAAGCTAGCGGCATCCGCTTCCTTGATCAAGTAATAACCACTACTCGGAACCACCGCGTAAATCTGATTATTATAATTGGTAAATACGCCATTGATCTCCTTACCATCACGGTATAGGTTACTTAGGCTAGGCTCCGTGCCAAACTCACCTATTAATAACAATACCGTTGCCGATAGTAGGACGATGAGAAAGGTAGCCCCTGTAATTTTTACTGCCCTAATACCTTTTTTGCTCATGTCTATGCTATCTGGAATGAATCTTTAATTTGAAGAAACCCAGTCTTTTATCATCACCTGCTGCAAAGTAAGTATTTCTAAAATAGAGCTCTGTTTCACCGTTCCAAAAGATGTTTTCTAACGTACAGAGATCAAAACCTTCAGAAGTAAGATGTAAAGGAATCTCCCCAAAATGAACATAATGATCTCCCTCCATACGCTGAATGAAATAAGCAGAGCACTCTTGACCAGGGAAATAGCCATTTAAACGGAATTGTTTGTTTGGTGTATATAAGATATACGCCGGATTTCCAACCTGCTCAGCGCCGACTATACCTGTTCGCAAGTCGATAGCAAAATCTGAAGAATGACCGCCTTCAAATAAAAGAATCTCCTCAGTCGGATAATACCGGTAGAAACCGATATAGGCAAATTCTGTATTGTCCCAAACGCTGACTGTATGGCCGTTGCTCGCGCGGATTAGGCATAAATTATCTCCATGGGTCAGCGTATCTACTTCCATCACCCCATGGTTAAAACCAACGTTGCCGAACACTGCTCGCCCTGTAAGTATAATTTTAGCCCGCTCGAAATCTTTGATATAGGGCAATGTATCAGTTTTTGGCAATAGTTTGCCGCTGGCTTTAAAGAATGATATAGAATCTATTTTATAGACACTTATAGTGTCGTTGCTGAACAAAAGATCTTCAACTACGGTAGACTTCTGAACAGTATCTTCTGCTATAAGGGGGGCTCGCGCTGTATTGCTGCGTTGCTGGCAGGATAAAAACAAAGTGTATAGCAATATCGAAAGTAACTGTTTCATAGTTGATCGTATAAGGTTGAACCGCTGTAAAAGTAGCGTTAATAGGTAACAGTGTGCTAAGTCATTTACAATTCGTCCTATTTCGCTTATAATATGAAACGGATTGTAAAGAAGGAAGGGCGTATTGTAAACGTATAGCAATAGTGCCAGATTGATTGTATTATTTTGAAAGACAAATCGAATTCGACAAAAAGTACGATTTCCAAACAGAAAAAAATGATATTGATCTCAGGAGCTCTATTCAGCCCTTGGTTCTTGTCAGCACTTTAATCACAGCGACCTGATATGTTTAGATTTTTTAAAGAATTATTTAAGACTAAAAAAACAGAATTGAAAAAGGAAGAACCTGCAAAGAAGAGGAACGATAATCCGGATAGTGTACTTTCAGATATTGTATGGGCTTTCAACCGCAAACCTTATGACTCACAGATTGACTTTGATAGGGAGATAGAGCGCTATCAAAAAGACATTCTTAAGTCGAAGGCCTACTGGAATGGAGATGAGGTCGTTATTAATGAATCTGAAATAGAGATTACTTATGAAGCATGGATTAAAGATTTAGATGACCTGAAATCCAATGAAGAGCTGCTCGAAGATGAAGGGGATGTCTTTGACGCAGACAATGAATACAGCGGCTTTTTCCAGGTGGAGATCTCGGCCAAGCTACAAGCGGCTAATGGCCGTAGCTTTTCTGCATTGGACATCATGTACCAGATGGAGCACCAGCTGAGTAATAAAGAATTGGGCGACCATATATTCTTCGAAGGATTCCAACGTGCGCAGGATTATAACGGACCTCTTCCATTGTATTATATGATATGTGGAAGCTAGCTAAGCAAAAACATTTACATTTTGCTGTTAATAAATAACAACCTGTACTATTTCACTAGAAAAAGGCCTTTTTTTAAAAATCGGCATGATTATTAGTTAGTAGAACTAAGATATATAATTGTAAATTCGCCCCCTGAAAAACAACCTGCTAATGATACGAACAGCTATAATTGAAGATGAGCCTGCGGTGCGGGATGAAATCATCTACCTGTTGCGCGACGAAAAAGATATTGAAATAATAGGATGGGCAGATAGCGTGTATGCTGCTGCTGATTTAATTGAACAAACCCAACCTGACCTCTTATTGATGGACATACAGCTTGGCGATGGCACAGCCTTTGATGTCTTGAAAAAGCTGAACACAGTTCCCGAAAATATAGTATTTATCACCGCTTACAATCAATTTGCTATTAAAGCCATAAAGTACGGCGCCCTGGATTATCTTTTAAAACCGGTAGATCAAGAGGAATTGGCAGAAACCCTAAACCGTTACCGCGGTAAACGGGATAGAAATCCACAATGGACACAACAGCTCAATCTCGCTCAGGAATCGCTATCAGCGACAAATACATTACCAGAGCACATAACGTTGAGTTCGTTAAACAATATACGTGTTGTAGCGGTAGCTGATATATTATATTGCAAAGGAGACGGCCCTTATACCTTCTTTTTTCTAAATAATGGCAAGAAAGAACTGGTCTCCAAGCCACTCAAGTACTATGAAGAACTGTTACCGGCACCTTATTTTCTACGTAGCCACCAGTCTTATCTAGTTAATAAAAACTACGTGTCGGGTATCAATAAGTCCGAGTTTCTTGTCCTCAAAAACCAAGAGGAAATCCCTGTATCTTCGCGAAGGAGAAATTATATAGTTAACCTGTTATCGGCTAATAAATGAGACACTCCTTACCATACCTTATAGTTCTCTGTTTTTTTTTCCAGGGCTGTCAAAATAAGCCAAACGAAGAAGTCGCTAAAAGCACCTTAGCGACACAAATCAAGGAGCTAAATGATATACAGCCCAATCGAGACAATATGGATTCTTTGATGGCGGTCTGGCATGCATTGGACGACCGCGCGGTCAAAGGGAAAGATACGGTCCAATCCACAGATATCAAATACAATTTAGCACGTCTGTATGCGATGAAGAAAAGTGATTCATCACAGTATTATGTCGAGCAGGCATTGGAACTTATAGAGCCGACCAGCGGAAATCTGAAGCAAAAAGCGCTTATCTATAATGGTATGGGTAATATCTGGGCAGAAAAGGCAAAAGAACACCAAGCTGGCTACTATTATAATAAAGCAGCAAGTATTGTTTTAAGCGATACCGCTGTGCCTTTATCCTTAGATGCAAAAGGAATCATGTTGCTTTCTGCAGCGCAGAGTAATAGAAACCTATTCCAGTATGATCTAGCACGAAAGATGCACGAAGCGGCTATGCCGATTACAGACAGTCTGCCTGCAGGACACCTTTACAAGCAGCGTGTATTGGTGCAATCTATACAGCTCATGGCATTAGATAATACGCCTGCGGACACCATGAAGATCTACTTGGATAAGCTCGACAAACTGCATCATGAAAACCAAATGTCTTATGACATCAGTTTCTATTACGAATGCAAAGCCAAATATTTTGATAGAATAAAACAGTTCGATTCCCTCTATTACTATCAGGCTAAGAAAAATCAAATTGACGAGCAGCGCTTTGAATTTTCGGCAATCAATAGTGCATCGGTCAATACCATGTTTATCAGTTACGTGAATATGGCCGCGACTGCTGTATCACTCAAACAACCTGCACAAGCATGGGAGGCTTTTAAAAAGGCGGGACAGATTATGAAAGAGTATGAAGATCTGATTGACACGAACAACCTTATCTTATATCAACGTAATCTGGCTTCACTATATCAGCTTCAAGGTAATAGTGAGCTGGCTTTTACATTAATGAACGGTGTATATAAACTTCAACGTGACTTTTATCAATCCAAAAACAATCAGGCAATCGCCGAAATGAATGCCTTGTACCAGATACAAGCGAAAGAAAGGTCCATTAGGGCGTTGAATGATGATATTGCGATCAATAAGCTACAGTTGCAGAAAAACAAGCTCTTATTAACCATTACCATATTGACCGTAGTATTGTTGATAGGGGGGATGTTCTTCTTGTATTATTTCTTCCAACAACGGAAAGTAAGACAAGAAAAAGAGAAAATACTACTGCAGCAACAATTGCTGCGTACACAAATGGAACCTCATTTTATTTTCAACACACTTGCTGCTGTTCAGAGTTTTGTTCGATTAGACCGTAAGGAGATTGCGATAAAATACCTCAATCGTTTTAGTAGATTGTTGCGAAGCAGTTTAGAGTTGAGCCGTGAAAAGGAAGTCCCATTGGACGAAGAAATAGAAGCATTAGAAAACTATATGAGCTTACAGCAAATGCGTTTTGAAGATGCATTTGTTTATGAGCTTAATATTCCGGATGAACAAGATCTTGGTGCAATAATGATCCCCCCGATGCTTATTCAACCTTATGTGGAGAATGCAGTCTTACACGGAGTCGATTTTAACGACCGCACAGGACGGATTGTCATTGACATGGAGATACATAAAGACGTTCTTGAGGTTACTATAACGGACACCGGCAAGCAACAGGAGCATAAAGTGAATGCACATCGATCCCTTTCTGGAGCAATCAGCCAAGAGCGTATCATGTTGTTGGGCAAAAAAGCCAAAGTCACAAGTGGCACCACCGAAGGAGGTAGAGGTACTAAAATTGTACTACTTATCCCTGTTGTCTACGCATAACGCTTCAGATGCCATAGAAAAGACAAGGGACAGGTTTATTCCGTTTCGTTAAGAAGGTTCTTATTTTTCACAATAAGATACCGTTGTTTTTCCAACGGTAGAAAACCATACTCATAAACGAAATAGTAAGTCTGTCCCTTTGACGTCAGTAAATCATGGGTATGGTATTCCTTGTCAAACCCCAATGTCAACAACCGGTCTTCATTTACCTGTACCATCTTTTCATCTCTGAGCAATCCCGATAGTATTTTTCTGTTTTTGTAAAGCTGTCTATTAATTTTTCGAACAATATTGCTCTCATCTGTATTCCGACGGTTATTATAGCTACTACGACAAGCATCATTACAGAAACGTTTATCAGAACGTCCTTTAATAGGGGCTAAGCACTCCAAACACTCTTTCTCTTTCATAATTTAACTTTCATTTATCCGTTTGTATCCGATTATAAACGGATATAAACGGATATAAACGATTAACATCCGACTATTCGTTGAGTTGGTTATAATTTTGGTTAAACCTTTGGCAATCAATACAGATATTGCCGCAGGCGAAATTACTTATATTTTTTGATAATTTAAATTTTACGGAAATGAATGCTTTAATGAATCAAGTCCAGCTTATTGGACGCTTAGGTGCCGATGCGGAAATCAAAACTACAAGTCAAGGAGCTAGAGTCTCTAATTTCAGAATTGCCACGAATGAAAGACTGAAAATGAACAACGGACAATGGAGAGAGCTTACACAATGGCACAGCTGTGTGGTATGGGGAGATCTTACCAAAGTCGTCGAACGATTCGGTCACAAAGGAAACTTATTCATGATATCCGGAGCGTTACAATATCATGAATACACTGATGTGCATGGTATCAAAAGAAATGTTGCCGAAATCAAAGTAAGTCAAATCTTAGTTTTGGACAGCTCCAGATCTGGTATTCCAAGCGATGTGGAAGAACAAGAAGAAGCAGTTTAAAAGAATATGTTAATCCTTCATTAGCAGCAAAAGAAAAAAGCCGGAATTCCTTGTTAGAGGATCCGGCTTTTGTTAGAACTAAATATATCAATTAAAAATCAAAGCCAGCCACTTCAGCTATCTTTTTAGGGATATCTGTATTATCTAGCTTTTGATGAAATGTTTCGGCACCTTGACCAATAGCATACACGGGCACATATGCTGCAGAATGATTCTTAGAAGACCAAGCTATAGTTCCCAACTTATTCAGCAACTCGATGCTCAATGTCGCGATCTTGTCGTCACTAGCGTACAAACTTTTTTCTGTTTCATTATGATGGTCTATAAAGCTCTTCTTATAAGCTTCATAGATAGGAGCCTCCGCTTTTTCAGAGACCTTCAATACTGACCATAATCCCAGGTTATCACCTAACAGTTTTTTTACTTCATCCCAGCTCGCATTTGGATTACTTTTTCTCAGTTCACCTATTTTAGCCGATAGGCCACCTTGGGATACCTTTTGATGTGCCAATACTTTCGTGTTCAATGTAGAGCTTCCATTACCGATTCCCAAACCACCCGTCTCATGATCAGCCGTAACCACGATGAGTGTTTCTTTCGGATATTTTAGGTAGAATTCATAAGCAAGCTTTACGGATTCATTAAAATCCAATACTTCTTGTATAGTTGTAGCGGCATCATTTGCATGGGCAGACCAATCGATTTTACCGCCTTCAACCATCAAAAAGAACCCTTTATTATTATTAGTGCTCAATGAGGTGATAGCCGCTTGCGTGATGTCTGCCAATTTAAAATCACCTGCTTCCTGGTCTATAGAGAATTTGAGGGAGCTTGCATCCGTTCCATCGATATTCATCAATATCATACGTTGCCCTTTATTTTTCTCCTTTTCAAATGCCACTTTGCCTTTTACGATTTTATATCCTGCTTTTTCCAATTGAGGAACCAATGCAGGCATTTCTTTCTTGTCAAACGAGGTGTTCGGCTTCAAGAATCCAGAACCTGCAAAGAAATCGAAGTTAGACTTGATAATATCCTTTCCGATCTCGTAATACATATCTCGATGCGCTTGGTTGGCGTAGAATGAAGCCGGAGTAGCGTGATCAATGCTCACACTTGTCGTGATACCCACCTTCATCCCCTTCGCTTTAGCCGCATAGGCAATACTCTTATAGGCGATAGTCCCTGTGCTATCCATTCCGATTACCCCATTTTTCGTCTTTTTGCCGACCGCCAACGCCGTACCACCAGCACCAGAGTCAGTCACACCATGTGATAACGAGTTTGTAGATGCAAAACCCACATAAGGAAATTGTGTAAACACCAAAGGTGCAGTACCATTGACACCTTTCAATTCAGCTTGATGGATTTCGGCCAGATTAACCTGGTTCAATCCCATACCATCACCGATAAGATAAAAGATATACTTAGGTTGCTGTCCAAATACATGGACACTAAAAATAACAGATAGGAGTAGTAAAGAAAATCTTTTCAATAGCATAGTAAATTAAATAATTTGGTCAAAGATAACATTGGGATATAAAGTTAATGTTAAACTACACAAATAAAACGACTCAAACAAAAACGTTACACCTTTGTTTAACTATATGGTAACCAATAAAATTGTAATGTTATGGAAAACAATATCTTGCAAAATATTCAATCTTACTTCACAGAAGAGGTCATCAACAAGCTGGCTGTCCATTTGGGAGAAGATAAAGAGAAGGTAGCGAAAGGCGTCAATATCGCGGTTCCTTCACTTTTATTAGGACTTCAGAACCAATCGAAGGAGGGGCTCACGAGCATCTTTCAGTCTGCTAAGCATCTGTTTGCCAGTTTTGATCTGCACGACGCCCTCGGGAAATATTTTTCCAAAGACGACAGAGGCGAAAGCGCACACTTTGAAAGTGATAATATCACGAATGAGATATTTGGAAACAAATTCACCGGTATTACCCAATCTATCGGCAAGTACCTTGATATGAGTCCCGAATCTGTGCGCAGCCTGTTTGGTGCTTCCGTACCTGCAGTTATTTCTGGAATCACCCAAAAAGGAGGACATTGGGATGTCGCCGAAGTCGGTCAGTTACTCCAGACCAACCGATCTTCGTTTGCTTCTGCCATTCCTCCTGGGTTGGGACTTGGAATGTTTGGTAGCCTATTTGCTAAGGCCGATGTCGCTAAAGAGATCGGTGGTCCCAACAATAGTGACGTAGATTCACCTAGTCCGACACCGTCTATGGTACATACCCAACGTGACACCGATCAAGAAAAAAAAGGAGCAGGCGTATGGTGGCTCCTTATTCTAGTACTTATTGCAGCACTATGGTTTTTATTTGGAAGAGGATGTGGCAGCGACAAACAAGTTACTTCCGAAACGGCCAATACCTCTTTGGATAGTAATCAAAATATAAAACCCGATAGCAGCGGGAGTGTAGGTAGCCTTCTGATAGATGTCAAACTTCCCGATGGCGATAGCCTTAAGGCATTTTCTTCGGGCATAGAAGAGCAGCTTATACAATTCCTGCAATCCGACTATAAAACATGGACTGACGAACAACTGAAAGAAAAATGGTTTGACTTTGATAATCTCAATTTTGAAACCGGCACTGCTACTGTTACAGCGGACAGCCAGGTTCAACTGGTCAATATTGCACGCATTCTGCAGTTATTTCCAGACGCAAAGATTAAAATAGGAGGCTATACCGATAGAACCGGAGACGAGGCTATCAATAAAAAGGTATCACAAGAACGTGCAGATGCTGTAAAAAACTACTTAGATAAAGAAGGGTTAAGTGCGCAGGTAGTGGGAGCAGAAGGGTACGGTTCAGAATTTGCGAAAGTAGCTTGGGATGCTCCAGATAAAGAAAGGGCTAAAGATAGACGTGTTGCTATCAGTGTCAGAAAATAAAATTTGACGAGGTGTTCCATAATCGGAACACCTTGCTTATTCCTTTTCAGCTATATCAAAAGTTTCCTTACTTTTGAATGACGCCTTTTACAAAGGCCTTGTGTCGTGTTCAAAAAATGGATATACTTATAAAAAAACAGTTAGAGCAGGAGTTTGAGACCTATATGTTTGGTTTTTTCAATGAATTCAAACGCTTTTCCCTAGAAGACTTCGGAAGCTTTGCCGCTACGTTACTCAATTATTACATCAATAATAACAGACTGTCACAGTCGGACAAATCCGAGGCTTCTTATTATTTGGTCACCCTTTATAATAAGGGCATAGGTAATCGTATTACAGAAGAGCATTTACAAGTAATCTCCAAAACCATTGCTGATGATTCGTCCATAGACTTTATGGTCGCACAGCGCCTACTCTAACCCCTCTGGGAGAGTAGGTTCGTGGAATGTCCAGACCAGATCCTTCACAGCGTATCCTGATAGTTCCGCGTAGCCGAGGTATTTATCCCTTACTTCTGTAGGTATCGTCTTTGTACGGGATAAGATCCACATATAGTCCAGATTATCGCCAAATACCAAAGCGTACTCATAATTACCATCGATATGCATGATATGATAACCCGAGTAGAAAGGTCCAAAAAAAGAAACACGCAAATTTCCATCGTTCGGTGCTCCCGACAGCTTAGCTTTGCCAACAGATTGTTTTAACTTCTGCGTGCGCATATGAATACCGCTATTCACTACACGTATACTTCCATCTTCATTCCTACTATATTCCGCCTTTACATCCTTTAGGTTCTTCTCCCAATAGAAATCCATCCGCGCTATCTCGTACCAGACACCAAGGTAGCGATCCAGTTCAAAATCCTGTATAACCGGAAGCTTGCTTTTCACAGGTTTCCATATATTGTAAACTACTGCACCGGCAGCCGCTCCGGCCAACAATAAAAGTGACTTCTTTTTATCCATATCAATTTAATAACAGACGTACTCTATAAAAGTTTAATCTATTTTTTAGTTTTGTAAAAATAAAAGATTTGTATTCTAGAGAAGAAGTAAAAAAACTGAAAGAGGAATTCTGGACCACCTTCGGTCAGTATATGGTGGGAATAGCCTCTTCTGATAGTGAAAAAATCAACTGGGTCAACTACAAGACCGGAATCAAGCAGCTGTATTTTCGGATGGATGCGTCCAACAAGTCCGCTATAATCATGATAGAAATGACACATCCCGACCAAGGTATCCGCGCATTGCTATACGCCCAGTTTGAAGAGTTGCGCCCTATCCTGCAGGATACATTAGGCGAGGAGTGGGGATGGTATCCCGAGTATTACGATGACTATGGAAAGGAAACTGCACGTATAGTCTGCACACTTGACAAGGTGAGTGTCTTCAAAAAAGAAGACTGGCCCAAGCTTATTTCATTCCTCAAACCACGAATCATCGCGTTGGACGAGTTTTGGTCCACCGCCAAATATGCATTTGATATTTTTAAATAACTATAGATAGATGAAAACAAGAACACTACGCTTAGTCGCTTTACTATTGGTGTTATTATCTGTTGGACAACAGCAACACGTATTTGCCTGGGGCATGACAGGTCACCGTGTCATTTCCGAAATTGCCGAGCAACATCTCAGCAAGAAAGCCAAGAAAAACATCGCAAAGATTATTGGCAAGCAGACCGTTGCTTACTGGTCCAACTGGGCCGATTTCATCAAGTCAGACCCAGATCCAGCCCTCAATAAAACAGGCTCATGGCACTTTGTAAATACCCAGGGCAACCTGAGTTTCGAGGCTTTCACCGCTGCATTGAAAGCATCGCCAGAAGACAACCTTTACAAAGCTTACCTTCGTATCAAAAACGAAACAAAGGGCAATAAAAACCTTACTCCCTTACAGCAGCAGCAGAACCTCTACTACCTTGTACATCTCTTTGGTGATGCACACCAACCGATGCACGTCAGTAGAGCCGAAGACCTCGGTGGCAATAGAATAGAAGTTTCTTTCTTCGGTCGCAAGACCAATATCCACCGCGTTTGGGATTCGGATTTGGTAGACAACGAAAAATACAGCTATACCGAATATGCACGGGTACTCGATATCTTCGACAGCAAGCACTACCATCAGTATCAATGTTCTTTCGAGCAGGCACTTTATGAATCGCACGAACTGGCCAACAGGATATATAAGGATGTCGAGTACAACGCCAATCTAAGCTACAAATACATCTACGACTACAAGTACATCATGGAAGAATGCTTACTTAAAGCAGGCATCCGTCTAGCGTACGAGTTGAACGAGATTTACGGTTAGTTACCGCTCTTAGCGTTGCCGATTAAGAAGCTTTACACCCACGACGACGGCATCTGGAGAACCTGTCCCGTGCAGCGAGCGGACATAATCCACACGAAATAGGCGGTACTTACCCCAACCGATATTATCAAGCCCTACCGAGAATTCTTGGTAGGGTTTTCTTTTATCCGTACTCAGCAGGTGATACCCGACAATCGTCTGTAGCTGTAATCTATTGACCCCTGGTATCTTGTTGAGCAGATAGCCCTTAAAATTGTGTTCACTATGTAGCTCAAGATAAGCCTTGTTCGTACTGTGGGTATAATAGGGCAGTAACAAAAAATTGCTAAGGTAACGGCTCGACGTACCGATATGCGTGCGGTTGCCGTTAAAATGCTTGAAATCTGTAAAGGCAATACCATCCGCATTTAAGAAGGTACCTGCAGATAGCGCATAGCCCAATACCCCTTTATTGCCGAAAACCACATCCTGCTTCAGTCCCAAGGTAACCTCTTGAAAACTATAGCCTTTATAAGAAGTACCAAATGCACTGCTGTAACCAAGCTGTAGCACAGGAAAACGCGTATCGTGATTATAATCGATGCGATTAGGTTTCTTATCAATCTGTGTATTAAAATATATAATCGCCTTCAGGTCCGCCTTCCACAGGTCATGGTTCACGAATGCGGGCACTCCCGTATTGCCAATATCCAACGGGTTATTGGGCGTATACGGTCTATTCGAAGAGAAGAACGTATAATCCGTTCCATTAAATACATTGCTACGTTTAAAATACCCCAAAGAAGTAGCCAGTTCCAGACTGGGGTGTACATACTGTTTATAAGTGGCTTTCACAAAGTCATCGCGGTACAGCTTCATAAAGTTATCTCCCCAAAACAAGCTGTATACGGTATTAAATTCTGCTGGTATCGGATTGTCTGGATTAAACTGCTTCAGTGCACTTCCTCCCATCAGCCCCAACGTGGCATACGTAGTCGTATTGAAACGCAGTAGCACATTTCCCGTCGTATAGAGCTTCTTGTCCGCCAGTCCATAGTTAAAGAGTACACCCGCCTGGTAATAACGTCCTATGTCGCTATCTCCCTTTGTTGCCGATAGCCCCGCTTTAAAGTTCCATCCCTGCACCGTATTAAATAAAGTCCGCGATAACGACAGGGGAGAACTATAACGTATCATCAACTTGTTTGGTGTACTTTGATAACGGTAGCCAAGCAACACATCCTGTATACGAAAGCGGCTACGCAGGCAATCTATCGAATCGATATAAGCTGGCGAACTCGTTACCAACAGCAGGCTATCCCTACGATAGTAATCCTTCACTTCATCCGCAATCAGTGGCACCTTCCGCATCTGCTCCCAATAATCGGTATCTTTCTGGTTCGCGTCCGCATTAAATTCACTACTTACCCGGCCAAAGGTTCCTTTATCAAATTGATCCACATACTTATAATTGGTAAAGCTATGTGTAAAATGCCCCTTAAAACGTAGTCCCATGATCCCTGCCGTAAAATCCAATGTCTGCAACTGTTTAGACCACAGCCTGTCACTATTGTTATACGTATATTGCTGACGCAAAAACAGCGTATCCAGCACAGGCTGATTGATACTCGTTCCCAGTAGGACAAAATCCAGACCGTATACCTCCCAGCTATCTTCTACGATATATACAACTCCCTCCACCACCGGCTCCGATTTACGTTTGGCCTCGACCTGTATTTTATAAATAAACTGGCCTTCCTCTTTCCACGAAGCCAGCAGTTTGTACCTGTAATAAGAAAAAGCCTGATCGGCGATAGGACTAATTATCTTCGTTGTACCTAGGCTGATATAATTATTATATAAGTCAAAGGCTGTACCTTCGGCGCGGTTGAAACTAAAGCCTTGATTTTCGCCGCTGATCTTGGACGCCACAATCGTTTCCTTCATCTTGTTCGGCTTATCCACTACGATATGAGACACCGTCTCCGATAGATATAGCATTCCAGAACCTGTACTATCGAGCAACTGATTATCATCCTGCAACTTGGCGCCAAGGATCTTTTTAGGCAGATTAATCGCCGTCAATGAACCTTTCGAATAGAAATCAGCTTCGAACTTATCCCTTGACTCCGCATTTTTATTTCTAGTCGCAATCGCTTTTTTAATCAGATTGTCGGCTGGGTTTACTGTTGAGCGGACCACTACCTCCTCAATATCATAAGCTTCCTCCTGTAGTACGACATCCAACCTGTGTGGCTGCTGTATATCCACCAGCAAAATCTTTTTCGTCTCGAAACCAAGACGCTGAACAACCATACTAACAGAAGAGGAGGGAAGCTTCTTAATTTCGTAAAAGCCCTCGGCATTTGTCGAGGTAGCGATATAAGTACCCTGTATACTGACTGTCACTGCTCCCAATGCATCACCATGGCTATCCGTAATCCGACCACGTACCTGAGTCCAACCTAAACTATACAATAGAGTCAAAAGAAAAAGTAGTAAAAACCTGATAAAGCGATACATATTGCTTATTTGTAGTGAATTGACAAAAACAGTTAAAGGTAATAAATTCGATTTCTTCAGATGTTATTGATATGTTAAATGGAAGCTTAGCTTTTACCTAAGGACTGCAGGTATAAACTGTAATATTTTTTTTGTATGTTTTCATCCGTTAATCGTACCTTTGCGCTATGTCTGAAAAAATAATAATCCTTGATTTTGGTTCTCAATACACCCAATTAATCGCGCGTCGGGTTCGCGAACTGAGTGTATATTGTGAGATCCATCCTTTTAATAAAGTTCCTGACTTAGATGATACCGTGAAAGGGGTTATCTTTTCAGGCAGTCCTTATTCCGTCCGCCAAGAAGACGCTCCACAGATCGACTACAAAAGTATCCAAGAACGATTCCCGCTATTAGGTGTTTGTTATGGTGCGCAGTATCTGGCACAACAATATGGTGGTGAGGTCTTACCTTCAGAGATACGCGAGTACGGCAGAGCCAACCTACAATTTGTAGACAATGACAATGCTTTATTAAAAGGAATCCCTGCACAGTCGCAGGTATGGATGTCTCACGGAGACACCATCAAAGAGGTTCCAGCAGGCTTTAATATTATAGCGAGTACAGATAAGGTACGTGTAGCGGCTTATCAGGTAGCAGGCACCAATACCTATGGCATACAGTTCCACCCGGAGGTAACACATAGTACAGACGGACAGATGTTAGTCAAAAACTTCGTTATCGACATCTGTGGATGTGCACAGGATTGGACTTCTGAATCTTTCGTGGAGAGCACAGTAGCAGAACTAAAAGCCGACTTGGGCAACGATCACGTTATTATGGCGTTATCCGGTGGAGTAGACTCTACTGTAGCGGCTGTATTATTACAGCGTGCTATCGGCGACCGTTTACACTGTTTCTTTGTAGACCACGGTTTGTTACGTAAAGGGGAGTTCGAGCAAGTATTGGATTCCTACAAAAACATGGGACTTAACATCAAAGGTGTTAATGCCAAAGAACTGTTTTATACCAAGCTAGCTGGCGTAACTGAGCCGGAGCAAAAGCGTAAAGTCATCGGAGGAGCATTTATCGATGTATTCGACCAAGCGTCCAAAGACATACAAAAAGAACTTCCTGAAGGAAGTGAAGCAAAATGGTTAGGTCAAGGAACGATATACCCGGACATCATCGAGTCTATCTCTGTAAAAGGCCCATCGGCAACGATTAAGTCACACCACAACGTAGGTGGACTGCCTGACTATATGAAATTAAAAGTTGTAGAGCCTTTAAAGACATTATTCAAAGACGAAGTACGTCGTGTAGGAAAAACGCTAGACGTAGATCCTAACATCCTGAATAGACACCCTTTCCCTGGTCCTGGACTAGGAATTCGAATTTTAGGTGATATAAATGAAGAAAAGGTACGGATTTTGCAGGAAGCAGATGACATCTATATACGTAACTTAAAAGAATCGGGTTGGTATGATAAGGTATGGCAGGCTGGAACAATTTTCTTACCTGTTCAATCCGTCGGTGTGATGGGAGACGAACGCACATATGAGCACGTTGTCGCATTACGCGCTGTAGGTTCACTCGATGGAATGACTGCAGATTGGATTCATTTGCCTTATGAATTACTAGCTAAGATATCGAATGAAATAATCAATCATGTTAAAGGAATCAACAGAGTTGTTTACGACATCAGTTCAAAACCACCGGCGACCATTGAGTGGGAGTAAAAAATTGAAAAATTCAGGCTTATTGATAGCTGTTGCATTAGCTTTAGGAGTGTCCTCGTGTACTCCTAAAGTGGGTGTTTTGCGTGCCCCGGATTATAAGGGCAATGTGGGCAACAACAGCTCCAAGCCAGGAGAGACGAACAAAATACCTGACGGTAGTAGCGAGACCGGCGAATCGGCCAAAGAAAACATGGCCAAACGCTTTATAGGACGTAACATTTCCTTGGTACTTCCTTTTCAGCTCGACCAGATTTCTGAAAACGCTCTCGCTGAGAAAGACATCAAGCGTGCTGCTTTAGCACTGGATTATTATCAAGGCTTTCAACTGGGGTTGGAAGAGTTGGCAAAAAAAGGAGCAGACTTCAATCTGAATGTTCTGGATTCTCGTGACAATGCTAGCTACAGCGGTAGCCTGGCACTCTCTTCGACTGTTGAAGAAGCATCCATTGTCATCGGTCCGGTATATCCACAGGAAATAAAAGCTTTCGGTACTAACCTGAAAGACAAAGAAAAATTACAGATTAACCCGTTAGCAGCTTCAATGCCAACAGAGTTTAATCTGCCAAATCTTGTTTCTTTGACTCCTCCTATCAAGGCTCACAGTAATGCGATTGCAGCCCGCGCCGCTCGCGAGTATAGCGCTGGTGATGTTATTATTATTTTCAACACAACCGACTCCGATGGCAAGCAGTTTTTAAACGGTATGTCTACGGCTATCAAGCAGGCCAAAAACAATGCCCGAATTCTTTCTGTATCCTCGATAAGCCAGCTTGATGAGAATCTCTCATTGACAGGTACTAATATCATTGTCACAGGCACAACAGATAAGAACCAGCTGAAAAATCTGTTGACTAATCTGATCAAGAAATACGGCGAAAACACGTACAACTTCAGCCTCTTTGGTCATCCGCTATGGGAACGTTATGATTTTAGTATGTATGCGGGATTTGCAGATTTAAATCCGACCATCACCACAGAGAGTAATCTAAAAACATGGTCTGCTGCTGTAAAAGTATTTAAAGACACTTATGCAGACACCTATGGTATACAGCCATCTGACCAATCGTACAAAGGTTATGACTCGGCACTTTACTTCGGTGGACTGATTAACAAGTACGGAGCAGACAGACTAAAAGAAAAATTAACAAAAGAATCCTACAATGGCTTGTTCAGTTCTTATAAATTCAGATACAACGAAGCTTGGGGATATGCAAATGAATCCGTAGCCTACCGCTCATACCGCGGAGGCTCATTTCAGCTGCAATAAAAAAACAATAATGGAAGTTAATGAAAGACGAGTCTCACAGCAGCTGAGGAATTTTGAACGTGCCCTTACTGGATATGATAAAAAGGAGCCCTTAGCGAGATACCTGACTCGCTTTTTCAAAGAAAACAAACAAATGGGGTCATCTGATAGAAAGATGACCTCTCGTTTTTGTTATAACTATTTCCGCTTAGGCAATGCCTATCCACAGGAAAATCCTATAATGCGACTTGTAGTTGCTGAATACTTATGCGAACAGCATTCGGATCTGGTCAGCCTACAACATCCGGAGTTGGCTCGATCCATACAACAATCCCTATCCGAAAAAGTAGAAATAGCAAGCCAACTGACGGACTTTGATATAGAGAAGCTTTTTCCTTTGGATGATGGACTTTCCACTGCCATAGATAGAATCCTATTTCTGCAAAGTCATTTTATACAGCCCGACTTATTCATTCGGATAAAAAGGGGGCAGGAGGAAAAAGTACAGCAAATCCTACAGCGGGAAGGCGCTGTTATAAACTCCGTTTCGGAACAGACTATCGCCCTTCCTAACGGCAGTAAACTACAGCATATAAGAGGATTGAACGGATTATATGAAGTGCAGGACCGCTCATCACAGTACACCCTAAATTTTATGAAATCCGGCGCTAACGAAAGCTGGTGGGACGCCTGTGCTGCTTCGGGAGGCAAGTCTTTATTGTTCCTAGACAGATACCCCACCACCAAGCTACTGGTATCAGACATTCGTCTTTCCATCCTACGCAATCTAGACGAACGCTTTATACAAGCAAATATCACACAGACCTACCGCAAGAAAGTCGTAGATCTCACCGACGCAGATAATGTAAAAAGGGCTTTACAGGATGAGCGTTTTGATGGTATCATTGTCGATGCTCCTTGTTCTGGCTCAGGTACCTGGGGCCGTACCCCCGAAATGATGCAATCATTCGATGCCGACAGACTACAGTATTTTACCGATTTACAAAAGCAGATTGTAGCTCAGACGATTCCTTTTCTCAAGACTGGCAAGCCTCTTATTTATATTACCTGCTCAGTATATGAAGCTGAAAATGAAGCGGTAATCAACTATATAGTCAATACCTTTGGCATGCATGTGGAAAAGATGGAGGTTATCAAGGGATACGAGAGTAAGGCGGACAGTATGTTTGCAGCCCGCCTCCTCAAAGTGTAATCAATACAAGCTTAATCACACTTACTAGGGATTACCAAAACAGGGCATTGTGCCTTGCGGATAACCGATTCCGAAACGCTGCCCGAAATAAAATGTTCGAATCCAGTTTTTCCATTGGTCCCTAGTATCAACAAGTCTGCAGCCCACTCGTGAGCCACAGTCAATATCTCCTCGCGGATATTGCCCACGCGGGTGAATGTAAATATCTCTTTGACCGAGGTAAAGTCGGCCGCCAATCTATCCAAGTATTCCTGTGCGGCCTGCTGCTGTATCTCCGCGACCTCTGCCACGACTATAGGCTGTTGCCCTAACAAGGGGTCTGCACCGTAAGAGGCCGGAGAGGTGGGAGGGATTACTGTTACCAGCGCCAAGGTGGCTTCTTGCCCTTCCAGTATGCTGTGCGCATACTCCATTACTTTATCTGAACAGGGACTATCATCTAATGCCAATAGTATCCTCTGAAATTTGGAATATCCCATAATAATTTAGTTTTTTAGAAGTATCTTCGTTAGTTTAAGAACAAGAATATATAATTATTGTTTTAAAAAATAAAAGCGAAATGGTTTTATCAGCTTGCAATCTTAGTATACTTCCTCTTCGGGCCGAGGCATCGCACCGTAGCGAAATGGTCACCCAGGTTTTATTTGGGGAGGCTTTCGAAATTCTAGAAGAAGGCGTAGACTTCGACCGTATCCGTCTTTTGGACACCTCTTATGAGGGCTGGATTCAAAGGCATCAGTCGGGGCAACTCGCTACACTGCAGCCTACCAAACACATTATCGACCTAGCAGGTGGCAAGGCTCATTCAACAACACATACGGTACAGCTTCTTCACGGCACACCTGTGCCCAGCAACAGCCTCCAAATCGGAAGTGAACTTTATACCATAGAAGGTACAGTACGTGAAGGTACCCTAGATGATTTTGATATCGAATTTCCAAAATTAATCCAACACTATAACAATAGCCCTTATCTATGGGGAGGCCGTTCGCCGTATGGCATAGACTGCTCAGGCTTTAGTCAGGTTGTATACCGTCATTTTGGGATAGCGCTGAGAAGAGATGCGTGGCAACAGGCTGAATCTGGCGACACCGTTAATTTTCTTCCCGAAATCAAGGCTGGGGATCTGGCTTTTTTTGACAATGAAGCTGGACGCATCACCCATGTAGGCGTCATGATTGACAATGAGACGATTATACATGCTGCAGGCCGGGTACGTATTGATAAAATGGACACCGAAGGCATATTCAACGCCCAGCAGAATAAATACACCCACAAGCTACGCATTGTAAAGCGCTATTTTTAAATCCCCGAATCCCATATTTTGAAAGAGAAAAATCCCTATCTTTATCTTCCCAGCTCACAGCTTTTTCCATATAGCACTGTTCAAAAAACAACAGTAGAAGATAATTATCTTCTACAAATAGCCACAGAGGCTCGTGCTTTAATCGATGTCGGAGACAACACGCAAGCGTTAGAAATTTACAGCTCTGCGATCGAGCAGTACCCCCAATATCCCTTCTTCTATGCCTGTAGAAGCCTATTGAATCAAGCTCTAGGAGATGAAGAAGGCGCCTTTTACGACTATCAGGTTGCCAAAAAATCGGACTTCAACTACCACATATTCCTAGAATGGCAAGAGAATAAAGGTAGCATGCTGCTCGCCCCCGAACTCGAAGAGCTGAATCGGGAGCTACAACAAAGCAGCAACCAAGCACAGCCTTATATCAATCGTGCAATGTTATGGGTTCAACATTTTGATTACGAGCTTGCTATTGCGGACTACCAAAGCGCCTTAGCGCTAGATGATAATCCGGAAATACACGTTTCTATGGCCGCTGTATACCTGCGCATGTTGCGTTATGATAGTGCTTTAGAGCAACTACAGCTAGCATTGAGCCGTAATGTGCAGCTGCACAATGCTTACCTGTACCGCGCTAAACTCCATGTGGCGATACACGAGAATAATGCCGCGTTGCAGGACTTCGAGAGCGCCCTAAAACTCACACTGGACAGCACTGAGGTATTGGAAGAACGCGCCGCATACTATGAGCGCATCGAGGACTGGCCGTCAGCTATCGCTGACTATACAGAGGTTATAGCGCACAATCCTACGGATTTTTACTGCTACGTGATGCGTGCCGACGCTTTCGAGCATACTGGAGCCTGGCAGGAAGCAATTGCCGACTACGACGAAGCCATCCGTTTGAATCCGCACTATTCGGATCTCTATCAGTACCGGGGCGAGCTCAAGGAAAAACTAGGGGACAAGGCAGGTGCCACTATCGATTTTGAAAAATACGAGGAATTAGAAGACGAATAACATATGGCAAACCCTAATGCTTATCTCAAACGCATCAAGGATGCAGCAGCTAAAAATCTCAAAGAAGGGGAGCTCTTTTTAAAGGAAAATAAAGAGAAAGCGGGCATCATCAGTCTAAGTGACACGTTGCAATACGAAGTCTTAAAGCAAGGTGAGGGGGTCAAACCTGGCCCTAAAGCCAAAGTGCTCTGTCATTATAAAGGTCAGTTACTAAATGGAGACGTATTCGATAGTTCCTACAAAAGAAAACGTCCCGAATCTCTCCATATACCCGAGCTAATCCGTGGCTGGCAACAGGCTTTAGTTCAGATGCCCGTAGGCAGTACATGGCGGCTTTATATACACCCGAGCTTAGCTTATGGTTTTGAACCCTTAACCAAAGAAAGTGGCGGAAATTGTACATTGATATTTGATATTGAATTGATTTCAATCCTATAAGTTATGCGATACGGTTTCTTTTTAATTAGTTTTCTTGTCGGTATGTACAGCAGTTCAGCACAACAGCTCCAATCAGTCATCGCAGCCCATTACCCAAATACCGACGAACCGGGTGGTATTGCTTTTACAGCGTGCCAGGGTCAAGTCGAGTTTTCACCTTTCGGTCGGGCCGAGCTAGAAAAAAAAACAGCCATAGAAGCGAGGACCGCATTTCGAATGGCCTCGGTCAGCAAGCAGTTTACCGCTATGGCGACCTATTTATTAATTAAAAAAGGAGCGCTCCATTTTGACACCCCGATCCGCAAGATATTGCCCGAATTACAAGAGGCCACCGCATCCATCACAATCGACCAGCTGCTACAACATACCTCCGGTATCTGGGATTATGAGGCAGTGATTCCTGAGGGATTGCAACACCAACTGAGCGATACCGATGTACTACAACTTGTGGCACCTATAGATTCGGTATACTTTCCGGCAGGAAGCACATTTCGCTATAGCAATACCGGATACTGTCTATTAGCGGTCATCGTAGAGCGTGTTTCCAAAACGGATTACGCTACGTTTGTCTCCACCCATATTTTTGAACCTACAGGCTTGAAGCAGGCACAGATCTATACTTCAGAATGTATTATTCCTAATCGGGCATATGGTTATCATCCTACCGCAACAGGTTTCCTATTTGCGGACCAAAGTAATACCAGTGCCACCAAAGGGGATGGAGGAGTATATATTTCTGCACAGGAATATATAGGTTGGATGAACACTAATAATCCGCTATGGGACAAGGTATTTTGGGAAACTGTAATCCGCCACAGAGTACCTTTACGAGACGGGATCTATTACAGCATGGGCTTATTTGTGAAAATGGATAAGAAAGACAAAATTCAAGCGGTATTCCATTCGGGAGAGAGCACAGGTTTTCACAATGCGGTCTTGTTCCAACCTCAAGAGCAGCGAACTGTCTGTCTATTCACCAATAGGGACGACCTTATTATCAACGAGGCTTATGATGATCTATTAAAAATCTACCAAGCCAAGCCATTGAATACCGAGGAATCGCTATTCCAGTGGCTAAGCAAGGTATATGCAAACGAGTGGCGATAAATGCCTAGATTTCTGAAAATTTAAAAATATCCTTTACCCGAATCCCTTTTTCGGTGTGTTGCAGCGTACAGCACTCATTAGTTGGGTCGTGTTCAAAGAATAGGATATACTCTTTTTCTACAATTTCCTGCCAGTAAGACTGACGCTCGTCCATCGTTGTCAGTGGACGCACGTCATAGCTCATCACATAGGGGAGTGGGATATGTCCGACAGAGGGCAACAGGTCGGCCATGTAGAGAATGGTTTTCCCTTTGTACGTAATCTGTGGCAGCATCATCGCTTCCGTATGTCCAAAAGCATAGCGTACATCGATATGGGTATCATAAGCTTCACCTTCTTTCAGAAACTTCAACTGTCCACTCTCTTGGATAGGCAGTATATTCTCTTTTAAGAAGGACGCTTTCTCCCGTGGATTCGGGTTTACCGCCCAATTCCAGTGTTTTTCGTTGGACCAAAAATGTGCATTCTTGAAGGCCGGCACCAATTGATCACCTTCGCGGGCAATAGCACCTCCACAATGGTCAAAATGTAAGTGTGTCAAGAAAACATCGGTGATATCATCCCGGTGAAATCCATGTTTAGCAAGTGACTTGTCCAAGGTATCGTCACCATGTAAGTGGTAATATCCAAAAAACTTATCATCCTGTTTATCACCCAATGCCGTATCTACCAATGTTAATCTTTTTCCATCTTCAATAAGGAGCAGACGATTGCCCCAGGTACAGAGATTATTGGAATCAGCAGGATTCGTACGTTGCCATATCGACTTGGGGACAACACCAAACATGGCCCCTCCGTCCAATTTAAAATATCCGGTATCTATGCTGTAAAGCTTCATTTTCTTGATTCTTTGGTTAGAAACAAACCTACATAAAATGAGGGGAATTCACTAACGATAAAATCCTTTTACCTTCATCTCCAGCTGTTGGATAACATGTCCCACAAAATCGACTCCTGTCAGTTGACTCGCTAATCCCAATGCTCCGGGGCTATACACATTGATTTCCATAATTTTGTCACCTACAATATCTAAGCCCACAAGATACATCCCATCCTCCTTTATCTTGCCACTGACCTGTTCCACCAGACGCAATACATGATCATCTACCTGTGCCTTTACAGCTGTCGCCCCTTGATGAATATTGCTACGGATTTCCCCTTCTTTTTGTACACGCTGTACAGCCGCATACTCCCCATCGATAACAATAGGCTCACCTTCTAACAGGAAAAACCGAAGATCACCTTTCGTTGCCTCAGGTAGGTATTCCTGTGCAATGACATAACCATCCCGCGCAATCACTTCCACGGTCTGCTTGAGGTTCTGCGGAGCGCCTGCCGAAATCAAAAACACATTCTTGCCCCCAGAACCCTTCACAGGTTTTAATATTATCTTATCGCCCTGTGTCTCCATGAAAGCCTGTATATCCGATACAAAGCGAGTGACCAGCGTTTTGGGCCGTACTGCCTTTGGGAAATTCTCCAAATAGAGTTTATTGCTCGCCTGCACCAGATAGTCGGGATCATTGATAACCAAACGCCCCATATACTTGATAAGCTGTGCAAACTGTAATCCCATAGCCGCTGCCCAAGGCCTATTGTACATATCCATAACAGGGTCAAAGCGGAGCCAGAGCACATCGACATCTGCCATATTGTACCGCTGCTTTTCGACACGCCTTAAGCTGCCCAACAGCTCTTCTTTACTTCCAATTGCCGTATCTGCTGTAATAATACGAGCATGTGCCTCCACATGTCGGTCATCGATATAGACAAAATCCGCCAAGCCAATATAGATAATGGTATGTCCACGCCGCAGAGCCTCATAGGCCAACAGTGTCGTTGTAAAACCATCTTCTTCTTTATGGGTCTGATTAATCAAAAATGCTATATTCATATCGTTCTTGCTATTGTATCATTTTAAAAATACTTCCTTCGTTTCTTACGGAATCCAATCTCGGCAGATAGGCCTCACTCAGATACCGGGGTCTGACCAATGGTGCATACATATAACCCCGTTGGATCAAATCCTGAATAACAGGGATATAATCTTCCCGAATCTTACCCACCATCAATAGGCTGAGATTTTGTCCTTGCTTGATATAATCGATAAGCTCCATTAGCCCCTGTAGGTATAAGGCGTCCTTTGTTAGTCCGCCACCACGATATACCCGCATCGTGATATTGAAAGCGGTCTCTTCGCCAAAACGATAATCTTCCATTAATAAAAAGAAGGTATCGATAAAGCTATGTCCCATAAGCATATTACGAACGGCTATAACACGTGCCGCCAATATGCGCAAGCGTTGGTTGGATAAGCCACCGATCAGGTATTCGGCAAATACGGCCAGCCCTTCCTGCAATTGCTCATAACCTGGAACCCCAAGACTGAACAGCTGCAGTGGCTGCGCTTTGCCGTTAAAGTAAGTGACGATGTGGGTACCAACCTCATGTTGTACCAAAGCCCGTGCCCGTTCGGGAGAAATCTGGTAATCTTCGCCAATATTGAGTACTCCACGGTTGACCATTACCCCCGATATATCCGACCGTACACGCACAGTCGTCTTGAAATCTTCCGACTGCTCACTCAGATAAGCAATCTCCTCACGTGCGAGTTGGGCAAACTCCTTTGCATTGAGTTTTCGCTCCGGTGCTACTGTCTGTGTCGCTGAATTGTGCGCTATCACCGTAAGGATAGACTGAGCTACTTGTAGCAGTTCGTCGCTCACATTACCAAAAACCTGTAAGCTACCATGCATAAAATCTTCTGTATTACGATCGGCAAGCATACTCATCATCTCGTCCAGCTCCCGTCGCTTGTCCCGAAATAGGTAAGCAATTGTCGGATCATAGATATCTTCGATCCGCAGATTGTAGAGGTTACGCTTCACGATATCGGGATCTATAGGCATCGGCCTATACTGAAATACCGGAGTCTTACGGAATCGCGCTTTCTTGAAGCTCTCCCAAGCCTCAGGGACGTTGATAGGGGTGACTAAGAGTAAGAAATCAAAACGCATGCTCTCGGCTGTGAGCGCCTTATCGATAGCAAACACATTCTCGGTTATTTCCTTCTTAAGATTGAGGCGGAATTTAGTCGGATTCTGATCGGTAAAAAGCCGTACATACTCAAAAAAGACACGTAGCAAAATTTTGCCCAACGACTCACTATAATGCCGCAGCAGAATAGGCAGGTAATCACCGCTACTCAAGCGATAGCTTGGCTGCACCGACAGTCCTAACGTGTAGATACTCTTGTCCATGGACTCCTTTAAGGTAAATAGCCGTTCGAAAGATGGATTACAAGGAACCTCTTTTAGCTTTTTGATATCGGTTACGATATCTGAGGCTTCTGTCTTTAGGTTTTTGAGCATATACTCGGCCAACGGAAGGATGCCTTTCTGACCGAGTTGAATCTCTACATCGGGCGCCTGCTCGTTGGCTGCATTCCACACCTCCACCAAGAGACAGGAGCCAAACTGCTCTTGGATACAGAGGGCTAGCTTTCGAAGTAGTGCTTCCACCTCCGTATCATGTTCCTGAATAATAACGCTAGCCAGCTGGGACTTTGCTAGATTAGACAACATTTTATCTTTTCCAGCTATGTTAGTCCTATAGATAAATATAAAGGGGACAATCTTTCGGAACACCAATTTGCCCACATTGGGCACCTGTACATGAAAGGGTTCTTTCGCCTTAATGGCACCCAAAATAAAGTTAAGTCGCTTATCATCCCTCATACGCAAAATACTCTTTTAAACCCTGTACAGTGTTAATAAGTAGCTGTTTGCATGCAGCTATACGCTTTACGTCCGGTTCGCCCGTCCACTCGTTCATGAAATCCTTGCGAAACTCGATAGAAAATACACAGCCTTTGTCCCCAAACCGCTTATTTAGAAACTGCGTCAGGTAACCACCCTTAAAGCGGACATTCTCCCGTATATCAATAGGTAAGCCATACAGCGTTTGAGAAGTAATGGTATGGATGAAGCTATCCGTTAGTTCCCGCCACTTCAGGTCGTTATAATACGTGCCTAGATTAATTTGTGGATTAGCCTCCTCATCTATCGTAGCAGTAGGGGACTCGCGATTGGCATTGTAACTATGTATATCCAGTACCACAAAGAAGCCGTAGTTTTGAATAGAGGACTGTATATGTTGCTCAATAAGCCGATAGATATATTGATGCTTTTTATAAAGCTGCTCGAGGAAGGTCTGTGGGAAACTCGTCTTCCATACCTCTAGACCCCAGGCCTGCTCGGGACGGAGGTAAACGGATTCTTCAACGGCGCGGTTTATATCCAGCTGGAAGCGCGATGTACCTATCACAAACTGATTGACAGGCAGTTCGGCAATCAGAGCTGTATAAGGGTCTTCCTCGCGGAGACGTTGCTTTTCCGACAGCAATAAATAGGGAAGCAGGTTATCGTCGATCAGATGGCCATCGTGCAGTGCAAACGACCAAAATGGGCTATCTATGGTATGTATATGGTAATTTATCTGTAGAGACATAGGCGTAAGATTTAGCTCTTTTGAATTAGAACAGTAGGGGAACTAAAAAGTTTTTTCAGAAAACTGTAACCATTTTCTTTTCGGAGGCGACTAATGGGGAAAGAACAATAAAAAAAGACATGGGAAAAGAAGAAATGCTATCCATAATGTTTGTAGGGCTATTTACAGCTATTACATTATCGATTTACTTTATTATGAAATTCAGGGCAATCCGTATCGCGAACTCAGGGAAAACACCTCTACGGGACACTCCGTAGATTAATGAAAGAAGAATACTATGGAACATAACGATAAACTATACGACCTGCTCAAGAACAGTAAATTGGAATTGCCTTTTGACGATTTCGAAAGCCGTATGATGCAACAGATTGTCGATTTTGAAAAAACAAAAGTCCAAATGCATCAAAGTAAGAAGATGGCACTGCTTTTTTTCTTGATAGGTACCGTCTTTGGTATGCTACTCAACTATGGACTAGGCTTAGCACTCGATTCCTATGGTTTGCCTCAAGCTTCCTTAGACAAAATCTCTTTCTTCTCTCAGCTAATCTACGTTATCCTGATTGTGCTCTTCAGTGACAAACTCTGAAAACTATTTAAGATGACACGGGAATCCGGCACTAAAAAATCAACTTAAGTCCCCCATAAAAATTACGTGTGGCTGCCGCATTAAAGTAGCGGCCACCAAAAGCGTTGATATCATTACCTAAACTGTACCGCTGATTCAGTAGATTGTCACCCCCCGCATATACTTGTACAGATACCCCACAAAAGCGAGGTGCCGTATAACTGAGCTTGGCTTGCACCAAATGAAACTTCTTCGCATATATACTATTGGCATCATCCAAAGGCATGGAGGAAGTAAAGTTGTGATACAGGTTTAAATCAAGCTGATAAGGAAAATTGATTTTAACGTTATTAGTCCATACCCATTGGGGCACTGCCGTCATTCTATTACCCGAATAGTCTTTATCAGCTACCAGGTACTGACCAAAATGATAGTCATTATAACTTACAGCTGTATGTACGCTCATTCCACGTAACAGGGTCGATTGTGGCGAAACGGGAATCGCACCCCACACGGATAGTTCAATTCCTTTCTGTTTCATCTCTCCGGCATTCTGATAATACTCTGCGCCAGCTTCATTCAGGCTACGCACGATACCATTCTCCATACGGTAGGTATAAGCAGCAATATCCAAAATTAGGTTGTTGTTCTTATTCCGTATTTTATATCCTACCTCGTAATTTGTACCTGATTCAGCTTGCAGGTCTATATTTATACTATTGTCAGAAGAACGTACCTCCGCAAGGGTAGGCGTAGAATAACCTTTGGCTACAGAAACCCTCCAAGACATTATCTCATGGAGCGTATACGAACTCGCTATGCGGGGCATCCATTGCTTATCAAAGGAAATACGGCCATCTGTGGGCATTACCACTGGGTATTTGCGGGTGTAGTCGATGTGATTACCATTCAGTCCGAGAGCACCTTCCAGGTTCCAGTTTTTCATCAGCTCAATCTGTGCCCTATAGAATACGTTCCACTGACTGTTGGTCATGCCATCCCGTGCCTGTACAGCAGCTGCCACTCCTTTGTTATTGTCGTAATTGTCGATAGCACTGCTTCCTTTTATCCCTTCAAATCCCAACTGCATCTGCCAAGGCAGTGCCGCCTGTGGATTGTCCAGCGACAGGTAAGTACGCAGTGCCCAGTTTTTCTCGATGCGCTCTTCGTAATTCGTTATAAAAGGGTTCTTGAAATCCGTGTAGGAACCAAACAAAGAAATTTGGTGCGATAGATACTTGCCGAGCTGTAAACGATGTGAGACTCCTCCGAATCCCGTTTTGTTATAGATAGCGGCCTGCTGCTCCTTCGCCCCCGGATTGGGGCCACCTGCTGGGCGTGAGGCTCTCGGATCCGCTTCATACTGCGCTAGGGTAAGTCCGCCTGGCGTTTCGTACCCCAAGTCGGTATATAATATAAAAGCACGTAGCTGCGCTATAGGTGCGTATTGCCATTGATGGGCTGTCTGAACAGTTTTCTTGTTCAAGCCTGCATTGTCCCGATAACCATCGGAACGTAAAAATGACTGGTCAAAAGAGAACTGATAATTGGGAGTCACCTTCTGCTGTAGGGATAGTGACTGTTGGAACAGACCGTAGGCACCTGCCGTAAGTTCAACTTCGCGTCTGTTCTCTAGCATTTCAAACCCCTTAGGGCTGATCTGCACGACTCCACCAGAATTAGCCCCGAACAGCGAGCCATCGGGTCCTTTGACCAGCTGTATCGTCTGTATACCCACCGGAGCAAGTAGATTGAGATAGGTATTGCCACCGGCATCTGTCAACGGAAACTCGTCTACATATACTTTGGTATTACGAATTCCAAACGGTGAGCGGATTAAACTTCCCCGCATGGCCAAGCGATAAGAACCCGGCGAACGTTCTTCCATACGTATCCCCGGAACAGTATTAACTGCGGCCAGCAAAGAAGTAGGGCTCTGTCGGGAGATAACCTCTGCTGATAGACTCTGAGTAGCTGATGTAACGCCCAAAGAAGACTGTTTGGCAAAGTACACCTTCACATCTATAGGCTGCAAAGCAATATTGGTACTGTCTTTAGAAACTTGTGCAGAGGCAGTCACTCCCAACAAGGCCAGGAGGAGGGTTAGGTTGGTGGTCAAATATCTCATCTGCTGTTAAAGATAGGGCTTTTTCCCTTAGAATGCTTCATTCAATCCCAAAAACAGGCCTTTCTGTCCAAATTTACCAATGGCGTAATCTATACACAGATTGGTACGGGTCATTTTATTGAAAAGCACCCGCAAACCTCCACCGCCTGAAGGTTGCCAGTACTTAAACAGCTTGGTGCCCATCTGGTCGTCTACAGTCTGAATATTTCCAAAGACCACACCGCTCAAAAACTGATTACGCAGTATTGGAAAGCGGTACTCGACCTCACCATATGCATAAGAGCGTCCTTTGAAATATCCGTTGGTATAACCTCTACCGCTTTTTGCATAGGGATCTTTGCCCGTCCCCGGCAAATCAAGATAGGGTAGCTTGCCACTGAGATTGTATGATCCGTAATACCATAAGGCCAATACGTGGTTAGGACGGCCACGCTCTGGGAAAAGCTGAAAATACTTACGAAAATCGGTAAGGAGTTGTATGGCATTCTGCGAACTTCCCATCCAAGTCTGGTTCGTCCGCAAGACCACATCGGAATAGATGCCTTTATAGGCGCTATTGGGATTGTCCCGGGTCATATACTGTAGATTGAACATCAACCCGTTATTATTGTTGCGGACAGGATCGAAGCCGTTCCACTTGCTGTAAATCTCATTGGGCGAAGGGGAGACCTCCGTCAGTGTACTGACATTGCGCTTTAACTCGAAATAGGCACCCGCACCAACAAATAGTCCAGGGCTCAACTTTTTATAAATACGTTCGTTGAATCCGTAGACGGTATATTTATTGACAAAACGGTCGCGGTCCGGATTACTGATGATAGACTCTTCTCCTGTAGGATTGGATAATGGGTGTCCGATCCCCATACCATAATCAAGTCCCACCATTTTAGCGATATGGATACTCCCTTTTAGGTTCCATTTGTTTTCTCGTGTATATACATCATGAAAAAGATAACCAAATACAATCCCCCTGGTCGTATAGTTCAAAGCAGTAGCAAACACTGACATACTGGTATTCTTTTTCTCGCCAAAATGCAATCCGCCCACGGCCTTGACACCAACCTGAAAACCGATACTTGGATTGTAATTGAAATTGGGTAGATAGGAGATACCTGACCGCTTCTCGGGAGTACCGTCTTTCTTTCTCTTCTTAAAGGGGTTGATATCCTGAAAAAGATTGACTACATCGTAGAGACTGTCTGGAGGCAATGGTTCGCTTTTAATCCTTTTCAGGATTAAACTGTCTGCTTGCTGCTCCAAGTCCTGTGCATAGGTATTTAACGCCAACAAGGGTAAAAACAAAAGGATGTACAGGTTTCTCATAGAGGTTTTCTTTCCATATTAGTAAGCACGAAAATAAAGATAAGTTTTGGCTTTCAGGCCTTTTGACGATCACAAAAAACGTTTTTCAAATTCATTTGTTCTCTTTTTCTACGTATATTACCGAGTAAGGATTATTATAATTTGTATCAAAACATCTTAAATAAAAAATATTATGTTAATTAAACAAGAAGAGACAGGAAGCAAAGGAGCCTTTGTTGCCTACGAGGAAAATAAGAAAATAGGGGAAATGAGTTATTCGATAGCCGGTACGGACAAGATCATTGTGGACCATACTGAAGTCGATCCCGAACAAAAAGGAAAGAGTATTGGCAAAATTCTATTGCAAAAGGTAGTCGAGCACGCTAGGGATAATAATCTGAAGATAATTCCGTTATGTCCTTTTGCGAAAGCCATGTTTGAAAAGAACATCGACATAAGGGACGTGCTCGCTTAAATCATCGCTTGCTATTGCTCCTTAAGGTCTCTCGGGCTAGGGGAGCAGGCACGCTAATCTTGAAAATGCTTTAGCTGTCCCAGCAAGCCGGTAAGCCCTCCGGTATGAATAAACAATATCCGGCTGCCTTTTTCGAACGTGTCCTTTTCCAATAAATCATGTAGTGCAAACAGAGCTTTACCGGTATAGGTCGGTTCTATCATGATGCCCGTCTGGCGTACAAAACTCTGTACAAACTGTATCAGTTGGGGTTTGACCTTTGCATAACCACCAAAATGGTAGTCCGGATGGAGTCTACTCTGCTGTAGGTTGGCACCCAGCTGCAGCATCTCATCGGCTATAAAACCTCCCCCTTTCAATACGGGTATCACATGCAACAAGCTTTTTTTATCTTCTTGCGCTATTCCCATTGCGATACCTGCCGCTGTAGTACCGGTGCCGGCAGCCACAAAGATATGATCATACTGCTGCTCGAGCTCACCGACTAGTTCCGAACAGCCACGTGCACCTTCTGTTCCCGAGCCGCCCTCATCAATCATAAAGCTTCTATCGGCTTCTTCGATTCCATTAAAGAGTTTTTCCTTGTCTTTGTAATCCTCCCGGGACACGAATAGAAGCTCCATACCAAACAGGCGGCACATATCCAGCACGGGATTCGAAATCTCCTCGCCCCGTATGAAAGCCTTAGCACAAAAACCAGCTGATGCAGCGACACAGGCCACAGCGAGGATATGGTTGGACCAAGCGCCTCCAAAAGTAATTAATGTATCTTTGCCTAATTCCTTTGCTTTTAATAGATTATATTTCAGCTTACGCCATTTATTGCCCGATATGAACGGGTGAATCATATCATCACGTTTTATATAGACTTGAACTGATTTCTGCTGATACAAAGGGTGCGAAAGTAATTGTTCAGGGCTAAAGAGGAGCATAGATAAAAAAGACGTTGTTAATATTCAGTATATTGAAGTAAGAGTGCGTCAAAGTTAGTACTTTTTGGTGTATTTCACTTACTTTTGTGCTATGAACGAAGACTTAGATATACAGGAACAAGACGAGCAGGAATTGTATGAACATATACGGATAGTTGCCGATAAAGGGCAAGCCTTGCTTCGTATTGACAAGTTTTTAATGAATAGAGTAGAAAACACTTCACGCAACCGCATACAAAATGCGATTGATGCAGGTTCTGTCTTTGTCAATGATAAAGTCATCAAAGCCAGCTATAAAGTAAAGCCACTCGATGTCATTACCATGGTCTTACCCGACCCTCCACGCGATACTGAGGTCTATCCCGAGGATATCCCGCTTATTATTACTTATGAGGATGATGACCTTCTTATGGTCAATAAAGAGCCTGGCATGGTAGTACACCCTGGGTTCAACAACTATACAGGTACGCTGGTGAATGCGCTGACATTTCACCTCAATCAGCTACCTACACTACCGGGTAATACAGGTCGACCAGGGCTGGTACACCGTATAGATAAAGATACCTCTGGACTATTGGTCATCGCTAAGAATGAATGGGCCATGACCTATCTGGCCAAACAATTCTTTGAACACAGCATAGAACGTCGCTATGTGGCCCTCGTGTGGGGAGATCTCCCAGAGGATGGTACCATCTCTGGCTATATCGGCCGCGATATGAAAGACCGTCGGATAATGAATATGTACGATGATCCCGAAAAGGGAAAATGGTCGGTTACACACTATAAGGTAATAGAGCGCTTAGGCTTAGTCACATTGATTGAATGCCAGTTGGAAACAGGACGTACGCACCAAATACGCACACATATGAAATCTATAGGCCATCCTATTTTCAATGATGTGAGTTATGGGGGTAACCGAATACTAAAAGGGACGGCATTTTCAAAATACAAACAGTTTGTGGACAATTGTTTTCAGATAATACCTAGACAGGCACTTCACGCCAGATCACTCGGTTTTAAACACCCGAAAACAAAAAAAGAAATGAATTTTGAAGTACCATTGCCCGAGGATTTTCGTTTAGTATTAGAAAAGTGGAGAGGTTATGCTGTTGAAAAAACACAGCAATAGGGGGCCGACAAACAATTACGCTTTAATGCATTTTTATGCCTACACATTACATGAACTACAACGGTACTTTGCTACCGGAAGACCATACTATATTTTCGGCCAATAACCGGGCATTCCGCTACGGCGATGGCATTTTTGAGACGATGCTCTATAAAGACGGTGAAATCCGCTTTCTGGATTTTCACATCGAGCGGTTACAACAAAGCATGCAACGGCTACAGTTGGAATCTCCAGGCAAGTTCGATACGTATTTCTTTAAAGGAGCTACGGATGAATTAATCCGTAAGAACAACATGCTCGGACAGCGTGTGCGTGTACGCCTTGCGGTATTCAGGGAAGGCGATGGGCTCTATACACCCGATAGCAACCGCCCGAGCTATATCTTTCAGGTGCAACGTTTGGAAGAACCACAAAGAGACAAGAAAAACGGTCTTATTATCGACCTATATACCGAGAATAAAAAACCCTTTGGCGATCTCTCAGACCTGAAATCAAACAATGCGTTGATATATGTGCTCGCTGGGCTGTATAAGAAGAAGTTTGATTACGATGATGTACTCATTCTCAACCAAGAAGGCTTTCTCTGTGAAGCGTTGACATCGAATATCTTTGTGTACTTTGAGAAAGCGCTATATACCCCTGCGTTGAATCAAGGTTGTATCGCCGGGGTGATGCGTCGCGTTGTGATGGATATCGCGAAAGCAGAGGGTATACCGGTCATCGAAGCACAGATCAGTCCCGAAATCATGAAAAAAGCGGACGAGATATTCTGCACCAATGCTATACAAGGAATACAGTGGGTTATGGGATACAAGCAGAAGCGTTACTTTAACAAAATATCCCGGATACTGCAGGATAGACTGGCAACCTGGACTTATGACAAAGAGGGCGGTCTATAGGATGAGGAGAGCTACAAATCCGCTTTTATATTTCGACGTAATTATATTGATTGTAAAGGCGAATTTATGTAGGTTTGTCCCATGTCTACAAACGGATTAATATCTCAAGATACTATCGTAGCGTTGGCTACATCTCCTGGCGCACAAGGTGCTATCGCTGTAATACGTGTATCAGGAAACGAAGCGATAAACATCGTCAATGGGGTGTTCAAAGGCAAGGATCTGACTGCCCAGAACTCACATACCATACATTTTGGGACTATACGTGAAGGGGAAGAAATCCTAGACGAAGTATTGGTCTCGCTATTTGTGGCGCCAAACTCGTATACGAAGGAAAACTCCGTAGAAATATCGACGCATAACTCAAAATATATCATCGAACAGATTATCAGCCTGCTGATAAAGAAAGGGGCGAGAGCCGCACGTGCCGGTGAATTTACCCTGCGGGCATTTCTCAATGGAGGGTTGGATCTTTCGCAAGCGGAAGCTGTAGCGGATCTAATCGCATCCAATTCCGCCGCTTCACACCAAGTGGCCATGCAACAGATGCGGGGTGGTTTTTCGAATCAGCTGAAACAATTGCGGGAAGATTTGGTGCATTTTGCTTCTTTGATAGAACTGGAGCTAGACTTCGGAGAGGAGGATGTGGAATTTGCAAACCGAGATCAGCTGAGGTCGCTTATACAACAGATATATACGGTAATCGGCAAGCTTATCCAATCCTTTGAACAAGGAAATGTACTCAAAAATGGGGTTCCGGTGGTTATCGCCGGTAAACCTAATGTCGGTAAATCAACATTATTGAACGCCCTACTAAATGAAGAACGTGCTATTGTATCGGATATAGCAGGTACGACACGGGATACTATCGAGGATGAAATCAATATCCATGGGGTGACCTTTCGATTTATTGACACCGCGGGCTTACGGGATACAGAAGATGTCATCGAAGCAAAAGGGGTGGAGCGTACACGGGAGAAAATGAAACAGGCACGATTGATTATCTACTTGTTTGACCCCACCCAAGATAATATCGCGGTGGTACAGCAGCAGATAAGTGAAGTGAAAGATCTGAATATTCCTTTTGTAACGATAATCAATAAGAGTGATTTGCTGGCAGAGGGCGATAGAGCGGAATATAGTGTACTGAACCCCTTGTATATCTCTGCAAAAAAGCAAGTGGGAATAGATGAACTGAAGGAAGAATTGCTAAACCAGGTCAACCTTTCGAATATCAACACAGATGATGTCATGGTCACGAATATCAGACACGTAGAGGCGCTACAACTTACACAGGCTGCGCTAGAACGCGTACTATATGGTATTGACAATCCCGTAACATCCGACTTTTTGGCGATGGATATCCGCCAATCGCTACACCATTTGGGAGAGATCACAGGTACGGTAACTACTGATGATTTGCTGGAAAACATTTTCTCCAAATTCTGCATCGGAAAGTAGGATTCCGAAGTTAAAGATTATAACATGTATTAAAAGCAGTCTTAAAACGACATTTAATTAGTTTTACGCTATTACACCTCAGGCCGTGAATTACAACTATGCTGTATTTCACGGCCTGAGGTGTTTAGATCCAAAAGGGAATCCTTGATTTCTAATACAAATTACCTAACTTCATGTAGAAAATTTATTAATTGTAACCAATTTCCTATGAACCCTTCTGTATTTTATGAAACAACCCCCTTATCAGAAAAAGATTGTTTTATGGTTTTTTCTCGAGAGAAGAAACTCTTTGATTTCCCACTTCATGTACATACAGAGTTTGAAATTAATTTTATTGAGAATGCGGAATATGCACAGCGTATCGTTGGCGATAGTATAGAAGAGATCGGAACGCTAGAACTCGCTTTGATCGCTAATCCACATCTGGCTCATGGGTGGTTTACCCATAAATGTCAGTCTGAAAACATAAAGGAAATAACCATTCAGTTTCATGCTGATCTTTTTAACGAGCAGATTTTACGTAAAGATCAATTTAGATCCATACAACAGATGTTGGAACGAGGGTATTACGGTATAGCGTTTACAAAGGACAAAATTCAGGAAGTAAGAAATACGATCTATGAACTAACTCAGGCAAGGGACGGTTTTAATTCGGTGATAAAATTATTCAAACTCCTATATCAGCTATCCTTAGACACTAATATGAGAGTGCTATCCAGCAGGTCATTTGGTTCAGACAAAGAAACTCATACGAGTAGGCGCATAAACAAGGCGATAAAATACCTAAATGAAAATTATGCAGAAGATGTCAAACTCAAAGATGTAAGTCAACATGTAGGAATGTCGGATGTTTCATTTTGCAGATTCATCAAAAAAAGAACCGGCAACAGTTTTGTCGACACATTGAATGCCATACGGCTTGGTCAAGCTAGCCGTATGTTGATTGATACATCACACTCCGTATCCGAAATAGCGTGGTTATGTGGTTTCAATAACTTATCAAACTTCAATCGGACTTTCAAAAAGAAAAGGGGACAGACGCCTACCGAATTCAGAGATCAGTATATAGGCTCCAAATTCTATTTTTAGCATATCTTAATATTAATAGGTATTTAAATTATTTCATGATCCACAATCTTGTGGATCGGTTTGTCTTTCATCTGTCATTAACTTTTTCCGATTAACCAGCATGGAAATTAACGAGCTCGCGAAGTCATTATATGATATGCGCCTCTTTGCAATCAGTTAAAATAGTACGTGCTAAATTAGCAACATGATGTAATTGTGTTTAAATAGTACTGTGATTGGATAAAAATGTATTAGCCAATAGCTTCCTCTCTTTTTAACTTTGATAAACACATAAATAGAGCGGAGCTAGCCCTCTATGTGTACCGGAGCAATCTACATATTGTATCTGCTCCACGATATTATAAGCTAATAAATTATGAAATATGAGTAATCTAAATTTAAGCCGATTTAAGCGCAGGATGGTGTTAGAGATTTTCTGTACACTTTCCATTACTTTTATCTTACTACAGGGTGCAGCAGCCCAGAACACATCGATTACGGGGCATGTTTACAATGAGAAAGGAGAGCCCTTGTCAGGAGTAACCGTTAAAGCCGGTACTACCACAACCTCCACTACTCCAGAAGGTTTATACAGGATTTTTCTGCCCAACGGTGTTAAGCAACTTTCATTCTCTTCTATTGGATATTTATCTTTGCTTGTTAATGTGGATAAAAAAAACACTGTAGATGTTGTTTTAAGAACCGATCTAGTAGACCTAGAAGACGTTGTGGTGGTGGGTTATGGAACTGTTAAAAAGAGAGATCTGACGGGAGCTATTCAAACCTTATCATCGACAGAACTCAATAAGACTATTCCTACGAATATACTCGAAGGAATGCAAGGGAGATTGGCAGGGGTCAACGTGACGCAGAATGATGGAGCACCTGGAGCAGGAATAAGTATCAGAATACGAGGATCTAATTCTTTTTTAGGAGGGACAGAACCTTTATATGTTGTAGATGGCGTTGCATTGAGCAATTCCAACACGGATGCCACACCACAATCTATAGGTGAGGATGAAATGCAGACATTGAACGCACTTTCATTTTTAAACCCGAATGATATCGAATCGGTAACTGTACTTAAAGACGCATCTGCGACAGCTATTTATGGTTCTAGAGGTGCTAACGGAGTGGTAATTATAACGACGAAAAGAGGAACTGCGGGTAAAGATAGGATAGAACTGAATTTAAATTCTGGATTTGCTTCAGTGGGTAAGAAGCTACGTCCACTACATGCATTCGATTATGCCACTTACCAGAATTTGGCTTATAGCAATGCCAATCGTTATGGTGGTAGTGATTATGAACTTCCATATCCCGGAAAAGATAAACCTAATCCTCAAAAACCCGGAGAAACATACTACGCGAAAGGTCCGGAAGACTATATAGGTGAAGGTATAGACTGGCAGGATAAAATATTCAGAACAGGTTTATATCAAAACTATTCAATGAGTTTATCCGGAGGGAATCCTTCTGGAAACCATTATCTTTCCTTTAATTATTTAGATCAGCAGGGGACTATTATAAACTCCGCTTATGATAGATACAATCTCAATCTCAACCTACAGAGAAATCTAAGTAAAAAAATAAAACTGGGCACCAATAATTCCATAACCCTTTCAAATACGGACGGCGTAAAGACGGGAACCGATAAATCGGATGCGGCTAGTGCGGGGGTAATAAGGTCTGTTATCACCTTTCCAACCACAAGGACAGATATATTACCGTATAGTGAGGGAGGAGATGAAAGTTTTATTACCAATCCCGTCATATACGCTAAAGACGTATTGAATACCGTTAAAAGTCTAAACATATTTTCTTCTAGTTTTTTAGAAGCTGAGGTGTATAACAATCTAAAACTACGTCAAAACATTGGCTTTCACTATTCGTCCGGAAAACGGGATCAATATTACCCTCGGAGTGTTTACGAAGGCTTTAGCGCGAAGGGTAGAGGCTTGAAAGCCGATAATGTCTGGCAAAACATGGTTTCCGAAACAATGGCAACTTTTGACAAAAAAATAAATGCTCATCAGGTAAATATAGTAGGGGCATCGACTTTCGAGCGAACGAATTCAAACTGGAACCGGGCCGAAGCACGAGTCTTTCCTAATGATCTTTTAAACAATGAAAATATGGAGGCGGCTGAGGAAGTAATGCCTCTTAAAGGGAGCCGGTCCCAATCTACACTCCTATCTTTCTTAGGTAGAATAAACTACTCATTTGATGATAGATATTTAGTAACAGCATCCTATAGGCAAGATGGATCAAGCAAATTTGGAAAGGCCAACAAATGGGCTGGTTTTGCTTCTGCTGCTTTAGCGTGGAAAATCAGTAATGAGCGTTTCCTACGTGATGTTAAACTTATAGATGATCTCAAGTTACGTATCAGCATGGGACAGACTGGTAATCAAGGTATAGGGGCGTACTCTTCGCTCTCCAAACTGGCAGTATACAACTATCCGTTTAATGGAGCTATACAGACAGGCCTAGCTGATGATGCGTGGGCGGGGCCTGCAAACGATAGATTGAAATGGGAAACAACAACAACATACAATGCTGGAATAGATGCTGAACTATTGGATAGGCGACTGACTCTAACCTTGGAGGCTTATCAAAAGAAAACAGAAAATCTGTTACAATATGTGACTACTCCCGCTTCCTCTGGTTTTACCAGGCAATTGAGAAACTCTGGATCGGTAGAAAACAAAGGGTTGGAGATCTCTTTGGGCGGTGTACCAGTTCGCAAGAAAAACATAGAATGGACCAGTACTTTCAATCTCTCTCTTAATAGAAACAAGATCTTAAGTTTAGGCTCGGACGTATCAGAACAATATGCAAATAACATATCCACAGGAGATGCTCCATTTATTCAACGTGCGGGACTGCCTATAGGAGCCTTATACGGTTATGTTGAAGATGGATATTATGATAATGAAGCAGAGGTCAGGAATGATCCACAATATACCAACGAAGCGGCAGATATTATCTTGCGGATGATAGGTGAAGTTAAGTACAAAAATTTTGACTCGGACCCAACTTCGATAACCAATAGCGATAAAGTTGTAATCGGTGATGTCAACCCAAACTATACTTTTGGCTTTGTGAATAATGTACGCTTCAAAAAATTAGATTTCAGCGTATTTGTTAATGGAGTACAAGGGAATGATGTGATCAATATGAATACCCGTTTTAATTCTAATCTAGGATCCACTAAAAATATCACCGAACAAATGTATGAAGGGGCTTGGCAAGAAGGTGCAGACAATACCGATGCTACCGGTCCAAAAATTATGCGTCAATACTGGAGAAATTTACTTTTCTCTAGAAGGTTCGTAGAGAAGGCAAGTTTTGTAAGGATCAAAAACATTACTGTAGGCTACACATTTGACTCGATATCCAAGATGGTTAATAGTATACGTATATCTGCAGGTATAAATAACCTATACACCTTTACCAAATATAGCGGATTTGATCCGGAAGTGAATAGCTATGGTGACAATCCAGCGTTGTTTGGCGTTGATCTGGGTGGATACCCCAATTCGCGAACCATCAATTTCAACATCCAATGTAAATTCTAAATAAAAATTCGAAGGTATGAAATATCCATGTAGTGCAGACTGCACAATCACGATTGACCGCGAAGCAGCATGCACACTAATTGCAACTAATTGTTCATAATATAGTTTGGATATTCCATATGGTCATTAAAAAACAAACGAGTGAAACGAGCTCATTTATACAAATGAAAATAGACACTCATAAATAATTATATACATATGAAATACTCATGGTTAGCAAAGCACAAACACCCATGAGTATTCCATATGACAACTGAAAATCAAATTATACACATATGAAACTTAAATATATAAAAGCAATTGTGTTCCTATCATCGTGTGCTATCTTAGCTTCCTGTGAAAAGCAATTGACAGAAAAACCATTCTCTTTCTTGACTCCTAACAATTTTTATCTCAATGAAAGTGATGCACGTACCGCTATTAATGGCGTGTATGCTGAATTGTACAGTTGGGATATGTATATGCAGCCTTTTTGGAACCTAAATATTCTGGACGATGACCATGTTTCAGGCGCGGATTGGTTTTTAGGTACATCCGGTGCTGGTAATCCCATGGGATATTGGGGAGTTGACGGCCCTTGGAATGGGTGTTTTAAAATAATCTCCAGAGCCAATACTGTATTAGAGAATGTGACATTGATCAACACAGATATAGATCACGAAGTGAAGGGTAGAATATTAGGAGAAGCTTATTTTCTAAGAGCGTGGGCTTATTTCCAGCTCGTGCAGATGTATGGAGGTGTACCCATTCGAACAGAGTCTCTATCGGCCAATTCGAATCAGAATGTACCAAGAGCAAAAATTGTAGACAATTATGAACTTATTGTAGAGGACCTGAAGAAAGCAGAACAGATGCTGTTTCCGGTAGGACACGCTAAAGCCGGAGAGCCAGGAAGGGTTAATAGAGGGGTGGCTAAGGGATTTTTAGCCAAAGTGTACCTTACCATAGCATCAGCGGGTTTAGCCAACGGTTCAGTAACCGTACGTGGCGGACAGGATAACGGGTACTATACCTATCCTAAAAAGGTCGTTGCAGGATTCGAGGGTGTAGATAGTAATAAATACTTCCAATTAGCGGCTGATAAGGCTTTAGAGCTAATCAATGACGAAGAGTATGAGCTATTTGATAATTGGGAGAATATATGGTCGATGGCTTCCCGAAACACGAAAGAAAATATGTGGCAATTGCAGTCTTTGGCGGGATCAGCTTTTGTAAACAACCTTCACAACTATTTTAATGCTAGATCAACATTCGGTACCGGTGCAGTATGGCTATCTAATAATCACTATAAAGACTATGAAGAGAATGACCATCGAGTCCTAAAGGGAATAACTCATAACTACCAAGCCCTTAATGGTGTGTACGTATTCTACCCAAGCTGGGAAGCTTCAAAGTATAAAAATCTTAATGGTATAACTTACAATAACAATGGGACTACCAGTGATAAGGCTTATACGATAAAGTACGCATCCGTAACAAATCCAGATTTGGCGAATAGCGATGCGTACTTACCACTTTTACGTTATGCAGAAATCTATCTTATATATGCAGAAGCGGCTAATGAAGTTCACCATGGCCCGACTGTGGAAGCTTATAGGAAACTCAACAAAGTAGTCGAGAGAGCCAAAGCTACCGCCGCACCTGCAGGCATGAACCAACAGGAGTTTAGAAGCTTTGTTCTGGCAGAAAGGGCTCGTGAATTTGCACTTGAGGGAGTCCGGAAATTCGATCTATTGCGGTGGGGTATCTACCTCGATGTTATGAATAAAATTTCTTTAGGTCAGAACAATATTTCAAAAATACGTACGCAAAAAAATCTATTGATGCCAATCCCGTTAGATGAAATCAATTCTAATACAATGATCAAAGAAAATAACCCTGGTTGGTAACTATATTGAAAATGCTTAAACAGAATAAATATGAAAAGGGCAGAAAATAAAAAGAAATACAATTGGCTTTACCTACCATTAGTAACAGCTGTAATTGCATGTATGTGCAATGCATGCAAAAAGGAAAGCAAAGCAACCGATCAAATACCTCCTAAAATCACAAGTATTAGTTACTTACAGGACAGACAAATTGATTTACAATCCGCAAATTATGGGGAATGGATATTGATAAAAGGAGATAATCTAGCTCCGGTTGGAACTGTCGATTTTAATGGGGTAAAAGCTGCTGACTCATTGATCTATGCAGACAAAAACACAATAACAGTTAAAATCCCTACCGATCTACCTGATCCAGTAAATAATCCAATCACTGTTTCAACACCTTTCGGAACTGTTACACATCAGTTTAAAATCCTTCAGCCGGCACCACTTTTTGATACTTTTATGCCGGTCTGGGGAGGGAGTGGGGATGCCATTACACTTTTAGGAGACTATTTCGTTGGTGTTGAGGGGGTCTTTTTTGGCGCATTGCAGGCCGAAATTGTTGAAAAAGACAAAAATAAAATTGTTGTTAAAGTTCCTCAGGGAGCTCCTGTAGATAAGATCAAGATAGTAACCCCAAGTGGCGTAGTAGTTTCGGAGAAAACATTTGGATTTAAATATTTACTGTTTGCGGAAGCTATAGCCTCCGGATGGTGGTCTGGACCTTGGGGAGGCACAACCGCAGTGGTCAATGAAGAAGCGAGAACCGGTTCCCTAGCTATCAAATTTACGGCCGCGGGTACATGGGGAGGAGCTAAGTATGGAAAAAATGCTCCAGATGTGGATGCCGCAGGATTTACGGGTATTAAATTCTCCCTATTTGGACTAGAAGGGACATCAGGCAAAAAAGTCAAAGTTTACTTAAATGGGGTATCCGGCAAAGGCTACGAGGTTTTTTTGAAAGAAGGCACATGGCAGGATTTTGAAATCCCACTATATAATCTCGGCAGTCCAAATACGATCAATACTGTCACACTGCAGGAGTTTAGCGGTAATCCCTCTAATTTTTACATAGATGATATCGGGTTCTATTAATTTGCTTATGGACGGTTTTAAATATCTAATTGTCATACTTTGTTTGGCATTTTTATCATCTTCTGTTGTCTTTGGTCAACTTACAACTGATTCATCTCGATCTGATAATCGGGCTAAAGCCTTGTTTGAAAATCTTAAGATATTGAGTAAAAATAATACGCTGATAGGACATCAAGATGACCTCGCATACGGTGTTCACTGGCAATACATTGAAGGCAATAGTGACATTAAAGATGTGGTTGGAGAATATCCGGCATTTTTCGGATGGGATCTGGGTCATATCGAGACGGGTAAAAATAGTAATCTTGACGGCGTACCTTTTGAACTAATGCGAGATTATATCATAAAAGCGTACGAAATGGGAACCGTCATCAGCCTTAGTTGGCATGCAAACAATCCGCTTACAGGTGGGAGCTCTTGGGATACGACTTCATATACTGTGAGCAGTATACTCCCTGGCGCTTCCAATCACGCAAAATTTAAAACTTGGCTTGACTGTCTTTCTGATTTCTTATTGGAGCTCAAAACAGAAAACGGAGAACTGATTCCCATATTATTTAGGCCGTATCATGAGCTGACAGGCAATTGGTTCTGGTGGTGTAAAAATGTCTGTACCTCCCAAGAATATATTGAATTGTGGCGGTTTACAGTCGATTATTTACGAAACACAAAACAACTTACCCATATTTTAATGGTATACAACGTCGCCGAAATATATTCCTCAACAGAATTTTATGAGAGATATCCAGGAGATGATGTTGTCGATGTGATAAGTATAGATACCTATCAGCAAGGTTCCCACGAAACTAGACAGCAATTTGTCACAAAATTGAGAAGTTTTTTATCCATACTACAACCTATAGCACAAGATAAAGGGAAAATATTGGCGATAGGTGAGACCGGCTATGAATGTATACCTGACCCAGAGTGGTGGACAAAAGCGATACTCCCAAGTCTAGAAGGATTTGATGTAGCTTGGGTTTTATTTTGGAGAAATCACGGTTTTATGGCAAAGGAGAACAAGATGCATTATTACGTACCTTTTGAAGGACACAGTTCTGAGCAGGACTTTGTTAAGTTTTATAATGATCCAAGAACATTATTTCAAAAGGGAATAGAGTCTAAGAAAATTTACAATCGTAAAGAACATCAGGATAAATAAATTTTTTAGTATATGAGAAGTGGAGACACACAAATTGAAATCGACTTTGAAAAGCGAAAAAAACAGTTGATAGAAAATCACACGCAGTTAATTACGAAAGTCAATATACCTGAAGTCTTGGGCAATGGGATATATGAACGTTATCATGCCCCAATCATAACGGCTGAGCATACGCCGCTTCATTGGCGTTATGATTTTGATATAGCAAGCAATCCATTTTTGATGGAAAGATTCGGTATCAATGGTACTTTCAATGCTGGGGCGATTAAATGGCGGGGGAAATACCTGCTAGTAGTAAGGGTGGAAGGCAATGATAGGAAGTCGTTTTTCGCTATTGCAGAAAGCCCTAATGGAGTTGATAACTTTGAATTCTGGGATTATCCAATGAATATACCAGAACTCGATGACCTAGATACCAATATATACGATATGCGTTTGACGTTGCATGAGGATGGTTGGATATATGGTTTATTTTGTACTGAGAGAAAAGATCCTGACGCGCCTAGCGGGGACCTCACTGCTGCTATTGCACGTGCTGGAATCGTAAGAACTAAAGACCTCATCCAATGGGAGCGACTTCCTGATCTCATCTCCAACAACCAACAGAGAAATGTTGTATTGCATCCGGAGTTTGTAGATGGTAAATATGCACTATATACGCGACCTCAAGACGGTTTTATTGATGCAGGTAAGGGGGGAGGCATCGGTTGGGCTTTGGTGGATAGTATGGAGCGTGCCGAAATTACTGAAGAAAAAATTATCAATCATAGATACTATCACACGATAAAGGAACAAAAAAATGGACAAGGACCAGCTCCAATAAAGACCGATAGAGGCTGGTTACACTTGGCGCATGGTGTACGTGGCTGTGCTGCCGGATTACGTTACGTCTTGTACATGTTTGTAACCGATCTCGAACATCCTGATCAGGTTCTGGCAGAACCCGCTGGACATATCATGGCTCCAAAAGGGTCGGAACGAGTAGGGGATGTGTCCAATGTCCTATTTTGCAATGGATGGATCAAAGATGAAGACGGTACAGTATATATATACTATGCATCTAGTGATACCCGGATGCACGTTGCAGTATCATCTGTAGAGAGACTATTAGATTATTGTTTTTCTACAGCCAAAGACGACTTACGTACGTTTAAATCGGTACAGACGCTGAACAAGATAATCACTAAAAACCTCGGATAAATAACGATGGATATAGAATGGACTTAAAAAATGAAAATCTAACACTTAAAGAGAAAATAGGCTACGGTCTTGGAGATGCTGCAAGCTCTATGTTCTGGAAACTATTTGGCATGTACCTGATGTTCTTCTATACTGATGTATTTGGTCTGGAGGCAAAAGTTGTAGGAACTATGTTTCTCATCACTAGGGTCTGGGACTCCTTGTTCGATCCGATAGTCGGTGTTATAGCGGACAGAACCTATTCAAAGTGGGGTCGGTTCAGACCCTATCTGTTATATGTAGCCCTACCGTTCGGTGTATTGGGTATGTTTACATTCTATACGCCCGCCTTCTCAGATTGGGGCAAGATTACCTATGCATATCTTACTTATTCCTTAATGATGATGGTGTATTCAGCAATCAATGTACCCTATGCATCGCTGTTAGGTGTAATAAGTCCACTACCTAAACAAAGGAATATTTTAGCAACCTATAGGATGGCTTTTGCTTACATCGGGAGCTTTTTTACCCTCTTGTTATTCAATCCATTGATAAACTACTTTAGTAAGAATCCCTCTGACGCCAGAGGTCTAGAACACGGTTGGTTTATGGCAGCAACGGTCATTGCGCTGTTTTCAACGATATTGTTCCTCCTATGCTTTGCCTGGACGCGCGAGCGGGTTATACCTCTGCCCTCCACCGCTAGATCTACGCTAAAACAGGATATCCGAGACCTCCTAAGAAATAAACCTTGGTGGATATTATTAGGAGCTGGTGTGGCTGCACTGTTATTTAACTCTATCAGGGATGGCGCCGCTCTATATTACTTCAAATATTATGTACAGGAGGAAAAAATGCATACTATTACGCTTTTTAACATTCCATTTGTTTGGAGTGGCTTGTATTTGGCTCTTGGGCAAATAGCTAATATAGTGGGTGTTGTAATCGCCGGACCTATCAGTAACAGAATAGGAAAAAAAAACACTTATATACTTAGCATGTCATTAGCTGCTGTTATATCGCTTCTCTTCTTTACACTGCAGAGTTATCAATTGATCTGGATATTTATATTCCAAGCGTTGATCAGCATTTGTGCAGGGGCGGTTTTTCCTCTTTTATGGTCGATGTATGCAGATTGTGCCGATTATTCTGAATATAGAACCGGCAACCGGGCTACTGGATTAATTTTTAGCTCATCCTCTATGAGTCAAAAGTTAGGCTGGGCATTAGGAACGGCGATAACAGGATGGTTACTTGCGTACTACGGTTTTCAGGCCAATCAAACGCAAAGTACGGAAGCTTTAACAGGGATAAAGATGTTCTTGAGTTTATTGCCCGCTGGGGGAGCAGCACTTTCTGTTCTGATCATCATAGGCTACCCACTTGGAGAACAGAAAATAGCAAAAATCACATTGCTTTTAGAAAAAATGAGAGAAAGTAGATTGCAATGATAAGAGAATTTCAAGAAGTATTAGAAGAAAACATCCTGGGATTCTGGATGTCACATATGATTGATGATCAGAATGGAGGTTTCTATGGGGCTATTGATACCGCTAATAATGTGAACACTTATGCAGAAAAAGGAGCAGTACTTAACGCTCGCATACTATGGACATTTGCAGCAGCTTACCGGATACTGGGAAATCCCTTATATCTAAAAATGGCATGGCGTGCTTATAATTATATCGACGAATACTTTGTTGATCGTCAATATGGTGGTGTTTACTGGTCAGTAGATTATAAAGGCGTTGTAATACAAAACAAAAAGCAGACGTATGCTCAGGGCTTTATGCTGTATGCTTTCTCCGAATTCTATAAAGTCACCGGTGAACCATTTATATTAGACCAGGCAATTGCCTTGTTTGAGTGTATAGAAAAGACTAGAGATTCTCTAAAGGGTGGATACCGGGAAGCCTTTACCAGGGATTGGAAAATAATCGATGACATGCGGCTCAGCGAGAAAGATGAGAATATGGCCAAGACTATGAATACACATTTACATGTGTTAGAACCCTATACCAATCTCCTAAAAGTATGGACCAACGAGAGACTTATGGAGGCTCAAAAAGAACTTATAACCCTGTTTGTTGATAAAATATACAATCCTAGCACAGGCCATTTAGGTCTCTTTTTTGATGATGACTGGAATGTCAGCAACGAAACCATATCTTTTGGGCATAATATCGAAGCGGTATGGTTGCTCTGGCTAGCTGCTAATCAAGTTGGATACTTAAATATTGAACGTCTAAAGTCTATTTTGGACGATATTGCTACCTCTAGCGTCGCTGGACTACAGGCCGACGGTAGTATGATATATGAAGTCAAAGAGGGAGAAATAGATACAGAAAAGCACTGGTGGGTACAAGCTGAAACTGTAGTGGGATATATGTATGCGGGAAAAATTACCAAGAAACAGGCGTATATCGAGTATGCCTATAATAACTGGAACTATATAAAGCAACATCTTATAGATTGGAAAAAAGGCGAATGGTACTGGAGTAGATTGCCCAACGGAAGCATAAATGAGAGTGAAAATAAGGGCGGCTTTTGGAAGTGTCCGTACCATAATGGCCGAATGTGTATGGAGATGTTAGAAAATCTGATGGAGTATGAATAAACCAAAAATAGGTGATAATAATCTCATGCCGATTAAGAACAACCTCTCAGCTATACAGTAACTGCGAAAAGACTCAGATCGTACAGGCTTAAACAATGATATCATATTTCGACTATAATGTTTGACAATACCATATAAAATTCTTTAATTAGGTCTAGTATTCCTGATTATGGAAAATAAACTAACCGAATTAAACAACGATAAAGATATTCTTTATGATTTCCGTAATGGCAAGTCACAAGCGTTAGAACGTTTTATAAAACGTCATCAACGTGAAATGACCTATTTTGCGCAAACTATAATTGGCAATCTAGAGTATTCCGAGGAAATTATAGACGATTGTTTTCTGAAACTTTGGAATCGGAGAAAAGATCTTCCAATTGATGTCAACCTAAAATCATATTTATTTGTAATGGTAAAAAATGCCTGTCTGGATTTTTTGCGATCTCCCAAAAGAAGACAATTTGAACGCATAGATGAACTAACAATTCAGATTCCCAGCGCCGATCGAATAGAAAACAATATGATTTATGCGGAATTACTTTCGCACATATACAAAGAAGTAAATAAGTTACCTCCTAAGCAACGTCTCGTTTTTACTTTGTCCTATTTCGAAGGGCTGAATACAAAAGAGATCTCTGAAAAATTAAAGATATCTACCAACGCTGTATTTATTCATAAACACGAAGCTACGAAAACCATACGTTCTCTTTTCAAGGGCAAAAAAGACATTCTAACATTATTTATTATTCTTTTCTTACAAAATTAAACAATCTATAAATAAAGTAGTTACGATTATTATCTCATTTTTTTCATTTTTATCCAAAGATTTTGACCTGCCTTATCGTTTGGTAATATGAAGACATGCTATTACTAATTGCGGTCGATTACTAGTCAAATTATAAATGGATTTAAACAGTCAGCATATTCAATTATTGTTGCTCAGGTACCTCAAAGATCAGCTTAATGAAGAGGAGTTGAAGGAACTTGATATTTGGGCTAAAAATAGCACCGAAAACCAAGCTCTTCTTGATCAATTAAGTGACGAACAGAAATTAAAAAAAGATTTAACCACATTCTCCTATATTCCGGATCGTTCTAGTGATATTACCAGATTCGTGCTTGTCAATGCGGATATCAAACATAAAACTAGAACATATTCTCTAAAAAACCTCATTAAAGTTGGGTACGCAGCCGCATTACTACTCGTTGCGGGTTTTAGTTATTACATGTACCTAAATTTTGATCCTGTGGCAGATACTAATACAGAAATATCAGCGAAAGATATCTTTGCCAGCAATGATCAGCCTTTTGTCATTCTTCCAAGCGGGAAAAAGATAACACTCAAACCAAGCGAAGAAGGAGTCATCGTGGGTACTAAAGGATTACAATATTCGGATGGTTCTTCGATAAGTGATGTGGTCATAGCCAATGATCTATCTGAAATCAAATTACGTGTACCAAAAGGAACAACATACAAACTAACACTCTCGGACGGTACAACCGTCTGGTTAAACGCGGCCTCCACGCTAACATATCCACATAAGTTCAGCGGTGATAAGAGGGTTGTCAGTTTGGATGGCGAAGCCTTCTTCGATGTTGCAAAAGCAGACAGACCTTTTGTAGTACACAGCAGGGAACAACAAGTTCAGGTTTTGGGTACCTCTTTCAATATTAACAGTTATCAAGAAAACAGCTTTATCACAACTACTTTACTTACGGGAGAAATAATACTTTACCACGAGAAAAATAACAAGAGCATTCGGATGAAACCAGGTGAACAGGTCATGATAGCAGATAATAGAATGCATTTAGACATCGTAAATTCGGCAGATGCGATAGCCTGGCGCAGTGGCAAATTTGTATTTGACAATAAATCCTTTAAAGAAGTAATGAATGACTTGGCACGCTGGTATGATATCAAGGTAATATATGAGGGAGAGATCCCTAAAGAAAGCTTTTTTGGAGATGCTTATAGGAATAATAATTTAGGAATAGTTCTAGAGGCGTTACAGAGCTCCAATATAGAATATGAGATGGAAGCTAATCGAACCCTCATTATACGCGGTAAAAAAGGAGGTCATAAATAAAAAGTATGTCATTGCGAGACGTTAGGCTAGCGTCTAAAAAAAAAGAAGGGTGCTGCTACACCCCCCTTAAATAGCTTGGGTCAATTGTAAGAATATTAACTATCCAAACTAATTCAAAATTAATGAATTTTACTTATTTATGGAGAATAATGCGCTTAATTGTATTTTTTTTAGTCACAGGTATACTGCATACTTATGCAACTGGGAATGCGCAAACTATTACCGGACGTTTTAAAAACAGTTCATTACAACATGTATTGAGTGAAATCCGGAAACAAACCGATTACACAGTCTTCGGTGCGGGGAGTATATTGAAGGATGCTCATCCGATCACTATCGACGTCGAGAACATGCCCATCATCCGGTTCTTAGATGAAGTATTTTATGATCAACCTATTAGAGCCCAGATTCAAGGTAAAACAATTTTGTTATCCAAGAAAAAAAACGTGGCACAAACAGATCAGGGAACAGCCCATCAAATGCAGCTTCAAATTCAAGGAAAAGTTGTTGACGATTCCGGCCACCCTTTAATTGGTGCGAGCGTAGTGGTGTTGGATGCCGAAGGTAAAAGAACAAAAAAACACACGAATACGGACCGAAACGGTCATTTCGCGCTGAATGGTATAGCCGAGGGCACTCTTTTAGAAATCAACTTTCTTGGATACGCCACGACAAAGGCGACGGCAACCCGTTCGGAGATATTGATCAAAATGAAACCCGTGTCCAAAGAAGTCGATGATGTGGTCGTAACGGGTTATAATGTCATAAAGAAAGAAAGCTTTACCGGAAATTCCATTAGAGTGAGTCAAGAGGAGCTATTAAAAGTCGGCAATCGGAATGTAGTTGACGTTCTGCAGGTTTTTGATCCCTCTTTTCGCTTAGAAGTTAACAATATTATGGGTTCTGATCCTAATACGTTACCTGAATTCTATATTAGAGGCCGATCAGGAATTGGGGTTAAGTCCCTCGATCAAGTCGATATATCAGAAGCAGCTTTAACTAACAACCCCAACCTACCCATATTTATAATGGACGGTTATGAAGTGAGCGCGGAGCGCGTATATGATTATGACCTAACACGTATTAAAAGCATTACTATATTAAAAGACGCTGCTGCTACCGCTGTATATGGCTCGAGGTCAGCCAATGGTGTTGTCGTCATTGAAACCATAGCCCCCGAACCTGGAAAACTACGTCTGGATTATAACATGGTCAGTTCATTAGCTTTAGCCGATCTCTCGGACTATAATCTAATGAACGCCAAGGAGAAACTTGAGGCCGAAAAACTAGCGGGAGTTTTCGCTTTAACACCAGATATGTCATTTTCGACAAGGGGATCTATTGTACGTGAACTTCTATTAAAGGAAAATCAACTGACTAAAGGAGTGAATACAGATTGGATAGCACAGCCTGTCCGTAACGAATTTAACCATAAACATACTCTTAATATCGACGGTGGTTCTCAAGATCTGAGATTCAATTTTCTCCTTAAATACGATAAGCAGAACGGTGTAATGAAAGGCTCATCACGTGAACGAAAAGGAGGAGGCTTAGGTATTGATTATCGTCAAAATAATTTTCAGATACGTAACGATTTCACTTACGACATCGTAGATGCCGAAGATTCCCCTTATGGAAGTTTTTCAGCTTATACGACTAAACTGCCTTACGATGAGATCTTTGGTGCGGATGGCTTTCCTGTAAAAAACACGCCCATATGGCATAGCGGTGACCTTCTTACTATGAATATATATAACCCCATTTACGAGGTTTTTAATACTCATAGCTTTAGCAAGAATGGCTATAATAATGTGAATAACAACACCGCCATCATATGGAACTTCCTTCCAAATTTTCAGTTGAAAGCGGACTTAGCACTGACTAAGCAAGACAGTTGGTCGGATCAGTTTACAGATCCATCTTCAGGTAAGTACTTCATTTCTGCAAGTACAAATTTCGAGAACATAGGGGAACTAAATCTAAAGAAAATTGAGACTATTGGCTACAATACCAATCTCTTTGTCCGTTATGACAACAAAATCGGTAGTCACAACTTCAATTTCTCCGGCGGATTCAATGCGCGTGAAAATAAAACGAAGAGCTCAGTAGAATTATACTCCGGTTTTCCTTCTGGCGAACAGAATTCACCCAATTTTGCCAACAAGATAGTACGTAAGCCAAACTACAACGACAATCATACTCGATTAATCGGTTCGTTTATAGCTCTCAATTATTCGTTAAAAGATATCTATTTGCTCGACCTATCGGGAAGACTGGACGGATCTTCAGAGTTTGGATCTGAAAACAGGGTAGCGCCATTCTGGTCATTAGGAGCTGGAATCAACCTGCACAAGTACAGTTGGCTAAAAAGCAACTCTGTCATCAACCGCCTTCGCCTCACTACCACGACTGGTGAATTAGGAAAAACGAATTTTCCACCATACGCCGCAAGGGGAATGTATGTATTTCAGCAAAACTGGTACGCTACAGGCAACGGAGCACTTCTAGTAGGGATGGAATCGCCAACATTAACTTGGGAAAAAACAAAAACCCACGATATAATTATGGATTTAGGATTGTGGAATGATAAACTTAACGTCAATTTCAACTGGTATAACAAACTAACAAACAACCTGGTAAATGATGTGGACTTACCATTATCTTCGGGTTTTAGTTCCTATAAAGACAATATAGGGAAAGTGAGAAACAGTGGGTACGAGATTTTCCTCAGGGGGAATATAATCACTAGAAAAGACTTCAATTTCTCGGTATACGGTAACTTCGCCAGCAATAAAAATGAGCTTCTACAAATATCAAGTTCTCTGAAGAAATATAATGACTTGGTAAATGCGCAGTATGATGAATATGGATTCAATCGCGCCAATAGTCCTCATTACCTAGATCGATATTCTACACCGCATACCAAGTATATAGAGGGAGGATCACTTACTTCCATTTTTGCTATGCAATCATTAGGAATAAACCCTATGGACGGAAAGGAGATCTTCGTGCGACCCGATGGCACTATTACATACGATTGGGATGCTTCAGATCAAGTTATTGTTGGGGATACCTCACCTAAAGGACAAGGCGCATTTGGATTCAATTTAGCCTACAAGGGATTTACGGTTTTTGCATCGTTTTTATATCAGTATGGAGCACAGGAGTATAATAGAACACTTGTTACAAAAGTGGAAAATGTAGACATATACAATAAAAATGCAGATCGGAGAGTTCTGCTCGACCGATGGAATCAGATAGGAGACATAACTTCATTGAAAGATATCCGAGATCGAGCATATACCACCAGACCCACATCTCGATTCGTACAAAACAATGATTTTGTAAAATTCAATTCGCTAAGTATTGGTTACGATTTACCTATTCAAGTACTTCAAAAGTATAAGTTAACCCGGTTAAGATTACAATTGTCTTCGAACAGTTTAGGGACTTGGTCTACAATTCGTCAAGAGCGGGGAACTACCTATCCATTTGCCCGTAACTATGACCTATCAGTGAAAGTTGTCTTTTAGAAGCATAATAAAAGGATCATCATGAAAAATAAAATTAATCTTTATAGCATAATTTTATGCATCGCACTGTTTTCCAATTGCAGCAAGTGGCTCGATGTGAAGCCCTCTGATCAACTGACTGATGCGGCCCTTTTTTCGGAGGGAACTGGGTTTCGGAACGCACTTAATGGTATTTATCAATATATCTCTGAGGGAGACCTCTATGGCCGAAATCTGTCTTGGGGGCTCAATTCTGCGCTGGCACAAGACTATATCGGTACAGACATATCTTCAGAATATCGATTAGCGGCGACCACATTTAATCATAACGAGCAAGCTGTTATCAATATAGGTACTAACATTTGGGGAAATGCTTATCGTGCAATTGCTAATAGCAACAAACTTATTAAAGAAATAGAAAAGAAAGACACTAGTATTTTCAGATTTGGTAAAACGGAACGTGACCTTATCTTGGGAGAAGCATTAGCTTTACGTGGCGTATTACATTTTGAGATATTAAGGCTGTTTGCGACTTCACCAAGCACGAACTCAACAAACAATGCGATACCTTATGTAGATACTTATCCTGCCTATTTCACGGCCCCCAAACCTATGGAGGAAGTATTCAGGCTAATAGAAAAAGATCTTAAACAGGCTAAGGAACTAGTTGCTACAAATGATACGATATTGAATAGATCAAGCTTAAGTGGTAAATTGTCTTCCCGTCTATCGGGTAATAATGAAGATGAGAGGCGTTTTTTCTCATTTCGAATGATGCGCCTGAACCACGTAGCTATATCAGGGTATTTATCCCGGGTTTATTTGTATAGTGGAAAGCTAGAAGAAGCAGAACAAGAAGCAGGATATGTGTACAAAGAGTTTGGTCCTCATGGTACTAAGAGGTGGTTTGAATTCACGACCTCGACAAATGCTACGGGAGTAAACAAATATATCAAATTTGCTGACGATGTACTCTTTGCGAGCTACAATACAGATTTGGTCAGAAATATTCAGGAGTACAAAGACAAAGAGTCTACCATACGCTACAGAATAAATAAAGAGGTCTCTTCTTGGTTTCCTGCAAATGAAAGAGATTATAGAAGTAATCTTTTGAAACAAGACGCCGTGGTATCTACCGATTTTATATCTGAAAAATGGACTGCATCGAGTTCTACAGGCCAATTTCGCCCTCAACAAAACACTATGGTCCCCATATTACGTCTCAGTGAGGTTTACTACATCTATAGCGAGGCTCTTTTTAAAAATGGAAAAGTGAACGAGGCGCTGGCTATTCTCAACCAGATTCGCCTCGCTAGAGGTAGAATGACCACATACTCCGAGACGGATGAGGGAGCATTCTATACCGAATTAATAAACGAATATAGACGAGAGTTTTTAACGGAAGGACAGACTATTTTTGCACACAAGCGTCTAAATCGACCTATACAACTCGGCTCGCAAACCATACCAATAGACAGTAGATTTACATTGGCTATTCCAGATGGTGAACTAATTTTTTAATACCCATAAGTACAATCGTATGAAACAGATTAAAATTACCACCTTGATAATAGCTTTGGGAATACTCGGCAGTTGTGAAAAAGCTGAAATACAGACATATAATGATAGCCATTATGTACAGTTTACGCGAAATATAATAGATACGCTAGATTTCTCTTTTTTCTTTTATCCAGGTCAATCGGAAGTAAAGGTAGCTCTTCCTGTAAAGCTGGTAGGCAAAATGCCTGAGAAAGACCTTTCCTATTCTATAGTTGTTGTGGATACGGATACAGACGCTCCGACAGATATATATGCACTGCATGATAATCTGCTGTTCAGAAGAGGGATAGCACAGGACACAGCGCATATTATATTTAAAAATCACGCCAAACTTCGAGACAACACCTATAAGCTTACTATAGAAATCAAAGAGACCGCAGACGTTAAACCTGGTCAATCCAATTATAAGAGATATGCTTTCAAAATCTCGGACAAAGTGACAAAACCAACATGGTGGGACGCCAATATGGACAGGTTCTATTTAGGAGTTTACAGCGAAAAGAAATTTAGAGCTTTTATGGACGCTACGGGTGTAGGAGATCTATCTATATACGAAGAGGGACAACAACGCATTATTATGCTGCAATTCAAATATCATTTAATAGAGTTAAAAGATAAGGGAACCCCTTTGTTAATGGAAGATGGTACTGATATGTTAGCCACCGTACCATTGGTTGGATAAATTTTATAAATAAAGTGTTATGAAATATATTTTGAAATACAAAGCCATTGTCCTTGGTATTCTTTTACTACAGACAGCCTGTCTTAAAGATACTGGAAACTATGACTATATACAAGCCAAGCCTGTCAGCATCAAGTTTGAATCTACTATTTTTGATGGAATTGTAGATGAAGTTACTGAGATTACCCCACTCCGGACCTATGGACAAAATGGAGGTAGTGCCGATGACTATGATCACGAATGGTACGTAAGTGGTGATTTGGTGAGCAGGGACTCTAATCTCGTATATACAGGAAAGCTTCCAGGAACCCACTTATTGACCTACACTATGATCGATAAGTCCACAGGTGTGAGGGTGTTTGCGGCCAATACCACACTTAGACTGGCTTCTCCTTACCAAAATGGATGGGCCATATTGTACGAGGAAAACGGACAGTCTGAGCTGGGCCACATACGCTACGACAACATTAATAAGACCTATATTACTTACAGAGATATCTACAGTACTAAACACAATGGAGAGTCTTTAGGAAGCAAACCTATTAAACTTAAGAATTACCCTAATGCCGGTGTTTGGAGCTTGGTTGTTGTACAGCAAGGCGGGCAAGGGCCGATAGAACTTGATTCTTATAGTATGCAGAAGGCACTCGTCACACGGGAAGCCTTTGCTGGTGGTTCTCCAAACAATCTAGAAGCTATAAACATAGGTTGCTATCCCAATGCCCATATCTTGGTCAATACCGAAGGACAGGTTTTTCCGCGCTTATTTTCCAGCAACCCTATACCGTTTTCTATGCCTTGGCTAAATATACCCATGCAAATTGAAAAAGGGATGCACATCACTGATCTTTGGGACGCACATGCGATGCGAACCTATATGAGTTTTATGTACGATAAGCTAAATAACCGTCTCCTTTATATAAACCTGAGCACCCCTAATTCGACCGGAGGATACATTGATATAGACACGATCCCCAGTCCACAAGCCTCAGCTCCCTACCCACCTGATCATGTCAACTTAAATAATATGAAGGACTGGGAATATGTATGGGGCGGCGGCTTCAACGAACTTCCTAATTACGGCAATGGAATTACCGTAGACGGCATAGTGCTCATGCGCAAACCAGGAGAATCCGATATTTTTTTACAGTCATTCGGTATGCGATCGGTCAACCGCGTCATAAGTTTTACTCCAAAACAACGTAAATTGTTTACCGGATCACATTTGGTCAATGAAAACACTAAGTACCTCGCTGTAAAAAACAAGGATTTCATTTTCTTTACCGCTGGCGCCGACAACAAAGCGCTGTATTACTACGATATTATTACTGGTAATGCCGTCAAGCTCTTTGAAAAGTTTGATAGTCGTATTACGGCTCTAGCAGAATCCGATGACTCCTTACAAATGAGTGTCGGCTTAGAAGATGGAACGGTAATACTATTCTCAATCTCAGACAATGCACTGACTGGCAACGCCGACAAGGAGCTATTTAGGATGACAGGCTTAGGTAAGATAGCCGATATAATTACCAAAGGCGGTTTCATGCGGTAATCCACAAAACCATATAAACAGTAATGTAGCCAGATCTTCTAAGATCTGGTTATTGATCTCTTATTTTCAAATTTTAACAAAACACTATGAATAAATCTATTGTAAGAATTGAGAAATTGTCACATCGTTATTCCGTCCAGTGGGCAATTCGAGATATTAACATTGATGTAACACGTAAAGGTATCTATGGTCTTCTTGGCGCCAATGGAGCAGGCAAGTCTACGATTATGAACATCATGTGTGGTGTGCTCAAACAAACAGAGGGGGAGGTTTTTATCAAAGGAATAAACCTACAACAAGATGCCGTAAATGCGAAAAAGAAGATAGGTTTCTTACCACAGATCCCTCCTGTACAAGCGGAATTGACAGTAGAGGAGTTTTTGACCTATGCCGCAGAACTAAGACTTATGCCCAAAGATGTTATTCCTGGCGCTGTGGAAGAGGTTATGGAACGTTGTTCTTTAACGCACTTCAAGAAAAGACTAATAAAAAATTTATCGGGTGGGTATAAGCAACGCGTAGGAATAGCGCAAGCCATAATCCATAAACCAGAATTTGTGATATTTGATGAGCCCACCAATGGTCTGGACCCCAATCAGATACTAGAGGTCCGGAAGCTCATTAAAGATATCGCCAAAGAACGAACTGTCATCCTCTCAACGCACATTTTACAGGAAGTACAAGCCCTTTGCGATTATATTTGGATGATTAACGATGGGCAGATGATCTTCTCTGGTCCGATTCAAGAATTCGATTCCTATATAACGCCTCAGTGTATAATTGTAAGCTTTGGACAGCTTCCTTCAAAAGAAGAGCTTTCTATCATCTCAGCTATAGTGGATGTACAACACCTGGGAGGAATAGATTATGTACTTCAATATGCCGGTGACCCTAAACAAGTAATTAGCACGATCGTGCAGCTCTCTGTAGAAAAGGGATGGCAGCTATTACAGATTACAGAACAAAAAAATTCACTAGAAAATATTTTCGCGGAGTTATCTAAGAAAAGAGCTTAACTCAAACTAAATAATACGAACTTACATGAAAACTACACTTAAAATTGCAAAAGCAGAGTTACAAGTGCTTTTCTATTCCCCGGTTGCTTGGCTGATACTGGTAATTTTCGCATTACAGACAGCAATTGTCTACACTGGCTTTTTTGATCTTTTCGCTAGAAGGCAAATACTGGGACAAGACTTAAACAATGTTACCTACGCTGTGTTTAATAGCTCGCCTCGAGGCTTCTTAATAAGTATCCAAACCTATCTTTACCTTTACATTCCCTTATTAACTATGGGCGTGGTAAGCCGTGAGTACAACAGCGGATCAATCAAGCTATTATACTCCTCACCAATAAATAGTTATCAAATAGTATTTGGCAAGTACCTGGCACTTATTGTATTCGCATTAACCCTGATCGGTATTTTGGGAATATTCTGTCTTCATGGTGCTATTTCCATAGAAAACTTTGATTATGCAACTGTGCTTACCGGCCTTCTGGGTTTGTTTTTATTGATTTGCGCATACGCTGCTATAGGCCTATTTATGTCTTCAGTAACTTCCTATACGGTGGTTGCAGCTATCGGTACCCTAGGAATATTAGCGTTGCTCAACCTGATGAAAGGTTGGTGGCAAGAAATACCTTTACTTCGGGATATCACTTATTGGATAGCTATCGGCGGCCGGAGCAATACTTTTATATCTGGTTTGATCACTTCAGAAGACGTACTTTATTTTCTGATTGTGATCGCTCTTTTTTTAACCTTTAGTATTATCAAAATTCAGCTAGAAAGGAAAAAATCTCCTTTAGTATCTACTATGCTAAAATATGGAGCGACGATAGTAGTAGTCTGCATTTTGGGGTATTTCAGCTCTATGCCAAAATTTAAAACTTATTATGATGCTACCTATGCTAAGATAAATACACTACGCGAAGGAAGTCAAAAAGTAGTAGAGAAGATGACTGGCCCCCTTACGATACATACCTATGTCAATATGCTGGAAAAAAACTATTCATATGCATTACCCAAATTTTACAAGCGGGAAGTCGAGCGCTTTGAAAAATACTTGCGTTTTAAACCTGATATACAAGTAAAACACCACTATTATTATCATCGTGGTGACTATCCTTATTTAGAAACCCGATTTCCCGAACTTAATGATGACGAACGTCTAGATTCTCTCCGTTTGCTTAATAACTGGGATTTTCCCATCAAAAGGTATGATGAAATCGCAGATGAAGTTGATTTAAGCGGCGAAAACTTCAGATTCGTCCACTTACTGGAAAGAGAGAACGGGGAACGTACTTTCTTACGCATTTTTAATGATATGCAAGTACATCCCAGCGAAGCAGAAATTACGGCAGCGTTTAAAAGGCTAGTGATGGATCTGCCTAAAGTTGGTTTTGTGAGGGGACATGGCGAAAGGGAGAGTGCATCCAATCAAGATGTAGGTTACAATATGATTATCGAAGAAAAAACCTTTAGACACTCTTTAATCAATCAAGGTTTTGAATTTGACAGTGTATCTCTAGCGCGGGAAGTCCCCAATGATATACGCATATTGGTCGTTGCAGAGCCTCGTCGCCCTTACTCGCCAACCGAACTTCAAAACCTAAAAAGGTATATCGATAGAGGAGGCAACATGGTTATTGCCGGTGAGCCAGATGTTATCCAACAGATGAATGCAATCACTGAAGATATCGGAGTTACCTTCTTGCCTGGAACTTTAGCACATGCTGATGAAGAAATACAAAATGATCTCATATTACTCAAACCTACCGAGGAAGCAGCTAAATTTTCCTACCATCTGGACGAAATGAAAAAATCGAAGTATGTACTCACCATGCCATCAGCAGCTGCACTTCAATTTGATCCAAGTAAGGGCTTTGAGGCTACAACTTTATTTCGAACAGAGCCCACCGGAGTTTGGCAAGAGATGAACAAATTTGACAATAAAGACAATCTCCCCACGATGGATATTGAGCATGGCGAAAATGAAGATGAGTATTCAACCGTAATGGCACTTACAAGAACTATTAACGATAAGCAGCAAAAAATACTGGTAACTGGTGATGCGGATTGGCTTAGTAATGGAGAACTCGGAATAAGAAGACCCAAAGTACGAGCGGCCAATTATTTTCTTATAGTCTCAGCTTTCCAATGGCTTTCTGACGGAGAGGTGCCCATAGATATGCGAATTGCCCCAGCAATAGATGTTAAAATAAAACATAGCAACACCTGGGGTGTATTGAAGAATACGCTAAAAATCGGGTTCCCGTTACTTCTGGCATTGGTGGGAGTTATGATCTGGATACGCAGAAAAGGAAGGTAAATAAAAACTGTAAATATGATATTAAACACTGATAAACAGACGCTAAATGATCTGCAGATCTTCGGAAAAAGTGGTATGCAATCCATTTATGCACTGTTCAATCGTACATATACTCAGGGAGGAGCTTCCTTACTGGCACAAATGTTTGAATACCCGAAGACTGGTGCCTTGGAAATAGAACAGCGTACTAATATTATTAAGTTCTTTTATGAACTAGGTGCCGAGTTTCCGATGGATAGTGCAGCTTTTGACGCTTTTACACCTTACTTGGAAGACAGAGATCACCGAACTCTGTTGGATAATAGCACAATAAGTTTAGAACGTAAGGTCAACCAATTATTAGGGGCAGATACAGTCATAAAAAGCAAACAAAAATCATTGCATATGTTAGGGAAAACCTTAGCTAGTCTCCTGGAATTTATTCCCAAACTAGCTCCTAATTTCCCTGACGGTCTCTTTCGTGATCAGCAAAATAAAATAGAGAAAATTCTTACGGAACCTACCTTTAAAGAAGCCTTAACACTTATGGCTAAGGGTAAGTACAACTTTGATCAGCTCGTATATCTCGATCGCTATATACGTTTTACAAATATTAATGCTATAAACGAGATATTAACATATGTATATCATCTAGATACATATATCGCATTAGCGAGAGTAGCCTTGGACCACAACTTCTCTTTTGCTAAACTCATTCATCAAAATGACATGCTCGTCGATATCAAAGGGTTTTACCACCCTTTGATACCGGCTGCTATTGGAAATGACCTAAAAATGGATGATTCAAAAAGAGTACTGTTTCTTACGGGAGCCAACATGGCCGGTAAGTCCACTTTTATGAAATCCCTTGGTATTAATATATTCTTAGCTCACATCGGTCTGCCAATACCTGCTAAATCGATGGAATTTACTCTTTTTGATGGAATATTTAGTACCATCAACCTAGCCGACAATCTACAGCTAGGTCATAGCCATTTTTATGCGGAGGTACTACGCGTAAAACAGGTATCTAAGGAAGTGGCAGCTGGAAAGCGACTGTTTGTAATCTTTGACGAATTATTTCGTGGTACTAATGTTAAAGATGCATATGAGGCTACAGTAGCTATTACAAGCCTTTATGCTACCCTCAAGAATAGCTTTTTTGTTGTATCCACACATATAATAGAAGCCTCCGACCAGCTAAAAAAAACAGCTTCCAACATCTTCTATGCCTATATGCCTACTGTAATGGAAGACAATACACCTACCTATCCTTACCTATTGGAAGAAGGTGTAACAGCTGATAGGCATGGGATGCTGATCATTCAGAACGAAAATATCTTAGACATCTTAGCGAACGGTAAAAAAGGAGGAGAGACATGGATCAAATAATTAGTAATTTTGCAACGGACAAACAAACAACTGACGACCTACAGATATTAGGTAAATATTCTACCGGATCACTATACACATTGTTTCGTCGTACCAAGACAAAAGGAGGAGAATTGCTCTTAGAGTCTTATCTTATCCATCCATTGAAGGAAAGATTCGCCATCAAAAAAAGACAAGAACGTATACAGTCTCTTGTGGGCAAAGCACTTGTTTTTCCAGTAGATTCATCCGATTTTAAAGAATTTGAGCTGTTTATTAAAAGCTACCCTTCAACCAGTCCTATGTCTCTATTCGCGCAGTTTGCCAAAAGACAAACGCAGGCTTGGATTGGAGCACAGGAAGAGTCTACATATATTAAGCAGCAAGTAGAGAATAGTATAAAAACACTTTTATTGCTTAAAACGTGGTTTAAAAGTACGTTAGAAAACATAGAATCACCCTATATTGAAGAGATGTGTAAGCTATTTTCCAATTTTTGGGAGATCGTACCATTGATGCAACATTCTCCGATAACGTCTACTTTAAAGTCACAATTTAATCACGAACGTTTTTTACGTACCGATCAACATGCCAATATTCTACAACTGATAGATGTATGTCACGAGTTGGACCTTTATATTGCTGTAGCGGAAGTAGCTTATGAGAAAAATTTTACTTTTCCCACATTAAGCGACGAGAACAAAGTATCCCTAGAGCTCATAGAGGCATTCCATCCCACGATACCAAATGCCATAGGAAATACATTATCCCTGCATAGTCAAGAAAACCTATTGTTTTTGACAGGAGCCAATATGGCGGGCAAATCAACTTGGATGAAAACGATAGGCATATGTTTATACCTTGGACAACTGGGCTTTCCTGTTCCGGCTTCCGAAATGAAATTCTGCATATTTGACGGAATATTCACCTCTATCAATCTCCCTGACGATATTCAAAAAGGGTACAGCCACTTTTATGCAGAGGTAATGCGTGTCAAATCTATTGCAGAAGAGATCGCTTCTGGTAAGAGGTTGCTGGTCATCTTTGACGAGCTATTCAAAGGAACTAATGTAAAAGATGCATATGATGCGACATTACAAATTACAGAACACCTGACTGAATATGCTAATTGTCTATTTGTCATATCTACCCACATCGTGGAAGTTGGCATGGCATTAAAAGAGAAAAGCAGTAAGATCCAATATCGCTATATGCCTACCATTATGGCGGGAAGTAGTGCGACCTATACCTACAAGAGCAAGGATGGAATCTCTGACGACCGCCATGGTATGATGATCATTAGAGAGGAAGGAATCCTAGAACTATTTGAAAATAAGAATACAATTTGAAAACTATCTACTATGAATAAATCACTCTATAAATATTTACCACAACTGAGCATTATAGCTCTAGCATTGCTCTGTATTGTGTCGTGCAATGGCAAGAAAGTCAATCAAGCAGACTTGGATCAAAAGACAATTGTATCGGACAGCGCAGTGATCAGTGGAGTATTGGACAATGGTCTGACTTATATAATACGTCATAACAAGATGCCAGAACAACGCGCCATGCTATATCTTGTCAATAAGATCGGGTCTGTACAAGAATCTGAAAATCAAAGAGGAATCGCTCATTTCGTAGAACATATGGCTTTTAGAGGCACAAAAAACTTTCCGGAAGATAAGCTTATTAATTTTTTAGAATTATCCGGAGTCAAGTTTGGTGCAGACCTAAATGCCTATACCAGTTATAATGAAACCGTTTACCAATTACCCATACCTTCTTATAATAAAGGACTATTGGACTCTGGTTTAATGATTCTTAAGGACTGGGCTCAGGGCGTATTGATCACCGAACAGGCTGTAAACTCCGAAAGGGGAGTGATCCTCGCCGAAATGAGACAGCGTCAGGGTTTAGATCAACGGATACGCCAACAATCTCTACCTACTATGCTGAACGGTGCACCATATTCAGAAAGATCACCAATAGGAATAGAATCGGTCATTAAACAAGTTAAAGCTTCAGATTTACAACAGTTTTACGACACATGGTATAGACCCAATCTTCAAGCTATCATTGTAGTAGGTGATCTTGATCCTAAAATGATGGAACAAGAGATCAAAAAGCGATTTGCAGATCTGAAGAATCCAAGTAATGCACCAGAACTTAAGGAAATCTCTATCCCTAAAAGAGAAGAAGAACACTATCAAATGATTTTAGACGATGAGATACCCAATACTACCATTCAGATATTGCGGAAGTTCAACACAAAAAAAGGAATACATACGGAAGGTGATCTGCACCGATCAATGGTAAATAGCCTTTTTAATACTATGCTTGCCAATAGGATCAATGATCTTAGAAGCGGAAGCGAACTACCGTTTCTTTCTGCGGGGGCTGCAATAGAATCGATATTTACCGGACTAGGATCCGCAAGTCTAACGGTAACTTTCAATCCTGGAGAATATGAGAAAGGCTACAAAAGCTTATTTCGAGAAATCCGTAAGGTGAAAGAGTTGGGATTCAACGAAGTGGAACTGGATAGGGCTAAGGCATCATTTATAGAACGACAGGAGTATCAGTATGGCGAGCGTGATAAAGTAAGCTCACAAAGCTATATTAATGTATATGTTAATGCATTTTTAAAAGAAATACCTTATCCCAGTGCATCTTTCTACCATAATTTTTACACGCAACACGTAACTTCGCTTACGTTGGATGACTTCAAAGAATCAATTGATAGGTTTTACACAACTGATAATAAAGACATTTTCGTACTTGCGCCTACATTAGAAGAAGAATCATTACCAACCATTTCTGACATCGAAAACTGGGAAGCGGAAGTTAATGGCGAAGTACTTACCCTTGAGAAGGAGAAAAAAATATCTAGAAAACTCATGGAGACCCTTCCTAAAGCAGGACAAGTCATTTCTCAGACACAAAATGATACAATAGGCATTACCATTTGGAAACTTAGCAATGGCGTAACCGTCGTTTTAAAACCTACTACGTACCGCAACGATCAATTACTGATATCGGCTTATAGCCCAGGGGGCAGTTCACTCTATTCAGACGAAGACTATCAGTCTACCATTGATGCCGTAGGTGTGCTGTCCCACTCTGGGATTGCAGATATGGATCATAAAACCCTATCACGTGTGCTGACTGGAAAGATCATGAAAGTAAATCCTTACATCGGAGAGAACGAGGAGGGTATTAGTGCTAGTAGCAGCAAAAAAGACTTAGAGGCCTGTATGCAGCTTATTCATCTTCAGTTTACCCAACCGCGGCTGGACATGGATGTAATGCCTGCTGTTCTCAAGGAAGCTGAAAGCAGAGCAAAAAAACGTCATAGCCGACCTGCCAACGTATATGCAGATTCTATACGAAGTATTCAATACGGTAATCATTTTAGAAAATCCCGATCAAGTGACAGTCGCGTTAGTTCGATCGTGCCAAAACGCTCGTTGGAAATATATAAAGAGCGGTTTGCCGATGCATCTAACTTTACATTTGTAATCGTAGGAAGTATTGAATTGGAAAAGATCAAACCTTTGGTTGAGCAGTATTTAGCGAGTTTGCCTACAACAAATTCTAATGAAGAGACCAACTACATCGACTATCAGTATGCGGTGGGTCCCTTTTCGAAAACAATACGAAAAGGAAAAACTGACAAAGCAACGGTAACACTTGTTTTCGACGGCAACTATACCGCCACGGATGAATTGATCGGAAACATGACGGCACTTCGTGACGTTCTTAAATTCCGCATGACGGAACGATTAAGGGGAAAAGAAAATCAAGTATACTCTCCTTGGGTTAGCTTGAATCTTAACAGTCAACATAAACGCTACGATCTAAGAGTCGGTTTCGTTTGTTCACCAAGTCAAGTGAACTTTCTCATTGAGGCTGTCAACGACGAGTTTCAAAAACTTGCTATCCATGGAGCCAAACCCGATGAACTAGTTAAGTTTAAAACAGAGTTTGCAAGAGGACATGAGGTACGGCTCAAACGAAATGACTATTGGTTGTCCCAGATTCAATATCATCTACAACAAGACAAACCTTTAGCCAATATTCTGCAAATAACAGATGAAATAAATGCTGTTAATGCAGAAAGTTTTAAAAAGTATGCCAAAGAATATCTTAACACATCAAAAATGAAAAGCTTTATTCTATTACCAGAGTTATAGGTTATAAAATCAAGTGGGGTGTTTAATAAAGGGCGATATCATTAAAAATGATATCGCCCTTTACTCTTTCTATACTATATAAGTCACTTCATATCTTCACACCTACCTTTGTTGCCATCAACAACTCTGCTTACTTAAATAATGCTATAATTTCATCTATAGTCACTGGTCCAAAGTAAGAAGCAAGATCAATTGACGCTAACAAAAAGCGGATATCGTCCACATTGTGATTCATTCCAATAAACATCTCTTCCAGATCTTCGATAGGCTTTGATGCAAAAAAGTCGCCGAAGATCTTTACCGCGTCAATGATCCCCCCTTGTAATACATCTAAATGGAGTTCTATATAGCCAGCAGGAACTTTGATTGCATTTTTAAAGCTGTAATTTGGAGAGAAACCAAAGTTCCAGTCCCATGTACCATACTTTTCACTAATAAGTCTTTCCACACTATTCCGATCCTTCTCAGTAAGCTCATAGATAGTGGCCTCTGTGTTATTAACTATCATCTGATCAATCAATGCTTGTTTCAAATGATCAATGGTCACAGCAGCGGAGACATATTCTCTAAGATTTATTACCCGTGACCGGTTAGACTTTACTGCCTTATCACGGTACTTCAACGGATTTATTTTTAGAGCATCAGACAATACACTCATATCCGAATCAAACAGTATAGTTCCATGTTGGATCATTTTCCCAGCTTTAGCAAGCTTTGCATTACCACTAAATTTTCTGCCATCCACTAATAGATCGTTTCGTCCTTCCAATCGGCCGGGAATACCAAATTGATGCAGCACTTGGAGTACAGGCTCAGTAAACTTAGTGAAATCCATAAACTCCTTCTCATTCCATTTGGTATGAAAAGAAAAATTCAAATTTCCCAAATCATGATATACAGCACCTCCACCAGACATCCGGCGGACAACTTTTATGGCTTTCTCCTTAACATACTCCAGATTAACTTCTGCCAACGTGTTCTGAAACTTTCCAACGATTATAGAAGGAGCATTAATATATAATAAAAAAATAACTTCAGTAGGGTATCTGAATAATAAATATTCCTCTAAAGCAATATTAAAATAAGCATTATTAGAAGTAGAATCGATAATTAGCATGATAATATACGTATAGCTCAAAACTACTCAAAATCTTCCTACGGACTATGACTTTAATAAAAATATCCCCTGTATAAATACCAGAATAAAGGTGGTATATATTATAAGTTATTTAGGAAGGACACAGTGCTTTACCAAAGAAAGATTTAATTATAACACAGTTTTCAGACGACATTTTCAATAAGTCAAGGTTTTGAATAGTTATTAATCTTTTGTAAAATTGCCTTTCAAAAGTACTAACCAACATATCAAATAGCAGCGAAATCAAACAATGGGAACTGTTGTATCTTTATTCAAATTGAAGGCCGAAGAAGCGAGCGAACGGAATGATTTCGAATCCTTATATGATGAATATTGGGAAAAGTTATTCAAACAAATTATCCGAATTCTGCCTGATGAAGATGATGCCATTGATGTTGTTCAACAGACTTTTGTAGATCTATGGGCTATCCGTGAGCGCATTCCGCAAATTAAATCGCTTAAATCCTTTCTTTTTATCATGGCGCGCAATCTGGCATTCAAACAGTTAAAAGAACGTTTAAAAAGCGAGCAATACCGCGTATATTATACCTCACACTACAATACATCACCTCTTGTTACAGAGCAACAGGTAGATTTCAAAGAACTGAATACCATCTTAGAAAATCATATAAACAAGCTACCGGAAAAGATGAGAGAAGTATTCCTGCTGAGCAGAAAATCCAATCTCTCTTATTTAGAAATTGCCCAGCACTTAAATATCTCTGATAAAACCGTAAAGAAACAGATCAACAACGCTCTTAAGATTCTTAAACTTAAAATTGATGAAGATTATATTCCCTATCTGCTCTTCATCATAATAGTTGATATGCTGTGAGTAGGTAGAAAATAAATTCAGATTCATCTACTACTTTGGCATTCGGCCATACTCTTCATAATATAGACTAAGATAAATCCCTATATTATGAACAAAGAGGATATCATAAAATTACTCGAAAGATATAGCAAAGGATTATGCTCGCAGGAAGAATGCCAGCAGATCGAACATCATATCCTCAAAAATCCTCTTGCAAGCGATTGGGACTGGCAAGATGAGCTGCATAAGAAACGTACCGAAAAGCTGATAAAAAAAGGATTACCTATGTTGCGAAAGCAAGGCCCAGCACGGATTAAATGGATGCGTTGGAGTGTATCTGCCGCTGTTGTCATAATCTTTATCGCTGGAACCCTACATTTTGGATTAAAGAACACCGCAGTAGTTGAGCCTTCACAGATTATCGCCCAAGCAAAAAGTTACAGCAATGATAAAGTCACCATTACATTACCCAATGGTGAAATACAGACTTTAGAAGGTAAACTCTCACCAACAGATATCGAAAGACTTCTGCATCAAGGAGAGGGAAAGAATGTGTCCGAAATGTGGTTAACCATACAAGTACCCAGCAGGCAACATCAAGAGGTGGTATTGAGTGATGGATCTTCGGTATGGCTCAACGCAGGTTCTATCCTCCGGTTTCCTCAATCGTTTACAAAAGATCACCGTCATGTCTATCTTCAAGGAGAAGGGTATTTTGATATTGCTCATAATGCAGAAAAACCATTTCATGTTTTTGCTGGCAAAGGAGAAATCGAAGTGACCGGAACGAAGTTTAACGTACAGGCTTATAAAGAACAAAATATTATCCGGACCTCGCTAATCGAAGGAGGAGTTAAATTCTATATGGCCGAAAAAGAACACAAGCTAAGCCCTGGGATTGAATTGATTGCAGATACCGAAAAGCAAGAGGCTATACGTCAAAAATTTGACATTAACCAGTTGACTTCTTGGAAAGAAGGGTATTTCACTTTTGATAATCTCGAACTATTAGATGTCATGAAAATGGTATCCAGATGGTATAATATAACGGTACTTTCCGATGTTAGACTTGGTGGCAAACGGATCGGAGGAACATATCCTACAGAACTACCATTAGACGAACTGTTGGAAGACTTATCTATCCTAAGTGGAGTGAAATTTGAAATTCATGGAAAGGAGGTACGTATCGTTCGATGAGTGGCCAAAATACCCTTTAGAACGCGTAAAAAAAAAAGAACAAACAAAACTATCTGGCTTTAAAGATTTATGAGCTAGATTCCATATAAATTAAAAACCATTTTACTAACCTTGAAATCTTAACATCGAATGTATAAAAGATATATTACAAATTTCTGTTGTAATAACTATAGATTTATTAGGCCCATCATGACGTTAAAACTAACCATTGCTGCGCTGTTGCTATGCAGTAGCCAGGTTAACGCTTTTGTCTACTCACAGAACATAAATCTGACGCTAAAAGACAAGAGTCTAAAAGATGCTTTTTCCAGCATCAGTAAACAATCAGGTTATCATTTTTTGTATTTAGAAAATGATATAAGAAATATAGGAAGTATTTCACTAAACCTGACGGATATTCCTTTGCAAGATGCACTGAAAAAGACTTTTGAAAATACAAATCTTACTTATGCAATTCGAGGTAAGCGTATAATCGTAGAAAAGAGGGGAGAGAAAACATCTCCTGTAACTCCTATTGTTGAACAACAGCAGAGTGCGGTACGAGGGCGTGTGGTCGGAGCCGGAGGCGAGTATCTCGCCGGAGTTACCGTGCAAAATATTCAAGGCGAGACCACCTCTACCAATAATGCAGGAGAGTTTTCAGTTCAAGCCAAAAATGGAGATGTTCTATTAATAACTTTTGTAGGTTATGAACCACATCGTGTATCCGTCGGCACACAAAAAGAGTATAACATTAAACTTCAACTCAAAGTGGATGATTTGGATGAAGTGGTGGTCGTTGCTTACGGTACAGCAAAAAAGAGTGCTTATACAGGTTCTGCGACACAATTGAACGCAGATAAATTTAAAGACAGACCGTTAACCTCGGTTACAAATTCTCTTTTAGGTGAGGTTTCCGGAGTACAGGTATCAACGGCTAGTGGGCAGCCGGGCTCCGATCCAACTATTCACATCCGGGGAATAGGCACTATTTCTTCAAGTGTCAATTCTACTCCACTTATTGTGGTGAACGGTATGCCATACGACAACCCTCTTAATACAATCAATCCTACAGATATAGAGAGTTTAACCGTATTGAAAGATGCCTCTTCGGCTGCTTTATACGGAGCGAGAGGAGCGAACGGAGTTATTCTCATTCAGACCAAAGGAGGAAAAAAAGACAAACAGACCGTTGGTTTCAAATTGAATCAGGGATTTACTGCACCCCAGACAGGTGACTATAAGAAACTAGGCGTAGCGGACTATCTTCTGGTTAATTGGGAAAGCACACGCAACATGCTTTTAAAAAATGGCATGACGCTTGAACAAGCAAATAAAGCCGCCGCTGAGAACTTAATTAGCAATGACCTAAAATACAACCCTTTTAATGTACCCGATAATCAGGTTGTTGACGCTTCTGGCAAGCTAAACCCCGATGCAAGTTTTATGTGGGGAGAAGATACCGATTGGCTAAAATCTATCCAGCGTCTAGGTATGCGTACAGATGCGGCGCTCAACCTAAGTGGGGGAACAGGAAAATCTGATTACTATCTTTCAACAGGCTATTTATCTGAAAAGGGATACATCATCGGATCCAAATTTGACCGCTATACGATCAACGGTAACATCAACTCTAAAATTACCTCCTTTTTAAAAGTTGGCGGAATGATTAACGGAGTACTCAATAATATGAGTGGATTGCAGAACGAAAGCTCTGGAAATAATAGCAACCCCTTCCGATTTGTGCGTTATATAGGTCCGATTTACCCAATCCATATGCACAATCCGGTGACTAAAGATTATATACTGGACAATAGGGGTAATCGGATCTATGATTTTGGTACGGGGTATGAAATCTCCGATAATCTGTTTGCGCCAAGCCGCGACTATGTTGGAGGCACTAATCCGGTCCTAGAACTGCAGAACGTATATGACGGATACAAGCGTAATTTACTGAATGCTAAAGTATATGCTGAAATACAGATTATCGATGGGCTTAAATTTACTACAAATGGGTCGGTAAGTGCCGACGCTCGTCTGAACTCCTCAGCTTCGGTAGTTTATCCCGAAAAACAAAACAGTGGAAATATAAGTAAATCCAATTCTTTTACTACGACTTGGACGTTCAATCAATTACTCTCTTATACAAAAAAAATTGATCAGCACCATATCGATATCTTAGCTGGACATGAGAGCTATGATTACGAATACAATTATCTTCTGGCGAAGATGTCTGACCAACGTTTTGACAACGGTAATTACGAATTTCCGAATTATTCTGTACCGGGCGATCAAGCATCGAGAACAGATCGCTACCGTACGGAAGGTTATCTCTCTCGTGTAAACTATGACTATGCCAATAAATATATGATATCGGCATCTGTACGGCGCGACGGTACATCTAGATTTTATCAAGACTATCGCTGGGGTACATTCTTTTCCATAGGTGCCGGATGGCGCTTGGATCAAGAGCATTTTATTAAAGATTTAGGCCTATTTGATCTATTGAAACTACGCGCTTCTTATGGTGGAGTAGGTAACGATGATATTGGCACTTACTATGCATGGCAAGCTTCATACGTGCCTGCCGATAACGGCTTAGAGCCTGGCTATATCCGCGATAGGGAGTTGAATAGCCGTTCCTTGCAGTGGGAGGTTTCGCACTCCAGTGATATCGCCTTGGAATTTGGTCTCCTAAAAAACCGTTTATCGGGTTCTATTGAGTTTTTCAATAGACAATCTAGTAATCTCCTATTTAAGGTGCCACAGGCTCCGGATGCGGGACTGACCTTTGCCTATCAAAATGCAGGTAGTTTATATAATCGGGGGCTAGAGTTGGCTTTAAATGGCCAACCTATCCATAAGAATGGTTTTGTATGGGATATAGGCTTTAATGTGACCTATTTGAAAAACAAGATTACGGAACTTCCCGTCGATCCGTACAATTCCGGAATGCACCGCATTGAGAAGGGACATTCGCGTTATGAGTTCTATCTTCGTCAGTGGGCAGGAGTAGATCCTGCTACCGGAAGCAGTATATACATACCTACAGCAGAGGTCCTGAACACCTATTTAGAAGAACCTGATGCGGCAAAAAGGTCGGCTTCTATCGTGGATATAAACGGTACCTACTATACAACTACCATAGCAGAGGCTATGTACGATTGGTCAGGCGTATCTATGCCGACCTTCTCCGGTGGCTTTAATACCGGGTTGGCCTATAACGGTATAGCTTTAAATCTATTGTTCAACTATCAGTTGGGGGGCACAATGTATGACACCGGTTATAATAACATGATGACCGGGCCCTCGGGATCGGCATTGATCGGATCGACAAGGCATACTGATATCTTAAACCGTTGGCAGCAACCAGGGGATATCACCGATGTGCCTCGTCTTGGCGACGCTTCTGATGTGGATTTGAATGCTGGATCTTCGACCCGTTGGTTAGTGAGTTCGAATATGCTAGAATTAGCCAATGTCACGGCGAGTTATGAACTGCCTAAAAAAATATTAGAAACCTATCATGTCAGCGGATTACGTGTTTACTTCTCTGCAGACAATGCTTTTCTGATTAGCAAGCGGCAGGGAATGTACCCACGTAAGAATATTTTTTCGGGATATAGTGGTAACGCTGATGTCTATTTGCCGTCCCGAGTATTTACACTAGGCCTGAATTTAACTTTTTAAATTTAAAAACAATGAACATTAAATTCTTACCGATATTAGCTTTAATAGCAACACTGTTCTGGGGATGCCAGAAAGATTTTCTTGAAACGAAATCTACAGAAACAGTGGATGAGGAAGCCATCTTTACCAATACAAAAACCGCTATGATGGCGGTGAACGGATTACACAAGTTGATGTGGACCCCAGACCTATCAGGTACGGCCTTTTATGGCGGATATGATATGTTGATGATATGGTACGATATGATGGGAGAGGATCTGGTATATACGTATTCCAATGCCCAGTTTCAGACCCAGGCACAATGGGCAACCCATCGTAAACCTACCGTAGGTAGTGTTGAACACTTTTACCGCCTGCTCCAGTATTTTGTCTCAAATGCCAATATGATTATTGACCGTATAGATCATATTGATGGTGCGCAGAATGAGAAAAATAACATAAAAGGACAAGCGATGTTCTACAGATCATTTGGTTATTTTACTATGGTTCAGATGTACGGAGCGCGCTATATGCCAGGTGTGAATAATACACAAATGGGCATTGTACTCCGTAATGATAATTCGACCGAGCCGCGGGCTAGAGCGAGTGTAGAAGAAGTATATGCTCAAGTAAATCAGGATATAGACGAGGCTATCTCACTGTTGAATGCAACCAATGTAAAAAGGTCTAATAAATCCCATATCGATGTACACGTGGCTCGTGGATTAAAAGCACGTGTATTATTGGCTCAAGGAAAGTGGTTGGAAGCGGCACAAATGGCTGATCAGGTAGTCAAAAAATCAGGTGCTCAGCTACAGGCCGATACATACAAGACTCTGGACAATAGGTTTGCCGATCAATCGAACAGCGAATGGCTGTGGGGATCAAAACCGCTACTATCCCAAGGCAAGAATCTGACGCATTTTCATGGGTATATGTCTAATGAAAATATTAGCTATAACCAAAATACCCCAAGGGCGATTTATTGTCTTTTATATGATCGTATTAGCGACACCGATGTACGTAAATCGATATGGTTTCCAAAAGCAGTAGACCGTACGGTGACACCGCGCCCATTGGTTCCACCGTCCTCGAATTCTAAGTACGCGAACTATATGGCCAATAAGTTCTTAGTAACCGATCCACAGACCACAGGAGAAAGAGACATCCCGTTTATGCGACTACCAGAAATGATGCTTATTGCTGCCGAAGGTTACGCACGTGCGGGAGGGCATGACGCCCAAGCAGTGGAGTCACTTTTTGCATTGGCTAAACATCGTGATCCGCAGTATCAGAAATCAGTAAACACGGGGGTGAATCTAATCGATGAGATTATGTTCCAGCGCCGGGTGGAATTATGGGGGGAGGGATTCCGGTTCTTAGATCTAAAAAGACTGAATTTACCACTAGACAGAGGCCCCAAGCCTCGAACAGGTTATAATCAAGGAAACTGGTCGAATAACATGACCACTATGCCTACAAATGTAGATCCATTGGCATCCAATTTTAATATGTATGGCAATGGAACAGTAATAGGTGAGCCAAACCGCTTTCGATCTGCAGACAGCAAAGATTGGGAATGGGTTTTGCCGGAGAAAGAGACCGAATTGAATCCGCTTTGTTTACAGAACCCATTATAGGCATATCAATCCCTATTCAAAAACACGAAACAGTTAATACCCGATAAATAAAGTATATATTTATCGGGCTTAACAAAAAAACAAACAAGATGAAGATCAAGAATATAATATTAGGCGCCCTCGTATTATCCTTATGGAACGCGGAAGTTCTGGCGCAAAAGATTAGCACTCCTAAATCCCATTTTGGTTTTTCCATCGGCGATGATTATCAACTGGCTAATTATCAGCAGATGGAAAGCTATTTTATAAAAGTAGCCAAAGAATCTGATAGAGTCCTTATCCAAGAATCCGGCCTCACCGAAGAAGGTCGTAAACAATATCTGTTAATGATTTCCTCTCCAGATAATCTGGCCCATATCGACAAGTATCGTACAATATCACAAACATTAGGACGAGCAGAAGGACTCACGGACGAAGCAGCCAGGAAGCTAGCCAAAGAGGGAAAACCTATTGTTTGGATAGACGGCGGTATGCACTCTAATGAAATGGTAGGTTCCCATCAGCTTATTGAAACGTTATATCTTCTTGCTTCCAGCGAAAGCCAGGAAATAAAAAACTATCTTGATAAAGTGATTATATTGATGTGGCATGTGAACCCCGATGGACAAGATCTTATGGCCGATTGGTACATGCAGTATATCAATAAGGATAAAAGAAACATGTCCATTCCACGACTTTATCAAAAATACGTTGGACATGACAATAACCGTGACTTCTATATGTTTAACATGAAAGAAGCAAGCAACCTAGCGAAGGTTATGTATGTCGATTGGCTACCACAGATAGTATACAATCATCACCAGACTTCGCCCGCAGGGACCATCGTTGCTGGCCCCCCTTATCGGGACCCTTTCAATTATGTATACGACCCCCTTCTCGTTACAGGCATTGATGGAGTAGGCTTTGCGATGATCAACCGATTGAATGAAGAGGACAAACCGGGATATGTCAGAATGGATCAGTCTACATTTTCTACTTGGTGGAATGGTGGCTTGCGCACTGCTCCCTATTTTCATAACATGATAGGCATACTGACAGAAACCACAGGCAACCCTACACCATCAGAGATTAAGTTAGTTCCTGAGCGTTTAATTCCAAGAAACGGATTACCTAATCCCATACACCCTCAAAAGTGGCACTTTAATCAATCCATAGATTATTCTGTATCGATGAATATGGGGATATTGGACTACGCTGCACGTAATGGAGATAAATTGCTTTACAACTTTTACAAAATGGGTAAGAACTCTATTGACAGAGGCAATAAAGACTACTGGACAATGTCTCCAAAACACATTGAGGAAATGAAAGAAGCCTATCAGGATGATATTAGTACGAAAAAACAAAAAATAACTAATAGCGTAAAAACCCGATTTACCACTATCCCAAGCTTGTATTTTGACAGCATTCTTCGCCGGCCCGAAAATAGAGATCCACGGGTGTACATATTACCTGCAGATCAGTCTGATTTCGGCACAGCTGTCAAATTCGCTAACGCTTTGATCAAGTCCGGGATATACGTCTACCAAGCGACACAGGACTTTAACCATAACGGAAAAAAATATCCAAAAAAATCACTGATCATAAAAACAAATCAGGCGTTCCGTCCACAGGTTATCGATATGTTCGAAGCTCAGGATCACCCACATGATACGCAATACGAAGGGGGACCTCCAATTCGTCCATACGATGCTGCAGGATGGACATTAGCCATGCAGATGGGCGTATCTTATGATCGTTCTTATGAAGATGTAGAGGGGCCGCTCCAACGATTACCCTATGGCGAAATGATCGCTATAACCAGCAATGTGCTTCCCAATAGCAAGGGTGGATATCTTATCAATGCAAAAGCAAACGATGCTTTTATAGTCGTGAATAAGCTTATAAATATAGGAGAGAAGGTATATCGAGATGGTAATTCTAAAAACTTTTATGTCGATGGCAGATTAAAAGATAAATTAAAAAAAGCATCTGATGGTTTAGAGCTTCGGATCGACGTTGCTGCAAAAAAACCAGTAAACTTAATTGAAGTGAAGTCCTTAAAAATAGGTTTATTTGATCACTACGGTGGTTCTATGCCTTCGGGATGGACGCGTTGGATATTAGAACAATATGGTTTTGAATACACTTGCTTTTATCCTCAGGATATTGACAATGGTAGTATAGAGAGTTATGATATTCTATTATTTATCGGACAGGGTATTCCGGGTAGGAATGATGAGCTTACAAAATTCAGACAACCAGATGTAGATCTTGTTCCGCAGGAATATAAGCATTTATTGGGGCAGGTTTCAATTGAAAAGTCTATTCCAGCGCTTAAAAAATACATCGACAACGGAGGAAAGATTCTTACCGTAGGTTCTTCATCCGAACTAGTCTATCACTTTAATCTAGCTGTCACCGACCCACTGGCCGTAACGGAAAAAGATGGTAAACACACACCGTTGTCCAGCGCTGAATATTATATCCCGACTAGTATACTCCAAGCAAATCTAGATGTTTCTTTAGCTGAAAATTATGGTTTGGATTCCAGTATCAATGTCGTTTTTAATAATAGCCCAGTATTTAAGCTTGAGAATCGAAAAGATCTCTATGCGATTGGAAGTTTCCAAACGGAAAAGCCGCTATTAAGTGGTTGGGCGCATGGGCAGCAATATCTAAAAGATGGATCTGTAGGTTTAGTCGCTTTATTGGGTAAAGGCAAACTATTTGCGTTCGGCCCTGAAATCACCAATCGGGCACAGAGCCACGGCACATTCAAATTGCTGTTCAATCAATTATACAATTAAGAGAACAGTCTTTCGTAGCCTAATAGACAAAGGCCTCACCTAGGTGAGGCCTTTGTCTATTAGGGTCATATGAACATCGCTACTATTAAATCGCATCATGCATTTGATAGTGTATAATATAGATTATCTCCAGTATCAGCTTTTTCCTATTATCTCATTCTTCCACTCTTTATTTCTACCGTCCGACTCATTTTGCTGGGTTATTCACTCATCTATACTATCAAATAAATAAAAAATTAAGTAGCTTTATTATAATTAGTTTTTCATGAGACAGGTATGCCTCCTACAGAGTAATAGAAACCAATTATGATTAAGGCAGTGATTTTAGATGATGAAATAAAGGGCAGCAGCTTGCTGATGCATAAACTGAATGTATTTCCTGACTTAATATATGTCGAACACGTTTTCAATGATCCTCAATTAGCATTAGCTAAAATCCAGGATCTAAAACCGGATGTGCTATTTTTAGATGTTGAAATGCCGGTTATGAATGGTTTTCAATTTCTGGAAAATCTGGGGCAGTTTGATTTTGAGGTCATTTTCGTAACCGCTTACCATGCCTACACACTAGATGCGTTAAGGGCAAATGCATTAGATTTTCTTCTTAAACCAGTCAATCCGGAGGAACTGGCCTGCGCACTGAATAAGCTAAATGTCCGGATTGAATCCAAAAGAAAACTGGCACAGGTGATTATCCCTAGCGAACGGATTGCGCATTCTAGATTAGCACTTCCTACTGTAGAAGGTATCTATTTTGTCAAAAAAGAGGAGATTATAAAGGTCGAAGCAATGAGCAATTACTCGGTATTCAATATTGCAACAGGTACTAAGATTATTGTTTCAAAGACACTTAAAGAATTTGAAGGTCTGCTGCAAGAGGATCATTTTGTCCGTGTCAGCCGTAGCGTAATTGTTAATCTTACGTATGTCGTCCGGTATAAAAAGGGGGATGGGGGAACACTTGAACTCATTGATGGATCGGAGATAGAGGTCTCTGCATCGAGAAAGAATATTCTGATCGATCGACTCTTTCGATCTTAATACGGTAGCCATGTGTAGAGCAGCGATCATCCAACTCATACTTGCAGGGTGGATAAGTACAATGTCCATCGTAATAGCACAAGAGAGGATATATAATTATGTACATTTTAAGGTACAGGATGGACTCCCAAGCAATATTATACGGGACGCAGCACTGGATAAACAGGGACTTGTGTGGATTACAACCAATAAAGGGCTTAGCTACTACGATGGGCATTCGTTTTTCAATGTCAATTTTGACGAAGCAGAAGGCAATTCCGTTTCTAATGACCTGGGACAAATTAGTTTAGGAGAGAACAACAAAATATGGATCACCACATATAATCAAGGGTTGCTGTGTTATGACCGGACTAAGTCGTCAAAGGAGGCAATTACTACGTATGCTGCAAAAGTGGACAATGGTATCCTTGAGAAGCAAGAACTATATGCGGTACATAGTTCCGTTGGAAAGGTTTATTTCGGTGGACAGGAAACAGATCTGCAGGTCTTGGATATAGCTACCAGTCATATCCGTCTAATAAAGCTAGGAAGAGAAAAGAACCGCTATACTACCATTTATAGCATCACGGAAGATCAACAGGGGATTTTATGGGTAGGCACGCGGTACAATGGACTATATTCCTACGATCCCGTCTCCGGTAAAATAGAATCATACGATCTGAAGAATTCCGGAGAAAACGGAGTTGGCGGAGTATGCTTTATAGAGGATAGGGCATATGCCTCGTACTACGACCATGACCTCATAAGTATCCATAACCGGCAACAGCAGATCATTCAAACAAAGATGTTGAATATCGGGTATAGCAACAATCCTTACGATAATACAATTACGGACATTGCCTACTTTCCGGAAGAGAAGAAAATACTGGCAGCGCACAATAAGAAGGGGATATATAGTTACGATCTGGCGAGCCAACACAGCGAGCTCATATCTTGGGATAAAATATCACCAAAAGATCCACTCCCAGTAAAGATAAATAGGATAGTAAAAACACCGAATGGCTATTTGATATGTTCCAACAATGGTTTGTTTTATTATTCCAGACACTTAAACAGGATAAAAGATTTCATTCCCACCTCTGAAATTGCACCGATAGAGCGGATTTTTAAGGTAGGGAATACACGATGGTACATAACCAAGACTGCGTTAGGAGAGCTATCTTATGATCTTCAACAGCGGAAAACTACATATCCACTTAGAAATCTAAGCATCAGTCAAGTATCTGTCGTTGGAGATAGTATCTATCTATCCACTTTTGATCAAGGTGTTTATGTCTTTAGTACTAAAACCCAACAGCTAAACCCTTTGAAAATTGTTGGTCCCTCTTTTTCTTTCGAAAAAGCGGATTGTAATAAAGTTGTAGCTGATACCGTTTCAGGTAGCCGTGTGCTGTGGATCGGTTCTTGGAGTTCTGGATTATATAAATATAATATCAGTACACAGGCCATCTCTTTATATGGCGAGGGCAATGGCTTAGTGAACAACAAAGTGATCACAGTAGCCAAGGATGCTAAAGGAGCTTTATGGTTGGGGCTGGACGGATTTGGTGCAGCTAGAATCGAAGATAAATCGACCATGAAATTTACAAATTTTATGTATCAAAAGACTAAAACAGGTATTGCATCCAATACTGTATTTTGCTTTATGCTTGATAAGCAAGGAACTTTTTGGTACAGCAGTAGCCAACAGGGGATCGGAGCTATCATAGATAGGTCGGATGGCACCCATTTTAGGCATATAAAAGACCTGAATCGCTTTCCTTGGATATATGTGCACCGTCTAGAGGAAGATCTAAAAGGCCGTATATGGATGAAAGCAGCGGATGGTGTGATGTTGTTCGATCCGGAAAACGGAATTTTTTCACAACTGCATCCTGGCAAAGGTATATCTCCTCCAGCATGGTTAGCTGTGAAAGACTTTTATATCGATGCTGATGCATTGATATGGACTACCGATATGGGCTTGGTGAAAGGACCCATCAGCGCAATAGAGCAAAAATACGAAGAACAGATACTGCCGGTAATAAGTACATTCAAAATTATGAATCGAGACAACTCTTATCGCCTGCTAAAAGGCAAGTTGATTCTATCGCCCCAGGAGAACACGTTCACCTTTCATTTTGCTAACCCCATGCAGATGAGCGACGGCAATTTAAAATACCGGTATAAGTTAGAAGGTATAGATGCGGATTGGATCGATGCAGACGAATATCAACAGGCCGTATATAGTAATGTTCCAGGAGGCGATTATGTGTTTTCTCTGCGCGTGAGCGATCAAAATGGATATTGGTCAGACGGAAGCATCCATCTCCCTGTGCATATCCAACTTCGATGGTTTCAGAGTTTCTGGTTTAAGGCTGCGGCGACGGGAAGCTTTTTTCTCCTTATAATTTTGTTTCTGATCTACCGTATACAGCATCAAAAGAAAATAAACCGTCTGCAGCAGAAGTTTACACGTACCCTACAAAAGGAATTAAAACAAAACGCACGTAAAATAAGGGAGCAAGCAGAGATACTGGAAATTGAAAAGCAGGAAAAATTAGAGTCCGAATTTAGGCAACAGCTTTATGAGAGTGAACTGAAGGCCATACGCTCGCAGATGAATCCCCATTTTATATTTAATATATTGAATTCGATTGAAGCCTATGTTGTAGAACAGGATGCTACAAGTGCCAGTAAGTTGATACATAAGTTTGCCGCTCTAAGTCGTATTGTATTAGAAAACTCACAGTTTTCTGTCGTTAGTATAGCTTCCGAACTCCAATTGGTCAAGCTCTATCTCGACCTCGAACAGGAACGTTTTTCCGGCTCATTTAGCTATAGTATAAAAATAGAGAAAACACTGAAAGAAAGCAATAAAAAAATTCCTTCCATGCTGATTCAACCCATTGTCGAAAATGCAGTTCATCACGGTGTAAGGCATCTGCTCGGTAGTCTTGGTAAAATTTTGGTAAGTGTCACCGAGAGGGACCAAAAGATAGTCATCGCTGTCCTAGACAACGGTGTAGGTTTTAACGTCTCCTATAAAGTAGGTGCCGAGCATTTTAAAACGAGCTCTTTTGGTCTTAAGGGGGTAGAAGAACGATTACGGATGATCAATAGCAGAATGGCGGTACCCGAAGCTTCGCTAGAAATCGATAAAAATCCGCTAGAAGAAGAATATAACGCTAAAGTGATCATCACGCTCCCCTCCATTTCCTAATTGACCCTTTCTTTTTTTGGGTAGGGATTTTACAATTGCCATACCTTACTAACCCAGATGCGCTATTCACGCGTAGACTATAGCCTTCCGCTCATTCTATAAAAATGATTTCAGCAATTGTTTTCTCTTTGTAAGCAGCCAAAGGGGACAAAGGGCCTTTTTAAAATAAATTATAGACGAATAATATAGATATGAAGAGATTTTCTTTTTTACAATGTTTTGGGGTATGGATGCTAGTGTTTTGCGTCTACGCCTGTACCAAAGAAGGCGATGTGGGTCCGAGAGGATTAGATGGTCTGAATGGCGCTAAGATTCATAGCGGTACCAACGTACCTAATACTGATATGGGGGTAATGGGCGACTATTATTTACAGACGAATACGGGACAACTATTCGGACCTAAATCCGAAACAGGATGGGGTGTACCTTTGAACCTTGTTGGAACCCCGGGGACAAATGGCACAAATGGCACGGATGGCCTGAATGGAGCAACAATACTAAGTGGGACTAACGCTCCGGCCACTTCGACAGGTGCCTATGGTGACTATTATTTCAATAAGTCAACCGGAGATTTCTATGGACCTAAGTCTGCTGGTGGATGGGGAAGCCCTACCAGCTTGAAGGGACTAAATGGAGCGACCGGTGCAGCTGGTTCGCAGATACTGAGTGGTGCTAACGCCCCTACTATTGCTATAGGACATATTGGAGATTTTTATTTTGATACAAGCACGTCCGATTTTTACGGTCCCAAATCAGCGACATCCTGGGGTATTCCAGTCAACCTCAGGGGTACGCCTGGTACAGGCGGAACAAACGGGGCTAGAATTCTGCATGGATCCGACACTCCTCCACCTAATATAGGAACTGCAGGAGACTACTACATCCATATTACAACAGGCGATCTCTATGGTCCTAAAACAACAATATGGGGAAGCGCCATTATGAACCTGAGAGGTCCACAGGGTGCCTCCGGAAGTGCAAATGTAATATATAGTGATTGGATAACTCCAAGAAGTGACTCGTTGACATTCTTTATACAGGCACCTAGGCTGACTAAAGATATTTTTGACCGCGGGCAGATCGCTGTATATGCGCGGGTAGACAATCATGGAACTTATGAGATTATTCAGCTATCGGAGGGGTGGTTCTACACTTCTTCAGAATATAAGATGGGATATGTAGCTCGAGTAGGATCGATTACCATCCGCTCGAGTAATGTAAGAATCAATAACACCTATTCCTTTCGTTATGTGCTTATTCCAGGATCAATATCGACTACAGCACGTGTCAATATGAACAGCTTTTCGGAAGTGAAAAAAGTATATAGAATTCCAGACTAATAGCTATGGTGTATTCGATAGTCGATTTATCACTCCATAAATTGTGGAGTAATCTCTTGAATAGAAGCAGAATAAGATACATGCTTTGTTTTATTTGGCTAGGATTGTATTCTGGGCAACTATTTGCCCAAGATCTTACTAAAATAGCACAGCAGAAGCCCTTCGCTTTTCAGGGAAACCTGGAGCTGCGGGGTATGTTCTATGGAGCTTCGGGCATCCCCAACCGATTGGAACCTGTTAATTACCTAATAAACGGTAGTCCGACGTTTACATTTTATGGGTGGTCTGTACCCACCAATTTTACTATCTCCAAGAAAGAAACCACCTTTCAGCAGCCCTTCAATCAATTTGGGCTGAGCCCAACCTATAAGTGGATAACCTTACATGCCGGCTATCGCAATATTAACTTCTCACCATACACCTTAGCGGGGCATACAATACTAGGAGGAGGAATAGAACTTACTCCAGGAAAGTTACGATTTGGCATGATGTACGGACGTTTGAACCGCGCTACCGTTATCGACACCAGCTCTATGTCATTGGTACCTTTCTCCTTCAGCAGAAAAGGAATAGCTCTAAAAATTGGATATGGAACAGCGAACAATTTTTTTGATTTGAATATTCTACATGCTAAGGATGATAGCACGACTAATCCAGATGGCTTGACCTTCGTAGGAAACAGGGTAACCCCAGCCGCCAACTCGGTCCTGAGCTATGGTACCCGGATTACCGTTTTTAGAAATTTCTTTATAGAGAGCGACGCGGCTATCAGTTTGCTAACACGTGATATCAACTCAAGACTGTCTTTGGATTCCATTGAAGACAAAACATTGCGGCAGCTAAGTAATCTACTGGACATTAACGGCACCTCGGAATGGTTCCTGGCGTTCAGCGCTGGCGGGGGGTATAGGGCAAAGGACTATGCTGTCAAAGTCAATTATAGGCGGGTGGAGCCAGGTTTTACATCTATGGGAGCTTATTATTTTACCAATGATATAGAGAATCTAACGATAGCTCCTAGCTATAATCATCCCAAAGGGTATATACGTTTTCAGGGAAATGTGGGCTTGGAACAAGATAATGTCCGATTACAGAAGGAATCGACTAGCCGGCGCTGGATAGCATCCGCAAATCTCTCCAGCGATGTTACCAAGCAGTTGGGCATTGATGTTCAGTTCAGTAATTATTCTAACAATCAAAAACCTAATACACTTCGCTTTGCAGACTCGCTAAAGATTGTGCAGACGACACGTACACTAGGCATCGTGCCACGCTATACCATAAGCAATGAAGATGCCGTTCATTTGATTTTGCTTTCAGCAAACTTCAATGCTATGAATGATTATAACAGCTATTTTGACAATACCGGAAATGCCCCCAGTCGGGATATAAATTCCACTCAGTACCTGCTAAATTATACCTTATCACTGCTAAAAAATCACGCCACGGTGAATAGTAATCTGAGTTATACCCATCTGAATAGTCAAGCCATTAAAAACAGTTATAAAGGGATCGGAGTTGGGGGGACATATGTGCTGTTAAACAATAAAATGACGACCGGTTTTAATATGAATTACCTATTGGGAGAGGCGAATGCTAACAAAAGCAATATTTTCAATAGCTCCTTCAATCTAGCTTTTAAACTGAATAAACTTCAGGCTATACGTGCCATGGTTTATTTTACAAATAACAATCCTGGATCTGTAATCACGGGGGGACAACCAGCCTTCACTGAAACCCGTGGGGAAATTGCTTACCAACTGAATTTTGGACTATGAAACTGATACTTTCGAACATACGTTATATACTTATAATTTTTGCAAGTTTACTATGCGGGCCATATCTGTGGGGACAGGTACAGATTACGACCCATGTGTTACCTCCTTATCAGAGCCGGATTGCAGATTATGCCTCACATCCTGAGTTAATGTTGGTAACACTGACCAATCTATCCACGACCGAAGTCAACGTACAGCTTACCGCAAAAATAACGGGAGATAATGGAATTGCAGCGTGGGTAAAGCCGGGTTATAGAAGCCCAAGTCCTATAACCATACAGGCCGGACAAAGTATCAGTCTCCATGGGAATGATATCGCCTTTTTATTTGATATCAATAAGATTGAGTATACCGGTATAAGCCGGACGGATATGACTAGAGGTGTAGGGCTTTTGGAGGGGAATTACACTTTATGTATACGCGCATTGCGCTACAGTAACCTCGAACCGATCAGCCCAGATCAACCCCTAGGCTGTACCAGCTTTAGGATCTCGGATGTCGAACCCCCAAGAATTTTGTCTCCTTTTGCCGATCAGGTGCTGGATACCAAAGCTGTCCAAGCATTCCCTATCACGTGGTCTACGCCCCCCGGATCGCCTCCGGGCACGCAGTATAAAGTAAGGATAGTGGAGATGGTTGCACCTCGAAATCCAAACGATTTGATACAATCCACTCCGCCACTGATAGAAGAAACGGTGTTTCAGAATATGCTGTTATATGGTCCGTCCTATCCCGCTTTGGTACCTGGACGCAAATATGCACTAGTGGTACAGGCACAGGATCCAGAAGGGAAAACCTTTTTTAGAAATCGGGGAATCAGCGAGGTACTGGTATTTACCTATGGAAAAGAAGGGGACAGCGAAACAATAACAACAGATAATAATAAAAAAACATCTTCAGAAGAGAACTTACCGAAGAAATATGCAACAAACACAATTAAAGGAAGATTGGTATGGGCATTTAAACGATCCGAAGAGGTACATAAACCAGCCGTAGCCTTGCCGTATAAGGGGGATACAGGAAATATGCACCCAGGTGTGGTCGGCAATACGCTGCAAACGTCGCTGCTGGCCTCGCATTATTTGGAACACAACCCGATTCAGGCCAATAATGCGACCGCACTAGCACAGACAGACCCCACGCTTGACGGTAGGAAGATGATAGGCGAAACGCGAGCAGCTCCTACATTATCGGTAGAGGCAAGCAGTGTAATGAGTGCCAATGGCGCATCATCATTAGCGCTCACATATGAAAACGTAACACCTCAAGCTGGGCAGGAACGACATGCACTGGCCCATGCCAAGATAACCCTACGCGGAGTGAAGTCCATAATCAAAAATAACAATATAGGATCAGCGAATACACAGAGCAACAATCCAAAACCGTCGAAAACTACTGTAGAACAGGACAATCTATGGGCAGGATTACGCACCGAAGGCTCATTAAAAAATATAGCTACACCAATGGGGAATGCTGCGGTATCTGGGGGCAATGTAGCGAGTGACGCTCAAGCTAGCAATAGAGTCAATCCAGGGAATACGATTATCACCGATGCAGGAAGCAACACCGTACCACAATTGAAAGGAGGGGACTTCAATCAAGTTAATATACTGGCTACAGGGCGGACTGATCTGGAAGGAAACTTTGAAATACATTTTATGGATCCCAAGTATGCTGGAAACAACTCATACGAACGCATAATACTAACGGTAGAAACATCTGATTTTGAAACTTTTGAACATAGCATTCCTATTCAAGAGTTGAGTAGCTCCCCAACTATAGAACTCGGTGAAAAACTCTTGTTGGCCAAAACCTACCGATTGAATCCTACTTATCAGATCGAACCACATAACGGCGAAGGGCTTGGTAACCCCGGCGTTAGAGTACGCTTACTGAGGCCAAAAGAGGAGGTTACAAAAAACACCTATCTGCAGCATGAAAGAGCTGATAAGAATAGGGATCGACAGGAGGTCATTTTAGGAGGCCGAACCTATATCGTCATCGCCAAAGATAGCATAGAGGCATCAGATCAGCGAAAAGATCGTTACAACTTTTCTTTTGCAGGTCTATTCTATAGTGGCGAGTTACGACTTGAATTCGAGCCCTTAAATAAGGTGCTCAAGAATAAGAGCAGTGGGTTTCGCGTCATCGACCAAAAACTTAGCCCATCACAGATTTTAGTAGCGCGGCCCACTTTTGTAGGTGCATTGGTACAGCCTGCCGTGAGCGGACAAGTGATATTAAAGGCGGGAGAAAATATGGTACCCGTAGCAGATGCGGTGCTTACCGTGTCTTTCAGAGAAGAAGATAAAATATCAATTTCTTCTTCGTTGGTAACTGTGGGAAGCCTCAACCAAGTCCTGACCAGTCAGATAAATAAAGCAAGTACCTTGTTGAATAGCAGTGGGGGAAGCCTCGCGGGGACAATCCCAGGGACAAAACTCACACAGTTGGGTACCAATATAAACATGTTGGCTTCGGCCAGCGCCATTGATGGCACATCCCAGCCAGTATATGTTGCGGCAGGAAACACATTAGCAAACAGTAGCGTAGTTGCAGACATCACGTACCAACAGCTAATCACGGGAGATCAATATGCTTCAGAAGAGGCATTGCGCAAGAAATATGGACAATATACCGTAAAAACAGATAGCACCGGGCAGTATTATATCGGTAATCTTCCCTTATTAAAAGAGGGAGCTTCGTATACTGTAAAGTTGGCTAGTGTACCTGCTTCTTTTAAAAATCTAGAAGTAAGCCCTGGAATGGAGCAACAGTTCATCGCGGGTAAAGGTATCATGGAAACGCGCTCATTTACAATATCACCAGAGATATTCAATATTGTGGGACGTGTAGTAGACCAGGAGAAAAAGGGAATTCCCTTTGCCCGTGCACATTTTAAGGGAAGTACCAATTACTTCGAAACAGGAGAACAAGGTCTGTTCCAAACTAGTTATTATAGAGGAAACCATACTTTAATTGTAGAAAAGGAAGGCTATCTTCCACTAGAGATAAAAGTTAACCTGGTAGAGATTGCATCAGTGACTAATCCTGATAAATTGGGATTAAAGGATAAGATTGTCCAAGTTGCTGTAGTAAAGCCCGGACAAGAGGTAATGAATATGCAGACCGTGGACAACTGGACGCAATCTGTACAGAACACCCATACGGTTAAGAATGCACTAAATCTAGGTGCTACTTTTTCTCCGGCCATGTTTGGTAACGCCGCAGGTAATATAGGTAATCCGCTGAATCAGTCGACCCTTCAAGGTATTGGGAATACGCGAGGACCAGGTAACTATGAGGAAGATTTATCAGTGCTGACCGAACAATTGCAGTTAAACAATAGTTTTCAGGCGCAGATCAATAAAACCTATAAAAGCAATGCATTTGTATTTTCGGGTACCGAAACGACCGATCTCGGTGACATCGGCCCTATGTTACCACGTTTAGGAAAGGTTAAGTTTACAGTGGTATATAAGCAAAGTGGTGCTCCTGTTGCTGATGCATTGATCAGTCTCTTTGATAGCCTGCAATACACCGATATCGATGGGATATGGCTGTACGAAGGTTTTGGCGGCCGAGCCACAGTAACCGTTAAAGGGCCTCAAGGATCGGGTCTGGTTCCAATACAACGCTCAATACAGATCGATGAAACCGGTAAAGTAACAGATATACGCATAGAGCTGGAGCGCGGAGTAAAAGTGTATGGTATCGTGAGATCAGGAACCTTCGTATTGGACAATGCTTACATTGCCGTAGAAGGAAGAGACTACCTCAATACTAAGACCGACGCTTCGGGGCGGTACGAACTTTATATGCCGATAGGGGAATACACGATGCGAGCGTCCAAATCTGGTTATTTTGCCAAACGGGAAGCGCGACAACTTCAACAGCAACAGGACTTACAGCTTGATTTTATGTTGGAAGACGGTGGCGGACGCAATATCAGTAGCTTACTGGGGTTTGAGATCGAGTTGGATAAGGCCGAATCGGATGGAGCTGGGGAGCGTTGGACTGGTCGGTTTGTAAATATGAAAGGAGTTGCACCTCTTTTTGATAAAGATATCGCTATAGCTATCCCTTTTACAGACGCTAGGGTAAGTTTCGATAGGCAAGGAAATGCAATACCACAGAATAATGTGGTATTGACTGATTTAAATAATATAACACTTAAAGCGTTCGGATTCTTACCTGTTGTTCTAAAAAGCAACCAACAACTAAAAGTAACTGGGAATGAGCAGGGTAAAGGTACGATAACGGGACGCGTAGAGATCGATATAAGCAAGATCCAAGGATCACGCGGATATACACTACCTTCAAGTCAGCCCATCTTACTGACCTTGAATGATGCTGTTGGTACTCCTCAGATCGATGTATTCAAAGCAAATGCCAATAGTGTACAGAACGTACATTTAAAGTTGGCTAAAGCCGATGGCGCTGACCTGACTGCTAGCTTGTATGGGTTTACGATGAAACTGGATCTTTCTCGTTCTTCTGTAAGCATGGAGGGCATAGAATTGGCGGGAGAGATAAAAACCCCAGCTCTGGGGCCGATATCAGCTGCCAATATACAGGTAGAGCAGTTTAAACTATCCAAAGACCTGAAAATACAGGTCGTCAAGGTACAACAACAGAACCTCCCTTCATTTCAAATCGGCAGTTGGAAGGCTCAGTTGACCGCACTGCTATTCAATGAAAGTGGTTTTAAAGTGGGCGGTAGGTTAAAATTTACGATACCGCAGTCGAGCGAATCAACTATCGATTTTACAAACTTAAAGATAGGAAAAGATGCAATTTATGGAGGTGACTTCAATTTTCCTACCAATGGTATTTCCATATATAAAATTGCACAGCTTACCACGGGTAGCCAACCCCTTGGATTTGGTCGCGTAGGCAATACACAAGTCTATTATCTGGCCGGAAGCGCCAACATGAAATTTGGGACATTATTTACTAAAGAGATTAAAATTCCTTCATTTCAATTTCAGACCGATGGACGATTCTTATTAGAAGCACCTGTAAATCAAACAGCTGATCTGGCTTTTGCCAAATTTAAGCTTGCAAGCCTGACCCTGAGTACACTTTCTGGACAGAAACCTTATATTTCCGTACAGGGTGAGTTTTCTGCAGAATTTCCTGGGCTTCGCTTCGAAGCCTCCGACATTCGTTTTTCCGTTAATACCGGAGGGCAGGTGGGGTTCAGCGTAGGTACTATAAAGGGTGAGCTTTCAGTTGCCGTTCTTAAAGCCGGAGTGACAGTAGGTCTTTATGAAGATGGCTTTAAAGGAGGTGGTAAACTAGGAATTCCGGGCACGCCAATTAATGCGGAAATAGGTTTTCATTACCGAAAGGTAAGTGGTGGTATTGACATAGGTGCCGAGTTCGCAGCAGGGGTGTCGATTCCAATTGGCATTGTGGAAATAACGCAAGTGGGCGGAGGTTTTAGCTATAACAGTGCCAATAAAAAGTTTATGGTCAATATTAAAGGTGGAGCCACTATCTCTGGCATGCGAGCACTTGTCGAGCTTAAACCGATCAGCCTTACCGTCGAGTCTGGACCTATTATTACGGGGCATGTGGGAGTGGTCGTTGGCACGACCTTCAAACTGGTCGATGCTTATACCGTGTTGAACTTTAGGGATAAGTTTTTCGCTATAACGGTAAATTCGGATATCGAACCAATAAAAGGCGTAGCGCGGGCCCGATTAAATGGTTTGTTGAAAATCAAATGGGATCCTCAGGAAAACTATGTATTCCTAGGAGCAAATATGGACGTGGATATACTGAAAATACTCAAAAACTATGGGGAGTTTGCACTAGGCGTAAACATCAAAAATCCAAAAAGCAGAGGTGATGAGATCGCTTCCTATTTCAAATACCTCGAGGGAGAATTGTACAATGGTAATTCGGCTTTCTCAGGCGTGTATTTACATAGCAGCACTAGCTTCGGTGTACCCAAGGACAGAGCTGTCGGTATAGGGGGCGATGTCTTTGGAGTCAGAGCTTGGTTTTATACCGGTAGTGATGCTGTCCTCGTTTTGAACTTTGCAGAGAATGATTACCGCTTCCGTTTGGCGGGGACTGTGGAAGCCGGAGGGGAAGGTTGCTTCATAGGGATTTGTGTAGGTGGTGGATTTTCAACCTGTTATGCATTAATGGGAGGATATAGTACCGCAAATGGCTGGCAGCTGGGTGGGCGTGCCGGCGGGAATATAGAAATACAGATCGGTAAACGCGCCAATTGTAACAGTGTCGAGTTTTGTGCATGGTTGATACCTTGTGGCGGGAGAGTCTGTATCGGGGCGCACGCGGCACTGGATATAAGCACCAAACGAGGATTACAATTTAGCGTTGGCATGGGTAATTCTAACACAGGAAATCTATGTCGATAAATAGAATTTATTAACTGTAATGATAATGAAACTAGGAAATAAAATAAAAATACCGTTACTATTTGTACTGGTAATGAATAGTTTATTTACAACTACTTCTACAGCACAGGAACACCCTATCAATCAAGAATTTGAAATGATATTAGCGGGTCCAAAGAAGACTATTATAGTGGCTGCAGCTGCTTTCCCTGGTAATATCGATAAGTTCCCTCTCTATAATGAGTACATACGTGTAGAACGGGCCGATCGAGGTAGCCGTAATTTCAAAAGATTAGCAGATATCAGCTTTCCAAAATCAGCTATCGAATTAGAAAAAAATCTAGGGGGAATGATGGACGACATAAAGAACAAGATGGGTGTACAGCGTACAGAAGAGGTTTATGACAGACTCCTGAAAGAGGGACCAGCTGTACTAGGTATTTTATTGATCAATCCTGATCTTCAGGAAGCTCTTGGACTGACATTTACAGACCATAATAGAGATCCAGATAAGGTGTCTACATACCGTCTGACGAAGATCATTGCTGCCAGGGAGGTACAGCAACGGATTGTCGAAATTCCGGCTGGTCTTCCTACCTATCCCGAACAATATACCATAGCGTCTATATCGCCTAGCGATAGTATCGTATCGATGAGTTGGTTGAGTACAACAGCTAGTAAGAAGAGCCCTTTCCCGTTGATCGCCCGAGTTTATAAACAAGGAGCACACAACCAAGGCTTCAAGGAGCAAGGAAGAACTTTAGTGACAGGAAGTAGTATTTTGTCTGATAGTACTTTTGTCTATCATTCGGACGTTGTAGAGCCTGGCCGCAATCTAGCGTATTATATACAGATCGAGGATTTCGCAGGCAACATAGGTCTTCCATCCGACACGGTATATACCGTATCAGTATCCAAAGGGACGATCAAACCTGTTATGAACCTGCAGGCTAGGGACACCTTGGGAGGAATTTTATTAACTTGGGACAGTATTCCAGATGATGCATTGTATGCTGGGATACAGATTTTAAAATCCAGAAAGGTATCAGAAGACTATATTGTTCTTGATACTATACCTGCAGAAGAGCGAACATTTTTTGACGATAGGGTTGTTGGATCGTCTGTGTATTATTATCGCGTCCGCCCATTGTTGTTCGATCTACCTCTTGCAGATCCTATGCAGTTTGCAGAAACTACGGGTTACGTTGGTCATAGAGACAGTACTATACCGAACATACCGACACAGGTATCGGCTGAAGTTGTAAAACAGGGAGTGCGCTTAAAATGGCAGCAGGGTGAAGAACTGAATCTATTCGGTTACTATATACTGCGTGGCACATCGAGAAAAGATATGGCAGTCATCTCCTCTGCGGTACAGGCACATACCTTTCTGGATACCAGCATCGCACCTGGTTTTTCAGGTCAATTGCAATACGCCTTGCAAGCTATCAGTCTAAACCAACAGGTCAGCGATACTTCAGAAATAGTATCCGTATCTGTACAAAGACCGGTAAATCTAAGTCCACCCGGAGGGCTGGAAGCAAGGTGGGCGGACGATGCAATAGTTTTAAATTGGGATGATGTAATACAGCGTGACGATAAAGTGGATGGATATATGCTATATAGGAAAAAATCTGACGGGGAGGAGTTCGTACCTATGATGAAAACTATCCATACCTTACCTTTCTTTACGGACACTACGGTACAAACTTCCGAATCGTATATATATGCCGTTGCATCGCTAGATTCTTGGGGTAATCATAGTATCCTTTCTCCAACATCGGCTGTTAAGCCTACTAGACTACAGACAATATTATTACCGCAGGAACTTTACCTGCGCAATTTGAATATGGGTATAGAAATATTCTGGCCCGAGGTATCATTTCTTCCAAATGAGCAGTATATTCTGTATAGAAAGATGATAGGACAATCAAACTATATAAAAATAGCCTCTGTATATCCGGATAAGCCATATGTGGATTATGATGTCCGATCAGATCAACTTTACGATTACCAAATAAAAATTAAGTCTTCAGAAGGTGAGGGTAAAGCAGCAATCTCAAAAACAATTCGAAGATTTTAAGCCTTGGAAAGAGCAGCCTGATAGAGTCCAAAAAATGTGAATATCCTCTAAGAAAAATCTATTCACAAAATCTAAATTTCTCATAAATAATTATAATTTGTATATTGGACACTAGTAACCACTTGTTGAAACCAAAAAATCGATGTCACAGATAATACTAATGGAAGACGATAAACTTTTGTATCTATTGAAAAATGGGGATGAAAAAGCTTTCCAGATTATTTATGATAGGTATTGGAAAAAACTCTATACATTAGCTTATTATAAGGTGAATTGTCTAGCGACAGCAGAGGAAATAGTGCAGGATATTTTTTGTAACCTCTGGCGACGAAGGGCGACATTTGAAATTCAGAGTAATCTCTCGAACTACCTAGTCGTCTCTGTGAAATATAGAGTAATAAAAGTGTTGGATAAATACTACAGGGAACAGAACTATGTTAATTCACTATTGAAGAGCAATCTGATAGATGATTCTACCCAGGAACACCTAATTTATCAGGAGCTTAAAGACCAATTGAGCAAATATACAGCTGAATTACCAGAAAAATGTCGATTAGTGTTTCAATTAAGTAGGGAAAAAGGGTATACGCAAAAGCAGATTGCTAAAGAATTGAATATTGCTGAAAAGACTGTGGAAGCTCATTTGGGCAAAGCAATTAAACATTTACGCACGAGGCTATCCCATTTTCTGCAAATTCTTTTATAATTTTCTTATTGGACTAAGGGATTCGTGAATCTACAGGGACATATATGTAAAAGCTCTGTATGGATAAGCAAAAATACTACGAATCTCTAGCTTCAAAATGGGTAGGTGGCACCATCTCGGACGAAGAGAAAGAAGTTTTTTCGAAATGGTTCTCTGAAATACCTGATCAAGATATTGTACTGCACCCATCCTATGCAGAAAGCGAAGAGCAGCTAAAGCTCCGCATATTTAATCAAGTGAAAGCACGCTTGGGCAAGCCACATATGGAAACGAAGGCTACAATATCCTCCTTCGCGGCGTGGAGGAATATCGCAGCGGCTATTACAGTTATCTTTGCCTCTACACTTCTTATCTATTTCTACAAAACAGATACCGAGAACGATAGCTTTGCTACTATTGTACCTGGGGGCTCTCGAGCTACCTTAGTTTTATCCGATGGTAAAGAGGTATTGCTTGATAGCATTAATGTGGGCGCCAAAGTCTACGATGGTAATGTAATGATTCAAAAAGATGAGAATGGGCATTTGACTTACAGTTTTGTAAATGATGAGGGTTCAGAATTGGTCTACAATACTATAAATACACCGGCAGGTGGTGAATATCGTGTGACTTTACCCGATGGTTCTAAAGTATGGTTAAATTCATTGTCGTCATTTAAATATCCACTAAAATTTGCCGGGAATAGGAGAGAAGTTATCTTACACTATGGTGAGGCATATTTTGAAGTAGCGAAGCACACAGATGATAAAACCCGTATACCATTTAGGGTATATACCGATAATCAAATGGTTGATGTGCTAGGAACTCAATTCAATATAAATACCTATGATAGCAAAAAAATAAAAACAAGCCTAGTAGAAGGGTCGATCATAGTCGGTGTCAAATCTAGCAGCAACAGCTATCCCCTTTCTCCAGGACAACAGGCACAATTGAATAGAAAAAATGGTACTATTTCTTTGGAATCTGTTAATTTGGACGGCATCGTAGCTTGGAAAGAAGGATATTTCTATTTTCAGGATGCCAGCCTACCTACTATATTGGAAGAGTTTTCACGTTGGTATGACATAAAAGTAGAATACAAAAACTCCGTACAAGAATACCAGTTTATGGGTAAGATCCCTCGGTCTACCGAGTTAGAAACAGCCATGGAAGTCTTAAAAACTACCGGTGTGAATTTTGAAATTAAGGATAAAAAACTAATTGTTTACTAAATAAGAAAAAGATGACTTGAGATCAGATGATTTAAGGAAATAACCAGATGTGCTGTAACACATCTGGAAAATGTTTCCGCTTACAGTCCTTCACATAAGTGAAGTAAATTTTATTGTTGATATAAATTATAAACCGAAACATCACAAAATTATGAATTTTATCAGAAAATTCAAGCAGTATTTCATGCTGTACAATCGAAAGCTGTTCTGCCTTTCTTTGTGCTTAAATGTGTCCACTAAGCAATTTTTATACATTATGAAAATTAAAATCATTATTGTTGTCTTATTAGGGAGTTGTTTGCAACTTAAAGCTGAAGCATACGGACAGACACTTAATCTTCGTGAAAAAAATAGCAGCATGGCAAACGTCTTTAAAAAGATTGAGTCACAGACCGGCTATACGTTCTTTTATAACAAAAAGGAGTTTAATGACAAAAGAAAGATATCAATCCAAGTCGACAATGAATCATTAAACAACACACTAGAAAAGCTTTTTCTTAACCAAGCGTACAGCTATACTATCCACAATAAGATTGTAGTAATCAAACAAGTACCCTATCCTAAAAGCACAGTAGGCGGAGGTAGAAAAACTGACAATGCACTGCAAAAACAAGAGATTTCTGGAGTAGTCACGGACTCTTTACGCAACCCGATATCAGGCGTGTCAGTGCATGTGATCGGTGCTGATAAGGGCACATCTACCGATCGCACTGGAGCTTTTAAGATACTGGTAGAGCTGGGTGATCAATTATCTTTTACAACCGTGGGGTATGAGCAGTACCTGTATGAGGTTAGAGGATTTGCTCCGCTTACAGTTATGCTTACAGCTGATGTTGCCGATATAGGGGAAGTAGTTGTGCTTGGGTTTGGACAGTCCCAACAGAAGATAGCACAAACGGGATCTATGGCGTCTATCTCTACAAAAGATCTAAAGCAGAGTCCTGTAGCTAATGTCACAAACGCCCTAGCGGGACGTCTACCGGGGCTGATTACCTTACAACGTAGCGGTGAGCCTGGGTACGACAATTCTGATTTATTAATTCGTGGGCGATCAACTTTCAATAGTGTTGCTCCATTGATTACAATTGATGGGGTGCAGAAAGATTATAGTGCCATCAATCTACTGGATGTCAATGAGATTGAGAACATCACCATTCTTAAAGATGCCTCGGCGACAGCCTTGTATGGAGTGAAAGGGGCAAATGGTGTAATCATCATCACCACAAGACGTGGTGTCGCTGGTAAGCCACAGATTCAAGTTTCATCGCAGTCTGCCCTACAGAAGGCAACGCGTCTACCACAGATTTTGGAATCCTATGACTATGCATTGCTATCTAATGAAGCCTATCTGAATGATAATCCAGAGGGAATATTGATACCATATAATGAGATTGCACTGGAGGCATACCGTACGGGAATTAATCCGTTGAAATACCCTAACATAAATTGGATGAAAGAAGCACTAAAAGATTCAAGGCTATCGCAGACAAATTTTAATATCAGTGGAGGCAGTCCAAGAACAAGATATTTTGTAAATATCGGCTATACGGATCAAGACGGTATTTATAAAACCGAAAAGCAACCTAAATATGATCCAAACGTCTCTTTCAAACGCTACAATTTTAGATCTAATATCGACGTAGATTTTGATGATGATTTTAGCATGTCGTTAAACCTGTTTGGGGCAATTGAAAATGGTAACTATCCGAGATCTGGTGCTGCAGAGCTTTTTGATATGCTCCAAAAGGTGACTCCTAATGCATTCCCTATTCGTTATCCTACAGGGTTTTACGCACAAACACCTTCACTTTTGAATCCATTCTATTGGTTGAATACACAAGGATATTTCCAAAACTTCAACTCCTCTTTGTCCGGGATGCTTTCCGCGACCAGAAAACTAAATTTTATAACTAAGGGCTTGTCCATAAAGGGCAACTATTCATTTGATGGGTATTTTAGAAATCAATTTGGTAGGACGCGTAGTGAACGCTCAGCCTACTACAATGGTTCAGGAGAATACACCAATCTAGATAGCTATACCTATACTCAAGAAGATTTACCATTATCTGCACCGTCCTCCTCGTTCAATCAAAATCGGGATATCTGGATGGACATCTCCCTAAATTATGAGCGAACATTCGATAGACATAGCCTAAGCGGTCTATTGTTAGTCAACCGGACACAGAAGGTATTGGGGGGACAAATACCTTACGTATCACAGGGTGTGGTGACTAGACTTACCTACAACTTCGAGAACAAGTATTTTGCGGAGTTTAATGCTGGTTTTAATGGAACGGATAATTTTGCCAAAGATAAACGATACGGTTTTTTTCCTGCCCTTTCGGCGGGTTGGGTGGCGTCTAAAGAAAACTTCTTGAAAGACAATAAGGTTTTGACTTTTATGAAGTTTAGAGGCTCATATGGACTTACTGGTAACGACCAACTGAGCGGGAGACGATGGTTGTTTATCTCTGAGTACAATAATTATTCAGGCTATACATTCGGTGATCCTCTCACTTGGATTAACGGGATAGGCGAGGGGGCTATTGCCAATCCAGATGTCTCCTGGGAGGTAGCTAGAAAATCTAATATAGGCCTCGAGACGAAATTTTACAACGGACTTTTTGAGTTTAACCTGGACCTATTTAGTGAAAAGCGCAATGACATTCTGATTACCCGAGGGTCCGTTCCTTCGATTATCGGCATCCCAAGTGCTAATCTAGCGCCTGTAAACTTTGGTAAAACAGAAAATAAGGGGTTTGAGGTTGAATTAAATCACAAATTAGCAATTAATGATCTTAACTATTTTATTAAAGGGAATATTTCATTCGCAAGGAACAAGATCATATTTATGGATGAGGAGACCAAGCCATTTCCATATTTAAGTAATACAGGAAGACCTATTGGTCAGTTTTTTGGATTGAGGGCAGATGGGTTCTTCAATAGTCAGGAAGAAATAGCAAATCATCCAACACAATTTGGGCAAGTTATCCCTGGGGATCTACGCTATGTGGATCTGAATGACGATAATATAATCGATCAAAATGATGCGGGGCCAATTGGAAAGAGTGATGTGCCTGAAGTATTCTACGGTATCTACTTCGGGTTAAACTGGAAAGGTTTTGATGCAAGTTGCCTTTTTCAGGGAGGCTCTGGATTTAATGTGCTATTAAGTGACCAAGCTGTTTATGAATTTGTAGAAGGACGCAATGTCCTGAAACACCATTTAGACCGATGGACAGCAGAGACCGCTAATACAGCGACTTATCCCGTACTTCATTATGGTTTTAATAACAATAACCATAGACCCTCTTCTTTCTTTCTCAAAGATGCGTCTTATGTACGCCTGAAGAATGCAGAGATAGGCTATACGTTTAAAAGGATCAAATTGTTTAAAGACAGGCAATTAAATTCTATACGCGTATATACCAATGGGATGAATCTTGTCACTTGGGATAAGATCGGTGGATCTTATGATCCAGAGATTAGAAGTGGAAGCGGGAATAACTACCCCCAGCAACGGGTGTACAATTTCGGCATAACCGTCAATTTCTAATGATTAAACAGTAGATGACTATGAATATTTTTGAAAAGAAAATCAATAAAATAGCCATATTGCTTTTTGTAACACTTTTGGTTGCATGCAATAAGTTTGATAACTATTTAGACAAGGCAGAGTCGGGAGGAATGTCCGAAGAAGAGGTATTTGGGAACTATCGAGAAACCGAACGTTTTCTCGCTCAGATATATGGCAGTGGTATAAAAATTGACTGGGTAGGTGGTGGCCTATGGTCATTTTCCTACGATGGCGCTACAGATAATGGATATTGCCCATATCGCTATTGGCCCAGTCCCAAGTTTGTTTATGATGGTACACTGACCTCTTCCAATAATCCTATTGACCAATGGGCAGATAGTTATGCTGCCATACGTAGGGTAAACCTCTTTTTAGAAAAGATCGATGCGCTACCAGTTAAAAGTGAAGAGGAAAAAGTAGGTAAAACCCGGATGAAAGGAGAAGGATATTTTTTGAGAGCCTGGTTTTATGCGGAACTTTTTAAACGATATGGTACTGTACCATTGGTAGAGCGCGTACTTCAAGTTAGTGATGATCTGAATATATCTCGCGCGTCTACTGCTGATTTGATTAACTTTATTATTGAAGACTGTGATAGATCAGCATCCTTATTACCAGACACCTATACTACCAAAGATTTAGGCCGAGCTACAAAGGGGGCCGCACTAGCGCTTAAAGCGCGGATACTTCTCTATTACGCGAGTCCCTTACATAATGCATCCAACGAGGTGGATAGATGGGAAAAAGCGGCAAATGCAGCAGATCAAGTCGTGAAATTAGGTGTATATAAACTGCACGGATCCTTTAAAGATATGTTGCATACCCGCAATTCATCGGAAACAATCTTCCAATATACCGCGAATTACGAAGACCAGTTACGCAACAACTTAATGCCAAGTCAGGGTGGCTTTTCTATCGTTAATCCCAGCCAAGAGCTGGTAGATGCATTTGAAATGCGAGATGGACTTAGTGTTAATGAGTCACCTTTGTATGACCCTCAGAATCCATATGCTGATAGAGATCCGCGTTTCAAAATGACACTAATTCATAATGGCATGTCTTGGTTGGGTAAATCAATTCAAACATTTGAAGGAGGCTTAGACGGGATTAATGGAAGTGGCGAAAATTATACCAAAACGGGGTATTATCTAGCGAAAACGTTGGACGAAAATGGGAGCTTAACACCTATTTGGCGTCCAGGAAGCCATTTTTTTGTATTCATGCGCTATGCTGAAGTATTATTGAATTATGCAGAAGCTAAAAATGAAGTGTTATCTATGCCTGATGCATCTGTTTATCAGGCTGTCAATGAAGTACGTACGCGAGTTAATATGCCAAATTTGCCTTTGGGCCTTTCAAAAGATCAGATGCGAACCCGCATTCATAATGAGAGACGTATCGAATTGGCCTTTGAGTCGCATCGTTTTTGGGACATTAGACGATGGAAAATAGGTGAACAGGTTATGAAGGCCGTGCACGGTATGAAGATTACTAAGAGTGGAGATACCTTTCTGTATGAACGTTTTAAAGTAGAGGACAGATTTTATAAAGGCACCTATGATCTATTTCCAATTCCACAGAGTGAACTAAATAGAAATACCGCGCTAAAGCAAAATCCAGGTTACAACTTCTAAAAAATTGTAATCAAAGGTATTAGAAATTTTAAGTAATTAAATAATGTAGGTATGAACACGATAATCAAATTAGTATATATAATTATTTGTGTAGCCTTTCTGGGCTGCAAAAAAGAAAATGGAAATAGCCATGATGCCACTGCCGATATAAACATAGAAAAGTTTATCCCAACTGAAGGGGATGAAGGAACAGAAATGATGATTTTCGGAAGTAACTTTTCGAGCGATACTGCCCAGATATCGGTATATATTAACGGTATTAAAGCACATGTGACTGGTGTAACTATGGATAGGATATTGCTTATGGTACCCGCCGGTAAGGGAATAGGCCCCGTCGAAGTACAAATAGGAAATAAATCAAAAAGAAGTGCAGAATACTTTAAATTTCCGCCAGTATATCGTTGGCGCCTAGCGACACTAGCAGGCAATGGTATTGCGGGATATCAGGATGGTGTCGGTAACACCGCTCAATTTAATTTAGTTAGAGCTCCGGGGATTGCAGTGGATACCGAAGGAACTATCTACGTTGCTGATGACGGAAATCATTGTATACGCAAAATCACTCCAGATGGCACAGTTACTACTTTTGCGGGTATGCCTGGTCAGGCTGGCTACCAAGATGGTAATGGAACAAAAGCTAAATTTGACACCCCCTTCCATGTTAGTGTGGACAAGAATAAGAACGTATATGTATCGGACACTTGGAATGCTAAGTTGCGTAAGATAGATTCCAACGGCGAGGTGACTACGCTGACAGGCGTAGGAGATATTGTGTGCACTGCCATAGATCCTAGAAATAATCAACTATATGCAGCTTCGCTGACGAATGGAGCAGTGTATCAAGTACATGCTAATGGCAATCTCAGTGCCGTAGTATCTGGACTAGGATGGATAGGGGGGATTACCATTGACGCTCAAGGTATGCTTTATATAGTGGAAACAGGCAACTCAGTAGTGCATCAGGTGGACCTAAAGGCGTTTTCTGGAGATCCGTTACAGACAGCCATTATTGCGGGTACCAACGGAGTGGCAGGATATGTAGATGACATCGGTGTCAAAGCGAAATTTGATCGCCCGTGGGGCATCGCCTGTCAGCCCAGCACCGGAGAGTTGTACATAGCCGGAGACTCTGGGCCTTATGGTGGTCCATGGTATGGTGATGGCGGAAATAATACCAATCAGTGTATACGTTTGATAAAACCTAGAACTTGGGCTGTATCGACATTTTTCGGAACTTCTGAAAGAGGGTTCGCAGATGGTCTGAAAGAAGAAGCTAGGCTAAACAATCCAACAGGTGTAACCATAGGATCTAATGGCACAATTTACATTGTGGATACAAACAACCAATCTATCAGACAAATAATAAAAGAAGAAGTACTATGAATAAGGATATAAATAGGAGAAGGTTTATTAAGAATACAGCAGTTTTTGGGACTAGTGCGTTTCTATTGGGTAGTAATACCTATGCCTGTAAAGAAGATAAAGCAATAGAAATAACGGATATCGATAGTGCTAAGAGAAGACATGTTTTATCGATCGTCAATAGCTCGACAAAAGTACTACCAGATGACATTCTTGGGAATAGCAATAGTGTTACACTAGCAGGAGCTTCAAATGAGGTCGAAAGCTTTCAGATCGTAATCCGCAGTACGGAGGCCATCGATGAGGTGAAGGTAGAAATGGAACATTTGAAAAATGGAGTACATCAGATTAGCGGTCTAAGATGGAGACAAGTAGGCTATGTGTATGTTTCTACGTTTGATGGGCATCCTAATGTACAAGATGTAGCGGGTCTATTGCCAGGTTGGTACCCTGATCCTCTTTTGGAAAGAGATAGTGTCAAAGTATTACAGAATACATCCAATGTAATTTGGGTGGACTGTCCAATACCAAAAGGGACCGCACCAGGAGTGTACGTAGGTGAGATACGTGTCCACATAGGAAAAGTAGTCGAAAGGGTAACTGTGAGTATGGAGGTATTCGGATTCGAGCTACCCGATAGATCGACACTGCCGACTTTATTTTCACTGTCGCTAGAGTTTTTAGATAGCGTGTATCCAAATTTTGATCGTTTATTGCGTAGCAAGTGGTTCAATTTTATAGCTGAAAACCGATTGGCTCCGACAGACATGTATATCAATCTGTCTAGTGAAGAGGCTAAGCTGAAGATCAGTTCTGAGGAATATGCTCTCTATATAAATAACCTGAATGGCTTTGTGCTATATCCGATAACGTCGACTTGGGAAGATCGCAATGCCAGTGCTGAAGAATTGATCGCACGTTTTGAGAGTAATAGGCCTTATATCGACACGATGATCCGGATGGGATACGTCGAAAAGGGAAATGGTGTCTTTTATGGTTTCGACGAAAATGACACTTCTCATTTTGAAACAATGAAAGAGGTCCATAAACATATAAAATCGGTATATCCAACTATTCCTATTGCAACGACATCTATGCATATAAATTCAGTTGAATTGTTGGAGGACCTTGAGATTGATATTTTGGTACTACATATTACGGACGGTATTTATACTAATCGTTTCGCAGATCAAGTACGTGCCACAGGCAGAAAAGTATGGGGTTATATCTCATTACAACCTTACCACCCGATGCCTAATTGGCGCATCGAGAATCCTTTCTTAGATAGCCGAGTGTTGCTAAGTGCAATGGCTTATCACCAACGCTTCGACGGTTTTTTATATTGGGGACTTAACCAGTACAATAAAATCGGATGGAAATACCCAAATACATTGGCTAAAAATACAAATCTAAAGCTAAACTTGTCTATTACTACGCCAACGGATGAATACAAATGGTTACATGGTGACGGTATACTGTTGTATCCTGGAGAAGATGGACCTATAAGTAGTATTCGGATGGAAAATATTAGAAAAGGGCTTGAAGAATATGAATACTATTGCCTGTTGGAAAAGAAATTTGGTAAAGCTGAAGCGCATAGCTGGGCGACTAGGATAGCTCCTTCTATGGAGCAATTTAGCGATAATACTCAACAATATTTGCACGTTAAAAAACAGATTGCTGATCGCTTAATGAACGGTAGCTAATATGAGATACTTTCTTCTTTTGTTGCATCTAATTCCTATCACTCTCCTTAGTCAAAAAAGTAGTCAACTACAGTTGATCGACAGGATAGAGCAGAAGTACAATTGGTTAAAGATTCCTGTCAAAAACGGAGCATCCAAACATAAAGTAGTGCTTAAAGTAGGGGGGGACGCTGTTCGTTCTTTTGACATTGAACTTGCTTTAGATCGGGTTGATTGGTATACGTATATTAATTTGAATGATTGGAAAGGGGAGATGATTTCCATTTATCTAGATACTGTGCTTGACCTAGCTGTCCACCATAAACTATTTCAGCAGACCGCTCAAGAGACCTATAGTACAGACTTATACCAGGAAAAGCATAGACCGCAATTTCATTTTTCGGCAAAGAAAGGGTGGCTCAATGACCCTAATGGTTTAGTTTATTACAAAGGAGAATACCATCTGTTTTTCCAACATAATCCTTACGGTTTACATTGGGGGAATATGCATTGGGGACACGCTGTGAGTACCGATTTGGTACATTGGAGAGAGTTGGAAATAGCTCTCTTTCCCGATCATCGAGGCACTATGTTTTCTGGCAGTGCTATTGTCGATATCTCCAATAGTTCGGGCTTGGGTACTTTAGAAAATCCTCCATTGTTATTATTTTATACCTGCGCAGAAGGAACTTGGGAGCAAGGTATTGCGTATTCATTAGATGGACGAACATTCCAAAAGATAAGCGAGGTTGCCATTCCTAAAATAGTTCCTGGAAATCGTGATCCTAAGGTGATATGGCATGAAGAATCAAAAAAATGGATATTAACTTTGTATGTCACTGAAGAACACGAGCAACATGCGGTGTATTTCTTCAACTCCGATGATTTACGGAATTGGAAGCAGATAAGTACAATAAGAGGTGGGCGGGGAGAGGATAAATATCTGTATGAATGTCCAGAGTTTTATCAACTTAAAAGCGACAGCGGCATGGCGGAGACAAAATGGGTGCTTTCTGCGGTAGATGGCAGTTACGCGATAGGTGATTTTGATGGCATGATGTTTAAACCTGACTTCGAACGATTGAGAGGAAACTATGGTCGTGGATATTATGCAGCCCAAGTATTTAACAATACACCAAACGACATACGAATCGAAATTGGCTGGAGGCATACACACACTGCTGTAGATGGAATGACGTTTAACCAGTCCATGAGTATACCTATGGAACTCTCAATGGGAAAGCGGGGAGATATGTTATTCGTAAGACGCAATCCTATAGCAGAACTGACTCAGTTAAGGAAAAAAAAACATACCTGGCAAAAACAAATCTTCAACTCCGCAATGAATAATCCCTTTCGTGAGATTTCTTTTGGAGAGTTAGAGATTGATATAGATCTCCTTCCACAGGACAAGAGCCTATTTGAAATTAACATGTACGGTATATTGTTATCCTACGATCAAAACACGGAACAGCTGAGAGTAGATGGAGTTGTCAATACCATTCCCCTGATAGATGGCAGACTAAAACTTCATTTATTTATAGACCGAGTTGGGGTCGAAATATTTGCTCAGGATGGAGAGTTTTATATACCAATTAATAAAAACACCAACAGTCACTCAGAAAGACTATCGCTTAAAGTCCTAAACGGTAAAGTTATCTGTAAAAAACTAGATGTTTATGAACTTTCTTCTATTTGGTAGCGGTTTGAAGATGGGCCGTTGCCTAGTTATTGCAGTTTTGTACATTTTTTTAATGCCCAGAGTAGGAAAAGCACAACTAGATACTGCGTTTAAGCTATTCCCTATTCCCAAAAAGATAACGGCGCAACCTGGTGTAGGAATGCTACATATGCCTAGGCATGTTTATTATGCAGACGACATTTTTCCGTTTAAACTATCCAAAGAAATGTCCTCATTGGCTAGGGTGAAACGAGTAGTAGACGGAGGTATTCAACTCTTTCTAGATTCAGAGATGGAACTACCAGTAAATGCAGAAGGATACCGTATCCAGATCGCTAATAACGTAATTAAGATAAAGGCCAAAGAAAGATCAGGTCTTTTTTATGGTTTACAAACTATCAAACAACTAATACAGGATATGAAAGAACATAACATCCCGATACCTGCTTGTGATATTCTGGACTATCCCGATGTCAGTCATAGAGCTGTACATATTGATTTAAAGCATCATTTAGATGATATGCCGTATTATTATAGCGTTATTGACCGTTTAGCAGAAATAAAGGTTAATGCAGTTATTCTAGAATTTGAGGACAAACTTAGGTATGAGCATACCCCTTTGATAGGTGCAGATCACGCCTTTTCAATTGACGAATTCCGTGCACTGAGTGACTATGCTCAGGAAAGGTTTGTAAAGATAAGTCCCTTGATACAAGGACTTGGACATGCTTCTTTTATTTTAAAGCACCCCACCTATAGGTCGCTGCGAGAGGATCCACTTTCTGACTGGGCCTTCTCTCCACTAGACTCGGGTACCTATGCTATTCTATTCAATTTGTATGATGAAGCCTTAAAGGCTACTCCCTATGGAGAATACATACATATTGGTGGCGATGAAGTGGGGCAGTTGGGACAGTCTACATTATCAAAAGAATCAGGTATGTCGGCTTTTGAACTACAGATGTACTGGCTGAATAAAGTTTCTAGCTATATCATTAGTCGCGGACGTGTTCCTATTTTTTGGGACGATATGGTTTTCAAACTAAAGGGATTGTATGAAACGACCTATGATGATAGTATGCCAATAGATTCTGCTAAAATGCACTGGGTCAAATCGCTCAAACTATTACAGGATAATATAGCGCTTTTTCCGAAAGAATGCATCTTTATGCGTTGGAACTATAGTACACCTTGGGCCTACGGCAATAATCGTGCTATAAAGTGGTACAGAGATAATGGTTTGAAAATTATGGGAGCTACTGCAGCGCAGCAAGTAGCTCCGATGATGCCCCGAGATCAATCTAATTTTAAATCCATTAAGGCATTTGCTGAGATCGCTAAAAATAGCGAGATGCAGCATATGCTATGCACAGTCTGGGATGACTCATCTCCGCATTTTGAAACGGTATGGCGCGGTCTTTATTATTTTGCAGCTATGAATTGGAATTATGTCGAGATAGATAGTCATACTGCAAATATATCTTTCTTACAACGATTTTACGGTCTAAATTACAAAGATAGTGTTTACACTTTTCAAGATAAATTAGAGGAATCCCTCAAGTTTTGGGATCGTGCACTGCTAGAAAGAGGACATCGATACAAATTCCCTAATGACACTAATGAAACAAAAATATTGAATATCCCGCTAACAATGGGTGATTCCAATTGGTCACTATCACAAAAAGAACGTTTGGATAATGCGCGGAAATGTGTGAAGCTTTATGAGGAATTGCGTAAGGAAATAAGAAAAAGTCAAAATTTGGCTTTACGAAATCATTTTGCCTTGCAAATCTTTGAACAGATCAATGAATTACATGTATATCCAGCGCATGTACTTTTATTATTAGAGCGTTATGACAAAGCAAATGAAGATTCTACTAAACTAGTTGTAAAGAAAGAGCTTTCTGCTCTATTAGACGAATTTGAGTCACTAAGAAGCTCTTTTTCTAAGATCTTTTATCTACAAAGACTGCACAATCCCATAGATTATTTGTTGGATTCCAACTTTCATCAGCATTTGGCCAATGGCACCCAGAACGACGATTGGATGTTTGTCTTTGAGCTTATGTTTATTGCAAACCTTAGAGAGTGGTTGCAGGATCAGACGCCATAAAACAAATTAGTAAATGTATATACAGCTACGTATAAATAGATAAACTACATATTCTCAACTGTAATATTTGTTGATTATCGATACAAAAAAACACTTCTTATTACAGGATACGGTGTTGATATACATTGCTTAGGCAACTTTAAAAAGTTGCCTAAGCCTTTTTAGAAAGTCGCTTAAGCGTTTTTTTATTTGACCGCGGTCATTTTATCCCCATTTGAGGTTCTAAAAAAAGGGATATCTCCTAGAGATATCCCTTTTAAACCCTTTCATGTGTTAGTAATTAAGAGCCATTTTTCTTAAAAACTAATGTTTGCATAGCGCTTTTTATCTGTCTACCAGGATGAAAAAGAAGTTTTGGACCGAAGATATTTGAAGTAGTCACTTCCTCTTCTAAATCACTTCCGGTGCTTTTCGCAGTCACGCGGAAAGACCCCATGTTTCGAAGGCGGACGATATAGCCCCGAGAGATATTACGTGGTATCTCCCTTATCAAGCTTTGCAGAACGGCATAGACATCCGATTCTGTAATAGAGGAAGCGTGCGAAATATCCGCGGCAAGTTCTTCTAAAGTAACTTCACCAGTATGCACTGGCCTTGCATAAAATTTTTTGGGTGCAGTTGGGTCACTTGGGTTCCCAATCTCATGGACATTGAATTTAATTGCCATTTTTTCTTTTCTTTAAAAATTATTAAATAAATTAATTACTTCGTGTCAACAGGTGATATCACTTCCTGAATGACAAACTAAAGGTATGATGGATTATTTAATGACTTGTCGTTTTTGACGGGGTTGTCGGAATTGGCAGATTTGTCGTTTTTGACGGGAATGTCGGTTTAAACAAACCTGCAATGACGTCCCCATAGAATCAGAACTGGAATAGACAGCACCACAATTGTATGTTAATAATAAACGTAAAGAGAAAAGGCCTATATAGAGGCTCAGACGAGACGGTAGATGGAAAGGCTTAACGCATGAAGCTATACATATCAGATACAGGGATACCCAAGTATTCAGATGCCTGATGTACTGTAACCAACTGCTGCTTCCCTAACCCAAACATATCTTTGATCTTATTGATGATACGTTGACACGTACGTTCACTACGCCCGGTAATCTTTTGTAGATCGGATGGATAAACTGTCATTCGGTTTAATGGAGATTTCATAACATAATTACACTAAGAATCAAACATTAGCAAACCGAATATAAAACATAACTTTCTATTAATCAAATTATAGGTCTGATTTTTAGATATTTTAACGTTTACCTTTTTTAGTAAGCTTTCTAAACTCCCAAGGAGCCGTAGGCGATTTGAGTCTCCAAATATTGACCTTACGTACTCTCGCCTGTTGCTCAGCCTCACGATATGTATCACTTTTACTGTAAGCGGGATAATTCCAAGCGAGACCGGCTTGGATAAGTTTTAAATTCAGATCAGTAGACGGATCCAGCCAGACAACACCGACCAAACGACCGTATCGGTCTTTATTTTTTACTTCCACTCTAACTACTTTATCAAGCGTGTGCAAGGAGGTATAGTTTTTGGCTGCACGGCCGTATTCCTGACCGATCTCGGGACAGTCTATTCCAAAGAAACGTACTCTCGTCTTCTTTTTATGCAGATCTACTAACGTAAAGGTATCACCATCGGCTACCCGTATGACTCTGCCTTCGATATACCGCTGTGCTAACCCCTGAAAAATGAATAGTAGAAATAAAACAACCAAAAACATTCTCTGCATGCGGCAAAGATAAAAGAAATGGAAGGAGCTCAAAACCCTATTAAAGGCAGAAAACGTAAGTAAAAGAGGACGAGGGAAAATAAAAAATCCTGAAGTGGGGAACTTCAGGATTTTACCAAACCAATTATTAACCTAATTATGAAATTATACTTTATAAACGTAAAGAGAAAGTAAATTAGTACAAGTAATCTTGCTTCTTAACATTTTTTAACGGATCACTAGAACTCTATATTAATTTAACTTTTTTTGAATATATCTAAAAAAAAATAGACATCTTCGCTAGACCAGTATAATGCTGCCAATTCGAACAGCTAGGCTAAAACAAAGCAATGAAAGGACCATTAGGTTATAGATTATTATGGGAAAGAATCCGATCGGGGGATGAGAATGCTTTCTTCGATCTGTATGCTGCGCTGTATAACGATCTTGTCAATTTTGGTATACGCACTTGTGGTGATGTAGATCTAAGTACAGAGGCCTTAGATCAGGTATTTGCCAATATATGGGAAAAAAGAGAAAACCTAGACCGCGTAGAAAATGTACAATCATACCTGTTGACATTCCTAAAAAGAAAAATTTTAAGACTACTAGAAAAACAGAATAAGATTAACACCGCCCTGCAGCATCTAAAAGCGGAAGAGGACTGGACAGAGATGCCTTACGATGAATTTATAATCCGAGTACAGACGAATGAACTGGTCAAACTACGCTTAAAAGAAGCACTGGAAACACTGACTTTCAGACAGAAACAACTGATACACCTCAAGTTTTTTGAAGGCTATAGTTATGAAAAGATAGCCGAAATCGCTCACATTAGTGTAAAGACCGCTTATAATACGCTGTATGATGCACTGAAGACTTTACGAGAACAATTAAAGGAATTTTAATTAGCTAATATACAACGTAATACAAATTATTTCATTTTTCTTTTAGGCAATCGAACGGATTATAGGCACTATACTATAAAACCGCTTAAATAATGAGCCATAAAGACTACAAAGAAGTAGAGGACTTCCTAATTGATGATACATTCCAACAATACTGTGCCCAGGAAAATGAGCAATGTGTGCAATACTGGGAACGTTATATACAACAACACCCTGATCAACAGGATGTCATAGCCCGAGCACAACGTTTATTCGCTGTATTGACAGGCCATAAAAGACGAGTTATCCAACAGATGGATAACCTACGAAATACAATCAACCAACAAAACAAACGAAAACCTATCAAGCGGTGGGCTATAGTGGCCACTTCTATCGCTGTAGCCGCTGCACTCACCTTGTTTGGATTTATGTACTTGGGATATTTTAAGACAACGGAGACAGCTATTGAGGATCTAGCTATGTCTGCTACAGGTCAGATATACCAAACTATAAAAGGGGAGAAGAAAACATTTACCCTGGAAGATGGAACTAAGGTTACACTCAATTCGGAAAGTAAGCTGGAGATTGATACCGATTTTGGAAAAGCAACACGCCAAGTGTCTTTGACAGGGGAGGCGTATCTTGATGTAAAAAAAGATGCAGATAAGCCCTTCGTACTACACACCAATGAGTTTGATATCCGAGTATTGGGCACCTCATTCAATGTAAAGGCTTATCCCGATGAACTGGCCTCAGAGGCGCTTCTGATTGAAGGTCTAATCGAGCTGAAAAGTAAAGGCAAAAATGAAAATTCTATCGTCATCAAACCTAACCAAAAAGTGACTATTTATAAAAATGAGATGATTGCAAACCTGGAGACGGAAGCAAAGAAAGCGGCAAAACCTAAAGCGAATGTCAAGGAAATAGCAATACAGGATGTCCCTAACGATGAAAAGCATGAAATGGCAGATATCGCATGGAAAGAAAATAGACTAGCTATGGTCGACCAGGATTTCAATGAACTGAAGTCTATTCTCGAACGCTGGTACGACATCAATATCACATTGAAGGGCCCAGCAATAGGAAAATATAGATTTACGGCTACATTTAAAGAAGAAGATATTAACCAAGTTTTAAAAGCATTACAAAAAGTAGAACCCTTTAATTATGAGATACATGGAAAAGACGTGATAATTTATGAGAAATAACTAAAAAAGGATGGTAAAAACCATCCCCTTATTGGATTAATTTAACCGGCAGGCGTAAGCTTCGAACCCATACGCTGCCTATTATAAACTTTAACCAACACTAAAGTATGATTAAAAATGGCTTTATGCAAGTGCATTGGAATTATCTTGTGCGCTCTAGATTCATTATTCGGATGAAACTAACCTTGATTATGATTGTATTGGCATTCGCGAACGTAACCGCAAATGTCTATTCCCAACAGAAAGTCTCCTTGGATGTCAAAAAGACAAAGTTGAGCAAGATTCTCAAATTGATTGAGGAAAATAGCGACTATTACTTTGTCTATAGTGCAACAAATGAAAACCTTAACAAGGAACTTTCACTAAAAGTAGATAACACAAAAGTTGTTGACCTACTACCACGTCTATTTGCTAGAAATGGTCTACAGTACTCGGTTTCGGGTGAAGGACTGGTTGTGGTGTCCGAACAACAGACTTTGAGCATAAAAGGATTGGTGACTGATCAGGATGGGAACAAACTATCCGGCGCTACCGTACGCGTAAAGGGCAGTGCAATCGGAAAAGCAACCGATTTGAATGGCCGATTCGAGATTGATGTACCAACGGGAAATACTTTGGTGGTTTCCTTCACAGGATATCTATCTAAAGAAATCACCATACAAAAAGTCGGTGAGGTGACTGTCGCATTAGAACGCGATGACCAAATGCTTAGCGAGGTAGTAGTGACTGCCCTAGGTGTAAAAAGAGAGCGCCGTTCCCTGGGATACTCCGTGACGCAGGTTGAAGGAGAAAGTCTAACCAAAGCTCGTGAAAATAATGTCGTAAATTCCCTTGTCGGAAAAGTAGCGGGTCTTGATGTCTCGTCCACCTCCGGCGGTGTAGGAGCTTCCAGCAGTGTGGTAATCCGGGGTATATCCAGTTTGGGACAGACGAACCAACCGCTCTATGTAATCAACGGTATGCCGATGGAAAATAAACCATCGGGCGCCTCTACCAGTGGGACAACTAATCCCAACGGAAACAAAGGTAGCCAGTGGGACAATGCGCCAGACATGGGGGATGCCATCAGTAATATCAATCCCGATGATATAGAAAGTATTTCTGTACTAAAAGGAGCGGCCGCCTCCGCACTATATGGTTCTAGAGCCAAAGCAGGAGTTATACTGATTACGACCAAATCCGGCAAAGGTAACGGCATAGACTTCAGCAGCAACTATGTCGTAGAAAATGTGATGGATCCAACGGACTGGCAATACGTGTATGGGCAAGGTACAAATAATGAAAAACCCGGTAGCGCCGCTGCGGCCAAACAAGTAGGCGCATCGAGTTGGGGCGGTAAGCTTGATGGTTCAAAGGTTGTACAGTTTGACGGGGTGGAACGTCCCTATGCCGCTCAAAAAAACAATATCAAGAACTTCTATAGAAATGGACATACCTGGACAAACTCGCTGGCATTAAATAAATCCTTTGAAGGAGGTTCTATCCGTTTTTCGGTCACTGACCTAGATAATAAATCTATTATGCCAAACTCTGGTTTGGATAGACAATCATTCAACCTTACCGGCACATTCGAACCGGTCAAAAGGTTAACCTTAGATGCGCGTGCTAATTATATCATTGAAAACGCAAAAAATAGACCGATGTTGTCAGATGGTGCTGGTAGTGCAAACTTTAATGCCATATTCCTGCCCACAAGTATAGATATCCGTGATCTAAAACCTTGGAAAGATACTAATGGCGAAGAAATAGCCTATAATTCCGGAAATCCTTGGGACACTAACCCTTGGTACGCAGCTTACGAAATCCAAAACAATACAAAGAGAAACAGACTGATAAGCTCGGTAACGGCTCGTTATACATTTGACAATGGCATCTTCGTACAAGGTCGCGCAGGACAGGACTACTATACCAACGAATATGAAGGTGTTTTCCCAGAAGGACTAGCCTATGCCCCACCTAATAATATGGTTCTGCAAAGCACTAAATTTACAGATTTGAATACAGACATCTTGGTCGGAAAATCATTTACATTGACCGATGATATGTCGTTGACGCCAAATTTAGGAGCAGCATTCCGTAACACAAAATCAGACATGATGATCAATCAAGGAACCAAATTCTTGGTAGATAGAGTACATACTATTCCTGGACTAGCGAATAAATCACTGGCACAGATAAAATCTGAAGAGGAAATGCAATCGCTATACAGTACTTTGGAATATGCTTACCGTGATATTTTCTACTTGACGGGTAGTGTCCGTGCGGACTGGTTCTCTACTTTGGCTACACCCGGAAAGGACAATAAACTATACTCCGTCTATCCCGGAGTAAGTGGTTCGTTCGTGTTTTCAGAATTTTTAAATTCCCCAGTATTAAATTTCGGTAAGCTACGTGCCGGATATGCCCAGGTGGGACAAGCAACCAACCCTTACCAAACCGTTTTAAATTACAGTTTTATGGCGCAGAATTTAAACAATAATGCGCTTGGTCAAATTTCGAACACAGCTGTTCCTAATTCTGAATTATTCTCTTCGACCGCATCGGAGCTTGAAATAGGAACAGATGTCCGTTTATTAAATGATCGTCTATCTGTTGATCTAACCTGGTATACTAAGCGTTCAAAAAATGAAATTCTAGAAGTTTCTATTCCTATTTCAACGGGATATCCCTTTGCGGTTTTGAACATGGGCTCCATACGTAATACCGGAGTAGAGCTTTTATTATCAGGGGTTGTCCTAAAGAAAGCAAATTTTAACTGGACCTCTTCATTAAACGGAACCTACAATGATAATACAGTACTATCCTTGGCTGATGGTCTGGACGAGCAGCTAGTGGCAACATCTAGATCCGGTGTCGGTTTCATAAAAAATGTACCAGGTAAAGCATTCGGACAAATATTTGCTTATGACTACAAGTATGACGACAATGGTCAGATTATGAAATTAGAGAATGGTTCGCCAGCTAAAGGTGAATTAAAAAGCTATGGCTCAGCCCAGAACAAATGGTTCGCAGGCTGGAACAACGACTTTACTTATAAGAATTTTAATCTCGGATTTTTGATCGATGGCAAATTTGGCGGAAAAATATTCTCAGGTACAGACTACTACGGCTATATAAAAGGATTGCATCAAGAAACATTGAAAGATCGTGAAGCTCTTGGCAATGCTGCGCCTAAATACTATGAGAATATGGCTGATAACACATCATTTCGCTTCGTGAATGACGCTAGTTTCATAAAGTTTAGACAGTTGACTTTTGGTTATACATTCCCGACTTCCATGTTTAATAACAAGATCAAGAGTTTGGGATTGAACTTCGTAGCACGTAATCTGTTTACACTCATGAAAAAAACGGACAATATTGATCCTGAGTCGAGTTATAATGCAACATTTATTGGCTTAGAATTGGGAGGTATGCCACCTGCACGCACTTTTGGTTTCAACCTCAATGTTAAACTCTAAATCGGATAACAAATATGAAAAGGAATAAACTAAACATACTAGCACTTTTAGCATTTGCCGGAGTACTAACAACAACAAGCTGTACGAAAGACTTTGTAAATATAAATACAAACCCTGTAGCGTATGGAGGGGAGAATTTTGATCCTAACTTTACGCTAACTACGGCTCAACTGACTTATACGGGTAGCATTGACTTTGCGTACGATACATGGCGTGCCAATTTGATCTACTCCGGTACAATGATACAAGGCTTGTCTACAGTCATCAGTTACTGGGCGGGAGACAAGTACCTCCTCAACCCACTGTATACTTCTGCCTATTGGGAGAGGGCATACGATGAGCAGGTAAAACCCATTGTTGATGTTTTTGAAGTCACAAAGAACAATGAAAAGTATAATAACGTCCATCAAATAGCACGTATCTGGAAAGCATTAATATTTGCCCGAATCACAGACCTGTATGGTGATGTACCTTATTCAGAAGCCGGACAAGGATATTATAAAAAAATATTATCTACTAAGTACGACAAACAGCAGGATATCTATATGGATCTTCTAAAAGAGCTAGACGAAGCCACCAATGCACTGACTACGACCGGTGATAAAGTAACAGGAGATATCATCTATGGAGGAGACATTGAGCAATGGAAAAGGTTTGGTAACTCGGTCATGTTAAGACTAGCTATGCGCCTGACTAAGGTAGATGAAAGTACTGCCAAAGCTTATGCAACTAAAGCTATCGGAAAAACACTAGCCAGTAATACCGAAAACGCCATTATCAAACATGATAATAGCGGTTCACGTGTTACACAGAACCGCACCAGTCAAGTGTTACTAGGAGATGGGGGAGCCGAACATTACTATGTAAAATGGTCTGATACTTTTATCAATGCACTGAAAGGGAAAAACGATCCCCGAATAAAAGTTGCCGTTACAAATCTCTGGATGAGTGAAGATAACAAAACTCAGAACCCCGGTTATATTACGGATGCTACTAAGCAAAAAGGAATGCCAAACGGAAAAGATTTGAACAGCAAAGTGGAGTATGCGGTATCTGCTCACCCCTCTTACACCACGATGGCAGAATACTCTTCGCTGCACCCAGGCATGATAAAATCGAATGGTATTACTTTTATACTGACTTACGCTGAAAGCGAATTGTTGGCTTCAGAAGCTGCTCAACGATGGGGAATAGGAGGCTCTGCTGCTACACATTACGCTAATGCAGTAAAAGCTGGTATTACTTTCTTGGGACAGTATGATGATCGATTGGCTATATCGGAGGAGGACGCTTCTGCTTTTGTAAATGCCAACCCACTAACGGAGGGATTAAAACAGATCAGTAATCAATACTGGATTCTCCAGAATACAGCATTGAACTTCTACGAGTCATGGGCCAACTGGAGAAGAACAGGCTATCCGGAACTAACACCGGTGGTATACCCAGGTAATGCTACGAATGGTACTATACCCCGTAGGTTTCCATATCCTACAGCCGAAGAAGCAGGAACAAATAAGGAATATTATAAAGCGGCAGCGGCGGCAGTACCAGGTGGAGATAACCTGAGTGGCCGTGTATGGTGGGATAAACAATAAATCAATAAAGGGTAGTAATGCGAGGTAGGTCCACCATAATGGTGGGCCTACCTTTTTTTATATCATCTACGGTAGTTGCAGTGACCACCACCATAGGCAGAACAACCTAGGTTGAGAAAAGAGATTATAGCAAATATAAGTCCCAATACAATAAATATCCATTCGTTACTATACCAACCCTGAATAGCAACTACCAGTCCCAATGCGATTCTGAAGATCCGCATAAAGGTCCAATTTCTTAAAAACAGCTCTTTCATCTTTTCACCAATTTGATAAACAACTCTGTACCTGCCCGAGTATCGATACTATTGTAACAGGTTTCGAAGTGCTCGAATGTATAATACGTTTTAAATAGTGGTTCGTACTCGAGGGCACTGCCGCCAAACGGTGGACCACTGTAACTAAACTCCCGGTCAAACAAAACACCTACCAGATGGCCATCGGCAACCAATAGCTCAGATGTCTTACGGGCATAATCGCTGCGCCGACCTATAGGGATGGCGCAGAAAAAGGTCTGTTCAATAATCAAATCAAATTGCCCATGATAGCTAAAGAAATCGGCACAAACAAAATTAATAGCCGCGCCATGCTGTACTTTATTCTTGGCGCTCACAATCGCTGTGGGCGATATATCCAATACCGTAATATTCATAAACCCGGCAGCGGCCAACCAGTCTGCTTCATACGCATTGCCACAGCCTGGAACTAGGATATGTGCTTCCTTATTGGAATATCCTTTCATATACTGCACAATAGGTCGGGATGGATATCCAATATCCCAACCTGTCTGTCTAGCCTGCCAACGATGCTCCCAGTATTCAGCATCCAGTTTTACGTTCTCTTCCATAGCGACTTAACTAATCTTATGCTTACACAGCAACTCTTCTCAGAGGAAAAGCTATTCTGTCTTCCTGTGGTGCCTGTCAGATAAGATCTCTTTTTTGTCGAAAGTTAACTATTCTACCATTACCTTTCTGACATGATAACGTAAAGTTACACCGAATATGCGGTGCCGAAAGTGACTTATGTTACACACATTATACTTTGCCTCAAACAATACTTATCTTTGTAATAAGGAACTATTTAAACAAATGGATTGCAAATGGAAAAAATGAAGATCGAAATATGGAGTGACATCATGTGTCCCTTCTGTTATATTGGAAAACGTAAATTAGAAAAATCTATTGAAACTCTTCCGAATAAAGATGCCATAGAAATCGAATGGAAAAGCTATCAGCTGAATCCGGATTTGCAGACTGACACCTCTCAAAATATCAGCGATTATCTGTCTAAGCATAAGGGAATGAGTTTAGACCAAGCGCAGCAAATGAGCCAACAGGTAACACAAATGGCAGCTGTAGAAGGTCTAGAATATCATATGGATAAAGCGGTGGTAGCAAACTCTTTCCGTGCACATGTATTTGCCCACTTTGCGAAGAAGTACGGCAAACAGCTAGAAGCGGAAGAATTGCTTTTTAAAAGCTATTTTACAGAAGGTAAAAATGTGGATGATATCGCTGTGTTAACAGGTCTAGCCGCGCAATTGGGACTGGATGAAAATGAATTAGTCAGAGTACTGGAGAACGGAGAGCTGGATGATGAAGTAAAAATGGATATTCATGAGGCTCGCCAGATCGGTGTGCAGGGGGTACCTTTCTTTGTATACGACCGTAAATACGCTATCTCAGGAGCGCAACCAAATGAACTATTCGTACAGACACTGGAAAAGGCATTATCGGAGTGGAAGGGGGGTAGTTCACTACAGATTGTGGCAGAGCAGGATGGACCGAGCTGCGGCCCTGACGGATGTGAGTAATATAAAAAAGCCAGATTAGGAATGTAATCTGGCTTTTTTTTGTCCATGCTATCTATATCTAGGCCTGGAGATAAGCGATAATGTAAGGAAAAAATACAATAATACCGACTATAGCTGCAATAATAGCATGGAGCAAGACCGCAGCTGCGGCAAGATCCTTGATTTTTTTGATAGCAGGACACCTTTCGATGGACACGAAGTCCGCCAGATGCTCTAAAGCGGTATTGAAAATTTCGGCAGATAATACCATCCCTATTACAATCAAAACAGCAAGCCAGTCGTAACGATCGATGTCAAAAAGAAAACCAAGCGCTATTGCCATTGTTGCAGCAACGAGGTGAATCTTTAAATTGACCTCGCCCTTGAAGGCTACCTTGAAGCCATTGAAAGCCCACTTAAAACTATCTATCCTCTTCTTGAACCCAGACATAATAACTCACTTAGGCAGAACGATATAACTCATCAAATAACACTTTGTACTTGGAGAGAATCACCTTGCGTTTCATCTTTAAAGTGGGCGTAAGTTCGCCTCCCTCAATTGTAAACTCGTCCTGTAGGATAATAGGCTTTTTAATCTGCTCCCAATTTCCGAAATGCTGATTGGCCTGACGGATTTCACTATTTATCTTTTTAAGAACAGCATCTTGTTTTAAGAACTCTTCTTTGGGCAAGGTCACCAGTTCGGAAGCATTGGTACGCGCCCATTCTAAGAGGTTGGAATAGTTGGGAACGATATACGCAGAAGCGAATTTCTGACCATCTCCAATAACCATAGCCTGCTCGATAAATGGTGACTCAACTAGTCTCTTCTCAATAGGTTGAGGGGTAACGTATTTGCCTCCGGATATCTTGAACATCTCTTTTTTACGATCTATTATCTTTATAAAACGTCCTTCTTCAAGCACGGCAATATCACCGGTATGCAACCAGCCATTGATGATGGTTTTAGCCGTTTCTGCCGGATCTTTATAATAGCCCATCATCACATTCGGGCCTTTGACTAAAATCTCCCCGTCTTCTGCTAACTTGACCTCTACATACTTAACGGGTAGACCGACAGTACCTACACGTACGCCATGTATATAATGATTGACAGCTATAAGAGGGGAGGCCTCCGTCAAGCCGTAGCCCTCATAAATAGGAATACCCGCAGCTAGAAACATTCGAGCAAGTTTATTGTGTAAGGAAGCCGAACCCGACGCGACTGTAATCAAGTGTCCTCCTAATGCTTGGTACCACTTATCCAAGACTAGCTTCTTGGCAATTGATAATTTAAAGTTATAGAATGCACTCCGCTTAGCGGGATTGGGATCATAGCCATCCGCGATATCCACCGCCCAGTCAAAGACTTTACGTTTAACTCCAGACAACTCATGACCGGTCTTCATAATTTTTTCATAAACCTTCTCTAAGATACGTGGTACCGCTGTCATGATATGGGGCTTCACCTCCGTAATATTCTGTCCGATCCTGTCTAAAGACTCTGCTATATGAATGGTAATACCGATGTACATATAGGTATATACGACCATCCGTTCATAAGCATGGCAGGGCGGGAGAAAGGTAAGTCCACGATCAAAAGCCTGACAGGGAGTAATATCCCTTGCCGACATAACGTTGCAAACAATATTGTTATGTGAAAGCATGACGCCTTTGGGTTTGCCCGTAGTACCTGAGGTATATATTAAAGTCGCTAAATCACCCGGTAAAACTTTGTCTCGCAACGTGTCCAACAAGGTAATATCTTTATCTGCGGCAATCTCTTTTAACTCATTCCAGTTCCGGACATCTTCTGCCTCCTGAACGCAAAAAACGTACTTAAGCGTATAAATAGCTTGCTTGATATTATTGATACGATTGTAAAGCGACTTATTTCCTACGACACAAAGCTTAATCTCCGCGTCATTAAATATATATTGGTAATCAGCATCTGTAATATTGGGATACATAGCAACCACCACAGCTCCAATCTGCTGTATAGCAAAATCCATCATGTGCCATTCAACGCTGCTATCTGCAATTAAGCCGACTTTTTCACCTGGCAATATCCCCAGACCTATAAGCCCTAGTGACAATCGATCGACCTCTTTCAAAAAATCTATTGTCGAAAGGTATTGCCATTTACTTCCTCGCTTATACCCAAACATGGATAGGTTGGGATACAAATCGATCTGACGCCTAGCCAAATCGAACAATCTTAAATCTTGTACTTCGATCATATTAAAAGAGGTGTAATAAACTATACAATCCTAATATATACTGGTTTTTGTTATACTATTCCTTTACTAAAACTGGATGCAAAAATAACAAATTAACAATTTTCCAAGCATGAATGAAACAGTTATAGTTTTTTAAATAAATTAAATACACAGCAAGAATTGATATAATTTCTATTTTTACCATCACTTACAATCAAACTATAAATCTATGGAGTCTTTAAACGGGATAAATGCATTAACCTTAATTTTTGTATCGTTGCTTGTTTTTGCTATAGCCTATCGTTTTTACGGTATTTTCATGGCGAATAAGGTTCTACGTCTAAATAACAAAAACATCACACCGGCCAACGAATTTGCCGATGGTCAGGATTATGTATCGACGAATAGAAATGTACTATTTGGACACCATTTTGCTGCCATAGCGGCAGCAGGTCCTCTGGTAGGCCCCGTTTTAGCTGCTCAATTTGGCTATCTACCGGGAACTCTTTGGATTTTAATAGGCTGTGTACTAGCAGGAGGAGTGCATGATATGATTGTGCTCTTTGCTTCTATAAGGCACAAAGGAGAAAGCTTAGCTTCTATCGCTTATAAAGAAATCGGTAGAACTACAGGCACTATAACGGGGATAGCCGTTCTCCTGATTTTAATTCTTACGTTGGCGGGGCTTTCATTAGCTTGCATCAGCGCAATGCATGAAGCATCTTGGTCTTTGTTTACGGTCATTATCACTATGCCTATAGCTGTATTAATGGGATTGATCATGCGGTACCGAAAAGATTCAGTTACACTAGCAAGTATTATAGGAGGAGTTTTGTTGATTATAGGAATAATTGGCGGACACAATCTGATGCAATATGAACAGATAAGCAATTTATTTCACTGGAATATTAAAACGATTTCTATAGCGATCACAATGTATGGTTTTCTTGCATCCGTATTACCTATGTGGTTACTACTAGTCCCTAGAGACTACTTGTCTACCTATTTAAAAATAGGCACTATACTCATGCTAGCTGTAGGAATTATCTTTGTACAACCAACCCTTCAAATGCCGGCACTTACGGACTTTATCTTTGGTGGTGGACCGGTAATCGGTGGTCCTGTTCTACCTTTTATATTTATTGTCATTGCCTGTGGTGCTATCTCGGGATTTCATGCTGTTATAGCCACGGGGACAACTCCAAAAATGCTGGCCAACGAACGGGAGATTCTATTTGTAGGTTATGGTGCTATGTTGGTAGAAGGATTTGTAGCACTAATGGCCCTAATCGCAGCATGCACGTTAATGCCCGGAGATTATTTCGCAATAAATACTCCTTTAGCATCGTACGAGACCTTCCTCGCTCAACATCCTGAACTGATGACGGTAGATCTTGATCATTTTATAGAACGGATAGGGATCGATCTGCATGGAAGAACAGGAGGCGCGGTATCCCTGGCTGTGGGCATGGCACATATTTTTGACAATATCCCTTTCATGGATGATGTAATGGCCTATTGGTACAATTTTGCGATCATGTTTGAAGCTGTATTTATATTAACCGCAATAGACGCCGGCACACGTGTAGGCCGTTTTTTTCTACAAGAGATGATGGGAAATGTAATACCTAAGTTCAAAGATAAAAACTGGTTGCCAGGCATTTTGCTCAGCAGCTTTATATTTACTTTTTCTTGGGGATACCTGGTTTATACAGGAAATGTAAGCAGTATATGGCCGCTGTTTGGAATAAGCAATCAATTACTGGCTGCCTGTGGACTAATCGTATGCACCACCATGTTGATTCGCATGGATCGTGGAAAGTATGCACTGTGCACAGCTATTCCTGGAGTATTTATGGCTGTTATCACCTTCTGGGCGGGTTATGAACAGGTATTCAATATTTACTTGCCCAATCAGCAATGGCTATTAGCGGGCCTAGCAATATTTGCAATGATCCTCATGATGATAGTCTTTATTGGTGCATTTATCAAATGGTACGAATTAGCTAAAAAGAAAGCTATATATACCGATTTCTACGGCGAATCAGTTAAAGAGAGGGTCGAACGCTAAAAAAGTAAAAGCCCAATAATATCGCACGTTATCATTGGGCTTAAGGAAGTATATTGTAATTATAAGTGATTAATAAAATATTTTTTACAATCTAATAATTAGTAATCAAAGTGTATGCCAGAATTGACCAACAGAAGTGTCATCATATTATTATACGGTAAAAAACACTGCTTTTGTAGTCATTTATCCACAAAAAAGCTAGATATCCCCATAAGCAGGAAAGGCAGGATCAACGATCCGTTTCCACTCGGGATGCTTCTTAACGTAAGCAAATACATAGGGACAGTAGGGCATCAGTTTCCGACCATCCTGTTCAATAAATAACAGGGTCTTCTCGACCACGGCTTGGGCTGCCCCCGTACCTTTCAGTTCAGCAGCTGCTTCAGTATGTATTAAAGAAATCCGACTCCGGGTTTCTTTAAAATCTATAAATGCTAAATAACCATTTACATTAATCTCGAAACGGTGATCTAAATCATTTTTTACTAACGGGATATGGTGCAACTCTTCTTTCATATGTAATCTGTTTTTTATCTGTTATCTACCTACTAGTGGACACAGGATAATACATCTACTATTTCTTTGCGATACGGTATAGTTTTCCCGTATCAGTAATCGCATAAAGGGCTTCATCATGTCCTTGAATAATATCCCTAAAGCGCTGACCTTCTTTGCTAAGTAGTCGTTCTTCACCCACGACTTTATTATCTTCGATCACTAATCTAGCAATATGCATACTACTAAGTCCCGCTATGAAAAGATTGTTTTTCCATTCCGGAATTGCAGTGCCTGTATAGAATGAAATGCCCGATGGCGATAGAACTGGATCCCAGTAATAAACGGGTTGTTCCATGCCTTCTTTTTGTTGAATAGGAGGTGCGCCGATCTCTTTACCTGAATATTCGATACCATAGGTAATCGTCGGCCAGCCGTAGTTCTTCCCAGCTTCTACACGATTAAGTTCATCTCCTCCCCGAGGACCAAACTCTGTTTCCCAAAGATCTCCTGTCTCTGGATGTAAAGCAATTCCTTGCACATTGCGATGTCCGTAAGAATAAATCTCTGGAAGAACATCCTGTTTGCCTTCGAAAGGATTACCTGCAACAGGCTTGCCATCAGTGGTAATACGTAATATCTTTCCCAACCCGGTATTCAGATCCTGAGCCATAGGACGTGTAGCCAACTCTGAACGCTCTCCTGTACTTACAAATAGGTTGCCACTCTTATCGAAGATAATACGTCCTCCAAAATGAAGATTTCCTTTGAAAACAGGGCCAGCTCTATAGATAACGATAGAATTTTCAACCGCTTTTTCGTCTTCTGCTAACCTTCCTTTAGCAACAGCTGTAAGATTCCCTTGGGCGGATGGCTCGGAAAATATCCAATATACCATACGGTTGCTTTCAAACTCAGGATCTAAGGTGATCCCAAGAAGCCCTCCCTGTCCATCACTATCAACCGAGGGAAGACCGGTAATAGGTTCGCCCAATTGCCCGTCACCACCTACGACACGCATCGTTCCAGCTCTTTCTGTAATCAAAAAACGACCGTCCGGGAGAACGGCAATTCCCCAAGGTGATTTTAATCCTTCAGCAAACACTTTACCTTCAAAAGCCGTAAAGGTTTTGACACCAGGGATACGAGTCTGCCCATCGAAAGCGGGTTTATAGGCCGTATTAGCTTTTTGTGACTCAACAGGGGCGAGAACACTGTCGGCAGACGTTTCTTGACTATTCGCGGAGCTACCATTGCAAGCTACACCTAGCACAGAGGAAGATAGCAGCGCGAGAGAAAGTATTTTTTTCATATATGTATAATTTGTTTTAAATATCAAAACTTGCCTTCTCGTTACTTTAAAATGATAACTTCTTTATGTGAGAGTAAATGCTTATAAGTAAATGGAGTCGACAACTCTAATAAATCTTTGTGATAAGGGTTGGGTAACAAAACTTTAATCTCTTTTCGTTCCATAGGAACAAAACAGAGAATGCCTTCAGTTTCTGTTTTTTCATTAATAAGCATCGTATACTTCTCTACGGGTAGATCCAACTTATTTGCCTGTTTCAGAATATTCAATAATGTACTTAACATCCCACTTTAATTATAACAGAAATACTTAAAAATCGTTCATTTTACTTAGCGTCCTTCTCTTCATGGAATACAAGAATAGGCGTATCCGAATGAAACGCTAATTTGTTTGATAGACTGGAATTAACCAATCTGTCAAAGAAATTTCTGTTACGTTTAACAATAGCCAACAGATCAATCTTATTCTCCATAAGGAAGCTATTAATCGTTTCTTCAACACTTACTTTCTTCTCTAGAAAGACGAAATCCAGCTTTTTCCCTTGAAACTTTTTGCCCCAATCTTCTCCATACAATAACGGCTTGGCCGGATTGCTAGCATCGTCCATCACATGAGTGCAGTACACTTCAGCATTCACTAAACTAGCCATACTTACCACTTCTTCCAGCGCAGGTAAATCCTTTTCGCGGAATAGTGTCGTAAAAGCAACCTTCTTTATTGGTGCATACTTTGCTTGGCTAGGTATGGCGAGTACAGGCTGTTGAACATTCTGTATTACAGCCACTGTATTGGTTCCAATGAATTTTTCGGTAAAACCGGATGCACCATAGGTTCCCATCACTATTAAGCGGATATCCTCAGACTTAGCAACCTTCTTCACACTGGAAACGACAGTCCCTTCTTCAAATATAAATACAAGCTTCGAAGGATCTAGTTTATGATTCTGAGCAAGCTCGCGTAATGCTGGAGCTTGCTTCTTGAAATAATCAAATTTAGAAAGCTCAACCTGTTGGTATACATCTGCCAACATCTCGGGTTGTCCCGCATGTGTTGCAGACAAAACAGGAGTGATATAGGAGTACAATACAAATAATTTTGTATCCAATTGATTAGCTAAATTCAAGGCATATAAAAAAGCATTGTTTGCTGCCTCTGAAAAGTCTGTAGGGAATAGTATATGTCTCATATGTGTATAATCTGTTTTTTATATGTCATCCACCAGTTGGCGGACTCATGAGTGTTTGTGCTTTGCTAAATAGGAGTATTTCATATGTGTATAATCTACTTTTTATCTCCCATCCGTAAATTGGCGGATTCTAACTATACTATATATGTCTTCTGTTGTGAAATAATGCATATACGCTGCTTTAGCTCGTTCATGTTAATTCGCTCATGCTAGGCGGATATTTCTTTAAAATTAAGCAAAAAGAACCAAAGACTCAAGTTCAATATCAAATCAAAAAAATAAATGCTATAGGTGTAGCGTTTGATCGTCGTATTCGTTAGTATACATAAACGTTGAGAGATTTATTTGTTTAATTGACGCTTTATGGTTAGCATTATAGGGAATAAAATACTTAATTTAGATACATGAATATCAGATAAGTCTTACGTGAATATATTGCCAAAATACTTCAAGAAGAGAGCCCCTTTAACTCTAAAGTCCGCTTTGGAGGAGTGTGTATTGGTTGATACGGAACGTAGCAAGTCTTTTATTTACAAAAAATTTTATGGTTACCTCATGGCGGTGGCCCTTCGCTATGTAAAAGAAGAGATGGAAGCTGAAGATGTTGTTAATGAATCGTTCGTAAAAGTTTTTAGGAAAATTACCGATTTTTCTTTTGACGAAGATGAGACCATTGTAGAAAAGACATTCAAAGCTTGGATGGCACGCATAACAGTCAATACATCAATAGATAAAATCAGGGCGAAAAAAGAAGCCTATGCATTGGATGATATACACGAAGGTGAACTTTTGCAACATGCGGTAAGTTCATCTACGAGGCTCGAAGAAAACGATATATTACAACTACTTTACGAACTACCTGAAATTCAACGTTCGATATTCAACCTTTATGAAATAGAGGGGTATTCGCATGAAGAAATCGGTAAACTATTGAACATCCCAGAGAGTACCTCGCGGACATATTTGACAAGAGCAAAATCGAGATTAAGAAAACTGTATACAGATCAGTTTTCTGTATTAGACAATATAAATCATTCTTAAAAATATATGCAGAATGAAAAGTGAGAAAGACATAATCGATGATATAATATCACGCCTTAAGGAGCAGCCTGATAGGGGATATAGAGAAGGAGCCTGGGAGAGCTTCAAGCGTCAAAATCCTAGCAGCACTAACAAGATCAGCCCCATCACACGCTGGGTGTCGGCTGCTGCCGCTCTATTGCTATTGGGGGTAGGGGGGGTATATTATATCAAGAATTCAACCACACCAAATATTGATAATGGAAATAATATAGCCGCTGTTGTCGAAAATAAAGATACAGCAATGGACAGTCAGCGCGCTGATCAATCGGAGAAAAGAGTTCCTAATGAAAGATCAAAGATTGACGATAATGAACTTAGATCATATAGTCGCATATCTCCTCAGTCGCAAGAAGCTGAATACAAGCTAAATCTGCCGGTTATTTCACAGGCATTCAGCCGTCCTGAAATCAGCTTGGAAATACCTCCTCAGGGATCAATCAAGAAGGTTTTGGCAGAGACAAGAAGCTATACATCAGCGGACATCAGAACTTCTCAAAGTACTCCGGCACAAGCTGACCATAGCATACTAGCGGCTAGATCCATCCCTACGTCTGAATTAAGTTTCAAAGAGGTGGAATCGATAAATCAGAAAAAACAGGTGCATTTTGGAGATCGATTTGACTTGGGCTTATTTGTATCGCCTCAGTCGACCAGTCAAAAAACTAACGTTGGTGGAGGTTTGACATTAGCCTATAACATCACCAATAAAGTGAGTGTACGCACAGGAGCGTCATACAATTCATATGAAGTAGGCATGATGAAAAATCCTGCTGCAGCCAGTAGTGCAGAAGCCGTTGTCGTTCGTCAAAAAGCAAGCGATGCCCCTGTAAGCAATAACATAATGGCTTATAGTGCAACCGAAAGCAATAGAATGATAATCCCTAACGTTAATGCAGTAACCAGTATAGTGCAATCGCTAGACGTTCCATTAGAGGTGAAATATAATGTAGCAAAGTCATTCTATGCCGTTGCGGGAGTTTCATACTCGGCAATACTTAATCAAGAAAGAAATGCCCATTATGTAGACAATATCAATACAGAAACATTTTCTCAAGGTTTTCCTGAGGACGAGAAACAGATGAAGTCTGCAGTAAAAGCAGTGAGTAAAACTATAAAATCTGCAGATGAAAATGTTTCAACTAATGGTTTTAATGGTTTCGTAAATTTCTCTATCGGCAAGAAAGTAAAAGTTAATAACCGTTTTGGCATATCCGTAGAACCATATTTCAAGGTTCCGGTGGGCCAATACAGACGATCAGATATGGATTACACCAATGGAGGCATACGTGTAATGACTAATTTTTAGCACTTACAACTGATCTATACGCACCCAGGACATGCCTGCTGCGATAGCTCCCGTCACACCAGGATCGCCATCTTCAAAGACTAAACACTCATGAGGAGATACATCAAGCAACCTGGCACACAATAAAAATGGATCAGGGGATGGCTTTCCTTTTTCCGTATCACCAGCACATACTAAAGCCTCATATTTGCCGGACACATCAACAACATCTAGTGTAATATTTAACGTGGATCGGCTACCTCCAGAAACTATACCAATTTTCTTTATTCCTACATTATCTATAAGTACCTGTCTCACAAAGTTGACAGGCTGAGTTTCATAAACAAATTTTTCAATAAATATAGCTGATTTTCGCTTAGAGAAGCTCTCAATATCCAAAACAACGTTATACCGTCTGGAAATCTCCTCAGCTACAGCAACAGTAGGCCACCCAGCGGTTTCATCAATCAGAGTATCGTCCAACTGGATACCATACTCCGATGCTGTCTCAACATAAGCGGCCTTGTGTGCCCATATATTGTTTACCAAAGTGCCATCTACATCAAAAAGTAATGCCTTAGCTTCATTTGAAAGCTTCATCAAATGATGATATTTCACTAATTCTTTGTCAGTCATATTATTTTAATAGCAAAAAGCCGCAATACAAAAATATCTCCGTTTGAAATAAAACTCACACTTAGCGTAATCACTCTCAAACGGAGATAAAGTATCTATTACCGATAATCACATTTTATCTAGATGATAGTATCAGTCAAGTTACTTTTTCAAACTTTTTCTACGTTTCTTCTCTTTTATAATCAAACTTAACTCACGCCCTGTCTGACCTGCTGCAGATGTGTTCTCTTGTGCTCTACGGAACAGGTATGGCATCACGGATTTGACAGGTCCATAAGGCATATATTTAGCAACATTATAATCTGCTGCCCCTAAATTGAATGATAGGTTATCGGACATACCCAATAATTGCGCAAAAAACACATGTGGGTGATTATGTCTAATACCACGTTTATCCATTTCGCTAGCCAACAACATACAGCTTGCATCATTGTGGGTGCCTGCCATAAGACCAATCCGCTCAATATTATCGACACAGAACATAATGGCACTGTTGTAGTCACTATCGCTAGCTTCTTTATTCGGTTGTATAGGGGATGGGTATCCTTTTTCCCCTGCGCGCTCACGCTCGATCTCCATATAAGCCCCACGGACAATCTTTGCTCCTAGATAAAAATTCTGAACTTCAGCATAGGCAAAGTCCGCTTTTAAAGAAGCTAGCTTGTCGTGTCTATACAACTGGTATGTATTATAAACGATAGCCTGCTCTTTATTATATTTTTCCATCATCTCACGTGCGATATCGTCGATCGTATCTTGAATCCAAGAATGTTCGGCATCGATAAGTACTCTAATACCGGCATCGTGGCAAGCCTTGCAGATCCGATCACAGCGATCCAAGAGACGTTTAAACTCCTCAGTCTCGTCAGCTGTTAATCCTTGTTTAGCATCAACCTTAGCCAATAAATCAAAACGGCCTACACCAGTTGGTTTGAACACGCAAAATGAGATCAATTCATTGGTTCTTGCAAAAGCTACAGTAGACAATACCTCGTTACAACAAGCGTCAAAACTTGCTTCAGACTCTTCTCCCTCAACAGAATAATCCAATATCGTAGTCACATTACCTTTGCCCAATTCATCAATGGCTTTGCTACACCCCTGAATAGTCTCACCTCCACAAAACTGCTTATAAATGGTATTTCGAATTATCCCTTGAATGGGCAGACCGATGTTCAAAGAAAAGTTAGTTATTGGAGTACCAATCTTAATCAGGGCATTGGACGCAACCATCTTAAATAACCAATAGGCTCTTTCTAGATCTTTATCAGACTTGTTACGGAAGGCTATTTCAGTGTTATCAAAGTTTAATATGGGCGAACTCTCTTGTGTTATCATTATGCATTAATTTTTCGAGACAAAAGTAAGTAATTAATGAATAGTTTTTGGGGAAAAAGATTATTTTACGCAAGATTAACTTACTTTTGCTTATGCAAACATTTACACTAGAGGGGGAATTTATTCCGATGATACAATTATTGAAAGCATTAAATTGGGTGGAGCACGGGGGGATGGCTCAACGAGTTGTTGAGGATGGCTTGGTAAAGTACAATGGGTCTGTAGATTTAAGAAAACGACTGAAAGTTAGAAAAGGGGATCTCGTCGAGTTTGACGGATTAAAGGTCAGGATCGTATAAAATACGTATATTTACTTCTTCATTTTAACAGCATGCAAACAATAGATAGTTTAGGGTATAAAGTTTATTTTGACGACACGTTAAAATCACTCGAGTCGTATATTGCCAAAAAGGGATATTCACAGATTCTTATCTTTGTAGATAGAAATACCAATGACCACTGCTTGCCGGTACTACAAGCAGCTCTTCCAAATCTTTTGGATTACGACATCATCGAAATAGACCCAGGGGAAGAAAACAAGAATATTGATTTCTGTATCGGGGTATGGAAAACTATGCTAGACTTCGGTGCCGACAGAAAAGCCCTAATGATAAATCTAGGAGGAGGAGTGGTGACGGATATGGGTGGGTTTGCGGCCTCTACGTTTAAAAGAGGAATTGATTTTGTACAAATACCCACGACGTTATTATCACAGGTAGATGCATCAGTAGGAGGTAAAACAGGAATCGACCTTGATAATGTAAAAAACATTATCGGTACCTTCACGCAACCACAAGCAGTCTTCATCAGTTCCGCTTTTCTGGATACGCTGGACCAAAGGCAATTAACCTCCGGATTTGCAGAAATCATAAAACACGGCTTGATTCAGGACAAAGATTTATACAATACCTGTAAGCAAATTGATACGACAAAGGTAAGTACTGAGATTGTATACCGCTCGGTAGAGATAAAGAACAAGGTAATCGTAAGCGATCCAACGGAACAGGGATTACGAAAGATCTTGAACTTTGGTCACACCATCGGACATGCTGTAGAAGGATATTCATTATTACATGACAGCAATCCTTTATTACATGGAGAAGCCATAGCTATCGGGATGATCTGTGAAGCTTGGTTATCCCATAAGCATACCGGACTTACAGAAAGTGAACTAAAAGATATTACCCAGACCTTTTTATCCCGGTACGATCGTTATGCTTTCGGGACTGAAATCTACGGAGAGTTGATTGAACTCATGAAAAATGACAAAAAGAATGAAGAAGGTAAGATTGGTTTTGCCTTATTAAAAGAGATAGGGAACGCTACATACAATGTATTCATCAGTGAAGACGATATTAAGTCTGCACTGGATTACTACCTAGAAAGCTGCATAGAATAGATAGAATATACACAAGTGGTATGACATTGCTATAGACTCACAATCCACACCTATAGCAATGTCATGATATAGTATCAAAAGAACCTAGCGAAGTATTAGGTATGACATCCAAAATAACAGTTGCCCTAGCAATCATTACAAACGAACGGAACGAAATTCTAGCCCTAAGAAAGAACAATTCAGTTTATTACACCCTACCGGGTGGCAAGATCGAATTTCAAGAAACACCGATTGACGCACTAATCCGAGAGCTTAGCGAAGAACTCCATCTTCGATTTGAGCCGACTGCCTTAACTTTAGTTGGCACACACATCACCCAAGCAGCTAATGAGCCTGACACTATTGTAGAAGGACATATATTCCGACTCAATTCACCATTAAATATAAAAGTATCAACGTATGCCGAAATAGTAGAACACGTCTGGCTTAGCCATGCAAACTACAAAGACTATAACCTAGCACATCTTCTAAAGGAATTTGCACTTCCGCTGTGGTTAGCACAGTCTTTCTAAAAATCAATGTTCCAAAGGGCTATTAACCAATTCTATGGCCTCTTCTAAGACCTGCTTCCTCTTTTGGTCAGTGATTTCTAAATCACGTAGAAATTTGGGATATCTAACCACGTCTTTGACCAAAATACATTGTGCTTTCAAAAGCCTGGCCTTATCCTGTGCATTCAGCGAGGTTAGGCAAGTGACTGGGTATTGTCCGTTATTATCGACACGGGCTTTAAGGCTGTATGTTTTAGGGTAATCCCAAGATAATAGATTCATTTTATGATACTCACCGAATTTGATAGAGTCCGTAGTCAGATAAGCATTTGTGACCAACCATCCGGCAGATATTTTTAATGACTTATTAAAAAACGTGTAGGAAATATTTGATATATCTACCACTCTAGACATAAAATACATAGGAGTGGTTACCGATATCTTCGCATCCACATCGTTTCGAAATTTGCACTCTATCGCCAAAAGCTCCTTTCCCTTGCTCGCGACGACGTCAATCTCATGCGTGACAGCGTGTCCTTGGATGGTCTGTCCGGTCACAGCCTGATAACCGTCCTCCTGAAACATTCGAGCCACCCATTTTTCGAAATAAAACCCTTCGGGGCCAAGATCCCTTAAGGCTTTCTTCAAACTATATCGAGCGGCATAAGTATCTCTACAGGACTTTAAATACTCAAACGCTAACTCGTAAAGTTCACGGGTAGAAATACCATCATATAACTTATCTTTTATACGTTCGAATACACCATCGACCTCCTCTGGGTTGGCTCCAGAGCGGGACAAGGAATAACGCAAACTATCAGGTTTGAAAGGAACTAATTCTCCGGAGTGTTTTTTTACCCGCATCTTATAAATCTCTCTTAAAAATACGCGTTAAGATACATATATTCATATATATTGAAAAACATAATTTCAAATAAGTTGTTATATAACTGTAACATAAAACAACATTTATTATGCTTTTAAATTACGCCTTAGAAAAGATAAAAAAGAAAGTGGATGAAGATTGTGTCGATGGAAATATCGGGACCTCTGAACGAATACTGTCCGTTGTGGCCGGTGGGTTGATATTAGGAATAGGCATAAAGCAACTCATAAAACGTCCAATGACAGCATTGACCGGGGTAACCCTTGGCGGAGCTTTGGTATACCGTGGAATAACGGGACACTGTAGCATCAAAGCTGGGCTCGATAAAATGACGAAAAAAGAAGACGAAGTAACTGTTATCGAACATCGCTACTTTGTAAAACAATAGTGCTGGTAGACATTTCCCCTATAGAGGAAGTATTGCTCTATGCGTTCTTTTTTTATCTTTGAAGAATGACAAAACGAAGTAAGATAGTCGTCTTAACCGGTGCTGGCATCTCTGCCGAAAGTGGACTACAGACATTCAGGGGGAATGATGGACTATGGGAAGGATATCGCATTGAAGATGTGGCAACCCCGGATGCATGGCGAAGAAATCCAGAGATGGTACAGCGTTTTTATAATGAACGAAGGAAAAAGTGTATTCTAGCGGAGCCTAACCCAGCACATGTCGCGCTAGCCGACCTAGAACAAGATGCAGATGTGTGGATTGTCACACAGAATATAGATGACCTCCACGAACGTGCAGGTAGTAAAAATATCATACACCTGCATGGTGAAATTAGAAAATCGCAATCTTCGCTAGACCCTACCATGGTGTACCCGATAATAGGGGACACAATTAGAATGGAGGAAACCTGCGAATTTGGCTCACCTTTGCGGCCGCATGTAGTGTGGTTTGGAGAGACTGTACCCAATATGGATAAAGCGATTCGACTGGTAAAGAATGCGGACTTTCTACTGGTTGTAGGCACTTCTCTGCAAGTATACCCTGCAGCAAATCTAGTCTATGAAACATCGAGCGAATGTAAAATAGTGGTTGTAGATCCGAATATTCCTCCGCTAAATATAAGAAGCAATGCAATACAACTATTTGAAGAAAAGGCTTCGATAGCACTACCAGATATGGTAGCCAATTTTAGAAAAAAACATACATTTGAAAAATAAAAATAGGAGAGTGATAGAAAAGCTCACCTATTTTTATTTAATAGTATCTATTGTAGGTATCGTTAAACCCGGTCCGCATACTTGTAAAAGACTTTAGGACGTGATTGATAAAATGTTCATCTAGAATCTCAAAGACCCCATTAACTCCATTCAACACATCTGATTCTGCAATCTTATAGGATTGCTCAAGATTCCCTTGCTCAAACTTGATGATGAACTTTTGATTCATCCCAAAAATAGTAATCTTACAATCTGGATGTGGCAATTCTGCTAAAACCCTCATTTAATCTTGATTTAATTAGAAGGCCACAAAGTAAACAAAATCTTAGCAATTGTATAATTAATCCCGTAAGAATATCATCATAATACGCCCTGAGACTTCATCGCCTCAGCAACTTTGATAAAACCGCCAATATTGGCCCCTTTCAGATAATTGATATATCCACCTTCTTCTTTTCCATAACGCACACAGGTCTTATGAATATTCTCCATAATGGTTTTTAGCCGACCATCCACTTTACTGGCGGACCACTGCTGTCCAATCGAATTCTGCGACATCTCTAGCCCCGATACAGCGACACCACCTGCATTTGCGGCCTTGCCCGGCGCAAAAAACACTTTAGCTTTTAAAAAAACTTTGACTGCCTCTGCCGTAGAAGGCATATTGGCACCTTCGGCAACACATTTGCAACCATTTTTTATCAATTTCTTAGCATCTGCTTCATTCAGTTCATTCTCTGTGGCACAGGGTAGCGCAATATCGCATTTAAATTGCCACGGCTTCTCGCCGGGATGAAAGGTCGCTGTCTTATATTTTTTTGTAAACTTATTCAAATCACGCCCTAGGGTATTGATAAAGGATAGTTTCTCTAAAGTAAGCCCTTCTTTGTCATACAATGTGCCTGAGCTATTGGATATGGTAATTACCCGAGCACCCAATGAAATGGCTTTTTCTGCCGCAAAGTAAGCAACGTTGCCTGCGCCAGAAATCGCAACAGTTTTTCCCTCCAGATTCTCATTTATAGAATCGTAGATGCAACCTACGAAATAAAGAAGTCCGTAACCGGTAGCCTCTGGTCGGATGTAAGAGCCACCCCAATTGACACCTTTTCCAGTAAGCACACCCGTGAAATTGTTCTGAATACGTTTGTATTGACCGAATAGATAACCAATCTCTCTGCCACCAACGCCAATATCACCCGCAGGTACGTCTGTATCGGCACCGATATGACGATACAGCTCGGTCATAAAGGACTGACAGAAACGCATTATCTCGTTGTCAGATTTACCTTTTGGATCAAAGTCGGCACCACCTTTACCTCCGCCAATAGGTAAACTCGTAAGCGAATTTTTAAAAACCTGCTCAAACGCCAAAAACTTCAAAACGCTGAGATTCACACTAGGAGCGAAGCGAAGTCCACCCTTATAAGGACCAATAGCGCTATTCATCTGAACTCTATATCCTCGATTGACCTGAATCTGGTTATTATCGTCCAGCCAGGCGACACGGAAAGAGATCACTCTTTCTGGCTCAGTTAACCGCTCTAAAATTTTCAAACTCTCAAATTCGGGGTGATATTTATTGATATAAGGAATAAGATCCTCCAAAACTTCAATTACCGCTTGTAAAAACTCGGACTCATTGGGATTGCGTTTTTCAACGTATTTAATAAAATTGTTAAGGTTTAGCATCTTTCTTTGAAAAAACTTTATATAGAAGTTTTCAAATTTAATAATTTCATATAAATATTTATAAAAAAATTAAAAAAACATAACAAAAGATCAAAAACAATAGCATAACACCGCCACGCGAGCATTAATCAAGTAGGGGAAGGGAGCTGCAAAAAAAATAGGGAGGAGAGGAGCAATGTTGCACCAATGGGATAAATTAATTTTTAGTTGTTGCTCCGCCTAGCAGCAGGATCGAACGGCTCTATATGCACAAAAACATTTGAAATCGAAGGCATATTCAACATCAAATAGTCCTTCAACGCATGTGCAATATCATGGCCTTGTCTAACACTTAAATCAGGACTTACAACCGCATGAAGATCAACAATATATGTCATGCCAATTTTTCTAACAAAACACTTATCAGTAGCAAGAACGCCATCAACACAAAGCGACATAGTCTTAACTTCATCTACCATATCTTCGAAAAGATTTTCATCCATAATTTCACCTAAAGCTGGTCTAAAAATATGATAACAGTTATATAGAATAAATCCGGCCGCAAACAATGCAGCCCAATCGTCCGCATATTCATACCCTTCGCCTAACCAAATAGCAAAAGAAATACCTATAAACGCTGCAACAGAGGTGATTGCATCACTACGGTGATGCCAAGCATCGGCTTTTAACGAAGTGCTATTTAAGGCTTTGGCACGTCTATTAACAACATGATAACTAATTTCTTTCCATATAATAATTCCACCAAGCACAAATAATGTCCAAGCCTCTGGCGGCTCGTGTGGGGTTCTTAGATTAATCACACTCTGATGAGCAATAACTGTAGCTGATATCACCAAGAAAATAACAACAATAAAAGTAACTAATGGCTCAATACGGCCGTGTCCATAGGGATGAGTCTCATCTGCAGGTCGTTTTGAATATTTAATTCCTAGTAAAACTAATATAGAGGAGAAAATATCTGTAGTAGATTCAATAGCATCAGCTATCAAGGCAAATGAGTTTCCAAAAAAACCGGCCAACCATTTAACTATAGCCAAGGCAAAGCTTCCTATGATACTAAAATATACGGTCTTTTCTGCTTTATCTGCTTTAGACGACATTCTTTTAAATCTTTATACAAAGTAAACAAATTATTTGCTTGTCTAAAACCTAGAATCCATTTATTACGGCTAAATGTCAAAACCATCATGTAAAGATCAAAACACATGAATTATATACATAATTTACGTTATGTTAAATAGATGTATGTGTATATTGTCTCCTCTGTTATTCATGTTTCAGTGTTAATTCAAAACCTACCTAGCCCTCTTATACTACAACCGCATCTATTCATATCACAACAATACTTTCCTTTATGGAGGGCTAAAGTATTTAAATGTGTCATTACTTTTTTCACAGTTTTTAATAGAAATAAAAAAAAGCTTGCAAACTCACCAACAAAATTCTACATTTGGAAAATTATTATTAATAAATGACAACAGTTTTTTCACATCACATTCATATGCATCATCGCCAGATTGGCGATATGTAATGTTATGTGTTTCTACGTGAAGCAACTCCCCCTCGATTTCATTTTTATAATTAATAATAGTTTTACCATCAACTAAACAATTCGTTTTGAAAAATCTAAAAATAGCTATCCAAAAGTCTGGTAGATTAAATGAAAAATCCGTTCAACTTCTAAAAAACTGCGGTCTTGATTTTGAGAACTATAAAAGCTCTCTTATTACGTCTGTTTCTAATTTTAACTTAGAAATATTGTTTTTGAGAGACGATGATATCCCAGGATATGTCGAAGAAGGTATTGCCGATCTTGGCATCGTAGGCGAAAATGTAATTGACGAAACAGAATCTAATGTAGCTTATTTACAGCGTCTTGGCTTTGGCAAATGTACATTAAAACTTGCTATCCCTAGAGACTCCAAAATATCTGATTTGAAAGACCTTAATGGCAAATCAATCGCAACCTCCTACCCTGTTATACTTAAGAATTTTCTTGAAGAATATAAAATAAACGCCGATATCCAGACAATTTCTGGTTCCGTAGAAATTGCACCAGGTCTGGGGCTAAGCGATGCTATCTGCGATATTGTATCGACTGGCGGTACACTAAAAAGCAACGGTTTGAAGCCATTTGCTGATGTACGCAAATCGGAAGCTATATTAATAGCACGCGAAGGTCTGGAAGAAAACGAAATACTAATGGAGCTGTTGCAGCGGATTCAATCCGTATTAAGGGCCAAAGAGACGAAATATGTGGTACTTAATGTAGAAAAAAACAACCTCGAAAAAGTAACGGAATTATTGAAAGGTGTCAAGAGTCCAACCGTGGTACCTCTAGCCGAGGAAGGCTGGGTAGCTGTGCACACCGTGATTTCGGAAGATGATTTTTGGGGTAAAATCAATAAACTCAAGTCTGTAGGCGCACAAGGAATCGTGGTGATGCCTATAGAAAAAATCATATTATAATGCTAAAAGTTTACAATCAGGAAGAATTATCACCAACTGCTATCGAACAGTTGGTGCTACGAAATACAGACCCTAATAATGCTATCTCTGACACCGTATATTCCATCATCGAAGATGTAAAAAGTTCAGGAGATAAAGCCCTAAGAGCCTATGCTTCTAAATTTGATCAGGTAGATTTGGAACAAGTATATCTGGGCAAAGACGATATCGAGGAGCTCGCCAGTACAATATCTAGAGATCAGCAGCGTGCGCTCGAAATTGCGTTTCAAAATATTCACCGTTTTCATAGTACGCAACTGAAACGCGAGCGGGTTACCGAGACAATGCCAGGCGTAAAATGCTGGCGGGAAGCGCGTCCTATAGAACGTGTCGGCCTCTACATTCCAGGCGGATCGGCCGTATTGCCCTCCACCCTGCTCATGCTGGGCGTTCCGGCAAGAATAGCTGGCTGCAAAAAGATTGTGGTCTGCTCGCCTCCTCAGAAATCGGGCAAAATCAACGGATTCGTTGCTTATTGTTTAATCCTATTGAAAATAGAGCGCATTTATCTTGTGGGAGGTGCTCAGGCTATTGCTGCTATGGCATTCGGAACGGAAACAGTGCCGAAGGTTGACAAAATATTCGGCCCTGGAAATCAATTTGTCACGAAAGCAAAAAGTATCATACAAGGTCAGACAAATGTCAGTATAGATATGCCTGCTGGTCCTTCGGAAGTATTGGTTATCGCTGATGAAACAGCAAATCCGGCTTATGTAGCTGCGGATCTATTGGCACAGGCCGAGCATGGGCCAGATAGCCAGGCTGTACTGGTCTCGACTTCGGCTGAACTCATTAGGCAGGTCAATCTAGAACTAAACAAGCAGGTAAGTCTACTACCGCGTCAGGAAATAGCCAGCGCGGCCCTGACCAACTCCTACGCTATCCTAACGACAGATTTGAGAGCTGCAATGGAGTTTTCCAACAAATATGCTCCCGAGCACCTTATTATCGAGTCGGATGCCTGGCAATCGATCACTTCGCTAATACTTAATGCAGGTTCGGTATTCCTTGGACATCTTACTCCAGAGAGTGCAGGAGATTACGCTTCCGGAACAAATCATACACTGCCTACCTCTGGCTATGCAAAATCCTACTCCGGCGTTTCTGTAGATTCGTTTATTAAGAAGATAACATTTCAGCAGATAAGTCCTGAAGGACTACAACAAATTGGTTCCATAGTAGAAATATTGGCTGAACTAGAAGGGCTTCATGGTCATAAAAATGCAGTTAGCATACGTAAAGCTGATTTATAATAAGAGAAAAAGGTAAGCAAGAATAATTAAACTTGCTTACCTTTTATCTTATCGATATGTTGGGATAGTGTGCTCCGGGTCAGTTCGTATCCATCTTTTATCAAATCTGACGATCGATCAAAATCCCATATTCCTGAAAGATCATTGGGAATATTTATTACATAATCAGGCTGATACAGTTGAATACTCAAAAGACTGAGTCTGCGCCTCATGGCCATATAGGATTCCTGCAATAAATCTAATGCATTGAGTTTGCTATAGGATTTCTCTACGGCTGCCTTGGGAGGTCCATCTAAATTGATTGCGATCTTAATATTATCTGTATTTTGTACATAATTGATAGGAACAGGGTTAAGTACTCCTCCATCAACAAGAAATTTATTAGCAAGCTGTACCCCCTGAAAAACAGCTGGTATAGCTATTGACGCCCTAATCGCAGAATAAATACTTCCTTTTCGAAATACAACTTCCTGCTCGTTGGCTAAATCTGTTGCAACTGCAGTAAATTTGATACCGAGGGTTTCAATAGCGACATCTTCAAAAACTTCCTGTAAGGTACGCATAACCTTTTGGCCTTTTAAAATCCCGAACCTCGGATCGGAAAAGTCCATCAAACGAAATACTTCCCGTTTTGTCAGCTTGCTCATCCACTCGCCCAACTCTCCTATCTTCCCACCAGCAAAGGCTGCTCCGACTAGTGAACCTATAGAACAACCTACCACTTCGTCAATTTCGACTCCCTGTTCAAGCAGCCATTGTATAGCACCAATTTGAGAAATGCCTCGTGCGCCACCACTCCCTAGAATCAAAGATACCTTCTGTTGTTGCATATTATACAGTTTTGACTAAAGATAGAAAAAAAGATAGATTTATTTTTGTCAACTGAAAGTCTAAAAAACAAGCCGCATTTGCAAAAAATAAAAACGGGTGTTACTTTTGCTAACAGTGTTAACTAAATGTTCAAACACATGAGTACAACAACAAGAAGAGAGCGTGAAATTCAGGAGCTACGGAGCAAGATTATCACCCAGTCATGGAAGATAATCACTGAAGATGGATGGCAAGCCCTATCTATCCGGAAGATTGCGGATGCAATCGAGTATAGTGCTCCGGTAATCTATAAACACTTTGAAAGTAAGGAGGCTATCATCGAGTATTTTTCAAAAGAAGGATTCAATATCCTATCCCATAAGATGAGTTTGATTCCTGAAGACAAAATCGACTCTAGCGAGCGCTTACGAGATATCGCCTATACGTACTGGAAATTCGCATCTACTTATGTACAGCATTATAGAATCATGTTCGGATTAGGAATCCCTCCATGTGAGGCTATCAACAGTTCAAAGGAAATGCAACGTACTTCAAACTACATGTATAGTGCTATAGAGCAAGTGCTAAACGACTCTGCAAATCACATCGCAGATAAATACCTGAAGATAAAGACTTTCTGGTCCACACTTCATGGTTTTGTTGCTATTGCCCTATTATCAGACGACCATATCCCTTCAGCACCTACCCCCACCCTGATAGACGCTGTTGAAGGTTTTATATTTACACTAAAAAACAACAAATAAACAATGAGCTTATTACAAGACTTATCCTGGAGATATGCCACTAAAAAAATGAACGGCACTCCAGTAGCACAAGAAAAAGTAAACTATATTATCGAAGCTGCTAGAATGGCTCCTACCTCATCTGGATTGCAGCCATTTAAAATTATACAGATAAGTAATCCGGATCTTAAGGCTAAGATTCAACCTATCGCATTCGGACAAACACAAATTGTAGACTCTTCTCACCTATTGATTTTTGCGGCTTATGATGAATATACAAAAGAACGTGTAGATGCCGTATTCGCACAGCAGGAAACAGAACGAGAGTTGCCATTAGGTACATCGGACGACTACAAGAACACCTTATTTGGAATGTTTGCACAACAAACCAAAGAGCAACACTTTGCACATGCTGCACGGCAAGCCTATATCGGCTTCGGAATGGCGATCGCCGCTGCTGCAGAGCAACGTGTGGATGCTACGCCAATGGAAGGTTTTACAAATGCGCAACTGGACGAACTTTTAGGTCTGGACAAGTTGGGACTGAAATCGGTTACGATACTGGCATTAGGTTACAGAGATGAACCAAATGACTGGTTGGTCAACCTGAAAAAAGTAAGAACAAAACCGGAAGACTTCGTCATCAATTTCAATTAATTTTTTATATTTTCTATTGAATAAGCCCTATACCGAATGGTTGGGGCTTTTTTGTGCGCAAAAAAAAGTCTCTCTATTCCTTAAATAGAGAGACTTGATTATGTTGGATTACAGATTATTAAATTCCGGCAATCGCTGTATTCAATGTCGCTGAAGGACGCATCGCTGTAGAAGCAAGCTCATCATTAGGGAAGTAATATCCTCCAATTTGTTGTGCTTTACCTTGTGCAGCAATCAATTCTTCATTGATTTTAGCTTCATTGGCAGTCAACGTTTGTGCCAATGCTGCAAATTTAGTTGCTAAATCAGCATCTTTAGTTTGTTTTGCCAATTCCTGAGCCCAGTATAATGTCAGGTAGAAATGTGAACCACGGTTGTCTATCTGTCCTACTTTACGTGCCGGAGATTTGTCATTAGCTAAGAACAATGCATTTGCCTCATCCAACGCATCTGCCAACACCTGAGCTTTGCTATTATTCTGTGTTTGTGCCAAATGCTCGAAAGAAGCTTGCAACGCTAAGAATTCTCCTAAAGAGTCCCAACGTAAATAACCTTCTTCTAAGAACTGCTCAACATGCTTTGGAGCAGAACCACCAGCACCTGTTTCAAATAGACCTCCACCATTCATTAAAGGAACGATAGATAACATCTTAGCTGAAGTACCAACTTCTAAGATTGGGAATAAATCGGTAAGGTAATCACGTAAAACATTACCTGTTACGGAGATAGTATCTTCACCTTCACGAATACGGTCTAGTGAGAATTTTGTAGCTTCTACTGGAGACATTACAAATATATCTAAACCATTTGTATCAAAATCGCCTAGGTATTTCTCTACTTTCTTGATAATCTCTCTATCGTGTGCACGTGCTTCATCCAGCCAGAATACCGCTGGCGTAGCTGATAGACGAGCACGGTTAACTGCTAACTTAACCCAATCTTGAATAGGAGCATCTTTTGTCTGACACATACGGAAGATATCGCCCGCTTCTACAGCCTGGCTCATATATACATCGCCATTAGCATCGACAACACGAATTGTTCCTTTGGCTGTTGCTTGGAACGTCTTGTCATGAGAACCGTATTCTTCTGCTTTCTGCGCCATCAAACCTACGTTTGGAACAGAACCCATTGTTTTTGGATCCAACGCGCCATTTTCTTTACAATCTTCGATCATAGCCTCGTATACACCTGCATACGAACGGTCAGGGATCATCGCAATGGTATCACGTTCTGCACCTGCTTTATCCCACATTTTACCACCTATACGGATCATCGCAGGCATAGAAGCATCGACAATCACATCAGAAGGAACGTGTAGGTTGGTTATTCCTTTATCAGAATTAACCATAGCCAAATCAGGGCCATTAGCAATAGCAGCCTCAATAGCCGCTTTTACTTCACCTTCTTTTTCGTTACCCGCTATTTTAGCGAATACCTCACCCAAGCCATTATTCTTATTGATACCTAAAGAAGCAAACAACTCACCATATTTAGCAAATACTTCTTTGAAATATACCTCTACAATAGCACCAAAGATAATAGGGTCTGAAACCTTCATCATGGTAGCTTTTAAGTGTGCTGACAACAAGACTCCAGCTGCTTTAGCTTCTGCAATAGTAGCGGCAACGAAGTCTTTCAATTTAGCAACATTCATCACAGAAGAATCAATAACTTCACCTGCCTTCAATGGAGCTAATCCTTTCAACTCTTTTACGGATCCGTCTGCAGCGACAAATTCTATTTTATACTGAGACTCTTTTTCTATAGTCACCGATTGTTCCGTCGCATAAAAATCTCCCTCTGTCATAGAGGCAACTTTGGTTTTGCTATCCGCTGCCCAAGCCCCCATTCGATGTGGGTTTGCCTTCGCATAGTTCTTTACCGCTTTTGGAGCTCTACGGTCCGAGTTTCCTTCTCTCAATACCGGATTCACCGCCGATCCTAAAACCTTAGCATAACTTGCTTTGATTTTCTCTTCTTCATCATTAGAAGGGTTGTCTGGATAATTAGGTATTGCGTAGCCTGCAAGCTGTAATTCAGCAATAGCCGCTTTCAGTTGAGGTATAGAAGCCGAAATATTCGGTAACTTAATAATATTCGCGTCAGGTGTCGTAGCTAACTGTCCCAATTCTGCCAAAGCATCTACAGTCTGTTGCTCTGGTTTCAAATACGAATTAAAATTGGCAAGAATACGTCCAGCCAATGAAATATCTCTCAACTCAACGTCAATATCAGCAGTTTTTGCAAATGCTTGTACAATCGGTAAAAAGGAATAAGTTGCCAATAGTGGCGCCTCATCTGTTTTGGTGTAAATAATCTTAGAAGACATAGTTTCTGTTGAAGTATTATTAATTTTTCGTTTTAAGAGTCTGAATATTGAAATATTTAGTGAATATTTTCAAAATCCGCCTAAAGATAACAAAATCAAAGGTAAATACGCATAAAAGCCTAAAATATGACTTTGTTTCCAACTGCCAGGCCGTTGTTTTTTGCCAATACGCCACACATATGGAACAACAGGCGAGCCCCTACATTTCCATCCCATTCATCCTCACCTGGAGCGACTTCTACTAAGTCCATACCTATAATTTTCTTGTTGGATTCAGCAAGACGGCTTAATGCATACACAGCCTGTTCGTAAGAGAGTCCACCCGGTACAGGTGTCCCCGTATTTGGACAGTACCATTGATAAAGAGCATCAATGTCAAAACTTACGGCTACATTGTCTGGCAATAAAGCGATGGCTTCATCGACCTGCTCTTGCCAGGTCTTGCCCTCGAATTGACCTTTTTTCAAATCAGCATCGGTAAAGACTTTCACTTTATCAGAACCTTTGACAACCGCTACTTCCTGCTCACAGAAATCACGGATCCCAACCTGCACCAGTTTAGATACCTCTGGCAGTTGTATAGCATTGTACATAATGGAAGCATGTGAGTAGGTAAAACCTTCATATTCAATACGCAAATCCATGTGCGCGTCAAAATGAAATATACCAAAACTACCATAAATCGATGCTAAGGCTTGATAATATCCATAAGGCGTAGAATGATCTCCACCCAATAAGATAACCTTTTTGCCTTTATTTATCCATGCAGTCACAAGCTCCTTAAGCTCGGTATTAAGCACAGCGGAAGCTTCATTTATCTTAGCTAAGTCTGCTTTTAAAACTGGATTATCGTCCACAATCTCCCCATTCTCCAAGGCTTCGATAATAGGCTGAGCCATCTCCTTATACAGGGCGCTACTGGCTTTCCAATGTGCTGGTCCTTCGTCTAGATAGATTCCCAATTTCCATAACTCCGGAAATTCCTGATGCAATAGGTCTACCTGAAATGAAGCATCCAATATAGCTGCTGGTCCTTCAGAAGCTCCGGCGCCATAACTTACTGTTACTTCCCAAGGCACCGAAACAATAATAATTTCACTCTCCTCTGCCGAAAAAGGCAATCCATAAATACTTGCATCTGCTAATCCCGGTTGAGAGGGGTCAAAAGTTGCAATCTTATCTTCTTTTGTTGACATAAATAGCATTTTTTAATACGTGTCGCAAAGATACTATTTCTATAAAAATAAAACAGCAACCATTTACCTGGTTGCTGTTTCAATAGCGTTTACTAAAATCTATTTTTTATAATATTTCATCGCTTCAGGTATTAAGCTCTGCAGCTGACTAATCCTTCGGGCATCGCTCGGGTGTGTACTAGTCCATTCTGCAGGCTGGTTTCCTGATTTTGCAGAAGCCATACGCTCCCAAAATTTCACCGCCTGATTCGGATCATATCCCGCCATGGCCATGATGATCAATCCAGCTTTGTCCGCAGCCAATTCATCATCCCTTGAAAATTTAAGCATACCTATCGGTGCTCCGATACCATAGGTTAAATTGAGTGCATCGATCCACTTATTGTCCGTCGTCGCTGAAGCTACCCCAATTATCTGACCAATTCCCTGTGCCGCAATTTTGTTGGACACCTGAGCTACCGAGTGCTCTTCAATAGCATGAGCAATCTCATGGCCCATTACTGTTGCCAAGCCAGCATCTGTTCCTGTAAAAGGCAATATACCTGTGAATACCGCTACTTTTCCACCTGGCATACACCAAGCGTTGACTTCATCATTTTGAATTAGATTAAATTCCCAATTGAAGTTGTAGCGATCTGCTATCCCTCTTTCCTTAAGAAAGCGCATCGTAGCGGCGGCAATATCGTTACCAACACGCTTTACAGCAGTAGCATTAGCTGTGCCCGTGACAACTTTTGTGCTCGAATTCGACAAGAATTCCTTATAAGCTAATGCTGCTTGATCGTTTATTGCGCTACTATCTACAAGCTTAAGATATTTTCTTCCCGTAATAGCTGAAGTAGCACAACCTGCAACTACTGCTCCCAAAAGCAAAACCGCTGCATAATTAAATAACCTTTTCATCCTATTTTTTATTATCTGACAATGACCTTGTGGATTAAAACAATTCAAACATGTGATAGTTTAATCACTTCGTCTTTTTTTAAACAAATAAATCTTGGACTCGTGTCCTTTCAAAAGCCTCTCTATATTTTTTTGGTGCGTAATCAATATCAGGGCACAGATCGCAATTGCATATAACATAATCGACGGCACCGTTGTCTTAAATATTAATGCTAGACTAATCGGAAAAGTAAATCCTGCCGAAATAGAGCTTAGAGATACGTAATGCGTGATCAGTAAACATAGTATAAAGACAGATACGCAACACAATGCGGCTGGCCAATGAATAGCTAATACCATACCGAATAATGTAGCAACTCCCTTCCCTCCTCTAAAACCTGCAAATAATGGGAATAAATGTCCCAAAACAGCTATTACACCCAATGCAAGCTGGAAGTTTACAAAATGCGGTGACCGATAATCCCCAACTATAGTTGTATCCAAAAGATAAGGCAGATTTGTTGCTGTCCACCCCTTGAAAATATCCACAAACATGACGATAGCACCCGCCTTTTTTCCCAATACACGAAATGTATTAGTTGCCCCGGCGTTACCGCTACCGTACTCTCTAACATCCACCCCGTAAAAAGCCTGACCAAACCACACAGCAGTCGGTATAGAGCCGAATAAATAGGCAAGAATTACAATACTTACTAAGTAAATCGAAATCATTAACTTCTATTAAATAAGTCTCGCTTTTAAACTTAGATCTAAACTTTTAACCGAATGTGTCAACGCTCCCACCGATATAAAATCTACGCCCGACGAGGCGTACGCACGGATCGTTTCTAGCGTTATACCACCCGATGCTTCGGTTACGAGTCTACCATTCACAAGCTCTACAGCTTTGCGCACATCCTCCGGCTCAAAATTATCGAACATTACCCTATCTACACCCTTACAGTCCAATAGCTCTTGCAATTCGTCAAAATTACGGACCTCCACCTCAATAGGAATATCAATACCTGTTTTCTGTTTATAAGCGACAGCATTGTTGACTGCTGCAGACACACTGCCGGCATAATCAACATGATTGTCCTTAATCAGTATCATATCATACAATCCAAACCGATGATTCACACCTCCACCTATCACAACAGCTTTTTTCTCCAAAAAACGAAGTAAAGGCGTTGTTTTCCGCGTATCTAATACCCGTGCTTTTGTTCCTTGCAGTTCTTTTACGTATTCAGCAGTTCTTGTAGCAATGCCTGACATACGCTGCATGACGTTAAGTACCAAACGCTCCGCTTTGAGAATAGAATGAATCTTTCCTTTCGCGATCAGCGCAATATCACCGACTACAACGTCTTGACCATCTTTAATAAAAACTTCCACCTGTAATGTGGGGTCTACTTGATGCAAGATCTCTACGCCGACCTCTATTCCAGCCAAAATACCATTTTCCTTTACCAGTAGTTTAGCTTCTCCCAATTTGTCCTCTGGCAATGCCGCCAAAGAAGTATGGTCTCCGTCTCTAACATCTTCCTCCAAAGCCTGTTGAACAAAATAGTTCAGCTCTTTCTTATACTCTTGATCCATTTATTTAGCGTCAAATATTAAGCTAAGATGAATAAAATAAATTTATTCTAAAAAATTATTGTTTATTAAATTCCCTGAAATCAATCAATCCGGAGCTCAGATATAGACACAGCTCCCTTCAACTCAATCACTTTGACCAAAACACGAAAATTTCGTTTTGTAGAGTTAATACTATAAATAAAAATAGCATTTTGATTCTTAACCTCGCCCAAGTTGTCACCCGCTTCCTATCCGTAATTATAACTTGTTTAATCAAGATCTGTCAACAGCAACTCGGTCGGATACCTTATCAATACCTCCTCCTCTCTGTACTTTTAGCGTGCTTCTATCAATAAGTTTATCTTTTAAAATTGTTATATTTGTGTGTGAACAGTTCAAATCAAAAAAAAGTAGCTCTACTCATCCTGGATGGATTAGGGTATGGCAAAGAAGATAATTCAAATGCAGTTCGTGCTGCGCAAACGCCTTTTCTTGACAAATTGCTTTCGACCTATCCCAACTCTAAACTGGAAGCCTCTGGAGAATCTGTCGGACTTCCGCAAGGACAAATGGGGAATTCCGAGGTAGGACACATGAACCTAGGTGCCGGTCGAATCGTATATCAAGAGCTTGGACGTATAAATAAAGCTGCTCGGGAAGGTGATTTCAACCGAGATCCAATCATTCAAAACGCATTTGAATACGCAAGATCAAATCATAAAAAAGTACACTTTATCGGACTCTTGTCCGATGGTGGAGTGCATGCTCATATCGATCACCTAAAAGCGCTCTGCGATGCAGCCCAGTCGTTCGGTTTATCCAACGACCAAGTATTTATCCACGCCTTTATGGATGGCAGAGATACCGACCCCAATGGAGGTGTTGGCTACCTACAGAATCTACAGGAACACCTGACCCATTCCTGCGGAAAGATAGCCTCTGCAATAGGTAGATATTATGCAATGGATAGGGACAATCGTTGGGAACGCGTACAACAAGCCTACAATTTATTGACTAAAGGAATAGGAACACCTTCTAAAAATATGATTGCTTCGATACAGAACTCTTATGATGAAGGGATTACTGATGAATTTGTAAAGCCTATTGTCATGGTTGACGAACAGAATCGTCCGGTAGCTACAATAGCGAATGGCGACGTAGTTATCTGCTTTAACTTTAGGACAGACCGTGGACGTGAAATATCAATAGCCTTGACTCAACAAGCTTTTCCAGATTACAACATGGCCCCTTTAGAATTGTACTATGTAACCATGACGTCCTATGACGAAACTTTCAAGAACATTCACGTTGTATTTGAAAAAGATAACTTATCGCAGACTTTGGGTGAAGCTTTAGCATCTCAAGGAAAGAGCCAAGTACGTATAGCCGAAACCGAAAAATATCCCCATGTGACGTTTTTCTTCTCCGGAGGCCGTGAAAAAGAGTTTGATAAAGAACGTCGGTTATTAATACCTTCACCCAAAGTAGCAACATATGATCTTCAGCCAGAAATGAGTGCAGTCGGGATTACACAGGCTATCTCGGAGGACATTAGAAATAATCAACCGGATTTCATTTGTCTTAATTTCGCCAACCCAGACATGGTGGGACATACAGGAGTATTCGACGCTGTGGTAAAAGCCGTAGAGACTGTAGACCGTTGTACCCAGCAGGTTGTCGAGACCGGTCTAGCTTATGGTTATTCATTCATTATTTTAGCTGACCACGGAAATTCGGAGTTCATGGTCAACGAAGATGGTTCTCCTAATACAGCGCACACCACCAATCTGGTACCTTGTATATTGATTGATAAAGATTATTTACATATTAAAGACGGTAAACTAGGCGATGTTGCACCTACGGTTCTTAGGCTGCTAGATTTAGACATTCCTATAGAAATGAGTGGAGATGTTCTGGTATACTAGTCAACGGAAAGAAAAAGGAAGAAAAATAGTTACGTTAGCGATTGTAAGTCTTGTGATAGCTATGCATAGTTCATGCGGATCACCATCATCGGAAACCAAAACCACTACCGTGATACAACAATTTGATTTGCCTTCTTTTTTTCAGCAAGAAATAGCGCGTTTAGATTCTTTGCAACCGAAAATCAAAAAAACGGTATCAGAAGACCGTGTATCGGAAACAAAAGAACTCGTTATTGCGGCATGGGACAAGGAGTTAGCAAGCTTTTTGGCAGTAGACCTCAACAAACCTGCATATCGCGGAACGTATCGAAAAGACAGCATCGGAAATACGGTAAAATATACTGTAACCGATCCCTCGCTAGATTTATCTTTATTGGAAATTGTCTATACGGACCAGATTCCTACGACATTTATCATTAAAAAGTCAACCAAAAATCTTCTCTATAACACATCCGAACACCTCGAATATGTAAAAGGGAAAAGATATACTATAGATAAATTACAATCTGTAAAAATGTTGGGAGACCGACATTACCGAATAGAAGGAATAATAGAATAAAACACGACACAATGTTTTACCTATAAGCAAAAGGGGCGGCCCACATTTTAATGTTGAACCGCCCCTTATTCTATTCTTATTTTTTCTTTAAGGCTTTTCTTTGCGATTTTATATTAAGATACTCTACAAGTACAGAGAAAGCCATTGCAAAATAGATATATCCCTTAGGAATATGTTGATCAAATGCTTCAGCTGTAAGCGAAACCCCAATTAACAATAAGAATGCTAATGCTAGCATTTTCACAGAGGGATAATCATTAACAAATTTACTGATTGATTCCGCTGATAGCAGCATAATACCCACAGCTACGATAACGGAAGCAATCATCACGCCGATCTGATCCACCATCCCTACCGCAGTGATTACTGAATCTAACGAGAACACCAGGTCCAAAATAAGAATCTGTACAATTACAGAAGCAAACGAAACAACTTTCTTACCAGTCGATGCCACTTCAACCTCTCCTTCCACCTTATGGTGTATTTCAGTAGTACTTTTGTATATGAGGAACAATCCTCCTATAAATAGAATAAGATCACGTCCGGACAACACGAAATATCGTGCATACTTCTCATTATTCCAGTCAAACCATTCAGATAGATTAATCAGAGGTGCGGTTAGCCCCATTACCCATTTGATAGAAAATAAGAGTAATACACGCATTACCAATGCCAGTAAAAGACCGATCTTTCTTGCTTTCTTTTGTTGTTCGGCCGGCAGTTTAGCACTTTGAATAGAAATAAACACAATATTATCTATACCGAGTACAATCTCTAGCACAGTCAGTGTTAAAAAAGAAATCCAAATTTGAGGGTCAGTGATCCATTCCATACATTTTTATATTTTTTAAACCGTAAAAATATAAAACAGAACGTATAATCCTAATATCTTACCAAAGAAATAATATTGTCACTAAAACGCCTCAATCTTCCGGCTCCATTCAAGAAATCCAGGCTTATTACAAAGGAGAAACCAACCACTACCCCGCCCAATTTTTCAATCAACTTAGCACTCGCCACAACCGTACCCCCAGTCGCCAATAGGTCATCATGGATCAGTACTTTTGTCCCCGCATCTAGCGCATCTTCATGTACTTCAATTGTAGCTTGCCCATACTCCAGTTTATAAGATTCAGCAATCGTCTTGTACGGCAATCTCCCCTGCTTTCTGATGGGAACAAATGGTATCCCCAGCTTGGTAGCCAACATCAGTCCGAACAAGAATCCCCTACTCTCCACTCCAGCTATTGCATCGATGTCTACATCTTTCAACTTGTCCGCAAACTCGTTTACAATATCAACGCACAGAGTTGCGTCTTTTAATACCGGTGTAATGTCTTTAAATATAATTCCTGGACTTGGAAAGTCAGGGATATCCCGAATAACTTCTCTCAGTTTTTGCTCTAACATTACATTCAAAATTTTAAATACGGCTCAATTTTACGCAAAAAATCTTGATCCAGTAGTGCTATACCTTCTAAACTTGACAAATCGGTATAAACACCATGTTGTGTTCTGTAATTTACAATCCATTGTGCTTGCTTCTTAGAGATATAAGGATGCTTTGATAACTCATCGATAGAGCATGTATTGATGTCTATTGTCTTAATTTTTGAGTCCGATGAAAGATATAACTGATCTTTAATCCGTGCATAAGTTTCCGGAGGCAATCCATATACCTCACTTATCTGATCGACACTGTTAAAACCTCCAAGCGCATTCTTATAATTAATGATACGCTTAGCAAAAACTGGCCCTATGCCTTTCAATGTGACCCAATCCGCACTATCTGCTTGCATCACATCCAACATTTGCTTTTTTCGGTCCACCGACGGTATCGATTTCTCAACCTTCCTTCTATTATCCGAAGCTGCTAAGAAATTTCCTTTCCTCGCTTCCGTCAACTTACTTTGATCAATCTTCACATGCGGCGCTAGTCTTTCATATTCCGATCTGGAAATCGAGTATACCCTGGCTAAGTCCTCTTTCGAAAAAAACCTTCCACCTTTCGCTTCGTAATTTTTAATTACCTGGGCCTGGTTCTGGCTTAAGCCCAATTTTTGCCACTTTTCTATCGATAAGCCATTAGGGTCAAAATCCGCTATCGGCATCACCTTTTCTATTACACCTTTAGTGACATCCTCTTCTTTATTCACGAATTTCTTTTCGTCTGTACCCCGCCTATCCAATAGTACTAAGGCATAGCTTAGATCTTCCTCCTGTCTAACTATCTTGTTAATAGTGGGAACTGCTAACAGGCACAAAACAAGACCACTGAGTGCTATAAAACCACGTTGCTCTGCCAGAGAAAGTTCAAAATACCTGAAAAATTTTTTCATAAACAGCCTCTCTTTTCTATTTTGAGACCAATTGGTTAATAATCTTTAGCTAAATTTGGTAAATTAATACTGAAATCTGAAATGTATTTTGTCAATGCGCCTTTTTTTCTCCGCTGGATGTATCCAAGCGTCACCTGGAACCGGTCCAGAGCAAGTAAGAAAATATATCTGACATTCGACGACGGCCCTATACCTGAGATTACACCCTGGATCTTGGATGTCTTACAAGAACATCAGGTCAAGGCGACTTTTTTTTGTGTAGGAGAAAATATCGTGAAGCATCCCGAAATCTACCAAAGACTAGTCCAGGAAGGACATCGTATAGGCAACCATACATTCAACCATTTAAAGGGTTGGGATACCCCCGACGAGGTATACATCGAAAATGTAATGCTATGTCAGGAACATACCAAAAGTAAGCTATTCAGACCCCCCTATGCACGGGCAAAAAAATCACAGATTAATATATTGCGCAAACACTTCGAACTTATCTATTGGGATGTCCTTACCGGTGATTTCGACTTGAATATCAGTCCGGAAAAATGTTATGCCAACGTACTCAAACATACCAAAAGCGGGTCTATTATCGTTTTTCATGATAATTTGAAAGCGATTCCTAGCGTAAAATATGCCTTACCTAGGACCATAACCCATTTTCTTCAAAAAGGGTACACATTTGATACCCTTTAATTTTCCTCTTTTATGATCTTAACACCATACTCTTTTGCACTACTCACACTAAAATAGCCTAGGGCACCATTAGATAGGTTAGAAGTGGGGTTAGCCGGTGCAGCGCTACCAGGGTTGAGCATCTGTATCTGATTCCAGTAGGTATACACCTCCTTTGCTACACACTGACGTCTTACGATCACACTATCTCCAACCTCGAGCGAATTGTCACGATCTGCTACTTGATGCGAAACATACAATCCGTCATTAAACTTATCATTATACGCATTCGCAAATTTAAAACCTCCTCCGTTTACCGAAATATCATACTTGTAATAATTAGGCACATCTTTCGGGTCTTCAAATTTCAAGACAACAAAATAGTAAGGTTCATTAAAAATCGTCTCTTCCTTCACCGCCAATGAATCCACTGACACAAATGGATTCATTTTGGTGGAAGATTTAAATTCTTCACCTTGTATACTTACCGTTAGATTATAAGTTAACCCTATTTCAGGCTTAAAACCTTCTTTGACATACTGTCCATCTCCCTTGTCCACAAAACTAAACAAACGCCCTTTACTATCTGCCACGGATACCACAGCCCCACTTATTGGTTCACTCGGCACCGGAGAGTCAAAATCCACCGTTCGGGATACCCAGATCACCTGCTTTGCGCTGAGATCATTCAAGTCCGCCTCTACTACGATTTTTGGATTGGCACTATTTAAATTCACATCTATTAGATCTTCACAAGAAACTAATAAGACACTTATAATAAGAAATATATAAACTCTACAATGATTCATAGCTAAAATTTAAAGTTCCATGTTACAGAAGGAATAGCTCCAAACAGAGCAATACGATATGCTTCTGTTATCTGCGCATTATTCTCATTTTCTCTAAAGTCGATGATATATGCATTCTTTCTGTTATATACGTTATAAAGTCCAAAAGACCAACTCGAATGAAAGCGCTTATGCGCAGGCTTAGGTTCATAGGTTGCCGAAATATCCAATCGATGGTAATCAGGCATTCTATAGCCGTTTCTCTCTGTGTAATAGAACATCGTATTACCATTGATGCTGTACTTTCCGCTAGGAAAAGTGATAGCATTACCTGTATAATACACAAAATTTGCACCCAAACTCCATTTCTTTGATAGCTCATACATCGCTACGATAGAAACATCATGCGTCCTATCCTGACGCGCATTAAACCAGTTGCCTTCGTTGATCTGGTCAAACTGACGCTCGCTCTTACCCAGTGTATAGCTTAACCATCCATTGAACCGCCCTCTTGCTTTGCGGAGCAATAATTCCACACCATACGCTCTTCCCTGTCCAAATAACAACTCTCCTTCCAAGTACTTGTTAGCCTGCAAATCAGCTCCATTCCTAAAGTCAATCTGATTCCCCATGTATTTATAATAAGATTCTATAGAGAGTTCATACGTATTATCTACAAAATTTCTAAAATACCCCGCAGCCACTTGATCAGCATATTGAGGTTTAATATTAATGCTACTTAGTACAAATTGATCTGTGGGCAACGAAGAGGTCGTATTTGTCAATTGGTGCAAATTCTGTACGACCCTGTTATAAGATAACTTTACACTATTTTTTGGATTAAGGATAAAAGACATCGACATCCTAGGTTCCAAATTTAAGTGATGCTTTACTATTCTACCATCATAATCCTTACTATCAATAACTTCCCCATCTTCATCAAAGGTATAATATGTTCCCGGTCCCTGAACCATAAAATCCGTAAGTCGTAAACCATATATCAACGAAAGCCAGTTAGAAGGCTTCCATTCATGCGAAGCGTAGGCGGCCAGTTCAATACCATATCTTTTCTGTATATCTATAGAATTTACCGAAGCGTTATCACCTGCATTAAGACTTGCAGGAGAGACCCTCTGCCGCAATCCATGTATTCCGAAGCGGAATGTATTGAGATTATTCCGATAATAAGAAAAGTCCTGTTTTAAATTGATATTTTCAATCTTAGATGCGATCTTAAATTTACTATCGTCACTAGAGACATTTACTCTATAGGTAAAATCACTGTATATAACAGAGGTATTGCTAAAAAGCTTTTCATTAAATACATGATTCCAACGGGCGGTCGCCGTAGCGTTGCCCCAGTCAAAACTGAATAAATCGCCGTAGCCCAAGTCATCTTTTCCAAAATAGCCAGAGAGGTACAAGGTATTCTTATCGTTAAACCTATAGTTGGCCTTGGCATTCAAGTCATAAAAATACAGCTTACTCTTATTTATAGTCTCATCATCGGAGAGTTTCAGGAAGAGGTCTGCATAGGTACGCCTTCCCGAAATCATAAAAGAACTTTTGTCTTTAACAATCGGCCCTTCCAGCTTAAGTCTCGAAGCTATTAATCCTAACCCGCCTTCTGCCGCAAATTTCTTGTTGTTACCATCCAACATACGGATATCTAGCACCGACGAAGCCCGCCCTCCATACTGTGCTGGTATCCCCCCTTTATATAACGCAACATCCTTAATGGCATCTGAATTAAACGTCGAAAAGAAACCCATCAGGTGCGAAGCATTATATACCGTAGCTTCATCCAACAAAATAAGATTTTGGTCTCCGCCTCCACCTCTAACATAAAAATTAGAAGATCCCTCTCCTCCTTTAGCAACACCGGGCAACATCTGTATCGTCTTCAGAATATCGCGCTCGCCAAATAACACAGGGACATTTTTAACTTCCTCCATCGTAAAATTAAGTGCCCCCATCTGCGCATTTGTCACATTGTCATTTCGCTTCTTTCCAGAGATAACCACCTCATCCAACACATTATCTACGGGATCCAACTCCAGTGTCAGTTGTTTTTTTTCCTGTATGTTTATTTTTGTATGCAACGCTTTATAACCTACAAAAGAGGCCGTGATTTCTAGCTCTCCCGGTTGTACATCTATAGAAAAATAACCGTAGCTATTTGTCGAAGTGGATAGTTGCTGCCCTTTTACCTGTATGGCAGCGCCTATCAAAAGCTCTCCAGATGAGGCATCTTTAACATAACCACTGATCGTAGCCCGTTGCTGTGCATAAGTATTAATATAGGTAAATAGACTTATTAAGGTAACAATTAACTGTAAGCGCATAGGTGTTGAAACGGAATAAAATAGTTAATTTCTAAAAAACTGATCAAAGAATGCCATCTGCAATGATATAGATTGACTCCAATAATCCCAGTTATGTTTACCGGGCATCGATACAAACGTATGAGGTATGTTCAGATAAGTCATTTTCTCATGTAACGTCCTATTCACGTTATAGAAAAAATCATCTGTGCCACAATCTATAAAAAGCTTCAGATTGTTTGGCTTTATTTCATGCAACATCTCCATGACCACATGTTTATCCCACACTTCTTTATTTTCGCTATAAGTACCCAATCGTTCAATAATTTCCCAGCTATTTGGAAATGGTCTGAAATCGACTCCTCCAGCTGTACTTCCTATCGCACCATACACATCCTGATGACGTATACCGACATATAATGCACCGTGTCCGCCCATGCTCAAACCACTAATTGCCCTGCTTTCTCTATTCTGACAGACTGCATACTGTGATTCGACATACGCTACAAGTTCCTTACTGACAAATGTTTCATATTGATTATTCTTATCTCCTTCTATATCCCAATACCAACTACCATATCCTCCATCAGGACATACAATCGCATAATTATATCTATCGACCAGCGTCTTAATATAAGGTACCTTATTAACCCAGTTAGCATAATTCCCAGAATAACCATGCAATAGATATAATGTGGGGACTGGTTTTTTGTGATTTTCAGGAAATACAATTACTGCCTTTATTTTCTTCCCCATACTGTTAGAGAAAATCTCTACGGTATCTACCTGAGCAGCCTTAGCCTGGAAGCCTACAATAAAGAGAGTAGCCACCAAAAAGTAGTTCAAAATGTTAATTTTCATATTTATACTTATATTTATAAAGATAAGATTCTAAGCCAAAAGGGCGTTCAGAAATGGTATAAAAAAAATTCTTATTCCTATCAAAGCAAATTGCCTCCCCCTGAGGTTCTGGTTTGTAAAGAATTTGCTGATAAGGTTGGCTTAATGCAGAGATAATATCTTGGTTTGGTTCGCGTTTCCACAAAAATACAGCTACTAAATTTTTCACTATAATATATCCGCCATCTTGCCGTATATCTGCTCCTGTAGCAAAAGTCAGCGGAAGCTGCATCAAGGGCGGCAACACTAGCACAGATCCCGCTTTAGCCTCAGAAAAAGACATTCTGAACAACGTAGACCTAAAGTCCCGCTTCGAAATAATATAAATCATATTATCAATGGGATCCACAAATAGCGCTTCTGCATCTCTTCTTTTATCTTTATATCTGAACCTAATCTCCATAATATCCTCTCGAGCAACCACATGAGACCTCCTATCTTTATCAAAAACCGGCTCCTTAAATAAAAAAAGTGATAGCGTATCCCTTTTTCTTAAGTTATTTCCCATATCTGCCAATAGCAGATAAGGCACACCGTCAATCATCAAAGATGCAATATCCTCCGCGTCTACCACATTAATTCCCTCCAGGTGTACTGTAACTTTCAGATCGGCCAGCGTATCAATCAGATAAATATTCGCTTCATCTCCACTGTCATTATGCACCCAAAACAGGTTACTATCCGTGTAAGAAGAGACTATACCCGACACTTCAGTCAGCTTTGGGCTCTTGAGCTTCCCCATTTTTTTAATGTCTTGCCCATTAGCAGTAGCCATACAAAAACATAGGACTGATAATGCGAAGTACACATGCCTCATTGCTCTATTCATCCTGTATACCATTTACTGATTATATGTCGTCCGATCGGTCATTATGTTACAATACTTCGATTATTGTTCCATCTTCCATAGGGTGTGATGTACAGATTAGGCATCTTCCGTTTCCGACTTCGCGGTCCGTCAATATTTCGTTATAATCCATTCTAACAGCGCCTTCATGCACCTGAGATATACAAGTACTGCACATTCCGGACTTACAAGAATAGGGCAATTTCAATTTGTGCTCCAAGCCTACATCCAAGACACTTTTATTATAAGGAATAGTCATGGGATAAGATTGTCCGTTAAATTTCAATATAATATCGTACGGTGTCATGTCTACTGGTTCCTCCTCTTTCTCATCCTCATCTTCTTCCTCTTCAGGAAAGTGAAACGTCTCTTTCCTGATAGTCTCATCCGGAAATCCCATGCCCAACAGTGTAAAGCGACAGAGATCCATGTAAAACAGAGGTCCACAAGTGTAGAATACAGGCTTTACTCCGCTCTCTAGATTTGCATTGACCAGTTCGATCAGGTATTCCCTATTTAACCTCGCTTTTAGTAGATTCTTCTTATTCGACCAGATAAATTCAATCTTCAGCCGATCTGGATATTTCTCCTGCCATTGAAGTAGCTCATCATAAAACAAAGTAGACTCTTTACTACTATTGCTGTAGATAAGCACTACTTTAGTGTACCGCTCTTGGGTCAATGCCGTTTTCAGAATCGAAAATAACGGCGTCACTCCCACTCCCGCACCAAACAAAAACACAGTCCGCCTAATGTCTCTATCAGGCTCATATACAAAAAGTCCCTGCGGATCGATGACATCGATTACGTCGCCTACTGCTGTATTATGATGCAGCAGCCGCGATATTTCACCATTGTCTACGCGTTTTACAGTCACCTCATAAAGTTCATCTACATCGGGCGAACTACTGAAGGAATAGGATCTACGTACTTCCCGCTCGCCAAATTGAAAACATAGTGTCAAAAACTGCCCCGCCTTATACGTCGGAAAGGAACCCGAAAGGTCTTGAAAGCGAATAGAAATATTATTATTGGGATGTTTGATAATATCCGATATCCTGAACTTATACATAGTGCTAAAGATAAAGTCTTAAAAAATCTAAATCAAATAAATAGTTATGATAAGCCATTAAAACTTTCTATAGAAATAAAAAATCCCGATCATTGCTGACCGGGATTCTAATATTTGTTCCTGTAAATTACAATTTACGTTTTACTTCAACCTGTTCGTATGCTTCTACGATGTCACCAACTTGTATATCGTTATACTTGTCAATCTGAAGACCACATTCGTAGCCATGTGTTACTTCTTTCACATCATCTTTAAAGCGTTTCAACGAAGCCAATCTACCGGTGTGTACCACTACACCATCACGGATTATGCGGATATCATTATTTCTAGCGATTTTACCCGTCGTGACCATACATCCTGCAATCGTACCGACCTTAGTGATTTTGAAAGTCTCACGGATTTCTACTTCCGCTACAATTTTCTCTTCAAACTTAGGCTCTAACATACCTTCCATTGCGGATTTCAGTTCTTCGATCGCATCGTAGATAATCGAGTACAGACGGATATCAATCTGCTCGTTCTCGGCAAGTTTACGCGCATTCTGCGTAGGTCTTACCTGGAAACCGATGATCACAGCATCCGAAGCAGAAGCCAATAATACGTCGGACTCCGAGATAGCACCCACCGATTTGTGGATAATATTTACCTGTATTTCGTCTGTAGATAGCTTTAATAAAGAGTCAGATAGTGCCTCGATAGATCCATCCACGTCACCCTTAACGATAATATTAAGTTCCTTAAAGTTACCGATTGCCAGACGACGACCGATCTCATCCAAGGTAATATGTTTCGTAGCACGCATACCTTGCTCACGCTGCAACTGCAAGCGTTTATTTGCGACGATACGCGCTTCAGATTCACTCTCCATGACATACAGCTTATCACCAGCAGTCGGCGCTCCGGACATACCTAAAATCTGAACCGGCACCGAAGGTCCCGCTTCTTTTACACGTTCACCACGTTCATTGGTCAATGCTTTCACTTTACCGGAGTGTGATCCTGCTAAGATAGCATCTCCTACACGCAGCGTACCGCTTTGTACCATCACCGTAGTGACAATACCACGTCCTTTATCCAGAGCCGCTTCAATTACTGAACCTACTGCACGTTTCTTAGGATCCGCTTTAAGTTCGAGCATCTCTGCTTCCAACAATACTTTTTCCAATAACAGATCTACATTTTCTCCTGTTTTTGCAGAAATCTCCTGTGCCTGAAACTTACCGCCCCAGTCCTCCACTAAGATATTCATTGCCGACAACTGTTCACGGATTCTATCCGCATTAGCATGTGGCTTATCCACTTTCGTAAATGCAAATACAATTGGAGCTCCAGCAGCCTGTGCGTGGTTGATAGCTTCTTTTGTTTGAGGCATCACCGCGTCATCCGCCGCAATTACAATAATAACGATATCCGTTACCTTAGCACCACGGGCACGCATCGCTGTAAACGCCTCGTGACCCGGTGTATCCAAGAACGTAATCTTGCGACCATCCTCTAAGCTTACCGCATAAGCACCTATGTGCTGCGTAATCCCTCCGGCTTCACCTTTAGTTACATTCGCTTTACGGACATAATCCAATAACGATGTTTTACCATGGTCGACGTGTCCCATTACAGTCACGATCGGCGCACGGGAGATCAGATTAGCTTCGTTATCTGGTTCTTCAAGCTCTGTAGTTTCCTCATCTTCAGGCTTAATAAACTCGATCTGGTAGCCAAATTCATCCGCTACGATAGTCAATGTTTCAGCATCCAGACGTTGGTTGATAGACACGAACATGCCCAGACTCATACATGTACCAATTACTTTAGTGACCGGCACATCCATTAAATTAGCTAACTCATTTGCCGTTACAAACTCGGTAACGCGCAATATATTAGCCATCATTTCTTGTTCTAATGCTGCTTCCTCTGCCGACAAAGCCACATCGTCACGTTTCTGTCTTCTTAATTTTGCACGTTGCGCAAATTTACCTGATTTACCAGCACCACTCAAACGAGCAAGTGTTGCTTTGATCTGATCTTGAATTTCTTTCTCTGTCAGTTCCTCTTTAGGAGCATCTTGTCTTGCTCCTCTATTTCTAGGATCAAACTTACCTCTTCCGGCATTGTTGCCACCAGGGCGGTTGTTATTGTTACCGCGTGGGCCACCTCCTTGTTGGAAACCACCTTGACGGTGTTGTCCCTGACCGCCTCCTTGCTGGAAACCACCTTGACGGTGTTGTCCCTGATGTCCACCTTGGGTATTTCCACCCTGTTGTCCCGCCTGTTCATTTGGAGAAATCGGCGATCCCGGTTTATGGGTTCGCTTACGCTTCCGTTTGTTGTCTTGATTAGCATTAGACGACGAAGCGACAGGTTTTTCCTTTGGCTTAAAGGTTGGTAATTCTATTTTACCGATAACCTTTGGTCCTTCCAACTTCTCTGAGCGCGCGCGAATCACTTCACTATGCTCTTCCGTTGATTTAGATTCTATAATAGGTTTATTTTCCACCTTTATTTCTTCCTTTTTAACTTCAACTTTATGTTCAGGTTTCTCGACCACAGGCTTTACCTCTTCAACCCGCTTCTCGACCTCTTTCTTCTCTACAACCGGGGGTGGTGGCGCTACAGGAGCTACCTCTTCTTTTTTTACTTCTGGTTTCACGACCTCAGGGGTTGGTTCCTTCACTTCCTTAGGTTCTTCCTTCACAACCTCTTTTACGGGTTCAGCTTTCACTTCAGGCTTCGCCACTTCCTCTTCCTTCCTCTTTCCTTTGCCCTTATTTAAGCTATCAAGATCAATCTTACCCACTACCTTAAGGTGTCCACTACCCGTACTTTCCTCCTGCTTTGCCGGTTGCACCGTCTCCTCTTTTTCAACAGGAGCTTCTTTTTCCACGGGAGCCGAAGTAGATACATTTTTTATCAGGATCTCTTCTACGTCTTCTGCACGATCTTCTTTTTTAGGGTTTGTAGAATCTTGAGGTACAGTTGCACTTCCGCCCAAAGGAGTTTCATCACGGCGAATTTTACCTATAACGATCTGCTTCGCTTCATCCTTTGCGATTTTATCACCTTGAAATTCACGCGAAAGAACGCCATACATATCTGCAGTTAATTTTGTCGTAGGTTTTGCTTCCACGTCAAAACCCTTTTTACTTAAAAATTCCACTGCAGTACCTATACCAATATTAAGTTCCTTTGCTGCTTTGAGTAAGTTTATGCTTTTACCTTCTGTCATCTATTTATTAACCTCTAAAAATCTGTTACTACAAAAATATGTTTTTTTTACTCGCAATTAACAAATATTTACATTTAATATGTAATATCCGTATGGGCAATCGAAGCTTATTCAAACTCCGACTGCAAAATGCGTACTATCTCTTGAATAGTATCTTCTTCTAAGTCTGTGCGTCTTATCAATTCTTCGAGTGATAAAGACAATACAGACTTGGCACTATCCAGTCCTACACGTTTTAACTCATCAATGATCCAGCCATCGATTTCATCTGAGAATTCTTCAATATCCACATCTTCCTCTACTTCGTCATTTTCTCTGTACACATCGATTTCATATCCTGTAAGCTTACCTGCCAACTTGATATTGTGCCCACCACGACCGATTGCCAACGACACCTGATCTGGTTTTAGGTACACCGCTGCCGTCTTGTCATCTTCATCAATTTTGATCGAAGAAATACGTGCCGGACTCAATGCACGCGTGATATACAACGAATGATTCGTCGTAAAGTTAATCACGTCAATATTTTCATTACGCAATTCACGTACGATACCATGTATACGGGATCCTTTCATACCCACACAGGCACCCACCGGATCGATACGGTCATCATAAGACTCTACAGCTACCTTAGCACGTTCTCCTGGTTCACGTACAATCTTCTTAATAGTAATCAAACCGTCAAAAATCTCAGGTACTTCCAGTTCAAACAAACGCTGTAAGAACTCAGGTGCGGTACGCGAAATAATAATCTTTGGATTACTGTTCATCATATCCACCTTATAGACTACGGCACGGATGCTATCCCCTTTTTTGAAATAATCGGCAGGGATCTGTTCCGTCTTAGGCAAGATCAACTCATTACCATCTTCATCCAACACCAAAATCTCTTTCTTCCAGATCTGATACACCTCTCCGATTACCAGCTCACCCTCACGGTCTTTATACTTCTTAAAGACCTCATCTTTCTCCAGCTCCAATACTTTGGACACCAAAGTCTGACGGGCAGCCAGGATAGCACGTCGGCCAAAACTTTCTAACGTAATCTGTTCGATATAATCATCACCAACTTCCAGATCCGGATCAAACTGGTGTGCTTCAGCTAATTCGATTTCCAAGTCATCATCTTCCGAAAATCCATCCTCCATCACCACACGTGTTCTCCACATTTCCAAATCCCCATTATCCGGATTCACAATAACGTCAACATTCTCATCCGTACCAAAACGCTTGCGGATCATGCTGCGGAATACTTCTTCTAATACTGTAATTACCGTTGGACGGTCGATATTTTTGAACTCTTTAAACTCCTGAAAAGAGTCAATCAAATTAATATTGCTGCTCATTTTTAATTAAATGAAATTAACACCTTTGTTTCTGTTATTTTATCCATTGAAAATATGACTTCGTTTGTTTCAGCCTTCTTTCCTTTTTCTTTTGTTTTCTCTTCAATTATTACTTCCGACTCGGTCGCACTGATCAGTTTACCTTCACGTTTGGTCCCATCGTCCAACTTAACACGGACATTGCGGCCTACATTTTTTACATATTGCCTTGGCAATAACAATCCCGCGTCAATACCTGGAGAAGAAACCTCCAGCCGGTATGCCTTTTCTATAACATTCTCTTCTTCCAGATGAAAGCCCACATGCCTGCTTACAGCCACGCAGTCCTCGATAGAAATCCCCTCATCACCATCCAACAGAATTTCCAAAACCCCATTATTCAGCATTTTGATACGGACAATAAAGAGATCCGCTCTATCCGCAATTTTTTCTTCTACCAGTTCTTTTACACGTTGTTCGACCTGCATACATTAATTTTAAAAATCAATTAAAAAAGGGGGCAAATACATGCCCCCTTCCTTTCAGATAGTACAAAAGTAGTGCTTTTTTTTGAAAAACACAAGCCCCTTCTATATTTTTTCACGTCCTTCTCCATGCACAGCCTTTCTCCACATATTTATTCTTTTATTAAGCTACGGTTTTTTGGTATCGACAACAGCACTGATCGTCTTTTGCATCTGGGCCATCATAGCGGTCAGCGACTCCATGGTCGGCTCACTATTGGGTTCAGGAAACTCCGTCGAGATATAAGCTTTCGCTTTCCATATCTCCAGTACTTCATCCGCCGGCACCCAGTATGGCTCATAGACTTTATTGTCCGACAATAATTTCAATCCTTTATCATCCTTATATTTAAATGCAATCCGTTTATAGACCACGCCATCATTCTTAGACACGACGACATAGGTCTGACCGGGTTTAATATCGTGCCAGTTTTCTACATACTCTGCTACCACAATCGATCCTGTCGGAAGCGGCAACATCGAGTCACCCTTTATTTCAAAAGCACGATAGGTACCTTGTTTAAAGATCGGCAATGAAAACCGGGGCAACTCCTTCACAAACTCCGGATCCCCATAACCGTTCAGGTAGCCAGCGCTCGCTTTAGTAGGCACCAGTTCGATATTCTCTTTATCATCCCCATCTACGGTAACACTTAGCACCCTTAGATTAGAGGCATTACTCTTAGGGACAGGTTTCCATTTCTCATCGATCTGCTCATTGACCAATTCGTCCATGGACAGATCATAATACTCCGCTATTTTTTTTAGCAGTTCATATTTAGGTTCTGCCCGATCTTCTTCATACGCCCCTACCGAAGCACGTTTAATCTCCATCACATCAGCAAATTGCTGCTGTGTTAACTTACTCCTTTTTCTTAAAAACCGGAGGTTTGATGAAATGTTTGACATAAAGTATTTTTAAATATTTTCTTTGAAAACTAAATTTATTAGTATTATTGTGCCAATAAAATTAGTAAAAAATATATTCACCACCAAATAATTTAGTATATCGCATGAAAAAACACCTGATTTACATCGCAACAGACCCTAATAGAGCCTATGTAGAGGCAGCTTATACACAGGATTTAATTGCACAATCTGCCAATCTACAGTTCCACTCCCTCCGTCATACAGGCAAACTGCCTAAGTTCAACCGTATTGTACATGTAGAAGAATTTACTTCTTTTGAGAGCGCGCAAAAGCGCCTGATGGAGCTTACCCACTTCACCCGCATGCAAAAAGAACGCTTGATCCGAAAACACAATCCAAACTGGCTGAACATTTCTTTCGCTGCGCCCCAACAGCAAGCAGCAATGCAGGTTTTGCAGCTAAGAACCCAGGTCAACTAATCTCTAGACAGCAATATGGAGATGGCGATTTTAACTTTACTGTACAGGTGCAGACACCATAAAAAAAGGCGTTGTTTAAACCTAAGCCTAAACAACGCCCCCTTAACAACCTCAACATATATCGCATATGTTATAGGTATAGACTACCAACCCGGCGCAAAGTTTAATCCGAATGTTCCGAATTTAGAACGCGTCTTTTGGAATGGTATAGCATAGTATGGCTCCAATATCATTGCGCCGAATAGATTTACACGCAGCGATACTCCGGCACTGAATACCGGTACCCTTACATTTTTGTCATATTCCATTACCTGCTGTCCAGTTTCTGGATTTATAACAGGATTTCCCTGTCCATCCACAGCTGGCACCTTATCGGCATCGGTTTTATCCCATTTTATTCTATCTCCGCCACGCCAAGCTACCCCGCCATCTATAAAGAAGTTAAGATCTGAGAATAAGAATCCCGATTTTACCACAGCGAGTTTCTCCGGTCCTGTAAACGGCAGACGCAATTCCAGATTAGCTATTGCCATACGCGACCCCATCAGGTCCGAAAAATTAACCTTACCCGAAGCGTCAAAATTCCCGGTTTCATACCCCCTTAGCATATACGGATATCCGATATACAACGGATACAGCGCATCTTCATCTTTTCCGGTACGCATATACGAGTACAACCGTCCGGCTACCGTCACCGGTTTGATCCGATGATATTTCCGCAGATCCACATTCCAGGCCGTAAAAGAATAATCGCCAAAATATTGTTCCGCCCCAATACGGTATCTAAATCCCTGAAGAGGTGCTGCTATACCAAACACCGCATTATCCCCTACAAAACCAGCATTCAACTGTTGAATAGTAAAGGGCTTTAGACTCCTGAATCCAAGCTTCTCTGCTTCTTCATTAGATATTTTCTGGCGGTCCCCATAACCATAATAATAACTCTGTCTCCATTTATCCACCCTGTAACTGTGTCTGGATATCGCAGCACCCGTCTCTACCCTATGGTGACGATTGAATGGGAATGCCACAAAGGCCTCTGCCTGCGTCTGAAAATTACGCACCAGATAAGTATTTAAGGACAGCTCCTCTCCTCTGCCAAAATCCTCCATCTCATACAGGTTATAGCCCGACATATACGGTATATGCGACAGTGCCCCTCCCCAGTTGATACGGCTACGCTGGTTGATATAGGCCACCTGTCCTCCAAAATCATAAATCTCCCCGTTGATGTTTAAGGCGGCAAAAATCTGATTGTACCCCAGGATATCCGAAAACATCCCTTGGATACCCGTCGATATACCCGCCCCGTAGCGTGACCCTACTGACATGCCCACGCCGCTGTTTGCTAGGTAATCCAGTTTAAATTTAGGGGTATACGCGATATTATTAATCTGATCATCATCTATACGCCCAAATACGTTAAAATTACGCAGGTTGGTATTGACCACATTTACCCCTCTATTTACCAGAGGAGGCAACATAGCAGCCGTAAAATCACTCGTTGTACCATCTACCGCTACAGGCTCGAAATCGGCACTTTTCGCTTTGTATACGTCATACTTGCCCTTCTTAAAATAAGAATAAACAATCTCATCATTACTCGAAATACTCATCGCAGGCGAGTACTCCGTTATTCCCGAAATACCTGTAAAATAATCCGTCAACCGTTCCACTGTGCCCGATGCGATAAGATAGCGGTACATATTACGAAAGCCATCTCCATTCGACAGAAAGTAGATTTCCTGACCATTGGATGAAAAGTGAGGATTCAGGTTATTAGCCCCCGGGAATACCTGAATATTTTTAATTTCTCCGGTTGCCAGTGTCAATATGGCCAGATTCATCGGGATATCCACATCTTTACTGTTACTCTGTAGCGCTATCCGGTCCGTACTAAAAACAATATACTTGCCATCTCTCGAATAACTCGGCTGAAAGTCCGAATATACATCATTCGTCAGCTGCGTTACTTTTTTAGAATTTAAATTGTACGTATACAGATCCGAATGTCCATTACTCAACCCCGAAAACGCTAAAGTCTCTCCATCAGGAGACCAGGCAATATTAGCAAACTCCACGATATCCCCCATAGCCTGCACCGACAATGTATTGCCCGTTTCGACGTCCACCGTCATCAACTTACTCTTTCCTTCACTAAAAACAGAAAACGCAAATTTCTTGCTATCCGGAGAAAAAGAACCGGCAGACTCCAGAAAACTAAACTCATCAATATCTTTGCTCGTCAGTTTACTTCCCAGTTTGCGGATCATCTTACCCGTATGGGCATCGGCAAGAAACAGATCAATGCTGAACATATCTTTTTCAGACAGATAGGCCACATACCTACCATCCGGGGATATCGTCGGCGACACATTCATATTTCCTGCGTTCGAACTATTCAGCAGCGAGATACCTATCGGTCTTGAAGCTGTATCTTTACCCAGTCCCCGGTACATATTCTCCATACTATTTTTCCATAGTGTAGAGACCGTCTGTGCATCATAACCGAATACTCTTCTCATCGCATAATCATAACCATATTTAGCCGTTTCAATAAATAGCGGCATAATAACCGTATCGCCATACGTCGAACCTATATAAGACCAAAAAGCCTGCCCATAGCGGTAGGGAAAATAATTGTACGATTGCTCCGTCATCTGCTTTAAAGACGGAATATCATTGTTGACATACGCATCACGCATCCACATCGATGTAAAAGCATCCTTCTTGCCAATAGAAAAATATTCGGCCATTCCCTCCACCATCCATAGCGGTATATTGCCGATATTCTCTAGCCGGGTCGAATCCGTCCCTTCCATAAGCACCCTATACTGAAAAGCGTGCACCATCTCATGCCCCAATACATGCCTGGTCTGCTGATTGATCTGCATGACAGGCATCACCACACGCTGTTTGAAAGCTTCGGTAACCCCACCGGTACCTACGCTGATCTCGCCCGAAATAGCCGTAGTCTGCTGAAATTCGGGGTGATTATTATAAACAATAATAGGATTTTTGCGGGAGAATGTATCCTGAAAAACCTGCTGATGAAGCTCATACCACACCTCAGACTCTTTGGCCAACCAACGAACCAAACTATCATTTTTAGAATAATAGTAAAGATTAAAGTGTGGTGTATCATACACTTTAAAATTAAGCTTCTTATAGCGCATTTTATTCTGTCCAAAATACTGCGCCTGGACAGACATGCCAAACAAGAGCAGTATACAGCATGTCAAAGCTAATTTGGCGAGGTATCGCATAATTCCATTCATAATTCCGTACAATCTATAATTCAGTAAATTTATAAATAATTAAGGTAAATTATCACTTCTATTTTCCTGCGTATTATTCCGTTGCATATCCAACTCCCGCTGTACCGGTTTCACCTCTTCTAGCTCTGGCAATAGCAGCGCCTCATCTTCCGGGCTATCGGGTGTTTCTACACTATCTACCGGCTGTTCCACCCGTATACGTGGACTAGGACAGCGATAATCCTTCTTGATCTCGACAGTAGATTCAGGAAACCTGCCAAATGTTACCCCCAGTTCCGGATGTTTATACAATTCCTCCATAAACAACGCATAGATAGGCAATGCTGTTTTAGAGCCCTCTCCGGTCGCCGAATTCTTAAAATGTATACTTTGTTCATCACAACCGACCCACACACCGGCGACCAGGTCTTTCGTCACCCCCATATACCAACCATCCACATAGTCGGATGATGTTCCGGTTTTCCCTCCTATCTCATTTTCGTTTTTAAACAAGTCCCATTCCCACAGCGCCTGCGATGTTCCTCCCGGTTCTTCCACGGTGCCCCGCAGCATATACGTCATCAACCAGGCATTTTCCGGACTGATCACTTGTTTCTGTTCCGATTTGAACGTAGCGATGACATTACCATCCATACCTACAATTTTCGAAACCAAAATAGGATCCGTTTTCTTACCGGCGTTCATAAATGTGGAATAGCCCTTTACCATCTCCAGCACCGAGACATCATTCGACCCCAACCCTACAGAAGGCACAGATTCTAATTTACTCTCGATACCGCATAGATGCGCCACATCGACGACCTTATCCCATCCGACAGCCTCAGTCACCTGTGCTGTAATGGTATTAAGCGACCTGGCCATAGCCCAGCGCAACGACATCTCCCGATAGGAGACACTCCAATCTGCATTTTTAGGTTCCCATATTTCATGCTCCCCCTTCTTATTGGTAAACTCGATCTTCACCGGCTTATCCGTAAATTTGTCACAGGGAGACATACCCGATTCCAGGGCCGCCATATAAGCAAATGGCTTGAACGTAGAGCCGGCCTGTCTTTTAGCCTGGTTTACATGGTCAAATTTGTAATACTCATGATTAATCCCTCCGACCCATACCTTAATCTCCCCGTCGTAAGGATTCATCGCCATCATACCCGTATTCAGCATCATCAAATAATGTTTTAGCGAATCCATCGTAGAATACTTAACCTTCTCCATCCCCTGCCATGTAAAGACTTCCATTTCTTTCTTTACCTGCAGGTCTCTAAAGACGCTATCTTCATTGTTATGATACTTTTGCATTAAACTTGCGTATATCGGTAGCTTTCTCGCATGGTTTTCCAAAAACTCCGGAATAACCTTTCCCTCTTTATCCCGCCACGGCTCCTCACTTCCCCAGGTATTCTTCAGCCGTCTTTGCAATTCTTCCATACGTTCGGCCACCACTTTTTCTGCTATTTTTTGCATCCGCGAATCTATCGTGGTATAGATCTTCAGTCCAGCCTTATAGATATCGATCTCATTATCCTGACTCCATTTTTCCAGCCACCGCTCTACCGCCGACCGGATATAAGAATCATTACCATCGATATTGTCCTTATAATTCAGATCCAGCTTCAGCGAATCTCTGGACAGCCCTTTTACTTCAGCTTCCGTCAGGTACCCAGATTTTCCCATCTGGGCCAATACAACATTTCGTCGCTGCATTGCATTTTTAGGGTTACGGATAGGGTTGTATATGGTTGTCCCCTTCAGCATTCCCACCAGTAAGGCACTTTCGTTTACATTCAGGTTTTTCGGTTGCTTATTAAAATAGCGTATAGATGCCGACTTTATCCCATAAGCATTATTACTGAACGATACCGTATTCAGGTACATCGTAATGATGTCTTTTTTGCTATATCTGGTCTCCAGCTTATAAGCCGTCATCCACTCTTTATATTTCGTGATCAATATATTCAGCCCCGGTACTTTGCTCAGATAGCCCTGTGCATTGGTATAACGGGTTTTAAAAAGATTTTTTGCCAGCTGCTGTGTTATTGTACTAGCGCCCCTAGGATCTCCCTTCAAAGTCGATATTGCGCCCGAGACCAGTCCCATAAAATCGACTCCGTTATGTTTATAAAAACGGATATCTTCGGTAGCTATCAATGCGTCCAATACGTGTTCTGAAATGCTGTCAAACGGCACAGGATCCCTATCCTCCTCAAAATAACGCCCGATCAGTACCGAATCGGCCGTATACACCTCCGATGCCACATTGAGCGTAGGCATTACAATATCATTTTTTGTTGGGGAATATCCGAATAGACCTAAGAAATTAAGCTGTACCGCGCAGGTAAACAATATTATACTGTAAATTACAATCAGTACATATCGCAATAATCTATTTTTAACACGTCTAAACATGCGGTAAATATGGATAAAATGTTTTAAAATCTTGTATTTTAGAAAACAAAAAGAACGGGGCAGGAATAAAATTAACTAATTTTAACAAACTGTAATAATAGGTTGAAACAGGTTATTTTAACTATTAGATTTTCCTTCCATTTTATTTGTTCTTCTACGCTTTAATAAAGAAACAGCTCCTAATGTCGGTATAAATCACTATTTTTACCATTGTAATTAACTTAGACATGTTAAAACAGACTTTACAGCAAAAATTATTACAGAAACTCTCTCCGCAGCAGATACAGTTTATCAAGCTTCTGCAGGTGCCTACAGCCTCATTAGACACCCGTATCAAGGAAGAGCTGGAAGAAAATCCCGCCTTAGAAGATGGCAGTCTGACCAACATGAATGACCCTGTCGAGGAGTACCCCGATAAGGATCCTGATGATTATGACAATAATGATGACTCCTTTGATGAAGAATTCAGTGTAGAAGACTACATCCAGGAGGACGAATATAAAGAATACGGCAGCAATTACGCCAATGATGATGAAGACGAGCAGCGCGAGATACCAATCGCTATACAGGATTCTTTTTTCGAAAGATTACAGAGTCAGCTTGACCTTCTGGCACTTAATGATAAGCAATATCTTATTGGCACCCAGCTCATAGGCAGCCTCGATGACGATGGTTACTTAAGACGCCCCATACTTTCACTGATAGACGATATGGCCTTCTCGCAGAATGTCATGGCCGAAGAACAAGAAGTAGAAGATATGCTTCATATCATCCAGGCGTTTGAGCCTGCAGGTATCGGCGCCCGTGATCTACAGGAGTGCCTCCTGATTCAGTTACGGAAAAAAGATGCACATAATCCTACCGTACAACAGGCGATCCGCGTTGTAGAAGACTTTCTCGACGAGTTTACCAAAAAGCATTATGATAAGATTGAGCGGCAGCTCAATGTCAGCTCCGAAGAGCTGAAAGAAATCGTCAATGAAATTTTAAAATTAAATCCCAAACCCGGAGACTCTGCAGCTGCCGCAGGCAAACAGTTACAGATTATTCCCGACTTTCATATCAGTAATGATGACGGCGTGCTACATCTTACCCTTAATGGACGTAATGCGCCCGAACTGAGGGTGTCTCGTTCGTATCAGGATATGTTCGAGCACTACGAAAAGGCAGAGAAAGCGGACAAGAAAATGAAAGAGGCCGTGCAGTTTGTCAAGCAGAAGCTCGACTCTGCCAAGTGGTTTATTGACGCTATCAAACAACGGCAACAGACCTTACTCAAAACCATGAATGCCATCATGGAGTTTCAGTACGATTACTTCCTCACTGGAGATGACCGTATGCTGAAACCGATGATCCTCAAAGATATTGCCGAAGAGATCGATATGGATATTTCGACCGTATCGCGTGTTGCCAATTCCAAATACGTACAGACCGAATTTGGCACATTCCTTTTAAAATCATTTTTCTCCGAAGCCATACAGACCGATTCCGGTGAAGAGGTTTCCAATAAAGAAGTAAAGAAAATATTGGAAGAGTGTATTTCCAATGAGGACAAGCGCAAACCGCTGGCCGACGAAAAGCTGACCGAGATTCTCAAAGAAAAAGGTTATAGCATTGCCCGGCGTACGGTAGCCAAATACCGTGAAGCAATGAATATTCCGGTAGCCCGCCTGCGTAAAGAACTATAGTTTCGATGGCCATCGTGCGTGCATTTTCTTTCCAAGGAAAAAAAATGCACGCCCCTAGAGGCCTAGCTTTAACACCGCCTTAACACCTGAGTTCCAAAAAATCACTATCTTGTAGTTGCTTAACAACAGATAATAGCGTATGGAAAATCCGATAGCAAGGCAAAAGAACAAACTGATGCGAGCGGCCAAGTTGATCAGCATCCTTGGCAAACATGGTTTTGAAGACCTCAGATCCAAGATAACCAATAAAGAATCAGCGACAGCTTCTTCCGAAGATACGACAGGAGATCAAGCCCCCTTATTTTACGAACGCATACGCAAAGTCATCGAAGAGCTGGGGCCTACCTACGTCAAATTTGGGCAGACACTCTCTACGCGCGAAGATCTACTTCCACCGGGGCTTATCCTCGAGCTCAAGAAACTACAGGATAATGTCTCGCCCGAAGATATCGATATCCGCAGCTGGCTCGAAAACGAACTACAGGTAGACGATCTATCGGAGATTTTCGAGCAGATCGATGAGCAACCGTTTGCCTCCGCTTCTATCGCACAGGTCTATAAAGCCAGCTTAAGCAATGGCGCCCCTGTGATACTGAAAGTAAAGCGTACAGGTATCCGTAAGATTGTGACCTCCGACCTACTTCTGCTCAAAGACATCATCAGCCTGCTGATCGACTACTATCCGCTGGTACGGGAGATCAATCTTCCCGATATATTCGAAGCCTTTGAAAAGAATATTATGGAAGAGCTTTCTTTCCAGCATGAGCTCAAAAACATCCAACAGTTTGCCCGCAATTTTAGGGACGAGCCCCGCATCCAATGTATGCAGGCCTATCCCGAGCTATCGACCGACAGCCTGCTGTGCATTTCTAGGATTGAGGGATTCCGGATTACCGACAGTGCATCCATCAAACTACATCAACTTGACCCAGAATATATTATAGACACCGGTCTCGACCTTTACCTCACCCAAGTACTCGAGCACGGATTCTTTCATGCCGACCCCCATCCGGGCAATATACTCGTTACCCCTTCGGGTCATCTCGCCTTTATCGATCTGGGCGCCATGGCACGTCTACTCCCTAAGGACAAAGAGCATCTCGAAAACTTCATCCTTTACTTTATCAATAAAGACGTCGATAATCTCATCCGTACCATCAAGCGCATGTCTCTCCGTATCCACATCAAAAATGAAAAGATACTCGAGCGCGATATACAGGCCATGTTTGATATGATTGCGGCGCAGTCACTTCAAGAGCTGGATGTCAAAGCTGTTTTTTCAAAGTTTTCAAAAATACTCAATCAAAATGATATCCTCATGCCCGACCACATTTACCTACTGGTACGGGGTATCGTATTACTCGAAGGTATCGGCCGGTCCCTCCTGCCCGATCTCAATATCATCGACAAGGTCAAGCCCTATATTACCAAGATCATGGCCCGGCGCCTTTCTCCGCCGTACATCATCGAGAATGTGCTGCACTTGCTACAGCAGCTACAGGGCACATTATCGGCCGCCCCCAAGTCTCTTATCGACCTACTGCACAAAGTAGAACAGGGCGAACTGAAGTTCCGCATCGATAGCGAAGCGCTCGGGGCATTACAGCAGCAACAGCGCAAAGACAGCAGTATCAATAGATACCTCTACATCGCGGGCATCTTATTTCTAGGTGGCTGCCTACTCTCCGGTGTACCACAAAGCACTTTATTAGGTATCCCTTGGATAAGCTGGATCTTATTTGCATTTAGTTTGCTCTTTTTTGCACTGGCCGGTATACGCAAAATGCGCATCGGGTAGTCAATGACAATCCCATCTTTACAGCTATTGATGATATTTCAAAGCATTTTTTTCAAAGGAGGAGTCATGTGTATAACCTCAAAAAAAGAATAGAGTCTAATAATAAAGCAAGTATTCAGAAGCCCTGATTTGGTTATTTACAGGTTATATTACGGGTGCGATGAGCTTCTGAAGTAAACAGGAATAAGGTATCTTGAGCGGAATACTTTTATGAAATCGGTTACCTGAACCGCTCAATGTCCGCTTCGGATAAGTCGAGTAGTTCCGCGATCATCTCTAGATCAAAACCTTTGTCTAACATTGTTTTCGCGGTCTCTAGTTTCATCTGTTCACGCCCTTGTTGAAGCCCTTGTTGAAGTCCCCTTTCCTTGGCACGCTCCTCTAAGATAATCCGGGTTTGCTCAATGGAATACGCATCCCATTTTCTTTTTAAACTAACATCATACATTTGTCTGTCCTCCTTGTTCATATTACTATATTCTGCGATATCAAACAGCTTCTCAAAAATCGGCTTACGCATATACAATGGTAATTTGTCCATCTTGGACATATTCTTCAAAACGTAAAGCCAACAATCGAAATCAGTCTGAAGTTCAACCTCTTGTTTAACAAAGTTAACCAAAGAAATATAAATAAAGCCATACTCATCGTAAAATACGCGACCTGTATCTCTATGGCATAGGCAGATATCATGTATGTAATCCAGACCATCCCCACCGGGCATGGGAAAACCATCCAATATAACGATTACGTATACCTCCGAAATCTTGTAATCCCATTCCCTTCTACGTCCTTTAGGGGCCTGATCCGAAATGATCTTACTGCCATAATAAAGCATTCGCCGTTTCAGATTGAGCTGAGAAGTCCTTTGCACCTCAATGGCAAACTGCTCTCCATTCGACCCGATGCAGGTCAAATCAAAGACTACCCCGCCCATGCTGTCGCTGTCCCCCACATACTCATTCTTGTTGTAATGCAGATCTTTGATTTCCTTGCGACCCGCAAAGACACCATTCAGAAAAGACAACAGTAAATCCTTGTTGACCTCAGTCCCAAATATCCTCTTGAAGCTGAAGTCGGTAGTCAGGTTGATAAACTTGGATCGCGTTCCATAAAATTCCTCTTCCATTGGCTCCTCTAAAGCCAATAAAATTTCATCATAATCATAGTATTCTATCATAACTCATTATTTATAAGTAGTTAAAAATCAAAAGCTAATATAACAACAAAAAACAGTAAATACTAATTATTTTAGCAAAACAAACAAACAAACAATCCCCCGATCATCCCGAGAGCCGTTCCAAAAACCAGATATCCCCATTAGCATTTGTTAACTGGATAACTCGTTCACTCCATAACTTCATAACTTCATAACTTCGTAACCTATTTCCCCTTTACGATCACCATACATGTAGTTCTTTTAAACCTTTAAAACAGTCAATATCTTAGTTATTAATAGAATAATTCGTAAATCCGACACCCTGTAACCTCCTTTTACCCCTCTAACTCTGTCTCCTCTGAAACACAGATAGACAGCAAAAACTTTCAAGTACAGCAGAAAGTTTGTATATTTATATCAAATTTTTAGAGTATGGAAGAATATTTTTCAGCATTAGCAAAGTACAATTTCTGGGATAGTCATGTTCCTCAGTTGGGTTTTCCCCGTAAGGAGTATACAGATAAAATTGAAAATTATATCGGTACCAAATTAGTAAAGGTGCTAGTGGGCCAACGTCGTGCTGGTAAAAGCTATCTATTGAGACAAATAGCAAACAATTTAATTACTAAGGGCACCCACCCAGAAAATATTTTTTACATAAACAAAGAATTTACCGATTTTGATTTCTTAAGAACCTATAAAGATCTTAGCTCTTTAATTTCAACGTATAAACGCAAATTGCAACCGAAGGGAAAGATATGGATCTTCATTGATGAAATACAGAATATTGAAGGGTGGGAACATTTGATCAACTCGTTATCGCAAGATTACACAGAAACCTATGAACTATTTATAAGTGGTTCAAACTCTAAAATGCTTTCAGGCGAACTAGCAACATTACTTTCGGGTCGATATGTACAGTTTGAGATTTTGCCCTTTAGTTTCAGTGAGTATACGGGCATGATGAAAAAAGAGCAGGTAAAACAAAGTTATCTTGATTACATGGAAACTGGTGCGCTACCTGAGTTATTTGAACTTCCAAATGAAGAGTCCAGAAGAAACTATATATCGGCTATTAAAGACACTGTTCTACTACGCGACATTATTCAACGGCATTCCATAAAAGATCCAAAGCTATTAGAGGATATCTTTGTTTATCTGGTCAATAATGCTTCGAATTTAGTTTCCATAAACAATATAGTCAACTACTTTAAAAGTAATGGACGCAAGACAACCTATGAGACTCTTTCTACCTATCTTGGCTATATTGAAGACACTTTTTTAATTCACCGGGTAGACCGATATGATATCCGTGGAAAGGATACTATCGTTGGCGCTAGTAAATATTACGCTAACGATCTCTGCTTTAAAAATTACCTATACCCTGGCTTTGGTTATGGCCTTGGTTATAAGTTGGAGAATCTGGTATATCTCGAATTGCGCCGAGCAGGTTATGATATTTATGTAGGAACACTGAGAAATAAAGAGGTCGATTTTGTAGCAAAGAAGGCCGATCGGTTGATCTATGTTCAAAGCACTTACATCCTTATAGATGAACAGACCATCGAACGCGAGTATGCCCCTTTAGAAGCGATTAATGATCATTATGAAAAAATTGTGGTGTCCTTGGATGATATTGCTTTACCTTCGCGCAACGGAATTAAGCACGTCTTAGTTTGGAAATTAAAAGATATAATCGGTTGAAATAAACAGCCCCCGATCATCTCGAGGGCCGTTCCAAAAACCAGATATCCCCATTAGTATTTGTTAACTGGATAACTCGTTCACTCCATAACTCCGTACCCCCTAACCCTCTTTCCTCCCCCGTCACTGACCAATGCAGATCAAACTTGATACACACTATTGCAAAATCCAATAAGTAAACCCATGTTTATACTACTATAGTGTTAATTAGATAGAAAACCAAACAACAAATAACATCATGCCATCACTTATATCTACGTCAAAGGCGCAAAAAAAAATAGCAGATCATGTACGTGATAGGCGGCTTGTGATGGAGCTTACTCAAGATGGATTGTCACAACGCTCGGGTGTACCGTTGGCTACATTACGTAAATTCGAACAGAAAGGAATAATATCACTCGAATCGTTACTGAAAATACTTGTAGTCGTTGGTGGCCTAGAAGATATTATAGTGGCGCTAGACCCTGACAAACCCACCTTTACATCGATTGACGATGTTCTGAAGGAAGGCAATACAGCTTATCGCAGAAGAGGACGGAGGAAATAATGAAGACATTAAACGAAATATCCTAAACATACAGCCCCCGATTATTTCGGGGGCTAATAGAAGCATTAATTTGCTTCAGGTGTCATCTTTTCCAATAGAAATAAGCGACCAAAACCAAGGGTATTAACAGTAACCAGAGCCCATACATTAATGGGGATCTCGTTTGACTGCTACGCTTATCGCTTTCTTCCTTATGTTGCGACATCCCGATACTGTCATAAGTGTTTTGATAATTGATATGGTTTGTCTCCGAACGTTTTTGTTCGATATAATACAATCTGCCTGACTGTCCCCACAAGCCATTCTCTGGATGGAAATAGAAGCCACTATCACTTGTAAAGCTCCAATACTGTGAGGTGCTGTCCCGGCCTATCAGCTGAAACCATGATGTGCTATCTTCGACACGGCTCTTTGCCTGTCTCTGCGATGAAGCTACAGCACTCGTGTCCCGCCTCAGCTTACACCCCGTCAAGGCGGCAGTCAATAGTATCCATAATATAAATCTATAGTTCATTATATCTCTCCTTTCTATTTTATCCAGTCTGCATAGCTGTACACTGTCTTGACATGCCTCCGCCGTGATTCTACGCGATTGTTACTGTTGCCTTCGATGGTCAAGATATATTGATCTTGCTTACTCCTGATGAGCCCGACGTGATGGATACGCTTTAATCCACTGCTGTAGATTCCGAAAAGGTCAGCTTGCTGTATCTCATCCGTATCCTTATAGGTTCTTGCCCTCGGAAATAGCGCGGGACTCCAAGGGTTACGTGGGGCACTGAATCCGGCCTGCGCGTATACCCAGCTTACAAAGGAGGCACACCAGTCATAGCCTGGGCCAAGGTTGGTATAGCGGAGGTACTGCTCGACACGAGGTCCATCGTTGTTGCCAGTGGCTTCTTTGATTCCTAGTTCTGCAGAAGCAATAGTTATTATTAAGTTTCTTTTTTCCTTATTGGCGGAATGTCTAGGCACTTTCTCTTGATAGAAAGTGCCGCAAAGATCAAGACTGTTTACCCTATGTTTATCACGGCTTCGTAAAGCTACAGAGGTGGTTTCCAAGGTCTCCTGCCCTAGTGTCCTTCCCATAGACTGGAACCGAGCTTGCGAGCTCACCGAAGGTAAATCCTTATGTATTGCAAAATGTACAGAATTGCTATTTGTAGCTTTACGGCCTTTGATTCCATATGCTAAAAGGTCGTCCCTAATGGGGAACTGCTTCAAAGACGATAAATTGAGTGATTGTACAGGAGTACGAGTAGCACTAGCTACAACACTATCCCCATCACCTTTACCACTGCATAGAGCATTAAGAAGAAAACCGAGAAATATAGAATACATTGTTGCCATGATGATAATCGATTAAAGTGAGATTGAATATTTTTCCGAAATACTTTAAAGGGTTGCCAGAGCAGCTCCTGCAGCCATAGGCTACACAGTACTGCTGCGATACCTACCAATAGGCCGAACAGGGCTACTGTAAGGATACCGATATCGAGAACGCCTGCCACTGGATCGAGGAATTGCAGGAGCTTCCCTGTTAAAGTAAAAAGTAAGGTTATGAGTATTAAATTTATTAATAAATAGTTTTTTACGTTTTCCATAAACTGTACTATTCTATCCTGCCAACCTTGTGAGGGTGCAGGGATATTATTTGATAGTGATGTCATGTTTTTAGTATTTAGATATTAGTAATTAGATAGGGCCCGAAGGCCCTATCCTCTGATGACTTCTATTGCTTACAAAGCTTAGCCCTGCGATTCACCAAAGCCTCTCGTCACCGTGACCACCTTATTCGGTCGGTCGACCATAGTGACGCGATACTTGCAGTTCATAAAGTCTGGGTTCTGCACTGTAGCGGTATAGAGCCATTCGCTATCCGACTTATCTTTCAGCACGGCCGCACCCGATTCGATGACTGCATCCTGATCATCCAGTATCTCTACCGATAGTGACCGTAATACCATCACGTCCTTGACCAGAAAACTGATTTTATTGCCCACCTCCCCTTCGTACGTTCTATCATCTACGCGACGGAGCTCTGGGTCTTTAAAATAATCTCTGAATGCTAAATTGTAAGCGGACTGATTTACGTTGGTCTTGCTCTTGTACTCTGCTTTCAGATCATCGTCCAGCATGACACTCTTGGCGTACTGGGTAGCATCATAAAACTTATACTGTACAGCAACCTGCTTGGCCGTCATAACGCGATCCGTGGGTATGCGCGGTGTTTTCGCGATAATTGTCTGATCGCCTCTTTGCCGAAACACGAGGTTTCTTCCGATTCTTCCTGATGCGCCCTGCATCACGACGTTGTCTTTTGATTTTGCCATTTTTTTGTTTATTTGACGTTAAAAACTCTGTTTGTTGTCAAGCTGTACGGGGCGCCTTCCGTGAAGCATAACGATACAAAGATTTACAGGATATTCCGTAAAACAATGGCTTGCAGGGGGCTGCGAATGATTATGAAGGAAAATGAACGATTATGAATGATTATGAAGAGTTGCTAGTTCATTCTTAGTTGAGGCTTAGTTGTTTCCTAGTTCAACCTTAGTCTTAGGCTAGTTATAGGCTAGTTCAACCTTAGTTCAAGCACTGCTCTGCAGCGGACAAGAAGCTGCTTCCGCGAAAAGGCAGAAACAGCTTCTTATTTGTTATAAAGTTTCGTGTTCGGAGTTTGAAATCACTTCATGATGTTTGATGATCTCCATCACTTCGTGCTTTAGGTAATAAGGCTTTTTATTTACCTCATAGGTTTTAAACAGCTTTTTCATTGAGGCGAATTTAGTATCTCCTACCTTAAGTAAAAGTTTAAGATCTAAAGCATCCAACAGCTCCTCATTTAAGTCCCTAGGTGGATCCATCTTCTCCTCCAACAATTCCAACATACGCACGGCTGTATCCAGTAACTGGTCAAAGCGATTGTATAGCGGCGCAGCCATACCCTGCAATGCCAGGGCCAGACAAGTACTGGCACAGGCACTCCCTCTATCACCTGTACTCGGTATGCAGGTACACTGGCAATGGTGGATGGTCTCTTGTTTTTCATTTTTTGTTTCCATGTCGATGATTTGTTTCGCATCTGCAGCATGCGGAGCCCATCGCTCTAGACACAGGAATTAATAGTTTTCAATTACGGATTTCAGCTCGATACTTTCGCTCAATACAGCCTTATCCAACTGCTCTTTATTTTCGATCTGCTGTTCTATTCTATCGATATACACTGGACTTACGGTCAAGAAGCTATCCAGCCCGAGAGCTGACTCTTTCCATACTTCCCTTAGGACAAGCATATATTGGTCACTCAGTTGCAGTACACAGTCACTATCCGGCGCTGCCGATAAGTGCGTCAAATTCACCCTGGCACCTTTTCTATACTCGGCAAACCAAGCCAGCTGTTCGTCATTAAAAAGCATCGCCAATTTGGCCTGTGTAAAGAAGCGCTGCCCCGAACGCAAATAAATGTATACGCCATCCCGTTGGGAAATAATCAGTAAGATATCCATGAGTACTATAGACATCTCTGCTACGAAAGACTGCCTGGGTGCATCACATTCGGCTGTTTCAAGCCGCACCTCCTGCGTTACGACTATATCACTACCATCATCTATCAGTGCCTCCTCCTTCTCCGCATATATTGAAGAATAGGATGCTGCTTTCTGCTCGATCCCCAGAACTACGCCTCCTACCCAACGCTCCATCACCCAAAAACCCAATGTAGTCTTTGGATAATACCACACCCATGCTTCGTATGCCATAAATACCAGTAGAAAAAACACAAATCCACTCCTAAAATATTCCGCAGTCAGAAAAGTATGATCAGCAGAAGACAAAAGGAACTGTAAGAACACTAGATTTATAGCTGTAACGATGGTAATGCCCGTTACAAAAAAGACCACTTTTCTTGTAGAGCGCCGTATCCCGCCCATTGTCTTACTATGGTTCAATATGAGCACACAATATACCGCCTCGATGATCACCATATAAATCAGTACCAAGGTACAAGTCGCCCAGTATAGCGGCCAAAATTTTGGTGCATTCAGGTAAGCGAAGATTTCCAGAAATCTCCAGTTGGCTGTAATCAGATAAGCAATAATCGCAATGCGTAAGGCATACTTAAGAACAAAATTGAGGACCCTCATAATAGTTAAAGTTTAGGCAGGATAATTAGATTAGGTTTCGTGTTAGAAAACAAATTAATACCTAATATAAAAAATGAAAGATAAGAAGTCAAATTCCATCGATTAAATATCGATAAATGCGAATCTTTGTAACGAAATGCGTGAGTTTTCAACAATTTGGTGAAATACTTAAAAATCAGCAACTTCCATTCTTTATAATTCCCGGCAAAGTTTTTATTTGTAATTCATTTAAACAATTAAAAACTATGAGACAACCATTAAATGCATCAGGAAGTGCCTTCGTACAGGCCAATGAATTAGCTCAAAGTCCAGCAGACCTAGCCGGATCTATGTTGCTATTGCAAACTGATTTTGACCAATGGATGGACGAGCGCTTTGAGCTCAGCTCCAGCCAGCGCACACAGATTGCCGATATGGACCCCACGTTCAAAGCGACTCTGGCCGAACTTATTGCCCGCGAACTGCTCGCAGGTCGAACCATTGCTTTTGCCAAAACCGGTAACACCGAGAAGCTTCGAGACAAAGATGTCTATATCTTCAGTTCAACACAACAATCGTACAGCTTTGATTCAGACAGCATGCGCAAAGATGAAGGGTTACAGATCCTGATCACATATCGATAAGTGTGCCGATCTGCTGTAAAACCTGTGGCAGCGCTTAGCAGCATGGGCGTTGCCGCAGGTTTTGTGCAGACATGAGCAATGCTCTATGGAATAACCCGAAGCCTTTCAAGCTTATGATACGAAGCCTTTTGATACAGCCGCAGCGCTACTATCCCCAGGCCCTCGAAAGCAGGGAACTACCACGAGGCAGCAGCTACCGTATGGCCTATGGGGAGAGCAAGAGCTGGTACATTGACGACAGCTGGTGCAGTATACAATGGTACAAGAGCAAGTACATCCTGCCCTATTGCATCGAGGTCGAGGCTAGAGAGCCCCTGTACCTACCCGTATCCATCCACCATCCCGATATACACTGGCAGT
>NZ_JAERTY010000053.1 GCF_016746095.1 Sphingobacterium faecale | reverse complement strand
CAACACCTGCATGGTCATACCAGTGGAATACCGGATTCGTAATCGTACTGCCCGATGTTAGCGCTGTCGTCAGGATAACATCGACATCCGGTGCTATACATAACGGAGCACCTGGATCCATACCGTTAACCAGGATATCAGCGATATCGGTAGACTGTCCGGTAGGCTGGATAGTGAATGTAACCGTCTTGCGGTCCGAAGCAAGGCTCTCACAGACACCGTCTCCGCTCACACCGACACTGTAGGTATAAGTACCCGCAGTCAATTGACCAACGTTCAATGTACCATCAGATCCACCTGTAATC
>NZ_JAERTY010000052.1 GCF_016746095.1 Sphingobacterium faecale | reverse complement strand
GACGACAGCTGGTGCAGTATACAATGGTACAAGAGCAAGTACATCCTGCCCTATTGCATCGAGGTCGAGGCTAGAGAGCCCCTGTACCTACCCGTATCCATCCACCATCCCGATATACACTGGCAGTATATGCTACAGGGCGGCTACGGCATCAGCGAGATCGTGGATCAGGGGCTCCTGCTGACCGAAGGCTATCAGCATCAGATCTACGCAGCCTGTGGCGACTTCTTGAGCTATGTACCCATCGGGCGCCATCTGATCGTAGGCTACAACATCGTGACCGACTGGCTGGCCAAACACAGAGAACCAGCAGCTGCCGAGCTGGAGCACCTCCATCATATCTTACT
>NZ_JAERTY010000051.1 GCF_016746095.1 Sphingobacterium faecale | reverse complement strand
ATGACAGTTGGTTTGAAGTTATCCAATAGCTTTTGAGCGATAGCTTCCTTAGTGTCCGAGTATTCAGGTTGCACAGGTTTTGGAGTGTTCCGTATAGCGTTCCAGTCTATCGGATCATTGGCCTCCCTATGAAGTGATTTCAGCATCTGCGTATACGTCGTCCAATTATGTACCGCTTCTGTCGCATCGTCAAAGTCCTGCTACTTTTGCTGCTCTCTGAATAATCTTGCCATCTCCCGAGCTTTGCGCTGCTGGTCCCTTTCAGCACGTCTTGCACTGGCCTGATAGGAGCGTATGATTCCATTTAATGTCGCCATCCGAATAATAAGTTAATAATATATAGCTTACACCGTAGTATTGTACTAAGATATCAAATTTATCGGGAGATAGCAGCAACT
>NZ_JAERTY010000050.1 GCF_016746095.1 Sphingobacterium faecale | reverse complement strand
AGGACGGTGCAGACTTCATTGCTTCCATTACAGGTAAAAACGGTATAGATGGTGTTAGCCCTGAGATCGGTTCCAACGGTAACTGGTTCATCGGTAGTAAAGATACGGGCATTGCAGCGCAGGGTCCGCAGGGTAAATCGGCACTGGAGGTTTGGCAAAGCCTACCGGGGAATAACGGTAAGGACGGGGCCGCTTTTATCGAAGCTATCACTGGTGCATCGGGTAACGATGGAGCAGACGGCAAGTCTGCCTACGATATTGCCGTTGATGGGGGATTTAAAGGCAGTGAATCGGACTGGTTATTGAGTTTGGTCGGTGCCAGAGGAGCAGACGGTAAGTCCGCTTTAGAGATATGGCAGGAACTTCCGGGTAACGACGGTAAGGACGGTGCAGACTTCATTGCTTCCATTACAGGTAAAAACGGTATAGATGGTGTTAGCCCTGAGATCGGTTCCAACGGTAACTGGTTCATCGGTAGTAAAGATACGGGCATTGCAGCGCAGGGTCC
>NZ_JAERTY010000049.1 GCF_016746095.1 Sphingobacterium faecale | reverse complement strand
AGAAAGCGCTGCAGGAGAATAAGATTCCTGAGGAAGAGCTGGCGGCGCAGCGGAGTACGATCGCGCGTGCGCTGATCGAGACCAACAAATATAGTAAAGACCGTATAATGAGCTTTTTAGTGTTTTTGAAAAGTTTTCTTTTTATACGAGATAAGGATTTAAATAGTAACTTTGATCAATACATTTATCAAGTGACAGGAGGCACGATTCAAATGGGAGTAATAGAAACAATCAAAAGACAGGAAAGAGAAAAGGGAATTGAAAAAGGAATTGAAAAAGGCAAGCGGGAGGAAGCTATCGCTATTGCTTTGGAATTCAAGAAAATGGGTTTACCTATTGCGGATATCGCCAAAGGTACCGGCCTTTCCGTCGAAGAGATCGCGAAACTGTAGGGACTTTTCTTTACTAGTAACTTTGATCAATACATTTATCAAGTGACAGGAGGCACGATTCAAATGGGAGTAATAGAAACAATCAAAAGACAGGAAAGAGAAAAGGGCATAGAAAAG
>NZ_JAERTY010000048.1 GCF_016746095.1 Sphingobacterium faecale | reverse complement strand
TAGAATCGTTCCGAAATCCTTACCGAACACTAATTGCTTCAAATAAAGATGGAATTTACAGTTTTGAATTAGATTCATTGGATGTCTGGACTTGGATTAATATGAATTTATCATTTCAAAAGTTAGGGGGAATTGAAGTGCCAAATATTATGGAAGAAATGTTGGTCGAAGTTGATGATAGTGTGCATGTTAAACTGAAACCTAAAAGAGGAATGTTTTTTTCCATTGAAGATGGTTATAATAATAATATCCCTATGCTCAGAGAAAATTGGGATGCCACATTTTCAGGACGGGGGGCTGCCAAATACGAAGTTTTGTGGAAGATTAAGCAATTGAATGAAGGCGCTAGAAGAACTGATTTGATGAAAGGCATGACAGGAAATAATGTGGTTAATAGTGTAATGCTTCAATTTCAATTGCGAGATGAATCATTATTAATTCTAGATACTTACAAATCTAAATTAAATCCTAATACATATAAACTATTGGAGCTTCAGGTTATGGGGGCTTTAGGATATGAATTGGGGCGA
>NZ_JAERTY010000047.1 GCF_016746095.1 Sphingobacterium faecale | reverse complement strand
TAGAATCGTTCCGAAATCCTTACCGAACACTAATTGCTTCAAATAAAGATGGAATTTACAGTTTTGAATTAGATTCATTGGATGTCTGGACTTGGATTAATATGAATTTATCATTTCAAAAGTTAGGTGGAATTGAAGTGCCAAATATTATGGAAGAAATGTTAGTCGAAGTTGATGATAGTGTGCATGTTAAACTGAAACCTAAAAGAGGAATGTTTTTTTCCATTGAAGATGGTTATAATAATAATATCCCTATGCTCAGAGATAATTGGGATGCTACATTTTCAGGACGGGGGGCTACCAAATACGAAGTTTTGTGGAAGATTAAGCAATTGAATGAAGGTGCTAGAAGAACTGATTTGATGAAGGGTATGATAGGAAATAATGTGGTTAATAGTATAAAGCTTCAATTTCAATTGCGAGATGAATCATTATTAATTCTAGATACTTACAAATCTAAATTAAATCCTAATACATATAAACTATTGGAGCTTCAGGTTATGGGGGCTTTAGGATATGAATTGGGGCGA
>NZ_JAERTY010000046.1 GCF_016746095.1 Sphingobacterium faecale | reverse complement strand
AATTGGGCAATACGAGCATCTTGTAGCTCAGCTTTTCATAGAGAACCTCTTGGTCAAACTGATCAACGATCTTGGCGCTGTAGTAGTACTTGGCATTATTGGCCTTATCCAGCTGAAAGCCCAGTACCGCTACAAAATATACCGGTGGCAATTCGTAACCATTGCCATCTGCGCCTTTCTTGGCGAGTCGACTGATGGTGCGTGAGGTATAGGTGACGGCACGGTCGAAAAAGAAGTCTTGGTTCTGTAACTGCATCTCCACCAGGAAGTGCTCACCTCCCTCCCCTATACAGCGTAGATCAAAGACGACCTTGCGCTCACTGCTATGCTCGCCATCTTCCTCGACATTAGCATAATGGAGATCTGCAATAACATGCTCGCCTTCTAGTAGGCTGTTTAAAAAATTGATGAGGTTGATTTTGTTCTCCTCACGGCCGAAATAGTGTTTCCAGCCAAAACCGATTCCGACCTAGTCGGATGAGCTCATGAGTACCTTAAAAAACTTACTCTCACGAATAGTCGGCAAGAATT
>NZ_JAERTY010000045.1 GCF_016746095.1 Sphingobacterium faecale | reverse complement strand
GAACCGTTAAATGTTTTATCGGCAACAGTAACATTACCCAATGTAACACTACCGGTGTTGTGGACCACAAACGTATAGGTAACCACCTCACCTACGGTCAAACTGCTGCAGTTCTCTCCGTTCGCAGGTTGTTTATTGTGTGTCTTCACAAGCCTGATACCCGGCGACTGACAGATAGCGATAGCTGTAGGGCTGTCATTATCCAGAGCAGTACCCGAAAGATCTTTATAACTCACATTGTTAAAGACTCCTGTAGCCTCCGCCTGGTTACTGATATTACCACGGTTAAGGTCACCCTGCTCTACAGTATACGTAGCCGTATAGGTCAGGGTACCCCCCGGCAATAGCGCTGTAGCACTGCTGCCCGAACTAGCCACTGGTACACTCAATCCACTTATAGCACCGGAACCGTTAAATGTTTTATCGGCAACAGTAACATTACCCAATGTAACACTACCGGTGTTGTGGACCACAAACGTATAGGTAACCACCTCACCTACGGTCAAACTGCTGCAGTTCTCTCCGTTCGCAGGTTGTTTATTGTGTGTCTTCACAAGCCTGATACCCGGCG
>NZ_JAERTY010000044.1 GCF_016746095.1 Sphingobacterium faecale | reverse complement strand
TAGATCTCGATTCAGCGACTAGATTTTCCAATACCTTTACTTTTCCTGCCACCTTTCCCAGCATTTTATCAATGACAGTTGGTTTGAAGTTATCCAATAGCTTTTGAGCGATAGCTTCCTTAGTGTCGAGTATTCAGGTTGCACAGGTTTTGGAGTTTTCCGTATAGCGTTCCAGTCTATCGGATCACTGGCCTCCCTATGAAGTGCTTTCAGCATCTGCGTATACGTCGTCCAATTATGTACCGCTTCTGTCGCATCGTCAAAGTCCTGCTGCTTTTGCTGCTCTCTGAATAATCTTGCCATCTCCCGGGCTTTGCGCTGCCGGTCCCTTTCAGCACGTCTTGCACTGGCCTGATAGGAACGTATGATTCCATTTAATGTCGCCATCCGAATAATAGGTTAATAATATATAGCTTACACCGTAGTATTGTACTAAGATATCAAATTTATCGGGAGATAGCAGCAACTCAAGTCTACTCTAGGTCCAACCATCAATTTTAAGTCTTTAAATACTGCACCACGATGCCAATGTTAACCGTTTATATCCGTTTATACACGGATATAAACGGTTAACGTACGGCTAATAATTTTAGTTTATGGAGGTTTGCTT
>NZ_JAERTY010000004.1 GCF_016746095.1 Sphingobacterium faecale | reverse complement strand
ACTGCCAGTGTATATCGGGATGGTGGATGGATACGGGTAGGTACAGGGGCTCTCTAGCCTCGACCTCGATGCAATAGGGCAGGATGTACTTGCTCTTGTACCATTGTATACTGCACCAGCTGTCGTCGATGTGCCAGCTCTTGGCCTCACCATAGGCCATACGGTAGCTGCTACTGCGTGGTAGTAGCCTGCTCTCGCGGGCATGGGGGTAGTAGCGCTGCGGCTGTATCAAAAGGCTTCGTATCATGGTGACTGTTTATGTTATTTAGTTGTTCATTGACCGCCACACGGAGGTATAGCGCATGGCGGTATGCGGTATTGCTGTGATTTTAAGGCGACCTATAGCGTGTACGCAAGGTCAATAGACCTTCTTTGGGCAATACAGTTCTCTTGGGCTGGCTATCGGATGGTTTTTCCGGAGTATAGGCCTGTCTGTTCGGACAGGACTCATAAGCCGTTTGTGGTGTAAAAGGGTAAGTTTTCATTTTGTTAAGGTTTAATTGTGCTTACATTGGACATGGTTCTAATGTCTCCGGTACGAAAGTAGGGTGGAATGCAAATGAAAAAGAGGAAATATGGTGGAGAATTCCTGAGGCTGGTCGGAGAAATTCTCTAGCCTAGAAAATCGATGCGTACGCGTCCTAATCGCTGTTTTTATTTTTCCGGGGGTAAAATGAAAATTCTGCAGAAAAAGACAATAACTCCTTTGTAATAGCAAAAAGTCCTCAGTGAGAGTGAGTTTGGGTGTTATATATCATAGAAAAGAGTGATGGTGCTCATTTTTTATGCTAAGTTATTTGTATAAACTTGTGTTTAACCTAAATACAAATAATATTATGAGGCAATCTCTTTTTAAGTCTGTCAAAGACTGCTTTAGTTCTGTTGGCCGATTTGTGGTTTCTTTTTTTAGTTCTTGGTATGGGCGTCCAGTTGCTTTGGGGATAATGTTGGTGTCTTCAGCTTTTCTGGTGACATGTTTTACGACATCTTTTCCGGTATTGGAATCGCTCTTGATCGAGCAGCACACCATGACTTTCCTGCTCAATATTGTACTGATGGTGCCGGTTGTACTGATCATCGGTATGACCGTGTACAGCTTGGACAAGAGTGTGTACTGGAGCAGGCACAAAATAGGTAGATGGATATTTCAGCTCTTGATGCTGTGCCCGGTTCTAGGGGCAGTCATATTGCGCACCGTGCGTTGGGTCTATCTGGGGCTGTTTGATGAAGACCTGTTTGAGATCGGGTATATCGAGCGAGACTTTGTGCTCGTGATGATGTGTATCCTGTTGCAGCAGGTGTATTATCTGGTGTATGGCATGTGGCGAGAAATTGAAGGTCTCCATAAAAGTGTATTAATGTATGAGGAGAAAGAACAGAAGCTGATAGAGGAGGGAGCGGCAATACAGGGCGAACTGGAGGCACAGCGGGCAGGCTGTGGAGATTGTGCGATGCATTTGATATATGCCTGGAGCATACTGTCGGATATGTATAAGGAGATAGAAGTGAGCTTCGATGAAACAGCTTTTGTCAATATGCCTGTGCGTTTTTTGTCTAAGGTGTATATTCAAAAGAAGGATGGTGTTAAGCTTTTCTATGCGAAACTGCTCAATGAAAGGGAGGTGCTGTTAAATATTAATTCGTTGTCTGGTCTGGAGGCTTTATGTCCCTCTATACTGGTTAAAAATAAGACGGACGAATTGATCAATATACTGTCGGTACGCATGGTGGAGATCAAAGAGGATAGGGCATATCTTGATCTTGTTGGGGGCGAAATAGTGGAAGTCGGTAAGGTATATTGGGAGCGCCTGCGTGTTTATCTGGATGAATTGGAGCATGCGATGGACAAAGCAAAGGAGCTGTTGAAAAGAAGTTGGGATGTGCAGGGTGAGGAGGAATAGCAGGTAAAAACAACAGCTCCATGCTGGATGTATTGCCGTAACTAAGGCTGCAGTTTATCATAAACATCGCCTAGCGGCAGGCCGTAGTAGTCGGCAAATTCGCGAAAAGTAAGCTCCTGATGTTTGAGCTTTCCGTAAGCATCCTTGACGGTCTGGTAGCGTCTAAAGGCCTGCCGTGGGCTGAGGTCCAGTATGATTTCGACATCCTTGGGGTATATGCATAATCTTGGTTTTTTTGACATGATAGCATGGATTGGGAGGGCAGGGGCTAGGCAATAGTAGGCCTGGCTGGGGCTGCCCATGGTGAGACCATGATCCTCCTGTCAGCAAGATACCTCCCAATTGTTTACCATCAAATGATATGCACAATGGCTCTGTATTGGAGAATGTTAATAATATTGATGTAACGTAATTCTTTAGTTATTGTTTTCGCAATCGGAGTACAAGAGACAGCGATTGGTCGTATTTTCCGTAGAGGACAGCCGACAGAGCTACGGCGCATAGTAGCTTTTTAGTACCTCCTTAGTACCTCTTCAGTACCTTTAGGGTACCTCTTTAGTACCTTTCCCGTACTTCTACAGTACTTTTATGGTGTTTTGTTATCGAGTTGTCAGGTTATGAAGTTATGAAGTTATCGAGTTATCCAGTTGTCAAGGGTAATTCGTTATCCATTAATTATTTACCGTTATCATCTAGTTATTGAGTTATTTCCGATGATATTAGGATTTCGTCTCCCTACGTCTATGATCTTGTTAACCTGATAACTATTTTCTTGTCGCTTCCTGCTTCTTTCTGTCACATCCTGCCATTTTGGACAGACCCCCATATGGACTGTTGCACCTTTGGATTGTCAACAAAAATTAAATATCATGGCAAAACAAAAGAGTTTTATCAAAATGCAAGGGAAGGTGGGAGACCTTTCTTTCAGCAAGAGCAGGACGCGTGGCTACGAGGTGCGTACACCTGGTGGGGCGGACAAGCAGCGGATCATGACCGATCCGAATTTCCAACGGACGAGAGAGAATATGGCGGAGTTTGGCTCGGCGGCATCGGTCGCCAAGCTGATCCGTATACAGCTCAACAACCTGATGGCGCGCTTTGGAGACAAGACGCTGCGCAACAGGCTGACATCGGTCGTGCATCGTATCCAAAAAGCAGATACCGTCAGTGCGCGTGGAGAGCGTGTATTCAAACCAGAAAATTCGCTTCTTCTTAAAGGGTTGGAATTTAATGTCAACAGTAGTCTAACCTTTATGGTTGGTTTAAATCTCCCTGTCGCGTATGAGCGGACTACAGGAGAGGTAGAGCTTGTTATTCCAGAGTTTGATCCTCGGGCTACGGTCACATTGTTACCTGGAGCTACGCATGTGCGCTTTACATTGGCTGCAGTCGAACAGACCTTGGATCCGCTGGTCATCCCGCGGCCAGAAGTGGCGGAGACAGACTATATTCCGTTGATCGGTACGCATCTGGAAGAGCTCCTCACGGTTCATGTACCCGTGGATTCGACTAAGGTAATCTATATGATGATTGGTATTGATATGTATCAATTCGTCAATGGTGTGTATTATCCTTTGATGGATAATCCGTATAACACGATGAGTATCGTGGATGTGGATATTCCATAGGTCAAGTGACAGCGTGACGCGTAACAAGGTTTGCGCGTCACTTGTCTAATGTCTGAATGCTAACAACTAATTACTATATAACATGACAACGATAACAGCAGTAAAATCACGCTTTCACAACGTACAGAAAATCTATACTTTAAATATTAAGTTTTTGATATTTAATATATTGTTAATTTTAATATTAACTTTTACTTTACTTATAAAAGTGCTGCCTCTTGTAGATCCTACAGCTGCGGTGCTCGATCTCGGTATCCTCACGGTAGGCCTGTTTGGCTTCTTGATAGGGCTCGCCGCGATCCTTTGCAGCCTATGGTTGCAGGAGCTCCTATGGCAACCTTTTAAAACATTCCGCAAGGACTTTCTCTTACATTTTAATCAATTGACATCATGGCAACAATGTATTTTATACTTCTCCGTTTTCTTCTTGCTGCTGCTTGCAGTGATAATGGTGATGGGGGTAGTTTTTTAAGACCTTTTTTTCAAGATGTTTTTGTCCCTTCAGATTCCCATCCGTCATTTTCCATGACGAGGACTTCATTTTTTTCCTTGATGAAAAAAACGAAGCAAAAAAAATCAAGGCTTGGGCGATATGACGCTGAATGCTTTTTGACAGCTCTAAACATCTCGGAGCCGTTACGCTTCGCTACACTCCGTCGATCTGTTTTTAACGACCTGCAAAAAGTATTCTTGACGCTATATAGCCCTAGGCCGTTTTATTCAGCTAGTGCTACTAGAACTCCCTTACAATTACTCAATTTATCGCCTTCAAAATTTTTGACAATTGCAGTGGGATGCACTAGCTTTCTGTCAAAAGTTTTCAGCGATGATTTTTGCTTCTTTTTGGGAAAAAGAAGGAGCCAGTCTGGCGGTGAAGACAATAAGAGGATAGGAATATTAAACATTGCTTCTGCAGAACTGGGCGTAAAAGAAGCCACTGGCAATAACGACGGCCCACGCATCGAACAATATCTTCGATACACCGATCTGGGTCCTGGTCATGACTGGTGCGCAGCCTTTGTAAGCTTTTGCTATGGGCAGGCGGGGCTGGCGGCTCCGCGCAATCCGTGGAGCCCGGCGTTATTCCCCAAGGCTAGAAGCTATACCCAGACGGATAAGATACAGCCTGCAGACCTATTCGCTATCTACAGTGCCAAGCTGAAGCGCATCCATCATGTAGGCCTGATCAAACAGAAGCAGGGGCAGTACATCCTGACGATAGAGGGCAACAGCAACGACCGGGTGGAATCCAAGAGGCGGCATGTACGTACGGTCTACAGGTATGCGGATTGGATAGGTGAAAGTGGTTAATCCTAACGGTTGAAGGTGAGATGCTGATTAATAATTTGATCTTGTTTTTTAACCAAATTAAATTTTGTTTTCTATGTTTTATATTTTAATAATATTTATTGTCAGTTTATTATGGTTGTTTATATAAATAGAGTCTTTATATCTTTTTTGACCCTGATCTTGTGTTTGCTATCCTGCAGGACCAGCAAAGAATCCCGTCAAAACATAGCACATGACCTGCAGATCGAAAGGAAGGTCGCAGCAAGTGTATTGTGGATGCGGTACGTTGGTCGGGATAGTACTTCTCGATATTGGACGTTTTTAAGCGACTCTAGCTTTTATTTCCATCCGGATGAGGGATTATGGGGTCGGGCCGGGAAACTCGCTTATATCGAACAAAAAGGTGTAGAAATAATGTCCGGTAAATTGGATATGGGTTACGATAGCTTGGGTACGATGGACAGCAGGATACAGAGCGACTCACGCAATACAGCAACAAGGCACTCGATCCGAAGGTGGTTGTGGTTATTGTTCATACCCCTAGTGATTATAGGATGGGTGTATCGGAAGAGATAAAAAAGAAAGCCCGACATAGCTATTGTCGGGTTTTCTTTCATTATTTTTTTTCGAGTAGCTCAATGTACTTTTCATAACCGGCCGCTTTCATTTCTTCTTTGGGAACAAACTTGAGCGAGGCGCTATTGATGCAGTAGCGCAGTCCGCCCTTGTCGGCTGGTCCATCATTGAATACGTGGCCGAGATGTGAATCTCCGGTTTTGCTGCGTACCTCTACACGTCTCATGCCGTGCGAATTATCGGATACCTCTTCGATAAGGCTGTTGTTGATCGGCTTGGAGAATGCTGGCCATCCACAACCGGCATCAAACTTGTCGGTAGAAATAAAGAGGGGTTCTCCTGTCGTAATATCGACATAGATCCCTTCACGGAATTCGTTGTCGTATGCATTGTTGAAAGGACGCTCGGTAGCATTATTCTGTGTAACCTCATACTGAAGCGGAGTGAGGGTCTTTTTCAAAGTCTCTTGGTCTGCCTTCTTGTAGGCCGTCGTGGCCGGAGCTGGATTGGCCTGTCTTGCTATTTCAAATAGGTCGGGGCCGATATGGCAGTAGCCGCCCGGATTTTTGTCCAGGTACTTTTGATGGTAGGTCTCGGCATCGTAGTAGTTTTCCAAGGGCTCTAGCTCTACAACGATATCAGCATTATACTGTTTCTTGAGGTCGGCAAGACGCTCCTCGATGACAGGTATATCTGCTGCATTGGTATAATAGATACCGGTGCGGTATTGTGTTCCGATATCATTGCCCTGTCTGTTGAGCGTGGTAGGATCGATGGTCTTAAAGAATAGGTCTATTAATAATTTGAGATCGATGACCGCCGGATCATAGCTTACCTTGACAGCTTCGGCAAACCCCGTATTGCCGGTGCAGACCTCTTTATAGGATGGGTTTTCTGTATCTCCGTTGGCATAGCCTACTTCGGTAGCAGTCACACCCCGTACTTGCTTGAAGAAATGCTCGGTGCCCCAAAAACAGCCTCCCGCAAAATATATAACCTGATTGTGTGCGTTTGTATTGTCCATAGTATGTTGTTGTTTTGACGATTTTATAGCTGATGTTTTCTGCGAAAAGCCGATCTTACTGAGCAAAAAAATGCCAATCGCAAGTGTAGTGAGTGTTAGTAGCTGTTTCATCTTGTCTATCTACTTTTCTATCCAAAGCAACGGACCCTTAACTTAGCGTATGTGGTCTATCGCTTATCGGTTAATACAACAAAGATAATGCCTTATCGGATGATTTTCTTAAACAAACAGTACATAAGCATTTCTCGAGTATCCTTTTTACAATAAGAAGACGGATTAACGCTCATTCTAGACTAACGATTAATAGAAAAAGTAAAATAAATTTGGAATTATACTTTTTTAAGGTTTATATTTATGGAAAGTTATCCAAGAAATAATCTAAATACTATTTTAAAACCCTAAATTATGAAACAAAATCTAATGTTGGGATTTGCGATTCGACCGTCAGGTTTTAAGATGTTTGGCTTAATTTTCTTTTTTGCCCTATTTTCGGTAACGTTTACGAAAGCTGAATCGGTCAAAAACGGAATAGAGAAACAGACATCTGTAAAAGGAGTGGTTCGGGATACGCTAGGTAAACCTCTTGTGGGGGCATCGGTGTTTATCAAAGATTCCAAAGTAAGTACACAAACAGACGCAAATGGACAATTTGCTTTCCCTGGAATTGACAAGTCTTCTGTATTAACGGTAACGTTTACGGGGTTTATTTCCCAAGACGTATCTATTGATAATCAGGATTTTTTGACTATAGTCTTAAAAGAAGATCCGAATGAGATCGGAGAGGTAGTGGTGGTTGCTTTTGGCCAACAGAAAAAAGAAACTCTAGTCGGTTCTATCACCAATGTAAATCCGAAAGAACTTAAAGGGCCTACCTCTAACTTAACAACTATGTTGGCGGGAAGGGTTGCAGGAGTGATCGCTTATCAAAGATCGGGCGAGCCGGGACAGGATAATGCGCAGTTTTTTATCAGGGGTGTCACCAGCTTCGGTACGGGAAAGGTAGATCCTCTTATTTTGCTGAATGGAATGGAAATATCATCCAATGAATTGGCGCGTATACAGCCTGATGATATTGAAGGTTTTTCGATCCTAAAGGATGCTTCGGCTGCTGCACTGTATGGTGCAAGGGGTGCCAACGGCGTGATATTGGTGACTACTAAAAGTGGTAAAGATGGTCCCACCAAATTCAATGTGAGGATGGAAAACTCAATTTCTTCTAACACTAATAATTTTAAGCTAGCGGATAATATTACTTATATGACACTGGCCAATGAAGGGGCCCGTACTCGAAATTTTGAAGAGCCTTATTCGCAGAGCAAGATTGATATGACTGCTCTTGGAAGAGATCCTTATCTATATCCTAACAATAATTGGATCGATATGCTGATTAGGGATTATACGAATAATACAAGGGTAAATGGGAGTGTAAGTGGTGGTGGATCGAAGGCTCAGTATTATGTTTCTGGTACCGCTAACATTGATAACGGAGTGATTAGAAAGGTAGAATCTCAAAACTTTAATAGTAATGTGAAGGCTTCGAACTATGAAATGAGGAGTAATGTTAATTTTAAACTCACACCTACGACAGACGCGACGGTACGTACTCAGGGACAGTTCTATGAATACAATGGTCCGGTCGGTGGGGGCGGATTTGTCTTTAATCAGGCACTATGGTCTAATCCAGTTGCTTTTCCTGCCTATTTTCCCCAGGAGCTGAATCCTACGGCCAACCACGTGCTGTTTGGAAATGCAAGGAGACCGGGAGACGGTGCTTTTTATAACAATCCTTATGCTAAGGCTGTCTCAGGCTATCAGTTGACCGAACGGTCTTATGTCACTGTACAGGGAGAAATCAAACAGAACTTTGATTTTTTACTTAAGGGATTGACAGGACGTATTATGGGGTATACCCGCCGCAACTCGGAGCATTCGCTGACAAGAAAGTATGCGCCTTTTTATTATAGTGCGGTATTCGATAAAGAGCAAGGCTATACGGGATTAAAACTGTTGAATGAGGAGGAGGGACGCGAATACCTTGATTATACAGCGGGAAATAAGATCGTTAATAAATTCAATTATGTGGAAGCTGCTCTGAATTATAATACGTCTATTGGTAAAAATGATATCGGCGCGACGCTGATTTATCTAGCCTCGCATTATCAAACTGCCAATCCGGATGTAAGGGCCGATGGTACCGCCGTGTCTTCCAACACGGAGAGGCTGCAATTATCGCTGCCGAAGCGCAACCAAGGTGTTTCAGGACGTTTTACCTACGGTTATGACACACGTTACCTTGCCGAGTTTAATTTTGGGTATAATGGTTCGGAGCGTTTTTGGGGAGATCAGAAATATGGTTTTTTCCCCTCCATTGGTTTAGCCTGGAATGCGCATAATGAAAAATTCTTTGGTGAAATCGGCACTATAGTAAACAAGTTGAAAGTGAGAGGTACCTACGGTCTGGTAGGTAACGATCAGATCGGAAATGAATCGGACCGTTTCTTCTTTTTATCGTTAGTCAACCTCAATGCTCCCGGATATTCTTTCGGTTACAACTATGATTACACCAAAGCGGGTATAAAAGTCGACAGGTACGAGAATAGGGATATTACCTGGGAAACTTCCTATAAGTCGAATATTGGATTCGAATTGGGGTTGTTTAATAATTTTAATATCGAGTTTGATGCTTATCGCGAAAGAAGAACGAATATTTTGATGGCTAGAAGTTCGGTGCCCAATGAGATCGGTCTGACTGCTGCTGTACAGGCGAATGTGGGAGAGGCTAAGGCGCAAGGCTTTGAAGTGGCCACGGATTATAATAAGTCTTTTAGTAATGGCATGTTCTTGACCGTGAGAGGTAACTTTACTTATGCCACGAGTAAGTATAACGTTTATGAGGAACCGGAATATGAACCTCAGAACAGTCATTTGTCACGCGTTGGGAACTCAGTAAGACAGACATATGGATATATAGCAGAGCGGTTATTTATCGATGATTATGAAGTTATGAATTCGCCAAAGCAATTTGGTGATTATTTGGGAGGAGATATCAAATATAGAGATATCAATGGTGATGGGGTGATTACTACCCTAGACAGAGTGCCTATCGGTATGCCTACTACTCCTGAAGTTATTTATGGATTTGGCTTTAGTTTTGGTTACAAAAACTTTGATTTAAGTTCGTTTTTTCAAGGTTCGGCAAGATCATCTTTTTTTATTAACCCGAGTAATATTACCCCTTTTGCTATGGATGTGGACTCTAAGTATGTGGGCATGCAGAATGGTTTACTGCAGGGAATTGCAGACAGCCATTGGTCAGAAAGCAACCGGGATGTATATGCATTCTTTCCAAGACTGTCGAGCACACTCGTAGCAAATAATACACAGACGTCGACCTGGTGGATGAGGGATGGTACTTTTCTTCGCTTGAAATCGGTTGAAATGGGTTATAATCTGCCTGATAAATTATTACAACGTATCAAAGTTGGTAATATGAGGGTATACGCCAATGCTTCCAACCTGTTTGTATGGAGTAAATTTAAGATGTGGGATGTGGAGATGGGAGGAAACGGACTGGGATATCCGTTGCAGAGAGTATATAATGTCGGTGTAAATATTGGCTTTTAAAAAGACGGGAGTAACAAACTCGCGAAATAATTAGATTATTATGAAGACTGAGAAAAGATCATTGAGAAATATAAAGAAGCTAACTGTAATAGGTCTGTTTATATTGTCTGCAAGTAGCTGCAAAGACTATTTGGATGTGGTACCTGATGGATTGCCTACTATAGATCATGCTTTTACAAATAAATATGAGGCTGAAAAGTTTTTACATAAATGTTATTCCTATACCTTCTCCAGGGCGCATGCCGGAGGCGTAGCGGTAGCGAATATTATGTTTACGGGGGGAGATGAGATGTGGACGTATAGGGAGACTTATGATCTCGATTCTCCATGGAAAATAGCTCAGGGTGAACAGAATGTCTCTAGACCGTATGTTAACTTTTGGGACGGTGATAGGCATGGTTCCAATTTTTGGCAGGCCATACGGGAATGCAATATATTTTTGGAGAATATAAAAGATGAAAGTAAGGTGTTGGATCTATTGCCGGAAGAACGTAGACGCTGGGTAGGCGAAGTTGAATTTTTGAAAGCCTATTTCCATTTTTGCTTATTACGTATGTACGGACCTATACCCATCATGGATACGGCTATTCCGATCGGGGCTTCACCGGAAACTATGCGGGTGAAAAGACAACCGGTGGATGAGGTCGTAAATTATATCTCCGATCTGTTGGATGGGGCCGCAGCTAAGTTGCCAGACGGAATAGTGAATGTTACAACAGAGGCAGGGCGCATAAGTAGAACTGCGGCATTGACCTTAAAAACCAAATTGTGGGTAATGGCTGCAAGTCCGCTCTTCAATGGCAACCCTGACTATAATAATTTTAAGAATAAGGACGGACAATCATTGTTTAATCCGGCTTATGATCAGGTGAAATGGGAGAAAGCTGTTGAAGCAGGTAAGCTGGCTATAGAAGCTGCGGAAGCAGGAAACCATAGCCTATATCACTTTAGTAATTTTGGATATAGACTATCGGATTCTACGACTTATCAGATGAATATCAGGGGTGCAGTAACTGAAAAATGGAATTCGGAACTGATTTGGGGATTGACTAATCATACGGAAATCGCTATCGGAGATATACAGAATGCAAACTTGGCGGGACAGATTGATAGCCGTATCACTACCGGTGTCGATTATACCTCTTACCTATCGGTGACGATGCGCATGGCAGAGTTGTTTTATACGGACAATGGGGTACCTATTAATGAGGATATCGACTTTGATTATGCTGGACGGTTTGAAGTCAAACAAGCTACAGCAGATGATCGCTTTAACATTGTGCCCGGACACCGTACCGCAAAGCTCAATTTTAATAGAGAAAACCGGTTTTATGGATCGGTGGCCTTCGATGGAGCAAAATGGTTTATGGCTAATGCACCGGGGGCTACTGATGAACAGTCTGCACTCTATGTAAGGGGTAAAAATGGTCAGCCTGGGGGAAAGTTACGCGATATGTATTATAATGTAACCGGCTACTGGGCCAAAAAATTGGTCAACTGGAGGTTCCAGCAGATCGGAACAGGGACACAAAAGTACTCTACTGAAAAATATCCTAGACCCGAAATGAGGCTAGCGGATCTATATTTACTATACGCAGAGGCGTGCAATGAAACGGACAGAAGAGAGGAGGCTATAAAGTATCTGGATCTGATACGTAAAAGGGCTGGCTTGGCAGGGGTAGTCGAATCATGGACTAACCACTCTAGAAATCCGGGTAAGCCGAATACGAAAGAGGGCTTGCGGAGTATAATTATGCAGGAGAGAGGTATTGAACTTGCGTTTGAGGGACATCGTATCTGGGATCTACGTCGCTGGAAGACTGCGGAAATATTACAGAATCAGCCTATAAGGGGTTGGAATTATTTGGGAGCAACAGAAACGGACTATTATAGAGTACGGACATTGCATAATATGACATTCAATGCACCGAGAGATTATTTCTGGCCCATAAGAGAGTCTAACTTACAAACGAATCCTAATCTGGTCCAAAACCCTGGATGGTAAACTAATTAATGTTAACAACTATGAAGAAGATATTCATATATACGATGATTTTAGTAATCAGCGTATTGGCAATAAGGTGTACAGAGGAAAAACATGGCCCGATAGAAGCTGATGCCGCTCCAACGGGTCCGGTAACTAATGTCAGGGTAGAACCCACATTGGGAGGAGGGAAAATAACCTATACGTTACCAGCCAGTAAATCATTGTCGCATGTCGTAGCTGATGTGCACATGCCGGATGGGAAAATAAAGCAATTTGTATCCTCTCAGTATACAACAACGATTGAGGTAGAGGGCTTACCGAAAATTGATAGCTATAAAGTCGATGTCTACGCCGTAAATAAGAGTAATCAAAAATCTGCTGCGGAGAAGGTAGAATTTACCTGTCTGCAGCCCCCTTATCTAAAAGTGTATGAGACTCTCAAACTAGCCCCCGATTTTGGTGGGATTAATGTGAAATGGGAAGGCAATGATTCGGAGGCTCGGTTAGGTATTGTTATTATGCATAATGATTCGCTGGGTGACTTTGTCCAGTATGGATCGGAGTACTCTACCCTCGAGAAGATAAGCCATTCCTTTAGGGGAATGAAGTCGGAGGAAAATAAATTTGGTGTGTTTATAAAAGATAGGTTTGGTAATATATCAGATACACTGTATGCCAATATGAAACCTCTATTTGAAAAACTGGTGCCCAAAACAAAGTTTAAAGAGGTCCTGTTGCCAGGTGATACACCGATATGGCCTGGTTTATCCTATGTACAATGGAATTTTTTATGGGATGATGTGGTATTGGTGGATTATGATAATCCTTATTCGTCTTCATTTTATTCAAGGTATTTTGTGACTTCAAATGCAGCCGCTTTACCACAGCATATTACTATAGATATAGGGGATAAATACATCTTATCCAGAATGAGATTGAACAATTATTATCGTTTTTCGGACCGTAATCCTAAAAAATATGAAGTGTGGGGACATCCGGGACCACCACCGGCAGATGGTAGCTGGGATGGATGGGTAAAACTGGGAGAGCACGAGCAGTTTAAGCCTTCGGGGAATATTGCAGGTGTAAGTCCGGTAACCGCCGAAGATAAAAAGTACTGGTTGGACGGAGATATGTTAAATCTACAGACGGATGTAGGGCCGATACGGTATATTCGACTAAAAGTATTATCGAATTGGGCTGGAAGTGCGAACTTCGCTTTTCACGAAATAACTTTCTGGGGTAGTAACTAAACCGATCCGCCAGCTGGCGGATCATCAAAGATAATTATACACATATGAAAAATAGTATAAAAATTGTGTGTTTGCTGGTATTAGGTTTCTTTTTGAGTTGTTCCAAATCAAATGATTATACTAAATACTTAGCAACTGGAGAAATTCGATATGCGGCTAAACCGGAATCGTTAAAAGCTTTTCCTGGAAATGAGCGTATCAAGTTACAATGGGAGATTTTGTCAGATCAAAATATAACTAAAGCAAAAGTTTATTGGCGGAATAAATCTGATTCGCTGGAGGTGCCGATATCGAGAGGTAGTGGAATCGATACGATAGCAGTAATTATTCCCCTGAAAGAGGGGGCGTATAGTTTTGATGTTATTCATTATCACGATGATGGTGTACGTTCGCTGGCATCTAATGTAAGTAGTACTTCGTATGGACCAAGCTATACGAGTACCTTGATGAATAGAACGTTGGTATCTCATTCGTGGACCCCCACTAATCAGGGAATAGTTATGAACTGGGGAAGCAGCGAAGCCACTTCAATAGGAACAAAGGTGAACTATATTAATATTAATAATGACCCTAGGGAGTTTGTGGTAGGAGTCAAGACAGCCTCCTCTAGTTATACCCGGTTATTGCAACACAGCGTTTTGGAGTACAAGACGATGTATAAACCGGATTCATTAAGTATTGATACGTTTTATAGCGCAATTAATACCGTAAAAGTTAATTATTAAAACACACGAGAGGGGGAAAACTTTTTTGTGATTAAAAGTAGGAGAAGCTAAATGCTGAAAAATAGAATAGATAAGTTGATTATTACCATTCTCGTCGTTGTTTGTAGTACGATGGAGTCGATTGGGCAATTTGTACACCACGGGCCGCAGGTATTTGCAGCAGCTATTCAAGGAAGTCATTTTCTGAAAGATAGCAAGGGTAAGGAATATGTATTTACAGTGGTGCGTGGTGTTCCAGCACGTCTGGTAGGTTATGAGCTGGAAGAGAACAGGATGATTGTTAATTCTTTATTACCAGGGACGGATGGAGCATGGGATATGGAAGTTTCCTCAGATAATAGAGTCTACATTTCAGGAAATGGTAAAATGTATAGCTATACCCTTGGAGATGCTGAAATAAAAGATCTGGGTGTGGCACTGCCGGGCCAAAAGGTGATATGGGATCTGGTCGCCGGAAAAGATGGGAAAATTTATGGAGGAACTTATCCAGGGGGTCAGGTATTTGAATACGATCCTAAAACCGGATTTAAAGATGTGGGCAACGGGGCATTGAAGGCTGGTGAAGAGTATGTAAGAAGTATTGCCTATGACGCAAAAAACAATAGAATATACGCCGGGCTGGGATCGCACGCGGCTTTTATAGAGTTGGACATTGCATCGACCAACAAAAAGGATTTATTGGCTACGCAGGATAAAGATCATGAGTTTGTGTATGATATGGAATTTGTGCCGGGGTTGAAAGGGGGAGATCGAATATTCGCTTGGTTGAATAGTGCTAAAGGAATGGAAACATTTATATATAATGTGAGTTCTGGTAAGTATGAACAACGTCTACCATCCATAGAGATAAAATCGATGGTAAGGGATGAGAAAACGCAGAAGATATATTACACGGCTGCAAACCGATTGTATGTCATGGATTTTTCGACGACTAAACCCGCAGCGAAGGAAATTGCCAAAATAGAGGGACGGGGACGCGCAGGCTGGGTGGATACCGATGGTAACTACAAAGTTTTAACCAGTTCGCATAAAGTATTTACCATTGACCTGAAAACAGGGCAGGTTGTCCGTGAGATCATGCTGGATGTACCTAAGGCTCCGATCAGTATACAGTCGATTTTTTGGGGACCAGATGATAAAGTTTGGAGCGCAGGGTATTTGGCAGGAAACCACGGTACTTTTGATCCGAAAACTGGAGAACATGTGGATTATCCAGGGCTCCATCAGTCGGAGGGAATGAATAGTCTGGGAAATGTAATATACTTTGGTAATTATACGAAAGCAGAAATCTATTCTTACGACGTCACCAGACCTTGGAGCACGACAAATGGGAATCCAAAATTCTTAGGGGCTATTAAGAACCAGGATAGACCGTTCGCTGTGCTTCCAATGCCGCACCGGGATGAGATGTTATTTGGAACGATCACCGGATATGGTCAGTTAGGCGGGGCTATTGCTCACCTAGATGTTAAGACGGAGCAATTAGAAAGTTTTGCAAATGTTATTCCTAATCAAGCAATTACCTCGCTTATAGAGTTTGATGGACGTGTAATCGGTGGATCGACAATTTTTGGAGGATTGGGGGCTGTCCCGGTAGAAAATCGAGGACGTATATTTGAATGGGATCCGGAGGAAAAAAGGATAGTGTGGATGGATTCCATCGCTGACTATTGGTCGGTTTCGGGACTTTTTATTGGGCCAGATAAAGGATTATGGGGATTTGCAGATGGCGCATTGATAAAATATGATGTAAAATCCAGAAAAGTTGTATTCCAAAGAGAAATCTATAGTTACAATGGTAAACCCAGCCATATCTGGAGAAACGGTCTGGCTGTAACGCATCCCAACGGATTGATTTATTTTACATTGTCGGACAAGCTCTATAGTTATGATGTTGAAAAGGATGAACTTAAAGCGTTGAGGGACAATGCCAGCCTGATGGTGCTAGGAAAGGATAATAAGATTTATTTTAGAGAAGGAACGGATCTATGGAGTTATACTCCTTAATGTCTCGTTGTTATAGTGTGTTGATCTAGAAGGAGGCCGTTTTAAAACGGCCGCTTTCATTTTGTGATCGGAAAGGTAACGATGGAATCCCTTTGTATATCGTGTAGTAGGACGTTTTACGTTGCTTTGATCGTATATTCGCCAACTTTTCTGCCGTCATCAAGTATCATGTCCAAATGAAGTTGTTTTTCATTTGCAGTTATATGTATCGCTGTTCTAGTTCCATCTTTGGAACCACCACCTATTATAACAGGATACTTTTGTACACCTTTTGGCGGGTGTATTCCATAACGATGGGTATGACCGGAAACAACCAGGTCTACATCGTTTGACGCAAAAATAGGATCAAACACTGTCCTACAATGGGTAGGCCCGTGCCAGTCACCACTGTGATAGGGAGGTATGTGCATTATCACGACGCGATATGCAGCTTCTTTATAGGCTTTTGTTTTGACGACTTCTTCTAACCAACGTGCTTGACGCTCACGGAGAGCGTCAAAAGCTACAATCCCAGCGTACACGGGGTGATCGTCCGGTTTGTCTTCCCCAGTATCAAGAATAACCCAGCATACGGGACCTTGATTGAAGGTGAAATGATAACTGTTGTTTGGAAGTGTAAAATAGTTTTTGAAAGCCCTACGAAATTTTCCCCGCGTTTCGTGATTTCCCCTAATCATTATGAAGGGGGTCTTACTTGCAAATAGCGTAGTACATGGAGTAAGCAAATTGTCTATGATCTGTTTTTCGTCTGTCTGATAATTGAAAGTGTCTCCGTTGAGTGCCACAAAATCGAAAGTACGATCCTTGACGGTGTCTAATAGTTTACCAAATGCTTGTGGACTATCATGAATATCATTCAACACAAGACAGGAGACTTCGGCCGAATCAGTGGTTGGAGTACGGAATGTATACCAAGGAGTCGCTATTTCTGCCCCATATTCTAATTTGTAAGGTTCAAAAAGTGTGATAGGTTTTGAACAGGCTCTATAACGGTAAGTCTCGCCCGGACGGAGGTCTGGGATTTGTATTTTATGGAGCGTGGTGTAGGAATCGTAAATGCCATCCTCTTCCATGTGGGCTTTTTGGGTTATGCCGCTTTCTCCTTCATATTCTAACCAGCTGTAGGCTTTTTCAGCTGTAATAAACATGACCCATGTAGAGGTAGGTGTAAGATGTTGGAGGTACGGAGGTACAGCGAAAGCGTTTGGATGAAGACTAAGCGGCTGGACGTCTTTTGCCATCACGGAGGTATTTCCTTTTGTGGTGAGAACTCCTACAGATAGGAGGGATACTTGTTTTAGAAACTCTCTTCTTTTGTTCATATAGCTATTGTCTAAATTTCGAGATATGTTTACAGACTTGGAAAAAGCCCCATATTAAGTGTTTTGTGTTATCTCCTTGTTAATAAGTTGTTTTGTTTTTAATTTATATACAGTCTTATTGGGTGTTATACAAGAAGCAAATGTTCTTAGGGAAATTTCAATAATAGAGATATAATATGAACTTTACAAGGCTACAAAGCGTGCAATCGATTGTCTTAAATATTTCAATATGTTAATTATAAACTACCGCAGATGCTGTTTTACAAAACGAAATGACATGTCTGTATTCTGGTTGTTATCGATAAGCAATGTTGAAATCATAAAAAGTTATAGGGTCAATTGATTCAGATAATCCTTTTTGAACGAACTTGGTGTGGTATCCCTAAAGCGCTTGAAGTGTCTGTAAAAATTTGAAGTGTTTTCGAAACCGCTCTCTTCGGCAATAGCGCCTATTTTCATATTGCTGTTAATTAGTAACCTGCAAGCGTGATTGATCCGTATTTCTGTTAAGAAGTCGTAATACGATTTTTGTGTCAGATTTTTAAAGAAACGACAGAACGATGTTACGCTCAAATTGCTGAGTTCGGACATTTTTTCCAATGTTATATTCTGTTTGAAATTATTGAATGTGTAAGTGAATATTCTATTAATACGCTCGCCGTCGAAGTGGTCGGCCGATACGCTGGCATAATTAGGAGATATGACTTCATGATCGGGATTGTTGCTCAATAAGTCAAAAATTTTTAATAGGTATACAATCTTGTTTATACCCTCGGACTCTTTCATCTTATGCATGAGTTTGATGATTTTTCTTTTTGATTCACCTTGCACTATCAAACCTTGGCGAGCCATTAATAGTAATTTTTGGACTTGTAGAGTTTCGGGAAGATTAAGAAAATTGTTTCCTAAAGACTCTGGATGGAAATGTAGTACTAATGCCTCTACATAGTATTCGCTATCGTATTTAAGGTTACATTTCCAGGTATGGGGTATGTTGCTACCTAATAATATGAGCTCGTCTTTTTCAAAGTTGGCTATATTTTCTCCGATGAATCTGATTCCTTCCCCCTTGATCAGATAGTGTAGTTCAATTTCAGGATGATAATGCCAGATGGTACCGAAATGAGGTAATATATCATGACGGATCTTGAACGTATGGTCACTGTTTTTTGGAACTTGGTGAAATTTTGCTCTCATAATCGGTATATCTTATTTTCTTACTAAAGTTGTGAAAATGAACTGATATAATCAACTTTATGATAATATGTGGGAATAAGTGGCTAAATTATTAAACAATTCCCCCTCGATCTTCCCTGATATTTGTAATACCGGTTATAAATAAGTTTAACTATGATACCAAAAAATAATAAACAGGCGATTCTTGTATGTAGTGGAGATCTGAGGCCATCGGCTAATCTCAACTGCTGGCCGATGCAGCAAAAAATGGAAGAAATGCTCCAGACTGCTTTTGAAAAGTTGGGGTGGAATATTATGCGTGCCCACGGTTATAAGAAAGAAAAAGGACATGGATTTATCGACTATCAGCATGAGGGAATCAAAGTCTTTCGGAATATAGATAAAGATGCACCATTGATTGTAGCAGAAAGCGTCTGGCAATATAGTCATCATGTACTGGCCGGATTGATTGCGCACCGTGGACCGATATTGGTGGTAGCCAATTGGGATGGCACTTATCCTGGCTTGGTGGGAGCGATGAATTTAACAGGGTCATTGACAAAGGCTGAGGTGGGGTATAGTTTTTTATGGAGTAAGGACTTTACGGATAGTTTCTTTATGGAGAAGCTTAAGGAGTGGACCGAGAAAGGGAAAATAACACATGATTATTCGCATGTGCAATCTTTTAATATCGAAAATGTAGCTGTTGAAGATCGTGATATAGCCGAAGAATTAGCACAGCGTATTTTTAATGATCGTATTGTGATGGGCGTATTTGATGAGGGCTGTATGGGAATGTTCAATGCTATCGTTCCTGATGCTTTGATCCATAAACTGGGGATTTTTAAGGAACGTTTGAGCCAGTCTACATTGTATGCAAAGATGCTGACAGTATCGGATGTGGATGCCGAGGGGGTGTTGAAATGGATGCTAGAGAAGGGAATGAAGTTTGACTGGGGGCAGGATCCTACTACGGAGTTGACTCGTGCGCAGACTATAGAACAATGTAAAATGTATATAGCTGCGTTACGGCTGGCAGACGAGTTTGGCTGCGATACGATCGGAATTCAGTATCAACAGGGATTGAAGGATCTGGTAGCTGCTAGCGATCTGGTAGAGGGCTTGTTGAATAATACCAATCGGCCTCCCGTTTATAATGAAAAAGGTATTGAACTTTATGCAGGGAAGGCTTTGCCACATTTTAACGAAGTGGATGAATGTGCGGGAATAGATGGCTACTTGACCTATCACCTATGGAATAAGTTGGGACTCGATGGGGACAATACCCTCCACGACCTGCGGTATGGCGAGGATTATAAGGTGAATGGTGTGGATGAATTTGTATGGGTGTTCTTGATATCGGGAGCTGCACCTGCCTCTCATTTTATCGATGGTTATGAGGGAGCGGATAGTTTAAGGCAGCCAGCGATGTTCTTCAAAAAAGGAGGAGGTACATTGCGTGGGATAAGTCGTCCGGGCAAGATTGTATGGAGCCGTATTTATATCGATAACAACGAACTGTTTTGTGATATCGGTACGGGAAAAGTGGTAGAGTTGCCTGCCGAAGAAACGGAGCGTCGATGGAATCTGACCGATAGACAATGGCCGATCATGCATGGTGTATTGGATGGTGTGAATCGTGACCAGATGATGGCTAAACATAAAGCAAATCATATACAGGTAGTCTACGTAGATGGCGAATTTGATGTCAGACGTGCAGCGGGAATCAAAGGTGCAGCGATGCAGGCTCTGGGTATCAAGGTTAATTTTTGTGGAATAAACTAAGAAGGACTGTTATGGAAGAGAAGTTGGTCATAGGGATGGATTTTGGGACAGATTCTGTACGGGGGCTATTGGTTAATGCAGTTACTGGAACAGTAGTCGCTACTTCGGTGGCCTACTTTGAGCGTTGGCAAAGAGGAATGTACTGTGATGTCGTAAATGATCAGTACAGACAGCATCCCTTAGACTATATGGAGTCTATTGATCGCGTATTCGGTGAATTGCTAGATGGAGTACCTCCCGAAGTTATCAAGCAAATAAAGGCCATCGGGACAAATACTACGGGGTCTACTCCCGTAGCTATTGACGCCGAGTGCCGTCCGCTTGCCCTATGCAATGGATTTGAGGACAATCCTAATGCGATGTTTGTCCTATGGAAAGACCATACAGCCATCAAAGAAGCAGATGAAATAAATAGGTTAGCCAAGAGATGGTCTATAGACTATACGCTTTTTAGCGGAGGTATATACTCATCGGAGTGGTTCTGGTCCAAAGTTTTACATATCAACCGTACCGATGGGAAAGTTAAGAGTAGCGCATTTACTTGGGTAGAGCAATCGGATTGGATTCCAACTTATCTTTCTGGTACAACTATACCATCGCAAATAAAGCGTAACCGGTGTGCGGCTGGACATAAGGCAATGTGGAATGAATCGCATGGTGGCCTACCGTCGGCAGAGTTTCTCTGTTCGCTGGATTCTTCTTTCTATAATTTGATCAATCGGTTTTATACGGATACGTATACATCGGATCAGGTGTTCGGTAAGATTAGCTCAGATTTTGTAGATCGCTATGGATTTGATGAGGATACGTTGATTACAGTGGGGGCTATTGATGCACATCATGGTGCGGTCGGTGCTGGGAGTGAGGCATATACTTTGATTAAGGTAATAGGTACATCGACCTGTGATATGCTGGTCGTTCCGATGGAGAGCAACCCACCTTTGGTCGAAGGTATCTGTGGACAGGTGGAAGGATCTATTGATCCTGGGATGATCGGCTTCGAAGCTGGACAGTCTGCATTTGGCGATATCTATAATTGGTTTAAGAAGATGGTGCTTAAACCGGTGCTGGAAATGGAAGGACTGGATCTGTCAGATCAGCAACGTCTAACATTGGAAGATGGTTTCTTTGACTATATTACTAAAGCTGCGGAAGCTATTCCATTGACGGAAGAAGATATGCTATTTACGGATTATCATAACGGAAGGCGAACCCCCGACGCCGACTTTACGAAGACTGGAATGGCTAGTGGTTTTACACTCGCTACACAGGCCGGGCATATCTTTAAAGCATTGGTTGAGGGAACGGCCTTTGGGTCCAAGGCTATCATCGATCGGTTCAGATCTTATAATATTCCTATAAAAACGGTAATCGCTACAGGTGGCATACCCAACAAAGCGCCGTATGTAGTACAGGTATTGGCCGATGTACTCGGCTGCGAGGTACAAGTGGTAGATAGTGATCAGACCTGTGCACTAGGATCTGTGATCTTTGCTACGTTGGCCTCGGGGATCTATGAAGATATAAATCAGGCGAAAATAAAACTTGCGGCGAGGGTTTCAAAAACATATTATTGTAATCCTGACCGCTTGGCAACGTATGAAAAGTTATATCAGGGTTATAAAGAACTAACACAATTAAAACTATGAAGAATCTCCCTATACTAGATATTTCCATAATCCTGGTTTATCTTGTCGCTATGGTACTTGTAGGGGTTTATTTCTCGCGAAGAAATAAGTCGGCTGATGAGTTTACAAGAGCTGCGGGGCGAATACCTGGATGGGCTATCGGCATATCAATTTATGCAACTTTTTTAAGCTCTAATACTTTTTTGGGAGTACCAGGAAAGGCTTTTGGCGGTAATTGGAATGCGTTTGCTTTTAGTCTTTCGATGCCTTTGGCTGCTTGGCTTGCGACGAAATACTTTGTTCCGTTCTACAGAGGTACAGGTGAAGTGTCCGCCTATACTAATCTGGAAAAGAGATTTGGGACTTGGGCGCGGACCTATGCGGTAGTCTGTTTTTTATTGACACAGCTGGCACGTATCGGCTCAATTTTCTTTGGTATATCTCTGACTCTACAAGCACTGACTGGTTATAGTATGGTAGTAATCATGGTCGTAACTGGCATATGTATCGTCATATATACCGTCATGGGCGGAATAGAAGCTGTAATATGGACGGAGGTTGTTCAGGGGATATTAAAAACGCTCGGAGCACTGATTATAATTTACCTAGTGGTAAGGGAGGTGCCAGGAGGCTTTAAAGATATTATCCAGGTTGGAATGGCGGAAAATAAATTTAGTCTAGGTACACTAGATTTTGATTTCGTCAGTTCGTCTTTCTGGGTTGTGCTATTATATGGATTCTTTATCAATCTGAATAACTTTGGAATGGATCAGAATTATGTTCAGCGCTACCATACAGCATCTAACCCTAAAGAAGCCAATAAATCGGTATGGCTCTGTGTATGGATTTATGTGCCTGTGTCTCTATTGTTTTTTATAATTGGAACCTGTCTTTACACCTATTATCTCCAGAATCCTGCTTTGTTAGATACGATAAAGTTACAGGCTGCTTCTGAGCAGTTGGGATTAGCACTCGAAAATCCTCAAGTCATTAAACTGGCATCTACATTAAAGCCTTCGGATTATGGAGATAAGATCATGCCTCATTTTATGGTGTATATGATTCCTACCGGACTGCTTGGACTTATTGTATCGGCCATACTGTCGGCCGCAATGAGTACCATTAGCTCAGGAATGAATGCTTCAGCTACTGTATTTACAGAGGATATCTATAAAAGATATTTCAATAAAAATTCTTCGGATAAGAATAACTTACAAGTGCTGTATATCGCTACCGTGATTGTAGGATTGATCGGTATGATATGTGGTATTGCTATGATCGGTATAAAAAGTCTATTGGATGTATGGTGGACATTGTCTGGGATTTTTGCCGGAGGAATGTTGGGCCTTTTCTTACTTGGACTGATTAGTAAAAAAGCAAATAACACGGATGCGGTTATCGGCACGATCGTAGGTATATGTGTCATTCTTTGGATGACGTTTTCATACCTCATTCCGGAGAACATGGCCTATCTACGGAATCCTTTACATGCCAACATGATAATAGTAGTCGGTACATTAACCATATTTCTAGTCGGTAACATAAGCCGCAAATTAAGAATCAAATAAAGTAATAAAACATATAAAATACTATGAATAGGAATAATAAAAAGTTTATTCCCGTGATGCTTATGCCCTTTTGTGAAGACAAAAGTATAGATTACGTGGCCTTGGAAAACTTAGTTGAATTCTATTTAGAAGCGGGAGCAGAGGGGCTGTTTGCCAACTGTCTCTCTAGCGAGATGTTTGAACTGTCAAAGCAGGAAATGCTGGAGTCGGTTTCATTTATCGTCAAAAAGGTCGCCAGAAGGGTGCCGGTGGTAGCGACGGGTACTTTTTCAGAGACTGTTGAAGAACAAGCTGCTTTTGTAAAAGAAATCTATGCAACGGGTATCGATGCTGTTATTGTGATCACAAGCCTGATGGCGGAGGAGAGGGATGATGAAGCGTCATTTAGATCTAATGTCGAAAAATTATTGGCTTTAACAGATGGTGTGCCTTTGGGATTCTACGAATGTCCAGTGCCTTATAAGCGTCTAATCGATCCAGAGTTTCTAGGAGAACTGGTGAAGACTGGACGTATCACCTATTATAAGGATACGTCACTCGATATTGCTCATGTCACAGCAAAAATAGCAGCTACTGCTGACTTCAGTGATTTTGGTCTGTATGATGCTTATATGGAACACGCAGTAGCCACGCTGGAAGCGGGATCAGCAGGTCTATCGTGTATTCAGGGAAATTATTTTCCGGAACTGATTGTTTGGCTGTGTAATAATTATAGTAATCCGAGTCAAGAAGATAATGTAGAAAAAGTGCAAGAGTTCCTAATTGATAATATGAATGTCATGCATTATGCTTATCCTAAATCTGCTAAATATTATTTGCAATTGGCTGGAATGAAGGTGAGCACAGTCTGTAGGCGGACGGATATTGAAGAATTGGATGAGGATACTAAAATTAGATTGGTCAGACTTAAAGTAGATTATGAGAACCTAGGAATAGTTTAATATTTAGCAATTATAAACGAAAATCTTATGAAGAATAAAGAGAAAATTTGGATTACCTGCTTATTATGTTTTATAAGTGTTTTTACCTACGCTCAACACAAGATTACAGGTATTGTAAAGGATGCGCAGAGTGGCCTTTCAATTTCAGGTGTTACTATTATTTCAAATGGCGAAAATAGGGGCGTTACGGGAGGTGAGGGGGATTTTTCAATCCATAGAAACTCCAGTGATACGTATTTAGAGTTTAGGTTTGTCGGGTACAACAAATTCAGGCTAGAACTTACCTCAGCTTCTACTTATGTGGTGGAGCTAATTCCTAATCAAGAAGAGATGGAAGAGGTAGTGGTGGTTGGATATGGTACTCAGACAAAAAGTAAGGTTACTGGCAGTCTTAGTAGTGTGGATATGGGTAGTTTACAGGATAAACCTACGGTAAATGTGGCACAAGCACTCAGAGGTAGGGTGGCGGGAGTACAGATATTAGATAACGGCAGACCAGGCCAGGATCCTTCAATATTAATACGCGGCCCCCGTTCTTTAAGTGCTAATAACTCCCCGTTGATAGTGTTAGATGGTATCATCTTTGGAGGTAACATGGGTGATATAAATCCGAATGATATCTTATCCATGGATATTTTGAAGGATGCAAGTGCAACAGCGATTTATGGTTCTAAAGCTGCCAATGGTGTGATTTTATTAACATCAAAGAGGGCAAAAGAAGAAGGGGTAACGATTTCAGCTAATATGAATGCCGCTATCTACGAATTTGGTAAGAAGTTGAATCTGTTTAGTCCGGAACGCTATTTACAAAGTAAATTGGATTTTCGGAAGCAATCTGGTCTAGAAGCAGATCCTAGTAAGATTATATCCTATCTCAATACCTCAGAGGCAGAGAATTATAAAAATGGAGTCGTTACAGATCCTTATAAAATGGTTTCTCAAGACGCAGGCCTATTAAGCTACGATATCAATATCGCTGGTAGAAGTGAAAAATCAAATTATTATATTTCGAATGCTATATCTAGAGAAAATGGTTTATTATTAAATGACAATTTTAAACGATATAATTTTCGGGCGAATTTAGAGACTGAGATACTAAGTAGTCTTAAAGTGGGGTTTACTTCTAGTTTTGTACAGAGGGATTTATCAGGTGTAAACGCTTCGATGGCCAGTTTATATACTAGTAGTCCTTATGGTACTTGGTACCATCCAAATGGTGATCCTACTAAATATATAGTCGAAGAGGATCAGGTTTCTTCAAATGCTATCTATAGCTCTCGTATGACAGACAATGATGAGAAATATAATAACTTATTGAGTAATTTTTACGCAAATTGGGATTTGCCATTCGTTGATGGGTTAAGTTTTAGAATGAATTATTCTCCCAATATCAGATGGAATCACAATTACAGTTTTATGAGACAGGATCAGTATCTCACTAATAACACCACCAATGCAACTAAGATAAATCAAAATTCATTTGATTGGGTTTGGGAGAACATTTTGAAATATAATAAGAGGATCGACAGGCATGGTTTTGATGTAACTTTGTTATTTGGGAAGAATTTTCAGGATTTCGAGAGAACGGAAGCCAAAGCTGATCAGCTTAGCTCAGATGCCTTGGGATATAATGATTTAAGTTTAGGAAGCACATTATCTAATTTATCATCTGCCTATCAAATTAAGGGGGTATCCTCTATGATCCGCTTGAATTATGATTATAATAACAAATATTTACTGACTTTAACCACTAGGAGGGATGGTAGTAGCGTATTTGCTGCTAACAATAAGTATGCGTTGTTTCCGTCAGTAGCATTGGCATGGAATATCAGCAATGAAGAGTTTATGCAAGGGAAGGATCTGTTTAATTCTCTGAAAATACGAGCTTCATATGGTTCTGTAGGAAATCAAGGGATAGACCCTTATCAATCTTTAAGTTTATCTAAAATTACGCAATATGTTTTCGGAAATGGCGGAGCTGTAGCTAACGGTGCATATCCCAGTAATATGGGAAATGATAATCTAAAATGGGAAACTACATTTACAACTAATATTGGTGTCGATTATAGCGTTTTTTCAAATAGAATTTCTGGATCAGTCGATGTGTATAATTCTAAAACAGTCGATTTATTGGTGCAAAGATCTATTCCATCTATGAATGGTTATTTAAATGTTCTGACCAATATCGGTGAAGTTCAGAATAGAGGAATCGAATTTATTGTCAATACGTCCAATATCGCTAAGGAATACTTTACGTGGAATTCTAGCTTTAATTTCTCTTACAATGACAATAAGATTAAAAAGCTTTATGGTCAAGATTTAGATCAAGATGGTATTGAAGATGATGATATAAGTAATAACTGGTTTATCGGTCATCCTATCACTACTTATTATGATTATGTGATAGATGGCATTTATCAAGTTGGAGATGATATGCCAGCGGGATATAAGCCTGGATACGTAAAGCTGAAGGATGTGAATCAAGATGGTAAAATAGATGCAAGCGATAGAATGATTATAGGTTCTGGAGGACAACCTCGATATAGAATTGGTTTTAATAATGAATTTTCTACAGGAGCTTTTACATTGTCCTTTATGATTAATGCGATGACAGGATGGAAAAGTAATTTTCCGTTGTTAAATACTGCTGTCAGCCCGAATGCTCCAGGAAGAGGATTAAATCAATTGGATGCTGGATATTGGACAGAGGAAAATAAGTCTAATGAAAGACCTTCTTTACTTTATAATAATCCACAGAAACACGGATGGTATGTGAGTCGGAATTTTGTTCGGTTACAGGATGTAGCACTTTCCTATACTTTTCCGAATCATGTTACCGAAAAGCTACATCTCAAATCTTTACGCGTATTCGGTAATTTAAAAAATATATGGACTATTAGTGATTGGCCAGGAACCGATCCGGAGATCGGGGGAACAGAGTCGGGGGAAATGTTTTCCCTCCCTAAGATTTACAGTTTTGGTTTAGGTTTTAGCTTTTAAAAAATAAGGTCATGAAAAATATAATAATTAGTATAACACTATTATTTTTTGTCGTAGCATGCAAAGAAGACTATTTAAAGGAAGATCCATTGTCAAACCTTAGTGCAGAAAAGATCTTGACTACTCCTAATGGATTTAATCTGTATCTTACAGGTTTATATGTTGCTTCTCGTGAAGAAATGTCTATGGGAGACAATACTTATTTTGCTTTAAACTTTGCGTCTACAGATATTGGTGCAGATGCAGGAGTGGAATATACGGGTTTACGGAATTACGAAACCACGTATACCCCGAATAATACAAATTTGAACTTATTGTGGAACTGGGCATACACACAAATGATCCTCCGTGCAAATACACTGATAACGTATGCTAACAAAAATGGAACCTCAGTCTGGACAGATGAAAAGGAAAAAAATAAAGTCATTGCCGTAGCCAAATTTTTTCGGGCATATACCTATAATCTACTAGTAAATTCTTTTGGCGGTGTGCCATTGGTCGAAGAGATTTATTCTACACCTAAGAATGATTTTAAAAGAGCTACAAAGGAGGAGATTCTAAACTTTGCTAAGGAGGATCTTTTATTCGCAATACAGTGGCTCCCAACTATTGCAGAGGAGAAAACGGATGGTAAAATTACAAAAGGTGCAGCGCAACATTTATTGACAGAGGTGTATTTAGGATTGGGAGATAATACTTCGGCAATAAGTAGCGCCTCAGATCTTATAGGTTCGGGAATGTACAAGATTATGACTACGCGGTTTGGTGGGAAATCAACCGAGGCGGGAGATGTGTTTTCAGATTTGTTTTTGGATGGAAATGCTAATCGGTCTTCTGGAAATCAAGAATCTATATTTGTGTGGCAATTTGAAAATATGGTAAATGGAGGAGGTTCCAGCTTAAATGGTAACGTACAAATAAGAAATTGGGCCCCTTTTCTCAGTAAAATTGTGGATCCTGATGGTAAACCGATGCTGGTCGTAGATAGTTTGGGGAGAGGTGTTGGAAGAGTTAGAGGAACCAACTATTTTTTATATGATATTTGGAAACCAGCACCTAATGATATGCGTAACTCTTCTTATAATATGCGAAGAAAATTCTATTATAATAATCCAAGTTCGAAATACTTTAATACATTGGTTGAGAAGAAGACTGTTTATGACGATACGATGCGAAATATTTATCCTTACTCTAGAAAAATTGAGGGGGCGCCTTGGGCTAATAATGCTACATCGGGCAGAAGTGCTAAAGATGTAATCGTGTATCGTCTTGCTGAGACCTATCTGTTACGGGCAGAAGCTTATTTGAAGGCAGGGAGGAAAGATCTATCTGTTTTGGATATCAATGTTTTACGATCTAGGGCAGGAATTGCCCCAATAAACGAAGGAGAAGTAACCATTGACTTTTTACTTGACGAGAGAGCAAGGGAATTAACTGTTGAGGAACCAAGACGAAGAGTGCTAGTTAGGTTGGGAGTTTTAGTGGATCGTGTTAAGAAGTATAATCTCCTAGAAGAAACTAGGAGTTCTATTCAACCCTACCATCTCCTTTTTCCGATACCTCAAGCGGCTATTGATGCCAATTATGGATATAAACTGGATCAAAATACTGGATATTAATTGTTAAACATTAAAATAGAACATACGGGATAATCAGATAACGTAAGTCGTGAAAATTTGGTTATCTTGAGTGTAACATGTACCAAAAAAAGAATTATGAAAACAAATGTTAAAAAATTACTCGCTTCATCTTTGTTGTGTTTTGGCTTTTATGGCGGTTTCTCACAGGATTTTAAAATACCTCCTTTATCTGTCGTTGGTCAAAATGGAATTGTAAGTGCTCAACTTATATATGATATGGATGAAAAACCGACCGCACAATGTCATTCTTCGACAATTATCGAAACTTCAGATGGCTTAATGTGTGCATTTTTTGCAGGCACACATGAAAAAAATAAGGATGTAGGTATCCGTGTCTCTCATTTGAAAAATGGTAAATGGTCTTGGCCCGTTGAGGTTGTCAATGGGTTTCTAACAGATTCAGTAAAACACCCCTCTTGGAATCCTGTTTTATTTAAACCTAAAGATGGACCGACATATCTTTTTTATAAGGTGGGACCTAATGTTGACACTTGGTGGGGAGCATATACAATTACTGAAGATGAAGGGAGAACGTGGACCAGACCAGTGAAAATGCGGACCGACAAAATAGTTGGGGATCTTTTGGGACCGATAAAAAACAAACCAGTGCAACTAGCTAATGGTACTATTATAAGTCCAACAAGTATCGAGAGTCGAGGAACATCGAATGATAGAAATTGGCGAATTTATTTTGAACTGAGTTATGATAATGGAAAGAATTGGACGGTCGTACCACCAATTAACGATGGAGAGGAGTTTGATGCTATTCAGCCTAGCGTACTTGTCCACAAGAATGGTGACCTTCAGATCATCGCGAGAACTATGCAAGGAGTCTTGGTCACAAGCTGGTCTAAAGATGAGGGAAAAACTTGGTCTCCATTAAAGAGTACAGGTTTACCGAACCCTAATTCGGGAACAGATGCGGTAACATTAAAAGATGGCAGACACCTTCTTATTTATAATCATAGTACTAATAAGGGAGAGCAACCTAAAGGGCGAAATCTTTTAAATCTGGCAATTTCAGATAATGGGATAGATTGGAAAATTATTTCGACGTTAGAAAATGAGCCTAAACCAGATGGTTATGCATATCCTGCGATTATCCAGACTTCCGATGGTATGGTTCATATTACTTATACTTATAACAGGCGGTCAATTAAGCACGTAGTAGTGGATCCTAGAAAAATAGATTGAATTTTAAATAAACATAAAAAATAAGACATTAATATTGGTCTCTAGGAACACTTAAAATGATTTTTTTTAATTTTAAACGCTTAGCGATGAAGAGTGTTATACTGTTTGTTTTAATACTCAGTATCGGAATAGGGCAAATCAGCGCTCAAAAGTATTGGCAGGTTCCTGGTAAAGTTGTTCATTATCAGCCCACAAGTACACAGAAGTATATCGGTTCGCCGAGCTTAGCTATATTACCAAATGGCGATTATGTGGCATCTCATGATTTTTTTGGGCCCCAAAGTTCTGAATGGCAACAGGCTGTAACTACCATCTATAGATCTAAAGACAAAGGAAGAAGTTGGAAAAAGGTGGGTGAGATTAATGGTGCTTTTTGGAGTTCTTTGTTTGTACATAAAGGAGAGCTATACCTGTTGGGTCCCGATAGACATCATGGTACAGTATTGATCCGTAAATCGCTCGATGGTGGGAGGTCCTGGACTAAACCCACGAACAAGGAGAATGGTGTATTGTTGGCTGGAGAGTTTCATTGCGCACCTATGCCGGTCGTGGAGTACAATGGACGTTTGTGGCGTCCTATGGAAACGGCACATGGGCCTGAGCTGAAATGGGGGGAGCGCTATGGTGCAATGGTTATGTCCGCGGAAATTGATGCGGACTTGTTAAATTCCAAATCGTGGCAAACAAGCTCGACTTTATTTTTTGATAAAAGTTATCTGAATGGAAATTTTACGGGTTGGTTAGAAGGTAATTTTGTTGTAGGACAGGATAATAAGATGTGGAACATTCTGCGTGTGGATGATCGGACTACACTAGACGAGAAAGCAGCTATGGTAGAAATATCTCCGGATGGTAAGAGACTTAGTTTTGATCCTGTTAGTGGTTTTATTCCATTTGACGGTGGAAGTAAGAAGTTTGTCATAAAACATGATTCGGAAAGCGGCTATTATTATACGTTGACCAATTCAATACCAGAACGTTATCGGTATGTGGATTCTAAAAGAACGAATCCCTCGGGGTATAGAAACGTATTAATGTTGCGTAAGTCAAAAGATCTAAAGCATTGGGAGGATGTAAAGGTTATCCTTGAACATGAAGATATAGTTAATCATGGATTTCAGTACGTAGACTGGTTATTCGAGGGGGAGGATATTATCATATTATGCAGGACAGCCTATAATGACGGTAAAGTGGATGCTAAAAATAATCATGATGCTAACTTTTTAACTTTTCATTGCATTGAAGAGTTTAGGAAGTTATAAGATCTATAATCTTAAATGAGATGAGTTTACGATTTTGTTATTTGTTATTTAGTTTTTTAACCGTAATATTTAGTAGTTGCATGAACAAATCTAAGGTTTTAACCTTGACCAAACCTATAGGTGGTCATACCATACACCATAATGGCATTTTTTCTCCTAATGATGAATGGATTGTTTTTGATGGTCGTAATGATGATACCAAAATCGGGGAGACCTCGACAGTAGGCATGGTCAATGTTCATACAGGCGAGGAACGTATTCTTTATAAAACGGATCGTCAGACAATTTATGGCCCAGGTGTTGGAGCTGCCTCTTTTAGCCCCAAAGAAAATATGGTTTTGTTTATACATGGTCTTTATGATGCCGACGAGAAAGAACCTTATGACATGACTAGACGCTTTGGATTAGCTATAGATACTGATAACCCTATGCAAGGGATACATATGGATGCTCGTGACGTAGTGGAGCCTTATACAGCAGGAACATTACGAGGAGGTACGCACTCGCATTGTTGGAGTGGGGATGGACAGTTGGTCAGCTTTACCTATAACGATGAATTTGTAGATTCTGATTTGCGAATGGTCGGTGTGATGGTTCCGAATGAGAATGAAATAGAAGTGCCCAAAGCCAGAGGCAATAACAACGGAAGGTTGTACTCCGCAATAGTGAGTGATGTCATTCGAGAGCCAAAGTGGGGATCAGATGAAATATCAAAGGCTTTTGACGAATGTTGGATTAATGGTACGTCTAAGATCGCATTCCAGGGAAATACCCGAAATGACAACGGAGATACTATAACAGAAATCTATTCGGTAACAATAGATCCTGGATTAATTTTGAGCGATTCAGCGGCAGTCGGTAAGATTGGAGAACGACCGCATGTGCCAAAGGGAATTCGTCAGCAAAGGTTATCCCGTACCTCAAAAGGATTATCTGATTTAAGACATTGGTTGAGGAGTTCGGCTGATGGCCGCTTTATATATGCTCTGGCAAAGGATGAACAGGAACGTAATCAAATAGTACGATGCGAGGTGTCTACAGGTAGTTTTAACTATGTGTCGAGTTTTGATTTTTCTATTTCGTCGCCGATAAATGTGAGCGAAAGAGGTGACAAGATAACTTTTGTAGCTGATAATAATGTACATCTATTCGATTTGGAATCGAAAAAATTAGATAAGTTGACTTCATATTCTTCTAATGATTTAAAGGTAGTGGGTGCGCCTGTATTTTCTAGAAAGGATGATAAGATAGCCTTTAATCAGTTCGTCGATCAGAATGGAAAGCTGGTTGTACAGATTAAGTTGATCGATTTAAACCAAATATAGGCAATGATACATAAAAGGGAAGTTCATACTTCCCTTTTTTATTTATACAGAAAAAAATGAAGCGAAGTGTCTAATACTTTATAGCGAGTTTATGTCTTAGTGGGTAAGTCTTGTTACTGATGAAATGGTCGGATAGATAACCCGAAGTTATCTTTTCATGTAACCGTTCTTGCCATATCCCCAGTATGCAATCCATCCCAAAAGGGTTGCTAGGAGAATAATTAAAATCCATATAAGCCGTTGTGTATTATAAAGGCGTGGGTTGTTTACTGCATGATAAACGGTGTATATAAAAAAGGCAAACAAAGCGACCATAATCAAGATTAGCTCTATAGTGTTTGAAAAAGGTAGCTGCATATTTCCTAACTCGGTTTTAAATGTCATGTCTTTATAGCTCAAAAGTAGGTTTCCTGCGGCATAGAAAATATGGGAAACCGTAAAAGTAATTTTTTATCCTAACAAGGACTTCTAGGTTTTTGAGATATAGATCGCAAAAGCTGCGAATTATGTAAAGTATAAAAGCAAAAGATCATTGTTCTTGCCCCTGCTTTATACTTGTATTGTCAATTTTATCTATTTAATTGAATTATTTTGTAATAATAACTACTATTTAGGTAGACTTAGTGTATATTTGTTTTTTTAATATCGGTAAGATGATGAAACAACCTTTTTTACGAATGTGTTGAGGGGATAATGTAGCAGGAATCAATTATCCCCTGAAACATTGACCATTAGTTTTTAACCCACTAAATATTCTTATTTTTAGTATGAACAGAGCTTTACACACAAGTCTCGTATGGGTGGCCATTACCCTCGGGACAGGAAAAATTTATGCCCAATCTACCCTCGTTGGAAGGGTAGTAAATCAACAAGGGCAAGCTGTAGCCGGAGCTACGGTAACAGATCTCGCTACAGCATTAAAAACGCAGACTAATGCAGAGGGACATTTTTCATTAAACATTAAGTCGGATAAACCGAGTATCAGTGTCAGCTATATCGGATACGAAGAACAGGTACTACGTGATTTTTTGCTTTCGGGAAATCTACTGATTACATTAAAATTGGTACCCGAACAGTTAAATGAGGTAGTCGTTACGGCTCTAGGGATATCCCGGGAAAAGAAAGCCCTAGGCTATGCAGTACAGGAGGTCAAAGGAACCGAATTGCAAACAAGACCCACAAATGCCGTTAGTGCCCTTTCGGGTAAAGTTGCAGGTTTACAGGTTATTTCTTCGGGAGGGAATATGGGAGGATCTTCTCGTGTGCTTTTGAGAGGGATAAACTCTATTACAGGTAATAATCAACCACTTTATGTCATTGATGGGACACCTATAGACAATAGTGACCTGAATACAACAGCGACTATAAACGGTAGTGCAGGTAAAGATTTGGGAAATCTAATTCAGGATATTAATCCAGATGATATAGCTAATGTAACGGTTCTTAAGGGACCAGCTGCTGCGGCTCTTTACGGTTCTAGAGCTGCGAATGGTGTGATTTTGATTACAACCAAAAAAGCAGCTAAAGGAGATCGTGTCGATATCTTTGTGAATACAGGTCTGGAGTTTGAGAATGTGATCCGACTACCTAAGCGACAGAAGCTCTATGGACAGGGCTATTCTATGGACTTCAAAACTCAAGAAATTAATGGAAAAGATTATCAGATTGTAGACTATGCTTCGGATGAAAGTTGGGGGCCTCGTCTGGATGGACGTAATGTATTGCAATGGTATGCTCTGGATCCGGAAGATGAAGATGCCTATTTGAAACCAACCTCATGGTTATATCCCAAGCATGATGTAAATTACTTTTTTAGAACAGGGGTGTCCAATACGAACAATCTTGCCATAGCAGGGGCAAGTGGTAATACAAGCTATAGATTTTCGTATACCAACAAAAATGTCCGTGGTACAGTCCCGAATGCTACATTGAATAGAAATACCTTAAATTTTTCGGGAGGAACACAACTTGGTAAGCTTCGTATTACATCTAATATAAATTATGTTAAGAATGGATCAATAGGTAAGCCATGGTCTGGAGCCTCGAATAGAAATATTATGTTGGAGGCATTTCAATGGGGAGCAGTACAGGTCGACTATAAAATATTGGAAGACTACAAGCGTGCGGATGGTACTCCAAAAGCATGGAACCGGACAGGATGGCAAAATACGCCCGCCGGAAAGGCAACCCGTTTTATTGATAATCCTTTCTGGTCGGCCTATGAAAGTTATTTGGAAGAGCAAAGAGATCGGTTCTACGGCAATGTGGGCTTTCAATATGAAATTAATAATTGGTTAAGCTTAAGTGCAAAAGCACACGGAGATATTTATAACTTTAGATCTCAGGATAGAATAGCGGTATATTCTAGAAGCACATCGCAGTATGAGGAGTCTACCAATACATTGAATGAGTATAATTATGAGTTCTTAGCGACGGCTAATAAAAAATGGAATAATTGGTCGTTGGTAGCCAATATAGGGGCCAATCTGAGGGATCAACAGCGTACGGTTGACTATGCTATTACGCAGGGAGGTTTGGTCGTGCCCAATTATTATAACTTGAAAAATGCATCGTCAGTAAAGGTCGACAACTTTCGCTACCATACGCGAACACCCTCCCTATATGGTAGTGCATCTTTAGGTTACGCAGATTATCTCTTTCTGGATGCGACATTACGAAATGACTGGTCATCGACTTTACCTATTAATAATAATTCATTTTTATATCCCTCCGTGACGGGAAGCATTATTCTGAGTCAATTAGAAGCAATGAAACAGTTGGATTGGCTTTCGTTTGCTAAAATCAGATTAGGATGGGCACAGGTAGGTAATGCTACAGAGCCTTATCAGTTGGCGAAAGCGTACGATGTAGAACAGGCATTTGACGGAAGGCCTGCTAATAGCTTGTCTCAAAAGTTAAACAATGAATTCTTAAAGCCGGAGATAACGACATCTTGGGAAACCGGTGCACAGGTACAATTATTCAGCAATCGTCTCGGAATGGATGTGGCCTATTATAATAACGACTCACGTAACCAGATATTGGCAGTCCCGGTTTCTTCGTCTTTTGGATATGAGACAAAAGTGCTCAATGCGGGTAAAATTAGTAATAATGGAATTGAGGTGACATTGACGGGAATACCTATTAAACAGTCCGATTTCGAGTGGAATACCCTACTGAACTGGTCTAGAAACCAGAACAAAATTGTAGAAATAGACGATATGGTCAATACCCTGACTTTAAGTGATGTCTTAATTAACCTAGTCGCTAGAGAGGACGAGGCATATGGTCAGTTCCTAGGGTATGATTTTGTATACACGGACGATGGAAGAAAGGTATTGGATAAAGATGGACTGTATATGAAGACGTCGCAGTTGGCTCCACTAGGATCGGTATTGCCTAAGTATATATTTGGATTTCAAAATCAGTTCCGTTATAAAAGTTTTAATCTAGGCTTTCTGATTGATGGCCGAGTTGGTGGTAGTTTCTTCTCTCAAACTTATAAGGTGGGGATGTATGCTGGTATATTGGACAAGACAGCAGCCAATAATATCCGTGAAACAGGTATTGTATTGGATGGTGTGAAAGCTGATGTTAATTTCAATGCCGATGGAACCTATACCGTAAGTAATGTTAAGGAAAATGATACCCGAGTGACGGCGCAACAGTGGGCGAGAAATGAATATAATGGGCCAACAGCATTCTCGATATTTGACGCGACCTTCGTCAAATTAAGAGAGGTGACAATTGGATATAATTTCAAACTTAATAATACCAAAGCAATCAAAAATATAGGCGTATCACTATATGGCCGTAACCTTTGGAATATCTATACTAAGAGTAAATATATTGATCCTGAATTTACTTCGAGCGGAGGAAATATACAGGGGATAGAGGGAGGGAATATTCCTACGCCTGTGACGTATGGTTTGAATATAAATATGAAATTTTAGAGCGTTATGAAAGCATATAAATATATTATAGGACTGTTGTTGATGAGTTTACAGTTTGCGGGTTGTTCCGATCGTATTTTTGAAGAAATAAACACAGATCCCAATAGACCCGATGCGGTAAGTACCTCTAGTTTATTGGTTAGTGGTGAGCGTCTCTTGATGAATACAACCCGAAATCCAGACTTAAATCTACGTGGTGCACAATTGTATGCACAATATTTTAGCCAGAATATTTATACTGATCAATCGCGTTATATGATTCCAGTTAACTATTCAGATGCATTTTGGACAGGTATGAATCGGGCATTGAATAATATTAATGAGATAATTAAGCTGAATATAGACGATCGAACTAAGGAGTGGGTGACTATAGGAGGAATTGGAACAAATGTTAATCAGATTGCTATTGCCCGGATATTGAAATCCTATGCTTTCCATAACCTTACAGATGTTTTTGGTGATATACCCTATCAGTCCTATGGAAGCACGGATCCCGACTTTGAAGCGTTGCAACAAAATCCCGACAACCTTACTCCGAAGTATGCATCGCAGGAGAAGATATATACTGATATATTAAATGAGTTAAAACAGTCGGCAGATACCTTGCTCAAGTATAAAGAAGGACAGACTTTTAAAAATTCGGATATTATCTATGATGGAAACAACATGAAATGGGCTAAGTTTGCGAATAGTCTCAGGTTACGCCTTGCCAATCGTATAGCGCATAAGTTGCCAGGCTTGGCTACTGAGCATATCAATGACGCATTGGTGAAAGGTGTTTTTGAATCTAATGCAGATAATGCGGTATTTAAATACTCAAATTCTTCTCCCAATGAAGCACCTCTCTATCAGGCAACGGTAACTGCTAATAGAAAGGATTTTGCAATATCGCACATTATTGTTGATGTGTTGAAGGGAGATAGAGGACCTTTTGGAATACAGGATCCGCGCTTAAAAGTGTTTGCAAAACCTAATAGTAAAGGTGTATATTTTGGCCAGCCCTACGGTTTGCCATTGGAGGCCGCAGATTTATTCCCTGTCGATTCTATATCGCTTCCTAGTAATGTGATCAATGCGGCTAATTATGGCGAAGTCTTGATGGAGTACGCTGAGGTGGAGTTCCTGATTTCGGAGATAAAGGGATGGGATGATCAGGCTTATAAAAACGGGGTGCGAGCATCTTTGGAAAAGTGGCAAATCAGTTCAAATGAGGTAGACAGTTATCTTAATCTCTTGTCTCCTGCTAATAGAGAAAATGTATTAAGTCAAAAATACTTGGCATTATTTAATCAAGGAATAGAAGGCTGGTCGGAGATACGTCGAACAGGTTATCCGCTATTTTTGGTGAAGAAGGGAGATGTAGTATGGTCTGGTATAGTAAAAGATGCTCAAGTATCCTATGTCTTCTTGCCTGAGGTTGGGGATGAAATTCCAGGCAGGTTTATCTATCCGCTTAAGGAACAGAGTACCAATAGATCCAGTTATAGGCAGGCACTCGAGCGGCAGGGAGATGATGTAATCGGTACAAAAGTGTGGTGGAATAAATAGTAAGGTTGTCAGAATCTATCAAAAAGCCGTATTTCTGTTAAGAGTGCGGCTTTTGTCATTTACAAAAAGTCATTTTAAATTTTGCGAACGGTTAAAATAAGTTTATTTTTTATTTAAAAGTATTTAATTGTGTTTATTTATGTTTATATTAGTGTTTTATACCAATAACTAAATCATGATATGAAAGACAAATCGTTTGTAACTAAGTTGGGGATGCCTGACAATCTGAAGTGGGGGTACCTGGGAATCTTGATCTTTATGATGGGAGATGGAGTCGAGCAGGGATGGTTGAGTCCTTATCTCGTAGAGCATGGAATGAGTATTCAACAGTCTGCTACCTTATTTACGATCTACGGTATTACTATCGCGATATCCTCTTGGTTTTCTGGAGTTTTGGCGGAAAGCTATGGCCCTAGGAAATCGATGTTGATGGGACTAATACTCTATATTATTGGGACAATAGGCTTTGTGGGCATGGGCATGGCCAAATTAGATTACAGTGCTATGTTGTTTTTTTATGCGATTAGAGGGTTTGGTTATCCTTTGTTTGCATACTCATTTATGGTTTGGGTGACCTATAGGGCGCCTCAAAAGACCTTAAGTACTGCAGTGGGCTGGTTCTGGTTTGTTTTTACAGGAGGATTAAATGTTTTAGGAGCCTATTATTCCAGTTGGGCGCTTGAGCGGTTTGGTTATGAGGATACTTTATGGAGTTCAATAATATGGGTTCTGATCGGTGCTTTTTTTGCTTTGGTAATAAACAAGGATAAGTTCGAGACCAAGGCTGCTAAAGAGTCGAAGAGTAAGGAATTACTCAATGGATTGACGATTGTCAAAAGGGAACCCAAAGTACTGCTTGGAGGAATTGTGCGAGTTATTAACACTACGGCACAGTTTGCTTTTCCAGTGTTCTTACCGATGTATATGGCCGAGTACGGATTTGATACAAAAGAATGGTTGCAGATTTGGGGGACAATTTTTACAAGCAATATCATCTTTAATCTAATCTTCGGTTTTGTGGGAGATCGGGTAGGCTGGCGGAATACGATTATGTGGTTTGGAGGCGTAGGTTGTGCTATAGCCACAGTTGTTTTCTATTATTCTCCGATATGGTTTGATGGAAATTATTGGGCGGTGATGGCCGCCGGTGTGACTTGGGGAGCATTACTCGCTGGCTATGTGCCATTATCGGCATTGGTGCCCTCTTTAGTAAAAGATGATAAAGGTGCAGCAATGGCAATACTTAATTTGGGGGCTGGCTTACCTGTTTTTTTAGGGCCAGCCTTAGTCGGTATTCTAATTGGTACAATAGGAAATGAAGGTGTTGTTTGGGTATTAGCCGGTTTGTATGTCATCAGTGCGGTCCTGACTAAATTTATTACGATAGATAGACAGGATTAGAGATTACCTACTAAACTGAATGTAGCTATTAAATGATAGGTTCCCTGATTCAGGGAGCCTATTGTTGCTTCTGTCTTTTATTCCACCACCTAAGCAATTCTCTTTACCGATGTTTTGTCAGTTTAATCAGAATGCTAGATATAATAGCTGTTTTTTTTATCTATGGAAGAAGTATTTATAAGCTTTTCCAGTATAGTTGTAGGAGCTAATTCTTCCGGCTGAATAATTTTTTATTGGCTGGTTCAAAGGTATCTACCTTAAATAAAAAAATATGTTTTTTTCGTTTTTGGATCTATTTTCGAACGGAATAGTAGAAAATTTTATAAAATATTTCCTTTTGGGGATATAATTAAGTAGGTTGTGGAGATGAACATACTACAAACAGCACTCTTAAGCTTTAATGAAGCATCTACCAGTGAGATTTATCAATATGCATTTAATTGGATTAAGAAATTTGGCGCGACGGATCAGGTAGTTCATATATTAGCTTCCGTAGCACTGCTTTTTTTTGCCTGTATACTTTTAGCAATTGTTGACTATATAACACGGTATCTCTTCAATACACTGACCACTAGATTCATCAAAAAAACTGATACTGATTGGGACGATCGGTTGTTGGATAATAGGGTACAGGTTCATTTGAGCCGTTTGATTTTGGTCCTTATAGCGCAGCAGATATTTCCTATTATATTTATGGGTTTTCCCGTGTTTAGCGGTATATTAAATACTTTTTTGAAGATTTTACTGTTATTTGCTGTTTACACTTTGGTCAATAGTATACTGCGTACAGTAAGAGATATTCTTAGAAGTACCAAAGTATTTAAGGACAAACCTGTTGATAGCTACCTCCAGGTTGTGCAGATTTTTTTGATTTTTGTTGTTGGGATGTTGATCGTTTCGTTGTTAACCGGAGAATCTCCTTGGTCGTTTTTAGTATCTCTTGGTGCCGCATCTGCAATTTTAATGTTAGTTTTTAAGGACACAATCCTTGGGTTTGTAGCGAGTATACAGGTCTCTGCCAATGACTCTGTACGTGTAGGAGATTGGATTGAAATGCCTAAGTATGGGGTAGATGGGGATGTCTTACAGATCAATCTGAATAATGTACGTGTTCAGAATTGGGATAAAACTATTGTAACTATTCCGACTTACACGCTGCTTAGTGATTCGTTCAAGAACTATAGAGGTATGCAAGATAGTGGTGGACGGCGTATAAAGCGAGCGATTAATATCAAGATTTCTTCTATCCGTTATGTGACTTTAGAAGAAATTCAACAATTAAAAAAGATTGCTCTTCTAAAACCATATATTGAAAAGCGGGAAAAAGAAATAGCAGACTTTAACAAAGAAGAAGATGTCGATGAAACGATACTAGTCAATGGACGAAGAATGACTAATATTGGACTGTTTAGGGCTTACGCCATGGCCTATGCCCGAAAAAATCCAGGTATTCATCAAGAATTAACACTCCTGGTAAGACAGTTGGCTCCGACCGAACACGGTTTGCCCTTGGAGCTTTATATGTTTACCAGGGGAACGCAATGGGCTTTTTTTGAAGATACTATGTCTGATCTATTTGATCATTTATTTGCTGCAATCAAATATTTTCACCTTGAAATCTTTGAACTACCTGCTTCTGATGATTTGCGTGGTATTTTTGTAGAAAGCTCATCTTTATAGATAAGAGGTGTCGTTTACTCTTTTTTATTTTTGAAGCGCTGATAAGAGTAATTGTCTAGAATAATCGTGTTGAGAATAGTTCTGTTTGTAGGAAGTTTTGACTTTAGACGAAAATTACTTTTTTTCTCTCCCATTGTGTTTTGAATGTAAATAGTGCGTTTATGAGATAAATAAGTATACTGTTTTTTCTGAACTTGCAGGAAGTCGCCCGTAAGCCAATTTGAGACAGATGAAAACCCGATTAGCTTCAAATTATACTAGCTATCTTCACAGTGTTAATTGGTATCCTATATCATTTGGCTGTATGTGTAAGCTATGATAGAAGACTTCCTATTACCATTATAAATTTTCAATAAATTGTGTATGAAAGAAGTGGTCGTATAGGCCACTTCTTCATTGTTTTTCTTTAGTATTAAAGTTAGTGGCAATATAATTCATGTAAATATGAGTTTACCAATAGCTTATCACTGGGAGGGGATTTCTTTTTATAATTAATTGAAATGTCTGTATATAAGGAATTTGAGTAGGTGTTTGTAGCGATTGAGCTACATATGTAATTTCTGCTTTATATTTAGCTTTTTAAAGCTGTAATTTCATTTATTTTTGAAATATAGTTACAGCTTATGAAAAGAATATAATCTAGGAATGAAAATGAGCACTGCCTTAAGAAGCTAATTTTTTCTAAAGTTATATTGTCTAAACCCAATATTTAAATGAGTATCTTATTAACCGTTCTGACATTTACGGTAATTATGCTAAGCGTTTTTTTTATTTTCCTGAATATAGGAAAGGAAAAGATTCTATTTAACCGTTATCTCTTGTTAATGCTCTTAATAGGTGTTTTTTTTCTAATGTTAGAATATGTCTCCCAAATATTTGGGACATCTTGGTTACACCTAGCTTTGACATTTCCCATCGGGTTATTATATGGCCCAGGGATGTTATACTTATTTTATTGTTTACCCCAAAATCATGTAAGAATGATTCAATTTTGGGTTCACCTGATGCCATTTTTGTTGGCTTTTGTTCTCTACTTACTGTTTGTTCAAGATTCTACAATGCATTATCGTCATAGCTCAACGTATATTATAGGTATGCATTTTATGACTACGCTACACGTAGGTTGTTACTTATTGTACCTTAAGACTAATATCGCCCGCATAGTTAAAGAACGCCTTTATCAAAATAGATTACAAAGAGCTTTTTGGTTTGTATTCTTTATGGCTTTGATCATTTGTCTATTATATATATTGGCGGAGATGGTCAACGAAATAGGAAATACTCATATTCATAGAGTTTTTTCACTCTTGCTTTATAGTGTGTTTTTGTTAGGATCTTCATTTGTCTTTTTTATTCATGGCAGATTAAAGAAAGTCTCTGAAGCAGTGGATATAGCTGAGAAATTCATAGATAGATCTACCTCACAAAAATGTAAAAGGAAAAGTGCTTTGGTAACGGTTCCTTTGACAAAAGAACAGAAAGCATGCTATCGGAATCGTATCGAGCTATTTATACAGACACTTGCTTATTTGGATAGTGATCTTAACAAGGACAAATTCAGCACCCAATTGGAAATACCTGTACAACATATTGCTCCTTTTTTGAGACAGGAATTTGGTAAAGGATTTAACGGGTTTATCAATCAATTGAGACTCAATTATGCTATAAGACAGCTTAAGAACCAAGAGTTGATGTACACTATTGAAGATTTATCTATGGTTTGTGGTTTTAGCTCCCGAGCGTCTTTTTATCGAAATTTTCAAGCAGAGTTTGGCTGTTCTCCTCATCAGTACCGCTTGGACTTTGGTCTGTAACTTGCCCGATTCCCTTATTTATTTATTTATTTATTTCTCCATTTGGGCGGAACTATTCCTATCGGCTTGGTAAACTCTGCTATAGGCATTATCGCATTGGAGTAGTAGGTGCTTTTTGCCTATATTGATAATAACAAAACATATACTGGTTAACATCTTTTTTGTCTCTAGTCCTTTCGTAATGCCGAAGTTTTAACTTTGACCTATTTATCGCTCCTGCGATAAAGCGAGCTTGTGGTTTTTTGTCTACATCAGTTAGAATCATGCTTTTTAATGTCTTGTTTTATTTAGGAAAATGCTTTGTATGTGTAAGAAATGTTTTCCTTTTAGCGAAAAACAGCGTGCTATGCTTATGCTTGTTTTTGATTTATTTTTTTATTTAAGTGTTTGTTTTATAGTTGTTTTAGGTTTTTTTGTTTTGTCTTATTTTTTTTATTTTTCTTAGTTGCACAAGGTGTCCACTTGAAGTTGGATTGTTTTGAGACGCTATTGTTTGGAGCAATTGCAAACTTTGTTAAACATTAGCTCTCTAGCGTACGCTTTCGGACTAAACAAGCAAAAAGATGCAAAGTACTGTTCGAGATTAATGGAAATCAATCTAAAAACAACGTATTAAAAAAATAGTAAAAAGAAAGTTATGTATTACGACTACTATCTGTATTATTTGAGTTATTTGAGTTCAGTATATAATGGATATCCATTAATCATTCGTATTACTGTGGTTATGGTAATGGTGCTTGCTGCTATCACTTTGTTTGGTGTATTCCGGTTATTATATATCGGTTACCGGATGAATCGAAAGGAGAAAACGAAGAAAGGTACACGGGATCACTTTGAGGAAAAATTGACTTTTGTCATGCGAAATAAAGTGAATTATGAAGTGGAGGAAATTCAAGAATTACTACAGTATGATACCAACAGAGCCAAGCGGTGGAAATCGGATGTGCTGACAGATATAGTTCTGACTGTTAAAAACTCGGTATATAAAGAAGGCGAATTGAATGAAATTAATTACAAAAATTGTATTGAAGCTTTGCGTTTGATGGGGTTTTGGGAGAAGAGAATCCGTACATCAGGACCTGATAAACGTAAAGAGGCTCTGCAGATTGTCGGCGCTATAGATAATGGAATAAATAGTGGTATTCTTTCCAAGTCTACTTTTCATAAAAATAAACATCTAAGAAAGACAGCGCGGGATCTTCATACAAGCCAAGATAGCTATAATCCCTTTCGATTTATGGAAGAAAATTTTGATGAAGCGTTCACTCAGTTGGATAAATTGCGTTTGCACTCAACACTAATTAAACGATCCAAGGAGGGACGTCTCCCTAATCTATTGCGTTGGATTAATAATTCCAAAAATCCTAATTACATTGTTTTTATTCTACGCGAAGTAGGATTTTTCAAGCAATATGAAGCAGCGCCCACGTTGATGGAAATGTTGGATAGGCAAGAAAATAGAGATGTAAGGGCACAGGTTATACTGACTTTGGGTGAACTAGGTTACCTTGAGTGTGCTTCGAGTCTAATCGAACGGTTTCATTTAGAGACCAATGTGGTTAGGGAAGCTATTATTACCACGATGGGGAACCTGCAAGCCCGTGAAAATTTGGATTTTCTAGTGGAGGCCTATCGATCTACCGAAGATGTAAACTCAAAGCTGATTATAGCAAGATCGATTAAGAGCCACGGAGAATATGGAAATCAGGAATTATTGCGGTTGCAACAGGAGGCTTATGTTAAGGCAAATGAAAATGAAAATACACTTTTGAATCAGGTGTTTTCCGAAACAGCAATTTTACCCGTATAAACCACCGCACATCAATGATTTATTTTTTTACGTATCTGATTTATTTTTATGCTACTGCTTTAGCCCTTTTCTATTTAGGGTTAATGATAATGAGTTATTACAATACTTTGCGTTATCGGTATAGATATACTGAAAAGGAAGAAAACTATCTTAAAGATTTTCCTGAGGAAGCGCCAGGTATATCAATTGTTGCACCGGCATTTAATGAAGAAGTAATTATTTACGATAGTGTCAATTCACTATTGAACTTGGATTATCCAACTTTTGAAGTAATTATTGTCAATGACGGTAGTAAGGATAAAACGTTAGATATTCTTATTGAAGAGTTTGAGCTTGAAGAGGTGCCATACTACTATGCGTATAAAGTATACTGCAGGCCTGTGCGTCGAATATATCGGTCAAAAAATCCAGCTTATAGCAAGTTGAAGGTAGTGGATAAGGAAAATGGAGGAACTAAGGCCGATGCAATGAATGCAGGGGTGAACATTGCACAGTACGATTATTTCATCAATACGGATGTAGATTGTATTCTTGCTGAGGATACACTGAGCAAGATCATTCTTCCTGTTCTTGATTCGGACAAACATGTAATTGCTGTAGGAGCGACCATGCGTATGGTAAACGGCTGTACGGTCGACAAGGGGCGTATTACTCGTGTCAAGCCACCCAACCGTTTGATCCCGCTTTTTCAGGAGACAGAATACTTACGTTCTTATCTCGTTGCTAAGATGGGGTGGTCCATGGTTAATGCTATTCCCAATGTATCAGGAGGATTTGGACTGTTTGACCGAAATATAGTCGTAGCAGCTGGTGGTTTTGATTCCGCATCACATGCCGAAGATATGGATATGACAGTCCGTATGGTAGCCTACATGCGAGAGAATAAAAAAGCTTATCGGATTGTACAGTGTCCATATAGTCTCTGTTGGACAGAGGGACCCCCAAATATAAAGGTTCTGAATAGACAACGTACACGTTGGGGACGAGGTATGCTTCAATTCATTATCGACCATCGCAAATTTTTTCTCAACAGAGATTACGGTCGACTGGGATTCCTCGTTATGCCTTACATTGTTTTCTTTGAGTTTCTTGCTCCGATTATCGAATTTACTGGATTCCTTTTTCTTCTGTTTCTCTTATTTAGCAATCAGGTGAACTTTGATACATTCTGGATGATGATCGCTTATGCTTACCTGATAGGACTATCAGTATCAATAGTTACTGTATCCTATGATTTGGTCTTAGGTAAGCTTTATAAAAACTTCTGGGAGTACCTTAAGTTGGTGCTGTTTTCGGCGTTTGAGGCTATTTTATATCATCCTCTTGTCGTGATATTCACCTTAAGGGGGTATGTCCAATATTTAACTCGTAAAAATTTCAAATGGGGTCAAATGACAAGGCAGGGATTCTCTCCCTCGAAAAATGCTAATACTGTACATAATAATGCTTAAGAAATTTAAATACGCCAAAATACTGGTGGTCTTCTTGGGAGTGCTATCTTACTATCAGCCAGTGTACGCTCAGCGTGCAAGTACCACTATAGAACGCAATGAAGACGCCAAAGAGATTAATGATCTATACAAGCAGGGTAAATGGGAAGCGGGAAAAAATAGAGCAGAGGAGCATCTCAAGAAAAATCCTAGAGACTCGGATATGCGGATGTTGGTGGGTAAGTATTATACCCATAGACAACAATATGATAAAGCTCGCTACGAGCTGGTGAAATCGTTGGAATATGCGCCTGCCAATGTGGAATCCAAACATATGTTGGTTACAGTTGAGACCGAAACGCAACGGTTTTCAAGCGCAATATGCTATATCAACGAGCTTTTGGAAGTGAATCCATACTGGAAGGGGTTGTGGCGTAAAAAGATAGAGCTGTATAGAACCATGGGAAATCACGTAGAAGCGGATCGTTTGTTGAAGCGAATCTCCCAGATTTATCCAGAAGATAGTGAATTGAAAGGAGACCAGGCATACGCACAAGAGCAACGGGCCGTGACAGTTGCTAAAGCCGGTAGAATCGATGAAACTATAGAAGTGTCGAAGAAAAGGATTGACGAACAGCCTAGGCAACAAGATAGTTATTTCGCTGTTATCGATAATTATATCAAAGCCGGCGATTATAATAATGCTTTGGTATACACCGAACGTGCATTGAATGAGTTCCCTGGAAATGGAGGTTTCGTACAGAAGAAAATTGCAATTCTGGAGCACCAACAACGTTATCCTGAAATTCTGTCTTTTTTAGAGTTTCAGATGAAAAGAGGAGGTGGAAGCTTGCGTTCACAGTACAATTACTTCTTATTGGAAGCGGCGAGGGCTGCTAAAAATAGTGATCCAGCGAGTCTATATGGTAAAATATTTGAAAGTTCACCAAGTAATAAAGAGGCTTTTGAGTATGTTTTTAACGACCACATTGCTAAGGAGCAGTACGAAGAAGCCATTGTTGCATTGCATAAACATAGATATAGTGCCGGTACAAGCAAGGATTTGGACATGAGGGAGTTGATGGCGTATAAGCGAATGGGGAATGAAGGAAGAATAGCTGCTTTGACGAGGGAGTATTTTGTTAAATATCCGACTGATTTTGACTTGAGGGATTCGTATGTGACCATGACACTACGGCAAGCGAAGACTAATATGCAAGACGGTAAGATAGGTTTGGCTGTTAACGATTGGAAAGATATAATACGATATGGTGATGAAGAGTCTGTCGCGATTGCTCAAAGTGGTCTATATAATGCCTATGTTGTTGAAAAACGCTATCAGGAAGCAATAATGGTGTTGGATGACTTACTGTTAGATAGACCGGGAGATACGGAGCTATTACTTAAGAAGTCTGATTTGTATAACAAAGAAGGTCGCTATGAGTATGCGATAAGTATATATGAACAGGTTTTAGGAGGGGCTTCTCTGCAGGATCGGAATCGGCTCATGCATGGCTATAACGATATGGTGCAACCTTGGGTTAAGAGCCTAAAGGAACGTTATCAGCTAACAGAAGCAAGACAGCTTTGTGACCGTTGGTTGACTATTGATGAAAAAAATCAAGAAGCATTATTGTACATGATTAATATCTGTTACCAGTTAAAAGACAAAGACGCTATGTTGCGTTACGCTCAGATAGCAGAAGACCGCTATGGGGATGATGTGGCTTTTAAGATAAAACTCGCTGAAGCAATGAACCATAGTTCGGAGAAACGTCCAGATTCTTGGGCTTTGTTACATAGGCAGGTACAATTGAACCCTTATCACGAACCTTTGATCAATACATTTAGCCATACGACAGAAGAGTACGCTGGTCAATTGCTAAAACAGAAGGAACATTATCAGGCATTGACCATAATCGACACGGCGTTATATTACCAACAAGACAATAAGGTGCTGAAGTATATGAAAGGATTAGCTTACGAAGGTCTGAAACAGTATGATTCAGCCTATCGTTATCAGCAGTTTTATGAACCTTCGCTTTTAGAGTTCGCCGAGTTTAAGAGTCACCTTGATTATCTAGGGCAGAAGTCTTACCAGAATAACGTTAGTGTCTCACACATTCGTGCGCGATATGGAGATGATTACGCAATCACATCGATTTCAACGGTAGAATATAGCCGATTTCTCTCCGATGGAAATTCTTATACAGCTAGGTTAAATTATGCAGGTAGGGAAGAAGGGAAAGGTGTACAGGGGCAGGTAGAGTGGTTTTCACCTTGGACAGAAAAACTGTCCACAAGAATTGATCTTGCATTAGCAAATAAGTTCTTTGCAAAATTAGCCATAAACGGAACAGCCCTTTATGTGCTTAGGCCTACTTGGGAAGCGGAAGGGGGACTTGGATATAGAAGACTATTTACCAGACAAAATCTATTCAATCTTAATCTGGGGATGGCTAAGGAAATAGAAGACTTTAGGTTATCTGCGAAATGGAGTAATTTCTTTCTGGATAGTGAGGGTGAAGGGATATATCTCTACAGCTTAGGAGGAAGAGCCCAATATTTTATGCATAATCCCAAAAACTATTTGTTGGCTGTTGGAAGTATAGGTAATTCGCCTGATATCGATCTTTTGAATACGCAGTTCTATAATAGTTTTAACGTTTTCAATGTGATGGTAGGTGCTGGACTAGGTCGATCTATAACGAAGAATATCGGGGCTAGTGTGATGGGAACATGGTATAATTTTCAAACAGATAACTCTGTGATTACGGGCAATTATAGAAACCTTTATAACCTATATTTTCAGTTCCATGTGGCATTTTAAACAGAGCGTATGGTTTTGGATATTATTCTGCCTACTATCCTCGAGTTGTCAAGGAAGAGACTTTGATTTCGCGACGCAACAATTGTTGATTATATCGAATGGGGATAAGGAAAGTGCACGGGCTGCAGATTATCTATTTAGACATTTGGACAAGCGAAATTCAGAGAGAACAATATTCCAGGTTGACCGTTCTGATGTTTATTCTAAAGAATTTAAGGGAGGGATAGTCTATGTTGAGATTGTAGGGGATCTAGAAAGCGATTACGAAATTGTCAACGAATATGGACGATTATCGTTATTTGGTAGAGATCCGGGGATATTGCGTTGGTTGTCCTATATGTTGATCGATAGGTTGGGGGATTGTCATAAGTTAGATAGAGATGATATCCCACCTAATTATTTGGAATTTAAAACTCGTAAAGGCTATTTTGCGTTTGGGTATAGAGAACCCCATCTCCAACCTAATATGGATCAGGACCTATCGGGGATTCTCTTGACCCATAATGTAGATCGGGATTGGGGGCTTTGGGGACACAATTTAAGTAAGGTATTTGCAGGAGGTGCCGACTCTGGCGTTATGGCTTTGGTGGATGGGATTCGGGATAAGGATCAATACTGTTTTTCGTCCGAAAAGACTTTTCAAGCTATTAAAGCTTTCATCATAGAAGAATATGGTCATGGGCTTCGTGGAGCCACGTGGTTTATGGTTGCTCCCAATGATAACGACAAGGTATGTACCTGTACGTCCTGTAAAAAGCAAGGAAATACTGCGAAGAGTGCGAGTGGGGCCGTTGCCGTCCTTTTAAATAGATTGACAGAGGAGTTTCCACACGATCACTTTTATACAATGGCTTATAGAACGACCAGTGAGGCTCCAAAGATTAGGCTGGCCGATCGAGCAGGTGTACTTCTGAGCACTATAGATCTTCCCAAATCACCTCGCTTGGAAAGGAATGCTCCGTCTGTGCAGAAGTTCATTACATTGCTGAAGTCGTGGAATGAACAGACCTTTAGAATTTACTTGTGGGATTATATATCTAATTTTGACGATTATATTACTCCTTTTCCTGTTCTGCGGCGAGTGCAGGCACAGTTAACTTATTTTAGAGAGCTAGGCATTAATGGTCTATTTCTCAATGGCAGTGGTTACGATTATTCACCGTTTGACGACGTTAAAACGTATGTGTTGAGTGCGATAATGATAGACCCCTCCCTATCTGTATCCGATTTGGTGAGGAGATATCATAAAAGATTTTACCCACATTCAGCCGAACTACTCAGCCAATATCTGTTGGAAATAGAGGATAATGCATATAATGATAATAGGGATATCGCTATATATAGCTCTTTCCGCCAATCTATGAAAACTTACTTTGACACGGAGCGATTCAGTAAGTTTTATACGGATTTGGAGTTGTTGGTGGATGATTTACAGGGGAATGAGGGATATCGTGTTCGAACGCTATTAAATGTGCTGAGTTATACAAAATTACAGTTGGATTATCATAATGGTGACGTAGCAGATGGTTTTCTAGAGAATCAAGGCGGTATATTACGCACTTCTCATCGCAACGATACCCTTATTCATAGGTTGGACGAAGCCTTGGAAGAAGGTGTAGTGAATTATAAGGAAGAAAAAGGAGCTTTAAAATCTTATCTCAAAGAGTGGAAGCGATTGAAGGGTGTTTCGAAGCCTTTCAATAGATTTAAGGTAAGTAAGGCAATAGGGATTTCTTCAGCAGATGTAATTGAAAGCTCAGGTTTACTCTGCGATAATAAAGTGGGATTTGTCTCAGATTTTAATCAAGGCTGGTTTTTGGTTGGCGAAGATGTGCGTATAATCGGAAGGAAGCAGGGAGAAGAAAAAGAGCCGATGACATTGGAAATGACATTTCTATTGAATGCTCGGCATCGAATGTCTGCACCTGAACGAATAGAACTGTGGAGTACAGGGAACAAGATTATGCAGTTTAGTACTAACGACTTTTCAGTTCTTGGCGATTTAGTGACGTTAAAAAAGAAAATCGATCTGTTGGCACACTCAGACTTAGAAATAAGGATTTATAAAAATAAAGGATTGAAAAAATCAGTAATCGCGTGTGATGAAATACAGCTATATTAATTATTTTTTTATTATTGGAGTGACGTTTATGCTCGCTTCCTGCGTAGATCTCTCCAAGCGTAAGACGGTTATGGAGGTGGAGGACAATGAACGTCATTATTATCCCATATTGGCCGGACAACAAAAAGATCTTTCTTTTAAATTGAAAAACATTGGCCAGAATCCGTTGATGATTACGGATATTATAACATCTTGTGGATGTTTGAAGATGGACGAAGGCACGGCTGCTTTTACAGTACCTCCGGGCAAAGAACGATTGTTGACATTAAGTTACAATAGTGCCAAGAATATTGGATATGTCAAACATTATATCACGTTGTATGGAAATTTTGAAGATGCTCTTTACAAGGAATTGATTTTTGATATCAATGTTGTGCCAAATGCGATGTACACTAAGGATTATGAAGAACTCTATTCTGATGAGATCAAATCTCAAGGAGGATTTAAAGAGCTTATTGATGGTGATGCTAGCAATAAAGGATATTATATGAATGAGGATTTTGATAAAAGTATACATAATAATAAGTGAGATTTCAGTCGTATATCGTTGGAGTTTTTCTTTTTTTAATTGTAATAGTGGTTTAATAGTTTTTTAAATGAATAGAATTACGGATATTTAGCTCGGTTTGCATTGTTTTTCCAGCTAATGATGCTAAATATCTACGTATGAATTCAGTATCTTATAATCCAAAAGAAATACTGTCTACTTTGATGGAGTTAGAAAGTAGACTGAAGTATTCGATCAATAAGCATTGCCCTGATAGGGAATTGGCACTTTCAGATGATCTTGATAAAGCACTTGAGGAATTTTTAGAGCTTAAGACTGAGGCGGATAATGAAGTTGCATATCTGTCGTCGCAATTAGCCCTGCTACATCTCCATAGAGAACTGGAAAAAACTATTGGAGTGGTGTTAGACACGAACAATCTCCGTGCTTTTTATGATTTTAAGACATTTCATGGAATGCGCGTAATAGAGAAACCTTCGAGGGAAAAACGATGGAAGCTCCATAGGCTTTTTTTGATCGCCTTTATAATTGGATTACTCATTACTGTTACATTGTTCTATTGGTAATATACCGAAGAGCTTCTCATCAATTCTATTAAATTGGTAGAAAGGAAACTTTTGTAAGTAATTATGAAGTTAATTTATCTTTTACTTTTAGAAATTATATTATCTGCGCTTTCTGTCTATGGACAGAAAACATCCAGGAAAGATTCGTTTCATGAGCGATATGTCGAAGTAATAGTATCACTTGTCGCAACGGATATACATGCAGCCCACAGGGCGGCGGATTCGCTTTACGACGTTGCTGCTACGGACGAAGAGAAGATTAAATCGTTAATGTTATTGGCGAAGATATTCGATAATCAAGGTGATATGCGATCGAGTATTTATAAGGGAATGCAAGCAGATACTATTGCCAATGCAACGATGAATTTTTCCTGGCAGAGTAATACGGCAGGTTTTTTAGCGACAGCTTTTAGACAGATTGGGTTGTTTATGGTATCAATGAGCTATTTGGAAAGAGCAGAACGGGCAAATGAATACCAGGATGATAAGATGATGAAAAATCTGACACGTATTAATATTCTGCACGAGCAGGTTTTTCATTATCTCGAGCAGAACCAGTTTGAAGAAGCCCGCCAATGTGCTAAAAAAGCAGCAGCATCTATCGATACTAAGGAAAATGACAATAAAGGTGCAATTTTGGTTAAAGCGACCAATGACCAATTGATGGGGGTCTGTGAGTTTCATCTTGGGAATTTTAATGAAGCTAGCGTTTTTTTAGATAGAGCTTTGAACAGGATTGGTGAAATAGAAAATAACCTTACTCCCTATATTTATAGAATGCAGGCCGAGATCGCTCTGGCCGAAAGTCAATCGAGAAAAGCGAAGGAATGCTTAGATAAAATAGAACCTTACCTTGCTGCCGGTGGAGTCGAAGAGTTGATGATGCTAACCTATAGTACTTGGGCTAAGTATTATGCCAAGATTGGTAATTTGCATAAGACTATTGAAAATAGAATAAAATCAAGCGAAATCAAAAATAAGAGAGATAAGATTGCTAAACAGTTATCGGATGAAATGATATTTAGGCTTCACTCGACCAAGCAAGCTTATCGGGTTAAGTATATTTATGCTATCGGTAGTATTCTGTTTGTACTCGTTTCTACAACGTTTGCTATGTTGTATATATACCGTCGCAAAAACATATACAAACTAAGATGCAGATCTGTAGACAAAAACAATGACACAGTGTGCATAGCGGACAATTTACAGAAAAATGTACTTTCTCCGGTAACCCGTGTTGCTAAAAGAGAAGTTAGTGAAGGAACCAACGTTACCGTCAAGAAAAAAGAAGTTAATATTTCTAAGGATACAGAACAGAGATTGCGTGAACAGCTGAACAAATTAGAAAAAAAGAATTTCTACCTCGAAAAGAGTCTTACGCTCAATCAGCTGGCCAATAGTATGGGCACCAACCCTCGTTATGTGACTTATATTATACAGAAGTATAGAGAAAAGGATTTTTACGAATATATACAAACTAAGCGTATAGAATATATTATTGATCAATTGGATAAATCTCCCGAATTACTTGGATTTAAATTGTCTTATCTGGCCGAGATGTGTGGATTTACGTCGCTTAGTAAATTTTCAACAGCATTTAAATTGGTGACAGGGACACCACCTTCTGCTTATGTACATTTTATAAAGAAAGATCAAGATGAAAGATCGTCATGATTTTCAACCATGTGCTGCTCTTGCTTAAAATATAGTTAAACCATGCTTTTTTGTGAGATCCAGAATCATGTGATAACCTGCTAGTGAGTTGCTATGACTATCCAATGCACGGCTAAAAGCACCTATACCCATGCGATGGGGAACACTAATCACGATACCTCCACCGACATCATATTTGCTTTAAGTCTACCGTACGCCCGTACTCTCCACTGAATTCATACATCGCTGCAATCAGCATCTGTGATAAAACCAGCTTTGCTAATGAACCGTCTTCATATTTACGATCTCCGTCATAGTGGATATATTGATTGGCGAAAAAATAACCGATTTTGGCGAGATCTTCCGCAGTAAGCTCAATGGAGCATTGACGGAAATAATTATCTAATTGATCTTCAGGACCCGTAATAACTCCTGTGTTTTTCATCAGATAGAACCTAACTCCATTACGGTGTCCTGTTGCTTTTTCCGATTGATATACCATTTGGTTATAGGTTATCGAAGGGTTTTTCGTAATATAGCGTACTAGTGCTTTGATCTTGTCAATGTGGGATTTGGTTTATGACCAATTTACGGGAGATAAAAATACAAAATAATACCTGGCTTTATAACATTCCAATCAAATGAAACGTTTTTCAAAATAGAATGTTATAGTAATAGTACATGGTGAAATTTGAAAAATTAACCCGCAGGGTGTTAGTATATTTAAAGAAAAAGGGGTACAATATTTTAACCTCCAATAATGAATTAATAGATTCTGTGATCTACTGGTTTCCAGAACGTATAGACAATACAAGAGTATATATGAGGGATTTGAATAATCTAGGTTACGAGCCGCCGCTCAATCAACCGACCCTACTTCGGATTGAAGAAGCATTAGAGAAGGTGAAAGAAGAAGAGCTGGAAGGATATGTTTTTATAGTGACTTAGGTAGTTTTATCGAGGGTAATGTTATAATTTATATATTAACTTTGCTTAAAGTTAAAGTAATTATCATATCTTTATAAGGTAATTAATTATTTATATTTTTTTAAGTTATCTATGAAAGAAGGTATTGTAAAGTTTTTTAATGAATCCAAAGGTTTCGGATTTATTACTCCAAACGACGGAAGTAATGAGGTATTTGTACATGTGACAGGCCTTACACAAAATATACGCGAGAACGATCACGTATCTTTTGATATTCAGGAAGGAAAGAAAGGTCCCAATGCAGTAAATGTAAAATTGATTTAAAGATTATTCTTGCATATATTGTTAAAGCCGTTCATACTAGGGACGGCTTTTTCTTTTTCCTCTTATTTTTATGTTTTTGTTTAATTCAAAATATATATCATTATTTATTGCTAAATTGTGATTCTAAAAGGCTTTAAAGAGAAATATTTCCAAAAGTTAAATGTTTGTATAAATTTGAAATGATTCGATCAAAAATAATAGGTACAGGAGCTTATATTCCGACAGAAGTAGTTGGTAATCATTGCTTTTTGAATAGTAATTTTTTTACGGATGGAGGTGTTAAGATAGAGCAATCTACCGAGACTATTATTCGTAAGTTTAAGGATATCACGGGAATCGAACAACGACGTTATGCTAGTCTGGGGATTGGTGCTTCAGATATGGGAGCTTTTGCTGCCGAGGAAGCTATTAAGAATTCGGGAATAGACAGAGAGTCAATAGATTTGATTGTGGTTGCGCACAACTATGGCGAAATGTATCATCTGGGGGCACCACGCGACATGGTGCCTTCTGTAGCATCGCGGATCAAAAACAAATTAAGTATACAAAGCACCTCTTGTATTCCCTATGATGTTATTTTTGGTTGTCCCGGTTGGGTACAGGGGGTGATCCAAGCTGACATGGCCATACGCTGTGGCGAAGCTCGAACGTGTTTGGTCATCGGTACCGATACGCTTTCGAGAGTATTGGATTCTTCGGATCGGGATAGTATGATTTTTTCTGATGGGGCTGGCGCATGCATTATTCAGGCTGTTGATGGGACTAATTCGGGAATTATCAATACTGCCGTAAGATCCGATACAGGGATTGAACTCGACTACATTATTTCCGCAGGCGAGAATAGTGGAGAGGTTGAAGAACCCCAGTTTATCAAAATGAAGGGACGCAAGGTTTATGAATACGCGCTTAAATATGTGCCCCAGGCCATGAAAGAATGTTTTGATCGGAGCAGCGAAAATATCAATGATCTTAAGATGATATTCTTACATCAAGCCAATGATAAAATGGACGAGGCCATCGTCAAAAGGTTTTTTGAATTGTATGGTATAGCCGAACTTCCCGAAAATATAATGCCTATGAATATCGCTCATATGGGAAACAGCTCTGTAGCAACAATACCTACACTACTACATCAGGTATTGAACAGAGAAATCGGGAATTTTGCGGTTCAGGAGGGAGATCTTATTATGTTTGCTTCAGTTGGAGCAGGGATGAATATAAATGCTATAACCTATCGATGGTAGATTTGGGAGATTTGGCAGGAGTATGACAACGGTCTTCTTAAAACAAGAAGACCGTTGTCATTTATATTCCCTGAATGAGTCAACCTATCTTGTTGGAGTCTTTTATTGAACATTTTTAGGTTTTCATTGTTCTCTTACAAAAAGATAGCAATGGCAACAGATTCAAAAGACAAATGCTTCGGTTGAATGACTTGGCGAACTGTACGATATAAAGAGTAGTGGATATGATAGGATTTGTAAAATTGAGCTTCAATACACTGATGGATTTAAAGCATAGAGGATATAATATCCTGCGCTCTACATCTTACGTTTCCAATCCCAATCCCACATGGATCCCAGATTATGTAGATGTGACACGCTTTTTTGAAATGGACAGCGAAGAAATTTCTAAAATATCCGGTCCACTAGTTGGCAAACATTTTCTATTGATAGATGACGCCTTAGCCAATAATACCAACGACGAATTTATAGGAGAAGTTTTTATACATGATGAGGTTATCGGTTGACCGTTTCTTCACAATAGTATTTCAAACGTTGTAGGAACATAGCCCAATTGTAGTTACACCATTGGTAGTACTCCGTTATCGATTTCCAATTGGAGTGTTTTAGCACTACTGCTATTTTATCCTTCCGTTGAAATAGCTCGAATGACACGATCGTTTCGAGCCATTCCTTATCTGATTCAATACATTTCCAGAGAATATATTTGTCTGGACATAATTCTAATATCTCCATTTTCGTGATTTCCGGTTCATTAAAATCAAATTCATTGATAAACCCTACTATTGGTTCTACCTTAAGTTTTTTAGTCCATATCTGAGAAAGCCCTGCTTCTAAAGTCAATGTGCGGTATATGTGTGAAGCCGGCGCTTTGATATAATTAATGAGTTGAATTGTTTCCATCGTTTTATTGCTTGAATCGAGTTTTATGAGTTAAATTTAACAATGTCAAAGGGGAATCCACTTGTCTGAGGACAAGTTTTTAAGCACGAATGTTATCATTAAATAACTACCTTAGCATATAATGATAAGATATAGAAGGTATGTAAAGATGAATATGCTTTTCCGTTATGAACATTAATAACTTGATAAAAGAGCTAGAACTGAATCTCGTAGATAATCAACAGATTACTGAGGCATGTGCTATTATAAGTAAATATCTTGATAGTTCCTTGTTGGCTATTCACTTATACGGCTCTGCAGTAGCTGGGGGATTAAAGCCTTTTAGTGATATCGATTTATTGGTGACTATAGACAGGCCGATGAGTGACGATGTACGTACCGGACTTATGCAGCGTTTTTTAACCTGCTCAGCGCAACCAGGTACGAGTGCTAACAAAAGAGCATTAGAGGTTACCGTAATTAACTATTCAGAAGTTGTACCTTGGAAATATCCGCCTAGAAGGGAGATGCAGTTTGGAGAGTGGTTGAGGAATGATATTTTGAAAGGAGTTGTTGAGGGAGCGGTTCTCGATGCAGACTTATGTATATTGATAAAAAAAGCGAGAATATCAAGTATCCCGATGGTCGGTGCAATCGCATCGAAATTATTTGTAGATGATGTTCCAAATGGTGATTTTTTTAAAACCCTTCAAAGTACATTGAGTCAATGGAATAACGAGGAGGATTGGCGTGGAGATGAAAGGAATATCATATTGACAATTGCCCGAATCTGGTATAGTGCATCGACGGGAAACATCGGTTCCAAGGAGGAGGCATCAGGATGGTTAATGGATAGAATACCCACGAACCACCAGTTTTGGCTTGCCCAAGCAAGGCGACATTATTTAGATGGAGGAGAAGGTGAGCTGATTCCAAGCCCTGAGGAGATGGCGTCATTTATCAAGTTTGCTAGAGGGTCGATTATGATAATTCTAGACGGGAGAAAGTCGGTTTAGTTAAAAAATAAATCCTATCTATTTTACATTTTAAAATCCTTAATTGATTAGATCGTTTGTTTTTTTAGGATAAGCTTTTCTGTAGGTAAGCCATCCTCTACACCAATGAAATAACTCTCAAATCCGAATTTTTCAAGAAGTTTCTTCGACGCTATATTATCAGGGTCGATGATTCCTAGAATATCTTTTTCGGGCGATACCTTCTTCGCAAGAGCGAGCATCGCGGCACAGATCTGAGTCCCATACCCTTGACCCCAATAGCTTTTCTTCAAGATGTAGCCAATTTCCAACTTCCTCGAATCATATTTACAGCGTTCCAACTTACAGTCTCCCAAAAATTCTTTATCCGTATTGTAGACTTTGAAATAGCCTAGATATTCTTCCTCATCGTTAATAGCTAAAATAGAATCGAATTTATCCCTCGCTTGGAGAGTGGTAAGTGCTTTACCCGAAATATAACGCATAACATCGTCATTGTAAACCAAGGTTTCGAAACTTCCAAAGTCAGCAGATGTGTATTTACTATATACAATCTTACTTTTTTTCATGTTTGTTATTTTTAACTGTTCGATGTCATTGGGATTAGCCATTCCCTCGTACACTTCATTTCCTCAAGTCTATCTTGCCACTTTCCTTTTTTCGTGTTTCCAGTTTGTTGATCATATAAAGACGATGGCTGGAAAGGTACTCATTTTCGTGCAAATTTAACAATATCAAAGTCTACAAAAGAAAATTAGTAGGATAAAAAAGAGGGTTACCTGTAGCTCTTATCACTGCTTGTTTTAGTTTTAATGATCTTAGCATTCCGATGTATATTTAATATCTTCATAAGTGAGCTATTTAAAATAATAAGCGCTCTTTTTAGTAACTTGCGCCATGTCAGAAAAAGAAAGTCCCTACCAATTATTCACGAGAGAGATACTGTCTATGTGGACCAGCCAAGATGTGGCTTATATTAAGGTGGAAGAATTGTCCAACATTGATGGTACCACTTTTTATGAGCTTATACCCGATTCTGAACTTTTAGATGGCGGAGGACATGACACCCTTTACCCCATAGACTCCGAAGATGTGGATGATATGCTTCTACCCCATAAAAAAATCAAATTCGTCGTTCACAGTGTGTACCTGGAAGAAGACGAGTAAGCGATCTTACTCATCTTGGCATAGCATCTTCATAAAGACAGCACGGGGCCACAACAGTATTGGTTAGTAGATCAGTGTGCTGGATTATGCTTCGCTATCTCCAGCATAGCAGGCGAAGCATGTTTAAATGTAGGAGCTTGTTCAACTAGGCTGCCCGCACCTTTTTTATTAATTTTGAATGTAAGGTCCATTTCTGTGGTAAATAAGACTACACTCGTAAAGGGATTTTTTATGTAGGTACCCAAAGCCGTGAAGAACTCCTCAGCCGGATAGAACTGTTCAATTTCTTCCGTCTTATACCTCAGGTTTAACACAAAGTCATAAGCACCGTTGTCTAGAGGGCGGAGTTGCACATAAATATTTTTAAGCTCCGTATCGCCCATTGTTTTGGCAAAAGTTAATTTGGCAAAAGTTCCTTGATCGATACTTGACTTTATCTGTTCACAAAATTCAACAAATACATTCTGATAGGGCATAGCAAAGAAGTTTGAGCTGTAAAGCTACAGGAAGTAATTGTCTTTTGTGCAAAATAATGTATTAATATCCCATCATTATTTGCTTTTCATCACTATTGTTGGCTTGTGTCTGCTGGCGAACCCACATGCGGTAGTCCCAGATACAGTGAGAGCCCCGCCGCGGGGATGATTTCCTTTTTTGGTATGTTTGCCAATAAATGTTTATATTTCAATTCTAATATAGTCGCTTATGCTCTGGATGAGGAATTTTTTGCTGTTTTTTTGTGGACTGTCCTGTTTTTCACAAGCAGTTGGGCAGGAGGTTTTACCGCAGGAAAATTTTGATATTAAGACCTTGAGGCATATTGCTCGTACACGTACCGAGACACAGCACCGGGTATTTCGAACTATCTCCGATGCCAACAACTATGTAAATATCGGAGTTCCCATCGGCCTGTTCGCTGCCGGGGCTATCAGTGACGATAAGACCATGCGTCAGAATGCCGTATATATAGGCACCAGTACAGCGATTACTGCGGTGGTCAATTATGGACTCAAGCAAATTTTTAAACGGGCGCGACCCTTTCGGAAGTATAACAATTTTGTAGCAGTGACCCAAGCTAGCGGATATTCCTTCCCATCAGGCCATACATCGTCTGCTTTTTCTACAGCAGTCTCCCTTTCACAATCCTATCCCAAGTGGTACGTTATTGCGCCTTCGCTGGTGTGGTCCTCCAGTGTAGCCTATTCGAGAATGTACCTCGGTGTGCACTATCCTTCCGATATAGCAGCAGGAGCGCTGCTCGGAAGCGGTCTGACGACAGGGATTCATATGCTACGTAAATAGATTTGGAGTTTTTATCAAAAATATTCGTATAGATTGGAAATTATAATAACAAAAGCCACCCTAACTAATGCAGGGGGGCTTTTGTAGGAAGGCCCTATTTTTTCTTGTTCTTCTTTGTCATTTTGGCTTTGGCGCCACCACCATAATTGTATGTCTTGCTATTACTTTCCTTTTTCCGGTGAAAAGCTCCTCCTTGGGACTCATCTACCTCGGGTTTACTCCTTGGAGCATTCGATGGTCTATATATGGTTAGATCATCCGGGAGCGGCACAACAGGTATTTTCTCTCCTAGGGATTGTTCCAGTTTTTTGACCGCCGGAAGTTCCAGATCAGTAGCAAATGTGATAGCGATAACGTCATCCTCATTGGTCTTTGCGACATGCTCCATAAAGACATCTCCACTTTCGGGGATCTCAAAATGGAATATAAATGGGATTCCGCTCAGATCAATAGCCGTGGTACCTTCATTGGCAACGATCAGAATCCGACATTCCGGTATCTGTTTGAAATCATCGATATTATCAATACCAGCATCATCATGGAAAAAAGGATTCAACACCGTGACTTCTCCTTTTTTAGCGTGCAAGCTCTGACTTAGTTTTTGTGCCGTCAGTCGGCTATTGACAAATACAACTACTTTATCAAAAATCTCTTCGTCACGCATCAAGAGATTAAGTAAGTTGACCTTCGTCGTGAAATTGGGGACATGGTACAGCATGAGCTCATGTGTGTCCGTAGTCTTCCCGCTCAGTTCATCGACCTCCACGACAGTAGCCAGTGACATGAAATCATCGATCATGTGGTGCAGCTTATCATGTTCCACCGTGCTGAAAGCCAAGTATTGCACCTTGCCACAGCTTTGTGCCAACTCTCTTACAGGTGTCGACATACCCTGTTTTACGATCTCCTCAGCATCATCAATGATAAATGTCTGAATACGGTTTAAATTAAGGCCTAATTTGAGGTATATAGCCCGCGCGCGATTAGGGGTGGCCACTACGATATCTACCCCGCGTACCAAATCTATGATTTCATCTTCCGTACTACCACTTGCTTTGAGGCCCATGATATAAAGATCGTTATTTGCGCTTACGGTTTTAAATCGATCTACGATCTCATTGACTCGCTCTTCGTTCGGTGCTAATACCAATACCTTAGGAGCTTCGTCACGTGTATATTTCAAGCGCATCAATACCCCTAGTATATACGTGGTCGTCTTGCCCGCACCTTCAGGTGCGATACCAATAAGACTATGGCCCCCCACGATACGGGATAGGGTTTGTAGTTGGAATTCTTTTGCTGTAAAGTACCCCAGATCATTCATCGATCTGTGTAGACGCTTACTAAGCTTTAATTTATCTAAAGACACTGCAGAATTATTAAATGTATACGAAGTGACAAAGTTAGCTAAAATATATTTGCTGGGATTATGGGAGATTCTAGTCCGATAACCAACGAAATAACACCTTCTTGGTTGTGAATTCTAAGCACATACAAAAAGGAACTTACTTGCTTTTAAAAAATACTACAGTACCATTTTTAGTAAGTATTGCTTCTGCCTGATGCTCCGTAAAGGTATAGTTCTCATTGCTGTATTGAATACCCGAAGCCGTAGTATCTTGTATCATATGGATTGTATCCTTGCCAAAAATAAGGGTAGCCGTACCAGCAGCATTGTCAAATGTTAGATTTAACTTGTTGCCTTTGTCGTCCGTCAAAGAATCTATAATCAGCTTCGGCACCTCTGTTTTTATAGGAGTTTCAAGCCCTGTGGATTGATCTTCGGTCTGCTGCTTATTTCCATTCTGACAAGCAGTTGTACCTAATAAAGCGCCCACGAGCAATAAGCTCCAGTATCTTTTTTCCATTGTACACATAGTTTTGATACAAAGTTATAAAAATGTGCTCGCTTTTCCATTTTCTTTGCATGTCTATTATGGCTCATCTATTATTTAACATAATTAATTTTATTTGTAATAATATGAACGCAATAAAGTAATTCATTTATTAAACAATAAGGCTGTCGGCTTGTTAGCATAGATAAAGTAGATAGCATGCTGATAAGACTTAATTTATGGCTTTACTAACGATAAATGAAAATGGTTTGTACTGTAAACAGGGAGATTTTTATATCGACCCTTGGCGACCTGTCAAAGTCGCATTGATCACACATGGACATAGCGATCATATGCGATGGGGAATGAAGCATTATATCTGCCATCAGCATACAGTTCCTATTCTCAGGTTACGATTAGGCATTGAGCAGTCTGTACAAGGAGTGGAATATGGTGAACCCTTCGAGATTAACGGTGTCTCGGTCTCTTTCCACCCAGCAGGTCATATTATTGGATCATCTCAGATCAGGCTTTCCTACCGAGGAGAGGTATGGGTATTTACAGGAGACTATAAGATGGAGCCGGATGGCGTTAGTGCGCCGTTTGAATCTCTACTATGCGATCACTTTATTTCAGAATGTACATTTGGATTGCCTGTTTATCGTTTTCCAAGAGCAACGGTATTATATCAGGCAATAAATGATTGGTGGAAATCTAATGCACAACAAGGGTATAATACAGTACTCTACGGTTATTCATTGGGAAAGGCACAGAATATATTGGCTCATCTTGATAAGTCGATTGGGGATATTTATTTACACGGTGCTGTTGCCAATGTAAATGAGGCTCTTGAAGAAGTAGGGTTTCATTTTCCTGGGGTACGTATGACAACAGATATGGACAGACAGTCAATGGAAGGCGCGGTGATTGTAGCGCCACCATCCGCTAATAACACACCTTGGGTGAAGAAGCTTAAGCCTTATCGAGAAGGAATGTGCAGTGGTTGGATGCAGCTGCGGGGATCGCGGAGAAGACGGTCCGTGGATAAAGGATTCGCGCTATCTGATCATTGTGATTGGAATCAGTTAAATATTGCTGTGGAACAGAGCGGAGCCTCCCATGTGTACTTAACGCATGGGTATGAAGTTAATTTTGCCCGTTGGCTAGCCGAACGATATCAGGTAGAGGCCGCGGTGTTAAAAACACTTTATAACGATGAGATGGAGGAGGAAGGATGAATTTCGCGACCTTGTTTGAACGTCTGGACAGCACGACAAAGACCTCGGAGAAGGTAACCGCGATAACGGATTATCTTCACGCTGCGGATGAAACTGAAAAATTACTGACAGTGGCGGTATTGATGGGATATAAGCCCAAAAGACCAGTTAAGACGACCGAACTCAGGGTATGGGCTGCTGAGATAACAGAAATTCCATTGTGGCTGCTTGAGGAGTCGTATTATGTGGTAGGCGATCTGGCGGAGACGCTTGCACTGCTGCTCACTGCGGATCACGCTTCGGATGTGTTCAAGTTGCGGGCAATTTTGCAGGATATCATGATGATGCAGACTTATTCTCCTGCGCAACAGCGACGTGCTATAGAGGCCTACTGGAAAAAGTTTGGTGGTACCAGTCTGTTTCTGTTCAACAAGTTATTGACCGGTAATTTCAGAGTAGGAGTATCGCGTAAGTTAGTGGTCAGGGCGCTTTCGGAATATCTGGCTATGGAAGAAGCAGTGGTCGAGCACCGTGTCATGGGCAAATGGGATCCCTTCGAAGAAAGCTTTAATACCCTGTTCCATCAGCAACTGCTGGAGGAAAAGCACTTCTTACCTTATCCTTTTTTTCTAGCTTATCCCGTAGATCCTGTTTTTTTTGATGGTGCAGCGATTGAAGATTGGATTGTGGAGCCTAAGCTGGACGGCATTCGTGGACAGATCATCGTCCGGCAGGGCGAACTATTTGTATGGAGCCGGGGAGAGGATTTGATGACCGAGAAGTTTGTCGAGTTTGACGAACTCAAAACGATACTGCCAGATGGTACCGTCCTGGATGGGGAGATCATTCCCTGGAAGAACGGGCGACCATTGGATTTTCAATTGATGCAGACTCGTATCGGTCGTAAGAAGATAAGCCGAAGGCATCTGGAGGATGTACCCCTAGTGATGGTCTGTTATGATATCCTGGAGTGGAAGAGTATCGACCAACGTGATCGACCGCTGCTCGAACGACGTGAGCTGTTGGAGCAGGTCTTACAGACCTATCCGGTAGAAAATAGATTGAAATTGTCGGAGATCAAAACGTTTGACAGTTGGGAAGCGGCAGATCTATTTCGGGTCGAAGCCCGGCAGCAACAGGCCGAGGGACTGATGCTCAAACGTAAGGATAGTCCCTACGAGGTAGGCCGTAAACGGGGCAATTGGTGGAAGTGGAAGACGGATCCGATGACCGTAGATGGTGTACTTATATATGCGCAATCCGGGCATGGTCGACGTGCTAATTTATTCACGGATTATACCTTTGCAGTGTGGGATGGGGGGGCTTTGGTCCCTTTTGCTAAGGCTTACTCGGGACTGACAGATAAAGAACTTTTACAGATTGATCAATGGATCAAACGCAATACGGTAGAAAAATTTGGTCCTGTACGCAGTGTCCGTCCAGAGCTGGTATTCGAGTTGGCGTTTGAAGGAATCAGCCTGAGTTCACGGCACAAGTCGGGAATCGCTCTCCGCTTTCCGCGGATCTTGCGCTGGCGTGAGGATAAGCCTGCGGCGGAAGCGAACACCAAGCAGGATTTGTTAGATTTGATAAACGCTAGGCATGAATCCAATAGCTGAGGTCTGGTTTTTTAATCAAGGGTGGCAGCCACATGGTTTTCAAAAGGAGACCTGGAAAGCCATTGCAACGGGGAGATCCGGCCTATTGAATGCACCGACGGGCTTCGGTAAGACCTTTGCCCTGTGGTTTGGGATTCTGCAGCATTATTATGAAGACAAACACTTTCGCAGACAGCAGCAGAAATTTAAAACAACAAAGCTGCATGCGTTATGGATAACACCACTGCGGGCGTTGTCGAAAGAAATCTATAAAGCCACACAGGAGTTGAGTGCGGAGTTGGAACTGGATTATCGGATCGAATTGCGGACAGGGGATACGACTATTGCCCAACGGCAGAAGCAACGTAAATCTCCGCCCCAGGCATTGATCACCACGCCAGAAAGTGTTCACCTGATCTTAGCATCCAAAGGGGCGGCGGATTATTTTAAGCACCTGGAGTTTATCGTGGTCGATGAATGGCATGAGTTGATGGGCAGTAAGCGAGGAGTACTTGTCGAGTTGGCATTAAGCCGATTGAAGGCCATCAATCCCAAACTGAAAATATGGGGCGTTTCAGCTACCATCGGAAATCTTGAGGAAGCACAGGAAATATTGTTGGGAAAAGACCATAACGGGGTATTGGTACGGGCGCAAATACAGAAGAAACTATCGATCGAAACCGTATTTCCGGACAATTTGGAGCGATTTCCTTGGGCAGGCCATCTGGGTATCAAACTCTTGGATAAGGTGGTCGATATCGTGAATCGCTATGGAACGACACTGATCTTTACCAATACACGATCGCAGGCTGAAATATGGTATCAGCATATCATTACGGCCTATCCAGAGTTTGCAGGGCTATTGGCCATACACCACGGCTCCTTGAGCGATGAGATCAGGCAGTGGGTCGAGCAGGCTCTGCATGAGGGTAAACTGAAAGCTGTGGTGTGTACAAGTAGTCTGGATCTGGGCGTTGATTTTCGCCCTGTGAACTGTGTCGTACAGATCGGCTCCCCCAAAGGGATAGCACGTTTTTTACAACGTGCCGGCCGCTCGGGACACCGCCCTTATGAAACCTCGCATATTTACTATGTCCCTACCAATTCGCTGGAGATTATTGAAGGTGATTCGCTGAAATACGCGGTTGCACATCATATCGTGGAGCAGCGCATACCGTATATCCGCAGCTTTGATGTACTCCTGCAATACCTGACGACCTTGGCGGTAGGGGATGGTCTGGAGGCACATGTCGTTTTTGAGGAGGTCAAAAAGACGCATTGTTTTGAAAGTATCACGGAGGACGAGTTTGCACAGTGTATGGCTATGCTGGTCCACGGTGGTAAGTCATTGTCAGCTTACCCTGATTTTCACCGCTTGGTATTGGTCGATGGACTGTATAAGGTCGAAAGTCGTAAATTGGCCATGCGACATCGCCTCAGTGTCGGAGCTATCGTATCTGATCTCATGATGCGTGTGAAATTTATGTCTGGGAAATACTTGGGGAGTATCGAAGAGTCATTTATCTCCCGATTGAAAGCAGGAGATGTGTTCTGGTTTTCCGGAAGACAGCTGGAACTGATCCAGGTTCGAAATATTGAGGCGATCGTCAAGCCTAGTACACGCAGGACAGGGGTGGTCCCTTCGTGGATGGGTGGACGTTTTTCTATATCTCCGGATTTAGGGATCGCTATCCGGCATAGCTTTAGCCATATCCGTAAGAGAACGGGGAAAAGCGACGAAATCAAATTCCTGCAACCTTTATTTAAGGAGCAGGAGAACCGGTCTGGATTGCCTCAAGAAGATGAATTGTTAGTTGAGTATATACATACTAAATATGGCTATCACCTTTTTGTTTATCCCTTCGAGGGTAAACTCGTACACGAGGGGGTGGCACAGGTTTTGGCATATCGGTTTGGAAAGATACAGCCCGTTACATTCAGTATTGCAAGTAATGAATATGGTTTTGAGCTACTGTCGGCTACACCTTTTTCTATCGACCAAGCGTTGATCACCGAATTGCTTTCTCCCAAACACCTGCATAAGGATATTACGGAAGGTATTAATGTACAGGAAATGGCGCGAAGACGATTTAGAGATATTGCCGGTATTGCCGGTTTGGTGTTTCAGGGGTATCCCGGAAAGCAGATGAAAAGTAAGCATCTACAGGCCAATGCAGGATTGTTCTTCTCCGTATTTGAGGATTATGATCCACACAATCTTCTGTTACGTCAGGCTTATGATGAAGTTTTTGATTTTCAGCTGGAGGAAGGACGGATGCAGCGTGCCTTTGATCGCATCAGTAGTCACCGTATTGTGCTGACCTTCCCCGAAAAGTTGACGCCTTTCGCATTTCCTATCTTTTCAGAGTCTTTTAGGGAGCGGTACAGTAATGAAGATTGGCAAAGTCGGCTGGAAACCTTAAAATTGCAGTTAGAAGGAAAATTCGAATAATGGAAAGGAGCTTGTATTGGCGTGAATTGGAATTACAGATGTTGGCTGAAAAAGTATTGTATATACCTTCATATCAGATATTAGTACTATCGGATTGGCATCTGGGCAAACTAGGACACTTCCGACAGGAGGGGATATTCGTACCGCGTATGCGGCTGCAAAGAGAATTGGATAGGTTGGGGATTCTGTTGCAAGAGCGCTCCGTGCACAAGGTCGTGTTTTTGGGAGATCTTTTTCACTCCGTATGGAATAGAGAATGGGACGAATTTATCGAATACATACAGGAATTCCCCACAGTAGAATTTATTCTTACTAAAGGCAATCATGATATTCTTACCGATACGCTGTTAAGCGAGTCACCTCTTTTGGTCGTAGATTATCTAACGATCGAAAAAGATCTTGTTCTGTCACATGAGCCCATACCTGTATCTCTTGGAGCGTTAAATATTGTTGGGCATGTACATCCTGGTACGGAGATCTATGCTAAGGGAAGGCAAAAATTTAAGCTCCCTTGTTTCCATCTACAGGATAATATCCTTACGCTGCCGGCATTTGGTCGGTGGACAGGGGTATGTATTATAAAAAAAACAGTAAGTAACAGACTGTTCCCCATACTAGGTAATGAAGTATTGGAGATTCTATAGTTTGTTTTTTTTATAGTGACACCTGTCGTATCGCGTTGCCACTGTACTATTATACAAAATAACAGCAAGATATAATAAGATAGCGCAAATATCATTAACGTAAAAGTGATTAAACCGCTTAGTTGATGCTGTACCAGCATTAAACTATATCTTAGCGATATACTACGAGGTATTGCTCCAGCCATTTGTTTCATAGATACAGGTCTACATGTAATTTGCATTTTATAGGATAATACTTATATTGCGATATATAGCCATATTATGTACATTAAACCGCTTTCGGATGAAGACAAAATTGCTATAGGCCTATATCGTGATGAAAAGGTTTTTAAGATTTTTTTTATTAATAATTTCAAACGGTTACGGGACTATGCATTTTTATTTTTAAAGGATAGACATATAGCTGAAGACGTAGTCTCCGAGGTTATGTGGAAAATATGGCATCTCGAGTCAGATCTCGTACATATTGTACGTGTCGAACAGTACATGATGCGTGCCGTTAAAAATAAGTGTCTTAATCTAAGCCGGCTAAATATCCCCATATTTACCTCCAGTGATGAACTGGAAAATAATGATTTAAGATCAGAAACCTCTTCCCCCGAGGAAATTTTAATCCAGGTAGAATCTATACATCGTATTAATCAGGCTATTGAATTACTCCCCGAAAAGACAAGGATAGCTTTCAGGTATGTCAAAGAAGAAAAAAAGACATATAAAGAGACAGCAGAGAAAATGAATATCTCTGTTAAGACGGTAGATAGACATATACAGATCGCCATCAAAAAGCTATGGGACTATCTGAAATAATAAAATAATATTAATTTAATATTCGATTGGGGATTTTGCCATGGATTTGTGTCTATGTATATAGAAACGAATTAAAACTATGTCTTTATCCGAACAGCAAATCCTAGACTTACTTCAGAAACATTTGGAAGGAAATCTGACTGACGATGAGCTCTCTTGTTTAAAGGAAGAGATAAAGCATAATAATAACCTAAAAACCATACTGCTTTATCTGGAGTCTCCCGAGGAGATTCCGTATCTCGATATCGAAGCAGAACTTGTTTATGAAAAAACGAGGCCCAATTCTCTGTCGCATCTATCAAAGGATATTCCACGACAGCATAAAGGTATAAGCATAAAGACCATATTGGCTATTGTTGCGTTACTCGCTCTTTTTGGATTTGTGTGGCTAACCTTTAAAAAGGGGGCTGCTCCACAGAGAGATGGAAAATGGAATGTAGTGAAGACGGCAAAGGGGGAACGAAAATTCTTTAAACTAATAGATGGCACATCGATCTGGCTGAATAATGAAAGTACCTTAAGTGTCAAGGAAGGCTATGGTAAGCGCCATCGAGAAGTTCTGTTAATAGGTGAAGCTTATTTTGATGTTGCCAGAAACGAAAATTTGCCTTTACATGTATATACCGAACAAACAAGTATCGAGGTATTAGGTACTGTGTTTAATGTGCGTTCCTATCCAGAAGACAAAGCGACGGAGGCATCCCTGATAGAAGGTAAAATCAAACTAACAGTAAAGGGAGAAAAGAAACCTGACTATACGCTGTTGCCCGGAGATCGTGTTATTGTAACCAAGGTTAGTTCGACCGATAGTTCCCCTATTAAGCAGGTTTCGCCAGAAACAGTAAAAATGCAGGTCCACTATAAAAAAATGGATCTTAAAAGCAAGGATCTTGTTGATTTTAAGTGGATTGATAACCAGCTTGTGTTTAACGGAGATCCACTTCCGGTTATGTTGCAAAAGCTTAGTCGTTGGTATAATAAAGTGATAATCTTGGAAACAACAGCCTTGGAACAAGAAGAGTTTTCGGGAGTATTTAACGAAGCGGAATGCGAACAGGTGTTAGATATTCTGCGGAAAACAGGAGCAAAGTTGAATTATGAGACCAAAAGGGATACTATTTATATAAAATAAAATAATATGGAGTAAATCTAATAAAAAGGGCACAGCTGTTTAGAGCGGCTGTACCCAGAGTTTAACCCAGAGCACCGTGCCCTAGGAAAGTAGGTGCTCTTTTTTGATTAAAATTTAAATCTAATGTATGAAAAAAATCTTACAAGGTGGGCATTCTGTGCCTATCAGAAAATGCCTAAAAAGACTACTAATGCTCAAGTTTATTGTTATATTACTGTTATCCTCTACCTTCGGTGCGATAGCCAATGTGTCGAAAGCACAAGGGACTGTATCTTTACGGTATACAGATGTCAGTCTCAAGAATGTACTTATCGCTATTGAACAACAGACCAAGGTTACATTTGTATATCACGACAATTCAATCAATGATATTAGGATTCGAAATTTGGATATATCCAATAAAGATTGGAAAGCATTTTTAATGCCTCTATTGGCATCCGAAAATTTCGATTTGGAGTCCTTAGGAGCGAATCGGGTACTTCTCAAAAAGAAAAATGGTCAAGATAGAATCGTTTCAGGTACCGTCAAGGACGAATACGGTAAGCCGTTGGTTGGTGTTTCTATTAAAGAAAAAGGACGGGACAATGCCACTTCCACAAATTCTGACGGTCAGTACTCCTTTGTCGTTAGTACCCAAGATATAGTGTTGCAGATTAGTTATCTAGGCTATCTTTCACAAGAAATATCGGCAAATACCAATAGCAGGCTCGATGTGATTCTGAAAGAAGATTTGGCTCAATTGGAAGAGGTTGTCGTAGTAGGATACGGTACACAAAGAAAAAAAGATTTGACAGGAGCTGTTTCCAACATTTCTGCAGACAAGTTAAACACACAGAGCAATGTGAATATTGGTCAAGCGATCCAAGGCAAGATAGCCGGCGTAGACGTCGTCTCCCAGGGAGGTGCCCCTGGAGCAGGTAGTCGAATTACTATCCGAGGCATAGGAACGTTGAATAACGTCAATCCTCTGTATATCGTCGATGGGATATATATGAATAATATGGACAATATCAATCCCAACGATGTCGAGAGTATCGATGTTCTTAAGGATGCTTCTTCGGCGGCTATATATGGCTCTCGTGCTGCGAACGGCGTGATAATAGTTACAACAAAATCAGGTACAAAAACGGATGGCGTACCCCAGATTGAAGCTTCAGTAAATACAGGTTTACAGAGCCCTTCCCGTTATATGGAAATGCTAAATGCGGAGGAATGGGCACGTATTACCACACTATCCCGAGCAGCAATAGGAAAGACTCCTCTAGCAATGGCCGAAGAGCTCTCCAGCAAAGAAGATAATGATTGGCAACATATTATGATGGGCAGTGCATTAATGCAAAATTATAATGCGACTATAAAAGGAGGAAGTCAAAACTTTACTTATTATACGAGCGTAGGTTATATGAATCAAGATGGCACCATAAAAGGAACAGAATATAAGCGCTATAACGCACAGTTTAAGACGGATTATACACGTGGGTGGTTCAAAATGGGAAGCAATGTGTTGTTTTCAGCTCAACAGAATAATCCTTTATATGGCTTTGCCCGGGGTGGTTATTTAGGAATCATCTTGCAATCGATCCCTACATTGTCTCAATATGACCCGAGCAATAGTAGAGGAGGGTACGGAAAAGTTTTTGGAGATGCTACAGATATTCCAAATCCACTTGGTATCCTGGATGAAAAGTTAACCAAACGGACTTGGGATGAAAACAAGATCTTCCTTAACTTCTATGCGGAAGTCAAACTACCCTTGGGTTTAAAGTATCGATTTAATGTGACACCCGACTTTTCTTACGCACGTAATACCATTTTTGAAAACGTCTATGATTTTGGATTGAGGAACAATAGTATTTCCAGTTTATCAGATGACAGAACGAATGGGAAAAATCTGTTGGTGGAAAATCTATTAAATTACGAAGCAAATTTTGGAAAGAGCAGGGTTACAGCGATGGTCGGCTATGCCTACCAAAACTTTCAGTCAAGGTATATTATGGCCTCCGGTCGTGGTCTGCCACAAGGTATTTATGAAGTCGGGGCAGCTACACAGGATCGCTTAAATAATGCTTACTCCAATGAAAGTGCGCTAACTTCTATTATCTCCAGAGCATTTTATTCTTATGATGACCGTTATTTATTGACGGCGACCTATCGTAGAGATGGCTCATCTAAATTTAATAAAGATAACCGATACGGTCATTTCCCTTCATTCTCGCTGGGGTGGAACGTGATGCAGGAATCTTTTATGAAAAAAGTACACTTCCTGGATCAAATGAAACTCAGAGGGGGGTATGGTGTGCTTGGCAATCAGGAGATTGCGGACTATATGTATAGCTCTGTTGTGACTTCCAATATCAATTATCCGGATGGAAATGGTGGATTGCTATTAGGAGCATTTCCAAAAGAATTCGCTAATCCGAGTATCCGTTGGGAAGAAACTGCTATGACCAATATCGGAATAGATATGACGATGTTATCGAATAGACTAGGTGTTACTGCAGACTACTATGTAAAGAATACGAAAGATATTTTGCTTACTGTACCTATTCCAATATCAACCGGTGGTGCGAATGATCCTGTTGTAAATGCTGGTAGAATACAGAATAAGGGTGTCGAATTTTCTTTGAATTGGAATGAACGTCCATCCGAACATTTTAGTTATGGTATTACCGCTACGGGAAATGTATTGACCAATCGTGTTGTAGCTATGGGAGAAAAAGATCAAATAATCCATGGAGGAACTAACCGGACCAATGTTGCTACTACACGCACTTTGGCGGGATATCCTATTGGAGGTTTCTGGTTGATCCCTACAGCAGGTATTTTTCAGAATGATTCGGAGGTAAGTGCACACTCTTCCAATGGTTCATTAATACAACCAAATGCCAAAGCTGGTGACATTCGATTTGTGGACAGCAATGGAGATGGCAAGATCACCGACGACGATAGAGTGTACATGGGAAGTCCATTGCCATCATCATCATTTGGTCTCAATTTTAATGCAAGTTACCATAGTTTTGATCTGCTATTGGGACTGCAGGCTGTTTTAGGTAATAAAATTTATAATGGCACCCGTCTGGAACTCGAAGGTGTTAATAAAGGTACAAATTATCTCCGTACGGTACTTGATTATTGGACACCAGAAAATCCCAATACAACTATACCAAGACTGGTGTGGGATGATCCAAATCAGAATTCACGGCCACAATCGGATCGTTATTTAGAGAAAGGTGACTTTTTTCGGTTACGTAATGTACAGGTAGGTTACACGCTACCAGCCTCGTTATTCAGAGAGCGTATAAAAAAACTACGTTTGTATACGAGTATAGAAAATCCTTGGACGATAACAGGTTATTCTGGATTTACCCCCGATATTGATGGAGGAGGTAGTGTTACTTCGCGGGGTTTTGACAACTTCGTTTATCCAATCAATCGCATTTTTATGTTTGGTGCACATCTTTCATTTTAATAGATTAGTCATGAAATTATATAAATATTTTACCATAGCAACCATTTCAGCTTTACTCTTTTCGTGCGAAAGCAAGCTTGATTTGGTCAATCCCAATAGCGTCACTATTGAAACCTTTTGGAAGACTGAAGCCGATTTTAGTCTAGCGATAAATTCGTGTTATACACCGTTGAAGAACTGGAATGGTGGATACTATGGGACGCGGGGTTTAATGACCCGTATATCCAGAGCAGATGATATCGAATTTAGAAATGATATTAATGAGATTTATGCTATGCATCGTTTTACTAATGATGCATATAATGCTGTAGCTCAAAATATATTCTATCAGTTTTACAACGCTATATATCGAGCAAACTCGGTATTACAGGAAATAGAAGGGAAGGGCTTTTCTGATGATTTTGTGGCCAATATACGCGCTGAAGCCCTGTTTATCCGTGGCATGTATTACTTTCAATTGGCAAAGGAATTTGGCGATGTCCCTATCCGGATGAATGCATCACAGGAACCAGCGACTTTTCCTAAAGAAAAATCTCCCCAATCGGACGTCTACAACCAGTCTGTAAACGATTTTAAAGCAGCAGCAGATCTGTTGCCGTTGAAAAATACCAAAGGCAAACCTACTAAGGGGACTGCCTATGCTTATTTAGGCAAAGTATATGTTTATATGAAAAAGTGGGAAGAAGCACGACAAACCTTACTCCCTTTGACCAAAGCGCCTTACACCTATAGACTGGTAGAAGATTATGCTTGGAATTTTGATGAAGAGCATGAAAATAATGAGGAAAGTATATTTGAGATATTGTACGAGCCTGTAGGTGGTTCAGATATATGGGATAATGGAGAAACGGCAAATTCGGCACAATCGACAACCATAGCCGTAGAATATGCAGCAGGTAGTGTGGGAGGTTGGTTTGAAGCTCAGCCTACCCAAAAAATGATGGATATATTCTGGAAAGAGAAACGCGTTGATGGGACTTATGATTATCGGGCACTAGTCTCTGTTGCCTGGGATTATCCAGGTTGTATGTATTATCAAAAGCCAATACAAGATGTTCTCAATGCTGCGGAGTTAAAACAGTATTGGATTCTAAAATCACAGAATTCCAAGACACGGACCCAAGAGGTGGAATCAGAACCCTCTTTTATTAACGAACGGGCTATGCGCTATGCTGACGTCATATTGTTGCTTGCTGAGACTGAAATCGAGTTAAAAGACGCCTCTGCCGCAGTCGGGTATATTGATCAGGTACGCATGCGCGGTGGTAATCTTCCCCCTTATGGTGGTGATAAAGATCTCGTATCTCTTAAACACGAATTAGTCCATCAGCGTGCCATTGAGTTTTTCAAAGAAGGTGAGCGTTTCTATGATTTGCGGAGATGGGGGCTTTTGGAGCAGGAATTAAAAGCACAGAATCCGCTGCGGTTTGCAAACTTTGATCAGCGTCACTATTACCTGCCTCTCCCAGCTAAAGAGATACAGACGAATCCGTTAATAAAAGAGAATAATAAGGGCTGGTAGATATCAAAATAGATGTATAGTATGTTAAAAACTGATTTGAAAATTATAGTATTAGTATTTTTTCTTTTCGTGGTTGATCAGTTGGCTTTTGCACAAGAGCACAGCGAAAAGGAGCTTCCAGAACTGAACGATCCAAAAGTACGGAACCGGCTGTCTTGGGACTTAGTGAAGCCAGACATAGGGGTCGGATTCGGTTCAGTCAATACACATTATGAGAAATCTTCTGCACCATCAATTGCGGATCTTCAGCCTACTTGGGAGAAGAGAGCATGGAAGGGGGAGCGTATACATACACAGCTTGTATTGTATAGTAAAAAAAGCTTGAGTAATGTAGAACTACAGGTCAGTGATTTAAAGAGGAAAGATTCCAATAAAAAGATCGGCAATAACAATATAAAAGCAAATTTTGTGCGTTATGTGATGACGAGTGATCTGGGAGATCTAAAGCAAGGCTGTGATATCAGGATCAAATTGGATTCTTCATTGCGGGCCGATATCATTGATGATGCAGCCGTTTACAATATCGCTGATTCGACGACACGACCAATATGGCTTAGCATTAATATCTCCAGAGATACAGAAGCTGGAGTCTACAGAGGGGCATTAATAGTCAAAGCTACAGGTTATAAACAAAGGCTTCCTTTTGAAATTACCGTTTTAGAGCATATATTGCCAGATAGCAAAAAATGGAGTTTTCATTTAGACCTATGGCAAAATCCATATAGCGATGCCCGTGTGGCTGGGGTTAAACTTTGGTCAAAAGCACATTTTGATGTTATGAAGCCTGTTTACGAACGTCTGGCTTCAGCAGGACAGAAAGTTATCACCAGTACGTTGATCCATGACCCTTGGAAATCTCAAACCTACGATGTCTATGGTGGAATGATTAAATGGATAAAACAGAAAGATGGAAACTGGAGATATGATTTCGATGTATTCGATCGCTGGGTTGAATTTATGATTTCGCTTGGAATTGACAAACAGATAAACGCCTATGGTATGATACCCTGGACACTTGAGTTTACCTATTATGATGAGGCTACAAGAGAGAATAAACTGTTTAAAGCCAGTCCAGAATCAATAGAGTATGCTGCGTACTGGAGAAGAATGCTATCTGCCTTTGCGACGCATCTAAAACATAAAGGGTGGTTTGAAAAGACAATGATAGCTATGGATGAACGGCCATCGGCACACATGCAGGCTGCAATTAAAGTTATAAAAGAAGCAGACCCTAATTTTAAAATTTCTATGGCTGGCAATTATCATGAAGAGCTACAGGCATATCTTACAGATTATTGTATATCATCCACAAACCGTATGCCTTTTGATGTGGTCAAAGAGCGCAGAGAAAAAGGATTTATTTCAACTTTTTATACCTCATGTACAGAAATATTTCCTAATACATTTACATCTTCAGAATATGCTGATCTAGCTTGGTTACCTTGGCATGCGTTGTATAATAATTTCGATGGATATTTACGTTGGGACTATAACAATTGGAATGCCAATCCCACACAAGACTCCCGCTACAGCGTATTTCCTGCTGGGGATTGTTTTTTTGTTTACCCTGGTAACCGGACATCTATTCGTTTTGAACGCCTACGTGAAGGTATCCAGGACTTTGAGAAAGTACAAGTATTACGCCATCAATTTGAAAAGAATGGCGATCAGGACAAATTACGAAGGCTACAGCAGATTATTGGTACCTTCAAGATAGAGTCCTTAGATCAAACTAACGCTCATTATTTTGTGGATAAAGCACAACAGGAATTAAATACATTTTAGTTTCAGTTTCAAGTAAGCTTTAAAAATCCCCTTGGTACTTACTAAGGGGATTTTTCATTTGTATGCAGTCTGTAGCTGGAAGATAAGCAAAGCAAAAAAACATTAAATATTAATAAAAGCATAATAATGATTAAATGATGAGTGAACACCATGTGCGTATATTCGGCGCAGTGTACAGCTTCTGTTTAGCTGTCAATTTTATTTTATATTGAAAGACAATAAAAATCAGTAAGAACCGATGGTTTTTGATAATAAAAAAAACGTATCTTGGGTATTATTGTACATTCCAACATACTTAAAAAGTGCTATGAGAATAGGTTTCAAGATTACCAGTGTCATTATATTATTTTGTCTGTGCAATGTTTGCGGACTCGCGCAAAGAAGCTTAAATCTGGATTTCGAACTCAAAAATTATGCTACTTCCTTGCCCAAGCGCTGGTATGCGGGGGGAGAGGGATTCAAGGTCTATATGGATAGTATCGAAAAATATTCAGGCAAGTGGAGTCTAGCTATGGAAAAATTTGGTGATACAAATGGTAAATTCGGTGTATACACAGGCAGACTCCCGATTGAAGTTCTCGTTGGTAAAAATATAGAGTATAAGGGATGGATAAAGACCAATGATGTTAAAAATGGATATGCAGGGCTATGGCTCAGAATAGATGGGGAGAATGGGGCTATGCTTGCACTTGATAATATGAGTAACCGAGGTTTAAAAGGTAATAATAACTGGACTCCGGTATCCATAAAGATGAATGTCGGTCAAGAAGCAAAAAATATAGATTTTGGTGGTTTGTTTACCGGAGAGGGCAGCGTATGGTTTGACCATCTCGAATTGTATATCGATGGTCATAAATTTATAGACATTATAGAACCTGAACCAAAAACTTTTATTAGGCTTGATGAGCTCGCTAAGCTTCAAAAGTATATATACCCCTTACGTACATACGAGCCCGATGGAGGTGATACAAAAGATCTCAAAGTTCTAGACCGCCTCGTGGGCAATAGCAAAGTCGTCGCTTTAGGAGAGGTCACACACGGTTCGAGTGAGATTTTCAAGATGAAAAATCGTATTGTGCAGTATCTGGCGAGGAATAAGGATTTCGATATCTTTTCTATCGAAGCTAATATGCCCGAATCCTATAAGTTGAACGATTATATCGTAAAGGGAGAAGGTGATCCTCGTAAACTTATTGCTGGCATGTATTTCTGGACATGGAATACCGAAGAAGTGTTAAATATGGTCGAATGGATGCACAAGTTTAATCAACCTAAGCAACGGATCACATTCACGGGGTTTGATATGCAGTTTTATGAGGGTGCTCTAAAAGAGATTAGCGAAGCATTCCAACAAAATGAGGGCATAGCCAGTGAAGTCGATGATCTGAAGGTAGAACTCGACAAGATCCGGAATGCTTCACGGCAAAATAAGGGTATGGTTATGATGGGAGATACCGTAAAACAAAAAATCAATAGTATAATCACATCTTTACAGCATGGTATTAACGTGTCATCATTCAAAACTCCGGAAAAAATCTGGTTGCAAAAGAATATAGATATCGTCCAGCAATACCTCGGATTGAATAGCTATTCATGGCGGGACAAATGTATGGCAGATAATGTGTTATGGATAAAAAATCAAAATCCGGAATCAAAAATTGCAATCTGGGCACATAATGGACATATTCAGAAGACCGATCAAAAGCAGGGAGAACATCTGGCAAAACAGCTTGGAGATGACTATGTGACTTTTGGTTTTACATTTTTTGATGGAAGCTTTACAGCGACAGGCAAGAAAGGTCTTACTTCGTATGACGCAGTAGAAGCGTATCCAGGTACACTGGAATACTTGCTTGATCAAGTGAAAGAACCAGTTTTTATTCTCGATCTGAAAAAGATAAAGTTGGATAATAATAAAGAAACAGAATGGTTATTGGAGCAATTGGAGTATAGAAGAACAGGAGCGATGGGTGGGAATACCATAGAGTTTTCAGAAAGTAAAATTTCTGAAGACTTCGATTATCTGATTTTTATAAAGAGTTCATCTCCCTCAAAGCTTTTGACGGAGATCAGTTGGTAAAGTGTGTTTTAAGGCATTTTGAAGGAGCTAAACGCCGATATTTTTATCTGTTCAGATTGGCTGATTTGGCGATAGTCATTTCTGCCGGCCATCATGTAGCGACCATTTTGCAGGAATATCATATGAGAGCTGCTGCCATAGATAGTCATATTAACTGCTTGATCTGCAATTTTCACATAGATCAATTCTTCGACAGGACTTGATTTTCCCATCCATCACAGAAAAACTATAAGTTCGAGTATGGTTTCAAAAACTTAATTATATAAAATTAGTAGCTATTAAGTAGCTCATTCTATTGGTTAAGCAACTGTTATTCAAATAATGAAAATCGGTTTAGTTTAGTCCTTTAGGAGAGTCCATATTAACAAGATGAAATTTTAATTTTCGTGTTTTAGAAATTTATTTTCTAATATTGATTCGGAAATGAAAAACCTAAACTCAATTTCTGATTCGCAGTTGTTGGATATGTTGATTGAATCTGATCAGATGGCCTATACGGAGATTTATTCAAGGTACAGTAAGTCTATCTACGTCTTTGTATTGAGGCGTTTGTCTGATGTTGATGAAAGTCAGGATATTGTGCAAGATATATTTTTGTCATTATGGAATAGACGTAGTACCATTCGTATTAGTGGTACATTATCGAGCTATTTGCTTACGGCCGCAAGGAACAAAATAATTGATACGATTAATAGACAAAAATTAGCGGATCGCTATCTGGATAGTTTTCATCGCTTCCTGAGTAATACGGTAGAAAATACAGATTATCTAATCCGTCATAATGAATTAAATACGCTTATCGAAGACGAAATTTCAAAGTTACCCGCAAAAATGCGTGAAGTATTCGAATTGAGTAGGAAGGCTTCTAAAACGCGTAAGGAAATAGCACTAGAATTGGGAATATCAGAGCAGACAGTCAAAAGTCATATGCAGCATGCCCTGAAAATTCTAAAGAATACCTTGGGACTAAACCAATACGTATTGTTTGTTTTTTTTCTCTGTGAAAAATATTTCAAAAACTTTTAACCCTTCTTTCTTTTTCATTCGACTATATATTCAGACTAGCACAATTCTGAAAGTACTATTATGGATAAAAAGGAAATAAACAAATTATTCGAGCGATATAGTCAGGGACAATGTACTGATGCGGAGAGGCAGTTGGTGGATGAATGGTTGACCTTTGGCGATTTTGCGGAAATACAGCGCACCGATCGTGATATTGATGGAGATCTGAATCGTATAAAGAGTACACTACCTGTATACCGACCTTTATCACGTGTCCGATTGTGGAAGGTTGCTGTTGCAGCGTCACTCATTAGTATCTGCACGTTTGGATTGATCAGGTATTATAATACTGTGCCTTTTGTCGAGCAGAATACCGTTCAGTTGGATGTTTTTCCAAAAGGGGATAACCCTACATTGACATTGGCAAATGGCCAAAAGATAAGTTTGAGTAAATCGCAATCAGCCATCATTATTAAAGCAAGCGAACTTACCTATAGTGATGGAAGTACACTCTCGGATAAACCTGATAAATTATTAAATATCTCAGACAACGATCTTCAAAGCATTGAAACACCTTACGGCAGCCAATATCAGGTTATATTGGATGATGGTACCAAAGTATGGTTGAATGCCGGATCTATCTTACACTTTCCTCAATCTTTCGAGGGAAAGAAAGAACGTGAAGTAACGTTGTCAGGCGAGGGATATTTCGAAGTAGCGAAAAAAAGGAAGCAACCATTCATAGTGCGCGGACGTGATCAAAAGATTGAAGTATTAGGCACCCATTTCAATGTATCCAACTATCCCGAATCTGTAAAGACTAAGACAACCTTAATAGAGGGAGCGGTAAAAGTCAACGTATTACGTTCAAAGGCAACGAGAGTACTACGACCTGGAGAGCAGGCGGTATTGGACGGAGTCGATATAGTGATCCGTGATGTAGATGCAGAGAGTGCGTCGAGCTGGAAGGATGGAATGCTGGATTTCAGAAATGAGATGCTAACTGATATTTTGAGCGAGATAGCGCGGACATATAATATTGAGGTGGACTATGAAGGTAGACTACCTCAAGAGCGTCTTTACGGAAAAATATCTAAAAATAAATCTTTGCAGTCGGCAGTCAAGATTCTAGAATTGTCCAGCGATGCGAAGTTTAAAATTGTTGGTAGAAAGCTTATTGTTTCTTCGAAAAAATAGAGCAGCTTATACCCGCTAAATCTAATGAACAACCACTAACTAATTTTTAAAATCAAAAATAATGAAACACAAGTACATCTTGAGGAGGGGAATTCTATACCCAAAGAGCTATCTCTTCGCATTGATCATGTTTTTTTTTCTAAGCATCCCGGCTATTGCGTTAGCACAACAGCGGGTCCGTATCAAAGAAAAGCAGATCACTATTGAAAGGCTACTAAGCCAGATCGGTAAGCAGACGGGAATGGATTTTGTAATCAATACGAAATTGATTCAGTCTGCACCACGCATTGACGTGGATATCGATAATCTCGATATAAAAGCGGCGTTGCAAACTAGTCTACAAGGACTTCCTTTGGAGTACATTATTACCGATAAAACTGTGGTAATAAGAGAAAAAGTCTCCGTTAACAGACCAAAATCTGACAACAAACAGCAGCGTATAGAAGGGGTGGTCCTTGATACTAAGGGTAAACCTATTATTGGAGCCTCTATATCGGATCCCAAAGGTATAAGTAAATGTCAATGTGATCAAAATGGAAAGTTTGAAATGGTTATGCCTCATAGTTCAAATAGGCTTGTAATCAGTATGATGGGGTATGAAAAATTGGAATACGATATCAAAAATGATGAAGTAATCCAGCGCATTGTATTGAGAGAGGCGAGCAATAGTATAGCTGAAGTAGAGATAACAGTAAAAACAGGCTATTTTGAAAAAAACAAACAGACATTTACGGGGGCTGCTACTTCATTTTCCGGAGATGAATTACGTACGGTGACCAATCAGAATATCCTATCGGCTCTGTCGGTACTGGATCCTTCTTTCAAATTAATGGAAAATAATTTATTAGGTTCTGATCCGAATAGTCTTCCCGAATTCCAAATTAGAGGGTCTTCGAGTATAAGTACAAGTTTGGAAGAGAAGTTTAAAGGTAATCCAAATTTACCTTTGTTTGTATTAGACGGATTCGAAGTGAGTCTCGAAAAGATTTATGATTTGGATCCGCTTCGAATCAATGGTATCACCATACTTAAAGATGCATCTGCTCTGGCTATTTATGGTTCTAGAGGAGCGAATGGTGTTGTAATCGTAAGTACTTATGCCCCGCGACCAGGAAAGTTGAGAGCTACCTATACGGGCAATATGGATTTTGATTTTGCAGACCTTTCGGATTATAACCTATTGCATGCAGCCGATAAGTTGGAATATGAACGTCTTGCTGGTGTATATACGCCAGGTAGCGCTGTATATGTAGGCGAGCGGTATGCGCAGTATTATAACGATCGGCTTAAGATGGTGAAGCAAGGAATAGATACGGATTGGCTTACAAAACCGTTGAAGTCTGTAGGTGTCAACCATAAACATAATGTCAATCTTGAAGGTGGTGATAATACATTTCGTTACAATATCGGGGGATATATGAACCCTTCCTCGGGTATAATGAAGGGCTCGTCGAGAGATAGGACAGGATTAAATATCACGCTCAATTACAATTATAAAGCGTTAAAATTCTCTAATCAATTGACCTACGATCATGTAAAGTCCAAGAACTCTCCTTATGGCGCTTTTAGTACATATGCTTACCTGAATCCGTATTATACACCTTATGGAGATAATGGAGATCTGTTGAAGATACTTTATCGGTTAGAGTCAGTAACTAGTCCTACTGTTGTTATCCCTAATCCGATGTATAATGCCACCATTAACACCAAAGATGAGACAAAGTACGATAACTTTATCAATAATTTTAGAGCGGAATGGGACCTTTCTACTGCTTTTAGGTTTACAGGTTCATTCTCGATAAATAAGAAAACGCAACTGTCTGATATTTTTAAACCTTCGCAGCACACGGATTTTATTAGTAGTGCCGTAAAGGGCAGGTACCAAAAGTCTACAGCTGAGTCAGTACAATATGAAGGTACCCTTGGCTTTGCATATAATAAATTGTTTGCAGAAAAACATATGCTGGTACTAAATGCCAATTACAACATCCGCCAAGCTACCACGGATAGTTATTTAGTGGTAGCGGCAGGGTTTCCCAACGATCTTATGGATCATGTGGGGATGGGCTTAGAATACCTCGAAGGAACTAGACCGCAAGGGAGTGAGAGTACTTCACGGTTGATCGGGGCTCTAGCCAATTTTAATTACAGTTATGATAATCGCTTTCTGGCAGATTTCGCTATACGCTACGATGGCTCGTCTCAGTTTGGCTCAAATAAAAAGTGGGGACAATTCTGGTCCGCTGGATTGGGATGGAATCTTCATAATGAATCCTTTTTGAAAGACAACGAATTGATCAACCTTTTGAAAATAAGAGGTTCAACAGGTATCACGGGGAGTCAGAATTTTTATCCTTATCAAGCACAGCTTACTTACGCCTATAATGCAGACCTTGTCTACGATAACGGGCTGGGGGCAGTAGCCACTGCATATGGTAACCAAGACCTAAAATGGCAGATCACTCAAAAGCGAAATATCGGTGTAGATTTTGAATTACTTAGATCTAGATTGACGGGATATTTTAACTACTATGATGACAATTCGAAAGATGTTCTGATTGATGTTACGATGGCTCCTTCACTAGGGTTTAACACCTACAAGGCTAATCTCGGTGAAGTCGCAAATAAAGGATACGAACTGTCGTTGCGTGGTAAGATAATAAGTGCGCCTTCCAAGCAGTTTTACTGGAACCTTTTTGGTATAGCTGTACGTAATAAAAACTCGCTGCGCAAACTCTCAAACGCATTACAGGCTTATAATGAAAAAGTAGATGGGCAGGAGGGGAATAAGCCTAGCGTACGTTACATCGAAGGACAATCCGTTAATACCATTTGGGTGGTTGAATCATTGGGGATCGATCCGGCTTCCGGACAAGAGGTATTCATTGACAAGACTGGCAAATTGACCAATGTATGGGATGCACAGAACTATAAAGCCTATGGTACAACCGATCCTAAATTAGAAGGCACATTCGGTACGATAGTAGGGATGAAGGGGTTCGAATGTAATGTTTTCTTTAGATATAAATTTGGTGGATACCTATACAATAATACGCTTGTAGACCGTGTGGAAAATGTGAATCCAAATCAAAACGTAGATCAGAGGGTGTTTTTCGATCGTTGGAAGACTGTTGGCGATGTATCCGGTTTTAAAGGTATTACGAATCGCAGCGTGACTAGACCCACTTCGCGTTTTATCGAGAAAGATAATGTGTTGGAACTTAAGTCTGTAAATATCTCTTACAATTTTAAAGCGCATCAATTTGTTAAGAATATTGGAGCACAGTCATTTCGGGTTACAGCCTATTTGAACGATGTATTTAGAGCATCTAGCGTAAAGGTAGAGCGAGGTATAGATTATCCTTTTGCTAGACACTATGCATTAGGTGTACAAGCTACATTCTAACTGATATTGAAAATCAAATTATATACATACGAAATATCCAAGTAGCAGAACTGCACAAACACGAATAGATATACTTTGGATATTCCATTTGACCTTTAAAAGACAAACCGAGCTTGCGAGCTCACGAAGTAATTAAATACATATGAATATTAGAATCTCATTATATATAGTAGCTCTTGCGGCAATGACTATGTCCTGTCAGAAATGGCTAGATGTTAAACCTAAGACAGAAGTGAAAGCAGATGTATTATTTGCTTCTCAAAAGGGCTTTCGGGACGCTCTGCTAGGAGTATATGCATTGAGCACACAAACGAATAGCTACGGCGTAGAACTTACTATGGGAGCCAGTGATGTGCTTGCACAGCAGTATAGTAATGTGCGTACTACGGTAGGACATGTTTATGAAAACCTAGGGAAATTCGCCTATACTGAATCTGCTGAAGAAGCTCGATTCGAGAATATTTGGCGCCAGCAGTACAAAGCTATTGCTAACTGTAATTTGATCCTGGCAAATATTGAATCTAAAAAAGGCTTGTTTACAAGCGGCAATTACGAACTCATTAAGGGAGAAGCACTGGGATTAAGAGCCATGTTACATTTTGATCTGTTGCGGCTGTTTGCTCCATCACCTCTTAGCAATATAGAAGCAAAAGCTATCCCTTACATCGCTGTCTTTGGAAATAGTCCAGTAGCTCCGAAGAGTGTGGGCGAAACCCTGAGCCTTATTCTTGCGGATCTGAATGAAGCGGCATTGTTACTGGAGAAAGTAGACCCTTACGGTCCTGTCTTATCTAATCTGTCTGTAATAGAAGATGATGAAGAGATAAAGGGCAATCGACAGACAAGATTGAACTACTATGCAGTACAGGGACTACTCGCGCGAGTATACCTATACCAAGGTGATAAACCTAAAGCGCTGACGGCAGCTAAGATGGTATTGGCGACAGATTTGTTTCCGATGTTTGAAGGAACTGGAACAGCTGTCCATCAGAAAGATTATATTTTCCCAACAGAACATCTATTTGCTTTGAAAATTAATGATCTGAAAGAGAAGTATGCCGACAAGTACTTTCCGGAAATTACACAATCGAATAGCCCAAGTTCGTTTACCATAACCAATACGGCATTGAATCAACTATTTCCAGCTGGTATCAACACAGATTATAGGTTAAATTGGTTTGATGTGGCCACATCGAACAGTAAGCGTATTACTAAATACAATTTTAATACATTGATTCCTATTCTTAAGAAATCTGAAATTCTCCTTATAGCTGCTGAATCAGAGAACGATCCCCAATTAGCCATTTCTCTATATATGAACGTGTTGCGTTCTCATAGGGGGCTGTCAGCACTAGATGTTACGGCTACCACAGCTACAGAGCTAGCGGCCGAACTGGAAATGGAATATAGAAGGGAGTTTATTTCGGAAGGGCAATTGTTTTTCTATTATAAGCGGTTGAATAAAGCAAAGATACCCCAGCTGTCGGCTTTCCCTGATCCTGATCTGATTTACAATATTCCTATTCCCATGGCGGAGATTGAATTTGGTAACATTATATAATTGATGTAAATATGAAAAATAGATATTACGTATTAACCTGTATAATGGTCGCAGTTGCATTATACGGTTGTAAAGAAAACGAACGACAGCTGTACAGTGAAAAGCCTGCTGTTTATTTTACAAGTTTTTCGGAACAGGATAGCTTGATCCATTCATTGGTAGCGGTAGAGTCTAGAGAAGATACGGTTCACTTGGCTGTGAGTCTTCTCGGTCATGCGATGCCTACTGCACAAAAGTTTAAAATTAGTGTAGACCCCAAATATTCTACAGCTATAGAGGGTGTCCATTATGAAAAGCTCAAAGAAGAATATAATGTAGATCCCAATAAATTCCGTGCTACTGTTCCGTTGATTCTCATCAAAGGGGACCCACAACTGAATACGGGGTTTTTAAAATTGGGATTAATGCTTACAGCTACGAATGACCTTGGAGTAGGCTATCCCAATAAGCTTTATGCGAAAGTTTGGTTTACCAATGAACTGGTCAAACCTATATACTGGGATTCGTTTTTAAAGATATATTATGGAGAATATTCGAAGGTCAAACATCAGAAATGTTTAGATATTCAGGGATTTGATTTTCCCGCGACGATGGCTGAAATACCCTCATCGATGTTCGGTACATTAATGAGTTATGGTAGACTTGTATGCAAATACTTTACAGATAATGTCGTACACGATGAGAATGATAATAGAATTTTACCTTGGCCAGCTTTTTAATAACATAGAAAATATGAAATATCTACATTTATTATGTCTGCTCACATTGTTCGGTAGCTCTTGTGTCAAAGACAACTCTACAGGACGCATACTACCCATAGATGATATATTGATTGAAGGAATTGAAGATACCCTCAGAGTCAGTATGGATGATAATCTGATCATAGATCCAAAAGTGACCTCTAAGATGGAAAAAACAGAGGAGGATCTCGATTTTGTATGGTACAGTTATACAAATACGTCTCAGTTTGTCGCAGATACCTTGGGAAAGAATCGAAAATTGCAGGTTGCTGTTGCCATGTCTCCAGGCACATATGATCTTGTGCTACGTGTCACCGATAGGTCGACAGGTATATTCTATAAGTATAATAGCAAGCTACAGGTTGTAAACGATTTTACAACAGGTATCATGATACTTGCAGAAACAGGCGGAAAGTCTATGGTCCACTTCCTAAATACGGTATCTGGCAAATTTATTGAAGATGCCTATGGCAAAGGTAATGAGGGAGCAGTCGCAGGAAGTAATCCGGTCAGTATAACATACAATCCCCAAAATTTTTCATTCCCTGCGGAGGTTTTGATTTTAAATAAAGACCTAGATGGAGGCGTTGTGATCAATCCCGTTACTTTTAAAAAGGACCGCGTCTTACGGAATTCTTTTTTGACACCATGGCAGGGGAGTGATATTATTCAGTCGCAAGGATATGTTGGACGTGGTGGTGGACTTCAGGATTACATAATTATAGATGGACAACTACACAATCGTTCGGTTAATGCTGGCGATATCAAGTTTAAGCCGGGTCTTTTGGGAGATTACTATCTGAGTACAATGTACTTTAATGAAGGAGCTAGCCGTTCTGGATTTTACGACAACAAAAATATGCGCTTCCTGTGTCATAATAATACATCAGGCTCTCTAAATCAATATCTATCTGGTTCCACAATAGATATCATCGATCCTAATAAGGTAAATCTTAAACTAATTTATAGTGGTACGGTATCTAGCAATGAGTATTTCGGCTTATTTGAGGATCCTAGTGGTCAAAATAGATGGCTGCTTCGGTTTGCTATGAACAGTCTATCCCAGAGCTTTACGGCAAAGGAAAAGTTTATTGTTACCGCTGCGGATATAATGAACGCCGAGAAATATGCATCATCTTCAGCTTTGCAGAACTACCTCTTTTATAGTATAGGCAATGCTATCTATGTGTATAATATCGTTAGTAAAAGTGGAGGCAAAATACTTGATCTAGGTAGTAATATTCAGATCGACTTTATGGAAATGAATGGCGTAGAATTGAAAGTCGGTTTTAGGGATCACACAAAAACTACGCTTAAAGGTGGATTCGCCACCTATGGTATATCTACTCTTGGTGGAATTAATGCACAACGCACGCGTTTGAAAGAGGGAATTTGCGATAGAATAGTGGATTTGACAGATAAGAAATAAAAAAATGAAGAAAATAGTATTAAGTATAATAGTACTGATTAGTCTATTTAGTTTAGGATATACCCAAGGGATTAATTTTCAGAAACTGACTTATGAGGAGGCTATGGATATAGCTAGAAAAGAGAGAAAAAATATCTTCGTAGATATCTATACGACTTGGTGTGGTCCTTGTAAACAAATGGCGGCACAGGTTTTTTCGGATAAAGAGGTTGGCGATTTTATGAACAATCGTTTTGTGAGTATGAAACTCGATGCAGAAAATGAGGCGAGCCATGGCTTATTTAAAAAATACAAAGCCCAAGGCTATCCTACCTTTTTCTGGCTTACTGCAGACGGCGAGTTGATGGATGTCCAGGTGGGATTCAAGCCAAAACTGGAGTTTATACAGCTTTCCGAAAAGGCTATAGCCTCGAATCTTGGTGTGAAAAGGGCAGCCTTAGAAAAAAGATGGAATGCAGGAGAACGTTCTTACCAGTTGGTGACAGAGTATGTATATGGTATATTGGGAAAGGTCGATGGAGATAAGGTAAAGCCCGCTATTGAATCGTATCTGGCGTCGTTGAGTAAGGAGGAAATTAGCAAACCGGAAAACAGCAAAATCATAGCAGGTTTCATGTCTAGAGAATGGCATGGAGATATGTTCAGATATATTGTAGGCAATATACAATCCATCGAATCTGCGATAGGGTATCTCGATACAAAAATCATGCTTTATCGAATGTACATTCGCAGTAGCAATGCGGCTTTGGCCTCTGGGGATAAAACTGCGGCTATGGCTCATCGGCAATTCTTAGAATCACAGACTTTTCCAGATAAAGAGATGTATATGGATATTCTTGATGCTGAAACGGAGTTACACCAGGAAAACTACAGTAAAGGAGTAAACGGTTTCGATAGTATTTTAAAACGGTATGGGAAAGAACATCCTTACCTATATCGAGAGTTTTCATATTCTTTGGTGTCTTCGGGGGCACTTATGGCAAAGCAGTGGAACACACAAGAGAATAAAACTCTTCAGGAAATAGGTAGTATGGCTTTTGAACTCAATCCGTCACAAGAGACATTGATCTATTTAGCAGCAGTATATGCTGCAGGAGGTGATTACAAAAAAGCTTATGAAAATGCAGCGGCGATGCAATTCTACAAAAAGCCAGCATTACCTGGGATACTATTTGCTAAAGACCTTGGCGTATCTACAACAGTTAAAACACCGTATTCAGAGCAATCTGGCTTAGCCGATATGCGTGCAAAACTGGAAGCAAAAAAGTGATAATAAATCTAAAAAAGCCCAGTAATGGGCTTTTTTAGATTTATTATTTTAGGAAGCGACCTATTGTCGATCTGTATACAGTTCCAATTCGTAAGGATCCCTCTTAACTCCTCGGTATCCACTATGTTCTAGGAATGTGGATTTCGATTTCTTGTTATACACCTGTTTTTTTTAGAAATTTGGATATGGCACTATTGATTACCTTGGAAAATGTCCACAAGCTTTATGATATTGACCGATCCCGTAAAATGGAAGGGCTGGTCATTCTACGGCAATCAAATGATTCTGACCAAAAGTATACCAGCCATAGCCGTTTGTTTGACGGTTTATTGCTAGCCATTATGGTAAAGGGTACGATGAGAGCTCGCATCCATTTTTTAGAGTACACGATTAGTGTTGGGGATATAGCTGTATTACAGCCTCAGTTAATGATTGAGACAGAAGAACTGAGTGAGGATGCCGAGATAATAACCATTGGGCTTTCGTTAGACTTCCTGACCAATTTTCCCGTTCTGCGCGATTTTGTTATGAATGATCAGATGCGATGGCAGCCTATTGTCAAACTTGATCCGGATGAAATAAATCTACAGATAGGATTGGTAGATTTATTGCAGGCATTTTATGATAAGAAGCAAAGTCATCAAAAAACAGCAATGCTACAGCACCTGGTCGCCGTTCTGATGTGCATGATTTCTGAGAAATATACCCGCTCCGGCAATAAAGACAGTCGAGTCAAAAATCGAACACACGAACTTATCGATGAATTTTACTCCCTGCTGTCACGATATGCACATCAGGAGCGGAGCGTAACGTTCTACGCCGAAAAGTTAAATCTCACTCCCCAATACCTCACCACCTTCCTAAAGCAGAATACAGGTCGATCCGTCCTTCAATGGGTCGATCAAATGACCGTTCTTCATGCAAAAACTATGCTCAAATCAACGAACTTATCGATCAAGCAAATAAGTGGCGAGCTCCATTTTGGAGATACAAGTTTATTCTGTAGGTTTTTTAAGCGGTTGACAGGAGTGTCTCCCACAAGTTATAGAAACAATATGTAGTAGATAGGAGCCTTGCAACAGCGGTAAAATGTAAGAGTATCTTACAAATTGGATGAAAGTCCCAAGATATAGAAAAAAAGAGCGTTCAGATGCTGTTTACTTTTACAGCATGAAAACAAAATCAACAAAAGCTACCATTGGCTTTATATTTATTACGCTATTAATAGATATCACGGGCTGGGGTATCATACTACCTGTCGTTCCCAAGCTCATTAAAGAATTAATTCACGGCGACATCAGTGAGGCGGCTACGTATGGGGGCTGGCTGGCGTTTGTGTACGCGTTTACACAGTTTATATGCTCACCGATTGTCGGTAATCTTAGTGATCAATATGGACGGCGCCCCATTATTCTTATTTCCCTCTTCGGCTTTGCAATAGATTATATCTTTTTGGCCTTCGCACCTTCAATCGGTTGGTTGTTTCTGGGAAGGGTCATTGCCGGAGTGACCGGAGCCAGTATGTCGACGGCCAGCGCGTACATTGCTGATATATCGACTGATGAAAACAGGACCAAGAATTTTGGAATGATAGGGGCTGCATTGGGACTGGGCTTTATAATCGGGCCAGTGATAGGAGGGGGGCTGGGGCACTACGGTGCACGGGTTCCCTTCTACACGGCAGCCGTATTGTGCTTTTTAAACTTCCTGTATGGATACTTCGTTCTGCCAGAAAGCCTGAGTCCAGAGCGTCGTCGATCGTTTGAATGGAAGCGGGCCAATCCTATCGGTTCGTTCAAGTTTTTAACAAGACATCCCCAGATCACCGGTTTGGTCACGGCGTTATTTCTCACTTATATCGGATTGCATGCGGTGCAGAGCAATTGGCATTTTTTTACCATGTACCAATTCGGTTGGACCGAGCGGACTGTAGGACTGTCTCTTGGGCTACTCGGGCTATGTTTAGGCTTGGTACAGGGCGTATTGATTCGTTGGACGATACCTCGATTGGGCGAACAGCGAAGTATCTATTATGGGCTATCATTTTATGCCGTAGGCTTGCTATTATTTGCCTTTGCAGGACAGGGATGGATGATGTTTATATTTCTTCTTCCCTATAGCCTAGGAGGGATATGCGGTCCTGCCCTTCAGTCCGTCATTACGAAGAATGTCCCTGCTAATGAACAGGGAGAACTACAGGGAGCTTTAACAAGCTTGGCAAGTGCCACTGCTATTATTGGCCCGCCGATTATGACCCATCTCTTCTATTATTTTACACAGGGCAATGCCCCTTTTATATTTGCAGGAGCACCATTTTTATTGGCTTTTATCCTCATAGCGATTAGTGTGACTATTGTTGTTTATTTATTTCGACGCATATAGCCACTTTTTATATTTATGGTTCATACAATGTCCGCAGGGACGATAATTAGCGCTCAGTGCTTCCTGTTCCGATGCAAAGAATACCCTGTTTTTCCTTTTCATCCGTTTACCGGAAGCACAGCTTAATGTACCGTAAATTTTCAGTTTATTGTTGCCCGCCCAGCACACTTTTCCTTTTCGGATTTTTGCCCTCAGTTCCCTGTCAGCAATCTCATGGTGTCGAATCATCTGTTAACTTATTTAACTTTCTAACGCCTAGTTACTCATTAACTCCTGCCGTCAAATTACATCAATGCGTTTTTTGGGTTCAGGATAATGGCTTTGGATTGCGCCCTGTCTATGTTTTGTAATATACTGCAAATGTCTGAAAACGTCGATAGGCCTACAATCCGAAACTTGCTATATTTTCATCTCTAGAAAAGCCTTGCCCCAGATGTCTTACAATTTAGCCGAGGTCAATCCCCTGTTTACCGATAAATCGAGCCGGTATACCTAAACTACGTTCACTTACCTCAAGACTTGTTCTATCTTCAGGTCTGATTATGGAAGCTCATTGAGCAACCAAGCTAATTAATTGCAACAGATAATAAAAATGTAATGTCAGTAAGGATACAGGTTGTTTTATTTGCAGTTATTTCTATTTTCATATTTTCAGATTTGTATGCATCAGATGGCATGCTTGCTGGAAAATCGAATTCAGAGAGAATTGATCCACATAATTTTGAAGGTATAGTCGTCGATAATTCGAGGAGACCGATATCCTATGCTTCTATACGGATTACAATGGGCGATTCTACCCTAAGTACATTGGTATGTGACGATCAGGGGCGATTTAAATTTAAAGTAAATGACGAGCTTGAACGTCTATCTATCGAGATCTCCAGTCTAGGGTATATTACCCGATGTGTAGCCTTACGTTCAATGACTCCTTCTTCTGGCTTCGAAGTCGTTCTAGAAAAAGACAATACTGTTTTAGAGACTGTCCATGTCCAATCCGCAAAACCTCAGTATGTCCGGTTAGTAGATCGTATGGTCGTCAACATCGATGGTACCCTATTAGGCACAGGTCTATCTTCGTTAGAGCTTCTACAAAGGACGCCTGGTCTCTGGGTAGATGCTAGTGGCAATATCACCATGAGAGGCAGTCAGTCTGTTGTCGTGATGATAGGGGATATCGTACTGAGAATGTCTTCATTTGAACTGTCCGAATATCTCCGTTCTATTCCCTCCGAAAATATAAACAAGATAGAAGTAATCGCCAACCCAGGCGCTGAGTACGAAGCCGAAGGTACGGGAAGTATAGTCCGAATAATTCTTAAGAAAGGCGTTAATGAGGGATATAAGATTATCTTGGCAAGCAGGTACATGCAGCAGGGAAAAGATCCCTTTTATAATGGCGGCAGCATGTTTGATTATAATCGTGGTAAGTTTAAAATCTCCGGTGCTCTAGGTTATAAAATCGATAAACAGCGACATGTTGCTAACTATCACAATTTTTATGCAGATGCTTCGGAATATTGGAGCGATACCAGACGTTTCAAAGAAAATACGGGATATAATGCACGGATAACAACCAACTATGAGCTCAATGATCGACAGAGCTTGGGCTTACAGTCTATTCTGCTAACCTCCCATTCTGATCAAAAGTTCTATACCGATAATGAACACCGACAGGAAAACGATACGGTTTTTAAAAAGACAGAAAATAACTGGATCAACAAAGGTACCATGTCGAATACGACTTTAAATTACACCTTACTGTTAGATACCTTGTCGTCAACTTTTAAACTAATAGCAGACCATCTGTACCACGATAATAAAGAATCAAATGACTATCAGCTGCGCGCGCTATCGTCCTCTGGAGTTCAGCGATACCAGAATCTTTCCCCCAGCAGGACCAATATATATAGCTTCCAGACCGATCTCAACAAACAATATCTGTCAGGATTTAAATTTTCCGTGGGAATGAAATACGTCGGTACCCGAAGAAACAATACCGTGATCCGGAACAACTATCTGAATAATGAGTGGGAACAAGATGCTGCTTATAGCAATAATTTTATTTATGACGAGGATTTATTGATGGGATATACGTCATTCAACAGAAATATAAAGGACTTTTCCATTAAAGCAGGGATAAGAGCCGAGCAGACCTTTATTGATGGGCTTTCAACAACCAGTTTGGAAAAGGTGAACCAACAATATCTCAATTTCTTTCCGTCTATTTATTTGACACAGGCATGGAAAGGGACAGGAAGCACGATCCATCTGAATTATGGGAAGCGAATCCGAAGACCCTCTTTCAAGGATATCAATCCCTATACGCTGCAGATCGATGATTTTGTGGTGCTCCAGGGCAATGCCTTGCTGAAGCCGGAGTTTATACACAAACTCGAAGCAGGCCTATCATTTAAGAAAGGAATAGTCGTCGATTTATTCTACTCCAATACTGAGAATAGCATTGTCCAGTCGGTAGAGGCTATGGATAGTAAACTGTTGAAATATCAGCCGATCAATTTTAATAACAAGCAAGACTATGGTATTACAGCATTTATTCCGCAGCGTATCAATAAACAGTGGAGCATACAGAGCAATTTTTCCTTTTTCAACTCGGAGTATATCCATAAAGATATGAAGCGGTCACAACCTGTTTTTGAAGGTCGCTTAAACCATATTCTAAAGTTCAGCAAACTGTTCGATGCCACCTGCGCTCTTTCTTATCGCACAGTATCTTATAGAGGCAATACCCGATATGCAGATCAGTTTTACACCGGCGTAGTCCTATCTCGATCGTTTTTTAAGGATAAAGGTCGGATTATTTTTCAGGTAGATGATATTTTCAATACCCAAAGAGAGCGTGAGTTTACAGCTACCGAGGGGACAATGATCAATTTTTATCAAAAACGTCCCACCAGAACCTTCAATGTTTCTTTTACCTACATGATTTCGAGAGGTAAGAAAAGTGAAGAGAAGAAGATACATCAATCCAATGAAGACGAAAGGCAACGGGTTAATTGAAAATAGAGCTCGCTAAAAAAGTATCTTTCGTAGGGAAACGACTCCAACAAAAAAGTTGAAGGCAAAATCCTGGCTCAGTCTCTGCAATGGTTGCTAAAATCAAAAATATTTTCTTACTTCGCCTAGGACCAACTTCTTGAATCAATGCACGACCTATCCAATGTACACGAACAGGATCTTTTACTGCAATTGCGGATGGGGAATAAGACTGCATTCGAAGAATTGTACAACCGTTATAAGATGCGGCTCACGGGAAATCTCCTCCGTATGCTGAAATCACCACAATTAGTCGAAGATGTGATCCACGACATCTTTCTCGGAATCTGGGAGAACCGTACTAATATCGATCCTCAGCAATCGATCAAGCCTTATCTCTTCACAAGCGCAGCAAATAGAGCAAAGAATATCTTTAGAAAAGCATCAACTGAACAGATCTTTAGGGAGTACCTACTTCCGAGATGGGAAGAAACCTATACACATGTCGAAGAAGTACTTTTAAAACAGGAGGATACATTATTGCTCGATGACCTTCTCAGTAACTTGCCGCCGCAACAGCGTACCGTATACAGGATGTGCAGGCTAGAAGGCAAAAGCTATAAAGAAGTAGCATCCCTTCTCAATATTAGTGAAACTACTGTAAATGCGCATATCAGTAAGGCCAACAAAACATTAAGAGATTTTATGAAAAACAACCCCGGATTTCTTTGCATCGCCTTTGGTGCAATGGTTTTACTTTCTGTTTAGCTCTTTATAGCTTAAAAATATTCACCTTATTTTCAGTAAGTTGTGTTTTTGTTAATGTTCGGTATACATGCTTTCTTCTACTAGCGTGTATCAGCTAATAAAGAGAGCTAAGTTATGAAAGAATCTATTGATATATTATTTCAGCGATACCTTGATGGCACATATACGGTCCAGGATCTGGACGTTTTACTGCAATATTTCAAATTGGATGAACCCGACGCTGCATTCGAACAAAGAATTCTTGCGGAACTAAAGCGGGATATTGACTTAGAGCGAGAAACAGCGGTAAGGCGCTTAGCAGATGATATCGGAGCACGTCTACTGGAAAAGATAAAAGATCCTTATCGCATTCGACGCGGTCAGTGGATCGGTCGTGTGGCTGCTGCCGTGTTGCTATTCGGATTGATGGGGATTGGTATATTTTATTATAACCAACGTGACAAGGCCGAAAACACGACCACGATGTCGAGTAAATACGGGGATGAAGTCTTACCGGGAGGAATGCATGCCAGTGTTACGAGTGATGATGGATCGGAGGTCGTTTTGGATGAAAATTATTCTGGAATTATCGTGGGAGAAGATTTGATTTACAAGGACGGTACTTCCGTCGGCGTTAGGCCCACCAAACATGCAACTTTGAAGACTCCACGAGGCGGACAATACCAGCTGACCCTAGCGGATGGTACTTCGGTGTGGCTTAATGCTGCCTCTTCTCTGAAATACCCAACTTCCTTCGGGAATGCAGAGCGCGTTGTTGAACTGGATGGCGAAGCTTATTTTGAAGTCACACATCAACCTGACAAGCCCTTTGTGGTTGTTTCTCAGGGACAACGCGTCAAAGTATTAGGAACCACATTCAATATCAGTACCTACAAAGAAAATAGATCTACGATCACGACGCTTATTCATGGCCGTGTAGAGGTAGAAAACACCAAATCCGAGCAAAAGCAGATTCTCAAGCCCGGACAGCAGACTTTGATTTCTTCGGAAGCGATGAAAATAATCACCATAGACGATGTCGCTGATTACGCGGCTTGGAAAGATGGGTATTATATCCGTACAGGTGTGAAACTGGAAGAAGTCCTACCCGAACTGGAGAGATGGTATGATGTACAATTCGAACTGAAAGAGCTTCCTCCTCTACGAGCCTATGTCGCGCTGAGCCGAAATGCAAAATTATCTGAGGTGCTCGATGCGCTGACATTAAACTATGGTGTGAAATTTAAGGTTGACGGAAGGAGGGTAGTCATCATGTAAAGAGCCTTTGTAAATGTGGAGGTAAAAAAATGCCGGAAGAGCTTGCAACAGTTCCGGCGGTTGCCAGACCACAAATCAGCATGTTCAGTCATCTAATTTTTAACCTAGCAATACAAACTTAGTCAAAAATATCCATATCGTAAAAGGATAGAATTGACAGTTAGTAAGGATCTGTATTGCATAATAATGATCCTATATGAATCAATTATGTGGAGTCTATAACAGACTCTGGTATATCTTGTCTGCCGGTGTTACGAGTAAAAACCGCCTGATAAAAATTATTGTTATTATGAAAGTATTCTTCCTATTGACCTTTGTCCTTTCCTTTGGTGCCTGGGGAAATACGTGGGCACAGAAGGTGAGTGTACGCGCAAAGGATGCATCGTTCAAATCGGTCATACAGCAGGTACAGCGGCAGTCTGGTTATTCTTTTATTATTAAAGAAGAATATTTTAGAAATGCCCGAAAAATAAATCTACATGTAGAGAACACAGAGGTGTTGGAACTGCTACCGCTACTCTTTAATGGACAACCTTTCAGCTATTCTGTAAATGGCAAAGTGGTGTCGGCAGTAGCATCCGTTCAGAAAAGTAATGCTGTAGAGATTTCATCGGAAGAAACCCAAAAGCCCATCCGTGGTCGAGTCACCAATGAAAAAGGGGAGCCATTGGTAGGGGCATCGGTCTTTGTAATGGACGCTCTGGGGAAGCGGACAAATGTACAGACCAAAACAGATAAGTCCGGACATTTCGAATTGTGGGATGTAAAGGTAGGTACCAAGCTCGAGATAAGCTATCTCGGTTATTCAACTGTTCAGATAGCTGTTACTGAGGAGCAGTTGACAGCTTTATTGCAACCTTTCTCAGCAGATGTGGATGAGGTAGAGGTGGTTTCTACCGGTTATCAGAAGATACCGAAAGAAAGGGCTACGGGATCGTATGATTATATCAATAAGGAGTTACTGGACCAACAGGTATCTACCGATATCTTAGGCCGTCTGGAAGCCGTGGCCCATGGCTTGACATACAATAGGAGCACATCGACCTCCAGTACAACCAAAAATATCCAGATCAGGGGAGTCAGCACGCTTATGGGGGATAAAGGGCCTCTAATCATATTGGACAATTTTCCCTACGAAGGCGATATCAATAATATCAATCCGAATGATGTGGCAGATATCACGATATTGAAAGATGCAGCGGCGAGTTCGATATGGGGAGCGAGGGCCGGAAATGGGGTTATTGTGATCAACACTAAAAAGGGAAAGTTCAATCAGCCTTTTTCTATTGATTTTAACACTAATTTTAGCAGCATTGCCAAGCCCGATCTGAGTTACCTTGATCAGATGTCTACCACGGACTTTATCGATGTAGAGCGTTTTTTGTTTGACAATAAGTATCGCTTTTCGGATACGAGCAACAGGAATAGGCCGCCCTTTACGGAAGTGTATGAAATACTATTCGCTGAGCGTGCAGGAAGGTATACGGCCGGGCAGGCTGATCAACTGATTGAGGGGTTGAAAAACTATAATTATTTCGACCAGCTGGGCTCACATGTCTATCGTCGGGGTTTCAATCAGCAGTATGCTTTAAATCTAAGTGGTGGTTCTGATCGTGTAGGCTGGACAGCCTCAACAGGCTATGACCGTAATGTCAGTACGTTATCAAGTGTCTACAACCGTTTCAACCTGCGGATGGCCAATACCTATAGACCGGTAAAGAACCTAGAGATCACCTCCTCCATATATGTGACGCAGGCAAGAAGTGTTTCCGGGAGAGACGGATATGAAGGTATAACGACACAAAAAGGTAAATTGCCTCCCTATACCCGTATTATAGACGAAGAGGGCAATGCGTTGCCTGTGATGAAAGATTATAGACCGAGCTACCTGAATACGCTGATGGAACAATCTAATGGCAAATTGTTGGACTGGAACTATTATCCTTTGACCGATTATCAGTATAGAGATAATCGGACGGGTTCAAGCAATATGCTAATCAATACAGGACTACGTTATGAGCCGTTATCGGGGCTGGCATTTACGGCGCGGTATGCTTTTGAGCAGGAACGTATAAAGGGGCGGATGCTCCGAGGCACGGACAGCTATTCTGTGCGCAATCTGATAAATAGATTTTCGGTATTAGGGAGCAACGGTACAATCAAATATCAACTCCCTTATGGCAGTATAATGGATCGCTCGAATGGGCTAATGAATAGCCATCAGGCTCGCGGGCAAGTGGAGTACGAGAAGGTTATAGCCGACCATATGATCAATTTTCTAGGAGGGATGGAAATCCGACATACACAGAATGAGATAGATAATGCGGTAATCTACGGACTGGATGAAGAGACATGGTTGGGTTCTAATGTCGATTTTACGACGCTAAAATCTGTACTGGTGCCGGTAGGCTTGAGTAGTCTGATTCCAAATACTGCAGATCTGAATAAAACGACGAGACGCTTTGTGTCGACTTTTGCCAATATGGGCTATAGTTATAAGTCCAGGTATACAGCTACGCTGAGTGCTAGACGGGATGCTTCCAATCTCTTTGGCGTGAATGCCAATGCAAAATGGCGACCGCTGTGGTCGGCAGGACTGCGGTATGAGCTTTCCAAAGAACCGTTTTACAAGAGCGAATTATTGCCCTATTTATCGGCAAGGTTGACCTATGGTTTTAGTGGTAATATACATCCTACCCGATCGGCTCTGACGACGATCAGTTACGGAGGGATCAATCCCTATTCGCAGACTCCAACAGCCATTGTTAGTGAGTTTGCCAACCCCGAGCTTAAATGGGAAAAAGTAGGAATGACCAACATAGCTGTGGATTTTGGATTCAAGGAGCAGCGTTTAAGCGGGAGTGTCGAATATTATCAAAAGAATGCCGATGATCTGTTCGGATCGACACGAATAGACTACACCACGGGTATCAGCACAGGATTGATCAAAAATGTGGCCAAGATGAGGGGAGAGGGTATAGATCTCAATATAAACAGCCAAAACCTTGTGAACGGTTTTAGGTGGACAACCAGTCTGAATTTTAGTTATAACCAAGAAAAGATTGTCAAATACTACCGGGGTTCGGAGCAGGGGGCTGCTTATGTGAAATCTCCTAATCTCATCTCATCGCTTGAGGGTAAGCCAGTTCATGCTGTGTTTTCTTATAGATGGCATGGGTTAGATCCTGTTAATGGTGATCCGCTCGGTGATATCAACGGAAAAAGCTCAAAAAACTATGCCGCGATAATGGGAGACTCAACAGCTATAGCCGATCTGGTGTATCACGGTTCGTATTCGCCAACGATATTCGGATCGTTAGGCAATGATTTTTCATGGAAAGGTCTAACATTGTCCGTGCGACTCATGTATAAGATGGGCTATTACTTCCGTAAATCTACGATCAACTATAGTCAGTTGGTGGAAAATAGGGTCGGGCATTCGGATTATACAAAGAGATGGCAGAATCCGGGTGACGAAAAATTGACGGATGTACCTTCTATGGTATATCCTGCCAACCCGAACAGAGATACTTTTTATGCAGGGACAGAAGCGAATGTGCGTCGTGGTGACCATATACGGATCCAGTACGTCAACCTGAGTTACCGCTTTTCAAAAAAGACCTGTGATAGGATGGGACTGCGAGGGGCGCAGGTTTATCTGAATATGAATAATCTGGGTATTATCTGGCGGGCCAACAAAGAAGGTATAGATCCTGAATATTTGCCCGCATCATCAACACTTCCTCCATTAACCACTGCATTGGGGTGCAGTTTAAATTTTTAGTATATGAAGACCTTAATATATATAGGAATTGTGATGCTTTTCGCTTCCTGTGAAAAATTTTTGGACATAAAGCCAAACCAGCGGCTCGCTATCCCGAGTCAATTAAAGGATCTGCAAGCTTTGATGGATGATGTTAATCTCATCAGTGATAATAAGGGAGGCGTAGTTGGAGAAGTATCTGCGGATGATTATTATCTTCCGGAGTCTGCATGGAAGGGGCTTTCGCAGGAAGCTCATCGGCGGATTTATCTTTGGGAAAAAGACAATATTTTCATGCCATTGAGTAATGAATGGATGCTCTCTTACCGGTCCGTTTATTCTACTAATGTGGTATTGGATAACATACAAGAAATAATCCCTGATAAAACGGAGCAAGATCAATGGAACAATATCAAAGGGCAGGCGCATTTTATCAGGGCAAGGCAGTTTTTTGAGAATGTGCTGGTTTGGTCCAGTATCTATAATGAGAATACGGCCGATCAGGATCTGGGTATCCCATTGCGCTTGTCTCAGGATTTTAATATTCCGTCGGTGAGACCTTCGGTAAGAATAGTCTATAGACAGGTTATTGATGATCTAAAACAGGCCGTCGATTTATTACCCGAAACACCACTAGTCAAAACCCGCGCTTCTAAGCCTGCTGCTTACGGTCTGTTGGCCCGAGTCTATCTAGCTATGGGGCGCTATGACAGCTGTTATCACTATACCGATCTTGCAATGACGATCAATAGCGATCTGATCGACTATAGAACAGAGATCGATCCTAGCAGTATCCAGCCTTTTAAACAGTTTAATAAAGAGGTTCTGTTTGATAGTTATATAAGCCACCCCAATCTGTACGCGAAGAATGCCCGGGTAGACTCTAGTTTGTATGCTATGTACGAAGCGTCGGATATCCGAAAAACAGCCTATTTTACTCCAGAGAATGATGGAAGTTATTCTTTCAAAGGATATTATTCTATTACACTATTCGGTGGTGTGGCTACGGATGAACTTTATCTGATGCGGGCAGAATGTAGTGCAAGGCTAGGAAACGTCGAGCAGGCATTACTCGATCTGAATGCCTTGTTAGAAAAAAGGTATATCAGGGATGCTTTTCAGCCTGTCAAACAACGTGATCCTCGTTTACTTTTGGGGATTATCTTGGAGGAGCGACGAAAGGAACTCTTGTTTTCGGGTATTCGTTGGATGGATATCAAACGTCTGAATCGGGATGGGGCTAATATTAAGCTGAAAAGAGTGCTAGGGACTACGGGGTACGAGCTGCTACCTGGATCTCCTCGCTTTAACCTGACAATTCCGGAAGATGTTATAAGCCAATCCGGCATGCCCCAAAACCCTTAAATTAAAGAGATGATAAAATTCAATTCTAAACTGTTTTTCGCAGTTTGTTTTCTTATTTCATATTTAATGAGCTCAGCGCAATCATTGAATAGTGACGCTGTTGTTTCTAATAATATGATTATTACTCCATTGAAAGTTGGAGATAAATTGTCTGAAGAAGTTTGGCGTATGCCACTTAATGTTCTTAATCATCCTAATAGAAAGGATCTTATAAAACTACAAGACTATAAGGGGAAGCTGATTATATTGGATTTTTGGGCGACCTGGTGTAGTAGCTGTATCAAGGCTATCCAAGCTCACGATAGTCTGGGTAGGTCTATTGGTAATGATGTCGTGCTTTTACCTGTAACAAAACAGACCCCCGAAGTTGTACAAGCTTTTTTCAGCCTTCCTGCCATGAAAGATAAGCCTTTCTTCAGTATAGTCAGCGAGGAATTGGCGCAGTTTTTTCCACATCGATTGGTACCACATTATGTATGGATCGATGGTACGGGTACTGTGGTAGCCATTACAGGGCTCGATGCGGTCAACGTACCAAATATACAACGGATACTACATAGTCAGATTCCTTCGCTGAATTCAAAGGTGGATGTAGATCCGTTGATGCCGTTATTTGTGGACAAGGGATTGTTACCCGATCATACGAGGGTAAACGGCTATAAAATGTTTTACAAAGGATACGTGCCGGGGCTCCCGTCCATGTCCAATTTTAAGATGTACCATGATGGAGCCAGCAGAGTACTATTGAGCAATATGAATGCCGTGGGTGCTATCCGTACCTTATTGATGGTGATTTGGGGCCGCTATAGTCCTAAAAGATTTATTTACGAAGGAATCGACGAAAGCGGGGAGAAGGAAGGAGATAACGAGCGATTTACACTAGACTTGATCGAATCAGGAGTCTCAACGGCCAAGTTATCCCGAGCCGCTTTTCAAGATATCATTACCGTCGCTCCTTTACATTATGAACTACGCATGGTGCCGAAAGACTGCCTAGTGCTTTCTTATTCTTCAAAGAAAGAGGATGCAGTAGGTGCGACAGCGAGTGCGGTCTCGCTCAAAAGAATCTCAGGCTGGCTGGATAACATCTGCCCTGATAGGGAGCTGGTCATGGACGAGACCGGTCTCACAGCTATATCTGCTGATAGCAAAGATTTTACAGATGTCCCTCTGGACAGTGCTATCACTATCCTCGCAAAATACGGAATCAGTGTTAAGAAGGAACGCCGGATGGTCGAACTATGTTTTATATCCCAGCGAAATTAATTGAAATCTATAATTGTGGTAAGGTATAAAATTGTATGGATATATGTCTGTTACAGTTCAATTTCCTTCTTTCAACAGTATATTAAAGGAAAAGTAGTCGATGAGTCCCGCGTTGGTCTGGCTGATGTCGTTATTGTCACTGATAAAAGCAAATTGATTACTCATAGTGGGCCGCTACGAGAATTCAATTGACATAGCACAAGATGCTTCACAGATCAGATTTTTATAAGATAAAAGCCGTTCTGAAGTAAGATTTGGAACGGCTTTTATCTTACAGGTCTGTTATACTAGCAAGATATTATGAGCTGGTTAACATTTACTTAAGAAACTTTTCTACCTCCTCTATAACAACCCTCCATCTCATCCGTCTACCTTACAATTGTGAATCCTATAGTATGCTTTTGGGAGCAGCTAATATTAGGGAATAAGTTATATATTAGGGTATTATAAACCTATAAGTTTCTTAGTAATTATGAAATCGATATACCGAGCGTATTCAGATCTAGAGCTGACTGGTCTTATGGCTGCTGATGATAAGGCTTTTGCAGAAGTCTATGATCGGTATTTTGGGGTTATCTATGCTTTCGTACGTAAGATGCTTCAGGATGATGATCAGGCAGAAGATCTGACACAGGAGATCTTCCTGTCCTTGTACGAGAATCGAACTTCTTCAGGGATCACCTCCTTACGAGCCTATCTCTATCAGTCTGCCCGGTATGCCCTTATAGATCATAGTAGACGTCAACAGTCACGCTATACCTATATGGCCGGCCTGAAGGATTATATCGCAAAAGGCGAATGGTCTACCGATGAGCTGGTTATACAACGTGATCTCGAAAGACAGATTGATCGCGGGATCCAGAATCTACCCGAAAAAATGCGCGCCATATTCGAACTGAGCCGTAAGCACTACCTGAGCAATAAAGAGATCGCGGCAGCGCTTACCCTCTCCGAAGGCACGGTAAGACAACAGATCCACAATGCAATCGTTAGGCTTCGCGCAAGTATTTCCTGTCTTGTAGCGCTATTGTTTATGCTATCCATACTATGGGCAAATAAATTTTTAGATAGGATACTATAACAATACCTATTCTTACACGACTACACCTATGATTCAATACTTCTAAGATATGGAGAATAACAAAGATATATGCGAAGATCTAATCGATAGATACCTGAGGGGAGAGGTTACGGAACAGGAAGCTCAGGTAGTCAATGATTATTTTAATAAAGCTGCTGAGCGACAGCCCGATTTAGGCAAGATCAAGGACATCGTTGCACGCAAGAACCGTGTATGGCACAGGATCTCTCCGTATCCCGTACGTAATATCAGACCGTTCAGGTGGCCTTACCTGTCCTTAGCTGCTGCTGTCGCCATCTTGGTTATAGTAGGCACTTGGCTATTTTTCATCGTTCCGGGTGAGCAGGGGGATGTGAATTCTATTGCTTCACAGGTGGATATTGCACCGGGCGGATTTGGAGCCACACTGACTATGGCAGACGGGCGACAGGTAGCTTTGGATACCGCCAAAAAAGGGGCGGTTATAGGGACTACAATTACTTACGAAGATGGTACTGCCGTCTTGGAGAAAAGCCAATCGCAGGCACAGGTTGTCGACCAACTGATAGCGACCACAGGTAGGGGGCAGGTGTATACCTTCACCCTGTCGGATGGTACTAAGGTATGGCTCAATGCGGATTCAAAACTTAGTTTTCCTTCCCGATTCGAGGGTAGAGAGCGTCGTGTAACGCTAGACGGGGAAGGCTTTTTTGTAGTTAAACATGAGGTAGGTAACCCCTTTTATGTAGTTAGCAAAGGGCAGCTTGTAGAGGATCTGGGGACTTCCTTCAATATCCGCAGTTATATCAATGATGGACCCCAGGTGACTACCCTCGTCGAGGGAGCTGCTAAGGTAAATGACGTTGCGCTCCGTCCGAGGCAACAGGCTGTACGTACCGAAGGTTCGCCCATCAGTCTGGCAGAGGCTGATCTGGATCAGGTATTGGGTTGGCAACAAGGGAATTTTGTGTTCCGTGGAGAGACGCTAGAAGAGGTATTCCGGACAGTAGCACGTTGGTATGATGTAGACGTAGTATTTGCACGCGAGCAGACCAAACACATTACGGTGGGAGGAACCATATCCAGATCAAGGACTATCCGCGCAGTGCTAGACCTCATGGAGCGCACCGGTAAAGTAAAATGCGATATCCAAGGAAAACAGATTACGGTCCGCTAAGCAATCACATTAATGGCATAGACCATATATACTAACTTAAAATAACCCCAAAAATGAATATACGACTACCTCTAATAATCTAACGACTCAACGGGGCTGGACAAAATAAAAGCCGGAAGTGTTGGAAGCACGACCGGCTGAAGTTTGAGCCAACCTATCCCGTAATACGGGAAAAATAATTTGCGATCATTAGTCAGTAATAACTCAAACCGAAGTAAAAATATGCAAATATTAGCTTTAAACAAAGCGGTATGCCCTTGGCGTATACCGTTGAAAATACTGCTCATTATGAAATTGATTCTAATAATGATGACAGCGATGCTGCTGCATGTACACGCAAATGTACTGGCGCAGCGTATTAGCCTGAACGAAAAGAAAGCCTCACTCCAGAAGGTAATGGATAAGATAAGTAAGCAAACGGGGTATGATTTCCTCGTGTTGGACTATAAATTGATATCCGATATTAAAGACATTACCATACAGATACAGAAGACACCGCTGAAAGAAGCACTTGATGAGCTGCTGATATCCAGAAATCTCCAGTACAATATAGAAGACAATTCTATCGTGATACGGGAAGCGAGAAGAGTAGCAGCCGTTCGGAATATCCTAACAGAAGACGTCCAACAACAACAGTATGAGTTGCAGGGGGAGGTACGCTCGCTTGCCGATGGGCAGGCTATCGAGGGAGCTTCTGTAACCGTGGATAAGAAACACACGCTTACTGATAGGGAGGGGAGGTTTACCATCAGCGTGGACAAACCCACAGGAGTACTAACTATAAAACATATCGGCTATAATGAGCAACGGGTTGCCTATGAGAACACAGCTACATTAATAGAAATAAGTTTAATCCCCTCGGATAATATTTTGGATGAGGCAGTCGTAATAGGTTATGGTATCACAACCAAGAGATTCAATACTGGATCAGTGGCCTCGATAGGATCAAAAGATATTGCTGCACAGCCCGTAAGTAATCCTTTAGCCGCCCTGCAGGGAAGATTGCCCGGTGTTATAGTAGAGCAGAATAATGGCCTTCCGGGAGCAAAATTCTCTGTACAGATACGCGGGCGTAATTCTATAGAGCAGGGAAATAACCCACTATTTCTTATTGACGGGATACCTTTTGATGTGGATAATGGATCTAATTTTTCCAATACATTCAATGTAAATAGTCCCTTTAATATGATCAATCCAGATGAGATCGAGCGTATTGATGTACTAAAGGATGCTGAAGCTACATCGATCTACGGTTCTAGGGGAGCAAACGGTGTGGTACTGATCACTACCAAAGCAGCGTTAAGGGGGAGACTACAGTTCCATGTATTCCATAATAGCGGTATCTCAAATGTTTCGCAGATGCCCAAAGTGCTTTCTCCTGAAAAATTTAGGGAACTGAGACGTGAAGCTTTCAAAAATGATAAAGTGACACCGACCTTGGGGAACGCAAGGGATCTTATTGGACTGGATACAAATATAGTTAATGACTGGGGGAGTATTATAATGGGAAAGACGGCACACAGTCGAAATAGCAGTCTGTCTCTAGAGGGTGGATCGGATATGACGAGTTTTAGGCTTAGCGGTGCGCTTTACAGCGAAGGAAATGTCTATCCGGGTGATGATGGTGTAAGTAGAGCAAGCTTTACCTCAATCCTCAGTCACGGGCGCCCCCGTGATCGGCTCAGTATAAGTACTGGGTTGGCATATAGTTATGGCAAGACCTCACAAGCTGTCGCAGAACTCGCGGAAAATTTGAATAAAGTGCCATATGGATTCCGCCTTATCGACGAAGGCGGCCGGTTGGTCTGGGATGATGCAACCAAAAATTATGGCAATCCGCTTTCTTACCTTTATCAAACGTTTGAAAGTCAAAACCATCGTTTTTTTCCTACACTCCGAGCCAAGTATCGTTTTATGTCCAATCTTTCTTTGTCATTAAATACCGGATTGACATATGACACCTATGACGAGTCTTCAAAGAGTCCAAAAATGGCTAAAAATCCAAATGAAGGATTGAAAGGGAGTGCTAGTTTTACGAATACTTATAATCTGAGCTGGAATATTGAACCACAAGTAGATTATACCTGGTCTGTGGCGTCGGGGATAGATGCAGCATTCCTGGTAGGCGGGACCTTGACACGTAGGACGATGAATAATAATCAGATGTCGGCCATAAATTATGAAAACGATGCCTTGCTGGGTACTATAAAAGGGGCCGGTAGTGTCACTCCTTCAGATCGCTATAGCGATTATAGATATCAGGGCGGCTTTGCTCGGGTACACCTGAATTTAAAGAAGCAGTTTTTGATCGGTGCGAGTGCTCGAAGGGACGGCTCTTCCCGCTTTGCTGTAGATAATAGGTACGCTTTCTTTGGAGCTCTTTCGGGGGCATGGATATTTACGGAGGTGCCTCTGCTTAAAGAAAGCAAATATCTATCCTTCGGTAAGCTGAGGGCCAGTTACGGCACGACAGGTAATGATCAGATCGGGGACTATATGTATCTAGATAATTATAAGATTGCGAATGATGGTTATAATGGGATAAGCTTACAACCGATGAGGCTATACAATCCGACATATGGCTGGGAGCAGTTCCGTAAGCTGGATGTGGGACTGGAACTGTCATTTTGGGATAGCCGACTGTCTTTAAACGCCGACTATTACAAAAATACAAGTGACAATCAATTGGTACAATATAGTCTACCCGATCAGACCGGCTTTGCATCTATTCTGAAGAATTTTCCGGGCAAGGTAAGAAATCAAGGCTTTGAGCTTGCTGTTACAGGGCATCCCTTACGGACAGAACGGATACGCTGGACGTCAGGGATCAATATAAGCTGGCATCGAAACAAGTTACTGGCTTTTCCAGATCTGGAATCTTCAACCTATAACAGCTCTTATGCAGTGGGACAGCCATTGGATATCATGATGGGATTTCGCTTTGAAGGAGTAGATCCACAGACGGGAAATTATCAAGTGACAGATACCAATGGCGATGGTACGTTTAATTATCTGGACTATGTGCCTATCGGTCATTTTAGACCTCGCTTTTACGGAGGGCTGAATAATACGCTATCCATAGGCAGTTTTTCGATGGATATATTCTTTCAGTTCGTTCAGCAGAACGGTCGACATCCGATCTATAGTAGTTTAAGTCCATTGGGTAGCGGACTCAATGTGCTGGACATAGTAGATGACCGATGGCGTAAAGAGGGTGATGTTGCTAGCTACGCTAAGGCCACCAGATCCTTCAATGCCACGCGTACTTCGTACCAATGGGCCAGCAATTCGGATGCCGTCATTACCGATGCTTCATATTTAAGGTTGAAAAATATAAATCTGATGTACAGCGTGCCCTCATCAATCTGTTCCAAGCTAGGGGTAAAGCGGCTTACATTGAGTTTAAGGGGGCAGAATCTGTTGACATTGACGAAGTATATGGGGTTAGATCCTGAGGTACAGAGTCTACGGTCAGTTCCTCCTTTAAGGATTTGGAATTTTGGTGCTAATCTAACATTCTAATTTTATGAACAATATATTTTATATTATAGGCATATGCAGTCTTGTGTTGTTACAGGGCTGTAAAGATTTTTTGACGGTGGATTTGCCCAAAGATCAGTTGAATAGAGCAAATGTTTTTACGGATAAGAGTACGGCACATACTGCACTGAATGGTATGTACGGACTTACCCAACAGTTTGGGGGTGGACGTATGTTTACGGGAGGTCTCACGATTTATCCCGGTATGTATGCGGATGAACTGTATTATTTTACAGCCTCAAATCGGGATGAATTTTTGGAGTCCAATCTCACACAACAGAATGACGGGACGCTTGCAGCATTCTGGATAGAAGGCTATCAATATATCTATGCAGCCAATAGTTGTATAGAAGGAGCTTTGGATTCGAATCTGGATGAAGGTGTTAAAAATACAATTATCGGTGAGGCTTATTTTATGCGCTCGTTGGTCTATTATTACCTGACGGAGCTATTTGGTGACGTACCTCTTGTATTGTCTACCGATTATCGCAAAAGTGGGACGATGGCAAGAGCGGCCAAGCAGGATGTTGTGAAGAAGATCCTTACTGATCTGCAGGATGCAAGTCATCTTCTGGAAGCGGAATATCGAGACGGGGTTAAAAATAGTCCCAATCGCTATGCGGTACAGGCTTTGGCAGCACGTGTTGCGCTGCAGAACGGTGAAGACCAGCTTGCCTTTGACCATGCCGATGCTATCATCAGGTCGGATATATATGAGCTGGAGTCTGAACTATCAAAGGTTTTTCTGCGCGAGAGCAAGGAAACTATTTTTCAACTCACCCGGATAAATCAACTTTTTAATACATGGGAGTCGACTTTTTTCGTTCCGGCAAATTCGAGCAGTTCTCCGGCCTACGTATTGCAGCAGGATCTGGTCCATTCATTTGCACCCACGGATAAGCGTAGATCAGCATGGATAGAGGGACGTTTATATAGCGGTGAGCAGCTTTATCACCCTACGAAGTATAAGGCAAGGACTACGGTCCTGACCGAAGATTATGTGCTGTTTAGATTGGCCGAGCAGTATTTAATCCGTGCCGAAGCGGCACTCCGTCTAGATCGTCCTGATCTTGCTATAGTGGATTTGAACAAAATTCGATCGCGGAGTGGGTTGGAGAAATTAGCATTGGATACGCTTGTAGCTGATTTATGGAAGCTCCTACTTACAGAACGTAGACAGGAGCTTTTTGCCGAACTCGGCTACCGCTGGTTTGATCTGAAAAGATTAGGTAAGGCAGATGAGGTCTTGGGAGCCTTAAAACCGAAATGGAAATCTACAGCCGTCCACTGGATGATACCATGGAGCCAGATTCGTAAAAATCCGTTATTGACCCAAAATGAAGGCTATGAATAGATATCTGCTAATCATCTTACTGTTGTCTCCACTAGGTCGGGTGCTCGGACAGCAGCCTGTTGTACAGCTTTGGGATACTATAGCGTTTAGAGAGATACTTCCCACTGGGGAGGTATCGAGGACGCTGGAAGACTATAGGGGCAAAGTGGTGATTCTTGACTTTTGGAACATCTGGTGTCCAAACTGTATAGCTGCGATGCCAAAGTTGGATTCGTTGCAACGGGAGTTCACAGATGATCTCAAGATCATCTGTGTTACCAAAGATCCCGAACAAAAAGTAAAGACGTTGTTTCAACGGCTGGGCATTTCGTTTGATAACTTATCCTTTGTTATGAATGATTCGTTGCTGTCGGCACAATTTCCGTATAAAAGTGTGCCTCATCACGTGTGGCTTGATCGAGAGGGCCAGCTCCTATATAATACCTATGGTTATAATTTGACGCGGACAAATATTCAAAGGGTACTGCAGGGAGATAAGCTTGATGTACTTCGTAAAGTCGATGGTTCATTTGATCTGCAGGTTCCTTTACCACTGCACAATGGGTTTATTGAAAAGGGAGAATATTCTTTCTTCTTGGATAGTTTCTTGGAAAGTGCCCCACATGGCTTTGAAACTATGTTTCATGATAGCACCTCTGTCCGTTACCGAGGAATCAATATATTGCCGCTATTTTGGATACGAAGTATGGTGCAGATGAAATTTTACAATCAGCACTTTGGAGGACGTTATGCTGTGGGGGATAATCTGTTTGAGTTTTCGCAAAAGGCGCGAGAGGTCATAGAGCAAGATCGCGAAGCTGCGGACACATGGAAGAAGCGGTACGTACGTTCTTATGAACGAAAGGCGGATATTCGGTCCTTTAGTGAGTTTAGCGAGTTGTTGCGGATTGATTTTGAGCGTTATTTTGATGTACAGGCATCATGGCAGCCTGCAGTGTTGAAGGTATGGCGTTTTAGTCGTGAAGCGAATTACGGGCTAGGAGACTTATCAGGAAAAGAAGATGGAGGGTTTAAAGTCAACAACGGCAAGGTGATCTTTAAAAATGCCACAGTAGCTGATTTTATACGGGCATTGGTAATGCTAAAGGCAGATAAAGGCTATAATTATATCACTTCGGACTATGATATCCGTATTAATGGTGAGATCAAAATTGATCATTTCTTTTCTTTGGAGGATGTGAAACTGTTTTTATCACAGCAAGGGATATTGTTGGAAGAAGAGACTGTTGAAAGTGAAAAACTGAAAGTGAAACGAAAAGGGGAAGTATAGGCTTCCTCCTTCCGCTTCAGTTTTATTTTTTCGTTAATGTCATTCTTTTCGCTCACATTTGTTATCGGATCGGATAACAAATAAGATGAACAAGATTGCTTTGGCACGTAACTGATTGTTAATATTTGCATCTACCATTCGTCAAAGCCTTCTCAGATTTTACAACCTACCTGCAACCTTATAAAGCACCCGGTTCTGGGCACTTTCAAGGAATTCTTCTACAAACTTCATATCTGGTTTGTCAAAAACTCGTATAGAAGCTGTATTCTCCATACGTGCTCTCGCCACGACTTATTCCGACCTGTCGGAATGAGGGGAATCTTGGCTTGTATGTCTACTGATACTACCTATATAGCGGATATATCAGTGCATCAACTCAAATCCATATTCTTGGCGTAGACGAGGGTATAGACATTTGTGTACAGTAGCTCTTTTTTCTGCTTCATGACACCATACTCCAATATGTTCTGTCGCGATCCCCTCGTCAAATTTATAGTATTTTAGGTGTTCTGTCATTGCTCAATGCAGCTGTCTCTTTATTATCCACGAGTTCATTTCCACGAAGGATAATGTTATTACGTTTTTTTATGTTTTCTTCAGTCCTTGTGACCAGTTTTATTACACCTATTTCAATAGCATCCAGACTGTCGACGACTACAGATAAAAGCATGTTTTCGTCTACAAAATAGCTATCGGGTTCGGAATTTATAATATTCGCATCAAGCATAAATACAACAGGCATTTCTTTAAATTCGGTATACTTAGCTTTTATATCGGCTAGAGAGATAAACTTGGGAGTGTAATCGCTTTTAACCTTGATATAGATTTGGCCAGTATAGTTTTTTGCTCCGATCAGGGTGTCTCGCTTTACGACGTTGATATTCTCTACAAAATCCGGTTTGACTAAAAAATGGGAGCCGATAAACTTTCCGTTGAGAAAAAACGCTATTGGCATTGGCTTCTTGGTTTTATTCATGTTTATTACACGAAATGCAGTGTCTCTACGTTCTGTAGTCTGTAAACCATATTTTTGACTTGTTGTCATTTGTGCAAATGATGGCGCCACAGCCAGTGTGAGTAAAAAAATAATAAATGTTCTCATATATACGTTTCTTTTTTGATTAATTACCACATTATCAATTCTTCAATCTCTTTTTTTGTACAACTAATATACATTTTTTCTTCAAGATATAGCATAATCCTCTTGCCATAGGGCTGTCACAGGGGCATCTTACCTTTGTAGGCAAATAAAAAAGTAAAGAGATAGCTGAGATATGCTTATAGAAGCTTATCTTTTGCGGATAATTTAGCCTAAATATAGCGCACAAAATGTTGACACTAGAGGAGTTAAAGTCTATTACATTAGAAAGACAGGGATTACGTTATGATGCTCTATTTGGAGGCGGAAAAGCTGCTGTAGGCCAGGCGGTGGGACAGCTCGGTTATCTGCAAATAGATACCCTATCGGTTGTCGAAAGAGCTCATCATCACACGCTTTGGACTCGGATTCCTGATTATAAGACAGATTACTTAGACGAGTTGGTGCAAGAACGCCAGATTTTTGAGTACTGGTTTCATGCCGCTTCTTATCTTCCGATACGAGACTATCGCTTTGCTCAACTACAGATGCTGGAAGTTAGGGATAATGATTCTCATTATTATAAGGTCGATTCTACGGTGATGCAATACATCATAGATACGATTCGCGCGGAAGGACCAAAAAGAGCCCGTGACTTTGAAAATCAAGCTAAGAAAAAAGGGAGTTGGTGGGATTGGAAGCCAACAAAGATTGCTTTAGAACGCCTTTTTTTACAAGGTGATCTGATGGTTTCAGGACGTGAAGGTATGCAGAAGACTTACGATTTGCCTGAACGTGTGTTACCAGCGACTATAGATCTCAGGATGCCCAGTCCCATGGAGTTCGCAAGCTATCTGGTCAAAACCTATCTGAATGCCTACGGATGGACTACAGTCAAGCAGATTACGCATCTCAAGACCGGAGAGGGGATAAGGAAAGATGTAAATGAAGTCTTGTCGGTCATGCTCGAAGGACGAATGGTCGAATCAATCCATATCAAAGGCTGTCCGCCTGTATTCGTACGGTGTGATTTGATGGAGGTAAAAGCAGAACGAAACACTACAGAGATCAGACTGCTATCACCATTCGATAATGCGATCATACACCGCGATCGCCTCAAGCAATTCTTTGATTTTGATTATCGCATGGAATGCTATGCACCAAAAGAGAAGCGACAGTATGGATACTTTTGTTTACCGATCTTATTTGGTAATACATTTGTGGGTCGTGTAGACTGCAAGGCGCACAGAAAGCAGCAGCAATTTGAAATTATCCATCTGCATGTGGAAAATCAGTCGGTTGACCTTGATTTATGGGCAAAACCTTTTGCGGAACGCATAAAACAATTCGTCCTTTTCAACGGATGTACTTCTTTGAAGTTATCACAGGTGAGCCCCTCCAACGGAACATCAGCACTAAGAAAATTGTTAGAGGGGTTATTTTGACGTGTTAAGTTGATATTTTGGCTATCTTAGCTCTGCAAGCATATTTTTTATTATAGTGAATCATAAAAGTCAACTGTTAGCACAGATAAATGCCTATTCCGATACGGACAAAGGGATTCCTGAGATTAAGAAACTTATAGCAGCTGGCCCGAATACCACACTGCAGGAAGGAGAAGCGAAAAATTATGAGCCATTCCATATCGGAACTACGGCCTTGATGATTGCTTCGAATTTTGGTTATTTGGATTTGGTGTTGTTACTGATAGCGTCTGGAGCGGATGTCGATCTTTCCAATATACAAGGATTTACCGCTTTAAAAGGAGCGTTGAGAGGAGGATATATCGATATCGTTAATAGCTTGTTAAAAGCAAATGCCAAGACCGATATCCAAGATATTTACGGAGAGGCTGCTCTGCACTATGCTTGTACACAGCCGAATGTTGCTATCCTACAAATGGTAATCGATGCAGGGGCAGATTTAAAGGGACAAGATAAAGACAAGCAAACAGCCTTGTTTTTGCCTGCTTATAATGGGAGGGTAGACCTGATCAATGCACTGTTGGAGGCAGGGGTTGATCCCGATATTAAAGACAAAGGCGGGTTTACAGCATTGACATGGGCGGCACAAAACGGAAAAGCAGAAAGCATACGTGCACTGATCAAAGGTAAGGCAGATGTCAATGTCAAAAGTAAAAAGGGAATTACACCTTTAATGTCAGCAACCATTAAGGGAGATATCGAAAGCGTCAAATTATTGATTTCAGCCGGTGCAGATGTTCGCGCTGAGGAAAAAGGCGGTTATAATGCCCTTACTTTTGCAACAAAAAATAAACAGGAAGAAATAGCCAACCTGCTTGAACAGTACAGTTCCCCTTTATAGGTAAGTATTAAACGTTCGTCGGGTATAATCAATATAAAAAAATACCTGAAGCGGGGAGCTTCAGGTATTTTTAACTAACCAATTATTAACCTAAATTATGAATACTAAAGTAATTGCAAAAGTTGTGCCAATCTATGTTTGCATAGTAAATTCGTGTAAAGGTCAAAGATGGTTTCTGTGTTTTTAGTTGAGCACCTTACCGGCTAACATGATACAGCAACCAGTTCTCGCCATCTTTGACGAACTCTTCTACAAACTCCATATCTGATAACATAGTCCATCCGCTACGATTTGTTCCGGCTTGTCGGCATGAACGACATCGGTTTTTTCAGCTTCGATCAAGGTTAAGGACGGGTGAGAATTTAAAATTCAATGGATATTTTGACTTTTCCACCCAATCCTTTTTCGACGACATCGTATAAGGTTTTTAGGGTGATGTTACTCCCGTTATTCTCTATTTTTGAAATGTACTCACGCTTCTTGTCGATGATTTCTGCAAGTTCGGATTGGGTCAAGTGTTTTTCTTCACGGGCTTTTTTAAGCAGCAAACCGATTTTAAAAGATTCGAAGTCCCTATCGAGTTCATCACGTCTTTCAGTGCCTACTTTACCGTACACATCGTCCTTTATATCTTTCCAGTTTTTATTTTCCATTTACTTTAACTTCAAACAACTGAACTTGCTATGAATTCTATAACTCTCATAATATAAAGGTAATTTAAAAGTTACTTTTTGTCAAGTTCTATTTCTTGAACTCTTCCCACACTTTGGTAACGCCCGCTATTTAGCTACGCTGAGCTCGCAAGCTCGGTGTGTCTTTAGTTAAAATATTAGATCAGATTTATTTCCAACTTCTTTATTCGTTATCTTTACAGTATGAGCCAACTTTTATCCCATTTACCGGAGCATAAGCAGAATGAACTTGCTGAGATCGTAGAGGTTATCCGTGAGGTGACTGATCCGGCTAAGATTATCTTGTTTGGTAGCCATACGTCTGACAAGTGGGTGGAGGATGAATATGAGGAGAGGGGAGCTACATATTCTTACATCAGCGATTACGATATACTTGTCGTCATACCTGATGGAGACAAGGATAAGGAGCATGATATAGCGAGCAAGATTGAAAACAGAACCCTGAAATATAAGAATGATGTAAGTCCCATAGTACACAGTTTCAATTATGTCAATAAGGGACTTGAAACGGGACAGTACTTCTTTCGGGATATTATCAAAGAAGGAATTGTTCTTTTTGACACTGAAGGTTGTGCTTTTTCTGAACCTAAACCTTTGAGTAGAGAACAAGAAAAAGAGCTTACAGTTCGGAACTTTGATAATTGGATAAAAACAGGAAGTTCGTTTTTAGATGGAACTAAAGTCTTGTTTGATAATGCTCAACAAAAAGGACTTGATTTTAGACAAGTTGTTTTTAATCTAAATCAAACTGCGGAAAAGTTCTATGGAGGACTTTTGTTAGTTTACACTGGGTATAAGCCGAAAACACACAAGTTAAAAGTCTATCGTAAATATTCCAAACATATTGACGAAGAGCTAAATAAAATCTTTAAATATCCTATTGACGATCGTGAAGAATATCGCTTGTTTGATATTCTTAATAAGGCATACTTAGATGCTCGTTACCAAGATGATTATTCTATTGATATTGAAGACCTAAGAAAATTAATAGCTAAGGTTGAAAAAATAGAGTTATCCGTCAAAGAATTGTGTAACAGACGGATTGCTGAGCTTTCTTAAAAGCAGGCTGAAGCCTTACTTTTTAAGAGACCAATCTTTAGAAAAATCAAACTCCTTATTTAAGAGTTCTTTAGGCTGTTTTCCTAATCCTTTAGAATATTCCAAGAAAGTAGTGAAGTTAAAGTCTTTTTTGCCATTTTCTATATTGCTGATATTGCTCTTTGTTAAATCACAGCGAGCTGCGAGTTGATCTTGACTAAGGCCAGCTTTCTTGCGTCTTTCTCTTAGGAATGAGCCTATTTCAGATAATCTAACTAAATCTCTTTCTTCGTTCATATCAGATTTAGCCAAATAAGCCTTTATTTAAAACTTTTTTGTTATAAGTTCTTGTAACAACATTATGTTTTAGTATATTTGCTCTATCATTCATCGGGGACGGCGTGAGAAACCTAAAACCAGTATGAATGAGAAGTATAGACTTAAATAAAAATCGTAGATATTCAGTGAGGACCTCCCTTAATTTTTTAGGGTCGTGGTCGCGTAGTTTCTCACGCTCAACCATTGAGCAAGGGAGGTTCCTTTTCTGTTCATTATATTTTACAGGCAATCTAAAAAGTTGGCTCTTTAGACTATTGATTTGTCCTCCGGAATAGTATCGTTCATTAATCATTTTATTCATTCAAAATCATCGCTTTCATACCGATATAAACCAATTATTTTCGATAGCACACGATCAAGGTATAGCGATAGTATTTCAATCATTTAATTGACTGATAAATAGAGTTTAATCGTCTTGTGTCTGAAACAGGACTTTCAATCTATTTGTCGCTAATATAGCTTAAATATGAAACATTATTTTAAGGGTGGAAGAGGACTGTCTTTTGGTGAGGGCGGTGTCCGACTACTGGCGGATGAACGTGTTAACATGTTCGCCAGTTATCAAGATCATTCTAGTCGCCCGATATTACAGAATTATGATTTTAGACTGCTTTCCCTCAGTAAATTCGGGACAAGCTTCTCTGCCTTTCGCAGTGACGGGATAGAGTGTAATGACGAAGACAAGCGAAGTCTAGGGGAGAAAAAAGAGGGCAACGAGGTAAGAAGCTCTGGTTTTTTTCGCTATTTCTTCGGTCGTCACCTTACTGCCGCCTTACCTCCGCCTTACTGTGGCCTTACTGCCGCCTTACCTTTAGTAAGGCTACGGTATGACTTTAGTAAGGCTGAGGTAAGAAAATGGTGGGAGGGAGCGCATACTTGGGGAATACTTAGGGCATACACTAAGCATGCTTCGGCTGGCGTAGCAGGTTGGTTCGGTGTGGCTTTGAGATTGGGTCGTACCTGCGTGCACACTTGTTCGACTGTTGTTCGAGTGTTGTTCGGGTGCTGTCCGAGTGCGACTCGAAGCCCACTCGAAGCGGAGTCGAACAGCACCCGAAGGTGTCTCGAAGAAGTCTCGAACACGTCCCGAAGCGCTGTCGAAGGACAGTCGAAGGGCTCTCGAACAGTTGTCGAAGGCGAGTCGAACAGCTTCCGAAGGAGTGTCGAAGCGGAGGGTGCCCGAACTAAGGTTGAACTAGCCTTAACACAGCCTATAACTAGTGTTGAACTGGGAATGAACTACCAAACAACTAAGGATGAACTAAGGCTGAACCTAGAACGGACTAGAAATGAATTAAGGATAAAGCGCAGCTATAGTAGGGATACCACACTTGTTAGGCAGTTGTTATGTAGCCCCTTAAACCTACATAATACCTACATAAACCCTACATTATACCTACATAGAAGATGGACTATTAGTTCATGTTTGACACAGGAACGAACTGCTGGAAGGGAGAGAGATTGCTTCGATGCAGATTCGCACCTTCCCGATTCTCGGGACGAGCGCAATGACGGAAATAGAAGGCGCAGTGACGAATCGGGAATGGTAGAGCGGATGGTTTATTCTGATTTAGATGGTTTTAAGGGGTGCTGTGGAGGTGAAAGGGGTAAAGATGTGTCTTTGGGTGTAAAAATAAAAAGGAGACATCTGAAGGGCTTAAATAAAGCCGTTCGTCATTGCGATCGGAATGAAATGGAGAGAAGCAATCTAAAAGGACTCATGGTAGATAATCTTTTGAGTAGACTGCTTCGACAGATTCGGAGTGACGGGAGAGCAGGAGTGTCGGCCTGCTTAATGATATTGTGTGTGTTGTTTAGTTCGCCTGTGGTTACACAGGCGGTCGCTCAGACGCAGTCGAGGTCAGTGCTTATTGGGGAGGTGCGCTCGGCTGCCGATGGGCAGATCATTGAGGGGGCGACGGTCACTAATGGTAAAAAGATAGTTCGTACAGATGCAAAAGGTAAGTTTAGTATCATTATAGATAAACCACAAGGACTATTAATAATTAGATATATAGGTTTTAAAGAGCAAAGTGTTGCTTATGATAATACAACTACATTTTTAAATATACAGCTGCAGGTCGGCAGCAAGGAAATAGACGAAGTCGAGGTAGTCTCAACGGGTTATCAGAAGATACCAAAAGAATGGGCTACCGGGAGTTTCGAGTTTGTAAATAACGAAGCCCTGAACCAAACGATCAGTGGAAATATCATCGACCGTATAGAGCTACAGATTCCAGGATTGCTTGTCGACAGAAACGAAGGGGCACCGGACAAATTCCTGATTAGGGGTCGATCCAGCATTTATGCTGATGTACAGCCGCTGATTGTGCTTGATGGCTTCCCCTACGATGGTGAGATAGGAAATATCAATCCCAACGATATAGAATCGGTCACTGTGCTCAAGGATGCAGCCTCCGCTTCAATATGGGGGGCACGTGCTGGAAACGGGGTTATCGTTATTACAACGAAACGAGCCAAAGGAAATAAGCCAACAATAGGTTTTAACAGTACACTGGGAATCCAGGCTAAACCTGATCTTTCGACCGTGTCACAGATATCAAGTGCGGACTATATCGAATTGGAAAAATTTTTGTTTGACAAAGGCCATTATGTCAACGATGAGGAAGCTGATGCTCGAAATAATGGTCACCCACCATTTACGCCAGTCATAGAGCTGCTACATAAGCAACGGGAGGGTATCCTTACAGAAGAGAAGGTAGTTGCCGAACTTGCCAAGTTTAAAACTTACGATATAAGAAGGGATATTTTAAATGAGCTATACAGGTCTGGAACAAAACAGCAGTATGCTGTATCAATAGGAAATAAGTTTCGTAGCGGAAACTATCTTTTTTCGGCAGGTTACGATTTAAATCAGAGCAATTTGATCGGACAAAGTGATCAACGGTTGTCTTTACGGATGAATAATGAGACTGAGATTGCCACTTGGTTGACATTGGCTAATAGTCTTTCCTATGCCAATATGACTTTTCGAGCAGGGAATAACCCTGGCTTGAACCTCAGTGGGCAGGCCCCATTTGCACTTGGAGGTAATAAAGCGATATATCCTTACGCCAGATTAAGAGATGATGACGGTATAGCTCAAGTGTTGTATTTGGATAATAATAAGAGGTTTATAGATGAATCGCTAAAGGAGGGGTTGGACTGGTCTTATACGCCGTTGGAAGAAATCCATCAACGGCGTACCTCAAATAAAATCTCTGATTTTCTTCTAAACTCTGCCGTGTTGATGTCGCCATTCAAGGGATTAAATATAGGGGTTAGGTATCAGTTTGAAGATCAGTTAATAGATGGGGGAACCTTCTATAGCCCCGAATCCTACTACGCTAGGAGTTATGTAAATTCATTTGCTCAACAACAAGCGAATGGACGATTGAGCTTTCCTGTTCCTAGAGGAGGAATCCGAGATGTCTCTTATGCCAAGCGAAAAGTACATCAAGGACGTATACAGGTGGATTGGAATAAAGTGTGGGCGAATGGTCATCAGCTTGTATTGATGGGCGGATGGGAGATTCGAAGTAGTAAAACAGATGTGGAGACGGATAGAAAGTATGGGTACAATGAAGAATTCTACGGAATGCAATCATCAATTGATTTTATTTCAGAATTTACACTGTTTAACAATAGTTTTTTAAAACAACGCATAGCCTCTAATAGATCTATCGCTAAGTATACAGATAATTTTATTTCTTATTTTTCTAACGGATCCTATACTTTTAAAGAGCGTTACATACTCACAGCTAGCGTTCGAAAAGATGAAGCTAATCTATTTGGCTTAAATAGCAACAAGAAAGGAACTCCACTATGGTCATCAGGTGTTCTCTGGAAATTATCGGAAGAACCGTTCTACCGTAACGGATTGGTTCCTAAGTTGGGGCTAAGGATCACTTATGGTCAGAGCGGCAATATTGCACGAGATGCTTCTGCTCTCCCTGTGATTACCGTATCTGGCAGTTCCCGAACCACTCCTTTATCCAGAGCATCATTAGACATGTTGCCTAATGCGAATTTGAGGTGGGAAAAAGTAAACATTCTTAATATAGGAATTGACTTCGCCTTAAAGGATGATCGGGTCACTGGAAGCTTAGAGTATTTTGACAAAAGATCTAAAGATCTAATGGGAAGCGCTCCGTTAGATCCTACGTTGGGGAGGTCTACCTTTTACGGTAACGTCGGCGAGATGAAAACAACTGGGGTGAATGCTAATCTAAACCTATTGCTGATAGATAGGTGTGTAAAATGGAATTTATCGACTTCTTTAGGTACATCAAATCCCATTGTAACAAAGTACTTTATGCCGGTAAGTCCCAAAGGAAATACCTATCTCTCTATGATGGATAATACCATAAATCCAGTTTTGAACAGCCCAGTATTTGGCATGTATAGTTTTCCTTGGGTGGGACTGGATGGTGCCAAAGGTAATCCTGTACTGTTGTTTGAAGGGGAAGAAAGTCAAAACTATGATGTAGTATATGGTTCTACAGCACTGGAAGATATGGTTTTTCATGGAAGTATACAGCCTACTATGTATGGTGCAGTACACAATAATGTAAGATACAAAGCATTGGAGCTATCGTTTGCTCTCAGTTATAAGACGCGATATTTCTTTAGACGGGCTGCTTTAAGCTATTCTGAATTATTCAGTTCTTGGAACGGTCACGGCGATTTTGCACTGCGATGGAAAAATCCCGGAGATGAAAACTCGACAGATGTACCGTCGATGATATATCCTGCTAACAGTTACCGTGAGCTTGTATATAGAAATGCGTCTAACCAAGTGTTGAAAGGAGATCATTTAAGAGTTGAGAATGTTAGGTTGAGCGCTTCATTTTCAGGGGTAAAACTCTGTGGTTCCAGATTAGATAGGCTTCAAACTTTTTTACATGTCCAAAACCTGCCTTTGGTAGTATTGAAGAATAGGCAGGGGATAGACCCTTATTTTAAACAAATGGTTAGGACGGGGCCACAGTATGCCCTCGGCGTAAATGTAACATTATAAAGCATTTTTTTATATTTCTCATGAAAGCAATAAAGTTATTTTATATAGAGCTAATCATCGCGATGTTGGTTTTCTTTATTTCCTGTAATAGGAAAGAATTTTTGGATGTAAAGCCAGATGCCTCCATGACTGTTCCGTCTACGCTCGACGATTATCTGGCATTGATGGACGACGATGTGGCAATGAATGGGGCCGGTAATACACAGCCTTTATATCCGGCAATGTTGGAAATCGGATCAGACAATGTATGGATACCGGACGCCCGGTATCTGAATAATATAGATGAATATGCAAGAGCTGTTTATAATTGGCAGGAGAATCCCTATCCAGCATTGGATATCAAAGATTGGAATAGACCTTATATCACAGTTTTAAACTGTAATATAGTTTTAGAGAACCTGCATAAGATTGAAAAGGGGAATGAAAACAGCGGACAGTGGGACCTCGTGTATGGGATGGCACTATTTCACAGGTCTCATGCTTTTTCAATGCTAACCAGCGTGTTTACGCCTGCGTACGAAAAAGGAACAGCAGATCAATCAGCCGGTATTCCTTTGCGGATGAGTGCCGATGTCGGAGAAAAGCTTAGTATCTCTTCGCTTGAAAGGACTTACGCAAGGATTATTGAAGATTTATTAAAGGCCAGTGAACTTTTGCCTGAAGAACCAATATATAAGACAAGGCCTTCCAAAAGAGCATGTTGGGCACTTCTGTCAAGAGTTTATCTATGGATGCAGAACTATGAGCGAAGCCATTATTATGCTGATTTATGTCTTGAAGTAAATGACCAATTGTTAGATTATAATACGTATTCGACCACAACCAATTATCCATTTCCAAGATTTAATGAAGAAGTGATTTTCAACTGTAACATGATGCTTCTTACGACGCAAGTTCGTATGGATACGAGCTTGTATAAATCTTATGATCAGAACGATCTGCGACGACTTTTATTCTTCAAAGCGCAGTCCGTCGGGGATGGACATCGATTTTATGGAAATTACGATGGTACAGGTTATTTTTTTGCAGGGTTGGCCAATGACGAGTTGTACTTTAATCGTGCGGAGACAAGTTTGAGACTGGGATACCCTGATATGGCTCTGAAAGACTTAAATAAAATATTATCGTCCAGATGGAAGAAAAATATGGGCATATCAACCTTTATGCCTTATGGAGAAATGGACAGTAAAGCTTTGATGAAACTTATTTTAGCCGAACGGAGAAAGCAGTTGGTATGGAGAGGGTTGCGCTGGCCAGATCTAAAACGGTTAAATCTGGATCCAGAATATGCCACTGTTTTAACCCGTGAAATTAACAGCAAACTCTACCAGATGAATCCTAACGATCGACGTTACGTTTATCCGGTACCGGATCCGGTAGTCGACCTAAATCCTAATCTTTATAATTTATCCAACTGACATGCGTAGTTTTTTATTTTTTCTACTCTGTCTTTTTATGATTGCAAAGCTATCAGCACAATCAGATGAAATAATCCGAGATGTCGTATTCGAACATACGCATAAGCTATTTAAACCTAACAGGGATACTATTTCTATTGATTTACAGCAGTACAGGGGTAAGTTTATTGTCTTTGATTTTTGGAATCGTTTCTGCTCCTCTTGCATTCAGCAGATGCCCAAACTTTATGAGCTACAGCTCGATTACTCAGACGATATCGTTATAATTCCTGTCACCAAGGATGATTTGAACCAAGTGGCAGGAGCTTTCGCTAAGCAATTGGGCGGACCCTATGAATTTAGGCTTCCATCCATATATGGTGACACAATCTTAAACAATTTATTTGGGGTGATCGCTAATCCGGATGTGGTTTGGTTAGATAGAAACGGGGAGTTTTTGGTGAAAACATCGGGAGAAGCTTTAAATAAAGAGGTTTTAGATCTTGTTTTAAAGGGAGATATATCTTTTCTGAATCGTGTTGCACGTGTGTCTAAAATGCATTTTTATGAGAGGATCGGCCTTCATAACGTAATAGAAAGCGGGGAGCGAAGAGACTCTGTCTTTCTTTCAATAAAGATGACACCGTATGCTAAAGCTCTTTCTTCTAATATACTGACTTATAAGAAACAGGTAAATAGGAAGAATGAAAAGCTGGTGTATATAAATAAGACATTATACGAAATGGTGCAATCGATATATGACGAGGAGAAAGATCCAGCAACGATAAAATGGATTGATGATGATAGGAATAGGTTTATAATTCGATCGGAAAAGGTCAGTGCCCGATTTAAAGATCGGGATAGTCTCAGACGCATTAGGGACTTTGCTGAAAGAACTGCATTTAGAGAAAAACAATTGTTTTGTTTGTTTGCAGCGGGACATGACAGTATTTCTCAGAAAGAACTCAAACATGCTGCACTGCAGGTACTGGAAAGTTCCTTGGATGTGAAAACTGGTATTCGCCCTCAAAAAATGCGATGTTTTCGGATAGAAGCTCTCTCCGATAGAGCTGAGAGAGGTAAAGAGCAAAACCAATTCATTCCTCCAGAGCAAAGAAAGTCTATATCGAGTATATCGGAACTTGTTAAATATTTTAATAATACCTACACAAATTCTCCAATTTTAACAGCTAAAGGGGATGCTGTCTTAAAAGAGCCTTTAAACATGATTTTAGACAAGAGGATGACAGCTGATGAAGCGATAGATTATTTGAAAAATACTGGATTTAAAATTGAAGTTGGATATGAATTGATAGACGTACTTACTATTGATTAAGGTTGTTAAGACTTTTAATCGAAAGAAGCCCCCAGTTCTTCCAATGGGGAGATTCTGAGGGCTTCTTAACTTATAAACAGCTCTTAATGTTGTCTAATGAATTTTTCATACGATTAATTGCTGTCCTTATGGACTATTATTGGCTGTCCAAGTTCCAGTGCTTCCGTTCCAGGTCTATAGTCGCTGGAGGAAACCATATTGTAACTGGTATATGCTTTAGCACACTTTTGATCTCCAGTATCACAGCCAAATGGATTTTCTGGAGATAATGCAGGTTCTGCTGTCTGGTTTAAAAGGGTTGTACCAGTCGCATCGTACTCAAACCAATAATAACTAGTCTGTAGATATTTTTCAACTGCTTTAAAGCTGGAAAAACTTAGGATAGCTGCCCCTGCTAATAGGAGCATGCTATTTTTCTTGATATATGAAATTGCTTTCATGTGAGGGCCTTTTTATCGATTCCAATATTAGTTTGGTCGGAATACGCTAACTCAAAAAAAGTTTACCCAACAAAAAACTCTATGTATATCGATGCTTTTATTTTTCGAGAGGCATCGACTTTATCTCTCTCGGGATACTCTTTTGAAAAGTTTGACGCGGGTACCTCCACGTATCATAATTTATTGGAGTACCGGCCTGCCCGGAAAAGGAGCAAAGCGCATTTTAAAGACCAGAAAGCAACACCATGTCACGGAATACACGGCTGTCGTTATAATTTCGAGATACTGGAGGAATAGCGTAACCTGTCTCTTGCTCTGTATGTACCTCTCCATGGGGGCAGTTGGTCCAGTCAAGTACCACCCCAGTATAGAGATCCCCAACAATGAGCAGTTGAGAAGCAGGTGCCAGCTCCAGGATAACCCACGGAATACCGATGCACAGCCACAGGGACGCTCTTCATAGAGATGGAGGATGCCTAGGGCGATGTAAACTGAGAATATCGCAAGTAGTAAAGCGGATAGTATATAGGGTAATCTGATCGATAAATTAGAGATTCCTAGGTCGCTACGCTCCGCTGAATGACGAGAATTTGGATGATAGGTTGTGATGAATAGGACGGCTAATACCAGCTCGGTAAGCGGCAGCAACCAAAATAGGATATCTGCCCACCCGTCTGGAAACGGTTGCCGAAGCAAAGCCGAATGAAACTGAGGCAGATCCCACAGCTTGTCCAGTGCTACGTACAGCCAGAATACCATCAGAAAGATACGTACGCTGTATAGGGTGATATGTGTTGTTTTCTTTTTCATTTTTTTAAAGTGATGTTTGTGAGGGAAGTGACATTAATGATGATGGTGGGCTCTTCAACTTCCTGACCTCTATCATCTTCCTTACTTCTTATGCATTCCTATCCCATGTCGCTTTTAAAATGCAACTATTTAAAAATCAGATATTTAATTTTGTTTTGTCTTTTTTAGTGTTTACCTTAGTATTACCAATTCAATTAATTCATTCGTCTTTATATATAGCTATCCCGAGAAGGTAAAATGTACCCTGTGAAAATTGGTTTATTTTTCAATTAGCTGATTTTCAGTGTGTTTGTTTTTCTTACTGTAGGCGTATTCGGGTATGCTGACCAAATTAATGTTGTACTTACTATATGCGTTATGGATGAAGAACCATTTAAGATTTTATTGCGTGAGCCTGTACGAGGTATGGAGCTCATTATGGCCAAGCATGGAGCTCTTTTGAAAAATTGGCTGAGAAAGTTTCTTAAGAATGATGACGAATTGATTCAAGATGTGATCTCGGAGACATTTATGGAGGTCTGGATAGCTCGAGACGAAATCCTCAAAAAAGATAATCCATCGATATGGATGATGGTAATCGCTAAAAATATCGCTCTTAAAAAATTGAAGTATAATAAAAAAAGAAAGAAGGCTTCGATCAAGGAGATTAAAAATATGCCCAGTAGTGATATGCCCCACAAAGACTTACATTATAGAGAAATAAAGGATATCATATTGCTAAAGGCGCAGGAGCTCACCCCACGAGAGCGAGAGATATTGATTGCATCCAAGATTGATGAAATGGATAATAAGGAGCTGGAAGAGACTTTCGGTCTGCAACCGCAGCGTGTCCGTAATCTGCTGAGTTCGGCTGTGGCTAAGATGCGGAAGATGCTGAAAGAAATGCGTTAGAAATGAATTTATCACATAGGTCACTAAAATCATAGACATAATGAAACGCTACAATATAAATATAGAAGAACTGATCCGTAAGGAAATACAGGGCATAATCACAGCTGAAGAAAATGATACTTTGAAATCGGTGCAAAAGTGTTATTCGGAAGAAGAGTTCGATCGAATAGTGATTACAGTACTTCAGAATATGGAGGATCCATTCCCCAAGGATCCCCTAAAGGATTGGGAACCCGATTATGAAGATATCATCTGCAGAGGAAATATCGAAGCTGCGATTAGGAGAAAAAGCAGACATCGTAAGAGAACGTATAAAGTGATGGGTATAGCTGCCGCAATGTTGGTATTTCTGGGGATGGGTATCTATGTACTTCCTCTTGGACAGAAAGACCAACACTTGGATCAGATACCGGTTTCCGAATCTGCATATACTTTGTCCTGGGGAGATCAAAGCATACATATCAGTCCTACAGATACAGCCGGGAGATTGGCGATCTTGGGAGATGTACTCGTGGTTAAGCATGCCGATGGTCTATTGGCGATAGAGGCAGTTGCGGATCGACTAGCGATGCGACAGGATGGCGAGCTGATAATCTCCACAGAAGCGCTACAGCAGTGTGTCGTGCAGCTGCCCAATGGAGCACGGGTTCGTCTGGATGCGCAGTCTTCGCTACGCTATCCGTTACAGCAGGCTATCGGTGACATCACGGTACAGACCAGTGGCTATGCACTGATCGATATGCCTAAGCGTAATGACACCGAGCCCCTCATCATGAAAACAGATAATGGCTACCTAAAGATGTCACAGGGGACATTGAGTATGATCGCCGTCGAAGGATGGACACAGGCTACCTCTGGCGGTGGTGAAGCTACGCTAGCGACAGATAGTACCAATAAAGAGGTAAAGCTGGACTGTCGTGGCGCACAGGGTATACTGGTCCGTATGCAGAATAAACTTAATAATCAGATCAAAGACTCGTTGTTCTATTCGAGAGATGCAGATTTTGAGCGGGAGAGTAGGTGGGCTAGGGCGTTGCGTAAGTATGATGGCGCTTCGGTTCGGGAATATATAGTGGAGATGAGTCGATGGTATGGAATTAAGGTTAAGGATATACACTGTATACCGACTGAACCCGTAATCGATGCGGCTGTTCGCTATACCGCGACCAAAGAAGAGATGCTGGCAGCCGTACAGCAAGAAGGTGTCAGGGTGCACAGACAGCAAGATCTGATCAGCTTTTGCCCTGAAGATATAGAGATAAAAAACATGGATATCAAGAGCCGGCTAGCTAAGAAGCGCTGATCTAAGAGCGCTTTTAAAAGAAATTATATCGAAAAAGGAGGACATCATGGGAGAGAATAAAAACTTTTTAGAATCGTTGTTCCGTAGCATGGAGGTCAACGAGGTCATCGAAAAGCGCAAATGCCGGGCTACAGGCAAGGTACGCTTTAATACCAAATCCGAAGCGCGCCTTTTTGTGCAGTGGATGAAGTGGAAGTACCAGAAATGGCTCAAGACACCCGGACGCCGTAAAAAGTCGCACACGAAGGGAAGTGGTAAACCACAACAACGGTACGGATACAGTTGCGAGCACTGTGGCGGATACCACGTGACGAAGGAGGATCCGCACCGCTACAACAAAATGAAGAATCTGTATAACAAGAAATATTTTGGATAGAAAAATAAAAATGTGCACAATAATATAAAATATGCAGCGTTATTATACCAAAGAGCAGCGCAAGACAGATAGCTCCTCGATCAGGAGATATCTTATTTAAAATAAATGCTTGATTACACTACCCGCAAAGAATAGACATAGGGTCTGTTCGAAAAAAGAAACATAGAAACAGAAAAAAAGGGTATCTGTAAAAAAGTTAGAAAGGGTTCAGATTATTCTGAACCCTTTTGTTTTTTCTGTATTTATGCTGATCACGATTTCTCCGGCGACCAGCGATCTGTATTTCTAAAATTGAATTTAGTGTTGTCGAATAGTAGTGACGTAAGGTTAAGCATGTTGCCCGCTGTGCTTGCCTTCTACAAACTCTTCAATCATTTTTCGATTAAAGGCGGGGAGATCTTTTGGAGTGCGGCTAGTTACCAATCCTTGGTCTACAATGACTTCAGCGTCTTCCCACTGTGCTCCGGCGTGGATAAGATCGAGTCTTATCGCTTCCACAGATGTCATTTTCCGGCCTTGTACCACTTCAGAATTGATTAACACCTGAGGCCCATGGCATATTGCGGCAACAGGCTTATGACTATTGAAAAAGGATGTTACGAAAGTTAAGGCCTGTTCATTGGTACGTAGCGCATCTGGACTGATCACGCCCCCTGGAAGCATTAATCCATCGTATGCTTCGACAGATGCGCTTTCTATACTGACATCTACTTTATAATCATTAGTCCATTCTAGTCCTTCCTTGGCTCGTACACTCCCAGATTTTAGGGATACTATTTCTACCTTGGCACCTGCTTGCTCCAAGGCTTCTTTGGGACTTGTCAATTCTACTTCTTCAAAACCATCTGCGACCAAGATCGCTATTCTTTTGTCGGTTAATTGTGCCATAATTTTTCTTATTTAATTTTTAAAGGATGAACACCTGAGAACTGGTTTCGTTGACTCCAGGAACTAAAAAACCGATTAACCCCCGGTCCACTTCGGTAATAGAACCGCTAACTGTCTCTAAAAATAAAATAATAGACAAGCAGTGTCGCATGGAGTAGGACAGAGAATGCATTGGATAGGATAATAGGCCATTCGGTCTTCATAAGCCCGTACACGACTCTAGTTTTAAATGTCTGAGCTATAAACGTTCAGCTAATGCTTTGGTTGTTGGTTAAATACTGAAATTAAGGGGCAAAATACCTGAAATGCTACTTAAATATGTAGGAAGATAGGTAACGGTATATTGTCCGAACCGGCAAAATGGCTGGCAATTAAGGATCAAGAAAGAATTGAAAAACAGCAGTCTATACAAAACTAAATACGGGAAAGGATGGTTCTAATCTAAAATATGATACTATGTCCTTACAGGTAGTCCGTAAAAGTATATTCTTCAAACCCGATTCCAAAAGGGTGCTAGCGAGATATTTTAATATAAATATTGAGCGTACCACTAAAATAGTAAACCGTATCCTAAGAAGCTCAAAGCAGGAACAGACAGATATGCTGAACCAGCTTCTCCGTAATTTTTCGAAGCGGCATCGGAGTATCCTGGATATATGGGAAAAAAACTTCAAGCGTACCGAAGAGAGGTTATTGGATCTGGAGCTCCGTAATCGTGACTATACACCACGGGAAAGATTATTGATCGGGGCTTATTTTACAATGGAATATTCTGTCGAAGCTGCCGCTTTTTTCAACCCTTCCGTAGTGGAATCTCCAGATCAAACGCAATTACGGGATGGTGAAAAGCGAATAATACTGAGCTTTAGAGCGACCGGGGAGGGGCATGTGTCTTCGATTGTATTTCGCTCGGCTATTATCGATAATGAGCTAAATATTCATGTGGAGGAGGTCGGTAAATTATTGGAAAAGCCAAAACAGATAAAAAGCCACCGGTATCTAAAGGCGGATTTTATCGATAAATTGCTTCAGATGCATGATCCCGAAAAAGATATGCTGGATCTAATCCATGCAAAACTGACGGATAGCTTTACCTATGAAGAGCTGCGGCGTTTTGTAATGGAGATCCAAAAGGAGAATAATTTAGATATGGAAGGCCAGACGTTGATGACGCATATGACCTGGCTGGCTTCGTCGCATTATGAAATGACTTATTCTTTGGATACAGCCTTGTCGGAAAGGGTAATATTTCCGATATCGGATACCGAGAAGAATGGTATTGAAGATGCTCGTTTTGTACGGTTTATCAGTGATAAGGGTAAGCCGATGTATTATGCTACCTATACGGCATATGATGGCCTCACGATATTACCCAAATTGCTTTCGACAACGGATTTTGTGCGTTTTAAAGTACAGCCTATTAATGGCAAAATTGCCAATAAGGGAGCAGCGCTCTTTCCTAGAAAGATTAATGGTAAATATGCGATGCTGTGTCGGGTAGATGGAGAAAGCAACTACATCGCTTTTTCAGAAGATTTGATAAATTGGCAGCAGGATGTAACCCTGCTCAAAGAACCGGAATTCCCATGGGAATTTGTGCAATTGGGCAACTGCGGTTCGCCTATCGAAACAGCCAAGGGCTGGTTGGTATTGACGCATAGTGTAGGACCAATGCGCGCATATACCCTCGGAGCGATACTGCTTGATCTGGAAGATCCAACAAAAATCGTGGGCAAGCTGAGTGAGCCGCTTCTCTATCCTAATGCTGAAGAGCGGGAAGGATATGTCCCCAATGTAGTTTATTCTTGCGGTCAGATCCTGCATAATGGCCATTTAATAATTCCCTACGCCATGTCTGACCATGCCTCTACCTATGCGACTATATGTTTGGACGATCTACTGGATGCGCTCACCAATTTCAAATCGCTATCCGTCTAGGCCGTAACATAGGTATACATAAGCTTGCCAGAAACTGAGGCTGCTTTCTGCGCCTTGGTTGAGATTCAGCCCGAACCTTTCTAAGCCGTCGCAACAACCTTTTGTGAGTGGGTCGTATAGGGTTAATCCCAGCTCATTTTTTCCAAAATACCAGTGCAGACATTGGATCATACGCTGTTTATAGTGACTATCGCCAGATAGGCCGAAGAGCTCTTTGTATAGGAGTATGCTCGAGGGTACTTCTATAGGCTGCTGGGCAAATGTGCTCCGTTTGCCACCCCGTACATACCAGTTTTCATTACCTATGGTGGAGATGTACCCTTTTTCAAATATAAGGCTGTCGAGAAATTCTGCTGTCTCTCGCCCTATGGTCAGTAGAGATTCTTGATTGAGCAGTGCACCGCTACGCAGTACCGCTAAAGGAATAATCGCATTATCGTAGGCAATTATCTGCTCGTACCAATTCCAGTCGGCGTTCTGACTGCCCTGATATTCGTCTTCCAAGTAATAGCTGAGCTGTTTTATATAGGGTAAGATTTTATCATCCGAGCGGTTGGAAGCATAGTAGTGCTGTAGTCCTAATAGGGTATAGCTTACTGCTCTGACAGATTTAAGCGCTACACAATGGGGGAGGGCCTGTTGCAACATCTCTTCAGCGAGAAAAACTAATTCCGGCTCCTGGTTATAGCATAGGAAATGGCCTAATGCCCATATGGTACGCCCATAGCTATCTTCGGTACCATACTCATCTAAAAACTGATGGTCAAAGGAAAGGAGATTTCGGAACCGCCCGCAATCGCGCTGCATGTACTGTACGTAAGCAAGGTAGGTGTAAGCGAGGTTTTTATATTTATCGGATGGGTATACCTGAGCGGCTAATGTGGTCAATAGCAGGGCCCGTGCGGTGTCATCGAGGCAGTAGCCGTGTTTGTAATTGGGGATGCTATAGGTTGCATGCTGTACGATCGAAACCTGATTGGTCATCCGGTGGATATGAGTGAGATCAAAGGCCGGAAGCTCAGGGATGATCTCCTGTAGCATGTCTAAATCAAAGATTGATTCGATGGTATTTACTTCTTGCTTCATTGATTTTTACTTAAGAGGACAGTTTATGAGTGGATGTATGTATTAGATTATTAACATGGTGCGGAGCGCTACTGCGGGGTAAGGTCACTGGGACGGCCACGTTACGTGTTATGATCCGTTTAAGAAGTTTGGACTGTAGCTTACCTATATTGCTCCAGCTCATAGTTGCCCCATAACGTGCTGCATTATACCGGTACTTGGCTAATAGCTGGGGTTCTTCCAATAGCGCACGGATAATTAAGCTGAGTGCTTTACTGTCTTTAAAGTCAAATAACAGTCCTCGGTTGTCTTTTAATAAATCCTTAGCATACCAGTATGGCGTAGATACCACGGCGGCGCCTGCGCCGATGGCGAAGGAAAGTGTACCACTGCTGATCTGATTCTCATTGGGATAGGGCGTGACATAGATATCACAGGCACTAAGGTACTGCGTAAGCAGTTTTTCGGAAGCAAACTCGTTGATAAAACAGACCTTGTCGGCTATCCCCAGTTCTTGTGCTTTTGCCTGTAGGTATTCGCGATAGGACTCGCCTGCCTCCCGCAGGATATTGGGGTGTGTGCTGCCCAAAATAATATAAACAAAATCATCCTGCGGTACGGCGGCCACGGCTTCTATAGCGGTCTCGAAGCCTTTACTGGGACCCAGAAAACCGAAGCTGAGCATTACTTTTTTACCTGTCAGGCCCAGTTGTTGTTTGGCCTCGCTTTGACGGTAGGCAAAATGGGGCACGCCGTGAGGAATGAGTTCTATCTTTTGAGCGGGAATATCGTAGATGCGCCTGAGCATCTCTACAGCGGTATCAGTCATGACGGTAATGCTATGGCTGTAGACTGCAAGCTGTTGAAGTACCCGGAGCTCTGCATCACTGGGATGTTGGAGCACCGTATGAAAATTACTAACAACAGGAATGGAAAGAGCTTTGGCTAAAGATAATATATAATTGCCGCTTTCGCCACCGAATATGCCGTACTCATGTTGTATGATAACAGCATCGTAAGTCTCGTTGATATGCGCTGCTGCCTTAAGGTAACTGGAAGCGTTATTTTTTTCAATGCATGCGGACACCTCAGAAGGAAAGAAGCCTTCGCTACCATCCGAAATGGCAATAATAGCCGGTGTTATGCTTGGATCCAAGCTTAGAGATCTGAATAAATCTTGGGTAAATGTTGCGATACCGCACTGCCTTGGTGGGTATGTTCCGATAATGCCGATATTCATAGTGACGTTATGTTTCGTTCTTTTCTTAATAAAGAACAGAAAACTAAGAACTATGTTGTTGGACAAAACCCGAAAACTAAAAATGCCGTATTAAATCAAGTGTATCCGTATAAATACGTTCTACTAAGACTTGAAATCCGATCTCAAAGTATCGGGGCTAATCGTAAATCATGGTTTTGTAATACACTATACGTCAGTTGTTTTTCGTTATATATCTAATGGTGGAAACTAATAGTCCTTTTATTCGATCAACGTCTTACTTATGAAGAAATTCTTAGCCGTACCTTTTGTTATAGTATTTATTCCAGTTCTAATATCCTGTAGCAAGGATGGTCCTACAGGTACAGAAAATGAACCGATATTTGATAACAGTGGAACCAATAAATCTATTCTGACCAGCAGCGATGGAAAGGTGTATCGTGTCAGTGCCAATGATGGTAAGGCCGATGTGCTTTTTGATTTCGGACGGCAAAATGATGTGTCGGGACTGGGTTCGGATGGGAATCAAATTTATAACGGAGATGAAAGCAATACAATCAACGCTATTGATCTGAATAGCAAACAACTCCTATGGCGTAAGTCTTTCTTTAAAGAAGAGTCCATAACTGCCAGCGAGGTGCAGACTAGCTTCAAAGATGGTGTTTGTTATAGCATCGGCCATTCGGGAATAGCCGTTGCTCTGAAAGGGGACGGTACGTTACTTTGGTCGCGCCCCCTGGATCCTGATTTCGATGGCACACGCAACAGTTATTATCCGACTTACCTGAGCGTGCAGGATAAATATGTGATTGTGGGGTCAAGTCGTACAGCATTATGGGGCGACGAGCGGAATAAGCTATACCTGTTGGATAAAACAAATGGGAAACCTATGCAGACATTTACTCTTCCTGCCGCAACGGCCGTAACCGGTAGGGCCAAGATTTCAGGGAATACATTGGTCGTACCTATGAATGATCTGGTGGCGATAGATCTCTATAGTGGTAAGGAGCTATGGCGGATACCTATGCCCGACGCGAGTTACGGAGCAGGTACGCCAATTATTTCGGGCAGCAAAGTGCTTTTGCACGGGAGCCGTAGCGTAGGTATGGGAGGTAAGCTTTTTTGTATAAACATTAATAATGGACAGGTCGTCTGGGAAAAGGATAGTGGAGGGGATATGGTAGGATATTATACGCCGACTGTGATCGATGGCAAGTATGTCCTCGGAATCTACGAAAATGGAAGTACTGTTAATGCCGACGGCCGGCCTTATCTGGTACGTTTGGAAGACGGTGTCAAACTATGGCAGAATGATAATATCGGACTGGATGCCTCTGCCACTTATGCCAATGGGCGGTTGTATGCCTATGGCAATAATTTGGTGGCACAAGGTGAATCCGTGGGTCTTATGGCATTGAACGCAGGTAACGGTGCGCTCGAATGGCTTAATGCCGACCTGAATGGTATCAGCAATGCGGATCCTTTAATAATAGCCGATAACGGCATATTTAGAAGTCCGTCGGCACCGGGAGAATAATCATTCTTTTCTTCCCGACCAAAAGTCCATATTTCTAAAATTGAATTTGCTGCTGACGAATATAGGGTCTTCCTTACGAGACAATTGTTCTTGATAATCTTTATAGAGTTTATACACCTTGTTGTGGAGTAGTATGATCGCAACAAGATTGAGCCAAGCCATCATTCCTACACCGATATCGCCCAAAGTCCATGCAGATTCGGCAGTGCTCACACAGCCCATGTAGACAGAGATAAGGATAAGTATACGCAGTAACCATACGATAACACGTTTTGAGGACTGCTTGCTGATAAAGCTGACATTACTTTCGGCGATATAATAGTAGGCCATGATCGTGGTGAAAGCGAAAAATGTGAGTGCTAGGGCTACAAAGATATTCCCAAAAGCTGGAAAGTGATGTGCTACGGCCTGTTGGGTGAACGCAGGACCCATTTCTACACCTGGAATATGTTCGACAATAAAGCCTCCTTCGGGTGCCTGTACATTGTACTGCCCCGTGAATAGGATCATCAATGCAGTGGCGGTGCATACGAACAGTGTGTCCACATAAACCGAAAAACCTTGTACCAGACCTTGTTTGATCGGGTGCGAAACCTCGGCTGCTGCTGCTGCGTGAGGAGCAGTACCTTGACCGGCTTCATTGCTATAGATGCCGCGTTTTACGCCCCAGGCTATGGCGCTGCCGGCCACGGCACCAAAAGTGGCCTCCATGTTAAAGGCCGATTTAACGATGAGTGCCAAAACACTGGGCACCTCTTGAAGGTTGAGAACGATAATAACGATAGCCATGAGGATGTAGGCTCCGGCCATAAAAGGAACAACAAATTCGGCGACCTTGCTGATACGCTTTACCCCACCGATGATAATAATGCCTAATAACCCCGCTAGGAATAGGGCGGTGAAGAGGGGAGGGATAGCGAATGCCTTCTCGACAGCGACACTGATGCTATTGCTCTGTACGCTCGGAAGAAGAAAGCCTGTGCTAATGATGGTAACGATCGCAAATGTCCAGGCAAATATTTTGGAACGTAGTCCTTTTAAGATATAGAATGCCGGCCCACCGCGATATTCTCCTTGGTCTACTTCTTTATACATCTGTCCCAGAGTGGCCTCGACGATAGCCGATGCACTTCCCAAAAATGCAATGATCCACATCCAGAATACGGCGCCCGGTCCTCCCATACCTATGGCGGTAGCGACACCTGCGATATTACCCGTGCCGACGCGGCCCGAGATCGCTAATGAAAAGGCCTGAAAGGAGGATATCCCTTTGTCCGAACTACTGCCTTTGAAAAGGAGGCGTACCATCTCCCTCAGTTGTGTGAGTTGCGGAAATTTAAAGCGCACCGTAAAATAGATACCCGTAATAAGACAAAGATAGACCAGCGCATCACTCCATACCACATTATAAACTTTGGTTATCAAATCTTCCATGTATTGCAATTGTGTAGGTTCATAGCTTGCTAAAATATGTAAAACAGTTCGGCATTGCTTGAATTATTGCATAGATTGTGTTTATGGAATGTGTTTTGAAGTATATGTAATGCTTATGAGGGAAAGGGAGTATTCATCATTATCTTTGTTTATCTGTTTTAGAGACAGAAATGGGGAGTTATTTGTGTCACGGGATTCGTTGTTTTGTTTCATTTGCGATGAAATAGCGACAGTCAATATTATTATTTTTGAACTATAAAGAAAAATGATCATCAACACTAGGTCATATAAAAAAAGTACCCTATTTTCTACGTCTTTTGCTAAAAACGACAATCACTTTTTAATGGAAAAAAGTCGTGGTATTCTTTGGAATTCCAAATCATTACTTCAACCTTTGTAGTACGTTCTACAAAATTCATGGGTGTTGACCCCGGCCGTAATAAGCTCCCGTCAACAATAATCTAAAGTTTTATTAATAAATAAGAATTATGCTTAAGTATTACTTATTGATTGCTGTATTTTTTGTTTTATTCGTGCGTTGTGCACGCTCGGATATTCCTGTGCTCGAAGTTGCCAAGGGGACACAGACACAACAGGGCATTATTAAGCTCGCATGGGAAAGTCCCGATAAACAGCTGTACGAGCTCGAAGAGGCCAGTGATAACCTTTTTTACGAACCTAAAATAAGATATTCTGGGCCTGACCAAGGGACCTTTTTATCAGGCCTCAATGATGGAACCTATTATTACCGCCTACGTAACCAGCATGGTGATTATTCTAATGTAGTCGAATTAGAAGTCAGACATCACCCCATCCAATTAGCAATTTCTCTACTCATGCTCGGTGCCTTGGTATTTATTATCACCACGGTGTTGGTGGTGAGAAATTATTTAAATCTTAACTCGCCTAATTAGTAATTAAATGACACATATATTATACATAGTACCTCCGTCTGTCGGGTGGGGGCTGCTCGCTGTTTTGAGTATACTTTGGCTTGGACTTGGGCTCTACTGGGGACGTAAATCAAAGAATCTGGATGGACATATGCTGGCAGGCCGTAATGTGGGCATGGCCTTGGGAACGGCTACAGTAATGGCTACTTGGGTGACTTCCAATACCACCATGCTCGCACCTCAATTTGTTTTGGAGATGGGGGTGTGGGGGATGTTGGCCTATGCTACGGCAGCGATAGGCCTTCTCCTGTTTGCACCATTGGCGCAGCGTATCCGTCAATTGATGCCCAAAGGATATACCAGTGGCGACTTTATACGGTTGAGATATGGCAAAACAGCCTGGATATTGTTTCTATTTATCAGTGTATTCTATAGTCTGATCTGGTTGGTCAGTATGGGGATGGCAGGAGGGATATTGATGCATTCTATAGCAGGTATTCCCTACGATATGGGAATGACGGTCATTATCGCAGTCTGCGTCGGATACACGCTTTTTGGAGGGCTATACGCTGTGATTGGTACAGATTATATACAATCGTTATTAATTATGATAGGTATTGTGGTGGTCGGTATAGGTATCTATAGTTATGTCGATTTTGATACGATATACACTGGCCTTGAGCAGGATAGGCCTATGTTACTGAGCCTCTTTTTCCCAGCAGCGCTGATGGCTATTTTTAACAACCTTTTATTTAGCATGGGCGAGGTTTTCCATAGCAATGTATGGTGGAGCCGTACGTTTGCGCTACGTAAGGGGGTGGGGAAGAAAGCATTCCGCCTGGCAGGATTATTATGGATACCGATCCCCATTGCAGCAGGGTTTATCGCTTTGGCGAGTGATTCGCTGGGTATCAATATTACACGTCCAGATATGGTGGGCCCTACAGTAGCGGCCGAAGTGTTAGGACCTGTAGGTGCTATTGTGGTGTTTATTGTATTGTTCTGTTCGCTGGCTTCCAGTATCGATGCGGTATTGGCGGCGATATCGGATCTGATTACCCAGGATGTGTACCGAAAATTGTTTAGGCCACAGGCTACTGAACGACAGCTTAAGAAGTTTGCTACTTATATGATACTTCTTGTTGGTTTTGTGGCGTGGATGCTCTGTCTCCCCAATATCGGTACACTCGCAAGTATCCTGTTTCTAGCAGGGCCTATGGTGGGAAGTACGATATGGCCGATTGCAACAGGACTGTTTTGGAAAAAAGCCAATACTAAAGGCGCATTATGGGGGATGATACTGGGATCTGTTGCCGGATTATGGAGTTATATGTACATCGGATGGTACACCTCGTCGCTGGTAGGAGCAGCGGTTTCCATGATTACAGTGGTACTCTGCACGTATCTATTCCCTGCAGATTTTGATTGGAAGAAATTGGATGAGGAGCCTACGAGTTAGGTACAGTCGCCGATTGACGGTTTTTAACGATTAAACAACGTATATATGAATTTTTCTGAAAATTTTATTCAGATCCTGATTCTTACAGCTATAGTGATAATTGGAATCAGTGTGATGATACTTATCGTATTATTTATAAGGGATGTGATCAACAAACAAGTGTGGTGATATAAATAGAGTAACATGAAGTCTAGAACAACAAACAAGTTTAAGGGGATAAAACCTGATCCAGAAAACTTAATTCGGAATGACAATATAGACTTCTCCCTGTTGGGAGAAATTGTCGGGCGGTCTGTAGTCACTGTAGATCAGTTCAGCAGGGAGATGGTCTGTGCGCTGTGTAGGTTAGCCGCGTTATTGGAATCTAAGAAGCTGGAACTGACCGATGCCCTGAAGGGAAATATAATTATTACGGCATTCTTCGAACCCAGTACGCGTACACGATTGTCTTTCGAGAGTGCAGCCCTGCGGCAAGAAGCCAAGATTATAAGCATACCTGAAGGTGCTCGTAATACAGGGGTGGCCAAAGGGGAGTCATTATCAGATATCGGCGAAATGTTTAACGCTTATGGAGATCTGGTCGTACTAAGACATACGCAGACGGAGGCCATCGCAGAGATTGGAGAAAACCTACGGATTCCTCTCGTCAATGCCGGCAATGGCTCAGGTGAACATCCTACACAGGCTCTGGCAGATTGGTATGCCATCCTGAAATGGAAACCGGCTATTTTAAATGAGGAATTACCTGAATCGGAGAAAATAAACCTTGGTATACTCGGGAGCCCGGGAAGTATGCGCGCAGTCAACTCTTTTTTGCGCATGGCATTATTGTTTAAGGATAATATCCAAAAGATTACGATTGTATCGGAACTGGCAGATCCATTAGGAGAAGAACTAAATCAGCTGTTAGCTGACGCTGGAATACCATGGCTGTGTACTCATGATATGGAAGGTACAGTAGAAGATCTTGACGTCATCTATATGAATTCAATCGCATTCTTGGGGGATTCGTACAAGGCGATGGATAGCAATTTCAAGCTGCACGCTGGTAGTCCGCTAAAAGAAGATGCAATTATCTTGCATCCGCTGGCACGTCTCGGCGAACTGGACCATAGCCTTGATGATAGTAGACACAATCTTTACTTTGATCAGGCACATGGTGCTGTGTTTGTACGGCAGGCCCTGTATATGGCTGTACTGGATAGGGTAAAGGATATTGGTGATAGGATCAATGTGGTGAAAGAAAATGAACTGGAATTACAAACTGTTTAAAAGCATAATATTTAATGAGTGGAATAACCGGATTTTTTAATCCTAAAGGAATTGGAGAAAATAGTAAGAACCTATTAAACGGGATGCTCAAAGCGATAGCACATCGCGGTCCAGACGGCGCGTACAGCCATGTAGATGGTCAGAGAGGAATAGCTATGGGGCATCAGTACCTGCATGTGAATGGTGATCGTGCTACGGCAAATCCAATATTTGAAAAAGAAAATGACGTCATCGTAACGGCCAACGGACGGTTTTATGATTATAAAAGAACCCGTTTGGAGCTACAGTTTGAAGGTCATCGGTTTCTATCCAAAAATGATAATGAAATCATACTTCCACTATATCTCAAGTATGGACTGGAATTCGTGGAGCATTTAAATGGGGAATTCGCGATTTCACTGTTGGATCGGGAAAATAAGAAATTGATTTTGGCGAGAGATCGATTTGGTGTCAAACCGTTATTTTACCATATAGCCGATGGAGCTTTGTATTGGGGATCGGAAATAAAGTCAATTTTTGCACATCCTGCTGTACGGCGTAGTCTGGATGCTAAAGGTATTGTGCATCAGCTGATGCAGACCATGGTACCGGGCTCTACCGCTTTTAAGGATATTCACGCAGTACGTCCCGGCCATATGCTGATAGTGGATTTTTCAACAGGTAGTATCGAGGTCAACGAAGTTAAATACTGGGATCTGGATTTTCCAAAAAAAGAAGAAAGGTTACAGGGCATTTCGGATGCGGTATATATAGAAGAAGTGCAGCAAAGGCTTTCGAATGCTGTAGCGGTAAGGATGGATGCAGACGTCGAGGTAGCAGCATATCTATCGGGAGGGATAGACAGTTGCGCCATACTGGGAATGGCATCCGCGTGGAGTCAGGATCCGCTGAAAGCTTTTACGATCAGCTTTGACAATGCAGATTATGACGAGGCCGCTATTGCCACGCGGATGGCCAATAGTGTGGGAGCTGACCATACCAAAATTGTACTCACAGCTGAAGATCTGTACGGATCTAACTATGTCGATACGGTGTGGCATTCCGAACGCACGTTTTACAATACACTGGGCGTTGCTAAAAAACTGATGAGCCATACCGTAGTGGGAAAGGGGTGCCGCGTGGCATTGACGGGCGAAGGTTCGGACGAATTATTTGGGGGTTACCCGAGTTTTAAAAGAGATATGTTGAGGTATGGGATGAGTAACCAGCTACAGGGCGATGAAGCGAAGTCTTATCGTAAGCTGATGGATCAGACCAATAAATTATTTACTGGGGCGATTTTATCGGATAGGGTACTTGCTCATGAAGCCATGGACGATGTATGTGGTTTTACGCCTTCATGGATTCAGCCTTGGATGCAGACACTGGAATTGGCAAGACCGTTATTGCACGACGATCTTACAGATCAACTGCAGGGTTATGATCCTATAGCAGGAATAGCGGATTCGTTGGATGCGAAGAAACTCGAAGATAGACATGTATTGGATAAGGCGCAGTATACCTGGTGTAAAACGATGCTAGAGTGTCAGATATTGAACTGGGGTGGTGATCGCGTAGATATGGCAAATGGAATGGAGTCGAGACCTCCCTTTTTGGATCAGGAGGTGGTCGATATGGCTGTACAGATCCCGCCTCATCTCCGGATTAATGGAAATACGGAAAAATGGGTGCTGCGTGAAGCAATGAAGCGTATTATTCCACAGGAACTGTATACCCGGGAGAAATTTGCTTTTATGGCTCCTCCTGGTCATACTGATCCGAATAAACAGAATGGGTTACAACAGCTCATGGCCACTTATATGAACGAAGAAAGTATAAGAGAAGTAGGGGTATTCGATATAAAGAAACTGAATACTTTTGTGGATCTGTACAAAAAAGATAAAAATCCGGTTTCGTTGACCCGAAAGGATGCTTTATTGAACCATATCCTTGGACTTCACATCCTTTGGCATAAGTTTGTGAAATAGTGGTATCCTTTAGCTATGTGTTCTGCACATAGCTAAAGGATATATTAAAAATTACTTGACTACATAGATCGCTGACTGAAAGGGCTCTTTGTTGATCAGTTCATTGGTGGTGCTACCTAGAAAAATAGAGGGAATACTGTTACTGCCTTTAGCAGCTAGAACGACTAGGTCTGCCTGAAATAACCTGCTCTCCCTAGCGATGATATCGGCGACACTCTTTTCTTTTCGATATTGGGTTTTTAATTGCCAATCCGGTGGTATGTTTAGTTTTTTGCTGAGCTCTGCATACTGTGTCTTTGCGAGCTTTTCGGCTTTCAACTGTGTTGCCTCATCATCGATGAAGGGGAAGAATACACTCGGTATGTTGTATACTTTCAATATCTGTACCTGGCTGGCGCCCAACATTCCGACTTTATACTTTACTTTGGAAAAGGTAGCACTGAAGTCACTCGGTATAAGCAACCGCTCTATAGCAAAAGTATGCTCCTTGGGTACCAATAGAATATCGGCCTGAGATAGTCGTATAAGCTTTTGTGCCATGGCACCAGTGCCGTTTTCGGCAGTCTTCCATCCCAATAGAACCGTCGCTGTTTCCTTATGCTTTTTTACCCATTCGTTGATCCCGAATTCAGTATTGTCGCCCTCTAAGAGGGTGAGAGTGTATGTGGTCTCATCGTGGAATACCTGCTGTACTTTGTGTTCTAGATTGCGCTGTATAATGGGGGCGATCTGTATGTCTTCGAGCATCTCGGTGAGGAGTTCGTCCAATTCGGATACTTTGATGTTGTGTATAAAATGGATGTGTCCGATATTATAGTGGGACTGCAGCTGTCTGGCGTAGCGTATCAATGTGTGGTCGTGATCCGTAAGGTCTAATGCGACGACTAATATCTTGTTCATGTTTCTGTCTTTTTTTAATTACTTGTTATCGCTATCCGTAGAAGGTGTTGTATCTAATCGTGCTACAGTTCCATTCGATAGTTCGATGTCTTTTTCTTCTGCAGGATTGATGGCCTGTTCTTCGCGCATGATCTTGGTGATGGAAGCTTTGTACGATTCGGTCTGCTTCATCTTGGCGCGTCGCTGTTCCATGGTATAATCTTCGCGTATACCGATAAGAAGGGATACACACATGATAACCAATAGAATGGCAAATGGCATACCCGATATCGTAACAGCAGCCTGTAAGGTATTGAGGCCGCCACCGGTCAGTAGTGCTGCGGCGATAATCCCGGATAGGGATGCCCATAACACACGCTGTATGGCAGGTGTACGGCGCTGCCCACCGGAGGTAATGCTGTCTACAACCAGGGCGCCTGAATCGGCGGAGGTGATGATAAAGCTACAGATCAGGAGCATGCCTAGGATCTTGAAGATAATGGCGAAAGGGAACTTTTCGAAGAATACAAACAGCGCGGTAGAGATGTTTTCCTTGACGGCATCTACAAGTGCATAATCACCGCCGATCAACCCCTGCATGGTGGTGCCACCGAAAGCGGAGAACCAAAGGAAGGTAACTAAGGCGGGTAGGAGCAGTACGCCTAGGACAAATTGCTTGATGGTACGCCCTCGGGATACACGGGCGATAAAGGTTCCTACGAAAGGAGACCAGGAGGCCCACCAGCCCCAGTACATCAGCGTGACATTATTGTGCCAGTCGCTTTCGCCATAATTACCGGACCATGTAGCCATATCCACAAAGTTGTGAAGGTAGCTTCCGATATTCTGGATATACCCTTTCAGGATAAAGGCGGTAGGACCGAGGAATAAAACGAGAAGGAAGAGGACAACGGCAATGCCGATGTTGAGTTCGCTGAGGAATTTGACCCCTTTATTGACGCCAGAGACTACTGATATAGTAGCGATCCCAGTGATAGCTAGGATAATGCCGTATTGGAATAACAAGGAAGTAGGGATACCAAATACGTGGCTCATACCAGCATTGATCTGGCCTACACCAAAGCCCAATGTCGTAGCAAGGCCGAATAGGGTGGCTACTACGGCGACGACATCAATGGCATCGCCCATCCAACTGTAGATACGGTCGCCAAGAATAGGATAGAAAACCGAACGTATCGTAAGAGGCATCTTACGGTTGTAGGTAAAATAAGCCAATGCCAGACCGATTACAGAATAGATGGCCCAGCCATGGATACCGTGATGCAGAAAGGAAAAGTTGATCGCCTCCTGGGCGATGAGTGAAGGATCGGCATCAGGTGCAAGCCGGGGCGGATCGATAAAATCCCGTACAGGATCCGCAATACTGAATAAGACAAGTCCATTCCCGATTCCGGCACTGAATAACATGGCAAACCAGGCTATTCCTTTGAACTCGGGCTTGGCGTCAGGGCCACCGATCCGTACATCGCCATATTTGCCAAAAGCTAGATACAGACAGAATAGAATAAAGGAGTTGACAGAAAGGGTGTAGATCCATCCTCCATTTTCAGAAACAAAATCCTGCATGCGCGCAAAGGCGACTTCGGATTCTTTGTGGAATAATAAAGCGAGGGTCACACTGACGACAATAATGATCAGCGTGGGGATGAAGACTGGTTTGTGTACAACAAATCTTGATGTTTTTTGGGGTGTTGATGATGTTTTTTTTGCAGACATAGATTCTATTTTATTAAACTCTCGGCATAGAAAACACGAGTACCGTAGGTAGATCAGACTAAAAAAAATATATTCCCGTATGGCAGCATACAGAAAAACACTTTTGTAAAGCAGTGATGAAACTCGGTTTAAAAAGAATGTCTAGATCACTAGCAATCTAAACATAATAAGAGCATGCCAAAGGCATTTTAATATAGTTCGTCAGCAAATATAGGCTTTTCGGGGCTGATTGTCAATTATAGGTTAGAGATTAACCCTATAGGCTACTTCTGCGCTAAGATCTCTTTTGCTTCACTGAGGTGTGATTCGAGCACAGGCAGGGTTGCTCGGGCAAATGTTTGTATATCGTAGTCGTAGACTTCATTCTCGTTTACACTTGCGATTCGGAACAGATTGACGGCTTCCTCATGCGAGCTCACCATCAGTTTTGCAAAAGCGAGATCAAATTCGGAAACTTCTTGCTGCTGCAACTCACTGAATTGTTTCTGATGGCTAGGCAGCAGCTCTTCAGAAACTATCCAGCTATTGGCAACGGACATTTCTTTTATCTCTTCGGAGGTGCCGTTGTGTTCTTTTACGATCTCTTCACCATAGTCCTGTACATTGTCCGCTTGGCCTTTTTGTACGGCTAGATTGCCAGCGGCGATCTTGAGTTGTAAGGAACTGTGCGCTTTATTGATAAAACCTTGGTTATCGTTGTAGGTACTATTGTCGTCGTGGCAGCCATAGAATAGGCCAGATGCCGTCAATACGACCGTAAAATAATAGATGATCAGTTTTGTCTGGAGAATCGTATTCATAGTTCTGCAGTTAGTGTGCTATTCTAGAACAGCTATGTACTAAAAAAGTTCACAATTGATTATCAGTTTGTTAAATATGAGGTTGGACTAGAGAACGCAGAGTGGATTTCTGCTTTAAATTAAAAATTGGTTTTGAACTTTTGCGGTCGGCTCCTGTTCACTTCAATAAAATAACGCTAAAAAGAAAATGATATGGCACATTTAGAAGTACAAAGAAAGAATCGGACGGGCTGGTGGCTATGGTTGTTATTGGCAATAGTCGCACTGATTGTCGTCATCATGTGGATACGGGGGCATAATACCGAAACTACTAGAGATACTGCAATAGTGGATAGCAATGCAGACCTCACTTCGGATCAGGTGGAAGCTATTGCGATCACCGAGCCCGATTGGAACAGCATTGATTTCAATGCTCCGGCAACGACGGATACAGAGATTACAGATCCGGATATTTCTATACGGAAGGGTACGGATTACACCATTTATACCCTGGGAGAGAATATACTGTTCCCAAAAGATCAAAAGAATATACAGTCTGCTTCGGAACCGAAACTGAGAGCGATCGCCACAATTCTTAAAAAGCGATTTGATGGCGCGTACGTAGGAGTATATGGAAGCGCAGATGCTACCGGTAACTCTGCCCATAATAATACACTGGCGGCCGATCGTGCAGCGGAAGTTAAAAACTGGCTGGTCGACCATGGCGGGATAGATTATGGGAAAATTTCTGTCCATTCTATTGGTGAACGACAGCCTATTGCAAGCAATAAGACGGCGGAAGGCAGGGCGCAGAATCGCAATGTGCAGATTGTGGTATTTGAAGATGCAACACGAGAAAAGGGAAATTAACTAAAAACGACTATGGATATGGAACATCAAGAAATAAGAAATAACCACCTGATCGAATTGACAGGCAGTGATTATGAGATTGTAGATGCAGAGCCTGATATCAGGGGCTGGGATGTCAAAGACTTACAGGGAAAGAAAATCGGCGAAGTAGATGAGCTTTTATTTGATGAGGTGTCGCAGCTTGTGCGTTATATCGTGATAGAGGTGGATTATGACAACTATTCCGCGGGTTTGGAGAAACAGATTCTGATACCGATCGGAATAGCAACATTTAGCAAGGAAGAGACCAACGAGGTAGACCATACGCCATCTGCGATTGTAGACGATTCAGTGCATCCTGAGAATATCCCGCTACATGATGGCAGCAAGGTGACATACGACCCAGATGCGGATGTGGTAGTCGTACCGATTACCCTGCAACAGGTGATGCAACTGCCGTCTTACGATCCGGATTTTGTAAGTCCGAGCGATGAAATTGCTATTCGAAAGGTGTTGGAGAACACAGCCGTACAGAATTTTGTGATTACAGCAGGCGATTATGACCCAGAGGTATTCTATGACCACCCCCATTTTAATGGACAGCGGCTATCAAATATAGGGCGTATCGGTCCAGGACATTATTAGACGAATTGACCCATCATCCTGCTTCGCTACCTATTTAGCGGAAGTGGGATGATGTTTAAACACGTATAGTAGTGCAGTACTATCGCGTATTTTTACCCTTTTTAATTAAAAAGAAATATTTTTTTTAAACCAATTCACCTGTTTTACGATCTATACTTAATAATACAAATCATCCTGCTCTTTAAGATGAATCTTTTATATCGGGTTGAGATATTTTTAGCGCTGAATCCGAACTAAGATGGACAATAAAATACTGATCTGCGATACGAACCGAGACTTGGTACAAGTGCTCAAAACCATATTGTACGAACTCACACCTGCTCATGTGCTATCCGAAGCCACGATTAAAGATGTTTACCAGCGAATACTTTTAGACCGGCCGGATGTACTGATTGTAGATCTGGGAATGCCGAATAGAAATGCGGATAAGCTGATGCAGGATATACGACATGAAGCTGGGAAGATTGAGCTACATATCATCTCGCTATCGGCTACGGCAGAAGGGATGCGGTTAGCTTTAGCTGCTGGGGTTGATGTATCTTTGGCGAAACCTCTGGATTTAGAGGAATTATTGGGCGAGGTAAACCTCGCGCTCCAATAATTTGCGTTGTTCGATGGCTAGATTGTCTGATTGAGTTGTCCGGTGCCTATAAATAATAAACCGGATCATAGCAGAGTTATTCTGAGATGCTGTTATCTTTCCATTCTTTCAGCTTATTATAGGTTTCTTGCTGAAGATTTGATTGCCGCTCCATAATCGTCACTAGCTCTAGTGGTGCGCCTGTAGATTCCTCTAGGGCCTGTCGGTATACTTCGCTGAATTCCTGTTCTCCCTGATCGCAGCTATCTAGGATAGAAGCTAGAGTGTGGGACGAAAGGGTCGATTTTAAGGTCATCCAGGCGCGGAACAGTTTGCCGCTATCCCGGGTGTTCTCTGTGGGCTCGCTACCACTTTGTACTACCAGCGGTGCTAGTTCGTTTTTGAAGGTCAGGGATTGGTCCCTTAAGAATTCAAAAGCCTGACGTAGGCCAGTCGCTTCTTTATTAGGGAGCAGGGCGATGGCCGTTTCATAGCCCTCAATACGGTCATTGTTGATTTCGATCAATCTGTTGATTAAGGCTGTGTGATTGTATAACGTATTTTTCATGATGTTTTTTTATAAATGAACAGTTCTAATCCAGAATCGTTGTCATCGTATACTTGCATAATCCTAAAGGACGTAAATGGGAACAGTTTTAAATAGTTCTGAACCAAGCAGTGATTGGGGTGTTAGATGGGAAGGAATAAGGTTTATTAACAAAAAATGAAGAAAGTGAAAAAAGAGGATTGGCATATTGGTTGTTCGGGGTTCTATTATAAGGATTGGAAAGGTAAATTTTATCCCAAGGATCTACCACAGAAGGACTGGTTGGATTATTATTGCAGGCATTTTGAAACCTTGGAGTCAAATGTGACTTTTTACCGCTTTCCACAGCTTACTTTTTTACAGAACTGGTATAAGCGGACACCGGAAAAGTTCCGTTTTGCGGTTAAAGCACCGCGCTTGATTACGCACTATAAGAAATTTGTAGATACCCAGACTCTGATGGCGGATTTTTATAATACGGTGCAGCATGGCCTAGCTGAAAAGTTAAAGTGTGCGCTGTTCCAGCTCCCTCCCAGTATGGCATACGATGATATGATACTCCAACGGATTATAGATGCTTTGGATAGTAATTATCCAAATGTATTAGAGTTCAGGCATGCGAGTTGGTGGCGACCGGAAGTATATGAAAAGCTAGGAAAGCACAACATCACTTTCTGCGGGATGAGCCACCCTAAACTGCCGAACGAAGTGGTCGTGAATACATCTATGGTCTATTACCGGATGCACGGTAGTACCAAGCTGTATGGATCTAGCTATACGGATGAAGAACTGAAGGAGTTGATCAAAGCGATCGAGGTACACCCAGAAGTGCAGGATAGCTATATCTATTTTAATAATGATATGGATGGACACGCGATAGAAAATGCAAATCGACTAAAAGAACTGCTTTATAAGTAAATGATAATAAAATAAAAATAGATATGAACGTTTAGCGATTAGGGCTGTTCTATCTGCAGGAGTGATCGATATACCGGTTATTCTCCTAGAACTTACTAATACGCAATGTTAGCAAGGTTTAAAACAGTATTAATGATTGGTGGTGTTTCTTATAGGGACACCACTTTTTTGTACAGAAGCAAATGTTATGATTGAAATGGACGACCTTATAGGCCCTGATTCTCAAGGGGACTTTCTGATAGAGATAGCTATCCGAACGGTAATCATGTTTGTACTGATTCTCACGATCCTCCGTCTCTCAGGAAGAAGGGGCGTACGCCAGCTTACGGTTTTTGAGGTGGCTATTATCATCAGCTTGGGATCGGCAGCGGGTGACCCTATGTTTCAAAAAGATCTACCGATTGTATACGCTGTTATTGTCTTTGCCTGTGTGATGCTGGTGTACAAAACCATTACCTGGCTGGCATCTCGTTCTGAAAAGCTGACCCATGTGCTGGAAGGCAAGGTATTATCGATAGTCAAGAACGGCACATTCGACCTGCAGCACGAAGATGATAATAATTTTTCCAAAATGGAGTTTTTTGCGGAGTTGCGCAACCTCAATGTGGAGCATCTCGGACAGGTCCGTGACGCCGTACTGGAGGTAGACGGTACGCTGAGCGTATTGTTCTACGCCGATGAGGAGGTGAGGTACGGGTTGCCCTTATTTCCGACATCTTATAAAAAGGTAAATGTCAGCACGACAGAGGGACCTTTTGCCTGTATGTATTGTGGTTGTATAGTTGGCGAGCACAATAAAGATTTTCCGCAATGTAAACGTTGCGGAAAATCGAAATGGGCTAAAGCCTTAAATACAAAAAGATACAGTTAATTTCAATAATCGTATTTTTCTATGGATTTAATCTGGTTGTTACCCTCGGTGAATACTAAAGTTGGCTGAAATGTGTCTGCTTGTTCTGGAGCCATGCTTACGAACGAAAGTATATGTACGGTATCACCAACTTGAGCATGTAGAGCAGCGCCACCATTCATGCACACTTCGCCACTACCTCTTTTTCCGGGAATAACATAAGTCATAATCCGGCTGCCGCTTATCGCATTGTTTATATATACCTGTTCATATTTTTTGATCCCGGCTGCGTCTAGCAGATCGGCATCGATGGTGATAGATCCGTTGTAAGAAACGTTTGCTTCGGTAACTTTGACCGTGTGTATTTTGGCTTTTAATAGGGTAAGTTCCATGTTTAAATTACTTTTAAGGTTTTGTTATAATAAGTGTTTTCTCTTCTTTTTAATAAGTGTTTAATCCCACATTGTATTATGGTAAAATAGCTTCCGTCCATTTGCATGGTTATCTCAAAAGGCCGTTTTAAATTTAAGGACCGTTGTGGGCACCAGGTACTTAACCGATTGATCAATAGCCCTTCTGCATTGTAACTTTCTACCAGGTAAGATTGCTCGTCTGCGGTATTCAGAACTTGGAACCACATGCCTTCACCAATTCCTCCGAGCCACTGGGCGTTATCTTGGAGATGAGATGGGCGATTGGGGCGATCTAATTGTCCATTGTTTGTGTCACAGCCTAAAGTATCGGACTGTGTCAGAGAGAAGTTATCTTTTAACAATTGCCAGTGCAGGCGAAGAGATCGAAAACGATTGGTCCTCCACTGCTGTAGTTTGCCGTGCTCATAGCAGTAGATAAAGCTCTCATTATGGGTATTGACGATGTTGCTGATAGGACTTGGCTTTAATGTTTCCGGATATTTCAATTTGTGTATCCGACTGTCATTGAATACCATTCCTGCTAGGAGCACCTGAGCTACAAAGCGTGAGCAACTGTTGTTACCCGGAGCAAAGGCTCCATATGGCACTGGGCCTTTGCTGGTCATCTGATCTGCATATTGTTTGGAAGCTAAATAGGAAATACCGGGTACAATCGAAAATAGTAACCTACCACCACCATGTGTTGCATCTTCTAAAGTAGTAAGCTCTGTGAGGATAGAGATGATATTTTCAATGCTGCCCTTCGCGAACTTTGCTTGGGTATGTAGGTGTAATCGCGAATCAAAAATCTTCGATCTAGCACGCCCATCGCCACGCGGAGTCACATAACGTCCGAAATCATAATAGTCGATTTCGCCAGTACTACCTGATACCAATAGAATGGCGGCATGACCTACTTTGAAATTTAGATTTTTGACAATACCGCATTTTTTTAAAAATGCCATCCAACGTTCATCACCGAATGCTGTTTTATCTGGCCATGCCAACGGAATTGCAAAATCATTAAAGCTTATCATACTGTACTTGTTTTTCTTTTAAGTTAGGGTAAAGGCTATTCAGATAACGATCGCCATAATCGGCGAAGAGTAGTACAATATCTTTCGGGGGATGTAGGTCGGTATGCTGAAGGTATTTTTCAAGTCCAACGAGAACCGCTGCGCTGGAGAACCCCAATAGTGTACCGGTCGCTTCATAATAGTCGTGAGCACATGATATGGTCTCTTGACGGCTCACCTGAAGAATGTCATCGACATGACTGGCCGTAAATGTACCTGGAATGAATCGACGACCTATCCCATCTATTTTGTCCATAGTGGACGTTTTTAGCGATGCGGTGCCATGTACCTTATAATATTGAAGTATAGAACCTTTCGGTTCGATACCGCATATTTGGATATTATTACTTTTACTTTTTAAGTATTTACCCACTCCCGATATCGTACCGCCTGTACCGATCCCCGCAAAAAAATGGCTGATTTTACCATGACATTGTTCCCAGATCTCAGGACCTGTTGTCCTATAATGAGCTATTGGATTTTGCGGATTGTTATATTGATCGGTAAAAAAAGAAAAGGGCGTATTGGCGGCGTATTCAGCTGCTTGGTATTGTGTCGATAGCAGATCATCGATTCCGTTTGAATTGTCACACGTAAAAATTTGTGCATCAAGCTGCCGTAGAAGTTTAAGTTTTTCGCGGGCGCAATCTTTGGTGACAAAAATACAGCATGGGTATCCTAATTGCTGTGCTATTTGCGCAATACCAATGCCTGTATTTCCGCTACTTGCTTCAACAATAGTGTAACCAGATTTAAGTCTACCGCTTTTAATTGCATTTTGAATCATATGCCAAGCCGGGCGATCCTTGGAGGTTTTATTGAGATTATAGTATTCTTTTTTGATCAGTATATTGCATTGATGTCTTTCTGAGAGATAAATGCATTGTTGTAGGGGGGTATTTCCTATGGTGAATGTATCCAAATGTTGTCGGGTTAAGTATTTACATTTTTTATAATTATAAACGATTTAGTATAGGATCTAGTATGTAGTTCCTGTCAGTTTATAATTTCTTAACAGTTGGCCAGTATAAACGTTTTGAAAACTTAATGTAACATTATATGTTCATTAAACGGTTTCATCTATAAAAAACAAGCAATTCTGAAAATGTATGACAAATACGGATAGTTCTAAGAAAGTAAACGATCACCTAGCCAATGAAAGAACATTTTTATCCTGGATACGGACCAGTTTAGGAATAATGGGTTTCGGATTTGTAGTCGTTAAATTTTCACTGTTCATGCGGCAGATTACGGCTATGCTGAGTCCGCAGACGAGTGAGCCAGAATCTCACGGGTACTCCAGCGAGGTCGGTACGGCAATCGTAATCATCGGAGCCGTCACCGCATTGTTGGCTTACCTCAAATACCGAAAGATCGGAAAGCAGATAGAAGAAGGAGAATTTGTGCCCATTTCCTCTATTATCAGTGTTATAGCGATATTGATTGCAGTGATCGGTTTTATACTGAGCTGGTACCTCGTCGATAGTTTTTAATTGTTTGTGAACTATTCAGGACCTTTAGTGGTTCTGTAAATGACACACCTGGGATAATTATGGCAAAAGAACAGAAAAATATAATCAAGACACATTTTACAATATTGAAGAATACCGTACTGGGATTTATGAACGAGTCGGCTTTAAAGTACAGCGCTTCTCTAGCGTATTATACGGTCTTTTCCGTCGGACCGATTTTAGTGCTGATGATTTCGCTAGCCGGTATATTTTTGGGCGAGGAAGCGATTCAGGGAAAGGTATTTACGGAGCTCAGGGGGCTGATCGGGAGTAGTGTCGCCCTACAGGTGCAGGATATTATCAAGAACCTGTCACTCTCCGGTAAGTCGAATATGGCGCTGATCATCAGTGTGGTCACCCTATTGATAGGGGCTACAACGGTATTTGGCGATATCCAGAATTCCATTAACAATATCTGGCATGTGCGACCAAAAGTCAAAAAAGGATGGCTGAAGATTGTAAAGGACCGCTTGCTATCCTCCTCACTGGTCATCGGACTTGGCTTTTTACTGGTGGTGACGCTGATCGTCAATGGTATCGTGATGGCATTGACCGACCGCTTGCAGCATTTCTTTCCGGATACTTCGGTACAATTGTTTAATGGGATTAATTTCCTGGTGTCTTTTGGCATTATATTCCTCATGTTCTGTATCGTATTTAAGGTGTTGCCGGATGTGAATATCAAGTGGCGGACGGTTCGTTCGGGTGCCTTATTTACGGCTGTTCTCTTTGTTATCGGCCATTTCCTTATCGGTCTGTATATCGGAAATTCGGATACGGAAAGTACATACGGTACAGCCAGTGCGATTGTGCTGATTTTGCTATGGGTGTATTATACCTCAGCGATTCTCTATTTTGGTGCAGTATATACCCGGGAATATGCGATCTGCAAAGGAACACCCATAGAGCCTTCGGAATTTGCGGTTTATGTAGAGGTGAGAGAAATAGAACGGGAAGTGCGTGTGGTACCGCCAGCGCCTTTGACTGAAGGTGATAAGGAAAAGGGCAAACGGGATGAGGTGTAGGTGTTTGTACGTAATCTGTCGTAAATAATACGGATTTGCGCCGGTCTGGCTCAACGCCGTGGACTGTTGGGTGTTCTCCAACTAATTATAAGCATTAAATATTTAAAAATTGAGAACTATGGCTACGACAACAAAGACCCCGACAAAAACTCAAACCAAGACTGGGACTAAGAGTGCAGACACTAAAGCAAAGACAACGGCAAGTACTGCAACTGGTAAAAATGCTCCAATGAAAGAGGGACAAAAGGAAAAAGCAAAATCAGGCGCGGCAAAGAGCTTACAGGACTTATTTGAAGATGGACTGAAGGATATATTCTGGGCCGAGAAAGAACTGTTGAAAGCATTGCCTAAAATGGAGAAAAATGCAACTTCCGAGCGATTGAAAAAGGCAATTACGCAGCATATCGAAGAGACGGAGATGCATGTACAGCGCTTGGAGCAATGTTTTGAGAGTATGGGACAAAAGGCAAAAGCAGAGAAATGTGATGCTATGGCCGGGCTGATTGACGAGGGAAAGAGTATCATGGAGGAAACGGAGGTAGGGGCTGTGCGTGATGCCGGCATCATTGCAGCAGCGCAGAAGGTGGAGCACTACGAGATCGCAACGTATGGTACGCTGGCTGCATTTGCAAAGGTATTGGAACTGGAAAAAGCACTGAAACTATTGCTGCAGACATTGAAGGAAGAGAAGAAATGCGACGAACTACTGACCAGTTTGGCAGATACTAATCTGAATTCGAAAGCAGAATAATATAAACAAGCTATTAGGCCACCCAGCATGACGATTCTCCACTATTAGATTGTTTTACACGCTGTTTGAACAAGATGAATTCAGGGTGGCCTATTTATTATTTATAATACGTTACTCCTTATGGAACAGGTCCTCAATCAACGGAATATTAAAGTGATAAAAAGTGTGCAGGCACCGGATAAGCTGACTCATACAGAGGTGTTGTATGGGGAATATGCAGATGACGGGCAGGTATTAAAAGTCCTACGAGATTTGGAAAATCAGTATAGTGAAAATCCATCGTATGAGAAACTGCACGGTTATAAGGAGCGGTTATCATTAAGCTTTAGACACCGGGATTCGCAGGAAATCATTAGCTTCAGTACCGAGGATTAATTATTCTCCAAGGCACTCAGGTCAGGAAAAAAAAGACGTACTAGGGTGCCCTTTCCTTCTTTGCTCGAGATATTGATGGTGCCCCGGTACCGCTCGAGAAGACGTTTGACCAAGCAGAGTCCGATGCCGGTACCCTGCTGTTTGGTGGCATTGCTACCACGCCCATATACACAGAATATCTGCTCCAGTTCATCCTCTGGAATACCAATACCATTGTCTCGGATAAAATAAACTACGCCTTTGTCAATCTGCTCACTATAGATTTCGATTTTGGGCTGCTGTACGCAGGTAGAATATTTGACTGCGTTGCTGATGGTATTAATGAATATCTGATAGATTGCACCGATATCACCGTATAGGGGTAGGAGTTGTCCCAAGGAAATATTGCCCTTGAATTGGGGATAGAGTAATTTGACTTCTTGACACCATGTGGCTATACGCTCGTCGAGTTGGTTCATCTCCTGTACATTGGCGATCGAACGGGCTATGCTGAGCTGTACGGTTTGATTGACGATATTTTCGACATTGTTGAGCGCTTGGGCGATGGTGTCGTACCACTGTAGATTATGGAAGGCGAGTACATCTTTTTGGCTTTTTAAAAAACTAATCCCCATTTTCGCAATGGATAGGGGATTTTTAAGGTCATGGGAAAGGGTGTAGGTGAGTGTTTCCAGATCGTTGTTGAAAGACAATTGCTCCTCGCGTAAGCGGAGTTGGCTAGTGGCAATCTGATGTTTGGTGACATCCGTAGCGGTATGCAGGATGGCGTACGTATCACCTTCTGAATCGACAAGCGCTTTGTATTCAAAATCAAAATAACGGATGTATTTGCTATCTCCATCTACGATCACAGCCGGTGTATCTGTCGCACGGTACGTGATACCGGTATGCCATACCTTTTGTAAGATGCTGGCAAATCCTTCTTCCGTAAAACCGGGAAAAACCTCTGAAAAATATCGGCCTAATATCTCTGGACCTCTGCGCCACATATCCAGCATGGCCGCATTGGCGTAGGTAATCCGTAAATCTGCTGTATCATAGATAGCCGTGGCTAAAGGGGAATGATCCAAGGCGTCTAATAGATTCAGATTTATGTTTTTCATAGTGCATAGGGTATAACTCAATCTCTTACAAGACACAAATCATGCCAATCGCGTGAAGTTTATGGGGATAGGATATTTGAAAGGTGTTGTAAATGAGTGTTATAACGTGTTTTTGTGATACTGCTTATTCCTAGTTTGATTTTCTCGTGCGGTACCTTCTTCAGATTCCTTCGGCAGGTCTTTAAATTTTAAAATAAACAGCGAGCCTTTGCCCAGATGGCTTTCGATCTGAAGCTGTGCCTGTAGCCGGTCGGCGATACGCTTGGCTACGGATAAGCCTATACCTGCGCCTTCAAATTCTAAGGCATTGCTCGTCCGCTTGAAAATTTCGAACACAGTATCCAACTCATCTGCAGGAATACCAATACCATTATCGATGATGCGGTAGGTGATATGCCCTTCCCCTTTATGGCTTTCTATATGTACTTGGGGGTGTTGTTTTCTACTGCTGTATTTGATGGCATTGGTCAGTACATTGGAAAATAACTGGTAGACCAGGTTTGTTTCACCTAAAAAAGGGTGTAATCTGCCAATTTTAATATCCATCGCAGTATTGGGATAAGCTTTTTTACCATCTGTAATGATTTTATGGATCAATACTTCGGGGTCGACCAGACGTGGGGTGAAGTCGAAGCTTTTGGATTTTGAAAATTCCGAAATCCGTTGCATCATATCAGACATGAGCTGAACGGCATCTAGTACGTTGCCGCTTATTTTTTTTAGAAATTCGTCTGGAAGGTTATTGCGTTGTTGGATAATCTGGGCCGCCAATTTGATCGCCGAAAGTGGATTTTTGAGGTCATGGCTCAGGGTATGGCTATAGGTGTCAAGTGTACTGTTCAGTTCGACGAGTTTTTCATTGAGCACCTGGATTTCTGACATACGCTTCATGACTGCATCCTGTACGGTATAACGCATGCGTCGCATAAACAACAGCTCCCGTTTTTTCCAGGATGGGGACTGGCCCTGTGCTGTCTGTTTCCAGGCTTCGAAAGAAGTACGTGGGGAGGGATAGTTTAGTCCCGTACTCGTGTCATAGCGGTAGTGTTTCTCGGGATTGCCTGCCCATGTTTCTTCGGCTTCAATAGCCTTACGGAACCAATACAGGGTCAGTCGGGGAATATTTAAAATGTCGACCTTGGCTACGCCCGGAAATAAAGGTCCATCCTGATTGTCTACTTGTATCTGCTGATAGGCAGCAAGTTCTTTTTTACCTCGTTGGCTAATGATCTGCTGTATCTTTTCGAAATGCTCCCGGTCGGGGCATGAGCCGTAGCGGTAAGTGCCTTCGGGATGATAGATGATCAGCCCATCCGCGCCGGCCATCTCACACATAGGGTCCGCATGATCGCACAGTACAGTCCGGATATCCGGATTTACCAGTAGTTTTTCCTTGAGATCCAGTTCCAAGGTTTTGATACGCTTATTGTATTGTAAATCTAAATTGCGCTGATAGGCCAGAAACCTATTTACAGTATATTGTACGAGGAATACGCTGAGATGCCGCTGGCCGAGGTCTATCATCCTGGGCTTACGGTGCTGGCAGGTGACCAGCCCCCATAGATGTCCGTCCACTAAGATGGAAAAGCTGGCACTGGCCTCTACTTCTGCGTTACGTAGGTATTGTAAGTGTATAGGGGATAGTGCACGGATGCTGCATCGCCCGAGATCGAGTGTGCCAGTATCTCTGCCCAAAATAGGATAGGTAGGAGCATTGACGTCTACAGTGTGCCTCGCAATAAATTGGCTGTACAACTGTCGGGCCTGTGCTGGAATATCGGATTCGGGGTAGCGATAGCCTAGCAAAGAGTTCATATCATCGGCAGTTTTCTCGGCGATCACCTGACCGCTACCATCATCCATAAATTTGTAGATCATCACACGGTCGAAGCCGATAACATGGTAGATGCTTTCGCATAGCGCAAACCATAGGTTTTCGCCGGCCGCATCTAAACTACGTGCATGAGAGTATAATTTAGTGCTACTAGGTTTGGAAGGATTGCATTGCTCAAACTCCAGATAAAGTAACTCCCCCCGTTGATGTATACTTAGGTAAAAGGGCGTTCCTTGGATGGTAACTTCGGATACCTCCCGGAATAAGGGGTCTTTTTCGAACGAGGAAAAGAGTTGTTGGAAATTGATCGGAGCTAAGGATAGTTTGTTCAAGCAGACGGCAATGGGAGTTCCTAAAAGATCCTGGGCCGAAAGGTCTAACCATTTTGCAACGTTCTCACTTGCAGCCGTGCAGGAGAGATCCGGATCGAATACCAATAAAAAACCAAACTGTTGAATTCGACCACAAAGATGAATCTGTTCATCTTCGCAGCGCATTGATATTTTATTCATAGCGAGACCTCCAAACGTTAAATATAGGTTATTATATTCACTTTTCAAATTTGCCTTCTCTAGGATCATCAACTAGAGAATAGCCCCGTAGTCCGGTTCGGTACAACTGTACTAACCGTTTGCTGTTCTTTGATTTAGAAGGATGCTTGTCTTCTTTTTTACCCTTATCGCTCCTTTTCTGTTTCTCTTTCATTATCTGTAGTATAAGGCGTTTGAACTAAATAACTTCTTTTTTGGGGCTTGGTTCGTAACAATATGAAAGATGCGTGTTTATACTTACTGATAGCCGTATAAAACACCCTAATTTCTCTTTGATTCAACCCTGGAGCTATTGTGTTGTTCGCTATGGAGAAACAGAAACTTATATATAAACGATAAAGCTATGAAACAGATCTTATTCAGTATAACTATGCTCGTTGTTTTAGGAACAGCAGCATGTGGAAACAGGGACAATACAACGGAGGGTGCGGATAGAAGTGAGCGTATGCCGGATAATACTTACGATAGTCCGATCGATACGTCGGCGACATCGACAAAAGATAGTATTGACAGTCTGATACCGCCTACGCCTATCATGCCCTGATATAGTCTGTACTTTTAATTTAAATAGAAAAGCGGAGCAATTGCATGTCAGCAAAGCTCCGCTTTTGTCCATAAATGAGCATTAAATTTAGAAAAAATGAAACGAAGAAACGCGGTGCTCCTCGCACTCACATCGCATGCTAGAGTTAATAATGCGAGAGGAAAATAACAGGGTAACGGTAAATGTGAAAAAATGTTAAAACCCAATGAACTCTTTCTCTGTTGGCTTGTTGTTATAAGTAACAATTAAGCTGATAAATATGATTAAGAAACGTGTTAGAGACCTATTGGTCAATCTCAAAATGGAAGGATATGATATTCTTAAAGCCTATGTGGGGGCACGGGATTCGGAAACATACTGGCTTCCTGAAAAAGCGGATAGTCTACAGGATTATATGCTGCATTGTAAGGTCACTGGTTCGGAAGATGCGCCATTGCTACGCATAGATGATGTGCTGCAGACGGAATCACCTCAAGTGCGTTTTGATGGTATTGTACATTACCGCGGAAAAAGCGTACGCTAACAGATAATAAGTTTTAGATGCGCAGATTTTTTTGTTGCGCCTCATTAAGCAGCTGATTGGAGACGAGAAAGTCTTTTATCTGTTTTTTTAATGGTGCAGAGGGAAGAGATTCCCAATGCTGGGTAATCTGATCCACATCCTCTTGGATATTGGTGTTGTATTTAAGTATGCCAGGTGCATGTTGTTGGATCGTGAGGCGTAAGAAGTGGATCTCCGGATCTCCATAGCGTTTTTGTAAAGCGCTGTCCATAAGTTTTTTTCCTTTTTTAAAGCTGTTGAGTTTGCTCAGTGGTGCACTAAGGTATTGGGCCCATAGCATATGGTAGGCTCCATGGTAGGCCATTTCTATAGGAGATTCACCGGAAGAATCTTTTATGCGTTCTATTTCCTGCTTACAGATGGATTCTTCCTGACTCGCTGCAAGGTAGTTTTTTCTTAACTGATTGACATTGGATTGGAGCGATATGCTGGTCGCGAATAACAGGCTAAGGCCGTAGTAAATTATCATATTCATAGAAAAGTTGTTTTAATGAAGTTCCAGTCGCCCAGAGGGGCTAGCTGGAGGTTTTAGTAAAAACGTACGATAGGTAATATGGTTCATTTGCTTGATTATTAACGTATAAAAAGCGCTTAAAAGGTGTAAGATACATCGTGTAACGTATAAATACTGGAAAAACAATTTAAAGCAACCAATGTTTTGCTGATGTGTTCGAAAGCTGTAAAAGAAGAAAATTGAAGTTTAACATAGGTAGGGTTAAGAATAAATAAAATGTAAGGACTATGGCGACAAAAGATGAGAATAAATTGGTAGGGAATAAGATGCAGAAAACCAAAAAGGTGCGCTTGAGCAGTGAAGGGAAGGTGCTGGAGGGTGTAGATGCCAAACATGACGGTGATGCAGAAGCAGGAGTGGATCCCCAAGACGAACAACTCAATGATATGCCCAACGATCCAACGGATAGACCGCTCGAAAAGCGGCATAAAGAAAAAGGAACCTAGGTTCCGAGTATAGCTGTTATAATGGGAAGCGTGTCGGATAATACCGGCACGCTTTTTTTATTCCTCGTGGTTGTCTACCTGATTCGGATTAGGAGGAAGTGGATTAGTATCTTTTTCTGGACGCTTGCCTGTATTATCCTCTACCTTGGTCTTCTGATTGCGGTCTTTGTACTCTTGCTCTTTTTCCGTTGTTGTTTTGTTGTTTTTCTCGTTTTTCATGTGTTCTATTGTTTTAAAAATTTTAAATTAATTACTATTCATTGTCCTACTGTTGCCCAATCCATCGACCAATGCTTGCCATTGTGGGAAAGAAGCACCCATTTTGGCACCTAGTCCTACCATGAAATTTCTGAAATTGTCAAGGATGGAGCTGTTGTCGGTATTTATGATTTCATTGCGTCCGGCGTAATGAATGAAAATACGTTTGCCTGTCTGTTCTAATAAAATAGACGAAGTAGCAAGACACTTAAAAAAATGTGCGGTATCGGTATGCTCATTTGTGGGATCAGGACTAGGCCTTAAAGTAAGAGTAAGGCGCTGGTTTTGTTCTTCGCTCTGCTTGTCTATGCTTTCTACCTGTACCCAATCGTAGCCATCGGCTGAAGGTAGACTCGGCCCTGGAATGTCAATACGTATATAGTCTCCTCTTTCGACGGTCCGGTCCAAGGGGAGGCCGAAGGAATCCATAATCTGAAATTCGGCAGACGGTCTACCGGTAATCTGATGCCAGTTGTTGATATCGAGCATTTTGGTTTTTGCTTGCTCGAAAAAACGTTCTGAATCCTGTAAGCTCGGGAAATCTATGGTCTTAAAACAGTCTAAGGCCTTGCCTTCAATCTGTTCGGGAATAGGTGTTCGCATTATGTTTCTATTTAATGTTATACGCCATGAACGGTTAGGTCAGTAAGAAGTTGTGGGATGAAATACGTAAATGTGAGCGATAAGTACGTGTTAAAGGCTTGTTGTATCGCATTTAGTTTGTTGTTTTTATGAACCTTAGGCATCTTTAAGTGTTCAGCACTTAACATAAAGACTGACAGCATGGCCAAATTAGAGACATATACAAGAAAGAGAAATTTTGAAAAGACGGATGAACCTCAGGGAAAGAGCCCTTTAAAAAAGCAAGCTAAACATAAATTGCGCTTCGTGGTACAACGTCATCATGCCTCACGGCTACATTATGATTTCAGATTGGAGTTGGATGGTGTTCTGAAAAGTTGGGCGGTGCCGAAGGGACCATCACTGTATCCAAAGGATAAGCGCCTTGCCATGCAGGTGGAGGATCACCCTGTAGATTATGCCTCTTTTGAAGGAAATATTCCTAAGGGAAATTATGGAGCTGGTACAGTGCATATTTTTGATTCGGGCTACTATGAGTTTACAGATGCGGAAAATGAAAGGGATTTTTTGAAAAATTGGGAAAAGGGCTCAATTAAGTTTAAACTATGGGGTCATATTTTACGTGGTGAGTTTGCTTTGGTACGTATGAAAGGAGGCGATGAAAAAGCATGGTTGCTGATCAAGCATCAGGATAAATACGCTACAGATAAGCCGTATAATAGTGAAGATAGGGTAGTTGAACCGGTAAAAAGCGCTGGACTGGCATTCAAGAGTGGGCCTCCTCCAAAACCGATGTTGACCAAGCTGGTTGAGAAACTGCCGGAGGGAGGGGATTGGCTGTATGAAAAAAAATATGATGGGTTCCGGGTACTGGCGGTACATGATAGCCAAGGCACGCATCTTTACTCCCGTAATGGGAAGCTGATGAACCATCTATTTCCATCATTAGTAGAGGAAATTGATGGGTTGGATCGGGATGTTTGCTTGGATGGGGAATTGGTGATCGAAGATAAGGACAAAAAAGCCCACTTTCAGCTGATAGCCAGTGGGGAGCCTATCCCTAGTGCACTGGAGTTACATTATTATGTATTTGATATCCTGCGCTTGGAGAAAGAAGAAGTGACTGCCTATGGCTTGGAAGAGCGTAGAGATTTACTAAATCTACTGCTTAAACGGATGGATGGAGTGAAGGTTATACAGAAAGTAGAGTCACTGAAGGGGAATAGCGTAGAGGTACAGCAGATTGCAAAGGATAACAACTGGGAAGGTATAGTGGCCAAAGAAAAGGATAGCCGTTACCTCGAAGGAACGCGGAGTACAAGTTGGGTAAAATACAAACTGAGGCATAGTCAGGAGGTGATTATTTGCGGTTATACCCGTCCTCAAGGGAGTCGGGACTTTTTCGGCGCATTGGTGCTGGGCCTCTATAAGGAAGATCAACTGGTTTATATTGGCAACTGTGGAACTGGATTTAGCGATGCTTTACTGCAGTCGCTCTATACAACGATGCAACGGTTGGAGAATGGAAGAAAGCCATTTGCCCGAGGGACAAAGGTGGCTAAGGAGAAGGAGGTGATCTGGCTAAAACCGATATTGATAGCGGAGGTATACTATTCGGAATGGACAAAAGAAGGACATTTAAGGCACCCCGTATTCAAGATGCTACGGGAAGATAAGAAAGCAAAGGAGATCAAAACGGAAGAAGCTATGGATATAGACAGAAAAGAAGAGACACTTAAAATCGGAGGCAAGACTGTAGAACTGACCAACCTGGATAAGGTCTACTGGCCTAAGGAAAATTATGTGAAAGGGCAGATGATCGCCTATTATGAAGAGATGGCGGATTGGATAATGCCCTATCTCAAAGACAAACCGATCTCTCTGCACCGCTTCCCGAATGGCATCGAGAAGGATGGTTTTTTTCAGAAGGATGTGGATCCTGACAAGATACCGGAATGGATCAAAACAGTACCTGTCCATGCAGAAAGTACCGGTAAAGAAATCGATTATATCGTCTGTAATGACAAACAGACGTTGTTGTATATCGCTAATCTGGGATCTATAGAAATAAATCCTTGGTTGGCCACTTATAAAAAGCCGGAGAAGCCCGATTTCGCGGTGCTGGACCTGGATCCTAATGGAGCAGACTTTGATGAGGTCGTCCGTATCGCTCAAGATGCTAAAAAGCTATTGGATAAGATAGGTGTACCCGCATTTCTGAAAACTTCTGGATCGACAGGATTACATATCTACCTGTATGTAATGGCGAAGTATGATTACGATATCGTACGCGATTTTATACAGTTATTGGCATCCATACTCCATGAGCGGCATCAGGAAACGACCAGTATCGTACGAGATCCCAAAAAGCGAAAGGGGCTGATTTATTTGGATTTTTTACAAAATAGAAGGGGGCAGACTATTGCTGCACCCTATTCGTTGCGGCCTAAGGAAGGAGCTACAGCAAGTGCCCCCTTATTTTGGGAAGAACTTAAGGTAGGGCTACAGATCCGGGATTTTAATATCCGGAGTATGCTAAAGCGTGTCAAAGATAAGAAAGATCCCTGGGAGGCAATCTGGGATAAGCCCGTTAATATCAAGCAGGCACTCGCTAGGCTGTGAGCTTAGGCTAAGCTGGCTTTTAACTTGGCCAGGAGATCACTAGATTTCGTGTGCTCTACGTTTATCTTACGGATAGAGGTATGTTTCCCTTTGGCTTTCTGCTTGATGATCTTGAGTAATTCTGCGGTATATTCGTTCTTGTATTTCGAGATGTCAAAAGGTTGGGAATGTTGTTTTATCAGTTGAAGAGCCATATCCATCTCTTCTTTTTTGATTTTCGTATTCTGGGGTAGGCGCAGCTCTTCGCTGTCGCGGATCTCTTCTTCAAACCGAAGCTTGTTGAGCAATAGGGAATTCCCATGAGGCTTGACCAAAGCAAGATTTTCGACGTTACGCATGACAAAGGACCCCAGACCTGCGGTCTTACTTTTTGTTAATGCTTTTAGAAGAAGATCATAGGCTTTTTCACCTCCTTTAGCGGGCTCAAGATAATAGGGCGTCTCAAAGTAAATGCTGTCTATTTCTTCGGTTTTGACAAAGGAATGCAGATTGATCATTTTGTTCTTTTCGGGACTTGCTTCCTCGAAATCTGCCCTTTCCAGCACAATATACTGTTCGTTAAGTAAATAGCCTTTCACGATATTGTTCCAGCTGACTTCCTTGCCTGTGGTTTCATTGACACGTTTGTACTTAATGTTTGACTTGTCTTTCCGATCCAACATATCCAGATCTAATGAACTGCTCTGTGTAGCACTGTATATTTTAATGGGTATGTTGACCAAACCAAAACCGATAGCTCCTGTCCATATGGCTCTCATAATATATGCTGTTTAGTATGCTAGTTGAACAAGTGAAATACAGGTTGGTTTTGGTCCACCCGTATTTCACCGTTTGTGAAGGTGTTGAAGGAATTATATGTATTGTGGAAACTGCTTCTGCAGTCCTTTTCGTATGAGGAAGATTCTGGATTTGATCGTACCCTCCGGGATACCATAGAGATCCGAGAGTTCTTTGTACTTATACCCATTGATATAATGGTCGAACATCTCTTTGTGCTCTTTTGGTAACTGGGTTAAAGCCTGTTTTACATCCTTTAGAGCGAGGCTTTTTTCGACGGTGTTTTCGGTAAAGGGCTCATGACAACCCAGATCTTGATATTCATTTGCCTTGTGGTTTTCATAGCGGTATTTCTGCTTACGGTGACGGTAATGGTTGATGTATATATTCTTCATGATAACAAACAACCAAGAAACTACGCGGGGGTTGTGAAAAAACTGATCAATGTACTTTAATGCGCGAAGCAGGGTTTCCTGTACCAAGTCCTGGATGTCTTCCGGATCATTGGTAAACTTGTAAGCAAGATTCTTCAATACCGAACGGTATTCATTGAGCTGTAAATTTAAATCTTTGTTTTCCATGTTGAAGTTGTTTTTAGATGTACCAGATCTGTTACAAAAAAAGTGCAAGAAGTATCCGATTTGATGCGTTTGGGTATTCGCACTGTCAAAAAGGATATATATACGGCAAGGCTGGAGAAAAATACCCGTTGTTAGAATCACTATCGCTCGCTGAAGCGTTCTTTCATAGGTATTTATGTCATTTTTTGTTCACAAAATACGGGTAGTTATATATAGCACCATTGTGCTGAACAATACGGTACGTCATTTGTTACTAAAGAAATAGATAACAACTAATTATGTATATTCAGGCTTTCGTACTCTTTTTTCTTTTTATAGTCCCAATACCACGCACTGAAGCGCAAAATGAGCAGGTGGAGGGTAGGGTGATCCGCAATATTGTATTTATGCGGACCGAAGGATTGGGAATGGCGGAGCTTTTTTATAACCATAGCAAGGACAAAAAGATTAGGGAACTGTGTAGTAGGATTAAGTCATATTATACCGCTACACAGCCGGATGCGGTAGAACTCTGTACAGGTAAGAATCTGCAGTTGGCAGAGTCGGAGTTTGAATTACTGTACGGCCGCTTGCAGAAGGGATTTGAAGGCTATGATCCCCAAAAAGAGGGGGCCTATCTCGAAGTCTGTGAGGATCATATTAACAAAAGTATTACCTTCTATACGCAACTGGTGCAGGATGCGGCTTCGGAGGATATCTCTTATTTTTCATTCAAAGCGTTGCCCGAATTGTTTAACCTGCAACAAGAGATACGCAAAGTAAGAAAACAGTATCCTAATCCACTTGCAAAGGTTAAACCCTAAACCCTATGGCAGGGGAGCTAATCTTCTTCTTGCGCTGTAAGGTAACCTCTAGCTATCTCCTGATCTGTTATTTGGCTCGATTTTATATCGGGAATACAAAAGAAATCCTATTAAAGTAGCCATGTGGTCGCACTAGCAAATTTACTTCAATAGGATTGTAGGATGTATTATGCTGCAGTACTCATTGACATGCATAGGTCTGCGCATTCCCGACACATACGTGCGCATTGGGCACAGTGCTCCATGCCATGCGCGGCATGTTTTTCGCACTCCTCAGCACAGGCATTACATAGCTGTGCACAGAGCTCGGCTATGGTATTTGAATAGCTGCTTTCTAGTTGCATAAGCTTGGCAGTAGTGTTGCATAGTGTAGCACATTCTAAATCTAAGCGTATACAGTCACGTAGCATATTGACTTCTGATTCTTTTAGGCAAGATGTGGCGCAGTGCATGCAGGCATTGGCGCACTCCAAGCATTTTTCTATACATTCTCTCATTTTTTCTTCCATAGCTTTTCTTTTTTTATGTAAAAAATAGGATTACTTAAACTGCGAACAGCTGTAGGTAGGATTGGTTCATAAAAAAGTAGATTCTAGGGTATCAGGTATTTATCACTACAGGGAGAGGCGTATAACTACCCGAATTAGCCTATTGAATCCAACTAAAGGCCTTTTGAACTGTTTGTATTTGTAAATAAAAGGAAAAGATCATGAAGAAAATAAACAGATACTTTCTCATCACAATAACCAGTGTTATATGGATGACCGGCTGTAAAGGCCCACAAAAAGATACTAGCGGTAAGCCAGGGCCGGTGACGGAGTCAGATAAGTCGAGGTATAACCTGAATCCGACAGATGAATTAAGGTATGGAACCTTAGATTCCGCCGACCAGGATAGTACGGATACGCTAAAAGATAGTCTGTAATATGATGCAGACTCTGCTACTGAACCTGGGCCGAATCTTGTAGTAGTTGTAAGAGTTTTCGTTTATAAGAGGGGTCGGAAGTAGGAGCCAGAGGGCGCTTGTTCGTGCGGTAAATCCAGGAATCGAGTTTTCCTGACAGGTAGGTTTCTAGAATATAGGGATGGATGTAATGACTTCGGGTGATCGCTCGTGTATTCCCAAGCTGCTCAGCTACAGCATCAATCACGGCCAGGAGCAGGTGCTTTCGATTTTTCTGGTTTGTGGGTGCTGTTGTTATTTGACGGAGGTAATACAGTGCAAGTATGCTGGCATACCAGGTACGCAGGGTCTTGCAGGTAAAATCTTCACCCATAACCTCTTTGATATATTGGTTCAGGTCTCCAGAATCTAAAGGAGTGGCTCTCTTATTCACATCATAATATTGAAAGAGACGCTGTCCAGGGATTTCTTTCACTTTATTAAGTTGGTTGATTAATGATTTTTCTCTGAGGTAGCTTTGTTGCTGGATTCCTTTTTTGCCAACAAACTTAAAAAAGACTTTCTGTGAAGAAACCTGTTTTAAGTGCCGGTTCCGAAGGGTGGTGAGACCATATGATTTGTTTTCCTTCTCATAGATGTCATTACCTACACGAAAGTAGGTCTTGCTCATAATGGCCAAAGCCAATGCACAGACATGTGTTTTCGATAATTCAGGCTGCTTAAGATCCTTTAAAATACGTCTGTCGAGATTGGATAATCTTCGCCCAAAAGCCTGTAAGCTATTAAACTTTGTTTTGTTGCGCAGGGCAACCCACTGTGGATGGTATCGGTATTGTTTTCGTCCGCGTGCGTCCAATCCGGTAGCCTGGATATGGCCGTTGGGTAGGGAGCATATCCAGACGTCTTGCCAGGCAGGCGGGATGACTAATGCCTGGATACGCTGAAGTATCTTTTCGTTTTTTAAGGGCCTGCCCTGAAGGTCCATATAGGCGAAACCAGAACCATGTCTTACGCGGGAGTAGCCTTTGCCATCGCATGTTATATAGCGAAGCCCTGCTTCTTGCAGGGCCTGTTTCGCTACAATAGCTTTGTCTGCTGTGGAGCAATTAGTGGTTTCGGATGGCATTGATCAATGTTGTTTTGTCCATATCATGCCGTCCGGTGATACCGATTTTTTTAGCTTCTTCTAAGAGTTCTTTTTTGGTACGTTCTTCCATTGGGCTACTTTTTCCTCCTCTTTTACTGGCACCGGGCGAATTGGCAATGCGGGCAGCTTTTTCTTTGCTGGCTCCTTCACGACGTAATGCTTCGTATTTGGCATCGTCTTTTATCTGTTTTCCATGGTTCTTTGTCATGCTCTTATTATTTTGTGTGTCTACATTGATCATGGCAATGATCAAGCTTCTCATCTGTCCTGCGGTAATTTTCAAATCTTGTATATCCATAATAGTATGTTGAGTTGTTTATGCTATACTAACTTCAAAAAACAGACCTAAATGGCAGTGCAGAATACTTGTTTTAATCTCAAAATGTACGCTTTTGGAACTGCGTATTTTTCGCAGTCGTGACGTAGAAACCGTAATAACAGAGAGCGATGCAAATTCGCACTAACTGTTGGTGTTGTCGAAAAAAGTAGGGCTATCAAGCTTGATAGCAATGCGATAGGCGGCGTTGACCAGTCCGACGTGGCTGTAGGCCTGCGGGAAATTACCCCATTGGCTACCATCGTAGTCATCGACGTCTTCACTGAATAGCATCAGGTGATTGGCAAAGGATAGCAACTGCTTGAACACTTCTTGGGCTTCATCGAGTCTGCCGACACAGGCTAATGCTTCGACGTACCAAAATGCACAGACCAGAAAGGTAGACCGTGGACGTCCAAAGTCATCTTTGTGAAGGTAGCGGTAGAATAATCCCTGATCGCCTTTCAATACTTTTTCTAATTGTTTGAGATGTTCTTTGGCTTTTTCCGAGTTGGGATCAAGGTAGCCCATCATAATAAGCTGTAAGGTCGAGGCATCGAGATCTGTGCTCTCATGGGCATTGGTATAAACCATACGCTCTGGGTCATAGCAGCTCTCGATATGCTGTGCGGCTTTGTTGCGAATTACATTGGCCTGCCTACTGATGTCTTCTAGGTCATATTGCCGTGCTATTTTCAAAGCTGCTGTGGCGCCTGCCCACTGAAAGAGGTTGGAATAGCAGTGCCGTTTTTCCATATTCCGGAACTCCCAGATACCGGCATCTTTCTCATCAATGGTGAGTTCCATCTTGCGGAGTATAAAACGTGTCCATTCGGCTGCAAAACCGGTGTTTTGGTGGCGGAAGCGATGATCGGTAAATAGGGGAAGTAAGGCTATCATGGCCTGCCCGTATACATCGTTTTGGATGTGCTCAGAGGCTTGATTGCCTATGCGGATGGGTTGATTGCCGAGGTATCCGCTAAGGGAATCCAGTATTTTCTCTTCGAGATCGGACTGGCCCAGGATACCATATAGCGGTTGTAGCCGGCCGGGATCCGACTGGGTGATATTGGCGATATAGGAAGCATAGCGTTCCATCTCTTCGAAATGACCGATATGGCTCAATGCCGTAAGTACGTAGTAACTGTCCCGGACCCAGCAGAACCTATAATCCCAGTTACGCCCCGCACCGGGATGCTCCGGCAGACTGGTGGTGCTGGCGGCGATTATAGCACCAGTATCCTCATATTGATGCAGTTTAAGGGCGAGTGCAGAGCGTATTACTTCCTTTTGATAGAAGGCCGGAATAGAAGCGTTTTTCACCCAGCGGTGCCAATATTGACGGGTACGGGTCAGGAAATCTTCGGCCGTACGCGCGATAGGCGCCTCAAAGGCATTGCTAAATGTCAGGATTAAATAGACGGGTTTATTAATCAGATAGCTTACGTCGTTGAAGAAATGACTGATGGGCATATTGGTTGCCAGGCGCATCTTGACTTCGCCACATTCAAACTGAATATGGTTGCTCCCTCTACTTTTTTGAAAGAAAGCTTCACCATAGTGGTATTTGGGATCACAGACTACGCGCACTTTGGGGTGGCCTGAGATAGGTTCTATCTTGCGGATTAAGACCAGTGGTTTGTAATAGCGTTCGTACTGCTCAAAGCGGGGGGCGAAGTCGGTGATACGGTAGCTTCCTTCGGCACTTTCTATTGTTGTGCATAGGATGTTTGTATTCTCGATATAATGTTGGCTCGAATGTAGGATATCTCCAGGAGGAGTAATACTAAAGCGTCCTCCTTTATGTTCATCCAGTAGTGTACCAAATACAAAGGAGTCTTCGAAAGACGGCCAGCATAACCAATTGATATTGCTGTCTTTGCCTACATGTGCGATATAGGCACAGTTTCCGATAATTCCGCTGTTGTAAAGATGCTTCTGTTTTGTCATATTGTCTAGTTTAAGTATTACAGGCCTTAATAATCAAAGGCCTGTTGAGAGGTCATTGTTTTTGTCTTTTTATCCACGGAGCTGCTGGAGCAGCGTAAGTACGTCCACTTGGTTTTCGATGTAGTACTGTGCCAGTGTCTGTTTGTTGCCGACTTTGACGGTTACGGCCGAATCCTGCAATTCGAAAAACATGTCTTCATCGGTGGAATCGTCACCCATGGCGAATATAAAATCGGGCTTGTACTGTTCTACAATCTCTAATGCGGCTTTTCCTTTGTTCAGTACATTGATTTTGACTTCAATTACTTTATCGCCTAGGAGTAGCTGGAGACCATACTGCGGTAGCAGGTAGCGTAGGGCATCTGCTAGTTCCTGAGCGCGCATAAGACCTAGTCCGGTATGCACCTTTCGGTAGTGCCAGGCCAGGGAGTAGTTTTTTTCTTCTATATTTGCTCCTGGTGTACGATTTGTAAATTTAGACATGATACGGCGCACCGGGGTTTTCCAGGCAGTAGGCATATCAGGTTTATCGCGCCACTGCCCATCAGGAAAATTGCTCCAGGCACCGTGCTCGCCAATAAGGAAGTAGTCGGTATTGCCAAACCACTTGCGTAAATCCGTATGCGGACGGCCACTGATGATGGTAATCTGATTTGCGGTATCACTTTGCAGATCGGCCAGAACCTGGAGTACTGCCGCAGTTGGACGCGCTGCATTGGCCTCTTTTTGGAATCCGACCAAGGTACCATCGTAGTCGAGAAATAGGAGTCTTCTTGTGGATTGGGCGAGTTTGTCTGTAATCTTTTTAAGGGTAGCGCCCTGTAGCTTTCTGCTGGCATGGGCTTTTTGCTCGCGCTTGATTTCATGTAGGCGGTTGAAAAATAACTTTACCCAATGGGAGATATTAAATTTTTTGACCAGTGTAATGTTGCTTTTCATCCGTTGCTGCTGTTCTCTTCTGGGCATATAGAGGGCAAGGTGTATTGCTTCTGTAATGTCGTCGATGGAATAGGGATTGATTTGTATCGTTTCCGGAAGCTCTTTGGCGGCGCCTGCAAATTCGCTGAGAATAAGTACACCATCCTGTTGTTGGGATTTGCTGGCGATATATTCTTTGCAGACCAGGTTCATACCATCGCGTAGGGAGGTAACCAGACAGATGTCTGCCGCAACGTATAGGGCAGAGAGGTCTTCAATAGATAGCGAGTTGTAGAAGTAGGTAATAGGGATCCATTCGTCCGAACCGTATACCGCATTGATATGCCCCACCATACGGTCGATCTCGTCGCGCAATAGCTTGTATTGGGCGACATTGTCGCGCGAAGGTACGACAAGCATGTATAAAACCACGCGGTTCCTTAATTCAGGATAGGTCTGTAGGAGATTTTCGTAGGCGGCGAGCCGTTCCAGAATCCCCTTGCTGTAATCCAATCGATCGATGGAAAGAATGATTTTTCGATTTTGATACTGCTCCTGTAGTGCCTGTACTCTAGAAAGCACATCGGCAGACTTGGACAGCTGCTCAAATTTTTCAAAATCGATGCCCATCGGGAATACCTCTACATGTACTCTACGGTCCCGGCAGCGTACGCTGTTGTTTTTGGGTGAGAGATGGAGAATATTTAAGCAGGAATTTAGAAAATGTTGGGCATCATGATAGGTATGGAAGGCGATAAGGTCGGCCCCCAACAGACCTTTTAGTAATTCATTGCGCCAGGGGATACATCTGAAAATCTCATCGGCAGGAAAGGGGATATGCTGAAAGTAGCCAATGGTCAGGTAATTGTTCTGCTGTCGTAATAATTGTGGAAGCAGCATCAGTTGATAATCATGGACCCATATCTCATCTTTTTCGGTGATATGCTGTGCTAGCGTAGCATCGCAGAATTTTTGATTGACTTGTTGATAGGCCGCCCAATAGGACTTGTCAAATACAGCGTAGGATAATCTGTAATGACAGATGGGCCATAATATTTCATTCGAAAAGCCTTCATAGTAGTCTTCCAGTTCTTGGGCACTCAGGAAAACCGGGATGAGGTTATGTCTGGCCAGTTCTTCCCGAATGAGCTGTTCTTCTTCCGTAGTCTCCGGGATATACCCTGGCCAGCCGACCCAGATACTTCCGCCTTTTTTATAGTAAGAGCCGAGACCTGTGGCGAGACCGCCTTCGCTGGGAATAAAAAGTAGTTTACCATCCTGTTTTTCGATACGTATAGGTAATCGATTGGAGATGATTATAGTTCGTTTTGTTTGCATACAAGGTAAGGTGATAGGCCAAGATTGGCCTGAATAGATGTAACTATATTTATTAACGTCTCTTAGGAGGAATAGTTTGTAAAAGATGGGGGCGATTCAGGTATAAAGGCGGAAAGGGGTATTTATTACGGTACTGCCACTAGGGGTAAATACCTGTACCTCTAATTTTATTAACAATTTGATGCCGGAGCTGTTCATTGTTAACTTTTGAACTTAAAATAAAACACTATGAAAACAGAAGAAAATAATCCAATTGATAAATACGCGAAACCGCCCTTTGAAAAACAGGACCAAGCTGTACCCGGTATCTCTAGTGCGATGAGTCCAGTTCCTGATCATGGCGAAGAATCCTATGAAGGTGGGGAGGTGTTAAAAGAAAAAGTCGTTCTTATTACAGGAGGAGATTCGGGTATAGGTAAAGCTGTTGCAATCGCTATGGCTCGGGAAGGTGCAGATATCGTAGTAGCGTACAAAGAAGAAATTGAGGATGAAGATGCTCTTGATACCAAAGCCTGGGTAGAAAAAGCAGGTCGCACCTGTGTATTGATTCGCGGAGATATTCGCTCAGAATCACACTGTGAGACGATTGTCCGTACTTGCGTGGCTGAATTGGGTAGGATCGATGTCTTGATTAATAATGCAGCGTACCAGATGACGTATAAAACCGTAGAAGAAATCAGTGCATCGGAATGGAATAAAACTTTTGAAACGAATATGAGTGCTATGTTCTATCTGGTAAAAGCAGCGAAGAAATATATGAGACCAGGAAGTAGCATTATAAATACGACTTCCGTGAATGCATATGATCCAAACCCTACGCTCTTGCCTTATGCAGCGAGTAAAGGCGCGATTCAGAATTTTACAGCTAGCTTGGCACAGCTATTCTTAGAGGATGGTTCGGGGATACGTGTCAACGCAGTAGCTCCAGGGCCGGTATGGACCCCTCTGATTCCGAGTACTATACCCGATCACGAGAAATTTGGAGCCAATACGCCTATTGGTAGGCCAGGGCAACCTGTAGAAATTGCGCCGGTATATGTATTCTTAGCCTCGGATGCGGCGTCTTATGTGTCTGGAGCAACGATTCCTGTTACAGGGGGACGTGTTACGATTTAAAAAAAACCGTCCTTCCATAAAATTATAGAAGGACGGTTTATATTCCTTTATATCGGTATTAAGACACATAGCCGCTAAGGCTTTCCTTTAATAATTTACGGGCCAGATGTATCCTTGTTTTTACGGTTCCTTCAGGAACTTGTAAGTATTCCGCAATCTCATTGTATTTGTATCCTTCTACAAACATGGTGAAAGCTTTGTAGTTGGAGGCGGGTAGCTTGGAGAGTGCTTCTTGTATATCTTCCATCACAAATTTTGATTCGCCACCGTTCCTCGATGTCTTCTCAAAATGTGTGGTATGTTGGAGCTCCGATTCTATAGTCCGGTATTTGACCTGTCTACGGTATTTATTAATGTAAATATTTTTCATTATCGTATAGAGCCAAGCGACCAATTTGGGGTTGTGAACAAACTTCTCCAGATAATTGAGAGAACGGATAAATGTCTCCTGGACCAACTCTTCTTTTTCATAAGGATCGTTCGTGAACTTCTGCGCTATACTATTTAGAATAGGGCTGTTTTCTAAAATCGTCAAGTTTAATTGTGCTGTTCTCATATCGATATTTTCTAAGTTGTAAGTGTATGTTTGTTTATTGGAATACATCAAATATGATGCAGGATTATTGGCATAAACGGATGCAACTCGATCTTGCTAAAGCGCTGCGGGAGAAATACGGTAGATCAGGTATATGTATTTTTTTTGTTTTAAATATCTGTTTTACAATTTGTTGTGTTTTGTTTTTGTGCTTTATGTAGAGACTTCTGTCACAATTGGCATGCTTGCCCGAATTTGAAAAGGGGTGTTTTTGCGTTTGATATCAGGTAAAAATATTTTCGGGCACGTATAAACCGCAAAAAATAAATTAATAACAGGTATTTAATAACGGAGAATAGGTTTGGTTTTTGCTTCTTCACCATATTACTCCGTTGCTATGCTAGGTATTGGAGAAGGTATTAATCTTTCGAGTGGATGGAGATACACAGAAAACAAAAGGAACAGGAGCTCTTTGAACGGTCAAAGCTGATGATAAACCATCGGCCGAACGAAGTTTTCGTTATGAAAGAGGTATTTCCACATGGGGCACAGGGCACAATGCTGTTGAAGAATTCCTTTGAAATAACAGAAGCCAATGGACAGGTCTTGGAGCGAATGGGGTATGCTCATAAAAAGGATGTTCTAGGGAAGACCTTTTTTGAGCTTTTTTCTGGAAAAGAGAAGATGCGTTTACACTATTTTTTTGAACAAACAAACTTCGAATATCTTACGGTATTGTCGTATATACAGTTGCGAAAGAGTAAAGGCAGTACAAAATGGATCAGCATATATGGTAAGAAGGAGAAATTGGATGAAGGCAGTTGGGGTTATGGTATTGTTTTTTTGGACGAAGAAGATAGTTTTGCAACATTAACTACAGATAAATTCGATACCTTGTACCGTTCTTTTTTCGATATGTATGAAGCTGAGTTGGCCCAGATCGGACTGACGCTGCGCGATGATGTGGCACAGGAGCTTTATGCCCTTCGTGTGAGTATGCAGAATTTTATAATTTCAAACGGCTATGAAGATGAAATATCCGGGTTGAAGAAAAGATTGAATGATACGATTAGAAAGATTACAACGCTTTCTAATGACCTACTGCCGAATGTCTTTGTACACGTTGGCTTTTTACCGGCGATGGAAGATATGGTATTTGGTGTAAAACGATTGGGCTACGACCTCCGCTATAAAATCGATGCGCGGATAACGGATAAATCGCCTGAGTTTCAGTTTTGCTGCTACCGTGTTGTGCAGGCATTATTGCAGAGCTGGAAGTTAAATGCCCGCCCTTACGAGGCTTCACTTACAATAACCGTAAAAGGAAACAAAATAAATATTAACTTAAGTGAATCTAGGGGAATTGGAGAGGAGAGCTTTCAGCACTACCCAGAGTCTGTATTGCACAATGTGCACAATAGAATCGGTCTATATGACGGTACTTTGGAGGTAAATCGTGTTTCGGAAAGCAGTCAGGTACTAATAACGATGTATAACTAACAGTATGATTAAGATAATTTTGGTAGAGGACCATCTGGTAGTCCGCAATGGAATTAAGTTATTATTGGATACACAGGAGAATATGAAAGTGATTGCCGAAGCTAATAATGGTAAGGAGGCAATTGCTTATTTGGCGGAAGGGGTCGTCCCGGATGTTATTATTACAGATATCAATATGCCTGGTATGGATGGGCTGCAGCTGACTGAAAAGCTGGTGGAACAATATCCGGATATAAAAATTATTGTCTTGTCGATGTTGAATAATACGCAGAACGTCGCACAGGCATTTGAGAAAGGTGCTAAAGGCTATCTGGTAAAGAATGTGAGTTACGATGAGTTACTTTTTGCGATAGCGCATATCGGCAATGGAGGCCGCTATCTCTGTGAAGAGCTTGCGATGCTCTTGTTGGAGCGTGTTATTGCGCAACCTCCGGCCTTTGGGGGGTACGAGCGTGAGGAGGGAGGAGCAGATGCAATCGAACTCAGTGAGCGGGAACTGGAGGTGCTGCAGCTGATCAGTGATGGGTATACTAATGTGGAAATAGCGGATAAACTATTCTTGAGTAAACGAACGGTCGAAGGACACCGGCAGAATCTGATCGAAAAAACAGGAGTTAAGAATTCGGCTTCTTTAATTAAATACGCGGTTGTGAATAGGCTGGTAGAATAAGGATATATTGCCATTTATATAAAACGGTAATATATCCTTATCTGGTCTTTTGAAATCCATTATAGATCAATGTTGTCCCGCAATTCTTTGATGTGGTCATGCGCTTCGAGCTGTAAGCTGGCCTGGCTCTGTATAATCGAAAGAATGGCAGAAGAGATTTGTGCGTGCTTTGTCATCCCTTCTTTATATACTTTTTTGAATTCATCCTCCCCACGCTCGCAGCTCTCGAGGATTGCTTTTGCCGTATACGGTGCTACTGCAGATTTAATTTCCATCCATGTTCTGAATAGTTTACCACTGGTACGGGTATCTTCAGTGGGCATGTCACCCTCGCGGATAACCAAGGGCTTCAGCTCATTTTTAAACTGAATGGACTGGTCGCGGTATTTTTCAAAAATATTCTGTAAGCCATAGTTGCTCTCATCGGGCAATAAAGAAATAGCTTTTTCGTAACCTTCGATACGATCGTTGTTGATTTCTATAAGTTGATTCAAAAGGTCTGCTGTGTCTTGATGTAAGTTTTCCATATCGTTATTTTTTTGTTTGCATAGAATACAGTTGTAGGAGCATATAGTTGAGGGACAAATCGAATAGGGGTATTAGTTACGGGAGATCAGGTAAAAGTTCGGGGAGAGGTACCGTATTAACTGCAGGTCAGGGAAAAGTTTGTGCAAGTTCATATAGTGCTAAAAACTAAATAGGGATTGAGCTGTTCATTTTACACAAAAACTTAAGATCATGGAAACTAACGATAAAGAAGAATATGAGGGACAGGTACCGGAGGTGGTAAAGAATGAACCGGATGATAAGCCGGCGGGAAAGGGAATTATGTGGGCGATTGCTATTGCAGTAGTAATATTGGCCATTATCTATTTTGTGTTTTTTAAAAATGACGTAGGCTTTGATTAGTTAAAATTTATGGACTTGAAATCACCGGAGCCTTTTTGGCTTGTAAAGAATGGTTTGTTGAATTCTTATCCTTCCCTGAAGGAAGATATAGAATGTGAAATTCTCGTGGTAGGTGGCGGAATAACCGGGGCTTTGATTGCACATCAATGTATCGCTGATGGATACGATACTGTTCTAATCGACAAGCGGGAGATTGGCTACGGCAGCTCGTCCGCGACAACCTCTATGTTGCAGTATGAAATTGATGTTCCGCTGTACAAGCTGTGCGAGCTCATCGGTACCGAAAAGGCCTTATCAAGTTATATAGCTTGTTCAGAGGCCATTGATCAATTGGAAGATATTAGCCAGAAAATCGCTTCGAAGGCTGGTTTTGTACGGAAGCAGTCCCTGTATTTTGCGGCAAAGCAAAAAGATGTTTCAGGTTTGAAGAAAGAGCTGGAAGCACGGGTGGCGGGCGGCTTTGATGTAGAATGGATTTCGAAGGAGGATTTATCTCAGCGTTTTGGATTAGAAAAGACTTACGGAGGTATTCTGTCTCAGCAAGGGGCCAGTGTTGATGCTTTCTGTCTATTGCATGAATTATTGGCTTATAACCATAAGCGGGGATTGCGGGTCTTTGATCGGACGGAACTCAAAAAGGTGAGGCACCGTAAGGGGCATAGTCTCTGTACGGTAGGTCCGGAAGCAAAGATTCAGGCGCAGAAAGTGGTGTATTGTGTGGGGTACGAAAGTAAAAGCATGATCAAGGAAAAGTTCGTGAACTTATTGAGTACGTATGCCATTGTCTCAGAAGTGGATGCAGATGCCTGTCAACCGATCAGAAATCTACTGGCCTGGAATACAGATGCGCCCTATATTTATATGCGTTGTACGGACGATGGGCGTGTATTGATAGGAGGCGGTGACGAAAAATTTAGCAACCCAGAAAGGCGGGACGCCCTATTGGCACGTAAGGCGCGTAAACTCAGCAATAGTTTTGAACGCTTATTTCCTAAAAGGACATTTTATACTGATTTTTCATGGACCGGTACGTTTGGCGAGACCAAAGATGGGCTTCCATATATTGGATCCCATCGAGACTTTAAAAATGCTTACTTCGTACTGGGATTTGGAGGTAATGGCATTACTTTCTCCGTTGTAGGTATGGAAATGCTTTCTTTTTGGCTCAAGGGGAAGGTGCATCCCTTACAGGAGGCATTTGCCTTTGGTAGATAACATCGCTCATAAAAGCTGTTGTAGCTTGGCCAACCGTTACTTTCCGTAACGGTTTTTTTATAATTAATGTTTTTTAAAACAATTTGATGACAATTCATGTATCTACTATAACCAACTACTATATGAAAAACTGTAACTGTGTATTAGCCTATGAAAAGAACATGTCTTTACCTTTTCTTTTACTCCTTGATCGCCTTGCTGGGACCTGCACCTGTCTATGCGCAGGTACCGGATAGCACTTGGGGCAAAAAATTTGAAAATTACCCGACATTCAAGTTTAAAGGATTGTTTCAGGCTCGTTATGTGGTGAGTACCAATGAAGATGTAGATGTGGGAGGGCAGCATCACGAGGACCGTTCTGGAACTAGTAATTCTTTTGCGCTGAAGTATATGCGTGCGCAGGTTCAGGCTAAAATAAGCCAACGTACGGAGGTCGTGGCACTGGTAAATCTTGCCGATTTTAAAAATGATCCGAAGACCCGTGTACTGGAAAATGCCTACCTGAAATACACGTTTAGTCCTAAAGCGGCCATAACTGTGGGGCAGTTCAGGCCTTGGTTTGGTATTGAGGAAACAATTCCGGCAGACATTATTAAGTCATTGGACTGGTCGAACCAATATAGTGAATTTGGTAAGCTAGGCTGGACCAGCTTTCAGATAGGAGCTTCAATAGGAGGGACACTGCACCTCGGAAAGATGCCCTTTCAATATGCAGTCTCGGTAGTCAATGGAAATGGAAAGAACCAGGTCTCGGACAGCGACAACGGGAAGCAATATATGACGCGTCTAGTTTTTGGACTCTCTAAAAAATATGGCGTGAATATCGGGGTGAACGGCGGTGTAGGAGAGGTCATTAAAAAGGATGTATATGCCTGGGGGGCGGATGTTGTTGGCAATATTCCTTTTTCGGCCAAATGGAATCTAGACCTACAGCTGGAAGGTAAGCAAGCGACTAATCATGCGCTGTACAAAACTATTCCCGAGGAAGATAGGCCAAGTGATATCAATAGTTATCTCGTACGGGGTGTCTACTTCTTACCCAATTTGCGTTATCAGATCAGACACAAAAACTTAGGATCCATAGAGGCTTCCTGCCGTTATGAGTATCTGGATAGAAGCTTCAGCAGGGACTCTAATCCACGTCAGACGCTGACTCCGATGTTAGGGCTGGAGTTCTTGAAAGATTACGGCGCCCGTATACAGATAGGAATGCAGATGGATCGCTATAAGCATCAGGTAGCCAATACGACTACCTATAACGGCAACTTGTTTATTGTCCAGGTGCAAAGTAGACTATAAAGAAAGAGAAATAAATCATTTAAATATGAAAGAAATAAATATCAAGAGAGTAGGGATTACTTTTTTAATTGCGCTGGCGCTTTGGTTTACCCCAGCACCTGAAGGCGTGACACCTGAGGCCTGGCACCTGTTTGCCATATTTGCTTCTACAATTCTGGGAATCATCCTCAAGGCAGCCCCTATGGGGACAATGTGTATGATGGCCATCGGTTTTACGGCATTGACACAGGTCCTTGCTCCTGGCAACCCTGGTGCTTCTATTGTAAAGGCATTGAGTGGCTTTGGCGATAAGGTAATCTGGCTGATCGGTATTTCCTTTTTTATTGCCCGTGGTTTTATTAAGACGGGACTCGGAAACCGGATCGCTTTCCTTTTTATTAAGGTTTTTGGTAAAAGTTCGCTCGGACTAGCATATGGATTGGGCTTGGCAGATATGTGTTTAGCGCCAGCGATACCGAGCAATACGGCGCGGGGAGGAGGGATTATATATCCAATCATGAAGTCCATGGCGATGAGTTTTGGGTCTGTACCCGATGATCCGAAGACGCACCGTAAGCTAGGTTCTTTTTTGACACTCAATAGTTATTACATGAACTTGATTACCTCGTCGATGTTCCTGACGGGTACAGCCAGTAATCCGATGTGTCAAAAGTTTGCTGCCAATCTGGGGGTTGATATCACCTGGATGTCGTGGGCCGCGGCCGGTTTCATCCCTGGTCTTGCGGCATTTTTTATTGTACCGTTGGTGATGTATAAAATATACCCTCCCGAATTGAAAAAAACTGGTGATGCGCCTAAGATGGCGAGTGAAAAGTTGAAAGAAATGGGCCCTATAAAAGTCAACGAATGGCTGATGTTGCTTGCATTTTTTGTGTTATTGGCGCTGTGGATTTTTGGAGGAGCACTTTCCATCGATGCGACGACTACGGCATTTATCGGGTTGACGTTGCTGTTGTTGACGTCGGTTCTGACCTGGGAAGATGTGAAGGCGGAGAAAGGGGCCTGGGATACGATCGTATGGTTTGCTGTACTGGTGATGATGGCCAGCTCACTCAATGAGCTCGGTTTTATAGGCTGGTTTAGCGACTTGGTCAAAGTGCAGATCGGCGGGCTCAGCTGGATGGTAGCATTTCCGGTGATCGTATTAGTCTACTTTTTCAGCCATTATATTTTTGCAAGTGCTACAGCGCATGTGGCGGCTATGTATGCGGCCTTGCTGAGTGTGGGGATATCTTTAGGTATACCAGGAATGCTGCTGGCTATGATGCTGGGGTTCATGGGCTCTATCTATGGCGTGCTGACCCATTATGGACATGGGCCTGCGCCGGTGTATTTTGGTAGCGGCTATGTCGAGCTGAAAGCCTGGTGGCTAAGGGGACTGGAAATCGGTATTCTGCTGCTGGTGATCTATATGGCCGTGGGTGGATTGTGGATGAAAGTAATTGGTTATTATTAAAATATATATTGCGATGTTGACAACATTATCTCGTAAAATGCTTTTATGCCTGACGGGACTTTTTCTGGGGTTCTTTCTAATTATACATTTATTAGGAAATCTACAGTTGTTCCTGCCGGTAGAAGAAGCCCGTCTACAATTTAACTGGTATTCTCATTTTCTCTCAGGCAACGGATTGATAAAGATGGTTTCGTATGTGCTTTATCTCAGTATTATCGTCCATGTGATAGATGCCTTGATTATTACCTCAAAAAACAAAAAGGCTGCTAAGCCCTATCAAAAAGACCAAAGGGGGCGCGCCAGTAAGTGGTATAGCCGTAATATGGGCGTGCTCGGTACGCTGATACTCATCTTTTTGGTCATTCATTTTCAGAATTTTTGGTACGTGTACAAATTTGGGACACTACCGGTAGATAGCAATGGAAATAAAGACCTCTACCAGTTGGTTGTGACCACATTTCAGGAATGGTGGTATGTGGTTATTTATGTATTGTCCATGGTAGCACTGTGCTATCATCTCATTCATGGAGTGCATAGTGCACTACGTACCCTCGGGGTATTCCATCCTAAATATGTACGCTGGATAAAGGTTGCAGGTGCGGTATATGCTATCCTGGTCTGTGCAGGATTTGCCATGATGCCTATTTATATATTTATCACTACGGGTTAAACTTAAGATTGAACAGAATGAACTTAGATGCTAAAATCCCTGAAGGCTCGTTGGAGCAAAAATGGGAGAATTTTAAGAAAACGGCTAAGTTGGTCAATCCAGCAAACCGTAAGAAATTGGAAGTTATTGTAGTTGGTACAGGACTGGCAGGGAGCTCGATTGCAGCTTCGCTGGCCGAGATGGGGTACCAGGTGAAGGCTTTTTGTTTTCAGGATAGCCCAAGACGGGCGCATTCTGTCGCTGCACAGGGAGGGGTAAATGCCGCCAAAAACTATAAGAATGATGGCGATAGTGTGTACCGTATGTTTGTAGATACCTTGAAAGGAGGGGATTTTAGGGCCCGTGAAGCAAATGTATACCGTATGGCGGAATGTTCGCTGAATCTCATCGATCAGGCTGTAGCACAGGGCGTTCCTTTTGGTCGGGAATACGGTGGTTACCTAAATAACCGCTCTTTTGGTGGGGTACAGGTGAGCAGAACTTTCTATGCACGTGGGCAGACAGGACAGCAGTTGCTTCTAGGCGCTTATCAGGCGTTGATGCGGCAGGTTGGAAAAGGAACTGTAAAGCTGTATTCGCGGCATGAGATGCTCGATCTGGTATTGATCGATGGAAAAGCTAGGGGGATCATCGTGCGTAACCTTGATACAGGTGTTTTAGAAAGGCATGCCGGGCATGCGGTTATTTTGGCTACAGGAGGATATGGGAAGATATACTACCTATCTACATTGGCAATGGGCTGTAATGGATCTGCCATATGGCGTGCACATAAGAAGGGAGCTTTGATGGCCAGCCCGAGCTGGATACAGATCCACCCGACTTCCCTGCCACAGTCAGGAGACTATCAGTCGAAGCTGACACTTATGTCCGAATCGCTCCGTAACGACGGACGGATATGGGTACCGTTGAATACGGGTGAAACTAGAAAGCCAAATGATATTCCCGAAAATGAACGGGACTATTATCTGGAAAGAAGGTATCCTGCATTCGGTAACCTGGCACCTCGTGATATATCTTCTAGGGCTGCCAAAGAACGGATTGATGCTGGTTTTGGAATCGGGCCACTGAAGAATGCGGTGTATCTTGATTTTGCGAAAGCCATCAAGGAGCAGGGACGCGCTAAGATTGAGGAAAAGTACGGTAATCTGTTTGATATGTACCGCAAGATTACGGGATTTGATGCCTACGAAGAACCGATGATGATTTCACCCTCTGCGCACTTCTCTATGGGGGGACTGTGGGTAGACTATGAGTTGATGACTACGGTGCCTGGACTGTTTGCTTTGGGAGAGGCTAATTTTGCAGATCATGGTGCCAATAGATTGGGAGCCAACTCCTTGTTGCAGGCCTCGGTAGATGGGTATTTTATAGCGCCTTATACGGTAGCGAATTACCTGTCGGGGGATATACATACCGGAAAGATCGATGATCAGCATCCAGCGTTTGATAAGGCACAGGAAGCCGTAGAAGCAAACCTCAGGAAGCTATTGGCTATTGCAGGAAATAAGACGGTGGACTATTACCATAAGACATTAGGGAAGATTCTATATGACTATTGTGGCCTGGCACGTAATGAGGCAGGCTTGAAAGGGGCTATTGTGGAAATCAGAAAACTCCGTGAGGATTTTTATAAAAATGTTAAGATACCGGGAGACTCCATTATGATGAACAGTGAATTGGAAAAGGCAGGGCGCGTATCTGATTATTTGGAGATTGGTGAGTTGATGTGTTTTGATGCATTGAGCAGAAATGAGTCCTGCGGTGCGCATTTCCGGGAAGAATATCAAACTACAGAAGGTGAAGCCATGCGGAATGATGCCGAGTTTCAGTTTATCTCCGCTTGGGAGTGGGCGGGGGCGGACGCTGATCCGGTCCTGCATAAGGAGGAACTTACATTTGAAGTATTAAAGCCTATTGTGCGCAGTTATAAGTAACATTAAAAGTCAGACCGATCTGGCAACAGACGGCTCAGAAAGGAATTATATATGAAGTTAAATCTTAAAGTTTGGCGTCAGAAAGACCGGGAATCACAAGGTAAATTGGTTGATTATGTGCTTGAAGATCTAAATCCGCACATGTCATTCTTAGAAATGTTGGATACCCTGAATGAACGCTTGATACTGACGGGGGATGAACCTGTCGAATTTGACCATGATTGCCGCGAGGGGATATGTGGACAATGTGGAATGATGATAAATGGTATTGCGCATGGACCGCTCCAGAATACGACTACCTGCCAGTTGCACTTACGGTCTTTTACAGACAATGAAACGATTTTTATAGAACCTTTTAGGTCACAGGCTTTCCCTATAAAAAGAGACTTACGGGTGGATCGTTCGGCATTTGATCGGATTATTTCAAGTGGAGGATTTGTATCTACGAATACTGGACAGGCTCCTGATGCGCATGCATTGCCGGTTAGTCATCAGGTTACTGAAGAGGCGTTCGATGCGGCCGCTTGTATAGGATGCGGTGCCTGTGTGGCGACTTGTAAGAATAGTAGTGCAGCCTTGTTTACGTCGGCAAAAATAAACCATCTGGTATTGCTCCCTCAAGGTAAAGAGGAAAGACAGGAAAGGGTAATCCGGATGGTGGAGCAGATGGATGCAGAGGAATTTGGACACTGTTCGAATACGGAAGCATGTGAAGTGGAGTGTCCACAAGGTATATCGGTTCTGAATATCGCACGGATGAACTATGAATACAATCGGGCGCTGACGCGGAGAAAGTAATTGGGCTAAGGAAGTAATTAGTAAAAAGAGGAAGGTGATTTACATCGCTTTCCTCTTTTTTTTGTAGTTTTCCAACGCACAGAAGACTACTTATTAAACATGTATAATTTTGAAAAATCTAATTCTACTTTGTGTATCAGTCGGTCTGAAGTTTGAAATAAAGGTTTTCAAACGGGGAGAATGAAAACCTTTAATAACCAATTATAAACCTAAATTATGATGATACAAATATAGTGTATTTATTACACTAAGTAAAACTTTCTTTGTATTTTTTTTGATACGACTTAACGTTTGCAATCCGCTAGCCAACCTCTGCCATCTTTTGTAAAGGCAACGGATAGGTTGGAAGCTGTTACTGTAATGGTCCCGATGCCATTATCGCTGAACATAATAGTGTTGTTATCTCCCTTTTTCATGGTGATATCTTTAATGCTTGGAATCCCATTTGAAAAGTTAAAAGAGTACGTGTCACCAATCTTGGTGACCGTTACCGAACCATTTGTTGATGGAACATCGGTGTCTCCGTCTTTTGTGCTTTTAAAGGAAACGGTACCTTCGTACTTCCCAATAAATAGGTCATTGTCCGCTGGATCGTCATCTTTGCTGCATGATGCTAAAGTAAATACTGCAATGAACAATAGGCTTAAGATTTTAATTGTCGTTTTCATATGTGTGTAATTAAGTTGTGTGTTACAAAACTGATGTCACACGCATAGGACAAGTGAGGTGCCATTCGGTTCATCTCAACATTGATCTTAACACATAATTAACGAAATTTTATTTCTTTTCGATAAACTAAAGCAAGCATTGAAGCTTGCAGGGGCGTTCCGTTTTTACTTAGCATCTATTGCCTTTTGGCCATTCACATTATCCTGGATCTCGCGTTCGACAGTTACTTTAATCACACGAAGTAAGACTAGTGCAACGATTATAACAGCGACGAAAGGAAAGATTATACCGATGAGCAATCCAAATATCAGTGGAATACTTAACCACTGTTTACCTTCGCTGGAGGATACGGTAAGTTTGCTGTCCTGTACTACTTTGAAAATATTCTGAACACCGCTTGTTATGTTCTCATTATTGAAATCAAATGTTGTTTTAGTAGCCATATCTTTTTGTTTTTATTGTTTGTATAGTCCAAAGGTAGTATGAATGATGAATCTGGCACAGCATAAATAGGTTAGCCCGTAGAGCGAGTCGGTAAATCTGGAATTTTGGTCGGTAAAGAGCACGGGATTATTGCCTAAAAATTAGTAACTTCGATTAATTTTATAATATAGATATTTCAATACATTGAGATTTGACGAATTTGGCTTCATCCCTACATTGGAAGAAGGGCTCGATACCATGGGCTTTGTAGAAGCGACACCCATACAAGAACAGACCATACCGGTTATATTGGATAATGAAGATTTAATAGCTTGTGCGCAGACAGGTACAGGCAAGACTGCGGCATATTTGCTCCCTATTTTGCATAAGAATGGGCTGGAGCCAAGAGAACGCGTCGATACCATTATACTGGTGCCGACACGGGAACTGGCCCTGCAGATCGACCAGCAGGTTATGGGACTGGGGTATTTTACAGGTACGACTTCTATCGCTGTATACGGCGGAGGAGACGGTATGGGTTATGAACAGCAAAAAAGAGCTATCCGCGAAGGTGCTAATATTATTGTAGCGACACCTGGTCGTCTGATCAGTCACATGAGTTCGGGTAAGTTTGATTTTACGCATCTAAAGCATCTTATTCTCGATGAAGCAGATACGATGTTGGATATGGGTTTTTATGACGATATTATCCGTATTATCAGCTACCTGCCGCAAAAAAGACAGACGTTGTTGTTCTCCGCTACCATGCCGACCAAAATCAGGGGGCTGGCAAAGAAAATCTTAAACAATCCGAAAGAAATAAACATCGCAATATCCAAGCCTTCTGAAGGAATAGATCAGCATGCTTACCTCGTCTATGATGAACATAAGAATGCACTGCTACAGCATATTCTTAGGGATCCGAAGTACAGCACTGCAATTGTATTTGCTTCTAAAAAGGAAATCGTCAAAACATTGGCCCGGGATCTTAATAAAAGCGGTCTGGCTGTGGAAGGCTTCCATTCGGATCTGAACCAATCGGAACGGGAAGATATCATGAGCCGATTTAGGGCCAAAAAGATAAATGTGTTGATCGGTACGGATGTCATTTCACGAGGGATCGATATTGTGGGAATTAGTTTGGTTGTCAATTATGATGTGCCACCAGATCCGGAGGATTATGTGCATAGAGTGGGGCGTACAGCACGTGCAGCGACTACGGGAACAGCGATTACTTTTATAAATGTCAAAGATCAAGCTAAGTTCTCTCTTATCGAAAAGTTGGTTGAATATGAAATCCGTAAAGAGACATTGCCTGAAGGATTTGAACCAGGACCAGCCTACGAACCTCGATTAAAGAGCAATAACAAGAGAAAGCGGAAGCCTTTTAATAAAAAAGGTAATTTCAATAGACCGAAGAAGGCTTCTTCGCAATAAGTTTAGCTATGATTTCATTTGCAAATGCTAAAATCAATCTAGGTCTTCTGGTCACTGAAAAGCGGCAGGATGGCTATCATAATATAGAAACTGTTTTCTATCCAGTGAAGCTGTACGACGTGATCGAGTTGACACCAGCGGAAATAATGACCTTCAAATCGGATGGGTTGTCTATCCCTGGAGGAGGAACTAATCTCTGTGAGAAAGCATTTGAGCTATTGAATGCTGACTATGGGATTGCTCCAATGACTATCCACCTTTTAAAAAATATTCCTATAGGAGCAGGTTTAGGAGGGGGCTCTTCAGATGCAGCTCAGGTTCTACAAATGCTTAATAACTACAACTCGCTACATCTTTCCAAAGAACAGCTTGGTAAGTATGCAGAGCAACTGGGAGCAGATTGTCCCTTTTTTATCGAGAATAAGCCTGTCTTTGCTTCAGGGATAGGTACTACATTTGAAGCCATAGAGCTGGATCTATCCGGTTATTTTATCGTTATTGTGAAGCCGGATATTCATATCTCAACAGTGGAGGCCTATCAGTGTGTGGTACCGCAAACTCCTGTCCTAGACGTGAGGAGGGTAATCCAATTGCCTATTCAGGAATGGAAGTTTCATCTTGTCAACGATTTTGAAATCGGTGTTTTTGAAAGGTATCCTCAGATTGAGAAAATAAAGCATCTGCTGTATGAAAGGGGAGCTGTTTATGCTGCTATGTCGGGATCTGGCTCAGCGGTATTTGGAATTTTTGAGAAAGAAGTCGATCTGAATGAATTAAATTCTTTAGGAACGGTGTATTATCCGGTTGACCTTTAATACACCGCTCATTGTTTTTATATACCACCTTTCACCTTACTTAAGGCCGTCACGAGATTATTTTCGCTGATAGGCTTATTAATGACACCATCAAAGTAGTACTTCTGGTTAGACTTTCCTTCTAGAAGCATATTTTCCGCGGTACAGACAAAAACTTTGGTATGGACCGTGTTATCAGTGGATTTGATGCGGTTTAATATTTCCCAACCGTCGAGTTCTGGCATGATGAGATCGGTTACGACGACGTCGACCGGATTTGATTTTAAGTACGCCCAAGCCTGCTGACTGTTGTCGAAGAGACGTACATTTTGATTGTTACCGAACAATTGCTGTATAAAGAACAATCCGATGCGACTATCGTCGATGAATACGATTTTAAGGTCTTTAGGCAAGTCCGCTACCGATAATTGCTGTAATCCATCGGCTTCTATATGGCTTTTTTTAATAGGAACATCAAAAGTAAAAGTCGTTCCTTTACCAGCTTCACTGACAAAAGAGATGGAGCTGTTGATCTGTTCACTTAGTATTTTTGAGATATATAAACCTAATCCAAAGCCGCCTGATTTGTTTTTATTGTCTGCGATATAGTATTTTCTGAATATCTGGTCTTTCTTGCTATCCGTAATACCAATACCTGTATCAATTACACGGATGAGGATCCGTTTTTTATCTCCCGTTTTTTTGATCTCGGCTTTAATCGTTATAGTGCCTTTCTGTGTGTACTTAATAGCATTTGATATGAGATTGGAGAGCACCTGCTTGAAACGAAAAGCATTTCCCCAGATCATTAGATGCGGATCTATTTTATTGTCGTTGATCAACTGTAGTTTTTTGGTCTCGGCTTGGTACTGATGCAGGGCTATGCAGTCTTCGATCAGTTTAAAAGGTGATATATAACCAAATTTGATGTCTAAAGAACCTGCTTCCAGTTTGCTCAGGTTTAGTATATCATTGACCGTACTATTGATGACGTTTATATCGTTGTCGATAGTCTGTATGATTTCTTTGTCGATAGTTTTCGCATCATTGTTGTTCTTTAGTAAACTAACTACGCCCTGCAGCGAGACCAGGGGAGAACGCACTTCGTGACTGATATTAGCTAGAACGTTGGTCTTTTCTTCTGCAATTTTTGAGGCATAATCTTTTTCATCCAAAAGCTTACGCTCATAAGAAGCCACTTCATACTGGTAGTAGATCAAGAATACAATCATCAGCAACATGATGGATAACGCTATGATTAGTTGGTTTCCGAAGTTGGATGAGTTTTCTTTATATAGTGCAAAGTCTTGTTCTTCGACCTTGCGGATTTCATCTAATTCTATTTGTCTCAGGTTCTCAATGCCTATTTTTAAATTGTTCAATAGGCTATAGTTGGAAACGATAAGTTCTTTTTCGGCTTGCTGAAGCTTTTGAAATACCCGACGTAGGTCACGTAGATTATTTTTATAAATTCTTTCATTCGTTGAAATCAGTTGATCGATATTGCGTTGTACTAGATCGATCTGATTAACATTCAGTACCTCGTTGGTTTTCTGATTGACTAAAGTATCATTCTTGGCTTTAAAAATGCGGTTAAAAAGACCTTCTTTTTTCTTTACCACCGTGTCTTGCTCCTGCGCTATTTGTAGCGTATCCCGAAGTATTTTGCTGATGATCGAATCGGACTGCGTAATACGCGGTTTTTGTGAGTTTGTACTTGTTTTATTGGTCAGTACCTGTAAGGAATCCTGTGCGTAGTAAACGATATCGTCAACCTGTTTCTTTAGTGCAGCGTAGTGTAATGCCAAGCTACCTTCGGTGACACTATTGCCCTGTGTGTTTTTTATTGGATTACTTTCTATCGGAAGTGCGGCTAGGGAGTCTACTACGAGCTTAATGGTGTCCAATTTAGCACGGTAACCATTAAAGTCGTTTTTATCGAAGCTTATGGTATATAAGCGGAAGAGATTATCGGCTTCGCTGAAAGTTGAAAATAGCTTGTACAATGCAGGAGACTGTAGGTGACCGGAAGAATAGGCGGCATTGAGTCTGCTCTCTACTTTCTTGTACTGTAGGTATTGATAAACGAATATCGTACTTAGTATAGCGAATGATAAAATAAGGCTGAATAGTACTATTCTCCTTAAAGTTAAATTTGATTTGTCTGACACGGGCTTAGTCTTTTTTGCAGTATAAAATCTAATAGAATTAAAATATTAATATACTGTGTGTTAATTTTGATTTTTGCCAATGCAAATGTAACAAAAGTAACCGAGTTAATTAAGTATGCTGATTATATTTGTGCAGATATGAAATTTTTTTTACATATGGAATGGATTTATGACGCTTGGCCCTGGTATGTAGGAGGCCCATTGGTAGCATTGATTATGCTGGCATTGATTTATTTAGGGAAGAGCTTTGGGTTTTCTTCTAACTTTCGGACGATGTGTGCGCTGGCAGGCGCTGGCAAGTCCTGTAACTTCTTTGATTTCGATTGGCGTGCTCAACGCTGGAACTTACTGTTTTTATTGGGGTCGGTAATCGGGGGGTATGTTGCAGTTCATTATTTGTCGGATAATCAAGTACCAGCGATTTCCGCAGACACTATTGCCCAGTTGAAGGCGATGAACTTTGAGAGTGCGGGTAACGCTTACGTTCCTACCGAGATATATGGTGATATGTCTTGGTCGAATATAGTGTTATTGATCGTTGGAGGTTTGTTTATCGGATTTGGTACACGCTACGCAGGAGGTTGTACTTCTGGACATGCCATATCAGGGTTGAGCGATTTGCAGTTGCCATCGTTAATTGCAGTGATTGGTTTTTTTATTGGAGGCTTGCTTATGGTTCACGGCTTGTTCCCCTTAATTTTTTAAGTTTATGAGACAACTTGTATTTATAGTTTTAGGTGTTCTTTTTGGTGTGGTAATGTACAAAGCCGAAGCGGCTTCTTGGTTCCGGATATATGAGATGTTTAATTTCCAGTCTTTTCATATGTATGGTTTTATGGGAAGTGCACTGGTAATAGGAGTGACAGGGGTGCAGTGGATGAAACGTTCGGTCAAGAATGTGGATGGAGAGCAGATCTCTATAGTGCCAAAGCAAAAATCCATAGTACGCTATTTGGTAGGGGGGATCTTTTTTGGTTTAGGTTGGGCGCTGGTTGGTGCCTGTCCTGGTCCAATGTTTGTTTTGCTCGGTGCTGGGATATTACCGATGCTGATAGTGATTGTCAGTGCTTTATTTGGTACCTTTATCTACGGCCTTGTAAAAGATAAATTGCCGCATTAGAGAATAGTATGCAGATAAAGGAGATTTTAGAGAATTATTACCCCGAACAGTTTGAGCCTGGACTCGTTGATGAAATTGGGGATGTTGCTCAATTAAAACATTTTCAACCTCAGGATATCCTAATCGATATGGGAGAGACTGTTACCGTGATGCCCATATTATTGGATGGTGCCATAAAGATAATGCGGGATGATTATGGGGAAGGTGAATTGTTGTTGTATTTTCTAGAAAAAGGAGATACCTGTGCGATGACTATGGCGTGTTGTCTAGGTGATAAGCAGAGCAATATCCGTGCGATTGGCGAGACTGAAGGTAGGGTGCTGATGATCCCTGTGCAGAAAATGGAGGATTGGTTGGCTAAATATCCGTCTTGGCGTAAATATGTGTTTGATAGTTACAATAACCGAATGGATGAGATGTTGGAGGCTATAGATAATCTTGCTTTTAACGATATGTCCGGAAGGCTGAAGAATTATCTGCTAAATGTTGCTACCATCAATAAAGGTAATGCTGTCCATAAAACACATCTGGAAATCGCTAATGAACTTAACAGTTCTCGTGTGGTGATTTCTAGACTGCTGAAGTCTCTCGAAAAGGAAGGTTTTCTGGTTTTGAACCGAAACGTAATAACTATTCAATAAAAAAAGGAACTTTAGTTCCTTTTTTTATTATCCTTTACGCAAATACTTAGTGAGTATCACAATGGTCTGCCCCTCTATTTTACCTTCTATCTGTTCAATATTATCAGGTACCAAACGTATGTTTTTAACAACTGTTCCTAGTTTGGCATTTAGCGATGAACCTTTCACGTCTAATGTTTTAATCAATACGACGGTGTCTCCCTCGTACAGTCTTGTGCCGTTTGAATCCTGGTGGAAATCAACAGTACCGTCTTGCTCATGATCGCCTGTTTTCTTTGCCCACTCTAGATTGTCATCATCCAGGTATAGGATGTCCAAATTATCAGCAGCCCAGCCTTCATTGCGCAGTCGGCTCAACATACGCCAAGCAACCACCTGTACAGGAGCGTACTCCGACCACATCGTATCCGACAATACTTTCCAGTGTTCTGGATCGATTTGTTCTCTTTTCTCTATTTGTGACTTGCATACCTCACAGACCCAGATACTGTTGTCCAAGTTGGCATTGGAGGTAGGTGGAACTTCATACGCAGATAAGTCTGAAGTGCTCGCACATAGCTCGCATTTATTTCCACTTCTTTCGGCTAATAACTTTTCTAAACTCATGGGCCAAATATACGATTTTTTAATGAAAGGTTTTGTGTTCTTATGTCTTTGTGTTGAAGATACTTGATGTTAAAGATGTCAATAAAAAATGTAAGTTTTTTGTTTTCCTTTGGCAAAGAATTTGATGTATAGATGAAAAGATTTTAACTTAAATATAGAAATTATGAAATGGCAAGGTGGTCGACAAAGCGGTAATTTTGAAGATAGAAGAGGCATGTCTTCGGGCGGAAAGGTCGCAATTGGAGGTATTGGTGGTGTAATAGTCCTATTGATTGGGCTTTTTATGGGGGGGGACCCAAGTCAGCTGTTGCAGCAGATGGGAGCGGGACAAGAAACGACAACAGGAGAGGTGCGGGAATTGAGTGCAGAGGAACAGCAGTTGACCGAATTTTCGCGGGTGGTGCTGCAGAGTACCGAAGATGTATGGGGCAAGTTGTTCCGTGAACAGGCAAACGCCGATTACCCACCGACTAAGCTTGTTGTGTATGACCGAAATACCCCGACAGACGGATGTGGAATGGGGCAATCTGCCTATGGCCCCTTTTATTGTCCAGCGGACCAGACGATTTATATGGACCTGACTTTCAATGACGAATTGAAGCAACGTTTTGGTGCCAAGGGAGAGTTTGCGCTAGCCTATGTCATAGCGCACGAAGTAGGCCATCATATTCAGAATATCTTGGGGGTGCTAAAGCAAACGAATGCGATGCGTGCAAAAATGTCCGAAAGGGAGTATAACAAAATCTCTGTGATGACGGAATTACAGGCTGATTTTTATGCGGGAGTATGGGCACATTATGTCAACAAGAATTCGGATATCGAATTGACATATGCGGATATTGTCGATGGTATGCAGGCGGCTGCGGCTGTGGGGGATGATCATATCCAGGAGCAGGCGCAGGGGCACAGTAACCCCGAGTCCTTTACGCATGGTACTTCTAAGCAAAGGACTTATTGGTTTAAGAAAGGATACGATACCGGTGATCTGAATGCGGGAAATACCTTTGATGATCGTAGCCTGCAATAGCTTTATTGCACCAGCAGGTTACAACCACGAATGTCGGCATTGTCAAACCGGCCAAGGATTTCGAACGATTCATCTGGATGAATCTTGCCCAAGTCCTGCGTTGCGATAAAAGAACAGGAATAATAGTTTGCGAGATCAATCACATTGATAGCCCCTGTTCTTTTATCGGATAACAGCGTCAGGGGATCATTGGTATCTCGAATAAGGATTTTCATCCATGGTGGTGTTCGGAAGATGCCATCTCCATAGGAGTATCCCTGGGACAGCAACTCAGTCATACCGTATTCGGAATGTATTTCTTGTACCCCAAAACCTCTTTTCAATTGGAGATGAAGCTCTTCGCGCACCATCTCTTTGCGTTTTCCCTTCATGCCACCAGTCTCCATGACAATGAGTTCCGGAAAATCAATGCTGTGGTCATCTACAAAGTCGAGTAAGGCATAGGTGACACCTATCAATATCGTTTTTGTCCCTTTCTGTTGTAGGCTTTTCAGCGTATCGTAGAGCTCTTGGTGGTTGTATAGAAAATAGCCGCTTTCTGATTGCTGTGAAGATTGTATCAGGTCATCCACCATGTAGATGAGCGATGATCCCTCACGTTCGAGGTAGGCAGGAAGTAGCGCCAGAATAGCGGTCTCTGCCACGTCTCCGTAAAATAGATCAAAGGCTTTCCGGTAGCTGTCGATATACCAATGTAGATCGGGAACCAGGTGTTTACTGTTGATCATTCCGGTCGTACCCGAGCTGCTGAATACCATCTCTGGTCTACGGTTTTCGGCTACGACTTGCTGTGTTTTGAAAAACTGAATGGGCAGAAAGGGAATCTGTCTATAGTCGATGATTGTCTTTGGGGCTATGCGCAAGGCTTGTATATAGTCTCGGTATACGGGGGTGTGCTGGGCCTGAAAGTTGAAAACCTGTAGGGCAGTTGTATTAAAATCGTCCGCTGTCTGTATATTGAAAACTTGTTGCCTTTGCATATTGACTACAAACTTAATCGAAAAAAACAGAAAAAGCGGTAAAAAAAGTGACTGTTTGTTGGCTTTCAGTGATTGCCTTTTGGTGAGGAGTGATCACTTGTTGGCTTTTAGGGGGTACCTTTTAGGGAGGACTGATCACTCGTTAGCTCTTAGGGATTGCTTTTTGGGGAGGAGTGGTCACTTGTTGGCTTTCAGTGGTTGCCTTTTGGTGAGGAGTGATCACTTGTTGGCTTTTAGGGGGTACCTTTTAGGGAGGACTGATCACTCGTTAGCTCTTAGGGATTGCTTTTTGGGGAGGAGTGGTCACTTGTTGGCTCTTAGTGATTGCCTTTTGATAAGGAGTGGTCACTTGTTGGCTCTTAGTGATTACCTTTTGGCAGGGAGTGGTCACTTGTTGGCTTTTAGTGATTACTTTTTGGTAAAGAGTGATCACTTGTTGGCTTTTAGTGGTTACCTTTTGGTAAGGAGTGATCACTTGTCAGCTTTTGGTGATTGTCTTTTGGTAAGGAGTGGTCACTTGCCAGCTTTTAGGGGGTGCCTTTTGGTAGGGAGTGGTCACTCATTTGCTTTCAGTGGTTTCTGTTTGGCAGAAAGTGGTTACCGATTTGCTCGAAGTAATCACTTTTTTGGGGTAAAAAGCAATTTTAAAGTATAAGTTCTTTTGACCTGAAGGTCAAAAGAACTTATACGTTTTATAACATACCTCCATCTACGGGAAGTACCTGTCCGGTAACATAGGCGGATAGATCCGACGCCAAGAAAAGACAAGCATTTGCAACATCTTCTGGCTCACCACCACGTTTTAGCGGAATGCCGGCTTCCCATCCTGCAACAACTTTAGGGTCTAGTACATCGGTCATCTCTGTACGGATAAATCCTGGAGCGATGACGTTTGCTCTGATATTTCTAGAGCCCAGTTCTTTCGCTACAGATTTGGTAAAGCCGATGATACCAGCTTTGGAAGCAGCATAGTTTGCCTGTCCTGCGTTGCCTTGTACACCGACTACGGAAGACATATTGATGAAGGAGCCTTTTCTGTTTTTCATCATCACTTTGGAAGCAGCTTTCGTAACGTTGAAAATAGATTTGAGGTTGATGTTGATGACATCGTCCCAGTTTTCTTCGGTCATACGCATCAAAAGACCATCCTTTGTAATTCCGGCATTGTTGACAACAATATCCAGTGTACCAAACTCGGTAACGATATCATTGATGAGTTGATCTGCTTCATCAAATTTGGAAGCATCCGAGCGGTAGCCTTTTACTTTTGTGCCAAAAGCCTGCAATTCACTTTCTAAAGCTTGTCCTTTTTCTACGGACGATAGGTAAGTGAATGTCACATTAGCACCATGTTGTGCGAACACTTCGGCTATCTTGCGGCCAATTCCTTTGGAAGCACCAGTGATTAAGGCCGTTTTTCCTTCGAGTAATTTCATATGTATATTATTTGTTTTTTATCTGTCCTATGGAATATCTACATGGTAGCTGTCTATACTTGTACGTGCTGAGCTGCGTAGATAGTTCATATGTATTCTGTAATTCGCAAAAATAGATAAATTTTGACATAACCTTAAGTTTATTGAAAAAGGAATCTCATATTTTAAAATGCGAATCAGTGTAACGAGCCAAGACTTCCATCAGTTATTAAATTTGGAGCAAAACGGTAAAATCAGAAAGAAATTAAGACAAGCATTCAAGTTACAAATAATAATTAACATATATCTGTTTGTAAATCATTTTTATAAGTGATTTATATCCTGTTTTTAGTGTATAAAGATGCTGATATTTGAGTATAGAAATAAAGGAAATCACTAAAATAAAATAGTATGAAACAGCGAGTCCCTGTATCCGAGATTATGACAAGAGAGTTGGTTACCCTAACTCCGAAAGACAGTTTGTATGATGCAGAAAAACTATTTAAAAAACACCATATCCGTCATCTTCCAATTGTTGAAGATAAGAAATTGGTGGGCGTTGTAAGTTACTCTGATCTGCTGAAAATCAGTTACGCCGATGTAACAGAAGAAAATGATATTGAAGCTGTGGTGTATGATATGTACACTATTCCTCAGTTAATGGCCAAAACACCGGTTATAGTAGGGCCTGATGCAACGATTAAAGAAGTAACAGAGACGCTATCCAAGGTTACTTTCCATTCGATACCAGTGGTGAAAGACGAAGAATTGGTGGGAATCGTTACCACAACAGATTTATTGAAATACTTTATTGATCAATACTAGTAGTCTGTCGTATATTGTAATGACCTCCTTCGCTTCGGCATAGTAAGGAGTTTGGTAATCCCATCGGTTTTAAATCGGTAAGAAAATGAGGAGATGTACACTATATACTTATCTTCTCATTTTCATTTTACACAGCTTCTGATTTCTTCGTTTTATCCCCTAACTAAGCCGTATAAATACTTAACTGCAGTCTATGGATATTTCTCTTCTATCATTCCCAATGTCTCGATCGTATTCAATGATCAATTTTGAAGCAGTTGTGCTATTAAAGCTGGCTTGAGCAGTTACTCTATTTTTTTAATTCAAAATAGAGCTGGTTTCTCCGAATAAAATGTGGTGGAAATGAGAGAATTTTGACAAAATGATTCGTAATAACGAAAAACGAATGTTAATTTTGCAACAATTTAAAGAAGTCATGGGCAAGAAAAAACAAAATACCGAAGTTGACGTCGTTCTGATAGGTGGGGGCATCATGAGTGCAACACTGGGAGCATTGATCAATGAGTTAAATCCAGATATCAATATCGAGATTGTCGAGCGTTTGGATGTTGTTGCAGCAGAGAGTTCGGATGCATGGAATAATGCAGGGACAGGTCACTCGGCCTTATGTGAATTAAATTATACCCCAGAGCAGGCCGATGGTTCGGTCAAGGTTGAAAAAGCCATCAAGATAGCAGAGCAATTTGAGGTTTCGAAACAATTTTGGGCTTACCTTGTAGAAAAGGGAGTTATCCAAAATCCTTCTCATTTTATCCGTCAGGTACCCCACATGAGTGCTGTATTTGGCGAAAAAGATGTACGTTTCTTGAAGACACGTTTCGAAACGATGGAAAAAGAGACTTTGTTCAAGGGAATGAAATATACAGAAGACAAATCCCTATTGGAGCAATGGATTCCATTGATGATGAAAGACAGAGCTGCTAATGAACCAATGGCTGCTACAAGAATGGATATTGGTACGGATGTGAATTTCGGGGCACTGACCAAGGATCTGATTAACTACCTTCGCACGAAGGATAATATTAAGTTATCCCTGCACCAAGAAGTAAAAGATATCGAAAGAGAGGATGATGGACGTTGGGAAGTGGAGGTGAAAGACCTTAAAACGGGAGAGAAACGAGAAATTAAAGCGCAGTTTGTATTTATCGGTGCAGGCGGACACTCGTTATTGCTGTTAGAAAAATCAGGTATCCCTGAAGCTAAGGGCTACGGTGGATTCCCGGTGGGCGGACAGTGGCTACGTTGTACAAATCCTGAGATCATCGCTCAGCATCGTGCCAAAGTATATGGCAAGGCATCCGTAGGTGCACCTCCGATGTCCGTTCCACATTTGGATACACGTTATATTGATGGCAAGCAAGCATTATTGTTTGGTCCTTATGCCGGTTTTTCAACTAAGTTCTTAAAGCAAGGCTCTTATTTTGACCTTCCAGCTTCAATAAAGCTATCGAATATAAAACCGATGTTGTCTGCAGGTCTGGACAATCTTCCGCTGACCAAATATCTGATTACAGAGGTCATGAAAAAACCGAAGGACAAGTTGGACGCTTTGAAGCAATTTATGCCTACTGCGCGTTTGGAAGATTGGGAGATAGAGAAAGCAGGTCAACGGGTACAGGTTATTAAGAAAGATCCGAAACACGGCGGTGTTTTAGAATTCGGTACCGAAGTCGTATCGAGTGCCGATGGTTCGATAGCCGCATTGTTAGGAGCTTCTCCTGGGGCATCTACCTCTGTAGCGATTATGATACAGCTGTTAAAGCGGTGCTTCCCAGAACGTGCAAAATCAGATGAATATCGGAAAAAACTGCGTGAGATGATACCTTCTTGGGGACAGTCATTGAACGATAATCCGGAGCTGTGTGCAGAGATACGTTCGCATACACACCACGTATTGCAATTAGATTAATATTAAAAATAGACATTTTTAATGGGGTGCGGTTCCATATCAGTTGATGGTACGGAACAGAAGCTGAGATTATACCCAATCCTACTTTGGTGGGAGGAACCTGATCCAGGTAATGCTGGCGTAGGGAGTAATTTTTTCAAAATAGCATTCCTGTAAATTATGTCTTCGATACATTGTTTATGGATACTATTTTAGAGAATATAATTGACGCCTTCCTACAGACCTCTTGGTTGGAGCGTTTTTCTGTACTTTGTGGTATTATACAGGTACTGCTTTCCAAAAATAATAAGGTTTCTAACTATTTCTTTGGCATTATGGGTATAGTGTCGGGGATGTATGTGCTGTTTGGCGCCAAGCTCTATGCAGAGATCGCATTGAATATGTATTACCTGATTATGAGCATTTACGGATGGTGGTATTGGACCCACAATATCCAAGCGAGACAACAGCCAATAACGACCTGTAGTGCCCAAGATTGGCGCGTGGTGGCTCTGATCAGCCTAGTAGGTTTCGGTTTGTTGTATCTGATATTGGAACATGTAACAGATTCGGATGTACCTGCATGGGATGCTTGGGTGGCCGCTACGGCTTGGGCAGGTATGTGGTTATTGGCCAAGCGAAAGCTAGAGAATTGGATATTGCTCAATATCAGTAATCTGTTTGCTGTCCCTCTGTTGATTCATAAGAATCTTTATTTATTTGCTGGACTTACGACCTTTTTATTTACAGTCGCGATATTCGGCTATTTTAACTGGCGTAAGCTGATGAATACCCCAAAATGAGTATGATGATAAGTGAAGAAGCTATACAGCTTATAAAAGATAAGCAAGCCCTGTCTATCGACAGCAAGACACTGGTCGACGAGCAGTTGTCTCTGATATATGATAATAACTGGTTCAATATATGGGTTCCACAGATACTGGGAGGTAAAGAACTGAGTCTGCAAGATGGGTTAGCATTGCTCGAGGAACTGGCTTATTGGGATGGAGGATTGGGCTGGACGGTGACTTTATGTGCTGGGGCGAATATGTTTGCCGGGTATCTGGACAAAGGTCTGGCGACAAAGGTTTTCGCAGATCGTAAAGTTTGTTTTGGAGGATCTGGACGTGCTACCGGAAAAGCAGTGTGGGATGGAACGCAATATAGTATAACAGGCTTTTGGAGATTTGCTACCGGTGCACCACACTTATCCCATTTTACCTTGAACAGCTTTGTCTACGATGGCGATACAGCTCGTGTGGATAAGGACGGCACCCCCGTATTCTACTCTTTCTTCGTCCCTCGAGACAAGGTGTTGATTCACTACGATTGGGATTCTTTCGGATTGGCTTGTACAGCCAGTCATAGTTTCTCGTTAGAAAATGCAACTGTAGAAGCGCATCATGCTTTTCAAATCGATCCCCAGCACCGCATTGACGATAACGTGCTCTATCGGATACCATTTATCCCTTTCGCAGAGTTGACATTATTGGTCAATTATATGGGCATGTATAGACGTTATTTGGATCTGGTGGAAAAGTTCTTTTTTGAGAAATCTGCAGATGAGAACTGGCAGACTAAATACGGTAAGGACTATTTTAAGCGCCTAGATGGACTGCAGCTGCAGTTGGAATCCGATAGGGCCAAAGTCGCAGCGCTTACCGAGCAGCTGTGGGCACTGGCGCTTCAGGATTCCCCATTGGATGGGACGCTGGCATCCGAGATCACATCTAGTGCCCGTGGAATCGTAAAACATATCCTTGCGGATGTCGTGACACTTTTTCCTTTACTGGGTATTCATGCTGCACAGAATGGTCAGGAGATCAATACCGTGTTTCGCAATATATTTACCGCAAGCCAGCACAGTTTGCTGAATACATAAGGCTAACAGTCGAACTGCACATTGCCATCATAGGCGTACGCGCTGCCAGATAATATGATGATCATGCGTTGCTCCTCGTAGTCCCGTGGGCTGGAGAAGATGAAGTCAGGAAGTCCATCTTTATCTAGGTCACCGATAAAGGCTAGCTCGGTAGCGGTATCGTTGTATTGCGTTTGGTCTATGATCGTGCGTATATATTGACCGTTTTTATAGAGTTTAAGCGTATATCTTGCATGGGGATTGCCGCGCTCCTGATCTTTATGGAATTGGATACCCGTGGCCTGCAGTTTGTAGTTGTCGCGCTGAAAGGTGAATTCGAAAGGTGTGCCTGGTTCAATGATCGGATTTTTGAAAGCTACGCTATCGACCGCCCCTTTCTGTACAGTGGGGATATTGAAGAAGACAAGTACGTCTTCTTTGGGGACAATGGTCTCTGTGGGTAGGCCGGAACAAGGTTCTTCATCTTCATTTTCGATATGGTAGGAAGCAGATTGGATATGGTATGAGCCGTTTTTGTGATGCAGCTCTAACCAACTTCCATTGATGATTTTGGAGACATCGTTATTCTCCCATACCCTATAGGTCGAGGGCAATAAAATACGGCCATCTATAATCGAATCAACATCTGCACTGTAAACGATCTCTTTGCCAGGAGCAGCGAGCGAGTCTATTGGAGCTTGCTCTGCGACTGTATCCTGTTTCGGGAGGTCCTCCGTCTGTTGCTGTTTGTTATTTGATTTATTCTGACAGGCCATCACCATAGCCGCCAGTAAAAAGAGATAGCCGTATTTTTTCATGTCTAAATATCTATAACAAGGCACTCGCGATGATATCGAAAGATTCCAATCGCTTTGCGTCATCAAAGATATAATTTGTCGTCATTATTTCATGTGCTTTGTGTTTTTTAGCAAAAGCTAATACCTCCGTCTGAATCGATGATTCGGTCCCTATAAATGTACAGCTCACCATCCGATTTACAGCTTCTTCTATTTCTGGAATACCGTGATAGATGGGTTTTTCCGTAGGCGGAGACAGTGGCTTGCGAAGGTTAGTCAATATACCGGCAAACATGTTAAAGAGACTGGTGGATAGGAATTGTGCTTCTTCGACACTTTTCGCTGCCACGATATTGACACAGATCATGAAATAAGGTGCAGCCAGTGCAGGGGAGGGCTTGAAATTACTGTAGTATATTTCAGACGCCTGTTCCAGCATGGCAGGGGCAAAATGTGCCGCAAAGGCATAGGGTAATCCCAGCTCAGCCGCCAGATAAGCACTGTCCGTACTGGACCCCAATATATAGATCGGCACATCGAGTCCTTCACCTGGAAATGCCCGGACTTTGGCATCCACATTGTTTTCGTCCAGATAACGTTGCAGTTCGAGTATATCATCCTTAAAGTAGAAGGATGTATTCAGGTTATTGCGGCGCAGGGCCATAGCAGTAAGCTGATCAGTGCCGGGGGCTCTACCCAATCCCATATCGATCCGGCCCGGATAGATACTCTCCAAGGTGCCAAACTGTTCGGCAATGACCAGTGGGGTGTGGTTTGGCAGCATAATACCTCCGGAACCTACACGTATCGTCGACGTTTTGCCCGCGATATGTCCGATGAGCACAGCAGTAGCCGAGCTAGCGATATGCGGCATATTATGGTGTTCGGCAAGCCAGATACGGTGAAATCCTAAATTTTCTATATGTTGAGCACCGGTTACAGCTCGTTGTATTGCTTCTGAAGCATTACTATTCTTGCAAATGGTAGCCAATTCTAGTGCTGAAATCTTTATTTTTTCCATAGAATAAAGATACAAGAAATGAAAAACAGGAATTGTAATGGCTTTGTCTTTTCTTAGACTTTGTGCCCATGTATGACAATAGGATTACCCAGATAGTCGGTGGTGAAAAATAAATATTCGTTTCCTCCATCTTTGATTTTGAACTTTTTCTTGATTTCTTCGACTTTCATGGGGAAGTTTTTGGCCGATACATTTGCTTTCTCCAGAGAAGTTCTTTTTTTGAAAGCAGATAGTTCGAACACCTCCTGTATAAGGAATGCCCTTCCTGGGAAGTCTGGTTCCAGGTCGCTGGAGGTGTACAGATGCGAGTGTGTATGGAGCTTGAAAAGATTGAATCTCTTGGCTACAGTTTTAAAAGCTCCTGCTTTGGTGATACTGACATCGGGATCATACAGGTAAGTCAGGGGCTGTGAGGTACGTATCAGGGTTTGTTTCTCTTCCTCTTGTGTCAATACGAGCGTTTGTATCTGATCTAGAAAAAGACGTATAGCTACGAGTTTTGGAGCTTCCGTGTAGTTGGCATCCTGAATAAAAAGCAGTTCCTTGCAGTCGCTGTCGACGCTGATGATATAGATTAATTTAACATGTTTGAGCTTTTGCAGTGCCGTGCTGATATCAAGGAGAGGGGACAGTTTGCATATCGTAAAACGGGATTTGCGAAAGAACATATCCTGTGCTGCGATGATATTCGGTTCGCAATCTTCCAATAGGAATACCTTGGCATGGTTGATCCGTCTGGAGGGGTCGATGAGAATATAATCCAGGGATCCATCTTCCTGTTGTTGGACAAAATCGACACCATTGGTAGCGATACATACCACATTGTTCACCCCCAATACCGTAGCATTGTGCTTGACAATCGCTGAAAGTCGTTCATTAAGCTCACAGTGGACGACAATCTCCGCTTCTTGGGCCATGTAACAGCTGTCTACGGCAAAGCCCCCTGTGACATCGACGACCTTGCTGCCTTTGGTTATCAGCGTCTGCTTGATGAGTGCGGTATGTTCCGAAGAGCACTGTTCGAGATTGATTTTGTCGGGATAATAGATGCCGGCAGAGAAGGCCCAGGTAGGCAGTTTTTTTACTGCACGCTGCCAACCATCGATCTGCGCTGCGATTTCGGACGAACTCACATCGCTGAATGGACTTTTCTTTAAAGCGATTTCACTGGGAGATTTTTCCCGGTTAACTTTAATGTAAGCTTGTACTTCTTTATCCAGTATACGGTTATTCATCAATATTTTTCACTAACATCTGACAGGTATAACTGTCCTTAAGTTCGCGAATTATTTCCTTATTTACTAATACTCGATCAATTGTTTGCTGATTGTAGTAACGGATGGTGATCAATTCCAAGCCACGGGCTACCGAAACTTTATATCTTTTCTCCAATTCGACCAATAGTGTCTCTATGTTTTTACCGGTATCATCTATAGCGACCGAAAAGCTGATCGCACTGTTGTGCATCATATTGACCTTGATACGGTGCTGGTGGAAAAGATTGAAGATATGACTAAGATTGTCCTCCACGATAAAAGAAAAGTCCCGCGGCAGTATACTGATAAATACTTGGTCGACTTTAAAGATAAAGGAAGGCACGGGCAAGGTTTGATTAGTTGTCCTGATTTTTGTACCGGGGCTTTCCGGATCTAAAAATGATCGTACGCTTAGTGTTATTTTTTTGTTCTGAAGTGGTTTTATTGTTTTTGGGTGTATTACGGTAGCACCGTAGTAGGTCAGTTCGATCGCATCTGTATAAGACAGTTCTGGGATAAGTTCTGTTTTTTCGAACCATTTTGGATCGGCATTCAACACACCAGGTACATCCTTCCAGATGGTGATATCTTCGGCATTAAGACAGGATGCAAAAATAGCAGCAGAATAATCTGACCCTTCTCTACCCAATGTGGTCGTAAAGTTTTCCGAGGTAGATCCTATAAAACCCTGTGTCACGATAACCTGATTGTCTAATACGCTCGGTAGGTCTCTCCTTATTTTCTCTTCTGTAAGAACCCAGTTCACTTGTGCTTCGCGGTAGGTATTGTCGGTGTGGATATAATTTCGTGCATCTATCCATTGTGTAGGAATTCCTATGTAGGAACAATAAGCAGCAAGTATTTTAGAGGAGACCAACTCTCCGATAGATACAATTTGGTCGAAAAGATAATCGTAGGTATCCTGAGGTTCTTCTTCAAGGATCCACTCTATTTCTACAAAACAATTGTTAATATCGTCAAATATAGGGTGGTCAGTAGAGTCGAACAGGTTCTGTAAAATGGTGAAATGATCTGTTTTTACTTCAGCCAACAGCTCAAAAGGATCGTTGCTACCCATATAGTAAGCTTGGGTAAGTTCTTCCAATTTGTTTGTTGTTTTGTTTATAGCAGAAACAACAACAAGTAGTTCAGAAGACTTGTATTTTGATAATATAGAAGTTACATTTTTTATGTTATCGGCACTTTTTACAGATGCGCCACCAAATTTAAAAACCTGCATTAATGTGTTATATAAGAGTTGCGGTTAGTTGAAGCTATCTATTATCGAATACTTTTAATATACCTTTTGGCCCGTGCGTTTAGTATCTCCTGCACTTCTTCATAGGGGATTTCAATTGTTGTAATCCCGTCAGCATAAGGCCTTATCTCATACTCGTTGTAATAAATAATCAACTTATCTTTCGTGAGGCCAAAGTTATCATTTAATGCGAATATTCCATCTTCAAAGAAAAAATCTTTAGAAAGATTACTGGTATCCGACAGGTCTTCCTGTCTTCGGAAATGCTTCTCTGCCAATTTGGTCAGATCTTTTAATTTCCCGGTTACAATGAGGTCGGTCAACTCCATCTTTTTGAAGAGGTCTAAATCGAAGACAGCAAAAAAAGTAAGGTGGTTGCCATGTGCTCCGCCGGTATATTGATCTATCGAAGTTTTCAAAGTGAGAAACAGAGGGGTATTAAGCACAATCCTGGTTTCGGAGTCTTTGTACCAAACGGCATTGACATAAGTGGTACTATTTTCTTCGACGAATTCATTATATGCATCCAAGAATGAACGGGCCGCTTCTTCAGCATTGTTTTCCCGTTCGACAAATATGGATGCATTGATGATTTCATTCATCATTGCATTTTCAAAAATAGGATGCGTTATCTTGTAGTATGCTGTATCTGTATGAGTAGAGTCTCCTAGGAAATAAGAGCTGATTTCTTTTTTTGTATGGTATACATAATCAAGTGTATCCAGTGCAGGTAAATCCGTATGTGAAGTGTGTGGAGTGTTCTTCCTCTGCTCATTGGCACAGGACAATGTAGAAATAAAAATCAATAAGAGTATTCCAATCCGCATTTACTTATCAAAATTTAAGCTTACATTAATCCATTCTCCATCGAGTGTCGCACGGTACGATTCATAAAATTTGATGGCCGGTGTGTTCCAATCCAATACCTGCCACATCATCCCCGAATATCCTTGTTCCTTGGCATAGGCGATTGTACGGTCCAAGAGCATCTTACCTACGCCTCGGCCACGATAAGGCTCATTGATGATCAGGTCTTCTAAATACAGGCGTCTGCCTTTCCAAGTTGAGTATCGTATGTAAAAAAGCGACATACCTATCACCTCAAGACCATCTACAGCTACAAATGCCCACCATACGGGACTAAGTCCAAACCCAGATTCTTCAAACTCTTCCATGCTGACCGTTACAGCATCGGGTGCTTTCTCAAAAATAGCAAGTTCCTGAATGAGCGCCATCATCGCTGGGCAGTCTTCTTGGCGTGCGCTACGTATTACAATTGCCATTTACTTCGCTTTAAAGTGCTTTACGATTCGTTTGCCGAAAATAGTACTGCCTAATCGGACCATATTACTTCCCTTTTCTATCGCTAGCCTGTAGTCGGAAGACATGCCCATAGATAGCGTGTCAAAACTGTCTTCCTTTCGGTAATAACTTACTTTAATACCGTCGAAAAGCATTTTCAGTTCGTAGAACTCTTCTTTGATTTCTTTTTCTTTTTCCGTATTTGTTGCTATCCCCATGAGACCACGGATACGTACGTTTTTCATAGCTTTGAAATCCTCGCTTTCCAATAGCTCTATGACTTCAGGATGGTCAAGGCCGAATTTAGTATCTTCTTGAGCGATATCTACCTGTAAAAGACAATCAATAATGCGATCATACTTGCTCGCATGCTTGTTTATCTCTGACAATAATTTCAAAGAGTCCACGGACTGGATCATACTGATAAAAGGAGCAATATATTTTACCTTATTAGTCTGTAAGTGGCCAACCAAGTGCCATTGGATGTCTTTTGGTAACTTTTCTTGCTTTTCTACTAGTTCCTGAACCATGTTTTCACCAAATATGCGTTGCCCTGCATTATAGGCCTCTTGTATGTCTTCTATAGGTTTGGTCTTAGAAATAGCTACTAATGTGACAGCTATAGGATTTAATTCTTGTTGTACTTCCTGAATATTTGCAGTAATGTCCATGTATTCGAAAAATTATTTTTGGAGATATGATCTACAAAGGTACCTATTACAAAGGCATTTTGTAAATTTGTACAAATTTAAATAATGCAGCGCTCATATTATATAATTATACTATTGTTTTTTTTGTTTATTTCCTGTGCAAAACAAAAGCCAAAGGGTGTATTGTCTGAAAAGGAAATGACCGAGTTGATGACGGAAGTTTCACTTGTCGACGCGTATTTGAATACTTTGCCGATAGATAGTGGTCGTAAAGTGATGCCGGTGTTGTACGAGCATGCTTTTAGAAAGTATAAGTTAGACTCTGCATTGTTTATCCAAAATCTTGATTATTATCTTGGGAGCCCCATATTGACAGAAAAGATATATACCAATATCAATAAAACACTTTCTGAAAAGGAGAGGGGATACCAGCAGCAAGACTCTGTCCGGAATGTCATATTACAGGATAGTATACAGCAGGCAATGCGACTACAGCGTTATACAGCTATGATGAAAGATCTGATCACCAATGTGCATCTGGATAGTACTTTGTATACCTACACGCAATATGGCGCTGATTTCTTGACAAAGGCAGACCTTCAGGTCAATGCTTACGGAATTCAGGTTCCGGTAATAACGCCTCCACCTCCGGTATTGGATAGACCTAAACAGGAAGAAGAAAAAGTTGAAGAAGAGTATCTTGATACGGTGAAGGGCGTTGAAAGACCAGATACCAGTAGACTGAAAAAGGTACTGCGAAAACCTACTAATTAAATGATTTATCCTCAGAATGCTATAGAGAAACTAGGCTTTACGGAGATTCGTGAACTAGTTAAAGAAAAATGTTTGAGTGAAGCCGGGCGGCAGATGGTCGATAAGATACAACCTCAGGTAAAAGCAGATCAGATCGACCGCTTTTTAAAGCAAACCAACGAATTCAAAAACTTACTGACACATGATGCACCATTACCGGTGGATCATATATATGCGATAAAGCCTTTGGCCGAAAAGGCCAAGGTGGAAGGAGCTTTTCTGAGCGAGGAAGAGTTCTATCGTATATTATTGTCGCTAAGGACTGTCTATGCTATTATTAGATACTTTAACGAACGAGAAGGGCAGTATGCCCACTTGGAGTTGTTGTTTGAGCACCTCCCTATAGAGAAGGCTATTGTGCGTTCGATCGAGCTGGTGCTGGACGATAGGGGGCGATTGAAAGACAATGCTTCCCGACTGTTGCTTGATCTTACGCAGCAGATTACAAAAAGTGAACAAGAAGCACGTAAGCGACTGGACAGTGTATTTAAGCAGGCTCAAGCCCAAGGCTGGACGGCTGATGGCAATCTCACCATTCGGGATGGCAGGATGTGTATTCCTATCCTTGCCGAGAATAAGCGAAAATTGAAAGGCCTGATCCACGACGAGTCAGCGACTGGACAAACGGCTTATATCGAACCCGAAGAGGTATTCCACCTCAATAATAAAGTCCGGGATCTGGAGTTTGAGCGTAGGCGAGAGGTGATCCGTATACTCACCGATCTGACCAGCGAGCTGCGTCCGCACGTGCCTTTATTGTTGGCTTATCACGGCTTGTTGACCAAATTAGATTTTGTGCGGGCAAAGGCACTATTTGCTATCGATATCCAGGCCAATATGCCTATTCTGACCAAAGATGCGGGAATCAACTTGGTCCAGGCCAAGCATCCCTTGCTGTTGTTGAATGCCATCCGGGACAAATCACATACGGTGGTACCGTTGAATATCAAAATTGATGATACAGATCGTATTATCTTGGTTTCAGGTCCCAATGCTGGTGGAAAGTCGGTCTGTATGAAGACGGTAGGATTATTGCAATTGATGCTTCAATCGGGATTATTGATCCCGGCCGATGATACCTCCTCTATGGGCGTCTTTAAGCAGATCTTTGCGGATATCGGTGATGACCAGTCCATCGAGAGCGACTTGAGTACCTACAGTGCGCATTTATCGAAGATGAAGCATTTTTCGACTTTTGCCAATGCACGGACGTTGATTCTGATCGATGAGTTCGGTACGGGGACGGATCCACAGTTTGGAGGTCCGATTGCCGAGGCGGTATTAGAGCAGTTGAATAAAAAACAGGTTCGAGGTGTGGTCACCACACACTACTCCAACCTCAAGCTGTTTGCCAGCCATACAGATGGATTGGAGAATGCATCGATGTTGTTTGACAATACCCAGATGAAGCCCCTGTATATTCTACAAGTCGGTAAGCCAGGGAGCTCCTACGCCTTTGAGATTGCACAGAAAATCGGTCTGTCGAAGGAGATTTTGGAATCCGCTAAGACAAAGATCGGTGTACAGCAGAAAAAGGTTGATACCCTTTTGGTTGACCTGGAAAGAGACAAAAAAGAAGTGTTAGACACGAAGTTTGCTGTGACCAAGCACGAGAAGGAACTTATTGAGCTGAAAGCCAAATACGAGTCCCTGCAGGCTTATATCGAAGAGAATAAGAAGGAGATCCTGAAGAAAGCAAAGGAGGAAGCAAAGGTTATCCTGAAGGATGCCAATCGCTTGGTCGAGAATACGATATCGGAAATCCGGTCGGTAAAGGCAGATAAAGAAAAAACGAAAGCTATCCGTTCCAAGCTCAACCAGACCTTGGATCAGCATAGTGTCGCTACGACCAAGCTTAAAGAAGCGAAAGCATTGGTGAAGAAAGAGTCGGAAGGTTTTGAGGTCGGCGATTGGATACGGATTGATGACTCAAGCTCTGAAGGGGAGATTATTGAAGTAACCAAGAATAACAGTTTGATTGTTGCTTTAGGTGAGCTTCGTACAGTGGTCAAAGCAAATCGTGTGACGAAGTTGCGCAGCAAAGAGAAATCAAAGGCTATAAAGCGTATCGGGGGAGTCTCGACCACATCTGCAGCCGATTTTCATCCGGAAGTAGATGTTCGGGGGATGCGAACAGACGATGCTCTACATAAGATTGAACTTGTATTGGATAGAGCGGTAATGATTGGATATCCTTCATTAAAGATTGTGCACGGCAAAGGCGATGGTATATTACGTAAATTTGTCCGCGATTATTTGCGGAAATATAATCATGTAAGCCGTTTTGAAGATGAACACGCCGATCGTGGAGGAGATGGCATTACTTATGCTTATATTGGATAGTCGAAGTGTTTTTTGTATATAAAATTTTAATGTATTCTAATAAAGGATTTATGAGAATTGTTTTTAAAGGATTTTTCTATATGTTGGGCTTGGGATGTTGTCTGACCGTAGCGTGTAACTCGGCTAGTCCTGAAGAAGGTAAAGATACGATAGCTGGGGAGTACCTGTTCCAATCGGAAGGCGATACGATCAATATGGCTCTACAGCAAAAGAAAGACTCTGTATTTGGTGATCTTAACTATGCCTTTTCGGGTAAGGACAGAAATGTTGGAAGGATCAATGGTGTATTGAGAGATAGCGTTATTACGGGCGAATATAGTTTTGTCTCCGAAGGTATTCCTTCTGTACGACAGGTCGTTTTTAAGCTGACAGAACAAGGGTTGATAGAAGGTTATGGTGAGATAGAAGAAAGTAACGGTAAGATGGTGTTTAGCGATTTAGAAAACCTAAGCTTTGACCATGGTATGATACTAAAGAAAAAATAGTATCAGATTCCTTCTTTAAATTCGGAGGGAGTCATCCCTGTCCTTTTCTTGAAGAACTTGGAGAAGTTGGCATGGTCGTAAAATCCTAAGCTATAGACGATGTCTTTCAAGGATAGTTCAGAACTTTTTAATAGTCTTTTTGCCTCTAAGATTAATCTATCCTGTATAAGGGAAGATGCGGAAACATCGAGTGTCTTTTTGGTCAGTATATTAAGGTAATTTGGTGTGATATGTAATTTGCCGGCGTAGAAAGAAACGGAGCGCTCTTCGGTATAATATTGATCAATATAAGCTAAAAATTTTGTGAGGATAGGCGTAGAACTGTATTTTTCAAAGTCATTGAATTTAGCTGCAGCACAACGGCTTAATAACAGAGCGATCAATTTGATTCGTGTTTGGACGATATCCCATAATATGTCTTTTTTTGATATTTCATCACGTATAGCAACAAATTCCTGGAGCAATAAAGTATAGTCTTCAGCGTGTATTGCAATAACAGGGTGGTTTTGGTAATAGCGCGTAGCGAATCTTAAGTTCGGGATAAAGTGCTCAAACCACCCACGGCTTATCATGAGCTGATAACCTATTCCGTTTTCCCCTATCTGCCATTCGTGTACTTGCCCTGGAAATAGTAAATGAATCTGATTGTCTTCAATAGGGTAATTTACAAAGTCTATACTGTGTGTTCCACTTCCTTTTTCAAAGAGCATAATAATAAAGAAATCGTGTTTGTGTGGAGACTCTATGAGCCGCTCTCCCCGCAGTTCATGGTACAATAAATCGCGATCATTCGTGAGGTTTTCATTAAATTCCTGGAGCCCTAAAGTAGGGAAGAAGTCAGAACCCTGTTGCATATAGTGTCATTTCCTATAAAAATAGACATAAAATAATAATCCCTATGCTTAGCATAGGGATTTAATGTGTTACTTTAACAATTGTGCAATTTTATGATAGCCTTTCGCTTCTGCATGTTGCAGCGGTGTTCGATTATCATGATCAGGAATGTCTAATTTTGCGCCCGCATCTTTTAGTATTTGTACAATCTGCTGGAATTTTTCTGTACCATCGCCCAATATTACAGCTTCCATTAGTCCCGTCCAGCCAAGTCTATTGACATGATCGATAGGAAAGTCTTTGGTGTTAGCTAATAATCGAACAGTTTCCACGTGCCCGCGTTCACAGGCCGGAATTAATGCGGTACCATTATATCTGTTGAACACATCAAATCGCGCTCCGTTTGCAAGATATAACTTAACCAATTGGGTCTGTCCACTGGCACCGGCATATAGAAAGGGACTGTCTTGATTGTTGGCCTGTCTATTGACATCGGCTCCATGTGCTACCAGAATTTTTGCAAGTTCGGATTGTTGGTTGTTGGTAGCGATAAGCAATAGAGATCTTCCATTACTGTCTTGGGTATTTACGTCGGCTCCATTTGATAAGGCCTGTTTTAACGCTACGATGTCCGTTTTAAGGACCGCAGTTAATATATCATGTTGTTGCATGTTGTCTTTATTTGTTGTGTTATGCTGTGGATGTTCCGCTTGACAAGCCACTGTAATGACTGCTAATATTGATATAAATAATATTTTTTTCATAACGCGGGGATTAGTATACAATATTTCCTTTGTAAATAAGTGATTTAATGTCTGCTATACGAGAAACAGCTTCCGCTGAACAGGTTGCATTTACAAGTATAGCATCTGCCTCTTGCCCGACATTAGGCCATTGTTTTGTCCCTTTGTCATCCAGCGGCACAATACCTGCAGTCGCTAATTTTAAGGTGCGTGATAGCGCAAACTCACTGGTATATCCATATAATTGTGCAGCAAGATTAGCTTTTTGCAATACGCTACCACTACCAAAGGTATTCCAGTGATCTACAATGCTATCGTTGCCCAATAAGACATTGACGCCATGTTTTAAGAGAGCAGGAATAGGCATGGTCAGCCCTCCAAAAGGGACGGTAGATACTATACCGACCTTCGAGTGCGCCAGTTTTTCCGCGAGTTCCTCCTGTTTGGTACTGTCGATACGACCTAGTACAAAAGCGTGGCTGAGGTAGGTTTTACCCTTTAAAACCGGGTTTTCCTCCACCTTTTGGATCAGATATTCTACCGTCTTTAAGCCAGATTCGCCAGACTCATGCAAGTGTATATCGATTCCTTTATTATGGTCCAGTGCCAGTTGTACCGTAAAGTCCATCGTCTTCTCGATAGCTCCATCTATAGAATAAGGGTCTACACCACCGATAAAGTCAATATCCATCTTCGCGGCTTCCCGCAGGTAAGGGGCCGTATCGGTATAAAACACACCGTGCTGTGGGAAAGCAACCAGTTCAGCACCGAATCCGTTCTTCTTGTTTTGTAATGCCTGCTCTAGATTCTTCAGAGAGTCCAACTTGGATGTGGGTTCTATATTGACATGACTGCGGGCAAAAGAGGTTCCCTTCGACTGTAAGAGCTCGATAAGTTTTTCCGCCTTGTACGTCGATTTTTCCAGCAACGAAGGCAATATCTGCTGTTCGAGCGCTATCATACCTTTGACACCTCCACCCGTTCTCCTGGTAGCTTGCCAACGCTCGCCGTAATAGGTCTTGTCCAAGTGGATGTGCATATCCTTGAAGGAGGGGAGCAAGAGCATTCCCTTGGCATCGATAGCATCGGCGATATCCTCCTGCTGAGCGCTTATCTTGGTAAATCTGCCATTCTCGATCTCCAGGGCAAAGAGAGCCGTCTTGGTAGCGATAATCGTATCGCCCTCGTATTCAAAGCCAGTCTCCAGTCGAACATTTTTTAACTTCAGTTTTTTTGTATTCATGACTGTATTATCGTTGTGTATGCGATCTGCCGCCAGTAGGGTAGGTCCCATAGTGAGACCTGCTACAGTAAGGGCTGAACTCCGGATGAAGTCTTTTCGCGTTATAGGATCACTGTTCATTTGCTGTTTTTATACAAAAATAGCACACGGCATGCGGAGTTGTAGGTACATTTTATCACATTGTCTGTACGATTTATAGCTTAGGAGGGTTCTTCCAGTAAATCACTACTCTTCGTATAGCCGAGAAGCTTCAATACCGTGCGTGGCGAGGCTGGAAACTATTTCAGTATGGTCCAGTCGTATTCCTTCCACAATCAACAGGTTGTAGATCGAGTCAAAATCAATCTTCCAGTGTCGAATCTTAGCGATACGCTGCAATGCATCTTGTACTTTTTGTGCTAATTGGGGCGTGTTGATGTTTGTTTCAAAAATGAGTTTTTCCATGATTATTAAAATTTTAATACGGGACATCAAAAGTGTACCGTTACGTGTATTAATCCTGTCGAATTATTGTTGAAGCATGCTTAAATTACGTATAATCTAAGAAAGAAAAGGTACGCCTTGCGATAATATGTAACATGTAGGTCGAAAAATGTAATAACTTCCAGCGGAAAAGGGCGTTTTGTAAAATGTGTTTTGGTCAGGGCCTGTTTTTGCTTTTGAAATTCGGGAATATGCCGCTTTTTATCTAAGTTTGAAGGAAAACAAGTCTTAAACGGTATCATTATACATGTCTGAACAGCTGCTATATATCCTTGTTGCTATCCTTGCGACGCTAGTGGGGACACTTGCGGTGTATGCCGTCTTTTTAAGTCGTGAAAATCGGAGAATAAGACTGGAAGGCAAGCGCCAAGAGGATATTTACAAACGGTTAAACGATCGATTGGATGATGTACACCGTACCGAATTGAACCCACATCTCTTAAAGAATTCGTTAAATGCCATCCTGTCACACGCTTATCAAACTTACTTTACGATGGACAAGTTGGCTCAGGTACTGGACTATGTGCTGTATGAAAGCCCTAATAAGTTAGTCTCTCCCAAAGAAGAAGTCGCATTTGCCCTCAATCTGATCGAGATCAATAAAATAAAATTGAGTCCTTTATTCGATATACAAGTCAAGGTAGACGTAGAGGAAGAGCATGAACCGTTGTTCTCGGCACCCGTGATGATTCCCCTGATTACCATTGACCTGATCGAAAATGCCTTTAAGCATGCGGATATACAAAGTGCAAATTCTTTTATTGCGATCGCTATAAGCTTCGAAAACGGAATACTGGAGATTACGGTCAATAATACGATTTCGAAGAAATCCCCACTGGCCAAAAGAAAGGGAGGAATCGGCAGTAAAGCTTTAGAAGAGCGGTTGATGCGCTATTATGCCGGAAGGCATGAACTCCATCGGTTTGTCGAAAACGACATCTATAGCGCCTATTTGCAAATTCAATTATATGAGTCATAATAGATTACGGTGTATTATCCTCGACGACGAGATACCCAGTTTAAAATTTCTGAAGATATTACTCGACCAAGTGGAAAATGTGGAGATTGTCAAGGTCTTCAACGACCCTTTGGCCGTCGTGCGGGAGTACAAGAAACTCGAGTTCGATTTTTGTATCTTGGATATCGAAATGCCGCAATTGACAGGCTTTGATCTGGCCGAGATTCTTCAGGAGTATCCGATAATTTTTGCGACTGCTTATAAGCAATATGCGAGCGAAGCCTTCAATATCAATGCTGTAGATTACATCACCAAACCCATTTCTTTACAGCGGCTTAAGCAGGCTATAGACAAGGTCAGGATACAGGTCTCCAAGAGTGTGTCCGAGCAGCCATATGCGCAGTTTAACACCGACAAAGGCAAGGCACTGATTCACTTTGACAGGATTCTCTTTATACGCAATTCCGATGTAGACAGCAGAGACAAGGTTTTCTTTTTTGATGACGATACCGATGTGATGGTCAAAAACATCAGTTTCGGTGGCTTGCTCGCTATCTTGCCTATGTCTGGTTTTGTCCGTATTAATAAGCGCGAGATCATCTCCTTGCGCATAGTCAAGTTCTTCAATTCAGAAGAAATCGTGACCACCCTAAAAGACCAACTGGACAAGCCCTTGGTCTTGGGCTTGAGTGAAACATACCGCAAAACCTTTATGGAATTGATCACAGCAGGAGGTTAGTTACATTTTTTATCGGCCTTGTTACATTTTTTGACCCACACCTTGCGAGGTATCCAAGCTCCATCAACTTAATGGTATTTTTGTGATTCACTAGAGGAGCACAAGCAGGATAATAATATGAAGAATTATAAGAATACGATATTCTACGTGGTTTTGGTCGGGGGTCTGTTGGCCGTGATGTATGGTGTCATCGTACTAGGTACGCGGTTACAGGATACCGAGGCTATCGTCGGTAAGGCAGTCAGTGTGAGTGCATGGCAGGATTTTGTAGATTCTATCCAACACAGTCTCAGACACCCCTTGGCGATATTGTTAGCGCAGATTGTCACTATTATCATTGCGGCTCGCATTATGGGCTGGATATGTATTAAGATCAAGCAACCCGTCGTGATTGGGGAGATGTTGGCCGGAATTATATTAGGACCTTCCTTGCTTGGGCTACATTTTCCAGAAGTTTCGGCGGTATTGTTTCCGATAGATTCGTTGAGCAATTTGCAATTTCTGAGCCAGATCGGACTAATTCTATTCATGTTTATTATCGGTATGGAACTCGATCTGAGCGTGCTCAAGAATAAGGCACACGATGCCGTCGTGATATCGCATGCGAGTATTGTTATTCCCTTTACGCTAGGGGTAGGGTTGGCCTACTTTCTATATCAGCACTATGCTCCGGCCAATGTAGAGTTCTTGTCCTACAGTCTGTTCATAGGGATTTCCTTAAGTATTACCGCATTTCCCGTTTTGGCGCGGATTATCCAGGAACGGGGTCTTCAAAAATCCAAATTGGGTGCTTTGGTCATCACTTGTGCAGCGGCAGATGATATTACTGCTTGGTGTATCCTAGCTGTGGTTATTGCGATTGTGAAGGCCGGCGCGGCCACGAGTGCGATCTACACCGTTTTTTTGGCCGTGGCCTACGTGTTTGTGATGATCAAGATAGTCCGTCCGTTTTTACTGCGTATCGGTGAGTTGAACTCCGCTAAGGAGAGCTTGGGCAAACCAGTAGTCGCCATCTTTTTCATTGTTCTCCTGCTTTCGGCATACGCCACGGAGGTCATCGGCATACATGCACTTTTTGGAGCATTTATGGCTGGAGCGATAATGCCGGAGAGCAGTCGCTTCCGCTCGATGTTTATCGAGAAGGTAGAAGATGTTGCAGTCTTATTGCTGCTGCCTTTATTTTTTGTATTTACCGGTTTACGTACGCAGATCGGTCTGCTCAACGATGTCGAGCACTGGCTGATTGCAGGCGTCATCATCCTAGTTGCTGTCGTAGGCAAGTTTGTCGGCAGTGCGCTGGCAGCGCGGTTTGTCGGACAGAGCTGGAAGGACAGCCTGAGCATTGGCGCGTTGATGAACACCCGGGGCCTCATGGAATTGATCGTCTTGAATATCGGGTATGATCTGGGGGTGTTGAGTGCCGAGCTCTTCTCCATGATGGTATTGATGGCTTTGGTGACGACTTTTATGACAGGTCCGTCGCTCGATCTTATCAATAGATTGTTTAAGCCCAAGAAAAGTGCGGTCGGCAGCCGGATACAGGACAGAACAAAGTTTAAAATACTTCTTTCCTTTGCGAAAAGCAGTACCGGTATATCCCTTTTCCGATTGGCGAATGGTCTTACTGCACAATCCAAAGACAATTCCGTGATCACGGCCCTACATATCGCCCCCTCCAATGAGCTGCATCACTATGAGGTCGAAGAGCAGGAAGAGGATACTTTTAGAGAGATCAAAGAAGTGGCCAAAAAACTGGAGCAGTCGATGTCCTCCGTGTTTAAGATATCTGGAGATATCGATACCGAGATTATCCAAACCACACGCGAGGAAGATACGGATCTCCTATTGTTGGGCGTGAGCGAGTCTATCTACGAAGGAAGTATCTTGGGACGGTTCCTGGATTTTACCTCACGTATTATTAATCCAGAAAGGTTGCTGCATACTGTCAAACAGGCCGAATCTCCTTTTTTGACCTATAGCCGCAATGATCAGATCAATGCACGGGTAACCTCCGCTGTAGGTATTCTGATCGACAAAAACTTTATGCATGTAGATCAGGTGATCGTTCCTGTTTTTCAGCCCCAGGATATATTCTTGCTGACGTATATCCAAAAACTCATCCATAATAGTGACTCCCAGGTCATTGTTGTTGATTTTAAGAATGTATTGAAAAACAATGAGGTATTTCGTGAGCGACTGCGCCAATTGGAGCAACAGGCTCCCAACCATTTGGTGATATATACGGATCAGGAAATCACCCCAGATATGTTGGCAAAGCAGGATTTGATGCTTATCCATCTCACTGTTTGGGAAGAGCTGGTGGCCAAAGAAGTCGCCTGGCTGAAGGATGCACCATCGACTTTATTGCTGATTGACAAGAAGAAATAAGAGGGGGCAATCTACTCCCCCAAAAAAATAGTTGCCGGGCAACTGTCTCGAATAGACATCTTTTTACGTTATAATTCTTAGATTTGGGGAATTTTGATGTGCAAAGAGTCCTAGAAAATAATAAGATGAACCAGGTAGTTGTGGATTTTCAGGCGGGTAACCCTGAAGCCTACCAGCATATCTTTCATCTTTTCTATCGTCCTCTTTGCTTATTTCTCTCCAAAATGGGGTTGAATAGCTTCGTGACAGAAGAGATCGTTCACGATACCTTTTTGAAGCTGTGGAACAAAAGCGCTGATTTTTCAGAAATTAACAGTCTGCGTTCCTTCCTGTATGTCAGCTGTAAGAATGCAGCACTCAATCTGTTAGATAAGGAAAAAAGATTGCGGATCAAGGAAGAAGGCTATCAGCACAGTCAAGACTGGGTAGATTTTCCAGTGACCCAACAGATCATCTATATGGAGACTATACAGGAGATACATCAGGCGATAGGTACCCTGCCGGATCAATGTCAGAAGGTGATACAGCTCTTGTTTATCGAGGGGTATACCCCCCAGGAAGTAGCGGACGAGTTGGGGATCAGCAGCAGTACAGTTTACAATCAGAAAATGCGTGGCGTCCAGCTGCTCCGTAATGTGCTGAACAAAGATCAGCTATTCGTTTTTACACTTCTTTTTGCAGATATCCTATACAGTTCTGTAAAATAAAGGCGTTGATTACGAGTTGTTTGTAATTCTTTTCAGAAACTCTTTAGAGATTTCAATCCCTTTTTCTGTTATACAAGGTGATTATGGTTAGATATCCACAGCAGATAACAAATATTCTATCGGCGGCTCATCTCAGGGAATGGACGGCGGAAGAAAAGGCATTGGTGGACGCTTGGCTACTGGAAGACGAGCATAACCAAGCTGTGCTAGATGCGATATTGAACAAGCAACAATTGTCCAGAGACCTGGAGCTATTCCGAAGTTTTGATGTGGAAAAGGCTTGGGAAAAGCAGCAGTCCTTGTTGAAGGTCGATTCCCATCCGAGCCGGTTTTCAGGCGGATATCCATGGAGGTATTTTTTCTATATGGCTGCTTCTGTTGTTATCATTCTAGGCTTGGTACTTTTCGTCAATCAAGATGAGACCACGCCGCAGCAGGAGCCGATCGCGGCGATTCAGCCGGGGGCGAGCCAGGCAACGATACGGCTTGCCGACGGTACGGTGGTAGCTTTGAGCGATGCCGCTGATGGCTTGTTGATCAACGAGGGTCTTGTATACGAGGATGGAAAAAAAGTACCTGGCATTACCAGTACTAATTTTTCGTCTTTCGAAATGAGTACACCACGAGGAGGACAGTATCGGATGACACTTCCGGATGGCACTAAGGTATGGCTGAATGCTGAGACCAGTCTGGCTTACCATGAAAACGCAGAGGAGCGGCATGTGGACATGACAGGAGAGGCCTATTTTGAGGTAGCTCATAAGTCCAAGGAAAAAAGCGTGCAATCGGGAGAAGCAAAGCCATTTAGGATATCCAGCAATGGTCAGGAGATTTCCGTTTTGGGAACCCATTTTAATGTTAAGTCTTATCAAGAGGAACAAAGAAGCTATACCACCTTACTGGAAGGTTCGGTTCAGATCACTGCTGCCGAAGGTCAGCTCTTATTGACTCCCGGAGAGCAAGGTATTGTTCAGGGCAATTCGTTGCACAAAGCAAAGGTCGATGTGGCTGCGGTAATGGCTTGGAAGGACGGGGACTTTGTGTTTAATTCGGAGCGTCTGGACGAGATCTTACGTCAGGTAGGGCGCTGGTATGACGTCGATTTTAGAATCGAGAACGAAGCTTTAAAGGCGGAAAAGTTTGAGGTGATGGTACCTCGTTTTGGCCAATTGAAAGAGCTCCTCGAGTTGTTGCAAAAAACCGGAAAGATTAAATTCAGATATGAAGACAGAAATATATATGTAAAAGATAAATAATTTTTAAAAGAAAGTAAGGTAGAAGCGATTGCGGCGCCTCTACCCGAAGGCCTAAAACTGTAGTACAACAAATTTTTAAAACCTAATCAAATGTATGAAAATTATGGACAAGATACCCCTGTCTCTAAGGGTTATTTTGCGGGATTAAAACAAGTTGTCTGCTACCATCTGCTAAGAGGTAGTAGGACATGGAGGAGAAGAATTATGCGAGTGTCATTGACTTCGATTTTTATGACGTTTTGTCTGATGCAACTTTCTGCCAGCGGTATCGCTCAGCAAGTTACATTAAAGGCAAAGTCAACATCAGTACGCCAGGTCTTTATGGCGATCAACAAGCAGACGGGATACCACTACGTATGGTCTGCCCGTGATGTAGATCCGAATACCAAGATATCGGTCGATATCGTGCAAAAGCCACTGGATCAGGCTTTGGTTTCGATTTTGAACAGCCTAGATCTGAGCTACGAAATTGATAATAAAACCATCGTAATCAAGGAAAAAGGGAGAGTTGTATCCAACAACACGGCAAATAGAGTTAATGCTTTGGCGGAGGTACAGCAAAAACAGGTATCCGGCCGTATCGTAGATGCGCAGGGGAAGCCGGTTCGTGGGGTTAGTATCCGTGTCAAAGGAACAGAATTAGGTACGGTGACCGATGAACAGGGGTACTTTAAGTTCAATCAGACCGTCGATGCCGGACAAAAATTGGAGTGTTCTTGTCTGGGCTACAAATCCATGGAAGTGACGGCGTCTACCAATATGGGGACGATTGTACTTCAGGATCTGAGTGCCGAAGTCGAGACGGTAGATATCGTGGTTAACACGGGTTATCAAAAAATCAGTAAAGAACGTGCCGCAGGTTCGTTTGCGCAGATTACATCCAAAGATATGGAAGGTAGGCTGCAGACCAGCTTTTTGGAAAGAGCGGAAGGCTTGTTGCCTGGTATGAGCCTTAATTTGAATACTTCATTACTTAACCCTCAGAATAAAAATAATTCAGTAGGGATTGAAGTTCGTGGTAGAGCGACACTTAATGCGGAAGCAGCTCCCTTGATTGTTGTTGACGGCATGCCTTATCAAGGCGATCTGACAGCGCTAAATCCCAATGATATCGAAACGATGACCGTGTTGAAGGATGCCTCGGCAGCCTCTATTTACGGAGTGCGTTCTTCCAATGGGGTTATTGTCATTACGACAAAAATGGGAAAAGAAGGACCTGCTAGGATCGATTACTCTAACACGTTATCTTTTAAAGGATTGCCTAGTAAAAAGTACCAAAACCAAATGAGTTCGGCAGAGCTTGTAGATTTCCAAAGGCAAATGTTTGGGTACAATTCAACGGATTATTCGTCGATACAAAAAGAGCGATATATGAACGATGTATACCTGATATTGCATGAGCATAAGGCAGGTATGTTATCTGATGCGGAATTGGAGAGTAAGCTAGATGCGTATCGTAATAGAAGCCGCTGGGATAATATGGATGAGTTTTTGAACGGTACCATAATGGACCAACAGCACAATCTATCGCTCTCGGGAGGTACCGATCGTTACAAATACAGTTATTCCTTGAATTATACGCAGCCAGGAGAATATAACAAAGGACGTCCAGTGAATAAGGGGATCGGTTTTAATGTCAAAAATAGTGTAAAACTTACCGATTGGATGAATGTGAACCTGAATGTATTGGGTAAGAATCAGAAACAAGATGGTGATATAGGTTTTAATTATTATGACAACTATGTAGGAGGTAGAGCTTCTTATTTTATGCTTCGCAATGCGGATGGCTCACCAACACAATGGTACAGTGATAAGTCACAGTTTGAAATAGACCGACTAAATGGTCTTGGGCTAGAAGACGAGAGTTATATGCCTATTGAACATGTTAATAAAACCCATGTCAACTTCTTTAACAAATACCTCAATATTAATGTAGGGGCTAATTTTAAGCTAATGAAAGGCTTAACTTTTGATCTGATGTACCAGACCGAGCGTACCGAAGGATACAAAGCTACCACCTACGCGAAAGACAATAATACGGTAAGCCGTCAAATTAATGACGCTACGCAGATAGATAAAGATGGAATCATTAAGCGTAACGTACCACAGGGTGCGCAATTGTCAGAGCGTCGCAATGATATTAACTCGTATACCTTACGTGGACAGTTGAATTACGAAAATACCTTTGGAGATAAGCATGACATCAATGTGATAGCTGGAGCAGAGCGACGTCAGATCAATAGTCGTTTTACCGATCTATACAAATACGGCTATGATCCGAGTTCTTTAGTGTATAAAGGTATTAATGAAGACTTATTCGGTGTTAATTTAAAAAACACAGAGTCTTTGTTTGGAAATTACACACTAGAGAAAAAGGAAAAAGGTTTTGAGGATCTCTTAGATCGTTTTATTTCGTTCTATGCTAACGGGTCTTATACCTACAATCGTAATTTAACATTGTCAGCTAGTATTCGTATGGATCAATCCAACCTCTTTGGTACGGATGTCAAGAATCAGTATAAACCATTATGGTCAGTTGGGGCTTTGTATAAATTACCTACGTTCGAGCAAGATTGGCTGGATCGCTTGGCAGTACGTATGACTTATGGTGTAAATGGTAACGTACCTAAAGGTAATGGCCCATACCTCATATCTCAGGTCAATTCACGATTAAATTACTTTACAGGAGAAATGCAGGCTGGTATTACATCTCCACCCAATCCTTCTTTGCGTTGGGAGCGTACCGATATTTTCAATTTTGGTATAGATGTTTCCGTATTTAATCGATTGACAGCCTCAGTAGATATTTATAACAAAAGTACAGCTGATTTGTTAGGACCTACAGCAGTGGATCCTACTTTAGGTTGGTCTGTCGTGAACATGAATTACGGTAATATGCGTAACCGCGGGATCGAGGTAGCCTTGAATGCTAAAGTAATACAGTACGATAATTTTAGATGGAATTCTACATTGAATTTTAGCTATAATAAAAATGAAATAACAAATCTTTATACCCAGCAGAGCACGCCTTACAGCTACTATAATACCGTACAGGAGCGTGTAGGTAAGCCAATAGGTAGCTTGTATAGTATTGACTATGCGGGGCTTGACGCTACAGGAGCGCCACAAGCCCGTAAGGCGGATGGCACACTGGTCAAGACAACACAGCAGTTGAGTGTAGATGATTTGATCTATAATGGTACGACTATTCCTCCCTATAGTGTAGCTTTCCGAAATGGTTTTGACTATAAAGATTTCTCCTTAAACTTTATGTTTATTTTCAATGGTGGTCATGTGATGCGTTCCGTACGACCAGAGCCTTTGACTAAATATCCGATGTTGAATTATACAGCCAACTTTGACAGACTTTGGTTAAACTACTGGAGAAACCCTGGTGACGAAGTGGATGCCGATATCGGTCCGCGTTATATGGCTGGTGCTTCTAACACGGTAACGGATATTTACTCTGCAGGCGATCGATTTGTGGAACGTGCGGATTATATCAAGTTGCGCGATATCTCGTTAAGCTATAATTTACCAGCCAAGTTAGTAGAAAAAACACCATTGCGTTATGTTCGTATTACCGGTCAGGTGATGAATGCGTGGCGTTGGGCAGCTAACAAGCACAATATCGATCCAGAAGTATGGTTCGGTTATGGTAGAACTCCCGACAATTTAAAGCTTCCTGAGGGATATCGTCCACCGGATTCACCAACGAGAGGTGTTTTGGCTCCAGTAACTTACAGTTTCGGTGTATCGGTTGGTTTATAATTCATTTAATTATCAAAAAACATGAAGAAAATATTTTCTATAGCTTTAGTAGCTTCTATATTCCTTTCAAGTTGTAACTCTTACCTGGACGTGAAGCCTAAAGGGTTTACGATACCCGAGTTGCTCAATGACTATCAGTTACTTTTGAATGATCAAGGTCTGATACGTGCCTCGCCAGTGTTTTCTAACTACATAACGGACAACATTCTGTCAGGCACTAGGGTTGACGTGAATAGATCAGCAAGTTTTGACTACTATTCGACATTCCAAAAGCGTTTGTACACTTTTGAACATGGTCCGATATTCGAGGATGGACAATATGAGATTTATTGGGAAACTGCATATTCTCATATTTTTACGTTCAATGTTATTATTAATAACGTACTCGCTGCCAAGGATGGTAAGGAGTCTGAAAAGAAACGAGTGTGGGCAGAAGCGAAAGTAGGTAGGGCTTTTGAGTATTTATCTTTAGTCAATATCTATAGTAAGCATTATGATGCAGCTACAGCAGATACGGATTTAGGTGTGCCTTTGGTACTTACTGAGGATATTACAAAGACCTATGAGCGTGTATCAGTAGCAAAGATTTACGAATTGGTACGACGTGATTTAGAAGACGCTTTACCTCACCTTGCAACCCATTCAAATAACAAGTACCAAGCCCTAAAGTCTGTTGGATATGGTTTTCTAAGTAGAATGGCTCTATATCAGGGGGACTTTAAAGCGGCCTTGGAAAATGCCACCGAAGCACTGAAGCTGAACGATTATCTGGAAGATTATAATCTGTATACGACCAAGGAAAAGTCTACTTGGGGAAGGGTACATCTAAAAACAGATGTGGACGAAGAATTTCCAGAAATCAGAGATAACAATGAGGTTCTTTGGGGACGAATGGGGACAGCATCAAACGGATCATTAAATACAGAGGTCTATGCTTCAAATGATTTGATGGATACTTACAAGCGTAACTTGGATGCAGATGCTAAGGACATGCGGTACGAATTATTTTTCTGTCGTGACAGTGCTTCTTTCGGCGCAAATGTAATCCGCTTTCCTGGCCGGGTGCTATGGGCGCCATGGATAGACTTTAACACTGGTTTCGGAACGCCAGAGCTGTACCTGATCGCGGCAGAAGCCGAAGCCCGTATTGGCTCTACAGCAGAAGCATTGCGTTTGATTAACACGTTAAGAGATAAACGTATTGAAAACAATAAGCCTATTACGGGTTTGAACAAATATCAGACTTTGCAGCTGGTTTTGGACGAACGCAATAGGGAAATGCCATTAACAGCGAGTACGCGATTGATTGATTTAAAGCGTTTACACCTGACGGGCGACCTAACCAAGGATATCGTGCATTACGTAGAAGGAGAGGAATTCCGTATGTCATCGGGTGATGCACGAATGATCTTTCCTGTTGCCCCCAAGGCATTGGATATTAACCCTACCATGCCACAATACGAAAGATAAATCCAAAGGCGTATTACCAAGCAGATCGAGCAAAGGTAATACGCCTTTAACAATTTTAAAAGCAGATTAATACCTATGAACCGTATTATATTTAGTTTAGTTTTCCTTGTGGCTTGTACGATTGTACAGGCCCAAGAAGCTATCAATTTTCAAAAAATAAGCCTTTCTGAAGCCAAGGCACAAGCGAAGGCAAGTGGCAAGTTGATATTTATCGATGGTTATACCTCTTGGTGTGCTCCCTGCAAATGGATGGAAGGGAATGTCTTCAATCAGACCGATGCAGCCAAGTTTTACAATGCTAATTATATCAATATCAAATTTGACTGTGAAGTAGGAGAGGGGATCGATGTGGCCAAGCATTACAATATCCGTAGTTTTCCGACTTATCTATTTTTGGATGCAGAAGGTGAGTTAATGTATCGCTCGCAGTCTCGGATGGAAACACAGGATTTTATCGCCGAGGGCAAGCGTGCGTTAGATCCTAACTTTCAGATTCCGACTATTCGTGCCCGTTACGAGGCAGGTGAACGAAGCCCTAGCTTTTTAGCCGCTTATATTACGACGATGACCAAGGTGGATCCCGCTTCGACAGCGGAAGCTAAAAACGCTTTGGATGAAATTGCGGATCCTTCCTTCTTAAAGTCCGAGGCAGGCTGGAGCATCATTGAACTATTTGGACAAAGTCCAAAAGACAAGTATGGTAAATTCTTTATGGACAATCGCCCATATTTCAAAGGAATACTTTCAATCGAGGTGTTTGAGAAGAAAGAAGCTCATCTGATGAAATATGCGATGTATGATTATATCCGTACTAAGGATGAGGCACAATTTGAAGAAGGCTTAGCTTATTTTTCAAGTAAAACGGACGAGGCGAGTCAGGTCGATGCAGCAATGTTTAAGGTCGAATGGATAGGAGCTCATGGTACCGATAAGGAATTTATCGATTATACCAATCAGTTGCGCAAAGGCTTGTTTAAACAGGAGGACGAACGGTTAAGCTTTATCGCTCGACGCTATTCGGGTAAGTATGGAACAGGCAAAGAGCCTTCTGCAAAAGTACTGAAGCAGTCTTATGTGTTGGCAAAGCAAGCCGTAGCCCTAAATGAGAACTCCTATTCCAATCAAGGTACTTTTGCAGAGATCTGCATCAGCTTAAAAAAGAAAAAGGAAGCGGTAAAAGCAGCTGAAGCTGCACGGGCTTTGGCAGAGCTGGAGACCTTTAAAATTGTAAAAATAGCCGATGCATTATTAGCTAGAGCACAGGCTATTTAGTTCTTATAAATCAATAGATACGATGAAGAAGATATTTTGGAGCTTACTCGTTAGTGCTTTGGCATTTCATAGTGTGTCTGCACAGGAGCATGATTTTAGTATTAAAATTAAGCCAGGGAAAGATGTACCAAAGACGGCAAAAGTCTTTGTTCGTTATTTTATAGGTCGGGACTTGGTACTGGATTCGGTGGTATTTGATGGGAAGGCACAGACCTATAAAGGGAAGGCAAATGAAGCGACATTAGTTAACCTATATTACTCGCCATCGGGTACCTCTTTTTTCAGCAAAGGCCGTGTCGGTGCTTGGGATAAAGTCAATCTATATGTCGATAAAGGGGTAACTAAAGTAGATTTTAAGCAGAAAATCGCAGATGCTAAAATTGTGGGAACGGCTATACAACGTGATTATGCAGGCTATGCGCAACATATGCGTACACTGGATAAACAAATGGACGAACTTATGGGCGAGCGTTCAAAGTTCTATCAGCAGCAAGGTACTGATACCGTTGGAATGAAGCAAGTTATCGGTCGTATTGAAAAACTAGAACAAGAACGCAATAAAGCAAAGGAACAATATATAAAAACTCATCCTAGTTCTTTTTTTAGTCTTTTGGCATTAAAAGAATTAGCAGGATACGATATTGATACCGATTACATCGAGCCATTGTTGTTATCGTTGTCTCCACAGTTGCAAGCGCAGCAGAATGGAAAGCAGCTGGCATCGGATATTGCAGTCACCAAGATCGTAGGGATAGGCAAACAAGCGCCTTTGTTCAGCCAGCCCGACACCGAAGGACGCATGATCAATTTAGCCGATTTCAAGGGACAATATGTGTTGGTCGACTTTTGGGCATCCTGGTGTGGACCATGCCGCGCAGACAATCCGAATCTGGTAAAAGCTTACCATGCTTTTAAGGATAAGAACTTCACTATTTTGGGTGTTTCTTTGGATAAAGAAGGTAAAAAACAAGATTGGTTGAATGCCATCGAAAAGGATGGACTGCCTTGGCATCACGTCAGTGAGCTGAAAGGATGGAGTTCCGAAGTTACGGCTATGTACGGTATTAAAGCTATCCCACAGAATTTTCTCATAGATCCTAGTGGTAAAATTATAGCGAAGAACCTGCATGGCAATGCACTGGCAAAAAAACTAAGCGAAGTATTGTAACTATTGTAAAGGGGAGTACGTTGTATTCCCTTTTATTTCGTTACCTTTATTTAACATAATAAATATTACATGTTACATGTTTTGCTATTGGGAGTTCAACTTTTCCTTAGACTCTCTGATGACATCTTTAGAGACACTTCAAAACGAAAACCCCAAACTCTTTTGCGGCGTAGACACTTTGTCTTTTGAAAGAGATCCTACCGGACCTTGGTATGAGGTACAATTCTGTTATGACAATAAAATCGTGAAGACCCTTATTAGGGCGTACGGAAAGCAAGCGACATTGGCCCTCGTTAGTCTATCTAATAAAGACGATTCCAACATCAAACTTATAAACAGAGATTTTGGTTTTTGGGCAAATAGGAGTGCGATTCAAGCATTCGAAAACAATGTAGTTCATGCTCTCCATAAAGATCAATCAAGTCATCGAGTTTTATCCGTAATAGTAAGCAAAATCCAGAGATGATCTATCATGGCGTATAGGAAAATCAGAGAACGGTATTCTTGACTACATTGCTATACGAAGCACTAATTGGAATTACATGAGATGCTATTGATAGCTGATGGCGTTCTATTTTCGAAACTTTGTCCAAGTTAACTATGAAGGAACGGTGTACCTGCTGAAATACTTCACTAGGCAGCTGCTCTATGATTTCTTTGATGGTCGACCGGGTCAGAATTTCGGCCGTCGGCATTACATATTTCATATAGTTGCCGGTAGCTTCGATAAATAATATTTCATCAAAATTCAATTTTACGATATTGTGGCCATCTTTAATATAAATATGAGTAGGATTCTTTCTCTTAGACTGTAGTATTTCATAAGCTTTGTTGCATGTTTTCAAAAACCTACTGAATGCAAATGGCTTTAACAGGTAATCCAGTGCTTCCAGTTCGAACCCCGTTATCGCATGCTCAGAATAAGCTGTAGTGAAGACCAATAGGGGTTTCCGTACCAAACTATTGTAAAAATCGATGCCAGATATATCTGGCATCTTAATATCTAAAAATAGTACATCTACGTCATTTCTATTTAAATATTCTATTGCTTCAAAAGCATTCACAAACGTAGCATCCAACTGTAAAAACGATACTTTGGCAGCATAGTTTTTTATTATATCTAACGCAATCGGTTCATCATCAATAGCTAACGCTTTAATCATCCTTGTTTATCTTTATTGAGGTTTAATGTTAAAAATACAAAAAATTCAGAATTAGTCTTCTCCATATGGAGCTCATGTTGTCCATTGTATATCATGTTCAGTCTACTTTTTACATTATCTAAGCCGATCCCTGATTTGTTCTGTTCCAAGTCAGTCTCTGGACCGATATGAATACTGTTGTAGACACTAAGTTTTACGGAGCTATGCGCTATATAGAGCTGGACTCTTACCCAAGAAGGGCTATTAAGGCTTATACCATGCTTAAATGCATTTTCAATAAATGGGATTAGTAACATCGGAGCAATCTGCAGATTTTCTAGAGTGTCTTCAGGTAGATCGATTGATATCTGGATGGAAGGCAGGTTGGCTATCCGCAATTGTTGAAGCTCTATATACTCTTTTATATAAGCTATCTCCCGCGCTAATAGAATGGTATCCTGTTGATTTTCATGTAGCATAAAACGCATCATGTCTCCCAGTTTCTGAATTCCTGAAGCAGTTTTCTCTGCATTTTCTTGTAGAGCCAGTCCAAAGAGTGTATTCATTGCATTGAAAAGAAAGTGCGGGTTGATCTGAGATTGTAATAGTCTAAGATCTGCCGCCGTCCTTCCTAGTTCTTTCTTTAATCCCACGATTTGATAATGTTGTTTTCTATCATGGTTGTACAATATGTTTGCTAACCAAGTCATTAATGCACCGAGTATGATACAAAAGATAATATTAAAGCCGTCAAAGGAATTGTATGTATGGTTAAAGCTTTTTACTACAATCTCCATCAGGCTGGAAAATAGAATGATACAGATTAGATTGATCAAAAGCGACATTACTATAGCCACAGTTCTCGGACTTTTATTCGCTTCCAGATAGGGTAGAAGAAAGTAATTGTGTGTGGCAAACAAAAGATAGGAAAATGGTATCGACAACGCAGCTAATGTACATATATATACGTTGACATGGAAAGCGATCGGTATCAGAAGAAACGTACCGACCATAAGCGCTATCAAAAAGTTTCTTAACGTTTTCGCTACGATAGAGTTATTTCTTGATAGACTGTTTAATCGGAGGATAACAGTTTTTATTGCTGTGTAAGACAATAAAGCCAACAGGAGTGATCCGGCTACTACAAACGGAGGAGCTGATTTGTAGCGAGGCAATTGGTATATCGACTGTATGACATAATGAAGGGATGATTGTATCAAAAAGATACATGTTATCCAGATTACCCACTTAGACATTTTTTGTGCTGAGAAAAAATTCGGGTACACATATAGCAAATAAAGACTTACCATCACGTATGCCGTCAATAGATGTAGTTGTAGGGCTACCTGCTCTACTTTATTGAAAATGTTACTTGCTGTAACCACCAGTAAAAACAGATATACAAAAGTTATTAATAAAAATTCTACCCAGCGTTGTTTCATAGTTTTATCCTTTAGTTTTTCTAATTATTTGCACAAGAATAAATAGAAGACTAATGTATTCAAATTAAATGTGATGGGCGACGTGTTTTTTGTGATGAGTTAGTTTTCATAAAAAATAAGCCTTGGCTTATGCAATGGCCAAGGCTTATTTTTCCGCTGTCAGTAATACCTCTAGTTTTCTTTCAGAGTTTCAAATAGCAAATGGGGGTGATCTGTAGTGATATAGTCAAAATCCTTGTCCACAAACCATTTCATATCGTCCGCCGTGTTGACAGTCCATACGTTGAGCTTTATTCCGAGATCTCGGAAAGATTTGATTAATGCAGGGTTCTCTAGATATACTTTATAATTATAGTCTACTGCATAAAAGCCATCTGTTTTCAATTGCGCAGGTTCTTTGTCATGTTTCCAATTCACATAGGTGATTTTTGCCTTTGGATCTAATTTTTTGATGAGTTTGCAGCCTTCATAATCAAAGCCTATGTAATCTACGTAAGTCTCTGCTTTCATTTTTTTGACAAGGTCTACGCAATGTTGGGCTAACTGTAGTGTCCGTTCTTTGTTCAATTTTGAAGATTTAAACTCAAGTACCAACCGTGTACCACGCTGCTTCATGCCTGTGCTGATATATTCTTTCAGGGTAGGCATCCTTTCTCCGTTAGAGAGTTTCTTTTTTTTCAGTTCCTTCCAGTCTGAATTTTCGATAGAGAGACCATCGATCGTAGGATCGTGGTGCACCACAGCGATATTGTCTTTTGTTAGCCATACATCAAACTCCGATCCCCCACATCCTATTTCAATAGCTTTTTTCAAAGAAGCGATACTGTTCTCCGGTATATGCGGAGCAGTCCAGGCGCCTCTATGCGCAATCACTGTAGTTTTTGTCTGACCCTGTGTATGCATCACCAGTGTACAGAATAGTATCAATAAAATAATGTTTTTTTTCATATGTGTATTATTTTTTCATGATCCCCCGGCTGGCGGACTCATGGGGTGTGTGCTTCACTAAATAGGAGTATTTCATAACATATTTCGTAAAGTAGGTTGTGTAAACCTCCACCCTGAGCGATCGAATCCTTAAGGTGGAGGTCTTTATTAAAGCTCTATTTTGAGCATTTCACAAAGTTCAACGTATGCCTGTCCCGTCGACTTGCTTTTAGCCTGTATGGCTTTTGCTGCTATCGTTTTATTGGGAGGTATAATGATATATCTGAACATGGTTGAGCTGGGGTCCCAGCTGCTGTATAACCATATCTGCCCCAGTTCTAATCGCTGCGTCAAACTTTCACTATCAGTTAGATAGTCCGTTTTGAAAACCTGTCCGTCTCTCTTGAAATACACGATAGTCGTTCCTTTCGTTAAGATCTCATTAGAGATAACCGGTTCGCTCACTGTAGCTCTCCAGTAGCCCGTATTCAAACTGGTGAAATCATAATATTTCCAATCGGAGTAATACACATTTCCCAATCCACCACCTTTTCCTGGATCGCCCTTGTTGCCATCGGTTCCTTGGTCACCCGGTTCTCCTTTCTCTCCTTGAGTCCCCATTGGGCCAGGCAGTAAGGGCTTTCTGCAATTAGTTAGGCATATCGACACTACTAATCCAATCCATAGCAATACATGGATGTTTGCAACTTTTGCTTTCATTGTCTTTTTTTAGTTGTTAAAACCATATATTTTTTGATACTCCTTATAAGAGGGACGTTTTTCGGTCCGCATTCCCATTGAGGTACTGCTTAAAGATGTCGACTTGGCACCTGCAGGAATAAGAATATATCTGAATTCAATAGTTGATGCATCAAACGTACTTTGAAGCTGTATTTTACCCATAGACACCGACTGGATAATGTTTGCACTGTTGGTAAAATAGTTCAGTTCGTAGACCGCACCATCTATTTTTACATATACGGATACATCGCCTTTATCCAATATCGCTTCGGTGATGCGGTTATCGGTTATGTTGGCAGACCATTTCCTTTGTGCACCGGTGAAAGTTTGTGTGCTCCAGTCCGACACGACTACGTTGGCTCCTTCATCATCACCATTTTCGCCTTTCTCACCCGTATTTCCTTTCTTGCCAGGGTCGCCCTGTTCTCCCTGTGGTCCAGGAGGGCCGACAGGCGATTCTTTCGTACATCCCACAGCAGAGATAAGTAGTGTTAGGCAGATCAGGTATATAAATTTATTTTTCATAACTCGTGACGATTAAATGTTTAACTCTTATTTGGGTCTATGATCACAAACCTGAATTTTGCGTTTGCTTTATAGGTACTTTGTATCTCTACTTCACCAACAGAAATCTTGGAGATGATCTTATTTGTAGAAGCATAGGTCCCTTTATAAGGTAGTTTATAAAGATAATTTCCGCTATTGTTGAAAAAGTAGACATGTACAACATATTTGTCGAGTACTTCCTGTGTGATTTGAGGAGCGGCAATCTTAAACTTCCAATCCGTACCGGATCCTATAAAAACTGCGTCCGACCATTCCGAGCCAAATATCTCAACATTACTGATATCTGAATCATCACCATTAGGTCCCTTATCTCCCGTAGGTCCTTGCGGTCCCTTCACTCCATTTTCACCAATCGGTCCCGTATTGCCGTCTTTTGTACAGGATGACGAGCCGATTAGTAGGGCTAGGACTACGCCCCATAGTATAGTGTGCATCTTCATTTCCTTAAAATTTAATTATACGGTTGTCAATATTAGAAGAAGGACTTTGCTGATCTACATACGTATAGTATTTGAGGTCGTACGGAGTCGGAGCTATAAAGTTAGATTTCCTTCCCTGGATCTTTATTTCTCTGTCTGGCCCATCGAAGTCAATGATTGCGAACAGCGAATCATCATAAGGAGCAGACTCTTTCATGATCGGATAGTTGGCTTCTACACTCGCTGGAAACCGTCCAGAGACTGTTGGATGGTTTTTGCCGACATAAAAATAGGAAGCACTGTTGACTTGTATATGACTGACCTCATCGATATCAATCAACCAGTTTTTGTGCAGGTGTCCACTGAATGCCGCAATGATTTTTTTACCCTTTTTATTTTCTTCTTTCAGTATCTCTTGTACCTCTTTACTGTTGCCTGCCGAACCGTTGAATGGCTGGTGCGAGAATATAATGCAAGGTTTGTCCGTCTTGCGTAGATCTTCGCGCAGCCAATCCAGCTGTTCTTTCGATACATAGCCTATTTCGTTTGCAGGGTGTTTCGTATAGTTTTTAGCGTTGTAATCGGTGTATATTCCGCCGCTCTTGATGTAGTTTGTGTCCATTACCACCAAGTGAAAGCCATTGTTGTCAAAGGAGTAATAGTTGCCCAGCTGTTTTTGGTTTACATAAGTCAGAAAATCACTCTTACTTGCAGTGTCCATATCATGGTTGCCCAGTACATGGTATTTGGGGCCTTCGAAAGAGTTCCATATCTGCATGAAACCGTCATTTTTAAAATGAGGATATACAAAGTCTCCGATCTGGATTATCAGGTCTACATTACTTTGTTTGGCCGTATCAATAAACTTTTGCAGATATAGATCTGCATCAGGGAAGAAGTCTTTATGTACGTCCGTAATAACGCCAATCCGTAGCTTGCCCTTCGTGGTTATAGGGAGGACTTTGCTGGGAATTTCTACGGTTGGACCATCTGTACCTTTAGAACAAGATAGTAGTGTTGTTCCTAACAGTGTTGATCCGAGTCCGTAAGATAGATTTTTGAGAAATGTTATTCTTTTCATTGTCATGATTTTATTGGTAAGGAAAAGGTTGGGGATTCCGAAGGTTGTCCGAACCTCTTAATAGCCACATTTTTGAAAATATTTGATCTCCGCCCGGAAGACGCGAGATTGCAGTTGTTACATTCGCTTTATTATCAGTCAGCTCGCCCAAAGGATATAGATACCGGAGTGGTAGCTGCCCATTGTTGTACAAGGTCGATATATCAGGCGTAACGTAGGCGGCAAAATCAGGATACCCCGTACGCCTTAGCTCGAAATAAGGTTCATATCCTCCTTGCATAAAGAAGTTTAAGAACTTTTGGGTGATAATTTGTCCCAACTTCTCACTATCGCTTCCTGCAAGCTGCACTTTAGGTTGTTGAATGAAAGACGAACCTCTGTTTTCTAGTCCAAAATACTTGAAAGATGCTAATATTCCGTTTTTGTAATGCTGCGCTACATCACCGTTTATCCATCCTCTTAGTGCCGCTTCCGCAAGTATAAATTCCTGCTCGGGATACCCAAATATCATAGTCGGAGGGCCTATAGGTTCGCGGTGGTATCTATTATTTACCCGCGATATCTTTTTACTGTCCTCGTATTGATAATTTACATTGTTCTCCTTATTGGGCCACGGATTTGTCCCTGCATAATTTTGCAGATTGTTTGGGTCAAGATTTCCATTTTCGGCCAAGATTGTAGGTTGAGCAAACTTAGTGAGGCGATAGTCATTTCTATCCTTCATGTACTCCGCTGTAAACTGAGTGATTCGATAGCCTGATATAAAATTATTGTCAAGGTACAAGTAATAGTTGTTCGGATTATTGCTTTCGTCGCGTATGGGCGAGTCTTCGAGGTACTCCATAATCGGGTTTTCTATAGGATTGTTGACGATGTCTGCAAATCTGCTTGCGATCGTCGTACCTTTTAATTGTTGTTGTTGGCTCAGATTTATCAGAACTTTCAGACGATAGCTGTTGATCATTTTTCGCCATTTTTTGAGGTCTCCTCCAAAAATGATATCACCCGCTATAGTTTTGTCTCCCAGTTTGGAGAGCTCGTCATTTGCAGTAGCCAATTCTTCCAATACCTTGACTATAATCTCCTCTTGTTCGTCATATTTAGGTTGCGTAATCCCTTGGTTTATCTTGTTGGCTTCGGAATAAGGGACATCACCATACAGACGCGTCAATGTAAATATCCAGTGTGCGTCGAAGAAGCGGGCCAGCGACAGGTACTCGGGTTGGTTCAGTCGTTCCGCTTCATACTTCATGCTGTTCGACACCGTCAGAAAGCGGTACTCCCCGTTAAAGTTACGACGTAACCAATTAAGATGGCTTCCACCAAAGCGCCAATCTATAAAGTAGCTGTCGAGCTGCCTGTTCAAACCAAAATAGTCTGGACTAAAGGTATATAGGCAGAGATAAGTCAGCAGGTTGTTCGGATTGATAACTTCTGATCGATTTGGGTTTTTGCTGATTTCGTCCATATTGCTACGGCATCCCGGCATAGCGATACTAAGCCCCACGACAAGAATAATGAGTGTTGTTTTGTGTATATGTGACATAGATCTATCTTTTAGAATTTGACGTTTAGATTTAAACCGAGGTATCTTTCTGTCGGATAACCGAGTGTACTTACATTACCATCGGGGTCCTCGTGCGGTAATTTTTTCCACATCAGAACATTGTTTCCGATCAAGGACACATTGGCCGATTTGAAGGCTTTCCAATGAACCAGGTGTTTATCCAATGTATAAGTGATGGCTATATCTCTCAGTTTGATGAAACTGGCATCGTACACATTCCACCCTTTCGTCATGCGTCCGCCGAGACTACCCATTTGTCGCATCCAGTCTTTGTACATAACTGGGACAGTGCTTTTCTCGAATACCCGTGTGTCTTCAAGGATTTCGCCGGTAGGGCTGTATTTAATATCGCCACTGCTCACTACGACAGCATCGGTCGGGACAAAGGATGGAACTCTATCCCAATCTTCTTCTCTCTCTAGGCTGGCGGTACGCTTGTCGGCGCCAGTTTCAAGCATGCGGGCATTTAATTGGGAGTATATCAGACCTCCGAATCTGCCACTGACATTAAAGCTTAGGTTCCAGTCCTTATAACGGATATTATTTGTCAATCCAGCTTCCCATTTGGGATCTTTATTGCCCATATTACGGCTGAATTTATCAACCAATGGCAGTCCGTTATTTCCGACTACAAAGTTTTCGGTGCCGGGTTCACGCATATATACAGTAGCGTAGAAAGCATCAGATCTGTCACCGATCTTAAAGTTTCCGTAATTATATTGATTGTTATAGATATCATATAGTACGGTTTTAAAGCTCGAGAAATTGGCAGATGCTTCCCAGGAAAAGTCCTTGTTTTCCTTCAGCTTCCCACTTAGGATAAATTCATATCCATCTCGGAGATAAGCATTCCCATTCGTCAGCATCTTGCTGTGTCCAGAAGGGTGGGGGATATTGACTTCCTGTATCCAGTTTTTGTCTAATGTATTGAAGTAGGAAGCATCGAGGCGGAGCTTATTATTAAAAAAGCGAATATCAAATCCCATCTCGTACGAATCTGTCATACTCGGTCCTATATTAGGGTCGATGACTCTATCTTCTGGGGCAAATGCTGGTTCCGAGCCCCAGACTTGTGACAGGTAATAATTGGTCGATAGATTATAAGCATCCATATCACGACCTACGTTTACCCAAGATCCACGTACTTTTAAGAAGCTAATAGGTTCAGGTAATTTTACAAGATTGGAAACAATGATACTGGACGACACCGAAGGGTAGAAGTAAGATCTATTGTTCTTTATCAGTGCCGAAGACCAGTCGTTCCGTCCCGTAAAGGTCAGGAAAAGTGTAGCATCCCAATCCATGGTCAGTGATCCATAAAGACCATACATACGCTTGTCAGTGCGGTAGTTGGATACGGTAGCCTGTTTTTTCGAATTTGTAAAATTGTAGACATCGGGTACTATCAAGCCACCATTGGTTTCACCGGTCATGGTATTTCGATCCAGTTCATTCCAGTTTACACCAGCCATCGCATCCAGGGACCATTTTCCAAACTGTTGCTTTGTGGTTACCATGGCATTGATATCCAGGAGTGTCTCATCATAGGTTGCCTTGCTGTACTTGCCAGTCTCGCCGTTTACCCAAGCATAAGGTTGAAAAGTTTCATTATTGGTGAACTGATAGTCATTACCTGCTTTTAAGATGAAATGTGTGTTTTTTCCAAAATCATAATCAAAGTTAATAGATGATATCACCCTTTTTTTGGCGTAAGGCCTGATGTATTCATAGGCAATGAACCACGGGTTTTGGAACCATGCATAGTTATAATTGCGCTGTTCATATCCTTCCCGTCCCTCTTTCCAGTAGTTTCTCAGGTCCATGATATCCGTATTGGCTCCCATATACATTACCGTGTTATAGAACACCTGGTCATTGGCATATCCTACTGGAGGGTAATTGTCCGTAAACAGATTGCTATAATTAACATTCACGTCTACCTTCAACCGCTTTCGGATGGTGTAGTTACCGCCCACATTAAGTCCTATCTGGTTGACTGAAGTATTCGGCACCATACCCTGTCTGTACATCTGGTTAACGCCTATACTGTATCCACCGTCTTTTAGACGTTGCGACAGTGTTACATTATTATTGGTCGTAGCCCCACGCTGTAAAAACCGCTTTAGGTTATTTTTATTGGACACCCAGGGCAGTGGTATCAGCTCGCCCGTTGTCGGGTCTTTAGGGCTATTGTATTGAGGCGTTTCCCAATATCCGCTTGGTGTATTAGGATCTTTTTGATTTAATTTGGGACCCCATATCCAGATATCATCATACAATCCACCTCCTTTACCATCTTTGAAAGCATATTGACCAAATTCGCCTTGTCCATATACTTCCTGCACTTCCGGAAACGAGATAAAGCCAGCAGCCAACATATTGGATGAATTGACCGCTATTTCTACCTCATCGCTCTTTCCTGAATTTTTAGTGGTAATAACTATAGCCCCATCAATACCTCTCGAACCATAGAGGACCGATGCCTGCGGGCCTTTTAGAACAGTGACACTTTCTATATCATCGGCTGCTATACCTCTAAAGCCAACATTTACAGGGTTACCATTTACGACGTAGAGCGGCTCTCGTCCGCGGAGCGTGATAGCAGCATCCTGTAGTACGCCCGATCGGCTGTTGACACGCAGGCCAGCGACGCGCCCTGCCAACATATCGATTACCTTATCTGATTTTACTTTTTCAAAAACGTCTCCTTTTACATTTTCAACAGCATAGCCGAGACTGGATTCTGATTTTTTCAACCCCAGTGCTGTTACCACCACATCTTCCATTTCTTCCAGTTGAGGATGCATTTGAATTCTCAACGGCTCATTGCTTACAATTGAAACTGTTTTAGTTTCATAGCCTACATAACGGATAGTGATTACATCTCCGGTTTTAGCCGCAATACTAAACTTACCAGCCTCGTCCGTCAGGGTATTCTGCTGTGCACTGAATACGGAAGCCCCTATTAAGGGAACTCCTTTTTCATTGGTCACTTTACCTGTTATGGGTTGTTGAGCTATGGCCCCTGAAGAGGAAGAAACTATTTCATTGATGACAATGACTCGATCTTTTACTTTCCAGGAAAGCTGAATTTCGGGGAGTACCTTTTCCAACAGTTGTTCCAGTGGCATTTCGTTTACGACGAGCGATACCCTTTTGTCCTTTACAATAGAATGGTCGTATACAAAATCATAAGCAGTCTGTTTTCTGACCTCTCTAAAGAAATCGATGACACTTATCGACTTTTTGTTTAGAGTGATGCGTTGAGCATTTACGTTTGGGCTGGCATGTACCAATACAGCTCCCAAGAATAAACTTAGCAAAGTGATACGCATAAAGACATGTTTAAACGAGAGTATATTGGTCCTATATAGCGGATTTTCGACTCTCGAAGTGGATGACCGATATCCTTTTCCGTTTATAGGAATAAGGAGACCGATCAACGGTTTGAATAAAATTTCATACATTTGATTTAAAGTTTTACGGTTTTCCGATTTGTGTTGCTACTAAATTTGATCATCCGAAAGACTGACGATCAGGAGTGTTCCCGCACTTCTGATTTTTTGTTTTTGGATGGATTGGGATTACATGATTTTTACCCGTATCCTCCTTTCTTGATTATTTGAGTTTACTTCTAGTTTAAATTTTACTTTGCCCGTCATTTCCAGTATATTCAATACCGTATCTAATGGTTTGTTTCGTGCTACCATGCCACTGATCCGCAGATCATTTTCTTTTTGGTCATACACGATATCGACATTGTACCATCTTGATATCTGGGACATAACATCATTGATCTTCGTATCTACGAAGCTGAAATCTCCATTTATCCAAGCCGTGTATTGACTCTCGTCAACCTGTTTCTTCTGGATAGCATTTTTACTGTCCACTATAGCTTGTTGTCCCGGCTCGAGGGTGAGATGTCCCTGTGGGCAAGATATTTTTACAGACCCCTCTACCAATGTTGTTGCCTCGAGATTTTTTTCATATGCTTCTACATTGAAGGAGGTGCCGAGTACGGTGATTTCCTGCTTTTCCGTTTTGACTATAAAAGGTTTGTCCGCATCATGAGCTACTTTGAAATAAGCTTCACCCTGTAATTCGATACGGCGTTCGCTGCCTCCAAAATGGATGGGATACTTGATTTTGGTTTCCGCATTGAGCCATACCTTCGAACCATCAGGTAGCAATAAGGTATAAAACCCACCCTTAGGAGTTTCAATATTATGATTAGCTATATGGTTTAGCTTTACGTTATCCGCAGCACTGTAGATTATTTCGCCATTCGCATTCTTTGAAATCTGTATACCGTCTATTGTAGTAATTAAGCTATTGGGCTGCAATTGATCCAGACTTATTTTTTCTCCGTTTGCCAGTGTCAGTATGGCCGTACCTTGGGCGGGGAGTATCTTTATATCCTCCAGCGATACCAATTCAAAATGAGAACTATTATTCCATAGTTGCCATGTTACTATCGATCCTGCCAGCAGCGTTATGCAAGAAGCGACAGCAATCCATCTGCGCCAATTTTTGGATAGTTTTATAGGGCTTTTATGAATGTCATATTGTATACGTTCTAATACACCCTTTTCATCAAAATCAGGCGAATAAGTCTCGCCCTTACTTTCCATTAACGAGAAGTAATCACGGATAGCTTCTTCCGTCTTTGATATATCTTTAGCGTTCTTTTTATCTTTCATCTACCTAACTAGACGAAATAAAAGATAGGTGCCCCCAAAAGAAAAATTAAAAAATATAAAATATAATAAACATTAAGATGTCTAACTTGTTGGAAAGCGCTATTTTAAGTTTCTTAATTGCTATAGTTGTCTGGTTTTCTACGGTTTTGGGAGATATTTTGAGTCTTTGTGCAATTTCATAGTTACTTAGCTGCTCTTCTTTTTTTAAGAAGAGAATCTCTCCGCATCGTTGAGGAAGCGCTTTGATACCTTGGTTCAGCAGGTCATTTACTTCTTTCTGTAGCAGCGCAGAATCTGTTCGTTCGCGAGCGATCAAATCTTTCACCTCCTCGATACGGATATGTACCTTTTTGGACCGTAGTAGGTCTATGACTTTATTGCGGGCGGCTCTATAGAGGTAGCCACGGATATTAGAAATCTCCAATTCCTTTCTTTTTATCCAAATTGTTGTAAATACCTCTTGTATGATGTCTTCGCTACAGTTGTGGTCTTTGATCAGGTTTAAGGTTACCGTAAAAATAGAATTACTGTACTTATGATAAAGTGTAGCAAACGCACTTTGATTGTCCTTTACAATCTCATTCCATAAGACCTCATCCGATTCCAAGTTTTCTGTCGACTCCATTTTACAAAGCTGTATGACGAATTACCACAATTAGTATTAAAATAAGATTGTTTCTGTGTTAAATTTATGCTTATTGGTTGTTTCGACGTTATTCTACTACGTAACTACTGACAAATATAGCGGTATAGTTTATTAAATCAAAAAGGGGATTAATAACATTTTCCCGGAAGACTCCAGCCTGTACATAGATCTAGCGGATGTCCTTCTGTTTAAGTCTGACAGCAGTTCTTGTCAGCGCCGTATAGTTTTCAGTCTATTAGGCATAATTAGAAGTATTTCCTTAGCTTTGGAATAAATTGAATATGAAACCTATGAAAACCTATATTTTGCCTATTTTTTATGCCGTGCTAATTGCTATTAGTTTAATTGGGCACGTATATGCTCAAAAAGCATGGGTCGGAAGAACAACAGGCGGTTTGCCCTATATCGAGTATAGCGGCGGTATGGTAAGGTTGGGAGCCGATAAAATGGGTTTTATAGATACAGATGTACGTGTAGTGGTTCTCGATTCGGTGGAGAATAGATATAAGATCAGGTTGTCAAAAAATTGGGAAGCCTATATTCCTAAGCATTTTGTGATCCGAGGTGGTCAATTGTCAGACAGCGTTACTTCTGCCGATGTCTTGAGTGGCACCTGGCATTTGTCGGCCAAAGATAACTATGATGTACTGACTATCAGTTTACCAGATCGACTACCGTACCGAAGTTATCAGGTTGTAGAGCCCAATAAAATTATCGTTGATGTATTTGGAGCGACTTCCAATACGACATGGATCACGCAATTGAAAAAAGCCCGTATAGTGAAGAGCGTGTACCGTGAGCAACTGGAGAAAGATGTGTACCGTATACATATCGATCTCGAAGGAAAGCAAAACTGGGGCTATTCCATCAATTACGACAATACGTCTTTACGCATATCGGTAAAGCATGCTCCAGCTAAAAAAGGAATCAAAAATCTCTTTATAGCCATTGATCCAGGGCATGGTGGTAATGCCAAGGGAGCAGTCAGCCCAAATGGTACAGAAGAAAAGATCTATAACTTGAAATTTGCTAAAGAGTTACAAACATTATTACACAAAAAGGGCGTGAAAAATGTTTATTTGACGCGTACCGAAGATATTGATATAGCGACTACAGACCGTGTACTCAAGCTTAGAGAGGTAAAGCCAGACCTGCTGATCAGTCTACATCTGAATGCTTCATCCCGTACAGAGGTAAAGGGGGTAAGTACCTACTACCATCATAATGGAAGTAGGGGTGTTTCAAAATATATATTGGATGAAATGCTCGATTTGGGATTGAATGAATTTGGTCTGATCGGCAATTTCAATTTTCTGTTAAATTCGCCTACCGAATACCCTAATAGTTTGGTAGAAATCGCTTTTTTAAGTAATCCGGAGGATGAGCAAAGGATACTAAACGAGAAGTTCCATAAACAGACAGCGGACAAGATTTATAAAGGAATAGTTAAGTGGTTGAAAGAAGTACAATAGTTTGACTGTATTTGTTTGAAAACAAACAAGATGTTTTATTTATTGTCACTGGGATTTAATTAAGCTAAACTACCGTTGATGATTCAAACAATTGTATGGTCAAGTTGTTATTTTAGGAAAAAGTAGGTATGAAATATTTAGTATTATTACCCCTGTTAGTGGGCTCTATCACTATTCAGGCACAGAACCTTAAGTCGGTCACCTATACCGATGGTACTCAAAAGCTCCATGGTATGGTCAGTGCTCATGAAGGAAAGAATCTTCCGGGAGTACTGATTTTACCCGCATGGAAAGGTATAGATAATGAAGCCAAACAGGCCGGTCAAGATCTTTCAAAAGAAGGATATATTGCTTTTATTGCGGATATTTACGGAGAGGGGAACATTCCTGAGGACGATGCTGCCGCAAGCAAATTGGCCGGACAGTATAAGAATGATTATAAAGCTTATCAGAATCGTATTCAACTTGCCTTGGATGCCTTGATAAAACAAGGTGCTGATCCACTAAAGATTGCCGTTATCGGCTACTGTTTTGGAGGTACCGGCGCCCTTGAAGCCGCTCGAGGAGGACTTTCTGTACAAGGTGTAATCAGTATTCATGGCGGGTTAGCCCGTGCAGCAGACCGACCAATTTCACTGATCAAAGCTAAAGTCCTGGTTGAACATCCAGCGGAAGACAAGTCCGTCAGTAAAGCCGACTACGATAGCTTTATTAGTGAGATGAATACCGCAAAAGCAGATTGGCAGATCATCAACTATGCCCATTGCGGGCATACCTTTACCAACCCCGAGTCGGCCGATTATAATCCTCTGATGGCCCAGAGAGCCTGGAAACACACACTTCTGTTTTTAGACGAACTATTAAAGTAATGAAATGCAGTATATACATACGATAGAAATTAAAGTAAGTGCCGGACACCTAGATCACAACAATCATGTCAATAATGTGCAGTTTGTCCAATGGGTAGAACAGGCTGCAGCCGAGCATTGGGATATCCTAAAAGTTGAAACACCTTACCAAAACGATTATTGGGTGCTATACGACCATCATATTCAGTATAAGAAACAGGTGTTTTTGGGGGATACCATCATCGTTAAAACCTATCCTGAGGTGCCCGAAGGTGTCAAACAGCCACGAAAGGTCGAGTTTTATGTCAACGATAAGCTTATGGTAGACTCCCGTACACTATGGGTGCTTTGCGATAGCGAGACCAACAAGGTGTGTAGACTAGGAGCAGATTGGTTAGCTCGTTATGGTTTTTAGAGTTTAATCAAGGGTTTTACTTAAGTTTTCAGTTTCTACTAGGGCGTAACTCTTCAAAGTGCACGATTCATTGTTTATTACATAGTAGTAAGTTCCCTTAACGAACTCCAATATCTAAATATAGTAAAAATTGATATATTAATCAGCTTGCCTTACTTACTCGCTAGCTGTATCTGTTTATTATTGCATCACATCAAGAGGTTAAAATTGAAAATTTGTATATTGGACAACTAAATTAAATGAACTGATCAAAATTATGTCGATTAAAGAGGCTTCCAATGAACAACTGTTGCTGAAAATAGCTTACGGTGATGAATTGGCTTTCACCACTTTATATTATCGTCATCGTAGAAAAATTTTTACTTTTTGCTATTATATTCTACAGTCTGAGCAATATGCTGAGGAGGTTGTACAGGATGTTATGTTGAAATTGTGGGTCATGGGCGAGAAAGCCTGTGAGATAAAGAATTTTGATTCTTGGTTGAGGCAGGTGAGTAAAAACAGAGCAATTGATCTTTTAAGAAAGCAAGAAGCCGATAGCATTCATACTGAAAATATACGAAGAATTAACAGTGGAGACAGCTTTAATAACACCGAGGAAGAGGTCTTGATGCGTGACGCGAGGAGATTGTTAGAAGAAGGCATAGCTAGCCTCCCCGAACAACAACGGAAAGTATATATCTGTGTCGAAAAGGAAGGCTTGAATGTAAATGAAGTAGCCAAACTACTGAATATTCAGGTTTCTACAACACACTCCCATCTTAAGTTAGCACGAAAGGCACTAAAAATTCATCTATCAAAATACTTCGATTTAATTATTGTAGGTCTTCTTTTAAAATTTTTTTAGATCCCATTACCTAGATCTTCATTCTACTTCGTCTTATAGTATATATGGATATCGAACGCTTAAAGTATTTATGGTCTACGTATCAACGCCAGATGCTCTCTGTTGAAGAGGAGAAACAATGGCGTGATTTTTTGAGAAGCAAGAATAAAACCAAGTTATTCCAAGATTTTTTGGATGCGGTTTGGGAGGATATCCCCCAAGAGCTACAAGAAAAAGATGTAGTGTCTGAACAAGCGATATCCATCATTACGCATTTACCACAGTTTAAGAAAAAGCGGCGCTTGTTTTCGTTTTACTGGGCATCTGCTGCTGCGATTCTTATTATAGGTATGATCTGGATGTTTTGGGGCAGAAAAGAACTTCTTGTAGAACCAGGTATGAATAAAGCAAGCCTTACCTTACCTAACGGTGATCAAATAATTCTTGATGAACAGAATGGAGGGCTTTTGGTCGGGGCAGATGGTTTGACTTATGTAGACGGATCCAAGGTACTAGATGAAAATAGTGATTCAGCGATTCAAACGATGATTTTAAAAACTCCAAGAGGAGGCCAATACAAAATTCAATTGGCCGATGGAACAAAGGTATTCTTGAATGCAGATTCCCGGCTCGTATATCCAAGTTCTTTTTCTGGGGTTGGCGAAAGAAAAGTTGAACTCCAAGGCGAAGCTTATTTTGAGGTGACGAAGGATACTGAGCACCCCTTTCTCGTGATATCTAAAGGGCAATCGATTCGTGTACTTGGTACTAAATTTATGTTGTCTTGTTATCCTGATGAGGAGACAAGCAAAACAACATTGCTTGAGGGAATTGTGACCGTAAAACACCAAGACAAAGAAATTAGGTTAGAACCGAATGAACAAACTGTTCTAAACGGAGACAAATTGGATAAAGTTGATATAGACGCTTCCGAAGAGTTGGCTTGGATCAATGGCGAATTTATTTTTAATAAGGAGTCTTTAGCTTCAATCATGAAGAAACTCGCCCGATGGTATGATGTGGATGTGGTCTTTCAAGATTCAGAGTTGAAGAACGAATATTATGAGGGCGTTTTGAATAGATTTGACAGCATGAAAAAGGTGTTGGACAAGTTAGAAGCAACCAACAGTCAGGTAAAATTTAAAATCAGTAATAAACAAGTATTAATATATAAAACAAAATAATAGGCTTATGAGAAAGAACTAACCAAAGAAATATGCCTTGAACAAAAAGAGGAATCTGAATGCGCTAACATTCAGATTCACAGATTCAATGGCATAATTATGAATGTGCAAAAATTACTAACCATTAAATAACACTTATTGTCACTCAAATGTATAAAAAAAATACACATGATGGGCTATGCCTGAAAATGGCCTGGCCAGAATTTTGGCGAATTATGAAATTATCCGTTTTTCTACTCTTTATTGGCTTGTCCTACGCCACTGCAAACAGCCTGGCCCAGGAGGTAACGATCTCGAAGAGCAAGCTTACATTTAAAGATGTGTTTAAAGAAATTAAAAAGCAGACTGGCTATAATTTTTTATGGGGTGCAAAAAATGTACAAAGTTCGGCAGAGATTCTTGTTGATGTACACAACTTGCAACTCGGACAGGCGCTGACCACAATTTTAAAGGATTTACCTTTACAATACGAAATAGTAGATAAAACAATTTTAATAAAAGAGGATCGGCAAAAAAGAATAGCCAACAATTCTAAAAACAAGGTGATATCTTCTCAGGCTAGTACCGGATATGTTGTAGAACAACAAACTATAGAAGTCAGCGGTACGGTAATTGACAGTCTTAAGAAACCCATTTCAGGAGTTAGTATTCAGCTTCTTAATGCCCAAGCCAAACGTATTGATCTAACTCGGACAGATGCTACCGGTAAGTTTTTATTCAAAAATGTTCCTCCGGGAGCCTCATTACTTATTACCTCGCTTGGCTATAAAGAGTTTCGAGCTGTTGCGAAAGCCAATATGGGTATCTTAAAGCTCGAATCCGTATCTCAAGAGATCGATGAAATTGTTGTTACAGGTATTTTTGAGCGGCCAGCAGGTACCTACACAGGGGCCGTGAATACCTTGACGGCGGAAGATATCAAACGTGTGGGCAATCAGAATGTACTAGACGTATTGTCTGTACTGGATCCAGGAATTCAAATGTTACAAGATTTGAGTAATGGTTCTGACCCCAATAAGATGGCAAATATGCGCTTAAGAGGTGCTTCCAGTATCCCGACGACAGAAGATATTTCGGGCTTAGTACGGAGTAATATAAGAGCGAATAAAGACATGTATAATGCCTATGATAAGAAGGTGGACGATATTGCCAATATGTACTCCAACAATCCGAACCTTCCTTTATTTGTGCTAGATGGATTTGAGGTACCTCTACAAAGGATCAATGATTTGGATATCACGGAGGTTAATAGCATTACTATCTTAAAGGATGCTTCTGCGACGGCTATATACGGATCTCGAGGGGCCAATGGGGTTATCGTCGTAGAGCGAATCAAGCCCAAGGAAGGTACTATGCTCTTCGGATATAAAACGGATTTTACATTTAGCTACCCAGATCTTCATGACTATCGTTTACTAAATGCTCGTGAGAAATTAGAAGTAGAGAAGCTGGCAGGTGTATATACAAGCTCGAACACTGACAATCAAACAGGGCTAGACATGTTGTACAATGCTCGATTGAAAGAGGTCCTTCGCGGGAGAGATACTTACTGGCCGTCACTACCATTGCGAAATAGCTTAAGTCAAAAGCATAGAGTGACTATGGATGGTGGTTCTGGTGTTGTAAACTATGGAGTAGATTTTTCGTACAACCGTAATAATGGAGCAATGAAAGGCTCATCCCGAACATCGTACAATGGTGGAATCAATCTAAGCTATCGAGGAGAAAAGATACAGATACAGAATCAATTGAATGTGCAGTTTACCGATGCTGTCAACTCGCCCTGGGGGTCTTTCAGTCAGTATACACGCATGAATCCCTATTTCTCACCATACGATGAGAATGGTAATATTATCCCCCAATTGCAGGGGAAAATAGTCTCTCACCAAAGTGCGATATACAACAATGTATATAATCCTGTATTCAACACGAGCCTAAACGGAAAGGATTTCAGAAATACCCGTAACCTGATCAACAATACAGCATTGACCTATAAGTTCAAACCCAATTTGACTTTACGTGGCCGTTTGTCTTTGACCAATCAAAGCGATAATAGCGAGATCTTTCTGCCGGCAGAACATACCACATTTAAGCAGTTGGGGACAGATTTATTCAAGCGAGGTGCCTATACAGCAGGTTATGGTAAGCTATTCAGCTACGATGCTAATTTAGATTTGAATTACAACCTGACTATTGATAAACATCAGTTGTTTACCACATTAAGTGCTCGTGCCAATGAGAATAGCAACGAGAATGTGATGGTTCAGGTGGAAGGCTTACCCAGCGCGCTAACAGACTTTATCTTTTATGGGCGCAAATATGTCAACGATAGACCCGGAGGATCTGAGTCCACCATACGTACGGTAGGCTTTTTAGGCAATGCAAACTATGCTTACGACAACCGCTATTTATTGGATTTCTCTTACCGTCTTGACGGCTCATCCAGCGTAGGGGCAGATCGTCTATTTGCACCATTTTGGTCGGTTGGAACAGGTTGGAATCTTCATTCAGAAAGCTTTTTGAGCGGACTGCGTCAACGCGGAGCAATCAACCAGCTGCGTATACGCTCTTCAATTGGGGTAACCGGTGCGCAACAGTTCGATTCTTATATGGCTTACCGTACCTACAATTATAATTTGGATGAGAGTTACCTGAGTAATATAGGTGCAAACTTACTGAATATTGGCAACGACAATTTAACTTGGCAGAGCACCCGTAAGTTTAACTTAGGTCTAGATATTAGTACCCTGCAAAATAGATTACATATCAATGCAGACTATTACAATGATTTTACAGACAAGTTTATTGCTGATTTTAGCTTGCCATTATCCACCGGTTTTTCTACCTACAAAGGCAACTTAGGGGCTATCAAGAGCAAGGGCTACGAAGTGCGGGCGAGTTATCAAATAATTCAACCGCTCACAAGCAAAGATTTCGGATTGACATTAATGGCCAACTTAGGAAACAATAGGACCATAGTTGATAAGATTTCAGATGAGATGAAAGCCCAAAATGAAAAGCTACAAAACATGACCAACGAGCAGACCCCTTTTACGCGATACGAAGAAGGAAGTTCCATAGATGCGATATGGGTCGTGCCTTCCCTTGGTATAGATCCGACAACAGGGCAGGAGCTGTTTCTGAAAAAAGATGGGTCGGCCACATATATATGGGATGCTAACGACATGGTGTCCGCCGGCGTTTCAACTCCGAAATATAGAGGAACTTTCGGTTTCAATATCACGTATTACGGTTTCCAATTAAATGCTTATTTCAGTTACCGTCAGGGGGGGCAGTTATTCAATCAGACCCTATTGGATAAGATCGAGAATGTCAACCTGGTGGATAATGCAGATAGACGAGTGCTTACTGATCGTTGGAAGCAGGTCGGAGATCTTGCTTATTTTAAACGTATGGAAGTAGATGGCTCGAGAACAAATGCTTCTTCTCGTTTTGTACAGAATGATAATAGCTTGGATATGACATCAGCTTCATTACTGTATCGTTTTGATGACGCTAAGGTCAAGCGTTTTGGCCTACGTAATTTCAATGTTGGTTTTTACATGAATGATGTATTCAGATTGTCAAGCATCAAGGTAGAACGTGGCTTGGATTATCCGTTTGCACGTAATTTCTCTTTGTCATTACAGACTAGTTTTTAACACAAGAATCTAAATGATCAGCATTTAAAAATATATAGAAATGAAGATTTTTAAAAATATACTTTGGTTGGGATTAATGGGTACGTTGTTATTGCCTAGCTGTCAAAAATACTTAGATATCAAGCCCAAATCACAGATCAAACAAGAAGCCCTTTTTGAAACAGAAAAAGGTTTTATAGATGCATTGGCGGGAAGCTACACCCTTATGTCGAGACGAACATTATATGGAGATAATTTGACCATGTCTTTCTTGGACGTGTTGGCCCAGCGTTATCGTGTCGATAAGACCACTTCGCCCTACTGGGATATGGCACATTACAGTTATGAAAATGATGGGGCAAAATTATCCGTCAAGCAAACAATTCGTTCGGTATTCGCAGGGGGGTATGAGGTGATCGCTAATGTTAACAACATGCTCGATCATATGGATACCAAGAAAACTCTTTTTCAGGGCGATCATTACAATCTGATCAAAGGGGAGGGCTTAGCGATACGTGCACTTATGCACTTTGATATGTTGCGGCTGTTTGGTCCCATATATAAGCAAGAGAAAGATGGTCTGGCGATTCCCTATAGAGTCCATATTAGCAAAGAAACCCAACCCTTATTGCCAGCGATCGAAGTAGCAGGATTGATTTTGAAGGATTTGCTAGAAGCCGAAACATTGTTGTCTAAAGATCCTATTTTACAGGGAGGTACTAGCATATACCCTGAGTTTATGATGGAGTTTCGAAAGCACCGGATGAACCTAGTAGCTGTACAGGCATTGTTGGCACGTGTATACTTATACGTTGGGGACAAAGCAAAAGCCTTTGACTACGCAAAAAAAACAATAGGACAGGGTACTTTTACATTTGTCACTTCTTCAGATGCATCTGCTGATGGCGCATGTCGCGACCGTACCTATAGGTTTGAACACTTGTTTTCAGTCGAAATCAATAATATGAAACCCTACACGGATGCTTATTTCAATACAGCACCAACTACTTACGAAAATGAGGTGTTGAGTAATGACGAATCGGTCATTAATGAATTGTTCGAACGGTCCAGCACAGATATACGTCGTATTAATCTTTGGGAGCGTAAAGATGGTAAGCTAGTTCATTCTAAATTCTGGCAGTTAGAAACACAGATAGGTGCTTGTAACTGGGCAAAAAACTTTGTTCCAGTGATCCGGATTTCGGAAGTCTATTATATAGCAGCGGAGGCCGCGCCGACCATATCGGAGGGCGTTATGTATCTTAATGAAGTACGGTCAAATAGAGGTTTGGATCCTATATCCAACAATGTCTCTGCCGAAAATTTTCAGTTGGAAATCCAGAAAGAATATCAAAAGGAATTCTTTAGTGAGGGGCAGCTCTTTTATTATTATAAGCGTCAAGGCCTAGCACAAATACCCGGTACGACTATTAGTGCCGACAAAAAAGTGTATCAGCTACCTTTACCTGTTGAAGAACGTAGTTTGTAACCTAAGAATTTAAAGAAATGAAGAAATTTGGATTATATATAGCATTAGCACTATCCGTGAGCTCGTGCAAACAAGAAGCGTTGTTGAGCTATGATGAGCAGCCTCGTGTATACTTTAATCTGCATAGAGACGAGCTGATGACGCCTAGACCTGGTTCATTTGCTACAAATATATTAGTGGATTTTGCGCCCAAGCACTCTGATGTTGTAACAGATACTCTATTGATACGCGTACAGGCGTCTGGCCCACTTGCTTCAGTGGAGCGCTCCTTTGATTTTAAAGTATTACCAGCCAAGTCAGATGCAGTAGAGGGGATTGATTACAAAATCCTGAATGAAAAGTACCTTATGCCTGCGGGTAAGAACGATACCATTGTTCGACTGGTGATGTTGAGGAGTGATGGCCTTAAGAAGAAACAGGTACAGGCTTCTTTTCGATTGACCGCCAATGAACATTTTGAACTTGGCCCCATTGCCGATACGACACTCAACCCCTATAGACGGGTACAGGAGTTCAAAGTGAGGGCAAGGGATATAGTCTTGAAGCCAACTAATTGGGAGTCGTTTATACAAACCTATTTTGGTGTGTACAGTGAGGTGAGGTATCGATTCGTTATCGATGTACTTGGCAAGATGGAGTTTCCATCTACGACCTCGGCAAGCACCATGCGTACGAATAAAACCAAATTGGTCAATGCCTTGAACACGTATAATGCTACGAATGAGAAGCCGTTGACGGATGAATTTGGACAGCTGATAATTTTTTAACACAATGAAAGATGAAGAGAATTAACTTTATATATATAGCGATCGTATTATTCTTGCAATCAATTCTTTTGAACAGTTGCCTCAAGAATGAGTTATCGGACTATGACCATAGTATCGTACCCGAGTTGCTTTTGGAATCAGGATTGGAAGATAAGTACCTGTTGAACGTGGGGGACGAACTAAACTTGGTCTCTGATTTAAGCAAAGAGGGATTGAATCCTGCCGATTACACATTTAAATGGAGCTATTACCCTAAAGCTCCAAATACTCAAGTGATTCCTATAGAAGTAGGTACAACTGAATTTTTAAATCTGAAAAGTGATATGGCTACAGGACTGTACTATTTGGTATTGGAGGTGACTAATAAGCAGAGCGGTATAAAATATTTCCGAAAAATGGAGCTTATTGTAAAACGTCTCACATCCGAAGGCTGGTTGTTACTGACTCACAAAAATAATCAAACGAATCTTTCTATTGTGACACCCGATGAATATGTATTGAAAGACTTCCTTGTACATTCAAGTCTATACCCTATGCATGAAAAGCCCTTAGAGATCATTTGTATGAATGACTGGGATGACATCATTCAGCCATTAGCTATTCGGACAGCAGCACCTCAGATCTATTTTATCGACCACAATACAATGGAAGTAAAGAGCAATGCAAATGATGCATTTACAAGTACAACTAGTGCAAAATTTGATTTCTTCGGCTCGGATATGTGGTATGGTTTATATTATATGCGCGATACAGACGGCAACTTCTACACTGCTTCTAGAGGTATGGGAGAGAGCGATAATTTTCCGTTCGGTTTTAGTAATGCCTTGCTGGGCAACCACGTCCTAGCCCCTATGATGATACCGACGAGTTCATCGTATCCGATTCAGGCCTTATTATATGATCAGGAGAATAAAAAATTAGTATACCATCCGACCTCTGGTCCTGAGATAGAAAGTTTCCAGCCTGCTGGTGTGGGTGCTGCTTTCGATATGAACGACTTTGATGAGAATATCAGATACGCGGCCAATGGGGCGAGTGGTTCAAGTTATATTGTAGGCGAGAAGAACGACAAATACACGTTGTACGAAATGCGTCTCGACAATGGTTTGAATCAATATCCCGCTGTTGGTAAGGTGGATCTGATAGCTCCTAACGGGAAGGAATTTACACATTTTGCTTTGTCCGGTAAAAATCCACTTCTTTATTTCATCGCTGGAAACCAGTTGTATGTGTACAAGATGAATGATAAGCAGTATGTAGCGTTGTATACATTTCCGGCCGGAGAAGAAGTAGCCGCGTTGAAGATGTTGAAAGAGCCAATAATACCACCTACTATTCCTTTTGCGGAAAGTAGGTTGGGGATTGCCACCAATAAAGGCATTGAAGGTGTGTTTTACACTTTTGATCTGTCTCCGACGGGAGTGCTTAAAACAGGTAGTTTCAATAGTCGGATTGGTGACTTTTCGCCTATTGTGGATATTGTGTACAAAGAGTCCAAGTAATATTATTATGATGCATCAGATTAAAAAAATATTAACAATGCTTTTGGTATTATCGGTACTGGGAGTCAGGGCACAGCACAATTATGAGATAGTGGGCTATTTAGAGTCTGGGAGTTCCTCGGACTCCATTTACCTTCAGGTGTATGATAAAGTGCCTAAAATTCTTCAACATACTAAGGTTGAAAATAGGAGATTCGTGCTGAAGGGCACGACTGAGGTTCCTAGACAAGTGACCATCAAAGTCAAAGGCTGGCGTCGCAGCCAGGAACTGTACGTAGAGCCTGCTGGCAAGTATTCAATCCAGCTAAATGAGGACTGGAAACTGCACAATGAAGTGATCGGAGGACAGGAGAATGCTATACGTAAAGCCTATGAAAATGATAGCAGGTTGTTGCTCGACACCCTGCAGATCTTGGGACAGGAGTATGAAAAAGCGACAGATGACGAAAAAATTGACCTAAATGAAAAAATGACCCTAGTCAACCAGCGTTGGGATAGTATTAAAAGAGCTTATATACAGGCCTACCCGCATTCTTTAGCTATATTAGATGTTATGCGGCCACAGTTGGAAGTGATGAGTTTTGAACAGCTCGAAGAGTTGTTGAATTTGTTTTCCGATAATTTGGCTTATGCTTCTACCTATCAGCACTTGTTGGATCGGTATAAAGAAAAGAAAGACGAGCGATTGGTGGGTACTGAGGCTCCATCCATAGTTGCCAAAACAGTGACCGGTGAAAATTTTAACCTTTCACAATTGCGTGGTAAGCTTGTACTGCTTGATTTTTGGGCCAGCTGGTGTGCACCTTGCCGTGTAGGCAATAAAAATCTTAAGCCAATCTATGCACAATATAAGCACAAAGGTTTTGAAATTGTATCGTTCTCTATGGACGATAAGGAGAAGTTATGGAAGGATGCCATAGAAAAAGACGGTATTCCCTGGATTCACATCTCAGATCTTAGCGGGTTGAAGGATAGTCGTACTGCACAGGACTATCATATCCGAAGCCTGCCCACGATCTATCTGATCGATACGGATGGTCGTGTAATCGCTCAAAATATAGATAAAGAAGAGTTAGTTGGAATTTTAGAGGCTAAATTAAGATAAGATGAATTTTAAATCAAGTTTGCGGCAGTTGATTTTGGCCGTAGTGTTAGCTTGTGGTACAGTATCACTGGTTAGCGCTCAGACTGCACGCGCTATTTTGCTGAAAAATGCAACAATATTAGACGGCCGTGCCCAGGTGAGACCCTATCAGGGGTCTATACTTATAGAGGATGGGGTCATTAAAAAAATTTCGAGGGCAGATATCAAAGCCGATGCCGCTATAGAACAGATCGATTGTACAGGCAAATACCTTGCTCCAGGTCTGTTTGATGCGCATATTCACCTGTCTACCATGGACCTGTCAGATTTGGATAAGGCCCGCGCCTACACCGATGTCATTTTGAAGGGGATGATCAACCATGGTATCACGACAGTTCGGGACATGGCTGGCAATGCCCCTTATCTCGAACAGTATAAAAAACTAATCGCCGAAGGAGTAAAGCGAGGCCCGGATATTTTTCATGCGGCACAATTTGCAGGTCCGAGTTATTTTGCTATGTTTAATAGTGGGAGTAAGATCAGAATGGGGCGATCGCCTTGGGAGCGTGCTATTGCTGATACCACAGATATCGCCAAAGCTGTGAAAGAAGCCAAGTCCTCTGGAGTGACTGCTATCAAGACCTATGCCGACCTACCGAATGGATTGATGCAACAGATTGTAAAAGCTGCGACCAAGGAAGGTTTGTTGGTCTGGAGTCATGCTACGGTATTCCCGATTCAACCCACAGATGCGGTTCGGCTCTCCGTTAATAGCATTTCGCATGCCGCAGATGTGATTTTCGAGCAGATCCCTGCTGATAGTCTTACGCTCAGTTATGCGTGGGATCAGGTCTATAAAGGTCTCAAAGTAGATGTTGCAAAGTTGAACCCTTTATTTGCGCTCATGAAGAAAAATAACGTATACCTAGATCCAACCATATTTCATGCTACCAATAACAAGCTGCACTATGCGATTGAGGTCAGTAGACTTGCACATGAGGCAGGAGTTAAGATTGTTTGTGGAACAGATTGGATCTACCCCGAAGACGATGCCATGGTGCCTCTCTATGACGAAGCACGTATATATAACCATGATGTAGGGATGTCAGCCTTAGAGGTGTTGGAAAGTCTGACTTATAATGCCGCATTGGTGACCGGACTCAAGGATAGGGGATATCTGGCAAAGGGGCTACGGGCAGATATTCTCATTCTGAACCAAGATCCGAGGGCTGATGTTAAAGCCTTATTCTTGCCCGAGATGGTATTTCAAAGAGGAAATAGGGTGAAATAGGCTCTACGTCTATATGTAACCCCATAAAGCACGCCCTGTTCATCTGAGTAGGGCGTGCTTTTTCTGGATCTTTTGATCAAAGCTGTCGAGAGATTCCTTAGAAGAGACCTGCGTATTCTGCTCGGTCTTCGCTTTCAGCAATTCGTTTGCCCGCTAGCCAATACGATCTTATTTAAAAACTTGAGAAGGATTTGCTGTACATATGTTTGAAAATCCCAAAAAAAATTATCAAAAATCGCGGAATTTGGTAAGTTATATTAATATCGTTGATTTGCCATACGATTGATTGTAGAATCTTTGCTTTGTTAAAAGGTATTTCTATATTTATTAACTAATTGAATTTTACAACCTTGAAAATCATTAGGTGTTAAAAAGTATTATGAATAATCCGACAAGAGATATTGTAGACTAACTATTGAATCTAAGAATCATTATGTATTTAGAAATTGACGAAGAGAGTTTTAAAGAAGTATTTAACAAATACTATGATAGAATTTATTCAGGATTTTATAAAAAAACACAGTCGTATGAAGTAGCTCAGGATTTAAGTCAGCAAACCTTTATTAAGTTTTGGAAATATCGTGATACTTATACAGCAGATTTAACTATCGAAATTCAGTTATTTAGGAAGGGTAAGTTGGTTTTTATTGATTGGTTGAGAAAGGAAGCAAAAGAAAGGCAGCTGATTGATAATTTGAAACGAAATGAAACCATCCCTGTGAATGACCTTTCATTGGATATGAGGGATTCTTTAAATCACGCTATAAGTCAATTATCCACAGTTAGAAGAGAAGTATTCAAATTGGCTTATATTGAAGGATACTCACATAAGGAAATTGCTGAAAAAATGAATATTTCTGTTAGAACAGTAGAAACTCATATCTATAAATCCGTTCAACAATTAAGGAAAGTTCTCGCCTTAATTTACATTCTTCTTCATATCTGAAAAATAAATCTTTTTTCGAGTACGTAGTTATGCTTTATCAAACGTATATAAGTGTAAAGTGACTCAAATTATAAACTGTGAAAAAAGATTTGTTAAAAAAATTCATCTCTAATCAATGTCCTTATGGAGAGTGTGAGTCTATAGCACGCTTTCTAGAAGCGAATGAATATGAGTTAGATCAAATTGACATTTTTGAAAACCTTCAAAAATCAGAACTGATTTCTATTTCACAAAAGGAAAAGAGTAGAGTCTTTAAATTGATTGAACCTAAGCGCAATAAATTCGTTGTTTTTAAAAGAGTATTGGCGGCGGCTTCAATATTATTATTTATTGCTTTTTCATTTTATTTTTTAAAAGAAAGCGAAAAAAGTAAAGAGATTGCACCCCAGGTTTGGATAAATATTGTAAATACTAAGGGAATCAATCAATGCTATGTCTTACCGGATAGCAGTCGAGTCAACCTCGATCCAGGCTCCCACATATCTTATCGTGCTGATTTTGCTAGAAATCGGGAAGTAATTCAAAAAGAAGGTGACGTTACTTATAGTGTTTTTCCAAATGAAAAGAGTCCATTTCGGGTAGTCAACCAAGGGGTTCAAACTAGAGCTATTGGTACAATGTTCAGAATATCGACGTATAACGAAGATCATCTGATGGTTAAGTTATTGGAAGGTAAGATAGTCGTAGAGGATTATAATGAAAAATATCCAAACAAAGTATTTTTAAAAGAACCAGGTACGTTGCTCATCAATATTGCAAATTTCAGTCATAAAATAGTTCTTGACAATAATATTTCCACCAAGCAAACAAGGTTTAGGAAAGGAGCTGAAACTCTACCACCTAATAGCTCAATCGCTTGGTCAAATCGGCTTGTAGAATTTAAAGGCGTTTCGAATGCTGATCTTTTCAGTATTATGGAGCATTTATTTGATGTACATATTGCAGTAGAGAATCCGGAAATTGAAAGGGGCAATTTTACTGGTAAATTATATCAAGATGATAATTTAGAGGATTTGTTAGAGATATTCTGTCAAATAAATGGATGTAGATATACCATTAAAGACAACATAATAAAAATAAAATAATTTTTAACTAACCATCATTATAAACAAATTTTACTGATATGAGAAGTAAGGTAATTTACCCAATGCTAATTTATGGGCTATTCTCACTTTTTCAAGAAGCTCATTCACAGAACAACATTCGTGTTACTGGAAAAGTGATGTCAACAGAAGGTGCGGCAATCTCTAGCGTAACAATCGAAGTCCAAAATGTGACTACCAAGAAAAAGGAAATCTTTCATTCAAATGAAGAAGGCGTTTTTAATTTAAGTAATTTAGTCGTGAATGGAGTGTACAATATTTACACGCATCATATTGGCTTTCAGGTTGATTCTGTCGTTAATTTTACACCCAAAGTCAATCAGACCAACAGTATTCTAGTTCGCTTGCGTCCGGATAATACAAGTCTTGACGAGGTTGTTGTCATCGGTTATGGTACTATTCAAAAGAAAGATTTGACAGGTGCAATTTCGACTTTGGACGGAAAAGATATTGCTTCTAGAAAGACGACACAATTATCTCAGGCTATACAAGGTGCAATTCCAGGGGTAATGGCAACAAGAAATAATAGTGCTCCAGGTGCCGCAGCTACTATAAGAGTGCGTGGTATTACGACGATAACTGACGGTGGATTAAATCCACTGATTATTTTAGATGGAGTCCCTATAAGTGGTTTAGATCAGGTCAATCCGAATGATGTAGAAAATGTAACAGTGTTAAAAGACGCTGCTTCAGCTTCAATTTATGGTTCACGAGCTGCTGCAGGAGTGATTTTAATAACATCAAAAAGAGGAAAAGAAGGAGTCCTATCATTAGACTATAACACTGACCTTGGATTTGAAACACCAACGCAACTTCCTGAATATGTAGGGGCACAAAGATATCTTCAATTGGTTAATGAGCTACGTTGGAACGACAATAACAATAATCAAAATGAGTATCCCATTTACGCAAAGGATTTAGTTGAAAATTACAATAACTTAAATTCAGAAAATCGGAATCTTTATCCAATTACAGACTGGCAAAGCATTCTATTAAAAAAGCGAGCAAGCCGCCAATCGCATCAGTTGTCTGTGGCCGGATCAGGTAAAAATCTAAGAACACGATTCTCCTTAGGTTATGATGATACAGATGCATTATATGTGCACAGGAACTATGAAAGACTTACCTCAAGACTTAATAATAATATAGACGTAACGGATTATCTTTCAGCTGTCGTCGATTTGAGTTTCAAACGGACAACGGACAATCGACCTTCAATAGATCCAATGTATAGAATGGGTATAACAGCTCCAATATATGCAGGAATGTGGGATGATGGCCGAGTGGCCGCGGGTAAGGACGGCGAGAATATTTATGGCATGCTGACCGAAGGTGGTCAAACGAAGTATCAGTATACACAGTTTGGTGGAAAAGTAGGGATGGATCTTAAGCCGCTGGATGGTTTAACTTTAACAGGTGTTATAGCGCCGATGTTTAACTTTGATCGCACAAAGGCTTTTCGAAAAAAAATACCTTATACAGCTTGGAATAATCCCGAACAAAGACTTGGTTATATAAACGGTTACGAAACCACCAAGCTTACGGAGAGCAGAGTCGAGAGTTATCAATATACGACGCAATTTCTGGCGAATTACATGAAAGGGTTTGGTAAGCATAATTTAAATTTACTTGGCGGGTATGAGTTTTTTTATTATTACAATGAGGATTTATCAGCATCCCGTGATCAATACCTGCTTAGTAGTTACCCTTATTTAGATTTAGGACCATTAGAATTTCGCGATAACTCAGGATCAGCGTATGAAAATGCTTATCGTTCTTATTTTGGACGAGCGATGTACAACTTTGCAAATAAGTATTTTATTCAAGCTAATGTCCGTTACGATGGATCATCTCGGTTTGCTAAAGAATACCGTTGGGGGATGTTTCCATCGGTATCAGCCGGATGGTCGATATCGGAAGAAAATTTCATGAAGGATATATCGTGGCTGGATTTCTTAAAAGCTCGTGCTTCCTACGGTACATTGGGCAATGAACGTATTGGCAACTATCCTTATCAATCCTTAATTGAATTTTCTAACGGAGCACTATTTTATAACGGAAATACCGCTGTGTCTGCTCAATCCGCCTCACAATGGCAGTATGCTATTCGAGACATCACGTGGGAGAAAACAGAGTCTTACGATCTAGGCTTAGATTTCACGGGATTCAGTAATCGGTTTAATGCAACATTCGATGTGTATAAAAAGATAACGAGCGATATGTTGTTGGCTTTACAGATACCAAGCTATATTGGTTTTAATAATCCCAATCAAAATACCGGAAAAATGAATACCAAAGGATGGGAATTAGCATTGGGCTGGAAGGATAAAGTCAAAAAGTTAAAATATGCAGTTTCCTTTAATATTTCCAATTTTAAATCGGTAATGGGTGATTTGGGAGGAACAGAATTTTTAGGGGATCAGGTGAAAAAGGAGGGAAGTGAGTTCAATGAATGGTACGGTTATCTTTCAGATGGATTATTTCAAACTATGGACGAGGTTACCAATTCACCTGTTTTAAATGCTAACGTTAAGCCCGGAGATATAAAATACAAAGATATCTCAGGACCAGACGGTGTTCCAGACGGTAAAATTTCCCCCGAATATGATAGAGTCTTTTTAGGAGGCTCTTTGCCACAATATTTGTATGGTGGCCAGGTAAGCTTAGGTTATGGTGGTTTAGCGTTAAATGTTGTTGTGCAAGGAGTCGGAAAACAGAAGACCCGCCAAACAGTAGACATGATCCAGCCTTATCAACAGAATTGGGGAAATTTTCTTTCGATACTTGATGGGAATACTTGGAGCAGATACAATTCGGATGAAGAAAATCAGAATGCCAAATACCCACGTTATTCCAACACCTCTTCATCGAATAACTATGCAATGTCCGATTTTTGGATGATCAATGGAAAGTACTTTCGCCTAAAGTCGGTTAATCTTTCTTATCAGATTCCAGAGGTATTTCTCGCAAAATATGCTATAAAAGGATTAGGGTTATCATTTACTGCAAATGATATATTAACTGTCAATAAATTTCCGAAGGGCTGGGATCCCGAAATGACTTCATTTACTTATCCTATTACAGCTTCGTATCTATTTGGGATTAATGTCAAATTTTAATTTAATGATCATGAAAAGTAAATTTTTATATCTATGGTTATCTATGTTTCTGTTTTCATGTCAGAAACTAGATTTAAATCCATTGTCTCAAGGTTCTAGCGAAACATGGAATTCTGATGCTGACGAAATTGTTATGTCATTAAATGATTTATATCGCGAAGCTCTCTGGAAGAAGGACGCCGATGAATGGACTGATGATTGGATCAATCGGGATGGTTTGACTGATATTACAAATGCTACAATAAACGGGCAGACTAATTTTGTCATTACAAATTGGAATGATACTTACAAGGCTATTGCTCGCGCAAATATAGTTTTAGAGAGTATGGAAAGAGCAGTTGGCAAGATGACTGAAAATCAGCTCAGCATGTATAGAGCTGAAGCGAGATTTGTTCGTGCATGTATGTATTCTTATTTGTTGAGTCATTTTAGAAATGTTGTATATACAGACAAAACACTTACCATAGAAGAAGCGCTACAAAAAAAGCAAATCAGTCCAGATGAATTGTTAGTTAAGATTTATGAAGATTTTGATTATGCCATTAGTAATTTGAGAGAATCTTTTAGTTCTAGTGAACTAAAAAGAGCAACCAAAGGAGCGGCCATGGCTATGAAAGCCCGAATAGCCCTTTATATGGGCGATCACAGTACGGCTAAGACAGCTGCCAAAGCATGCATGGATTTAGGTTTGTACAAATTGCATAGTGATTTTGAAAATTTGTTTTTATCTAGGACGAAGCAATCCCCAGAATCTGTATTCTTATTACCACGATCCATTGCCCTAGGTGTTACGGTAAGTGGTCGACAATCCTACGTGTCTAGAAATGCCGGTGGTTGGGCTCAGTTTGACCCTTCTTGGGATTTATTATTCTCTTTTTTAGGATCAGATGGACTTCCTATAGATCAGTCTCCTTTGTTTGATCCAAAGGATCCATTTGTCAATAGGGACCCGCGCTGTGCTGAAACAATTGTACCTTTCGGTACCGCGCATCTAGATTATATTTTTGATCCACATCCATTATCTCTAAAGACGAAAAAAGTGTCAACAGGTTTGGATGTGACTAATAATGATAATAGAGCCGTTGCGACATACGCTTCATTCAATGGGTTAGTTTGGAAAAAGGGCGTTGATTCAGATTGGTTGTTGAACTCTTGGCGAATCGAACCTGATAATATTATAATTCGTTTTGCAGATGTATTACTGATTTATGCAGAGGCAAAAATCGAACTTAATGAAATTGATGATTCCGTTCTGGATGCTATAAATCAGGTGAGGGCGAGAGCCTATAAGGTGGATCAATCGTCTACGGGTTATCCAAGGGTGACCACGACAGTTCAATCTGAACTTCGAAAAACACTTCGCATCGAAAGAAGAATGGAATTTGCATTCGAAGGCCTACGTTATATGGATATAATTCGGTGGAAAATAGCAGATAAAGTACTGAATAAGCCCAATTACGGATTGTTAGATCCGGTGGATTTAGTCACAAAGGTAGTTAATACGGGCAAGTGGTTCGTCCCAGCAGCTCCGACTATCGATTCCGATGGCGTAGCTGATATAGAACCTTTTTATACACAGGGGCTGGTTAAGCAGATTGCATTAAGAAAATTTGACGCCAAAAAACAATATCTATGGCCGATTCCATCAACTGAGGTTTTAACAAGTGGGCTTCAGCAAAATCCAAACTATTAAATAAGGGGGCAACGTGTCAAAATTATCTTGAGTTAAATAGTTCATTGTAATTATGCAGAAGATCTGTGTCATATGAAGTTTAATATAGGTTATGGTTAAAACAGGATTTGTCTATTTGATGCTGAGTTTAAATAGTTTCCTGCTATTTTCTCAATCTTGGGATTCATTAAAGAAAGAAAAAGATCCCCTATTTTCTTTCACTGTCAATGATACCCTTAGCTTTCCGATTTATCTTATAGATAACGTATCTGATAAGGGAAGATATTACGCAGCAAAACTGCAGACCAATGTATGTAATGATCAAATTTGTCTACCTATTGAGGTCAATTTGTTTTGGGATCTCTTAGGAAATTTTCATCATTTCAGTAGAGAGTCAGGTTTCAATTTTACCAAGTTTGATCATCAATATTTTGATGAACCTGATTATGATAAGTTGAATCAGATTCTATTGGATAGTTTATCCCCACTACGAGACTATGCTGTAGAAGATTTACTAGATAAGAATGAGGAAAAGTTTTCCGTTCAGGTCGACGCGGTTACGAGACCTACTTCCAAGCTTTTTTCTGCTGCAACAGTACCTGGTGCCCTTTACACGGTGTACACACTTTGGCATATCGTTAATGGTCCGATAAAGCTTAAGTTGAATGATTACACAAACCAAGCATACACTAATAGAAAGTGGCAGCATTATTTCGCCACCTCCCAAGTGCCCATATATCAAGAGTATTTTTTAAAAAATATCACCATTCAAGATTTAGAATATCTTAAGAAGGATGTAATTAATTTGCTTTTTGCCGAGGATGAATTCATTCCTCATTATGCTCTTGATATACTAGCGCCAAGTACATTTAATACTCCAAAGGAGTACAATACGATATTAAGTCGCTTGGAACAATTGAAAGGACACGTCGTCACAGAGATATTGAATTCAATCACCGCACTTGATAGTGAGTCTAAAGAGTTAATTACAAAGTATAAAGACAGTTCGAAAGCGTCTCCAAAGCAGAAAGAAATAATTAAAAGAATTTTAAATAATGAAGTATCCAAATAATGATTTTACGAAGTCATTAAAACCTTCCATGCATGAGAAATATCATTTACCCTAAGGTGGGAGATAGTGTATATAGTAGGCGAATGTAATGGCGTATAAGTTAATAACAGTTAATAATCAAATCTTAAAAATATGAAAAATAACAGAAGAGACTTTTTAAAGGTGATCGGTATTGGATCCGGAGCACTATTGGCCGATCCAGTTATTGCTAAAACTTTGTCGAAAAAGGATATTGAAGAAATTCAATTAAAAGGGCCAGAATCAGTTTTTGCTATCAGAAAAATGGAGACGGACTATGTTGTAGTAGGAGGGGGGATGGCTGGTTATTGTAATGCTTTGGCAGCCGCTAGGAATGGATTGAAAGTCGTGTTTATACAGAATAGGTCTCGGTTAGGAGGCAATGCGAGTTCCGAAATCCGTATGCATATTTGTGGAGCAACCCAACTTGGACAAGTGTGGCGCGAGACAGGATTACTTGAGGAAGTGATGCTTACCGAGTCTTATACCAATCCACAAAGATGTTGGGAAATGTTTGACTACGTAATGTATGATAAGATCGTGTCAAACCCCAATATCACTTTGCTTTTTGATACGATGTTATATAATGCCACTACAAAGGGGAGCAAAATAACCGAAATACAAGCTTATTGTTCTCAAACAGAAGAAATATATCATGTGAAAGCTAAGTATTTTGCAGATTGTACAGGCGATGGTACTTTGGCAGCAGTTGCTGGTGCTGAGTTTATGAGGGGTCGAGAAGCCAAATCAGAGTTCAATGAACCTTTGGGACTTGAAACTAGAGATGATATTACGATGGGCAATAGTTTGCTGTTTCAATCACAAGAGCATGATAAACCGATGCCTTTCACTGCACCAAGTTGGGCTAGAAAATATAAGTTTTCTGATTTCAAACACCGAAAAATTCATTCTTGGGAATACGGTTATTGGTGGATAGAATTAGGGGGATTAGAAAATATTGTACATGATGGTCAAAAAATAAGACATGATCTGATGGCCGTTGTCTTCGGCGTTTGGGACTATATTAAAAATTCAGGAAACCATCCAGAATCTGCGAATTGGGCTCTGTCATGGTTTGGGTCCATCCCCGGAAAGAGAGAAAGCCGTAGGATTACAGGAGATTACATTATGACACAAAATGATATTCTCAAGTTAGAAAATTTTGAAGACAGAGTAGCTTATGGCGGTTGGCCGTTAGATGATCATCTTCCGGCAGGCATGGATGATACTTCACTTAGTCCATTCAGGGCGATTGCGCTCAAGGGTCCCTATTCTATACCATTAAGAAGTCTTTATAGTAAAACGTATGAAAATCTAGTAATGGCCGGTCGAAATATATCCGTGACACACGTGGCTTTATCTACAACGCGTGTTATGGCCACTTGCGCAACTATGGGACAAGCTATCGGTACGGCAGTAGCATTATGCGTCAAAGATGGCTTGACACCACGGCAGCTAGCAAGTAATAAATCCAAGCTTAAAGCCTATCAACAGCTATTATTGCGACAGGATCAAGCTATTCTAAATATTAAGAATGAAGACCCTTTAGATTTGGCGAGACAAGCAAAAGTTTCTGCATCTGCCTTTATACAAGGATATGAAGCCCAAAAAGTAATAGATGGATATAATCGGGATGTACAGGATGGAGATAGTCATCAGTGGAGAGCCAATATAGCTAATAGCGAACAATATATTGAGTTGAGCTGGGGCAAATTACAAAAGATCAGAGATGTTGAGATTACTTTTGATTCTGGATTGAACAGGCACCTACGTCTTTCTGGAGAGTATGGAACGATGCGAAATCAAAAAAGAGGGGCTCAACCTGAGATGTTGAAAGAATATGTCGTAGAACTTTATAACGGAAACTCGTTGGTGAAAAAAGAAGAGATTACGAATAATATTCTTAGGAAAGTAGTCCATAGTTTTGAAGGGCTGAATGTCGATAGAGTTCGCTTGGTAGCGCAGAAGGCACATCAAGACGAAAATGCTCGAGTATTCGAAATCCGATGTTATGCCTAGAAATGCAATAAGAACAATCAAAAGTAATTATAATGATTGACTTAAATGGAATAAATGCACTGACATTAATATTTTCTGCGCTTCTGATTTTTGCCATTGCTTATCGGTTTTACGCTGTTTTTATTGCCAATAAGATACTAAGGCTAAATGCAAAGAATGTGACACCGGCTGTCGAATTTGCCGATGGTCAGGATTATATAAAGACAGATAAGAGAGTGCTATTTGGTCATCACTTTGCAGCTATTGCTGCCGCAGGTCCACTAGTTGGACCTGTTTTAGCAGCTCAGTTTGGATATTTGCCGGGCACTTTATGGATATTGATCGGTTGTGTTTTAGGCGGCGGCGTACACGATATGGTTGTACTTTTTGCTTCGGTAAGGCATAAAGGTGAAAGCTTAGCAACTATTGCCTCTAAAGAGGTCTCAAAACCTATAGGAGCTATTGCAGGGATCGCAGTACTTTTTATTTTGGTTTTGACCTTGGCAGGATTATCATTAGCCTGTATCTCGGCAATGCATGAGGCACCTTGGTCTTTGTTTACTATAATTTTAACGATGCCAATAGCCATTATTATGGGCTTGATAATGCGTTATAAACAAGGTGCAGTAACTTTTGCGAGTTTTCTAGGAGGAGCATTACTTATAATTGGTATTATTTCTGGACAGCACCTTATGTCCATACCTGGTGTTGCCAATCTTTTTAATTGGAGTAGTGGTACGATTTCCATTGCCATAGCGTTCTACGGCTTTTTGGCATCCGTTCTCCCAGTCTGGTTATTACTCGTCCCGAGAGACTATCTTTCAACATACCTTAAGATTGGTACCATCCTTATGCTGGCCATTGGGATCATTTTTGTAGCTCCTACTATTCAGATGCCAGCTTTGACCGATTTTGTAGATGGGGGCGGTCCAGTTATAGGCGGACCTGTACTACCATTTATATTTATCGTTATTGCTTGTGGTGCCATTTCAGGTTTTCATGCCATCATTGCCACAGGTACAACACCTAAAATGATCGGCAACGAACGAGAAATTCTATTTGTCGGTTATGGTGCCATGCTTGTAGAGGGATTTGTAGCACTTATGGCTTTGATTGCGGCCTGTACCTTGATGCCAGGAGATTATTTTGCCATCAATACCCCCACAGCTTACTATCAAGATTTCCTGGCAGAATACCCAGAGCTTCATACCGTAGATCTGCCGTATTTTATAGACAAAATAGGCTTGGATCTACATGGACGTACCGGTGGAGCAGTTTCACTTGCAGTTGGGATGGCACATATATTTGATAAAGTACCATTTATGAATGATGTATTGGCCTACTGGTATAATTTTGCTATTATGTTTGAAGCCGTATTTATACTGACTGCCATTGACGCTGGTACACGGGTAGGACGTTTCTTTTTGCAGGAAATGTTAGGGGCAGTATTACCTCAATTTAAGAATAAAAATTGGTGGCCGGGTGTTATTTTATGCAGTGCTGCGTTTACTTTCTCTTGGGGATATCTAGTGTATACTGGCAATGTAAGTAGTATCTGGCCTTTATTTGGCATTTCTAATCAACTTTTAGCCGCATGCGGATTGATCGTATGCACTACCATGCTTATCCGCATGAATAGGAAATTTTATGCTCTCTGTGCGGCGGTTCCAGGCATATTCATGGTGATTGTCACATTTTGGGCTGGTTACATCCAAGTGATTCATATGTATCTTCCCAAAGAACAGTATCTTTTGGCGGGTTTAGCTACCATTGCTATGTCATTAATGGCCATTGTCTTTACAGGTGCATTCGTAAAGTGGTTTTATTTGTTAAGATCACCAGGGACCACAATAGATGCATACGGTGATGAGGTCAAGTGTCTAGTGGATCGGTAATCCATAAAATGTTATTGTTCATGCAAGATATAAGGCCGTTTAGTTTGGTAGACTGTGTCCTCATTCTGAACTGTCGCAAAATCTGCGACAGTTCAATTTTTTTCCAACTTCCCTTCTTTGAAAACATCGCCTTATCTCCACTTTTACATTTCAGCCAAAGAAGGATTCAACATCTTTAAGCAGAGGTAGCAAATCCCATCGTTAACATGAGCTGCTGAGAACTTTCTTTACAAATTGAGTTAATTCCTCAATACCCCAAATATTTTGTGTTATAAAACATTTTTTTTAGTTTTATTTCGGGCTTTTTTGTGTAAAATAACTATAAATTGTATTTTTACGGTACTTAATGAAAAGAACTGTACACATATCATCCCAAGTTACGCCGCCTTGATCTTAGGCTAATTGTTATATTTTCCAATTTTAATTTATTGGCTTCTCTATCGTACCCGAAGGTTTTGCTTTCGTATACATGTTTTTCTATTTACGTCCTGAAAACATAATGTTTATGCAGAAAATTATCAATTTGTTTGATTTCAAGCAGAAAATTAATTACAAAAACGAAATTTTAGGGGGATTAACTGTCGCAATGACAATGATCCCCGAATCGTTATCTTTTGCTATCCTTGCGGGGCTTTCACCATTAATGGGGTTGTATGCTGCATTTTTAATGGGTTTGGTTACTGCGATTTTGGGCGGAAGACCCGGTATGGTTTCCGGTGGAGCTGGGGCGACCGTAGTTGTATTGATCGCCCTTGCGGCATCGCATGGTGTGGAGTATCTTTTTGCGACGGTAGTATTGGCCGGTATTTTACAATTGCTGGTCGGCATTCTTAAACTGGGTAAATTCGTCAGGTTGATACCGCAACCAGTAATGTATGGTTTTTTAAACGGCCTTGCCGTAATCATTTTTATGGCTCAGGTAGCACAGTTCAGAGTTTTTGAAAACGGTGTTGAAAGCTGGATGACTGGTTCGTCATTATACATTATGCTTGGACTAACCCTCCTCACAATTTCTATTGTTTTTTTACTTCCCAAGCTTACCAAAGCCATTCCTGCTTCTTTGGTGGCCATACTGATTGTATTTGGTCTGGTTTATTTTTTTAATATAGATACCAAAAAAATAATAGACATAGCATCTGTCAGCGGTACATTTCCTTCGTTCCACATTCCTCAAATTCCTTTTAGTTTAGAAACGCTGATAATTATTTTTCCTTATGCCTTAGTTATGGCGGGTGTTGGCTTAATCGAAAGCCTGCTAACCCTAAATATGGTAGACGAAATAACTAACACGAGAGGTGAGTCAAACAGGGAAGCCGCTGCACAAGGTATTGCAAATATTACCAATGGCTTTTTTGGCGGTATGGGCGGATGTGCAATGGTTGCCCAAACTTTGGTAAATATGAATGCTGGAGCAAGAGCAAGGCTATCCGCTATTATTGGAGCCTTCACAATCTTGTTAATTATTTTGGTAGGAGGTCCTATTATAGAGCAGATTCCGATGGCGGCCTTAGTTGGTGTGATGATGATGGTTGCCATTGGAACGTTTGAATGGGTTAGCTTTCGGATTATTAATAAAATGCCTCGACACGATGTATTTATTGGTGTTTTAGTAGCGGCTATAACCGTAATATTGCACAACTTAGCCTTAGCGGTTCTGGTAGGTGTGATTATTTCGGCACTTGTATTTGCCTGGGAAAGTGCTAAGCGTATACGTGCAAGAAAATATGTAGATAAGGATGGGATAAAACACTACGAAATTTTTGGTCCGCTATTCTTCGGTTCTACTACGGCATTTATGGAAAAATTTGATGTAGTAAACGACCCAAAAGAAGTTATAATAGATTTTAGGGAAAGTAAAGTAGTTGATATGTCAGCTATTGAAGCCTTAAATAAAATTACCTATAAATATCACCAAGAAGGTAAAACACTACATTTACGTTATTTAAGCCACGACTGTCGACAATTATTGAGAAATGCAGAAGCAGTTATTGAAGTGAATATTATCGAAGACCCAACCTACAAAGTAATGACAAATAAGTAATATTAACCTATAATGACTTTAGAAATAGCCAATTTTTAAAAGGTTGGTTCGTATGCGATGACAGTACTATCCCTGGTAAATATCAAGACCTGATTCAAAGAATAGGTAGATCAACCCCCAATTTGATTGGAAAGACATTAGTCGGTGCACAGACTAATGTCTTTCCAAAAGAGATCAATAGTGATGAGTCTAAGATATTACTTATATCAAAGACACGAGCAGCACCAGCTTCTTTCAATTTTAAAGCTACGAATTGCATGCTGATCCCAGAACTATATCGGGTATTCTTAAAGTTGATACCCGATCCCGAAAGAAAATGTTCTATTTGATAATTTTCTATCGGAGTCATTACTCGGTGATAGATTACTTAAACCTAAACCGTAACCTACATTGACTAATAACCCATTGTTCAACTTATAGCCACCCATAAAATTCAAACCTGCATCTATAAGGTTCATATCTCTTTCACTACCAGTGAATTTTAGGTTTTTACTACCATTGCTCACCCAATTGTCAATATTACCTGTAGCTTTTTGTTTTCCACTGACATTAAAGCCTATATAAGGACCTGCTCCCAGAAAAAAAGATCCCGATACACCAGTAGGAATATAATAAACTGCATTGACAGGGATTTCTATGGACATAGTGCTCCAAGTGACACTGCCATCCAAATTATTTTTATCAAACTTGTATTTATCACCTTTACCTTGCAAGGATATCCCAGGTTGTATAAATGTATTTTTTGCTATACCAAACTCGCTATATCCTGTAATGTAAAAAGATACGTTATTTGTCTGATAGTCTTTAAAATTAGCTTCAGAATAACTGGATTTACCCAGATTTACTCCTCCTTTAACACCATAATTTATCTGAGCTATAGCTGCAGTGCTTAGGGAACATAATACTAGGAATGTGGTTATTTTTTTTTTTTTTTCATTTCTTTTTTTTAACGAAAATAAGTTATTTTAATTGTTTTTTTATATTTTTTATTAAAAATTATGTATATCAATTTATGATCCTGATATAGTTTTATCTAAAAGAGAGAATGAGGGCTACCCGATGCAATTCATCACTGAAAGTGTATATTACACCCCGTTCGCGCAATATATTTTCCTTCCTTTCGATTTCTACTTCCAGTTCTTCCTCAGAGGAGAGGTAGGGGAGATACTTACTGGCAAATAATTGCTTGCTTTCGTTCGGTATATCGTTATTTAAGGACAGTGCGGTCTATTTCCGTACAGAGCAGCAGACCTATAGTCGGATTATCGTCTTGTTTTCTTTTTATCTCGTCAAAGATACGGACATATATATTCAATTGTCCTATATCCTGATGCAAATGTTGGAATGAATATCAAAAATATTTTTAAGAGATGGTGAGAAAAAATCAAAATTGATATCCAAGGCAAATTTTATCCCCGTATTGTCAGAATGAATAAAGAATGATGATAGAGAAGATACGCATCTACCCACGGAAGTTCAGGTATTCGTTACGGACACATACTCGCAGCTTGAAAACAAAAAGAGTTGTCTCATACAGTTACAGAAAAAAATAGTCGTCTGGCAAACAGAGCAATTGATGGAACAACGTTATGGCCATTCGCTTTGTTACTATTATCCATCTACAAATTGGTTTATAACTTCTTTGCAAAAAGACAGTATATGGACAATCCACTTTTACTCAGATGGTCTATTACTAATGTATGTTTAGCGTGTTTTTTTAAGTAGTCCTATTCAATTCATTATTTCCTATCATCCCACTTATAGCCTCAAAAACTTCATTTTGATGCTGTTTATCCGACCAACCCAACGATGATAATTCAGATCTGACTTGATGTTCATCTTTATCTTTTAAGAAATGAAAAAATGCAAAATCAATAACCTCTGTCGGAATTCTTTTTATAACGTATGAAATTAAAAATCTGGTTAAAGAGACGTATCCAAAAGCAAATGAAAATCCTAACTGTATTATCCAGCTGACAATTAAACCTATACTCCCAACATTTATGTTTTTTATGATTAGCCCTTTTTCGAGTCTGAGTTTAAGAAATTCAAAAAAGCCGATTCTCTCCAAATTATTTTCAGTTAAGGAAATATTATATTGAAAAATCTGATCTCCAATGAAAACTACACATATAGAAGCTATCAAAATGTTTTTTAATTTATTGAAATCCGTAAAATTTCCTAATTTGATTCCTGTTTTTATAGAAAAAGCTAAAGCAATACCGACAAAATATTCAAACAAAATCATTACGTAGTTCCCCGTTAATGCAATTTTAGCTATAACAAATGCCAATAATATAGAAGCTACAGATGCCGTGAGGATAGGAAAGACAATGTTCGATTTTCGTATAGGTTTTGGTGCTGGTAATCCAGTCGGGATTTGATAGTCATCCCAATTTTCTTTCGATTCTTGTTCTTTTTCAAGTTTCTTTAGTTCTTCGCGATCGTATTTCTTTTCAATATCTTGAAATACGTGTATAAAAAGCTGAACTCGTTTTGAATTTCGTCCATTATCCCAAAATTCGTTCCCTAATGATTCACTTTTCACGGTTACAGTTCCGTAATTATAAGTTGCAGTTATGGATTCTGTATATTGAGCTATTCCTAAACTTTTAACTTTTCGTTTAGCCTCAATCGAGTATTCATCAATAAAGATTACATCCCATTCTAACCTTTCAAAAGTTTGATTAGTAATTGCAAAAAAAGCACCTTTAGAAAGTTGAGTAGCAAATTCAAATTTATATTTGGGGGTAAAAGCAAACTTATGTACCTTCCTGATTTGCTTTTGTATTTCTTTAAGTTTCTGATTCATAGCTGGTTGTTGGCTTGCTAACGTTTCTTCCTCCTTAATTCCTTTCAGTATCCATCTTAAGGAATTTTGGTCAAATATAACATAGTTTGTTTAGAAAATGCGAGTTGTTTGTATTGATTACAAGGAAGATCAGTTTACTCGTCTATATGTATTCGTAGTAGATAATTGACCTGCACCAATAGGGAACAGCACAAGAATCCTACTGCCTACAGATTCATTTGGCACAACTAAGTCGCCATTTCGATCTATGGCGAAGTAAGATGTTTGTGTGCTAAGCCTATTGAATAAAAAATAATATATCCTTTAATAGCTTAGAAGTTCTGAAAGAGCTTGGTATAGCACCTGAAAGGAAATCTGTTTGATAAATAGGCTTTTTTATCATTATCTTAATCAGTTATGAATTGAACTAAGTATAACGGCTTTAAAAATCTGATTATGATTCGAGACACTTATACCTGCGTCAAAATCGTATTTCAAAACAAAAAATTAGGCATCTAGAAAGCTCACTAGATCAAGGCTGAAGACTCTGTCAAGAAGAAATGCTACAAGTTCTGGGCTTATCGTTGCGGAACTTACACACTTAGCGGGATGGTGCCAATCCCGTTTACATGAATGCACTTTGCTTCCGCATGCCTGCAAATCACGTTTACATGCATGCAATTCTGGTTTACATGCATGTATTTTGCATTTACATGAATGTAGTTCACTTCTACCTGCCTGTAAATCACGTTTACATGCCTGCAGCTCTGGTTTACATCAATGTATTTTGGGTTTACATGTATGTAGTTCACTTCTACCTGCATGTAAATCACGTTTACATGTATGCAGCTCTGGTTTACATCAATGTATTTTGGGTTTACATGTATGCAGTTCACTTCTACCTGCATGTAAATCCCGTTTACATGTATGCAGCTTTGGTTTACATCAATGTATTTTGGGTTTACATGTATGTAGTTCACTTTTACCTGCATGTAAATCCCGTTTACATGTATGCAACTCTGTTTTACATGCATGCATTTTGCATTTACATGAATGTAGTTCACTTTTACCTGCATGTAAATCACGTTTACATACATGCAATTCTATTTTACATCAATGTATTTTGGGTTTACATGGATGTAGCTCACTTCTACCTGCATGTAAATCACTTTTACATCAATGTAAGAGTTATCCCTTTTTTCTCCTATTTCGTGTTGTAAGTGACAGTTTGTTAGTATGTTGCGTTGTTTTAAAAAAAGTGAGACAAAAATATTTTCTTAATAGGGCGAATTATGTCCAATCTTTTTTCGCTTAGTGACGGCTTCTCTGTACATCTTTGTCCTTAATATATCAAGATAATATAACCCATAAAGCTCCAGCTTTCAGCTTTACTATCATCGGTTTATAGCGACTTTTCTATGTGTAGTCTTGCTTCGGGAAATAGATTAAGTCTCATCGACAGGAGCTTTTCAAGTTTAAAGCCTTTCAATTATTACTTTGAAGTTGTATCCTGTTATACTTTATAGATATATAAGAGCTATATTTAGATATTCATAAAAGGATTCGCTTCATTTAGAAGTATACCTTGGGATCTAGCCAATCTATCAAAAAGGAGCCTTCCCCATCCATCCATCGGGTAAGCTATCACTAAATACGCCAGCTAATCCTTAGAATGGTCGAGTAGGTAGGTTAAGTACTCCGCCCCGCAAAGGTAGGCGAAAGGGAGAAATTTCTAATCCATGTTGTATAAATGTATTGTCGTATTCAAAATATACAATCTGATCGCGCATAGCTAGGCGTCCAATAGGCTGTATATTCCTGTCGAAGCATAAGCTAACTTTAATTTCTCTTACTGTTTTCATTATTTCCTCCGTCCTGTTTTGCGATAAGCTGTATTGCCTTCCTTCAGAACATCGTCAATCGATGTAAAGATGGGCTTGTCAGGCTCTAGCGCCACTATAATATCCTCTGGGCCACCAACGACTAAAAGTAGTTTCAGTAACGATTCGAGTGATATTATTCCTTTCTGTTCGAATTTACGTAATGTAGCCAACGGTACACCCGAGCGCTGTGACAATCCATCTTGAGTAAGCTCCAACACAAGCCGTCTATCGCGTACATAATCAGCTATTTTCTGTTGTGGTCGGTGACAGGGATAGACCACACAATGTGTGCGCGCTAGGGATTAAAATTCACAAGAAATATTTACAAAAAAAAATTACGCTTGCATTTTATTTATTATTAATTATATTTGTAGTACATAACAACATTAAGTTATTTTGCGACGGTTGGTTATGAATCAATTATAGAGTTGTTAAGCAAGAATTGTGGACCTAAAATGGCAGTTATGCAAGCTAATTATTTACGTTACCTTACAGTTATTTTGTTTTTTGGTATGTGCTGTATGCAGTCATGCAACAAGCATTTTAATGAATATTACCATCCGAAGAGTACTTTGGGAAATAGCATACTGGGTATTTTGGAGGAAAAAGGAGAGTATGGTTTGTTCCTCTCCCTTATAGATAAAGCCGACCTGCGGAAGTCCTTAAGTGAATCCGCTATTTATACCTGTCTGGCTCCCAAGGACGATTTTGTTAAGGCTTATTTCTTTGATAAGCTGAAGTATTCGTCGTTGGAGCAGGTGCCCCTCACCGAAGTACGTGCTTATATAAATTACCATTTTATCAATGGTATGTACTATACCTATGATCTGGAGAAACGGTATACAGCGACACAGAGTGCGATCAGTAAGAGTAGAATCACTAACTATAAAACGAGGAGTGAGGGCAAAAACGTGGGTAAAAACCTCCGTATTCTCACTCCGTCTTTCTTTACCGCACAGGCCAGTGACTTTGAATATATGTACGGGGAGCACGATGGAGCAGGATATTTTGTAGAAGGGGTAAGGATCTCAAAATCTGAATATGATATCGATGCGCGGAATGGGGTGGTACATGTACTGGATGCGCCTTTGTATCCGGCCCTGCGTACGGATATGGCCCTGGCGAATGACCCTGATCTTTCTATTTTTAGCCAATGGGTAGAACGCCATGCCCAATACGTGCTGGGCGATGTCGATGAAAACGGTAATGTGGATACCACATTATATAAAAACTTTTCTTTTGGTCGGAATCTAGCCGATGAGAATATATTGTCAACTTTGTTTGCCCCGACAAATGAAGCTATAGCGGCTTACTTTGCGCCTTATATGAATCTGCTGGATAACACCCTCGATTCGGTGCCTCCGCATGTCATGTATTCGTTTATCCGGTCCAGTGTGCATGCTAATCTCTGGTATCATTCTGATCTGGTCAGAAATGATCCGCAGTGGAATGCATTGACGGGTTTTATACGCTTCGGTAATCCGGTGCTGGAATCAATCCAAGGCGTGACACCGGCGAGCAACTCGTTTATTTATAAAACGAACCGACTTATGGAATCTCCGGAGATGAGCAGTGTCCGCTCTGGAATCATGATGAAATACAAGGAATATAGCCAATGGTTCTGGATGATGACCAATAGGGGATTGGGGTCGGGCCTGGTGGATGTCTTGTTCTATCAGCATAGCCCTAAGACGCTCCTGGTACAGTCGGATGAGGTATGGGGTTCGCCTTTTGCGCAGGATATGGACGCTATCGGACTCGAAGCTAGATTAAAGGAGTGTAAAACCGGAATATTCCATTTTGATGCACATGCTGACGGTGGTTTCAAGAAACGGTTTTATCCAACTGATGAGGGATACATCCTCTATGATAATAATAAGTTTTATGATTATACGGGGCACGCTGTAAACCTGCTGACTCCTACCCCGGTATGGTCTAAGCCGACAGGAGCTATCTATGAAATTGATGGGTTCTTGCAACCGTTGGACCGGCTGGATACGGAAAATACGGTATGGAAGGAAATTCAATCCAATGCCAGTCTTTCTAGTTTTAAGTCGCTCGTGGATAAAGCGCTGATGGCGGGAGAGCTGCAGCTGACGGGTTTCTTTACGTATTCGGTTTTTGCACCGTCGAATGCCGCTATCAGTGCTGCTGGGATAAACGTGGCTACAATTAGTGCAGATGCTGCTAAAACTATTGTCAATAGGCATATCGTTACCAATAGACATTTATTTACGGATGGGGTGTTCAATGGGCAGTTGACAAATAAAAGAGGCGAATACCTCACCTTTTCGGGTGCATGGGATACATTCCGGATACAATATCAGGCCAATGTAGCTGCACCATTGTCCAATGCGAGCAATATGCAGGGAAGCAACGGTGTAGTGCATATAATCAACAAAGTATTATAACCTAAATAGCCTAGAAATATGTATAAGCATATTAATTTGAAAAGTATTATTTGCCTATTGGTACAGTTGGCTTGTCTTTCGGCTTTTGCCCAGGAGAAACAGCTGACTGGAAAAGTGTACGAACAGACCCGGTCTAACCCATTTGCACAGGTGTCGATTCTTTTTGTAAGTAGTTCTGATCTTATACTGACGGCTTACAAAAGTGAAAAAGACGGCAGTTTTCAAGTGGTTGTTCCTGCAAATGCCACTAAGGTGGTGTTTTCGACTGTGGGGTATGTCAAGCAGGAATTTCATCTCGCCACGGTGTTGGGACGGCTGGATGTCGTTATGAAGCCGGATGATAGACAGATTGAGGAAGTAGAAATCGTGGCAAAGATAAAACCAGATGCTGATCTGGGATTTGTCAATATTAATAAAAGGGAGCTTTCTAGTTCGATCGCATCGGTCGATATGAAGGGGATTGAAAACCTTCCTGTGGTATCTGTCGATCAGTTTCTGCAGGGGATGGCTCCGGGGCTGCAGGTGGTGTCGAATAGTGGAGACCCAGGAGCTGCCGCCTCCATCCGCATTCGGGGGATATCGAGTATCTCAGGGATCAATGACCCGTTGTGGATCATCGATGGTGCTGAGGTAATCGGTAATAACTATTCGGTACAGAGTATTTCGGATTTTGGATTCAGCCCTATAGGTGATCTTGACCCTTCAGATATTGCCTCCATAGATATTCTGAAAGATGCATCAGCGACTGCACTGTACGGATCGAAAGGGGCAAATGGAGTAATCGTGATACGTACAAAACGTGGCAAAAGGGGCAAGCCGGTCTTTAATTTCAACGGACGGTTTACCCTGTCGGAAGTACCGCGTACTATCCCCATGCTGAACGGGAATGAGCACCGGATATATTCGATCGAACGTTGGACAGGAGGGAGTGACAATGGGTCGGCCCTGCCAGAGCTGCGTGGCGATATGACACGTGCAGATGCCTGGAAATTTAATAATAACACCGATTGGCTGAAAGCAATAAGCCGTACCGGTATCTACCAGCAGTATAATACCTCGCTGAGCGGTGGAGGTGACCGTATTAACTATTATTGGGGACTGGGATATACGAATCAATACGGTACCACCAAAGGTACGGGGTATGATCGCTTCAACACCCGGTTTAATATGAACTATCGCGTGTCTGATAAACTGTCGATCACAGCTGATCTGACATATACCAACTCGCTGACGGATAAGCGTGGTACCCGGCATCCCTACGATATCAATGCGGGTAATGAAATGAATCCGCTGCGGCTAGCCCGGCAAATCCCGGCTTACTTTCCTATTTATTCTAAAAACGGACTGGATTATTTCGTAGATCGGAACGCGGGCGTTTCTTTTTACTCGCGTTACAACCCGCTGGCACTGATTGACTATTCGCAGTTTCTGTCCAAAGCGAACCGACTAATGGCCTCGACAAGTATCAATTATAAGATCTTATCTAATCTGGAATTCACGACGCAGGTGTCTACTGATTTTAGGGAGGCTTCGGACGATTATTTCCTGCCGAGCTATGCAACAGATGCGATCGCCGGAGAAAGTACTTACAATGCCGGAATGCAGTCCGAGGGGTATCAGCTGCTGGTCAATAACGTCAATAAGCTGATGTGGAAGCCGATTGATAAAGAAAAACACCGTCTTACCGTGACTGGTGTAGCGAACCTGAGTATCGATAAGAGCAATAATATGGAGATACGCTATTTTAACGGAGCATCTCCGCACCTGCGTGCAGCGGATGCCTCGGCGCGTATAAGTGGCATCACGGGGGGATACAGCGACCAGCGGTATATCGGGATGTTTGTACAGGGACACTATGCTTTACTGGATCGATACTTTCTGACCGCCACGGGCAAGACAGAAGGTGATTCGAGGTATGGTAATGACAATGCTTATACGATATTCCCTGCCATAGGTGCAGCATGGGATATGACACGCGAGAGAGGAATCCGGAATCTGGAATGGATATCGACCTTAAAACCGCGATTTGCTTTTGGTATAACGGGTAATCTACCTAAAATCGCAAATATATACGATATCGCGTATGCTACGAAAATTGGTTATATGGGACAGACCTATATCTACCCTGAAAAATTTGCCTATGAAAATATTAAAGAGGAAAGGACGACGGAGTATAATCTGGGACTTGATTTTGGTTTTCTAAAAGACCGGGTAACAGGGCAGTTTGATATCTATAAGCGCACGACAAACGACCTGTTGTTAAAGGAGTCGTTGTCCAGTACGCTGGGCTACGCCAATCAGTACGTCAACTTTGGTACGGTAGAGAACTCGGGGATAGAACTCGGGCTTACGGTAGATGTGCTACGGGGGGGGAAGGATAAGCCTCGGTTGAAATCTTTCTTTAATATTGCGCTTAATAGAAATAAATTGATCAAGCTTCCTGATAATTTTGATGCGGGGTCCTTTGCTGCTACCCGCAATGGCTTCGCTTCTAAACTGCAGGAGGGTGATGTGATCGGAGGATTTTATGGGTATAGGGCACTGGGAGTGTATGCCCGCGATGAAGATGCCTATCTCAGGGATGCACAGGGTGATCTTATCTATGAAGCGGATGGTCTTACACCAAAGATAATGCGGTATGGCTCAGTAACGGGGCACCAGTTCAAAGGGGGAGATATGATCTATGCCGATATTAACGGCGACGGGGTCATTAATCAGCTGGATCGTGTACAGATCGGAAATGCTAACCCTACTTTTTTCGGTGGCTGGAACAATACGTTAAGCTACAATAAGTATACACTGGCTATCAACCTCCAATATCAGTTTGGGAATGACATCATCAACGGTACGCGGATGATTATGGAGGAGATGTCGGATTCGAAGAATCAAGCGCAGTCGATCCTGTCGCGTTGGAGAAGACAAGGGGATGTAACCGATATGCCTAAAGCACAGCCGAGCAGCGATTGGAACCGTGTTGCTTCCACCAGATGGGTAGAAGACGGGTCGTATGTGCGTCTCAAGTCGGTATCCTTTACCTATGAGGCAGGAGATCTCCTGAAGCGATGGGGGCTCAAACAGTTGAGCTTTTTTGTAACTGGTTATAATCTGCTGACATGGACAAACTATCTGGGAGTGGATCCGGAGGTGCCTATCAAAGGGTCGGTGTATCTGTTCGGAATAGACGATAGCTATACAGCGCCTCCGAAACAGTATACTTTTGGTTTTAGGTTTAATTTATAGCGTTTTTAGAGATAAGAAAATGAATCGTATTACAGGATGTTTTATGGTATTGTCGGCCCTGTTTTTTATGGGATGTGATAAGTTCCTAAATGTAGAGGTCCCCGACAATCTGGTACATGAGGAGTATTGGCAGAATAGGGAACAGGTATTGGCTTCTAGAAATGGTATGTACGCTGCGCTGCATAATAATGTAAATATTTTTCAGGTGTGGGGCGATATCCGCTCGAGCCTGTATACGCCAGGACCGGGCGAGTCTTTTACGGGCGATTATAGGCAGTTCATGGTGCATGATATTTATCCCACCAACGGATTGGTGCGCTGGGCATCTGTCTATACGGGGATCACATGGATCAATTCGTTTATAAAGAATGCGCCGGCAGCATTGCAGCGAGACCATACTTTTAAGGAAAGTGAGCTGCAGATGATGATGGGCGAGGCGTATGCCCTGCGTGCGCTGAATTATTTCTACCTGGTGCGTGCATTTAAAGAAGTGCCGATTATTAAGGAACCCTACGAATCGGATGCGCAAAAATTCAATACGGCGGCAAATAGTGAGGAGGAAGTGTTGAATTTTATTGAACAGGATCTGGAACGCGCTCTCGCTACGACTGCTGCGGATTTTGAAAATGTAAACGACCGCTATGGCCGAATAACGAAGAATGGGGTGCGTGCGATATGGGCTGATGTGAAATTGTGGCGTAACCAATATCAGGCTTGTCTAGATCTGTGTGCTCAACTGGACGGGTATCGTAACCGGATGGTCGAACCGCAAGACTGGTTTACGCTATTCAATCCTGGAAACTCTAGTGAAAGTATTTTCGAGTACCAATATATGCAGACGGGTTTTTCCTCTCCGGTATACGGCTGGTTTGGACACTTTCAGGGTACTAGCACGGGGGCCAAATACTTGGCTAATCCAACTAATATAGGTATCAATGGCTTAGAGTTGTATCCGCCTACAGATCTGCTGAATTGGAGTGCAGATACCGTACGACTCAAGGATTTTTCAGCTTTTCGTCAGTCTCCTGTGAGCTATGCAGGTGGTTCTGGTTTTGAGGTTTATAAAATGGTAGGACAGACGCCTTACGTAGTGAGTTACAGACCTACTACGGGGCGCAATATGAATTACATCTTCTATCGCTATCGAGAAGTGCTATTTATGGAAGCGGAGGCGCTGGCGATGCTCAATAGATATCAGGAAGCTGAACAACGGATCAACCTGATCCGCGTAAAATGCGATATCCCAGAGCTTAGCCCAGGGACGATGGGGGCAGGTGAGGAATTTATGCGCTATCTCCTGATGGAGCGGGAATTTGAACTGGGTTTTGAGGGGAAAGAGTGGTTTGCGGCGACCCGTGTAGCGAGAAGGCAGGGAATGGAAGGCGTGCTGCTCGAAAAGTCGTCGGAGAATAATCCACTGGGTGTCCAGTATCAGGTCGTACGTGCACGCTTAATGAATCCAGAAAGCTGGTTCTTGCCCTATCATGAGACGGAACTGGAAAATAACAAGTCCTTGTTTCAGAAGGATTATTATAAAAATAAATAGACTGGAATTAAAACGAAAGGATATGGCTAAGTATAATACACTTTTTATAGGCGGATTTTTAGCATGCTTGATGTTCCTGTGCATCCAAGCCTGTAAAGAAAAGTTTTCGGATGCACGTTATGATTCGACAGACGAAATACAGATCATGGACTATCTCGATACGAGAGAGGACCTACGCTTATTCAGGGAAATGATTGATTATGTAGGGCAACGCAACTTGTTGAAGACTGCGGGATCGTATACCGTATTTGCGCCAACAAATGCTGCTTTTGAAAAGCTGTTTGAGACATTAACAGTGGAAGGTAAACCTGTTAAAAAGGTGAGCGACGCTCCCGCGGACTATTGGCAGCGTTTTTTTAGGTATCATTTATTGAATAAAAAGATCAATACCAATGTATTTATCCATGGCCCGCTGCCGTCGCCAACAGCGTATGAAGAGAAGTACCTCATCGCAGATATCAGTGGTTCTTATGAATCGATACGACTGAATAACGTAGCGACGATTAAAGAAAGCAATATTAATTTTAATAACGGTTTTGTGAATATACTGGATGCGGTATTGCCCCCTCCTACACAATCGGTGTATGAGATGATGGTCCAATCGGGCAAATACAATACGATGCTTTCAATCTTTGAAGAGACTGACCTGATCGATTATCTGAAAGATAGTGTGGTTACGGTTCTTGTGGAAAGTGATGAAGCATTGAATAGGAGCAAATTCAATAAAGATGATATCGAAAATCTGAAGGATTGGGCGTCTTATCATATTATCCCGGATTCTGGATATTATCTCAATTTGCTCACCGCACAACGTTTCTATCCGTTGTACAAAAAGGAAGCACTGTCTTTCTCTGTGGATACTTATGGGCAGTACCGGGTGAACGGGAAGTACAAATTTAATCAATCAGCAAGCTACGGTATCGACAAGATCGGTCAGAATGGTATATACCATAGTCTGGATACGGTACTGGAGATCGTCGCTGCGGTACCTTCGAAGATACGTCTCAATCTGTATCCTCCGGGGAGTAGCTATGGCGCGCAGAATGTATTTACTCAGGCTCCGGCATCTATACGGCTTAATAATGGTACGCAAAGCTACCACCAGGATAAAAAGCTAATGATCGTACAGTTTGATGCGACGCAGGCGGGGGACTATTTCTGGATGACGGTGCCTGATGTGCCCGCTGGTAAGTATAGGATACGATTGACACAGCGTCTAGCGGCCATGCGGGGGAAATTTATGACGATCTATAATGACAAGATTGTGAAAGAGCTTATTGATTTTTCTAAAAAAGACGGTGATTTTGAAGAGTATAGTTATTTCGCCTTCAATTATTGTGGTGACATCGAAGTGGAAGAGCGGTCGGATGTCAAAATAAATTTTGTATTTCTGGATTTTGGTTCAAACAAATCACCAAGCTATTGTTGCGACCTGTTGCTAGATATTCTTGAACTGATCCCTATTAACTAAAAGTCTGAGCTCTGATTTATGAATAAGATAAAAAAAATAGTATCGTCTTGTGTGGTGGCTTTGCTGGGAAGTCATACTCTGTATGCCCAGCAGATAGACCATCCTGATAGCATAAGGATATCGAATCTTAATCTCTCTACGGTGTCTGTAGCAGGCAAACTATATGGCCTATCCAAGGTCGCCGTCATGGACAATGGAAATGTAGGTGCGAGCCCGGTGCTGGTGTTGCGTGGGGTAAACAGTATAAATCTGTCGAGTAGTCCATTGGTGTATGTGGATGGAATTCCGCTACGTTATACGGGGACCAATCCTACTTTTTTGTCGACTTATGAACCTGATAGGCTTAGTTTCTTAAACCCATACGAGGTCGCTGGAATCGGTGTATTACCATCGGGTGTCTATCTGCCCAAAGTGGGGGGACGTGGTGCCAACGGTGTATTGGATATCCGCACAGAGAGAGGTGAGTTTGGGGGTACTAAGGTGGACTTTAGCGCTAACTACGGGATTAATAAGGCCGGATATAATATCCCGCGTTTGGATGCAGGTAGTATGAAAGCTTATCTGTGGTCGAGATTTAGGGAAGAAGGAGCGACGGATCAACAGCTGGACCAAAATCCGATATTCTCGCCGACAAACCTGTTGTATAACAACGAGACCGACTGGTTAGATATGATCCGTAAACAGGGGGTATTTCAGGATTATCACGTCAAGCTGAAGGGAGGGGATGGCGATGCCAATTACTTGTTTGCGGTGGGATATACAAATAAAGAGGGAACGGTTAAAAATACGGATTTTGAACGTATAGGGATCCGTTTCAATCTGGATTATCAGTTATCTACGAAGGTAAGTATTTACAATAACCTGTCATATACGAATACCAGTGGACATTATAAAGAATTTGGTGCGGATTATAGTACGCATCCGATATATGTGGCAAGTGCCAAAGCACCGTTTTTGGGAACGCATTATCTCAATGATAATGGAGAGCTAAGCCGGATATTGGCAGGCGTAGATACTCTCGGATTGAGTAATCCACTGGCATTGGTGGATAATCTGACAAATAAGAATCAGTTTAACCGGATTGACGGTGTGATGGGCGTAAACTGGAAACTTACGGAATCCTGGAATCTGAATTCTGATCTTTCGGTTTCTTACTTTAACCTGTCCGAAAAACAGTATAGACCCGCACTGGGGATTGTACCTGATTTTTACCGTGTGCGCCAGAATTCGCAGCGAAGTTCCAGTGAATTTTACCTGAACTGGAATTCTAGACTGTCTAGGAAAGGGAAGGTAGCGGATGCGGTCACCTATGAAGCGGCATTGCAGGCTGCGGTAGAAACTTATGAAGAGAAAGCTATCTATGGACGGAAAGTAAACGCCGGTACCGACGATTTTGAAACCTTGGCACAAGGGATAGTGGATAGTGCTTCTAATACCCGTTATCGTTCGAATCTGATGACCTATCTCGCGCAGGGATCTATTGTGTGGAATGACCGTATCAGAGTCAATGCGTCTGTGAATGTGCAGGGCTCCTCCAATTTTGGAGCTACGGCCCGATGGAATATTTATCCGGCAGTACAGGCTACTGCTTACATCTGGGGAAAGAAAATGCAAAACAAACTGGATCTGGCGCTGGGGTATGATCGTACGGGTAACCATGAAGTAAGGGGATTTTATCATTACAATCAATACTACCCGGTCAATTACTTTGGGTCTGGCGGTGTTTACCTTGGAAATGTCGGAAACCCGGATTTACGGCCTGAAATAACAGATACCTATGAGATTAAAGCGAATATCCGTCCTTTTGGGAATCGTGTATACATAGGTGTTGGTTATTATTACAAACAGACAAAGGATCTCATCACGCATAGGGCGATACGAAAGGAACTCGGAATGGGAGGGTTATTTGAAAATGCGGGCAAGGTGGAAAACAAGGGGCTGGAGCTCAGCATGTCTGCCCAACTTGTGCAGAATAGTGACGTGAAATGGAATATGTCGGCTACGCTGTCGACCTTAACGAACAAAGTCACTGCATTGCCTAACGGAGATATCGAACAGTATCTGGGTAATAATGTAGGCTTGGCCCGTGAAGGAGAGGCTTTGGGATCTTTTTATGGGTACAAGGTAACGGGGGTGTTTCAGCGGGAAGAGCAGGTAAACTTGAATAAATCTGACGGTACTCCTTATCATGCAGGTGACTATATCGTAGAGGATGTCAATAAGGATGGCAAAATCAATACGTTGGACAGGCAGGTAATAGGTTCGCCACTACCGCGTTTCTTTGGACATGTAGCTACAGATTTTAGTTATAAAAACTGGGGTCTCTCTGCATTGATCAATTTTGTACAGGGAGCCGATATCTATAATAGTTTTAAACAGCAGATGCATCTGATGAGCGACTATGCCAATCAGAATCCTACGGTGATGAACAGATGGCGTTCGGAAAATGAACCAGGAGACGGTTTGAGCAGAGCTGTAGTCGGAGATCGGTCTTCTAATGGGGCTGCTTCGTCACTATGGGTAGAAGATGGAAGTTATCTGAAATTGAAGAGTGTGACGCTGCATCATGAGATTGTAGCTGGTGCGGGGCAACTGTTTTTTAAACGGATACGCATCTATTTGAGTGGCGACAATTTATGGACATGGACCAAATACACAGGGTTCGATCCGGAAGTAAATGGTCTTAATAGCCCTATGCTGCGTAATATTGATTTTGGCGCGCCACCACTGGGACGCACGTATAGATTAGGGGTAAAGGCTTCGTTTTAATAGGATTTTATAGGATAATGATAATTATATACACATGGAATATAGAAAAATAATAGGACGTTTGGTGCTCTGTTTGTCACTATCGGGCTTTTTTAGTGCTTGTTCTGATTTCTTTGAGGTGGAACCTTATGAGTCTGTTGTCGAAGATGATTTCTATAAGAGTCAAAAGGATTTAAATGCTTCGGCATTAGGTATGTATACACCATTGAGTAAAGATGTTCATAAGTTTTTGCTCTGGGGCGATGCGCGCGCTGATATGGTCACAACGGGACAGAATGAGCCTGCCCCTTATGTGAATGAGTTTGTCATAAATAATGTGAGTGCTCAAAACCCATATGCTGATTATGCTGGTATTTATGAAACGATAGCCCGATGCAACCGGCAATTGGAGCGTGTGTACGATGTCATCGGTAAGGACGATAGGTTATTGCCTAAAAGTGTCAATGCTTATTATGCAGAAGCATTGCTGCTGCGCGCAATCTGTTACTATTACCTGGTACGGACTTTTGAGCGTTTTCCCATAATCCGTTCGGATTATGCAGAGGAAATTTCTTACGTGGATCAACAGGGAAAAACGGTGAGCCGTAAGACCGCTGACCTATCTGCTGGTGAAATTGAAGACTTGTTGCAGTTTCCTAAAGATAAACAGGAGGTATGGCGGATGATCTATAACGATGCTATTGCAGTATTGGGAATGCTGCCGCTGAACTTTCAATGGAATAATGAGACACTGCCTGCTGAGGAACGATATGGTCGGGTATCACAGCCTACGGCAGCCACATTTGCGGCAGAGCTGGCTATATGGCTTGGAGAGTTTCAGACGGCTTCGGCTTTTTGTAATTCGCCCATCGTTAATAACCAACATTCATTAGGTACTGCCGGTGCATGGCCTAATCAGTTTACCGGGAGCTATGCCGCGCAGCACAGTATGTTTTTACTTGGATATAGGTTTGATAATAGTTTTGAAACAAATAGGTTACAGGAGTTTACCTCCAATATCGCAGCAGAAGGGGGTAAATATTATCTGAAGCCTGCATCGCAGACCATAAACACTATTTTTTCTTACGAAAGTAGTGACGTGAGAACCAATTTTAGCTTTAAGGTGTTCGGCCAGGATACCGTCATATGGAAGTATATCGGACTGGATAATGTTTCTTCCAGACGCCCTGCATACCGCAGTATTGCAAGTTGGCAGATATATAGGTCGGCAGATGCCTGGCTTTTAAAGGCATTGGCAGATTTATATCTGAATGATTTTGCATCCGCTTTTAACTTTGTCAATATGGTCCGCGAAGCCCGTGGATTAGTAAAGTATCTGCCGACCGATATCGATTATACGGATAAGGACCTGATGCTACAGGTGATATTTACCGAACGTGCCAGAGAGTTTGCTTTTGAAGGCAAGAGATGGTATGACCTGATGTTGTGGTCTAAGCTGTCGGGACGGAATATGCTGGCGGAAAAGGTGGCATCAAAATATGATGGAACGCTGAGGAATGAAATTTTCCAAAAACTACAGGATGAAAAAAATTGGTATTTACCTGTTAATTGATACGACCATGATCAGAACGAAGCTAACGAAATTAAATATGAAGAGAGTATCACCGCAGGTGATGTATTGTTGTTTGTGGCTGCTGCTGCTGAGTGCTTGTTATAAAGAACAGCATTGGGGTTTTCCCGGTCCCTTTGAAGAGGAAGTAAAAGTGCCGGATAGTCTACCTTTTCCGTTTGACCCTAACCGGGAGGCGGGTGTCTGGTTGATGAAAGAGGGGCTGCCTTTTCACGACAAGATCCTGTTTAAAGGATTTACAGACTATTATGCCGGTGGTGATACCATCTCGTGGCTGTCGCAACCAGATGGTATGCGCCTTATCCAACATCGGAACCCTTACCCGGTGAGTAATGCTGATCATGTGGGCGGACGCGAAAATAGCTACCGAAACAACTATGTGGTTTCTAAATACTTCGTGCCTGTAGGCAAAGGAAAGCGTTTCTACATGTATTTTAAGGCTACCATCGGTACATTCAATGGCACTGCAGCCGGAATCGTACTGGGGAGCAGTTGGGAAAACGGTAAAGAGTTTATTTTTGGATTTGATGGTTTTTCAAATGTCGCACCTCAGTTCTTTCTGGATCTTTATGAAAAGACCTTTAGTGTGAATCCGGCCGCAGGATGGCCTACGGTAAATGAAGTAATAACACCGGGGATGCCGGCAGAATTTGAAACTGTAATCGTCGATAATCTGTTCTATATCAAAGTCAATGGGGTGCTTTGTTTTAAGATGCAGCTACCCGAACAGCAACTGTTTTTCTATACACCGAGTATACGTCCGTGGCGGAACTTTATGACGGTGCACGATTTCTATATCGAAGCACCGGAGTCTCATACGGTAGATTACGCTTTTCACCATAAGGAGGCTGACTATAACTTTATCCAGCGCCCTGCACTTGCAGCGGCAGATAATGGTGATGTTCTCTTATTTGCCGAAGGTAGGGGCGAGTATATGGATGCGTACCAACGTGTCGCGCAAAATACAAGAGCAATAGGCAATACCGATATCGTCTTAAGGAAATCGAGCGATGGCGGTGATACATGGAGTAAAGATATTGTGGTACTGGCCGGAGAGAATTCGACAGACAGTTATGCAAATCCTCAGGTGGTAAAAGCAAGTAACGGTACGTTGGTTCTGCAGTACAGTAAGCTGTTCTATACGAGATCGGCCAATAATTATGTGATAGATCCCGCCCGGCAGATTATATATCAGCGTAGTTCGGTAGATAATGGAGCAACCTGGTCTCCGGAAGTCGATATCACGGCGCAATTGAGAAGTACCGTTGTAGATGTGCAGCATGCTGCAGGACATGGTATTGCACTACGAAATCCTGCGCGAAAGGATAGACTGATCATGCCTCTTAATGTGGCAACGAATCAAGTCCGTGTGGTGTACTCTGATGATATGGGGGCTACCTGGCAGGTAGCAGGTGCAGTAGCTGGTACCAATCTACGTAATCCTTCTATTGTAGAGCTTAACGATGGGCGATTAATGATGCTATTGTCACACAGCAGTGTGACACCGAGGAATAAGATGGTCAGTTACAGCGCTGATGGTGGGGCTACCTGGACTGCAGCAGCGTCTTATGCGAATGGGTTGGCAACGGGAGATTTTGGACATACATTTCCTGCTGTGCTGCTGGGGGATGATCAGGGCAAATTGTACTGTGCAACGCCTTTAAGCAGGGCAACCGATTCGCGGACTTATGGTATGAGCCCTGTGTATGCCAATTCGCCTACGCTTTATCGTAGTGAGAATCAGGGGCAGTCATTTAATAGTTTAGGCGCTTTATTTAATAAAATGACATACAACACGTATCTCGTACCTGTCGGCCATATGGATGCTGTAGTGTTACCGTCCGGCAAAATACTGATCGCGACGGAAGGGGGAATAAATACCCCGTTTGAAGGAATAGTAACCTATAAAAAGTAAGATTTAAAAGCTATGAAGGATAGGTGTCTTTTGAAGAGCAGAATTGCTCCAATTATAACAGGACTGCTGGTGGTCTTGAATGTATCTTGTACAGATAAGGATACAGGAATGGTGGCTGTGAGGCATTTTGAAAAACCGGAATACCAACCCGGTGAAAATGGAAATAATACGGTTATCAAAGAAACAGTCCGGGTATTCGAGCAGGGAAGAGAAGGGTATCACTCGTATCGGATCCCAAGTATTACAACGACGCCAAACGGATCATTGATTGCAATGGCCGAGGGGCGAAAGCTCACGAGTCTGGATTATGGTGATATCGACATCGTAGCGAAGACATCTACCGATAAAGGAAAAACCTGGAGTACTTTAAGGGTGCTGGTCGATGAGGGAGCGGGGACCTGGGGAAACCCGACGGTAGTGACAGATTATATCAAGGGTCGTATTTGGGTTTTTATGTCCTGGAATTCGGATGTACATAGTCAGAATGGGGGCAGCTTTAATGGAAAAGAATATCCGCCAGTTACAGCATGGGGAGATCGTAGGGTATTTAGTATATTCAGTGATGATAATGGGGCTACCTGGTCGGAAGCTGTCGATCGTACAGAGGAATTGGTGCCAAAGGATTTTGTATGGGATGCTGTAGGGCCGGGGACTGGTATACAGATAGAAAATGGTCCCAATAAGGGGCGTCTGATCATACCTGCAGGCGAAAGGAATATCTACAGTGACGATCATGGGATGACATGGAGATACCAGCGTATTCCAAAAAATACATTTGAAGGATCTATTGTAGAGTTGAGCAGCGGTTTATTGTTGCGTAATGATAGGGCGGTAGCAGGTGCTTGGAATAGAGGACGGTATAGGTATATATCTAAAGGATCAATAGAAGGTGGATTTGGCAATTTTAGTGCGGACGCTAATCTGATTGATCCCAGATGTCAGGGGGCGATATTGCGTATGTCGTACACACCGAACCTGATTGCCTTTGTAAATCCGGCTCGAAATGAGGGGGAGACTATGTCCTATCGATGTAATATGACGTTGAGATTGAGCGCCGATGATGGAAAGTCTTGGTTTGCATCTAAAGCGCTAACTTATCCAGGGATAGCACAAGGACAACTATGTGCATTAGGCTATGGAGGGTATACGAGTATGTCGCGTATTAATAACGATGAAATAGCGCTGTTGGTGGAGCAGGTCATTGATCCATCAGCAGGAGCTGCCATAAACAGAAAGCATTCTATCGACTACCATCATGTTAATTTAAATTGGATCCGGTCTATTGATTAACTATTGTTAACTCTTTTAATACGTTAATGATTTGTTTATATTAGCTATTCGAATATCAATACTTTTATGTTATTTTGTAGAACATAAAGAAATATAAAACAAGGACCATGTCAACAAAGGATTTGATGAACGATCTAAAACCAATCGCTGTAAATACAAGGGCTGATTTGGTGGAGATACAATTGAGAGAATATCTTGATAAAAAAGGGCTAAAAGCGGGAGATGTATTGCCGACAGAGATGGATTTGTCGGAGGCTTTGGGGGTAAGCCGAAATGTACTGCGGGAAGGACTCAGTAGATTGCGGATGCTGGGACTGATAGAATCTAAGAAGAAGAGGGGAATGGTGCTGACTAGTCCTGATATACTCGGTTCTTTTGAACGGGTGCTGAATCCACAGTTAATGGATACATCGACGTTGAAGAATCTTTTTGAATTGCGGCTGGTACTGGAGTCGGGATTGGCTGACCTCTTGTTTCTTCGGAAGACTGATGCTGATATTAAAGAATTGGAAGCAATTATAAAGAAGGATAAATCTGGGGATAACGATGTGTTTCGAGTAAATAGCGAGATTGCTTTCCATGGCAAACTATATGAAATAACTGGAAATGAAACCTTGAAAAGATTTCAGATTATGCTGATGCCGGTATTTGATTATGTGCTCAAAAACGAGAATAGAAGTATTAAATCTAATGTATCACATGCGGACCTGGTGAAAATACTGAAAGAAGGTACGAAAGAAGATTTTGTACTGGCCATGCGGGAGCATTTGAGACCGCATTATGAAAATCTGAGTAAATAGAGAAAAATATAAGATATTCCTTGATATCTTATATTTTTTTGTTAATTTTATTTGTAGTACATAAGTACTATATAATTATAATACCTAAATGCTGTTTTTATGATGATTCGATTGATTGTATGGAGTTTGTTGTTTTTAAATGCTTCTATTGTTTTTGCAGAGCCTATTGATATTACCTCTAAATTATATGTGCTGCCGGTTTTGGTAGATCAATCTATTAATGTTGTAAAACGTTATAAGATAAATAGTGATGTGGCAAGAGCAGAACAGGCAATTGTGTTGGAGATGGGATTAGATGGACGCGCTTCGCAGATCGTAGAGGCGATCGAAGTGTGGTATTCGGCTGGAGATACTTCCTTATTAAAGGACAGTAATAAGTCGAAATATATGCTAGCGAAACATGTGAAGGCCAAAAAGGGGAGGAACAAACTATCGTTTAAATCAGACTTGAAGGAAGGAGATAATTACTATTGGGTCAGCTTGAGGGTAAGACCTGTAAAAAATATGTTATCACCGTTTGTACTGTCCTATAAAAACCTATCCGTTAACAAAAAAAGGCACTTGATAAATGATATCTCAAAAAGTACGCATAGACTGGCTGTTGCTGTAAGAAGACACAAACAAGAGGGGGTACATACGAGCAGGATACCCGGAATCGTAACGGCGAAAGACGGGAGTCTTGTCGCGGTCTATGATGCCCGATATGAATCGGGAAGGGATCTGCAAGGACATATGGATATCGGTGTATCGAGAAGTCTGGATAGGGGTGTCTCCTGGCTGCCTATGGAGGTCGCTATAGATATGGGGGAATATGGCGGGCTAGGACAAAAATGGAACGGGGTGTCTGATGCCAATATCCTATTGGACGACAATACAGGTGATATTTACGTGGCAGGTCTTTGGATGTATGGGGTTATCGATGAAACAGGGACTTGGTATCCGGGAGTAAAAGATGGGAAGGAAATATGGAATCATCAATGGAAAACTAAAGGATCCCAACCTGGATTCGGTATAAAAGAAACTTCTCAGTTTTTACTGGTAAAGAGTACGGACCATGGCAAATCGTGGTCAGCTCCGATAAATCTTACGCAGATGTGTAAAAAGGAAGAATGGTGGTTATGGGCGCCGGCACCCGGACATGGCCTGACCTTGAAGGACGGGACATTAGTGATGCCTACGCAGGGTCGGGACAGGACAGGCAAGGCGTTTTCTAATATCACTTATAGTAAGGACGGAGGTGAAAGCTGGACGACATCCGATGCAGCGCTGCCGAGATCGACCACAGAATGTATGGCTGTCGAACTGGAGGGTGGCCGTATCATGCTGAATATGCGCTCTAACCTGAACGCTACACGTAAGGGAGATGATAATGGACGGGCTATCGCAATAACTACAGATCTGGGAAAGACATGGGTAGAGCATCCTACTTCACATAGCGCTTTAATAGAGCCCACCTGTATGGCGAGCATACATAAACACTGTTATAAGGAAAATGGAGAAGTGAAGTCTGTTCTTATTTTCTGTAATCCGGACTCGAAGTATGAACGTATCAATATCACCCTTAAAGTCAGTAAGGATAATGGAGAAACCTGGCAAACAAAGACATTACTGGATGAAGGTAAGGGAAGGGGGTACTCCTGTATCACCTCTATCGACGAAGACACGATAGGTGTTCTATATGAGAGCAGCCAGGCCGATCTGGTATTTCAACAAGTTGCGCTTAAAGATTTAATATAGATAAACTAGTTATAAAATGAGTAAAATTAATGGATTGGTGGCAGCGACATTTGCTGCTTTTAAAGCGGATGGAGAAGTCAATTTGGATATTATACCGCAGTACGTGGAATTATTACTGGAACAGAATGTGGCAGGGGTATTTGTGTGTGGTACCAATGGAGAAGGTCCTAGTCTGAGCACTGAAGAGCGCATGGCTATCACAGAACGGTACCTGGAATGTGTCGCTGGCCGGATGTTGGTATTCGTACATGTAGGGCATAGTGCCATTGAAGAAGCCCGACGATTGGCAGCTCATGCTGAAAAGCATGGTGCAGATTATATTTCTTCGGTATCTGCGTTTTATTTTAAACCGGTTTCCGTGCAGAATCTGGTCGATTGCATGGCTCATATTGCTGCTGCCGCTCCGAAGACTCCATTTTTCTATTATCATATACCGGCGGTGACGGGAATACAGATTGACCTGGTCGAATTTTTGACGTTGGCCGAAGATCAGATCCCTAATCTTGCGGGGATAAAATATACAGCAGCAACGATACATGAATATCAGGCTTGTCTGCATTATAAAAATGGTAAGTATGATATCTTATTTGGCTATGATGAACTATTATTGCCTGCACTCGCTGTGGGGGCTAAGGGCGCAATAGGTAGTACTTACAATTATGGAGCAAAGCTCTATAATAAGGTGGTGAAACTTTTTGGAGAAGGAAACCTTGAAGAAGCAGAAGAACTTCATTTTAAGGCGGTAGAAATGGTCAGACTGTTGGTTAAATATGGGCCTATTCCCACCCAACGTGCTATCATGACACAAATAGGCTTGGATCTTGGCAATCCGCGGCTTCCTCTGGCAAGTCTTTCTGAGGCAAACCGCAGTAAGCTGTATAAAGATCTGGCTGATTCGGTTTTTTTGGAGGTCGCAGCATCCTGTTGATATGATTATTAATGTACTTAAACTTTTTATTTATATGGTGATTCCTAGCGTTGTGACGGCACAGCATCTGACCGCTAAATGGGAATGGCAATTTCTAGCTTCTATTCCGGATACTATGGGATATGCAGGGGCTTATGTGGGGACTGTTAATAATTATCTGCTGGTAGCCGGTGGAGCCAATTTTCCGGATGGAATTGCTCCGTGGGATGGAGGAAAAAAGATCTGGACCGATCGCACATTTGTGTTGAAAGAAAAAGAAGGGAAATGGCAGGAATGCAGCCCACTCCCCCGACGTATGGGCTATGGAGCAACGGTCTCTTATGAGGGCAAGATGTATGTGGCAGGAGGAAGTGATCATGAACAGCATCTGGATGTATTATACGAGATATCTTGGAATAACAGTACACAAGATTTGGGGTATAGGTTAATAGGTAAACTTCCTGTTCCCCTAGCTAACTGTGCGTCGGTACGGATAGGTCACTATTGGTATATATTGGGAGGAATCCGGAAAGCAGATGCCAAGACCGCTGAAAATAGCTGCTGGAAACTGGATCTGAGAACACCGGAAAGTGATTGGATACCTGTGGCTGTTATACCAGGCAAAGGGAGGATGTTGGCTGTGAGCGCCGATATGGATAATCAGCTGGCTGTATTTTCGGGTGTGGCACTGGAAAACGGACAAAGGGAATATTTACAGGATGCCTATCTGTTAGGATCGGATGGAAGGTGGGAGGCGTTGCCCCATGTTCCAGTAGCAGTAGCTGCCGGAACTGGACCGGCATACTATGATCGCGGATTAAGATCAGTTTTTGTTTTTGGAGGGGATGACGGTAGCTTGGCAAATTCGAATCTGAAAGACGCGCATCCGGGGTTTTCTAATCGTATCTTGCAGTTTGATTGTACACAAAGGGAATGGTTCTGCTATTCGGATATGGCTGTGCCGGGACAAGATAAAATATGGGTGCCCGTGACGACAGGGAGTGTGTATTGGAAAGGTTCTGTAGTACTGCCTACTGGTGAAGTTCGCCCTGGAATCCGTAGTCCACAGGTATTGATGGGAAATCTGATACTGGATAATTATGAAAACTGAATCTAAAGGATATGCTTGGCTACTGGTAGGTTTGCTCTGGGTAGTTGCATTTTTGAATTATTTTGATCGCATACTCATCACCTCGATGCGTGATCCGATCGTTGCTGACTTTAATCTGAGCGACGCTCAATTTGGGCTATTGACATCGGTGTTTTTGTGGTCTTATGGGGTTGTCAGCCCTTTTGGAGGTTTTCTGGCGGATCGATATTCGCGTAAAATAGTGATTATCGTATCCGTATTTATCTGGTCTGCTGTCACACTTTGGACGGGATATGTCAAGTCATTTGAGGAGATGCTTGTGACGCGCGTATTAATGGGGATCAGTGAGGCCTGTTATATACCTGCAGCGCTGGCTCTGATAACAGATTATCACACCGGTAAAACACGGTCCCTCGCGACTGGACTGCATATGTGTGGATTGTATACGGGCCTGGCACTGGGTGGCTTGGGTGGTTTTATAGCAGAATATTGGGGATGGCGCTATGGTTTTCATGTTTTTGGGCTTTTTGGGGTATTGTATGCCTTGGTACTTGTATACTTTATAAAAGATAAAAAGGTGCCAGAAGGGGGGAAAGAAGAAGTTAAAATCAGAAATGAAGAGAGATTTTCTGTACAGGAAATATTAAAGTCCCTATTCAGATTGCCTTCGTTTTATATTATTCTGGTGTATTTTGCAGTATTGGGTATGGCAAACTGGTTTGTAAACGGCTGGTTGCCTACTTTCCTCAAAGAACAGTTTCAACTGGATCTGGGAACTGCGGGAATATCGGCTACAGGATATATGCAGGTCGGTTCTTTTCTAGGTGTGATCCTCGGTGGAATTATCGCCGATCGATGGGTGCAGCGTAATCCCAAAGGACGGGTGAATGTTATGATTATTGGATTTTGTGTAGGAGCACCATTTTTATTTGTCATGGCTTCGACCGAGGTATTTGGGTTGGCTATTGTAGCGATGCTTGTCTTTGGGCTAGCAAGAGGTTTTAATGACGCTAATCTAATGCCTTTACTGCGACAGGTGGTTGATCAACGTTATATCGCGACGGCGTATGGATTTTTAAACTTTTTAAGTACGATTGTTGGCGGCTTGATGGTGTATATGGGAGGTGCTTTAAAAGATGCAGAGGTTAGTCTCTCCATTATATACCAGATTATAGCGGTAGTGCTATTGGTCGTATCGCTTTCTTTAATTGGAATCCGTCTAAAACAAAAAAGTTGATTTATGAAAAACTTGTTCTTTCTGCTGATTATAGGTATTTGTAGTTTAGGTATAGCACATGCCCAGAAGCTGAGGATGCCTTCTTTCTTCTCTGATAACATGGTGCTTCAGCAGAATGCCAATGTGAAATTCTGGGGGTGGGCTAAGGCAGGCCAAAAGGTGAATATTATTCCATCTTGGAGTAAAGATACTATTACTGCTGTAACCAGTGGGGATGCCGAATGGAAAACAACAATCGCTACACCGCATGCGGGTGGTCCATATAGCATTACAATCGAATCGCAGCAGCAGCAGGTGCTGTTAGAAAATGTATTGGTGGGCGAAGTGTGGCTTTGTTCGGGGCAGTCCAATATGCAATGGTCTGCACTGAATAACGTTAAAGAGATGAAGGCCGCTTTGCCGACGATTACTAATGTGGGGATTCGCTTTTTACAGATAAGTAATATTGCTGCTCAAAGTCCTCAGAATGACGTGTATGATCAATGGACGGAATGTAATCCACAGACAGCAGCCGGTTTTTCGGCAATAGGTTATTTTTTTGCAGAAAAGCTGCATAAAGAACTGGGGGTTCCAATCGGTATCATAAATACGAGCTGGGGAGGGACGTCGGCCGAATATTGGACTCCAAAAGAAACTATTGAAGCGGATAAAGAACTTTTGGATAATGCAGGCTTACAGAAGGTGGCGCCGCGTAAGCCCTATCAACCTGGGGTATTATGGAATAGTATGGTATATCCTTTTGTGGGCTATGAAATAGCCGGTGCATTATGGTACCAAGGGGAAGATAACACCGTGTCTTATTGGGGATATGATAAATTAATGAAAGCTTTGGTTTCTTCCTGGCGGGAAGCCTGGGGCAAAGAGTTTCCGTTTTATTTTGTACAGATAGCTCCCTTTTCTTACAAATATGAAATACCCAATGCTGCGCTGCTGAGGGAACAACAAGCGATCACAGCATTAACACTGCCTAAATCGGGGATGGTGGTTACTACTGATCTGGTAGATAATATCAAAGATATACATCCCCAACAAAAAAAGGCTGTAGCCTCTAGGCTGGCCGATATTGCACTGGTCAGGGATTATGGGAAGATAAAGTCTGATTTTTTGTCTCCGATCTATAAGGAGCATATCGTAGAGGGAAATAAAATAAGGATCAGATTTGCTCATTTGAAAGGACGCCTTCGTGTTAATGGAAAATCTATTACTGATTTACTGATTGCCGGAGAAGATAAAGTGTTTGTACCTGCCGTAGGTAAGATAGAAGGCAATGAACTGTTGGTTTTTGCCCCTGGGGTAAGTAAGCCTGTTGCAGTCAGATTTGGCTTTTCCAATACGGCTATGCCTAATCTATTTACCGAAAGTGGATTGCCAGTGTCGCCGTTTCGGACTGATCGTTGGGATAATTTTTAATTAGACGATTATAAATACTTCTAAAAATGTAGAAAAATAGCTGCGAGCTATTCGAATAAAATGCTACATTAGCTTATGTAAAACAATACAACGGTAATTACCATTGAAAAAACAAGCGATCCGCTGTTTAGTGGATCACCAAAACAATTTACATATGAAAAAAGTATTTGCATCACTATTGACTGCTTGCGCTTTATTGGGGGCACAGGCATGGGCTTGTACACGCGTGGTCTACAAAGGTCCTAACGGTAATATCATTACGGCACGCAGTATGGACTGGAAGGATGATATCGCTGCTAATCTATGGGTTTTCCCGCGCGGATTGGAGCGTAATGGCGAGGTGGGAGCGCAGTCTGTCAAATGGAAATCTAAGTATGGTTCGGTCATCGCGTCGGCATGGGATATTGCGACTACGGATGGCATGAATGAAAAAGGACTGGTGGCGAATGTGCTGTGGCTGGTGGAATCTCAATACGCGGAGTATAACCCGACGGGAAGTAAACAAGGACTGACCATTTCAGCTTGGGCGCAGTATGTATTAGATAATTACGCTACGGTACAAGAAGCAGTACTTGACCTGGGGAAAGAGTCTTTTGTCGTGGTGAGTGACTACATACCGGGCACGCAGAAATTCACGACATTGCACTTGTCGATCTCGGATGCAAGGGGCGATAATGCGATCTTGGAATATATCAATGGCAAATTGGTGATACACCACAGCCCGACCTATACGGTGATGACCAACTCGCCCATCTTTGAAGAGCAGCTGGCGTTGAACAAGTACTGGAAGGGTATCCCAGGTACGGTGATGTTGCCAGGTACCAACCGTGCGGCTGACCGCTTCGTCCGTGCTTCGTATTATATCAATGCGATCCCACAGACGGAGGATACACGTACCTCGGTAGCGAGTGTGTTTTCGGTGATACGCAACTGTTCAGTTCCTTTTGGTATCAGTTCTGAAACAGAGCCTAATATATCGTCTACACGTTGGAGATCGGTAGCGGATCAGCGCAATAAGGTGTACTATTTTGAAACGGTGCTGACGCCAAATACGTTTTGGGTGGATCTGAAGAAATTCAACCTGGCGGAAGGGTCTAAGACGATGATGTTGGATCTGAAGGAATTTTCGACGTTCAATGGATTGTCCAATGCCAATTTTAAAGCGGCAAAGCCTTTCCAATTTGTGGGTATCTAATCGGTAATCGTTTTAATCTTCAACACTATAAAATATCAGTACAGTCAGATGATAGTAAAGTCATTTTCTCGTCTGCTTCTTGTTTTTTGCTGCCTGTCCTTGGGTATGCTGCCCGCACTGTTTACGGGCTGTATCAAAAAGGCGCTGCCGAATATTGAAGCGGATATACTATCCGTGGTGTCTCGTGAGGGGGACTTTTTTGCGGATCCCGTGGTCACCAATAAGGAGGTGAAGCTTTTTGTAGATGATCAAAAGGTGGATGTCAAGGCGTATGCATTTGCCTTTACGCTGAGTCGTGGTGCCTCCAGTGTGCCGCAAAGTGGATCGGTGCAGGATTTTACCGAACCGGTGGTCTATACGGTGACTTCCGAGAATGGGGAGTTCAGCAAGAAATATACGGTGACGATGACGGATGAAAGGGTGACCTTCATGCCGCTGGAATATGATTTTGAGAATTATGTCATCCATGACAAGAATAAGTATACCGAATTCTTCAACCTGCGTGACGGTCGTCGGCAGGATACCTGGGACTCGGGCAATGCGGGTTTTGTGTTCAGTATATCGCCGATCACCAAGAAGCAGCCTGCGCTGTACCCGATGCAGTTCAGCACGACGGCACACAGCGGAGAGACTGCGGTCAAGTTGGAGACCAAGTCGACGGGTACCTTTGGTGCGGGGGCGAAGAAACCGATTGCCGCAGGAAATATCTTTATGGGCGAGTTTGATGCCGGAAATGTGATGGGGGATCCCTTGCAGTCGACGCATTTTGGACGCCCTATAGAGGGGGCTCCGCTCTCGTTCTCGGGCTTCTATCACTATACACCGGGCAAGCAGGTGATCGATCACAACAGCAGACCGATGGCCAATGCCAAGGATACCTGCTCGATCGTGGCGGTCTTGTTTGACGCAGACGAACTTAAATCACGTACCAAGGTGGATTATCTCGATGGTACCAATCTGCTCACGGACAAGAGTATTGTAGCGACTGCATTGTTGTACGATGGGGAAGCAGCGGCAGCGAAGGACTTTAAGGCTTTTGACATTCCGTTTAAGTACGTCAAAGCGCCAGAAGTGGAAGGCTTTGCAGGGGGTAAGTATAAGTTGGCTATCGTGCTCAGTGCCAGTAAAAATGGAGATATCTTTCAGGGAGCGGTAGGTAGTGTATTATTAGTGGATGATATAAAGATTACGATCAAATGATAAGGTGTTTTGTAGTATTGGTGGTTGCTTGTGCGACTACGTGGGGGGCCTATGCGCAGGTCGGTGTGGATCGTATGATCTTTCATGCCGGTGTGCATATCGGGGGCGTGACGCCTGCTTCTATTCCGCAGGAGATCCGTGAGGTGGAAAGTTATAAGCCGGTCAATCCGTTTTCCATAGGGGTAGAGGTGCCGTTTTATAAAGCCAATGATAAGCTGACGGTTTCGTCGGGGCTGAACCTGGTCAATAAGGGCATGAAGACCAGGGCTTTTGCGGAGAATTTTAAAGCGATGATCGAGTTTGAGAATCAGCCTATACCGGGATTTATCGGTTATTTTACCGGTTCGGTGGGCTCGTCGTTCAACAACTTGTACCTGGAGCTGCCGGTATCGGCGCATTATGAGCTCAACTCGAGGTGGTCGCTGCTCGGTGGATTTTCTATCGCCCGTGCGCTGCACCGCTCTTTTGAGGGCAGTGTGCATAATGCCTATGTGCGCTTGGGAGATCCGACAACACCGAAGATAGAGATCGAAAGTGCAACCTTCGACGTGTCCAAGTTGGTGAATAAAACAGATATCGGGGTGCATGTAGGGGGTGTGTATGCGCTTACACCAGTGTGGCAGATCCGGGGGGTATTCAGTTATGGGGTCAATAATGTGATTGACGCACCGACGGATCACCTGCCGATCAAATTGCACAATACGTTCTTTACGATCGGTGCGGGATATGTACTTCCCTTTCAATAGACCAAACCAAATGATTATATAATGATACGAGGGCGCCGATAGGTGCCTTCGTTGTTTTTAGGTAAAAATATGCGAAATGAAAAGTGTTAAAGCGCTTTTGTATTACCTTTGCAGCTTGATTAAAAAAAGAATTGTATAGATGGTGAATAAAGGGAAGAACAGTTTCCTGTTTTTGGTGTACCTGGCCGGATTGAGTGTGATCGGTTTTTTGGCAACGGATATGTACCTGCCGGCGTTTGATAAGATGCGTATCGACCTCGATACGAGCAAAAATAGTATCAGTGCCAGTCTGACCTTGTTTTTGGCGGGCTATGCTATCGGGCAGCTGTTGTGGGGGCCATTGGCGGATCGCATCGGAAAGCCCCGTTCGATCTTGATGGGATTGGGAATTTTTACGGCCGCATCGGTTTCTATTTATTTTACGGACAGTGTGACGGCACTGTTGGTGCTGCGCCTGATACAGGCGGTGGGGGTATGTGCCGCTGCGGTGAGCTGGCAGGCGCTGGTGATCGAACGTTATCCTGCGGAGCAGACGAATAAGGTGTTCGCTTCGATCATGCCACTGGTCGCGCTGTCTCCAGCATTGGCGCCTCTACTGGGGGTGTTTTTATTGGATCACTTCAGTTGGAGGGCTATTTTTATCGTGTTGGCACTGATTACGTTGCCCCTGATTGCTTATACATTTACCTTAAATCGGAATAAGGCGACGGTGCAGGACGGTACACCTGTGAAGGGGGAGTCTTACCTGCAATTGTTACGGTCTAGAACCTATATCGGCAATGTGATGATCTATGCGGTCTGCTCGGGTGCTTTTTTTGCCTGGCTGACGGGATCACCCTTCTTTTTGAAAGAGCTGGGTTACAGCGAAGCGCAGATCGGTTTTAGCTTTGTGCCGCAGACGATCGCTTTTATGCTGGGGGGCTATGGCTACCGAGCGCTGTCGGATCGGATTGCGGGCAAGCGTATCTTACCTTATTTGCTGGCTCTTTATTCGGTAGCGGTGATCGGGGTATTGGTGATCACGCTGGTCACGACGCCAACACTGGTGATGCTGTTGGTTCCTTTTTGTTTGATGGCATTGGCCAATGGTGCGTGCTACCCGATTGTGGTAGCAGAGGCCATGAAGCTCTTTCCCAACAGCTTGGGTAAAGCAGCCGCGATGCAGAATGCCCTGCAACTGGGGACCTGTTTCTTGGCGAGTGGGATTGTGTCTCTGTTTTCGGGTACGGCCCTGCTGACGACAGCCCTGGTGATGGTGGGGACGATTCCTTTTGTATTGATTGGATTTCGGATGTCCAAGTAGGGCGTCTGTGCTATATTGCGGTAAAAAGGCCATCTTAAAGAAAGATGGCCTTTTTTGTTAACCTAACATGCTGTTCCGTTATTTTTTCTCCGCTACCAAGGCGTATACCATGGGTATCTTGTCATCGAGATGGGCTATACGGTATTTGTTCGGTTCGAACTCGATGGTCTTGTTAAAACAATTGTAGGGCGAATAATCGAATTCGTCCAGGGACTTGAGTTCAAGACCATTGCGGAGAAGGCTGTTGACCACCTCGCTCAATCCATGATTCCAACAGACGTAGTCTTGACTGATGTCGGCGTCTTTGTCGGCATAGGTTCCGTTTTCACTTTCGATAATAGCTCCCGAGTTGAAATAGCGGTAGCCGATCTTTTCGAAATCATCATCAAACATCCATACGACGGGATGGAATTCTACAAAAACGAGCTTCCCTCCAGATTTTAGAAATCTGGCTATCACCTTGGCCCATTTGTCCAGATCGGGCAGCCAGCCTATGACGCCGTAGCTGGTGTAGACGATGTCGAAGGTCTTGTCTAGGTGTGCCGGAAGGTCGTAGACATCGCAGCAGATGAAGGTGGTGTCGGTCTGGATCTGATGTGTAATCTCACGGGCGCTGGCGATGGCTTTGTCCGAGAGGTCGACCCCGGTGACGCTGGCACCAAGCCTGCTGAGGGAGATGCTGTCCTGTCCAAAATGACATTGCAGGTGGAGGATGGACTTGCCCTGTATGTCTCCCAATAGATCAAGTTCGATCGCATTAAGGGAACTGTCTCCCTGAAGGAAACCTTCTAGGTTATAAAAATCGGACTTGAGGTGTGTTTCGGTTCGGTTGTTCCAAGATTGGCGGTTTATCGCCACATAGTCGTGTTCTGTGCTCATTTTTACCCTTTTATTGTTGTTCATTATGACCCCTATTGGCCATAACAGCACAGCAATTTACAATTTTCTGTGGAAGAAAATAAAAACTTGTTTTTAAAAGGGTGGCGCTGGGCTATGGCCTGCCGATGAATGCTTCGTCACTCAAGGTATGCAGGAAGGAGACAATGGCCTCTTTTTCGCTGGGGGTCATCGGGATTCGATTGCCGGCCTGCTGTAGAATAGGATCCAGGTTGTCGGCATGGAGCACGCCTTTGTCAAAATAGTCGAGCACTTCTTCCAGGGTCTTGAACTGCCCAAAACTGCCGTAAGGTGCGGTGTAGGCGATATTGCGCAACGAGGGGACACGGAAGCGCATATAATCTTCGCGGATACCGGTGACACGGGCACGGCCGGCTTCTTCGCTGCTGGGGTTCAGCGGGAATCCGATGTTGCGGAAGCTCTGGTCGGTAAACAGTTCGCCGCTGTGGCAACTGGCGCATTTGGCCTGAAACAGTTGGTGGCCTCGAGCCTCGATCGCACTGAAATGTACGCCTTCTTGGCGTCGCACCTTATCGTATTTGCTGTTGGCGGAGATGAGGCTGTATTCGTACTGAGCGATGCTGTTGTATATGCGCTCGGGCGTGATTTCGCTGTCGCCAAAGGCTTGTCTGAACAGCGTCTGGTACGCCTGGTCGCTCTGGAGCTTGCTCATGACCTGTACAATGGAGGAGGCCATCTCTTCGTGGGTGATGATGGGGACGAGGGGCTGTTTCTCCAGTTGGCGCTTGTTACCGTCCCAATTGTAATGCTTGATAAAGGCCAGGTTCTGGATGGGTGGGGTATTGCGCAGGCCTACACGTCCGTAGATGCCGATAGCCTGTGCCTCGCTGTCGCTAAAGGCTTTGGACTGTTGGTGGCAGCTGCCGCAGGAGATGGTATTGTTGCCGCTGAGCCTTTTTTCATGGAATAGCTTTTCGCCAAGTTCAACCCCGTATTTGGTCGGCTTGTTCTTGTAAAAAGCCTCGTTCAGTGGCGGGAATCCTTCGGGGATAGACAGAGCAAGCTCAGGATTGTCAATAGTCAGCTCTTCTTCGGCCTCCTTGCGGTTGCAGGCCAAGGCGAGTAGGATCAGGGACAGGGCGAGTATGCTGATGGATTTTTTCATCTGTGATGCGGATAAAGTAGGGGGTGCGCTGCCTGATGCAGGCACCCCCTGGCGTTAGTGTGGTTTAGTTTTTTACACCAGTGACAGAAAACATGCCCGATGGATCGGATTTGCCATTGCCACCAAGGTTGTCAACAAATTCGACCATGCCATCGGCGGTGTGAATGCTTGGTGTCGCATTGCCTTTACCTAGCTTTATGGCTTTTGTTTTACCACTCAACAATTTGTCAAAGTCGGCTCTGATATGGATGACAGGAGCCGTCTTGCCTACCAGGGCTGCTTCGGGTAGTGTCAGGCTGATGTCTCGGTACGCATCGACACCCGGTACATAGCTTGCCGGATCTTCGAGTTCGCCGTCTAACGTACTGCCGGTGTGGATCGACAGTTTCTTTTTGTCGGTGTCGTAGAATCCTTCAATCTTGGTAAAGCGGTATCCCGTTCCCCATTCCCACATCATCTCGGTATCGTTTTTACCGGCTGCAGCATAGAAATTTGGAAAACGTGGCTCGTCTAAGGTGTTGAGGTCTTGCTGTACACCCAAGCCAAACTTGAGCTGTTTGTATGTGGCGGCAGGGATATCGGACAGGACATAGCTCAAGGTCGCCGGTTTGGCATGATTGACCACTGTGGCACCTTTGTCCAGGTCATTGCTGTTGTAGGGAACTTCCTGGCCATCGGCTTTGACCAAGCGGATATTGCTGATGACATACTTGAGCTCGGCAAACTGATGTGTCTGGCCTTCAGCGGAGATATTCACACTGGCTTGGCTGGAACTGGCATCGCCGAGTACAATGGTCTTGTCCTTGAAGGTATTGTCAAATTGCAGGGTGACATTGTTGACGGCAGGACTGTCTGTGTCTTCGCCTGGCGAGTCACTTTTTTTGCAAGAGACCAGTGCTACAGCAAGGGCTGAGGCTAATAAGATGTTTGTTACGTTTTTCATTTTTATTAGTTTTTAGTGTGTTTTTAAAAATTGATTTTTAGGGAGGTAAATATATTCCGCCCCATTCTCGGGATATTGCCCCAGTCGGCGTAGGTGCTGTAATAGGCATTGAGGATATTCTCGGCACCGACCTGTAAGGTCATGTTGACCTTGCGTGCCGGTAAGGTGTAGTCTGCGGAGGCATTCCATATCTGGTAGGCCGCAGTCTTGTCTTCGCCATATTCGGGACTGTAGTCGCGCTGTGCGGCATCGCCCTGGAGCGAGGTCTGTATCCCCAGTCGCTTGTACATGTACTGGAGGCCGGTCTGGTAGCTGATCGGCCGTATAAAAGGCAGATTGCCGCCGCTTCCGTCCGTAGCACGGGCGTAGGTGAGGCTTCCTTTCCAATGCAGGTGGGTAAGGATATCGTAGTGGGCACTCAGGGCCAGGTTGAAGATATTGGCGTGGTCCAATGCGGTATAGCCTTTGACGCCTACCGACTGGTAGTTCATGGGGCTGCCCATGTTGAGTATCTTGCCGACGATATAATCCTGAATGTAGAAATAGTTGACCTTGGCCTGTATGCCCATGCGGCCGGTCTGGTAACCTACGCTGGCATTGGTCTCGTAGGATACTTCGTTGCCCAGATTGGGATTGCCGATATAGTCGTAGCGGTCAAAGCTGTTGTAGATATAGTAGCCGTACGCTTCGGATATGGAGGGGGCACGGTGTCCGTATCCCGCTCCAGCGCTGAGCGTAAAGGGGGCGATATCGATGTGGTAGCTGGCGTGCAGCCCGGGCAGTATCCTTGTTTTTTCCTGGGGCGCTCCGGGATGGAAGATCCAGTTGAACTCGGCGTACTTGGAATAGTTGTAGTTGACGCCGAGGGAGCCGCCAAGGACGACATGGCTTCGGTCAGACAGGTCCCAGGAGTTGGTGTTGGACAGGCTGGCAAAACGGGTGGTGACCCAGGGCCAGCTGTAGGCAAACATGGTGCGGTTGCTACGGTCTTGAGGATACATGCGCATCTCGGCAATAGATAGATTGTCGTAGGCATTGAGCTGGATCTCGGACCTGTAGGAGTCGCGTTGGAGCGCTATCTTGGACAGCAGTCCGTAGGTGGTGCTCCAGCCGGGCATGTCCATGTGCACGAGGTTCTCGGGACGTGTGGTGTCGTCCATATAATGCTCGATGGCATTGTAGTAGATTTTGGTGTCCCAGAGCTGTATGATGCCATCCTCAAACAGTTGTTTGTACGAGGCGGAGGTAATGAGTGCACGGGACAGCCACAGGTCCATCGGCAGGGCCGGGAAACCTACGTCTTTGGCCTTGTCATAGATGGCGTCGACACGCAGGGCGGAGCGCTCGCCGGTCTTGAAGGACAGCCCCACGGAGCTGTTGAACTTGTTGAACTGGGAGTGCTTTACTTCTTTATTATTACCGTCATAATAGTTTTCTGCCTGGCGAAAAGAGATACTGCCGTCTGCGGCAAACTTCTGACCGGAATAGGAGAGGGCGGCCAGGTTGAAGAACTGCTTGTTGTTGAACTCGAAGCCGGTCTGGTAGTTGCCGCCCACTTTTTTGTCGAGGCCAAATGCGGTGTTTTCGCGCTGCAGATCGATGCTGCCAGCGATGGTGGACCCGTGGAGGCTGCCCTCCTGTCCGGATTTGATGTCGACGGTCGAGAGGTTGTTGGTCTCTACATAGGAGGTGACGGGGTCCATCTTGTCGGTACAGGCACCGAATATATGCATGCCATCTATGGTGACTGCGGAGCGCTCGGAACTCATGTTGTTGAGCATAGGTTCCCAGGCGTAGGCGCCACGCTTGATGAAGCTGATACTCTGGGACGAGGCCAGAAATTCGTCGACGGAAACGGCGAGCTTCAGGTCTGTTTTTATTTTCTTCTTCGCCTTGGCTTTGACCTTGACTTCCTGCAGGACGGTGGTCGTGTCGCTTTGCAGGGTTCTGTCTTGGGCACGGAGGCCGTAGGACGCTATTAATACGGGGATAACAAGTGCTATTCTTCTCATGGTGCCTTAGAATAAGATGTCAATGTGTAATTCGCTCTTTACACCCACTACGCCTGGTGTAAAGTCATCCGGTACGACGGTGCCTCGGACGAGATCGCCTTGCTGGTTGTGCAGGATTAAATTGAGTGTCCAATTGCCGGTCATGGTGTAGTTGACGACACCATGGTATAGGTTGTCCGCGCCATGCAGCAGATCCTTGTTGTTGGGCGAGGAATGGTTGCCCATGGAAGGCTCAGGCATGCGTGGATCCAGCAGGATGGTATAGCCCTGCACCTCACTGTAGGAAAACTGGGCGGGATCCGGAAAAGGAGCTGTTGCGCCTGCTGTAGGCGTGTCGAATCGGTACAGACCGGCGACGAGTTCGTTTTCCGCTACTTTGGGCTTCTGTGGTGCGATGAGTGCGAGGATGTATTGTGCGCCGTCACGGTCGGTAAAGCTGGTCATGCCGAGGTTCTTGTTGTCCTGCTCCTGCACCGGTACCTGTTGTACGACACGATAAGGCTGATCAGCGGTATAGCCGATATGCAGGTCCCATTGGGATAGGGGATCGCTGGCTTCGGTAAAGACCATATAACCCTCGAAATAGCCCTGTCCGGCATTATAGGTCAACTGATAGCTGTGGGGACAGGAGTGCGCCTGTGCCGTGCCTCCATTACGGATAGGTAGTAAGGTGGCGGCGGATACAGGTGCTTGGCCTTGACCGCTGATCTTGACATGGACTTTGTTGTAGCCTTTGTATAAGTTGCCGCCCAAGGCATCGATGCGGATGGTGTAGGCGCCGCTTTGGAATTGGGTGACCTCTTTGAAGCCGCTCCGCTCGGGAACGATCGTGTCTATCTCGGCCTCGTAGTCCGTTTTTTCCTTGGTACATGAGGTCAGGGCACAGCATAGCACTGTTAGAAAAAGTATAATTTTTTCCATTAAAATAGTTTTAGTCATTTTTTCTTTTCGAAGGGGCTTATCTGACGCTGACAGCGGTCGACAGGGGGCATCTTCGAAAGATCAATACGTAATTCTGGAATGAGAAAGGTATACCGATACACATCGGGTATGGGCTGGTACAGCATAAGATATACTGCGCCATGTCGCTGCTTATCCTGCCGTACAAGGATAGGACCGAGCGTCGAAATGTGCCAAGGGAATACCTAAAAGGGTAGGAAATTAAGCGATAGGGGGTCTGAACACCGAGGTTCTGTAGCTAAAAGCGTACGTGGTCAAATAAGGGGAAAAGGAATTCTCTAGGGGTTCTTCCGCTGGAGAGTGGGATTGGAAGACGGTGTAATCTTTGTGTACATACAGGGAGCTGTATTCATACACGACGAGATTCTTTTTGGTCTCCTGTTTTTCTTTTTCTCTTATTTTTTTCATCAGCACACATTGTCCGTTACAATGCAGTTGAGGACGGTCTTTGTTGATACATTTGGCCAGGTATTCCGGCAGGTGTATCTGATACTCCATAGCCATGATACTGCGATAGAAAGATTGCAGTGTCAGCGTAGCCAGTAGAAGATATGTACAAAATAGTCTCAAAATATGCTTTGGATCCTGTGTATGTCAGTGTGCCCAAATTTAAGGAAAGTATTTTATAAAAAGGAATAAAAGAGGGGCTTTAATGCAATTTTGTTTTATTTAGAAGTGATTTACGTAAGTTTGGTTTTTGTTGATGTAAATGTACCCTGATGTATATCGAATCTTTGAACCCGGCGTATGCTTTGGAGCTGCTTACTGCGGATGCGCAGCTTCCTTATCCCTTGCTTTTGTTGGCCGACGAAACGCGTTATGCGATTGATAAATATGTTTTTGACAGTGATGTGTATGTGCTGAAGGAAGGGGCGCGTGCGCTGGCTGTATGCTGCCTGTACCGTATCGATGACAGTACCCTTGAGTTGAAGAATATCGCAGTGAGTGAGGAGCTGCAGGGCAAGGGGATCGGGTCGGTGCTGATCCGTGAGATCGTGGATATCGCCCGGAAGGCTGGGTACCGTACACTTATTGTCGGTACGGCAGACTGTGGTGTGGATCAGATCCGCTTTTACGAACGTGCCGGCTTTGTGATGTACGCTGTAAAGAAGGATTTCTTTATCCATAATTACGAGGCGCCCATCGTGGAGAACGGCGTACAGCTCCGGGATATGGTCATGCTGCGTATGGAGCTGTAGGCTGCTGAGCGGCTAGTTGCTCGATTTGGCCATACTGAGCAGGAATATCGTGGATATAATGCAGATACTGCCGATCCAGTCTACGGTGGTGAAGGGTACTTGCAGCCACAGTACGGCGATAATCGTAGCGGACAGGGGCTCGGCGGATGCCAGCAGGCTGGATTTTTGTGCGCCTATCAATTTGACTGCGGTAAGGTAGGCGTAAAACGGTATAAGGGTGCCGAATGCGATGATGAACGCGATATAGGAGAAGGTGTAGCTGTCCCAGATGCCTTCGATATCCCAAGGAGCTTTGAAGAAAGACAGTACGATGCCGCCCAGGAGCATGGCCCAACCTATAACTAAGGTGGCATGGTGCCTGTGGAGCAACTGAAGGGGGTATAAGGTGTAGAATGCCAGTGCGAGTGCGGAGGCTATCCCGAGGAACATCGCGGTATTGGAAACGGCAAGTGTGCTGGGGTCGCCATGGGTGACCAGCAGAAAGGTGCCCAGGACGGCAAGGAATATCGCCAGGTATTCGATGGGTGCGGGCAGGCGCTTGTACTTGAAGGCCAGGTATACGGCGATCAATATTGGGCCGAGGTACTGTAGTACCGTGGCGGTAGCGGCATTGGAATGCTTGACGGCTGCAAAATAGGTGTACTGTACGGCCAACATCCCGCAGATGCTGAATATCAACAGTTGCAGGCGATCTGTCTTCTGGCGCCATATCGACCATATATTGTCCTTTTTTAACAGGCTGAACAGGAGAAAGAGGACGCCGGCAGAGAGCATGCGTACGGCGATGAGCCACTCGACATTGATATGGCGCTGCTCGAAGAGAAACTGACCATAGGTGCCGGATACGCCCCATAGGGTAGCTGCTGTAACTGCCAGAACGATTCCTTTGAATGTATGTGATGTCCCCATCTATTTGTTGTATAATGGAGCATAGATGCTCTTTGTTGTTGTATGGCGTAAAAATAGATGATACCAATGGTGTTTTTTTCTTAAATTGAGGTGCTTTTGTGCAATTTTGTTTCATTTTAAAGGCTGTTATGGAAAAACTCGACAAACTGGATATCGCGATACTGAAAATACTGCAACAAGACAACTTTACGCCGCAGCGGGATATCGGACAGAAGATCGGTCTTTCTGCCGCTGCTGTGCAGCGACGGATAAAACGGATGAAGGCGGAAGGGGTGATCAAGCGCAATATCAGTGTGCTCAACCGGGAGAAGATCGGGCGGCCGATCACGCTGTTCGTGGAGGTGGTGATGGAGAGTGAAAAGGCGGAATATATCGATACGACCAAGGCGATATTCCGCAGTACGCCGGAAGTACAGCAGTGCTACTATGTAACAGGGGATGCCGATTTTATGCTGATTATCGTGGTGCCGACCATGCATGACTATGAATTGCTGACGCGACGGATATTTTTTGGCAATAATTATATTAAACATTTTAGGACGATGGTGGCCATGGACCTGGTCAAAGTCGGGCTGGATGTGCCCTTGGATGCTGTCACCTTGTAGGTCGCGAGCGTAATGGTATGTGTTTTGCTGTTGTAGGCTGTAAAAAGATACCTATATATGTTAGATCATAAACTCGCAGTCCTGATAGACGCTGATAATGTGCCTTACGCGAATGTCAAGGAGATGCTGGAAGAAATATCAAAAAGTGGCACCCCGACGGTCAAGCGCATCTACGGAGACTGGACCAAACCTCATCTCTCGGGATGGAAGAATGTATTGCTGGACAATGCTATCACCCCGATACAGCAGTATAGCTATACGACGGGTAAGAATTCGTCGGACAGTGCGCTGATCATTGATGCGATGGATATTCTGTATTCGGAAAAGGTGGATGGATTTTGTATTGTGTCGAGTGACAGTGACTTTACGCGCTTGGCCACCCGACTGCGGGAGGCTGGGATGTTGGTGATCGGGCTGGGGGAGCGAAAGACGCCGGCGCCTTTTATCGCGGCCTGTAACAAGTTTATCTACCTGGAGATCCTGAAGCCTGTGGAAAAGGAGGAAAGCACGAAAGCGGCTGTGAAGTCGGTGGCTAAGGAGGTGTCCAAACCGGGGCAAAAGGCGATCGATAAGGTGGATAAGAAGACGGTGACGATGATCGTAAACAGTGTCGATGATCTTGCGGATGAAACGGGATGGACGTTTTTGGGATCGCTGGGGAGCTTTATCTCTAAGAAGAAACCGGATTTTGACCCGCGTAACTATGGCTTCAATAAGCTCTATGACCTGATCAAGTATATCAATCGCTTTGAAATCGACGAGCGGGATTCGGGCGGGCACAAGCATGTCAAGCATATCTACCTGCGATTGAAGTAGCGGCCGGTGTGCTGACCGAAGTTAACAGGACAAAAAAAAGGATAGATTATGATAATCTATCCTTTTTAAGAAAGTATTGTTGTATTATATTATGCTAATTGCACGTTAATCGCATTGATACCTCTTTGAGTTCTTTCTGTATCGAAAGTAACAGCGTCTCCTTCTGAAACTTGGTTTTTAAGAGCAGATACATGTACGAATACGTCTGCGCTTCCATCTTCTGGAGTAATAAAACCAAATCCTTTAGTTTCATTGAAAAATTTAATCTTGCCTTTGTTCATTATTTTTATTTAATTCCTGCAAGGTAGGTAAAAAAAATGGAAATCAAACTATAACAAAAAAAATACCTTAGAATATTCTAAGGTATTTTTGTGTTTTTTTCGTACGCCCATCAGGATTCGAACCTGAGACCGACGGTTTAGAAAACCGTTGCTCTATCCAGCTGAGCTATGGGCGCCTCGCTTTCAACGCAACAAAAGTAGCCTTTTGCGCGAGAAATACAAAATTATTGTTCTTTTTTTTGATGGCCTTAGAATAACTGCTTGCACGACAGTTCTATAATTTTTTTAAAATCTTAATCTAGCTTAAGAATAGATCGATTTGCGGTATTTATCTTTGTATTGTCAAGAACAAAAAGAGGTAGAAAGACGTTATTAAAGTAATTAAAATATAAAAAAGTAGCATTATGGCAACATGGAATTTAGACAAAGCGCACAGTGAGATAGAATTTAAAGTGCGTCATATGATGATTTCTTCGGTAAAGGGACAATTCAAAAACTTTGAAGTCGCTATCGAGAGTGAGTCTGACGATATTTCAAAAGGAGTGGTCAGGGTAAAGATCGATGCGGCATCGATCGATACGAAGAATGAACAACGGGATCAGCACTTGAAGGGGGAGGATTTTTTTGATGCGGAGAAGTATGCAGAAATCACTTTTGTTTCCACTTCAGTAGTGGGCGATGTACAGGATGATTTCAAAATTCACGGCGATCTGACGATAAAGGGAATTACCAAACCTATTGTACTAAAAGCAGAGTTCGGTGGTATGGCAAAGGATCCTTGGGGAAATGACAAAGTGGGGTATACTGTAAAAGGAGCGATCAACCGTTCGGATTTTGGCCTTACTTGGAATGCTGCACTGGAGACAGGCGGGGTGATGGTGTCTGAAGAAGTTAAATTTGAAGGGGAATTGCAATTCGTAAAAAGTTAATAATCAGCGTTTATTTAATTAAAACAACGCTTTTTTGAAATAAATTTTGGAAATCAAGGTGGAATTTCTACTTTTGTGGCGGAGAGCTGGCAGAGTGGTCGAATGCGGCGGTCTTGAAAACCGTTAACTGTAACAGGTTCGGGGGTTCGAATCCCTCGCTCTCCGCGTCCTAACAAGGAAAATGTATCAAAACCCTACAAATTCAAAGATTTGTAGGGTTTTCTGTTTATAGACCAATCCCGTTTTTTTCAATACTTCTCGTTTTCAGCGAGACCCTAGCGAGACCCTAAAATTTAGTCATCTAGGGTCTCGCTAAAATGAACTTCAAGAATCAGCATCAAATAGTCAACACAAGACCAAAAGCTGAACATCTTGACCAGTTCACAACTAAGGAATAAATTGAGTATTGAAATAAAACACCACAACCATGAGCAGTCAAGTCACCGTCTACATCTATGCCCGCGCAGCAAAAGCCAATGCAGCAGGTCAGCATCCCATTTATGTACGCATCACCATACAGGGACAGCGCACCGAATTCTCTACTAAGAAATTCATCCACCCTACTAAGTGGGACCAAAAAACGATGAAAATGAAAGGCAACACCGAAGAAGCCCGTTCAATAAATAACTATCTCGACAGCATCAAAAACAAGCTCACCCAAACCCAAGTTGTGCTCGAGTACCAGTCCACCCAGATAACACTGGACAACTTCATGAACGCCTATCAAGGAAAGAGCAGCCAAAGAGAACGCACACTCATCCCAATTTTTCAGGATCACAACAAAAAACTAAAAGCCCTAATAGGCACAGACTATTCCGAAGGTACTTATGAGCGCTACGAAACATCATTAAAGCATACACAAGCCTATATCAAACACCAGTACGGAACCGATGATATCGCGCTGAACAAGATCGATCACGCCTTTGTCACCGGATACGACTTCTACTTACGTACCGAAAAGGACTGCAGCAACAATACCACTGTCAAGTACATCAAAAATTTCAAGAAAATCATTCGCATCTGTATGGCCAATGGATGGATCACCCAAGACCCAACACTCAACTACAAAGTCAAGCTTCAGGAAGTCGAGCGGAATATCCTCACACAAGAAGAACTCAAGACCATTACAGCAAAAAGCATTAGCATCGCCAGACTCGACAATGTCCGCGACATATTTCTATTTTCCTGCTTCACCGGACTAGCCTATATCGACGTCAAACAACTCACACCCGACAACCTGATCAAAGGCATCGACGGACAACTATGGATAGATACCAAACGGCAAAAAACCAATACACCATCACGGATTCCTTTACTCAGTACAGCCCTGGACATCATCCAAAAATATCAAGATCATCCAAAATGCAATAATGAAAACATCTTGCTGCCGGTAGCCAGTAATCAGAAGATGAACGCCTACCTCAAAGAGATAGCAACTATTTGCGGTATCAAAAAGGAGCTTACTTTTCACTGTGCACGGCACACATTCGCTACCACGGTCACGTTATCCAATGGCGTACCTATAGAATCCGTATCCAAGATGCTCGGGCACAAAAGCATCCGGACCACACAGCATTACGCCAAAATCACAGATAGTAAAGTCGCAAACGACATGGACAGCCTAAAAGCAATAATAGAACTGCAAAAAAATAATGCAGCGAAGAAAAGCAGTTGACAGTAGATAAGTTACAAGAAAAGTAAAGTTTCAGCCGAATTAAATTTTTAAAATAGAAGCTTACTAATCAACGCAAACAATAATGAACCAAACATTTATCAAAATCAATGAAGACATCACCACCTATGTCAAACAACTAGAAGAACAATATCAGCACGACAGTTCTCAGATTATCGAGATGGCCATACGTTTTGTATCGGCCAAACTCGAAAAAGTTAAAGAGCAATTTGAGTCCGTACCAGATATCAGCGAACAGGACGAAATATTCTATTTCAAAAACATCAAATGCCATCTCTTAGCACTCATTCAGTACTACTATATCGTACAAAACATTGAGACCAAAAAACCTGCTATCCCTATCCGAAAAATCAAGAAATATTACCTCAAACAACTCTGGAAAACAAAACAGAAAATAAGTAGTAATCGATTCTATTACAACTATTACAAAAGCAATTGCAACAAACTTGACAAACAGTTCTTCACACGATTGGATCACGATTTCTTTTTACCTTACAATGATATCATAGTCGATGTAGACAAGCGCTACACCACACCTATGGTCTATACTTTTTCCAATGTTGAAGCATTAGAGATGACCAGGCATTACCTCAAGAAAAAAGTCAAAAAAACAGACACTCCCCAGCCTTTTATACCGCAAAAGCAAGCCAAGATAAAATGGACAGCCTCCAAAGCCGACCTCATCGAATCCATATACGCCCTACATTCCACAGGAGTCTTCAACAATGGCAAAGCCGATCTAAAAGAAATAGCCGAATACTTTCAAGAGATATTTGACGTAGACCTCGGACAGTACAACCGCGTATTTTACGATATACGCTCCCGCAAAAACAGCAAGACCAAATTCCTAGATCAAGCTAAGGAAGCCTTAATAAAGAGAATTAAAGACACTGATAACGAACTGTTTCCATAAATAATTTTCACAACTTGTTAACAACTTGTGAAAAAAGAATTTAGATAATGGCCAACTTTACCAATCACCATAAATCAAAAAATTATGTCACTACAAATCTTAACCAAAGAAGACCTTCTCAATTTCAAAATCGAGCTACTCGCTGAACTCAAAACATTGATGAAAGGCCACGAGTCGAACCAAAAGAAATGGCTGCGCTCTAAAGAAGTCGAAGAATTGTTAAAAATATCTTCCGGAACATTACAGAACTACCGGATCAACGGCACCATCAAATGGTCCAAGATCGGGAGTACCTATTACTACTGCTTAGACTCTATAAACGATTCATTCAATGACAACTCAACCAATCCAGTATCATAAACAGTGAAGTATGAATTACATTAAACAGCTAACGCATTTTTTCAACAAGTCGACGTCAGACCCCAATCTGACGCCCACACACATGAGCCTGTTTATGGCCCTCTTCCAGACATGGAACCAGTCCCGATTTCCCAAATGCATACAGATCATCCGCGACGATATGATGCGTCTCAGCAAGATCAATTCCAAAGCAACATACCACAAAGCCATGGCCTATCTCCATACCCAGCGCTACATCAATTACAAGCCATCGTACAACCCACTAAAAGGAAGTCAGATCTCCTTTTTTCCAACCGAAGAACTCGTCAGCAGTACAGCGCATGAACCCGTTCAAAATTTGACCACAAGACCATTAAACGAGCCATATAATAAACTATATAGTACTAATATTATCACAGATAATATCAGTACAACCGCGCGAGAGAAAAAAGAAAACAGAAATCAAAAATTAGTCAGGTCAGAATCCTTAGCAGCTGAAGAAGCAAAAGAAAAAAGTTGCGCAAAAAAAGAAACCTCCAAGGCGGCGCTGTCTAAAGCAAAAACCGTCGAAAATGGAGGTTCCATGAGACCGATAAAGAACAAATTATTCTCGAATGAAAAGAAAATCCCACCTGCCGCCAACCTGGTCGAAGAATTCTTCCTGTCACAAAAATCCACACTCCAGGAAGCAAACCGTTTCATCAATCACTACACAGCCAATGGCTGGCTGGTCGGTGGCAAAAGTCCCATGATCGACTGGGAAGCATCAGCAAAAAATTGGATCGCAAACTCAACCAAATTCAACAACCATGCAAAATCTAATAAATCAACTCGAGCACAGCAGCTCCATACCACCGCCAGCAAAAACTATTTCGAACCGCTTTGACTACAACCGCGTGCTTCAGTTTCTTGATCAAAAAGGAAAAGAACTTTATGGCCACCATTTTCAAGTGCAGCAAGAAGACATCCCCACGATCCTGAAACTAGCAGGCTACTTTCTTCAGGACAGCGAACTCTGCAACGATCAAAACATCGACCTCCGCAAAGGCATTATGCTCACTGGACCGATCGGATGCGGCAAGACCACACTCATGACGCTCTGCAGACTACTGTGCAATCAGGAAGACCGATTTATTGTCAAAAGCGCACGCGATATCACCTTCGAGTTCATACAAGACGGCTACGAAACCATACACCGCTACAGTCGGGGTAAGATCTACGCCAGCGAGTACCGCAACTATTGTTTTGACGATCTCGGTACCGAGCAAAACATGAAGCATTTTGGCAACGAGTGCAACGTACTCGCCGAGATTCTACTCTCCAGATACGACCTCTTTATCGCCGGAAAGCTGAAGACACACATCACCACCAATCTGTCCGCTACAGAACTCGAGGAAGCCTACGGGAATAGACTCCGTTCAAGACTCCGCGAAATGGTCAATCTAATTGGCTTTGATATGAGTGTGCAAGATAAGAGGAAATAGAACAATAAGCGTGTTGTCTAGTCATCATCACGCTTATTGCTCAACAATTTATTTCGCTGATTAATCTAGTTTGCAAAACCGGTTTCTTCATGAAAATTATTTATCAGTTCATTTGCAGCATCTGTACAAAGATGGCAATTATGTGATATGGTCTGTAGATCACCCCAATTTATATCTAAACTTGTATTAAGTTTAATGTCAAACGGAGTCTCTATTAGTAATTTCCAAATACGGCGATTGTCAATTGTCTCATTTGGAAATATCTCAGCAGGAAACTTCCAAATTCCCGCGCAAATATTAAATACATTTTTCAAAGAAAGCCTTTGTGGTTTATAGTCATAAAAGAACTCTAGTAATCCAGTAAAAACCTGTTCCAATGCCAGTCCATAGACTACAGTTTTTGAAGCGTAATTATCTACCGCACCAAAAGTATTAGCACCATTAAGATAGCTATCAACCCGTTCCATCCGTTCATACCATGCGAGCTTTAGTTTATTAAGCTTTTTGCTTGGTATCAAGTTAACATCTTCATCCTTGAATGGCCATGCAATATGATTCCCTGTTTGAAAAACTAGATTTCCTTGCTTCAAGACTTTTCTAAAAAAACGATGTCCTCTTTTTAGATGAATATTAATTTCTTTTATGCTATGTCCTAGTAATTGCACTGAGTAGTGAGGATTTCCATTAAGAGTACTTTGAAGTGCAAATGATTCCTCACTAATATTTGACTCCGATACCAATAACAGTGTGTATTCAAAAAAAGAATGATTCTGCTTTTCTTCTTCAAAGCCCACCCGGCATGTCTGTCTACTTCTGGAAGAAACGAGATAAGCTTGTTTAATATCCAAAGAACTCGTGATTTTTACGAGTATTTCTGTTAAAAAAGGATGATTGGGGTAATCCTTGGGTTCTAATTCGGCTACTTCAGAAGAAAGAGTTGATTCTAAATTTTCAGAGAAACTATCTCTATCCAAAATATTTAAATACTTACAAAAAAGCTGATCAGTCAAGCTAATGAGGCTATTCATTTTGCCTTCAAGTCGACTAATGTCTATTTCTAGAACTTGAAACTCATCTTCATAACGCACGGCACAATAAACCTCATTTAAGAGTATAAGTAATCGATTGTCCTCTTCATTACCTTCGCAAAATAAACTATTTAATGAGGTCGTCACCTTCCTTAAAATTCTATGATGGACTCTAATATTGTGACTTGGTTTTTCTTTCCCTAAAAACAAAATTTCCATACATCGATAACGTAGTTCAAAAACTTGATGCATCATAAATGCTGCTAATGCAAAACTCTTTTTTTCTTTGTAAAAATAGAAACCCTCTTTAAATTCATTAATCTTTAAACTCTCTCTATCAAAGATTCGTTGTAATGCTCGTTTATCTTGCTTTGGTGAAAAATTTTGCGGATGTAGTTGATAAGAACAACTAGGGTTTTTATACAGAAGCCTGCTAGGGTGACAAGCATCAAAGAAGAAAATATCACCTTGAGATAATTTCTCTTTGACCGTTGTTGAAATAAAAGTTACATGATTAAAATTTACATAATCAACCATATCAACCTCAATTTGGGAGTTAACTTTTTGCAAATTTGCTGTCTCTTTATTAGAAAGAAGTATAATGATTTCAAAACGCACTACACCTTCATCTTGAAAGTCATCTCTCTCTCGGATAAATAGATGGTCAATTCTGTATTTAGAGATTAGTCTTAAAACAAGTTGATCTATTTTGCTCTGGTCCTTATTGAAATTTAGTGTATCCATGCCTACAGTTAACAATTAATAGGTCTATAATCTAGAAGACTGGCTACCTCAATTAGACGTAAAAGAAAATCTTGAATGTCTTTGTGTTCATCCTCATTGTGCCAATTATTATCTAATGCTGCTAGTCGCCATTTCTCGATATCATTCCTGCGATTAGATAAATCTCTTTCTTCAAATTCTTCTGCTAAAAATTTGAGCGGATTTTTCAAAGCATGATCAGGCAGGTATTTTATCTGCCTGATATTTTTTTTGGGTATTTTCCATTTTTTAGAATTTACATCGCCAAGCTCTTTTATAAATTCCCATGAAATTTCCATAACAAACTGTAGCTCTTCCATGTAATATAATACATTCGCGGGGTTCCCGTTATTCTTCCAAAAACAATGGGAACAAGATGTACTCTTCAAAAACTCAATAATAGAAAAGAATTGTGTTTTATTGAAAGCTTCAAAGATATTGTCGATACCATCGTAATAATTGAATTGAGTAACATTGCAGTTTAATCCAAACTTTGTAACAGCCTCTAGTTTGGTGTCATCTGTGTCCGATATCGTTTTGCTATATTCAGATTTATAAATATCAAATAGGGATTTAATTAACTGATTAATTCTTTTAAAGCTCGAAAGAACTGACTCTGTAAATAAATCTTCAAAATCGAATATTGTTGGTGCTAACCCCTGATACAGAGTGTTGAATAAATCAAAGCATAATTCAAAATGATTCTGCTCATTATATATATTGTTAATAGTTTTGCAGGCCTCGATCAATTCCTCTGTTGCCGCGTTACTCGTACATTCTAACCTAGGATTATAACCTTCTTTAATAGCCTTGGCTTTTATTATATACGATGGTCTTATTTTAGATACTAACCATCCAGCATCTAGCAGACGTGCCAACTTCAAAAATTTCTCATACAAAACTTTTGGAGATTCATGAGTCATCCAATAGTCTGGTCTGAAAGCTAGAGTCCATAGATCCCAGCAATCATCAATAATCGATTCTGCACTTGGCGAATCTTGATATGCATCCCTTAATACAAGAAATGGGTTCATGATTTCGTGTGTTTTCAAAAAGCAAGGGGTGTAATTGGAAAATTCTGCTCTAAACATAGTCTTATAATTTTAGTTTACCCAAAGAACCTAACAATCATTCATGTACCGAACCAAAACAACTTGTAACGCACCAATTCCATTAGTAAAAAACTAAAGCATCTTGTAAAATACCAAGACACAAGATTGTCGATAAACAAATGACAGATTATTATTAACTTTGAAGTATGAGTAAGGAAAACAAGATCGGACCAAAAATCAGCCGTCTACGTGAGTTGCGCGGCATGAAGCAAGAAGCATTAGCTACTGCATTAGGTGTAAGTCAGCAGACGGTATCCAATATGGAACGTAGCGTAGAGATCGAAGAAGACTTGTTGGACCAGGTAGCCCAAATACTCGGTGTTACTCCAGATGCAATACGTAATTTTGACGAAGAAGCAGTGTTTAATATAATCAACAATTTCAACGACAACAGTTCCAATAACGGAGCAATATATGCCAAAGAGTGTACATTCAATCCAATTGACAAAGTTGTAGAGCTCTACGAGCGCCTTCTCGAAGCTGAAAAATCAAAAGTAGAATTATTAGAGAAGCTCTTGAAATAGTAGCACCTTATTAATTGGCTTAATAAATTCTAAAACTACGTATGATTTATTTTAGGTTAAGGTGAATAGGCTCAAAATAGGATCACGAACAGCTTAAGATGATTCAAAAAACATCAGCAAACAGTATTTAAGCGGGCATTTAAAGCATGTGATAATGGGCTCACATTGGGCTCAATCTGATTTAAATTGCTTACTAGATTTGGATTAATATATTCCAAAAGGATTCATAGAGAATTTAAAATGTGTATCAATCTTCAGAATATTCCCATGTTGAAAATTCCAGATCTCTACCACTTGTAGGATCAGCATCAAAATAACTCAATGATTTTCCCATTGAATTAAACAATTTAAATATCCTGTTTTTAGCCGACTCTGGTGTTCTACTACCAAAATATATACCAGACAAACATTCTAAAGGAAAATGTCTAATTCTTGCTTCTGGCTCTTTAGGATTATCGAAATTTATTTCTATTGCTCTCCATTCCTTTTCATAAGCCCAAGGTTTAGTTTTTATGGAAAAAACAGACTGCAATTGATGTGCAAATCTATGTGTCCATGGTTTTGATAATCCAATTAAATCACAATCACTCTCGTTTTCAAAGACAGGCGAAAAATTATAAAAATTAATAAATGGCTGTTTGTCAACGTATCTCACTTTTTGAAGACCATCCCAATGAATATACTCTTCAGTATCCCATTTAGAAATCCTTTGTTTGTAATTCTCATCATTTAATTTGCGTCTACCTCTTTCTAAATATGGAAACAGTCCATCATTATCTAATGAAAACTCCATACATATACCAGAATGCTTGCTGGCATAATGCGCCCACATTAGAAAGTCATCATTGGTTTCAGAAAAACAGGTAACGGAGCTGTTAGCTAAAAATTTATCCGTAATTCTATTTAATTCACCTATAAAGCTACTTAAATCAAAATCAAAACCTATATTTTCATCGTTTACTGTATTTGAAACAACATGACAAACATCGGTTAACCATAAATGATCATTGTGTTCTTTAATAACCCTAAATTTACGAACTAAGCTTTCTCTAAAGCTCTGCTTTTTATTTTCATTGTTCATAAATGCCAATAGTTTAGAATTACGTTCTTTTACTTTATCTGAATATTTCTCAGGCCAACTAATAGTAGATTTGTACAAAAAATAAATCAAATATTCGACTTCAGACTCGTCTTCAAAAGAGAATTCAATTTTCGCTGACAAATCAAAAGGATCATTTAGTTCTTTATACGATGCAAAGTAAAGCTCTTGATAGTAAAGCTCCTTAAAAAGAAACTCTGAAAGTGGTCGATAACGATAAAGTTTTTTCAAGTTATTATTATAATTTAGGGTTCAAATGGTTGCTTAATTATTTTTGATCGTAAAAATTCACCAAGCTGGTTAACTGCTTAAATAGTTTTTGGTGTTCTTCATCGGTAGTCAAATCTACACCCTCATAAGCTTTTAGAAAAAGGGAAAAGTTCTCATGTAAATGAATAGAAATATTCCGAAATATTATTTGCGATAGTTTTTTACGCTTAATTCGATCCTTTACACTTACTAAAATTGAATTATAGATATCAAATTCTCCTATATAATAGGAGAAAATCTCATCAACTCCTTTACTTTTAAAATATTCTACTGGAGAATGGCCAAGGTGCTCGGGTTTTGCTTTATTATGAATTAGATTATAATAAAGTGGTCTATTATCACCTTCCAAAAATTGATCTTTCAATTTAAGCGTATGCTCCAGCTGCTTATACACCAAATCAATCGCTCTGTTAAAATCTGTATCCTGTTGTTGATCTTCATTCTGCCTTTTCTGCTCTCTGTAATTTACATACAGAAAAATAATAGTGATGATATTTAGAATACCACCTATATAAGCAACAGTAGCACTAATACCGTTATAACCATCTTTATCTGGAATAAATTCTGCCCAATAATTATAAATTTTCACACCAATAAAAGGCAGTGAAAATACAAATAAAATCAGGATTCCTAATAAATAAGGCTCAAGTTTTCTCCAAATTAAGCGTATCATATCCATTATTTATCTCAAAACAATCCTTTCCATTCCGGCATCATAGCGATACTTAACAATCTCCCCAGAAACAAACAAATCCACAGCCTCCTCAATCACATCAAGCGGAGCCACAAACCATTCCCTAGGTCGCGTTCTCATGCCATTCTTATCCGCTACCTCCAAATCCAAACATACCTCTGCAAAAAAAGTATGCATCAACTGTTCAAACTTATAAGCATCAAGATTATAACAAGTCACCTTCGAAATCAAATGTACATCCGCCATCAGATACGTAGCCTCATCCTTTGCATTCTTAATACGGTCCTCCACACTATGTCTGGCCACACCAATCTTATACAGATTCTTAACTCCTCGAATCACCGGATCAGCAGACTTAGACTGCAGCACATAAATAAAACCAGACTCCTGATCACTCTCACTCACTACATGAGCATTCTTCAGCAAAACCTCCGTATTCAACCTGTTAGAATGCGAAATAGCCAAACCCTCATCATAAAGCATCTTCTCTACCGAACGCAGGTACATATTAGATTCCGTACCATTCTCAAAAACACAACGCGTACGCCCGTCAAACCTAACCCGAGTGCCATCCTCCTTATAATGATCAGCCCGAGTCACCTCAATACTTTCCAACAAGAAAATAACACCCTTATGTATATAAAATGTACCCGCTTGAAGAGTACCCGCTTTAAAGTCTACATACTTACGTTCGCCAGTTCCCAGTTCCGCGTGCACCGCCTTAAACAAAGGTTCATATCGATCAAAATCCTTGCAACGCTTCCGTCGGGCAACAAAATCTGGTCGCTCCCTTTCTTTATCCACTTGGGGCAGATTCGAAGTGTCAAAGATCTGCAGCTGCTCCTCATCAACACCCCCCAGCAGATTAAACGGATCAGCATTCAGCAAGTCATCAAAAGATGTAACCTCCATCGATGCAAAATCAAACTCTTCCACACCAACATCCATTATATCTTCCGCAACAAACTCCGTGTCCAATACCTCTTGCACCGGCAGCAAACCAAAAGAATCAAAAGCACTCAGAACCGACACTTTAGACGGATCCACAATAAGACCATCCAAACGGGCAGCCAACATACGCTCTCTAAAACCATTGCTGCGTTCCGGAGATCTTCCATGTTCTTCGACAAAGTCATTAACCTCTTGAAAGGACTGAACCAAACGTTCTTCTTCAGTAATCCGCCGAGCCGTAGTTTTTACCTCTAATAAGTTAAACTCATCATCAGCAAAAATATCATCAAAACTTAAATAAACCTTTTTATCCATTTTGACTCACCGATTTCCGTTTCTTATCTCGTATATACAACAACACCTCCGCATAACGCTGCTCTTTCATATCTGCCGAATGCACGTCGGGCTCTCGACCTTGCTCTTTCACAAAAGCTAATATTGAAGGCCAGGTTAACAAAGCTTCTTCCTCCGTAATCTTAATCTTCGATGCTAGCAATACATCCTGTATAGCTTTCAATACAGGAACAGTAACCGATTTAGACATAATTTCAAAAGCACGCTGAAACGGATTAATAGTATCGATCAAGTCAATCGAAATATCCTCAATATTAATAAACTGATTCGCTAAGGTGATAAACTTCTGGTCACCCACCTCCGAGATAGTTCCTGTTTTTACCGCCGAATCCGTAACCACATATTGACGCACAGCCTCCAGTTCATCATCCGCTAGATCCGGGTAACGCATCTTAATTACTTTTGGTATCAATACTTTATTAATCACCTCAGGATCAATAGTACTTGACAAAGCCTTCGTAACATCCTTATCCTGTAATATCGCTGCCTTCAAATCATTAATATCCTCCTCAACGATATCCTTTACCCGCTTAGAAACAATACCTTTAAATCCCTTTATTTTGATAGTACCAGGTTCCTCCAATTCATTCTCATCCCGCTTCGGTTTAAAATTAAAATTCGGAGCCAACACCTGTTCCATCAAGAGTGAAGCCGTAATAGCCTTTAACATATTATTCACAGCGATCACCACATTATCATCTTGCGCATCTGGTTTAGCCAATAGATTGGTAAACTGGGCATGGCTCTTGTTCGCACTGTCACGAGTAGCCCGACCAATAATCTGCACAATCTCAGTCAGCGAACCTCTATAGCCAACCGTCAACGCATGCTCACAGTAGGGCCAGTCAAATCCTTCCTTTGCCATTCCCAAAGCTATGATCAGATCCATATCATCTTCCGAGCGGATATCGCGCAAATAACCCACGATCTTCTCACGTTGCTTCGCATCATCATTCACCAGGTCTGCTACTTTTAATAGCTTCCCATCATCGCGTCTACGTACCGTGATAATTCCCGTTTCAGGATCTACAGCTTCTACATCACCAATCATATCCAGTATACGATCCACCTCTTCATACTTGTCCTTCGTAGACTCTCCCGAGTTCACATTCGGTATATGTAGAATGGTCTTTTTATTCGTATCCAACACCTCATTTATAGCTGTATGATATTTACCTTGATAGAAATGATAGCCAATTCCCAATGACTTGAGGTGCTTATAACCATTCAGCTGTTGGTAATAATTATAGGTCACCTTGGCAAACTTCGCCTCATCTTCAGGAGCTAATACCGGTATAGAATCCCCTCTAAAGTAAGATCCCGTCATGGCCACAAGATGCACAGAAGAATTATTGATAAGATTGCGTAATACGGACCCCAAGATATTGCTTCCATCTGCAGATACATGATGAAACTCATCGATGGCTAGCAAGCAGTCATTAAAGTCAGAATCTTCCAATGCTTCATAAGCAAATCGCAATGTGGCATGGGTACAGATCAAAATCTGCTCATCACCACGCATGAAATTTACAAAAGCATCTACTTTCGATTTGCTTCCATCTAAGCCAGGAGTACATAAATTATAGATCTCATTCGGTTCCCAATTCGCAAAAAATCCATGACGCATCAAATCCGTAGGAGCAAACGAACTACCAATAGAACGTTCCGGTACCGCGACGATGACTTTCTTCACACCTTGGTTCACCAACTTATCCAGCGCGATAAACATCAGTGCGCGCGATTTTCCAGACGCTGGCGGAGCCTTAATCAACAACAATTGATTATTACGTGCCTGAAATGCCTTTTGTTGCATTTCCCGCATACCCATAGTATCGGATACCGTAGATGATCCTGTTTGTCCGTATGTTACCTGAATAATATTTTCCATTCTTTATAATTGGTTTTTTATTCACAGAGGGACATCAATGTCCCTCTGTGAATCAAGCAGAGCTAAAGCAATGCCTTAAATATCTTTAATTTCAACGATTCCGAATAATCACTTTCATAAACTATCGAATCGATTATTTCGTGCAATAAATCCCGGTCAACTTTATTATCTGCCACATGAACAGCTATATTTTCCATTTGTACCATAAACTTACCAACTTTATAATCCAATCCATTGATCTCCAAAAAATAAGCTGTTAGTGCGATACTAGCTCGCTTATTACCATCCTGAAAACAATGATTTTTATTAATAGAGTAAAACAAATGACAAGCTTTATCAATAAAGCTTTCATAGTAAAAATCATTCTGCAAATGCTCCAAAGTACTGGCTAGTAATCCTTCATTAATTATACCATGAAGGCCACCCGATTTATCAATAATATCATCGTGTACACGAATGGCATGTGCTACATCAAAATATTGCGTTCCCATCCGCTAACGATCTTTTAAACGTTTGAAAATGGCAATATTTTCATCAATCTGTTCCTGAAGGCTTTTACTCTGTTCACCCAAAAACGTTTGATAATCATTAGGTGAAATACTATCGATATAGCTTTCTAATTTTTTATGAACGACATCACGAAAACCATAATCACGCGAAGCCATCTTTACTCGGGCATCCTCCAATTGTGGTTCCCAATGGCGGCGGTTTACAAACCGATGGATCAAGGCATCTAGTTCAGTCGGCTCCAATTGTCGCCCCAGTCTATCATATTCCTCCTTCATCTCATCCGCTATACCAATCTCAAATGAGGCGATAAGCTTCAAAACCTCTGCATACATCGTCTCTCGAGCATTGTCTTTTTCATCAAGCTGCAGCAACTCTTTATACTCGCTTGCCTTTTCCTTGAAAATAGACTGATAGATTGTATCCGTATAAAGCTTGTACTTCACATTACCCATATTCAGATAACGGCTTAATGCACTCGTGAACTCCTTACGGTATTTCGGCTCCTTGACAATGGCCAGCAAATACTCATCATCCCGTTGGTTAATGTATTTAACAGATCCACCCAATTTCTGATTCACAAGATCCAACACCACATCCAGGATAGCGCTTCGAATGGATCGAGCTCGCTCACTATCCACAAGGATCATAGCTAAATTCAGAAAAGCACGAAAATTAAACAATGACAGCTTATTCACCTTGCTTAACTTTTGTTTATCAGTTAGTTCCTTTCTGATAGGGACATCGATGTCCCTATCAGAAGACAATTCGACTTCACTGTAGATCAGGTGGCCAAACAATTCTTTGAATTCCTTCAACTTCGCTCCGCGCAATACACAATAACCATTATGTTCCAATTCTTGCAAATGGTTCTCTACATAACGTTTAATCGTCCGATCAGAAACATCAAAGAACTCTGCTAACTGTGCGGTTGTAAATCGATACTGCCCATCGTAAAGCATGCCCGTGATACCCAAAAACTCCTGAATACTGTCCAGCGCCTCCGGATTGTTCAATATATTCTGCCTATCAACAGGCGATGTAGTCAAGTCTGCTGCCATATCCTATTTCTTTTTTTCTGCCGCAATCATTTTCTCATACAATTTAAACAAATGCTCCAACCTTTCCTCATCAGAATCGAAAGGCTTCGCGCGATAGCAAGACTCTACAGCAAGGTCATTCAGCCGATGCGCCTCACGCAAATCATCTGGCATCTTATCTGGATCATACAGCTGCGCTAATGTCTTCTCTGGATACCGCTCTCTGGTCTCCAAAATCTGATACGCACATTCCTCCAACTCCTTTTCTTTCTCTTTACTGATTTTTGGGAATGGGAAGGTGTTGTAGCTTAATGCAGAAGAATATCGATAATCATTTTTTAAGCGCCCTGCAGTAGTTTTCATCCAAACCATATGCATTTTGGAAGTCAAAACACCTATTAAGTATATTTTCGGATTGTAAATTGCTTGTGCAGAATCTAATATTACAGTATTGGGATCCATAATATCAATCGGAATATATTCTCGTCTTTCCGATGAAACTCTTGGTATTACAATGCTACTTTCTGGGTTAAATCGATTCTCGGTAGCCTTATGTGGCATGTTAGAGGCAATATTTGTACTAGATTTTTTGCTTTTCTTTCTAAAGTCTTCGACATTTTGAATTCTATCTCCAAAAAAAACTACTGTTTTATAATTTTCGACATTACAGTCATCGAACCAAAGACACCACCTATTAACTTTATTTATAAGTTCGTAAGAACCAACAACTTTCTTAATAACCTCCTGTGCAAAAGGGTATTTATCAAGTACAAGCTGCTTATCTAAATCGGACAATAATAGATTACCGTTATCAGAAAAACCTGTACCTCTAATTATTTGCTGTAGATTAGAAATAGGGGTGTTTCTACGTTCGACATAAATAGTACTCCCGTCAACTAAATAGGGGTTAATGTTTACAGCTAAAAAGCGTTTATCATCCTTAAATAAGTATTTTGCTTTATTTGACTTATTGCGTAACCCAACAATTATACAAATAACTGCGGCTTTACCCTTCGCGTTATTCCCCCATTTAAAAGATTGATGAGCAAAATCTATCTCCAAATCACTTTTTAATATTTTAGACCATAATGCAAAAGTCTGCTCACCCTGGCATATTGAATTTGTGCTTACAAGTGCTAGTTTCACATTCACACCAGAAATATACTGTGTACCTTTATAAAACCAACAACTAATATAATCTAGAACTTTGAAGCTTTTTGTTTTACCAAATACTAACTCCATATCGTCTTTCTGAGATTTATCTTGAAGACTATACCCCAAATAAGGTGGATTCCCCAAAATATAAATTTCATCACCTTCCTCTTTAGGACACACCTCCTCCCAATCAACACGACATGCATTCGCATGAATAATCTTCCCTGAATCTTTTAGAGGGAGGGCAGGCCTCGAGTGGCCAAACTCTTTTCGGAAAGCCTGATTCATCTGATGCTCTGCCAACCACAAGGACAATCGAGCGATCTCATGGGCAAAATCATCAATCTCAATCCCGAAGAAATTGTTTAAACTGATCAACGAATTAAAAGACACAAAATCCAAAGTACCAGACCCTTTATTACCCTTCAAAGCAGTAAGGTCATTCAATATTTGAATCTCCAATTCGCGAAGCTTCTTATAGGCAATAATCAAAAAGTTACCAGAACCACAGGCAGGGTCAAATATCTTTATGTTAGCTATGCGCTGTATCAAAGCATTCAATTGCTTCACATTTCCCTTAGCCTTTTGATACTCTTCCTCCAGCTCATCCAAAAACAAAGGATTGATAACCTTCATAATATTAGGCACCGAAGTATAATGCATTCCCAATCCACCGCGTTTATCCGTCGTCACCACGGCCTGGATCATCGATCCAAAGATATCCGGGTTAATAGCCGACCAGTCCAACTGTCCACACTCTAAGATCAGATTGCGTGATTTTACAGTAAGTACGGGTATAGGGTACACCTCACGAAAAAGACCTCCATTCACATAAGGGAACTTATGTAAGTATTGCTTCTCATTATTACGACTGCCATCATCAGTATTCAAGATTAAGAAAAGATCCTGTAGATACTCTTGTGTATCACTCGCATCCGCTTTGGTATTGCTCGTAATAGCCGCAGTAAACAGCTTATCCTCAAAAATTCCCGTATCCTCCGCAAAGTAGCAGAATAACAACCGCGACAAAAACACATTCAGTTGATGAACTTCCTCCTCCGCAGAAAACTGGTTGTCTAGGTTAATCTGATCATAAAGCTTAGCCATCTTCTCAGCAGCCTTTACATCAGCAGGATTTTCACACAGATACTGCGCTTTTTCAATACCCGCAAAAGGCAAGAAAAAGTCAAAGTGCTTATCCAGATCAGCAACCGCACAATCCAAAGTATCTTCAGTCTGCAAATCCACAGCCAGCAAACCCACCAAATCCGTCACCATCACAAAACGAGGTTGCGACTTTTTCAAGCCGACATCAGAGCGCAGCTCCTGGATCAACTCCAAAAGATTAGTCCCAACAGCCACCTGCCTATAAAGAAGCTTCTTTTTCCAAACAAGCTCACCATCAACCTCACCAAGATTTATCTTTCCCGACTGAAGACGCGCAATAGTAGCCTTTGGCGTACCAAACGCCAACAAAAAATCATATATAAAAGTATCGGAATCAATAGAAGCAAGCAGCTTCTTCATATTATCCTCAATTTGAGCAATGGTCATATGTTAGAATATATATTTCTCTACAAAAACTCCCAATAAAAATATTATTATCCCTCTAACAAGATTTAAAATCCAATTATTTGCAATAATCTCCTTTATTCCAGAAATGGATAGTCCATAAATTATTCTGTAGCTCACCTTAACCTTCAAGCAATTACTATCAGTTTTCTCTAGAATGCTTTCAATAATACTAATTTTGTTAAGGGTAGATTTATGTAGAGCAAGGTAGTTCTTATTTTCAAAAGCTTCCGCCTCCTTTTTACCACTCAAAGCATCTCTGCAAGAAATCCCATTTCTTGCACACAAACTAAGCAATTTCCCGTTATCTCCATGGTCTTCATAATCGTAAGTATATAGTTTAGACAATATTCGTGGGAGATCAAATCTATTTTCTATATCAATTTCTAAGGGTTCACCACCAAGTATTCTGAAACGATTTGAAATTGCTTCAAAACCAAAATTAGTATCATGCATATTCCAGTGAATCCATTTAAATTTAAGCCTTTCTCTAGCAAATTTGTAAAACTCATCAAGCATGTCAAATTCTAATTTATCGTAATCTTCATCAGATAAATTATTAAAATCTAATGTATTAATTTGAGCCTGTATATGAATCGAAAATGATATAGTCTGCCCTGTTTGTAAATTTCGGATTGAAATAGAGGTGATGCGTGGGCTTCTCCCATGCAAATTCACGAAAGACTCACAAGAGTAATGTATAATTAAAGTCTTTGCCTTATTCTCTAAAGACTTTTCTAAGTCTTTTAATCCTTCATTACGTTGTTTTAATCTCTTAGATTGTATAAAACTCATAGGTATACTAAATACTATTCAAAACCAACTGTAAAGACTCTTTTTTATACGACTCATTATCAACAATTCTAAGTACCTTGTCCGCCAACCACAAAGTCAACAACTCCCGATCAGAAACCTCAAAAATCGAAGCAATTTTTACCAGATCCTCTTTCCTAAACGGACGATCACCACGCTCCATCTTACTCAACAAGGCCGTATCGATATCCAACTGAGCAGCAAGCTGCCGAAGCAGTACATTATTCACTTCCCTCAGTTCTCGGATTTTCTCTCCAATCATAAATTTTTACTTTGAAATTTGACTTGACAAATATTGGCTAATATATGGTTTTTTACCTATATTGAGAAGCAATGAATAGACAACATTTTTTCAGCAGATTTGCATCCAATTGGAAAGAAACCTTCAAAAAACACGGTATAACAATTAATGCAGGAGATTTTACGCTTCCTGATGAATTATACCTATGTCCAATTTCTCTAAATTTACACTCAATTGAGAGCCTTAAAAATAAAGAACTAACAATAGAACATGTCCCTCCCAAAAGCCTTGGAGGAAAAGAATTGGTCCTCGTAGCTAAAGAAGTTAATAATACAGATGGACATACGTCAGACAAAGACGTGCTTCTATTTTTTCAAACAAAAAATTTCATCGAACATGAAAAAAGTATGAATGCAAAAATTAGTGCTGAAAGTTTAGATATGAAAGGTATTACCACAAAATTTTCTTTACAAAATCTAAAGGCCTCGAAAAGTGAAAATCCTTGTGCAAACTTTGTAACGTCTAAGAAAGGCATAGACGCATTGAAATTTAACGGTGTATTTGACAATTGGAATGGACTTCAATTCAAAGTTTCTTTAGCACTGTCTACCAATCTTAATATCAAAACAATGCTAAAATGCGCTTACTTAACCGCTTTTTCACGAGTTGGATACGATTTACTATTCGATAGAGGTGGTTTTAAAGTTACGACTTATGGATTCTTACTTAATATTTTAAATAACCGTGCAGATGAATCTAATTTCCCTTTCATATGCCAAGAAGGCCATGCTCCTTTAGAAGAAACCGATGTTGGGGTTGTAACCACGTCGAATGGTTTACAAGCTCTCGTAGTTAATTTAATCTTTAAGCTAGAGAGTCAAATGTATAAATATTATGTATTCTTACCTCACCCAAATTCTGCTGATCTTGAAAATTTAAAAAACATCAAATCATTATCTGGTAATGTAAAATTTGATATAGGGCCAATTACATCTAATATTTAACTAAATTTATGAAACTAATCAACAATAACCTCGATTTATCAGCAATTGGCCTTGCTAATCATATTGCATGTAAGTGCTTAACTTTCTTTAATCATTCTTCATCAATCAGGAAATAAGGCATTCCTCGTCCTCCTTCAGCAAAGAATGACGCCAATCCAAAGAGGCACTATATGATTCAGCTACACATTAAAAAGGCATCATATAGAGCCTCTTTGCCCTTCGGGTGCTAGCGCAGATTGTCATCATCCTTGCAGTTCAGTCCTCCTCCTCATAGGCGACTACTCTGTCTGGCACAGCGCATCACACCTGGCTCATTACATTTCGCAAGCTCCATTTCTATTCACCAGCTGCTCAGCACTGCTTCATCCACCGTCTCCTTGAGTTTGGCTCGCCTGCAGATCGCTCGGGCTGCGGTGCCATCGGTGGCCCAACGCTACCATCGTCCATTCCCTCAGCAAAAAACAGCGCCAATCCTATAGGCACTATGATTCCACTACAAAGCCCCAAAAACATAGAGCCTATCAGCCCTACGGGTGCTACGCAGATTGTCACCATTTTTGCCTTTCGGTCATTACCTCATCGCAGCCATTCCGGTTCACACGGAGCATCATCCCGGCACGCCTCCATTTCGTTACACTACATTCGGCAACCGCTTTTCCGCACCGTGATCACCTCCATAGCTGCTGGCCAATACATACCTAGGCACCTTGTGTTGACGAGCTTTCGGCTGTCACTATTTTTGAGACACCCAATTCAAACCCTTCGCACATACCCAACCCCAATAACCCCAAGCCATCAAAAATACCGCCAGTCAACCTCACCAACATATGCCGGCCCCCAGTGCTCCGCACCTCTCGGTCCAGCACCCTTCACTCAACTCGCAGACGGCGAGCTATCGCTAGCAGGCTTTTTGCAATCCGCGGCACTCATTGCAAACACCTGCTAACAGCAGTAGGTGCAATATGAATGGATTTAAAAAAAGCAATTACAGAAAAGACAAAAAAGAATGTAAAAATAATTGCTGTAAGCTAAATAGCAAGGTCAAGCCCATGTTTTCAGAGAAATCTCCATCCGCCTCCGGCCGGATAGTATTTCACTGAAAAACCTTGCCTTATTAGCCTCCAGCAATTGCAGCAATGACTTTCTTTTTTTCCTTTTTCTTTCAGAAGTAATCCAGTACATTTCAAAAAAAAATTAAAAAAACTCTAAATCATCTATAAAAAGCTACTTTTAAGTAAAAAATCACAACCTTTTCCTATCTTCGAAAAAACTGATTTATGAAATATCTACTACTATTAATCCTAATCGCAAACGTATCGTTTTCTAATGCACAGAAGCTTTACGTATGGTGTCCCGAATATGTGCAAGCTCCACCAAGAAGCGATATATCATCTTTAGACACAGTCAAGGTTGCTTTTTTTGATGCAAGAATTTTAAATGAAAAATCTAAAATTGAGTGTACCAGTGAAACATTGATTGAAAGCATATTTGAACAGATAAAACAAGTTTATCCCAACATCTATTTCGTTAAAGATAATTCATTGTATAGGTCTAAAGAATCGAAAGGTACTTTGTTAAAGATTGGTATTTCAGCATACCATGCGGGATTTGGTACTGATATATCTGCAGGTATAGGCATAGTTGGAGGAAATCTTTCTACAATGATAATACCTAAGGGGATGTGGAACGCATCAACCATATTCTACACTGAAATAATTAAAAATAGCACTTCAAATCAAGAAATGATCTCAAATATTGGCAGTCAAAGCAACATATGGGGATATAAGTCTGCACGTAAAGCTCTAAATGAATCTTATATTAAGTCTCTTCAACAGCTGCTCTTTTTTATAGATGGGAATATATAAAAGAGTTAAAACAACAAAAGCCCGGCATACGCCGAGCTTTTAAATTGAATAAAGTCACCACAACTCTATTTTTTTCTTTTGGTCAGAGACCCGAGTAGTAAAGATACACAAAAACTAACCGCTGCGCCAATAGCAGCTAACAAAATAGTTTTCAAGATATCACCCATGATCAAAGCCGGATAAACACCTAGTAACAAACCTCCAAAAGTTCCATGGCCCACCGCAGATCTATTCATCATTCACGGCCTCCGTTTCCTTCTTCAGCTGCTTATCATCAACTGTCACCTGACTAATGGCCGATATCACACCACCAGCAACGGCCAAATAACCACCAACAGTAACAATCGCAGCAGGCAAAGTTACAGGAGCAGTTAGAATAGCCCCACCAATAGTTGCTACCACAATACCAATATTCCGTAGCACCTTAAAAAACTTCGGAGTAGGGGCCTGAGCCCGTTCAACTACATTCATGATTTTCCTTTCTCAATAATTTCCAAAAACACCAATTTCCCTGCATCAATAGAAGCATAAACCATCTCCTTTAACTTGTTAAAGGCTTTTATGGACTCCAAACCTTTCCCGGCTCCAGAAAGCTGACTAACAGGAGCAATACAGCCTCGCAACTCACTCAATGCATTATTAGCTGGATGAAATAGAATCTCACTTCGCCCCACAACATCCTTAACCAAAATATGCCATTTAAACTTCTTGCTGTATCGCTTAGCCAGTGGATATCTGCCTACCGGAATACAGGAATTATTGCGGACATTATCTAACCAAGGCAGTTCAATAGCATAACTAACAAATTTACCATCGACCCAAATCTCACCATTGGTACCTTGACCATGATAAGTCCGCAATAACCGCACAACCATTATACGCCCGTGTCTACAGCTACCAGATTCAGGGCGTTAAACGCACCATTATTCAACGAATAGAACGAACCGTTCACCTGCTGAAGGAACTCGATTCCGAATACCAAGAACAACGGCTTCGTTGAGTCAGTAACTCCAAGATCGTTGCTCAATGGAATTGCTGCAGACAACGTATTGCCATACGCAATTTCAGAAGAAGCACTTTGGGCCAACTTAAACGTTTCATTCTCAAAATCCACCTCAACACCAGCCGAAATAAGTCGGAAATGCGTCGTTCCACCTGGAGCCACAATCTGACTTTCTGGAGTGAAAGCCGCTACATTCACATCCAACACACCTGACGCACGATCGATAGTAGCCGTAAACGGTGCATAAACCGTAGCAGAAAGCCCTGCATTACCATTGAAATCGAAGCTCTGCAACAAAATCAATTCCCCATCCAACACATTACGCTGCCCACGATCACTCACTGCATCCGCCTTGATTACCGTCATCATCTTCTTTACCAGGCGCGAAATCATTCGCGAGTCCTGCGTCTTGTTCAGTACCGGCCGAATTGCCGTACAAAGTATCTTGCTTGCCTTACCGGCTCGCCCGAACTCCTGGGCATTCTCCCGCGTTCGCTGGAATTTCGGATCGTTCAAAAAACGCTCCTTATCAATTCCGCCTTTCTGACGGGCCAAATACCCATCCTTACTTTTGTAAAAGGTAATATCCCCGATAGTACCCTTCAATTTGATAATACTTGATTGTCTTGCCATTTCCTTAAAAAATTAATCTATCACCGCTGCAGCAATCGTGATATCCAAACCAAATCTTCATAAAACAAGCAATAGAAAAAAGTCTACCTATACTATATGGCGTTAATAGACATAGAAACACACAATCAAACCATAAAGAATCCGTAAATTGCAACAAAGAAAAGTCACCAATACAATCACAAGTTGTTACCAACTTGGTAGCATTAAGAACTAGTCAGCTGCTGTAGGTAATCAGCATACCAACAGTAGAGATAAAGAATACATAAAGTATTGGTATGAACAGAATTTGCATTTACCCCAAGGACATCGCCAGGATCACCGGCAAGAGCTACCGGCAAAGTTTACGTATCCACAACAATATCAAAAAAAAGCATAATAAAGAGCCTCATCAGTTGATCACTCTCGATGAACTATGTCAGTATCTAGGACTAGATAATGATCAGACAAGGAAAAGTCTATAGATAAGGAGCTAACCGTACTTCTCCCGTAATTCGAGCTTTTTTATTCTCGATCTTATAGCACCAGGATTACGTTGAAACATTTTAGCCAACTCTTTGGTAGAGGTGCCATTACAAAAGAGCTTCTCCAGTCTTTCATCATCTTCAGTTGACCACGGCATGTAGGCTTGGGGATAAAGTTTCCTTTGTTCGTCGTAGAGAATATCGTTTGAACTCCGAATCCCATCTTTGGTACCAGAGGGAATATAGTTCGTGACTTTTTCTCTCTTCTCAGTTTTGATTGTCTGGTCGTCTATCGTATTTTTGCCCCTTACATTATCCAACAGGCTGGAACGAGAAACAAACTTCATAAGGTCAATTTTATCTATTTTTGCTATAGCTCTATTTAGAGCATCTCTCAAACCTCTAGCATTCTCGATAGGTATTCGGATTCTTTTATGGTCCAATCGTCCATCTAGAGGGCTGCTTTCAGCAATAATTAGATGAAAACTCTCGTCGATACTCATCACAATGTTGAACACGTATTCATTCATACCAATGCTCACGTGATCACTAAAAATATTTTTGTGTCCCATATAGAAGTGGCTATCTAGTTTATAATCAAAAACTGGTTATCTCAAATCTAATAAAATAAATACAACAAGACTAATAAACAGCCATCTACGTATGCAAATACTAGTTCAATCATGACGTATTACGCTGTTCATTTTGTATATTTGTATTAGAAAATCGAAGTAGGGAAGACGAGAAACTGATTTAGCGAGACCCTTTAGAGACCCTCAAAAATCAGTGTCTATAACCGATACAATATCAGCGTATTAGGAGTGAGGTTCGAATCCCTCGCTCTCCGCAGAAAAACCTTCATCGAAAGATGGAGGTTTTTTGCGTTTAAGAGGGATGAGAACCAGAAGGGCGGGGCTGGGTTCGATCCTGGAAGGCGCTGTCTTTTGAGGCCACTGCGGTATTTATCTTTTTTATTCGCTATTAATTTGCAATTTTTGTGATATGAAAATTAGTTTGCTGTGCATCGGAAAGACCGACGATAAATTTATTCAGGAAGGCATAGATAAGTATTTGAAAAGACTCAAGCATTATGTACCTTTTCAAATAACGGTAGTACCCGATGTAAAGAATGTAAAGAATATGTCGATGGAGCAGCAGATGGAGAAGGAGGCGGATTTCTTTTTGAAAAATCTTTCCAATACTGATTTTGTAGCGTTATTGGATGAGAAGGGGAAAGAGTTTAGATCGGTTGAGTTTGCCGCCTATCTGCAACGGAAGATGTTGGCCAGTGTGCAGCATGTGGTGTTTCTGATCGGGGGACCTTACGGATTTGCACCAAGGATAAAGGAGCGGGCGAACGCCAGTATGTCGCTGTCAAAACTGACATTTTCTCATCAAATGGTTCGTTTGTTTTTTGTGGAACAGGTTTATAGGGCTTTTTCAATTATGAAGGGAGAACCTTATCACCATGAGTAATGTATGGAATTAGATTTATTATTGCATCATAATATTAAAAGGAGGTTGTTATGAATATGGATAGGTATAAAAGAGATTATAAATTTAGGAGTGACGAGGGTGCCGACAGTGGCAAGGATCTTAAATGGTTGATTATTGGTGGTGCATTGGTGGTGATTGCTTTGGCATATTTTATTGGTTAAATATAGCAATAACCATTCTTGCTGATCACTAAGGGGTATTTGTTGATAAGCAATAAATAAGGCGATATTTGGGATATCGCCTTATAATCACACTAACTATAAAATGGAGCCTCTAGAAAAGATGCTTCCTGTTTGAGAATCAACCTTATGAATATATTTGGTTGATTTCAATGTTATAAAATTATAAATCATTTTTAGCATAATCAAGCTTTTTTGAAAATAAAAAACGACTTTAATCCAAGTTAATTATTAGGTAAGTTTCTTGTTTTTTGATACTCTCTCCAAGCTACTTGATCGGTTTTAAATGTAAGGTATTCACTAGACAGTTCTGTACATTTTATTAGTCGGAATACTTCTTCCTTCTCGATAGTATTGAGCGTATCAAAGTCCATGGGTTTATCTTTTAGCGTAATTTCCAACGGGCCTATTGCTTTGACTAGATAATAAATGGATATGATCTGACTATTATTAAAACTTGATTTTTCATAAAAGTCTGTTGTATATAGATGTTGAACAATCTCGATCTCTAGATTACACTCCTCTATAAACTCACGTTTTAGAGCATCTATTAATCCTTCTCCATACTCTAATCCCCCTCCTGGGAACTTGGTGAATGACACGCTTTGTGTACGCTCGTCGCTGACGAGTACGCGGTCCTGCGCGTCAATCAATATCCCATAAACTCTTACATTGAACAGGTACATAGTTCTTTATTGTTTGTTATGTTTAAATCGTTGAACTACTACAGCTCTTCAAAGCCATTTTCTATGGACATATCATCTATAAATAGAATCGAGTAATGTCGGGGTAGGAACCATGCTATTGTATTTCCGATCTGTTGAAAATCCTGTTCGCTAGCGAACTGTGAAGGTGTAAAGTTGAAAACCAAGTCTTGTTTAACTTGGGATTCTTCTTCGAAGTTGCGGGCGATTAGCATTGTCTTTGGTGATTTTATTCCTGAGTGTTGCAAGAATTCTCTAAGCTGTTTACGGATGTACTTCGGAAGAATACTGTCGGATGGTTGTCCTATCAATATTTTTTCATCGTTTCCGATGACAACATTTTCTTTATTGGAGGAAAAGATACTGTCATCCGTATAAAAACTGTCATTTAATTCAAAGTTAGCAATATCACCGTATGTAAAAATCCAATCGGGTTGCGCGTTTTGGGCATTTACTACTATACCAAAGCCTTGGAGTAATAGGGTGGGCAATTGTTTGCTTATTACAAAAGCCTGAAAGTTCTCGTTCGAAGTGACTGTCTCCAACTGGACATACGGAAAACCATCACTTGCTATCACTACTTCGGGCGCACCTAGTTTAAGGTTTGCATCTGCAATATTTTCTAGAAAAGTTGCTATCCATTGTTGATCGCGCTCGTTTATTGGGGTTTGAATCAAAGCATTGATGAGCACTGTCTTTTCTAAGTCGCCTAATCCATTTTCGGTGCTTACAGCACTGTCTTTTAAAGTCATTAATGTATTGTTATTACGTTAAAGTTGCGTTTAAAAGTACATAATAATAACGTATATTCTAAAACCTGTTTAAAAATTAATCAGTAAAGGGCTATTCTTTGATCGGTAAGAAAATATCTACCTCAACTAAAGCGATGTGTATAAGTCCATCGTATAACAATATGTAGCGCTAACCCGTTTATATATATAGCTAGGGCTATGCAGGTAAAGTATTAATAAAATTAATACTTATATTGTAAGAAGTAATTTTGCTACTTTTGTTGAAACAGAACATTAAATTAATGATAGACACAGATTTGAAAGTCTCCGTAGATTTATCGAATTCTAAACTAAGTTTTGATGATTTTCGTCAAATCATTAAGAAGGACTATGAATTTGCAGTACAGAGTAGGATGGTGAGTCTGTTGGGGCGAAAAGAAGTGCTGACAGGTAAAGCTAAGTTTGGTATTTTTGGAGATGGTAAAGAACTGGCTCAGATTGCTCTAGCAAAGGTTTTTGAAATAGGGGATTGGCGTTCTGGTTATTATAGAGATCAGACCTTTGCCTTTGTATCAGAAATAAGTACAATTTATCATTTTTTCTCTCAGTTGTATGCTAATCCTGATATCGAGGCCGACACATCTTCAGCTGGGCGTCAAATGGTAGCTCATTTTTCAACGAATCTACTGGATGAGCAAGGAAATTGGAAGAATCAAACATCAACAAAGAATTCATTCTCAGATATCTCAACAACAGGGGGCCAAATGGCTAGAACGATGGGGCTGGGCTTAGCATCAAAGTTGTATCGGAATAATGAAAATCTTTCTTATTTGAAATATTTCTCGGATAACGGTAACGAGGTTGTATTTTGCAACGTTGGGAATGCATCTACTTCTGAAGGTGTTTTTTGGGAAGTTATAAATGCAGTCGGTGTGCATCAAGTTCCCGCTGTTATATCAGTATGGGATGATGGCTATGGAATTTCAGTGCCCAATGAAATACAGACAACTAAAGGCGATATTTCTGAGGCATTGAAAGGCTTTCAGCGCGGAGAGAATGGGAATGGCTTAGAAATTTTTAAGGTGAAAGGATGGGATTACCCTGGTCTTTGTGAAACGTATGAGAAGGCTGTTAAAGTAGCCAGAGAGCAACATATTCCTTGTTTAGTACATGTTACTGAATTAACTCAACCACAGGGACATTCTTCATCGGGTTCGCATGAACGATATAAAACCAAAGAACGCCTACAATGGGAAAACGATTACGATTGTAATATAAAGATGCGTCAGTGGATGCTAGATGCGGGTATTGCGGGAGAAGAAGAGCTTTTTGAAATAGAAAAGAAAGCTAAGGATTATGTGAGAAGTGAACAGAGGAGGGCTTGGTCTGACTATCGTAAGTTGCTGCAAGGGGAGTTGGAAGAGGCCGTATCACTACTTTCTGAGTTTAAGGAAGATTTGGTCGAGTTGCCTTTAAAGACGTTAATCAGTACACCAGAACCCTCATTAAAGGAAGTTTACTCCACGGTAAGGGGGGTGTTGCGGGAATTGCGGTTTGAAAATTCGATTGAAAAACAAGCTTTACTTCAATGGTATAACGAGAAGAAGAAAGTGAATGCGGAACGATATAATAGTTCACTCTATGTAGAAACAGAGAAAAGTCCACTGTGTGTATCGATTGTTGAAGCGAAGTATGCTGATAATGCAGCCATTGTAGATGGAAGGGAGGTGCTGAATGCTTGTTTTGAGGCAAATTTCGAGCGAGACGACCGTATATTGGCGTTTGGGGAAGATGTAGGAAAAATAGGTGATGTAAATCAAGGTTTTGCAGGCCTTCAGGATAAGTTTGGTAATATGCGTGTATTCGATACAGGTATACGTGAATCGACAATTATTGGTAAGGGAATCGGTTTAGCAGTAAGAGGATTACGACCGATAGCAGAGATACAATATCTGGATTACTTACTGTACGCATTGCCCGTATTAAGTGATGATCTAGCCTCTTTGGGTTACCGTACGAAAGGACAGCAGAAAGCGCCTGTGATTGTACGCACACGTGGACACAGACTAGAGGGAATATGGCATTCTGGATCGCCAATGACGGTTTTGTTGGGTGCTCTTCGTGGTATACATATTTGTGTACCACGAAATATGACTCAGGCTGCTGGAATGTATAATACGCTGTTGAAGTCTGACGACCCCGCATTGGTCATCGAATGCTTAAATGGGTATAGACTTAAAGAAAAAATGCCAGCTAATATTGGAGAGTTTACTGTACCGTTAGGTATCGCGGAAGAGTTGCGAGAGGGAAGTGACGTAACGGTAGTCTCTTATGGATCAACATTGAGATTGGTGCAGGAAGCAGCGTTGGAATTGGATAAAATAGGGATATCTATAGAGATTATTGATATACAATGCCTACAGCCCTTTGATAGAGAACATTTATGTGCAACCTCTTTGCAGAAGACGAATAGAATTCTGGTAGTGGATGAAGATGTGCCTGGTGGGGCTAGTGCTTTTATATTACAACAGATTTTAGAAGAACAGGGAGGCTACTATCACTTAGATAGTAAGCCATTAACTTTAAGTGCGAAGGCACACCGGCCTCCGTATGGATCCGACGGAGACTATTTCAGCAAACCATCCGCTGATGATATTGTTGAAGCAGTCTACCGTATTATGAATGATGTGGATCCAAAGCGGTTTCCTAGATTCTTTTAAAAGAAAGACATTATTTAAACAGAGAAGCGGCGCCTATAAGCGCTGCTTTTTCTTCTTGTACCCCTACGGAGATAGCAAAATCCGTAAACCTGTGGTCGCTGTTGATGAGCGGCCATGCCTTTGAAATATTGCCTCCGATAATGTAATGTTGGCACCCTTCACGCGTGCTGAAGTATTGAAGAAAGTCGTACAAGTGGGTGCGGTACTCAGCGAGCAATATCTGTAAGCTGTCGCTCTGGCTGTGCTTGTCTATGATTTCTTTTAATCCTATTTCTTGATGTCCGGACAGTTCTTCGAAACGGCGGGTGAACCAGCGGGTAACCAGGTATTCTTCAAAAATCGCCTCTTTGTAAGGGGCATTCCATAGGTTGGCATCCTGTGCCTTGGAACCATGGTGCCATATGGCGCTGCCCAGACCGGTGCCTAAGGTGATGCCGAGAATGGTCTGTTCGTCCTGACGTCCGGTAGCAAATATTTCGCCCTGTAGAAAAGCGGCGGCATCGTTGATATAGCGTATCTGGAGCGTGTCATCGCCTAGGCTGCTCCGGAGGCCATCCGTGATATTGGTTTGATAGAGGTTGTCATACTTGTCTTGCCCTTTCATCAAAGAGATCCCTGTCTCGTAGTCGAAGGGGCCTGGCATAGCGATACCGATCTGTCTGATGGGGGCACCAAAAAGAGCCAATGATTCGTTTATTGCGCTTGTCCAAGACTGAAAAATCGATTTAGCATTTTGAGCTGAATTTACCGATTTTCGTACGATTGTTTCAGAAAGAATAGACCAGGTATCGCTAGTAACGATAGCGGAGGTAATGTGTGTACCTCCGATATCGCAAGCTAAAATATATGTAGACTTATTTTCTAACATTTAGATAGGCATTATGTTTTAACAGGTGATCGGCAATAACAAGGGCAGCCATAGCTTCTACAATAATGACGGCGCGAGGCACGACACAAGGATCGTGTCTTCCTTTTCCGGAAATCACGGTTTCTTCTCCTGCTTCGTTTAATGTAGGCTGATCACGCATAATGGTGGCCACAGGTTTGAATGCGACTCTAAAAGTCACGTCCATACCATTGGAGATCCCGCCTTGGATACCACCAGAGTAGTTGGTGCGGGTAACGGTCTTGTCGCCCTCTTTGGAGAAAATGTCATTGTGCTCGGAGCCGATATGTTTGGAGCCTTCGAATCCAGAACCGTATTCAAAGCCGTGTACGGCATTGATGCCCATCATGGCTTTGGCAAGATCCGCATGCAATTTGTCAAATACGGGTTCGCCCAGACCGACGGGAAGATTGCGGATGACCGTAGATATACGACCACCTACGGTATCTCCAGCTTTACGTATGCTGTCGATAAAACTGACCATCTCTGTGGCAGTAGCAGGATCAGCACAACGGACGATATTCGCTTCGCGAAGGTCTAAGAGATCGGATAGGTCGGTATAATCCAGGTTGGGAGACTCTATCGTACCTACACCGGAAACATGTGCAAATATTTCAATGCCGTGTTGTTTTAAGAACAGCTTGGCTATCGCTCCTGCAGCTACCCGAGCAGCAGTCTCTCGGGCAGATGAACGACCGCCTCCCCGATAATCTCTTATACCGTATTTCATTTGATAGGTATAATCGGCATGGGAGGGGCGGAACTTGTTGCTGATGTGCGAGTAGTCTTTGGAGCGCTGGTCTTCATTGGGAATGAGAATGGCTATCGGTGTCCCTGTAGATTTACCCTCAAAAACGCCTGACAATAATTGTGCGGTATCGCTTTCCTTTCGCTGGGTGGTAATCTTTGACTGACCGGGACGTCGTTTGTCCAGTTCGGATTGGATGAAGGCCTCGTCAATAACTATATTGGAAGGGCAACCATCTAAAATCACGCCTATTGCCGCTCCGTGAGATTCGCCAAATGTGGTTATTCTAAATAAATCGCCAAATGAATTTCCTGCCATAATTTAATAATTGGGGTAAATATATTAAATCGTCTATACTTTAGCTAAAAATACAGACGATATATGTTTTATGTTAATGCGAATCCTTGTTTGCGGAGATCATCCCAGAATGTAGGGTAGGATTTTTCAACAACATGCGGTTCCAGTATCTGTACCTGTTGGAAGACAAGTGCCAGTGGTGCAAAGGCCATCGCCATACGGTGGTCTTCGTAGGTTTCGATCGTCAGGGATCCTGGATCTTGAACGTGCTGACTGTGCAGGTGATAGGTTTCGCCGTCCTCTTGTAATACAGCGCCATATTTTGCAATCTCGTTTTGTAGGGCTGCAATACGGTCGGTCTCTTTGATCTTCAGCGTCTCGAGACCGGTGAAAGAAACATCCCGCTTTAATGCAGATGCCACCACGACAACGGTCTGTGCCAGATCGGGACATGACTTGAAATCAAATAACTTTTTGTCCGATGCGATTGCTGTTTTCTTCAGGTAAATAGCGTCTGCTTCGAAGGTTGTCTTGACCCCAAAGTGAGTCATGATCTCAGCAATCGCGATATCGCCCTGCAGGCTGTTCTTTTTGAGTCCAGGCAGTCGTATGGAGCCCTGCTCTGACAACGCTACCATAGCGTACCAATAGGAGGCAGCGCTCCAATCGGGCTCTATATACAACGTGCTTGGACGTGCTTGCTGGGGAGCAATGTGAATGCTATTCTCCTGCCAGCTGTGCTGTATACCGACCTCGGCCAACATATCGAGTGTCATGGTGACATAAGGTCTGGAGGTCAGCTCGCCCTCAATATCTAAGGTGAGTCCGTCTTTGAGCGCCGAGGCGATCAAAAGAAGGGAGGATATATATTGGCTGCTGATGTCGCCTTTGATATTGACCGAAGTAGCCGATTGCTGGAATGGACCGCGTATACGCAGTGGGGGGTAGCCGGATGTCTGTGTGTAATCAATGGACGCTCCCAGGCTGTTGAGCGCATCTACCAGAATCCCAATCGGACGCTGTTGCATTCGCTGTGTGCCAGTAAGTACAAAGTCTCCAGGAAGTAGATTGAGGTAAGATGTCAAAAAACGCATGGCTGTACCGGCAGGGCCGATGTCTATGGTTTTTACCTGATCGTCAATCTGAAGTGCTACGTTTAAGGCATTGGTCAACAGCACGGTGTCATCAGCATGGGAAAGGTTTTGTATCTTCACCTTTCCCGAACTGATGGCCTGTATAATAAGAGCCCGGTTGCTCTCTGATTTAGAACCAGTGAGCTGTACCGTTCCACTTATTTGTTTCGTAGGATGAGCGAGCTTGATGCTTGTTAGACTCATTTATACCTCCGCATTTACTTTTGTATTCATCACTTCGTTTTGCTTACGGATAGATTCGTTGTGCAACAGTTCGAGGTATTTTACGGTAAAGTCTTCACTAAGGTTTAAGGCTCTTGCCAGTTGTACACGTTTTTGAACGATCTCGTCCCAACGTGATACCTGAAGGATAGTGACGTGATTGTCACGTTTATACTCACCGATCTTCTCTGCTATCTTCATACGATCACCGATCTGCTTGATGATCTGGTCATCTAATTTGTCGATCTGTTGACGGAGTTCGGCCAACTTATCGTCAAAAGCAGGGTTGTTCGATGCGGCATGACGGATAGACAAGTTGTCCAATAGGTCTGCTAGTGCAGCTGGTGTCACTTGTTGTTTCGCATCTGTCCAAGCTACGGAAGGATCGATATGAGATTCGATGATGAGTCCTTGCATATCCATGTCCATAGCTTTTTGTGTGATGTAAGGAATAAGCTCACGGTTACCACAGATATGACTAGGATCGTTGATGATAGGCAGCTCTGGTGCAATCGTTTTCAACTGTATGGCGATGTCCCACATCGGCTCATTACGGAAGGCTGTCTTTTCGAAAGAAGAGAATCCGCGGTGTATCGCACCCAGTTTTTTGATGCCGGCACCATTGATACGCTCTAATGCTCCAATCCATAACGATAGGTCTGGATTTACAGGGTTTTTGACGAATACGGGTACATTTACGCCTTTCAAAGCATCTGCAATCTCTTGGACAGTAAATGGATTGGCTGTCGAACGTGCACCGACCCATAGTGTATCTATACCTGCAGCCAGCGCTTCTTCTACGTGTTTGGCGGTAGCTACTTCTGTGGCAGTAAGTAGACCAGTTTCTTCTTTCGCTCTTTTTAACCATTGTAGACCGACACTTCCAATACCTTCAAACTCGCCTGGACGTGTACGTGGTTTCCATATACCGGCGCGTAATACATTTACTTTGCCTGTATTTGCCAATAAATGAGCTGTCGAAACCACTTGCTCTTCGGTCTCTGCGCTACATGGACCTGCTATGATTAAAGGTTTGTCTCCTGTGTCTATCCAAGACTGTAATGGAAGGATGTCTAATGAATGTTTCATCTTATTTTCAATTTTTAATTTTTATCGTTGTGCTAGTTGTGTTATACTTTTTCGTTTTTGATGTATTCGCCCATGATACTGAAATTGACGGTATGCTTTAGGACTTTGCGAATTGCAGCATCATAATCGGCTTGCTTTTTCCATTCTACATCGACATAGAAATCGTATTCATTACGTCGGCCCACTACAGGCATAGATTGGATCTTGCTGAGGTTGACATTTTGTTCGGCAAAGCACTGTAGTACGGCTGCCAATGCGCCTACACCATTGCCAGTCTGAAAGGAGAGGGAGGCTTTGTTTGCTCCTTTTTGCTCGACAACCTCGTTGCTCAAAATCAAAAACCGTGTTGCATTCTTTTTATTGGTCTCGATTCGTTTTTCGAGAATCTGCAGACCGTATATCTTGGCGGCAAACTCTCCGGCAATAGCCGCTGTATTGGTAAGCTGTTCTTCTTTTATCTTTTTGGCACAGCCTGCGGTATCCAGTCCTTCTTTGATAATCCAATCGGAATGGTCGGAGAGGAACTCGTCGCACTGACGAATAGCAATCGGGTGAGACTCGACATATTGGATGTCGCTTAGTTTTACCCCAGGCAAGGCCAACAGATTTTGCTGAATGTTAAGGTGTACCTCACCTACGATATGGAATCTGTAGTCCCTTAGTAAATTGTAATTGGGTAATATGCTCCCCGCAATAGAGTTCTCGATGGCCATCACTACATAATCTGCTTTGCCTTGTTTGAGCATTTCGCAGGTTTGCTTGAAAGAGCTGCACTCTAAGGTCTCGATGTCCTGACCGAAATACTTGAATGCGGCTTCTTCATGGAATGAAGCTTTTACGCCCTGAATTGCAATTTTTGTTTTCATATTTAATATTTAACGAAAAAAGGTCCCGGAATCAATCCGGGACCTTTCATATTTTATTCATGCAGTGAATTATATACATACTAGTCCCGGCTTTTATCGCTAAAATAAAAGAAATAAAAATAGTTGTATGTGTTCATTGTATGCATTGTCTCTGTTTTGATGAATCAAAGGTATGTGATTGAAAAATAATATCCAAATTTATTTTTATTTAAATGGTTTTTTAGTTGTTTTTTTGATTCATTTTTATGTTGATTTTGGACTGTTTTTTTTAGTTTAAAAAATGTAATTTTTGATAGGTTGTTTTTTGTTATTTTGTTTGTTATTGCTGTTTAAAGCTTGTTTTGTTTGTTTTTTAGTTGTTTTTAATTAGTGTTAATGATGGTTTTTTAAGCTATTTTTATAGTGTTTTTTGTGTTATTATTTTTATTTATTTTGTTTGTTTTTGTTGTTATTTTATGTGTTTATTTTGCTCTGTTTTGGGATAGATAAGAAAATAGTGGAGTAGGAGAAGTGTTCTTTTCGACAGATTTTAGTACTATTGTAGCTCTTTTAGCGCTATTGATTATGTTATATGTTATTTTAAGTGTTGTTTGTAGTGTGATTGTTGCTGTGCTGCTAAAGATGGCGCGAGGTAGGTCCCTGAATGTGCAACAGATTGTTTTGTGGAACTATCCAGCGACCGTTGTATTAACATACACGCTGCTGGGTCCTGAACTGAAAGACGTCCCATGGTCTATACTTCCGTATCAATTGTATATACCACTTACTATACTATTGCCTACACTTTTTATTTTCATCGCTTTATCTATTAAATACAGTGGTATTGTAAAAACGGATGTTGCGCAACGTATGTCATTGTTTATTCCTCTATTGGCTTCTTTTTTAATTTTTAAGGAAACTGCTTCCTCCGGTAAGCTGATTGGTATTGCTGTCGGATTGATTGCACTGGTTTGTTCGGTCAGCTGGAATAAAGCGGGGCAGGGCCAAAAATCCAATAGCATGCTGTATCCTGCGGTGGTGTTTTTGGGGATGGGGATAATTGATGTTTTGTTCAAACAAGTGGCGCAACATAAAGAGGTGTCTTATATTGACTCGATGTTCTTCGTTTTTGTAGGGGCAATGTTGGTTGCTTTTTGTATCTTGTTGTTTCAAAAGTGGGGCCGGGGACAACGGATAGAAGCCTCCTCTATGTTGTGGGGGAGTGTATTGGGAGTGTTTAATTTTTTCAATATTTTCTTTTATATGAAGGCGCATCGCGTGATCCCGGACAATCCCTCTATTGTATTTACGACAATGAATGTCGGTGTGATCGTAGTGGGTACGCTGGTCGGCGTATGGGCTTTTAAAGAAAAATTGAGCTATATCAATAAAATCGGTCTTGTATTGGCTGTTATATCTATATTATTAATTGCGTATTTGTGAGTTTATTTGAAGATACTTATTTGACTATTGAGGAGCCTTCTGAAGGGATTTTTAGAGATAAAGGGAGTAAGTTTATAGCTTATGCCTACCCCTTTAAGAATGAAAAAGACCTGAAGGATATTATAGCGGACCTAAAGGCCTTGCATCCTAAAGCTCGACATCATTGTTGGGCCTATCGCTTAACGACGGATCGTGGCGTGTTTCGTATCAATGACGATGGCGAACCGTCAGGTACGGCAGGGAGGCCCATCCTAAATGTGCTGCTCTCTAAAGATCTGACGAATATACTGGTTGTGGTGGTTCGGTATTTTGGGGGTACTCTTTTGGGGGTGCCGGGATTGATCAACGCCTATAAGACGGCTACGTTGGAAGCATTGGACGTGGCAAAGATCGAAGAGCGGACGGTAAATGATGTGTATGATGTTCGATTCGACTATTTGCAGATGAATGATGTCATGCGCGTGATGAAAGAAGAAGGAATTCAAATGTTGGATCAACAATTTGACAACAGCTGTGTTATAACTATGGAGATTAGAAAGATGCAAGTCAATCAGGTGCTGGCAAAATTGGATAAGATCGAAAAAGTGACTCACAACTATTTGTATACGTTATGATTGCAGACACGGAGTTAATTTTAAATGCGGACGGTAGTATATATCACCTGAACCTGCGGCCTGGGGATCTGGCCGATACTATCATCTTTGTCGGGGACCAAGAACGAGTTCCATTGGTTTCGAAATATTTCGACACCATAGAGGTGAAGAAAGGTAAACGGGAATTTATCACCCATACGGGGATGTTGCGGGGGAAACGAATCTCTGTAATATCTACTGGAATAGGAACCGATAATATCAATATCGTATTAAATGAGATCGATGCTCTGATCAATGTTGATTTTGAAACCAAGACATTGAAGAAAGAAATGAGGTCTGTTGATATCATACGCATCGGGACATCGGGCCCCATACAGGGGAATCTTCCTGTGGGAACGGTGTTGGCCAGTGAATTTGCGATAGGTTTTGATACGCTGATGCAGTTTTATGTTAAATCATACGCTAAAGAGGAGATAGAGTTGGCGGCAGCGGTTACCAAGCATTTCTCGAACTTGTCTTTTCATCCTTATATCGGAACGGCCAGCCCAAGGCTTATGGCGCAGTTTTCAGGAGGACTTTCAAAGGGAATAACGATGACAGCGCCGGGCTTTTACGGGCCTCAGGGGCGATCGGTCCGTTCGCATAATATGTACCCTGATCTCATTCAAAAGGCTAACTCATTCCGAACAAAAAAAAAGCAGTGTATTACGAATTTAGAAATGGAGACTGCGGGTATCTATGCACTGGCCAATATGCTGGGGCACCATGCGCTTTCCATTAATGCGATTTTGGCTTCTCGACTTCACGAAGAATTCTGTCCGAATCCATCCGAAGTAATTGATGCCGCAATACGGCATGTGCTGGAGCGTATATAGGTGGCCTATGCCGGTGATAGTCCTTTGCGGGCGGAATCGAATTTTAACAATATAAAAAGGAGTATCGTAAAGCTCCACAAAGAAGAACCTCCATAACTGAGAAATGGCAACGGAATCCCGATGATGGGAACCAGACCTATCGTCATGCCGAGATTGATGAAAAAATGGAAAAACAAGATGGACGCTACGCAATAGGCGTATATTCTGGCGAAAGCCGTGCGTTGTCTCTCTGCAAGGTGGATAATCCGGAATAATAAGAATACGTAGATGGCCACTATGGTCACCGATCCGACAAATCCCCATTCTTCACCAATGGTACAGAATATAAAATCGGTACTTTGTTCGGGCACGAAGTTATATTTAGTCTGTGTTCCTTGGAGGTATCCTTTTCCAAACAATTGTCCTGAACCAATAGCAATCTGGGATTGATTGAGATTATAACCTTCACCCAGCGGGTCGTGGACTTTGTCGAGGAGGATGTCAATTCTGTTTCTCTGGTGCTGTTCCAAAATATTCTCCCAAGCAAAATCAACACTCAAGACATAGATCGATGAAGCTACACAGAGCAGGGCAATGTTAATAATATTCTTACGTTTGGAGCGGTAGAAATAAGCGAGCAGACTACATAGGCCAACGATAATAGCCACGAGTATCCATTCGTTTTCCAGTATTAAGGCTGCCACAAATAGTATAATCGCTAGTCCGCCAAGTAATAATAACTTGGTGTTGACATAGCCTTCTCTGTAAAAGACAAAGATCAACGAGAAAAAGACCATAGCAGAGCCTGTATCTGGCTGAAGTCTGACTAGTGCTGTTGGCAGAAGTACTATGGCTGCTGCTACTAATAGTGATTTGACGTTGGGAGCCTTGTTCGACTGCGTACCGAGGTAATAGGAGAGAAGGAGACAGGTTCCCAGTTTTCCAAATTCGGATGGTTGCAATCGAAAGAATCCCAGGTCGATCCAGGATTGATTACCTTTAATATTCTTACCAATAAACAATACCGCTATCAGCAGTAAAATGACCACAGCGTAGACGATAGGTGTGATGGATATGAAAAAACGTTGGTCAATGATAAGTATACTAAAGCCTATAATAAGTGCTGTGAATATGAATAAGCCTTGTTTTCCATAGTTTGTAGCTAAACTGAATATCTCGGGGTGCTGCGGATTGTATGCCGCGGCATAGATGTTGAACCAGCCAATCAGGCATAATATGAGCCATATCGCTACCGTAATCCAGTCTAGGCGGCCTAAAAAGCTGTTTTTAGTATTGTTCATTTCTTCCTGTGACTTGGCTATGGTGAACGAATAAAGCAGGTGCCTGTTTGTTTTGAGCAACCTGTTTTGTTGTTTTTAAACTATCCTTTTTCAAAGCAGGTGTATCTTTTTTGACTTCATTGGTCTTCGTTTTTACTTTTGGCAATAAGTTGGCATTCAAGATACGGTCTTGCAAATATTTGGGTAAGGTTATGGTATCTCTGATATGCTTTTCTACGAGCATACTGGCGATAGGGCCAGCCCATGTCCCGCCATATCCAGCATTTTCTACGAACACAGCGATGGCAATTTTTGGATTGACGCGTGGCGCGAATGCGAAGAATACAGCGTGGTTTTCACCGTGATTTTGTACCGTACCTGTTTTACCACACATTTCGATCCCATTGATCCGTACCGAGGCACCGGTTCCTCCAGCATTGACCGCACGACTCATTCCTTCAATAACGGATTCATAATGCTGTTCGTCTACACCAGCCCATATTTTTTCTGTAAATTCTTCTTTGACAATCTTCTTTTCGCCAATTCCCTTAATCAGGTGTGGACGGTAATAGAAACCGCGATTGGCGACAATAGCCATAATATTTGCCATTTGAAGTGGTGTGATCCCCAGTTCGCCCTGACCAATAGATTGAGAGATACTATAGCTGGATCCCCATTTTTCACTGCCAAAGCGTTTGGTATAGTAACTGGCGGGATAGACGTTTCCTCCTTTTTCGCCTGGTAAATCGATACCTAGGGGATGACCTAAACCAAATTGGTTAAGTCCTTCCCGCCACAATTCGTACGCTTTGGGTCCCGACATCCCTCTGGAATCAATCATACGGGCATAGACATAACCATAATAGGTATTGCAGGACCGTTGGATGGATTTGATTAGATCTGTAGGTCCGTCTACGTGGGTACACCGCATGATTCGGCCATTTCCATAACGATAGCCGCCGGGGCAATTGAAAATAGTCTGTGGCGTGATCACTCCGGCCTGTAGTGCAGTAAGTGCCGCTACAACCTTGAAGACTGAGCCTGGAGGGTAGGAGGCTTGGATTGGGCGGTTGAACATCGGCTTGTGTGGATCGTATAGCAACTTCATGTAATTGTTCCCTCGCTGTCTACCCACCATCATATTAGGATTATAACTAGGACTACTCACATAAGTTAATATTTCACCTGTAGAAGGCTCTATAGCTACGACAGAGCCTAATTTGTTTTTCATAAGTTTTTCTGCCAGTAACTGTAAATCCTTGTCTAAGGAAGAAATCAAACCATCTCCAGATACAGCTAGGGTATCGAATTTCCCTTCTCTAAAGGAGCCTTGGGCTCTACCGAGCTTATCGACCATCTGATTTCGGATACCACGTTGACCTCGTAAAAGTTCTTCATAAGACCGCTCGACTCCTGATGCGCCAATATAATCGCCACTTTTGTAAAAACCGTTCGACCGTTCAATATCTTTTTGATTTACTTCTTGGATATATCCAAGAAATTGAGCGGCGGTACTATCGGGATATTGACGTACTGTACGGGGTTGAGTCTGAAAACCTCTAAATTTATCCAGATGCTCTTGCAATACAGCAAATGTTTCTGCATTCATCATACCTTCAAAGGTAGATGCTCGAAATGGAGAAAAAGCTCGCGCTTTATTCATACGAGATATAAAACCATCCTTGTCTATTTCTAATAAACGGCATAAGAGCAGGGTATCTATATCTTTTACCTCTCTGGGGATGACTAAAAGATCATAAACGGGTTCGTTCTGAACTAATACTTTGCCATTACGGTCTAAAATAATCCCTCTAGCGGGATATACCACGCTTTTTCTCAGAACGTTGTTATTGGCAGAAAGTAAATAGGAATCATCTATGATTTGAAGATAGAACAGGCGAGCGACAATTATTAACGCTATCGCTAAAAATATACCTTGGATAATGTATTTGCGCTCGAAAAAATTGTTGTTCATATCACTCTAATTGGCTAATCTTGATTTACGATTGTAAGTAATCAGGCTGATGAGTAGAATGACCACTACAGTGAATAAACTACTGAAAAATATACTGGCTAATGTGTGTAATATATTTTGGAATGAAAATACTTCGGTTAAGAATAATACTAGATGATGGACGAGTGTACCTAAAAGTAGATAGGTACTGAACCATTTGAATCCCATATTACCCCAGCTAGGGGTTTGAAAAGCCTGTTCTTCTACATCTAGGGTGATTTTATGGAAAAATATCCGAAACCAAGCTAAGGCTACACAGGCTGCCGCATGGACTCCAATACTGTCATAAAATGCATCAACAGTAAGACCAGTGAGTAACGCCAACAAGAAAAGGAAAAAATTAGGTATTCCTGTCGGAAGTAGTAGTATGATTAGAATATAAGGAAATAAAGTGGCAATATTATAGTAACCAATATTTTTGAATACAGCGATCTGCAGTATTATAAGTATGAGAAAACGAACGATATTGAAGATGAATACTCTAGCCATTATCTTTATTGTGCTGTTCTAATTCTAATTTTTCAGTAGACATTTTATCTTTTACAATATAAACATGATTTAGATTTATAAAGTTTGTTGTTAATAAAACTCTAATGTCTTTAAAGCTCTCACCTGAAGCCAAATCCGTTTGTACAATATGTCCAACTTTGATTCCTTTCGGGAATTTGGTGGAGTATCCGGAAGTAAACACTGGAGCACCGATGTGAACTTTTACATGGTTAGGAATATCTCGTACCATAGCATAGCGAGAATCCGTATTGCTGCCCCAAACTAATGAACCAAATGCTGTAGTGGTGCTATCTAACGTTACAGAAATTTTAGTGTCCGGATGAAGAAGGGATTTGATCGTGCTAAAATGTTGCGAAACATTCAAAACAGTACCTACAATTCCATTAGATGTAATCACCCCCATATCGGGTTCTATGCCGTCACTTGTTCCCTTATCGATCGTGATGAAATTACTTTTTTGATTTATACTGTTATTTACAACCGAGGCTACTATAAAGTCATAACGCTCTTCACTAATAGAATCTGTTAGATGGATGTCAGTACTAGCTGTGGAGTCTGTCGGGAGAAAGTTTTGCAGCTTTTTCCGGAGTAGAGCATTTTCGTCAGCGAGCTGTTGGTTTATGTCTCGTAATGATAGATATTCTTTCCAAGAGTTTACATTTTCATAAAACGTTCCAACAATGACATTAGAAGAGTTTACAAAAGCCGACCGCTGGTAATTGTTGTTTTGAACAACAAGGAAAACAGAGAATACGAAAAAAAGTACAAACCAAAAGAAGGCATTATATCTTACCAAAAAGAGCCATAGGTTTTTCATATTTTTCCCGTAAAAATTTGTTTTGTTATCTAAAAAGTACGCGATATAGAAAAAGTTAAACTTTTCTATATCGCGCAGAAGTAATTGTAGTTTTGTTTCTATCTAACTTACTGCATTAAAAACTTAAAACGTCCTATGTTTTTAAGTGCTATTCCTGTTCCTCTTACCACTGCTCGTAGAGGATCTTCGGCAACGTGTATAGGTAATTTTGTTTTCGCTTGTAGCCTTTTGTCAAGACCTCTTAGTAATGCTCCTCCTCCCGTTAAATATATTCCCGTTTGGTAGATATCAGCTGATAATTCTGGAGGTGTGATTTCTAAAGCTTTTAGAATTGCTTCTTCTATTTTAGAAATAGACTTGTCTAAACAATGAGCAATCTCAGTGTAGGATACCGTAATCTGTTTAGGGATACCTGTCATTAAATCACGCCCTTGGACCGCAAAGTCTTCAGGTGGATCTGTCAGTTCAGGCAGGGCAGCTCCAACCTCGATTTTAATCTTCTCGGCGGTACGATCTCCAATCATAATATTGTGCTGGCGACGGATGTATTGTACGATATCCGAGTCAAAGTTGTCTCCACCTACACGGATGGATTGGTCACAGACAATCCCAGATAACGCGATAACAGCAATCTCCGTAGTACCACCACCGATATCGATAATCATGTTACCCACTGGCTCTTCTACATCAATTCCGATACCTACAGCAGCAGCCATTGGTTCGTGAATAAGATACACTTCTTTTGCACCAGCTATTTCCGCTGAATCACGCACGGCACGTTTTTCGACTTCGGTAATACCGGAAGGAATACATACGACCATACGTAAAGATGGAAAGAACCACGATTTGCCATTGGTGACTAATTTGACCATTCCTCGAATCAGGTGCTCTGCGGCAGTAAAATCTGCTATTACACCATCCCTAAGTGGCCTGACCGTTTTTATGTTGTCATGGGTTTTGCCTTCCATTTGCATAGCCTGTCTGCCTATGGCAATAACTTTGTTGGTCGTCCGATCAAACGCTACGATCGAAGGCTCGTCCACTACTACTTTATCATTGTGTATTATTAAGGTATTTGCCGTACCCAAGTCAATCGCAACTTCTTGCGTAAACCAATTGAATAACCCCATTTAGTAAGTCCTAATTCTGTTTTTAATATAATGCAAACCTAATGAAAAAAAATCTATTATGGTAACCGAACTCTACAAAAAATTAAATAAAATAGCGCTAATCTTTGGTCGGAATTTGTCGGTGTAATAACGTTACAAGCAGTTGAATTATTGTGCCAATGTGTTGATAAAATAGTTGTAAAGATCAATCTTTAGATTATCTTTTTGTAAATCAGGTGTCTCTCCGTATATATCGCTATTTCTCAATATTATATCGCATCATTCTATAGGATATCTGCATTTGATGTTGTGGCAAGTGCTTAGTGGTGCTTGTTGGCTAGGTGAAGAGTCTAATTTATCAATACAATATGGCCTTAGCGGTCCTGAGGTGTACAGTTCGCTTTTTGAGATTGACGGAATACCGTAGTGCAAGAGGAGAACAAGAGTATTAACGTATTACACATTTACTTCCTGATAATCCGCTGATCTAGGGATTTTCTTCAAGATATCATACCATCCAGCGGGGATGTCAGTAAGCTTTCTTTCAGCCAAGTTGAGCCACGCACCATCGACGTTTACTTCTGCTGCCTTTTCTCCATTTTCTTTATAAATAACATGTTGAAATGAGAAACGGGCATTTTTTAGATTTAACTTAGTTAGGAAAACTTCTACTTTTATATACTCATCTAAATGAATTTCTTTTTTATAGATGAGCTCTTCTCTAAAAAGAATTGGACCGATCTTTTCCTTGGCAAATATGTCAAGTGATAGTCCCATTGTTTTCAACATGTTGCTGCGCGCCTGTGCGCAAAAATCGGCGTATGCGGAGTGTCTAAGGTGACGATTAGCATCTATCTGCGACCATAAAACCTGTCCCTCGTAAAAAATGTTATTCTCCATAGTAATCGTGTATTGTGGTTTGCGCTTTTGCCTATTGTTGTCCAGTTATTAAAACGTTAGATAGGAGAAACGATCTGCATGAGTAATGCGGTAAGCCAACCGGCGTATGTGCCTATAGCGTAGCCAAAAACAGCTAAAATAACGCCCACTGAGATTAATGAGGGATGGAATGCTGCTGACGTTACAGAGGCTGAAGCAACTCCGCCGACATTGGCCATGCTCCCTACAGCATAGTAGAAAAAAGGTACTTTAAATATCTTGCCTACAATCAAAAGGAGTAAGGCATGGAAGGACATCCAGATAATACCTACAACAAATAGTCCAAGGTTGTCTGCTATGGCTGAAATATCCATCTGCATACCGATTGTGACAATAAGCATATACAGGAGTGTAGAGCCGATTTTTGAGGCGCCTGCATGCTCGAGTTCCTTCGCTGGTGTAAAAGAAAGAGTTACTCCTATTATGGTTGCAAACAGGATAATCCAGAAAAATCCACTGGTCAACGAAAACTGCTCTAACTGGGGGTAGTTGGTTGCGATGAAATTAGCAACCGGCTCAGCTAAGAATGTGGCTAATCCCGTACCTCCAAAGGCTAGCGCCAGCATAATAATAAAATCTTTTGTTTGTGGTGTCCGTGCATTTGCTTGTGTCTTTGCCTCCATTTTTTGCATGAGTTGATCGACATCTCTGGAGTCGGCTTTGAAGAACTTGTCAAATTGTTTTGCCTTACTGGCTCCATATAATAGGAAGGCCATCCAGAGGTAGGCTACAAAGGCGTCTACTGCTATTATAGAAGAAAATAGTCTTGGTGATGGTTGTAATATTTCTTTTAAAGCGACTTGATTAGCACTGCCACCGATCCAAGATCCTGCCAGTGAACCAAGGCCTCGCCACACTTCGTCGGGACCGACTCCGCCGACCACTTGAGGTGCAAATAAGGAGACGATCCAAACCGCTAATGGTCCGCCCAATACTATCCCTACTGTACCGGTGATAAACATTAAACCTGCACGTTTTCTCAATGCCCACATTTCTTTGAGGTCCAGGCTGATTACAAATAGTATTAAACAGGCTGGTAGCAGGTAACGACTGCCTACGCTGGTCAAAGGCGAATTAGCGCCATCAAATACATGAAGGGAATTAAGGACGCCTGGAAGAAAGTAGCACAGTAGCAATGGTGGGATTACGTTGTAGAAGCCCTTGATATACTTGTTTGATAAGGAAGACGTATAGAATACGATACCCAGAATGGCCATGAGAATACCTGCTATAACGGCAGTATCAGTGATTAAAGGTTGTACAAGCGCTGTTTGGTTGTCCATTTTTTGTAATTAGTTGTTTTTTGACAGTGGCTACGGATCTCGTTATAGAAAACCACTGTTCTGGTATTTGAATATATGTATTTGTAAAAAAACTTGTGGTCGCTGATCGGATTGTTAGTGACCATTATTTTTTAATTTTTTGTGAATTTATAGATTAATTTTGATAAAAGTGGTAACGAATTCTTTACTATTGTGCATTTGCGTTGGTAATAACTGGATATTATTATAACTTTAATTTCGCATTCAATTAAAACTATGAATTTTTCTAGACGACATTTTTTAAAAAGTAGTGGTATAGTGTTGGGTAGTATGCCCTTTATTTCACTGGCAAATCAATTTAATATATCCAAAACCATTAAGGTTGGATTAGTGGGATGTGGTGGAAGGGGAACCGGGGCTGTTGTACAAGCGTTGGCAGCCGATTCAGGTGTAGTGATTACAGCACTAGCGGATGCTTTTCAGGATCAGATAGATCAAGCACTCCTTATTCTGAATAAAAAGGATTCACAACGTATAGATGTGCCAGAAGAGAGGCAGTTTGTTGGTTTTGAGGGGTATAAAGGTTTGGTGGATTCCGGTATAGATGTTGTATTGCTGTGTAGTCCGCCAAATTTTAGACCAGATCATTTGGCGTACGCCGTTAATGCAGGTAAGCACATATTTTGTGAAAAACCTGTTGCCGTAGATATACCTGGATTGAAACGTGTCATGGAAAGTGTACGTATAGCCAAAGAGAGAAAATTGAATCTGGTTTCGGGATTCTGTTTCCGTTATTCTGCCCCGAACCGTGAGATTATGAAACGAATACAAAATGGAGATATTGGAGATGTTAAATCAGTAACAACTTTTCGTTATGGGGGGGAGTTGACATTGAAGGAACGTAAAAATACTTGGACAGATTTTGAGTATCAATTACGTAATTGGTATTATTTTCAGCGTTATGCTTCTGACCTTATCGTAGAGCAATCTATTCATAGTGTCGATTATATGAATTGGATTATGGGGAATAAGTTACCAAAAGTGGTCAGCGCAACAGGCGGGAGACAGAGTAGGTCGTGGGAAGCAATAGGTAACACTTTTGATCATTTTGCTGTAGAATATGATTATGGAGACGGAGTTAAAGGAATGCATTTTTCAAGACAACAAAACGGTACGGAATCCCGTAACTCCGTAGAAGTCAATGGGACAGCTGGATTTGTTGATGTGAATATTATGAAAAATTATAATATACATGGAGCTAAAGATTTTGCGTATGATGGCAAAATAAATAATATGTACCAAACACAACATGATGAGCTTATGGCTGCTATTGTTAAAGGAGAATCGGTCAATGACGGAGATTTTATGGTGAATTCTACATTGTTAGCTATTTGGGGTAAAATAGCAGCTTATACCGGTAAGCGGATTTCATATGAGGAAATTATGAACTCGAAAGAAGAATTAGGACCTCATTCTCATAATTATAATTGGTCTATGTCTCCAGATGCAACGCCGATCGCTCAACCCGGATTTAAACCTTTTGTATAGATCATGGTAAAGAATAGCATTCGTATATTGGTGGTTGGTTGTGGTAACATGGGGACCTCCCATGCAAAGGCTTATCATAACAATCCTGATTTTGAAATAGTAGGTTTGGTATCAAGAGGAGAAAGTAAGGAACGACTGAATCTGGAACTAGGAGGAGACTATGCTTGTTTTGATGATTATCAAGCCGCACTCGGTGCAACCAGACCTGATGCGGTATGTATTTCTACCTATCCCGATACCCACGAGGACTATGCAATCCTTGCGTTCGACCATGGCGCACATGTTTTTATTGAAAAACCTTTAGCAGATACTGTACTCGGGGCTAAGCGCGTTGTTGATGCTGCAAATATAGCAAATAAAAAGCTCGTAGTCGGCTACATTTTGAGGCATCATCCTTCTTGGCTTCGTTTTATAGAAGAAGGAAGGAAGATGGGAAGTCCACTTGTGTTTCGAATGAACCTTAATCAGCAAAGCCAAGGTTATATGTGGAATGTGCATCGTAACCTTATGCAGAGCTTAAGTCCTATAGTTGATTGTGGAGTACATTATATTGATGTGATGTGTCAGATGACCGATGCAAAGCCTATTGCTGTCTCTGCAATAGGGGCTAGGCTTACAGAAGATATTCCAAGCAGCAATTATAACTATGGGCAGCTCCAGATAAAATTTGAAGATGGAAGCGTAGGCTGGTACGAAGCGGGATGGGGGCCTATGATGAGTCAAACAGCCTTTTTTGTTAAGGATGTTATTGGCCCAAAAGGATCGGTTTCTATTTTAGCAAAAGAGGCATCAAAGGATGGCAATTCGGATTCTGTTGAATCGCATACGAAGACAGAATCTATACGTATCCATTATGCCAATTTGGACCTCGAGAATAAGTTTACGAAAACGGATGAGTGGATTGATTTAGAAGACGAACCTAATCACCAAGAGTTATGCGACCGTGAGCAGATCTTTTTTCGGGATGCCATAGCTAATGATTTAGATTTAACAAAGTCGATGGCAGACGCTGTCAATAGTTTGCAAATAGCATTAGCATGCGATGAATCTGTTCGTACAGGAGACGTTGTCAAGCTCTAACGTAGTATGACTTCGGTACGACGGTTACGTTGCTTCCCGTCCATTGTCGCATTATCACCAATTGGTTTAGTATCCCCGTAGCCCGTACTTATTACTCGGCTTGCGGGGATTCCTTTTGAACGGAGAAAGTTTGCTATCGAACTTGCTCTATTCTCGGATAGCCTTTGATTGTGCGCTTTGTTACCTGTGTTATCTGTATGACCTGCTATTTCAATAGTTACCGCAGAATTTAGCTGAAGGAACTTTAAAAGGAGTAGAAGTTCCGCTTCCGATTTCTTTAGCGGAGTAGCACTATCGGTGTCAAAATAGATATTGTTCAATTGTGCGGTGTTGCCCCTCCGGATAGGTTGCAAAAATACACTGCCTTCAAACACCTCATTTTTTAATTCTGTATTCGAGATGTCGTATTGCTTAGAATCAAACATATATCCTTCTTTTTGGACATGTACAGCATAGTTTGCACCTACAGGTAGGGTGGCTATAAATTGACCATCTTCATAGTCAGAATCGTTGAGATATACAATATCTCCGTTTTGTGTGTTTGTTACTGAAATAATAGCCGATAGTGGCTTTTTGTTTTCTGCATCGTATATAGTTCCCTGTATGTAGACTACAGGAATAGGTTGCATTGGTTTAGGCATATTCAGACTATAGATATCTAACTGTCCAGTTGAGTCTACCGATGCCATATAGCCGAGTGTTCCATTCATAGTTACATGTATTCCTGTCTGGTCGTAGTTGTTATTTATAGGTCTTCCTAGATTGGTAGGTGTGCTCCATTGGCCTGTGCTATCAAGTTGAGTTCTGAATAGGTCAAACTGCCCAAAACCAGGCCATCCTTCAGATGCGAAGTAGAGTGTTTTATTATCAGCATGTATGTAAGGCGCCCTTTCGTCAAATGCCGTGTTTACTTTGTCGCCGAGATTTTGTGGTGTCTGCCATTTTCCATCGGCTGATAATTCGCTCTTCCATATATCGCTGCCTCCCATCCCTCCAGGCCTATTGCTTACAAAATATAAGGTACGTCCGTCTGAAGATATCGCAGGCTGTGCTTCCCATCCCTTTGTGTTTATAGGTGCTCCTAGATTATGTGGTGTGCTCCAAGTTCCTCTTTCAAGCTTGGAAACATAGATGTCACAGCTTCCCATGCCGTTGGGTCGGTTGCATCCTGTGAAAAATAGATATTTGCCATCAGGAGATATTGTGTGTGCTCCTTCATTGAAAAAGTCGGAGTTTATAGAACCGGAAATTTTTTCGGCAGTAGACCAACCTTCCTGACTAAAGTTACTTTCAAAAAAGTTTTCCTGGTTATTGCTCTTGCGTGTGAAGATTATTCTTTTCCCATCTGCAGTTAGCTTAGGGAAATATTCGTCATCAAGCGTGTTGATAGCTGGGGGTAGTTTAGTAACCTGTGTATCCTCTTTACTGTTGTAGCGGATTGCAAATTCACAGTTCTGTATATATTTTTCTACCTTTTCCCTGCTTTTTAGAGGCAGGTTATCTGTTTTGTAGTTAGTCAGATTAATCAAGGCCTCTTGGTATTGACCTTCTGCCAGTTGAGATTCGCCTAAGCCAAACAAGGTCAGCTTAGTTAGGTCGGGGTTTATTTGCAGAACTTTCTTGTAGAGTGGGATTGCTTCCTTATATCTTTTTTCTGAGCGGTAAATGTCAGCGAGCTGTTGATAGGCTGTGGCAAATGCTGGGTCAAGGAGTATGGCCTTTTTGAGTTCTTCTTTAGCTTGGGATTTGTTTTGCAGAGCAAGTTGCTTTGCTGCATTTTCATAAGCTGACTGTGCCTTTTTATTTATGGAGGAAGTCTGGCCAAAGGTAAATAAAGACCAATATGTCAATACAAAAAAACAAGATATTTTGAAGAATGAATTCATTACTGTTATTGCTATGGTATCCGATATAGCTTTTGTCTTTATCGGATATTAAAAGTAGAGAACTTTCTTCGAAATAACGAATTAAGGAATATTCAAGAATTTATGAGTCTGTAGGGAGATATCCCAATGTGGGTTGTCTTTAACATATTCAATGATCAAAGGAGTTATCTCATTCGCTTTAGACCATTCTGGCTGAAGGTACAATTTGCAGTTCGGCCCCACCTTACTAGCATGCTCTTCGGCCCATTTAAAGTCGCTTTTATTGAAAACAATAACTTTTAATTCACCTGCAGCTTCTAGAACATCGATTTTTGGACTTTTGAATTTTTTAGGAGACAAACAGATCCAATCCCAAACGCCACTTAGAGGATAGGCTCCAGAGGTTTCTATAAAAGTTTTAATGCCCTCTTCTTTAAGCCGTGTTGTAAGGTAATCAAGGTTATATATCAAAGGTTCTCCACCAGTAATGACAACGGTCTTTGCAGGGTGCTTTTTTGCATTTTCGACAATCGTCTCTGCGTCAGTAAGTGGGTGTAGATCAGCGTCCCAGCTTTCCTTTACATCACACCAATGACAACCTACATCACAGCCTCCAAGGCGGATGAAATAAGCAGCTTTACCAGTGTGGAATCCTTCTCCTTGAATCGTATAAAATTCTTCCATTAATGGAAGCTTTGTGCCGTTTTCGGGAACTTGATGTGACATTATCTTGAATTTTACAGGCTGCAAAGGTAAGATAAATAAACTAACGATTTGGGATTTAGTGGCTTTAAATTTTACTGTTGCAATTTTATTACGGAAATATTATATTTGATACAGTCCACTTGGACACATCTATCTACGTTGCTATGAATATGAAATGGAACATGCTCCTATTATTGGGTTTGTTGTTTTGGATGAATAGCGTTCTTGGGGAGGGGTCAAAAAATTTTTACCCCGACAAAGTTGAAGGTAATCGAGCTTTTTTGGTCTCGTTACCTATTGGAAGGAATGCTTTTGCCAATCAAGCTGCACATTATGTCTACGCTGTAGAGGGAGAGACTATTGCTGTTGCCTCGAGTGCCCAAAATGTTGGGCAAGGACGTGTTAAGCTAAAAGCGCCGGATGGTAAAATATATCAAACACGATCAGATAATATTGGACGTATTTTAGAGTTCGAAGGCTCTAGTAGAAAAGCCGAACTGGCCGGTCCCCGTGTTGGATACACGCCTTTTGAGATACCCGTAGGGATAGGGCAGTCGGGAATATGGTGTGTCGAGTTTATTTCTCCCGATCAAGATCCTATTAACGCCGCCACAGTGGAAGTGCCTAATGTTAAGGCAGATGCTGATTGGATACAAAACACCCAAGGAAGCCTTATTTCTGCTTGGGATGTATCCGTTCGAAATGTTGATAATACAGCTTGGGTGGTAGGACGGGTATTTGTTTCTATACTACAGTTGCATATCTCTACAGAAAGTTTAGCTGAGCGGGACGGGGCTTTCTACGGTAGAAATTATGTACTGACAAATGATGGGTATATCTATCATGTGAACGGAAATGGAAGTCACGGTATTGATTTTGCATATTTTGTTAATAGCTCTGGTGTTCTGAACGAAAAAGGACTGCCTAGTTACAAAAGTGCGGATCAGGAGATGAATGCTCTGTTTCATAACCCTAATAAAGAGGATGAACAATTGCTTATCACTCATAAAATGTTTTATGGTCTTCCCGATACTACTATGCCAAAACAAAGCCATGGTGCTTTTCCCGGGGGAAGAAGTTGGCTTTTTAGCCCTCGGGAAATTATAGATGTTCAAGATCTTAAAATAGTTTGGGAGGAAGGGAAAACTAATCAGCTTGAAAAAGAAGGCGTGTTTTTGAGCTTTAAAACCAATTATAGTGGACGATATAAGGTCGTTATAAGTCCAACCTCGGACAAGTTTTTCTTTAGAAGCCTTCAAATCAATGTAGAAGCGAAAGAAGGCGTGAATCGTTTTTTCTGGGATGGATTAGACGGTGATAATAATTTTATGCCTCAGGGTGTTGATTACGAGGTGAGGGTGTCTGTATCATTAGTTCAAGGTGAAATTCATTTTCCATATTTTGATATGGAGATTAATCCTAATGGTATATTAGTGGACCGCATTAATATTGACGGCAGTATACATAGTGATGCTATAATGTATTGGGATGATTCAGATATTACAGGGGGGCAACCTGGAGAAGTGTCGAATCCTAGAGTCAATAAAACCGGTACTGCTAGTAGGTTAGACGGACATCGGTGGGGTTCTTATACAGCGACTAAGCATGTGTCTGGCTCTTTAAATAACGGTTATGGCGCATATAGTTATGGTAATAAACGAGTAATGGATACATGGACATATACGGCACATTTGCAGGCTGAGATAACAGAAAGGATAAGTGTCGGACCTAGGCAGCCTGTTAAAGAAGACAATCCTTTGTCCTCAATTAAAGAGTTGCACATTACAGTTTATCAAGGACGAGAGGTGTTGTTTGACCTGTTGGATACAGAGGCATTCGCTAGCATTCTTGAGCGTGGTGAGAGAATAGAGATTGTAGACTTTTCTATTTATGGAGATATCGCGTTGACAGATAATACAGCTACTTATAGTGTAAAAGATGGGGCTTATACAGGGGGTGATGAGTTTACTTACCGTATAGTTGATGAAAATGGGACTACAGTTATCATAAACAAGGTATATATACAAATACTAAAAACCATACCTATTGCAAAAGACGATTTTTTTGATGTTGTATTTAATTCTATTCAAATATTAGACGTTCTTAATAATGATTTCGTTGAGCATAGCTATTTGAATAAGGAAAGTCTTCGTATCGTGGATTATCCGAACAATGGACAGCTGTATAAAGATGCTGAAGGGAAATGGATATATCAGGCTAATGATCAGTATATTGGAGTTGATAAATTTGCGTATCAAATCATGGATGGTAATGGCAATTGGTCAAATATCGCTACAGTAACACTTACTATTAAAGGGTTATTTATTCCGAATACCATTACTCCGAATGGAGATTCTAAAAATGATACATTTCAAATTATTGGATTATCTAATTTTGATCAGGTAGAGGTCAGTGTGCTGGATCGTTCTGGGCGGATTATGTTTAGTTCTAATAACTATAAGAATGATTGGGTAGTCCCTGTTACTGTGACTAATGGAGTTTACTTTTACCTTTTTAAAGGGAGTAAATATGGGCAAAAACCCATTATTAATAAAGGAGCGCTTATGATATTAACTTCGAGTACAAGCTTCGTGAATTAGATTCTTGTATCAATGCCATTCTTCACGGCCTAGTGTTTTTTTGTTTTTAGTTTCTATTGGCGAGGGATAGTCCGTTTCTTTAACCTTTACATTAGACAGTTTCGGTTGTCCGGCATCTATCCAAGCCGAGTACCAAAAAGAAGCTACTTGGAGTATTGATGCTCTTAATCGCCTTTCTACCATTCCGTTGAGAGCCTTGTGGTATTGTGTTGCGTAGGCGTCAGAGTAGGTGTATATCAGTTGGTTGTTTCGTTCAATATAAGCCTTTCTTTCAGATTCTTTGAATAATTGCGAGAGTGTTTTTTCAATTTGGAGAACAGAGTCCACAAGAGCGTTGCTTTCTCGGACTATTTTCCAGGATAGGGCAAGTGGATCTTCTATATATTCAGCCTTTTTGATAAAGTAATTATAATCATTGGAAAACATTTCAGGCAGTCTTGTCTCCCAGAAGGCATGTATTCCGATTTGATTGCTATACTGACCATTATAATTGCTACTTGTGTGCAAAGGGACGTGAGCGTCAGCTATATAATGGCCTAAGTCAGCACTGTATTGAATGATCTTCTTTTCATTGTTCTCTTTAAAAGCTCTGATAAGATTATTGTAAGTTTTCGAAATCTGCCAAGGCACAACCCCTTGGACCAATAATTTACGTTCAGTAAACTTTTCTACAGCTTTGCTCCAGTGTATAGGAATAGAATCTATGTTCTCATAGCGATCTACATCAATATAATGTCTAGGGCCTTCTATGGTGTCGACGTAGCAACGTTTATCTGCATCGACAGCTTTTTCTGTAATGAGTTTTATGTTTTTCTTAAAGAAAGCAGCCATTTCTGTCGGTAGCAGAAACACGGCGGTTTCATTGATTTTTTTATGGGCATAAAATCCCCATGAGGAAAGGAAAATAGACAATGTCAGAGATGAAATTAATAGTGCTATCTGTTTCATAATACATTGGTTATAAGGTTAAAGGTAATAAAACAAATGAGTTAACTATAATTTAATAATTGAAAGCGGATCAAATGAAAAAAAAACAGTATTTTCGATTTACTTTAGATAAACGATGAAAATATTATACGCCATACAAGGAACCGGAAATGGTCATCTTTGTCGAGCCATGGATGTAATTCCTTGTTTGCAACAATTTGGTGAAGTAGACGTATTGATTAGTGGTATTCAGGCTGATATCCCATTACCTTTTGAAATTAAGTACCGGTTACACGGCCTTAGCTTTATTTTTGGCAAGAGCGGAGGCGTGGATCTATGGAAAACTTTTATGAGCTCTACAATACGGAAGTTTATTCAGGAGATAAACTCAGTTCCTGTTGAGAAGTACGATCTTGTTATTAATGACTTCGAACCCATTACCGCTTGGGCCTGCCACACTAAAGATATCCGTTGTATAGGCTTGAGCCATCAGATCGGTGCCTTACACCCCGACAGTCCCAAGCCAGACGAGGGAGATATGATGGGTAAATTTATTATGAAAAATTATGCACCTGTTTCTGATGCCTATGGATTTCATTTTAAATCTTATCATAAATCTATTTATACACCTGTAATTCGGGAGTCCATTCGTAGTTTGGATCCGACAAATGACGGGCATTATACGGTATATTTGCCTTCGTACGACGATGCACATCTTTTAAAACATTTAACCAAGTTTGAAGGGGCAAAGTGGGAGGTTTTTTCGAAGCATAACTCCAAATCATTACGTTATAAAAATGTAAGTATTAATCCGATAAATAGTGACGCATTTGTAAAAAGTATGGCCTCCTCGGAGGGAGTTTTATGTGGAGCTGGATTTGAGACGCCAGCGGAGGCTTTGTATTTAGGGAAGAAAGTTTTAGTGATCCCGATGAAGAATCAATACGAACAGCACCTGAATGCTGCAGCTTTAGAGAAAATGGGGATTCCTGTTATTAAAAGCTTGAAAAAGAAGTTTGAATATGATATAGAACTGTGGTTGAATGATAACAATCCCATAACTGTTGATTATCCAAATCATACTATGTCTATTATAGAAACGATTGTAAATAACCATAAATGAAATTTAAAGTAATATGTGCTCTCGCTATGGTTAGTGGGGCTTCTTTGTGTATTGCCAATGCGCAGACAAAATCTAAAAAACAACCTGTAAGAACACAAAGCAACAGTAAGTCTACCGGAAAGACTGCCTCAAAAGGTGCTCCAGTAACAAATACGATAGTTTTAAAGACAGAGAAGGATTCATTATCTTATGCATTGGGAACGGATATCGCCAAGTCTTTAAAAGGGAATGGCTTTAATTTGGACTTAAAAATGCTTTCAGCTGGTATATCTGCCTATTATAAAGGAACTGATGTTTTATTGACAGAGGATAAAAGTGCGGAGATAATCCAAGCTTCTGTACGTAAAATGATGGAGCAGAAGAATGCAGAGCTTCGTAAACCAGGAGAGGAGTTTCTAGCAAAAAATAAACTTAACCCGAATATTAAAGTGACCGAAGAAGGGGTTCAGTATGAGGTATTGGCCGAAGGAGAAGGCGCGCATCCAACTGTTTCAGACGAAGTCTTGGTCCATTATTTAGGGACATTGCCTAATGGAGAGAAGTTTGATAGTTCCTATGATCGAAACGAAGCGCTGAGCCTTCGCCTGACAGGAGTGATTAAAGGATGGCAAATTGGTATTCCATTAATGAAAGTTGGGAGTAAATACCGTTTTTTTATTCCTTATAATCTAGCTTACGGAGAGCGTGGCACGGGAGGTATTCCCCCGTTCAGTCCATTAATCTTCGAAGTAGAGCTTTTAGAGATAAAAAGTAAAGATGCTGCTGAATAACCTTGGTAAATCTGGGTTAGAGGTTTCTGCTCTTGGTTTTGGAGCTATGTCACTTTCTGGTAAGGATGAAGCCGCTGATATGAAATTGATCAGGACTGCTTATTCGGAAGGAGTCTGTTATTTCGATACGGCGGATTTGTATGCGAAAGGTGAGAATGAGGTGTTATTGGGAAAAGGAATAAAGGCATTTCGAAAAGAGATCATATTGGCGACAAAGGTGGGTAATGTTTGGAACGAGACAGGAGATGGTTGGGGATGGGATGTGTCCAAGGAATATATCAATCGGGCTGTAGATGCTTCATTGAAGAGATTGCAGACCGATTATCTGGACTTATATCAATTACATGGTGGCACGATTGCCGATAATTTTGATGAGGTAATCGATATCTTCGAGCGATTGAAAACGTCTGGTAAGATTCGGGCCTACGGACTCTCTTCGATTAGGCCTAATGTGTTTGGGTACTACGCTAAAGTGGCTAATATCTCATCCAATATGATGCAATATAGTATGTTGGATACGCGGCCTGAGGAATATTTAGATTTTCTTAAATCGCAAGAAGTAGGAGTGATTGCTCGAGGAGTGTTGGGGCAGGGGCTCTTAGTTAATAAGCCAGCTGTGGGGTATGTGGGGCTGGATGTGGGCGCAGCGGAGGCTATTCAACGAAAAGTTAAATCCATTGCCCTTGGGTACGGCGTGTCATCTAGTGCTGTTGCACTAACTTATGTCTTACGTAATGCTGCTGTTTGTACAGCGTTGGTAGGTGCACGTACCGTTGCGCAGTTCAATCAATTGATTCAAGCATATAAAGAAATGGAAAAACTGCAAAGCGCTGTGCTAGATGGTATGGGGGCTCAATTACGTTATGAACAACATCTGTAGTTTTGAGGCTAATGTTTTTTAGCCTCAACTTTTGAAATACTTCTGCATAATCTGCTGTAAATCCTCTGGGGTATCTATCGCATCATTCGTATGATTGGATATTGCGGTATTAATTCTGAATCCGTTATCTAACCACCGTAGCTGCTCCAGCGCTTCCATTGCTTCCAAATCAGAATAGGGTAGATTCGCAATTTCCTTTAATACATCCACGCGATAGCCATAGATACCAATGTGATTGTAGTAAGGACGCAGTTTTAACCAGTCTTCTTTTTTCGCTCCTCTTAAAAAGGGAACTGTCTGTCTAGAAAAATAAATCGCTTCTCCATTTTTACTCAATACTACTTTCGGTTTGTTTTCATTGAATAATTCTTCAGCGTTTTCGACTTTGCGAACCAATGTTGCGATTTGGGTCTGAGGATGTTCGAAGCAGGTCGTTAATAGATCGATTTGTTGTGGGTCAATAAAAGGTTCATCCCCCTGTATATTTATAACGACATCAAATCCTTGGATATTTTCGATGACCTCAGCACAGCGGTCGGTTCCGGATTGATGTGTTGCTTTTGTCATTGCGACATTTCCACCAAAACTCTTGATATGGTCATATATTCGTTGGTCATCTGTAGCAACAATGACTTCACTTAGAGATGAAGCATGTTTAGCCTGATTGTATACCCGTTGTATCATACTAAGTCCTCCAATATCTACCAAAGGTTTACCAGGAAATCTTGAAGAATCGTATCGCGCGGGAATTATGCCTATCGTTTTCATTTGTGTGTACTATTTATTGAGGAAAAATAACAATAAATCTCAAATAAACCATTTTTATATGAAATATCCATAAGTTTCACACACAAGCATCTCAAATATTGATGTAGAAAAGACTGTACACACTCTGGATGGCCTGAAGAAGCATGTACAGTATTCGCAACGAGATGACTGGACCGAAGCTAAAGTTGGGAGGGGGCTGATAAAAAAAGGCGCCTATATTATTTGAGGCGCCTTTGAGTTTAATATGATGTAGGGTTAGATACTAATGGATAAAGAGAAGTTCTCGAAGCTTCGGTAAGGGCCATTTTGAATCGTCAACTATCTTCTCCAATTTGTTCACGTGGTACCGTATCTCATCAAAATATGGCTTCACGATTTCGTCATAAGCAATTGCTTTTTCACGCATATCTTCAATGGTATTTGCTTTTTTACGAGCCTGACGCATTTCTTCTGATTTTTCTAAGATTGTATTTGCATGCTTAGAGATGCGTTCAACTAGATTTAATTGCGAGGAATAAGCTTCTTTGGCCAAACCTAGATCTTTCAGACCTCTGACATTTTGTATCAATTCGTTCTGATAAGTAAAGCAGGCAGGGGCAATTTGACTATTTACAACCTCTCCGATAACACGGGCTTCTATTTGCAGTTTTTTATAGAAGTTCTCTAATAAAATTTCATGACGTGCTTCCGATTCGCGTTTGGAATAAATTCCCAGACGTTCAAATAGGGCAACAGTTTCTTCTTTAACATAGATATCCAGCGATTTTGGTGTTGACTTGATATTTGATAAGCCTCTTAATTCAGCTTCTTGAGCCCACTCGTCACTGTATCCATTGCCCTCGAAACGAATAGCTCTAGAGTCTTTAATGTATTTCCGCAATACATTTAAAATAGCTAAGTCTTTTTTCGTTCCTTTTTTGATTTGTTTATCTACTTCAGCTTTAAATTCTATTAACTGCGCCGCAACTATTGCATTTAATACTGTCATCGGTAATGCCGAATTGGCCGAAGATCCTACCGCGCGAAATTCAAATTTATTACCTGTAAAAGCAAAAGGAGAGGTTCTGTTGCGGTCTGTGTTGTCCAATTTAAGTTCTGGTATTTTTGGGATACCGTGCCAAAGATTTGCCTCCGACTTCACTTTCTTCGCTACGCGAGCTGATTCTATCTCATCCAATAGTTCGTCAAGCTGTGATCCCAAGAAGATAGATATGATAGCAGGAGGGGCTTCATTTGCTCCTAGACGGTGATCGTTACTGTGACTTGCAATAGATGCACGTAACAAATCTGCGTACTCGTGTACTGCTTTGATTGTGTTTACAAAGAACGTTAAGAACATAAGGTTGTTCTTTGGCGTTTTTCCAGGAGATAGTAAATTGATCCCTGTGTTTGTAATCAGTGACCAGTTATTATGTTTTCCTGATCCATTGACGCCAGAGTAAGGTTTCTCATGTAATAACACTTTGAAGTTGTGACGTATAGCAACTTGCTCCATCACATTCATAAGTAATTGATTGTGGTCTATGGCAAGATTGATTTCCTCAAACATTGGAGCACATTCGAATTGTGAAGGAGCGACCTCGTTATGTCGGGTTTTTAATGGAATTCCAAGTTTAAGAGCTTCGTTTTCCAAGTCAACCATAAATGCTAGGACACGTTCAGGGATAGCTCCAAAATAGTGATCTTCGAGTTGTTGTCCTTTGGCTGACATGTGGCCAAAAAGTGTTCTACCTGTCAGTTGCAGGTCTGGACGGGCATTGTATAGTGATAAGTCAACCAAAAAGTACTCTTGCTCGATACCGAGCGATGTATTTACTTTTGTAACTGTTTTGTCGAAATATTGCGCTACATCAATAGCTGCTTTATCGATCGCATTTACGGCTTTTAATAAAGGAGCTTTGTAGTCTAAAGATTCACCCGTGTAGGAAACAAAAACTGTAGGGATACACAATGTCTTTCCTGCAGCAGATTCATAAATGAAGGCAGGGGAGGAAGGGTCCCAAGCAGTGTATCCGCGAGCTTCGAATGTATTGCGGATGCCCCCATTTGGAAAAGAAGAAGCATCTGGCTCTTGTTGTACAAGGGCGTCGGCTGTGAATTTTTCGATGGCATCACCATTTTCATCCGGCTCAAAAAAGGCATCATGTTTTTCAGCAGTACTGCCTGTCAGCGGTTGGAACCAGTGGGTGTAATGAGATACGCCATTTTGGAGCGCCCAGGTCTTCATTGCTTGTGCAATGAATTCGGCAATCTCTCGGGATATCGGTCCACTTTCTTCAATTGCTTTTGTTAGTTCCTTGAAAGTATTCTTGGGTAAGAAATCTTTCATTTTTGCACTGGTGAAAACATTTTTACCAAAAATAGTAGTTGCTCTTTTGGTTACGACCTTTTCTTCGGGTAATGCATGCCTAGAAGATGCTGCATTTACGGATTCGAATCTGATGTTTGACATTTTGTTGTGGAGTTGGTTGTGTTTTTGTGCTATTGTTGTCTTTTTCTGTTCAAAAATACAATGATAATTTTATTTTTTTCATTTTTTTTGAAAAAATAAATGAAAAAGCTCTAGATTTTTTATTTTCTAGAGCTTTTTTTGTTGTTTGTGGGGGTTTGTTTGTGTTATTCTGTGTTGAATCCCCAGTTTATTCCTTTGTTTATTGCTGGGACTCCTGATTTTATCCATTCCGCTGCGGGTTTGCCCTTTAAAAAGTGGTCGAAGAACTGACTTTGTCTGATTTGTATGTCTTTTCTGTTCTGACGTTGTATTAAATTGTGGTCGTCCCCATTATAGTTGAGTAACCATGCAGGTTTGCCTAATCTCCGGAGAGCAGTAAACATTTCAATCCCTTGGTACCATGGCACTGCGCCGTCGTTGTCATTGTGCATGATTGCTACTGGGGTATTTACCTCATCCATAAAGAAGAGTGGCGAGTTCTCAATATAGCGTTCTCTATCTTCCCATAGGGTAGCACCTAGGCGGCTCTGGGTTTTCTCATATTGAAACTGTCTCGACATGCCCGTACCCCAGCGGATACCGCCATAGGCCGAAGTCATATTGACGACAGGCGCTCCTGTCCAAGCGGCAGCATACATGTTGGTTCTTGTAATAAGGTGAGCAACTTGGTACCCTCCCCAGCTTTGACCTTGAATAGCCATTTTAGTAGAGTCGACCCAGTTGTTTTTTGCTAGATAACGCATGCCGGAGTTGATATACTCTTCGGCGGATCTTCCGGGATGCCCAGTTTGATAGCGAATATCGGGTGCAAAAACAAGGTATTCATTACTGACGAAATACGGAATATTAAGCCTTGATGGCGTTGGGGCCGGGGCTTGATAGCTGTACAATCCCTGAGATAGCCTTTCGTAGAAATAGGCTATTATCGGATATTTCTTATTTGGGTCAAAGTTTTCAGGTTTATAGAGTATTCCTTCCGCTGGATACCCGTGCGGTGTTGTCCATTTCACCAACTCAGCCGTTCCCCAGTTGTATTCCCGCTGTTGAGGGTTGATATCTGTGAGACGTTGTTCTACCTTAAAGTCGGTAGTGCTATATAGGTCTGGGCTCGAGGTATAATTTTCTTTGGTATAGACATAGATATTGCTCTTATCATCTGTCTTAAAATTCTTGAAAGTAAACTTGTCTTGAAGAATTTCTGTTGGATTTTGTTTTTTTGAAAGCAATACAGAGAAAATTCCATTTTCTTTGCTCTTCTCGTTAAAGCTAGTCAGCAACAGTTTGGTATTGTCTTTTATTTTCGTAGTTCGGTTTCTGGGCGTGCCGTCTTTTATCAGTAATGGTCTAAGCACAATAGCATTAGCCCTTCCAAACTGATTTGTGATAGATTTTTGTGTTTTTCCATCAAGTGAAAAATACCAGACGTCATATCTGTCGTTGATGTAGACACCTCCGTTATCTTCGGCCCAAGCGGCGATGCCGTAAGCTGCTGCTGCTGTAGGCATGTCATTTTCCTCATCAGCAAACTTTACATTCAGGCCTTTGTTCAGGCGCTGTTCTGTTCCGCTCGCGATATGATGACTGTACCAGTTACCTTCTGTTTCGTCAAATAGCACAATGTAGTTTGCGTCAGGGGATAGAAAAGCCTGCCCTTGCCAATCTGATTTTATAGACTTTCTTTCTCCTGTCCGTGTCGATATAGCGTAGATCTGTTGTAATTGAAACGCTTGCCATTGATAGGCTATTCTATTTCCGAGAGAAGAAGTGGCTAGAATCCATTCCTGTGTAGCTGCATCAGTATAAGCTGTACGATCGAAGGTGTCATCAGTAAGTGCGATTAGTTGATTGGTCTCGAGATTGTAGACTGCGTCATAGCTCTTGCTCATATCTTTTTTAAGATTAACAAGTTGCTGTGTCATCAGGTAATCGTCTTTCCAGTGCCATATGTCCACCTTTGCGTTTTCGAAATCTACGAGTGTAGTATCTTTGACTGGAGGAATAGGGGCTAGGCCAAAAAATAGTCTTTTGGAGCTTTCGTCAAAATTGAGTTGACCATCACCAGATACGTACCATTCTGGCGGAACTCCCTTGGTATTTTTACCCGCAATTACATGGGCAGTATCTTGGCCTATATGATATAGGTAAAGTCTGAAATCTTTTTGTAAGGCTTTTTCAGGACTCTTGTCTGCTAAAAAAGACAGATGGTTACTTTGATCGTCAAACGTTATATTTTTATATATACCTCTACCGTTGCTAATCTTCTTCAACGATTTTTTTGCAAGATCGTAAATATAGAGACCGTCAGCATTAGAGCTATCTTTAGTTTCTGTCTTTTTGCTGAAAACAAGATATTTCTCATCGTTACTAAAGAGATAGCTGTCTGTTTTCCAGAACTGGACCGTATCTTTTGTTTGCAACTGTTGAAGTATAAGTACATTTTCTTTTTTAGCTATACTGCTCTTTTTCGGAGATTTGGATGCCGTGGAATCCTTTTTAGCTATTGTGCTGTCAGCCGTTGCCGAACTATTCAGCTCTTGTGTATAAGCAATGAAATTAGTTGGATAGTATGCTAGTTTATAGTTTTTTATAGCGCCGATAGCTATTCTGTTTTGACTATTGATGTTAAATATTTCAAGTGAGTCCTTTGGAAAGTCATCACTTTTCTTCTTTTTGATTTTAGCCTCACGGGTGTCTTTGAATGGTGGTTTTATCAAAGTGATCAAAAAATCCTCTCTTTTCGTCATTTTTGGCGAAGTGCCGCGTTCGAAGCGTTGCAATAGATTGTTTTTTTTGTCTTTTAAATCGATGTATCCATCTCCTTCCTGTGGGCTTACAGTGTAGAAAATATAATTTCCAGACTTAGACACATCTACATTTGAAATATTTTTCCATAAATCATAACTGGAATGGTCTATCGGTTTTTTTTGTGCGATAAGACTTGGTAGTGTTACGCTACAAATAATAAACATTGATATGGTTTTCTTCATGTAATAAATGATTGTTCAGTTAGACCAAACTTAGATAAAATGGTGCGCATTCACGAATAGCGAATAGAAAAATTACATAGAAGAGAATATATGTAATTTTTGGCACGTAAATTATTATATATAGGAGTTGAATAGAAGAAGATAAGGTGGATAATGAAAACAAACCGATCTGCCAGCTTGCGGATCATAGAATAATTATATACATATGAAATATCCATGTAGCAACAACTGCACAAACACGAATGAATATAGTTTGGATATTCCATATGACAGATAAAAGACAAATTATATACATATGAAATCAACGGGAATTGTAATTGGTGTTATAGCGGCTTTAGCTTTAGTCGTTTCTGCTTTTTTATTAGCTGGTGCTTATAAGTACAAGTTTAAAGTGAACAATACGATAAATGTAACAGGAAATGCAAAGAAAGACTTTGAGTCTGATATTGTTAAATGGACTGCGTCCTACAGCCGTAAATCTATGGATCTCAGTGAAGCGTCGGAGCAGTTGAAGCGAGATCGGGACTTGGTTAAGAATTTTTTGGTTCAGCGAGGTATAAAGGAAAATGAGATCTTGTTTGAGGCCGTTAATATCTCAAAAGACTTCTCTTACCATACCGATGAGCGTGGAAATAGCTATAATACTTTTTCTGGTTATAGTTTGACTCAGGTTCTGAGCGTAGAATCCAAAGATCTGGATAAGGTAGATAATGCATCAAGAGAAATTTCAACGTTGATTTCTCAGGGGGTGGAGCTTAGTTCGAATTCTCCTAATTATTATTACTCTAAATTAGAGGACTTAAAACTTTCGTTGATTGCTGAAGCATCGCAGAACGCAAAAGCTCGTGCGGAAAATATAGCAAAAGAATCTGGTTCGAGATTGGGTACTTTGCTGCGAGCAGATCTGGGGATATTTCAGATTACCGGGCAAAATGATAACGAAGATTTTTCTTACGGTGGCGTGTTTAATACAAGCTCCAGGCTGAAGACGGCTAATATTACAGTAAAGACCAGTTATGGTCAATAAGTTATAAAATATATCAAAAAAATAAAGCGCAAGATATTCTCTTGCGCTTTTCCTTTATTGGTTGTTTGTGTTAACCTAAATAAGATTTTAAAATTTTGCTACGGGAGGTGTGGCGTAGGCGTTGTAATGCCTTGTCTTTTATCTGACGTACACGCTCTCTCGTTAAGCTGAATTTTTCACCGATTTCTTCAAGTGAAAGTGGGTGATTGGATCCTAGACCGAAGAACAACACGATAATCTCGCGCTCGCGTTCTGTCAAAGTTGATAAAGATCTTTTGATCTCTTCGGATAATGACTCATCTATCAATGAACTATCTGTATCTGGATCAGAGTTTTCTAATACATCGAGTAGGGTGTTTTCTTCTCCTTGTACAAAAGGAGCATCCATGGACACGTGTCTACCTGAATTACTTAATGTATCTGATACCTTATCTACAGTTGTTTCTAAGATGTCTGCTAATTCTTCTGGAGAAGGCTCTCTTTCGTATTCTTGTTCTAGTTTTGAAAATGCTTTGCTGATTTTGCTTAATGATCCCACTTGGTTAAGGGGAAGGCGTACGATACGTGATTGTTCAGCGATAGCTTGCAAAATAGATTGACGAATCCACCACACAGCATAAGAAATGAACTTAAAACCTTTTGTTTCGTCAAATCGTTTAGCAGCTTTTATAAGTCCTAGATTTCCTTCGTTGATCAAGTCTCCTAAAGTAAGACCTTGATTTTGATACTGTTTAGCTACGGATACGACGAATCGTAAGTTGGTTTTTGTTAGTTTTTCCAATGCCACTTGATCCCCTTCGCGAATCCGTTGTGCTAAGATTACTTCTTCTTCAGCAGTAATCAAGTCAACTTTACCAATTTCATGTAAATACTTGTCAAGAGATTGAGATTCACGATTCGTGATCGATTGTGTAATTTTGAGCTGTCTCATTAAAATTTATACCTTTCTTCTGGAATGTTGCAAAAATACAAAAAAATATGATTATTGAGTGTAACAAAATTGTAATTTATTTACTCATTTTGAGGTAGTTATGCAAGATAGTAAAACTGATAATTAACATCAAAAATCGTTCCAAATTTATGTTCTGTTACACATTGTCATGTTTAAAATAATATTCTATGTTTAAAACCTTTTTTTTGGAAAAATGTTTTATAGTAAAGAAAATTAAATATAGAGGATCATGGGTATAGTAATACGTTTGGATGAAGTGATGGCAAAGAGAAAGGTTTCTTTAAATGAACTTAGCGAACGCGTTGGTATAACGCTTTCTAATCTATCCATATTAAAGAATCAAAAGGCAAAAGCAATTCGTTTAAGCACGTTGGCAGCCATCTGTCGAGCACTTGACTGCCAACCTGGTGATATTATTGTTTATCAAGAAGACGTTAAATAGATGGTTTTAGTCAAAACGGTAACCTCTTAAAAATTCTTCAATGGACATCCGCTTTTTACCCTCGATCTGTAGGGAGATTAAGCTGATGCATCCGTCCGTTGTGTTGAATTTTAAGAAACTTTTCCCGTCCGTGTCGAAAGTTCCAGGAGTGCTTTTTGAAGGGAGCCGTTCTTTATTGGCCTCGTATATTTTTAAAACTTTACCATCCAATAAGGTGTATGCTGCAGGATAGGGACTCAACCCTCTAATCTTATTGTAGACTTGATCGGTAGGATTGTCCCAGTTAATAACGCAGTCTTCTTTGAATATTTTTGGTGCATGTTTGAGGGATTTACTCTCGGCCTCGTCTTGCGGAATAGCTGTAATACTACCGTTTTCTAGTCCCTGTATTGTTTTTATTAATGTTCTTGCACCTGCATACATTAATTTGTCATGTAATATTCCTGCAGTATCACTGTCTTCTATTGATACTTTTTCGTTCAACAATATGTTGCCTGTGTCTATTTCTTGTTGTAGTAGGAATGTGGTTACACCACTTTCTTTTTCACCATTGATAATGGCGTGGTTGATAGGAGCAGCGCCTCGGTACTGCGGTAATAGAGAGGCGTGGACATTTATAGTGCCCAAGGGAGGCATATTCCAAACAACTTCAGGAAGCATGCGAAAAGCAACTACAACCTGTAGGTCGGCTTGATAGGATTCGAGTGCTGTTAAGAAATCGGGAGCCCGCAGCTTTTCGGGTTGCAATACAGGGAGGCTATTCTCCAAGGCAAATAATTTGACGGCAGATTGATGTAGTTTTTGTCCACGGCCTGCAGGTTTGTCGGGGCTAGTGACTACTGCCACTACGTTTTGTCCGGCATCGAGTAGTGCTTTTAGAGAAGCTACAGCAAAGTCAGGGGTGCCCATAAAGATTATACGCATATATAAAGAAATTAAAAGTTAGAAATTAAAAAATCAAAATCAAGAGTTTGCAATTAAAATATTCAAGAACAAGGAAATGTTTATCGTAACGACTCAAAAAGTATTAACTTTGCGAAGTTACAAAATTATATTTCAGCTTGAATTTTCCGTTATTTATTGCAAGGCGAATCATATTTAAGGGACAACGTACCTTTTCTAAGCTTATTGTGCGTGTCACTATTGGAGCTTTAGCCTTGGCGATTATTGCAATCTTACTCTCTGTAGCGATTTTAAGAGGGTTTAAGGATGAGATAACAGCAAAGCAGCGTGGTTTTTTTAGCGATATAATTATTACCAAACAGGATTTGAGCCAGGCGGAGAATGCGCCAATCTCTCTTTCTGCTGCAAAGCTGGATGAGATTCGAAATCTGCCCAACGTTGTTTCTATCTCGCCTTTTGCTACAAAGGTGGGGATCATGAATGTCAATGGAGAGGTCGAAGGGGTGCTACTGAAAGGAGTAGAGTCTACTTATGATCAATCATTTCTGGCAAAGACGTTGGTAAAAGGAGATACTTTAAATCTCCAGGCCGAGGATGGGGATAGTCAATTGTTGATATCAGCCTATTTGGCCGAACGGTTGAAGCTACAATTGAATGATGGATTTATCATGTCTTTTGTGCAGGACAACAGAACGCGTAAACGTAAATTTGTCGTCCGTGGTATATTCCGTACTAATTCTGAAGAATTGGATAAAAATTATGTCATTGGTTCTTTGGATTTAATTCGACGTCTTAACAATTTAGGAGAGCGGGATGCTGGGGCTTATGAAATTCGGATAAAAGATTTTAAGCAGTTGGAAGCGACTACAGAGCAGGTCGATGATGTCCTGCCTTTAGAAATGAAATCCATGAATATTGTGGAGCATTTGGCTGATATCTTCAACTGGTTGAAGATGCTGGATATGAACGATGACATTATTTTTGTGCTTATGGTGATTGTTGCCGTAATCAATATGATATCATCACTGCTGATTACCATCTTGGAGCGAACCTTTTTAATCGGAATGTTGAAGGCTTTGGGAATGATTAATCGAGAGATACGGAAGATATTTCTGCTGAATTCATTGTATTTGATCGGATATGGATTATTGATTGGAAATAGCGTTGCTTTATTTATTTACCTGCTCCAAAATGAGACAAGATTCTTCAAGTTGGATCCAATGATTTATTATATTGAATACGTACCGATGTCGATAGACTTTGTAACAGTCGTTATTCTTAATCTGAGTATTGTTTTTATTGCCTTATTGACGCTTTTTATTCCCTCTATGTTGATTTCGCGCATTTCTCCTATTAAAACAATACAATTCAAGTAACCCTTAAAAGACCCTTATTTTTCCAAAAATCTACTTTTTTTCGTACTTTACCTACGATTTGCAATGTAAGAGTTGCAGTGTGTTGTAATTAAACGAACTATAGTCGATTTATGAGTAGTAAGATTTTTGAACATTTAGCTAACGCATTTGAAGCCCCTCTCACTAACCCCGTACTTGTCTTTTCTTTAGTACTTTTTATAATACTCTTGTCGCCCATATTATTGCGGCCGATACGTGTACCCGGTATTATAGGTTTGATTCTGTCTGGGGTCATTATTGGACCTCATGGGCTTAACTGGCTGGAGAAGAGCTCAGCGGTAAATCTTTTTTCGACAATTGGTCTTTTATATATCATGTTTATTGCGGGACTTGAGTTAGATATGAATGAGTTTAAGAAAACCAAGCACAAGAGCGTGATGTTTGGTTTTTTTACTTTTGCGATTCCAATAGCTATAGGTTTTCCTGTTTGTCATTACCTATTGGGGTATGACGTGTTGCCCAGCATATTGATTGCGAGTATGTTTGCTACCCACACATTGGTTTCTTATCCTATTGTTAATAGATATGGTATTTCAAAACATGAAGCTGTCGCCATTACCATCGGAGGTACGATATTGACAGATACGGCAGTTTTGATTATTCTAGCCGTCATCACGGGCGCTTCCCAAGGAAATATAAATCAAGAGTTCTGGGTTACGTTAGGCGTTTCATTTGCCATTTTCCTTTTTATAATGTTCGGTATCATTCCTAAAATCGCGAAATGGTTTTTCGAAAGAATCGAATCGGAAAAAACAGGGCATTATATTTTTGTACTTACTGTAGTGTTCTTTGCGGCTTTCTTGGCGGAGATGGCAGGGTTGGAGCCTATCATAGGAGCCTTTGTTGCTGGACTAGCATTGAATAAGTTGATTCCACACTCTTCGGCACTTATGAACCGTATAGAGTTTATCGGTAACGCTATTTTTATTCCTTTCTTTTTGATTTCTGTGGGGATGATTGTAGACGTGAGTGTATTGACAAAGGGACCGATGGCACTTATTGTGGCAGGTACATTGACTGTTGTTGCGATATCAGGTAAATACTTGGCAGCCACAGTGACCCAGTTGATTTTTAAATATTCGAAGAATCAAAGAAACCTAATCTTTGGATTGAGCAATGCCCATGCCGCCGCAACTCTAGCCGTCATTATGGTGGGGTACAGTAATAATATTATTGATGAAAATGTGTTGAATGGTACCATTCTACTTATCCTGGTAACCTGTATCGTAGCGACCATGGTCACGGAGAGTGCATCTAAGAAAGTCGTCATGGAGGGGCATCAGGATGACGCACATGTGGAGCACGTAGAAGAGGGGGAAGAGCAAATAATGATTCCCATTGCCAATCTTAGCACCATGGAGCCTATTTTGGATTTTGCGACTTTAATCAAATCCAAGAAGTCTCATTACCCATTAAGTATTTTGAGCGTCGTCCCTGACAACGAACGGGCCGAACGTAATTTGATAGAAGCCCGAAGGAACCTTGATAGTATGGCCAAGTATGCTTCAGGCTCGGAGACAGAGGTTGAACTGGTGACTACTATCGACTATAATATTGCAGCTGGTATCTCTAGAATGTCGAAACATGTTTTTGCGGATTGTATCATTATGGGGTGGCCTAGTGCTGTTTCATTTGTAGAGAAGATTGTGGGTGAAAAGACAGAGAGTATTCTAAATACAACAGACACTACTTTATTTATGTGTAGACTTGAGAAACCATTGATTTCACATAAGTCCATTACCGTATTTGTTCCTCCTTTGGCAGAGTCTGAATTTGGATTTACCTATTGGATGGAAAAGATATTGAAGCTAGCGCAAGAATTATCCCTTCCAGTGAACTTTATTTGTAATTCGAGGACAGTGGGGGCGACAGAAGAAGTTCAAAAACTTCTTAAATCCAGTGTGCCTTTGCATTTTTCAAATTATGAAGATTGGGACAATATCTACGGCTTGGCGACATTTAGTAATGTCGACTCCTTACTCGTTTTTGTGTCTTCTCGAAATGGAGAAGTCTCTTACCGCGATTCTTTGGATGGTTTGGCGCGAAGAGTGGGACGCTACTATAAAAACCAAAACTTAATCTTGTTATTCCCTAGTCGTCAGGCTGACTCTCATATCGATGAATATGAACACATTCAGACAGCACCTATTTTCAGAAAGATAAGCCGTGAGATTGGTAATATGTTTAATAAAGAAAAACAAAACTGATAGCTATGAGTGGAAAAATAACCGTGGATTCGAAAGGGAAACTGCAGGTGCCCGATGCACCTATCATTCCTTTTATTATTGGAGATGGAATTGGACCTGATATTTGGAAAGCCTCAGTCCGTGTATTCGACGAAGCAGTCAAAGCTTGTTATAACGGTAAGCGGAATATTGTATGGAGAGAGGTATTGGCCGGAGAGAAGGCATTTGAGCTGACAGGAAGCTGGTTGCCAGAAGAAACTTTAGCTACTTTTAAGACATATCTGGTTGGTATAAAAGGGCCGCTAACGACACCTATCGGTGGTGGTATCCGTTCATTGAATGTAGCCTTACGGAAAGAGTTGGATCTGTATGTGTGCTTACGCCCTACAGTATGGTACGAAGGAGTACCTTCACCAGTGAAACACCCTGAATATGTTGACATGGTTGTCTTTAGAGAGAATACCGAAGATATATATGCCGGGATTGAATTCGCTGCTGGTAGTGATGAGGCCCATCGACTACAAGGCTTTTTATCTGACGAATTGGGCGTAGCATATGAATTTTCTGATACGACGGGGGTCGGCATAAAACTAGTCTCTGAAGAAGGTTCTAAAAGATTGGTCCGCGCCGCAATCGAATATGCCGTGACACACAACTTACCATCGGTAGCGTTGGTGCACAAAGGTAATATCATGAAATATACCGAAGGCGCATTTAAGCAATGGGGATTTGAGGTGGCTGAAAACGAGTTTGCTGCGCATACCTATACTTGGGGGCAGTGGGAGCGTACAAAAGCCGAAAAGGGGCAGGATGCAGCCAATGAGGAACAGAAGGAGGCGCAACGCGCAGGCAAGATTATTATCAAAGACATTATAGCTGATAATTTCTTACAACAGATATTACTCGCACCACGGGATTTCTCCGTTGTAGCTACTTTGAACCTTAATGGAGATTATATTTCTGATGCCCTGGCTGCTATGGTTGGAGGAATCGGTATTGCTCCAGGAGCGAATATCAATTATAAGACCGGACATGCTATTTTTGAGGCTACACATGGTACAGCTCCCAGATTTGCCAATACAGATACCATGAATCCTTCATCCGTTATTTTGAGCGGTGTTATGATGTTGGAGTATATGGGCTGGAATGAGGCTGCTGATGCTATTAAAAATGCTTTGGGTGAAACCATAAGGGAAAAAAAGGTTACTGTAGATTTCTTTAACCTGATGAATGGAGCTACCTTGTTGAAGACTAGTGAATTTGCGGACGAAATCATCAAAAAACTTAGTGTCGATTAGGTAACTGAAAATAGAGTATGATGAGCGTTAGTAAATTACCTCCCTTTGTACGGGATTCGGTTGTCCTTACGGTCTTAGATAAAGAGAAGCTAGCTCGTATGGAGAGTTTGCCTTCGGAAGACGAGGTCGATGCTATTCGGCGTCTTCCAGAGATATTAGAATTGACCAATGCATTTATTGGAGACGAGAGTTCTAGGTATACCCATTTACAGTTGAAAGCAAAAGAATATCTTGATAGTGACGATGTGATGATGGCGTGGAAAGTATTGCTTCTGTAGGTTAGCCCTGTTTGATCATTTTCCTGTTTTTTTGACTGCTGTATATTCCCTTCTGTCCCGAGACGAATGCCGCTATAAGCGTTGATAGCAAGGCAAAAGGTAAAATATAGATTCCAAACAGCTCTGCAGCCATAATTGCACAGGCAAAGGGAGTTTTAGTGCTACCAGAAAAGACAGAAACAAAGCCAAGTCCCGTAATCACCAACAGGGGGAGAGGGATATATATCGAAAGGAAGCTAGCAAACGTTGCTCCGATAAAGAACAGGGGAGTTACTTCTCCTCCTTTGAATCCGACACTCAGTGTCAGGCAGGTGAGCACGATCTTAGCTAAGAAATCTATGCCCGATTGAGGCTGTTCGAATGACTCCAAAATAGTCGGGATACCGAGTCCAATATATTTGGTATTGCCTATATAAGCAATAATAGCGAGTATGACCAGAGACCCTATCACCACACGCCAGTACGGATTATCTATTCTCTTGAATAGATGGCTCAGCATATCTCCTGTATAGGTGAAAAAACGCGCTACTACACCAGCGAGTATAGCAAAGAGTATGACCCAATGAATATCCTGGATTTGGAACAGTTGGAAGTCTAAAAAAGGGTAGTGGGTGTGCGGTGCCTGAAGCAACAGGCAGACACCGTGTGACAGGTAAGCGGTTAGAAGTGCAGGTATTATCGCCTTGTAGCGTAATTTGCCCAAACGAAATAGCTCTACCGAAAAGACCACACCAGCGAGCGGAGTGCCAAAGAGAGAAGTAAATCCTGCAGCGATTCCGCATATCAGTGTTATCCTCGTTTGGGTTTTGTTCAGCCCCATTTTCTTTGCGATAAAATCAGCATAAGTCCCGCCATATTGGACAGCGGTTCCCTCACGGCCTGCAGATCCACCGAAGAGGTGCGTCAATAGCGTGGCCACAATAACCAATGGAGCCATTAATAGAGGAATATTTCCTTTAGGATTATAATACTCTTCAAACAGGAGGTTATTACCCTTACTTGCCACTCCGCCATAGCGTTGGTATAAAAATACAATCAGTAGGCCAGCTACTGGCAACCCGAGTAGCAAAAACTGTCGTTGTTCACGTAGGTCTCCAACATAGTTTAATGCATTTAAAAACACCACAGAAGTAATGCCTGTAAAAACGGCAATACTAATGCCTATTTTTAGCCAGCTATACCAAGGAAGACCGATCAGTGAAGCGAATTTACTATTGCGCACGAGTACTTATCGTGTTATAGAAATGAAACCAATAAAGAGGCCCATCCGATAATCATTAACAAACCACCTAAAGGAGTGATGGGACCCAAGAAACGAAGGTTGGCTTTCCAATATTCTGAAAACGACAGCAAATAAATGCTGAATGAGAATAAGATAGTGCCAATTGCAATTCCATATACTGCCAAACGCTGACTGTACAACGTAAAATCACAGCTAAACCCAACGAGTAATAATGCTAGGGCACTATACATCTGATAACGGACACCTACTTCAAAGGAAGCTAATTTATCTGCACTGATTATTTTCTTGAAGGCATGGGCACCAAATGCACCAAGCATGATGGCCAAAATTCCAAAACCGGCTCCAAGGACAAGAGTTACTGTCTGCATATTAATTAAGTTGTTTTTCTATGGTCTTTAAATCTGCGAACCCAGTATGTTTTCAGATTCTCTTTCCTCCTTTGTACAAGTAGAGTACAGGGATACTCGTTATGCCTAGTTGCTTGGTCAAGGTGTCATTTTCGTCAACATCGATTTTTAAAACCTTAACTCGACCCGCATATTTTTCTGCAATTTGTTTTATAGATGGTTCCATCTCTTTACAAGGTCCACACCAACTAGCATGAAAGTCGACGAGCACCATCTGTTCGTCTTTTGTGAGTGCTTTAAATTGCTTTAATGTAATCCCTTTAGGTGCCTGCGATAGATTTTTTTCTAAAGGAAGGTTTGTGGCTTCCCACTTCAGTATACCTCCTTCAATTTCATATACCGTAAATCCCCGATCGGCTAAGTTTTTGGCAGCCTGTGCACTACGGCCTCCCGATAGGCAATATACATATACCGGAGATTTCTTATTGAGTTTAGATAAGGTACCTTCTTCAAATTCTGCCTTTTGATTCCAATCTAGATTTATGGAATTAGCGATATGCTTATCTGTATATTCCTTTTGTGTACGTACATCCAGCAACTGTGCTTTTTTATTCTTTTCAAATATTTTAGCGGCTTCCGATGCCGTTATTTTGGTTTGCCCAAAGGCGGTAGTTAGGCATGCTATTAGTACTAGGAGTGAGTTCAGTAATCTTATCATTTTTTAATTTTTTAGATGAATAAATGGGGAACCTATTTTAACAAGTTCTCCATTATGCAAATTAAATTCCCATTTCTTTTAGTATAAATTGGGCATTGTCTATTTTGTCAGCGACCCAAAGCACATAGCGAATGTCTACGCCTATCGATCTGCTGTAGCTTTCATTCCAGGCAAAATCATTGATCGTTGCATCATAAGAGCGGTCAAAGTTGACTCCAATCAACTCGCCGTAAGCATTCATGATAGGGGAGCCCGAGTTTCCTCCCGTAGTGTCCATATTGTATAGAATGTTGACGGGTACATCATTCAAGTCCCCTTTACTATAAGCGCCGAAATTTTTGCTCAACCACGCTTGCTTAATAGCTTCAGGGTATCGGAATTCTGCATCGCCGGAGTTTCCTTTTTCAATTAATCCCTTTACGGTTGTGAATGGCTTCATATAGGTTGCATCAGCAGGGCTATAGCCTTTTATATTTCCATAAGTCAACCGTAATGTAGAGTTTGCATCTGGAATAAAGTTTTTAGACTGATACAGCTCTTTAACGGCAACATAATCGCCCATTAATCTATTCAATACTCCTTCGCGACGCTTTTGTTCCTGGCGGAATGGTTCTATTTCCGTTTCAACCTTTTGTTGGAAGCTTAGGAGTTCATCGTTGTATGCTGTAAGGCTAGCTACACTTTTAAGAACATCATTGTATAAAAGGGCTTTGTCATTCACTTTTGATTGAGCGATAGCTTCTTGTATATATTTTGTAGCGCTATCTTCATTTCCGAAGTTTTTGTTTACCACAGTCTGCACCTGATTTTTACCTTTAAAAAGATAGGCTTGAGCAAATAGGTGTCCCGCTATGCGTTCGTCCGCTTGTTTATTGTAGCTTTCGTATATGCCGTCCAGCTGTTGCTTAAAACGTGCTATGTTCTGATCGAAAAACTGTTGTTTACTTGATGTACCTCCCTGTTTGTCGAGGATACTTTTGAATTCATTGACCAAAGACGCGATTTGGAGCGAGCGGATGCCTGTATACAGGTTATTGAACCATAGCTCTCTTTCTGCATCACTGAATACCAGCTTGTAATGTTGGTCGATGTCAGCCATCAGCGTTGCATATTTCTTACTTAACTCCGGTTTAGAGGCGATAAATTGACCTAGTGCCAGGTCTTCTTGTTGTTTACTTTGAATAAGGTCGATATTGCGCAAGCCTTTTAATTTTCCTCTGTAGTTTTTCATTACATTGGCATTGCGTTTTATTCTTGTTGCTAGAGCTAGTTCGGTAGCTTTATCATTTTTTCCGGCCAGTAACATTTGTTGATTCTGGTAATCATAGAGCTCTGACGTATAGGGTAATAAAAACTGCTGCTGATATGTGATATACTGTGCAGGACGATGTCTGAATGTTCTTCCCGGATATCCCAATATGAATACAAAATCATTTTCTTCAACTCCTTTTGGATTCACTTTCAAGTGTTTTTTGGGTTTGTAAGGAACGTTCTTTTTGGAATATTTAGCCGCACTTCCATCTGGAGCAACGTACGCCCTTAAGAAAGAGAAATCCCCGGTATGTCTAGGCCATACCCAGTTGTCTGTCTCTCCTCCAAATTCTCCGATATCCTGACGGGGAATATAAACCAACCTTACATCTTCTATCGTACGGTAGCGGAAAAGTACATAACTTTTCCCTATAAACATTTCCGAAACTTCTGCTTTGATTGACGGATCTTCTTTCTCTGCCTGACGCGCTATCTCTTCCCGTTTTCTGTTTATTATATTAATACGTTCGATAGGATCATTGACTTGCGCTACAGCATTCAATATTTGTGCAGAGACATCATCATAAGATTCGGTAATACGGATCGTAAGTCCCCGGGCTTCTATTTCCTGCTCTTGCGAATTCGCAACAAAACCATTTTCCAAATAGTTGTGTAGCGGTGTTGAGGCTAATTGAACCGCACTGAATGCACAGTGGTGATTTGTGATAATCAGTCCGTTGGGCGATATGAAAGAACCTGAGCAACCAGATACCTGAACCAAAGCATCCACCAGACCTACTTGTCCTGGGTTGTAAATGTCTTTTTCACTGATTTTTAACCCTGCTTTTTTTAGCCCAGCTCTATTTAACTCACTCAAGGGAAACATTCCTTCGTCTGGTATAGACGCCGAAAAATTGAATGCCCCTAGTCCCAATAGGGCCGCTAATAAAATAGAGGGCTTAAAATTGTACTTCATATTAATCACTTTTTGATAGTATTGTATTCTCTCTTATATAAAAAGCCTCGGTGATAGACGGTTGTGTCTATTATTTGACGGATTCACTTTAGTGCTTTTTCCAAAAGTACTAAATTCCTACCTTTATATACCTCATTTCTTATCTTTGTATAGTTAAAACTTATAAGATGACCCTAGTTCAATTGGAATACGTTATTGCGGTAGACACCTATCGGAGTTTCGTAGCCGCAGCCGAAAAGTGTTTTGTTACTCAACCTACCTTGAGTATGCAGATTCAGAAGTTGGAGGAGTCGTTGGGGGTCAAAATTTTTGACCGCAGTCGACAGCCTGTAATCCCTACAGAGGTAGGCAAGCGGATTATTAAGCAAGCCCGTGCCGTTCTTACGGAAAGCAAGAAGATTACAGAGATTCTACAGGAAGCTAAGGGCGAGCTAGAAGGTGAGTTCAGAATAGGAGTGATACCCACGGTGGCTCCTTACCTTTTGCCTGGGGTAATTACCTCATTTTTGAAAAAATACCCTAAAGTCCAATTGCAGGTCTGGGAATACACCACAGAGCGAATTACAGAGGAGCTCAAAGCCGGAACGCTCGATTGCGGTATATTATCAACCCCCTTGCTGGATAATACCATCTTGGAAATGCCTTTGTTTTATGAAACATTTGTAGCCTATGTATCCGAAAAGAGCACGCTTTTTGATAAGAAGATGCTAGGCTATGATGATTTGTCTCAAGAGAAACTATGGCTGCTTAATGAAGGACATTGTATGCGGGGGCAGGTGCTCAATATTTGTAACTATAAGCATAATCAAGGAGCGAACGGTACGTTCGAGTACAATACAGGTAGCGTCGAGACACTGAAGCGGATGGTCGAGATTAATGATGGGTTGACGATTTTGCCCGAATTGAGTATCTTAGGGTATAATGAAGACCAATTGGGACATGTACGCTATTTTAAAGCTCCGGAGCCCGTACGTGAGATTAGTATAGTCACTACGCATAACTATGTGAAGAAAATGGCCGTAAAGGTATTGAAGGGTGAAATTTTAGCAGTTGTGCCCGAACGCTTTAAATCAAATAAAAAGAAAGATATTATCGGTTTTAATATCTAAACAAAAAGTCATATGAGGAGTAGATTTCTGAAGAGATTGGATCGGATTAATAAGTGGAGGATGGAAAGACTTTCGAACCGAAACTTTTTAGTAATACTTGCTTTTTTGGTCGGATTGATTGGTGGATTAGCTGCAGCGCTACTTAAAGGACTGACACATTTTATCGCATCTGCCTTACAGGATGATGTCGAGTGGCATATCAAGTATTCCGTTTATCTTATTTTTCCGCTGATAGGTATATTGTTAAGCGTACTGTATGTACGCAAGTTTTTGAAAGGCAAGACATTTGAACATGGGATTACGCCTATTATCTATTCCATCTCCAGGCGGTCCAGTCGGATAGAGGTGCACAATGTATACTCACAGATCGTTACGAGTGCGATTACCGTGGGCTTCGGAGGCTCCTGTGGATTGGAGGCACCGATTGCACATAGCGGATCGGCAATCGGGTCTAATATCGGTCGTTTCTTTGGGTTAAGTTATAGAGAGGTGACCATGTTATTAGCCTGCGGCGCCGCCGCAGGTATATCAGGGGCTTTTAATAGCCCGATAGCTGGGATGATTTTCGCCATCGAAATTTTGCTTCCAGAATTTTCCATCCCTGCCTTTATCCCCTTATTGATTTCGTCAGCTTTGGCTGCAGTTGTATCTAGGCTTTTGTACAGCGAGCCTCTTTTCCATACTGCGCTCACCGATTGGGAAGTAGGAGCATTGTTCTTTTATTTTCTTTTGGCTATTTTGATAGGACTGTTTACGGTTTATTTTTCGAAGCTCAGCCAACAGGTGAAAAATTGGTTTTCAAAGATCCAGAACCCTTATAATAAAGTTTGGAGTAGTGGTCTAGCATTAGGGGTGCTGATTTTGGTTTTCCCCGCGCTATATGGAGAAGGTTATCTCACGATACAGCAGATTTTAGATGGGCAGTTTGATTCCATTGTCAAGAACAGTTTGTTTTCCGATTTCAGAGGAATTGGCTGGATTGTGGTATGCTATACGGTGCTGACTTTGTTCGCAAAATCCCTAGCATCCTTATTTACTATCAGTGGAGGCGGTAATGGAGGTGTTTTTGGTCCCAGTTTGGTGATGGGAGGACTTTTAGGCTTTGCCTTTGCTTATGGTGTTAATTTGACTGGTGTCATCGAGCTGAATGTACCGAATTTTGTGATGGCAGGTATGGCCGGAGCATTAAGTGGCATTATGCACGCCCCGTTGACCGGGATATTTCTGATTGCCGAGATTACAGGAGGCTATGCCCTGATGGTTCCCTTGATGATTGTCGCCTCCATCTCTTATCTGATAAATAGAGCGGTGATGAAACACTCCATCTATACTAAAGTACTTGCCGAATCGGGCGATTTGATTTCCTATGAAGACAAGGACAGGACGGTGTTAAGCATGATGAAGCTACGCTATGTGATAGAGCAGAACTTCGTCTTGTTAAAGCCTAACGAAACCCCACTTGATAGAAAAGGTGATATTATCCATTCGAAGCGAAATATCTTTCCCATAGTGGATGATGAGCGGAAGCTTTTAGGGATAATATACAGCGAACGGCTATTTTCTATTTTATTAGGCGAAGAAGAAGGGGCTGAACGTACATTTGCGTCGTTGGCTCAAAAACCAGTTGATATTATCAAAGAAAATGAGGATATGGAACGCGTAATGCAAAAAATGAATAAAGATGATGTCTGGATATTACCCGTAGTGGATAGTCAGGATAGATATCTTGGATTCATTTCAAAAGCAGCGGTATTCAATAAGTATAGAGCGCTCCTCATGAGGCAGGGGACATACCTCGAATAAGAAATAATGGCTCTTAGTTTCTAAGAGCCATTATTTTTGATATATATTTTCCTACGATGTCAAACTCGAGGTTGACTACAGTGCCCACATCCACATGTTTTAAGTTTGTGTTTTCTATTGTATAGGGAATAATCGCGACAGAAAAACGGTCCTGCAGAGAGTTCACCACAGTTAGACTGATGCCATTTACGGCTATTGAGCCCTTTTCGACCGTGATATTACTAAGAGATGGATCGTACTGGAATGTAAATAGCCAGCTACCATCGTGATTCTCTTTCGATATACATATTGCTGTCTGATCTACATGTCCCTGCACAATATGGCCATCAAATCTTCCGTTTGCCTGTGTACATCGCTCAATATTGATTAACTGTCCCTCCTCAAGAGTATTTAAACTCGTTTTTTGTAAGGTCTCGTCAATAGCAGTAACTTTATGGATATCTCCTTCTATACCTACCACAGTAAGACATACACCATTGTGAGAGACACTCTGGTCGATTTTCAATTGAGAAGATAAGTCCGAATTAATATAAATATGAAGATTTGTTTGTTCCCGTTCGATTTTCGTGACGGTCCCTAAAGTTTCGATAATACCAGTGAACATAAGTGCTTAAAAGATGTTTACGCAAAATTAGACAAATGAATACGTATAAGCAACTCTTTTGGTCAAGGGATTGTTAGTTGTTCAGTCTGTTAAAAAATAAGATAAAAAGCAATTTATTTTTATTTGTGTAAATAATACACTAACTTTAACTAATTCCTATAAGGGAGTGGTGCGATGGCGGATATAGTCATCGCCTCTTTTTCTTATTAGTAAATTATTTACCTGAATATCAGTGTTTTAGCTTGTGTTGTGCTTTTTTGATCCAAAAATGTTTGGATTGAATGGAAAATATATGTTACCTTCGCTTAGGTTTAGGTTGATTGCCTCGTCTAGAGGTCAAATTTTAAAGCCTGAGAAATCGCCTGATTCTCTCAGGCTTTTTCTTTTCTCAGCCCCTTTAAAGAAACCTTTTAAATTGAGATCCCTTTGATTTTTCTGAAAGTGTATGTATTATTGATTCGATTCTATATTCCAAGGGATGAATAAGGTCTCTCGATAACACCAAGTGTCGGTTTATGCCTGTTAGTGGTCAGAATGAATCATGAAAGTTTTTATTTGCAAAAATAAGTATTTTGATAAATGCAAAGTAAAATATTGTTTGTTAAGCTATTATAAAGTCTTTTCAGAATGATTGGCAAAAAAAGTTTTAGTTTCACATAAAAGTTATATTTTTGCGGAACGGTCTCCGTAGTTTAATGGATAGAATTTCAGATTCCGGTTCTGAAGATGTGGGTTCGACTCCCGCCGGGGACACCAAAAAAAAGAGCATTTGATATTATCAAATGCTCTTTTTTTATAGAATTGCTGATTAGTGACCGTGCCCGTCTTCCGTAAAGTGAAGATCGAATTTAAGATCTAGATCATTTGCTCCAGTGAAAGAAGTGAAGTTTGTATTATTCCAATCTTTCTTCGGATCGATCGTTTCTTTAACTTTAGGATTTAGGTGGCGCATGATATAACGGGTTGTAAACGTTGAAGACGCCTTCAATACAGTTATATAACCTTGTACACCTACTTTAACCTTAGTTCCATCATTTTTCTTGTCGCTGTATGTCACAAAGGCGTGGTTCTCTGGTATATTTAAGATAAAGGCAAAGTGATGGTCATCTTTTTCTACAAAAGACTGTTGGGTTTCGCGTCCGGCAAAGTCTTTGATCGTGACATTGAAACGGTATGATTTTCCCACTTCCAAATGAGTGTGAGCTCCTGCTGGTGGCAACATCTGGCTACCTGTAAAGTCTATTTTCTCGACTTCTGGGTTTTCTATTTCAGCATAGTGGTAGTGGTCACCATGTGCTTCTGCTTCGACCTCTGTAAAAGTGATCGATGCCGAACCAACTTCTTCTTGATCTGTTTCTGGTGTAGGTTCATCTTTTTTACAAGCAGTAGTAAGGGCGAAAATAGAAATGAATAGTATAGTTATGTATTTTTTCATCAGAATAAATTGTTAAAATGTAAAATTGACTTTAAGAGACACATTGCGTCCTAACGCATGTGCGTAGTATCTAAACCGATCCATATAGTCTTTGTAAGCCTCGTTAAAGACATTGTCGACGGCAAGTTGGAGTTCTGCTCTTCGTTGGGATTTGAGTTTAATAGAAGAAGCCAGTACTGCGTCAAAGAGATGGTATGCTGCAGGTGGTGGAGCAAAGTCCGAATTCGGCTCATACCGTGTTTGCTTAGCTTGAAAATGATGCTTGATCTTGATATAGCTCAGTACCTGGTTGGGAGCAAAGCGATAGGAGAGATACTGCTGCAGTTTCCAAGCTGGTATATTAGGAAGGAACTCATCTTTCGTGACATTCTTGGCCTTGACAATAGATATGTTTAGTCCGTGTTGCCAGTTTTGGTTGATGTCTGCTAGGGTCGATAAGTCCGCCCCATAGAAGAATGCTCGATCCTGCTGGTATTGAAAGAGCGGAAATGTACCACGGATAGTTTGGCGTGTAGAGTCTGGGACAGGTTGGCTATAGATATAGTTTTCTATCACCTGCGCGAACAGGTCTATGTTTGCCCGGATGATACCCTTATCCATCGAAAGGGAATTTATCCATTTCAAACCTCTTTCACTCTTCAGATTCTTATTCCCAACTTCATAGGTGCCCGTGCCATGATGTATTCCATCGCTGTAGAGTTCATTGGCAGACGGTGCACGCCACGCTAAGCCTAGATTACTTTTCCAGGTAAATATAGCGTTGACACGTTGGCTGATTCCAGCAATCCCTGAAATGTTGTGAAAATGCTTTCTATCCGTCATAAGGTATTGCGGAATCAATCCATCTTCGGTTATCTTCGAATAATCGTATTGATAACCGGCTGCATCGAAGAACTTGTAGTCGTAGCGTATTCCCGTTTCTACCAAATAGCTCTTGAATGGTACTTTGATGCTGGCGAATGCGCCGAGTCCATGATTCTCGAAATTCGGAATGATAGGGGTTGAGCCTGTTCCGGGTACATTGTTATTTATCTGCAGACTTCCCGAAATGCCAGTCATAAAATATGGGCGGCTATATACCAATTCCAATTGTTGTGTGTTTAGAAGTATATCTGCCATAGGGACATCATTTTCAGCAACACGACGCAGGTCAAACTCTTTTCTATGATTACGCTGTATACTGTATTGCGCTTCGAGCTGACTGCTCTCGTCAATCTGGTACAGGTATTCGAGCTTAGCCAGTTGATGGGTTACACGCTGTTTTGGAGATCCGATTTTATAGGAAAAACTGTATTCTTCAAATGGTTTTCCGTGTTCTATTCTGGCCAATATGTCCTCTTTCGAACCGATATGGGCTCCTTGGAATACACCTAAAGTATTTCCAAAATGACTTAGGTACATTCTGAACGTGTTTTTACCCGTTATATAGGATGCGAAAAAATTACCATGAAGCTCCTCATTGCCGGTGTTCCCGAGGTAATAGTCTCCTGATTTCAGATTACCTTGTTTAGCCGTCGTTATTCCTGTTCGGTAGGAGAACTGTCCTATCATTCCCTCCAGTTTATTGTTGAGGAGTAGTCCTCGTCCATTGCTATTGAATAGGATTGCATGGCTACTTTTGGCTTTTCGATCTGTAGCGATAGCAGAAGAGCCTATTTTGATAATTCCTCCCAGTGCATCAGGTCCAAATCGGACCGCGTCCGAACTTTTTATCACCGTAATCTCTTCTGCTGAAAAAGGATCTACTTCTGGAGCATGGTCTGTCCCCCATTGCTGGCTTTCATGTCTTACCCCGTGGTTTATGAGCAATAGCCTATTACCATATAATCCATTTATAACGGGTTTTCCATTATTAGCTCCGGTTTTTAGGGTATTGACCCCTGCGATTTCACTGAGGACACCCGCTAGGTTTTTACCCTGACTCTCCAGTCTTTGTTCTTTATGGAGTGTAACCGAGCTTTTGGGAGCATTGACTTGTGCATTGGCTGTGACGGTAACTGCATCCAGTTGTTGCATTTCTTTTAGCAACACAATTGTTAAGGCCGTGTCCTGGTTGATTTTGATATTGACTTCCTTTTTTTCGTAGCCATTACGGTTTATATAGAGTGAAGATGTCCCTTTGCATATATGCCTAAATAGATAATCCCCTTGGCTGAGTTCATTTGGACGTATATTATTGTTCAAATACAGATGTGCATTGCCAATTGACTGATGGTCTTCAGCGTCAATCAGTCGTACTTTTAGTGTTAAATTACACTGTTGGCCGTAGGCAAATATAGATGTATATAATGCCCACTGAGCGATTAAAATGATAATCGTCTTCATGAATAGCGTCGTTAGTAAATCTTTAATTAAGCGTATGCCTTGTCCATGGAAAACAAAATTGTGTTGTCCAGTGATAGGGGATACTCTACAACATAGTAGTAGCTGTATTGATTTAACTATACATAGGAGGACCTCTGTTGGTGTATAGACGAGGCTTAAGTGTTACTATTGTGGTATCGAGTGATACGTCGTAAGTTGAATAAAAATAAGAGGGTATGTACGCTAATTGTAAGGCGTCTGTTGGAGCCAATGAATTTGGCAGATAGATGTAATAACAGATAGCACAGTCATCATGTACCGTCGATTCATCCGTGTGTTGGCATGAGTTGTTCTCGTGTCGGTGGCAATCGTCATGTTTGTGTAGCAGCAAGCTTCCTGAAACCCATAGATGGATTATAGCGAATAGGAGAGCAACTGTTTTAATGAAGATATGCATTGTATGCAAAGATATCTTTATTGCATCAATGTTGCAAATTTAAATACACTTTGTTGCGTTAGTTTATGATCTCGGGTGAAACTGCGTAATTACCGACTGAAGGTATTCTTTGTCTATATGGGTGTAAATCTCTGTTGTCGTGATGCTTTCATGACCGAGCATGTCTTGTATAGCTCGTAGGTCGGCTCCTCCTTCCACAAGGTGGGAAGCGAAGCTGTGTCGGAAAGTATGCGGGCTGATTTTTTTATTCAACCCGATTTTAGCGGCGAGTTCTTTGATTATTATAAAAATCATTACTCTCGAGAGCGCGGCGCCACGACGATTGAGAAATACAAAATCCTCATGGCCTAGTTTTATTTTCTGTTGGTTGCGTACTTCTTGGAGGTAGATCTTTAGGTACTTAATGGCTTGGCTACCGATGGGTACTAAACGTTCTTTACTACCTTTTCCTTCGATTTTAATGAAATCAATATCGAGGAAAAGGTTGGATATCTTTAAGTTGATAAGCTCAGAAACCCGGAGCCCACAACCGTATAAGACTTCTAATATGGCTTTGTTTCGGGCTCCCTCAGGGCTGGATAGATCTATGGCATTGATTAAGGCATCTATTTCCTCAATATGTAAGACATCTGGCATTTTTCGTTCCAGGCGTGGTGTTTCTATAAGCTCAATTGGATTGGGATCTAGCTCGTGTTCTAACTGCAAGTAATTAAAGTATGCTTTTAGACCAGAAATTAATCTAGCTTGGGTAAAAGTTGAAATGGAAAAAGTGCTCATCCATACGAGGAAATCCTGTATATGACGTGGAGACAGATCCTTAATTTCTAGGTTCAGATCCTCACAGTATATTTTTAGTTTTTGAACGTCATTAAGATAGGCAGAAATTGAATTTTGAGAAAGATTCCGCTCAAATTCCAAGTACCTTTTAAAATCCTTAGATGTAGTATTCCAGTCCATATGCAAAATTAAATATTGTAATTTTATTATTGCTTAATATGTTTAGTAATTTTTTAATGGTATTTTGCCAAAAAATTAAACATGCTAAATTAATGAGATTTTTAAAACCTTTAGCAGTAGCATTTTTATTACCTGCTACTTTCGCATCTGTTGATGCGTCCCCAGTATACGCTTCGACGTTAGCGCATGAGGCAAAAACGATTTTAGCACAAGATACTTTAAAATGGCAAGATAAATTGCCTTTTGATAATAATGTAACCGTAGGTCAGCTGAAAAATGGATTTAAGTATTATATCCTTAAGAATGTCGAGCCTGAAAAGCGGGTTACAATGTATCTTGGTGTCAAAGTGGGATCGATTCTAGAAACAGAAGAAGAACGTGGTCTGGCTCACTTTTTAGAGCACATGAACTTTAACGGATTGAAACACTTTCCAAAAAATGACCTTGTTAATTATTTGCAGAAAGCAGGTGTACGTTTTGGATCTGATTTAAATGCATATACAAGTTTTGAAGAAACAGTTTATCAGCTGCCTATACCTTCCGATGATCCAGAATTATTGAAGAACGGTTTGCAGGTGATGCGCGACTGGGCACAGGACGCTTTGTTGGGTACGGATGAAATCAACAAGGAACGCGGTATCATTATGGAGGAGATGCGTGGTGGTAGAGGTGCTTCGCAACGTATGCAGGATCAGTTTTTGCCTGTATTGTTGAATGGATCTCTGTATTCTCAACGTCTGCCTATCGGTACGGAAAATGTCGTCATGAATTTCGATCCAAAGTTGATCCGCGATTTTCACGCAAGATGGTATAGGCCAGATCTACAATCGATTATTATTGTAGGAGATATCGATACCAAGGAGATGGAACAAGAGGTAATCCGACTTTTTTCGGATATGAAAACGCCTAAGGACGCGGTCAAACGTACAGAGCATTCGGTACCATTGTTAAACAAGAACCAATTTCTAATTGTTACTGACCCCGAGATGCCTTCTACGGTAGGACAGATTATCATTAAGCATCCGGAGGAGAAGGTAAGTACAGTAGGCGATTACAGGACTTCTTTGATGAAGAGTCTATTTAATAATATGATTGGCTCTCGTCTTAGAGAAATCAGTCAACAACCCAACCCGCCATTCCTTCAATCAGGTATAAGTATCAGTTCACTGTTCGGAGGATTGGATAATCTATCGATATCTTTTGCAGCTAAGCCAGGGATGTTTGAAGAGGGCCTAAAGGCGACTATGCGGGAGCTCGATCGTTTCCAAAAATTTGGCTTCACGGAAACTGAATTCAAGAGAACACTTGCTGCCTTTGAAAAGAGTAACGAAACATCCTATAAAGAACGTGATAAGAAAAAATCAGACGCTTATGTCAAAGCTTACCTGCAACATTTTTTAAATGATGCACCAGCACTGAGTAATGAAGATCGTTACGAGATCACGAAGCAGTTGTTACCGACTTTGACTTTAAAAGAGGTTGAAGCTATCGGAAGACGTTTTTACGTGGATAACAATAGGGATATCGTTATTATGGGACCTGAGAAAGATAAAGCTAATCTTCCTCAAGAATCACAGGTTACTGCTTGGTTGAAGGAAGTGGATCAAGAACAGTTAACCGCTTACGAAGATAAAGTATCTGAATTACCACTTTTGGCCAAACAGCCTGTGAAGGGAAGTATTAAGGCAACAAAAGATATCGCCGCAATCCAAACCAAGGAGCTTATCCTTAGTAATGGGGTGAAGGTATTGTTGAAGCCTACTACTTTTAAAAATGATCAGATTTTGATCTCTGCATTTAGTCCAGGAGGTACCTCTTTATACGCTGATGCAGAATATCTTACAGCCTCAAATGCAGCAGCATTTGTTAATGCCTCTGGGGTAGGTCAACTGAATGCTGTAGAATTGAGAAAGTATCTTACCGGAAAGAATGCAAATATTTCACCTTATCTATCTGAACGTTCTGAGGGATTGTCAGGATCCTCGGACAAAGAGGGCTTAAAGACTGCTTTCGAGATGATCTATGGCTATTTTACAGCGCCGAGATTGGATGATGATATTTTCCAAAGCGGAATAGCCCGTACGTTATCGTCGATGGAAAACAGAGAAGATGATCCTGGTTTTGTATTTTCTGATGTTAAAACCAAGACATTGTATAAAGATAATGTACGTAGAACCATTCCTACAGCGGATCAAATTAAAGGAATAAATCAAAAACGTGCTCTAGAGATCTTTAAAGAACGCTTTGCTGATGCTTCTGATTTTACCTTTACCATAGTTGGATCTTTTACCGAGGAAGAGATTAAGCCTTATCTGGAAAACTATCTTGCGGCATTACCAAATCTTGGACGGAAAGAGCAGGCTAAGGATTTAGGTATCGTCGAGCCGGCCAAAGGGATAGAGAAGATCGTATACAAAGGAAAAGAAGCTAAGGCTCAGGTTCAGATGTCCTATTATGGAGACTACGATTATTCAGAGAAAGAAAACTTAAACCTTGACGCACTAGAGGGAGTATTATCCATTAGACTATTAGAGCGGTTACGCGAAGAGGAAAGTGGTGTCTATGGTACAGGCGCAAGTGCATCTTCTAGCAAGTATCCAAGAGGTCGTTACAGCTTTAATATCGGATTTGGCACTGGAGTAGACAAGTATGAATCATTGATTAATTCTGCCGTTGACGAAGTGAATAAGGTAAAAGCCAATGGACCAAGTCAAATCGATTTAGATAAGTTTGTTATCGAGCAGAAACGTCAGTTAGAACTGCAATTGAGAGAGAATGGGTTCTGGATGGGACAGATCTCAGGTGCTTACCAGCTCAATGAGGATCCTACTTATGTACTTCGTTACCTAGATGAGTTAAATAAGGTATCTATTCAATCTGTAAAAGAGGTTGCGAATAAATACTTAAAATCTGATCGTCTTTTCAAGTTTATTTTATTGCCTGAAGCGCAATCTAAATAAGAATCAATTTCATAAAGTAGAGAGGTGCAAATATATGATTTGCACCTCTTTTTTTTCTTAAAGTATATGTACTACTGATTATATTTTTGGTAGATCTGACGGACGTGTTCCTGTTCATTTCCCCCATCTACTATTGCTTTTTGTCTGTTCGCTCCGTTTCCTATTTTCATTTCTAGCTTTTTGGTCCGCCATATATTAATGATGCCAAACCGACCAATTGTCGTTGATGGTAATCCTAACAGACGGCAAGAGTATTCTCCTAAAAGATAATGGTTATAGAACAAATGTATTTCACGCATCATCTTTCGCATGAGCGGATTTGTTGGGTATTGCGCCATCACAGGCTCCTCCTTGAGCGCAGAAGCCAGTAATTGGGTATCTGCATCTCCCTCTCGTTGGGTCATGGTCCAATAGTATAGTGATTCGATAGCCTCATCCTCATTGTCCGGCAATAATTCTAAGGGGATCCCCAGTAAGTGTCCAATATATTTCCAAAAATGGAAGACTCCTTCTTTTTCTTCGGAAGAGACCTGTATTCCCATGCGCTGGAGTCCCACCATAAATACCAATGAGAAGCCTAAATTTGTCGCTAACATATCCCAACTATTGATCGGTATTCCCCATTTTTCTGCATCCCAATCCGACTTGTCGAGGATATGTACACGTGAATAGGCATGTATCATACGCGTGAGGAATATTTGTTTAAGCCCCTCGCTTCCTTTCTCTAAGCCATTTTCTTTCGTGATCTGTACCCAAAACTCTACCGTGTCCACCAAGCGCTTTACCGCCCCCTTTTTTAGTGCTCCTGTGTATATTAAAGGCTTATTGATTGCAGCGGATTCATAACCACCCATAAGACAGTAATCACGTAAGACGATGAGTGAGGTCAACCCTGGTCTTCGGCAAAGCTCACTTCCTTTTTGTAGTTTATTCTTATCTAGCCAATCTGGGTTTAAATTGATATTCTTGAAAAAGTCATTCCATACTGTCGATTCGTCTGGAGGTAAAGGCTGATTGTCTATATAGTTAAATAGGGATTTGTTTGCGGCCACAATACCTATTTTACCATATAGCTCGTGTATGATTTGATCAGCTCTATTATCCCATTGATAAAGCAAGGGAATAAATTGTTTAGCGTTGTCGATATCTGGTGTAAACCCCAGCTTATTCAATAGCTCTTTACCTACCCCTTCTGTCCAATAATAGGCAAATGACGATGTATTGAGCTTAAAGCGATAGGGAATGTCCATCTTATCTATTTACTTGTGGTTTTAGTTCATAAAGGAATACCTTTTGGTGGTGTTTCCAGTCTTTTATATGTTGATTAGCCAGTTGCTCTCGTATTGAATCATCCATTTGTAGGTAATCAAAAACAGCAACGGCACATAGGTAGGCCAGATACTCTCTTGACTTATGAATAAGATTTTTATCAAAGGTCAAACGACTACTGTTAGTACAAACAGTATGGAAATTTGTTTTTAATTTACGGATATATATACTATCGATTAATATCCCTAGTTTTTCTTCCCAAAAACCTATTCGTTGTTTTAATTCTTGCATTAAGACCTGTTCGAGGAGATTGTTTAATCCAGCTTTACTCTTAGGATTGAGATTTGTATATAGGGATTTTCCAGCGATATATGGATTTAGTAATTCTTTTTGGACGACGACGGTAAACGTGCTGTCGAAGAGGGCTATAGTTGTACTTGTTTCCAATTTGACAGACCGATCTGATTTTGCCAATTTTTTGAACGGAGTACTTTTAAGGTAAGTAATCAATTCGCCCTCTGACAGCTGTGCGGGGACAGCAAGCTGAATGATACCATCTTTTTGCCCCATAATGGTGACACCTTTTTCAGTGTCTCGTATACTGATGTCGTAGGTTTGACCTTCAATTTCTATATACATATATAAAATAGTTACCTAATAATCTACTGATGATTTATTATGTTTGCATAGATATAAACCCGTCACGGGAATACCCAATACAAATGTAGCGAACAGAATCGGTTATTATTTAGATCCTTCGTCAACACTTTCGTTGCCCAGTGTAATGTATGTATATCCGTGATAGTTAGTTGGAGTATTCTATTCTGATTTATGGGGATTACTCTTAAAAGATAAATTAAATACATAATGAACAAGCTAATTGTACTTACAGCGGTTTTGGCGAGTGCGAGTGCGACATTTGCGCAGCAGCATCAAGCTATAGACCTATCTCTGATGGACAAGAATGTCAGGCCTCAGGATGATTTTTACAACTACGTCAATGGAAATTGGATGAAATCAGTCGAGATTCCATCAGACAAGGCGCGTTGGGGATCATTCGACGAATTGCGCGAAAATACAGATGTAGCTGTATTGAATATTTTAAAAGGTTCGTTGAATTCACACTTTGAAAAAGGGAGTGATGGACAGAAAATCGCGGACCTTTATAAATCTTTCATAGATTTTGATACGCGTAATAAGCAAGGGTTAGGACCGATTCAAGAGCAACTTAAGCGAATCGACGGGATCAAAGACCTTAAAGACTTAACGGCTTATTTCTCCTTGTATGGCAAAGAAGGGGGAAATCCATTTTATGGAGGCTATGTGAGCGCTCATATGAAGAATTCTAGTGCCAATGCCGTTTATTTAGGAGGGGGAGGACTAGGTCTAGGTCGTTCTTATTACCAAAAGGTAGATGAAAAGAATACTCAGACACTGGGAGATTATGCTACTTATATTTCGGCTTTATATGCCAAGACGGGACAGCTGACACGTGATCTGAAAGGACCGAAAATTGTAGCATTTGAGAAGTCTATTGCTTCTTATTTGAAAACAATAGAAGAGTCCCGCGATGCTCAAAAGCGTTATAACCCAGTTGCTGTTAGAGATTTAGGAAAAATGGTGAAGAACGTCGATGTGGCAGACTATTTGACCAAAATGGGATTTAAAGCAGATACGGTTATCATTGGCGAATTGAATTATTTTCAAAATCTGGATAAAATCGTTAACCAACAAAATATTCATGTTATCAAAGAGTATCTGAAGTTTCATGTTATGAACGACGCTACTGGTTATCTAACACAAGAACTCGATGAGTTAGCGTTCGATTTCTTTGGCCGTAAATTGAAAGGTCAGAAAGAACAGCGTGCTTTGGACAAAAGAGGTCTAGAATTTGTGAATGGAACTGTAGGAGAGCTATTAGGCAAGCTTTATGTAAAGCAACACTTCCCAGAAGATGCAAAGGCAGCGTGCGAAGAACTTGTAGGCTACTTGATCAAATCTTTTGAGGTACATATCAATAATCTAGCTTGGATGTCTCCGGTTACGAAGGAAAAAGCTTTAGAAAAGTTGGCCAAATTTAATGTGAAGATTGGCTATCCAGATAAATGGAAAGACTACTCGCAATTGAATGTTGGCAACTCGCTTCCCGAGAACATTCGGAATATCCACATTTGGGCTTTTGAACAAAACTTAGCAAAACAAGGTAAACCAGTAGATAAAACGGAATGGGGCATGAGCCCGCAGACGGTAAATGCTTATTACAGTCCATTGTATAACGAAATCGTATTCCCAGCGGCCATTCTTCAACGTCCATTCTACGATTATAAAGCCGATGCCGCCGTTAATTTCGGAGGTATAGGTGCAGTTATAGGACACGAATTATCTCATGGATTTGACGATTCAGGCTCTCAGTACGATGGTAATGGTAACTTAAACAATTGGTGGACGGCCGACGATAAAGCAAAATTTGATGCTGCAGCAAATGCGTTGGTAGCTCAATTTGAGTCTTATGAGCCTGTACCGGGAGTATTTGTCAATGGTAGATTTACATTGGGTGAGAATATTGGAGATCTGGGAGGTTCATCTGTAGCTTTTGACGCGATGAAAATGTATCTTAAAGACAAAGGCAATCCCGGTAAAATCGATGGCTTTACACCAGAGCAACGCTTTTTCCTGTCTTGGGCTACGATTTGGCGTACCAAGACAACGGATGAATTTGTTGTCAATCAGGTGAAAACCGATCCTCATTCTCCAGCGCAGTATCGTGCATTTGGACCAATCATCAACCTGGATGGTTTTCACGAAGCTTGGAGTACCAAAGCAGGAGATAAAATGTATGTTCCCAAAGACAAACGTATTGTTATCTGGTAAACTGCGTTTTCCAAATTAAGGAAGTAATAAAGAGGGCGATTTCTATAGTTAGAAATCGCCCTTTTGAATTTATTTAAGTTTGTTTATGGCATCTTGCTCTTTGAGCTTGTCCACATTGTTTTTATCTCCAAACTCTTCTGTTTTTTGCTGGAAATCCTCTAAGATTTCGCGGATAGCATCAGCGTTTTGTGCCGTACGTTGGTAGATGTCCGGCACTTTGGATTCGATCATTTTGTCTCCAAGTTCGATGTTGTCGACTTCGATTTTTCCGATTTTTTCCAACACGGCTTGTTGACTATTACGTAAGTCTTCCAGCTCCCGTGTTATTTTCTCCATCAACTCGAATTTTTTTAATTTATCCATAGCTTTTATCTATTGTTATAGAAATAGAACGTATGGAGCTTTAAAAAGTTTATAAAAAAATCCCGACAGCCTTGCGAAGATGTCGGGATATACATTTTTCAGTATGAACTGAGTTAAGCTACGTCCCTTAGGTCGACCGGTACTACGCGGGATATTCCTTGTTCTACCATCGTAACACCATAGATAATGTCGGTACTCGCTATCGTACGTTTATTGTGGGATACCACGATAAACTGTGATTGATTAGAGAACTCACGTATGATTTTGTTGAACTTGTCAATATTCGTGTCATCCAACGGCGCATCTACCTCATCGAAGATACAGAATGGCGCAGGCTTCAAGAGATACAGGGAGAATAGTAGAGCTGTAGAAGTTAGCGTTTTCTCCCCACCTGACAGCTGATTGATAGATAGCGGACGTTTTCCTTTAGGCCGGGCAATAATATCAATGTCGGACTCTAATGGATTCTTAGGGTCACTGAGAATCAGGTCACAGCTATCTTCTTCGTTGAATAGCGAGCGGAATACACGGATAAAGTTTTCCCTTACCGAAGTAAAGGCGCTCATAAACTTGTCATTGGCACTATCATCTATTTCCTGAATAGTAGATAGCAAAGAGTCTTTCGCTGCTACCAGGTCATTCTTCTCTTTCGTAATGAAATTAAAACGTTCCGTAATCTCATCATAAGCCTCTTTAGCCATAGGGTTGATACTTCCGTATTCGTCCAGCTGTTTTTTCAACCGGGTACATAGGGAGCCCAGTTCTTCGGGTGACTGTTCTATCTCTGGCATTTCCCCTTCAAGGAGCTCTTTGATATCGATATTGAATTCTACCGATAGACGCTCTTTAAGGCTATTAAGGTCTATCTGAAGGGTTGTCTTTTTATCCTTTATCTCCGTAATCAAGAAATCATATTGATCTTTGGCTTTACGTAGATTGCTTACTTCCTCCTCGAGGTCATTAAGGTGTTTACGGAAGGAGTAGAATACTTCTTCCATTTCATGTAAAGCTTTCTCGAGAGACTCTTTTTGCTCATATAAGCCCTTTAAATCGTCGTCATTGCTGTCTGTAAAGGTTAGAGCATCTTTCATGTCTACCTTTATTTGCTCTTGTTCGGCTGTATTCTTATTGATACGCTCTTCCAAAGCTTCCTTTTGACTTTCCCGATATTCCAGGTCTTTTTGGACGCCCGACAACTTATTCTGCTGTTGGTGTAAACGAATGTTTTCCTGGTTATATTCTGCCGATCGTTCGGTTAGAAAATCATTTAAATCATTGAATGCTGCCTGCAAATCTAAGCCTTGCTTTTGGCGCTCTTCACTTTCGACCTTCAAGATCTTTAATTCCGGCTCTGCTTTATTCAGATCTTCAGCGATTTGTGACAGACGTGATTCTATGTCAGCCTTTCTATTCTGTGAATTAGCCAAGAATGCTTGATATTGTTCTTGCTTTGTTTTTACAGAGGTCCATTCATTTTGTAGGCGAGCCAACTGAATACGTAGTTCGTCGATGACTTCTTTTTGCGATTGTCGCTTTAGCGAGGCAATGAGTTCGATTTGCTCTTCCTCAACCTTCATTAACTCGGCAATATGTGCATTGAGCGTTTTGATTTCTTTTGCTAGGTTCTCGAGGTTCTTTGCACGACCGATACGCTTACCTTCAAAAAGACCAACCGAACCACCACTTAAGCCCAATTTGTGCTTATTGAATTTACCCTCGTGATGTAAGATAACGGCATCTGCAGTTGGTAAGTCGGTTTCTATAGATTTAGGATCGTCGGCATGTAGAAGATAGACGTTCTTTAGCAATTCTAGACAAAGCTTTTCATACTTCTTGTCTACCTTTATAACGTCCATTGCAGATACCATGCCACTCGGTACTGTAGGGGTAGTTTGTTCAACAGGTTGCAACACGGCATCTAAAACAAAAAAGTTGGCTCGTCCTCGAGCAGCATCGCTCAAAAGATTAATTGCTTGAATCGCATCTTGTTGCGTGTCGACCACGTAGTGGTTCATCACCGACTCCAAGTAGTTTTCAATCGCGACACGATACTCTTCCTGACAGAAAAGAATATCTGAAAATAGGGGATAAGACTTACTCCATCCAGCATTTTTACGCAAGAACTTAATAGACTCAGGAAACCCTTCAAGGTTATCAACCAACGACTTCGTAAGGTTGTACTCATTTTGTTTGGCATCAACCAAACGAGACTCTTTGCTGAGTTCGTCTTTTGCTTGTGCTAGTTTAGTCTCAGCAACTTGGATCTTACCGTTGAGTTCGTTTTCAAGCTCTAATGCTTGCTCGTACAAGCCCTGTTGCGCATCTACTTTCGATTGTAAGTCGTCAACAGCAAGGTTAAATTGATTTAACTCCTCCGCTTTACTACTTGCGTCAGTGATATTGCGTAAGGACTCTTGCTCGAGCGATTCTTTTTGAATGTTAAAGACCGCAATATCTTTTTCAACTTTATAGATTTTGTTTTGCAGCTCATTGTTTTCAGCAGCAAAACGGTCTAATTTACTTTTAGCGGTTTGTTGCTGTCCTCTTAGTTCTTCAACCTCTGTTTTATTCTTTTGTATAGCATCTTGATAAACATCTAATTTAGCCTGCTCTTCATAAATCTCCTCATGTAGTCGCTTTAAGGTAGAATCAACATGACTAAGTTGCTGTTTATCCAGGTTTTGTTCCGTTTGTATTCGCGCGTCACGCTCTTGTAAGTGGTGGAGACGCTCATTCTTTATTTTTTTCTCCGATTCGTATATCCGGATTTTATTTTGAAACTCGTGAGTCGTTTTTTGTTGTGTCGAAAGGCTTTTTTCCTTTACCAATATTTCCTCACGGCCTGTTCGAAGCTCCTTTTCTTTGCTGTCAATCTGCTCGAGTGTAGTTTGGAGCGATTGGCTTAGCTCTTTTTCTTTTTCACCTAATGTGCTTAGGTCTGAGCTAAAGCTATCCAAGCGATAGTACGCTAATCCGACACTAGCTTTTTTATACTCTTCTTTCAATAAAAAGTATTTATCGGCCTTTTTCGCCTGCGTTTCTAAGGTCTTTAGATTCTTTGTAATTTCATATAGCAAGTCATCGACACGAGATAGATCTGCCTCTGTTTCTTTGAGCTTGTTGAGCGTTTGTTTCTTCCGGACTTTGTACTTGGATATCCCTGAAGCCTCTTCGAATAGGTTTCTCCTAGAGTTATCTTTATTCGCAATGATTTCGTCTATCATTTTCAACTCAATGATAGAGTAGGTGTCTGCACCGATTCCAGTATCCAGAAATAAATCTGTAATATCCTTGAGGCGACATTTTACATCGTTAAGTCGGTATTCACTTTCTCCCGTTCTGTACAGTTTACGCGTTATAGTGACGGTGGTGAATTCTGTTGGCAATACACTTTTGTTGTTGTTGAAAGTCAACGATACCTCTGCTAGATTGGCTGGCTTTCGCGTTTTTGTTCCGTTGAAGATAATATTCTCCATCTTTTCTGAACGCAAGGTCTTCGTACTCTGTTCACCCAGCACCCAACGGATAGCATCTACCACGTTGGATTTTCCGCAACCATTCGGACCGACGATAGCCGTGACGCCCTCGTTAAAATTTATTGTGATTTTATCACCAAAACTTTTAAAACCCTTGATTTCAAGCTTAGTTAGCTCCATTCACCTTGTAGTATTAGTTCGTACGAAAATAAACAATTAAAGACAGAATTTAAATCTAGGTTTTGCACATTTTTATAGATTTCCACATCCCCCAAAAAACAGTTGTTTAGAGTTGTATAAAGTCTTTAATACCAATATCTTCCAAAAAAGTGGCGTCATGGGATACGACAATCAAGGTGCCTTCGTAAGAATTGATTGCGTGGGTCAGGATGCGTACATTTTGAAGATCCAGGTTATTCGTAGGTTCGTCCAAAATAATAAGATCTGGCGCATTCGGAGAGACCGTGAGACAACACAGCGTAAGGCGTAACCGTTCACCTCCGCTCAATACACTAACGGGCTTATTCCAATCGTCTGGTTGGAAGAGAAACCGCTTTAATCGGGTATTGATTTCTGCAGGTTGGAGTCCCGAATCATTGAATAGCTGGGCTTGTTCGAATAGTGTTAATTTGTTGTCCAGCAAGGCATATTCCTGATCTACATAAACTGCGTGTTCAAAGGCCGAAAAACATTTTCCCTCTTGCGGTATCATTTGCTTTAGGATTATTTTCAACAAAGTGGTCTTGCCACTACCGTTGTCTCCTTGAATGGCAATACGCTGCCCTCCCCGTATAAGTATATGGATAGGCGTGGGCCATAGTGGAGTTCCGTCATTCTTTATGACCTGTATGTCTTTGGCTTCAAATAACGTTTTTCCCTCATGGACGCGCATATTTTGAAAATCAAACTTCATCTTGTCCAGATCCGGAACAGACGAGCGCAGTGTCGTGAGGTCTTTGTTCAGATCGGTAATTTTTGATTGATGTACCGCTTTAAGCTTGGAGGTACTATTCTCCGCTTTATTTTTCAGGGTATTCATCATGATACGAGCCACACCTTCCTTCTCCTGCTTTCGCTGACCTCTTGAATCCTGGCGATTTTGCCGCTCGGCTGTTTCTCTTTCCTTGAGCTTTGCTTTTCGTATCTCCTTTTCTTTGGCGCCTATATCATCGGCTAGAGCACTCAATTGCACGTTCTTTTGCTCCAGATAAAATTCATAGTTACCTCCAAAGCGGGTGATGCCATGCGGTGTCATTTCAAACGTGATGTCCAACAGGTCGAGTAGCTGTCTATCATGGCTCACGATAAGCATAGTTTTGTTGCTCTGCGAGATATAGTTATACAATTTTTCCCGGCTCGATGCATCCAGATGATTAGATGGCTCATCAAGAAGCACAAGCTGTGGGTCGTGAATAGCTATGCCTGCGAGGAAAACTTTAGTTTTCTGTCCGCCACTTAGCTTTTCAATAGGGGATCTCAAGGCAATGTCTTCCAGCCCCCAAGCATTAAGCGCCTGTTGACATCGTTCTTCAATAGCCCAGTCGTCGTCTAGCATGAGATAATCATTCTCATTAATACTGCCTTTTAGGATATTGTCCAAGGCAATAAGTTTCTCCTGTACGCCTAAGGCTTCTGCTACCGTGAGATTGTTGTATTGACCAAATACCTGAGGGACAAAGTAAACGCTTCCATTGGCCTGTATCTGTCCATGTGATGGAGAGGTATGTCCACTGATAAGGTGTAATAAAGTTGATTTTCCGACGCCATTATTTCCGACTAAAGCTACTTTTTCCTGTGGAGCTAGGCGAAAACCAATATTTTCAAATGCAATAGATTTGTTTGGAAATGTATAGGATACATTTTGTAAAATAAGCATGATTTCTTCTTTTGAAAGTAATAAGATAACCGACTCCTTGACGACAGGGCAGTTGTGGGTTAAAAAGAGAAGAAATCAATTTTACATATAATGCGTTTTTATTTGTCAGATAGACAAAGGTAAGAAAAAAAAAGGCTTTATTTACAAATGTTGCAAAATAAAGCCCTTTTTGCGGTGGCAATATGTTTATTTTTTAAATAGACCGTATAGTTCGGCTTCTATTTTTTGAATGATAGTTCCAAGATCCTCGGGATTATTCGCAAAGTCCAAGTTATCTTTGTCCAGTACCAACAATTTTCCATCTGTATAATTGTTGATCCATTTTTCATACTTATCATTCAGCTTTGACAGGTAGTCTAGGCGGATACCCGATTCATAGTCCCGGCCTCTGGTCTGTATATTGTTAACCAATGTCGGTACAGAAGCCTTTAGATAAATCAAAAGATCCGGTGGTTTGATATAATGTATGATACTTTGGAATATATTACTGTAGTTTTCAAAGTCGCGTGCACTCATCAATCCCATATCATACAGATTCTCTGCAAAGATGTATGCATCTTCATAGATGGTGCGGTCTTGTATCATGTTGATACTTTTACGTTGTAGCTCGACAATATGGCGGAAGCGACTGTTTAAAAAGAAAATCTGCAAGTTGAAAGCCCATCTTTTCATATCACTATAAAAGTCTTCAAGGTAGGGGTTGTCATCTACTGTTTCAAACTGCGGCTCAAAATTGAGGTGTTGAGCGAGTAGTTTAGTCAATGTTGTCTTTCCAGCTCCAATATTTCCAACGATTGCAATATGCATAGCTTAAATAAAAGTTAAAAAGTAAAGATTACGACCTCATCGTCATAATTCAACTAATAAAGTTTTTTGATCCCAATGATTTCCCGTACTTCACGTAGTGTTTTCTGGGCACTTGCAGATGCTTTTTCCGCACCTATACGAAGCGCTTTTTGGATATAATCTTCATCATTGGAGATATCCTGTATGCGGGACCGGACAGGTTCTGTGGCGATGACCATATCTTCGGCCAGTTGCTTTTTGAAATCCCCATATCGTATCTCGCATTTATTGTATAAATCATCAAAATGCGCCAGCGTATCATCCGTAGATACCACCTTCATCAGGTCAAAGAGATTCTGTACTGACTCTGGCTTTTCTTGATTAGGTGCTGTAGGTCCAGAATCGGAAACAGCACGCATGATTTTTTTACGGATTACCTCAGGCGTATCAGATAGATAGATACAATCTGCTTCACCATTTGATTTACCCATTTTGCCCTGTCCGCTCAGTCCCGGTACCTTAACTAATTTGTTCGAGTAGGAGAACGCAAAGGCTTCTTTGAAATAATCTACCTTATAAAGGTGGTTAAAACGATTGCCAAATGTACGGGTCATTTCCAGATGTTGTTCCTGATCTTTGCCTACAGGTACCTTGGTCGCATGATGAAGTAAAATATCACATGCCATTAACACGGGATAGGTTAACAAACCTGCATTGACATTATCCGGATTTGAACGGACTTTGTCTTTGAAGGAAGTAGATCTTTCAAGTTCGCCCAAATAAGCATTCATATTCATGTAGAGGTAAAGCTCTGCTACCTCGGGTACATCGGATTGAACGTAAATCGTGGATTTTTCGGGGTCAATGCCTGCTGCTAAATATTCAATCACGACATTGCGAACCGTAGACTGTAAGTCTTGCGGATTGGGGTGTGTGGTAAGAGAATGTAAATCGGCTATAAAAAAGAAGCAATTGTATTCATCTTGCATTTTGACAAAATTACTCAACGCTCCGTAATAGTTTCCTAAATGTAATTTTCCGGTACTTCTGATACCGCTAACGACAGTTTCCATATGCTGCGAAATTACGGAATAATTCCTTTATTTTATTTTTAGTTTTCGATATTATGACCATTTAGAGACCTAGCGTCTTTGCTTCGTTCCAATAGATATCCATCTCAGCAAGGTTCATTTCACTGAGTTTTTGGTCATTCTCGGATGCCCGCTGTTCTAAATGGTTAAACCTCCGTATGAATTTTTTGTTTGTTTTTTCTAACGCATTTTCGGGATTGATTCCCATATGTCGGGCATAATTGATTAAAGAGAAGAGAAGATCACCAAATTCCTGTTCCGCTTTATCCATATCAACGGTATCCTTATTCTCCAGATCAAACTCTTGCTTAAATTCCTGAAGTTCTTCTTCAACCTTCTTCCAGACTTCGGTCTTGTCGTCCCAATCAAAGCCTACTCCGCGTACTTTGTCCTGTATACGATAGGCTTTCACCAGGGCAGGCAATGTTTTTGGAACACCGGCAAGGACTGAACGGTTACCTTCATTTAATTTGATCTGTTCCCAGTTGGCTTTGACATCTTCATCATTGTCTACCGTTGTCTCGGCATAGATGTGTGGATGGCGATGGATCAATTTGTCACAGACGCTATTGAGCACCGCTGTGATATCAAATGCATGTTGTTCTTCGGCAATCTTAGCATAGAAAACCAAGTGCATCATCAGGTCGCCCAGCTCTTTTTTTACTTCATCGAGATCTTGGTCCAAGATTGCATCCGCTAGTTCGTACATTTCTTCGATGGTCAGGTGACGTAGGCTTTCCATCGTCTGTTTTCTATCCCAAGGGCAATCTATCCGTAGGGTATTCATCACGGTTAAAAGTCGAGAAAATGCTTCCGATGGGTTGCTTGCTGTTGTAGGGATGGGATGTGCCATGATGTTTTCTTTTTTTGTAGCCCAAAGTTAAGATTTAATAGTTGCCGTATGAAACGTTTTAGGCGAACTATCGTATTGTGCCAAAGTCCGCGGGTAAAAAATGAAAGAGATCCGGGAGTTTTAATGGTGGTTTTTGACGAAAATGAATATTCTTTATAAGAATGTTTGTTTCTCTTTATGTCAGTTTTGTGCTCCACTTCTGAGTTCTTAAACTCGCTTAGGCAACTTTTCGAAGCTGCCTAAGCATTTTTGGAAACTCGCCTAAGCCTTTTTGTAAAAACTCTTCGGTCATTTTTTCAAAATGTTAGAGGTTTCATCGGCAGTAAAAAAGTAGAGGTTACTCTATTTTGATTTTAAGCCGTTCTAATGCGTTTATTTTTTTTGTACCATTGGGGTCAAATCGGCATAGAAACCAAAATTAACTTTGGGTTAAACTGCCTTGGCGTAAGCTTTTTGTATAAGTCTGTAAACAGATTTGCTTGTGATTTGTTATCCATGTTAATTTAATGCTTATAGAAGCTTATCGCTATAAAAAAATATGCTATATATAGACACTATTCCTTATTATATTATATTTTAGAGTTTTTTCTAATGTTGGCCTTAAATTCAGACGGCGTCATCCCATATTTCTTTTTAAAAGCCGTTGAAAAGTATGCGGGATTTGTGAAGCCACTTTCATAGGCGACAATACTTAGTGGTATATTTTTTAAGATCAATTGTTTAGATTTTTGTAGTTTTTTTTCATTTATGTAAAAAGAGACATTGCAATCTAATAATGTTTTTAATTTTCTGTGTAGAGTGACCTTCGATATATTTAAAAATGAGCTAATCTCATCGACTGATAGTTGCGGGTTTGTAATATTATTCTCTATATAGTGCTCTAGATTTTTTAAAAGAACTTTATCATTCGGATCAGGACTAATGATATGCCTTAAATCGATATTGTTATTGGAATAGTACTGTTCCAGCATTTTTCTATTAGCTATTAAACTGCCGACAGATTCAATTAAAAATTCCGTGTTGAATGGTTTTGTAATATAGAGATCTGCTTTAACTTTTAGTCCGCTGATAATATGCTCATCATTTGATTTAGCACTCAATATTATGATTGGAATGTAAGAAGTATATTTATCAGCTTTAAGTTTTTTAACAATCTCTACACCTGAAATATCTGGTAACATGTTATCTGTAATTATTAGTGATGGATTTATTTGAGTTACCATTTCTAAGGCCTCCATACCACTATGTACAAAGTAAACGTGATAAGATTCTATAAAAATATTTTTTAACAGAACAGCTAAATCTCTGTTGTCCTCGATAATTAAAATAGATTTTTCTTGGTTATGCCATTTTTGTTGTTGTAAGTGATCATTCTCGAGGGTATTCTGGATTTGATCGTCAATAAGAAAAAAACTATTTGCTAAATATTCACTATTTCTATTTGATGTATTATCTTCACCGATCTCGTGTTCAGAATCTTTTTTCTGTTTAAAAGGCAACGTTATCCGTAATTTAGTGCCATCATTGGTGTGGCTTTCAACATAGATATTGCCATTATGTAGCGTTACGATTTCTTTACACAATGCTAAACCTATACCACTTCCATGTTCCGCATTGTTTCCATGGTAGAACGGTTCGAATATATTGTCAATGTCACTGCTCGGAATACCAATTCCATTATCTTTAATGGTTATATTGAAAGAACCATGGTTTTCGGCAGGACTAAGGCTCATCGTCACTTTTCCATTATTAGGGGTGAATTTAAAGGCGTTGCTTAATAAATTAAATATTAACTTTTCAAATTGAGAGTTATCTATGTCTGCAACTGGGGTTTTTATACTGTTTTCTAAGTAAAAATCTATGTTCTTTATCCTTGCTAAGGGTCTAAACAGATTGACGATCTGTTGACATATTAGAAGTATGTTCTTACTCTCTACATGCAGAGATACACTATAATTCTTGAATTTTTGAAAGTCTAAAAGTTGATTGATCAACTGTTGTAGAACTAAAGCATTTTTCTCTACCAGCTCGAGATGATATTTTTGATCATCCGTTACACTGTACTTTTTTAAAAATGCACGCAATGGAATAAGCATCAAGGTCAGCGGAGTTTTAAATTCATGCGAGATCATGGTAAAGAAGTTAATCTTTGCTTCTGATGCCTTTTTAATATTTTCACTCATTTCCAGGATTTTTTCCTGTTGGTTCAGTATTTCATGATTTTGGGTTTCCAGCTGTTTGTTTTTATCCCAATTGGCCTTTAAAAGATAAAATGTAATTCCACCGAATACAATAGCAAAAACTAAACTGATGACTAGAAAATTTAATGTCCGCTGTTGCCCAATAAATACTCGCTTTTGATCTTCTAAAAGCTTTTGCTGACGATCAATGTCGATCTGTTGCGTGATCAATTTGTCATTTTGAACTTTCATCGCGTGTACATTCGTCGAATCTACTACAAAAGATTCTAGTAATAATTCCTTTTCATAAGCCCTTCCAGATATTATCGCCATTGCAGTCTGTATACATTCTTTTCCTCCGGTAGGGTAGAGCAATGAAGCATATATTTTCTTGTTATATATGAGATCGATTCCATTGTCTAGTCCAGGGAGAGCATCTACTCCTATTATTCTTGTGTTTTGATTTCCATATAACTGTGCTACGACTTGATGAGCAGCTAATGCCATCTGGTCATTAAATGCAAAGATTGCATCATAACCGTTAACAGGAAATGGGTGTGTCAACAGTGCCTTTTCAGCGTTTTCTCGGATCCATTGTCCATTTATTTTGGTGTTATGCTTGATGTTTCTAAATGATTTCAAAGCTTCGTAAAATCCTTTTTCACGTTCCTGTGAGGCCGAAGAGAGTGGAAGCCCTGTTATTTGTAATATATTTCCTTTACCGTTCAGTTTACTTCCCAAATATTCTCCTGCTTTATAACCTACTTGATAGTTATCTGCGCCGACGTAAGCCGAGTATTTATTTGATGTGGTTTTTCTGTCTGTTACGACGATTGGGATTCCAGCTTTAAACAAACTGTCCACGATAGGTGTAAGCGGGGCCGCTTCATTCGGAGAAATTATTATCAGGTCAGGTTTTTTTTTCGCGATATCTCTAAGTTGTTGGATTTGAGTAAGGCTATTATTATTGGCATCTTGATAGACGAATTCCACGTTTTTATTAAGCGAAAGCTCCCTTTTCATTTCCTCAAGCATATTTCTTCTCCAGGCATCAGAGCCCACGCATTGTGAAAAGGCGATTGTAATTGTTTCTTCATTTCTTTTGCTTTCGCAGTTTATAAATAGAACCGACAGCACACTAAATGTGAGAATATAATATAGTCTATACATAATCGATTTATTTTGGTCTTTTGTAAATCTATCAATAAACTTTAAAAGGATGGTAATTTATATCATTAGATATGTCAATGTGGTGTCTGTGGGTGAAATAAAATTGAAAATATGTGAAACAAAAATAGAATAGTGAGAATTTTTATATGTATAATTCGCTTTTAATCAGTTTGTTATTGTTTTTTTAAGTTTCATAAGCTATTGACATAATAGTGTAAGACCGAGCCTTACCGAAAAGCGACCTTTGGATATATAATCTAATAACTAAATCTTTTTTATGAATAACAACAAGGTTTTTCTTTGGTCTTTGGTCATATCACTCGGAGGCTTTTTATTTGGTTTTGACACTGCTGTGATTTCAGGCGCAGAGCGAGAAATTCAGGCGTATTGGGCTCTTACAGAATTTGAACATGGAGTGACTATGTCGATAGCGCTCATCGGTACTGTATTAGGTGCGCTTGTTGGAGCTATTCCCTCAGATAATTGGGGGCGTAAGAAAGCACTTTTATTAATAGCTTCATTATATTTAGTATCCGCTATAGGAACAGCTTTAGCGCATAATTGGGTGTTTTTTTTGACATTTAGGCTATTGGGGGGAGTCGGTGTAGGTATTTCATCTGTCACAGCACCAATCTATATATCCGAAATATCTCCACCAGATAAAAGAGGAAGACTCGTTGGACTGTTCCAGTTCAATATAGTTCTTGGTATTCTTATATCCTACCTTTCTAATTATATGATAGGCCAGATGGAGGGTGAGACGTGGAGATATATGCTAGGTGTCCAAGCATTCCCGTCAATTTTATTTTTTGTACTTATAAAATACCTGCCAGAAAGCCCGAGATGGTTGATTATAAAGAAAGGAAATCTGGAATTAGGAAAAAGTATATTAGAGGTTATCAATCCCACGAATAGTACCAGAGAATTGGAGGTGATTTTAAATTCAAAGGCTATACATGGCGAACAAAAATATTCTGTTTTTAAGAAAGACTATAACAAACCTTTGCTGTTGGCCATATTGTTTGCCGTTTTTAACCAAGTATCAGGTATCAATGCAATCATTTATTATGCACCTCGGGTGTTTGAGATGGCAGGATTGGGTTCACAAGGGTCTTTACTGTCAACTGTGGGGATAGGATTAGTTAATTTTATATTTACCTTATTAGCACTCAGTGTTATCGATCAGTTTGGAAGGCGTAAGCTCATGCTGTTCGGGACAATAGGAATTATTTTTTCTTTATTGCTGGTGTCCTACTCGTTTCATCAAAGCGAGCCCGATGGCATCCTAATTCTTGTGTGTTTGATGTTCTATATCGCATTTTTTGCATTATCTCAGGGTGCCGTTATTTGGGTTTTTATAGCCGAGATATTCCCGAATGTTGTGAGAGCGCAAGGTCAGACTTTAGGCAGTTTAACTCATTGGGTTATGGCTGTGATTATTACATTTTGTTTCCCCATGTTCAGTTCTTGGCTAGGGGGCAGTAGCACTTTTTTGATTTTTGCCTTTTTTATGATCGGGCAGCTTGTGTTCGTTTTAAAATATATGCCAGAGACAAAGAAAAGATCTTTAGAACAACTACAGGAAGCAAATACAGCATCTATAAATCAATAAAAAAAACAGGAATATGAATACAAAGGTTTATTGTTTTGGAGAGGTATTATGGGATATAATAGGTGGTACCGAGATCCCTGGAGGAGCTCCTATGAATGTCGCTTATCATCTCGCTAAACTAAGTGTATCCAGTTATATCATTAGCTGCGTGGGGAGAGACAAAAGAGGTGAAAAGCTTATGGGTTTTCTAAATGAAAATGATGTCGACACAAGCTTTGTAATAGATTCAATATATCCAACTGGGATAGTCAATGCGACGATAGATGCTAATGAAGAAGTAAATTATGATATCGTTTATCCATCTGCTTGGGACAATATCAAGGTAAGCAAGGATTTGAGTAGGATGGACATTTTGGTATTTGGAAGCTTAGCATCCCGATCGGACCGTAGCTATGAAGCCCTAAAATCCATATTGTCAAAGGCTGACTTGAAGATATTTGATGTCAACCTAAGACCTCCTTTCTTGGACAAAGATAAAATATGTTATTTATTAGGCCTGTCAGATGTTGTTAAAGTCAATCTTTCTGAACTCAACACTATTTATTCTTGGTTCGAATCGGAGTTGAGTTCGGATGTGAATCAGGCCACATTGATCATGGATAAATTCAGTATAAGTGAACTAATACTAACAAAAGGTGCCGAGGGGGGATGCTATTTTTCCGATGGAGTCAATTATAATTTTAAAGCTTACCCAGTTTCGGTAAAAGATACCATTGGTAGTGGCGATTCATTTTTAGCAGGTTTTATTTACGGGAGGCTTAATGGTTTTGATTTGGAAGAGAATTTAGAGTTTGCAACCCAGATCAGTGGGTATATAACTTCAAATAAAGGTGGGTGTCCAGAGTACCAGCTTGTTGACTTTAACAGATTTTTATGGAAAAAAAGCTACGATTATATTGAAAAGCGAAGATACGTAGCAGCGTATTAGTGTATCTTCAAATACAGTTAAGAAAATTAAAAAACCATATTATAAACTATGATGATAAAAATAAAATTAGGACACGCTAGTAGGTATATGCTTTGTGCCAGTTTGGTTATTGGTTGCCCAATAGCTTTCGTCAAAGCGGAGTCAAAGGCAGTAGGAACCTTAATACCAATAGCTGGGAACAGCTCCGAAAGCTATTCCGATTATAATCCGCCCCAGACAATTCGAGGATTGGTAACAGACAATAATGGAACACCACTGAAAGATGTCACTGTGCGTGTTGTTGGCAAGAACATAACAAGCATCTCCGATGAAGAGGGGGTATTTGTGTTGCCCATTATAAAAGAAGAAGAGTTTATCCGGCTACAGCTATCAAGCGTAGGTTATAAAACACAGACTCTTTTGGTAAAAGAGAATCGAGAGGTTCGCGTAAAATTGGAAAGAGACTATAATAATCTGGACGAAGTAGTGGTAGTAGGTTATGGTGAACAAAAGCGGAAAGATCTTACAGGAGCCATTTCAAGTGTAAAGGGAGATGATGTAGTCAAGACAGGGATGGTCGGGATTGATCAGGCATTGCAGGGAAAGCTCGCTGGGGTATCGATTCATAAAAATAGTGCACAACCAGGAGGAGGAATTGATATATTGGTTCGTGGAGCGAGTTCAGTCAATGCAAGCAATACGCCATTAGTTATCATTGATGGTATACCTATATCTCAGGTTGTTCAACCCGAGAATAGTGAAGGTAGAACCGGCGACGGTACCCAAAGTCCTTTAAATTTTCTTAATCCCAATGATGTTGAATCCATAGAGGTGTTAAAAGATGCGTCTGCAACGGCTATATATGGGTCTCGGGCCGCTAATGGGGTGATATTGATAACAACAAAAAGAGGTAAAGCAGGGAAAGCGGAAATTTCTTTTTCTAATAATTTCAGTATACAGCAAAAAACCGATACTTATGAAGTGTTGGATTTAACAACCTGGATGCAATCCAAAAATGAAATTCACCTACGCGCTTGGAGTATCAGCAATGGAGTCGCACCGTATGGTAAGAGAACTTTTTCAGAAGCCCAAACCAATCCAGTAAATGGTATTCGTTATTCACCAATCTATAAAGAGCAGGAGATTTCGGAAGCAGGTCCCGGTACCGATTGGGTGGGGATGTTGATGCGTAACGGATCCATTCAGGAGTCTAATGTCAATGTGAGCGGAGGTACAGATGTGACGCGATATTTTGTGTCAGCCAACTTTTTTAATCAGAATGGTATCATAAAAAGTAATGGGGTGAAGCGCTATACCGGTAAAGTAAATCTTGATCAAAGGCTAAGCAAATATTTTAAAACAAACGTTAACTTTTATATATCCAGGTTTAACAATGACAATGTTATGTTTGGGGATGGGGCTTGGGGAGATAAGGGAGCTTTAGTAAATGCGGCTATAATGGATCCTTCACTCCCTGTTTTTGATGCAAATGGAGAATACTCCATCAATCCTATGTTACCCAATGTCCCAAATCCATTGTCGATGCTTACTATAACAGACAATGGTTCTAGCGATCGTTTTTTAGGAGGATTGGATTTGATTTACACGCCTTTTTCCGGATTGATGTTTAAATTGAATGCAGCATTGGACCGATCGAATCGCACGCGGAATACCTATCATCCTCGAACATACATCTTCGGTGCCAGATCAGAAGGTATGGGATCTATCCGCTCCTCTAGCGATGAGTTCAAACGTATTGAATTATTAGCGAACTATAATAAAACATTTCGTGAAAAGCATAATTTGGAGGTGATGTACGGTACATCTTATGAAACCTCCATGTCTAATGCACACTACCTTAAAAATACCAATTTCCTATCGGATATATTTCTGTGGTACAATTTAGGAGCCGGAAGCGGTATTAAAACTGTTGCTTCTGGAGCTTCTCAAAATAATCGGTTATCTCATTTTGCTCGATTAAATTTTGGAATTGATAATAGCAAATACTTGATCACAGGTACATTTAGAGCAGATGGTGCGAGCCAATTTGCAAAGAATCACAAATGGGGGTATTTTCCATCTGTAGCGGTAGGTTGGAACCTCCATCAAGAGTCGTTTATGCAATTTGCTCAATCTAAATTAAGCCAGTTAAAATTAAGATTGAGTTATGGGCAGACAGGGAATGCTTCTATAGGAGACAATGCTTTTGCAGCTTACATCCCAGATCTAGTATGGAATAATGACGGCGGAGGACAGGTCTTTGGTGTCCGCCAGAATAGATTAGAAAATCCGGATTTGAAATGGGAAACTACTTCGGAATATAATTTGGGTATTGATTTTGGTCTATTCTCAGGACGTGTTTCAGGAAATATTGAATTGTATACAAAGCAAATATCAGATTTATTAAATACGAAGCAATTGAACCGCTATCATGACGTGAACACAGTAACCGCCAATTTGGGCGTTACACAGAGTAAGGGAGTCGAAGTCACACTAAACACTGTCAATGTCAGCAAAGATAACTTCAAATGGTCGACCAGTTATATCTTTTCATTCTATAGAGATCGATGGAAAAAGAGGGTAGAAGGATGGAATCCCGATATCTACCAATCGGAGACAGATCCTGTCCGACCAATATACTCGTACCGGTATTTGGGCATTTTACAAATGGGAGAGCCAATTCCAGATGCACAACCCGATATACTTGCGGGGTCGGCGATGTTGCGCGATCTCGATGGTTATAAATTAGATGAAAACGGTAATAAGATCGTAGATGCGAATGGACGTTTTGTATACCTCGGTAAACCCGATGGAAAAATCGATTATGCCGATATGCAATTGATCGGCACAACCGATCCGGGATATATCATCGGCCTTTCCAATACCATGACCTACAAAAAAATTGATTTTACCTTCAACCTTCATGGGATGCTAGATCGCATTATGAGGGATCCAAATTTCTTTATCGGGGATGGTGCATATCCCTATGGATACAATATGCTAAAGTACCGCTACGAAAATACCTGGACAGTAGATGATCCAGGCCGGCATATACCACATGGTACTTCAGTAGGAATGGGAGATTTCGAATATCAGAAAGCTTGGTTTATCCGTTTACAAAATGTAGGCTTCGGTTATACATTTGCCCCAAAAGCAGATAAGCGTAAAGTAATCAATCAGTTGAGAGCATTTGTTAATGTGAATAACCTGCTTGTACTGACCCCGTATACGGGATTGGATCCAGAGACAGATATGCATTGGGGACCCTACCCAAATGCTAGAACTTTCTCGTTTGGCCTCAATATTAATTTTTAAAATTATGAAATACTCCTTTTTAGTGATGTACAGGCTTTCAAGAGTATTAGCTATCGCTTTTAAAAGACAAACCGATCCGTTAGTAGCGGGATCACAAAGAAATTTATATATGAAATCGATATATTTAATATTATGCATCGGCATTTTTGGCAATGTTGTTACAGGTTGTAAAAAATTAGATCCTATTATCTACAATGAGTACTCCCCCTCTAACTTTCCAAAAACTGAAGCGGATGTTCAGGCAATGGTATTATCCTGTTATCAACCATTAAATTCATGGAATACTTTGGGGGTTCAGTTCTGGTTGGAAAACATGACCAATACAGTTATCGGTGCTTATGGCCTGCAACTGGCTTGTAGGAGGATGGATTACGATGTAAATACCCAAGACTTATCTAAATATTATTATAACTCAAGCCAGATCAGTAGGGCTACCTTAGTAATTGATGCTATCGAGAATAGTGACCTTTCTGAAGAGGTGAAGAAACGATATATAGCAGAGGTAAGGTGTGCTCGTGCCTTTTTAATGTATTTGCTATATGATATTTATGGAGGATTGGTTATAGCTCCGGTAGATATTTTAAAAAATCCACTTAAAGACACACCGTTACCAAGGGCAACCAATCAAGAGACGGCCGAATTTATCGAATCTGATCTATTGGCAGCCATAGATGGATTGCCATATCCGAATGCTACCGTATATGGCAGGCTGAATAAAGGTGTGGCTAATATGTTATTGATTCGTTTGTATCTAAAAGAGACCATGCAATATCAGTTTGGACTGGATGGCTCGGTAAGCTCCATTACTAAACGACCTGAATATTATACCAAAGTGGAAGCCTTGTGCCGGGAACTGATGAAAGGAGAGTATGGTTATGCACTGGCTGCAAATTACACGGATCTTTTTACCGTTGGTAAACAAAATGCTACCCGGACTGAGATGATTTTTGCAATACCATCCTCTATTACTGGCCCTAATACACATTATTGGCAATTGCAGATCATGCCTACTAATTTAGTTTCCTCTCGTGGAGGTAATTTAGCCGGTTGGCAGACTCTTTCGGGGTATTGGGCATTTTATGATTCATTTGAGCCTAGCGATACCCGCAAAACGTACATGCTTGAGGAGTATTTGAATACTGATGGTCAGATGCAGAATAGAGCCAACCCAGGAGAACCATTGAAATTTGGACCTGTACCATTGAAATATTTTGTAGATCCTGACATAAACAAGCAAAGCCTTATGAGTCTAGCTGATCGTGTCTTTTTTAGATATGCGGACGTGTACCTGAGTCTTGCTGAGGCCCTTGTTTATAAGCCCGGTGGGCAGGTTAATCAAGAGGTTGTAGATTTATTGAATGTAATACGTAGACGTGCTAATTTGGGCGAGATCAGTCTTAGTGATATTCCTACATATGAGCGTTTTCAGGAAATTATCTTATTGGAACGAGCCCATGAATTATGGTGTGAAAATGGCCAATACAGGGCTGATCTTATTCGTTTTGATAAATTGTTGGATGTGATTCTGGAAATTAATGGTGGCCAGGCACCCCGAGCGAAGAAATATAAATACTTATGGCCAATCCCGCATGATGTGATTGTGGATGGTAAGGGAAAAGTAAATCAAAATCCGGGCTATTAACGTAATTATCATAAGAATTATAAATATTTTCCGAAAGACATATGCAACATAATAAGATGAAATATACAGTGTTCCTTACATTAATAGTTTTTGCTATGAATAAGGTTTATGCATCTTCAAGGGGTGAGATGTTAAAAGATACCGTGTCCGATACATTGGTGATCCACCAGATAAAAAAGGATTATATCCATTTTCCTGTGAAGATAGGTAGCCCAAAGACCTGGATACAGATAAAATTAAAAGATTCCATAGTTCAGGAGATAGAAGTGCCGTTAGCTACTTCAGACACGGTTGACTATCATAGCCGTTTTGAAGTAGCTCCGTACAAAGGCCATATGCTGCAATTGATTGTAGAGAAATCTCCTGAGGGATCACGCTGGAAAGACCAATTAAAGTACTCCAACAAATTGTTTGTAGACAAGGGAATGTATAAAGAGGCACTAAGACCTCAAATACATTTTACCCCACAACGCGGCTGGTTGAATGATCCGAATGGATTATTTTATTTTAATGGGAAATACCATATGTTTTTCCAGCACGTGCCATTTTCTACAACCTGGGACAACACGACCATGTCTTGGGGGCATGCTACAAGTACTGATCTTGTACATTGGAGGGAACATAAGGTAGCTATACAGCCCGACAAATTAGGCGTTGCATTTTCGGGATCCGCAGTGGTTGATTGGTACAATACTGCCGGATTTCAGCATAAACCTATTTTGGATAGTGATGGCAAATTAGAAAATCCAGCTATTGTGGTTCTCTATACAACTGTGAGTGGCAGGTATAATGCGACTTATGGCCAATCCATTGCCTATTCATTGGATCAAGGCATAAGCTGGACAAAATACGAAGGAAATCCGGTGTTACCTTATCAGAAGGAGGGGGGAGATCGAGATCCTAAAGTATTTTGGTATGGTGATAAAACCAACGGCAAATGGATTATGCCTTTATATATCAAGGATAATTCGTTTTCCATTTTTTCTTCTAAAGACCTGAAAAATTGGGAAAAGATGTCAGAAATAGCTGATTTGGGCTGTAATGAATGTCCTGACCTCATACAGTTTGATGTAGATAATAAACCTGGCATTAAGAAATGGGTGTTTTGGGGAGGCGCAGGCTGCTATATGGTAGGCGATTTTGACGGGATACAGTTTAAGCCGGAGACTTCGTCTCTCACAGTCAATTACGGAGGAGCTGACTATGCGGGGCAGACCTTTAGCAATATTCCTAAAGAAGATGGACGGATTATTCAGATCTCCTGGCTTAGGGGCGGATATCCAGGGATGCCGTTTTCTCAAGCTATGACTATTCCTCGCGAACTTCGACTCAAAGAAACAGGCGATGGATATAGATTGAACTCATACCCTGTTCAGGAGATCAATAGGCTACGTGAAAAGACATTGTATCAATACGATAAAGCTAATAGAAAGACTCTCCTACGAAATGAAATTGAATTGGGCAAAGGGCAGGCGGTCGATATAGATTTGCAGCTTGTATTAGATCGACACGGTATAGGTGAGGAACCGCATCGTGATATATTCGAGATGGAAATTCTGGGTCAGCAGCTTACTTACCATTTACATACTTCTATACTTAAGATCGGAGCATTAGAAGCGCAGGTACCAAAGCAACAAAATTTACAACTTAGAATAATTGTAGACCGAACGTCGGTGGAAGTGTTTGCAAACGGAGGCGAGGTCGCGCTCAGTCATTCTTTCGTTTCGGACTTCAGCAAAGAACAGATTATAAAGATCAATGACTTTAGCAAGGAACAGATTCAGTATATGAAAGTTTACGGTATGCGTTCAATCTGGTAATGTGTTTCTGTTTATCAATACATACATAACAATATTAATTATGAAATCATATTTTCAATTTATATTCGTCAGCATTCTGGTTAGTCTCGCTTCTTGTCAAAAAGATAAGTATGATCATACCATGCCAAAGGTAGATTATTCTACTACAATAAACGGTTTTGAAGTTAACTTCCTAAATCAATCGGTACGGGCTGATTCCTATTCCTGGGATCTTGGCGATGGGACTAAGTCCAACGAGACAAACCCTGTACATGTGTACGATCGATCTGATTTTTATTCTATTACATTGACCGCCTATAGGGAAGGAAAGGTAGTGGCCACCAAAAGTTCTATGATTATCGTAGGAGTTATTGCCAATTTTATACATCAGGTAGCAGGTGATGGATTGAGTGTGTCATTTATCAATCGTTCCGAAAATGTAGAAAGCTTACAGTGGGATTTTGGAGATGGTACGACTTCATCGGAAGAGTCGCCCAAGCATATTTACAGCGACTTTGGCGTGAAGACGGTAGAGCTCACCGTGCAGGGGAAATACGGAGGAGAAGCTTCTTCCAAGGTGTTGGTATTATTGGCACCGCCACTCCATTCCCCATTATCGGCTTGGGACAAAGTACATAATTCAATAGAACGAGAGACCGACAATACGGCCTCCAAAATGCAACAGCTAAAGGTTGCGGTCGATGACAAATACGTATCATTCTACATGCTGTTTGACGGGCTTAGCAAGGATGAATTGAAATACACAGGAGTAGGATTCTTTATAGATACCGATGGGAATACCGTTACCGGAAACCAAGGGATTTATGGAGCAGGCTGTGATTTGTTTATCGATGGCCCAATATTTTCTGCTGTAGGCAGTATGTTTGATTCTAATACCGATGGAGCCGGGTGGGATTGGAAAAATTATAGGCCTAGTACAGATCGGCTATTTGTTCAAAATCTGGAAACACTGGCGAACGGAAAAGTCGCGGTTGTGGTTTCTATTTTACGTAGTGAAATGTTTCCTCTTGGTGATCGTATAGGTTTTGGACTGTCATTTGCGGGTTCTAGCTGGGGATTCTCTAGACCATGGACCAATATAAAGGCTTATTATTACCTAAAAGAAGATCAACTCAAGTTCGAACGATTTCCGAATTAATAAATAATAACTACATATGAAAAGTACAACTATAATCTTTAACTACCCATTTTTGATGGGAATGATTTTCCTGATGTTACTGAACTCATGCGAGCCTAGTATTATGATGTCCGAAAAGAAAGTCGCTTTCGCAACGTCAGGACAAAATTATTATGTTTCAAATAGTGGTAATGATGCCAATAGTGGCGTTATCACAGATCCTTTAAAAACAATAAGTCATGCACTGGCTTTAGCACAGGCCGGAGACTCTGTCATTGTCCGTGAAGGTATCTATTTTGAAAAAATAAACTTTCCACGATCAGGGGAGGCAAATGCTTATATTACATTAACGTCCTTTTTGGGTGAGAATGCATTAATTAGTGGAAATGGTTTACCTTCTAGTGGTCATGATGCCTTAGTAAGATTAACTTCTGTTAACTGGATCCGTATCCATGGAATGGAGATAGCCCACTTCAGCACCTCCGACGGAGGAAAAATGCTCGATGGTATTTTGGTAGAAGGAACCTCTTCCAATATAGAAGTGACCAATAACCATGTGCATCACATTCACAACAATGCATCTCCTTCCATTGGTAGAGAAGCACATGCGATACATTTTAAAGGAAATGGTAATACAGTCATGTCTAATTTGCTAATCGCAAATAATAAAATACATGATAACCGGACCGGCACAAGTGAGAATTTGACTATAAACGGATTCGTAGACCAATTTTCGATCATAAACAATGAAATATATGATGCGGAAAATATAGCAATTTGCATAGCTGGTGGCTATGGTGCCAACGGTACTCCTAGTGTTGACTATGCTAGGAATGGGCTTGTCTCCCAAAATAAAATCTGGAACATTAATGGCAAAACGGGACAGGTACCGGTATTATTGCAAGCTGCTGGAACTATTGGGATTTACATCGATGGGGCCCGTAATATTACTGTTGAGCGTAATAAGATATGGGACAGTGATAGAGGTATAGGATTAGTCAGTGAGAACAATGGATTTCCAACGGAATACTGTATTGTAAGAAACAACCTGATTTATAACAATAGAGCCGAGGGGATATATATGGGTGGATACGCCAATTACACAACAGGCGGTACGAGAAGCAGTCTCATCTTAAATAACACCTTATTCCATAATGCCGGCGAGTTAGGATATTATGGGGAATATGTTGGTGAAATTAGGATTAATACCAATTGCCATTATAACGAAATCCATAATAACATTTTGGTGAGTCGACCGGACCGAGGAACTTTTATACGTAAAAATGATGCTACAGGATCTTTTAATGGAATTGATTACAATCAATATTATACTGCCGGAAGCGTAAGTAGATGGTATTGGAACGGTACCGCATACTCAACCCTAGCAAGTTGGAAAGGGGGAAGTGGCGCAGATACGAATGGCTTTATTGCCAATCCGCTATTTAGTAATCTGGGGGCTTATCCACCAGACTTTTCTTTACAGTCAGGGTCGCCTTCTATTAATGTTGGTACTAATAACCATGGATTGGGAGCTGGTACGGTAGACTTTTTAGGCCAGACACGTTACGTTGCGACTATCGATATAGGTGCATTTGAATACCAATAATAAATTGAATATACTCTATGCATATAGCTAAGATAATTTTAATGGGAACGTTGTTGTTCGTAACCGCTCATATTTATGGGGAGAATGATAAAGCATTGTGCGATTCAACACTGCAATATTATACGGGGTCTGATGAGATTTTTGGTAATCCCGAGCGTGGACTTATTCATACTTATAGCACCCTAAGGGATAATAATAAACTGAGCATACAACAGCTTGAATTACTAAGGCATGAAAATGTAACTACAATTCTACGGATTATCTATTTAAATGATTTTAGAGCCTCGAAGATAAATAAAGCCAAACTGAAAAGCATAGCTGACGATTTCAGGCTTATTCGAAGACAAGGGCTTAAAGTGATAGTTCGGTTTGCTTATACAGACGATATTGAAGGGGAAGATGCGCCATTAGCAGTTGTCTTACGGCATATAGACCAGTTAAGTCCGCTGTTAGAATCAAATGAAGATATTATTCCGTTTGTACAAGCGGGGTTTATTGGGGCGTGGGGAGAGTGGCATAGTTCTAGCAACAATCTAACGACTTTAGAAAATCAGCGTGCTATTTTATTTAAATTGTTGACAGCATTACCTGAATCAATTATGGTTCAGGTACGCACACCTGCAATCAAGAAGCGTATTTTTCAATCCGATTCGTCAACAATTGATAACATCTTACAACAATCCGTCAGTAGCGATCGTGTGGGACACCATAACGATTGCTTTCTATCGAACAGTACGGATTATGGTACTTATAGTTTAGAGAATATTTCAGCTGAGAAATTTTTTATCCATCAAGAAGGATTGTCTGTACCTGTGGGAGGCGAAACCTGCCCACCCACTGATGGTTTTGATCCGGACTGCCAGCAAAGCCAACATCAACTGGAATATCTAAGGTGGACGTATCTCAATTTAGATTGGTTTGGTCCAACATTGGATGGTTGGCGTGAGTCGGGCTGCTTCGAACCGATTAGTCGCCGGTTGGGCTACCGGTTTAGGTTGATAAGTAGCCATATTCCGGCCAGTTTACATCAGGGGCATAATCACAGCATCTCATTACAGTTTTTTAATGATGGTTATGCACCTATTTACCACAAGAAGATAGTCAAGTTAATTCTTCAGAATCGGCTCAGTAGCGATATACATATGATTCCTTTGGACATCGATCTGCGTGCATGTAAGCCAGGACAATATCTAAATTGGGAAGGAAATATATGCCTTAAAACCATAAAAACGGGAGCATATAATATATTTATCAGTATAGCAGATGCATCGGATAGCCTTAAGGATAATAAAGCGTATAATTTGCAGCTGGCAAATAAAAATATCTGGCGAGAGGATAAAGGATGGAATGATTTACAATATATATTAAAAATAGAATACTGAGTTTTCGTTTCATACTCTCCTCTATTGGAAACTATTTTGGAATTAGACTGACATTTCCTTACTTTTAGGGAGATGTCAGTCTTTTTAATCTGTTGTTTCAATTGATATGAGTGTAAAATTGTCCGACCATTTTGTGGGGATAGCGGCTAAGCGGTTGAGTCGGGTTGAAATCCATTCTAATCAGCACGAATTTAACGGTATAAACAAATTTAGAGAGATATTAGGGATTGATAGACGTCCTTTTTCTGGCCGGGTAATTTATTTTTCAGATGATTCCGATCATGTTCTCAACAATCAGTCTGAATTTACTTGGTACGATGTACGGGAAAATAATCCGAATAGATCAGCCGAGTTTAGATTGTACTTTTCAGATAGTGAAATTGTCCCCAACTCCTCGGTGGGCGATTTAGTGGTACTAGGTAAGGATGTTAATGATCAGCTTCTGATTATTGTCGCTACCTCTGGATCGACAGCAGAAAAGCAGCTTTTATATTTATTTGGTTTAGAAGAGGTAGACAATAGATTTATAGTGAGAGATTTTCGCAAAGACTATTCTGATTTAGGTTTTGCGGGCAAGTACGTTTTGGAGCTATTGGGAATCGAAACAGAGCCTGAGCATGAGGTCGACTATCTGACCATGATGCTGGACCGGTTTGGAATGACGTTTCCCTCTACGGCTATATTTTCTGAATTTGCCAGATCCACTGTTGACAATGTCTATGTATTGGATGATCCTGATCATGCATTGATCGAATGGTGGGAGAGGGAGGGAGACCTCCTACGGATTTTTGAGAGAGCTATTGTAGGAGATAAAATTAGAGCGGGTTTCAGAAACGATGTAGATGCTTTCCTTCAATTTGCGTTAACAGTGATCAATCGGCGCAAATCCCGAGCCGGTCACAGCTTTGAGAATCATTTGAAGAGGATTTTTGATATTCACGGTATTCCCTATTCAAAAGGAGCAAAAACAGAACGGAATAATCGACCCGACTTTGTTTTTCCATCCATAAAAGCATATGCTGATATGCAGTTTCCTATGGACCGGTTATATATGCTCGGTGTAAAGACTACGGCAAAAGACCGTTGGCGTCAGGTACTTTCAGAAGCGGATAGAGTTTCGCGGAAACATCTAATAACATTAGAACCCTCCATAAGCAAAAACCAGACGGATGAAATGGCTGCACAAAATCTGCAGTTGATTATACCTTCACCTTTACATCACACCTATTCGGAGATCCAGCGCAGTGGGATAATAGACTTAAAAACATTTATTCGCCAGATCGAGCGACCTTAAAAATTCAAGGGCTAATATTTGAATATCTTTTATTGCCATTCCTATAGATTTTTGTAATTGTGTTAAGTTGGTATCAGTTTCCATAAGGCGAGTCAGAATGCGGCTATAACGCTTTATTCTCATTTTTTTTCCTATGGATACATTGTTTCGCATCACAGGATATGGAAATCTGATATATGGATTAGAAGAATAGCAGCAGAACCACCGTCTTCTTGAAGTAATCTAAGAGTCGTTTAGATTAGAAAAACCAAGGTTCTGCCACCATAGCCTTAATGTTTGATTATAAAATACGGACAGATATAATGAATTTTATCCCCCGTCATAAAAGTAATGTTACGTAGGCTGTTAGTGAATAGTTGAACATCGAAAAGTAGTTTTAGATACAAGAAGTAGTTTGTATACTTGTAAAGGATTTTTAGGATTATCCCACAGGTGCAGCTAATTTTTTAGGAACAATTATAAAATCCGTGAAGTATTTTTTTCGGACGATATACCAATAAGCATACGCATTAGAATAATTCAGCAATTGATGAAATTTACTTTTAAAGATGATTCAACGACATGGCAACTGTTTAAAGATGGGGATAGGGAAGCTTTTGCGTTTATTTACAATCGTTATACGTCAAATTTATATGCTTATGGCATGCGTCTATTGCAGGACGAAGAAGAAACCCGGGATGCCATTCATGAGCTTTTTGTAAAGCTGTGGCAGCGGAGAAAGACCATTGGCTATACCGATAATATAAAGTATTACCTCATCACCTCTTTTCGTAATATAATCTATACCCTTAAAGGAATAGAGAACAGGATGCCACAAGCTGACCTTTCTGAGGCTGAGGATTTCGATCTGAGTTTCAATCTAGAGTCTGAATTTATTCACAAGGAGCAATCAAAGGAACTATCTAAAAAACTATTGGAAGCCCTGGGGCAGCTGACACCAAGACAAAAAGAAATTCTTTATCTAAGATATTTCGAAGAACTGAGCTACCAAGAGATTGCTGTCGTAATGGATATAACTGTTAAAGCGAGTTATAAGTTATCAGCAAGAGCGCTGGAAGCTTTACGCGAACTGATGAACCTTCCTCTTTCTGTCGTCCTGTTTCTGTTGTTTACCTCAATCAAGACTCATTAATTCTCTTTTTTTAATTTTTTTGAAAATAATTTGTATTTCATGGGGTGTTTTTCCATGGAATCAGGTTATGTTATAAATAGTCATTATTTAGACATGATAAACCCAAAACACGAAAGCTATAGCTGCACGGATTTTCTTGACGATGTTTCCTTTATAAATGCCATCAAATATAACAGGGAGGCAGACGTGGCCTATTGGGAAAGATGGAAAGACAGCAGCCCCCGAAATCTTTCTGCTTATCTGGAAGCTGAAATACAACTACGCGTAATCCTATCTGCTTCACCTATAGTTCCCACAAAGGAATTTTTGGATACATTATGGAACGATATCAACCAAAGTCTTGAAGATGGGCGACGGCTTAAGATAAAACGAAAACAGCGGATGCTATGGTACGCAGCAGCATCGATATCGGTTATAGTTTCATTCTCCGTATGGTTTTTTAATTCGACTATTTCTATAGTTACTCCCTATGGAACCACAAAAGAGGTTATTTTGCCCGATGGGAGTAAGGTCCTTTTAAATGCAAATACCGAGCTGAAATATCCTCGCGCATATAATTGGAAGGATAATAGAGAAGTTCTATTAAAAGGAGAAGCCTATTTCGCTGTTGAACATGGCAGGCCATTCTTTGCTCGGACAAAAAACCTCAGTGTCGCCGTTCTGGGGACCGAATTTAACATCAAAGAGCGCCGTGGAGTGACATCGGTTGCGCTGGTTAAAGGCAAGATTGAAGTCCGGGGCACCTCATTTACAACTGTGCCGCCTACGTTAATGAAGCCCAAAGAAATATTCAGATATGAAGAAAGTAGTGGCAAAGTATTAAAAAGCCATACTGTTCCGGAAGTACATACCGCCTGGATAGAGAAGAAAGTACTGGCCAATAATACAACGATCGGCAGTATCCTTAAGGATTTTGAAGATACCTATGGTCAACGGGTTGTTTTAGAGGATACTACATTGATGGAGAGAGTTATAGATGGTGTTGTCCCTATGGGAGACAAGGATAACACCATGTTTGTAATCGCCAACATTTTAAATGCAGAAGTTTACAAAAAGGGGGATACCATTATATTGAAAACACACAGAGCTAACAAATAGAGAAAAGTAATAACCTAAATATTATAAGTACAATGAAAATAACTAATAATTTGATTAAAATTCTGTACTTGGTACTGGCCATACTGCTTATTAAGCCGGTCCAAGGCCAGGTCAACAAAACAGTTTCTGTAGTTGAAGCCTTACGGGACATCACACAGACCTACAAAACCAAGTTTGTTTACGAATCAGAGATTCTACGGGGCAAGACCACTACAGCAAGCACGAAAAAAGAACCGGGACAGTCTATGGAAGAGTTATTGAAGGACATTCTGTATGCCAACGATCTTCTGTTTCTGTATGTAAGTGAAAATCATTACGCCATTGTTAAGAAAGATCAGCGGTCTTTGACTGAAAATAAAGGATCGAGTACACCAGCTGCTTTTGCCGGGAGAGTCTATGGTGCAATTACCGACCAAGATGGTCGCCCTTTACCTGGTGTCAATGTCTTTATCAGAGGTAAGTCCGCTAGAGCAGTTTCTGGTGTCTCTGGCAATTATAGCATTGAAGCGACCAAAGATGATATTATTGTCTTTACCTATGTGGGTTTCAAACCGGGAGAGGGGAAAGCCAATCCAGAAGGTGTGTTAAATATCACAATGGATGCTGATGTCCATCAATTACAAGATGTCGAAGTCGTATCTACGGGGTATCAGACTTTATCGCGCGAGCGCAGTGCTGGATCTTTTTCAAAGCCCGATATCGGTGTTTTTCAAAATCGTTCATCGAGCATGAGTATTGTACAGCGATTGGATGGATTGGTACCGGGGCTGACTATAAATAATGCACCTGGGACGGAGACTATGCTGATCAGAGGGCTTACTTCTATCAATGGTTCAGCATCTCCTCTTTTTGTTGTTGATGGAGTCGTACTTGATGCAGAGAATATAAGCTCACTAAATCCTAATGATGTAGAGGATATAACGGTTTTAAAAGACGCGACAGCTGCTTCTATTTGGGGATCCAATGCAGCTAATGGCGTAATCGTCATTACGACAAAAAAGGGTGGAAATACAGGTAAGATCAAAATAGATTATGATGGATTTATAAATTTTCAGGGCAGACCACAGACAGACTATCTGCCAGTATTAACAAGCCAGCAGTTTATACAGGCTGCTACCGATATATTTGATCCTGTCATCAATACATACGCTTCTGTGAGTAAGTACAGCCCGACGACATGGAAGCCTGTGCCTTTGCACGAGGAGCTACTTTACAAACTAAATGATAAGATCAATCCGCCTACTGCCGAGCAAAGAACAGCTTATGAGAAGCAACTGCATGATCTGGCGAATACCAGCAACCAACAGCAGATTGACGATCTGTTTTATCGTAGCGGGCTACTTACTAATCATACCATTTCGTTGAGAGGAGGAAGTGATAAATATGGCTTTTATGGGTCAGCAGCCTATACAGGAAATCAAAGTAGCACTCCGGGACGTAACAGTAACAACTACAAAGTCAATCTACGTCAGGATTTTAAATTTTCTGATAGAATCCAGATGCACTTGATTACGGACCTGACCAATACCACATCCAAGTCAAAAAGAGCAGCCACTCCAAACAACATGTTCCTACCTTATGTTTTGTTCAGGGACGGGGAGGGCGATAATATGTCCATGTCCTGGTTACAGTTGCCCGATGGAGACCGCGAGAAGTATGAAAACCTAAGTCGATTGGATCTAAGTTACAGTCCATTAGACGAGTGGGATAGCGGATATACTAGTGCCAATGCGATATTAGCTAGAATAAATACAGGTTTGAATGTCAAGTTAGTTAAAGGATTGCAGTTCCAGGGTGTTTATGGATTAGTAAAAGGGAATACTAAGACTAAAAGCTTTGACGATGACCAAAGTTTTACTTTCAGAAAAGAACTGGCTCAGTTTACCAAACCCGCTACAGGTCCCACAGCCAACCCTACTTATTTCCTTCCGGAAAGGGGGGCTATCTTTGATGTGAATAATCATCTCCAGGAAAACTGGAATATACGAAATCAGTTAATGTTTGATGATTCCTATGACAATCAGCGGCATCAGATCTCAGCGCTATTGGGACATGAGATCAGAAAGACATTCTATACGGCCAATGGAAGCAGCGTGAGAGGCTATGATGAACAGTTAGGTACCTCTGCTCAGTTAGATTATAATACACTCGCTGTTACTGGGGTAGCGGGAGCTGTATTGCCTAGAGGGACTGGTAACAATAAAATAGATATCAAGAACTTCACGTCCTTAGAAGACGACATTCGCTATATTTCTTACTATGGCAATCTAGGCTATACCTACCAGACTAAGTATACCATAAATGGGAGCTGGAGGATAGATGAGTCTAATCTTTTTGGTAAAGACAAGTCAGCTCAAAATAGACCGGTATGGAGTGTAGGTGCAAGCTGGATGATCAGTGGAGAAGACTTCATGGATAACATAGCGTGGGTAGACCGCCTGAAAGTCCGTACGACCTATGGAGTGACGGGTAATTCGCCGAGACCGGGAAGTGCGGCATCTCATGATATATTCAGTGTACAGACCAATGCTATTTTTCCAGGTGGACGGGGATTGATTTTATCCACTCCCGGTAACAGAAACCTGAGTTGGGAATCTACGAAAACGCTAAATGTCGGATTGGATTTTTCCATCTTCAAGCGTTTAAATGGATCTGTAGATGTATATAATAAGAAAACAGAGGATCTGATTGGCGAGTTGCAGATTAATCCATTTACAGGTTTTGCTTCCATAGAAGGAAATCAGGGTGCATTGAGAAACAACGGAATAGAACTCAATATAAATTCCTTAAATATCAGTAACAGAGACTTTAGCTGGCGTACCATGTTAACACTAGGTTACAATAAAAACAAAGTTCTCGATCTTTATTCTAAAACTGCAATAACGACGGGCAGTAAAAAAGTAGAAGAACGCTTTATAAAAGGGTATTCCGCCTATTCTATCTTTGCTTATCAATATGCAGGACTAAACGAGGAGGGAACACCCCAGATTAGACTGAATGATGGTACCCTTAGTACCGCCAAAAATGTGGCAACACCCGAAGATATTGTATACATGGGGACCTTCCAACCAAAATGGGCAGGCGGTTTTGGAAATGATTTTAAATACAAAGACTTCGGCTTACAGGTTAATGCGGTTTACAATCTAGGTTTTGTGATGCGTAGAGATGTAAATCGTTTCTATTCAGGGGGGCGGTTAGTGCCGAATGCGGGGTCTCTTACCACAGGCAATGTGCATGCTGATTTTGCCGATCGCTGGATGAAAAAGGGAGATGAAGCCTTTACAGATATTCCTGCTTATAATAGTGCAAAAACCGATCCCCGTGAGCTTAACTACTATTACCTTGCGGACAAAAATGTGGTGGATGCGTCGTATATCAAGTTAAGAGATATCACACTTTCCTATAGTCTGCCCAAAAAACTCCTTCATACTGTTAGAGCTGATGGATTGAGCTTCCGCCTTCAGGTATCTAATATTATGTTGTGGAAAGCGAATGACTATGGTATTGATCCTGAGTTTCAGAGTGCAGGCTCAGGTGTAAGAAACATGCCGGGAAATCAAGGGACAGTAACACTAGGCGCTCATCTAACATTTTAACTTGAAATTATGAAAAAGCTATTATTTGCAAATAAAATCGTACTAGCGCTTACGATGTTCGCCACACTAAGTGCCTGTAAAAATGACTTTCTAGAAGTTAATCCAAAGGGTAAACTCATCGCTTCCAAAACCTCGGATTATGACCTTATGTTCAATTGGGGGGCAATCCGGATTGGTTTACCGACCTCGGCTGTTATTATGGGAGACGATGCGATTGTTGTCGATCCACTTTACGCCAAAGCGACCTTAAGGACCCAACGTTTTTTCAGATGGGAAGATGATGTTTACGAACCTGATGACAATGCTTCAGAGATGAGCTTATTGATGCCCAAAATTTATATCTACAACAAGATAATAGAAGAGGTCATGGATTCAGATGGAGGATCAGAACAGTTTAAAAAAGAACTACGGGCAGAGGCCCGTGCCAACAGGGCCTGGTCTTATTTTTTATTGATCAATTTCTTTGGTCTACCTTACGATGAATCTACATCAGCAACAGATCTAGGCTATCCTATTATCCGAGAAGCCAATGTTGCCGAAACTCTATTTAAGCGTGCTTCGGTAGCCGAAGTCTATGATTTTATAATAGACGATCTGAAAAAAGCAATTGAAGAGTTACCACCACAATCGGCCGCCCGCGTAAGGATGTCTAAAGCGGCTGCCGAAGCTATTCTTGCTAAGGTATATATGTTTATGGGAAAATTTGACGAAGGACTTACTCAGGTCAATAATGCGTTTAGTCATCTTCCGACAAACTTTACGGTGGCATTATACGACTTTAATAAGACGCTGGCAGAAGGCGGCACATGGGGATATAATAAAAACACTACACCCAAAACTTACTTGGGCGGTGTACCTTCCGGGGATCTACATGAAGAAACCTTACTCGACCGGGGTTTTAACAACAGTTGGTCCCTTAATGGTGCAGATATTCTCCTATCCGACGAGACCGCGGCTTTATACGAAGCTAATGATATGAGACTTAAGCTTTTTTCCAATCAACCCTATGGAGGAGGGAGCATTGCTTCACCCAATCCGGCAGGGAGGCCGGCACCGATGCGTGCCATTGGTTTTTACAATACTCAATATGGCGTGCGTCTGGCCGAAATGTATCTGATCAGTGCAGAATGCAAGGCCCGGACAGGAGATCTCACAGGAGCCAAGGCGGATTTAGAAATGTTGCGCAAAAATAGAATGCCAGCAGGTAGTGTGGCAGTAGGGGCGACAGATCAGAATGAATTGATCCGCTTTGTTATCGAGGAGCGTCAAAGAGAATTGGCTATGCAGGGGTATCGCTGGTTCGATATGCGTCGCTTGTACCGCGATCCATTATTTGCGGACAATCTTCCTTACAGACATAAATATGTAGCAGCGACCGGAGAGACTACTACCTATACATTACGGCCAGAGAGGCTGGCCATACGTTTCCCACAGAGCGTAATTAACGCGAATCAGGGAATGCCAAATAATCAGTAATAAAGTATGACAATTCGATTTTTAATACCTGCATTAACACTGCTGTTTGCTACGCCTTCACTGGCGCAGCGGACAGCAGAGGTTGGAGCAGTGCAGTTTCAAAATGCGAGCCAGCAGTCTATAGCTGCACAATCATTGCTGCCTGTAGATTCCGACGTTAAAATAGGCAAACTAGCCAATGGATTGACTTATTATATCCGTAAAAATACAGAACCTTCTAAAAGAGCCTTATTAAATTTGGTAGTAAATGTCGGTTCGCTTATGGAGGATAATAATCAATTGGGCCTGGCTCATTTTACAGAACACATGGCATTCAACGGCACACGTGATTTTCCAAAAAATGAGCTTATCAACTATTTACAACAAGCAGGAGTGAAATTTGGAGCAGATGTAAATGCATCTACCTCTTTCAATGAGACGATCTACAAACTGCCTCTTCCTACGGATGATTTACAGGTTTTCGAAAAGAGTTTCAGTATATTGGCCAATTGGGCAGGACTGGTGACGTTTGACGAAGATGCTATCGATAGAGAACGTGGGATAATCCTGGAAGAAGAGCGCTCCAGGGGCAAAAACGTTGCTGAACGGGTTAAGCAGCAAGCCCTTCCATTACTTCTGAATGATTCACATTATGCTGCCCGTCTGCCAATAGGTACAGAGCAAATATTGAAAACGTTCAAGCCTGATGTCATAAAGCAGTTTTACAAGGATTGGTATCGTCCCAATTTGCAGGCTGTTATTGCGGTAGGAGATTTCGATCCGGTACAGGTAGAATACCTGATCAAGAAAAATTTCTCCAAACTCAAAAATCCTAAAAGCGAGCGAGCGAGAGTTAACTATTCTATTCCTCCGAGTCTGTCCACCAAGGTCAAGGTTATTACCGATCCTGAGCAGACGAGTACCAGATTTCAGATGATTGTCCGTCATCAGGGTACGCCAATAAAAACGGCGGAAGATCTGAGAAAATCCATCGCCAGAAGTCTTTTGAATCGCATGTTGGGAGGTAGAGTAGCCGAATGGAGACAGCAAGAAAATCCACCAATGTTAATCGGGTCTATTGGCTATGGAAATTTCCTCGCGGATATTGATGCTTTTACTATAGCGGTGACCGCCAAGCCTGGGCAACTTGAGCAAGCCACCAAGCAGATACTCGCTATCAATGAACAGGCTATTCAATTCGGTTTTACGGAAACGGAGCTTCAAAGAGCAAAAACATCTTTGCTCAACACGATAGAACGACAATGGAAAGAAAAAAATAAGAATAACTCGTCCAGATATGTCAATGAATATGTTGCACACTTTTTAAAAGGAACCGCCATTCCAGGGATTGATTACGAATATAATTTCATTAAGCAAAACCTTCAATATATTAATATAGCAGAATTGAACGCATTGATTGTGGCTTTAAATCAGACGGACAATCGAATAGTCATTGTGGAAGCACCGGAAAAAGATAAGGATCTATTGCCGGATGAACCAATGTTGCTCAGCTGGATCAATACCGCGGGCGAGGGCATAACCCCTTATCAGGATAATATAGTAACTACGCCTTTGCTCAGAAAGATTCCATTAGGTGGCCAGGTGAGTTTAAAAAAGGAAAATCCGAAAACTGGCGTCACAGAGCTTATACTCACAAATGGAGTCAAAGTGATCTTGAAACCTACTCCTTTTAAAAATGATCAGATTATTATCAACGGCTATAGCTATGGTGGTACATCCCATGCTCCTGATTCTATTTATTCTTCGGCTTCTGTGGCTGCACTTTTTGTCAATCGCAGTGGTATTGGTGATTTATCAAAGGGGCAGTTGAATAAGGTACTGAGCGGTCGCTCTGTCAATGTTTCCAGCGCTATCAGCGAGTTTACTGAAAGTGTCAGTGGCAATTCTTCCCCTGCCGAGCTGGAAACTGCCATGCAGCTTATCTATCTGTTATTTACCCAGCCGCGTAAAGATTCTATCGCTTGGTCTTCCACGATTTCACAGCATCAAGCGAGTATGGCCAATAGAGCGTTAAATCCCACACAGGTATTTCAGGATACCGTTATAGCCGTGTTGAACAATTATAATCCCCGTAAAACCAAAAATGGACTCACCGATTTAAGGGATGCTTCGATGGATGATGCCTATCAGTTTTACAAAGATAGATTTGCTGATGCAAGTGATTTTACGTTTGTTCTGGTGGGTGCCTTAGACGCTGCTGAAACAATTCCTCTGGTCGAAAAATACCTAGGTGCTCTACCTGCGCTGCACAGAAAAGAAAGTTATATAGATGCAGGTTTCAGAATACCGTCCGGAAAAATCCGCAAAATCATACATAAGGGTATAGAGGACAAGAGCCGTGTGCAGTTGGTGTACAGTGGAAATTATACCTACTCTGCCGAAGCAAATATGCAGCTCGAGGCCTTGAAAGAGGTGATTAATTACCGGATATTAAATCGGCTTAGAGCGCAGGAAAATGGTGTCTATACGCCCACCGTAAGTGTAGCTTATACTAATATTCCGAAGGCCGGATATAGTATAACCATCAGTTTTAACTGTGCACCCGATAATGTAAGGCACCTTATTGATGCAAGCATAGAGGAGATCACCAATTTGAAAGAGAATGGGCCGACCGCCACGGAGCTTCACAAATTCAAAGTGGCTCAACAACGGATGAAGGAGATGCAGATAGAAAGTAATGTCTGGTGGGTATATTATCTACGCGAACAGTATATGCAGCGTGATGTACCGGATGAGGAGCTGAGGGAAATACAGCTTCTGGATACCGTAACTATCCACAGCATACAATCGGCTGCTAAACAATACACGGGCGGAGAAAATCTAATAGAATTTATTTTAATGCCCGAGTCGGTAGATTAAGCCATCTACTTGATACAGGATTACACTCCCCGGTAATCCTGTATTTTATCGATTTGTCTATCCTGATCTTAATATACTATGCGGTTTTCAACCAGTGCTTTCATGGATCAGTTTATGGCCTAATATCCTCGGTTGGTAATACTTCTACCTTATCATTAGCCTTTACCACGAATGTACCTTTTACCCGGGTAGAATTCAATAGATACAGAATCCATATGATGCCAAAGATAATAGTCCTGAATATTTCGGCGTACTCACTGAATGTTTCCGGTGGTTTCGAAAATAGAACCGAAGCAGCCACCGTATCCAGAATAGTAAAGACAATCTGTAGCAGGAGCAGTGCCAGCAAAGTCTGAGGAAATATGTCCCGTCGTTTTATCAACAGATAGAAACAATAACAGGAGAGAAAGAATATCAGCGTGTTTATTACAAATTCAAAGACGAGAAGGGCACTTAATAAGGTTTTAGACATTTCAGTATAGTATCCAAATGTATTCCATACCTGTAAGCTAAACATATAGGGCACCATTAAGTTGAAGAAAACACGCAAAGGACTTGCAAACAAAGCGAGGGCTAACAAAATCAACCATCCACCTACTGCATCATACTCCGCATTATCATAGAGATATATTACGGAGGAGGCACTTCTTTTATGGTAGTATTTAATAGTGAGCCAGGTGAATAAGGCTAGTAACACTAAAAATATCGATACTGCCCACCAGTTAGTTTTATTTTGAGTGTTAGATCCGGTCACAAAACCATCATCATCCATGTACACTGCACAGGTAAAAATGTTGTTCAAGTCCGAAAAATCCGACATAAATTCATCTACCTGATCCACCTTTACATGCGTATCGTGAAAACCTAATCGGAATGCCACCTTCAGTGTATCATTATTTGTTGTGATACTTTTTCCAAAATAATAACTATCTCTGGACTCATAGATATTCTCGCTTAGGGCAGGTACATTTACAGAATTTGGATTTATGATATACACATCATGTTCTAGAGCCAAAGGATAGCTCAGAGCGATCGGCGTTGTGCGAGGCTCGATGATCTCCGGAATATAAAGGCTTAAGCTTGATGCGTAGGCATATACCGTAGATCTATTTGTTGTCGGATCAAGCTCGATTATCTTGTCAATAGTATAAGATTCTTTTACACGAAATACATTATTTGCAATATCATCTTCTAGATGAAGAGGAGTCCGTTTCTTTACCTGTTTATAAAGCTTCTGGTAATATTCGATATTCGATTTCTCGATTTGGTTTTTGGCTGTCTGTTTAAAATAGGAACGTGTATTTTCTGCATTTGCTCCAGTATATATAGTGAGTACATCCAAGATCGCAGTACCATCCTTTTGAATGTGGAACCGCTCTTCAATACGTGTATTGCCTGATACTATTTTTTCCGTGTCATACATTTTCCCCCCAGGCTGTACGTGTAGTACTTTACCATAAAAAGGAAAATATCTATCGCGTATATTTCCGCCCTGATTAGTTATGGTAGGATCTATATATTGCCCGCGATCGTTCAATATAAAATACAGTACCATATGGTTGAAAGCATTTGGCGAGGGGAGATAAGTCTCCATATTATACTCCTCCCAGGAATTTACCAGGACGAGCCTACTTTTAATTCCCCTGTGCTTCAGCATTGTCGCCATTAATACTGACTTGTCTTTGCAGTCGCCGTAGCGTTGTGCAAATACTTTTTCAGGTTCATTAGCCCGATGCGAATATTCACCGACTTCAACGCCCATATAACGGATTTCATTCTGCACGAAATCTGCTACTTCTTTTACATAGGCAATAGAGTCTTTTTTTGCTTTGAGCCACAGCTGATCTGCAAATTCACGTAGCTTTCCTGTTGCAGCCGGTAGAGGGATTGGGTTGACATCATCCGCCCATTTAGCGACATCGGACCACTTCTCGAATTCCGAACACTCCATACGTTGTCTTGTGGGGTACCATATTGGCGTATTGAAATCATAAGCTACATGCGTAGTACTTGGCATTTCCCAATAGTAGCTGATCGCCGTACCTAGATCTTTTTCCTTAGGGGAGTCGGCTCCCAGAAACGTTTTAAAATAGAGCTTACGTTGCTTTGGTACAATATAATTAATATGCAGTGCACCGGTAGGTTCAAAACCTTGTAGTACATAGCTGTCAAAAAATCTTCCGCCAAATACAGGGTTGAAGCCTACCACCGAATATGACATTACGATTTTATCGTCTTTCCTGAGGTCATCGAGCAGTAGGTAAGCCGAATAGGTGCCATTATATATGGAGCGGGACAGTTCTGTTTCCGAAGCTAAGAGTTCAAATTTTGACAGGTTCAGACGGTCCAGTCGTTTACCATCCCGGAGCAGGTACAGCTCATGTAAGACCAGTGTTTGGTATTGCGGTACAAAACTAATATGTATCTGTCCGGCGTTTTCTGCACCGGCATTTTCTGTTAAAACCTTTACCGTACGGTAAAATCGGCTCTGCAGCGACAGATTGACCTGATATTCTATAGATTCAAAATAATAACCGTCGCTTATATCTTCCAGATCAGGCATCTTAGATGGCACCTCTTTCTGTCGTATCCAATCCGGAACAGGAGCTTTGGTCAACGATGGTGATTTTGCAAAGCCAATGATTTGCAAGAAAATAAAAAGAACTGCCAAAGCAGAGGTTCTGATTAATTGCATAGGGTTAATAATTATGAAACGAATATAATGATAAGTTGAATTCTTTAAAAGAAAAAATCCCTGAAGCGGGGAGCTTCAGGGATTCTTAACTAACCAATTATTAACCTAAATTATGAATACTGATATCATCGCAATTCTCATGCCGATAATATTTAATATCCTGTTGTTAACAAAAAGGTTACGTTGTGATGTGTATCGCATTACAAAAAATAAATAGTCGATGAGCGGTAGTGGCACAATCAAGATCAAAAAGGCTAAAAGCCGAGCTTTATTGGTGCTATTACCTAAGGCCGTTTTATTTGGAGAGAGTTACTATTCGAAGTAAAGTCTGGATCTAACCAAATATTTAGCACTCTTGATATGACTTTCCATCGTAAGCTTCGAATCTATTAATTCATATTTAAACGAAGTCTTTTTGCCGTTAAGGTTTAAATATATAGAATCTTTGGATAGCGTATAGCTTCCATTACCTTCGGGAGATTTAAAAGAACCATCCGGCAGAAATTGTACCCTTACATTCTTGACCGAATCGAGCCTGTCCTTAGCCTCCTCATAGGGAGAATGATCCGCGTTAAAATGAGTGATCCGTTCGGCCACCAACTGCCATTCTCTGTGCAGAGGATGTTGTTGTCTGTTAAAGGAGAGAAAAATTATACTTGATAAGGCAATTAGATAACCGAATAATCTCATGATAGCAAATTTAGCATTTTAAAAATTACCTAGAAATACCAAATAGTATACCAATCTATAGTTTATAGTGTTGCGGCTATTCCTAAAATTTGAACTATGAATATGCTATATTGCCCATCTTACCCTTATGATATCCCGTCTATTTCAAATCTGACCGATTCAGAGTTTTGCAAAGAAGTCATTTTTATCATAGGAGAAAATTGCTGCTCATTCGTTGATTTTAATGACCTATCCCGATACCGACACATATCAGATTTTAAAAAATCATTTTATCACTTATAGTCTTTGCTGTTTCTGCGAGGTTATCAAATATTTTGTTCTTTATGTTTTCAGTATATCGATTTTCAGGTAGATATATACCTAAACCTGCAATCACTTGTCCCTTACGGAAAATTGGCATTGCCACACCTACAATATTAGCTTCTGTATAATGTACCGCATACCCCAATTTGTTTATCTTTTGAAGTTCCGATATCAGGGACTGTTCACTTTTTACATTTTCCCAATTTTCCGGCAGACCATAGGTCTTGATAAAAGCATTGCGGTCAACTGGCTCTAGATATGCAAGTAATAGCTTACCGGTGGCTGTTTGATAGGCATTGAGTTCTTTTCCTGGGTTTGCTTGTAGCTCTTGTACATAAGTCTTATTATATAATGTCCTCCTTGAGTTATTCTTTAAAACCGATAAAACACAACTTTCCTTAAGTATTTTGCTTAAGTTTTTCATTGGCCCTTTCGCTACCTTGATGATCTCTTTTTCGTTTGAAAAATTATTTGTCAAATAATAGGCTTGTCGGCCCAGTAAATAGCCTTTTTTCTTCTCCACATATCCACGACTCATCATCGTTTTAATGATATTTGAACAAGTCCCACTATTAAGATTTAACGGCGTAGCAATTTCGCCTAAGGAATGTTCTTTGTCCATATTGCGCGATAGCAATTCCAATATGTCTAATGCTCTATGTAATACTTGAATCATTATATATTATTTAAAACTTATTCAAATGTAACTAACAAATCTTTTACATTATAAAAGTTTTAATATTTATTTTTTTACTATAAAATTATACTCTAAGTTTGATGTAAGTAATCATTTAATTATAAGCCAACTATGAACAAATTACTTTTATGGGGTGTCTTCACGATTTTTCCGTTAATTAATAAGGCGCAGATAGCTCAGCCTTCATTGTCATACCTTGAGCGATCATTTCAGACTTACGATAGACTTCATAAGATAATATGGTCTGATCCGGAACTAGGTTTTTTAGAAGTGAGTAGTTCAGGTGTTTTACAAAAACATCTGTTAGAAAGCGGTTTCAAAGTGGATGCCGCTGTTGCCGGTATGCCTACATCTTTTATCGCGAGCTACGGGAGTGGTAGTCCTGTAATTGGACTTCTTGCCGAATTTGATGCACTTCCAGGGCTATCACAGGATACTGTTCCCTATCGTAAAGCTTTGCAACAAGCAGGAGACGGGCATGGTTGTGGACATAATCTTTTAGGCACTGGTGCTGTTGCTGGTGCAGTTGCGATAAAGGAATGGTTGGATAAAAGTCAACATCAAGGTACAATAAAAGTATTTGGTGCTCCAGCAGAAGAAGGAGGAGGAGGTAAGGTTTATTTAGCTAGAGATGGTTTTTTAAGTGGTGTGGATATTATGTTAGATTGGCACCCGAGCACTCGAAACGCTGTAGATGTGGGGAATGGTTTTACCGCAGTTCAAATGATTGATTATACATTTCATGGAAAAGCTTCACATGCCGCAGGCAGCCCAGATAAAGGAAGATCCGCTTTGGACGGAGTAGAGGCTATGAATTATATGGTCAACATGCTGCGCGAGCATATTCCTTATTCTTCGCGAATTCACTATGTGATTACCAATGGAGGAGATGCGCCCAATGTAGTTCCTGAATTAGCAACAGTTTCCTACTATATAAGACACCCAAAGCGCGACGCGTTAAAGAAAATTGTCGATTGGGTCAATCAAACTGCCGAGGGAGCAGCGTTGGGTACGCAGACCACCGTGAGCAAAGAAATAATTGCTGGATTTTATGAAAAGCTCCCAAACCGTAAACTAGCCGAGTTGGTCCAGAAAAATTTGGAGATTGTAGGCGGGATAACTTACAATGATAGAGAAAGGGATTTTGCAGAACAAATGGTACAGGAGTTAGGTGGTACCTCCACTATACTGGACAAAGTGTCTGAAATTCAGCCATTGGCCGACGAAAGGGCGTCCACAGGAGGAGGGTCTACCGATGTTGGAGATGTTAGCTGGAATGTTCCTACCATAACTTTCGGCACTGCGGCTTTTATTCCGGGCAGTGCGGCACACAGTTGGCATTGGACTGCTGCAGGTGGTACCACTATAGGTACAAAAGCTCTTATTAATGCAGCAAAAGTTTTTAGTCTGACTGCAATTGAACTGTATACGAATCCTGAATTAATTGAAGAAGCAAAAAGAGAATTCGAAAAACGTCGAGGGGCAGATTTTAAATATAAGTCTTTGGTGGGAGACCGTGCCCCAGCGCTAGAATATCGAGTCAAAAAGTAGAAGCAGCCACTAAAAAAAAACCGATCCGTCAACTGGCGGATCATGAAATAATTATATACATATGAAACAACTTACTGTACTTGAGTTTTGTCTCTTTACACTAATTTTATTTTTTTCTGGTTCTTGCAAACGGCAGGAGTCTCAATTAGGAGGTAGTACTGACAAAAAACCTGCAAATGTCATCTTATGGACTTACTCTCCCACTAGCATTACCCTTGCTTGGGATCATATCGATGGGGCTACATCTTATACCGTCCAATTACTCGGCGATAAAGATGCTGATATGCCTATTGATTCATACACTACGACCACTAAAGATTTTTATCAATTTAATGGGCTACAAGAGGTTAGGGGGTACTATGTTAGGGTTCGTGCTAATGTAGACTATAATACCGGTGATTGGGTATATATCATGAATAATGCATTGCCGGGTAGGATAATGCCCAAATACGGTTTTGTTGCTGACGATTTTAAAGAGCCGGATCCTCAACCTAATATCGACCCCATACTGTACCCTAATTTTCCCGAGGGATGGGAGAATCATGCCAGTACAAGAAAAGGATCTCATGGAGGCAATGGTCCTACAGGCCGCCAATCCGATGTATTTCCATCGGGCGAATGGCTGATGTCTAATATGTATACCAATTCTGCTGCAGCCATCATCCATAAAGTAGGCAATTGGGCGTTAATGATGAATACAGGTGTAGCTGCCAATTTAGAAATGGACTTTGATTTACCCGATGGCGCACGTAAATTTTCATTCATTTACGGAGCAGCAACCATCACCAATGCAAATGAAACAGCCTTGCCGCTTAACTTAGAACTCAGTGTAGAATATTCTGTTGACGCTGGAAAAAATTGGACTCGATTGGGAGATCCCCTTCCAGTTAGCGATTTACAAGTTCAATATTTCAAGGAGTATGAGTTAGATATTAAAGGGCCTGTTCGATTTAGAATCGGGAAGAATGCATCGCGAGCACGACCTATGATCGATGAAATAGCCATTTATTATTAAAAATAGTACAACAGTATCACTCAAAAAAAATAACACAAGGAATATAATATGAAATATTCATGGAGATCGTGTTTGACACCTCTGTGAGTATTCCATATGGCCATTAAAAAACAAACCTATCCGCCAACTGGCGGATCATGAAATAATTATATACATATGAAATATCCATGTAGTAGCAACTGCACAAACACGAATGAATATAGTTTGGATATTCCATATGACAACTGAAAGACAAATTATATACATATGAAAAAACAAGTTAGCAGATTTCTTGGTGTTCTTACCCTGTTACTGATCAGCTTGAATCTCTTTGCTCAAAATGATCTAAGAACGGTCAGGGGTAAAGTTACAGATGAGAGCGGTCTACCAATTATAGGAGTAAATGTTAGTGTAAAGGATGGCAAGGGAAGTAGCGTTACAAATGAATCCGGCATTTATAGCATCTCTGTTGCCGACAATAGATCTACGATACTGATATTCTCTTTCATGGGGATGAAAACACAAGAAGTAACGTTGACAAAAAGTAACACCTTAAATGTAGCCTTGGAGCCTGAAGCGCAAAGCCTAGAAGAAGCTGTTGCCATCGGATATGGAACGGCAAAGAAGAAAGATCTTACGGGCGCTGTAGCCCTTATTAGTGGTGATAACCTCTCCAAGAAAAATCAAACGATACTTTCACAAGCTTTACAAGGGGAAGCTCCAGGAGTATCTGTCACTAGAAGCAGCGGGCTCCCTGGTGCGACGGCTACCATTCGAGTACGGGGGATAACCACTATTGGAGACAGCAACCCTTTGATTCTGGTAGATGGTATTCCAGTAGAGAGTATTGATAGGGTTAATCCGAATGATGTAGAGAATATTTCTATTCTTAAAGATGCTGCCTCGGCCTCTATTTATGGAGCTCGAGCTTCGGCCGGTGTTATTCTAATAACCACCAAACGTGCGAAGAATAACCAATTGAATTTAGAATATCAAGGGATGTTTGGTTTGGTGACACCCACCCAATTTCCAGGTGTAGTAAACCATGAGCGATATATGGAAATGATCAACGAGGTCGCATGGAACGATGGAGGGAATCTGCCAGGTACAAATTACAATGTATATAGTGAGGATTTTATTCGAGATTATTCGGCTAATAATAGATTGACCAGTGCTGATCGGTACCCAATTATTAATTGGATGGATTACTTGATAAAAGATTATGCCCCAAGTTATTCACATGGTTTGTCTTTAACTTATGGCAATGAATTTGTAAAAACAAAAGCATCTTTCAATATAGAAAATGAAGAAGCGCTGTACAACCATCGGTCTTTTGATAGAATTAGTTCAAGACTCAACAATGAGTTTAAAATTACTAAATTCTTGACTGCAGATGTAAATGGTTCGTATTTACGTTCGGCTAATATGCAACCGATAAACAATCCACTTTCACATGCCTACAAATATGGTCCTTTAGAAACACCCTATTGGTCTGATGGACGTATTTCAGGAGGGAGGAATGGTACCAATACCTGGGCTCGGCTAAATCATGGTGGCTTTAATAACAGCTGGGGAGATGAACTGATAGGTCGCTTAGCCTTAAATTTTCAACCCATAGAGCAGTTAACCATATCAGCCATAGTGGCACCATCTATCCGGTCAGTTAAGGGAAAAGTATTTACAAAGGAAATACCATATTATGATTTAGATAATACAACGACAACTGTTGGCTTTATCGGCGGCAATGAATCGACCAGTCTGGTCGAGTCTAGAAGTGAGACCCGCACTACCACGAAGCAGCTGACCGCCAATTACAACACTGTAATTGCAGATCATCATGATCTTTCTCTTATGATAGGATATGAAGACTATTATCGTTTTGCGGAGGGTTTAAATGCTTCCTCAAGCAATCTTTCCCTTTCTGACTATCCTTATTTAGATAGGGCAAATTTAGCGTACATGCAAAATGACGGAAATGCAGTTGAGAATGCTTATAATTCTTATTTCGGACGTGCTATGTATAATTACGCGAGAAAATACTTAGTCCAGGCCAATATTCGTTATGATGGTTCTTCTCGATTTCACAAAGATTATAGGTGGGCTAGTTTTCCGTCCGTATCAGCAGGCTGGGTAGTTACCGAAGAGGATTTTATTAAAAAAATTGATTTTCATCAACTTGACTTTTTTAAACTGCGAGCATCTTGGGGGACTCTAGGCAATGAACGCATCGGAAATTACCCCTATCAAGCTATTATGAACTTCAATAATGCCCTTCTTGTAGATAATGGAAGCATCGTATCAAGGACCACAGCAGCGCAAGTTGGGTATAATATTAGGAATATTTCATGGGAGACTACCGAGTCGTGGAATATTGGTTTTGACGCTACGCTGTTATCTAATCGCTTGTCCTTGACGGCAGATTATTATAAAAAGAAAACGCGTGATATGTTGCTTGCTCTAGAAATCCCCGCTTTTATGGGATATGCCAATCCGGATCAAAACGCAGGTCAGATGCATACCAAAGGTTGGGATGTACAGTTCGCTTGGAAGGACAATATTGGCGATTTTAGGTATTCTGTATCTGCCAATTTATCAGATTACAAATCCGTGATGGGTAATCTGTCTGGTGTCGTTTTTCTAGGAGATAAAATTATCAGAGAGGGGATAGAATACAATTCATGGTATGGATACCGGTCAGCCGGACTGTTTCAATCCCAGGGCGATATCGACCAATCTCCTTTGTTGAGCACGGTAGTGCGTCCAGGAGATGTTAAATATCAGGATTTAGGTGGGGCCAACGGCGAGCCTGACGGAAAGATAAATCCCGAATATGATCGTGTACCCTTAGGTGGATCTTTACCAAGATATCTATATGGCGGAAATATCAATTTAAGTTACAAAGGTTTCGATGCGTATTTGATGTTTCAAGGAGTTGGTAAACAAACTAGCCAGCTATCAGTGGATATGGTTTATCAAACAGCAGCTTGGCATACTTTTCCCGATTTTGTGGACGGCAATTATTATAGTGAATATAATACAGAGGAAGCCAATAATAAAGTACGTTACCCGCGTTTATCCCAATTGGCTTACGATGGAAATAATTATAAGATGTCAGATTTTTGGTTGTTTGACGGTTCCTACTTTCGACTTAAAAACGTAACGCTAGGTTATACGCTACCTTCCCGGTGGAACAATTACTTGAAAATGTCAAATGTTAGGATTTACGCATCAGGTAGCGATTTGTTTTCCCGGGACAACTATCCTAAAGGATGGGATCCTGAAGCAGGCCTTACCGCCTATATAGCACGTACATGGAACTTTGGTTTACAAATTCGATTTTAAATACAAAAAAATGAAGAGCAAAATATTAGCAATACTAGTGGTACCATTGGTACTTTTGGGATGCCAGCGTTTAGATTTAAACCCTTTATCAGAAGGGTCTAGTGAAAATTGGTATAAAAATGAAAATGAAATTACTCTTGCACTTAATGATTTGTATCGAGGTGCATTGTGGCATGTTGAGAGCACGAGATTATACAATACTGATCGATGGACGGATGATTGGAATCAGCGCGAGTATCTTTACGATTGGGTAGCAGGTTCCATTACTGGAGAGTGGGCTGACTCAAAAGGTACCTGGGGCAATACATACCGTGGAATAACACGTGCCAATACTATACTAAGCAGTTTAAATAACGCCGAGAATACGCTTCCACCTCAACGTTTAAATCAACTGCGGGGAGAGGCCAGTTTTTTTCGTGCATCTTTTTATTCCTATTTGGTTTTCCTTTATGGAGATGTGCCTTTGGTAACCGAATATATTACTATTGATCAGGCATTCGCCATGGGACGTACTGCTAAGGCTGATGTTCTCGAGCAGATTTATAAAGATTTTGATATAGCTATTGAGAATTTACCCCTTAGTTACGGAAAGGAACAAAGAATCACAAAGGGAGCTGCGTATGCTTTCAAAGCTAGGATAGCTACTTGGATGTTGGATTACCAAACAGCAAGAGATGCTGCTAAAAGTTGTATAGATTTAGGGATTTACTCTTTAGATGAGGATTATGCACGCATGTTTTTATCGAGCACCGATGTGTCCCCCGAGTTTATTTTTACTATTCCGCGTTCGGAAGAGCTGACAGGAACAAATATGGGAGGAGCTTCATTTCTTCCTCGCTTTTTGGATGGTACAAGCACAGCGCAGCCTTCTTGGGAATTGTTTTGTGCATATACCTGTATTGATGGGTTGCCTATTGACGAATCACCACTATTTGATCCTCAAAAACCCTTTAAGAACAGAGATCCACGTTTAGCCGAACTAATACCCGAATTTGGAACCCCATTTCACGGATTCATCTATGATCCAGGAGCTACACATATTTTAGAGTTAGCGACCAACAAAACCATACTTAACCAAGAGTCGTTGTTAAATTCTCAATTTGCATCCTATAATGGTTTAATCCTAAAAAAAGGAGTGGATGAAGCTTATGTAAAGAAACGTTCAGATCCAAATATTCTGATTATGCGGTATGCAGATGTATTGTTAATGTACGCTGAAGCGAAAATAGAACTCAATGAAATTGATGATAGTACATTGGATGCCATCAATCTGGTACGCGCCAGGGCTTACAAAGTATCAGTTTCACAGAGTTCACTATATCCAAAAGTTACAGAAGTTGATCAAGGCAAATTGCGGAAAATACTTCGATTAGAACGGCGCTCCGAATTATCTTGGGAGAATAGGAGATGGTTTGATCTCATCCGCTGGCGAATAGCAGAAATAGCTATAACAAGGCCAGTTTATGCTTTACCGATCAAGGCAGGGTTGGAGGCTAACATGGCTTCTGGTGATTATTTTTTTCCGAAGGGATCGGCACCAGAGATAGATGAAAATGGACTAGTAGATTTTTCAGCAATGTATGGTACAGGTAAAATTCGCGCTGTGGTACCAAGAAGTTTTAACAAAAGACAGTATCTTTTTCCTATTCCGTCTAGAGAAGTTATTATTAATAAGAATATAAAACAAAATCCTGATTATTAGTGCATTATAATAATCTGAAATTATAAAATAAATATGCGAAGTACTAACAATATAATGATCCTCTTTCTATTTATACTGCTTGGATGCGGTATCACCAAAGCCCCCAGCGATACAAAGAGCGTAAAGGAGCCACCGACAGAAGATGTCGTTATTGGTAAGCCACTGCCACATTGGCAAGACGGATGTTTAGATATTCATGCCATCAACACCGGACGTGGAGAGAGCACATTCTTTATTTTTCCCGATGGTACAACCATGTTGATTGATGCCGCCGGGTCTACTATTCCAGCTACGGCTCCGATACCACCCCCTTTGCAGCGACCTAATGCGTTGGTAAGTCCGGGTACGGTTGTCGCCAATTATGTAAAGCACTTTGCTCTTCCAATAGCTAATAAGATCAATTATGTAATGTTAAGCCATTTTGATCCAGACCACATGGGATCTTATGAGACAAGCCTACCATTTCACAAATCCGGAAAGTTTCAAATGGTAGGGATAACTGAATTTGGAGCGCAGGTATCCTTTGATAAAATTATTGATAGGGGATATCCTGATTATAATTTTCCGGTTGATATGACCGCAGATCCACGGATTAGTAATTATATCAACTTTGTGGATTGGTCCAAGAAGGCATATGGAGCTACAGCAGAGCAGTTTGCAGTTGGCAGAAATGATCAAATTCTATTGCAACGCAAGCCTAATGCCTACAGCAATTTTGAAATCCAAAATATTTGCTCAAACGGCGTGGTGTGGACGGGTAAAGGGACGGATACAAAAAATACATTTCCAAGTGGCGATATCGTAGCCGCCGCTAAAGGCAGCGAAAATATATTTAGCATAGGAATAGTATTGCGGTATGGTAAGTTCAATTATTTTACGGCTGGAGATCTACAATTTAACGGAAGTAGCGAACACTCTTGGAAAGATATTGAATCCCCTGTTGCAGCTGTAGTACCTCAGGTGGATATGATGAAAGCAAGTCATCATGCAACAGCCAACTGTAATAGCGAAAAATTGTTACAGAAACTGTCTCCCCATAGTATCGTTATTCAACCGTGGCGCGATGTACACCCCAATCTAGAGACAGTCAATAGAATGATTGCAGCTAATAATAATGTACAAATATTTTCAACGAATATGACCGAGGCCAATAAGCTTCGTTTCGGAGATAATCTAAAAAAACTAAAAAGTTTTCAAGGACATATAGTAGCTAGAATCAGCCCTGGTGGGGATCAGTACACCATCTATATCCTTGACGATAACGACGAAAACTATAATGTGAAAGAAGTATTTGGCCCTTACATAAGCATCTAACATGAGTAAAGAGAACCTATTATTTGGCGCCGAGAGTATTTTGAAAAATTTGGGTAAACCCGAGAATAGGAGGTGGGGGATTGTTACTATACTTTTTATAGCAATTGTTTTTAATTATGTAGACCGTCAGTTAGTATCAGTTTTAAAACCGATACTAAAAGTTGAGTTTAGTTTAGACGATTCGGGTTATGCATTTATTGTAAACATTTTTACGGTATGTTATGCCACGATGTATCCTATTACTGGTTGGCTAGTTGATAAATTTGGATCTAAAAAAGTATTGTTTTGGGGGGTACTGACCTGGTCTATTGCTTGTATTGGCGGTGGTATTTCAAAAACTGTCAGTCAATTTGGATTTTTTAGAGGAATGTTGGGGGTAGCTGAGCCGACAGTTTTTCCGGCACAACTTAAGGCAGTCACAGTTTGGTTTCCCGGCAAATTACGGGCTACAGCCAATGGCTTATGTCAGGCGGGTGGTTCGATAGGTGCTATTGTAGCTCCATTTTTAGTAGCTTGGTTGGCTTTAAGTTACAGTTGGCATACCGCTTTTATCGTTATGGGGGTGGTCGGTATACTGATTGCCATACTTTGGCGGATAGTCTACAAGGATCCACCGGCCTACATTCAGCAAGAAGCATTACAATCTACCGTATCCGATGATATCAATGGGTTCTCTTGGAAAGAACTTTGGAAGCGAAAGAGTCTATGGGGTGTTATTATGGTACGATTCGTCAGTGACCCAGTTTGGTACTTTTGCTTGTTTTGGCTTCCAGGTTACTTACAAGAAGAATCCGGACTCTCACTCGCACAAATTGGGATGTTCGGATGGATTCCCTTTTTGATTGCCGATGTAGGAGCTGTCGGTACCTCTATGCTTTCCGATAAGATTGTGCGTAAAGGCAGTTCACCTCTGTTGGCGAGAAAGAGAATGCTACTCATGATTACATTCTTTAGCTCCCTTTGTGTCTTTACCCCCTATTTGGACAGCGCTGCAGCTACAATTGTTGTGTTTAGTGTAGTGGCATTGGTCTGCGTGAGCTGGTTATTCACCATGGGGGTGATTATTGCAGAGAGTTTTCCTGTTAAAAATGTAGCCAGTGTGCAGGGGATTGCCGGAGGTTTTGGAGCGTTAGGCGCGGTTATTTTTAACTATTTCGTAGGTCAATTAATGGGGTCTTACGGGTCTGAAAAAATATTTTTGGTCATGGCCTTTTTACATCCGTTGGCATTATTGATGGTATGGGTTTTCATCAAACCTGAACGTCCGAATACCGGATAAGATAGCGTGTAGAACCTTACAATAAATTAATTTTTTATAAAAAGCAATAGTACAAGTATTAGATTATTAAATAAATATGGTGAAGAGTAGTACAGAAACGGAAAAAGTTTCTTTAGGTTCAGCACGTATCACGCAAGTTCGTGACATTCCCGTGGTTGCTGAATACGATGTAGTGGTTTGCGGAGGAGGTCCTTCGGGTTTTATTGCTGCTATTGCTGCGGCAAGAGGAGGAGCCCGGGTTGCTCTTATCGAGAGACTAGGTTTCCTTGGTGGTATGGCTACAGCTAGTTTAGTAGCTCCGATAAGTGTATTCAATTACAATGATCGTAGGATTATTGACGGCATTCCTTGGGAGTTTATTGAAAGGCTTATTGCTATAGGTGGCGCGAGAGAAGAAAAGCCAATAGGTAATATCACATTCTCCCCCGAAAAATATAAACTTATTGCACAGCGTATGGTGTTAGAGGCAGGAGTATCCCTATATCTACATTCCTATCTTACCGGATGTAAAAAAGACGGCGATCGGATTACCCACGTATTTATCGATAATAAAAACGGTGCTGAAGCCATTGCCGGTAAATACTTTATAGATTGTACGGGAGATGCCGATCTGTCCAAGCTATCGGGTGTACCCATGCAACCAATGCGTTCCGAGCTTCAGCCTGCATCGTTGATATTTATGCTCGGTGGAGTTGATGTTGAGTCGCTTCCTATGGTCCGACATAGTATGCAAGGGGTTAATTATCATGATCTAGATATGAGAAATATACTTGAGGAGATGAATAGGCATCAAGATATTCCACGTTTTGGCGGACCTTGGTATTGTGGAGTGTTAGACCATGGTATGGTTCTAGTCAATATGACCCGTACATATGCAAATATGGCAGACAACAGACAAGCCACACATACAGAATGCGCATTACGTGAGGATGTTTTTACCTTCGTAGAACTTCTTACACAGCATGTTCCTGCCTTTAAAGATGCCTATTTGGTTATGACGGCCCCACAGACAGGCACACGAGAGACCCGTAGGATCAAAGGCGTCCATACGTTGACAGGCGAAGAATATATCAATGCACAAGATTTTCCAGATGCTATTTCAAGAGGATGCCATCCCGTGGACATTCATTCATCTGTGTCGAATAATCAGCGTTGTGAATTCCTTAAGGATGCGGCTTTTGTACCATACCGTTGTTTGATAGCACCTGATTTTCCCAATCTACTCGTTGGTGGAAGGGCATTTTCAGCCGATGGGGTATCCTCCGCTTCTGTCAGGGTGCAGGCATCTGTCATGGGACTTGGGCAAGCTGCGGGAGTTGCTGCAGCACTTTGCTACAAGACAGGAGTGGACGTGTCGCATGTTGATATCACCGAATTGAGGAATACCCTAATTAGATACGGTGCCAATCTTAAATAAATTAAATACATATGAAATATATAAAATTGATTTTGCGATCTCCATTTCTCTATAGTCTATTTATAACTTTACTGAGTGTAGCGTGTTATAAAGACAACCATCAGACTAGTACAGGACCTCGGCCTGGAGCCAGTATCGAGCTTCCTAGGGTAAAGTTGATCGATGGTAATAATGTGTATGGTTACATATTGGATGAGGACAATAATCCCATTGCCAATATAACGGTTACGGACGGGTTTTCCGTAGTAAAAACAGATAATAAAGGGGTGTATCAGCTTAAGAAAAATGATAAGGCCAAATTTGTTTACTACTCCACGCCTTCAGATTACCAAATTGCAGTCGAAACTAATAACCGAAAAATCCCTCTATTTTACCGGACATTGACAGCTGCAACAACTCCTCAACAGCACAATTTTACCTTGCGTAAAAAAACAAATATGGAGACAAATTTTACCCTGTTTGGCTTAGGGGATCCCCAAGTGACAGATGATCAGCAGGTAGCGCGCTTCGTTAATGAGACCCTGGCAGATATTAAATCCGAATTGGCCGATATCAAGCAGCCTGTCTATGGAATAGCATTGGGTGATATTGTAAATGATAAGGACAATCAGCTCAATAATATGAAAACGCGGTTAGGATCTACATCCATGCCCATATTCAGCACGATAGGTAATCACGACAAATTCGCAGCAAGTCCGAATCCAAAGACCAATGATTTATTTGAAAAGGTATTTGGACCCACCTATTATTCTTTTGATATCGGGGAGGTTCACTTTGTGTGCTTAGACAATGTGGTTTTTACAAGTAATACTAGCTATTCTTTAGGGATTAGCCAAGCACAGATCGATTGGTTAGAGAAGGACCTTAGTCAAGTCCCTAAAGAAAAAATGCTTATTGTATACTACCATATGCCGATTCGCGGTAGCAATTTTTCAACGAGATCTCAGTTCCTGAATCTCATAAAAGATTTTAAGGAAGTCCACATGCTTTGCGGGCATACACATTATATGGAAAACTACATCCACAACGTGTCAGGCAAAGAAATGTATGAGCACGTTCACGGGGCAACCTGCGGAGCATGGTGGCGCTCAAATATAAATGGTGATGGCACTCCCAACGGATATATGATATATCAGATTGAAGGGACTACTGTTAAAGATTGGATATATAAGCCAACGAAGTTACCTCGGGATTTCCAGTTTAGACTTCATTGGGGAAATATTGATTTCGGCGGACAATATGGTCTGTTCAATTATGGGCAAAGTAGCAATACTTTAGTGGCCAATATATGGAATGCAGATCCAGCTTGGAAAGCCGAAGTATATATGGATGGTAAAAAGCTAGGTGATATGATTCTAAAAACCAGTGCTCCATTAAATGAAGATGCTTGGTCAAAAGGATATCACATTGGGGTGTTGAATAGGAGTGCTGATAGCTATTCCACCACCACCAAACATTTGTATTCTTATCAGATTAGCAATCCAAACAATACACTAAAAGTTGTGGTAACAGATCGATTCGGTCGAAAATATGAGCAAACCCATGCAGACATTGTTTTTGACTTCGAATCCGCTTGGCAATACTAAATAAAAAGCAGCAGAATTTTTCAAAACAAAGAATAGAAGGAAAGTCGTTTAGTTTTTATAGACGGCTTTCCTGTAGTTTAAATGCTAATTCATTGTGTCATATTTAACATTGTTGACTATTATAGCACAGATTACTTGTAGCATGATGGAACAAAGATAGTCGGGAAAGAAAATAAAAAAAACACCCTGAGGCGGGGAGCTTCAGGATGTCTTCACTAACCAATTATTAACCTGAATTATGAATATTGATATAACGGTAATCCCCGTACCGATAGTATGCTAGGGTGTCATAAATAACATAAAGGTTACAACAACTCTAAATTAAGCTTTAAATTCCTCCTCAATTACGGTTTCCCGTATTTTTAGAAAAATTTTATCATCGACTATATATAGTGTAGATCTACGACCTTTACATTCTTTTTTCTTTAATAACAGGCTTGTTATTCTCACATACCACTTCAGACGATCTGTTATTATTGCTATAGCTATAGCAGTCCTTTTGGGTATTATCGAGAGCAACGATACGCATTTGCAACGCCCGGATTATTTGCTGCAATTCGTTTATCTTGCCAGACATAGCTTTATCGTTTTTATTTACGGGTATATATATGCTTTCACAATCTTTTATAAACGACACAACATACCATTCTTCCGTGCCATTACACGTATTTTGGACTGTTAGTTCCTCTACTTCAGCTAATTTTTTATTTAGCATAGCAGTAGCTTTTTCCATATTATAGTCCTCTGCGGTCATTACTTTGGGGGAGCCATCGATACATTCTATAGCTATTGCCGGAGCGTAGTAGTAGTCTATAAGAGCGAGATTATCGTTAGGTATCCTGCTTTTTTCAACCAGTGCCACATATTCCTTTTTTAGACGCAGGTATTCGGCATGAGGTGTAGGAGCAACCGGGTAATAATGGATTGTTGTTATACTTGAACCAAGTACGCCGTCCACCTTCCAATCGGAAATATCACCACATGCATATGTTTTAATGAGATTCTCAATCTCCATCCGCTTTTCTTCAGCTTTCTTACGATAATATTCAAATGATTCCTCCTTTTTGCATCCCGCAATAAGTAATAATACAGCCATATAAATCAAGTGCTTTTTCATAATCTAATCGGTTTATGCTTATTTACAATTTCAGTAATCGGTACAATAACGAGTATAGTACAGCAAACGCGACAAGCGTTCGTCCTTGCATATCCATTGGAGATACATTGTTCTGCTACAAAATTTAGATCGACATTAACAAATTATTAAGCTTTTGTACAGCCCATTTACTAACGTGTTTATTTTTTATGTTTGATATAATCTCAATCAACGTTCATTTGCACGTTTTATTTTTGATATATAATTCCGTATGGAGGAGATTTTTTTACTGTTACGTACTCAATATAGTACCATTTTTTTACTACCTATACATGCAGATTTTGAAAAAAGCTATCTATCTGATACTATGTGTTTTTTTTAGCGGCGCAAGTATTTTCCTTACTTATCGATGGATCCTTACCACGAGATACAAGGTGGACAACAAAGAATATGCCCAGCGCTTTGGTTTGCCCTATGGGTTAGCGTTTGCATACCACGATTACATTGACGGTGGAATAACACTCTGTGATAGCGATGAAAAAATCATCTTGTCGTCAGGCAAAAAAGTAGGTTATGAGCAGGTCGAGGTCAAGCGGTTGCTGTGTTACTACATATTATCCCGAGACAAAGTGCTTTTCAGGTTTTCTGACGTCAATGATCAGATCCAATATTGTTCCGTCAATAGATTCCATACTGTGACTTATGAGAAGAATATAGATCTGGATAACTGCACAGAATTAGCAGAGGTTTTGACGTGGATAAGATCCAAAAAATCCTTCCTAAGCATCCACTATGTCGTGTTTACAGGTGTTTTAATACTGATGTTAATAACAAATACGATTGCGATTGCAAGGCTTTTTACAAAAAAATCCCCAAAGCGGGGAGCTTCAGGGATTTTTAACTAACCAATTATTAACCTAAATTATGAATACTGATATAACGGCAAATCCCATGCCGATAGTATGCGCATTCAATAAATTAACACAAAGGTTACATTGAAATCATTGTCCATAAAGAAGCAAAATGTAGTATATTGCCAATATCTAATTTACTGATTATTGATCTGATGCCCGCTTTGGGAACTAAATTGCAGAGCCCTTACTTCAATTATTCTCTGGGGCTTATGGCAACACCCTATTACACTACTTTCCGTATCAGAGACCGGTACATCAGTCCTAAAGCCCGCTATGAAGTATAAAACGAGTAGTCCTAATCGTGCCCCATCTACTATATCGAATATCTTGCGATAGCTAGTATAGTTTTATATTAATTGATAGCTAACCAATCTTTTCATTTACTTTCTGTAGATACAAAATATAGAAGAAAATACTCCCAGAGGTGATGAAAGGAATAAAAACAAGCAAGTCATTCAATCTTAAACTATCGGTTTCTCTATAATCTCTAATAAGATCATTTAGCCCCAACCCTATACATGATAAGCATATTATCAAAGCCAGCAAGATTATCTTTTTATTTATTTTCATCATATTGCTTATAAGAATTATTGATTCCTTATTTAATAATTCAAAGTTAACACTTAAAGGATTCTAATTATATTAATCGTTCTTCTTTTCGAAATAACTAAGCCCCCATATTCTCAATATCTTTATTCTTCCCTAAGATACTAAAAATCAAACACAAATATATTATCCCAAGTCAATATGGATTCATATTCAGATTTTATGTTCTCCAATCCCACACCTAATAAACTCAATACTCGTGCAGTTTAGCAAAGACCTCAAAAAAAATCCCTGGAGCGGGGAGCTTCAGGGATTTTTAACTAACCAATTATTAACCTAAATTATGAATACTGATATAACGGCAAATCCCATGCCGATAGTATGCGCATTCAATCAATTAACAAAAAGGTTACATTGAGCATCCTTACTTCATTTTATTGATCGATACCTAACGCTGTTTTGGCGGCGCTGATATGCTTGTCGTCGTTGCATTCTATTGCAAAAGCGCCATATGCCAATGGAGCTGCAGCAGCTCTCTCTATAGATTGTTCGTAGATCTTGTCCCATATCGTTCCGCCTTGTTTAACATACTCAGTTATCAAAAGCTTCAGACTATCCTCTCCAAAAACCGATAAGTGGCCAGAAAAGTCCATTGCAGGGTCACCCATATGCGCGGTAGACCAGTCTATGATACCAGATACATTACCTTCCTTATTGCTCAATACATGACCAGCATAGAGATCACCATGGATGAAGCAAGTGAAATCAGGCCACAAGAGCTCATTGTCCAGCCATCTACGATACCTACTTTCCAAGATCTCACTGATACCTATTTCAGATTTCACCAATTGGATACGGTTAGCTATTTCAGTTCTCAATTCATTAGGTGTCATTATTTTTAAATTGCTTTTTCTGACATCGTCAGCAGCAACACGATGCAGCTCGGCCAATGATTTGGCCAGAGACTGCACATAAGCTACGCTATTGGGGTCTATATTCCACGAAACCTCATGTGTCATGGCATCGAATGTCAGGGCAGGTGCATCCTCCAGTAGCGGGTATGCAATTAGACGCTCCGCTACAATCTTCCAATCAGGAACATTGATGGACAGGTTTCTTTTGGCTAGATCCAATATTCTGCTTTCATTTTGGATCTGTTCGATCATATCCTTCCTTCGAGGAATTCGGAGCACCCAGTTCTGACCGTTTACTTCTTTCACAAAAGCAACTCTAAAGTCGATGCCCATCTCATTGATGCTAATGTCGTCCGAAATTTTCAACCCATGTTCTAGGGCTAATATTTGAATATCTTCGATTGTCATTTCTATACTTTTTTATAATTATTAAGTGAGTATCAGTTTCCCGACAAGAATTCAGAATGCCATATATCGGGATAGCACTTTATCCACCTTACTTTCATATGGATCCCATTTTTCCATTTGGGGCAATATTCTGATACACGAATTGAAAGACAGTAGAAATACTGTCACATTGAACCCATATAGGGGGCAGTTAGATTAGGAAAACCAAGGTTTTGCCATCACAGCTATATTGTTGGAGTATAACATACTCGTAAAGATAGCAAATTATTGTTCATTCATCCAAGAGTTACCCTTCTTTATAACATAGGGATAGATATAGGATTTCAAACGGTCGATAGTATGCGCATTCAATAAATTAACACAAAGGTTACATTGGGGGGGGGAGAATATCCTTATTTTATGTTATCTTCCATAGTATAGCTCAAGCGCACTACAGTTTTATTCCAAAGCGTCAACACCTGCCCAGCGACCAGGCTATCCTCTTTTTCGCATACCGTCAATTTGTCTCGAAATGCGGCTATGTATTGGCTCCAATAAGACCCCTTGCTGTCTTGCAGTAGAAAGTAAAAGCCAGCGTCTCCAAATTCCTTTCCCGAAGAGTTTAGGATTAGTTCCCCATTTGCTCCGACATGGATAGACATGATGACCGTAGCATTGCCCTTGGGCAGAGGAAAGGTCGCTTTCAGACAAGTTTCCCCAGAAGGTAGTTGGCACGTGCCATATAGCCCCGAATAAATAACCTTACCGCTGGATTTAAATTTTCTGAGCCATACCGTGTACACCACTTTGTCGGTAGTTGGATTTCGGAGCGATATGATCTCGCTCGTCAGGGATTCAGTCTTCTTCATGTTGTCAGTGGGGATATTCAGTTGGTTTATTCTACTGCTGAATAGTATGTTGACCAAAGTGCCAAATACTTTAAATAGAGGAGTCCACTGCAATCCGAAGTGCAAGCTATAATCGGAGGTGTTTTCGTAAAATGAAATGACTTTTTTCGATAGTCTCGACAGTTCGTCTGGCGAAAGAGCAAATGCTGCAACAGAAGATACCAGTCCCCTAGGGCTATCGTCTCTTTCAATGATAAGGTTTTCCTTTTCAGCCAATTCGTGGACAAACTGCTCACCTATACCATCGACACTGCCTATATGCCCGAATAGCCAGGAGTGATGTTCAGGTTTTATCTTTCGTCCCCATAAGATTACCCATTGCTGTGTGCACCAGTCTTGAAATTTTTGAATTGGATAAGCTAGTCCCATGTCAGATAGCGTTTTCCGTTCCACTCTCCAATTTCGGCGACAGCCTTGAACCTCAACGTCGTAAATTCAAAATGAAAATCCTTTCTGTTTCTTTCCTTCATGGCGTCCGCGTGCCTTTTAGGGCGAGGTACATCGCTATGCCCACGTACCATATCCGTCATCTCCTCTTGCGATCGCCATATGGAGAATGTGGATACCGTCTGTGGTAAGCGGATTGAAGCCAATGATAGTAAGGTGCCGGGATGATCCCGCACAAGCTTCTCCACAGGTCTGCCCCAGCGGATAAATCGTGGTACTTCCAGCAGTTTCATCCGTGCCACAGTCACGGCCACAACAGGGCTGCCCGATAGATCTATCTCTGTAATATCTTTCGAGATATCAAACCCAGAAAAGCTACCCCATTGCCTAGCTAAGATAAGCCTCAGATGCCATCCGTTGGCGAATATCTTGCCTATGTTGTTATTGGTCAGGAAGCGATCCAGTGCAGCTTCACTTTCCCACTGGGCAAATAATACCAATTGACCGATCAGCATACGCGAAAATGAAAATACAGGCGAGCCTAATACCATTCCTGTCATACACTCGGCATGGATCAATCCAGGTACCCGATTCGGAGTAGGTGGCGCTATCATAACTTTCAAGCCCGATAGGGCAGAGGTCTTCACCAGGTGGTAGGAAAATATACTCATTTTTCGTTGCTCAGTTTATCAAGAAAAGCAATCATATTGCCATCCGAGAGCGTTTATAGATTCTACAGTTACGACTAAGCAAGACTCCTCGTTCAGGCCGTTAAGGTTCATACTTTTCATATCTCTATTTTTAGAATCCTATCCTATACATACGGTTTGTCACAGGCAAAATAGAGAATCTCTAGCATTATTCCAATAGTAGACTTGCAGACTCTTTGGTTAAGAAGGGGCAGCATACAAAAAAATCCCTGAAGCGGGGAGCTTCAGGGATTTTTAACTAACCAATTATTAACCTAAATTATGAATACTGATATAACCGCAAAAGCTATGCCGATAGTATGCGCATTCAATCAATTAACAAAAAGGTTACATTGGATTGTAAGATCTTAAAAATCATATACAGTTACCTGCACACCTTTGCTAACCATGCATTCCTTTAGTAGCGGCTCTATCTTATCCCAGGTACCACCAGCTAGTCCACAGCCTATACGTGGCATATGTACCGAAGCATCGTGCTGTAGAGCATGATCAGCCACTTTTTCTAATGCTGATCTTATCGCTTCATAGCGGATAGGTGGATTACCTTGCTCATCCCTATAGATCTTATGCTGCCCGATCATGTTTGCTATCCATGTGTCATCTTCTACCTGTACGAATTGTACTTCGCCCAGTTCAAATCCATCCTGCGACTTATACCAAGCCTTGTATTGTTTGGCTGGTTCCTTCCACTTTTTAGAGATAGCCATGACGAACCCTTTTCCCCAAGCACCAATGTCATTACAGACATGTACAATTATCTTATTGCCAGCTGCGGTGGGGGCTGTTGCGTCACCTTTTATATATTCTACTCTCATTTTGTAATCATTCAAGAATTTATAGATTATTAACCATATCCCTCATACATAGCTTTTACTCGAGCATACATTACATTTTTAAAAGACTCAGGAGACAGGACTTTGGCTCGTTCGCCGAAGGATAAGATCAAGGTTTCGAGTTCATAATTAGGGATGATATCGAGTTTTATGATTAAGCCATTTTCATCATTTGACACTACCTTTTGAGAGCCATGCAGTGGTTTAGATAGTACATAAGGGGCGGCCTTGACATTGAACCAGATCTGTATTTCTTCCAGAGTAGACGAATTAAAAGAAACCCCAACTATATCCTCAAAATACGCTGAAAAATCCCAACTATCATTTTCTATATACTTCAAATGGCTGTCTTCGATAGCGATGATTCTATCTAGAGCAAGGTTGGTCAGTGTATTATATTCCTGATTCCATCCAAATAAAAACCAACGGTTGTTAAATTCACGTAGATGGTATGGTGATAGATCATGTATCGTCTCTTTGGTAGCGTTGAAGGATCGGTACTTGATCCGAATTCTCTTTTTGTAAAGAATAGCGTGAAATAGAGTGCCGAGATATTCAATGCCCTTTAGGTATCTATTGTTATCATGACTCATGATTAGCTGATCCGTTTTTTCTAAGAAAAAGACCTCTTCGAGTTTAGCGCCCATCTCCTGGATCCATCCCATCTGGGGCAGGCCCTCTATTTTAGAAAGCATTTCTATCGCACTTTTTAATTGTTGCACCTCAGGCGAGTTCAGTCCCTGGTTGTAGAGTTTAAAATCCTTATCAGCATATCGATAATAAGACTTGCCATCTTGCTTATATATTTCTATAGGAGCAGATCCACCTTCAGGGCTACGCATATACTTTATATCCTCTCGCAGGGTACGTACGCTTATATTTTTGTGGTTGGGATTAATTTCCGAGAGCTCTGTATCTAAGCAATCCAAGAGGTCCTGAAAGGAGAATCTCTTCTGTGGGTTAGAGAGACAATTGTCGAGTATCCTATACCGAATCGAAGCTTGTTTATTAGTAGCCATATTGCAGTTGAAATCAAAGTTTTATAAAGATATAAATTACTGTGCAGATAGGCTGCATACCCATGGTCTACTTTTGGACATAGATCGTCAATGGAGACGATCATTTTGGCATAGCATTGTTTTATCATTTTAAATTACGTATTTTGTATCAGCAAACACTATTTATCCCAGACAGAATGAGTCAGCCACATATATATACAAAAGATGATATCGCCAAAATTGGCAATACACTCGTGTATATTGCCGAGCGTGTGTCAGATTTATCCAAGACCAAGCTGCTCAAGCTAATCTATTTGTTGGAAGAGACTACGATCCGTCGATGTGCTCGGCCTTTCCTGAATTTAGATTTCGAGATATGGCGATTAGGGCCAGTTGCCAAGGACCTGTATTTTGATTTCAGCTCTACCGAACAATATATTTTTCAGGACTATATAGCCGCGCGGCCCGCAGAGGAGGGAAGAGTATACATTTCAGCGGTCAGGGAGTTCAGTGATGACGAGTTTTCAGATGTAGAATTAAATATTCTAGACGACGTCATCAAGCAGTTCGGGCATTTTTCTGCGACACAGCTTGTAGACATTACCCATGGTCCACATTCCCCCTGGACGATTCTGGCACAGGAGAAAGGTATACTAGAAGGCCTGTCCGATGGTAGTGTGTTCACGACAGACTATAAGATAGACTTCAATACCTTACTTGACGAAGCAGGAAAAGAGGCTTATGCTCAGCATTTGGAGTATCTGAATGCCTCAAGATCACTCAAGTAGCCTCTACTATGTTTACCCCAGGAAACATACTTTATTTTACGCCATTTTATTTCAAAAATGACGCTGCCAGCAAGAACAAGTACTTTATCTTACTCAAAGATATAGATGGAGAGCTGATCTTAGCCTCATTGCCTTCCAGCCAGATTTATCTGCCAAACCGTATTGCCGAAGATCACGGCTGTATCGAGGTGCCCCAAGGCTGTATTAACTGTTATCTCTTTGTTCGGGGGCAAGTAATCGGACAGCAAGGTTTTTCATTTCCATTACTCACCGCTATTTATGGTCAGCAGATCGATACCTATGATCGCACTTCTATTGAACATCAATATCCTGTCGAGGGTGTTCATTATAATGTGGTAGACTGTCTGCTCCCAGCAGAACTTGAGGCCGTATTGGACTGCTTGCGTAACTCCAGTTCCGTATCACGCAAATACAAAAAGATATTATAGTACGCAGTAGAATCGCGTAATTCCTCCCATCTTTCCTGTTTCCTCAATAATAAACGTCTTTTAAGACCTTCTTAAGGCCTGTTTTTATTTTTTTATATTTCTTTTTTACTGTGCAGATGTACTGCATAGTAGGTCCCGTACTTTGTTCTCAATATGTCAAATGCAAAATTTGAAGTATTCGTGAGTTCAAGGAGTTCGCAATACTACTTTAGGTTAAAATCTGGTAACGGTGAGATTATCTTAGATTCTTTTTTACACTATTAATCAAAAACATCATGAGCAACCAGCTTTATTGGCGAAGCCAACCTATCCGCCAAGCAGATCAAGTTTATGGATACCGTCATCCGCTACTTCGTCACCAACGGCTACCTCGACTCAGCAGATCTCATGGAACCACCATTCACCGAACTTGATGACAGCGGAGTAATAGGATTATTCGACGAAAATAATGTTATTAAACTAATCGGCTTGATAAAACAAGTCAACCAAAACGCAGATATTGGAGCATAATAGAGTAAAAAACCTCAACTAGTCTTCTCCTTGTCGTTTTGTATTAATACGTTTGCTAAACGACAGCAAACAGTTGACCTTCCTCCTCGTTGTTGAGGAAATGGTCTTCATCGCATATCGTATCGATGTCATGATCATATAGCCTAAATCCAGCAATGGCTAGTGGAGCCACACACTCTATTTTGTTGTTCGTTAATACATGCTTCTCCCGGAGATCCATCCACAGCCTACCAAGGGCATTTTTGCCCTCCAATTGGTTATTTCCTATGTTCTTAGCACCCCAGAATTGATCTTTATAAGATAACTCCACGATTGCTTTATTTCCAGTTTCTTCCAGTATAGGAGCCAGTTTGTTCCAGTGTTGCGAAAGCTTTATTTCCATCACCCACCGCATCACCTTTAGCTTGATCAGTTCCCAGTCCTGTCTCGAGTAAGGATTATATTTTTTACTGATCATCTTGGCCGTCATAGGGCTAGCCTGGCGAATGATTTCATTTTGAGCTTTAGGGAAAAGCGAATAGCGCATTGCCTGATACAGTGCTTCGCTACTAGGTACAATAATGTCATTTACAAACAGAGGGAAAGAAGACGACATGTTTGACAACTCTCCAAACGCCTCATTCGTTTTAGAAAATGTAATGACTTCATTGCGATTGTATATTCTTATGTTTCGTTTGGATATTGCCATAATTCTTCATTTTGCCAGTTTTCTTTCATGCCTAGCGCATTAGGATCTATATTGGGATACTTTACGAATAAGCCCTCTAGTCTGGGGGTAAAATGGTTTTGAGGCTGTACTATGTTAAGTAAGTACTTCATACAACAGAGATGGATGTATAGATATTGAAATTCATGAGATTTGGGGATATCTACTATCCATGCATGTGGTGGATTACTGAGAAGTTTAGGACTTCCAGGCAAATTTCTGTTCCATAATCTACTATGATGAGCGCAGTAATTTCTTATTTGAGAGATAGACTGTAACCAACTGGGCAGGTAAGTGTGATTTACCGTTCCAAATTCCTTTGCAATGATGTCCTTTGAAATAATATTGTTTTTAAGGTTTCCATATAGTTTGGATAGTGCTCCCAAACTAGTTTGTTCCAATGATTTCCATGCAGGGGGAAATCTTCCATCATCTTTATGTTTCTTCTTATGCTCTTTGATGAATGTATCTTTTGAACGGCCGATTTCTTCTTCGATGGCTGATAATGTTTTAACAAGGTCAGGGGCGCTCTGGAAGATTTCAAAGTTTTGAAACCACCATGGGTCAAACTCATGTGACAGGTGATAGATGAGTTTAGTTCTTAAACTAATTTCGATTTTTTCAATAACGTCGAAAAGTAATATTCTCAATTCTCTGTCAAAGTTGTACAAGGCTATAACATCACCAAACTTACTGCCTGGCTTGAAGATGTGATTTACCTTATCCTGTTGCATAGGCCACCAATAACCCGCAAGTCGATAATAGCTAATGTGTGAAAGATAATGTTCTGCATCATCGGACTCATTGACAATCAATCCTCGCTCTTGCAACTGAGCTATTTGTTGGACGATGGTAAAAGCTTGCTTGGTGTACATTGGTTATCCTTTACAATATGGTTATAAAGCAAAAGACACGCCCTGGGACGCTGTTCTTATGGGTAGCGTGGCGTGTACTGTTAGTACAAATGTAAGCACTTATGTTTAAAAGTGCAAACTTTGTTTAAAATTGGTCTTAAGACGGCAGTTCAAATTTGTAAACGCGGTCTGGGTTTGCAAAAATAGGCCATCTTTTAATAGTGACAATCGACTTATCTTTAGGCTTTTTGAGAGCAAATAATTTGCCGTTAGGTTTAAGAGTATTAAAGTCAAAGTATTGCCAGTCCATTAATGCTTTTTTATAGTGGTGTTATTAAAACCTAAGTTGTTTACTCTTTCCCATACATCGAAGTATTCTAAAGTGTTTTTGTTAGTTATCTCAGTGCGCCAGTTCAGGGGTGATCCATTTTCTTATGCCCCGTTTCCAAGAACAGCTCGATCCGGTTCAGAACTATCGGGAACTTCGACAGTACATCTTGTAATCAGAAACGAAATCACAAAAAAATCCCTGAAGCGGGGATCCTCAGGGATTTTTAACTAACCAATTATTAACCTAAATTATGAATACTGATATAACGGCAAAAGCTATGCCGATAGTATCGTGTTTCTAAATCTTAACATAAACTTAACTTTTCCCTCCGCTGTTTTGAAAACTTTGCCAATATCCCATAATATTCGCCTTGCCTACTGGGTTCTGCGAATGACAAAAAACTTCTGGTATAGGATGATTTTCATCTAATATATATTCGACGAGCCACTTTATAGCATCATAGCCAGATGGCAGCTCTTGGCCGTTTGGGTCTTCGCCCAAGTCATGATCCAAAGAAACCCTGCGATAAGAATCATCCATCGTTATACGTTGCACAAAGTCTTCATAGGTGCGTACCACAGTCCATTTACCCAACAGGTAGGGGAGTATAGCGATTTCATCCAAGTAATTACATAGATCACCCACGACCCGAATGTCATCTAAAAACAAACCAGCTGTAAAATACTTACACAGCATATATTGATGGATCGTCCAAGACATCATCGCAGCCGCCTTTGCATTCTGTTCATTTCGTAGTAGATAGTTCAACCAATAGCGTTTTGCATCGTTAAAAATATGAATATATTGATTTCTAGTCAGATCGTAGTCTAATTGCTGACGCAATAACTGATAGACAGCAGTCACTACACCGTACTGATCACTATCGAGAATACCACTAGCGTGTAGATTATCCAATTCCGACAATCTGTTGGTATTTGGACAAGACCGAATGTTACGTAGCTCTCTCATAGCTCTATTGCCTTTTTATGTTCAGCTTTTACAGTATCAGCCAGGCTTTGTGGAGCTAATACTTTAACCTGTGCGCCAACTGATAATATTTCCATTATCAAGTCTCGTGTCACATACAGCCGCAAGCGCACCCGGACTTCTTCCTCATTATCGACCAATAGCTCCTGTGACTCATGCAGCGGCATCGATTTTATATAGTTACCTTGAAATGAAGAGTACGAAAGTACGATCTCTTCTACCTCCTGATCTTCCGTAGCTAGTAATACGCCAAAACTATTCTTAAAATACAGTTCTACATTCTTTGCAAAGCGGCTTGCTGGTTGCTTCTTACCAAAGTCCAGTTTACACATCCTGTCTACCGCAAATACCCGCATGGCATTTCTGTCCAAATCCTGCCCCACCACGTACCAACGGTTCTTGGCCTCTTTTATAGCAAGTGGAAGTAGTTTCCGCTGTTCAGCCTCCGCCTCGTAATACTTCTGATATTCAAATTTCAAGAGCAGGTTGTTACGTATAGCGTGAAATATTCCCGCCAGATGCTCCGTTCCCATCGGCCTTCTCCGTTCAAATAATACCACGTTCGAACTATTGTCCCCCATGCGGAGCAGGTTCAGGATATCAAATGCCTGCATAGATCGGTCCACATGACCTTCATCAGCTTCAATATAATACCTCCTTGTACTGCGGTCACTTTTTATAGAGACAGCATAGATCTCCAGAATATCATTTATATGACGTTGGAAGGTACGCTGCACAAAGTCAAGCTTTAGTCCCTGTATTTCCGATTCCTGTTTTAGGTAGGCATCTAGTTCCTTCCAAGTCAGTGGACTTCTCCGTAGCTTATTAATAATCAGATTGTGCCGTATCAATGTTTCTTTCTCCGCCATAGTTTTTTCTTAATGGTGTTGCACAAATATATCACCTCATCGCGACAATACGTGTCGCTATCCAAAATAAAAGAAAATATTCAGCACGACATAGGTCGTCGCGAAGTCCGCCCAACTTTGTGGCATTATGAAAGGAAACCACATACCACACGCGCTCGATTTGCAGTCCTACTGCCTGTCTGGAGAAAAGAGAGAGATCAGTTTAGCAACAGTAAGCATGATCAGGAGTAGCGATTATGGGACTATCGCAAGCTCCAGATTCTTTGTCCATTATTTTGGTACGATGCCACACAGTGAAAAAAGACATGATTTAGATTGTTCGCAATGTCTGCCTTGGCTTTTACAACAGTTTAGTGGCCAGATCATCGACTGTCATTATGAAAAGTCCTTCGATGACAAGCAGAAAATGATGACTTTCGACTTAGTATACCTATTCATCTCGGGAGGTCTTATGCTTATCATAGACTTTAATAGGAATAGCATCTACTTTTATTACCATTGCTATCCACAACAACAGATCCATCAGCTATGGGACGCACTACAGCAATTCCAGCAGGTAGAAAAATTCGATGACGCCAAAGTATCCTTTATGGTTCAGTATCGAAATGATCTCGACACCCAGCGTATGGATATCAAAAAGCCCGAAATAGATATCGACCGTCATTATAACGACGATTTCAAGGATATAGATCAAATCATACAGTCGCGGTTACGTTTAGAAAAAGACAAAGGCATCGTATTACTTCACGGCAAGCCAGGCACCGGCAAGACCAGCTATATACGGCATCTCATACACCACATAGACAAAGAAGTTATTTTCGTACCCGTACAGTTGGCACAGGATCTAGCAGGCCCACAGCTACTGACCTTTTTTATTGAACACCCCAATTCCATCTTTGTTATCGAAGATGCCGAGAATCTGGTGATCGACCGCGAGGTGCAGGGCATGTCGGCAGTATCTGCACTGCTCAATTTTACCGACGGCCTACTGGCCGATAGCCTAGGCATACAGTTTGTCTGTACTTTCAATACCGATCTATCACGGGTGGACAAAGCGCTCCTGCGCAAAGGCAGGCTCATCGCCCAGTACGAGTTCGGGCTATTGGCCAGGGATAAAGCACAGGTCCTTTCCGATTCCCTCGGCTACGACACACACATCAGCGAAGCTATGTCGCTGGCAGCTATTTTCCATCAGGATGAGCAGCCACAGCAGCGCACGGTAAGTAGCCACAGAGCTGTAGGATTCAAGATAGCTTAATGATAAGATATAGATCTATGTTAATGAACATAAAGTTTTATTTAGATAGTGCCGGGTTGCCTGATTTTGGACAGATACGTTACATCGGCATAGGCAGCGATGGTATACAGATATGCCAGCTACTGTATCAGGAATACCGAATCGACGAGTTGGCATATATTCATCATACCGAAAATTACAGTATACCGCCCGATGTACAGTTTGTACCATTCTCCGCTACCATACAGTGGCAGGTAGGAGATATCACTTTTCCCTATTTTGGAGAAGGTATGTCATCCTTATTGCTACAGCTTAAAGAACAGGGAGGGCTTAAATACAATCTGGTAGATATAGATGACAGATATCTCACAGGTCTTTTTACAACGATGCACCCCGAGGCTGTTTTGACAGGATTATGGGGCGAGCCCATGGTTAGCTATCTATTGAGGCAGTCCTATACCCGTGCTTTTCGCTGGGTATTGCGTATCCCCTTTAGATTTGAAGGCTACGGTGTCCTTTCAGATTTAGATCGTCAATGGCTGTCCGAACAGTCTAATATTATTTTAATAGACAGCCCGGCGCTGGTACACAGACAGCAGCCCGATGGTATGGCCCTCGACCAGGCATTCGATCTTGTACATCGCCACGTCTGCCAGCAGATGATAACGACGGGTTAATATATATAGAAATTAGATATTCGACGACATACTTTGACGCGTAGGCATTGTACTTTAGCAAACAACAGATTAAAATTATGGAAACCAACACCAGCCAACAAAACGAGAAGACAGCACCATCCGTGCACAATGCCTATAGGCCCAATCGGGTAGGGCAATGGCTCAAGACGATCCTTGTTATTGCCGTATTTTTTATGCTTTCATTTCATTGGATGCCCGATCACGGACACATCTTTCCAAAGGAACAGCTTTCTCTTGCAAACACCATTATCAGCAATAAAGATGTCGATCAGTTGATTCAGCGGCACAATGAGGCTAGTGGATTTGAAAGGACTTTGATCAGGCAGGAGTATATACACAAAAAGATGTACGAGCTAGGTGTTATTTTCGAAAGGGTAGAGGAGGAGTAGTTGTTATTATTAACAATAGTTCGGCTTTTACATATATCATAAAACAATGAAATATGAATTTTAATCCATTTTAAAAAGTAATAAGGGAAGCCGAAAACTAGAAAGAGTAGGCATAAAACAACAAATATAAATTCAATGGCAAATTTTTATTGTGAATACTGTGGGACTAAATATTCCTCCGTATCCAGCCTTACAAATGCTTCTTGCATGAAGCATCCTAATGGTGCTGCAAAAGGCAAGCACAAACTCTATGAGGGCAGCGAAAAATCGCAGTATACCTGCAAGTATTGTGGCACTAACTATAGTAATCTAACAGCTTTGACAGGTGCTTCCTGCATGCGACACCCCAATGGCGCAGCCAAGGGAAAACACGCACCTGCCTTGTAGGAAAGGGGGAAACGGGAGCTCACGCTATACCGTTTGGTAGAGCTCCCAATATTGATCGTCGACAAAAGAGACAAATTCCTCACTTGAGAAAATCTCCCGATAATGACCATCTTCGTCACGAAGAAAGAATGATCCATTCTGTTTGATTACGGCATCGTATGCCATACCTGCTTGATAAGGAAAGTCAAATAAGTATAGCTTGTTTTCCTCGAGACATACCTTGTCGAGAACACTCCGGAGAAACAATATTCTCGATTGTCGTAGCAATTCTTTCATCTCCTCCATGATTTTCAGGTAATCATTTGGGCTATCTATCGTGCTGAGGTCGATATCATCTTTTAAAAATTTAGCACCACCTCCAAAAGGCGCCTCTTCAAAATAGCTTGCCACCTTTTTGAGCTCATCCGATAGCTTATTTATTTGTTCATTGATCATAGCCTAAAAATAGTAAATACTTTTATTCCACCCACTATTTAAAATTAATGTAATGAGCGACACGCTTTGTCGCTATCACAGAGCACCTTTGCTGTATATCAGACAAAAAGCTATAAATATCACATTATGAATACAGATTTTAACAAGACGGAAGAGCCTACGCCCAGTTACGGTCACATCTTTCCAAACGAACATCTTTCTCTTACAAACACCATTATCAGCGATGAAGATGTCAGTCGGTTGATTTAGCGGCACAATGAAGCAGCTGGATTTGAAAGGGCTTTGATCAGGCAGGAGTATATATACAAAAAGATGTACGAGCGAGGTGTTATTTTTTCAAAAGGAGAAGAGAAAGTGATTTATCAATAATAGTTCTTCTTTTCCGTATATTGTAAAGCAATAAATGTTGATCTTCGGCTTATATTAGAAGGGCATGAATGGTTGCTGTTTTAGCGTCAACAGAATTTAAGGTTTTAAGTTCCTTATTGAGTATCCAAGTGAATTAAAATATTATTATATAAGTAGTAAAATGAGTAACGCAAGTTTCAAAAGTATTGGAGATTATTTTTTTACACAGAAAAAGCAATTTGTAATCCCAAATTATCAAAGAGGATTTAAATGGGCAGTTAAGAAAAAGGGTGATTTGTCCGCAGTTGAAAAATTATGCGTAGACCTGATTAAAGCTCAGAGAGATAAAAACTATTTCTTACAGGGAGTTACAGTATGCGAAGAAGACAATCGAATCATTTTGATTGATGGGCAGCAACGTACTACAACACTATATCTTATCCTTTGGTTTTTGGATATAAGCTTATTTAATAAGATTGACTTATGTTATGACATTCGAGAGAAATCTAAAGAATTCATTTCTAACTTAAAGGATAGTAATTTTGATTACCATAGCTTTGACCCCGCCGATCAAAACCAAGATGTTTTCTATTTCAAAAAAGCGATTGGACAAATAGAAAACACATTAAGTGGAGTAGATAAACAATTTTTCTTAAATTTTCTCCTCCAAAAAGTTAATATTTTATATATCGTAATTGATGCTGATAAAGCAACGAAGACGTTCACTATGATGAATGGTGCTAAGGCTATTATGCTTCCAGAAGAGCTCATAAAAGCAGAAATACTCAGACAGATTTCTCTTTCTAATCCTGTTTCAATTGCTAAAGATTTAAATAATAATCAAGATAATATTACAAAAGAATGGGAAGTCGTATCTAAACGGAGTCGGCATGCCAGAGAGTGGGATAGATGGCTATATTGGTGGAACCGGGAAGATGTTCAAGATTTTTTTAGTACAACCAAACCGTTAGGTTTCTTACTTCAGTTCTATTTTTTTAAATACAATCCTAGAAATATCGATGTAAGTTTTAATAATTTTAAAAAATTACTGAATGAGAAGACAGCTACAGATATATTTAAAGAGTTACGTCATTTACAAAAGTCTTTTGAGGACGTTCTTAAAGAACCTAAAGCTCATAACTACTTGAAACTCGCTTTACTATGCTCAGAAGGTGGTACGACTGATACTTTTGATATCATTAATTTTTTCTTTTTAAAAAAGTCAAATACGGAAGAATTAAGCGAATATGCGAAATGGAGGCTTGTAGGGGCGACACATAAGGAAATTATTAAAGAAGGACAATTAAAAGAAGGAGAACACGCAAAGGAAGATAAGGCACGTCTTGCTCTAAGGTATTTGTCGAATGAATTTGTTTATGGGAACTACAATAGCTTGGCTTTAAGGCAGTTTTTAAGATTGAATGTAGAAGAGGATAATAAGTTGTTTGGTAACAAGGGAAGAAAATTTGACTTCAGTATTTACGGTGATAAATCACTTGAACATATACATCCTAAGTCGAAAGCCTATTATTCCAAGGTTTCTATAGATGAAACAAGTGAACTGATTTCTTATTTTGATGGAAATAATAATTTCTTGGATATTGAACCTACCGGGGCAGGTTGGTTGAATAGAGACTCTTTGGAGCAATGTTCGGAACATAGTATTGGAAATCTAGTCCTCTTGGATAAAAATGAAAACTCAAAATTCAGTGACAAACCATTTATTGAGAAAAAAGATATATATTTTAATGTAAATGAAAGTTTTAAAAGTAGAAACTTACTTCATTCTATAGCGGTTTTTTCAAAATCCGATTGGACTAAAAAGGATATAGAAGAAAATCAAATAAACTTTTTAAGACGCTTTAAGAAAGACTATGGTATTTCAGAATAATATATTAGAGAGTGGGAAAGAATACACACTGGCTACTCTTTTTACAAATAATAATAAAGTCATTATTCCCGATTTACAAAGGGATTATTGTTGGGGAGATAGGGCATGGAATAAAGATACCGAGAAGTACTCCGAACTTGTTTCCGGATTTCTTGGAAATCTAATCGAGCTATATCTAGAAAATTCGAATAATAGTTTAACCCTAGGTTTGATTTATGGCTATGAGAACCCTAAGTGCCACATTCAGCTTTGTGATGGACAACAGCGTTTGACTACATTGTTTCTCATCTTAGGAATTATAAATAAGAGAAGCGGTAACTGTTTTCAAAGTAACTTAATCTCAAATGACGAACTCGAAAATGATAGATTACCTTATCTACAATACTCTATTAGAGAAAGTACTCTTTATTTTTTTAGTGATTTGGTATGTCAATATTTTCTTCAGTCAGAAAATGGAAGTTCGCATTCTAAAATAAGAACTTCTTCGTGGTATTTCTCAGAGTATGATCTCGATCCAAGTATTAAAAGTATTTTGGCTGCTATAGAGACTATCGAGGAGACATTTGACAAAATGTTAGATTTTGATTATCCTAGGTTTGGGGAATTCATCAACAGTAAACTAGGACTGTTATATTACGATATGGGGACTAGAAGCCAGGGAGAAGAAACTTTTGTAATTATAAATACGACAGGAGAACCACTGTCAGCAACAGAAAATTTAAAACCGATATTGATAGGTAATATTGTTGACAAAGAAAAACGAAGAATAGCATCTGAAGAGTGGGAAGAGCGAGAACAGTGGTTTTGGCAAAATAGAAAAGAAGATGAGTATACTTCTGATGACGGGATCAATGACTTTTTTATATGGTATTGGCAGATCCGGTTGTTGCAAGAGAGAAGTTGGAAAAGTAAAAAGGCTTATCCTTTAAATCCGCGAGAGTTATTTTCTAAGCAACCTAAAGTAGACGAAAATAATGATGAAAACCCTGAAGTTAACCGCTGGAAAATAAGTTTAGCCCCATCTACAATACACAGTTATTTTAAAGCTTTTCAGCGGACAATTGAACTTTGCAGTTCGGAGAATGTTGTTGAAGTTTTAAAAACAATCAAAAATGAAAGTATTTCTGTTTCTTGGTTTAGGGATGTCGATTTAGATTTGATATTACCATTGATTGTATATTTGGAAAAATATCCTAATCCTCAATTTTTTCCTGATTTCGCTAGGCGGTTAAGGAAAAATCATTTTGACAAAAAACGTAAGCGGGGTAATGATGTCGATTGGAGACATATTGTTCAGTTGATCGAGTTCTCGGAAAAGGAAGAAGAAGTTCTTGTCTTCAAAATACAATCTAGCGAACCTTTATTGTTTAAGAGCATTGCTAATGTAGAATTGAAAGAGTGGTTTACGTTGGATGAACAATTAAAGCGGCTGCTAAAAAAAGAGCACAAATCGGAGGTAGAGTATTGGGAAGACCATAGCGATTTAATGGGGGATTTGACACCACTTTGGATTGCAAATGAAGGGCGGGAATACAGTTATAACTATTTAGAAGAAGTATATAATACATTTGAATTGCTATATAATTGCTATGACCCTGATCGGAGCCAAAATACTTCTACTCTTTCTAATTACGTACGGTTATACCGAGTTTTAACGGAGAACAGTCGATTGACTAAGCCTTATAATACGAGGGGAATGCAGGGAGCTTGGTTTTCGTGGAAAAACCAAGAAGACCTGTCTTATTTTAATTATTTAAAAGACGATTTTTACGTTTGTTTGTTTAGTCTAAACAATGAACAGGAGATAATAGAAACATTAAAAAATCGTATAAGGGAGTTACTTCCGATAACTGAAACAATCATTACAGACGAGAACTTTACTGCGATTAGGCATTTAAAAATATGGCTTTTGGTTAAGGTTCTAAAAGCAGAAAAAGAACAACTACTTCTCGCCTTTTGCGACGGTCGAGGCGGACTTAAAGATGGTAATGGCTTAGCCTCTTATGATGATTGTAATAAAAATAAATTAAATCAAGATCAACCTTTCTCAATAGGCAACTCAATATGTGGGTATGCGGTTAAGAAACTTAGTTATATTGAGTATGCAAAGAGTTGTTGGGGACAGCAAGATTGTTTTGATACTAGTGTAGGAAATTCAATAACACTTCTAGAGTTTGAAAGTCGAAATACTATTACTATAGCCGTTGAAAAAATTCAGAGCACTGATCAGGAAATCCAAAATCTAATCAATGATTTTTATGACAATTAGCAGCTTGATATGATTGTTGATTAGTGTTTTTTTTGTGATTACTAATAACTGTTTTTTTTGAAGAAATCGAGATTTTGGGAATAAAGTCAAAACCCCATTTTCTTCCTATGCTGTGCGATGTTCTCTAATGCAGGATGGTGCTCTTCATTAATAGGTAAAGAGATCCGTGCTCCATCAAATTGCTTGATCGAGTAGGGGGAGGCATCATTTTCAACAAAATTCGATTTGACTATAACTCTGTAGTCGTCAGATATAGAAATGATACCCCTGTCAAAAGCCCGGTGTAGGTTAGGACACAGCGCTATACCATTGGAGATAGAATCATCTTGTCCCTCCGAAAAAGGCACAATGTGGCAGGCGTCGAGCAAGGATATGTTTATTGTAGCGTCTACCCGCATGCCGGATATGGCACAGGTATTATTGTATAGCTTTGGGATCTCCCTTTTAAAGATCCCACATCGTACAAATATCTCCTCTTGGTAGGACTCCCTAGCTACAGTTCTTTTCAATATCTCTATTTTTTGTCTGTATTCTTCGCTAGTTTCATTCAAGACCGATACGTCAAGTTCTATCATTCCGTCACAATCCACATAGCTGCTTTTTGTCTCGCTAAAGTAGGTGTCCAGCAATGTTTCTTTGAGAATAGCTCGACAACTCGGATCAGACAAGACCACCACCAAGTCATCATCTATCCAAGCACACTTGACGGCCGCATTCAGATTGTTGAAACTCCGCATAGAAGATTTTGATTCTATCCATATCTCACAGCCAGGATTGGCGATCAACTCCCAGAACGGCTCAGAGCGCATATGATAAAATGGAAGTGCAAGTATCGGATCATGTTTGGTAATTACCAGCTGTGACCAGATACGCTTAAAAGAAGCTACCAGTTCAGGTACGATCAGCAACTGATTACTGAAATAAGTTCCTTCCTCGAACAGCTTAATGACCGCCAACAATAAGATGGGCTTATGCGGAGCACCTCCATTCTTCATGTCGCGCTTTAGTTTAGAAAAGGAGTGTACATAAAAGGGGAGGTGTTCGATCATATATCAATTGTAGGACTTGATTGCTAAAATAGGCAAAGATTCTGTTTATCTCTAAAGAGCTTTAAAAATAAAGCTAAAAATCACACTTCAATCAATATGAACAGGTTGAGTTAAATATATCAAAAAGTTATAAAATATATAGGCTGAAAGTGTTTCCAAATGTTGCAGATAGGGAACTTTTTTAATATATAAAGGTTATATTTGTGCTTACATTTTGCTTATAATCCATGCAAGAAAGCTTCATATACTTAGATAATAATGCGACAACACCACTGGACCCTAGAGTCTTGGAGGTGATGATGCCTTATTTGACCAATATGTACGGCAATGCATCCAGCAGCCATCGCATGGGCAAGCAGATCGGAGCCGCTGTTCATAAAGCACGGACACAGATCGGAGACCTGATCGATGTCAATGCCGAAGACATCTACTTTACATCAGGAGCTACCGAAGCCATCAATATCGTACTTCAGGGGATTCCGGCACGCAATGGTATGCCCAAGCACATCATTACAGCCGTGACCGAGCATCCCGCAGTACTGGATACCTGTCGTTATTTAGAGACAATGGGCGTAGAGGTTACCTACGTACCCGTATCTGGTGAGGGCGAAGTAGATATTCAAGCCTATCAAGAAGCATTTAAAGAGAATACAGTTCTGGCTTGTATCATGGCCGTAAACAACGAGAGCGGATTTATACAAGAACTCAGCTATTATTCCGAGATCGCTCACGAGCATGGAGCGCTTTTCATGAGCGATGCGACGCAGGCCATAGGCAAGATACCCTTCACCGCTTCGGGAATTGATATAGTGGTGATGTCGGCACACAAATTTTACGGTCCGAAGGGGATCGGAGCGCTGTATGTTTCGCCTTATGTCAAACTCAAGCCCCTAGTATATGGCGGAGGGCATGAACGAGGCATACGCAGTGGCACCCTGGCTGTATCCAATATCGTTGGTATGGGCAAGGCCGCTGAGCTTGTCCAACAAGAGTTGGATCAGGAAATAAGACATATCATCAAGTTACGCATGCTGTTAGAGAGTGAGCTCAGGCAGCGCATACCCTATGCTATACCTACGATAGGATTTAAGGATTATTGCGTGCCACACACACTCAGCATACATTTCATGGATGTTAACAATGACGCATTGGTGTTAGCGCTCAAGGATATCTGTATATCCAATGGTTCAGCTTGTCATTCCTTTGTGATGGAGCCATCACACGTTTTATTAGCGATGGGACTGGACAAAGAACAGGCAAATGAATGTGTACGTTTCAGCTTAGGCAGATTCAATACAGAAGAAGAAATCATACAGACCGTAGATGCGGTAACGAAAACCATAACTCGACTACGGGCTATGGCGCTCTAATTTGAGGTTTAAATTATTAATGGCAAAATTATCATTTTCAGGACACGAGACCTTCCCGTGCAAAATATATTGGTTAAAAAAGGGATACGACTTTGTCAGGGCCGAGAAGAAATTCACGGACGACGATGCCGTTGTTGACCTAGGTGTGGGGAAGAACATGGTAACGTCCATCCGCTACTGGTCAAGGGCTTTTGGAATTATAGATGAATCTGATCAAATCACTAAGTTTGGTGACTTTATATTCAGTGACAATAATGGTGTTGATACCTATTTAGAAGATACTTTAACCCTTTGGTTGTTGCATTATCATCTTTTAAAGACAGAGAAGGCATCTATCTATCCAATGGTATTCAATGGCTTGAGACGTGAACGATCAGAGTTTACGAAGGAACGTCTATTAGGATATTTAAATCGTCAGATTGATGATGCTAGTACTACTTTTAGCGATAATACATTACAGTCCGATGTTAAAGTGTTTTTTGGTAATTATACAAAGTTCGGAAGTAGCGATATAGAAGATGCTTATAGTACGATTTTGCAAGAGTTAGGTTTAATAGAGCACTACCAACGTACAGATACTACCGACAAGTTGGTTGATGTTTATGTATTTAATATGAGACCAAAGAATATTCCGATTGAAGCTCTATTATATGTTATTCTAGATGGTGAAAAATACGGAAGTTCTATAACTGTAAGTCATTTAGCGAATGACTACAATTCGGTTGGTAACACTTTTCTATTGACCGAAAGCTTGATTACTGAGTACATGCGTAGTGTGCCACTAGAATACGGAAACTATTCTGAGACAGCAGGAAACCCTGTCTTACAAATTGTTTCGGGATTAGATAAGTACCAAATTTTGAGAAACTATTATAATTCGACGTATGCAAATGTATAGTTACTCTCCATCCGTCAATATTATTCGCGATAGCGATCGTGAGTTGAATTATATAAAGACTCTCAATGGTCAACGTGCTTTTGAGCAGATTGTTAATTCATCAAATTCCGGTTATCGTACTTTTTCAATAGTAGGGGCTTACGGTACTGGAAAGTCTACTTTTTTATGGGCTCTGGCCTATGCTGTGCAAAAGGAAAATAGATTTTTTGATGCCTTTGATTACTTTTTAAAAGGATATACAACTTATACTACATTAGACTTTGTAGGAGAGTATATATCCCTACAGGATGCTTTTGCAGATCAACTAGAATGTAAAGCTGAAGATGTACTTGATTCACTTAAGCGTTATGCTCAAGAATTAAAGAATAATGGAAAAGCGCTGATTATTCGAATAGATGAGTTCGGAAAGTTTTTAGAATATGCTGCACAGCATAATCCTGAACAAGGTTTTTACTTCATCCAAGAGTTGTCTGAATTCGTCAATGATGACAGAGGAAATACTATCATGTTGACTACTTTACATCAGGATTTCTCTGCTTATGCATATCATCTTAGCGATGCCCAAAGGAAAGAATGGCAGAAGATAAAAGGAAGATTAATAGAAATTCCTTTTAATGTTCCCTCGGAACAATTATTACTGATCGCAGCCGAAAGATTAAAAGATACTACAAAAAGCGTCGATGAATCGCAGCTTTCTACATTAATAGAGGTAATAAAACTTTCAAATGCTTTTCCAACTAATGAATATTTCTCTTTGGAGACTTCAAGGGCGCTATATCCATTAGAGCTATTGTCTGGTAGTGTATTAACGATGGCTCTTCAACGTTATGGACAGAATGATCGCTCACTATTTACTTTTTTGGATTCCGAAGATCATAAAGGTCTCAAATATTTTATTCAAAACAACGAAGGTAAGTTTTATAATCTAGAAGAGGTTCATGATTATTTGATTTACCATTATAGCCAACACTTATTTGTAAAGCAAAATCCAGATTTTCAGATTTGGAGATTGATGAGTGATAGCATCGAGAAAGCTGAGGGTATTTTTGCGGGGACTCAACTCGTTAAATCCGTTTCTATTATCAAAGTAATAGGTTTGCTTCAGTTATTCTCTCGTAAGTCAATGTCTGTAAATGAAGATTTTCTTTCAAAATATCTTAGCATTGCATTTGGTTATAGTGACATTAAGGATGAATTGAGGAGGCTTTCTCAATTGAGTATTATACGCTATCGTGAGGTAAGCAATAAGTTTGTTTTAGTTGAAGAAACGGATGTTGATATTGATTGGGAGATTGAAAATGCCAAGAAGTATATTTCTGATATTTCGAGTATAGGTACATATCTTGATGATCATATAGAATTACCAAATTTATTGGCCAAACGTGCTTTATTAGAAAAAGGAACTCCGAGATATTTTGAATTCAGGCTTTCAGATACTCCTTTGTCTTTAAAGCCTAAAGCAGAGATCGATGGATACGTCAATCTTGTGTTTTCGGCCAAAAGTATAAACGAAACACAAGTTGTAAGTGCTTCTCAACAAGAAGCTATCCTATATATTGTTTATCGAAAATCGGAAGACATTCTTGCCAATATTAAGTTAATTGAGCAAATCAGATATGCTAGAAATAGATTTTTAGAGGATAAGAATGCTCAAAAAGAATTTTCAATACAATTGGATCAAGCATTAGAACTGCTTACAAATAGAGTTTTAGAAGCATTGTATAGAATTGATCCCAATGAGATAGTCATTTTTTATCAAGGAGAAGATTGTACAAAAAAAATAAAGAACTGGAGACAGCTTAACGGATTGTTAAGCGATATCGTAGATACGGTGTATACCGGAACTCCAGTTTTTAGAAATGAAATGGTCAATAAGACCAAGTTGTCTACACCGATATTAACTGCGAGAAAAACATTATTTAACGTTATTCTTGACAATTTAGGTAAAGAAGACTTTGGTTACACATCTAATCTTTTTCCTCCAGACAAGACTATCTATCATTCATTGATAAAAAATAATGGTTTTTATACAAAGAATGAATTTGATTCTTATGACTTAGAAGCACCTAGTTCGAATGACTTTAGGTTAGTTTGGGGAAAGTTTATTGAGTTTTTAGAAGAAGCCAGAGTAGCAAAAATCAGTTTACAAGAATTTGTAGATCGATTACTCGATAGACCATTTAAACTAAAGAAAGGGCTTGTTGATTTTGTATTGCCATTATTTTTATTAGTTAGACACTCAGAGTATTCGCTGTTTAATAAAGACGGTTTTATTCCTCAGTTAAACGCTAATATTCTGGATTTAGTGGTCAAAAATCCTGCAGATTTTTCTCTGAAATCATTTTCTGCGACAGGAATTCATCTATCTGTATTCAATAAATACCGAGACCTACTAAATCAAAATAGGGTAGACAAAAGCTCAAATAAAGGATTTATTGAAATGATTCGTCCATTTCTTTCCTTTTATATGCAATTACCCGAATACGCTAAGAAAACAAACAAGCTTACTCGAGAGGTCTTGAATTTAAGAAAGGCTATTTCAGAATCTACTGATCCAGAAAAGACGTTTTTTGAAGACTTCCCCGCTGCTTTGGGGTATTCACTTAAAGAACTTGACGAAAGTCCGCAGAAGCTCGAGCGTTTCTTCGTAGAATTGCGCCAATCCATAACAGATATTAGGACGAGCTTTAGTAATTTGGTTCAGCGATTCGAGGAATTTATTTTAGAAGAGGTTGTAGGTGGAGACTCTATAGTAGAATTCTCCGAATGGAAAAAAGCTATTCAAGATCGATTTAAAGGACTAAAGTCATATCTAGTGGCACCGCATCTTAAAGTGTTTTTACAACGATTGAATTCTAATCTAGAAGATAAGACTACTTGGATGAGTTCCTTATCTCACGCCATTTTAGGGAAACAGCTAGAGGATATAAATGAGGAGGAAGAGGTGGTTCTATTTGTCAAATTCAAAGAATGGATTCATGAATTGGAGAATTTTACTGATATTGAGAACAAAGTAGAAAGTGAATATATTCATGATGCTGTTAAAATTGAGATTACTAGTTTAAAAGAAGGCCTGAATAAACAGGTTTTAAGTATTCCTAGATCCAAACAAAAGGAAGTTGAGAAGAAGAAGGCAGAATTCACACGTTATTTGACAAATGACCGAGAATTGAATATATTTATACTAGCAAAATTGTTGAAAGATCAAATGGACTGATATGTTGGAAAATAAGAAGGTAAGACATGTTCTAGGTATCTCAGGTGGTAAGGACTCTGCTGCTCTGGCTATATATATGAAGGATCACTATCCAGATTTAGATATTGAGTATTATACAGCCGATACTGGGAAAGAGCTAGATGAAACTTACCAACTTATTCGGAATCTCGAGGCTTATTTAGGGAAGGAAATTATCAAGTTGAAAGCGTTTGACGATAGTGTTGAGACTCCATTTGACCATAAGATGAAAACGCTAGGTGGCTTTTTACCCAATACACTGAATCGTTGGTGTACAAAAAGTCTGAAGTTAGATGTTTTTGAAGATTTTGTTGGAGACGATCCTGTGATATCGTATGTAGGTATTAGAGGTGATGAGCATAGAGAAGGCTATATTTCCAACAAATCTACCATACAATCTATCTATCCATTTCGTGAGAACATCTGGAGCTCTGATTTAGTAACCAAGATTTTAGATAATAAAAAAATAAATGATCGGTTAGTTTGGGCAGAGGAAAATATATCTTCAGATAAATTATTCCGCTTTCTTGAAGTATTAGGAAGACCTATCGGAGAGTTACTAACCAAAGACGCAAAATTAGAGCAATTAATCAATCTAGGTATTTCAGATTATAACCGTCTGGCCCTTCATGTTGCTAAAATAGAAGGGTATCCTATTGGTAATATGAAAGAGGATTTCCCACTGGTGGAGAATACTGATGTTCTTGTGCTTAAAGATATATTTCTGTTGCTAGAGAATAGTGGGGTAGGTATTCCTGCTTATTATAAAGAAATTGAATTCGAAGTAGATGGAGAGATTGCTACTTATAATAGGAGTCGATCCGGTTGTTTCTTTTGCTTTTTTCAGCAGAAGATTGAGTGGGTATGGCTGTTAGAGCAACATCCTAATCTTTTCGCACAGGCAATGGAGTATGAGCGTGGAGACTTCTCTTGGAGCCAAGACGAATCGTTGGAGGAGCTTAGTCGTCCAGAACGCGTCTTACAGATTAAGCGTGAGTACATAAAGCGTCAAAAAAGACTTCAAAATCTTAATAAGCCTAAAAGTTCGAAGCTTATGGATATTCTTATGGACGCACCAGAAGAAGAGATAGGTTGTGCCAGTTGTTTTATTTAATCATCTATTTTTTTGTTTGCTAAGCTGTATTCAGAAATAGAAATATGCTTAATTTTTTTGTGATTGGATAACAAAGCTGCAAATGATCTAATCATTAGCCTCTCTAATTCTAGTCTTTGAGAACGAGAGATCCAAAGTGGTAAGAAATCTAATCTAAAATAATCCCAATTAGGTATTTCAGGTCTGTGTTGACGTATTCTCTTTAATGTTTCGGATTCACCTATGTATAATAGTTTGTTTTTTGTATCGATAAGATAATAAATGAAATTAGGATGGTCGGAGAGTTGTTTACGAATCTCCGATTTGGGTTTCCAATCTTGCTTGATAAATTTAAACTCTCCTTTATTAAGAAGCCTGTTCTCCATATCTTTTAAAATGTGTGACTTCGTAAACTGCTTAAATAATTCAGGAAATATGGGTTTTTGTGTATAATGGGCTTTGCAATGTAACGTGCGATTTGTCTTGTCAAATTCTAAATCGATAAATTCCCAGAAGGGTATTTCCTCTTCAATATCCTTATTATATGAGAGATTTCCTCTTCGAAGTTTGTTTTCCAACGTACGCATGTAACTCATTACGAAACAGTCTTTCAATTCCTCTGCGAAATCTTTTGAAAAGAACAGTTTATAGTTTGTTTCTTTTCCATAATGTTTTGTATAAAGTATAGACCCTCTGAACTCTTTTTTGTTTAGGATAAGAATAACCGTTGTTTCTTCAGACTTTTTTGAAGAGTTAAGGCCAATTAAACTTTCTATTTCCCAGACTTGTGAGAGCCAGTTAGGAATAGGTGTATCTAATTTTGTAAAGAGATGCATATTCCGCACTATATTACACCACCATTCCGCTCCAAAGTACACCAGTGATTCCGCTGCAAAACACACCACTTTGGTGTAAATTTTCAGCAGCCTAGTTATAAGTTGAGGGTCTTTTAAACTGT
>NZ_JAERTY010000043.1 GCF_016746095.1 Sphingobacterium faecale | reverse complement strand
CCGCCATTCATCAGTCGAGGCATCCCTCGCAAATCTCATATCGGGCTGGTATCCATTTGTGCCGCCACAATTAATTGTGATGTAACCTCTTTTAAATCGAAGTCCCTTGTAAAAATGCAATTTTCGCTTTCCGGTAATTCTTAATTGACCAAAGTTTATATCGACAGTATCTTTCGAAATGATATTGTGTACTACTCTTAAGATATCAATTGCCCTTTTTTCTTTTATGGATAGATCAATCAGTTCACCTGTTGTCAAAAACTTGTACCTATCAGCTATCTCCATGTTCCTGAGTAGACGTCCATATTCATTTATTTCAATATACTGCCAGCCACTTTGTAAAAGCAGATCGAAACGGTTATTCAAGGCTTTTACATACAGATCTATCAAGGTTTTTTGCTCAATCCGTATTCCATCGCTATTCTCTTGTGTATTCTCCTGACCAAAAGTGAAGAGAATACAACAGGTTAATATAGTTGTCAGTGCTGCTTTCATTATTGATTCTTTTCTTTCATCGCAACTACAAAACCACTCTTCAATGCGATTTGGTGTTGCTTTTCATCTTTAGATCTCGATTCAGCGACTAGATTTTCCAATACCTTTACTTTTCCTGCCACCTTTCCCAGCATTTTATCAATGACAGTTGGTTTGAAGTTATCCAATAGCTTTTGAGCGATAGCTTCCTTAGTGTC
>NZ_JAERTY010000042.1 GCF_016746095.1 Sphingobacterium faecale | reverse complement strand
CCCGCTAACGATACTCCACAGACCTGTACCGACAACAGGAGCATTTCCTGCTAAAGTAAAGCTCGAAACATTACAGTTTTCCTGATCAGCACCTGCAACAGCTACCGTAGGCGCAGCATAGTTCGTCAGAACGACTTCGTCAAAACTATCCGCACAGCTGCCGTTGCTAACTGTCCAGCGAAGGGTAACACTGCTGCCTGCAGCAACACCCGTAACCGTAGTATTGTATAATGTAGGACTTGTGATAACACCCGCCCCGCTAACGATACTCCACAGACCTGTACCGACAACGGGGGCATTTCCTGCTAAAGTAAAGCTCGAAACATTACAGTTTTCCTGATCAGCACCTGCAACAGCTACCGTAGGCGCAGCATAGTTCGTCAGAACGACTTCGTCAAAACTATCCGCACAGCTGCCGTTGCTAACTGTCCAGCGAAGGGTAACACTGCTGC
>NZ_JAERTY010000041.1 GCF_016746095.1 Sphingobacterium faecale | reverse complement strand
AGGCGCAGCATAGTTCGTCAGAACGACTTCGTCAAAACTATCCGCACAGCTGCCGTTGCTAACTGTCCAGCGAAGGGTAACACTGCTGCCTGCAGCAACACCCGTAACCGTAGTATTGTATAATGTAGGACTTGTGATAACACCCGCCCCGCTAACGATACTCCACAGACCTGTACCGACAACAGGAGCATTTCCTGCTAAAGTAAAGCTCGAAACATTACAGTTTTCCTGATCAGCACCTGCAACAGCTACCGTAGGC
>NZ_JAERTY010000040.1 GCF_016746095.1 Sphingobacterium faecale | reverse complement strand
ATGATGGGACTTTTTCTTTTCGTGGAGTTTACCTCGAATCTGGCGTATTGCGCATTGGACATAATAAGCTTACTAAACCAATATATGTTCCATTTGACACTATTAATCGCGGACCTTTTATAATCAATCTACAGGAAGGCTTAGAAAGAGATACAAAACAAATTGATACTGTTGCTATCGTAGCAGAAACGGGTTATTTCAAAGTCCCTGAAGAAAGAGCTACAGGTTCGTTCGTTCATATTGACAATAAGTTGTTAAGTCGTACCGTAGGTTCCAATATCTTGGAGCGGTTAAATGGCGTGACTCGGGGATTGATTTTTAATAATAATCAGGTAGGGGCAACGACATTTGCTTCTAACAGGCCTTCGATGTCCATTCGTGGTATCAGTACTTTATTTGCTAATGCCGAGCCGCTTATCATTCTGGATAACTTTCCATTTGAAGGAGATATCAATACGATTAACCCAGAGGATATTGAATCCATTACGGTATTACAAGATGCCGCAGCTTCGTCTATTTGGGGAGCACGAGCTGGTAACGGTGTGATTGTACTGACATCTAAAAAGGGACGCTTTGAGCAGCCCCTCAAAGTGTCGGTTCGAACCGATATGTCTATCAGCGAAAAGCCAAATCTCTATTACAACCCTACAATACCTATGAATGAGGTTATCGATATCGAACGCTTTTTATACGGAGAGGGAGCTTGGGATGGAACCATCAACCAAAT
>NZ_JAERTY010000039.1 GCF_016746095.1 Sphingobacterium faecale | reverse complement strand
TTTTTTTACGTATTAGTTTGATTGTCAGGTTTTTGTTTTGTATTTTGGGGCCGTTAACCAACAAGTTGAATTATGAGTACAGGACGGGGGCTAAAACCTGCTAAGAAGAACGACGAACTTCTGAAAGCGATCTTCGAGGAAAATTTTCCTGATTTTTTACAATTCATGTATCCCGAAGCGGACGATATTTTCGATCTGGATCGTGGATTGACCTTTATGGACAAAGAGCTATTGGAGATCATTCCGGATAGGGAACGTAAAAAAGGGAAGCGTGTAGCTGATCTTTTGGTCAAGGTATTCCTGAAAGACGGCCGTGAGAAATGGATCCTGGTTCATACCGAGATCGAGGGTGGTAATGACGAGTCATTTCCCTATCGCATATTTCAATATCATTACCGCCTGTTGGATCGTTATCGTGTGCCTGTGGAGACCATTGCTGTATTTACAGGACCGCGTACCCAAGGGTGCCCCGGTGAATATAGTTATTGCGTTTTTGGTACTTCTTTGACGTTCCATTATTTAACCTATCAGATCTTTGACCATCAGGAAGGCGAGCTGCTTGGTATGGACAATATTTTTGCGTATATTGTATTGGCCTGTCAGAAAGCGCTGCAGGAGAATAAGATTCCTGAGGAAGAGCTGGCGGCGCAGCGGAGTACGATCGCGCGTGCGCTGATCGAGACCAACAAATATAGTAAAGACCGTATAATGAGCTTTTTAGTGTTTTT
>NZ_JAERTY010000038.1 GCF_016746095.1 Sphingobacterium faecale | reverse complement strand
CAAAATAAACGCTCTGTCTACCTTATGTCATCGTTCCGGAGAACCGTCCCTCCCTCGCGGAGTGGTGCAAAGATAGCGACTTTAAAACCACATTTCAAAGACATCACACAGACTATTTTACAGCATATAGCGTAAAACGCTGGAACAGCGGACAATAAAATATATCAAAAAAGACATTGGATCTAATAAAAAGCATAAATATTGGTTAAACACGATAGATTTAAGCTTATTTCCCAAGAAAGGTCATTAAAATACTATCCTCATATTTTCCAGAAACCTCTTTAATTAAAGTCTAAAATCGGCTTAATTTCTCGCAATAAATTCTCGTCATAAAAGCAAAAACCAAGAAATTTCTTTGAAATAAGTTAGATCCATTAATCAGTGATTCCTCTTTTATATCTGATTTACTCAATCACTACTACATTTATCGATATACGTCTACCGCTTAAATCCTGAATCTGATTTTTTATTTCTAAACGAAATAGCAGTAAGCGCTCCTCTAAAACTTTAATTATTTATCATATTGATCTTAGGGCACAACGACGAGCTCAAAGAGGGAAACCATATTCTCCTATATCTTTCTAGTCATCTCTAGGAGCACCTTCCTCTGATTAAAATCACTCCTATTATTTATGTAAATATTCTCGCTCATTAAATACAATGACTCTATCCATTAGAAAATATATTCAGAATAGGTCTCTAGATAGCTTTCTGACGAAAGAGTTTTAGTATCTACTTTTCATACGGTAAAAACCCCTAGGGCTTAGCTAGAGGCTTCGTATTAAACAGTCCGCAGGCTGGCGGATACCCTTCCACCTATTACTGCGATAGTATAGATTGAGAAAAGTACGCACAAAACAAAAGCCCCTCCAGTTTCCTGAAGGGGCTTCGTATTAAAAAAGGCACCGA
>NZ_JAERTY010000037.1 GCF_016746095.1 Sphingobacterium faecale | reverse complement strand
GACGAACTATGCTGCGCCTACGGTAGCTGTTGCAGGTGCTGATCAGGAAAACTGTAATGTTTCGAGCTTTACTTTAGCAGGAAATGCTCCTGTTGTCGGTACAGGTCTGTGGAGTATCGTTAGCGGGACGGGTGTTATCACAAATCCTACAATATACAATACTACGGTTACGGGTGTTGCTGCAGGCAGCAGTGTTACCCTTCGCTGGACAGTTAGCAACGGCAGCTGTGCGGGTAGCTCTGACGAAGTCGTTCTGACGAACTATGCTGCGCCTACGGTACCGGTTACTACAAACCAATACACTTATGTAGGTGCGACAGGCATTGTGTATGATGCAACTGCTGCGACAGGACACACTTTGGTTTGGTATTCGGACGGGAGTGGTTCGAGCATTATTACTAAGCCTATTGTTTCTACAGCTATTCAAGGTACATTTACAGCTTATGTTGCACAGCAAAATGATGCGACGGGTTGTATAAGCCGAATAATTTCGGTAATTGTTAACGTTAATCCTGTTGGAATTAAAGTAACGAAAACAGTTGATAAGGATAATATTACTACACCAACAACACTAACATATAATATTACTGTTGAGAATACAGGAGATTTTGATTTGGAGAATATAGCAGTTACGGATGTATTAAAGCAATCGGGAGCCGCTGATATTAACATAACTTCTATCGGAAGCCCAGTACAAACTGGAGGTGCGCCGACAGGAAATAACAATACAATTCTAGAGATTGGTGAAAAATGGACCTATACATTCACGTATAATGTTAGTCAATCACAAATAGATAAAGCAACTTCGTTAATAAATAATGTGTCTGTTACATCAACGCAGATACCGACGGCGAGCAATGATGTGGCTATAACCACAATAACAACAACGCCGGGTATCAGGCTTGTGAAGACACACAATAAACAACCTGCGAACGGAGAGAACTGCAGCAGTTTGACCGTAGGTGAGGTGGTTACCTATACGTTTGTGGTCCACAACACCGGTAGTGTTACATT
>NZ_JAERTY010000036.1 GCF_016746095.1 Sphingobacterium faecale | reverse complement strand
AACCTGAGTTCGATTAATAATTTGGTATAAAAATTTGCAATATAGTGGGCATGGTTATATATTTAAGTATCTTAAATTCAAATATTTAACTGTTTATCCCGCTATGATTGACCTCAATAAAGTTAACGATATTTTCTGTCTTGTTGACGAGTTTTGCAAAGATTTTGACAGATCCACTTCCGGCTTCCTTCTTGGCCGAGTTTCCAAACGTCCGCCGGTAATGTCCAACAGCGAAGTTATCTCCATCTGTCTGTTGTTTCACCTGAGCGGTTTTCGGTGCTTCAAGCACTTCTATATGTTCTACTTACAGAAGCACATGAAGTCCGAATTCCCCAGAACCGTCTCCTACAATAGATTCGTCGAACTCAGCCAGAGCGTGCTGATGCCCATGACCATCTTCCTGAAAACGTGCTGTCTGGGAAGATGCTCCGGGATATCCTTTGTTGACTCCACACCTATACGGGTATGCAATAACAAGCGGATCAAACGCAATAAAGTGTTTAAAGGAATAGCCGAAGTAGGAAAGTCCACTATGGGCTGGTTCTATGGATTTAAGCTGCACATTGTGATCAATGATAAGGGGGAAATTTTGAATTTCGCCATTACCCAGGCCAATGTCGATGACAGGGAACCGCTTAAAAACGAAGGTTTTCTCAAAGCGGTATTCGGAAAGTTATTTGCAGACAAAGGGTACATATCCCAAAAATTGACAGACATACTGTTCGTCAATGATATACATCTGGTCACAAGCATCCGTAACAACATGAAAAACAGCTTGATGACCATGAGTGATAAAATTCTGCTCAGAAAGAGATCGGTAATAGAAACGGTCAACGATGAACTCAAGAACATATGTCAGATTGAACATTCTAGACATAGATCTTTTGCAAATTTTGTATCCAACCTGGTTGCTGGGTTGATTGCATATGCATTCTTCCCTAAAAAACCTGCTATAAAATATCAGACTGTAAAAAACAACCAATTGTCCGCTTTTTAACAATCGAACTCAGGTTA
>NZ_JAERTY010000035.1 GCF_016746095.1 Sphingobacterium faecale | reverse complement strand
TGAATATTCCGACAAAAGTACACCACGGATTCCGGACGAAAGTACACCAGGTTTAGTGACCAATAACCCGAGCTATTTTACAACTGGATTGTATTAACTTTTCAAACTTAATGATTTTTTTTCTTTCTCAAAGACTTACCCTGTAGCGGGAGTCTGTGTGCGGAAGCTGTCAATCTGTCCATTATCGCGTCCGCAAGTGTTGGCTCATCAATAAAGTTGTACCATGCTTCAATCGGTAACTGAGAAGTTATCACAACGGAGCTGTTTCCATATCTGTCTTCCAGTATATCAAGCAGTGCGAGCCTCGTGTCGGCGTCTATAGATTTTAACCCGAAGTCATCCAGTATCAACAGTTTTTGGTTTGCAATACCCTTTATCCATTTCAGGTAGGTTCCATCAAGCCTGGTCTGTACAACAGTATCCATAAAGCGGTTCATACTGAAGTATAAAGTTCTAAAGCCCAGCAGACAGGCAGATCGTCCCAGCGCACATGCCAGGAAGCTCTTGCCCGATCCTGTTGCTCCTGTGATAAGAACATTTTCTCCGCGATGTATAAAAGAGCCGTCTGAAAGTCGAAGTACCTGTTCTCGTGTGATCCCCCTTTCTGCATTGCAGATGATCTCTTCCGGAAGAGCGTTGTACCTGAGCCGGCTGGCTTTGAGATATTTCTGGGTCCTGGTATGATCACGGTATTCGAGTTCGGCCTGTACCAGAGATCCCAATAGTTCATGGACATCCTGGATTTCGTGTACAGGTAAGGCGGCGACTGCTTCATAGCGGCGGGCCATGCCAGTCAGGCGCATTGATCTGAGCTGTTCGATAGTTTGATCTGTGTTCATTTCTGTTTTTGATTTATGTGTCTGTTTTTTATTTGTATTCATCGGCACCCCGGATGTTCCGGTGCAGCGGAATGGTATAACCGACAGTGGACCGGTCATCTTTTTCCAGCATGTCCATCTTGTTGTCCAGGATATTTTTTATGACCATATAATTAAAGCGGTGACCTTTCAGTCCCCTTTGACAGGCGGCTTCTATCCGGTCAGGGTAAAGCGAGGCCAAGCGGAGTAACCCCAGACAGGCCTGATAGGACTGGTCTATGATCAGCTTGCTGTCCATCACCTTTTGAAAGTATTCGCGGGTGGCACTAC
>NZ_JAERTY010000034.1 GCF_016746095.1 Sphingobacterium faecale | reverse complement strand
TAGAGTGCCCCCAAAAGTTTAGACAAATTTAGTTATTAGATTTGTTATTGTAATGAGCTCGATATTCCATCGGGCTCATTCCGTTTAAATTGAGTTTTATCCTGTTGTTATTATAATATTCGATATATTCTCTGATATCTTTTTTAAGTTGATCACTTGATTCATATTTATTCCGGTAATAGAGTTCTGATTTCAAGGTACCAAAAAAGTTCTCGATTATGGCATTGTCCAGGCAATTGCCTTTTCGGGACATGCTCTGTATAATCCCGTTTCGTTGTAGTTTTTTTTGGTATTGTACCATCTGGTACTGCCATCCTTGGTCGGAATGTAGAATGAGTCCCGAAGAGTCAGTATCAAGTTTTCCTATGGCCTTATCAAGCATCTCCATTATCCCACGAAAGTTTGGTCGATCACTTAAGTTATAACTAATGATCTCCTGATTGAACAGGTCGATGATCGGTGAAAGATATAATTTTTTGTCCTTTACCCGGAATTCGGTAACATCGGTAGACCATTTTTGAAAAGGTTTCACAGCTTTAAAGTTTCTCTCAAGGACGTTTTGCGCTATCTTTCCGTGTTCTCCCCTGTAAGAACGGTATTTTTTAACCCTGATCGAACTTTTCAGACCGAGGTCCCCCATCAATCTATAGACAGTCTTGTGGTTTATTTTATATCCATCCTTACGAATACTCAGGGTGATCCGACGGTATCCATACCTTCCCTTATGAACAATATAGGTGCTTTTGATCATCTCTTTGAGCTGAGTATATCTGTCCTGTCGATTACCATGTTTGAGATAATAATAGAAAGTACTCCTTGCCATTTTCATGCAGCTCAGAAGAATCTCTAAGCTAAACCTTGGCCTTAGTTCCATTATGGCTTGCGTTTGCTGTCTTTTTGAACTAAGGCATGTAACTTTTTTAGCAGAGCATTTTCCGCACGTAGGTACTCGAGTTCCTGCTGAAGTTGCTCTTCCTTAGTCAGGGGAACCTTAGAAGCTCGCTTCTTTCGTTTGTTGGGTGATTTGTCGTTCTTTTCCATCGGTGCCCGGCCTTTAACCTGGGGCTTTAGCCCCTCAAAACCATGTGCTTCAACCTGCTTCCGCCAATTAACGATAATAGAAGGGCTCGGAAGATTGAAGCGCAGCATGGCCTCCATCAAAGATAGATTTTCTTCTTGGATTGTTTGGAGCACGGAGATTTTAAAGGACTGTGGATATACCGTATTAACTCCGCGGGGCTTTAAGCCTTCAATGCCAAACGATTCGAATTGCTTTTGCCAACGCCTGACCATATCATGGGATAGGGAATGTTCTTTAGAAATGGTTCTTACTGAACCGTGACCTTGAACGATCCGATCGACAATACTAAGTTTGAATTCCAAACTATGTTTTTTGTTTTTTCTCATAAAAATGCCCCCAGAAAGTGTCTAACTTTTTGGGGGCATTGCA
>NZ_JAERTY010000033.1 GCF_016746095.1 Sphingobacterium faecale | reverse complement strand
GAACCGATATGTCTATCAGCGAAAAGCCAAATCTCTATTACAACCCTACAATACCTATGAATGAGGTTATCGATATCGAACGCTTTTTATACGGAGAGGGAGCTTGGGATGGAACCATCAACCAAATTTATCCGTATATCACCCCAACCATTGAAGCATTACTAGCTGAAAAAAATGGACATATCGATAAAGCCGAGATGGAAAGACGTATTGCGCAATTGAAAACACAGGATGTGCGTAGCGATCTAAATAAATACGTATATCGCCCGGTGCAGCTTTATAAAGGAGCTGTCAATTTCTCTGGGGGCGCCAAACAGCATAATTATTACTTCTCGGGAGGTTATGATAAGAATTTAGGGGATATATCTGGTCATCACGATGAACGGATCAGCTTGAATGCAAAGAATACCTATAGGTTATTGGACAATAAACTGTTGTTTAATGCTGACCTAGCTTTTACATCAAATATAGGACGTACAGGAGGTAATTCGATGTACAAGGTGTTGTATGATAAACTCGCTGATGAACAGGGGAATCCGCTTTCAATTGGAGGACTGTCGTTACGTCAAAGTTATATTGATACAGCCGGCATGGGCTTATTGTTGGATTGGAATCTTTACCCTCTAGATGACATCAATCGGTCTCGTACGTCTACGGAGCTCATAAGTTATCAAGTGCAGCCGTCCGTAACTTATAAACCCTTTCAATGGTTAGGGTTATCAGCCAATTATCAGTACCGTAAAAACTACAGTGAGACAAATATGCTTTATGCTGCCGATAGTTATGAAATGATTGACCTATACAATCGCTTTACCCAAATAAATTATGCTACGGGTATAGCTACTTCACCTATTCCCCGCGGAGGAAAGCTTAATCAAACAAACAACAGTTTGAGCTCGCATTACTTTAGAGGTCGTTTTAACGTCGATAAGACATGGGATGAGATTCATGGCTTTCATCTGGTAGGTGGTATGGAGCTGAATAGCCGTAGCACCTTAAATAGGATGATGCCTGTCATGATCGGTTACAAGGAGGCAACAGAGACTTATGTTCCATTTGATCCCACACAACGGTATAGGCAATACCTGACAGGTACATTAAGTACTATTCCCAATATATCTCTGGTCAATATGAGTCGAGGAACCACATTGAACCGAAGCCGCCTTTATTTTGGGAACGCTTCTTATAGTTACAAGAAACGATATACCGCTACTCTCTCGGTACGCAAAGATGAGGCAAATATTTTTGGCGTAGACATCAATCAACGAGGTCGACCATTCTGGTCGGCTGGCTTACGTTGGCAGCTTCATGAGGAAGAATTTTACAAAGTGCATTGGCTTTCTAAACTGGTATTACGCGCTACACATGGGTATACGGGGAATGTGAGTAGTTCATCGGCGTATATTACGTCAAAAATAGAAGCTAGACCATTTGTTTTTACAAATAGAATTTATCAGACAATTACCAATCCGCCGAACCCTCAATTGAGTTGGGAGAACGTTAGGA
>NZ_JAERTY010000003.1 GCF_016746095.1 Sphingobacterium faecale | reverse complement strand
GAAAGAAAAAAAATCATTAAGTTTGAAAAGTTAATACAATCCAGTTGTAAAATAGCTCGGGTTATTGGTCACTAAACCTGGTGTACTTTCGTCCGGAATCCGTGGTGTACTTTTGTCGGAATATTCATGTATTTAAGGTTGTTTCCTCAATTGCTTGCATCCTGCTAAATTTTCCAAAATTTTTTCACGTGTTGGGTCCTTACTAAGGAGCTAACATTTTCCATGGGAGTACTTGAACATCACTTCGCACTAATTCCTCATCGCCTCCATAAACTAAGTAAGGTCGAACTTCTTCAGGCGAAGCTAATTCGATGAAATGCTTCAAGTTTTTAAATAGTGCAGCACTTAATGTCTGGGTAGATTTCACCTCATAGACATCAAAAGCGTTGGCCGTTTTAAGTAATAAGTCTATTTCAATTCCGTTATGATCCTGCCAGAAATAGTAGTTGAGATGCTGGTATCTATTATCATTAAGTTTCTGGAAATTAGCAATAACAAAATTCTCGAAAATATTCCCTTTTAGTCTATTTATGGACAACTCTTCCGGTTTACGAATTTCCAATAAATAAGAAAGCAATCCAACATCATAAAAATACAACTTAGGTGTTTTCACTAAGCGTTTATTAAAGTTGTTATGATAAGGATAAAGCTGAAAAATGATATAACTACTTTCCAAAATAGATAACCATGCTTTTGCCGTAGGTTGAGAGATATTGCAGTCATTCGCCAACGCCGTTAAGTTCAGTAGTTGTCCTGCTCGTGCTGCACATAGCCCAAGAAACGTACGAAAACTATTCATATCCCTAATATTGATTAATTCGGTAACATCTTTTTCAATATACGTACGAATATAATTGGCATAAAAATCTACAGGATCAAGTCCCCTATGGTAAATAGCTGGATATCCTCCATTTATGCAGGCATCTAAATAATTGTTTGGTAATTTCCCTGCTGCGTCTAATTCTTCTGTATCTAATGGTAAGAGTCGAAATAGCGCCACCCTTCCAGCCAAAGATTGTGTAATATGCTTAAGCAAATGAAAGTTCTGCGAACCAGAAAGAATATATTGCCCCATTTCACCAGAGGCATCTACGGCAGTTTGTAAGTAAGAAAACAGTTCGGGCACTCGCTGAACCTCGTCCAATATAGTTTTACCAGCGTATTGAATAAGAAATCCATTCGGATCCTCGGTTGCAAAAGACCTGTTATCTGGATTTTCGAGAGATACGTAATTGTAATCTGGGAATAATGTTTTAAGAAGGGTGGTTTTACCCGATTGCCGTGGTCCAGTCACCGCTAAAATTGGAAACTGTTTAATTCGTTTCCTTATTTCTTCCGCCATTGTTCTTTTAATCCATTCAGCCATTATTCAACCTCCTTTATTTATAACAAATATACCTAAACTTTGGAATATCCGCACTTAAACTTTGGAATATCTGAACATAAACTTTGGAATATATGCTGTTTAATTTTGGAATATCTGGAAAAAAGAAGCTAATTAACTGGTAGTCAGTATTAAGTTTTTTCGTTTTTGTTAAGCTAAGTACAACAGTTGAAGGTCTTTTAAGAAACCTTTAAATAACAACAAATCCCTTACTCATACTAAAGATGTTTTTTTAAGTAGCTACCAAGCCCAATAACCAAGAAAATGCCAATCCCAATCACATAAATCCACCCACTAGAACGATCTTTTGGTATTGATTTTTTGCTTCCTGCGGATTGCTCTACGATAAGGTAATGGCTACTATCCTGCTGAATTTTTCCAGCCTGATGTTTCAGCTGCTTTTCCCCAACGGCCAAGCGGCCTGACGTGCCGAATAAGCCGACTTCAGGATGATAATAAAATGGGCTATCGCTCTGATAGTACCAATAACGCATGGTACTATCAGAGCGATGCCATTGTAGAGAGGCTTGGTTATGCGAGCTGGTTTCCACCTGTTGTTGCAAAAAGTTGCTTTCTTTGTTGCTGCGGCAAGCACTACTCCATAATGCGGTCAGGAGTATTAAAAAGAGGTGCTTTACTAAACATGCGTGTTTCATAATATAGATTTATTATTTCTGAGATTAAACTTGTAGACCTATTCGACTTTAGTTCGTTTTACTCCAAGATACTAGCGTAAATACATTACAACCAATCGGCCAAGGCGTAAATCGTTCGCACATGCCGACGTCTAGACTCTACGCGATTGTTGCTGTTGCCTTCGATCGAAATCAGGTAATTCCCTTGCATCACCTTCACTAGCCCAACATGGTTAATACGCTTTGCTGTTGTACCATATATTCCAAATACATCAGCTGCTTCAAACTTGTTTTTATGGCCCTGGACGAAAGCACCTCCTTTCCAATAGACCCTAGCCTTAGGAAATAGGGCAGGGCTCCAAGGATTACGGGGCTGGGCAAAGCCAGCCTGTGCGTATACCCAAGAGATGAAGCTGGCACACCAAGCATAACCAGATCCCAGGTGCGTGTAGCCAAGGTACTCCTCCACACGAGGGCCATCGTTATTGCCCGTAGCTTCCCGCACACCGAGTTCAGCAGAAGCAATTGCTATGATCCTATCCCTGTTATTAGATACCCTATCCATAGATCCCTCTATTCCGCTATGCTTCAATCGGGATGACGTTGAAAAAACTTGATTGGATGCCCCACAGCTAACTGCTGTGTTGTTTACTACTATTAAAAAACCATTGCGAATGCTTTCAATACTGCAAGTAACAGCAAGAAAAACACCGAGAAATAAAGAATACATTGTTGCCATGATGTCAATTGATTGAAGTGATAATAAAAATTTTGTCTAAATATTTTGAAAGGTTGCCAAAGCATTTCCTGCAGCCAAACGCTGATATAAATAGTGAGCCAGCCAAGCAGTATCCCAAAAACCGCAAGGGTAAATGTACCAAAGTCTAGCACAGCGATAGCTGGATCCGACAGTTGCAATACCGTAGATACCATTAGCCAGGCAATGAGCAGAAACAAAAGCCCTAAAATTAGCTTTTGTTTAACGGATAATTCCTTCTGCCAACCCAAGGTCAGCCCAGAAGGCATGTTTATTATTGTTTGCATGATATGTTATTTATAGGGTTTATAGAGTTGATAAGGTAGGCGGATCCGCGAATCCGCCTGAGCATTAACTCCGTTACTCTGTCACTTCTTGTCTACCGGACAATTAAGTAAATCGGTTCCGACCAGTCGCCAATTCCTTTGTTATTACGTGCGCGCACACGGAAGTAAACCTTTTCACCAGGCGTAAAACCACTAATATAGTTAGTTCTAGAGGTACTGGTACTTTTGGTTTCACCCCAGATAGGTGCTTTCTCCTCATCAAGTTCGGTTGCATAGCAATATTCATATTCCGAGATATTTTTCTGTGGTGTGAAAGCGAATTTTACTTCTCCCGACATACGACCGTCCTCCAAGCGCATCCCAACCATTACCGTCGGATGTCCTTTTGCTTTAGGAGGTGGAACCAACATAAAACCCGAGCTAGCCAGCACCTCACCATCACCATCTGCGACCACGTTGACGTAAAAAGCCAATTGCCGCATGGCGCTCAATATTTTATCTCGCGCATTGTCTCGCGCTTTGCGTTCCAGTTGACCACCTGTCACGGCCATTTCATGCTTGCTGCGGAAATCGTTCACCAACAATTCATAATCGGCCATATCAGGCTTTGGATCTGGAAACTTCACATTGTTTTTCATAGCGGCCAATGTCTTGCCCGCTAAACTTGACAGGGAATAATCATCCCACTCACTATAAGAAATATAAATGCGTTCTTTTCTCATTTTAATAAAATTTTAGTCTTCAGTAATCTGTTCCCTCTTGCAACCTGGCAAGAGTCATCTTTCGAGCACCTAACTCTTTGGTCCGGCACGAATGGGATGTGCTATACATGTTATCATAATTTTAATTTTGAAATTATACCCGAAGATGAGGTGGGTAAAAAGGAAAGTCGAAAAAACAGACAACTTCGACAAAAAAATACAAGAATGAGGTTGATTTTAAGACAAGTGCATACAAGTCCGTACAAGAAATAAATTATTAAATACACCAATTGCGACAATTCTGGACAACATCTATCAAACAAAAGGTTTAGCAGGAAATAAGTTGAGTCCAGACTTAGCTATGTATTCGATACCAATATTACAGTGTTGTCCATTATTAAATGGGTTTGCCTTATACCTACGTAAGAGAGCAGTCAACCTAGATATGTCTATGGCAAAAGCGTAGCACTAGGCCATACCATAGTATTCGTAGGCAGGCGAAGACTTAAAGAGTCTATTAAACGTCTATTCGTGTATGATCAGCGCATATTTTTATACTTAAGACGCGTATTCTCGTGCCACTAACGCATACCTTCCGACCAGGTGCGTGTAGTGTCGAGATAGCTACTTATGTACCTCTCCATTCCTATTATGCAATTATAATTCTATAGCTCAGTAGTGCAAGCCACACCGGTATTCGTACAGCACAAAGGTATAAAGTAATAGGTGGTTGGTATATGCCATTATAATGTACTATTAGTAGTTCCGATCAATCCAGTATAATTCTTGCGTATTCTATTATAATAGCAATGGAACAGAATACAGTTTATTTTTAAACGATTGAACATTTACATTGAACCTATATACTTTTTTAGTTAAAGTGTATACTTCAAAATCAAATGCTTACACCTTCCCCTTGGGTACGGGAGTAGCAGTACCGTAGCCGTTCCACCTCTTCAGGACACAGGCGGATACCCCCACCAGGCCTTTCAAAGAAAGTCAACTCCCCCTTTTCTTTAAAATCATACAGCTTCGATCGGCTCACCTTCAGAATAGAACAAACCATCTTAATGGTTAGCATTTCACTTTCCAAATAACGTTCTTCAGGATTCGAATCAGGTTCGGGAGTAGGCTTAGGAAGTTTGTCAGCAAGCGGTTCTTCTACGAAGAAAGCCATATAGTTTACTAATTTCTTGAAGTTTGCGTTGAACTCTCGGATTTGTTCAAGATACATTTCTAGTCCAGCGACTATCCGTAATAACACTTTTTTCATGGTGATATAACTTCATGCACAGTTCAAGTTGAGCGATTGCTCCCATGCGGTTTAATAAATAAATCATCGATCCGCTCGATATTTATGTAACAGAGCTAAATCATTTGTATTTTGCACATTTTAATTTATATAAGACAGGTTTGTATTTTATTTTACATGCTAGGTAAATTAACAGTGTGTTTGAAGTGGATCAGCTTGTCTCTTAGTCCATTAAAGTACTCCGCTAGTATTGCATTAGAGCTTGTCGCAAATAAGTCTGAACCTGCCAATGTGGTATTATATATCTGCTGATAGCTAATCAGCAAATTGGGATTGGACGTAACAAAAAAATCGAGCATAAATAGTTGATTTATCAGCCGACTGTTACCGTTCGAATCCTCTATAAGCGTAAAACCGTTAGGCCTTACCGTATTCAATCTCCTCAATTCCAAGCCGAGTTCCGTTTGTCTATTTGGATCTGTACTCAATTCTTCTACATGCGTAATTAGTGTATCCAACTGCTTCATAATTAAAGAAAAATTGTTTTTACTTTTTATCTTTCTATGGAGCATACATTCTTTGAGAATCTGCAAAGTATTATTAAGAATATCATTCGTCCATATTTCTTGGCAGTAGGCTTGGTCATAAATTGATTTTAAGGAAAGGAATCTTTGCTCTATATCCCTATCGGCCAGCATATCGACAAAATCTTCATAAGACCTGTCCTTACTTACCAAGTGGTGGTAATAACTATATAACATAAAGTAAAATAGCTCTTTATAGGGTAAGGTGTAAAATAGAGGTAAGTCTGTATAGATTGTTTTCATAGAGATCCTTTCTGCCTGACTATGGGTAGAGAGGTCAAGTATTACCGCATCAATGTGGTTGGCTATGCCCTCTAGGTTTTCATCCAGAACCGGCATTGATCTAATGCTGTGTTGACTGTGTGGACATTTTGACTCCTGAAGAGGTGAACATAATGTGTTTTTCCATTTGACACGTAAGTCTAATTCAGCTTCTATTTCAATATCATCTAAGGTTATCGAGTAATACTTGGACAAAGTAAGTAATTCCTTCATCGTCAGTTGCGTTGATCCATTTATTCGATTTTTCAAGGGGCGCATCTCGATTTTGAGGAGATTTCGAGAATCATTCACCCAATCCTCTTCTGGGGTATGTTTGGCCGCGATAAGTCTGAATAGTGCTAGCTGTATTGCTATGGTTTGTGTTGTGAATTCTTTCATATGTATATAATTATTTATCAGTGTCTATTTTCATTTGTATAAATGAGCTCGTTTCACTCGGTTTGTTTTTTAATGGCCATATGGAATATCCAAACTATATTATGCACGGATTGTTGTCGTTGGTGTGCATGCTGCTTCGCGGTCATTGGTGTTTGTGCAGTTCTGCTACATGGATATTTCATAATAACTCGTATTGGTTTATAAGTAATAATGAAGCTAATATATATGTGTCTAATTATCAAATGTCTAAATGGTAAAAAGTCAAGTAGATCTACTTTGGAAAGAAATATACCATGCTTTTCGTCCATTTCGGTGATTTGGAAAGAATGTTTCCTTTCCAATAGAGTATTTCGCACCTATTTTTGTAGGTCAGAACAGCTAGAATGATTGTCGGTTTCGCTATAGACTTCCTTAAGGCGTATCCACAGGCAGGCAAAACCTTGCAGTTACCGGCGGATATCAGCTATCCTATTGCCTATGCCAATGAAAAGATGTGTTGGCATGTAGACGATAGTTACTGTGCTGTCCAAGTATTCAAAGGCAAATACATGCTGTCCTACTGCATCGAGATCAAAGCCAAGCAAGCCCTAAGAATCCCTATTGTTATCCATCATCCCGATATCCATTGGCAATACATGTTACAAGGAAGAATCGGAGTAGAAGCCTATGACAATAGCAATCCTATACTTATAGAAAAACAACAGCAGCAACTCTATGTCGAAAAAGGCGTTTTCAAGGCTTGGGTACCCCCAGGGCGACATATTCTGGTAGGTTTTGTCATTGCTGCCGAATGGTTGGCAAAACACGAAGATGCGCTAAGCCTCAGCGCCGAAGACTTCCCTATTGCCCTTATTCCTGGTCTGGTCTACCAATCTTCTCCTACCGCTATGAGCGATGCGATGCTGACCGATATTTTCCGTTTGCTTCAAATCCCCTATAAAAAAGGCTTCAAACAAGAAACCATTATCTATGCCGCTATTGGCAACTTGCATGGCGCCCATCAAGATGAAATACCCATCGATCCCGAAGCCGGTGCAAAGGCTAAGTTGGAGGCAATACATAGGTATATCCACACGCTTATTGAAGAGGAACAGCCCGTACCCCTTATACAAGAAATAGCCGACAAATTCTATATAGAGATTAACCATTTGAACCGAATACACAAAAAACATTATGCATGTACTATTAGTGCGTTTGTCAACACCGCTAAACTCGAGAAATCTATCGAATACCTCTATGCTAATTACAGTATTTTAAACATCGCATTTATCTTAGATTATAACGATTCATCCGCTTTCAGAAAGGCTTTTATCAAGAAATATTCTATACCGCCTAGCCAGTACACGCAGAAATACCCGCGCTAGTTTTTTGTATGTATTTGGTAATGTAGAAATTAGACCTCATAAGAGTCGGTTTTGGACTTCTTGTAAAGCGGTAGCTGTACCTACCTTTGTTTCAGACAGTAACTCAAAAGTGTGGCTAATAAAAAAAACAAAACAAGAAGTAAAATATGAAAACGAAAAGAATAATCGTACAGCTCATTGCCCTCCTATTTTTATTGCTATTTGCCTATACGGCAATGGTAAAATGGGGGGACTTCAGCAATTTTGTGAAGGGACTAGAGCGGTATACCCCTTTCAAGCCATATGCTGGTCATATAGCCCAATTGGTCATTGGCTCCGAGGTCATTATTTCGTTATTACTTCTTTTTGCACGGACACGACTACTGGGGCTGTATGCCTCACTGCTCATCATGCTGGCGTTTACAGGGGCACTATATTATATCATCTATGGCCTCCAATCAAGTTATTGCAATTGTGGGGGCTTCATTGATATCCTATCGGCAAGCCAGCATCTTTGGTTCAACTGGACACTCATCGTACTAGCCGTTATCGGCATGTATTGGAGAAGAAACTTAAACTTTTTTTAATTAATCACTATAAATTTTAATGCTATGGAAAAGCAAAATTTTAACCAAAAAACAATTGAATTTATTAACAAATTAACAAACAAGATCATGAAAAAGAAAGATCAAAACATGGGACAAGTGGAAGCCAGATCCACAGACAAACTAGGTGGCTTAGGAACAGCCCTAGGGGTGCTCGCATTAGCACTATTGCTAAGCTCGTATACGCTTTATCACAAAGCGGAGGTGAGTTTAACGCAGACCTGTTATGAATATACAGGCAATGACAAACCAACCTCAAATGCAGCTGAAGCTACAAATCCAGGATCTTATGCTGCTCCAACAAATAGCATCACTTGTGAGTTAAATCCAGAAACTCTATGTGGCTTTTGTTTTGAAGGGGGAGACTTTGAATTGGATGAGGAAGGTCAACCATTATTTAAATACCCAGAAACAGGTTTACCTACACCATTAGGTGAAGTGGTTTTGGCTAATTGGAATCAACCAGGTATGCATAATCAGCCTATTACCGCATCAAATAACAACGTAGTCACTTTGCAGTTTAGAAATTTAAAATAAAACCTACTTCAAAGTAAACTTTTAAGGTTCATTACTTTAATAACATCCCTCTTTGATCCATATTTCAGAGAGGGATGTTTTTTTTAGTCTCTAACAACAATCATATTTATCCGTTTTGTTCCCTTAACAAGTTTTAGGTTGTATAATCCCAATACCTGTTGTAAATCTTGAAACGTACTATTTTTTTTCCATTGATCCCATTTTGGAATGATTGCAGTAAACTCTTTTGGAACACCTAGACCAAGGAAGACGTACGGAGACTCTCCAATTGTATAAAAGTAAGAACTTACCAGACTGTTATAATCCATAGTAGAGCCAAATTCATTAAAATTCAACGCTTTCAATTTTGTCTTGATTTCATCTTCCGAGAGCTTTATGGGATTAGTTAAACTCGTTAAATAGTAACAAGGTATTTCAACTTTTTCTACGGTGACCTTACATCCATATCGAATTCCAAAATAACGATCAAGATCTTCTTTCATATACCTTTGCGCTTCTTCCTTTGTTACGTTTTGTGGAAGTACTTGTTCGTAGCAGTATTGACTACGGGTTACATACTCATCCGTGTGTTTGTTTTTAGGAAGTAGATATAGATTATCATACAAAGTGGTGTCTTTCACCAAAAAGCGAAAGCGATCAAGATGATGACGGGTATTTGTTGGACCAAATATTTTAGATTCCCACTCCTTGTCTAAGCTTTCTTGAAGGGCATAATTATATAAGTTTGCAAACCCTCGATTGATATAGGTGTTTCGAATCGTGTTTGAAATCGAATCTTTTTGATCTACTAACTGACCACCTCCAGGGTAATAATCTAGGTTGACTGGACTTAGGATAGAATAGGAATCTGCATTTTTAGGATCAGCTGTATTGATGATATTCAATAAGCTTGGTTCATTATCAGTTAAACCATACTGTTTGTTAATTGTTAAGAAGGATATTTCTTTCCCATCAAGAACCTCTTGTATCTTTTTTGCATGAATGTTTTTGGTTACGGCTGTATTCAAACGGAGGATGCCTTGTGGATCTATCCATACATAGTTTCCTGCGTAGTAATGTGGAAAAAGTTGTGCGAAGGCTTCCTCTCCGATAATGGAAGGCATGCGCTTTAATTCGGGTGCTATACTTTTACGCGCTTTTAATCGTTTATCTACTTCCTCCTGTGTCTCCCGCATATTGACCAGTATAATGATGATTTGATCCCCAAACTCTTCTTGCAATTTTTCCATTTTTGGAAAACCAGCAATACAGGAACTGCAATAGGTACTCCAAAAGTCAAAAAAGACCAGCTTGCCTTTGAAGTCGGATATTCGAGCCGTAGGTGTTTTGTAATTTTGGATTTTAAATTCAAAGTCAGGCATCTTTTCGCCGATTTGTAGTGCTTGGTATTGTGCATTGGTTTTGTTCCATAAAAGGAACAAAACCAATACTATAAATATCATTTTCATTCTCTTGTTATTTTTAATAGTATTAATTTCTTGGATTCTGCGGCATACCTGTTCTGTTGATGACCTCATCGGAAATCAACATGACCCATCTTGGATCATTAGGAGGCAATAAATATTGTTGATTATTAACATTTCGAACCAAAGTAATATTACGTCCTTCTAAGTTAAAGCGGCGTAGATCTGTCCATCGCAAGCTTCGGTACACCAGTTCTTTCCTACGCTCAACTAAAATTTTTTCTAAAGCATCTTCAGCCGATGTGGCAGTGATGCTAGGATAGGGAACGGAATTGTCCCAACGATTTTTCATCAATGTATTCAAATCTGCTAAGGCCAAATCTTTTTTCCCATCACGCGCAAAACACTCTGCTCGGTTTAGGTACATTTCTGCAGTAGTTATGCTATGTACTACGCCTGCAATATTATGTTCTCCATCATAAGAACCTGTAAAACGAAAACTACCTACGTTCTCTCCTGTCATTTCAGTAAAAAACAGTTTTTTGCGAAGATCCTTTTCGTCATAGGATTGGTAAAGTAGCGTATCAATACGTCCTCTTGGATTTCCAAGAATACTAACAGTGTTCCCACAATAGGCATAATAAATAGTTTCCTTATTAAATCGTTTAAAAGGTAAAGGATCTGTTTTAACCGTATTGAAATCAATCAAGTCCGAATGTGCCTTTAAACATAAATCCGCATATTTGCCTGCATTGACATAGTCTCGCATGGAAAGGTAACAACGCGAAAGTAAGCCGTAGACACCTGTCTTATTAGGTTTAGTAGGCACAACAGATTCTTCAGGCAGAAGATCCAATGCAAGCAACAAATCCCCAATTATTTGATCATAGGTCTGTTGTACCGTAGCTCGTACGGAAGGTGTTTCGATAGCGGCGGTAGTACGGAGCGGAATACCTAAATCAGTCTTAGCTGTTTCGGAATAGGGTTTACAATACAACTGGGCCAATTGCCAAAATGCAAAGGCTCTATAGAACAGGGCTTCTCCTTTTATGGTATTGTATTGCTGGCGATTTTCACTTGTCTCTTTAAAATTATTTAATTGATCCAACACTACATTTGGGTAATAGATTATCCATGTGTAAAAATAATTCCATGTCTGATCGGATGGAACTTTTGAATCCCAATGGTAATAAAACTTACCATGTGCCTCACTTGCCGCTAGCCAAACAGATTCTTCCACATAATAATTGTCTGCGAAAGCTTCAGGCATACTGCTGTTCCAGAAATATAAATTACGATTATTCAATATGGCTTGTAAATCGTCTAAACTGTTCGGAACAGTTAGGTGTTTCGCGGGCTTCTCGTCTAAAAAGTCTTGACAAGAAAGGGCAATAAAGGCTAAGCTGATTAGGCATAGTCTAATCAAAAACATAATTTTCATGATGGTGAAATTTAAAATTGAATATTGAAACCCATGGTCCAGATCTTGGAGGAAGGGTAGGATTGGTATTGAGAGGGATACGTTAGATCGGGATCTAATCCTTTTTTATTGGCACGCCAGAGGATGATGTTGAGGTTGCTGGCATTTAAGAATAGCTGAACGGACTGAACGGGCAAATGAGGTATGCTCCCCTTATTGATCCTATATTGGAGACGGATATCCCGTAATCGGATATGATCCGCTCGATGTACATTGACTTCGGAGTTGGCATAGAAGGCATCACTCCTTGCCACAACTGGATAGGCCATAGCAGGTACGGTTGTTGTCAACTCATCTCCAGATTTTTGCCAACGCTTATTAAAGTCAGGGTGGGTAACACGGTTTACGTTATATAATAACGAATAGTCAATCGTGTTGGCTCTAAAATAATAATCCAATTGATAGGCTATATTGGCCGAAAGGCTGATGTTCTTATAGCTGATGCTGTTGTTAATAAAACCATAAACTAAGGGCATACTGGAACCGTGAAAGTTTTGATTTTGAATGGAATCATTAAAAATAGCTTGATAGTCTTTGGATAACTCTCCATTCAAATAGCCTTGTGGCTGTCCATTGGAAGGGTCTAAGCCGCCCCATTTATAACTTGCCAAGCCATAAGCAACCTGCCCTTCCGTCGGATTAACACCTAGACCGATAAAGTCACTCGCTCGATAGCCATTATCAAAAAACTTAGTTACAATGGTTTTTACATAAGAAAATCCGAAACCCGTATTCCATTGAATAGGCCCCTGTAGATTGCGACTATTTAGTTTAAGCTCCGTACCATTCGTCTTTAGGCTGGCCGAGTTTATTTGCTGCTTTGTTATGCCTATAGTTGGATCCATCGGCATACTGGCAATTAGATCAATGGACTGCTTGTGAAAGTAGTCTATAGTACCCGATAGACGATTGTTCAACAAGCTAAAATCAAGTCCCGTGTTGATGGTTTTGATTTGCTCCCAGCGCAGGGTAGGGTTTGGTGGGGTTGGGATAGTGGCATAGGGTAAGCCTGTAAATTCATCTGGTATTTTTTGCCGAGTAATAGTCATCAAGCCCGTAATAGGCACGGTATTGCCCATATACCCAAAGGAGCTTTTTACCTTTAAGGAGTTGATCCAAGACAGATCGAAAAAAGCCTCGTTGGATATATTCCAGCTAGCACCGATGGACCACATAGGCTTCCATTTGTTGTTGGTTGTGGCGCCATAGAAGTTGGTCCCATCACGTCTGGCGCTACCGTATAGGGTGTACAGATTTTTGTAGGTATAAGAAGCATTGGCTAGGAAGGATACAAACCGACTGGTGTTGCCCGAGGACAATTTGTTGTTCTCTGGTATTTTACCCGTGGTACCAGCTATGCGTTGAAATATAGGGTAAGCTATATTGTGGTTGATGTCTTTCTTGTAGGTTTCGTATTCATCGTCGTAGCCAAGAAAAGTGTTCGTTCGATCGCTGCTGACCGATTCCGATCGTTCGGCAACCAGCATGGCGGACAGGTTATGTACCTTCCAGCTTTTGGCATAATCCAGTTGTGCACGTAGGTTTTCACTCTTGGTTTCGGTATCGTAGAGGTTGAGGTAGGCGCCCATAGGAAACTCGCTCTTGGCAACGTCGCCAGTAATAACTGAAAACCGATTGATCAAATCACGAACATAATACGTTTCTTGAGTACGAAGTTCTTTTTGAAAGCCATTTTGCGTACGAAAATTGTATTGTATACTACCCCTTAACCCATCAAAAATGCGATAGCTTGCACCCACATTGAGGTTGATGGATTTGGTATGGGTATTATTGTCGGTCAAGCGCATTTCGTCCAATGGGCGGTACTGCCAGTCCAGTAGTTTGCCATTACCTGCGGTATCTAAATAGCTTCGTCGAATGAGGCGACTCGTAGCAAGAGGATTGCCGTCGGCATCGGCCAAAGCTTCATAGGGTATAGTCGAGAAAAGGGGTAAATTGCTTGCGGGACTCTTTGCACTGGTATAGAATAAACCAGTATTAATCTCCAGGTTTTTTATGGGCTTCATCCCATAGTTGGCTTTTACCGTATAATCCTGAGAAGCTTTGCTGTGCTGTAGATTCGACCTGTTTTGGTTGTAACCAAAAGAGAGGGAATAGTTGGCATTGTCCGTACCGCCATTCATGCCTATATAATGTTGTTGCTTGATGGCCCTTTGAAAAACATAGCGCTCCAAGTCACGACGGATATCATTCTTTTTATAGCCAGCAATTAAGGCCTCGGCAGTAGCTTCGTCGATGTCAGTATTTTTCAATTGGTTTAGTACCTCCACTACTGGGGAAACAATGGGACGTGTGGTGCTATTATTCAATTGGGCGGTATAATGGTTCTTGCCAAATAGAAAACGCTCCACCTCTATAAAGTCTGCAATCTCCATCCGATCGTAGGCGTACAAGTCTGGTTTTTCGGTGATGCCAAAATTGGAACTGGCCGAAAAGTTCAACTTCTCCTGGTACTTTCCTTTCTTGGTTGTGATCACGATAACCCCATTCCCGGCCCGTGCTCCCCAGATGGAAGCTGCAGCTGCATCTTTCAGAACAGTAATATCCAGTACATCATTGGGGTTAATGCTGTTCATGTCAAAGCGGTGATCCATGGGGAAGTTATCGACAACTATTAATGGAGCGTGAACACCGAGCCCGGCAATAGCGTATAGGGTGCTTAATCCACGAATAGTGGGCTCTTCCGTTGCTTGTCTCGGAAATAAAACTCCGGTCACATTCGCTTTTAACCTTTCAATAATCCCTTTCCCGGCCTGATCATGGAAGCTAGCACTATCCAGTTTGGAGGCCGCACCGACAAAACGCTCGGGGTTAATGGTTTGGTAACCTGTACTGATCTCCACTTGTTGAATTTCTTGGCGAGTAGGGCTGAGGGCTACATTCAAAACCAATTGTTGCTCCAATTTGACTTCTTTGTTGGCATAGCCTACAGAGCTAAATACAAGCACATCGCCTGTCGACACGCTAATTTGGTATTCCCCTTTGGCATTGGTCTTGGTACTTGTCTGTTTGTTTTTGACCTGAATACTTACGCCTGCTAGGTGTTCATTGGTCTCTGCGGAGCTGACTTTTCCGCGGAGGGTTTGTTGCTGTGCGTAAATTGATGGCGTAAAAAAAGACATCAAGGCACAGATCATAAAAACAGATTTTAATCTGGTATAATTTTTCATTATTAGGTTTTTTTTATTGTTGCGGATTCTGCATAGAGCGTTCTGCCTACTGCGGGTTACTTAAGTGCCGAGCAAGGAATGAAGCTTTTATGATTAGCGCACAACAATATGCTTTAGAAAATTCCCAAGTGTGGAAAAGCGTGAATTAATTGGTCTCTATACGTAGATTATAAGACACTTGGGTTTTTAGATTTCAAAAACCGACCTCTATTATTGCAAAACAATAATATCCTTACAAAAGGGCTTGCCCAAATAGAATGATATTATTACCTTTAAAGTACGAAAGAAAAGGTGATATCAGTCTATTGTACAGCCTCCTGTAGGTTGTATGATAGGCCGGTGTTACAGAATAAAAAAGTATAGGTATTGCTGGTAATAGCTCTCGTTTACGGTTTCATATCGACCGTAGTGGAGAAATCTCAAAAAGTTTTGAGAAAAAACGTAGCAATCCGTGCCTCTTTTTTTCTGTTTAGGGGTATCGATCCTATTCTGGAGGAGATATTTTGTTCTTTGTTAGGGAAATGGATAACCAGTAACTGCGATCATAGATCGAGTATGGCTGATCTTGTTTGGTGGTTTTAAAATTCGTTCTCATAATTTTTAAATTTATGTTAACGAAGTTCATTCTAAAAAGATAATATCAGGTGCCAATAGGCAGACCTCTATGCTTAACCTTTTTTTCGGCCGCCAGACCGTCTTCAATTCGAGATGAATATCAGAATCCTTAAGACTGACAAGAGGTCGCCGTACTGGACTTATATATAAAAATACAATTTATCCAGTTAATTGGCGAACTCAAGGTCGACTCGCGGATTTATTCTGGCGGAACGGGCGAGCAAACTTCATTTACAAGAAGGTGAAAATACCTTCCATAATTAATTCGCGTATAACACTATGCAAATATATAAATAAAAAACAACAAGCCAACATGTTGGTCTAATATTTTTTTTATGAATGAATATATAACGATAAAAGAGTATGAGATCTCTCATTTAGAATATCTTTTAATACTCCATGTAAAAACTCTAAGAGATAAGAAGGGTTGGTCTCAAAAAGAACTATCCGAAAGGATGGGAGTGACTTCTAGTTTCGTAGGAAATGTGGAAAATTTAAATCAACGTCATAAATATTCAATACGTCACGTCGCTCTTTTAACAAAAGCCTTTGGTTTCAAATCGCAATCACAACTATTTAATTTCGCTCCTCCTGAATATGATGAAGTTATTCTAAAAGTAGAAAACACGAATATTGATTATATAAAAATTAAGGATGGTAAAGAAGAAAAGAAAACACGTGTAATAAAATCTGAACTTTTAGAGATTATACCAATCAAGTTTTTTAAGAAAAATCAGTAGTCATCAACTACGAGCAAACTGCTGCGTGTTATTCCAGCTAAAGAAAGGGTAGGAGAGGTTGATAAGTATGTGTTTAGATTGTAAATAATGGCAGGGAAATATTTGTTTTTTTAATAAATTTAGATGACACCAAAAGAACTGTTAGCTCAAGACGTTGTAAATTTTTCCAATTATGTGAAAAATAAAAAGGATCTTAACAAATTATCAAATAATGAATTTGGTGAGAAAGTTAATATATCAGGTGTAGAAATTGGTAGGATTATTAACAGAGATAAAAGTACTATTTCAGTCTATTCTTTTAACGCAATTGTATCTATTATGACTCTAATTTTCAAAATGCTATTGATTTCATCTTCCCACACAGAAATTTTGAATTGAAAAATATTTCGAACATGCAAAGAAATGACAAGTTACGTACTTCATTTGGACAGTATATGATGGATCATTTTGAAGATCAGAGATTAAAAGAAATTAGTACTGAAAATGATATAATTGACGTTCATTTAATAACAGGTATTGAACTTCCAAGATTGAGAAATATATATTTTAACGGTGGTTCACCTCAAGTATTTGAATTTATTTTAATCGAAAAAGCAATGGGAATGGATCCTGGACAAATGATAAAGGATTTTATTTCTAAATATCCTATTTAAATTGGTGTATTATGGATAGTTGTCTATAAACAGTAGCAAGCTGCTGCGTGTCTTCCCCGCCAAAGGAAGGGGAGGGGAGGTTGCTAAGTATGTGCTTAAATTATAGATAATAGCAAGGAAATATGTGTTTGAGTGTTTTTATTAATGAATATATAACGATAAAAGAGTATGAGATCTTTCATTTAGAGTATCTTTTCATGCCTCATGTAAAAACTCTAAGAGATAAGAAGGGTTGGTCTCAAAAAGAACTATCCGAAAGGATGGGAGTGACTTCTAGTTTCGTAGGAAATGTGGAAAATTTAAATCAACGTCATAAATATTCAATACGTCACGTCGCTCTTTTAACAAAAGCCTTTGGTTTCAAATCGCAATCACATTCATGACAGAACTGCTAGAAGGGATTTAACTGAATTGGTTGAAAAAGGTTTACTTTATAAGGAAGGTGATAAAAAGAGTACAAGATATACTTATCTATGAATGTCCGATAAAACATATAAATGTCCGATAAATGTCCGATAAACGGACGCACTTACGACATAAAATGGGGCAATAAGTATGTGCTTAAATTGTAAATAACTCCTATGATGTAACCGAGAAATTATAAACACCAATCTAGATATGAGCAAGAAAGAAAATGCTGTGGTCACAGCAGCTATAACTGATGATGTGTTAGTTAGCAAGATCTATGAGTTTCGAGGGCAGAGGGTGATCCGCCAGTAGTCGGACGCAGTGCTCGACCGGGACTTGGCTGAAATTTATGGCGTGGAAACGCGTACACTAAAGCAAGCTGTTCGTAGAAATATAGACAGGTTTCCTCCCGATTTTCGTTTCCAACTCACAAATGATGAAAAAAATGAACTAGTCACAAACTGTGACCGGTTCGATACGCTCAAACATTCAAGTGTCAATCCGCAGGCTTTTAACGAACATGGCGTGCTTATGCTCGCTAATGTGTTAAAAAGTAGCATCGCAACACAGATGAGTATTAGACTTGTGAGGACATTTGTGCAATTGCGTAAAAACTTATCACTAAATACACAAATACAACTTGAAATTGCTGAGATCAAAAACAATGTGGAGCAAATCGCTAAGAAGCAAAAAGGGCATGACCAAAATATTGATCTGTTGTTTGAATACATTGACCGATTGCAAGAAAAACAGGATACGCCACAGCAGCCTCGACAAGAACTAGGGTTTAAAATTGGAAAGAAATAAACTTTACTGCTCTCATTCAAACTAAAAATCCAAAGGTAGAGGTGAAGTATAGGGGGGAATCTACGATATAGTCTCCGATAAGATAGGGCAGGGGAAATGATTTCAGCAGACAGTCCGCGTCCATCGGACGCCAATCTGAAAGTGTTAATTGAAGAATGGTTGGAGAAATAAAATAGCTATTCGCTACGTATATGCGCAGAAAAAGCGGGTGCCATTTATGTTTTAGAGGCACCCGCTTTTCTATATTTTGGTTTACTAGGACTTTTAAAATTTTACGCCTAACGTCAGGATACCACTTGTTCTTTTGTGATCTATTGAAGCTACTGGGCTAGGTGCTTTCCAGAAGTCTTCTGCTATAGCATAAGCTGCTTGTTTGTACGAATTCACTTGGTGTACAACTGCTAAATCCATATACAGGGTATTCGTCAATTTGATGCCTAATCCCAAGCTACCACTATAATTGGTATCATCAATGCCAGCTTTGTAGGGATTACCAAAGTAATTGAATCCAGCACGTCCGCTTAAGATATTGGTGAATAAAAATTCACCACCTACTCTAAAGTTAACTGCATTTTTATGTAAGTCTTTAATGTCTTGATTTAAATCATCGTAACTATTGTCTGAAGAGTAGTTTGCGGATGAGTAACGCATGGAGTTGTAGGTAACATATTCCATGTCGGCGGTCAATAATCCACGATTAAAGAACTTGGTCAATCCTAAGCCAAATTTCCATGGGGTAGTCATGTTATAGTCGTATTCGCCGGGATAAACTTTAGATTCATAGACGTCGAAGGGATTTTTTGACGTCTCGTCTTCGTAGAAATGTACATCGGTATATGCTTGCATATCGTCTCTAATCGTCATCCAAGTAGGGGAATTGATGGTCAGGCCAATATTCCAATCTGTGGTAGGTTTGAAAATCATCCCTAGTTTTATATCTACCCCAGAACCTTCTGCTACCTGATTTTGGTTGTCAAAAAGTTCGTAGCTTGCATCGGCGTATATATACTCTGGCTTTGTGGGGTCAGCGTATGCTGAATTAGGGTTTTCTGATAGTATTTCCGTTCTGTTTTTTATGAATCCATTTTCAATGAATTGTGTATTTTTTTCATAACGAAATGAGGTGATACCTAGGGTAGCACCGATATAGAATTTATTATTGTAGTTGGATCCAAAAGCAATTGCTGTTTTGCTTCGGTTGCCGCGTGTAATAATATCGTTGTATTGTCTTTTGTCCCCTGCCTGTTTTGCTAAGGGAAAGTGTCCCATATCGGGGTCGCCAAATTTCTCTACAATGTTGGATTCTGCAAAATCGGTTCTAAATATTCCTGTTTGATCGTTGGCCATCATATCAGATAGCGTATTTACAATGGTCGTTTGATTATTAACGCCTTCATAAGTCAGTCTATTGTTGAAATTCTGTGTCTTATTGTAACTTAGTCCCACATTAAAATTCAACCAACCGGAATTCGATCTGTAGTTTGAGGTAGGGAAGCTGAATACGACACCTGCTTGATCTATTCCAAAATTATCTTTGTTACTATTGGAATTCATACCTTGGTAAGCGGTTTTGTTCTTGTTTCCTAGGTAATCAAAAGTGATAGAAATATCAGATCTACTGAAGAAACCAAGTCCAGCTGGGTTTCCTCCAATTGCTGAAATATCACCGCCTAATGCTGTCTGTGTGTTGCCGATTCCCTTCATTCTTGCCGACCCTCCATTGTCTTCTCTGGAGAATATTAATGCGTCGTCTACGGACTGTGCATGTGATTGTGTCCAAAATATGCTGGATGCGAAAAGGGATAGGATAATGTATTTAAACTTCATAAATTGCTGCTTGTCGTATTGATAAACAGCCAATCTGATCATTGGCTGTTTATATATAATATGTGTTTTTACTTAGAGAGCTGTGATCGGAGCAGGCGTTAAAGCTAGCGTCTTGATGAGCCCGACGAACGGGTCGATGAAGCGCCACCTCCGCCTCCTCGGGACATCGAACTTCCGCCACTGGACATGGATGATCCACTACTTCTAGCAGGAGGTGTATAGGTGCTTCCGGAATTTCTGGAAGAACTACCACTATCTGACCTACGGCTCTGTGGGGCTGTAGTTGGTCTTGAAGTGCTTGATCTGTCTGTCGTAGTAGGCCTTGCTACCGTACCTTGGTTTGTGGTCTGTCCACGTCTACTGGTAGCTGTGCCACGAGTTTGTGTTGCTCTTCCGGCATCGATATTGCCTCTGTTAACCTCGCTTCCGGTGCTTCTCCGTGTTGTAGCCGAGCCTCTCAGTCCGTTATTATCGCCACGCGACGTGCCTACACGGTTGGAAGTTGTTGTTCCGTCAGTTCCTCTACGGCTTGATGCGGTAGATCTAGTATCGATACGGCCGTTAGCATCACGTACTACACCTGTCGAACCTCGTCTGGTAGAAGTAGAACCTGCATCTCTGCGGCTAGAAGTGGCTGTCCTGGTATTAAATCTGTCGCGGTTGGTAGAACGTACAGAAGAGTTGGCTGGACGTCTGCTTCCGTAGTACCCCCCACCGTTATTATAGTAGTAATTGTTGTTATAGCCGTAATATGGGTGTCCCCAAGAATTGTAATAGGAGTTGTGTCCCCAATACCCGCCGTAGCCATAGTAAGGTCGTCCCCAACCATATCCGTAATAAGGCGAGCCCCAACCGTAGCTGTAGTATGGCGAGCCCCAACCGAATCCTATAGACCAGCTGGATCCCCATCCCCAATTGGACCAGCCTAAGCCAAATCCGCCATATCCATACCATGGATCAAACCATGGGTCGTAATAGGTCATACCAGGTGATGAGTAGTAGAATCTATTGATACGGTTAGCATATTCCAGATCTTCGTATCCGCCGTCATAGTATTCTTCGTCTGAATATTCGTCTGAATAATAATCATTACCAACATTTGAATTAGCCGGCTGCTGTTCGGTATAATAGTAATCAGGACTTTGATAAACCTGGGTAGGTCTACCAGCTGCTTGATTGTTATAGACATCGTCTCTATACGTAACCTGCCTACTCGTCGAGCAGGAGCTCAATGCGGCAACAAGTGCTAAGGTCAATCCGCCGATAAGTAATCTATTTGTTTTCATCTGCTTTAATTTTTTTGTTTAGTTTTCAGATGGAGCCTTTTTTATGAATAACCCACGGTATTCTGTATTATACATGTAGGGCTCTTTATATCTTTATCACTAAAGTGTCTATATAATCTAGTGTCTTTTTACTATCTTAGACGCATATTTTTGCAAAGGTTTAATCCCAGACTTAAAAATATAAATAAATTTATTAGCGAAAAAAGATATTATTACGGATCGTCCGTAACCCTAATATATTGTTACAAATTAAATAGTTAAAAAAGAACAATGAGCAAAGGAATAACGAGTAGAAGCGAGGATTATTCTCAATGGTATAATGACCTGGTGATTAAGGCTGATCTGGCAGAGAACTCTGCTGTGCGGGGATGTATGGTTATTAAACCCTATGGGTATGCAATTTGGGAGCGTATGCAGGCCATTTTGGACAAACGCTTTAAGGAAACAGGACATAGTAATGCCTATTTCCCCTTGTTTATTCCCAAGTCTTTCTTCTCTAAGGAAGCTTCGCACGTGGAAGGTTTTGCAACAGAATGTGCTGTCGTAACACACTATCGGTTGAAAAATGATGGTAATGGGCAGATTATCGTAGATGAGGAAGCGAAGTTGGAAGAGGAGCTTATTGTTCGCCCTACTTCTGAAACGATTATATGGAATACTTATAAAGGCTGGATTGAATCTTACCGTGATCTTCCAATCTTAGTCAATCAATGGGCCAATGTAGTCCGTTGGGAAATGCGTACCCGTCTTTTTCTGCGTACGGCAGAGTTTTTATGGCAAGAAGGACATACAGCACATGCTACAAGTGAAGAAGCTATTGCGGAGGCAGAGCAGATGCTGGAGGTGTATGCTGACTTTGCAGAGAATACTTTGGCTGTGCCTGTGGTACGCGGACGCAAAACGGAAAATGAACGTTTTGCAGGTGCATTGGATACGTTTTGTATTGAGGCATTGATGCAGGATGGAAAGGCATTGCAGGCAGGTACGTCACATTTCTTGGGACAGAATTTTGCGAAAGCTTTTGATGTGAAGTTCACCAATAAAGAGGGAAAACAGGAGTATGTCTGGGCTACTTCATGGGGGGTGTCTACACGCCTGATGGGGGCACTTATTATGGCTCATTCAGATGATCAGGGGTTGGTATTGCCACCTAAATTGGCTCCGATCCAAGTGGTTATTGTGCCTATTTATAAAACAGATGAGGAGAAAGCTAACATTGATGGATTTGTTAAAAATCTACAAACGGAGCTGAGCGGTAAGGATATCTCAGTCAAGTATGATGACCGTGATACACAGCGTCCTGGGTTTAAATTTGCGGAATGGGAGCTTAAAGGGGTGCCCGTACGCGTTGCAGTCGGTGCGCGCGACATGCAGAATGGCACAGTAGAACTGGCGCGTCGTGATAAGCAAACAAAAGAAACAGTAGCGCAAGAAGGTCTAGCCAATACAATAGAAGTACTTTTGGAAGATATTCAACAGCATATCTATCAGAAAGCGATTGATTTTAGGGTATCTCATACTACGGAAGTAAATTCTTATGACGAATTTAAACAGGTTATAGAAGGTAAGGGCGGGTTTGTCTCTTGTCATTGGGACGGTACCGTAGAAACGGAAAAACGTGTGAAAGAGGAGACAAAGGCTACTATCCGGTGCATTCCTTTGGATGCTAAAGAAGAAGAAGGACTCTGTATTTTTACAGGTAAGCCTTCGTCTAGGAGGGTTCTTTTTGCAAAAGCTTATTAGATATAGCGCAACGTATTTGTAAAAACTATAAAGCCGTAAAATTCGACAATTTTACGGTTTTATTATTTATGTTATTTTAGAAGAGAGAAATCTTTATGGTTAACACCGATTCGCAAAAATCCAGTCAGCGCATTCTTATTTTAGGAGGTGGTTGGGTAGGTCAAGATGTCGCCGAGCTTATGTATGAAGCTGGATATGAGGTATGGATATCTACGACTTCATTAGATAAAGTCACTTTGTTTGAGAGCTTGGGATATCATGGGGTTCGTATTGACTTCGATGGGGAATTTAAAGGGAAGATAGCGTTTCCTGATTCCTTTGATTTTGTTCTCAACTCTGTCCCTGCTACATCGAGAAATACCACAGAGGTGCTCGATAATAGGTTCCGTAACGTTGAGTGGCTTTTGCAAAGGATTGTTTTTAAAAAGCATATTTTTTTGAGTTCTATCGGGGTATATCCAGATAAAGACGGTTTATATGATGAAGAATGGAATGGCGAATTGGACGGTCGACTGTTGGGAGCTGAACGGATTATGATGGAGCTACCTGCTACACTGATATACCGACTGGGAGGACTGTTTGGTAAGGAACGTATATTTGCAAAGTATTTTAGTGGGAGAGTGTGTCAGAGCGGAGAACAACCGGCTAATTTTGTGCATTTGGAGGATGTAAAGGCATTGATCAAGCAGGGTTTTTTATCTTCGGTCACTTCGGGTATCTATAATATCGTCGCTCCGGAGCACCCAACGAAAAGAGAGGTTATCCTAGCGTCTGCGTCCAAGTACGGATTGCCACTTCCATCTGGTTTTGACCCTGTGGCCAGTTATCAAAAGGTCGTATCGGGGCAGAAGATTATAGATAGACTGGAATATTCGTATAAGTATCGTTCGCCACTATATTTTTAGTAAGTTTATATGAACAAAATTTTTGAATACTATGCCTTATAAGTTCGCAACTCGCGCTATACATGCGGGACAGGAGGCTGATCCTGCTACCGGTGCTATAATGACTCCTATATATCAGACCTCTACCTATAAGCAGCGGTATCCTGGTGAGCACAAAGGGTATGAATACTCTCGTGGAACAAACCCTACACGTAAGGCTTTGGAGGATTGTTTGGCTTCGTTAGAAAATGGAAAGTACGGTTTGGTTTTTGCTTCTGGGATGGCTGCGACGGATTGTGTATTACGTCTGTTAAAGCCTGGCGACGAGGTATTGACCGGCGATGATTTGTATGGAGGGTCCTATCGTATTTTTACGAAAGTATATGCAGATTATGGTATCAAATTCCGTTTTGTCGATACATCGAATGTGGAAGCTATAAGGGAAGCTATTACGGAAAAAACGACTTTGATATGGATTGAGACGCCTACTAATCCTACCTTACAGCTAGCGGACCTGGAGGCTATTGGTAGGATCGCTAAGTCAGCTTCCATACGTTATGTCGTTGATAATACATTTGCTTCTCCCTATCTTCAGAATCCATTAGATATGGGGGCAGATATTGTGATGCATTCCGCAACGAAATATATTAACGGGCACTCTGACGTAGTGATGGGGGCTTTGGTTATGAATGATGTAGAGTTGTACAAACGGTTACGATTTTATTATAACACTTGTGGAGCAACTCCTGGGCCACAAGATTCTTTCTTGACATTACGGGGTATAAAAACGCTACACTTGCGTATGAAGACACATTGTGAAAATGCTAGGAAAGTAGCTGAGTTTCTAAAGATACACCCTAGGATTGAAACGATCTATTGGCCGGGATTCGAAACACATAAAGGACATGAAATAGCTAAAAGGCAAATGCGGGATTTTGGTGCGGTGGTTTCGATCGTGCTGAAAGATGCTGATTTAGAAGAAACTTTTAGGATAGCTTCTAGATTTAAGCTATTTGCGATAGCAGAGTCTCTGGGGGGCGTCGAATCGATGGTCAATCATTCGGCGACAATGTCTCATGGTTCGATGACGAAAGAAGAACGTGAACGTGTCGGTGTAGTTGATAATATGTTGCGTCTCTCGGTTGGAATCGAGGACGCTGACGATTTGGTGGAGGATTTAAGACAGGCCTTGGGATAATATGAGTGATTTTAACCTGAAAGAATTTCTGGATAAGAAGGTAGAGGAATATAACCAACCTCAGTTTATAGCGAATGACCCGATATTGATTCCTCATCTTTTTGATGATAAGAGAGATATTGAGATCATGGGTTTTTTTGCAGCTATATTAGCCTGGGGCCAACGGAAAACAATCATTAATAAGTGTAAAGAGCTAATTGACAGGATGGATGGTGCACCTTATGATTTTATGCGAAATCACAAGGAGACGGATCTAAAAAGTTTACTGAACTTTAAGCATCGTACTTTTAATGATACGGATCTACTTTACTTCGTTTCTTTTTTTAAGCATCACTATATGAATTCTGATTCGTTGGAAGATGCTTTTTTGATTGGTCAGGAAGTAGATAATTCTCTAATCGACATTGAAGTATCCTTGAATAGGTTTAAAGCTTATTTCTTTTCTTTGGCAGATTACCCTACACGTACTAGAAAGCATGTGAGTTCGCCTATGCAGAAATCGACTTGTAAGCGGCTAAATATGTTTTTGCGTTGGATGGTGCGTCGCGATGAGCAGGGGGTAGATTTTGGCATTTGGCAGCGTATATCACCAGCTAAGTTGATTTGTCCCTGTGATGTGCACGTGGAGCGGGTGGCACGTAAATTAGGGTTAATTACCTTGGAGAAGGTGAATTGGAAAACTGCTGTTGAGCTTACGCATAATCTTTTGATTCTGGATCCCTATGATCCTGTAAGATATGATTTCGCTTTGTTTGGACTAGGGGTTGAACGGGAAATGTAAAAATGAATATATGAAATACTCATGTTTAGCAAAGCACAAACACCCATGAGTATTCCATTCCGACAAGTCGGGGTAGGATAATGACAGATGAAAATAAAATTATATGCACATATGAAAATTGATTATTTCTTTATTGCTGGAGTACTTTTGATTATTGTTAACAACTTGTTGTTTGGGATTCATCAAGTGACTATGTTACATGGTTTTCAGTTGTTTGTGAGCTTGTTGCTGCTACTTTTTTGTATCCGCAAAATGATGCAGTTTACTTTCGATAAACTACCGAAAAAGTATGAAATACCTCTAGTAATAGCATTTATACTCATGGCTAGAAATACAGAGTCAATCGTGAGAAAAGGTTTGATTGCTTACTATCCTGATTTCTATCAAGCGAATAAGCTATACATTTTTATCGTTGCTGTTGTTTTGTTCTTCGCTGTGACGTTTATCTTTTATCAACGGGTACGCCGGATGCAGGAAGTTAAAGCATCTTAAACATTTCGCGATGTGGTCCTATTCCTGGAATATCGAATTCGTCGGACATGTACTCGAATCCTAAAGCTTCGTAAAAAGGAAAAGCGATGACTCTTGCATTGAACCAGAGATAGTCGATATGGAGCTGAGATCGGAGATGTTCCATTGCAGCCAATAGTAGCTGAGCGGCGTATCCTTTGCGCCTGCCTTCTGGTGCTGTGGCCATACCACGTAATCTATAAGCTGATTTGGGAAGTTTACCGTGATTCTCCTGCATACAGGTCAGTATGCAGACTAGGTTCTCTCCTTCATAATAACCCATGTGAAATGTTGATGGATATAGATCGTGGTCAAAGCTGCATTTTGCTGGTTCTAACCCATTTTGAAGCACAAGGGATCGGAGCTGTAAAGTCTGCTCTGCTGTTATAAAACGAATCACAGTTTGTTTATTTTGTCCAATATATCTACTAATCTGTTGGAATATCCAAACTCATTGTCGTACCAACCTACTACTTTGACCAAGCCTCCGACAATGGAGGTCAGCTGAGCATCGAAGACGCAGGAGTAGGGGTTGTTGATAATATCAACGGATACAAGAGGATCTTCTGTATAGTATAATACTTGTTTTAGATCTCCAGAAGCAGCTGCTTTGAACTTTTCGTTGATCTCTGTAACAGTAGTTTTTTTCTTGAGTGTGCAAGTGAAATCAGTTAACGAACCATTCAATACGGGAACACGTATACCGGCTCCGCCTAGTTTTCCTTCTAGGTGTGGGAAGACATTGGTAATGGCTTTAGCTGCTCCTGTGCTGGTTGGTATGATAGATGAGGAGGCAGCTCTTGCTCTGCGCAAATCTCGATGAGGAGCGTCATGTAGGTTTTGGTCTCCAGTCATCGAGTGGACGGTGGTAATATAGCCATCTTCTATTTGCCAGTTTTCGTCGAGGATCTTTACTAAAGGGGCTACATTGTTTGTGGTACAGGAAGCGTTGGAGAAAATAGGGGCATGCCAATCAAAATCAGTGTCGTTTACCCCTAATACTACGGTAGGGATGTCCTTGTCCGAAGAGGGTGCAGAGATGACTACTTGCTTGGCTCCAGCAATTAGATGGAGGTTGGCTTTGTCCCGAGAGGTGAAAAACCCAGTAGACTCTACAACCAAATCAATCTGTAAAGACGACCAGGGTAGTTCTGCTGGATTTTTTTTGTTCAGTATTGTTATTTTCTTGCCATTTACAATTAGAAAATCCGTTCCATGCGATACTTCACCTGGGAAGGGGCCGTGTACTGAATCGTATTTCAGTAAATGTGCTAGCGTAGCGGGGTCTGTAAGGTCATTGATTGCTACAACTTCGATGTTTGGAAGTTGACGTACCAATAGGTTCCGCAGGGTATGCCTACCTATCCGACCAAAGCCATTTATTGCTATTTTCATAGGTATATAATTCGTCTTTTATCTGTCATATGGAATATCCAAACTGTTTTATTGGTGCTTGTATATCTAATGCCATGGATATTCATGGGGCATATTACTTGCTGTGGCGGGCTTATTATTTCGTGTAGGCTCCTATTATTTCATTTATGTTTTTGTCGCCCTCCCAATGCACCTGCAGTTTATTGTCTTTCCCATACACATAGTTGGCTGGAAATTGCCCAGGGACATGGAATTTCTGTATAAATTCCTGATTTCTGTCGTAAAGCACCTCGACGTTTGGTTTACCGACCAGTTCTTTAGCAAATGTTTCTAAGAAAGAAGCCATCAATGCTGGGTCGTTCATGGAAACAAAGTATATATTGACGCCCTTAATCCGGTCGTAGTTTTTCCCTAATGCTGCTGCCTCTGTTCTGCAATGTGAGCATCCTGGGTCAAAGAGAATGAAGGCTGTTTTTTTCCCTGCAGGGATATCGGTATTCGTAAATGAAATACCTGATTTTACTTTATAAAAAGTAAAGGCCGGAATCTGTGCTATAGGATCGCCTTGCGCAAGATTGCTCATATTGCTTTCGGAAGCTGGAGGGGCTGCACTATTGGTATTATGTTCATGCGCACTATGATCGTGACCGCTGTGATCGTGACCTTGATGATCGTCCACTTCTGTTTTGGTTTTTTCCGTATTACTTGGGGTATTAGAGCAACTGGATAACCCCAACGATACGCTTACAATAAGATAAGCTGGTATAATCATTTTATTCATATGTATATAATCTGTTTTTTATCTGGCATATGGAATATCCAAACTACATTATGCACGAGTTGTTGTAATGAGAGTGCATGGATATTTCATATGTATATAATTTGATTTTCAGTTGTCATATGGAATACTCATGGGTGTTTGTGCTTTGCTAAACATGAGTATTTCATATGTGTATAATCTGTTTTTTATCTGGCATATGGAATATCCAAACTACATTATGCACGAGTTGTTGTAATGAGAGTGCATGGATATTTCATACATTTGTTTTTTCTTCCTTACAAACTTAGATAAAATGCTTTGTATTTAGCGAATGCCTATAGGAAAAAAGCTATGAATCTGACGTTGCTATGTTGAAGCTAATAGACATAAAAAAAGGCTATCATTCGATAGCCTTTTTTTATAATATCTGATGACAGATTAAGGTGTCACTACTTTTACTTTTTCCTCAGCTGGCTTAGCAATTGCTTTGCCTTTACCTAAGTCATATACGGTAGGAGCCGCTAATACGATCGAAGAGTATGTACCTACGATAATACCGATCAGGATGGCAAAAGAGAACCCTCTGATAACCTCTCCACCGAATACGAACAACACTGCAAGTACGAAGATAATTGTTAATGACGTAATAATTGTACGACTCAATGTGGTATTGATGGCTTGATTTACAACATCGCCAAAGTATTTATTCATACCTTTTGACTTGCTTACATCTTCACGTATACGGTCAAATACAACTACTGTATCGTTGACTGAGTAGGCCAGTACAGTAAGGAAAGCTGCTACAAAGTGCTGGTCAATGTCCAATGAGAACGGAACAATACCGTCTAATATAGAGAATAGCCCTAATAAGATAATACCATCGTGTATTGTTGCTACAGCAGCACCTACAGAATATTGCCATTTGTGGAAGCGTAGTAAAATATAAGCCGCGATAATTAACACGGAAAGGATACTCGACCAAGCTGCTCTTCCTTTGATATCGGACGCGATAGATGGACCTACCTTTTGAGAAGAAAGGATCTCATACTTATTCCCTTGTTCTTTGGATAGACCTTCATTTAATTTTGCTAATACTTCTGCATCGGCCTCGTCCGAAGTCTCGGTAATGTGGTAACTCGTTGTTACACGAACCTGATTCTCGCTACCAAAAGTTTTTACCTCTGTGGTGGACTGGAATGTTTCATCTAAGTTTTTACGGATCGTTTCAAGGTCTACAACTTTGTCATAACGAACAGTATAGCTACGCCCACCTTGGAAATCTACTCCTAATGTGAATCCTTTTGTGAAAACAAAACCTAAAGAGATTGCTACAGCGATTAACGATACGATATAGAATTTCTTGCGGTTTTTGATAAACTGGTAGTTTGCGTTTTGAAGTGTTTTCTCCGACCAAGGGAATGAAACTGATATTTTCATATCTCTGTCTAGCATAAACTCGAAAATCAAACGCGATATAAAAATAGACGTAAATAGCGATGTGATAATACCAATCATCAAGGTTGTTGCAAAGCCTAAGATAGGCCCTGAACCGAAGAAGAATAATACGACACCAACCAAGAATGTTGTGATCTGAGAGTCTAAGATGGACGGTAATGCATGTTTATAACCATCTGCTATAGCTTGACGAACACTTTTGCCTAGACGAAGTTCTTCACGTATACGTTCGTATATCAGTACGTTGGCATCCACAGCGGTACCCATTGTCAATACGATACCTGCTATACCAGGTAGCGTCAATACTGCGTTTAATGATGCTAGAATCCCTAATAAAAAGAAGACGTTGAATAATACAGCAATATTAGCTGCCCAACCCGCTCTGTTGTAATAAACAACCATGAAGATCATTACGATGACGATACCGATTACCGCTGAGTTGACACCAGAATCGATTGCCGCTTGTCCTAATGACGGACCAACAATTGCTTCTTCAACAATTTTTGCCGTAGTCGGAAGACGACCAGCTTTCAATACGTTGGCTAAATCTTTCGTATCCTCAATCGTAAAGTTACCTGATATGGAAGAGCTTCCTCCTGCGATTTCATTACTTACCGTTGGAGCGGAGTATACCACACCATCCAAGACAATTGCTATAGAGGCTTTCGTCTGTGCTGCTTTAGCAGTAATGCGTCTCCATTCTTTTGCTCCATAGGAGTTCATCTGCATAGATACCTCTGGAGCATTGGTCTGTGGATTGAAGGCATCTCTTGCGTCTGTAATAACCTCGCCTGTTAAAACGGCTCCGTGTTCACCAGGAAGTGGTTTGATTGCATATAGAGAGAGGAAGTTCGGGCTACGGTGCTCAGGTTTTACAGCCCACATCAATTTTAAGTTTGAAGGGATCTGAGATTTGATCTCTGGTCTTGCTAAGTAAGCGTTTACTTTAGCTGTATCTTTTAGGTTTGCTATACCTACTTGGGCACCCGGAGCTAACTGTTGTTGTCCATTCTCAGCTTGATATATCGACGGCATCAATACACTGAATAATGGGTTTTCGTTTGCTAAATTAGCTGCTAAGGCACTAGAATCTTGGTTGTTGCCCTTGTTGGCTCCAAGATTCGCAAGTAGATTGTCTTCTTTTTGAGTGGTGTCAACAGCAGTTGAATCTGTTGTTGATACAGGTTTTGGTGTTTCACTAGATTTAATTGAACTTGCAAGAGAACGATTAATGTTTTCTAACAACGGGTAAATCTGCATATTGTCATGCGTCTCATAGAATTCTAGTTTTGCAGAACCTTGTAATAATTTGCGTACACGACTTTCATCATTTACCCCTGGCAGTTCGATCAGGATACGGTTTGTACCTTGCTGAATCTGAATGTTTGGAGATGCAACACCAAATTTATCAATACGCGTCCGTAATACTTTATATGAGTTTTGGATTGCATTATCTGCTTCTTTTTGAAGGAAGCTTTTCAATTCAGAATCGGAACTTGTCGTTTTTATGAAGCTAGCATTGTCTTTTGTCGCAAAAAATGACGCTAAATTTTGAGACGTTCCGCTTGCTTTATAGTCATCAATAAAAAGATCAACAACAGACTTGTTTGATGATTTGCTTTTTTGAATTGCTGAGTTTAAAGAGGCGTTGAACTTTTCGTCTTTTGGATTATCAGCCAAGTTCTTTATCAACTCCTCAAGCGATATTTCCATTGTGACATTCATGCCACCTTTAAGATCTAGCCCTAGAGCAAGTTCATAAGATTTACATTCTCTGTACGTGTACTTGGCAAACCCTAGGTTATAAACCGTTTCACCCGCAATGGAATCGAGGTATGCCTTTTCCTTTGCGATATCGCCTCCTGCATATGCCTCAGCTTCACGTTCCACTTTTCTTGTTACAAAAGTGAATGATAAAGAATAGAGACAAGCTAATGCCACTATTATTACCAAAAATTTAATCAGCCCTTTACTCTGCATTTTCTGTATTCGTCTATTAGTTTGATATAGTTTATGTTTTTTAATTGCTTTAAATCTCGTGAAAATATGTCAAAGTATCGTTAATCATTGGGCTAAAAAGGACGATAAAGTCTTTTTTAGAAGCTTGGATTATACTTAACACTTTAACAAAATATATTTTACCAAGAATCGCAAAGGTATAAAAATTTTGTATAATGAAAACAAAATATATAGATAACTATTGAAAAGTTTTTGTTATGGGAATATGAACAAAATATTAGCAGAAGTGTCTAATGAGGAGACACCTATGGCGCAATCGGACTTTTTGTTTCCGATTGCGCTATGAAAAGGCTTTTTGTTTCAGCTATGCGTGTTTATTGATTATAGCATAGGATTGAAGTGGTTGTGTGTGTTACTTTAACGTGAATTTGAATCCTAGGGTGAATCTTGACGGCTCGAAGCTCGAATTATGGGTTAAGTTCCACCAAGGTTTCCAGTCAAAATGAAAGGCTAATGGAGCGGAAGGTATTTTGAATTCGAGACCGACGGCGGGACGAATAGCGACATGAGTGTGGTTATCACGGTGTTTGTCGTCAAACCAGATGCTGTTATTGTTAAGGAAGGTCAACTGCGGACCTATTCCAACGTACCAGCTGAGTCCACGAGCGCCACGGATCGGCTGATTGTAGGAGTAGTCTACTCCTATTAATGTGGCATTGTCACCGAATAGTACCTGTGCATTACCAGCGTTTTGATTATCAAAAAAGTGTTTGACCTGTGGGCCACCTAAGGTGGGCCCATCACCTACATCTATGCCTACCCCTAGGGCAGTTCTATACGATTGTGCTTTTACAATAGTTGAGGAGCCAAGCAACAAGGCTATCGCAAAAACAGATAAAGCCGATTTTTTCATATGTGTTATTCGTTTTTTAATTGTCTTATGGAGTACTCATGAGGAATGCTTCGCTAAACATGAGTATTTCATTTGAATTTGTATGTATCAGTATAATATAAAATGTGATGAAGCTTTACTGTAGTCGCATACTCCGTATATTGAAGATAGCGGCAAAGGGGGCAGCTTCGGTCTTTTATAGTTGTGCTTCGTAAGGCTAAGCAAAGAACTTGCCAAAATGTTTCGGTCGGTTTTAATTGTTAGCAAAAAAATGAATATAATCTGAGCATCATTAAATGGGAGCTGTTATTTTTATTTTGGTTTTTTGATAAAAAAATGTAATTTTGCCTGGCAAATAGAAAACCCACAAGATATTTGCCATGCAATTAGATCCAAAAAAATTCGTAGCTGAAGGTCTCACATATGACGATGTATTATTAATACCAGCTTATTCCGAGATTCTACCTAGAGATGTAGATACAAGTACTTTTTTGACCAAGAAGATAAAACTAAATATACCGTTGGTTTCGGCTGCGATGGATACAGTCACGGGGTCTGATTTAGCAATCGCTATTGCACAAGCAGGTGGAATAGGGATGTTACATAAGAATATGACCATTGGTGAACAAGCTGCTGAGGTACGCAAAGTAAAGCGTTCAGAAAGTGGTATGATTCAGGATCCTGTCACACTGTTGGAGTCGGCTACAGTGGGAGATGCATTCAGTATCATGAAAGAGCATAAAATCGGAGGTATTCCAGTTATTGATCTGGATGGTAAATTGGTTGGTATTGTAACGAATCGAGATTTGCGTTTTCAAAAAAATATGGCTCGGCCTATTAATGAGTTGATGACAAAGGATAATCTTGTTGTTGCTCCCGAGGGAACAGATCTGGTTAAAGCTGAGGAGATTCTTCAGAACCATAAGATAGAGAAGTTGCCTGTGGTCGACAATAACTATATGTTGAAGGGGCTGATTACATTTAAGGATATACAAAAGTATAAGCATTATCCTAATGCAGCAAAAGATGAGCATGGACGTTTATTGGTTGGAGCTGCTGTAGGGGTCACAGGAGATACTTTGGAGCGGGTTGATGCATTGGTGAAAGCTGGGGTTGACGTAATTACGATTGATACTGCCCATGGTCATTCTCTAGGTGTAATCAATAAGTTGAAGGAAGTTAAGTCAAAATATCCTGATTTGCAGGTTATTGTTGGGAATATTGCTACGGGAGCAGCGGCAAAAGATCTTGCAGATGCTGGTGCGGATGCTGTCAAAGTTGGTATTGGTCCGGGTTCAATATGTACTACTCGTATCATTGCGGGAGTCGGGGTTCCACAGTTATATGCTATTTATGAAGTTGCTAAAGCACTAAAAGGTACTGGTGTGCCTTTGATTGCGGATGGCGGGATCAAGCAGACAGGAGATATTGCTAAAGCTATTGCTGCTGGTGCATATACAATTATGGCAGGTTCGCTATTCGCTGGAGTAGAAGAAGCTCCAGGCGAGACGATTTTGCTTGAAGGACGTAAGTTTAAATCTTATAGGGGGATGGGATCTATAGAAGCCATGGAGAAAGGTTCGAAAGATCGGTATTTCCAAGACGTCGAGGATGATATTAAGAAGTTGGTACCTGAGGGGATTGTTGGTAGAGTTCCATATAAAGGTACTTTAGCAGAAGTTGTATATCAATATATAGGTGGTTTGCGTGCTTCTATGGGGTACTGTGGTGCTGCATCTATAACAAAACTACAGGAAGCGCAGTTTGTGCGAATTACCGGTGCAGGCTTGAGAGAGTCACATCCTCATAATATACAGATTACAAAAGAGGCGCCCAATTACAATAGTAGGGGATAGTTTGTTTTTTGTTTGCTTTTCCATATTTATAACTGTAAATTGTGATTGGTTATCAACTTTATATATCATTTATTTAAAAATATAGTTATGGGAAAAGGAGATAAAAAGACAAGAAGGGGTAAGATTGTAATGGGATCTTATGGAAAGCGAAGACCTGGACGGAAAAAAGAGCTTGTAAAAAGCCAAACCGTTCCAAAAGATAGTAAATAGGCAACCGAAAGGTTGCTTTTTTATTGGGTTAGCTTTCTCGTGTTATATGTTGAAAGTTTTTTTCTTGTTATTTTTTCATTAAAAACTATATTTAAATATGATTTTAATAAAAAACTACACTTTTTAATATTAAATTGTATATTTGTTTGCTGCTTTTGGAGATTTTTTGTTTTAACGATACCTCTCTGAGCAGACTAATCAGTGAGACGAAAGGATCATACATAATTTATTGAAATGAAATTAAGTCAAAAACAAGCCGTATTTGAGAATGAAGTGCTCACGCGCTTTGATTTATTTAAAAGTCTGTTCTTAACCCTACCTTTTCAACGTGTAAAGCATACAGGCACATTGCTTCCATTTTTTACGACCCACTGTGAGCAAGGCGTTGAAAGCAATTCGACACCAGAGACTATAATCGATAGTTTTTTTCAGCAGTATGAGCAATATATACAAGATGAAGATCGTGTAGATCTTCTGTTTAGAATTGTACAATATATCGAACGTCAAGTGGTCTTATTCGATGCAATAGAAGATTCTTCTTTTCAGGCTGTTGGAAAAAGTGATGAAATCGGAGGATTAAACTCTTTGTTCAAACTGGCCCAGAATGATGCTAAACTAAAAAAGCAACTTGTAGAGAAATTACGTGACTTTTCGGTGCGCTTGGTATTGACAGCTCACCCTACACAGTTTTATCCTGGGCCTGTGCTGGGAATAATCAATGATCTAATCGAGGCTATAAAGGCAAATGACATCTCTAATATTCATCTTTTACTTCAACAACTGGGTAAAACGCCTTTTATAAAGCAGCAACGTCCAACTCCCGTGGATGAAGCCGTAAGCTTGGCTTGGTACTTAGAGAATGTTTTTTACAAAGTCACCTCTGGTATTCAATCTAAGATCGATGACGAATTAGAGGTGCCGTCGGAAGATGTAAAGCAGTTGATTGAGTTGGGTTTTTGGCCCGGAGGCGACCGTGATGGTAATCCAAACGTGACTGTCGAGAGTACAAAACGCGTGGCAGGAATGCTTAGGACCATACTATTCCGCTGTTACTATCGCGATTTTAGGGTAGTAAAGAGACGGATTACTTTTAAGGGAGTGGAAGGTTACTTGGAGAATCTTCAAGAGTTGTTCTATACCAATAGTTTTCACACAGTAGAAAACCCTAAAGATGATACGGTAGAGATACTAGAAAATCTAAATGCTATTAGAGAGGTTCTTCATTCTTTACACAACGGTTTGTTTGTTGAGCTTGTTGAAGATTTAATTCGTAAGGTAAATACATTTGGTTGCTATTTTACTACGTTGGACATTCGTCAAGATAGTTCCGTATTACGGCAGACGATTAACTATTTGGTGCAAGAGCATGGTGAAAAGCTAGGGATTGAGGTAGCGCAGCTCACTACGAGCGAGGAAAGCAAGCAACAGGCATTACGTTTTACAGAAGATAATTTAGTGTATAAAGATGATGCGGAACCGTTGGTTAAAGATACGATAGGTGTGATACAGCTGTTGAAAGATATCCAACGCTCGGGAGGAGAACGGGCTGCGCAGCGTTTTATTATTTCTAATTGCCAACAAGCCTCAGATATATTGGGCTTGATGCAATTGTTTTTGTGGGAAGGATGGCAAAGGGATAAGTTGTTTATTGATTTTGTCCCTTTATTTGAGACTGTGGACGATCTAGAACGGGCCTCAGACGTGATGCGTACATTGTATAGTAACCCTATTTATGCAGCGCATCTAGAAAGGAGAGGGAATAAGCAAACCATTATGCTCGGTTTTTCTGATAGCACGAAAGATGGAGGTTATCTCATGGCCAATTGGTCTATTTATAATGCGAAGATGGAGCTGACTGCTTTGGCTAGGGAGTACGAAGTGGATCTGGTGTTTTTTGATGGCCGCGGTGGACCTCCAGCCCGTGGTGGCGGAAAGACACAACGGTTTTATGCCTCAATGGGAACCGAGATCGAGAATAAGCATATACAATTAACTATACAAGGCCAGACTATCAGTAGCCAATATGGTTCATTAGATACCGCGCAGTATAATATTGAACAATTACTACATGCGGGGTTGATTTCTGAAATTAGGCAAAATCAAGGCGATACACTTACGGAAAAACAAAAGCAGATTATTGAGGATATGGCTGAAGCTAGTCATATTAAGTTTTTGTCTTTACGTAATCACCCGCTCTTTTTAAAATACCTAGAGGCGTTGAGCCCGTTAAAAGCACTTTCTTCTATCAATATCAGTAGCCGTCCGGTGAAACGAAATTCTGATAGGGATCTTCGACTGGAGGATTTGAGGGCGATTTCTTTTGTGACTTCCTGGAGCCAATTAAAGCAGAATATTCCAGGTTTTTTCGGGGTCGGTACAGCTTTGGAATGGGCAGAGGAGAATAATCTGTGGTCGTATGTACGTAATCTATATGATAATTCTGGTTTTTTCAATACGCTAATTGATAACTGCATGATGTCTATGACGAAGTCAAATTTTGCTATTACTTCTTATATGAAGGACGACCCTACTTTTGGTGAGTTCTGGCATATACTCTATGATGAGTATGTGAAAACTAAGAGTTATTTGTTGAAATTGAGTGGTGCAAGTGTGCTCATGGAAAACTATCCCGTTGAAAGGGCTTCTATTTTGGAACGTGAAAAGATTGTGTTACCACTGTTGATCATCCAGCATTATGCAATTCGTAGGTTACGTGAAGGTAGTCTCGCCATAGAACAGGAGGATATATACAGAAAACTCATTGGACGTACCATATATGGTGTCGTCAATGCAGGTAGGAACCTTGCATAATAGATAATCCGAAAGTATGGGGTATTCTGATAGATATTTTATATTTTTGTATTCGAGAAAAAAGAATTAAAATGAAATTAAATACTTTATTTTTTGCCGCAGTATGTGCAGGTACTTTGTTTAACTCTTGTGTAGATAAAACAGCAAAGGAGAATCAGTTGAAATACACGCATACTACTTTGGTAGACGGTGATGCGTTTTCTGCTTTCCAGAAAATTGGAGAAGCAGCACAGGTAGGTGTAATTGTAGCTGAGCATGAAGAGGCTAACGGTGAAGCGAAATCGAAAGAGGTTGCCGCAAAAGTGAAAGCTTATTATGCAGGATTGATTCCATCCTTGGATACTATTGCTAGAACTGTACAAATCGATTTTCCCATCAAAGGTGTGCCTGCTCCAGAATTGACTACTGCTCATGCAACAGATTCTACTGCTTCTACAAATGTAAAGCATACGGACTACGTGCATAATGCACAACATGAAATAGGGTTGATAAAAGAACAGTTAACACGTTTGACTCGCAATACTAACAAAGATTTGCGCGCTTTTGCTGAAAAGCAAGTGGATATCGTATCTGAAGTATACAAACAGATTGGTGGTAAAGAAGAAGCTCATTCGCACCATTAATAGATGTTTTGCGCTATAAAAAAAGGGAACATGTACATGTTCCCTTTTTTTATATGTTAATTCTAACGTTAATTTAATGGAAAATTAATATTAAAACGTTATTATTGGCAGATTAAAAAAAGAATGCCGGTGAGATACGCAGCTATAGATATAGGTTCAAATGCAGTCCGATTGTTGATTGCGGATATTTTAGAAAAGAAGGACGAGGTGGTATATACCAAGAATACACTGCTTCGAGTGCCATTACGTTTGGGAGATGATGCTTTTATTGATAAGCATATATCTGTAGGTAAATTTCAGGATATGGTCAAAACAATGCGGGCTTTTAGAAACCTAATGGATGTCTATAAAGTGACGGATTATATGGCCTGCGCAACCTCGGCAATGCGTGACTCAGACAATGGTGCAGATGTGGTCAAAGCTTGTAAAGAGGAGGGGATCGATATAGAGATCGTAGATGGAGGAATTGAAGCAAAGATTATCTATAACTCTTATTTAAGTAATACGATCGACAAGACTAAGGTGTATTTGTACATAGATGTGGGAGGAGGTAGTACAGAGATAACACTGTTTGCGAATGGTGAGCTTGTTGACTCTCAGTCTTTCAACTTGGGGACGATCCGTATATTGGATAATCAGGATCAACCGGAGACATGGGATAAAATGCGCCGTTGGGTTAAGGAAAAGACAAGAGGTTATAAAAATATCTATGGTATAGGTACTGGAGGAAATATCAATAAGCTTTCACGCATTGCAAATGAGAAAGGAGATAAGCCGATGACATATGCTAAATTGAAGGCTATTTTCGACCATTTGAATTCTTTTTCGCTAAAAGATCGTATTCATGAATTAGGATTACGGTCTGATCGGGCTGATGTTATTATTCCGGCTTCAGAGATTTTTTTGACCATTATGAAGGTTGGCCATCTGAAAAACATTGTAGCTCCGCGAGTTGGCTTAGTAGATGGGATTATCCAAACACTGATTGATAAAAATTTTAAAAATAATATGTCAAATTAACTTGTGACTTTAAAAAAAAGCCATATTTTTGTCGCTGTAATACCCAGGTGGCGAAATTGGTAGACGCACCATCTTGAGGGGGTGGCGCTCGCAAGGGCATGGCAGTTCGAATCTGCTTCTGGGTACATAAAAAAAAGTGATCATATTTTATGATCACTTTTTTTTATGTACTTTTCTTTAAAGATTATTGGCTTTTACGGTGATTTCTGCGATATCAAGTACTTGTATTTGCTCTTCTTTTTCTTTAATCTTTACACCATCCTGTAACATGGTCATGCAGAATGGACATGCGGCAGCTACAACAGATGCGTTGGTTTCTATCACATCTTCTATACGTTCTATATTAACATCTTTGTTGCCGGGTTCTGGCTCTTTGAACATCTGCGCCCCCCCGGCTCCACAGCATAGGCCATTGCTGCGACAACGTTTGAGTTCTACTAGGTCCGCATCTAAAATCTCTAGAGCTTTCCGTGGGGCCTCATAAACTTCATTGGCGCGTCCGAGGTAGCAAGGGTCGTGATAGGTAATACGTTTTCCTTTGAAAGCGTGTCCATCAGCAGGTTTTAATTTTCCTTGCTCGATAAGTGACTGAATCAACTGGGTGTGGTGGATTACTTCATAGTTTCCGCCTAGTTCCGGATATTCATTCTTTATTGTGTTGAAGCAGTGTGGGCAGGCGGTTACTATTTTCTTTATTTCGTAGCCATCAAGTACCTGTATGTTCATCATAGCCTGCATCTGGAATAGGAACTCGTTGCCTGCTCGTTTGGCAGGGTCACCGGTACAACTTTCTTCTGTACCTAGAATTGCATATTTTATACCTACATGTTGAAGTATTTTACAGATATCTCTTGTAATACGTTGCGCTCTTTCGTCAAATGAGCCAGCGCAGCCTACCCAAAATAATATATCTGGAGATTCGCCTTTAGCAACTAGTTCGGCGACTGTGGGGACTTGTATTTGATTTTCCATGTTTAAGAATCTTTATTGATTGGCCCAGTTGGCACGATCTGCTTGTGCATATTTCCAGGGAGCTCCATTGTTTTCCATATTTCCCAGCATCCCGTTGATGCTTGCGGGAGCCTTGGATTCTTCCATTACCGCGTATTGCCTTAAGCCCATAATAATTTCTAAAGGATTGATGTTTACAGGACATTGCTCTACACAGGCATTACAGCTTGTACATGCCCATATTTCTTCTCTACTGATATAATCGTCCAGTAAGGATTTTCCGTCATCTATGAAGGACTTATTAGCGTCGATATTCTTACCTATTTCCTCTATTCGGTCTCTCGTATCCATCATTATCTTACGAGGAGATAGCAATTTTCCAGTGATATTAGCTGGACAGGAGGAGGTACAGCGTCCACACTCTGTACAGGTATAGGCATCTAGAAGATTTTTCCAGGTTAGATCTGTAGCGTCTTTTACGCCAAATCTTGACACTTCTCCACTAGGAGGGGGAAGACTGGGATCGAGCATGGCTTTTACTTCTGCAGTGACGGCAGGCATATTATCAAACTTACCCTTTGGTTCCAATTTTGTAAAGTACGTGTTAGGGAATGCTAAGATAATATGAAGGTGTTTAGATAGCGGAAGATAGTTAAGAAAGGCCAATACCCCCACAATATGAAACCACCAGCAAAAACGTTCTATAAGTATTAAGCTATCGAATGTACTTGGCAGCAATGGCAGTAAAGAAGTACTAATAGGGAGTGTACCGGCTGTCGTATAGTGTGGATGTCCTAATATCTGTAACTTTTGATCCGCCGCATTCATGATAAGGAACGCTGCCATTAACAGAATCTCCGTAATTAGAATGATGTTCGCATCTGTTTTTGGCCAGTCTTTTAATTCATGCTGATTTAATCGTTTCAGCTTTAATACATTTCGTCTAATGAAGAAGACAGCGCAGGATAGTAAAACAAGTAGAGCTAGAATTTCGAAACTATAGATTAAAAAGCTATAAAAGCTTCCCATAAAGGATAGAACACGGTGTGTACCGAATATTCCATCGATTACGATTTCTAGCATTTCTATATTGATAATGCAGAATCCTACGTATACACATAGATGAAGTAATGCAGGAATGGGACGTTTAAACATCTTTTTTTGACCAAATGCTATTAATAGCATAGTCTTTAATCGCTCTGAAGCATTATCAAAACGGTCGACCGCTTTTCCTAATTTGATGTTTCTGTAAATCTTTGCGGCATTTCTGTAGAAGAAAAAAACTGCGGCAAAGAATAGGATTGTAAAAATCAATTGACCAATCATAGTTTTATAACCAGGTTCAAGAACAAATATAATTAATTATATGGGATATTATGCGTGCATAATATGTATTTAGAAGGATTAAAAATTAGTCTGAAAAACACCGTAGAATGTTTTACGGTATCAATATAAACGGTGTTTCTGAAGGAGTCACGTTTCTCTAGTCAAATTTGATGACATAGAATTGGTTAAAGTCGGGGGACCAGTTACTCTCTACTTGGGTGAAGATAGCAGTCTACTTTTGGAAAGTAAAAAAAAAATTCTTTAATTGAAGTCCAATTGGTTACTGTATGCAGAAAAATAATGAATTGTCTGGAGTAAAAGAGATTGCGAGAAGAGCAAATGTGTCGATTGCGACAGTGGACCGCGTGATTCATAATCGGAGTGGTGTCTCTGCGAAAACAAAGGAGAAAATCGAGGCTATCATAAAGGAAATGGATTATAAGCCCAATCTTTTGGCGAGAAGTTTAGCTTCAAAAAAGAACTTTCGTATTGCTGTACTGATTCCGCGGGAATCCCCTGAGACTGAGTATTGGAAGGCTCCGCTTGAAGGTATAAATAGGGCTTGGTCGGAGATTCGTATGTATGGAGTGGAGGTTGTTTTTTTTCATTATGAACTTAATGACAGACAGACATTCAACTCGGCAAGCAGCAATATCCTTAACGATAGTTTTCATGGTGTAATTTTAGCTCCCTCATTTATTAGTGAAGCCTTAGAGTTTTTTTATAAATGTGAGGCAAAGCGGATTAAGTGTGTGTTCATTAATTCAGATATATCTAATGTGACTCCTTTAAGCTATATTGGACCTGATTTATTTCAGTCAGGTAAACTAGCAGGAAATCTTTCGAAATACCTGATTCCGGATGGAGGAAATATCCTTATCTTCAATGTGTCGAGAGAGTTGGGAGCAGAACACCATTTGCTGAAAAAAGCAACGGGCTTTAAAAGTTATTTTGAAGAGAACAAATTAGCTTCTAGGGTCGACATGTTGACAGTCCATAGAACTGATTATGATTCCATAATGGTTGAACTAGAAAATTACTTGAGGTACAATCCCGTAGATCTACTCTTTGTCACGAACTCGAGAGTTTCTACTGTAGCTAAGTATTTTGAGACCAATAATATTACGAATATAAAGCTGATCGGTTATGATTATCTTAGTCGTAATATTGAATATTTGGAAAAAGGAATCATCGACTTTTTGATTTGTCAAAAGCCGATAGAGCAGGGGTATAAGGGGCTGTTGACGTTATACGAATATTTTATTGAAAGTGGCCAGGTGGACAAAGTGCAATTGATGCCTATAGATATCCTCACTAAAGAGAATTACAAATATTATAAGAATTAGATAGAACAGAAAAATTGTTTCCGAATATATTTTCGGGTACGTACACTATTTAGTATCTTTATAACGTAACATAATAAACCGCATTATGAAAAATCTAAGTAGAAGAGACTTCGTTTGTACAGGCTCCTTAGCTTTGGGTGCTGTAATGATAAACACAGCTTCGGGGATTCCTTTTTTTCAGAATAAAGGAAAGCGTATTGGTATCATTGGTTTGGATACCTCCCATGCTATAGCTTTTACGAAATCCTTACACGGTAAGCCCGAAAAATTTCGTGATTACAAAGTTGTGGCTGCATATCCATACGGGACAAGGACAATACCTTCAGCTACAGATCGTATCCCTAAGTATATTGCAGATATAAAGAAACTCGATGTTAAAGTCGTGGACTCTATCAAGACATTGTTGAAAGAGGTAGACTACGTATTGTTAGAAACAAATGATGGCCGATTGCATCTAGATCAGGCTCGTGAAGTTTTCAAAGCGAAGAAACCCCTTTTTATCGATAAGCCTTTGGCAGCTTCCTATAAGGATGCGGAAGAAATCATGCGTCTGTCTAAAGAATACAGTATTCCTTTTTTCTCCTCTTCGTCGTTGCGATATATTTCTGGTATGAAGGAGATTTTAGAAGGAAAGTATGGGAAAGTGTTAGGAGCTGATGTCTATTCGCCAGCTACCATCGAACCGAGTCATTTAGATTTCTTTTGGTATGGGATACATGCTGTAGAAATGTTGATTACATGCATGGGGGTGGGGTGTAAAATGTTGAATCGTACCCATACCGATGGAACCGATATTATTGTTGGGGTTTGGGAAGATGGTCGTGTTGGAACTGTAAGGGGGACGAGGACTGGTACAGCTGCTTTTGGCGGTACGGTTTATTGTGAGAAAGGAGTAGTCAAGTTAGGCGATTTTTTAGGTTATGAACCTCTACTAGAAGAAATAGTCTCATTTTTTGATTCAGGAGAAGCTCCAGTTGATGAGGGCCAAACGTTGGAAATATGTGCTTTTATCGAAGCTGCTGATTTGAGTAAAAAGATGCAGGGACGATCCGTCAATTTAACAGATATCACCTTAAAATAAACTTACTATTATGGATAATAATTCGAGAAGAAATTTTATAAAGAAAACATTGATCGCATCTACTGCTGTAGGATTGGGCGGAGTCTTGCCTGGTTTTAGTGCTAAAAGTTATAATAGGATTGTCGGTTCTAATGAGAAAATGCGAGTTTCTGTAATGGGGGTCAACTCTCGTGGGGCGGCATTGGCACAAAATTTTGCCAGTCAGGCCCAGAGTGAAGTAATCCATGTATGTGATGTTGATAGTAGAGCTATTGATAAATGTAAGACGGGACTTGCTAAGTTTCAGAATACGACCGTAACGGGATTTAGAGATTTTAGAAAATCATTGGAAAGCAAGGATGTGGATATTTTTGTTATTGCCGCACCTGACCACTGGCATGCCCCTGCAGCTATATTGGCTTCACAGGCAGGAAAAAGTATCTATTTGGAGAAACCTTGTGGCCACAACCCTAGAGAAGGTGAACTGTTAATAGCTGCAGCGAACAAGTATGGAAATATAATTCAGATGGGTAATCAACGAAGGTCATGGCCTAATGTGGTTAAAGGCATCGAAGAGGTGCACAACGGTACCATCGGTAAGGTTTTTTATGCAAAGACTTGGTATACCAATAATCGTCCTTCGATCGGTGTCGGAAAGAAGACCTCAGTGCCATCTTGGTTAGACTTTGATTTATGGCAAGGGCCGGCGCCTCGGACCGCATATCAGGACAATTTATTACACTACAACTGGCACTGGTTTTGGAATTGGGGCACTGGTGAGGCTTTGAATAATGGTACGCATATGGTCGATCTAGCACGTTGGGGGTTGCAGGTTGACTATCCTACCCGAGTGAGCTCTAACGGTGGTCGATATGCGTATCAAGATGATTGGGAGACGCCAGATACGCAGGTTATAAGTCTTGAATTTGGGCCTGATAGAATGATCACTTGGGAGGGAAGAAGCTGTAATGCTATGACGACAGAAGGATCGAATGTTGGAGTAATATTTTATGGGTCAAATGGTTCCTTGCAGATCGATGGTGCAAATTCTTACAAACTGTTTGATATTAAGGGTAAGTTGGTTAAAGAAGTCAAAGACAGTGGGCCAATCGATACGGCTAGTCTCAGTAGTCCTTCTCAGCAATTGGATGCATTACATATGCAGAACATGTTTGCGGCAATGAAGACGTCGGGAAATCTTAATTCGGATATTGTGAGTGGCCATAAAAGTACCCTATTAGTGCAATTAGGGAATATAGCATTAAGAGCTGGTAAGCAATTGGAAATAAATCCACAGAATGGATATATTTTGAACGACGATAATGCGATGAAAAATCTATGGTCAAGAGAATACGCTAAAGGATGGGAGCCTAAAGTCTAAATCGTATGGGAGTTAATAAAGTTAAAACCGCAGCTAGTCTGACGCAAAGGGAGACTATTGTATCAATAGGGATTATAGGGGTGTTGTTTTTTATGTTTGGTTTTGTTAGCTGGGTTAATGCTATATTGATACCTTACTTTAAAATAGCTTGTGAATTGACTAATTTTCAATCGTATCTAGTCACGTTTGCATTCTACATTTCCTACCTGATTATTTCCATGCCATCTTCTTACCTGCTTAAACATAAAGGGTTTAAAAACGGTATTATGATTGGTTTTTTTATTATGGCGTTTGGCGCATTTATTTTTATTCCTGCAGCATTGACGCGGACGTATGAGGTGTTTTTAATAGGTCTGTTTTCATTGGGTGCGGGTTTAGCGATTTTGCAGACTGCTGCCAACCCTTATGTGACCATATTGGGTCCTAAAGAACGTGCAGCACAGCGTATTTCCATCATGGGTATATGTAATAAGGCCGCAGGGATATTGGCACCATTAATCTTTGCTACCGTTGTATTGCGGGCTACAGATTCAGATTTATTCAAGAACCTTGAAACTATGGATATTGTGCAACGGTCCCAAGAACTTGATGTCTTTATCCGGCGCGTGATTGCACCATATGCAGTTCTAGGTTTTATTCTCGTAGGATTGGGATTGTTAGTTCGTTTTTCTCCGTTACCAGAGATTGATACCGAGTATGAGGATGCGGATGTGGCAGCCAGCAACTCATCTAAAAATAGTATCTTCCAGTTTCCTCATTTAATTCTAGGTGCTATAGCTATTTTTTTGCACGTGGGGACACAGATTATTTCAATAGATACTATAATAGGATATGCGGGATCAATGGATATTGACCTTTTGGAGGCTAAGGTTTTCCCTTCTTACACCCTTTTTCTCACTATAGTGGGATATCTCTGCGGGATTGTCTTAATACCTAAAGTGATGAGCCAAGTTACAGCTTTTAAGGTCTGTACCATTTTGGGATTGCTCCTCTCTTTTGGAATAATTTATCTCCATGGAGACATCACATTATTAGGGCATAAAGCTGATGTTTCCATTTGGTTTATCGTTTTGTTGGGGTTTGCCAATTCACTCGTGTGGGCAGGCATATGGCCATTAGCATTGAGTGATCTTGGAAGGTTTACAAAACAAGGAGGAGCGTTGCTGATTATGGGGCTATGTGGTAACGCCATTATGCCTATGATATATGGTCATTATGCTGATGTATTTGATCTACGAACAGCTTATTGGGTTCTGGTACCCTGTTATTTGTATCTGATTTTTTATGCGGTCCATGGCCATAAAATTCGTAAATGGTAGAATGAAATTATATAAAAAAGCTTATTTATGGACTGCTTTATGTCTATTGGGAATGGGATGTGGTCAAAGCCAGTCCTCTAAAAGTGATGAAGATTTGATTAAACTGGTGCTGATACAACCTGAACATTTCCATGCTGCGCTTGTTCAGAAATATAAAAACGCGGAGATAGAACCGAAGGTACATCTTTTTGCAGATACGGAGAACTCTGCAGAAGCCTATCGGGATTTCATACAACAATATAATTCACGAAGAGAGAACCCTACAGATTGGAAAGTCATAGCTTATTATGGGCATGATTTTCTAAATAAGGCGTTTAACATTGGGAACGTAGTTGTATTGGCGGGCGACAATCAGCGGAAAATTGAGTTTATATCACAATCCCTAGAGAAAGGTAAGGATGTTTTTGCCGATAAACCGTTGGTTATTAATACCAAGGGATATGATAAACTTGAAAGGCTTTTGACCTCATCTTCAACTACACCACTAATATTCGATATTATGACTGAACGTTATGATGTAAAGAATCTTATCGTCAAGTCGTTATTGAATGATACTCAATTTTCGGGAGGTATTAATAAAGATGAGAGTGGACATGCTATTAAATTTAATAGTACACATCATTTTATAAAGGATGTTTCGGGGAAGCCTTTGATACGGCCTGCTATGTTTTATAATACGTTACAGCAGGGAGAAGGTTTGGTTGATGTTACTACTCATTATATTGATTTAGTGTACTGGATGCTTTCGTCAGAACAAACAGTTGATTTAAAAAAAGATATAAAGTTGGATAGCTCTTTCAGGTGGTATACTCGGGTTACTAAACGTGACTTTGAAAAATCTACTGGACTAAAACAATACCCAAGTATGTTAAAGTCGTCGGAAACAAATGAAGGAGATCTCGCTGTATATAGCAACGGGAAATTGTGTTTTAATTTTAAAGGGGTTCCTGTTTCTGTTGCAGTTCAATGGAATGTGGAATCATTGGACAAAAGAGGTGATCAATTCTCAGCAGAGTTTAATGCAAAAAAGTTTCGATTAGAAATAAAGCCTGATAGCACCGGGGTAATGTCTGTATTCGTAATACCGAAAGAAGTGAATAGAAACTTTGAGGGAGAGCTGAGACAAGCACTTGGAGAATTGAAAGACTTGCCTGGTTTGGATATTATGCAGGAACAAGATGCTTATAAGATATCAGTACCTAAAAGTTTATATTTAAGTCATGAAGATCATTTTGCTAAGGTTTTGAATCAGTTTGTGCTCTATCGTAGAGCAAATGCATTACCTGACTGGGAAAAATCTTTTATGTTGGCTAAATATTATTTAACGACCCAAGCATTGGCGAAGGCAAAAACTATCGGCTATGAAGAAGATTAGCATTTTCATTTTCTCATTTTTATTTGGCCAGGTTTTATTTGGACAAACAAGTCTTCTACACGAAAAGCTAGCACCTTATTTTTCTCCCCCAGATTCTTTACGTAATGATTTTGGAGAGTTTCGTTCTCCGCTTTTGTTCAAAAACGGTAAGAAAGTGAAATCCGCAAAGGAATGGACAAAACGTAAAGAGGAAATAAAGCGAGATTGGGAAGGTTATCTGGGAATATGGCCACAACTTTATAAAGAACAGCGTTTTGAATATATTGATACACTATATGAAGAAACGTATACACAATATGGTGTGCGTTTTAAATGGACACCTACGGAATGGACAAAGGGCTATCTATTGGTGCCTAAAATTGCTAGTGGTAAAATGCCTGCAGTTGTCAGCGTATTCTATGATGCTGAAAGCTCAATAGGAATTGGTAGCCCAAATAGACCTTGGCGACCTTGGCGAGATTTTGCAAAACAATTGGCAAATAGAGGTTTTGTAACTTTGGCTATTGGTACGCAGGCTGCTTCTGAACGCAATGAATTTTCACTGTATTATCCTTCTATTGATTCAGTATCTGTTCAGCCACTTTCTATGCTTGCTTATGCTGGGAATAATGCCTATTACGTTCTCGCTAACTGTAAGAATGTAGATAAAAAGCGAATCGGTATTGTTGGCCATTCTTTTGGAGGAAAGTGGGCTATGTTTGCTTCTTGTCTTACAGATAATTTTGCCGCTGCTGCATGGTCAGATCCGGGAATTGCTATGCAGGAGAATAGAGAATCAATAAACTATTGGGAACCTTGGTATCTTGGTTTTCATCGTAAACCTTGGCGTAAGAGAGGGATGATTACCGATCAGAATCCGGCCTATGGTGTGTACAATCAGTTAAGGAAGGAAAATAGAAATCTACATGAACTACATGCTTTGATGGCACCTAGGCCTTTTCTAGTATCTGGGGGAGCTGAAGATCCAGTAACACAGTGGAGAGCGTTGAATCATAGTGTCGAAGTCAACAAGCTTTTGGGTCAAAAGGAAAGAGTGGCCATGACAAATAGAACTACACACTCGTTAACTGAAGACGCTACCGAAGTGATATATACATTTTTTGAATATCATCTGAAATAAAATCACCGTTTCTTTAATGGTGTAGCTTCTATTGCTTTAGAGAGGTAGACTTTGCTGTTATATAATCTGCCTAAAATATCCTCATCTATATTTGATTCTGCTAATCTTAGAGCATATAAATTTGAACTGTTGGATATTACCTTACAGTGTAGAAAATGGAAGCTCTTAGAAAGACGGCTTTGGATGATTATAACTTTCCCTCTTTGAACTGTTCGGTTGCATAATTTGCTGCTCTAGCTGATAATGCCATAAAGGTTAGGGAAGGGTTTTGATTTCCGCCACTTGTCATACATGCACCGTCAGTTACAAATACATTTAAACAATCATGTAATTGATTGTATTTGTTGAGGACAGATGAAGCTGGATCATCGCCCATGCGCGCTCCGCCCATTTCATGCACTTCTAAACCCGGCTGTCGACCCAATTCCAGATGTTGATCTATTATTTTAATATCTGTGCAACCGGATTTCTCAAGCATTTCCTGCCCAGACTTAAAAAAGTCCTCCATCATAGCGATATCATTTTGAGTATAGCCTACGGAAGTTATTAGTTTTGGCAATCCATATTTATCCTTTTCCCTACTAAGGCGTACATGGTTATCAAAAATAGGCACGACTTCACCTTGCATCATCATACCGATTCTCCATCCTCCAGGTTCTGTTAAGCTGTCTTTGAAGATAGGTCCTACCTGTAAAGAACTCGGACGTTTCCAATCATCGCGGTTAGCACTGAATGCGATCAGGTATGAGCCTTCAAAATTTGGATGTTTGGACCTAATGTTTTCGAAAGCAGGAATAAATACCTGCGTGGGACGCTTACCATAGTAATATTTATCTTCAAAACCAGCTATTTTGGCTTGTATTTTTCCTCTGTAATTATGAAATACAATATAGTGTCCTAATATCCCGCTACTATTTCCGAGTCCATTAGGGAAGGAGTCTGAGATAGAGTTCTGCAATATCAAGTTAGAGTTTAAAGTAGACGCATTTAAGAAGATGATTTTAGCATTGTATTGCTTTTTCTGCTTGGTATGTGCATCTATCACCTGTACACCTGTAGCCCTTTTTAGCTCCTCATCGTAAACGATTTTTTCGACGATACTGTCTGTCTTTAACGTTAGGTTGCCTGTTTTTTTGGCAAAAGGAAGAGTAGAAGAATTCGCGCTAAAATAACCTCCGAAGGGGCATCCTCTCTCGCAGAGCGATCTAGCCATACATTGACCTCTCCCTTGTTGTTTCTGCGTTTCTGTAATTTGTGCTAGATTTGCTGTTCTTCCAATTATCGGGAACCTGTTTGGGAAGTTGTTGCGTATTGCCATTGATATATGGCTTTCTACAGCATTCATTTCGAAAGACCCCACAACCTCAGAATCTGGGAGGTTTTCAATGCCGTCTTTATTACCGGATATACCGATGAATCTTTCTACATGGCCATACCAAGGTGCAAGATCTTCATAAGTTATAGGCCAATTGGCCTTAGTATTGAACTGTCTTGGGTTATTAAACTCGAAGTGGCTCCATCGTTGTGTCTGTCTGGCCCAAAGTAACGATTTACCACCTACCTGATATCCTCTTATCCAGTCAAAGGGTTTCTCTTGGATATATTCCTGCTCTTGATCTTCAATGTAGAAATGGGAGGTTGCTTCGCTGTAAGCATAGTGTTTACTTATTAACGGGTTGGTTTTCTTTTTTTTGGAGCTGATGCTGTTGGCTCGGGGGAATTCCCATGGATCGAGCATTGCGGTAGGATAATCCTTAATATGTTCCACCTGTCTCCCTCGTTCAAGCAATAGTACTTTCAGCCCTTTTTCACAAAACTCCTTAGCCGCCCAACTTCCTGAGATACCAGATCCAACAACTATTACATCAAATGTTTCTTTCATAATTTAGTTCCGTGTACGTAACCAATACTAATGTACCTCTTTTTTGAAACATTTTAAATTATTCTGAATAAAATTTTAACCGGGAATATTAAATCAAGAGCAGTCAGCCATGTATAAAAAAAGGTGGTTTGTTAAAACCACCTTTTAGATATAGATAACAGTTAAAGCCTATTTGATGCCTAATTTCGCTTTTACGTCAGCAGTCACATCTTCACCACCGTCATAGTATACAGCTGCTCCTGAACCGATATCAAATATATAAGCATATCCTTTTTCTTTGGCTACGGAATTGATTGCAGTCATCAATTTTGATTGGATAGGAGTCATCAGCTCTTGCTCTTTTTTACGGACATCATCTTGAGCCACTTTTTGAACTTCTTGAACGCGTGTCTGCAATTGTTGAAATTCCTGTCCCAGAGCTTGTAATTTAGTTTCTGTTTCAGCTTTGTTGGCTGGGCTCTGATTATTCATGAGTTCATCAGCTTCCTTTTGTTTCTTTTGGAGCTCAGCAATCATCCCGTCTAATTCTTTTTGTTTGGTTTCCCCTAATGTTTTTAACTGCTCCTGCGCTGCTTTGAATTCGGCCGTCGCTTGAAATACTTCATCAGCATTTAAATGTCCGATTTTCTGTTGAGCACTTGCTATTTGTAATCCTGCAAATAATCCTACTGCTAAAACTGCTCCTTTTACTAAATTTTTCATTCTTTTCATGTTAAACTCTACAATTACAAGTGTAATTTTTAAATAATTCTTTATTGTTAATAAATTAGTTTCTATGTGTTATGGTGTCTTTTCGGCTAATGAGGGATCTGGTTTGAAACCTAATTTTGTGATTATATCATTGCTTTTATCTAACCGAGGGCTTGCAAATAGGAAAGTAACCTCACTGCCTTTGTCTAGTACTAGATCTAGTCCTTGAGTAGTCGCAATATCTTGAATTGCTTTTGCAACACGTTCTTGGATAGGTTTTACGAGACGTATACGCGTTTGAAAAAGCTCTCCTTCATAGCCGAATTTTTGCTTTTGGAAATCCTTTACTTGTTTTTCTTTATTAACGATTTCATCTTCTCGTCTCTTACGCATATCATCGTTCAAAAGCACTTGATCATTTTGATAGGCTTTGTACAGACGCTCAATTTCGCCGTATTGTTTGTCGACTTCACCCTGCCATTGTACAGATAGGTCATCGAGGCGTTTTTGAGCCGATACATATTCTGGGATATGTTTTAATATATATTCCGAATCTACATAAGCAACGCGTTGTGCAAAAGAAGCGCTGATGCTACAAGTTATAAAAGCTAAAATTGCGAATATCTTTTTCATCTCTGTATTATTTTTCTATTTAATAACAATTTTCATTCCTAAGCTATAATTCTATGACAACAATTATACTAAAAAGTTTAAACACTAAAAACCTCCCATGTTTTGCATGATACTAAATGTGAAACTTTGTTTCCATTCGCTAGAACGCATTCCAGGGATCGGATCAAAGGCATGACCATAATCAATACCAAGCATACCAAAGATCGGAAGGAAAATACGAGCTCCCACTCCCGCAGAACGACGGACTTTAAATGGGTTTACTTCCGAAAATTTATTCCAAGTGTTACCCGCTTCTGCAAAAGCCAAAGCAAAAACAGTAGCCTGATCATTCAACATGATCGGATGACGTAATTCAACCTGGTACTTTGCATATATCGGGCTACCTGAACTGACTGCTACACGTTGCATATTGTTTCCTGTAGATGCCGGTATGATTGTACCATTAGCATAACCACGCATTGCAATGATTTCAGAACCTTGCAAGAAGTCAAATCCTTGCATGCCATCACCTCCCAGTTTGAAGCGCTCAAATGTAGAAGTTTCTGTACGGTTGGTGTAGTTCCCCAAAAAGCCGAATTGAGCTTGAGTTTTAAGAACTAATTTACCGGCTACTTTCATATACCACTGTGAATCGAACTTCCACTTGTGGTATTCGGTCCATTTAAAACGAACTTCTTCTGGATCTGTTTTATAGTTGATATTATTCCAAGACGAATAAGGAGGCGTCAACTGAACACTAAAGCGGATATGTGAACCTGAAGTCGGATATATAGGAGCATCTATGGAGTTTCTACTGATCTCCTGTGTAAAGTTTAAGTTATAGGCCGTTCCATTCGCAAACAAAAAGTAATAGTCATAATTCTGAAGCTTGTACCGCTGGAAAGATAAGGAACTATTAATTTGGAAGTAGTTGTCTGGCCACTGTAAGCGTTTACCGAGAGATGCAGTCACACCTGTCATCCAAATACGTTGTAGTTCCGAGTCTTTTACCATTTGTTCGCCGGTATAGTAATTAAAGCCACCGGCTGACGAATTTGATGTATATGCACTTAAGCCGAAGTAGACAGGTTTTTTACCGCCTAGCCAAGGTTCCGAAAATGAAAAACTATAGGATTGATAGCGTTTGCCCGAAGTTTGTCCACGTACGCTTAGTTTTTGGCCATCACCACGTGGTAGGGGCTTCCATGCATCTTTTTTGAAAAAGTTACTTGTCGAAAAGTTGTTAAAAGTAAGTCCTAATGTACCAATGATTTGTCCAGCACCATAACCTCCGGATAATTCAACCTGATCCGAGGGTTTCTCTACGACATTGAAGATGATATCAGTAGTTCCATCTTCGTGATTCATCGTAGAAGACGGGATATCCGGTGTGATCTTTTGTTCGTCAAACATTCCTAGTTGGGATATTTCACGTATACTTCGCATGATCAACTCTCTAGAGTATTTTTGTCCAGGTTTAGTATATATTGAACGCAACACTACACGATCATTGGTGACATCGTTGCCTTTTACGATAACGTTGTTAATTGTATACTGTTTTCCTTCACTAATCTGTATTTCAAGATCGATGGTGTCATTGTATATTTTCTTGATTACAGGATTGATGTTAAAGGTTAAGTATCCATCATTTTGATAAAGTGCACTAATATCATCACTATTACGGGTCGGCCCCATCAGCTTTGCATTAAGTTTTTCTTCGCTATAGATATCTCCCTTTTGAACTCCAAGTAGAATATTTAAGATAGAGTCTTTATAACGGGTATTACCTGTCCAGTCAATGTTACCTACGTAATATTTTGGTCCTTCGTAAACCTCCATGTCGATTCGGACTTCTTTTTGTCCATAACGATATACACTATCAGATAAGATCTGTGCATCACGGTATCCTTTATCCTGAAGCTTCGCTACGAGCTTTTCTTTTGCTTCTTTATACTTGTCATCCTTGAATTTTCCTGGACCAAATATTCTGAACCATTTTCTGGGTTTTACGCCCTTGAGGTATTTTGTTAATTCGGCATTTGTAAAGGTTTCATTACCGGTAAATAGAACTTTATTAACTTTTATTTTCTTGTTCTTTTCAACATTTACATTTAAAATTTCGTTGTTTGCCTGAGCTGAATCTTTAAGCGTGTTTATTTTTATATCTGGATAAAGATAGGATTTCTCTCTTAAGAAACGCTGTATAGTAGCTCTCGTTGATTGAATTAGATTTTCATTAACAATACGACCTGAACTTGAGTTTAGACGTTTGTTGATTTCTTCAGTTTGAGATTTGCTTAATCCTTTGATATCAATACGTGTCAAGCGAGGTCTCTCTTGTACACGAATTTCAAAGAAGATGGTCTCACCGTCGATTCGCGTAGCCCATAACTGTACGTCTTCAAACAAATTTTGAGCCATAAGATCCTTAATAACACTAGCAGTAGCTTCTCCTGGTACCTCGATATATTGACCGACCACAAGTTTGGAAATTGTAATCAATACATCTGTATCCAAGTATTGAGCTCCTTTTACTGTAACTCCACCAATGACATAGTCTTTCGGTTGTAAATAAGAAATTTCATCTGGGTCTGAAAGGTTGACAGGCCCACGATTTGCTATTTGAGCAAATGTAGAGAAGGAGGTCAACAATAAAAACGCGGCTGTTAGTATATATAGTTGCTTCATTTACTTGTTATTATGGATGCTAAAGTACATCAAACTCTTGTTAATTTTTGTTAAAAGTATAATTGCTTTAAATAGTTGTTTTACAGCTATTTGTGTTTGTTTTTTGTTCTCATTCAAAGCTGTTCACTGGTTTTTCCAAACCTTCTTTCACGCATTTGAAAATCAGAGATAGCCGCAAATAAATCTTCTCGATCAAATTCTGGCCACATTTTAGTCGAAAAGAATAGCTCGGCATACGCCAGTTGCCATAATAGGAAATTACTTATTCTGTATTCGCCACCTGTTCGTATCATGAGATCCGGATCAGGGATATCTGCAGTATATAGGTTGTCAGCAAATTCCCTTTCACTAATTTGTTCTAAGTCCAGTTCGCCAGACATTACTTTTTGGGTAATACGTTTACTTGCCTCCACAATCTCAGAACGTCCACCATAGCTCAGTGCTAGGCTTAATGTACATTTGGTATTATCACGTGTCGCTGACATGGTTTCTAATAGCGTTTTTTTTGCATTACTTGGCAAATCATCAATATTACCTATAGCATTCAATTTAACACCGTTTTTCTGAAATGTTTTAAGCTCTTTATTGAGAGAATTGATCAGTAACTCCATTAATGCCTGGACTTCTAATTTTGGACGATTCCAGTTTTCCGATGAAAACGCATATAACGTCAGAAAGGGAATACCAAGCGCGATACTGCCTTCAAGTACTTCGCGGACTGCCGTAACACCGTTTTTGTGCCCAAAAACCCGTAATTTTCCTAAACCCTTGGCCCAGCGGCCGTTCCCATCCATAATAATAGCGATATGGCGTGGAAGCTTTTTAAGGTCTATATTTTCTTTAACACTCATTGATTTTACTAAAATATTACTGCCACCAATAACATTTTTTACTAATTATTGTATAAGTCAGTGTGATCCCGGCAGTCATGTAACCATCAAGTTTTTTACCATCCCCGCGTGCTCGACCATGATTCTGCACTAAATTTTGGCTAGGATCAGCTAAAAACGTAATATCGTTTATTGTAAGATTATTTTTATTCGTTTTAGGTAGCGCGACTTTACTTGGGTGCAGATAATATTGACTTATACCATCTATGTTGTCACTCATGGCTATTCTATAAATGGATTCAGCACCAATAGACCAAGGGCCTTTTATATTGTATTTAAAGCCGATACCAAGCGGTATTGCTACCGCAAATTTAGAAAAAGTGATCGGATTGCCTTCTTTGTCTGCCTCTAGGTGTAATTCTCGTAATAAAACTTTCTTTGGCCACCTAGCTGAGGTTATATAAGGATCATGTTTGATAGCGGCAATACCGCCTATAAAGTAAGGTGTGTATCTATTTACCTGTCTTCCTGCTATATACTTAAAGAAGTTAAACTCCGCCGTTATAGCGAGTTCCGACACCTGATTATGAAAATGGAAGCTTCTTTGTTTTTGATTTTTAAAATCTTGATCACTTGCTGATACATATAAGTGATTATATCCAAGCTTGATACCCCAGGTTGGATTCAGATTATATTTCGCAAATACCCCGCCACCTAAATTTCTGTAGTAAAATGGATCAGCTGTATTTATATCTCCCATATAGCCAGTGGCGACACCGGATATGCCAAATTCATACTGTTGCGCCTGGATATCCGACAGTATGAAAGATAATATGGTTAATATAGCAATACGAATTTTAATCAACTTTTACTGATTTGGTTGTAAAGATAAAGTTTTTGCAATAATTGTATAACCTTAATTTTTGTTAAATCAATTATTAATTTAATAATTACGAACATCGATTCCCCAAAGCAATTTTTCGCGTAGTGTTCGGAAGTACCCATCTTTTTCTAATCGGATCAAATTAACACTGAAAGGAGCTTTTCGAATACTAAGTTCTGCGACTGTCGGTAGTGTTTCACTTTTTGAGTCACAGCTCAGTATAAACTTTTCTGTACGGCTTTCGATACGTAGATGTAGTGTCATATTTTCCGATACAACGATTGGACGGACGTTCAAGTTGTGCGGAGATATCGGGGTTATCACAAAGTTACCGCTACCAGGCATAATGATCGGCCCACCACAACTTAAAGAGTAGGCGGTAGACCCTGTAGGAGTCGCTATAATAAGACCATCGGCCCAGTAGGAGTTCAGTAGTTCGTTGTCTATTTTTGCGTCAATTGTAATCATTGAAGAGCTGTCGAACCGGAATACTGTTATGTCGTTTAAAGCGAAATTTTCGCCATTGAAAAGATCTTTATGGTTACTTTCTACTGCCAGGAGGGTTCGTTTCTGAATATGGAATTGCTTGTTCAGGATTTGGTTTAACGCGGATTCTATTTCGTTTTTTTGGATATTTGCCAAAAAACCCAAACGGCCAAAATTGATACCTGCGATTGGAATCCCAGAATCTCGGATTATAGATACTGCCGCAAGCATAGTGCCATCTCCACCAAGACTTAAAAGAAAGCTAATGTCTTTAGGTAGATCTTCATGGGTGGAGAATGTCGCTAAGTTAGGACGAGAAAAGTTGTTTTTCAGTAAAAAATCATAAAACTCTATATGTACGGAAATCTGAATATTTCTCTTTGTTAAATAATAGAAAAGATGGTCGACATAGGGGATTACCGTCGAATTAAATATTCTGCCAAAGATTGCAATTTTCGTTTGCTCCATTGCTATAGTAGTATTTCTAAACCACAAAGGTGCAAAGAATAGGTTATAAATCTAAATAATTCATCAAAAGGTCATAGCGGTCTTGTGTGTCAGACTGTTCACCTCCATCCCTAAATGTCGCTTTAACAACATAGTCATTTCTCCATAAAGAGGAGACTACCCCCGAAATATTTGTTTTATTGACCTTTATTGTCATTTCTAATTTAGAGGAATCTGGTAGGTGGTGTATTGCGGTGCTTAAGATATTAGTGTTCTCTGCTTCAATAATCCGGGCAATATGGGAGAGCGCATTATCACGTATACCAAGCTCAAGTACAATAATAGCACCTTCATCATTGCCGAGAGTCTCATTGAGAGCGATTAGTAAATCCTGTTTGGTTAGTACACCTACATATTCGTGTTTTTTATTCAGTACAGGTATAAAGCAATAATCATATGTCGTGATTAGCTGTAGAGCATCGTATATGTGTTGATAATCAAACAGGTATACCGATTTGAAAAGTATGCGGAGATCCCCTATAGGGATTTGAGTATCTACTTGGTCAAGGAGCGATTCCTCGGAAACTAAGCCGTGAAAAATATTGCCTTTGACGACAGCTAGAAATTTAGAATGACTTTCACTCATCTTTTGAAGGACAAAATCGACGGTGTCCGTGTGTAAAACTTCGTGATAATCAGAGGATATGTATTGCCCGATAAACATAGCTGCTATTTTTAATATTAAACACTCAATAGGTGAAAACGTTTAATCGTTGACCAAAAATAGACATAAAAGCCAAGAAACTTGTTTTTAAATGTATTTTTCTTAGCAAGATACAGCATTATTTTTTTATTTTTACGCTTCACGAAATAGGAGCAATCTGTGCTTTCAAAAAGATGGCGATAGAAAAAGATAAGTTCATACAAGTAAGGGAAGTCATACGAAAAAAAAGTCCAGGACTTGCTAAATGGATACCGGGGGTGCTTGTCAGTTATTTGGAACGGACTATACACGAAGATGAGATAAACGACATTATGTATCGTTTTAGGGATCTGCAGGGGTTAGACTTTGTCGATGCATTGATTACCGATTTGGGAGTCGAAGTCGTATTAGAGGGGGAAGAGAATATTCCCGATACCGACCCGGTTATCTTTGCATCAAATCATCCGTTAGGAGGTCTTGATGGTATTGCATTCATGCATGCGATAGGACGATATCGGCGAGATGTTAAGTTTTTAGTCAATGATATCTTAATGAATGTTGGAAATCTTCAGCCTCTTTTTGTTGGGGTTAATAAGATTGGAGGGCAGGATAAGGGTGCTATTTCGGCGATAGAGCATGCTTATGCAGGTGATCATGCGCTTTTGGTTTTTCCTGCCGGTCTTGTATCACGCAAGAATCATGGTAAGATTGAAGATTTAGAATGGAAGAAAAGTTTTGTATCCAAGGCGAAGAAATATAAGAAAGATGTCATTCCCGTCTATATAGATGGGAAGAATTCAAGTTTTTTTTACAATCTCTCCAGATGGAGGGCTAAATTGGGCGTGAAATTTAATGTTGAGATGTTGTATTTGGCGGATGAGTTTTTCGCGCAACGGAATCAACGAGTAGTAATAAAAATTGGGAAGAAAATTCCATATACGTTTTTTGATACATCAAGGAACGAAAGGCAATGGGCGGCTTATACAAGGCAGCTCGTATATGAAATGAAGACGGAGAAATAAATTGTATGGAAGAAATAATTGCCCCAGTAGATAGGGGATTGATCAAAGCAGAGCTAACGGAAGAAGCTTTTCTTCGCTATACCAATAATGGAAATAACGAGGTTTATTTAGTGAACTACCATTCTGCACCTAATATCATGCGGGAGATAGGTCGGTTGCGTGAATTGACGTTTAGAGGGGCTGGGGGAGGAACAGGTCTTGCGCTTGATATTGATGAGAATGATACCTGTTCGCATAATTATGATCAATTGATAGCATGGAATCCTGAGGACGAAGAGATCATAGCGGGATATAGGGTGATCCGTTGTGATCAGGCGATGGATGATCAAGGAGAGATTCATCTCTCTACTTTGCATTATTTTAAGTTTTCTGATGAATTTGTAAAGAATTACCTTCCTTATACTATTGAACTCGGACGCTCATGGGTACAGCCTAAATATCAACCTTCCATTGATAATAGAAAAGGACTATTTTCATTAGATAATCTATGGGATGGTCTAGGGGCTTTGGTTGTAATTAATCCCGATATCAAGTACTTGTTTGGGAAAGTGACCATGTATGATCACTTTAACGCTCAAGCACGTGACTTATTAATGTATTTTATGGAATGTTACTTTCCAGATCACAAAAATATGGTTAGACCATATGATGATCTTTTGGTGGGCTATAAAACAGATATTACCCCATTTTTGGGGATTTTTGATGGCCTGCCCTATAAGGAAGGGTATAAAGTTCTAAATAAACACGTTCGGGAGGCTGGAGAGAATATCCCTCCACTCATCAATACCTATATGAACCTTTCACCAACGATGATGACATTTGGAACTGCGATGAACGATGAGTTTGGAGAAGTGGAAGAAACTGGGATATTGATTACATTGCAGGATATCTATCCACCCAAGAAAGAAAGGCACATTGCATCTTTTGACAGAGATAAAATTTATGGAAGCAGAGAACATACAAAAGAGAACTAATTAGTTCTCTTTTGTGGCATAGATAAAAAAGTCTATTCAGTCTTTTATGAAAGACAGCTTTTTACAAGTTCTGATATCGTTTTCCCGTCAGCCTTTCCCGCTAGTTTTTGATTAGCTGCACCCATTACTTTTCCCATATCTTTCATCCCAGAAGCTCCTGTTTCTGCTATGATAGTATGAATAATTGCCTCTACCTCGGCACGATCCAGTTGCTTAGGAAGATATTCTTCGATAACTTGCTGTTCTTCCAACTCTATCTGAAAAAGATCTTCACGTCCTTGGCCTTTATAGATCTCTCCTGATTCTTTTCGTTGTTTGACAAGTTTTTGTAAAACTTTAATTTCCGTATCTTGATCCAGTTCGTCTACTCCTGCTTTTTCAGTTTTCGCAAGTAAGATTGCTGCTTTGACCGCTCTCAAGCCGCGAAGACGAACACTATCCTTAGCAATCATTGCTGCTTTGATATCTTGGTTTATTTGTTGTTCTAGTGACATTATTGTATGAGTTTATTTAGTTTCTGACTATTACTGTTCCTGTAGCTTGAGCTGTGGGCATGATCAGCAGGTCATTGATGTTGACATGTGCTGGAAGAGAAAGTACATAACGGATGGTCTCAGCTATATCTAAACCTGATAAAGGTACGACGCCAGCATAGACATTTTTAGCCCTTTCTTTATCTCCTTTGAAGCGAACTTCCGAAAACTCCGTTTCTACCATCCCTGGGTTTATTGCCGTAACCTTAATGCCAAAAGGTAATAAGTCTATACGCATAGCTTTGTTTAAAGCGTCTACAGCATGTTTTGTCGCACAGTACACATTGCCATTGGGATATACCTCTTTACCGGCAATGGAACCTATATTAATAATATGTGCCCGTGTGCTTTTTTTTAATAAAGGGATGACAGTTTTACTAACATATAGTAGTCCTTTTACATTGGTGTCAATCATGCGGTCCCAGTCGTCTGTGTCTCCATCTTGCAAGGCATCAAGACCTTGGCTTAGTCCCGCATTGTTTATTAGAACATCTATGTTTTGCCATTCGGTGGGAAGTGAAGCGATTGCTCTTTTTACCTCTGCGTTATCTCGTACATCAAGTGTAAAACTGTGTATATCGACGTTGGGGTGCAGGCTGTGGATTTCGTTGGTGAGCGAGGTCAAGCGGTCTGCTCTTCGTGCACATAACAGGAGCCTATAATTACTTTCAGTTGCTAGTACTTGTGCGCAGGCAGCTCCAATTCCTGAGCTTGCACCAGTTATTAATACTGTTCTCATTTTTATTTTTTTAGTCGTCAGGTGGTCTTCTAGCTTAAGGCGGCGAATACCTTATTGGAAGATCAAACTAACATATATATTGCGAATCAAACCTCTCTGAATAGGCTCCATGAATAGATTGTTCTTTGCTAATTCATGATTAGGGGCAAATACATTATCGAAGCTCTGATTGAATTTTATTTCAGGTGACATCTTAAAATAAGCAAAGAAAATATCCGCTCCTAAGCCAGCTTCCCAGGATAGGTATCCTGGTCTCATGATTAACGAGGGGGGTATATCATTTTTAGATCGATTTTGCAGACCGCTATATTCATCATTTATCCCTATCCATCGGGTATACCGAACTCCACCGATTAGGTAGGCTCTGTATCTATTGAATTTGTTTTTTAAGATCTTCTCGTCCGACCGAAATTTAACGGATAAAGGGAATTCAAAAGCGGTAAAATTAGATCCTTTTTCGGATATAGCAATATGTCTTTGTTTTCGGACTATACTTTTATTTTCCCAGTCAGGTTTTGAACCGGTTGACAGATATTCGATCCCTAGGTTGTTGAAAAAGAGAAATGAAGGGTTGAAGGTGAAATAAAGATTCTCGTCGGCCCGTATGTCTACAGGTATTCCTACCGAAAAACCAAAGTTCGGTTTAGATTGTATACTTTTAAGTTCACCGAGGTTTTTAGCGTCATTACCGTTGTACTCTATCCTGTGGTTTTGCCAGCCATTTTTTAATTGCAGTTGATAGCTTTGTACCACCATATTGTATTGTATACCCAGCAAGATCGTTGCATCTTCATTATAAGAGGAGGAGAATGGCAACGAAATTTTTCGTTGAGCCAAACTATCTAAGCTAAAAAAAACTCCCACTAGTATAAAGAAAATATGTTTCATGCGAGTTGCTTTTATTTAATTGCCTCGTATATGGTGCAAAAACCAAATGTTTGTGGTCTAACTTTAGTCTCTTTGAAACCGACCTGGGAGGTTATATCAGCAAATCTTTCTCCGTCCGGAAATCTAGAGACAGATTCTGGAAGGTAAGAGTAGGCGCTGGAATCTTTAGAAATCAATTTGCCAATCGCAGGTATAAACTTGTGAAAATATAACTGGTAAAATTGTTTGATAGGAAAGGTAGTCGGATTTGATAATTCCAATATAACAGCTTTTCCACCGGGTTTGAGAACGCGGTTTATTTCAGCTAGTCCTTTTTCCAAATTTTCGAAATTACGAACACCAAAGGCAACAGTCACGGCATCAAAGGTATGATCTTCAAAAGGTAGGTTTTCTGAGTCTGCCAATTTTACCTCCAATTGTTGTTCAAGTCCTTTTTTTGCAATCTTTTCTTTGGCAACATCGAGCATTCCTTGGGAAATGTCAATACCTATAATCTTTTTAGGTTTTAGTAGACGGAGTGATTCAATAGCAAAGTCACCCGTTCCGGTAGCAACATCTAGCATAAGTTGCGGTCTGATAGACTCTAAGGATCGAATGGCTTTTTTTCTCCAAATCACATCGATCCGCATGGTCATGATCCGATTCAATAAATCATATCTGTGGGAAATGTTGTTGAACATGTCTGCAACTTGTTCTTTCTTGCCACCTTCTTTTGATTTGTAGGGTTTTAATGTTGAGGCTCCATTTGACATAGAGCAAAGATAATATAATATTTTCATTGCAATATAATTATTTCTGGATGCGCTGTTCAAATGTTTAATAGTAACTTACTTGATAGTTAGTTGGACTTTAATGTGTTGAAAATGAAAACTTAATGAAGCGTGATTTGTTGAACACTTCAGTATGACCTTTCAGGGTGGTTGTTAACAATCTCTAAAGTTTTCCACAATTTTATAATTTATTGATAATGAATTACGTTTTGGTGTTATCAACAGTTTGTTAACAATCAGTGTTAAAAATAAAGGCTTGTAGGATAGGAGAGATGCATGGCTTGATCTTTTCACTTTTTTTTGATGTGCAGAACTAAAAAATTAGAGAGCTAGTATTTTTGCTAACTTTGTTTAACAATATTTTTAGTATCTAATAAGATACTCTGTTTTTATTGTTGAACGCGATAATCTTAATCAAAAATGGATCAGGAACACACAGGACAATCATCTAATGCGGGGCGTACAGGTTTTAGTAAGAAACGTACAGGTTTGAATAATCTTGTTAGTGGCTTAGGAAAGCTGCCTCCTCAAGCTTTGGATCTTGAAGAGGCTGTGTTGGGCGCGTTGATGTTAGAAAAAAATGCGTTGAGTGAAGTTATTGATATTCTTAAAGTTGAGTCTTTTTATAAAGAGGCACACCAAAAGATATTTGAAGCTATTTTTAGCTTATTCCAAAAGACGTCGCCTATCGATATTCTGACTGTTACCTCCGAATTGCGGCAAATGGGCGCATTGGAAATGGTGGGTGGTGCTTTTTACATAACGCAGCTTACCGATCGCGTTGTTTCTGCAGCAAATATTGAGTATCATGCCCGTATCATATCACAAAAATACATTCAACGAGAGCTGATTAAAGTTTCTACCGAAATCATCAATTCTTCTTACGATGAAACCAGTGATATTTTTGATCTTTTGGATCATGCCGAAAAGAGTCTTTTTGACATCGCCCAGAATAACTTGCGCCGGGATTCCAGAAAAATGGATGACATTATGCGGGAGGCGATCAGCAATTTGGAGGCATTACGGGATCGTACAGATGGTTTGACGGGGGTGCCTTCGGGACTAACTGCTTTGGATCGTATGACCTCAGGTTGGCAGCCTTCAGACTTGGTTATTATTGCTGCTCGTCCTGCGATGGGTAAAACGGCTTTTGTACTATCGGTAGCCCGGAATGCTGCGGTAGACCACGATAAGGCCGTCGCTGTATTCTCTCTGGAGATGTCATCCGTACAGTTGGTAAATCGTCTAATAGCGGGAGAAACAGAAATTGAACAGGAGAAACTAAAAAAAGGAAATCTGGCGGATCATGAGTGGCAGCAGTTGCACTCTCGTATCGGGAGATTGACTGAAGCGCCGCTTATTATTGACGACACACCTGCATTGAACGTTTTTGAGTTTAGGGCAAAGTGTAGGCGCCTTAAGGCGCAGCACGATATACAGATGGTTATCGTCGATTACCTGCAATTGATGCACGGTAAATCGGAAGGGAAAGGTGGAGGAAACCGTGAACAGGAAATCGGTAGTATTTCCAGAGCATTGAAATCCGTAGCTAAAGAGCTTAATATTCCGGTGTTGGCGTTATCACAGTTGAGCCGTGCGGTAGAGTCACGCCCTGGTAATGCCAAGCGTCCGATGTTGTCGGATTTGCGGGAATCGGGATCTATTGAGCAGGATGCAGATATGGTTCTTTTCCTATACCGTCCAGAATATTATGGATTGACTGAGGATGAGGAGGGCAGACCTACTGCTGGTGTCGGTGAGGTTATTATCGCTAAGCACCGTAACGGTGAAACGGGTATAGTACCTTTAAAATTCGTGGGTAAATTTGTTAAATTCGTCGATCTAGAAGATGACTTTGCCGGTATGGGGGGAGATTCTTTTGGTGGCGGTGCTGATTCTCCTTTTGGCGGGTCCCCTATGATGCCTTCATCTTCATTTGAAGATTTCGGAGGCGGAGGAATTACGATGCCATCTCGAATGAATGACATGCCAGATGATGCTCCTTTCTAGTAACAGCATTTATTGCACTGGAAAATCAAAATATTTGTCTTTAAAAGGTTCATTATTCAATGTGTAGTGCCACCATTCTTTGGAGTAGGCTTTAAATCCGTGTTTTTCCATAGCAGCACGAAGTATCTTCCGGTTCGTTAGCTGCTCCGGACTCAGCTTCGTGTATAGGTGTCCCGATATTTCTCCTAGAAAGTCAAATGGGCTACCCATATCCAGTTCGATCTTACTATCCAACATAATAATGGTCAGATCGACCGTGCTTCCTCGGCTGTGTCCTGATTTTGAGGCGATATAGCCTCTTTTAAATAGAAGATGTTTGTCTTCTGTGGGATAGAATTCTGCTTTTCCTAAGGTATCTTTGGGGTCTTTTGACCAATTAACGAAATGATTTACAGCACTCTGAGGGCGGTATCCATCGTATATTTTTAACCCCATATTGTTTTTATTTAGCTCTTTTTCTACTTTTGCAAGCGCTTCTGCGGCTTGTTTTGTCAGGATAGCCTGAGGTTCCAGATACCCTTGTATGGGCTTTCCAATAAAATTGTGATGGCCACAATAGCGTAGATCCACTTCTATATGTGGGATAATATCCCTGACATATACAAAACCATCAGGTAATTGTTTTGAGATTTGCTGAAACGGTGTAGAGGCAGTAAGCTTGATTAAAAAAGAAGCAATAAATACGAATTTGGTCATAACGAGGTCGTTTGTCGAGTAAAGGTAACTATTTATCAGAATAATAGCATATACAAGTCGTATTTGGCAGTAATTTAGTAACTTTGTAATCTATTTCTAACGGAAAAACTCTTTATTATTTTGGATTATTTAGCAGGATTAAATTCCACGCAGCGCGATGCTGTAGAGCAGACAGAAGGTCCGGTGATGATTGTGGCAGGAGCGGGGTCAGGAAAGACCCGTGTTATCACTTATAGGGTGGCCCATCTTATTCGAAAAGGTGTGGATCCTTTCCATATTCTCGTCTTAACATTTACCAATAAGGCTGCGAAAGAAATGCGCGAACGTATCATGAAGGTAGTCGGCGCGGAAGCAAAAAACATCTGGATGGGAACATTTCACTCCATTTTCGCAAGGATACTTCGTGTAGAGGCAGAATTGATCGGCTACCCAAAGAACTTTACGATATACGATACCGATGATACTAAGAGTTTGCTACGGTCTATTTTGAAGGAGATGAATCTAGATGATAAGCTATATAATGTAAACCAGGTCTATGGTCGTATATCATCTGCAAAGAATAATTTAATATCACCACAGGAATACAATAAAAACGAAGCTTTACTTGCTGAGGACAGAGAGAATGGCAGACCACAGATGGGGCAGGTTTATTTTACCTATGCTCAACGTTGTTATCGTGCCGGAGCAATGGATTTTGATGACTTGCTGTTCAAGACGAATGTTTTGTTAAATAAACATCCGGAAACATTACACAAATACCAACATCAGTTTAAATACTTAATGGTAGATGAGTATCAGGATACCAACTTTTCTCAGTATCTTATCGTCAAACGTTTGGCAGCGGTCAATGAAAATATATGTGTAGTAGGTGATGACGCGCAAAGTATTTATGCTTTCCGGGGAGCGAACATTCAGAATATTCTGAACTTTCAGAAAGATTATCCTGAAGTCAGGGTGTTTAAGCTGGAGCAAAACTATCGTTCAACGAAGATGATTGTCAATGCTGCAAATAGCATTATTGCCAACAACAAAAATCAGTTAGAGAAGAATGTGTTTTCTGAAAATGCGGACGGTGATAAGATAAAGGTAGCGCGGGCGTTTTCCGACAATGAGGAGGGAAAGATCGTTGCGGAGGCAATTTTACAAGATAAGGCATTGTTTTCACAGCAATTCAAGGATTTTGCTATTCTGTACCGGACCAATGCACAGTCGAGAGCCATGGAGGAGTCGTTACGTAAGCTTAACATTCCTTATAAAATTTATGGAGGCACTTCCTTCTATCAGCGTAAGGAGATAAAAGATTTAATTGCCTATTTCAGGTTGACCTATAACCCGAATGATGAAGAAGCATTAAAAAGAGTTATTAATTATCCGAGACGTGGGATAGGGGATACCACTATCGATAAGATTATTGTAGCTGCAGATAAACATCAATACCGACTTTGGGATGTAGTAGCAAACGCTCCGATGTTTTTAGATGGACGTAGTGCAACGGCTGTATCGACCTTTGGTACGATGATACAGAGTTTTCAAGCGATTGGAAATCAGCTGAATGCCTTTGATACGGCGATGCATATTGCACAGCATTCGGGTATTTTAAAGGATCTCTATGAGGACAAGTCGGTAGAAGGTTTAAGTCGCTATGAAAATATCCAAGAACTATTGAACGGTATTAAGGAGTTTTCGGAGCGTGAGGATATTGAAGAAAAAAGCCTCGATATCTTTTTACAGGACGTTGCTCTGTTGACGAATGATGATAATGACAAGGATCCGAATGCAGATACAGTTTCCCTGATGACTATCCACTCTTCCAAAGGACTCGAGTTCCCCAGCGTATTTATCGTAGGGTTGGAAGAAAATTTGTTTCCATCACAATTATCCGTAAATTCACGAGCAGAATTGGAAGAGGAAAGAAGGTTGTTTTATGTCGCAGTGACACGTGCTGAGACAAAACTGCACATTTCCTATGCCACCTCAAGGTATCGCTGGGGTACTTTAAATAATTGTGAACCCAGTCGTTTCTTAGACGAATTGAACCCTGCGTGTCTGGACTTGGATTTTAAACCAAGAATGAGTGCGGCAGCTGGCGAAGGGGGAATGAAGTCAGATCGGATTGCTTGGCAGCAGAAAGATAGCTTCTCCAAACCAAAGCCTAAAGTGGTCAAGACGACTTCGATTTTACCGAAGGCCCATGTTCCTACTGAAGGTTTTGCCCCTTCAGATACGAGTGGTCTCCAGGTGGGCATGGAAGTAGAACACGAACGCTTTGGATTTGGTAAAGTCATTAATTTAGAGGGTAGTAGTCCAGACCTAAAAGCAACTATTTTTTTTAAAGAGTTGGGACAGAAACAATTGTTGCTTAAATTTGCAAAACTAAGAATTGTCCAGTAATACACTGGAGAGAATATTAAATAAAAAAATAACGTTATATATTACGATTAATTTCACTAACTATATGAAACATCCATGCGGTTCAGACTGTACAAAGACACATGACTATGAAGTAGCATGCGCGCTGTCTGTTAACAAAACGGTGCAAAATATTGGATTTTCAATTCCGACTCGTCGGGACAAGTTAATGACCGTTAAAAAGCAAATTAATACATATGAATTTTGATTATAACAGTACACGCCCTAAGTTGATATTGGCCGAGTATGGCAGGAATGTACAGAATATGGTTGACCATATCTGTACGGTACCTTCCAAGGAAGAACGCAACCGATTAGCACAGGTCGTTATCGATATGATGGGCGTTTTAAACCCCCATTTAAGAGATGTTTCCGATTTTAAGCATAAACTTTGGGATCATTTATATATCATTTCCGATTTTAAAATTGATGTTGACTCTCCTTATCCAATTCCTTCTAAGGAAGAGATACGTCACAAACCGGAGCCCTTACCTTATCCTCAGCATAGGATCCGATTCAAGCATTATGGACATATTGTAGAATCTATGATCGAGAAGGCTATGGCTGTATCTGATGTAGAAACGAGGCAGAAGATGACTTTGGGGATTGCCAATTTTATGAAAATGGCTTATCTCACGTGGAACAAGGACTCTGTCAATGATCAGCAGATTATTCAAGATCTGAAAGAACTTTCTGGCTTTGTATTAGTATTGCCAGAAGATACGGTATTGACTAAGTTGGATTTCCGTACACCGCCTCCGGGCAACCGTATTAAATCGCAAGCTACTACGAATAATAACAATCAAAAGCAAGCTTCGGGATCAAACAATAATAAAAAGCAGTATCAGAATAATAACAACAACAATAATAACGGCGGTCGTAAAAGGCAAAACAATAATACTGCAGGTAAGAGACCTTATCAGAGCAGCAATTATAAGAAATAGAAGGGTATATCCGATTACTTCTATTGAAGAGGATATCTACAATTTCAAAATACAAGCAGGATCACTCCGATTTGGTGAGGTTTTTGTTTGTATTTCGTTCTGAAGATATCCTCTTGTTGTATATCTATTTATTTAAACGGCTTGGAGACTAGCTATATCTATATTCATTATAAAATTAATATATGAACGCATTTGAAATTCACGGTGGGAAGCCGTTAAAGGGAGAGATAATACCTCAGGGGGCAAAGAATGAAGCATTACAAATTCTATCAGCAGTATTGCTGACCGAAGAGAAAATGACGATAAGCAATATCCCAGATATAAAGGACGTCAATAAGTTGATTGATTTGTTACGATCTTTGGGTGTAGAGGTGAATCAATTGAATAAGGATACCTATGAATTTCGAGCTAAAGATATTAATATAGACTACTTTACTTCTGAAGAATTCAAACAGAAGGGGGGAAGTTTGCGGGGATCGATCATGATCGTAGGACCCCTATTAGCCCGATTCGGCAAAGCTGCTATTCCTAAACCAGGAGGAGATAAGATCGGCCGCAGGAGATTAGATACTCACTTTTTAGGATTTGAGAAATTAGGTGCAAAATTTGTGTATGATGCTGATAATCATTTTTTCAATGTGGATGCAACGGCATTGAAAGGTACCTATATCTTGCTTGACGAGGCCTCTGTTACTGGAACTGCTAATATTGTTATGGCTGCAGTTTTGGCGAAAGGAACTACCACTATTTATAATGCAGCCTGTGAACCTTATTTGCAGCAATTATGCAAGATGTTGAACCGTATGGGAGCTAATATTTCTGGAATCGGTTCTAATTTGTTGACTATTGAAGGAGTAGAATCGTTGACAGGTACAGAGCATCGTATGCTACCAGATATGATCGAAATTGGCTCTTTTATTGGTTTAGCAGCAATGACCGGTTCGGAGATAACGATTAAAAATGTAGCTTATAAAGAGCTGGGTATTATCCCTACGGTGTTTTCACGTTTAGGTATTAAAATGGAACTAAGGGAAGATGATATTTTTATTCCAGCACAGGATGGCTACGAGATTGATACCTTTATAGATGGTTCTATATTAACAATATCTGATGCTCCATGGCCAGGGTTTACACCCGATCTTTTGAGTATTGTATTAGTGACGGCTATTCAAGCGAAAGGAAATGTATTAATACATCAAAAAATGTTTGAAAGCAGATTGTTCTTCGTTGATAAATTGATTGATATGGGAGCACAGATTATTCTATGTGACCCACACCGTGCTACAGTTATTGGTTTGAATAAGCAAACTCAACTTAGAGGGATACAAATGTCCTCGCCCGATATACGTGCAGGAGTTTCTTTGCTTATAGCAGCTTTATCCGCACAAGGTAAGTCAACAATATTTAATATCGAACAGATAGAGCGTGGATATCAAGATATTGAACAAAGACTTGTGGCTTTAGGAGCTGATATTAAGAGGGTTGAAGCACAGCCAATGGGTCACTGATAAATTGTCTGAATAATGTTAATATATTCAGATACATTTTGTTTTCTAAAAAGCAATTCTATTTTTGTAAAAATAAAAGTTTAAACAGATATTATCAAAAGATGAAAAAACTAGTTTTATTCTCAGCGGCAGCGGCGATGGTCCTTGCTTCTTGTGCTGGAAATCCCGAAGGTAAAAAGGCGGAAACCAAAGACTCCGTAGCTACTGTAGACAAAGTGGCAGGCGCTGCGTATGCGGTAGATACGGAAGCAAGCCAAATCATGTGGAAAGGAACAAAGGTTTCTGGTTTCCATGAAGGAACTGTAAAAGTAAAATCAGGTGAGTTGAATGTAGATAATGGAGCGATAACTGGTGGAAACTTTGTATTAGATATGAATACAATCTCGGCTACAGATTTAGAGGGTGAGTATAAAGATAAATTGGATGGACATCTAAAAGCAGACGATTTCTTTGGCGCTGCTACTCATCCTGAGGCTAGTTTCGCTATTACTGAAGTAAAAGCCGGTGCAACAGCAAATGATGTTGTGATTTCAGGTAACTTGGTAATTAAAGGAACTTCAAAAAACATCACTTTTGATGCAAAAGTAGAAGAAATCACAGATACTACGGTGAAAACTTCTGCAGACTTCAATATCTTACGTGAAGATTGGGGAGTAAATTATGAAGGAAAAAAAGATGATTTGATCTCTAAAGAGATTAACTTCCGTGTTAATATCATCGCTAAGAAATAATTAATACGTAAATAATGAAACAAAAAGCGTTAGTAAAAATTACTAGCGCTTTTTTGTTTGCTTACATCTGTCACATAAAGAAAAGAGATGTATAGAGTTGCACATCAATGCAAGTTTATCACCGAAATTTATTCAAAGAATTCTAGAAAGAGCAGAGAGTCCAAAGAAAGAATAAAAAAAGGCTAATCTCAAGATTAGCCTTTTGTACCTAGGGCGGGAATCGAACCCGCACTCCCTTAACGGGAACAGGATTTTAAGTCCTGCGTGTCTACCAGTTCCACCACCTAGGCAACTGAGCGAAAGACGAGATTCGAACTCGCGACCCCAACCTTGGCAAGGTTGTGCTCTACCAACTGAGCTACTTTCGCTTGACGTGGTGCAAATATAGAGTAATAATGCAATTCTGCAAAGAAAAAAGTGAAAAATAAAAACTTATATCAGACCCTTATTTTCTCAAAAATAAGAGCATTCTCATAACCCTTGCTTTGTAGGTAGCGTATGAGCTTGGCTTTATCCTGTATAGTAAGTTGTTGTACATCTCCGTTTATTTTCTTTTCGATAATAGTTGTCAACTTCTGCTCATAATCATCGAGATCGATTTGTTGTAGTGCCGCCTTTATTAAAGGGGGAGATACTCTTTTTGCTTTTAGATGTTGTTGTATTTTAATCTTACCCCAACCTTTTATTCTAAATTTACCCAAAACAAAAGCATTAGCAAAACGTTCTTCATTTAGAAAATTGGTAGCAATCAGTTCGCTAATTATTTGCTCGACATTCTCTAGGTGTAATCCCCATTCGTAGAGCTTGTCTCTTACCTCTTGTTGAGATCTTTCCTGATAGGCGCAGTAGGCCTCGGCTTTTAATTTTACTTGATGCGGCGTGAATATTTTTTTATGTGGGCGCTGCTCTTCCATTCTACAAACTTATGTAAAAGCATAGGATAATCCACTTTTACTTATTAAAAATAATGATGAAATTTGTTTCTTATTCAGAAGTTGTTTTCAACTCTTCACTATTCGTTTAATTCTTAGCTATGTATACATTAGATACGATTCTTCAGCCTATTGGTAGCCGTAAGAGTCATTTAAACTTACCGAATTCCACTTTTTCTGCATTAGCTTATGATACACGAAAAATCAGGATGGGAGAGAGTAGTCTTTTTTTTGCTCTAGTCCAACAAAGAGATGGACATCGCTATATAGAGGAAGCTTATGAGAAGGGAGTCCGAAACTTTGTGATATCCGATAATGATTTCGATATCTCGCCATATTTAGACGCAAATTTTGTCTGGGTAGAAAATACCCTTCGAGCCTTACAGCAATTAGCTGCCTATCATCGTAATCATTTTTCCATCCCAGTCATAGGGATAACGGGAAGTAACGGTAAGACTATCGTCAAGACTTGGCTTCATCAATTACTGGCGCCGGAGTACAATTGCTATCAGAGTCCCAAAAGCTATAATTCTCAACTTGGTGTAGCACTATCGTTATGGAATCTCACAAAAGAACATGACTTAGCTCTTATCGAAGCGGGCATTAGTAAAGTGGGAGAAATGGACGCTTTGCAGGATATAATACGTCCGACGTTGGGCATACTGACAGGAATAGGCCCTGCCCATCAGGAAGGATTTGATTCGGAAAAGCAAAAGATAGATGAAAAATTGAAATTATTCAAAGAAGTAAAGACTGTTGTGGCACCGTCCGCAGCATTATCCTCTGCTTCATTGGTCGATTCCGACTATATCACATGGGGAGATCAACTGACTGATAACTTAAGACTTTTAAAAGTACAGAAGGATGAAGAGACAACCATACTAATGCTACGTTATGGAGCTTTAGAATGTGCTGTGACTGTTCCATTTATTGACAAGGCTTCCATTGATAACGTATTGACCTGTACGTTGGTCATGTTGACTTTGGGGTACGATATGGAAGTTATTAAAAAGCGTCTAGCCTGGTTGCGCCCCTTAGAGATGAGATTACAGTTGAAAAAAGGCAAACACAACAGTAGCATCATAGATGATACATACTCCAATGATCTGGCTTCTTTACAGATTGCCTTAGACTTTTTGGGACAACAAAACCAAAGTTCCGTAAAAAAGCTGGTGCTAAGTGATTTTGAGGGACAAGAGTGGACATCTTTGTCTATCGGTAGATTGGCTGAACTGCTCAATGTACAATCATTAAGTCAGATAATTCTCGTCGGAAATAGATTGACTAGTCTACAGCAGCAGTTGACTACCCCCTCTTTATTGTTCGAATCGACGGATCTATTGATAGATTCCCTAGAACAATTAGATTTAAGGGATAATGTTTTACTGTTAAAGGGAGGGCGTAGATTTGAATTAGAACGGCTTAGTCGTCTCTTGGTCGAGAAGTCGCATGATACCGTCTTAGAGATCAATTTGAAAGCATTGGAAAACAATCTTTCACAGTATCGTTCTTGCCTTAAAAAGGGGGTGCGTATGATGACTATGGTTAAGGCTTTTTCATATGGTAGCGGTAGTTTTGAAATTGCAAATGTTCTACAGTTTAATAAGGTCGATTACCTTACAGTCGCTTTCGTTGATGAAGGCGCCGAATTACGACGAGGAGGGATTAGCCTACCTATTATGGTACTTAGTCCACATGAAGGGACTTTTGAAGATATTCTACTGTATAGTTTGGAGCCTGAGATATATTCATTGAGGATTCTGAAGGCATTTGTAGCTTTTCTAAAAGAAAGGGATATTAAGGCTTACCCTATACATTTGAAATTGGATACAGGAATGCACAGGTTAGGATTTATGGAACGAGAAATAGAGGAAGCATTGATGATTATTGCTGCGCATACGCAGCTTCGTGTAGCTACCGTGTTTTCACATTTGGTAGGAGCGGGAAATGAAGAGCTAAAAAAATTTTCGGCACAGCAGATAGCACTATTTAAGCGCATGTCGACCCAAGTTGAAACCACTTTAGGGTATACCGTGATAAAACATATCTGTAATACCTCAGGGATAGTTCATCACCCAGAAGCTCATTTTGATATGGTGCGATTAGGGATCGGGGCATACGGATTTGATATGGCCCCCAACAGTCTGTCGCTGCAAGAAGTAGGAAGCTTGAAAACTACGATCACACAGATTAAAGAACTATCTGCCGGCGAGACCGTAGGCTATGATAGAAAAGGAGTGTTACAGCGCGATTCAAGAATAGCCACCGTAAAAATAGGCTATGCAGACGGCTATGATAGGAGATTGGGCAATGGAGTAGGAAAGATGGCTATTAACAATAGTCTTGTTCCTACCGTAGGAAATATATGTATGGATATGTGTATGCTAGATGTAACCGATATAGTAGCGAGGGAAGGGGATGAAGTATTAGTATTCCCCAATATTAATCAATCAGCAAAAAATATAGGAACTATTCCTTATGAATTGTTAACAGGTATTTCATCTCGAGTAAAAAGAGTGTATTTTTACGAGTAATTATGTTAAGGAAGATTTTTCAACGGTTACTGTATTATTTGATTAAGGGCACACTGGTCGTTGTTCCTTTAGCGGGTGCAGTTTTTTTAATTGTATGGATCGTTGCGTCACTGGACAACGCATTGAATATTACCCAGCATTTTTTAGAGGATGAACAGGGGCATCCCTTATATATCCCCGGAATCGGTATCCTTACTGTCATCGTACTATTGATTATCGTAGGGATAGTATTTACGACGTTAGTGACAGCACCTATTAAAAGTTGGTTGAACAGAACGGTGAATAGAATTCCGTTGTTCAATACCTTATACTCTTCGATTAAGGATTTCACCGAAGCTTTTGTAGGAGATGCGAAGAAATTCAACGAGCCTGTATTAGTAGAAGTGAATGAAACCGGATTGAAAAAAATAGGTTTCCTCACCCAAAAAGAGTTGGGGAAGTTGGGGTTGCCTAACGAAGTAATTGTATATTTTCCATATTCCTATTCGTTTGCCGGTCAGGTTGTGATCGTCCATTCTTCACGTGTTACCAAATTGAATATGACTGCTACTGATGCTATGAAATTAGTCGTCTCTGGTGGTGTGTCAGGAATTGAGTAAGTATCATGTCGACATTTCTAAGGCGTATATTTAATAAAGAAGTGCCCAGAGAGGACGAGCTTTTACAGTTGGAGTCCAAGCTGTCTTTGGAGCGTAGCAAATTGGATGTGCAGCTGTTGTCGGCGCATTTTGAAGATGAAAAACCGATTCCTCCCGGTTTCAATAACTATATGCAGGCTGCGATTAATGCTCAGGCAGGCAATAAGATCCCACTGGTGGAAGAACAGCATAATCTGGAACGCTATATTGCATTTTATAGGTATTATAAGGGAAATGAAATTCTCGTTCAATATGATTTCCCCTTAGAAGTGCAACAGTTTAGTATTTGCCCTTTTATATTATTTCCATTAATTCAAAATGCCCTCCATTATGGATATCATGTCGGAGCAAAGTTTCCCCTGCGAATAAAAGGACGAGTTAGCGGAAATTATTTAATACTGGAAGTGAGTAACAGAGTCAATCACCACGTTCATGATCAGAGTAAGATGGAATTGATTCGACTTTTCAAATCTCGATTAGAACAAGAATACCCTGAGCGATATGAGTTAATTTTGAATAGTAACAGTAATATCTTCCGTTCTTCATTACGCTTGCAGTTATTGGATTGAAACCTTAAAATTATGTTAATGTTAATGTAATTATTTTATAACAATTGATTTTTAAAAACACATTTAGCTATATTTATATAGGAGTTATTAAATAACTAATTGTCGGATTTAAATACGTTTAAAATGATCGGAACATTAATAGAAAAGGAAAGCATCAACAATTACAAAATTATCGCCGCAGAGGACAACAAAGTGGAGGAGTTGTGCGGTAAATTGAAAGATGCACAACGTTTGGGAAATGAGTTTAAATCGAAAGTGACCATTGTGTTCAATACAGAAGATGGCCCTATGCGGATAGAGACGACAGTATGGTCTCTAACGGATAAGTACATACAAATAAAAAGTGGTGTGCTAATCCCGTTATCTTCTATTATATCTGTTGAGTATTAGAGAGAAAAGGGTCCAAAATCTTGGACCTTTTTTTAATACCTTAAAAATCAAACTTAATTCGTGCACGTATACCCCATTTGGATACATTAGGGTGATCTAAATAATTCAATCGCTTTACATAATCTATACGTAATATCTTAAAGATATTGGCAAGTCCCACACTAGCTTCCATATAAGGATCGGAGCCAAAAGTGAACGAAGATATATTACCATCAGAATTTGTCTGCCATGAATAAACTTTATTATTCAGTGTGGGGTTATTTTCATTTCTAAGTCCTCCGTAAAGTCCTTTGAAACTGAATACTTCTCTAAGCTGCAAGCGCTTTATCAAAGGGATTTTATTCAAAATAAAACCATTCATATAATACTGTACGTTCAGTCCTACGTGGTGATCCGTTATAAATTCCATAAAATTCATGAGGTTGTAGGATTGCAGTTGATATGCGTAAGTCTGATTAGCACGGTGTATAGTCAGTAGAGGATAGGGGATATTGTTACCTAAGGTATATCCTCCATCTATAGTCACATCTGCCTGTCCTAACTGAGACAGATAGAAGCGTTTAAAAGCACTTGCCGTAAAGTTGTGATAGTTATACTCGCCTTCCATGAATCCTTTAATACCGGCCGTATAATTGACGGTAAAAATTGGGTATTGATTGAAAATAGGGGTTCGGTACAACTTTCCTTGATAGTATTGTTCCTTCGGAGCCCATCTTAATCCTAGAGACACTTCTGTTGTATTGAGTTCCTGAACTAGATAAGGATCTCCCTGTTCAGGTCTCATCTCGTAACGTATTACTCCAGCAGGTTGTTGTCTCCATTTACTGAGACCTCCGGTCAACGAAAGATGGTTCTGAAATTCAGCTTTATATTCTAGTTTATAGATGTCATTATAAAGATAACTTTCATTTTCCCCACGTTTGAATGACAATAAAATATTATCCTCTTGAATAAATTCAAGATTTTGACCTGGTATTTTGGTGTCATGCTGTACCGATGCGCGGATATAATGTTGTGGAAATTTATACACCGACTTATTGTTCAAGGAGTAGGTACCACTTACAAAATATTTCCACTTTTTATCATTAAAACCATAGGCTGCATAAGCTTCTGAATAGAATCGTGTGCTCAGACTCTCTGTCGTTCGTCCCCCTATGCGGAGCCGTAACCCCTCTACAGGGTTATAGCTGTAAAAAGTATTGACTGGACCTATCTCTACAGGGCCAGCTTGTTTATATCCCGAAAGAAGGAGCGCGCCGATGTCCATAACCCTCCGAAAGGAAGACATCAATTGTAGGGAGTCTATATTGTGATAGATGTTTATTTCGGCACCACTTAAAGGTTCATGTCGCAGACCTGCCCAATAGCTTTCTCTGACTTCTTCCGTTTGAGGTGGAGCAGGTACACGTACGACATCTTCACCGGCATAGATACTGTCTGGCTGCTGTCTTCCATTGACATAGTCTTTATAATATACAATACGGTTTCCTCGGATTCCCTTTCCTTTTTCTGTTAATGAAAAATCAATTCCTAGGCTACTTTTGTTTAAGAAATACTTGTTGCGATTGTCTTTTTTGAACGCAAGTTCAATGTTCAGATCCCGAACAAAATTGAGGTTAATATCATCACTGACTTTCATCTTTGCACCTTGTACAGCATACTGTCCATCTAGTGTAATATAAAGTTTTCCTTGAAATAAGAAATCGCTCTTATTGCGCGGGAAGAAACTTAATTCGATCAACCAAGGCTGATCTGTTTTGATGGTATCTGTGATATAGAAGCGATAAAAGGTAGGAGAACTATTAGCAATAGGACTTAAAAACTGGTTAGTCAATAAGCTAATGTTACTATCATAGATATCTACCTTTTCGTAAAGTTTGTTAAAATAGCTGGACAGTCCGTCATTATCGATAAATTTAGGGTCAAATTCAGCACGCTGTTCCGCAATGATGTACTGCTTCGTTTTTTCGGGATCATTTCTATAGTAGACTTTGGAGACTTTTTCTTCGATAAAGGCAGGTAATACGTAACTCTCTGTCGCTGTAGAATCATCCTTTTGAAAAAGAAACTGGTAGTTTTTAAAAACCTTCCTGTTGACAAATTTGGGAGAAAGGTTACTTAAACCTAAAGAAATTTTTTCGTATTGTTCATATTCAGCAAAATCCTGACCTGTCAGCCTATTCTGATCACGGTGGGCAATTACCTGACGTATCAGTTCGACTGCCGGATTGTTTTTATTCGAATACTTGAGTTTAGGTCTTTTTACAACGACTTCGTCAATCATGTTTTCGGGATCTAATAATAAATCAAAATTTGTCTTATTACCACTTAGATCCAACATCTGTTCATGATAGCCTACATAAGAAACACGGACTTTTACTTGTCTGTTTGGCAGTGTGATATTAAAATTACCATTATCATCAGAATATGTCTTTTGTTGGCCACCTACTATAGCTACGGTCGCAAAAGAAATGGGTTCATTATTCTGCTTATCCAAAATACGGCCACGGACCTGAACTTCCTGTGCATTCGCGAAGCTGAAAAAAAGTACACCAATAAGAAGAAGTATATTGTTGTTGATTAGCTCTCTCATGTTTAAACAACCTTGTTTTTACTTTTGACTTTAAAACGTATTTATTCAAAAGTTATAATGCAAATTACGCGGATATTTTTCAAATATAAAAGAGCATGAAATGAGTTTGACCTTTTTATGATAAAAGTCTAATTGACTAGCTTTTGGGCGAGAAAGCAACGTTTATAGTCCTCCAAGACTGTGGTAATAGCTATAACGGTGTTACGTAGAAAGCGCAGGATTAGCTATGAATTTTTCGAACATATTCTTGTTTTCTTGGACGATTTGCTCGTAGATTTTAGCCCCATGGCTCAAGCGCTTGATCCCCATCCGTGATAGTTCAGCAATAGAAGGCAATTTAGATGTGAGGAATAGATTAATAGGCAATGAGCAGCATTGTAAGAGAGACTCGATATCTGATTTTTTTTCTGCTAGAGGAACAAATAAACCGTCGGCACCAGCGTCTTGATACATACTTGCTCGTTTGATAGACTCCTCCAATGCGTTCGCATGTTTTGTGGTATAGGTATCAATTCGCGCATTGATAAAAATGTTGCGGTGACATGCCTTTATTGCCTGTATCTTTTGCTGTAGCAGATCCGCTGATTGTAGTTGCCGTCCCTCTTTTATGACTTTCCCGTCTTCAATATTGATTCCCACGACACCAAGGTCTACGAGACGGCCCACGTTGGTTGCTACTTGCTGGGGATCATCGGCATATCCTGCTTCAAAATCAACGGAAACCGGTATATCTACAGCTTTAACAATGCGCTCGATCATGAATAGGATTTCGTCCACCGATATCTTCTCGCCGTCTGGATAGCCCAATAGATTGGCGATGGCGTGACTTGATGTGCCTAATGCTTGAAAACCGCTTTCTTCGGCGAGTAACGCCGATTGCGCATCCCAAACATTTCCTAAGACCAGTAATTCCTCTTGTTGATGTAGCTTTTTAAATTTCGTATATGACATGTTCCTATTTCTTGTTTCAGTAATAGAACATAGATAGCAGAATTTTGTTTTATGGGCTATCAATTAGCAGCCTTCATTTCTATAAGTTCAGAAGCAAGCTTACCATCCCAGAGGTATTTAACTCGTTTCCAAGTCTTTTTGTAATGATATTCTCGAGCATCTTCGTCAATTACTTCTCCCTCTTCAATATCCTTAATAATAAGATTGGGATCTAGGTTATGTTCAGAAGGGAAGAGGATTTTTTCTTCATGATAATAGATTCCGGCATCTGATACGGTATACCGGCTAAACATCGGTATGATTTCTTTACCATTCCAGCTGAAGTAGTAGTAAAAACTCGGTACACCGCATGCTTCACCCAAAAATCCAATCCGGACAATATTTTCTAAACCTTCTAGTCCCATGTGGGGTAGTAGTTTATGTTCGGAGTAACGTTGTTCAGACAATTCGGCAGGATAATAATCCTTTGCTTTTAGATGACCATTGCTATCAAAGCATTTTACTTCCAGCAGATACGTTGCAGCGCTGTATGATGTTTCTTTTTCATAACGTAAAAAGCCTATATTGAAAATTGTACCGTCTTTTTGCTGGATGCGTCCTATGGACAAAAGGCCTGACCAGATAAATCCTTCTTTTTCTTTATCATCTTTAACATAAGAAATCTTGCACCAAGGTGCCTCAAATCCCCTAGCTATAGAATTGTTATAACTATCTGATTTAATAATAACCCTTGTTTCCTGTGGAATAGAGTCAAGGAGTTTGCCTCTCGTGCTGGGGTAATCTCTTATATAGGCCATATCAGCAAAGACATACGCTGTATCCCCCTTTTCTTTCATCCAGAAGTCATATCCATCTTCCAGAACATAAGCCGCTGGCTGCTCTTGTGCGAATACGATATTGGTATACATCAGCAGGCATAAACCAAAAAATAAATTTTTCATATGTGTATTATTTTTTCTTTAATGATCATCTGCCAGTTGACCGACTCATGGGGGACTTCGCTAGACAGGAGTATTTCATGTGTTGTTATAACATATTTTATGCGAATTACTGAAAAAAAAAGAATGCTCACAATACCTGAAAAAAGGGATAAAAAAAAGCCTCACAGAGGTGAGGCTTTCTATCTATACTATATGTTTTTTATCCCAGTGATACTAAGCTTTCTTCTAATATTTCGATTTTAGCTAAGGCATCTGTTTTTTTATTCCGTTCGTTCTGAATTACTTCAGGTTTTGCATTCTGCACAAAACGTTCGTTAGATAATTTCTTGTCTACTGATACCAAGAAACCTTTTAGATAGTCGATTTCCTTACGGATGCGCTCTTTCTCAGCTTCCATGTCCATATTATCAGTAGCCAGTTTGACATAACACTCACTTTTTCCAGCCAAAAAGCTTAATGCGCCTGTCACCTTTTCCTTTACAAAACTCAATTCAGAAATGTTGGCGAGTTTGATAATGCTCTCCTGATAATTAGAAAAATCCATGTCATTAGCATTTATGGCCAATGGAAGCGCTGTTTTTGGAGACATTCCTTTAGCATTGCGTATGCTGCGTACTTCAGAAATAACCTGTTGAACAGATGCAAACTCTTTAATGAGCTGTTCGTTAAAAGTCGTCACCTTAGGAAACTCAGCAACAATTACACAGTCTTTTACACCACGGACTCCAAATAATTCATCATGCCATAATTCTTCGGTCAAGAATGGCATAAACGGATGAGCCAGTGTCAGTACTTTTTGGAATAAGGTTTTGACAGTATCCAATGTTTCTGATTCGATCGGTGTTTGGTAGGCAGGTTTGACCAATTCCAGGTACCAGGCACAGAAATCATCCCATATTAACTTATAAGTTGCCATTAAGGCATCTGATAGGCGGTAATTATTGAAATGCTCTTCAATTTCAGCAACAGCTTGATGAAAACGGTTCTCAAACCAATTTGCAGCATTTTGTTGAGCAGCCGTTGCCGGAACATCTACACTTTCCCAACCTTTGACCAAGCGGAAAGCATTCCATATCTTGTTGGCAAAGTTTCTACCCTGTTCGCAGTAAGAAACATCAAACATAAGGTCATTTCCTGCAGGTGAAGATAATAACATACCGACACGCACACCATCCGTTCCGTATTGTGACATGAGCTCAATAGGATCTGGAGAATTACCTAGGGATTTGGACATCTTACGGCCTAGTTTGTCTCGAACGATACCAGTAAGATATACATTGCGGAAGGGCGGCTTCTGCGTATAGTCATGTCCCATGATAATCATACGTGCTACCCAGAAGAAGAGTATCTCCGGGGCGGTTACCAAATCATTGGTTGGATAGTAATAGTTGAATTCCTTGTTGTCCGGATTGCGTACACCATCAAAGACAGACATTGGCCACAGTGCCGATGAGAACCATGTGTCCAAGACATCTTCTTCCTGATGAATGCCTGCAGAAGATTTACCTGTTTTTTCGAATTCTTGAATAGCATCTGCTTCCGTTTTTGCAACTACCCATTCATTTTTATCATTATACCATGCTGGGATACGCTGTCCCCACCACAATTGACGAGAAATACACCAATCTTTTACGTTCTCCATCCAGTGCTTATAGGAAGCAAAGAACTTCTCCGGAATCAGTTTTATCGTACCATTTTCTACGTACTTCAGAGCAGGTTTCGAGAGCTCCTCCATTTTACACCACCACTGCATCGAAAGCTTGGGTTCGATGGCGGCGTCAGTCCGCTCCGAAAAACCAACCTGAGATTTATAATCTTCGATTTTTTCGATTTGTCCGGCTTCTTCCAATTGTTTCGCTATCTTTTTACGGGCAATAAAGCGATCTTCACCTACGAGTATCTCTGCTTTCTCGTTGAGCGTACCATCATCATTCAGGATGTCGATGACAGGAAGATTATGTTTTTGACCAAGCTCATAGTCGTTAAGATCGTGTGCAGGTGTTACTTTAAGACAACCTGTACCAAATTCCATTTCTACGTATTCATCTTGAATGATAGGGATTTCGCGATTGATCAAAGGTACCAATACGGTCTTGCCTTTGAGGTGCGTATAACGTTCGTCATTCGGGTTGATACACACAGCCGTGTCTGCCATAATAGTCTCTGGGCGAGTGGTTGCTATGATAATATACTCATTACTATCCTTGATCTGATAGCGGATATAATAAAGTTTCTGGTTGACTTCTTTACGTATTACCTCTTCGTCAGAGAGAGCCGTTTTTCCCTGGGGATCCCAGTTGACCATACGTACACCACGGTAGATATAGCCTTCTTTGTAGAATTTGATGAACGTATCAATTACCGATTCCGACAACTCTGGATCCATCGTGAATTTGGTGCGTTCCCAATCACAAGAAGCGCCTAGTTTTTCCAGTTGTTTGAGGATAATACCTCCGTATTTTTCTTTCCATTCCCAGGCATGTGCAAAGAAATCTTCTCTATTTAAAGATCTCTTATCGATACCTTTCTCTTTCAGCATGGCCACGACTTTAGCCTCTGTAGCAATCGATGCATGGTCGGTTCCTGGTACCCAACATGCATTCTTCCCTTGCATCCGGGCACGGCGAATCAATACATCCTGAATAGTATTGTTCAACATATGGCCCATATGTAGTACTCCAGTTACGTTAGGTGGAGGCATCACTATTGTATAGGGTTCGCGTTCATCAGGGGTAGAACGGAAAAAACCATTCTCCATCCAATAGGAATACCATTTGTCTTCTGCTTCTTTTGGATTATAAGTTTTTGCTATGCTCATTGCTATAAATATGGCGTAAAAAGTGTACAAAAATAAGGATTTAAGGTGTGAAATCCCACTTTCTTCGCCTAAATAAAGAACAGTAGCTATTTAAACTGTTAAAAATATGTTAATATGTAATTAAGGGATTGATAATTAAGCGTAAATTTGCTCGTTTTAGAATGAAATCAGATGCAGAACTTGGTTAATGAGTTAAAAGCCTTAACTCGTTATTTTTTATTTTGGTTGATTATATGTATGATCGATCGTCTTATTTTTATTATTTCTTTTTTTGAAAAAGTAAAGGGGAAGCCTTTTACAGATCTATTAAAGATATTTTATCACGGGTTATTCTTGGATTTTTCAGCAGTAGCCTATATCTGCGTTATTCCATTCTTATTGTATTGTATTCTTAGTTTTTTTCCACAGGTCAAGTTAACGCGTAAGGTTCTCGATGTCTATACATTGGTGGCGCTCTTAGTTTATTTCGGTGTTTCCTTTATAAATATCAATATTTACAGAGAATGGGGCGATAAGATTTCTAAGCGGGCTGTAGATGCCTTTTGGGCCTCCCCATCCGGTGCTATAGCCTCAGCAGAGTCCACACCAACTTTCGTCCCCATTGTAGGTATTATATTAGGTATCGTTCTGGGATATTACCTGTATAGATATCTATTCAAACCTGTTTGTTTTTTTAATATAAAACGAGTTTTGCCCAATGTTGTAAAGCTTTTAATTGGTGTTTTTGTTTTATTTACCTTTATCCGTGGCGGATACGGTAGAGCACCGTTGAATCCAAGTAAAGCCTATTTTTCAGAAAATACATTTTATAATCATGCTGCCGTAAACACGCAATGGTCATTATTGCGGGATTATTTTACGAGAAGTACCTTGCTGCGCAATCCTTATCCTTTTTATGCTGATGAGGGGGCTATTAAGAAATCGATTGAGCCAGTATTTGTTCATAACCCAGACTCGGCTATACTGGTATTAACAACGACCCGTCCTAATATTGTATTGATTATGATGGAGAGTTTTGTTGGCGATTTAGTTGCTTCTTTGGGCGGAGAGCAAGGGGTGACCCCTAATCTTGAAAAATTGATTCAACGTGGAGTTCTTTTTGATCATATCTATTCGGCTTCAGATCGATCAGACAAAGGCATGATAGGTATATTGAGTGGTTTCCCTGCACAAGGACCCGAAAGTATTATCAAATACATACCAAAGCATGAAAATATACCGGCGATTGGACAAGACCTTGATAAGTTGGGATACAGTAATTCCTTTTATCACGGTGGGCAGAGTGAATTCTATAACTTCAAGTCCTATATGCTCACACACGGTATAGATCGGGTAGTCGATCAAGCTAACTTTGGACTGCACGAAGAGCGTGCGTCTTGGGGCGTATATGATCATGTTATTTTTAATCAAATGATTAAAGATTTAAGAAAGGAGCCCGAGCCTTTTTTCTCTACGATGTTTACCCTGATCAATCACGAACCTTTCGATTTAAAAGGGACATATAAGTTTGGTAAGGATAGCAATCCCAACAAATTTAGAAGCACAGCCTATTACACAGATTCCGTTATCTTCGATTTTATCGAACAGGCCAAAAAGGAATCTTGGTATGAGAATACACTTTTTGTACTAATTGCAGATCATGGACATCGATTCCCTACAGAACAATGGGATCTGTCTCATCCCAACAGGTTTCACATCCCGTTGATATTCTTTGGTGATGTCATAAAGAAAGAATATAGAGGAAAGGTGTTCTCTCGAATTGGAAATCAAACCGACTTGGCTGCGACATTACTAAAGCAATTGGGAGCTGGGACAGAGCGATACTCTTGGAGTAGGGATCTTTTTAACACTACGACATCACAGGTCGCATTTTATAATTCAAAGGATGCTTTTGGAATCATTACACCGGAACAGGTCATATCTTTTGACAATGTCGGCAAGTCTATTAACTACATAGGCAACCCTTCTTATCCCAAGGAGAAAACCGATAGCTTGTTGAATATAGCTAAGGGTTATTATCAAGGTGTTTATAGTGAGTTTTTAGCATATTAATTTTGTTTTCTTATGAAGAGTAGATGGAATTTGAGCGGTAATTGGAATTCATTGTTGTTTTTGGGAATTACATTTGTCCTATTACTGATATTTTATGCACTATTACGGCTTGGATTTTATGGCGTTAACCATAGTCTCTTTCTGCATGTCGATACCCAATCTCTGCTAACCATGTTTGTGGGGGGAATCAAATTTGATACAGTCGCTATTCTATACGTCAATATTCTTTTTGTTTTATTACAGATAATACCGGCCCCATTTAAGTATAACTTGATATATCAAAGGGTGTGTAAGTGGGTGTTCGTAATTACGAATAGTATAGGGATTGCTTTAAGTTTAATCGATTACGCCTATTACCCTTTCACGTTGAAACGTACAACGGGAACTGTTTTTGGGCAGTTTTCCAACGAGCAGAATCTGGGCAAATTGACCATAGATTTTCTGCTAGGCTATTGGTATCTAGTTATTGCTTTTGTGGCATTAGTATGCCTTTTAGCCTGGTGTTATGATCGAGTAAAACTCCTTCGTCCAGTCAAGACGGGATGGACTTTCTACCTCATTCAGACGCTATCTTTCTTTTTAGTGATATTTTTGTTTGTCGGAGGAGTACGTGGCGGTTGGGCACATAGTACTAGACCGATTACCTTGAGTAACGCTGGAGACTATGTGAAGAACCCCGAAGAAATGAGCATCGTACTCAATACGCCATTTAGTATTCTAAAAACGCTAAAAGCAATCCAGTTGCAGGAGAAAAATTATTTTTCTCCACAAGAAGTTAATGAGATTTATCCCGTTATACATCAGCCCAAAGACTCTTCGTCATTTCAAAAGCTGAATGTGGTCTTTCTGATTTTAGAAAGCTTCGGCAAAGAACATATTGGTGCTTTGAATAAACACATAGATGGCGGGAGTTATAAGGGTTATACACCATTCTTGGATTCTCTGATAGAGGAGTCTTTTACATTCAACCGTTCGTATGCTAACGGTAGAAAGTCGATTGATGCGTTACCTTCTGTCATCACAGGAGTACCTTCAGTTGGCGAGCCTTTTGTTCTTTCTATATATTCAGGCAATAAAACGACCAGTATAGCAAAACTATTAGGAGATGAAGGTTATGAAACCGCTTTTTTTCACGGTGCGCCGAATGGGAGTATGGGGTTCTCTGCGTATACACAGTTAGCAGGTATCAAGCATTACTTTGGAAAGAATGAGTATAACAACGATGCTGATTTTGATGGCATCTGGGGGATATGGGATGAGCCTTTTATGCAATTTATGGCAAGTAAGATGGATGATTTAGCTCAACCTTTTTTTGCTGGTTTTTTCTCGCTTTCATCACACCACCCATTTAAGGTTCCCGAGCATTATAAAGGCGTTTTTCCCAAAGGCCCAGTACCACTACAAGAACCTATCGGTTATACCGATAATGCTTTAAGACAGTTTTTTAATAAAGCTTCCAAAAGCGATTGGTACAACAATACCTTATTTGTTCTCTGTGCGGATCATACCAGTCTAAGCCACTTGCCTGAATACCAAACTTTGCCCAATACTTTCGCCATTCCAATTATATTTTATTATCCTGGAGGAGATTTAAAGGGAGTTTCTGATAAATTAGTACAGCAGATGGATATTATGCCTACCGTATTGAATTATCTAAAGTATCCCAAACCCTACTTTGCATTTGGGTTTGATGCTTTTGACAAGAATAGCGATAACTTCGTTGTTAATACGATAGGGGACACCTTTAATTTTTTTAATGGTGATTATTTTATGACCTATAATGACAATAAGCCCACTTCCCTTTATAATTTAAGAAAGGATAAGATGCTCCAAGAAAATCTTCTCGAGAGCAAGCAAAGTGTCAGAGATAGCTTAACGCAAAAACTCCATGCATTTATGCAACAGTATAATTATGGAATGATACACAATAAGCTAGTCGCCGAATAGCGACTGCTTATAACTCTTGAATGCTGAATTGTTTTTTATACTTTAGTGGTACGGGCAACTGATCACGTTTTTTGCTCAACTGGATCATCAGCTCATTGTTATCTTTATCTTTTAGATATAGTCCATTATCGTAACCTATCCTAGCTTCTGCTGCTTGAAGCTGTAGATAGGGGATATACACGTCTTCTTGTAGATAGCTGACTTCAAAAAGGTTTTCCGTATTGGATATCTGCCAAAAAGGCTTTCTTGCTGGTCCACCCATGCTTATTGGAGCGGAAAAACCAGCATAGCCCAACTCGACCTCATCATTTGGATATTGAGCTTTAAAGTAGCTTTCGACAATGTCACGATCATATTTGTCTGCTGAAGCGATAGTTTTTAAGATCTTAAAATTACCGTCTAGAATCCGAATACTGTCCTCAATTGGTATGCAGACGACATCAAAGGGAGCATCATAGTAGAAGTGCCACGGTTTTAGTGCTGAATTCCAATTGCTTCTGGAAGCTGAAAAAACCTGCATCTCGTCTCCTTGTTTATCCGATTTGGGAGTCTTTTTAAGTTCGTAAAAAGTAAATACAGAAGTCGGTTGTTTTCCTCCAAACAGTTTGTCATCATCGACCTCTATTTTTGCAATTAAAGGCATGTTACGTTCATTCTTAAAGATATAAGTATAGGTAACCTGTTTTGGTGCTTCAATTTTTCGAGGAGGGGTAATTGTAGGAGGTTGATTCGTGTTTTTCCCCTTTTGAACAGGCTTTTCTTTTGGTATAGGAGGATATACAATTTCATAGCTTATCGCATATAAAAAATCCTTATTTATCATGTAGACATTTTGAAAAGGTAGTTTCTGCAATGCTTTAGGCATGGGAAGTTTCTCTCCAGACGTTTGACTCCATAGAAAATGCTGTCCTTGATTCTCTACATTTGCAAAATATTGATTGTCTAAAAAAATACTATTTCCTTCGAATTCATCAAATACGTCTTTTTTACCTGTTTCTAGATTAATCAGTACCTGTTTTTTATCTTCAGCAGTGAAAAGTGCATAATCCGTTATTTGGTCACTGTGACTGGTGAAATTTCCTTCTATTAATTCAGTTCCCCCGATATTGGTCAGGCCGAAATATGCGTTATACTTATACAGAAAATACTTATGCTGAGCGAAAGTGGTATGGGGGAGAAAGATGAGGAGTATTATTAATATTTTGAATATTTTACAGTTCATGTAACTATGGGTTTCCGGTGTCTCTGCAAATTTAATGCCGTAAGATTGGATATTTACTACTTATGTTTACGCCACAGTGATTGATCAAATTTGTAGCGCAGCGTGAATGCCTGCTGATTATCCACCCGATCTCTAGTGAAATGGAAAGACAAAACAAGTTTTGCTTCTATAGCGCGACTTTTGAATGGGGTCCAGCCAAGATCTAGACGGTCATATTGACCGCGACGATAGAAAGGGTCTCCGTTAGGAAGGTATTGCGTCTGACCAAGATATAACGTATTGGTAGCATCGAATCTTTTATAACCTATATGTTGGGTTGTAATAAAACCTTTAGTAATTCGCATTTCGTATTTGGAGCGGATACGATCAAATCCAACTACCGCACCGGCATCTACAGTAAGCGAATCAAAGAAAGTTTTTTCACTGATATCTAAGCCTATTTTAGCGGTTACAACAGCATTGTCCTGTACGTGTTCGTCTATAGCATCATTGCTAGTGAGCGCGTTATGATAGAGTAAGCCCGCATGATTTACATAAAATAGACCCTGACGGAAAACTCCCGATATCCCAGCAGCAAATTGTTCGCGACGCTTATCACTTTGTTTACTGAGCCAGTCTATAAAAACACGTTGCTCAAAGCTCCCTTTTATATATTGAAAATACATACCCTCTATGTTGGGACGGTCATACATAAAAGTGTCCGCTAAGACCACTCGTGGAATATCCTTAAGGCGCTCATATCTGGGAATAAAACCAATCGCAAAATCGATGTTGGAGGAAGTGTAGTTGTAGTAGGTTATAGGGGTGAATAACCGTTTATCCTCAGGGTGGCTTCCAAAGTCTTGATTATAGTGTATACCGCCATATAAGACATGGTTTTCATTAAGTTTGAAGTACATTTGGGGAGCTATCGAAGTCCCAAAGATAGTTTTATCTTGTGTATAAGAGGACCCATACTCTCTGTTATCTGCATAGCCAAAGAAATCAAGCTTATAGCCAACTTCTTGTGCTTTGAGGAAAGAAACGTTTAGCAGAATGAAAAAAAAGAGTGTAAAAGAAAGATGGTTGAATTTATTAATTGGCATATCAACTTTATTTTTAAAAGAAAAGGCCGTCCGTGTACTGAACGACCTTTTTCTATTTACTTTCTTAAAAGATTACACCTCTAATAATAAACGTGCAGGATCTTCTAACAATTGTTTTACACGAACTAAGAAACTCACAGACTCTCGTCCATCGATGATACGGTGATCATAAGAAAGAGCTACGTACATCATAGGACGGATGACGACTTGACCATTCTCAGCAATCGGACGTTGCACAATATTGTGCATCCCCAGTATCGCAGATTGTGGTGCATTGATGATAGGAGTCGACATCATAGAGCCGAATACCCCACCGTTAGTGATCGTAAATGTACCACCTGTCATTTCTTCAATGGTCAATTTACCATCTCTCGCTTTAGTTGCCAAATTGATCACCTCTTTTTCTACTTGGTACAGTGACATAGATTCTGCATTTCTGATAACTGGTACCACTAATCCTTTTGGAGCGGAAACAGCGATAGAGATATCTGCAAAATCAGAGTATACAATTTCGTTTTCTTCAATACGAGCATTGACTGCAGGCCATTCTTTTAATGCAGTAGTTACCGCTTTAGTAAAGAAAGACATGAAACCTAGACCTACACCATGTTTCTCTTTAAACATGTCTTTGTATTTAGCTCTCAAATCCATGATCGGTTGCATGTTCACTTCATTGAATGTAGTTAACATAGCTGTTTCATTTTTTACAGATACCAAACGTCTAGCGATAGTTTTGCGCAGAGAGCTCATTTTTTCGCGGCGTTCGTTGCGTGCGCCAGCGATAGTAGGAGCTGCTGCAGGTGTAGCGGCTGGCTTAGATTCAGCCTTAGGAGCTGCAGGTTTTGCTTGTGCTTTTTCTGCGTCTTCCTTGGTGATACGGCCGTCTTTGCCTGTACCTTTTATAGTTGAAGGATCAATTCCTTTTTCTCTCAAAATTTTCGCCGCTGCAGGAGATGCTGTTCCGGCAGCATAAGAATCCGGATTTTCAGATGCTTCTGTCGATGGAGATGCAGCTGTTGTTGTTGCAGCAGGAGCTTCCGCTTTTTTATCTCCAGTAGGAGCATCGCCATCTTCAATTGTACATACTACAGCTCCGATTTCTAACGTATCGCCTTCTTGAGCGATAATACGCAGGATACCAGCTTTTTCTGCTGGGAGCTCAAATGTAGCTTTGTCTGATTCCAGTTCGGCAATGTTTTCGTCCATTTCGACGTAGTCGCCATCTTCTTTTAGCCATTGGGCTAAGGTTACTTCGGTAATTGATTCACCAACCGTAGGGACTTTGATTTCTAAGCTCATATGTGTTCTTATTTAAAACCAACGTTGTATATCGTATAATATACAACGTTTGGCTTCTATAAATGTTTATTCGAATGCTTTATTAATGATTGTTTCTTGTTGAGCGATATGCTGTTTCATATAACCAGTTGCTGGGCTACCACTTTCTTTTCTAGAAATAACATCCGTAAATTCGATATCGGATTTGCGGAATGTACGGCAGTAGTAAGGCCAAGCGCCCATATTTTCGTTTTCTTCCTGAACCCAGATGAATTCAGAAGCTTTATTGTATTTCTTATGGATAGCCTGTAGTTGTTCAACTGGCGCTGGATACAATTGCTCAATACGCACGATAGCAACATCTTTACGTTTATCTGCTTGTTGTTTTTCCAATAAGTCGTAATAGATCTTTCCTGAACAGAATAACACGCGCTTAACGGAAGCTGCTTTTACAGCAGTATCATCTATCACCTCTTGGAAATTGACTTTCGTAAAGTCAGCCTGCTTTGAAACCACTTTAGGGTGGCGGAGTAAACTTTTTGGCGTAAATACAATCAATGGTTTACGGAAGTCACGTACCAATTGGCGACGCAACAAATGGAAATAGTTTGCCGGTGTTGTACAGTTCGCGATAATCATATTATCGTTGGCACATAATTCTAAGAAACGTTCAATACGACCTGAAGAGTGTTCTGGACCTTGGCCTTCCATACCGTGTGGCAACATCATGACCAATCCATTAGAACGTTTCCATTTTGTTTCTGCACTACTTAAGTACTGGTCAACGATAATCTGTGCACCATTGTAAAAATCTCCAAATTGCGCTTCCCAAACAGTCAGTGCCTGCGGGTTGGCCGAGGCATAGCCATATTCAAAACCTAATACCCCATACTCCGAAAGCAAGGAGTTGTAAATGCTGAATTTGTCGCCGCCTTTAACATTAGCCAATGGTACGTATTTCTCTTCAGAATCCTCTAAAGTTAATACCGCATGGCGATGCGAGAATGTACCACGTTGTACATCCTGTCCGGAAATACGAACACGCTTACCATCATTCAATAGTGTTGCATAGGCCATCAGCTCACCCATTGCCCAATCGTAAGCATCCTTGCCGATCATGGCCGCACGGTCCTCAAAAAGCTTAGAGATCTTGCGGAAGAATTTCTTGTCTTTTGGTAACGATGTAATCTGTATAGCCAGTTCTTTAAAAACCGTATCACTGACTTTGGTCTCTGTTGTTTGGAAGATGTCCGCTCTTTTTGCTGGGCGTAAACCTTTCCAAGCACCACCAAACATTGGAACTTCTTCTTCTAGGTTCTCTACGGCTTTAGAAGCATCCAATTGACTCTGTAAGTAGTCTTTGAATTCTTTTTCGACTTCTTTGGCATACGAAGTATCTATAGAACCCTCATCGATGAGTTTTTTCGCATAAACCTCTTTTGGGTTAGCATGTTTTTCGATAAGCTTGTACAGAAGAGGCTGTGTAAACTTAGGCTCATCAGCTTCATTATGGCCATAACGGCGGTAACACAATAAATCGATGAAAACATCGGTTTTATATTTTTGACGATATTCTACCGCGAGATTGATCGCATATACTACGGCTTCGGCATCATCTCCATTAACATGGAATACAGGTGAAGATGTTATTTTGGCAACATCTGTACAATATGTACCCGAACGAGCATCTTTATAGTTGGTGGTAAAACCTACTTGGTTATTGATTACAATATGGATAGTACCACCGGTTTTGTAGCCGTCTAATTTAGACATCTGTGTAACTTCGTAGACTACCCCTTGTCCCGCAATGGCAGCATCACCATGAATCAGGATAGGAGCGATCTTAGAAGAATCTCCATCATATTTCATGTCAATTTTAGAACGAACCATTCCTTCAACAATAGGATCCACCGTCTCTAAGTGAGAAGGGTTAGGCGCTAATGATAGGTGGATATGTTTTCCCTTATCAGTGGTGATATCCGAAGAGTAACCTAGGTGATATTTAACGTCACCGCCAAATTTTAATTCAGGATCTTCTTCTTTATACATCTTACCTTCAAATTCAGATAAGATGGTTTTGTAAGGCTTACCCATGATATTGGCCAATACATTTAGCCGACCGCGGTGCGCCATACCAATCATAAATTCTTGAAGACCCAAGTCAGCACCTTTCTCCATAACGGAGTCCAAGGCAGGGATCAAACTTTCAGCACCTTCCAGAGAAAATCTCTTTTGGCCCAAGAATTTGGTGCCTAGAAAACTCTCGAACACAACCGCTCTGTTTAGCTTTTGCAGAATACGTTTCTTCTGCTCGGCAGAGTAGCTAGGGGTGTTACGGTCAGCTTCCATACGACCCTGCAACCATTTGATTTTTTCAGGATTACGTATATATTTAAACTCAGCCCCAATAGAACGGCAATAAGTATCTTCGATAAGTTGACGGATATCGCGCAATTTGGCAGGGCCCAAGCCGACTTCAATACCTGCATTGAATACAGTATCCATGTCTGCTTCCGATAAGCCAAAAGTTTCCAGTTCTTTGCCTGGGTAGTACTTCCTGCGCTCACGGACGGGGTTGGTGTGCGTAAACAGGTGCCCGCGGTCTCTATAGCCGTGAATCATGTTTAACACGTTGATTTCCTTCAGAGCATGCTCTGAAACATTTTCGGTGTCAATGCTGACTGCTTCAGCGCCTTGACCAAACTCAAAACCTTCAAAAAATTTTTGCCATCCAAAATCTACCGAATTCGGATCTTGCCTGTACGCTTGATATAACCCGTCGATATAGCTCGAGTCGGCGTTACTCAAATATGTCAATTTATCCATTTACTTTTGATATAAGTCTAAAGAATTTGCCAAATTTAGGAATTAAATAGGAGTTTCGAGTACTGAAATTGAAGTTTTTGTACTTAAATAGTGTCATTTCGGTAGCCATAAATTTAAATGGCAAACTTGAATAAATAGCACATGTTTTAACGTTAAACGATATCTTTCGAAAACTCCGCTTTTACTTTCTCCCAATCTGCTATATTTTTATTGTTTTTGATACTCGTTCCCTGTTCGGCGATATGTGCCCAAAAACCATAAATTGTTGCTGGTGCATAGTCGACCAATTGCTGCTCGAACCAAGCCGCACCTGCCAACCAGTCCTCATTAAGTTCGTAGACGAGGTGCATAGCTACGATCTCCCTTTCTTTCCGAGTAAGCCTTCCTGTAGAGTTGAGTTGGAGGATTAGTTTGTTCACTACACTATTCGATGTGCCTCCGCTAGTCCATGTCGCCAATGCGGTGTGTTCTGGGCTCTCTCTCTTGCTTATAAAGTAGCAGTTTGGATATTTTTTCAGCATAAACCGAAAATAATCCCTTAACATCAGATTTTCTAAAAAGAGATTGATCCCTTTTTTATTCTTAGGGTTGATGTTTTCTGTGAGAAAGTGAAAAGTATAGGCCGGAGAAAGTACGCCCAGAGCGAGAAAGGGTGATAGTTCCGTATAGCTTTCCATATTCACCTCTGTCTCCTTGACTAGTTTTTTTAAAATAGCATTTGCCGCATTTTCGCCAAAATCGCTTTTTGATCGAGAAAAATCCAAATCAAAAGGGAAAGCCGTCTTTTCGAGATGAGGAGGGATATTAACCGCTTGTATCTCTTCTATACATCCACGAACAAAGCTTTCTTTAGCGACTTTTTTGCGAAAAGTATTGAAATCATTAGGAATGTCCCGAATTGGAAAAGGCAAATCTTCCTTATGATACAAGGTGTGTCCAATAAAATGGCGTAAATTTCTTTTTACTTTCCAGAGTTCCTCTTCTACAAGTTCTGAAATATCCGTTTCCCGCTTTGCGACTTCGCGATGATGATAGACCTCGTCTGCGTCATATTTTTGAACGAGTTGTGGGATGATCTGCTCGGGATAACCTTCATAGGTCAACAAATCTCCGCCGAGAGATTGCAATTTATCCTTTAGAGAAAATACCGTTTGTGCGATGTAATCTGACCGGAATTCTCCGGTATTCTTAAAACCAAATTTATTCTCTTGGTAATAACGGGGGTCGAAAATATAAACTGGAATAATAAAATCTGCCTTCTGAATAGCACTTTGCAATACCTCGTTATCATGGGTACGAAGATCATTCCTAAACCAAACTAAAATAACCTTTTTGCTCATTTACCTACCACGTACTTATTTAGATTAAATTCAAGTTCTGTAAAGATATTACATTTAAAGGATTGTCGGATGGTCAAGCGTGAATATTTACAATATTTAAACAAAGTGAAGTCTTGTGGTGTCAAAAGGATTCATTTAGCTTTTTTTAACGGGCAGAATCAATGGAGTCTTTTATTTTTGCTAAAACAAAATTTGAGAAAGTAAGCTTATTTGTAATGAATGTAATATGTAAGTGTAGAATAGCATGACGAATTTACTGCTATGTGGATTGAATTCTTATCTTGGCCGTGCTGGGCTTGCTAACATGCCTGGCAATGGCTATAAGGTTTTTGGTATCGTAAGAGATGTCAATCTTTTAAAAGGAAAAATGGATGGCGATGTTAATGCATCGTTGTTTTCGATTGATTTGATAAAGAAAGGAAAAGCATTTGAAGATTTTCATATCGAAGATTTAGATTTATCGGTGTATTTTGCCCAAATCCCTAATCAAAAGGATAAACTGGGGGTACAATATGAATTGGTATCGCTACGTAATTTTATTTGTCTTTCGAAGAGAAATGGCTGTAATCGTATTATTTATGTGGGTAGAACCTATGACAAGTCATACTTAGATGCTGTGGAATCTCTTTTTATTGAGGTAGGCGTAAACTATACCATACTACTTAAGGATTTGGCTGTAGGGCCAGGGAGCTCTTTTGAGGGGCTAATGAACGAAGTTCTCCAGAACAAATCGATATATATATGCCATCGTCTGGCGCGTATAAAATTTAAGCCTATTATATTGTCCGATCTTTTCGCTTTTATTAAAAAAGTAGATTGGCAGTCTACTTTTATCAACCAACGAATAGAGTTCGGCGGAGAAAGACTGATGAGTGTTAATGAATTAATACATTGGAATATCAAAAAATTTGGTAAGCATATCAAATACAATGTTTTTTCGCTGCCTAGTAGAACATTGTCTATATGGCTCAATAAAATTTTGTATGGAATAGAAGTCGAAGTGTATAATGACTATTTGTTAGGAATTATGGGAGCCCAGGAGACTGACAATTCGGTGTGGAGAGAGCAGGTTGACTTTACAGTTTCGCCTATTGAGTAGATATTTGCCAGAACTTATAAGACTTTTTTTAGCTGAAATATTCTGCTATTTTTGTTGCTCACTTAATCAAAGATATGGGATACTCTAGTTTGGCGGCTTGTATAGCTGATTTAGAACAGCATGGGCATTTGGTACGGATAAAAGAAGAAGTGGATCCTTACTTGGAGATGGCCGCTATTCATATGCGGGTGTTTGATGCAGAGGGGCCGGCATTGTTGTTTGAACGTATAAAAGGGTCGGAGTTTCCGGCGGTATCCAATCTGTTCGGCACTATGGACCGTTCTAAGTTTATGTTCCGTGATACGCTGTCTCATATAAAGAAACTGGTCGATGTAAAGATGGATCCCACTGCTGTCCTAAAAAATCCTTTGCAGTATATTGGATCTTCCGCAGTAGCGCTTGGTGCGCTGCCTTGGAAGAAAAAATCAAACGCACCTATTCTTTACGGAAAGACGAGTGTCAGTAAGCTTCCTCAGATTGTGAATTGGCCGATGGATGGGGGAGCTTTTGTAACGATGCCACAAGTGTACACGGAGGATGTTGAGCACCCCGGAGTTATGAAAGCCAATCTGGGTATGTATCGCATTCAACTATCCGGCAATGACTATATTCAGGATCAAGAAATAGGACTTCATTATCAACTGCATCGTGGCATTGGAGTGCATCAACAAAAAGCAAATGCTCTTGGCCGTCCTCTTAAGGTCAGTATATTCGTTGGAGGGCCACCCTCACATCCCCTGTCCGCAGTGATGCCTTTACCAGAAGGACTGTCCGAGATGATTTTTGCAGGCGCCCTTGGTAATCGCCGATTCCGTTATTTCTATGATCACGAAGGTTTCTGTATTTCTGCTGATGCCGATTTTGTTATTACAGGTACCGTATATCCCAATGAGAATAAACCCGAAGGTCCCTTTGGCGATCATATCGGATATTATAGTTTGACACATCCATTCCCGCTAATGCGGGTGCATAATGTCTACCATAAAAAAGACCCCATCTGGTCATTCACTGTAGTAGGACGCCCCCCTCAGGAGGATACAAGTTTTGGTGCTTTGATCCATGAAATAACAGGAAGCGCTATTCCAAAAGAAATAGCAGGGTTGAAAGCTGTGCACGCCGTAGATCCGGCAGGTGTACACCCGCTACTGTTTGCTATTGGACGAGAAAGTTATACGCCCTATCAGGAAGTGGATCGGCCACAGGAGATATTGACTATTGCTAATCAGATTTTAGGCAAAAATCAACTAAGTCTTGCTAAATATTTGTTTATAACAGCTGATCAGGATAATCCTCAATTGGATATCCATGATATTCCTGCCTATTTTAGCCATGTGCTCGAGCGTATAGATTTAACGCGCGATCTGCATTTTCATACCAACACCACAATAGATACGCTGGATTATTCCGGAGATGGTCTGAATGCCGGATCTAAGGTGGTTTTTGCCGCAGCAGGTACCAAGAAGCGTACCCTGTTGACAGAGGTGCCGGGCAATATGAGTCTACCAAGGCCATTTAGTAATGCTAAGTTGGCGCTACCGGGGGTACTCGTTTTGGATGGAGCAGCATTTACTTCTTATGAAGAGGAGCAACGCATTTTGGAAGCTTGGTGCGAGGCGGCGAAAGAGATCGATTTTGGAGGGATTGCTATGTTGGTTTTGGTCGATGATGCGGGATTTGCAGCAGAGAGTGTCAATAATTTTGTATGGATTACGTTTACCAAGTCCAATCCAGCTTTTGATATCTACGGTATCCAATCCTTTACGAGGTATAAGCATTGGGGCTGCGAAGGACCTGTTATTATAGATGCACGCCGTAAGCCGCATCATGCACCTGATTTGATTAAGGACGAGACTGTGGAACGCCATATCGATCGATTGGGTGTTAAAGGCGGATCGTTGCACGGTATTATTTAGGATGTGTTAAAAATCTTAAAAAAATAGGATAAGCCGAATGTATTCCTTTATATTGGAGTTGCAAATCCAAATTATGAAGGTATACTGGTTCTACTATAAGCAAATTCTACCGGTTAATGTAGCATTAACTACAGCGTTTAGTATGATGTCGATAGATCTTTTCTATTGGGTTTTCGTTTCTTTCGGCTTTTTCCTCAGCGTATGGTTATATTCTTTCTTTTATAAAAAAGCAAGGTATATCTATTGTAATCTAGGGTACTCACAACTCCGCTTGGTTTTCGGTTCATTTCTGATAAACACTGTCGTCGGTGCAGTTTTTTTACCCCTGCTGTGGATATGAAGGAGTTGTATGCCGATTCTATAGCTTTTAGCTATAGAAATCAATATAGCCTATTGTCTGGCGTTTTTATCAATTGTAAGCCAGGGGAGGTTGTAGCCCTACTGGGGCGTAATGGTTGTGGTAAATCGACACTTCTGAAAATTTTATTTGGCATCCAGAAACCTAAGAATGGTTTGATCAGGCTTGACGGAAAGCGTATTCGTTATCCTTATCTTTCCAAAGAAGTATGTTATCTACCACAGCACCGTTTTCTCCCTACCAGTAAAACTGTTGTACAGATGATTTCTTTTATGTTGAAGGATGGGGATGAAAAAGAACAGATAATGTCAGACCCAATCCTGCAAAAAGTTCTTTCTCAGAAAATAGCCGATTTGTCCCTAGGAGAACAGCGCTATTTGGAATTGTTGCTTTTATTGGGACAAAAGGCCACCTACTACCTGTTGGACGAACCTTTTTCTGGTGTAGCGCCTTATTTGAAAGAACGTATACAACAACTTATCCTACGTTACAGTCATACTAAAGGTTTTGTTATTTCAGACCACCATTATAATTCGGTCTTGGATATCAGCAACAGGATCCTGCTGTTGCAAAATGGTGGGTGTAGGCAGATCGAGAATAAGAGGGATTTAGAAAGTTTCTACGTACCCGAAGGAACTTTTGATGATTAAAAAATAGGTGCTGAGCGTTTTGTTTAGTAAGTTTGTGTATCATTTTAATCTACTCAAATCAAGATATGTCATCTCTTTTAATAAAAAACGCACAAGTTGTAAACGAAGGAAAAATAGAAGCACTGGATCTATTTATAAAAAATGGACGCATTGAAAAAATAGGTGAACAGTTGGATTTACAGGCCGATAAGGAAATCAATGCAGAAGGCCTTCACCTTCTACCCGGGTTGATAGATGATCAGGTCCATTTCCGTGAGCCCGGGTTGACCTACAAGGCTGATATTTTTACAGAAAGTAGAGCTGCGGTCGCAGGCGGTACGACATCGTTTATGGAGATGCCCAATACCATTCCTAATGTGTTGACACAACGTTTATTGCAGGATAAATATGATATCGGACAAGATAGTTCGCTAGCCAATTATTCTTTCTTTATGGGAGCTGGCAATGACAATCTGGAAGAGGTGTTGAAAACAAATCCTCGGGATGTGTGCGGAATTAAAATATTTATGGGCTCTTCTACCGGTAATATGCTAGTGGACAATGAGCAAGCCCTGGATCAGATATTTAAAAATGCGCCTACACTTATCGCTACACATTGTGAAGACGAGGCGACGGTTAAAGCTAATCTGGCGCATTATAAAGAATTGTACGGTGAAGAAGTTACTATAGACATGCATCCGCTCATCCGTTCCGAAGAAGCCTGCTTTCTGTCCTCCTCTAAAGCAGTGAACTTAGCGAAGAAAAATAATACACGGTTACATATACTGCATATCTCGACAGGTAAAGAGACGGCACTGTTTGAGAATAATGTACCTTTAGAACAGAAGAGGATTACGGCGGAAGCTTGTATACATCACCTTTGGTTTTCAGATGCCGACTATCAGCAGAAAGGTAATTACATCAAATGGAATCCTGCTGTAAAGACGGCGCAAGATAGAGATCAGATTCTTGCTGCGGTGTTGGATGGACACATCGATGTGATCGCGACAGATCATGCACCCCATACTATGGAAGAAAAAGAGCAGAAATATTTACAGGCTCCTTCTGGAGGGCCGTTAGTACAGTATGCTCTACAAGCATTGTTGGATATGGTGCAACAAGGTAAAATGACCTTAGCGCAATTGGTTCAAAAAACCGCTCACAATACTGCCATTTGTTTTGAAATCGAACAACGAGGATATATTCGTGAAGGATATTGGGCCGATTTGGTTTTGGTAGATCTAAATAAACCTTATCAGGTCAATAAGAGCAATATTCTTTCCAAATGTGGTTGGTCTCCTTTTGAAGGGCATACCTTTTCATCAACGATTGTACATACCATCGTATCCGGAAACCTTGCTTTTTCAGAGGGTAAGATTATAGAGGTCGGCTCCGGACATCGGTTGTTGTTTAACAGGTAAAGGAAGTTATAAGGTTATAAAGGGATGTAGTTAACAAGTGATGTGGTTAGCGTGATTGTAAGTCCACCTTATAACAGAATAACACGTTCACTCGATAACAAGATAACACGATAACAGAATGAACAAAAGAGATTTTTTAAAAGCGTTAGGCATTGGTGCAGGCGCAGTATCACTTTCAACAATTGCTCGTGCTGGAGACTATATAGCTACAGCCGGGAAGCTGTTAAAAGGGTCTGTGCTAAAGGCAGGAGATACGATTGGGCTTATCGCTCCTGCGGGAGCAGTAGAAGACGAAGAGTCTATCACCATGGCCAAGGAGGTGTTTTCTTATTTTGGTTTTTCCGTGAAAGAAGGTAAAAACCTCCGCGCCCGTTATGGAAACCTAGCGGGTACCGATCAACAGCGATTGGAAGATCTGCATGGTATGTTTGCGGACAAGTCCGTAAAGGCGATTGTTTGTATTCGTGGCGGAAATGGTGCCTCACGTCTATTGCAGCATATCGACTATGAATTGGTCGCTAATAACCCTAAAATACTGTTGGGTTACAGCGATGTTACGGCTTTGCTATTAGCTTTTTATGCTAAAGTAGGTCTTGTTTCTTTTCATGGTGTCGTAGGGATTAGCACCTGGAGCAATTATGTTGCTAAGCTGTTTAAAGATCAGTTTTTCGACAATAAGCTAGCCTCGTTTGAAAATCCAAAAAAGTCTGACAGCCAGATTATTCAATATAAAGATCGAATTCAGACCATCACTCCAGGTGTTGTCGAAGGAACTATTTTGGGAGGAAATCTCACCCTGTTAGCAGGGCTCTGCGGCAGCCCTTATTTACCAGATTTTCGTGATACGATATTGTTTATAGAAGAGATCGACGAGAAATCAGATCGTTTAGATCGTATGTTTTGCCAACTGATGAATACGGGAATCTTATCGCAAATTAAGGGCTTTATATTTGGTAAATGCACGAATTGCGGGCCATCCGGTGGTTATGGGGCGCTGACCGTGGAGCAGATGCTCAACGATTATATCAAGCCGCTAGGTATTCCGGCATATTCTGGCGCGATGATTGGTCATATCTCCGATCAGTTTCTCATGCCCGTTGGTGTGAGAGCGCGTATGGATGCAACTTTAGGGAAGATCGAGTACCTGGAGAGATCATTGATATGATACAAGCGACTCCGATCGATTCCTAATTATAGAGGCTAAATAAGGAAATTTACATGAAATTCTTTGCGATACTTTTAATTCTTGGAGCAATCACTACCTGTGATAGGCAAAAAACGCCTGTAACAGAACATTCTTCAGCTATGAATTTAGATACAACAACTTTTAACAACATCTACAATACCTACAAAGAGCAAACACTTCAACATCGTAGATTCAAACATACCGATGTAGATTTTTTAGTTCAGCAACATAAAGAAAAACAAATACTGGAAGTCGAGCCGATCGGTACGTCATTTGAAGGAAGGTCTATTTATGAGCTCAGGTATGGGGCAGGTGATAAGGTGGTCATGCTGTGGTCGCAAATGCATGGAGATGAACCTACGGCAACCATGGCTCTGTTTGATCTCTTCAATTTTCTAGAAGGCAAGGAGGATGGGAATGATGCCGTTCGCGAATTGCTCAAAGCGAAATTAAGTTTACACTTTATCCCGATGCTAAACCCGGATGGGGCCGAACGCTATACCAGGCGTACCGCGCAGAGTATAGACATGAACAGAGATGCACGAGCTGGTCAGACGGTGGAAGGTGCATTGTTGAAACAGCGGGCGAACGTATTAAAGCCGAGATACGGCTTTAACCTGCATGATCAGAATATTTATTACAATGTGCCAGAAACAAGTAATCCTGTACAGATTTCGCTATTGGCGCCAGCTTACAATTACGAGCGTGAGATCAACGAAGTACGGGGCGATGCGATGAAGATAATTGTCGGCATGAATGAGTTGCTGCAGCAGTATATTCCGCATGCTGTTGCTAAATATGATGATGCTCATACACCTCGTGGATTTGGAGATAACTTTCAGTCCTGGGGAGCGAGTACCATCCTAATCGAGTCCGGAGGACGTAAAGGAGACCCAGAGAAACAAGAAATAAGGAAACTTAATTTTATTATCATTCTCAATGCCTTGATACAGATTGCGGAAGGTTCTTATGATCGATATCCGATTGGTGACTACGAGAAGATACCATTTAACGCTTCACAGCTTCATGACGTAGTAATCCGCAATCTGGAGATTAAGACAGATTCTACAAGTTACCGTACCGATATAGGAATACGTCGAGGGGAGACCACGGTAAACCGAGATTATTTTGTTCGAGGACGTATAGAAGATATCGGAGACCTATTGGAATCCTTTGGTTACGATGAGGTCGATGCACAAGGCTTACAGTTTATACCAGCTAAAGTGTCAACTGTGGTTCTGGACAGTGCTTCTGTACTTTCACAGACAGATGCTTTTGGCCTATTGAAAAGAGGAATCATGGCCGTACCGGTTAAAACCATCGGAAGTACCAAGGCAAGCAGTTTGCACAATTACCCTGTTCACTTTTTCACGCAGAAGCAGTTCTTTCCAACGACAAGTCTAGATCTTGGTGGCACCACTAATTTTTACATTGGCGATCAAAAAGGCGGCCTCCGCTATGCTGTTTTCAATGGCTACCTCATCGATTTATCGAAGGATATAAAAGGACAGCTGTTTAAAAGCAGGATCCACTAAGGTAACCGTATTTATGGATCATAATCCTTTTATTGTTATAGGAGCGGGCCCTGCCGGTCTAATGGCGGCACAGTATTTGGCGATTCGGGGTCATAAAGTACATGTGTACGAACAAAATAAGGCGGCGGCAAGAAAATTTCTCGTAGCAGGAGATGGTGGTTTCAATCTTACCCATAGTGAACCTATTGATCGTTTTGTTGAAAAATATGATACGCAGCAAATCAAGGAAATAGTTCGATCGTTTGATAATCAATCGACTAGGGATTGGCTATCAACCATAGGTATTCCCACCTATATAGGCAGCTCGGGAAAGGTTTTTCCCGAAAGGCAGGTCAAACCCATTCATGTACTACAGGCTTGGCTGCAATATCTCCAAAAATTAGGAGTCATTTTTTTCTATCAATACCAGTTCGTCGATTTTGACAAAGATTATGTGTATCTAAATCATAAAGACGAACAGTTACGTCGACCTTATCAAAAATTAATACTTGGATTGGGAGGCGGTTCCTGGGCAAAAACAGGATCCGATGCATCTTGGGTTGGGATATTGGAAGATAGAGGTGTACAAATAAGACCCTTGCAATCGGCAAATTCTGGATACAATACCTTGGACGATTGGTCTGCTCTCGAGGGACAGGTTTTAAAAAATATTGCTGTTCGTTATGGAGAGGAAGTACGCTTGGGTGAGATCGTATTTACCCAATACGGTATAGAGGGGAGTCCGCTTTATTATATGAATCGATTTACAAGGAAAGATGTGTTTCCTATTGATCTGTACCTGGACCTTAAGCCCAACTTAACGGAAAATACCATTAGCGATAAGTTACGTGTCGGAGGAAGTGTAACCCACTTATTAAAAGAAAAGCTAAATCTTTCCAAAACGGCGATCAACCTGTTAAAGAGTGCTGAAAAGACCATTTTTATGAACCCAGTTGCATTAGCAAGATTGATTAAATGTTTTCCTATACGTGTTGTAGGATTACGACCTATAGATGAAGTCATCTCGACAGCCGGAGGAGTTTCCTTTGACGAGCTGGATGAAAACTTGGCATTGCACAAATACCCCAATGTTCATTGTGTAGGTGAGATGCTGGATTGGGAGGCTCCTACAGGAGGATATTTATTGCAAGCCTGTTTCAGTACAGGTGCTTGGGTAGGCAGAGCGTTAAGCTAAGCCTGCTCCAGTTCTTCAAGACTTTCAAATTTTCGCCCTTTTTGATTCTGCTTTTTTTCTACCTTCTGAAGAAAAATATAAGCTAAGACAGCGCCTGTGGCGGCCATGGCTACACCAATAAGCGATGGGTAATTATAAGCAAAACCATACGCTATCGGAATGGCACCAAAATATGCACCCAATGAGTTCCCTATATTAAAAGAAGCCTGTCCACCTGCGGCAGCAAAAGTTTCAGCTCCTTTGGCGTTATTGATCAGCATCATTTGTAAAGGAGAACCGATACTAAATGCGATCATTCCGGTTATAAAGGCCATCGGGTAAGCCAAAGCCGTAATATGGGCAACGAAGAATAAGATCAGAAGACAGCAAGCCATAGCGGCGAAACTGGTGATCGCAGCCTTGCTTGGGGATATGCGGTCTGCCAATCTGCCACCAATGAGGTTGCCGACAAGCATGCCTGCACCGATTAGGATCATAACGGTCGACACCTGGTCTGGGGATAGACCAGAAACGGTCGTTACCAATTTGGAAATATAACTGATCCATGCAAAAAGACCTCCTGTACCGATAGCGATCACGGCAACCATCAGCCAAGCGTCCCATCGTTTGAAATAGCTGATCTGCTGCACGACATTATTGTTTTTGTTAGCTGGAATAACCGGCATCCAGAAATAAATAGCCAGAAAGGTGATGAGTCCCAGAAGAGATATGGCTCCGTAGGTGAATCTCCACGAGTAGTGATGGCCTATGTAGGTGCCTAAAGGCACACCTGCTAGATTGGCGATCGTCATTCCTGTAAACATCATGGAGATGGCCTGTGCCTCTTTACCGGGTTTGGCCAGTTTGGCTGCAACAACGGAACCGATTCCAAAAAAAGCCCCATGGGGTAGACCTGAAATAAATCGCGAAGCAAAAAGACTCCAATGATTAGGTGCAAAAGTGAAAATTGCATTAAAGACGAAAAACAGCAGCATCAGGAATAGCAATACCTTTTTTGCCGGATATTTTGATGTCGCGGCAACTAGCGTGGGAGCCCCAACAACTACGCCCAAGGCATATAGACCAATCAGGTTGCTGGCCGTAGGAATATCAATTTCTATATCTGCTGCGATATCGGGCAGAATTCCCATCATGGTGAACTCGGTCATTCCGATAGCCAGTCCCCCGAATGCAAGTGCTATTAAACCTTTATTTATAGACATTTAAAACCTTTTTTGGAAAAGAAATCATCTTGATGATGTCTGTTTAACACCTTCGATAAGGTGTTTTAAGGCTACAAAACTAAGGTTTTATATCTAATTGTAAAGTAAAAAAGGTTATAGATATAACTCCATAACCTCCTAATGATACAACTTACTTGGTAAACATACCTACCAAAGAATCCAATACAGAGCCTTTTTGATCTGATTTTTTTTCTTTGTTGAAAAACTCACCTGCGAGATCGCCAATATTACCCATGTTTGGGGAGTTTTGTTGTGCATCGGGACTTCCACCACCCAAGACAGATCCTAATATGCTGCCCAACAGTCCTCCGCCTGCGGAGGATTTTGCCCCCCCAGACAATATACCTCCCAGGAGATCACCCATGCCACCACCATTACTTTGTGCCTGTTTCTGTTTGCCCAAGTATCCCATGACGATAGGAGCGAGTACAGCTAGAGCGCTACCTATTTTATCCGAGGAAATGCCGGTCTTGGCGGAAAGGTTATTTTTAACCATTTCGGTGTTACTGCCAAACATATGGTTGACAATCTTATTGTCATCATCCGAAGGAGCCTGACCAAGCAAACCTCCCAATTGGTCCAGGATACCGCCATTATGCTGATCCAGTGCTTTGTTAATTCCAGCTTCTTGGTCCTCGCCTTTTTTGGAATTATAGTTGAGCGCAGCAATCATTAAAGGGACCGCTGCTGCTACCAGCCATTTTGCTTTGCTCTCTTCAATATGCAATAAATTGGCAATCGTAGATATGGCTTTAGAGCCAACGCCTCCTGTAACTAAGTCTGTAAGATTCATGTTTTTTAGTGTTTTGTTTTTCGTTTCTATTTGTGGTAAGGCATCATAGCCTTGATAGTTTCAAGGAATTGTAATATTTTTAAAAGAATCTCATTTAAAGCTAGATAAAAATACAAAATGCAAATCAAAAAATATATCCCTTTAGCCCTGGTGTACCTTCTTTCTTTTTCTGGATGTAGCCATAATTCGATAACGGAAAGGAAAACTGATTTTACAGATAGTGCTGGCATTGTTTTGACGGAAAAACAAGCTGCTCAGATTTTTTCTTTACCTATTCATTGTTTAGAAATTGAATACCCCAATAAGCTGGGGCAAGTACTGGGTGCTGATACAGATTTGAAATCCCCGAAAAAGCTAAGGCCTATTTTTTATGGATGCTTTGATTGGCATTCGTCTGTCCATGGTTATTGGTCGATCGTGGAACTGCTGCAAAAGTACCCTCAGCTGGATAAGGAAGGAGAGGTTAGAGCTCTTCTGAATAAGCATATTACCGCTGATAATGTTGCCGTAGAAATGGCATTTTTTAACGACGTTAATAATATGAGTTTCGAACGCACCTATGGATGGGCATGGTTATTCAAGCTTCAGGAGAGTTTAGTACGATGGGACGATGGCGATGCAAAGATATGGAAGGCTCATCTACAACCGTTGGTAGACCTTCTGGTAATGCGTTATAGAACTTATCTGCCCAAGTTGGTTTATCCTATTCGCGCAGGCCAACACGATAATTCCGCATTTAGTCTTTCGTTGTCTTTGGATTATGCGCGTACGGTAGCAGATACTGCTTTTGAAGCAGATATTGTGAAACACAGCCAACGCCTTTTTGGTCATGATATGGAGTGCAATCTTGCCTATGAACCCAGCGGTTACGATTTCTTGTCTCCCTGTCTGGAGGAGGCTTACTTGATGAGTAAGACTCTCGATAGTAAAGCATATAGCCATTGGCTGAAGAAGTTTATGCCCTCACTGTTTAATGTAGACTTTTCTATTTCTCCTGCTGTTGTTAAAGATCGTACCGACGGCAAATTAGTTCATCTGGATGGATTGAACTATAGCCGTGCAGCTTGTCTTTACGGAATCGCTAAAGCCATACCAGAGCTCGATTATCTGAAAAAGATAGCCGATGAACATATTGACTTTTCACTGCCCAGTCTTTCCGCACAAGATGACTATATGGGCTCACATTGGTTGGGCACATTTGCGCTGTACGCGCTTGATCATGCCCATTAATCTCTTCCAATAGAGGTGTCGCCGTTTATCGGAACGAGCGTGTTTTCGACCAGTTTTACGGGTACCGACAGGATACTCGTAAAACCGTCGTTTTTGGTGACAATATGGGAGAGGTCAATACCCTTCTTCGAAAAGGCAGCGATAATGGCTGTTCTAAAAGTCGCTCTCGATGAGCCCCATCCCTGACTTTTGACAGTCTCATTATTGAGATATATGAGCTCTTCTGTGGAGTAAGCCGAAAACTTTTCGAGTAGATGCTGATAGAATGAACGTGTTGTAGACATACAATTTAAAAATTTAAATGTTAAACCATAAATTGTATCCAGAAATCTGTGGGAAAAACAAGCGTCGCTATAACGTTTATTTTGGCTTCGCACCCGTATTATTTTACCACCGCGGTGACTACACTCGGTTGGTATTGCTTCATGCAATTCTGAATACTCTACAAAATTAATGGACTTTTTGATAAAAACAAAAACTTTTGCGAGTTATTGAATTGTTGTATCAACAAAATAGATGCATTTATGAAAAAACGTCTCTTTTTGGAGGTTTTTCCTGTACATGTATGTTTCTTTATAGGATATTAATAGCTACTTTGGCTGATAATACCTCTTTATTTATGGCGTGTTTATAGGGGAATAATAGAGGATTTGTAGAGGGTTCATAGAGGTAAATCTCTATAAACCCTCTATTTCCACTCAGTTAATTATCTGTTTAGACAATTTAAAATATAACTTAGGGCCAAAGATGGGGATAAGCAGATAGGAATGACAAAACTAGAGTACTTCTGACCGGTCAATCTGACATTCTGTCTTAAAGTCAATTTTGGAACAGCCCTTGATAAGTTGATTGCAGTAATAAATAGTTAAACAGTAAAATACATATGCAAGAAAAGGGTAGTATTTCGATTCATACCGAGAATATATTTCCGGTGATTAAAAAGTTTTTATACTCAGACAACGAAATTTTCTTAAGAGAGTTGGTTTCCAATGCAGTAGATGCCTCTCAGAAGATTAAAAGATTGGCTTCTCTTGGACAATTTAATGGTGAAGTTCGGGATTTACTGGTCGACGTTAAATTTGACGAAGAAGCAAAAACTATTACCATATCGGACAATGGTATCGGAATGACGGCTGATGAAATAAAGAAGTATATCAATCAGATCGCTTTTTCGGGCGCCACAGAATTCATGGAGAAATTTAAAGAAGCAAACGATGCGAACGAAATCATAGGTCGTTTCGGTTTGGGTTTCTACTCCGCTTTTATGGTTGCTGATCGTGTGGAGATTCAATCGCTCTCCTTCCAGGATGGCGCTGAACCAGCGCATTGGACTTGTGATGGCAGTACTTCTTATGAAATCTCCAAGGGGACACGTACGACACGTGGAACAGACGTGATTTTGCATGTTAATGCAGATTCGACAGAATTCCTTAGTAAATTTAGGTTGCAGGAAATTTTGGACAAGTATGCTAAATTTTTGCCAGTACCTATCCGTTTTGGTACGAAGACGACATCGGAGCCCGATGGCGAAGATGAAGAAGGTAAGCCTAAATATAAATCAATAGAGGTCGATAATATTATTAATAATACGAATCCTGCATGGACAAAATCTCCTAGCGAGCTGAAGGATGAAGATTATTTGGCCTTCTACCGTGAGCTTTATCCCGCTTCCATGGATGAGCCTTTATTTTGGATTCATCTCAATGTGGATTATCCTTTCAATCTGACAGGTATTCTTTATTTTCCTAAAATAAAGAATGAGTTAGAAATTCAGCGCAATAAAATCAAGCTTTATTCTCGTCAAGTATTTATTACGGATGAAGTTAAAGACATTGTCCCTGAGTTTTTAATGTTATTGCATGGTGTGATCGATTCTCCGGATATTCCGTTGAATGTGTCCCGTTCTTTTCTACAGGCAGACAGTAACGTAAAAAAAATAAACAATTACATCACTAAGAAAGTAGCCGACAAACTTCAGGAGATTTATAAAGCCGATCGTAAGGGCTTTGAAGATAAATGGACTGATATCGGTCTCTTCATCAAGTATGGTATGTTGAGTGATGAGAAGTTTGCGGAGAAAGCGAATGAATTTTGTCTGTTGAAAAACACTTCCAACGAAAGTTTTACGTTGAAAGAGTACTATGAAAAAGTGAAAGATATTCAGGTCGACAAAGAGGGCAATATCATATACCTATACAGTTCAGACGTTAATCAACAAGACGGTTTTATCAACACAGCTACGGCTAAAGGTTACGATGTACTGGTTCTAGATGGTCCATTGGATACGCATTTTACTTCTTACTTAGAGCAAAAGGGAGGTGAAAAAGTACAATTGAAACGTATCGATTCAGATATCATCGACAAACTTATCCAGAAAGATGAGAAGATTGATCTGCTATTGAATGAGGACGAAAGTAAAAAGGCTACGGAGTTATTCCAAAAAGCTATTAACCGTCAGGATATGAATGTACAGATCGAGGCATTGAAAGAAGATGAGTTGCCCGTGTCTGTAACTTTGGATGAGTTTATGAGACGTATGAAAGACATGGCTAAAACTGGTGGAGGTATGGGGTTCTATGGTAATATTCCTGACAATTATAAAGTGACCGTAAATGGCAATCACCCGTTAGTAAAACGTATTCTAGAAAGTAGTGAAGCAGAAGGAGAGAAGTTGGCTAAACAGGCTTTTGATCTGGCATTATTGTCCAGAGGCTTGTTAACAGGAGCTGATTTGACATCGTTTGTCAAGCGAAGTGTAGAGATGATTTAATACGTGCGAAAAATAATCGCTTAATCCTCATTGTGTTATTATGCAATGAGGATTTTTTGTTAAAAACATTTGGAGTATATCGATAAAAAACCTACTTTTGTATCACAAACACGGTAGGTATAGCTCAGTTGGTTAGAGCACTAGATTGTGGTTCTAGGGGTCGTCGGTTCGAGCCCGATTACTTACCCGCTTCTAAAGGCTTCTCAGAAATGAGAGGCTTTTTTGTTTTTACTGCAGCCTTAATTTAAAGACGGGTTTTTGGGAAAGTTTGCCACGTGAGCATATTTAGGGCCGAGACTGATTAACGCCTGTTTCCAGAGAGCATCTCCATCCAGTACAAAAGGAAGATGGCTATCGAATGAATTATGTACCGCCCATGAGTTTTGCGCTATCTCTTCCTCTAGCTGCTTGGGTGACCATCCAGAGTATCCGAGAAAGAACTTAATGTTGTCTGGTGTTAATATGCCTTCCTGAACGAGAAAAATAGCTTGATTTAGATCTCTTCCTAGAGCGATATCTTTGGTAACGGGTGTTCCCCCTGCTAGGTCTGTCGTACGATGTAAAAAGAACAGGGCGTCATTCTGTACTGGTCCCCCGATATAAATAGGTACATCGACCTGAATGCCTTCAATGACATCTGATAATAGTAAATTCGAGCGGTGATTTAGAACCAATCCAAGTGTGCCGTCTTCGTTGTGCTCGCAAAGCATAATAACTGAACGCTCGAAATTGGGATCGAGTATGAAAGGCTCGGATACGAGCAGACTTCCCCGAGTGGGCGTATTTTGATTGAACATCATTTCTGTTATTAACTATATTACATAAACATAAGTAAAATAGGAATTATATCCAATTTGTAAACCTTCGAAGCCGCCGATTCTATGGAAGCAGCCTGTAATGGGAGATGACTTTGGTGTCGTTTCGAAAAAGGAATAAAGATGACAATCTTTTGTGTTGCATTTAGTAAGTTTGTCTATCACAAACAAAACTATTCTCATGGCAATCGATCATAAAGATATTGCGGCTATCCGCGAGGATTATTTGAAGGATTCTCTCTCCGAAGAACATATGTCGGCGAATCCTTTTGAGCAGTTTGAAAACTGGTTTGGACAGGCATTGGAGGCTCATGTTATCGAACCTAATGCAATGACTTTATCCACGCTTGGCGAGGATGGGTTTCCAGCTTCTAGGATAGTGCTGTTAAAAGACATTAAACCCAACGGTTTTAGTTTTTTTACGAACTACCAAAGTAAAAAAGGATTGGATATGGAAGGCAGTTCGAAGGTAAGTCTCTTATTTTTTTGGCCTGAATTGCAACGGCAGGTCCGCGTGGAAGGAGTCGTTGAACGGCTATGTGAAGAAGATTCCAATGAATATTATGCGTCGCGTCCCAAAGGAAGCCGTATTGGTGCATGGGCTTCTCCGCAAAGTCAGGTTATCCCGAATAGAGAGTTTTTGGAAGAAAGGGTTAGTTTTTACGAAAAGAAATTTAAAGACACTGAAATCGTTCCTCGGCCAGAATTTTGGGGCGGTTATTTGGTTAGACCACTTAAGGTTGAATTTTGGCAGGGGAGAAGCTCACGGCTGCATGATAGGATTACCTATGTATGGGAAGCTGATGATTGGGTTATAAATAGATTAGCGCCATGATTGAAAGAATCAAGAAAGATCTGGATTTAAAGTTTGAAGCCATGGCATCTGAGGTGGTCGAATGTGGTATTCAGGCTACGTTGATGATCAAAAAAGAGGTGTTCTGTGAGGTATGTTTTTGGTTAAGAGACCATCCCAGCTACTACTTTGATTTTTTGGCAAATGTTACGGCGGTGGATTATTTTCCGGAGCCTAAGTTTGCTGTAGTATACCATCTAACTTCTATTCCTTTTCAATTGCAATTGACATTGCGTGTTGAGGTTGCACGTGATGGAGTACCCGAGGTTCCTTCTGTAAGTTCTGTATGGCGAACAGCAGATTGGCATGAACGGGAGGCTTTTGATTTGATGGGAATTTACTTTGATGGACATCCCGATCTACGAAGGATATTGTTGCCCGATGATTGGGAAGGTTTCCCATTGCGTAAAGACTACGAAGATCCTGAAAGTTATCGTGGTATTCCAGTTAAGATTTGATAAAGAGTATGCACACAAAATATAATCAAGGGTACCTGCAATATTTGGAACGAATGAAGCAGATTGGATCCACGGAAATGGTTATTAATATGGGACCCCAGCACCCGTCGACACACGGTGTGCTGCGGTTGGAGTTGATCACGGATGGTGAAGTTGTAAGGGATATCATACCGCACTTGGGTTATTTACACCGTTGTTTTGATAAGCATGCGGAATCGATGAACTATGGGAAAACTATTCCTTTTACGGATAGACTGGATTATCTGGCATCGATGAATAACAGCCATGCGTTCGTCATGGGAGTGGAGCGTATGCTTGGGATCGAACATAAGATTCCCAAACGGATAGAATATATACGTGTCTTAGTTTGTGAACTCAACCGGATCGCCTCGCATCTAATAGCGATAGGCACATATGGTATAGATATCGGCGCTTTTACACCATTTATGTGGTGTTTTAGAGATAGGGAACATATCATGAACCTATTGGAATGGGCGTCTGGCTCCAGAATGCTGTATAATTATATCTGGGTGGGCGGTTTGTTTTATGATTTGCCCGTCGGATTTGAAGAGCGCTGTCAGGAGTTTGTCCAATATTTCAAACCTAAGCTTGTCGAATTGGATGACTTATTGTCAACGAATCAGATTTTTATATCAAGAACAGCAAATATAGGTGTGCTGCCAGCAGATGTCGCAGTAAACTATGGCTGTTCGGGACCTATGTTGCGAGCGAGTGGCATCAAATGGGATTTGAGACGTATCGACGGGTACTCGGTGTACCCAGAATTGGATTTTGAAATTCCAATCGGAAAAGGCGAGGCTGGAACAGTAGGTGACTCCTGGGATCGGTACAAAGTGCGTGTGGATGAAATCCATGAGTCCGTAAAAATAATAGAGCAATGTCTTGCACGGTTGTTGTCTGATTTTGCACGTTTGCCGGACTTTGATCCGCGTGCATTAGTCCCGAAAAAAGTAAATCTGAAGGCTCAGAATTATTATGTACGTGCCGAAAATCCAAAAGGAGAGTTGGGCTTTTACTTTGAGACACAAGAAAAGACAGACATTCCTAGGCGTTTAAAGGCTAGAGGGCCAAGTTTTAATAATCTTTCGGTACTTCCGGAATTAGGAAGGGGTGTTTTGATAGCTGATTTGATAGCAATCCTGGGCTCAATAGATATTGTATTGGGAGAAGTGGATAGATAACGAATAAAAATGCAAAAAAGCGCATAAAAAATTTGGAGTTTAAACATTAAGTTGTATCTTTGAGTTCTCATAATTTAAGTTTATAATTGGTTAATAGGAAGTCTGCATCCGCCCGGATGCAGGCTTTTTTATTTTGGTAGAGACCATATTTTCCGTGTTATCAGGATCGACAATAGAGCTACTTGATTTTTTACTAAAAGTTGTTGTATTGGAGAGATTTATCTAAGTTTATATGTCAAAACGATAACCAATAACAAATATGAAACCCTTTATCCTTTCAAAGTGGAGGTGTGTATTGACTGCAAAATGTTTGAACAGACCTGTATTCCATTTGCTACAAGTTGTTGCTCTGTCTCTTCTTGTGTTTTTTGGAGGGTATGCTAACGTTTATGCGCAGCATTGGGACTTCAAGGGTAATAAAAGTAGTGTAACTATACCTATAGAGATCATCAATCATATTATTACTATCCCTGTACAGCTTAATGGAGAGGAGTTGAGATTTATTTTAGACACAGGTGTGAAGGAAACTTTATTGTTCGGAAATATAGATTCTGTAGTTCTTCATAATGTTACGTCAATAAACTTTAATGGACTGGGGATTTCTGAGGGGCTCAAAGGGCTCCTGTCCCTAAGCAATGTATTGGTATTGGGGGATTCTGCGTTGATTGATCATAGACATGATCTCTATGTTGTGGTGGACAGTAGTGTCAACCTATCCAAAAATATAGGTATTCCTATCCATGGGATTTTAGGAAGCCATTTTTTTAGCTCTCATATCGTTCGTATTGATTATGTGAAAAAGAAATTGCAGGTCTTTAAGTCTTTAAATGGGATCGAGAAGATGCTCCAAAAATATACAGTTTTCAAAATGGATCTTTTGAAAGATCGTCCTTTTGTAGCGGTGGACATACTGACGGGGAGGCAAGAATTCGAACGTTTGCGTATGTTGGTCGATTTGGGGAATTCTGATCCTTTAATGCTGTTTACTACAGCACTTCAAGATTATATGATCAACACGCCTTATGTGTACGAATTTTTAGGACAGGGATTCAATGGTGATATCTATGGTAAAAGAAGTCGAATTGCTAAAGTGAGCATTGGTAGGTTTAGCTTGAACGAACCCTTCGTTTCTTATCCGGATACCAATTCGTATAACGAGCTTAAGTTGGCAACAGGACGTGTCGGCTCTATTGGTAACCAGGTGATGTCACGCTTTGATGTGGTTTTCAACTATACAGATAGCCTACTGTATCTTAAGAAAAACAGATTGTTTGCTGACGCCTTTAATATTGATATGAGTGGGTTGGAGATTCGCCATGAGGGATTTACTTGGGTAAAGAATGAAGTGCCACCACAGGTAAATGATTCAAAGATGAAATATGACGCTAAAACCGTGAATTTGGGAACAGATGTTACGTATCAGATAGCGTTGGTACCTTCTTATGTGGTGTACCATGTACGCAAGGACTCTCCTGCTGATTTGGCAGGGATAAGGATCGGAGATGTTATTTATAAGATAAATGGTAGTTATGCTGGAAAGATTGGGCTGGAGAAAATAAGACAAAAATTGCAGGTCAGAAATAATTATGGAGTAAGTCTTGAGGTCAAACGCGATGGAGAGTTGCGTAAGTTCAGATTTGCGCTGATAGATCCTATTTTATTGAAATAAAAAAGGGCTGTGAAAACAGCCCTTTCGTGATTATTCGAAATATTCTTTGATTCTTTCGAAGAATGATTTCTCCGATTTCCCAGGTTGTGGTTTGAAATTTGCCGAACCTTTCAGTTTCTCCAGGATTTCACGCTCTTCCGAAGAGACCGCTTTGGGAGTCCAAATGTTTACATATATCAATTGATCTCCTTTATGGTAAGAGTTTACTTCAGGAATACCTTTGCCTTTGAGTCTTAGAATCTTTCCTCCTTGTGTTCCTGCATCTATTTTGATCTTCGCTTTGCCATCTATCGTTGGGACTTCTACACTGGTGCCCAGAGCGGCATCTGCAAAATTGATGTAAAGATCATAGATAACATTGATACCATCACGTTTCAGTGATTCGTGTGGTACTTCTTCGACCAAGATGATAAGATCTCCAGGTATTCCTCCCCGAGGAGCTGCATTTCCTTTCCCTGTCATGGAAAGCTGCATTCCTTCACTTACGCCTGCAGGAATATTTATCGTTATCGTTTCTTCACCTCTTTCCAGACCATCTCCCTTACAGGTGGTACATTTAGCAGTGATTTCTACACCTTCCCCGTTACAGGTAGGACAGGTGCTTGTCGTTTGCATTTGGCCTAGGATAGTATTGGTGACCCGTCTTACGGAACCCGAACCGCCACAGGTGTTGCAAGTATGAAAAGATGACTTGTCTTTAGCTCCGGAGCCATCACAGGTCGTACATACAATTTGTTTGTTGACTTTAACCTTTTTCTCCGTTCCTTTTGCAATCTCTTCTAGGGTCAGTTTTACTTTGATTCGTAGGTTACTTCCTTTTTGAACACGGCGGCCACTGGAACGAGAACCTCCACCAAAAAAGCTTTCAAAGGGATGGCCTCCGCCAAATATATCGCCGAACTGGCTGAATATGTCATCCATATTCATACCGCCGCCACCGCCAAAACCACCCGAGTTGCCCGCGTGGCCAAACTGATCGTATCGTGCTTTTTTTTCTTGGTTGCTTAGTATTTCATAAGCTTCAGCGGCTTCTTTAAAGTTTTCTTCAGCGTCTTTGTCTCCCGGATTCTTGTCAGGGTGATATTTAATAGCCAGTTTGCGGTAAGCTGATTTTATCTCGGCTGCATCGGCTTGACGCGATACCCCAAGTACATCATAATAATCTCTCTTAGACATTCCTCTTCTATTCTTATTGTCCTATCACTACTTTAGCAAAACGAATTACTTTGTCATTTAGAAAATATCCCTTTTCTACGGTATCTACCACTTTATTCTTTAAGTCCTCGGAAGGTGCAGGGATACTTGTTATTGCCTCTTGAAAATCGGCATCGAAAGGTTGTCCTGTGGTATCCATTTCTTTAAGACCTTCATTTTCTAGGAGCTTTCTGAACTTGTTGTTTACCAGTTCTACACCTTGTTTGATGGCCTCAAGATCTTGTGCATTGTTCATTGAGGCAAGTGCGCGGTCGAAATCATCCAATACCGGTAATAATTTGGAAATTACTCCTTGCCCTGCAGTTTGTATTAACTCTACACGTTCTTTGGACGTTCTCTTTTTATAATTGTCAAATTCGGCAAACAACCGAGCAAACTTATCGTTAGCTTCTGCCAGTTGATTGGTTAAAGACTCTTCCATAGATAATTCTGCAGCTTCGTTTTGCTGCGTGTCGTCTTTTGCTGAGTTTTCGTCTTGAATATGTTCTTGTTCGTTCATCATCACCCTGTTTTTTATCTGCGTTAATAGCTTGCGTATGGTATTCAAAAAATTTGCCATTATAAAAATATCCGACAGCTTGTCAGTATTTTGAAATAAATACATGCAAAGTGTCGGATTATGATCTGTTTTGTCAGTTGCCTTAAATGCTTACATTGTCATGCATGGCACCGTCTTCTGTTTTGATAATGCGTGCCGGCATGTTACGGATGATTTGATAATCATGTGTAGCCATGAGGACGGCTGTGCCTGAAGAAGCGATGTCACGGAGTAACAGTACGATTTCTTCTGAAGTGGCTGGATCTAGGTTACCTGTTGGCTCATCCGCCAAAATGATTTCAGGATCATTAAGCAGTGCACGTGCGATAACGACACGTTGCTGTTCCCCACCAGATAGCTCATGTGGCATTTTCTTTAATTTGGAACGAAGACCTACTTTTTCCAATACATCTAACATGCGGTTTTGAATCAAGCCTTTGTCTGTCCATCCCGTCGCTTTTAAAGCAAACTCTAAGTTCTTTTCTATGGTACGGTCATTGAGTAAATGGAAGTCCTGAAAAACAATGCCTAATTTTCTTCTCAGAAAAGGCACTTCAGACTCCCGTAGCTTTTTCAAATCAAATCCGGCGACCAAGCCTTCTCCGTTTGCGATATAAAGATCACCATAGATAATCTTTAATAAACTACTTTTTCCTGTTCCGGATTGCCCGATAAGGTAAAGGAATTCTCCTTGAGCAATTTCCAGATTGACATCGGACAAAACCAAATGTTTTTGTTGGTATATATCTACGTTTCTTAGTCTTATTACAGTATTTTGTGCCATCTATTAAAGTTCTATTTTCTTAATTTGACCAAAGGGCAATTCGTTGACCAATTGCATAATCTGTTCGGCTTTATCACCTAATCCAATTTTGTCAAGAGATTTATCTGGTCGATCTACTCGGAAATACGCTAACAAAGTAAACGAATCGTCTCGCAATTGGACATAGTCGGGTATTTTAGCGACACCTTTTACTTTTATTACATACATAAAACAAAGTTAATTTTTTTTTTCAAATTAAAGAATTATTGGCGTTGTGCTAAGAAATCAAGGGTATTTACCCCATCCGCATAGTCATTAAGAGCAGGGTGCTGACTTCTTCCCAATCTAAAAAGCGGTGGTGAAATCTGCAGGTCTTGTTGACAAACTACACACTGAATGTTATCTTTTTGTCCTTCAATAGCGGCTATTAATTGGTCCGTATTGTTATACTCTTCATAGAATACAACAGCTAAAGGAGAAGAAAGGGTATTGTCTTCTTTCAATAACAAAAAACCATTGTCGTAGTGTTTGTCTTTATTGATGAGATAGATGGATTTATTATAGTCGTAGTTGTTGTTGTATTTGAAATGTTCTCTGATAGGGCTGAATTGCTCAATTGCCTCAAAAAAGTTGGCAATGGGATAGTTCTTGGGGATATAAAGTTTGGATACGGATCTGCATCCCAGACCGAAATAATCAAAAATATCTGACCCTAAAGCTGTAAGTTCCTGAGGGGTCTCTTGCCCGGTAAGTACGGCGACAGCATTTCTGTTTTTTCGTATAATATGCGGTTTTTTACCAAAATAATACTCGAAATATCGCGCTGAATTATTGGAGCCTGTCGCAATGACAAGGTCATAGTTCGTCAGTTTGTCGACCTCTTGGATTTTATCTTTAAACGAAGGGCATATTCGAATTAATTGACTGATCACAAAAGGCGTGAGTCCAGCATCGTCCGAGGAAAGCTTTACTTGTACATGAAACCCCATGATCAAGCAGGAAAGTATATCATGGAACCCAACTAGAGGAAGATTGCCAGCTAAAACAAGACCTACGGTTTTATCGGAATCCTGCGCGGTATAATCTTGGATCCAAGCATTCAATTTTTCGGGGGTGAGTTGATGTCCTATGGCATTCATCTGACGCAGCACATTATCTGCTGTATACCAAGGGTTTTTATGGTGAAATTGAGCTGTTTTCTCAGTTGTTTCTGTGTCGGGATGGGTTAACCATTCTCCTAATTTAGCAAAGGCTGCTATCCGTTCTTGCTTTGTCAAAATATATTATTTAGAATCGTTCTGATGAATATTTCGTTTATCTTTGTAATGTCAAATAATTGGATAAACGACTAAAGTTGTATACTTTTTTTTCGCTATTTATAAATCCAATATTTACCTTTGACGTACAAAATTAGTTTATTTATTATAATTGTGAGGTTATAAATGGCGATAAAAATTACAGATGAATGTATTAATTGCGGCGCGTGTGAACCGGAATGCCCAAATAATGCAATATATGATGCGGGGGTACCTTGGAAATTTGCTGACGGTACGGCTTTGGATGGAGTAATTGATTTTGGAGATGGTGTTACTATTGATGCTGCTGCGTCGCAGGATGCTGTTTCTGATGAAGTCTATTATATTGTATCGGATAAATGTACAGAATGTGTCGGTTTTCATGATGAACCGCAATGTGCTGCGGTATGTCCTGTAGACTGTTGTGTGGAGGATGAAGATGTGGTTGAGTCGGAAGAAGAGCTATTAGCGAAAAAGGCTTGGTTGCACGCTGAATAAAAATACAAATATCGAAAGATAGTGAAAAGCATGACTTAGCAGTCGTGCTTTTTTTGTTGCCTTTCTATCAAAATTTATTTGCTAAGCCTTTCTATTTTTATATTTTTGTCGTAATCATAAATTATGTAATCACAAATATTATTAATAGATGTCAAAAAAAAATGTAGGTTTTGTAACGCTCGTTACAATAACTATTGCGATAATTATAACTCTATTCTACGAATTTGATTTATTTGGTGTTTCTCCTTCGGTCATGATGGGGGTCCGTTGGCTAAGTGCACTGGTATTGATCGTGAATGCAGTAACAAGGAGGAATCTAACAACCTGGATATTGACTTGTTTGATTTTAGGGGTTTTTGTTGGTCTGGATTTTCCTGATTTAGCAATAGCTATGCATCCGCTCAGTCAAGGATTTATCAAGCTTGTCAAGACTATTGTGGGGCCCATCTTGTTTGCTACATTGGTGTTTGGTATCGCAGGACATTCGGATTTGAAATCTGTGGGACGTATGGCCTGGAAGTCGATGCTTTATTTTTTCTGTGCCACGACATGTGCTATTTTTATTGGCTTGGCTGTGATTAATATTACCAAGGCAGGGATTGGTGTCGATATTGAGCATATGCCTCATGAGGAATTGCCCACAACTTCAGCGGTCACTGACGCAGATCAAAAGGTATTGGACCACATTTCGGAAAATGTACATGGAGTATATAAATTCAACGCTTTTATTCGGGATACTTTTCCCGAAAATATTGTAAAATCGGTGTATGAGAATAAGGTCTTGCAGATTGTTATTTTCGGTGTTTTGTTTGGTATAGGATTGGCTATGGTTAATGAAAGGAAGCGAAAGCCGCTTGTTGATTTCACAGAGAGTCTCTCAGAGGCCATGTTCAAGTTTACCAACCTCGTTATGTTATTTGCACCGATAGGTGTGGGGGCTGCCATGGCTTATACCGTTGGACATTTAGGAGTAGATATTTTGAAGAATCTCTTTATGCTATTGATGAGTCTTTATATTGCATTGATAGTGTTTGTTTTGTTGGTTCTTTTCCCTGTTGCTTTATACCTTAAGGTACCTGTAAAACAATTTATAAATGCGATAAAAGAACCGGTATCTATTGCTTTTGCTACAACAAGCTCTGATGCTGCGCTTCCCAAAGCCATGGAGAATATGGAGAAATTTGGTGTTCCACGTAAAATAGTATCTTTTGTTATTCCTACTGGCTATAGTTTTAATTTAGATGGTACATCGCTCTATTTGTCCTTGGCTTCTATATTTGTCGCCCAGGCCGCGGGTATTGATTTGAGTATTGGGCAACAGTTGTTGATCGCATTTACGTTGATGATTACGTCAAAAGGTGTAGCAGCCGTTCCTAGGGCATCTCTAATCGTTTTGATAGCTACGGCAGATCAGTTTGGCTTGCCGACTTTCGTTATTGCCGCTATTCTTGGTATTGATGAGTTGATGGATATGGCCCGCACTTCAGTCAATGTAATCGGTAACTGTTTAGCAACTGTGGTGGTAGCGAAGTGGGAGGGGGAGTTTGACGAAACAGCTTCGCAAAATCCAAAGTTTTTAGAAGATGCTAACTAGATCTTTGGTCTGCGCATCTAAGGTCGCCAGAAGCTGACTTGGACGAATCGGACCATTTCGCTATACTATTCCTTACGTTTTGCTCTATATCTGGTTATAGTTGTAAAACGTAAGGTTTTTTTTTATCTTTCTAAAATGAAAAGTTATCTTCCTTATTTTATAGCGCCTATTCTGGTCTGGTATTTATTTATCCTAAATTTGGCCAAAGCACAAGATTTTTCATTGTTAGAAGATCAATTTGCTAAGTCAGTTATATTACCCAAGCATCATTTTGGGTTTAGTCTTTATGACTTGGATAGCAGTAGGTTTGTCTTTGGGAAACAAGAGGATCAGCACTTTACACCTGCTTCTAATACGAAAGTATTCACACTGTTTACGGCATTGAAAACCATAGGTGACTCTATTCCCGGTATTCAATATGTACAGCGAGGGGATTCGCTTATCTTCTGGGGGACAGGCGATCCAACTTTTTTACATCCTAAGTTAGATACCAGACGGGTGTATGATTTTTTGCATTCCGCTGAAGCTAAGTATCTTTATTATGTTCCTCAGTCTTCCTCTGAACCTGCTTACCGAGAGGGATGGGCTATTGAGGATTATGCCTATGACTACCAGCCTGAGGTTGCTAGTTTTCCTATTTATGGTAATGTGGTGAGATTTAAGGCTAGTGGTAAAGATTTAATAGCTATTCCGAGTTATTTTAATACAACAGTTGGAATCAGTGACAGATCCAGTAAGTATTTTTCGGTTACTAGAGCACTTAATTCGAATCGGTTTGATAGGAGTGCGTTAAGTGTTCCATCTGGATACGGTTCAAGCAAACCTTTTATTTGGTCGGATAGTTTGCTGGTAAAGCTATTACAAGATACCTTACATAGACCCATAGAGGCTTTGCCAGGTTATGAAAAGCCAGCGGATATAAAAACTTTATATTCCTCCCCTCGCAACCATGTTTTGCGAGAAATGATGCTTCCCAGTGATAATTTTCTAGCTGAACATTTGACGATGGTGGCCGCTGATATCCGTTATCAAGGGTTTTATACGGATTCGCTACGGACTGAAATACACAAAACTTATTATAGTCATTTTTTAGATAGTATCGAATTGCGCGATGGTAGTGGCTTATCAACGTATAATAGTGTGTCTCCAAGGAGTATGATCCAAGTTTTATTAGAGATAAAGAAATTGATACCTGATGAAAATCAACGTTATTTGTTTTTTCCTGCAGGTGGAGTGGATGGAACTTTAAAAAATGCTTACGCGCTAGATCAAGGAACTCCTTTTGTATGGGCTAAAACAGGCACTATACATGCTGTCCATTGCCAGTCGGGCTATATTGTTACGCGGACGGGTCGACGGTATGCATTCTCTTTTTTGAATAATAATTTTATCACGAGTACTTCTAATATCCGTAAGGAAATGGTGAAGATCATGACCTTTATTCGCCAGAATTATTAATATTTCTTAACAATTGCTATATTCGCTAGTCAATTTTTAATATGCAAGATCTTATAAAGAATGACAAGAAGATGATTCGTTCTTGGGCCATGTTTGATTGGGCCAATTCAGCTTATAATCTTGTTATTACTTCCACCATATTTCCGATATACTATATCGCTATTACGACTTCAAAATCCGTGGGTGACGATTGGGTTCAGTTTTTTGGATTTGAAGTCATCAATACGGTGCTCTCCAATTATGCCCTGGCCTTTGCCTATCTTGTTATGGTTTTAGCTTTGCCGTTTCTCTCTGCACATGCGGATGCTAATGGTCGAAAGATGCAGGTGATGAAGGCCTTTACGTATATCGGAGCCTTCGCCTGTATGGGACTTTTCTTTTTCAAGCTGGATACTTTGGAGTGGGGCATCGTGTGTTTTACACTAGCCGCTATGGGTTATATCGGAGGTGTAGCTGTCAATAATTCTTACCTACCGGTGATTGCGACACCGGATCAGCAGGATGCGGTAAGTGCAAAGGGATTTGCTTACGGTTATGTAGGCTGTGTCACTATTCAGGTTATCTGCTTTGTTTTTGTATTGAAACCAGAATGGTTTGGAATAGAGGATGGATCTTTCCCGGCTCGTCTGTCTTTCTTGTTGGTCGGTATTTGGTGGCTGGGATTTTCGATGATCCCTTTTCGCGTATTGCCCAATAATCAACCCTCGGATCATGCTTCGGGAAAAAGAATTTTTGAAAGGGTGAGAACTGAATTTTTAAGTGTTTGGGAGCAGATACGACTTAATAAAGGAATAAAGCGGTTTTTGCCGGCTTATTTTTTTAATTCTGTGGGCGTACAGACCATTATGGTTGTAGCGACGATGTTTGGACAGAAAGAGCTCGATCTCGAGCAGGAATCACTCATTATTACTATTATTTTAATTCAGCTGGTTGCTATTATAGGCGCTTATGTGATGTCTTATTTAGCTAAGCTTTTTGGGAATATTAAAGTTTTGATGCTAGTCACGCTACTGTGGGCAGGTATTTGTGTCTCTGCTTATTACTTGAACAGTGAGCTTCAATTTTATGGTTTAGCATTTATGGTGGGGTTATTAATGGGGGGAATCCAATCCCTTTCTCGGTCTACTTATTCGAAACTTTTGCCTCAAGAAATGGAGGACACAACTTCATTTTTTAGCTTTTATGATATAACGGAGAAATTAGCCATTGTGGTCGGTTTATTTCTTTTCGGATTTATAGAGCAGGTCACTCATAATATTAGATATTCTGCGTTATCATTGTCGATTTTCTTTATCTTGGGTTTTTTACTGTTGATCAGAGCGCTGAGATACAATACATATTTAAAACAGGTGTCCAATGGATAAGAAAGTAGAGTTATTTGTTCCTTGTTTTATAGATCAGCTATATCCTGATACGGCGTTTAATACGATACGGTTGTTGGAACGTGCGGGGTGTGAAGTTGTATACAATAGTGAGCAGACCTGTTGTGGACAACCTGCATATAATGCTGGGTTTTGGGACGAAGCCAAAGAAGTAGGGACTAGTTTTCTTAATAATTTCTCGGAGGAGAACTATATAGTGTCGCCCTCGGCCTCTTGTGTAGGTATGTTAAAAGGCGGCTACAATGACCTTTTTACAAATTCTATAGAGCATAACCGCTGTAGAAATATTCAGCGTCATGTACATGAAATTTCGGATTTTTTGGTTAATGTAATAAAAAGGGATTATTTTGGTGCTGAATTAGTTGGCACAGCGGTGTACCATGATTCATGTGCTGCACTGCGGGAGTGTGGAATCAGAGAGGAACCTAGAAAATTGCTGGCTCAGGTGGGGGGATTGGAATTGTTAGAAACGAAAGATGGCGAGACATGTTGTGGTTTTGGTGGTACTTTCGCTGTCAAGTTTGAAGGTATATCTGTAGCAATGGCGGAACGGAAAGTGAAAAATGCGCAAGCTGTGAATGCGGATTATATTATTTCAACAGACGCTTCTTGTCTATTACAGCTTCAAGCGTACATTGACAAACATCATATTCCGATCAAAACGTTACACTTGGTTGATGTATTGACCTCGGGATGGGCCAATATATAAATTATGCGGATATTCTATCCCGAAGGGTTGCATCAAATTAGTGATCGATTAAAATCAAATAACAACACATAAATCTAAACAAACTAAAAATGAATTCAAGAAGAGATTTTATCAAGACTTTGGGCCTCGCTACAGCTGGGTTAACCATTGCACCGAATCTAGACCTTTTTGCAGGCAAAAAGAAATGGTTTGAAATTTCACTAGCGGAGTGGTCTTTGCATCGTACGTTGAGAAAAGGCGAATTGAAGAATATAGATTTTCCTGAATTTGCAGCTAAGAAATTTGGTATATATGGTGTCGAATATGTAAATCAGTTCTTTAAGGATAAGGCACAAGATATGACCTATTTGAAAGACCTTAAAGATAGAGCTAAAAGTAACGGAGTGACTAATGTGTTGATTATGGTAGATGGTGAAGGAGAATTGGCAGGTGCTGACGAAACTAAGCGTAAGCAAGCGGTCGAGAATCATTATAAGTGGATTGATGCAGCGCATTTTTTAGGATGTAAATCAATCCGTGTCAATGCCGCTGGTAAAGGTTCCAAAGAGGAAATGAAAGGTCGGATGGTTGAAAGTTTATCTACGTTGGCTGAATATGGTAAAAAAGCAAAAATCAATGTCGTGGTGGAGAATCATGGTGGAACCTCATCGCTAGGTGATTGGTTGGCAGATGTATTAAAAACCGTAGGTAAGAAAAATTGTGGATCGTTACCTGATTTTGGCAACTTCTACGAATATGACCGTTACCAAGGTGTGATTGATTTAATGCCTTATGCTAAGGGGGTAAGCGCTAAATCTAATGTGTTTGATGCCAATGGTAATGAAGCTGTAATCGATTATGCTAAAATGATGAATATCGTGAAAAAGGCAGGTTATAGGGGCTATGTAGGTATTGAGTATGAAGGAAGCGATTTGAGTGAAATAGATGGTATTATCGCTACAAAAGCATTATTGGAGCGTTTTCAATAGGCTAATGTTACGAAATTACTTTTTATCATTTACGCTGTTGATTATATGCTCATATGCTTATGGACAAAATAATCTTAGAATGAATGTATGGCAAGATAGCTTGTTGAATCTTGGTGCCAAGATGTTTGGAGAATCGGAGGAAACAATACGTATAGAAAGTAATTTTACTTTTGTAAAGACTTTGGTTTCTGCTCTTAAGGAACCAAATTCTTTCTACTTTGCTTTTGAAAAATTAAAAATGGTTTCCATTCTAGATGCTCCGGATAAATCATTCCGGATCATAAGTTGGAATATTCCGCTGCAAGATGGTTCTTATTTATATTACGGAACTATCCAGCATAAATCAGGTACAATCAAGTTGACCCCTTTACTTGACAAGACTTTTGAGATTAACTCTCCTGAAGAGGATATTGTGTCCAACAAAAGTTGGTATGGTGCGCAATACTACGATATACGGCCTTTGGCCAAAAATCAATATATTTTATTAGGATGGAAGGGACACCATACGGATTATATGAAGAAGGTGATTGACATCTTGAACATTGCTCCTGATGGTCATGTTTCTTTTGGAGCGAAGGTGTTTTCGGATAATCCTCAAGTAGCTCGAAAAATATTTTCTTTTACTAGAGAGGCAGCAATGTACCTGAAGTACAATGCGAAAGAAACTCGTGTCGAGTTTGATCATATTGTGCCTGCAGACCCAAGTTTAAAAGAGAACTTTAAGTACCATGGGCCTGATCTAACGCATGATGCTTACCGTTTAAAGAATGGGAAGCTTGTTTTCGAAGAAGATATCTTGATAGAAAACTCTTCATTGGAAGACGATGGTAGGTATATAGATCCCAAAAAAAATAATAAAAAACTTAAGAGCGGTCTATAAGAGAAATGTAACTATTTTATTGGGTTATGACGCTTTATTAAGAAATTATGTTTTCTTTGTTATTTATTATAACTAAAATATTGATATTGATCTAAGATTATGATTGAACAGAAAGATGAGGTATTGGTAAAACACCTAGCTGATAGGGGAGTAGGTGGTAAAATGGTTATGGGGCATCCCGCTGGATTATTTGTCTTATTCTTTACAGAAATGTGGGAACGCTTCAGCTACTACGGTATGCGTGCTTTGCTGACGACATTTTTGATAACGGAAATTGCTAAAGGTGGATGGGGATGGACAAACGAGAGCGCGATGAGCTTATACGGCTGGTATACCATGTTGGTGTATGCTACTCCAATCATCGGTGGGTATATTGCAGATAAACTGACCGGACAAAGAAAAGCTATTCTCATTGGTGCGTTGTTAATGACATTGGGTCACGCGTCTATGGCACTAGAGGGATTTGAAAAGAACTTTTTCTTCTTGGGTTTAGGTCTTATGATATTGGGTAACGGCATGTTCAAACCAAATATTTCATCTATGGTTGGTCAACTTTATCCGAATACTAGTACTAAGAAAGACGCAGGGTACACTATTTTCTATATGGGAATCAATGCAGGTGCATTCTTAGGATCTCTATTGTGCGGTTACTTAGGTGAAAAAATAGGTTGGCATTATGGTTTCGGGTTAGCAGGAATATTTATGTTCTTCGGTATGTTGCAGTTTTTTGTTGCACAAAAAATATTCGGTGTGATAGGTGAACAACCAAAGAAAGACAATAAGGTGGTCGAGGAAGAAGAAGTACCAAAAAATGTAGTCCGTGATCGTTTGTTTGTCGTAGCTGTATTAATGATTGCCAGTATCTTTTTCTTTTTAGCGTTTGAACAAGCTGGCGGATCCATGACTATTTTCGCTAAAAACTATACACAACGTATATTAGAAGGAACTCAAGCGGTTACTTTTAAATGGTTAGATGCACTATTAACAATCATACCTATTGCTGCAGTCACTTTTGTTTTGTTTAAACTGTCTGCAAAGATTTTTGATAAGTATCCATTAACGATTATTTTTACTTTGCTTTCGTTTGTTTCCATTGCTGCATTAGGCATATGGAAAGTCTATAGAGAGTTTACAGCCGTAGAAACAGAGGTTACGGTGGCGTGGTTTCAGATTTTGAATGCTTTCTTTATTGTTACTTTTGCTTCTTTATTCAGTAAATTATGGGAAAAAGTATGGAATCCATCTGGTCCAGTTAAATTTGCAATGGGGCTACTCTTGGTTGGTGTTGGTTTTATAGCTTTAGCGTACGGTAGTAGTTCTATACCCAAAGGAGCGGAGACAGCTGCGGTAAGTATGATTTGGTTGGTTTTGGCATATTTTTTTCATACAATGGGTGAGTTGTGCTTATCTCCTGTGGGGTTGTCGTATGTTAGTAAGCTGTCCCCTAAAAAACTGTTAGGATTGATTTTTGGATTTTGGTTTCTTGCTTCGGCTATTGCCAACAAAATCGGAGCATCTATGGGAGGTATGATCGATAAGATATCGCAAGAGTATTCGATGTCTGTATTTTTTCTAATTATAGCAGCTTTGCCGATCGTTGTAGCATTAGTTTTGTTATTGTTAAATCCAATGCTGAAAAGGAAGATGCATGGAATAAACTAAAGATTTGGGATGAGTTGCAAAAGGTTCAGTGAATACATTTTCTGAACCTTTTGCGTTTTAGTTACCTACTATTAGGGGTGAAATCGTATTTTTGGTAGTTTTTATAGTAAATCGATAAGTATATAACGTATGAGTCAAGTTTCGGAGGCTTCTTTTTCGGAAGAATTAGAGAAGCAGGGGATAGATGGTAGTTTGGTCTTAGGACACCCATCGGGTTTGTTTGTTTTGTTTTTTACAGAAATGTGGGAGCGTTTTTCCTTTTATGGAATGCGTGTTTTGCTGGTGTTGTTTCTTACGGCAGCTATTACAGGAGGCAATCCTGGTTTAGGATGGTCAGCAGAGAATGCGGGCGCATTATATTCTACTTATGCGATGTTGCTTTATATAACTCCTATTTTCGGAGGGATAATAGCGGATAGATTTATTGGGTATCGTTGGGCAGTAGTGATAGGTTCTATCGTTATGACTTTGGGGCATGTGGCCATGTTTTTTGATGGTACGATTCCTTTATATCTGGGACTTACCTTATTAGTCGTGGGGACAGGTTTTTTCAAGCCTAATATGACGTCTATTCTTTCGGAGATGTATAAAAAATTCCCACAGAAAAAAGATGGTGCTTATACTATCTTCTACATGGGGGTCAACGCGGGGGCCTTTTTTGGAATGATGCTATGTGGTTATTTAGCGAGCAATTTAGGATGGCATTATGGATTTGGATTAGCCGCTGTATTTATGGGCTTGGGAACCTTACAGTTTTGGTTGGCTAAACCTCTTTTTGGTAAAATTGGGGATGTTCCGACTAAGGAAGATAAAGTGCAAAATGTAGCTGATGATGTCGATAGTAAAAGAAATCCTTTTTCAACATTAGATTATATTTTAATAGGAATAACGACTGTTATAGGTCTATTATTTGCTTTTGATGCACCACTCCATGTTATTGGAAAAATAGATTTATTACCATCCGTTGATTTGTCTGTGCTGGGATTGGATACACTGAGAGGAATGTATGTGCTAACGATAGCAGGCCTTTTGGTGTTCATAGGGTTGATTATATCTCGGCTTGTTCGTTATGAAAAAGTAGTAAGAGACAGAATGATAGCTGTAATCATTTTTGCCTTTTTTACGATTTTCTTCTGGATGAGTTTTGAACAAGGAGCTTCTTCATTAGTGATTTTTGCGAGAGATAATGTAGACCGGGCATTAGAAGGAACTTCATTAACGGCTTTTAATACTTTTAATACGTTATTAACTGTTGTTCCATTAATCTTAATATCGTATGTTTTAATATTGTTGACGAAAAGGACTTGGAACAAAGCGCCTTCGACCAATATTGTATTAGCAATAACATTTTTGGTTGTATGGGGAGTCGCGGGATGGATGTTGTACAATGAATACACCAAAGAGGCGTCGGAAATCGAACCTTCATGGTTTTCTATCATGAATTCATTTTTCATTATCACATTTGCTTCTTCTGTATCAAAAATATGGGATTCAAAATTCAATCCGCCGGCCGCTATTAAATATGGATTAGGCTTAATCATTATGGCAATTGGATTCGGATTATTGGCCTATGGTTCTTATGGTATCCAAGATGGTGTAAAAGTATCGATGCTTTGGTTGGTATTAGCATACCTATTTCATACCTTGGGCGAGCTGTGTTTATCGCCGGTAGGCTTGTCTTACGTGTCTAAACTGGTACCGGCTCGTATGATTGCGTTTATGTTTGGTATGTGGTATCTAGCGATTGCTATCGGAAATAAGTTGGCCGCGTTATTGGGAGGACAGATAGAAAATATTACAGAAGCTTACTCGTTGAGTACCTTCTTTTTGATATTTACTATTGTACCTATCGTGGCAGGAATACTTGTGATGTTGCTACATCCCGTCTTGAAAAAATTAATGCACGGAGTGAAATAAAAAGTAAATGCCTTCCACATCGGAAGGCATTTTTACGATTAGTTATATATTAGTTATGTCAATAGAGACACAGAAATCATTGGAGGATGTTCAGAGTTTTGAAGGTAAATATCCAAAGCAGATATGGAGTTTGTTTTTTTCTGAAATGTGGGAGCGTTTTTGCTTCTATGGTATGCGAGGAATGTTGGTTTTCTTCATGATTACCCAATTGAACTTTGGGGAGAAAGAAGCAAATTTACAGTATGGTGCTACACAGGCATTCGTATATGCATTTACCTTTATTGGTGGATTGTTTGCGGACAAAATTTTAGGATTTAGGAAATCTTTGTTTTGGGGGGGATTGTTGATGATTGTTGGTAGTGTGCTACTGGCTATCGACACCCATCAGTTTTTCTTTTTTGGTTTAGCATTTATCATTATCGGAACAGGTTTTTTCAAACCTAATATTTCTACAATGGTGGGTGAGCTCTATAAGGATGGAGATAGCCGAAGGGATGCTGGTTTTTCTCTTTTCTATGCCGGTATTAATTTAGGTGCTTTTTTAGGTGGCTATATCTGTGTGGCAATCGGTAAAGGGTATATGTTAAGTTCGGTTATTGATGAAGCGCACCGTTGGAATGTAGCATTTGGTCTTGCCGCGATAGGGATGTTGATGAGCTTGATTAATTTTCATTTTACAAAAAGACACTTGGGTCCTATAGGTTTACAACCAGGACATCCGGATGCGATAGTGAAAACGTCAGCACTGCCCAAATGGGCAGAATATACAGTTTATATCGGTACCCTACTTTTGGTTCCATTGATTCAGGTTATGGTCTCTAAGACGGAGTATACGGATTATTTCATGTATACCATCGGCCCGCTGACATTGCTTTATCTTTTTTATGAAATGACGAAGGTAGAGAAGGTAGAACGACATAAATTGATCGCTGCGCTTGTTTTCATTTTGTTCTCTATTGTCTTTTGGGGTATCTATGAGCAGAGTGGTGGTTCGTTAAGTATTTTTGCTGCAAAGAATTTGAATGATTCGGTATTGGGAGGCGCGTTCCACTTGGACCCGAATGGGGTGAATAATTCGGGAGGTGCATTTTTTATTATCTTATTGGCTCCTTTATTTGGACTGATGTGGATATGGTTGTCCAAGCGTAAATTGGAACCCAATACGATTATTAAATTTGGGTTAGGTTTTGTATTCTTGGGATTGGGCTTCTATGTGTTGTATGCTACCCGTTTCTTTGCTATTGATGGAATGACTTCATTGGATATCTTTACGGTAGCCTTATTGGTTATTACCGTAGGAGAGTTGTGTCTGTCACCAATAGGACTATCTATTATGACCAAATTATCTCCTGCAAGATTACAGGGTATTATGATGGGGATGTGGTTTTTGGCCAGTGCATACGGGCAATATGTGGCGGGATTGATCGGTGCAAACATGGCTGAAGCACGAGAAGGAGATTCCTTAATGGATAAGCTGGTTACTTATACGGAAGGATATAAACAGTTAGGATTGTACTCGTTGATCGCAGGAGCTATATTGATCGTATTGTCGCCTTATATCAAGAAGCTGATGCATGGCGTCAATTAACATTAGAGAATCGCACTTTGCCTTTAAATTTATTATTTTTGCCTTTTATACTTTTATCATATAGTGGCTGACAGTATTGTAATAATTCCAACGTACAACGAGATTGAAAATATTGAGAATATCATTAGAAAGGTGCTCTCTCTTGAGGTAGATTTTGATGTTTTAGTAGTTGATGATGGTTCTCCGGACGGCACAGCGGATGTCGTAAAGAACTTGATGGAAGAGTTTCCTATGCGACTTTTTATTGAAGAACGGAGGGGTAAGTTGGGTTTGGGAACTGCCTATATACATGGGTTTAAATGGTCTCTGGTACGTAGTTACACTTATATCTTCGAGATGGATGCTGACTTTAGCCATAATCCGGAAGATCTGATTCGCTTACGGGCAGCAGCGTTATCTGGAGCAGATATGGTCATAGGTTCACGTTATGTTCGGGGTGTCAATGTGGTTAACTGGCCGATGAGTAGGGTATTGATGTCGTACTTTGCATCGGTGTATGTCCGGTTGATTACACGTATCAATATACAGGATGCTACGGCGGGCTTTGTTTGTTTTAATCGTAAAGTACTTGAAAAGTTGGATTTAGATAAAATAAAATTTGTAGGCTATGCCTTCCAGATCGAGATGAAATTTAAAGCCATTCAGTACGGTTTTAATGTTGTGGAGGTGCCTATTATATTTACAGATCGAACTCTTGGTGTGTCCAAAATGAGTACCAAAATTTTTAGAGAAGCATTTTTTGGCGTTATACAGCTAAAGTTGGAAAGTCTTTTTAAACCCTATAAGTAATGAATGAGAATCTAGATCCGAATCCTGAAAGAATGAACCCTACCGATAAGGAGATGGAGCGGGTCTTGCGTCCGCAAGCATTTGAGGATTTTACTGGGCAAGCCAAAATTCTAGAAAATCTATCAATCTTTGTTCAAGCTGCGAAACTGAGGGGGGAAGCACTGGATCATGTATTGCTACATGGGCCTCCGGGATTAGGGAAAACTACGCTTTCTCATATTATAGCCAATGAAATGGGGGTCGGAATCAAAATTACTTCTGGCCCGGTGTTGGATAAACCTGGCGATCTAGCCGGGTTATTGACCAATCTGGACGAAGGTGATATTTTATTTATTGATGAGATACACCGTTTGTCACCTGTTGTGGAGGAGTATTTGTATTCGGCTATGGAGGATTTCAAGATAGATATCATGTTAGAGACGGGGCCTAATGCGAGGTCTGTACAGATTTCTTTAAATCCGTTTACGTTGGTTGGAGCGACGACCAGATCTGGTCTGCTCACAGCCCCATTAAGGGCTCGATTTGGTATCAACTCTCGTTTGCAGTATTATGATGCCAAGTTGCTGACAACGATCGTGCAGCGTTCCGCGAGTATACTACAGGCCGCTATCAGTGAAGAAGGTGCTTATGAAATAGCTAGAAGAAGCAGGGGTACTCCAAGGATAGCTAATGCGCTGTTGCGAAGAACACGGGATTTTGCCCAGATAAAGGGAAATGGAAGCATAGACAAAGCCATAGCTCAGTATGCGCTGAATGCTTTGAATGTGGACGAGCATGGTTTGGATGAAATGGACAATCGTATATTGTCGACAATCATTGATAAATTTAAAGGTGGACCAGTCGGTCTGAAAACTATTGCAACAGCGGTAGGAGAGGATGAGGGGACTATTGAAGAAGTCTACGAACCTTTTTTGATCCAAGAAGGATATATCATGCGTACATCACGTGGACGGGAATGTACGGAAAGTGCTTATAAACATTTGGGGAAAATTCATTTTAATAAAGGAAATACTTTATTTTAGGGTTTAATTAAGAAAATTATATGCTGAGAACAATATTTACCATTAGTCTCGTTTTAGGAGTATTTGTTGTCTGGGCCCAAGAAGGTTGCCCAACTCCTTTCGGTGTTCAAAATGAACTTAAGAGATATCACGTTGCAGCTGGCGTAGGATTGACACATCTATATGGTGATATTGAAAAGGCAGGAACAATAGGTAAAGCGGTCTTTGTAAAAGGAGATTATCAGATAAAACGTGGGTTATATGTTGGGGTAGAGGGACAGTTTGGCGTGCTGGAGGCTATGGAAGACAATATTTTATCCACTAGTAATCGTTACGTAAAGAATAATTATATGGGTGGTGGGCTGATGTTAACATTTCATCCTTTTGAATTTTTTTCTTCGGCAGCAAAATCAGGACAGTCTACCTTGGATATTTTGGGAAAGTCCTTTTATGTTGGAGTAGGTGTACTGGGGATTATGAATAATTATGATTCTGTCTTTCGTAAAAATCCTACGCAACCTCAAGTGCCGCCCGGTAATTATGGCCCGATAGAGACCGATGATGGTACGCGTAATCCGGTGTTTAAAAAGAAAATAAATTCGGTAACGCTTCCTACTGTTAACATTGGTTTTGCCGTACCTGTGAATAGACGCTACTCCAAATCAGGTAACTATTGGAGCATACTTGTTAATGGACAGTTTAACTTTGCTAATAATGATTTGCTGGACGGTTATATGCCCCGTGATGCTAATCTTGTAAGAATAGGTACGAAAAATGATATGTATACGATGTATTCGCTAGGAGCTAGGTATTCGTTTTAGTATAGGATAGCCTCTTTAGACGATCATGTTGTCTTTAATCTTTCAGCTTCTTTAAGATTCTTAAACCTCTGCTTGATAAAGCGGGGGTATTTTTTTTCTCTAAGTCAAATTGGATCTGAATCCGTAATTCATGTGCAAGCCAGGGGTGTTTGACAACGAATGCCAGGAGTATGTCGTATGCGTTACAACGTACGGCAATGGGGCAGTTGGTATCTGCTAATAGTTCAAAGGTCTTTTCGAGGAGTTTTTCTTCGTTATCTTCATCTGGAAGGTCTAATCCTTTTTTTGAAGCGTTGTGTAGCTCCATGAGGAGTTTTGAGATGCTTCTTAAGACACTCCAATTCTTCGTAGTGATGTATAAGGTTGTAATCTGTTTCTGGTATCGATGGAGTAGATCGACAGAGGAGAGCAGGATGTGTTCTAATGCCCATGCTGCACGAAACGCAGCGCGTTGGTTTTCTGTTGATGTGCTTACGCAGATCAATTCATCAATAGATATATGTTTTAAGATATCCTTATTAAGATCAGAAGCACCGTATTGGTACAGTGCTTCTGAAATAGTCTGGAACCGTTGGTTGTCCATTGTTTCTATTAACGTCTCAAGGGACGGTCTTTATTTATCTCCGTCATATCTACCTCGTTCATGTTGGAGGAACCCAGTAAATGTTCGCTGAAGTAATCTGCCATTTTCCAGAAGAAATATTCTGTCATATCACCAAAGGCGTGGCGTTGTCCCGGTAATAATACAAAATCAAATCTTTTATTTGCTTTGATAAGAGCATCTACCATACGTATGGAGTTGGCAGGGTGTACATTGTTGTCAATGTCTCCGGTGACGATTAATAGTTTGCCTTTTAAATTTTTAGCCAATTCGGTGTTTTTCTCAATTTGGTAGTTGAATGAGGTGTCTCCTTTTGCTGATACTTCTTCTTTAACACCGTGATGACGTTCGGACCACCATCTGTTATAGATGTTGTTTTCGTGGTTACCAGCTCCAGATACGGCTACCTTAAAGAAATCAGGATATACGAGCATAGCTGCAGTGGACATAAATCCACCTCCGGAGTGTCCTGTTATACCGACACGGTTGATGTCTATATAGGGATACTTATTGGCTAGTTGTTCGGCTACCACTTTCTTGTCTTCTAAACCGTAATCCCTCAAATTTCCATAACCGTAAGTATGGTACCATTTTGAACGGGAAGGGTGTCCGCCCCGATTTCCTACGGAAATAACGATGAATCCCATTTGCGCTAAACGGTCAATTCGATCCATCCCCCTGCCGAAGCTCTTATTTACGGCTTCTGTTTGAGGACCAGGATACACATACTCAATAATTGGATATGTTTTTGTCGAATCGAAGTCGAATGGTTTGTACATCACACCATATAGGTCGGTAATACCATCTCCTGCTTTGACTTTAAAAGGTTCGGGGAATTTGTACCCTGTTGCAAATAATTGGGATAGGTCTGCTTCTTCCAATTTCATGATTAGCTGACCTGAAGAGCTGTAAAGATTCGTGGCCGGCTGTGTATTGACGCGTGAGAAGTTGTCAATGATATAGTTGCCACTTTCGCTGACAGCTACCTGATGATCGAAATCTCCAGGTGTTAATAATTTTGCGGCACCTCCATTCTTGTTGATCGAATAGTAGAATGTGTAATAAGGATCTATTCCTTTTTCTCTACCATTGGCTTTAAAAAACAGGTTTCCGGTAGATTCTTGGTACGCTGTTAGTTCATCACAGTGGAAGTCTCCTTTTGTGATCTGATGGATCAGCTTACCTTGTATATCGTACAGATAAAAATGTCCCCATCCATCGCGTTGAGACCAGTGTATGAATTGTTTACCATTGTTGACAAGTTTCGGCGCTTTGATATCTAAATATACATTGGCGCGTTCTTCGACAAGTACGCGGGTGCTTCCATCGATATTTACTGCGATAACATCTATTTTTTTTAGGTCGCGACTCGAGCGTGCCATGTAAAACTCTTGGTCATTGCCAAGCCAGTAGTTGATGTAATGTTTGCCTTTATAACTGGCTTTTGTTCTTTCTTGTCCCCATAGGCTCAAGGTTTGATTTTTAAAAGCTGCTATACTGATTTGTTTGGCTTGGTGTGTGTCGGTGTTAAATAGATATAACTCCGCTTCTGTAGAGTCCTTTTCGCCAGGCATCAAGTACTTGTAGGTCTCTAAGGTAGGACGTTTGCCACCGACATTGTTAATCACCCATAGATCGGATATCTCACGGTTGTCTTTTCTGGAAATGGCAAAGTGCTTTCCGTTCGGAGACCAGTTGAGCCATACCGCTTTACGTTTTTTTAATTCTTCTTCCTTTGACTTTTTGTCGGTCGTGGTGGTGCTGTATTGATCACCGCCCCAGGCATAATAAGGTACACCATCGGTTGTAATTTGATGTTCGACGATAGTAGAGTCCTTTTCATCTTTGGATGCTTTCAGGTAATTATCATAATCCATCCAATAGAGGTTGTAATTTTTTGCAAAATACACACGGGTAGTGTCTGGATTAAAGCTGGCCCAGCTTGGCTTGGCTTTTTCTTTGGTAGTATCGCTTATTTCTTTGAGCTGTTTGGATACAATGTTATATTCAAAGTGAAAAGTTTTACGTTTGATAGTATCTCTTTTGTTGGTTTGTTTTTGGATTTCCTCCTTACTCTTTACGGTATCTTTGGTGCTTTGTACTTCAAAACGGATTAGATTCTCATTGTCCATAAAACGGATATTCTGTAGAGAAAGGTGCTGAGCATCGAATGGATTACGGACTATCGAGGTGACTTTTGCTGCCATTTCAGCATTGTCAAATAGATTGGTTTTTTTTCGTGCGCTCGGGTCAACCAGGTACCAGTTTTTCCCCGATGGGGTGGTATATTCATACCAAAATTTATCCCCATAATTAATCCAGTTTGGTGTTACTTCGGTTGAAAAAATTAAACTTCTTAACTTGTGGGGGGCAAACTTAGCCGCTTGCTGATAGTTTGGTCGAATTGGCTTCTCTGCTTCTTGAGTGTGTCCTAAGGTGACACATAAGGCTAATAGACCTAATAAATAATACTTCATGCCAAATGAGAATGTTAATAATTTAGGAAGGCTAAAATATCCTTTTATTTGGGGAGAAACGATGGAAACCTGTAATATTTTTGATAGCTAGAAGAACTTCTCATTGAAGTTTACCAAGAATAATTCTTTTGTAGCCCGGGTAATACCGGTGTAAAGCCATCTCAGAAACTCGGTGTTTAGCATTTCATCGGTCATATAGCCTTGATCTACAAATACGAGGGGCCATTGGCCGCCCTGTGCTTTATGGCAGGTGATGGCGTAAGCAAATTTGATTTGTAAAGCATTGTAATAGGGGTCTTTTTTTATAGCCTCCATTCTGTCCTTTTTTTGTGGGATATCTTCATAGTCTCGAGCTATAGATTCGTAGAGCTGTTGCTGTTGTTCATAAGGTAGGGAAGGGGCATCAACGTGCAAGCTGTCTAGGTTGACACGGCAGCGTATGGCATCGCCTTCATTATTATCTGTAAATTCAAGATAGAGATCGGCAAAACGAAAACCGTGCATCTCATGGATATTGCCTACTTTTCTGATGACTGCCATGTCTCCATTAGCTATAAAGCCAGTATGTGTTTCGTCATGCTGTTGCAACCAGTAGTAGTTGTTTTTGACGACCATGATGCGGTCAGAACCTGTTATCTCTTCCTCTCTGAATAAAATTTGATTGCGGATATGTTTGTTGTAGAGATTGGCTGATTTGTTGGATCGGCAGATGACCATGCAATTTTCAATATCGAATTTGTCATAAGCATAATGTAGTCCTTCGATAAGCCTGTCGCCATTCATTCTGAAAATATCATTAAATGATTTGGTGACGAATTGAGGAAATGTGTATTGGGGAGATTCTTCATCGAGGCGAATCTCATTCCTGATTTTTGTAGCATTAAACAATATACCTGATGCTTTGTCCTGACGGACAACATCTGTCAATTCATATAGGTAAATGTGAAATCCAAATTCGGATTGTATAAAATCTGGATTTAAAGCAGGGCTGTTGTCTAGTCCAACAGGAGGCAATTGGGCACTGTCGCCTACGAGCATTAAACAACAGTTTTTGCCGGATTGTACATAGGTTATCAAGTCGCTGAGTAGCCCGCTGGAGAACATATTAAATCCCTCGGTGGTGATCATGGAAGCTTCGTCTACTATAAATAGGGTGTTTTCATGGAGGTTTTCGGCGAGTTCGAAATCCATCTGAAGGGAAGTGACACTGCGTTTTCTGTAGATTTTTTTATGTATCGTCAATGCATTCCTGCCTGAATAAGATCCCATCACCTTGGCTGCCCGTCCAGTGGGGGCCAATAATACTGTTTTTTTTCGTATAGCTGGAAGACTTTTGACTAATGTACTTATTATTGTGGTTTTACCTGTACCGGCATATCCTTTAAGAATAAAGCAGGAGGCTTCTGAAAAAGTGTGCAGAAATTCCGACAACAGTCCAAAGACTTCCTTTTGTTGATCGGTAGGGGGCCAGCTGAATTGTTGTAAAAGTAAATTGTTGATGAACACGTCCAAAGTTATCTAAAAAGGTTTGGCATTTCAATTGTAAAAGCTAATTTTGTTTGATTGGACGATTTACCTCTATCTTAAAAATTTATACACATGCATTATATAGCAGCCGATTTTTATCTACACTACGTGTCAAATTATTCACTCCTTATTCAGAGTGATTTTCAAACTGACCACTTGGTAGTGCTGGATGAAGATAGGCAGGTGTTGGTCTATATGGCTTATGATAACCTAAGTCCTTCTGCGGAGGCAACGAAGATGTTGAGCCTGCCATTTAAGAATGTATCTGTAAATCTTCCACACCAAGGGCTGATATGGGTACCTTCGGATGTATACCATGAAACAGAAAAGAATTTGTATGTGGATTATTTTATGGATAGTCAAGTTGAGCATATTATGACAAGTAATATTTCTGTTTTGGGAATCACTGCTTTGTATCAATACGAACGTTCTTTGCTCAATCGTTGGAAAAAGATATTTCCAGAGGCTGGTTTTACTCCGTGTTTTGAGGTTGTTATCAATCAGGTTCAAAGCTATATCCCTATTCAGGGTGAGGTTCTCGGTGTTCATATTTATGATGATCAGGCTGATTTGTTCTTGTTCATAAATGGGGAGATGCGATTGTATAATACATTTGAAGTGGCTACTGCGGATGATCTTAGCTACTTTGTACTGAATGTGTTTAACAATTTTTCTATTAAGGGGAAAATATCGAAGATCTTATTGAGTGGAGCATCTAGGGAGTCTGAATGGTTTGCCCGTTTGAATAGATATGCAGAATGGGTCGATATGATTCAAGCGAAAGACAAGTGGTCCGTAGCGGATGGTGATGTGGAACGAGCACTGGAAGCATTGAATGTTTTAGCGGATAGTGTGTCATGCGTATAATTGGGGGAACATTGGGAGGAATTAGGCTTAATCCTCCAACTAATTTGCCGGTGCGTCCAACCACGGATATTGCTAAAGAGGCTTTGTTTAGTATATTGCAGCAATATGTCGATTGGGATGGGCTTAGCTGTCTAGATTTATTTTGCGGTACTGGAAATATTTCGTTTGAATTAGCTTCTAGAGGAGTAAAAGAGGTGCTATCTGTCGATATTCATAACAAGTGTCTACTGTATGTGCGTGATATAGCGAGTAAGCACAATCTTGAAGCTATACGTACGCGTAAAGCAGATGTGGTTAAGTTTGTACAGAGTTGTGGCGATTCGTTTGATTTTGTTTTTGCGGATCCGCCATATGATATCGGTGTGCTGCCCCAGTTGCCAGAGTTGATCCTGTCCAACGGTCTTTTAAATCCGGGAGGAGTTTTGGTTGTGGAACATCCCACTATGCGCAAATTAGGACAACATGCTTTACATGTTGAGACTAGGAAATATGGAAATTCCTCTTTTAGTTTTTATAAGCAGCCTGATTTGCAACCTTAGGCTGATAGTTTGGAATAATTAAGTATTATTGATTTTGTTTCGATATGAAAGTAGCAGTTTTCCCAGGTTCATTTGATCCCTTTACTTATGCACATCAGGATTTAGTGGATCGCTCTTTAACGCTGTTTGATAAAGTTTATATTGCTGTAGGGGTCAATGCTTCTAAGAAGGGGCTTATGACCTACGAGGAGCGAAAGTTGGCTATCGAAGAGCTGTATAGAGGGGACTCGAGAGTGGTTGTGGATCTCTTTACCGGATTGACAGTTGATTATTGTCAGAAAGTAGGAGCCAACTTTATCCTGAGGGGATTGCGGAATACGAAGGATTTTGAATATGAAGATACGATAGCGCAAAACAACCTTATACTGGCTCCGGGTATAGAAACTTATTTCCTGATAAGCCGTAGTGGTACGGCTCATATCTCTTCAACGATTGTTCGTGATATTCTCGGAAATGGAGGATCTGTCAATAAGTTGGTCCCTCCTGCGGTGCTGGCGTTTTTAAAGGCTAGGTCCTGAAGAACTTTATTTTCTTGCCTTTGATCTTACCGTTTTCAGTATTCTTAATGATGGTTGTCAGCAAATGTCTTTTTATGGCAATATAAGACTCTTTGTCTTTTACTTCAATCAGACCTATATCTGTCTTTTCCAATCCTTCCATTTGTAGCATATATCCAACGATATCTATTTTATTTACCTTATCTTTTTTGCCATAAGGGATGTATACGGTTGCATAAGGGGTATTGTCCGGAAGCGGATACCTGTCTTCTAAGATGATCTCTTCGGTGTCGTCTGGAAGGTAGGCGAAATGATCTTCAGGTTTTAACATAATGACAACTTCTCCAGCATTGTTCATGCGTGCTGTTCGTCCGTTTCGATGTATAAATGCGTCTTCTTTGTTGGGCAGCTGATAATGTATGATTGTGTCAATCTGAGGAATGTCCAATCCTCTTGCTGCCAGGTCGGTAGTAATGAGTATCCTGTTGCTGTTATTCCTGAATTTAAGTATTGCCAATTCCCGATCTCGTTGTTCTAGCCCACCGTGAAACATATCGTGGATGAGACCTCTGTCTTCTAATAGCTCACTGATATGGTCGACTGCATCTCGGTGGTTACAGAATATTAGTATCTTTTGGTTCTCTAAGCTGCATATTAGGTTGAATAGTGTTTGTAATTTGTATTGTGGCGGACATACTGTCTTTTTGAAATGTATAGCAGGTTTGTTTTCTATGTCTGCTAAGAAGTCTAATTTTATGGGGTTGTTCAATTTGAGAACAGAGGGGAAATCATCTAGATCGGTAGCGGATGTCAATATTTTACGCTGAATAGCAGTACATTCGGAGATGATTCTTTCCAGTTGATCTAGAAAACCCAGTTCTAGCGATTTGTCAAACTCATCCAATACTAGGGTGTGGATGCTGTCTGTTGAAAAATGTTTGTGATCCAGGTGGTATATGATGCGTCCAGGAGTACCTATTAAGATACCAGGAGCCTCTTTCAATGCATTTCTCTCTGTCTTCGTGTCGTGCCCTCCATAGCAACATACTGTTTTATGACCTTTTATGACTGTTTTGATAACAAATTCTATTTGTAAAGCCAGTTCGCGTGTAGGAACGACTATAAGGACTTGTACTTCATTTTTTTTGTTTATAATTAACTGCTCTATTAAGAGACTAAAAGCTAGTGTCTTACCCGAACCGGTGGGGGATAATAATAGAAGATCTTGTGCTGGAGTGAATTGCGACAAGGTCTGTTTCTGCATATTATTAAGATCTTCGATCTGTAGCCTTTTTAACAGTGCTGATAATTCCATAGCGCAAAGATACTTTTTTCTATCTATTATCTGCCGAATAAGATGTTGCTGTAGTTGATAATGGTTTGTTTTTTGGCATGGGTTTTGTTTGTTATTTAGTATTCATAATTTAGGTTAATAATTGGTTAGTTAAAAAGCGTTCAATCTCCCCGATTGAACGCTTTTTTATGATATAGTATGTAAGCTCTGTATGGATATTTCATATATAATTTCTATTTTTGAATTATAGGCCATATATTAGTGTTAATAATACACTAAGTGTTAGCTGTGTTTGATCATAACCTTATAAAAGAAAATGAGTTTAATTATCGATGTACATGCGCGCCAGATTTTAGATTCGCGCGGAAATCCAACAATTGAAGTTGATGTAACCACACAAAATGGTTTTGTGGGAAGAGCTGCTGTTCCTTCAGGAGCATCTACAGGTGTTCACGAAGCGGTCGAGTTGCGTGATGGCGATAAAGCAAAATACCTTGGTAAGGGTGTTTTGAAGGCGGTGGAGAATGTTAATACAGCTATAGCGAAGGCTTTGGAAGGTGTTGATGTTTTTGAACAAAACGCAATTGATAAGATCATGATTGATCTTGATGGTACAGAGAATAAAGGTAAGTTGGGTGCTAATGCTATTTTAGGTGTGTCTCTAGCTGTTGCAAAAGCTGCTGCTCAGGAGTCCCGTCAGCCGTTATATCGTTATATCGGAGGTGTCAATGCGAATACATTGCCTATTCCAATGATGAATATCATTAATGGCGGATCGCACTCTGATGCTCCTATCGCTTTTCAGGAATTTATGATCATGCCTGTAGGGGCACCTTCTTTTTCCGAAGCCTTGCGCTGGGGAACAGAAGTGTTTCATAGTCTTAAAAAGATCTTGCACGATCGAGGTCTGTCTACTGCAGTAGGGGATGAAGGTGGTTTTGCTCCAACTTTTGAGGGTACTGAGGATGCTATTGAGACGGTGTTGAAAGCTATTGAGTCGGCAGGTTACAAACCAGGTTCGGATATTTGTCTGGCTTTAGATTGCGCTGCATCTGAGTTTTTTGTAAATGGAAAATACGATTATACGAAATTTGAAGGCGATAAGGGAGCTGTGCGTAGTTCGGAAGAACAGGCTGCTTATCTAGCCGAGCTGTCCGAAAAATATCCTATCATTTCAATCGAGGATGGAATGCAAGAGGATGATTGGGCAGGTTGGAAATTGTTGACGGATAAAATCGGAGAACGTGTACAATTGGTAGGTGACGATCTGTTCGTGACAAATACAAAACGTCTTCAACAAGGTATCGATACAGATACCGCCAATTCTATCTTGGTTAAGGTAAATCAGATCGGATCGTTGACAGAAACGATTAATGCGGTTACTCTCGCTCAAAATAGTGGTTATACCTCTGTCATGTCTCACCGCTCGGGCGAAACAGAAGATTTTACAATCGCTGATTTGGCCGTAGCTTTAAACTGTGGTCAGATTAAAACTGGTTCGGCTTCACGTTCGGATCGTATGGCAAAATATAATCAGTTGTTACGTATCGAAGAAGAACTTGGTGCAAATGCTAGATTCATTGGGAAGAATTTTAAGTTTGCAATTAAATAAAAGATAATAAGAAGGGGCTTTAGCCCCTTTTTTTGAAAGTTTTATTGTCGCCTTTTGCCACTATATCTAGTGATGGGTTATATGTGTAAAAGTTTGCTTAACTTAGATGGAAAGTCCAATCATAGTATTACTTTTGTGTCATGGAAAGAATAGTATCTTTAGTTAAGAATAGATTCCTTATATCTGGGATAGCTTTTTTAATATGGATGTGCTTTTTTGATAGATATGATGTAGCTACGCAAATTGGCTATCAACAGGAACGGAATAAATTGGAGTTGGAAAAAGAATTCTATTCTACCGAAACAGATAATATAGAAAAGGCTATTAAAGATGCGCAGTTCAATCCTACTGAGATACAGCGCATAGCCCGTGAGAAGTATAAAATGAAGAAGACGAATGAGGATGTATATGTAATCTCAGAAGTCGATCCAGAATAATTTTTTATTTTTATGTCCACATCAGTTTGCGTTTTTCTGTTGTGTGTGTTCTCTTTTCTTTACCTTTTATAGATTTTCCTTTAGTGGAATTAATTAACGCTGGAGGGAATAAGTTGGGTTTTGGATTGTTTATATACAGAGAAATTTGTTGAGCATAAAAAAAATGTGGGATTAGATGTGATCTAAGACTTTAAATAAAGGTAGTATAGGTTTCAGTGAATGGAGGGGATGCGAAAGATAAATGGATTCTTTAAAAAGAAAAAGGCTAATCTTAAGATTAGCCTTTTTCTTGTACCTAGGGCGGGAATCGAACCCGCACTCCCTTAACGGGAACAGGATTTTAAGTCCTGCGTGTCTACCAGTTCCACCACCTAGGCAACTGAGCGAAAGACGAGATTCGAACTCGCGACCCCAACCTTGGCAAGGTTGTGCTCTACCAACTGAGCTACTTTCGCTTGACGTGATGCAAAGATAGAGAGAAAATTGAAAAAGTAAAATTTTTATTTTCTTAATTGTTACTCCAGTATGTAATCCGCTCAATTTGTGTAGATTAATTTTTGTTGTATTGAACAAATTACCTACTGTAGGTTATTAATGCATGGTTTTTGCGTATTTTTGAGCGTTGAATCAATAGAAAGATATGAAGTACTTAGGTTTTCTCGTTGTTTTCTTTAGCTTTTGTCTAGGGCAGGTGTATGCTGATACCTATCCTGAGGTCGTGTTTGACAATAGTTTGGTGAAAGGGAGTTATGCAAAGAGTAGGGTTCAATATGCTGGATCGAGTTGGGTGGAAAATGTTAACGGACATCTATTGGTGTCAGACACTTTGTTTTTTACACCGGGTAATGCACTTTCTCTTCAATACCTGTCCAATGAACAGGGGCATTGGGATGTTAGTTTACGCTATAGTAGGCAGAAATATCATTATAGGTTTTCTGATAAAGATTTTTTGAGCATACGTCTGTATATAAAGTCAGAAAACACCGGGTTAATTGATTTGCCAAAGATATACATTGGCCAGTCGTATAAGACCTCTGATACGTTAGATATAAGGTCATATGTCGAGGACTTTGAGGTAGGTAAATGGGTGCAAGTCAAAATTCCTACTAGGGAATTTAAAATTTCGAATCTTGACGAACCTATTCAAGGCATACATTTTATTCAAAGTGCGACATCCCGTGATCTACATCACATATTTATTGATCAAGTTGAATTTTTGCCGGCAAAGTATTCCGAAGTCAAGTTAAGTACTAACGCTGTGCTAACGGAAGCTGTAGGTTACGATCGGATCGTTCATTTGAAATGGCAACTTCCCCTGACTCCTAGTATACGTTATATTAAAATTTATAGATCCGAAGATGGGGAGGTATTCAAACCTATAGGGATACGGCCAATTCAGATGCAGTCTTGTCTTGATATCGTTCCAGTTATTGGACAGAAGTATTTTTATAAAATCACTTGGATGGATTACAACTATGAAGAGTCTTTGTTTTCTTCAGTTAAGGAGGCTTCAACCAAGTCTATGGAAAGCGACGCATTGATTACACTCATTCAGATGACTCATGTCAACTATTTTGTGGAGAATTTCGACATTAACAGTGGAATGTATATGCCTTATCGATCGAAGGAAAAGGCTGTGGTCTCCACAAAGGAAACTGCTCCAGCGGTATTGGCACTTTTGATTGGTGTGGAACGTAAATTTATCAGCAGACAGGTAGCACTTAATAGAATTTCCAAGATGACTTATTTTCTGTTACGTGCGCAGAATAGATATGGTGTTTTTCCAGCTTATTTTGATGGTAGAAAAGGTGTGCCTGAATATCGCAGGGGGGTATCTTCCTACGACGTTAATGGAACAGCCTCACTAGTTGAGGCGCTACTGATCGCCAGACAATATTTTTCGGCAGATAACGAGGTGGAGAACGATTTGAGAAATAGAATAACCGCACTTTATGACCATATAAATTGGCAAAAGCTAGTTGTGGAGGGGACTGATAATATTCTTCGTTCTAAGTTAAGTTTGATGGAAGGTGAAGCTGTAGATATATTTAACCCAGCTTCGTTGGTCTCGGGAGCTAATGACGCTTTAAATACTTATTTGTTAGCTATCTCTTCATCTAAATATCCGCTCCCGGCTTCGGCTTACCGTAGCGGGGTTTATAAACAATATGATATAAAACGATACGAGCATATCGAAGAGTTGGATACAGATATCTATTCTGATAGTATTGTGCATGAGCCTCATGGTCTCCTTTCTTTTATGGAAGAAAGAACGGATACAGTGACAGGATTTTCAATTTTTCAACCGTCGACACGTTTTGGTGTGTATCTCCCTTTAGGAGAAATCGGAGGCAGTTTAATGGACTTATATAAGCCTTTTTTGACTATAGAACCACGAGAATTAAGAGATAGTATTTTAGATTGGGATCAGATTTTGGCTTCTTATGTTCATTATGTAAAGCGAAGGGATAATGAATTGGGGGTCGGTACCACGAATAGTGATATTTGGGGGTTTTATCAACATAAGGATAGTGTGGGAAATTATAGAATAAATCCAGCTATAGCACCATCTTCGATTATTGCCGATAGGGAGCTAGGAATAGCTTCTTTATTAGCATTATATGGGCAATATGGGCATATATTGTTTACGGAATATGGTTTTAGATCTTGGTTAGATTTGCGGAATGACGATGTTTCTGATGAATATCTGGCCTTGAATCAAGGTGCAATAGCAGTTATGTTGGAGAATGCTAAGACAGGAATGATATGGAAACTTTATAAAGAGATTCCGGAATTGAAAAAAATTAGAGAGGAATTGTTTTTTAAACAGCAAGAACACATTAACTAAAATTTTTATATATTAGTTTGTGTTTTTGGATAGATTGTTATAATAAGTTATATGAAGAAAATCTTTTTATTTTCAGTGAGTGCGTCTGTTCTGTTTTTTACAGCTTGTAAACAACAACAGATTGTTGTAAATCCCGGAGCTGTCATATCTAAAGACGGAACAGATGATGGATTGAAAAATGTTAAAAGTGAATTTGAAGATGCGTTGAGAACAGACGAAGGGATAAAGTTTACTTTATCGTCGGATGTATTGTTCCCTACGAATTCGTCTTACCTCACAGATAAAGCCAAAGTAGAACTTACAAAATTAGCGAAATTATTGAAAGAGGATAAATCGAAGAAAATTCGGGTAGATGGACATACGGATGCTACCGGAGAAGAGGGGTATAATGTATGGCTTTCGGATAAACGTGCTGCTTCGGTGAAGAAGTATCTGGAAGATGCAGGGGTCTCAGGAGGGAGGATATCTACAAAAGGATTCGGACCATCTAAACCTGTAGCAGACAATAAGAGTGCTGAAGGAAGACAGAAAAACAGACGGGTAGAGGTCACTATTCTACAGTAAAGTCTTTTAGGTTGTGCGCATGTATGTACAACCTAAAAGCTTTTTAATGGATAGGTATTTCGTAAGGCTATTAGATATATAGTTGATCCTATAATCGGAAGAAGAAGTACCAACAAAATCAATAGAATGCGATCTGTTGTCTTTTTAGAGAAATCTCTTTTGAAAATGTCAACTAACGCTAGAATAGCAAAAATTAAGGGAGCCAAGCCCGCTACAAAAAATACTGTAAAAAAGACAATCTCCTGTGTGCCTAAATTTAAAAAAAGTAAATCATTCATAAGGGTTTAATTGTTTGATTCTTTCCTAAGTTACATAAAATTCGAATAAAAATAGGTCGATGCCATTTTTTAACTTTCATTGTGGAAACAATGTCGATAATATCTTAGCTTATTTGAGTATTTTTGTTTTGATTTAGAGGGATAGACTATGTACATTATATTTGATACCGAAACAACAGGGTTACCAAAGCGATGGGATGCGCCAATTACGGATGTAGATAATTGGCCTAGGTGTGTGCAGATTGCTTGGCAATTACACGATGAATTGGGTAATCTAATTGAACATCAGGATTATCTTATTAAACCGGATGGCTTCGATATTCCTTTTGACTCAGAAAAAATTCATGGAATTTCTACGGCATTAGCTACTGAGAATGGAGTCCCATTGCAAGACGTACTTGTCAAGTTTAATGAGGCGCTTTCCAAAGCTAAATTTGTTGTCGGCCAAAATATTGGATTTGATATCAATATTATGGGCTGTGAGTTCTACCGCTATGGGGTAGAATCGCCAATGGCCTCTATGCCTGTACTTGATACGTGTACGGAGGTTACTGCAAATTTATTGAAACTTCCTGGAGGTAGAGGGGGGAGATATAAATTACCGAATCTTACTGAACTGCACTCTTATCTATTTGGTGTTCCTTTTGCAGAAGCACATAACGCGACAGCCGATGTGGAGGCTACGACAAGGTGTTTTTTTGAATTAATACGACAGGATGTCTTTACGGCTGAGGATTTACAGGTCGATACGGGGTATTTCGTCGATTTCAAGAAACAGAACCAGGAACCAATTGCTACTGTTGGTCTTCAACATACGAACTTAAAGGCTGCTTCGGATGCTATTCGCCGACGTGATCAAGGAGATAAAAAGATAGTTGTTGATCAGGGGGCATTAGAGGCATTGAAGAATGCGCCTTTTGCGCATCTGCATAATCATTCTCAGTTTTCGGTGCTTCAGTCAACGATTTCTATTGGAGATTTGGTAGCAGCGGCAGCAAAACATAATATGCCTGCGGTAGCAATGACGGATCACGGGAATATGATGGGGGCCTTTCATTTTGTGAGTAAAGTGCTCGGGCATAATAAAGAGGTCGAAGCAAAGCAGAAGGAGGAGATTGACGGGGGACAGGAACCAACAGGACAGCTGATTAAACCTATTGTGGGGTGTGAGTTTTTTGTTTGTGAGGACCGCAAGGATAAGTCTAGAAAGGACAATGGCTATCAAATTGTATTTTTGGCGAAAAATAAAAACGGATATCACAATTTAGCAAAAATGGCCTCGGCAGCCTATACTGAGGGGTTCTATTATGTGCCTAGGATCGACAAGAGCATTGTCGAGAAATATAAAGATGATTTGATTGTGCTTTCGGGTAATCTCCAAGGTGAGGTGCCCAGTAAAGTATTGAACATTGGTGAAAATCAGGCAGAAGAAGCTTTGGTGTGGTGGAAAGAGCTGTTTGGAGATGATTTTTACATCGAAGTGATGCGACATGGGCAGGAGGATGAGGATAGGGTTAATGAAACCCTGATCAGACTGGCAAACAAGCATCAGGTAAAAATAGTCGCAACTAATAATACGTACTACGTAAATAAGGCTGATGCGCATGCCCATGACATCTTGTTGTGCGTAAAAGATGGAGAGAAGCTCTCGACCCCAAAAGGAAGGGGAAGAGGTTTCCGTTTTGGTATGCCTAATCAAGAGTATTATTTTAAATCTTCTGAAGAGATGAAGAAAGCCTTTGGTAACCTGCCTGAGGCTATTTTGACTATACAGGAGATTTTGGATAAGGTCGAAATCTTTTCGCTTAATAGGGATGTTCTCCTTCCTAAGTTTGATATCCCCGAAGAATTTCAACATGCTGAAGATGATTTGGATGGTGGGAAGCGAGGGGAAAATGCCTATTTGAAGCATCTTACTTATGTGGGAGCGAGAAAGCGTTATAAGGAAATAGATGATCTGATTACCGAACGATTGGATTTCGAACTCGAAACCATTGAACGTACAGGATATCCAGGGTACTTTTTGATTGTACAAGACTTTATTGCTGCTGCACGTGATATGGGGGTCTCTGTTGGGCCTGGACGTGGTTCTGCAGCAGGTTCTGCTGTAGCTTACTGTCTGGGTATTACTAACCTTGATCCGATTCAATATGATTTGCTCTTTGAGCGGTTTTTGAATCCAGATCGGGTATCCATGCCAGATATTGATATCGACTTTGATGATGAGGGACGTGGTCGTGTAATGCAATATGTAATAGACAAATATGGTGCATCTCAGGTAGCACAGATTATTACGTATGGTACCATGGCTGCCAAATCTTCTATAAAGGATACGGCGCGTGTTTTGGATCTGCCTTTGTCAGACGCGAACGAAATAGCGAAGTTAATCCCGAATCTTAAGCTGAGTAAGATTTTCAATCTGGAAGAAAAGGCGCTCAAGGAAGTGCTTCGCACAGAAGAGTTGGATGCGGTGAATCGCTTAAAATCTTTGGCAGATGGGGCCGGACTTGAAGCAGAGACAATCAAGCAAGCGCGTGTGTTGGAAGGATCTATGCGTAATACAGGAATTCATGCTTGTGGTGTGATTATTACGCCTGATGATATTACGAATTTTGTGCCGGTATCGTTGGCAAAGGACTCCGACTTGTATGTTACTCAGTTTGATAACTCGGTGGTTGAGAGTGCAGGATTGCTTAAGATGGACTTTTTGGGTCTTAAGACGCTGACTCTTATTAAGGACACAGTTGCGAATGTTAAACTGAGACATGGTATTGAGTTGGATCCGGATGAGTTTCCTATTGACGATGAGATCACTTACGAACTATTCCAACGTGGAGAGACTATTGGGGTTTTCCAATACGAATCTCCTGGGATGCAGAAGTATATGAAAGAACTGAAGCCGACGGTGTTTGCGGATTTAATCGCTATGAACGCCTTGTATAGACCGGGGCCGATGGAGTATATTCCTTCTTTCATTAAACGTAAGCATGGTATTGAACCTATTGTTTACGATTTGGACGCTTGTGAAGAATATCTGCAAGAGACTTATGGTATTACGGTATATCAGGAGCAGGTCATGCTTTTGTCGCAAAAGCTTGCTGGATTCTCTAAAGGAGACGCTGACGTTCTGCGTAAAGCAATGGGTAAGAAGCAGAAGGCTGTGTTGGATAAAATGAAACCTAAGTTCGTAGAGCAGGCTGTAGAAAAGGGCCATAAAGCGAAGGTTCTGGAGAAGATATGGACTGACTGGGAGGCTTTTGCAAGTTATGCTTTCAACAAGTCACACTCGACCTGTTACGCTTGGGTAGCTTATCAGACCGCTTATCTAAAAGCACATTATCCTGCAGAGTATATGGCTGCGGTACTGTCGAATAACATGAATGATATTAAGCAAGTCACTTTCTTTATGGAGGAATGTAAGCGAATGGGGCTTGCGGTATTGGGGCCTGATGTGAATGAATCTCACTACAAGTTTACGGTGAATGAGCAAGGAGCTATCCGGTTTGGTATTGGTGCGGTGAAGGGGGTTGGTGCAGGAGCAGTAGATACTATTGTGGAGACGCGTAGCGAAGGATTGTATAAATCTATATTTGATTTTGCTAAGCGTATTGATTTGCGCTCGGCTAATAAGAAGGCCTTTGAAAGTTTGGTACATGCCGGTGGCTTTGACAGCTTTACGGATACGCATCGAGCTCAGTATTTCTATAAAGATGGGGATAATACGACTGGGATTGAAAAAGCCATAAAATTTGCGCAGCGCTTTAAGGAAAATGAGCACTCGGCTCAGGCCAGTCTTTTTGGAGGGGGAGCTGCAGCTGAATTGCCAGAGCCTGTTTTGGCGCCTTGTCCTCCTTGGGGATTGATCGAGAAACTTAAATATGAAAGAGATGTCATTGGTATATATTTGACAAGTCATCCGTTAGATAACTATAAGTTTGAGATTAAGCACTTTTGTGCGAATACAGTTCGAGATTTACAGCTGATCAATAAGGTAAAAGCTTCGGAAGTAGAAGAGGAAGTGCTTCTTGAATTTAATCGCATCAAAAATAAAGAAGCTGTTGTCGGTGGTATTATTGCGAATGCGGCACATCGTGTTTCCAAAAATGGTAAACCTTTTGGTTCGTTTATAATTGAGGATTATTCCGACTCTTATGAAATTGCTGTTTTTGGAGAGGATTATGTCAAATTTAAAGGATATCTCCAAGACGGTTATTTCGTACAGATCCGAGGACTGGTGCAAGAACGTTTTAAGCAGGTCGGAAACTGGGGCTTTGAAATCAAGAATATACAATTGCTCTCTGATTTAAGAGAAAAGCTGGCTAAGAGCTTTACTATACAGATTGCTTTGCAGCAGTTGAATGAAGAGGTGGTGAAGCTGATCAATGAGCTGGTACATGCTTCAGTCGAAGAGGGAGAGGTTGCCAATTGTAGCTTGAAGTTTAAGGTAATGGATGTACAGGAAAATATTGTTGTAGAGATGCCAGCCAAAACTATAAAGATTAAAGTGACTAACGAATTGATCGATGAGTTGGAGAATAAAGGAATCCGATATCAATTAAATTGATAGGGTATAGATATTTATTACAATACGATTAGACTACAATTGTGGGCAATTGATTATATTTGTGTTAAATTATAAAAAGAGGATATTATTATGGCATTAGAAATTACAGATAGCAACTTTGAGGAGCTTGTTTTGAAATCCGATAAACCTGTATTGATCGATTTTTGGGCAGAATGGTGTGGTCCTTGTCGTATGGTAGGTCCGGTAGTGGATGAGATTGCAAAAGAATATGATGGTAAAGCTGTTGTTGGCAAGGTGAACGTTGATAACAACCCTGAGATATCAGTACGTTTTGGTATTAGAAATATTCCTGCATTGTTATATTTCAAAAATGGTGAGATCGTTGATAAACAAGTAGGTGCAGTTCCTAAATCGGTATTGACTGAAAAATTAGAAAAGCAATTGTAAAATTTTCTTTTTGGAAACTACATAGAAAAGCATTCAGTAATGAATGCTTTTTTTTGTACACTGTTTTTGTTTCTTAACCTATATTAAGTTCTAGTAAGTCCGTTGCATGTATCTTTGTTATATGAATTTAAGGAGACTGTAAAGATGAAAACTGTTGAACATATTTTTAATCCCAAACCAGCACATTTTGTTGGAGATGGGTTCAGAGTGCACAATTTTATACCGAGTTACGTGCCGATGACAAGGATGAGTCCTTTTATTATGTTGGATTATAACTCTATGTATAATTTTCCAGCTAGCGACATTCCGAAGGGGGTCGGTGTACATCCTCACCGTGGGTTTGAGACCGTAACAATTGCCTATAAAGGTAGAGTAGAGCATGGTGACAGTTCTGGTGGTGGTGGGATTATTGGAGAAGGGGATGTACAATGGATGACTGCAGCATCTGGTGTGTTGCATAAAGAATTTCATGAGACGGAATGGAGTAAACAGGGAGGTGATTTTCAGATGGTGCAGTTGTGGGTAAATCTTCCTGCAAGACATAAGATGGATCCGCCTAAATACCAAGCCTTGATACATGGAGATATCCCTACTTATGCATTAGAAGATAACGAAGGGATTATCGAGGTGATTGCTGGAGAGTATAATGGGATACAGGGGGGAGCTTCGACTTTCACACCATTACATTTAATGAATGCTAAGTTGAATAAGGGGGCGGTCGCAACATTTGATTTCCCCGCGCATTACAATACAGCCTTATTGGTTATTCAGGGAAATGTTATAGTAAACGATACTTTTAAAGCAGGAACAGACAAAATGGTACTATTCTATAACGATGGAGATCAATTTACTGTGGAAGCTGAAGACGATGTGATAGTATTGATTATGAGTGGAGAGCCGATTAATGAGCCGATTGCGACGTATGGCCCCTTTGTGATGAATACTAAAGAAGAGATACAACAAGCGTTTGAAGACTTTAATACAGGTAAGTTTGGAGAATTGGTATAAATAAAAAAGAGCGGTATTACCGCTCTTTTTTATTTTACTTTATACATTTCTTCGCGTTGTGTTTGTACAATATCAGAGTTTATGTATTCGTCATAAGTCATTAACTTATCTATGATTCCATTCGGAGTAAGCTCTATGATGCGGTTTGCAACAGTCTCTGTTAACTCGTGATCTCGTGATGTGAATAACATAGAACCTTTAAAGTCTTTCATGCCGTTGTTGAGTGCTGTAATGGACTCTAGATCTAAGTGGTTGGTTGGTTCATCAAAAATCAAAAAGTTTGCTCCTTGTAGCATCATCTTTGAAAACATACAGCGCATCTTTTCTCCTCCAGACAACACCGATACTTTTTTCATAACCTCTTCGCCAGAAAAGAGCATTTTGCCCAAGAAACCACGGATGAACTGTTCGTCAGAATCAGGGTTGGTTGTGTAATTTCTCAACCAATCGACTAGATTTTCAGAGCTTCCATCAAAAAAGGATGAGTTGTCCATGGGCATATCTGCAGGCGTAATGGTGATACCCCATTTGATGTCTCCTTGGTAATCTTTGTCACGTCCAGCGATGATGTCATAAAATGCAGAAGTAATCAAGGAGTTGGCTCCCAGTACAGCGATTTTGTCGCCTTTGTTGATCATGAAGGTGATGTCTTTGAAGAAGACTTCTCCATTAACTGTTTTGCTCAGCCCTTCTACATGTAATGTTTGGTCTCCAGGCTCTCTGTTCATGGTGTTGAACATGATAGCAGGATATTTACGGTTAGAAGGCTGGATTTCATCGATGTTGATTTTATCCAAGGCTTTCTTACGGGAAGTCGCTTGTTTGGACTTTGAAGCATTGGCCGAGAACCGACGGATGAACTCCTGAAGTTCTTTGACCTTTTCTTCAGTTTTCTTATTCTGATCGGTGCGTTGTTTTAATGCTAGTTGTGAAGATTCATACCAAAAGGAATAGTTACCGGTATAAATGGTCATCTTACCAAAATCTATATCCACTGTATGTGTACATACAGCGTCCAAGAAGTGACGGTCGTGGGATACTACTAGCACAATAGCTTCATAGGAAGCTAAAAAGTCTTCCAACCAAGCAATGGTATTGATGTCCAAGTCATTTGTAGGTTCATCGAGGATCAGGATGTCTGGTTTGCCAAATAGGGCCTGTGCCAATAGGACGCGTACTTTTTGATTACCATCTATTTCTGAAACCAGTTTATAGTGGAACTCTTCTTTGATGCCTAAACTACTCAATAAGGTAGCCGCATTGGACTCTGCATTCCATCCATCCATTTCTGCAAATAAGCTTTCTAGTTCACCAGCACGCTCGCCATCTGCGTCAGAGAAGTCTTCTTTCATGTAGATAGCGTCTTTCTCTTTCATGATTTTGTAGAGCTCTTGGTTTCCCATCATTACGGTCTCTAGGACAGTAAACTCGTCAAAAGCATAGTGATCCTGACTTAGGACTGACATTCTATCTCCAGGAGTAAAAGAAACAGAACCGCTAGTCTGATCGACTTCTCCAGAGATGATCTTCAAAAAAGTTGATTTACCTGCTCCATTAGCACCTATAATGCCGTAACAGTTTCCAGGAGTGAATTTTAAATTGACATCCTCGAATAGCACACGTTTGCCAAAGCGAAGAGATAGATTGGATACATTAATCATGGCGCAAAGATAAGGTTATTTATTTACACCTTATTATTTTATGCCAAATTCTGTTATGATATTTCGCTTGAACTCTATTACTTCAGGTGCTATTTTAAAGCCCTGTCCTCCGAATGCTTTATTGTAGGTATCTATCCGTTCGCCACTTGTGTATCCTCCTTGACTAGCAGCTAGCCCGTCATTGGATAAAAAGAGCAAAGTGCCTAGTTGCACATTGGCTTTGTATGCTAGTTTATTGGCTGATTTCAAAGCATCATCGTAGGCGATTAGGTCTGCTTCACGCAATAGGCTGTCTGCTTTGGAATGGTTGAATTGAATTTGGGAAATGCTGCTTATCTTTGTTTCTAATAGCTTTGCCGTGAGTTCTGTAAACTTGTTGAGGTCATGAAGAACGAAGTCTATTGTTTGTTCCGCTTGAAATCCTACAAACTTATACGTACTGCCTATATATTGATAGTCTTTATTTGCAGATATACTACTTGTTTTAATATCTTCATTTTTCTTTCCAAACTTTTCCAAAATAAGCATGACGGTGTCTACTGTCGCTTGTGTTTCTCGAACAGCTTCCGCCATTTTAGGTTTGGAAAAACTGGCATTTATCGTTAACGTTACTTGATCAGGCATAACCCGGATCTTGCCTTCGCCGCCAACACGAATGCGGTTTTTGCTTTCTGAGTTTCCGTTCCCACAAGAAAATAGTGTGGCGATAATAAGAGCCAATGCTCCTAAAAATAATAATGGTGTGGGAGTTCTAGTCATAAGGTTTTATATTGAAGATGAAATTACATGTTCTTTTCCATAAGTGTTATTTGGAAAAAAACGTCTTTTTTTGTTTGACCTTACCGGGGAATCTTTCTGCATACTGCAATACCAAAGCATTCATATAGTAGTTGCTTACACATTTGTCCTGCTCCGAGATTATATCGCTAGGGTCATTTATTTGGCTATCTGTATGGATGAATCCAAATGCATAGAGCTGATCGTCCGAAAAAAATATGTAAGACTTTTCTTCTAGATTTCTTCCTTGATCGATGATAATAAAGGAATTTCGATTGCTGTTAACGTATTCCAATGCTGCATTTACCATCTCGTTGTAGCTGCTTGGTGGTAGAAGGTTGGTGTAGTCTATATTAGATTTCAGTTCTGGCCTAATTGTACAGAAAGTACACAACTTGTTGTTCAGACCAAACTCTGTAATGAGTTTTAACATCAGGTGGTTCGCTTCTGTAGCTCTTTCAAAGTACTGTATTGCTTTGGCCTCCTTATTAAAAGTCGATACTAAAAGTCTCCTGTATCCTTTCTGATCTTCGTATTCAAAGAGACCGAACTTAGGTTCGAATTTTTTCAAAGCTCTATTATGTATAGGCCAATGCTCTTTGATCATTTTGCATTCCATTAAAAGTGCCATCAACTCCGTGCCGCTTTCTTCAAAGTCAATGCTGAAGATATCATTGATAAAGGATTGTCTTTTTTGTGAAGTATTATTGCCGCTAAAATGGCTCAATACTCTTTTCTTTATGTTAATTGCTTTCCCAATATAAATGATTTTATTACTTCTGTTTCTAAAGAGGTAGATTCCAGGTGATTCGGGAAGATTGAAAAAGTCTTCCTGATTGATATGTGTGGGCAACTGCTGCTCTTTTGTTTTCTTAAGTGTGGTCGGAACCACTGCGTCATGGTCATTTCGCAACAACATCTCGAATAAGGTAACTGTAGCCTCAGCGTCTCCCATGGCGCGATGACGTTGGTAAATAGGGATTTCTAGATTTTGACAGAGCTTCCCTAAGCTGTAAGAAGCGAGATTTGGAAATATTTTTCGTGATAGACGTACCGTACAAAGCTTTTGGGATTTCCAATCGTAACCCGCTTTTTTTAGTTCTTTACTAAGAAATGAGTAATCGAAATTAACATTGTGGGCTACAAAGATCCGTTTGTGAAGTAATGCATGTACTTTTTTCGCTATCTGTTTGAAAGTAGGTGCATCTTCTACCATTTCATTACTAATGCCTGTTAAGGATTGTATATGAAATGGGATTGGCGTATCTGGATTGATTAGTGATTGAAACTTATCCACTACGTGTTGACCATTATGTATAATAATAGCGATTTCTGTCATTCCATTGTCTCCAGCGTAAGATCCTGTTGTCTCAATATCGACTATTGCGTATTCCATGTTTCAAAAATACTAATAATGTTAGCTGTTTGTTTAGGTATTATTTGTTAATTTTAGTGTTATGAAAAGACTTACTATTTTATTGATCGCTATTTGCCTGTCTATTATGGCTGTACAGGCTCAGGGAAAAAAAAATGTTTTCCATACGTTGCCTATTTATGGGAAATATTTTGATACCCCAGAGCAATTTCATCGTGTAGATACCTTAAGGTACGGCAATATGCCAAAGAATGTCAAAAACCTATACACGAATAGTGCGGGGATGTTTGTGACTTTTAGATCTAATACTTCGGAGTTGTATGCGAGGTGGTGTGTTACCGATAGAAAAGTAGGGCTTAACCTGACCGCGATTGCTAACAAAGGGCTTGATGTTTATATTAAAAATGAAAAAGGCAAATGGCAGTATGCGGGTTCAAAAGGAACTGTTAAAACCTGTGAAGAAACACTTGTCTTGGAAAATCTCGACTCAAAGGAAAAAGAGTTTTTAGTCTATCTGCCTCTATACGATGAGACCAAGTCTTTGGAGATCGGGATAGATGAAGATGCAAGTTTTCAACCTCTAACCAATCCTTTTAAGAGAAATATAATTATATACGGGTCTAGCATCGTTCATGGTGCTTCAGCAAGTCGACCAGGTATGGCTTACCCCGCAATATTATCGAGGCGTACAGGTTATAATTTTATAAATTTTGGAATAAGTGGAAATGCAAGAATGGAGAAAGAAGTGGTGCATATGCTGGCAGATGCAAATCCAGATATGTTTATTCTTGATTGTGTACCTAATTCTTCACCCGAACAGGTGACGGATCGAACCTCTTATATAGTTACTTATTTAAGGGAGAAGCATCCTAATACGCCGATTGTTATGATTCCATCTGTTATAAGGGAACTCAGTTATTTTAATCAAAACTGGAACAAGCGAAATCATTTACAGAATGCTAATTGGAAAGCTGAATATAATAAACTTATAGCTAAAGGGATTAAAGCGTTGTATTACCTCGATAACTCTAGTTTATTAGGGGAGGATCATGAAGCAACTACAGACGGTACACATCCTAATGATTTAGGATTTATGCGGATGGTTGAACAAATTGAACCTTTCGTCCTCGATGTGCTGAAAAAGCATAATATACATTAGAGCAAGAGAAAAGGCTAAGTATTTACTTAGCCTTTTCTCTTGCACGAAAAATTTAGAATTCTTTTCTTCCTGGATATTCTTGAAGCGCTTTTTCTAAACAAATTAGCGCTCGTTTTAGATCGTCTTGATTCAAGACATATGCCAAACGGACTTCGTTTAAACCTAAACCTGGTGTGCTATAGAATCCGGTGGCTGGTGCCATCATTACCGTTTCATTTTCGTAGCTGAATTTTTCTAGCATCCATTGACAGAATTTATCGGCATTGTCAATTGGTAATTTGGCTACTACATAGAATGCGCCTCCTGGATTAGGACAGAATACACCATCAATTTTGTTTAAGCCTTTGACTAATGTGTCTCGACGCGTTGTATATTCTTTTGAAACAGCCTCAAAATAAGAATCCGGCGTGTCTACAGCTGCTTCGCCGGCTATCTGTCCCTCTAGTGATGGGCTGAGACGTGCCTGTGCAAATTTTAAAGCAGTTTGATAAAGGCCTTTGTTTTTCGTGATGAGACACCCGATGCGTGCACCACAAGCCGAATAACGCTTGGAAACGGTGTCCAATACGACAACATTATTTTCAAGCCCTTCTAGATGCATTGGAGAAATAAATTCACGACCATCATAGCAGAACTCTCTATAGGCTTCGTCTGAGAATAGGTATAAATCGTATTTGATACAGATTGCTTTTAACGCCTCAAGTTCTTCACGTGAATAAAGATATCCTGTAGGATTGTTTGGATTACAGATAGCAATTGCTTTCGTTTTTTCCGTAATTACTTTCTCAAAATCTGCGATAGAGGGTAATGCGAAGCCTTTTTCGATATGGGAGACGATTGGTTTTATAACAACATCCGAAGAACAAGCGAATCCATTGTAATTTGCATAAAAGGGCTCGGGGATGACTATCTCTTCTCCTGGGTTTAGACAGGCTTGCATGGCAATGGTAATAGCTTCGGAGCCACCATTCGTAACTAAGATATCTGTCGGTGCTATATTGTAATTGAGCTTGTTGTAATAGCTGGCTAGTTTTGTTCTATAGGAAGCTGTGCCTTCTGAGGGTGTGTATGCCCATACTTTAAAATCAATGTTTTTTAAGGCATTAAGCATGACATCCGGCGTTTGGATGTCTGGTTGGCCGATATTCAGGTGATATATTTTTTTTCCTTCCTTCTTTGCTTGATCTGCAAATGGAGTAAGCTTTCTTATTGGAGAGGCTGGCATATCCATGCCTTTTTGTGATATCTTTGGCATAATAACTAAAAATTTTTATTTAAAATGGTGAACAAAGATACGAAAAGCGTACTTATAAAAAAGCCGTATTAGTTGTAACTAATACGGCTTTTTTGTTATGTTTTATTTTTATTCTACATTTCCTTTTACGGTCAATGTTTTTACAGGAGTTTTGGTGTTAGACTTGACGGTAAATGATTTGGTAAAAGGACCTTTAGTTGCGGCATTATAAGTGACTTTGATCTTGCCGGAGTCTCCTGGTTTTATGGGAGCTTTGGAAAAATCAGCGACAGAGCAGCCGCAAGATGGAGCTACTTCCGAAATAATGATTGGCGCATCACCTATATTAGTGAACGCAAATTCGAAGCTAGCGGGTTTGTTAAAAGGTATTGTTCCAAAATCGTGCGTTTCTTTCTCGAATTTGAATTCGCCCACCGCGACTGCCATCGCCGATAATGAAATGAAAGCGATCAATACGGTTGCTATACTTAATAACTTTTTCATGTTTTACTAAATTATATCGTTTTGTTCTAAATTTATCTTCAATAGATATGCCAAATGTAGTTTTTTATCTTAACATATTTTAACTGTCGCATTAAACAACAATATTTTTACAATTTATGCTAATTTCATCTTGGACTCTATTGGTTAAGTATAGTTTAAATTATTCCTTCTTTAAGTAAATCCTGTATGTGTATTATCCCCGCGTAGTTTCCCTGTTTCGTAACTAATAATTGCGAGATGTTATTCTCTCTCATTTTGTGTAAGGCATTTGCAGCCAACTCTTCCGCTTCGATTTCTTTCGGTTTTTTCGACATGATATCGATAGCTTTCAATCGAGATATATCGTCATGATTCTCTAGCATTCTTCTGATATCTCCGTCGGTTATGATGCCTATAATCTGTTGGTCGGCTATAACAGCAGTAGCACCTAGACGGTATTTGGTTATGGTTATGATGAGCTGTTTTATAGAATCTTGTGTATGAACGCTGGGTCTAGCATTAAGGTTGGCGACATCGCCGACTTTGAGATACAGTTGCTTTCCTAAGGCACCACCCGGATGATATTTAGCAAAATCTTTGTCTGTAAACTGCCTCGCTGTCTGTAGACATACTGCTAATGCGTCTCCTATCGCTAATTGGGCAGTTGTACTTGTTGTAGGGGCTAGATTGTTTGGACATGCTTCTCTGTCTACTGTGGTGTCCAATATATGGTCTGCCTGTTGGGCAAGATAGGAGTTGATATTTCCGACTATCGCTACCAGTTTATTGTTGGTCTGTTTTAAAAAAGGAATTAAAACTTTGATCTCAGGAGTGTTTCCACTTTTCGATATAGCTATGATCAGATCATCCTGTTGGATGATGCCAAGGTCTCCATGTATTGCATCTGCAGCATGCATAAAAATAGATGGGGTACCGGTAGAATTTAGTGTGGCAACTATTTTTTGAGCGATTATAGCACTTTTTCCTATACCCGTGAGGATCACCCGTCCTTTTAGCGTTAAAATGAGCCGTATTACTTCAACAAAATCATCATTGATTCTGCTGGCTAAATTAAGCACAGCCTTAGCTTCTAATTCGAGGACTTCGATGGCCTCTTTTTTTATTTCTGAATTGCTTTTCACGGAAAATATGCCTATTTTTATAATACAATTCACAAAAATAGGTTATTTAAATTTTAGATAGGTAAGCCTACCTGTTTAATTTTGTAGCTGCGCAGATGGAAATAGAAAAATCTTTGTACGACAATCTCCAAGAATTCTTCGGGTTTGATACTTTTAAAGGAGACCAAGAGGCAATTATTACTAACATTCTAAATAAGAAAGACACCTTTGTCATCATGCCTACAGGAGGCGGAAAGTCGATCTGTTATCAATTGCCTGCATTAATGAGTGCGGGAACGGCAATCGTAATTTCACCTCTTATCGCTTTGATGAAAAATCAAGTGGATCAACTGAGAGCATTTGGAGGTACAGATAGTATTGCTCATTTTTTGAACTCTTCGCTGACTAAAGGTGAGATTACTAAAGTTAAGGCGGATGTTATTGAGGGGAAAACAAAATTGCTTTATGTTGCTCCAGAATCATTGTCGAAAGAAGATAATGTACAGTTTTTGAAAAATATTAAGGTCTCGTTTGTCGCTGTGGATGAGGCGCATTGTATTTCAGAATGGGGACATGATTTTAGACCTGAATATCGCAAAATAAGATTAATTATAAATGGCATCGGGGAAAATATTCCCATTATCGCATTGACCGCTACGGCGACTCCAAAAGTGCAGTCAGATATTCGTAAGAACTTACAGATGAATGACGCTACGTTGTTCAAGTCTTCTTTTAATAGATCGAACCTGTTTTATGAGGTTCGTACAAAAAAGAATGTAGTTAAGGAAATTGTTAAGTTTATCAAAGGTAATAGTGGAAAAACTGGTATTATCTATTGTTTGAGTCGTAAAAAGGTAGAAGAGATTGCCGAAGTCTTAAATATAAATGGGATCAAAGCCTTACCCTACCACGCAGGACTTGACGCAAAAACACGAGCTGAAACACAGGATAAATTTCTAATGGAGGATGTTGAGGTTATAGTGGCTACAATTGCTTTTGGAATGGGAATTGATAAGCCGGACGTCCGGTATGTCATACATCATGATATTCCTAAGTCTATGGAAGGGTATTATCAGGAGACAGGAAGAGCAGGGCGTGATGGGGGGGAAGGGGTATGTGTGTCTTTCTACTCTAAGAAAGATGTTGAAAAGCTGACTAAGTTTATGAAAGATAAGCCTGTTTCTGAACGAGAAATAGGGACACAAATTCTTAAAGAAGTTATTGATTATTCTGAATCGTCTGTTTGTAGACGTAAGCAGATCCTACATTACTTTGGTGAAAAATTTGACGAAACGGGCTGTAATAATATGTGCGACAATTGTCGAGCTCAGAAGACTTATTTTGATGCTGAGGATAATTTAGTGAAAGTATTGAATTTTATTAAGGAAGAAGGGGATAAGTTTGATGATCATCATATTATCAATGTGTTCTTGGGGCAAAATAACCAACCTATTTCTTCTTATAAACATGATGAGCATGCGCTTTTTGGAACAGGTAAGGAGCAGGGGGTAAACTATTGGAATTCTCTGATAAGACAGGCTGAATTAGCTGATTTTGTTAAAAAGGATATTGATCACTATGGGCTGCTTACATTGACTGAAGACGGTAAGCGTTATCTAAACAATCCGTATTCATTGAGGTTTATTTTGAATCGACCGATGGAGGCTGCCGATGACGATGGAGTTGAAGAGCCTAAGCAGGGATCTGGAGCGTTGGATACGGATCTGTTGGTCATGTTAAAAGACCTTCGTAAAAAAATTGCAAAGCAAAAGTCTCTGCCTCCGTTTGTTGTTTTTCAAGATCCATCTCTAGAGGAGATGTGTACACATTATCCAGTTACCATGGAGGAAATGAAGCAAATCCATGGAGTCGGAGCAGGAAAAGCTTTGAAGTTTGGTTCTTCCTTCGTGGAATTGATAAAGAATTATGTGGAAGAAAAGGGTATCGATAGACCCCAAGACTTAATCGTAAAAAGTACAGCGAATAGATCGGCATTAAAAGTTAGTATTATTCAAAATATAGATCGTAAAATCGGCTTAGAAGATATTGCTTTGTCGAAGGGTATAAGTTATGAGGATTTATTGAAGGAAGTGGAGTCGATTGTGTACTCGGGGACAAAGTTGAATATCGGTTATTTTGTCGATGAAATGATTGATCAGGACAGGCAGGATGAGGTGTATGATTATTTCAAAACCGCTGAAGTAGATTCTATCAAGAATGCACTTTCTGAATTGGGAGAGGAAGATTATTCCTACGAAGATATCCAATTGATGCGTATTAAATTTATATCAGAATTAGGAAATTAAAATAATAAGATGATTAATAAATATTTGCCAGAAATTAAGAATGGTAATTCCACCCAATTCTTTTTGATGGCTGGGCCTTGTGCTATTGAAGGAGAAGATATTGCTCTTCGTATTGCAGAAAAAATAGTAAATATAACTGACTCACTAAATATTCCTTTTGTTTTTAAAGGTTCTTATAGAAAGGCTAATCGATCTAGAATAGACTCTTTTACTGGAATAGGGGATGAGAAAGCGCTTAAAATATTGGAGAAGGTAGGTCGTGAATTTGGGGTGCCTACGGTGACGGACATTCATGAAAGCCATGAAGCGGCTATGGCAGCGGCATACGTCGATATTTTACAAATTCCTGCATTTTTATGTCGTCAAACCGAGTTGCTGGCAGCAGCAGCGGAGACGGGTAAGGTCGTTAATATAAAGAAAGGACAATTTCTTTCTGCGGAATCGATGGCATTTGCCGTAGATAAGGTAAAAGATGCAGGAAATGAAAAAGTCATTTTGACAGATCGTGGAAACTCTTTTGGCTATCAAGATTTAATTGTGGATTTTAGGGGTATTCCTGTAATGCGTTCATTCCAAGTTCCTACGGTGATGGACTGTACGCACTCTTTGCAACAACCTAACCAGACCAGTGGAGTAACAGGAGGAAAGCCAGCACTGATAGAGACTATAGCGAAGGCCGCAATTGCAGTGGGGGCGGATGGGCTTTTTATAGAAACTCACCCTGATCCGGCAAATGCGAAATCGGATGGAGCCAATATGTTACATTTGGATTTGTTAGAAGGATTAATGAAAAAATTGACAAGAATCCGGGAGGCCATTGGTTAAAGACGCATATTTTTTTAGTTCAAATAACAAAGGCGCTTAAATAAGCGCCTTTGTTATTTGAAAAGTACGAGTTGTGGTATTATTTCAAATAATCTTATAGGTTTATGATAAAAAATACCTTTATTTACAGAAATAAATGACAATTATAACACGACTAGACCTTATTGATGGAACAGCTTATTTCTACAGTCTCTAGCTATGTATGGAGCGATTTTTTTATTTATTTCTGTTTACTTATAGGGCTGTATTTTTCAATACGAACAGGTTTCCTACAAGTTCGCTACCTCAGGGATATGGTGAATTTGTTGTTTAAGAAAAAGAAATCTAATGAAGGCATATCTTCTTTTCAAGCATTCGCTCTTGCTATTTCTGGACGTGTGGGGACTGGTAATATTGTGGGGGTGGCTACAGCTATATTTATGGGAGGTCCAGGTGCCGTTTTTTGGATGTGGGCAATTGCGTTCTTAGGATCAGCTTCCGCTTTTGTCGAATCGACTCTAGCTCAGGTCTATAAGCAGAAAGAAGGAGATGAATTTAGAGGGGGACCTGCATATTACATAGAGAAGGGGCTGGGTGTCAAATGGTATGCTGTTTTGTTCGCGATAATAACCATTATAAGTACAGGTTTTTTGCTGCCTGGGGTACAGAGTAATGCGATCAATAGTACGATTACAAATGCATTTGATTATTCGAATAGTGTCGTCTCTTTAGGAGGTACTGATTGGACGATTAGCTGGGTGGGAATTGCAGTGGTTCTTCTTTTGACACTTATTATTGTGGGAGGAGTAAAGCGCTTGGGGCAAGCCTCTGAATTTCTTGTTCCTTTTATGGCGGGTGCCTATATATTGATGGCTTTGATTATTATAGGAATGAATTTTACAGAGATTCCAGCGATGTTTAAGTTGATCTTTAGTTCGGCATTTAGCATCGACGCTACATTTGGCGGTGTTGTGGGGATGGCTATAGCGTGGGGAGTAAAGCGTGGAATTTATTCGAATGAAGCCGGTCAGGGCACGGCTCCTCATGCAGCTGCGGCTGCCGATGTCAGTCATCCCGCCCAACAGGGATTGGTTCAAGCCTTTTCGGTGTATGTAGATACGTTATTTGTCTGCACAGCTACTGCTTTGATGATTCTATTTACAGGTATGTATAATGTTGCAGAATCCTTCGACCAGTCTGGACATGCAGTCGCATTGTTGAAGGAAAACTTACCGGGAGTTGCTGCGGAAGGTTTTACTCAAGCTGCCGTTTCTCACCATTTTCCTGATTTTGGTAACCAATTCGTAGCTATAGCTTTGTTTTTCTTTGCCTTTACGACTATTATGGCCTATTATTATTATGCAGAGACTAATGTGGCATATATAATTAAAGGGAGAAATAAGAAAGGTGTTATTTGGGTATTACGCGTTGTTTTCTTGTTTTCTACTTATTTTGGAACTATAAAAACAGCAAAACTAGCTTGGGATTTAGGTGATATCGGTGTGGGATTAATGGCCTGGGTGAATTTAATAGCTATCGTCCTGATGAGCAAAACGGCGATGAAAGTATGGAAGGATTACTTGGAAAAGAGGAAGAAGGGGATTGAAGACCCAGAGTTTAATCCAAAAGAGCTGGGGATAAAAAATGCCGATTTTTGGGAAAGATAAAAAATGGGCTGAAAGTTTTTTAGTCCATTTTTTATCTTAATACCTTTATTAGCCACCAATGCAGGTAGTAGCAAATATCAATACAAATGCTACGAATAGTAGCAATAAGAAAGTAGTATATGATAGCTTTCTCATAGTGTTAAGTTTAATTGTAACGCTTTATTAACCTTACAAACAATGTGCCACTAAGTTGGGTAGATCGGATTGCATCGTTGAAAATGTGGCTTATGAATTGTAGTTTTGTAGCCAAATAAAAAAGGATAATGGATAAAGAAGAGGGTAAAGCGACTAAAGCGTGGGCATTATTGCCATTGATAGCATTTGTATTAGTTTATTTTTCGATCTCCATCTATCTTCAGGATTTTTATGCTTTGCCTGTGCTTGTTGTTTTTATCCTGTGTCTTTTTATAGCCTTTCTTCAATATCCTAAAAAGCCATTTTCCGAAAAACTCAAGCACTTTTCTGTAGGGTCTGGCGACGAGAATATATTAGTAATGATTTTGATCTTTCTGTTGGCAGGCGCGTTCGGTGGTCTTTCCAATGCAATTGGTGCTATATCTTCGACGGTGAACTTTGCTCTAACTTATATTTCACCTCGTTTTATCATTACCGGAATTTTTTTGATTTCTTGTTTTATATCTGTTTCTCTAGGTACATCTGTAGGAACTATAGTCGCATTAGCTCCAATTGCGGTGGGTTTTGAAGAGCATATTCCTGGAATAATGCCGATGGCATTGGCCGCTGTAGTAGGAGGAGCAATGTTTGGTGATAATTTGTCCTTTATTTCGGATACCACTATTGCTGCCACACGAACCCAAAATGTCGGAATGCGTGATAAATTTAAAGTGAACTTTGGGATTGTGTTTCCGGTCGCTGTATTAGTTGCGGTGATTTATTACTTTCTTGGAGCTCAGTTTGAACAACATATCCGTACTTTGGAGATGCAGGACTATCAATTGATTAAGATTGTTCCTTATGTCGTGGTCTTTGTTTTAGCTTTATTCGGGCTCCAGGTTATCTGGACATTAGGTATCGGAATATTGGTAGCATTGTTTGTGGGGATATGGACTAATGAAGTTACTCTTTTAGAAAGTGTTTCTAGTATTAATACAGGGCTGGCAAGTATTTTTGAACTCAGTCTGCTGTGTTTAGTTATAGGTGGCGTTGTTGGAATAATACGTTTTAACGGTGGTATTGATTATTTATTGAACACTGTTCTTCGGCGGATAAAATCGCCGAAAAGTGCAGAGTTAGGAATTGCTACATTAACAGCCATGGTGAATCTTGCACTCGCTAATAATACTATCACTATTGTTATTATAGGACCTTTAGCTAAAGAGATTGGTGATAAATTCTCTTTGGATCCTAAGCGAGTGGCGAGTATTTTGGATACTACTTCTTGTTTTGTACAAGGAATCATTCCTTATGGAGCTCAGATTTTAGCCGCCTTAGCTGCTGCTGCCGTTTTAGAACAGGGCACAGGAAATGCAGGACTATCTCCTTTCGAGTTGATACAATATTTATATTACCCGTTTTTGACCGGGGTAGCAACATTATTGTTCATATTTTTTTCTAGAACTAAAATGAATGTTAAGACCTAAGTAATAAAAAAAGGGTGAGCTTTTCAAAACTCACCCTTTTTTTATTACTTAGGTGTCTAGAAACAGATTAATGTTTAAAATGTCTCACGCCTGTTGTTACCATAGCTATGCCTTTTTCATTGGCCATGTCTATTGATAGTTGATCTTTGATGGAGCCCCCTGGTTGTAATACTGCTGCGATTCCAGCTTCCGAAGCAATCTCTACGCAATCAGGGAAAGGGAAGAAAGCATCAGATGCCATAGAAGAACCTTTTAGGTCAAACCCAAAAGCATTAGCTTTTTCAATAGCTTGTTTTAACGCATCAACGCGTGACGTTTGACCTACTCCTGAGGAGATCAGTGTGCCATTTTTTGCAAATACAATGGTGTTGGACTTGGTGTGTTTTACAATTTTATTAGCAAAGAACAAATCTTCTAATTGTTCCGATGTAGGAGCGGTATTGGTCACCGTCGTCATTTGTGACGGCCCTTCTACGGTGTTGTCTTTGTCTTGCAAAATTACTCCATTTAATAAAGTCTTGAATTGTTGGCTTGGCAACTTAATATCTTTACGTCGTAGAATGATTCTGTTTTTCTTTTCAGTAAGGGTGTTGATAGCCTCTTCTGTATAATCTGGTGCAATTAATACTTCAAAGAATAGATTGTTGATTTCTTTTGCAGTATCAGCATCTACAGTGCCGTTTGTTATTAATACACCTCCGAAAGCAGATACAGGATCGCAAGCTAGCGCATCTATCCAAGCTTGTTTTACAGTTGGACGAGAAGCTACACCACAGGCATTCGTATGTTTTAATATGGCGAAGGTAGGCTCTTGGAATTCATCTACAATAGCAACAGCTGCATCGACATCTACTAGGTTGTTGTAAGAGAGTTCTTTGCCATTTAGTTTATCAAACATAGCTTCCAAGTCACCGAAAAAGACGCCTTTTTGGTGCGGGTTCTCTCCATAACGTAACACCTGTGCTTGTTGTTCAGATTGCTTGAAAACCTCTAGCGGTTCAGTTTGATTGAAATAATTGAATATCGCTGTGTCGTAATGCGAAGATGTATTGAACGCGCGTTTAGCAAAAGATTTACGTTGTTCTAGGCTGGTTGTTCCCTCTTGATTAGCCAGTATTTCTTCTAGTTCTTTGTAGTCATTTTTAGAGGATATAATAACTACATCGTTGAAGTTTTTCGCTGCTGCACGGATTAAAGAGATTCCGCCGATATCGATCTTTTCGATGATATCTTCGTCAGATGCTCCAGAAGCTACTGTTTCTTCAAATGGATAGAGATCCACGATGACCAAGTCAATCTCTGGAATTTCAAATTGTTCCAATTGCTTTTTGTCATCTTCTAATGGACGACGAGACAAAATACCTCCGAATATTTTAGGATGTAAAGTCTTAACACGGCCGCCAAGAATGGAAGGGTAGCTTGTTAAATCTTCAACACGTTCTACGCCAACTCCTAAATCACGGATAAAAGCTTCCGTACCGCCTGTAGAGTAGAAAGTAACTCCGTATTTGTTTAAAAGTTGGATAAGAGGTGCAAGGTTGTCTTTGTAATAAACAGAGACTAATGCGTTTTTGATCTTAACAGGATGATTCATTGTTTTTTTTCTGAAAGTGTCAGTCTTCCCATCATCTCGAATGTGTTGTGCACAAGAGGAATGGAAAGATTTAATTTAAAGTTGCAAAGGTACAAAATTAAGTGTTTAATCCCTATGCTTGTGAAGTAATTAAAGGAGAAAAAGAAATAAGCACTATATGACTATAGGCAAGGAAGGAGAAGGTGATTAAGGAGCGCTCCATTACTGAAAATAAGCGCTCCTTAAGCTATAGTTTAATTGTATTTTTTGATTAGTCCTTCTAGGACTTTAGGGTAGTGCAAATGCTCTAACTGTTGGCCGTTGAACTTTAATATTTCTAAGGTGTCTCCCTTTTCGACACGGAATCTTCCTTGATATATAATTTCCCCTTCGTCAAAGTTTTCATTGACGAAATGTATGGTTATGCCATGTTCCTCATCTCCAGCTGCTAACACCGCTTTGTGTACGCGGTCTCCATACATTCCTTTTCCTCCGTGCTTGGGCAAGAGACTTGGATGGATATTAATGATTTTGTTCGGAAAGGCGTTTAATAAATTTTGAGGCACAAGCCAAAGAAATCCAGCTAGAACGACTAAGTCTATTTCTAGTCTTTTTAGTAAAGAAACAATTTCATCTGTTTGATAAAAGTCATGCCTATCAAAAACGTGTGATGGAATTTCAAAATTATCGGCCCGTTGTAAAACGTAGGCTTCTGGATTGTTACTTAATACTAAAGCGACTTCCGCATCATCAGAGTACTTAAAATGTTCCATTATCTTTTGTGCATTGGAACCTGAACCCGAAGCAAAAATTGCTATTCTTTTTTTCATGGAATAAATTGTTCTTTAACGTATTGATGCAGTTATATGTGTAAATATCCCAAACTTAACTAAAAATCTTGGTATTTGCGGTGTTGTGCCGAAAAAATGAGTTTATCATCGTCAGTGCTTGATAGCATTACTTATGTTCTATAATGGTATTCAATATTTTTCGGCTTATTTCATCAACAGATAGTGCTGAATTAGCTAAGACTATAATGGCTGATTTGGTATCCGGAACTATCGCAATAAATGTTGAGCTTCCGCCGGTTCCACCATTGTGCCAGTATTGTACCACATCGTTTACCATATTCATATGCCAAGCCAAGCCTATATCGGTAGAAGGCGGGAGATAGTAGGTGAATTGTCTGGTAAGGGCAAGTGCTTGTTCCAATTGGGTCTCTGGCATCTTGAACTGAATTTTAATAAATCGAAGCATATCTGTTATTGTCGATTTTAGTCCCCCTGCACCAACAAATACCTGCCATTGCCATACAGGGGCTTCTGTCCCTGTAGCGTTGTAGACTTTAGTAATCTGTTGTGTTTTAGGATTTACTTTTTCTAAAGTATTGGATAAGCTTAGTGGAGTCGTTATAATATCAGCGACACATTGGGAGTAAGATTTTTTCGCAATAATAGAAATAAGCTCGCCCAATAAGGCGAATCCCGTATTGCTGTATTCGAATTTATCACCAGGGAGGTCATCCCGTTGTATGTTTTTTAAATAAGAAAATAGCTCTTTACGGCTATACTGTGCGTAGGGATCTGATGCCGAAAATTTAGTGGATTTCTCCAGATTGTCGGGCAACTTAGGTAATCCTGAAGTATGGTTGGCTAATTGTTTAAAAGTTATTTGTTGTAGATATTGATTTTGAGCAACGGAATCGGGCAAGTACTTCGAGATCGTATCCTCTAGTGTTATTATGTTTTTTTCTACTAAGTCCGCTAGGAGTGTCGCTGTAAATATTTTGGTGATTGAGCCTAATTCAAATAAGGTGTTTTCTTTTGGTAACGAAAGTGAATCACCTTTGACAGTCTCTCCATAATAGAACGTGTTTGTTTTTCCGTTGTGGATTACGCCGACTGCTAGCGCTTGTGCATTTTTCTGTTGTATATAGGTCCGTGCTACAGAATCGATATACTCATCAAGAGCATTGTTTTTCTGCACAACGGATTTTATATTTTCCTTTTTTTCTGTGCTGATCTCTTTGTCTTTGATTTCAAATAAATCGAAATGAAAAGTACTGTCTGTTTTTAAGTATAGGGAGGCTTTCTTTTTGTCTAACGTTATGTTGTACCCTGCTACGTCTTGCTGGTATGTCCCTGGAATCGCCTCTTTTATTTGTCCGAAATTATAAAAGTACTGTAATGCCATTGCAAAGCTTTGGAGCGGAATATTCTTTTGAAAGCTAGGCGTGGCCATCGCATATATAGAATCGGTTTGTTGAGTGTTGAAAAAATACTCTATCCTATTATAGACTTGTCTGTTGCTTATTTCAGCTGTTGATTGGCTCCAAGCATTGGTACTATAGCATAGTATAATTAATAGATATAAGACATATTTGATCATGCCACAAAGCTACGAAATCAACGAGTTATAATCCAATTGTTTGTTTTAGACGTGCGTATCCTGATTTGCTTATATTCACTTTATCGCCATTTAAGAGTATTCCCCTATAGCTTTCTTTTTCCATAGGTTCAATTTTAGCAAGTTGATCCACTTTAATAATAAAAGATCGGTGCACACGAACGAATTGTTTGGAATCCAGTTGTTTTTCAAAAGAAGACATGGTTTTGTTCTTGAGAAACATTCCTTCTTTGGTGTGAATTTTCACATAGTCATCGTATGCTTCCAGATATATTACTTGCTGTACAGGGATCAATTTGATTTGTGTTCCATTTTTAACAACAATGCGCTCGAGAATCTCTTCTTCGACTTCTTCTTGGAGGTTTTTAATGGTTTTTTGTGTCTGTGCTGTTCCATGTGCATTTCTGAATTTTTGTAGCGCTAATTTAAATCTATCCTCTGATATAGGTTTTAAAAGATAGTCAACGGCCGACTTTTCAAATGCCTTGATGGCAAATTCTTCAAAGGCAGTAGTAAATATAATATGTGGTAACTCATCCAATATCTCTAACATTTCAAAGCCTGTGAGTTTAGGCATCTGAATATCTAGAAAAACCAGGTCTGGTCGATGTTGTTGGATCGCTTTTGCCCCCTCAAATCCATCCCCGCATTCGGCGATAACTTGTATGTCACCTTCATTCTGTAGATATCCCTGGATGATCATGCGAGCGAGTGGCTCGTCATCGATAATAATTGCTTTAATCATGTTGAGGTATTTTTATAATTGCTGTGAATTTATTTTCTGTTTTTCTAACACTTAATAAATCGGTTCGTCCGTAGATTAGAAAGAGCCGACGTTGTATACTGGTCAGACCGAAGCCTGTGCCTTTTGCGTTGTAAAATTGGTCCGAATCGTAGGGGTTTGTGATTTCAATAGTCAACATATGCAACTCCAGGCTGATGTTTGTCTCTATGAGTACATCTCCTGTTACGTTGTAGAGACCATGTTTAATTGCATTTTCCATTAGAGGTTGGACAATCATGCTCGGTACTTTGGCGAATAGAACTTCTTCGGGATAGTTGAAAGTGGTATTGAGGCGATGACCAAATCTCACTTTTTCTATTTCAAGGTAGAGTTCCAGATGTTTGATCTCATCGGTTAATTGTATTAATTGCTTATCGTCCTTTCGTAAAGTTCCTCTTAAAAAATCAGATAATTGAAACGTCATTTTTTTCGCTAGATCTGGCTTTACTGTGATCAGTGCGATAATGGAGTTCAAACTGTTGAATAAAAAATGGGGTTGAAGCTGCTGCCGTAGATTATAGAGCTCGGCATCACGTACGAGTTTCTCTGATTCTTCTTTTCGCTTTTTGTTCTCCTTATATTCTTCCTGTATGTTCCAAAAAACATTGATGATCATAACACACATCAGCAGCAAGAAGTTGATGATAAATCGATAGGGTAAACGTTCGTAAAAATGATTGGTAGAGGTGGTGTCAAAAAAACGAATTAGTGAAAAAAGAGAAATTCCTAAACTCAATATTGTTAATACCGCACAGATTACGGTGATTTTGAGGTATTGATTTTTTTTAGGCATATAGAACTGCATGGAGCTGAATATAAGGTAGCAACATGCTGTTATTGCTAAGGCTCCGATCGCGGGTTCCATTGGATTTACTTTAAGCGGATGAAACTCCCACCAGAGTAAAAAATACGAAACTAGAAAGTATAAGATAAATATCGTCCACGAGCTGATGTGAATCAGCATGTTTTTTGACTTTAGTTTAAATAGAGTCGATGCCATTACTATTCTTAGCTGTTTTTTATCGTCAGACTTCCGAAAATCGAGGTTCCTGTAATGAAAAGCTTTTTGTTCTCATCAAAAACATGATTGATTATTACACGTCTATCATCACTTTCACTAAGTATTGATGAAACAGAAGGAGACACCATCCAATGTGGAGGGACAATTAGTTTTGTGCTTCCAAAAAGCTGAAATATATCAATTACAATAGGTTGGCTAAGATCAGCCTGTAATAGATTAATTTCAGTACTTCCAAAAATATTTGTCGTTGTACCCCCAAGGAAATTTTTGGAAAGCACTATTTTTTTTGCACTTCCAAATATGGAATCAATTTTTAGGTAATTTTCAGCATAGTAATAGGAATTTCGATAATACTCTCGGGAGTTGTCATTATGGGGTTGAAAGTTAAGGTTTTTATCGCTTTCATTCGGAGGTCTCTGTGAAGTGCTAGAATCCGACAAATCGATGACTCTTTTGTCCCAGTCAAACTCGTCTGTGGGATGAGGTGGGACTGATGGGGGAGGTGTCGGTATTTCTGGAGCTTTACGATTTCTATTGACAATATATATACCCAATACAATAGCTATAGCAGGGATAAGGATCTTTCCTGGATTGTATCCCATCATGTCTCTAAGTATAAAAACAGATCCGATCGTAATCAGTATAAGAGAAGATTTATTTTGAAACTTCGAATTGACACCTATGACTAAGCCAATAATCAATAATATCATTTGCCAACCCATTAGCCAGCTCGGAAAAAAATGTCCAGGGGCAATGTTTTTTAACAATAGAAATATTCCGAACAATATGACTATAGCCCCCACTGTAGTGGAACTCTTGTTATTATTTGGTGGAAGGACGGGTTTCTGTTGCATCTTCTCTCTGGTTTCCATTTTATTTTGTTTTATCTACTCCAAAGGTAATCATAGCATTGATATGAACTGACTGTTATTAGGTCTATGATTTCTCTTGTTCGGTAAATGGCTCTGTTTAGTCGGTGAAAATACCATACTTCTCATTGTATTTAAAATAAAGTGATAAAAAAAATAATTTTTTCAATAAAATTTGGATGTTTAAAATTAATTATTATATATTTATGGAATTAAAAAATAGGATTTAAACTTAAATACTTATACTAGACTAATGGGAGATTTTGAAAACAAAGAGCGTGAAGAAGTATTTTCAAAAAAGGTGAGAGCAGGAAAACGTACTTATTTTTTTGATGTAAAAGCGACGCGATCAAATGATTACTATGTGACTATCACTGAGAGTAAAAAGCGTTTTGAAGATGGTCAATTTATCAAACACAAAATATTCTTATATAAAGAGGATTTTGAGAAATTTGCAGAAGGACTGACAGACGTGGTGGATTACATCAAATCAAATCAAGAAGTAGTTGAGAAGAGATATGAGCCTAGTCAAGATGATTCTACTTACGAAAGTAATGAAGAGTTGGTGGAAAGAGGCAACTATTCTTTTTAAGCTCTCTCTTCTAAAGTAATAATAAGCCACTTTTATAAAGGTGGCTTTTTCTTTGTTTAGAAGTTTCTTTTTATCTTAACAAGACTCTGTTAAGATGAGTGTACCGGTTAACGAAAAGTCGTAAATATATTACACTTATCATTGCAAAAAGAAATATGCAATTTTCTATTTTCGTAAAACTATTTTTAACTCATACAGAAACAAACTAGGTAGAAAGAACTCATTACATTGTTGAGGACAAATACTCATAAATAATTAAATACATATAAAATATCCCTATCGTGCAGGCTGCACAAAAATGAATGAATGTAGTTTGGATATTAAATATAATAACTGAAAAATCAAATTAAATATATATGAATAGATTGTTTGGTGGTCTTTTGATCGTATCACTTTTTTTAGCACAATACTCCGTTGATGCCCAAGTGAAAAAAATGGATTTCGACGAGTCTTGGGGAAGAGGATATACAGTTACTAAAGCCATTAATGGTTATACTGGTTGGGCAGATAAAGATCATTATTTGGAGAGTGACGTGGCCGATAGGAAGATGTACAAGGTAAACGTGAAATCTGGTAAGAGGGATGTGTATGTCCCTACGCAGACAAATGATGTGCGTGTATTTGTTAAAGATAAGGATATCTATATCAAATATGGTCAAGACGTTGCTAAGCGACTAACGGATTCTCCAAATGATGAAGAGCAAAATCCGACGTTATCACCTGATGGGAAGCGTGTAGCCTTTACTAGAAAAAGCAATCTATTCAGTATTGAAGTGGCCACCGGCAGCGAGGTGCAATATACGAATGATGGAACGGATGTTATTTATAATGGGTGGTCATCTTGGGTTTACTACGAAGAAATTTTAGGACGGCCTACAAATTATAAAGCATTCTGGTGGTCTCCTGATAGCAAGCAGCTTGCTTTTATGCGATTTGATGATACTAAGGTTCCTATGTTTCCAATATATGTGTCTAAAGGGCAGAATGGTTACTTGGAAGAAACAAGGTACCCCAAAGCGGGACAGGATAACCCTGAAGTAAAAATCGGATTTGTGAAAGCTGAAGGTGCGCCAATTGTGTGGGGGCAATTTAATGAGAAAGATGATCAGTATTTTGGCCAGCCCTACTGGAGTTTTGATAGTCGATCTATAATGATTCAATGGATGAATAGAGATCAGAACAATCTGAAATTCTATGCTGTAAACCCTGTTACAGGTATCAAAAAGGAGATTTATAATGAGGTGCAATCGGCTTGGATAAATTTAGATCACGATGAGCGTATCACTTATTTAGCGGATAACAAGCATTATATCTTGAAGTCGGATAAAACAGGATGGGCACATTATTACTTGTATACACTAGAGGGAAAGCTGTTGAATCCTATTACGCAAGGAGATTGGCAGGTGACTGCACTAGCTCATATTGACGAAAAGACTAAGGTCGTCTATTTTACAGCACGTAAAGAGAATTCTGCAACTACAGATTTATATCGAGTGGATTATTCGGGAAAGAATATGAAGAGACTGACGTTTGGTGATTTTACCCACAATGTAAATGTTTCCCCGGATGGAAAGTATTTTATAACCAATTATTCAAATGTGACTACTCCTAATAAAGTGGCGCTATTAGATAACCAAGGAAGGATTATCAGAGAGTTGGCTGATTCTCGATCTACGGAGTTTAATAATTATGTAATAGGTAAAACGGAGTTTTTCACCATTAAATCTGAAGACGGAAAGTTTGACCTGCCTGTGGTGATTACCTATCCGACCGATTTCGACGAAAAAAAGGAATATCCCGTAATTATGAGTATTTATGGAGGACCAGATGCTGGAACCGTTAAAAATACCTGGAAGGGAACATCCAATCAATATTGGGCTAATGAAGGCATTATACAGATAGCATGTGACCATAGAGCTTCTGGGCATTTTGGTAAGCAGGGCGTGACCTGGATGCACCGAAATTTGGGACATTGGGAGTTGGTGGATTATATCACTATTGCTAAATGGTTGAAAGCTAAATCGTGGGTGGCTAAGAATAAATTGTTGATCACGGGACATAGTTATGGAGGGTATATGACTTGCTTAGCATTAACCAAAGGAGCGGATTATTTTGACTATGGTATTTCAGGTGCTCCTGTGACAAGCTGGGAACTATATGATACGCATTATACAGAACGTTGGATGGATACGCCTCAGGATAATCCTGAAGGTTATAAAAATGGGTCTGTCTTAAGTTATGTGAATAAGTATAAAGGTGGGTTGAGAATTATGCATGGAGATCTTGATGATAATGTACATATGCAAAATACGATTCAATTGATCGATGCACTCACTGATCGTAATGTGCCTTTTGAGCTGATGATTTACCCTGGTAGTAGACACGGTTGGAATAGATCTAAAGTTGCTTACGACTTTCGAGAAAGAGCACGTTTTTATTATCAATATCTTTTAGAAAAGCCTTTACCGAGAGAGTTCAACTAGCTTCTTTAGGAAGACTGGTGGTCGTTGCTAAAAACTATCACCAGTTTTTGATGTAATATAAAAAAAAACATCATCTTTGCACTATTATACATTAATATGTTAGCATTTTTAAAGGAGAGCACATTCAAAGCAAACGACGTGCTTTTCAGAGCCTTCAATATTTTAAAGAAACATTATGTTTCTGTGGCGGGATTGTGTTTTGTGATTTTTTTGGTAAGCCAGTTAATTGCGTTTTCAGCCTCGTATTTTGACTATTTAGAGCTTTGGTTTCGAGTGGTACTAATGTTGTTGAGTATTGTACTTTTTTTTGGATTGCAGCTGGTGTTAATTAAGCGTGCTATATTGTTGTCACAGGGAATAGAACATGCAAATCTGATGCAGTATGTACCTTCGACTAAGCAGTTTGTCAACTTCTTGTTTGGGCTGATACTTTGTTCGCTATTAGGAAGCATATTGACACTGCTGATAGGAGTACTTTTTTTTCCATTGGTATTTATGCATGTCGACAAAGACTTTATCACCTATGAAGTGGTGCCTTTTTTGTCAGCAATTGTGGGAGGAGCTTTGTTGATCCGAATTACTTTTTTTCCTTTTTTTATTTTAGAAAGAAACGTGAATTTCTTTCGTGGAGTTAAATTGAGCTTAGCCTTTACAAGAGGTAATTTTTTTAGGGTACTCACTGTTTTTTTTCTATTAGGACTGTCATCGCTCATCGCTTATTTTCTTTTGAAGATCGGTTATTGGTATATTGCAGTATTCTTTATGGGGATTAGTACATTTTTATTTATACCATTAGTTAGCCTAGCTATGGCAGTGATTTATACAGATATGATGAAAGAATACAAGGGAAGTGATGATCCGGAGTTATTTAAAAGTATAATTTAAGAAAGGATAAGTTGGAGAAGAAGAGTATTGCTATATTAGGATCTACAGGTAGTATTGGTAGACAAGCGCTGGATGTAATTAGATCCTTTCCCGATAAATTTGAAGCTTCCGTAATAACAGCTAGTAATAGCGTGGATCTATTGATTCAGCAAGCTATTGAATTTAAACCTAAGCTTGTTGTTATTATTAATGAAGAGCACTCTACGAAAGTTCAATCTGCTTTGGCACATACAGGCTGTAGAGTTTTGGTGGGAGAAGAAGCCCTTATTGAAGCAGTTGCATTTACAGGGGTAGACATTGTTCTCAATGCAATAGTAGGGGCGGCAGGGTTGAGACCAACAGTAGAAGCTATAAAGTCGGGTAAGGATATTGCTCTCGCGAATAAGGAAACATTAGTGATGGCAGGTGAATTGGTGATGGGACTGGCTCAAGAATATGATGTGAAAATATTACCGGTAGATTCCGAACATTCGGCTATTTTCCAATGTTTGGTAGGCGAGGAAAATAAAATTGAGAAAATATATCTTACAGCATCCGGAGGCCCCTTTCGAGGCAAAACGGTTGCTGAATTAGCTGATGTGACGCGCGAACAAGCTTTAAAGCACCCGAATTGGGCCATGGGTGCCAAAATTACTATAGATTCTGCGTCTTTAATGAATAAAGGATTAGAGGTTATAGAGGCTAAGTGGTTATTTGATTTGGAAGTTTCTGAAATCGATGTTATAGTGCACCCGCAGTCTATAATTCATTCTATCGTGCAATTTGAAGATGGTTCTATGAAGGCGCAGATGGGTGCCCCTGATATGAGGGTGCCTATTCAGTACGCTTTGACATATCCCAACAGGCTAAGAAACGATTTTAAGCGATTTAATTTTTTGGAACATCCAGCACTTACATTCGAATGTGCTGATATCGATACGTTCAGAAATCTTGGACTAGCGTATGATGCTTTAAAACAGGGGGGGAATAGGTGCTGTGTACTTAATGCTGCTAATGAGATTGTTGTTGACGCCTTTCTGAAAGATGAACTGTCATTTCTAGAGATGTCAGATATTTTAGAAGAGACATTATGTCAGATTAATAATGAAGAAGGCCTAGGTTTAGAGGATTATATTATTTTTGATCAGGAAAGTAGACTTGTGGCACGGGATTTAATACGTAAGTTGAGAAACTAATATTTAATAGATGGGAACATTGGTAATGATTGGACAGGTTATTTTAGCACTGTCAATTTTAATTATATTACATGAATTAGGACACTTTTTGGCAGCAAGAATGTTCGGTATTAAAGTCGAGAAGTTCTATTTGTTTTTCGACGCTTGGGGAGTAAAGCTTTTTAAGTTTAATTATAAAGGTTGTGAGTATGGTATTGGTTGGTTGCCGTTAGGAGGATATGTTAAGATTGCTGGGATGATTGATGAATCCATGGATACTGTACAGTTGAAGGAAGAACCAAAACCTTGGGAATTTCGTTCTAAACCCGCTTGGCAGCGCCTTATCGTTATGTTGGGGGGTATTATAGTGAACGTTATCGTCGGTATCGTTGCCTTTTGGATGATTACTTTCAAGTACGGTGAAGCTGATTTAGATAATACGAGATTGTATGGTGTAAAACCAGGTATCATAGGAGAGAAGGTAGGTCTAAAAGAAGGTGATAAGATCGTAGGTGTTAATGGTAATAAGGCCCATTTGTTTTACAAGGATTTGATGACTTCTGATGTATTGATGGGGGATGCGACATTACAGGTTGAACGAGGGGGTAATACCTTAGATATTGTGCTGCCAGCAACAATGTTAAACGAAATCGCTGAACATAAAAGAAATGAATTTGTAACGCCTATATTTAAAATAGTTCCAATAGATTCTGTAGCCAAGGGATCACGTGCTGAGAAGATGGGACTTTTAAAAGGGGATAGTATCATTGGTATTAATGGGGTGTCTGTGGCTCGACTTGATGTTTTTCAAGAAGAAGTTGCTAAGAATAAAGGCAAAGAAATAAAACTGGATATCATCCGTGGAGTGGATTCTCTACAATTGATCGCAGCGGCTGATACCTCCTCTATATTAGGATTTATTAATTCTATGCCTGAGGTCAGACGCACCTATACTTTTGTGGAGTCTTTGCCTATTGGTGTGAACAAGGCTTTCTCTGTAATAACGGACAATATCAAGGGATTTGGCAAAATTTTTAAAGGTGAGGTACGAGCAGATAAGGCTTTGTCGGGACCTGTAGGTATTGCTAAGATGTTCGGTAGTGAAGTGGATTGGTTTCGCTTTTGGACGCTTGTAGGTACGTTGTCCATGGCTCTTGCCTTTATGAACTTATTACCGATTCCGGCATTGGACGGCGGTCATGTTATTTTCTTGTTGGTAGAGATGGTTCAAGGAAAACCGTTAAGTGATAAGTTTTTGGAGACGGCACAGATGGTCGGTTTTTTTATTCTGATAGCTTTGATGCTTTTCACATTTGGGAATGATATTCTCAAGTGGTAAGAACATAAAGGTAATTAGGAGAGGTCCGCATTATTCAATGCGGACTTTTCTATTTAAAGGTATGGTATACTAGGTCTGAAATTGGAAGTAGCACATTGCTGGGGTTGTTTATAAGAGAAGTCATTATGATCCGTGTTGTGATGTCCGAAGCGATTCCGATTTCTAAAAAATGTATATCTGACGTGGTACGGTCTTGTATGGCCGTCTTTGGAACTATTGCGATTCCCACACCATAAGCAACGAGTTCTAATATGGATGGTATGGTGTTGCATTCATGGATGATAGTTGGTGTAAAATGGAGCCTGGCACATATCTCTAAAAACTTTTGATGGTATACCGGTGCATATTCACTATTGTATGAAATAAACGAGGCTGAAGATAAATCTATATCTTTGATATTGTCTACAAGAACTGTATCCTTGCATACTGCTAATACAAATCCATCTTCGTATAAATTAACTTGCGTTAACAAGGGACGCATGATCGGAGCACGGACAATACCAATGTCCAGTTTTCCCTGCTCTAGGGCGTCCAACTGTTTATGCGAAGAAGTCTCAAATAGGTGAATTTGTAATAGGGGATAGTTTTTTTTTATCCGTTTTAGTAATTCGGATAGTTTCTTTTTAGAGATAGAACTTATGTATCCAATGTTAAAAACACTGCTTTCGGAAAGGTGAATCTGTCTAGATTGTTGTTTTGCTTTCTCCAAATTATTTAATAACTGTTCACATTCTGCTAGGTAATATTTACCAGCATCTGTCAATATTACGCGTTTGTTATTTCTTATAAACAGTTGTACCTCTAGTTCTTCTTCTAATTCTCTGATTTGCCGACTGAGTGGTGGTTGAGAAATAAATAGTCTCTTAGCAGCCCTGCCAAAGTGCAATTCTTGGGCTAGCATTCTGAAATAACGGAGATGTCTAATTTCCATGATACTAAATAGGTATTAATTGGTGATAAAAATAGTATTTTTAGGGTATTAATAGGTTATGTAGTTTTGGTTTGTATGAAAAATAAATCCACTTTGAAAGAAATTGAAAAGCGTTTCGACCAGGATGTTGAACGGTTTTCAAAATTAGAAACAGGACAACTGACAACACTCGATGCACTATTTAACATGAATTTGTTTGCGGAGGGAATATCAACTACCTATCCCGACCTGAGAAATGTACTCGATATAGGTTGTGGCGCAGGGAATTATGACATACAGTTGTTAACGCATGTGTCTCCACTGGATATTACATTGGTGGATTTGAGCAAACCTATGTTGGAAAAGGCTAAAGAGCGTATAACTGCTGTCAATAAAGGGGGAGGAATACACTGTTTAAAGGGAGATTTCAGAACGGTTGATTTAGAGCCTGGAAAATTTGACGTTATCATCGCTACTGCAGTATTACATCATCTTCGTGAGGATGATGATTGGAAAGAAGCCTTTGCTCGGCTCTATGGTCTACTACGAAAAGGAGGGAGTATTTGGATTTTTGATCTAGTAGAGCAAGCTGACCCTGCTTTGCAACGATTGATTTATCAGGATAAATATGGCGACTACCTAAAGTCTCTAAAAGATGAGGCCTATAGAGATCATGTATTTGACTATATCGAAAAAGAAGATAGCCCGAGACCGCTTATGTATCAACTAGATTTGCTTAAAGAAGTTGGCTTTACAAAAGTAGATATTTTACATAAGAATCTGTGTTTTGCGAGCTTTGTGGCATTCAAATAGGACTACAATAATAATGTTATTTTTTGTTAAGTTGCTATGCCTCATTATGTTTATAGGAGGAAATGATTTAAATTGTCTTTATATCTTCACTGGATAGCTAATTAAAATATTATGAGAAATTTATTAACACTTCTTTTTATTATTCCTTTCTTAGGTATAGGCCAGCAAAAAGGAATTCATTTCGAACACAACAGTAATTGGGAACAGATAAAAGCTAAGGCTAAAGCGGAGAATAAGCATATCTTCGTCGACTGTTTTACAACCTGGTGCGGACCTTGTATTTGGATGGCAGAAAATGTTTTTCCTCAAGAAAAAGTAGGTGCATTTTTCAATTCCAACTTTATTAATCTGAAACTTCAGATGGATCAGACAAAAAAGGATTCTGAAGAGGTCAAGTCTTGGTATGAGGAGGCAGCTCGCTTTGGCAAGGATTATAATGTCAGAGCGTATCCGACTTTTTTGGTGTTTTCTCCAGATGGAGAGCTTGTACATCGTATGGTTGGGGGAGGAGAGGCTGACGCTTTTATTTCAAGAGCAAATGAGGGGCTTCATCCGGAAACTCAGTATGTTACATTGATCAAGAAGTTTGAGGCAAATCCGAAAGATCCTGAAATAGCGAAGCGCTTAGCAACAGCTGCTCAATCAGCCTATGATCAGGCGATGGCTAGTAAAGCAATTGAGGCTTTTGTTTCATCAATAGAAGTAGATGATTTTTTAACGGCCGATAATATAGACCTGCTATTACAGGGAGCCACTTCAAGTGAAAGTACTTGCTATGATATAATAAAAAATAATATGCAACGAGTCGATGAGTTATTAATCGAAAATAACAAAACTCAAAGTAGTAATGATATCTTAGCAAGAGTATTAGCTAATGAATTGATACGACCTAAAATGGCAAGCGGAGCATCTGGTCCTGTAGATTTCGTAGCGATACAGAAGGAAATTGAAAAAGATCACCCCTATGTAAGTATGAAGAGCTCTATAGCGATGTCTAAGGTTCAGTATTATGCCCGAGAGAAGAATTGGCCAGCTTTTAAAGATGCTGTTAATGAGTTTTTAAGTATGAATGCAAGAGGTATAGCGGCTGACATGTTGAATTCATTTGCTTGGACGATTTTCGAAAACTGTGATGATGATGCTTGTATTAAGTCTGCTTTAGATTGGAGTAAAAAGTCGTTGGAAAGTGGTGAACAGGCTATGTTTATCGATACTTATGCTAATCTTTTGTATAAATCCGGCAATAAATCAAATGCTATAAAATGGCAAGAAAAAGCATTAATGTTAGCTTCGGAAGGTGAGAAGGAAAATTATCAGATTACTTTAGATAAAATGAAATCAGGTCAGCCTACGTGGAAATAATAAATGCGTTATAACAAAAAAGAGTCTCAATTTGAGACTCTTTTTTGTTATTCATGGACAACGCCCATTTTACTGAACTTGTCGATGCGTTGGCTGACAAGTATATCTGGATCTTTAACCTGCAAAATAGCTAAATCGTTTAAAATCTGTGTTTTTAAATTGTTTGCAGCTTCTTCTGGATTTTGATGTGCACCTCCAAGTGGTTCTGGGATAATGCCGTCGATCAAGCCATTGGCTAACATATCATTGCCCGTTAGCTTTAGTGCTTCAGCAGCACGCTCTTTATGGTCCCAGCTTCTCCATAAAATTGAAGAGCAGGATTCTGGTGAAATAACCGAATACCAAGTGTTTTCCATCATATATACACGGTCTCCAATGCCAATTCCCAATGCACCGCCTGAAGCACCCTCACCGATAACGATGCAGATTACAGGAACTTTAAGAACCGACATCTCTAAAAGGTTGCGAGCGATCGCCTCTCCCTGTCCACGTTCTTCTGCTTCTAGGCCAGGATATGCTCCCATTGTATCGATTAGTGTGACGACCGGTTTATTGAACTTTTCCGCCATTTTCATCAATCGAAGCGCTTTCCTGTAGCCCTCAGGATTGGCCATTCCGAAATTGCGATACTGTCTTTCTTTCGTGTTTTTACCTTTTTGGTGTCCTATTACCATGACGGACTGTCCTCCAATAGAAGCGAATCCACCAATGATAGCCTTATCATCTTTGACTGTACGGTCACCGTGTAACTCTACAAATTCGTCACAGATCAGGTCGACATAGTCAAATGTTTGAGGTCTGTCTGGGTGTCGTGACATTTGCACTTTCTGCCAGCCGGTCATATTTTTATATACTTCGACGGTAGTTTCTGCGAGCTTTTCTTCAAGCTCACGGATGGTAGCACTCATATCCACCTTCGTTTTATCCGCTACTTGACGAACTTTCTCTATTTGAGTTTGCAAATCTGCAATCGGCTTTTCAAAATCAAATGTTGTTTCCATATAAAAAACTTTCGTTTTAGGAGGGCTAAGTTACTGTATTTTTCGGGGATTTTAAAACAGTTTTGTGTTTTAAAAAGTATGCTCAATTGTTCAAAAATTAGTAGATTAGACCTCATTAGACAATTAATATAAATGGTGAAAAATAGTAATAACAATAAGATTCCGTTTACATTCATAATTAAAATCATTCTTTTGGGAATGACTATCGCCTTTTTCTTAAATACGGCCTCCAAAGATGAGATTACTTGGTGGTATCAAGGTGTACGTGGATTTTACTTTTTTCTAGTCCCTAGTATAATTGTTTCTATAATACGTTTTACTATTATCTCTTTCTACAATGTACGTCATGCGAAAAAAGCCGTAAGAGGTAATTTTGTCCTGGGTATAAATAGAGTTACAGCCATGTTGAATGCGGTGTTCGTAATTATTGGACTGATGATCGCTTTTGGGATCAAGCCTATTGAATTCTTAACTAGTCTCACTATTGTCGCTATGGCGATAGCGGTTCTTTTTCGAGATTATATTACCAATATGCTCAGTGGTCTATTCATTATGTTTTCTGAACAACTTTCAGTAGGCGATAGGATTAAAGTAGGGGATCAAAAAGGAAGGATTGTTGATATCACTTTTGCTAACATTGAATTGCAAAACGATGAAGATGATATTGTTATGATACCTAATAATTTGGTGTTTACTAATCCGATGGTTAATCTTTCTGCACATCGTTCCAATCTATTTGCTGTCAAGTTTGAATTGCCTCTGTCGATTGATGTTTCTGTCGAGAACCTAGAAGCATATATACGTGAGACTTTACTTAACCACCCCAATTTAGCACCTAATAATGAACTTGATTTAGAAGTTATAGAGATAGGAAAGGACTTTGTCCGCTATAAAATAGAATTATATGCTGTTAGTAGCAGTAACAAGCTACATAAAAACATAGAGAATGAAATTCTGAAGTATATTTTGACTTTCAAACATCGCCAAGCTAAATCTTCCTAACTTTTATACTTTCTACAAAATGATCAGATCCTTTTTGTAAGATGAGATCTGCTCTATATTTTGTAGGTAGGATGTTGTCATGTAGATTCGGTTTGTTTATTTCATTCCATATCTGAGTCGCCATTTTTCTACTTTCTAGCAGGCTCATATCCGCATATTTATGAAAGTAAGATGTAGGATTTTGAAAGGCAGTAGCTCTCAAAGACTCAAAGCGGTTGACATACCAAGATATAATGTCTTTTTCTAAAGCATCCACATAAATGGAAAAATCGAAAAAATCAGAAACGAATACTTTATTATTTTGTCCTTTTTGAGAAGTGACTTGTAATACATTAATGCCTTCTAAGATTAGGATATCAGGTTCAATGATTTGTTGTTCTTCATCTTGCAGTATATCGTACTCCAAATGTGAATACATGGGTACAGATATTCGGGGAATTCCTGATTTGATCGCGGATAGAAAATGAAGCAGCTTTTTGGTATCATAACTCTCTGGAAATCCTTTTCTATTCATTATGTTTTTTTCCAAGAGAACCTTGTTGGAAAACAAAAAACCATCCGTCGTTACGAGTTCGACTTTAGGTTTATGCGGTAATAAAGACAATACTTTTGTCAATACACGTGCTGTTGTACTTTTTCCAACAGCTACTGATCCAGCGATACCGACAATAAAGGGCAGTTTTTGCTGGTTTCTTTGAAAAAAAGAATTGCTGTCATCTCGAATTGTATCGTGATTTTTAATATGAAGTTCGATAAGGTGAGCTAAAGGAAAGTATATTTCCTCAATTTCCTTCATATTGAGAGGTTCATTGAGTGCGTGTAGCGAATGGATGTCAGTGGACTCTAGATTTAGATTAAACTGCCCATTTAAATCTTTCCACTCTTCCCTTTCAAATTCTTGGTAGGGGCTGCTTAATATAAGTTCCTCTTGTAATGATGACATTGCTGGATTGTTTATTGGCGCAAATATAATATCCCTAACTCAGATTAACTGTAAATTTATTGTAGCATATTACTTTCTATAACCACAGGGTTACTTAATATTTTTTGAACTGGGCACTTGTCACCCACTTTAAAAATTCTTTCCTTCTGTACTTCATCTAGATCACCAAACAGTTTCACGGTACATCGGATATAAGTCGTCTGTTGTTGTGTGCTCTTTACTACTTCGGAAGACAGTATTATCTCCACAGCATCTAACGGCCACTGCTTTTGATCTGCGTACATGCGCATTGTCATTGCTTTGCAGGTTCCCAAGGCAGATAAAAGAATAGAGGTGGGGTTTGGACCCAGATCTGTGCCACCAACTTCTATAGGTTCATCGGCAATGAGATTATGTTGATTGATATGTACTTCGGTTCTATATTTCTCTCTGCCTATCGTTACTTTAATTTCATCCATTATTTTGTGTCGTCATCTAGTAATCCTTCAATAATAAGAGCTCCTGTACTTGGATTTGTTGCTAATGGCACATTGTAGAGATCGCAGATACGCATGAGCATCTGAATGTCTGGCTCGTGTGGGTGTTTTCCTAACGGGTCTCGAAAAAAGATGATGCCATCTATTTTACCCTCGGCAGCGAGAGCAGCTATTTGAGCATCACCGCCTTTAGGACCGCTGAGTTTTAACTCTACCTCTAGCCCGGTTTGTTTGACATAGGTGCCTGTAGTCCCCGTAGCGATCAAATCTGCTTTTCTGAGATTTTCAATATGATCTTTAACGAAAGCGACCATTTCCGCTTTCTTCCCGTCATGGGCGATTAATGCTATTGTTTTCATATGCAAAAAAAACTTGAGTTTGTTACCTTTACTGTTTTTTATGATCCGAAGAAAATGTAGGCAACTATGATAGCGGCTACTACACCCACGAACTCTGCTATTAAAGCACAAGGCAGCGCATGTCTCGTATTCTTAATAGCTACGGATCCAAAATAAACAGCTAAAACGTAAAATGTAGTTTCTGTAGATCCTTGGATGACGCAAGCTACGCGAGAAGCAAAGTCATCTGCTCCTTTTGCTGCCATTAAGTCCACCATCAGACCTCTGGCGCCAGACCCACTCAGTGGCTTCATAAAGGCAACAGGCAAGGCTTCAACGAATGAGGTGTCAAATCCTAGTTTGGCGATTATATAGGAAATGCCATCGACAAGATAGTCCATGGTGCCTGATGCTCTAAATACAGCAATAGCTACCAAAATGGCTACGAGGTATGGAATAATATTAACGGCCACTCCAAAACCTTCTTTGGCACCTTCGATAAAGGCATCGTAAACGTTGATCTTCTTATAAAAGGCGAGTGCGATAAAAGAAACGAACAGGGAAAACAGTGTAAGATTGCCTACAACCGAGGAAATAACTTCGATTTGCTCTTGCTGTAGGGTGGAGAAATAATAGAGAAGCCCTCCAATAGCAACAGATAACGTTCCCAGATAGAAGAGTATTGTTTTATTAAATAAGTTGATCTTTTGATAGATAGATACTAAAATCAGGGCAGCGAGCGTAGAAAAGAAGGTAGCGATAAGTATTGGTAGAAATACGTCAGAAGGTTGTGCTGCTCCTGCTTCCTGCCTGTATGCCATAATAGAGATCGGAAGTAAAGTCAAACTCGATGCGTTCAGAACGATAAACATGATTTGTGCATTTGAAGCCGTATCCTTGCTCGGATTTAGCTCCTGCAATTCTTTCATCGCTTTCAGTCCCAACGGCGTGGCAGCATTGTCTAGGCCCAGTGCATTAGCAGAAAAATTCATTAGAATAGAACCTAGGGCGGGATGGTTCTTGGGTATTTCCGGGAATAACTTATTAAAGAAAGGGCCGACAATTCGAGCAAATACCGCTATCATTCCACCTTTCTCTCCGATTTTCATAATCCCTAGCGCGAAAGTCATCATTCCTATCAAACCCAATGAGATGGTGGCACCTCCAGCAGCACTATCGAATAAAGATTTTACAATGTTCTGGAATACTTCGGTATCTCCACCGATGAGTTTTATGAGGGCTACAATAAAAGTGATTAGAAAAAAAGAAACCCATACGTAATTTAGCGCCATATAATTATTGATTTTAACGTAAATGTAAGGTTTATGAAAGATTCTTCCAAGAAGGAATTCAAGCCTATGAGAAATGCTTCAATGGAGCTAAGATAATTTCTTAAGCGCAGTGTTAATTGCGCTTGCCTTCAAGAGACATTCGTTGTATTCGTCCTCGACAACGGCATTATAGGTCAGCGCGCCTCCCGTATGAAAAGAGAGGTATTGTTCGGTTTGGTTGTACAGAATCGTTCGAATCACAACATTAAAATCAAAGTCACCATCTGGACAAAAATAACCTATTGCACCGGAGTATACCCCCCTTTTTGAGGCTTCATACCTATCACACAGTTGCATAGCACTGATTTTTGGAGCGCCTGTCATTGATCCAGGAGGAAATAGATTTTTAATGACGTTAACATCCGAGAGATCTGTTTTTTTTACTCCAGTAATAGTAGAAATCAGTTGGTGAACCTGTTTAAAGGTATGGACTTCTAATTTTTTTGATGCTACAACACTTCCTGGCGCTGAAGATTGTGTCATATCATTGCGAACCAAATCTACAATCATTACGTTTTCTGCTATTTCCTTTGGATCATTTCGTAATTGATGTTTGATACGGTCGTCATCCATTTTGTCTTTTCCACGTGGAGCTGTTCCTTTGATAGGCTGAGAGATTAGTTTCTTCCCTCTTTTAGCCAAAAAACGTTCGGGTGACGCAGATAAGATAAACTTGTCGCCTAGCTTGAAGAATGTGGAAAATGGGGTAGGAGATATTATATTAAGCTGTCTATAAGTGGATGCTGGATCTATTTTGGCATGTTCCGCATAAAACTCCTGACAAAGATTTACTTCGTATATATCTCCTCGTTTTATGTGGTACATCATCTTAGAGAAGGTGTTAAAGTAAGCCTCTTTTGACATCCTTTGTCGGATTTTAATAGGTGTTTTTTCTATTTCTTGATTTTGTTCAGTTAAGCTCTGCGCTTGTATACGCTCAAAAATATGATTGGGATTATCTCCGTCAATTTCTATACTGCTTTTGAAAAATTTAATAATTGTTTTTGGTACAAAGAAGTATGCATCAGGAAATTTTAAGGGGTTAGCGAACGAGGTCTGCAATCCTTCAAGTTCGTTTTTTAGGTCATAACCGAAAAAGCCAAATACCCACTGTTGTGAATATTTGGCTCTAAAATTTTCAATATGTTCAAAGGTTTTATGACTTGTTGCATAAAACTCTTCTTGGGCATCTACAGCTAGAATACAGTCAATAGAACTGTACTCATCAACGTAACCATTAGATTGAAGATAACACAATTGTCCGAATTGCTGGGCCCATTGGAAGGCTCTAGCATCAAAAGATAACCTGTCAACTTCAAAAATGGCTTTTGCCATGTTTTATTTCAAGACAATGGTTTGTGTACGATCTGGGCCAACAGAAAGATATTTTATAGGCAATTCGAGTGCTTTTTCTAAATAAGCAATGTAGTTAGCCAAAGCTGCCGGAATTTCTTCTTTAGAACGAATACCTGTCAAGTCTTGATTCCACCCTTCTATTTCTTCGAGAATTGGCTCCGGTTTGATCGAGTTGATATCATAAGGCATGTAGTCGATTACCTCTCCGTTGTATCTGTAATGTGTACAAGCGTAGATTTTCTCAAAGGTGTCAAGTACATCCGCTTTCATCATGACAAGCTCAGTAACACCGTTCAACATGATTGCATATTTCAATGCAGGAATATCAATCCATCCTGTACGTCTTGCACGACCGGTAGTCGCTCCAAACTCATGTCCAAGTTGACGTAATTGTTCACCTACTTCATCGTCCAGTTCGGTAGGGAAAGGACCGCCACCTACACGCGTACAATAAGCTTTGAATATACCTAATACTTCTCCAATCCGATTTGGTGCTATCCCTAGACCGGTACAAGCCCCAGCTGTTGTGGTATTAGAAGATGTAACAAAGGGATAAGAGCCAAAGTCAATATCTAATAATGTGCCTTGTGCACCTTCTGCCAACACCTTTTTGCCCTCTTTTAGATATTGGTTAACCAGGTGCTCTGAATCTACGTGAGGGATTGTTTTTAAGAATTCTATCGCTGCTAGAAAGGCATCTTCCCGCTCTTTAAAATCAGGAACTTCGCCGTAATGAGCTAAGATGTTTAAATGTTTTTCTTTCAATCTTTCATAACGCTCCATAAAGTCAGGAAGCGTAGTGTCACCAACACGTAGACCATTTCTACCGGTCTTATCCATATAGGTAGGGCCGATTCCTTTTAATGTAGAACCGATTTTTCCTGCACCCATTTTGGATTCAGAAGCTGCATCCAATAACTGATGTGTAGGAAGAATTAAATGTGCTTTGCGAGCCAAAACTAATTTTCCTGTTCCTACAGGATCGAAACCAGCTGACTTTAAGTTGTCAAGCTCTCTTTTTAAAATAATTGGATCGATGACTACACCATTTCCAATTAAATTTAAAGTCTTAGGGTTAAAAATACCTGAAGGGATAGTGTTTAAAACAAATTTTTTGTTGTCAAACTCTAACGTGTGTCCGGCATTAGGGCCACCTTGGAAACGAGCGATTAAATCATATTGTGGACATAGTACATCCACGATCTTACCTTTACCCTCATCGCCCCACTGTAGGCCCAATAGCACATCAACTTGCATAACGTATTATTTTGAGATTAAAATTGAATTTTTCAAAAACTAAAATGAGCACTCTGTCTAGCACACTTAAAAACCATCGTGAATAGTAGCCTTAAAACTATTTCCCAATACGAAGGATAGTTTATCAATTGAAATTGTTAAATGATAAACAGGTGCTGTAAAAACTAAGTTCGGAAAACTGATTGTCAATTTTCCGAACAAAAATACTATTTAAAATAAAGGTTGGAGAATTAATTTGAAATTACTTTCGTCTTTCCTTTTTTCTCTTCTTTGCCTTTAGATTCTTGGCAATCTTGGCATACACCATATAAATTTAAAGAGTGGTGTTTGATGTCAAATTTAAGAAGCTCACCTATCATACTCTGTATTTGGTGGATTCGAGGATCACAAAATTCAACAACTTTATTACACTCGATACAGATTACATGGTCGTGCTGTTTATAACCATAGGACTTTTCAAATTGCGCCATATTACGGCCAAATTGGTGCTTTGTCACTAAGTCGCAAGATACCAAAAGCTCTAGAGTATTGTACACCGTGGCTCTGCTCACACGGTATTTCTTGTTCTTCATGTGGATATAAAGCGATTCCACATCAAAATGATCAGTACGAGAATAAATCTCCTCTAAGATCGCGTAACGCTCAGGAGTCTTCCTCAGACTTTTATTTTCTAAGTAAGCTTCAAATATTTTTTTTACTGTACTGTAGTTCTCAGCTTGATTCATGTTCTAATATAACGATTAAGACTTAAGCAAATTTACCAATTTCTACGCTATTTCTAGCATGTTTGAAAATTCTGATAATCAAATGATTAATTTTCAGATTCATACCTTGTTACACTTGTTATACCGCTGACTAGTTTTAGACGATTTATAAGGTTGTCCAAGTGATCAAGATTGTTGATGTGAACCATAATATCACCCTCAAAAATCCCCTGGTTACTGGAGATTGATAAAGAGCGAATGTTTACCTTGAATTCCTGTGATATAACTGTAGTCAATTTGTTTACAAGGCCTACATCATCAATCCCAATAATACGTATGCCTGTAAGGAAAGAGGTCTCAACTTGTGAGGATGACCACTGTGCTTTCAATATACGGTAACCATAGTTAGCCATAAGCTTTGACGCATTGGGGCAGGAGGTGCGGTGTATTTTGATTCCATCATTGACCGTGAGAAAACCAAAAATGTCATCACCAGGTATGGGGTTACAGCAAGGAGCTAATGTGTAATCTACCTTTTGTAAATCATCACCGATGAGGATTGTCTCATTTTCCTTTTTGTTGATTTTCTCAACAAGTCCTGAGATATGAGAAGAGAATTGATTGTTGTTGTGTTCATGTATCTTTTCGCTCGCGGCATATTCCCGAAGACTCTTTATATCAATTGATCCTTTGGCAACGTTGAAAAATAATTCCTGTGAACTTGGGAATTTGAAATAGTTTGCTATTTTATTGATATTATCCGTATTGTATGTTATTTTCAGAGACTTGAGTTTTCGTTCCAATATCTCTTTCCCCTCTTCGGCTACTCTTCTTTTTTCTTCTTTTAATGAAGAGCGAATTTTAGATTTAGCTTTAGCAGTAACAACAAAATTTAACCAGTCTTCTTTTGGAGTTTGTTTGTTTGACGTTATAATCTCGACCTGATCACCGTTTTGTAGATGATGGCTCAAGGGGACTAATTTGTGGTTTACTTTAGCTCCAATACAGGTAGCGCCAATATCAGAGTGTATTTCGAAAGCAAAGTCAAGAGCCGTAGCTCCATTGGGTAATTGTATGAGGGTACCTTTAGGTGTGAAAATGAATATCTCATCGGAGAATAGATTCATTTTGAAGTCATCGAGAAAGTCTAACGCATTTTGTTCTGGACTGCCCAAGATATCTCTTACTTTTTGTATCCACTGATCAAGTCCATTGTCAGAATTAGACTCTTTATATTTCCAATGTGCTGCAAATCCCTTTTCTGCTATCTCGTTCATACGTTTGGTACGTATCTGTACCTCTACCCATTGTCCTTTTGGTCCCATTACTGTTGTATGTAATGATTCATAGCCATTTCCCTTAGGTGTGGACACCCAGTCCCGTAGACGATCTGGGTTAGGACGGTATAAGTCGGTGATGATAGAGTATACTTTCCAACACTCGGTTTTCTCTTTTTCATATTCAGAATCGATAATAACCCGGATTGCAAATAAATCATAGACCTCCTCAAAGGGGATGGATTTTTTTCGCATTTTATTCCAGATAGAATGTATCGATTTTGGCCGGCCGTAGATTTCAGCCTTGATTCCCTGTTCGATAAGTATTTCGTTGATTGGAGCGATAAAGTTTGAAATAAACCTTTCCCGTTCAGCCTTTTTCTCATTGAGCTTTTTTGCAATGAATTTATAAGTGTCCGGATCGGTGTATTTCATAGAAAGATCTTCCAGTTCGGATTTTATTGCGTAGAGACCTAAACGGTGAGCTAGGGGAGCGTATAAATAACTTGTTTCAGAAGCAATTTTGAGCTGTTTATGCCTAGCCATAAACTCCATGGTACGCATGTTGTGAAGCCTGTCTGCCAATTTAATGAGAATAACACGGACATCATCCGCAAGAGTCAATAACATCTTGCGGAAATTTTCAGCTTGTATAGAACTATTAGGGTCAAATACTCCGGATATTTTAGTAAGTCCGTCGATTATTTTTGCAACCTTCTTCCCAAATTGAGCTTCGATATCCTCTAAGGTGAGGCTAGTATCTTCTACTACGTCATGTAATAAAGAGCACACGATAGAGGTGGTACCAAGACCAATCTCCTCCGCCGCGATTTGAGCTACCGCGATAGGGTGATATATATAAGGTTCTCCGGATTTTCTCCGCATGTCTTTGTGACTTTCCAAAGCGAGATCAAAAGCTTTTCGGATTTCTTGTTTATCGCCCTTTTGCAAAGTAGGTTTGCATGCTCGTAATAAAGCCCTATAGCGTTTTCTTATTTCTTTGTTTTCCGCCTCAATATCAATCACATAATCTGCCATAAGAACCTTTTAATTAATTTCGTAATTTCAATCAAAAATTGTAATTTTATAGTTAAGGGGTGAAAACTGAATGGTCTTATGTCCCTTTGATATAAATATACAAAAAAATAAAGATTTTTTTAGGAATCAATAGTCAAAAAAACAATGTGTAGCTGGGGATTTATAAGAATATATGTTATTCTGCTTGGATTGGGTAAATTAGCTGTCGCCCAAGAGCAGATGCCACTTTTGACTATGCCACATTATGGAGAGGGTACACCTGAAGTGATAGGGTATTATCTTACGACGAAATTAGAATCTGGAGAAATTGTTCCTTGGTTTCCTATTGAAGAGGTGGTGGTTAGAGCTCGGAGAGAATGGAAAAATGAAGAACAGAAAAATCAATATCTTAAGTTGAAAAGGAATGTATTGAGGGTATTACCTTATGCTATTTATGCCCAGAGACGTTATGAGCAGTTAGACAGGGACTTAGCTTTGGTAAATAGTAAAAGAGAGGAAAATTCCTTGATTAAGGCTTGTGAACAGGAAATAAAAGAGAAAATAAGTAATGAAGTAAAGAATTTATCCGTCTCGCAAGGAAAGATTCTTATCAAGTTGATAGAAAGACAAACAGGTAATACTAGCTATGATCTTGTCAAAGATATGAAAGGAAGTATTACTGCTTTTGTCTACCAGGGAGTGGCGCGGGTTTTCGGACATAATTTAAAAAGTACATATGATCCTTCGGAAGATTTCGAGATCGAAAATATTATTCGTGAATACGAGCGGGTAAGACCTATCAATAAACCTTATCAATAAATATATGTATGGAGAACAATATTTACAGCTTTAGAGCCCTTGAATTTTCTGGAAAAGAACGATCGTTAGAGGACTTTGCGGGTAAGGTTGTTCTTATTGTCAACACAGCAAGTGGTTGCTATTTCAGAAAGCAATTTAAAACATTGGAACAGCTTTATGCGCAGTTTAAAGATCAGGGCTTGGAAATTTTGGCTTTTCCTTCTAATGATTTCAATAATCAAGAACCTCGTACAGGCCTTAATCTTGAAACTTACTGTAAGATTAAGGAGCGTGTTACATTTCCTGTTTTCAAGAGGATACACGTCAAAGGAGATTATGTTCATCCATTGTATAAGTTTTTGTCCAGTAAAGAACTGAATGGTGTTATGGATAGTACTCCCCGATGGAATTTTCATAAATATCTAGTAAATCGAAAAGGGAACGTTGTTGATTTCTATTATACATTCACAAGCCCAATGTCTAATCGTATTCAGGCACGGATTAAGGAGCTTCTGGCGGAAGAGTGATTTTTCACAGCTTTGTCAAAAAAGTAAGTAAACTTCTGTACCTGTTAGTTACCGACTAGATAAAAATATAATTTACCTAAGTTTGAGCCTGAATAACGGAGCTATATATCCAAATGGTAGCTGTGTATTGAATTTGGAAGGCTCTTTAAGTAAAAAAGAATAATAACGGATGAAATTAGATTTATTGGTTATGACTGTACATCCTGATGATGCTGAGTTAGGAGCAGGAGGGACTATTGCTAGATATGTTGCCGAAGGAAAGCTTGTCGGTATCATTGATTTGACGAGAGGTGAATTGGGAACTCGTGGTACAGCAGATACAAGAGCAGAAGAAGCTAACGAGGCCGCACGAATACTAGGTGTGGCACTTCGAGAGAACTTAGGACTTCGAGATGGATTCTTTACTAATGAAGAGGAAAGCCAAAAAGTTATAATACGGGCCATTCGTAAGTATAGACCAGAGATTGTCATTACCAATGCGTTAGATGATAGGCATCCCGATCATGGGCGCGCAAGCAAACTTGTTAATGATGCTTTATTCTTGTCGGGGCTTAGGCGTATTGAAACGGAGGATAATAATCTAGTCCAAGAGGCTTTCAGACCACGACTACAGCTTCAATTGATTCAGGATAAGTATATTCAGCCTGATGTTATTTTGGATATCAGTTCATATTGGGATTTGAAAGAAAAATCAATATTAGCTTATAAAACCCAATTTAACGCATCGAATACCGATGACGGTCCGCAGACCTATATATCTAATCCTGACTTTATGGCTTATACGAAAGGGCGGGCTAAGGAATTTGGTCGTAATATACAGGTGGCTTATGCTGAGGGGTTTACTTCCAGGAAATTATTAGGGGTAACTGATTTGTTTAAACTTATATAGTATAATAGGGCTTATTTTTTGAAATAAGCCCTAATACCTTCTTCATCCACTTTTATTTGCTGTTGCATTTCCTCTAAGGAATCAAAACGTTCGTCGTGACGCATAAATTGCATGAATTTTATCCGTATTGTCTTTGTATAAAGATCTTCTTTGAAATCTAATAGATTGACCTCTATTTTTCTATTCATCCCATCTACGGTCGGTCGGGTACCAATGTAGCACATCCCCTGAGCTGTGTTTTCTGGCTTAAGGGCATGATAGATTCCAGATTCAATAGAAGGTACCCTAGGGTATACTTCCACCTCGACAGCATATATTCCATAAGCTGGAATAAGTTTATGTGTTTCGTGGACATGAATATTGGCTGTTGGGAAGCCAATCTGTCTACCAATTTGGTCTCCTCGGATAACAGTCCCTGTCAGTTCAAACGGATAGCCTAAGTATTTGTTCGCTGTAAGAATATCACCTTTTATAAGTGATTCTCTTACGCGAGTTGACGAAACGGCGACATCGTCAATGTCTTGTTTGGGAATTTCTTGGACTTGAAAATCAAATATAGTAGAGAAATGAATAAGATCCTTAATAGAGCCTTTTCGATCTTTACCAAAATGATGGTCATATCCCAATATAATTGACTTTGTTCCCAATTTGTTGACCAAAACGCTTCTAATATATTCCTCTGCACTTTGGTTTGAAAAATCTCTCGTAAAAGGGGTGATGATAAGGTGATCGATTCCTGCAAGTGCTAACTGATGCGTTTTTTCTTCGATATCATTGATCAGCCGAAGTCCCTCATCATCAGGGTTGATAATGAGGCGAGGATGAGGGAAGAATGTTAAGAGGACAGATTCTCCATTAAGTTCCTTCGCACAGTTAACTAATTTTTTTAATATTTTTTGGTGACCTATGTGCACGCCATCAAATGTACCGATAGTGACTATGGCATTTTCTAGCGGAGCAAACTCGTCTAGGTTTCTATATATTTTCATTAGAAATTACAATCAACTTTTGTTTTCCATTCTGTCTTTTTGAGTACGAATGGCTTGTATTAATTCTTCTAGGTTCCAAGCTTTATCAACATGGAATTCTCCGCTCATCGTACGTCGCAATGACGAGAGATGAGCACCGTTATTTAATAGTTTTCCGAAATCATGAGCTATGGAACGAATGTAAGTCCCTTTTGAACACTTTATTCGAAAATGTACAATTGGAAAATCTATTTTTTCAATATCAAAGCCATGTATAAAAACTTTTCTTGCCTTTAACTCCACCTCTTCCCCTCGTCGCGCTTTTTCATAAACCCGTTCCCCATTTATCTTTAATGCAGAATGAGCAGGGGGAAATTGGTTGATTTCTCCTAAGAAAGATTTTGCGGTGCTTTTTATGGCCTCTTCTGTAATTCCAGAGACGTCAAATGTATTGTCGATTTCTGTTTCTAAGTCGTAAGATGGTGTAGTTGCTCCAAGCGTAATGGTTCCCGTGTATTCTTTGTCTTCTGCTTGAAACAAGTCTATTTTCTTAGTCAACTTGCCTGTGCAGACAATCAGTAGCCCCGTGGCTAGCGGGTCAAGAGTTCCTGCATGACCAACTTTCAACTTCAGTGGTTTCATCGTGTTCCTTAATTTCCCTACAACATCAAAGCTGGTCCAGGAAAGCGGTTTATCTACCAATAATAGTTCACCTTCGGCAAACGAAAAGTGCCTGTTCGAATCTTGCGTAACTTCCATTAAATAATTTGTAAACTATGTCCGCTAAGTAGCATAGCTATAATGATTCCGCCTACAATAATCCTGTACCAGCCAAAAGCCTTGAAACCATATTTCGTCAGAATATCTATGAAGGTTTTTATCGCAATGATGGCTACAATGAAACCAACCACATTACCAACGATCAATAGATTTATCTCTTGGCCTGAAAATGAGTGACCTTCTTTGAAGAACTTTAAAAGTTTGACCAAAGAAGCCCCTAGCATCATAGGAATCGCTAAAAAAAAAGAGAACTCAGCTGCAGCTTTTCTCGTTAGTCGTTGTGTCATGGCTCCGACAATCGTACTTGCGGAGCGAGACGTTCCTGGTATAAGTGCTAAACATTGATAACAGCCGATTATAAACGCTTGTTTAAAAGTGATCTTATCCGAATCTTCTACGGTAGGTTTATTGAACCATACATCCACAAATAACAATATGACTCCTCCTACGACCAACATGATCGCTACCGTAAGAGGACTTTCTAGTAATGAATCAATAAAATCATTGAGCAATAATCCCAGTATAGAAGCAGGTATTGCAGCTACAACCAATTTATAGTAGAAATCCATCGATTTGAAGAAACGTTTCCAATAGAGTACCAGTACCGATAGAATAGTTCCTAATTGTATGACGATGGTGAATAGTTTGACGAAAGGAGAGGGTTCTATACCCATTAGGGCTGATCCGATAATCATATGCCCTGTAGAGGATACCGGCAGGAATTCGGTAAGTCCTTCAAGAATGGCTAATATTATAGCCTCAAAATAACTCATAGCCTTTAGTTGTTTTTATTTTTCGGCTTATAAAGTATTGCAATGAAGCCTACAGCAAAACCTAAAACGATTACTAAAGGAGCCAAGGTGATTTTCGTAAAGCTATAAATATCCTCAGTGCCCATCATAAAGAAAAAACCAATAGCTACGATAACGATACTAGCAATGAAAAGCTGATAATTTATTTTTTGAAATACAAATAAGTTTGATTTCCTTTCATTGTTTATCAATGGATTTTTTTGTGACATTATCTTTCAATTTTTTGTTAAATGATGACTTATAGAATCTCGAAATTAGGCCCTAGCGATATAGACTGTGTGATTTGGCTTTTAGATACTTGGTAACGGCGAAATACGTACTTAATCCAGATATCAATATTCCTAAAATAACTACAATTAAAAATATAGCTCCAAATTCATACCAATTACGGAGAAAAACTAATTCCGGCACCTGTTTTTGAGCAAATTGTAGGGTGAAAATCAGTAATAAGATAGCAATAAGAGAACCTACTAAACCATGTACGATACCGTATAGAATATATGGTTTGCGTATAAAGTTCTTTGTAGCCCCGATTAACTGCATGCTTTTTATCAAGAATCGCTGCGAATATATAGCAAGCCGGATCGTGTTATTGATTAACGCGACAGCTATAACCAACAAGATGACAGCGAAAGCCAGCACTACTATAGAGATGATACGGATATTTTTATTTACCATATCGATGAGAGACTCTTGGTACACGACTTCTTTTACACGGCTATTTTTGACTAGTTTTTGTATAAAGGGTTGGATACTATCTGAATTAGCATATTGTTCTTTCAAATAAATATCGATAGAGGGCAAAAGGGGATTGTGTCCAAGGTATTCTACAAAATCTTCGCCTAAATCCTCCTTTAGGTTTTTTGCAGCAAGTTCTTTACTGACATATTCTGTACGTAATACATAATTGTCTTTCTCGATATCCTTTTGCAGGGATAGTACATCACCTTCATTTATGTTGTCATTGACAATGATGTTGAGGACGATGTTTTCTTTTACGTATTTAGAGAGATTTTTAGCATGAACCAATATTAAACCTAGAAGCCCAGTCATTAATAATACGAGAGCTATACTAATAACCGTTGAAATATATACAGATTTAGTTTTTTTACGAGGTGATCCTTGTTCTAATGCAGACATAAACCTTAATTTAATTTGATGCGAAAATAAAGAATTAAGATGATTTTAGGAATTATATAATGCAATAACCTTGTCAAGGTCTACATATTTAACATTTTTTATCGTCCTTTCCCTACTCATTGAAATCAATGAATAAGTCAACTAATATCCGAAATTATTACTGACAATAAAAAAGTTTTGTATTAAAAATGACTTAAAATCGCTATTTTCGCAACTCTTGTAAAATCTTTTTTTGTACAAAATGGAGTATAATCATAAATTAATAGAAAAGAAGTGGCAAGCATTTTGGGCAAAGAATGCTACTTTCAAAACATCTGAGTCAACGGAAAAGCCAAAGTACTATGTCTTAGACATGTTTCCTTATCCTTCAGGGGCTGGTCTGCATGTTGGACACCCACTAGGTTATATAGCCTCGGATATTTTTTCTCGATATAAACGTACTAAAGGTTTTAACGTGTTGCACCCTATGGGGTATGACTCATTTGGTCTACCTGCAGAGCAATACGCTATACAGACAGGGCAACATCCATCGATTACCACCGAAGCAAATATTAATCGTTACCGTCAGCAGATGGACAATATCGGATTCTCCTATGACTGGTCCCGAGAGATCCGTACATCAGAGCCCGATTACTATAAGTGGACGCAATGGATTTTCATGCAAGCCTTTAATGCGTGGTATGATAAGAAAGAAGATCGTGCTGTCCCGATTGAGCAATTAATAACTCGCTTCGAAAATACAGGTTCGCAAGGGATAGATGCGGAGTCGGATGAAGATATCGGCGTGTTTACTGCCGAAGACTGGCGAGCCTTCAGTGAAGAACAACAGCAGCAAGAACTTTTGAAATACAGATTGGCTTATCTTCGGGAGAGCACAGTTAATTGGTGTCCTGCTTTAGGAACTGTATTAGCTAATGATGAGGTGATCAACGGATTGTCCGAGAGAGGGGGATTTCCTGTTGAACAGAAGAAGATGATGCAGTGGTCAATGCGTATCACTGCCTATGCAGATCGTTTGCTCCGTGGATTGGATGTGATTGATTGGCCCGAACCATTGATCGAAATGCAACGCAATTGGATAGGTAAATCTGTTGGAGCGCTTGTCAAGTTTCCGGTACCACAGTTTGATACGGATATAGAAGTGTTTACGACTCGTGTAGATACTATTTTTGGCGTCAGTTTTATCGTGTTGGCACCAGAACATGACTTGGTAGCCTCCCTGACGACCGACGCGCAACGGGCAGAAGTCGAGAACTATATTCATAATACTTCTAAGAAGTCTGAATTGGATCGTATGGCTGATACCAAGACGGTGTCGGGAGCTTTTACCGGATCCTATGCCAAACATCCTATTACAGGAGAAGATGTACAGATTTGGATAGCAGATTACGTTTTGGCGGGGTACGGAACCGGAGCTGTTATGGCAGTTCCATCCGGAGATCAACGAGATTATCTGTTTGCTAAACACTTTAATCTCCCTATAGTTGCGATATCAGATAGTCAAAATATTGACGAAGCTGCTGATGCCAATAAGGATGGACGTTATATTAATTCCGGATTTATTAATGGTATGAGCTATGCTGAGGCCGTTGACGCATTAATAGCCAAACTAGGCGAGCTGGGATTAGGAAAGGCAAAAGTCAATTTCCGTATGCGCGATGCTATTTTTGGCCGTCAGCGTTATTGGGGAGAGCCTGTTCCGGTATTTTTTAAAAATGGATTGCCTTATCTTATCAAAGAAGAAGAGTTGCCTTTGTTGCTTCCTGAGGTGGATAAGTATCTGCCAACGGAGTCTGGTGAACCTCCTTTGGGAAGGGCTGAAGGTTGGAAATATCAAGACGAATACGAATACGAATTAAGTACCATGCCTGGCTGGGCGGGATCTTCTTGGTATTGGTTCCGTTATATGGACCCTCAGAATAGAGAAGATTTTGCCTCTAAAAAGGCGATAGATTATTGGAAGTCCGTTGATCTTTATATTGGAGGTTCTGAGCATGCTACAGGACATTTGCTGTATTCCCGTTTTTGGAATAAGATATTGAAGGATTTAGGCTATCATAATGAAGAGGAACCTTTCAAGAAGCTTATCAACCAGGGAATGATTCAAGGACGTTCGAGTTTTGTGTATCGTGTGTTGGATGAAGAGGGTAGAGGTACGAATACTTATGTGTCTTTAGGCTTGAAGGACGAATACAACACGATCCCGTTGCATGTAGATGTGAATATTGTGCATAACGATATGCTGAACACCGAAAAGTTTAAAGCTTCACGTCCAGATTTTGAACATGCGGAGTTCGTCTTGGAAGATGGGAAATACATCTGTGGGACAGAAGTAGAAAAGATGTCCAAATCTAAATTTAACGTTGTCAATCCCGATGATATCATTGGACAGTTCGGTGCTGATACACTACGGCTCTACGAAATGTTTCTGGGGCCGTTGGAGCAGGCCAAACCTTGGAATACAAATGGTATAGAAGGGGTTTATAAGTTCTTAAGGAAAGTATGGCGTCTTTTTCACGATGCAGAAGGCAATTTGAATATTTCTGATGAAAAACCTACAAAGGCGGAATATAAAGCACTACATAAAATAATCAAGAAGGTAGAAGATGATATAGAGCGTTTTTCTTTCAATACATCTGTATCCGCTTTTATGATTTGCGTCAACGAATTGACTGATCTTAGATGTAATAAACGGGAGATTCTTCAAGACCTGATTGTTGTGTTGTCGTCTTATGCACCACATATCACAGAAGAGCTGTGGACATTGTTGGGGAATGATGCCGGTTCTATTTCTTCTGCGGGTTATCCGGTGTTCGAACCTGCCTATCTAGTCGAGTCTGAGTTTGCATATCCCGTCTCTATCAATGGTAAGATGAAGATGAACTTGTCTTTAGCGTTGGATCTAGATCAGAAAACTGTCGAAGATATGGTGTTGGCTAATGCAGACGTATTGCGTTATATGGATGGAAAACCTCTGAAAAAGATGATTTTTGTCAAAGGTAAGATCATTAATATTGTTGTTTGATAAAATCATATTCAAAATACAAGCGGGGATACATCATCAAGTATTCCCGTTTTTTATATCCTTATATGGACTCCATGTCATTTTGTCTTTCTTTAAATAAGAGTTGCAGTTGTTTGGCTTGCTTGTTGATTATACTATCACAATAGAACACAAAATGAAAGAAAAAATATGATTAAAAAAAGAAAAGAGAAAAGTACCAGTTTACAGCGCAACCCGTTTATGTTTTATATAACTAATTGGGGGTTCGTAGAAAAACCTATCGAAACAGAACCTGAAAAAGCAAAAAAACGCTAATACTTAGGTAGATTTTATGACAGATTTTAAGATCACATGTAATGCTTTCTATATGAAGCATTTTTTTGTGCCGTATAATTACAAAAAAGGCCTGACTCTCATCAGACCTTCTTGTATTATTGAATAGGAGCAGGAGCTTCCTCTTCAAATAAAGGAAATTCCTTTATAATATTATACCAAGATATAATCTTTTTGATATCCGAAGTGTATACACGTGATTCATCGTGTCCAGGAGCTACGCTTCTGAAAAACTCTCTCAGCGTATCACCGTTAGATTTTGTGTCAGGGACATTGATTTCTTCAGCTTTGATTTTTTCAAGAACATCCAATAGCCGGATTTCTTCTTCTTCGCCGTAGATAGTGATGTCTTCAAGGGTTGCCATTTTTGTTGTATTTAGATTGACAACTGACTTAATTTTTGCACTATCTAAGGATTCTAAAATAAATCCCCCCTTGTTTTGCCCAATAAGTTTAAACAGACCAGGTTTACCTGTGACTGATACTAAAGCTCTTAAATTCATGTTATTGCTTTGTTGTTAACTAATCTTCTATTACTTCGATTGACAAAATACGGTCACCCTGACGTATATCATCTACGATGTCTACATTCTCTATTACTTTACCAAAGCAAGTGTGGTTGCGATCTAGATGAGCAGTGTTATTGCGACTGTGACAAATGAAAAATTGTGAACCACCTGTGTTACGGCCGGCATGCGCCATAGATAGTACACCTCGATCATGAAATTGATTCTCACCCGTTAATTCACAATCAATTTTATACCCAGGGCCTCCAGTACCCGGTGCTCCAGCAGCACCTTCTTTTGAGTTTGGACACCCTCCTTGGATAACAAAATCAGGGATTACGCGATGAAATGCTAATCCATCATAAAAGCCTGATTTAGCAAGTTTAACGAAATTTGCAACGGTATTAGGAGCGTCTTCTGTATAAAACTGTACAGTCATATCGCCTTTTTCTGTCTTGATAATTGCTTTACTCATTACTAAATAAATTTGTTTTCGAGGTACAAAGATAGGGTTTTTTAGCTAAAAATAAGTTGTGATGTTCTGTCGAAGCAAGTTAAAATTTGAGGACTAATTGTTTTTTATTAACTTTAAGAAAATCAATTATTTATCACATGTAGTTTATGAGCAAGCTTGTTATTCGTGAATGGGCGGAATCAGATCGCCCTAGAGAAAAATTATTGGAACAAGGGCGGCGTGCCCTGACCGATGCAGAATTATTGGCTATCTTAATTGGTTCAGGATCCCAAGGAGAGACTGCAGTCGAGCTTTGTAAGCGAATTTTGAGCGATTCGAAACATAGTCTAAGCCAACTGTCCAAGCGGGATGTCTATCAGCTATGTGAATATAAGGGGATTGGAGAAGCAAAAGCAATTTCTATCGTTGCAGCTCTCGAGTTAGGAAGAAGAAGAAAGGAAGAAGGAGCTCTAGAAAAACCATTACTCAATAGTAGTAAACGAGTATACGATTATTTTAAATCTTATTTGCAGGATTTACCACATGAAGAGTTTTGGGTGATCTATTTAAATACGGCTTGTAAAGTCTTACACGAACAGTTGATCGGCAGTGGTGGAAATGATTTTACACCAGTAGATATAAAGATGATATTGCGGCATGCCCTACAGAATAATTCCAGTTCCATTATTTTGGCTCATAACCATCCTTCTGGTACACTGCATCCAAGTAAAGCTGATCGGGACCTGACAAATAGGGTTTGTGATGCTGCTAAGATTATGGACATACGGGTGAATGACCATTTGATTTTTACGGATAGTGGTTATTATAGCTTTCGAGATGAAGGAGTTTTATAAGAAAGAGAGGCCTAATGCGTCTCTTTCTTAATGCTTAAAAGCTTAGATAAATTTAGCTACTTCTTGTGCTAAATCAATAATTTTATTAGAGTATCCCCATTCGTTGTCGTACCAAGATACAACTTTTGCAAAATTATCACTTAAGGATATGCCTGCTTTAGCGTCAAAGATAGAAGTCCGCGCATCCCCAAGGAAGTCGGTAGATACCACGTCATCTTCCGTGTATCCTAATATACCTTTTAGTTCACCTTCGGCAGCATCTTTCATCGCTGCTTTAATATCTTCATAAGAAGCACCTTTGTCTAGACGGACAGTAAGGTCTACTACCGATACATCAGCTGTAGGTACGCGGAAGGACATTCCTGTTAATTTTCCTTTAAGAGCGGGTAATACCAGACCTACTGCTTTTGCAGCGCCAGTAGAAGATGGGATAATGTTTTGGTATGCGCCACGACCGCCTCTCCAATCTTTAACAGATGGACCATCTACTGTTTTTTGAGTAGCTGTTACAGCGTGTACAGTAGTCATCAGTCCTTCTACAATACCAAATTTATCGTGTAGAACTTTTGCTATCGGCGCTAGACAGTTCGTTGTGCACGATGCATTCGATACAATATGTTGATTAGCTTGGAGCTCTTTGTGGTTTACACCCATCACAAAAGTCGGAGTATCATCTTTAGCAGGTGCTGACATGATTACTTTCTTTGCACCTGCATCAATATGTTTTTGTGCTGTTTCTTGCGTTAAGAATAAACCTGTTGATTCAATGATGACTTCTGCTCCCACCTCATTCCATTTTAGGTTTGCAGGATCCTTTTCTGCAGTAACCCGGATGGTTTTACCATTAACCACTAAATTGCCATCTTTTACTTCTACAGTTCCATCAAATCTGCCGTGTGTAGAGTCGTATTTTAGCATGTATGCCATATAATCAGGTTCGACCAAGTCGTTGATTCCGACGATCTCGATATCTTTTCGATTGACTGCTGCTCTAAATGCTAAACGACCGATACGGCCAAATCCATTAATTCCAATTTTCATTTTTTTTAATTTTTATTTATGTAGTATTTCGTTAAATTCTGAATAGGTTCTTTCACGATGCTTTGAATTCCGAGGTGATACTCATTTCCCAACTCCATTAACCACTCTTTATAGTTATAGGCAACCGAACCTGTTAGGCATATTGGAGAGTCAGGATAGTTGTCTGCTAATGGAATAAGGTAAGTTTTGATGTACAAGTCCAATCCTTTCTTAACGAGTGAAGCCATGTAGGGATCGTTCTTATTCTCTAAGATAAAGTCTGCAAATGAGGTAAGAAATATGTTTGGGTTGGGAGAATTGTATATTTTTTCTAAAATCACTTTTCGGTCAATATTATGTTTCTCTAAAAACTTCTCTCTAAAACCATTTGGCATAGCTTGCGTCAAAAAATCTTTGAGTACCTGTTTGCTGAGCCAGTTGGTAGAACCTTCATCCGCTAGGATATAACCTAGACCGTAATTATTCTCCACAATCTTTTTACCGGTAAAGTAGGCTGCGTTGGAGCCCGATCCAATGATGCCAACTATACCCTTTTCATCCCCAAATGTAGCGATAGCTGAAGCGTCTAGGTCATGAGAAGCTTTGACTCGCGCATTTTTGAAAAAAGAAGAAAAAACCCGAACAATCTTTTCCTGACGGTCTTTTGATGATGCTCCTGCTCCAAAGAAAAAAATCTTCCTTACCTTTTCAGCATTATAAAGTAAGTCTGTGTTTTTGTTTAAGAGTTGGTTGATGAAATTTTCATCCTGGATGTAAGAGTTTATTCCTGCGGTTCGGAAACCATGTAAAACTTTTCCTTTATCGGCCAATCGCCAATCTGCATATCTTGATCCAGTGAAAATTATTAAAATCATGTCTCTCTATTTGTTCATTATGTTTGCAATTGCCAACAACTCTTCGTCTAGTTTGAATTCTTTCTTGCTTAAGGCTTCTTCTAAAGGAGTAGTTACGATTGATGTGCCTCTTAATCCCACAGTAGCCCTAGAATTGCCAGCCATTAGTTCTTTTACAGCTTTAAAGCCCATTCGGGTAGCCAGTACTCGATCGAAACTACTAGGTGAGCCTCCGCGTTGTAGATGCCCTAATATACTAACTTTTATATCAAGATGGTCAAATTTCTCTTTCACAATTTTAGCAACGTTATAGGCGCCTCCATTTTGGTCACCTTCTGCTATGATAACGATCATTGAGCTCTTCTCTCGACTTTCCGCTAAAGCAAGCTCATCAAAAAGCTCTGTTACACCACTATCGACTTCGGGCATAAGTATCGCCTCGGCACCTCCACCGACTCCTGCATTTAACGCAATACAACCTGAATCTCGCCCCATTACTTCGACAAAGAAAACTCTACTGTGCGATGAAGCGGTGTCCCGTATTTTATCTATTGCTTCAATGACGGTATTGTTGGCGGTATCGTATCCCAATGTGTAATCCGAACCGTAGAGGTCATTATCGATTGTTCCAGGGATGCACATCACAGGAATCTCAAATTCTTTAGAGAAGAGATCTGCTCCTGTAAAAGTACCATCGCCGCCTATGGCGACCAATGCATCTATGCCATGTGCTTTAATATTTTCATATGCTTTTTGGCGTCCTTCCTTTGTTTTGAATTCTAAACATCTAGCAGATTTCAAAATCGTGCCACCATGTTGAATAATAGAACTTACAGAACGTCTGTTCATATTCACAAAATCGGCATCAATCATTCCCTGGTAACCTCTGTAGATCCCGGTAACTTGTATGTTCTCGTATATTGCGGTTCTTACTACAGCTCGGATCGCTGCGTTCATCCCTGGCGCATCACCACCTGAAGTAAATACACCAATGTTTGTTATTTTTTTCAAATCAAACTAATTTTAGGCAATACGAATATAGTGTGTATTTTCTACACTATTAAATTTTTGACCATCTTTTTTTTGTTTCTTCTGTAATTTTTAAGCAATATTGTCTGATATTTGGTTGGTTTTTTATTTAAAATAAAAATTTGTGCTTTCTTTTTTCACCGTAGATTGTTTGATTCTAACCTTTCATGAAGGTCAGTTAAAAGTGCTTCTTACTGAACGAAATGAGTATCCTTATAAAGATTGGTGGGCTATTCCTGGTTATTTTGTGGACAAAGAGGAAGAAATGGAGGACGCAGTCAAACGTATATCGTATGAGAATACTGGCTTGAAGGATATCTATCTAGAGCAGCTGGCTGCGCTGGCAGGAGTGAAGCGCCATCCAGAAGGGCGTATTTTGACGGTAGCTTATATGGCTCTGGTACGTTATGAGGAGGTGAAAAATAAAATAAAACCCATAACTAATTATATGCGACAGGCTAAATGGTTTGCTATTAACAATGTGCCTGATCTCGCTTTTGATCACAACGAAATCTTGCAAATCGGTTTGAAAAAACTAAAAGCCAACTTAAGTTTTTCATTTACGCCGTTTGAACTTCTACCTGAAAAATTTACACTGACCCAATTACAGCAAGTGTATGAGTCGATTTTGGGTGAATCTCTAGATAAACGAAATTTCCGCAAAAAAATGGGAAATCTTGGCTATTTAAAAGAACTTGACGAGTATCAAACAGGAGTTTCCTACCGTGCCGCCCGGCTATATAAGGTTGATAAAAGGAAGTTCGCCAAACTCTTTTCCTAATATTGGTGTTTTAATTAATTTGTTTTAATTGTCAGAGAATTGTTTTTTTTTGCAATTCTTTTAGATGTGGCATGCTCTTTCTGTACTTTTGAACAAAATTTAATAAAAGTCAGGAGTTAAAAGGGAGAAATGGATAAACGTAAGGAAGAAATCGTCGAAGTAGCTCTGCGGAGATTTTGTCATTATGGTTTCAATAAAACCACGATGAATGAAATTGCTGAAGATATGAAGATCACTAAGGCAAACCTATATTACTATTACCAAGATAAGTCCGCTTTAATAAGAGATGTAATCAGTACAGTTGCTGATGAACTATTTGGTAAAGAGGAAGTTATTGTTGCTAATTACACTAAGGATCTGATGGCAACACTTTATGAAATTCTAGAATTGAGGGCCTCATATCTTAGTAAGTATTATATGCTTCACATTGATGAAAATTTAGAGTGGATTAAAGGTGTTGATATGGCATCTGTTATTGAGGAGCTTTATCAGAGGGATGTTGCGGCTACCAAGGCATTGTTTTCCAAGTCTGTAAATTTTGGAGACGTCCGGATCAAAGATGTTGAAGAGGCTAGTATCGCATTTGTTGAGATAATGAAGTCACTTGGTATAATGTATAATGTGCAGGATATTATCTCTGGTATACCTAATAAGGAAAATATCAGTCATATTGTGGATAGTCAGAAAAGGGCAATTAGATTGATTTTTGAAGAGCGAATCATCGAACAATAAACAACGAAACCAATCCCGATGCTTCGGGAGAACTCTCATCAACAAAAGAAAAAAATAAACTAGATGAAAAGGATAAAAATTATTGCAGTTTTATTAGCCGGAGTCTTTGGAGTCTCCAGCGTCAGTGCACAAGAGGTGTTGACGTTACAGCAAGCAATAAAGTATGCATTGGAGAATAAAGCTGATGCTAAAAAATCAGCTTTGGATCTTGAAAATGCACAGTATAAAATAGATGAGGTGAGAGCAGGAGCTCTTCCTCAGGTGAATTTTAATGGTGGTGTAACCTATAATGTTAAAGTACAAAAATCGGCTATAGACTTGTCTGCTATGGGTGGTTTTGGAGGAGGAGGTGGTGCTTCCGATTTGGATGGAAATCTCACAGGGCAATTGACTGATGCTAATGGAAATAATATAGGTTCTATATCAGGTGGAGTTAAAGGGGAAGTAACGCCTAAAACAACAGCTCCACCGGTGCCTGCCGGGCTTACACTTGTTGGCTTCGGGACGCCATGGTCATCGCAAAACTCGGTATCCCTTAATCAACAGATTTTTAATCAAGCGCTTTTTACGGGTTTGAAAGCAGCAAAATCTACTCGGGAGTTTTATCAAATAAATAAAGAATTGACCGACGAGCAACTGATCGAAAAAGTATCCAATTCTTATTATGAGGTTTATCAAACTCAGTTGCAGTTGCAAACAGTACAGAACAACCTAGATAACACAACCAAGACACACCGTGTTATAAAAGGATTAGTCGATGCTGGACTGGCAAAAAAGATAGACTTAGATAGGACTGAGGTTGCAATCAATAATCTTAAAGCGCAGAAAAGTCAAATCATGAATGCGTTAGAGCTTAGAGAGAATGCTTTAAAATTTGCGATAGGTATGGATATTAAGCAAGCAGTTGCCTTACCTGAGGAAACTTTTGAGATTGATGCATCTATTGCTTTGGAGGATCAGCCGATAATGGATGACAGGACAGAGTTGCGATTGTTGAGTAAACAGAGTGAGTTATTGGAGTTAAACAAAAAGTCTATTGTGTCTCAATATTACCCTACTTTATCTTTAAGTGCGAACTACGGTGTCTTAGGTTTTTCAAATAGTTTTTTTCTGTTTAAACCCAAAGAGTCAGTCTGGGCCGATTTCTCTACAATAGGTTTGAATCTTAGTATACCAATATTTACGGGGGGAGCAACGAAATCAAAAGTCAATCAGGCCAATATCGAGATTAGAAGGGCTAAAGTTGATTATGAAGAGACAAAGTTAGGTTTAGATCTGGCTAAAGAAAATGCGAAAGCGCAGGTTAAAAATTCACTGTTGACAATCAATTCCAATCGCTCCAACGTAACATTAGCGAAAGAGGTGCTTTCCGATACGGAAAACAATTATAAAAATGGATTGGCTACCTTAACAGAGTTGCTTGATGCGGAGAATGCTTATGCCGATGCACAAAACAATCTGAATACTTCTTTACTTAATTTTAAAGTTGCCGAAATACAGCTGATAAAGTCTAAAGGTCAGTTAAAAACATTAGTAAACGAAAAATAATCTTAATATATATTATGAAACGCGTAATAATAACAATCGTAAGTATCGCAGCTGTACTAGCAGGTATTGTTTATTTATTGAACAAGAACAAGAAGCAGAATGAAGAGATAACTGCAGCGGCTGCAGTGACCAATGAAAAAGTGGCTGTGCGGGTAGATACTGTACGTACACAGATAGTTGATTTAACTTACGTGGTCAATGGTAATTTTATTCCTAAGCAAGAGGTTACTGTTTCAGCTGAAACTCCAGGGCGTGTGGTAAAGGTGTTAGTAAGTGAGGGAGCCAGAGTTAGCGCCGGTCAAACGCTAGCTGTTGTAGAGGGGGATAAATTGAATGTTAATGTGGCAAACGCACAGGCTAACTATGACAATGCTTTGCAGAATGTACAACGATTTGAAAGTGCTTTTAGTACAGGAGGGGTCACACAGCAGCAATTAGATCAAGCCAAGCTTCAGTTTGAAAACGCTAAAAATAATTTACGCAGCGCAAAACTTACAGCTGGTGATGTGACGATTAAAACATCAGTGTCTGGAATTATAAATTCCAAGAAAATTGAACCTGGAACATACGTGAACCCTGGAACCGCTGCATTTGATATTGTGAATGTCAGCACTTTGAAACTACGTGTAAATGTAGATGAAAAGAATGTCGCCACACTTAGGGTAGGGCAACATGTAAACTTGGGGGTTAGCGTTTACCCGGATAAAGTATATAGTGGTAAGATTACATTTATAGCCCCTAAGTCAGATGGAAGCTTAAATTTTCCCGTAGAGATCGAGGTTGCTAATCCTAATAACGAATTGCGTGCAGGTATGTATGGTACTGCTAGGTTTGGCGACGATGTGACAGCCAATGTGGTTGTGATACCTCGTACTGCGTTCTTGGGCTCTGTAAGCGACAACAAGATTTTTGTGGTGAAGAATGGAAAAGCAGTTGCCGCCACGGTTAAGTCGGGCAGAAGCTTTGGTGATTATATCGAAGTATTAGAAGGTGTGAGTGTAGGTGATCAGGTCATTATTTCCGGTCAGATCAATGTGTTCGATCAAGCACCTATTTCTATTATCAAATAATAAGTTGAAAAGGCGGTAAATAATATGAAGATTTCTGAAATTTCGATAAAGAGGCCAAGTTTAATCATTGTGATGTTTATCATCTTGATCCTTGGTGGTATATTTTCTTATACCCGACTTGGGTATGAGCTGATTCCTAAGTTTGACATCAAAGTTATTTTGATTCAGACGGTATATCCGGGAGCCTCACCTACGGAGGTAGAGAATACCGTTACCAAAAAAATTGAAGACGCTATTTCTTCCCTTGAGATGGTGAAGAAAATTGAGGCTACCTCGATGGAAAGTGTTTCCGTGGTTGCGGTAACATTAAATGATGAAGCTGATGTTAACTTTTTGCTTACAGATGCGCAACGGAAAATCAATTCCATATTGAATGATTTACCAGATGATGTGGATCCGCCAATTTTGAATAAATTCTCATTGGATGATATGCCAATCATGAGTTTAGCTGTAACCTCAGCGTTGTCAGAAAAAGAGCTTTACGATCTTTTAGACAAAAAGATACAACCTGTATTCGCAAGGGTAAACGGTGTGGCGAAGGTTGATATGATTGGAGGTGAAGAGCGCGAGATTCAGGTGAAAGTGGATCCTGAAAAATTAGAAGGCTACGGCTTGAGTATTACACAGATTCAGCAAGTGATTGCTGCTTCTAATATGGATTTTCCTACAGGAAGTGTTCAGTCTGCCGAAAAGCGAAATACCATTCGTCTTGCTGGTAAGGTGGGGTCTGTTGAAGAACTGCGTAATCTGCCAATAACTACACCTGCAGGAATAACTGTTTTTCTGCGTGATATCGCAGATATTCAAGATGGTGTCGCTGAAATTGAGAAGGTAGCGCGTTTGGATCGCAAGAATACGATTTTGATGCAAGTGTATAAGCAGTCTGACGCCAATGCTGTAGCGGTATCCAAGTTGGTGCAAAAAACTATTGCAACAAAAGATAAAGACGGTAATCTGATCTCTGGTATTGAGAAAGACTATCAGAAAGAAGGAATACAGGTTCTTATTGCTAACGATTCGAGTGAATATACTTTGCATTCTGCAAATCACGTTATGAAGGATCTAGTGGTTGCCGTTATATTGGTCGGTTTCATTATGCTGTTTTTCTTGCATAGTTTGCGTAATGCGGCCATTACGATGGTGGCTATCCCGTTGTCTTTGGTAGCAACTTTTATTGGTTTCTATTTTATGGGATATACACTGAATCTGATGTCTTTATTGGGATTGTCTTTGGTGGTTGGTATTTTGGTCGATGATGCTATCGTAGTTATCGAAAATGTGCACCGGCATATGGAGATGGGAAAAAACAAGGTGCGTGCTGCTTATGATGGAGCTGCTGAGATTGGATTTACGGTTACAGCTATTACACTGGTAATTGTTGTTGTGTTCTTGCCGATCGCGATGTCCACAGGACTCGTGGCTAATATTCTCGCTCAATTCTGTGTTACTGTTATTATTGCTACTGGATTGTCTTTGTTGGTTTCTTTTACAGTAGTGCCATGGTTATATTCTCGTTTTGGACGGTTAGAGCATATCAATTCAAGCTCCTTTTTTGGGAAAATAATATTAGGATTTGAACGTGGTCTTTCCAAGTTCACCCATTGGATATCAGATATCCTGAAGTGGTCCTTGCGCACAAGAGGTAATAAATTAGTCACATTATTGATAGCCATAGTTTTATTCTTTGCATCGCTTTCTTTGCCGATTTTGGGTTATATTGGAGGAGACTTCTTCCCAGCGAATGATAAAGGTGAGTTTATGATGCAACTTGAGTTGGAAAAAGACGCGTCCTTAGAAACAACAAATCAGTTAACCCAGCGTGCAGAGAATTTGATTGCTTCAAAACCCGAGGTTAAGCGTATGATTACTACCGTAGGTCAATCGAGTGATGGTGGTATGGGAGGTGTATCGGGGTCTAGATACAAGTCCGAAATCCATGTTATCTTAAAAGACGAGTATGTAGGGGTTTTAAATTCTAAGGTATATTCTGCCGAGCTAAAACGTGAGTTAGAGAATGAACTGATTGGGGCAATAGTTCGAACCGTGAATATGGGGTTGATGGGGGCGGAGCAGGCACCAGTACATTTAACAGTTATCGGTACGTCAATGGAAGATGCTTTGGAATTTGCAAATCAAGCTGCTGAAGTGCTGAAGAAAATACCAGGATCTTCGCAAGTACGATTGTCATCAGAGGCCGGTAATCCAGAGATTAATGTAAAAGTAGATCGCGATAAAATGACCTCATTAGGGCTGAATGTCGCTACGGTGGGTAGTACGATGCAGGTGGCTTTCTCCGGAAATACAGATAATAAGTTCCGTGCGGGAGATAACGAATACGATATCAATATACAGTTTGATGATAAAGGCAGGGCAGGTATAGAAGATGTTCGTAAGTTGAAATTTATCAATAATCAAGGAACTTCGATTAGGTTAGAACAGTTTGCGGATATTTCCTATGGTTCTGGACCGACATTGTTGGAACGACGGGACAAAACACCTTCTGTGGCAGTGAAAGCGCAAGTGATCGGACGTCCTGCTGGTACTGTAGCTCAGGAATGGCAAGCTGAATTTGATAAGTTGCCCAAAAAGACAGGTGTAGCGACTATGTGGGGAGGAAATATGGAAAATCAAGAGGAAGGTTTTGGAACGTTGGGAGTAGCTCTTTTGGCCTCGATTATATTAGTGTACCTAGTGATGGTAGCTTTGTATGATAACTTTGCAACACCGTTTGTCGTATTGTTTTCTATTCCGCTCTCGTTTATCGGAGCACTATTGTTGTTGGCATTGACGAATCAGACATTGAATATCTTTACAATCTTAGGTATCATCATGTTGATTGGCTTGGTTGCTAAGAATGCTATTTTATTGGTCGATTTTGCTAATCATAAAAAGGCATCTGGAGCAACGACACATGATGCGTTAGTGGCAGCTAACCATGCACGTCTTCGTCCGATCCTGATGACTACGATCGCTATGGTGTTTGGTATGATTCCTATCGCTATGGCGACAGGGGGTATTGCGGATACTAATAGAGGACTAGCTATTGTTATTATCGGAGGTCTTTTGTCGTCGATGTTTTTGACGTTAGTTGTTGTACCTGTCGTATATTCTCTTTTTGATAGTTTGCAGAGACGTTTTGGTAAAGAGAAGCCAGAGAACTATAAAGAATTGATTACAGCAGACTATATCCCGAATGCCGACTATGTCGACGAGATGGATGCAAAGCATTAGTATGTCAGATATTAGTAATAGACGATACGGGGAGAAGGTATATTCTGCCCGTATTTTCTTTTTTTAAGATTATACCGTTATCTCGATTTGTTGAAATATCAATAGAAAAATATTTGCATAAAGCTTTTTAATATCTATATTTGCAACACCAAAAACATAAAAGGTTATTCTTTAACGTTATGGTAACAGCGCTCCTAGCTTAATTGGATAGAGCATCTGACTACGGATCAGAAGGTTAGGGGTTCGACTCCCTTGGAGCGCACTCTAGTTAACTGAAGAGCCTAATTCTCTTAACCGGATTAGGCTTTTATTTTTGTCATCAAAAATTACTCAACACTATGCTAAACCTTGTATTATTCGGTCCTCCAGGAGCAGGAAAGGGTACACAGTCAGAGAAACTTATCAGTAAATACAATCTTGTGCATATTTCTACCGGAGATCTTTTTCGTGCACATATCAAAGGTCAAACCGATTTAGGTAAACAAGTAAGTCAGATTATTGCTGATGGTAACCTAGTACCTGATTCGATAACCATCGCTATGTTGGAAGAGGAAATCAAGAGAAACCCACAAGCAAAGGGGTTTATCTTTGATGGTTTTCCTCGTACTGTTGCACAGGCAGAAGCATTGGATAATTTTTTGATAGAGAATAGTAGCTCTATCACAGGAGTGATTGCTCTTGATGTGAATGAACAAGAACTGACACAACGTATCGCAAAACGTCAGGAAATTTCTGGGCGTGCTGATGATGCTGCTGATAAGTTAAAGAAACGTATAGAAGAATACTTCGGAAAAACTATTCATGTGCTTCCATACTACGAATCTCAAGGCAAATTGTCAAAGGTAAATGGTATTGGTGAGATTGAAGCTATTTTTACTGATTTATCTCAAGTAATTGATAGCTACAACGCTTAATTTTATTCACTGTTATTGAAATATGGCTCAAGGTTCTAATTTTGTTGATTATGTAAAGGTGTGTTGTCGTTCGGGACATGGAGGAGCAGGTTCTGCGCACTTGCATCGAGACAAATTCACGGCCAAGGGTGGTCCGGACGGAGGTGATGGTGGACGAGGTGGACATATCATATTAAAGGGCTCTACACAGCACTGGACTTTATTACACCTGAAGTTTAGGAAGCACATTATCGCCGAATCGGGAGGCCCAGGTGGGTCCGCATTGCGAACAGGTGCTAATGGAAATGACGAAGTATTGGAGGTTCCTTTAGGTACTGTTGCTAAAGATGCCGAAACAGGTGAGGTCCTATTTGAAATCACCGAGGAAGGAGAAACTAAGATTCTCACAGCAGGCGGTAAAGGAGGTTTAGGCAACTGGCATTTTAAAAGCCCCACTCAACAGACGCCACGATTCTCGCAGCCGGGGTTGCCTGGTGTAGAACAGTGGGTTATTCTAGAACTCAAAGTTTTGGCAGATGTAGGATTAGTAGGCTTTCCAAATGCAGGAAAATCAACCCTATTATCAGTAGTCTCTGCTGCTAAGCCGGAGATCGCAGACTATCCTTTTACAACCTTAGTTCCTAATTTAGGAATAGTAAGTTATCGCGATAATAAATCTTTCGTCATGGCCGACATCCCCGGGATTATTGAGGGAGCTTCGGAGGGAAAAGGCTTAGGGATTCGTTTTTTAAGACATATAGAACGCAACTCGGTACTTTTGTTTATGGTTCCGGCTGATACCGATCGTACGATAGCTGAAGAGTATAATATTCTATTGAACGAATTGACTTCTTATAATGAAGAGCTTTTAATGAAACCCCGTTTACTAGCTGTTACAAAATCCGATATGTTGGACGATGAATTAGAGGCAGAGATGGCATTACAGGTGCCGAAGGACATACCTTATATCTTTATATCATCTGTAGCCAATAAGAATATCCTTCCATTAAAAGATATGCTTTGGAAGGTTATAAATTCTTAACAAATTAATGGCCTAGTAATGAGCTTATTTAAAAATAGAGGCAATAAAAAGTAAAAAAAAGTTGGTATAAATGCTCAAATTTTCTACTTTTGCATCACTTCAAAGAACGAAGGGTAATTCGTTAAAGAATTAGGATTCCGTAGCTCAGCTGGTAGAGCAATACACTTTTAATGTATGGGTCCTGGGTTCGAATCCCAGCGGGATCACAAGAAAGCTTCACTGCAAAGTGGGGCTTTTTTTGTGCCCTTCAGGGTCGAACCCAGAGCGGTTCGATTCATAGAAGGTTCACGGTATAGCTTGGGGTCTTGCGGGGCTGAACCAATCCCAGCGGGATCACAAGAAAGCTTCACTGCAAAGTGGGGCTTTTTTTGTGCCCTTTAGAGTCGAATCCACAGGGTTCGATTCATAGAAGGATCAGGGATAAGCTGGGGTCTTGCGGGGCTGATCCAATCCCAGCGGGATCACTTAAGGAGACACTACACAGTAGTTGACTCCTTTTTATTGTCCGTCTTCTCGGGAGACAACATCAAGATTCAAGTGGAGATTATTCTTTATGGCCCAATGGTTTCTTATAGATGTGTTAGCAACTCCGGATTATCTGTTAATGAGGTAATATAATATTGCTGTTCACAGGAAGATTCCTCGGTTTTCTGAATGTATAGTAGTGAAGTAATCCTGACGACGGATCTGAGGTTCTTACGATCTTCTTTCCCATCCAGAACACATTCGGAAAAAACAAATTTTCTATTTAACACAAAACTAGCCCTTCTGCTAGGACTTCCATTTGAATCTTACCACAAGCCCCCACACGTGTTGATTTCAGATGCATTGGTCACACTTGTCTAGGGCAGCTATACATTATCAAAGTGAATGAACAAGACAAACAGAGACGTTCAAAGAATCTGTCACAAATCGAAAAAAGATGGCATAATGCGACCTAGTACGATTTTTTGTTTAATCTTTTTTAAAGAATTCAACGTATAAACAAACTGCTGCCTACAATGTAATATAAGAAGACAAAAGATCGAAACTCTTACATTGATATAAATCAGAATTACCTCCATGTAAACGTGATTTACATTCATGTAAAAGCAATTTACATGAATGCGGGAGTGAACTGCATGTATGCAAATGCAAAATACATAGGTGCAAACCAGAATTACATTCACGTAAACGTGATTTACATTCATGTAAAAGCAATTTACATGTATGCGGGAGTGAACTGCATGTATGCAAATGCAAAATACATAACTGCAAACCAGAATTACATCGATGTAAACGTGGTTTACATTCATGTAAAAGCAATTTACATGTATGCGGGAGTGAACTGCATGTATGCAAATGCAAAATACATAACTGCAAACCAGAATTACATCGATGTAAACGTGGTTTACATTCATGTAAAAGCAATTTACATGTATGCGGGAGTGAACTGCATGTATGCAAATGCAAAATACATAACTGCAAACCAGAATTACATCGATGTAAACGTGATTTACATTCATGTAAAAGTAATTTACATGCATGCGGGAGCGAACTGCATGTATGCAAATGCAAAATACATAGCTGCAAACCAGAATTACATCCATGTAGACAGGGGTAAGTAGTGTCTATTAAAGGTATCAACCCCACCTATTTGATTTATCTATTTTTAAACCTTGCATTTAAAGATATTTTTCTTACCTTTGCAACACTTCAAACAACGAAGGATAATTCGATAAAGAATTAGGATTCCGTAGCTCAGCTGGTAGAGCAATACACTTTTAATGTATGGGTCCTGGGTTCGAATCCCAGCGGGATCACAAGGAAAGCTTCACTGCAAAGTGTGGCTTTTTTTTGTGCCCTTTAGGGTCGAATCCAGGGGGTTCGATTCATAGAAGGATCAGGGGTAAGCTTGGGGTCTTGCGGGGCTGATCCAATCCAGCGGGATCACAAGGAAAGCTTCACTGCAAAGTGTGGCTTTTTTTTGTGCCCTTTAGGGTCGAATCCAGGGGGTTCGATTCATAGAAGGATCAGGGGTAAGCTTGGGGTCTTGCGGAGCTGATCCAATCCAGCGGGATCACAAGAAAGCTTCACTGCAAAGTGTGGCTTTTTTTGTGCCCTTTAGGGTCGAATCCAGGGGGTTCGATTCATAGAAGGATCAGGGGTAAGCTTGGGGGCTTGCGGGGCTGATCCAATCCAGCGGGATCACAAACGAAAGGGGCTGTCTCATAAATGAAATTCAGAATTTTATTTGATAATATAGCTTTCAATTTGAGAAATCATAAAAGAGGACCAAAACTTATTAAGAATTTGGTCCTCTTTCTTCGCTGAGTCTAATATAGAATCAAAATTTTATTTGGTATCAACCAGTTGAAATCGACTTTTGAGACAGTCCTCTATTTACGTTTTAGTACGACTTTTTCAATCGTTTTGCTGCTGCTTGATCCGTCATGAATACAAGCTTTCCGTGGCTTGGAGCGAGTAGCTGCGAAGGGTATTCTTGTGGATTGCGTTCGCCTTCTAAGACTTCATATAGTGCATCGGTCTTTTTGTCTCCAAAAGTGAGCACAGCGATATTTTTCGCTTTATTGATGAGCGGAGCTGTTAATGTAATCCGGTACATGCTTTGTGGCTCAAGATAATAGGCGTCTACCCATTTTTTATCTTCAGCCAATATTGCCGTGTGGGGGAATAGAGATGCTGTATGACCATCGTCACCCATGCCGAGTAGGATCAAATCAAAGACTCCATCTTCGCCCACAACCTTCTTGATATCTGCTTCATATTGCGTAGCATACGCTTCAGGGGAAGCTGTTTCTGAATACATATTGTAGATATTCTCCTCCGGAATTGGAACATGATTCAATAAGGTCTCAAAAGCCATTTTCGTGTTGCTACGATCGTCTTCAAATGGCACCCAACGTTCATCGCCCCAAAAAACATATACCTTTTTCCAATCGATCATCTGCTGATAGTCTGCAGATGCAAGCAAATTATGCAGGGCTATAGGAGATGAACCTCCGGTCAGCGCAACGGTAAATTTATTGTTCTTGGCAATAGCTTCTTTTGCGGTATCGATAAATAGAGCGGCTGCAGCTTCCGTCAATTGTTGTGTATTCTCAAATATCTGTATCAATTCTTCAAACTTTTAGTAGTCAATATTAAATTATACTCGTCAGGATCAAATCTTGTTATCGCGTTTTATGGTGCGCATTTACAGCCCATACATGACCGTTTTGAGCGACCAGTGCCTCTGCATTTTCAGGGCCCCAAGTTCCTGATGCATAGTTCGGAAAATCTAGTGTATTTCTGCTTTCCCAAGCTTCTTGGATCGGAGTGATTACATCCCAAGCCTCTTCCACTTGATCGGAGCGCATAAAAAGGGTAGCATCCCCGTTCAATGCATCCAAAAGCAATGTTTCGTAAGCCTCTGGTGATTGTGTAGAACAGGTATCATAATCAAAAACCATTTCCGATGGATTCAATGCCATAGTTAAGCCCGGACGTTTCGTCATAAAGCGTAGACGGATATCCATCTGAGGTTGTATATTAATGGTCAGCTTATTGGGCATGAGGTTGTCCATTTGCCCTTCGGAGAAGGTCGAATGCGGTACCGGTTTAAATTGTATCGTAATCGATGAATGTTTCTCCTGCATACGTTTTCCTGTACGTAGATAGAATGGTACTCCTTGCCAGCGCCAATTGTCTAAGAAAAATTTAACAGCAACAAATGTCTCTGTATTTGATTTAGGATTCACTCCCTCTTCTTCACGGTAGCCAGGTACTTTTTTGCCTTGCAGCCATCCTTCACCATATTGGCCCCTTACGGCGTAGCGTTGCACCTCCTCAGGTTTGATACGGCGTACGGCTCGTAGTACATCTACTTTGCGATTACGTATCTCTTCTGATTTGAATGAAGCTGGTGCTTCCATAGCCACCATGCAGAGTATCTGTAGAAGGTGGTTCTGAACCATATCTTTAAGCGCTCCTGCACTTTCGTAAAATCCTCCGCGGTTCTCAACACCTACCTGTTCTGCTACCGTAATCTGTACCGAATCTATAAAGTTTCTATTCCAAAGTGGTTCAAAAAGAGCGTTGCCAAATCTAAAAGCCAGTATGTTTTGAACTGTTTCTTTTCCCAGATAATGGTCTATTCTATAGATTTGTTTCTCTTGAAAAGTCTGTCTTAGTAATTTATTAAGAGCGACTGCTGTTTGTTTATCATTCCCAAATGGTTTCTCGATAACGATGCGGTCTTTGTCTGGTATACTTGCAAGACCAGATTCATTGATATGTAGAGTCGCCGCTTCGATAAAACGTGGTGCTACAGATAGGTAAAACAACCTATTGGCGCGCTCCCCCCACAACTCGTCTAATGCATCCAGTTGGCTAGCGAGCTCTTTGTATGAGTCAATATCGTCGATATTAGAAGGGAAATAGGTGATATTCGGACTGAATTCCTCCCACTTCTGTTGCTCTGGTTTTCCTGTACGGGAAAACTCAGATAGTCCCTCTGCCAGATGTGTCCTATAAGTTGCATTATCAAGCTCCGTACGACCCAAACCGATGATAGCAAACTTCTCTGGCATCCAGTCGTCCAAAAATAAATTGTAAAAAGCGGGTATTAATTTACGCTTTGCCAAATCTCCCGTACCTCCAAAAATCACTATAATAGAAGGTCTGGCTTTTTTACTGGTCTTCATTGTATGATTAAAAATGTGTTCAATTTATTTTAGTCCCACTGTGTATGAAACGAACCTTCGCGGTCAATGCGCTCATAGGTATGTGCTCCAAAGTAATCGCGTTGCGCCTGTATGATATTCGTTGGCATACGCTCCGATCGGTAAGAATCAAAGTAAGCCAACGCATTCATATAAGCGGCAAATGGAATTCCATGCTCAACAGCTTGTTTTACGATTTCTCTCGTATTAGCTTGTCTAGATGAAATATCTTTAGCAATAGTATCATCCAAAAGAATATTGCGTAATGAAGCATCACGGCTGTAAGCCTGTCTGAAATCTTCTAGTGCCGCTGCTCGGATAATACATCCTCCACGCCATATTTTGGCTACTTCTTCCAGGTTAAGCCCATAGTTATAGGTTTCCGAAGCTATAGTCAGTTGTGCTAACCCCTGTGCATAGGTATTTAGCATGGCAAAGTAGAAAGCGTCTTTTAATTGTCCGATTACCTGGTCTTCATCTATGTTTTTTTCAGCTGGCGTCCAATTTAATTTTTTAGCTGCTTGTACACGTTCAGGTTTGAATTTGGACATGTCCCGCATAGTTACTGCCGCGTCTATAACGGGGACTGGTGCTTGCAAATCCATGGCATTCTGTGAGGTCCATTTACCTGTTCCTTTAGATTTTGCCCAGTCGGATATGACGTTTACCAGACGTTGTCCGTCTTCATCAAATTTGTTGAGTATTTCACCTGTGATTTCTACGAGGAAGGATTGCAATTCCGTGTTGTTCCATTGAACGAAGGTTTGCTGTATCTTTTCATCATCGATTCCAAAACCACGTTTCATCAAATCATAAGTTTCCGCAATCAGCTGCATGATACCATATTCGATGCCATTATGTACCATTTTTACATAGTTACCAGCAGAGCCATTGCCTAGATAAGCTACACAAGGTTCTCCATTAACTTTCGCTGATACTGCTTCAAAGATTGGACGTAGACGTTCGTAAGCGCCTTTATCTCCTCCTGGCATTAAGCTAGGGCCGAAACGTGCACCCTTTTCTCCTCCTGATATCCCCATCCCAAAAAAATGAATATTTTTCTGAGATAGTTCTAAAAATCTACGATCTGTATCCGGGAAATAAGAATTACCACCATCAATGATAATATCGCCTTCTTCCAAGTGAGGGAGAAGACTGTTGATAGCACCATCCACAGGTTTACCAGCCGGAACTAACAACATAATAGCTCTAGGTTTTCGGATTGCTTGCGTAAATTCAGCTACCTGAGTCGTTGCTTTTACTTGATGGGTATCATTAATTTCGTTCTCTAAAGACTCTACTTTAGCGGCGTCAAGGTCTAATCCCGCTACGGCAAATTTATTGTCGGCCATGTTTAATAGGAGGTTTCTTCCCATAACACCAAGACCAACTATGCCAAAATCATATAATTCCATAAAATTTTTATCAGTTGATGCAGATTTCTGCCTGTGTTCAAAGATAGGAATCTTTTCGTTGAATTAGTGCTGTTTTTTCAACGTTGGGAAGCATAACTATTGGTTATGGGGTATGGTTTTTAATCATTTTCTTTTGAAATCCATAGGTCGCAACTTTGTATTGTTTAATCAAAAGAGATTGTAAGATGAACAATAGTCATTTTTTTAAAAAAGGAATTTTAAATAAAAATTTAAGTATTCGTGAGTTTATTTTTATCGGTTTGGGACTACTTTGTCTAAGCCCTTTTGTATCACCTCCTATAGCATTATTAATTGGGATTATTACGGCACAGTGGTTAGGGAATCCGTTTTCAAATATTACAGGAAAATTGACACATAGTCTATTACAGGTATCTGTCGTTGGCTTGGGGTTTGGGATGGATGTAGAGTCTGCCATTCATGCCAGCAAAAACGGTTTTCTTTTAACCGTAGCCTCTTTATTCGGGATACTATTTCTAGGGCATTTTATAGGTAAGATGTTACACATTGATAAGAAAATAGCTTTTTTGATTACCGTGGGTACCGCAATATGCGGAGGGAGTGCTATTGCTGCCATGTCCCCCGTGATAAAGGCTAAGGAAGCGCAGATTAGTGTAGCATTGGCTACTATTTTTATTTTAAATTCTATCGCTTTATTTGTGTTCCCCGCCGTTGGACACTTCTTTAATCTTTCACAAGGACAGTTTGGTCTTTGGAGTGCCGTGGCTATTCAAGATACCAGTTCTGTGGTCGGTGCAGCTAGCAGATATGGAGAGGAAGCGCTACAAATCGCGACCTCCGTCAAGTTGACACGTGCGCTGTGGATCATACCCGTTACATTTTTTAGTGCTTTGGTTTTTAAAAATAAAGGAAGTCGAGTACAGGTTCCTTACTTTATCGGACTCTTTATATTAGCCATTATTGGTAATACTTATATCGCTCCACTACACAAAATTGCTCCTTACATTGTATATCTGTCCAAAAGCGGACTTACAGCAGTATTGTTCTTGATTGGGGCTGGGCTTTCTACCCAAGTGTTAAAGTCCGTAGGTACCAAACCATTTATTTTAGGACTTGTACTATGGGGGTTGATAGCAATACCATCGTTGTTATTTATACTCTATTATTTTTGATAAATGTTAGATGCAGGTTCGTATATTACTGTAGTGCCTTTAAATCAAATATAAATTCGTCAACTACCTTTTCTGGCGTAGCCCAGGAGGTTAAGAGTCGTACTGCGGAGTGATTTTCATCTACCTGTTTCCACTCAAAGAAGAGGTACTTTTTGTAAAGTTCGTTGATGGTATGTCGTGGAAAAACAGGAAATATTTGATTGGTTGTTGAATGTGTCAAGAAATCGTATCCCAATTCGCGTGTCGCATCAGCTATCTTCATGGCCATTTTGTTGGCATGGTCAGCGAGTTCAAAATAAAGGTTACTCTTGAATAGTTCTAAAAATTGAATCCCTAATAACCTCCCCTTGGCCAAAAGAGCTCCTTTTTGCTTTAAAGCGTAATCAAAATCGGGATACATATCTGGTCTGTTGAATACAACAGCTTCCCCTAGTAGAGCTCCATTTTTTGTAGCTCCTATGTAGAAAACATCCGTCAGTCTACTGATTTCAGCAAGTGTTAGATCATTGTTCGTTGCAGTCAATGCATTACCAAGTCGCGCTCCGTCGAGAAATAAAAGTAAGTTGTACTGTTTACAACATTGCGAAAGTGCTTCCAGTTCGGCTTTTTGGTAGATTGTTCCGATTTCAGTCGAGTTAGATATATATACCAGTCTGGGTTTGACTACATGTGGTCTTAGCGTATGTTGCTGTACGATTTGCTCAATATTTCTTGGCCTTAGTTTGCCATCCATGCTCTCTACCGTTATTATTCGGTGTCCTGTAGCTTCGATAGCTCCAGCCTCATGTGCATAAATATGCCCTGATTGGACACTTATCACAGCTTCGTGTGATTTAAGGAGGCAAGATATGACCAATAAATTGGTTTGAGTTCCTGCCGAAAGGAAATGTATGTCAACTTGCGGATTATCTATTTTAGCTTTTAAAAGAGCCTTGGCCGCTGAGGTATATTCATCGTCACCATACCCTAGCTGCTGAACAAGGTTTGTCTCTAATAATTTGTTTAGAATATTCGCGTGTGCGCCTTCGGAGTAGTCGTTCTTAAAATTATACATGATAGCTCTTTAACCAATTTCGGAGTAAACCTACGTAAATTTCTCCTCATACATTTTTTTGCGGGGGAAATATAGCAAGTTTACTTCGAAGCAGACTGGTCCAGAGTACAGAAAAAGCTAAGAAAAATTCAAGAATCGCTGATAATGTTCCCAATACGATTCAGATGCAGCAGAGGTGGTATTGAGCCAAAACTGTTGTTCTATTTCCTCTTTTTCTTTTTGATCTTCTGTTTCCAAACGACCTTTCAGTAAAAGATATAATTCAAAAAATAATTGGAGGAATTGTCTGTCGTCTTTTGCACATTTATAATTAATACAATCTCCATGCAGGTAGTAGCTCACTACTTCTCCAGAAGGGATGTGGTAGCCTAGACGGTCTCCGATAGTATCCCAACCGAAGAATAAGTAATCTTGATAAACTTCCAGGTCATGGTCAAAAGTAATATCATAGATGTTCAATCTCGATAGGTCAAAATTGTGGAGAAGGTTTAATATTTCATTACCATGGTCTTCATAAATAGACGCCGAATCCGAAATCTGGGCATCACTTAAGATACCATGTAATGTTTCCGTGTTTAGTCGATGTTCCAAATTGGAACGTTCAGGCTGATTGGCCCGAATACTAGATACAAATTCTCTTGCAGTCATAGGTCAGGATTTGTTTTGATGTGGTACTCAGTTTTTTTTACGCTAGAAATTATCCTTACTAATCTAGCTCCAAAGATGCGTCATAAATATAACACTATTTACGGGAAACCGTATTAGTACTTGTAAATATTATTTGTCTTTATTTACATCTTTTATGAGACCTCTACCAAAATAAAAAACTAAGCATACGCCAAGAATCGAACAAGCAATTAAGATGTAATTGCCATAGTTCTTATTTCCTGAAGTTGAATTTGTTTCGAGATTTTTAATGGTGCCGATAGTGACGGTGGGTATATCGCTAGGAAGATTCAGTGTTATCTTAGCCAAGTCGTAATTCGGAGAAGTCCAATTCGTGTCTGCCTGCAAGCTGTACTCCTGTTGTTTGTCCATATCAGCGATCAAACGTATGGGGGTTTGATAGAATACTATACTGTCTATTTGCAGGGCTGGGCTATCTTCATTTTCAATCTCCAGGAAAAAGCTACTCGGGTAAGCCTCTTGCAGCATGTATATACCATTGACGTTACTATGTAACTCGAGGTACTCACTGTTGCTATATTGAGATCCCGAATGCCTTTTGTCTGTGTTTGATCTTTGTTGCTCCGTGTAGGTATGCGCCGTGCGGTAGTACTGCTTCGGTGTACTGGTATAGATTTGGAAATAGTCAATAGGAGACCACATCTCCTTGGTAATGGCTATTGTGGTCGTTTTGCGATCAAGGTTATTCGTCTGTTGGTATGCTACGTGTTTGACTCTTTCTAGTTGCGGCGCTGTCTCATCACTTTTTATTTCACCAATATGGAGAACTTTGATCGGAGGAGAGCTCTTGTCATCCAAAATAATACGGATGTAGCGATAATCTACCAAAGGAAACTGTATCGACTTGTTGGTGAATGTCTGACTATCGTCTTTCAGGTCCGTAAGAATACCATTGTTGATAATGCCAAACCAGTTTTCCCTATCATCACTACCTTCTACGCGATATTTTTTACTATTATCCGTATTGGCCACCTGTATGATATATCCACTGTTTTTTTTCTTGACTTTAGTGTCAATTAGAAACAGCTCCGTGCTATCCACTTTGTTTTTGTCCTGTTCATAAGGAATAGGTGAGAAATAGGAAGACTGTGGAGCGGGGGCTTGTAGAATAAAGGGAACTTCATTGCCTTTAGCATCTTTCAATCTAAGCATTCCCATATTATTAGCCACTCTGGCTCTAAATTCCTGAGGTACAACTATACTGTGGTAACCATTTACATTGACGCTTACCTGCGCTTGCAATTGTTGTGCCCTGACGGTATAGGAGCAAGTGGCAATAACAAAGAACAGAAGAAGTAAGAGATGTTTAAAGCTTTTCATTGTTATTATCTACTACAAGTTTTTTAATTTTTTGATATACAAAGGAAATCGTCAATATCAACGCACCCAATAAAATAAAGGCTATAATTTTTCCAGTCTCGGACACATCCCGGATGTCATAGATGAAAAGTTTCAGAATTGTAATCCCCAAAAGGCTCAATGCAATAACACGGGCTGTTTTAAGGCTTTTCTTGATGCCATAAATAAGGAAGGCAAAAGATAGTAATCCCCATAATATAGGAAAGATGACCTTCATTACAAATTCTCGTGTAGTAAAGTAACTGTCAAAATCTGTTGCTTGAAACAGAAAGACAATATTAACCTCAGCACTGCAGAGATACACGATAAAGAAAGCTACCAACCAAGCTGTACAGGCATTTCGTTTTCCAAGTTCGACGGACTCGAAAAAATGACGCTTCAGATACCACCAGACCTGTAATAGTAAGGCCATGAGTGATAAGTAATGCAGATTAAAGGCAAACGGGAAAGCTCCGTCATTATAAATAAACGTTGTATACTTTTCAATTATAGGAATACGGTAACCTACAATGATATAGAAAATTGCGTTAGCTATAATGAGTACATCTGATAGGGTCTCTATAGATTTAGTCTTGTATCTTCCAAAGTAAATAAGAAGAGTACTGAATATCATATGATAGAGATAGATGAAGAAATAAACGGTACCCGCATTGTCGAATCGGAAAGATGCCTGATAGCTGATTTCGATGATAGGTAATATATAGGCCAATACGAGTGCGCAGACGAATATGAACTTTCGGTAGGCTATCTGATTGAAAATGATCGCTGATAGCGTGTACGTATAGCTGTGTTTTTGTAATAGTTTATAGCTGGCGATGAGCGACCCAATGATCACTAGTCCGGTAATGCATACCGTATTAAGGACAAGTGTATGCGCAACTTCGTCTTCTACATAGGCTGCTAGGTCCTGTACTAGGCTAATGATGGCGAGCCACTGCACAAGTATCGCACCCAGTAGAAAGCCTTTTAATTGAGATTTGTGCGTTAGCCATAGCAGGAGTACAGCCTCACATGCCCAGAAAATCGTTACATAATTACCTTCAAATTGAACCGGAATCGTGATCGTAGCCAAGGTCAAAGCGAGTCCAATAAGTACAAAAACTATCGTTTTGTCAAATCTATACTTTTTGAAAATTAAGTAAGCAAATATAATGTTAAAACCAGCGAGTAGTATAGTGAAAAGACCTACGTAGTTTGGGTTATAACTGTGGACAATATGATACCCTATGGCATAAAAAGCCGATGTGTTCGATATCACTGCTCCAATTTCATACGTAGAAAACTTGTTTTTATGAACGACATTGTTGATTACAAATGCAACCATGAATAGGATATAGAGCAGGGTGCAATAACCAAATACATGCAACAGGATCGCAGGAGTTGATGAAGGCAATACGATATACCAGACCGCGACGATAAGTGTCGTCAGTATAAATGCGGTAAAGTTTACCACAAACCATCGTCTGAAATAGGAAATCGTTAACATGCCTACATTCAGAAGGGTAATATAGGTCAGAAGCACGTGATAGTTTCCATGACCTGTACTGACCATAAATGGTACTGCAAATCCGCCTATGACAGACATTACAGCCAACTCCTGTCGGTTATAAGCCATCGAAACGAATGTACTGAACATCGTGATCATAACCATGATGATAAAAGTCGTCGTCTGGCTGAACAAATGATAATCATGAAATGCTATGCCAATGGTGAAATAGAATACAGCGATGGCTCCGGCCACTAATACCGAACTAAAAGCCTTAAACTGGGCGCGCATACGGTGAGCGACCCCCAAGAGTATGCCTCCTGCTAATATTCCGATACCAACACGTGCAGGTTCATTGATCCATTCTTTATCAATAGCATATTTTACAAAAAAGCTAATTCCGAGGACTAGGATAATAATACCGATTTTATTGATAAGATTTTCACCAATAAACTTTTCAATATCCGGGTTCTTTTGTTTAAATTTTTCAAACCAAGACAGCTTTTCCTCTTCAACAATGGGTTGAAAAGGAAAAGGATCCTGTATAGTGTTGGATTGGTCTTCTGTTTGAAATTGAGTTTCTGTCGCTTCTTGCAGCAGAAAATCGGGAATAGGAGGAGGAGTTAACGTAACCTCTTCTTCCATCAGGATAGGTTGTGGTGTAGAATCAGTCTCCTCTATCGAAATATCTTCCGTTATTAAAGGTACTTGGTCTGGCTCTTCAGTCGTCTGGATGGTTTTACCATCTTCTAGAAGATTCTTTAGTATGGTTAGCTGATCAAAAGTGTGTGACAGACCTTCCCGCAACCCCTTAATCTCATCTCTCTGTCTATTTAGCAGGTACACGAGAACAGCAAATCCAAGTACAATTAATAATATTTCCATAAACTAAGCTTTCGTTTTAGCTTTCGTGCTAAAATCGTACCAAGGTACAAAAACTTGTGAATGACTTTTTATTTGCCAAATAATTTTTCAAAGAACCCTTTGGTACCCTGCTTAGTAGCTTCGGCTGTCTTTAATTTTGAGGTATGTATGTTTACTGAGAGATTGCAAAAGTTTTTTACAATATGTAGGTTTCAGAGAGATAATCTGGATCACCGACAGATACATTTTCATTCCAATTGTACCACAGAATAGGCCAAAAACACTTCTCTGCAGAAAGATGATTCGGTATCTTTGTTTTCTCATAAATAAGCAAATTCGATGAAATCAATACAAGTAGCAATAATTAGTGATATCCATGGCAATCTTACAGCATTAGAACATGTTCTAACCGATATTCGTCAAAGGGGGATACCGCAAATATATTGTTTAGGTGATTTGGTGGACTTTGCACCTTGGGGCAATGAAGTGATTTCTCTATTTAAACAGCGGGGAATCCCTTGCTTGCTGGGCAATCATGATGAACGGATTGCTTTCGATTATCCGGTGGTACCTTTGACACATCATGATGCGGTAGAGACCGCAAATCGTGATATTGCCATTGCATTCTCCAAACGGACTATTTCTCCAGAAAATAAATTATGGCTTTCCAACCTTCCTTTTGAACTGTCTCTGACTTTTAAAGTAGAGGGTATATTCAAACGTCTTTTATTAGTGCATGCAACCCCTAGCAGTAATGAAGAATACCTATTTGAAGAAGATGATAAAGGAGCTATACTGTCAGAATTAGCAAGGGGAGGAATGGACGTCCTCGTCATGGGGCATACCCATTATTCCTACATACAGCAATTTCCCGAAGCTCTTTTGGTCAATTGTGGATCAGTAGGTCGTAGTAAGGAAGCCGATAGGAAAGCGACATACACCATTTTGACTATTTCTGCCGATAGCATAATGGCCGAAATACAGAAAGTGGAATATCCGATACAGGCTGTAGCAGATGCTATCTACAACAGTGAGATTCCTGATTTCTATGCCGATTTCTTATTGAAATCATGATTTTCTGTCACAGATCTCCTTTTTGAGTTTCATATAATGATCTTTGTCATCGTCTTCTCCCAAGAGGAATCCCCATGGTTTTAATTCTAAGATACGGTCAAAGACAATTTTACAGATCGCAAGGATGGGGATGGCCAAAAACATTCCCGATATTCCCCACAGCAGCTCCCCGAAAAAGATAGCCATCATAGCCACCATGGAGTTTACCTGAACTTTGGAACCTACTATCTTCGGTACGACAAAGTTACTGTCGATAAAATGAATGACAATCAATGCGACCAAAACTAGAATGACATGCATTAACGATAAGGTAGCAAAAGTTATCAGGGCAATAATCAACATAGAAAGAAATATGCCCACATAAGGGAGTACGTTGAAAATACCTGTAAATATGGCCAGCATTAGGCTGTATTTGACACCTATAGCCGTGAGCGCAATAAAAGTCATTGTGGCCACGATAATCATTTGCAAAAATAGACCGATAAGGTAACGCTTTACCACATATTGTACCTGTGAGACAATGTCAAGCACAATGTTGTGATGCCTGTCATGGTTTAGTAATAGGAGAAAACGTACAACATGACGACGGTATACTAAGATGAAAAAGGTATATAAAAAAGTAAATACCAGTAGGATAAATGTGGAAGACATGGATAGGAGTGCTACCCCTAGTATGGCTGTACCGCGACTCACGGATTTGGTCAAAGTATCAGAAAGGTATTCCATCTGATCCGAATAGTTGATATGCAGGTTTTTGGAAATCCAATCCTGAAATACTTCCATCCCTTGCACCACTTGCCGTTCAAATGCAGGCCAATCTTCCTTTAGATTGGTCATCTGTGAGCCTAGTAAAACAACTACACCAATGAGTAAAGTAAAAAAAAGAAGCAGGGAAATGAGAGATGCTAAGACGCGAGGCATTCTTAGCTTTCTTTCCATCCAAGACCCAAGTGGGGTTAACAGCAGGGCAAAAAGGCTTCCTAAAATAAAAGGGACAATGATGGCTTGACCTACACGTGCAATGTAGACAATTGCAATAATGCTGATTAACGTACAGGCTAATTTGATGTAAAACGGAAGAGTTAAGAATTTCGTCATATCCAGAATTTGATTTTAGAGAACAAATATCAAACCAATAAATTCTGAAATAAAAATCGGAAAATAATATGGAATTACAAATGATAAAGTCAAGCCTAGGCGATAATAGCCTAGAATATTTATTTTTGTAATGTTTTAAAGAGAGGTATCATCATAGAATTATGATTAGTGAAAAATAATATTGGACAATACGACCTAATACGTCTGTCAGCAGACCAATGGCAAGCATATAAGGATATTCGACTTGAAGCACTGCAAGCTGAACCTGGCAAGTTTGGAAGCAATTATGCAAAAGAATCGAACTACAGCGATCAAGAGTGGTCAACTTTGTTGGAAAATGACAACCGGGCAATTTTTGGGTTGTATCATCAAAGTAATTTGGTTGGTCTGACTGGTGTGGCCCTTTTTTATGGAGACCATTCCAAAGCGCTATTGTTTTCCTCTTACATCAAACCAGAGCATAGAGGAAAAGGGGTGTCTACTTTATTCTATGAAGAACGCATGGCCTGGGCACGTCAGAAAAACTGTCGTTCTATTCTGGTGTCGCATCGTGCCGGAAATGAAGCTTCTAAAGCGGCGAATCAACGATTTGGTTTTGTGTATACACATTCCGAAAAGGTTACTTGGCCAGATGGATCAACGGATGATGAGTTGATGTATTCGTTGGATATTTAAGAGGATTGGGATTTGAGCGATATGCTGCGTAGACCAATGTTTGAATATCCATTGATGATTTCGTTAATTTGCACACTAAAATTTATTTATATATGAAGCTGTTCCGTTTTATTATTTTCACATTAACGAGTTTATTTTTTATAGCCTGTCAGTCTGCTAGTCCAGATAAATTTTTTGGACAAGTGGTACTCAATACCAATTTGATTGCCGATTTTGATCCGGCAACTTTTGGCAAACGTCTTCAACAAGAGACGGTCGAATTCCCTGATATCCCATCTAGTAAGAAGAATGGAGATGAAGCACAACAGATTGTCAATCTGAAAGTCCTAACGGTAGAGAAAGCCATTAAAGACATCAAGGGGTTAACGGTATCCGATGATGACGCAAAGGTTTTACAAGAGCAATCTATTCAATTATTTGAAGCGGTACTTCCCGTTTATAAAAATGAGTACGCAGCTTACGCGAAGCTTTGCGATACCAAGGGTACGGATGAAGAAAAACAACAACTTCTTCAAAAAATTGAAAAGGAATACTTGCCTAAAGTAGATGGTTTGTTCGAGAATGTTTATGATTTAGGAAAGAAATATGCCGATAAGCATCAATTGAATGTCAAATGGGGCTATTAGAAAATAATAACTTCGTTTGATTGAATATAAAGCCACTAAAGAGCATACTTTAGTGGCTTTGTTTCGCTAATTATTTAGCGGAGAAAGTTGCCGTACCAATGTCCCGATGCTTTGATAATACGTTGCTGCGTTTTAAAATCAACATGTACCAGTCCAAATCGGGGATGATATCCTTCCGCCCATTCAAAGTTATCTAAGAAAGTCCAGACAAAATAACCTTTTACATTTACACCTTCACTTTTCGCGCGGAATACCTGTTCGATAACATCTTTTAGATATTGTGTCCTTTGTAAATCATCGACACGGCCATCTTCAACCAGATCCTCAAATGCTGCTCCATTTTCGGTGATAATAAGTGGAGGAATATTCGGGTAGGCATCAAATTTTTTAAGTATATGGTACATCGACTCAGGATAGATTTCCCAGTTCATAGCCGTCGTTTCAACCTTTCGTTTTTTTGCACTTACAATCTTAGCACGTAAGAAGGGAACAAATAGCGAATGCCGTATCACCTCCCGGGTATAATTCTGTATACCAATAAAGTCCATGTCAAATTTTAAATCCGTATCGTCGCCCTGTTTCATATAGCGTTCGATTCGATTTAAGACCTTGATCTCTTGAGTAGGGTATCCCATTCCCAATAGAGGCTCAATGAAAAAGCGATTGAGCAGTACATCTGCTTTTCTCGCGGCAATGATGTCCCTTTCCTTCGTAGAGTAAGGTTCCACATGGGAGCAAGAGAAGGTCGTGCCGACATAACTTTCCTTTTGCAGTGATTTAATGATTCTGCCTCCTTGGGCTTGAGCCAAAGCAGCGTGATGCGCCGCAGCTAGAAAGTTGTTCAAGCCTTTTCTACCAGGTGCGTGTACTCCAAAAAAATAACCCGCAGCTGTAAATACAGTAGGCTCATTAAGGACTATCCAGTTTTTTACACGATCGCCAAAATACTTGACACAGAGAGCCACATACTCGCCAAACCAATCTTTTACATCTCGGTTTGTCCAGCCGCCTTTTTCTTCGAGTGCATGGGGGAGGTCCCAGTGATAGAGGGTGATCCAGGGAGTAATTCCCAGGCTAAGGGAATAATCGATAAGTCTATTGTAAAAATCGATACCAGCCTGATTTACGTTTCCCATCCCATCAGGTTGTATTCTGCTCCAAGCAATAGAAAATCTATAGTTAGGAATATGCAGACTCTGCATCAGTTTCAGGTCATCTTCATACCGATAGTAGAAATCGCAAGCGATATTGCCATGCTGATTATGTATAATTTTATTTTTCTTTTGGACAAAAATATCCCAGATAGAAGGACCTTTTGCATCATGGTCATGCGCACCTTCTATTTGATAAGCTGCGGTAGAAACACCCCAAATAAAATCTTTACCAAAAGTGTTTTTAGTTATTAACATCTATTTCAATTTGTTCGATTAGCTTCTTTGTGACCGAAGTGGCGAATAAAATGAGCTGAACCGGGCTAAAAATAGTCGAGAGACAACGTTCTGAAAAAAGTAGATTATTGTTTTCATAGCTATGTAAATTTATTAATCCTGTTTTGGAATAATGTTTACATGAATCTACTGATTTTATGTTAATCATATGTTGTAAAAAGGTTAATTTTTTACGAAGAAATCAGAGACTATAGAATTTCTATTCCCAGTCTTGCTAGTGCTTTAGTTCCTGGCGTACCTTTGGAGTTCTCTGTTATTAAGGTATGCATGTGGCCTGTCTGGGCTACAAAATAGGGTGATTCACTATTTATTTTGTCCGAAGTACATAGCCCTACAGTTTTGACGCTGTGCCTCATCATAGCAATTTTTGTTTCTGCCTCTTCCAGGTCTTTGCAGGAAAGTTTATCTGGAGCAATGCTGCATATACCTAAAAAATAGATATCGACTTTAAATTTAGCAATACCTTGCAGTGTCTCGTTGCCGTAGGTTGAAAACGAAGTTTTATTGAGCTTTCCCCCTAAAAAAATAAGCTCCGCAGTAGGATGGTCTTCAATAGCATTAGCTACTGGAAAACTATTAGTAATGATTGTTACTTTTAAATCTAGGGGTAGAATTTTAGCTAATTCTAAAACAGATGTTCCGCCGTCAAAGAATAGCACTTGTCCACTTTTGATGAGTGATACTGCTTTCTGTGCGATAATTTTCTTTTGATCGATATCGGTATTCTCCCGATCCCGATAATGATGGGGAATACGGGATACAGATACCGCTCCACCACGAACTGCACGTAATAAGCCTTTGTTGTCAAGTTCTTTGATATCTCGTCTTATTGTATCCTCTGAAACAGCTAGTTTTTTAGATAGCGATTGAAAGGAAGACGAGCCATTGGTAACGGTCTCTTCAACAATAATATTATGACGATCCTCTTTTAACATAAGACAAACCTACATAAATTCAATATTGTACGCAATATAATCGCGCAGCAATGTAAAATTGATAAGATTTATTACTTCTATATATTGCTATTGTTTGCAATGTTTTGCATTATATTTCTAAGTTTTGCTATATTTGATTAAAATTATAAGATATGCACAATAGAAAAACAATAGCGTTGGATATGGATGGGGTCTTGGCCGACAACCTGGATCATTATCTCAATTATTATCATCAAGAGACAGGTATACAGCTTACTGAAGCAGATGTGTTAGGATTACCTGAAGGAGAATGTGTTCCCGATAAAACAGCGGTGAGACGTTACATTGGCTCTGATGGCTTTTTTAGAACACTGCCTGTAGCAAAGGATGCACAAGAGGTCGTGAAAGAACTGCACGATAGATACGATGTTTTTGTGGTATCGGCAGCGATGGAGTTTCCGTGGAGCCTTCGGGAAAAAAGAGACTGGTTAGCTGAGTATTTTCCATTTATCTCTTGGCATAATATTGTCTTCTGTGGACATAAGCATATTATCCATACCGACTATCTAATCGATGATCATGTGAAGAATTTGCTTACTTTTAAAGGAATAAGTCTAATGTTCAATAGTTTTCACAATATCAATGAACATCGGTTTGAACGTTTACAGGACTGGAAGGATGTACATCGATATTTTATGGAGCAATAAGATAACAATCAAACAAATAGTACATAATGAACGATAATATGCCTATTTAAAATCCTGTTTAATAGTTTATTTTTGTAATAAGATTATAGCTTATTGCCGTTCTTTTGACTCTTCATAAAAGGACATTGTTGTATCTAAAATAGTAATGCAGAATATGAAAGAACACGATATTAAGGAATTGAGGGATGAGCGGGATTTCAAGAGCTTCTACTTGAATGATGCACCCTCGACTTTTTGCGAAGAGTGCAATTCAGTTTCTTATCAGCATGGAAGCGGTTTCTTGGAGATCGCAAAGTTAGAAGATTTAAAGATACGGCAACGAAAAATTGAAGGTCGGCAGACACGAAGAAAGTTTTATAGTATAGTCTTGTTGACAGAAGGGGAGATGGAGGAAGTGATTGGGCACCAGAAATATCTCTTTAAGCCAGGAACCATGTTTTTCGTCGGAGAGAATCAGCTTCATGCGGTCGAGGCCTGGAGCGACAATATAAAAGGAATATACTGTATGTTTGACGCAGATTATTTCTTGCTTTGTATCAAGCATCAGATAAAACTGAATCAGTTTCCATTTTTTCAGTTTAACAAAGAGCCTTTTATTACACTTTCTGAACGTGAGGTTGGCATGATGGAACATTTGTTCTGGAAGCTGACTAGTGAGAACTGTCAGAAAATTTCCTTCAATGATGACTTACTGACGCGTATGTTTTTAAATGTAATCTTGTTGGAGGCCGAACGTATCTATAACCGAAAGACCAGTATTGAACAGTTTTCTTTGTCCCGTAAAGACCAACTTGCAGCACAATTTCAGTTTTTGGTGAGTGAGCATTTTATAGAAAAGCGTTTTGTAAGTGCGTATGCTGAACTGTTACATGTACATCCTAATTATCTCAACGATGTAGTAAAAGAAGCTACCGGATTTCCTGCAAGTCATTTTATTCAGAAGCAGATGATACAGGAAGCTAAGTCACGTTTGCTACAAACGAATGATACGGTTGCCATGATCGCATTGGCATTGAATTTTACCGAGTATTCCTATTTTGGACGCTTTTTTAAAAAACATACCGGAATGACACCTTTAGCCTTTCGAAAAAAACACAAACATTGATACTAGAGCCTCTATTATAATAGAGGCTCTTTTGTTAAAAAGATTCTATTGCCAAATCCATATTTATAGCCGCTCCTGCTGTCGAGCCCGTAGCTACAGCTATAGGTATAGAGCGGAACGCAGAATTATCTCCACAAGCATATATACCACGTACAGTGGTCTGTTGGTTACTGTTTGTCTTGATTAATCCCTGTTCGGTCAGTTCACATCCCAGTTGGCTAGGGATACTGCAGTGTTGTTCGGATTGCGGTCTGGTATAGAGCACATCGCGTGCTATTTTTTGACCGTTATCGAGCTCGACGGTGTTTAACCAACCGTCTTCATGTTGTATTTTTCTTATGGGATTCGTTATGATTTCAATATTGTTTCGTGTTAACGCTGCTTGTTGAGCCGTATCGAATTTATCTTTTTGCGGGCTGAAAATCTGAATGTCAGGACTATAATTTTTGACCAGTAGAGCATAATGGGATGCTGTATTGGCATCCCCTAGAATTCCAATTTTCTTGCCCTTAAACTCATATCCATGACAATAGGGACAGTGTAATACCGATTTACCCCAGCAAGCGGAGAAACCTGGCAATTCGGGCATGATATCCCGGATACCGGTAGCAAATAAGACTCTTTTTCCCTGTATTTTGTTGTTATTAGCAGTCTGTATTGTAAATGCGTTATTTTGGAATTTACTGGCTGTCACACGGTCATCTAGCCAAGACACTGTGGGATACTTCATAACATCCTGTTTAGCGGTATGGGCGATATCGCTGGGGCGTCTGCTATCTTGTGTTAGAAAGTTGTGCGAATGAGGTGCTACTTTATTACAGGGACTTCCGCTGTCAATAATCAGAACCTTACGTTGCGAGCGTCCTAAGGTTAGCGCCGCTGCTAAGCCGGAATAACTCCCTCCAACAATAATGACGTCAAATAGGGAAAGTTCTATCTCATGCTGAGCCATGTCAAAGCCTGATAGCGAGCTGCTCAGGGCTAACCCTGATAAGGTGTATGCTGTTTTATGTAAGAAACTCCGTCGATTTATACTATCCATAATTTATAGATTAAAGGGTAATATTATCGAGGCAATTAATGCCATTTCGGGATGTTATTGTTGAAACTGTTGATTCTTCTTCAATACAGAATATACCGTTTTTTTCTATTCTGGAGGCTAGGTAACGTTCGACATCCAGAGCAGCCATACAGCCCGAACCAGCTGCAGTTATCGCTTGACGATATTCACTATCCTGTACATCTCCGCAGGCAAATACACCTGGGAGACCAGTTTTTGTTGAACCTTTGATGGTTGTTATATAGCCTCTTTCATCGAGGTTGAGTTTCCCTTTGAAAAGTTCGGTATTAGGTGTGTGTCCTATAGCGACAAATACGCCTTCTACATTCAATATCTGCTCCGAGGTGTTATTGTCCGGTTTTTTGATGATGACAGACTCGATTTTCTTTCCATCCCCAATTATATCCTGTAGTTCCGTATTGAAGTGAACGGTGATTTGTGGAAATTGTTTTAACCTATTCTGCAGAATCTGCGACGCACGAAAGGTGTCTTTACGTACCAGAAGATGAATTTCCTTCGCGAATTTAGCGAGGAAAAAGGCCTCTTCCAATGCTGTATCACCACCACCTACTACCACAACAGATTTATCTCGGTAGAAGAATCCATCGCAGGTAGCACATCCCGATACACCGATACCAAAGTACCGAGACTCATTCTCTAGTCCCAGCCATTTGGCCTATGCTCCGGTAGCAATGATAATAGAATCGGCCCAGGTTATCTCCCCACTATGTCTTATTAATCGAAAAGGACGGTCCGAAAAATCAATTTCAACGATATCGTCTTGTATGATTTCGGTATCAAATCGAAGAGCCTGTTGTCTGAGATCTTCCATGAGCTGTGGTCCCAATACACCAGTTGGATATCCTGGGAAATTGTCCACCTCCGTTGTCTGCATCAGTTGTCCACCCACCTGTACTCCGGTAAATAGTACGGGCGATAGAGCTGCTCGGGACGCGTATATAGCAGCTGTATAGCCTGCAGGTCCCGATCCGATGATAGCACATTGTGTTGTATTCTCCATAGTTATAGAATGTTTTCGATATGGTTCAGGATTTCTTTTTCTGAAGCTAAGCCTGTATGTCTCCAGCTTATTTTTCCTTCTTTGTCCAGTAAGATCATCGTCGGTACACCACGGATACTGAATTCCTCCGCGATAGTACTTTGGGTGTCGACATCTATGCGCATAAAATTTACATCTTCAGACTTATGAACCTTGATTTTATCAACGATAGGGTTTAGCATGCGGCAAGGGCCACACCATATCGCTGTAAATTGCATAAATATAGGTTTGTCACTTTTTTGATCTAAGAAACTCATGTTGTATTTTGATTAAATGTATAAAAATGGAATAGGTCTAGCGCAAGGATAATAGTATCTCTTTGAGTTCACTGGCACGCATTGGGCCTGTATATCGCCATACCTCTTCATTGTTTTTTAAAACGACCACTGTAGGGATTGATCGTATGTTGTATTTCTGAGACAGGAAGGCTTCTTCGTCCACGTTGTATTGTAATATATCAAGGAAATCATACTCTTTTCCCTTTATGGATGCTACGATAGGCATCATCATTTGGCAGGGCTGACACCAGTCTGCGTAAAATTGCAGCAGTTTCAGGCTGTGGGTTTCTTTTTGCATTTTATTATTCTTTAGTACTACAAAGTTAGAGCGAGCGTGATTTGTATAATTATACATTTGCTAGCAAAAACGGTACATATCACAGGTGTATCAATCAAGAATATCCAATGCTTTGATTTGTCCTGTTTTTGCTCTGTTTTGTGTTCCTGTACAACGTCTCATATCGCTTACATTTGCGGTATTAGATTATAATTAAGGAGCTATGATAACACTATTTTATGCACTTTTATTAGGTATCGGCGCCACCATCGTAATGGATGTCTTCGCCGTAGTTCTAAAAAAAGTATGGCAGATTCCATCGTTGGATTATGCATTATTAGGACGATGGATTGGACATATTACAAAAGGTACATTCTACCATGAATCTATTCTAAAAGCAACACCTTTCTGGAAGGAGAAGCAGATTGGTTGGTTGGCCCATTATTCGATAGGAATAGCGTTTGCTTACCTGTTATTGTTGATCTGGGGAATCGATTGGCTCTCTGCGCCTACATTTTGGCCAGCGATGTTGATTGGTTTAGGCACGACATTCGCCCCTTGGTTCATTATGCAGCCAGCGTTTGGCTTTGGAGTAGCTGCCTCAAAGACACCAAACCCAAGCTTAGCCCGTGTTCGGAGCTTGCAGGCACATTTTATGTATGGATTAGGGTTATATGTAACAGGTTGGGTAATGGCTTTCTTACTTCGTTAATGCATATTTGACATTTATCCCGTCTTTTGATGGGAGGCTGGAGGGCTAGAACTATACTCAGGTAGGGCTGTTATAAACTATAGATTAACTGTATTCAGGGATTTTATAGTAACAAATAATAGCGATATTTGAGTATATTTTGTTGTATATGAAGTACCTGATCTGCCTTTTTTTAATATTTCAGTTGAGCTTGAGTTACACTCAGGAATATCAAGTTGTAGAATCTATTGAGTTCGGGGACTATCTCTCTCCCCTGATGAAAATTAAGAAATCAGGTAAAACTTATTATTACCACCCAGCTAGTGATTTTTGGATCGACGATGTCGAAGAACATGCTGCAGATCTGTTTGTCGTTGTTAAGGACGGTAAATATGGCATGTTGAGAGAAGATGGGCAAGTACTGCTGCCCAGCGTATACGATCATATCAAGCTCGAGACACGGTATCAAGGACAATGGCGAGAAGGGGTAGCTTATGACTATAAATTTGCTGTTTTGAAGCGTAAAGGTCGCGTTGGGGTAGCAGACGAACAGGGAAATGTTATTGTCCCATTTGATTACGAAGATGCTAAAGTCATCAATAAGGCAGTGATAGCAGTATCTCAAAAAGGGCTTTGGGGCTGGGTCTCCACTCAGACAGGACAATTGATAAAAGAACCACAATTTGAGTATGTAACAAATTTCTATAATGATGATTTCGTAGAGATCAGGGACGGCGAACAGGCGGGATTGGCGAAAGCGACAGGTGATGTCATTATCCCCATAAAGTACGATGATTATATGCGTATACTTTACGATGGGAAGGAGATCCGTTTCGAAGCGAATATTTCAACTAGTTCATACGTCTTTGATACTACTGGGAATGTGCTGATCTCTGGACATGAGCTCTATCGGGCTATCCAAGGCTCTAATTTGTTAGTCTTTAAAGAAAAAGAATATTTAGGCATTATAGACCCCGTGTCCAAGCAGGTGATTGTACCAGCTTCATTGGAATACATCGGTGGATTTAATCGCAATCTGGCGAATGCAAAAAAGAAGGGAAGGTACGGGGTGATTAGTGCACAAGGGGAGACAGTGCTTGATTTTGAATACGATGAAGTCAGCTTCTTAAAGTCTGATGGCAGATATACCAGTGAATATGTCCCAACAATTTCCTTGGATGAGCGAGACAGTAGTTATGGACTTGACCCCAAATGGAAAGCCCGTATGGAATACGAAAACGAAGTTGATAAAATGCCCTATTTAATAGCAGCAATGAATGACGGACAGAAGGGGATTTATAACTGGGAGGGGAACCTCATTCTTCCTATGGGCAAGTATAGCGGTATAGACGCACATTACTATAATGGAAAGACGGTCTATCGAGTAGAAAATCAAGGTAAAATAGGAGTAGCTGATGAGCTTGGCGAGGAAATTCTTCCTCTGGATTATGTTGTTGAAAACTCCTATCAGTTTTCAAATAGGGGTGTAGAATACCAACCTCAGGTGCTTAAACGCTATTTGGCTTTCTCTAAAGGGAAACGAGAAGGAAGTTACCTCGAGCAAATAGGACTCTTCGATCTGGAGACGAAAAAGCTAATTATACCAATGGCTGAACAGTATATCGATATACTAAATGAAGAGTGGATGCTGGTGCGTAAGCGTTTGGAAAACTATGATAATGCTTTTTACAGTTATAATATAAAGCAAAATCGGATGGACACGTTATTACAGCAAATAGCGGAATGTCATTTAGTAGATAATCGCTATTGGCTGCTTGAGATGAAGAATAAGGAGTATAAGCTCGTCGATTTACAAGGTAGACTGATCTATAAAAATCCAACATGGAGGACTGATGCAGGGTATAACTTACTTCGTTTTCCGGCCTACAATGATAAAAATCATGGCGGATTTTACAGCGGATTGAAGAAAATATACGGTGAAGAAGGGAATCTGTTTATCAATGAACGCTGGGAAGAAAAGCGATTCGAGGGCATAGAGCAGGTTGATGTATTCTATGAAGGAGTGGCATTGGCTGCTAAGCGTGATGTCGGGAGAGAAGGTGAAAGAAGGAAATATAAATATGGGATGATTGATGTAGCAGGTCGCGTGGTATTGCCTTTTGAGTATGATAATGTGTATGCCACAGGGAGCGAAGACGGTATTTTGCAAATACAGAAGGGAAGGCACTATGGCCTGGCACGTCGTGACGGTCATATCTTACTGGAACCTATTTTTGATTATGTAGAGCTGAGTGCCAGCTATCCGAATATTATGCTTACGCAGGACGGGAAGTCAGGTATGGCCGATAAAAACGGAAATAGGGTTGTCCCTGCTATTTATGATGACATCCGTAGAAATTATCACGGCAAAGACAAAACATGGCCCATTATCGTGAAAAAGGATGGCTGGTATTATGTAATGGATAAAGATGGTAATAAAGCTCCGGTCAAGGCCAAAGAATATGAATAAATTGTTACTCTTTACTACCTATTACCTTCACAGCTTAGATAACATTGATCGATCGGGGTGTGTTTCCGATTTGTCAAATTATTCGTAAAAAAACGCAAAAACATTTAATTAATTCATTATTTCTTGCGTTTCTATGCATTTTTGTCGTAATTTAGGCATATACTTTATATGATCCCTTCACGATTGAAAATATAATTATGATAAAAAAATTTATTTATTTCTGTCTACCAGTATTGGGCTTGTTTTCATCGGTTATTACCTTTGCGCAAGTTGATTCTACAAAATACAAAATAGTTGTAGCTTCTATAGAGGAAGGAAAGTCAAAATTCGCCCCTGATAAAAGAACGAAATTGATTGAGTTGACTAGTGCAGATCTGAAAAAGAATACCTATGTCATACAGACAACCGAATCCGATGCGCTTCCTTTCCTTCAGGAGAAACTGCAAAAAAGCGGTGCTCAGGTAAAAGTTCAATTATATCCGGATACTTCAGTAGGAATGAAAACTTTTGGAATTGTTAATTTATCCGTGGCCAATCTGCGGACAAAACCGGGACATGCATCTGAAATGGCGTCGCAAGCTATTTTGGGAACACAAGTTGATATTTTACAGAAATCCAATGGCGAATATAGAGTACGTACGCCTGAAGGTTATATATCATGGGTACCGACCTCTTCGCTTGTTCCGATGACTACAGCAGAATTACAACAATGGAAAAACCGCAAAAAAATAGTATACACCAATGACTTTGGAAAAGCTTACTCTAAGCCAGATGTAAAAAGTATTCGTATTTCAGACCTGGTGTATGGTAATATCCTAGCCCTAGAGAAAGAATCTTCACAATTCTACGAAGTTGCTTATCCCGATGGACGCATTGGCTATGTACCCAAAGATGAGGCTTTGACACTACAAGATTGGATAACCTCAAGAAACCTAACACCCGATAATGTGTTGAATAGTGCCAAGAGCATGTTAGGACTCCCCTACCTATGGGGTGGTACATCAGTCAAAGGTGTAGATTGCAGTGGTTTTACCAAAACAGCATTTTTCATGAATGGCTATGTAATTCCACGGGATGCCTCTCAACAGGTTTTAGTCGGTGAAACAGTAGATATTTTAGGCCAGGATGGTCATTTCGACGCGGAAAAGGCATTAAAAAATCTAAAACCTGCAGATTTACTTTTCTTCGCTGCCGGTAAAGCCAGCAATCCTAATGCGCGGGTGACACACGTGGCGCTCTATATGGGCAATGGAGAATTTATACATTCAGCGGGTACGGTACGTGTTAATTCTATGTTGAAAGACGCAAGTAATTATGACGATTTCCAAACTAGGACAGTCGTTGCAGCGAAACGTTATGTTGGAGCCAAAGATAACGCTATCGTAGCTATTCAAGACAACCCATTCTACAAAAAATAAAAAAGAAAGACATCATGAGCAGCAATTCCTGGGAAACAAAAACAATGGGCAGATTCACATTACGCTTTAGGCCTTACACCTTAGAAATGCGTCATGTCTTTACTGTTGCGTCCTTTAGTCGGACGACTACTCCTGTAGTATTGACTGAAATAGAATACGAAGGACTCATCGGATATGGTGAAGCTAGTATGCCTCCTTATCTTGGTGAATCACAAGAAAGTGTATGCGATTTCCTGCGTCAAGTGGACTTAAGTCACTTTTCTTCTCCATTTGCAACAGATGAAATTCTTCACTATATCGATGTGCTACAAGAAAAGAATACCGCTGCAAAAGCGGCATTGGATATCGCTTTGCACGATTTGTTGGGGAAAATCATGCAACAACCTTACTATAAAATATGGGGGTTAAATCCAGATCGTATTCCTCCAACTTCCTATACAATAGGTATAGATAGCGAAGAGATGATTCGTAAGAAGGTAAAGGAAGCAGAACAGTTTAAGATTTTGAAAGTCAAACTGGGTCTTGATACAGATAAAATGATTATTGAAACTATACGCTCTGTAACTGATGTTCCTCTTTGTGCTGATGTCAATCAAGGTTGGAAAAACAAAGAAGAAGCATTAGAAATGGCACATTGGTTGTACGAACGGAATGTAGTTTTTTTAGAACAACCTATGCCGAAAGAGATGATCGATGAGAATGCTTGGTTGACAGCATACTCACCCATCCCTACGATAGCAGACGAGGGGTGTCAACGATTGATTGACGTCCCCAAACTAAAGGATGTTTATACAGGTATTAATATCAAGCTTATGAAATGTACAGGTATGCGTGAAGCCAAGCAAATGGCAGAATTAGCGCGATCTTTAGAAATGAAGGTAATGCTCGGTTGTATGACCGAAACTTCTTGTGCAATCTCTGCTGCGGCACAACTAGCACCGTTAGTAGACTGGGCAGATTTAGATGGAGCATTACTTATAGGGAACGATATTTACGATGGGATGACAGTACACAATGGACTGTGTATACTGCCAGATCGGCCGGGAATAGGTGTGATAAAAAACACATGATACAGAAAAAATCTCCGGTCGTAAATTGACCGGAGTACCAAATAAAACTTAAAAAAATTATAAACTAAACAAACCTTATTCATGAAAAATCATCTACTCACCGCACTATGTGTGATGGCGAGCGCTGGTTTACAGGTGGTAAACGCGCAGCAGATTTCGGTAGCTGGTAAGGTAACAGACCAAAATGGAACTCCTCTGTCGGGAGTAACAATCTCGGTCAAAGGGACCTCTACTGCAGGATCTACCAATGCCAGTGGACTATTTGCTTTAAATGCAGATCAAAATGCAACACTGATGATTTCCGCAGTCGGCTATCTCTCGCAAGAGATTCAGGTCAAAGGCCGGAAAACAATTAGTGTAACCTTAATTACTAGCGAGAAGGATATTGAAGAAGTTGTTGTAACAGCACTAGGCATACAAAGGTCCCAGAAATCATTAGGATATTCGACTCAAAAAATTGGAGGAGATGATCTTACTTTTACAAAAGAGGCCAATGTATTAGGTTCGCTTGCGGGAAAAGTGGCCGGAGCGCAAGTCACGGGATCCTCTGGTGCGAATCTAGGTGGAACACAAAAGATTAAACTAAGAGGTATCAACTCTGTTACGGGGGGAGGTCAACCACTAATGGTGATCGACGGTACGCCAATATCTAACTCCAACTTCAGTTCAGGTAATGGTAATGGAGTGGACTTAGGTAACGTAGGACAGGATGTGAACCCTGAGGACATAGAAAGTATCAATATCCTTAAAGGCCCCACTGCGTCGGCACTTTATGGAATCCGTGGTCAGTATGGAGTAATTATGATTACTACAAAAAAAGGTAAAAAAGGTCCTAAATCTATCGCGATTGATTTGAACTCAGCAACATCCTTTGAGCAAGTTGGAAACTTTATGCCGTTGCAAAACACTTATGGAGTAGGTAATAATCAGACTTTTCTGAAATTAGCATCAGGAGAGTTGTATGTTAATGGTAATGATGAGTCTTGGGGACCCAAAATGGATGGAACCCCAGTTCGTATGTATTACAGTTTCTATCCGCTAGATGCCGAATATGGTAAGGCTACTCCATTTGTACCCCAACCTGATAACATCAAAGACTTCTTTAACACTGGCGTGAATACAAACAACGGATTGACCATTAGTGGAGGTGGTGAAAATAGTGCAATTCGCTTCTCGTATAATAATGCCTACATAAAGGGGACATATCCGAACACTTGGTTAAAAAGGAATAATTTCGCTATAAATGGCTCTTTGGATATCACAGAAAAACTTACTGCTTCTGCCAATGTTAATTATGCTAACAATAATGGTCAAAGACCCACACAGGGGTATCAAGGATCATTTACTGGTGCTACCCAATGGTTTCAGCGTAATATAGATATTAATAGACTGCGCAATTATAAATATGCTGACGGAACCATTATGAACTGGAACGTTAACCCAGATGGAACAAGTGAGTTGATGGTTAATAATACACCATCAGATTGGAATAATCCTTTTTTTGATGCCTACGAGAATCTGAACAACGACTCGAGAGATCGCTTTTTTGGAGACATCGGTTTGACCTATAAAATACGCTCAAACTTAAAATTGTCTGGCTTTATTAGAAAAGATCAATTTACACAGAATATCAGCCAAAAACTAGCTGTTGGAGGTAGAGCTCATACTGGTGTCGGCTCATTCAATTCAGATCAAGGGTACCGAGTCGGGAAGTTTCAAAATGATGAAACCAACTATGAGGTGTTAGCACAATATGATAAAACATGGAACGATTTTTCTCTCCATGCAAACCTTGGTGGAAATATATATACACGACATTATGACTATCTGAATCAACGGACACAAGGGGGACTTAGTTCGATTGGCTTCTATAATATCGAAGGTTCGATTGATAGACCTATAGCGGAATCCTATAAGCTAAAAGAGCAGACTAGATCGGCTTATGTAATGACATCGCTAGGCTATAAGGACACTTATTTCCTTGATGGTTCGTTCCGTAGAGATATTTCATCGACCTTACCAAAAGACAATAACGCCTATCATTACTCTTCCGTATCAGGCTCATTTGTATTTAGTAATTTGATAGAATTGCCGGTGTTGAGTTTTGGAAAATTGAGAGCATCCTACGCGGTAGCAGGTTCATCCGTATCACCATATTCAACTATTTTAAATTACGAAATAGGGTCTGTATATACCTCAAAAAATGGAACTATCAATACATTCTACGTTCCGGATGTGTTGAATAATCCCAGTTTGAGGCCATCTTTTGCACGTTCTTTTGAGGTAGGAACTGATCTGAAGTTCTTTAATAATAGATTGGGGCTAGACTTCACCTACTACCAACAGCGAAATAAAGATCAGGTTATCGGACTTTCTTCTTCTGTCGCTACAGGGTATTCTAGTTTCACAGTGAATGCAGGAGATATCGAAAATAGTGGTATTGAACTCTCGTTGACAGCTGTGCCTGTACAGTCAGACAGTTTTTCTTGGACGACAACATTAAACGGAGCGAAAAACAACAGTAAGATACATGAGTTAATTCCTGGAATAGATGCTTATCAATTAGATAATAACACTTACTCAAGTCAAACTGTTTATTTATATGCCAATAAAGGAGCGGCATTCGGTTCGTTGGTAGGACCAGGATACAAAAGAGATGAAGCCACAGGGAAAATATTGTTAGATAACGCAAATCTACCGATTCAGGAACTTAATAAAAATTTCGGTTCAGTTATTCCCAATTTTACAGGTGGTTTTATCAACAGTTTTAAATACAAAAACATAGATTTTAATGCCATGATTGATTTTCAATCTGGAGGTAAATTTTTCAGTTGGTCTAAAATGCTAGCGGTAAAATCCGGTCAGGCTGAAGAAACAGCAGTGCTTAACAGCAATGGTAAAAATGTCCGAGATCCACTAGCTGATGGCGGTGGTTTTGAAATAAATGGAATTTCAGAAGCTACTGGACAAGAAGTTAATGCTTTTATTGATGCCAGGACTTATTTTAGAAACCAAATTGGGACTCGAATTTACGAAGAATGGTTATATGATGCGTCTTATATCAAGTTGAGAGAAGTGAGTTTAGGATATACTTTCAATCAAAATCAGCTAGGGAACACACCGTTTAAAACAATCCGCATTGCAGCGATTGCGAGAAATCCGTGGATGATCTGGCAAAAAGCACCCAAAGGACTAGATCCTTCAGAACTATCCTCAGGGAGTGCTAATATCAGTTGGATAGAAAAGGGGGAATTACAAACAGTTCGTTCTTATGGATTTAATCTAAGTGTCAAGTTTTAAAAATTGTAAGTCATGAAAAAACATAATATATTAAGATATCTGTGGCTAGCCATTGGTCCGATGGCAATCCTGTCTTCTTGTACGAAATTCGATGAATCGTATTATGAGAATCCTAATAGACCTAATAAGGCATCTGGAACTCAGCTTATAGCCAATTCTCAGATGTATTTATCTAGTGTTAGCTCTAGTGCCTACGGTGTACACTATCCTCAATATTTAAGCTTGACAACTTATACGGATAATACCCGTTTTATATCGACCAATCTCAATTTTTCTACGTGGTATATTGGTCCATTAATGAATTTGGAAGCTGTCCTTAATAGCGAAAAAGAGTTAAATGCAAATGATGGGCCTGTTGTTAACCAAATCGCTGTTGCGAAAATATTAAAGGCATTTTTTCTTTGGCACGTAACCGATCGATGGGGAGATGTTCCGATGACAGAAGCCCTTAAGGGTATGGAACTGGCTGCTCCTAAATACGATAAACAAGAAGATATTTATACTGCGCTGTTCAAATTACTGGATGAGGCTAATAGCAGTATCGTATTATCTGGAAAGATAAAAAATGATATCGTTTACAATGGAGATATGGGTAAATGGAAAAAACTCGGAAATTCAATGCACATGTTAATGGCCTTAAGGCTATCTAAAGTAAGCCCGGATAAAGGGAAAGCAGAATTCGTAAAGGCGATGAATGCAGGTATACTAACGTCTAACAGTGATAACCTGTCTTACCCACACTTAGCAGAATCCGCACACGAAAACTTTTGGTACAATTCATTTACTGTACAGAAAAGAAACTGGTATGCATTGAGCGAAGTGCTCGTCAATCATATGTTACCCTATAACGATCCTCGTCTCGCCGTTTACGGAGACAAGAACAGTGCAGGTGGCTATGCTGGACTAGAGTTCGGGAAATTAGTGCCTAATCCTGACGTAGATATCCCTAAAGTATCTTTATTTGGTAGCGCCATTAGAAAGCAAGATTCTCCAGTGCATCTAATAACCTACGCTCAACTATTATTTGCACAAGCAGAAGCTGCAAAGTTGGGCTGGATCGGCGGAGGGGATAGTCAGGCAAAAACTTTCTATGAAGAAGCCATAAAACAATCATTTTCTCAGTGGACCGGTGAAAATACTAGTGCAGCGGCTTATTTATCTAATACAGATATAGCATATGATGCTAATAATGCAATCGAACAAATAGCCACACAACGTTGGATACACTTATTCCCTTACGGTTATGAGGGATGGGCAGAATGGCGAAGAACAGGATTCCCTAATCTAACTTTGGCAGCTGATATTAACGGAGGAAATATACCACGTCGTGAAGGGTACCCTACACAGGAAGCCTCAAATAATAAAACCAACTACGAGGCTGCTGTTAAATCATTCCCTTATGGTGGTACAGATGGACTAAATGCTAGAGTATGGTGGGATAAACCATAAAATTATACTTATATGGACAAGGAGACGATAAAACTATCGTCTCCTTGTTATTAAATCCTAAAACATAGTTTTCGCAATTCCACCATCTAGAGGAATAGCGGCACCTGTTAGAAATGAAGCATAGTCAGAGGCTAAGAATGCTGTCAGATATCCGTACTCCTGCGGATTTCCTAATCTATTAACCGGTACAGAGGCGATACGTTGTTTCTTTATATCTTCTACACCTATACCGGCAGAAACTGCTTGAATTTCCATTAGACTATTCAAACGTTCCGTATCAAAATATCCAGTCATAATCGAATTCACAGTGATCCCATCTACAGCCACAGCATTAGAAAGACTCTTGCTCCAAGATACCAGAGCTGTACGCATGGTATTGGAAAGGACTAAACTATCCTGAGGTTCTTTTACTGTCATGGAGGAAACATTGATAATGCGCCCGAACCCTTTACACTGCATATAAGGTAAAGCTAAACGGGTAGTAAATACCGCATTTTGGAACAAGAGCTCAAAAGCGAGTTGATAATCATTCTCCCCTTTATGTAGGATGTCTCCCGCTTGCGGGCCGTTGGTATTATTAACTAAGATGTCAACTTGATACTCATCGAAATACTGAGTTACGTTATTCTTATGAGATTCATAATCATTAAAATCTGTAACTAGATAATGATGCTTTTGCCCTTGAGAAGAATCTAACTCGGATAATAGAACTTTCAGTTTCTCTTCAGAACGAGCCATTAAAGTAACTTCTGCTCCGCATTTTGCCAGTTCTATAGCGATGGCACGCCCAATTCCAGAAGAACTACCACCAACTAGGGCCTTTTTTCCATTTAAAATTATTTTCATGCCTACGATTTAGGGATTTAAAATTTAGATGCTACTTGATAAAAAACACAATCAAACCTACTAAAAGCCCTCGAATTGACAAAAGTCAAAGTTAAATACAATCCAATTAATCTCTCCTTGGATATCCTTCTTCATCCAGATCATCCCTATAATCCTCTTCATCTTTTGATATCTCTTTATCCAGCTTAGATAACTTAAAGTTCTTTTTGTCTGTAATACGCATACCAGATCTTTCTAAATCTTCTTGTTTCAAATTGTCCAAATTTGCATACTCTGATCCTACGAAAGGGTTAGAAACATCATAAGTCGACAGATCTTCCTCAGCCCCTTGACTCAAAGTGTCATAATCTGCCGGATGATCCCAGTCTGGATCATTATCATCAACGTCAAATCGATAGCTTCCCTTTTCTTCATCATAAGTTAGATCATTGACCTCTAGTCCGTCTTCTTGGTCGTCATCCTCAAGAAAATCATTTTCAGGATCTACATAATTATTGAATCCCATGATAACCTCCTATTTTCTTTTGTTAAAAATTCCCATACACTATCTGATAAACAATTTTCAATCAAAAATGGTTTTCTACAAAAGTTGAAGAATTATATTCCTGATAGACTGTTGCTTTTTCCTCTTTGAAATACATTTCGTTTTTTTTATATTTACATAACCACCTTATAAACAATTAGAGTTATGCAGACGAAAACAGAATTTTTGATCTGGGATAAAATAGTCAATAGTGCAAAAAAGCGATTCGACTATGACCTTTATGCCAATAAATTCAAAAACCAGGATCCTGACCTTTTTGATAAGTTAGTTTTACATATCATAGTGGGGTTTGCGGGTGGTGAGTGCCATGAAACCATCTCAACCAACTTACACAATGAACTTCAGCATTTAGGTGTAGAAATAAGAGATCAGATTATAGACACTATAGTAGAGGATAAGCATATCCTATTTAGCGGAGAAATTTATGCAGCATACCTTACATTCTCCATGTTAGAGGATGGACACAGCGAGATTGAAATCTTAGGTTATGTAACCGATTTATTGGAAAGTCCTAAAGTATATTAAACATCCAATAGTTCTATGTAGGATAGCTATTTTATTGTTACTTTCGAAAAGTTTTAACAGTAACGACGATGATTAATTATATCTATTTTGTGGCATTTTGGGCTTGCCAAATTATATCTAGTATTTTTTTCAAATGGGGAGGGTTAAATCCTAAGTACCATTGGCATGCGCTGATAGCCGGAAATATAATACTATTATCCGCGAGTTGGTTCTTAGTGCAGCTGTTCAGGAATGTCTCTCAGCCAATCGTTATAGCTTTGTGTTCGGGCGGGACTTTTATATCTGTACAGTTTGCTATGGCATTGTATTTCAAAACCTCTATTTCTTGGTTACAGATACTTGGTATATTTGTAATTGTAGTGGGTATGATTATGATTACTTTTGGAGATAAAAATCAAGCTCTCTAATCCATTATTTTACCCTCAAAACAGTCCACAAAAAGTTAGATGCCTTCTGAGGACTGTTTTACGGAGAAAAACATAATTTAAATTACTATTATTGGTCTGACATTTCAAAGTCATTAGTCAACTCCACCGCCCAACGAACGGTACAGGTCAATTATACTATTTAGTTTTTCCTGTTCAAGGTTATTGCGCTCCAGATCATTCTGCAGTTTAGCATTCTGCGCACTTATGACTTCGAGATAGGTTGCCATACCGCTTTTATACAACAGCAGGGCATCATTTGTAGCTTTATCCAAAGCTAAACCTCTTTCCAATGTCAAAGCTAACCTATCTGAACTTCCTTTATAGTTGGCTAGACCGTCAGATACCTCAGCTACCGCTAGCAGGGTCGTCTTTTGAAATTGTATAGCAGCTTTCTCCTGCTCCAATACGGCTGTTTGATAGGCTGTTTGCAATTCTTTCTTTTGGAAGATAGGCTGTGTTAGATTTGCCGCAAGATTTTTTGTAATTGACCCCGGTAAATCGAACCAGTTTTTAAATAAGAAAGAGTTTAATCCAGCTTGAGCCGAAAGACTTAATGAAGGATACATTGCCGTTTTCGCAAGTCCGGTTTTGGCATTAAGTGCTATGACGTCATATTCTGCAGCCTTTAGGTCTGGGCGTCGACTCAACAGATGTGCCGGTACACCCGTATTGAAGAGTCCCTGAGGGAGGAGGTTAACCAATTGCACTCCTCGTTGTACACGGTCGGGATACATACGACATAGAATCAATAAAGCATTTTCTTGAACGTTAATTGATTGTATTGAAAGTGGTACAATCAGTTCTGCGGTTTTCTTCTGTGCTTCCGATTGTTCAATAGCGAGCGAGTTGACCTGACCTGACTGATATTGCAGATGTGTGATACGTAGTAGCTCCTCACTTAGTTTTACGTTTTCCTGTGCTATTTTCAATTGTTCGTCCAGCGCTATCAGGCGGTAGTAGGCTTGAGCTACCTGAGCAATGATACGGGTACGTAATGCAGCATAATTTTCCTTTTGACCGAAGTAAGAAGCTCTAGCCTGTTCCTTATACAGTTGGGATTTGCCCCAGATATCTGCCTCCCAAGAAACTGTTATTCCAGCGTTATAGTCGTCTATGTATTTGCTGTTTGTAAACTGACTGCTCATAGCTCCATTTAGACTATTGTTCGATGACCAACCTCTACTACCATTAGCATTAAAAGCAGCAGTAGGGAGCAAGGCCAGTTTAGCCTGCTTCATCAGTAAATCAAGTTGATCTATGCTTTTTAGAGCCATCTGCAAGTCATGATTGTTCTCGAGCGCCTTGTCGATTAAGGTAATCAACAACGGGTCCTGGAAAAATAATTTCCAAGGTAGTTGTATGCTATCCGCCGTCAGCGTTAAGTCTGCGCGATAGTTCTCGGGCAAATCGAGCTCAGGGCGTTTGTATTGCTGCGTTACCGAGCAGGAACTCACAAACAGAATGGTTGCGATTGCGCTATATAATATTTTCATGGTGTTCCTTTGTATTATGATTTAGTATTTATCTCATGCTGTTCTTTTTTCCCAGATGCCTTCTCTTGTAAAAATTGGAACAATGCATATAGAACGGGGATAATAAATACCCCAAGTATCACACCGCTCAGCATGCCTAAAGCCGCGCTGATACTGATCGAAATATTTCCAACTGCCATTCCTCCGGATGAAGCCATCAATGGAATCATACCTGCTATAAAGGCGAGAGACGTCATCACGATAGGACGTAGGCGCGACTGTGCCCCAGCGATAGCTGATTCTATAATCGATAATCCTGTTTTTCTACGTTGTACCGCATATTCGACAATTAGAATCGCGTTCTTGGCAAGTAGTCCGACCAGCATGATCAAACTTACCTGAACAAAGATGTTATTGTCTAGACCGATAGCCTGTATTCCAAGGAAAGCACCGATCACTCCAGTAGGAATCGATAAAATGACAGAAAGTGGAAGAAGGTAACTTTCATACTGTGCTGAAAGAATCAGATAAACAAAGAATATACATAAACTAAGTATGATAATCGTTTGATTACCTGCTGACTTTTCTTCGAGACTAAGCCCTGTCCATTCATAGCTATAGTCCGAAGGTAAGCGGTCAAGTATCGGCTCTATACGACTCATAAGCTCTCCATTACTGATCCCAGGTTGTGGAGATACATTAATCGTCAGTGCATTGTAGAGATTGTACCTATTGACTGCTTCTGGACCATAAACCTTGTTTAATGTTACCAATGTATTGACAGGTACCATTTCTCCCGTTTGACTTCTTACAAATACATTGTTGAAAGCTTGTTCATCCATACGGAATACGCCATCAGACTTTATGCTGACCCGATAGAATTTTCCAAAGCGGGAAAAATCTGCCGATTGATCACCTGAAAAATAAGTCTGGATCGTGTTTAATAACCCAGCAACACTTACTTGCATTTGTTTTGCCTTGTCTTCATCGACTTCCAGTTCCAATTGTGGATAGTCTGTACGAAACATGGTATAGGCGTAAGCGACACCGGGTGTAGCCATCAATTCCCCAATTAATTCATCAGCTTTAGCTTTTAGAACCTGTGGACTACGGCCTACTCTGTCTTGTAAGGCAATCTCGGCGTCATTTGTAATACCATATCCCTCTACTGGAGGCATTCTAAAAGTAAGAATAGTACCTTCCTTTACCGTTGTCAATTGTTGAGAGATCGCTTCTGTGATGACATTGATATCCTTAACCGCGCCACGTTCCTTTTGAGGCTTGAGTTTGACGAATCCCATACCATATCCTGATCCGGCACTACCACTTAGTAGATTGAAGCCAGTGATGGATGTGTTTTCTTGTATAGCTTCGTTGCTTTTCAGCATTTCATTGATTTTCTCTGCCACTTCGGTTGTTTTACTTAACCCCGTTCCTGGAGGCATGTTAAGGACATACATCAGTAAACCATCATCTTCCATAGGTACAAAACTCTTTGGGGTACTCATCATGAGAAATCCCGCTAGTCCGATCGTCCCTATAATCATTCCACCCGCAAGCCATTTCTTTCGGAATAGAAGTTGGATACCCGATACATACTTTCCGGTTAGGTTCTCAAATCCAGCGTTGAATGCTGTTGTGAACCGTTTCACAAAACCTTTCTTCCTATTGTCATGTCCTTCTGCATGATCATTTTTCAAGAACAATGCACATAGGGCAGGAGTAAGCGTAAGGGCATTGACCGCCGATATAATAATAGCGATAGCTAGTGTATACGCAAATTGCTTATAGAAGAGACCTGCCGAACCAGACATAAAACCAATCGGTACAAATACTGCAGACATCACTAAGGTGATGGAGATTACAGCTCCGGTGATCTCACCCATAGCGCCATAAGTAGCCTCTCTAGGGCTGAGATTGGTGCCTTCCATTTTGCCATGCACAGCCTCTACGACGACGATAGCGTCATCGACCACAATTCCGATAGCAAGTACAAGAGCGAATAGGGTCAGCACATTGATTGTAAAGCCAAATACCAATAGGAAAAAGAAAGTCCCTATAATCGCTACCGGAACAGCTATAGCGGGAATGATAGTCGACCGCAAGTCTTGTAAAAACAAAAATACAATGATAAATACCAGTATAAAGGCTTCTATTAAAGTCGCTTTAACCTGACTGGTAGCCTCATCAAGGCGTTCTTTCGAACTGATTACCTTAGAGTATTTAACGCCAGGAGGAAAAGATTTAGACAATTTTTCAACTTCTTTGTTGATACCTATCTCAATCTCATTGGCATTAGAACCTGTAGCCTGCATGATAGCTACGGATACCGCATTTTTGCCATTGGTCGTGTTGTCTCCACTATAGGATATCGAGCCAAATTCGATCCGGGCTACATCGCGAAGACGTACTAGATTCGACTCCTCATTTTTGACAATGATATCTTCATATTGCTCAGGAAGATTTTTCTTTCCTTTATAGCGAATGACATATTCCAACGCGGCATTTGATTCTACGCCCAGTTTTCCTGGTGCGGCTTCCAAGCTTTGGTCTGCAATTGCTGCCGATATATCCGAAGGCTGAAGCCCATGGGACGCCATTTTTTGTGGATCCAGCCAGATACGCATCAAGTAGTCTTTCATACCGTATACCTCTGCCTTTCCAACGCCTTTTACCCTCTTTATCTGTGGCAGCAGGTTGATATTGGCATAGTTCTGTAAGAAAGTCTCATCATAGCGTGAGTTATCTTCCGTATACAGGTTGAACAGCAAAACCATACTGTTTTGTTGTTTGGATGTGGTGAGTCCCATGCGTACAACCTCCTGAGGTAGGATCGGTGTAGCCTGTTGTACGCGGTTCTGCACGTTGACAGCCGCTTGGTCAGGATTTACCCCTTGTTTGAATACAATAGTGATCGAAAAGGAGCCGTCATTGCTGGCTGTGGACCGCATGTATTCCATATCCTCTACACCATTGATCTGTTCCTCAAGCGGTGTGACGACCGAACGGATTACCGTTTCACTATTACCACCAGGGAATGAACCCCAAACGGATACGGTAGGAGGAGCAATGTCTGGGAATCGGGTGATAGCCAGTCGGCTAAGACCCAGTACACCCAGTATTACAATGATTATGGAGATTACCGTCGCAAGTACCGGACGGTCTATAAATTTCTTTAACATGATACTTGTATTAGCTTTGCTTACTGAATCGATAGTGTCGTGTCCTTAGCGGCTACTTTTAAGCCGTCTTGTAACATATCGATTCTGTTAATGGCTATTTTGTCGCCCTGCTGTACACCAGCCTTGACAAAATAGAGGTCTTTTGTTCCACCTTCAATTTCGATGGGAACCATGCTTACGGTACTGCTATCCGATAGCCTGAATACAAAAAACTTGTCCTGAATATCTTTAACGCTCAATTTCGGAAGCTGGATAATATTGTTAACTGTACGGTTGAGCATCACCTTGGCTGCTCCCCCTGAGCGCAACAGCTTGTGCGGATTGCTAAAGACAGCCTTCATCGTGATACTTCCAGTTGCTTTATCAATATTTCCACTGGCGCTTTCCAAGGTTCCTTGTTGGTCATAAGCCGACCCGTCCGCAAGAATTAATGTGACCTGTTTTCCGCTTTGGGATAGCAGGTTTGACTTTTGATAACTGAGGTAATCGGCTTCGCTCAATGAAAAATAAACCTGTACCGAACTGATATCCGAAAGTGTCGTTAGTGCAATAGGATCTGCAGGAGACACAAGGGCACCTTTACGATTAGGAATGCGTCCGATGTAGCCGCTTACTGGGGCTTTTACTACTGTAAAGTCTACGTTTATTTTTGAAGATCCGAGACTGGCTTTAGCTTGTTCGACCTGAGCAACGGCAGACTCATAAGTAGCCATCGCCGTTTTTAGCTGTATCTCTGTTACTACTTTGCCATCCACCAAAGGTCTTAGTTTCTCGATCTCTAAGCGGGCCGTTTCTTGAGCTGCTATTGCAGCTTTAACTGCCGCCTGTCCATTCTTGACCTGCTCTGTATATACCTCCGGACTGATACGGAATAGTGTCTGTCCTTTCTGCACAAAATCTCCTTCCCGCACCAGTACTTCCGAAAGATAGCCTGTGACCTGAGGTTTGATTTCTATATTCACAATACCTTCTATAGCACCGGGATATTCTTTATGTGTGTCTACATCTTCAACTTCAAGGCGGATAAAATCCGTTTCTACAGCAGGCTGTTCCGCTCCATGGTGCTCTGATGTAGATGGTCCACAAGAGGTCAGGAACAAGGCAATTGCCGATGTATAGACTAAAGCGATTTTTACGTGATTCATTGTCATCATAGATTCTACTTCTTTGTATTTTAAGGATGCAAATAAACGTAGACCTTTGATGTATTATATTTATAATCTTACTGAAACGTAGATATTAACGACTGAATTGACGGAATTACTGATGTATTGATTAGCCTAAAAGGTGTTTTTAATAGCCAAGCCAACTTTTTAGAAGAGGTGCTTTATCTCTGCTCACGATGATCTCGATCGAGGAATTGTTTTTTAGTATGACTTTTAGTTTGGAATTGAAATAATTGAACACTCGGGAAATAGAATCTATGTGTACAATAAACTGCCGATTTGCTCTGAAAAATAAACGAGGGTCTAATTGTTTCTCCAACTCATCTAGCGTCTGTGGAATAATGATCTCACTGCCATCGATAAGGTAAGCTTTGGTAATCCGCATTTCAGAAGAAAAATAATGAATGTCGGAGACGAGTATGGTTTTGAATTCATCTCGAAAAGGTATCAGAAAACGGTTCCTATATTCTTTGGGCTGGAAAGCTGTCAAAAGCTTTTCGAAAGATTGTCGATCGGAAATCTGCGTGATATAATCTAGTTTTTCAAAGGCTGCAACTAATTCATCCCTGTCTACAGGTTTTAAGAGGTAGTCAACACTGTATTGTTTAAACGCTTTAATGGCATATTCGTCATAGGCGGTAACGAAGACAATTGGAACTTCTAGTTTGATTTGATTAAAGATTTCAAAGCTCACGCCATCAGAGAGCTGTATGTCCATCATGATGACATCTGGAAAAGGGTTGTTGGATAGCCAATCTACGCTTTCTGCAATACTTTCCAGAACATCTAGGATCACAGCCTGAGGGCGGATCTCCAGGATCAGTCTTTTTAGCCTTTCGGCATTTGGCTGTTCGTCTTCAATTATTAATACATTCATATAGGCTACTTTAATAGGGGAATGGTTACACTAAAAGTTTGTTCGCTTGTGTCTATAGATGGAACTAGGCTTCCTAGAAGGCGGTAACGTCGGATGATATTAGAGATACCAATACCAGAGGATAACGTTGTATGCTCCAGAGGACGTCGGCTATTCTCGACGACGATACATTCCTTGTCGTCTGATCCTATACGGATCAATAAAGGATCCGTTCGGAGGGTCTTGTTATGTTTAAGCGCGTTCTCAACCAACATTTGCAAGGTCATAGGGGGGAGTGAAAGTCCGTAATAAGCTTCGTCAATCTCAATTTCAAAACGTACGCCACTCCCGATGCGTTGTTCTAGTAGAAAAATGTAAGCGTTTAAAAATTTGATTTCATCTTCCAGCTGGACAAGATCTTTTTTGGAATGTATAAGGAGATATCGGTATAGCTTGGTGAAGTTTTCAGCATATTCATGCCCCAATTGTTGATTTGTCAGAATAAGCTCTGACAGTACGCTGAGGTTGTTAAAAACAAAGTGAGGGTCCAGTTGTAGTTTTAGCGATTGTAGTTCGGCCTCTACAGCAAGCTGATTTAATTCTAAAGCATTTAAGGCCGCATTTTTCCAACTGGCTATGAGATAGTCACCAGTATTAATGGCCATTATAGCAAAAGAGATAATTAGACTGACAACAAGCCATCGGATAGATTCTACCGTATCCTGTACGGTAGGTGGGGTTGCCTTCCCGTTTCCATCTTCAAAAAAAGTGATAAAGATAAAAGTCTGTATATAGAGGAGGATAAGTACTGTAGCTAGGGTAGTAGTAGATTCAAGCAATAATCGTTTTATCGGACTATCTTTCCAGGAGATGAAGTTATCTAGTTTTCTGCCAATTAATATACTTGCTTCTGAAACCGCAAAACAAAATAAAAAAGAGATAATACAATCGGCTAGAATATAGCGCCATCCGTGTTGAAAATAGTTTTGCCAGAAATAAGATAAAGGATCCACAATATAGGACACAATATTGTATAAGAAGAATGCCGATGTAGCAATGAGAATCCGTTTGCCCATATCGGTAAAAAAAGCATCCTTCTGTGAAGCTGTGCGATTGATTACTTTAAATTTTTCCTTCAATGTCGTTGTTGCCTTTTAATCTTTCATCTACAAAAATGTGTAAAAACCAGTATATAAACCACTTTAAAAGTAAGCAATAATACGGGGCTTACCCATTGTTATCGGCCAAGACGAGAATAATTCCTACTGAAACGTATATACACCTGTTTGAAACAATTGTTCAAACTGCATAGTATTTTTTGTTCTTTGGACTTTTTGTGCTTATTTTATATCAGATATGTATAATATGCTTAACACAGATACTTATGGAATATGAACATATTATAGCGCAGATACCTTCTTTTATCAAGGAAAACATACGGCAGTCTACAGAAGGTATGACGTATTGTTTTCACGATGAGACTCATGTGCTAGATGTCGTGGCAGCGGTGCGCGAAATGGCTGATTATTATCTCTTGTCGCCTACAGACCGTTTTATTGTTATCTGTGCCGCTTATTTTCACGACGTTGGCTATGCGAATGGTGGTGCAGTGGGGCATGAAGAACGGAGTGCAGAGTTTGCTGATCAGTTTCTGATTAAATATGATGTGGAGGAGGACGCACGCAAGCAAGTCATGGCTTGTATATTGGCAACCAGAATGCCCCAGAAACCTGAGGGGTTATTACAACAGATTGTCTGCGACGCTGATCTCTTTCATTTAGGAGGGATGAATTTTGCCGAACGTAATAAACTCATGCGTAAGGAGTCGGAATTGGTCACAGGACAAACGATAGACAAGGAAATGTGGAGGAGGCAGACTATTCGGCTTATGGAAAATCATCACTACCACACACAATATGCGCAGGAACGACGCGAAAGCATAAAAAAGCACAATTTGAATACACTGTTGGAGAAAAATAATAAAGGAAATGGTGATAAGATATCCCAACAAAAGGCCATTAAAGTAGGTGGTAAGAAGTCTAGACCTGAACGTGGCATTGAAACAATGTTTCGGATTACCTCATCCAATAATCAACGATTGAGTGATATGGCTGATAATAAAGCCAACATATTGTTGACTGTCAACTCTATTATTCTATCTGTGGTGGCTGCAGGACTCCTGCGAAAACTGGATAGTAACCAACATCTCATTATCCCTACTTTTACTTTGATGACTGCAGTTGTCATTACGATGGTGTTGGCGATTTTAGCAACTATACCGAAAATTCCTGCAGGTTACTTTAAGGACGAAGAGGTCCAAAATAAAACCGTAAATCTTCTGTTCTTTGGTAATTTCTTTAGAATGCCATTTCATACCTATCAGGATGGAATGCAGCAAGCAATGGAAGATAGCGAATTCTTATACGGAATGATGACCAAGGATGTGTACTCCCAAGGGGTAGTTCTAGGGCGTAAGTATAGACTGCTCCGTTATGCGTATGGCGTGTTTATGTTTGGGCTGGTTCTATCCGTAATAGCATTTTTTATAGCCATTATTACCTATTAACGATATGATTGAGCATTACTCCCTACCAAAACAAAGAAAGCTAAAAGTCATTTTAGGTTTTCTTTTTGTGCTAATTGTACATAGCTTACTCAGTTGCAATTTCAAAACGGCTTCTCAACAGGATAGCCAATTGGAAACAGATACGACCGGTTTTCCCTATCCTTTAGCCTCTGGGAAGATTTATGTTTTGCCAGATGTATTGGAGGAAATATCGGGTTTGACTTATCTTTCTACGATACCACAGACTGTCTTTGCGATACAAGATGAGGATGGAATTCTCTTTACTTATGACTTGGAAAGAGGAGAGGTTACAGCGCAGTTTCAATTTGCAGGTTCAGGAGACTATGAGGGTATTGCCAACGATGGAAAAGAGTTTTTCATATTGAAGAGTAACGGTTCTATTTATAGCTTTGCCATCGGTACGACGGATCGGTCCAAGGTCAAACATCATACAGGGGTGTTGCCGTCAGGAGAATATGAATCTATGGCTTTTGATTCGAAAACTAACCGCTTATATGTATTGTGCAAAAGCTGTAAAATAGATAAAAAGACTGCTACCACAACCGGATACATACTCAGTCACTCTTCCGACGGAGAGCTTACAGTAGAGAAAACATTTTCTATTCATACAGATGAAATAAGACAGTTGGACAAAAGGATGGCTAAGTCTTTTAAGCCATCGGCTATGGCCAAACATCCTATAAATGATGAATGGTATATTATATCTTCCATAGATAAAGCATTGATTGTGACAGATGAAACATTCCGCTTGAAACAAGTAGTGCGATTCGATAGGAAAACCTTCGAGCAGCCTGAGGGAATGGTGTTTGACGAGCATTTAAATCTCTATATATCCAGTGAAGCTGGGGATAAAGGCCATGCTGAAATTTGTAAAATACAACAGGTGAAAAAGTAATGATAGAGACAAGAAATGTCTATATAAATAAATTAATTGCTGTAACAAGTGCATATAGTGATTTATCTTTCGCTAAGCTATATGAACATTTGCGGACTATAGATGTTGGATCAATCGGACAAAGCATGTCCCAATTGGTACAACAGCGTATTGCAGAAATAGAAAAAGAAAAGGGAGAGCTGTCTGTAGACAATGCTCAGGAGTTTTTAGAAGCTTTTGAGTTGATCTTTGGTTGGGCAAATAATTTAGCGACAGATACACCTCAGGCTTGGGGCATGTCTACGCCTATTCCTTCGGTTCTATTTGCTGGAACAGTTCCGATGTACGATCTGCTTGAACAAATATTATCTCCGGTTATAGATCAGCGTGCGCATCTATTTTGTAGGGATGTGATTCATACCGATAAGATTATGTACGAGTTGGTACTTGACAGACTGTACGGTATCCCCATGACTGCAACTCCTTACATCTTTGAATATATAGGAGAGGAAGAAGTTACCAAATATTTGAAGTTAGAGGTTGATTTCAGTTTTGTCACGGTGCGCCCCAGGACTGTATTGCCGACGTTAGATTTTTCATGTGTCAATAATCGGGAAATGCTTGATGAGGCCAATGTGCAGCCTCTTCTCCAAAGTATACACTTGGATAATTTTATATTCGAAGGCTTTTCTATGCTACGGTTTACGGATGCAACCGAGAGCTTTGTCCTGGATAGTATACAGGATATGATATTGAACTTTAATACCTACACACGTAGCGAATTTGTTCATAGTCTTCTGGATAAAATAAAGAGTGTACTTGGCAAGCAGGATGTCAACTGTTCACTTTTTCCTGTTTTATACCTCAATGGCATGCCTATTCTAAAGGAAGGGGTGGCCAAAAGTTATTTGCTTTTTAACGAATATATCGGAGGAAATATCGATAATATCGAAGAATATGTACTTAAATATTTAGAATCTCCTTTTATTCTATCGTATAATATTCATCCCGATTTTGATACCCAGCTGGATTATTTCCGAGCGAAGATCGAGGCGTTGGACGTGAGTAGTTACGTCTGTTTTCCCTTAAAACACCAAGAGGAACTTGTTGGTTTCTTGGAGTTATATACGAAGGAAGAGTCTACGTTGTCGCCTTCTATTCTGACTCGTTTATCACCACTTTTTCCTGTATTAATCCAATTGGGATATGATTTACGTTTAAAGTTCAAGAATAGGTTAGATACCGTGATTTTGCAGAACTATACTGCTCTCCAGCCTGCAGTGCAGTGGCGTTTCAATCAGGCTGCAGCAAAGTATCTGAAGGATTACGAAAACACCCATGAGTCGTTGCCATTGGAGCGGATCAGCTTTTCAAATGTATATCCGCTGTATGGAGGGGTGGATCTCAAAGATTCTACGAAGCTTCGCAATATTGCCTTTAGGAAAGATAATAAGCTTCATCTGGATAGACTGCGAAGCCTTATGAAATACTTGCCTGAAGGTTTGTTCCCTGATTTGGCTGCGTTGAAAAGTTTTAAACGCAAGATGGATAAGGTAGACACCTGGTTGGCAACAGATCGTAAGGTCGAGCGGATGCATGACATTACAGCCTTTTTCCAAGAGGAAGTCGCTACATTTATTCTGACATTATCTTGGTTGGATGATGAATTGGATAGACAGATTAAAATATATGCAGAGTCATTGGGTATAACCTATTACCAGGATGCTTTTGAAGAATCCTTAAAACAGGTAAATACTTTGATAGCTGGTAATATTAACAAGCTGAATGAGTTTGTTCAAGAGCGTTTTCCTTCCTATTTCGAAAAATTCAGAACCGATGGCATTGAGTACGATTTTTATATCGGACAGTCGATAACACCGTCTATGGTGTTTAATCCAACTATTTTGAGAACATTCAGACGGCAACAGTTGGTCTCTATGGCACAAATCAGCCAACAGGTTGATAGATTGCAGGATTCATTGCCTATAGCGATGAATACGACCCAGTTGGTTTTTGTACACCCTACTGCAATAGATATTTCGTTCAGGAGAGACGAAAGACGGTTTGATGTCGAAGGCGGTTATAATATCCGCTATCAGATGATCAAAAAGAGAATCGATAAGGTCTTGATCCGTGGTACAGATGAACGACTTGTTCAGCCAGGGAAAATAGCGGTTGTCGTACAGGGAGAAGCAGAAGTGTCTATTTTGATCGAAGATCTACTCTCGGTAGCAGATATGGGATTGATTAAACCTGATATAGAAGAGTTAGAATTGGAAGAATTACAGGGGGTTAGTGGGCTGCACGCATTACGTGTAGATGTCATTTTATAAAATAAAAAGCACTTATTTATGCAAGTTCACAGGAAAAAGATGATATCAGTCGGAAAAAAAATCCAGTATATCCTGTTTTTAGGTTTGTTGGGCTGTACATTCGGCACGGATACATATGCCCAAAAGGCGGATAGTACTACAGCATTGATTGCTCCCGAGTATGACAAAGTAGGTCCAGTCCGTCGGTTTTGGTTTGGCGATAGTTACCGGAAACTATATAACACACCTGTCCCTATGCGGGTAATGGATTTGAGTAAAGAGCATGGTGGGCTGCAAGTGATAAAACTAGGCGGTGGGATGCAGACCCAGTCGCTTAGATTTGCGGATGCCAATGGTAGAGAGTGGGTATTGCGTTCTATACAGAAGTATCCGGAAAGGAGCTTACCCGAAAATCTTAGAAAGACGATTATAAAAGATATCGTTCAAGATCAGATTTCCATTACCCATCCTTTTGGTGCATTGACAGTGCCTCCTTTTAATGAAGCTTTGGATATTCCTCATGCTAAACCCGAGTTGGTGTATGTCGGAGATGATCCGCGCTTGGGCGAATTTAGGGACATTTTCAAAAATAGAGCTTATATTTTCGAACCTCGGATGCCTTTCGAAGATAGCAAGACCGATAATACCCTAAAGGTAATCCGTAAGGTACTCGAAGACAACGATACCCAGGTCGAACAAGACCTGACATTACGGGCCAGATTACTGGATATGATACTGGGAGATTGGGATAGGCATGAAGACAATTGGCGTTGGGATCCAGAAAAGGAAAAGGGCAAAAAGACCTATACACCAGTTCCCAGAGATCGGGATAAGGTGTATTACAAAACTTCCGGAGTATTCCCTGTTTTATTGTCTCATCAATGGTTGAAAGCACATCTGCAGCCGTTTAGCCCCCATATCAGAAATGTCTCCCATTGGAATTTCAATGCTAGACATTTTGACCGTTTCTTTTTGAATCACCTGAGTCAATCGGATTGGGAGAAAGAGATTCGTTTTGTTCAACAGGCATTGACCGATTCGTTGATTCAGCGTGCGATGTTAGCTATGCCGGATACCATAGTAAAGCTCAGTGCCGAAGAATTGGTGCATAACATCCGTTCCAGAAGGGATGATATGGAGACGACAGGGATAGCGTATTATAAAGCTTTGGCAAATGTTGTAGACATTCCATTGTCTGCTAAAAACGAGTTCGTAAAACTTGACTATAGGGAAGACGGTACAGTAGCATTGAAGGTCAATAATAAAAAGAAAGATGGTACCGAAGGCCGAAAGCTTTTAGAACGAAACTTCTTTCCACATGAAACCAAGGAATTACGGATTTATGGAATAGGCGGTACAGATAGCTATACCATAGATGGCGACGGCAAATCACCGATAAAGGTACGTATAGTCGGGGGTGATGGAAAAGATGATTACAACATCGAGCCCTCATTTTCCAATAGGAAGAAATTGTATCTATACGATGACAAGGATGCATCATTAAATACGATTCCCCGTAAAATGGGTATAAAGTATCGAATACGTAATGATACCGCTATTCACGCATACGATTATAATGCATTTGTATACGATCGTAAAGGAGTCCTGGTAGATGTCAATTACGGTATTGACCGTGGGCTGATCATGGGGCTTGGTTATATCATTGAGAATCAGGGGTTCCGAAAAACTCCATTTGCCATCAAGCATATTCTTAAGGCAAGTTACTTAACCGGACGGGAGTCTTTTATGTTAAGTTATCAGGGGATAGCAAAATCAATCTGGGGAAAGCAGGATCTGTATATCGATATCGAATCCCAAGGACCATTCAATCTGAGCAACTTCTTTGGTTACGGCAATAATACTGTGTATGAAAAAGGAGAAGACAAAGGTATACATTATTACCGAAACCGTTACGATGTAGTGGATGCGGATATAGCCTTGCTATACCCACTCTCTAACAAGTTGCGGTTAGGCTATGGTTCGTCTTCCACCTATTTTAATGCACAAGAAAGTAAAAATAACGGACGGTTCTTGGGCGACTATCAAAACGAACATCCCACAGAAAGTTTTTACGGTAGTAAGTTCTTTACGGGAGCTAAAGTGGGGATGGATTATGATGGAAGAGACAATATTGAAAATACCAAAGAAGGAATGTATGCCTATGCTAAGGTGAGTTGGCAGTCAGAGACAGGAGGTGATAGGAAACAGCATACCTATCTGAATACCGCATTTAGCTTTTATCATACTTTTGGAAAAGATGTAGCTACATTAGCGAACCGTACTGGGCTAGAGGCGGTATGGGGTGATCCTTATTTCTTTCAACATGTGCAATTGGGAGGAGAGGGGAGTTTACGAGGCTATAATTCCAGACGTTTTACAGGTAAGACGATGGTCTATAATAATCTAGAGACGCGTGCCAAATTATTTAGTTACGATTCCTATCTTGTACCAGGCACTGTAGGTCTAGTCGGGTTTTATGACGTAGGTCGTGTTTGGATGTCGCAGGAAAAATCGCAGTCATGGCATCATGGTTATGGTGGTGGTGTCTATTTTATCCCTGCTGATCTGATGCTGATACAGGCTGCTTGGGGTATTTCCAATGAAGCCGTATTGCCCTATATCCGTATCGGTCTCCGGTTTTGAGTTGATCCCGAGTGGAAAGATGGCAGAAATGTATACAACTGTATTGGGTCGTCGATATACCTGTCCTCGACGACCCGATTTATCCTACCGTTGTTTTATATACTTTCAGGTTCTAAAGAAGCTTCCTTCATTTCCTGAAGTTCGGCTTCGAAAAAGAACTGATCGCCGAAAGCTGGCTTCAGATCGTCCATCCACATAGCGTTAGGATCATATTTTGCAAAGAATGGCCTATTAACCCAATCTGGGTTTCGTCCTTGTATCATTTGTAAAACAAAGACTTTCTCAGTGTGGCCGTTAATACAAATTTCTTTTGTGCCCAATATCTGTACTTTTCCAGGTGTACAAGACATACTCGGCCCACGTACAGTTCGGCATACACCGCTTACTTGTTGATACGCCTTTTGAAATATCTCCCAAGTTTTTTCTAAAGGTACCTCAAAATAGTGTTGTGAGCCCGTATCTCTTTCAACAAACATATAATACGGAATCATACCAAGATTCACTTGTTTTCTCCACATACGAGCCCACATGTCGGCATCGTCGTTTATGTGTCTAATCAGTGGAGATTGTGTACGGATCTGGGCGCCGGTTTTTCTGATTAAACGAATGGCTTCTTTTACAGCAGCTGTTTTCAATTCGTTGATGTGATTGAAGTGTGCCATGAATGATAAGTTGATGCCACTATCTACTATTCTCTTGAATAAGTCTAGAAAATCTTGAGCATCTTTGTCGGTTATAAACTTGTAGGGCCAAAAACCAAGAGCTTTGGTGCCTATTCGGATGGTCTGAATATTGGTCTTGTTCGCAGGATCCAGAAAAGGCTCGATATACTGTTTAAAGACCTTGAAGCTCATTATCATTGGATCACCTCCGGTAAATAGTATATCCGTGATTTCCTGATGCTCTTCCAGATATTCAATTAATAATTCTGTTTCTCGCATCGCAAATTTAAGACCATCCATTCCCACAAATTGAGCCCATCGGAAACAGAAGGTGCAATAACTGTGACAGGTCTGTCCTGAGCTAGGAAAAAATAATAGAGTCTCTCGGTATTTGTGCTGAATACCCAGAAGCTTTTCATCGTTATGTTCTGGTACATTGAGCTCCATCTGACCGGCTGGGTGAGGGTTCAGTTTAATACGGATGGAGTCGGCAACGAGCTTCAAGGCATCCTTCTCAAGATTGTTCTCTAAAGCTGATTTCATGGTTTGAAAATCAGCGTCTCTCAACATTTCCTTTTGCGGAAAGGTAAGTCTGAAGATCGGGTCATTACTGTAATCACTCCAATCAATTAATTCATCAATGACGTAATTGTTTACTTTAAAAGGAAGTACATTACCTACGACTTCAATATTCACTTTTTCGTCTTCGCTCAACGCGACTAGTTGCGGAATCGTTCTAAAGTTGTGAACTTGATAGGCTTTGTACTTCATTTCTTTGTTAATCATATATTTTAAATTTAGTTTTAAACTATAGACTGACCATTACCACATTAGGAAAGGATTATTTATCGCTGCTTATACAATGCAATAAGTTGCTGTTAGATTTATTGCAAAAAAAAGTATACAGTTAAGGTTAAGAAGCGGACACATAACTAGTGGTAACAATATCAGGTGTCTGGCCTAGGTGGTAATATACAAAAAATAAAACTAAATAGATAATATGGTGTGATTCGTAGGGCCTATCTATCAAACAGGGTGTTCGGCAGTTGATATTCGTGACAGAGTTCTTGCATTTTTTTAGAAAAGGCCTTGCGATAATAGGCTGGCATCTGCGAATCAACTGCAAAATAGTGTTGGTACCGGGGGAGTAAATCTGGATAATGCTTAGCGATAGCTCTTAACACAAGTGTCTTGCTATCGGTTATATCGTTCCCATGTAGAGTCAAGGTCGCTGGAAAAATATAAGAAATATCCAACGCCTGGAAGGTTTGAAACATCAGGTCGAGCTGAGCTGTAGTGTCTGAGATAAAAGGCAAAAGAGGCATCAGGCTAACCCCACAATGAAGACCCCGTGCACGCGCCTGAGTGATAGCCGATAGCCGTGCGGATGGTGCTGTGGCTCCAGGTTCGAAAATATGCCCTACAGCGTCATCAATGGTAGAAAAAGAAAAACTCAGAAAAGCCTTATGGGTTAATTTGTCCTGTAAGTCTACTGGTAGAATGGCCTGTTTATCTATTGCTTTTAACAGATCAAAATCGCGGACCACGAGGTCAGACTTAGTCAGTACGTGAACCGGAAACCGGTGATGAAGGATGACTTCCAAAAGCTGTCTTGTCAATTTCTCAGAAGCTTCTATGTGTAAATAGGGATCTGTCGCTGATGAGAGTACAATGATTCCATATTGTTGTTTACGGGCGCGTAGGGTCAATTGCTTGTCCAACAATTCTACAGCATTTTCCTTTACACTCAATTTTTCCTCCATATTTATCCCATACTTACTACCTCGGGTGTAGCAGTACAGGCAGTTGAAAGAACAACTGCTATAGGGGTTGAGCGTATAGTCATCCAAAAACCAAGAATCCCTTCGCTTGGTTTTATGGAGTATGCTTTTTGCTGAGATTCGTTGTGTCATGACTTTTGTTGCGGTTAAGGCCGATATTGATTTTAGTACGAAACCACTGCTTCGTCGTGGGAGCCATAATCTGTGCTGTATAATTAGCTACTATGTCCGGATGAAATCGTGCCACCGTCTTGGCTCCCCAGCCGATACCTTTCTTGGTGTGAAAGTCAGTGGTATTGGTGCAGTTCAATAGGATCTGAAATACTGTTTCAACAAAACTCTTGTCAAGTCCTTTTTTGACGGCGTAATGTGTAGCTACACCTACAGTACGGACGATCCATTTATTCTCATGAGATGATAAGTGTTGGAGTACCGGGATTGTTCGTTCTGGATTGGTTAATAAAGCGTAACCCAGTACCCGTTCGCCTATAATATCGCACACATACCATTCGTTGCCATATTGAATGTAAGCGCAAGCCTTTGCTATCGAACCCTCAAAGTCTAGATCAAGTCGGGTCTGTAGGATGATTCCTGCAAGAACCTGACTGCCAATCTCCTGCATCTCGATAATACGGTCTGCTAGCTGTATTTGTTTTGAAGAAGGCACCTGAATTATAATTTGTCGGGTAGCAAATTCCAATAAAGGAAATCTGATTTTCTTTTTTAACAGATCCTTATGTAGAGTTGCAAAGAATTCATCGGCTCCACAGCGTTCCAGAACTTCCAACGATTCCTTTATGATATTGCTTACCGCTACTTTAGAGTTGATTTTTTCCATTCCAATCGTTCATGGCTTATCAGCAGTAAATATAAGTGTTTCGCCCAGTACTTGTTTGAGATTTTGTAGGCTCCGCAAAAGCAAAGCGCCAGTTGATAGTCAAATTGAATATATTTACTTAGTTTTGGACTACTATTAACAGTATTTACGTATGAACATCTTAATAGTCGAAGACGATATTCGTGTAGCAGAGTTGATTCAACGGGGGTTGGACGAACAAGGATTCACATCGATGATTGCCTACGATGGATTGTCTGCTAAAAAATTGGCGCTACAGAACGATTACGAATTAATCATTACGGATATCATCTTGCCGAAAATAGATGGATTGGATTTATGTAAAGAAATCCGACAGATTAAACCGGATGTGCCTATTATAATGCTTACTGCTTTAGGGACAACAGACGATAAAGTTGAAGGCTTTGATGCCGGAGCTGATGATTATTTGGTCAAACCGTTTGAAATGCGCGAGCTCATGGTGCGGGTAAGGGCATTGTTAAAACGTAATGGAAGGCCTGCATCACCAACAGGATTCATAGTGAAATATGGTGATCTGGAAATGAATCTACATACCAAGGTGGTAAAAAGGGGAGAGGTGGAGCTTAATCTGACACCAAAAGAATTTAAGCTCTTAGAATACATGATGCAGAATCCGGAACGGGTATTGTCTCGTGTAGAGATAGCGGAGAAAGTATGGGATACGCACTTTGATACGGGAACTAATTTTATCAATGTATATATAAATTACCTCCGAAAAAAGGTGGATGAGAATTTTGACACGAAGCTCATCCATACTAAATCGGGCATGGGGTTCATACTAAAACAGGATTAATGCAGATTCGGACGCGGCTTACCTTGGTTTTTACAGCGATTACAGGAGCTATCCTGTTGTTGTTTGCTTTTGCGGTATATCACACTTCAGTGAATAACCGTGAACGTGAATTCTATGCACTTTTAGAGAAAGAGGCTATTACGAAGGCCAACGTTTTTTTGAATGCACGCGTCGATAAGCAGACTCTACAGGATATATACCACAATAACCGTAAGATCCTAAATGAGGTTGAGGTTGCGATCTATGATACCGAGCACAAACTCCTATACCATGATGCGGTTGACATCGATTTTGTGAAGGAAACGCCCGATATGCTCAGCAAGTTGGCAAAGGAGCAAAAGCTATATTTCTATCAGGACAAATGGCAGGTAATAGGTTTATTATATCCGTATGAGGGTAAAGACTATATTGTGACAGCAGCAGCCTATGATGAATACGGCTACCGTAAGCTTGACTATCTCTTAAAGGCGATGTTGGTCGGTTTGGTCATAGCGCTATTGATTATATATATAGCTGGTAAGTATTTCTCCAGACGCTTCTTCCGGCCGATAAATGCCATGACTGAGCGGGCGCGGAATATATCAGCTACGAATTTAGATTTACGTATTGAGAGCTCGGCTAATGGCGACGAATTGGCACGCTTGGCCGATACATTCAACGGTATGTTGGATCGCTTAGAGAGTTCTTTTGATGCCCAGAAGCATTTCGTGTCTAATATCGCACACGAGCTACGTACCCCCTTGGCTGCTATAATCGCTGAATTGGAACTGTCGACTTCCAAGGACCAGGCTATTGCAGATTATAAATTGATTATTGATAGAGCGCTAAATGATGCTAAACGCTTGACCAAATTGTCCAATAGTCTACTGGATCTGGCCAAGGCAAGTTATGATCCAACAGAAATAACATTCAAACCGACACGTATAGACGAAGTATTGATCGATGCGCTGCAACAGGTACAGTCGGCTGAGCCCTCCTATACAATAGGTCTGGAATTCGATGGCGAGATTGAAGATGACACCTCCATCTCTGTTCAGGGCAATGCCTACCTACTCAAAGTGGCTTTTGCCAACCTGATCGACAATGGGTGCAAATTCTCCAACAATCACAAGTGTACCGTATCCATTGGATTTGATAAAACTAATGTCTTTCTGACATTTGAGGATAATGGCATCGGAATCTCAGCACAAGATATCGAGCGTATTTTTACGCCTTTTTTTAGAGGGGAGAATAAAACTTTTACCGATGGTAATGGTATCGGTCTCTCCCTGACCCATAAAATTGTCTCCTTACATCAGGGAAGCATACAGATTGATTCTACCCTGCAGAAAGGAACAACATTTTATCTCAAATTACCACATTTATAAACCACCCAATCCCTTTCTAATAAAATTCTAATCTTTTTCTACCAACACTCTAACGGCTATTTTGTTGTTGTTATAGGATCTTTGTTTTTGTAAACAATAAAAATCTGTGACAATGGGAATTCTTGACTTTGCAACACGACTTGCCGTCGCTTTTTTATTAGGCGCATTAATAGGTATAGAGAGACAATGGCGCCAGCGAAGCGCCGGACTCCGTACCAATACATTAGTATCATTGGGTGCTGCCTCTTTCTTGTTACTCGCTGCCGAGATCGCCGGAGATGCGACCGGTCGGGTAGCATCCTATATCGTCAGTGGTATCGGTTTCTTGGGGGCAGGTGTCATCATGAAAGATGGGGGGACGGTACAGGGCTTGAATACAGCGGCTACCATTTGGTGTTCTGCTGCTGTAGGTGCACTGTGTGGAGTAGGATTGTATCCACAGGCGACTTTGGTAGCCCTGGCAATAATATTGACCCACTTGTTGTTACGACCGCTTGGTTTGTTTTTAGGACGCATTAGCTTCTCCAAGTCGGAACACGAACAGGTGGATTATATGATTAAGCTCAAATGTAATACAGATGTGGAGAATGCCGTTCGGGTATCCTTGATGCAGATGTTGAGCAATGAGGACAGAGTACTGCTAAAGTCACTGTCCAGTGACGATAGCGAAGATAAGTCGTATGTTATAATCACAGCTATTATCAGAGCAGTTACCCCGCAGGATAGCTTAATCGAAAGTGTTGCCAGCCGCCTGACGATACAGGAAAAAGTAGCGAAGGTGAGCTGGGAGATTATCGGCGCACAATCAGAGTTATAACCATACAGACTAGTATGGAAAGAGATCATTAACAGATTTTTGAACCGTTGAAATTAGAATAAACAGAGAATCTTATGGCATTAAAGATGAACAACAGGATTAAGGATGCACTCCAAACAACACTAGGCTCTAGCGGTATGAACCTAGGAACCGTGACCAAATTGCGGAATGCTTCTGCGCAGGATGACAAATGGGTATATGCCATGTTGGAGACCAATGAGGAGGGCATTACCGATCGTATCGCCGAAGACCGACGTGCAAAATTCGGACCTAATGAGGTACAGCATCAAAAGGCGCCCAAGTGGTATATACAGTTGCTCCAGGCTTTTGCCAATCCCTTTATCTATATATTATTGGCGATAGCCTTAGTGTCTTTTGTTATTGATGTGTGGTTGGCTCCTGCACACGAAAAGGATTATATGACCGTTACAGTCGTATTGGTTATGGTATTCCTAAGCGTATTATTACGTTTTATCCAAGAGTTTAGAAGCAATAGCGCCGCCGAAAAGCTTAAGGGAATGGTGAAAACCACTGCTACCGTATCGCGTAAGTCTAAGATAAAAAGGGAAATTCCAATTGCGGAGTTGGTACCTGGAGATATCGTCTACCTTTCTGCAGGAGATATGATTCCTGCAGACTGCCGTATTCTTAGCAGTAAGGATCTTTTTGTGAGTGAGAGTATGCTCACAGGAGAGGCATTGCCTGTAGAAAAACATCATCTGCCTGTGCGTGATGCAGAAAATATGCAGGTCATCGAATTGCGTAACCTCTGTTTTATGGGAACTAATGTGGTGAGTGGTGCAGCGATGGCTGTAGTCGTGGCTACGGGTAATTACACTTATTTCGGTAGTATCAGTAAATCCATAACCAGTGAAAGGCCAGAGACCAGCTTTGATAAGGGGATCAATAATGTCAGTCTATTGCTGATCCGTTTTATGCTGGTGATGGTTCCGGTCATATTCCTGATCAATGGTTTAGTCAAAGGAGACTGGCTGGAAGCGTTACTATTTGCGATAGCGATAGCCGTAGGGTTGACACCAGAGATGCTACCCATGATTGTCACCGCCAACCTGGCAAAGGGAGCTGTCAATATGAGCAAGCGTAAGGTGATCGTCAAACGCCTGAACTCTATACAGAATATAGGAGCGATGGATGTGTTATGTACAGACAAGACAGGTACATTGACCCTTGATAAAATCGTCCTCGAAAAACACCTTAATGTCTATGGTATTGAAGACGATGAGGTGTTGAAATGGGCTTATTTGAATAGCTTTCATCAGACCGGACTTAAAAATCTAATGGATAAAGCGGTGTTGGAACATGTCGAATTGCATGATTACCTGAAGGTCGAGGAGCAATATCTGAAAGTAGATGAGATACCTTTTGATTTTGAGCGCCGTCGTATGTCGGTCATCTTGAAAAAACACGATGGCAAACACTTGTTGATCTGTAAAGGTGCAGTAGAGGAAATGTTAGCTCTTTGTGATTATGCTTTTGAGCCGGGAGAAGACAGAAGCCTCCATGTCGAGAATGATAAGGCCATTCCAATGGATGATACCATGCGTAGGATTGTATTGCAGACTTCCAAGAAAATGAATGATGAAGGTCTGCGTGTACTCCTTGTAGCTATTAAAGAGTTTGATGCATCACACCCGCTGACTTATGGTATTGGAGATGAAAAAGGAATGACTTTAACAGGTTTCATCGGTTTCTTGGATCCCGCCAAGCCATCAGCTCAACCAGCTATCGAGGCGCTTCACAAGTTGGGCGTAGAAGTAAAAGTGGTGACAGGAGATAATGAAACTGTGACCCAGAAGATATGTAAAGATATCGGTATTCCTGTACAGCATATTGTACGTGGAGCCGAATTGGAGCAGATGTCGGATGAGGATTTGAGTAACTGCGTGGAGTCCGTGTCGGTATTCGCTAAGCTTAACCCACTTCAAAAAGTACGTGTTGTCAAAGCATTACGGGAAAAAGGACATACCGTTGGTTTTATGGGGGATGGTATCAACGATGCCGCAGCATTGAAAGAAGCCGATGTTGGTATCAGTGTCGATACCGCTGTCGATGTTGCTAAAGAAAGTGCAGATATTATTTTATTAGAGAAGGATCTCATGGTATTGCGTAAAGGTGTCATCTACGGAAGACGGACCTTTGGTAATATTATCAAGTATATCAATATGACGACTAGCAGTAACTTTGGAAACATGTTCAGTATGTTGGGGGCGAGTGCTTTTTTGCCTTTCCTGCCGATGTTGCCCATGCACCTGTTGATCCAGAACCTGTTGTACGATATCTCGCAGATATCTATCCCTTGGGATAAAATGGACGAAGATTTCATCCAAAAGCCACGTAAATGGGATGCGGCAGGTGTATCCAGATTTATGATATATATAGGCCCGATTAGTTCCATATTCGATTTTGCGACGTTTGCTGTATTGTATTTCGTCTTCAAAGCCAATAGCCCAGAGCATGAAACCCTGTTTCAGACGGGTTGGTTTGTAGAAGGATTGCTGTCGCAGACGTTGATTATTCACATGATACGTACCCGCAAGATTCCATTTATACAGAGCTGGGCAGCTGCACCGGTAGTCGCGTTGACTTCACTGATTATGCTGATCGGTATTCTATTGCCATTCTCACCATTTGCAGAAGCATTAAAGATGCAACCATTGCCACTTAGTTACTTCCCTTGGTTGATCGGAATATTAGTATCGTATTGCTTGCTTACTCAGGTAGTCAAGAATTGGTTTATTAAAAAGTTCAACACCTGGTTGTAATTTTAGGTACTTTTATGGCCTATGAGTTTTGATAAATTTCCACTGTTAGGTACTGAACGCTTACAGTTAAGACAAATACAGCCCTCCGATGCGGAGGCGCTGTATTCCTATTTTTCCAAAGATGAGGTCACAGAATTTTTCGACCTGCCTACATTTCACGATATTAAGGAAGCACATGACCTTGTTAAAATTTGGGAGGATCGTTATGTACGGAAAGATACCATCCGCTGGGCTATCTGCCTAAAGGAAGAGCCTGAAGCACTGATCGGTACCTGTGGTTTTCATAATTTTGCCACCGAGCATAGCCGGGCAGAGATAGGATATGAACTGCATCCCCGTTTTTGGCAAAAAGGAATGATGACCGAAGCAATTCAATGTATATTGGATTACGGTTTTTCGCAGTTTAAGTTGAATCGTATAGAAGCCTTTATCGATCCTGCCAATATCGCTTCGCGTAGATTATTGGAAAAGGTAGGACTTTCATCCGAAGGCATACTGCGGGATTACTTCTTTGAAAAAGGACGTTTTGTCGATGGAGAGATTTTTGCCGTATTGAAAAGAGAATACAAGAAGTAATCATTAGTACGTCACTGCGAGCTGTGCGAAGCAATCTGTTTTATAGAGACTGCTTCATTCCCTGCCAATGACAGATTATCTATGGTGAGCTCGCAAGCTCCGTTTGGAAACTATGTCGTCCTCTCGACCGTAGCGGAGAGATCTACAAGCTATATATTAACCCTATGCAGTTAATAGACCTCTCCACAAGGTCGAGGTGACGTTTACTTTTACTGTCATCAAACCTCCTCTGTGTTTGTTAAAAAACTTAACCCTCGCAGTGACGGCTAGGCGGGCACGTCATTGGTAGCTATGCGAAGCAATCTGTTACGTAGAGACTGCTTTATTGCATTCGCAGTGACGGCTATACTAGTACGTCCTTGCGAGCTATGCGAAGCAATCTTTACATTAGATAGATTTTTGGTTTTAGCGATTAATGTTTGATTTTTGTAATTTTGTGTTTACATGAGTGAACGGCTAGAAACATTAGAAGATTACTACAAACGGTTGAGTCATCTGCACGATGGTAAGGATGAAATCAATGATTTCGAAATTGGAAAATCACATTTTAATATTTCGCCACGCAAATACTGCGATTTTAAAACCCCCTATAATCGCCGCGATTTTTATAAAATTAGTTTGATCATCGGGAAGGGATGGTTCAAGTATGGTAAACATGAACTGTATATAGACCGTCCTGTTTTATTCTTGCCGGCACTTAATATTCCTTATTCCTGGGTCTGCGACACCAATCAGCAAGAAGGTTATTTCTGCCTGTTTAACCAAGAATTTTTTTCGGGAAGTCAGGCTTTCGAACCCTTCAAGAAAACATCCCTTTTCAAAGAGTGGAGTAAACCGATAATCTTCCTTAATGAAGAGCAACTGCAGACGGTAACAACGTTTTTTAACAATATGTACCGATTGAACCATTCCAACTACCTACTTCGGTGTAATGCTATAAAAAGCAATCTCGCCGCGATACTGCACTTGGCATTGGAATGGCGTTTTGATGATTTGGAGGTAGAGAATCAGTCGGGAGCTGTGCGTATATACCGTATGTTTGATGAGTTGCTTCATAAACAGTTTCCGTTGGATTCGCCCGCTTATCCACTCGAATTGCGTACAGCAGCAGATTTTGCCACTCGCTTACATGTGCATGTCAACCACCTGAATGCTTCTGTCAAATCAGTTACGAATCTAACGACGACCCAGCTTATCAAAAGAAAGGTGTTCGAAGAAGCCAAGAATCTGCTAACCTATACCGACTGGAATGTCGCAGAAATCGGATATACCTTGGGTTTTGAGGAACCAACACATTTCAATAATTTTTTTAAGAAGAATGCGCAGGTTGCTCCGCTACGGTTTCGTCAGGAAAGTAAGTAATCTTTGATTTTTATAATTATTGCTTTGTCAGGTAAAATGTGTGAATAGGAGATAGTCTCTACTTTTGTTCCATAATAAATCAAATGATATGTTGAGACAGGCTTCGCAGGAACGGATTAAATTGGTAACACTGATGGCATTTATATCGATGCCGCTATCAGGTTTTGTAACGGATATTTACTTGCCTTCATTTCCGGCGATGGCCAGAAACCTTGGTGTTGACGAAAGGGATATTCAATTGACATTGACGACATATTTATTGAGTTATGGTATCTCGCAGCTGTTTATCGGCAGTATCTTGGATAGCATTGGTCGTTATCGCCCTAGATTATTAGCCTTGTTCATCCTTTTGTTGAGTAGCATGGCTATCACCTATACCGATAGTGTTTTTATTATCTGTCTATGGAGAGCGATACAGGGAATAGCTGTGTCTATACTGGTCGTGGCTACCAGGGCATTATTTGCCGACTTATACCAAGGGGAGCGTCTTAAAAATTACTTAAGTTATTTTACCATTGTATGGTCTTGTGGTCCTATATTGGCGCCGTTTTTAGGAGGCTACCTGGAAAAGATGTTTAATTGGAAAACCAATTTTTATTTTCTGGCAGGTTATGCGGCCGTATTGCTGCTATTTGAGCTGTGTTATAGTGGAGAAAGCATAGCACAAAAGAAAAAGATAAAAATAGTCGAGTATGTCAAAGTCTATAAAACAATGCTACAGAACAAGTTATTTATCCTTGGTATTCTTGTGCTGGGGCTGAGCTATTCCGTCGTCATGTTATTTAATATCACAGGGCCATTTATTATCGAAAATACCTTCCATTTTACTTCGGTAACGATTGGATATTGTACATTACTGCTCGGCTTCTCGTGGATGATAGGAGGTCTTATTGCAAAGCGCCGTATGAATACGGAATTCAAAGAAAGGGTCGCTTATCCTATCGGTGTACAGTTGACGGCCATAGTGAGCCTGTTGGTGATAAGCTGCTTTTACCAGAGTATCTACATTATGGTAAGTTTTGCGTTCTTAATCCATATTATCTCAGGTGTTTTATTTACTACATTTTTTACCAGTAGTATGCTGTTTTTTCCAGCGAATGCCGGTACAGCAGGAGGGCTGATGGGAGGATTGGTGTATATTATTACTTCGATAGCCAGTTCGTTGATTTCTATCAGCGGTAATGTATCTACACAAGCAGACCTGGCGGTACGTTATTTGCTCTTCGCGATATTATTAGTGTTAGTGGTTTTCGGAATGTACAGAGTTCAGGCTAGAGGCTAAGTTTTACTTAGCCCTTGGTTTTAATCGTACCGTTGCGATACAGTTCCAAAGCGTCATCTAGTATTTCGGTCACGGTATCAATCGCAATGTCCTGATTGGGATCAATACGTAATATTTTCATACGTGATCGGTCGCCTACCTCAAGTTCAGGATGTGCCAATAAGTTTCCTTCGACAAAAAGAATGTAAGGCTCAGCGTTCTTTTTATCAACCCAAAGATAACAGCATGCCTTGTTTTTATAACAAAAGCAAGGCATACCATATTTGGTGGTTTCCACCATATGAGCATCTCTACGAAGGATGATTGAACGCAAGGCTAACAAGCAACTTTTATTCGGTTCCGATTTATCGAGATAGAAGTTATGTAGGTGTTCCTCCATTGTAATCTACTTTAAGGGGTGTATAGTTCAGTGGTCCAATTCATCACCAGATCCTTAGCGGATGTGGCCTCATCCATGGTCTCCTCTTCAACTTGGAATCCATGGTTTTTATAAAAATCTACAGCTTCCTTATTATCCGCATACACATTCAAGGAGAGTTTTCGGGATGTTGTTTTTAAAAACCGGATCAAGAGAGAACCTATTCCTCGGCCCTGCAATTGACTATTGACAAATAATGCGGCTATATGATTGTCCAATACCGAAGCAAAGCCCTGTATCTGCTGTTGTTCATCCTCATAAACCCAAGATTGGCTCTGCGGTAGGTACACTGTTCGCATATCAGAAACTCCGTCTTCCCAATATTTTGCAGGAATGAAGTTATGCGCTTTGATGGACGCTTCCAGCCAAATCTCGACCATACGGTCATAATCTTTTTCCTGTGCTAATCGTATCATTACTTTGTTATTTCCATAACCATTTCCAATTGATTGATATCATTGGTCAGTCCTTGTCTTTCGAAAAATAGTTTTAAACCAATGCTAGCCTCGTCTACATTATTGATCTGTAGGGTATCATTCGGAATAAGACCTTGTACAGTAGCACAAAGCTGCTGGCCAATACCTTTGCGACGGTAAGCAGGAGCCACAGCCAGTTGGTATATCCTTTTTTTAGTTGGATTAAAAAGTACATAGCCAATAAGCTGTTGCTCTAAGAAAGCCCCCAGTATGTTCGGAGCCGTAGTCAACATGCTTGGTGTATCACTTTGCCAGCTTGGAGTAATATCCCAAAAAGCAGGAAGATCCGCCCAGGGAAGTGTTTCTAGAGGTATTACAGCCGCTGCCTGCTGAGTAGGATGTAACGTGAATTGCCCGGAAAAACAAAGCAGCTTACGGTTTACGTTGAAGCCCTGTTTTTCATAAGCTCGGATGGCAGATCGGTTGCTTTCAATAACCTCCAGTACTGTTTTTTCCGTTTTTTTGTCTTTCAGGAAAGGAAGGATATACGCATACATTTTTCCTACAAGCCCTTTGCCCCGATAATCGGGAAGTACTCCTGTACCTCCATTATAGACAACATAAATGTTATCATGATGACGTACACCATGCATAATAAATGCAATAAGTTTCTCTTCATCAAACACACCTACGGAATAATCCATAAGAATGTCTTCCGAACGTATCTTAAATTCCAGCTGTTCGGCATTAAGTTGAAAAGGGACGATATAGTCCGCAAAGGCACCATTAACCGATTCCAGTAAAGCAGGAATATCTTCTGTGGTAAGTCTTCGTATCTGCATGTTTTTTTTACCCTAAGTATGTGAAAGTAAAGGTGCTATCAGTTTGTTTTCTTCAAATAGCTGCTTTAACTGGACCGAAACGAAAAGCTGTAAGTCATCATCCTTCCAGCTTTCCAGTGTAAAGCCATCCTGTAAGGGTGTAAAGCCTAAAGAAACGCTGTCAAATTCGAAGGTTGTAAAGGCCGATATAACCGCACTTAAATCTACCCTTTGGGTACTGAATAGTTCTGTTATATGTAATGTACCTTCATCAATTTCGGCCAGTACAGCGCAATCCAGTGACGGAATGTAATAGAGAGAATCTTTATACCCCATTTCAGGATAGGCATACGTATAAAAAAAGCTCAATCCTTTGCTCTTACAGGTCATTTGGCTGTTGGGAACACTGTTTTCAACTAAGCGTTCGAACAGGCTTAACTCTTCTGAAACTTCTAGATCTAATTTTTGTGCAGGTGTTAGTGGATTGCCATGTACCTTAACTGTGCTCTGTACAGCTTTAAACTCAGGAACCGAAACCAATCCGAATTTGGGGTAATAATCCAAAACCGTTTCATTTGCAAATAAGAACATGCCATCAGTGGATTGTTCAAAATCCGCTTGAATACGTTCCATTAGAAAGCGACTCAGGCCTCTTTTCTGATAGTTTTCATCCGTCATCACGGTACCAATCTGAACCAGTCTCTTGGATTCGTCCATTATTACAGAGTCAAAGAAACTCACTGTAGCATGCGAGACAATTTTATCTCCATCAAAGAGTGAATATAGGATACAACTTTCGTCCCAGTATCCTGACTGGTAATAGCTTTCAAAATCAAAGCCCCAAAACTGCTGTGTCAGTCGGTTAAATTCCTGACGCAGAGTATTATCTTGTTGGTATTGTATATATAGGATATAGTTTTCTCCTTTTAAGTGTATGTTTTCTTTTTTCATTTGTGATGTAGCTTTTTATACCATGTTATGGCATTTTGCTCTTCTTTCTTTAAAAATACATCTTTTCCGGCATTATAGTCGTTACCATCAGTCCATTCCTTTTGAACCAAACGCTCCTTAAGGGTTTGATATTCGTGGAGAACAGCTGGATGTTCACGTAAATAATCCCGAAAAGCAAGATGTCTCAACCAATGTTCCGAACTGCTGGGCATGACATGGATGTGCGCCATACGGAAAGTGTGGTCATGCATACGTTCGGGGATTTCGTCTTTCGTCTGGATAACAAGAGGCAAGCCTAGGTCTACCGCATTATCTGTCAAACGAACGAAAAATCGGCGGTAAGGCATATCGTCATTATACTTTTCATAGTATACATAACTCCCATTGTCCAAAAGAGGAGGTACCTTATCCAAGTCCTTATTATCTGCCACACCAATCATGATATCAATGATCGGCTTGGCCGAGAGACCTTCTACCGATGTACTTCCGATATGTTCGATAGCGGGAGAAAGAACGGATAGCCTTTCGCTCAGTTCTTCTTTAAGCGTTTTAAACATTGTTTTCCAACGAGAGGTATAAGATTCAAAGGGTAATTTCATTGCATAGTTCTTTTGGTAACCGTAAGGGTATAGTTTACAAAGTTAACTTTTCCCAAAAGCAATACATGTTCAATTTTTATAGACTAATGTTCGATTTGTAATGGTTTGTCTGACAAGAAATAATCTAAATGATAAATTAAGGCATATATATTGCTGTGTTTTATTTATGAAGAGATATTGCCTGTATCTAATATTAGCTGTTTTTTTCGGTATATCGGGAGCCGTTGCCCAAATTTTCAGTTTAGGAATGAAGCAAGATAAAAGGCCTATGTTTCAGGCAGCACTGAATGTGCCTCTCGTATTTAACACCGATAAGAATTACGACTTTACGGTAGGAGTAGATTACACCAGTAAAAATTCTAAACAGCCTTCGGGCTTAGCCCCACAACTCGGTTTTGTCCGGTATATAGTTGATAATAGATACAAAGACTTCCTGGTCTCAGCCAATGTGCAGACCGGCTACCTATTTGATTTTAATAAAGGAATGGACAATCAGTTTCGTGTGAGTCCACACCTCTATGTAGAGTATCAGGGATTTTTCCACTGTAGGGTAGGCTATGATTATGCTATGCCCCTACAGAAAGGCTATCCTTTTGTTTCTATCGGTATCGGTGGACTGATGATGTTTCGGCACTTTAGTATCATGTAGTCCAGCTATTATCCATTTTCTCTTTTCACAGCATACACCGTTAGGAAAGTACGTTTTACAGGCGTTCCATCTTTACTTATGGTATCATCATGGTACGTCATAGATTGTATCTCTTCAAATCCAATCTCATAGAGGTATTCTGCAAGCTCGTCGTCCGTATACAAAGTAAACCCATGTTGTGTAAAAGGAAGCTTCGATCCAAACTCCTTTTCTACGAATGTGAGTACCAGCTGGCCTTCATCTTGTAATGTACGGTGTATTTCTCGTAGTGAAAGCTCAATGTCGGGCCAGAAGTACAAGGTGTTTACAGAAAAAATATGCGTAAAATGATTGTCCGGGAAAGGGAGCGAGCCACTGCCATCTACTTTAGTGAAGTGAGCCCTGCCAGTCTCGACGGCAGATTGGTTGTGGCGGACGGCGAGATCGTGCATGGCCTCTGACACCTCGATGCCGTGGTATTTTATGTTGGGCGAAACATCGAGCAGTTGAGCGATATGCTTACCATTACCGAAACCGATCTCCAGTATCATGCTCTTATCCGCTAGAGTCAACGTATAGATCGCTTCCTGTATCATGGTATGGTTGGAGGTGGACATATTGTCTGCAATGGCTTCGGCCTGATGTCCCGAAGGACAGCGGAGCTGCGATGCCAGTTCCTGCATAGCATCTTTATTTTCCTTATCATTCATACGCTTTATGCATCTTATTTTTAGTACAGTGCTAAATATATAATTATTCTCTAGAATGTTTGCTTTCTTTCTTCTGTAGTTCCTATATCCACCCGTTGATAGTATTCCCCAGTTCTTCGATGTCGTTTATCAACTTGGAGGTATGGTAACCGTCAGCTACAGCATGGTTGACGAATACGGAGACAGGGATGAGGTGTCTGCCATCCCGCTCATAATACTTTCCAAAGCGGATGATAGGAAAAAGGAGGTTGCTCTCCTGATAGGTATCCTGACTAAAACTTTCAAAACTCAACCAGGGCAGTACGGATAGCGGACAGAAATTTGCGGGTCTACCTTCTCTCGCCTTAATCTTTTTGACGTCTTTGTATTTTTCGATATCACTCGTTACCTCCTGATAAAATTCACGGAAGTCAGGTTTGTAATAGCTCCATACATCAGAAAATGTCTTATCATCGTCATGAAAGATGGTATAAGAGGGATTTACATAGTTCCAGATTCCCAGATCTCCATCTTCATTAAAACTCATCCTAAATGCCTCATTTTGATTGATAGCCTTCATGATGACAAATAAAAATGAAGGGTAAAACTTGAAACCATTACGCTTGATTTCAGAAAGAAAAGTAGTAATGTCCAGGTGGTGGGTTATATTATATTTTGTCTTGATGGTAGAGTAGAAATAATCGAAATACGGCTTTCTTTTCCAATCGCTGGAGACTTTCGTGAAAATTGCTTCCATTCCTTTTTTGAGACAATATCGGCTTTTTTTGCTATTTAATGTCCTTTTGGTTTAAAGATGTTGGATCAAGGAACTGTTTTTTAGTAACAGTCTAAGTCCTATATTTTCATCTTTATAAGAAACATTTATTATTGTGTATATTTACCTGACCGATTCTTAATAAATTATGTTTTTTCAAAATCATGGACTTTAATCCCCTTGTATCTATACAGCGATTATTATTCGTTAAGCTGATTTTCCTTTTTTTAATAAGTTTTCTTTTTTTTGTTTTCGCCTGTGGTCAAAAAATAAAAGATATTGAATGTCAGGATGCAGAAGAGTCTATTGATGAAAAGAAAATCAATGAGTGGATCGATAGCGCTGTTGAATTTGAAGATGTAAATATCGACAGTGCAATTTATTTCTATCAAAAAGCAGGGAAGCTAGCTGATAGTATACTTTCTTATAATGGGAAGATCAGATTCGCTTATAATTATTCCGTAGTCTTAAATAATTCAGGGAAATTTGAGGAATCAGAGCAGCTTAATAGAGAAGCGTTAAGACTTGCCCAGCAAGAAAACGATACGCTTAATATGGCAAAAGGTTTCAATAATATCGCAAATACATTCAACTATCGGAGCCTTTATGATACAGCTTATGTTTATTACATCCAATCCGTAGTTTATTTTAAAAAGGTGGACTTCCCAAAACTTTATATCATATATTCTAATATTGGGGCGGTTCTAGAAGGGTTAGAGAGGCATGATGAAGCGATAGATTACTACAATAAAGCATATCTTTCTGCCAAAGAGATGAAAGATAGCTTAATGATTCTGTCTATACTGAATAATAAAGGGGTAGCTCTTAATTTTAAAAGTTCGCAGGAAGAGGCAATACAAACTTTTCAAGATGCATTTAGATATATTGGCTATAATAAAGAAAGTTTATATACCGCACAATTGTACGGCAACTATGCTAATTCGCTGAAACAAGTAGGACAATTGGATAGTTCCCTTTATTATTATCAAAAAAGCTATGATATTTCGAAGAAGCAAGAGAATAGGGAAAACTTAGCAATAGCTCTACAGGGATTTGCTCAGGTTTACTTTCAAAAGAAGGATTATCAGCGAGCAGATTTTTATGGAAATGAAGCTTTAGAGAAGTTAAGTCAGGACCCGACTCATGATAAGCTTTTATTGTATAAGCTATTGGCAGACATAAAATATCATATTGGTGATCACGAACGTAGTTACATCTATTTTTCACGTTATATAACATTAAGGGATATTCTTCAGCATACGGAAATACAAAAGACCATTAGTCAGGCGGAGAAAAAATATCAGCTGTCGCAAAAAGAAGAAGAATTGTTAATGAAGGAGCTACAATTGACCAAAAGCGAATTACAACATCGTAAAAAAAACTGGTATATCATTGTAGGTCTTTTTCTTGTAGTCACATTGGCTGGAATCAGCTATTTGCTATACGGAAATATCAAACAGCGTAATAGATTGTTTATCGCAGAGCGTGATAGTCTACACAAGGAGAAAGAAATGTCCGTACTACGGGCAGGATTGGAAGGTGCCGCTACGGAGCGTTTTCGTATTGCTCAAGAACTACATGATGATTTGGGAACAGGCTTGACAAGTATTCGATTCTTAGCTGAAAAAATAACTAAGCAAGGAGGAGAACTGGAAGTGCAGATCAGTAAAAAAATTCAGGAGGCAACGCAGAGTCTGACTGAACAGATAAACGAAATTATTTGGAGTATGAATACGGAAAGAGACACTCTTGATGAACTACTTACTTTTATTCGTGTAAAGATAGCGACCTTACTGGATGGAAATGACATAATCTATAAAATCTATTTTCCTGAAGACATACCAACAATTACTCTTAGTGGTTTTTTTAGGCGTAATATGTATTTACTCGTAAAAGAGGCCGTACATAATGCGATTAAGCACTCCGGAGCAGACTGTATAAAAATTGAAGTAGAGGTGGTTCCACACTTAAAGATACGAATTATCGATAATGGCGATGGAATATCAATTCAAAAGCAAGAGATGATGGGGAATGGTCTGAAGAATATGGAGCAACGTATCCGTAGTCTGTCTGGAAGTTGGGAGATTTTCTTCGAAAATGGTACAGTTGTTTATTTTGATGTTCCTTACCCCATAAGCTAACAAAAGTTATATTTTATCATTGAATTATAGTCTATAATTTGGAATGAGGAAATTTATAGAATATGGTAAATAGAATAAAAGTCAGTATAGTGGAAGACGAAGGTATTATTCGCAGTGGGATTGTAGAACTGTTAGACAGTACCGAGGAGTTCGAATGTCTTGGTGATTATCCCCATGCAGAAGCCGTGCTGGATGATATTTCCAAAAATATACCTGACATCATCATCATGGATATACAGTTGCCAGGTATGTCGGGGATTGAATGCATAGTAAAATTAAAGCAGAAATACCCTGAAATTCAGTTTTTGATGTTTACTATCTATGAAGATAGTGATCATGTTTATGAGGCTATAAAGGCAGGTGCCAGTGGTTATTTGTTGAAATCTGCCTGCAATAGAAATATATTGAATGCTTTAACAGAATTATATCATGGAGGCTCACCTATGAACGCCCAAATAGCGAGAAAGCTGGTGTCCGCCTTTCAGAAACAAACATTACAACCTAAACTGACAGCGGATTATTATATATCTCCACGGGAAAGTGAGGTTTTAAATCTCCTTGCAAAGGGATTTCTTTATAAAGAAATAGCCGATCAATTATTTATTTCGGTAGGTACCGTTAAACAGCATATTCATAAAATATATGATAAGTTGCATGTACAGAATCGAACAGAAGCACTTAATAAATATTTTAATAACATGTAAGTTTTTAACAGACGTAGATCAAAATATAACTTTTGTTCTATTGGGCACGTTCTTCTTTCACAATAGCTTTGCTTCATCAATTATTGGATAATAAATATCATTAATATCATGAAGAAAACCTATTTGATCAAAATTTTTGGACTGCTTTTGTTATTTATGTACGATGTACAAATGGCAGATGCGCAGCTGTTTGAAAAGCTCAAAGAGCGGGTTAAGCAAACAGCAGAAGATAAAGTCATTAATAAGGCTGGTGACGCAACGGAGAAGGGAATGGATAAAGCCGAAGAAAAAATAACCAACAAGAAAACAGGGAAAGATGATAAAGTCTCCTCTCAGTCAAAAAAAACGACCACTCCAGAACAAGGTACCTCAAAGGGAGCTGCTCAAGGAATCAATTCTTATGCGAATTACGACTTTGTACCCGGAGATAAGATTATCTTTCAATGTGATTTTGCAGATGAACGAGACGGCGAGCTTCCGGGCAGACTAACTTTAATCGATGGAAATGCTGAGGTACAAACCATGAACGGCGAAAAGGTTTTGCATGTTCAGCCCAATAGCGAAATGCAGTTTATCCCTGTAATGAAAAACAACAAGTATTTGCCCGAGCAATTTACATTAGAATTTGATGTAATGATGTTTGATAAGGAAGATTATTATGGCGATTTAAGGGTGTTTTTTCAGGACAGCAGTGACCCAAAGGCAACGGGGTACTCGAGCCCTCACTATGTAGAGTTTTTAACGCTTTTCGATTATGATAAAAGTCCGCGGATTGGGTGGGCCAAACCAGGTTCTTCCAATTTGGCCGATATACCAAAAAATGTAGCAGGCGGATCGGGCACTTGGAAGCATATTGCCATCTACATGAATAAAAATATTGGTAAAGTTTATGTAGATCAACACCGTATTAGGGCTGTAAATAATTTAGAGCCAGGTGCCGATATGTTAAGAATTAGCTCGTCGAGCAGCCGTCCGGTTTACATCAAGAATATTCGCCTGGCGCAAGGGGGCGATGATGCTTATAAGAAAGTTATTAGTGATGGTAAGTTTATTGCCTATGGTATTCAGTTTGATGTAAACAAGTCTGTTCTTAAACCAGAATCGATGGGTACCATTAATGAGTTCGTGAAGATGATGAAAGAGAAACCAGAACTTGCTTTTGAAATCGGAGGGCATACCGATGGTGATGGAACACCAGATCGTAATAACAAATTGTCACAAGAACGTGCTGATGTAGTCAAAGCTAAAATGGTCGAGATGGGAGTGGAAAGTAGTCGATTGACGACAAAGGGGTACGGATCGTCGAATTCAATAGCGGAAAATAATTCAGCCGAAAACAAAGCAAAAAATAGAAGAGTCGAATTTGTAAGAAAGTGATTTTAATATGAAGACTAGCATAATTGTAGTATGGGTTTTAACGTTATTGTCATTTGGCTACGGACAACATGTATCTCAGGGCCACGCATCTGGACTAATAGGCTTTAAGCCAGTTAGGTCCGAAATTGTAGCGATCTTCGACAAAGAATTAAGATGGGATGAAGATGAGAAACAATTATTGAAGATTCATAATAGACTTGCAACCCAATATCCAATTTCAGCTCCTTTTAAATTTGAACCAAAAACTGTCGTGGCACTTTTGGGAGAAGGAAGTGACGGACTTATGGAACTTGTTCTACATTTTGAAAGCAAAGATTTCAAGTTGTCAGCAATGCTCAACGGTTTGCAACCAAGCTTCTTCAAGGAAAGGACTCCTTTTGATAATAAAAGTCACCCATACTATTTTGAGGAGACTTTAGTAAATCTTTTTGCCGCTCCATTTCTTTCTGGAACCGATTTCACTATTGCAGATCCCGAAATGGGTTATACGGCAGCTATTACCGAACAGGAGACAGGGCCGGTTTTTAGTAAGGAGAGTGAAAATTTTCATTTGAGCTTTACACATGCCTCTTTAGAAAAAGTTATTGGAAGCTTAATTGTAAGTACGGGGACAGAAATGTCAGAGATAGAAGCCGAAGGAGGGTTGCTTAAATTTACATTCTCGATCCCAGTAAACAGGCTTAAAGAAGCAAAGTAATCAACATCATAACAACAATGGAATTGAAAACATTTTTTTTAATCACAGCTAATCTGCTGTGTATACATCTAAGTATTATCGCCCAGAATCGACCTCCATATTATTCTAGCTTTATCAAAGCAGCAGATGATGTGTTTGTAAATTTAGAACCCCTATTTGGCAGGTATTTTCTCAAAGAGAGAGTTTCTAACGACAAGGATGATAAGAGTACTGGCGTATCTTATCAATATCATCTAAAATTAGAACATTTTGAAGAACAAATGAAGAAACAAGCACACTTTATGAAGGATTGGGAGAGTCAACTTCTTGAAGGTGGAAGCCTTACTGATCTGAATGATAAGCTCTTTAATCTTGCTGGACAGAAAAAAGAAGTACGAGATGCTTACAGTATAAAACATGATAGTCTACTCTTGACTAAACAGGTTCCTGGGTATGATTTTTATGTTAGGGTAAGTATTAATGAAGAATATTTTTATCCTTATGCGCACAACCTTCCAAACGAGATAAATCAATTGTTTCCCGTTCAGATACCTTTGGCTGCACATGCATATCATGTTTTTACAGCTAATATAGTTGCAAAGCAATATGGTCTTTTTTATTTCGGAAACAATTGGCCCAAGACTTTGCCTTCCAAGACTGCCAATATGAATGATCGCCCAAAGTACAAGTTTCAAGGTGGCGACAAGTTAAGAAAAATTGAAAATATCGTTGTTGAAATCGATGGACCTAAGGAGATCACAGATTGGTTTGTTAAACAAATAGATTGGAGCATAATATATAATCTAATAGATAGGTAAGAAAATGAGAAACATCATATTGAGTTGTTTAGCAATGACTTTCGCACACTTCGTATCAGCACAGATACAAATCGGAGTTAAGGAAGTTAGAAAAACAGGAAATTTAACTGTGGATATATACAGAGAAGATGTTGAAATTAATGAAGAAGGTACAGTCATTCGTAAAACTGTAGAGGAGACAAATTATACGGTCCAGCAAAAATTGGTGCTTCATCCTGATAAATACAAAATGTTGAAGAACTCTTCCAAACAACTTCAGGCTTATAGTAATGCGAATGCATCTTTTGTATTGTCTGATGATAAGGAAATTGGTAAGACAGCTCCTTCAGATCCCATTAAATACTATCATACGCGCAAAGAATGGGCTATATGTAATGATGAAAACCTAAGACTTGTGTATGATGAGCTCTCTTCGGGTATATTGGAAAAACATCATTCTGGGATTTCAATAAAACTATATCCAGGAGATAGTAAGGAGAAAATGCTTGATGATGAAATGCTTACTCGGGCCATGGACGAGTTTGAACGACAGCGCATGGCAAAAAAGAGAGAAGATGATTTAAGGGCGGGGAAGGTGATAAAAGAAGAAGAGTACTTTGTACCAGCTAGCTTGCCTTCTGCAGCACCATTTCACGTCTATTTTTTTACTATGGCTGGACCACGAGCTGAAAATACTTTAACTAAAAACTTTGGAGTAGAAGGTCAATCCAAATCATACGACTGTGAGTTTGATAAATGGAGAGTTCCAGAAGTAGTATACGCTCGTCTTTATTCTAATATTTCAGCAGAGATGACCGTAGAGAAGAATGCTAATAAGCGATACAGAACTGTAGGAATTCAGGAAATTGATAATTTGATGAGTAACAGCAAGACTGGAGCTACATTAGTTGGAGGAGTAACGGAATACGTACCTTCACCAATGGGGTATACTAAAGAGCTCCGAGTCTATACACTACGGATAGATTAGTTGGCCTGATTTCTGAAAAGTGTATGTAGCCTGGTTTATGAAATACACCGTTAAAGTGTATGTTTTAGATATATTTACTGGTTGAATATGCTTTTAGAAAAACTATTGGAAGAGTTTCATGTGGATCTCGGTGTGATTATTTCTATATGATGGCAGAGTATGGGGGCGCCTTCAATAGCATTCCCTTAAAGGACATCGCCTCCTATTTAGGAATTACACCACAGGCATTAAGCAGAATACGTAAACGTATTTTTTAACCCAGGTTCAGTGTTTATAGCAATGAAGTAGCGAATTTTGTAGCTCTTAATGAATAGTTATGATTAGAAAAATAGAAAAGGCGGATTACCCACGGTTGATAGAAATATGGATTAGTGCAGTGCAGCATACCCATGATTTTCTGAAAGAAGAAGACTTTGTCTTTTATAAAGAGCAATTACCAGTTTATTTCGGTTATGTGACATTGTACGGTGTTGAGGACGAAGCGGGCTTGCAGGGATTCATGGGGGTAGCAGATGGTTGCTTGGAAATGTTGTTTATCCATGATGACTCCCGGGGCAAGGGAATAGGCCGGAAGTTGATCGCTTATGGTATAGCCAATCTAGCTGTAGTAAAAGTGGATGTTAATGAGCAGAATGGACAAGCCGTAGGTTTTTACGAACATGTCGGGTTCCATACAGTTGGGAGATCCGAGCGAGATGGACAGGGCAAAGCCTATCCGATTCTGCATATGCAACTCTAATTGTTCCTTAAACGTCCAGATGTTCACTACAGCGTACGCTTTTACTATTTCAAAGAAATTATATGGGGGTAAAGGTGAATTTATGTAGGTTTGAAAACATAAAATAGCAAGTGATAATATGGAGCAACGTATAGTAATCAAGGCTTTTGAGGAGTTGACCAATGTCGAACTTTATGAAATACTACGACTGAGGAGTGAGGTTTTTGTGGTAGAGCAAACTTGTATTTATCAAGATATAGACGGCAAAGATCTGTCGTGCCATCATGTGATGTTGTATATGGGGGATATGCTTGCGGCCTACAGTCGGGTTGTACCTGCGGGACTTTCTTATACGGAGATCTCTCTAGGCAGAGTTCTCGTCAATCCGGATTTTAGGGGACAGGGATTAGGAAAGCTCATTGTGCAAGAAACTATAGAAGCTTGTTATGCTATTCTAGGCAAAGCTGATATAAAAATAGGGGCACAGTACCACCTGTTAGCGATGTACCAGTCATTGGGGTTTAAACCAGAGGGGCAGCCCTATGATGAAGATGGAATAGAACATATCGATATGCTAAAGCGATACGCAAAATAGCATAGATGAATAAACAGCAAAGAGTCATTCTCTTTGAGAGAACGACTCTTTGCTTATTATGATGGTCTTTATTTTCTGTTCAATGCTACTAGTCCACTATTGACCACAAACCAGAACAAAAGCAGTAATGGAAAGGTCAGGAACGATGAGCTGTGGAAATAACTTGTCACCTAGGTAATGCCACTTACGATACCATAGTAATACAGACCTATTTAAGGAGGATATTTAAAAACGTCTATTTATCGGGTTTTTGAATCAATAAATTTACCAACTTCGCCAGATTCATACTGACCTTTTCCAAAGTTAAATGGAGAAAAGACTACGTCAGCAAGTACAGCTTCCAAACATTTTGGAGCGGTAGGTTTGATTTCATAAAGGACAAAGAGCCCTTCTCCAGCCTCAGGACAGGTCAGACAAATCATCACTTTCTTACAATTCTGGTTGGCAGTTTGTAGCCATTCTGCGTAGTGAGCCTCATAGTAATTGTGGATTTCTGTCCAACATTGATCAAAAGACGGATTGGTAGTTCCCACAACGGGTTCAAAAACATTGTTACTTTTAGATACCTTTTTGACCACTAGAGGTCCATCCGATTGTTTTAATGCTTTTTCTAATTCTGGTTTCGTTCCAACAAGAACCCCTTTTGAAGAGGCCGCACCTTCTAATTGAAAATTGACAGCATACATTTGTTCTTTTTGCTCTTCGACAGGAACACTGTCTTTCTTATCACAAGAAAATAGAGCAACCAGCACTAGTGCAATTAATCCCAGGGGTTTGATAAAATTTTTCATAGTTCAAAAATTTAAAAGTTTATATTTTTTAATTGTCTGTAGTGATATAAATAGAATCGGTCAAATGTTACCCCATAATCAAAAAGTATTTTGATTATAGTAACTCTGATCTTGGTTTAACCTTAGTTTTAATAATTGTCGTAAAAGTGGGTTTTTGGCTTAAAGTTTTAAACATCAAAAGACGGTATACCTTGAAATGAATATATTTAGAATGAATTTTAGCGTAGGGGATCAGTGTTGGAATCTCCAAGTAGCAGTTTCACTATTTGGTGTTATAGAAACAATTATTAGTTAAGTTATAATAATGAGCTTAAGAACATTTCAAGAGACCTGTGAGGATTTAGATAGGTTAGTATGGTACCCAACTGTCTTTATACAGAGCAATATGGGGATCAATTGGAATATGCCTCCTAAAAAGGAAATGTCTTCCAGTACCTGGGTGAACTTTTTCGTAGGGATGAATAGTAGTGAACCAGCGGAGCTGTCCAAGAAAATCCTTTCCAATGACTCGCCAAATCAATTGTTAGCACTATTGGAACATCGATTGATGCCTATTATAAGGGTGCTGAGATCGAAAAATTTAGAGCGGGGCAAGAAATCAATTAAAATCAAAAAGAATACCAATCTAGCTGATGCAGATAAAGAAGGTGTTGCTTGGTTGAAGGATGCGAATATAGTTTGTGAAAAAGAAGGGGCAACCTCCAAGGAATCTGCTGTTTATCTCGTGGAAGTGGACCGGGTAGGGCTTCGTTCGTACCTGTTATATACCTTAGAAGAGCTACTGACTGCTGTCAGAAGGACAAATTCTCGTAAGATTAGTGTGTTGGAGATGAGGGTGGTGGCCCTACAGCGGGAGCTGGAGGAAAAGAACCAATTACTGGAAACCGCAAATACGGAGCTTGAGAAGCTAAAGTCAACGATTAAGAAATCTGAAAAACAGCTCAAAAAAACATTAAAATAAACCAAAAGCTGAATAGCACATTGGGTGAGAGATACCTAATCCGTATCATTAAATTGGAATGGCTGTCGCATAACAAATCTATGAGCATGCTTAAAACCACTATGATTCTATTGAAAAGTTGCTTTTTAAAACCACGACTGATAAAAACAATATTGGTGTTCTCTGTGATGTGTTTATCCTATATCGGATTTTCTCAGAATAAACGTATTATCAATGAGGAGGCAACGAGCTATACACTCGGGACAGGGAGTGATTCCATAACCTTTATTGTTATTGATAAAGATATTAAAGAGAAGAAGCCTGTATTTCTTTGGTGCCAGGGCTCTCTACCTCTTCCCCTTTATATTAATTTTGAAAAGGAAGGACTCTGGATGATGGCGGGAGGGATTTCAAATTTTGATTATCAGGAAATTGTAAAATACTATCATTTAGTTGTTGTTTCGATGCCTTATACTCCCTTGATAGTGGAACAGAAAGAAGTTAATGATTCCTACTGGTATTTTGGGAATTCCGGGGATAGAAATACACCAACGCTGGAATTTCAAAAAGGCGATTATCTAGAGAATTATACCAATAGGGCAATAAAAGTTCTAGATTTTTTAAAGAAACAGAATTGGGTGGATAATTCGAAACTTATAGTTGCTGGACACTCGCAGGGATCGAAAGTGGCTCTTGATCTTGCTTTAAAATATAAAAGAGTCTCCAAATTAGGCCTGTTTGGTTTTAATTCTTTTGGACGGATTGATCAATTAATTAGACAAGCTAGAAAAGATGCCGAGAATAAGAATATTTCCTGGGAAGAGGCCGATAAAAAGATAGAAAGACTATATCAATTTTATCGGGACGCAAATGAGATTCAGAAGAGAAAGGAAAATCCCGATTTAATAGCATGGCATTCATTTTCCACACCGACTATTGAACGCTTGGTCAAAATTGATAAACCTATTTATCTCGCATACGGTACTGCAGATATTGTCAGTGATCTGTGCGATTTAATACCATTATATTTTATCAGAGAGCAGAAGGATAATCTTACCTACAAGCGATACTCTAATCTAGAACATAATTTCTTTGAAGTAAATGAAGGAAAAGTCGATCATGAAAAGCCTCATTGGAAAAAAGTGATGGCGACTTTTGTCGAATGGTCTTTAAAGTGATGCAGTTTGAATTTTTGCTTTTAAAAACTGCTGATTAATTTGATCAAATACTTGACCAGTATATCAGGTTTGGTATAGTAGACATTATTCTCTGCATGATTAACGACAATAACTTGTGTTCATCATAACCGATATAGGACACAGATCGTAAATAGAGGCTAAGATGAGAATGGGTATCCGATGTTTTTAGTTGTATGATAATGGCGGTGCTGCTCTTCAAAAGTATGATATTCCTTCAGAGCAGCTTGATATCTCTCCGATAGTTTGATACTATCCTGTTGCTGGTAAATACCCTCAAAGCCAATCATAAGCAATGAGACAATTGTAATTCGGAGTAATGTCATCGCTGTCACGAACTGTCCGGGTTACTTTGCAATCATTACCAATGTGCCTGCAATAATCAGCCCAGCACCTACAGCCGTTTTCCAGGTTAGCGTTTCATGGAGAAATACCACAGCTAATATAATGGTCAAGGCGACACTCAGTTTGTCAACCAATGCCACCTGGGAAACATTGCCGATTTGTAAGGCTTTGAAATAAAACAGCCAAGAGAGACCTGTAGCAATGCCCGAAATAATCAGAAAAAAAAGACTCTGTTTGGATATACTGGCAATATCTTTTGCTTCGCCTTTAAAGAACACGATGCACCACACTAAGATTAGAATAATGATGGTACGGATACCCGTAGCTAAGTTGGAGCTAATGTTGGCAACGCCAAGCTTAGCAAAGATGGCTGTCAAGGAAGCAAATAGTGCTGATAGTAAAGCGTAAATCCACCACATAGTTTTTTTATTCAAGTTACGATTATCAAAGCAAAATATACCCATTTATGTGGGGTAGAGATAAAGTTTAAAAAGAAAATGATCTATTGAATACTTGTAATGAAGGATAGAGAGTTCGTAGAATCAAGAATTTTGACATTGAGCACCATTATTTTTATATTAGTCAGCGAATTCTATAATTCTAACAAAGCACAGTAATATCCGCGTTTTGTTTGGTAATATTAGAATATAGGAAAGGAAAAGCTGGTTCTATATAAATAAAATACTTTGTGGTGTATAATAGAATGAAGAATTGGATAGTACTTAGTCCAGCTCTAATGATCTCAATATTTTTTTTTGCTTGTAATGGCACGTCATCTTCTCCGTCTCTTGACTCTCTAAAATTGGTGGTTGATAATCGAGAGTATTATTTAGAGAAAAAACTTAAGCAAATTGATGCCATACGAAATAAGCTCTATTCTTCATCAGATCCATTAATTCAATTTAACGAATGTAGGTCTCTTTTTAAAATATATTACGATTTACAGATTGATAGCGCATTGAACTATGCGCGGCGTATGCAGAGTATATCGGAGACTACTCTCAATGTAAATCCTTTCTATCATACAGAAGCTCTTTTTTTAATAGCTAGAGTTTACACATATTCGGGAATGTATAAAGAGTCAAGTCATTTGTTAGCTCATGCGCATGCAAATGCTGGATTGTTACCAGATAACCTGAAACAGCTTTATTTTGAAATACAAATGCAATTGTATAAGGGATTAGCAGATCAATCTATCTCAACAGTTGATCTTGCTGCATATAGGAAGGTGATATCAGATAATCGAGATTCTTTAATTGCAATTGTTCCAAAAAAATCAATTTGGTATTACGTCCATTTATCAAATAAGCTCAAGGCTGACCAGAACTATGATCAAGCTGTGGATATTTTGTGTAAAGCCTATAATCAATTGACTACTGCAGACCGTGATATGGCACATGTTGCTTTTTATATGTCAGATCTATATCGCTTAAAGGGTGATGTGCAACGTGAAAAAGAATATTTAGCCGTCTCCTCTATCTCCGATATGAAACATGCAGTAAAGGAATACATATCGCTTTGGAAATTGGGAACGGTTCTTTACGATGAAGGCGATGTGAAAACCGCATATCAATTTATTGACATATCTTTGCAGGATGCTATTTACAGTGGAGCATACAGATGGAAACAGTCGATAATAAAGATTTTACCAAACATTTATACGAGATATCACGCAACTATTTTACAACAAAAGAATACCATATCTTCAGCGTTTTTAGTAATTGCCTTTCTATTGACCTGTTCTGTTTTTCTCTGTATATATATAGTTAGGCAATATAAAAAATTGGATAACGCAAAAGGTGAATTAATCCGCGTTAATAGTGACTTGAAACAATTGAACATAGAGCTTAATTCTTTAAGTGAAAAGTTATATTCTACTAATACCGAGCTTCAAATAAATAACAGCAAATTAGTTTTTTTAAACAGCGAGCTAATTGGAGCAAATCGGCTGAAAGAGACTTATTTGAGCAAGTTTATAGACTTATGCTCTGACTATATTGATAAACTCGATGCCTACAGGGGGAGTCTAAAGAGACTTTTAAAAAGTGGTAAAGTTGAAAAAATAGAACAAGAATTGGAATCGACCAAGTACGTTGAGAAGGAACATAAATGGTTTCTAATAAATTTTGATGAAACCTTTTTAAACTTATATCCTGACTTCGTTTCTGAATTTAATAGTCTATTTCCGAAAGAAGATCAGCAGGGTATAAAATCTAGTGAACTCTTATCAACAGAGCTAAGAGTGTTTGCACTGATTCGGTTAGGTATTACAGATAGCAATAAAATAGCAAAATTTTTGCGTTGTTCAGTAGCAACTATATATACGTATAGATCTAGAAGTAAAAATAAATCGTACTACAGAGATGATTTTGAAGAACGCATCAAAGGTAGTCATAAGCATCTATCATAAGTATATTTTCTTTAATCAATGTTTAGTTTAACATAGTATATTTTGTTATAACTTAGCCTTCATTTATTCCTAAAAGCTTTGATTTTAACTGTCTTGTTTTTAGTTTAAGAAGTTGTTTTTCAGGTGTTTATTTCTTTGTTTTGTTTTGATTTTTTTTTAGTTGTGGTATGAAGCCTATTTATACCGGATTGAAATTCAGAACTTTGGTTTTATGATAATTTATATGGAAGCCAATATAGAACTAGATGAAAAAAAATGAATCTCCTTTACAATTTTTAAACTCTGTTTTCTAAAAATAAAGGGTTGAAAAAACAATTTAAATTTCATTTTAACTAATTGAGAATGAAATTGAGGAAGTAAAAAACAAATCGAACGTAGAGACTTTGTTTAAACCAATGATAACTTATATTACCAACTCATTGAAAGGTGAAATTCTTTGTGTAAAGACTGTACCAAAGGAGTTAATATTATGTGAATATTCCGCAACAATATAAACTAACTACAAATAAAATGTAAACCGATCCGTCAATTGACGGATCATGAAATAATTAATTACATATGAAATACAAAAAGAGTATATTTTGGAATATTATTTTCCTACTCAGTTGCTTCTTTTTCTCGACTTGCTCAAAGGAAGATAATACCAAAAATGTGGGAACACGTTTACAGGTGAGTAAATCTCAAATTTCAGTAATACAGTCTGGAAGATTACTTTCTGGCAGTAAAGCGGCAATTAATGTTCTATCGAATTTGGGATATCAGATAACTAGTGATGTGGACTGGGTAAAGGTAGATAAGCCTATAGGTAAAGGAAAAACAGATGTGATATTGGAGGTTGAAGAAAATACGAGTGGTGATATTCGCATGGGGTACCTAACGATCTCGTCCAAAGAGTTGAAGGAACGTGTAAAGATCATACAAACTATGGAATTAGATACAGATGATGGAAAATCTGTTGGGTTTGTATACCTAGAGGATGATTTTAGCTGGTGCGAAGAATTTGGAGGGGTGGATGAAATTGAAAACCAAGCTACAGGAACAACCATTAATGCCAATACTGTCGCGGTAGCCAAAATAGCCTTAAATTCTCGTGGATATGAGGATGTCAATCCTGGAGCTAACTGTTTCTACTTAGGTAAGCATTATTTCAAGATGGGAAAGACAAATTATCAGACAGGAGTTCGCCTAAATAAAATACCGAATTTAGAGAGTGGTAAGACTACTAATATCAAACTCTCCTTTAACGCTACACCAATCCGTACGGGGTCGGGTAACTATGATAATGTACAGGTAGTTGTGGAGATTGAAGGACCAGGTTCTGTTGGAGCAGGATCAAAGAAAATCAGTGGAGAGATTAATATTCAAAATGCCAATGGAGGACCTTGGTACTGGGTAAGCCAGAGCCTTGAGCTATACGGTGTAGAAGAACGTACCAAAATTACATTAAAAACAACGAAAAGTGGAAGTGAAACAGGAACTTTCCGTTGGAGTTTGAATGATATCAAAATTGAAAAAATAACAACAAACTAACAGTTATTAAGTTATGAACATTAGAATATTTATTTCGCTGTTATCCTTCTTTGCCGCATTGTTTTTCCATGCCTGTAAACCTACATTAGAGATGGTGGATATTTTTGAGGTGTCAACTCAACGCGTTTCTTTAAATTACGAAGGGTTTTTGGCCAGTGGTGAGGTAGCAGAGATAATGCTCGCTAGTAGTGGGGCTTGGGTCGTGAAATCAAAACCAGATTGGGTAGAACTTAGTAAGAGTGACGGTGAACGTGGGCGTTATACGATATTTTTGTTAGTGGAAGAGGCTGGTACGGATGAAGATAGGGACGGTGATATCTTATTTGAAAGTTTGGACCAAATTATTTCTGTGAGTATAAAGCAGGTGAAGAAAATAGAGGAACTTTCTATTTCTCCGGCTACTGTTTCTGTCAATATCAGAGGGTTACTTGAGAATGGAGAGGTACCAATGCTTGACATTTCAACTAACTCGGATTGGAAAATCTCCGAATTACCAGAGTGGATTATCGCTGATAAGGTTGCCGGAAAAGCTGGAACATTTTCTGTGAAGTTAATCATTGAAAAGAATAAGAGTGGAAAAGTCCGCAAAGGAACATTTACCGTAGTATCTGGAGCTAATACGGAAACAATTACTGTTGAACAGGATCTTTCTTTTACCGCTTTAACTCAGACTGCATTGATAACAAGCGATCAAAGTGGAACTATAAGCGATGGTAATGCCACTTTTGAAATAGATGCTCTACAACCTTGGACATTAGCGAGCGATAGCTGGATACATGTCTCACCTAATAACGGAGGAGTGGGGAAAACGGAAGTGACGGTTTGGATCGACCCAGCTACAGTAGCGCGTGATGGAGTCATTAAAATTACGGATACAGATGCATTGAGTACCGTCGTTACGGTCAAACAGGAAGTAAAAGTACCCGACGATGGCAAAGCGGTCGGCTATATATACCTAACGGATAATTTTGAATGGGTAAAGCCATATGGTGGTGAAGACGAGTTGTTAAAGACTCCAACGAAGGCTGGAGATGGACGAGGATTTTCGGGCTCAACAAAAAACATGCATACTACAGGCGCTACAGGAACGGCTACTGTTTCAGCAGCACAGGCTTTTGCGAATCGAAACTATGAGGATATTAATTGGGATGGAAATGCCTTCTATTTTGGTGCGCATTATCTGAAAATGGGGAAGACGGACGTGCAGACTGGACTCCAATTAAAAGCTATACCAAATATTACTACAGACAAATCGACCAATATAAAACTTACATTCAACGCCAGCCCATCTCGTGGTTCTACATCCGGTAGTGGCTTTGATGACGTACTTCTTATGGTAGAGATTGAAGGTCCTGGATCCGTAGGTGTGGATGATAAAGCGACAAAATTCAAGGATAATATTGATATACAAATACCTGATAATGCATCTACCGATTGGTATTGGATAGAGAGGAGTGTTATCCTATATGGAGTTACTTCAGAAACGAAAATAACCATTAAGCCAAGCACAAAAACACTCGGAGGAAGATATAATCGATGGTTACTTAACGATGTGAAGTTTGAAAAGTACAGTAAAGTAAATTAAAGGACCAAATGCGTAGTATTTTCGAATCCTACTATATTAATAAGTAATGATATATATACACATGGTAAAATCAACAAAGCGTTTGCTTAATCACACTTTGAGTTTGATATTAGCGCTTTTTTCCTTCTTCGTTACGGTACAAGGGCAGACTAAAAATGTATCGGGAACTGTTACCGTAAAAGATGGAGAAGCAATGGCAGGAGTTACAGTGTCCGTAAAAGGACAGCAAAGATCGACAGTTTCGGATTTGGAGGGCAGGTACAGTATCAATAATATTCAGAGCAACGATAAATTAGTGTTCTCACTTGTAGGTTATGAAACAGAGGAAGTTCAAGTAGGAAATCAATCGCAGATCGATGTTCAAATGATTCTCTCGTTTATAGATTTGGGTGAAGCTGTAGTTATTGGTTACGGTTCGTTAGAAAAACGACAAGTTACTTCCTCTATAACTTCGATTAGAGGTGACAAACTACCTTCAGGACTCGGAGGGGCTACAATAGCCACAGCTCTTAGAGGCAAGGTTCCTGGTCTTACTATCGATGGCACATCGAGCCCCAACGCGAGTAATAGTTTTCAACTGCGTGGAGTAGCTTCCGTAAATGCGGGACAGGGACCACTTGTTGTTATTGACGGAATACCGGGAGGAGATATACGGGCGATTAATCAAGAAGATATCGAGACTATTGATGTCTTAAAAGATGCGTCAGCAGGTGCCATTTACGGGACACGTGCTGCAGGAGGAGTGATACTTATTACAACAAAGCAGGCTAAGGCTGGCGAAGTGAAAATACAATATAGTGGTGAATTTGCGACAGAGCAAATTCGCAAACGCCCAGACCTGCTTAGTTCAAGTGAATATGTGATGTATGGTCTCGGGCAAGACTACGGATATGATACAGACTGGTACAGTGCATTGACCAATGATAGACCATTTTCTCATCGTCAGGTGATTAGTCTTTCTGGAGGTAGTCCTAATGCATTAGTTTATACTACATTTTCTACACAAAATCAGAAAGGAATCGTTATTGGAGATGGTCGGAAAGATTATTCGGGGCGTATCAACAGTAAGTTTTCTATGTTTGATAATAAAGTTGAGATTCAGGCTCGCGCAGAATATAGACAGGCCCAACGTGATCAGCGTAACGGTTCCGGTTCATTTAATACGGCCATGATGTTGAATCCAACTATTCCTATCTATAGCGATGCAAATGAATCCGGATACAATGTAAGAGAGATTGGAATCTCTGGTACCAGCTATAATCCTGTCGCTGATATCATGCTAAAGACTTATGACGGGAAGGATAGCTGGCTACTAAGTGATGCATCTCTTAAGATAAATCTTTCTAACAACTTGTCTGTAAAAGGAACAATTGGCTACCAAGAGTCAAAATGGCAATTGTATCGTTATACGTCACCTTATCATAAATCTTCTGTTGATAATTCCAGAAGGGGAGAGGGATACCATGGTTTTAGTAAAAATAATCGCTTCTCTACGGATGCATATTTAAATTATAAGAATATTTTTAATGGAGATCATAATATTGATGCTATAGCAGGCTACAGTTTTTGGGAAGCAAATGGTGAAAGCTTCAATATGACCAATTACAACTTTACAATTGAAGGTGTAGGTCCCTGGAACATGGAAGATGGTACTTGGCTAACCGATGGAAGGGCACTTATGGATTCTGAGAAAAGTCCTCGGGAGCGCCTTTTATCCATGTTTTCTCGGATTAATTATACATTCAAAGATCGGTATATTTTATCGGCAAGTTATCGTCGGGAAGGTTCGTCTAAGTTTGGACCAAACCACCGTTGGGGTAATTTCTGGGCTGTTTCAGGAGGATGGCGTCTTATTGAAGAAGACTTTATAAAAGACCTTCCTTTCATCAGTGATCTTAAGCTAAGAGCAGGCTATGGCGTGACTGGTAATAACAGTTTTGGGAATGGGTATGCGACGCGTATGTACAGTCCAGATACACAGATGTATCCAACACCAAGCGGAGAATGGATATTTGCTTATGGCCCACAGCGAAATATCAACGCTAATCTAAAGTGGGAAGAAAAAGGAGAATTAAACATTGGTTTAGATTTTGGTTTGTGGAATAATCGTTTCTTTGGTAAACTCGACGTTTATAAAAGGCGGGTTAAAGATTTGCTTTTTCAAACCGACGCACCGACACCTCCAATGACACATACTACCATTATGCGTAATGTAGGAACGCTCGAGAATAAAGGTTGGGAATTTGAGTTGGGAAGTGAGGTCGTGCGCAAAAAAGATTGGAACTATAATACCATAGCAAGATTCTCCCATAACACATCTAAAATATTAGATCTGGGAGAAGATGGTGTGATTGATATGGATGCGTTTCCTTCGCCGGGTAATCCTGGAAGGGGAGGCCGTCTAGAAAACAATGCTACCATAGGTCAGTTTTTTGTGTTTAAATATGCTGGATTAGATGAGCATGGTAAATGGCTGATTTATGATAAAAATGGTGATGTAGTACCGGGAATAAGTACCAACCTGATCAATGAGAATAAGTACCATGCAGGTAATGCTATCCCAAAGCTGACAGTTTCTTGGGATCATAATTTGAGCTATAAGCAATTTGATTTCTCGGCATCCTTGCGAAGCTATATCAACTACGATGTATTCAGTCAGATCAATATGTATTATGGATTACGCACACAATCACAGTTTAACGTTTTAAAAGAAGCCTTTGACAGGTACGCTGCAGTAAATGATGAAAAGATATTAAGTGATGTATTTATGAGTGATGCTACCTTTCTCGCTTTAGATGCCGTAAGTGCAGGATATACTTTCGATTTGAAGAAGTATACACCCTATGTTTCAAAAGCGAGATTGTACTTCAGTTCACGGGATCTGTTTGTTTGGAGCTCCTATAAAGGAGTCAATCCTCAGGTAAATTTAAATGGCCTGTTTCCAGGTTTCGAACAGATCAATACCACAGCTAGTATGTACCCGCAAACACGCAGGTTTACATTAGGCGTACAACTTACATTTTAAAAATAGATAAGAGATGAAAAGTTACATATCAACATATTTTAAAATCTCAGCATTAACGGCTTCTCTCCTTTTAGGGGGGTGTGAGTTGGATGAAAAGCATTTCTCTTCAGTGACTCCGGATACTTTTTTTACATCAAAAGAAAGTACTTATGCTGTATTGGCTCGTCCATTCACACATTGGAGATGGTTTATTGGCGCGGATCGATGGTATCTGCAGGAGCTGACCACTGATGCGATGACCTGCCCTCAACGTGCAGAGGATTGGTATAATGGGGGAGAGTATTTCCGGTTGCAATACCATACATGGAATCCAGACGATCGCTTTGTTGAGAATACGTATAATGGCGTAGGAGGAGGAATAGCTCGTACGATGTCAGCAAAAGAGGATCTGGAGAGATTAGATTATTCGACAGTAGGGATGACTGACCAAGATAAAGCAGATCAGGTTCAACAGTTAGAAGCATTGATAGCATGGTTTTACATGCGAGGTCTTGACTTTTTTGGAGGCATGCCGATTTATGAATCTACACAGGATGAGTTGAAGCCTAGAGCCAGTGACCAAGAGACTTTTGATCATATTGAAGGCCTACTGAAAAGAGCAATCCCTAATTTAAAGAAAAAGATACAGCTTGGTGGCTTTGAGGACGGATACATACGACAGGCAGCTGCAGCGACAATGTTGGCAGAGCTTTATTTTAATGCAGAGGCTTACACGGGGAGAGATCGGTTTGCAGATTGTGCAGCTATATGTGAAGATCTGATTAAGGGTGTGTATGGCAACTACGAGTTAGATAAAACTTGGTGGGGCCCACATGGGTTTGATAATGACCGTTCTACTGAAGTTATTTGGTCTGCTCCTTCCAAAGGAGGTGGAGCAACAGAAACGGCATGGAACTGGTACTGGCGTTATTTCTATCATCAGGAAAGTAGCAAGTATTTTGGTGGAGTAGCTGGTAACGGAGCCCCCTATAATGGATTCATGCTTAGCCCATCTCGCAAGCCAACGGGAGAAGTATATACCGAATTTAAACTAGGGAATCCATACGAGAAATTCCACGACAATGACCTTCGTAAGAAGCCTTTTGTTTATAGAGGAAGCAAAAATTTCGAAGGTATGTTCTTGGTCGGTGCCCAAACGAATCCGATTACGGGAGAGTCTACCAAAGGGACCAAGGCTTATCAAGGTCAGATCTTGAATTTCATAGATATCGTTGCTCCATTCAAAGAACTCAACTCGAAATACGGGGGGGACATTTCGAAACTGCCTTCGAGTATTCAGGTAGGGGAGGAGAATAGTGGGGTCCGGCTGGTGAAAGTACCACAACCTAATCTTGCCGATCAAGCCTTGCAGTTTGATCCAGATTGTCCTGTTATTCGTCTTACAGAAGTCTATTACATGTTGGCAGAGTGTAAATTACGCGGAGGTGATACAAAAGGTGGTGCGGATTTAATCAATGCCGTAAGGAAGAGAAATTTCGTTAATGGAATGGATCCAGATCCAGTAACTGCAAGCAACTTGGATAAATACAGGATGTTGGACGAATGGCTTATTGAATTTTTGGGAGAAGGACGTCGGCGTACAGACCTCATTCGTTGGGGAGCATTTACAGGAGAAAAATGGTGGGATCATGAACCAACTGATGTCACAAGAAATAGATTCCCGATCCCATACTCCGCTATTTCTGCGAATAATCTTTTAAATCCCAATCCAGGATATGGTGGTAAAGGAAAATAGTCAATCAATTTAATGGTAAAGTAAATAATTATGACACATAAAATATTGTTCAAGTTATTAGTAATAAGTCTGCTTTTCTTTGTTGGCTGTAGTGAAGATGAGCGATTGGTGAGAAACCCATCTCCAGAGGAGCCTTCTGATATAACTATAAAGGAGGGGATAAATCTCGTAGGCAAACTTATGGACGGCAATAACCCAGTTGTTGGTGCAGTAGTAAGTGATGGTTACAGTACGGTCATTACTGATGCAGAGGGAATTTATCAATTAAAAGCCGATAAGCTTGCTAAATTTGTATTTGTATCTATACCTGCAGATTATGCGATCCCTTTGGAAAATGGGTTACCCAAAATATATCAAGAGCTTGGTACAGATCGTACCAAGGTTTTACGAAAAGATTTTGCGTTGAAAAAACAGGCAATCGTAAATAAATTTCAATTGTTAGCTTTGGCTGATGTGCAGATCGGTCAATCTGTAGAATTGAATTGGTTACGTCAGACAGAGGTGCCATTGATTAGGGATTATGTAAAGACCATGAAATCAGAATCACCCGTGTACGGTATCTCATTAGGAGACCTTGTATGGGACAATATGACCTATTTCACGGAATATGCAAATGAGATGAAGCGCTTGGAAATACCCTTGTTTCAGGTAATTGGTAATCATGATCATGATCGTACAGTAATAGGGAATGATTCTAGAGCAGCTTATCAGTTTGAGTCTAATTTTGGACCCACTTACTATTCATATAATATTGGAGACTGTCACTTTATAGTGTTGGACAATGTGAACTATAATGGACATAGTGATTACAGTGCACATATTACGCAGAATCAATTAGACTGGTTGAAAGAGGATTTGAGACATGTAAGTAAAGACAAGTTAATCATTCTAGGAACCCATATCTATACGTCAAGAAGAGACCGTCCTAACCTCGGAACGAGCAATAAGGAAGAGCTTTATAAACTTTTGGAGGGATATAAAGTCCGTATCTTGACTGGTCATCTTCACAATAACCGCATGACTACAATCAACCAGAATATCGAAGAGAATAATTTGGGATCGGTGATGGGGGCTTTTTGGAATTACTTGTGTAATGATGGTAGTCCTCGCGGTTATGCGGTATACGAGATAGAAGGTAACAAGATTAAAAATTGGTATTATAAAGGAACAGACCAAACGAAAGACTATCAGATCAAGATCTATAAACCGGGACAGGCCGTTACTGAATCAAGAAAAGATGGGATTATAGTCAATGTTTTTGCGTGGCATACCGACTGGACTGTCAAAGTATATGAGAATGGAGTTTACAAAACCACATTAACAGAAAACCTAAGGTTCGAAATGGATAGGGATGCTTATGATGCCTATTTTGGAGACGATAAACCCGCGCACCGACCATCTGCCGAACCAGAAGCCTATAATGATCACATGTTTTACTATAAACCAACGGTAACAAAAGGTGTGACTATTAAGGTTGAGGCAATCGATTCTAATGGGAATAAATATACTGAAAGTGTAATTCTTTAGAAATCAATGTGGTGTACCCGTTTCTTTGAAGTATACTGCATTCATTAGGAATAAAGATCCTTGACATTCTGTATACTCGTGTTTAATTAGAGCATATAAGTGATAACTATCGATCGTAGTTTAGAATATTTTATTCAAGGCAAAAAGATTTTCGTCAGCAGTTTTGTTGTAAAGGAAAGTAAAGCGATGTGGCTGCATATGGTGGAAGAATGAAGGATTTGAGTAAGATTATAAGTTTTCTTTAGTAGATTTAGGGTGAACTAAACTAAATTATAATCTAATGAGAATAACAAGAACTAAATACACCATCTTAAAATCACTTGTGCTCGGCTGTACATTGGTATGCAGTACTTCTGTTGTGGCACAGAATAAGGATGCAATAGTTTCTGCTATCATTCAAGAAGCAAATGTTAATTCGCAGTTGGAAAACTATGCTTTTGAATTGGTGGACATGATTGGTCCCCGACTGGTCGGTAGTCCACAGATGCAACAGGCACATGATTGGGTAGTCAAACAGTATACAGCACTCGGTGCGGAGGCACGGAATGAGGTTTATGGCGAATGGCGATCTTGGGATCGCGGCACTTCGCAGGCGACCATGACATTTCCCAGGCTAAAATCTTTAGAAGGGACACAGCTGGCATTTAGCCCCATGACAAAAGGAAAGGGAATCGAGGCGGAAGTAATAGCAATGCCAGTCTTCAAATCCGCAGCAGATTTTCAGACTTGGTTAAAAACTATAAAAGGAAAGATCGTCCTGATCGGGATGAACCCTATATCAGGCAGGTCGGATGCCAACTGGAAGGAATCGGCCTCTACAAAAGGGTATGAAAACTACCAAGCATTAAAAAATGAGCAACAGAAACAATGGGACTTGAGTATGTCCTATACGGAGAGTACACGCCGGACGATACCCCTGGTTTTAGAAACAGCAGGAGCAGTCGCTGTTATAGATTCCTATTGGACGGAGTTGCCTGGGCTGACACGGATATTTGATGCCAAGTCGAAGCAGATTCCTGTTTTTAATATTGCACTAGAGGATTACGGATTGCTCTACCGTATGGCGGTAAGAGGAGTGAAACCAAGGGTGCTTTTAGAGGGCAACTCGAAAGAGCTCGGAACAGCAAAAACGTATAACAGTATCGCTGAAATAAAGGGTAAAGAAAAGCCACATGAATATGTGGTCTTATCTGCCCATCTAGATTCTTGGGATGGAGGAACAGGTGCTACCGATAATGCTACGGGGGTGATTACGATGATGGAAGCGGTACGCATCTTAAAGAAAGTGTATCCCGATAATAAGCGAACCATATTGGTCGGAAACTGGGGGAGCGAGGAACAGGGACTTAATGGATCTTCGGCTTTTGTAGAAGATCATCCCGAGATCGCTAAGAATATTCAGGTGGTATGGAATCAGGATAATGGTACAGGTCGTATTGTACGCATTGCAGGCAGTGGTTTTGAAAAATCGTATGAATACATTGGCCGTTGGCTTCAATACCTGCCTGAAGAGTTTCGCCGTGAAATCCAGACCACCTTCCCCGGTATGCCTGGCACGGGTGGGAGTGACCATTCTTCCTTTGTACAGCGAGGAATACCAGCTTTTGGCCTGTCATCAACGTCATGGGATTATGGTAAGTTGACGTGGCATACCAATCGGGATACCTACGACAAGATCGTTTTTGATGAAGTGAAGCAGAATGCAATCATTGTTGCGATTCTTACCTATCTGGCCTGTGAAGAGCCGGAGTTGGTGTCGCGGGATAAAATAGTCTTGCCGATAGATAAACAAGGGAAGCAAATGGAGTGGCCTACTAATCTTAAAGCCAAGAGAACGAGCGGTAATTAATTTATCGATTGGTATACTTCTGAGGCTTTATTAGGACCGTTTTGAACGGGAGAGCTGTTGTGACCGAAGTAGTATCTTGGAGATAGAAATAAGTCCTTTGGCAGTTTCTCTTAGGGTTGGTAAACGGAGGTTTGGAACTTCTGGTCGCCAGCCCTAAAAGAAGTGATGTGACACGGTTCAATTTAGACTGCTATTACAAACAATCTGTATAGCAATTACTTTTTTGTAAGCTTATTCAGCGTTTCCTCAATCATTTCCATTCTCTTTTTGACCTTTTCAGCAGAAGCATCAAGCGTATATCCTTCGTCAATCATTTCTTTTATGAGTAACATTTTTTTTATGTTTTCATAATTGTAGCGTCTGTTTTTACCTTCTTCTTCAGTCAGACTTGTAATAATTCCTTTCTCTTCCCAATACCGAATTTGACGTGTAGGAATACCCGTAATCTGCGATACCTCACCAATCCCGACAACTAACTTATCTAAAAAGTCAAAGTCAAATGACAGATCTTTATTTGATTCCTTTTTGCTCATTTTGTAAATTATTTACAATTAATGTTGCAAATATAAAATAATAGTCTTTGTTTTGCAATTGTAAATAATTTACAATTATTGAATATTTTGAGCATTTTAGGTATGAAAAGGATAATCATTATTTTAACAGTATTACTGACAATTTTAATAACAATGGCTATGACTGTAAAAGCAAATCGTTTAAACCCTGTATCTACACAAGAAGTTTCTTGGAATGATGCACAACCCTATTTGGAAGCATTTCAAAAGACAGTAAAAATTCCCAATGGATATTCATTCCATTCTGTAGATAAAGTAAAAGCAGATGATGTTCAGGCTTACCTGTTTCGTTTTGAAAAATCAGAAAACAAGGGTGTCGAAGGAGAGCATTACTCCTTTGTGATTTCAGAAAAGGATAAACAAGTTTTGGGATTTACCAATATGGATAAAAGATATTCCAATACCAAGATGCTTTCAAAATCGGAAACTGAAAAAATAGCAAAAGACTTTTTGTTGAAGTTAGACAACTCATTAGCTAATGAACTGAAAAATCTTTGGATAGAAAGACACGATGAAGAAATTTTGGTTAACGGAATCAAAACAGTGATAGCAGGAATGAAGTACAAATGTTATCGAGCATCACAAAATGATTATGGGTGGGTAATTGTTGGGTTTGATGGCTCTGTAATTACATTTGAACGAAACATAAAATGGAATAACAGCGAGCATAAACGCATTACTGAAAAATGGTTACACGATAGTTGGCTGGCTCTAAAATAAGTAGTTCACTTTTTTTAATCAAATAATATGAGAACGACAATTCTAATTATACTAATCTATTTAAGTATGAATTACGTACAGGCACAAGAAAAATCAGCACTTATCCTTATCGAAACACAAAACGAATGGATGCACCAAGATGGTAAATTGTATAAAGCATTGGTAAAGGATAAGGAAATGATGCACAACTCAATAGCTAATATCGAAAAGGCATTGGATTACGCAAGAAAGAACAATATAGAAGTTATCCACGTGGGATTACGTTTTGAAAAAGGCTATCCCGAATTAGCAAACGGCAAAAGCGGTCTGCGCAAAGCTATACCAAGTGCGGGAACTTTCCCTATTAATGAATTTGGTTCACAATTCTATGAAACGGTAAAACCGATCGAAAGCGAATTTATAGTTATAGGCCGTGTTGGTGCAAGTGGCTTTACTGGTTCAAATTTGGACGTATATCTACGTAACAACAAAATCGAAAACTTGTATTTAGTTGGATACGCTACCCACGTTTGCGTAGAAAGCACTCTGCGTGATGCCCACGAAAAGGGGTACAATACATTTTTAATTTCTGATGCGTCATCCGCATTTAACCGTATGCAACAGGATTATGTGTTAAGCGAAATTGTTCATCATTTTGGCGAGCATTTGACAACTAAACAGTTTGCAAAGGAATAAAGATTAGAAATGACATTGCAGTTTATGACCTTGATCGTCACACCGCGTCGTCTGGTAAACGGTTTTATTAACAGCTGTCAATTGGCAAGAATGGGTTCAGCGTTTGTTGTTTGTTTATGCAATACCTTTCTATAGGCTGTCTGATGTACTAAAGAGGTACTGTGGATACTGGTCCAAAGTACAGTGTATCCATGCTGAGTCCGTGTCAACTCCATGTTGAGTCCGAGTCTAGCGTGGATTAGAGGTGCAGAGACTATAGATACAACTCGCTTTTACCCTTGCTAGAGCGTATATAGGCAGTATATATATAGTGAATGCAGTATGAAACTAGGTAGAGACACGGACTCGGGTAACCGAAAGGAAGCTTTCAACGAGTTCGACTCATCGGAATTACATTTATTCGTAGCTGCAAAGTAGAAACTATATCTTAAGCGTTTTCTGCGAGATGCTGATACAAAAAATGTTGATGTCTACTTGTCTTTTAATAACCTTTCTAATAATTCTACTTTAGATTTCTCGGCTTCTAGAAGGCGCTCGTAGAGCTTTTTGTTTTCTTCGTGTGCTTCTAGTAATTTTTCTATGGGATTAAATGTGAATGTCGGCTGCGTGCTCCATGCACCATTGTTAGAACTATTATCGTTAAATGTATTAATTATATTAAACACGGCTTCTTCATCAAAATTACGTATGGCATCTGGAGTAACACCTAGTACCTGTGATACTTGGGCCAACAAGTCTTCTTCTATCTCAGCACTGCGCTCCATATTAGATACCGTCTGCTGACTTACGCCAAGTGCGGTTGCTAATGCTTCTTGCTTCATGCCACGTAACTCACGTAAGCGGCTAATTTTTGATCCGATCTTGTTTTCCTTACTCATACCTCAAAGTTAATAATATTCTGTCATTTGTTTATCGACAATCTTGTGTCTTGGTAATTTACAAATTGGCTTTTGTTTTTTACTAATCGGATTGGTGCGTTACAAGTTGTTTTGGTTCGGTACGTGGATTTTACTGAAGTTCTTTGTATAAACTAAATGTAAACAGTTATGGGAAAGAAAAAGAAAATTGTAGAGGTCGATATGTATCACAAATATGCTGATATCGATGAAATGTATTCTAGTAAAAGTAGAGAAATAAAGCTACTTGTTCCAAGTAATCTTAGAATGTTGTGCGCCATATTAGATGTCAAAGTCGAAAAAATACTAGGTGATTTTATGTGGATGCTAAGTTATTCACATCATAGTTCTGCATCAAATGAACAACGTAAAATCGGAATGAAATTCTTTCTTTCTAGCAAATATGGGCAACCGCTTTATTCCAAAAAGCAAATTAAACAGATGTTTCAAGAACTAAAGGCTGAACTAAAAATACATGAAACTATCGATGGTATGGATCATGAACATATGCAACTGTTCTGGAAGAGTAATCATATGTATACACAACATTGGTTTAAAAGATGGTTTGAAAAGAATAGGCATAAAGCGGATATCACAATACTTAATGATTACTAAACCAAAAACACTATGATAGAATTTGATAGTATCGTTGTGCAAACCCGATGTAGGGTTTCGCTTCAAAAGGGAGAAGGTAATTCGTTTAGCATTGACGAGGATTCCGACAGAGCTGGATGGATCGATATAGACGTTGTTAATGGAGAATTGGTCATATGTACCAAACCTGAATTCTATGGTTTTTTATTATTACATGACTATTATCCTAAAATAACTATAACCTTCACTGAGTTGAAAGGGCTTAGACTACTAGATCGTTGCTTTGTGAAATCAGTAGACACATTGTTTTTACATCAGACGGGTATTATAGTAAAAGAAGGGAGTTTGGATATTTGCGTAGATGCATTTTCAATTGACTGTACGGTGTTAAAAAATGCACGTGTAAAAATATCCGGTGAAAGCATTATCTCACGTGTTTTAACGAATCAAAGGGGATATTATGATGGCGCTAACTTGGAATGTTCCGAAGGAACTGTTCATGCGCATTTCGATTCGACAGTTTCTATCTGGTTTACAGAAGAAGTAGAAATAGGTCTTTGGGGGCGCAGTAAGTTAACTTATCGAGATAATCCAAGAATGAAGATGATTCAGATTGACGAAGGTTGTGCTCTGAAAGCCTTAGAACTGCCTTTAACGTAATACCTAAATTAAAACATTATGCATCACGTAGAATACGAAAATAATTATATCACATTATTGACAAAACAAGAAATATTGAATCCGTATTTAGTCTTGGACAACTTGTTTGTTGATTTTTCATCGGCTGAAGCTTTGCAAGATGAATTATTTGAAATATTGACAATTGCTATACGTCGAAATTATTGGTTGACTTATGATTCACCACTTGTTTTATACAAGAAGTACAAAAAACTTGTGCGGCTATTTGAAGCTGGATGGTTGATCTCTAAAATAAGACCAACGTCTTTTGTTCACGAGAGTCTTTTAACTCCATACGATCAGATCGAAGCTTCCGTACCCAATAGAAAGACAAAAAAAACGACTAAAGATGTCGTTTCTGAGGGATATCGAATAGTTGTTTTTTCTTACAATTCTAGCTCTCTAGATATCATACGAGGGAATCTTTTCTATTTACTATTTGAAGGACTAATGCCGACTTGCGTGAAGTACTCAAATGAAATCGATCCATATTATTTTAGAATGATGCAAGAGATGAATGATCTTATCAGTGCGCTTCAAACCGTGTATCATTACGAAAAAGATAATATCTTATCTGAATTAGATATGGCCGTTTTGAAAACTATCTGTGATGAGTTTATATCTAGAGAATCTTTTTTTGATTATAATAGCGATTTGCAAGGTGGGTTGAGCTATACCAATAAGGAAGAGCTTAAGAATGCCTTAGCAATTTCACGAAAGATTCTTTTTACGACTAATTTTTGGAAACTCCACGGTAATCCAGGTAACATACTTTACTACTATCATGACTTTCTGTTTATCCTTGACTCTTATTGGATGCATTATCTAGAACTTTGTAATAAAGGTGTAGCGTTTAATACCAAATGGAAATACCCTGGGGAGAAAAAGAATGAGTTGCACCATTCAGGGTATGAATGGATTAAACGGCCATGGAAGTTATTGTATGATAATTTTGAGAAAAGATCTATTCATGATTGGCGAAATTTACTTGATAAATGTTTAGAAGATGTCTTGAGTAATCGATTTATCGGTTACAGTACAGACTCTCATAATGAAGATATTTTACGTTTTATTAGTTCACTACTTTTCCTGGAATCGCTGCAAGAATATGAGCCTGAAATATATTGATTCAATTTGATAAAGTCGTTGGCGTAAAACCAACGACTTTTCTATTTCCTCTTTCCCTATACGCTCATATCAAACCCAATCAGATTCACAATTTCGCGGTGTCGTGATCTGAATCGGTTGCCGTAGGCTTCTATGGATTCGTTAGAATGTGTTCAGTTGATCAGATATATCGTAATATAGAACGTATACGGGATCATACCGGTTATACCCCAGCTATACCGAAGGTAGGACGCACTTGAACGGACTTTAGCGGACTTGTACGGACTTGAGGGGACTTTGAGCGAGGGATTGTCTCAACTTCATAGGGAACCATCTTGTCTATAGCAGGGCGTAGACTATAGCCACTACCTAGAATATAATGATTGCAACAGTAGGTTAGATCTCCTCTACAATAGATTGACCAGAAGACAGATCACCTGATGTCCACTGCCACTCTTCATGCAACTGTATTTTTCCATTCGTTAGAATTTCCGGTCGAGAAATACATTTTCCGGTCATTAATTTTCCTTCACTGTTTATTTGGTGGTAGCGCATATCTATAATACCTGCTTCGTCCACAATTCCAATCAGATGACCATAAATTATTTTACCGCCTTGATAATGTGCCGTAAGCATTGAGCCTTCTTGTTTGTAGTTAAATACGGTATCAGCGGATGTTTCTCCGTTATCACTGTTGGCAACAGCAACAAATGTTTTGTTATTGTAGTTTATCATAGTTGGTTATATGCTTTCGTAATGTAGAACTTGGGGAAAAGGGTCGTAATAATGGTGCAGTAAGGCTTTCCACTGTTGGTGTTGCGGTGACTGACGAAATCCTACTTCATGTGCTTCGACTGAAGTCCATTCTACCAATAAGAGATATTGGTTATCTACTTCTATGCACTTCTGTAAGGAGTGTTTCAGATAGCCCTCTATGGACGAAATATATTGAGCAGCTATTTGAAAGTCTTTTTCAAAGTCTTGGGTTCTGCCAGGCTTTACGTTTAATACTGCTACTTCTAAAATCATGTTTTTAAGCTTTTTGAAATGAGGCTAAGACTTGTGGTCCCGTTTTTACGATTGACTTATTGCAAAATAAGAAATTAACTCATAAAGTAAGTGGTTATTTCTGGTTCTCATCCCTCTTAAACGCAAAAAACCTCCATCTTTCGATGAAGGTTTCTCTGCGGAGAGCGAGGGATTCGAACCCCCGAACCTGTTACAGTTAACGGTTTTCAAGACCGCCGCATTCGACCACTCTGCCAGCTCTCCGCCACAAAAGTAGAAAAACTAACTAATTCTGCAAAACTAAAAGCGCTTATATTATATTAACCATTGAAAATGAGATGAATTATTTTGTTCTTGTCTGTTTTCAGGTCTTTGGGAAGGCAAAAAAACTAAGAAAGCACGGTATTCTTTACCTTTTGTCATGTTAAAAATCTTGCTTGAATCTAATAAATACAGTATTTTCGGTGCACTATGGCAAAGTATCAGAAAAGGAGTAAGGAGAAGTTGGTCTCAACGGCGAGTGATAGAAAACCTTATTTGATGTGGAGTATTCTTATTCCTATTGGTCTGATTTTTTTATTTGCTGTTTGGCATTATCGTGCAGGTATATTCTATTACGTTAAAGCTTTGGTCGGTAAGGAGGCTCGTTTTACGGACTCAGATAAGAATAAGCATGATGCGCGTAATATCTTTTTGATGTCTGAACATCGGGATAAGGTTTTTGGAATCGATATCAGTGAATACCAAGGGAAAATCAATTGGGAGGAAGTAGAACTTATCAATCAGGAGTTTCCAGTAGATTTTGTCTTTGTACGTGCTACAATGGGGCAGAAAAATAAAGATAAGAAGTTCCAGACGAATTGGAAAGGGGCACAGGAACGGAATAAGTTGCGTGGCGCTTATCACTATTTCAGACCTAATGAAAACTCGGTAAAGCAGGCTGAGAATTTTATCCGTACGGTGAAGCTGTCATCAGGAGATCTGCCTCCGGTATTGGATATTGAAGAACGCCCAAAAAGTCAATCTATGGATAGTCTGAAGGTCGGTCTGAAGCGTTGGTTGGACAGAGTGGAGGATCACTATAAAGTGAAGCCTATTGTATATTCGGGCGACAGCTATTTCTCTGATTTCTTGGAAAAGGAGTTTCGTGACTATACGCTGTGGATCGCCAATTATAACTTTTGGGTCGAAAAGCCTAAAGGACATTGGAACTTTTGGCAGTTCTCCGAACGCGGAGCTGTTTCGGGAATCAAAGGCTATGTCGACTTGAATATGTTTCAAGGGGATATAGAAGCATTGGAGAAATTATGTATTCCTTTTGAACGGTAGCGGTGTGCTATCCTAAAGAGATGAAAACAAAAGGGAATTTTATTCGTTGTTGTAATAATTATGGCAAATTTTAATGAATTAATAAATAAAAGCAAGTTGGTTCTTGTTGACTTTTCTGCAGAATGGTGTGGGCCTTGTCAAACATTGGCTCCTATCTTAAAAGAGGTCAAAGACCATTTTGGTGATCAATTGTCGGTTTTGAAAGTTGATGTCGATCGAAATCAGGCATTGGCTAAAAGCTTTGCTGTACAAGGGGTACCGACGATGATTCTATATCGGGATGGAGCGCAGGTCTGGAGGCAAAGTGGGCTGTTAACCAAATCTCAAATGTTGACTGTCATTAACCAGTATCTGAGTTAATCTATATTAGAGATTTCAGCAGCCCCATGATTTTCCTGTCTCGAGAGAGCGATTTTATCGATGCGGTTGCCATCCATATCCAATACTTCGAGGCGATACCCTTTATAGAATACAGTTTCGCCTTCCATAGGCATGTGATCGAGTAATAGGAAAACTAAACCTGCTAAAGTGGTTATGTTACCCAGTTCGTCTTCATCCTCGTCGGTGATATTAATATCGAATTTTTCGAAAAAGTCATCGAGTTGATAACGTCCCTCGAGTACAAATGTACCGTCCTCTCGTTGTCTGAACAGTTTAGACCGGCTACTTGAGGAGTTGTCATCGAAGCCGCCGACTAAGCCTGCCATGATATCTTTTACGGTAATAATACCTTGTGGACTTCCGTATTCGTCAATGACGACTGCTTGTAGCACCTTGCCTGATTTTAATACATCAAGTACAGAGTAGATACTGCTGTTTTCGTTTACGAAGGGAATAGGTTGTACAAGCTTTTTAAGGTCTATCTTTTCTTCATTTAAAAAGGCTTTCAGGATACTTTTGGTGTGGACAATGCCTTTTATCTGGTCAAAATTGCCATCGCAGACAGGATATTCCGTATGCTCGTTTTTGGTAATGTATGCTTTGATATCCTCCATCGAATCTTCAAGGTCTAGGTAGGCTATGTCGCTACGGTGTACCATCATATTGATCGCTCTTTTGTCACCGATATTAAGCAGTCGGTCCACCATATCGTGCTCAAAGTCTTCGATAATACCACTGTCGACACCTTCGTCGACGAGGGCTTTGATCTCTTCTTCTGTAACACTATTGTTGGAGACTTTGATGTTAAGGAGTTTGACGATAAAGTCGGTCGATACAGACAGTGCCCACACAAATGGTTTTACTATTTTACTGAGCGTATCCATCGGTATCGCTATCAATGAAGCATATTTTTCTGGAATTGCCATTCCTATACGTTTTGGAACCAACTCTCCAATAACCAAAGATAGGTAGGTTATGATAATAACGACTATAAGCACCGAAAGAGACTGGCTGTAGGGTGCGAGAGCAGGTACATTATTCAATACTTCGGCAAGGTAGGTCGATATAGAACCCCCAGAGAAAAAACCAGTCAGGATTCCTATCAAAGTAATACCGATCTGTACGGTAGAAAGGAACTGATTCGGTTGTTGTTTGAGTTTTAGCGCGCGCTTTGCTCCCAGATTATTGGCCGCTGAAGCCTGTAAGCGGGCTTTTCGGGCAGAGACAATTGCGATTTCGGAAGCGGAAAGAATACCATTTAATAAAATGAGTACGAGAATTATGATTATTTCAGTTATCATATGAATATACGAGGTGTATTTTACGAATATAATAAATCGTGAAAGTAAAACGTAGAATAATTTCGTTTATTATTGAGTTAATAGTGCAATCGTTTGATTGAAAAAAAAACTTTACTTAATGTTTCTAATTATTGATATTGCAGTAATTTAACGGTTTTTTAAATAAAAATAATTATAAACATTAATCTATGTCATTGTACGATTCCGAGGAAGTGGAGCGAGTAGCAAGTAGTTTTAAACTCGATAGTAAGGTCGTTGGTATAGAACGTTTTGGTTCTGGACATATAAATGATACTTTTAGACTTCAAATGAAAGACGGTGGAGTTTCTTACTTATTGCAAAGAATAAACCATCACATATTTCCCGATGTTGAAGGGCTTATGCATAATATAGATTTGGTGACCAATCATTTAAAATCTGTACTGCAGGGAAAAGTAGAAGATGTCAATAGGTATACGTTGACAATTATTCCAACGAATGAGGGGGCTAAATATCTTAAAGACGTAAGTGGTGATTATTGGCGTGTCTTTATTCTATTGGATGGTACCAAAAGCTATGATATTGTGGAAACTCCTAAGCAGGCCTTTTCCGGAGGAATGGCATTTGGTAAGTTTCAAAAACAACTCTCCTCATTGGATGCAACTAAGCTTGTGGAAATTTTACCCAACTTTCATAATGTCGAATTTAGACTGTCAAACCTAAGAAAGGCGATAGCGGATGATAAGGTAGGTCGATTAAGTCAGGTAGAGGATATTCTTGCGTATATTTTCGAACGTGAGGAACGCATGCGCCGTATAATTATTATGGCAAAAAATGGTGAGTTGCCGTTACGTATTACACATAATGATACAAAGTTTAATAATGTACTATTGGATCAAGATGATAATGTACAGTGTGTGATCGATCTTGATACAGTGATGCCTGGCTATATTGCTTATGATTTTGGAGATGCGATACGTACTATTATCAATACAGCTGCGGAGGATGAAAAGGATGTGAATAAGGTGGTTTTGAATATTCCTTTGTTCCAAGCATATACGGAAGGGTATTTCAGTGAAGCTAAGGACTTTTTGACTGAAAAAGAAATTGAATCATTATGGTATGGCGTTTTACTGCTGCCTTACATGCAAGCTGTTCGTTTTCTGACCGATTATATTGACGGTGACCGTTATTATAAAGTACACTATATGGATCATAATCTCGTACGAACTAATACACAGTTAAAGCTGGTTAAAGAACTGGAAGCGCACGAAGAAGAGCTTATCGATATACTTCATCAAAGTTTGGTTAATTAATTATATTGGTGAATACGGTGCATTTTAATTAAGTTTGGTCGATTAGGCCGTAAAGAGCAAATAAAACTGTATGAATAAACTGACTGTTGAAAAGATTACTGATTTAGATAATGATTTTAAGGCGCTCGAAGAGACTTTCGCAACACTTTCTTGGAATGTTATCGCTGAATGCCCGTGGCAGTCGATGTATCCCTATTGTCCAGAGGTACGTTTTCAGATAGCGCACTCCGATAAGTTTATTTATTTGCACTATGCCGTAACGGAGGAATTTGTAAAGGGACAATATATCCGTCCTAACGAAAATGTATGGGAGGATAGTTGTGTAGAGTTCTTTGTTTCTTTTGATCAAAAACAGACTTATTATAATTTTGAATTTAATGTATTGGCTACAGGGTTGATAGGGTACGGACCAACAGATAAGTCGCTTCGTAAACGCCTGGACATAGAATCCGTAGAAAGTGTAGATGCCTGTACAAAGATTGTGAAAAGAAAAGGAGAAAAGAGGTGGGAGATTTTTCTACAGATCCCGAAGCAGATATTTGGTAATATTTCCTACTCCGGAAAAACGTACCATGCTAATTTTTATAAGTGTGGGGATGGACTGCCGAGGCCTCATTTTGTTTCATGGAGTGCCATTAAGAATGATAAGCCAAATTTTCACCTGCCCGAGTTTTTTGGTGAGATTACATTTGAATAAAAGAAGGTGTCCTTTTGGACACCTTCTTTTATTTTATAGGAGCAAAGCTTTGAAAGGGATGCTTCGGTTCAAAATGATTCCAGATAATACTGGATAGTCGCCTTGTTAATTCTTCTGCTTCATTTTTGTCGGTCCAACTTGCATCTTCATTGTTTTTAGTCAGAATGCAGAAAACATAATCTCCACTGGGAGCATTGACTAATACTACTTCACCGCGTGCACGATCTACTGATCCTGTTTTGGCAATAGTATTAACCCACGAGGGAATTTGCGATAGAGACCGACCATTGTAAAATTGATTTTTGAGGTATCGGTACATTTTATCCGAATGACGCTGATCGATGACCTGGCCATTACGGATTAACGTAAAGAGTTTGGCCATCTCTCGTGGGGTAGTCTGTCCCCAACCATATTCTTCCCAGATTTTTTCTCGACCTTTTGTTCTGGAATTTACTTTGGTTTGTGTCAGCCCCAGTTGATTCATAAGAGGGTTGATCTGAGCTCCACCGCCTGCTAGTTCTTGTAACCAGATTGAAGTTACATTATCACTATAGGTCAGCATGAGCGAAATCATGGTGGATAAATCGGTCTGTGCACTGTCTTTATAAAACTGCATAAGACCTGATCCTCCATACGCTCTTTTGTCCGAATATTGAAACGGTTGTTCTAGCTTGAGCTCACCTTGTGCTACCTTCTGAAAAACTCCTACTAAGATAGGTACCTTCACAATGCTGGCTGTGGGAAAGGTCGTATCAGCATTAACCGCAGCAATCTTGTTACTCTTCAGTTGATGTACGTAGATGCCAATATCCCCACGGAAGTCAGCGATTTCTTTTTTTAGCTTTTGCTCTAGTTTGAGATCTACTTTCTGAGCATGAGCAGTAGCAAATGTTAATAAAAAAAGTACAATTATGCTGTTAAAACGTAAAATCATAATATAATTTTATTTGTCGGACTTGAATTTTTTATAAGAGTCAAGTATATATACCTTTAGATCTTCGTTAGAAGCTTTCTTTATCAGTTCGGGAGTCGGTCTGAAACGTTCTCTGAACAATGCGATCTCATCTGGGCTTAACGGCACGGTAGCTGCGATCAGTTGTGTCGTAAATCGACGGTCAACCTCTCTTTTTTCCTGTTCTGAAACTAGTAAAGCCAAGTTCTTGCGTGCCTCTTTTGCTTTTTTGCCGAATAGTCTAGATGGTGAAACACGTAGTCCTCCGCGTTCTTGGCCTGCATCTACAGCTTTTCCTTCATTTTGCGCCTTCGCGATTTCGGCGGCCAATCTGCTGTCTGTCATTCTACTGACAACGACCTCGTCAATAGAGATTAAACTCTCGTCTCGGGTCATATATATCCGACGGATATTGTCTTCGTAATAGAATATAGTGTCTTGTTTGTATCCAGGATTGGTAAAAACAAGGTAGTCATTGACCTGACCGGCGATTTTGAAGCTACCATCGCGATCGGATTGTACGATTTCCTGCGTTCTTAAGTTTTTTATGGTGGTATTCCATAACGGCGTGCTGCTGACAAGCTCATAAACATAGCCTTTTATATCCTGAGCAAAGGAATGTTGTAATCCAATGAATAGGCAGGTCGTAATTATTAGTCGTATCGATTTCATTGTTATTTGGATCGCCATGTGTTATTGTCTGGGTTGATATCAGGGAAGACACCGCGAGGGTCTAATCTTACCTCGGTGAGTTTTTCCGTGGAATTTAATTTAAAGGTCCATTTATTGTTCCGTTCCCATATTTCGACAGGAAGTTTGACCGTGAATTTTTTACCATTTACTGTAGTTGCTTCTATTTCTACCGGCATAGGTAGTTTATCCAGATTTTCAACGGTTACAATAGCACCTTTGGACGGATCCAATTCTACATAACGTACTTCAGTGATCGCTTGGTCCATTTGCCAGTTGTTTTGGAAAAGCCCTCTCCAGAACCAGTTTAGGTTTTCTCCGGTTTCATTTTCTATGGTGCGGAAGAAGTCATTTGGAGCCGGATGTTTGTACGCCCAATGCTCGATGTATTTGCGGAAAGCTTTGTCAAAGCGTTCCCGACCAATTATTTCGTCCCGAAGTAGGTGTAGTGCATATGCAGGCTTGTAATATACCAAATACCCAATATTACGTTCTTTCATGGTCTGAGGGCTGTTTATAACAGGCTCCAGTGAAGGGTTGAATAAGGTTAATGCTAATGCATTTTTCTTGCCGTATTTCATAGCATATTCACCCTTGTTGAATACTTCTGTCGAGATATCATTGATAAAGGTATTAAAACCTTCGTCCATCCAGCCGTGTAACCTTTCATTGCTACCTACTATCATAGGAAACCAGTTGTGTCCAAATTCGTGATCTGTAACTCCCCATAGGTTGGCCGCTTTGGCTTTATACCCACAAAAGGAAAGAGCAGGATACTCCATACCTCCAACATTGGATGCTACATTAACAGCAACAGGATAGGGGTACTCAAACCATTTTTTTGAATAATGTTCAATCGACGCTTTCGTGTATTCTGTCGAGCGTTCCCAAGCATTACCTCCATTGCTTTCTTTTGGATAAGCTGACATCGCTAGGGATGATTTTCCTGAAGGAAGGTTTATTTTAGCGGCATCAATAATGAAAGCCGGAGATGAGGCCCAAGCAACATCATGTGCATTATTTAAGCGGTATTTCCAGGTGAGCTCCTTTTTGGCTGGACGAGATGATTTGCTGGCGACCTCTGCTGCGCTGCGTATCAGGAGCGTTTCGTCAGAGCTCTTTGCGGCGTTATAGCGTTTTAGCTGTTCTGGAGTCCATACTTCATCGGGATTTAAGAGTTCGCCGCCTGATACGACAATATGATTGGCAGGTGCCGTGATTTCGATGTTATAATCGCCAAATTCAAGATAGAATTCACCTGGTCCGGTATAAGGATGGGTATTCCATCCCAGGATATCATCAAATACACAAACGCGAGGATACCATTGCGCAATAGCATATATTTTGCCGTTTGACGTATTCAGAATACCTGTACGATCGGCGCCATATTCGGGAATGGAAAATTCAAAATCCATGCTGATCGTGGTTTTCCCTCCTTTAGCTTTTAGGGGGCTGGGAAGATCCACTCGCATTCTGGTGTCGGTGATAGTATATGCCGTTGCCAGGGACTTTCCGTCGATGGCGAGGTTGTTCAATTGGTAGCCTCCTTCAAAGCTGTTGTTTGAACTGCCATAGCGGCTGTCGGATAGCGGAATGGTCGCCTGTCCTCTGGAATCATTGTTGAACAGGTTCTGGTCCAATTGAAACCAGATGAAGTCCAAGTCCTCGGGGCTATTGTTGGTATAGGTAATCTGAACGGAGCCCTTGATTTGATCTTGCTGGTCGTTGAGCTTTGCTTTGATGGAATAGCTGGCCGAATTCTGCCAATAAGCAGGGCCGGGCTTGCCACTGGCAGACCGATAAGTTGTGCCATTTTCAGTGTAGAAATTAGGACCGAAAGCTTCGGAGTAATTGTATTGGCTCTTTTGCTGGGCTTGGGACAACAGAGGGGCAGCCACTAAACCGAGATAGAAAAGGTATTTGAAGGGGTTGTACATCATATTTTTAGTAGTTTTTCTTGGTAAATAGCTTCATCAAAACCGAGAATTATTCCCCCCTCAAATTCAATGACAGGTCTTTTAATCATACTGTTGTTGGCAAGAAGTACAGTATTGGCTGAAGATGCATCTATCACTAGCGCCTGTTCTTCAGCAGATAGCTTTTTCCAGGTTGTACCTTTTTTATTGACGAGAGACTCCCAGCTGATGCTTTTTTCCCATTTTTCAAGTCTTTCTTGTGTGGCAGGTTCTTTTTTATAATCATGAAAAGTGTAGGCAATATCATTTGCACTTAGCCAATCCAGTGCTTTCTTCACTGTGTTACAGTTTTTGATCCCGTATATTTCCAACATACTATATTTTGATTGTTTTTATTTGTTAAACTTAGCCAATTTTGACATTATATGCAATAATATGTATGTAACAGAATCGCGTTAAATATTTTTTAATCGAGTTGAATATGCTGTCTTAGTGTATTTTTTACACTAATATTTTCATTGTCATTTAAAACACTTAACTTTATCCAATCAAAGAAGTAAAACTAAAATAAAAAAAAATGAGCCTAAAAGATTATAAAGGTGTACTTACTGGTGGTCAAGTTCAAGAATTGTTTGAGATTGCTAAGACGCACAAATTTGCGCTTCCAGCTGTAAATGTGATAGGTACTAATTCTATCAATGCGGTGATGGAGACTGCGAAAGCAGTAAACTCTCCGGTAATCATTCAATTGTCAAATGGGGGTGCTCAGTTTTATGCGGGCAAGACATTGAATAATGATGGACTAAAAGCCTGTGTTCTGGGCGCTGTTTCGGCCGCTCAGCACGTACATTTGTTGGCAGAACACTATGGAGTTGCGGTTATTTTGCATACAGATCACGCAGCAAAGAAATTGTTACCTTGGATCGATGGTCTTTTGGATGCAGGAGAGAAGTTTTTTGCAGCCCATGGTAAACCTTTATTCTCTTCGCATATGTTAGATCTTTCGGAAGAACCTATTGAAGAAAATATAGAAATATCTAAACGTTATTTGGAGCGGATGAAACCTCTTGGTATGACGGTAGAGATCGAGTTGGGGGTTACCGGAGGTGAAGAAGATGGAGTTGATAATACAGATGTAGACAGCTCTAAGCTATATACACAGCCGGAAGAAGTGGCTTATGCTTATGAAGAGCTGTCCAAAGTTTCCGATAAATTCACAGTAGCAGCTGCTTTTGGTAATGTGCATGGTGTTTATAAACCCGGAAATGTGAAGTTACAACCGGTTATTCTACATAATTCACAGGAGCATATCCGTGAAAAATATAAGTTGGCTGCCGAGAAACCAGTGAACTTTGTGTTCCATGGTGGTTCAGGGTCTTCACCGGAAGAAATCGCTGAAGCAATCTCTTATGGTGCTATTAAGATGAATATCGATACTGATATGCAGTGGGCGTTCTGGGACGGTGTTCGGGGTTACGAAGCGAAGAACCATGACTACCTACAGGGACAGATTGGTAACCCAGAAGGAGCAGATTCTCCGAACAAAAAATACTATGACCCACGTGTCTGGTTACGTAAAGGTGAAGAAGCTTTCGTTACCCGTTTGAAACAGGCTTTTGAAGAATTGAATGCAATAGACGTGAATAGTAAGTTGTAATTCACACTACGCTGTATGATTTTAAATAAGAGGCTGCTCCCTATCAATGAGCGGCCTCTTTGATGTAAAGGAATATCTTTTCGGTACCTGCTAAGGTCTGTTCTTGATTGGAGACACAGTTAAAAAAGAATCGCTAAAAAAACAAGCGTTTTCGAAAAAAAAATTCACTTAAATACAGTATATTTGCCGTTTATAAAAGAAGGCATAAACCCTATATGAAGCATATACGTAATTTTTGTATAATAGCACATATCGACCATGGTAAAAGTACCTTGGCAGATAGATTATTGGAATATACAAATACCATCTCACAGCGTGAGGCCCAAGCCCAGTTGTTGGATAGTATGGATTTGGAAAGAGAAAGAGGTATCACGATTAAGAGCCATGCTATTCAGATGGAGTATACTCAGGATGGGCAGCAATATATTCTTAACCTAATAGATACACCTGGACACGTGGATTTTTCTTATGAGGTATCACGATCTATTGCGGCTTGTGAAGGGGCGTTGCTGATTGTAGATGCATCTCAAGGGATACAGGCACAGACGATCTCAAATCTGTATCTAGCCATGGAGCATGACTTGGAAATTATTCCTATCTTAAATAAGATGGATCTTCCGGGAGCTATGCCTGAAGAGGTGAAAGATCAGATCATAGATCTAATAGGTGGTAAAAGGGAAGAAATCATACCCGCATCCGGAAAGACTGGACTAGGAATACCCGATATCTTGCGTGCGATTGTTGAACGTGTGCCGGCCCCTGTAGGTGATCCTGACGCGCCATTACAGGCTTTGATTTTTGACTCTGTCTTTAACTCCTTTAGGGGGATTATGGCTTACTTTAAAGTTGAGAATGGAGAGATCAAGAAGGGGGATAAGGTTAAGTTCGTTGCAACGGGCAAAGAATATTATGCGGATGAGGTTGGTACGTTGAAATTAAATCAGGTTGCTAAAAATGTCATCAAAACCGGAGATGTAGGTTATATCATATCGGGGATTAAAGAAGCCCGTGAGGTAAAAGTGGGAGATACGATTACGCATAAAGAACGCCCTTGTCTGGAAGCTATCAAAGGATTTGAAGAGGTAAAGCCGATGGTCTTTGCTGGGATATATCCGGTCGATACAGAGGATTATGAGGAGTTGCGTGAGTCTATGCACCGGCTTCAGTTGAATGATGCTTCGTTAGTATTCGAACCAGAATCTTCTGCAGCTTTAGGATTTGGATTCCGTTGTGGATTCCTAGGAATGCTCCACATGGAAATCATCCAAGAACGTCTCGAACGGGAATTTGATATGACGGTAATTACTACCGTGCCCAACGTGTCGTACCGTGCTTTCTTAAGTAAGGATAAAGAGGAAATTGTGGTTCACAACCCATCTGATTTGCCTGATCCGAGTAAATTGGACTTTATCGAAGAACCTTATATCAAAGCTAATATTATTACCAAAGCTGAATTTGTAGGCCCTGTGATGTCTCTTTGTATTCAGAAGAGAGGAACGATAATCAATCAGTCTTATCTGACCTCGGATCGCGTAGAATTGGTGTTTGAGATGCCGATGGGTGAGATTGTATTTGACTTTTATGATAAATTAAAAACAATATCTAAGGGCTATGCTTCTTTTGATTACCATCAGATTGGATACCGCCAATCCGACTTAGTCAAATTGGATATCCGTCTTAATGACGAGCCGGTGGATGCATTGTCATCATTGATTCACAGAAGTAATGCTTATGATTTTGGTAAGAAGATCTGTGAAAAATTGAAAGAATTATTACCTAGACAACAATTCGAAATTCGTATTCAGGCTTCTATAGGCGCTAAGATCATCGCACGTGAAACAATCTCCGCTTTGCGTAAAGATGTCACGGCGAAGTGTTACGGAGGTGATATCTCCCGTAAGCGTAAATTATTGGAAAAACAGAAAAAAGGTAAAAAACGTATGCGTCAGGTTGGTAATGTGGAGATACCACAATCGGCATTTATGGCGGTGTTAAAATTAGACTAAAAGTTAGGGAGTTAGAAGGTTAATTGACAACTAACTAGTGAATACTAAAAACTATGAATATACTAGACGGTAAAGAAGTATCTACGAAGATTAAAGAAGATATAAAAGTCGAAACTGCAGCTTTTACTGCTGCTTCAGGAAGAAAACCTCACCTTGTTGCTATTTTGGTAGGAAATGACGGTGGAAGCGAAACTTATGTAGCTAGCAAGATGAGAAATTGTGAGCTGGTTGGGTTTGAGTCTACTAATATACGGTATGATGTAGAGGTGTCTGAAGCAGAACTGATTGCTAAGATTCAAGAAATAAACAAAGATCCTAATATCGATGGATTGATCGTGCAATTGCCGTTGCCAGCGCATATCGATCCAGATAAAGTAACGGAAGCTATCGATCATCGAAAAGATGTGGATGGTTTTCACCCCATTAATTTGGGACGTATGCAGCGTAATCTGCCTTGTTTTATTCCGGCTACGCCCTATGGTATCATGTTGATGCTTGCGCATTATGGTATTGATACAGCTGGAAAACACGCAGTAGTCGTAGGTCGGAGTAATATTGTCGGCTCTCCAATGAGTATTTTATTGGCGAGAAACAGCAATCCAGGGAATTGTACCGTGACATTGACACATAGTAAGACAAAAGATCTCAAAACAGAAGTGTTGCGTGGAGATATCATTGTAGCCGCTATTGGTAAGAAGAATTTTGTGACAGCGGATATGGTGAAAGATGGAGCGATTGTCATAGATGTGGGCATTAATAGAGAAAACTCTACGGAGACCAAATCGGGATTTAAGTTGTACGGTGATGTAGATTTTGATAATGTCGCACCAAAAGCATCATGGATCACTCCTGTACCAGGGGGCGTAGGCCTGATGACTATTGTTGGACTTCTGAAGAATACACTGGAGGCTGCGAAGGGTACTATTTACGCTAAAGGTTAAATTTTGTTTTGGCATACAAATTGATTGTAATCTAAGGTTAACTAAATTCATTTGTATGAACCATCATAGGTATACTGCTGATAAAATAAAGGTTATACCTGTGGTAGATTCATCGCCATTTTAAAAATTATATTCCAATGAAAAAAATTGCATTATTAGCAGTAGTAGCGGGAGCAATCACATTTGCATCGTGCAACAATTCTCCTTCGAAGGACAAGAATGCGGACGGTGAGGTTACGGCAGGTGAACAACTAGATCATTCGTTAGATAAGATGGATGAGGTATCTAAAGATGCTGTAGCAAAAGCAGAAGCTGAATACAATAAAGCAAAGGCTGATTTGGACGCAGCCGTAGCAAAAGGAGATAAGCAAGCTGAAGAAACAGCCCGTAAGACACTGTCAGAGGCTGAAGCTGCTTGGAATAAAACTAAAGAAGCGGTAAAAGAAGCTGGTGATAAAGTAGAGTCAGGTGTTAATGACGCCGTGGACGCGACTAAAGATGCAGCCAAGAAAACCGGTGAAGCTATCGAAAATACAGCAGATAAAGCCGGAGAAAAATTGAAAGATGCTGGAGATAAGGCCGAAGGTGCTATAAAAGATGTAGCCAATGAAGCTGATAAAAAGGCGAAAAATTTGAAAGAAGCTTTGAAAAACTAAATTTTAAGAATTAATACGTATGTAAACGCCCGGTAGAAACGGGCGTTTATTATTTTATACGAGTGCTATACTTATGAACAAAGAAGAGATATTACAGGCTTGTTTTGAATTTGTCCACAATAGAATAAAGGAGACAACGTTGGCAATAGAGTCGGCAGACAATTCGTTAAGAGAAGATACAAAAAGTAGTGCTGGTGATAAATACGAAACAGGAAGAGAGATGATTCAACAGGATTTAAACCGGTTTCAACAACAATTGACTTTAGCAAAGGAAGACCTGAACATCTTAGAACGGATTACACAGACGAAATCAACTCCGGTTGTCTCATTGGGGAGTTTAATAAGGACGGATAAGCAGAATTGGTATTTTGTTGCGGTAAGTATTGGAAAGCTTTCTACTTATCCTAATGTATATGTAATATCCCCACAATCACCTATTGGAAAGCTGTTGTTGACTAAGAAGGTGAATGAGCATGTGGAGTTTAACAGGCAGAGTTTTATCCTCGAAAATATCTCATAAAGGGGGAGTAGTATCCTTTTTTCTGTTTTTTTTATTTATTTTGGTAGTGGTCACCTAGAAAATGAAGATATATGGCCATTAATTGAAAAAACAACTAATTGTTTATCCATGATTTTGATTGTAGATGACAAGCCTGAGAATATATTTTCGCTTCGGAGTTTGTTGGAATCTAAAGGTTTTCAAGTAGATACTGCATTGTCCGGAGAGGAAGCGCTAAAGAATGTTCTTAAAAAGGATTATGCGCTCATTATATTGGATGTGCAGATGCCTGGAATGGATGGTTTTGAAGTAGCAGAGACATTGGCAGGCTATAGTAAAACTAAAGAAATACCGATTATTTTCTTATCTGCTGTTAATACGGATAAGAAATTTATAACTAAAGGGTATGCCTCTGGCGGTATAGATTATATAACGAAGCCTGTAGATCCCGATATCTTGATGCTTAAAGTGAAAACTTTTTATCGATTATACGAACAGACACTGGCACTCAATGAAGTGAAAAAGAGACTGCAGCAAGAAGTAGAAAGCAGAAAACAAGCGCAGGAAGAATTAAAGATTAAAGTAGATTTTCTACATATGGTCCTGGAAACAATTCCACAAATAGCATTTACTGTGGATTCGAATGGACAAATTACTTTTGTTAACGAAAACTGGTTTAAATATTCTAAATCACCCGTTGACTTTCCGGAAGTTCATCCTGAAGATACACTCATTAATATTCTTTTTGAAACGCATATTGAATCGGGAGAACCTTTTGAGGCTGAAATCCGTATAAGAAATGTTATTGATAAGACCTATCATTTTCACTTGTTACGGATTATTCCACTGAAAGAAGGAGACATGGTAAGTAGTTGGGTAGGAACTTTTACTGATATTGAAGATCAAAAACAGGTAGAGAATAAAAAAGATGAATTTTTAAGTATTGCTAGTCATGAGCTTAAAACTCCATTAACGAGTATTAAGGCTTATATACAGCTACTAGAGCGACTGGTTAAGCAAGAAGGAAATGTTTCAACATATATTCATCGTGCTCAGGACCAGGTAATCAAATTGGAAAGTCTCATCGCAGATCTCCTGGATATTTCAAAAATAGAGAATGGAAAGTTAAAGGTGAACTTTGTCTCATTCGATTTAGAAAATCTCATTGGGAATGCTATAGATACCATTTTACATACCCACGAGCATCTGGATATGGTAATAGAACGTGAAGGTGAGCCGTTAAGTGTTGAAGTGAATGCTGATGCTATCCGTATTGAACAAGTGTTGATCAATTTTCTTACCAATGCGATTAAATATTCTCCTGGTTCTGAAAAAGTAATCGTTCAGACGGGGATAAATGATGGTCAGGCATTTATTAAAGTGAAAGATTTTGGAATAGGGATTCCAAAGAATAAGCAGGAGTATGTCTTTTCTAAATTTTATCGAGTAGAAGAGTCTTCAGTTAAGTTTCAAGGATTGGGAATAGGATTGTATATATGTGCGGAGATAATTAAACAGCACCACGGAACTTATGGGGTAGAGAGTGAGGAAGGGAAAGGAACTACATTTTATTTTAGCATACCATTAAATTAATCAATGATGCCTAAACAAGTCATTAGAAAGCTGCAATTTGGTTTTGGTTTATCTTTATTGATACTTCTTGCGAGCTCCATAGCATCTTATATAAGTATAAAAAAGCAAATCGATAATCGAAAGCAAGTTGTACGTACACAACAATTGATCGAAGCAGTAAACCATATTCTTATTGACCTTCAAAATGCGGAAACGGGACAGCGCGGATTTTACCTCACCAATAACGAAGCTTTTTTAGAACCATTTTTTAAAAGCCAAGTATCTTTGCCAGAATCCTTTCGAGAAACTCGGGCTTTGGTGAAGGAAAACGTAGAGCAGACAAATCTGGTGGATAGCCTATCTCTGCTGGTAGAGACGCGAATGGGGATTTTGGAGAAGTGGGAAAGAGAAAAAAAGGAAGGAAAAGCAGTAAGTACCGAGCAGCTGGTAGAAGGTAAAGTGTATATGGATAGTTGCCGTAATTTGATCAACCGCTTTCTTGACAAGGAAAGGGTGGTATTAAATACGCAAAATGCAGACTTGGATGAATCTTCTCAGATAACCTCAATTTTTATTGTCATAGCTGCTATATTGTCACTGGGAGTAACAGTATTCTTTTATGTGCAGATTCGTGGAGAGTTTAAAAAACGAGAAAAGTTGCAGGCAATCCTTTCGAAGAAGGAAAGTGATATGCGTGCTCGTGTGAGGATGATTGAGCAGGTCGCAAAGAAGGTATCGGCGGGAGATTATTCGGTACGTGTTACAGATTCAAGCGAAGATGATCTTGGTAATCTAGCTAATTCATTGAATCGGATGACAGCTTCCCTAGAAAAATCATTTGCTGAAATACATGATAACGAGTGGAAGCAAACGGGATTGGCATTATTGAATGATGTGCTAGGAGGTAATAAGAATGATAAACTGATCGCAGAGGATGTGTTAGCCCACCTGATCAATTATGCCGAGTGCATTAACGGGGCGCTTTATCTATTAGATAAGGAAAAACTGGTACTACGAAGTTACTATGGTCTAGAAGGACAAATGCGCGAAGCCTATGATCTAGGAGAGGGGGCCATAGGGCAGGTGTTTCTAGATAAACGTGTCAAGTTGTTGGAAAACATAGATGAAACAGGCTTCGTCGTTAGTTTTACGAATGGACAATTAAAATTGAAACACGTTTTATGGCTGCCTCTTGTATTAGATGGACAGTGTTATGGGGTGGTAGAGCTGGGAGCTATGGACAGATTTGAAGTATTGGATATTTCTTTTTTGGAAGAAGCTGCTAGGATTGTCGCTCTAGAGCTTTTAGCAGCAAAGGGTAGGAGTTATATACAAAGTCTGTTGGAAGAAACACAAGCACAATCGGAAGAGCTCCAGACCCAACATAGTGAACTGGAGAATCTTAATACAGAACTAGAGGCACAGGCTCAAAAACTTCAGGCTTCTGAAGAGGAACTGCGTGTGCAACAAGAAGAACTATTACAGAGTAACCAAGAACTTGAGGAACGATCGAAGCAGTTGGAGGAAAGAAATGACATGATTGCGAGCCGTAATTTGGAAATTCAAAAAAAGGCAGAAGAATTGGCCTTGACGACTAAATATAAATCAGAGTTTCTAGCGAATATGTCTCACGAATTGCGCACACCTTTAAACTCTATTCTTTTGCTTTCCCGTTTGCTAGCAGAAAATGTGGAAGACAATCTAACTGATGAACAGGTAGAATCGGCTAATGTGATTCAGAGTTCTGGTACGGGGCTGCTCACATTGATTGATGAGATTCTTGACCTTTCTAAGATTGAGGCGGGTAAGATGAAGTTGGAATATGAAGAGGTCAGTTTATCCACAATTTGTAGAGAACTAGAAGGATTGTTCTTACCTATAGTTAAGGAAAAAGGTATAGCATTTAACGTAAATATCGATGAGTCTGTCCCTGATTTTATTGAAACTGATAAGCTGAGATTGGAACAGGTGCTTCGTAATCTCCTGTCTAATGCTATTAAGTTTACGATGGAGGGAGAGGTGAGTCTTTGTATTAGTCGATGTGATAAGGATACGAATTTCGTGCGTTTTTCGGTAAAGGATTCTGGGATAGGTATTAGCGATGAAAATCAAAAACTGATCTTCGAGGCTTTTCAACAAGCTGATGGATCAACAAGAAGAAAATTTGGAGGTACTGGCTTAGGACTATCAATTAGTCGGGAGATTATGCGTCTGCTCGGAGGGTATATTGATCTACAGAGTCAGCTTAATGAGGGAAGTACATTCACAATTGCAATACCTATGGATAGAGTTGCAGTCGCCGAACAGATATCGGTTACGCCTAGGGTAGAAACGAAGCCGTCGGTAGTAGATGTGGAAACTACGCTTGAGATACAACCATCGTATCAGATGATAGAAATTCCTGAGGATGTCGCTGATGATAGGGCGGATATTCAACAGGGAGATAAGTTGATCTTAATAGTTGAAGATGATACTCATTTTGCAAAGGCGCTCTTAAAGTATACACGGAAACAAAAATATAAAGGTATTGTGTTGGTTAGAGGAGATTTAGTAATGGAGTTTGCGGAGAGGTATCAACCGTTGGCGGTGTTATTAGATATACAGTTACCTGTGAAGGATGGTTGGCAGGTGATGGATGATCTTAAAAATAATCCGAAGACCAGACATATCCCCGTACATATGATGTCCTCTCTTAAAATGAAGCGGGAAAGCTTGATGAAAGGAGCGATTGACTTTATCAATAAACCTATAGCGATAGAGGAAATGGGGCGTATTTTTGAGCGTATTGAGGATGCCTTGACGCATAATCCGAAGAAGGTGCTTATCGTCGAAGAGAATGCAAAACATGCGACTGCGCTTTCTTATTTTTTGAGTAATTTCAATATACAGACTGAAATCAAAGAGAATGTGTCTGATACGGTGGATGCACTCCAGTCGGAAGATGTGAATTGTGTAATCTTAGATATGGGAGTACCTGATGAAATCGGCTATCAGACCTTAGAAGCAATTAAGTCTAATAAGGGACTAGAGAATCTTCCTATTATAATATTTACAGGTAAACAATTGTCGCAGATTGAAGAGTTGAAAATTAAACAATTTGCAGATTCTATCGTCGTAAAAACGGCACATTCGTTTCAACGTATTTTAGATGAGGTTGGATTATTTTTGCATTTGGTTGAAGAAAATAGTGGATATGTAGATAAAAAGAAAGTGAATAAACTAGGATCTTTAAGTGAGGTTTTAATAGGGAAGACTGTATTAGTTGCTGATGACGATGTCCGTAATATATTTTCTTTGACAAAGACATTAGAGCCTTATCAGATGGAGGTGCTTTCTGCGACTAATGGCAAGGAAGCATTGGAAATTGTAAAGGAGAATCCGAAGATTTCGGTAGTATTGATGGATATGATGATGCCTGAAATGGACGGTTATGCGACAACAAGGGAAATAAGAAGTATACCAAAATTTTCCCGTTTGCCAATAATAGCGGTCACGGCAAAAGCTATGGTGGGAGATCGGGAGAAATGTATTCAGGCTGGTGCGTCGGATTACATTTCAAAGCCTGTAGATAAGGACCAATTATTGTCTTTATTGCGAGTATGGTTATATGAATCTAAAGTATGATTTTTAGAAGATGGAAATCAAAAACCTGATAATGATAGTCGATGATGATGCACGTAATATTTTTGCATTAGCATTGACTCTTAAAGCGAAAGGCTATAAAGTTATTACTTGTCAAAGTGGTAAGGAAGCATTGGAGTTACTTTTTGGTGATAAACAGGTCGGTTTGGTATTAATGGATATGATGATGCCTGAAATGGATGGCTATGAAACTATCCGACTGATTAGAAAAAATGAAAATACAAAGGATATCCCCATAGTCGCTGTTACCGCTCAGGCAATGGCCGGTGATAGAGAGAAATGTATTAAGGCAGGTGCAAACGATTATATATCGAAGCCTATTCAAGTGGATATCCTTATGGAAGTGGTAAAACAGTGGGTGTGATGTTAGAACCGGATATACTGAAGGACGAGGAGATTACGCTATTGCTAAATGACGTGGCGACAATTTATGGGTATGATTTTAGGCAGTATAGCAGAGCATCTTTGAAACGGAGATTGAACAGGATCTGTTTAGTCGATCGGTTTTCTAGCTTTGCTGAACTCCGCTATCGGGTAGTCAATGATGCTTCTTATCTGCAACACTTTGTTGAAGAGATTACGGTGAATGTTACTGAAATGTTTCGCGATCCAAGTTTTTATAAGGTATTGAGACAAGAGGTAATGCCTCGGTTGGGAACCTATCCGTTGATTCGTATTTGGATTGCAGGTTGTTCTACAGGAGAAGAAGCTTATTCTATCGCGATATTGTTGAAAGAAGCTAATCTCTATCACAAGTCTCTCATGTATGCAACGGATATTAATCCTACAGTGCTTGAAAAAGCTGTGACAGGTATATTTCCTTTGAACCATATGAAAGCCTATTCGGAAAACTATATACGCTCCGGTGGTAGTAAGGATTTTTCAAGCTATTATATCACGGGATATGATTATGCAAGGTTTGACTCTACACTGAGCGAGAGGATGATTTTTTCAACGCATAATTTGGTTTCTGACACATCCTTCAACGAGTTTCAGTTAATTCTATGCCGAAATGTATTGATTTATTTTGATAAAGATTTACAGGAACGGGTATTCAAAGTATTTGACGAGAGTCTTCATAACCTAGGTTATCTAGCGTTAGGAACAAAAGAAACACTCCGTTTTTCAGCTATCGAAGGACACTACCGGCAAGTGGAGGGTGAAAAAATATGGAGAAAGCATTAAATGTTATGTTCAACGGAACGAAAGTTGTGGTAATAGGTGGGTCGGCAGGAAGTATCCATGTTTTGATAGAAGTTTTGCCTTATCTTAACCCAGACTCTTTGTCGAGCATAGTGATTGTGCTGCATCGCAAGGCCCATCCCGAAAGTACATTAAGTACGTTGTTAAATGCATATAGTAAAGTACCGGTGTTGGAGGTTGTAGATAAGATGTTTTTGGAAAAAGGTAAAGCTTATCTAGCACCAGCAGATTACCATCTGTTGTTTGAAAAAGATGGATGTATGTCCTTGGATGTTTCGGAAAAGGTGAATTTTTCTAGGCCTTCTATAGATGTAGCCTTTTACTCTGCGGCGCAAGTTTTTGGAGAAAATACGGTCGGACTTTTGTTGTCTGGGGCTAATAGTGATGGAGTGGAGGGGTTGGCACATATCGCCCAATATGGAGGAACGATCTGTGTGCAGGATCCAAGTACAGCAGAAGTTGATTTTATGCCGAGACAGGCCTTGAATAAATTGAAAATTGAACATGTATTGGCTCCAAAAGATATGGCATGCTACATAAATAAATTGAACGATAAATTATAAAGTCTTATTTTGATCTACGTATGGCTAAAAAAGTAATGATTTTTGACGATGATAAGACGATCCTAAGTATCTTCTCTATTGTCTTGGAGTCTTCTGGTTATATTGTTGAGATTTCTGAAACATCCCATGATATTATAGAACGTTTGGAGGAAGCGATGCCTGATGTTATTATTATGGACAATTGGATTCCCGATATAGGGGGGATTGAAGCGACAAAGTTAGTGAAAAGCAATGCCAAATTCAAGGAAATACCAGTAGTCTATTGTTCTGCAAATAGTGATATCGCATCCTTAGCGGCGCAAGCTGGAGCCGAAGCTTATTTGCCAAAGCCTTTTGATCTCGAAGATTTGGAAAAGACAATAGAAGCTTTGGTGTAATGGCAATCCATTCTGAAAGAGTTTTTTCTTAATGAATAGTTGGTAGAGGGAGACCGTAATCTCTGCTTAGATGACTCGTGTCGTTTTTTAGGATATTACACACGAGATACTGGACTAATTGAAGATTGTCTTCAAGATATTTTCGTCAAATTATGGAAAGACCGGACTTCACTGAATATTTTCCATATTAAGACCTATCTTTATAAATCTTTACGAAATAGAACGCTTAATATATTACGCGCTCAGAATAATAGGTTGATTAGGGAGGAAGTATGGATAACAGAGGAGCTGAATCCTGCCTATGCTTAGGAATACGTTAGTATGGAAGAATTTCACTCTTATATAATGAGGCTGTAGATGCATTACCTGGGAAATGCAGAGTGATATACCAATGTTGTAAGGATGCTCAAAATCGTATAAGCTTGTAGTCGAGGAACTTCAGTTGTCGGTTAAAACTGTTGAAAATAAAATGTGTATAGCTTATAGGGAAAATCGTACTCATGTCATTTATAAATACCAGATTTCTAATCCTAATTCCATATTGCTGATGTTGACATTATAGGGGATAGTCTGGTCGGCAGCATATCTCTTCTTGCTATGTAAGGAATTTAAAGCATTGTAAAAATAAAATAAGCATCCCTAGGGATGCTTATTTTATTTTTATGAGTTGTTATTTCTTTAATGCTTGTTCGTATCTGTTGCTTACTTCTTTCCAGTTGATGATGCTCCAGATAGCTGCTAAATAGTCAGGACGTTTGTTCTGATATTTTAGGTAATAGGCATGTTCCCAAACGTCAAGACCCAAGATTGGTGTTCCTTTTTCTTCAACCACATCCATTAATGGGTTGTCTTGGTTAGGTGTCGAACTAACGAACAACTTACCATTTTTGTCAACAGATAGCCAAGCCCAGCCTGAGCCGAAACGGGAAGCTCCGGCAGCATTTACTTTTTCTTTCATAGCATCTACAGAACCGAAAGTTTCGTTGATAGCTTTTGCTAATTTATCTGAAGGTTTTGTGTTTTTCTCTGGAGTCAGGATCGTCCAAAAAAGCTCATGGTTGTAGTGACCACCACCATTATTTCTGACTGCTGCACTTTGTCCTGATATTTTTGATAACAGTTGCTCAATACTTCCTTTTTCAGCAGCAGTTCCTGTAATCGCTTTGTTCAGATTAGCCGTATAAGCAGCTGCGTGTTTAGCGTAGTGTATCTCCATAGTTTTGGCATCAATCGCATTTTCGAATGCATTATATCCATATGGTAAAGGGGTCTGCTTAAACTGTGCGAATGTAAACTGTGCGGAAAATAATGCCGCTGCAAATAATGCTGTTTTAACTAGTTTCATGAGTTTTTAGTTTTAATTATACTCAATATTACCAATATCCGTGTTAATTAACGATTAAGATTTAAGATTTCTGATATTTTTCGACAGAATTATTACATTAGGCGGATCAGTTAATCCTATTAAATTTTTTCGATCTCTAGCGATAAGGCCATAAGCTCTTGTTTGAGTAAGTTGATGTGTGATTCGACTTGGTCATACATATCTGCACGGTTATTGAGTTCTTCGGCTTTGTATCTGCCACCTTTACCAAAATAGAGTTTATCCAGTACCAGCTCTTCATCTTCTTCGTCTATTTGTCCGAAATTTTTCCACTTTTCGATAATCTGTTTTCTGACTGATTTGGTATCCGCTTCGTTGGGATCAGCATAGTTTAGATAGTACCAGATAAAAGGAGGGAAGTTGGTGGATGTCTCGCTCCCGAACCATACGTCTCTTAATGCATTTCTCTCATGATAGAACTCTATTTTACGTTTATTGAACAACATAAATAGACCAATAGAAGCCTCGGCAATACCTGTCCCGATGCCAATAGTATTGCTCACACGTTCATTACTGATAGTTCCTCCCGTAGCAATGGCTCCACTGGCCCCTATAACGATGGCGCTAATGGTAAGTTTAGACTCTAGATCACTTTGCTTGCCTTCCAAAAAATTTGCGATTTGGCTGGTTCGTTCTTCTTCGCAGTCTAGTTCTGAAGAAACTGCAGATACGATAAGGGATGCGTTGTTTATTTTCTGAAAGATATCAAGCCTCAGACTCATCATGTCTAATTTGTGTTCGACGGATGCGGTTTTTACACTGTTTTTAGCGTGAGTGTATTGAGTCAGTTGATCTAAGATGCCTATTGCATTCGCTATGTTCAGACTTTTCTTTGATATCTTAGAACTTAATATCGTGTCTATTTTTAACTGATGCAGTGGGATTGGGAGATCGCTTGCGTGATAATTGTATACATTTTGTTGGTTACAGTTACTGTGTCTCAATTGGGACGAAAAAGAAGAATAATTATAGGATGCGCAAGAATTTAATAATAAGAGGGTAAGCACAATTCCTGTCATTTTGGGTAGACGTCCTTGTAAGATCATAAGGTTCGATATTAAAGTTGTTATAAATGTAAACTTTAGTTTGATAAGGCACAATAATCTTCTTGTTTTTTTATCTGTTTATGGATAACTTTCCAGACACGTGTAGCGGTGCTTGAATAGGACCTATATAAATAGTAGTGAATTTTATTTTTCGAGCGTTATGTTAGAAGTTTTTTTCTCCAATGAGAATTTACAAACGGTTTTGGTGTCTCTTCTATGTGGTTCTATTGTGGGGATGGAGCGAGAGTATAGAAATAAGTCTGCTGGATTCCGAACGGTGATCTTGATTTGTCTAGGTGCCACAATATTTACTATGGCGTCTCGTTTAGGAAATCTTTCAGATGATCGAATTGCTGCGAATATCGTTACAGGAATTGGATTCTTGGGAGCTGGCGTGATTTTTAGAGGTAAATTTTCCGTTCAGGGATTGACTACAGCAGCAGTAATATGGACTGTGGCTGCGGTAGGAATGTTGGTGGGGTTTGGCCAGTTTATATTGGGTATTTCTCTAGCTGTGCTGATGGTGGTCGTTCTTTCGTTATTCCAGAAGATGGAAACGTTCTTGTCCAATGTGTACTTTTCTAGGACGATTTATGTGACTTTTATTGATAATAGGGTCGGGCGCCTATACGAGTTCGAGAGATTTTTGATAGACCAGGGAGTCGATGCAATACGTAAGGGAATTGAAAAGAATGGAGAAAAATTGACTGTTGTATATGATATTTCCAGTCGTCGACAGCGCGTTCGTATGATGAATGAAAAGATTATCTCTCTGCAGTATGTGGATTCCTTCAGTAATATATCGTAAGAAGGAGGAATCTGATCTAGATCCCCTCCCTTCTTACGTTATTGAAAATGATTAGAAAGTCATTTTAATTGATCCATTCCAAGTACGGCCCCATCCCATCAATACATAGTTGGACGTCTCTATACCGTTCCAGTATTCTGATGTAGCTGTTGCATCTGCATTAGAAGTAGCGTCTGTAATATATAATTTATTGAATAAATTATTGATATTAGCACGTAAGCTTAGTGTATTCTTGTGACTGATTTGTAGTTTATAGGAAATACCCGCGTCTACTAAATCATAATCAGGTAGTTTTAGTGTCGGTTTGTCTTTTGGTAATGCGCCATATAGTCTTTCAAACCTTCTGTAATCCGCATCCACAGATAATCCTTTAAGGAAGCTGTATTTAACCCCTGCACCATACGAAGTCTGTGCAGCGTCACCTACATGTACATTGCTCAAATCACGATTTCTGCGTCCCAGCTCTTCACGACTCTCGTTGCGTACAATGGTAACTGCGTTGCCGTCATATTTCCAATCGCCCAACGATCCAAACCCTTTTAATTGGAAGTCTTTAAAAGGATGCAATACAAAGTCTAGTTCTAGACCTTGGTGTATTTGTTTTACGCCATAGTTAGAGAGGTATGTGTAATCCCCTTTTTGTAATCCGTTAGGATCGTTATTAGGGTTGAATTCTTTGACGTCTTTATCACTGGCTGTACCTGTACTTCCTGTCACACGATTGTCCCAGGTCGTACGGTAGGCATTTAGGTTGGCTTCGAAGTATTTTGAGGTAAACTTATAACCCAATTCTAGACCAATGATTTCTTCGTTTTCAGCATATTCATTGATGTCATTCCTGTAATTCATGAAGATGTTGTTCTGGTAAGGCTGTCTTGAATAAATACCGGCATTACCAAATAACGTATGTTGGTTCAATGTGTAGCTCACTCCTCCTTTTACGTTGTAGCCAAAATTATTAACATCGTCCGACTTTTCTTCTCCTGGTTTATAGGTGTAATAATCTTTACGAACATTATGCTGCTGAGAAGCAGAACCTTGGAAGAATGCAGTAAAACCATTTTTAGCATACTCAATTTGTCCAAATACTCCTCCATAGCGTACAATCTGATTATAATCCCAGCCTAGACGATCTTCTGCATTTTTGGGACGATCCCCCCATGTTTTCCAAGGATTAGTGGTGTAGATATGGCTTGTTTCCGTAGCACCGGGAAGGTTCACATTCCCTTGATGCTTAATACTGGATTTTCCCAATAAATCGGTAGCTTGTCTATAATGCTCACCTTTGTAATCGCGTAAGTCAAAACCAAAGTTGAAGTTCAGATTTTCGTTTAGCTGACGGTTGTAGTTAGAAACGATACCATACCATTGATGATTGTTTACATCTGCAACTAAAAGAGGGTCTAGATATGTTTTGTCCACTTTCTGGTAAGATTGACCTCCACCTCTTGCCATAGAAGCGTATACTACTGTAGCTAAAGATGATTTGTCAGAGATTTTCCAATCCCAGTTAAAATTAGAAACGGGCTTATGGTAGAAGTTCTTACGTGGATTCATTTCGATACCATTTAAAGTTTGTATGTTATCGTTGTATTTACGTCCTTCTTTTAAAAAGTTACTTAATTTAGAGGTATATCCGGTATTATGCCATTGTGGGGCACCTGTTACCATTAGATTTAAATTGTGCTTCTCATTGACCTTGTATCCTACAGATAAGAAATAGTTTTGACCTGCTCCTTCTGTTTTATCCATGTACCCGTCACCTCGCCAATCTGTGAACATTACGGATACTGCAAACCCACTTTTTAATAGTCCTGTATTATACGCTAAAGTAGATTTACGATACATATCGTTAGCTACCGAACGCTTGAAGAATCCGCCTTCTCTCATGTCTGTGGATTTGGTCACAAAGTTTGTTGTACCGCCGACAGATGAGATGGCTAACTTGGAGGAACCTAATCCACGCTGGATCTGTACCACCGATGCGATGTCACTTAAACCGTTCCAGTTAGACCAATAAACACGACCGTTGTCCATACCGTTGATGGGTTGACCATTTAATAAGAATGCAGTATTAGACTGGTCAAAACCACGCGTAGTCATGGATGATTCTCCAAAGCCGCGGGCTTGACTTGTAATATAAACAGATGGTGTATTGGCCAACACGGCAGTGATGTCTTGTGCTCCGACCTTTTCTTCAATTTCTTGTTGGCGGATAGTCGATACAGCAATTGGAGTTTGTCTGCCTTCCGCGATGTCGATCACACCCTTTCCGACGATAACGATTTCATCAAGAGATTGATCTGCAGTCGGAATAAGGATGATTGTTCCAATAGTGGCATTGTTCGAAAAATTGAGTGATTGTGTTGTGTGACCAATGTATTTGATCTCCAACTGTCCAGTGTTCTGCTCCGTTTTTAAAGTGAAATTGCCATTCGCATCTGACGAAGTTCCAATTTTACTCCCGGAAACTAAAATGGTTGCGCCTGCGATAGGGTGTTTCCCGTCCGTGATTTTACCGGTTATTACTTGTTGGGCTAAAGCAATATTACCAGTGAGCATGCATGCTAAGGTAGCATACAAGAAGGTGGATTTTTTTTGCATTATTAGATTAACTTATAAATATGGCGCAAAGATAGTTTTTTTAATAAAACTTTGAAAATAAATCATATACAAGATATATGTGGTTTTTATTAAAGTTTGCATAAGTAGCATCAGTTTTTTTACTAAAGGGCATGGTAAGTCTAGTCGATAAGTTACATTGTGGCATTTCAGCTACAAACGCAGTGTATTTTGATTTTTTGAAAAAAATATAGCTGGTTTTTAAAAATATAAACTTTGAAAGGTGTTCTTTGATTCATAAAATATAAAAATTGAAAGAAAAGCAACTTTTTATTGAAAGAATTTTATTGGTCTTGTTATCTCTTGATTACCTGTGTATTAAGGTTTTGTTAATAGGTTTTAATTGTTATTTGTGTTGTTAGTTTTGTTGTCGATTTAACTATCTAATAAGTAATATGAAAAAATCTTTACTTTTTTTCGCTTTGGTTTTGGCCAGCTATGGTACTATCCAAGCCCAAGTAACAACAAGTAGCATCAGTGGGGTCGTAACGGGGTCCTCAGGGCAGGTGACTGTTGGTGCAACTATTAAAGCTGTCCACATGCCCTCGGGAACAGCTTATTCTGGTTCTGCTAACTCAGCAGGACGCTTTAATCTTGCTAATATGCGGGTTGGCGGTCCCTACCGTGTAGAGATCACTTATGTTGGACAGAGTCCGATAGTTTATGAAGATGTATATCTTCAATTGGGGCAGCCTTTTGTGCTGAATCCTATATTCGGAGCTTCATCAACTGCCTTAGAAGAAGTTATGGTTAATGCTACTGTGATGAGAGGAACGAAAACAGGAGCATCTACTACAGTGTCTAAACGTCAGTTGGAAACTATGCCTACTCTTAGTCGTAGTCTCCAGGATTTTACCAGGTTAACACCTCAAGCTAATGGTAACTCTTTTGGAGGAGCAAATAATCGTTATAATAACATTACCATTGATGGTGCCGTTAATAATGATGTATTTGGTTTAGCAGGCTCTGGTACACCCGGAGGACAAGCTAGTACACAACCTATATCACTTGATGCAATTCAGGAGATTCAGGTTGTATTAGCACCTTATGATGTGACATTTGGTAACTTCACTGGTGGTGGTGTCAATGCTGTTACACGATCAGGAACGAATACGGTAGAAGGATCGGTATACTTTTTCGGGAGAAATCAAAATACTATAGGTAAGGACGTGTTAACTAGACAGAAGTCTGATAAATTTACAGACAATCAGTTTGGTTTTCGTGTTGGAGGACCAATTATAAAAGATAAATTGTTTTTCTTCCTAAATGGAGAGATGGGACGGCGTACAGCTCCATTATCTTATGCGGCGGGAGAACCAGGCGCTGCTATTTCTGTAGAAACAGCTGATCTTATAGCGAAACATACGTTAGATAAATACGGATATGACGTAGGTTCTTATGGTCCTATGGACGCCCGAACAGAAAACAATAAGATTTTTGCCAAAATTGATTATAATATTTCAGATAAACATCAGCTTGCGGTGCGATATAATTTCATTGATGCTTTTGACGATAATATAGGACGAGGCTCTTCTTATTTACGTTTTGGTAATAATGCGTATAAGTTCTCTAACAAACAACATGGTTTTGTTGCAGAGTTAAGAAGTAATTTTAATAGTAGGTTTTCTAATAATCTAATTGTAGGTTATACCTCTGTAAAAGATAGTCGTGATATTTCAGGAAGTTTGTTCCCTCAGATTACTATCCGAAACATAGATAATATTTCTGGTAACTCTGTCGATTTTGGCTCACAAAGGAGTTCAACGGCTAATAGTTTAGACCAAAATGTGTTTGAATTTACCAATAATTTTAAATGGAATGTTGGAAATCATACTTTTACTTTTGGTACGCATAATGAGTTTTTCAAATTCAGAAATTTGTTTATTAATAACGCGAATGGGTATTGGCAATTCAATTCTGTGCAAGATTATATAAATAACAAGCCAAATCAGGTTGAAGTAACTTATGCATTAAATGACGATGGCATTCAACCCGAAGCAAAATTTAATGCAGCTCAATTAGGGTTTTATGCTCAAGGGGAATCATTATTGAATTCTAATTTAAAGTTTACTTACGGTTTACGTGTAGATGTTCCAGTTTTCAATGATAAGCCATTGCGTAACGAAAAAATTGAGGAGTCTTTCCCTGGCTATCGCACCGACCGTACTCCAAGTGGTAAACTGTTATTCTCTCCTCGTATTGGTTTTAATTATGATGTACAAGGAGATCGCTCTATTGTGATCCGAGGTGGCGCGGGCATATTTACTGGACGAGTACCATTTGTGTGGTTATCGAATCAGTTTAGCAACAACGGTGTTGATTTTGGGACAGTGTTTGCTAGAGGGAATGACATCAATGGAGGGAATGGTTTTGATCCTATTATAGAAAACCAAAAAAATATGGGGGCGGGGTCTACGCGAGCTGAGGTTAACTTAGTTAGTGAAGATTTTAAAATACCTCAGGTCGGACGTTTTAATCTTGCTGGTGATTTCAAGCTTCCTTATGGTATTTTGGCAACAGTTGAAGGTATCTATTCAAAGACAATTAATAATATTGTATACTCTGATATTAATATCGCTGGTGCCAATGGAACAATTGACAAAGATCTGTCAGGAGGAGTTGACTTAAGACCTAATTATGGAGGTAAGCGTGTTAATAGCAAGGATTTTACTAACGTTATTTTAATAGATAACACGAATAAGGGATATACGTATAGTCTGACAGGTCAGTTGCAGAAAAGCTTTAATAGTGGTTTTAATGCTATGGTTGCTTATACATATGGACATTCAAAAGCTGTTAACGACGGTTCTAGTAGTACAGCCCGTTCGAACTGGCAGTTTGTGCAGATTGTTGACGATCCCAATAATCCATCATTATCTAATTCTAATTTTGATTTAAGGCACCGTATTGTTGGTAACTTAGGGTATAGTATCAGTTATGGTAAGGACAAAATGTTTGGCACATCAATCAACTTGTTTTATGCGGGTAGATCTGGAGGAGCGTTCACCTATCTTTACAATGGAGATCTCAATGGGGATGGAGCAAATGGTAACGATTTATTGTATGTGCCCAATAATGCCAACGAAATCAAATTTGTTGATTTAAAAGACAAGGATAAAAAAGTTATTGCTACACCTCAACAACAATGGGAAGCTTACAATGCTTTCATCGAGGGAGATGAATATTTGAAAACAAGAAGAGGACAGTATGCTGAGCGTAATGGTGCTTTCATGCCATGGGAACATCAGTTTGATTTGCGTATCGCGCAAGATATCGGTGGCGTCTTTAATGGTTCGAAAAACAGATTGCAGCTGACATTTGACATTTTTAATGTAGGAAATTTGTTGAATAAAGATTGGGGGCGTAGTTATTCTGTGAGTAATGGAGCTTATCAACTAGTTTCTTACAACAGTAATGAAAAAGGATTCAATTTTGCAGCTCCAAAAGATAATCAGCCATATACTGTATCATCAATAGCATCTAGATGGCAAGGACAATTTGGTGTCCGATATATCTTTAATTAGTCATTCAACTTGATATAATGGAAAAGCCACCGTATTGGTGGCTTTTTTAGTTTCTAAAAATTCGGTTTCAACAGATATTTGTCATAGAAGCGGAAGATATGTTCCACAGCTTCTTCTGCAGTATCTACCAAACGGAATAATTTTAGATCTTCTGAGGCGATATAAGCATTGGAGAGCATTGTTTTTTCTACCCATTCTATTAATCCTCCCCAATAGTCTGATCCTACTAAAATAATAGGGAATCGAGCAATTTTTCCAGTCTGGATGAGTGTTATTGCTTCAAACAACTCGTCCATGGTACCGAATCCTCCAGGCATGACAATATATCCTTGCGAGTATTTCATAAACATTACTTTACGGACGAAGAAGTAGTTGAACTCCATGATCTTGTCCCTGTCGATGTATTTGTTATGAAATTGCTCGAATGGCAGCTCAATATTCAAACCTACTGATTTACCACCGGCTAGATAAGCACCTTTATTAGCAGCTTCCATGATGCCAGGGCCTCCACCAGAGATTACACCGTAGCCTTTTTCAGCGAGCAGTTTTGCTATTTCTACAGCCATTTCATAGTAATGGTGTGTTTCGGGTGTGCGTGCCGAACCAAATATAGATACACAAGGACCTATCTTGGCCAGTTTTTCAAAACCATCTACAAACTCAGACATAATTTTGAAAATCTGCCATGAGTCTTTCACTTTTATTTCTTGCCATGTCTTATTGGCAAATGAATTTCTGATTCTAGTCTCTCCTGTCATATATACTTATGATATCGTGAACAATATGCCACAATATAGCGAAACAGGAAAGAGTATGCAATACTCGAATTGAAAAGAGTTCGTCAATGCTGAAAATAGGAAATTACTTTTTACTTTTGTGTAATGAATTTCTCCTCCAAATTATTGCAGCATGCAGTCGAAGAGTTTGGTCGCCTGCCTGGAATCGGCAACAAGACAGCATTACGTTTGGTATTGCACCTGTTGAAACAGTCGGATCAAGAGGTAGGCCGATTTACCCAAGCTATTGACCAGTTGAAGGAAAAAATCCAATATTGTCAGGAATGTTATAATATTTCTGATGAGCCTACCTGTGAAATCTGCCGGTCGATAAAGCGGGACAAGTCTACGATATGTGTGGTAGAAGATACTCGGGATGTAATGGCTATTGAAAATACAAATCAATACCAAGGGGTGTACCATGTTTTGGGTGGATTGATATCGCCAATGGATGGTATAGGACCTTCTGATTTAAAAATAGAAGGTCTTTTGGAACGCATGCGTAAAGGAGAGGTGAAAGAAGTTATATTGGCTCTCAGTGCAACGATGGAAGGTGATACGACTATATTCTATCTGTATCGTAAGCTTCGTGAGTTCGATGTAGAGGTAAGTACGATTGCTCGTGGTATTGCCTTTGGTGGAGAATTGGAATATGTTGATGAGATAACATTGGGACGTTCTATCCTAACTCGTGTGCCTTATGAACGAAATGTAGGTTAGTTTGCTTTCATCTTGGAAATAATCCAATAGAATGCTATGCTTACCGCTAATAAGGTGGTCCCTGTAGTTGTCCATAATATGTTGTAGCCAAAGTGTTCCGCAATATAAGTACCTAGATATGGGGAGAAAATATTGGCTGCAGCAAATGCCAGGGAATTAAAACCCATATACGCGCCCTGATTGTTTTTCCCAGCCCGTTGTATCGAAATAGTGGCGGTATAGGGCAGGGTAAGCATTTCGCCGGTAGAAAGCACCAACATGGCGAGGAATAGCCATATCATTCCAAAATCAAAGTTGAGCATGTAGTAAGAGGCCGCCGCAATAGCTGTACCGATCAGCATAATCTGTCTGACCGTCATACGGTTTTCGATAAGGTGTATCAAAACCATTTCGAATAGAACGATAACAAAGCCACTGAATCCCAGTAGTAGACCAATCTGACTGGCATCGAGATGATGGACATCCCTGTAGAATAGAGGTAGGGTAGTTATCAACTGAAAAAATGCCATAGAGAAGAGAAAACAGAAAATATTGAATCCTATAAATAAACCATCTCGGTAGGCATTTTTCTCTGGTGTACTGCTGTTTGTTGGAGCTTCTTGGGGCTGAGGGTGACTGTATTTGCTATTTCCTTTTTTGTTCCTGAAAAAGTACATAAAGACAATGGCCGCAATACTGGCGGCAATAGCGTTGCCGTAGAAAATCCAGTTGTAGGAAAAAGTTGCCAAGAAACCACCTAAGGCAGGGCCTATGGAGAAGCCCAGATTGACAGCCATACGGTTTAAAGAGTAGGCTCGGGTGATGTTCTCCGGTTTAGCATATCGCGCTACTGACACGGAGTTGGCAGGCCTGAAAGTGTCCGCTACGAGTGTCAGTATAAAGATCATTACTGCTAAAGTCTCAAAAGTCCGAAAAAGAGGTAGTATGAGAAATAGTGGAATTACAAGAATAAGACTCCAGGTCTGTACCTTGAAGTTACCAAATTTATCGGTAAGCCAGCCCCCAAGCCAAGAACCCGCTACTGAGCCGAGTCCAAAACAGCCCAACACCAAGCCAATCTGCGTTTTGGAAAAATTGAGTTCTGACGACATGTATATCCCTAAAAATGGAATAACCATAGAACCGGTACGGTTGATGAGCATTACCAAGGCCAGTAGCCAGGCCGCAGGAGATAATCCTTTATAAGAGTTTATATAGAGACGTACGAGGGCTTTCAATGTTGTTATGAAAATCTAGGCAAGTGATTGTTCTAAACTTTTGTCAATTGTGTAATTACTGCTTAGTAATATCTGTTTGCGTTTTGTCTTAGGGTTAAGGATAAAATCAATTCGTCCAAAGCTTGCCCCTCCAAAACCAACTTGATTTACCAATGTGATTTTGCCGTCGAGATTCTTAACCTCTGTAGGCTTTTCTAAAAATGTATGGGTATGTCCACCTATGATTAAATCGATATCCCTGCTATTGGCTGCAAGTTTTAAATCAGAGATGGTATCTTCTTTGTACGAATAGCCCATGTGGGAAAGACATATTACCAGATCGCACTTAAGGTCTTTTTTTAACTTAGGAACAATGCGATTGGTTACTTCCATAGGATCAAGATATTTCATGCCTTTATAGCCATTGGGATCAACCAGTCCTTCTACATTGACTCCAAGTGCAAATACGCCGATTTTTACGCCATCTCTCTCAAATAAGAGATATTCTTTGGTCTTTCCTGCAAGAATAGTTTCGGAAAAATCATAATTGGAGGTGATGAAGGGGAAGTTAGCTTTATCAAAGTGTTTTAAAATACCTTGGAGGCCATTATCAAACTCATGGTTGCCGAATGTCCCAGCATCATATTTCAGTTTTGACATCAACTCTAGTTCAACTTGTCCATCGAATAAATTGAAATAGGGGGTGCCCTGAAACATGTCACCTGCATCAAACAACAGTACATTCTTCTCTTCAGCTCTTATTTTTTGAATCAAAGTACTACGGCGTGCGACCCCGCCTAGGCCTTGCATTCTTGAGCCGTCCATAGGAAATGGTTCAATACGACTATGTACATCATTACTATGTAATATGGTTATTTTAACATCTTTTGATTTCGACGAACTTTTAGCAAAACTATCGAAAGGGGCTAGAGAAGCTAAAAGACCTAAAGTGGCCGCTTTTTTTAGAAATAATCTTCTATTTAATGACTGTAACTCTTCCATCTAGCTCGGTGTTTATGTTCTTACCTTCTTTAGTTATTTTTTCTACATACTGTATTAACCCTTCACGAACGCGCAAACTGCTATTTGTCCGGTGGATGGGGCTTGTAATTCCTTCTATATAATCTCCTCCATTGGCCAGATAATCATAGGTAACCAGTTTGTATGATTGCTGGGGTTCAATTTCTTTGCCATTAATACGGATGTCTGAGGCTTTGTCTCCCTTAATTTTTAAGGTGAAGCCTGCTATAGGTTGACCTCCAGTTTTGGCTATAAAATCGGCAAGGACTGTAATGTCTTGGGCCGATAGTTCCAGTATAGTGACTGTGTTCTCAAAAGGCATAAGCTCGAACATGGAACCTACGGTGATGGGACCTTGTTTTACTTCTGAGCGGATTCCCCCCTTGGTGGCAATAGCCATCTGTGCATCAGGATCTATGTTTTTGCCCATGGCAAGTAGTGCATCAGCGAAGAAGTTGCCTGCAAGACTTTCTGCATCAGCTCTACTTTTATTTAGAAAATGTGTTGAATAACCAATTTGTCTATTCATTTCCTGATCCATCTGTATTTTAAAAGGAGTGTAGTATTGAATAATAGTACTGTCCTCCGGTAGGGATGAGTTTATGGAATATGTAGTCGGTTCGCTTACTCTTGGGACGTAGGTAGTTCTACAACCGGCTAATGTCCATGCAGTTACTATAACTAAAGATAGTGTTTTGAAAGTGCGCATAGCATTAAATTATAATATGCGAAGCTAAGAAGAATGTGGTTAGGAACAAATTAACTTTATGTAATATTTACTATGCGATTGACAGTAGATGGTGCCAAATAGCAGCGTTAGTGGCAGTTGTATTATCCCCGAAAACAGTGAATATTGTACTTTTTTTGCTTTAGAATATGATTTGGAATAGCTTTTGTACTTATGCATTCATTATTTTTTGAAGGTACTTGTTACCTTTGTGACATTGGGAAATTTGAAAATTATATATGGTTAATCAAGTTGTTAAAATGCATCGATGGTTTGTTGGTCTACTTGTTTTTATCACTACCCTTAGTTTGACAAGTTGTTTTGATGTGGTAGAAGATGTAAATCTAAAATCAAATGGTTCAGGTAGTATAAAAGCAACTGTCAATTTGAGTAAGAGCAAGGTGAAAGTTGCTTCTTTAATGAAGCTTGACAAAGTTGATGGCGTGAAAGTGCCTTCAAAATCAGAGATACAGACGGAGTTAAATGACGTTGTGAAGCTTTTGAGACAAACACCAGGGATTTCTAATGTACAGCATAGTCTGGATTTCAATAACTTTATAGGTACTCTATCGTGTGACTTTACCAATGTAGGGGCATTGAATGCTTTCACGAAGACTTTGTCTACACATTTTAAAGCTAAAGTCTCGAGTTATTCTAGTTATTCGTATGATGCAAAAACAAAGGTCTTTGCGCGAAGCTATACCTACAGTGATGAAGCAAAGAAAGGGTTAGCCAAATTGAAACCGGAGAACCAGAAATCATTTTCCGATGCTTATTTTACTAGTATCTATAGATTTCAGGATAATGTCCTAAAACAGGATAATAAAGTTGGAAAAATATCGGATAATAAAAAAGCTGTCATGATGCGGGTTGGGGTATTAGACCTTGTGAACGGGAATGTTAGCTTGTCAAACCAAATATCGTTAAAATAAAAAGTTTAAAATTTTATAATTTAAATATGTATCTACACAAATTTGCTGCACTAGCATTGGGCATATTGATGACTTTAACATCAAATGCACAAGATTTAATCCGAAAAGTACCCCACGACGCTAAAGTGGTCGTATCTTTCAATAATAAAGCTGTATTTGATCATTTGAATATCGCTGATCTGAACCTTACATTGACCCGCTTGGGGCTTTTTGATAAAATGAACAGCGATAGTAAACTGAGACCTTCAAAGATAGAAGAGCTGGGAGTCGACCTTAAAGCTAAAGCTTATGCTTATGTGCGTAGTACAGATAGTGTACAGTATATTGGCGCTCTGATCCCATTGTCTAACAAAAGTCAGTTTGAATCTATTATCCCAAAACATAAGAAAGTAGAGATTGTGAATTCTCTTCCTACAATCTATTCTGCTGATCGGTCTCTACGTCTTAGCTGGGATGAGAATACGGTATATGTGTTAGGTGGCCTAGCTATGGACTATTATTTCAGAAAAGAGGATGTTATCAATCGCTATGGTTTGATCGCAAATGCGTACGATGCATATGAAGCAGAGTATGCAGAAGCTGTTGTGGATTCGGCAGCGACGACTTGGGATGCCTATGATTTTGACGCTGCCGCGGACTCAGCTGCAGCGGATGCCGCGCGTGCGGCCACAGCGGTCAGTGAGGAAGAAGAAGAATATGAATTGGCAGCACCGCCAATTCTTGCACCGGTAGATACAACAGATGAAGACGAGTATGCGATCGTCGATTCTATTTTAGCACAGGACGAATATTCCGATGATTATTATAATCGCTATGATAGTATTACGAGACATAACGATTCGATTAAAAATGATTTGGTGAAACAATGGGTCAATGCGGAGATGGAACTTATGTTGGCCGGTGGGTATAAGTCATTTGATGCTAAAAAATTACCAAAGTTGAGTGCCAATACAATCGCACATATCCATGCTACAGATGTGTTTTCTTATTACAAGTATCTTTATCCTGAGGAGGCACTTAGCGAGTTGTTCGGCGTGAAGCCCAAGTTTGACTATGGTATTGACGGAATCGATGCTAGTATTGTTGTCGATGGTAATAAGCTGAAATTCGTTGGATCTGCAACATTGGACAAAGAGATGGCTTCTTACTACAAGGAAATCTATAATAAGAAGCTAAATCCAAAGTTCTATCCTTTTTTGGATAAAGATGTGTTGGGCTTTTTCTCTTTTAATGTGAATACGGAAGCCTACTTAAAGAACCTTCCGAAAATTATGGAAAGTTATTATGGTTCGTTTATGCCGAGATATTCTAACATGGTTAGCTTGGGAGCGATGTTGTTTGACATTGCTTTGGATCAAAAAGCGATTGCAAAGGTTATAAAAGGAGATAACCTCTTTGTACTAAATGGCGTGACTAAGGTAGACGTAACGTATACTGATTATGAATACGATGACGATTACAACTATACAGAGGTAGAGAAAACTAAAACGGAGACTATTCCTCAGTTTTTATGGATGTTTTCTTCGGATGACACACGTATTTTCGAAAAGATAATCCAGATCGGTGTACAGGAGAATGAATTGGTTGATCATGATGGTATCTACGAGGTTAAGGAAAATAAGGGATCTGGTATTACTGTTTATTTATTGATCAAGCAGGGGATGGTATTTATTGGTAATGACATGGCTAAAATGGAGATGATAAAATCAAATCATTACTCTGGAAAAGGACATGCTCCTTATGTAGCAATGGCTAAGAAAAATAATTTGAGTTTATTGTTCAATACAAAACGTATACCTGTTTTATTGGAGGAGTTGGATATTCCTGTTGAGCGTTCTATAGAGGAAACCGTTGCTGAATTACAACAGTACGGTGATTTCTATATGACTTCTACAGGGGTCAAAGGAAATAAAGTGACAGGAGAAATTGCTGTGGAATTTCCGAATAGAAATGGTAACGCATTAGCATTTTTGTTTGATGTTTTGGATCGTTGGTCATTGAAACTAAAAGAATAATGAAGCTATTGAAAAAGATAGTATTTATAGTAGTGGGGCTTATTGCGGTAATCGCAATAGGCCTCTATCTATTCTTGGCGGTACGAGAGTCTCGTTCGAAGGGAGGCTTGGTACATCAAGACAGTGAATATGTGACTAAGGTCGCGGTAGATAAAATACTAACAGATATTGCGTGGAACGCGGTTTCAAATCCTGGGACTTATTTTGGTGGGGATAGTACCGATACGACAAGTGATAGTAAATCGAGCCGTAACCTAGGGATATCAATTCCAGCTAACGTGTATATGTTTGCGTTGAAAGATGAGGAGGAGACCTGGTATGCATGGCTTAATGTCGAGAATCAAGAACAGTTACAGGCTTTTGTGCAGGCCGAGCTCAGTATCGACAGCATCGGGGTAGAAAAAGAAAATGATTTTTGGTGGATTAATGGAAAAGATAATAGAGTAGTACTTCTTGGTGATTCCAAAAATGTCTTAGTAGCTCTTAGCTTTGATAAGAAGGAAAAGAAAGAGGCAATGTTGAAAATTTGGGAAGGGCGAACTACTGCAATGGTGCCGATTAAAACACTAACGGACTTTAGTTTTGAAAATACTGCGGATATCGAATGGAAGCAAAAGGCAAATGATGCGGGCGCAAATCTGTCCTTTAAGAAGGGAATGATAACTGCAAATTGGTCTTTGTCTAATGATATTTTACGATTGCCACTACAGGCTAACGTACGGGAGTTGCCTCCGTCTAATGTGTTAAATGTATATTGTCAAGCGGATATCCGACCTTTTCTGGATCGGTATGAAGGCCGATTGCAACGCTATAATATCCCCGTTGATACCTTAAAAAACTACTATGGTGGTTATATGGATATACAATGGCGGGCCGATGATGTGCTACAGACGGATAGCATCATTGCATACGATTACGATGAGAATTTTAATCCGATAGAGAAAAAAGAAATAAGGGAGGAAGCCGTACCTAATATTTTATTTACATTTAATGCATCGCCCCATTTGGCAAGCTATCTTCCAGAGAAAATGTTCTATAAATTCTATAAGCGGATAGAAGGTAAACAGATCGGACTAAGTACCGATGCGAATGGAAAAAATGAATTTCCTTATCTGTCAACAGATCATGCTTTTCTTTTATCTTATACACGTAATGCGGCCGCTCAAAGACATCTGTCCTGGTTATCTCAATTTGACAGAGTTGAAAAAGTGGAAATAAGTGGAAGAGGAGGAGAAGTATCCAATAGCTTTAATGCCGAAATAAAATTGAGTGATTACGGGATACATGCTTTGTATCAATTGCTGAAATGAAGCTAATAAGCTATTTAATAAAAAAAGGTAAAGTTTTCACTTTACCTTTTTTTATGGATTATAATACGTTAAAATGCTTTAAAGCATTCCAAATACCGTCACTATCAACATCGTCTGTGATGTAATCTGCTATTTCTTTTACTTCTGGATTGGCATTTCCCATAGCGACTCCTATGCCTACATGTTGAAGCATAGTGATGTCGTTTCCTCCGTCTCCAAAGGCCATGGTCTTGGTAATGTCTATTCCGTAATGTTTACAAAAAATATCTATACCTACTTTTTTACTCTGTCCTTTAGGATTCACGTCCGCAAATAGAGGAGTCCAGCGTGAAGCTATGGAGTTGGGCATTATTTCTTGCATAAACTGTTCCTCTTCATCTGGTCCTAGGAAAATATTGGTCTGTAGTATTTCGTCCGTATTTACATTATCCATATCTACTAGTGGAGGTACAGGAAGGTTAAGATGGGCATACATACCTGCAATCTCTGGGGTAACATCATGTATAGTCACTTCTTTCTCAGACATGAATGAAAAACTTAGAGGTTTCTCTTTTGCATGTTTTAGGAGACTTTCGATATCCTTTGAATCAATAGATTTTTTGAAGAGAATATGACCTTCTTTAGATACACAGTAGCCTCCATTGAAAGTGATATAACCGTCAAAATCTAAGTATCTAACGTGATCTATACTATTGATAGATCGTCCTGTAGATAGTATGATTTTGATTCCTTTGGCCTGAAGCTGTGCAAGGGCTTCTTCTGTGGATGGAGATACTTCGTGTGTTTTGAAACTTAGTAAAGTGCCGTCGATGTCAAAGAATACGGCTTCAATTTCTGGGTTCTGCATAGTAAATCTGAGTCTATTCCAAACTTAAATAAAATGCTCCGGATTGACGAATATCACGGATGAAATTTCTGTTAAAGATCTAAATATTGAAGGAACGTTGGATATTAAGTAGGGGGACCTATAATGGATTTCGTATCTTTGTTGCCTAAAATCAGAATTTGCAATATGGTACTATCTTCTTTTTTCGAAAAGCTAAATAACTGTATAGAACAAGATCATTTTATAAAGTTGTCATTGGGAGATTATCATGGCCCTGAAAAGGAGTTGAAACAGGTTTATGTTAAGATAGTGTCTATAAAGCGGGAAATCAATTTGTCATTTACCTTTAGGTATAAGACTAGGGATATTACCAAAAATTATACTATCAAAGAAGGGATACAACGTATAGTAGATTTTTTAAATGCTGGAGAGTTTAAAGTCGTTACTTTATTTACTGTAGAGGCTAACTTCATTTGCCAACAAAATAAGAAAGGTGTATGGGCGGAACGGAAGGAGAAGCCAACAGCTAAGAAACCAGAAGAGCGAAGTCATGATGTACAAAAGCAACGGAAAATAGGTGAGTCTACCAAAGGTTACCTTCATGCCCTACGTCTGACTGATGAAAAGGGAGAAGTGTATAAAGCTGCTCAGGATAAATGGAAGCAGATTAACCATTATATTGAGCTTCTCAGTTCGTCTTTAAATACGCTACCGTCCGATCATGTACTAAAGGTAGTGGATATGGGAGCGGGTAAGGGATACTTGACCTTTGCATTATACGATTACTTAACGAATGAATTAAAGAAAAAAAGTAGCGTTGAAGGTATCGAGTATAGACAGGATTTGGTTGAATTATGTAATGGAATTGCTAAGGATACAGGGTTCGACTCGTTGCATTTTTCACAGGGAACCATCGATGCTTATGCGTCTAACGATGAACTAGATATTTTGATTGCTCTACACGCGTGTGATACGGCGACAGATGATGCGATATTTAAGGGAATACAGTACAATGCAAAGCTTATCGTGGTAGCTCCCTGCTGTCATAAACAAGTGCGAAGGGAACTTGAACGGGTAAAGAAAAAGAATGATCTTGATTTTATGATCAGGCATGGTGTTTTTTTAGAAAGACACGCCGAGATGTTAACCGATAGTATACGAGCATTAATCCTGGAGTATTATGGTTATCAGACTAAGGTAATGCAATTTATCTCTGATGCACATACTCCTAAAAATGTGATGATCGTTGCAGAGAAAAAAGAAATTTCGTCATCAAAGAAGCAAGAAATCTTAAATAAACTCCAAAGCACTAAAGCTTATTTTGGTATTGATAAGCATTATCTGGAAAAGGTTTGTGGCCTTTAGGCGTTTTTTCTATTGATATTCGTACAGCTCTAAGGGGAGCCCATCGGGATCTTGAAAAAAGGTGAATTTTTTACCGGAGTATTCGTCTATACGGATTGGTTCTACTGGTATTTTGTTGTTTTGCAACTTGTCTATCCATTGTTCAATATTATCTACTGCAAAGGCAAGGTGACGTAGGCCAAGTGCCTCCGGGTAGGATGGACGGGGTACATAAGTTGGAAATGAAAAAAGCTCAATAACGTAATGATTGCCAATAGCGAGATCCAGCTTATATGAATCCCGCTCTTTTCTATAGACTTCATTAAGAATCTCCAGTCCTAGCAATTGGGTGTAAAACTCCTTTGAACGTGTATAGTCGCTTACAATGATAGCGATGTGATGAATACCTTCTAGGTGCATGTTAGAATAATGTAGGTGCAGTATTATTTGAGACGTCTCCAGGTTTTTGGGGGATATTCAGATTGGTGCCGATCGCTTTGTTCAGCTTTTCTATAAAATGTGCTGCTAGTAAGGGAGACTCTACTTCTATGTTTTGATGGATGAAAAAGTAAAGCTGTTGCAAGCCAGCCTCTTTCCATTGTACTATTGTTTTGACCCATTCGTCCAGTCTCGTATAATCTGATGGATGGTTGGCACCTACATAGCGGATAAAAGCAGTCGGTGTGGTAAAACGCATGTGCATCATGTCTCTTCTTCCTGCTGTATCGACAATGATATTGGTCTTGTTTGTTTCTTCTAACAGGGCATAAAAGCGTTCGGCTACGGACGGGGAGAACCATTCTTCATTGCGGACCTCAACAGCTAACGGATATCCTTTTGGGAAATTCCTTAAAAAAGATTCTAGTCGGTCAAAATCCTTTGGTTTGAAATTGTCGATTAATTGAAGAAAAGCCATACCTAACTTCTCCTCAAATAGTACAGTAGAATCTACAAAGGCATTCACCTTTTCGTCTGTATTTAACAATCTTCCGAAATGACTGATGGACTGTGGGATCTTAGGAAAAAATTTAAACTCTTCCGGAGTTTTGTTCTTCCAGGTTTCTACCTGACTTTTGGAAGGCGAGTTGTAGAATGTAGCATTCAATTCAATAGCGTTGAATTGCGTAGAATAATAGGCTAATTCATCCTTTGTGCCACGGGGATAGAACCCCTTAAGGTCATTTTTATTCCATTTGGCACAGCCTACATATACTTCCAAGGGCTGATCCTGTTTGCTTTTTTGTAATAGATCAAGGGATTGTTGCGGTGTTTGGGGTATTGTGAAGTCAATCGTCGAAGGATCTGCTACCTGTCCAAATTTCATAGATATATAATTATTTCGTGCATTTAATTGTTTTCTTAATGGAACTCATGAATGCTTCGCATTTATTTCGTGATCCTTCAGTTGATGGATCGGTTTGTCTTTTAATGGTTACATGAAATGTTCAAATTACATATGTACTATTTATTGGTATATATGCAACGTTGCAATGATTTGTGTAATGCAACGATTTGTAATAAAATAGTAGATTATCTATAATCTGTGGTAAAAATAGTCAGTTTTGTTGGAGAATCCCAATATGTATTTTATTTCGGGATAGTTTTTTTGGAACTAAATACGCTAACGGTTTCATTGGCGATGGGAGGGGTGCTGTTTTGAGGCATGGGCCGGATCCATATTGAGGCCTGACCTCTTGTCGTTGATGTCATAAGTTAACGACAAGAGGTGAAGCTTCAAAGTTGCTTATAGTTTTTTGAGATTGAGACGCAAGGAGTTCAGTATTACTGATACTGAGCTTAAACTCATAGCTGCAGCAGCAATCATTGGTGACATCAATATGCCAAAAGATGGGAATAATAGTCCCGCTGCTATCGGTATTCCGATTACATTATATAAAAAGGCAAAGAGTAGATTCTCTTTGATATTGCGCATCATCATCCGGCTTAGGTCTATAGCTTTGGAAACACCTGTCAACTCACCTTTTAAGAGTGTGATATCTGAGCTTTGTATGGCAACATCAGTTCCTGATCCCATGGCGATACCTACATCGGCTTGTGTCAAAGCTGGGGCATCATTAATTCCGTCACCTGTCATTGCTACGATTTTACCTTCTCCTTGCAATCTGTTGATTTCATTTAACTTGTCCTGGGGAAGGAGTTTGGCCCTGAAAGAGTTTATCCCTGTTTCATTGGCTACAGCTTGTGCTGTCAACTCATTGTCGCCTGTGAGCATCACAACCTGAATACCGAGGCTCTGTACATGGGATATGATTTCTTTGGCATTGACCTTTATTTTATCTTTTACGGCAATAAAGCCGGCATACTGTTGGTCTATAGCTAAATAAGAGACGCTGGATCCACTGGCTTGTAATTGATTCACCTTATCTTTTATAGAGGTTGGAATACTGATGTGATTGTCGTGGAGTAGGGCTTCATTACCTAAGTATGCATGACGGTATCCGATACGGGCAGCAACTCCTTTTCCAGTGATGTTGAGGAAATCTTCAATCGTTGATAGGGAGATGGAATTCTCTGCCGCTTTATTGACCATGGCTTCTGCCAATGGGTGGGAGCTTTGTTTGTTGATTGATGCTGCTATCTGGAGGATATTGTTAGCATCGATATTGTCCACTCCTTCATAAGTGGTTACCTCGGGTTTACCTTCTGTGATAGTACCTGTCTTGTCGAGAATAAGGTAGTCTATTTTACGAAGTTGTTCGAGAGCTTCGGCTTTTTTTACCAATATTCCGTTTTTTGCCCCTTTACCTATACTCACCATGACGGACATGGGCGTGGCCAGACCTAGCGCACAAGGACAGGCTACGATAAGGATTGCAAGCGCATTGGTGATGGCATAGGCTAGACTATCTTCTACTCCGCTGAGTAGCCAAATGATGAAGGTGGCTATGGCTATGAGTATGACAATAGGAACAAATATTCGTGATATTCGATCAGTTAGTTTTTGTATAGGGGCCTGACTTCGGCTGGCATCGTTGACCAGTTGTATGATTTGGGATAATAGCGTCTCGGATCCAATGTGGGTTGCCTGCATGACGAAGCTCTGATTGCCGTTTATAGTTCCTCCAATAACATTGTCGCCCTTGTTTTTCTCTACAGGAATAGATTCCCCTGTGATCATGGATTCGTCTACAGAAGAACTTCCCTCTGTAATAATGCCATCTATAGGTACTTTGTCGCCTGGACGCACGCGTAACATATAACCTTTGTGTATGTCTGTCACTGCTATCCGCTGTTCATTACCATCATGTAGCCATATCGCTTCTGCAGGGGTGAGTTTGACGAGCGCCTTGATAGCCGAATTGGTTTTGGAATGTGCTTTAGCTTCCATAAGTTGCCCCAGTATGACCAGCGTGATGATTACAACCACAGATTCAAAGTATAGATGTGGATGGGCGTTGTGCTCAAGCATCTCTGCTGGGAGAACCTGAGGGAATAGTAAAGCGACTATACTGAAAATAAAAGCTGCTGCAGTACCCAGGGCAATAAGACTGAACATATTGAGGTTCCATGTTCTGAAAGATGTCCAGCCTCGTTGAAAGAAAGTCCAGCCTGTATAAAAGATAACGGGTAAAGTAAGAACGAATTGTATCCAACCGTTGATATGGGCCGGAATCAGTTGGCTTACCGGTTTTCCTGGAAGCATATCACCCATAGAGAGAATGAAAACCGGTAAGGTAAAGATGGTGCTGATTATTAGCTTTTTTTTCCAGTCTTGATAGGCGTCATCTTCAGCTTCTGTTTGCTGGTTAGGGACGAGGTCCATACCACAGATAGGACAGGCACCCGGTGTATCCTGTTGGACTTCCGGATGCATCGGGCAGCTGAATGTGACCTTCAGGTTTGTCTCAGGGATTTTTTCGAGATTCATACAGCATACCGGACATGTGCCAGCTTTATCATATATTTTGTCACCTTCACAATGCATAGGACAGTAATATTTCCCCGCATTAGACTTATCACTTTCTGGTGATTTGGCGTGCTGTTGAGGTACAGGTGTCTGGTGGACCTGTTCTGTTGGTTGTAAGAACATGTTACATACAGGACAGCGACCTTTTTCGGTATATATCTTGTCATGCCCCTCACAAAACATTGGACAGATGTATTGTCCACTTGGCGAATCATTGACTTGTTTTGGGGGATTCTGATGGTGACTGTGTGCATGCTCATGGATTTGATAGCTACTGCCTATTTCGTTGATTTTCTCTTGAAGTGTAGCAAGCTCCAAGTGGCCTTCGCTCTCTATTTCTGCTTTTCCTTCTTCTAATGAGATACGAGCATTTATGCCAGGTATTTCATGGAGCTTGTTTTCTATTTGTGTACGGCAACCATCACAGGTCATGCCACTGATATAATAGGTGTGTTTATGCATAATAGATATCGGTATATAATGTTCTTATAATAATGATAACACTAATTTCGGGTTAATGTTAGCCCAGGTGTTATATAATTTTAAAGAAATGATATAGATTTCCAGCGATTTGTTTTTTCTGATCTGATGTTGGCGAATACAAATCATTTTACTTAAGTTTGGGTAGGAGAGGGGTACTAGAATACTATGTTTAAAGATCGGTTTATTAGTTTTTTGACGTTTGAGAAACGTTATTCACCACATACGATAAAAGCGTATGAAATGGAGGTGAAGGGATTTTTAGACTTTTTAGAAGCTGAAAATACACCTTTTGAGGAGGTCGATCATAAACTGATGCGGTATTACTTTTCTTTACTACGGGAGAAGGGCAAAGAAGCAAGCTCTGTCAATCGGGCAATTTCTACTTTACGTTCTTTTTATAAGTTCTTGCAGCGGGAGCAATTGGTGGAGAAAAATCCAGTGCGTCTGATCCAAGCGTTGAAGACACCTAAGAAATTACCGGTTGTGGTGGAGAAGGATAAGATGAATCAATTGCTGGATCATATGGATGCAGTGGTGGATGACTTTGAGTCATTGCGTGATTTTATTATTATGGAACTGCTTTTTGGAACAGGTATTCGGCTTTCTGAACTTTTACAAATAAAAGAGAGTGATATTGACTTTTACAATAAAAAAATCCTTATATTAGGGAAAAGGAATAAGGAACGTTTTGTTCCACTACATTTAACCTTAATCGAAGAACTAAAAGAGTATTTAGAAAAGAAAAAACTTCAAAATTTAGAAAACATTTCCGAATATTTAGTCGTTACTAAAGAAGGAAAGAGAGCGTATCGACTGTTGATTTATAGAGTAGTGAAAAAATATCTAAGTATGATTACTTCACAGAAAAAAAGAAGCCCACATGTACTTCGGCATAGCTTTGCTACATCTTTATTAGACAATGGTGCGGACCTCAATGCAATCAAAGAGTTACTAGGTCATGCTGGATTGGCGGCCACTCAGGTGTATACGCACAATTCGGCGGAGCGGTTAAAATCAATTTACAAACAAGCACATCCAAAGGCTTAAAAAAGGAGGAAAAATGAACATTAACGTGCAATCAATCAAATTCGATGCAGATCAAAAATTGGTAGACTTTATCAAAAGGAAAACTGGCAAATTGGAGCAGTATTTGGACAATATCATTGAAGGAGTATGTTATCTTCGTTTGGAAAATGTAGAAGGCGAAGAGAATAAGGTGGTAGAATTGAAGTTTAATATTCCAGGTAGTCAGCTTTTTGCAAAAGCACAAGCAAAAAGTTTTGAGGAAGCGACGGATATCGCGGTAGAGTCTTTGAGACGTCAGATTAATAAGCATAAAACGAAAACTAGAACGAATGCTAGTAATCATAAAGAGATAATCTCCACAGAAGAAGAAGAATTTTAATTGGGAGTGAATCTCACAGAATGTATAATAAGGCGGCTTAATGATTAAGCTGCCTTTTTTTTATGTTTCGCTATCTTTTGTTTTATTTGGATTAATTCTTGATTAAGTTTATATTTGCTCATCATTTAAAAATAGCGGTCTAAACAAAATAAGGTAGTAAGAAATGATTTGTCCATTAGCGAGTGTAGAAGAGGTGTTTACAACCTCACAGGGGGCGGTTTATCAGTGCAGTCGAAAAAACTGTTATTGGTTAGAATTTCAAGGTAACACTACGGCGTTTAAGGTCAGCGATTTTTTTGTATTCAAGCGAAGTGTTGATCAAATTGATATTGAAGCTATGCTGAATAACTCCTCCCGCTCTTTTGATTTTGAATTAATTATGCCTTTTCGTACAGAACGCTGTTTTCTACTCTCCGTAGAAGATGTCCTTAACTTGCGAGATTTATTGGCCGGTGCGAAATTCATGCTTGAATTAAATGGTCAGATTCGCTCTATCTTAAGACGCGACGCTGTATTAGCAATCTAAGTGTAATTATTTTAAATCATATTGATTCTAAACAACTTATCTTTTTTAGGTTGTAATTTAGACTGAATTTGTATTGCATATTTTTTATCGATATCGTTTGCCTAGCCTTTATCTTTGTATTAACAAAACAAAGGATTACTGTCATTTGTTTTGTTTAAATAAAGTGTAAAAAATAAAAAATAACGATATGAAAGATTTATTAAAATTAAGATCATCACTAGCCGAAGAGATAGAAAATATATTAAACGCCCAAGTAAAAATTGAAGCTCATTCATCCGCATTATACTTGGCTATGTCAGCTTGGTGTGATGACCAGGGCTTAGACAATTCTTCTAAGTTCTTTGCAAAGCAGTCGGATGAGGAGCGTGAGCACATGTTAAAGCTTTTTAACTATATCAATGATCGTGGTGGCAGAGCGATCTCTCCTGAGATTACAAATATCCCTGTTGATTTTGAATCATTCCGTGGAGTTTTTGAGCAAACTTTGGAGCAAGAAATGTTCGTTACAGAGCAGTTTAATAATATGGCTGACAAATGTATGAAAGCGAAAGACTATGTTACTTTCAATTTCTTACAATGGTTCTTAGCGGAGCAAGTAGAAGAAGAGTATGTAGCTAGACGTATCCTTGAATTGTTTGATGTTATTGGCGAAGAAGGTACTGGTCGTTGGGAAATTGATAAGCACTTGGTTAAAGTAGCTTATGACGGCGAGTAATCTTTTTGATGAGACATATAGAAAAAGGCTATCTATTCAGATAGCCTTTTTCTATATACGATAAACCAATATTTATCGTTTTATAGTATAAACTTTTCTATCTTTTTTTTGGATAGCAATATTTTAGTATATTGAACTAATTAGATTTTGCAAGCCGATTCGTGAAGTTCTCATGGTGTAAAATAGGAGTTGTTTTTATTGTATTTGCTTGTCAAATACTAGTAAATCCTGTTTTAGCCCAATACAGTATATATGGTCGTGTACTCGATGTACAGGGAAATCCTTTAAAGTCTGCTAGTGTAAAGTTGACTAGTGAATCAGACACATTGAATCAAATGACTGATTTTTTGGGTCATTTCTCTTTTTCCAATTTTAAAGGACGACGTGTATCTCTTAGCTACTCTATGTTGGGTTATAAAAGTGATAATAGATCTTTTTTTATGCCTGGTAATGAAGGGAAAATAGAAGCTCCTGCCACTCATCTCGAACCATTCTCTGTTGAAATAGCTGATGTCAATATTTTGAAAGTTATTCCCGTTGTTGTAAATGGAGATACTGTTCAATTTAATTTCAATGCGTACAAGTTTCGGGAGAATTCATTGTTGGAAGATGCGTTGAAAAGTCTTCCTGGTTTCCAAGTGGGTAGGGACGGGTCGGTCACTTTCAATGGGCAACCTATAAAAAAAGTTAAGGTAGATAATAAGGTGTTTTTTGGTGGTGATTTATTGACAGCAACCCGAAATTTGCCGGTTGACTTTATAAAAAATGTTCAGGCCATTGATTTTTATGGGGATAAAGAGGAGGAAACAGGGGTTAAACAAGGTGATCCAGAGAAAATTCTTAATATCACTTTGAAAGATGATCATAAGAAGATTTACTTTGGACAGGTAACTGGTGGAGGAGGAACTAACTCCCGCTATTTAGGTAGCTTTGGCGCTAATAAATTTGATGATGGAAGGGAGCTTTCTATTTTAGGGTCGTTTAACAATACGAATACGAATCTTTTTAGTTTTGGCAACCCAGAAGGTGGAAATCGTAATCGAAATTCACTTGATATTGGAGATTATGCTGATCCTATTGATGGACTTAATGAGGTCAGTTCGGCAGGAATTAACTTTTCCGACCGATGGCGAAAGAATACAACTTTTAATGCTAGTTACAGTTTTGTACGACAAAAGAATGAAACAGAAGGTATATCCAAATTGACATCGACATATATCGGTAATAAAATTGAACGCGAAGAATCGTATAAGATAAATAATGTAGATCAAAGTCATAAACTGAAATTCGGGTTCGATACTAAGTTTGTTAATTCCGATCTCTTGAAAATTGATGGAAATCTAACATTCAATAAGCTTCGAGGAGCTAATAATAAATTGACTAGATTGACTAATTCGAGTACAAAAAACCAGGGAGTATATCGAGATCTTGCTGATCAAATTAGTCCAAATGGAGATCTAGAGGCTACTTATTCTAAAGCTTTTAAGAAGAATGGCCGTAAGTTGGTCGGTCATGCTGTTCTTAATTCAAATAATGTGGAGAAGCGGGAGAGTGTCTTTGAAGAATATGATGAGACCGATAGGGAGGTTGTGAAAGGCTTTCGTAAAGATCAGTTCATCGAGCAAAATAACTATACCAACTCAACCAGAGCCTCCTTGTCATATGTAGAGCCGTTTTTAGAGCATAGCTTGTTTGAGTTTAGCTATGAGTTTGACGTCACACGAATTGAGGCAGTTAGACTAGTTAAAGATCAATTACCGTCTTTGGAGCAAAGATACGTAGATTCTTTAACTGTTGATTATGACTACTTTTTCAAGAATAATAAGACGGGAATAACCTATCAGTACGAACCCAATAAGAAATTTAAAATGATTGCCGGTTTTGCCGTCCAACCGCTTTATATGGAAGGGAAGTTGACGAATGATACTATGGTTTATAGGTATGATAATATCAATCTAATGCCAACGGCAAAGATTATTTATCGATTTTCGAAGGAGATGGATTGGCAAATGGACTATAAAGGCAAAAATAATCAACCTTCTTTTAGTCAAATAGCCCCTGTCGTGGATAATACTAATTCTCGAAATGTAATTATCGGAAATCCAGAATTAAAGGCCGAATCTGCTCACCGAATTGCAACAACTTTGAGGAAAAGCTTTACATCGAGTATGCAGTACTTTGAGACTAACTTTGCTTATAATTTTATACTTAACAAAATTGTAAGTGATAAGCGCTCCAGTGTTAACTCCACTATTCAAGAGACGACATTTAAGAATACTACAGGTTACTATGATTGTAGGTGGTATTATATGTTCAATACACCTTTTATTAATGACGATTTTCAATTGGATTTAACAGGAAATACAGATTACTTTAATAATCTTTCCTTTATCGATGAGAAAAAGCGTACGACCAAACAATTGGTAATGAACCAATCCTTACAATTGAAGTATCTGTGGAGTGATTACATTGAATCCGTTTTCAATGCCAATTATATGTGGAATAATACGCGTTATGATATCCCATTCAGAACAAATATCAATGTGGAAACGATGTTCTGGGGATTAGGAGCCCGAGGATATTTAAATGATAATCTGTCATTAGGCCTAGAGATGTCCCAACGTTATAACAATGGATATGCCAATGATTTTATGAATAAAAATCAGACAATAATGAATGGTTTTGTAGAGTTGACTTTTTTTCGGAATAAATCTGCTTTATTAAGATTACAAGGCTATGATTTGTTTGACCAAAATAAAACTATGGGTATTGTTTCTGAATATATTGGTAATGATGTGTATGAAGCAAAAAATAGTAGATTAGGGCGTTATTTCATGCTTTCACTTAATGTCCGCTTACAAAAATTTCCTAAAAAACGATGATGGATGCTGTTGTTATAACTAAAAGTGGTGGACCCGATGTGTTGCAGGTACGGAAAAGGATGATTCCGACGATTGGGGATTACGAAGTCTTGGTCGAAGTTAGAGCTGCAGGTGTGAATAGACCGGATGTGTTCCAACGTAAAGGGAATTATCCTGCTCCAACTGGTGTTGTTGCAGATATTCCTGGACTAGAAGTTGCAGGCATAATTGTTAAAGTGGGAAGTGCTTGTTGCGGAATTAGAATAGGAGATAGGGTGATGGCATTGATCGCAGGGGGAGGCTATGCGCAATATGTGGCTGTTGATTTTAGACTTTGTATTGTGCTGCCTGATAATTTATCTTTTATTGAAGCCGCAGGGATGCCAGAAACACTTTTTACGGTATGGCATAATGTTTTTGAACGAGGAAGATTAATCAAAGGCGAACGTTTTTTAATTCATGGTGGTGCTGGTGGAATCGGAAGTACGGCAATTCAGTTGGCTAATCTTTTAGGAGCGGACGTTTTTACTACTGTTGGCTCATCAGAAAAAATATCTTTCGTGCAAGAGCTGGGTGCATCCCATATTGTTAATTATAAAGAGTGTGATTTCGAAGATGTATGGAGTGGAATTGGTATAGATGTCATTTTGGACAGTATTGGTGGTAGCTATTTTGAAAAGAATGTTAATCTATTGTCAGAAGAAGGGAGGCTTATTATTATCAATGCGATGCAGGGGGCTAAAGTAGAGTTGAATTTGATTAAGATGATGCATAAGCGTATCCATTTAACGGGTAGTACCCTACGTAATCGATCACTTGAATTTAAGAGGCAATTAACAGAAGCCATATGCCAGAACGTGCTTCCATTGATAGAGACAGGGACTTACAAGACTCCTATTGCGGAGGTCTTTTCTTACAAAGATGCTGGTTATGCTCATGAATTGATGGAAAGCCGTGCCTTCAATGGAAAGATAATTTTAGCTTTTTAGTGTTGCTAAAATAATTTAGCACTTTGCTTTGTTGGAATATTTTTAGATATTTATGTTTTCAAAATATAACCAGCATGAAACTGAATTTTGTATTATCGATATTTCTTTTACTATTTATCCAAAGTAGTTTTAGCCAAAAAATTGTTAAAACTGGAGCTCCTCTTGAGTACGTAAGTACTTTGGTCGGTACACAATCTACCTATTTTCTTTCCAGTGGTAACACCTATCCAGCAATTGCAATGCCTTGGGGAATGAACTTTTGGAGTCCTCAGACAGGGAAAATGGGAGATGGATGGATGTATACCTATACTGCTGAAAAAATCAGAGGATTTAAGCAGACACATCAACCTTCACCTTGGATGAATGATTACGGGCAATTTAGCCTTATGGCTATGGTAGGAAAGCCTACTTTTGATGAAAATAAAAGGGCAAGTTATTTTTCTCATAAAGCTGAAGTCGCAAAGCCTCATTATTATTCGGTGTATTTAGCCGATTACGATACACAGGTGGAAATTACTCCTACAGCTCGTGCCGCTTATTTCCGATTTACCTTTCCCAAGACGGATTCTGCATTTATATTGGTCGATGCTTTTGACAAAGGCTCTTTTGTGGAGGTCATACCGGACCAGCGAAAGATTATTGGCTACTCTACGAAAAACAGTGGTGGAGTACCGGATAATTTCAAAAATTACTTTGTCCTAGAATTCGACCGTTCGTTTACTAATATCTCTACATTTGCAGATTCTGTTTTACAAAATGGGCGGATTAAAGTTAAAGCGGAGCATGTCGGTGCTATCATCGGTTTGCAGGCTAAGGGTAGGGCAGATCAGGTTTTGGTTAAGGTGGCGTCTTCTTTTATTTCACATGATCAGGCTAGTCTGAATCTGAAAGAATTGGATGGACTTAGCTTTGATCAAGCTGTTGAAAAAGGAGCTTCGGTGTGGAATAAGGAATTAGGAAAGCTAGAGATAGAGGGAGGGACAATCGATCAGATACGGACTTTTTATTCTTGTCTATATCGCTCTTTGCTTTTTCCAAGAATGTTCTACGAGTATGATGCCACAGGTAAAGTGATGCATTATTCCCCGTATAATGGAGAGGTATTACCCGGTTACCTGTTTACAGATACAGGTTTTTGGGATACTTTCAGAGCTTTATTTCCTTTTCTTAACCTGATGTATCCTGAGATGAGTCTAAAGATGCAGGAAGGGCTTGCAAATGCATACCGTGAAGGAGGTTGGTTGCCAGAATGGGCTAGTCCAGGTTATCGTGATATTATGGTCGGTAATAATTCCGCTTCAGTGGTGGCAGATGCTTGGATAAAAGGAGTGCGTTCCAAAGATATAGAGGTACTATTTGAAGCGGTAAAGAAAGGTTCGATGCATGCAGGGCCTATCACTGCTGTGGGGCGTGCAGGTGCAGATTACTACAATACGTTGGGCTATGTTCCTTATGATGTAAAGATTCATGAAAATGTAGCACGTAGTTTGGAGTATGCTTACGATGATTTTTCGATTTACCAATTGGCGAAATCGCTAAATAAGGGGAAAGAAGAGATTGATTTTTATAAGAAGCGATCTTTTAACTACAAACATCTTTTCGATCCTGAATCTGGGTTGATGCGCGGAAAGAATCAGGATGGTAATTTTCAACGTCCTTTCAATCCTTTCAAATGGGGAGATGCCTTTACGGAAGGTAATAGTTGGCATTACAGTTGGTCTGTTTTCCAGGATTTTGAAGGGTTAGCTCGGTTATCAGGTGGACATAAAGCTTTGGAAGCAAAGTTGGACTCTGTTTTTATATTACCCCCTATTTTTGATGATTCCTATTATGGTTTTCCAATTCATGAAATCAGGGAGATGCAGATTGCTAATATGGGACAGTATGCACACGGTAACCAGCCGATACAACATATGCCTTATGTGTATAATTACGTTGGAGCTCCTTGGAAATCACAGTATTGGGTGAGGGAGACGATGAATAGGATGTACACCTCTAATCCGGACGGATATTGTGGAGATGAGGATAACGGACAGACTTCGGCTTGGTATGTGTTTTCTGCGTTGGGCTTCTATCCGGTAACTCCAGCTACCGATGAATATATTGTTGGTTCGCCACTTTTTGATAAGGTGACATTGCATTTCGATAATGGGAAGAAACTGCATATCCATTCGGAGAACAATAGTCTGACGAATCGGTATATTAAATCGATGACGGTCAATGGGAAAATATCTACCAAAAACTATCTTTATCATAGTAGTCTAACTAGGGGAGGGAAAATTGTTTTTTCCATGGACAGTGTGCCGAATAAGAAGCGGGGTGTTGATCTAGAAGATTTACCTTTTTCCTTGAGTAGATAAGACTTGACTTTCTGTTTTGAAAAATATAAATTAAACCTATTATATAATACATCTACTAATACTTTTCTACCGTTGGTTGAAAGTATTAGTAGATGTATTGTTCGTTGGTGTTAATTATGGTAAGATAGTGTTCTTAAATGGTAAATTTGTTGGTGTTTTATTTCAATTATGTTCAGTAATTTGTTGGGATATTAACATGGCATCGCACGGATGGAAATTTTTATATCTTCCTTAGCGGTGTTTTAGAATCTTTACACTTTAATTAAAAACAGTATGAAATTAATACGTTACGGTACATTCGGTAGAGAGAAGATAGGTGTTCAGATTGATGGTGTAAATTATGATACTACTGCTTTTGGAAGTGACTATGATGAGCGGTTTTTCGAAGAAAATGGGCTAGCGAGGTTGGCTCAATTCGTGAAGGATAACCTAGAGCAACTTATTGAAATACCAAAAGATAGCCGTATCGCTGTGCCTTTTGCCCGTCCTTCCAAAATTGTTTGTATTGGGTTAAATTATAGGGATCATGCGGAGGAAACCGGAGCAAATATTCCTGCAGAACCTATTATATTCATGAAATCTACAACGGCACTTATTGGCCCAAATGATAATGTTATTATTCCTAAAAATTCCGTAAAAACAGATTGGGAAGTTGAGTTTGGTATTGTGATCGGAAAGAAAGCTACCTACGTGAAAGAATCTGAAGCATTGGACTATGTAGCAGGTTATGTATTACATAATGATATCTCGGAGCGTGATTTTCAGTTGGAGCGAGGCGGAACTTGGGACAAAGGAAAAGGCTGTGATACTTTTGCTCCTATGGGGCCAGTGTTAACTACGAAAGAAGAAATTCCCGATATCAATAATCTTCGGTTGTGGTTAAAAGTCAATGGTAAGAAGTGCCAAGAAGGAAACACAAAAAACTTGATTTTCTCGGTGGAACATGTCGTGGCCTATGTTTCCCAGTTTATGACTTTACTGCCCGGAGATGTAATTTCGACTGGAACGCCGGCAGGTGTAGGCTTGGGGTTTAATCCTCCGATTTATCTAAAAGCAGGGGATGTAATTGAGCTTGGGGCTGAATATTTAGGGGAGCAAAGACAAGATGTTGTCGCTTGGCAGGAGTAAGTGTTGAAATAGTGTAATATGAAGTGTTTTTTATAAAGTAAGATATGCGTATAGATGCCCACCAACATTTTTGGTTATTTGATCCGTTGACGGATACTTGGATTACTGAAGAAATGAAGGTAATCCAACGTAATTTTCTGCCCAACGACATTTCGAAGACGCTTAAAGATCATCGTTTAGATGGAGCAGTTTTAGTACAAGCTCATCAGTCTCTAAGAGAGACCGATTTTCTGATCGAGTTGGCAGATGCTTATAAGATGGTCAAAGCCGTCATCGGGTGGATCGATCTAAGGGCAGAAGATATAGAGGAACAGCTTTTGAAGTTTTCCGGAATTCCAATTGTGAAAGGCTTTCGGCATAATGTGAAAGCAGAGATGGATGTCGATTTTTTGATGCAAGATTCTATTCAGCGAGGAATTAGAGCGCTTACACAACATCATTATACCTACGATCTGTTAATACATCCACGACATTATACTAGTACATTACAATGTGTGGCCAGTAACCCTGAACAGGCATTTATGTTGGACCATATGGCTAAACCAGCGATTGTGGCAGGAGAATTTGATGCATGGGCATCTTTTATAGATAGCCTATCTGTATTCCCCAATGTATACTGTAAAATTTCAGGACTTGTCACTCAGGTTGGTTGGGAGAATTGGTCCTTTAATGATTGTGTGCCTTATGTAAAACATGTTATATCTTGTTTTGGACAGCGTCGCGTTTGTTTTGGGTCAGATTGGCCGAAAAGCTTAGTGGCGGCTACATATGAAGAAGTACTTTCGATTGCAGAAAGATGTGTGGAAGGGTTTGACGAAGTCGAGCAGGCTGATTTTTGGGGGCGAAATGCTGTACGGTTTTATGGGATAACGTAACTTTCTATTTATATAAGAAGTTCCAAACAGATTTTTTTCTCCGTTCCACTTCTTTTCTGTCATGTATGAGCTCATGCGCGAGTTTGTCGATGACCAATTCGTTTTCACTGATCACTTTATCGGATAGGGCTACTATCTTTTGAATATTTGATTTACTGGCGGCATCCATTCCAGGATCAATAGAGGACAGGTTGCTTGGTTCTATGCGGATGTAATTGCCTGCATGGTTTACAGAGCGAAATAGTTGTTTAATAAAATAATCATTACTCTCTGAGGAGCTAGAGGTCATAATATCCACTAAAGCGGGGCCAATAGAGATGGCCCATTTTTTCTTGAAATCTTCGTAATTGTAGGCGTTTTTTGTGATTCCTGTACCTAGTGAAAGTATGTGTATGTCGTTTATGCTAAAAGTATTAAAGTTTTTTAAAACTTCAATAAGGGCTGATATCGCAGGGTTGTGCGCGAATAGTCCTCCATCGACGAGTACGTAACGAGTATTGGCGAGGGAGAATATCTCGGCCACTGAAAAAAAGGTTGGTGCAGCGGAGGTGGCCCTACATACGTCTCGCAGGTAAAAGTCTCGTGAGTCACCATGACTTATGGCTTTTTGTTGTCTGAAAAGGTGGTTTTTGCGAAGCTCAATATTGTATGCTGTTATGATACAGGGTTTGATGAGTTCACTCAGCTTGGTGTCTCCAAAATAATCAGCGAGTATTTTTTCGATAACCTCTTCATTATAGATCTCACTCACTAAACCAAACTTGCTTAAGAATTTTCTCCACTTGCTGGCTGAAAATATACTTTCTCCGTGTTCGAGGTAGATATCTAAAGCTTCTCTCGCAGAGTATTTTGGTTTAGAGGGATCTTGTTCGGAGGGAAATAGTAGAATCGATGTTAATATGCCACCGGTACTGGTCCCTGAGAAAAAGTCGAAGTATTCGGAAATATGGGTTTGGGGATTTCCACTGATTTCTTTTAGTCTGTCCTCAAGGGCGACTATCAGCATACCAGGGATAATACCCCGTATTCCGCCGCCATCAATGGAAAGTATTCGCTTCATTTTTTCTTGTTGCTTGAGTCTAAAAATAGCGAATTAGTTATGGAAAAGCAAGGAAGGGCTAATTCATCACCCCTTGACCTGCTTGTGTTTCTTCTACAGTTTCTTTTTGTGCGATTAACGTAGGTGGTTTTGCTTTCAATACTTTTGATTGCGCTAAATAAGTCTTATTTTCTGCATAAATAAAAAGCATTGTCCCGTCTTTAATTGTATTTATGATCGGCTTAGCCAAATCCCTTGGTAGAGCTGGGCATCCATAACTGCGTCCCAGTCTGCCTGTAGAATTGATTATTGACTGGCTACAGTAATCAGCTCCGTGTACCACTACGGCTCTAGGTTTGGCCTGGTCATTGATTCCTTTTTCCAGTCCGTCCAGTACTAAAGAGTACCCGTTGCCTCCTTGATAGGTATTTACGGTTTTGTAAAAACCAAGGGAACTCTGGTGGGAACCATGACTGTTAGAAAAAGATGTGGCATACTTCTCTCCACTGTTTCTTCCGTGAGATACAATGGTATGAAAAAGTATTTTCTTGTTTTTTAAATCAATTACGGCCATACGTTTTTCCGTAGAGGGTAGCGAAAAGTCGATTACGGTGATGATATCCTTATTTTTAAAGGACATATTTTGATAGCCTTTCATGGCCATTTCGAATGCTTCAAACTTAAGCTTGCCTTTTAAGGCTATTTCCTTGTACAGTTTTGCGATGAAAGACTCATCTTCTTTTTCTTGTAGCGAGTCCACTTGTTGCGCTGTGGGGATAGTTTCAGGTTTAAGTTGATTAGGTTTGCTGAATATGGCGTAAAATCCCGCCAGTGATGTCAATCCTATAATAGCTATTGTCTTTTTCATATACACACATTTTCCTTCCACATACAAAGGTCGTTACCAATGTGTTATAAAAATGTTAAGAAATGTTAATTCTTTTCGATAGGATTAATCTATGACAATTACAAGCGATGAAAACGGCTTTATCCAGTCATAAACGAACTTCGCGTGAGATGAGGCATTTCTTACACACATATGCGAACGTGGCGTCGTGCCGAGTGTCCAGCTGTATTCGATGATCTTCGCTTTGGGGTCATTTGTAGGGACTCCGTGTATATAGGCTCCGTTAGTAAACCGACTTGCCCAAGGAGCATAACCTGCTATATTGGTCGTTCCATCTGCATAATAGAACATTTTTGGTTTTTGTTCTTGGAGTAGATAAATGCCCACAGGTGTCTCCATGCCATAGGGAGGATTGTGTCTTCCTGTTGTAGAGGGGTTCATGCTTCGTATAATCCAGCTGTCGTTTTTATGTTCCAATGCACATATGTTTTGATTAGTCACGTCTACAACGACAATATGTTTAAAGGAAGCTGTATCCCCTATGGCTTTAATATAGCGTTTTGGGATATCCCATTCGCCTTCGATGTTCGTAAGACCTTTAATACGGACCATGTTTAAGGTGTCGCTTGATAGCAATTTGACGAGTGAACCATCCCGACCGTATATTGTTGGTACTTTGGTCTCACCGATTTTATAAAGAGGGGCAGACTGATAGCGTTCCGTTCCGAGTGTGTCCGACACCCTTTTATAGGCATTTCGCTTGAAATTTGCTACTGTTGGAGCCTCTCCATTTTTATGTTTGTAGTTTGCGACTAACCCATAATTGTTGTGTTCCCGTTGGAAGTTTTCGATATAGGCCAACTTTTCTTTAATTTTATCCCATTGAAATACACGAAAAGTATCTTTATACTTATACTTGTCTTCTAGTGTATATTTTTCGAAGATCAGTTCTTTGCTGAGTGTAATGTCCGCTGCCGTCCGCGGACGCATTCTCTCTTTTTCCTCTTCTGCTTTTTTTGCTTGAGCAATGCTATCGGCTTTTATTTTTTCCTTATCTACTGTTTGAGGTGATGCCTTGCGGTCACAGGAATAAAAAAATGTGAGCGCAATGGCGAAAACCATAAAACTGTATGCGCGGCTTATGCTACGTGAATATTTCATATAAGGGTTAATCTTAAATAATTAAAAAGAGTATAGCAACGTTTGTACCAAAAATGATTGAACGTCTTTTTATTAGGGTTTTCGTTTGAAAAATCGCTGGTTTCAGCTAGTTAAAAGATTGTGGCATGTATGATAAGTCCGCTCAAGTCCCCATAAGTCCGTTAAAGTCCGCTCAAGTCCGTTATAGGTAGTGTTTAGCTGGTGTGTAGCAAGGAGATTTCTAGAGGCTTTTTGGCAACAATGACGTGTTTTTGATTGGGTATTGGACGATCCTAGATAATAGGGAATAGTTTGGTCTCGATTGACCTATTGAACAGCTGTAACTTGTCGAAAAACGGTTTATTGACCGGGTTTTCCTGTAAAAGATATGGTAGGTAGATTACCTTGGTGTTTATTAAAAGTTGGTAATAGCCCATATGTAGACCATTGTTTTTTTGTACGGCACGAACTTCTTTTAGTTCTGTTACATCTTTTAGTAAGTTGAATTCGAGAGATTTGCCATTAATCCATTCTATATGTACATCTTGGGTTTCTGAGTCATAATGTATCTGTTGGTCCCGTATTGTTTTGACGTGATTATTGAGTACAAAGAACTGAGCGATTAGGTATATGCTTATAGGTAGCATAATTAATGCAATCTTGAATTTTGCAGCTAGAGCTACTATGAGAATCAATAGTACTAATCCAGAACCTACCGTATATAAGGTGCGTTTTAACCCTCTTTTTAGGAGCTGTGTTGGAGCTGTGACTTCAATAACTCGGGAAGAGTTTATTCGCTGCGATGGTTTATTGAAGTTGAAAAAATTAAGCCGGCGGAGTGTGAAGTATATCAACACCGCCAGCAAAATACCTATGATGATTATTTTTCCCAAAGTATGGTCTTAATATAATGGGTTAATACTGTTCATTCTCATTTGGATAATCTAACGCCTTGACATCAGCTACATATTGTGCTGCTGCATTGGTAATCTCTTGATAGAGGTTGAGGTATTGACGTAAAAATTTAGGTTTAAAATCTTTAGTCATTCCGAGCATATCATTAACAACCAAAACTTGTCCATCACAACCATTGCCGGCCCCGATACCTATTGTAGGGATGTGTAAGGATTTTGAAACCTCTTCTGCCAGTTGCGCTGGTATTTTCTCTAGTACGATAGCAAAACAGCCTGCTTCCTGTAGAGCGAGTGCATCGGTTTTTAGTTTTTCTGCTTCAGCCTCGTCTTTTGCACGGACACCAAATGTTCCAAATTTATTGATGGACTGTGGTGTTAGTCCGAGGTGACCACATACGGGGATACCAGCGTTTATTATTTTTTTGATGTTATCAATTATTTCTTCACCACCTTCTAGTTTAAGTGCATGTGCTCCTGATTCTTTCATCATTCTTACTGCAGCTTCGTATGCTTTGTCAGTCGATCCCTGATACTCACCAAAGGGAAGATCGGCTAAAACGAGTGCGCGTTGGCATCCTCTGGCTACCGCTGATGTATGATAGATCATATTGTCGAGCGTAATTGGGAGAGTGGTTTCGTACCCGGCAAACACATTTGCTGCAGAGTCGCCTACTAGAATAACGTCTACTCCTGATTCATCTAAAGCTTTCGCCATAGTATAGTCATAGCCAGTCAGCATACTTATTTTTTCGCCACGAAGTTTCATTTCCTTGATGCTAGAAGTAGTGACGCGCTTAATGATTTTATTTACGGACATGATATAATTGTTTTGTTGCAAAATTATAAATAATAAAGGTGCTGTCTGCATATTAATGTAAAAACCTTATGTTGCTAAATAGTCGCCTAGTTTTTATATTTTTGCACTATGATTCAAAACGACAACCGTTTATTTAAATTTCCGAAATTCAACGATCTTATCATTTACGAAGATGATAATCTTATTGTTATCAATAAACCACCTTTTGTCGCTTCTTTAGATGAACGTGAGGGGGGAGAAGTTAACATCCTTCGTTTAGCAAAACGTTATTATGGTGATGCGCAGATTTGTCACCGATTGGACAAGGATACTTCTGGAGTGCTTCTTATAGCAAAGAATCCAGAGACTTATCGTTTGGTTTCTATTGAGTTTGAAAAGAGAAGGGTGAATAAAGTGTATCATGCTATTATACAGGGGACCCATACTTTTGATAACCTTACCGTTGATTTGCCTATCTTGAACCAGGGAAATAAGAATGTGAGTATTGATCGGGCAAATGGTAAGCAGGCAGAAACGATTTTTAACAGTATACGTTATTTTAAACATTTTACACTGGTGGAATGTCGGCCTATTACAGGGCGGATGCACCAGATCCGTATACATTTGGCAACACAACATGCTGCTATCGTAGGGGATTCGATGTATCGGGGTAAGCCTGTTTTTCTATCGCAGATAAAAAAGCGTGGTTTTACGATGTCCAAAGATGAGGAAGAATTACCAATAATGAAGCGTTTTGCACTTCATTCAAAAAGTGTAGCCTTTACTATTGATGGAAAGAGTTATGCTTTTGATGCGGAGTATCCGAAGGATTTTGCTACTTTACTTAAGCAATTGGAAAAATTTGACACCTAATTTCTGGAAATGATGGCAGAAAAGAAGAAAATTAAAAATATTGTCAGTTGGATTGTTTTCGTGGTGCTCATGGGCTTGGTCCTATGGTCGCCGAGTCGAATTTTTATACAGCAGCAGCTGATGAAAATCGGTTTTTTTAAGCCAAAATTGGAAAAGCCTGTTGAGGCCCAGGCCGGTGATAAGGAGAGTGATCCCGATTCCATCGGTGACAAAGCATCATTCTCTAGTGCAGATAATATTGTCTATGATACGGAACAGCTCAAAGGTAAGGTGCTGTTTATCAATTTTTGGGCGACATGGTGCCCACCTTGTCGAGCAGAAATGCCGTCAATCCAGAAATTGTATGATAAATTTAAGGGTAACGATAACATCGAGTTTTTGATTGTGGAGATTGAAGGAGATGTAGAAGGGACGGCGAAGTTTTTAACAGACCAAAAATTGAAACTACCTATCGTATATCCTAACGGTGAAATTCCTTCCAATTGGTTGGGAGGAGCCATTCCTACTACTGTGATATTGGATAAGAATGGGAAGATTGCTGCAAAAGAAGAAGGTATGTATGATTACTCGACTAAAGAGGTTGAAGCATTCGTGCAGAATCTTATTGATCAATAAAAGTTAAATGAATAGACAGGAGTTAATAGAACAGATTAAAGAGAAGCAATCTTTTCTTTGTGTTGGTTTAGATACGGACATTACTAAGATACCGGCTCATCTTCTTGATGAAGAGGATCCTATTTTTGCTTTTAATAAAGCTATCATAGAAGCTACTGAAGATCTCTGTGTTGCGTATAAGCCTAATATTGCGTTTTATGAAAGTTATGGTGTTCGTGGCTGGCATTCCTTGCAAAAAACATGGCAAGCAATTCCCAAGAGCTGTTTTAGTATAGCAGATGCCAAACGTGGAGATATCGGTAATACATCTAATATGTATGCGCAGGCTTTTTTTGACGAGGCTGTGTCGGGGATGGGATTCGATTCGATTACGATAGCACCTTATATGGGTAAGGATTCTGTAACGCCGTTTTTAGATTTTGAAGGGAAATGGGCGATAGTGCTTGCGCTGACTTCCAATTCCGGAAGCAAGGATTTCCAGAATTTTTCCAATACAGATGGTAAGCAGTTGTTTGAAGAGGTAATCGATAAAGTCAATACTTGGGGTACTGTAGAGAATCTGATGTATGTGGTGGGAGCTACGCGTGGGGAAGCTTTTTTGAAGATTCGTGAGCATGCGCCAGATCATTTTTTACTTGTTCCCGGAGTGGGAGCTCAGGGAGGATCGCTTCAAGATGTATGTCAGTATGGGATGAACAAAGATTGTGGTTTGTTGGTGAATAGTACCCGCGGTATTATCTATGCTTCGAGTGGTAAGGACTTTGCGGAGCGGGCTAGAGAAGAGGCACAAAAGTTACAGAAAGAAATGGAATTGGAGCTTATCAAGGCTGGAGTCATTTAATTGATTACTATTGCTATCTTAAGAGCTAAGATATATAAAAGGAGCGACCAGTCTAGGTCGCTCCTTTTTTAGCTTATAAATCCCTTGACATACTGTTTGGTGATCTCATTTTGAGGATTCAGGAGGATGTCTTCTGTTTTTCCAAACTCTATTATTTCGCCATTGTATACAAAGATGATGTAGTCAGAGACTCTTCGTGCCTGACGAAGTATATGAGTTACTAATACGATGGTGTATTCGCTTTTCAGGTCTATCAATAGATTTTCGATAGTCTGTGTAGATATAGGATCCAAGGCTGAGGTGCTTTCGTCACCGAGTATAATCTCAGGCTGCACAGCTAGGCCACGGGCTAGACAAAGACGTTGCTGCTGGCCTATAGACAGTGTCGTCGCAGAATGGTGTAGTCTGTCTTTCACCTCCTCCCATAGTCCTACGTTTTTTAATTGGGTTTCTACAATTTCTTTTAAGACTGTTTTGTCCCGTTGACCATGTATGCGCGGTCCATAGGTGATATTTTCAAAAATAGACATAGGTAATGGGAAGGGGCGTTGGGAGAGTAACCCCATTTTTTTTCTGATGTGTGTGACTTCGGCGTCTTTAGCGTAAATGTCTTCCCCATTAACCAGTACGGAGCCATTTATTTTTACGTTTTTGCTGTCATCCATCAATCTATTCAGTGTTTTCAGTAGTGTTGTTTTTCCACAACCTGACGGTCCTATAATGGATGTGATCGAGTTATTGGGGATTGCTAAATTTATGTTTTTAAGAATGTGTTTCCCTTCGATATGTACATTCAGATCCTTGATTTGTATGTGTGGCAGTTGCATCTGCGTTACAGTCTGTGTTTCTTTTGTCGCGAGGCTAGTATATGTGTGCATATGACAATGATTAGAATGATAAATGTTAATATAAGCGCGGAGGCATAGGCTCTTCCCTGTACTTCGGGGATCGGGCTGCTAAGCTGAAAAAAAATGGCTAGTGGCAATGTTGCCGCTGGTTCGTCGAGATATAAGGGAAGATTATCGCTGAACCCTGTAGTTAGCAATACCCCTGCTACATCTCCGATTGCTCTTCCAAAGGCGAGTAGAAGGGCTGTGAATAGCCCTGGTTTGATATACTTCAATAGTATCTGGGCGGTCTGCCATCGTGTAGCCCCCAATGAGGTAGTGGTGTTTTTGAGGTCTAAAGGAATGGTTTTTAAAAGTTCATCCAGCGTACGTACCACTATAGGGATGGTGAGGAGTGTGATCGTAATGACACCACCCAATAGGGAAGCACGGATTCCTAATGTAATCATAATACTGAAGGCAATGGCTCCATATACAATTGATGGTATGCCAAATAGTATATCAAACAAGAGTTTTGATACCCGGGACAGGGTAGAAGTCTGATCGACGTAGGCATTGAGGTAGATGGCGATAGGTAGCCCTATTAAGCAGGCTAGTATTGTCGATAGGCCCGCTAGATAAAAGGAGCCCAAAATTGCATTGAGTATCCCTCCTTCTTTACCGATATAGAAACCGCCTTGAGGTGTCTGGCTGATCATGTCCCAGGTGAGGTGGGGGAGCCCTTTGAAAAGGATAATCCCTATAATTAGAAAAAGGGAACCTGTAATTCCTATACCCGCGAGTTGCATTAATATTTTTGCGATTTTTTCCCGTCGCAGTCTTGATTTAATGGTTGACATTATGCTTTTTCCTCCAGTTTATTTAGTATTAGTCGCGAAATAAGATTGAATAGAAAGATGATCGTCAGCAATAGTAGAGCCGCGAACATTAATGCAGCATCATAATGTGGTATGGACATCATCTCTCCAAAGTTGTTGGCTATGAGTGCGGGGATAGGATATCCGGCATCGAATAGAGACTTTGGGACTTGGGGTATGTTGCCGCAGACCATGAGTACTGCTATTGTTTCTCCAAAAGCACGTGATGTTGCCAGTACTATGGCAGCGATTATTCCAGGGCGAGCTTTTTTTAAAATGACTTTTTGTATGGTTTCCCATCGTGTAGCGCCGAGTGATAGTGATGCTGCTTTTAGATCCGGAGGTATAGTCTGTAGTACTTCTACCATGATGCTGATCATAATCGGAAATATCATAACAGCGAGTACTATTCCACCGGAGAGAATAGAGTACCCCGCGTTCGTGCTCCCAAAAACAGGCCCTATATAGTTTGATATCAGGGGTACGACGAATAGAATTCCCCATACGCCATACAGTACGGGGGGGATAGCTGCCAGTACATTTATTAAAGGGAGTACTGTTTTTTTTAAGAGAGCGGATGCATATTCAACCAGGTAAATCGAAGATAGGAGGCATAGTGGGGCTGCGATAACCAGGGCTATCAATGTAACCGATACTGTGCCGGTGATAAAGGGTAGGAAACCAAACTGTCCTTTCAGTGGAGACCAGGTGCTTCCGCTTAGGATGGTGAATAGGTTCTGGTCTTTTAATAAGGGCAGTGATTTAATAAACAGTCCAATGCCTATGAAAACTACCATGGACAGCGTCAAGAGGAGTAGGATTCGAAATGTGTAGCGTATCCATAGGTCTTTTAGAATGCGTAGTCTCATTTGCTTACTGTGTTTGTTTTTTACGGAGCGAGGCTCTGCTTTTTAGTTGATAGGAATAGTGTTTATTTTCTCTCTTTCGACTTTAAGTTGGTCGTCTGTAAGTGGGATATATCCGTTGCTCAATAGGTGCTCTTGTTGTTCTTTTTTTAGGACAAAGTGTATAAACTCTCGTATCAATGCGTTAGTGTTTCCTTTTTTTACTACAAATGCCAAGGGCCTCGAGGGAGGGGAAGGGTACTTTCCTGATGCCACTGCTTCGGTCAATTGATCTAGATTGTAGTAGAAGTCTTCCGCTGTGTCAATTTTTCCATTCTTGTTTTTATCGATTGGTATGACACTTATGTGCGCTGCAGTTTTTTTAAGGTTTAGATCATAGACATAGTTGATGTTGTTAAAGCCGATACTATTTGGCTCTTCCTTGATGGCTTGCGCCAAGCCTGGGTCACCGTATATACCAATACCTTTTAAGTCTTCTTGGTTTTGGCCTAGGTATTTGGCCCATGTCTCTGCCGCACCTGCAGCATCTGAACGGACATAGGTGATTATGGGAGCAGCTGTAAACCTAGGGTCAATATCGCTCCATTTCTGATAGGATTGTGTGACAAAGATTCCTTCGAGTTCCTGTTGCGTAAGTCCCCTCTTTTTTAGGAGTGTGGCATTGGGGTGGTTGGTATTAAACGTTCCTAGCACAGCGTCTTTTGCAACAAAAATAGGGAATGCTCCTTTTTTTAATTCTTGCTCATGAAAATCTCGGGATACAAGACCGATATCCATCATATCTGTGAGCACATCTGTTATTCCTTTACCTGCTCCTCCTGCCGAAATATTGAAACGGACATTGGGGTGTATTTTTTTAAAATCCTCACTCCATAAAACCACAATGGGGTATAGCGCGAATGCACCAGATAGGGATATGTTGCCTGAATATCCTGTCTTTGGGTCATAGCTGTTTTGTGCTTTTGGTGCACAGCTTGATATTATTATGGATGCTAATATGCTAATACGTAGTTGTTTCATCCTTTTGTTTGCTTTACCGAAAAGAGTTGTAAATATATTTTTTACAAATATATACTAATTTGGTAGATTATGTAGTTATTGTTGATTTTGTTTTATACATTTGTTGCGTTCTTGTTTTGTGAACCGTAATTATAAAGCTTGGATTGACACATTTTTAGGTAAAAAATATGCAGAGTTTTCGTACTGAATTAGAGAATCCTGTGGTTGAACAGGAGATTATTGAACTAGATAAAAAGATAAGGGCTTATCAGGAAGGTTCTTTGCCGGAAGAGAAGTTTAGGTCACTTCGTTTGGCTCGGGGGGTGTATGGGCAGCGTCAGCCTGGAGTGCAGATGGTTCGTATTAAATTGCCTTTTGGAAAGGTAACCTTTAGACAGTTGCTGAAGATTGCTGCTATCTCTGATGAATATGCGAGTCGTAATCTTCACCTTACAACACGTCAGGATATACAGATTCACTATGTGAGTTTGGCAAAGACTCCTGAGCTCTGGGCTAAATTGGCAGCTGATGATATTACTTTGAGAGAGGCCTGTGGGAATACGGTCCGTAATGTGACTGCATCTGCTACAGCAGGGATAGATCCGGATGAGCCATTTGATGTGTCTCCTTATGCGCAGCAGACATTTTCTTATTTTCTTCGTAATCCAGTCTGCGCTGAAATGGGACGGAAATTCAAGATCTCCTTTTCGTCTTCGGACAAGGATACCGCATTTTCTTATATTCATGACTTTGGTTTTATTCCTAAAGTAAGATGGAATGATGGGGTAGAGGAGCGTGGTTTCAAGGTGTTGATGGGAGGTGGCCTAGGGGCTCAGCCTATTCTTGCGGAGGAAGTGTATGATTTTCTTCCAGAGGATCAGGTTATTCCATATATAGAGGCTACGTTGCGTGTTTTCGATCGTTATGGGGAGCGTAATAATCGGAATAAGGCTCGTTTTAAATATTTGGTCCAGAAGGTAGGACTTTCGGAGGTGCTGCGTCTTATTGAGGAGGAGCGAATAGCAAACAAGAATACTGTTTTTGTGGTCGATCGTAGACTGGTGGAAGCGCTTGTTCTGCCTGAAACGGCAATCGATGCGGTACCTGTAGTCGACGAAAGAGCTTTTCAGGTGTGGCAAAAAACGAATGTATTCGCTCAAAAGCAGTCAGGTTATTACGGGGTGTATGTAAATGTGCAGACAGGAGATTTATCTACTGATAAGGCTAGGCGATTGGTATCGGGTATACAGGGGCATGTGGCAGATGATATCCGTATTACTCAAGGGCAGAATTTGCTTTTTAAGTTTGTCCGTGAGGCTTCTCTTTCGCATTTATTCAATTTATTGGTTGAATTAGGTCTGTCGAAACCGGGTTTTGATAGTACGGCTGATATTACGACTTGTCCGGGGACCGATACTTGTAATCTAGGGATATCTAATTCTACGGAGATGGCTCGTGTATTGGAGGGGTATGTTCATGAATTTTATACAGATTTTGTTTTTGAGCAGGGATTGAAGATTAAGATTTCGGGCTGTATGAATTCTTGTGGTCAGCACGGTTTGGCGCATATAGGTTTTCATGGAAGCTCAGTTAAAGCAGAGGGTAAGGTGGTTCCTGCTGCGCAGGTGATGTTGGGCGGAGGTACTGTTGGTGATGGTAAAGGACGCGTTGCCGAACGTGTCATCAAGGTGCCTACGAAACGTGTTCTTCAGGTTGTTGATCTTGTTCTTTCCGATTATAAGATCCATAAATCGGTCGAAGAGAATTTTCATGGGTATTATGATCGTGTTGGAAAGGATTATTTCTATCGGTTGTTGAAGCCGTTGTCTGATCTGACGACATTGACTGCAGATGAGTTTATTGATTGGGGGCATCAGGATACTTTTGCTACGGCAATTGGTGTTGGGGAATGTGCTGGGGTGGTGATTGATCTGGTGGCTACTTTACTTTTTGAGGCTGAGGAAAAGATTGATTGGGCAAAACAGGCTTTGGAACTCGGTCAGTATGCTGATGCTATTTATCACAGCTATAGTGCCTTTGTTTGGGGAGCTAAAGCCTTGTTGCTTGACCGTGGAGTCAATGCGAGTACACAGATTGCAGTTATTGATGGGTTTGATGACGTGTATGTCGCGAGTGGGGAATTTCGTTTTCTGACTTCTTTTTCGGAACGCGTACTCCAGATTAATAAATACGAGCCTTCTAAGGAATTTGCGGAGGCTTATTTGATACAGGCTACTGCTTTTTACTATGACGCCGCCGAACGTAGGTCGGCGCTAAGGGGTAATTCTTAAAGGATATTTGGAAATGAATAAAATACAACCATTTGTAACATTGGTAGGAGCCGGTCCGGGCGATCCTGACTTGATTACATTGAAAGGAGTGAAAGCTATCGCATGTGCTGATGTTATTCTTTATGATGCTTTGGTGAATGATGCTTTATTGTCTTATGCTAGACCTAACTGTACAAAAGTGTATGTGGGGAAACGGGCAGAGCGGCTGTCTACTTCACAGGATTACATCAATAGACTGATGGTGGATTATGCGTTGACGCATGGGCATGTGGTTCGGTTGAAGGGAGGAGATTCTTTTGTATTTGGTCGTGGTGGTGAAGAGTTGGATTATGTACATGGTTTTGGTATTCCTACTGCAGTCATTCCGGGGATATCTTCAGCGATTGGATTGACAGGGATTCAGAAGATTCCTTTAACTTATAGAGGTGTCAGTGAGAGTTTTTGGGTAATTACGGGGTCTAAGTCTGACGGAAGCCTGTCCTCCGATCTTCAGTTGGCAGTAGGGACAGATGCTACGGTAGTGGTATTGATGGGGTATGGTAAGTTGCGGGAGATTGTTTCCTTGTATGAGGGCGGTGGAAAGTCTACTTTGCCGATTGCTGTTATTCAGAATGGCTCTTTAGCTACTGAACGTATTGTGTTGGGGACGATAAGCTCTATTGTTGAAGCTGTGGAATGCAGTGGTGTTGGTGTGCCCGCTGTTATTGTGATTGGAGAGGTGGTTAGCAAGCATGCTGCGTTCAGTAGGATACGGAACGAGATCCATTATTTGCAGGTGTGATGAACAGGTTGTTTCCTATATTTCTTAAGCTTGAGCAGTTACAGGTTCTGTTGATTGGAGCTGGCCCGGTGGGATTGGAAAAGATAAGCGCGTTATTGCAGCAGAGTCCCAAAGCGAAGGTTCGGGTCGTTGCTAAGGATGTTTCTGGGGATTTTAGAGCATTTGTGCAAGGGCAAGAGCATGTTGATCTGTGCGAACGTAGTTTTGAAGATGTGGATTTGGATGGGGTGGATCTGGTTGTGGTCGCGAGTAATAACACGCTATTGAATCAACATATACAGGGGTTGGCAAGGAAGCGTAATGTATTACTCAATGTGGCCGATAAACCGGATTTATGTGATTTTTATTTGGGATCTGTCGTGATGAAGGGGGATTTAAAGATTGGTATCTCTACCAATGGAAAGTCGCCGACTATTGCAAAGCGGTTGAAGGAGTTTTTACAAGGATTGTTACCGGAGGAGATTGATGAGACCTTGGGATTGATGTATGAGATGCGTGAGCAGCTTCGGGGCGATTTTGGAGAGAAGGTACGGTTATTAAATGCCCATACACGAGAGTTATTGGAAAGGAGTCAAAAATGATTGATGAACTGAAACGTGTGTTGAATGGTTTGCAGGCGGAGGAAATTATTGCGTATGTGGCGGCGCAGTATGGGAATCGGGTTGTTTTCTCTACTTCATTCGGGGTAGAGGATCAGGTTTTGACCCATATGCTTGCTGCGAAAGCTCGCGATACCTCGGTATTTACCTTAGAGACCGGTCGTTTGTTTCCGGAGACTTATTATATTTGGAATAGAACTTTAGAACGCTATGGTATGCCTATTAGGGCTTTCTATCCTCAGGCCGATGCGTTGGAAGCTATGGTGAGTGATAAGGGACCAACAAGTTTTTATGAGAGCGTAGAAAATCGTAAGGAATGTTGTTTTATCCGTAAGATAGAGCCTTTGCGGCGTGCTATTAAAGGGTTTGATGTTTGGATTACAGGAATTCGGGCAGAGCAATCTTCGAATAGAGAAGATATGGGGATTGTGGAGTGGGATGAAGGTAATGCTATTATTAAGGTTCACCCTTTGTTTCACTGGACTTTGGCAGAGGTAGAGGGATTCTTGAAGGCATTTAATGTGCCTTATAATCCGCTTCATGATAAAGGGTTTTTAAGTATCGGGTGTCAGCCCTGTACGCGGTCTGTAGGTGCAGGCGAGGACTTTCGTGCAGGCAGATGGTGGTGGGAAGACAAGAGTAAAAAAGAGTGTGGTTTACATGGAGAAACTTAGAAGTTAGAAATTAGAAGTAGGAATTTAGAAGTTAGAAAATAATGGATTATTTAGATCATTTAGAAGCAGAGGCTATTTATATTCTTCGGGAGGTAGCTGGGCAATTTGAAAATCCAGCTTTGTTGTTTTCGGGAGGTAAAGACAGTATTACGTTGGTGCATCTGGCGAAGAAGGCATTTAAGCCAGGTAAATTTCCGTTTCCGCTTGTTCATATTGATACTGGACATAATTTCCCGGAGACGATTGTATTCCGCGACTGGTTGGTGGAGCAGGTTGGTGAGCGGTTGATTGTAGGGTCAGTACAGGAAAGCATCGATCAGGGGCGGGTGATGGAGTCTACAGGGAAGAATGCCAGCCGCAATGCCTTACAGACGGTAACATTGTTGGATACGATAGCCGTACACGGTTTTGATGCTTGTATCGGAGGCGCGCGTAGGGATGAAGAGAAGGCTCGTGCCAAAGAGCGTGTTTTTTCTGTGCGTGATGAGTTCGGGCAATGGGATCCCAAGCGGCAGCGTCCGGAGTTGTGGAATATTTTTAATGGGAAGATAAATAAAGGAGAGAACGTCCGTGTGTTTCCGATTTCGAATTGGACAGAGCTTGATGTTTGGAACTATATCAAGCGGGAAGGGATCGCTTTGCCTTCTATTTACTTTAGCCATAGTCGGGATGTGGTATGGCGTAATGGACAATGGATGGCGAGTGCGGACTGTTTACAGGTGGATGCAGATGATCGAGTTGAGCGTCGGTCTGTACGCTTCCGGACGGTAGGCGATATGACCTGTACGGCCGCCGTGGATTCGCACGCGGTGGAGTTGGATGATATCATTGCTGAGATAAAAGCGTCGACAGTCAGTGAACGGGGGGCGCGGATGGATGATAAGGTATCCGAGGCTGCTATGGAGGAGCGTAAGAAACAGGGGTATTTTTAGCGTATGGTGTTGGGTATATACAATATTTAGATGTTAAATAATCAGAAATGAATATATTAAAATTTATTACAGCAGGTTCTGTTGACGATGGTAAGAGTACCCTGATAGGCCGGTTGCTATATGATACGAATTCTATACTGGATGATCAGCTTGAGGCGATTCAAAAGGCTAATCGTAAGAATGATGATGGTACGGTTGATCTGGCGATATTAACGGATGGTCTAAAGGCGGAGCGTGAGCAGGGAATTACCATTGATGTGGCCTATAAGTATTTTCAGACGGAAGCACGTAAGTTTATTATTGCCGATGCTCCTGGGCATATACAGTATACGCGTAATATGGTGACAGGAGCTTCGAATTCTGATTTAATCATTGTTCTTATCGATGCGCGAAAAGGGGTGATAGAGCAGACTAAACGACATTCGTTTATTGCGAAGTTGCTATCGTTACGAAAAGTTCTAGTTTGTGTCAATAAGATGGATATGGTGGATTATAGCGCGTCTGTTTTTGAAACCATTAAATCGGACTATCAGCTACTGGCAGATAGGCTCGGTATTAAAGATGTTGATTTTGTTCCTGTATCTGCATTGAAAGGGGATAATATTGTGTACCGTTCTGATCGAATGGGGTGGTATACGGGGCCTACGCTTTTAAAGTATCTGGAAACAGTAACCTGGGAAGAGGAGGTGAGCAATGCCTGGCGTCTTCCTGTTCAATGGGTGATTCGTCCGCAGAGTGCAGATTTGCCCGATTATCGGGGATATGCCGGGCGTGTGATTGGAGACGGATTGACGGTCGGAGAAGAAGTTGTGGTGCTGCCGAGTGGTGTTCGCAGTCGGGTGCAAGCTATTGAGTTTGATCAGAAGGACCTGTTGTATGCCGTGGATGGACAATCCGTTGTTTTGCATCTGACAGATGATGTCGATGTTTCAAGGGGAGACTTTATTAGTAGCGCAACCAAGGTGTCCCGTTCGGAACGAAGTTTTGAAGCAAATGTGAGTTGGTTTGAAAATCGACCGTTGGATACCAATCAGGTGTATATTTTGCAAAATCAGACACAGGTGACAAAGGTTAAGGTGTTGGAGGTTCTATATCGGTATGATGTTCATAGTCAGGATAAGGTGTATGACGGTGGTATAGGTTTAAATGATATTGGACGGATTTTGGTAAAAGCTGCCGATGAGGTCGTGTTTGACCTGAACAATGAGCTAGCTGCTAATGCGAGAGCGATATTGATTGATCCGCGGAATAACCTTACGGTGGGTGCGCTGACTATAGAGGGGATTGGTTAGCTATCCTTAACGATTTATTGACGTAGTAGGATGTTTTTATTCTAATCTACGTCAATAAAAAAGCATTTATTTCTTTGTTGAAGGCTAAAGGCTGTTCTAGGTTTGGAAGATGCCCAGCTTCTTCAATTTCGATGTACCTTGCTTTTGGAATACATTGATGCATCTCTTCCATTAGGAATTTTGCTGTTATTTTGTCCTCTGTGCCCCGTATGAGCAATGTTGGAACTTTTATGTTTGCCAGTAAATCTGATGTATCCGTTCGAGAGGCGAGCGCGAGCATCGTAGCACATATGGTTTGGATGGGATTGCGTCTTATGCTACTTTTTATCAATTCTACTGCTTCTGGATTTTCAAGGATTGTTTTTGGAGCAAACAGGCTGTCGATAAAGCCGAGTGCAAAGGGTCTCCTGCCGTGTCTTAGAATTGCCTGGATACTGTCGAATCGCTTTTGTTTAGCTGTGTTGTCGTCTGCTCTGGAATGTGTATCAGAGAGGATAAGGCCCTCTATACGATCGGGGATCAGTTGGTACATCCGTAAAGCGATGTAACCGCCCATGGATACTCCACATAATGTTACTTTTTCAATGTCGAGTTTATTGATAAATGCGATAATGTCCTTAGCAAATACATCAATGCTAAAAAAGCCATGACCGCTGGTAGATAATCCATGCCCACGGACGTCTATGGCGATACCGGTGATATCATCTTCCAATGATTCCAATTGTGGTCTCCAGGAATTCTTGTTGAAGGGAAAGCCGTGTAGAAATATAATGGTACGTCTTTCTTTTTCGGTTGCTTTTTTGATATGATAGGATAGACTGATGTCTTCTGTTCTGATTTTGTTGCTACGGATAATACGTTCTGTCATAAAAAAGAAAATGTAATTCTATTACTATCAGCAATATATAAAAAAATATGGGTTTTGTTGCTAAAAAAGGTGTTAAAATGTTTGAAATATTGAAAAAAGTATTGATATTTGCATCACCAAAACGGAGGAAGCTTGAAGTTTTGGAAGCCGCGCTCCTAGCTTAATTGGATAGAGCATCTGACTACGGATCAGAAGGTTAGGGGTTCGACTCCCTTGGAGCGCACAAAAAGGATTCTCACATTGAGGATCCTTTTTTTATTGTTATTTATTGGGTAATTATAGGGATTGAGTATAAAAAAAGAAGGTATGTTCGTATAAACATACCCTCCGTGCTAATTAAAATGGAATTTTAATATTGTGGTACGACACCTAAGTATAGCGGGGTTGTTGTGGAATTTTTATCTCCTGTTAAGAGGATAGAGTAGTATTTTCCCTGTGCGAAATCATATTCTCGCTCAATCAAAATTTTATTGCTTTCATCTGTAATAATGATTTTGTTTTTTCCACTGTTTTGTACAGCAAAATCGGCATGTTTAAGGTTTTCGCCTGTTAATATATCTTCAATTTCTCTGTTTTTGTAAATTTGTGATTCTAAGCTATTTAAGTAGACATTGACTTTTGTTGTATTGTTTGCTAAATGAAAGAAACGTAATGCGGATTTGCTACCTTGCATTTCAACACTTTTATCTTCGGTGATGATTTGCTTCGGATTTTCTAGCGTTCCAAATACAAAAGAAGTGTAGGATGAACTGTCCTTAAAGGTATATACCGTGTCGATTAAGGTTTTGTTTTCTGGGGATATTGTTTTTATTTTTCTATTTCCAACATATAGGAATGTAGGAGGAAAGTTGTTGAACTGATTGTATTTTAGCGGGTTGTGGTGAGAGGTCAGGTTGTTGTTGTCTGCCATATGAACAATGTATGCAACCGGTGAATACGAGTTGACCATGGAAAGTCTTGCTCTTGGAACATTATTGATGTCGTCATTATCTTTAAGACATCCACTTAAGACTGATACACTTAGAAGCGCAATGAAGAATAATTTAATAGTTTGTGTTTTCATCTTTTCTATTCTTTTTTTGTAATTATAACGGAGGGTTTTTGGTAAAAGCTACAGGTGTATTTAAAAAAACAGAAATCTATTGATTTCTAATTTTTATAATGGCATTAGTACTGCGCAGTAGGGGTGAGAATTTTTTAGTCAAATAATGAGATGAAAGTGATTAAATCTAGGTCGTTTAATTCGAACTCACATTACTTCAATTACTTTTTTTATCAAAAGTATGTTTATTTCACGTTCCTCACTCTTCGTTTCTTTATTAATTCATCTATTACAGAAGCCCGATACTAAATATGGGTTACGGCTGTCTTTTAAGGCCGAATAGTGTAATTGGACTTTACTTTAAGATGACAAAAGTAGAGGATGGATTTAAAAAAAGTCCTTCTTCCATTTATCTATCAGGCGATTGTTGATAATGAAAACTAATATAATATCAGTTACTTGGCAGGCGGAGATTTTGTCAATGAACATTATTATTCGATTGATAGAGAATCTTGGTTTGTTAGCGTTGGTAAGGTTAGGGTTTTAGGATGATTCGATGCAGCTCCATTGCTTCCTTTCGTTTCTTATTCCTGAGTGTATCAATGAGCGGGCTATAGAAAAGATCTCATGAGTGCCATTTTGGGAAGTGCTAGCCCAATATTTGCAGTTTGTAATTGGACACAGTCTTGCGACCAAGTGTCGATAAGGTAGTGGAGTTTAGGATTATTGATTAGCACATTGTCGGTTTTATATGTTGCTATTTTTAATAGATGAATATCTTGTTATAATTAAATATGTTATATATCTATTTTCTGCTGCTTACTAATCTTGTAAAGCTTTCGTAAATGCACGTGTTACTTTTATGAAGTGATCGGTTGTTATATAGGTTATGAGTTCTCTATAGTGCAAAAGGATGCTTTTTTATTAAGCGAATTAAGGAAAAAGCAATAGTGGATTTTTACTCGTATTCTTAAAAATGTCAGTAATTTTTATTACGTTTATTGAAAACTAAGTATAATCTGAATTGAAAATTATTCCTTTAAATGATGAGCAAAAACTTCTAGAAGAGCTGAAGAGGGGAGAGGAACGTGCTTTTAATATTCTTTACGGATATTATAGTGTGCCTTTGTATGGTAATATTTTGAAAATGGTACGCGATCAAGAAGTGGCGAATGATATTCATCAAGATTTGTTTGCTAAGATTTGGCAGAAGCGGGCTAATATTGACCTAGAGAAGTCTTTTCGCTCGTTTTTATTTACTTGTGCTAAATATCAGATCTATGATTATTTAAAACGGGTAGATATATCTCAGCAGGTCAATAACTATATTAGTTTTAGAAATACCGAGCTTTATTCTCATGTCGAAGAAGATTTGGCTTTAAAAGAAACCGAAAGTCTTTACCAAACTATTATTGACCAACTACCATCGCAGTGCCAAAAAGTATATAAGCTTGTGAAGCATGATGGACTTAGCTATGAGCAGGCTGCAACAGAACTTGGTATTAGCAGTTTGACGGTACGAAATCATTTAGCCAAGGCTACTCGCACACTGAAAGAACAAATGGGGCCTCATGTCATTATTCTCTTATTGCTTGCGTTAGGGAATTGAATTTTTGTTTTGATACGCTGACCATTAGGTTGTTAGTCGGATGTTTGAAATATTCTAACTTTTTGATTGGTACATTCCTCTTTATAAATCGTATTACATAGTAAAGGGGCTAGTAATAAATTATGGACCAACAGATATTAGAAGTACTAAAACGTTATAAAGAGAATGCTTGTACTGCAACGGAGGTGGAGGAGCTTCTTTTGTATATACGTTCGGAGCAAAATAGAGAGCAGCTGGCTGTATTAATTTCTGAAGGACTGCTGGATGATGTGCCAGAAGATTTTATGAATTCGGCTGAGATAAGGCAAAGAGTTGAGCGCATGAATCCTTTGTATGTAGAGGATAGGCTGATAGAAAAACGAAGTAATGTATTTGGATGGTTAAAAATAGCTGCTAGTATACTATTGGTTATGAGTGTTGCGTTTTATATGTACCAAAAACAGCAACTGCAGTCTTACGAAAATTCGGTCGTTGAAGCTATAGATATTGCACCTGGAACTAATCAAGCTATTCTTACATTAGCCGACGGAAGTACGATTGCTCTGAGCGATCAGCATGCGGAAATTATTTTTGATTCGGACTCTATTAGGTATGCAGATGGTAGTCTTGTTTTGAATAAACCATCTGGGGATAGCCAGATACTTGTGCTTACAACTCCGAATGGAGGACAATATCAGGTTACCTTGCCTGATGGTACTAAAGTGTGGTTAAATGCAGCTACTACGCTTAAATATCCAAGTCATTTTGAAGCGGATAATAGGACTGTTGAATTAATTGGTGAGGCTTATTTCGAGGTTGCACCTAATAAACTATTGCCTTTTATTGTAGTGAGTGGTGCCCAAAAAGTAAAAGTGCTCGGCACTCAGTTTAATGTCAACTCTTATAAAGATGGTGGGGCAATCTTGACAACCTTGGTAGAGGGGTCTGTGAAAATTATAGTGAATGGTAGAGAAACTCTGTTGGAACCCGATCAGCAAGCTCGATTAGTCGATGATAAGCTGAGTGTTAATACTGTTGAAACAGAGGACTATGTTGCTTGGAGGAACAATATTTTAATTTTTCACAACACAAGTCTAAAGTATATATTGCTTGAACTGAGCAGGTGGTATGACTTTAATATAGATATAGGAAGTATTCCAGATGTTATTCTCTATGGAGAAATACCTCGAAATGTAAATCTATCTGAAGTTCTGCAATTAATTGAAAGAACGAGCAAAGTAAAATTGAAGATCGTAGCCGATGGTGTCGGTGGTAAGGAAAGGAGGGTGGTTGTAAGTAGATAATAGTATAAATCTTGCACTACAAACAGACCGAAAGTGTTCGAGCACTTTCGGTCAATGTTAAAGTGTGAATCACATTACCGATTAGTAAACATAATTATTAACAATAACACAACAAATATATGAATTTCATCATTCATTTTGAGGACTTATTGTGTTCGTTTCAAATCAGATCACAACGAGTCTGTGAAAAGAACTACTTAATTTTTCTTCGGATTATGAAACTGACCTTGATCCTAGTTTTTGCATTTAGTATTACAGCATTTAGCAATAGTTTTTCGCAAGTCAATATTCATGTCCAAAAAACATCATTAGAAAATGTCTTGCGTGAGCTCCGCAAACAGACTGGTTATGCTTTTATGTTTGATCCAGCTGATTTTAAAGACGCTAAGAAGGTTTCGCTTAGTGTAAAAAATAGATCTTTAGAAGAGGTGTTAGGGTTAATACTGAGAGATCAGTCTCTCCATTATGAGATTAGTGGAAAAACGATTAGCCTGAGTCGAAAGAGAAAAACAGTAAATGATAAGAAGGATAGCTTTTTACAAGTAATTGATGTCAGAGGAAGGGTGGTTGATTCTTTGGGAAAGCCTTTGACAGGTGCATCTATAAATGTAAAAGGTTTTAAATTGACTACCTCTACCAATCATAATGGTGAGTTTAGCTTAGATGGAGTCGAGGAGGATGCGGTGTTGGTAGTTTCTTATGTGGGATATATTCAACAAGAAATTAGAGCTAGTATAAAACCTGTAACTATTATTCTAGTTTCTGTTTCTTCTGAAATAGATGCTGTAGACGTACATACTGGTTACCAGGAAATCCCAAAAGAAAGAGCTACAGGTAGTTTTGAACAAATTAATAACAAGCTGTTAAATAGGTCTAATTCTTCAGATATTATCGGAAGATTAAAGGGAATCACTCCTTCCTTGTTATTTGACGAAAGAGGGGATGGTGAGCCTAAATTAAGTATTAGAGGGAGAAGTACTATTTATGCAAATGATCAGCCTTTGATTGTGTTGGATAATTTTCCATATGAAGGCGATATACAGGGGATTAATCCAAACGATATCGAAACAGTCACCGTTCTTAAAGATGCAGCAGCTGCATCGATTTGGGGAGTAAGAGCAGGAAATGGGGTGATTGTTATTACATCTAAAAAAGGGAAAAACAACCAACCTTTGAGAATTAACTTTAATGCTAGTACAACAATTGGACAAAAACCTAACTTATATTATCGGCCGAAAATGAGCTCTGCTGATTTTATTGAGATTGAACGGATGCTCTTCGATAAAGGTCATTTTAATAATGATCTCAATAACACGTTCACTTTTCCTGCGTTAAGTCCAGTGATAGAGCTTCTGGAAAAAGAAAGAAAAGGACAAATAGATAAAGAAGTCTTAGAGAGCGAAATTGAAAAAATGAAAACTTTTGATGTGCGGGATGATATTTCAAAGTATTTTTATCGGAAATCTATCAATCAGTTATACGCACTCAATATGAGTGGTGGTGGCGAGAAGCATAATTACTATTATAGTGTGGGCTATGATCAGAACAGGAGTAGTCTTGTAGGAAATAATAATGCAAGAATAAGTATTAGTACTCTCCAAAATTTTAATCTTGTTGAGAAATTAAGAGTTTCATTGGGTTTGGATTACATAAGAATGAATAATCGTGTAGATAATACTCTTAATGATCTTAATATTGGAGTTCGCAATCTTTATCCTTATGCTCATTTGGCAGATGATTTGGGAAATCCTTTACCAATTAACAATAAATATCGTCAGATGTTTCTTGAAAAAAGTATTGAAAAGGGATTGTTAGACTGGTCATATTATCCGTTAGAAGAAATGAATTATACTGATCTTAGAGGGCAGAATAACAGCGTTCGTGCATTGATTCGTACGAGCTATCATGTCGTTGATGGGTTGACAGCTGATTTTCATTATCAATACCAAAAGCAAGGTGAATCAAGACTGAATCTTTATGATGAAGAATCTTTCTTTGTCAGGGATCTGATTAATCGGTATTCTACGGTAGATTCGAAAGGTGTATATAGGAACATTCCCCCTGGTGCAATCCGCCACAACTATGATGATAATATGGAAAGTCATAATGGACGGTTTCAATTTAATTATAATAATAGCTGGGGTAGAAGTAATATTAGCGCAATTACAGGTTTTGAAGTCAGGGAGACAAAAACAGCAGGGCATCGCAGCGGTATGTACGGGTATGAAGTTGCAACAGGTTCTTCTATGTTTATAAATTATAATACATCGTATTCATTGTATCCATCAGGAAGTGCATTTATACCTGAGGTAAGGGGGATAACTGGAACGGTCGATAGGTTCAGATCATACTATTCAAATATTTCTTATGTAAACAATGAGCGTTATGTTTTTTCTCTAAGTGGGCGTATAGATCAGTCTAATTTATTTGGAGTTGCCGCTAATCAACGGGCAGTTCCACTTTGGAGTGTGGGGGCAAAATGGAAGTTGAGCGACGAGGGGTTTTATAAAGTAGAATGGTTGCCCTATATACACCTGAAAGCGACTTATGGCTATAACGGTAATATTGATCATTCCGTTACTGCTTATACTACTGCCCAAATGTCTAATGATAGTTTTTCCGGATTGCCGAGGGCTTGGATTATTTCCCCACCTAATCCAAATTTAAGATGGGAAAAGATATCTATGTGGAACCTAGGTTTAGATTTTGAATTTAAGAACCAGCGTATCAGTGGAAGTTTTGAATATTTCAAAAAGAAGGGCAAAGATTTGATTGGTGAAAGTTCCTTAGGTTTAACTACTGGTATGGCAAAATTTAAGGGAAATGTAGCGGATATGAAGGGGGAAGGATTCGATTTGACGTTTAGAAGTAAAAATATAGATAGAAGTTGGAAATGGAATAGTGTATTGATGTTAAGTTATGCTATCGATGAAATTACTAAATACAATCTGGCTCCCACCCAAATCGGTGTTTTTTTTATTGATCGAAGTGTAAATAGAGAAAGTGTTTTTTACACGCCTGTTGAGAGGAAACCATTATTTGGTATATATAGTTATAAATGGGCTGGATTAGACGCAGAGAATGGAAACCCCCTAGGGTACTTAAATGGAGAAATTAGTGATAATTATTCAGAAATAAGTTCCCTGTTAAATACAACGCTTGACGACTTAATTTTTCATGGTAGAGCGATCCCACCACTCTTTGGCTCTTTTAGAAATGATTTTAGTTACAAAAAATGGTTTTTTTCAGCAAATATCACTTATAGTTTTGGGCATTATTTTAAAAAGTCAACAATTTCTTATGATGATCTTTTTAGAAGTTATCGTTCACTACATTCTGATTATAATAATCGTTGGCAGAAAAGTGGTGATGAATTATCAACCACAATTCCCTCTATTCAATACCCTGTAAAAGCCGGTAGGGACAGTTTCTATGGCAATAGTGAGGTGAATGTTAGAAGCGGCTCATTTATCCGTCTTCAGGATGTTCATGTGGGGTTTCGCCCATTTGAAAGTGGAAAGGTAAGATCCTTTGTAAGGGATATTGAGCTATTTAGCTATCTTAATAATATTGGATTATTATGGACAAAAAATAAGGATGGTATAGATCCGGAAGCAGGTTCTATTCCACGACCATTGACAATAAGCGTTGGCGTAAAATTAAATTTGTAAGAAAATGGATGTGAGAAAAATGTATAAGAAAATATTGCTTGTAATTTTGGTTTTTATTACCGGATGTAACAATGATTGGTTAGCTGAAAAACGAGATATTTCATTGTTGATTCCTACGTCTTTAAAAGATGCTAGGAGGTTGTTGAATGATTCTTTTACTATGCGTAAGGAGAATAGAATGCTAGTCTCTTTGGCGGTTGATGAATATTTAATTACCGATGAAATGTTCAGTACAATTGACCAGTTTGATGATGAGGTGTATACATGGAAGAACACTACTTATTTACCGTATTTAGTTGAGATGTTTTGGGGAAGCCCATATAAACAGATATTTTATTCAAATATTGTTTTAGAATGTTTAGAAAAAATTTCCCCTAGGATTGATGAACAGGAAGAGTTTAACGATATTAAAGGGGCAGCTTTATTCTTTAGGGCACGATCTCATTATAATCTTGCTGTTCAATTTTGTGAACCCTACACGCCTGGTATTAATGATCAGGCATTAGGGGTGCCGATCAAATTGCGTTCTGACATAGAAGCCTCAATAGTTAGAAGTACATTGGGTGAAACGTATAAGCAAATCATAGAAGACTTAAAAGAAGCTATTAAATTATTACGACCAAACCTGCCGTCGATAAAGCTAACTCCATCTAGACCTGCTGCTATTGGACTTTTGGCTCGCTGTTATTTAAGTATGGCAGATTATGAATCTTCCTATAAGTACTCAAATGATTGTTTGCAGCTTTATGACAAGTTAATTGATTACAATACATTGGATACGCTTCTAGCATTTCCAATTCTTTTGAATAATGAAGAAGTTTTACATGATTCAGATATGCAGCCATTGTTTCTTGGCAATATGGCACCATATGCTATTGTTGATACTGCATTGTACAACTTATTTGACAATGACGATTTGAGAAAATCTGTTTTTTTTCTAGAAGATTCGAATGGTTATTTCACTTTTCGAGGAGTATACCACGGTAAATTTGGATTGTTTGGTGGTATCAGTGTAAACGAAATGTTCTTGATCCGTGCAGAGTCGGCAACACGCTTGGGATATACAGATATTGCACTAGCAGATATGAATAGGTTGTTAGCGAATAGATATGCGCCTAACACGTTTAAACAATGGGAGATATCGGATACAGAGGAACTTCTAAGTAATATTTTATTGGAAAGGAGAAAGGAACTATTGTTCCGCGGGTTGCGTTGGGAGGACTTGAGAAGGTTGAACAAAGAACCTGGAAGAGAAGAAACATTGACCAGAACCCTAAACGGTGTAAGTTATACCCTGCAACCGAATGATGCACGGTATGTTTTTAAAATTCCAGAGTCCGTGATAGTGGAAACGGGTATTGAACAAAATAATTAGCTTAAAATGAAATACATTCTATTTCTACTTGGATTAATTGTAGGGTCATTTTGTTCTTGTTCTACAAAGAAACATACTATCGTAGATCAAGTTATGGGCAATGCTTTAGTCGATAAAGATAGCTTAAAAATTACACCAATTAAGATTGGAGATGATGTCCCAAATATCTTATGGGACATGAAGTTTCCTTTAGTTTCAGGAAACTCTGATAAAGTGCAATATATAAGTTTGGGGGATTTTAAAGAAAAACTGATCATACTAGACTTCTGGGCTATATGGTGCGGAAGTTGTATTGCAGCTTTCCCAAGTAATTTTGCATTGGCAGAGGAGTTTAAAGAAGACCTACTGTTGGTGCCCGTTAGCCTTAATACCGAAAAAGAAGTTCGAAAGTTCATGGTCACGAATAAAAACGGGAAATATCTTTCCGAAAGCATCATAGACAAAGAAATTTTGAAGCAGTACTTTCCACACAGGTTTATTCCTCATTATGTATGGATATTTAAGGGTAAACTTTTCAGCGTTACAGACAGTGATCAGTTAAATTCGAAACAGGTAAAAGATTTAATACAAGGAACCGTAGTGTCCCTTCGCCAAAAAAAAGATGTATTTGACTTTGATATCCGAGACCCTTTTGATAGGAACTGGGAAAGTCTTTTTGAAGAGAAAGTAGTAGCCAAGACGACCCTGTCTAATTTCGTTGACGGGATAGGTAGTTGGGGCGTAGGTGTTTACAATGGTGACTCTTCTATTTATCGACATTCGTCGGTGAATAGACCGCTCATCAGTATTTACAATTTAGCAGTAAAAAAACCATTGAATCATTTTCTGAACGAAGCGTTAGATAAATCAAGGTTTGAGGATCTAGACAATGATCCAGATTGGTCAAGAAAGAATACCTATTGTTATGAATACATAGTGCCTAGCGATATAGCTGAAGATCGTACGAGAGAAATTATTGTAAACGATCTGAATTCCAAATTGAACCTGAAATGTCGATTTGAAAAGCGGATCATGGACTGCTATCTGATAATTTACAATTCGGATTGGATAGAAGCCGAAAATGGATTGACGGATGCCAACATATTTAAGCAGAGCTTGGATGAAATCTCCTTATCATTCAATAATCGCAGTAAGTACGACCAGAATTCCTACGAATCAGCACCTATATTGATCAATGAAAGAACAACTAGTAAAGGGTTTATTCCTCCTCCTAGCAACATTATCGATATAGAAAGCTTCAATGCTTTTATGAAGCCGCAGGGGATTATGGCGATCTCCGTAAAACGAGAGATTGAGGTGTTTATTTTATCGGACCAATGATTTTATTATTTTATTAAATGGTTGATCGGTTCAAGGTCAGCCATTTAATAAATTTCATAGTACTTTTTACTTAGGGATGCATTATGGTAAATATCTCTATTGCATCTGAATGACAAATAAAACAAATTATTAATCAGGAAAAGTTATTTCAGGACGAGACAGGAATTGGGTATTTCGGAGTATTGATGCCAGTGATTTCGGTCAAACCGTGCCACTCAAAAGATCATACAATTATATAAAAAAAGCTGTGATTATTCCTTTTTCAATATTCCTTTTCTGAGGGATTCACCTTTCAGGTCAATCCTGTGCGAAGAGTTTACGATACGGTCCAGTATTGCGTCAGCAATAGTCCCTTCGCCTCCGATGATTTCATACCATGCGGATACCGGTATCTGGGAAGATATTATGGTTGATCTTTTGCCATGTCGGTCGTCTATGATATCCATCAATGTTTCCCGATCCTAGTTATCGAAGGCCTGCAGTCCGAAGTCATCGAGTATCAACAGTTCCGATTTGGTCAGTTTTTCCAGCTCCTTGAGATATGTACCGTCAACCTTGCTCAGTTTCAGTCTCTTGATGATCCGGGCAGTTACTGTGTAGAGTGTTTTTATTCCTGTGAGACAGGCCTGGTGTCCGAGTGCCTGAGATAGGTTATTTATACTGCAGCGGCCATTAAATGGTATATCTTCACAGATATTCCTCTTTGTCTTTCCCTCCGTGCGACATATTTCTATACTAGAGCATTTGGACCGATTATCATGTCATTTAGGATAAATGCTCTGTATTTCGTTTCTATTTACATGTCTTGTTAAACTGGGGTTTAGGTTAACTTGTTGTAAATCAAGGGTTTTAGCCCTGTTTGATGCCCTTGACTATGTAGTGTCGTTGGGTTACGTGCTCAAGTGTTATCTTTTATATGAAGCTTTGGCGCGACTACAGCTCATGTACAAAATCTATATTAAACAAATAAAGCAGAAATCACTAAATTCCTGCTTTTTTATTTTGTGGCTTTATAAAGACTTATTTCTTTGTGATGTATTTATTGTCGCCTTCGATGATAATATCTATAAGATCTTTTTGTCTTAAGCTTTTGGTTGCATTATCCCATTTCTTGCCACTTAGGCCTGATTGCTCTTTGATTTCACCTAAGGGTTTTTGGTCTTCCGATAACAGGTTTAGTACCGCTTTTTCGTCAGGGCCTAGTTCTATCGTTGCTTCTTTTTTCTCCGGGCGCATCTGTGGGAAGAAGAGAACCTCTTGTATAGATGCATTGTTCGTTAAGAACATGATGAGTCTATCCATGCCGATGCCGAGTCCTGAAGTTGGTGGCATTCCGTACTCCAATGCTCTCAAGAAATCCTGGTCAATAAACATCGCTTCATCATCCCCTTTTTCAGAAAGACGTAGTTGTTCTTCAAAGCGTTCGCGTTGATCAATAGGGTCGTTCAGCTCAGAGTAAGCGTTTGCGACTTCTTTTCCACAGATCATTAATTCGAAGCGTTCCGTAAGTTCTGGATTGTCACGATGTTTTTTAGTAAGTGGAGACATTTCGACAGGGTAGTCTGTGATAAACGTCGGTTGTATGAAATTGCCTTCGCACTTTTCTCCAAATATCTCATCGATCAATTTGCCTTTGCCCATTGTATCGTTTACATCGATTCCCATTCCTTTGGCTGCTGTACGGATCTCATCTTCGGTTTTTCCGGTGATGTCAAAACCTGTAAAGTGTTTGATGGCATCGGTCATCGTGACGCGCGGATATGGTGCTTTGAAGTCAATCTGATGTTCTCCAAATGTTGCTTTGGTCGTTCCATTTACTTGTTGCGCACAATGTTCCAATAGGCGCTCGGTAAAGCTCATCATCCAATTGTAGTCTTTGTAGGCTACGTAGATTTCCATTACCGTGAATTCAGGATTGTGGGTGCGGTCCATGCCTTCGTTTCTGAAGTTTTTGGAAAACTCGTAGACACCATCGAATCCACCGACAATTAGACGTTTTAAATATAATTCATTGGCTATGCGTAGATATAATGGGATATCTAGTGCATTGTGGTGTGTTGTAAATGGTCTTGCCGCCGCTCCGCCAGGGATCGCTTGTAAGACAGGTGTTTCTACCTCCATATAACCTGCGTCATTGAAGAATTGACGCATAGCGATATATAGTTTTGTTCTTTTGATAAACGTCTCTTTGTTCTGAGCGTTGACGATCAGATCGACATAGCGCATTCTGTAACGTTGCTCTGGATCTGTAAAGGCATCGAATGTTTTACCTTCTGCTTCTTTTACAACAGGGAGGGGACGAAGTGACTTGGTTAGTATGGTCAGTTTTTGAGCATGTACTGATATTTCACCACTTTGTGTGGTGAATACAAAACCTTCTATTCCGATGATGTCACCTATATCCATTAGTTTTTTGAATACGGTGTTGTAAAATGTTTTATCTTCATCGGGACATAGGTCGTCTCTTTTTATATAAACTTGGATCCGATCGGTTGCATCCTGAATTTCAATAAAAGATGCATTACCCATGATGCGACGACTCATGATACGACCTGCGATTAAAATATGCTTATAGTTAATCTTATCACGTTCGTAGTTCTCTAATATATCTGCAGCAGTGACATTCACCTTGAATTCATCGGCAGGGAAGGGATTGATGCCTAGGTCGATGATGCTCTGTAGGTTTTGCCTACGTTGTAGTTCCTGTTCGGATAATGCAATACTCATTTGTTGTGTTTTTGAAAATGTATGTTTCCCTGTATGGGTAGAAAAGACCCTTTGGCAGTGCTATTAATAAGCTGACTATAAAGGTCGTTTCAAATAATCAGCAAAAATAGCAAAAACATGGATAAAAAAGCTTGAATAATGTCGTTATATTTTAAAATATTGCTATTTTTGCCTGTCGTCAAAGGTTCCTATGTCTGTATGGTTGAAAACTAACAGCGTGTGGATAAATATTATTTTGCAAATAATTGTTAAATAGATTATCTTTGCACCTCAATTGTTGAATATATAGTAGTAATCATAAGATAAAATGAAAAAAGATTTGCATCCATCAAACTACAGATTAGTTGTTTTTAAAGACATGTCCAATGAATATTCTTTTATAACTAAATCATGTGTAGATACAAAAGAAACAATCACTTGGGAAGATGGAAATGAGTATCCATTGGTGAAATTAGAGATTTCTCATACTTCACACCCTTTCTATACAGGTAAGATGAAATTGGTTGATACAGCAGGACGTATCGATAAATTCCGTACTCGTTATAACAAGAAATAATTACCATATTTTATTATGGTTCAGGATCCCGATAAGTGCATTATCGGGATTTTTTGTATTTTAGAGCTATGTCTTTTTCGATCTTATTATTTGATGATTTTTCTTCTCGAGAGCGGTTGATGCCACTTACTTCGACACGTCCTACGGGTAATCTACGTGTAGGTATACTTACTTTGGATGAGAAGTGGCGACAGATCTTTAATGTGGAGGTCTCTTATCTGACAAAGGACTATATGCGTGAAAAATTTCCGGTTTCAGTTTGTGAGCATAAGGATGTTCTGCTTATTGATGGGGCTGTTTTGCCGAATAAGGAGTTGATTCATGAGCTTAGCTTGCTTGAAGTTGGGCAAAAGCTGATCTCGGCCACAGGGGATTGGGTTGCTGTACGTTTGTCTAAGTTGGATGATTTTGCTAGGGGAGGATTGGACGAAGCTTTGGCTGTGGTCTCTGTTCATGAACATCGAAGGTTGGAATATCCTGAGGATATTTACCTGCGTAATGCGGAGCAAATTGTTTTTGATCTATCTTATGTCGGTTGCGCTGTTTCCACAGCATCGGATCACCCTGGTCGTTCTTTTGTCGGTTCAGAATTTTACATAGCGGAATCAGTGATGATGGGGGACTGTGTGCTCGACTCGAGTAAAGGCCCTATTTATATCGGACCAGATGCTGTATTGGAGGCAGGAGTGGTGGTGTATGGACCCGTTTGTATCGGCTCGGGCTGTCGGGTCAAGAGTGGAACAGTGCTTTACCCAAATGTCAGCATTGGACCATATAGTACTGTGTGTGGCGAAATCAATAATACGGTTATTTGGGGTAATTCTGCTAAAGGGCATTTCGGATATCTTGGATGTGCTGTGCTGGGAGAGGGGTGTAATATTGGTGCAGGTAGTAGTAACTCTAATCTGCGGAATGATTGGAAGAATGTGCGTCTTTATGATTACTCTACAAGGGAAATGCGCGATACGGGAATGCAAAAATGTGGTGTGATAATGGGGGATCAGGTGATGTTGGGAATTAATTCAAAAATTAATACAGGAACAGTGATTGGAGTAGGCTGTCAGATTGCAATGTCGAATTTTATTCCCAAATTTGTGGAGGATTTTAGTTGGCTGACGGATGAGGCGAAAAGTTCCTATATTTTTGAGGAATTTATTGCCATGATGCGACGTAAATCAGTATTGAAGCAAGAGTTATTTCAGAAAGAGGATGAACGTATTTTTTCTTTTATTTATAAGAGGGGTATAAGATATAATTAAAATTAATCAACACTAAACATATATTATCATGCGTAAAAACATTGTAGCAGGAAATTGGAAAATGAATCTTGGTTACGAAGAAGGGGTTAGCCTTTTTTCGGAGATTGTGAATATGGTTAAGGATGAGGTAATCGGTAATCAAGAGGTTGTGGTCTGTAGCCCATTTATCCATCTTTCTTCTATTGCTAAACTAGGAGCTTCAGTCCCTAATGTGCATATCGGTGCTCAGAATATTCACCAAGCGGAGTCAGGTGCTTATACGGGCGAAGTTTCAGCTTCTCAGGTTAAATCCGTAGGTGCTCAATATGTTATCTTAGGACATTCGGAGCGTAGAGCTTATTTTGGAGAGACAGATGCTCTTCTTGCCGAGAAGTTGAATGCTGCATTGAAACATGGCTTGAAGCCCATTTTTTGTATTGGAGAGACAAAAGAGGAGCGTGAATCCGGTCGTTTCTTTGATGTTATAAAAACGCAGTTGGAAGCTGGCGTTTTACATTTAGGTCAAGACGACTTTGCATCTGTTGTTCTTGCTTATGAACCCGTTTGGGCTATTGGAACAGGGTTGACTGCTTCGCCAGAACAGGCGCAGGAGGTGCATGCTTTTATTCGTGAGACTATCGCACAACAGTATGGTGCCGAGGTTGCGGATGCGACTACTATTCTTTATGGGGGAAGTGCAAATCCTTCTAATGCATCTACTTTATTTGCTCAAAAGGATATTGATGGAGGGTTGATTGGAGGTGCTTCTTTGAAGTCGAGAGATTTCTTGGAAATTGTGAAAGTATTTAACTAAAATAATGAAATATACAGCTGTTAATTTTGTAAGTGCCGACATTGAGGAGTGGCAGAAAGATTTGCTTATTGCAGAGCTTGGAGATATTGGTTTTGATACCTTTGAGGATAACGAAGATGGTTTTGTAGGCTATATTCCGAGTTCGAATTTGGATATCCAAGCGCTAGAGACTTTGCTGTTGGCACAGGTATCGGATTATCAGCTGGATTACACGGTAAACGACATCGAAGAGCAGAATTGGAATACCCTTTGGGAAAGTAATTTTAATCCAATTTTGGTTGATGATGCTTGTTATGTGCGGGCTACTTTTCATGAGGCTAAGCCTGCTTACGATTACGAGATTGTCATTGATCCTAAGATGTCTTTTGGTACAGGGCATCATCAAACTACTTCGATGATGCTTTCTTTTGTTTTGGCCAATGATTTTGAAGGCAAACGAGTGTTGGATATGGGCTGTGGCACTGGTATTTTGGCTATTCTAGCTGCCAAGCGTGGCGCTGCTTCTTTGGTAGCGGTCGACTATGATCCTATTTGTGTAGACAGTGTAGAAGAGAATAAGCAACTCAACAATATCACAAATTTAGAAAGTCGCTTAGGTTCTAAGGATGTTATTGTAGGTGAAAAGTACGATGTGATATTAGCAAACATTAATAGGAATATTTTGTTAGACCAATTGGATACTTATGCGAGTGTTTTGGAAATGGGAGGGCAGTTGTACCTAAGTGGTTTTTATGAGGGAGACGACCTCAACATCTTAAAGGATAAATGTGATGCTATCGGCTTTTCTTTTCAAGAGATGAAATCAATGGATAGTTGGTGCGCGGCCAAGTTTGTTAAAGGATAATCATGCGGATACATTTTATAGCTATTGGAGGTAGTGTGATGCATAATTTGGCTATTAGTTTAGCTAAGTTAGGACATCAGGTGACTGGTTCTGATGATCAGATTGTGGAACCGTCCAAATCTCGACTTCAAGAGGCTGGTTTATTGCCTACAAAAATTGGTTGGGATGGAGACCGGATTACCTCTGATATTGATGCCGTGATTTTGGGTAAACATGCTTCAGCAGATAATGTTGAATTGGCAAAGGCACAAGAGTTAGGTGTTAAGATTTATTCATTTCCGGAGTTTGTATATGAGCATAGTATCGACAAGACTCGGGTAGTTATTGCCGGTACGTATGGCAAGACTACTATTACGAGTATGGTTATGCATGTGTTAAAGTATCTCAATCGGGACTTTGACTATCTTGTGGGGGCCAAGTTGGAAGGGTTTGATTCTTTGATCAAATTGACGTCTAGTGCCCCTATAATGCTTATTGAGGGCGATGAGTTCTATGCTTCCTCTATTGATCTACATTCTAAATTTCACTATTATCACCCTAATATTGCGCTGATAAGTAATATCCAATGGGATAATTTTAAAATGCTGATGACCGAGGAGGAATATCTTCACCAATTTGAGACTTTTATTGATACGATTGTCCCGAAAGGTACATTAATCTATAATAAGGAGGATAATAATGTGGTAAAGATAGTGGGGGAAACTAAGGATTGTAAGATCAATCGACATGGTTATCGGGTACCGAACTATACGATTAATAAAGGGGTGACTTACCTTCAGGTCGGAGAAGAGGAGATTCCCTTGCAAATCATAGGTAAACAAAATCTATCGAATATCGCCGGAGCATATACCGTTTGTGAGTGGTTGGGGATTAAGAGAGATGAGTTTTATGAAGCGATAAAGGATTTTAAGAGTTCGATTCGTTACCTTGAGTTTGTTGCTAGTGCAGAAGGAAGTGTGGTCTACCAAGATTTTGCCCATACGCCTACTAAGTTGAAATCCAGTATACATGCTATTAAAGAACAGTTCTCTTCTTTTAAGTTGTTGACTATTATAGAGTTGAATCCTTATGATGTTATTGAGGGAGGAAAATTAGAGCAGTATGATAGTAGCATGCTAGAATCGGATACTTCTATTGTTTTCATCAATAAGAGTAGTATAAAAGAAAAAAATGTAGTTTTAGATAATATTGTTGATAAAATTGTGAAGGTGTTTAATCACCCCAATTTATTGGTAATCACGGAACCTGTTGATTTATATGGATTTTTAGAAGTGTTTGATAGTCAGGGTTATAATATGTTGTTTATGAGTTCTAGTAATTATAGTGGTATTAATATGCTAAAGTTTGCGGACAAATTTTTAACGAAAATAGACTAAACTGTTTTTGATTTTCTTTTTATTTTAACAATTTATTTTTACTTTTGAGGTAAAACATAACATTTACCAAATGAATGCTTTAGGAAAAAAGATTAGATTATTAAGACATCAAAAGGGCTGGAGCCAAGAGGATGTTGCAAAGCGATTGGATATATCCATTCCTGCTTTTTCGAAAATTGAAACTGGTATAACAGATGTGAACTTGTCTCGTTTAAACCAGATTTCTAAATTATTTGGTCTGTCACTGGTTCAATTGTTGTCTACTTCAGATACAGATGATGATAAGGACAGGATGGACGAGATGAATGAATTGGGACGGAAGCTGCAACTCCGAGAGATTGAAGTTATTGACTTGCAAAAGAAAGTCATTGATTTGTACGAACAGCTACACCAAAAATAGAAAAGGCGATTTTAAAAAATCGCTTTTTCTGTATAAGTGGACTATCTTTATAACGGAGATTTAGAAATCATCTTCATCCTCATCATCAAAATCATCAAACCCACCTATAGAGTCAATTTCTAATCCGAAATCATCATCATCAAAGTCATCAGAATCGTCCTCTGGACCATTAAAATTGATTAATTCCTCTTCAATTTCAAACTTTTCGACACTCTCGTTCATCATAGTAAGCTAATTCTTTCTGTTATTAATTCTAGCGTAAAATTAGATAAGAAAATCAAAACTTAAAACTTTTTTTTAAAAATATGCAACTGATTATCAGTGCTTTGTTTTGTTGTTTTGGTTTTGCCTTATTCTATAATCTCGCCGATGCTATTTTCTTCGTTGATAATATCCTTAAGTTGAGGAAGGTCTTTCACAGAATTTATTCCAAAATGATTCATAAATTGATCACTTGTAGCATAAAGCAAGGGTTTTCCGATACTCTCCGCTTTTCCCACAATTTTTATAAGGTCCTTTTCTAATAAGCGTTGTATGGAATAGTCGCAGTTTACGCCTCGAATCTGTTCTACCTCGAGCTTGGTAATAGGCTGTCTATAGGCAATGATGGAGAGTGTCTCTAGTCCAGCCTGACTCAACTTTTTGCGGTCACGATGCGCCTGTAATTGATTTATAGCGTCATGGTATATTACCTTTGTCAAAAACTGGTACTTGTTATTGATGGGAGATAAGGTAAAGACGGAGTCTTCACCTTGATACTTTACTTTTATTTTGTCAAGAAAGGATAGTACTTCATCTTTATTGATCTCGATTAGTAGTGCGTCTTGAAGTACGTTTTTAATCTCGATAGCGGAAATTCCTTCTTCGGAAGCAAAAATCAATGCTTCTATATTAAGCATAATGTCTTTCATTGGAATGTTTTTAAGGCTTTCTTAATAATTTATGACCTGTTCAACCATTGACTCTGGAATTTCTCTAAATTGATAGGTTTGCGTACGTAGTTGAGGTTCAAAACCAGCTTCTATGATTGCATCCTGTATTGATTTTGAGGTAAATCTATGCGGTGCACCGGCTGCAGAGACCACATTTTCCTCTATCATGATAGACCCAAAATCATTTGCTCCACTGTGTAAGCACATTTGCGCTATCGGTTTACCTACGGTTAGCCACGATGCCTGGATGTTCTTGATGTTTGGAAGCATGATTCGACTGAGTGCAATCATGCGTATGTATTCGTCTCCAGTGACATTGTTAGCAATTCCACGTAGTCTTTTCAATAATGTACCATCGTCTTGGAAGGGCCAAGGTATGAAAGCTATAAATCCATGATTGTCAACGGGCTTTTCACTTTGTACTTCACGAATCCAAACGAGGTGTTCGAAGCGTTCTTCAATAGTTTCGATATGACCAAACATCATTGTTGCGGATGTTGGTAAATTTATCTTATGTGCCGCACGCATGACATCCAGCCATTCCTGTCCACCACATTTACCCTTTGAAATCAGTCTCCTGACCCGGTCGTTCAGTATTTCTGCACCTGCTCCAGGTAGAGAGTCTAATCCAGCTTCTTTGAGTGTTGTCAGTACATCAATATGCGACATTCCTTCTAGCTTGGCGATATGTGCAATTTCGGGAGGTCCCAGCGAATGCAATTTGAGCGTAGGATATAGTTCTTTGAGCTGTTTAAAAAGATCTTGATAGAATGCTATACCTAAGTCTGGGTGATGTCCTCCTTGTAATAGGAGTTGGTCACCTCCATATTTGAAGGTTTCCTCTATTTTAGCTTTATAGGTTTCTATATCGGTGATATAACTATCTTCATGGCCTGGGCGTCTGAAGAAATTACAAAATTTGCAATTAGCTATACAGACGTTTGTTGTATTTACATTTCTGTCAATCTGCCAGGTCACTTTGCCATGTGGTACTTGTTTTTTTCGCAGTAGATTAGCTACGTGAGCTAATTGTGTCGTAGCTGCATTATGGTATAAGAACATACCTTCTTCCTTAGAAAGGAAGTCAAATTGGAGCGCACGCGCTAATAAATCTTGAACATTCATCACAGACAAAGATAAGTAGTTTTTTAATTAATCTATAAGATTAAGAACACTAGTAAGCTGTAGTTCGGAGTAATCGGATATGTATAAATCGCAGGGTGGAAGCTCGTTTTTGTGGTGTGAGCTCAAAACACCGACCACTTTCATATTCGCGTTAATCGCTGCTGAGATTCCGGAGAAGGAATCTTCAAATACAATACACCGATTGGTGGGGATATTAAGAATAGCTGCTGATTTAAGATAGACCTCGGGATCAGGCTTGTGTTTTATCACGTTTTCGCTGGACATAAAGGATTCCATCATATTACGTATATCGAGTCCGTCGATAATGAGGTCCATATTGGCACGTGGCGCTGAAGTCGCTACTCCCGTTTTTATGCCCTGTTGTTTAGCCTGACTTAGGAAGGAGATATATCCTGGTAAATCTTGGATATGATTGGCATAAATTTCTCGGAAGAGTCCTTCTTTTTCCTCTTCCAGCTGTAGTAGCTCTTCGCCTGTAATAGGTCTTTTGAAGAAGTGGGACATGATGTAGGAGTTGTGTTTCCCATACATGTGTTCTTCAAACTCTGGAAGGCTATAGGAGATGTTATGTCTGTCAAAGAAGGCCTCGAAGGCTTTTGAATGATATGGGTTTGTGTGGGCTATTACGCCATCCATATCGAATAATAAAGCAAGTTCCTGCATGTTATTTAGTCTCTTCTAATAAATTCACGGTCTTCATCTGATAGTGCTGTTGGGGCATATGGAGATGAAGTGGTGCTATCTGTATCTGTAATTACTGTGGTGGGAATATTTGGGTTGGTTGCAGCATATTCTTTCGGGTGCTTTTTACGACGCCTGAAGAGGATACCGCCTGTAATCATACCTAATACATAGAATGCAGCGAGCAGAATAAGCTTGGAAGTTCTAATTTCTCCAAAAAACCAGAAGGTGCTTTCTTCTTTATTGTTAAATAATATAATGACAACGATGGCGAGTAGGATTGCAATAATGATTGTTTTTGGCCTCATATCAAATACTTCTTTTGTTTTGGTCAAAAATAGGGAAAACTTTCTTTATCTACTAGCTTTTGGTTGGCTTTGGAGGGGATGGAAGAGGGGGAGGGATATCTTTGATAAGCAGGATACAAAAAGAGGAGATAATTTTCATTATCTCCTCTGTATTTTTCATCGTGTACTGATTACTCAGCTACTACTTCGAAAGGAACTTGAACTTTCACTTCTTTGTGTAAGTTTAAGTTAGCTACGTATTCACCTAGTGTTTTAGGTTCTACTTCGAAAGTAATACGGCGACGATCTACTTCGTAACCTTGAGCTTTCAATGCGTCAGCAATTTGAATGCTGTTTACTTTACCGAAGATTTTTCCTGTTTCACCAGCTTTAGCACCAATAGAAAGCTTAACGTTTTCTAATTTAGTTGCTAATTCTGTTGCATCTTTCTTAATTTTCTCTTGTTTGAACTGAGCTTGTTTGATGTTCTCAGCCAATACTTTTTTTGCTGAAGATGTTGCTAAAATAGCAAATCCTTGAGGAATTAAGTAGTTGCGTCCGAAACCAGGTTTTACTACTACGATATCGTCTTTTTCACCAAGGTGTTTAACATCTTGTTTTAATATAATTTCCATTTATCGTATCCTCCTTATTTTAATGAATCAGCTACGTAAGGCATAAGTCCGATGATACGTGCACGTTTCACCGCTTGCGCTACTTTACGTTGGAATTTCAATGATGTACCAGTAAGACGACGAGGTAAGATTTTACCTTGATCGTTAACAAATTTCATTAAGAAGTTTGCGTCTTTGTAGTCGATGTACTTAATACCGTTTTTCTTGAAACGACAGTATTTTTTACGGTTGTCCTCTACTTTAGGAGCTGTCACGTATTGAATGTTCTCTTTTGACATTAGTTTGCTACCTCCTCAGTTTTAGTTTCAGCTTTCTTGTTGAATGCACCGCTGCGTTTTTTCTCGCTATAAGCAACAGCGTGCTTATCTAAAGCGATAGTTAAAAAGCGCATCACACGCTCATCGCGCTTGTATTCAAGCTCTAATTTTTTAATTAATTCACCTGGAGCCTTGAATTCAGTTAAGTGATAGAATCCAGTTGTTTTTTTCTGGATTGGATACGCTAATTTTTTCAAACCCCAATTATCTTCAGCGATAATTTCGGCTCCGCCTTCTGTAAGGATGCTTTTGAATTTTGCGATAGTTTCTTTCGCAGCATCCTCTGAAAGCAACGGGGTAAGAATGATTACAGATTCGTACTGTTGCATTTTTTAAATAATTATGTTAATTTAAAGTTTCCGTACTTACGGAAGTGCAAAGATATGAATATTTTTCTTTTTATTCTTATGAGGTTTAAAAAAAATATCCTGTTGTATTATTTTCGTGTTCTTTGAAGGTATTTCTTAAAATACTTTTTAATCAGGTTTGGATAATTGGCGTTAAAATAGATATATTCAAATTGGAATGGCTGATGGCTATGTTTAAAGATAAACTATGAGAATTATTGACTATTTAAAAAGTCTATACCCTATAAATGACGAAATTGAATTTGTATTTACGGCGATGTCGGAGACGAAAAAATATGATAAAGGAGCGGTTATTTTTTCTCCGGGAAGTTATTTAAAGCATGTTTATTTTGTAGAGAGTGGTTTTACACGGATTTACTATAATAAGGGGAAGAAAGACATAACACATTATTTTTTCGGTCCTGATACTTTTGGTACTGGTATAGAGAGCCTTTATTATGATAAGCCTTCGGTTTTCGGGTTTCAAGCGCTTAGCGAGACCTGTATTACTCGGGTTCCATTTTCGACGATACAAGACCTAGCGGCAACAGACATTACGATGAACCGTATTATACAACGGATTCTGTTGGATTCTTTGATAAATTTTTCGAAGCGTTTTTATAATATGCAGTTTGAAACCGCTAGCGAACGTTATCAGTCGCTAATCGCCGAGAATCCGGCTCTTTTTCAGAAGGCTACATTAGGACATATTGCTTCTTTTTTAGGTGTTTCGCAGCAGACTCTTTCGGTTATACGTGGTTTGAAGTGATTTTTTAAGATATCTTAAATTTTTAATAACAATTTAGACGTAGTTTTGTCTTGTTTATAAAAATGGTATGAAATTAAATTAGTATGAAATATAGGTATTGTTGTCTTTTTTTCTTCTTTTCTTTAGGAAGCAGTATCTCCGGGAGTTTGCTGGCACAGGAGCAGTTGACCAGTTTTAAGGCATCTGTAGAACAGGCAGTAAGGCATAACAAGGGGATGCAAAATGCTTATCTGGAAAACCAAAAAGTAGCTTTGGAGCGGGAGGAAGTAAAAGGTAAGTTTCTTCCAACAGTATCCCTACATGGTGGATATGGTTATCTAAACAGCAGTGTTGATCTAGATTTGCCAACACATCATCTTCCTATTACTGGTTTTAATCTGTTTGAGGGATCGCAAAGATCGAACCTGTCTACACAGGTAGCACTGGCAGGTGTGACTGCTAAGCAGGTTATTTTTAGTGGTTTGCAGATTACGAACGGACAAAAGGCATTAGAACAGAAATTTATCGCCCAGTCGCTGATGCAAGAGGCAGGACGTGATCAAATTGCACAAGAGGTGTTGTTTTCTTTCGATCAATTGATGCTATTGCGTGAGGTAGATGTGCTTATTGCGGACTCTGAAAAGCGATTGAATAAAGAGCATCAGAAGGTTGTCAAGGCCATTGATAATGGATTAGCTATTCCTTATGATCGGGATAAGCTGAAGTTAGCGATGCTGGAATTGGAAAATAAAAAAGCGGAAGTCGAAAGTAACCGCGAGTTGTTGTATTATAAATTACAAGAACTGACTGGACTGGATAAGACTGAATTGGAGACTGTTGTATACCCATTATCCGAGATTGTGCTTGCCTTGGATGAAGCTATGGTAATGAACCGTAAAGAGTTGCAGGCTCTTGAGGCTTCACAAAAGGCTTATGACTTTGCATTGAAGAAAGAAAAAGGTGGAAAGTTACCACTAGTCTTTGCTTTTGGTAGTGTTTCTTATCTGAATGCTTTTGATTCTCATTTTACATTGAAGGATATTGGGCAGGTAGGCGATGTAAAAATGAAGACGAACCATTTGCAGTTGGCTCCAAATTACGCTGTAGGGATTGGTATGAAGTGGAATGTTTTTGAAGGTAAGACGCATAAGAGTGCTATCGAACGTGCTAAGCTGGACATTCAGATCAATGAGAACAAATTGGAAGATACGAAGGAAAAGCTAAGCCTATTGCAACGTAAGACACGTGCTGACTATGAGCTGGGACTTAAGAAAATTGGTGTGAATCAGCAACAGGTAGCAATCGCTAAGAATAACCTGCATTTGGCTTCGCGTCAGTTTGAGGAGGGGTTGAGTGATGTGACTGAGCGCTTGGAGGCAGAGAATGAGTTTTATAAACAATCCTTGGGTTATTATAGTCAGATTCTGAATCAGCGTAATGCGGTAACGGAGTTGTTGAAGGCTAATGGAAACCTTTACGATACGATTACAAGATAGGTACGGATTTCGTGTCTGTCCGTTAGGATCGGCTTTAAGAATATATAGATAGAATAAACAAAAAGAGATGATACAGTCTTATTACGGTTTAGAAAAAAGAAGAGCAACCTGTTAATACGATAGTCAGCATCGTTATAAATAATTAATAATAATGAAAAACACATTTTATATAGCTTTTGTCGCATTATTGGTCCAGGGGTGTTCAAACAAAGATGCGAAGCAGCAGAAGGCTCTGGAAGGAAAAATCGAGCGGGATCAGATTTCGGTAACCACAAAGATACCTGGTAAAATCCATCGGATTCTAGTTGAAGAGGGGCAATTGGTGCATAAAGGGGATACTCTGATTGTTTTGGAGTTGCCTGAGGTCGATGCAAAATCCGTACAGGCGCAGGGTGCTCTCGAGGCCGCTCAAGCGCAGTATGACATGGCGGTAAAGGGGGCAACAGACGGACAGTTGACACAGCTAAATGCTAAGGTAGCGGGACTGAAAGAGCAATATGATTTTGCGCAGAAGTCTCTTGACCGGATGAAAAATCTACTTCGTGATTCTTTGGTTGCACAGCAAAAATATGACGAGATATACGCTAAATACCAAGGTGCCAAAAATCAATATTTGGCCGCTCAGGCAGAGTTGGCTGATGTGAGGAACGGGGCTCGTATTGAACAACAGAAAATGGCATTAGGACAGAAGGAACGTGCAATAGGAGCAGTTTCGGAGGTCAATGTCGCTGCAAAGGAGCGTTATGTGATTGCTCCTCAAGATATGTCTATAGAAACGATCAACCTCAAGGTTGGAGAGCTGGCTTTGGCAGGATATAGCTTAGCTTCTGGCTATGTATCGGATGGTGCTTACTTTAGGGTTACAATCCCAGAAAGCCGTATTAAGGATTTTCAGAAGGGAGCTGTAAAGACATTGGCTATTCCTTACTTAGAAAATAAAACATTGAGTGCACGGGTAGAGACTATCAAATCATTGAGTAATTATGCGAGTATTAGTACAGCATATCCTGACTTTGAACAACAGGAGACTTTATTTGAAGTGCGTTTGCGTCCTACAAGTGCTACAGATGATAAAGAATTGTTAACTAAAGCGACATTTATCGTTAAAGACGAGAAGTAATTATGGGTAACTTTTGGAGTTTGATTAAGAGGGAGTTTGCTTTGTTCTATCAGAATAAGGTATTGCTCATTCTTTTTTTAGGAGCCCCTGTTATGTATGGTGTTCTTGTAGGAGGGGTGTATAAGAAAGGTAAGGTGACGCATCTACCGATTATAGTGGTGGACGAGGATCGTAGTCCTTTGTCTAGGCAACTTATTGATATGTTCAATGAGAATGAGGTGATCTATGTTGCTGAACTGATGGCTGATCCTTTTGGCGCCAAAGAGGTAGCATTGGAGAAAGAAGCTACTGTGGTTGTTCATATCCCGAAGAATTTTTCATCAGATGTTAATTATAACCGCAGTACAGAGTTGACGTTGTTTGTCAATGCTTCTAATACGTTGACATCAAATTATGCTATGATGGCGGTCAATGTGTGCGCAGGGACCATGAAAGCGGGTATACAAATCAAATCTCAGGAGAAGAAAGGTGTTCCTGCTTATGTGGCCGAACAACAGTATGAGCCTTTTAAGACGACTATTGTCAAACAGAATATACGGAGTGGTAATTACTTGTACTTTATGCTACCGGGTGTTTTGCTGACTGTTCTGCAGCAGGTGATGATGTTGGGACTGGCCTTGAGCTTTGCGTCTGAATTCGAAAACAATACTTTCCGTGAGCTTGTAGGTAAGACTTCCAACGTCTTTGTGCTGATTCTGGTTAAGATTACTCCCTATGTGCTGATGTCCTTTTTAATTTATGGTTTGTACTACGGTTATTCTGTTTTTTATAGGATGCCTTTACATGTTGAAGGATTTGCGTTTTTTGGAGCTTCTTTTCTGTTTTTGCTTGCTGTTGCTTTCTTGGGGATATTGGTCAGTATTGCTATTCCAAGCCAGTTGAAGGCTACGGAGATATTGATGGTTATTGCTACTCCCTCGTTTATATTAAGTGGTTTTACCTGGCCATTGAGCCAGATGCCGGATTGGATTGTCTGGTTGTCTAAATTGATTCCGCTTACCCATTACCTTCAGATCTTTAGAACGATGATTATAGAGCAGGGGACAGCAGATCTTATAAAAGGGCCTGTATGGGGATTGGTGTGGATCGGTGGTGTTTCTTTAGTCGCCTCCATCGTACTTTTACAATTTAAAATTAATAAGGTTAAAAAGGCTGAAAAAGCCTAGTATAGATATAAAGATATGTTTTCAGGTATTATTTTTCGTAAGGCTACCATTTCGGATGTGGATGCTGTCTGGGCAGTACTAGAGGAGGCGATAGCGAAGCGCCGTAACGATGGGTCGGATCAATGGCAGGATGGTTATCCCAATCGGGAAGTCATAGTGGAAGATGTCGAAAAGGGGTATGGATTTGTAGCTGAGCGCATAGAAGGGGCGATAGTGGCTTATATCGCAGTAATCGGTGCTATCGAGCCTGCCTACGAGGCGCTGACCGGTAAGTGGCTTACAGAGCGTCCATATACGGTGATACACCGGCTAGCTGTTTCGCAGCGTGACGTGATAAAGGGATTGGGAACCTGGATGATGCTGGAGGCTGAAAACGTTAGTTTATCCCAGGATCGATTAAGTATTAAAGTAGACACAAATTACGATAACGCAGGCATGTTACGGGTGTTTGATAAATTGGGGTATGTATATTGTGGTGAGGTGTACTTTCGGGGCGGGGCGCAACGTAAAGCTTTTGAGAAGTTATTGGATCAGGCGTAATTTGGCATGGGATAATAACCATTGTGCTATAACTTCAGACACCTCTATGCTGTTTTCTTCCTGCAGGATTTCATGTCTTTTCTTTGGATAAGTAATGATATTTACTTCTTGGAAGCCGCTTTCTTTAAGTTGTTTTTCTGTTTTTTCTATTCCCTTGGAAAAGCCACCAATTGGGTCATCTTGCCCGCTGACTAAGAGAATCGGAAGACTTTTTGGGATGGAATTCTGCCATCCTTTTTTTGTTGCTGTCAACAGTATGGTCAGGAGGGTATAGAAGGCGTTGTTGGTAAAAGGGATGCCACAAAGTGGATCTTCTTGGAAACGCTTCCTATTTGTTTTACTTAGACTCAGCCAACTGGTATCATCAAAGTCGGGTTCATGCCGAAATTTTGTATTGTTCATTTTGCTGAAGATACCATTGATCATTTTGCTCCGTTTTCTAGGACTTATTTTCTGGAGTAAAGCTAGGAGCGCCCTAAAAGCTTCGGCTCCTGCTGTTTTGGCTCCGGTACCGATCCATACACTTCCATCAAATTCGTTTCCTATCCGTTGTAATACACATCGGGTAATAAAGGAGCCCATGGAGTGTCCGATGATAAAATGCGGATGATCGGGGTGTTTGTCCTTTAAATAGTGATGTAGCGCTATAGCATCATTAATTAATCTCTCCTGCGGTCTTTCTTGTTGGAAGTACCCCTGTGCGGTATCATCGGTCGCGGTATTGCCATGACCTATATGGTCATAAAGCAAGACGGCGAATCCAACAGAGGCGAGGTATTCTGCAAATTGTATATACCTTCCGCTATGTTCTTGCATCCCGTGAAGAACTAAGACAGATCCTTTCAGTTCTTTGTCACTCGGGGTGATGTATGTCGTGTACAAGCCATATGGTGCAGCAGTGTCCTGGATGCTTTTAACTTTTATATGGCCTGTACTTGTGTTTGACATGGTAAGCTTAATTTATGATACAACTAAGATACAATATTTATTTTGTTGTTATTTTAGCGATTTTTTCTTCGTAGCAAGTGAACTCCGCTTGTTGCTTGATCAAGAAACTGTTTTCCTCTAATTTTCCGACTACTTTTTCCATTTCTTCTTTGGAGTTATAGGTTAACATCCGGAATGGGTTTTCATAATCCTTTCCTCTTGATTTTTTGATTTCGCTGTAAATCCACTTTTTAGTATCGAGGCTCTGCGCTAATGTGTGGTTGATAAAATCGGTGTCCCAGTCTGCCGGTGAGGTCTCCGTAATCTGTGCTAGAGAAGCTAAAGCGTGATCGATTTTACTTTGTGGGTATAATTTACTCCAGGTATGATAACGCTCGTGCACCTCATTCCAGGAATCAATTTTTTGCGTTTTGATATCCTCTATCAGTGTCTTTATATGTTTTTGTGGAATCAATTGGCCTCCCACATTTTCAAAGTGCTCTCTTTGTTCCGGAATAGCACTTGGAGCGGATGTTCCACATGTGCCCTTCTCGAGACAATCAGCAAGGTGTACTGCCCCATAATAATGAATCATACGCTTGAAAGTATGATAACATGCTCTCGCTTTCACTACTACAACTTTGCGATTTGAGAATTCTGTATCCGTGAGATATACCTCACGTTGGTTTAAATCAAAATTTGGATCCATTAAGAGTTGGCGTCCACGGATTTGAGCTGTGGCTTCGGGTTCTATCTCCGGCCAGGCCTGGCCTACCGCCATTTCTATCTCCTGTAGGGCATCAAACATTTCATTAACGGTATCTGGTGCTAAAACATCATATTCGAGGTATTGATTTTTTAGTGTTCGTTTGTCGCGATCGTTGAATTTGGTTGTATTACGCATCAGGGCATACATATTGTAGAGAAACCAATATCCAGGAACTATCAATAAACGGTTTTTGTCGGCTTCATTGCTGACGAGAGAGAATGGTATTCTGATATCAAGCTCATGTAGAAAGTCGCCTTTTACAAGTAGGGTATAAGAGGCAAATTTTGAATTATGTTTGATACTGACACATAGACCGGGCCAAAACCCTCTTCCTGCTATTATCTCACCATCTGCAGCTCTTGAATTATGATTGGAACCTATCGTGGCTCCAGCAGCCATATTGCTTTGTCCTTTTATCAATGCTGCGCATAGGAAGGAGTTATTGTGATGTTGCTCGTGAGAAGGGAACAGTAACGAGTTGAGTACTTCGCAACAGGATATAGTGGAGTTGTCGCCTAAAAAAGAGTTGATCAGTCTGGCTCCATATTTCAGCTGTGAATGTGAAGATAATATAAACCTAACAGCTTTGACACCATAGAAAACGCGGCAACCGTAACCAATTATTCCATTTACAATTTCACATCCTTCTCCGATTTGTGTGAATGCTTCTTTACTGGAGTTTACCGTTACGTTTTTCAGCTTATTTACTCCTTTTATGTATGCATAAGGACCTATTTTAACATCCTTGATCGTATTTGAGTTCTTCAATACCACATTGTCGGCTAGGATGCTATAGTATCCCCGTTGTGTGGAGAAATGCCTATCCGTTATTTCTAATAGGCGGTTTTGGAATAGGGAATCTTCTCGATGGCGTGACCATAGGTAGACATCTGCCGCTTGCATGCCATCGAAGGGGACGACGGATCGCCCCCCATTTTCATTACATAATTCCATCCAGATCCTTTTGTCTGGAGATTCTCCTTTTTTGAGGATGCCGTTTCCAAATTTGGCGTTATTGCTGGTTTCCATTTCATTGATATTGGAGAGCAGTACCTGTTCTCCAATGATGAAATGTGCCATATAACGCACATGATGTATCGCAGAACATGCTCCGATATCGGAGCTTACTATGGTCGAATTGTATATTCCTGTAGGAAGGCGTAGGTCCCTATAAGAAAGGTAAGTCTGTTCCATAGCACCTATCCTTACCAATCCATAAAATTTGGAATGCTGGATCTGTTCCGGGAAAAAGGGTTCGCTAACCCATACCTTCGACCAGTCCGAACTGTAATTGAGCTGGTTGGTTAGCTGTTGAATCTCTTGGGCTGTGAGCTGTCTGAATTCCTTATCTGTTCCCAACTGTTGATTACGTATATCGTACTCGTTTGTTAGTCCAGATACCTCTTTTTCGGTTACAAAGCCATATCCCAAGGCGTGTAGCGGCTCTTTTGAAATGAATGTCATCGTCTATTCTACCGTTACTGATTTAGCTAAATTTCTAGGTTTGTCCACGTCACAGCCTCTGGCAATACCGATATAGTAAGCCAATAGCTGTAGAGGAATAGTGGATAGTATAGGCGCTATGGTTTCGTGAGCTTCAGGTATTTCGATACTGTCGTCGGCCATGGAAGACACGAAGGTGTCATCGGTTGATACCAGTGCAATGAGCTGTCCCGAACGGGCTTTTATCTCTTGCATATTGCTGATTATCTTTTCTTGTATTTTATCTTTTGTAGCAATGAACAATACCGGTAGATTTTCGTCTACCAATGCAATCGGTCCATGTTTCATTTCAGCTGCTGGATAGCCTTCTGCATGGATGTATGAGATTTCTTTGAGTTTTAGAGCGCCTTCTAATGCTATCGGAAAGTTATATCCACGACCTAGGTATAGAAAATCTTTTGCGTCCACATATTTATGGGCTATACTCTTTATCTTTTCGAGTTGTGAATTTAAGATCTCCTGTACCTTATCAGGTACAGCCTGTAGTTCGTTGATAAGCGTGTTGCTGGTAGCGGTATCTATTTTTTGTTTGTATTGCGCGAGCTTGATTGCGAATAATAAAAGAGCTGCAAGCTGAGTCGTAAATGCTTTTGTACTGGCTACTCCTATTTCTGGTCCGGCGTGTGTGTAGATGCCCGAATCAGATAGTCTGGCAATGGAGGATCCGACAACATTGACGACCCCAAATATAGTAGCACCATGTTGCTTTGCGTTTTCAAGTGCGACGAGTGTATCCGCGGTTTCTCCACTTTGTGATATGGCTATGATCAGATCATCTGGTCCCACGATTGGATTTCTGTATCTGAATTCAGAGGCATATTCTACTTCAACAGGAACACGACAGAGCTCTTCAATCCAATATTCTGCTAGGAGTGCCGCATGCCAGCTGGTGCCACAGGCAACGATAATGATGCGATGTGCAGTTAGAAGTTTGTCTTTTACTTTTTCTAACCCGCTTAGGGTAATCTGGTGCGTGGTGCTATCTAATCTTCCTCTTAGACAATCCTGAATTGCTTTAGGTTGCTCAAATATCTCCTTCAGCATAAAGTGCGGGTAGCCTGCTTTTTCTATGCTGGCCAATTCCATATCCAATTTTTGTACGAATGGCGTTACGATATCGTTACCTAGGTTTTTTAGGATCAGCTCATCAGGTTTTATAATTGCCAGCTCATAGTCATTGATATAAACGACTTCTTTGGTATGTCCCAACATAGGGGATGCATCAGAGCCTAAGAAATGTTCGCCATTGCCAATTCCGATGACCAGTGGGCTACCTTTTCTTGCAGCTATAATCGTGTTTGGGCTGTCTTCGTCCAGTACGAGGATGACATAAGCTCCTGTAATACGTTTTAAGGCGATACGTATTGCTTCTTCGAGCGTACAGGCATTATTTGTTTTGATGTCTTCAATGAAATTGAGCAGTACTTCGGAGTCTGTATCACTTTTGAAGGTATAGCCTTTTTTGAGTAGCTCTTCTTTTATTGTTGCGTAATTCTCAATAATACCATTGTGTACCAATGCCAGTTTTCCATTCTGTGAGCGATGGGGGTGGGCATTGTGATCGGATGGTACCCCATGGGTAGCCCATCTGGTATGTCCTATTCCTGTTTTGGCAGAAAGGTCTATTGTTTTCGTCAACTCTTCTAATGCAGCCACCTTACCAGCTGTTTTGGATATTAGTAATTGTTGTTGAGAATGGAGCGCGATTCCTGCGCTATCGTATCCGCGGTATTCTAGTTTACGCAATCCCTCTATTAAATAGGGGTATGCTTGTCGATGGCCTACATAGCCGACAATTCCACACATAGTATCAAGTTTAATCTGTTAATAGGACTACAAAAATAAATAATTCCTTCTAAACAATCGATTGCGTTGTCTGTTTTTTCAAAAAGATATTTTTTAAGTCGTATAGATGGCAAAATGGAAAGTTTTGAAAGTTAATTCTGTCAATATCTTATTGGGAGGGATATCTCTAGCGTGTCAAATGATGTCTTGAAAAGGTAAAATAGGCGTTACATCTATTTTATTCTGAGGAGGAATAGTCTATATTTCCTCAATTAAAGGTGTTTTTAGGCTGAGGAGAGCTACAGAATTTTATATTCGAAAGCGATTATATTGCGTATAGTGGTAAATTTATGTAGGTTTGTACTGATGAATAATTTATATACTATAAAAAATAGCTCATTTGCATGTATAATGCGAATCATAGGCATTTTTATGGTGTTTATTCTGACCTCTTGTCCTATTAAGGCATCTATTAAGCTTAGCTCTACATCGCAACCTTCTTCGGGATTGACCATCAAGCATTCTAAATTGATTACGCCTTTAGAAGCACCTTGTGTATTGGAGATTAAAGAAAATTTAGTGAAGGTAGGTCATTCCGATATCGATTTTTCTCCTTCGGTATTGTTATTGGCTTTCTTTTTTGTTCTATTTTTAGGTGTTTCCCAAAAAAGTTCTAGAGTTTACCCACCACGGGCCTATTATTATGGCTCCAATAATCTATTCCTTTTTATAAAACGGTTCAATTTATAGGATTTAAACACTGTTAAAGTTAAGCCTACGGGCTCTTTATTCTAATTGTGTTTTTTACTATAAATTTTAATCGATGATCAACAAGTTATGTGCTTGTTTGCTCGTCATTGGGACAGGACTTATCACTAATAATGTGCATGGTCAAGTACTCGAGGACTATTGGCAGCAGACAAAAGCAAATTATAAAGGATTTTCTATAAAAGACCAGGAAATCGGTATTTCCCGATTGGATAGTGCGTCTTCATTGGAGCGTTATAAACCACAGGTATGGCTCCAGTACCAACAGGGATTAAGCTCGTTGAATAATGTTTCGGGGGCCTTTTATCCCATGCCGGGCATTTTTAATATCAGTGGCTCAAATACCTCGGGTGGTTCTTCTAATACGTTTAATCAATATGCTACAAGTAGTCTAAATTGGGATTTGGTCAATTTTGGACGGAAAAATTTAGACAAAGCTCTGGGATCTACAGCGATAAAGCAGTCTACATGGGAAGCAAATCAATATACGCTATTGGTACAGAATGAACTTTCCCAACGTTATATAAATTACCTGTATTACCAGATTCTTTCGGATTGGTATCATGAGCACCTGAAGAGGTATCAGGATATTTTGGAACTCACTCGGGATCTGGCGACCAGTGGTATTGTCCCAAGTGCGGATACGCTGCTTGTATCTTCTTCATTAAACAATGTGCAGTCTGAGCTATCTCATGTTTCTGGACAGTTGAAAGGTGGCGTGTATGCGCTTTCGGAATTTGTTGGAGGGGCAGTCAATCCAGCAGCTCAGTCTGCAGCCCGTTTTTTTGTTTTGTTGAAAGCGGAAACAGGGGGAGATGTACTCCAGCCCTTATTAGAAATCAAGAAGACTGAAACGGAAAAACTAGACCAATTGGTCAAGAAATCCAGCAAACAAGTATTGCCTCAAATTATAGGGATAGGTGCTCTTTCTAGCCGGAGTTCGGGAGTCTCGTCATCAGGTGTGGCCTCCAATAGTTATGGTGATATGTTTCAGAACTATGCCCATAATTATTTTGTTGGCGTAGGGGTGAACTGGAATTTACAACAGCTATTTACGGCTAAGTCTAATCGTAAGATTTTCGAAGCCAAGCGGAGCAAAGTCGAGGACGAATACCGATTGTTAGATAATGAATTGGAGCAGCGTTTACTGGATCTGTCGACTCAAGAGCGGCAGACTGCTGCCGGTCTGGTGGAGTCGGATCGTAGTAAGCAACAGGCTTCGGAGGCTTATGAGATGTATAAGGTACGCTATGAAGGTGGGCTTATTAATTTGGCCGAACTTTTACAGGTTCAAGCTATCTTACTTCAGATTGAGAAGCAAAATCTATTGCAGTATTATAACTATTGGAATATTGTTTTAAAGCGTGCTTTTCTGGAGGCGAATATTAACCCCGTTATCCAACATTTTTAAATCGTAATACACATATGAATATTATTAGAACAGCGCTTCGGAAGCCTATTGCATTCATTATGGTTATCATAGCGATTGCTTATTTTTCGTGGCCGGTTATTCAAAAGATTAAGGTGGATATCTTTCCAGAGATTGAGTCACCTGCTATGTATATAGCGATGCCCTATGGGGGGCTTTCGCCTGCCTATATGGACGGCTTTATGGCGAACGAGTTTCAGAAGGTTTTACTTTTTGTCAACGGTGTTAAGGAATTGGATTTTAAAAGCATCCAAGGTCTTTCGCTAATGAAATTGACTTTTTATCCGGGTACGGATATGTCCCAGGCTTCGGCCGAGCTGAGTATGCAGGTGTCGCGTGCCATGGGTTTTTTGCCACCAGGTGCCGTGCCACCTATGGTGGTCCGTTTTGACGGGAGCTCTCTTCCCGTAGGACAATTGGTTTTTGATAGTGAAAAACACTCCGTGACGGAACTTCAGACTATGGCTATTACTAAAGTAAGGCCTATGTTTGTCAATATACCTGGTATTACGGCTCCGGCTCCATTTGGAGGTAATATGCGTAGTTTGGTGGTGAATATTGATCCTCAAAAGATGAAGGCAGCAGGCTTGAGTCCAGAAGAGGTCACATTGGCGATTACTAAAAACTCGGTTCCTTCGCCTGCAGGTAATGTGCGATTGGGAGACAAAAATCTTATGGCACCGGTAAACTCTATTGCTGATGGTGTCGATGAGTTTTTACAAACCCCTATTAAGATCATGCCAGGGCGCACCTTGTTGGTCGGAGATGTCGCTACAGTGATGGACGCAGCAGATCAAACGGTGGGCTATGCCTTAATCAATGGTAAACGATCTGTTTATCTTCCTATCATTAAGAAACCCGATGCATCTACACTAACAGCGGTGGACAATCTTAAGAAATCGTTGCCCATGCTGGAGAATCTATTGCCTGAAGGGGTTAAAATCAGTTATGCTTTTGACCAGTCGGTGTATATCTCCCGTTCGTTATCTAATCTGATTTTTGAGGGAGCTTTGGGTGCGTTGCTGACAGGCCTGATGGTTTTTCTTTTTCTAGGAGATGTCCGGGGGGCGTTAATTGTGGTTTTGACCATTCCAATCGCTATTATCACAGCAGTAATCACACTCTATTTCTTTGGTCAGAGTGTTAATATTATGACTTTAAGCGGTTTGGCTCTTTCGATTGGTATTCTGGTGGATGAAGCTACGGTTACCATTGAAAATATTCACCAACATATGGAACTGGGTAAGTCTAAAGCCCGAGCTATCCTGGATGCGTTGTTAGAGATTTCAGCACCCAAGTTGTTAATTTTATTAAGTATCCTAGCTGTGCTTACTCCTGCATTTATGATGAGTGGTATACCTCGGGATATGTTTATGCCCTTGTCGCTTGCTGTCGCATTCGCGATGATCGCTTCTTTTATTGCTTCGCAGACTTTTGTTCCTATTATGGCCAATTGGATTATGAAGTCTAAGGTACACGGGCAGTTCGTTCGTCGCAAGCGGTCATTTATGGAGCGTGTGAATGTGAAGTATGCCTTTTTGGTGCGTCGCCTAGTGCGTCGTTCGATAGTGCCTACAATAGGTTATTTGATCCTGAGTTTCGGAGCTATCTTTTTGATGTTTTCGCTTTTGGGGACGGATATTTTGCCACGTTCTGAAGGTGGTGACTTTCAGTTGCGTATACGGCTTCCGGAAGGTACACGTCTCGAACATACAGAAGAGACCGTTCGTAAAATTGGAGAATCTATTACAGCAATGCTACCTGAAAATAGTGTGAAGATAAGTTCAGCTTTTGTCGGTATGCACCCTTCTGCAAATCCTATTAACCCTATTTTTCTTTTTAACAGTACGACTGGTGAGGGCGTTTTACAATTGTCTTTGGATAAAAAGAAAATCGGTCTAAAGAATGATGTATTAAAAGAACAGATCCGTGAACGGGTTGATAAAGATTTTCCTACGGTAACCATCAACTTCGAACCGATGGAGCTGATGGATAAAATCATAGGCCAAGGTTCGATGACACCTGTAGAGGTCAAAGTGAGTGCACCACAGCTGATGGCTGCCGAATCTTATGCTAAAAAGTTGGTGTCTAAACTGTCAGATTATGACTTTTTGAGGGATGTACAGATTGCAGAACCTTTGCATTATCCCATTATTGATATCAAACTCGATCGTAAGCGTCTCGCACAATATGGTTTGACCGTCCAAGAGGTGTCACGCAATATCTCTGCAACGACTTCTTCGACTCGATTTACAGACAAGAACCTTTGGGTAGATCCCAAATCGGGGCTGGTGTTTCAGGTTCAGGTACAGGTTCCTGAAAATCTAATACAAGCTGTTGAAGATCTGCGTGCGATGCCATTACAAAAAGGAAAGAGTTATCCGATATTGGAGGACGTGGCTACTATTACCCATAGCACTGTAGCGGGACAGGTAAATCGTAGAGGACCGAATCGTTATGTTACGATTTTGGCAGACCTTCACCAGACGGATTTAGGTACTGCGAATAAAGCCGTTGATCAGGCGCTAAGCGAAATAGGTGAGGTCCCGAAGGGGATGCGTGTTTGGAAGGAAGGAACGTTGACGTTGTTAGAAGAAACATTGTCAGGGCTTTTGGTAGGGCTTTCGATCGCGATTGTAGTTATTTTCTTTATGATGAGTGCTTACTACCAATCGGTACGTGTCAGTCTTGTTATTCTATCCGTTGTCCCAGCTGTGATTGCAGGTAGTTCTTTTTTCATTTGGATATTTGGAAGTACGTTGAACCTGCAGTCTTATATGGGTATTATCATGTCTATTGGGGTGTCGGTTTCGAATGCGGTTCTTTTGGTGAATCAAGCAGAGCAGAATCGTAAGAAATATTTTATTTCAGCCCGTTTTGCGGCGATAATCGCCGCCAAATCCCGTCTGCGTCCTATTTTGATGACAGCTGCAGCTATGGTAGCGGGGATGATTCCGATGGCATTGGGTATGGGCGACGGAGGCGAGCAGATTGCACCTCTTGGTCAAGCAGTAATTGGAGGTTTGATTAGCTCTACGTTAGTGATTTTATTGATGATTCCTCTTATTTTCTCACTGATGATGAAGAAGGCTACGTATTTGGAACCTTCTCTAGATCCTGATGATGTAAATAGTAAGTTTTATAATAATTAAAAAGATGATAAGATATAGTTTTTTGTTAGTTTTCATGGTATTCCTTGGGTGTAAGCAACAAGGCAGTGATAAACAGGAGCAGACAGACAAGAAAGGGGAGATGCTGGAGCTAGCAGTCTCTCATCCTCAATCGTTACAACCGCAGTATCGTATTAAGTTGACGGGGGAACTACAGCCACAGGAGTCGGTGGCGTTATTTTCAAAGGTCAAGGGGTTCGTTCGGCAGATTCATGTCGATGTAGGCGATTATGTGCAAAAAGGGCAACTCCTCGCTCGAATGGAGGCTCCTGAAATGGATGTACAGAGTACATCCGATCGTGCGAAGCAACATCAGTTATTGGCGAATTATGAGGTTAGTAAATTACGTTATAAGCGTTTGCATGATGTCGATGGACGCAAAAAAGGAGCTATATCCGCCTTGGAGCTGGAACGTGCTTACGGTGATATGTTGCGGGATAGTGCTGCTGTTGTAGAAGCAGGAGGTGCTTATCAAAAATCGAAGTATATGGAGGATTATTTATTGATCCGTGCACCTTTTTCCGGTGTTATTACGCAACGTAATTTTTCTACGGGAGCGTTGCTGGGTGACAGTGGTGTACCTATGTTCAATTTGGTGGCCAATGATAAACTGAAGTTGAAGGTTGTGGTACCTGAGGTGCATGGACAGGCGGTGTCGGATAGTACTGTTGCCGAATTTCAGGTATTGAGTATTCCTAATCGAACGTTTACAACCAAATTGAAGAGAAATGCTAAATTTATAGACCCTACAACGCGTTCGTTGAGTTTGGAATTTGAGGTGCCTAATGGAGATAAAAGTTTGATTGGTGGAGATTTTGCTGATGTACAGCTTTCTTTGAAGCGGGCACAGAAGACTATCTTTGTACCTAAAGAGGCTGTGGTCAATGCACAGTCTGGCGTGTTTGTAATACGGGTAGTAGAAGATGGGAAGACAGAACGCGTTCCGGTACGCTTGGGTATTTCGTACGAAAACCTGGTTGAGGTATTTGGGCCTATAACGACAGAAGATAGGGTTGTAAACCGTGCGTCTGAAGAGCTTACGGATGGAAAGGTTGTGAAGGCTTTAATGAAGTAACACTATTAATATTATACAGATATGGAAAGAAAAATGATGTTGTTGATTGCCGGGGCACTACTGGTTGTTGGTTGTGCCAATAACACTAAAGAGACAGGTGATAAAGAAAATACTATTCTAGCAGATTCGATCGCTATGGAAAAAGTAGGAACGGATGTGAAAGAGGTTACAGTTGGCTTGAGTGCAAGTTTTGTAGATATCAATAATCGGGTTACGACCTTGGACTCCCTTCGTGGGAAGGTGGTGGTTATGAATTTTTGGGCGACTTGGTGTCCTCCCTGTATCCGGGAAATGCCTTCATTGAACACGTTATTTTTGGATTTTAAGTCAAATAAGGATATCGTATTCATGGCTATTGATGTGGATGAGGATATTAAAGGTGCTTCTAAGTTTATGGCGAAGAATAAATTTGATCTCCCGTTGTATACCTTGCACGGCCCATTACCTTCTGAATTGGAGACGAGCTCCATTCCGATGACTGTGATTTTGGATAAGCGTGGCGAGGTCGCTGTACAGCATACGGGGATGGTGGATTTTGGTAACCCTAATATTAAGGATGGATTGTTGAAGCTGATTGCCGAGTAGCTGAAGGTGGATATTGGTGGCCGCGTTCTTTTAGAAAATTGAGCGCTCAATTTACATAAAACGAGCGCTCAATTTATACAAATTGAGCGCTCGTTTTTCTAAAGTTGACGGGGCAAGTTTTAAACATCCCTATATACTTCGTAATAGCACTTGCCAGGCTTCTTGTAATTTTCCTTGATCTAGCAATTGTGCGACAAAGCTATGTATGTGCGTTGAATCACTGTAATCGATATTTACGTCTACGGTATTGTCTAGGGACGGGATGATTTCTACATTGGCCAGTAAGCCTAGATGATTTCCGGTCAGTACTTTAGATAGACGGATGGCTTCGGGTAGGTTGTCTACCCCAATACCTAAATTACGAAGTGGTTTGGGGACGATAAATAGGTTGTCCTGTGTCACCCGACAGTACCAATCGCCTCCAAGTCTAGCTACTAGGTCCAGTTCATGTTGTTTGACATTATTTTTGTCGTCCAATAGATGAGCCTGCACATGCATGGCCAATACTTCAGCAATGACAAGATTTCCAGCGCCAGGAAGATCACTCAGCGGTATGACGCGTTGCACCTTGCATTCGAGTTGAATTGGGGACTCGGCTACGCGAGGTGGTTTTATATAAGTCGAAGGGAGTGGAGTGAGGCCTGCTTTTTTGAACTCGTCGACTCCTTCGGCATATTCGGTACTTGCTAAAGATTGTTGTTGTACTAGATCGTAGTTTACGATGTTGATGACGACTTCGTCTACTTCCAAGATATTCTCGAGCGTGTGTTTGGTGGAGCCATCTCGCATACGCCTCAATGGAGAGAATACGCATACGGGAGGTTGGTGCGACATGAGATTGAAATAGCTGAAGGGGCTAAGGTTGACCTGTCCATTTTTTGATATGGTACTGGCGAAACATATAGGCCTAGGTGCAATTGCATATTTGATCAGATTGTCGAATATTGCCTGATCTTTTTTCGGGTCGAAGCTTATTATATTACTCATTTTCGCTACTTATAAGGGTCGTTATTCGTTTGTTAATACTATTTTGTTTTCCAATAGGCCAAGCCCCGTTACTTCAAGCGTAACCGTATCGCCATCCTGTAGCCATTGGTCTGTATGGTTTGGGTTTTCTAGGCGTGCTGTGCCATTGAGCTCGAGAAAGCAACCGGTTCCTACGGTTCCGGATCCTATTACATCGCCTGGAAAAAGTTCTACACCATAGGATGCACGCTCTATGATTTCAGCAAAGGTCCAGTCCATATCTGCAAAATTGCCTAGAGAAACCTGCTTTCCGTTTACCTTACATGTCATTTCTAGATTGTAAGAGTCACCCGTATGACCTTTGTAGTGAGGTGTTTTATAGGGTAATAATTCGTCTTTAGTGACCAAATAAGGACCTATTACGGTCGCGAAGTCTTTCCCTTTTGCCGGACCTAAATTTAGTTTCATTTCTTCCAGCTGTAGCTTACGGGCACTGATGTCGTTCATGATCATATAGCCTGCTATATAGTCGTCAGCCTCTGCAGCTTTAATATTTTTTCCTCTTTTATTAATGACTATTGCTACTTCAAGTTCGAAGTCTAATTGTTGCATATGGAGGGGCATACAGGGAATATTTCCAGGGCCATAAATAGCGTTATGGTTTGTGAAATAGAATACGGGAAATTGATCGAACTCCGGAATCATGTCTAAGCCCCGATTACGTCTTGAGGTGACTACATGCTGTCTAAAAGCATAGGCATCTCTACAGGAAGTCGGGTGGGGCACAGGTGCGATTAATTGAGCCTCTGTTATGTTTGTTCCTTTTATATTGATGGAGCCATTTTTAATTTTCTTTTCTGCCTGCTGCAAGGTAAGTATGTTTGGATGGCCTCCATTTAAGAATTCCTGCATAGAGGTGGGGAGTTGATCGCTGATTTCAGCGCAACGGTAAACTGTTGTATCTATTAAAATAGCGAGATGTTCGGCGTTGTCATGAAGACAGGTTACAATTCTCATAAAAAGAGTGGCATTAAAAAGGGTTCAATTATAGATTTACGGTGCAAATATACATATGATTATAAATATTAAAATTTTTTCGTCGGATTATATTGGAAAATATTTTTATCTTTATACCATATTATAAACCCTGCTATGTACAATCTTTGTGTATATACCCCAAAGTTATCCTTAGGATTGATTGCTTTTATTAAAGCGATGCTAGCAGAGATTGTGTTTGCACAGTATTAAGCCCCTTATTTCACTTAACTCGTAACTAGGCTTATCGAGTATTTCATTTTTTGTTTTTTAACTGTTTTAAACCAGAGGATTATGGCATTTTATCATAAGCTCGGGAAGGTCCCCAACAAGCGACATACCGTATTTAAAAAAGAAAATGGCGATTTATACGCCGAAGAATTGGTTTCAACACATGGTTTTTCTAGTGTTTACTCTCTTGTATATCACTGTCATCCGCCAACTTTGGTGCGACAAATAAGAGAGCCTTATGATGTTTCTCCAAAAATTGCACGGGAGAAACATCTGAAGCATACCAGTCTGAAAGGATTTTCATTGGCTCCTGCCGATGATTATTTGGAGAGTCGTAAGCCCGTGTTGGTGAATCAGGATCTTCACATCTCCTTGGCCGCTCCCCGACATTCGATGACAGACTATTTTTATAAGAATAGTCAGGCCGATGAAATCATCTTTATCCATGAGGGACGAGGTGTTTTAAAAACCGGATATGGACAGATCACATTTTCTTACGGTGACTATCTGGTGATCCCGAGGGGTACAATTTACCAGTTGCACTTTGAGGATACGGCAAATCGTTTGTTGATCGTAGAGTCTTTTTCTCCAGTCCGTACGCCAAAGCGTTACCGCAATGAATTTGGACAATTGATGGAGCACGCTCCATTTTATGAACGTGATATCCGCATTCCTGAAAATCTGGAGACTTTTGATGAAGTAGGCGATTTTGAGGTCAAGATCAAAAAAGAGGGATTGATCTATCCGTATGTGTATGGCAGTCATCCATTTGATTTTGTTGGATGGGATGGTTATCACTATCCTTGGGCATTTTCTATTCATGACTTTATGCCTATTACAGGTATGTTGCACCAACCTCCTCCGGTGCATCAGACTTTCGAAACCGATGCTTTTGTATTGTGTAGTTTTTGCCCTCGCTTATATGATTATCACCCATTAGCGGTTCCGGCTCCTTACAACCATAGTAATGTCGATTCGGATGAACTTTTGTACTATGTGGATGGTGATTTTATGAGCCGTAAGTCGGTGGAGGAAGGGCAGATTACGTTGCATCCCGGAGGGATACCACATGGACCGCATCCAGGTACTGTTGAAAAAAGTATCGGACAAACGCGGACAGATGAATTGGCAGTAATGATTGATCCTTTTAGGCCGTTGATGCTGACGGAGGATGCGTTAGCACTGGAAGACCCTGATTATTACAAATCATGGATGAATTAGTAACTAATTAATAAACAATAATATATTATCATGGCACAAACTTTTGCGGAGAAAATTGCAACAGCACAAGATTTTCTTCCTATTAATGGTACGGATTACATTGAGTTTTATGTGGGGAATGCGAAACAAGCTGCGCATTATTACAAGACCGCTTTTGGTTTTCAGTCGGAGGCTTACGCTGGTCCAGAGACTGGAGTGCGGGATCGTGCATCTTATGTATTGAAGCAGAATAAAATCAGGTTGGTGTTGACATCTGCTCTGCGCTCGGATCATTCTATTTCGGAGCATGTCAAAAAACATGGTGACGGGGTCAAGATATTGGCTTTATGGGTTGATGATGCACGAAAATCTTTTGAAGAAACCACTAAGCGTGGAGCTCGCGTATACCAGGAACCATTATGTACACAGGATGAGCATGGTGAGGTCTGGACAGCTGGTATCTATACCTATGGAGAGACAGTGCATATGTTTGTAGAACGTAAAAACTACAAAGGTGCATTTTTACCTGGATACGAGGCTTGGGTTAGCGACTATAATCCTGAAGAGACTGGTCTTTTGTATGTAGACCACTGTGTGGGTAACGTCGATTGGAATAAAATGAATGAGACTGTTGAGTGGTATCAAAATGTGATGGGATTTGTAAATATCCTTTCGTTTGATGACAAACAGATCAACACGGAATACTCGGCTTTGATGAGTAAGGTGATGAGTAATGGTAATGGTTATGTGAAATTTCCGATCAATGAACCTGCAGAAGGAAAGAAAAAGTCTCAGATTGAAGAATATCTGGAGTTTTACGAAGGCGAGGGCGTACAACATGCTGCCTTAGCTACTAATGACATTGTTTCTACGGTCAAAGCTTTAAAGGCTCGTGGTGTTGAGTTTTTAGGAGCTCCTCCTGAGGCTTATTACGATATGTTGCCGGACCGTGTGGGGATAATTGACGAAGAAATTAAAATCATCCAAGATTTGGGGATTTTGGTAGATCGGGATGAGGAAGGGTATCTTCTTCAGATTTTTACAAAACCGGTTCAGGATCGTCCTACCTTATTTTTTGAAATCATCCAACGAAAAGGTGCGCAGAGTTTTGGTGCAGGAAACTTTAAAGCGTTGTTTGAGGCTATAGAACGCGAACAGGAGAGAAGAGGTAATTTATAAGATAAGGTGTCTATTTTAGGATTTTAAAATAATATGAAGGAATTACTTAGGGATTTTGAATACAAAAGACCGGAGATTGTATTTGAATGGAAGGATAGTGAGACGGAGGCTGAAGGATGGGTTGTCATCAATTCTTTACGTGGAGGAGCAGCTGGTGGTGGTACGCGGATGCGTGCGGGGTTGGATAGGAATGAAGTAGAGTCGCTTGCCAAAACAATGGAGGTGAAATTTACGGTATCTGGACCAGCAATAGGGGGGGGCAAATCCGGAATTAATTTTGATCCAAAAGATCCTCGGAAAAAGGACGTTTTGGCTCGTTGGTTTAAAGCGGTGACGCCTTTGTTGAAAAACTATTACGGAACAGGTGGAGACCTCAATATCGATGAAATCCACGATGTAATCCCGATGACCGAGGAGTATGGTCTCTGGCATCCTCAAGAGGGGGTGTTGAATGGACATTTTAATGTCCGTGAGAGTGAACGTATCCGTCAGATCGGACAATTGCGGTATGGCGTCTCTAAAGTGTTGGAGGATGCTTTTTATACGCCAGATCTAAAGCGCAAGTATAAAGTTGCAGATATGATTACAGGGTTTGGGGTAGCGGAATCTGTTCGTCATTTTTATGATCTCTATGAATCAGGATGCCAAGGAAAGAGAGCTATTGTCCAGGGCTGGGGGAATGTTGCTGCCGCAGCCGCGTTTTATCTATCTAAGATGGGGGTTCGTATCGTTGGTATTATAGATCGAATGGGCGGCCTGATTAATACGGACGGATTTGATGAAAAGGCGATAACAGATTTGTTCCTTAATCGTAATGGCAATGAGTTGGTATCTCCCGATATGATTCCATCGGATAAATTGCAGGAAGAAGTTTGGGGGATCGGAGCGGAAATCTTTATCCCTGCTGCGGCATCTCGTCTAGTGTCTAAATCTCATGTTCAGCAATTGGTGGATAACGGCTTAGAGTTAATCGCTAGTGGCGCAAATGTGCCTTTTGCGGATAAAGAAATCTTCTATGGTCCTGTGATGGAGTATGCCGATCAACAGGTGTCTGTTATTCCGGATTTTGTGGCTAATTGTGGTATGGCTCGTGTATTTGCTTATTTGATGCAGCCAAATATTGAAATCAGTGACGACGCGTTGTTTTCTGATGTTTCAAAAGTGATACAACAAGCATTGAAAGCGATTTATGATGTTTCGAAAGAGCGCAGACAGCTATCTTCGAAGGCTTATGAGATTGCTTTACGGCAATTGATTTAGTCAAAAAGAAAAGGGACTTTAATATTAAAGTCCCTTTTTTTATTATTTATTTGCTATATTTTTTAATGATTGTTTCAAGAACATCAGCTGTAAGTTCATGATCAGCGAGTGTTGGGAATCCTTCCCAGCGCACGATTCCCTGAGGGTCCAACAGTATACAGTGTGGTATTCCTTTTACTTCAAGCTCTTTTTTTAGTCTTGCCTGCGTATCTATCGCATTGTAATAGTCAATTTTAATGTCTTTGGCATTTTGCACTTTGTCTGCAGTCTCGTCGGATATTCCTACAATCACCAATTGATCTTTATATTTTTCCTGCCATTCGTTTAGTTCTGGAATCACTCTTCGGCATGGACCACACCAGGTTGCCCAAAAGTCAACAAGCACAAATTTTCCTTTGGTGTTTGGAGCATCGGAAAGCCATTGTTCTACCTGTAGTTCAGGTGCTTTCTCATTTAAGATAGATTTTGCCCACAATTTTTTGCCATTATTGCTTTCCTGTGCCTGGCTTAGGGTAAAAGCCAAACATAGTGATAAGATGGCTAATGTGTTAGTTATTGTTCTTTTATACATTTGTTGTTGTTTTATTTATATAATAGGTTATAGTATGCAATTTACAACAGTTTTTGTTTTTCGACAAGAACATAACGAGCTCTTTACATTTGGAACTTAAATAATGGTCCCCTGCCACGAAAGCTTTTTAGCATTTTTTTATTCCTGCTTATTTTTGGTACTTTTACGGTTTATTTAAGGTGAAATAAGTGAATATCGTATGCCAGTTAAGATACCCGATAGTTTACCAGCGATAGAGCTGTTAAAAAACGAAAGTATATTTGTAATGAGTGACCTTCGCGCGAGTGAGCAGGATATCCGGCCACTTCGACTCGTCATTCTGAATCTTATGCCATTGAAAATTTCTGCAGAAACGGATTTCGTTCGGTTATTGTCCAACAATCCTTTACAGATTGAGGTGGAGTTTTTGAACTTAGAATCGCATACATCTAAGAATACTCCTGCAGAGCATTTGGAAATGTTTTACAAGGGATTTTCTGAAATCGCTGATGATTTTTATGACGGGATGATTATCACGGGAGCTCCTGTAGAGATGCTTGCTTTTGAAGAGGTAACTTATTGGGATGAAGTTACGCGGATTTTCGATTGGGCGCGTACTCACGTTACTTCAACGTTGTACATCTGTTGGGCTTCTCAAGCTGCATTGTATCATTTTTATGGGGTTGAGAAGCAACCTTTAGACAAAAAGGTCTTTGGTGTTTTTCAACACACTGCTTTAGATAAAACCAATCCACTTTTTAGAGGGTTTGATGATGAATTCTTTATTCCTCATAGTAGACATACTACGGTTTCAAAAGAAGATCTGTTAAAGAGTGGAGAAATAGATGTTCTTTCGGAGTCGGATGAAGCAGGTATTGCTATCGCCAGCTCAAGAGGGGGGCGGGAGTTCTATTTGACGGGGCATTCAGAGTATGCTCCTTATACACTACATCAGGAATATGTACGGGATGTAGAGAAAGGGTTAGAGATTGATGTTCCTTGTAATTATTATACAAATGATGATCCTGCTTTACCTCCAAAGGTAAGATGGGTTAGCCATGCGAATTTGTTGTTTAATAATTGGCTTAACTATTTTGTATACCAAGAAACTCCGTTTGATTTAAAGAATGTGCCGAATTTAGGAAGTCTTAGGGATCAAAATTCTTAATTGTTATCTAATTAAATCAGAGCAATTGCCATTTTGATATTTTTGCTGGGTGATTGTAGGTACAGGAATGGTAAGAAAAAACGCCGGAAGCTGGGAGCAACAGGCGTTTCTAACTAACCATTTATTAACCTAAATTATGAATTACAAGTAAAACGACAATGAATTGTTTTTATTGTGTAGTAAGGCAATTTTTTATTGCAATAATTTGTTTTTTTACAATTTCACCTGATTTTGGTGGTTTTCGCCTTTAAGATAAAGGAAAAGCATGAATAGTTTAATACACTGACAATGAGATGTAGCCACATAGATTACCCTTTTGGACTATGGATTAAGCAAAGTTTTGTCTTTGCGCTGACAGCAACGTTACTTATTGCATTGGCTTCTTTCACTGGAGGTTTTATGAGCACGCGTAGCGTTGTACAGATCTGTATTACGTTTTTAGTTATTCTGATTGTTGCGTTCAATAATATCTGTATCCACGTTTATTTTCGGGTAGAGGATCCTGTTAAGTCGCCATTACACGTGAAGATCGTCAGTTTTGTGAGTGCCATTTTAATTATCTGGGGATTTCACTATATCGAACGTTTTTTTGGAGTTCTGGACTATCGGTTGCATAGTTTTTTGATTCAGAATCCTGTACGTAATTTTACATTTATTAGTGTTCAGGGTAGCTTACTAAATGTAGTTGTACTGCTATGGCTTTACTTTCTGATGTCAGAACATGCTAAGGCACATCATAAGTTAGAGCGCTCTCGATTGGAACGTGCTCGTGAAGAGGCTATTAATTTGATGATGCGTCAACAGATTCAACCTCATTTTTTGTTTAATGCCTTAGCTACTTTGAAGACGTTGATTCGCAAGGATCCCGATATGGCTCAGAGTTATTTGGTTCAACTTTCTGATTTTTTACGCATTACTATTGCTTCTGTGAAGAACGGTGAGTTGGCTAGTATAGATCAGGAGATTAAACTTTGTGAGGATTATCTCAATATGCAGAAGATCCGTTTTGGTGAGGCTTTGCATTATCAGGTAAATATTTCGGCAGATATACGAATGAAACAGCTTCCTATTTTCTCTATACAACCACTGGTTGATAATGTTTTGAAGCATAACGCTTTTACAGTGGCGGATCCGGTTCGGATTTCTGTCGAGGAACGGGAAGGATGGATATCTGTCCGTAATAATAAAAATATTAAACATCAGAAAGTAGATTCAAACGGCAGTGGATTACGTAATCTCATTGAGCGTTATAAATATTTATTTGTACAGGGGGTGGAAATCGAGGAGTCAGAGGGATTTTTTGAAGTACGTATTAAAATTGTGTAATGAGAATCGTTTTAGTAGAAGATGAGTGCTTAGCTGCTGAAGATTTGGCCCAAACGTTGAGTTTGGTCCTGCCTCAGATAGAGATTGTAAAGTATATACAGTCTGTACAGGAGGGAATTGCCTTTTTTCGTGATGCTCCCAATGTGGATCTTATTTTCTCTGATATTCAACTAGGGGATGGTTTGAGTTTTGAGATCTTTAAAGAAATATCGATCTCTGCACCTATTGTCTTTTGTACGGCATATGATGATTATCTGTTAGAAGCTTTTAAGACGAACGGTATTGATTATATTTTGAAACCGATTTCGAATGGGGCCGTCGAATCTACTATGCAAAAGTATTTCGGTCTGCAACGACAACTTTCGCAGGGGGCGATAAACCATAATTTGAAGGACGGTCTTTATAATGATTTATTGGGGCAGGCCCAGTCAAGACAAAATGCCTTAGTTGTCCATCATCATGGACGGATTATTCCATTGGTTGCTGAGGATATAGCTTTGTGTTACATCGAGTACGAGAATGTATTTGTCAAAACTTTTGATGGCAAAGAGTATGCTGTGAACAAGAGTTTGGACGATCTTGAAAAGACGTTGGGAGGTGTGTTTTTTCGAGCGAACCGGCAACATCTTGTTAATAGAGTGGCCTTGCGTCATGCGAGTTATACTTTATCGCGAAAGCTCTCGTTGGATCTTGCTATAACACATAGTTCCCGTGTGTACGTCAGTAGGGAGAAGGCCTCTACCTTTTTACGCTGGCTTGAGGCTAAAGAATTAGCTTGATAATGGTACGGACGGCTCGTCCCTGATTTTGTCCGTTTGGCACCGAAAGGCGCTTTGTATTTCAGTTATTTTCGTGAATTTTGGATTATAAGTTATTCAAAGTACAGTAACGACAATGATTGCAACTATGTATAAATTTGTAAGTATTTTCAAGACCAACGTTCAGACATTGACCGATAAGATCCATATACTAGAAGGATTACAGTCTCTGAAAACTCCTCTTATCGTGAGCTTGGATTTAGAAGATGAGGATCGGGTTTTGCGTGTGGAGTCGAATGAACACGTGGTACCACAGATTGTTAGTAAGGTGGATGAGTATAATTTTAAATGCGAAGAACTGGATAGTTTTTTAATGGGGATACCATTACGGACTATGTCCTTATCTTAAGTAGATAGTATCCTGTATTATTCCCAGCAAAAGCAGGGCTATCCTACTTTTGCTGGGCTCTTTTTAGTCTTGGAAATGATATAGAAATACAACATCACCCACGTACGCTGGTTTAGGATTGTCTTTGATTACCAATGTCGCTTCTATGGATGCTTTAACAGTACCTCTTAAGTTAAGTATTGATTTTACCTTTGCTTGCAGTTGTACTTCGCTGTCTACTAACACGGCCTGCCCAAATTTTAAATTCTCAATGCCATAGTTGATTTCCATTTTTAGATTTCTTACATCCGCAATTTGCTTCCAAAGGTAAGGAATCAAGGAAAGTGTGAGGTATCCGTGGGCAATCGTTGTTTTGAAAGGGCTGTCCGTTTTTGCTTTTTCCTGATCGATATGTATCCATTGGTGATCTAGGGTCGCGTCCGCAAATCTGTTGATCTGCTCTTGATCGATTTTGTGCCAATCGGAAGAGCCTAATTGTTTTCCTTCAAACGATTTGTACTCCTCGTAATTGTTTATTACTACCATTTTAAGAAAGTTGTATTTAATATTTATAGTTGTAAATATTTCTGGTGTAAGTTAGCAAAACTTTCCTTAGCCTTAGTTATTTCTTTTTTAATTTAATCATTCCTTCTTACTGTAGTCTCCGTAGGGTGCCCTTTAGGGTATAGGAAAGGCTTGTTTTGTTGACAGAAAAGTCCAATGCTCGAACGAGTCTAATAAATTTCTAATATTTTTCTACTGCTCCTCTAACAGCCTTACGGTATTAATATGGGCACTTTTGTGCCAGATTAATTTGAATATGAAATCAATTAAAGGCAAAACAATGAAAATTAACAGTAAGGACATCCGTCTAGAGAAGAAAAAGCTATTGTTTTTTATTGGCATTAGTTTCTTTGTACTCTCTTCGTGTAATAGCACATCAAAAAAAGAGGAAGAAGATAATAAGGCTTATCGTATTGAAGGTGATGCGGTCTTATTGACTGCAGCGTCTCCGATTCATTCTAAGCTAAGTTTTGGAACTGTAACGGAGGAAGATTTTATTTTGGAGATGACAAGTGCGGGGACTGTCAAGACCATTCCTAATGCCTATGCTGAGATTGCGTCTCCATTTGCAGGTCGGATATTACGGTCATTTGTTCGTTTGGGACAGAAGGTACAACCTGGTTCGCCGATTTTTGAATTGAGTTCTCCAGACTATTTTAATGCGGAGAAAGAATATACTGACGCCCGTCAGGAATTTCGTCAAGCAGAATTGAATTTGAAACGGCAGCAAGATCTCTTAAAAAACGGTGTAGGGATACAACGGGAGTTGGAGGATGCCGAAACCGATTATGAAATTAAAAAATCTGCATTATCAAACTCTTTATCTGCTTTAAAAATATTTAATGTCAACCCAGAGAAGATGTCTCTTGGTAAGCCGATGATTGTAAGATCTCCTATCAAAGGAGAGATTGTCGATAATAATATTGTAATCGGACAATATTTGAAGGAGGATGCTGAACCTATTGCGGTGGTCGCCGAACTTTCTAAGGTATGGATTGTGGGGCAGGTAAAAGAAAAGGATATCCGTTTTATACACGAATTTGATGAAGTCGAAATAAAAGTTGCGGCCTATCCCGATCATCTCATAAAAGGAAAAGTATACCACGTTAATGAAATTGTCGATGAAGAAACGCGGAGTGTTGGGGTATTGATTGAGTGTGATAATATTAATCATGAGCTTAAACCGGGTATGTATGTAACGGTGCTTTTTAGAGATACTCCTCAGAAATCTATTCTTGTACCTAGTAGTGCTGTATTCCAGGCTAATGACAGGCAGTTTGTTTTTGTAAAAGAGGGAGATAACAAGTTTGTGAAAAGAGAAGTGAATATTTCGGGAACTTCTAACGAACGTGTTGTAGTAGCGTCTGGCCTTGAAGCTGGAGAGACTATAGTGACGAGTGGTGGATCGTTGATGTTGAGAAGCTATTAGGCTTGAAGTGTACATAGTTAACAGTTTATAGATTAAGGATTAAGCGATGAATAAATTAATACATAATGGTGTAGCTAAGCGCTGGGTGATGGTGGCTTTGTTTACGCTTATTGCTTTTTTTGGATATTATTCGTGGAAGCAACTTGCTGTTGAGGCCTATCCGGATATTGCGGATGTGACGTCTCAAGTGGTAACTCAGGTGCCAGGGCTGGCGGCAGAAGAGATTGAACAACAGATTACTATTCCTGTAGAGCGTGCATTGAATGGTCTTCCAGGAATGCATGTTATGCGTAGTAAAAGTACGTTCGGTCTATCTATTATTACTATTGTTTTTCAGGATGGTGTTGATGATTATTGGGCTAGATTACGAATTGAGGAACGATTGAATGAGGTCGAGTTGCCTTATGATGCGGTTCCTGGATTAGATCCGCTTACTTCGCCGACAGGGGAGGTGTATCGGTATATTGTAGAGAGTAAAGGAGGACACGATTTAAGAGCCCTTACAGATTTACAGAATTTTACCATTATGCCTCGTATCAAACAGGTGTCGGGGGTAGCGGATGTGACCAATTTTGGAGGTATTACGACGCAGTTTCAGGTGGAGGTGGATCCTCGTAAGCTGGAGCAGTATTCTATTACCTTAACAGAAGTTATTGAGACTATCGAAAATAACAATATTAATGCTGGAGGGAGTGTGCTTCCTCGTGGCGAGTTGGGGTATGTCGTGCGCGGTATCGGATTAGTGCGGGATTTAGAAGATCTGGGAAAGATCGTGGTAAAATCTGAAAAGGGAGTGCCTATCTTCTTACAGGATATCGGAGAACTGAAGTATGGCATGTTGGAACGGAAAGGAGTATTGGGCTACACGGATCGCGAACGGGATTATTCGGATAGTTTAGAGGGTATTGTGCTATTGCTCAAAGGGCAGAACCCTTCTTCTGTATTGGAAGGTATACATGAGGCTGTAGAGGAATTGAATAATGGAGGATTACCAGAAGGAGTGCATATTCATACGTTTTTAGATCGTACGGATTTGGTTAATACGACTTTGAATACCGTATCGCACACGCTGTTGGAAGGGATGGCATTGGTTATTGTAGTATTGATCATCTTTTTAGGCAGTTGGCGAGGTGCTCTTTTAGTAGCGGTTACAATTCCACTTTCGTTGTTAACGGCCTTTATTCTGATGCACTTTACGGATATTCCCGCTAATCTACTGTCGCTAGGGGCTATTGACTTCGGTATTATCGTGGATGGAGCGATCGTAATGCTGGAAACTATTCTTAAGAAGCGTGAGGATAATCCAGATCTTGAATTGGAAGAAAAAAGCATAGCGCAACGCGCAGCAGAGGTAGCTAAACCGGTATTCTTTTCGACGATTATTATTATTACAGCTTACTTGCCATTATTTGCTTTTGAGCGTGTAGAGAAGAAGCTTTTTACGCCTATGGCATTCACTGTGGGATATGCTTTGTTGGGGGCTCTGGCAGTTGCTTTATTGGTTATTCCTGGTATCGCTTATGTTATCTATAAAAAACCACAGAAAATCTATCATAACAAGTGGCTTGAAAAGATTTCAGATTCTTACTCGGGTGGTATAAAACGTATCATGGAAAAGCCAAAGCAGGTTTTTATTCCTCTCCTTTTAATTCTAGCCGCGACTTCCTTTTTGGCTGTACGGGTGGGTAAGGATTTCTTGCCACCTCTTGATGAAGGGTCTATATGGTTGCAGGTACAGTTGCCTCCTGGTATCTCGGTGCAAAAGGCGAGCGAGATGAGTGATACTTTACGGGCGAGGACGATGGAATTTGATGAGGTGACTTATATTATGGTACAGGCAGGGCGTAATGATGATGGTACAGATCCATGGACAGCGTCTCATTTTGAAGTTTCTATAGGTATCAAGCCGTATAAAGAGTGGCCTAAGGGAAAAACTAAGTATGATTTGATTGACGAGTTGGCTACAGTATATGATAGTATGCCTGGATTTACAGTCGGGTTCTCCCAGCCTATGATCGATGGGGTGATGGATAAGATATCCGGTGCGCACAGTGAGTTAGTAGTCAAAGTCTATGGTGATGATTTTAAAGAAACACGACGTATTGCAGAGGAGGTGTTGGGGACATTGGCTACTATTCCCGGCGCTGTAGATTTGGATATTGATCAAGAACCTCCTTTACCTCAGTTGCAGATTCATGCAGATCGTGATAAAATAGCACAGTATGGGCTTAATGTATCTGATGTCGCTGAATTGATTGAGGTTGCCATTGGTGGTAAAGCTGTATCCCAGTTATTTATCGGACATAAGGTCTATGATATTATATGTCGGTATAGCGAAGCAAGTCGTAATACACCAGAAAAAATATCGAACCTGATGCTGACTTCCCAAACTGGTGCTAAGATTCCATTATCCCAGATTGCTGACGTACGTTTAAGTACAGGTGAAAGTACAATTACCCGTGAAATGAATAAACGACACCTTACCGTGAAGTTGAATGTGCGTAACCGAGATCTGAATTCCTTATTGGCGGAAGCACAGCAAGCAATTGATAAGAATGTTACGTATGATCATGATAAATATCATATCAGCTGGGGTGGACAGTTTGAGAACCAGAACCGGGCTTATGAACGTCTGGCCGTTATAGTGCCGCTGGCATTGGCTATCATGTTTATTTTGCTATACAGCGCCTTCGGTTCGTTCCGTCAGGCAGGCCTTTTGATGAGTATTGTTCCCCTGGCTTTGTTTGGAGGTATGCTGGCCCTGAATGTTCGTGGCATGTCTTTAAATGTTTCGTCGGCTGTTGGTTTCATTGCTTTGTTTGGAGTGGCGATTCAGAATGGGGTGATTATGATATCACATATTAATGAACTGAGACGAAAGGGATATGATCTTTCCCGCTCAGTTATTGAGGGAGCCGCGCATCGTTTTAGACCAGTCCTCATGACGGCAACGGTAGCTGTTCTCGGATTGTTCCCTGCATCGTTAGCTACTGGGATTGGTTCTGATGTACAGCGTCCATTGGCTACAGTGATTGTATATGGCTTATTGTTTTCTACGATTATTACTTTGTTTGCTTTGCCCGCATTGTATTATTTGGTGGAACGTAAATGGGGGAAAAACTATACGGCTTCTAAACAGGATTAAATTATACGGAGATGAATAAATATATAAATATCATACTTGCCCTGGCTTTTCTATCTGTCGGCACGCAGCTGTCGGCCCAGGTCTTGGATCCTTCCTTTGCTTATAAAAATATCGATTATGCTACGTTTGTAAGTTTGGTCGGAAAGAATAACCTAGCTTATTCGGCAGAGAAGTTTAATGTCGATATTGCAGAGGCTGAAATTCTACAGGCCCGGGTTTTTCCAGATCCTGAATTGTCGTTTGAAGCTTCTGATAATGGGCAACGACGGATGAAGATGGGATATGGTTTTGCTTCTGAGTTATCTTGGACTGTTGAGCTTGGCGGTAAACGCCATGCTCGAATGGATGTCGCCAAAGGACAGGTACAGCTTACGCAATTGCTGTTGGAAGATTATTTTAGGAATCTACGGGCTGACGCCACATTGGCTTATCTAACAGCCCTGCAAAATAAGATGCTATTGGATGTACAGCAAACTTCCTACGAACAGATGAAGAAACTATCCGAGGCGGATAGCATCCGCTATGGGCTGGGGAGTATTTCACAGGTAGATGCACGGCAGTCCAAACTGGAGGCCTCTACAATGTTGAATGAGGTATTTGCTGCAGAAGCGGAATGGAAAAGCTCTTTAGCTGATTTGTCGACACTTCTTGGTGATGACCAAATTGATTTTCTTTGGAATCCTACCGGTGATCTGAAGGGCCTGGGGCGTGATTTTGTATTAAGTGAACTAATCGGCGACGCAAAGGTGAATAGAGCAGATTTACAGGCTGCGCTACAGCAGAAGAACCTTTCTTCAAGTTTATTAAAACTGGCTAAAGCGAATAGGGCAATAGATCTGGGACTTTCCTTAGGTATGGATTATGCCTCGTATGTGAATAATGTTATAGCGCCTACTCCTTCAATGACTACTGTAAAGGTCGGTGTCAGTGTACCTCTCAAATTTTCCAATAAGCATCCCGCAGAGGTCCGGTCTGCTCAATGGGGAATTTTGCAGGCAGAGAAAGAACATAAACAAACTACTTTAGTTATCCAAAGCGAAGTGACACAAGCTTACCACGGTTATCGGGCCGCTCAAAAGCAGGTCGCACAATTTGAAACCGGTCTGTTAACAGATGCACAAGCTATTTTGGATGGTAAAATCTACAGTTATCAACGTGGCGAGAGTTCTTTGTTGGAATTGCTAGATGCACAGCGGACCTATATTGAAGTACAGCAGAACTATTATGTAACGCGGTATAATTGCGCAGTTGCATTGGTTGAATTGGAGCGTGCAGTGGGAATTTGGGATATTAATTTTTAAAAGATTATTGGTTATGAACGTGACAAGAAATATACTTTTCCTTGGGCTAGTTAGTTTGTTATTGGGCCAGAAGGCGGTGGTTGCACAGGTTGCAACAAGATATGAGGATGTCGATTCTATTGCAGTTTTTGCGGATGATATCTTGGCGGTAGGCAAGGTGTCGTGGGGCTTGAAAGCTGGCGTAAATTATACTAATCTACATGGTAAGGATATAGATTATTTATTTTCCAATGATGAGTCTGCTTATAAAGTAGGTTTTCAGGCCGGAGTATTTGTTCGGACAACATTGAATAAGCGGTTTGCATTGGGGCATGAGCTTATGTTTAGCCAGCGGAAATTTGGGGTATCTCTTGCTGATGATGGAGGAGACTATAGTTCAAGAATTGCTATGCAGTCTATTGTCCTTACGCCCATTAATTTGAATTATGCGGTCGGTCCGGTACGTGTCTATGCAGGACCTTATGTCAGTACCTTGTTGCATGCGGATATCCAACGTAAAGAGGAAGATGGTACTTGGTTTAAGGATAAGCAGATTTATGGAAGTGCTGGAGATGATGAATCGGAGAATAAGTATTTGCAGAAGATGGAAATGGGATTTAATGGTGGGATAGCTTGGCAACTGAATCGTCGTTTTTTGTTGGGACTTAATTATATGCAGGGATTATCGAGTATGTTCCAATATGCTAGTAGTTACGATGTTGGTGATTCTAAAGATCGTATACGGATATATAATCGGGGCTTTTCTTTTTCCTTGGCTTATACACTTTAGAAAATGGAATCAACTGCGGTAGGATAGATCGCTGAAAATATTTAAAAAGGAATGCTTTATCCTACAGAATGCCTATCATGTTGTTTTGGAAATGATGTATTTTTGAAAGTTGTAGTTGATGATGATTTGAAAAAGGATACAGTGCAATGAATAACAATATGAAAGATAAAGCAGAGAAACATTGGTCAAAGGTAGAATATCTACATGAGGTAGTTACAAATTGTAATATCCACGTTAGAGGGACAAAAAGTTACTATAGTAACGCCTGGACAGGTTCGTTTGAAGAAAGTGTGGTACGTTATTTATATGGTGATCAGTACAGTGTCGCCAACTGGGAACCTATCTGGGATATTGATCAATTGTATATTGGCGATTATGTATGCATAGGTGCCGAGGTGCTTATCTTAATGGGAGGGAATAATACCCATCGTACAGATTGGTTCAGTTTGTATCCTTTTGCGGAATCGATTTTGGAATCTTATAAGCAGAAGGGAGATACCCGTATTGATGACGGAGCCTGGCTTGGTATTCGTTCCATTATTATGCCTGGTGTTCATATCGGTGAAGGAGCTGTAGTTGCCGCAGCTGCTGTAGTAACCAAAGACGTGCCTCCGTATGCGATAGTAGGTGGAAATCCGGCGAAGGTTATTGGGTATCGTTTTGAGAAGGATGTCGTTGAGGAACTGCTGGCTCTTCGTATGTATGAATGGTCTAGTGCTAAGTTTGATGCACTTCGCCCTTATCTGACCTCGGCAGATATATCAGAACTACATAGACAGGTTCAGGCTTATGAGGCTAGTAGTGTACTTTCTAAAGACTAATATATGAATATCAGAAAAGCAGAATTGACTGATCTTTCCGCACTCGATGCGCTTTACCTTTCGTTGTTCAAGCAGATGGCGGTTTATGAACCGAACTATATGAATGCTGCTAGACAGGATGAAACTTTTATAAAGAAAATTATTGCAGGTGAAGACAATTTTATTGGCTTTGTGTATGAAAAGGAAGGGATTGTGTGTGGCTTGGCTGTCGCTCAGATACAATCCACTGACCCTTATAATTGTTTGAAGCCTCTGAGATCTGTGTATCTTATGGATATTATTGTAGCGGAGGGGATGCAAGGTAAGGGGATTGGGAAGTTGCTTCTTGAACAGGTCAAAGATTGGGGGAAATTTAATCAGGTGGATTATTTTGAACTTACTGTTTTGACAGGCAATATTGCTGCAATAGCTCTTTATCAACGAGAGGGCCTTATTCCGTTCAGTATGTCTATGCGTATGATGCTGTAATATACTGTTGGCTATCCACCTAAAAAACTACGTTTAGACAAACGTAGTTTTTTTATTTCCTGATCTATGATTACTTTTAGGCTTCGTGGAATGTTTAACTATTTTGAATGAATCCCATTATTCAGCAGTTTAAAAGATATGGTTTTCTCAGTTCAGAGGCGGAAACAGCTATTGAGGGGAGAACCAAGCACTTTTTTAAGAAGAAGCATGATCATTTTCTGAAATCAGGACAGGTATTGTCAAGTTATTTTGTTTTGGAAAAGGGCTTGATCCGGGCTTACTTTTATCGTGATGGCAAGGAGGTGAATACTTGGTTTGGTGAAGAGAATCAGATCTTCGGTTCTATACTCCCTGTGTATACGAATCGGCCTTCTTTTGAGAATATACAGTTTTTAGAGGATTCTGAGATATATGCTATTTCTGTAGAGGATCTAAATGAATTGTATCGGATGTATCCCGAATTAAACCTCATCGGGCGTAAGATAGCTGAAGAGGTTTGTGTGATTTTAGAAGAACGTAGTATTTCGCTCCATATCGAATCTGCTTCCGAACGATACCAGTCATTGATCCGCTTGCAACCTAGACTGCTAAGTCGTATCAACCTCGGACATATTGCTTCTTATCTAGGCATCACTCAGGAGACATTGAGCCGAATCCGAAGATATTAGTTGATTTTGATATACATCAAAAAATGTTGCCTTTTTGGACTCTATTTTTGTGGTGTATAATTTAACTATTTGAAAATGAATTGGATTGCATTGATTGCTGCGGGTATTTTTGAGATTGGTTGGCCTCTGGGGTTAAAAATGGCTCAAAGTGGAGAAGGTAATAAGGTCGGATGGATACTGTTGGCTATAGTGTCTATGGCGATTAGTGGAAGTTTATTGTTCTATGCTCAAAAAGCTATTCCAATAGGTACTGCTTATGCGGTATGGACAGGATTAGGGGCCGTAGGGACATTATTGGTTGGAATCACATTTTTTGGAGATTCTGCTAGTGTTTTTCGATTGCTTTCTGCGGTGTTGATTGTCGCGGGAATCGTTGGCTTGAAAGTTTTTTAATAACCATAAAAAACGCCTATAGCGGGGAGCTACAGGCGTTCTTAACTAACCAATTATTAACCTAAATTATGAATACACAAATATAAGCCAGAAATCTGATTTGAAGTGTTAAGGCTTTGTTAATGTTTGTTTTGTTTCATTGTTGTTACATAGTATTTAATTTGGATATAAGAGGGTAGGTTGAAATTATATTTATGTTTCCCTGTGTTTTTAACCTTTTAAACCACTGATTATACTTCCTGCTATTACGCTTAGAACAATAAGCGTAATGATAATATACATCGTATCTTTTTCGATAATAAATCCAACTAATGATCCGATCACGCGAACAATGGGGGTACAGATAAGAAGTAAAACGCCTAGTTGTATTATCTGTGGTACATTGATCTGCATGACACCCGCTATTATCCCTGATAAGGTGGTGTTAGCATTTGTTTCTGCGATAAATTTGGTATAGTCGGGTAAAGGATCTTTTCCATGTACCGTTAAATAAAGTACACCGCCTATTATTAGGGTAACGGATGCCAATAAAACTCCAATACGGAGAATCTGCCCTACTAAGAGCGATATATCTTTATCATTCCAATAATGTTTTGAGAATACTTGTTTCATATATGTTTTAGTTATTCGAATACTATTTGTTTATAGTATGGATGAATCCGTCTGTTTATTTGATGAGCCTACAGTTCGGTGGATTTAAAACTTGTTTTGGACACCATTATAGATCATCTGTAATGCGACTAGTGTGATAGCTACGGCAAATATCAAACGTAATGTTTTTGGATTCATTTTTTTTAGAAGTTTTGAACCTGTTATAGCTCCGCAGAGTACGCCTAGTATGACAGGGAAAGCAATTCCTGGGTCCATATAACCTCTCTGTAGGTATACGACTGCCGATGCTGCTGCGGTCACGCCAATCATGAAGTTACTTGTCGTTGTACTTACTTTAAAGGGGATTTTCATTAGTCCGTCCATTGCCAGTACCTTTAGAGATCCTGATCCTATACCGAGTAGTCCGGATAGTACTCCAGCTACACCCATCAGAGAGAACCCTCCGACTATGTTTGTAAGTTTGTAAGGTACTTTTTGACCATCTACAGGATAGGTGCTATTAAGTTTTAGTTTTTCGGCTAGTGGAGAGCCTCCCGCTAAAGCGTGTTCGTTTTTCTTACGCAATGTCATGATTGCAGAGAAAATAAGTACTACCCCAAAAATTATTGCGATGGTATTTGTCGGCATGTATATGGCAATCAGTGCGCCTACGACAGCTCCTATGGTAGTCGCTATTTCTAAAAACATTCCCAATCTTATGTTGGTAATTCCCTCTTTTACATAAGCTGTGGCCGCACCTGAGGATGTAGCAATGGAAGCTAGTAAGGCTGCGCCTATGGCATAACGTATGTCAACATGAAACAGTAGGGTAAGGAGTGGAATAACGACGACGCCTCCACCCAACCCCGTGAGCGAGCCAAGTAATCCAGCAATGAAGGTCCCGAGGAATAAAATCAGTGTAAAAGTAAGTATTGTCATATTTATCGTTTTATGGGATTCGATAGCTTATGTGCTATAAAACTAAGTGGTCCTAAAGTCGAGGTAAACTTAGTGGGTTTTTATTGTTTTTAAAACAAAGGCAGTAGAATAAATACAATTGTTACATGCCTAGTGTATAAGAATCCGATAAGATGTTTGATTTCCTTGATTTTTTAGAACGGGAAGAAGTAAGCTTGTGCGATTCGATTTTACTACTTGGAGAGTTTCCTAAAATAGGCTATCTTTGCCGTTGATTTTTTAAGTAATGTCTGTCATGTCGTTTCTTTCCGTATAATTACCATATCGCAATTTTACACGCCACGCCTAGGGGTGGCGAGACCATACTGTTATCTTTTGTCGAGCAATAAGGTATAGGATCTCCGATTCGATATGGACCCACTCAATTTTTTATAATATATTTTTTTAACTGTCCATCTACAACGTTTATGTTGTGGAGTAGACTATTTATACTAGAATTTGAGATGAATATTTATCCGGAAAACTTTGAAGAGAAGCTGAATTTTGACGCAATCCGTGAACATATAGTTGCGAAATGTCTGAGCCCTTTGGGGGAGGAATTGGTTTTTGCTATGTCTTTTTCGTCGGATTACGAAGCAGTCACAACATATCTTGCACAAACCCATGAATTTGTGCAAATCATTCAATCCAAGATGGATTTTCCTACTGCTTACTTTTTGGATATGCGCCATATACTGATTAGCGTAGAAAGGGACTTGTCTACCTGGCTATCGGCAGAAGAAGTAGGAGATTTAGTGAATTCTTTGGAAACAATTACATCGATTGTCGACTTTTTTGTTTTACCGACAAGAGGGGCTGTTTATCCTGAGCTTAAGAAACTAGCAGATAAAGTTGCTGTTTTTCCTACCATCCTTGAGGAGGGCGGGAGACTTCTCGATAAATCTGGCCAGATCAGGGATAATGCTTCCCGTGACCTTGCTACCATCCGCAAGCGTAAAATAGAAGCGGAGAAAGATGTTGCCAGAAGTATGCAGGCAGCACTTCGAAGTGCACAGATTCAGGGGCTTGTGGCTAAAGATGTGCCTATTGATATGCGAGGTGGACACTTTTTAATTCCCGTCAATGCATCTAATAAACGTAAGATTAAAGGGGTGGTACGGGATAGTTCCGGCAGTGGTAAGACTTTTTTTATAGAGCCCGAAACTGTCGTAGAAGCTAATCGCAGGCTGCACGAATTGGAAAACGACGAACGACGGGAGATCGCTCGTCTACTAACGGTTTTTACCAATTTGGTACGAGGAGAACTGATGGCATTAATGCATGCCTACAGTTTTATGGGAGCGATTGACTTTATTCGAGCCAAAGCGCTTTTTGCTATACGTATCAACGGCGTGATGCCATTGATGAAAAATAGACCACACATTTATTGGCACCAGGCCATACATCCTTTGCTGGATATGATGTTGCAGCAAGAGAACAAGCGAGCTGAGCCTTTGGGGATTTCCCTTACGGAAAAACACCGCATTTTGATTATTTCGGGTGTTAATGCTGGAGGTAAATCGCTTTGTCTAAAAACTACGGCTTTATTACAGTACATGCTTCAATGTGGGATTTTAGTCCCTGTTGGTAAGAATGCTGAAGGAGGTATCTTCGAACGCCTATTTTTGGATATTGGGGATGGTCAAAGTCTGGAAAGTAGTTTGAGTACTTATACTTCTCATCTCACGCATATGCGTAACATCTTATCGTATCATGATGATCGAAGCCTTATTCTTATCGATGAGTTTGGCGGTGGAACCGAACCACAGGTTGGTGGTGCTATAGCTGAGACCTTATTGGAACGATTTAACTCGAAAAGAAGTTTTGGGTTGATTACGACACATTTTCAAAATCTAAAACACTTTGCTTATCAAACAGAAGGCGTCAGAAATGCAGCGATGCTGTATGACCTTGTCGGTATGCGTCCTCTTTATAAGCTGGCCATCGGTACTGCTGGAAGTGCTTTCGCTTTTGAAGTAGCACGACGTATAGGTCTACCCGAGGATGTATTATTGGAAGCTTCGCATAAGGTGGCTGATGTAGACCTCGTATTGACGGATCCACTGGAAGGCATGGTTACTGAGGTGGTTCAGGATACTGTGGAGACAGTTGGAGTGCAGATTGGCGAAGAAATTTTGACTGATATTATAATTGTAGATAATGCTTTGAAAAATAATATGATACGGTCGTTAAAGAAGGGAGATAAGGTGCGTGTAAAAGGAAAACAGATCGTGGGTGTCTTAATGGACATACAGGGTAGCTTAGGAAAAGTTGCTTTTGGTGAGCTTCAGAGCAATATCAAGTTGATTCGTCTTGAACTAGCCTCTGATTAGGAACAAAGAGTGTTAGACGACTTTTAGACCATTTATTTAACCCCATTATTTCAGTCCGTAGAAGTTGAAATAATGGGGTTTATGGTATTAAGCAGTGGTCTTTAGTATATTTCTGTAGGTGTATTTGGGGTATATGTGACGTTTCGCAAAACGAGCTGGCGAATCTGCATTGACAAATTTAATATACTCGTTTTTCGGCACACTGAAATATTCGTACTTGCTGCCGTTTAAAAATGTGATCGTCAATATCTGACTTTCCCATTCAAAGTCTACTATTGCTGAGTTTGTTATGGTATCTTGATATATAGGTAGCTGATTACTCAATGTTTCTGGACATATACTTACCAAAAAATGGTAGGCTTCTATCATTTCTTTACTTTTTTCTTCTGCCGCTGCTAGGCCTTCCTGATCATTGGCAAATCGATCCGGATGACATTCCTTCATGATTTGTCGGTAGCGCGCCTTCAATGTGTTAAGGTCAACTTTGCTATCCACGTCCAATAGTCTTCTGTAATCCGCTATTTTTTTCATGGGGCAAAGGTAGTTAATCTCCTGTACTATAGTGTACGGTTTTATCAAAATATAGAAAAGTGCCCTAAAATTCAATGAATACCAAATTATAAGTATATCTAAATCATTTTGTATTAGCTATATTTGGCGCAACCAAATAATGATAATATGAAATTAAAATCTTTACTTTTTATTAGCAGTATTTTTATACTATTCTGTGGTTCTTCCGTTTTCGGACAGCAAACCGATTCTGAACCTAAAAATATGGTCAAATTGAATGTACTTCCATTGGTCAGCGGGAAATTCGCGTTTGAATATGAACGTATGATCAGGGAGCGAATTACTGTAGGAGGAGCTGTCAGTTTTAGGCCGAGCAAGGGGTTGCCTTTTTTGTCTACAGTACGGGATGTCGTTGATAACGATGACTTGAATGAGTTTTTAGAAGGCTTCAAGAGCGGTAATTTTTCTATTACTCCTGAAGCTCGGTTTTATACTTCTAAACGTGGGCCATTTCGTGGATTCTATGTTGCCCCTTATCTAAAGTATACAAACTATTCGTTACGGGCGCCGTTAAACTATGATCTCGAATTGACTGCTGGAGGACAGACATTTAAAGAAAATGGTTCTATACCTGTCAAGGGTAGCCTGAATGCGTATACCGCCGGATTTTCTATAGGGTTTAATTTTCGCTTAACAGATAATTTGCATTTAGATTGGAGGTTGATCGGACCTGGATATGGTTTTGCAAAAGGTACTTTGAGTGGACAGAAGAAACTGAGTGCTGATGAACAACAGCAAGTTAGGCAAGAATTAGATGACATCAAAGATGCTTTATCCGACCTGCCAGTGTCTGTTAAGATGAACTATGAAGTACACGGAGACGGTGTGGATGTGAAAGTTTCGAACAGTCCATGGGCTAGTATTCGTTCAGGATTATCTATCGGCTATCGGTTTTAGTCGTAAATAAGCTAGGGAATCGAGCTTTACTGGAAATAGTAGAGCTCGATTTTTTATGATGTTATCACATGTTGCTACATTCTATAGCAATGTGCGACGTAATTCCTCTTCTGATTTGGCAGATAGATAGGAGAGGGGGATATCCAATACGGTGCGGGCACCCGTCTGTCCTTGTTTAGCCATTTTGCCTACTGCGCGAGCACATGCTACCAATACACTGGCTGTAAACTCAGGATTGCTTTCCAATGTCAGACTAAATTCAATACGTTGCTTGGCTCCACTACCGGACACGCCAGAACGGAATACGATTCCTCCATGCGGCATTGTATTGTGGTTTTTTGTCAACTCTTCTTCACTGATAAAATGGATCGTTGTATCATAGTCAGCAAAGTAATTGGGCATTGTTTTTATCGTTTTTTCAATATACTCTTTATCCGCTCCTTCTTCTGCTACTAGATAACATACACGTTTGTGTTTTTCCGCTGTGGATAGAATAGGATTTTCGCCGGAGCGTACCCTTTCCAGAGCGCTATCAATAGGTATGGTGTATTGTACACCATTTTTGACACCAGCTACTCTTCTTACGGCATCGGAATGTCCCTGGCTCAATCCTTTACCCCAAAAGGTATAGTCTTCACCTTCTGGGAGTACGCTTTGTCCAATCAATCTTGCTAAGGAAAATAAGCCCGGATCCCATCCCGTAGAGATAATGCTCAACGTATTGCTTGCTTTGGTGCAATCATCTACTTTTGCGAAATATTCTGGAATTTTGGCATGCGTGTCAAAGCTGTCGACGGTATTAAATAACTTAGAAACTTCTAATACTTGTTCAGGGAGGTCCGTAGACGAACCGCCACAGAGTATCATTACATCTATTTTGTCCTGATAGTCTGTTATGTAGTCCATCGCGATACCTGGGCCTTCGCAGTGAAGTGTTGCAGGCGGTCTTCTTGTAAATACAGCTATAAGCTCCATATCGGGATTCTGCTTAATTGCTTTTTCTACGCCTTTTCCGAGGTTGCCATACCCCACGATACCTATCCTCAAAATGTCTTTAGCTTTATTGTTCATGTTAAGATTTGAAAAATTAGTGTTTAAGTTTGAGGTAGCGAATCTACAAAAAAAAGAAGGGTCAGTGCGGATTTCAGTTGCTTTAATCTTTATCTAATTTTTCGGGCAGATATTTCCAATATCTTTTGGGTACATGTTGTAGGTGTAGTTTTAGATTTTTTCGGGCTTCTATGTTCGTGCTTTTGAAATAGCTTTGCCATAATTTTGTGTATAGGCTATCTGTCGCATCAACTTCAATATGCTGTCCGGGATGTTGTAATGCCTTTGACTGTTCTTTGGTTATGGTTACTTCGGTTACTGTGTGTAGGTCATAGAGTATACCGTATTGGCGTTTGTTGTCATATATTAACCACGGTTGATCGGCATATCGGTTTTTAAAAAAGGATATGATCAAGGGTAAGACATTAAAGTCAGGCTCCACGATGGAGACGTACATTCCGTTGTTGTCTTTTTGGAATCTGACAAAAGCTTTCATACGATGGCGTTCTCGATTGACTTTTCGTAGTGCCTGGTGGAATCTTAATACCCTTTCGTCACCATAATTTTGAAGGATGGAAATATCGTTTTTAAAACTTTTTATTATCAATTCGAAGATGGTCTGCCGTATTTCGGGGTCTTCGGAAAGAAAGGCTCTCCAAAAGTCCATAGCCTTGTTTTGGGGAAGTATTTTATATAATCCTTGATATACACGGTTTGATTTGGTACTGTCGGAGCTGATGTGTTTGATTTGATCAAACAAGGCTCCTTGTAGCTCAGAATCTAGCGCTAGTTTTACATTATACTCTTTGTATTCAAAAGCGGTGAATACAGCTGTAAGAAGTCCTTGGTAACTGCCGTCGTAACTATAGATCATACTAAAATAAAGATAGTTGTGTTACTGAAGACTGGTTATGAAGTGTGCCCTGTAGAATATGCCTGCGCACATTATCCATTTTTATATCGCCCAAAGTGATCAGGGAGTCTGCACATATCATAAAGTGCCGGGCGCGATTGTAGGCTATGCCCATTTTTTTTAACTGGTACTCGCGGAGTTTTCCAAATTTTCGTGCTTGGATTATTTTCATTGCTGATTGTCTTCCTACACCTGGGATGCGTATAATGGTCCAGTAGTCTGCTGTGTTTATATCGATTGGGAACAGATGGGGGTGACGTAATGCCCAGCTTAATTTAGGATCTATCTCTAGATCTAGATTCTGGAATTCGGGATTTAAAATCTCGTGAATCTTAAATCCGTAGAAACGCATTAACCAATCGGTCTGGTACAATCTGTTTTCTCGAACAAGGGGAGGTTTCGTTCCTATTTGCGGGAGTAGACTATCTGTATTTGCAATCGGAATATATCCGGAGTAGTAGACTCTTTTTAAGTTATAGTTGGTGTAAAAATCGTCGGCCACCTGCATAATCTCATAGTCGTTTTCGGGAGTTGCACCAATTACCATCTGTGTACTTTGTCCTGCCGGAACAAAAGAAGGGATATGTTTGAGACTCTTTTTTTCGTTTTTATATTGTTTTAATTTGTCGTTCACAAAAGCCAACGGTTTTCTAACTGAATCGTGGTCTTTTTCTGGAGCTACTAGTTTTAATCCAGCATCTGTAGGAAGCTCCAGATTGATACTCATCCTGTCTACATATAGCCCGGCTTGCTGTATGAGTTCTTCGCTTGCTCCAGGGATAGTCTTGAGATGTATATATCCATTATAGCGCTCTTCGGTGCGAAGCTTTTTGGCAATACGGAGTAGCCTCTCCATAGTGTAATCTGCATTTTTGAATATGCCGGAACTCAGGAACAGTCCTTCGATGTAATTGCGCCGATAGAAGTTCATTGTTAGTTGTACAACTTCTTCGACAGTAAAAGCTGCCCGTTGAATATCGTTTGAACGTCTACTGACACAGAACGCGCAGTCATAGATACAATGATTGGTCAAAAGTATCTTTAGAAGGGATACACATCGCCCGTCTTCTGTGTAGGTGTGACAAATCCCTGAATAGGAGGCATCACCTATACCTCCTGTATTTTTCCTTTTGGATCCCGATGAACTGCAACTCACATCATATTTTGCGGCATCAGCAAGAATTTTTAGTTTTTCTTCGAGTCTTTCCATAATGCCAAAAATACTAATATTATTAGTATTTTTGATATATTATTTTTTCTTTAATTCTCTCTTATAGCGTTACGCCATCCAATCCCAATATTTTATCCAACGTGCCAGGTTGCGCACGGAATGCCACACCAAAGCGATTCAACGCATTGATAAGAGTAATAATCATCGTCAATTGAGCAATCTCTGCATCAGAGAAATATGCTTTTACCGATTGATATAGGTTGTCGTTCGTGCTTTCTGGGCTAAGGCGTGTCAGAGCTTCTGTCCATAACAGGGCAGCTCTCTCTTTTACTGAAAATAGGTCGGACTCTTGCCAGCCTGTGAGATGTAATAAACGAAGGCGGTTTTCACCATCACGGACAGCTTGTTTAGCATGGATATCGACACAGAATAAGCACCCATTTATCTGGGATGCCCGCAAACGTACCAAATGTATAAGAAGATTGTCTAATGATGAATTGCCTGCTAGGGTATCTAGTTCTATGAGTTTGCTATAGGTCGCAGGAATGAATGAACTGTAGTTTAATCGTTGTGCCATGATCTATTATTTTTTGATATATCAAAGGTACAGTTATGACACGTTTAAAAACTTGAACAGGTTCAAGAAGTGATTTTACGTCTTAATTTACTGACATACTCGGCCGAAAGTCCGAGGTAACTCGCGATGAGGTATTGTGGCACACTGTTTACGAAGTCAGGAAAGGCATCTTTGAACTGAAAATATATATCTTCCTTACTGTAGCTCAATATGTATTTCATGCGAGTTTGATAGGCACCGTAAGCTATCTGATATACTGTTCGAAAGTAAGACTCCATCTTAGGGAAAGCGGCTAGTAATTTTTCTCTTTTTTTAGCGGTAATGCTGTATAATTGGGTGTTTTCTACGGCTTGTATATAAAATTCGGCAGGTTGTTTCCTTTGAAGGGCAAGGTAGTCAGCTAACCACCACTTTTTTAAGCCAAATTGAACCGTGTGCTCTATTCCCTGTGGATCTATAAAGTACATATGAAGGCAACCCGTTATGACGAAATATTCTTTAGGATGCTGTTCGCTTAGATGCATCACAAGGTCTTTTTTACGAAAGACTTCCTGTTCAAAATAGGAAATCATCTCTATAAATTCCTCTTCTTCGACTTTTACAAATTGATTGATATGTTGGAATAACTCTTTTGCCATGATGCAAGATACATCAAAATTGTTTTTGAGGATAAAGAAGATGCTTGCGAGAATTAGTCTTATTTTTGTATGGACAATTGTAGTGTACTAAAAAAACTTATACGATGCATTGGGATGAACAGTTAACAAGATCTTTTGGAACAACTTATCCGATAATACAGGCTCCTATGTTTGGGGTGACGACTCCAGAAATGGTCGCAGCAACAGCATCGGCCGGTTGTTTGGGTTCGTTGGCCTTGGGTGATATGAATGCAGAAGGTGCTGTCAAGATGATCCGAAAGGTTAGGGCGCTAATAGACAAATCTTTTGCTGTTAATATTTTTGCTCACCATATCCCTGCGATTACAGATGTGTTGAGAGAGCAATACCGAGCGACAAAAGCTTTTATTGAAGAGTTGGCTCAGGAGCATGATTTGGATATCCGTATACCGGATCTTTCCGAAATCAAGGTTAATCGTTACCATGAGTTGCTTGATGTTATTTTGGAAGAGGGCTGCAAAATTGTAAGCTTTACTTTTGGAAACTTGGATGACTGTAGTATTGATCGCTTAAAAAAAGAAGGGTGTCTTTTGATTGGTACATGTACCAGTGTAGAAGAAGCTTTGATATTGGAGAAATCTGGTATTGATATTATCTGTGTACAGGGAATTGAAGCAGGTGGGCATCGAGGGAGTTTTGACGATACGGGACTACCTAAGATTGGTGGGTTTTCTCTGCTAGCGCAGGTTTATGATCATGTAAAGGTGCCTTTGGTATATGCTGGAGGACTCTATAAAGGGGAAATGTTGGCTGCCGCTCAAGTGTTGGGAGCTCGTGGATTTCAGGTCGGTAGCATGCTGTGCGCATCTGTTGAAAGTGCACTAATGGATATAGAGAAGGAGCGTTTGATCGCTGCGAGAGAGACAGATATCGTTCTGACGAAGAGCTTTTCGGGAAGATATGCTCGTGGGATTCGGAATACTTTTACGGATGCTATGGATCGTAGTGGATATATACTTCCGTATCCTTATCAGAATAAAATAACAGGTGCTTTACGTCGAGTTGCAAAGGAGCAGGGAAATATTCAGTTTCTAAATATCTGGGCTGGACAATCTTTATCTCATTTTAGTAGTATGTCTACGACAGATATTTTGAGAAAGTTAATTACTGAAGCTTAAAGTTTTAAATAAGTAATTTTGATTGTCTTGGAAAATAGGAACCTTTATTTCAGGAATAGACGTGTTATTTATATTCAGTCTAAAAAAACGAATTTTATTGGATTGAATTTAGTAAAGCTTTAATTTTAAATAATGATATAAGCCTTCTTTCGGTTCTGCTGTAAATGAATTAGCTGTATTCGTTATAAAACCTAAAACAATGTTAGATAAAAATCATTTTGATGTTATTGTAATCGGTTCTGGTATTTCTGGAGGATGGGCTGCTAAAGAGTTTTGTGATAGAGGATTAAAAACATTGGTTCTCGAAAGAGGAACAGATGTCAAACACATTAAAGATTATCCGACAGCTCACCATGATATTTGGCAGTTGCCTCACTATAATCGAGTGCCTTTAAAAGTCTTAAAGGAAAATCCTATTGTATCCAAGTGTTACGCCTTTAAGGAAGACGCGCTTCACTTTTTTACGAAAGATAATGAACAGCCCTATATTCAAGAAAAGCCCTTTGATTGGATTCGAGGCTACCAAGTCGGGGGGAAATCATTGACCTGGGCAAGACAGGTACAACGCTGGTCTGACTTTGATTTTGAAGGACCTGCACGTGATGGCTTTGCGGTCGACTGGCCTATCCGCTATAAAGACATCGCTCCTTGGTATAGTTATGTAGAAAAGTTTATTGGTGTTTCAGGTAAAAAGGAAGCTAACGTAGCTATGCCTGATGGCGAATTTTTACCCGCTTTCGAACTCAATAGTGTAGAGAAGATGATTCAAAACCATATACATACTGCTTATCCAGATCGGCAGGTAATCAGTGGACGATGCGCTCATGTAACTAGACCAGAGCCCATACATGTGGCTCAAGGGAGGACCCAGTGCATGGCACGTTCGTTATGTAGTCGTGGTTGTCCTTTCGGTGGGTACTTTAGTTCTAATTCTTCTACATTACCTTGGGCAGAGAAAACAGGGAATCTTACGTTACGTCCCAATTCTATTGTAGAATCTATTATTTATGATGATGCAAAAGGCAGGGCAACAGGGGTACGTGTTATAGACCGCGATAATAAAGAGACGATCGATTTTTATGCAAAAATAGTATTTGTCAATGCTTCAGCTTTGGCTACAAACCAGATTCTATTAAATTCAAAATCTAGCCGTTTTCCCGACGGACTGGGGAACGATAATGGACTGTTGGGTAGATATATCGCCTTTCATAATTATATGGGGAGCTTGTCAGGTGCAGTGGAGGGCTTTGAGGATAAATATTATTATGGTCGACGTCCGACACAACCTCTCCTTCCGAATTTTAGAAATGTAAAAGGGCAAGAAACTGATTTTTTACGTGGTTATGCTTCGTTTTTTTCGGCCTATCGTCCTACCGGAGCAGGTTCGGAACATGAAGTCGGAGCTGCTTTTAAGGATGGTTTGAGTGAGCCAGGAAGCTGGCGGGTTTTTATGATGATGCAGGGGGAGACAATCCCCGTTCTGGACAATCATGTCAGACTTAGTGACACAGAGGTAGATGTCTATGGGATTCCTCAGCTGATAACCTCCGTTGGTTATCAGGATAATGATTATAAGAGTCTGGAAGACTTTTTAGCGGAGGGTGAGGCCATGTTAAGAAGTGCAGGCGTTAAGAACATAACGCAAAATCGCAGTTCGCAAAATCCAGGATTGGATATTCATGAAATGGGGGGAGTCCGTATGGGACGTGATTCAAATACATCGCTCTTAAATAGTTGGAATCAGTTGCATCAATGTCCAAATGTATTTGTGACAGATGGTGCTTGCATGACTTCTACGGGAACGCAAAATCCGTCGCTAACCTTTATGGCACTAACCGCTAGAGCGGCTAATTATGCAGTGACAGCACTAAAAAGAGGGGATATATAGCCGTTAGTTTTTTTGTCGTACCGATAGCGAAGTTTCTGTCTTTTATCTACGTATCTTTGTTGTTTAAAATAGTGTATATATGGCTAGAGAAACAAAGAGAGGATTGTATCAAGGAATAGTTGAACAGGATGAAAAGGGAAACTATTATTGTGGTCCTTACTTATTAGACTACAAGCTCACTGAAGCCAACTTTAAGTTGGGAGACAAAGTGAGTATCAAAAAAATAGTAAGCAATACCAGTGGCAAGAGTATTGAAGAGTATCCGCAAAAAGCTATTATATTTTCTTTGGTAAAAGAAGAAGAAAAATTTTAGCCCAAGTTTTGCTTTTTATAGGCAACCTATATTTTTGTAAATTAGGAGCATTTTATATAATCATAAATTATGCGTAAAAAAACACAATTAATGACCGCTGTGATGTTATTTTCAACTTCCATAGCTGTCAGCCAAATGAAAGTTCGTGACGAAGTCCCTGCGAAATATAAATGGAATCTGACCGATTTATATTCCACAGATGAAAGTTGGAAAGTCGAGAAAGAGCGTGTACAGCAACAAATGAAACAAGTTGTCTCGTATAAGGGCAAGCTCACTCAGTCTGCCGCTACGCTTTTGGAGGCTTTAGAGTTGAACAGTGGATTGGCCAAGGAAATGGTCCGACTGTCTTCATATGCATCGATGAAATCTGATCAGGATACCCGAGTGACTAAATATGCAGGAATGAAGCAAGAGCTGCAGCAACTTTTTGCGGAGTATGGCGCTTTGGTATCTTATATGGAACCGGAGTTACTGACTTTAGAAGAAGGCAAATTAAACGCATTTTTTGCAGCAGAAAAAGGGTTGGCGACTTACAAGTTTTATCTTATGGATCTGCTACGCAAGCGTGCGCATCGCGGTTCTGAAGAGGTTGAAAAAATAATGGCTTATTCTTCATTGATGTCAGGCAATGCAGCCAATATTTTCAGCACATTTTCTAATGCGGAATTTCCATATCCAGAAATTGAGCTGAATGGAAAAACGATAACACTTAATTCCGCTAATTTCGCATTATACAGAGCCAGCGATGATAGAGCTGTCCGTAGCAAAGTATTTGATGCGTATTTCAATAAATTGAACGAGTTTCAACGTACTTTTGGAGCACAGCTATACGGTAATATTAATGCAGGGCTGTTTGCTACCAAGGCACGAAACTATAACAGTACCCTGGAGCGTGCCTTAGATGATGGTAATATTCCGACTGCGGTTTATCATAATCTCGTGAAGAATGTGAATGGAAACCTGAATACTTTTCACCGTTACCTTAATCTTCGTAAGCGTATGATGGGGATTGATACACTGCACTACTATGACCTATATGCACCGTTAGTGGAGCAGGTAGATTTGGCTTATACGGTAGACGAGGCAGTGGGTAATATTTTAAAATCCCTGAAACCTTTGGGTAAAGATTATGTTGATGTTTCGAATAAGGCATTCAACGAGCGTTGGATTGATATGTATCCTAATGAAGGTAAGCGTTCTGGAGCATATTCCAATGGGTCGGCCTATGATGTGCATCCTTATATCCTGATGAACTATAATGGAAAGTATAATGATATGTCGACATTGACCCACGAATTGGGGCACACTATGCATAGTTATCTGACCAATAAAAAGCAACATTTTGCTAACGCTGATTATTCTATTTTCGTTGCCGAAGTGGCTTCTACATTGAATGAAGAACTGTTGAATGATTATATGTTGAAGCAGATCAAAGACGACAAAGTAAGGTTAGCCATTTTAGGTAATTATCTTGAAGGAGCTAAAGGAACTTTATTCCGTCAGACCCAATTTGCAGAGTTTGAATCTATGATTCATGATCGCGTTGCAAAAGGGGAAGCTTTAACAGGTGAGGACTTTGATAAGATGTATTTGGAGCTAACGCGCCGCTATTATGGCCATGATAAGAATGTTTGTATCGTGGATGATAATGTAAAATCAGAATGGTCTTATATTCCACATTTTTACTATAACTTCTACGTATATCAGTACGCAACCTCTTTCACAGCATCAACGGCACTTTCAGAAAAAGTACTACGTGGTACAGATGAGGATCGTAAAAAGTACCTTAACTTTCTTTCATCGGGTAGTACCAAATATCCTGTAGACCTTTTGGTAGACGCTGGAGTAGATATGAATACCTCTGAACCGTTTGATCTGACTATTGCCAAAATCAATAAGGTAATGGCTGAGATGGAAGCGATTTTGACTAGGTTGGGGAAATAAAGGTTATTCTCCTGTGTATAACAAAAGCCGTATTTATTTAATACGGCTTTTGTGTTCTATAAGTTTTTTTCTTATATGCTTGAGCTGATCAGGTAGGGGTAGTTCTGCTCTAGATCAGGGTGTGTTTTCTTCAGCGTGTTTTTGAAGTTGGTGATTACAGCATCTGTTGTTGCTTGTCCACTATCGATATAATCTTCCAGTTGGCGGAAGAGAAAAGACATCTGTAGCCATTGTTTTAGCATAATGTAAAGGGGAACAAAACCTTCGTCGTAATCATGGTCATAGTAGAATACCATTTCATCCTTGTCTAATAGCCATCTGTCTCCGGTTCCACTCCCAGCGAAACACCAAAGTGTCGTTGTATTGAACTCTTTAGACTCATTTACCGCTTCTGGTGCATTATACAGTATACTATCTCCTGCAATAATGGTGGTTTTAATCGGTGTCACTATACTTCTGTACCAATCTGAAAAAGGAAAGTCAAGCGATTTAGGGAAATTCTGAACAGCGGATCTATTCGTTAAAATTCTTTCTTCTAATGTTGAAATATCTTGAATCTCAAAAGTCATAAATGTTAATTCTAGAGATTCGCTTATCCTTTGAGATTGGTTAACCTGGATAGGTCATCAAACTCTGCCTGAATGATATCACTGTCTTTCGTGGCTGTCAAAGTTGTTTTAGTTTCCTCGACGGTATATCCTTTTGTACGGAGATAGGATCTCAACGCATTTTGGTGGTTCATTTCAAATTGACTGATTAACTGTGGGAACACAAAGCGTAATCTATCGTGTGTGTCATGGCGTACTTGTTTAATACGGGAGTCTGTTATGGTCAGTAGCATAGCTCCCTGTCCGTAGTCTGCTATATAATAAGCATCAGCATGACAAAGACCTGTCGCTATTATGCCTAAAAGGTGCAGTTCGTTTGTTGAAAAATCAAATCTTGGATTTCTGAGGAGATCAATTTCATTATCTTCACCATATTTCTTTAGCTGTAGGGCGTTCTGTTGGATGGAATCGGGCAGGTCAGACTGTTGATTTGCCCAAGCCCACAGCCATGTTTCTGAAGAATGGGAGAATGTACCCAGTACCTGTAGTGGGAAACTCAGGCTATCACAAAAACTTATAGTCCCAGCGGTCATATCTACATTCCAATTATTATCACCCATTAGTTCTCCAAAATCAAGCTGTTTTTCGAGCGCAATTCCACCATACTGTTCTAGTAGTCCTTCTTCCGTCAAAATAGGTGTTGGTACTTCTTTTGTTGTAGTTGGCGCCTCTGTATTTTTGGTGTTGTTTTTTCCAAATAGTTTATCTAAAAATCCCATAATATATTTTTTATGAAAACTAAATTAGGAAAATACAATAATTCGGAATAGGTCAAAGAAGATGTGAAGCCGTTCATATTTATAGTCCTTTTAAAAACTGTATAATTTTTGGATTGTCTTTGGTATGGTTAATGTATCTTAGTGTAGTGTTGCTATATCGTTATTACATGAGTAAGTGCCTGTTTTTGTTTTTGCCATTCACTTTTTTATTTTCGACAGTCTGTTCGGCGCAGAGTCTTGTCAATGAAATTGAGAAAACCTCCTTCGAGTCCGATACTAGCCGACAGCGGGATTTGATTGATATAGGTAAAGAGATACTTAATCTCAGACCACCCGAAGGGCAAAAGAGCACCGGAAAGAAAATGTATTTTTCATTTTTGCCTTTTTCTACGAGTGTGCCAGGTGGTGGTACCGCTTTAATAACCTCGACTACAGCAGGTTTTTATCTTGGAGATCGGAGCGATACGTATCTGTCTCAAGTGACATTTACCCCTTATACTAATTTTGGTAAGCGTTTTGGCTTTCCTATTCGCTCTTATGTGTGGCTTAAGGAGAATAAATGGGTAATCGATGGCGATATTAGATGGCTTAAGTACCCGCACGAGACCTGGGGGCTAGGCACAGGCCATGGCCCTGGTGAGAGTATCAATCTGGATTATACCTATGTACGGTTTTATCAACATGTATTGAAGCGTATCCGTGGAGGCTTCCTCATGGGGATGGGGTATGATTTGGACTACCGTGTCAATATCCGGAGCAAGAGTGACCAATCGCTGGCCGATTTTACAGATTATTCTTGGGGGACTTCTGAAGCTGGATCTAGTGTTTCCTCTGGACTTAGCTTGAATTTGATTTTTGATACCCGTTCTAACTCCATCAACACACTGGATGGTAATTATGCTAATCTCCAATTTCGTGTCAATCCGACTTTTATGGGGAGTTCTGACAATTGGAGTTCACTCTATATGGAAGTTCGGAAATATTATAGGTTAACCGAGGATTTCAATAAACAGAATATGTTGGCCTTCCGCAATTTCTTTTGGACTGTGTTCAATTCTAAGACTCCCTACCTCGATTTACCAAATTTGAGCTGGGACCCCTATAACAGTTCTGGCCGAGGACTCCCTTTAAGCAGATATAGGGGAAAATCTCTTTACTATCTAGAGGGAGAATATAGACGGGATATCACGACAAATGGACTGTTAGGATTTGTTGTTTTTGCGAATGCGACTACTGTAAGTGGTCCTAAATCCACGTTCTTTGGCAATTGGAACCTCGCTACAGGAGCGGGGGCGCGAATAAAGTTTAATAAGGCTTCAGGTACTAATATTGCCATTGACTATGGTTTTAGCAAGGGATATCGAGGTTTGAGCTTAGGGCTGGGAGAGGTGTTCTAATTCTTTATTATGTAGAGGATGTATTATGGCTTACGACATATTGTAAAAGTCATATCGCGAATTGTAAAGGTATCTTATTTTCTTAGCTACAATCATTAATTTTGAAGCATTCATAAGTTCTATCAAGAAAACATTTAAATTCACGAATAATTATATATGAAATATATACTTACTGTTTTTGTTGTTTTGCTCTTACATACCGTTCACGGGCAAGGTGTCAATTTTTTTGGAAAAGCAATATGTAAGACTACTATCAAGACATTGTACTATCGGTTTGATGACGAGTCTTTTAGTCCCGAGCAGTCCGTGCAAATTGAATGGAGTAATAAAGAAGGTGCGAGAATTCTTAATTCTTATGGAATAGAATTTAAAGAAGATAAGCTTAGAGCACATCAATACATTTATTTTTCCCATATGGTGAAAGGTATTAGGGACACTGTGCTTATACAGCAAAACCGAGTAAACCTTGTGGCGTTATTTGCATTGATAGATTCTTTGGACGGTGAAGAATCTGTTATTAGTGTCACCAATGATTTATTTTTAGAAGACAATTTCGAACTACTAACAGGCATTGTCCGAACACCTCGCTCCGAAGAAAAGCAATACATTGGAGAGTACATGGTTTCTTCTAACTTCTCCAAGGGGACGACTACAATTCGACTGGATGATGCGAAGATATACCATGCTCAGCATTCCAACGAACGTGATAGCTATTTTTTTATGAACGAAGAAATTGGCACTTGGGAGTTAGGAAGCTGGCATTACAATAATAGTTACGCCGCTCTTAAAGTTAAAAACATTCATAGTTTTAATAGGAACATAGGTCTTCGTATGTTGCCAGCGGATATCGGTAGTGCTTACGATATACGTATTAAAGAAGATAGACTGTTGTATCCAACAGGTTTTGAGTCGATGAAAGAACTGAAGAGAAAATAGCCTCAGTTTAGAAATAAAGAAATGTTGTAATAGCTTTAAAAAGGCATTAATGGTTTTATTTCGATCTTATGGAGGTTATGTTCAATTTTCAAAAGCCCCATAGCGACTTTATGGATTTCAATGATAGGGGGCATCTTCATGTTTATAATCTAATATTTAAATCCATATTTATTCGCTATGTGATAAAATATTGATTGTTTTATCAAAAGGGTCTTTTACGAAAAATCTTCGTACGCCCCAAGATTCATCAGTAGGGCCGTATATAATCGTAAAACCCCTTTTAATCATTTTCTGATAAACATAATCAATGTCGTCTACTTCGATCGAAATATCGGGAACTGGAGTACCAGCTCCTCCCTCACTCATGAAGCTAATCTGTATTTGCATCTGCTCTTCATTACCATAGGTATGGATCCAGTTCATATCCATTAGTGTTTGTAGACCCAGGATATCTTGATAGAAGACTTTTGCTCTATAGATTTCTGTAGTAGCCATATTGACCACAATACGTTTTACTTTCATTTTATGGAAATATTTTATAGATCGTTACCAATTACTGTCGTTTAGCGAATTTACCTTTTCTATCTACAAGTTAATCAATTTTAGACGCTGTTGTTAAATTTGACTCGGTAATATCTATGTTTCTGGTAGTAGATTTGTTTTACTTAGATTTTAGTGGGTACTAGTGGAGATAATCGACTTCAAATGTAACGGAGAAAGTTTGCCTCGTGTCTCTATACAAAATCCATCGTAGACTTTTATGGGTTTGATAACAAAGGAGATAGATTTTGCAGGGAATGAAGTTAAAAAAAACTAATTTAGCAGGTGATATGATTACTGAGAGTACGAATATATTGAGCCCGACCTATTTTTCTTTTTTTTCTGCACGATTTGGACCGATAGTGCTATTGGTAATTGTACCCACTCTAATCATATATATCTTCTCCGAGGACAGGGACCTTGTGTTATTACTCTGCGTAGTTATCACCTGTATAATTGCTATTTCCTTTCTTTGTCTCTCGGAGTATCTGCGTCTCCGGAAAAATATTTATTTATCCAAAGTAATATTGGAACGGGATACACTACGGATCGATGAAATCACTTTTCAGGCAGAGCATGTCGATCTGGTTTCCAGCGTTAGACTTCGTAATGCTTTAGATAAATACTACATATACCTTGTTGAGATCAAAACGACCGACGGTGGGAAATTCTATTTTTTAGACAAACCGATGAATTGGAAGTTTGAATCCCCTACCATACGTCTATTGAAAAAACATCAATTGCTGTCTTCAAAGACAAGCGACGTACAAATAGAGAAAGATGGGTTTGCGAGTTTATTGGAATAGTGGGATGTTATTTTCGCGGTAATGTTATATTATCGGTTGAGTGAATAGGTATTTGTAGATTAGAATACGATTATATATTGCTATTATAGATTTTTATTCAATATTTTTATAGCAATAAATTTGATATACAAATAACTTAACCTAGATATAACAAAAGATTTATATCGGGTATCCTAAATTTGCCAATGTGAATCCAAATGAATTGAACAGCTCTCGTGAAGCAGAATATCAGCTGCTTGACCAACTCGCTTCGGGCAGTCATGAGGCTTTCGAAAAGCTGTACCGCTTACATTGGATATTTGTCTATAATGAAGCGTACAAAAGACTACGCAGCCAAGATGATGCTGAAAATATTACTCAGGACATCTTTACAACACTATGGGAAAACAGAGAGAAGGTGTCTATTCAGGAACTCAGAGCCTATCTTTTTGTGTTGACCAGAAATAAAACTCTTAATTTTATCCTCAAAAATAAGCCGGAATTAATTACAGATTACGAAGAGAATATTCAGAATGATTCATCCCCTTTAAAAGATTTACTTACTAAAGAAGCTTATAATAATCTTAATGAAAAGATTCTTTCTTTGCCCCCACAACAGCGAACAGTTTTTGCTATGCGATATGAAGAGAATAGATCTACAGATGAGATAGCAGCAGTGATGGGACTCTCTATAAAAACAGTTCGAAACCACCTTGGGAAAGCTATTTCTACAATTCGAAGTATACTCAAGTTTCTGATTCTGCTTTTCTTTTAATTTTTTTTAATCCGACTGGGCTTTCCTGTTTGTCATCTGTCTTTAGTATAAGAACAGATGATGAAAAAGAACTTTAAAGACGTAATACAAAAATATCTTCTTGGCAAAGCGGATAAGAAAGAAATAGATCATGTAGAGCAATACTACGATGATTTGCAGTCTAATCTTGACATTACCCAAGAAAAGTCTGCGGCACAAATAGAAGAGATGGAGTCCCGTATATGGGACAATATCTATGAGCAGCAAAAGGTTAGGACTTTGCGTCGTTCTCGACAGGCTTACCTACGTTGGGCAGCCGCGATACTTTTGCCTTTGTTTTTGATTGGAGGCTATTACTGGACCAGGACCCATGATATGGAGATTAACCTAGCGGAAGTAGGTCCCGGTAAGATGGGAGCTAATTTAATAACAGGGACAGGGCAGGTATATTCCCTGACATCCTTAGAAGACTTAGCAAAGCTGGAAGGCGAAGGTATATATCGGGAAGAAGATGGTTCGGAAACAACTATGCACGAGATTGTAACACCAAAAGGTGGCTACTATCAGTTGGTTCTATCTGATGGTACATCGGTATGGCTTAATGCTGCTACAGCTATACGTTTCCCCGCTCATTTTACGAGCGGTAAAAGAGAGGTTTTCCTGTCAGGCGAAGCTTACTTTGACGTCGCCCATGACAAATCAGCCCCCTTCATTGTCCACACAGACCAACAATCTACAAGAGTCTTAGGGACCAAGTTTAATATTACATCGTACAACGGCCAGCAGACTGACATCGTTACTTTAATAGAAGGTTCGGTCGAAGCGACATCGAATTATAACGAGAAAATCCTAATGACTCCAGGACATCAGGCACATATTGGCAAGCAGATACGCTATACAACAGTAGAAAATGCCGAAGATGTGGCCGCCTGGCGTAACGGCGAATTTTTCTTTGACAACACGCCAATGGGCGAAGTCATGACCAAAATTGGCCTTTGGTACAATCTAGAAGTGAATCTCGACAATCTTCCAGACAATAGATTGAATGGCTTGGTAAATAGAAACGTGCCGTTAAATAAGCTGTTAGACCTGATTGAAACAACATCAAATGTTAAGATCATAGTTAAAGAGGGACAGCTCACCATTGCTACGAATCAAGAAAAATAATATGCGAGTAATCAACCTAATTAAACAATCAAATTCATGAGTTTTTTTAAAAGAAGAAAAGGATCCTTGTGGCTGGCTCTGGCTCTGCAGGTAGGTGCGGTCATGCCTACTGTACATGCTATGAGTTTACAACGGGTGTCTTTAGATGTTAAGAATGAAAAGTTGGTCGATGTATTTAAAAGAATAAAACAGCAGACCAATGTTTCGTACCTTTTTGACGGTCAGTACAGAAACGAAGCAAATCGGGTGTCGATAAAAGCACAAAACGTAGATTTAGCAGATCTATTACTGGATATCTTTAAAGGTCAGCCTTTTGATTATGAATTGAACCAAGGCATTATCGTTATAAAAGACAAAGTTGCACCGGTTCCTGCTTTACGAAAAGCGGATGTAATCCAACAATTTGTTGCTGGGTTTGTGGTGACGGAGGCTGGGGTTCCTCTAGTTGGAGCATCTGTACAGTCCGTCGACGGCACCAAGGCTACGCAAACAGATGAAAAGGGATATTTTAATTTACCTATCACAGGAACTTCCGCGACAGTACGTGTCAGTTTTACAGGTTATGAGTCAAAAAATGTAACCATTAGACTGCACGAAGCACCTAGGGTTATATTGAATATTGAAGAAAAGCTATTAGAAGAGACTGTTGTAGTGGGTTATGGCACGCAGCGGAGGTCGCTGGTGACGAGTGCTGTTGGGAGTCTTAAAATCGATGATTCCAATATGCGACAGGTTGCTAGTCCAACCAGGTTACTCGAAGGTCGTATCGCCGGTGTGAATGTATCTATGGGATCTGGAAATCTAGCGTCTGGAGAAAAAATTACTATACGAGGTAATTCGTCTATTAGTGCGGGTAACAATCCTTTGTATGTAGTGGATGGGGTACCTATCAATACTTCAGATATGGCATTGTTTTCATTTGGGGAGTCCTACAGTCCTCTAGCTGCCTTTAATCATGCGGATATAGAATCCATCGAGATCTTGAAAGATGCTGCATCAGCTGCTATTTATGGTTCACGGGCCAGTAATGGTGTTGTGCTTATCACAACGAAGTCCGGTAAAGCAGGGAGAAATGATGTCAGGGTCAACTTGACAACCGGTTTTAGCCAGTTTGCCAATAAGAATAAAATCAAGCTCGCTAATTCAGAGCAGTATATAGCCAGTTTTAATGCCGGTGTGGACAATTATAATAAGCAATACGGACGGAAGATAGGAGACAGTGATTATAAGATACGTATCCAAAATCCCTATCAGGGACTTCCAGATACAGACTGGTTAGGACTGATCTTGCAGACAGGGTATTTTCAAAACTATGATGCAGCCCTCTCAGGAGGAAATACCAAGACCAATTATTATTTTGGACTGGGGCTTACCGATCAGTCGGGCGTAGTTAAGAACAATGCGATTCGTAAGTATAACCTGAATACAAAAGTCAGCCATAAGTTCACGGATTGGTTAGAGGTAGGGGCAAATAATATGGGTAATTTCATTAAGAACAACCAAGTGCCCGGTGCCAATTTAGGGTCTACGATTATTGCGCGAGCTATTGAACAACGCCCTTTCGACCGTCCTTTTAAGCCTAATGGAGATTATTATGTGGGAGGTACAGATGAGCTGACGCGACACAATCCGTTACAGATCCTAAATGAGCAGGATGCTTACGTCGATAATTATAGATACCTAGGAACCTATTATGGGCAGGCTAATTTTCTAGACCATTTTTCATTCCGATCTTCTTTTAGTGCAGATATCGGTTACACCTATGATTATACCTATTATAATCAAAAGCATCCCTATGGTACTGGAGTAGGTCGATTGTTGGATTATAACAGGTTGATTCAAAACGTTGTGTTTGATAACGTTTTGAATTATAACAATACGTTTGGAGATCTGACTGTATCGGCTATGTTGGGGCATTCGTATCAGAAGCAGATGAGCCGCTCTTCGTCCATTGACGGTCGCGGGTTTCCGACCCCATCTTTGCAGGTCATATCTGTAGCATCAGAAATTTTCGCCGCCAGTGGTGGTATTGGCGAGTATGCGTTGGAGTCTTATTTCGGAAGAGGTACTTTTTCCTACAAAGACCGCTATTTAATGACCGCTACTTTACGGGCTGATGGGTCTTCTAAGTTTCATAGGGACAATCGTTGGGGGTATTTTCCTTCCCTCTCTTTTGGCTGGAATATTTCCAATGAAGAGTTTATGGGGATCAATGAAAATGATTTAAAGTTCAGAGCAAGCTATGGTGTCACTGGAAATCAGGAGGGGATTGGGCAGTATGCCTATCAAGCGCTTATGTCAGGAGGGCAGAACTATGGTAATGAATCCGGGATATCCGTTTCTTCTTTTGGTAATAAAGATCTACGGTGGGAAAAAGCAAATCAGTATGATGTTGGTTTTGATGTCTCCTTTTTTAAAAGAAAGCTGAATATCGTATTTGATGCTTACTACAAAAAGACATACGATCTTCTGTACAGCATGCCTATTCATGCTACGACAGGGATGACGAGTATCGTGAGTAATGTTGGCTCTATGATGAATAAAGGGCTCGAGCTTGGCATCAATACCAATGTGCCGCTGGGACAGGTACAGTGGAAGTCGGCTTTTAATATCGCCCACAATACCAATCGGATTACCTCTTTGCTGGAAGATCAGACACCTATTGCAATAGGTGATAATAGAGCTCTGAAAGTAGGCGAGAGCATCGGAGCATTCTATTTATTCGACTGGGATGGACTATTTCAATACGATGGCGAAGTGCCACAGGAGCAGTTTGAACTAGGGGTGCGCGCCGGAGATGTGCGTTGGCGCGATGTCGATGGCAATAATATTATCAATGACAACGACCGTATTGTGTTAGGAAATGCCAATCCTAAGTTTACCGGAGGTTGGAACAACTCTTTCTCCTATAAAGGTGTACAATTGGACTTTCTGTTTACTTACGCCTATGGTGCTGACGTGTATGCGCAATGGAAATCAACAGGAATGGCCAATCTAGGAGCAAATTTCGCTAAAGATTTGAGCTACGTAGAAAACGCATGGGCAGGGGCTGGTAGTACAAATGTGTACCCTAGAGCGTTGGTCGGATTAGGTCATAACACGAAAAACTCAACACGTTTTCTTGAAGACGGGTCTTTCATTCGCTTACGTTCTATGACACTAGCTTATAATTTTGATAAGCAATTGATCAGACAGGTTAAGTTAAATGGTCTTCGGGTATTTGCTACTGTGGACAACCTGTTCCTACTAACAAACTATTCTGGATGGGATCCCGAGGTAAACAATAATCTAGATCCGCGGTACTATGGTGTCGATTTATTTGGAGTGCCTCAACCTAGAACTTTTAGTTTTGGTGTAAACATTAATTTATAAAACCATGAAATTCCAAAATATCTATATATTAGCTTGTGTTGCAACACTATCATTGTTTAGCTCCTGTTCGGGCAAGTTAGATCTATATTCCCATTCGGCTATGGCTCCAGATGCGGTGACGGCTAGTGATATTCCAGCTTTGCGTCTAGGGATGTACAATAATATGCAGAATGATCCTGGCGTACATAATTTTATCATCTTTGATCTTTTAGGGGGGGATTTACAGACAGGAGCCAATAGCTCGCCGATTAATCTGATCAACTCCACGCTATCCCCTTTAAACTCCATTGTTTCCAGAGGTTGGAATGGTTACTATAGCTCATTGTACCAAGTCAACAACGTGTTATCTATCTGCCTTGCGCAACCCGAGAATAGCATCCGCAATCTAACTTTGGGAGAAGCATATTATTTTAGAGCTTTAAACTACTACAATCTTATAACCCGTTGGGGCGATGTACCGGTACTACCTGATAATACTTTAGACAAGCCTTTCCGAGCACCAAAAAAGCAGGTCTGGGCCTTTATTGAGACCAATCTCCTCGAAGCAGCAAAATATTTAACAACATCCAAATCCTACTATTATGTTTCGGGAGATGCCGTCAAGGCTTTGCAGGCTCGTGTATATCTAGCACAGGGCAAAAAGGAAGAGGCTGCGGCAGTAGCTCAGGCTCTTATATCTTCTGGTAAATATGCATTGGATAGCTTTGAGAAAATCTTCAGAAAGCAGGCAAATGCAGAGGTCATCTTTGCATTTGAAAACCTTTCCGAAGAGTCATCCATTAATATTTCGGATCTATTTTACTCCTATGCTCATCCGAATAAAGGGCAGGGGAACTATAGAATCACTAACGAAACGGTTAATCTGTTTGCTTCGACGGATAAACGGCGTAACATGACGATCGTCAATATTGCTGGTACGGATTGCGTTAACAAATACCCTAGCGGACAGACAGGTAGAGATCCTGTCATTATATCCCGCATTTCGGAGATGTATCTTATCGCTGCAGAAGGATTAGGACTAGACAAAGGATTGACCTACCTAAATACCCTGCGCCAATTTCGCGGATTACCTATCGTAGCACCGTCTTCGGAGAACGAGTTTATTACGGCATTACTTCGGGAGCGCCAGCTTGAGTTCCTAGGTGAAAACTTTCGGTATTATGACCTCATCCGTACCGAAAAAGCTATAAGTACTTTAGGTATTTTACCGTATCAGACACTTTTGCCCATTCCTGGTAGTGAGCTGCAACGTAATACAAATTTAGAACCTAACCCTGGTTATTAATTATGAAGATGATCTATATACAAAAGGCCTTATTGGCGACAATGTTTGGACTAGTCCTCACGGTATTGTCCTGTAGCAATAAAGAAGAATTTATTAGGGTAGAAGATACCTATTCTCTTGTCCCTACCTCAGACGTAGGGAAGAAAATTGTTGAACAGACGGATCTTATGGTGCATATCCATCAGGACAGTGCCTATCAGATTACAGACGGGGTGACAGCTACAGAAATAAGCTATATATCGAAGACAGGTCTTGCTAAGAAAATATTTGTTATCGAGACGGATCTAGCTAACCCGAAAATCGGTGTTGAGGTTTCGACACCCAAAAACTCCGCTCAATTTGGCATGCAGCCTATGACCATTCAGGCTACGTTTGAGGATTACGAAGGGCACAAAGTATGGGCGGGTATTAATGCTGATTTTTATAACATGACCAACGGTACTCCACAAGGTATTGTTTATAAAGAAGGTGTTGCTATCAAGACGACCGTTACAGATCAAGTGAATACTTTCTTTGCTATACTAAAGAATGGAAAAGCATTTGTTGGTAATCAAACTGACTATGCTCAGGTCAGGAACGAGATTCAAGAAGCCGTAGGCGGGCGCGTTACACTAGTCTCTGATGGGATACTCCAAGCTCAGACATCTGATGTATTGGAACCACGTACAGCCATTGGAGTTTCTCAGGATGGATACAAGGTATATATGCTCGTTGTCGACGGTCGTAGGTTTCATTATTCCAATGGTATGAGCTACGAAGAATTGGGTAAATGCTTAAAAGCACTTGGAGCCTATGATGCTATTAATCTTGATGGAGGAGGTTCCAGTACTTATTTTAAGCGAAGTACAGCAGACTTCAGCATAGATCGGTTTCAATTACGTAACTGGCCTTCCGATAACGGTGGAGCAGAGCGTGCCGTGGCCAATGGTTTATTGTTAATAGCAAAATAGTACATGTTATGAATCGTATTGTAAAAAGTTTTTTCATCCTAATATGCGGATTGCTTGGTATCGTTGGCTGTAAGGAAATCGATCTCGAAAGTTTCAATCCTACCGCCGGCACTATTAGCTTTGCCACTGCTTCATTGGATGCTCCGAATACATTAGACACACTTTGGATAGATCTGAATAGCAATTTGCCTTTCAGATTGAAAACTGATGCCAGCTGGATTTCCTTTGTGAAGCCCAACGGGCTATCTTCTGAAAAAGTTGGAATTATTACAGCAAGAAACCGTGATCTGGCTGAACGTATTGGTAAAGTAGTGGCCTATGTTACTGATGAGGTACGAGCCGAGATACAAATTAAACAATTCGCAGGAGATCCGCTCCCAGATGTTACACGTCATTTTTATGTACGTATAGATGGACAGCCTGCTGCTGATGGACTTTCTTGGGCTAATGCTACTTCTTTGCATAAGGCGTTGGAAGAAGCAGTGAATGGCGACTATATCCATGTGGCAGCAGGTGTGTATATCCCTTCAAAGGTATTGACAGGAGGGACGTCTGTCCAAGATGCTACATTTGAGATTGCCGAGAATGTACGCATTATAGGCGGATATCCCGCTCAGGCTACTAATGGATCCTTAGCAGTCCCTAGCTTACACAAGACGGAGTTTAATGGAAACAATAAGTCTATCCACGTTGTTACTGTTATTGCCTCCAAGGCGCAAGGACAGCAAGTCGAGTTGAACGGTATTACCATTACCAAAGGTATGGCAGGAGGGACAGGTTCGGTCAATGCGTCAGGAACTGTCGTCAGCAAGCAGCATGGTGGAGGTCTTTTTGTCGCCAAGGCGAAAGTATTGCTAAAGAATGTTTCGGTGATAGATAATGGTTCTGCCAATCACGCCCCCGGTATTTATCTCACATCATTAGCCGATGTAACTATGGATCACGTATCGGTAAAGAATAATTATACCACGATAGCTGCTTCCAATGGTGGCGGTATTTGGAATGATGGTTCCCGTCTTGTGATGTACGATTCCGAAATTGTTGGTAATCGTATCGGTGGTGTAGGTGCAGGATTATATAGTTTGAATACCGCCGTAGAAAGTGTAAATATACTTTACAATGTTACCATTGCCAAAAACACCTGTGGCATCTTTGGAAATAACGCAGTAGGAGGAGGTATTTACGCCCGCGAGAAGTCGCTGTTTTACGTAGTGAATTCCACAATCTATGGCAATAAGGCTGGAGGAAGTGCTTTTGGAGGTGGTATAGCTCTATACGGAGCTACGACGTTTCATTTGATTAGCTCCACTGTTTCTGGTAATGAAGCAGGAACTACAGCTACTGCTGCCGGTGGTGTGGGGATCCACAATGCGTCAGCAAATAACAATAACCTTCATATGTATAACTCTATTGTGTCCGGAAATTTGAATGTAGGTTGGTCAGATATAGGAGGGAGTGCATATGCCGTTTATTCTGTGAAATCGTCCATATTAGGTTCACAGGTACTTGATTTTGCTGGAAAAGCTACTTTAGATCAATTCGATCCACAGGAGTCATTTGCTACATTTGGTCAGCATGGTGGTTATGGCGAGACATTTCCACTTAGAGGTAGCTCAGTAGCAACTACTGAAGGTCTTTCATCTCTCCAACTGGAGATTCTGGCCAATAATTTGGATGGATTGGAAGAAGAGAAACTACTTGTCGATCAAAACAATGTCTCTCGATCGAATAAGAAAGTGATGGGAGCAGATATTTCTATAAAGTAACTTCTGATTCATGATAAAACCTCGGTATATTTTGATTATTCCGAGGTTTTGTTTTTTTAGATGGGACTAGATTTATATAGAGTATTGGTTCCGAAATTCTCACAGCTTGGTTTCTGACCGTGCTTGTTGGGGAGTGTACGTTATTTTGGCATTGGGTTAAATCTATTATTTTCTTCGGTTTGTCAACTAAAGGTAGGAGCATGTCCTTGTGAAATAGCAGTATCTACGCGATCTAGAATTTAAAAATAATCAGCAAATTATTGGCAAAACGAAAAGCAGTTGCTTAACGAGATGCAGTATAAGATAAAGTCTTTTTTAATTATTTGATGCCTTGATTGGAGATTTCTGTGTTTTAAATTTACTTACAATAAATGTTTTGTTTAATAGGTGTTTTTTTTTGTATTAAATGTGTTTGTCAAAGTATTTTTTTTTGTTTTTTTCCTTTAACCTAGGAGTGTTATTAATAAAAATTAAAATATAGCCTTTGTTTTTAATTTTTATTTACTTTAATTAGTGCTGTTTTTAATAGGAGTGCTGGATCCGCAAATGTGGAGATAGCAAGTCTTAATCTTCAATACATTAATTATAATATACCTATTTATGAAGTTTTCAACTGTCAATCTCCGTAATTTTTTTAGGTGTTTTCTGGTATTAATGCTTTTATCAGTAATTGGTTTTTATAAAGGTTTTGGCCAATCGAACAAAATAGATATTAGACTTAGCAAAGCGAATCTTCTGGACAAGATAAAAGGGGGGTGGGCTGGTCAAACGATCGGTGTTACTTATGGGTGGCCTACCGAATTTGTTTACCTTGGGACATACATACAGAATTATGAAAGGATAAAATGGCATGATGATTATATCAATCAGGCAATGAGAGAATTTCCTGGATTGTTTGACGATATTTATGTGGATCTAACCTTTTTGGAAGTTTACCATCGACTCGGAATAGATGCCCCTATTGATTCTTTAGCCAGTGCTTTTTCAAGAACAGAGTACGAATTATGGCATGCAAATCAATGTGCCCGATATAATCTACGGAACGGTTTGCCAGCTACAGCTTCAGGACATTGGAGAAATAATCCCCATGCCGATGATATTGATTTTCAGATTGAAGCTGACTTTGCAGGTTTGCTGAGTCCGGGCATGCCCAATAGAGCAACGGAAATATGCGAAAGGGTTGGTAAAATGATATCTTCAGGAGATGGTTATTATGGAGGAGTTATGGTTGCTAATATGTATGCATGGGCTTTTTTAGAGAGGGAGATTAAGACTGTCATTGTAAATTCATTAAGAGCCATTCCCAAAAAAAGTAACTTTTATAAATGTATAACAGATGTATTGTTTTGGCATGAGCAGTATCCCGATGACTGGAAAAAGACTTGGTTTGAAATACAGAAAAAATGGGCCGAAGATATCGGTTGTCCAAATGGGGTTTTTCACCCGTTGAATATTGAAGCCAAATTGAATATGGCTTATGTGGTAATGGCTTTACTATATGGAGGTCATGATTTTTATAAAACAATGGATATCGCTACTCGAGCAGGGCAGGATTCTGATTGTAACCCTTCTACAGCATGTGGTATTCTTGGTACTATGATTGGTTTTAAAAATATACCTGAGACATGGATAATACCATTATTGAAGGCAGATACCGTAAAATTTAGCCATAGTAAGTATTCTTTAACAGATATTTATGATGTAAATATGGGTTTAGCTTTGGAAAATATCGAGTCTAGTGGTGGGAGAGTGTCTGAAGATAGTGTTTACATAAATGCAGGTGTTATACAGGAAGTAGAATATGTGAAAAATTTTAAAGATCATTTTCCTGATCTGCGTGTGAAAATAGATAAGTATAGTGATAATAGTTTTAACTTTGAATTTACTGGCGTGGGCTTTGTGCTGGGTGGACACTTGGTTAAGTTAGATAAAAGTGTTCCCGACAAACCAATAGTAGCATCACTATATATAGATGGTAAGAAAGTTGAGCAAGCAAATTTATATACTAATGCTACTGACCGTAGACCTGAGCTTTTTTGGAGGTATAGCTTGTCTGACGGAAATCATAAAGTAGAAGTTAGGCTGGACAATTCGTCTGGAGCTTATAAGTTATATATTTCCGATTATCTAACCTACAAAAGTAAATTGTGAGACCGTGAATAAAAATTAACCAACTTATTTTCATTAGATTAATATGATAAAGACTGTTTTTGTTGTTTCTTTAATAACGATCACTTTTAGTTCTTCTGCTCAGGATGTAAATTTGAAGTCACTTCCTGCTAATTCGAAAGAGATTCAATATATAGGCAGATATGGTGTCAGTGCATATGATGAAGTCACTTTTGATTGGGTGGGCATTTATTTTAGTTTCAATTTCGAGGGCGACAATTGTAGGTTTATAGCTTCCGATACCGGTGAGAGTTATTACAATGTTTTCTTAAATGGTAAATTACACAAAATTATCCATATTTCTGGAATGGATTCATCATATGTTTTGGTCGATAACTTACAAAAGGGAAAAATACACCATGTAAAAGTACAAAAACGTTCTGAGGGAGAGTTTGGGACAACAACTATCAAAAAGTTTATTATTCCTAAAGCCGCAAGACTACTACCTATTTTAGAACCACAGAAACGTTTTATAGAATTTATCGGGGATTCGCACACCGTAGGTTACGGAACTGATGGGAATAGTAAAGAGGAGCCGTTCAAAGTAGAGACAGAAAATCCAGATAAAACCTATGCATCCATCATATCCCGATACTTCAATGCTGATTATGCGCTTATTGCACATTCTGGGCGCGGTGCGATAAAAAATTATGGAGATTCAGTGACCGTATCTGCCAATACGATGAAAGAAAAAATGATGTACCAGTATAATATGGATACATCTTTAATGTATAAGTTTGATAGGTACAAGCCGGATTTAGTGATAATAAACTTAGGTACCAACGATTTTTCTGTTCAACCCTACCCCAGTAAAGAAGAGTTCCTGTGCGGATACGATCGGATTGTAAAGCAAATTAAAGCAAACTATCGTGGGGTTAGAATATTATGTATGGTCCCCAAGGTTAATAAAGAAATAGGTGACTATTTAAAAGATTATGTCGCTGAGTTAGGAGATTCGACGATTATATGTACACCATCTTTGTTTGGAGTCTACAATGATAATGAAGACTCTGGAGCAGCTTATCACCCAGGATTTAGCGCAAATAAGAAGATTGCTTCATTTATTATTCCTTATATAGCCACGTTTATGAATTGGCAGCTCGAACAAAAAATTATAGAATAACTAAAATTTTTAATATTCTACTAAGGTTCATATTCAAATTCCGTTTCTATCTATACGAAAGGGAAGTTTATGACTAATTATAATTATATAGTTCAGCTATTTAAGAAAAAAATACAGGGTACGATTGACCTGGAGGAAAATGAGCTCCTAGAAGATTGGGCTAGAGGTAGAGAACAGCGGGAGCAACTGTTAAAAGACATATCTACAGGTGATCTATTATTAGAGGAAGTGGAGCTTTGGTTGGATCTTGAGCACCAAGATAACTGTCCTTGGAATGAAAAGCTCTTCCTGTTGGTCCAAAATAAAATAGATAAACAAGTTGACAGAAATAAGACTTTTCTGGGACGAAAAATTCTGTATGCTGCCGCGGTAGTTATCTTACTATTTAGCGCTGGAATAGGTCTTTACCTATTCAAAAGTGGGTCCGCTCAGTTACTCGTAGATAAGGGAGAGGTGTTGGATGTTGCTTCGGGAAAAAATAGGGCTACTATTACACTTGCGGATGGTCGTGTAGTCAGATTAGACGAAAGTAAGGAGGGGTTGGTGATCGGGGAGGACCTGACCTACACCGATGGATCAACTGTTGTCGATATGGGGAGCCGTCTTTCTCAAAATATTATCCTCACTGTGCCTAAAGGGGGAAAATATCAAGTGACCCTCTCGGATGGAAGCAAGGTATGGCTCAATGCCGAGTCTCGGCTAGTGTATCCACATATATTTTCACAACAAGAGCGTTTTGTAGAGCTAATGGGAGAAGCATATTTTGATATTGTGCCAAAAATAGTAGATAATAAGCGAGTACCATTTCTTGTTAAAACAAAAGACCAAACCATTGAAGTGCTGGGAACTCAGTTTAATGTAAAAGCTTACCCCGACGAAAATGAAATGGCAACAGTTCTGATCGAAGGTGTAGTCAGAATCCAGTCTGATAAGCATAATATTAAGCTATTGCCAGGTGAGATGTGGATTTCGAATAGCCTAGGCGTCCGCAAAATATCTCAGGTGGATACAGATGAATATCTGGCGTGGAAAAATAATAAGTTTATTTTCAATGAGACTCCGCTCAAGGAAGCCATGAGACAATTGTCCCGCTGGTACGATGTTCATGTAGAGTATGAAAATAGCCCTAATACAACATTTTTTTACGGAGAAATAAGCCGCGAGAAGAGTCTACTATCCGTTTTAAATATTCTCCAAGAAAGCGGTGTGAAGTTCAAGTTGCGCAAAGATAATCAAGAAGTAATTCTGCAGGTGTCACCATAGCAGATCTACAATATAAATCATTTATAGAAACTTATAATAAACTAAAATTATGGAAAAGATAACATTATGGTCAGCATAGAACTGTTTAGATAAACATATAGCATAAAAAAAACCGAATAATGCAGCGAACATTATCCGGTCAATAATAAATGTGCTTTCCCTATGCGAATTAGATAACCAATTACATATTACACACTTAAAGTATACAAAGTTATGATTTTTCTGGAATATGCTGGAGGAAAATTTTGGCCTTTAGCAATTAGATGGCTTCTGATTATGAAATTATCAGCTATAATAATTTTACTTAGTTTTTTTAACTCTTTCGCAAGCGATGGTTATTCGCAGACGATTTCCATAAAGGCTAATAATATAGCACTATCTAAAGTGATGAAAACTGTACAGAGGCAGTCGGGGATTCCCTTCTTTCTATATGGCAAAGGAATAGCTGATTTAAATATCATGGCCAATATAGAAAATTTGTCGTTAGAAAAAGCTATGTCTCATTTACTTGAAGATCAGCCTGTAGAATGGCTTATGCTGGACGGTACCATACTCGTGCGCTATAAAATAAAAGTCGGAGGTCAAGTTAATAAAAAGCAGGAAAAGCAGGAACGGTGGGTTAGTGGAAGGGTAAACGATAATAAAGGTTTGCCACTCTCCGGTGTAAGTGTGTCTGTGAAGGGAACTTCGCTGGTAACCAAAACAGACGAATATGGCGATTTTAAGATAGCACTACCAGAAGAGTATAACTATTTGTCATTTAGTATGCTAGGTTTTGCCAATCAGCAAGTTTATGTCAAATCCAACAATCCGGTTAATATTATATTATTACCCTCGGTTAGTGATCTAGAAGAGGTGGTGGTAGTTGGCTACGGTACTGTCAGCAAGAGAGATCTTACCGGTTCCGTCAGTTCGGTGCATACTAATGATCTGAAAGATATACCTTCTAATTCTATAGAAAGTCTATTGCAAGGTCGGGCCGCAGGTTTGCAAATTGTGAAGACTTCTCAGGATCCAGGTGCTGGAGCTACTGTGCGGATCAGAGGAGGTAGCTCTTTGCGAGGGTCTAATGCACCGTTGATTGTCGTAGATGGCTTCCCATTAGGTGATGCAGGTAATCTAAAGCAGATTAATCCTATGGATATCGTGTCTGTCGAAGTGCTCAAAGATGCTTCAGCCTCATCTATATACGGCTCCCGAGGTGCAAATGGGGTAATCATGATTACAACCAAGAAAGCAAAAACTGGGAGTACTGACTTGTCCGTAAAGCATCAGACTACTGTCAATCAGTTTTCATCCAAGATTATACAATGGACAGATCCTGCTATTATGGCGCAGTTGGATAATGAAGCCAAAATAAACGGAGGTATGTCTCCGTTGTACATTGGAGCAGAAAATTCTACAGGAACCTACTATCCTTCCGTACAGGAGATATTAAACGGAGACTGGCCCTATTTTACCGATTGGTCAAAAGTTGTGTTCCGAGAGACACCTTTGACAAATACATCAACAGTTTCATTGGCAAGCGCCAATGAAAGGACCAGTGTAAAGTTTAGTGCCAATAATTTTATTCAGCAGGGTACCTATATTAAAGATGACTACAATAAGCAGATAGCAAACTTGAGTTTGAAGCATCAATTTACCAAGGCGTTGAACATCAGTTCTTTTAATAACCTTTCGCGCGATAGGCGCCAGGCTAATGGTGGTTTAGCCTATTGGCGGAATCCGCTTTGGCCGGTTTACAAGGATGATGGCGATTATTTTTTAGCCAGTAATGTGGACTATGATCATCCAATAGCCTTGACAGAATTCCGTAAGAATATAAATAAGGGCACTGATTTCATTTCTTCATGGCTTTTTGATTTGAAGTTGTTGGAGGGACTGAGTCTCAAATCTCAGCTTAATTATAAATACGGAGCCTCTATTCAAGATCGTTATGATCCGGATCGTTATACGCAATCCGGTAGTAACAATAAAGGAGCTGCATTTCTCGATAACTGGATGGGACAGGTATATACTGCTGATACTTATATTACCTATAATAGGTTCGTTAAGAAACATGATATGACAGCGATGCTTGGTCATTCTTATGAGCATTCCTTGTCTAGAAGTTCGGCTCTGGAATCCTATAGCTTTAAAAATGGAGCATTGAATAACGAAAATATGGGATCGGGCGCACCCGAACTTAATAGACATAGAAACGGACAAACTTTAACCAAATTACTTTCTTACTTCGGACGGCTTAATTATGCTTATGACAACAAGTACCTTTTGACAATGACAGTACGCGCTGATGGTTCGTCAAAGTTTAGCAAAAATAATAAGTGGGCTTACTTCCCATCGGGAGCAGTCAGTTGGAAAATACATGAAGAAGATTTTGTGAAAGATCTGAATATTTTTGATGAATTGAAGTTAAGAGCTAGCTATGGAATATCGGGAAATCAAGGCATATCTCCCTATCAAACGCTGAGCCGTTACGGAATCGAAACCTTTTATAACCAAGGAAGTTGGAACACCGCAATTGGACCTGGGTATGTCATCGGATTTACCGGAGTTGGGGGACGCTATAAAGAGTGGGGGGGGATACCTAATGAAGATCTGAAATGGGAGACTACAGCACAATACAATTTAGGACTTGATTTTTCGCTTTGGAAAAACAGGATAGCCTTCACCGTGGATCTCTATACAAAAAACACTTATGATCTACTTAGAGAGCGTTTTTTATCGCTTAGTTCTGGTTATGACCGTATCTGGGTGAACGATGGAGAAATTCAAAACCGAGGTGTAGAGTTCGCTATTGATGCCAATATTTTCCAAAAGAAAGACTGGGATGTATCGGCGAATCTAATCTTTACACACAACAAAAACAAAGTTGTGAATCTAGGTAATGCGTTGAGCTCCGGCCTTAGCAAAGATTATTTGACCAATATATATTACGAATATTACGGTGGTGGACTTGATCCCTTTCGGGAAACTTCCTCCAATATATTGGCTGTGGGGCTACCTGTTAATGTTTTTTATGGATACAAAGTGAGCGGTATTATTCAAACTGCGGAAGAGGGGGTAGCAGCAGGGCTATCAGGTGCAGAGGCCCGACCTGGTGAGTACCGATACGTTGACCTGAATCAGGACGGGGTTTTTGACACAAAAGACCGAACCATAATTGGAGATCCCAACCCTGATTTTTTAACCAGTTTAAACCTAAAAGCACGATACAAAAGTTTGGATGTAAGTGTGTTTTTTAATGCGGTGATAGGACATGATATCATTTGGAATGGTATGTATAACTCGGCGATGCATATGCCATTACGTTGGACACCTGATAATCCAACAAATGAATATCCAAGCGCACGTCAAGGACGGTTGTACTACACTTCCGATTGGTTTATTAAAGACGGTAGTTTTGTAAGATTTCAAAACGCAAATGTGGGCTATACGTTTGATTCGTTTGCCAAATGGGGAATTAAACAGCTGCGGCTATCTCTCAATGCCGAAAATCTGCACACGTTTACAAAATTTAAAGGATATGATCCCGAGGTAGGGCTTAACGGCCGATATGGTGGAGGATATCCCAAGCTTAGGATGTTCACTTTTGGTATTGACTTTAATTTTTAAATAAAGAACTATGTATAAGTATATACTGATTTTGTTGAGCTTTGGTCTTCTGTACGGCTGCAGCTTAGAAGAAGAACCTTATGGGTTTTATTCCGAAAACAATTTTTATAAAACGAATGATGATGCCGAGTCTGCTTTATTTTACGCGTACAATACGTTTTCATATAATGAGTATGTTCGGGCTATTTATTATATCAATGAGCTGGCTACAGAAAGCTGTGACGTAAAAGGAGAAGAGTCTTTTGGTTCGCAGGAGATCAATAACTGGGATTTTTCGCTTTTCCGCGAGAACGAGCAGTTAGAATTGTATTACAAGTACTGCTATATCGCTATCAATAGAGCTAATGCTGTCATTGATAATGTGAGTAAAGGCAGTCTTCCACAGGAATTTAAAAACCGTGTATTAGGTGAAGCGTACTTTTTGAGGGCGTGGAACTACTATCATTTAGTCCAGACCTATGGTTTGGTTCCTTTGCATAAGTCAACCATTTCGTCTGTTACACAGACAGCGGCACCGTTTCCTGCTAGTATGGATGAGATCTATGACTTTATAATTAGTGACTGTCTGGAGGCAGAGAAAATATTACAGATAAACAAAGTGGTAGGGCGTGTTGATAAAGTGGGGGCACAGTCGCTGTTGGCTAAGGTCTATCTGAGCATAGCCTCCTCAAAGGAAAGTCAGCTCGAAGGATATCTAGATATGCAAAAAGATGTAGGGCAGATGTATGCCGAAGCCGAAAAATGGTCTAGAAAAGTGTTATATGATCAAAATACATATGGGTTGTCTACTCAGCTTTTAGATATATACGATACCCGAAAGCCTGACGGTCCGGAGCATATTTTTATTATGTCCATGGATAAATCAGGAATTGACGAAGGTAATTTTTCGTCTATTGACAAAATGTTTATTCCTTATCGAAACGGTGTTAGTCTGTGGTTTTTGAATCCCGACGGTAGTTATACACGGTCGACCAACATGGGCTGGGGGGTATTTGTGACGACAGACATGTTTGCTAATAGCTTCGCAAATAACGATCGGCGCAAAACGCAGCTTATGGCTAAGCGTTACTATACAAAAGCTGATGGTTCATCCTTCGAGGAGAATGATTATTATCTTACCCGTAAGTATATAGATCCTGATTTTGTTGGCAGCAAGTCTAGTGTCCGTCCATTTTTGATCCGTTTTTCTGAAATCGCACTGGTGTTTTCCGAAGCCGCGGGGCCGACTTCCGAAGGTTATTATTGGGTGAATGAGATAAGAAAAAGAGCAGGATTGAATGAGCTTCAACCGGGCTTGGGTAATAAGGAATTTAGAGATGCTATTGTTAAAGAGCGAAGTTTTGAGCTTGCTTTTGAAGGGAAAAGATTACATGACCTTAGACGGAAAGCGATGCTTGTTAAAACAGATCCCAAGGCTTTGGCATCCGGTATCACTGAAGAGCAGGCTGCTTTCTATCCTATACCTCAGAAAGAAGTAGACCTGAATCCTAATATTCCAAAAAAATAAAATATATGAAATACTCCTGTTTAGCAAAGCACAAACACCCATGAGTATTCCATTCCAATAAATCGGAGCAGGATAATAACAGATAAATAACAAATTATACACATATGAAAGTGCAAATATTTTTTCTTTTAGCATGCTTCCCGTTCCTATCCTGCCAAAGGGATATTATGGAAGATCTAAAAAGTGAAGACTGGAATCATGAGAGAGCAATTTTGGATATTTCTTTTGAAAATCAGGTTGGGGCAGCAACAATATTTCGAGATGAAGACTTTAATGGCAAAGTTACATTTATGTACAATGAAGCTCAGGGACATCCGAATGAGCTTAAAATAAGGAGTCTAGAACTTTCGGTTGGAGCGAAGTCTACGGTGGGTGTAAACGAGGTGATTCATTTTAACGATAGTCATGAAGCTATTTTAAAAGTGACCTCTGCATCTGGCAAGGAAAGAGAATGGAAGTTGAATTATGTTGCGTTTAAGGATGACCTTGTCGGTACTTGGGAGATTACCACCCTTTCCGTATATGGCGGTGCTTGGCCAGAATATGGTGGAGCAGCCACTATCAATGATATGGCTGCCCGTTCTTGGAACTGGTCTGGAGACAATACAGGACCTATCGCAGAGTATGACAATACGCTAACTTTTACACTTGAAGGCATTACTGAAGAAGGAGATGCCTATGGAAAAGTCTTTAATGACAAAGGACCAGATAATAAGTTCGGCGATTTCATATTCATAACTGACCCGGATGGATCTAGAACTCCTATCGATGTAAATAGCAAATATAGAAAAATACCAAAGGGAGAAGGTACTTGGAAGCGAAATGCCAAACAAGGAACTATTACGTTTTCATCGGACGATGTCGTTTCTACGGGCAGATTTGTGACTAGTGGTACTTATCAGATGGATACTTACAATAATAAGATAATTATTCCTGATCAAGCTTTCGAATTTGAGTACCAACCCTCTTTTATCTGGTTGGATATATATAATGATCGCGAAAGATTTGTCGAAAACCTGAAGAAATATTGGATACAGGTTAGAAAAGTTAACCCTTAAACTACTTTAAAAAACAAATAATACACGTATGAAAACATATATCATCACCTTATATAGCCTCTTATTGAGTTTGTCCGTAGGTTGTCAGGATCTCAACTTAGCATTGGTTAATATAGATAATAATTTACGAATCAGTTCGACGCCTATCAGCTCGATTCCATTTGTAGGTATAGGACCGCAATGGGGGGGGTATGATAATATTAAATCCTGGACAGGGTCCGATACTTTTAATGAAGGAGACTGGAATGTACTGAAGGAGCGTGTCAGTTTTATGAGTCCCGGCTTAGTGCGCATTATGACTGCGCAAGGATGGAATTATTATAGAGACGGTGTTTATAATCCAGAGATAAGCGCTGGTGTGCTATTTAGAATTCTTGATTTTTGTGAAGAAAACGACATTCAGGTTATGTATGGCGAGTGGGGAGAAAAGCCGATAGGAACCAATCAAGTTGACGTCGCATGGTTACAGCGTTCTACTGATTTTTTGAAGTATCTATTAGAAACGAAGAAATATACCTGCCTAAAATATTATAATATGTGTAATGAGCCTGCAGGCAGCTGGTCCTCTATAGCTGGCAACTACCAGCTGTGGCAAGATACCTATGATGTTATTTTTGACCTAATGGCGCAAAAAGGACTGATGAATAAGATAGAGGTGATTGCACCGGATGTGGCCATCTGGAATGATAATAGTCTCATCAACTGGATTACGCGACCTGCATCCTATTTTGGTGATAAAATAGATGCTTACGACATACACTCTTACCCAACAGATGATCAGGTAAAAGGAGGGAATTACTCCACCGTGCTAAAGCAGTACCGTGCCGTAGTGCCACAAGGTAAAGCTATGATCATGGGCGAACTAGGATTTAAGTACAATGCTAATTCGGCCAATGGTGCCGAAAATCTCAGACGTATTGCTGCGGATCCTTTTGCTGGAGACGACTCCAATATGTTGATGTATGATGCCTTTTATGGTGTTGATGTGGCGGATGCCGTTATTCAGAATATGATAGCGGGTTACAATGGTGTAATACTTTGGAATATGGATGACGCTATGTATAATGATACAGGAGATAAGCTTAAAAAATGGGGGTTCTGGAATATATTAGGAACTGAGAAATTTCAGAGTGTAGAAGATGAGAAGATCAGACCTTGGTTTTATCCGATCTCCTTATTGTGTCGATACTTCCCTGTTGGTAGTACTATTTATCCGATCCATATCACACAAAAAAAAGGACTTAACGCTATTTCAGCCGTAAAAAACGGAAAGCGAACAATCGCTATTGTCAATTCACACGCGACTACGTACAACCTGACTTTGGATGCAGATAGCGATATCAATATGGTGGACGCTAAGTTGTACAGCTACAGATCAGGTAAAGGAGCATCGTTTGACGGTGCGGTGGATGCCAAGGGGTTTGCCAAACCAGCAGGTACAGAAAACTTACAGATTGGTCAGAATAAGAAATATGATATCCAAGTGCCTGGCAATTCTTTTATTTTAATAACAACCATGTAAAAATATACGACATGATACTAAACCAAAGTTTTATGCTGATTTCTTACTTCTTCCTACTATTAGGGCTAGCAGGCTGTTCTGGTGAAAAAGGAAGTGCCGAACCCGATCCTTTAGAAAAGAGCTACTCTGCCGTATTAAAAGTAGATAGCCATGTGCAGTCAAATATGGTAGTACAGCAGAATAGTACCTTTGTAGTTTCAGGTGAAGGTACCGCAAAGCAGTGGATAAAAGTAAACTGTAGTTGGGCTAGCCCGGAGGAAACCGACGTGCAAGTGGCTGATGACGGCAGATGGAGTGTGAGTTTAAAAACCTCAACTGGAAGTTTTGATACGCATGATCTACAGGTTTCTGGACGATCGAAGCTCGAGTTTACCGACATATTGGTGGGTGAGGTATGGCTATGTTCGGGACAGTCAAACATGTGGTGGCCTATGAAGGATGCTTTAGGAGGTCTTGATGAGATGTTGAAATCAGCAGACCGAAAATATATCCGCTTATTAAATGTTCCACAGCAGCATAACACGTTGCCGACCGACAAGTTAACAGCAAAATGGCAGAAGACCTCTTCCTCTTCTTTAGAGTGGTTTAGCGCGGTGGGATATTTCTTTGCCAAGCAGCTCTCTGAGTCGTTAAATGTGCCTATCGGAATTATCAATGCCAGTTGGGGAGACACGACTGCTGAAGTATGGGCAGATCGAGCCACAGTGCTAAATACTGCAGCTGTAAAAGATCAGGCTTTGTTGCAGGACAATACACCTCGTGCAGATAAAAATGCTCCGTACAAAATCGGTTCGGCATATAATGCTATGATTTACCCATTACATCGTATCCCGATAAAGGGTGCTATTTGGTACCAGGGCGAATCCAATATGGATAATCCTGCGTACTACCCAGAACTGTTGAATACCTTAGTGTCCAGCTGGCGTTCATTATGGAAGACCACGTCCAGTACATTTCCATTTTACATTGCTCAGATCTGTCCTTATAAGCGGATGTATGATTTTAAGATCAACTATGCTAATCCGAATATGCGTTTTGCGCAGCAGAAAGCTAGTATAATCATTCAGAACAGTGGATCTATTTGCAATGATGATATAGCTGACCTGAATGATATCCATCCCCGCAATAAAAAAGATGTAGGGATACGTTTTGCGTCATTAGCGTTAAAAGAAACCTATAAAAAAGCAGATCATTACCGCTCGCCGATGTATGATAGGATGACCGTTGAAGGAACACAGATCAAGGTGTATTTTAACCATGCTGAAGCCGGATTAAAAACAAGTGACGGTGGAGTAGTTACGGCTTTTGAAATAGCGGGAGAGGACAGAGTGTTCTACCCAGCAGACGCAGTCATTGACAATAATACGGTCGTTCTCCAATCCAACAACGTAGGTAATCCAGTACATGCCAGAATGGGTTGGAGCTATATAAAAACTACAAATTTAGTGCACAATAGTGGAATACCGGTCAGCATTTTTAAAACCTACGATTGGCAGGAGACAAAAGAAGAACAATGATAGTATATTAGGTAGGGAGTATTGTATTTCTCCCTGCTTATTTATATTTTAGAAGCTTACAATTATAAACTATACCTATTTATTGCGTTGCAGATCAGGGATAATTATCTTTTAGATTTCAAAGAAGGAAAGGAGTCTTCCTTACAGCATTATATTAATGTGCATGGCAAAGCTTTGCGCTTTTTTGCGTTTACAATTGTCCGTAATAAGGAAGTCGCGGAAGAGATTGTTTCAGATTCCTTTTTTAAACTTTGGAAAGGTAGGGACCGGGTGAAGAAAGAGATCAATATTAAAGCATTTCTCTATCTGGTCACCCGTAATGCTTGCTTCGATTATTTAGATCTCTCTAAGCTGTCGATCGAACATGATTTCGACTTAGGGAATCTAGAGCGTGCGGGTGACGACGATATTCTCACCAAGATGATCCGGATAGAACTTATCCAGTTAATTATCGATGAGGTGAATAAACTGCCGGAACAGCAGGCTGCGATTTTTAAAATGACCTATCTGGATGGATTTACTGCGGATGAGATTAGTCGTAAGTTAAATACCACGGTTAGCAATGTTTATTTTGCTCGATCTAAGGCTCTATCCAGTCTAAAAATGAATTTTAGCAACAAGGGTTTGTTGTCTCTATTGGCCTTGGTCGCTCTCATAGAACAACATGGCTGCTTGTAAATGAATAACTTTATGAAGTGTTTTATGTTTTATTTAAAAATTTTAAGCCTACAGTTGTTATGGGGCATTTGCGGTTTTACGTTTGTTGTCGCTCAGAATTCTACATCCAATACCTATACGATAGTCCATATGACTGATCCGCAGTTGGGGTTTCACAATAATGATAATCTTGAGGCCGAGATATTGAATTTTGAACGAGCAATCCGTGCCACCAATCGGCTGAAACCAAGTGCTGTTTTTATAAGTGGGGATCTTGTAAACCGTATACATGATTCAGTGCAGATTGCTGCTTACAAAGATGTTGTCCGGATGCTCAATGTTGACATTCCGTTGTATGTTATGCCTGGTAACCACGATTTGCCAGATGGTCTTACACTAGATGATCTGAAAAAATACCAGAACAATTTTGGTAGGGATTATTATGATGTCAAGCTAAAATCTACTTACGTCCTTGTCTTAAACAGTCAGATGATTGCAAGTAGTAAAAATGTAACTGAAGCCTATTTAGCGCAATTCAATTGGATGCAGCGAAAGCTCAAACAAGCTAAACGGAAAGGCTATAAGCATATTCTAGTATTTCAGCACCACCCGTATTTTGTAGATTCCCTCGAAGAGAAAGACGAATATTTCAATATTCCTATACAGGTACGCAAGAAGTATCTGGATCTATTCCAGCAGAAGGGTGTTGGTTATATATTTACAGGACACCTCCACTATAATCTAATAAATCAGTACAATACTATGGAACTGGTGACTACTGGGCCAATAAGTCGAGCTTTCAAACAGCAGGAATCGGGTGTACGGTTGATTCGCATTGACGATAAAAAATTGACACATCACTACTATAGCTTGGATGAGTATGAAAATCTTTTTTAAAGCTCTTGATTTTTTATTCTATTGTTAGCTCTTTTGGGGGGAGAAAATAGGCTCGTGTGCATTGCTACAGTATTCAACTATTAAAGCAAGTTCTCTAACTCATCCTTGAGTTCTAAATTGTGAAAAATATTCAACACGTCTTCGTCATTCTCAAATGCGTCGATTAGTGTAAGGATATCTTTTGCCTGATCCAGCTGAAGAACTTTGATATCGAGTGGTATCCACTGAAGCTCGGCATTCTGAATATTAATTTTGAGCGCGTCTGGCTAGATTACATATTGACAAACTCCACAAAATCGCTATAAACAATAAAAACATTTTCTTCATTTTCGTAAGATACTTTTCACGCTTCGGTCAGTTCCAACTGTAATTTTTCTAGAGTATATTTTTTAATCCTATTCTTTTTCAGTTTGTTATGTTGTTTTGGGGATAAAAAAAGCTTTTTTTGCTAAGCTTTCTTGACCTCAGCCGTCTATACTGATACCAATTAGAAGAAACTATGTTTGACAGCTCAGAAATTGTGAGATTAATCAAGCTGAAGATTGAAGGTTCAATCACAGCTGATGAATTGATACTTCTAAATAGCCTAACCGCAAAAAATCCATATATCGATACAGTGGTTAAGAAGGCGGAAGACGAGAAAAAGTTACTAGAGGATGTAACAGATTGCATATTGCTTTCCAAGGAAGATGAAGGTGGAGATTGGAACAGTAGACTCGAAAAAATGACTATTTCTCGTATTAATACAGTGCCTGAAAAAAGAAGAAGGGTGAAATCTTTACGCTATGCATCAGTAGCTATTATTCTAGTGTTTTTAGGTTTTATATGGTATGTGTCAAAAGACAAAAACGATGCAACCTCTGTGGTCTTACAAGACTTACTCCCTGGTAAAAGCAACGCTGTCATAAAACTTTCAAATGGGGAGGTGGTGGAGCTAAGTGGTAGTAAAAATGGTGTAATAATGGGAGAGAGCTTGACCTATGAAGACGGAGCACTAATTGTGCCATTGACTGGTTCCGAAGCATTGACTTGTGAGATTCATACACCTAGAGGGGGACAGTATCAGGTTACATTGAGTGATGGGACAAAGGTTTGGTTGAACGCGGATTCAAAATTGACTTATCCATCACAATTTGATTTGGACAAGCGAGTGGTCGAGCTTGTTGGTGAGGCTTATTTTGAAGTAGCAAAAAATATTGTTGATAATGTAAACAAGCCATTTGTAGTAAAGACAAAGAAGCAAGAAATAGAGGTTTTAGGCACATCTTTTAATACTACAGCTTATATGGATGATGATTGTACATATACGACCCTGGTTGAAGGTAAGGTTCAGATAAAAGATGGGAAAAAAGAAGTTTTTCTTTCTCCTGGAGAGCAATGCATGACTACGGCTTCAGGGCTTCTTGAAAAGAAGAGGGTAGATGTGTCACAGTTTGTAGCGTGGCGAAACGACGAGTTCTTTTTCTATGAGACAGAGTTGAAGGAGGTGGTTAGGATGCTCGGCCGTTGGTATGATTTTGAAACCGTAAATGAAGAGTCAATTCCAGATACTCACATGTATGGTACAATAAGTAGGGAAAAGAGATTGACAGAAGTTATTCATCTAATCCAAGCGAGTGGATTAAAGTTTAGAATAGAAAAAAAAGACAATAAAAACTATTTAATTGTATTAAGATAACGAGCGTAACTACGTTGTCAATAATGTATTGGTTGTATATATAATAGCAAAAAATATGAAGAAAGAAAACGAAAAACCATAATATAGGATGGGTCGTGTCTAAAGACCGAGTAGTGGTGCTACACTACCCGGTAGTGTTAGATAAGACTGTAATCTAATGCCTTTCAAGAGAAGAAAGGCAACATTGTCCAATTACATAAAATCTAAACAGCGCAAATATATGATTTTAAATTTAAAGCTAGTGGGATTTCTATGGCCCTTTGGCTATCGATTATTGCAAATTATGAAGCTTGTAGTTTTACTGATCTTACTGAATGTCACTGCTGTATCTGCAGAAAGTTTTGCTCAAGGAATTACGCTGAAAGCCAAAGGTATTACCTTGGTAGAGGCTATGATAAAAATCCAAAGACAAAGTGGGATATCATTCTTGTTTAATGGCAAGGAATTGGCTAAAATCTCAGTAAATGTAGATTTTCACAATCTTCCGGTTAATGAAGTAATGGATATCCTACTACAGGGTAAAGGTATAGAATGGGCTAATGAGGATAATACCATAGTGATAAAGAAAAGTTCTGACAGAGATAAGAAAGAAAGACTCAAAAACCTCCGTCAAGATCCGACTGATAAATTTGGAATACAGCAAATCGTGCGAGGTCGAGTATTAGGCGAAAATGGAGCTCCTATTGAAGGAGTGAATGTGTCTGTAGAAGGAACAGGGAGCTTTGCCTCGACAGATGAACGCGGCTCCTATGCCATTAATGCAAAGCGGGGCGACCAACTTCTCTTTTCTTTTGTAGGATATAAAGATGCGCGTAGACAGGTACAAGGCCTCGTTACTATAGATGTTATTTTACAGGAAGATCTTTCTGCCCTAGAGGAGATTGTGGTCGTTGGGATGGGACAGCAAAAAAAAGCGAGTGTGATCGGTGCGATATCTACTGTCAAAATGGATGACCTTAAAGTCCCCTCAAGATCTCTAACCAATGCTTTAGCTGGAAAAATGGCCGGTGCGGTTGTGTTACAGCGTACAGGCGAATTAGGACGCGACAATGGAGCTATCTGGATAAGAGGTATTTCTAGTTTCAGTGATAATAGAAGCCCTTTAATACTTGTTGACGGTGTTGAAAGAGACATGCAGGACCTCTCTGTAGAAGAGATAGAATCAGTTTCCATCCTTAAAGACGCTTCCGCTACAGCGGTATATGGCGTAAGAGCTGCAAATGGAGTTGTACTCGTAACTACAAGACGGGGGGTCGCACAAAAACCGGTAATCCAATTCAGCGCGGAGACAGGGGTGTCCGATTTACCAAATCTACCGAAGTTTTTAGACGGACCTAGTTATGCTATGCTATACAACGAGGCCTTAGGAAGAGAGAATTATTCTCCTGAGTATATTTATAATACTCAAAATAACGTGGATCCATATTTATACCCTAACGTTAACTGGTATGATGAGATTTATAAAAAATATGCCAGAAACGCTCTGGCCTCTCTCAATGTTAGAGGAGGAGGTGAGGTTGCCCGTTATTTTGTAGGTTTTGGGTATATCAATGAAAATGGTAATCTTAGAGATAGTCCAGACAATGAGTATAAATCTAATCTTACTCTTAATAGGTATAACTTTCGTTCCAATATTGATGTCTCGCTCTCAAAAACAACAACAATAGAACTAGAGGTCGGCGGTAGTTTGACTGATCTACATACTCCCGGTGTAGGTAATACCATATATGGTACAACTTATACTCCTGCAGGAGAGTTATTTTACTGGTCCTCTCTGGCAACACCGATTTCTAACCCAGTGCGAATACCTATTGATATAGACTTGGATGGAAACGAAATAATGGGCTGGGGAGCTCCGACACAGGTAGGCGAAAAAAATCCTTTAGAACGCCTTATGGGATCTGGTTTTAATACGGAGTTTAAAAATCAATTTATGAGCCAGATCTCCGTAAATCAAAATCTAAACAGATTACTAGATGGTTTAAAATTCAGATTTTCATTTTCATTTGATGCTTTTAATCAGACAACAATTCAAAGACGAAAGGATTCTAATACTTATGGAGTTAGAGGAAGAGATCCTCAAACGGGCGAACTGTTATTTACAGAAGTAGATCTTGGGCAGGAGTTTTTACGCTATTCGAGAGAACTCGGCAGTAATAGAGCAAAGGAAATGAAGGGGCAGTTTACGTACAATAAGAGTTATGGACCACATAACGTCAGTGGAATGTTGATGTATTATCAGAGAGATTTTGTCAATGGGAATGCAGGGTCTGCTATATTGTCTTTGCCTTATAGAAGACAAGGGCTGGCAGTTCGAGGAACGTATGATTTTAACAATATCTACTTTGCGGAGATGAATTTAGGATATAATGGGTCAGAAAACTTTCCAAAGGAAAAGAGGTTTGGTCTATTCCCCGCATTTGCAGCAGGATGGATACTCTCTAACGAGAAATTTTGGGGTTCTTTAAGTTCTACTATTGATTTGTTTAAAATAAAAGGATCGATAGGCTTAGTTGGGTCTGAGGCACTGCCTGGAGGACAGCGGTATGGTTATCTTTCCATTTTTGGAGGAGGCTTAGGAGGTTATGCTTTTGGTGAAAACGGTACATCATATTCTGGTACAGGTGAAGATCGTGTTGGTGTAACAAATTTGACTTGGGAAAAAGGCTTAAAGAGAAATATAGGACTTGAAGTTTCATTTTTTAATAATTTTATCCGCCTTGAAGCCGATTATTTTCATGAAAAAAGAACAGACATTCTGCTACAGAGAGCTTCGCTTCCATGGGTAGCTGGGCTAAATTCAGCTCCATTTGCAAACATGGGTGAAATGATAAACAGGGGAGTGGATGGAACTTTAGAGGTAAATAAGAAATTTAATAACGGAAGTTTTAGAGTTTATGGCAACTTCACCTATGCTAGGGATAAGATCTTAGAGCAAGATGAGGCAACCAAAAACTATGAATACCGCATGCGCACAGGTCATAAGTTTGGTCAGCAATTTGGTTTGATTTCTCTAGGATTATTCCAAGATGAAGAAGAGATACGTAATAGCCCTAGTCAAACATTTGGATTAGTAAGGCCGGGGGATGTTAAGTTTTTAGATGTTAATGGAGATGGAGTTATATCTATTGACGATGAAGTACCTATAGGATATTCAAATATTCCAGAGATAAACTATGGTTTTGGATTTCAGGTAGATTGGAAAGGAATTGATTTAGGAATGTTCTTTAGAGGACAAGATCGTGTTTCTTATGCTCTAGGTGGGGCTTATGTACCGTTTAATCAAGGGGTCGGTAAGGGTAATTTATTTGTTCAGGCTTTGGATCGTTGGACTGTAGACAATCCTAATTCAGGTGCTTTGTATCCACGTATTGCTAATGGAACTTCTTCTAATAACTGGCAACGATCAACTCGCACAATTTATGATGGAAGTTTTCTTAGACTTACAGACATTGAAGTTGGGTATACTTTAAAGCCCGAACTAACAAGGTCTTTAAGGATTTCAAGTTTGCGTATTTATGCATTAGCACATAATGTGGCTACATTTTCCTCGTGGAAGTTGTGGGATCCAGAGACAGGTTCAGCAGATGGTAGAAATTATCCTCTGCAACGAAAATTCAATATTGGTCTAAGAGCTTCATTTTAAAATATGCATATCATGAATAAATATATAAAATTAGTGCCGTTTCTTTCCGTCTTAATATTGTTTAGTGCTTGTACCGATTTTTTGGAAAAAAAGCCAGATGACATGAAAACAGACGAAATGATCTGGAAGTCTAGAAAAGAAACAGAGGCTTACTTGTACAACGTATATTCACAAATTCCTACATCAAATCTCTATCAGGATGACCCTTGGTTAGGGGTGTCAGACGAAATTGACTTGACTTGGAACGTATACAATACTTATCAGATTAATTTGGGTAATTGGACGATATCATCCAATTTTTATAACAAATGGCCTAATTACTATAAGGCAATTCGAGCATCATTTGTTTTTGAAAATAATGTGGATAAAAATAGGGAGCTGAGTGAAGCTTTAAAGGAACAGTATAAGGCCGAAGTTAAGTTTTTAAGAGGATATTATTATTGGTTATTGTTAAGACAGTATGGACCTGTCGTTCTTATAAAAGAATTGCAACCATTGGCTAGTGATTGGAAAGAATTTCCTCGATCACCATATGAAGACTGTGTCGCTTATATAGCAGAAATGATGGATGAAGCGGAAAAAGGTTTACCTCTTCATTGGCAGAATGATAAACAATGGTTTGGAAAACCTACAAAAATAGTTTGTAAGGCTGTAAAAGCTGAGGTTTTGATGATGGCAGCTAGTCCACAATGGAATGGTAATCAGGGTTATATTGATTTTAAGAACTTAGATGGCACACTGTTGACTTCTACTACGTATGATGAACAGAAGTGGAAAAGAGCAGCAGATGCTAGTTATGCTGTTATTAAAACCGCCGAAGACAATGCAGGGGCTAACGTTCGGTTGTATAAAAATCATGAAAATGGTAATGGGGCAACATTTAGTCCTTTCAAATCTTTAAGAGACGTCCATATAAAAAAATGGAACTGTGAAATTATTTGGGCAAAAGCAAATTTTAATCATAATGGTTGGGAAGTCCATACTTCTCCTGGACCTAATAATCTAGGAGGGGTGGGACCGACTCAAAGGGCAGTGGATGCCTTTTTTATGAAAAATGGAAGAACAATAGATGACCCTAATTCTACCTATGTTGAAGATGGTTTTGCTGTAAATGGAGGAGATAATTGGAACCCTAAAAGTCTAAATATTCAAAATGATAGAGTGGAGATGATTAATTTGATCCGGAATGGAGACGCTTGGGGGCATTGGCCTGGCGAGTGGAATATGTATGCTAATCGTGAACCAAGGTTTTATGTTTCAGTGTTGTATAATAAGCGTGTTATTCCTCAGCTGCCCACTGATATTGCTAAAAGAGACTACTATTCAACGAATACAAATACTGTAAAGCAGGCGAATGGATACGCTCGTGTAGAGCTGTACTATGGTGGTATGTCAAGACAATCAGGATCCTATACGTTTTATCCGCAGACGGGTTATTTAGTTTTGAAAAATGTAGATCCATTGAGTAATATGCGTGATCGAGTTTTTGTTAATACGCCTCGACATGATACTTTTATACGCTATGCAAAAGTGTTATTGGACTATATAGAGGCTTTAAACGAATATAATCCTTCTCATCCTGATATTCAAAAGTATTGGGATATGATACGGGAGCGTGCAGGAATTCCTTCTGTTTTTTCGGTCTATCCTAATATTAAAGGAGATAAGGCTATGCAAAGAGAATATATCTTGCAAGAACGCCAAGTAGAGTTAGCTTTTGAGGGTGATCGGTACTTTACAACTAGAAGAAGATTGTTGTCTATTACACCTGATAATGGCGACCCTAAAAGAAAATACGGCGATGGAGGAAAAATGTGGGGTATGGATATTCATGCTGGTAATACTACTACAAATAGCTTTGAATATACAGGGTTTTACAAACGAGTAGCCTTTGAAACAAGGGTGTTTGATAAGAAAATGAATTTATTCCCTATCCATCAATCGGAAATAGAGAAAAACCCATCAATTGTACAAAACCCTGGTTGGTGATTAAAAATAGCATGTTTTATGAAAAACGTTATTAAGATATTTTTTTTCCTATGTTGCTTTTGCATAGGATGTGAAAAGGGCGGTGAAAGTGTGTTCTTTGAAAACCGCGTGTTTTTTCCAGCACATGGAAAGTTTGAAATCCAACCCTTATTGGGCGAGTCGATTGTAGAACTGACTATATACCGTTCGGGTTATAATACCGCTAAAAGTACTACGGTTGAAGTGTCTGCAGACGAACGTTTGTTGGATACTTATCCAGATAAGCAGGTGTTGGCATTGCCTAAGTCAATGTATTCTATTGCGCAAACCAATTTTACCTTTGAGAAAGATGAGGTGGAAAAAAAAGTGATAATACATTTGAAAAAAATTGACGAAAGTGTTGTAGGGAAAAATTATATTCTTCCAATACAAGTTAGTGCCGATGAACAAGAACTAGTTGTGGAAGAAAGGAGTATTGTTTACTTAAATATCAATAGTTATAGAAATCAATACCAAGGTAAGTATAAAGTGCTTGGTAAAACTCATCTCAAATATAATGAGGATGAACCAGAGAATATTGATTTTACTGGGCTTGCAACAACAATATCTCCTGGTGCCTTTCAAATACCTAGCCATATTAATGGAGTGAACTTATGGGTTGAAATAAATGGAGATGTTGTAAAAGTAAAAGAGGCTAATAATAGGAATACGTTGCGTTTAAATGATTTAGGGAGTTCTAAAGAAGGTGCTTTTAATGTCAAATACCAACGTTTTCTTGGCATATTCAATCTGTCTTTTAGTTATGAAATGGGAGGGCGTACACATGAAGCCCATATGCAATTAAAATTTGATTTATAATGAAAGCTAATTTTATCAATATGAAGGTAGCATCGTTCTCAATGTTTTTTGTGCTCTTATGTACTCTTGCTTCATGTAAACGAGAAGAGCAATCCTTAACTGATCAATATAAAGATTTAGGATCAATCTATATTACCTTGCCTAATGGTGAAGGGTATTTTAACCCTGTCGGATCAACTCCTTATGATGAATCAATTGTGTTTGAATTTCCGACACATTTTCCTTTGGACTCTGATGATGAGTTTAGTCTTGCTGGTATGCGTATAAATACGAATTCTCCTTCTCGGGTAGAGGTTATAGGACAAAAGGATAATATTGTTGATATGTCTAAAGAGTTTCAGATCGTTATCCATAAAGGGAACGGGGAATCGAGTAAACATACTGTAAAAAGTATAATTAAGGAAAGTTCGGAGGCAGAGCTCTTATCGTTTTCTTTGCCTACTATGAATTTGGAAGGGTATGTTAGGGGACAGCTAATAAGTTTGATTGCAGGTGGTGCAGATCTGTCCAATTTGACTCCTCAAGTTCTTGTTTCGAAAAGGGCTACTATTCACCCTTTGCCAACGACTCCGCAGAATTTTAATAATCCTGTTGAGTATACGGTAACGGCGCAAGATGGTGTAACAACCAAAAAATATACGGTTAAATTTGCTACCCCCGGAAAGGTAAGCAATGGAATTCGTTTAGGTAGTGCGAGACAAATTTGGATCAAAACTTTAACGGAGTTGGGTATAGACGCAACGAATCACATGACTACCTCTATTGCCGTTTCTAAAGGGGATCTGATTGTTAATACTAGAGAGAAAAGAAACAAAATTATTAACCGCTTCAATGGTGCATTGATCGGTGAGATGGTAATGGGGGATATAGCAACGGAAACATTCCAAAACTTCTTCATAACTTCTGATTCAAAAGGTCAACTGTTGATGTCTAATTTAGTAGCTGCTGCTGGTAATAGCTTGGCTATCTATAAGTGGAAAAACAGTTCTGATAGTAATCCAAAAAAGCTTATTAATTGGACTATGGCTGCTGCTTGGAACGTAGGAAGAAAGATGTCTGTCATTGGGGATTTAGACAAAAGCGCTGTTATTTACTTGGCGGCAAGTAATTCGGGTAATACTGTTCTTCGTTGGAAAATAACCAATGGAGTTGCTGAAAGTCAGATTCCGGAAGCTCTTACTTTTCCAGGAGCCACCTCTTGGACTCAAATGGCAGATGTTGCACCTACTTCAACGGATCTAAGCGCTCCTATTTTTATTACAGGTCATCCAGGAAACATATCCTATTGGGATCAAATTGCGCAACGTGCGGCTTATGTGTTTCCAAATACAAATCTCAATTTGATACATAATAATGCGTTAGATTTTGCAGAATTCAATCAAGCAAGATACATTTCATTTGGGCGTGTGGAAGATAAATTCGGAGAATTCTATTTGTTTAATGTTACGGATCCGAGCCACCTTGAAGTAGAAACTTCTAACCCTTTGTTTAAAGATTACCTAGTGTTGCGCACAAGCGATTTGATAACCAATAGTAATGGGAACCGAACAAGCGACGTTGTCATGAAGGTTTCCGATGATGGTTATAAATTACACATGTATTGCCTATTGACCAATGGTGTGGTTGTAGCATATGAATTTGATTGTATAGATTTTGATACTTTATAAGGATATGAATACTCGTTTAAGAATACTGAATATTATTTTTTTTCTACTCCCTGTCCTACTTTGGGCCCAACCTTATGGTAAAACAAATATAGTGGATCTTGCTTTGATCTACCATGGGGGGGTACATCGGGATTATCCATGGACTAAGGAAAAGTTTTTGCCCTATGTCGTTCACCAAGATTTGAGTGGTCGTAAGAATTGGTTGTTCGATGGATTTTTATTTTTAGAGTTCAAAGATGGCAAAGGACGTAATTTTGCACCAGGTTATGATACACTAAATGCAAGGAGAGTAGAGTGGGAATGGTTGATTGATAGACATTTCGAAAAAGGAAAGGCCCTGTTGGCATTGAATGATGCTATTGAAGACTGTATCCAGCTGATGGGAAGTGCACCTCATTTCAGGCATAAGGTCGTAATTGGAATCCCATCACCGATACGTAATCAAAAAGATTGGGGTGATCTAGGTAGTAGAACTTTAGATTTTTCAATAATAGAGGATAGAATAGCGGCTTCGTCTTGGTATATAAAAGAGTTTTTAACCAGGTTCGAGAAGGAAAAGCTTCCTTATTTAGAGTTGGCAGGATTTTATTGGGTTGATGAAGACATTAGCGATGGAAAAGAAATCTTGATACCTATTGGCGATTATATCCGCTCACAGGGGTACAAATATTATTGGATCCCTTATTGGAATGCTCCAGGAAATTTTAAGTGGCAAGATTTCAAATTTGATTTCGCTTGGTTACAACCCAATCATTTTTTTAATAATAAAGTAGACGATAGTCGAATCGATGATGCTTGTAAAAAAGCTCAAGAGTTTTCAATGGGGATGGAGATGGAGTTTGATGATCGCGCTCTTTATAGGGCAAACGAAAACAAGCGATTTAGGCTTGATACTTACATCGACTCGTTTATAAAAAATAAGGTTTTTCAAACTTCTGCAATTGCATATTATCAAGGTGGGGATTCATTTTATAAACTTGTCAACTCTGCCGATTTGAAGGATAGAGAGATGGCGGACAAACTTGCAGCCGAAATCATTAAAAGGAAAGGAAAAAAGAAGTACAAACAATTGATACAAGAGTGATATGAAGATAATAATAGGATTTCTTTTTGTATCGATAGTTTTTGTTGCTTTTGTATTTGGTACAGAGCACGAAAGACTACGGGTTTTGGTAATAGGTGCACATCCTGACGATTGTGAGATTGCAGCAGGTGGACTTGCCGCATTGTATCTCAAGAATGGACATGTTGTGAAATTTGTATCTATGACCAACGGTGAAAAAGGGCATCACCTTTTGTCAAAAGTTGAACTGGCCAAGCTTAGGAAGAAAGAGACCGAGAATGTTAGTCGATTGATGGGAATCGAATATGAGGTGTTCGACAATGCCGATGGCGAACTAGAAGCTTCTATGGCCAATAGGCTGAAATTGATCAAAGTTATTAGAGAATGGGATGCTGATATCGTTATCACCCATAGGCCTAATACTTATCACCCAGATCATCGTTATACAAGCATATTAGTTTCAGATGCCTCATTTTTGATAAGAGTTCCTCATATTGTACCAGAGATACCTCCTATGCTAAAGACACCCGTATTTCTTTACATGAGTGATGCTTTTAAAAAGCCTAATGAGTTTGTCCCAGATATCGCGATTGATATAACCGAGGTATTGTATGAAAAAGTGGAAATGCTGCATCAGCATTATTCACAGTTTTACCAATGGCTTCCTTGGTTGAATGGGAAATTAGAAGAAATACCAAAAAGTGAACCAGATAAAAAAAAATGGTTGCAAAAATGGCGAGTTCCGCCATTTAACTCCACCAATCCAATAATAGATGCTGCTATCTCCAATGTTTATGGAGATTATAAGAAAGCCGATCAGATACAATATATTGAGTTGTATGAATTATGCGAATACGGCAGGCGGATCGAAAAAGATGAAATGGGACGGTTGTTCCCATTTAATTAAATGAAGTTATAAAAAAAACCAAACTGATTATGAGTAGACTTAAAAATTTAATCTGGCTATCTGCGATTTTTATATTTAACGCTTGTCAAGAAAACGATGTACTTCCTCCAGTTCCGAAACCAACTGAGGTAGAAAAACAGGTAGATGCAGATCGAGAAAAATATGGAAAGCCCCTCCAGATTGGCAAACAGATCCACCCTGTTCAAGCTTTGCGCAAAGAAGCCGTAACAGACTATATGGATTACTTCAAAATTACAGTTAATAATGCGGGAACCGACAGTCAATCAGGATTAAAATTACAGGCACATGTTATACGACTTGATAGGAAGGGGTTAAGTGATGGTCTCCGTATAGAGTCATTGTTAGCTGGCTCCTCTCTAGATAAGAGAGGTACTCCTTTAGATATAATGAATTATCACACAAGTCCTAAAAAGACCGTTTTAGCCTCTCTAAACGGTGATTTTTTTGTAATGGAGACTGGTGGGACGATACTTGGAGCTATGGTAAGCGAAGGCCGGCTTTTAAAAACAGCCAATAGCGATTGGAAATTAGTCTATGGGACTACATCGGATGGTCAGCTTTTTATTGACGAGCTGGATTATACCATTACTTTAGGAGATGATAAATACCCTATTAATGGTATAAACGGAAGTCGTCAGGCAGATCAACTCATTTTATATACAGGTGCTAAGGGTGAGCGTACAGGGACCAACATTTACGGATCTGAGATTGTATTAAAGCCGGTCTCTGGTGACTGGGAGACTGCTAAAAGCCACGAGTCTGTACTTTGCGAGGTTACCTCGGATCGTCCTGTAGCCTTGGCAGGGGGATTAGTTATACCAAAGGGACATGTAGTTTTATCCGGCCATGGCGCAGGTATAACAATATGTAATCGATACAAGAAAGGGGATAGGGTATTCATCAATATCAACAAGCCTGTAGGTAAAAAAACTGAAAAAGTTTACGATGTGCAAGAAGCTATCGGTGCTTCATATATCTTGCTAAAATCAGGACAAAAGCTACAGATAACGTCAACATCAGGTAATCCGCATGGAAAAGAGCCTAGGACTGCAGTAGGGCATTCTGATAAGTATTTTTATATGGTGGTTGTCGAGGGAAGATCTGATGTCTCTGATGGTCTCAAAAGCTCGGATCTTGCAGATCTCCTTCTCCATTTTGAGATAACAGATGCCGTAAATCTTGATGGAGGTGGGTCTAGTATGTTGGCGTTGGGCAATACGATCTACGGGCAGCCAGAAGGTACAACATGGTTTAGGCCAGTGGCCAATGCGTTAACCATTGTACGAAAAAAATAAAAGAGACTTTTATTAGGAGATTATGGATAGAAGAAATTTTCTAGAAAGCTTGGCTTTAGCGGGGAGCGGAGTTATTGCAGGTTCTTTGGAGGGATTTGCAGTTCCCTCAGGACGGTCGCTCAATGTTGTGGCGTCCCAATTAGATCGTGCTCTATTACAGGCTGATGTTGCTGTTGTAGGCGCAGGTTTAGGGGGGATAGCAGCGACATTATCTATGCTTCGCAATGGGCTTAATGTCATATTGGTTGAAGAGACTGACTGGGTCGGAGGACAGCTTACACAACAAGGAGTCCCTGCCGACGAGCACTCTTGGATAGAGTCACATGGAGCACCACTTTCCTACAGAAATTTCCGTGAACGGATACGGGAATATTACCGGCAGAACTATCCACTAACTTTAGAGGCTCGTGAAAATAAGTTTCTTAATCCAGGAAATGGTGCTGTGTCGAGGCTGTGTCACGAGCCTAAAGCAGCCTTAAGTGTATTTCATCAGCTGTTGGCACCCTACCTCTCAAATGGACAACTCACCCTGTTAATGGAACATAAGGCGTTTGATGCAGATGCTTCCGAAACCACCGTCAGCACGGTCAGAGTTCAGTGTTTAAATACCAAAACCATTAAGATCCTTAAATCAAACTATTTCATAGATGCCACAGAGTTGGGAGATTTACTCCCTATCACTTCTACAGATCATATTATAGGGACGGAGTCAAAAAGTCAAACCGGAGAACTTCATGCGCCGATTTATCCGGATCCAGAAAATCAACAGGCTTTTACCACCTGTTTTGCTATTGATTATATTGAAGGAGAGGATTTCGTCCAAAAGCCGGAAGGATTTTCTTTTTGGAAAAAATACATACCCGACATTGTTCCTAGGTGGTCGGGACATCTATTAAGTTTAGAATATTCGGACCCAAGGACACTAAAGTCTAAGCTTTTGGGTTTTGATCCTACAGGCGCAGCGACCAATGGGACACTTAATTTATGGAACTATAGAAGGATAATAGATCGACGGAATTTCGAGACCGGTTTTTTTGAAAGTGACATCAGTTTGGTCAATTGGCCACAAAATGATTATATGCTGGGTAATTTGATTGGTGTTTCCCCAAGCCGTTTCAAGGATAACATTGAGCATTCCAAACAACTTGGCTTATCTCTTTTATATTGGTTACAGACCGAAGCTCCGAGGCCCAACGGGGGATTCGGATGGAGAGGTTTGAGACTTAGAAAGGATATTATGGGTACATCTGATGGTTTTGCCAAATATCCATATGTTAGAGAGTCCCGTCGGATTAAATCTGAGTTTACGGTTTTGGAACAACATATCGGTCAGGAGAATCGCGCACTGACAGCTGGTATCTACGAAGACGCGAATAAGGCAAGTGAATTCTTTGATAGTGTAGGTATAGGCTATTACCATATCGATCTTCATCCAACAACAAAAGTTAACTATATCGACTTTCCTTCTTTGAGATTTCAGATTCCGTTAGGTGCATTACTACCCATAAAAATGGATAACCTGCTACCGGCAAATAAGAATATTGGGACTACCCATATTACCAATGGTTGCTTCAGACTTCATCCTGTTGAGTGGAGTATTGGGGAGGCTGTCGGGTTATTACTTGTATTTTGCAAAAGTAAAAATAAAATACCTAGAGAGGTAAGGAAAAACCGGAGTCTTCTGAAAGAATTTCAGAACTTGTTGCGCGAGCAAGGTGTCGAAACTACTTGGCAAAATTGAAATAACACGTTTTGAATTACATCTAACTATGAGTAATCAATCACGATTAAGTGTTATCAAGAGTACAGGAGTATTTGCAGGGCTTATTTATATAATACAGAGGTACGTACTGGTACGTTCGTTGGTACATATAGCACCACTCTGAATATAGAAGGAGATGGACACGGAGGGATTAGATGGTGATTTCAAATACCTACATGTTATTATTTGAGTTATTGTTAAGATACTGGATTACGTAGGCAGTATCTTACAATGGAGGTAGCTATATTAGTTTTATATTACGCTGATTAAGTTATTATTAAGGTGAATTGTATACGTGGTGAAATTAGTATATTTTACTTAACTTAGTTCAATAGTCAAACCTGTGTAAATTTATCAATATGATGGATAACCTAAAACATATGGAAACCCTCAAGCGTGGAGATGAGTCTGGATTAAAATATTTTATGTCTCATTTCGGAGAATCACTACGCTTTTTTGCTTTCAAAATAACAAAGAACAAAGAAGCCTCCGAAGAGATTGTTTCTGAGTCTTTTTTTAAGCTTTGGGAGAGAAGGACTATTTTTAGTACATATGAAGGTATAAAATCATTCTTGTATTTAGTAACGCGCAATGCTAGTTTCGATTACAAGGAGCTCTTCTATAATAAAGTTGTTTCTCTTATAGATGAAGAGCCGACATACTTATTTAATATGGATACAGATACGCTCTCGCAGATCATTTATGCAGAGCTTATTGTTGAGATTTCACTTGAATTGGCCAAGTTGCCCAAGCAACAAGCCGAAGTTTTCAGAATGTCCTATCTTGAAGGCATGGATACCAAAGAAATTTGCGATGCACTAGGTACTACTGCGAGTGCAGTTTATTTTGCAAAATCTAAAGCATTGTTTGCGCTTCGTATGGTTTTTAAGGAAAAGGATATTAATTTGTACATGAGCTTTTTGTTGATAACTGGATGTTCTGATTTCTTTTAATATTCGGATTCTTTATCCTCTGCTTCCAATTACCTATTCGATAAGCTAGGAAACTTCGTACAGTAGGAGAATAAAACATAAACAGAGAATCATAAGAGTTTAATACTTTTTTCTCGCGTGCATGCGATAACGTATAGATTGTCCATGGATGTCAAATTCAGAGAACCCTGTGCCCTGCATGATAAAGCCCATACTAAAAATAGCTACACGTATTGTGTTCCATAGCATCTGTTGGAGTTTTTTTGCCAATGAACTCTCCAATTGTAATGACCAGTATACCGAGTACCGGTAGCTAGTAGAAATCAGAGGCCTCTTTCTAGGATTGGACTTCTCTGGAGAAAAGTGTTGGTTTACAATAAACACAACAACACCTGAAAATTTTTAAGCAGTTTTCTAATCGATTTCAATGCCGCGCTGAGTTGGTTTTTGACGGTATGGTGGGATATCTGTAATTCATTAGCGATTTCCTTATAGTTATACCCTTCGTCTCGCATCAGATAAATGATTTTACGTTGCGGGGGGAGCATATCTATAGCTTGTTGGAGCTCAGAACGAAATTCCTTATCTTCTACAGGATGAATCGGTTCGGCAGAAATCTGTTGCATAGAATGCCAGATGGTTTCTTTTAACCTTACATCTGCTGACGCTTTACGGAGATAATCCATTACCTTGTTGCGTGTGAGTATAAATAAAAAAGACTCCATCGATTTGATTTTTTCAAATTGGTCACGTGTTTCCCATAGTTTAAGAAAAACATCGTGTACAATGTCACGGGCTATATGCTGATCTTTTGTAAGATGAAAAGCTAATTTGAAGAGTCCTTTTTCTTGAGAAATAAATATATCATTAAATACAACACGTAAAGATTCCTCTACCGATTCAGAGCATTTCTTATCTCCGTCAGAAGAGGGAATTGTCCGTAAAGGAGTATCTTCATTATTCATGATATTTTGGTAAGTTGAGAATAAAGATACAAATTATCCTGTACTATCAATGTTTTACCATCTGTGTTGATAACTAGTTGCCAGCAATGTTTTCATTTCTTGACTAAAGATATAGCATGATAATCAATAAACATTCTTGTTTTTTTAAAATAATGTTATTCTGAATAGGACATACTGCTCTTTGCTTCGTCTTTATGTTAGATTGCATTATGGAAGCACGTATACACTATTTATTAAGACAGTATTTTTACAATAGATCGACCCGCTCGGAGCTGGACGAACTATTCACAGTGATTAGCTCAGCAAAACAAGATGAAGAAATATCTCTGTTGATAAAAGAACTTTACGAAGAGCTTAAGGAACAGGATCCATCTTTAGCTTATGTGGATTATCAAGGCAAATTGTTGGAATCTACTGGCTCGATAGACACACATCATTTACTTTCTTCTGACTCGGAAAGGAAAAGTTCTAACCGTCTCATCAAAACATACGTTGGCATTGCTATCTCTGCAGCAATATTATTAGTGGGATTTTTCTACACACAGAGATGGCGTGACAATAATATACCCAAAGAGAATATAACGATAGTCAATAATGTCCTTCAGGACGATAATAAAGTCCTTGTATTGGATGATGGTACCAGAGTATGGGTCAACTCCTCTTCCAAACTAGAATATCCGCGAAAATTCAAGAAAGGACAACCTCGGGAAGTGACACTGGTAGGAGAAGCCTATTTTGAGGTAGAGCGAGCCAAAGATTGGCCTTTTATTGTTCACACCGGAGATGTGAAAACGAAAGTAGTCGGAACAAAATTCAACGTTAAGGCATATCCTGGTATGAAAGACGTATTAGTTACTGTCAAAACCGGCAAAGTCATGGTGAGTAAAGATAATACCATACTGGCTACCTTGGTGCAGAATCAAGAACTCCGAGTTCCGCTATTGCCTGTTGGTGTTTTTCCTACTCTTAAAGAAAAAGCATTAAAGAGCAAAGTTGCCGGAAGTTGGACAGAGGGATACCTTGAGTATGAAGATGAGTCTATTGCTGCGATTATTGCTGATATTGAGCGTTTTTACCAGATTTCTATTAAGCTTCACGATCCGGTACTTGGGAATAAAATAATTACCACCTCTATACCGAAGAATAGCACTCCTACTGATGTATTGGAAATTCTGACAACATTGACGGACACACATTTGAAAAAAGAAGAAAATAACTATATCATTTTTTAACCCAAATAGAAAAAAATGCCTATGTAATAGAAGAGATACTAAGAATGAAGAAAGTCACCCCGACTGGTCCTCGGGATGACTTAAGGATTCAATAAATAGAATACATTATACTAAATCAATATCAAAATTATGCATTTAATCCGAAACAAGTGCAATAGGAGCTTATTAATGAAAATATCCTCGTTAGCATTATTATTGACATGGTTTGCTACAGTCATAGCATCCAGTTCCACGGCGCAGATTCTAGCCAAAATAAAAGCATCATTGCCATCTGGGAATATTGCTCTTAAAGATGCGTTGAAGCAATTAGAAAAGCAGACAAGTTTAAGATTTACTTATGTGAGCAATGACGTGCAACAATATAAGCAGACACATATCGATAGTAAAAGCGAAAATGTCGAACAGATTTTAGACAACCTATTACGGCATACCGACCTGGAGTACCGACAGGCTGGTAAGATTGTGATTATCAAAAGGAGATCGTTTACATCAGGAAAAATTCTGGAAGCAGAAATTATAAAAGAACAAGAGGTACGACGCGGTCGTGTTTTGAATGAAAGCGGACTTCCTATAGCTGGCGTTACCATCCGTATAAAAGAGACCAATAGAGTGACCTCTACAGATCAACAAGGTTTTTTTACAGTCAAGCAAGATGGGGTAGTCAACTTGATTATTTCTTCTGTAGGTTATGTGACACAAGAGGTTATATATACTAAGGATATGCAGGACATTGTGCTTGCCCCCGATTTTGGAAGTTTAGATGCAGTGACCGTCATAGGCTATGGTACTACTACGAAGCGTGTCAGCACCGGGTCTACGGCCAGCGTTACGAGCGAAGAGCTGTCCCGTTCTCCGGTTAATAATGTGATGGAAGCTTTACAAGGGCGGGTAGCAGGGCTCGATATCAGCAGCAGCAATGGACTGCCAGGAGCTATGATTAATGTACGTCTGCGTGGCATCAACTCGATTGCTGCGAGCAGTTCACCATTATACATCGTAGATGGGGTACCGTTCTTTTCCGAATCTCTCAATATGTTTACAGGCGACAACGGTACCCAGAGTCCTATCGCAGGTATCAATCCAAGTGATATCGACCGCATTGATATACTCAAGGATGCTGATGCAACTGCTATATACGGTTCGCGTGGAGCTAATGGTGTCATCTTGATCAGCACCAAGAAAGGAAAATCAGGCAGTACACGCTTCAATTTCAATGCCTACACAGGCGGCGGAAAAGTCACCAATATGGTCGATATGCTGAATACAGCCGAATACCTAAAGCTACGTAGAGAGGCATTCCAAAACTCAGGTGTCACGCCTGATCCAGATTTACCGGATCTCTTCGAATGGGATCAGAACTTGGATCAAAATTGGCAGAAGAAAATGATGGGTGGTACAGGCAAGATTACCCAAGCCAACATATCCATAGGTGGGGGGTCAGAAACCACCAATTTCTTGCTGACAGGTACCTTGCGCAATGAGACCACTGTGCAACCAGGCGACAATGGTTATAAAAAAGGCGCCGGTATGTTGAGTATACTCCATAGCTCACCCGATGGTAAGTTCTCTATTGCCGCTACAGCCAACTATGCCAGAGACTTCAACAATGCAATGGCAAGTGATATCAGTCAGTTTTACGATTTGCCCCCTAATATGCCGATCTATAATTCAGATGGATCACTATATTGGTACAGTAACCTGCAAAATCCCTATGCACTTTTAAGACGTAAGCAAGAAACACGTAATAAGACCCTATTGACAAGCGGGATATTACGTTATAACCCAATCCAGAATCTGAGTTTATCAGCTACTATAGGCTATAACAACACCACGTTAGACCAGCTACGCATGCTTCCTCTATCATCCTTCAAGCCTGATGCTGGAGCAGTCAGCACTAGTCATTTGGGCAACGGGGCGTATTCCTCCTATAGTATAGAACCCCAAGCAAATTATACATTAGAGTTAGGGGTAGGCAAGTTAGATCTATTAGCGGGGTTGACCTATCAAGAAGGGATCAACGATGGAAACTATTTTATAGGCGAAGACTTCACTTTAGAGAGCCAACTCAATAACATTGATGCGGCGGTTTCCGTACAGTCCAATGGCTTGCGTTACAGCAAGTACAGGTATCAGGCTGGGTTTGCACGGGCTACCTACAATATTCAGAATAAATATATTGTCAACGGTACCTTTAGGCGTGACGGTTCATCACGTTTTGGCCCTGATCGTCGTATGGGCAACTTTGGTTCAGTAGGTGCGGCATGGGTGTTTTCTGAAGAAGGGTTTATCCGTGACAATATTCCCTTTCTAACCTTTGGTAAGCTACGTAGTAGCTATGGTGTAACAGGTAATGACCAGATTGGCGATTACGGCTATATGGATACTTGGAGCTTCAATAGTTATGCTTATGATGGCGTGTCCGGCCTATATCCTACACGTGTGGCCAACCCTTTATTCAGCTGGGAGACCACGCGCAAGCTCGAGTTTGGTTTAGAGACAGGCTTTTGGGACAATAGACTAACGTTAAACGTAAACCGTTACTACAATAAAACAGACAATCAGCTTATCACTAAAAAATTGTCACCACAGACAGGTTTTGAAGGATTCACGGCCAACCTTCCTGGTATTGTACAGAATAGAGGGTGGGAGTTTGAAGTCAGTTCCACCAATTTTAAAAATAGCTATTTCGAATGGAATACATCAGCCAACTTAACCATTTCGACCAGCAAGTTGATTGATTATCCCGGCTTAGAGTCGTTCCCAGAATACGAAAGAGTGTTATATGCAGTAGGATACTCTATGGAGAGCGTATACGGATACAAGTTTACCGGCGTAGACCCGCAGACCGGTGTTGCTCAGTTTGAAGACCTTAGCGGTGATGGCGAGCTGTCCGATGGTCTTGATGATAAATATGTAATGGGCACACGCCTACCCAAGTTTTTTGGAGGTCTAAACAATAGTTTTACCTATAAAAATTTCAATCTGAGTTTCCTGTTGCAGTTTGTAAAACAAGAAGGAGAACTATTGAACTTTGGTTATATGGCACCGGGCGCATTAGGAATCATGACCAATTTTGATACCTCTGTACTTGACCGTTGGACACAAGCAGGGCAGGTGACAGATATTCCCCGATCAGCATCAACCTCTGCAGATGAGGCCTATAGCACTTATAATACCTATTACCGTCATTCCGACGCACAATGGGGGGATGCATCTTATATTCGTTTGAAAAACCTTATGGTAAGTTATGATTTCACTTCACTGCTACCGGCTATTAAGACACAACGTATTGTGCTGTACGGTCAGGGGCAGAATCTATTGACGTTTACCAAGTATGACGGTTTTGATCCCGAGACACAAGGACGATTAATGCCTCCTATGAAGCAGTACACATTAGGTATCCGATTTACATATTAATGAGAATAGTTATGAGATTTTTAAAATATATAGCGATAATAGGTATAAGTTTAGGGCTCCACTCATGCGAAAGTTACCTGGATGTAGGTGTACCGAAAGATGAGGTGGCTGCCGGTTTAGCGTTTTCGGACGACAAAGCAGCGACAGCGTCCGTCACAGGCGTATATTCACGTATGAATCAGCTGAACTACCAGTTTGCCAATGTCCTCTCCATGGTGCTTCCCGCGATGGAGGCCGATGAGTTCGCTTATGCAGCTCAGTTTGCAGCCTACGACGAGTTTAAGGCCAATGCTGTACTTCCTTCCAACCAGTTTCTGTCTACACTATGGACTCAGCCCTATGAGTATATCGCTCAGGCCAATATGTGTATTGAAGGACTGGAGATTGCGACATCCTTATCTCCAGAGGTAAAAAGCCAGCTCATTGGTGAAGCCAAATTTTTGCGCGCATTCTGTTACTTCTACTTGGTCAATAACTTTGGCGGAGTACCATTAGTTTTGAACTCCAATGTCGATGAAAATAATTTCAAAAACCGCTCATCCGAGGCAGAAGTATACACCACGATCATTGAAGATCTAAAAGATGCAAAGAGCAAACTCCTGGATGGTTATCCAAGTGGTGTTGCGGTAAATTCTGATGGGGAACGCATCCGTCCTAATAAAGGAGCAGCTACAGCACTCTTAGCCCGTGTTTACTTATATACCAAAAAATGGGATTTAGCCGAGATTGAATCTACCGAAGTCATCAATAATCCAATGTACAAACTCATGCCGACTACCGATATGAATAAAGTGTTTTTGAAAAATAGTGACGAAGCCATCTGGCAGATACAGGCCGTTAATGTATCCGGTGGGCGCAATACCTGGGAAGGGTTTTTAATTATACCCGCCAATATAGTTACAGGTACGCCATTGTTTCGCCTTATCCCCAATTATCTATATGATGCATTCGAGGCAGGCGATCAGCGCCATGAAAACTGGGTTGGCAAGATCACCACTACAGCAGGTGTGACACACAAATATCCATACAAATACAAGGCCCGTTTTGGTGTCACACCTACAGCCGAGTACACGATGGTGTTACGTTTAGGCGAGCAGTATCTGATACGTGCCGAGGCACGTTATAACCAGAAGAAATACAATTTAGCGCAGGATGATATCAACGATATACGCGAACGCTCGGGGTTGACAGCACTATCCCTTGGTAATGCCGATGCTGCTGTTCGCGAGGCTATAGAGCAAGAGCGCCGGGTAGAACTGTTTGCCGAATGGGGACACCGTTGGTATGATTTGCGGCGCTGGCCTAGTGTAGGCGGGGACGCAAACAAGACTAGAGCGGATGATATCCTTCCGGCGCTCAAGCCGACTTGGAAAACCAGCGCCATCTATTTACCGATACCATCGGATGCAGCAGCATTCAACCCTAATCTTTAAACAGATTACAGATAGAGTAGTCTTGCTATCTTCGGTATCGGCTAGATACCGAAGATAGCTTTTGTTCATTTGATACAAGACCAATATGTATAAGAAAATTTTACTATTGCTTTTCAGTATTTTTGTTGCTGTGTGGGGAGTTTATGCTGCTAAGGGCAAAACTATCGTTACTGGCAAGATCTTAGGATTCAAAGGCGGTGCGGTATCATTGAGTTATCAGGATTATGCATTGCTGAGCGAACAGGAAAAACTAGAAATAGAAGTAGATTCGAAGGGCGAATTCCGTTTTGAGGTCAATCTTTCCGGTCCATCCCGTGCCTTCTTGCTATTTGGTTCGACACCCACAGAAGAAAAATTTACACTGACCAAAGGGGACGGCAAAGATACTACGATCATTACTACGACCAATCGGCCTGAGATGATCTACCTATACCTCGTACCCGAAAATAAGCAACATATAGAAGTGACTGCTGGAAGTGTTTCCTCGACATTACAGATCACGGGTAAAAACAGTACAGATAGCCGTTACCTAAACGAGGAAGATTGGAAGTTTAATCAATACAAAGACAAGCATCTTAAGAATTACTTTGGCTACGTGCAGTATGATGCCAAACAATATTTAGCCTATGTAGAGAAGCGAAGAGCAGAGCGGACTGCGTTCTTAACACAGTTCATTAAGGAGCATAAGATGGCCAAACATCTAAAACACGTGAGCACATGGGCAATATATACAGATGCCATCAGCGCCAGACTTTTATACCCATCAATGCGGAGTAGTTATCGCGAGGATGGTTATCAGGCGGATAGGGATTATTATAATTTCCTTACCGAAATTGATATTGACCCTACAAGGATAGACAAGGGGATTGCGTATTTTTACTTCTTAGATTTCTATCTAAAAGAATCTTATAAGTTATCAGGAGGGGATCAAGACTTTTTTGAATTTGTAGCCACTAAGATTTCAGGCAGGTCTCTGTACGAATATTATGCTTTTTCCTTACGGACCAATTTCAAGCGAAAGCTTTATGATAAGTTTGCAGCATCTTCGCCTTATCCGGATATTGCCAAAAAAGTAAGAATTAAGTACGCTTCTATGGAAGGGATGTTGGAGGGCAATTTGGCCCCTTTAGTAAATTTACAGGATACAGCGGGCACTAGATTTACATTTGAGGACTGGAGAGGAAAATACATATATATAGACTTATGGGCCACTTGGTGCGGACCTTGTATTGCGGAGATACCACATCTAAAAGCTCTCGAACATGACTATCAAGGTAAAAATATCCTATTTGTCAGTGTGTCAATGGATCGAGATAAAGATAAGCAGAAATGGGTAGACTTCGTACGCGAAGAGAATTTAAGTGGAATACAGGTTTGGCTAGATGCAGAAAACAACAAGCAGATTACAGAAGCTTTTAATATTTTACAGATTCCTCGTTTTGTCCTTCTGGACGACGAAGGCAGGATTATTGACCCCAATGCACCCCGTCCATCCGATGCGCGGATCCGAATGATACTAGATAAGTTACGATGATAACTATAAAAAAACACCTGAAGCGGGGAGCTTCAGGTGTTTTAACTAACCAATTATTAACCTAAATTATGAATACTAAGTTGATAGCAAAATGTGTGCCAGTTCTATGTCTGCATAGTAAGTTAATATAGAACTCATAAGGACATTGCATTCTGCTAAGAAAATCCAGATCGACTCTGATATTATATTTTTTCTGGTCTTCGTGGCTTTTTCAAAGCCCTCATTCCAGATTGCACTATATTTCAGTTTTTAGCTTATTGTATCAAAACTATTTTAAAAGAAGAAAAGAGGATTGATAGAGGTAAACTTGGACTTATAGGCTATTCATTTGGTGGATACGCTACAAACTTTATTATTACTCAAATATGTATTTTTAAGACAGCAGTAAGTGGATTCGGATCTGGTGATATTATAAATTCTTACTTTTCTTATAATGAAATCTTTACTTCACCAAACTATTTTCTTTTTGAAAATGGACAATTTAATTTAGGATCGTTTAAAGAGAATAAAGAACTTTTTCTTTTAAACTCTCCCATTTTATTTGCTCACCAAATTAAAACACCTCTACTAGGTTTTGCAGGAAAAGAAGACAGAAATGTTGAATGGAAATTACAACAAGAGTTTTTTATTGCCTTATTACGTTTCAGAAAACCACATATTTCATTTTTTACAAAGATGGAGCTCATGGCTTTTCAAAGAAGGAAAATCAGGTAGATATTACAAAAAGAACAATGAAATGGTTCGATTGTTTTCTAAAAAATAAAGATACAAAAGAAACTCACTGGGTAAAATACAATACTATCTTCGATCCGGAAAGGATGATAGGGAATTAACTAATTTAAAATGATATAGACGTGATATAGTCAATAATCAGCCGTTCCAAATTCACTTCGGGACGGCTTTATGGTATTCATACCTTTATCCTTGTTTCAAAAAAGATACAGATGAGACTATTAGCGAATACGACACATTTTGTATAAGTTTATGGCCGATTAACTGATTTAAGAATTTTTCGGCCTATATGATATGCACAATACTACGTACCACACAGACGAAGAGACTCTGCTAAACCATCTGGCTAGCGGTCGGCATACCGCATTCGAGTATATCTATAAAGAGTTTCAGCCGGCATTGGTATTTTTTGCAGGCAATCTGCTAAAGTCGGACGACATTATGCTGGCCGAAGAGCTGGTTCAAGACAGCTTTCTTAAGTTGTATCAGCGGCATGACAATTTCAAAACCTTCAATTCGTTAAAGGCCTTCCTTTATATCTGCACACGCAATGCCTGTTACAATCATTTAGAACAACAAAAGGTAAGGCAGCGGCATATGCAGGACTATGTATACGAATACATAGATACCCAGCAGAGCATTATTCTAGAGATGATGCATACAGAGACCGTACGGGAGCTGCTGCAGGCTATAAATACTTTACCCCCACAGTGCAAGGCCGTTGTTGATTTGCTCATCCACGAAGACAAGTCCTATGCCGAAATTTCCGAAATATTAGGGGTTACGGTGAGCACCGTCAAAAACCAAAGAGCACGAGCTATTTCTCTGCTAAAAGGTAAGATTTCAGGCGTAGGTATTGCACTTCTTTTACTTTCTATCTAAAAAAAACAAAATTTCTTTAGACGCTTATTGCATTTTCCGGTTTCTATATAAATGTCCCGAGCAAATATGGAAAAACAGGAATTCGAAAATAGCTATTATATCACCGGATTGATCCGAAAGAAAATCCAGAAACAGTCACTATCTCCGCAAGAGGAGGCAGAGCTGGATACGTGGAGAAAGCAGAACGCGCAGAACAATGCCTTTTACGAAAAGATGCAGGATGAATTGTATCTCGCGCAGTCGGTCAATCGATATTTAGCAACCAATACCGAGCAGCGCTGGGAAGAATTTCAAATCCAGCATATGCAACCTAAGAGACGTGATTTATCCTTTCAATGGATATCGGTAGCAGCAGCGATCCTGTTAGTAATAGGAATAAGTTTTGTGATCTATTTTTATCAGCAAGCCCTTTTACCACTTTCCGATACAACCGTACAGAGCGTAATAAAGGATAGTCTACCACAGCCTGGAGGCAATAGAGCCACCCTGACTTGGTCCGATGGCAATAGTATAGCACTTAGCGAAGGGCATGATGGTATCATCGCGGGCGAACATCTGGCTTACGAGGATGGATCCGTTCTTTCACAGGTCAAAACCGATTATGCCACATTAGTCACTCCAAAAGGAGGCGAGTACCGCATTACCTTGCCCGATGGCACTCAGGTATGGGTCAATGCTGCGTCCTCACTTACCTATCCCACTCGATTCGATGGAGACGAACGCAAAGTTAAGCTTAGTGGAGAGGCCTATTTTCAAGTGGCACACAACAAAGAAAAGCCTTTTATTGTAGAGACAGATCACCAGCGTCTTAAAGTGCTAGGTACCGTATTCAATGTCAATGCCTATGCCGATGAGAAGCAAACTAGTACGACCTTATTGGAAGGCAAAGTTGCTGTTCGGGCACTAGACGACCAAGATAACAGCATCGTTTTGCGACCCGGAGAGCAGAGCCAATTGGTAGGAGGGAAGCTCCATGTCAGCCCTATAGACGTGCAGGAAGCAGTAGCTTGGCGACAAGGCAAATTTGTTTTTAACAGTACAGACATCTATACCGTCATGCGACAGATCGCGAGATGGTATGATACCGATATAGTGTATCAGGGCGACCTGTCCAATGTCCTGTTTAGCGGATCGGTATCCCGTTTTTCAGATATAGAGAGCGTGGTCAAAAGCTTGGAGCTGACGCGTGAGATAAAACTAACTATAGAAGGAAGGAGGATTATCGTGCGGAAGAGATAAAGGTATAAGGTGTGTGTGTTTGCCCGAGAGACAAAGAGCCGGAGGTGTTGGAAGCACCGCCGGCCGTGTCAGGCAAAACCTACAAATAGTTTCGACGTATTAATATTTTTTTAACCTAACAAATCAAATATATGGATAATAATCATTATGCGGTACGCATGATGCAACCGACCAATGAAAATTTTAAATATTGGATAATGCGGATACAATTGATCGCACTGTTTATCATGTTACTCGTGGCACAGCTCAGTGCCGAGTCCACTTACGGCCAGCATGTCACCATACAGGCAAGACAACAGTCCCTAGAGCTTGTACTTCGGGAAATAAAAAAACAAACTGGCTACGACCTGTTATACAACCCCTTGGTTGTTTCTAAAAATGCCCAGCCTGTTACTTTGATTAGCAATAGTCGTGTCCTTAGTCATGTTCTTGATGATATATTCCAACATCAGAATCGTTTGGAGTACATATTCAATAATAATATGATAGTCGTTCGACTAAAAGCAGAATCGCCTCCGGCTCCTGGTATCGACCATAATCAGCAACGCATCATCGTCGGCCGCGTGACCAACGAAAAAGGAGAGCCTCTAGCTGGTGCCTCGATATATGTGCTAGATGCAAACAAGCGACGTACATCCAAGCAGACCAACAGTGATAACAATGGTCTTTTCGAACTCAAAGATGTGGATGAAGGCCATCTTCTTGTAATAACCTTTCTCGGCTACCGGTCCGTACAGCGAATCGCTACAGCGCAAATGAGAGTTATCGCATTACAACCCATCCAAGAAGATGTAGACGAAGTCATGGTCAATGCCGGATATTACACCGTAAAAGACCGGGAGCGTACGGGGAGTATCGCTCGTGTTACAGCCAAAGACATCGAAATCCAACCTGTTATCAATCCTCTGCAGGCTCTACAAGGCAGGGTGCCCGGTGTAAATATTACCAACTTAACCGGTGTACCAGGTGGAGGAATGGATATTGAAATCAGAGGACAGAACTTTATGGGGAATAAATTTTCTGGAAGGAACAATCCCTTTTACGTGATCGATGGGGTCCCATATCTATCCGATGCTCTGGGCATGAATAATGGTGGTCTTTCGGCAGAGATTTTATCTAACAATATAAGTCCATTAAACGCCATCAATCCGAATGATATCGAAAGTATCGAAGTGTTGAAAGATGCAGATGCTACGGCTATCTACGGCTCACGTGGTGCTAATGGGGTAGTCCTCATTACCACCAAGAAAGGTCTTCAATCTAAAACTAACTTTACATTTTCCACTTCCACGAGTTTGAGCCAAGTGCCCAAGTTCTTGGAGATGATGAATACGGAGCAATATCTCAAAATGCGGGATGAAGCTTATATTAATGGTAATAGGCCCGTACCAGCCAATGCGTATGATATCAATGGGGCTTGGGATAGAAATAGATATACCAATTGGCAAAAAGAGTTAATCGGAAATACCGCTACTAACCAGAACTATTCATTGGGCGTACGGGGAGGGAATGAATATTCTAATTTTAACCTCAACTATACGCTTAGCGACAATACCACGGTATTCCCGACCGATAAGGGCTATAAAAGAAATGCGGCGCAGCTGAGTTATAATTACAAAAGCAGGGATCAAAAACTGAACTTCAATTCTTCTACCACCTATTCGACGCAAAGCAATAATCTGCCTACGGCAGACCAGACTAAAGAGGCGCTTACTTTAGCACCAAATGCGCCCGCTCTGTATCATGCAGATGGCAGCTTAAATTGGGAAAATAGTACTTGGATTAATCCTCTGGCTTGGCTAAAGGGCTATTATTCAAATAAAACTTCAACGATTGTATTAAATGCCAATGTGTCGTACGAGCTTTATAAGGGCTTGTTCGCCAAAGTAAATGCAGGCCATACAAACAATCAATTCGAAGAAAGGCAGATTATGCCGCATACCATTTGGAATCCAGCTTTTAATGCGACTAGTGAATACTCTGAATCTAAACTATCTACCCAAAACCACAATAGTTTTATCATTGAACCCCAATTAAACTATAGCCTATCTAAGGGCAAACAGGCGATTAATGCGCTTGTCGGCTTCTCCTATCAACAGTCAGATAGTGAAGCGCAATACGTACAAGCTAAAAATTTCTCTTCAAACGTTTTTATTAAAAATATTGGAGCTGCAAAAGAAATAACCTTATTTCCCAATGTAGAGAGTCAATACAAATATGCATCCGTGTTTTCAAGGATCAATTACACATATGATGCTAAGTACATTGTCAATCTAACGGCACGACGGGATGGATCGAGTCGATTTGGAGATGATAATAAGTTTGGGAATTTTGGAGCACTGGGCGTAGCCTGGATTTTTTCAAAAGAAGATTTTGCCTCGCGTATTCCCGGGTTATCCTTTGGCAAGCTCAGAAGCAGTTACGGTATTACCGGGTCTGACAATATTGGCAATTATGCTTATATAGATACCTATACCATGGTCGCAGGTTTATATAATGAATTACCAATATTAAAGCCAACCGCACTTTTTAACCCCAAATACAAATGGGAAAATACCAGGAAATTTGAAATAGCTACAGAGTTGAGTTTCCTTAAGGATCGTCTGAGTACTACGATAGCCTATTATAACAATAGGTCTTCCGATCAGCTGGTCGGGATTACTTTGCCGACGACCACTGGTTTTTCATCAATATCGGGCAATTCTCCGGCTGTAGTAGAAAACCAAGGCTGGGAGTTTTCTGTGTCTAATCAAAACATTAAGAGCAAAGACTTTTCTTGGAGCAGCAATTTTAACCTCTCTTTTCCTAAAAACAAACTGATTGCTTATCCCGGTTTGGAAGAAGGAACAGAAAGCAGTTCTTATATCATTGGCTATCCCCTAAATTTCGTCAAACTGTATCAATACGAAGGCTTAGATCCGCAAACAGGAGATTTTCTATTCAAAGATTACAGTGGCGATGGGAATATACGCTCAGAGGACAGGCAGTATATAGCCAGCCTTGCACCTAAGTTTTTAGGAGGTTTGCAAAATACCGTATCCTACAAAAATTTCAGTCTCGATTTTTTATTTTACTTCATAAAAAAAGACAACTACAATCTGAATAGGTACTACAGTCCACCTGGAGCCAACTTAATCAACCTCCCCGCAGTAATGGGTAATTACCATTCCGCAGATAACCCCAATGCAGCCTATATGCCTGCTCAAATTGGAAACCCTAATCATAATAGCCTTTTTGGTCCCTTTAAAGAAAGTACTGCAGCTGTTTCCGATGCCTCTTATATCAGACTGCAGAATGCCGCATTTTCCTATTCGCTGAAAATACCCAAACTGAAGGTCGAGTCACTAAAGTTGTCACTACAGGGACAGAACCTTTGGACGATCACTTCTTTTCAGGGCATGGACCCTGAGTTTGTGGTATTTGGTAATTTACCTCCCCTTCGGATTATTTCATTTGGCGCTCAATTGACCTTTTAATATTCAAGACATGATAAATATAAAACTACGATACAAGGCATTCCTCTTCTCTTTATTATCGGGCTTCTTATTGCTGGCTGTTTCTTGTAGCAAGCTACTAGAGGTCAATATACCCAATGATAAGATAGAAGCTCCCACCGTATATCAGGATGCCGCGACTATTAAAGCCGCATTAAATTCTCTTTACTTAGATCTTTCCCTTGCCTCTATTTTGGGTAAAGGGAACAACGGGACGAGTTTTAATTTAAGCCTTTTTACCGATGAGCTGGAGTTTTTTGGAACAACTACCGCTCCGCAGGATATGTTTGAAAATACGATAACAGATATTCATTCTTATACAACATCATGGTGGAATGGTACATACCAAAATATCTATGCAATTAATGCTTTTATAGAAGGAGTTTCCGGATCTTCTGTTTTGGATGCAAAACTCAAAGACCAATTTTTAGGCGAAGCCTATACGCTGAGGGCCCTGTATTACCATTATCTGAGCATACTCTACGGCGATGTGCCACATACCGTTTCTACAGACTATGTGATTAATAAAACCCTGAAAAAGCTTCCTTATCAAGAGCTGTTATTAAAGATAGAGGACGACCTGAATGATGCTGTCGCGTTACTGGATTACGACTATAGGGATCCAAACAAGTTTTATATCAACAAATCAGTCGCGTTGGTGTTGCTATTGGAAAACTATATAGCGCAGCATAAATATGATAAAGCAGAAGCTGTAGCGCAGACAATTTTGGATCAGCAGCTCTATCATATGGAGGAGGATGCTTCCAGAACGTTTAAAAAAGATGCTAGCAGCACGATCTGGCAGATTGCACCAAGATTTGCAACAAACGTAACAAACGAAGCTTCGCTATACCTATTTTCCAATTTTACACTTAGTAGTTCCGTAATTAGTACACATCTATTTAATTTATTCGAGAATCAGGATAAGCGGAAGCAAGCATGGCTCCAGGAGTTTCATTCAGGGGATCAGGTGTATTATCAGGTCTATAAATACAAAAACCAATCCAATAACACCGACGAGTTTTCTATTTTTTATAGGATTGAGCAGGTGTATCTCCAATTGGCCTACGCGCTGTTTATGCAAGAAAAGAAAAACATGGCTATAGGTACACTCAATATCCTTCGACAACAAAGAGGCTTGGACGCCCTGCCAGAAACATTGGGAGACGAGGAGTTCGTCAGTCAGTATCTGGCAGAGAGCAGTAGGGAGTTTTTTACGGAGAACGGTAGACGTTTTATAGATCTCAAGAACACTGGTAGGTTAGAAGATTTGAAACACGTGAAGCCCAATTTTAGGTCCTACCATAATCTCATGCCTATTCCGTACCGGCAGATCGAAATTAATAAAAATTTATTGCCCAATAATTCTGGATATTAATTTCTTCAACTAAACGATAATGAGTAGATAAATATTACAGGTTCTTATTACATAGTGATTTCTATATTTCTTTTGTGACTATTTCAATACAAAAGAACAGCTGCGCTCCTATTTTAAGCACAAAAGGTCCCAATTCGCCTATAGCGATAGCACATATTGAATTTTGATGGGCTCAAGTGAATTAATATACTATATGAATGAAAAATAAAATATATCTATTAAAAATTAAATTTCTGTTTATGACCTGCCTTATTGTAGGTTGTAAGCAAAAAGAGGATATAAACTGGCACCATCTGGATTTAGCAGAAGATGGAGTTTTTGGAGTGAGTACAAATAAAGCTTACAAAGAATTATTGAAAGGAAAAGAGGGAGAGGCAGTCATTGTAGCTGTCATGGATTCAGGATTTGATGTCGACCATAAAAGTTTAAAATCCAAGTTTTGGACAAATAAAAGAGAAATTAAAAATAATGGTATTGACGATGACAATAATGGCTTTATTGATGATATAAATGGGTGGAATTTTACGGGATCCGTGGAAGGGTCAGGAATAAAATACTTTAGTAAATCAGCCTTAGCAAGTTTGGTTCAGATGGGGCAAACTAAATTTGGAGAAAAGAAGTTTGTAGACGTTCCAATTTCGGAGCGAGAGGAGTTTCTGGAATTTCAAAAGCGTAGCCGAAAACTGATAAATTACGTCGAGTCAACCAAAACGAATCTTACCCAAGTTAAATACAGAAAGCAGGCATTAGATCGGATAATCGAAAGTATAGGTAAAGAAAATCCAACCTTAAAAGACTTTGTAAACTACAAGCCAAGCAATGATAGAGAAAATCAAGCTCGTTCAAAGATGATTTCCTTATTGAGAAGCAAAACTTTTAAAGAATCCTATCAAGAAGACTTCGTGGAAGAATTAATTTCGCTTCGCAATTCACTCGATTACTGGTACAATGTGGATTATCTTCCTTTTACAGTAGCAAATTCTAGCAGTAGCAACTCGAGTGCACTTGGGAATAATCTGATCAAGGGCTTGTTTGATCCATCTTATGGTGAGAGTTCAACCCATGGTACTCATGTTGCTGGAATTATTGCAGCCGAACATAACCCCGAAAATGGAGTCAGGGGAATAGCAGAAAACGTTCAAATCATGGGATTGCTTCCTCTTGCTGCAGATCCTTTAGAACAAGAACATGCTATTGCAAAGTCAATTCGATATGCAGTCGATCATGGAGCGAAAATTATTAACATGAGTTTTGGAGAATCATATACAATAGATCAAACCCTAATTGAAGAAGCGATGAAATATGCCGCCGACCATGATGTTCTATTGGTCCATGCATCGGGAAATCATGGAGTGAATTTAGATACTCTGGTTATTTATCCACGGCCTTATAATAAAGGCGTTCGGAATGCAGACAATTGGATCAATGTTGGCGCCTCTGATAAAAGCAATGACGAATACCTAAAAGCATCTTTTTCTAATTTCAGCAAGGAGCAAGTCGATGTTTTTGCTCCCGGCGTTCGTATCAATTCTACGATTCCGGGATCTGAATACAAACGTCATGATGGAACCAGCATGGCTGCGCCAATTGTATCGGGTATAGCCGCATTGATTCGTTCATATTATCCAACATTAACTGCTGTTCAAGTCAAAGAGATTATAATGAAATCGGTTGTAAAAGCCGATCAATTAAAAGACCGATGCATAAGCGGAGGGGTAGTGAACGCTTATAATGCATTGAAACTAGCAGATACCTATTCTAAAAAATAATAAATATATAAAAAATTATTATGAGTACACCAATCATTTCGGTGCATGGACTTTCCCACAAGTATTCCAGTACTTGGGCCATAAGGGATATTAGTTTCGAAATCGATAAAACTGGAATCCTAGGACTATTAGGTTCCAATGGAGCAGGAAAATCCACCACCATGAACATCATGTGTGGGGTATTGAATCAAACCGAAGGCGATGTTTATATTAACGGTATCGACCTTAAAAAAAATCCTGAAGAAGCAAAAAAACAAATTGGTTTCCTGCCGCAGCAGGCACCTTTGTATAAGGATTTGACGGTAGATGAGTATCTATTGCATTGCGCTTATCTACGACAATTGGATAAAAAACAAGTAGGTCTTCACGTTGATGAAGCCAAAGAACGTTGTGGGTTAGGTCATTTTAGCAATCGTTTGATCAAGAATTTATCAGGTGGATACCAGCAGCGTGTCGGCATTGCTCAAGCCATTATCCATAAACCGAAACTGGTCGTTTTAGACGAACCAACCAATGGTTTAGATCCCAATCAGATTATTGAAGTTAGAGCCTTGATTAAAGAAATAGCCGAAGAGCGGGCGGTGATCTTTTCGACTCATATCTTGTCCGAGGTTCAGGTGCTTTGCAAAGACATCCGAATGATCGAACAAGGCAAGATGGTTTTTGCAGACACGATGGATGCCTTCAACAATTACATCGCTCCTCATAGTGTACGGGTAGAAATGAATCGTCCACCCAGTCAAGAAGAGCTTCTTAAAATAGAAGGAATTACCAAAGTAGATTTCTTGACGGAAAGGAGCTTAAGGATAAGTTTCGATGGTGATCGCGATATCACCGATCGAATCATTAAAGCCAGTGTACAATACGATTGGCATTTGCGTGAGATTACCTTCGACAAAGGTTCGCTCGATGAAATCTTTGCACAGTTGTCCAATAACATCAAATCCAATTAAGAATTAGCCTGAAAAATAGATAAACATGAAAACAATATTACGAATTGCGCGCGTAGAACTCAGTTCCTTATTTTATTCTCCTATCGCTTGGTTTCTGCTGATTCTTTTCCTCATACAATGCGCCTTAGTGTATACTGGAAAATTGGAATCCCAAGTTAACGGACAAGAACTGGGAAGGGACATCCAAAACCTAACTTTCGACATCTTTGCAAATCCACAACAAAGGGGTTTGTTTATTATCGATGTTTTGAAGAATCTTTATCTTTACATCCCCTTAATAACCATGGGCTTGATCAGTCGAGAAACGCACTCGGGAACGATTAAGCTACTGTTTTCCTCACCAGTTAAACTGTCTAGTATTGTTCTAGGCAAATATGGCGCCATGCTTGTTTTTAATCTGTGTATGATTTTGATGCTGGGCATAATAGTTACTTTTGCATTTTTCCAAATTGAAAGTCTGGACCTGGGAATGATTTTTAGCGGTTTGTTTGGAATCTATTTGTTACTAAGTGCCTATGCTGCGATCGGTCTATTCATGTCCTGCCTCAGTACCTATCAAGTGGTAGCCGCTATAGCGACTTTCTCCATTTTGGCGCTATTGAATTTTGTAGGTACCTTATGGCAAGATGTAGACTTTGTAAGAGATCTGACCGATTACCTATCCATTTCTGGGCGTACCGAATCTATGATCATGGGGTTAATGACTACACGTGATGTATTGTATTATCTCCTCATTACCGCTATGTTTTTATCCTTTGCTTGGTTGAAGCTTCAGGGGCAGCGTAAATCATCGACTTTGCTCCAATCTATTTCGAAAAACAGCTTAGTGCTGCTTCTAGTATTGGTTATTGGCCATTTTACCTCTAAACCCGGCTATATAGGTTATTGGGATACGACGCGAACCCAAATGAATACTTTAAGTGTCGGAGCACAACAAACGTTAAAAGAAATTGGAGATGAGCCTTTAGAGGTGACTACCTATGTTAATTTATTGGACCAAACCTATATCTTTAGTACCCCTAAATCAATAAATGCAGGTAAAAAGCGTTGGGAGCGGTACCTCAGGTTCAAACCCAATATCAAATTGGATTACGTATATTATTACGATAGTGTGCGTACTCGTGATTTGCATTCTAATAACCCCGGGATGAATTTAGATGAAATTGCTCAGAAATACGCAAAGTCCTATAAAATAAATTTAGATCGCTTTAAAAAACCAGAAGAAATTCGGAAGATTATTGATCTGTATCCCGAAAAGAACCGTGTGGTGATGCATTTGAAGTTAAACGGAAAAGAGACGTTCTTAAGAACATTTAATGACACGCAGTTTTGGCCATCCGAAACCGAAACAGCTGCTGCCTTAAAACGTTTAACTGTTGATTTGCCTAGAATCGCCTTTTTACAAGGGGAAGGAGAGCGTAGCATTGATAAGATGGGCGATCGTCATTATAAATTAATTACAAGTGAAATCAATGTACGAGCAGCATTGATTAATCAAGGATTTGATCCCGAAAGTCTAACGTTAAAAGGAGGAGAAAGCATCCCAGAAGGAATAACCGCCTTAGTTATTGCGGATCCTCGTTCTGAGTTTGAACCCGAAGTACTGGATAAAATTCAACAGTACATTGATGAAGGAGGGAACCTGCTTTTGGCAGGAGAACCTGGTAAGCAATCTGTTTTAAAACCTATTCTCGATCGTTTAGGAGTGCAAATGATGGATGGAATTCTGGTCCAAGAAGATAAAAATTTCTCGCCCGATGAAGTGAAATCCTTAATAACATCGCTCGGAGCCAGTTTTGGTCGATATGTGACACGTTTGATGAATTTAAAGGAAAAAATCAGTACACGCGGAGTGGCTGGCCTCACCTATTCCAATGATAGTGATTTTTTAATCCAGCCCTTACTCGTCACCGATGCTGAAGTCAGTTGGAATAAAGTTGGAAAACTGGTGTTAGATTCCACAGATATTGTATACAATCCAGAAGCAGGTGATGAAAAAAAGTCTCATCCTACAGCCTTGGCGCTGACGCGCGATGTCAATGGTAAAGAACAACGGATCCTTGTTACTGGCGATGCTGACTTTTTGAGCAACATAGAACAGGGAAGATCCTATCCCAAAACTGGGAATGCCGAGTTTTATCAAGGATTTTTGGGTTGGTTCAGCTACGGACAATTTCCTATTGAACCTACCTGGCCAGATCCGATCGATAACTCATTCCATTTAACAGGAGATGGAGTTTCTGTGGTCAAATGGATCATGCTCGGCCTGATCCCGGGACTTTTATTACTCATGGGGTCCGTGTTACTCATCCGCCGTAAACGTAAATAGATATCAACGTAATTTAAATAAGATGCATTACTTTCAAACGGATCAACAAACGTTAAACGATTTGAATATCTTCGGCAAACCTGGTTCCGAATCCATCTTCAGCCTATTCGATCGTACCCAGACTAGAGGGGGAGCCAAGCAGCTTGAAGCATACTTTCGCTACCCGTTGGCTGATCCCGAAAAGATCAATCAGCGAATTTCGATCCTTAAGAATTACCATCAACAACAGATCAGTTTCCCGTTCAAACGGGAACTGTTTGATGTGATAGAACAATACTTAGAAAATACGGATGAACGTTCCAAGCTACCTACCAAAGAAGTCTCGGTCAGCGAGAAGCTCAAAGGGCTAGTCGCGATTGATCCCCATGAAAAGAATATCCAGAGTGGGGTATCAGCCATTCGCGAGCTCCTGATGGAGTTACATGCCTTTTTTAAAGCAGGAAGCAACAATCCTGTTGAAATCACATCCATCGAAAAGCTACTAAATGATCCCTCGGTGAAACCATATATCCAAGAGCAAGGAAATAAAGTCAAAACTTTGTCCTACAAAGAGCTCTCCGATGCCGATGTTTTATTTCGTTTTCAAAGGCAAGATTCATTAAAAGCCGTCTTGCATACCATCTATCAGATCGATGTCTACATTTCTATTGCAAAAGTTGCCCAAGAGCGAGGATTCAGCTATCCCGTTGCAATCGACGGCAGTAAACAAGAAGTTTATTTTGATCAAGTTTACCACCCGCAGGTCAAAAATGCCAAGGCCAATACCTTAACAATCGATCCCCAAGGGAATATTATTTTCCTCACAGGAGCCAATATGGCAGGCAAATCTACCCTGATGAAATCGATCGGTATAGCGATGTACTTAGCCCATATGGGGTTTCCAGTAGCTGCCATGCACATGAGTTTCGCCGTACGTGAAGGTATTTATACCAGCATCAATTTGCCCGATAACCTGAACAAAGGCATCAGTCATTTTTATGCCGAAGTCTTGCGCATCAAAAAAGTATCCCAAGAACTCGGACAAAACAAAAACCTGTTCATTATTATCGACGAACTCTTCCGAGGCACAAATGTTAAGGATGCTTATGAGGCGACCGTCGCCATAACTTCCGCCTTTGCTTCCAAACGGAATTGCATGTTTATTGTTTCCACCCATATCATGGAAGCCGGAGATACGTTGAAGAAGAAATGCAAGAACATCAAGTTCGTCTATTTACCAACGAGAATGGAGGGCCATAAACCTGTATATACCTATACGCTAGAGGAAGGTATCACCGAAGACCGTCACGGCATGATCATCGTCAACAACGAGGGTATCATCGATCTTTTGAAGAGAAGCCAACCCCTAAAAACGAATACAGTCCAGCACATACAAACATGAAATTTATAGCCGATAAACAAAGTTTAGAAGACTTAAATCTTTTAGGAAAATACAAGAGCAATTCCATCTATAGTCTGTTCAATCAAACCAAAACTACGGGAGGGGAGAAGCTCTTGGAAAAGTGGTTTCTGAACCCATTAATGGATTCTCAAAAGATCAATGAAAGAACTCAATTGCTCAAACATTTGCAAGACCAAGACCTTCAGTTTCCCTGTACTGGCAAAGATATGGAAGCCGCTGAATACTACTTGAGAGAAGGGAGAGCCGGAAACTATCTTACCAGCAGCCTACGGCTATTTCAAAAAAAGATAAGCAATAGTTTATTCCGATCCGAAGAGTACAATGATCTCTTATTGGGGCTACAATCGTTGATCAAGCTTTTACAAGCGAGCGCAAACTTCATCGAAGAAATCAATTTCAATATTGAACATCCCTTTCAAGGAAAAATTCAAAAAGCTAAAGGTTTTTTTCAAAAACAACAAATAAGAAAGATACTAGAAGAAGTAAGGGAAACCAAGAGTATTGAAGTTAAGGCAGGTAAACTGTGGGAACCCCAATTTAGTAAACTGACCCAATACCACTATACACTAACGTACAGTTTACAAGAAGAACTCCATGTGCTCCTCCAAACACTATACGAATTGGATCTTTACATCGCTGTAGCAAACGTAGCAAGAGACCGGAATATGTACTATGCCACTGCATTACCTGCAAACCATAGGGTACTACAAGCCAGTGGACTTCGTCATCCGGCCCTAGAAAAGGCCAAATCCAATAACATTCACTTACATCAAGAAGAAAATGTTCTTTTCCTGACTGGTGCTAACATGGCTGGAAAATCAACTTGGATGAAAACCATTGGAACGAGCATGTATCTCGCACACCTTGGTATGCCCATAGCAGCCGAAAGTTTCGAATTTTCCATCATGGAAGGCATCTACTCCAGCATCAACGTACCTGATGACCTCAACCAGGGCTACAGTCATTTCTATGCTGAAGTCTTACGTGTCAAGGAAGTCGCTCAGCAGGTCAGTGAAGGCAAAAACCTGTTGGTCTTATTCGACGAACTCTTCAAAGGCACCAATGTCAAAGACGCCTATGATGCGACTCTAGCCGTCACGGATGCTTTCGCCGCCTATACCAATTGTCTTTTTGTGATCTCCACGCATATTATTGAAGTCGGGGAAGCCTTAGGTAAACAATCCGATAATATCCAATTCCGCTACTTGCCTACGGTTATGGAAGGCAGTGTACCCCGATATACCTATCAACTCACCGAAGGAATTACCACCGATAGACAGGGAATGATGATTATTGAAAATGAAGGAATACTAGAAATTATTCAAAGAACCAATAAAATTAAAGAACAGTAACAAATTAATAAAATGAGTATTAGATTGAAGTATTTATTATTAGCATTGCTATTTTTAAGTGGATATAGTTATGCTCAAAAACCCATTGTAACAGGTCATATTGACGGGTTAGTTGCGGATACGATTAACTTCTCCTACCCCCCTCCTCCTAGTGAATTCAAGGGCTATTTTATGCAAGATAAAGTTCCAGTTAAGGACGGTACGTTTACATGGTCATTGAATGAAATCCCTGAACCACATCAGCTTTTTATTAAGTTTCCAAATGGTGAGATTTATGAATTATATCTTGAGAACAGCGCAATTCATATGGAAGGGAATATTAATGCTATTGCTGATTTAAAAGTAACAGGATCTCAAATTCATGATGATCATGTTAAATATAAGCAGTTGGTTAGTGATTTAGTCCAGGAGAGAATTGCAATAATAAAAAATGCAAAAAACTCAAGTGGCCAAGAGAAAGCGGAGGCGAAAGTTAAACTTACTGATCTTGAAAATCAAGAAGCAGAAAGAGCAAAAGTTTTTATAAATGAAAATCCTAAGAGCTATTATAGTATGATGGTATTAGGACGGATACATAAAACAATTGATGGTAATGAGTATAAAAGTCTTTATGATCTACTTGATCCTAATCTTGTTCAATCGAGTAGTATTGGGAAATCTCTTACTGAACATTTGGGTCTTTTACAGAATGGCGAGACAGGGAAACCTAAGACAGCAGAAATTGGCGATCAAATATTAGACTTTACTATAAACGATTTAGAAAATAAGCCGGTTAAGATTTCGGACTTCCGTGGGCAATATGTATTAATCGATTTTTGGGCTAGCTGGTGTGCTCCTTGTCGAGCTGACAATCCAAATGTATTACGAGCTTATCATCAGTTTAAGGATAAAGGCTTTACTGTAGTCGGTGTTTCTCTTGATCTAGACTTAGAAAGTTGGAAAAAAGCAGTAAAGGATGATAAACTGCCTTGGACACAATTGTCTGATCTAAAGGGATTCGGTAATGAAGTGGCAAAATACTACGGAATTCAATCTATACCAACTACTTTTCTAATTGACCCGGAGGGCAAAATAATTGCGAAAAATCTACGGGGACAAGCGTTATTTGAAAAATTGGCTGAGATTCTTGATTAAGTTGAATTCTCGGAGGTTTAGCGTTTTCTTTTAGTTGAAGCAAAATATATTAAAAAAATAATGATGACATTTAAAATTAAATTTCTGCTTGTTACTTTGGGATTATATCTGGTAATCCCAAATGGAAGATTATATAGTCAAAAAATACCAACTGAACAAAAAACTCAACAGGAAGCCCAGCTCCCTTTTGATAAAGAGGTAATTGTAGGCAAGCTTCCCAACGGATTCACCTACTACATCCGGAAAAACGTAGAGCCGGCTAATCGCGCTGTTTTCTACTTGGTCAACAAAGTAGGCTCCATTCTGGAGGAAGAAAACGAGCTCGGTCTGGCCCACTTTTTGGAGCACATGGCCTTTAACGGTACCAAGCATTACCCTAAAAACGAACTCGTCAGCTACCTGCAAAAGATGGGCGTGAAATTTGGAGCCGACCTCAACGCCTATACCGGGTTCGACGAAACCGTTTACCAATTACCCATTCCTTCCGATAAGCCGGAGAATATCAGCAGCGCTATACAGATCATGCGCGACTGGGCTCAGGACATCGCTATGGAAGAGGATGAGATCGAAGCCGAACGCGGCGTCATCTTAGAAGAAAAGCGGCTTAGGAAAGGAGTGCAAGACCGTGTCCAGAACCTGACACTACCGATCCTATTAAACCACTCCCGTTATGCTAAACGATTTCCTATCGGTACGGAAGAGGTTCTGACCACGTTCAAGCCTGAAGTAATTCAAGGTTTCTATGAAAAATGGTACCGTCCCGACCTGCAGGCGCTGATCGTTGTAGGTGACATCGATGTCCAAGACATCGAGCAACAGATAAAAGCCAAGTTCAGTGATCTGGTTGCCCCTAAGGAGGCTCCCGAACGCAGCACGTATACGGTGTCGTTAACTGATAAAAACAGCTTTACGGAGATTACAGACCCTGAAATTGGTGGTACCTCCCTACAACTAGTCATCAAACAACCCGGTACTGAATTTAAAACCGAAACCGATATTCGGAACTACTTGGTCACTACGCTCTTCAATAGTATGCTGAATGCCAGAATTACCGAAGTTGGCAAACAAGAGAACCCACCTTTCATGAACGGACAAGCTGGATTTGGAAACCTGATGGCAGGACTGAGCGCCATTAACCTCGTCGTTGCTACCAAGCCTAATGAACTTGAAAAAGGCTTTAAGGCCGTCCTGACCGAAGTGGAGCGCGTTCGACAAAGCGGATTCACTCAGACCGAAATGGACCGGATCAAGCAAAGCTTTATCAATGAACAAGATCATTCTTATGGAGAACGCTACAAAACCCAATCGGCAACCTATGCCAAAGAATATGTACAAGTCTTCCTGAAAGACAAGGCCAGTCCCGGAATCGACTATTTGTACAATTACTATAAAAAGAACATCAGCAACATAAGTCTAGAAGAAGTCAATGCCTTGATCTCAAAATTCGACTTCAGTGTGAATCGTGATATTTTTATTGTCGCGCCCGAAAGAGAAAAAGACAATCTTCCCAAAGAAGACACTGTACTGGCCTGGATCAGCGATATTCAACAAGAAAACTTAACGACCTACGAAGACGGCGATTATAGTGGTTCGATGGTCGAGAATCTCCCAGTAGCAGGAAAGGTTATCAAGGAAACGATACGAAAAGAGGTGGGCATCACGGAGTGGCAGTTGAGCAACGGGGTAAAAGTCATCTTGAAACCTACGGACTTCAAACACGACCAGATTATTTTTAGTTCTTATAGCCCCGGTGGCACCTCCCTATACCCGGATAGCGACTTTCATTCTGCCATTAATGCCCCCAGCATCGTAGCAGGAAGTGGAATCGGAAAATACGACTCAAAGACACTGCCCAAAGTACTTTCGGGCAAGCTTAGCAAAGTAACCCCATATATCAGCGATCGCTATGAAGGCATCAACGGTATTTCGAGTATCAAAGACTTGGAAACCACTATGCAGCTCATCTACCTGTATTTCACAGAATCCAGATTGGATGACGCCGTCATCAAAGGCGCACTTGGTAATGCCAAAAGCAGCATCCTGAATCGATACAATAATCCAGAAAACGTTTTTGCTGATACGGTCCAAGCGATTATGGGAAATTATCACTACCGCAATCTGCCGCCAAGCTTGGAAAAGATCAATCAAATCAATCCGGAGCGATCCCTGGAGATTTTCAAGGACCGTTTTGCCGATGCTTCAGACTTTACCTTCGTGTTTACCGGAAGCTTGAATGTGGACTCATTGAAGCCGCTGATCGAACAATACCTGGGGGCACTTCCATCAATAAACCGCAAAGAACAGGGTAAAGACCTCGGTATCCGTATCCCCGAAGGACAGATTGAAAAAACAATCTACAAAGGCAAAGAGCATAAAGCAAATGTACGATTGGTGCTGAGCGGAAAGTACAAATACAATGAAGCCAACCACTGGAACATGAAAGCGCTGCAGGAAATCCTGAATATAAAACTCATCGAACGGCTTAGAGAGAAAGAAGGTGGAGTATACACTTCGGGGGTAAACATCAAGTACGACAATTTTCCGAAACCGAATTATTTAGTCAGCATCTCGTTTGGCTGCGCACCAGAGAACGTAGATAAATTGATTCAAGCCACCAAAGATGAAATGGAGCAGTTGATCAAAAACGGACCTACCGCAGTCGATATCGAGAAATTCAAAGCGGAGGAGAGCCGAGCGATTGAATTGGCGATAAAATCCAATGAATATTGGCACGGAAATCTGGTAAAACGCTATCAGAACAATGAAAACCCAGCCGAGATCCTGAAAAATATGAAACATGTGAAAAACATAACCGTCAAAAGTGTTCAGAAAGTAGCCAAAGACTATTTGAATACCAACAATGTGATTCAATTTGTTTTACTTCCAGAGGAGCTTGAAAAATAGAGCCCGCAAGGATCATTGATAGTTTTGCTAAGTAGGAGGCTGCCTCATTTTGTGCTGAGGCAGCCCCCTTACAAAGCATGTTCCTTCTACGACATCCACCGCATTATCTGGCAACAATGTTTTTTCAGCAGTTTCCGATGTCGTGCTGAATTTGGAGAAATGCTGTAATCGGGAATTTGCGGAGTTACGCATCTCCGCATTGGGAGTATCATTATGATCAGATTCATAAAAACCCCTACAAGGAGATAAGTGCGGTGTCTAAAGGTGGACTGTATGAATTTACATTGGATTCAATTCCTAAACTAACTAGGATTTATCTTTGGAGAAAGGGAGGAGAACTTTTTGGAAACCCCGTAATGGCCTTATTGGATGGTTATTTACTCAATCCTGGTGATTCAATCAAAATCCAAAGTTACCGCAAGAAAGGATGGGTTAATAGCGGCAACTTAATGACAAATGGGGAGCGTATAATTAATGACGCTGTGGAGCTTCGGTTTTGGGGCAAAGGAGCAGAGAAATTTATTGCTAAATGGACGATTGATAGTTTATGGGGGGAAAAGCATGCATATAGTAATATTCCCTTTGTAAGACAATATAAAGCACCCTATTATGGAGATGATCTATTTGGATCTCCTGATGCAGAATCTTGGTATCTTCATAAAAACAAGTTCCGAATGAACGTACTGCGTGATGCTTTGCAACTATACAGACCCTATCTTACGGACGATGTATATTATCAATTGTATGCCGACTATGTGGGCGGTTTTTATGAAGCATTGAATTATCCTTTTCGGTTTTCTTTATATCACCCGGAAAGAAAGGAAATTTGGGAACAAACTAGGGATAGCTTCCTCGATCATTATGCTGGACTGGAAGGAGCAGATATACCTATAAAATACCTGCGTAATTCACCAGAATACCAGACATATGTCAGCTACTGGTTAGATAATTTATATTCTGTGGAGCATAGTGAAAACGGGATTTACACGAATAAGTATCAATTGATCAGGGATAAAGCTCCTGTAGGGCTACGTGAAGCACTATTAACGGAGGAAGTACTGAAGGTCTATGGCAAGAGAGAAAATCCACCAATCCTTGAGGATGCCTTGCGTATTATTAAAGACCCCTATCTTTTGCTACAACTAGAGGGGTTTGATGACTTGGCTATAGGGAAGCCCGCCGCAACGTTTGAACTCTTTGATAAAGACGGTAAAACCGTTGCTTCCGATCGTTTTAAAGGGAAGGTGGTGTTTATGGATTTCTATTTTCCAGCCTGCAATAACTGCCACAACTATATCGAACAAACGGTCAAACCGGTTTATGAAAGATATAAAAATGATGATCGGATAGTCTTTGTTACGGTAGCCGCCGAAGATAGAAAAGCTTATTTGAAGGGTTTGGAATGGGCAGCGCTGCATGGTAATAATGCGTATGATTTATATACAGGGGCTCTTACCTTTAAGCATCCATTGATTCAGCATTATAGAATAAAGGCTTATCCAAACCCGATGATTATCGGCAAAGACGGGAATATTTTTGCCAGGTCGGACAGAGATATGCGCAGTCAGCAAGGACTGATAGCTGCAATCGAAGAAGCTATAGCGCAGAATTAACGCATAAACTTTCCGAATATATTGAAAACTCTAGACAGAGCCAATAGTATAACATAAATTAGAACCGTTCCGAATTTACTTTCGGACGGCTTTTCGGTATCCGTGGGATTCTGTTTATGTGTTCGCAAGATCTAAAGATTCAGACCGTTTGGATACAACACTCAACATAGAGGCGTCTTATATACGATCACTAATTAAATCTGATCGTAATAGCAGCCTTAGACGAGAGTGTCATGTATATCGATAACAGTTTGTTGGGATAAAAGCCAGCAGATCCGTTGCGTTAAGTATTCATTCATTTTGTTAACGCTTTTCAGATTGACATGCTCCGTGTTTTTTATATTCCTGATAGGACAATGGTGCCATCAGGAATATAAAAAACAAACTATCCGTTATTACAGTTGATACCCGATTCCAAAAGAAAACGTCCTGTTTGATAATTTTTTATCGGAGTTATCACTAGGTGATAGATTGCTTAAACCTAAGCCATAACCCGCATTCAGTAAAAAACCGTTATTCAGCTTATAGCCTCCAAGGAAATTTAACCCTGCATCGATAAGATTCATATCTCTTTTACTCCCCGTGAATTTTAAATTTTTATCACCATCAGTTACCCAATTACCAATATTTCCTTGCGCCTTTTGTTTTCCACTGACATTAAAACCTATATAAGGACCTGCCCCCAGAAAAAAAGAACCAAATGCACCGGTAGGAATGTAGTAAATTGCATTGACAGGAATTTCTATAGACATGGTACTCCACGTGACACTACCATCTAAATTGTTTTTATCGAATTTGTATTTATCCCCTTTCCCTTGTAATGATATTCCCGGTTGTATTGCCGTATTTTTCGCTATCGTAACTTCAGCGTATCCTGTAATGTGAAAAGATACATTGTTTACCTGATTGTCTTTGAATGCAGCTTCGGAATAGCTCGATTTTCCAATATTTACCCCTCCTTTAATCCCATAATTTACTTGACCTAAAGCAATGGTGCCAATGGTACATAGTACAAGCGTCGTTAATGTTTTTCTTTTCATATTTAGTTTTTCCAGCTAAGTTAAGTTATTTCATTTGCTTATTTTATTATTGACATAATATATTATAGATTGGTATACACGTTTTTGTAGTTATCGCCTCGATCAAGACGCGGATCGGCAGTCGCTGCTCGACAGCATGTCTGATTTCTACAATTTCCAACTTGAATATTCATCCTCTTTTACGCTTATTGTTAGTGGAGGACTTTTCCTTTCTGGAGAGAGACGCTATTTTGAGATACCCTATTGTATTTTAGGGATATAAGAGTTATGTTTATGTATTCATAAGCAGTACCCGCGCCATGCGGAGTCATTATTGGTTTGGTATAGCTCTTGCAGTTTGCCAGGGCTATTTTTGTATTGACTGTATAGTATAACTGTTAGTACGAAGTAAGTATAAAGAAAGATGACAACGTTAACCATTCATATAGAAAGCAAAAAATCTGAGAAAGCAATAAAGGCAGTCTTAGACACATTGGCCCTGGTGCATGAAGAGCGAGGCTATACCGAAGAATATCCAGAGCACGTCGTAGATGGCGTAAATTTGGCCAAGCAAGAGATGCAGGCAGGAAGAGTAAAAGCATACAACGGCCTTAAAGCTATACTCGTCAAATAACTTCTCCAGTGTCGCTAACAATCCAATATACCTTGAAAATGAAATCTTCTGAGAATCGTTTCTGTTTCCTTTTTACCGCTTGTTTTAGGACTCTATTTTCTACCTGGTAGAGTTTGGCGAGATGAAAGTCTAGCATTACATCTTGAACCCCCAATATTAAATATTTGGTTCATCACTGTTTCTGTAGCTATAACTACCTCATTTTTAATACTACTTATAATTTCCCGAGGTTATAATTAGTTTTAGGTTATTGCCCTAAGTGAAATCCTGCTTCATTGTTTCAATTTTTTAATAGCTTGGCTCTGCAATAACGATTTCATCTGCGTGATTGCTACCTTGTTCAGTTCGATTAGTCTATGGCTCTGTGGCAGTCCCTGTTGAATGAGCAATGCATTAATGCTTTCAAGGTTACTCAGTACGACCAGTTGTTCTATTGTAGCCTCGTCCCGCATATTACCTTTCAGTTCAGGATTAGATTCACACCATTGTTTGGCCGTCACACCGAAAAGAGCCACATTGAGCAGATCCGCTTCTGTCGCGATTAAGATTTAATATCAGTCCAAACTAAATCGTTACTTGATGTATTTCAATTCCTGTATGGTGCGATTAAGATCAATTACATGAGGTACAATTGGAGTACTAAATTAATTTCAATTCCTGTATGGTGCGATTAAGATTCAGATAACTGCAGAAGGAGCATTATGGGATACTTCATTTCAATTCCTGTATGGTGCGAAACGTTACCAATTTTCTAAAAAAAATACTATTTCATTTTTTTATATTTAAGGAAATAAATAGATGCGTTTGCGTCTTAAGAGAAGGGGCACACAAAGGAAGAAAACAACCTGTACCAAACCGTGTGCATATTTCAATTCCTGTATCCACTTTCAAAACCATGGTCTTTAGGTTTAGCAAACACGGCAGAGTTAAAATCTGATTTCATGCTATCTATGAGTTTCAGATATTCAGCTATTGACGGATATTGTGCATCTTTTGCGGTTTTGCCCTTTGGATCCAACTGTTCATGATCATAGTCGTCCAATAGCTGCAGGCCATTTGCGAAGGTCTTCAAAGCCTCGCTATCCTCTACCGATACCTGTTGAGTTATAGCTCTGCTTAATATTCTGATACCGGTTTTAAGATGTTCTACCTGTTGTTGTTTTTCGGCGAGGCGTTTTTCATTAATAGCATCCCCCTGTACCAAGTATTCTTTTAGGCGCTGAGTAGCCCACTGTTGAAATTGAGTGCCTCGTTTCGAGTTGACGCGATAACCAACGCATAAAATTGCATCCAAGTTATAGTTGAGTAGATTTCTCGTAACTAACCTTTTCCCTTCTTGGCGAACTTGTGCAATTTTTGCACAAGTTGAACTTTCATTCAGTTCCTCCGATTTGTAAATATTTTGAATATGCTTTACAATAGCTGGTCTATTTACATCAAATAATGTAGCCATTACGTGCGTGTCCAACCAGATAGATTCTTTTTCAAAGATAACTTCGACTTCTACATTTGAATCACTTGTTCTATAAATTGATATTTTATTTTTTGGCACTGTCTCACAAAATGTATTTTGCTCCAGAGTTTTTAACAATTCTTTATATTCAGCTAGGAATTTTTTGCCAGGGCCTTTTCTTTTGGTTTCTAAATAATCGATAGCTTCTTTCAAGTCGAGCTTTACAGACGGGTCAGCAAGTATTTTATACTTTTTCACTCTTCGTTTTTTATATCAGCTAACATCCCAAAAGCATCGACAGGAGTTTCATTTTCTTCCATACGTTTTAAGACAAGGTCCTTGTGCCACTGAGGTATAGCATGTGTGTCTTGTTCGTATTTGAATTTAAGAAAATCAATATAGCGTTCTACTTCATCCAAAAGTGATTCTGGAAGTTGTTTTAGTTTGGAGTTTACCTCTTTTAATGTTGTTGTGCCCACCTTCTATGTCCAAATGTTAAACCTAATTCTCTACGAAACCAATGTGGGGAATTAGACTAATAATGTATTATAGTGATACAATATAAAAGAAAGTCACAATTATTCTGAATTTATCGCACGAAGTAGCATCACCGTCTCTATCTCCCAAAAAAAGACACCTCCTTTTTTGCCAATAACAATAAAACTCTTAATTTGTAGCTAGTTAATCACTTGAGTTAAAACAATTTGTTATGTGTCATCCATTTCTATATTTACGCGTACTATTCTTTTCGACATTCCTATTTCTTGGTTATTCATCTAAGGCACAGTCCGATATTCCTGTTTTTAAAGTTTCGGAGATGAGTCCTGCAGAGGCTTTTGATCATTTGCAAACTTTTTTGATCGAGAACGAATACTTTGTGCAAGCAATGGATAGTAAGCAGGGCTTTGTTCAGATTAAGGTTCTTCCAAAGGATCGCAGTATGTTTAAGCGCGCTAAGAGGCATACGGTTAATTTCTTTGTAATGCCTGATGGGAAGGATAACAGTAAAATAAACCTACAGATCAACACCGAAAGATTGGACTGGAATGGGGAAGTGAACAGTTCGTCACACTATTATAAAGATGAAGGGGTTTTAGACAAGAATAACAAAGTCTATGATGAACTTATTAGTGAGCTAAAGAAATATTACGATCAATTGTTATAGCTAACCTGAGGGCTAGACTTACAGCTACTCGATAAAATAATCATTTCTTAATCTAGATTAAGTATTAAGTAACAAGTAAGTTAGATCTTATGTAGTATAAACAAAAGAAAGGTATGATGAATTTAAAAGAACATTTGGCTTAATAGCTTTATTTACGGTATTGTCTTTGACAACTTTTGCGCAAAGCTGGGCGAAAGACCCGATGCACAGTAGGTTAGGGTTTGTATGTCGATGCAATAGGCTCAAAATTATGAATAACCTAAGATAACTAATTTTGCGTTATGAACAAAATTTTAAACAGTGTTAACAGGTGTGGATTGAAGGTTACTACATATGTTACTGATGGATTCATAATTTATAAATTCGCGCGAGTGTTTATTTGTACCTATAAATATTCGTATTCCCTTTCGTAAGGTGAGGGTCATCCTTGGGATTCCTTTGGGACAGCTTCGCCTATCCTTTGGCTCCAAGGCAATCGATGGTCGAACAACAGGCGAACAATAGGCGAGGGTGTCCCAAGACAGTATCGATTCTGTCTCCTATCTCTCTTGAAGGGGTGTGCAAGTACCACCGAAGGGCAAGGCACAAATCCTTACATACAAAAAGTTTTGCCGCGGTACCATAGAGGGGTTTGACCAAACTATTAAATCTTCAAATTATGACAACATAATCCTCAAAAAACAATCTTTTCTTGCAACTCCACATTTAACTTGCTAGTTTTAGGCCGAATAAAAACCCAATTAACAATTTATCCAGTAAGCCGTAGAGAATGAACTTGTATACAGGTACAGATGATAGCGAGTTACTTTTGCGTTTGCGAGAGGGGGATGGTGCATCGTTTTCAGCTATATACGATCGGTATGCAGGCCTAATCTATAATCGGGTCAAAAGACTGGTCCATGTACATGAGTTTGCAGAAGAACTTGTTCAAGATGTGTTTATGCAATTATGGACCAATCGGGCGAAGATTCCTTCCGATTTAACTATCCAGATTGTTCTTCTCCGATACGCCAAAAGCTCGGCAATAAACTTTTATAGAAAGGCCGTTCGGGATGTTCAGATGAAGGAAAAAATCATCCAATCCAGTGTCGACTATTACGACCCGATCGAAGACGAGATCAATTTTAATGAAACCAGTACGGTGCTCCATGCCGCAATAGCTAAGCTGCCACCTCAACGGCAAAAAATATTTATTCTTTGCAAGCTAGAAGGAAAGAGTTACGAAGAAGCAGCCACTTTGTATGGCGTTTCTGTTGGCACTATCAAAGACCACATGGCTAAGGCCATGCGGAGCCTACGTCAGGAGTTAGGGGAATCTTCTGCAGCTCCGACTTACCTTCTTTTTATCGCCTACCTTCTTTCTTAGGGCGGTTTCTCCTCTGTTTTCGTAAAAACACACTATTCTCATTTTTTTTTATAGGCGAGCATAGACTTTCCGTTTTACAATTGAATACTATAGAAAAGGACGAATTATGGACCGCGATATCAAAAGCTTATATCAGGATTTTCTAAACAAACAATGTTCCCGTCATGAGGTGGAGCAGCTGCTTGATCATTTCCGTACCATTGAGGGGAATGAAGATATGGTAGCATGGATTGAAGCAGAAATGCACAAAGCTATCGACGAGTCTGATTTTATCGCCCCACCCCAATTTAATCAAGAACGGACAAAAGCACAATTGCTACATACTATTAGGGGGGATAGTAATCGGATAAAAACTCTCCGTAGATACTTCACTGTAGCCGCAGCATTGCTTGCCTTTGCGTTTATCGGCTATTACCTGTATAAAAGTTCTAACCCTGCTGCAGAGCACCAAAAGATAAGCAGCATCTACGGCGATGATGTGTTGCCTGGGGCCGACAGAGCGACCATTACCCTTTCCGATGGGACCATTATTGATTTATCAGAGGATCATAAAGGAATTGTAGCCAGCGGATCAGCGTTGCGCTATGCAGATGGAGAGAAGCTATTCGACGCCAATCAAAATATTCAGTATGCTACATTGTCCACACCGCGTGGGGGGCAGTATCGATTAACCTTGCCCGATGGTAGTAAGGTAATCCTTAATGCTGCATCATCCATTACGTATCCGATCCAATTTAGTGCAGAGCAAAGGAAAGTCGAACTCAAGGGCGAGGCTTTCTTTGACGTCGCCAAAAACAGAAACCAACCCTTTGTAGTAGTCACGGATCAGCAGCAGGTGATCGTGACCGGGACGACATTCAATATCAATGCCTATGGAGATGACAACAGGACGATTACGACCTTAGTCACGGGAGCCGTCCGTGTCGAGAGCAATACCGGTACCACCATAGTTTCATTAAAGCCAGGACAGGAATCAGTCTGGAACAATGGGCGAATCACCGCCCAAAATGTAGATACACAGATTGCTACAGGTTGGGCCCAAGGTGTATTTGTTTTTAAGTTCAAAACCTTGGCCGAGATACTACCACAGTTGGAGCGGTGGTACGACATCGAGGTCGATATCAATCCTATTCCATACGAAGAGTTTTATGCAGAAATAAACCGTAATACCCCTTTGTCTACCGTGCTAGAGAGTATGGAGCAGACCAGCAATTTACGGTTTGAGATCAAAGAAAGGAGGCTAACCCTAAAGAAGAAATAAAGATCCGATAAAATAGAAAACCGGAAGTGCTTGCAACGCTCCCGGCTTATAGTCAGGCTCAGATGTCTGTCTACCGCGAAGTAATACATTTTTCTAACCTAACAAAACAAATTTATGAATTATCTCATGGATTACAAGGGGGCGTATGCTTGTTGCTTGCGTATTCCTTATAACCACCGCTTCAAAATTTTATTACGTATGAAGCTTACTTTAATAGCCTTACTACTTTTTCTGGTACAAGCTACAGCGTCTGTCCGATCGCAGACATTGACTCTGCATTTTACCAATTCACCTCTGGAGCAGGTGCTTACCGAAGTCAAAAAGCAGACAGGGTACAGCTATATTGCCAATGCTAGGCTGCTCAAGGAAGCGGCAAAAGTTACCGTCAGCGTACGCAACGTGCATGTAGATGACGCTTTGCGAAGCATTTTCAAAGATCAGAAATTATCGGCAGAGCTTAGGAATGGCGTTATACTCATCGAGTCAAAAAAAACAGAAGTTAAGGTCGTGAGGCAGGTTATAGACCAAGACTTGATCAGAGGGCGAGTCACCAATGAAAAAGGCGAACCCTTGACTGGTGCTTCTGTGTGCGTATTAGATTCAAATAAAGAACGAACATCCAAACAGACCAATACAGATAGTGATGGCCGCTTTGAGCTAAAGGATATAAGCGAAGGCCAGCTTTTAGAAATATCCTATCTTGGACATCGACCTATACAGCGGCATGCGAAAGGCACCATGGGCACTATAGTACTACAGCCTATCCATGCAGAGGTAGAGGAGATTGTCGTCAATGCGGGGTACTATACCGTAAAAGACCGAGAACGTACCGGAAGCATTGCTCGGGTTACGGCAAAGGATATCGAATTACACCCGGTGTTAAATCCATTGCAAGCCTTACAAGGCAGGATGGCTGGAGTGAGCATTACACAGAATACCGGCGTTGCAGGAGGAGGATTTGATATACAAATCAGGGGAAGGAATAGTTTGATGAGAGGTGGTAACAGTCCATTGTATATTATTGATGGGATACCTTTCACAGAAAATAGCGCTAGATCATTAGCTGGCGGTATTCTTCCTTTGGCTGAAACAAATCCATTAAATACAATTAACCCTTCAGATATTGAAAGTATTGAAGTGTTAAAGGATGCTGATGCTACTGCTATTTACGGTTCACGAGCAGCAAATGGTGTTGTTCTTGTAACTACTAAGTCTGGGAAATCGGGTAAAACTAAATTAACGATTAATAGTTCTATGGCAGTTAGTAAGGTGCCTAAATTTCTAAAAGTAATGGAAACAAAGCAGTATTTGGCTGTTCGAGAGACTGCTTTGAAAAATGACAATATCTACGATTATCCTGATAATGCGTTTGATCTAGATGGAACGTGGGATAAGAATCGTTTTACTGATTGGCAACAAGAATTAATCGGAAAAACAGCTCGGTCGAATACTATTCAAGCTGGTTTAAGTGGTGGGAGCCAGTATACCAATTTTATGATTAGTGGGAATCACAATAAAGAAACACCGGTATTTCCTGGTGATTTTGGTTATAAAAGAAATACTTTATCATTTTTTCTTCGTCACCAGGATAAAACTGAAAAACTACAGCTGAATTTTTCAGCGAATTACAATACGCAAAAAAATAATTTATTGACTTTAGATCTCACCACTATAAGTAGAAATCTTGTTCCGGTTGCTCCTGAACTTTATCTCCCAGATGGTAGTTTAAACTGGCAAGACAATACTTTTGACAACCCTTTAGCTCAACTCAATAACCGTTACGAATCTTCTTCTAGGGGATTAAGTTCTAATTTGAATTTAGAATATAGATTTCATCCATTGATTAACATTAAACTAAATGGGGGCTATTCTGATAGTAGGGTAGAACAATATAGCATTGCGCTAAACACTCGGTTTAACCCAAGTTATGGTTATGGTCCAGATCGAACAAATGTTCAACATGCAACGAGTAATTCTAACAGTTGGATTATCGAACCTCAGATTAATGGGAGATTTCACTGGAATAAACACCAACTTAGTTATATATTAGGAAGTACTTTTCAGGAGAATAATTTTACCTCCTTTAGTCTGTACGCTTCAGGATTTACTACTAATTCATTTGTCCACAATCTAAGGTCGGCATCTACTGTTGAGGTAAATTCTCAGCTCAATAGTCTATATCGTTATAGTGCTTTGTTTAGTCGATTAAACTACGGGTATTCTGATAAATACTACATAAATCTTACGGCAAGACGGGATGGGTCGTCTAGATTTGGAGAAAATTACAAATTTGGAAACTTCGGCGCTGTTGGTTTTGCTTGGATACTTTCAGAGGAATCGGCTTTTAATAACATTGATTGGCTTAATTTGCTTAAAATCAGGAGTAGTTTTGGTATAACAGGAAGTGATAATATTGGGGATTACGGTTACTTGGATACTTATACTGTTGCTAGAGGAAAATATGATAATATAACTGGTTTATATCCTTCTCGCTTATTCAACCCTGATTTTAGTTGGGAAAAAACACAAAAGTTTGAATTGGCTTTGGAATCAAGAGTTCTGACTGATAGATTCAGTAGTAGTTTGGCTTGGTATTCTAACAAATCGTCTAATCAATTAGTCGGTATTCCCCTGCCTGGTACCACAGGCTTTACATCTATTCAATCTAACTTAAATGCTCAGGTAGAAAACAAAGGTTTTGAGATTACGTTTAAATCTCAAAATATTCGTAATAAATATTGGAGTTGGTCAACTGATTTTAATATTTCCGTACCCAAGAACAAGTTGGTATCTTTTCCAAATTTAGAAGGTTCAACTTATTCTAATCAATATGTAATAGGTCAACCTATTAATATTGTGAAATTATATAAATATCAGGGAATTGATTCAAAAAGGGGAATCTATACTTTTAAGGATTTTAACGAAGACGGATTTCTAAGCGCTAATGATGATAAAAAAGTAATTGAATCATTTTTTCCTAAATTTTTCGGTGGATTAGCCAATACCTTCAATCACAAAAATGTGTCTTTAAGCTTTTTATTCCAATTCGTGAAACAGCGTAATTACAATCATTTGTATTTATTTAATAGGCCAGGAGGTTTTAATAATTCATCAATTGATTATTACCAAAATACTTGGACGCCTGATAATCTATCAGCAGATTATCAAAAGTTAACAACCAATGATCCTGAATTAATTAAAGCATTTTACGACTATAAAGAAAGTGACAAAGTGGTTTCTGATGCTTCCTTTATTAGATTGAAAAATCTTAATCTCTCTTATAGCCTACCCGCTAGCAGTATAAAAGGAATAGAGGCAATGTTGTATTTTCAAGCTCAAAATCTCTGGACTTTAACTAAGTATAAAGGATATGATCCCGAGTTCTCAACGACTGGTTTTCTGCCCCCCCTTAGAACATTTGCTTTTGGAATAAACTTAACCTTTTAAACAATGAAGAAAAATAAAACTTTTATAGGTTGGATTAAAATAAGTTTTTTAAGTCTTGTTTTAATCTCTACAATTAGCTGTGAGTCATTCACAACTATTGATGGGCCAGATTCTCAACTAAATTCAAATTTGGTGTTTCAAGATGAAAAAACTGCAAGTGCCGCTATGGCTAATATATACCTATCAAAATCAATGTTAAGTGGTGATCAAACAGGGATTGGCTCTATACTAGGATTAGTTACCGATGAACTTAATTGTAATACGCAGAACGAATCTTTTTTAAATTTTTACACTCCTAATATCATCAGTTCTAATAAAGATATAGCTCAATTTTGGAATACAGCTTACAACACAATTTATCAGTGTAATGCACTTATTGAAGGCATGGACAACTCAGAGGGTTTGGGGCAAGCTTTTAAAACTCAACTCAAAGGAGAGGCTTTGTTTATGAGAAGTCTTTACTTGTTTTATCTTTCAGAGCTATTTGGTGATATTCCTTACATAACTACGACTGATTATATTCAAAATAAGCAGGTTAAAAGACAGTCTAAGTCAACGGTACAGCATTCATTGGTCACTGATTTACAAATGGCGGAATCTCTTTTGAGTGAAAACTTCACTTCACCTTTTCGTATTAAGCCCAATAAATTTGCTGCTCAAGCCTTGCTTGCGCGCGTCTTTTTGTATCAAAACAATTGGAATAGTGCAATTCATTATGCTACAAAACTCATCGATAATCCAGCTTTTTCAATTCAAAGAGACCTAGATCAGGTGTTTTTAAAAGAGAGCAAATCAACTATTTGGCAATATCAATCAGCAGATAAATCTAACACACAGGAAGGAGCATATTATATTTTTACAATTGCTCCACCTAGTCTAGTATCGTTAACTGATGAGTTATTTGAATCCTTTAAAGAGAATGATTTAAGAAAGGACAAATGGATAAAGACGATTTATAACGCTAATAAGGCATGGTATCACGCCTATAAATACAAAGAAAAAAGTCAAACTGTTAATTCTAAAGAGTACTCTATTGTGCTTCGTTTAGAGGAGATGTATCTTATCAGAAGTGAAGCTTATGCAATGTTAAGATTGTATGATTCTTCTTGCGAAGATCTAAATATAATTAGAGCCAGAGCGGGATTACTATCAATACACATAGATAAGCAGGCTCCACTTTTACAGACTATATTACAAGAAAGGCGGCATGAATTTTTTTTAGAATATGCCCATCGTTATTTTGATTTGAAAAGATTTTCTGCCTTAGACGAAACTATGGTTTTAATTAAAAGCAATTGGAATACCAAATATAATCTATTCCCCATCCCAGAGAATGAACTTCTTTTAAACTCCAATCTGCTGCCTCAAAATCTAAATTATTAAAATGAGAGAACTGCTATTATTTATAATATTGATCATATCATCGATGGTTAGGGCTCAAGATACTCTACCTGAAAGTGAATATAAAAACTTGTATACTATACAGCCTTACGATGTATCTAGTAATGGTGATGTTGTATATCGCAAGATATTTGGAGATAAATCTAGCCAATTTTTTTTAAAAACATCCACGGCAACTTTTGAATTGCCGCAGTTGGATCCCATCAGTAATTCTATTGAGTTTTATAGTGATACTTTGCTTTTAGCTAGTAATTCAAAGAAAAAAGTATTGTATCTAATTAATCCTGTAACTCAAGAAATTGATTCGATCAATCGAATTTCATCTTTTAAAATAGATCATTTTTTTAATTGCTTGATTTATGGCAAAGTAATGGGTGAGGGTGTTTTGGTCACTGTTTTTGATCTTAGGACCAAGAAAAAGTACACCTTCCTAAATAAAACAAATATTTTCGAAGAAATTGGTAGTACGCTTGTCTTTTCGATAGATAGTCAGGTGAGTTTATTTGATTTAAAATCGAAAAAAGCATCTTATATATATATGAAAGAAAATGCTACGGTAGATCAAATAATATATCAAAAGAGAAAGAAACTATTGGGTGTTATTTATCAAAATAAATGTGATGTCGTACTAAGTATTTACAATACCAAAGCGGAACTTCAAAAAAATATAGAAATCCCTAATATGATAGATACATTAGAGCTGGAAAAAAGTAAAACAGCTTTTATAGACGATCAATATATTTCAGTTTCATATAAAATACCAAATAAACAAGAAACTCAGAACAAAGAGCTTGAGATTTGGTATACTAAAAAGCCATTTTACAGTCAAAATTACACGCAAAAGCAGAGTGTTCTAGGTGTTTTAAATATTAAAAACGATAGTTTGACACTTTTAGAGTCCACAGATAATAACATTACAAAGATGTTTTTAGATACCAAGTATTTTGTAGAATATGATCCCGAATTATACGATAATAAAATACTTAAATCTCCTTATATTAAATTAATAATAAGACATGTAGAAAGACCAGAATTTAAAACTATATTAGATAGTATTCCCTCTCATTACTTTACGTTATCTGATCATCATAAGGGTGTTTTTTACTTTAAAAATAGGGATTGGTATTTTTGTAGCTTACTAGAGGGGCAAGTTTTCAATATAACTAAAAACTTAGATGATCATTTTTTTGGAACTTCTGATTTTGTTGGTCGGGTTCCAAGAAGTAGGATTTTTTTAAGTCTTAAAGACAATAAAACAATCTATTTCAGCGGATCGAAAAATATTTATCTTTTAAAAGATGACCCTAAAAATCTAATTTCCATTACTAACATTAATACGAATTCGGATCTTCAGTACACTATCAGTGCTTATAATAAAATCCATCATTCACAAAATAATACTAATCAAACTATTGATAAAATAGATGATAGTTTAGGATTATTATTAGATTATACTAATGAAGGTACGGGAGTACAGGGGTTAGAACTAATAAATAATGGAAAAGCTGTATTAATAACTGAGGGTGATTTTAAAATAGATAATATTATTTACTCTAACGAGAGAATTGTGTACACTAAAACCAAACAAAATATACCTCCCAGTTTATGTGTTTTCGATTTAAAAAGCGAAAAAGAGAGTGTTTTGCTTGATACACGAGATCAGTTAAGTGATTATCTATGGAGTAAAACCGAGGTTATTAGATACAAGTTGAAAAATGGTAGAGAATTAAAAGGCCTATTGTATTATCCAGCTAAATACAATCCCCAAAAAAAATATCCTCTTATTATTGATATATATGAAAAGAAGTTCAAATCTTCTTATAGTTATGATCCTCCAAGCTATTGGAATAGTGAAGGGGTAAATTATAATTTATGGACGCAGCACAATTATTTTGTCTTTTCTGCTGATATTGAAAACTATGGTGGTAACCCTGGGGCAGCAGCACTGGAGTCAGTACTCAGTGGGGTTGAAAAAGTCACAGAGTTATCAAGTATAGACAAATCAAATATTGGTCTAATTGGTCATTCTTACGGAGGTTTTGAAGTAGGTTATATTATAGGTCGTACTAAGTTATTTAAAACAGCTGTGTCAGGTGCCGGGGTTCATAATGCTATAAGTGAGTACTTAAGTGTAAAGAAGAATTGGAGAATGTTTGGATATTTGCGTTTTGAAAGCTCTATTTTCAAAATGAATTCTCCATTACAACATGATGTTAAGACTTATTTAGACATAACTAATGTAATGAATCTTTCAACAGTATATACACCTATTCTTCTTTGGACTGGTTTCTTAGATACAAATGTTTCTGCTCTTCAAAGTTTTGAATATTTTACTGGACTTAAAAGGTTGAATAAAAAAGCTGTGCTTTTGAATTTCAAAAATGAAGACCACGTGTTACTCAATGCGGATAATCAAGTAAAACTTACGCAGTATGTTCTAGATTGGTTTGATTATCATTTAAAGGGGGAGGATAAAAAATGGATTAAATTATGAGATAGACTAATAGCCGTCCTTTTGATTTTTCAGTTTATATCAATCTCTTGGTATTGGTTATATTGGAGGAAGCTGTCACCTCGGGTTTTCTAATATAATTAAAGCCGTTCCGAATTTCCTTCGGGACGGCTTTATGGTATCTATACCTTTATGCTTGTTTCAAAAAAGATACAGACGAGACTATTAGCGAATACCGCACATTTTGTATAAGTTTATGACCGATTAACTGATTTAAGAATTTTTCGACCTATATTATATGCACAATGCTACGTACCACACAGACGATGAAACTCTGCTAAACCACCTGGCAAGTGGTCAGCGTACCGCATTCGAGTATATCTATAAAGAGTTTCAGCCGGCATTGGTGTTTTTTGCAGGCAATCTGCTAAAGTCGGACAACATTATGCTGGCCGTAGATATAATGGTGATATTGACCCCTCCGCTGGACATACGGACCCCTCTATGGAGTTAGTACCTCAGTCCAACTGATGACCTGACAATATTACTTCTTTTTTCTTAGACTTTCACCTTTTAGTTCAATCCGATATGAGCTATGTATCAGCCTATCAAGTATTGCATCTGCAATGGTATCTTCACCTATCACATCATATTCTTGTTTTTTAACATTTCAATTCCTGTATGGTGCGATTAAGATGTACATGTTGTTAACAATTGTTCTGATGAAAAAGGAATTTCAATTGTATCCGGCCTATAAACTACAGGTGGGCTTATTTTTGAAGTTCTGCGGATAAAGGTCCTTTAAGTTTTTATGGTTTATGGACATGATGTTTTCCAAGGCGTATTTGAGCCATTGAAAAGGATTTACC
>NZ_JAERTY010000032.1 GCF_016746095.1 Sphingobacterium faecale | reverse complement strand
GAACCGATATGTCTATCAGCGAAAAGCCAAATCTCTATTACAACCCTACAATACCTATGAATGAGGTTATCGATATCGAACGCTTTTTATACGGAGAGGGAGCTTGGGATGGAACCATCAACCAAATCTATCCGTATATCACCCCAACCATTGAAGCATTACTCGCTGAAAAAAATGGACATATCGATAAAGCCGAGATGGAAAGACGTATTGCGCAATTGAAAACACAAGATGTGCGTAGCGATCTAAATAAATACGTATATCGCCCAGTGCAGCTTTATAAAGGAGCTGTCAATTTCTCTGGGGGCGCCAAACAGCATAATTATTACTTCTCGGCAGGTTATGATAAGAATTTAGGGGATATATCTGGTCATCACGATGAACGGATCAGCTTGAATGCAAAGAATACCTATAGGTTATTGGACAATAAACTGTTGTTTAATGCTGATCTAGCTTTTACATCAAATATACGACGTACAGGAGGTAGTCCGATGTACAAGGTGTTGTATGATAAACTCGCTGATGAACAGGGGAATCTGCTTTCAATTGGAGGACTGTCGTTACGTCAAAGTTATATTGATACAGCCGGCATGGGCTTATTGTTGGATTGGAATCTTTACCCTCTAGATGACATCAATCGGTCTCGTACGTCTACGGAGCTCATCAGTTATCAAGTGCAGCCTTCCGTGACTTATAAACCCTTTCAATGGTTAGGGGTATCAGCCAATTATCAGTACCGTAAAAACTACAGTGAGACAAATATGCTTTACAATGCCGATAGTTATGAAATGATTGACCTTTACAATCGCTTTACCCAAATAAATTATGCTACGGGTATAGCTACTTCACCTATTCCCCGCGGAGGAAAGCTTAATCAAACAAACAACAGTTTGAGCTCGCATTATTTCAGAGGTAGTTTTAACATCGACAAGTCCTGGGATGATTTTCATAGCTTTAACTTGGTAGGTGGTATGGAGTTAAATAGCCGTAGTACCCTAAACCGGATGATGCCGATAATGATAGGTTACAAGGAGGCAACAGAGACTTATGTTCCATTTGATCCCACACAACGGTATAGACAATACCTGACAGGTACATTAAGCAATATACCGAATCTTACACCTGTCAACATGAGTCGCCTTACGACCTTGAATCGAAGTCGTCTTTATTTTGCAAATGCTTCCTATAGCTATGACAAGCGATATACCGCTACATTCTCGGTACGAAAGGATGAAGCGAATATCTTTGGTGTAGACATCAATCAACGGGGCAGACCATTCTGGTCAGCAGGTCTGCGTTGGCAAATACACGAGGAGGGCTTTTATAAAATAGACTGGTTGTCCAAATTGGTGCTACGTGCTACGCACGGATATACTGGAAATGTGAGTAGTTCATCGGCGTATATTACGTCAAAAATAGAAGCTAGACCATTTGTTTTTACAAATAGAATTTATCAGACAATTACCAATCCGCCGAACCCTCAATTGAGTTGGGAGAACGTTAGGA
>NZ_JAERTY010000031.1 GCF_016746095.1 Sphingobacterium faecale | reverse complement strand
TGCATATTCCGCACTATATTACACCACCATTCCGCTCCAAAGTACACCAGTGATTCCGCTGCAAAACACACCACTTTGGTGTAAATTTTCAGCAGCCTAGTTATAAGTTGAGGGTCTTTTAAACTGTTCTAGAAAGACTGCCATTCCGACACAAAGTGCACCAATAATTCCGCAGCAAACTACACCACTGGATATTTAAGAAAAAAAAGATTGCTAAGTTGGGCCTGTATTAGACCTAACGATATGGCAAACAGACCTCTAAGTATGCAGAAGATAAGACAGATATTGCTGTTTTTGGAACGTGGTTTTTCCCAGCGTTCCATCGAAAGGGAGACCGGTATCAATAGACGTACCATTGCGAGTTATTTACAGCGCTTTGCAGACAGCGGACTGAGTATTGCGGAACTTCTCCTGTTTGCTGATGCCGAGCTGGCGACTTACCTTAATACGGGCAAAACGGAATCAATAGAAAAAGACCCCCGTCGGATACATCTTGAATCACAGTTTTCCTATCTGCTTTCTGAACTCCGGCGTGTGGGTGTTACGCGTCAGCTTTTATGGCAGGAATATATCAATGAATATCCCGATGGCTTTGGTTATTCGAGATTCTGCGAGCTTCTTCAGGAACATATCCGCAAACAGGGAGCCACCATGCGTTTTGAACATGATCCAGGCAGGCTGCTGCAAGTAGACTTTGCTGGTGATATGCTGCATTATGTGGATACAGACAGTGGTGAACTGGTAGCCTGTCCCGTTCTGGTCGCCGTATTGCCTTTCAGTGGCTATAGTTATGTGGAAGCACTCATTAATGCATCTCTACCACAGGTATTGCGGGCGCTCAACAATGCCCTTGACTATTTCGGAGGTGTACCCTTATCGGCAAAATCGGATAATATGAAACAATGGGTCGTACGCAGCAACCGTTACGAACCAAAGTTCACCGATATGCTGGAGCAATGGTCCAATCACAACAACATAGCCCTTCTTGCCACACGTCCTGCAAAGCCACGGGATAAAGCATCAGTGGAAGGTGCTGTAAAAATAACCTATCAACGGATATACGCACCACTTCGAAATGAGGTGTTTACCAGTCTGGGCGAACTTAACCTGGCTATACGGCTACAGCTTGGGGCACACCATCAGAAAAACTTCCAGCGCAAGACTTTCAGCAGAACAGAGCTTTTTGAGAGCAGTGAGAAACCGATCCTAAATCCGCTGCCGGAAAGTTCTTTTATAATGAAACACTACACGCGTGCAAAGGTGCAGCGTGATTACCATGTGGTACTTGGCGAGGATTGGCACTTCTACAGTGTACCTTCCAAACATATCGGAAGCACGGTAAATATCATTTATTGTACCGATACCGTTGAAATCTACATCGGAAGCACCCGTGTAGCCCTTCACAGGCGCAGCTATAAAAAACACGGTTATACGACCGACAGGAATCATGAACCACCACATCACCGCCATTTGCGTGACCGCCTGGCCTGGAACCCTGATGACTATCTTTCTAAAGCCGAAAAATACGGTAGTGCC
>NZ_JAERTY010000030.1 GCF_016746095.1 Sphingobacterium faecale | reverse complement strand
GCGACTTCTTGAGCTATGTACCCATCGGGCGCCATCTGATCGTAGGCTACAACATCGTGACCGACTGGCTGGCCAAACACAGAGAACCAGCAGCTGCCGAGCTGGAGCACCTCCATCATATCTTACTACCGGACCAACTATACCGCAGCGCACCAGCCCCCATCACCGCCGATATGCGCACCGAGCTCTATTACATACTCGAGCACCCCCAGATAGCCGGCATCCAGCAGGATACCAACATCTATGCGGCTGTGGGACGTTTGCAGAGCGCTCACGATCGGCAAAATGCTGCTAGCCCATCTCCATGCAGTATAGAAGAAGTAATAAAAGCAGTACGTCAGTATATTGATGATTTACTGGACAATGAGAAGGAAATCCCTACGATAGCTCAAATCGCCGATCTATACCATATCGACAAAGACCACCTGAGCAAAATGCATAAAAAGTTTCATCAGCAGCAAAGCCTACAAGAATATATTAGCGAGAAAAGGCTGGAACGTGCCGCCCTACTCCTTAAAAATGGCATAGGTATCGTTGCGGTGTCTTACCGACTACGCTATCACGACATCTCTGCCTTTAGCAATGCCTTTAAGAACAAGTACGGCGTACGTCCGAGTGAGTTCCCTTTATGAGCCCACACCCACCCTGCACACGGATTTTTACAAGCAATTTCACGGATACTTACAACAATCAGCCTGCATATCGTCCCTACCTTTGATTTATCAATACAGCGAAGGTCGTTGTACGGAATTGAACAAAAGGGTTATGATCATTAAACAAGACATAAAGATAAGGATACTACTGATTGTACTATTTATAGCGATTCTGGCAACGATCCTGTTATTTGGTTATTTCAACCGCCATAAATCCTATGGCTGTACCATCCAAATTGTAGACGCCGATAATGGTACAGTACTCATGCGCCTAGAGACAACCTGCAAAGATCATGGTGAAGAAACAGATCGAGACCCTTATTATACCAATCGTGTTTACAGCTTTGAGGCCTATAGTGTCGAAAAGGAAAAACTGCAAAATGATAGCATTCAAGAAAACAACTTTTGGAACGCCGAGCGGGATGCCCGGCACCAAGCAGACATAAAATAACGCTTATAAAACGATTAAAAGCATGAACAATTTAAAACGCATCATCATCCAAGCACCGCGCTATATACTAGGTTTCTTGCTGTTCTATACGGCTGCCAAGAAACTCGTGAACTATGGCGCCCATCTGGCGCATATCAGAGATATCGGGTTTGTACCCGCAGGCATAGCCGATAGCGCAGCAATAGCCAGTATAGCTGTAGAAGCAGGGGTAGCCTTGCTGCTGGTACTCAACTACAGAAAGGCGCAGGTATGGGGATGGTGCATTTTAATCCCGCTCATGCTTGCGTACAGCTACTACGTGTTTTTTGTACAGAATAAGGCCCTATTTGTACCCTGTTCTTGCGAAGGTATACACGGTAAACTAAGCTGGACAATGCACTACTGGATCAACGCCAGCATTGCTGTTCTAGCTCTAGGCATGCTGTATCAACATTATCGTATGCGTAAGCACCAAAGCGATGAAGCCCTAGGAAAAGGCTCCATCGCAACAGTACAAACAGTTTAAATGATTGCGTATGAAATATCCATGTAGCAATAACTACTCAAACAACACTAAAAATACATTGGATATTCCATATGCCCATTTAAAAGCAAATCATTAACATATGAACACGCTAAAATCAATTTTATTAGGAACATT
>NZ_JAERTY010000029.1 GCF_016746095.1 Sphingobacterium faecale | reverse complement strand
AATGTTCCTAATAAAATTGATTTTAGCGTGTTCATATGTTAATGATTTGCTTTTAAATGGGCATATGGAATATCCAATGTATTTTTAGTGTTGTTTGAGTAGTTATTGCTACATGGATATTTCATACACAATCATTTAAATTGTTTGTAATGTTTTGATGGAGCCTTTTCCTAGGGCTTCATCATTTTTTGCTTACGCATACGATAATGGTAATACAGCATGCCTAGAGCTAGGACAGCAATGCTGGCGTTGATCCAGTAGTGCATTGTCCAGCTTAGTTTACCGTGTATACCTTCGCAAGAACAGGGTACGAATAGTGCCTTATTCTGTACAAAAAACACGTAGTAGCTGTAGGTAGCCATGAGTACAATCAAAATGCACCATCCCCATACCTGCGCCTTTCTGTAGTTGAGTACCAGCAGCAAGGCTACCCCTGCTTCTACAGCTATGCTGGCTATTGCTGCGCTATCGGCTATGCCTGCGGGTACAAACCCGATATCTCTGATATGCGCCAGATGGGCGCCATAGTTCACGAATTTCTTGGCAGCCGTATAGAACAGCAAGAAAGCTAGTATATAGCGCGGTGCTTGGATGATGATGCGTTTTAACTTGTTCATGCTTTTAATCGTTTTGTAAGCGTTGTTTTATGTCTGCTTGGTGCCGGGCATCCCGCTCGGCGTTCCAAAAGTTGTTTTCTTGGATGCTATCATTTTGCTGTTTTTCCTTTTCGACACTATAGGCCTCAAAGCTGTAAACACGATTGGTATAATAAGGGTCTCGATCTGTTTCTTGACCATGATCTTTGCAGGTTGCCTCTAGGCGCATGAGTACTGTACCATTATCGGCGTCTACAATTTGGATGGTACAGCCATAGGATTTATTGCGGTTGAAATAACCAAATAACAGGATAATGGCCAGCATGGCTACAGATAGTACAGTCAGTAGTATTCTTATCTTTATGTCTTGTTTAATGATCATAACCCTTTTGTTCAATTACGTACAACGACTTTCGCTGTACTGATAAATCAAAGGTAGGGACGATATGCAGGCTGATTGTTGTAAGTATCCGTGAAATTGCTTGTAAAAATCCGTGTGCAGGGTGGGTGCGGGCTCATAAAGGGAACTCACTCGGACGTACGCCGTACTTGTTCTTAAAGGCATTGCTAAAGGCAGAGATGTCGTGATAGTGTAGTCGGTAAGACACTGCAACGATGCCTATACCATTTTTAAGGAGTAGGGCGGCACGTTCAAGCCTTTTCTCGCTAATATATTCTTGTAGGCTTTGCTGCTGATGAAACTTTTTATGCATTTTGCTCAGATGGTCTTTGTCGATATGGTAAAGACCGGCTATCCGAGCTATCGTAGGGATTTCCTTCTCATTGTCCAGTAAATCATCAATATACTGACGTACTGCTTTTATTACTTCTTTTATACTGCACATATCTGGGCTAGCAGTTACATTTTGCCGATCGTGGATGCTCTGCAAGCGTCCGACCGCCGCATAGATATTGGTATCCTGCTGGATGCCGGCTATCTGGGGGTGCCCGAGTATGTAGTAGAGCTCGGTGCGCATATCGGCTGTGATGGGAGCTGGCTCACTACGATAGAGCTGGTCCGGCAGTAAGATATGATGGAGGTGCTCCAGCTCGGCAGCTGCTGGTTCTCTGTGTTTGGCCAGCCAGTCGGTCACGATGTTGTAGCCTACGATCAGATGGCGCCCGATGGGTACATAGCTCAAGAAGTCGC
>NZ_JAERTY010000028.1 GCF_016746095.1 Sphingobacterium faecale | reverse complement strand
GTATCCGGCCTATAAACTACAGGTGGGCTTATTTTTGAAGTTCTGCGGATAAAGGTCCTTTAAGTTTTTATGGTTTATGGACATGATGTTTTCCAAGGCGTATTTGAGCCATTGAAAAGGATTTACCTCATGCTTTTTGCAGATAGCGAAGAAGGAATATATCATTGCTGAACGCTGTGCCGCTTCATGACTTCCTGCAAAGAGCCAGTTTTTGCGACCGAGGGCTACAGGTCTTATAGCGTTCTCCACAAGATTATTGTCAATAAGCAGCCTTCCATCATACAGGTATGCTGATAGTGCATCCCATCTGGCGTATGCATAGGCCATAGCTTTACCGATTTGACTTTTAGGGAGTGTGCTTTTTATCTCTTCAAAGATCCATTTGCCCAGCTCGTTGATAACAGGTAAGGATTCGGTCAATCGAAGTTCTTTGGTCTGCTCTGCGCTTAGATTTTCCTGTTTGGATTTCCGCTCAATGGCATAAAGCTTCTGGATCATTAGCAATGCTTTTTCCGCTCTTTCTTTATCGTTATCCAGTGCTTTCTCAAACTCACGCCGTGCATGTGCCCAGCAAGCTAGATGTGTTACTTCTTTCTTTTTAGCATACTTGTCATAGACTGCATAGCCGTCTGTCTGGAGATAACCTTTGAAGTTACCAAGCATGGGTACAGCGGCAATGCCACCACGGGAAGGGTTATAATCGAACAGCACCGTTTTATCCAAAGGCGAATGGTAGACCCAAAAATAACCCTGATGGGCAGCGCCTTTTTTATCGCTATCCAGTACTTTTATTGGAGTCTCATCGACCTGTAAATAGCCCTGTACTTTAGTGTCGAAAACGAGTTTTTCATAGAGTGGTTCCAATTTTTCTAATGCCTGTCTGGTCCATCCTTCGATGGTTGAGGAAGGGATCTGTATGTTTTCCCTTGCAAAGATCTGCTTCTGTCGGTATAGCGGGAGATGATCCATATACTTAGCGGTAAGGATCATCGCTAGCAGACCTGATCCTGGGATCCCTTTATCGATTACTCGTTCGGGAAGTTCGGCGATGGCTACGGCAGATTTATCTTTAGCAGCATATTTATAACGGATGTAACGCTTGATGTAGAACTTAGCAGGCTCACACTCCAATTCTTCGGTAATTTCTTTACCGATACAAATCATTTGGGATAGGTCCCCCTCTGGGTGGATCTCGACTTCTTTTACAGGGAGGTGCGCAGGTAATTTGGCGCGTCCTTTATGATTAGGACGTTTACGTGTATACTCGATCTTTTCTTTGATTTCCTCCTGTTGCTGTACAACTTCGGCTGGATCTGCTTCAAAGGGGAGCATGGTCTGATTTGGATCGCCTTCGAAGCGCTCGCGCTTCTGTCCGAACTGCATACGCTTGTACATGGCAAGCTGTGACTTTAGGTAATCTATCTCTTCGTCTTTTTTTGAGGTATCTTGAGAAAGGGACTTTATCAATTCATCACGACTGGAAATGACCTTGATCAGGTCTTCTTTTGAGAGATTTTCCAGCGCTGTTTCCATAGTGTAAATATACGAAAAAACGGCTTTTATCCTATTATAGACCGCTTTTAAGTCAAAGAAAAACGTCTTTTCTGAATACTTTTCACCACCTGTATACCCTCGACCATCAGTACCAGATCGCTCCAGGACAGTTCTCCATTTTTAACATGGGGTGCTACAAAAGTTCCGCTTTCCAAACGTTTATAATATAACACAAACCCACCTTTTTCCCAGTGCAGCAGTTTCATATGTGTGCGGCTACGGTTCAAAAATACAAACACTTCACCGCTGATGGACTGTCGGTTCATTCCCGAACTAATAAGCCCACAAAGTCCATCAAATGATTTCCTCATATCGCAGAAGCCATCATAAAGATAGAATCGGTGCGATGAACTCAGCGCAAACATCAGTACAGACGGATCAGCTGTGATAAAAGGGCTAGATCATTTTCGGTCTTTATACGCACACCATTGGGGTAAATAATCTCAACATCGCTCTTTCTTGGCGTCTTATCGATTCTTATAAAGCTATCTCTTCTGAATTCTGTTTCTTTACTGAGCGAAAACCAATAGTAAAAGGTCGCTTCCTTGATGCCTTTTTCAGAGCAATATGCCTTCTTGCTTTTGCCGCTCTGCTGCCACTCCGATATCATCGATAGCATATGCTCTCGTTTTTCCTGATTGTTGTTCATGGTACAAAATTAATTACCAAGGCAAACTATGTCAATATGTGTTTCATAGGGTGGATAC
>NZ_JAERTY010000027.1 GCF_016746095.1 Sphingobacterium faecale | reverse complement strand
GCGAAAATTGCATTTTTACAAGGGACTTCGATTTAAAAGAGGTTACATCACAATTAATTGTGGCGGCACAAATGGATACCAGCCCGATATGAGATTTGCGAGGGATGCCTCGACTGATGAATGGCGGGTTGTCAAAAATAAGTTTATCAAGCTTGATGACGGGAATTAAAATTTTTATCAAGATGAGACAGCTTTTGAATGATACAACACATTATGATACTGGATTGAGATATTATGAAAGTTTGAATTATTGTAATGCTTTCATTGCAGGTAACCGCAATCGATAGCTAACTGTAGATCGGATACTGTAAGTGGTCTATATATTGGCTGTGGTCTACCTATTAAAAACCTTAAAATGGTAGGTAATATCCAATCTCCTTCGTTTGGGAAATAGTCTGCGAAGCAAAAATCGCACATATCGACAGTGAATCTGTCCTTGAACCTATCGAAAAATTCCGCCGCATCATCGCCATAGAGATCGAGATCGTGAAATAATCTTGTGCTCTCCGTAATATGTGGATCTGCACCACAATAATCTTGCAAAAGCTTAATCAATTCGACATTCATAATGATAAATTAAACCAACTTTGCTACCATGATAAGGAACTGAATAGGTCTTCCCACCCTTCTCATAAATGTAATGAGGGAGAGAGGTTATTATTTAACAATTAGTTTAATAATTCCCAATAACCAGATCTATCGCTTCCAACACGTCCTATGACTTTATTTTCCCTTAAGCTCCGTATATGCTTATCAATAGCCGTGGTGCTGATTCCAATATGCTTGGACATAGATTTCTTAGATATCCTTGGGTTCGCCATTATCAGCCGTATTATTTCTTGTTGACTTTCTACCAACCCATCTACCAACCCACCTACCAACCCATCTACCAACCTGACGTAGCGACCACTAGCTTTCGAAATAGGAAATGAGATGCGAGTAAAGTTGTCGAGAAACTTGAAACATTCTTTATCATAACTTTCTAAGATCCTCGGTACTCCCGATCCCAATTGCTCTACCAATTCTAGATCCCTATATACCCGCATCAACTCTCGGTTTCGAGGAAACGAAACACCATCGAAAAACTCTTCTTCGCTCAATCCCTCAGGCAATATCCCTGCTGAGGTAATTTCTATCCTATCGGCAAATATTTCAAACTTGGGAGGTATTTCGCGAGTAAAATCATTGTGAATAATGCCATTTATGATGGCTTCCCGAAGAGCCACTGGATTCCATAATCGGTGATCGATACGTTCCTTAGCTGTAATTTGAGTTGTTGTTAGATTCTCCAATTCGATCTTATCTAGGACGCTCTTTGTTGCCTTAATCAATGAACAGTAACCGTATTCGTTATTCTCTATTAGGTCGACTCTATTTACGCCACTATATTTAGCTACTTTTATAGAGACTGCATTGTCATCGGCCAATAAATAGGCTGCATAGTTAAGATCTCCATCATCGGTAAGTAATTCTAAACTCTTTTTAAACTGCCCTTTTAGCGGAGTACGTTTTTCATCATAATATATACGAAGCTGTTCAAATGTTAAATCTTGCCTATATGACCGAATCTTACCAATAGAATTACGGGTACGGGTAGCAAATAGCTGATCGATCATCTTCTGAGGCATTGATTCTGAGGCCGTCCCAATCCGTATAAAACTACCTTTCTCAGTCATTCCAAATTTTTTCTTGAAATAAGGTTTCTCGCCACCGCCGACCACTATGATTTTAATAATATTCTTTCCTTCTCTTTCTTCGATAATCACATCAAATAACCCCATGGCGGAAGGTGAAATATTATTTTTTATGCGATCTTTTATCCTGAGTGCATCTCCATCCGCGTCCAGCACTCCTATTACTTTCGCAGTTTTATCTATACCAATGTAGATTATACCGCCCTCATTATAGTTTAAAAATGCTATAATCTCCTTTTCAATATCAACGTCGATATTGAATTCCCTTTTAAATTCTATACGATTGGTTTCCGACATCTTATTATGGAGATAAATTTATTTGACTTTAAAGTTAATCGATCTATGAAAGTAACCTCTAGAATATGGGCTTCTAACTCCAACTTTGAAATGAAATAACTTGGAAAACAAGGATAAGGCATAGCCAAAGTCGTTTACAAAAGGTTCTTACTTAGATTACTAATCATTGTAAGATACATTTTTTTATTGAATCGCGACTGGTAGAAAGAAAAATTCATATAAGAAGGCACCTCGCCTTCGGATACATAGGTATTGATCTGGAAATCTATTCGTTGCTTCAGAATACTACAATAAGCTTGTTGCACTTGCTTTACAGGGAACTGATACAATACTTCAAGACAGGACCTATAATAGAATGCCGGAGTAGCTTCGGGGATGAAGCCTGCGAGATTCTTTGTGAGCTTGGTATATTCAGCCTTACGCAGGGACGCCATCATGAAGGTGGTATCCAAAGATTCAGTACGTGGGATAGCTTTGCGCAACTCGTAGACGGATCCAGAGGCAGTGTACAATAGCAGTCCAACATAAGGGGGCAGTATGCTAAGGTATTTGTCTGCTAATGTGGTATGCGTGAATACGTAGACCTCGGTAAATGCTTTGTAATAGTCATCTAGTTGGGTCTTAAGCCGCTCTGGGGTATCAAGCTCAGTCTTGATCTCAAACACTTTGTTGGCACCATTGACCAATACGATATCGGCAATAGAATCACCTACACGAAATTCATTGAGCAAGATGGTGTCGTCTAATGCATAGTGCTTCAACACGTAATCATTGAGCAGTTTGTTTTTGTAGAGGTACTCGTGCCGATAATTTTGTTCAAGAATCTGATAGGTATGTGCAATAAGGTCACCTAAGCGTTTTGGTTGATCAGCAGTCATCTGTTCCCATCCTGTGTACCGTTTCATACGACGGATGTAGGAGGACTGATTGGTAGAAGTAGACAGCTTCTTGAAGGCAGCATGCGACACCATAGAAGCTAGCTCACGCAGATGTCCTTTATCATATGATGTAACGCTGATCATATGGCAAAGTTAGAAATTTAGGTTTGAATATCTATTTAAAGACTTAAAATTGATGGCCTGGACCTAGAGCAGACTTGAGTTGCTGCTATCTCCCGATAAATTTGATATCTTAGTACAATACTACGGTGTAAGCTATATATTATTAACTTATTATTCGGATGGCGACATTAAATGGAATCATACGCTCCTATCAGGCCAGTGCAA
>NZ_JAERTY010000026.1 GCF_016746095.1 Sphingobacterium faecale | reverse complement strand
AATGTGAGTAGTTCATCGGCGTATATTACGTCAAAAATAGAAGCTAGACCATTTGTTTTTACAAATAGAATTTATCAGACAATTACCAATCCGCCGAACCCTCAATTGAGTTGGGAGAACGTTAGGATGTCTAATCTAGCAGTCGACTTTTCGGTTTTTAATAATCGATTATCGGGTTCTGTTGAGCATTACTTCAAGAAGGCAACGGATTTATTGAGTTCCGAACCTATTAATCCATCCTCAGGCGTGACGACTTTGTACGGCAACTGGTCCTCATTAAAGGGATCGGGTTGGGATTTGAACCTGACGAGTAAGAATATTCAATCGAGGGATATATTATGGCAGTCTGATCTGATTCTTTCCTATACCAATGAGAAAGTGACGGATTATAAATTAAGGCCTAATTCGGATGTGAATTATTTAACAAGTAATCTGGGGCAATACCCTATAGAGGGAAAGCCCCTCTATGGAATGTATTCTTTTGCTTCGGCGGGTTTGGATGCTACTGGTCAGCCACAGGGTTATTTCGATGGTACTTTATCGCAGGATTATACGAATATTTACAATAATACGAGGTTGGATGATTTTGTCTACCATGGTCGTGCTACCCCAAGTCTGTTTGGTTCTATTCGTAATACTTTTCAGTATAAGGCGTTGGATCTTTCTTTTAATATCTCAGCCCAGTTCGGTTACTATGTGCGTCGCCAAGGGTTGAATTATGGTTCGTTGTATGCGGTATCATCTTATAATAGCTTGCCATTTCAGTACGATTACCTGAACCGTTGGCAGCAGGCAGGTGATGAGTTAAGTACGCACGTTCCAGCAGCTGTATACCCTGCAGTAGCCAATCGGGAGACTTTTTATAACATGACAGAGCATCTGGTTGAGCGTGGTGATCATATCCGTTTGCGGGATATTCGACTAGCCTATACCGTTAAGTTGCCTCGTGTTGGTTTGTCTTCGCTGCAGGTTTACGGCTATGCGAATAATCTAGGGGTATTATGGGCTGCTAACAAGCTGGGCTTTGATCCAGATGCAGTTTATGAGAATGCGATGGTTTATCCTGCCGTGCGTACTTATTCGTTGGGTGTGAGTTTGAATTTTTAAGAAGGACAGAATCGTAAAGTTTTTAGATTTCTCCACTTCGGTCGAAATGACGAACGAGGGAGGCTAGAATTAAAAATAAAGAAATGAACAAATTTATTATATTTTTTATCGTTATGGGCTGCTTGTCCTGTGGCGATGGATTCTTGGATGTGAAGCCAAGTTCCAATACGGTCGTGCCGACGACATTAGATGACTTTGAGCAATTGCTCAATTATGGCAACCTGGTTTATGCTTATCCAGATATGTTAGATGTACTTGCGGATGATTATTACTTGGAGGAGGCGTATTGGAAAACACAATTTAATTATTTACCCATTGTAGCAAATGCTTATATCTGGGCCGATGATATTTTTGAGACTATCGAGTCGGATTATCAGAACTGGGAGAAGATGTATGCACAGGTATTTTATGCTAATGTGGTATTGGAAGGGATAAATAATATTCAGCTTAACGCTAAAAATATAAGACAGCATAATCAGGTGCAGGGTACAGCGTTATTTCTGCGCGCTTGGGCTTTGTATAATTTGGCGCAATTATATGCACCGGCATATAAAGAATCCACAGCTTCCAGAGATTTAGGGGTACCGATACCATTGCTATCCGATGTCAATGAGAAGGTAAAGCGAAACTCCGTAGTAGAGGTCTATCACCGAATTCTGACTGATTTAGAAACGGCTATTTCTTTAGTGCAGGCAGAGGTAGATTTTGGACGTCCCTCCAAAGCTGCAGTTTATGCGCTGCGCGCAAGAGTCCTTCTAGCAATGGGCATTTATGAGGAAGCATTGGATATGGCTACTAAATCTATAAATGTGCACGATGCGCTAGTAGATTTGGATGGAGAAGAGCTTGATTATAAGAAGACCTTATATATGGGGTTTGAAACTAATGGTCCTTTTATTCAGTCGAACAATCAGAATATTCAGATCAAACAAGATCTTTTCGATAGTTATGATTTGAATGATCTGAGACGGTCATTCTTTAAGTTCAATGCGCAAGGGAATCCCTATTATGTCAGTCAATATAAGATTGGCAATTTGTTTTTTAGAGGGTTGGATACAGATGAGCAGTATCTGATCAAAGCCGAATGTGAAGCGCGATTAGGAGATAAAGATCAGGCAATGGCTACATTGAATCATTTGTTAAAGCATGTTCATAGTTCCTACGTGGATAAAACAGTTGTCACAAAAGAGGAGGCTTTAAATATCATACTGCAAGAGCGCAGAAAACAATTGGTTTTTCGTGGATTGCGATGGTCGGACCTGAAACGCTATAATCGAGATGGTGCTAACATTAGCTTGACTCGAATCTTAGGTGAAAAGAGTTATACATTGCCGGCTAATAGCCTTAAATGGCTGTTTCCCATACCAAGCAATGAGATTAAAATATCTGGAATCCCTCAGAATATCAGATAGCTGTTAACTTTTTAAACGATTATTATGAGAGTAATATTATTAGTAGTATTTATACTATGCCAAATAGATTCATTCAAATTATTTGCCCAAAGCAAAGCGCAAATATTTGTACATGCTCCAGTATTAAGTTTAGTTGATAGTATGAAGCTGTATTCGCAAAAAGAACGTATTGTAGAATCGTTCCGAAATCCTTACCGAACACTAATTGCTTCAAATAAAGATGGAATTTACAGTTTTGAATTAGATTCATTGGATGTCTGGACTTGGATTAATATGAATTTATCATTTCAAAAGTTAGGTGGAATTGAAGTGCCAAATATTATGGAAGAAATGTTAGTCGAAGTTGATGATAGTGTGCATGTTAAACTGAAACCTAAAAGAGGAATGTTTTTTTC
>NZ_JAERTY010000025.1 GCF_016746095.1 Sphingobacterium faecale | reverse complement strand
TAAAGCTTCAATTTCAATTGCGAGATGAATCATTATTAATTCTAGATACTTACAAATCTAAATTAAATCCTAATACATATAAACTATTGGAGCTTCAGGTTATGGGGGCTTTAGGATATGAATTGGGGCGAGCATTGGTTGGTTTACATCGGTATGCGGGCAATAAAAATGACGAGGTGATTAAATCATATTTACGAATGTTTATGAACAATTATTTTGAACAAGTTTCATCTGCAATTCTTCACATAGATGAATCAAGCATAAGCTCGCCTAGATTTATAGACTATTTAGTCGAATACACCTGGTTATCATTTGTCGATCAATATAAAGGAGGAGGAAATGTCGTGAAAGAATGGTATGAGTTAAGTAAGAAATTGGTTAATTCCTCTCCCGTGCGTGATCGAATATTAGCTTCCATTCTAATGAAACGCTTTCAAGATAAGCCACAGGAAGATTTGTTGGCTGATGCTTTTTTGACCCTTAAGGACCCTCTTAGTCTTCATAAAATCGCTACTTTGAAAAATCTAATCAAAGGTACTTATGCCTATAAGTTTTCTCTACCTGATGTCTTTGGAAAGTTTTACAAAGCTGATGATTATAAAGGCAAAGTGATTTTTATGGACTTTTGGTATGCTTCATGTTTACCTTGTAGAGACTATATGAGAAATGTTGTTGGCCCTTTGAAGAAGATTTATAAAAATAATACCGATGTCGTATTTATTACAGTCTCTACAGATAAGTTCGAAGTTTTTAAGACAATATCGAAAAAAGATGATTTTTTTATTGATGGAGGGGTAAATCTCTATACCAATAATGAATTGTTTAAACACCCTATTATTCAATACTATCAAATTCGATCGTACCCTTACCCGTTATTAATAGGAAAGGACGGAAAATTATTGACCGGGTTATTTGATTTAAAATCTATCGAAGGATTAAAATATGCAATTGATACTGCATTAAAATAATAAAGCCCTCTAGCGGGGGTAGCTCTGCTAGAGGGGTAATAAAAAATTCAATGCTGCTTAAAAACTTTACTGCTTCAAGTTTTTAAAGTTTCCATTACAACGGATCCATTCTCCAGGATTAGATCCTTCACCAGGTTTATAAGCCCAATGACATAGATCGTTACTTTGTTCACATTCAAAGCCCACTTGGTAGGCACCTTCATTAGTCCAGCCCGATGGAATTGGATCTACTAAAGGATTGAATGTTGGAGTAGGATTACCAGATAGACTGGTGGTATAGCCATCATGCCCAATCTCCGAACAAATTGACTCCTGTGTTTTCGCATTCATCGCTAGCGCTATGCCGCCAACAGCGATGAATGTTCCTAATAAAATTGATTTTAGCGTGTTCATATGTTAATGATTTGCTTTTAAATGGGCATATGGAATATCCAATGTATTTTTAGTGTTGTTTGAGTAGTTATTGCTACATGGATATTTCATAC
>NZ_JAERTY010000024.1 GCF_016746095.1 Sphingobacterium faecale | reverse complement strand
TTGACATGTTATTGAAAGAAAAAGAACAGTCAGAGAAGACAACAGGTCTATCTGCCTGGAAAGCTTCGGGCTATTAGTACTACTCGGCTTTGGTCTCTCAACCTTTACACCTATAGCCTATCAACGTTGTCATCTACAACGACCCTGTAAGGAAGTCTCATCTCGTGGCTAGTTTCGCACTTAGATGCTTTCAGCGCTTATCTATTCCCGACGTAGCTACCCAGCCGTACACCTGGCGGCATAACTGGTTCACCAGCGGTCAGTCCATCCCGGTCCTCTCGTACTAAGGACAGATCCACTCAAACTTCCAACGCCCACAACAGATAGGGACCGAACTGTCTCGCGACGTTCTGAACCCAGCTCGCGTGCCACTTTAATGGGCGAACAGCCCAACCCTTGGGACCTTCTCCAGCCCCAGGATGTGACGAGCCGACATCGAGGTGCCAAACCTCCCCGTCGATATGAGCTCTTGGGGGAGATCAGCCTGTTATCCCCAGCGTACCTTTTATCCTTTGAGCGATGGCCCTTCCATACAGAACCACCGGATCACTATGTCCGTCTTTCGACCCTGCTCGGCTTGTAGGCCTCACAGTCAAGCAAGCTTATGCCATTGCACTCCCCGTACGGTTACCAAGCGTACTGAGCTTACCTTTGAAAGCCTCCGTTACCTTTTTGGAGGCGACCACCCCAGTCAAACTACCCACCAAACAATGTCTCCGCCAGCCGGCGGATTAGAAACCGGATACAGAAAGGGCGGTATTTCAAGGTTGATTCCACGACTCCTGGCGAAGCCGCTTCAAAATCTCCCGCCTATCCTACACATCCTGTACCCAATTTCAATGTTAAGCTATAGTGAAGGTGCATGGGGTCTTTCCGTCCCGTTGCGGGTAACCGGCGTCTTCACCGATACCACAATTTCACCGAGCTCATGGCTGAGACAGCGCCCAGATCGTTACACCATTCGTGCAGGTCGGAACTTACCCGACAAGGAATTTCGCTACCTTAGGACCGTTATAGTTACGGCCGCCGTTTACTGGGGCTTCGATTCAATGCTTCTCCTTGCGGATGACATCCCCTCTTAACCTTCCAGCACCGGGCAGGTGTCAGGCCTTATACCTCATCTTTCGATTTTGCAAAGCCATATGTTTTTGCTAAACAGTCGCCTGGGCCTTTTCACTGCGGCTGCTCATCGCTGAGACAGCGCCCCTTCTCCCGAAGTTACAGGGCCATTTTGCCGAGTTCCTTAGCCATGATTCACTCGAGCACCTTAGGATTCTCTCCTCGACTACCTGTGTCGGTTTACGGTACGGGTTTTCTTTACCTGAAGCTTAGCGGGTTTTCTTGGAAGTCTGATTACCTGCTCTATCTGCGCCGCCGGAGCTTTGCAGTACTATTGGGTTTCAGCAGGGTCGGCGGATTTGCCTACCGTCCCTATACCTACGCCTTTTAACGGACTATTCCGTCAGTCCGCGGCAGTGTCACTACTCCGTCACCACATCGCAGTAAAGAAAAGTACTGGAATATTGACCAGTTGTCCATCGGCTTTCTCCGTTCGGATGCGCCTTAGGTCCCGACTGACCCTGATCCGATTAGCGTTGATCAGGAAACCTTAGTCTTTCGGTGGGCGGGTTTCCCACCCGCCTTATCGTTACTTATGCCTACATTTGCTTTTCTATAATCTCCACACTGCATCACCACAGTGCTTCGCCGACGATAGAATGCTCCCCTACCAGATGCATTTACATGCAAATCCATAGCTTCGGTAGTAATCTTGATGCCCGTTTATTATCCACGCCCGGTCGCTCGACTAGTGAGCTGTTACGCACTCTTTAAATGAATGGCTGCTTCCAAGCCAACATCCTAGCTGTCTGGGCAACCGGACCTCGTTAGTTCAACTTAGACTACATTTGGGGACCTTAGCTGATGGTCTGGGTTCTTTCCCTCTCGGCCTTGGACCTTAGCACCCAAAGCCTCACTGCCGGCCATATCTTGTAGCATTCGGAGTTCGTCTGGATTTGGTAGGATTTGACTCCCCCGCACCCAATCGGTAGCTCTACCTCTACAAGACTCTATGCCGACGCTGTTCCTAAAAACATTTCGGGGAGTACGAGCTATTTCCCAGTTTGATTGGCCTTTCACCCCTACCCTCAGGTCATCCGGAAACTTTTCAACGTTTATCGGTTCGGTCCTCCACTGTGTGTTACCACAGCTTCAACCTGCCCAAGGGTAGATCACAAGGTTTCGCGTCTACCTCTACTGACTATGCGCCCTGTTCAGACTCGCTTTCGCTTCGGCTGCGTGGCTGAACCACTTAACCTTGCCAGTAAAGAGTAACTCGTAGGCTCATTATGCAAAAGGCACGCTGTCACAGAATCGCTCTGCTCCAACCGCTTGTAAGCACACGGTTTCAGGTTCTTTTCACTCCCCTGTTCGGGGTTCTTTTCATCTTTCCCTCACGGTACTGGTCCACTATCGGTCTCTCAGGAGTATTTAGCCTTACCAGATGGTGCTGGCAGATTCAGGCAGGATTCCTCCGGTCCCGCCCTACTCAGGATACCACTATGCTGTCATTCTTTACCTGTACGGGGCTGTCACCCATATCGCGCAGTTTCCCACCTGCTTCCAGTTCATAGCGACAATACAATGTCGTGGTCCTACAACCCCCATAATGCCGTAACAGTATGGGTTTGGGCTCTTTCGTGTTCGCTCGCCACTACTTACGAAATCATTATTATTTTCTCCTCCTACGCTTACTTAGATGTTTCAGTTCGGCGCGTTCGCGTATTATACAATATACCTTCAGTATATTAGGTTGCCCCATTCGGAAATCCACGGATCAAGTCACATTTGCTGATACCCGTGGCTTATCGCAGCTTATCACGTCCTTCATCGCCTCTGAGAGCCTAGACATCCCCCGTGTGCCCTTATTTACTTTCTTCACACACATGGCCCTTTTGCTACCATGGTGTTGCTTTGACTAATTGCCCTGTATAAATACAGAACGTTCGTCCCTATTGTCTTCTCTTGTGTTTTTTTTCTTTCAATATGTCAAAGAACTCTTTTTCCCAGCCACATCGCTCCTAGCCAGAGGCTGATCGCTATATGCTGAAAATAGTGGAGAATAACGGATTCGAACCGTTGACCCCCTGCGTGCAAGGCAGGTGCTCTAGCCAGCTGAGCTAATTCCCCTTATAGTTATGTAGTCCCGAGCAGATTTGAACTGCTGACCCCTACATTATCAGTGTAGTGCTCTAACCAACTGAGCTACGGGACTAGCTATTACTTTATCTCTCTCGGTACTCCACCGGGGCGGGTACTTTCTTCTTGTCTCTTATAATCATGTGCGACGTAACGAGCTTCAGTCATGAATGCTCTAGAAAGGAGGTATTCCAGCCGCACCTTCCGGTACGGCTACCTTGTTACGACTTAGCCCCAATTATCGGTTTTGCCCTAACACGCTCCTTGCGGTTACATGCTTTAGGCACCCCCAACTTTCATGGCTTGACGGGCGGTGTGTACAAGGCCCGGGAACGTATTCACCGCGTCATTGCTGATACGCGATTACTAGCGAATCCAACTTCACGGGGTCGAGTTGCAGACCCCGATCCGAACTGTGAACGGCTTTTCGAGATTGGCATCACATTGCTGTGTAGCTGCCCGCTGTACCGTCCATTGTAGCACGTGTGTAGCCCCGGACGTAAGGGCCATGATGACTTGACGTCGTCCCCACCTTCCTCACTGCTTACGCAGGCAGTCTGTCTAGAGTCCCCACCATGACGTGCTGGCAACTAAACATAGGGGTTGCGCTCGTTGCGGGACTTAACCCAACACCTCACGGCACGAGCTGACGACAGCCATGCAGCACCTAGTTTCCTGTCCCGAAGGACTTATCCATCTCTGGATAATTCAGTAACTTTCAAGCCCGGGTAAGGTTCCTCGCGTATCATCGAATTAAACCACATGCTCCTCCGCTTGTGCGGGCCCCCGTCAATTCCTTTGAGTTTCACCCTTGCGGGCGTACTCCCCAGGTGGATAACTTAACGCTTTCGCTAAGACGCTGACTGTGTATCGCCAACATCGAGTTATCATCGTTTAGGGCGTGGACTACCAGGGTATCTAATCCTGTTCGATCCCCACGCTTTCGTGCATCAGCGTCAATACTAACTTAGTGAGCTGCCTTCGCAATCGGAGTTCTAAGACATATCTATGCATTTCACCGCTACTTGTCTTATTCCGCCCACTTCAAATAGATTCAAGCCCTACAGTATCAAAGGCACTGCGACAGTTGAGCTGCCGTATTTCACCCCTGACTTATAAGGCCGCCTACGCACCCTTTAAACCCAATAAATCCGGATAACGCTCGGATCCTCCGTATTACCGCGGCTGCTGGCACGGAGTTAGCCGATCCTTATTCTTACGGTACATTCAGCCCCCTACACGTAGAGGGGTTTATTCCCGTACAAAAGCAGTTTACAACCCATAGGGCAGTCATCCTGCACGCGGCATGGCTGGTTCAGGCTTCCGCCCATTGACCAATATTCCTTACTGCTGCCTCCCGTAGGAGTCTGGTCCGTGTCTCAGTACCAGTGTGGGGGATTCTCCTCTCAGAGCCCCTAGACATCGTGGCCTTGGTAGGCCGTTACCCTACCAACTAGCTAATGTCACGCGAGCCCATCCATATCCTATAAATATTTAAACATCCGATGATGCCATCAGATGTTGTTATGCGGTGTTAATCCGGATTTCTCCGGGCTATCCCCCTGATATGGGCAGGTTGCTCACGCGTTACGCACCCGTGCGCCACTCTCACCATTCCTAGCAAGCTAAAAATGGATCCCGTTCGACTTGCATGTATTAGGCCTGCCGCTAGCGTTCATCCTGAGCCAGGATCAAACTCTCCATAGTAAAATGAAGTGT
>NZ_JAERTY010000023.1 GCF_016746095.1 Sphingobacterium faecale | reverse complement strand
AAATTTTGTATCCAACCTGGTTGCTGGGTTGATTGCATATGCATTCTTCCCTAAAAAACCTGCTATAAAATATCAGACTGTAAAAAACAACCAATTGTCCGCTTTTTAACAATCGAACTCAGGTTAAAAAGCTTCTGTTACAGAACTATAATGTGAATGAATTAGCCGTACTGCTGGGCTACCATAGCGTTTCCCATTTCATAAAGGTTTTTAAAAGTTATTACGGCTGTACCCCAAAAGAGGCTTCAAGCAAGTTCCAGAGTATAACACAAAAATAGTATATCATCCTCTCTCCCCTTCGGCACAAAAAAGGGAAGATATCCTCAGAAATCTTCCCATCAAATAAGTTCAGGTATGAAATATCCTATTAATCTATTTTTAACTGTTTACTTTGATCTTTAGATACCTTTGGACGAATCCCCGTACTCCCACCTCCATTCAACGTAATATCATGAGGTTTATTCGTTTTCCAGTTTCCTTTAGTAAAGTCAGGGATAGCAACCGTTCTACTGTTTTTAGCGACAGATTCACAGCTCAACGGCACAACTACTGACCAAGAAGCCCCTTCATAGACAGGCTGGTCTATTGGTAAGCCATTTCTCAAACAGTCGATCAGACGCCAATCCATCATAAAGTCCATACCACCATGTCCCCCTACTTGTTTTGCCTGCTCTCCGATAAATTTGATTAATTGTGGTGTATATTTTTCATACAAGCCTTTCAACTCCTCTTCCTTCACAAAAGAGTGTCCAAAGGCAATACCTTCTTTCGGATACTTCTGCGCAAAACCTTTGGTACCGCTCAGCAAATGAAGACGTGAATAAGGTCTAGGAGAAGTAACATCATGCTGCAACATCATGGTTTTACCTTTCTCTGTCTTAATCAGAGTAGTATCCATATTTCCGCGGTACTTCTTACCTACAAACTCTTGGTAAAATGAATCTTTAGCCGCCATCTCCCGAGCTGTTTCTCCCATCATAAAATCAGCAGTCTGCATAGCTACAAGGTGGGTCATGCGATCCCCGCTGTTAATATTCAAACATTGTGCAATAGGGCCGAGACCGTGAGTTGGGTAAAGATTACCATTCATTTTGATATTCTCACGCAAACGCCACATATTATCATAACCTTTTTTGCTATTAAAGTTCAAATCCAATAAATCATGGATATAAGCACCTTCTGCATGTACCAGCTCACCAAACATACCTTGACGTGTCATATTTAAAGTCAGCATTTCGAAAAAGTCATAACAACAATTCTCCAACATCATACAGTGCTTTTTAGTTGCTTCTGATACTTTCACAACTTCCCAGCACTCCTTTACCGTTAGACCAATCGGAACCTCGCATGCTACGTGGGCTCCAGCCTTCATTGCTGCAATACTCATAGGTGCGTGAAATGCCCAAGGAGTACAGATATAAACAAGATCTAACTCTTCTTCTCTCAACAACTTCTCCCATCCATTATCTCCAGAATAAGATTTCGCCTCTTTCAAACCTTTACCGGTCAAAATCTTCTGTGCCTTATCTACTCGATCTGCATGTCTATCACATAATGCGACAATCTCTGTCCCTTCAATATAAGATAAACGATCGACCGCTCCAGGGCCTCTCATTCCCAAACCGATCACGGCTATCCGTACTTTGTCAATCTTGGGAGCGGCATATCCCCACATATTAAAAGATGATGCTGCTAATGCTTCATTATTCAATGCAGGTAAGGTAATAGCTGCAGCAGAGAGGAACGATGCTTTCTTTAAAAAATCTCTTCTATTTGAACTCATATTTATCTTAGGATTATTATTTCATCAAACATCAAAGGGGACCCAAAGCCCCCTTTAAAAAATCACCTATTTTAAAACAAACTAAACAGTCTATTGTCGAATAACCAATTTATTATTAAAGGGTTATTGGTTATAGATAATGACATTTACTTCATATATCTATCACAATAATAATCTATAAATACCATAATAAGAAATGAAAAAACAACGCAAACGATTGACCTAAATTGCGAAAACGTTTGCCTAACACAATCGTTACTATAAGAAATCTATTGTACCCACGAGTTCCTTTAACAGAGACTCAGACAACTTCGCTTGGGTCTTAGCCGTATTGAATCGGGATACAGCACTGATAAAGTTTTGCTGTGCATCCCTAAACTCAACGGCGCTAATTGTTCCGATACGGTATTTGTCCAACGTAATATTTAAGTTTTGCTTCGCAATACGCTCGTTTCCCTCCTCAATATGCACCAAAGCTAAACTCGTCTGATAGCTCTGAAAAGCCTGTGTCAAGGCCGTTTCTACCACATTACGTCGCTGCTCTATTGCTAAGTCGGCGTTATCTATCTTTAACTTTGCAACTCGTTCATTACGTCTTTGGTTAAAACCATCGAAAATATTAACAGAAGCGGTGACACCGTAATTAAGTCCTCTAGCATTAGATTTGGCAACAAAACCTAAACTCGACTCTGATTCTGAAAAATTATACCCCCCATTCAACCGAACCGTAGGATAGCGATTCGCTTTTACGGTTTTCAATTCCAGCTCGGCGAGCCGCTTATTGATCCCTACCCGCAACAAATCAGGATTATGTACAGCTGCTTTGCTCAACAAATCTGTCAATACCATTGATTGATCAATTTTCACATCTCTGACGACATCAAATTCAGTCAATAATGGTCGGGCCATCAAACCATTCAAAGCTATTTTGAGATTATTTACAAGATCCAATTGCCGCAAGCGTGCAGATTCATCTTCATTTAAATTGACTTGTACATTCAAGACCTCCAAGCGAGAAGCTTTACCTATAGAAAAGCGATTTTCAGCGGTACGCAATCTTTCTTTTGAAATCAGTATACTAGAATCTAAGGCTACCAGCAAATTCTGTTGTTCGACGATACTATAATATGTCCGAATTACATCAGATACCATTGTGACAAGTGTGCGCTTGGCCTCAACACTGCTTAATCTTTCTAGCTCTTTTAACGATTCATACCTAGAAAACATACCTAAACCATCAAAAATGGTCCATCCCAGACTGACACCGTAAGACATATTATTATTCTTAGCGTTATCTAATTCTCGGATATTACCATCATTTTGGGTCTGTTTAGAATTCTGTATACTATTGTTTTGTGTAAAGTTTCCTGATACCAACGGCAACATTCCCGCGTTTCCGTAGGTCACATTCTCTCCTGCCACTTGTAGGTCATTCTCGGACAATTTGATATCATAGTTATTTGCCAAAGTCATTTCAACAGCATCTTGGACAGTCAACAAATCCTGTGCTACACCTAGACTGTATGATGTCCAAGTCATAAAAAATAATGCTAAATACTTCATACTAGCCATCTATCTGATCAAATTCTGGACGATGTTTACGCTTACGGGAAAACATCAAATAAAAACCTGGAATTACATATAAAGTCAACAACAAAGAAAAGAGCGTCCCTCCCACAATCACAACTCCCATACCAATACGACTAGTAGACGCAGCCCCGAAAGAAAGAGCAATCGGCAAGGCGCCTAAGGCAATCGCAAAAGAAGTCATTAAAATAGGTCTTAGACGGGCCTCAGCGGCAAGAACCACTGCTTCAAATTTTTCATGTCCTTCCTCTCGAAGCTGGTTAGCAAACTCAACAATTAGAATCCCGTTCTTCGTCACTAGTCCAATGAGCATAATGGTACCGATCTGACTAAAGATATTCCATGATTGATCGAAAAGCCATAACGAAAACAATGCTCCTCCTACCGCCATAGGAACTGTCAACAATATAATAATAGGATCTACAAAACTCTCGAACTGTGCTGCCAAAATCAAAAATATTAGAAGCACAGCAAGACCAAAAGCAAACATTGTATTGGATCCACTTTCTACAAAATCACGTGCTTCACCGCCCAAATCAGTCGTAAAGCTATCATCCAACACCCTTTCTTTGATAGCATCCATAGCCTCAATTCCTTGTCCCATACTTTGCCCCGGCGCTAGAGATGCCGATACTGTAGCAGACATATACCGATTATTATGATAGAGCTGAGGAGGACTACTATGCTCCTGTACTTCTATTATATTATCGAGCTGAATCAGTTTTCCTTCTTTATTTTTTACAAAAATAGACGTTAGATCCGTCGGTGTAGCGCGATCCTTTCGGTCAAACTGTCCCATCACCTGATACTGCTTACCGTTCATCATAAAGTAACCGAATCGTTGACCGGACAAGGACATTTGTAAAGTTTGAGCAACGTCTAATACCGATACTCCCAATGCCTGCGCTTTCTCTCTATCGATATGTACATATAACTCAGGTTTGTTAAATTTCAAATTGACATCTACCATAGAGAATGTCTTGTCCTTTGACAATTCTTCCATAAACTCAGGAATCTTCTCCTCCAATTTTTGAAAATTCGGAGCTTGGATAATGTATTGAATCGGAGATCCTCCTCTTCTATTCACTGCAATTGTAGGTTGTTGCGACACGGCAACCCGAGCCTCTGAATATTGTCTTGTCAACCTTGAAAGCTGATTGACAATCTCCTCTTGTGTTCGTTCGCGTTCTCCTGGCTGTACAAGCCCCAAACGCACAAAACCACTATTGGCCGAAGAAGAACCAAAGCCAGGTGACGTTATTACTAAACTAACTTGTTTTTCAGGAACAGAGTCATTAATCAACATGGTCAACTCCGTCATAAACCGATCCATATAATCGTAAGATACCCCCTCTGGTGCTGTGGCCCGTAACGAGATATAACTACGGTCATCGTAGGGTGCAGTCTCCTTAGGTAAAAGCTGATAGAAAAAATAGATAAGAACAAAACAAGCACCAATAATAGCAACACTTAACCACTTTCTATTTAAGAAACTACGCAAAGAACCTTCGTATTCTTTATTCATAGCTACAAAGTATCGCTCGGTTCTATCGTAGAATTTTGAACGCTTCTGCTCACCACCTTTCATGAGGTAGGCATTCAACATCGGGGTCAGCGATAAAGATACAAATGCAGATATCAGCACGGCCGATCCAATAACAATACCGAACTCTCGAAACAATCTTCCCACGAATCCTTCCAAAAATATAACCGGAAGAAAAACGGCCGCTAAGGTTACTGAGATGGAGATAACGGCAAAAAATATTTCGTTAGAACCTTTAATAGCAGCCTCAATTGGAGACATCCCCTCTTCTACCTTCTTAAAGATATTCTCTGTTACCACAATTCCATCATCCACTACAAGTCCCGTGGCCAGAACAATGGCCAATAATGTCAACACATTAATTGAAAACCCACAGAGATACATGATGAAAAACGTAGCTATCAATGACACGGGAATATCAATCAAGGGCCTAAATGCTATGCTCCAATTCCGGAAAAAGATGTATATAATTATCACGACTAAAACGATAGAGATCAACAAAGTCTCTACCACTTCTAACACCGCACGCTTGACAAACTGAGTATTATCAATCGCCACGTTGATTTCAAAACCCTCAGGTAAATCCACTTTCAAACGGTCATACTCCTCGTAAAACTCTTTTGCAATGTCCAGATAGTTAGTTCCCGGTTGTGGGATTACTGCTAGACTTACCATAGGATACCCCGAGTCCGACATTTTGGTTTCAAAGTTCTCCGCTTCTAGTGTGGCCTGCCCCACATCACTTAGCCTAATAATACGGCTTCCTTCTGCACGTATCACGATATTATTAAATCCCTCTTCAGTAGAAAGATTACCGATAGTCTTTACAGCTAGTTCGGTATTCGCTCCAGTAAGCTTGCCGGATGGTAGCTCTACATTCTGACTATTTAAAGCTGTGCGCACATCCAACACTGTCAATCCGTAAGAAGCCAATTTGATGGGATCAATCCATAGACGCATAGCAAACTTCTTCTGCCCCCAAATCTGCACAGAACTTACTCCTGGGATAGTTTGTAACCGCTGTGCGATTACATTCTCTGCATAATCAGACAATTCGAGTACATTCTTTGTGGCACTCTGCACTGTCATTGTGATTATAGGCTCGGAGTCAGCATCGGCTTTAGAAACCACCGGAGCTGCATCGATATCCTGAGGGAGGCTCCGCAGAGCTTGAGATACCTTATCGCGAACATCATTTGCCGCTTCTTCAAGATTTTTATCCAGGTTAAATTCTATAGTGATATTACTTGTCCCTTGGTTGCTAGAAGAAGAAATATTACGTATGCCATCGATGGAGTTTATTGACTTCTCTAGAGGCTCCGTGATCTGAGACTCTATAATTTCCGCGTTTGCACCTGCATAGCTAGTTCTAACGGATATCTGAGCCGGGTCAATAGAAGGAAATTCCCGAACACCTAAAAAGGTATAACCAATGATGCCAAACAAAATCAGCAACAGGTTCATCACAATTGCTAATACAGGTCTTTTGATACTTAAGGTTGATAAACTCATATTCTCTCCTATCTCAATGTCACTTTCACTGGACTACCATCTCTTAATGACATAACGCCGGACGTCAATACCGTATCTCCATCCGCTATTCCTCTACTAATCAAGACAACAGAATCTGTCCTTCCCCCCGTTTCAACTAAAATCTCCTTTGCCTTACCATTCTTCTTAAGAAACAGCTTCTTTCCGTTCTGAATAGGAATCAAGGCTTCCGTAGGCACCAGCAAGCCATCGTTAATGGTTTCTAACGGAAAAGTCACATTGGCAAAAGAACCTGGAATCAATCTATTATTACCATTTTCGGCTATTGCACGGACCCGTAACGTACGTGTACTTTCTTCAATCAAGGGTTCCAATGCATAAATCCTGGCATAGAATACTTCCTCTGAACCTTGTACTGTAAATCTGACCTGTTCACCTATCCTTACTTTAGCGGCATACTTTTCTGGTATAGAAAACTGTAACTTTATCCGCGACAAATTAACCAACTGAGCTATTGCCGTTGTAGGTGTAATATAACTTCCTTTTGATATACTTCGGAGCCCAATCGTTCCAGCAAACGGAGCTTTGATTACAGTTTTATTAAGTTGAGCCTGAATAAGCTGTATTTGTGACTTAGCTGTACGATAATCAGCACTTGCAATTTCGTACTCTTCCTGACTTATGGCTTCCTTTTCTAAGAGCAATCGCGCTCTACGTTCATTTTCTTCCGCAAGATTACTTCTCGTTTGCGCTTGTTCCAACTGCGCTCTAAGTTCTGAATCATTAATTTTAACCAATACCTGGCCTCCACCTACACTTCCCCCCTCTTCAAAATTCAAACTTTCCACAATTCCTGAAATTTCAGCCCTTAAATCGACTATCTCATTAGCCTCTATACCTCCAGTCAACGAGAGAAAATCCGAGAAGGGCTTTCCTCTCACCACCATTCCATATACTTTCGCCTCCGTACGACCGGCACCGTCACTTTTATGATTACTATTTTGTTTTTCCTTATTTTTTAATAACCGATAACTGACCAAGCCAGCGACTATAACAAATAAAATCAATAGAAATACTCCAACTTTTCGATTCATAATTTATTTCAGAATATACATCTTATTCACACTCCTGTTACAATATAAGCTATATTGCCCTATAAAACATGTAAAATTCTTATTATAATAGCAATAAGATTAACCGTTTACCAACCTTATACTTCTAATAACAAGCATCTTAAATCATAAAACAAAGATATTTAAGAATACATATTAGAAAAATTATATAACAGAAAAGCCCCTCCAGTTTCCTGAAGGGGCTTCGTATTAAATAATCCGCCAGCTGGCGGATACTCTCCCAACAGCCAACTGGCAAACGATACTATCGGCTATGGCGGATCTCAAAAGTAAGAAACACAACAGAAAAGCCCCTCCAGTTTCCTGAAGGGGCTTCGTATTAAAAAAGGCACCGACCTACTCTCCCACCTGTTACGGCAATACCATCGGCTCTGGCGGGCTTGACTTCTCTGTTCGGAATGGGA
>NZ_JAERTY010000022.1 GCF_016746095.1 Sphingobacterium faecale | reverse complement strand
CTTTCAGAAGTTCGTCGTTCTTCTTAGCAGGTTTTAGCCCCCGTCCTGTACTCATAATTCAACTTGTTGGTTAACGGCCCCAAAATACAAAACAAAAACCTGACAATCAAACTAATACGTAAAAAAAACTCATCAATGAACTGGATGTAGGTGCATGTTGTATTTGCCTTATGCTTTTCTGTGCAGCGCGACAGGCTTCTACCACAAGCAATTTATCTCCGCCAAAATCCCTCAACATCAGAACAACGAAACAGCGCATACGGTAGACAAGGGTAAAAAAGAAGAAGGCATACGGTAGACAAGACATAAAAAAGCCGCCTGGCACTATCGTACCAAGCGGCTATATCCTATGTAAAGAAAAGTCCCTACAGTTTCGCGATCTCTTCGACGGAAAGGCCGGTACCTTTGGCGCGTAAAAACAATATTTATTATTAACTTTGTTACAGCGGTAACTGTTACAGCCGTAACAAAACAATACGAGTAAGAGGCTGTTGAAGAAAAGTACGCACAGACCCTCCTGCCCTAGAAAACGGACAAGAAGTTATTCGATTTAGAAATTAAATCCTACATGCCTTCCTAGAAAAGAAGAGACTCATAAGAGTTTTTTCTCTTTACATCACATTAAGTTTTTCAACCAGTCGCTTTTCACGGTATAATATAATACCTAACTTTTTCAAATCCTTAATTAGCTCGCCAACTTCCTTTGTTTTGTCCAAAGTAATTCCTATTTCAACGTTATATAAGCTTTCGGTATCGGCAACTATAAAATGTTCCGATTTATTGCTGAGAAAAGTAACTAAATCCAATACTGTTCGAAGTGAGACTTGTGATTCAAGTGGTATCACATCCATTTCAATCTTTTTAGGGGTCTTATATTTTAAGACTAATATATCAGACTCCTCAAAAAACCTCTTGACATTATGCCCAATTGTTAGCTCAAACATATTCAATGCCATGTTTCTTAGTTCAACATGGTCTACATTCTTAGCATAAACCATTTCTACAGAATACCTAACCTTCTCATGCATAGACACCCTCTCTTCATATGTCAAGGCGTCTTCGTTTTTAAATAAAGCTGAATACTCCTTTTTGAAATCGTCACTGAATTTCATTCTTTTATTCAGATTATCCTTGTATAACAAAACAGTAAATGGATCATTATTATCGTACAATAATAGTTTTATCAGATCGATAACAGTTCTATTTTTGTATTCTGCTATATACAGGCTTGTATCTTTTAATGTCTCAGATTCTTTAACAGAATTTGTCAAATCATAAGGGAGTATCTTTACATTTAACAAAGGCCTTTTACCTGTTAAAGCCGTACTATTTAATTTGCCCAACATTACTTCTCCTTTTACAGTGGCAGATCGGTCCAGCAAACTATAGTTTTCAGACAAAACTGCCTCTATAACGTCCTCATTTATAGCAGTACCGTAAGTTGACGCTAAATAGGTCCCATCCTCGTTCAACCACACCCCTGTCGGATAGCCACGAACACCAAATTTATCAGACAATGTACTGTCAGCATATATTGTCGGGAATTTGATTTCAAATTTGCCTCCCTCTTGTTTATCATACACAGCTTTCACTTGATCATAAGTATCCTTTGTCACTGGTATAATTTCGATTCGGCCTGCATACTTTTGCCTCAAGCCATGTATCTTAGGCATCTGCAAAAGACAAGAAACACAGTAGCGATTCCAGAAATCCAAGATAATTAGCTTTCCCTTATACTTATCTAATGAAACACTATCTATAGTCCCATCGGCATGCATGAGGAGATGATTTTGTTTTAATTCCTTTAAATCTAAGCTTTGGGAAAAGCTAGCAATGTTGCCAGTAAACAATAAAGCCACAAACAATAGAAAACTTTTCATAATTTCTATTTTATAAGATCTGGGGTTAAATCAGTAACCACATCAGGGACAGGAAATACGTAACGTGGGTCATTTGGTTTTAATTCCAACTCCAAATCTCCAATTCTACGTTTCAGTGTCTTGGCATATACAGGGTCCAAATTAAGCCTTTTGAGATCCATCCAACGGAGGCCACGCCATACCAACTGCTTTCTTCGTTCACGCAATATTAGTTCAATTGCTTGTTCACGATCTGTAGTACCATGAGGAATATAAGTTGTCAGTCCATTCACCTTACGGTATCGAGTCTCTAAAAGCTTGTTAAGGTCCGACATTGCTAAATCAACTTTTCCCATGCGCGCATAGGACTCTGCCCTATTGAAATATAGCTCATCATTTGCTAGACCTGCGAAAACATATTGTGCACCATCGTAATTTCCAAAAAAACTATACCCCATATCATTAGCTTTTTTATAAAAAAGTTCTTTCCTCAAATCATTGCTATTATAACTATCAAAAAGAATCGAATCTATACGAGCATAACTAGAAAAAACCCTCATTGTACAATTGAAAATCACTTCAGCATTAAATCGCGGGAATGGGTAGTTAGCAGTTGTTGAATAGACATTATAATCCAATAAGTCTGCATTAGCCTCTAGTGCCAGGTTTGCGTAATGATTACTCTTTTCGAAGTCGGACATCCATAGATAAAGACGCGACAACAGCGCCCAACATGACCTTTTAGACGGTCTGGTTTTATAGAGAGGGTCTATCGGCAATAAATCCATGGCTTCCTCTAAATCGTTGATAATCCTAGTATAGCACTCTTCAACTGTTGAGAATTTAAGCTTTTCCGAAAAATCTGTTCCCATGCGCAGCGGGATTGCTGGACTATCATTATCTTTTGCCGGATCATATACTGGCGCAAACATATGTAACAGCATAGCGTAGAGATGTGAGCGATTGAAAAGCGCCATACCTTTTACCATCTTCCAGTCTATCTGATTTGCTGCATTTATCTCTATTTTTTCTAATCCAGACAATACCACATTACAGCTCAAGATAATCGCATATGGTTTACTCCATTCTTGCATATCTGTAGCTGGGTACGGATTGCTCGACCAGGAATAAACAGCTCTATGCATTTCCATTAAGTTGTTTACATACCGGTTATGGGGCACCCAAACATTATCGGAAGCCCACTCCGTAACAGCCGGATACAAAGGGCTGGAACCAAAACCACCTGCACCATTCATGCTCACATCACTATCCATCATCGCCATGTAATGGGCAAGTGTGGCAGGTACAGTCATGGATTCGTCTGGTTTTGCATCTAAGAAAGTCGTCTTACTACAGCTTGTAGCTGCCATACCCCATAAAACAATTAGGATATAGCTATATATCTTCTTTACATTCATCATGACTATTATATTGTAAAATTTAAACCTAAAGACCATTGTATCCCTCTTCTCAAGCTTTGATTGTAATATGGATCTATACCAGCCTTGTTGCGGAGCCATACCAATGGAATATCTTGGGCAAAGAGAAAGGCATTGACCTGTTGGATCGTATTTCTAAAAATTGGCAATTTAGGCACCATATAGTTGAGCCTAATATTCTCTAAGCGTACATGATCACCACGCAATACATTAACAGAAGCATACTGATATAATCGGTCTCGGGATGCGTCGAAGGGATATACCATAGATGGCACATCAGTTTGCATCTCGTCGCCTGGTTGTTGCCAGCGATCGGCATACTCGCCATGTCCATTCCAGGAGGAAAAGAGTGTTGCATAGCTTAACGATGGTCTTCTGAAATAATACCCACCTTTAAAACTAAACACAAACCTCAACTCTAAATCCTTATAGCTAATAACATTATTTAGAGACCCGTATACTGTAGGTTGTGCAGCCCCATGGTATTCCATCTCGTCCAGTAGCGTATTGGCATATATATTATTGTAATCCTTGCTCATTTCACCATTCAGCATACCCTGGGGACCACCATCAACCGGATCAAGTCCTATCCAAGGAAAGCTATACATAGCAAATACTGGCTTGTCCACTACCGGGTCTATGGTATTCCCAACACGTACCAAGTATGTATTCCCCTTTGTCCCCACCGGCATATAGTATTTCGTTACCTTTGGTTTACTATACCCGGCGATCACTGTAGTCGTCCATTTCCATGTACGATCCAATATTCTTGCTGTGAGTCTTAAGTCCATTCCTTTGGCGCGCATCTCACCGACATTCCCCCAAACCATACCTCTTCCTAGGGTCGGATCTATCGGTGCCTGCCCCATTACATCTTCTGATACTTTGTCAAAATACTCGAGAGATCCAGATAACCTATCACTGGCCGTTGCGAAATCTGCTCCTAAGTTCAATGTATTTACCTTTTCCCACCGCAAATCAGGATTGGCCATCTGTACTAATGATGCAGTAGGTAGTGGCGTAGTGTAAGCACTATTGGCAAGTTGTATCACTGGCAATGCAGAAGCATTTCGTGAGATATTCCCAGATTTACCGTAAGTGGCACGGAGTGAAAATACAGGCAACCAATCCATTTTATAAAACGGTTCGTCCGAAAGCTTCCAACGTAAACCAGAAGACCATAACGGCGTACCTTTTTGATTGGTATTAACACCAAAGAGATTGGCTTCATCCTTACGTAAACTCAATGTAGCGATATAGCGGTTGTTAAAACTATACGAGCCATTAAAGAACATCGAAAGGAAATTATCCGTAAACTTACCTATGCCTTTTCCCGTCGGTATACGTTGCCGCATAAATGAATTGTTATACAGCACATATTCCGTCATATAATCCACAGTTGGATTGATGCCGTAAAATTCTTCGCTATACCCATAAAGCCTGTCCATGGCTGTTTTATTTACATTGCTTCGTATCTCCCACCCAGCCATCAAAGAAAGATTATGACCAGTGCTCCACAGCTTACTATATTCTCCCTGTACTCGCCCCTGATGCACGCGACGCCTTCCTGTATTGGTGTCCCAGATACCACCCTGTGGCACGGGAAAGGTTAACTTCCCATTCGTACCCAGTTGCGCAAAAGAGTTTGTATATGCTCTGACATAATACGATTCGGCAGTACGTATACTAGACATTAACGAACTCTGATCTTCAAATTGATAGTGAAGCGAAAGGTTAAGATTTGCAATTGGGGTAAACTTAATCCCTGTGTTCAGTAGCAGATCGCCAACGTCGTTGCTTGCCTTCACTTTTTTAATCTCGTCAATTGGACTATACGACCAGTCCAAGCCTTTCGCTTGCTGCGCAGTGACGTAAGCCTCATTGTTGTCTAAGTACAGGTAAGCTGGCGAACCATCTTCATTTCGCAACTGGGCATATGGATAAATGCCTTTTCCTCCGCCTGTAGCAAAGGGAGCATACCCCTTTAAACCAAATCCACCATTAATTCCGTTAAACTGCGATGAGCTCGTGTAGGACAAGGAGTTATTCAACCATACATTCTTCACCATCTGTGTTTCAAGATTGACTCTAAGATTCAATCTTCTATCTCCCTGAGCGACCAATACATTTCGATTATGATCGTACCCTGCCGAGAAGATATAACGCGCCTTATCCGTCTGTTGTCCAATCTGTATTCCATATTGCTGTTTGAAACCGACCTGATACAAATCCCGTAGAATATCTTTGCGCACATCTTTATCTTTCAATAATGCAATTTGTCTTTCCACTTCCTCTTCGGTCAATAGATTATCCCTCTGCTTGCGTAATAGTTCTACCACAGGTGTGAAAGGTGGGTGGCCATTGTTCATACCATCAAAAAACTCATCGCCAGTATAATGCTCCTTTTCAAATAGCCATTTTTCCAATTGGATGTAATCCGAACTTGAGATTTGCGAGATATTACTGTAGCTAGGCTTTAGGGATAGCCCAATGACAGAATTCACCGAAATAGAAGGGTTTTTAGATTTCCCCTGCTTGGTCGTAATAACGATTACACCATTTCCTGCGCGTGCACCCCATATCGAAGCCGCAGCTGCATCCTTGAGCACGGTGACCGATTCGATATCATTAGGGTTGATATTGCCGATATCACCATCGTAGGGAAAGCCATCCAATACGATCAGGGGCTGCACATCAGCATAAATACTCGATCGCCCACGAATCAGGAATTTGTCAGGTGCATCTTCGTTTCTATCTACAAGTAGCCCTGGCACCTGTAGCTCAATTCGATCGATAATATTTCCACTGACCGTCTGGTTCAGCGCTTCATTGTTCACAAACTCAAAACTTCCCGTTGCCCGCTCTTTCGGTATCTTCTGATAGCCTGTAGATACCATCACCTCCACCTCATCTACTTCTGTTGAAAATGGTGTCAATTTAATATTTCCCATATCCACTCTTGCAGTAACTTTTATAGCGGTATACCCTAGAAACAACACTTCCAACTTTTTTCCATCGTGATCCATAGGCAGCTCAAAATACCCCCGCTCATCGGTGATAGTTTGGCGATTCGTTCGTTTACCTTCCCAATCCAGAACATAAATCGTTGCTCTAGACAATGGGGCACCTTTTTCGTTGACTACTCGGCCTCTTATAGCTTTTTGCTCCTCATCAGTATCTGCCAGCATAGGATCTTCAGCAGGGATCAGCACTAGGGATTTTCCAATCTCCCGAAATTCGACCGCGAAGGCCTTCTCCAGTTTCTCCAGTACCGACCCGAGTGTAGTCATTCCGCTCTGCCAACGAATGGTTTGCTTCATGGGCAGGCTACGGCTATTGTAGGCGAAATCTATCTGGGTCTGTTTGCTGATCAGCTTAAGGGTAGATTCTAAACTAAGTGTCTCCGCTTTCAACGCCACCCGCTGTCCGAAGTCTACTTGACCATGGCTTTCTGCACCATGAGCTACTAAGATCACGCATAGGAAGCAGTTAAATATAATTGTAGTCCATTTCATAACTGGCCACCAATAAGTTGCTATTGGTATAGTTTTTTTTACCATATTTGTGTGTTGTATTTTTTTACAATAAATAATCGTGTTTATTCACTTCTCACGGTTGTTTTGAAACTAGCCTTGCTAGACAAAACGGAAAGGGGAAATGCAGGTCAGAGCGCATTTTCCCTTTTTTCGTTGTACTTTTTATTTCTTCATGATATTATAATTTGGTCCTTGGATTGATTAATTATTCGGGGCATCCGGTACCGTAAAGGATCGAGACATCGCCTTCGGCCCTGACTTGGGCATTCGTCAGGAGACGGATCATTTCCAGCACTTCACCTGGCGATTCCTGATCAAACACAAGGCTTAAACGACAGTTGTAAAGTGCTGTACCTTCAATTTTTAACCTTTTACCATAACGCCTATAGTATTGCTGTACGATATCATCAAGGGGTACATCTTCAAAAGTCTGCCTTCCTGCATTCCAAGCGACATCGTGCTCCACTTTAACGTCTACGGATTTAACAAATTGATCTTGCTTCCTGGTATGGATTACCTTTTCGTTTGCTATTAGATCTACCTGACGACCGGTCTTTGTTTCTTCTACATGGACCTGCCCCGTGATCACTGTTACTTCGGCCTTAGATTGTCCGGAATAAGCATTGACGTTGAATGAAGTCCCCAACACGATGGTTTTGAGCTCTCCAGCATAGACTATAAAAGGCTTATCAGGATCTTTAGCGACATCGAAGAATCCCTCGCCATCTAAATGGACTTCACGTGTCCCACCGACAAACTGCTTCGGGTAACGTAGCGTACTCCCTGAATTAAGAACTATCTGCGTGCCATCGGAAAGAAGTACGGTATCCCGCTTAATAATAGGGACTGTATTTTCAACGAGATCATTGTTATGTCTCCCCCATTCTGTCAGCCAAAAATAGCCTCCTATGCTCAACGAAAGCAATAAAGTGGCTACGGCAGTATAACGGAACCAACCTGTATTAATACGATTTTTAGGCGTTTGCGCGCTTTCAGATTTCACCTGATCAAGCATCTTCCGCCAATCAACCTCCCCGTCTGGGACTGGATATCCGCGCTTATTCTCCCAAAGAGCATGCATATGGCGCTCCAGTATAGTACCCTCTAGATTCTGTAGCAAATCCAAGAGTTCCTCCAATTCCTCACCAGAACAACGGTTATGTATATATTTGTCAAAAAGCTCTTCTAAACGTAAATCATTCATGATGATAAAAAAGTAAAATATTAGTAATTGGTCACGCTTTGCTAGCGCTACTACACTAAAGACACCTGGAGAGTGCAGTTAGGACTAATGGAATGAGAAAAAAAATTAAATAAACATGAAGAAGGTAAGCAAAGCCGTGATACCGGCATGCCGCTCGAGATACTGACGGATATACTTGAGCGATACCACGAGGTGGTTCTTTACGGTATTGGGGGATAGATGAAGTTGCTCTGCAATCTCTTGGATACTCAGTCCTTCATAGCGACTGAGCTGGAATACAATACGCCGCTGGGGAGATAAGCTGGAGACGGCCTCGGCGAGTAGTTGTTCGTAATCACATTGTAGGAGATGTTCATCAACAGGGCTATGATGGTCAGAGATAAATTTTTTAAGCTCTGCCAAAGCTTCTTGATCGTGTCTGACCTTACGCAGGTAATTCAACGAACGGTTGCGGCAAAGTACGAAAATGTAATTGTCAATGTTACGAATGTTATGCAAGAGATCACGGCAGCTCCAGAGCTTTATAAAAACATCTTGCGTAATCTCTTCGGCTACAAATGAGTCCTTTACAATGGCAAGAATATATCCATAAACTTGTTTATTATAAACTGAAAAATAGTGATTGAAAGCAAGTTCATTGCCTAAATCAAAATGGTTCATCAATGCTAATTGGTTAATTTTTAAGGCAAGATAGCTAATTTTTTAAATAACACTCCCCCATCAAGTCAAGTTTGTCTTAAAAAGCTATCCGCTATTTACTAAAAAGCCGCCTGGCACTATCGTACCAAGCGGCTATATCCTATGTAAAGAAAAGTCCCTACAGTTTCGCGATCTCTTCGACGGAAAGGCCGGTACCTTTGGCGATATCCGCAATAGGTAAACCCATTTTCTTGAATTCCAAAGCGATAGCGATAGCTTCCTCCCGCTTGCCTTTTTCAATTCCAGTCTGAATTCCCTTTTCTATGCCCTTTTCTCTTTCCTGTCTTTTGATTGTTTCTATTACTCCCATTTGAATCGTGCCTCCTGTCACTTGATAAATGTATTGATCAAAGTTACTAGTAAAGAAAAGTCCCTACA
>NZ_JAERTY010000002.1 GCF_016746095.1 Sphingobacterium faecale | reverse complement strand
CACCCGTGCGCCACTCTCACCATTCCTAGCAAGCTAAAAATGGATCCCGTTCGACTTGCATGTATTAGGCCTGCCGCTAGCGTTCATCCTGAGCCAGGATCAAACTCTCCATAGTAAAATGAAGTGTAAGATCAAGACTATTTATAAAAAATAGAATTGTCTTTATTTAAATAATTTCTGATTCTATGACTGACAGGTTGAGTTTTTTTAACTTTCGCTGTTTCTCAACACTACTCGTTACGTTACATGATCATTTCCTTAAAGAACTTTGTCCGCATCCGCATCGCGCTTCTGCTTTTATTACCGACATCCGGAGATGTGACTTGTCATTTTTTTTTCCGGCCTCCCCTGCGGCGGCCGCCCTTCGTTTCCGTTGGGACTGCAAAGGTAGGAATCTTTTTCTAACCTCCAAATTTTATTTTAAAATAATTTCCGGAGCACTTTTCCCTTTTTCAAAAAACTAAAGAACCTTCTCAGATTTTTTAACTTTTACCTTTGGATTTTTAATTTTCAAACCGTCCCTCCCTCGCGGAGTGGTGCAAAGATAGGAACTTTAAAACCATATTTCAAAATGATAAAATAACAATTCTTTAATACAAACCTTAAACCACTGAAAATGCGAACGATAAAAATAATAAAATACGCCTATGGGGGTAGTCATAGGCGTTCTTTCTGTTTATTACCATAAAAATCTATCTCCTCTTCACTTTTTGGAGCAAGCAACTTACGCTATAAGACACCAACGTACCTATTACAGCCAAAACTATGGTCTGCACCACATCTCCTATACTAAAAGAGCTGCAGATAGAGCACAACGTGCCTCCTAGTGTGCCTGTGCGAATTTCGTTTAGTTTCATTGTCTTGTTGTTATCTTGTGATCGAGTTATCTTGTTAACAAGACCAACTGTCACACCTTACCACTTTCCTTCATTAATACCCTCATGTTGGGCGGAACACCGCGGAGTTGAACTGACAGAACAGAGCTCATCGAAGATAAACATCGAGGAGCTATACCAAGAGAAACTATTTATTCACCCTCTTTTTAATCCATAGACCCATTCGACTCCTCTGCAATACGCTTCCTGATGAAACGGGACACTGCATCGTGACTATGCGCACTAGCCTTTTTCTTCGTCACTCTCGTTAACTTGGTCACTCGATAACTCGTTAACTTCCTTCCTAGTCACCGCCTCCAATATTCCCAGCCCCACAGCCACATATTTAATAATATTCAATGCCTTCCCTGGCAATCTGATCGGAGCCAGCAGCAACACCTGTACCGCCTGGCTTATTTTTTTGATTATTTTGTTCATATTTTTAATGTTATCGTGCCTGTCCCGATTTTTTATCGGGGTTATCATGTTAACCTGTTATCTTGAAAAACCAGATAACTCGTTCACTGGTTACTCGATACCAATTACTGCTTCCCCCCTACCTATCGCCTCTACCACCAACTGATACAACATCCTGTAAGCCTTAGTCGACTCATATACGGCATAATCGCCATCGTACAGCTTAAAGTATTCGCCGATCAGCAGGCACCCTTCGGTATCGGAAAAATAGTTGCCGATATGGATATAGACGTACTTAAAATTCGGGACATCCCTGATCTCGACCATACCGCGGTGCACCTCCGGGAACTTACGTTTGTAGCGTGCATTCATCGCCCCATAGGTATTCAACCCCAGCTTATAGCTACCGGCAGGTATCGCCGTCGATCCTTTTATCTTGACATCCCGTACCAGATCCTCCAATCCATAGCAAAAAAACTCCCCATCGATATAGATCTCAGATAGGGTACTGTTATTCCCCTGTTTGATGCGTTTAACTTCTATATGCATGACATTGCGTTTATTGATTTACACCTTGGCCTAGGAGGGTTACGCGTATAGAAAACAGTATTGTAAGTCCGTTTAAACAGATCGAAAAAGAGAAACGGCTCCGAGCTGTTTAGGACTTCAAGGTTGTTTTTAGCGTAACCATCCAAGCCTTGATCTTTTGGTCCTTTTCTATCAAGGGAAAAGGACTAGGCCTTGCGGCTATGAGCTACCTTACCAACAACCTTGCTGTATTGCTCCAGTCGCCGGCACCTTTGCTGTTGACAGCACGCACGCGCACTTCATAATAATGTCCCGGCTCTAAGGGAGCAATGATATTATTTCGTGAAGAGGTCGTGGTGATACGGTCGCTCCATGGTTCTTCAGGAGTCCCAACTCTGCGATAGCAGTACTCATAAACCCGCACTCTAGGCTGTTTCACAAAATTCAACCGAGCCTGTCCTGACTGGTTCGTATCCGACAGCCGCACATCCTGTACTGCAAAAGGAGCCAGCGATGTCGTAGCCGGTGCATTGGTTGGGAAACCCGAGCTCAACAGCACCGATAGCTTCCCATCCGCCACCGAGTTGACATAATACCCCAGTTTCTGTAAAATAGATACCAGTGCAGGGATACTTTCATCCTTTATCGCTGTATCCTCTGGCGATCCACGCTTGCGTGCTGCAGCCAGTTTTGTCGAAAAATCATCCAACAGATCCTGTACATCTTCCAGAGCAGGTGTTGGCGTAGGAAAATTTGCATTTCCCGTCATAGCAGCCAGAATTGTTGTTGCCGCCATCAATAGTTGATCATCCAGCATACCACCAAATCCGATCAGTGCTTTCATTTTTGTAGCCATTCCAGTCGATTTGTGATCGGGTTATCTTGTTATCCAGTCATCATGTCAAGCTAATAGTTACTTCACCTGATGACTGTTTAGCTCATTCCCAGATCGATTCATACTTATACCACGTTCATTTTCCTCGCGAGATTACTTTGAACACCACAAACATAGCATCACAAAACACCCTAAATGAAAGCGTTAGCGTGTATTAGCGCATAATAAATCTTAGGCACGCAATTGTTATAACCTGCGCTAATTCGCGCTAATCAAAATTCTAGGAATACACCCCGGAACACATTAAAATGAAGAAAACAGACGCAGACTGTATTCAGTACACACCGTACTGAATACAGTAGCGCCCCTACAGCATGCAGTAGCACACGTACCGTGTACAGTACAGCACACATCAACTACAGTACGGCGCGTACTGTGATCAGTACGGAACCTACTGCAATGAGTACGCAGCGTATAGCCCACAGTACATCAGGTACTGCTTACAGTAGCTGATGTACTGTAAGCAGTATGCCGTCTACTGTAAACAGTAAAGCAGCTACTGATCACAGTAAGCGAGTTACCGTAGTCAGTAGCTCGCTTACTGTATACGGTACGGGACGTACTGAGTCCAGTACCGTAGCTACTGATCTCAGTAGGTATGCTATTTTAGGTAGAACCTATAGACCCCACGTCCGATCGCTACATAGTAAATGCGATCTGCGCGCTATTGATGCCCCTTCCTGGTCTTCAGAAGTTGCTTTGCCAGATCCCGTGCAAAAAAGTATTCTGTCTTGCCCAACTTCATCGGGTCGAGCTTCTCATCTGCTACGTAATTGCGAAAGGTCGCATCCGATATGCACAGCTTTTTCATCACATCCTGCTTGAACAGCAACGGCTGGTCCAATAACGACAGTAGATCACGGTCGAGGATCTCACACATCTTGAGCATCAGGTCTTCCATAATACCGAAGCGCCGCTGCAGCAGCTCCATCAGCTGCCCCTGCTTCTGAAGGATAGCCTGCTGAACTAAAAAAGTTTCATACTGCTTTTCTGATAGATCATTGCTTCTGGCGATCTCTATAACCAGTTGCTGGAGTATATTTTCCATGATGACATAAGGACATGCACAGTCAAAGTCCGGCCATAGCTACTATGCGGTACAACAAAATTTAAGTTTTTATAAGATTTATAATCAGTTGAGATCACTCTCTATCATCCATAATCCACATGCTTTACCCACAGACACCCTACCCCCCATGACTACATAACCCCGTAAGATCAAAATAGTTTGGAGTTAGCACCAGTAGTGACAACAATTACCGAATTAAGTGATACAAATCATTTTTAAGATCACAGCTATTTAGTAACTTAGACCTGCTATTCAGCATAGCCAGTTAGTTGCCGATCCCTCTATATTATTAGCTCATTCCCGATTATATTATCCAATATACACCCTATGGTCAGGTATTTCAGGACATTACCCCCCAGTCGGTCACGACACCGCCATTATCACTATCTATTGGCGGTATGTTTCCTGATGCACCATCCATTCGCCAACCGTGCCCTTACCTTCGATGTCACCGGGGCATAGGTAAGCAATAATCCCCCTCTGCCCTTTTTCATTTTCTATCATCATTATCCGATACGGAACCGAAAGTCCGCCGTATGATTCCCTTATATATAGCATATAATTATTTAAAACACTGAATATGAACCATTATGTTAAAATCTTTTATATTCCGGTTAAAGCAGATATCTCGGTTTGAACAACCGCTCCAGGATTATCTGCCTCCCCTTGAGGGCTCCGAGACGGGCTACTATGATGAGCCGCACATACAGCTCATCGAAGAGTATGTGGACTACCGTCAGGTATTGATCTACAGGCTGCAGGCCGTTGTACTAGAGCCCTGCGAGATACAGATCGAGTGCTGCCGCTCGGATTATCACCTGCTGTACCCCGTGGAGGCGGACGCAGATATCCGTATAAGGCGCGATAGCCCGCATGCTTCGGAGATTACACTGACCCAGGGTATGGCCACCTATGCCCATATCCCCAAGGCCGAACTTCATATCACCCTACAGCCCGGTACCTATACCATCCATGGGCTACTGATCGATATCGGGATGATCCGACAAGAGATATTCCGTGATGACCATTTTCTGATGCAGTTCCGCCTGCGGCGGCAGCAGAACAAAAAGCTCCTCTATCAGAGCGCCCAATGGCCTATAGCCGAAAAGACACTCTTACAGATACAGCATATCGAGAATTTTCTATTTCCTCATCATAAAGATAAAGAGGGCCGAGCTGTGGAGCTGGTGTATACCTTATTCGACATTGCCGAATACAAGCAGTTTGAACAGTACGAAAAGCTACAGGAAGGCGAGATTTTGGCCGGACGCATAAAACAATACATCGAAGATCAGGTCAATAAAAAATTCAGCATCCGAGACATTAGTCACCCCCCAAACAAGCAAAATCTAAGCTATCAACAACTGGCCCGTATATTTAAGAAATACAATAAAAAGACCATGATCCAATACCGAGATGAATTATTATTAGCCAAAGCCAAGATACTATTGCTCCAATACGATGTCTCGAATGTCGCTTACTTCTGTGGTTTTAATCAAATCAGTGCCTTTTCGGACTTTTTCTTTAGCCAGACCAATATTCGCCCCAGCGTATACAAATGTTCAAATCTATGAAATCAAGATGTTCAAATCTATGAAATCCATCTGAAAAACCCGTCCTATCTTTGATTTATGGTGGGGAGATACGAGACGCAAGGTAACAGTTAAATAGAAATAAAGATGTTGATCAGGGAACAGAAAATGAAAAGACAGCTACTAGCAGCAAAAATTTGCATGGTCTGCCTTCTAACGCTGATAATAACAATCCATTTTCTCAGACCCCGCGAAACGTATGGCTGTATCATTCAATGGGTCGATACCGCCAACAATAAAGTGTCACTCCGGATAGAGGGTTTATGCCGAGATAATAGTAAGGATAACCATCGAAACATGTGGTATGAAACTACATTTTACAACATAGAAGTAGAAACCGTTGAATAAACGAATAAAATACAATAAGACATGAAAATTGAAAACATTAAAAGAAAATTTGCCCTCTATACGGGACTGGGCTAACCCTCCTGAAAAAGTCAGGACTGGCAGGCCCCCAATTCGAAGAGTTTGTACACCGACCAACAGACGGATACATCTTGATTAATAATTTTTTAGATCATCATAAACATAAAGAGATGAAAACTATAAAGAATAAAATAACAGCAATTATTATAATGGGCGCTTTCGCTTTAGGAACATTCTTCTATGTTCAGGCGAATAACAACAGAGAACTTCTAAACACAGAGGTAGATAGCTTAGTAAAACCAATGGAAAAACCGGTTCTAGTGGAAGAGGTGTACTGGTTTGAACTCAATGAGACAATTAGTTCAAGTCCATCAGACCAAACCTTTAAAACAGGAGCTCCGATGCCGGGTGACCCTCCTACAACGGGCAATACCGAATGCGCACAAAGTGGCAACGCTGGCGATTATTGTGGGGTAGCATTAAGGTTTACAGGTTCGGGGGCCAACCCGATAGATACCGACCTTTCGGGCTACACCAATCTACAGGATGTTTTGGATAATCATCCGAATGCTGTAATTATAGTGACTGATGATCCTGGCGTTGATTCTGATCAAGACGGTTATTCGCAGAAACCTCTTTAAGTATCAGCAGGCTATTGGAGTAAGTATAGGAGGGTATTACCCCTCCTGTACTTTTGCTGTCATCGTTCATTTTGCGTATACCCTCCATTACGAATAGCATCAGGCGGTATAGGCCAGGCAAATCTTGGGCTATTGGGTTCCAATTTATAGATCTCTTCTCCTATTTTTCGAACTAGAGTTCGTTGAAAACGACCTTCCTTATTCAAACGGCGGACATCCTCCCAATGAGTCCCACGAAAATACAATTCCCGCTTACGCTCGTCCAGGATAAAATGCAACAGTTCTTCCTGGTCATTGGTTTCAAAGGGTATGTACACATCCTTATGTATTCGCTTACTTCGTAAGCTATTTAGATAAAATTTCGATTCCTCAAGTTTTCCAATTCGTATTAGCGCTTCCGCTAGGTTTAAATAGACCTCGTCCCGCGCCAGACCCGAAAACCATCCACCTTCACGACCGGAATAGGTTCCTTTAAATACTACAGATCCACCAGAAAGCGTAAAAAACAGCTTTTTACGTAAATCCCCGTCCTTATATAAATCCAGAAATTCTTCCGATACATTCATCCGCGCCTGTTGATAAACATACATGGACACAATACTATTATAAAATAAAATTTCTGAATTACCATAACCCCACAAAGGAAATGCGACCGCAGCATCTGTATCTAAGTCCGCATAATCCAATAGTGTACCATCAATCTGCAGACAAGCCTCCGCGTGTTTGGCAGCTAATTTATAATTCCCTTGTTGCATATAGATACGGGTCAGCAAAGCATGCACAGCTTGCTGTGTGGGCTCGATCATCGTCACGTGAACACGTTTTGGCGGAAGTAATTCCAGAGCTTCCAACAAATCGGAAACCATAACCCCATAAGTTTCTGCTACAGTAGCTCGCTGTATATTTAGGGTCGGATCAGCCGTCTTTCGCAATGGTAAGCCCAGCTTTTTTGCAGCTGTCTGCGGATCATAGACCTCGCAATACACCTGTGCTAAATTGTAGTAATTGTTTGCCCGAATAAACAGAGCAGCGCCTTTGATTTCCTTAAAACGCTCCTGTTGATCAGCAGCGACCGAGAGTTTTTCCAATCCATCCAATACCACGTAACAGCGTAAAATGGCTTCATAAGCCTCCGACCAATCGGTACGGAGTTCGGCCCCTGTATAGATTTCCTTTTCCCATGTATAGGCCTGCTTTTGAAATAGATTAGGGGCTTGTGTGGGTAATGATGAATAAATTGCATCCTTCAGATAGTATTCATCCGACCCGATAAAGTTTAAAGTCACGGGACCACTCCTTCCTAACACATTTTCATTGTCCAGTAGCATTCCATAATCCTCCAAAGTCACGGGTACAATGGTCTGTTTACTGGGTTTGACATCTAGAAAGCCCGAGCTACAAGCTTGTAGAAATAGTACAATCAATACTAAAAATATCTTATTCATCTTTCAAATCTTTATAAGTTTACACGTAACCCTAGGTAAAACTGTCTTCCTGCAGGATAGGTTGTATTGGGGTATTCGGGATGCAATCCGACCTTATTCTTTTTCCACATAATCCCCACATTCTGTAAACTGGTCGATAATTCCAGCCCCTTTACCCCTAGCCTATTCATCCAATTTCCTCCAAAAGCATAGGAAAGGTTAATATCTCGCAGCGCTATTTGATCCAATGGCGTAATTAAAGCTTCGGAAAAAACATATGCATCTTTTATCGAAGAATCATATTTAGATGGTGTCGCAGGCACGCTGGTGCTTAACTCATCACCTGGCTTCTTCCAGCGTTTATAATAATCCATATGGTAGTCAATATGCCCCTGTATCTCATGTTCCCGCCCCGGCACATAGGACTTGCGACGGGTGAAGTAATCAAATTTAAATAATATGAGTGTACTCGCTTGAAATCCTTTGTAACGCACTCCCAAACGATAGGAACCATAAAAAGGAGCTATCTTTACACCGGACCGGATTAAATCTTCAAATGTAAAACTGTCAATATAGGTTTTCGCATCCTCCGTCATCGAGCCATCAGGCAATTGCATTATCGGGAGACCGTTCTCTGGATTTAAGCCATACCAGGGGTAGCTGAATAATACATCCCGTGACTCCCCTTTGGTAAAATAGTTATACATCATATAATAGGATGTAAAATCCAAAGGAGCACTGTTCACCTTCGTCACTTTATTTGTTGTATAATTTAAAAGCATGTAATTATTGATATTCAGTTTGCCGACCTTGAAACTGTTTTGCAAGCTTACATCCACTCCTTGATTATGCATATTGGCATAGTTCATCATAAAACCAGCAGATACACCAATGGTAGGATCAATGGCTATAGAGTTTAATAAATGCTTTGCCTGCTTGCTATAATATTCGATAGAACCCGAGAAAAGCCCATGCCGTAGCGACCAGTCAATTCCGGCATTGAAGGTATTTACCTGCTCCCAGCGCAGACTCGGATTTCCGGGTGTATTTAATTCGGCAAATGGCACCCCCGATGTCGTGCTTGAACGCTTTGTGATCACAGGCAAGTGTCCCTGTGATTTATCAATATTGCCGGCGCTACCATAGCTTAGCCGAAGTTTAAGTAGGTCCAGCGCTTCTGAATTGTAAAAGCCGGCCTTATGCATATTCCAGGCAATACCTGTAGACCAGAGCGCCACTCCACGGGCATTGGTTTTCACCCCGAGCAGATTACTTCCGTCCCACCGCAAGCTACCGTTGAGTACATACTGTTCTTGCCAGGACAAACCAAAATTGCTGAATAGACTTAAGTCTCTCTGTACCGTAGGACTAATACCCGGATAGTTTAAGGGGATAGGTGTTTTTCTATTCATGGGTCGGGTAATGTAGGCGGTCCGTCCAAAACTGTAGTATTCTGTTCCCTGTTCCGTTTCGGGATCATAGCCATATAGATTCACGGCCCCCATCCCACTAGCTACCTGATCGGCTCCTTCAAATCCGGCCAGCGCATCCAAACGCAGATTTCTTGCCCAGACTTTCGAATAGTCCGCCTGGAAGCGTAAGGAATGGGACCGGGTCCCTCTAGGAAACTCTGTACTTAGCACCCCTCCTTCGGGGATTATTTTGCTCATATCGGCTTGGGTATACTTATTGACCAGATCACGCGCATAATAGCTCTTCGCTGAGTAATATAGCTCCCGTGCTTGTTGATGGCGGCTGTAATAATAGGTAGTCCGTAGCTTGATACCGATCGGGGTCTGGTAATTAGCCGTAAAACCTAGGGTTGTAATGTTCGTGTTATTATCAAATCTGGTTTCCTTCGGCTCGTCTAAAGGCCTGTACATCCAATCCAGTAGACCTAAGGATCGGGCCTGTTCCTGGTAGCTGTAACGCAATTCAGAAAAAGCAATAGGTACGGCAAGGCTATTCCTGGCTACATCGATCAATGGCAGATAGATGTTGGAGTTTTCCAGTGCTGCCCGATTAAAAGAATTGGTACGTGCATTTTGTGCATTATACCGTACTATTCCCTCCAGCTCCATCCCCTTAAATAACCTCAGCCCCATATTCAGAGCCAGGTTGCGCCGGCTGGAATGCTGACCGATAATATTGGCCTGTTGCTTATCGTAGCCGGCTGATAGACTGTAGCGTAAGTTATTCTCCCCTCCCCGTAGCCCAAGACTATACTGCTGCTGCACTGCAGGCCGGTACAGATATTCGCTGGCATCCGCACGGATATCACTGTTTAAGTACAGCTGTTTGGTAGCTTCGAACTCCTCTTCCGTTATCTTACCATCCCTTTTCTTGATCAAGAGTTCCACGTAAACAGGCATACGGGTTATATTGGTTTCGGGATAAGCTTTCTTATCAAACAGGGCTTCCTGGAATTCCATTACCGTTTCCGGAAGAAGTACCGATTGGCTGTAGAATAAATCAGGCTTAGCCGTTACCCGTAGGGTACTGTTAAAAGTAGCGTCCAGTTTACCTTGGTAGCTCCCTTTCTTCATATTAATGACAAGTACCCCATTTCCTGCCCGTGCTCCCCAGATAGAGGCTGCCGAAGCGTCTTTCAGAATAGTCACCGACTCCACTTCATTGGGATCGATACTCCGCAGATCCCCATCAAATGGGAAATCGTCCACAATGACCAGTGGCCTGGCATCGGACACCAAGGTCGAAGAGCCACGGACCCGTAAGGTAGGATTACCATTAATGTCTTCGCCTGTCAGATTCCCCCGGTCAAACTGTAAACCATTGGTAATACCTTCCAAGCGGTCCAATAGATTGGTCGAACTGCTACGATTGAGCAACTTATTATCGATATGGACGAAACTACCTGAAAGGCGTTCTTTCGGAGCAGAAAAATAACCGGTACTCACTACATCGACCGTTTCAATAGAGCCTTCACGCGCTGATAGGTAAACAATCTGCTTTTGTGATGCTGAAATAATGTAGGCCTTTTCATGAAAGCCGATATGTTTAATCTTTAGCTGCTGCCCAACCAGTGTTTTATCGAAAACAACTATCCCCTGACTATTAGACTGTCTTTCTTTTATAACAGAAGAAGACGCTGTGGCACCCACAATAGGAAGAGAATCTTGAACGGATAAGAGCTGGAGCTGTATATTTTGCTGTCCATAGCCAAAAAACACCGAAAACAACATACTTAGCAATATTCCGTAATTTAGTAGTCGTCTCATTGAGCATGCTCCTTTCTAACTTCTTTGGACAACCTAATCTTATCACGCTCAGGCATAAAAGTTATTGTCAGGTCTTCCCATTTACCCTGCTCGATACGATCTAAGTTTTCAACTGTCAATGTTCGTCCGTCTGGAGCTCCCCACAGGTTACCGTCTTTAATCATAAGTATCCCTAGCTTTTCTTTATAACGAGCTAGCATCCGATTAGCTAAATAGGAAAAGTCAAATAAAGAGGTCACTCCAAATTTAGACCGCTCAATAAATGCTTCTAAACGCTCTTCGGATTCCATCACACAGAGCGAAATGAACTGAACATTCTTGTAGCCTTTATTGCGCGTAATACTATCTAACTTCAATACAGATTCTATACAGGGGCCGCACCATGTAGGCCAGAAGTCAATGATCAGAACCTTACTATCTCCACGAAAATCGGCCAGACAAACGGAGTCACGACCTAGGGTATCCAAGTAAATAGGCATTTTATAATTCCAGAATACTTCAGGAATAGTGTCTCCTATATACAAAGGCGTTATACTTCCTTCCTCGGGCTGTACGTATTTGACAGACCTTACGGCCTCCTGCCCTTGAGCAGGAGTAACCGAAAGCCAACTAAACAACACACAGAATATTAAAGCTATAAGCTTTAGGCTGTAAGCTACAAGCCCTCCCATTGCGTCACCTCGATTGGAGCACAGCGGAACAGAGAGGTCTACACGCCTACAAGGCAATTTCATCTTTACGATTATCAGGCGACTAGAAAGGTCTTTGTCACTCTGTAACTGTGTTACTTTGTCATCCGCCAGTAGTCGGACACGGCTCTGGCCAACGGCCATACCTCTCCCACCCCTTAAAAAATTGTTCATTTTTCGGTTATTTTTGATGTGACCTAATATTATCCCGTCCCCCTGAGCGGAACGCAGAGGAGTCTAACGGGTCTAAAAACTATACAGCCTTTAGCCAAGCCACACGGTTAATAAAATAATGTTGAAAGGCAGACGAGGATTATTGGGTTATTTCATAAGGGTCTAATAATTGGTGACGCCTCATCTGCGCATGAATAAAAACCGACTTGCTTACTTATAGAAAATCTATATTATTTTGATTCGTATCCTTGGAAGACATTGATATTATCCTTACTTTTAGATTGCTTAAGTCCATATATGTGGAAAACACGTCTGTCCTGTACCGGATTCATATCTGTACAAGTCGGAAAAACCAAAAGAGAAATACTGATTATTGACCATTCAGGCCCTTAATACGTATTAGATTATAGACTATGGTCTATATACCCCTTTATTGGTTTTAATATCGTATTGCACTATTCGGGCGGACAGCATTTGTTCTTTATCAGTACGCGTAGCGCTGGGTAGCAACCTCGACCTTTGGTCGTGTGCTGTACATTGGCAATGGAAGACTCTTGTGTCGTCATAGTTTATAAAATTTGGTTACACATTTAAGAGTCTCGCTGAGGAAAAATAGAGCTAATAAAAAGGATAGGCTTCTACCTTCCCCCGCCTAGTTGGCACCAGCAAGGGCCGACACGGGTTCCAGTAGAAGCCTATCCCATAGATTGTACAAAGATATACAAAATTGGGAATATGCTCCTAAGGGCCTCGCGTCTTTTAAAATTGCTGGTTTCACTAGACGAGACTCAATCAGCGAACTGATTGTTAGACAAATATACAAACACTTTTTGAAAAACCAAAACTATATTTTAAAATGTGCTGGAAAAATAATTTAGCTGACTACTTAAAAGATAAGATTAAGAAAGATGAAATAAGCTCTATCGAAATACATGCTAGAACAGGCATTCCTGCGTCAACAATTAGCAACATTCTCTCTAAAAATCATAACAGATTTTTATGCACACAATTTATATTACTAAAATTATTGTTCAAAGAGAATCATCAGGAATTTCTTAATAAAATATTTGGCGAAACATATTTTCACAATGTTAAACAAGTAGAGAAAGGTAGTAGCCTAACTTCACTGGGCATCTACTTCACAAATAACTATCATTATGAAGTTTTCCCCAAGAAAAAACTGGTAGAAGCTACAGGCCTTACCTCAAAACGTTTAGATGATATTTTTAGTACTGATGACCGAAAGATTAAAATTGATGAAATAACAAAGTTAGAGATAGCTAGTGGTAAAGAAATCGGTTTCTTCTGTGACATGTTCTTTTCAGACATAAAGCTGAATTCAGATGATGAGTATGAGGTACTCCTACAAAAACAGCGAGACATAAACAAAGGAGCAAACTCCAGAAGAAAACCAAAAGAGGTTAAAAAGTAAGGTCAATTATAAACTAAAAGACTAAGCAACGATGGAATCTATAGTCTCAGATATAATCAACATTATAGAAAACGGTCGTCAAAAAGCCTATCATGTGATCAACATCTCTATGGTTGAATCATACTGGCTGATAGGTCAAAGGATTGTAGAAGACGAACAACAAGGCAAATCAAAGGCTGGTTATGGCGATTCTCTTCTAAAGATTCTATCTAAAGGATTGTCCAAAAAATTCGGAAGCGGATTCTCTCCCGCTAACCTGCGGAACTTCAGACAGTTTTACTTAACGTACCCCGATATTCAAAAATGCTACGCACTGCGTAGCAAATTGAGCTGGACGCATCATCGCACAATAATGCGCGTGGAAAACGAACGTGCCAGAGAATATTATATTCGCGAAGCAGAAGAACAAAACTGGAGTACCAGAAGCCTGGAGCGAAATATAAATTCTTTATATTATGAAAGATTGCTTTCTTCAAAGGATAAAAAGATAGGGCTACAGAGCAGTATAGAACAGGAGAAAAATTTATTACGTGAGCAAGGTGTCATGTATGGAAAGGAGGACTAAATGATGCTCAGAGCAGGCTCTTCTACTGTGGTCGGCTAAAAGTAACCATTCCGCGATAAACGACAATTTTAAGGATCCGTATTTTTTAGATTTCCTGGGTCTTCAAAATACTTACCTTAAAAAAGACCTTGAAACTGCTATACTCCGTGAACTTGAAGCCTTTATCTTGGAGTTAGATACACAACATACTTCTTGATGCCAGAGAGCGACTAGAGAGCAATAAACTTATCGATGGTTAAAATCTCGCGATTTATTCGAAAGTAAGTTTAACCAAAACTCCTACATCATCGGAGCTGATAAAACAGCAATAGCCATCGAAATCATCACTTCTCCCCTCTCAACACTTTAATCACCTCGCCATTGTACATCAGCGTATATTTGGCCTTAATCACATTGGCTTCGGCAACGTTATAATCTAACAAAGCCTTATTATACTCCATCGCAGTAGTCACACCGATATCATAACGCTCCTTCATAGCGCCATAATTTTTCTCCTGGGCAGCATACTGCACCTGTAACACCTGATACTCCTTCGCCGATTTGTAATACTCCTGTATAGCCAAGGTCAATACCTTCTCTCGCTCTACCTTTGTCTTATTTAGTTCGGACTGCTTATTTTCCAGATCAAGCTTCAGTCGGTTGATATTATTCTTGGTCTTGAAGGCATCGAATACTGGGACACTCAGTGATAGACCGAAATTGAGATTTCTATTCTGGTTGAGCTGATTAAAAAAGGGCATATAGATTCCTGTCAGATAGTCCTTTCGCTCGGACGAATAATTCGTACCGTATCCGCCCGAAAAACTGACCGTGGGATAGTAAGGCCCCTTGGCATAGCTAAGATTAAGCTCCGATTGTTTTAAAGATAGTTCGGCCAGTTGTATTGTAGGATCGTCTAGTACACCGGTCTGTCCCTGTGGTGACAATACTGTATTAGTTAACTTGAGATTAGGGCTTTCTATAGAGACAGAATCAGTAAGAGGCAATCCAAGTAACTGCTTTAAAGCGACCAGACTATTAGTATAAGAAGTCATATTCACAATACCGGTCAATTCGCTACTGGCCACCTGGCTCTCCGCTTGTGCTACATCGACGAGCGTATTGGTCTCTAATTGAAACTTGGTCTGTTCCTGATTTAACTGCTCTTGCGCAAACTGCAACTGCTTAAGACTCGTCTCGTGCAGCGACTTATTGGCTGCTGCCTCAAAGTACTTGGACAATAATTCCAGTTTGAGGGATTGTTCCAGTCGATTCTTCTGTACCTCTTTACTTTCCAGTCCTATCAGTGACTGTTTGAGCTTATTTTTCAAAGCAAATCCCTGAAACAATGTCGCTCGGGTACTGATATTCGCATTCGCGGAATTAGACCATTTATTGCCTGTGATGAGCTGTCCTGCTACCTGGTCAAAAGCGAGACCTAGGTTATAGCTATGGCCTGCACCAAAAGAAAGCGTAGGGATATAAGCATTCTTGGCATCCTTGACATCGACCTCAGCCAAGAGGATATTGATATTGGCCTGACGGATATCTTCATTCTGCGACTGCAGCAGCTCCAAACACTGATCCAAGGTCAGCTTGGTCTGGGCTTGGGTAAACGAAAATGTAATAAGTATTAAAAACGTCAGAAAAAAGATGCGCATAATATTAATCTCTACCAATATTTATAATTTTTAGAAATTCCTGTTTATAGGTTGGACCTAATAACAAGTGACGATCAGTGGCTTTCAATTTAATCGTTTTTCCATCCAATATTTCAAAATAATCCATATGGATAATGTGTGATTTATGAATCCGAGGGAATCGCTCTGAGGGTAATAACTTCTGTACCTCTTGTAACCTAAAGGGTACAATTATCTGTTCTGTCATTGTATATATAACCGAATAATTTTGTGCTGCTTGGATATATTTTATGTCTTCATAGGCTAACTTAACATATTTCTGTCGGTCTAATTTCAGACACAGAGATCTGGGTTCCTTTTCAACGTCTTCAGAAACCTTTTTATTCCTCTCTATCTTTTCGGATACTTTATTAATGGCTAAACAAAAACGCTCAAAAGAAAAAGGTTTGAGTAGATAATCAACGACACCGTATCGATAAGAATCCAATGCAAAATCTGAGTATGCGGTAACCAAAACAACATTCTTGAGATCATAAGCCTTTAAGAAATCAAGACCCGAAAATCGCGGCATTTCTATATCCAAAAATACCAGATCTATAGCTTCTCCATTTGCTTCGATATAAGCTACTGCTGCTGTCGGGTCAGTAAATGTGGATCTAACATCCAGATCAGCGACTCTCCCACAATAATGTTTTGTGACATCAATAGCGTGCTGCTCGTCATCAATTATAATACAGTTGATCATCATTCATAAATTTTTAGGTGTACAGTATGATATATGCCATCGTCATGGTAATCCAATATATGACTATTTTTATAAAACTGTTCTAAGGTGTTTTTTATATAACGCTTTCCGATAGAAAACTTAGTTTGATTATTTACAGATTCAACGTTCCGAATCTTATTCTTCAAAGATATTTCCAACAGCTGTGCAGATTGCTCTACTTGTAATATGATAGGGTACTCAGGATTATCATACACACCATACTTCATCGCATTCTCAAAGAATGTCAATAGAATTAAAACTGGGATTTTTCTATTACAATCTGTACCCTCTTGTGTGATATCAAAATAAAACTCCCCATTAAAGCGCAGTCGGTGCAATTCGCACAACTTCCTTATTTGGTCTATTTCTTCATCTATAGATACGCGGTGTCCCCTTGCATTGTCCCGGAGGGAATGTCTCAATATCTCGGACAGCAGCAATACAGCTTTATCAATATCCGGATCATTTGATAGAATAGCTTTGGAATGAATAAAATTGAGAACATTGAATAAAAAATGTGGATTAATCTGTGCATTCAACACCGCATACCTTGTCTGCAACAATTCACGCTTTAGCTTCTCTTCTTCGAGTTCTTTTTGAACAATTTGCTTATTTAGCTCACCCTGCCTTCGGAAAAACCAAGCCAATGCAGCATATATCCCATACCGGGAAAACACATCTAAACTACTAACTCCGAAAAACTTAATATTAGCGACAATTGGACTTTTGAAATTGATATATTCTACCATTAACAATACACAGCACCGTTTTAATACTAAGCACAGTAACACGGTTAATACTATACGCCCGAAAACCTTTATCCAATTTACAGGATTTGGTTTTGCCGGGAAAACTCTAAAAAAAAGAACGTAAAAAAATGAAGTCCCCCAAAAGGCATTAAACAGAAATTCTATAAGCAAATTCTTGTTGTGTATAAAACCTGAAGAAGAAAGAGAAAAAAGCAATAATTCTATACACCAATAGATCGTCCAGATAAATAGGTGTTTCAAAATCATTTTCTTTCGATTTTTTTTCAACTTTCTACTTTTCATGTACTATGGATAGCCTTTGGTGTAATTTAGTTAATTACTTGCCATAATAATCAAATATTTGAGGGTTTACAAAAAAGAAGAAAAAATATGAAAAAAATTTCATTAAAAACCCTCAACCTGAAAGAAATTGAACAATTATCCCGTGAGCAGTTAAAAGACGTGATAGGTGGATGGGTATCCTCAACTTCTGGGACAACCACTACAGAAGATTGTTCAGCAAGCTGTCAGAATCAAGGGGATAGCTGTAGAAACGCAGATTGTAAAGAAGGCTCTTGTGGATACCGTAATGGCACCTTAATCTGTGTGGCAAGCTAACCCACATGATTTGACGTAAGTTTAACTTCAATAAAACTCACGTCAAAAACACCTCTTCATGTAACGAGGGGACATGTTGGTGTATTTTAGACCACTACTAAAAAATAATCTTCCTAAATTAAGGAACAGCAGTTTCATACTGTTTAAATAACCACTTAATAAAAATAAATTCATGGGAATATTAAATATTATTGCAGACAGAAAACAAAGTGACCTATATAACACTTGTAGGTTTCTTCTCGAGAAGGCCGGGGCCAGATATACAAAGAAAGGTTTATTAACCACCCTGAGCGCCAATGTTGAATATCCATCCATGTTATCACTTAAAGACTCACTCTTCGAATACGGGGTACAATCCGCTGCTATTAAAAAAGGAGATCACAAATACAATGAATTTGAAACACCATTTATCTGCTCCATCCAAAAAGAGGACTGGCCTAAGACCGCATTTACTGTAGTGACTAAATCTGATGAAGAAAACATTGAATTCCTTGATCCAATTACAGGCAAACTTACAATACTATCCTCTCAAGAGTTTGAAAAAATAGACAAAAACATAGTTCTCCTGTTGGATACTTCCACTACCAAAGAGGAGACAAACTTCTTGGAGAACAGAAAAAAAGAAAGAACGGAGCAGCTTGTTAAAAGAACACCGCTATATTTATTAATTATAACATTATTACTAGCATTAGGGAACATCTTAATCCAACCGATAGGAGCTTCATCATGGTATAGTATCACGTTTATACTAACATCCTTTGTTGGACTTCTTACTTCTTCTCTTTTAATCTGGCACGAAATAGATGCACATAATCCATTTATTAAAGAGGTCTGTGGAGGATCGAACAAAAAACTAAATTGTAATGCAGTGCTTTCTTCTTCTAAGTCTTCGCTATTTGGAATAAGCTGGTCGGTCTGGGGATTCACATTCTTTGCCACTTTTTTTTCAACGCAGATTTTCTTTCCCGTTCATGAAAATTTTATATTACTCTGGTCGGGCATTTCAATACTGGTGGCTCCGTACATTGTATTTTCGATGTACTACCAATGGAAAGTTGTCAAACAATGGTGCCCCCTGTGTCTCGTAATTCAGTGTGTACTCGCTATTAACGTTATAGCTGCGATCAGCTATCTATTTTTAGATATCCAAAGGATGGTTACATTCGAGTTTTACAATTTCTTCACAATTCTTTTCATTGGTCTATCTTTCCTGATTCTGTCCTATACAGCCATCCCTGTTCTTAAAAACGCAAGCGATAGTAAAAACTATAAAAAAAAATGGGAAAAGCTGCGTTATAATCCTGAAATATTTAATGCACTTTTAGAAAAATCTGAGAGGGTTAATTTTCCTGTGGCGGATTTGGGAATCCTGATCGGCAATCCCCAAGCTACAAATGAAATTATCAAGGTGTGCAATCCCTATTGTGGACCTTGCTCGAAAGCCCATCCCGAACTGGAACATATCATAAAGTCAAACCCCGATGTACGGATACGGATTATTTTTACCGCTACAGGAGAGGAAGATGATATCAGAACCCCACCGGTAGCGCATCTATTTGCTATCCAACAAAAGCTGGGACATGAAACAGCACATAGCGCATTGGATGACTGGTATATGGCTCCAAGTAAGGACTATGAAACATTTGCAAAAAAATATCCGATGAATGGTGAATTAAAGCTACAAACCGAAAAGATACATGCAATGTGGGATTGGTGCAAGAATATGAAAATCAGAGCCACACCAACTTTATATATTAACGGCAGAGAGCTTCCTGACAGTTACAGAATCGCCGAACTAAAGAATTTTTTCTAGAAAAATTCGATAGAATTCTCTCTGTCCATAAAGACGAATTCTACCAAAAAAAATGCCCGAGCCAGTTCGAAATGTACTCGGGCAAAGAGAGCTCACAATTACTCTCTATTTATTAACCAAGCAATCCGAAGTGAGCGGAGAGCAGAAATAATAAACAAATCTAATCAAAAGGAATTGTCTTAGACAATCCATAAGGCTAGAAAAACATTAGAAACTTATGAAAAAAATTTCATTAAAAAACCTTAACCTGAAAGAAGTAGAACAATTGTCAAGACAGCAACTGAAAAACGTATTTGGTGGTTTCAGTGGAGGTACGGATCCCTCTTACAGTGATGAAGGAGAACCTCCGATCTACGAGGATGATTGCGTAATGTGTGAAACCCTAGATAGCGCTAATATGAAATCTTGCTGGTACGTCGCTTCACCAGGAGGAGGGGAAGCATTATGTGAAAGAGTGTATCCAAACAGGAATGTAGCAGTATATTTCACAAACTGTGCTGCAAATAATTGCACGATGAATTAGAATTAAAAAAGGGAGGCGACAAAAAAAATGCCTCCTTTTTATAACGGCAAAATTATGTTAAAAACATTTTACTTAATTTCTATTGTGCTTGTCTCAAACATCACAATGGGTTTCTCGCAGAAAGTAACCATTCTAGGAAAAATCTCCCCTAGTCTGCCAAAGAATAAAAAAGCGTACATTATAACTAGCAATTACATCAAACTAATTAATATGGATGCTAATAATGAAACGTTTTCACATAGTATGGCGATAAAGGACGATTATACCCTTGGTAGGCTCGTTTTGTCTGAAAACATAATGACAAATATGAAACAATACCAAAATGCAATAATTGCAAAAAAGATTAATATCACTACAGAGGTTTTTGAATTTATGATTGATACAAATTCAATCTCGCTCAACTTAGATATTACTAGCAATTCACTGCGTCAAACTGGAGGAAAGATGAGCTCACAGTTCCAAGAAGATAGAGCACTTAACGTAGAATACTTAAGACTCCATCGCGAGAAAAAAATGTTACTCTCAGAGCTCAATTTCTGGAGGATGAAAGAAAAGAACAACCTGATCCTTAAACATATAGAATCCCCTTATTCTGTAGTTTTATTTAGGGAGTTGCTCATGGTTTATGACGACAGAATGATTAATTCTGTAAAAAGCACATTACATGCACTGACAACATTTCATAATACAGATGAAATAAATCGATTAAGAACCCGATTAGATCAATTCATACGAGATAACGAAAAAAAAGATTCTATTCCAATGCCCCCTTTCGAACTCATATCAACATTTGATCAACGTCGAGTATCGAATATATTGGACGAATATGATAGTGTCCTCCTCATTATTGATTGGTGGGCAACTTGGTGTGCACCTTGTATTGCACAACATCCCGAATACTTCGCCTTAAGCAAAAGATTTGAAGCTGATAAGAGGATTAATTTTATTAGTATATCGGTCGATAAAAGGAATGAAGACGTAATTAGATATTTAAAAAAAAGTCCTCTCCCTATTGACAGTTATTGGATGACTTCGGCCTTTACTGAAAATTTAAATTATTTAAACAAAAGCATTGGTATTTACTCTATCCCTAAATATATGATTATTGATGTTAAACAAAAGTTGATTATCAGAATAGAAAATCTTAAGAACTTGGAAACTGCAATTCAAAAGCATTTAAATAATTAAATAAGTTCATTTTTTCTAACATATATCTTCATGTTGTAAAAGACCTCCTTCATGTAATTTGATACATTAACTGAATAGAATCTCTTTAACTTAATGTAATTAATCATTGCTAGAATGAATATCTCTTATTATTTAAAAATAAATTCATGGGAATATTGAAAGTATTCAATATTAAATCCATACTGGCCAATTTAACTTTCGACAAAAAATGGAAATCTTTTATACTAAATGAGAATACTTAAGAAACAATTCTACAGGTTTTAAACCAATAGTCAAAAATGAGCCCAAAATCTATGAATGTATGATATATATATCCGCACAACCCGACAAGATCTATTTCATCTGGCAACTAGAGATACTGTTACGAAACTTAAACAAACTAGGTATCCATCAGAATGACATTCAGGTTCTAGTCGCCTATAATAAAGATTTGGGTCTCAATCCTTATTTTCAAAAATTCATTGACTCTCATCTTCATTTAGCAACATTCTATGCGTACGAAGATCAACGCGAACGACCAAAATACACCTCCTCTATTCGCCCCAATATACTAAAACAACATTTTTATAAATATCCGGAACTGTCATCAAAAACATTAATGTACCACGACTCAGATATCCTTTTTTCTAGAATACCACATATAGATGAAGTTGAGGAAAATGACATCTGTTATGTATCTGACACCCGAAACTATCTTGACGTAAACTATATAAGAAACACTTCATCAGAAAATCTTTTGGATGATATGCTCTATATAGTAGGCCTTGGCAAGGACAAGCTTTTGAAAGAGAACCAACATACGGGTGGTGCGCAATATATTCTGAAAGGAATAACAGCCGATTTTTGGGAGAAAGTAGAAAACGATGCGGAACGACTCTTTGTTGTTATGAAGGATTATAATACAAAGCTTTGGCAAGAAAGTTACTCTACTACTAAGGAGTATAAGAGTAAAAAAAGAGGTATACAGGCCTGGTGTGCTGATATGTGGGCTGTACTCTGGAATCTTTGGCTGCACGAAAAAAAAGTAGAGATCCATCCGGAGATGAACTTTTCATGGCCTTACAGCCCTATCGAGGAATGGAACGAAAAGTCAATACAGCATTATTCTGGAAATATTAAAGAAAAGGAAAAACATTTTAAAAAGACAGAATACCTCAATTATATGCCTTGGTATGATGAAGCTTTACATTCTATTCCCAATACAAATTGTAGCTATAAAATAGTGAAGTTAATACAAGCTAGAAAAAAACAATTGGACAATAATAGGCCTTTCTTTTTAAACAGCTGTGTTGTATTTGATGGCAGAGGTATTGGAGAAGAACAGTTAGAAAATTTTAAACTCATCAAAGCATATATTCTAAAACACCTAGCTATAAAACTCTTTTTGCTAACAAATGACCAGTCACAGACCAAAGAAAACATGAGGGTCAATATTCAACAATTGTTATCTATATTGGACAGGGACTATGAACAAGTACTTTGGATACCCTTCAGATACACCCCTGATATAAAAGATATTCAGGATATATTGGAAAGTAATATTAGTAAAGATCTCTCCTTCTATCTGAAAGAGATATACAAAGTAGATCTGTTATTTACGGAAGTCTTTTCAAAAGTATTGGATATGGAGTTACTGCATGTAAATAGAGGTAAATTTAACTCAACAATACCATTACCCCAAATCTCTATACATCTCTTTTGCTTACCTAAAGACACGGAAAAGCAAAAAATAAAGTTAGCCGACATAATGAACAGAATCGATAGTGGGGATATTGGAGAAATCGGTGCTCTTCCTATTGCTTATAGCTTTTTATCATAATACGATCCATGAAACAAAAACACAACACGCTAGACATGCTTTACACCTACGTTTCGACAAACTTCAAAGATATACAGGATAAAATATTGGAAGATTGGGCCTCAGAAGTAATAGAAAATGGTAATCATAGTTTTGAAAAAGGGCTGTTGGGCTTGGGATGGTTAATTGCTTTTCTAGTAGAAAACGATTACATAAAAGGAGATGCTGACGAGATACTAGAAGATATAGATGACACCCTATACAAATTGACAATAGGTGAAGTATTAAACCCAAAGACAGAAATTGAACAATTACTTTGTTATGTAACATATTATCAGCAACGGTTACAATATAAGTCGAAAGCGCACTTCTACAGACGGTTTAGTCATTTTGAGTGTATGAAACTATTACTCAAAAAACTCAATAATTTTCTACTAGAAACCCGTGAGAAGACGTCGGTTTCCCTTATTAGGGATCAGATCAACATTGTGTTAAAATACAGTTTCCTTGTCAAGACTTGTGTAAATGAAAAATTGGTAGAAGAAGCCTTTTATCCAGCTGTAGAGGCGTTACTCAATTTTTTTAGGCAACAGGAAGAATTGAAGGGTGCTGAGGAAGATCTCGCTAAACTATACCTCTGCGTACAGCAGTACGATAACCCCTATTGGATTGATAGTATTGAAGCAATCTGTACTAATGCCGAAGATTATCCTCTTAAACACAATGAGATTATACCATTCTGTTGGACAAATATCTGTATCTGTTTTCCGAATAGAATCCTCTCCTTAGATAAGCAAGTTTCATTATCCAAAGCAGAAAGATATACCCTATATCTTTACCTTACCAATATCAAACAAGTTCATTAACAAAAAAACTGATATGCTACCTACATTTATCCTACAGAAAGATATTTCTATCGATCTGAGTAGAATAACCAGCAAATTGAACATTAATCCTAATAATTATAAGCCAAAAGACACACTGTTTACAGGACTGAAGTTTGCTATAGAATGGGCAATAAACCATGACGAAGATGTCATCTACTGTATCTGTGGAAAGAATGCACTAACGACATTTGACATTAAGACATTAGAAAAGGTAATCTATGATGCCGTACCCGAAGGAATAAATCTAATTTATATCGATGCACAATACAAACAAAGTATCATAATAAATAAGGACTGTAAAATCATAGAAGGCATAGAAGAAGCTTCTTCCTTTATTCTGGCACAACCTGCTTACAGATTTGTGCTGGCCGTTTTGGAGGGACGTGAAGAATTTCCCGATATGGATTGGTTGGCATTCCTTAGGATTATTGCTCCGCATTCCTTTGCCATCGGGGAAGAATGTCACTCGTTTGCAAAGGACAGGATAAAATTTCATATCGTATCTCCCTTTCGGAATGTAGCAGCGTATATCCAGGATTATCTTCCTTCTGTAAACAAACAAATTTATTCCGACTTTCATATCTATCTGATTGACGACTGTTCGACCGACGGCAGTTCGGTGCTTATTGACAAAGCGCCAAATATCACCAAAATCATCAACGCGAAGCGTAAATATGCCCTACAAAATATACTGGATGTATTATTAAAGCAACATATAGGAGATGAAGACATAATCTGCCTGTTGGATGCCGATGACAGACTACCCCATAAATATGTATTGAGCATACTACATAGTTTATATCAGAACAGATTAATACTACTTACATATGGCTCTATGCAACATCTGAATGGACATAGAAGGTTCGGAAACTCATACACTGAAGAAGAATTCGAAAATCTAAGAAAAAGTCCTTGGAAAAGCTCCCACATGAGGACTTTTAGATACAGTCTTTTCAAGGAATTGATACGGCAAGATCCTAATCTTTACAATTTAAGAGATGCAGAGGGTCAAATACTACGCATGCCCTACGACATGGCCTTGTTATTTCCGTTAATGGAATTGGCCGGATATGAGCACACAAAATTTATTAATACCATCATGTACGAATACCGCTTGCACGAAAACAATGATCAGTACGCAAACAGAGATGAACAATATGCAGGAGAAAAAGAAATACGGAGTAAAAGATCTTTGAAAAAGTTTTCTTTTAATCCTTCAACCTAATGACTAGGATTAATATACAACAATGAAAAAGAAAAATTTGATAGTGGTAGGGAACAAGCCGCCGACCAAACATAAATTGGATTTATCTAAAAAAATAGACTCATTCGACTATGTAGTGAGAATAAATAAGATGAATTATTATGGTGAAACAGGTACTAAGATTGATGGATATTTTTTGGAAGCAAACTCTGATTTTAAATATTTTCATAAGGGTGGGCCTTATAAAGAATTAATTAAACATGCAAACCAAATATTCATGCGACAGTATTGGTACGACAACTTTCAGGACTGGGCAGATTTTCTATTACCAGCTCAGTATACATCTGTTGAGATTATTAATGAAAGCTATGCGATGAAAGATACGGGTTTCGAACGGTTAACGTCGGTGATAAAGTTAATCGGATACTTAGTGAATTCTCACTGGAGCGAGTTGTATACAATTCATTTTACCGGGTTGGATTTGGAATGGCGCGATTTTATTATCGACCATAATATCGGCTTCGAATATCACTGCGGTGCAGGAAAACTTGAAAAAAAATATTTGAAACAACTGATTAAAAAAGAGAAAATTATCCAAATAAAAGAATAGACATGATTCCAGTATTAATTCCAATTAAAGAAATCAGCGAAAGATGCCCTCAAAAAAATGAGTACTTACTTAAGTATACCTTAGAATACCTAGAAAAAACAAATCGGTTGAATGCTACTTGGGTAATTTCTGATTCAGAGAAGTTACTCTCTTTAGCACAAAAAAGAGGAGCAAAAGTTTTCAAAGAGACGGTAGTCATTGGGCAAAACGAAAAACATGCATGTTGGAAATTTCTGCAAAATTCATTTTTTGAAAGAATTTTTATCTGTCCCGTTACGCAACCCTTTCGAGATTTTTCTTTATTAAAAAAGACCGAAGACTTATACGACAGGGAGAAAGTGAATATCGATTTTGTCACATCGGTAACTTTGGTACCTGATAGGGAGCAATTTTATGTGAATATAGATAAAAGCGAATGTTCGTTTAAGTTGACAAAAGAAAATCGGCTAGGAGCAACTTGCATGAATACATACATGATAGACGGGGCTCTTTATCTAATAAATTCTAATTTTTTAGAAGAATGTGTTAACTCAGAACATTGCACTAATCATTTTTGGAACGGCCGTTTTGCGGGAGCAATAAACAATGCTCCTTTTATTGACATAGATACTGAAGATGACCTGAACAAATTTAAATATCTTGAGAAATATTTTGAAAAGATCTAAACGGCTATGAAAGATGAGAAATAGAAAAGTTTTGGTGATGTCCCTCGCTATAATATCCATCGTGCTGATATACAGCAGTTATAGCACAGTTGGAAACACATTTGATTGGTTACGAATTATAAACTACTTATTATGGCAATTTGGACTAGTTTCAACAATTTATTATACCAAAAAAGAATTGCTTAATTATGCAGATACACTGTCGTCAAACGTAAAGAGTCGTCAATTTTATTTTTATGCTCAAAACAGACATTTTCTCGGCTTAAAAGTAGGCGATATTTTGAGTATTCTACCAATGTCCTTCCTGCTCACTTCGTTTGTTGCCTTTTCGATTATAAACATAGGGCCAGAGTTTAGGAATTACTATGTAGTTTTTGAATTAGTTATTGTGACCATAATTTTGCTTCTTGGGTTGTTTATGCTTGTGAAACTGCCGCTAAAATCGATAGAAAGAAGCATAATTCCCATCTTTTTGTTTTCGACTTCACTTTTTTTTATTGCACCGTTAAATTTTAGTCAGGAAAAAATAAACATGTTCAAGTTTTTTCTTTTTTCAAGTGGCTTTGCATTTCTAAATTTCTTGTTTTATCAAATTTGTTTATCAGCTATCGCTTTTTTAAAAAGACATGTTAATTACGAAAAAGTATTTCAAAATATCATTACCACCAAAAATTCATCGGACGCCGTACTAGGAGTGATTAATTCCCAAAAACCTATTCAAATATTAAACAAGAATAATTGTTTCCTGATAGGGAATACGGACACCAATATTAATATCACAATCGTCTTAAATATTTTCTGTAAAAAGTCGGCGAAATGCTTAGAAGACACACATGATTTAATGTTAAAAAACAAAGAGAAAGTTAATCTTCGAATTTTATTTAATTTCCACATCTACAGGGATGATTATCAGCGTAACTTAATTAGATCATTACTACATAACTATAGTTTGGGAGCAGATGTGGTAAAGATACTCAATGCATGTTATAAAAATCCTAAAGAATATACTAAATATGAAATAGAAGGAAAAAATATCGAAGTAGATTTTTATGATCATATAATTGAAAAGCAAGTTAAATGGTGTCAAAGCGCTAAGATTGTAGAGTGCCCAATAACATTTTTAAATGGTCATAAAATTCCATCAAGATATAAAATAGAGGATTTTCTAGAAGCATTGGAAACACCTTTGTACACAGGATACTGTTAAGTAAGGTAATTATACAGATTTGAAATAACTTAATAAATCAATTGTTTTTAAAAAAAATCCAAAATTTTGCTAGAACGCTTTCCCCATTATAAACAGATGGACATGATGGACTGCGGTGCTACCTGCCTGCGCATGGTATTCAAATACTATGGACAGCAGGTATCCATCCATAAAATCCGTAAGCTATGCCAGACAACAAAGAATGGAGTAAACCTCCTTGGTATATCCGAGTCGGCAGAAAAACTTGGGTTTCGTACCTATGGCGTGCGGCTAAGTCTCGAACAGCTTAACCAGATTGAACTCCCCGCGATACTCCACTGGAACCAGAACCACTTTGTGGTGCTTTATAAAATACGTAAAGGCAAATACTATATCTCCGACCCAGCATCCGGTCTTGTGACCTATGGTGAAAAAGAATTTGCCAAAAACTGGTTCTCCACCAAAGAGCTTCACCAAGGACTATCCTTATTACTAAGTCCCGGCCCCGATTTCTACCAGATTGACGAAGAAGAGCCCAACCTCAAACTGGGTTGGAGCAAAATGTTTACTTATTTCTATAAATACAGGAAGCTCTTTATACAGCTGATATTGGGTATGGTATTAGGGACCTTATTGTCTTTAATAGCGCCCTTCCTCACCCAGTCGGTAGTCGATATCGGTATCAACACCAAGAATATCAGTTTTATCAACCTGATCCTGATCGCACAGTTGATGCTGTTCATTGGCAGTACAGCGGTAACCTTCATCCGCTCCTGGATCATGCTGCATATCAGTACGCGGGTCAATATATCCATTCTGACCGACCTACTGATCAAAATCATGAAACTGCCCATGAGCTTCTTTGACCTCAAGACGCATGGGGATATCATGCAACGCATGTCCGATCAGCAGCGGATAGAATCCTTCCTAACAGGAAGCACGCTCAATACGCTATTCTCGTTGGTCAATATGCTGATATTTGGATCGCTGCTGATCGTTTACAACGGAACTATCTTTATGGTATTCCTCATATCCACCGCACTCTATACGTTATGGATATTGGCCTTTATGAAGTATAGGAGAGAACTGGATCACAAACGCTTTAAGATCGCATCAGAAAACCAGACTTATATGATAGAGATGATACAGAGCATACAGGATATCAAGCTCAACAATGCGCAGAAGCAGAAGCGCTGGGGATGGGAGGCTTTGCAGGCCAGACTGTTCAAGTTCAGAGTAGAAAGCCTGACTCTTTCCCAATACCAATCAGTAGGTTCCATGGCCATCAACCAGGCTAAGGGAATACTGATCACCTACATCTCGGCCAAAGCGGTCATCGATGGTAATGTCACGCTTGGTGGGATGATGGCCATACAGTATATCGTCGGGATGGTATCTAATCCCGTTAGCGCTCTGCTCGGATTTATGCAGTCTTACCAGGATGCTAAGATCAGTTTGGAACGGCTTAATGAAATATACGAAACAGAAGAGGAAGAAGATATCCGAAAAGATTATCTGACTAAATTGCCAGAGGATAGAACCATTGAACTACGTAATCTGACTTTCCGCTATTACGGAGCAGGTAATGAACCTATTTTCTCCAAACTCAATCTCACTTTCCCTTCGGGCCGCACTACTGCCGTAGTTGGTGCCAGTGGTAGCGGTAAAACAACTATCCTAAAACTACTACTTCGCTATTATAATCCTGAAGAGGGAGAGATACTGGTCGGGGGTAAACGGTTGGATCAGATTGATTTCGGTCTGTGGCGTGATAGCTGTGGATCGGTGATGCAGGAAAACTTTGTCTATGCGGATACGATCGAGCGCAATATCGCCATCAACGATGAATTTCCAGAAGAGCAAAAAGTCCAGAATGCCATCCACATCGCTAATATGGAAGAGTTTGTCGCGGAAGAACCCTTTGGACTGGCCACCAAAATCGGGACGGCAGGTAAAGGGATAAGCCAGGGGCAACGCCAGCGTCTGATGATCGCGCGGGCGGTATATAAGGATCCGGCATTTATCTTCCTAGATGAGGCGACCAACTCCCTCGATGCCAACAATGAAAGGGAAATCGTCGAAAAACTAGACCGCTTTTTTGACAAACGAACGGTAATTGTAGTCGCACATCGACTCAGTACGGTACGTAATGCAGACAATATCATCGTACTAGAAAAAGGAGAAGTGGCCGAACAGGGTACACACCAAGAGTTGACAGCGAAAAAAGGAAAATATTACGAACTCGTAAAGAATCAACTGGAACTAGGAAACTAAGAGCATGGCTAAGAAAACTTATATTGGCGAAGATATACACTCGGAAGATCTGCAGGAAATCATTGCGAAACCACCATCCTGGCTTTTGCGCCGAGGTATCTCTTTTGTACTGTTGACCATACTGATGATCATAAGCCTTTCGGTATTCATACGCTATCCGGAGATGGTACCGGTCTCTATGAAATTCAATACTAGTAATGCTCCCAAGGCCCTAGTCAGCAAGGTCAACGGAAACCTGGTCGGTATACTAGTAAAAGAAGGACAATGGATCGAGAAAGGAACGGATGTCGCTTATCTGGAAAGCATAGCTGACCACAAGCAGGTCATCGATATACTGGAACGTCTACGCAAGATAAGGAACGAAGGGTTCACCGTAAGGGATCTGGAAAACCTGGTCTCTCCTACCGAACTCGACCTTGGGGAGCTACAGAGCAGCTATCAGAACTTCTACCTCTCCTACCTGAACTATAAAGCGGTAAACCGGGATGGTATATTTCAGAAAAGAAAGAACTTCATCCAGAATGAAGTGCAGTATGTCAATGACCAGAACAGCCGTATAAAGCAGACCTATGATCTTCAGAAAAAAGAACTAAAGCTCGCCGAAGCAGAATATGACAAGTACAGGCTACTGGCCGAGAAGAAAATCATAAGCCCATTGGAGCTACAGCAGAAGGAAGCTATTCTCCTAGCCAAGAGACAGGCTATACCGCAAATGGAAAATACACTGATTGGCAACCAGAGTAGTCTACTGGCTAAAGACAAAGAGCTATCCGAAATCAATAACCAGATGATGGAAGAAGAAAAAAAGTTCTTTCAGTCGCTGAACACGTTTATATCCGATGCCGAGAACTGGAAAAAACAATATGTGATCAATACGCAGTCTGATGGCTATCTGGTCTATGGTGACTTTCTACAGGAAAATCAATTGGTCAAAACAGGGGATATCCTATTCTATATCAACGCGGGTAAGGATGATTATTATGGCGAGGTCCTGCTACCCCAAACAGCTTCGTCTAGAGTCAAAAAGGAACAGGAAGTATTGATTAAGGTACGCAGCTATCCCTATCGAGAATATGGCTATCTAAAAGGTAAGGTGGATTATATATCAGACATTCCGGTCAAGGACAGCTTATTCTTTTCCAAGGTCACTCTCCTACGCACAGATCAGGATTCGGTCATCAAGCTAAAACCTGGAATAATGGCCGATGCTGAAATCATAACGGAGGATCAGTCTATATTCAAAAGGATATGGCTCAATCTAACTAAATCACTTAAGTTTTAGACAATATCACAACGCTGGTTGTCACATCAGCATTAGATTAAAGGATTTTACAAACAAAATAAGCGTGTAGATACAACAGAATTTCGCTCCTAGGTACTGAACTAAGTAATGTAATTATGACCATAAGAAAATACCTCCAACTCCTTTTGTGCTTTTTAAGCTTCAATAGTGTTGCGCAAAGCCAAGAAAAGCCAACATTAGACATTGGTGATCCGGCTCCACCACTGCAAGTAAGAGAATGGATTAAGGGCGAACCTATTCAACAAATGGAAAGAGGGCACATCTATGTTGTAGAGTTCTGGGCGACTTGGTGTAAACCTTGTATCGAAGCTATGCCACACCTTTCTAAATTGGCTGCTAAATATAAAGACAAGGTCTCTATCATCGGCGTGGATGTCTATGAAAAAGAGAGTACTTCGGCAGGCAAGATTAAAGCCTTTGTAGATAGTATGGGTGGGCGTATGGATTATCATGTTGCCATTGACGACAGTAACCACATGGAAGAAGAATGGATCGTCGCCTTCGATGAGAAAAAAAATGGAATTCCTAGAACGTTTGTCGTGAATGCAGAGGGACAAATGGCGTGGATAGGTCACCCCAAAGACTTGGATTCCGTATTACAGAAAATAGTCAATAATGACTGGAATATTAGCAGAAGCAAAATAAAACGAAACGAGGAAGCACATTTCCAGAAACTACAAAAGGAGACTATTTACTTTTTAAATCAATACATGAATGAGCCAAATTTATTGCTTTCCAAAGTAAACAGTTTATTAGAAAAAGAACCAAGATTGAAACGCTCTCCATATATCCCGGTTTACGTGTTTTCTGCTCTACTTAAAACTGATCAAAAACAGGCTTATGAGTACGCGAAAAGCATCCTGACAGAACCGGATAGGGATCATGCTAATATCAGTTATTTGTTTATAGGTGCCATCCAATTCCACGCAGAAACATCGAGTTTACTACCAGAGATCTACGCTATAGGCGCAGAAGCCTACGAAAAATATAAGGATGCAGACAATGCCAAAATATCAAATCTCTCCAAGTACTATAATGATATGGCTAGCTGGTACTGGCTGGCCAACAATAAACCCAAGGCTATAGAAACGCAACAAAAATCCATCGAAGCATTGAAAAACCAAAAGGAATATTCTACATCAGAATTAGCTACACGTGAATCTCAATTGAAAGAGTATAAAGAGAAAGAAATAGGAAAATAAGACCATAGAATTTTAAGCACTATTTGTAAAACCTTTTTTGGCACAGAAATGCTAAGGCTCATCAATTTTTTGTCATACTTTTAAATTTACTCGTAATAGACATAACAAGTTAGATGATCATTGGTAATTAAAACTTTGAAAAATACACTACTTGAATCCTAATGAATTTATTCGTGTGACCGCATCTACCTACGAAAATGAACCTCTAAAAAGTTACAGTTATACCTACAAATGGAAGTAAGGTGCCAATATAACTACTCTTACAACACCGCTCACTGAGCAAGTGCTAGCAGAGATACCCCCAGTGACATAAGATTTATCAATTTAAATTGTCAATAAAACAGTCCGCCACCTAATCTTATTCATCTCTTAAACTATCAACAGGATTAGCATGAGCAGCTTTGATCGATTGATAAGCCAAAGCAACCACAGTAGCGCAAAAACAGCTATACAATGAAAACATAAGATTGGCTCAGGCTTTTCATCCCCTACTAAATCAATTTGAAGTAGTACTACGGAATTCCATTCATCGCGTATTGACCATTCATTTTAATGATGGTAATTGGATACCACAAAATAGAGACAAGGAATTTTAGGAGGAACCTAATACTAAATTACATTGAGCGGCTTTTTAATTTTTGGATCAGATCCCCAGGAAAGCCCTTCTCTTCTAAAAATGCTTTAGAATTGTTGGATTTTTTGACAAAAAACGGATCATTACCATAATCCTTTACATTTGATTTTTTAACTTTGACAGTAGTCGATTTATTATACTTACGATTGTCCATATCAATATCTCCTATATGCAATATATAACATAATTATTTCACCCGAATTGCCATAAAAGCTTCATAATTAACATGTTTTTCAAACTTACGCCACTCATGTAGCGAGTAACCATATATTTCTAGCTTTTCACTTAAATCTAACCACTTTTTTTATTGATCCATTCGGACCTCTGCTCTCAAACTCGAAGTCTAAAAAACTATCATTAGTTTTAAATTGGTAGTGTGGTAAACTCATATTTCCCTGATACATTTAATGGGTTCAGCTCTTACTACAGTACAAGCTTTACATTATATTTCAAAATATCTATACGTGGATGATTCATTTACAGTGTCGCCTCAATAATTTAGTCACAATTATTAAAAACTGGTTACTAAGCAAATATAGCAATACATACATATATTAACTAAAATAATTAGCAACCATGATCTTTCTATGGTAAAAAACTCAATCCGCTCCGCTCTGAGGAGAACAAATGAGAATTAGATCCTGTAAGATACACATCTACTTTAAAATCGGCTAAAAAAGAATTGACGGCTTTTTCCCATTCTTTTACTTCTTGTATCTCGTCCAGAAGCAGGTAATATTTCAGCGACTCTTTAAGTCGGTCCTTGACATGTTGATACCAGTCAAAATCTTCACCTGTGGTTTGTCTATAAAGGTTTTTTTTGCACAATATGCCTTTATCATTCTCTAAATCTCCTTCGCACGGATTAGTATTCGGTCATCAAGCTGAAACCGGGGTTAATGGCCGATGCGGAAATCGTTACCGAAGATTAGTCTATATTTAAAAGGATAAGGCTCAACTTAAAAAAGTCGCTTAAGTTTTAAGATACATTAAAATGGTCATAATATCAATCCTAACCGAAAACGCACCGATATAAAAAGTAATAGTTTTTGGTATACGCGTAAAACAGTATGTATACGGTTATCGCTTCTTTTCTTCCATTTCGTTATCAGCTTTCACCTCATCATCAAAAAGAATACGTACAGAGGGGGTATACGTATCATCATTTTGTCCCGTCTTATTCGCCCAGAAGAAAGCGCATAAAAAAAACAATGCTATCAAAACACTGCATCCGATTAAGAAAAAAATGATGGACATAGTTTCAAATTTAAATAAGTTTTCTCTTTTTCCCGTACCATCTTGTCATAAGGCTGGTAAAAGATATAATAGTAACCGTACTTATAGGCATTAATATAGCTGCAAAAAGTGGCGACATCGTCCCCTGAACAGCAAAGCTTATTCCTACTATATTATATAATAGCGAAATTACAAAACTCATTTTAATAACCTTGACCGCATCTTTACTAAAGGCAAAAAAACTTGGTAGCTTTTCAAATGATACGCCATCTAAAATAGCGTCACATCCCGGTGAAAAATTATTTATATCATCAGATACCGCTATACCAAGATCGGCTTTTCGTAAAGCTCCAGCGTCATTCAAGCCATCTCCCAACATACAGACATGCTGTCCTTCTCCCTGCCAAGCATCGATCTTTAATAATTTATCATTAGGATCCTGATTAAACAAAAGAATAGCACTTGGTGGAAAAATAATACGTAAGGCATCAGCCCGTCTTTCGTTATCTCCGGATATTAGATGCAAGTTGTAATCAGGCTTCAATTGTCCAATAACCTCAGCCAATCCATGCCTCCAAGACTGCTCTAATGTAAAAACTCCCTTCACAAGGTCATTGATTACCACATAGACAACCGATCCTTCTGAATCAGTGTGTTTGGAATTTGTAAATAACGCGCTTCCTATCTTAATATCATAATCTAAATAAGAAGCAGACTGCCCTTTACCAACGACCTCTTCATAGTCATTTATTGACAACACACGACGCCCGCCCAGCCATTTGATAATTTCACGACTCAAGGGGTGATTTGAGTTTCTACATACAGCGTAGACCAAATCTTTCTCCAGTTCGGTCAAACTTCCTTCAAAAAACATAGTAGACGCACTTGGAGATGAAATTGTACCTGTTTTATCAAATACAATAGTATCAATCGCAGCCATCTGCTCTATGGCTGAAGTATTTTTGATATACATTTTATTTTTATCAAAAATACTCAGCGCTGCACTCAATGTAAACGGTGAGCTTAGTGCCAAAGCACATGGACATGCGATGATAAGCACCGCAGTAAATGCAGCCCATGCCCGATCTGGAGAGCTCCCAATTATCCAGAACAATGCTGCCAATAAAGCTATGGACACCAATCCAACTGTAAAGTATTTACTTATGACACCTACAAATGTTTCAAACTTCCGTTCATACGACTTCAGGCTTTCATTATTCCATAATTTGGTAAGATAACTCTGAGAAACGGCTTTCACGACTTCCAATTCAATGGCCCCTCCAGTTTGCCTACCGCCAGCATAGACTACTTCGCCCAAAGTTTTCTCAACAGGCTTACTCTCACCTGTCACAAAACTAAAATCGACCAAGGCCTCTCCCTTTAATAGGATAGCATCTGCAGGAATAATCTCGTTATTACGGACTAGGATCCGCTGTCCGATCTTAAGATCGGCAATCTGCATGGGCCTCTCCTGCTCTTCCTCTAACAATGTTACGGCGACAGGAAAATAAGACCTATAGTCTCTTTCAAAAGAAATATGGTAATATGTTCTTTCCTGTACCCATTTACCTATCAGTATAAAAAACACAAGACTACATAATGTATCAATAAAACCTGCTCCAGTCTGCGTCAAAATCTCCAAGGCAGAACGAAAAAAAAGCACAAAAATACCTAATGCCAATGGCACATCCAGATTCAATCGTCTCTGTTTGAGACTATACCATGCGGAGCGGAAATAATCGGAAGCACTATACAGTAAAACAGGAAGACCAAATGCTAAGTTCATGTACCCGAAGAAAGCTGCATATTCACGTTCAAATTCGGCCATCCCAAAATACTCCGGAAAACTAATCATCATAGAATTACCAAAACAGAACCCGGCCACTGTAATCTTTCCGATTAATCCACTTTGATTTATTTTTTTTCCTTCTTTGATGACATCCTGTAGCGTGATTTTAGGATCATAACCAATATTATGAAGTAACTGCACCAGTTCCTTAAGCGATATTTCTTGTCTATTAAAGGTGATGCTAGCTTGCTTTTTCATGAAATCTACTTTAGAAGACTTCACCGAAGGATTCAGCTTAAACAAATTTTCTAATAACCAGATACACGAGCTACAATGAATAGCAGGCACATAAAAAGTAATAACAGAAATATTGTCATCCTGGTAATCGACTAATTTGGCGACGATGTTAGGCTCATCGAGATATTCCAAATCCTCTTTCTGATTTTTTTGAGATTTACCCGGATGACTATTATACCTGTAATAGCTTTGTAGATTATTTTCATTTAAAATCTGATAAACGGTCTGACAGCCTAGACAACAAAATTGGTGGTCATTCAATACATAGGGAGTTTGCTCTACAGCATCCCCACAGTGGTAACACTTTGTTTTAGTAATCAAACTGATATGCTCTGCCATATACTATTAAATCGCTTGACTAAATAAATTATCTCTTTCTTTTGTCTTTTGCAACCTTTCGTCAAAAGCCATACATACATTTCTCAGAAAAGACTTCCCTGTCTCTGATATATTTATTTCATTTCCTTCGACCCTAATTAAATCATCATCTACTAAAGATACTAATCTCTCGATAATCTTGCTATCTATTTCACTTCCTTTTAAAACCACTCTTCCTCTACACATCATATCCAATATGTATTCCCGTACTATAAGATCTTCTTCGTTTAACAAATGACCTTTAAAAACAGGCAACTCTCCTGCTTGAATTTTAGCATGGTATTCTTCAACCGTTTTGACATTTTGTGCGAATGCAGTCCAAGCATCACTAATAGATGAAACCCCCAACCCAATCATCAATGGTGTGTATCGATCTGCATACCCCATGAAATTACGATGCAAGGTTCCATTTTGAGCTGCCAGGAAAAGAGCATCCTCGATCTTCGCAAAGTGATCCATGCCGACATCCCTATAGCCAGCCTCTTGAATCATTGTCTTACCCAACTTATATAAAGCCAATTTTTCCTCGCCTTCGGGCAAATCATGCTCCGTAAACTTTCTTTGCCCGGGTTTTATCCATGGTACATGCGCATAACTATAGAAAGATATACGGTCCGGTGACATCTTCAACGATATGTCTACCGTCTTCCGGACAGAATCCTTTGTCTGCAGAGGCAACCCGTAAATCAAATCGAAATTAATGGATTCATAGCCGATAGCTCGGGCCTGGTCCATAATGTGTTCAACGTCCTCAATAGTTTGATGCCTGTTGATAATAGCCTGAACTTTATCATCAAAATCTTGGATACCTAAACTTAACCTTTTAAACCCTAAATCATACAAGGTTACTAAATGTTCTTCTGTCGTATTTGCAGGATGCGCTTCAAAGGAAAAAGACGCATCAGCAGTTTTTTCGTTTCCCTCAAGAATCCCCCCTATAAGACGTTGCAAATTCTGAGGCGTAAAGAATGTGGGAGTACCACCGCCTAAATGTATTTCACTAATTTTGAGTTTCTCCTCATTCAATAAGGCTGTATACATCTGCCATTCGGCAAGCAATGAAGTGATATAAGGATCTTCGACTTTATGATTCTTAGTAATACGCGTATTACATCCACAATAGGTACATAAACTTTCGCAATAGGGAAGATGAATATATAGACTGATACCTCTATCTTTCGAACTTTGATACCTCTCTTTTACCCGAAACTTCCAATCAGCTTGTGTAAACTTCTCATTTTCCCAAAATGGAACCGTTGGGTAACTCGTATACCGAGGTGCCGCTACGTTATATTTTGAAATCAGTACATTCGGATCCGCTTGCATAGTTATTATGTATTTAAAAGGTGTTTTTTATTTTCACAGTCAAAAGAGCAATGACATGCATTTCCCAAACATTGATTATTACCCCAGTTATTAAGGTTTAAAATCGTTTGAAACGCTATACTTTCAGCGGATTGATCTTTCGAGGGAGTATTGGCTATATGCATCTTTAAGGTCGATGCATAATGTATATCAATATGATTCAGAGTGGTTGAACGAGTTATTATTTTCTTAACCCCGATCTGCCACAATGCATCTAACAGCTCTCTGTCAAGTTGATCATCATCGGAAATAATAATAACCTCTTTACCCTTGGCGTAATGAATCGTACTAAAATTAAGGCCATTTGAGATCAACGTAAGGTCGTGCACCTTAGCATTAGCTTTGGCCAGTAACTCTTTTTCAAATTCCTTGATATTATAAGCGACAACTCTCATAGACGTGACAATGTACATTGCTCCATTTACCGTATAATAATCCAAATCTAACAGTAGTTCTGCACATTACGAGTGTAGCTGGTCAGACAAATAAATGATTCTTATCACTTATTTATAAAAAAGAACAGCGGCTATCTGTTCTAATAGCCGCTGTTACTGTTTTATTTTTTTCAACTCTTTTATCGAGAGTATCCGAATCGCTGTTTTTTCCTTGGTAATTATCCCTTCTTCTTTAAGCTCTGCCAATATTCTACTTATTGTCTCGTTTGCAGTACCAGCAAATGCAGCGAGGTCTTCTCTAGATATCCGAATCAATACTTCATCGTCATCTTTATTCTCTCTACTCTTCACCGCTATCTGAATCAATGCACTAGCCACCCGCTTACGTACTGTATCATAAGCAAAGCCGAGCATTTGTTCTTCTTTTTCTTTGATATCTCCTGACAACATCCGGATGAACTTACTAGCAATTCCAGGCTTCCGATAAATCAATTCAAAAAAGCTATCGCGAGTAATCATTGCTATTTCTGAATCTTCTAACGAGGCAGTACTCTCTGTATAATTTTCGTTCATTAAAATAGACTCGTAACCAAAAAAATGTCCATCTCCATGAATATCTGTAGATAATTCTCTCCCATCCTGATAATTTAGAAAACTCCTCACTTTGCCTTTTACCACATAGTATATGTATAATGGAGAGTCGTCTGTACCGTATATCAGTTGTTTCTTTTTGAACGTTTTAACGCGGGCCTCCTTGACTAAGCTTTCTAAAAGATAATTCTGTTCTTCTTCTTCTAGCTTTAAAAACTTTCCATTTCCTGCCGCTAAATCAAGACTATCTTTTTTTCTCAGCCGACTTTCAATGGCATTCAATAGCTCTATATCATCAAATGGTTTAACAATATAATCATCAGCTCCCATTTCCATCGCCTTACGCATGTCTACGCGTTCCGATTTAGCAGTTATGAAAATAAAAGGAATATGCATCGTAGTATCCTGTTTTCCCAACATATAAAGCACCCCGTATCCGTCCAGCTCAGGCATCATAATATCACAAAGAATCAAATCAGGATGATGTTTAGTTGCCAACTCCACCCCGACCATTCCATTCTCTGCAGTAATAACATCATACTCTCCGGTAAGTTCCAATATTTCAGCGCTTCCCTCTCTAATTTCTAAATTATCTTCAATAATTAAAATCGTCCTTTTCTTCATTTATATTTTGCTTTTAGCTTAGCGATTGAATACCATCCGAAATAATGCTCCTTGATTAATCGCAGACCAATATTCTAATTTTCCATCCATAAGGCTAACATATCTCCTCACTATATTGAGTCCCAATCCCGTCCCAGGAATACTTCCTGTATTATGCGCCCTAAAGAAAGGCTCAAATAGGTTTTTCTGATCCTCAACAGGGATACCTATACCATTATCCTTAACCACAATCGTACATGTCTCGTCTGTAATCTCGGTCGAAAATTCAATAAAGGTATCCTCTCCTGAATATTTAATAGCATTAGATATCAGATTTATAATACTATTTTTTAACAAATGAGAATCTAGGTCGAATTCAGCCTGTGCTCCTGTGTGCTGGTATACTATATGCTGATTTTTCTTACAAATGAGTTGCATTTCTCCAGATATTTCTTCACCTAAATGCACCAAATTTATATGCTGTTTATTAACCACTACAACACCCGCTTCTAATTTTTCCAAAGACAGAAAATCATTGAGAATATTATTTAGCAACTGCACCGAGCCCTTTATTCTATTGGTATGCTTTACAACAGATTCAAAATCGGGTCTTTCGATATACTTTTCTATGAGCGAAGCTGAAAGCTGCACCGAACTGAGAGGAGTTCTAAATTCGTGAGAAGCCATCGACACAAATCTAGACTTCAATTGATTCAGTTCCTTTTCTTTTTCCAAGGAATTACTTACATCAGCCTTAGCCTTTTCCAACTCCGAAACCAAAGAGATCAAGTCCTTCGTCCGATGCCGAACCACCTCTTCCAGTTCCAAGGTATGTTTCAGCAGCTCATCTTCTGCCTTCTTCTCTTTTGTTAGATCATGAACAAAACCGGTAAAAATACTTTTGTCTTTGTAAAAAACCTCACTTACAGCCAATCGGAAAGGAAAGGTTGTACCGTCTTTTTTCTTACCCCGCACTTCACGGCCAATCCCAATTATCTTTTTCCTACCGGTCTCTTTATAATTAGAAATATAACTATCATGTCTACTCTGGTCAGGCTCGGGCATCAACATCGAAATATTATTACCGATCACCTCCTGCGCCGCATAACCAAATAAAGTCAGCGCTGCAGGGTTGATAGACTCCACTAAACCTTTATTATCAATGGTAATAATGCCATCTATCGCTGTATCGATAATCGCCTCCAATAACCTTGCGGACTCTAAGCTCATACTATTTCACTAGTTTTTTGTATTTAATGCGTTTCGGTGCAACATCTCCCAAACGTTTCTTCCTATTCTCCTCATATTCGGAATAGTTACCCTCATAGAAGTATACTTGTGAATCTCCTTCAAAGGCCAATATGTGTGTACAAATACGGTCTAAGAACCACCTATCGTGTGATATTACAACAGCACAGCCTCCAAAGTTTTCCAACCCCTCTTCCAAAGCTCTCAATGTATTCACATCAATATCGTTGGTCGGCTCATCCAGCAATAATACGTTAGACGCTTTCTTCAAAGTGATAGCCAAGTGTACACGGTTGCGTTCACCTCCAGATAATACGCCAACTTTTTTCTGTTGATCAGCGCCGTTGAAATTAAATTTGGAAACATAAGCCCTAGAATTTGTAGGCCTATTGCCGAGTATAATATTGTCATTGCCTTCGGTAATGTTTTCCCACACCGATTTTTCGGGGTCTAAATCATTATGCAATTGATCCACATAGCCTAGGACAACTGTTTCACCAACTTTAAAAGTCCCCGTATCTGGAGCCTCTTGCCCTGTTATCAAGCGGAATAAAGTAGTCTTTCCTGCACCATTCGGTCCTATAATCCCTACAATTCCGGCAGGAGGTAACGAAAAACTAAGATTTTCAAACAAAATACGATCCCCATAAGCTTTTGAAATATTATCTGCTTCGATAACAACATTACCTAAACGGGGACCAGGAGGAATGAAAAGCTCTAACTTTTCTTCTCTTTCCTTCGTTTCTTCCGAGGCGAGCTTATCATAATTGTGCAAACGAGCTTTTGATTTAGCGTGTCTTGCTTTTGGAGCCATACGTACCCATTCCAATTCACGTTCTAGTGTTTTTTGTCGCTTGGACTCCTGTTTTTCCTCTTGTGCAAGTCGTTTGGCTTTTTGATCAAGCCATGATGAATAATTCCCTTTCCAAGGAATTCCCTCTCCACGATCAAGTTCTAAGATCCAACCAGCAACATTATCCAAGAAATACCTATCGTGGGTCACAGCTATTACTGTACCTTTATAATGTTGGAGATGCTGTTCTAACCAATCAATGGATTCTGCATCCAAGTGGTTGGTCGGTTCATCAAGCAACAACACATCAGGTTCTTGTAATAATAAACGACAAAGTGCAACTCTACGTCTCTCTCCTCCTGACAAATTGACAATCTTAGTATCAGGTTCTGGACAACGCAAAGCATCCATCGCACGTTCCAATTTAGAATCCAGTTCCCAAGCGTTCGTTGCGTCGATTTTATCCTGCAATTCGCCCTGTCTAACTAAAAGTTTGTCCATCTCGTCTGGATTTTCATAAACCTCAGGCAGACCAAAGCGCTCATTGATATCTTCGTATTCTTTAAGAATAGCTGTAATTTCTGCTACTCCCTCTTCAACAACTTCTTTTACCGTTTTATCCAAGTCTAGCTCAGGCTCCTGCGCTAAATATCCAACGGAGTACCCCGGAGAGAAGACCACCTCTCCTTGATAGGATTTATCTAATCCAGCAATAATTTTTAAGAGTGAAGACTTACCAGACCCATTTAACCCTATTACACCAATCTTGGCGCCGTAGAAAAATGAAAGATAAATATTCTTTAAAACCTGCTTTTGCGGAGGATATATTTTATTTACCCCAGCCATTGAAAAAATTATTTTCTCGTCAGACATATTTTTTTGACCTAAACTTTTATATTAATTTTTATATCTTCCAAAGATACCAAATTCGACCTTAATAGTGAAACTCTGTAGCTAAGCACACCATCTGTACGTTATAATAATTGCGAATAGAACCTGCCATTTTGACTACATTATCATATGGCTTGATTGTTGATAATTTATAGAAAATAATAAGTTAGGATTTACAATTATTTCATACATTTATAAAGTTCTAACTTAGTTCACATAAAGAAAGAAAGGTAATTACATGGAAGCAAAATTCTCACCAAGAGTCAAAGATGTGATATCTTATAGCCGCGAGGAAGCACTACGCTTACGTCACGATTATATTGGTACAGAGCATCTCTTACTTGGACTTATTCGAGAAGGTGATGGGGTGGCGATAAAAATCCTTAGAAATCTATTGGTAGACACTGGTTCAATCCGACAGTCTATTGAGGATGCAGTAAAAGGCTCATCAGTATCCCGAGCACCGGTTGGATCTGTCCCTCTAACCAAGCAGGCTGAAAAGGTTCTGAAAATAACCTATTTGGAAGCCAAGATTTTCAAAAGTGACATTATTGGAACAGAGCACTTGTTACTGGCTATTCTACGCGATGAAGACAACATTGCTTCACAGATTTTACAACAGTATAATGTGACCTACGATTTGTTCAAGAATGAAGTAGAACAGAATAAAGCGACCATTACAGACGAGGCGTCAGGCTCATCTACTCCGGATGATGACTATGCCGAAGAAGATAATTTCTCCGCTCCTAAAAAAGTTTCCGATATTAAGTCTAAAACTCCGGTTCTGGATAATTTTGGAAGAGATTTGACACGGGCAGCTGAGGACGGAAAGCTTGACCCTATTGTAGGTCGTGAGAAAGAAATTGAACGAGTTTCTCAGATACTTTCTCGTCGTAAAAAAAACAACCCGATCTTAATAGGTGAACCTGGTGTTGGTAAATCTGCGATAGCGGAGGGATTAGCACTACGTATTGTACAACGTAAAGTTTCACGTGTATTGTTCGATAAACGGGTCGTCACATTAGACCTCGCGTCTTTAGTAGCAGGTACAAAATACCGTGGCCAGTTTGAAGAACGGATGAAAGCTGTTATGAATGAACTCGAAAAGTCTCCGGATGTGATTCTTTTTATCGACGAGATTCATACCATCGTAGGAGCTGGAGGCGCATCAGGATCATTAGATGCTTCCAATATGTTCAAACCCGCATTAGCACGCGGCGAAATCCAATGTATCGGAGCAACAACATTGGACGAGTACAGACAATTCATCGAAAAAGATGGAGCATTGGATCGACGTTTCCAAAAGGTAATGATCGAACCGGCTTCTCATGACGAAACTATTGAAATCCTGAACCGGATCAAGGACAAATATGAAGAGCACCACAACGTTAACTACACACCAGAAGCAATTGAGGCTTGCGTAACCTTAACAACACGCTATATCACAGATCGCTTCCTTCCAGATAAGGCGATCGATGCTCTGGATGAAGCTGGTTCAAGGGTGCATCTTACCAATATCCATGTCCCCCAATCTATCATCGATATCGAAGAAAAGATAGAAGCGGTCAAAGTAGAAAAGAACAAGGTGGTCCGCTCTCAAAAATATGAAGAAGCGGCTAAACTACGGGATACAGAGAAAAAACTGCTTGAAGAGCTGGACAAGGAAAAAGCGGCATGGGAAACTGAAACAAAAAGCAAACGATATACTGTTACTGAGGACAACGTCGCTGAGGTTGTATCCATGATGACTGGTATCCCTGTACAACGCGTAAGTCAAACAGATAGCCAAAAGCTTCTCAACATGGGTGAATCCATGAAAGGTCGGATTATTGGTCAAGACGATGCTGTACAAAAGCTAGTAAAGGCCATACAACGTACCCGAGCTGGATTAAAAGACCCTCGGAAACCTATAGGCTCTTTCATTTTCTTAGGACCTACGGGTGTAGGTAAAACAGAACTAGCAAAAGAATTAGCTCGTTTTATGTTTGATTCCGAAGATTCTTTGATTCAGGTCGACATGAGCGAATACATGGAAAAATTTGCTGTCTCTCGTCTCGTGGGAGCTCCCCCGGGATATGTAGGCTATGAAGAAGGTGGACAATTGACAGAGAAAGTACGTCGCAAACCTTACTCCGTCGTTTTATTAGATGAGATTGAAAAGGCCCATCCAGATGTTTTCAACCTTTTGCTCCAAGTTCTGGATGAAGGCCAGCTTACAGATAGTCTTGGTCGCAAAGTGGACTTCAGAAACACCATCATTATCATGACTTCTAATATTGGTGTACGTCAACTAAAAGAGTTCGGCCAAGGTGTTGGTTTCACTACTGCTGCGAAAGAAAATCAGGCTGATGCACATTCGAGAGGTGTGATAGAAACGGCTTTGAAACGTGCTTTTGCACCTGAGTTCTTAAATCGTATAGATGATGTTATTGTTTTCAACTCCTTAACTAAAGAAAACATTTTCAAAATAATCGATATCGAATTAAGGTCGCTATTCGGCCGTATTGAAGCGCTAGGACATTCTATAGATTTAACAGACAAAGCTAAAGAGTTTATCGCTGAGAAAGGATACGACACCAATTTTGGAGCTCGTCCACTAAAGAGAGCCATTCAAAAGTATCTTGAAGATCCAATCGCTGAGGAGATCTTAAAAGGAGAACTAAAAGCCAGCGCCATAATAATGGTCGATTTGGATGAAGATAAAAAAGAGATTATTGTCAAAGGGGTCAATTCTGGCGACAGCTCGGTTTCTTCCGACATCAGTGAAGAGAATGAGAAGTAACCCTACTTTTAATAAAAAAGGCTATATTTAATATAGCCTTTTTTTATTAAAATCCCTGAGGTTTGAGATTAAGTCCAGCACGTTCATCCAGACCAAACATGAGATTCATATTTTGTACTGCCTGTCCTGAAGCTCCCTTCAATAAATTATCTGTAGCATTTAAGATCAATAATTTATCACCATGTTTTTCAAGGTGTATTATACTTTTATTCGTATTAACAACCTGTTTCAAATCAATATTCTCACGTGAAACAATGGTAAAAGGATGCGACTCATAATAGCTGATATAAAGCTGATATGCTTCTTCTTCGGTCAAAGCATAATCGAGGTAAATGCTAGAAAAAATTCCTCTAGGAAAAGCTCCGCGGAGTGGCACAAAATTAATACGTTCAGCAGCTCTTTCCATTAATGACCTTGAAGACTCTGGCAAAAATCCATCCTGCAGTTGATTTAATGACTCAGATATCTCCTGAAGATGTTGATGTTCAAAAGCCTTATAAGCGGAAAGATTGCCGCTCCTCCATGAGAAATGAGATGTAACTGTCGGCCTTTGTCCCGCACCTGTAGATCCCGTTGTAGCTGTTACATGAATCTGACTCTGCAACAATCCAACTGATGCTAACGGCAACAATGCTAACTGTATATTGGTTGCAAAACATCCAGGGTTTGCGACATACTGAGCAGATCGAATAGCAGATCTATTCAATTCTGGCAAACCATATAAAAATGAGTCCCCCTTATAATTTTTAGTAGCCTGTAAACGATAGTCTTGAGATAGATCAATTATTTTCACATGGGGTGACACCTCGTTTTGCTCTAAAAACTTATGTGCATCACCATGTCCGACACATAAAAACAGAACATCAATATGCGAGTGAAAGTCGGATGAAAACTCCAATTCTGTATCTCCCAACAAGTCGTTGTGTACTTCATATACCTTTTTACCGGCATTGGAAGCACTATTAGCAAATATTATTTCTACATTAGGATGATAGACAAGAACCCTCAATAGTTCTCCTCCCGTATAACCTGCAGACCCAACAATTCCAACTTTTACCTTTTTCATATGTGTATAATTTGCTTTTCAGTTGCCATATGGAATACTCATGGGTGTTTGTGCTTCGCTAAACATGAGTATTTCATGAAAATAATTTCTTAGTCTGTAAAAAAAGAGGCTTAAGGCTCTCCCGTTTCGCTTAATTACATTGTACAACTTAAAACTATTGACTATCCTTTGGCATTTACTTTGTGCCAAATAATGGTTTGATTACCGAAGATCTTAGAAAATCCTTTGACATCATCTCCTGTATAGCCTTCGTTCATTTCACCGTAACTGCCGAATTCATTATTCATCAGATCGTGGTCAGATTCAATACCGACAATAACAAAACGGTAGGGATGTAACTCTACAATAACACGACCAGTAACCGTTTCTTGAGATGATCCCAAAAAAGCTTCAATATCACGCATTACGGGGTCATGCATCTGTCCCTCATGCATCCAATTCCCGTAAAAACCTGCGATTTGATCTTTCCATGCCAATTGCCATTTCGTCAGTGTATGTTTCTCCAAGGTATGATGTGCTTTCACTAAGATAATTGGCCCAGCTGCTTCAAAGCCTACTCTACCTTTAATACCGATGATGGTATCCCCTACGTGTATATCTCTCCCGATACCATAGGGCTGAGCCAGCTCTTGCAATTGTTGAATGACAGACACTGCTCCGATCTTATTACCATTAAGACCAACAGGCTCTCCCTTTTCAAAATCAATATTTATCCGCTGTGAAGTAGTAGATGTAACAGGCGTTGGCCACGCAGATTCTGGTAGATATTGATTCGACGTGAGCGTCTCTGCTCCTCCAACAGAAGTCCCCCATAGCCCCTTATTTATAGAGTATTTAGCTTTCTCAGCGCTATATGGGAAACCATGCTTACTAAGATATTCTATCTCTGCTTCACGGGACAGCTTTAAATCTCTAATTGGGGTAATAATCTCAACTCCAGGAATAAGCGTATTAAAAATCATGTCAAAACGCACCTGATCATTACCTGCCCCCGTGGAGCCATGAGCTACGCAAGCAGCACCAATCTTTTTAGCGTAATTAGCAATAGCAGTTGCCTGACAGACACGTTCTGCAGATACAGACAATGGGTAAGTTGCGTTCTTTAATACATTCCCAAAAATAAGGTACTTAATAGTATCTTGGTAATAGTCGGCAGTTTCATCGATAGTAGTATGGGATTTAACTCCCAATTCGTAGGCACGTGCCTCAATACTTTTAACTTCATCTGCAGAAAAACCACCTGTGTTTACAACGACAGAGTGAACTTCCAATCCTAAATCCTTAGAAAGATAGATACAACAAAATGACGTATCCAAACCTCCACTGAATGCTAATACTACTTTTTTCATTCGTATAATTTATTTGTTCATTTAGTATACCCCTCATAGATTCGATTAATCTACAACAGTATAAGTTTATTTGTTGAAGGGTCTAAAACCCTTTTGCTGGCTTACGCCAATCAGAGAACAGCATTGTGACTGTCTTTCGTGTTGACTTCCAAAGCTTAGCTTCTATACGTTTTAGTAGAGATTGTTTCTTTGCAATCCGTTCTAATCGCTCTTTTGCTTCGGCCTTACGTTGTATTTTTTCTTTCAATTCTTTTTCCTTCTCAACAGGATTCCAAAGCATTGCCGTGCACATACAGTTTTTACGGTCTTTACTCATCAGTATATCATAATTTATACAACTTTGGCAACCTTTCCAAAACTCTTCATCTTGTGTCAACTCCGAATAAGTAACCGGCTCATAACCAAGGTCGGAGTTAATTTTCATCACCGCAAGCCCTGTTGTTAGTCCAAATATTTTAGAAGTCGGATATTTCTCCCTCGAAAGTTCAAACACTCTCTTTTTAATTGCTTTAGCTAGACCAAACTTTCGAAATTCAGGATTAACAATAAGACCGGAATTAGCAACGTAATCCCCGTGACTCCATGTTTCAATATAACAGAACCCCGCCCAAGTACCATCTCGATGTAAAGCTATTACAGCTTTCCCCTCATTCATTTTCTGAGCGACGTACTCAGGTTTTCGGCGAGCGATACCTGTACCACGGGCTTTTGCAGACTCAAACATTTCATCACAAATCTGTACAGCATATGTAACATGTTCTGCCGTAGCGGGAATAATCAAAAAATCTGAAATTGTCATCTTAAGATGTCGACCTAAAAATTAATACGCTAAAAATGCGTTAAAAGTAATAACTAAGGATTGAGAAATTCATTGAGCCAAATGAATTTACTAGGAATAGAATTTGTCTGCCTCTCGAATCAAGCTCGAGGCAGAATAGGTCGTCGGAATCGCAAAATTGGACAGTTCAAGGTACTATACCCAGACATAAGCATTGCAACAAACTTATTAAAAGTCTGTCCTAAATTGCTGATATATCTTTTTTTACAATACATTTAAACCTAATCTGTATATTTCTTAAATCTGACAGCGCAAAAATAAAGAATTATTTTTTTCTTTTATGCAAAAATATAAGAGTTTTTTTTTGAAAAATTTCATCCAAGCAGGAAATGTTAAAAAAAACTATCAATAAGACACTCCAATCATTGAAATGTTTAAAAAACAAATTTAAAAATAAATAACTCAAATCCTACTAACATTTGATTCCATTTGGCATCTGCTACCAAATACCGTATTTTTGCAGTTGTATATATTAAATTAGCTATGGTAGGTCCAAGTATTATTTTTTACGTTTTATTCGCAGTTCCGTATGTGTTTGTAATGTATTGGTTGGTAAGGCAAGACAAACGAAAGTATGCTTGGGGAATCACAATAGTGACTTTGATTGCTATTCTAGGTATTTATGTCTCCCAAAAAGCGAGTAAGAATGCCATTGAAAACTATCGGCAACATCAGATTGACGCAAGAGAACAAGAAGTAGAGAATCGTTAGAAAAATAAAAATTGCTTCAAACTATCTCATTTGAAGCAATTTTCTGATAAGCTAATCTATCATTCCTTCTAATTTCAGGATAAACGCATATTCTAATGCCTGATCTTTTAAATAATCAAACCTCCCTGATGCACCACCATGACCGAAATCCATATCTGTCTTCAATAAAACTACCTGATTCCCTTTTTTCAACGCCCTTAATTTTGCCACCCATTTAGCTGGTTCAAAATATTGCACCTGACTATCATGTAGTCCAGTCGTTACCAAAAGATTAGGATATTCCTTTTGTTCAATATTTTCATAAGGTGAATACGACTTCATATAGGTATACGCTTCAAACTCATTTGGATTTCCCCACTCATCATATTCATTCGTTGTCAATGGTATTGTCTCGTCCAGCATTGTTGTCACGACATCAACGAAAGGAACCGCTGCGATCACACCATTCCATAGATCAGGAGCCATGTTTACTATTGCTCCCATCAACAACCCACCTGCACTTCCTCCCTCAGCATAGAGATGACCTTTACGGGTATACTTATTCTCAATTAAATATTTACCACAATCGATAAAGTCTGTAAATGTATTTTTCTTCTTTTGAAGTTTACCATCTTCATACCATTGCCGTCCCATCTCTTCTCCCCCACGAATATGAGCTATAGCATAAATAAATCCCCTATTCAACAGTGACAAACGTGCACTGCTAAAGGTAGGATCCATAGACGCACCATAAGAACCATATGCATATAGGTGAAGCGGAGCGGAACCATCTTTCTTTGTTCCTTTTTTATAAACCAATGATATCGGCACCATTACCCCATCTCTCACTTTCGCGAAAGTACGTTCAGTCACATATTCATCCATATTATACCCTCCCAATACCTCTTGTTGTTTAAGTAGGCTTTTTTCCTTTGAGCGCATATTATATTCAAATGTAGAAAACGGCGTTACCAACGAGGTATAACCATAGCGAAACACATCCGTATTATATTCGACATTTACACTAGGCCGCACAGTGTAAGTTGCCTCTCCGAAATCCAATGGGTAAGAGGTGTTATTCTTGAGGTCGTGTATGGTCAGATTGGTCAATCCATTTTTACGCTCGGATACGACCAAGAAATCCTTAAATTCGTCCACCCCCTCGATCAGTACATCCGCACGGTGAGGTATAAAATCCACCCAATTATCCTGAGTTGTCGCATCCAATCCACAACTCATCACCCTAAAGTTTTGGGCATCTTTATTCGTCGTTACCAAAAAACGATCATCCAACGCTGTTACATTATACAGCACATCGTTTTGTCGCTTTTGGAATACGCGAAAGGCTTCGTTGGGCTGCTCTGCAGGCAGGTATCTCACCTCCGAACTTAGTGTTCCCTCCGATTCTATGAATATATATTTTCCATTTTTGGACTTACTAACCCCTATATAATTCGTATTGTCCTGTTCATGATACACCTCTACATCTACTGTATTACTTGTCCCTAATACATGCTTCTTTATTTTTTCCGACAATAGTGTTACCGGATTCTTGTGTGTGTAAAACAGCGTCTTACTATCCGCAGCCCAGACGCCCCCTCCTGTCGTTTGTGTAATTCGATCCTTCATGACTTCACCTGTCTGAAGGTCTTTGATATGAATTACATACTCCCTTCGGGATACCGTGTCTACGCCGTAAGCCAGATACCTATTATCAGGACTTATAGCTGTTCCAGAAATAGCATAATACGCTTTACCTTCAGCCATTTTATCCACATCCAACAAGACCTCCTCTACTCCATCGATTCCCCCCCTCTTGCGGCAAAACTTATAGTACTGTTTCCCATCTTCTGTACGACGGTAATAATAATAGCCGTTTTCTAAATAAGGAACAGATTCGTCCTTTTCCTTCACACGGGCTTTCATCTCATTGTACAATTTCATCTGCAATGGTTCTGTACTTTTCAACATCGCATCTGTGTAAATATTCTCATCTTCCAGATATTTAATTACTGCAGAAGAGTCTGGACCTTCCTTAAAATAATCATTTAGCCAATAATAATTATCGACTACCGTATCTCCATGTACCACCCTTGTATAAGGCTTTATCTTAGCAACTGGAGCCTTTACATCTGGCCAACTAACATTTCTAACTTTCTCTTGCGGAGAGCTACAAGCTCCTGTTATCATACCTAATATTATTATATAATTAATTATTCTACAGCTCATGCATTTAAAATTTACTACCGGATAGCCTTAAAAATACAAAATCTCTGCAATTATTAAGTTACAATACTTATTTTACATAGATTTAACTATTTTAACAAACACCCTAGCATTATATTTGCAATTGAAACAAAAATTAAATTATGCGTAATACAAAACTATTTATCGCTTTATTGGGAATAAGCATACTTCCTTATTCTGGCTTTTCTCAAGACAAGAAAGATAAAGCTCCTGCAAACTGGTATAACCTTGATTACAAATCAGATGGCATTATGGGTATCAGCACTGAGAAAGCATACGAATTATTGAAGGGACGTAAGTCTACTCCTGTCATCGTCGCTGTGATTGACGGCGGCGTCGATGTCAATCATGAAGACCTAAAAGAAGTCCTATGGATTAATAAGAAAGAAAGTTCTAAAAATGGAAAAGACGATGATGGCAATGGGTACATAGATGACAAATATGGGTGGAATTTTCTCGGAAATGCAAACGGAGAAAACGTCAACTACGACAACCTTGAGGTAACCCGACTAATCCGAAAATTTGAACCCAAATACATTTCTGTCTTACCTACTACTCGTCTATCAGAAGCCGAGCGTAGGGAGTTCGTCGCTTATCAAAAAATGATAGCGGACTATACGACAAAAATGGACGAAGCACAATTCGGAGACTTAAATTATGGGCGTCTACAACAAAGCATAGAAAAGATCATTAAGACGATCGGGAAAGAGCCTAAAGATATCAAAAAAGAAGATTTAGATAACTTCAAAACTGAAAATGACCAACAAAAGCTGGCCATCCGAATTGCTAAAAAAGAAGTCGAATCTGGCGGTTTTGAAAAATTTTATAAAGATATTAAAGAAGCTACAGATTACTACGGCGCCCAAGTAAAATATCATCTCAACAAAGACTATGATTCAAGATCTATTGTTGGGGACAATTATGATGACGCTAGCGAGCGTCACTATGGTAATCCTGACGTCAAAGGCCCAGATGCTGACCATGGAACCCACGTAGCGGGAATTATTGGTGCCAAACGCAACAATAATATCGGCATCAATGGAGTTGCTGATCATGTCGAGATTATGTCTATACGAGCTGTCCCCAATGGAGACGAAAGAGATAAAGATGTAGCAAATGGAATAAGATATGCTGTTGACAATGGTGCGAAAATAATTAACATGAGCTTCGGAAAGGGCTATTACTACAATAAGAAAACAGTAGACGAAGCGATTAAATATGCGATGGAAAAAGATGTATTATTGGTCCATGCTGCTGGTAATGACGGTAAGAATATAGATATTTCACCAAACTATCCTACTAAATACTATACAGATAGTTTGAACGCAATAACAGGAGAAGCCAAAGGTTGGATTACAGTAGGAGCAACCTCTTGGAAAATGGATGGAGATCTTCTAGCGGATTTTTCTAATTATGGTTACAAATCTGTTGATGTTTTTGCCCCAGGCGTAGCCATCAACTCAACAATGCCAGAAAACGAATACAAAGAACAGCAAGGTACCAGTATGGCCGCTCCTGTAGTTTCAGGATTAGCTGCAATTATCCGCTCATATTACCCTCAGCTCAGCGCTACTGAAGTTAAGGAAATCATTCTTAAATCGGTTACTAAAGTAGATCAAAAAGTCAAAGTAAAACAAGACGGGTCAAGCAAAAAGGTATACCTAGATGAAATTTCAGCAAGTGGCGGAATTGTAAATGCTTATAACGCTATAGTAGAGGCAAACAAATACATCGCCAATAAAAAGTAAAAAAATGTTAAATTTTCTATAATAATAATTCTTATTTTGCGTTCTACTACTAAACAACAATAAATAAGAGGCTTATGATCGAAAATTCTACTACTATTTATGAAAAAGCTTACGATAGCGATTTAAAAGAATCTACAACAGAAAAAGACGCCGCCTTTGAGACGAACATCAAAAATGGCATTCAAAATCTCGCAAAAGAACCGTCACAGAATGTTATAGATAATATTCTTTCTTATTCGAAATCATTGTTAAGCAAATAACAGGAAAGTCTCTAAAAGTTTAGAGACTTTCTTGCTTTAAGAGTCCCCTACAAATGAGTATCTTTGTTTATGTTAAAAAAAGACCGTTACAAAGCCTTTGTAGAGTATTTCTCAAAACATAACCCTGATGCTCAGACCGAGCTCGAATATAGTAATCCTTTTGAGCTCTTAGTTGCCGTTATTCTTTCGGCGCAGTGCACCGACAAGCGAATCAATCAAGTAACACCGGCTCTGTTCGCCCGTTTTCCTGAAGCCGAATCTCTTGCTGCAAGTTCGCCAGAAGAAGTATTCACTTATATCCGCTCTGTAAGCTATCCAAACAACAAGTCCAAACATTTGGTTGGAATGGCTCAAATGCTAATAAGTGACTTTGATGGAATAGTTCCGGAAAAAATCGAAGATCTTATAAAGCTACCCGGAGTAGGTAGAAAAACAGCCAATGTCATTTCATCTGTAGTATACAACAATCCTTCTATGGCTGTTGACACGCATGTTTTTAGAGTAAGCAATAGATTGGGATTAACCAGCAATGCCACTACGCCTTTAGCAGTAGAAAAACAATTAGTAAAATATCTACCTGAAGAAACTATTGCAGTAGCGCATCACTGGCTGATTTTACATGGAAGGTATATTTGTTTGGCTAGGACACCTAAATGCGATCAATGCCCGATTACCTACTTCTGTAAATATTTTGAAAAAACAAAGAAAGCACAACTTATCAACAGCACTTCCAATAACTAAAAAAGGTGATTACCTTTACGAGAAGCCTTGATGACTAATTATTTTAGCAAAAAATTTGGTTTTAAAATCTAAAGATTATATATTTGACTTAATAATACTAAAAACATGAGCAACGCAGATAAATTAAAAGCTTTACAGCTTACCTTAGATAAGTTAGAAAAATCTTACGGCAAAGGCACCATCATGAAGTTGGGTGATTCCGCAGTAGAACCAATTGAGTCTATATCTACAGGTTCATTGGGACTTGATATCGCTCTAGGTATCGGGGGGGTTCCCAAAGGCCGTATCATTGAAATATATGGTCCTGAATCGTCCGGTAAAACAACTTTAGCTACTCACATTGTGGCAGAAGCTCAAAAAAAAGGTGGAATTGCTGCTATTATTGATGCTGAACATGCTTTTGATAAATATTATGCTCAAAAATTAGGGGTTGACGTAGAGAACTTACTCATTTCACAACCTGACAATGGCGAACAAGCCTTAGAAATTGCAGACAATCTTATTCGCTCTGGTGCAATCGATGTAATCGTCATTGACTCTGTGGCAGCCTTAGTACCCAAAGGCGAGATAGAAGGAGAAATGGGAGAGTCCAAAATGGGGTTACAGGCACGACTTATGTCACAAGCCCTTCGTAAACTAACCGGAACCATATCCAAGACAAACTGTTGCTGTATTTTCATTAATCAGTTACGAGAGAAAATAGGTGTTATGTTTGGAAACCCTGAAACTACGACCGGTGGTAATGCATTAAAATTCTATGCGTCAGTTCGTTTGGATATTCGCCGCACCTCTCAGATCAAAGACTCAGACGAAGTATCTGGAAACCGTGTTAAAGTAAAAATCGTAAAAAACAAAGTAGCTCCTCCTTTCCGTATAGCGGAGTTCGACATCATGTTCGGTGAAGGTATTTCTAAAGTTGGCGAAATTATCGATCTAGGTGTAGAATATAATATCATTAAAAAATCGGGATCTTGGTTTAGCTATGGAGAAACCAAATTAGGTCAAGGACGTGATGCTGTGAAGAACCTACTATTAGATAATCCTGATTTAATGGATGAGTTGGAAACAAAAATCAGAGCAGAAGTTACAGGTGAAGCTTTAGATCAATCCGCAGCAATAGAAGAATAAACTGAAAAATAAGATAATATAAAAAAGGCTTTTTCACTAGTGAAAAAGCCTTTTTTAATGGCGCTGAACTAAATATGTATAACCCCAATTAAAAACACCAAACGGTCGAATAAAAAAGCACGGTCAGTAACCGTGCTTTTCATTTTATAAACAGTCTAACTATTATAATTCTTCTGATAAAAATGGATATCTATAATCTGTATCTGGAGTAAAAGTCTCCTTAATTGTACGTGGAGACACCCAGCGCAACAGATTAATCATTGACCCCGCCTTATCGTTTGTACCAGACCCCCTAGCTCCGCCAAATGGTTGCTGACCAACGACAGCACCTGTACATTTGTCATTGATATAAAAGTTACCAGCAGCATTGCGCAAAGCATACGTTGCCTCATCAATAGCATAACGGTCTTGAGAAATGATAGCACCAGTCAATGCATAGATAGAAGTATTGTCTACTAACTTTAACATCTCAGACCACTTATCATCTTCGTAGACGTAAATAGTCAATACAGGTCCGAACAACTCCTCCGATAGCGTTTCGTAATCTGGTGTTTTCGCTAGAATAACCGTTGGGCTTATAAAGTAGCCTTCAGACTTATCGTAAGTTCCACCAATGATAACCTCTGCATCAGGAGAAGCTTTGGCTCTATCAATATAGCTTGCGATTTTATCAAATGACTTCTCATCAATCACTGCATTAATAAAGTTACTGAAATCCTCAGTACCACCCATTTTGAAAGAATTGATATCCTTCTCCATTTTTGCTTTTAACTCGTTCCATATTGATTGTGGAATGTATGCTCTAGATGCTGCCGAACATTTCTGTCCTTGGAATTCAAAAGCACCACGAACCAATGCTGTATTCAAAACGTCTAAACCTGCAGAAGGATGAGCTACAATAAAATCTTTCCCCCCGGTCTCACCGACAATACGCGGATAAGTTTTGTATCTATGAATATTCTCTCCAATAGTTTTCCAGATATCTTGGAAAACACCAGTAGAGCCTGTAAAGTGAATACCTGCAAAATCCGGATGTTTAAAGATTACATCACCAGCATCAGGACCGGAAACATATACCAAGTTAATAACACCATCAGGAAGACCAGCTTCTTTAAAGATTTGCATTAATACGTTGGCAGAATAAATCTGTGTATTAGAAGGCTTCCAAACCACAACATTTCCCATCATAGCTACAGAGGTAGGCAGGTTGCCTGCAATTGCTGTAAAGTTGAAAGGAGTCAATGCAAATACAAATCCTTCTAATGGGCGTTGCTCTACACGGTTCCATACCCCTTTACTATTAGCTGGAGGTTGTTGCTGATAGATCTCAGACATATATTTCACATTAAAACGTAAAAAGTCTACGATCTCACAAGCTGAATCAATCTCTGCTTGGTATGGATTCTTTGACTGCCCCAACATGGTTGCAGCATTCAATTTATAGCGGTATTTAGTAGAGATAAGCTCTGCAGCCTTTAGAAAAATAGCCGCACGTTGTTCCCAAGGTAGATTTTCCCAGTCTTCTTTAGCAGCCAGAGCAACCTCGATAGCTTCTTCTACATGTTCCTTAGTACCCTGAGAATAGTACCCTAAAATATGCTTATGATCATGAGGAGGTGTCAATTTGACTTTTTTCTCCGTACGCACTTCTTTACCACCGATGTACATAGGAACATCTATTTCCTGATCTCTAGCATCTTGGATAGCCTGACGCAAAAAAGCTCTTTCTTTAGTACCTGGAGCATATGAATATACCGGTTCATTAACTGGAGCCGGAACATTAAAAAATCCCTTTAACATAACTTTTTGTTTTATTTAATCAACGTAAAATAACAAAATATATTACCCACATTATAGTACTGGATTGTCCATAAGTAAACATATTATATCCAAACACCAAGAAAGCAGCAAACTACAGTATCAATAAAACAACAAACCAACACACTACAAAACAACAAGATAAAAAAAACAACCTACATCAAACCTCATATAACACAACACAATTTCCGTTACAAATCCATACTATGCTGAGCAATATACCTACGCGGAGACATTTTGGTAATAGATTTAAAAACCCGGTTAAAATGAACCACATTGTTAAATCCAGATTGAAAAGCAGCCTCCGCAATATGCTCTGATTTATTATCTATCAAAATCTGACAAGCCTTTTCTATCCGAACTTCATTCAAAAAACTGATATAGGTTTTGGTAGTATGCTTTTTAAAAAACTTACAGAATGAGGTGGGAGTCATATGCACGATTGACGCTACCTGATCCACCGTAATATCTTCATTATAATGATCAAAGGTATACTTATAAACCTGACTGATACGTGCTCCATCTTTATCCGAATAAGCTACAGTCCTTACTCCCGAATACAGTGAAGAAGCATCGCTACGATGTATTGCTAAGGTGTAAAGTAAAGAAAGAAACTCTGTAAAGCGAGGCATCGATGTCTTGACCATCAAATTCGTAAAATAATGCATCATTGATTCAGAAAGACCGCGATCTACCATTTTACTCGTATCAAGCTCAAGCAAATACTCTTTGACCAATTCAAAATCAGGAATATGATAAAGCTTTTTCATACGCTCCAGGTTCACAAATATATGAATAGCATGTATATCGCCTATTTCTTCCTCATCTTCCATATCCCTGTCGAACATATGAGGTTCATTAGGCTTCAGAACAAAGATATCTCCAGACTGAAACGACTGCATAATATTACCTACCATAATCGTCCCTTTACCTTTCAAAATATAGGTAATCTGGGCTTCGTCATGGCGATGATAATAATTGTAAAAATTCTCCTTCTTATCCTCCATCACAGCAAAGACACCTTCACCATAGACAGAAACTGTAAACTGAATCGGCTTCATAAGCTCAAATCTATACTTCTTCTTTCCAAATTTGCCCGTAGATCAAAAAGGCGACAATGGATTCCCATGTCGCCTTTTAATCTCTTCCTTAGTTGCAATTATTTTGCAGCTGCATATTTTTTAGCAACAGCATCCCAATTTACAACATTAAAAATAGCATCTAAGTACGCAGGACGCTTATTTTGATATTTCAAATAGTAAGCATGTTCCCACACGTCAATACCTAAAATAGGAGCTCCCTTCACCTCCGCAACATCCATCAACGGATTATCTTGATTAGGTGTCGAAGTTACTGCCAATTTCCCATCTGCATCTACGATCAACCAAGACCATCCAGACCCAAAGCGGGTAGCACCAGCTTCTTGCAATTTCTTCTTCAACTCCTCAAATGAACCAAAAGTTTCTGTAATCGCTTCAGCTAATTCACCTGTAGGTTCACCGCCTCCATTTGCACTCAAAATAGACCAGAACAACTTGTGATTATAATGTCCACCACCATTATTACGAACAGCAGGAGAATACTTACTTACATTTCTCAAAATATCTTCTAAAGACGCGTTCTCAGCATCTGTACCAGCGATAGCCTTGTTCAAATTATCAACATATGCTTGATGATGGCGATCGTGGTGAATCTCCATTGTCTCTTTATCAATATGAGGTTCCAATGCGTCGTTTGCGTATGGTAACGCTTCTAATTCAAATGCCATAGTTACTTATTTTAATTAAATTTTCAAGTTTTATTTAACAATACGAATATAACAAATCACTTTAGCTAATGTTTCATAATAATGCCATTTTATCGTTTTGAGCGAAAAAAAGCCCTCATTAAAGCACCACATTCTTCCTCCAACACTCCACCTATAATCTGTGTTTTAGGGTGTAGTATATTCGGAGCGACCACCGTATATCCCCTCTTATCATCCACAGCCCCGTAAACAATACGTGACACTTGTGTCCAATACGACGCACCTGCACACATCACACAAGGCTCTACGGTCACATATAGCGTACAGTCGTTGAGATACTTCCCGCCCAAAAAATTAGCAGCCGCTGTGAATGCCTGCATTTCAGCATGCGCCGTTACATCGTTCAACCGCTCTGTAAGGTTATACCCCTTACCTATTATTTTATTTTGTGCAACGATAACGGCTCCTATAGGGACCTCGTCCTCTCTAAATGCCTGCTCTGCCAAACTGAACGCTTCTTTCATATAGAGCTCATCCAGCTTCTCCTGTGGCAACGTTTCTTCAAAATTATAAATCCGCATGCTATATCAATCGGGCACCATTCGGAACATTACGCTCTACTGCGGTCAAAACGATATCACCATTTTCATCAGCCAGTCCAGTCACTAGACATTCCGACATAAATTTTCCAATCTGTTTACGCGGAAAATTCACTACCGCGACAACCTGTCTACCTATTAAATCTTCCTTTGTATATAGCTTCGTAATCTGCGCACTAGACTTACGCTGTCCGATTTCAGGACCGAAGTCAATAAACAACTGATAGGCTGGCCTGCGGGCCTCGGGAAAATCACTGACCTCCAAAATAGTCCCCACTCTCAGATCCACTTTCTCAAAATCAGACCAACTTATTTCTGTACTCTCTGTCATTTATAATCTATTGCTTGTTAAATCTTCCATTTGCTTACCGATAGTAAACACGACATAATCCGTCGTACGTTTTAATCGCTTAGCTAAACGATCAATTAACTGTTCCTCCTCTCCTTCTACATAATGCAGATCATCTTCAGTAAGATGATTATATTTTCGGCTCAATTTAATCTTGGCAATCTGCCAATCCTCCTGTTTAATTTTGAGAATGCTCATAATTATGGTATTAAAATTGTATATATTTACACAATCTGTAAACAAACAACACTAAAACATGTGTTAAACTCTATTTAAACAAATCTACATAAATAAATTAATGATGAAAAAGTTTTTACCCGCATTACTCCTATTATTATCAGGTGCTACTGTAACTCAAGCTCAGATATTACCTAGTTTTGAAATCGGACTAAAAGGAGCATTAAACTATTCCAAACTAAAAGATGACAATTTCTTTAATTCAAAGAACAAAGCCGGTTACCAAGCTGGCTTGTACTCTCGCATTGGCGTTCTCGGATTCCACGTGCAACCTGAGCTATACATCACTGGAAAGAACATAGAAATCAATAAGGATTCTAAAGCTGAAGACATAAAATTCACAAGCGTAGATATTCCGGTTCTATTAGGCAAGCGTTTTGGCCTAGGCCCTATCGGTGCTAGAATACAAACAGGACCGGTATTCTCCTTCATTACCAATGATGACGGGGACAAAATCAAAAACATAACTGATTTTTCGGAATACAAGAAAAGTTCTACAGCATGGGCTTTTGGCGCTGGAGTAGACATATCTAGCTTGCGTGTAGATCTTCGTTACGAATTAGGTCTTAACGATATGGCCAAAGGTTCTACTCACAGTCAAAAAATCAACATGTGGAGTATAGGTTTGGGGTATCGCCTGTTTAAAATCTAAGAAATCAAGGGGACTTTATACGCCCTTAATTTCGAATGGTCGGGATATTTCATATCCCGACCATTTTTTATAACCGACAACATAGCATCGTTTGATTTAAATTCACTGTTGCCATGCTGCAACATATCGTTAGACGATAAAGAGTGTTTTTTCAGGGAGAAATCTTTTGAAGTAAAAAAATAATCAAAAAAAATTTAGAACAATTCTAAATTAAGGCTATTTAGTGGATTTAAAGTCATTTTTATAAATGATTTAGATATTTTTGCGATATTATAATCTATAAAAAAAAAGGATAATGAGTAGTAAATCAAAGCCACTATTGACTTCTTCACTGGGAAAGAAACTCATCATGAGCTTAACCGGACTATTTTTATGTTCGTTCTTAGTAGTTCACCTGATAGGTAATTTACAGTTATTTAAGAATGATGAAGGCTATGCATTCAACAATTATGCGTACTTCATGACGCATTTCGCCCCTATTAAAGTAGTTTCCTACCTACTTTACGCTTCTGTTATCATCCATGCTGTTTATGCTTTGACTTTAACATTAAAGAACAAATCTGCTAGACCTATCGGTTACAACCAAGGTAGCGGAAACGTAAACAGTAAATGGAATTCCAGAAACATGGGTATTCTAGGAACAATAATCCTAGTTTTCTTAGCAACACACATGCAGAACTTTTGGTTCCAATATAAATTTGGAACAACTCCGTATGTAGAATACAATACCGAACTAGCTACTGGCAACCGCGAAATCATTGCCTCTGACGTGCTACCAAACAACTACGATGGTTATAAGACTTTCGTAAATAATGGCATTGAGACTGTTCAAACAAAAGATTTATACAAACAAGTAGCATATACATTCCAGAATCCTTTTATCGTATTATTCTACGTGATTGCTATGGCAGCTTTGGCTTTCCATTTGATTCACGGGTTCCAATCCGCGTTTCAAACGTTAGGTTTCAATCACAGAAGATACATCGGATTTATTAAAGGACTTGGAATTTGGGTATTTGGAATATTAATTCCTCTAGCTTTTGCGGCAATGCCTTTGTATTTCTATTTTAAATAGTTTGTAACATCGAATAAATAGTATAAGATTATGTTAGATTCAAAAGTACCAGCAGGCCCATTGGCCGAAAAATGGTCAAAACATAAGTTCAATATGAAACTGGTAAACCCAGCTAACAAACGTAAATTCACAATTATCGTTGTTGGTACGGGTTTGGCAGGCGCCTCTGCTGCAGCTTCACTAGCTGAGCTGGGTTATAATGTTAAAACATTTTGTTACCAGGATTCTCCACGCCGTGCGCACTCTATTGCTGCACAAGGGGGGATCAACTCTGCAAAAAACTATCAAAATGACGGTGACTCCGTTTTCCGTTTATTCTATGATACGATTAAAGGTGGAGACTACCGTGCGCGCGAAGCAAACGTATATCGCTTGGCAGAAGTCTCTGTAAACATTATTGATCAGTGTGTGGCTCAAGGTGTGCCTTTCGCACGCGAATATGGTGGTCTTTTAGACAACCGTTCATTTGGTGGTGCTCAGGTATCACGTACATTCTACGCACGTGGTCAGACAGGACAACAACTATTATTAGGAGCATACTCTGCCTTGAACCGTCAGATTCAAAAAGGAAAAGTTCAATCCTATACACGTCACGAAATGCTAGATATCGTAAAGATTGATGGTCATGCAAGAGGCGTAATTACCCGCGATATGGTAACGGGTAAAATAGAGTCACATGAAGGCCATGCTGTCCTTTTATGTACAGGTGGTTACGGAAACGTATTCTTCTTATCTACAAATGCAATGGGCTGTAACGTAACAGCAGCATGGAGAGCACACAAACGTGGAGCCTTCTTTGCCAACCCATGTTACACACAGATTCACCCTACTTGTATTCCTGTAACTGGGGATCACCAATCAAAACTGACTTTGATGTCAGAATCTTTACGTAACGACGGCCGTGTTTGGGTTCCAAAAACACAAGAAATGGCAGAGCGTGTACGTAAAGGCGAATTGAAACCTGTAGATATCAAAGAAGACGATAGAGATTACTTCTTAGAGCGTAAATATCCTTCTTTCGGTAACTTGGTACCTCGCGACGTAGCTTCTCGTAACGCAAAAGAAGCTGTAGATGATGGTCGTGGTGTAGGAAAGACAGGCTTCGCTGTTTACTTAGATTTCAAAGACGCAATTGCTCGTCTAGGAGAAGATAGCGTACGTGCTAAGTATGGTAACCTTTTCGATATGTATCACAAGATTACAGACGAAAACCCATACAAGCAACCGATGCGTATCTACCCAGCTGTTCACTACACTATGGGTGGCGTATGGGTTGACTACAACTTGATGACTACAGTACCTGGATTATATGCATTAGGAGAGGCTAACTTCTCTGACCACGGAGCTAACCGCCTAGGTGCTTCTGCATTAATGCAAGGGCTTTCAGATGGTTACTTTGTAATCCCTTACACTGTTGGAGATTACTTAGCTGGCCTTGGAAACTTCAATCCTGTAGACAAAAACCACCCCGCTTTTGAGCAAACTCGTAAAGAGGTAGAAGATAACATCAACAAATTATTGGCTTTACGCGGTTCAAAAACCGTAGATGATATCCACAAAGAACTTGGACATATCATGTGGGAATACTGTGGTATGGCCCGTACAGCTGAAGGTCTTACAAAAGCAAAAGGCATGATTCAAGAACTTAAAAAAGAATTCTGGTCCAATGCATCCGTGTTAGGACAGAATGAAGAGTTGAATATGTCTTTAGAAAAAGCAGGTCGTGTTGCTGACTTTATCGAACTTGGAGAATTAATGGTGGATGACGCTTTAAACCGTAGCGAATCCTGTGGAGGTCACTTCCGCTTGGAATCACAAACAGAAGAAGGCGAAGCTAAACGTGATGATGAAAACTTCACTTACGTTTCAGCATGGGAATACACTGGCGAAAATCAACCCGAGGTCCTTCACAAAGAAGAACTGGTATTTGAAAACGTTAAGTTAACACAAAGAAGTTATAAATAGTATTGCGTATAGCGTATCGGGATATGCGCAATGTCTCAATACTCAATACACAGTACTCAATACTATACAGATATGAGTAATCACATGAATTTAACGCTGAAGGTTTGGCGTCAAAAAAATGATAAAGCAAAAGGACAATTTGTAACCATCCAAGCCAAAGACATCGCTGATGACATGTCTTTCTTAGAAATGTTAGACATTGTCAATGATGATCTTACCCGCAAAGGTGAAGACCCTATATATTTTGATCACGACTGTCGCGAAGGTATCTGTGGGATGTGTTCATTGGTAATCAATGGTCGTCCTCACGGTCCTATGGAAGGCACTACAACTTGTCAATTGCACATGCGTAGCTTTCATGATGGGCAGACTATCGTCATCGAACCTTGGAGAGCAGCCGCATTCCCCGTATTAAAAGATTTAGCGGTAGACCGTACAGCATTTGACCGTATCCAACAAGCTGGAGGTTACGTCAATGTCAATACCGGAGGAGTACCTGACGCCAACGTCATTCCTATTCCAAAACGTATTGCCGACGAAGCTTTTGAATCAGCGACTTGTATCGGTTGTGGTGCCTGTGTAGCAGCTTGTAAAAATGCTTCAGCGATGTTATTTGTCTCTGCCAAAGTATCTCAATTTGCTTTGTTGCCACAAGGACAAACGGAGCGTTACGAGCGTGCACAAGCTATGGTAGACCAAATGGATGCTGAAGGCTTTGGTAACTGTACCAATACTGGTGCCTGTGAAGCTGAATGTCCTGTTGGAATAAAATTGACAAATATTGCTCGATTGAACAGAGAATACCTAGGTGCGAAAATCTTCAGACAAGAAGACGTACACAATTAGATTTTTCTTACATAGATCATAATTAAGAGAGGTTGTTTTTATTTTATAAAGCAGCCTCTCTTAGTCTTTACCGTAAAAAACTTATTGTTAACCAATTAACAATAAAAAAAACATTAAAAAACAACAAACAAAAACAGCAGAAAGATGTTTGATTCTTATCATACTTTTATTTACTTTGTATGTTTAAGAATTTTTATTGATTGAAAGGTGGATTATGGAAAATAAAATTACAGTATTGTATGTAGATGATGAGGAGAACAATCTAATTTCCTTTAAAGCGACCTTTCGTTTAAAATACAAAGTACTTACAGCGATTAATGGTGCCGCTGCAATTGAGATAGTAAAAACGACTCATATAGATATTATAATAACTGATCAACGTATGCCGGAAATGACCGGTGTTGCATTATTGGAAGAAATTATAAAAATCAATCCAGAACCTATGCGTATCTTATTGACTGGTTATGCAGACATGGGAGCCGTAGTTGATGCTGTCAATAAAGGAAAGATATATCATTATCTAAGCAAGCCGTGGAGTGAATCTGAACTAGACGAAACAATACAAAGAGCTTATGAGGTTTACTCTGAGCGTAAGGATATACTAGAGACCTATTCCAAATTGGAGGTATCGAACGAACAATTAGAGTTCCTGCTAAGACAAAAATTACTTTCTTAACATGACAGAAAAACAAACAATTTCATGTTGCCAACGACGAGTACATCCTATAGACATCTGAAAGTTACTGACACTTTCTAAGCATATAAACTATCAGAAAAACAGGCTTCATATGTGTCGGCAAACCCGTTCAATCATAAATATTCAGGAACAGATTATTTATTAGGAATAACGACCCTAAACGTAGTACCAATTCCCAATTCGGAAGATACAGCAACTGTTCCTTGCAATTTTGCTAATGCATTTTGCACATTATAAAGACCAAACCCCATGCCCTCCGCTTCATTTGTGGCCCTGAAGAATAGTCTAAATATATCTTTTATATATTGAGGAGATATACCAAGCCCGGTATCACTAACCTCTATTGTTGCATTATTGTCCTTAACAATGACAGAAAGGTTGACCTCTTTATGATCATTATCTTTTCTTTGATATTTAAAGGCATTAGACAATAAGTTATGCAAAACAAGCTCTAAGACAGCATGGTCACTTTTAAATCCCTCTGACTGTTCAACACTAACATTCAGAGAAACCTGATTGTTATTTGTATACATCTTATAAAATTGAACTATATTATCGAAAAGCTTGTGAAAATCTATATCAGAAAGTTCCAGTTCGCCGCGACGTAACAGGAAGTAATCTCTTAAGCTATTTATATAGGCGTCCAATCGCATAAGCGACCCCTCCATCAATCCCAATATTTCACGTACGCGATCAATTTCGTCAAATCCTCCAGCAAGCTTAATCGCTGTTAGGATCCCCGTCAATGGTTCCCGTAAATCATGACTTACACTATACGCAAATTTATCCAGCTCATGATAAGCTTTCTGCAATTCTTCGTTTCTGATATCCAACATCGAAGTCGCTATATAAAACTTATTAGCTTCTTCAATTGATGAAATAATCTCCTCTTGCTGCCATGGTTTACGAACAAATCGGAAGATATGTCCCTTGTTCACTGCGTCCACAACAGTTTCCATATCGGCATATGCTGTTAACAAAATCCGAATTGGCCTAGGAAATTCCGTCCTGATATGGTGCAAAAAATCAACACCTAACTCACCAGGCATGCGCTGGTCACAGAACACAACACGTATGTCGGGATGAGTTCGTAATATTTCTCTAGCCTCAGAAGTATTAGAAGCAGTATGAACCAAATATTGATATCTAAAATTAGCTTTAAAACCAATTAGATTATTCACTTCATCATCTATGTATAATATTTCTGGAACCTCTTTCATAAATTTGGCAATAAAACATAATGACCAAATAATTTCTAAATCAAAGTTACGGAATTTTAGGCTATTTAATTCCCAATCTTTTTTAACTCTCCTGTTTAATTGGAATTATTAGATTAAAAACTGTACCACACCCCTCTTCCGAATCCACAATTATCTTTCCCTCATGCTTAGCAATAGTATTATATGCGATCGACATACCAAGGCCAGTCCCCTCACCTACATCTTTTGTTGTAAAGAAAGGTTCAAATATTTTCTCTTTAACACTACTTGGGATTCCGATACCGTTGTCTGAAATGAGAATAGAAATGAAAGATGGGTCTTCATAAATACTTGTTTCTATTTTAAGTATTCCTCCTAGATCACGTCCGAATTTCTTATCAATAGCATAAATAGCGTTGGTCAATATATTTAAAAACACCTGATTTAACTTACCCGCATAACACTCTACTTCCGGTAGATCACCATACTTTTTCTGTACTTCTATCCCTTCTTTTATCACACTACCTAATATCACTAACGTGGATTCCAACCCTTCATTAATATCCGCATACTTCAACGTATCTTCATCGACACGAGAGAATATCCGAAGACTTTTCACAATTTCTGCAGTTCGACTAGCGCCATCGTGCATACCCTTTAATAAAAAGTCAACTTCTTCCTTTAGATATTCAATATCGAGTTCTTCTTTATAAGCTTGTATCTGTTCCTGTTTTTCTAAAAGAGAGAGACCATCAGAAAACGCGATACGCTCCACCTCATCTAATGTCTCCCACACCATCTTAATATCCCTTTTAAGCGGAGCAACGTTAGAGGTCACAAAATTGATAGGGTTATTAATCTCATGTGCAACGCCGGCGGTAAGCTGTCCTAACGAAGCCATCTTTTCGGCTTCAACCAACTGAGACTGGGTCTCTTTAAGATGTGTCAATGTAGTCTGTAAGGACTCATTTGATTCAGTCAATTCCTTAGTACGCTCATTAACCTTTTGTTCTAAGACAATATTCTGCTCTCTGATAAGACGTTCATTTTCCTGCGAAATCGCTAACTCTCTTAATTGAGATTCTTCTTTTTCCTTCCGGTATATATTGATTTTATCACCCAGTGCAAAGGACAGTAGAATAGCTTCTATCACAGATCCAATCTGAACAGACCGTAACGTAAAGAAATTATATGGTAATATATTATAATCTTTAAGAACATAAACCAATACACTGATTAAAAATATACACCAAGCTACAAGAAAATACTTCGTTTGTCTATACTTTTGTTGGGACAACCGAAAAGCCAATATCAGAACAATAGTAGAACCTCCTCCTGCTACAATGTTTACCATCTTGTAAGCTGGGATAAACACACCTCCTACCAAAAGACCTAAAGCTACCAGATATCCGAGGAGAAATACATTCAACAAAACGTTAAATCTGGGCGAATCCTTAGCAGTCTGAAGAAATGATTTGACAAAGAAAATAGCAGCAATACCAGACATGGCCCCCGAAAAAGTAAGAAGTCGTGCTGATATCCAATTATTTTCAATAGAGAACAAGGGTTCTAAAAGTCCTAAAATGGCCAATTGAGCTACTGTAACCCAAAATATATAATTTACATACACATAATAATGCGCTTCTCTCGTAGAAAAGTACAGAAATATATTATAGAGAATCATGGACAACATAAGCCCTATATATATAGCAGAAAAAACATCTGTTTTTAGAAGACTTTTTACGACCCCTTTAGAACTATATATCGAAATCGGAGCAGATAGTTGCGTGTAACTAAATAGTTTTAAATAACATGTTATCTCCTCTCCATAATTTAAGGGTAGCTCAAATAAAAAATATTGATGCGCATATGCAAGATTTGCAGAATCGGATATCGAGTTGATGTTCAAACTATCTACCTTTTTTCCACGGATCGAATAGAAGACAACTTCATCGATATTGGCTTGGGACAGATTGACGACAAGATCTTCTATTTGGGACCGATTTGTAATAGAAAATTTAATCCAGTTATTGACAGTTTCAACGCCTAAATTGGGAACATCCTCTAGGTTTTCAGCAAAAAGGTCAGGACGGCTACTCACCTCCTCAAAGGTCAATTGCTTTGTCTTGTCTTTAAAAATCTGTACATACTTACCTATATATTTTCCTTCGCTATCTTCAGAAAACTGCAATGGCTCACTGGGATAGACAGAGAAAAAGGGCATAATAAACAATAAAAATAATAGTAACTTCCTATAACACATCTTCTTCTTGCTTATTATGGTAAATGTCTAAAAAGTACTAATTAGAAATGCCAACTGTTTTTTCAACATCTAAGTAATAACGTCCCGACGCTACACTATGTCCTAAAAGAATCCCCCGACATACCGTGGTGGTAACCGCCCCTCCCAACACCACCTCTGACGCTAATTGGGGCCAAGAAATAATGGTTTTCCCTATCTCAGGTATCGACTTTTTCATCTTAAGCGAAAGATTGTGAGCATCGACAATTTTCATGAGATACCCTCTGCGTTCATCCGCTGTCAATGTCTTCAGCCTATCGAGAGTCAAATCATCCGCTAGCCCGTGAAATACTGCTCGAGATGGCTCCATATCGAACCGTTCAATATCCAGCATACCACGATCGTTTGTATCCATTACTACAGGTATTTTCGCTTCTCTGGCTCTGAACCGACTTTCCAGCTTGACATCAAAACTATCACAGACCTCTACAAGCATATCAACTCCTCCATTTTCTAAAAGAAAATCATCGTAGTTATCACTATCAACGCCCTTTGGAAAAAGTTCAACCTTTAGATAAGGATCTATCTCTGCAATCTCTCTAGCCGCAATAACAACTTTAGGAACAGCTAAGTTAAAGACTCCCGTCCGTAAACGATTCATGTTACTTAAATCCAAGGTATCAAAATCCGCCAACCTCAATACTCCACAAATTCGCTCCATAGCAATTGTTAGTGCTATAGATTGGCCAACGGACAATCCGATAACCCCTATCTTCTTACGAGAAAGAAGTTGCTGTTCTTCCACGCTAATCTTAAGCTGATTCCGATTGGTTCTAACCTCTATAAACTCCTCTTCGTCTAACAAATGCACCAAAGACTTCCTCCACGGGTAATATACCCATACTCCATAGTCCGACATAGATTTGCCATTCAACAAGTTCTGAATCTGTATCTCTTCCTCTGATACACTCAACCCCATGGGATAACGACAACGTATCAACTCTTTAATTTGTCTCTCTATTTCATCGTACACGAAAACAACATCAGCAGATGCTTTAAGGTTTTCCAATTGACATTTGTCCTTTTCATGGCAAGCTCTAAAGAAAAGCACTTTGTGGGGGAACTTGAAATCTAGCTCATCCGTCATATTAAATTTATAAGTAGGTTTACATTATTTCGATATCATTATCATTGATATCACCTTCTAGTTCAGTTCTTTTCTTGGTGTTGGCTATAATTTCCTTTAAATTCCATTTGTCCATATTGTCCAAATCAAGCTTGTATTGTATTTCAATCTCTTTTGATCTCAATATCTCTATTCTGGTACAATTCTGGTTGGTTCTCAGTGCCATTATCGCATTTTTATCTTCCTCAGACGCTGTATCAAGACTGATCACATCGTCAAGGATCATTGTTGTAGCTAGAAGATCCAATTTTGGATAATAAAAGGTACCATTATTCCCTACACTCGTTTCCTGACGATATCCTACACTTTTAGTTAGATTTATAGTATAGGGAGCACAGAGTGCAAATAATGATTTGATTCCTATCTGAGGCGCAATAGCGATAGCAGCCCTTGTCAAGAAAATACTGCCGATTCCATACCCTGCGATTTCTCTTGAGTTCCAGAGTCCACACCCCTCTCCAGTTCCGTCTTGGGCATAATCCCATACAAGGTCAAATATCTTAGCGTCCATATTGCCTGTTGCTTCCTCAATGGGGAGAGGCTCTGACCCACCAGCAACGTGTATACGAGCCCCACCGTACACGTTCTCTCCATCCAGAGATTCTACAATTAAAACAAAAGCTGCAGGGTTATACATCCAATCATTTTTGGATGACGTTACTTTTTTAACGCCTATTGCCGTTAAGACATGTGCATGTCCCTCTATAAAACGCTCGCAAGTCCGAGGGTCATCTATAGCGCGGAAAGCTCTTAGCCTAACAACAGGACGTCCATCTTTAAATACTAATGCCACAGGAACGGTTATATGTTATTCGATTGAAGCACAAAACTAATCAATAAAAACTAAATGAATCCTATACAGGAAATATTTTTTAAAAGATTGACATTCCGATCAACTTAAGTATTTTTGGAGTTAAATTTTTATCTATGCAAGTTGACAAGGCTACATTAGTAAATATCGTACTATTAATTCACATGGCTCTGACAGGTATAATGCTATTTCGCCTATTCAAACTAAAAAATGCAACAGGCGGACAATTGATCATTACTTTCTTGGCATTAATACTCCCCGTTATAGGGCCATCTGCCATGATATGGTTCTATAACAGACAAATTAAAATGTCTGCAGAAAAAAACTCCAAGAAAAGCCCAGTTTCCAAAAAACGTAAGTAGAAATATCCAAGACTAACTTAGGAAAGCGATTACTTCATTATTTTGCAGAATGTTATCCTATTCAAACAGTTCTATTCTTTCACTAAATCAAGCACGACTTTAAAGTCGCCATTTTCATCCGTCAAAAATGACATTGGATTCTCCGGATCTTTAATAATTTCAAAAAGAGTATATCCCCAGGGCTTCCAGAAGTTTTCCAAAACCTGTCCATAAGTTTTGACGGCCCAATTATCAAAAATTGGTTTCAACGTCCAATCATTTAACGGCATAGGCTCTACAAAAACAGCATCAGGAGTATCCATATAGGTATATTCCGGCAAACGATTAAATAGATAAGCTGAATAAAAATAGCGGGCGCAGATTTCTTCAAACTGAATCGGGTGCAACTTTTTACCAGATATTTTTGCCAGAACATCATCATGATAAATAGCATTAGTACCGTTATCCTGCAATGTAGCAATAATGGCAAAATCTTTCATCCGCAAAGAAAAGATCAGCGTATTGATTTCATCTCGGTACAGGAATGTATCCTCTGCACTATCGACAGGAAACACTTGAATTGTAAAAGGATTACGATGTTCAAACTCCATAATTACACACAAAGACTGCATCATCGCATGTAGATTTCTAAATTTATGTACCAAAGCTTGAGAAAAATTCATCTCTTCACCAGTGCGTATAGCTTGCTTTATCCCTGTTTGAATTTCATTAAATACGACCCCATATAGAATCTTGGACACCCATTGAAATAAGGTAATCTGATCCAATGCATTTACCGCATCAAAACCATTCTTCATTGCAACTTCCACTTCTTCTTCTAATTCCTCTATCCTAGAGGCCACAGCTATCGAACAGGGCAACTGCAACTTTTTATAAGTAGTCATGCTTTCATCCAATAGTTTGAAAGGCTTATCTTCTAAATCAAAGGATCGCATCATCCAAACCGGAAAAACCTGAATACGCTCTTCCTCAGAGTCCAAAGTCACTCCAGTCAAAAAGCAAGTCTTGTTATCGAATTTAAAATCAACGAAGGGATTGTACAATTTTGTCGCCATAATACGGGCAAAGGTAAAGTTTTACATTTTCAATCTATCGGAATCATTGAGGATTGACCGTATTTTGACGTTCCATTCAAGAGTCTTCTTATACTCCTGATCAAATTAAGACGAACAACGGATATTAGCCAACATTAACCTTAAAATCCTCAAAGACTAAAGGTGCATCCACAATCTGTCCTTCCTTAGTCTTCACCCCCTTCAGCACAGAAGTCTTTCCTTTTTCCAATAAACTTTTCATTTCCTTCTCTTCAAGAAAGACACCGTTTAACGTCCTCCATATTTTAAAATCGCAACCGCGTGCATAGTGATCACACTGTGCAACCTTTTCATAAAGAAGTATATTTCCAGGCTGGCATTTGGGACACTTTATCTTCCCCTTTTGCTGAGGCTTTATCTCCTCCTGTGCTATAGAAATACGAAGCTGTAGAAGCTCTTTCGTTATTTTCACGGTATAATCCTTAATGTGTTTCATAAACACATCGTAAGAAACTTTATTTGCACGCATCTCCTCTAATTTCTGTTCCCACTTACCCGTTAGCGTGACCTTTGCAATAGACCTATCCTTGACCAGATTATACACTGCGAGGCCTTTCTCCGTAGGAATAAGCTTCTTCTTATCCCGTTTGATATAATCACGCTGGAATAATGTCTCTATCGTGGCGGCACGTGTAGCCGGTGTTCCCAGTCCACAATCTTTCATAGCCTGCCTCATCTCTTCGTCCTCTATCTCCTTGCCCGAAGTCTCCATAGCCTTCAGCAAGGACGCTTCCGTATGAATAGGTTTTGCTTTCGTAAAGCGCTCGGAAAGCTCCAACGAGAGGATCTCCAATAGCTCTTCTGCGGTCAGCTTAGGGAGCTGTGCATTTTCGTTATCCAGTTCATCCGTATTCTTGTCATCATCAGGTGTTTCTATCTGATCCGCAGACAGGCGCCAACCGTATTGTCGTATTACCGTACCTTTAGCAATAAGCTCTACCCCTTCGGCATCGATTGTTACAGTTGTAATATCTTTTAAACAAACATCCGAGAAACTCTCTACCATACGTTTTGCAATCATATTGTAGATATTCTGCTGCTCTTTGAGCATTGGCCCCGGTTTTTCGTCTGTAACCAATAGCGCATGGTGATCCGTCACCTTTTTATCGTCGACAGAACGTTTGTTCAGCTTAGCACCTATCAAGTTGCGGGATATCGCCGCTATCCCCTCCTCCGCAGTATCTGCCAAATGTTGAAATAATGCTTCCACCTGTTCGAAAACATCCTCACCAATATACCGCGAACCTGTCCTTGGATAGGTAATTACTTTCTTTTCATATAATGCCTGTGCCAAGCTCAACGTTTGATCCGCAGAGTAGCCATACTTTTTGTTGGCATCCTGTTGCAGAGAAGTCAGATCAAACAAGAGCGGAGGTTGTTCTTTCGTTTCTTTTGCCTCTACCTTGACGACTTTGGCCTGCGTTCCAATATTCAGTTTTGCAACCGTCTCTTCTGCAACCTCCTTTTTTTCGATCTTTTCAGAAGTCGCTTTAAAAGAGATACTATCTTTTTCAAAACCTGCCTGTATCTTATAAAATGCCTGTGGCTTGAAGTCTTTATTTTCGAGGTATCGTGAGCATATCATTGCCAAAGTCGGTGTCTGTACACGCCCTAAGGACAGCAGACCTCTGTTACCTGCAGCCAAGGTGATTGCCTGTGTCGCATTAATACCAATCAACCAATCAGATTCCGAACGTGATCGTGCAGACTGATACAAACTATCATACTCTCCGCCTTCTTTTAAATTTGCAAACCCCTCCTTTATTGCTTTATCGGTCTGCGAAGAGATCCACAATCTCTTAAATGGCACTTTTGATCCGAGATAGTAATAAATATTCCTAAAAATAAGCTCTCCTTCACGTCCAGCATCCGTTGCAACGATTATCTCCTCCGCCTGGTCCAAAAGACCTTTAATAATTTGAATTTGCTTCAATGCCCCCCCGTCATCAATCTGCTTTCCGTCTTTACGTACTTTCTTTACTTCAAGCTCAAATCTATTGGGTATAATCGGCAGATTTGACACCGACCAGTTATGATAACCATAAGCCTGGGGTGTACACAGTTGTACCAAATGACCAAAGGCATAGGTAAAAGCATAGCCATTTCCTGCTATATATCCATCCTTCACTTCCTTAGCCCCCATCACTCGGGCCAGATCTCTTGCTACAGAGGGCTTTTCTGCTATAACTACTTTCATTTTTTTAAACTCTAAACTTCATAACCTCCTTCATCTAATCTAGCGATGCGATCGAAATACCTTTTATCTTCCGGTATAGATCCACTGCATATACGTCAGTCATACCAGACACAAAATCCAATACCGCACGGATTTTGGAGTAAGCATCTTCTTTCTCCGTATGAAACTGTGCAGGAATCATCGCTACAATTTTACGGTCAAACAGGGTTTTATTCGTTTTGAGATAGGCAGGTACAAACTCTTCTAGTAAAGCATTCATAACCTTATAACCTGCGATTTCAATCTGTACAACAGCCGAAGCGTTATAGATTTCCGCAACAGATATTTTCTCAATTTTCTTCATTTGCATAACAATCTCTGGAGAGAGGGCATCAATCAGCGAACTTTCGAATGTACCCGAAAGAAATTTATCCTGGTTATTAGCAAAAACTTCGGCACATCCGTTAATTAATGTGTTTATTGCTTTGGCCCGCAATAACTCTACACGGCTTCCAGTATCATTCAATCCATCAAGTCGACTACGTAGCTCCTCACCACCACAGAGCGGCAGTAACAGCTCTTCTACTTCCTTATAAGACAAAATCTTAAGATGATGAGCATCTTCCAGATCAATAATATTATAGCAGATATCATCAGCGGCCTCCACGAGATACACCAAAGGATGCCTTAGATACCCATGATGGTTCGTAGGATCCTTCTTCAAGCCCAATTCCGCAGCAATCCTTTCGAAAGACACCTTTTCCTCTTCAAAAAAACCATATTTCTTGCGATGATGATTTCCCTTTACATGACCATCTATGGCTGCACACGGGTATTTAACGATAGACGCCAACGTCGAATAGGTCAACGCATATCCCTTTTCATCTTTACCATTGAAAGCATGTGTTAATATCCGCAAAGCATTCGCGTTACCCTCAAAATGGGTCAAATCAGCCCACTGCTTAGCAGACACATGCTCTTGATACTTTTGACCTGCCCCCTGCGTGAAGAACGAAGAAATTGCAGCTTCTCCCGAATGTCCAAAAGCTGGGTTTCCCAAATCGTGGGATAAGCAAGCTGCCGATATAATATTTCCTACCTCTTGCAAATAGGGTACTTCATTATCGATCTGCGGATTCTGCTTTTTCATTAGGTTATAAAACAAACGTCCTAAGGATCTACCTACAGAAGCGACCTCCAAACTATGGGTCAATCGATTATGGACAAATACAGCACCCGGTAATGGAAACACTTGAGTTTTATTCTGCAGACGACGGAACGGCGAGGAAAAAATCAAACGGTCATAATCTCGCTGAAACTCAGACCTTGCATCAAATTGTTCATTAGGGACACGATCTTCATAGCCCCATCTCTTTGCAGATAGCAGTTGTTTCCAGTTCATCAATTTTTTGAGTTTTGCATGGCAAACTTATATAAAATGCTTTGCATTCGCCAACTTCAACTATAAAATTCAAACCAAGAGATGCCTATTTTTAAACCAATAGGTTAAACCTATTATCTATCCAAGACAGCCCCCCTTCTACACCTTTTAACTTCCGACCTAACTAAATATTTGCTATTTTTATAGAAATAAATTCGAATCATGACAATCTATAAACTTCCCGACACCAAAGCTTTTGAAAGTTGTTTAAATAACAAGAATACACATTTACTGACTTTAGCCAATCGTACAGGCATGCAGATTGCATTAAGTGATTACGGAGCACGTTTGGTCAGTGTACTAGTCCCCGACAAACACGGCACACTGGTAGATGTAGTTTTAGGATTCAATAATATCGATGGTTATATACATGCCAAAGAACAATATCATGGAGCCACAATTGGCCGATATGCCAATCGCATCGCTGGCGGACATTTCCAGATAGGAAATACTTCTTGTTCTTTAGCACAGAATAATGGAGAGAACTCTCTACACGGTGGGCCTGAAGGCTTTCACCGAAAGGTATGGGACAGACAGGTCAGCTTAAAAAAACAGGTAGATTTCTATTATGTTTCTCCGGATGGCGAAGAAGGCTTTCCTGGAACATTAAATACATGTGTAAGCTATGAACTCACCAATGAAAATGAAATAAAGATTTATTTTAGAGCTACCACAGATAAGACAACTGTAATTAACCTTACGAACCATGCCTATTTTAACCTAAATGGGGAAGGAAATGGCGATATTCTCAACCATTATATACAAATTCCTTCCAGTAATTTTATTCCCATCAACAGCAAACAAATTCCCACAGGCCAAATATCACCCGTAGAAGATACCTCATTTGACTTCAGAGTTGCAAAAAAAATAGCACAGGAAATTAATAGTTCGGCAGATCAAATACAATACGCTATGGGATATGATCATGGATTCGTCAACGAGTCCCCTATAAGTACCCCAGCTGCAACAGCCTATTCGGAAGGCAGCGGAATTCTGTTAGAAGTCTTTACCGATCAACCTAGTGTCCATTTATACACCGGCAACTTTCTTGCGAATGATCAGGGCAAATCCGGACATCGGTATCTTAAGCATGGAGGTTTCTGTTTTGAAGCACAACACTATCCAGATAGCCCTAACCAAGGACACTTCCCTGCAGTTATTTTAAGTCCAGGAGAAGAGTTCCAACATACAATCATTTACAAATTCAGCGTCAAGAAATAGCTGTAATAAATTACTTACAAAGGCCGAACAAGTACATTTCAAGCTATATTTGAAAAAAAAATTATAGACTGATGAATAAAAAGATTTTATCAATTGCCCTTCTAAGCGCAGGACTAGCGTTTTCTTCGGCTCAAGCCCAGATGGCAAAACAGAAAGATGTTAAAATGGATGACTTATTAAAACATTTAAATCAGTTATTCCAAAAAGGCGATGATGCGTCAAAACTAGAATTAGGCAAAGAAGCATTAGCAATGTCTCAAAGCAAAAATGAAAATTTCGTTTCATTGGCAGCTAGAGTATACGAAAGCTTAGAACAGAATGAAAAGGCGGAAGCTGTTAACAAAACTATAATCAAAAAATTTCCAAAAGGAAGCAAAGCCCGCTCTGAAGCTTATGAAAAAATATTTGGCAATGAAAACATCTCTGCCGATATGGCAGAAAAAGGCTACAACACATGGTTAAAACAGTTCCCTGCAGCTTCATTCGATGAAAAAGACCGAGGTATTTACGATCAGGCAGCAGCTACATTAGCAGGTCTTTATTTCAAAGAAAACAATACAACAAAGGCTCAGACTTATGTCAACCTACTTAAATCGAGTATAAATTACCCTTCCTATGCTAGCAGAATTGCTACAGGGTTGATCAAAGAAAACAAGTATGACACAGCCTTACCGATCTTAGAAGATGCCTACACAAATGCATTGGAAGCCTCCAAATCTACTGATCCTAAAATAAAAAGCGGCGGAGCGGCAAGAGCTTATGCTTCTTTAGCTCCTGCTTATGCTCAAGCTTTGATAGAGAAAGGTAATTCAGAAAAAGCTGTTAATGTATTAGAAGAATACATGAAATCATCTCCTTATGCGGCAGGTACACCCGCTAATGTTATTACATTAGCCAAAGCCAATGCTAAACAGGGAAAAGAGTTAGATGCCTTCCTTTCTTTAGAAAATTTTGTGGTCAAAAACGGCAAAAATGCCGACGTTGTAAAAGAGATGCAGCCTTTGTACAACAAACTGAACAATAACAAAGCCAACTTCGACAACTATTTAACTGGCATCGAGGCAAAAGCAAAAGAAGCCATGGTTTCTAAATATAAATCAGAAATGATAAAAAAAGAAGCTCCTCAGTTCACTTTGGTAAACAGAGATGGAAAGACAGTTTCTTTATCTGATTACAAAGGAAAAGTTGTAGTTCTTGACTTTTGGGCAACTTGGTGTGGCCCATGTGTGATGTCTTTCCCTGGTATGCAGGCTGCTGTGAATAAATATAAAGGAGATCAAGAAGTTGAGTTTTTATTTATCGATACTTGGCAGAGAGAGGAAAACTACAAAGAGTTAGTCGGTGAGTTCATGACAAAAAACAACTATTCATTTCATGTTTTATTTGATGAAATGAAAGATAACACTAAAGCTACAACTACGGCATATGGGGTAAAAGGTATCCCACATAAAGTTGTTATTGATAAAGAAGGATTTATCCGTTTTGAATCGTCAGGTGGTTCTGCCGATGTTGATAAAGTAGTCAATGAGATGGAAACAAAAATCGAATTAGCTAGAAAAGGTTAAAAAAATGGGACTCAAATTTGAGTCCCATTTTTCTTTTGTTAAGGATCGATTCGAATAAACTTCCCGGCATTATCAAACTCCAGATCCAGCGCATTTGTTAATTCCACATCAAATCCATGTTTTTCTTTATCGATACTATTGATACCATCATTGGGATAGTTTTCTTTTACATAGCTCACGATAGGTGCCAATACGAATGAAGTAGGTATAGCGACCGTATTATCAAGCGCTTCCACTTCGGCCCAGTTTCCATTTTTATCAAACTTCACTTCTACCCTATTTCCTAGCAACACTTTATACTCCGTACCAGACAAAGGTTCATTTTCCCGCGTCACCGAAAGCACATTTATATCTTTAAAATGTACTTTCAAAAAACTATCAGCTGCAGAAGGAAGGTTATCCACACCAATCAGTTCCTCCTTTTCACATGACGTAGCAACAAATGCAACAGTCATTAAAAGCATAAATTTGAATATTAACTTTTTCATCATCTCTTTACATATTCAATTATAAAACTAATCATCAATACGGACAAACTGTCCTTTTTTATTAAATTCAAGATCTACACCATTAGTCAGTTCAATCTCGTACTTACGCGATTTACGGGAAATCTGAACAATTTCATTATTAGGGAAGCTCTTTTTAACGTACTCCAAAATAGAGGGAGGTACTATTTTTAAAGGAACCGCCTTAAGTTCAGCGTCGACTTCTGTCCACTCTCCCTTGGAGTCAAATTCTAACTTCACCTCATTTTTTAATTTCACCTCATAACTCTTACCTGTCAAGAACTCGCTTTCCTCTTTGACCAAGGTCACTTGATCAGCCGCATAATAAGTCGTCACAAAGCTTTGGGCTTTCTTTGGCAACTGAGTAAATGAGATTATTTTTTCCTGCGCTACAGTTACAAATGCCATTACTAAAAGCGCTAAAGTCATAAAGGATTTCATCATTTTTTTCATCTTCTTATTTATCTTTTGATTTATAACTCAAAGTTCCAATCCAATTTGGGAAACAATTGGGAATTAGAAGATATTTTGAAAAAATTATTATTTTTTTTGAAGCACAAAAAAATGCTTACCAGATTCATACTTATAAAAGAGCTCAATCTCATGCTGTCTCTCTAAGATAGATCGTACTATAGACAAGCCCAATCCGTTTGAATAATTATCTTGACTGCCTTTATAAAATCTTTCAAAGATATAATCTGGATTCAGTGCTCCTGAATTAGTATCATTTGATATTTCGATTTTATCCACTCCGATCGCTACCACTACTTTGCCATTAGGAATATTATATTTGATAGCATTACGCAACAAGTTGGATAGTAATATCTGCGCGAGATCTCTATTAAAATTAACATTAAACTCCTTTATATCCCCTTCGAGCACAAGCTCCACCCCCTTAAAAACGGCAATATCCTCCAAATCGTCCAGTAATGATCTTACTATAGGTATAAAATTGACCAAATCATTAACCACATACTGATTATTATCAATTCGGGACAACATAAGCAACGATCTGTTTAAGCTTACCATCCTATGTAACGCAGCTTTGGCCCCCGACAGCTTGACCAGTTGATCTTCATTCAACGTTGTGTCATTCATTAGGAGCTCTAATTTATTTATTGTTATTGCTAGAGGAGTTTGTAACTCATGTGAAGCATTTTCTAAAAAGCGTTTTTGGGATTCAAAGACCTCTTCATTCCGGTCGATCATATGTTTGACCTGCTGATTCAACTCTTCAAATTCCTTCACCTTAGTGGGAACCACCTTAAAACTCGCTGTATCTCCAAACCGATACCGACTCAAATTATCAAGAGTTAATTGGAAAGGCTTCCAAGCCTGACCCAAAACGAAATGATTAATAAGAAGTATACTCAGTATAATGACGACATACAGTACACCTAAAGATATAGCCAGATTAATCAAGTAATCATCTTCCTCTACCGTAGAAGTTCTAATCTCTAGCGAATACGCCTTCCCTTCTTTACTATAAAAACCTGTCCGCAAAACACGATAAGGTTCATCTTCCTCGTCATAGGGCATATAAATAAACTCCTTCGAAAAACGATTCTTATCCAATTCATCGTCAGCTCCTTCGACAGGCAATATTTTAAACTGATTGACCCCAAACTCCTTTGTGTTTTCTAAGATTTCAGGATTTTTGTAAGCCTCTCTGATAATTTCAATTTTTTGGTTCTTCAGACCATCGTCGATATTATCATACACCTCATCCATCAATATAGCATAGAAAAGCAATGCCCATACCGCCATCACGATAAGTATTGTAATAACTATAAAACGGTTAGTGTAGTATTTTACAGAAACAGCCATCACACCAATTTATAGCCTACACCGTAGACCGCTTGTATATCCAGCTCGGCTTGGGCGTCTTTAAGTTTCTTACGCAGATTTTTAATCTGAGAATAAATAAAATCAAGATTATCCGCCTGATCAGTGTGGTCTCCCCATACAGTTTCGGCCAACGTCGTTTTTTCCAATAACTTATTAGGTCTTAATAGAAAATAATAAAGCATATCAAATTCCTTACGATTGAGAGGCAATTCCTGCTCATCCACCATTACAATACGATTGTCCATGTCCAGCGACACATTTTGATACCGGATAATCGTCTCTCCGTGTTGCGTATTTCTGCGTACAATAGATTTTATCCGCGCCAAAAGCTCCGCAAAATGAAAAGGCTTCGCTAGGTAATCATCAGCGCCAATTTCCAATCCCAGCACCTTATCATCCACAGAATCTTTTGCAGAAAGAATGAGTACGGATTGATTTACATTCTTTTCTTTCAACGACCGCAACAGATCCAACCCGCTTCCGCCAGGCAGCATGATATCCAAAAGCACAATATCGTAGGCATAATTCAATATTTTATCCATCCCCCCCTCGTAGTTATCCGCACTTTCAACAAGAAAACGCTCCTGTTCTAGAAAATCCTGAATACTCCGAAGCAACTCCACTTCGTCTTCAATTATTAGTACTTTCATATTCCTATTAAAGATAATTATATTTTCTATCCTCTCTCTACATTTACGGAGAAATAACCTTCAAAATTGACACAGGTAATGCAAGAATGACACCACAATTTGGAAACATTTAGGAATTTTCCACCCCGACTTCTATTTTATCGAGTTTCGACCATAAAAATTACATTTTAGTAAACATTTAGCTTATTTTTACGTTATAATTAGAGGCTTGGTAACTAATACACATCATTGGTTTGAATAAATTTACACGCGTTTTATTACGCATTTTTTTATGGATTTTTGGCTCAGTAATAGCCTTGGTCCTATTGGTCATCTTCTTAATTCGTCTACCATCTGTCCAGAATTACATCGCGGGCAAGGTAGCACATTACCTAGAAGCCAAAATCGGCACACCGGTGGACATTGGTTATGTAAACATTACTTTTCCAAAAAAACTAGTATTGGAAAACATCTATTTTGAAGACCAAAGCCAGGACACCCTCCTTTCCGGAGAGAAATTAATGGTAGACATCAATATGTTAAAGATATTGAAAAACACTATTGAGATACAGGAAATAGACCTGGAAGGGATTACCGCTAAGATCACACGGTCAGCACCAGACGGCAATTTTAACTTTGACTACATCCTCAAAGCATTCACTTCCGAAAAAGAAAGCACCCCTACCGCACCCGATACTGCCTCAGCCCTACTATTCGATATCGACAAGGTGAACTTTGACCGTATACGCTTTGCTTACAAAGACGATATGATCGGTACCTCTGCAGATATCTGGCTGAATCACTTTGATACCCGTATCAAAACATTTGATCTGAAAGACAACATGACTTTCGATATGCCCAAGATCAATTTAGAGGGACTCACCGCCTACGTCAAGCAATGGGTGCCCAGCACAGAAAGCACTAAGCCTAACCCGGAAGATTTCGGCATCACCGACAGCATTGCCAATAGTACAGCCCTACTTCCCAATATCGGTACCGAATTCATCAAGTTAAAAGACATTTTTGTACGATATCAAGATGTTTCCTCTGCGATGGATACTAAGTTTGATATTAAAAACCTATCTGCCAATATCGATGTAATCGACTTAAACAAAGAAGTGGTCCGTATCAGAGAATTGATCCTGGATCAATCCGATTCCTATGTTACTCTTGGCAAAATACAACAAAAGACAAGCTCCACATCCGATAGCAGCAGTATAAACTGGGTCGTGTCGACCGATAAAGTGGTCATCGACAAAACAAACTTTGCATTCAGAAATGATAATGAAGCTCGGATGAAAGGTTTTGACTATTTCAACATCAAAATAACAGATCTAGCCGGCGCATTGGATGATCTTCACTATTCAGCAGACTCCATAAGTGGTTCTTTACTGAACCTAACGGCAAAAGACCATTCCGGTTTTTACCTAAAAAAGCTGAAGGCAGACTTCACCTATACCAATACCGGTGCGATCATAGAAAATCTGCTGGCAGAAACCCCAAACACGGTCATACGGGATTACTTTAAAATCAAATACCCTTCGCTGGAAGCTGTTTCGGACAATCCAGGCTTGCTTTCCATCGATGCTAGAGTAACAAAAACACAGATTGACATGTCGGACATCCGTTTTTTTGTTCCAGACCTCGAACAAATGGATGTTATGCAGCCCCTCATGACCAAGCGCTTCTTCTTGGATGGTCATGTAGTAGGTAAACTCAATGACCTCCATATTCCGTCCTTAAATTTCCGCACGCTCGACAATACCAATATTATAGCAAGTGCAGATATTAAAGGTCTCCCGGATACGGACAAGCTTTTTATAAACCTTAATCTTAAAAAACTAACGACAAGCAAACGAGATCTGGACAGGCTTATTGCAAAATCGTTGCTTCCAAAAGACATGGTTTTTCAATTTCCTAATTCGATATCCTTATCGGGATCATTTAAAGGAGGCATGAAAGGTTTTGACACAAACATGAGCCTATTGACAGAGAAAGGAAACGCCACCGTCAACGGATACTTAAGTATGGCTGGTAGAGATACCACATACGATGCTACACTTTCTATTGCTGATTTTAATATAGGACACCTCCTTGATCAGGATTCCACATTGGGAATTATTTCTCTAGATGCTCAGGTAAAGGGACGGGGGTTAGATCCTAAAACAATGATGGCTTCTGTAGATGGTACGGTAAACCGTTTAGACGCATTAGGATACCAATACGAAAATATAAAACTAAATCTAACGGCACAGAATGGTGATATCAATGGAAACATTAATTCCAACGACCCTAACATCATGTTCAATCTGGATATGAACGCAGATATGCGTGGCCATTATCCCGCTGTAAAAGCAGAATTAATGATTGATTCTGTGAATTTGAAAAATCTTAAACTCATGAAAGATGATTTCCGTTATCATGGTAAAGTAAATCTTGATTTACCAACAGCGGATATCAATCACCTAAACGGTAAATTACTTATTTCACAGTCTTCTATTGCCTACAATGATTCCCGATATGCCCTAGATACGATTTCTATTACTGCTGTAGCAGACACCAATCGTAATGCACTGGTTCTTCGGTCCGAATTTTTACGGGCCCACTTGGTCGGAAAATACAAATTAACTGATCTAGCTACTTCTTTACAGGATGTAGCAAAGATCTATTATAATCCAAAGAACGAGCCGCCTTCCACATTACAGTACGAGGATCAAAACTTTGAATTTTCTGCGACATTAAATAACTCGCGGTTTCTAAGGGATTTTCTACCGGGACTCGAACGGATGGATGACATATCCCTCGACGGCACGTTCAATAGTAAGCAAAAAAGTATCATGGCCAAACTAATAGCTCCAGCACTTATCTATGATGGGATTGAAGTTAGAGATGTAGGCTTGGATATAATTACTGTTGACAGCACCATGTATTATTCGACATTAATAAACAAAATCAAAGTAAATAATATCGAATTAAATAATACCGTGCTTAGTGGTAAAGTCATTGAAAACAATCTAGATTTTGGACTATGGATAAAAGACAAGGCACAGAAGGACCGATATCACTTGGGTGCAAAAATGAGTGTCGACGAAAGTAACTATATGCTTAGCCTCTTTGAGGACGGTCTGATGCTCAACTATGACAAGTGGAATATCAATCCTAATAATAGCCTTAGTTTTGGTAAAAACGGCATCCGTGCTCAGGATTTTAAATTAAGTTATAAGGGGCAGGATTTCAGTGTGCAATCACAAGATAGCACATTCAATTCACCTATCGACCTAACATTCAACAACTTTAGGATAGAGACTTTCTCAAGCATGCTTGAATCAGATGTTCTCAATTTTGGAGGCGGCATCAATGGTGCAGCTACGGTTTCGCGTTTATCCAGTAGTCCTATATTTGTATCTGATCTCGAAATACAAAAATTCTATTTTGGTCAGGATACCGTGGGTAATATTTTGGTCAAAGTAGATAATCTCAAAGAAAACACCTATTCTGCAGATGTCAAGATTACCGAAAACGGGAACGATGTACAATTATTAGGTGAGTATCTGGCCCCTCCTACCGGAGAAGCCAGTTTTAATGCAACCTTGGAATTAAAACCTCTAAAGATAAAAACGATAGAAGCGTTTAGCATGGGGTATCTACAAAATAGTGAGGGGGATCTTAATGGACTTCTTCAAATCAGTGGCAATTTTGATACTCCAAAGATAATCGGCGACCTTACCTTTAATAAAGCACGGATGAATGTATCCATGCTCAACGCAGATTTGTTGATGGACAAACAAAAAATAACCTTTAATAATCAGGGAATTTCCTTCAAACAATTTGAATTGAATGATCTTAGAGGAAATCAAGCCAAATTGAACGGTAGTATATTAACCAAAAATTACACCGATTTTGACTTCAATCTGAATCTGACAACGAAGAATTTTGCGGCTGTAAATTCCACCAGAGAAGATAATGATCTATTCTATGGCAAATTGAACATCACTTCAAATATCCGCATCTCCGGTGATTTAAATAAACCAGTTATTGATGGTGATGTAAAGGCAAATGAAAACACTGACTTTGTGTTTATCGTTCCTAATGAGAATCCTGGAATAGCAGAACGCGACGGAGTCGTTAAATTCGTAGATAAGAGTGATACTGCGCGGACTAATGTATTTGCAAGGCTGGACTCTATGACAACAGCGACAAAGTTATCAGGAATGGACCTTGCCCTCAACCTTAGCACAGATCGGGAGGCTAAATTCAAAGTCATCATCGATGAAGGCTCTCAAGACGCCTTAAACATACAAGGTATCGCCGAACTCAATACAGCCATAGATGCCAGTGAAAAAATAACAATGTCCGGTACATTTACGGTCGAAAAGGGGAACTATTCTTTCAATTTCGGTCCCATTAAAAAAGAGTTTGATTTCGAAAAAGGAAGTACTATCACATGGAATGGAGATCCATTAGATGCACGGATGGATATTACAGCAATTTACAAAGGTCGTTTTCCGACGTTAGAACTTGTCAGTAACCAAATCGGTACCGAAAGCCAGAATCTTTATAAGCAGCGAGTCCCCTTCAATGTTAAGCTAATTCTTTCTGGAGAATTATTCAAACCGGACATTCGATTTGACATTGACTTAGATGAAAACAATGCCATCGTTTCTCAGGATGTTGTTTCTAAAGTGAATATTGGACTTGCGTCCCTGCGTGATGATCCGGCCGAATTAAATAAACAGGTATTCTCCTTAATCATCATGGGACGCTTTATGTCTTCTAATCCTTTTGAGAGTCTTTCTGGAGGAGGCGGAGTAGAAGGTATAGCGCGTAGCTCAGTAAGTTCATTCCTATCCAGCCAACTCAACAACCTGGCATCGGACTTGATCAAGGGAGTCGAATTAGATTTCAACCTTCAATCTGAACAAGACTATTTAACAGGTTCGGGACAAAACCGAACAGACCTTGCTGTAGGGATATCCAAAATGCTATTTGACGACCGGTTAAAAATTACAGTCGGCTCTAATTTTGAAGTAGAGGGAAATACACGTCCCGGCGAAAAACCGAATAATATCGCTGGTGATATTTCTATCGATTACCAGCTTTCCAAAGACGGCCGTTACTTTGCCAGAGTATATCGCAAAAACCAATACCAAGCTACACTTCAAGGGCAGTTTGTAGAAACAGGTATCGGCTTTATTATCAACATGAGTTATAACCGTTTCAGAGAGCTTTTTATGAGTTCAAAAGCACTTGAACAGTATTATAATACCGATAACAGTAGTTTTAGAAAACGGTTTAATGTAGATAGAATGGAAACAGACTCTATCTATCGGGACAGTGTGCGAACGGTTATTAAAGACAGTCTAATGCTACATAGTCCGGAATTCCGCAAACGTATGCAAGAAAGGGAACAAAAAGAACAATTAGAGAGATCCCAAGATTCTGTTCAAAATAAAAAAGATACCACCAACAAAGATGCAGACATCTCAAAATCAATATCTGCAATCCGTAATGAAGAAGAGGAAAGGAGACAGTATGCACACTAGAATTACATTATCAATCGTATCTATACTATTTATTTCAGTATTGTTTTCTTGTAATTCGACAAAATACATTGCCGAGGGGGAGAAATTATATACCGGTGGTGAGGTCGATTTAAAACTCGATACAGCCATTAATCCGCAACGAAAATTAGCCTTTGAGGAACATCTAGAGTCTTTGCTACTACCCAAGCCTAATAAGAAAGCTTTAGGTGTACCATGGAAGCTTATATTTTGGAATATGGGAGGAGGCTATGACAGCAGCCAAAACCTTGTCCGAAATTTTTTAAAAAAGCAAGGTGAAGCTCCCGTTTTACTAAGTGACGTTAACCGCGAATACAATGAAAACCTATTACGTAACCGCATGGAAAACATAGGTTTTTTTAATGCGTCGGTCAGTTCCGATACTATTATAAAAGGAAAGTATGCCAGTGTTCTCTATACTGCGATACCACGTAAGATATACCGGATCAACTCACTTAGTTATAGCATGGACTCTCTGTCTGCTATTGGCCGCGATATCCTTTCAGTCAAAGAAGGTTCTTTATTAAAGAAAGGGGCTAATTATAATCTAGATGTTATTATCAGTGAACGCGAACGTATTGACAATCTTCTAAAAAACAAAGGCTACTATTATTTTAACCCAGACAATCTTTTGGTTGAAGTAGACAGTACAATAGGAAATCATAAAGTTGATATGTATGTGACAATAAAGCCAGAAACAACAAAGCAAGCAAAACAACCACAACGCATAGGTAATATCTATGTCTATCCGAACTACACACTAGGATCGCAAGGATATACACGCAGGAGTTCGCGAAATATGGATTTGTTTAACAATGGTATTTATTTCCTAGATCCACAGAATACTTTTCGAAAGAAAGTATTAGCCAATCATATTTTCTTTGAAAAGGGGGAATTATATAACAGGCATGACCACAATCAGACCATTAATCATCTGGTAAATCTGAACACCTTTAAGTTCGTTAAAAACAATTTCGAAAACAGTCCAGATTCAGCCAACACTTTGGATGTCTACTATTATCTCACGCCTCTTCCCAAGAAATCATTACGTTTTGAGATTTTAGGTAAAACAGCTACCGTATACAATGGTTCTGAAGCAAACGTAACGTGGACATTGCGCAATGCCTTTAAGGGAGCAGAAACAGTTACACTTAACGTTTTTGGGGGATATGAAACACAGACGGGAGGAAAAGTTAATTTAAATTCTGCTTATTACAGATATGGAGCCGAGGTTGCCATCACCTGGCCCCGGCTACTTTCCCCGTACAAATGGGCTCCTTCCAAACGATTCATACCTAAAACCTACTTAAAGTTAGGATACGAATTCTTAAATAGACGGACGGCCTATGTCCTGAACTCTTCCACTTTAAATTATGGTTATATGTGGAAAGAAAATGATCAAAAACAGCATGATCTGACACTGGCAGAGATCATCTATGTACAACCCCGGAACATATCCGCAGATTATCAGGCTCAAATGGATACTGTACCGACACTAAAACGTATTGTTGATCCTCAATTCTCCTTCGGCCCTAACTACACCTATACGTTTACCAACTCCATGGATCAGAATTTAAAACATACCTTTTACTTCAAAGGGGGAATTAATCTTTCCGGAAATGTATTAGGTCTCATCCAGGGAGCGAGCTATAAAAAAGACGAAACACGTACACTTTTTGGCACCGTATACAGTCAATTTGTTCGTGTCGAAGGTGACTTTAGGCATTATATGAAATTAGGTAAGGATGCTCAATTAGCGTCTCGGCTAATGATAGGAACGAGTTATTCCTATGGCAACTCCTACTCTCTTCCCTACCTCAAACAGTATTATAGCGGAGGGCCTAATGGCCTTCGAGCTTTCCGGGCTAGAGCGGTTGGACCAGGTTCATCCGCCCCTGAAAATATAGGAGCCGACAACTTCTTTGCAGACCAAACCGGAGATTACAAATTGGAATTGAATACCGAATACAGATCCAAACTTGCTGGTTTTCTACACTGGGCTGCTTTCGTAGATGCTGGGAACGTCTGGTTGCAGAGGCCAGATGTCAACAAACCTGGAGGACAGTTTTCCAAAGATTTCATAACCGAACTTGCTGTTGGTGGAGGTGCGGGGCTTCGTTTTGACTTTGATTTCTTGATCATACGCACCGATTTTGCTATGCCATTTAGAATCCCTTATCTTCCAAAAGGAGATCGTTGGGTATTCAAAGATATCGATATAAGGAGCTCCAAATGGAGAAGAGACAATCTTATCTTCAATTTAGCAATAGGTTATCCTTTTTAAATTACTATCTCGACTACGTGCCATCTATTTTTTACTTCAATCCTTTTTTAAACAAGTAATATTAAGTAAATTTAGTTATTAGATACGTTAAACTTGAAAACCGATGAAGATCACAATTATAGGAGCCGGAGCTGTGGGCGCCACCACAGCCGATAATATTGCAAGAGCTAATTTTGCCGAAGAAGTTGTATTATTGGATATTAAAGAAGGTGTTGCAGAAGGTAAAGCACAGGATATGATGCAAACGGCAGCACTGCTCGGTTTCGATACAAAGATAAAAGGAGTAACGAATGATTATTTACAAACGGCAGGCAGTAGCGTTGCGGTGATCACCTCAGGTATTCCCCGTAAACCTGGTATGACCCGGGAGGAGCTGATCGGCACCAATGCCAACATTGTAAAAACGGTTGTCGAAAACTTAGTAAAACATTCTCCTGAGATTATCATTCTAGTCGTATCAAACCCTATGGATACGATGACCTATCTTGCTCTCAAAACAAGTGGCCTACCCAAGAATAGAATAATCGGTATGGGCGGAGCACTGGATTCAGCGCGTTTTAAGTTTCAGCTCGCAACAAAACTAAATGCCTCTCCTTCCGATTTAAATGCCTTGGTTATTGGAGGACACGGGGATACCACGATGATCCCTTTGATACAAAAAGCTACTTGGAATAGCCTTCCTGTAACTCAATTTTTGACAGAAGAAGAACAAACTGATATCGTCAAAAAGACTATGGTTGGAGGTGCGACACTTACCGCTTTAATAGGCACATCAGCTTGGTACGCACCAGGAGCAGCGACCGCTGCCATGGTTAAAAGCATTGTATTAAACGAAAATAAACTTTTCACTGCATCAGTCTATCTAGAAGGAGAAATGGGTGAAGACGATATTAACATAGGAGTACCGGTTATTATCAATAAAAAAGGCTGGGATCGGATCGTACCCTTAGAGCTTACTAAAGAAGAACAAGCTTCTTTTAAAGCTAGTGCCGAGGCGGTACGCCATATGAATGCAGTACTCAAAGACAACAACATTATATAAGCCCCTATTTACGTCAGCAACGTATATCGTTGCTGACATAAAACACATACATGCACAAAATTCCGTTACAGCTCCTTCAACTAGAGGAAGAAGGCTTTCACATTCTTGTAGAAGTAACTATATCCGGCGTAGCTCATAACATGGTCGTAGATACCGGAGCCAGCAAAACCGTATTTGACAGAAGTACGCTTCTTCAATCTGGAATACCGGAAACCTCCTTTATCACATCCGATCTTCTATCAACGGGGTTGGGCACAAATGAAATGAAAAGTGAAACCATGACCCTTAAAGAGTTCAGCATACAAGATTGGATCTGTAAACCGACTGAAGTGGCTATTCTGGATCTGTCAACTATCAATTACGCCTACACTCAAATGAATCTACCTTCTATCATAGGCGTATTAGGCGGCGACATCTTACTAAATTATGGAGGGATAATAAATTACAAGAAAAGAACATTGACCTTAAATCGTAAAAAGCGAAATTTTTAGTCCTTTCAATAAACTGATAAATAGAACGAAGCTAAGAAAAACCTGCTTTTTAATATTGATTTAAAATTATTAACGAATGGAGATTCGTTTGACCACTGTCTCTGCTCCAAAACTAACTCTCACAAAATAAAAGCCAGCTGATACCTTTCCTTCCGTTTCAAAAGAAAGATTATGACTACCTGCATCAAGTGATGAGTTGGATAAATTTAGCACCTCATTACCTAGGGCATCCATTAATTTTATGGAAACATTCCCTTGCTTGGTCAATTTAAACGAAGCACTTATCTGCTCCGCCACAGGGTTATACATTACTTTTACATTTGTAATCACCTTGTCACTTCCCTGATCCTTAGCATCTAAAGAAAATAGATTATTATGCGATCCATATGCTACGCTTATCCCATTGGCATGGGCAAAATATGCCGAGGCCAAGATGAATAAGCCCGTGCACATTATTTTTACGTATTTATGGATATTTATTTTCATTATTTAATTTAGACAACAAGTAATCGGAAATGGTTTAGTCAAATCTAAATAATCTGATCCACACTTCCTAATACAAAGTTAGTTTTTTTAGATCTAGCAAGGTACGATTTTCACTTTTTTTCGGAGCTTTTAACAATTTTTAACAAGAAAATTCGTTACATCAGTATTTTGCTCTATATTGGCACCATATTTTAATAGTAACACTGTAAAAACACCTATGGGCTCAGACCATAAACACACACTCAACCGCCTTAGTATGGGCGGATTACTAATCTCCTTAGGCATCATATTTGGAGACATCGGAACCTCCCCTCTCTACGTCTTCAAAGCAATTTTCAACCAAGGATCCATTGACAAAGACCTCGTTATAGGCAGTATTTCCTGCGTTTTTTGGACACTCACATTACAGACTACCGTCAAGTATGTACTGATTACATTAAATGCAGACAACAAAGGCGAAGGAGGCATATTATCTTTATACTCGCTCGTTCGTAGAAAAGCAAAATGGCTGATTATACCGGCTATTATAGGCGCATCAACCCTATTGGCCGATGGTATGATTACACCAGCCATCACCATCTCCACAGCCATTGAGGGGCTAGCCATTCATAATCCGTCTTTTCCGACGGTCCCGGTAGTCGTATTGATAATCTCTCTTTTATTCCTTATTCAACGCTTTGGAACTTCTATTGTCGGTCGCGTATTCGGCCCACTCATGCTCGTATGGTTCAGTACGATTGGTATTCTAGGACTTTCCTATATTCATTATGCCCCTGAAGTCATCAAGGCTTTAAACCCTTACTATGCGCTAGAGACGATCATTAACTATCCAGATGCATTATTTATCCTAGGAGCTATCTTTCTATGTACCACTGGAGCAGAAGCTCTTTATTCCGATATGGGACATTGCGGCAAATCAAATATCCGCGTAAGTTGGATCTTTGTTAAGTTTACCCTAATCCTCAATTACTTTGGCCAGGGTGCTTGGCTTATCATGCACGAAGGTTCTGTCTTAGGAGATCGGAATCCATTTTACTCCATCATGCCGGATTGGTTCCTGATATATGGTATTACTATAGCCACTATAGCTGCAGTCATTGCCAGTCAAGCGATGATTTCAGGTTCTTATACACTGATCTCCGAAGCTGTAAGGCTCAATATCTGGCCCAAAGTCACCATTAGGTATCCCAGTGATCAAAAAGGACAGCTTTATGTGCCTTCTATCAACCTGATCTTATTTCTGGGGTGCATGTTGATTATCGCCATATTCCAAAAATCAAGCAACATGGAGGCTGCTTATGGTCTAGCTATCAATCTAACATTTCTATCTACCACAATATTGGTCATTTTCTTTATGATGAGAAAACGTATCAACAAACTGTGGATTATACTTTTTGCCCTCGTTTATTTCACGATCGAAATAGGTTTTCTAATGGGAAATGGTGTCAAGATAGCCCATGGTGGATGGTTGACACTTATTTTGGCCTGTAGTATATTCACCGTGATGTTTGCCTGGTATAATGCCCGAAAAATAAAAAATAGATTTGTACGGTTTGATGACATCAAAAAATACTATCCGATCCTTTCCAAACTCAGTGACGACAAGTCGGTACCCACTTTTGCTTCTCAATTGGTATATCTGACCAGTGCTAACAATATGGAAGAAATAGAAACCAAAATAATCTACTCGCTAATCAATAAAAAACCAAAAAGAGCAGATGTCTATTGGTTAGTCCATGTCGATGTAATGGATACCCCTCACGCCAGAGACTACACCGTAAAACAGCTTATTCCAGGCAAACTAATCCGGATTGACTTTAAACTTGGATTCAGAGAAGAGCAAAAAATAAGTTTACTTTTCAGAAAAGTTGTTGAAGACATGGTCACTAAAGGTGAAATCGATATCACGAGTCAATATGAGACGCTGAAAGAACACAAAATCACCGGTGATTTTAATTTCGTCGTGCTCGAGAAAGTCTTTTCCAGAACCAGCGACCTGAGCTGGGGAGACCGCATCATTATGGAAATCTACAAAATTCTAAAACACTTTAGCTTGAGTGAGGAGAAAGGCTTTGGTCTAGACAGTAGTTTTGTTACGCTAGAACGTGTGCCCCTTAATATCCCAAACACCGAAAACATTAAGTTAAGAAGACTGAAATAGTTATTTTTAGTTAAGAGGTTATAACTTTCATAACCTCTTAACTTTCATAATCTTTATTCAGCTTCGAGTGCTTATACCCATACATAAAATAGATAAGCAGACCTATCGCTAGCCATATTATAAATATAATCCAGTTACTAGCTCCCAATTCACTCATCAGATACAGATTAACGAGTATCCCTACAACCGGAAGCAAAGAAAAGCTGTGTTTAAAACTAAAGATACTTAATACCAACCATGTCCCCCAGAAAACTACCACAAGCGACTTGTGTACGATCACATCTTTCGTGCCCAGTGTTTGCCACTCCCGAAGACTATCCTGTCCATAGACAAACATTAGAAAAACGGCTACAATAAATCCGGCGCCGACGAGATATTTACCGTTGATATAAGGAACCTTAAATTTCGATTTTTTGGAAAGCCCCGTTTTATCCATATAGAGCACACCACCGCAAACTAAGATAAAGGCGAAAAATGTACCTACAGAAGTAAGATCAACAAAAAAGTCCATTTTGAAGAATAGCGCGGGTACAGCGACAACCACACCAGTCACCAAAGTGGCAAAAGAGGGTGTTTTATATTTGGGATGAATAGTCGCAAACTTCTTCCACAGTAATCCATCTCTACTCATTGTCATCCAGATACGGGGCTGGGCTAACTGAAAAACAAGCAATGCGCTTGTTATAGCAATAACAGAAGTCACCGATATAATTCCTGCCATATGATCGAATCCCACATATTGGAATACATAGGCCAAAGGGTCCTTAACGTTTAGATCTGTATAATTGACCATTCCTGTCAGCACCAAGGTAATCAGAACGTATAGTATGGCACATATAATTAAACAATAGATCATTGCTTTCGGTAAATCCCTTTGTGGGTTTTTACATTCTTCTGCCGTGGTAGAAATAGAGTCAAATCCAATAAACGCAAAAAAAACAGCGGCTATCCCACTCAACACACCTCCAATTCCATTAGGGGCAAATGGTGTCCAATTTTCAGGCTTTATAAAAAACGCCCCACCTAATATCACGGCAATGATTATCCCGATCTTAATAATAACCATGATATTACTTGCCCGTTGAGATTCCTTGATACCGATGTAAACCAACCAAGTCACCAAGACGGTGATTAATCCCGCCGGTAGATCAAAAACTAGGGGCAGATCTCCTATTTTTGGTGCTGTGTTATAAGCTTCTAAGGCTATTTTATCTATCCCCGTCAACTTGTCTGCTCCTACCTGCAACATCTTTTCGTGTGCTTCTATAGCATATCCCGGTGCCATGGTCAACCATTTGGGGATATAAATCCCAAAGCCTTCACACATCGAAACAAAGTATTGCGACCAAGAAATAGCTACGACCATATTAGACACTGCATACTCTAAAACCAACGCCCAACCAATGATCCACGCAAACAATTCTCCAAAAGCGACGTAAGCGTAAGTATAGGCAGATCCCGATACAGGGACGGTACTTGCAAACTGCGCATAGGATAATGCTGTAAATACACAGGCAAAAGCGACAAAAACAAACAAAAGCGATACGGCAGGTCCACCGTTATACGCTGCAAGACCAATCGTACTAAAGATACCAGCACCTACTATGGCAGCAATACCTAAAGAAACTAAATCACGGACACCTAAAATCTTAGCTAAACCTGAGCCATGTTTCTGCGAATCGATTAGTATTTGATCAACACTTTTCTTTCTGAAAAGTTGGTTTTTCATATTTTTAAGTTTAAAAGTTAAATCGAAGAACTGAGAAAGTCCCTTTTTATTCTAATTGTTGACTAAGGTAATTATATATATCAAAAAATCCCTGCAGCTGCGTCTCTCTATATCCTTGCAATCTTTCTCCTAACCCCCGGATATGCTGTTCGGTCACCTCAAATTTCCAAATCCGTCTGCATATATTGAATAAGGCGTGTGGCAGATTCTCCACTTTGGCATAGTCAAAGATATATCTCGAGGCTAGAAAGCGATCATAAAAATCAAAAAAAAGTGCTATATCTATCTTTCCCAGATGCAAGAGGTACGATGACACTGCCTTTCTATCCACTTGAGCCAGATGGTCGTACAACCGGCCTACATTAAGCAGATCATGCACTATAAGTTCGTGGTCCAACAGCAACTCCAATCCAATATGGGCAAGAAACGAAGGTCTAATTGGTAAATCCACGATATCCTTTTCTATAGCTAACCTCAGTTGATGCGTATGTTGATAAAAAAACTCAGAATTATGGAACAAACGATCTACTTCTACATGACGCCTCCATCCCTCCGTTATGGCATGTGCCTTTGGGGTAGTGTTTAGAATATCATCATATTTATGAAGCTGAAATGAGTATTTTTTATCTACATTCTTCAGTAAGTCCGGCAAAAGACCACCTAAAACCTGTTCAGGCTCTATAGCATAACGTTCAAAATAGTAGTGCGATAAAAAATTCACAGCAGGAGTATCTCTTAAATTATCGTAATATACAGCTTAATATCTTATCTTTGCAATCTTATAATTAAAAAACAATCATATTGTTATGAAATATCCAGAAGTGGGTATTCCATAAGGCAAATGAGAATCAAACACAACACTTATGAATTTTGTAGAAGAACTACGTTGGAGAGGCATGCTTCAGGATATCATGCCCGGTACCGAAGACTTACTTAATAAAGAGAAAGTGTCTGGGTATATCGGTTTTGACCCGACTGGCGATTCTTTACATGTCGGTCATTTGACCCAAATCATGACATTGATCCATTTTCAAAATGCCGGACACAAACCAGTTGCCCTTGTCGGAGGTGCTACAGGGATGATCGGAGATCCTTCTTTCAAGTCGGCAGAACGAAATCTTCTAGATGAAGCCACACTAAATCATAATGTAGCTTCACTAAAAAGTCAGTTAGCTAAGTTTTTGAGTTTCGGCGATGGAGAAAACGACGCTAAGATGGTCAACAACTACGACTGGTTTAAAGATTTCAAGTTTTTGGATTTTATTCGTGATGTGGGCAAGTTGATTACCGTCAACTACATGATGTCCAAAGATTCGGTAAAGAAGCGCTTAGAAGGTGATAACGGTTTATCGTTCACCGAATTTACTTATCAATTAATTCAAGGGTATGATTTCTACTATCTTTGGAAACACCACAATTGTAAAGTACAAATGGGCGGTTCTGACCAGTGGGGCAATATTGTTACGGGATCAGAAATGATTAGACGTCAAGATCAGGGTAGTGCATTTGCAGTAACTACACAGTTGATCAAAAAAGCTGATGGTCAAAAATTCGGAAAAACCGAATCTGGCGCAGTGTGGTTAGATCCGAAGAAAACATCGCCTTTCAAATATTACCAATTCTGGTTAAATGCCACAGACGATGATGCTAAAAGCTGGATCAAAATCTTTACATTAAAAAGTAAAGAGGAGCTCGATGCTATCATCGCAGAACATGATAATGCACCACATCTACGTACTGTTCAGAAGGCATTAGCAAAAGATATTACCATCCGTACCCATTCCCTAGAAGCGTACGAGACGGCGATCAAAACATCCGATTTTCTATTTGGTAATGGTTCATTAGAGTTCTTGAGCAATCTTGAGCACGAAGCTGTACTTGATGTATTTGATGGAGTTCCTCAATTTAACATTAGTAAAAATGATCTTGTATCCGGTTTGAACATCTTGGACCTACTTGCCGTTAAAGCGACTGTATTCCCGTCCAAAGGCGAGGCCAAAAAGATGTTGACGGGCGGCGGTGTCTCCTTGAATAAGGAGAAACTTAGTGCTATCGAACAAGTAATAACTGTTGATCATTTAATCAATGGCAAGTATCTGGTAGTCCAGAAAGGTAAAAAGAATTACTTTCTGATAACTGCAGTGTAATACCATAGTTGATAAACAAGCGAACAGGCTACTTCTCCTATAAGTAGCCTGTTTCAAAACAATCTCATAACTTTATAACCTCATAACTATTTATTACTTTTGGTCATGATCAGTAATAGAGAGTTATTCTTAAAAAACACGGCTCAAACATCAGATAGCCCCCGTCTGATCGAAGTCGAAAGAGCAGAGGGTTCTTACCTCTACGGTCCTCAGGGACAAAAATACTTAGACCTCGTTTCAGGATTCAATGTCAGTAATATCGGGCACCGACACCCTCGGGTAATTGCTGCGATAAAAGAACAATTGGACAAATACATGCACGTTACAGTATATGGTGAATTTGTGCAAGCTCCACAAGTCCAGTTTGCGACCAAACTACTAGAACAACTTCCTCGCTTTTTCCAATCCGTCTACCTCACCAACTCCGGAACAGAGGCTGTCGAGGGATCCATGAAAGTGGCTAAAAAATTTACAGGCCGTAGACAGATCATCGCGGCTAAGAAAGCCTACCATGGAAGCACACAAGGAGCCCTGAGTTTGATTGGCAACCCTGCTTATCAAGAAGCATACGCACCTTTACTTCCCGAAATTGATTTCATTACGTTTAATGATCAAGAGGATCTTGCCCATATCACGACTGCTACCGCGGCAGTGATTGTCGAAGCTATCCAAGGTGAAGCCGGTGTGCGCGTACCGGACAAGGCCTACATGCAGGCACTGAGAGAAAAATGTACCTCCACAGGGACCCTATTGATTTTTGACGAGATCCAGACCGGTTTTGGCCGTACAGGTTCTTTATTCGCTTTCGAGCATTTTGGAATCATTCCGGATATATTAATGCTGGCCAAAGGTATAGGCGGAGGCATGCCATTAGGAGCATTTGTAGCTTCAAAAGAGATTATGGATGTTATCAAAGCCAATCCAATGCTGGGGCATATCACCACTTTTGGGGGGCATCCGGTAAGTTGTGCCGCAGCCTTAGCATCTCTAGAAACCATATTAGAAGAAAAACTAATAGACAGTGTGACAGAGAAAGCCAGACTATTCCGGAAAGAATTAGATCATCCAAAAGTCCAGGAAATACGAGGATTAGGACTCATGATGTGCTTACAAGTCGATACTTTTGATCAGGTTTATAATATCAGTAAATATTGTGCTGAAAACGGTGTAATGATCGATTGGTATCTACATTGCGAAACTGCTTTACGGATAGCTCCTCCACTAACGATCTCTACCGAAGAGATCCGTGAAGCCTGTGCTATTATTCGCCAGGCACTCGACATATACGGTTAAAGGTGCTCAAAAATGGGGGTTGGACAGCAATAGCGTTCAAGTCGGCAGATTGCTCTGCTATGGTCGAGAAAACAGTGTAGCTTACAGCTTATTTTTCACGCTACCGTATTTTTTTGTGTATACACTGTTAATTGTGTACTTTTTTGTAACTTCACATTACTTAAACCTACAGTACATGAATAATAGAAGAACGTTTATCAAAAGCTCTGTATTGGCCTTGGGGGCTACAGCCCTTGGGAATTATGATGCAAAAGCAGAAACGCAAGCCAACATTAAGAATAAGCTAGAAATCAAGCAAAATGACATTATTCTATTTCAAGGCGATTCGATTACAGACAATGGACGCAACCGGGAAAACCAGCTGCCTAACGACACACAAGCATTGGGGCAGGGATATGCTATGCTTGCTGCAAGCGCGATGCTGAATAAATACGCAGAAAAGAATATCAAGATATACAATAGAGGTATCAGCGGCCATAAAGTCCCTCAATTACAAGATCGTTGGCAGGCAGACTGCATCGACCTTGCTCCCTCTATTTTGAGCATCCTTATCGGTGTTAATGATTATTGGCACAAACGAGATGGGAATTATACCGGTTCGGCCCAATTGTACAAAGAACAATATCAAAAACTACTGGACAATACCTTGGAGAAACTGCCCCAAGTCAAGTTAATCATTGCAGAACCCTTTGCCGTAAAAGAGGTGAAGCATGTAGATAATAGTTGGTTTCCTGAATTTGCAATGTATCAACAGGCCGCCCGAGATATCGCTAAAGAGTACAAAGCCCTATTAGTGCCTTATCAGGATATTTTTGACAAAGCCTGCAAACGTGCCCCTGGAGGCTATTGGACGACGGATGGTGTACACACAACACCTGCAGGGGCCGATCTAATGGCAGCGAACTGGTTAAATTGTTTTAAATAAAATCAATTAAAACAATAAAAAACAACACTTAACATTAACTTAATATATACTTGACTTTTTGTTCATAGTTTTGCAAAAATAAAACTATGGACAATTATTTATATTTAGTTATCATCACACTCATTACTCTAGGTATTATAGACCTGATGGTGGGAGTGAGTAATGATGCCGTTAACTTCCTAAATTCAGCTATAGGATCAAAGGCTATTCCATTCCGGCTGATCATGATCCTGGCGAGTGCCGGTATATTATGTGGAGCTGTATTCTCCAGCGGTATGATGGAAATTGCGCGAAGTGGGATATACATCCCTAGTATGTTCAGTTTCAATGATGTACTGATCATATTCCTCGCCGTGATGATTACAGATATCATCTTATTGGACGTTTTCAATTATTTTGGTTTACCGACTTCTACCACTGTATCCATTGTATTCGAGCTTTTGGGTGGTGCAGTATGTTTAGGTTTATACAAAATAGCAACAACCACCGGCGACTGGTCCAGTCTATCCCAATATATCAATACCGAAAAAGCATCAGAAATTGTAATCAGTATATTACTGTCCGTGGTGCTATCTTTTAGTGTCGGTATGGCAGTCCAGTATGTTTCTCGTTTGATCTTTACATTTCAATTCGAACGAAAAATGAAATCCTTTGGTGTATTCTTTGGAGGTGTGGCTCTTGCGGCCATTAGTTATTTTATAATCATTAAAGGGTTAAAAACCGTTACATTTATTGATAAAGCCACCAAGGATTGGATCAATACACATGAGCTGTTACTGATATTAGGCAGTTTTGTCCTATTTACCGCTTTCAGCTTCATATTGACCCGTCTAAAAATAAATATCCTTAAAGTCATTATTGGTATAGGTACATTTGCCCTAGCGCTTTCTTTTGCGGGCAACGACTTGGTTAACTTTATTGGTGTGCCTGTCGCAGCGATACAGGCTATCGGCTTTTTCCAAGCATCTGGAGGCAATCCTGAGACCTATATGATGGACGAGCTTGGTTCTGCTGACATCGTAGCTCCGGTCTGGATATTATTTATTTCAGGAGCTATTATGATCATCACATTGTGGACTTCCAAGAAAGCAAAATCGGTTATTGAAACCGAGATGAGCTTAAGCAGCCAAGACGGTGGTACCGAAAAATTCCAACCCAATACCTTATCTAGATGGATAGTTCGTGGTTTTCTCAGCGTCGGAAATGCTATAGGTTTTCTTATGCCTAGAGCCCTACAATCCCGCTTGGATCGTTCATTTGAGAATGAGCGCACGACAAAAAAGAAAACGCCTGATGAGCCCATGTTTGATATGGTACGCGCATCGGTCAACCTTATGGTCGCCAGCAGTCTGATTGCGTTAGGTACTTCTATGAAACTTCCATTGTCCACTACCTATGTAACCTTTATGGTTGCTATGGGTACTGCTTTTGCCGACCGTGCTTGGGATAGAGAGAGTGCTGTCTACCGGGTATCGGGAGTTTTCCACGTTATTGGAGGGTGGTTCTTTACTGCTGCCTGTGCTTTTGCGGGAGCGTTTATCATCGCTTACCTATTGAAGATAGGGGGTATTATTACATTTGTAGGCGCTCTAGTACTACTTGCAATTCTATTGGTTTTCAATGCTAAGAGTCACAAGAAAAAAGTTGCTGAGCAAGCCAAAAAGAAGTTAAAACTAGCCAAAGAAGATATTCATACCTTACAACAGGTAACAGAAGCCAGTTCCAATCAGATCAGTGAAGTTTTTGCAAAATCCAATATCTTTTACAAAGAGATTATAGATGGGTTGATTAAAAATGACCTGACCTCTTTATCGATGAATAAAAAACTCATCAAGAAGTTTTTAAGAGATCTGGATTCAACCAATGACAATCTATACAGCTTTATACGCAACCTGGATGATTCTTCGGCCAAAGGCAGCCGCTTCTATATAATGTCTTTAGGATACCTGCAGGATATTGTCGAAAATCTGTATGTCATAGCTACTAATGCGCATAACCATGTAGACAATAACCATAAGCCACTGAAAGACTATCAAGGCAATGATCTTCGCTTGGTAGCGGACGAATTGGGCAATTGGTACGCCGAAGTATACAATATGTACAAACGTCGGGAATTTTTAAAGATCGACAATACTATGAAGCAGCGGGACCAACTTCAAAAAGTAATTAACAATCTTGTAGACAAACAGATTGACCATATCCGAACCACTGAAAATAGTCCAAAAAATGCAAAACTATATTTCTCGATATTGTTAGAAACCAATGAGCTCATTAGTTCGACCTTCAAACTACTTCGACTGAACAAGGAATTTGAAGAGTTTAAAATAGACAATAAGAAAATTAAATAAGAAAAGAAAAGCTCGCTAATGCGGGCTTTTCTTTTCTTATTTAATGTGCCAGTATTTCGGGCAATTCTTCAATATCAACTTCTCCATTCTCGGAGATAGAAACAAACCGTACCGGAACGATTTCATTCACTAAAAGCGGGTCATATGCCGTGCGTACCTTTACATAATTCTTAGAGAAACCATGCATATAACCATCTTTAATATCAGACTCAAATAATACCTCGCCCACCCCAGTCAGGTTTTCCTCATAAAAAGCACGACGCTTTTTCTCTGATAATATATGGAGCATTTTACTGCGGTCTGAACGTTGTCCTCCCGGTACCGCACCTTCCATCTGCGCAGCTATGGTATTTTCCCGTTCCGAATAGGTAAAGACATGTAAATAGGAAATATCCATCTCGTTCAAGAAATTATAAGTATCTATAAAATCTTCTCTTGTCTCCCCCGGAAATCCCACAATGACATCTACCCCAATACAGCAATTGGGCATCAATGCTTTAATTTTGTCAACCCGCTCGGCATATAGTTCACGTTTATAACGTCTACGCATCTTCGCTAATATCTTATTGCTACCAGATTGTAGAGGCATGTGAAAATGAGGCACAAAGCGCTTCGACCGAGCAACAAACTCGATCACCTCATTGGCTAATAAATTAGGTTCAATAGACGAAATACGTATACGGTCGATCCCTTCCACTTCATCCAGTGCTTTTACCAGATCCAAAAATTTATCTTGACGCTTACCGTCACGGATTCCAAAATCCCCTATATTCACCCCGGTCAATACAATCTCTTTAACACCTGAAGCCGCTATCTCTTCCGCCTGCTTTACAATATCGTCTATTTTGCCGGAACGGGATGTGCCACGGGCCAACGGTATGGTACAAAAAGTACACGAATAGTCACAACCATCCTGGACTTTCAAAAAAGTACGCGTACGATCACCAATCGAGAATGCGGATACAAACTGATTGGTCTCGTCTATAGGTGCATTATGAATAATAGCTTTCTCCTGCTTGGTCAGATCATTAATATGTTCGATAATATTAAATTTCTCCGCAGCGCCTAATACCATATCCACACCAGGAATCTCCGAAATCTCCTTGGGTTTCAATTGCGCATAGCAGCCTACAATCGTAATATAAGCATTAGGTGAATGCTTTAACGCTTCTTTCACCACTTTACGGCATTTCTTATCCGCGTGATCCGTCACCGAGCAGGTATTGATGACATACACATCTGCCTGCGAGTTAAAAGGTGTAGTTTCATAACCCGCATCCTTAAAAATACGACCTATAGAGGAAGTTTCTGAAAAATTCAGCTTACATCCCAATGTGTAAAAAGCGACTTTCTTATTCATGATAATTTTGCAAAAATACACATTTTTATAGATATGATATTTCAGATTTTAGATTTCGATTAATAGATTGCAGAAATGAGATGACCATGACAGTAATAAATCAAAGGATTTCAACATTAGCTGTAATTTCCTTAGCTTTGAACATACTTGCTAATTCGCCTATCTGCATATTAGCAAATCAGCAAAAAACAAGATCATAAAATGAAACAATATCTAGATTTACTCCAACACGTATATACAGAGGGCGTCGACAAAACAGACAGAACAGGGACAGGTACACGTGGTGTTTTTGGCTATCAGATGCGTTTCAACTTAAAAGAAGGCTTCCCTTTAGTAACGACGAAAAAACTACACCTTCGTTCTATCATCCACGAGTTGATCTGGTTCTTGAAAGGGGAGACCAATATCCAGTACCTCAAAGAGAATGGCGTAAGCATATGGGATGAATGGGCTGATGAAAATGGCAATTTAGGCCCGGTGTACGGTTCCCAATGGCGTTCTTGGCCTACTCCAGACGGTGGGCATATCGACCAGATTGCGCAAATCATCCAGCAGCTTAAAAATACGCCTGACTCCCGTCGCATCATTGTATCCGCTTGGAATGTAGCTGAAATCGGCAATATGGCTCTTCCCCCATGTCATGCCTTCTTCCAGTTTAACGTAGCACCGGCACAACCAGAGAAAGGACTATTAAAACCGCAACTCTCCTGTCAATTATACCAACGGAGTGCTGATATTTTCCTAGGTGTACCTTTCAATATCGCTTCTTATGCCCTGTTAACCATGATGGTTGCACAGGTCTGTGATATGGAGGCGGCAGACTTCGTCCACACTTTGGGTGACGCACATATCTATAGCAATCACTTCGAGCAGACCGAATTACAATTATCGAGAGAACCAAAAGCACTCCCACAAATGAAGATCAATCCCGAAGTTAAAGACATATTCGAGTTCAAATTCGAAGACTTCGAATTAGTGAACTATGAGTTTCATCCACATATCAAAGCTCCGGTAGCGGTATAGTGAATATTTCGAAGTGTAGACTTTTTTAATTTTTACTTTTTAATTTTTGCTTCGTGAGTACCAAAATAACACTAATCGTCGCAGCTGCGGAAAACAATGCCATAGGAAAAGACAATCAAATGCCTTGGCACCTGCCCAACGATTTTAAATACTTTAAAAAGACAACTCTTGGCCATTCTGTGATAATGGGCCGTAAGACCTTTGAATCCATTGGGAAACCACTACCCGAACGTCGAAATATTGTCCTCACCAGAGACCAACATTACAGCAATAGGGATGTAGACGTCGCTAATAGTATACAGGAGGTTTTAACCTATTGCCGCGATGAAAGAGAAATATTTATTATAGGTGGGGCAAATATCTATCAACAGACACTTCCTTTGGCGCAGCGCGTATTATTGACCCGAGTTCATGCGTCCATCAATGGAGATGCTTTCTTTCCGGAACTTTCTCCCGCAGAATGGAGCCTGACCAGTCAGGAAAAACATACAGCGGATGAAAAACACGCCTACGACTATACTTTCGAGGTGTGGGAAAAGCAATAATAAGATATAGTTGTGCGTCGCCACACAACTATATCTTATTATTTTGACGGAAAATTTTTATCCACATGCTTTTGTAGTCGCTCGGCTCTTTTATAAGCTTTTTCTGCCCGTTGTTTGATACGGTTATACATCCCAAATATCTGATCGCCATAATCAAAATATTCGTTTTGAAGTTGACGTACCTCCCCATGCGCACCAAAAAAGTCCTGTTGGTCATTGTCCAATGTCACAATATCCACCGACACCTCTTCATAGCGGCGGTACACTTCATGTATCAGATCATTCTGACCCGGAGTACACCAGTCTTCATGCTCATAAATAAAATCCGCCCAACTATCAAACCATTTCCATTCCGCTATCAGATCCTCATGTAGATCTACCATTGCTTGGTTATGATATATTACTTCGCGGATAAAGTCCCCCACATCTATACTGAATTCTTCTTCAAAAGGAGGAAGTTCCACGCCTTCTACGATCTGTAATCCGACTTCAAGGAAATCCAGTTGCTGTTCGATCGGCAACAGCATATACTCCGATTCTGTAAGCTGTATATCCAGCTCAAAAAGCTTGTCCTTATGTTCGAAGAGCTTCTGCTTGGTTTCCCATGTCTTGTCGTGCATATCATAGTAAGCAATCAGCGCTTTGGTTTCAAAGTCGGGAGCTTTTTTATCCAGGTCAAAATCAAGGATAATAGTCCGTAAGGGATGGTCTTTAATAATGGTTTTCATTTGTAAATAATTTGACTTTCAATGGTCATTAACTTGTCCCGACTTGTCGGGATGGGATATCCAGATAACGATCATTGATGTTTGTCAAGTTGCTGCTATATGGATATTTCATCTGTAAATAATCTTTTTAAAAGGCCATTAAAAGGAGATGCCTCATAAATAGGAAGAGGCACCTCCTTGTCAGGTTAAAGCGCAAATGTAGAAATGACATCCGAATAATTCGGATTCGTATCCCTCCCCAGATAAGTAACCCTGAATTCGTACTCTTCAAATGCGACCAAGTTACTAATCTCCAGTACAGCCTTTGTGCTCAGTACTTTTTCCCATTCCGTTTCCGCCCCTTTCTTACGGAACTCAAACTGATAGTAGCGCGCCTTTTTCCAAGGTTCGATCTTAGCGACGACCCGCATAGTTCCTAATCCAGCCGGTTCTACCCTTAGGTTTAGAGCCTTGGGATTCAGACCCATTGAATAATCTACTTCTTTCGACGGTACAAAACCGGCGCTCAAAATAATTGTCGGATTACCCCTAGCCATAGTATCTACATACTTAGATAGCTCATTGATCAGATATTCCAGCTCTGCACGGCTTTCTCTGCGAGCCGATATAGCCTGTCGATCATTGAAAGCCGCATTCGCTACCGCCTTTCTAAAGTCGACAATCGCCGCACTCATTACTGTTAATGAGGGAGTCGGGGTCACAAAAACGGCATCATGCTCTTCCATCTTTTTGACAATTTCTTCTCCAAACTGAATCAGTTGTGCTGAATCTAAATTTCTAAAATCTGTTGTTGGTCTTCTCATAACCTTGTTTTTTTAAATTTTGTAAAACATTAATTTATAAATCCTGTTAGCTAACGATACAAAGGTGTAAACAGAACCCCATAAAAGGCGAAAAGTTATGGGACATAAAAAGAGCATCTACAAAAATGTTCTTGTCTCATTTCAAAAATTTCATCAAAAAAGCAGTCTAAAGTGGCAATAACGCGTTTTATTTTTCTTATAGGCCCAATACTTTATATCTTTTGGAATTGCAACAACGCAGAATCTAGAGCAACTAAATTAACGACTTACACACTTTATGGGATACTGCCCAAAGCAAAGCACCTATAGGTACACGCTCTTTACAACGATGTAAAACCAATTTACATACATGCAAAAGCAAAACACCTATAGGTACACGCTCTTTACAACGACGTAAAACCAATTTACATACATGTAAAAGCAAAATACCTATAGGTACACACTCTTTACAACGATGTAAAACCAATTTACATACATGTAAAAGCAAAACACCTATAGGTACACACTCTTTACAACGATGTAAAACCAATTTACATACATGTAAAAGCAAAACACCTATACGTAAACGCTCTTTACAACGACGTAAAACCAATTTACATACATGTAAAAGCAAAACACCTATACGTACAAGCTCTTTACAACGACGTAAAACCAATTTACATACATGTAAAAGCAAAACACCTATACGTAAACGCTCTTTACAACGACGTAAAACCAATTTACATACATGTAAAAGCAAAACACCTATACGTAAACGCTCTTTACAACGACGTAAAACCAATTTACATACATGTAAAAGCAAACTACATTTCGGGTTTGTTCATAGATTGTTTATCCCGATCCTCTTTTGGATAAACCTTATATAGCATATGATAAGCGTCTTCAAAACGGTCTAAATCTTCAAAATGCAAACACTCCGCTATCTGCCCGATGGACCTATCCGTATGCCTCACCCACTCTCTAGCTTTATCCAAACGTACCAGTTGGATCATCTCACTAATAGTAACCTTCTTTTGTTCAAAAGCCCGTGTTAGCGTTCTTTCATGAACACAGAGCTCATCAGCGATTTCCTTTCGAGGTATCTTAGCATCGAGAAAATGTTCCTTAATATACGTCAGCGCCCGATAATATAACGCCACCTCCTGATGTGCGGTATTCTTTTCTACTGCACCAAGCTCTTGATCAAAAAGAAAAACCAATTGGTTAACATGATAAGCGATCGCTATAGGGAGTGAATAAGCATTAGTGGCAAGCTGTTGGATCCTCTCAAATATCCGCTTTTGTTTATAGCCTATCAGACGGGGTATCAGACTTCGGCTACCATCTATAGAGAAAAGCTGGGCGATATTGGTGTACTCTTCCCGGAGATCTGAAAGCCTACCACCGTCTATACCAATCACCGTGAGCCAGTTCTTCCCCCGATCCAGCTGCAAAATCGTGTTACTGTCCTGGCAGGTTACCCCGAGGTAGGTTGCCGATTCGAGGTGATGCACACGCCCGTCATTGAGTATAGACTTACCTAGATGCTGAAACACCAGCCACAATCCCTCCCTCTCCTGAATCAGCTCAAATGGTTCGGATTGTTCCAAGTTTCCTTTAATCTCTATACATTTTAGCGCTGCTAACGTATTGTAAACTGCATGGAGCCCAGCAGCAACACAAGTGGATCCGTGTTCCTGTAGAAATCTAAAATAAAGGTTATCTATTGCAGAAGCTGCGGAATAGCAGTTACCTTCACGCAAACACGGCCGCAATACTTCGAGAATAGTCATGCTCATCATTTAGGATATACAATCCTAATATACAAACAAATACGCAAACATTCCTTAGTAATGGTACTAAAACCTATATCCAAACTTAGCAGAAATGGGAAAGTTTGGTGTCGTACGCTTTCCTTCATTCTCCATCATGTAATAAAGATTTGGATGGGATTATTCTTTACCTTTTTGCTTTATATTTATTTTATCACTGGAATTTCCAACACTAGCGTCAAATTCAAAAGAACGATCGCTATCCCCAATATTATCCTTAAAATAAATTTTAATTAAAGTATTACTTTCTTTTTCCCAAATAAACCAATCCTCAAACTCTATCTTATTGATACCATTATAATGAGAATTAGGATTAACGGGATCTTTCTCTGAAACCGTCGAATAAATCAGCCCGGTTGTATTGTCCCAGTCTTCATTTCTAATCAATTTCCCATTTATTTTAAAATTTGTCAACCACCAATTTACATCATTTTTCGATTTCAGCTCCACCACTTCGTTACCTGACGTAAGTATTAAATCCTTAGGATTGAAATCCGGTGGGGTTGATATCCCATCAGTTTTTTTACAATTGGTAAAAAACAACACACTAAAAGACATAATTAACAAAAACTTTAAATACTTCATTCTGATTTATTTTTTTGTATTAAAAAATTACCGTGTCCTGAAATAGTATGTTTTATGTAAGCTTACTCAGGACGAGACAAAAGAAAAAACAACGGAATAGAGCGTCAAAAGACTCTCTTTATTTCAGATAATAGCGGGTATTCAACCGAACCCCCATCTCCCTAAAATTAAAATCAGATACCCCTGGATTGGCCGGCCTTATTTTAAGCCTAGGAGTTATGTCTGTAAAGAAATCCAGATCTACACGAAGTCTATCATTGATAGGAGCAAATACACCAACATGCGCACCCGCTTGGAAAGGACGTCCATATTTGGGAATATAATGCGTCGTTAGGCCCATCGTTTCTCCAAGTACACCAAAAGGAATCTGATCGTTCGTAATATTGGAGGAGAATTGATAATAAAGATCTGCGCCAACCTTAAAACCTACATGCTCAAAAGGAAGATAGGTGAATGACACAGGTAGATGAACCGCGAAATATCTAAACTCCTTTGTCTTACCAAATTCAGGCAACATATCGTTGTAAAAATCTGACAATTCTCCTTTCTGTTCGAGTAGCTCTGGAGTCAATTTAAAACCTGCACTTCTTAGATTGAGTCCAATATCCCATCCTAACGTTCCATTATCAACAAAAGTACCTGATAGTCCAGCACCTCCATTGATTAAAAAGCTTGGTCTACTTTCCAACTTATACGATAATGAAGCATTGCTCTCTGTTACATCATATTGGAGATCCCCAAATGTTGTGCTAAAATCACGAAGCGCAGTCGCTCCTGCTCCTCCGACTACGTACCATTTTGGTTTGGTTTGCCCGTATCCCTCATTGTAAATAATAAGATTAATGCACAAAGCTAACCAAGATAATGTCATTCGCTTAGTAAAGTTTTTCATATTGATTTGATTTTATAAGTTAAACGCGTCTATTTCTATCAGACCTCTCTATTGATGAGACCTGTATACGCTTATTAATGTAAACAAAATCAAATGTATATAATTTTCCCATCAAAGGGTAAATTACAAAACTAGATTCACATCTTTTAACTTCAATCGTTATAAAACGTTAAAATAAGTTGACTACTAAAAGGTTTAAATTTTATGCTCTTTATAACCTGTGGCAGTTATACGATTAAGATCTTCTCAGGGGCTAATCATAGACCGAGCTTATTATTTGCTTAATAGCCTCCTTTATACGATTCATACCTTCAGGCTTTGAGATATCAATTTCACAGACCGTACTATCTGTCCGCTCAGCATGTAAGACGAGGTAATATATCGCCGCAACCAAGACACTACTTATTGCGCGTAAATCGATATTCTTGTCTCCAATTTCCTTGTCAGCAGAAGCGAAAAACAAACTACTCATTTTCTCCCGCTCTTGGAATACATGCGACATTATCTCCGACTTTTCGCTAATTTGCCAGAGTATTACTTCCCGCATCTCTGGACTTTTCATCAAACTATCCATCTGATATAACAGAAGAGATTCTAAAAACTCTTTAGTACCTTTAGATGGTATATCCATTAGATCTCCACCTACATTAAGGCCTGGCGTTAACCAGTAATCCTTCCCTTTGATATAAGTTTCGACTAAATTATCTAGACTACCAAAGTACAGCGCTATGAGCTTACGATCTACATTTGCCTCCTTCGCAATATTTGAAACGGTGAGTCCTGTATAACCTTTCTCGCTGAGTACCTTACCAATAGACGCCAGTAGCTTCCCCATAGTACGCTCCTTGTCGTTCTTCTCTCCTCTATAAGTTTTACGCTCTTGTTTCTTCATCACCATCCAGTCCGCTTATGGTACTAACTTAATAGCGCATCCAACGCCCGCTCGACCTTCTCAAAACCGAATTGAGCTTTGACCTCTTCAAACATGCGCTCGATATGATCGTTGCAAAGGTTACCGATACTGCCTTCATGCGTATGCTGCACTTCCTTAGCCGGCTTAAAAGTTCCCTCTTCAATAGCTAAACCAATATTCTTATAGGCCTCACGGAATGGGATCCCCTTCAACACCTCATTATTGACCACCTCCACACTAAATAAATAATCATATTTTGGGTCGGCTAAGATATTATCCTTTATGGAGATATGTTCTAACATAAAGGCTGCTATTTCCAAACAATCATTTAAAGAGTCGAAAGCAGGAAACAGATTTTCCTTCAGCAACTGTAGATCCCGATGGTATCCCATAGGTAGATTGGTCGTCATCATAGCGATCTCATTGGGCAGAGCCTGTATCTTATTACAACGGGAGCGAATGAGTTCAAACACATCTGGGTTCTTTTTATGAGGCATGATACTCGACCCTGTCGTCAGATGCGCCGGAAAAGAAATAAAGCCAAAGTTCTGATTGATATACAGCGTGATATCCATGGCAAATTTGGCTAATGTAGCAGCGACTGAACTCATGGCCTGAGCGACTATACGTTCCGTCTTCCCTCTCCCCATCTGTGCATACACCACATTATAATTAAGATCTTCAAAACCTAAGAGCTCCGTAGTCATCGTCCGATTCAGCGGAAACGAGGAACCGTATCCCGCAGCAGAACCCAAGGGATTCTTATTGCTCACTGTCCAGGCTGCCTTCAACAGGTGTAGATCATCCACCAAACTCTCCGCATAAGCACCAAACCAAAGCCCAAAAGAAGAAGGCATCGCTATCTGCAAATGTGTATATCCCGGCATTAATACATGTTGATGTTCTTTACTCAGGGATAATAATCGGTTAAACAGATTCTCGGTGCTAGCGAAAAGTCGCTGAATTTCAGCTCTAAAATATAGCTTCAGATCGACAAGTACCTGATCATTACGGGACCTGCCGGAGTGAATCTTCTTACCGGCCTCTCCTATACGCTGCGTAAGCATCATTTCTACTTGCGAGTGTACATCTTCCACACTATCCTCTATCTGGAACATACCACCCTGTATTTCGGCATAGATCGTTTTAAGCTCAGCCTGTACAGCCATCAGATCTTCATTAGTCAACAAACCTATATGGTTTAACATACGTGTATGAGCCAGAGAGCCCAGTACATCAGCTTCCGCTAGCTTAAGATCCATTTCTCTATCATTCCCTACCGTAAAGGATTCGACGAAAGCGTCTACATCTATATTTTTTTGCCAAATTTTCATCTAAATATTCTTATGATTACAAAAGTACCAAATACATCGTAAAATATTCCATACAATTGCTAAACCGTATCATTTCTCGCTTAAAAATCAATATTTTAGGGGCTAAAATTCTAACTTATTTTTATTGATGAACAAAAAATCGATATTATTCTTTGCGTGTCAGTTAGCTTGGTTGCTACCTCATGCGCAAGAAGGGAAAAAGCCATTGTCATGGCAAGAAATTCCATCATGGCATTACATCCGGATGAATGGTGCACAACCATCCGCAAATGGGAACTGGTTTGCCTACGTATCAGGCCCCTCTGAGGGAGACCTAACACTTACGCTCAGAAGTACAACCGATACGCTTAACTATAATTATAAAATCGGTGGACAAAGCTCACCTATTACTTTTTCAAATAACAGCCAATATATCGGGTTTTACGAGTCACCGGGCTTTAAAGAAATAAAAGCAAATGAAAAAGCAAAACGACCTAGTAGTAAAAAACTAAAAATCGTTGCATTAAAAGATACCGCATCGTTGAGCTTTGACAAAGTACAAAGCTTTACTTTTTCTAATGACGACAACAAATGGATCGCAATCCGCTTCGATAGCACGCCAAGCGCTCCCGGAGCACCTAGAGGTGAGGACTCAGGTCGCGGTGCAGACTTATTGTTGTACAATCTCCAGACAAAGAAAAGCTTTAACCTAGGGAATGTCAGCGATTACAAATTCAACAAATCGGGGCAATATCTCGCCTACACCGTAGATGCTAACGGCAAGAATGGTAATGGTATCTTTCTGATGGACATGACCACAGGTCTGACCTCAGCTTTACAAAATGACGAAGCCAACTTCTCCAAGATCAACTGGAATAAAGAAGGTAACGCATTCGCTCTCCTAAAATCTAAAAAAGATAAAAAATACAAAACTCCGGTATATTCGTTGATCGGTGTTAAGAACATAAAAGGACAACAAGCAGAGGTATTTACCTATTCCGGCCTGGATGAGAATCAGATCATGGCGGGATACGGTATCAGTCAGAATACTGGAGCCTCCTGGAGTAAAGATCTAAGTACCGTATTTTTTGGCATTGCGAAACTGGAAAAAACGGAAGAACCAAAAAGTACCGAAAAGAAAATTGATGATTTAGGTAAAGATTCAACGAATACGAAGCTTGCTGTCAAGGATAGTGTCGCCACAGATTCGGTAAAAACAAAACTTGCGAAAGCTGCACCTGCGAAACCACAGATCAACAAAAAAGATCTTGAAAAACCAGATATGATTATCTGGAACTGGCAAGACAAGCGTTTGCAATCGGCCCAACGTACGCAATTGCAAAGAGATAAGAATTTCATGATCATGAGTGCATGGAATGTTGCATCCAACAAATTTGTTTCTTTAGCGGACAGCGCCATAAAATCTGTTGCCCTAGCGCCCAACCAATCAATCGGATACGGGTTAGATTTCAGTCCTTACGAGTACGAAGCAAATCTGGATGGACAGGGCTATGGAGATCTTTACATCGTAGATGTAAAAACAGGATCTAAAAAACTTGCGATTAAAAAGTTATATATGAACGCTTCGCGTGGCTTTGCTTTCTCGCCAAACAGTGATTTCCTGTTGTATTATAATGATGGTAATTACTATACTTTGAATGTAAACACTTCACAGCAAAAGAATATTACAGAGAATATCCCTTCTTCTTTTATTGACATTTATGATGACCACAATGTCTCTAAAGTAGCAACTACCAACTATGGATGGACCGCTGACGGGAAGTATGTATTACTGAAGGACAACTTTGACCTATGGAAAGTATCTGCAGACGGCAAATCAGCTGCAACGCTAACGGACGACTGGAAAAGCAAAAAACTCACCACCAGAGGTGTTAGCAATCTATATGAAGATGATGAAAATATTGATCTAAAAAAAGATCAGTATTTCACCATCCTTAACCAGGAAACCAAGCAAAAAGGAATAGCCTATCTACCTGCTGGTCATAGCAAAATGCAGATCCTAAAGCTCGATGATATCAACATGAGCTCTGTAAATAAAGTAAAAAACAGCAATACGTTCTTTTACATCAAAGAGAGCAGCAACCAAGCTCCGGAATATTTTGTAAGTCAGGATAAATTCTTAAATAATGAAAACCAACTGACGAAAAACAGGGATAACAATGACAAGTATGCTTTATCCGCCGGTTCTAAACTGATTACTTATGTCAGCGATCACGGCGATACGTTGCAAGCAACCCTGTACCTTCCTGCGAACTATGTAGAGGGCCAATCGTATCCGACTATCACCTATATCTACGAACGACTCACAGACGATAAAAACACCTATGCACAACCGGGATATCCAGGAGGAGGATTCAACAGAGCGATGTACAATAGCAACGGTTACGCTGTATTGATGCCAGATATCAAATACAAATTGAATGACCCTGGTATGTCTGCCGTAGCTTGTGTAATCCCTGCCGTAAAAGCAGCAATCGCAACAGGAATCGTCGATGAGAAAAATGTAGCTATACATGGACACTCCTGGGGTGGCTACCAAACGGCATTCTTAATCACGCAGACAAATATCTTTAAAGCAGCGGTAGCAGGAGCTCCGTTGACGAATATGATCTCTATGTATTCATTGATCTATTGGAACTCAGGATCTTCGAACCAAGCGATTTTCGAATCGAGCCAAGGTCGTCTTACAAGCGGCTATTGGGACAATTGGGAAGCCTATACACGTAATTCGCCTATATTCCATATCAAGAAGGTCAATACGCCTCTTATCATTATGCACAACGATAAGGATGGTGCTGTCGACTATACACAAGGTGTCGAGTACTACAACGGGCTAAGACGTCTTAACAAACCCGTAGTAATGCTTACCTACAACGGCGAAAATCATGGACTTGCAAAAGAAGTAAATAAGAAAGATTATGCTGTACGTATGATGGAGTACTTTGATCACTATCTAAAAGGTAAAGAAGCTCCTACCTGGTGGTCCAAAGGCGTCGACTATATGGATCTGGAAAAACACTTAGAAGAGAGAGCATTTTAATAATGGTTAATGATAAATGGTTAGTGGTTAATGCTACTAGCCATTTATCAATAGCTGAAAAGCAGTCTCTTATAAGCTATTATATTAAACACAAGAAAGGCGTTGAAAATTTCAACGCCTTTCTTTTCTATAGGATTATCATTGACAGTTAAATATCAATCATTAATCGTTACAGATTAGCCATTTGACAATGCTGCCGCACCAGATACGATCTCGGTCAACTCTGTTGTAATTGCCGCTTGACGTGCTTGGTTGTAAGACAATTTCAATGCTTTCAATAAATCTCCAGCATTTTCAGTAGCCTTATCCATAGCTGTCATACGTGCTCCGTGTTCTGAAGCGTTGGAATCTAAAACCGCTTTATACAATTGAATTTTGATCGCCTTAGGAATCAATTCTTCAATGATCTTTTCCTTTGATGGTTCGATGATATAGTCAAGCTCTGCTACATTCTCTTCTTTTTCTTCCGGCACCAAAGGTAGAATCTGTTCCGAAGTTAATATTTGGACCGCAGCATTCTGGAATTGATTATAAACCACTTCTACGCGATCTATATTGCCTTCTTTAAACTCGTCCATAATATATTCCGTAACCTTAGAAACATTTTCAAAATTAAGATCGTTGAAAAGCTCGTTATGATTACCGATGACATTAAAACCACGCTTAGTGAAAAAATCGTGTCCACGCTTACCAATAGCAACGATACTTAGATTGCCACGAGCATGCTGCTCCGCATATTTACTGAAGATAAGATTATTCGTTGCTTTAATAACATTCGCATTGAAAGCTCCAGCTAAACCTCGATTAGAGGTCACCACGACAACCAATACCTTAGTGGGAACACGGTCTTGTGTGTACGGAGAGTCATTACCTTCTACAGAACTGGATACTTGAGCTAGAATATCTCTTAATTTATTGGCATAAGGACGTAACTGCACAATTGCATTTGTCGCACGTTTTAATTTCGCAGCAGATACCATCTTCATCGCTTTGGTAATCTGTTGCGTGGATGTAACCGACGTAATCCGGTTTCTTACTTCTTTTAAATTTGCCATATTCCAATTTAAGTAGTAAGTATTTAGTAATTAGTATTTAGACCTAGAAATCTAAGTACTAAATACTAAATACCTTGTACTTATTAATATTTTGAAGCTAATTCTTTAGCTACTGTTTCTAACACATCTGTCAACTCATCAGAGAATTTACCTGCTTTAAGAGCAGACAACACTTCTGGATGACGTTGTTCTAATTGTGTTAAGTATTCTTCTTCAAACTGTCTTACTTTATCTACAGGGACGTTACGCAACAATCCTTTTGTACCTGCATAGATAATAGCAACTTGTTTCTCCACAGAAACTGGAGAGAACTGTCCTTGTTTCAAGATCTGAACGTTACGTACACCTTTGTCCAATACGGCTTTAGTCGCTGCATCTAAATCTGAACCAAATTTAGCGAAAGCCTCTAACTCGCGGTACTGTGCCTGGTCTAACTTCAAGGTACCAGCAACTTTTTTCATCGATTTAATCTGTGCGTTACCACCTACACGTGATACCGAGATACCTACGTTGATCGCTGGACGGATACCTGCGTTGAATAAGTTAGACTCCAAGAAAATCTGACCATCTGTAATCGAAATTACGTTGGTAGGGATATAAGCTGATACGTCTCCTGCTTGTGTCTCAATGATAGGGAGTGCTGTCAATGAACCGCCACCTTTTACCAAATGTTTGATAGACTCCGGCAAATCATTCATATCACGAGCGATCGCATCTGAAGAGTTGATCTTAGCAGCACGCTCTAATAAACGAGAGTGAAGGTAGAATACGTCTCCAGGGTAAGCCTCACGTCCAGGAGGACGCTTTAACAACAATGAAACCTCACGGTAAGCTACCGCTTGTTTTGACAAGTCATCATATACGATCAATGCTGGGCGACCTGTGTCACGGAAAAACTCTCCGATAGCAGCACCTGCCATTGGCGCGTAGAATTGAAGAGGAGCTGGCTCTGCAGCAGAAGCTGCAACAACTACAGTGTAAGCCATAGCACCTTTTTCTTCCAATACGCGTACGATATTCGCTACTGTAGAGTTTTTCTGTCCTACAGCAACATATATACAGAATACAGGCTGACCTGCATCATAAAATTCTTTTTGGTTGATGATCGTATCGATACAAACCGCAGTCTTACCAGTCTGACGGTCACCGATTACCAACTCACGCTGGCCACGACCTACTGGAATCATCGCATCGATAGCCTTGATACCCGTCTGTAAAGGCTCAGTAACCGGCTGACGGAAAAGTACCCCTGGCGCTTTACGCTCGATAGGCATTTCATAAGTCTCGCCTTGAATTGGTCCTTTACCGTCGATAGGTTGTCCCAATGTGTTTACGACCCGGCCCAACATACCTTCACCTACTTTAATAGATGCGATACGGTTGGTACGTTTAATGGTATCTCCTTCTTTAATCTCATCTGATGGACCTAAAAGCACGACACCTACGTTGTCTTCTTCTAAGTTCATTACAATACCTTGTAATCCATTAGCAAACTCAACTAACTCTCCGGATTGAACTTTTGTTAAGCCGTAAACACGAGCAATACCGTCACCTACTTGTAGTACGGTACCTACTTCTTCTAATTCGGCTTCTGACTTAAAGCCTGACAATTGCTCTCTTAGAATTGCCGAAACTTCATCTGGTCTTACCTCTATCATTTTAACTTTGTATAAGGGGTTTTAGATTCTATTACTTTTATCAATTTCGCACCACGGTTTAAACGCCCTGCGTAACGAAATGTCTTTCTAGTTTGTTTAATTTTCCTGCGAGCGATGCATCAACCTGTCTATCGCCTACTTTCACAACAAATCCACCAATCAACGTCGGATCAACCTTATTAACCAAGATAACCTCGGCATTGATCTGTTGACCGATAGTAGCTTTTAGTGCAGCTAGATTTTCAGGTGACAATGCTGCAGCTGATAACACCTCGGCCTTTACAATACTTTTCAGTTCATTATACTCGCGAATGAACTCTAATGATGTTGCGTAAACCAATTCGCCACGACCTTTTCTGATCATAATATCAAAGAAAGAAGTAACCTCTGGTCTAACTTTATCTTTAAATAGGGCCGACAAGATATTTTGCTTCTTATCTACCTTGATAATAGGATTATTTAAAACAGCCTGCAATTCCGAGCTTGATTTAATCACCGCGGCAATTTGCTCCATATCGGATTTGACAGCCTCTAAATGGCCTTGCTCTTGTGCGAGATCCAGTAAGGATTTAGCGTATCTTGAAGCAACTTTGAATACTGACATGTTTGAAAAATTATCAAATGATGAGCTCGCTAAAGCTCGGTTAAAATTTAAAAGTCAAAATTAAAAATGTATTCAGCATCTAGCTATCAGTCTACAAATTGATTACTAATCACTGATGACTGAACGCTGATTACTGACCACTGAATTAGTTCAACTTGACGTCTTTCAACAAATCCGAAACCAATGCTTCTTGCTTGTTTTGATCCTCGAACTCCTTAGTTAACACTTTGCGTGCGATATCCAAAGATAACGAAGAAACTTGGTTTTTGACTTCCGCTAGAGCTTTCAATTTTTGATCTTCAATCTCACGCTTTGCATTTTCAATCAACTTAGCGCCTTCAGTTTGTGCACTTTCTTTAGCTTCAGCAACAATTTTATCTTTAAGATTTTTTGCTTCTTTAAGAATAGCATCACGTTCTTCACGTGCTTCTTTCAACAATTGCTCATTCTCATTAGTCAAACGTGCCATTTCCAATTTAGCTTTTTCTGCGGACTCCAATGCGTCAGAGATACCTTTTTCACGTTCATCTAGAGCACCAAGGATTGGCTTCCAGGCAAATTTGCCCAATAAAAAAACTACGATCACCAATACAATCAGTAACCAGAAAAATAAACCGAAGGAAAAATCGTGAATTAATGCTTCCATTATATATGTTTTATTTGTTTTTGTTTTTTGTTAAGTACATCATTTGCAACCAACCGTTGCAAATGATGTTCTGTACCTGTGTCAGATTGGGCTTATTTACCTAAGATTAGGGCAGCAAGTGCCAAACCTTCAACTAATGCACCAATGATGATCATCGCAGTTTGAATTTTAGACGCAGCCTCAGGTTGACGAGCGATAGCTTCCATAGCTGAACCACCGATTTTACCTAGGCCAATACCGCCACCAATTACAATTAAACCTGCTCCTACTAAACTTGGAATCATAATGTATATATATAAAATTTAACAAAAAATTCTGATTAATGATGCTCTGGATGTTCTTCAACAGCCATACCAATAAACAATGAAGATAACATGGTAAAGATGAATGCCTGAAGGAAAGAAACCAATAGCTTTAAAACAAAGATAATCAGTGTCAGCAACATAGAGATACCAATACTACCACCTAACGTTAATTGACTTTGAAACAAATAGATGACTGCTATAAAACCCATGATTACAAAGTGACCAGCAGTCATATTTGCAAACAAACGTAACATCAACGAGAAAGGTTTAGTAAAAATACCTAGTAACTCGATAGGTGCTAACAAGATTTTGAATGGAACGGGAACTCCCGGCATCCAAAAGATATGTTTCCAATACCCTTTATTTGCTTTAATATTTGTGATTAAAAATGTGACAATAGCTAAACCGAAAGTAATCGTGATATTACCTGTTACGTTAAAACCAATAGGTGTAAGTCCCATTAAGTTTAACAAGAAAATCAAAAAGAAAACCGAAAGCAAGTACGGCATAAATTCTCTATAGCGGTGACCGATATTCGGACGTGCCATCTCATCGCGCACATAAATAACAAGAGGCTCTAAAATACGCCCCATACCAGTAGGAATCGCATTAGCACTTTTTTTGTATGTTTTAGCCAGACTCAAGAACGCCCAGAATAACAATATAGTCGCGATAATCAAACCTGCGACATTCTTCGTAATCGAAAAATCCCAAGGCTTTTCGTTACTCGGATACCCTTTAGCATCATACTCAATCGAGCCTGCAGCGTCTGTCTTATAAATCTTACTGTGATATAGTTTATAGAATTGTCCATCTTTTTCCACAACTGCATCTCCATGATGAAATTCGGCAGAAGAGAACACCTTAAGGCCATTATCAATCAAAATCACTGGTAAAGCAAAGCCATAATGCTTGCCAGATGCCTTGTGACTGAACAAGGAGAAGTAATAATCATCTTTGACGTGATGTTGGGAATACGCATCTATCTCCTCGGGCGTAGAGATTTCTGATGCCTGAGCTCGAACTGTGAACGGATTAACTGTAAAGAAGATTACTGTAAAAAGCAAAATTGCTCTCTTAAGACTCACCATTTTAGACTACTAATATGAATAATGAAAAATTTTGGGCAAAAATACAACTTTATTTGTCATAAAATGCCATTTGATACAAACTTTTTGTTATTTTTTTTCAACAACGTTATCTTCCTGATTCAAAGCCTGAAAGGCAACGAAAACATCAAAAAATAAAAACAGAAAAAACACCGCTAAAAAGTTAAACTCTATAAAATCGTTTTCAAAAACCCCTAACCCTTTACGAACATAAATATATCCTGCGATAACTTTGACCGTCATGATCCCCAAAAAGACGAACCCCAAACTTTTAGGCATAGCCCAATTGGTCAACATAATCAATATTACGGCCAATAAGGAACCGACTCCACCAAAAGTATACAAACCTAACAAACTATACTCTGAACGGGACCAATAATCACCTAACTCCAGGCCTTGCAGTATCAGATAATGTGCAAAAAAAGCAGTTGTTGCAACCAACAACAACATTAAAATATATTTAATATAATTATTCATCCTTACTAATCCTATTGGCCTGACGGATAAACTGATATAAAGAAGCCAACACCCCCAACATCGTAAATCCTTTTGCCCACCATCCACCAGCGAATTCAAAACGCACATCGATCCAATCCCCCACAAAATAACACAAATAGATAGTCGCTGCCATCTGAAAAGGCATCGAAGTGAACACAATCCACTTGTTAATTTTTTTGGATGTTTTTTCTTCCTTCAAATGACTAGAGATTGGGCTGCAAACTTAGATAAAAAGCTTTGTATTTACGCCATATCAGCCTAAATAATTCATTTATCAGGCTTTAACCTGCTGATTTGCGTCCTCTTTTTCCAGAACCTTCTGCCCAATCTTAATTTCGGGGTAACCGTATTCATCGCCAAGGATCATTTTAATCTCCGAAGAAGACTTCCCTTCATTCGCTTTTAAAACGGTCAGAATATGATTTAACTTTTCTGTGGCTATTAAGTCCTCCGCATCGATCTCCTCTCCTACATAGTGGATCAGGTGCCCATAAATCGTCCCTTCGACCATACCACGTTTCGTAGCGATCTGAGCGATATCAAAACCATCCAAATACATCTCTAGTGTAACCTGTTTCGTATCTAACTCTTTCCCATCACCATCGTCGGCAGTAGCTACTGTCTCATCCTTTACCACATTAGCTTCCAGAACCAGATCCTCCAGCCCTTCCTCCTTGGTTAAGGCTGTAGCGATTGTAAGGCAATGCTTAAGCACTTCATACTTCCGCTTAAAATCTAAAAGCAGTGCCTTGAGTTCTTGAATATATTTCTTCGTTCGCTTCCGCACTTTCCACTCTTCAATATGCTGTGCTGTGGCATCTAACAACTCTGTCTCCATACGGGGCAAAAACCATTGGACGGCAGAGGACGTACGGTCGCATATCTTTTGATAATCCACTTCTTCGGGGTTAGCAAGCATACCATACAACTGTGTTACAAACTTATGAGCGACAGTTTCCTGCTGTTTGACGGCAGTCATAACCCTTGCCACAAATGCTTCCACCCCTGGTTTATTATCGATATTTCTATTGGCCAGTGAATCTACTAGTTCTTGGACAGCCTCTGTGAGTGTAGTCCAACGAAAACTCTGTAGTAAGATCTGACCTAAAAATACACGTTGGCACTGGACTAAAACCTTGTCCATTTCCTCTTCTTCCAACAGTTGTTTCATAAACCCGACCACCTGATAGTCTGTACGTATGGAATGTGCCGCAATCCTAGAGCGTAACACCAAGCCTTCCAAGCCTGTCAGCCGGCTCAGCGCGACATATACCTGTCCCGAAGCAAAAGAGGTCCCTGCATCAATTATTGCCTTATCAAAGGTCAATCCCTGACTCTTATGTATGGTAATCGCCCAGGCAAGGCGTAACGGGTATTGGGAAAAAGTCCCTAACACCTCTTCTTCGATCTTATCTTCCCCTTTATTATACTTATATTTAATATTCTCCCAAGTTTCGCGCTTTACAACGACATCATCACTTCCGTCTTTAAAGCTCACCACGATCTGGTGTTTATCCAAAATCAGTTCTTTTACTGTACCTATCTTGCCATTGAAATATTTACGGTCTTCGCCGACATCATTCTTGATAAACATCACTTGTGCCCCTTCTTTCAGAGCTAACGTCTCTTCGGTAGGATAAGCACCTTGTTGAAAATCATCCTTAACGATTGCTTTAATATTGTGCATACGTCCCGATAGCTTCAATAGTTCCTCTTGATTAATCTGTTCGGCCAGCTTATTATGAGAAGTCAATGTTATGTACTGCTCCCCCGCTTCTGGAACAAATCCCTCTCGAAAATGTCCATTCAAAAGCTCCAGATCTGCTGTAGTACATTCATTATTCCGAATATTATTCAACACATTTATAAATCCGGTATCCTGCTGTCGATATATCTGCTGGAGCTCAAGCTTCACCAGTGCACTATTGCGCAACACCTTAGCATCAAAAAAGAACATGCTTGAATAATGCTCCCTCAGTACCTGCCACTCGGCATCTTTAACCACCGGCGGCAACTGATAAAGATCGCCGATAAAAAGCACCTGTACTCCGCCAAAAGGTCGCATATCACGGCGCACGGACTTCAAGATCACATCTATGGCGTCGAGTGTATCCGCGCGCACCATCGACACCTCATCAATGACCAACAGCTCCAGCTCCTGTAGGATGGCACGTCGTTGCTTAGTTAGTTTTATTGTACTAAATAGACGGTTCTTATTGTAAATATTATGATCTTGCTCGTCCCATTTCAAAACATAATCCTCTATAAAAACGCCAAAAGGAAGCCAAAACAGCGCATGCAGCGTAGTACCCCCAGCGTTCATTGCAGCGACACCTGTAGGTGCTGTAATAGCCATTTTCTTATAACAATTGTCCCGAATATAACGGAGAAATGTAGTTTTTCCCGTACCTGCCTTTCCTGTAAGAAAGAGGTTTTGATTCGTCTGATTGACAAAAGCCACTGCTTTTTTAAAGATTTTGTTTTCGTTGTCGTATTGTTGCGTCATGATATCCTACAAAAGTAAGCGTTTTGTAATGAAGTTAGTAAAGGAAGGTATTTTTTGTCTTTGCCCAGACGGGGTCTTCTTTATTTTCCATATATGAATTATTTTCATCAGTGTTTGTGCAGCCGCTGTTACATTAGATATTTCATAGAATAACATTAAAAATTTAAAAAAGCAACTAACTTTATGTACTTTCAGCTTTAAATATTATCTTAACCTATATTAAATACAAAACGACTATGACATATATAGACAAGACTGAACTTTTTAATCAGATTGAAAAGAAAATTACAGATGCAGGGTTCAAAATCGAAAATATCGACCAAAACAGACCTTGGGGTGGTTTCTTTGTTATCGATGAAGCACAAGCTCAACAGTTCGCGAATCAATATTTCGAAGGTCTAGATATAAAGGACCTTCAAATCTCCGGAAAATTAAGTCCTAAAATTTTAGTCGTTGCTCCGTCCAAACGTCTTTCTTGGCAATACCACCACAGACGCGCCGAAATATGGAGAGTTATACGTGGCGAAGTCGGTGTTGTCACCAGCCTTGATGATGATGAACACGAACTCAAAATCTTAAAAGAGGGACAGTATATCCGTTTAGCACAGGGCGAACGTCACCGTTTAGTCGGACTTGGTGAATACGGTGTCATAGCAGAAATATGGCAACATACGGATGCTAGCAGACCTTCAGATGAAGACGATATAGTGCGTGTTCAAGACGATTTTGGCCGATAACATTTAATTATGTATTCGTGAATCCAAAGCATTTTATCTAAGTTTGCACACACTTCATACTTTACGGTACATGACTACATATAACGAAGATAGCATACGGTCCCTCGACTGGAAAGAACATATCAGACTACGTCCAGGTATGTATATCGGTAAGCTCGGGGACGGTTCGGCCTATGACGATGGCATTTATGTTTTATTAAAAGAAGTAGTAGACAACTCCATTGATGAGTTCGTAATGGGGGCGGGTAAAACGATTGACATCACCGTCAATGAAAACAAAGTCGCTGTACGTGATTACGGGCGTGGTATTCCTATTGGTTCGGTTGTAGATGTTGTTTCTAAGATCAACACGGGAGGTAAATACGACAGCAAGGCCTTTCAAAAATCTGTAGGTCTGAATGGTGTAGGTACAAAGGCTGTCAACGCACTTTCTGCCAGCTTCACCGTCCAATCCTATCGCCAAGGGGCAACCCGAATTGCCCAGTTCAGCAAAGGAGAGCTCATAGACGACGAACAAAAAGAGACCACACAACGCAATGGTACTGCTGTCACCTTCTACCCCGACGAGAGCATATTCAAACACTATAAATATAGGGTTGAATTTGTCGAAAACATGATATGGAATTATGTTTTCCTTAACTCAGGGCTTACCATTAACTTTAATGGGCAGAAATTCATCTCTGAAAATGGCTTAAAAGACCTACTGGAACGTAATGTGGACACAGAGGGCATGCGCTATCCCATCATTCACCTCAAAGGTGAGGATATCGAAATAGCAATGACACACGGTCAGCAGTACGGTGAAGAGTATTATTCTTTTGTAAACGGACAGCACACTACGCAAGGAGGTACACACCAAGCGGCGTTCCGGGAGGCTGTTGTAAAAACGATACGTGAATTCTATAAAAAAGAATTTGATGCTTCGGATATACGAGCTTCTATCATAGGAGCCATTGCTATAAAAGTACAAGAACCTGTTTTTGAATCCCAGACCAAGACAAAACTAGGCTCACAAAGCATAGGCCCTGAAGGCCCGACTGTACGGACCTTTATCAATGATTTCGTCAAAAAAGCGTTGGATGATTACCTACACAAAGACTCAGCCACAGCAGATGCTTTACTAAAACGCATCATGCAATCAGAGCGCGAGCGAAAAGATATTGCAGGCATCAAAAAATTGGCTAACGAACGCGCAAAAAAGGCATCCGTGCACAATAGAAAACTTCGGGACTGCAAATTACACTTCGGCGACAAGAGCGAGAGAAACCTAGAAACCACACTGTTCATAACGGAGGGGGATTCTGCATCCGGATCTATTACCAAGTCAAGGGATGTACAGACACAGGCAGTCTTTAGCTTAAAGGGGAAGCCCTTAAACAGCTTCGGCCTAACAAAAAAAATTGTATATGAAAACGAGGAATTCAACCTCCTCCAACATGCTTTGAACATTGAAGACGGGATTGAAGGACTCCGCTACAATAATATTGTCATCGCTACCGATGCCGATGTCGATGGTATGCATATCCGTCTGTTGCTGATGACATTTTTCTTACAGTTTTTCCCAGACCTTGTGAAAGCGGGTCATGTCTCTATTTTGCAAACTCCGTTATTCCGTGTGAGAAACAAGAAAGAGACAATCTACTGCTATTCGGATGAAGAGCGCCAGCGGGCTATTGCCAAGCTAGGAAACAAACCTGAGATCACACGATTTAAAGGGCTAGGTGAAATATCACCGTCTGAGTTTGGACTATTCATTGGAGAAGACATGCGGCTAGAACCAGTAATCCTTTCTAAGGACAATAAACTGCAACAGCTGCTGGAATACTATATGGGCAAGAATACTCCGGATAGACAACGTCATATCGTGGACAATCTTCGTATAGAAATCGACCTCGAATCAGAGCTCGCTCAAAAAGCAGGCTAAATACCTATCTCTACATGCAGTTATGCTGTATGTAGAGATTCAACCTAACCCAAAAACCAATCATGCAAAACCAAACACTTATACTGGTACAGTGTAAAGACGCTGTAGGCCTTGTCTCCGGACTATCGAATAGTATAGCTAAACATCAACTGAACATCATCACTATGCGTGAGTATGTAGATGAAGAAAATAATAAGTTCTTCGTTCGCATTCTGTGTTCAGGCCTGATCACCTCAACAGAAGCATTGCTTGAAGATCTATGCCGAGTACTTCCCCAAAATGCAAAGGTACAGATCAATCCAACGAACAGGAAAAAACTGGTGGTTCTGGTCACCAAGGAACATCACTGTTTAGCCGATATTCTGACCCGCCATTATTTTAATACATTGCAAGGTGAAGTGCAGGCTGTAATTGGAAATTATGATACTTTAAAAGAGTTTACGGAAAAATTTGACCTTCCTTTTCATCATATTTCACATGAAAACAGGAGTAAAAATGATTTTGAACAAGAAATAATAAATACGATAAACAGTTATTCTCCTGATTATATCATATTAGCGAAATTTATGCGCATTCTGTCTCCCAATTTTGTGCAGCACTTCGAACACCGCCTGATCAACATACACCATTCTTTTCTCCCTGCGTTCATTGGTGCCAACCCCTACAAACAGGCACACGATCGCGGAGTTAAAATTATAGGGGCTACCGCACATTTCGTCACCGACGACCTAGATGAAGGACCAATTATCGTCCAAAACACCAAATCAGTGGATCATAGCTATGATCTAAGTCGCATGAAAACAGCTGGTAAGGAGATTGAAAAAGCTGTATTAACACGCGCTATCCAACTCGTAATGGAAGACCGTGTGATTTTAAATGGCAATAAAACTATCGTCTTCAAATCCTAACAAAGCAGATTACAACATCATAAAAGTGACTAAAAACACGTTTTTAAATGGTGTGTAACATTTTTTATTCCATAAATTTTGCGGCTATTTGCATATCAAAATTTCGCAATGGAACACACTTTTCATCTCCCTGTACTTGGTCTAGCTTTTTCCATAGATAGCCCGCTAAAAGTCGCTCAGTTTGGTATCTCTTCCGTCCTATCTATCGTAGATGACGAACTCATCGAGCGTATGCGGGACTACTATTCCAAAAAAAACAGTCTACCCTACATCCCTATCACTCCAAAAGCGAAAGATAGCCGTTCTAAAAGAATTACCGCCTATCTCGACCTAGTACAGGACATTGTGAACCAGCAAATCGACACATTACGTCATTCGGATCTGGATAAAAGTGTTGATTTAAAAAAATACTTTAGCCTTCTTCCTGAATCCTCCAATGTCAAAAAAACATATAAGGCCTACCTACAGGAGACTGACATGGATAAGAGGGCAAACCTTAAGGCTACCCTGATGATGAATATCAATCCTGGGGAAATCAACGTAAACATAATGTCCAAAGTGGACAAAATCAATACTGATCCTGCAGGAAGTAAATTGGATCATATACACTCTGATGCCAGTGCAGCTTTACGGGGATTTGCACATAGCAAACTACAGGGTGGGCTTGTATTATCTGCTGGTATGAACCCTCGGCTATATAGTTATTTAAGCGAATTCCCACAGTTCATGCCCAACAAACGGGGTCAATTCTTAAAACGTGTTATCCTCAAAGTGTCGGATTATCGATCGGCACTCATACAGGCCAAATTTTTAGCGAAGAAAGGCATATGGGTGTCTGAGTTCAGAGTCGAATCGGGTCTCAATTGCGGAGGGCACGCTTTTGCCACTGATGGATTCCTGTTAGGCCCTATACTAGAAGAATTCAAAAAGAACAAAGGCTTTTTACAACAGGAACTCTATACCATGTATGCCGCAAGCATTCAAGCTAAAGGGTACACGGTGGACACCTGTCCTATGCTAACGATCACCGCACAAGGAGGTATAGGTACGGCCGCGGAGCAGACATTTCTACTAAACCACTATGGATTAAAATCTACAGGATGGGGTTCTCCCTTTTTGTTGGTTCCTGAAGCCACCACGGTAGATGATCAGACATTACGGGCATTAGCTTCCGCACAGAAACAGGATTTCTATGTCAGCGGAGCCTCTCCTTTAGGGGTACCCTTTAACAATTTCAAAAAAAGCAGTGCTGAGCTGAACCGGCTACAACGGATCCAAAAGGGGCGTCCAGGCGCGCCTTGTACAAAGAAATATCTGATATCAAATGCCGAGTACTCGGCAGAACCTATCTGTACCGCATCCCGCATCTATCAATACACCAAGTTAAAAGAACTGGAACTGTTCGATGCCGAAAGTACCGATTATCAAAAGAAACTGGAAGCAATCACTGAGAAAACATGCCTTTGTGAAGGTTTAGCCACGTCAGCCTATTTAAAATATGATATATTGCAAAATAAGGAAGACGATGCTGTAGCGATCTGTCCGGGGCCCAACACGGCGTACTTCAATGATATATATAGCCTACAGGATATGGTAGACCATATCTATGGACGCAAAGACCTATTAGTTGATTCGAATAGACCCTCTTTATTTATCAATGAGTTACATTTATATATTGAACACTTAGAACAGTACCTGCAAGATAACCGACTACAAATGGATGACAAAAAAGAAAAATTTGTCACCAAGTTCAAAGAAGAACTGCTTCGTGGCATCACCTATTACGAAAGTATCGCCTTTCAACTCTATCCCGTAGACCACGATGTACAACGGGCAGAGTTCTTAACAGAACTCAAAGACGGTCTCATACAAATTACAGCACTTTAATAAAACAAAAGAGGCCTTAACATGGCCTCTTTTGTTTTATTTTAACTTTCTAAATTTACCAAAGACTCCCAGAGGTAACTTAGGCCCTGCAGTAGCCTGCAGGTACAGTTCTCCAATTTCAAGGTTTTCTACTTTTGGAAAAGACGTACGGATTAGATTCTCTACAATTACGGAAGAGAAACCTAATGAATACGTATTTAATATCAGAAAGTGTTCCTGTGGATCTAAGAGTTTGACCACGTCCTGCATCATTTCCATAATATGATCTTCCAACTTCCATTTTTCGCCCTTGGGGCCGTGTCCGTAAGCCGGTGGATCCAGGATAATACCATTATAAGTATTGCCACGTTTCAATTCTCTTTTTACAAACTTCAACGCATCTTCTACCACCCATCGGATATCCGAAAGCCCGGACAGTTCCTGATTCTCATTAGCCCACGTTACGACTTGCTTGATAGAATCAACATGTGTTATATCTGCACCGGCCGCCTTTGCAATCAAAGAGGCACCGCCGGTATAGGCAAAGAGGTTCAGAACCTTAGGACGAGGAGTCTCAAATGATTTAACACTCTCTGAGATATAATCCCAATTGACAGCCTGCTCCGGAAATATCCCTACATGTTTGAACGAAGTCAATCCCAACCGGAATTTAATAGCGACATCTTTATTCTTATAGGTAATGTGCCACCTATCCGCATTTTTAGGATTTTTTTTCACCCAATCTCCACTCGTTGCCGAACGACCTTTAAACTTAATGTGATATCTTTTTTCCCATTCGGCATCACCCAAGGCCTTTGGCCACACTGCCTGCGGCTCTGGTCGGATTAAAACATAATCTCCAAAACGTTCCAATTTCTCGAAATCGCCACAATCAATCAACTCGTAATCTTTCCAGTGCTGTGGTGTTAATAACTGTATGTGTGTAGCTGTAGACAAAATACTAATATTTAATTCGGGGCAAAGGTAATCAAAACTCAGATTATTTTATCACCTGTCTTGCTGCTTTCATTAACGGACTAGCAAACACAAAATCATTCAACTCTTTGGCATCCGAATTCAGCATATCCTGATTAGAACCTTCCCAAAATTTCTGCCCCTTGTGCAAGAAAAGGATATACTCCCCTATCCCCATCACGGAGTTCATATCATGCGTAACAATGATAGTTGTGCAGGAATACTCTTCTGTAAGATCTTGAATAAGCTCATCGATCAAAATCGAAGTAGCTGGATCTAAACCTGAATTGGGCTCATCACAGAAAAGATACTTGGGACTCATACTGATCGCACGGGCTATCCCTACGCGCTTTTTCATCCCTCCCGACAATTCAGCAGGATATAGCTTATTTTTACCGGCTAGATTAACCCGCTCCAGGCAAAAATTAGCTCGGTCTATCTTCTCCCCTTTAGACATCTCGGAGAACATATCTAAGGTAAATATGATATTCTGTTCCACGGTCATCGAGTCAAAAAGCGCAGAGTTCTGAAAAAGCATACCTATTTCCTTACGGATAGGTATCTTCTCCTCGAAATCCATATGCGTGAATTCTTTTTTATCAAAAAAAACCTTCCCTTGTTCAGGCTGATGCAATCCTACTATACATTTCAATAGCGTACTCTTACCAGATCCTGAGCCTCCAATAATAAGGCTCACCTTTCCGGGTTCAAAAACAGCATCTATTCCACTCAGCACGACATTACTACCAAAGGCTTTATGAATATTTTGTATTTCGATCATATTGTTTCTATTGAAAATTACTGATTCGCAGATTTGCAGATTTACCTATAACATTAATGCCGTAATCATATAATCGCTGGCTAAAATAGAGATACAACCAATTACAACAGCTTTTGTTCCGGCCTGACCGACCTCTAGTGCTCCCCCACGAACATGGAACCCCTTATGTGCAGGTACCGTCGTAATAATAAATCCATAGAAAAAAGCTTTAACCATGGCCACAACAATAGTAAAACCTCTAAATTCACTTTGAATCCCCATGATATATTCATTCGGAGTCACAGCACCGGTCAAAGCGCCGCCAAGAAGTCCCCCTACAATAGCACAGAAAATAGCAATCGTCACTAAAACCGGAACCATGATCACCCCCGCTATCAGCTTAGGTAATATTAAGTATCCCGCCGCATTGATTCCCATAATCTCTAACGCATCGATCTGCTCCGTAACGCGCATAGAACCTATCTGCGAAGATATGGATGAACCTACCTTACCCATAAGTACCAGCGCTGAGATAGTAGGCCCCAACTCCAAAATATTGGAATCTCTATTAATCTGACCTATGACGGAACTTGGAATCAAATCCGAAACCAGCTGGAATGCAATCTGCATCGTCATTACCGCCCCTATAAATGTAGAGATGATAACGATAAGGCCTACAGAGCCCACCCCAATCTCATTCATCTCATGCAAAGTTTCCCGCCAATAAATCTTCCACTTTTCCGGCCGTTTAAAAACCTTCTTCAGCAAAAGGACATATTCTCCAAAATGATAAAAAAACATATGTTGCTGTTTACTATTTATGCTAAAATACATATTAATAGTAAAAAGTTCACTTCTTTTTATGCGTTTTATTATATAGGGTTCTTCATTCACCGATGAAACCTTTCAATTTACCGAATTTTCTGTTTCAACGATCCTATTCTATAGGAAAAGTTCAAAATAGCGGTGTACATTTGTAGTAGATAAGAAAGTTTAGCATTATATTTATTCGCAATATGAAAGGGAAAGTTTCGACAGGCATTTGGTTTATTTTTTTTGGTATCATAGCGCTGCTACACAATTTCGACGTCATAAATTTTAATTTCTGGGCTCTTATCCCTTATTGGCCGTTGCTTATTATAGCTATTGGAGCTAATCTGATATTCCAAAATCGCCCACACGGTATTTTTATATTGAGTGTCATCAACATCTGTCTCTGTATTTTCTTAGGTTATAAAGGGATGACTTCCACAGAACGTTTCAATTTTGGCAACCATGTTACTTATCGTACCGCTGAGGATACCTTAGGCACCGCACCTGTGGTAGAAGCAGCCTTTTTGCCAGGTACAGAGAGGGCAACCCTAGAATTCAATGTTGGAGCAAGTACAATAAGTATCGACAGCACCGCTCCTAGACAACTACTGAAAGCTTATACCAAGAATGGAAATGTAGGATTAAAGTTAGAACATAATGGAGATAGTCTACATCCACGGCTCGAACTTCATTCTGCCATAAAACAACAGAACAATCAACAGAATAACATTCAGTTGGCGTTGCACCGATCTCCGCTATGGGATCTAACGATCAATATGGGAGCTGCTAGTTTTATAGGAGATTTCACCAAACACAGTATTGAAAAAATAGAAATCAATGCCGGAGCAGCGTCCTTAAAATTAACATTCGATATGCCGCACGTCGCAGAATCAAACATAGAGATAAACACCGCTGCCTCGAGTTGCGAAATCAATATACCAAAAGACGCCGCCTGTAGGCTAGAGATGGAAAGTATTCTAACTTCCAAAAAGTTCGAAGGCTTCCATAAAAAAGACGATGTGCAACAAACGGACAATTACGATACCGCCGAAAAAAAGTATATCATCAAAATTACGGGAGCAGCTAATTCTCTAAAGATAAATAGATATTAACCCCACAAATACCTAACTTTGTAGGCAAGATGGAGGCAAACACGAAGTTGATATTACCGGGAGGTTACTGTAATTCGAAACTCGAATATTCAAGGTTTAAAACAAGGGAAGTAAAGATAGGCGATATTCCGATGGGTGGGAACAATCCTATCCGGATACAGAGTATGACCACTATCGATACGATGGACACCATAGGCTCGGTCGAACAGACCATCCGCATGGTCGATGCGGGTTGTGAATATGTCCGTATTACGGCTCCTAGCATCAAAGAAGCTGAAAATCTAGCAAATATCAAACGAGAACTCCGTACTCGTGGCTATCATGTCCCTTTAGTAGCCGATATACATTTCACACCGAATGCAGCGGAAGTCGCGGCCCGTATTGTCGAAAAGGTGCGCGTGAACCCAGGTAATTATGCCGACAAAAAGAAATTTGATCAGATAGACTATACCGATGCAGCTTATCAGGCTGAATTGGAACGGATACATAAAAAATTTGCACCATTGGTACAGATATGTAAAGAATACGGAACGGCTATGCGTATCGGTACCAATCACGGTTCTTTGTCAGATCGTATTATGAGTCGCTATGGAGACACTCCAGAGGGGATGGTCGAATCTGCAATGGAGTTTATACGTATCTGTGAAGACCTGAATTATTATAACCTCGTCGTATCCATGAAGTCTTCCAATCCTCAGGTTATGGTACAGGCTTATCGGCTATTGGTAGAACGTATGACGGCAGAGGACATGAACTACCCACTGCATCTCGGTGTTACAGAAGCCGGCGACGGCGAGGATGGTCGAATCAAATCTGCTGTAGGCATAGGTACACTATTAGAAGATGGACTGGGCGATACCGTTCGGGTTTCACTGACCGAGGAACCTGAAAAAGAAGCGCCGGTTGCTATTGCTTTAGTCAATAGGTACTCCAAAAGAAAACAACGGATAGATAGCCAAAAGGAAAAACCGATCTTCGTCTTATCTACTCCCGAAGAAACGAAACCTTATATCTCTCAGGAAGTAAACACTTTTGTCGGGGGCTCTTTGGTGCCACGCGTCATTGTCGATATTTCAAATAAGAATCTAAAAGACCCATTCATTCTATCAGAAGTCGGTTATCGCTACGACCTGTTGAATGACAAATACCACATGGGCGATCAGTCTGTGGATTTTGTCTATCTCGGAGACCACTTGCCTTCATTTAATATGCCAGGCAATCTAAAACAGCTATACAATTACAGAACATGGGTACAATTATCTAATACGAGTAATATCCATCCGGTCTTCACATTGGTAGAATTCAATAGTTCAACAGCTAAAGACCCCGTTCTAAACTTAGTCCGTCTCTCCAATACACAGCTCCAATCCGAAGAGTTTGAGCGTTTACAATTGGATAAAACCGTCGTCTTTTTACTGGAAACAGATGCTGCCCATGGAATGGCGGATCAACGTCAGTTTTTTGCTAATCTACAGGAGATTGGGATCGATACTCCGGTCATTATATATCGGCATTATCCTATAGAAGAGTTTTCTGCTCCTATGGGCAACGATATGGATCCCGAAGAGCCTATTTCCAAACTACAATTGTACGCAGCGACCGACCTTGGTGCATTATTGATCGATGGTCTTGGATCCGGTGTATGGATCGATTCACCGGCCACACCTACGGACAAATTATCATCGATTTCCTTTGGCATATTACAAGCTACCCGTTCCAGAATATCCAAAACAGAATATATCTCCTGTCCGAGCTGTGGCCGGACACTATTTGATCTTCAGGAAACCACACAAATGATCCGAAGCAGAACAAACCATCTTAAAGGACTTAAAATAGGCATCATGGGCTGTATTGTAAACGGCCCAGGCGAAATGGCTGATGCAGATTACGGGTATGTAGGTGCTGGTCCCGATAAGATTACACTCTACAGAGGAAAAGAAGTTGTCAAAAAGAATGTCAGCTCAGCCAATGCCTTGGACGAACTGATCGACATCATCAAGAACGATGGCCTCTGGATAGAGGAAGGGGAAATTTAAACAATCGCCTATGTATGTGTTGCCGGAGATAGGTATAAAAGCCTAGAGCTATCAAAACACCGATTGCCCCCATCAGATACAGTGTATGTTTGATACCGAGCCCTTCTGCTACAGCTCCGATAATCAGACTACCTATCGGAAATATACCTTGAAAGGCCATAACATAATAGGACATGATCCGTGCCCTATACGCTGGTACAGCGTGTGTCTGTATATAAGTATTGATACTCGAATTTTGCATCATCATGGCAAAAGAAACAGCGACAGTAAAAAGTAATGCCGAGATTAAATAATGTGCATACGCTAGCAACAAAAGAGAAATACCCATAATTAGAGCAGAGAACATCACTCGATAACGTAAGTTTTCTCCAGACTTGAGCCTCGCCATATTGATAGCACCAATCATAGCTCCCAGTCCTGCTGCACTCTCAAACCACGAAAAAGTACGTTCGTCTCCATTAAATAAATCCTTAGCTACAGCAGGTAATAACGATGTATAAGGAATAACAAAAAGACTAGAGCATCCCATAATAATAATCAAGGATGCGATATGAGGCGAACGCTTTAAATAGTCAAAACCATCTTTCAATCCTTCCCAGTTAGAAAACTGTTTGGATTTCGTGACTTTAATTTCATTGACCTTCATTTGGGAAAGGGTAAATAATACGGGAATAAAACTTAAAAAGTTGATAAAGAAACAGACCAGTTCGCCGTAAGTACTCAAAAGAAATCCACCGATAGCTGGTCCTACCATACGAGCGGCATTAAAAACCGAGGAGTTCAAAGCTATCGCATTAGGCAGATCTTTCTTATTATCTACCAGTGACACCAATAATGCCTGCCTAGATACCACGTCAAAAGCATTGATTACACCTTGCACAAAGCCGAGTACACACAGCCAATACACCGACACCCAATCGACATATACCACCAGTGTCAATACAGCTGCTTGGATCATCAGCAGTATCTGAGTCACCACCACGAGCTTGTATTTCGACCGCCCATCTACAAAACTTCCTATAAAAGGAGAAAAAAATAGAGAGGGCGATAGCGAAACAAAAGATACAAAGCCGAGCCAAAAAACGGAATCTGTAAGTTTATAAACCAACCAACTAATGGCTATACGTTGCATCCAGGTTCCGAGAAGAGAGATGGACTGGCCTATAGTATGTAACCGAAAATTGGGATAATGAAGCGACCTAAAAATATCCATATAGGCAATATACTTAAATTTGCGGATCTGCGAATAAGCAGATCTGCCTCATCATATTTCCGAAAAGAATTAACTACCTTTGTAACAGCTAACACTAGAGATAGTTTTTAGAACCTCATAAAATTTTGTAAACAACAATCAATCAAAACATGAAATTTTTTATAGACACAGCCAACCTAGCACAAATTAAAGAAGCACAAGACCTAGGGGTATTAGATGGTGTAACCACTAATCCAAGCCTTATGGCTAAAGAAGGAATTAGCGGCGAAGAAAATGTCATTAACCATTACAAAGCAATTTGCGAAATTGTCGATGGAGATGTCAGTGCAGAAGTTATCTCTACAGATTACGAAGGTATGATCAAGGAAGGCGAACAGCTTGCGGCATTGGATAGTAAGATCGTAGTAAAAGTTCCTATGATCAAAGACGGGGTCAAAGCGATCAAATATTTCAGTAAAAAAGGTATAAAAACAAACTGTACACTGGTATTTTCAGCTGGACAGGCCTTGTTGGCTGCAAAGGCGGGAGCGACATACGTATCGCCATTTATAGGACGTCTTGATGACATCTCCGTAGATGGTTTAAATCTGATCGAAGAAATCAGATTGATTTATGATAATTACGGCTTCCAAACACAGATCCTCGCAGCTTCTGTACGCCACAGTGCTCATATATTAGGCTGTGCCAAAATAGGTGCCGACGTCATGACGGGTCCTCTTTCTGCCATTACAGCTCTCCTAAAACACCCGCTGACTGATAGCGGTCTTGCGCAGTTTTTAGCAGATCACGCTAAAGCAGCAGGCAAATAAAAAAACAAGAAATGTCATCTGTAGAAAGTTCTAAACTTTCTACAGATGACACTTTAAATTTGACAACAATGAGTATGGAGAAAAAACAGACGAAAGAAGGTATCATTAACGAAGACTTTGCAGATTTACTAAGGAAGAACAAACTCAAAGTAACCCAGCCCCGTTTACGTGTTTTAGATATCATCTCAGAAAAAACAGCGGCCTTATCCCAACCCGATCTGGAAAAAATTGTTGGGAAAGATATCGACCGGGTTACACTTTACCGAATATTGGGAAGTTTTGAAGAAAAAGGAATTCTTCACAAAGTATTTGATCTTAATGGGACAGCGACTTATGCCATCTGTTCTACACGGTGTAGTGCAGAACATCACCATGATCAGCATATACACTTCATCTGCTCCGTATGTAACAGCGTCTATTGTTTAGACGAAGTTTCTGTACCTAAAATAAGTCTTCCTCCAAGTTTTACGCTCCATGCTATAGCCATCAATGCGGTAGGATTATGCGATCATTGTAACAGCGCTGAATAAGATCAGATGGGGTACCAAAGTGCCTTCAGTCCAACACACCGTACTCCATACCTTGGCCTATATGGGTACAGAACCACTAAATCTGAAATAAATTGTGTCGGATAATTACTCCCTAGAAAGGAGAAAAGAATAATTATTATCATATAAAAGGCAACTTCAGCATCATTTTTGTATATTTCCTATATCATATAAGTAACGGCTGTCCTTCAATCGTAAGAATAAAAAGAATAGTCAAGAACAGATATAACTGATAAATAAGAGGTTAAATCTGAAAGTTGGAAGACAAATAACAATACATGAAATCAAGAAAAGAAAATCCTTACAAAGAAGTGCTGACACAGCTGATTGTTGACATTTTTGAAAAATCAGGCAATTCACTTCTAAACTATAAACAAGTTGCAGCCAAGCTCAATATTAAAGATAGCGACTCTAAAGTTGCCATTGCCGACATTCTAAACGATTCCTCAAAAAGCGGACAATTCGCTCAGCCCGAAAGGGGAAAATTTAAACTCCGGCAATTGCAGGTCTATATCACCGGTAAGGTCGACATGACTGCTGATGGCTCGGCCTATATCGTCCCTGAAGATGAATTGGAAAATGATATTTTTGTAGCACCAAGGAAGCTACGTCAGGCTTTACATGGAGATATTGTCAAAGTACATGTATATGAGCGTAAAAAAGGCCGCAAAAGAGAAGGCGAAGTTGTTGAAATTCTACAACGTGCGAAGACCGATTTTACAGGCACCATAGATATATCACAGAGTTATGCATTCTTTCTCCCTGATGACCGAAAGATGCAGCATGATATTTTTATTCCATTAGATGGTCTCCATGGTGCAAAGAATGGCGAAAAGGTATTAGTCACCATAGTAGAGTGGCCTAAAAACGCAAAGAATCCAATAGGTAAAGTCAAATCTGTACTCGGTGCAAAAGGCGAGAACAATACCGAGATGAACGCTATTCTTGCAGACTACGGTTTCCCGCTTCATTTCCCAAAAGAAGTGGAGGAGTCCGCAAATGCTATTCCCGAAGAGATTAGCGCAGAAGAAATCGCTAAGCGTAGAGATTTCAGGAATACCTTGACTTTCACCATAGATCCTGCCGATGCTAAAGATTTTGATGATGCCATTTCATTCAAAGAGCTTGAGAATGGCAACTACGAAATAGGTGTACATATCGCTGATGTATCCTATTACGTCACACCAGAGAGCCTGTTGGACAAAGAAGCATTTGAGCGCGGCACGTCGGTATACCTGGTCGACCGTGTCATTCCGATGCTCCCCGAACGATTGTCCAACAACCTTTGTTCGCTCCGTCCCAATGAAGACAAACTCTGTTTTTCAGCCGTATTTGAGATGGACGAGAAGGCTAATGTTGTAGAGCAATGGTTTGGGCGTACAATCATCCATTCTGACCATAGATTCAGCTACGAAGAAGCGCAGGAAATTATAGAAAACAAAAGTGGAGATCACGCTGATGCTATCCTAAGACTAAATGAACTCGCCTATATCCTACGGGATCGAAAATTCAAGAATGGCGCTATCAGTTTCGAAAGTGAAGAGGTCAAGTTTCTTTTGGATGAAAAAGGAAAACCATTGGGAGTATATACCAAAGTTAGAAAGGATGCACACAAGCTGATCGAAGATTTTATGCTATTGGCCAATCGAAAAGTAGCAGAATACATTGGTAAGCAAGGAAAAGGTAAAAATAAACTTGGCTTTGTATACCGTTTTCACGACACACCGAACCCAGAGACACTGACTAGCTTTTCTCAATTTGCAGCACGTTTTGGTCACCGTCTCTCTATCAAGTCAGACAAGGAAACAGCCAAGTCTTTAAATGCTCTGATGATGAAAATCGAGGGAAGTAAAGAACAAAATCTACTAACATCTCTTGCGGTGCGCTCCATGGCTAAAGCTATATATACTACAAAAGGTACGTCACATTATGGTTTAGCATTCGACTACTACACTCACTTTACCTCACCTATCCGTCGCTATCCCGATGTTATGGTGCACCGTTTACTTCAATTTTATCTCGATGGAGGTACCAAAGTGAATATCGAACACTACGAGAAGATGGCGGAACATTCCTCACAAATGGAGAAAAAGGCTGCTGAAGCAGAGCGTGCTTCCATCAAGTACAAACAAGCAGAATTCTTGCAGGATCAAGTGGGGGTCGAATACACAGGAATAGTATCCGGTGTGACCGAATGGGGAATGTATGTAGAGATCCAGGAGAATAAATGTGAAGGCATGGTACGACTACGGGATATAACGGATGATTTCTATACCTTAGATGAGAAGAACTTTGCCATAATCGGACAGCGTAAGAAAAAAATATACCAGTTGGGAGACGAGGTACAGATTAAAGTCAAGAAAGTAGACTTAGAAAAAAGGCAGATCGACTTTACTTTATTAAGTTAAAACAAAAATGCCCCTTTCTATGCTGAAAGGGGCATTTTTGTTTCCTTAAAATTCTAATATTTCGACTTCCGTACGTCTATTGGCTTGATGTTCCTGTTCCGTACAGGATATTCCGTCAGCACATCTATTGGTGAGACGTGTCTCCCCATAACCTTTAGCTATTAAACGATTTCTTGAAATACCTTGACTAACTATATAATCTACGGCTGCTTGCGCCCGATTTTGCGATAACACTTCGTTGTATCGAGCAGAACCGCGGCTATCTGTATGACTTGAAAGCTCAATTTTTAAACTAGGATGATCTTTCATAGTCTTCACTAAACGATCTAATATAACTGCCGCATCCTTTCGAATAAAATATTTATCTAGATCATAATGGATATCCTCAAGTACAAAGCGATCTCCTTTTGTGAACTCAGGTTTCAGTTCTAACGTAACTTTTATAGTTGTGTCTCTATTAGCATTTATAATAGGTAATGAAACTGAATCTGGTAATAAACCATGTTTCTGACCAAGCAACGCATATCCTAAATGAGGTTCAAGCTTAAACTGAATACCTCCTTTGCCATCCGTTAGACCACTCGAAATAATTTGTCTATTTTTATCCATAAGGTTAACCAAACCGTTATCAATAGGCTTGCCGTTATCCTTATTACGAAGATTGACCTCTAACAAGACTTTTACATCTGGTTTTCTTAATGAAAAAGAGTAGATATCGTCAGAACCCTGCCCCCCTTTGCGATTGGAGGATAAATATCCGCTAATATAAGTTGGATTACTTTCAGCTATTATGAAGCAAAAATCATCGCCAGCTGAATTCAAGGGATATCTTAAATTCACCGGTTTAGAAAAGGTAGATTTTTGTCCCTCGGCCTTGAATAGATCCAATCCCCCCATGCCTATATGCCCATTACTAGAAAAATAAAGTGTGGAATAATGAATGGAAGGAAACATTTCGTCGCTCTCAGTATTAACTTCTGGTCCCGCATTTTTTGGGGTCCCCCAGCTTCCATCCTGTAGCTTTTCGCTATACCAAATATCTACGCCGCCAAGACCACCAGGCATATCAGAAGCAAAATACAGTGTTTTGCCATCTTCACTTAAACTGGCATGACCTAAGGAATATCGCTTTGCATCATTATAAGGAAAACTTTCAGCATGCCAGCCTGATCCTTCTTTGGTATATATTATTAATTCTAAATTTTGTTTTGCCCAGCGCATACCATGCTCTTGGAAACGTTGTGCATCACGCTTACCTGGATAAGTGCGTGTCACGTAATAAATCTGATTTTTAGCATCGATGGCTACAGGTCCCACATGGTATTTTGCATCATTAAAATCGCCAAAAAGATGTAAGGGAACATTTAATGTGCCGTCAGGAGTACGCTCGACACTATACATTCTTAAATAGGAATGTCCCGTCATACCGCTCTTCGAACCTAATATGCGATTAGGCTCTGTAGTCAATAAGCCTTTATCCGCTGCTAGGGGAAAATATCCGAAATCAGCGTAAACAGTATTGACTGCCGACTCATTTTTCACCACGTATGCACTTGGATTATTGGTCCAAACAATCGCTGAATCTATACCCTGTATAGAACGATCAATCCCTTTATCTTGACCAAACTGAGAAGTGTAGAGTTGATACTGCTCCCTCGCTTTCACATACTTGCCTTGTTGTTGTAACGCGCGCGCATAATTCAAATAGGTTTCTTTACTCGCTTTTGGTGCCTGCACAGCTCTTGCATACCAACTCTCAGCTTGATCATACATATTGAGATACAAGTAACTATATGCCAATCGCTCCAGATCTGACGTACGTGGACGTTTGGTATCAACTAACTTTTCATACAGCGCAGCTGCACGTGCATAATCCATACTTTGAAAAAGTTCGTCGGCCTGTCTTCCCTGACTTGGTTGTTCTTGTGCCTGAATATTACCTGACAATAATAAGCCAGTTAAGCTGGAATATATGATATATCGTAATTTCATTCTCTTATATTTTTAAAAGGTTCTAAAGAACTTTTTTATCACTTCGCATAACTTTTACTAGAAAAACCTAGGACTCAAAACCTGACGCCCGAATTTCCCAAAAGTGATGCCTAGTGTTACCTCATGTGTTCCATTTTGTGTCACTCCTAAACGATTGAGCATATGATCGTATGAGTATCCAATCCGTAGCTTTTGACTTACATAAAATTGAGCGATGCCGCTGATAGAATTCATGGAGCTCAACTTATTAACCGAATAATCTGTATAATCACGATTGAAAAATTTAGCTCTGGTTCTATAACCACCACCTATCCAAAATTTTTCATTGAAAATAAACATCGCATTTAGATCTAGTGAAGTAGGCCCTTTGAAATCATCTTTAAGTAATAAACTCGGGCGCAACAACAACCCTCTGTCTAATTGGAACAAGGCGCCAGCCATAAGATAACCGTGGATATTACGGCGCAAACTTTGAAGTGTATTCTGATTGAATACAAAATCTTCACCACTATCAGATCCAGCGAATAGATCATGGACAGCGACTCCAGCATACCACTTCGTATTATTATAGTATGCACCTAGGCGTATATCTGGTTTCCAAGTACTCAGTTTACCTTCTGGAATATTAGGATCATCTGGATCATTAACCGATATTTTGGTGCCGTCCAATCCATATTGTGTCACTCCTCCGGCTATACCAAGGCTAAGACGATGGCTTTTACTATCATCTAAAGGTAATCTTAAGGCATAATTCGCAAATATACCTGTAGCTGACTGAGGCCCTAGTCCATCTGCAGTAATCTGAAGCCCTACGCCATGACGCTGTGTTTCTGGATCTAGTACACCGTCTATGGAAAACGAGCCTGTCTTTGGTGCTCCGTTTAAACCCGTCCATTGGCTGCGTAAACCTACTTGTCCAAACCATTCACCTTTGTATCCAGCATAAGCCGGATTTACACTCATTGAATTAAAAATATATTGTGTGAACTGGATATTCTGCTGGCCATAACCCTTCACTGATAGAAGGGTTAGGCTCAACATTACCATAGTTTTTATTCCTTTTGTTTTCATTTTATCTGTTCTTAACGATATATCTACTTATTAACGACCGCCGTTAATTAACACCCATCCTTGACGCTGTACTTCATTATTTCCATTAAAGAACTTAACGATATAATAGTATGTACCGTCAGATAGGCCTGATCCGTTCCAGCGGTTGTCATAAGAATCATTACGGAACACTTCATTGCCCCAACGGTTAAATACAACTAGTTCGACGCGCTCGTAAGCTTCCCAACCTATGATTTCAAAATAGTCGTTTTTACCATCGCCGTTTGGTGTTATAGCATTCGGGATAAATAAATCTTCAGCAGTTATAACAATCGTTGCAATAGCTTGATCACAATTTGTTGGATTCAACAACTCACAGATTGTGTATGGGTACGTATAGGTACCTACTTTCATACCAGGTTGTACATTGATGGATCCATCAGGATTCATACTAAGTCCCGGATGGCTAGGCACTCCTGGGGTCAACTTGATCTCTGTATTAATCACTGGCAATCCATTTAACAAATCATTGTCCAAGACACTAGGAGTAACAGCTCCTGAACGATCGATCTGCATAGTAAACTGATCTTCAACCGCATCAATAGGTGCTGCTAAAACAGTGATGGTTGCTACTGCGCGATCACAGTTTTCTGGATTTAACGCTTCACAGATTGTATACCACCATCTATATACACCTGCTTTGGTCTGTGGTGCCACAGTAACTGTACCATCAGCATTCATCGTCAGCTTTCCAGGATATGGTCCATCGACATCAGGTGTGAAAATGATATCAGACTGGTTAGTTGCCGTGATCGACTTGTTGTTCAATTTGTCATTACTATATAGAACACTTGCTGTTTTGCCTCCATCATATCCATTAATTGGGGTAAATTGATCGTCTACTGCATCTATAGGAGCAACACGAACATCAATGTTAACAACCGCCTGATCACAATGCGTTAAATTAATCAAGTCGCAGATACGATATACAATCTGATATGAACCCGCAGGTGTACCTTTAGGAACACTTACATTACCTGTATTCGGATCAAGAACCGGAACATTCGTATTTACAGCGTTGTGATTTGATACCGCTGGTACCATGACTTCTATACGTACATTATCTGTAGTAGCACTACCTGCAGTCTGACTATTGAAGCGGTCGTTTGTTAAAATATTTCCAACAGAGTTAGATCCATCCATTCCAATAGTAGGTCCGAAATGATCATCGATAGCCTCAACTAAAGATGCAAATACTTTTATCGTCGCTATCGCTTTATCACAGTTTGTAGGATTAATCAGATCGCAGATTTCATACTGTATCTGATAAGTTCCTTCTGGGGTGGTAGCTGGTACATTAATGTTACCATTAGCCTCAATAAATGGCACTAAGCTATTAGTCGCATTAGGCACTGATCGCGCCGGTTGCACCACTTTCAATGATACCTCATTCAAAGTAACAGCTGTTACGCTCTCATCGTAACGGTCATTGATAAGTACGTTACCCAATGTTGTATTCCCTACCGTGCTATTTACCGGTTCGAATGTGTCATTTACAGCATCAATCTTCGGCAATGCCACTTGGATATAGGCTGTAGCACGATCACAGTTCGTCGGATTAAGCAACTCACAGATTTCGTAGAAAATCTTGTACTCTCCTGCCGGCGTTTTTGCAGGAACACTTATTTGTCCTGTAGCTGTATTCAACACTGGAACGTTCGTGTTTACCGCATTTGGCAATGACTCTGCAGCGGTTTTGACAAGAATACTTACCTGATCAACATTCGTATAAACATTGTTCAACTTGTCATTATCAATTACATTCACCGCATTTGATTTCCCACTAACGCTTGAAATATTGACTGCAAAATCCTCCTTAGCTACAATTTCGGCTGCAGTAACTAGGACTGTAATTGAAGCCTGATCACAGTTTGTAGGATCAGCTACTTCACAGATTTCATAACCTATTACATATTTTCCAGCAGGCGTCATCGCTGGTGTTGTAACTACTCCTGTCGCTGTATTCAATACAGGCACATTGGCTGCATACGCTGCTGGAGCACCTGGTTGAGGAGCAGCTGGAGTTACATTTGTAAACTTGATTTTTCCATCCTTAAAGGCACTCAATCCACCTTTATTATTAAAACTATCATTGTCAAGTGCGTTACCTACGGTATTAGCATGTAAACCTAATACAGATTCATATACATCATTCACCGCATTGATCTGCGAAGGCGTAACAATTACGGTTACTTCCGTATCCGAACAATTGGAAGGGTTCAACACTTCACAAATCGTGTACTTGATCGTATACATGTCTGCAGGCGTTCCTACCGGAACACTTACTATACCTGTAGCTGGGTCTAACACAGGCACAATCAAATTAGGATTACCTGGTTTAGCACCTTTAGCTGTCGCTGTTACATTCAATGACACTTTATCTAATGAGGCTTGCTCACGATTTAGCTCATCATTGTGTAGTACATTACCCAAGTTTGGATGTCCATCTACCGTAGCAATAGGTCCGTAAGTTTCTGGACGTGCAATAATAGTAGCTTTGTCTACTGTCACCGTGATTGTAGCCAGGCTACAGTTTGTAGAATTCAGGATTTCACAGATGCGGTAAACTATTTTATACTCTCCTGCAGGCGTCCCTTCTGGCACCGAAACGATACCGGTATGCGGATCTAAAACAGGAACAGGAGCATTACCTATTGCCGTAGCTGGAGTTACAACAGCTATCGTTACTTTATCCAAAGTAGCTGGCAACCCATTCAGCTTATCGTTTGTCAATGCGTTACCTACATTCTGGTTGCCTGAAGCACCATTTGAAGCCTTGAAATCATCATTATTTGCTTTTATAACAGCTTCTAATACACGTACGGTAGCAACAGCATCATCACAATTTGTCGGATTTAGTACTTCACATATACGGTAAGCATGTGTGTAAGTACCTGCAGGCGTACCTGGTGCAACCGTAATCGTACCGTCCGCGTTCATGGTAATACCAGTATGGCTGGACACACCTGGTGTAAGCATCACTTGTGATGGGACAACAACACCGTTATTAAGTCTGTCATTACCCAATACGCTAGTGGTCTTTCCACCGGTCATTCCATTTAAGGATTGCCCCAAAAACGCATCATCTATAGCCTCAATTGGAGCAGCAACAACATTAATATTTGCTACGGTTTGAGCACAATTGGTCGGATTCAATACCTCACAGATGGTGTATGGATAAACATAGTTACCCGCTGGTGTACCAGGCGCTACTGTAATGGTACCATTAGAGGCCATTACAATACCTGGATGTGGACGTGTACCTGGCGTCAACTTCACATCGGCTGGCACCACTTTTACACCATTCAATAGATCATTATCTAGGACCGATGGTAATGGGTTCGTTGTACCTATCTTACCATTAATAGGGCCGTAATTGTCTTCTTTCGCTTGGATAGGAGAAGCTGAAACTACAATTGTTGCTATAGCATTATCGCAGTTTGTAGGGTTCAACACTTCACAGATACGGTACGTATAAATATAGGTACCGGCAGGTGTACCCGCAGCCACTTCTATCGTACCATTGATAGAATTCATTGTAATCTTACCTGGTAACGGACTTGTACCTGGTGTAAGCGTAATATCTGAAGATACTACCCCTACATGGTTGAGTAAATCATTACTTAATACCGATGATAATGGTGTAGTTGTTCCTACTTTACCATTAACAGGTTCATGTGAATAATTATCATCAACAGCATCAATCGGTGCTGCTGTAACGATTACAGTAGCAATCGCTTGATCACAGTCGGTCGGATTAAGCACACTGCAGATCGTATAAGGATACTGATACGTACCAGCAGGAGTACCTGCGGATACCGTAATAGTACCATCTGTATTCATTGTAAGTTTACCAGATAGTGGACTAGCTCCTGGCGTTAACGTTACATCTTTACCAAGTTCGACAACTGTACCATTGATTAGGTCATTACCTAGTACGGAAGTAGTTTTACCGCCTACCTTACCGTTGATTGGTGCATAGATATCATCAATCGCATCAATAGTTGCTTCCCCAACAGTAACAGTAACGGTAGCTGTTTTACAGTTAGATGGGTTTATCTTATCACAGATACTATATTCGATCGTATATGGTCCATCAGGCGTACCGGCTGGCACTGAAACCTGTCCATTTACATCAATAACTGGTACATTTGCTCCTGGATTGACAGGGGTAGCTGGTTTCGTAACTTTTAATACGATATCGTTCAATATAACGGTACGACCATCAATAATGTCATTTAATAGAACATTACCCAAGTTACTGTTGCCCAGTTTACCACTTACAGGACCATAGGTATCATTATTAGCTTGAAGAGGTGGGGCGATAACAGATACTGTTATATCTGCTTCATCACAATTGTTAAGATTTAATACCTCACAGATTTTGTATTTGATGGTATAATCTCCTGCAGGTGTACCCTTAGGTACGGAAACGATACATGTATTCGGATCAAGAACCGGAACCGGTGCACCGTTTACTGGAGTAGCCGGATTAACAATTTTAACCTCAACTTTATCCAGTGTGGCTGGTAAGCCGTTAAGCTTGTCATTTGTCAATGCGTTACCCACATTCGGACTACCGCTTGTGCTGGTAACCGGTCCAAATGTATCATTAACAGCATCGATAGGTGCTACGATTACCTTAACAGTAGCAGTAGCGTTATCACAGTTTGTGGGGTTTAATAACTCACAGATTTTGTAGGTATAAGTGTAAGTTCCCTCAGGTGTACCCGGAGCTACGGTAATCGTACCATCCGAATTCATCGTAAGACCAGAATGGCCAGAAGTACCTGGTATAAGAATTACCTCTGATGGTACTACAGTAATATCATTCAATTTATCATTGTCCAATACGCTCGTAGTCTTACCACCGCTCATTCCATTGATTGGTGTCCCAGTGTAATCATTGTCAATAGCGTCTATTGTAGCAGCTACAACATTAATATTTGCTACTGTTTGAGAACAGTTGGTCGGGTTCAATACCTCACAGATGGTGTATGGATAGACATAGTTACCCGCTGGTGTACCCGGCGCTACTGTAATGGTACCATCTGCTGCCAAGATAATACCTGGATGTGGACGCGTACCTGGGGTCAGCTTCACTTCACTTGGCACCACCTTAACACCATTCAATAGATCGTTTTCTAAAACCGATGGTAATGGGTTCGTTGTACCCTTCTTACCATTAATAGGTCCGTAGTTATCTTCTTTCGCTTGGATAGGAGAAGCCGAAACTACAATTGTTGCAATAGCATTATCGCAGTTTGTTGGATTCAATACCTCACAGATACGGTACGTATAAATATAGGTGCCGGCAGGTGTACCCGCAGCCACTTCTATCGTACCATTATTAGCATCCATCGTAATCTTACCTGGTAACGGACTTGTACCTGGTGTAAATGTAATCTCTAAAAGATCTACCGCTACATTATTAAGTAAATCATTACCTAATACCGATGATAAAGGCGTAGTTGTTCCTACTTTACCATTAACAGGTTCATGCGAATAGTTATCATCAACAGCATCAATCGGTGCTGCTGTAACGATTACTGTAGCAATCGCTTGATCACAGTCGGTCGGATTAAGCACACTGCAGATCGTATAAGGATACTGATAGGTGCTAGCAGGCGTACCAGGTGCTACCGTAATGGTACCGTCTGCATTCATTGTAAGCCCGCCATGAGGACTTGTGCCTGGTGTAAGGGTGATGTCTGTACCTAATGTTACGACTGTACCATTGATCAGGTCATTGCCCAGTACGGAAGAAGTTTTACCCCCTACCTTACCGTTGACCGGTGCATAGATATCATCAATCGCATCAATAGTTGCTTCCCCAACAGTAACGGTTACTGTCGCAGGACTACAGTTGGTAGTAGGGTTAATCTTATCACAGATACTATACTCGATCGTATATGTTCCATCAGGCGTACCTGCCGGAACTGAAACCTGACCATTGGCATCTATCACCGGTACTTTCGCTCCCGGATTGATAGGATTCGCTCCTTTTGTAACAGTTAATATTATGTCCTCCTTAATAACCAGACGACCATCAATAACGTCATTTAATAGAACATTACCCAAGTTGCTATTACCCTGGTCGCCACGTACAGGACCATACGTATCATTATTAGCATGAAGAGGTGGAGCGATAACCGTTACGGTTATATGTGCTTCATCACAATTCGCTGGGTTCAATACCTCACAGATTTCGTATACAATGGTATAATCTTTTGCAGGTGTACCTTTAGGTACCGAAACAACACCTGTATTCCGATCAAGAACCGGTACTGGTGCGCCATTTACCGGAGTAGCCGGAGTGACAATTTTAACCTCAACTTTATCCAGTGTTGCTGGTAAGCCGTTAAGCTTGTCGTTAGTCAATGCGTTGCCCACATTTGGACTGCCACTTGTACTGGTTACAGGGCCAAATGTATCGTTGATTGCATCAATAGGTGCAGCTGTTACCTTAACTGCGGCCGTAGCATTATCGCAGTTGTTCGGATTTAATACCTCACAGATTTTGTAGGTATAGGTATAAGTTCCCTCAGGTGTACCCGGAGCAACCGTTATTGTACCATCTGGATTCATCGTAAGACCAGAATGACTTGGAGTGCCTGGTGTAAGCTTTATCTCTGATGGAATAACCGGTGCACCATCCAATAGATCGTTTTCCAACACCGTAGGTGTCTTACCCCCTGTCATTCCATTGATAGCTGTGCCTGTATAATCATCGTCTATTGCGTCGATAACAGGAGGCACTATTGTGATCTTAGCGATAGCATCATCGCAATTTGTCGGATTTGCTTTTTCACAGATGCGATACGGATAAGTATAAATACCAGCTGGCGTACCCGGTGCAACCGTAATAGAACCATCCGGATTCATCGTAAGGCCATCGTGGCTAGGTGTACCTGGAGTTAAGGTAATATTTCCTGTCGTTGCCTCAGCATTTCCTAATTTATCATTTTTAAGAACAGATTCTAACGGTGTAGAACCAGTTCCTGTTTTACTGTTCGTTACTGTATAGCTGTTATCATCAGCTACAATTGGATTGATTAATGAACGAAGCAATACCTCGTCTGAAGTCGAGCATGAACCATCCGTTAATGTCCACCTCAAAAGAACCTCAGCCCCGATAGGCATAGTCACTTTTGGATTACGTACATCCGCATCGGACAGTATTACCTCTGAAATTTGAGCCCCACTTATTGTAATGATAGTCCAATGCCCCTTTGCTGGTGTCTGATAAACATTACCATTCAATGTAAACTCTTTCTTATTAATGACTGCTTGATCTGCACCTGCATTAGCAACAGGAATATAAACTGTCACCGGTATTCTCGGACTTTCGCAAGCGTTAGCTAAAACTGATGCTGATACGTAATAGGTATACAGATTATTTGCCGAAGGATTAGCTCCTGCAACAGGTCCTAATAGTGTATTTTCATCTAATTGTGTACCACCCTCGGCTTGATCATAGAAACGTAAATTGTCACCTGTTACGACTAAGTCTTTTAGTGTCGCCATATCTGTAACACAGAAAACTTGATTCTCTGCAGCCACAGTCGGAGCTGCTAAATCCATAGGCGTAACATTCTCTAATAATACCTGATCAATTGCGCAAATAACACCACCTGTTCCTTCAGTACAGGCGTCTGGTTCAAATTTACCAAAGACAGATTCTTTGATTTCTAGGGCATCATCGCAGTTAAAATCTGCAATATTGCCTGTAAATTTAATCGTTTCCTCTAGTAAAGAAATCTTACCGTTCTTGGGTACGTTAGATTTCAAAACAAAGACATGACCTTTTTCCAGATCTGTTGATACAAACGTAGCAACATTCGCTGGAAACAAATCGGTCAAATTCTTTTCAAACGCCCAGTTAGCAGGTAGCTTTATAGAAAATTTATGTGGATAAAGGCCGTTAACTAGATCTTGTCCATCTGTACCAACTAGAACTACACCTTCGTCAATATTCGAAAACTCGAAGCTATATTTTGCACGGATAACATTCCCAGGGGCAGTAGTTGCTACAATAGCAGCATCTGACTGATTCACATTAAGTTCAGCATCTATTCTCTCAGCACCCTTTACTGTAATCCGGTTGGAGGTACTGTTACTGTGCTTGGCCACAGAACCACAAATATTTAGTGCATCTATATTAAATGCTATACGTTGTCCACTACGGAATTCACAACCGTTTGCATGCAATGCAAACTGTACATTCATCTTATACCCCGCTGGCAAAGTACCATCCGTCGCTGGCAAAGCTGATGCTGGTATCGTAAATATAATACCTTGTGCAGTCAGAGTTGCATCAACCTGCGCATCATCAATTATTGTGTAAGCTGGTACAGTTGAACCTTGGAAAGCCACGGTAACAGCAAAAGATCCTACTTTATAAGTAAGTGGATCACCATTAACAAATGGAACCTTAACTTTTATCTCTTTTGCAGCCCCATCGCCCGCATTATTTAATTCAATTGTATATGGGAATTCTTTACATATCTCAGGTCTCTCGATAGAAGATATCTGATCAACCACACGAGATTGTACATTAGCATAACGCGGCGTATAGACTAAGTCTAACTTTGCTGATCCTCTAGAACAAGCGTCACCCAAGCTAGTTGGATACCCTTGGCATGACTCTCCGTATACCAACGTTAATGAGCTAGACTCACAAGTCGTAGTTGGTATAGGTGCTGTAACTAAATAGTAGGATGAAGCACCATGATTAAGATCACCTAATTCATAAAAACCATTACTTTCTGCCAATGGTTGACCAACCGCGTTCCAATCCGAAGCACTAGCTACCTTCTGAATTGAACTGATACCGATTGGGCCAGCTGTTTTCGATAGCCATACATTTTTTAGATTACGGAATGAAGATCGGTTTTGTACCTGAACAATCCATTGAATCTTATCGGTTACCGTCTGTGGTGCTGCAGGTGCCGAAACACGAAGCGCATCTGCACCTGTATTGTAATAGAGTGTTTGATCACTTGTTGTAATATCTTCATCGTAATAATTCTGTGAATCATACTGAACCGTACCATTTAGAAGAACTTGTACACCAACCGTCTCTTGCGTTCCTGCTTCACATAGGGTTTTAACAATTGGATAAATCTCCAGTACAAAACCTTCATTTAAATAGCCTTGTGTATATGCTCCACCATGTAACTCTTTTAATCCCTCATTTAAATCAAAGTTAACGGAACCTCCTACAACTGGAGTGGACAATGAAATTATTTTTTCCTGAGGATCGTCAGACTGGTTTATCAGGACCAACTTAACTCCAGTCATCTCCAATCCTGCTGATACATTAAACACAGCCACTTTTGGAGAAACAAACTGTCTAAATTCAAATGGGAATAACGCATTGCGATGATTGTTAAGCAACGTGTAGTCTAGCGTAACCGCAACAGGTGAATTATTATCACATGAGGATATATTACCTGTACCACCTCCTTTGTATGCTAAAGTACCTTTTGCATAATAACCTGAAGCATGCGATGCACCACCGCAACCATATTCGATACCTCCCGCTGTAAACGCAGACTCTACTGAAAATTCACGGAGTCCATTATTGCCGCTCTGTTTAGCCTCTGTCTGGAAAGAAAGTGTAACAATATCATTATTTATAAAACCTGAAAATCCAACTAAATCTCCAGAGACATTTGCTCCGCTAAGATCTTCGGTATTAAATTCAAATAGACCAACACCTAATCCAGTATCCTTCGTTACAGGCAGGCCAGTGATGGTCATCTTTGTATTGCCTCTGATTATAACGACCTTACCAGAATTAGCTACCGGAGTAAAATCTAAATTCTCTCCTTCCGTCAATTTCACCACCATCTTACCGGTAGTCCATGCAGTCGATGGAGAAGTCCCGGTAAGTCTTACCGTATTGGTCTGCGAGATTTCTAGCTTATCATTAGTCGTAAATGCTGTTTTCCTTAATAATGGGAAGTCATCCGGATTGACAGTAGTCAAAGGTAGAACCGGAGTACCCGTATTATTTGGCGCGTCAGGATCTTGTTCCTTCTGACCGTAATTCACCCTTTTTAAACTAACCGGGCCGTTAATAAATCCGCCATTCGCACAATCTCCTGAATTGCATTTATTAGTTAATTTCTGCTCATAGCATTTTAAAGCTATATTACAGTCGGGTTTTGGATATAATACCGGTTTGATACGATAATAGGTGTCTGTTGAATTATCACAATCTATATTTGCATCAAATAATAACCGATACGAACTAAGATTTATAGCTGTTCCATTCGCTGAAGTAAAACTAAACACATATGTATTTCCTACTGACGGAAAAGCGGTACCAACAACCTTACCTTTTTCATTAAACAAACGCACTCCGTCAGGGGAAACGGTAAGGTTTGGAGAAAGCTCAACAATTAAATCTAAATGTGCACCAGGTTGTAAACCATGATGGGAAACACTCAGATCGCTCAACACAAAATCTGCTTGGTAAGCTATTCCACCAAAAACTTCTTGACCGCCCATATTAATACCATCAAATGAAAAAGTATTAGAGGGGCTAAGGTTTACTTTATTAAAAGTAATGATGTCCGTATCCGAACAAGCTTTATCATGCTTATAAGTTCCTTCGAAATAGGTGTTACCAAATCGAACACTAGATTCTAGCTCGGTACAATCCCCCTGTGCTATTGGTGCATGATTTTTTTGAACTACACGTATATAGACAGACTTGCCAGAAGCCAGTGGCTCTTCAATAGTCAGCTCCACGCGGGTAGTTTTACCTGTTGTACTATAAACAGCGCCTCTATCGGGAGACCAGCTCTCAAGGATAGTTGGTTGTACAGGTGCGAACGTACCATTTTGCGTTTCGGACAATCCGAATCCTTCAAAATAAGTCGCCCCATATCCTGCTGCATTTTGATTTTCGGTACCGATTACAAATTTTATATTTTGTGCAGTCCCAGTACCTGTATTTTTAATTTCGTAGATTTTTACGAATTCAGCACCACCCAGACAGGTTAGTTTTTCCGTTGGATTGGTGTCTATAATTTGTAGTATAGGTTTTATGGATGTATCCAGTATGATATCCGACTGACCTAGCCCCGTCCCCACTTCACATTCACCCTCACAACCATAATACGCTTTGTAATTGGTCGTCAATCCCTCACACTCTTCAATACGTACCGTCTCTTCGAAGGTAACCTTCTCTCCATTTGCGAGTGGAGTTCCCGTATAAACATATACCCCTTCAGATTCTTCGGTCCAAGGGGAACCTGTCACATCAGCTTCGGTAGATACGACACTCAATCCAGCACCTAAGGTACGTTCCAGTTTAAATGTTGTAACAGGGCCATTACCGTTATTGGTAATCGTAATCGTTCTTGTAATCCCTTTGCCTCGAATCCCTGACAAGCCAACAGGAGCTACTGAAACGTGTAAAACACCAAATGTTACATTCAATGCTTCACTTTCGGTTGTAAATGTTCCCGTATTATTGGTCAGGGTGTAAGCGATGCTCGCTACATCGCCAGATGTATTGATTGCTTCACATAAGGCCTGCACCTTGAATTCAATTTCAAGAAAGTTAGGACTCTGCCCCGTGGTAGTTTCTTCCAAGTCTGGCAGTGTAACCGTTACCAATCTAGCTTCAGGGGGACCTGTGGGCATTAGCCCAGTAAGCGCGGCTTCGACAACTGGCGTTCCTGTTGCCATAGAGGTAAACTTACCCTGTACAGTCATCGAATGATCAGAAGGAATAGCCAACTGAAAACCGATCGGTAAAGCAATTCTAAGTTGTCCATCAGTTTGCTTCACATCACCGCTCAAGACTTGCAGTCTGACCGTTTGATAAGCGTCACAAACACTCAAATCTGCAATAGGCAGATCCGTCTTTTGTGCAGACAACTGCCCAATACTTACAAAAAGAGTTAACATGCATATAACAAAAGGGCTTATTCCGCTCAAGCGACTTCGTCCTGTTGTTTCTGCATCCTTCGAAAAGAGAGTCATCAACTTCATATAGTTATATAATTTATAATACGTGTATAGGAGATATTAATAATATCTGATTAATTAGATACTGAAAAACAATATCCTGTTTAGTTTGTTTACAAACTACATTAATCCTGTGTATAGAATCGATGTAGCGAATTGGGCGCAAATGTATAGTATTAAAACAATTTTATTGTCTCATTTTTTTTATTTGGACAACAAATGATAAAATGAGACAATAACTAAAAGCAAACAAATCAACAACTTACAAAAAAAACAGAAGTATTTACCGCATAAACACCTTATATGCTTTATAATTAGTTTTGTGAATAAGATTAAGAAATAACAATGCCTATTATACTATGACATATGTGCTCGATAAGCAAAAGGAGTACAGCCTATCTCATTTTGAAAATTGCGAAAGAAAAAACCTTGAGATTTGAATAATTCTGTGTGGACACAAATGAAAAGCGAGTAGAATAAAAAACATTAAGAGATTCCGGAAAATACTCTTTCCCGGTATACCGTGGGAGAACAGCCTTTTTCAAGGTTAAAATTACGATAAAATGAAGCTCTGGAATTAAAGCCACAGGAAAAAGCAAGATCCTCCATCCCTATACTCAGTTCATCTGAAGCCAGCATTTCACAAGCTTTTTCAATCCGCCAAGCGTTTATCGTCTTTACAAATCCATCGGAATATACCTGCGTAAAATATTGAGATATCACGCTTTTGGCTATATTAAGCTCCTGCGCCATCTGTTCCAGTTTAAAATCTACATCAAAATACTTTTCCTGTCTCAAATAATTATCAATCTTGTCCTTATGCGCCAAGACAACATTATTAGGTTGCTTTACGATCACTTCCTCCAATAAATCGATTTCTCTTTGCTCCTCTTTAGACATACTGAGCGTTCCAACAGATAAAACAGACACTCCCCCGCGATATCTTCCCAGCATATACCAATAAATCAGACTCACACCCGAAAGCATTGCGCCAATAACAATAATACCCGTCATTAGAGGTTCTTCCTTCACACCTTCATTGTAAGTCGTCCAAACATAGGGCAACATAAAAGAGGTCAATACAAGGAGAACTATCATGGCATATTTAAAAACACCAAGATTCAATTTTGCATTCTTTTGGCTGCTAATCAGTACAAATATCGGATAGCTCGCCCAAGAGAGACACATGGCGCTATATAAGGATATATAATAAGCAACTGCATAATCCGTCCGAAGAACGGGGGAGCATAAAAAAGTGATGTAGGCAACAGCCCCGATAAGAAACGGAATAAAATGTAAAAAAATCTGCTTAGCTACTACTCTTCGATCTTCCAATATGCGATATATCCAGAAAAGGAATGGCCCAAATGTTAATCCAAAAGGAGCTGCCGTACTCACATATTCCATACCAGAAAAAACTTCCGTAAACAAAAACATTAAGCTTATATCCACAGTCATCTGTAATAAAAAGGCAGCAAGAATATGGTCAATATAGTTACGCTCTTTTATACTTCTATAGACTAACAACGCTTGTAGTGCGACTACGAAAATAGTTGTATAGAGACAAATAATAACCATTTTTATGAAAACGTAACTTGCTCCCTATAAATAGAAGGAAGTACCCCTACTATTTCTTTAAAATATCTATTAAAAGTCGTCTTGGAGGAAAAGCCCGAAGAATACGCTACCGCTTCAATTTTATAATCACTACCAAACCCAGCTAATATTATTTTAGCGTGATTAATACGATATCTCGCTAACCATTCGTAATAATTCAATCCAAGTTTGCTATTCAAATAATGAGAAATAACGGTTTTCGAAATTCCGACATGGGTAGACAATTTATCCAAAGATAACTTCGAGTCTAGAAACAGACGATCATTTTCCATGGCGTCCTTCAAACCTCTACCGCAACGCTCCAGGAGATTAGTATCCATATCATCATCCATATCTTCTACTATGATTTCTACAGGTTTAACTTCTAAAGATCGATATAACCCATACATATAATGAATAAGCATGAATAAGCTAAATACCATAGCGACTGCAATAGCTTGGATAGGATTAATTCCTACAAGTACATCAATCTGAAGATAGTGATGTATAAAAACTGCTCCTACAAAAAGTGAGATCCCCATCCCCAAAGCCATCAACTGCTTCAAAAGAACAACCCCATCCCTATTATTGCCAGCTCCTTTCAATCGATATAATATAAGCAACGGATAACCAACCTGTACAAGGATCATAACAGGCAAATACCATTGAAAATATACCCAGTCAAAAGTACCTCCCAATATACTATACCAAACCAAGAAAAATAAAAAGGGGAAATTCCCGACCAAGAGATCTCTATATATAATCGATCTGCTCTTATGAGACAGACACTGGTACATGCCCCAAAATAAAGGACCATACAGCAAAGGCATAGGCAAAGCATGGTTGGAGAACAGTATACAAAAGTGATATAATTGTAGTATCGTCAATATAGATACGAGCAACTCAAAAAGAGTTAATTTCTTAAAAAAAGGAGACAATGCCATATCGATTTTCATATTAAAACATCTTATATCATTTTTATATTAAGCTTCCATTAGCCGAAGCATAACACAAAAGTGTACACCAGCCACCTACTACTAGTAGCCGATAAAATGCCCTAAAAAACCGAACCCAGCCAACACCAGCTTTCACATAAAATAAAAGCAATGCGCTAAAAGTCTACATCAAGTTCAAAAATCTGTTTACTGGTTAAGGATTGATTCCTTTCTTATTATCCCCAAAGACATATCATAGATGCATTCGTATATATTGTTAAACAATATATACGAATGCAAAGTTAATATTAAATCTAACTTTAAAAAATAAATATTACTCCTACGTACATAACTTATTTTTCACGGTCATTATCTTGCCCCAATTCATCCGGATGGGAAGCTCATAGATATTTTATTTCCAACATAGCGTTGAATTCGCATCCAATCAGTTCAACAATGCTTTGGCTCGATTGAGATCTAAATTCCAGGTTTCTGTACGTTTCGCATTATCCAATTTACGGATAGCTTCATTCAGCTCTTCTAATTTATGTAATTCGTTACCCTGAGTCCACTTCTTTCTTAATACCTGTACCTTTTCATAATCCTGTATTCCTTCCAACATTCTTTCAAAACGTATAGAGCTCCTTCCTTGTGGATATACTATATAAGTATCACCAGCAGGCCAAGTTCTAAATCTAGAATCCTGTAAAGGATTCTCTACCCAAGAGTTATAGGCCCAACGTAGCACGCCATCGAATCCAGCGGCAAGCGCATACCAAGCTAAATAGGTGGATTCAGCCGGGTCGGAAAAGGTAAATTGATTCGGAAAAGCATCACTACAGCAAATATAAAAGGTACTATTCAACCCCCTGGACCTCCGTTCTGCCATGTCTGCTTTAGAATACGGATGACCTACCGCAATACTGATATCCTTGCTGTCTGGGAATTTCTTATAGGTTTTTTGATTATCAGCATAAGAGACACCTAATTCTGGCGCTATCTTTTTCAGTAGGGCAAAAGCAGCTGCCATCTGTTCTGCTTCGCGTTCATCTATAGCTATGTTGGTGATCTCCAACCACCCCTTTTTCCTTAAATGAGCCGAGAAATCTTTCAAAAAAGGACTCCACATTTCTTCAAAAACCGACGTCCCTGGTTTCGCTTCCACATCTATAAATTTTCCTGTAGCTTTATCTTTATAATGAATCATATTATTCCACGGAATAATCGAATAACAATTTATCATTTTTTGCACTCCTAAATCCATCATAAACTGAACCCATCTATCAAACACTTGATAGTCGTAGTGCCAGGAGCCATCTTCTTTCTTCTCCCAAATAATCATATCTGCATATGGGTCAAAAGTCTGCACATTCCACGGATCTTTATTAAGTGTAGCGGTAATAACCTTCTGCCCTGCGTCGGCCAAGGGTTTCATTACAGGCCTCAAAGCTGCGAAATGTTCATCCGACCACATGCCCACATTGGACAACCGGGCCACGGCAGCGGGATGTTGCCATTGATCCAAATGAAATGTCCACTGATTGACCTCAGGGAGAATCTCATCTATAACTTCCAGTTTCAACAACATAGTCTTCAACCTCTTATTTCCTGCGTAAATCTCCACAGAACTGCTATAATCTCCTTTCTTCATATCCCTAGGTATATCTATAGTCAACCATACAGGCCGCACTTCACGTCCCTTTACATCGTAACGATCTAGATTATCTAACATGTCCGGAGATAAGGATGCAGCAAAATCCTGCGGTTTACGGTGCCCACATCCCGGTCCAAATTCATCCGTCATGACATATCTCACAAAGCTAGCTTTAGCCATACCACTTCTATTCTCTCTACGACTGGCATCACTAAAACTTTCAACCCTTACCTGTACACCGTTTATATCTTCTGTAGTCCATAACAACAATTGTGCAGATACACGCTCGCCTTTCCAGCCTTTAAGTGTTACCTGGTTTTCTATAGGAACATGGGGGACTACGGATCGGGCAAAGCGTTTATCAATAGATACAAAAGAAACATTCATCCCTTTGCCTACATCGGACCAATCAGATAAAGTGTCCACGGTAGGATCCGCCATTTCAACAAATTCTTGTTGTTTAGCTAAAGTTTGTCCTTGAAGCGTATAAGCCTGACTCCATAAGATCAAACCAATAGCTACTATTCTTCCAGTTTTACTTGAGATTTTCATCTTTGTTATTTAATAATTAGTTTTTGTATAATCTATTGGATTTATTCTATTAAGAGCGCCTCATCCCATAGATGTCGGTTGATTGATATACTAATATAGCACCAATTTCCCTTATTTTAAATAATATCTGTCCTGAATATGTTTTACACCGATCACCTTGCCGCAATATTCCTTACGGCAAACAGATCTTTTGTTTTACCTTAAAAATATCCTATTTTTATTAACTGGAGGTTATATGCAACAGACATTAAAGACAATTTTCGACATACAGAAAGATCAGTATCAAAGCACCGGAAAGCTAGCTGTACAAGAACGCATACAGTACCTGAAAAAATTAAAAATCTGTATCCAGCAACAAGAATTTTCTATTTTTGAGGCCTTAGCGAAGGATCTTCGTAAAAGCCAATTTGAAGCTGCAGTCACCGAAGTTTACTTTATTTATTCAGAGATTGATTTCGCAATCAAGAACCTCCGCCGTTGGAGCCGTCCATTACGGGCTAAAGCTACTCTATCGAGTATATTCTCCAAAAACAGAATAATTTACGAGCCAAAAGGAAACTGCCTCATTATATCTCCATGGAACTATCCCTTTCAATTGACCCTAGGACCTTTAATATCAGCAGTTGCAGCAGGTAACACTGTGATGATAAAACCTTCGGAATACAGTATACATACTTCCGATATCATCGCAAAAATTGTAGCAGCAGCATTTCCTCCTTCTTTGGTCTATTGTGCACTGGGCGACCAAGATGTGTCTACGACACTTTTAACCTTTCCTTTTAACCACATCTTTTTTACCGGTAGTACTCAAGTAGGCCAGATTGTCATGCGAGCGGCATCCGCACACCTGAGTTCAGTCACGCTCGAACTTGGCGGCAAATCTCCTGTCCTTATAGCGGACAATGCGAACTTAAAAAAAACAGCAGAGAAGGTGGCTTGGGGGAAGCTATTGAATGCTGGTCAAACCTGCATAGCCCCCGATTACGTCTTGGTCCACGAGAATCAGGAACAGCAATTCATTGATTATTTCCAAGCTGCAGTGCAGGATCTTTTCTACACACCAACGGGGGATATCAATACGGACAGCTATGCCAAAATTATAAACAGCCGACACCTATCACGCCTACACGGACTAGTCCACGACGCGAAGTCACTCGGGGCGCAGATAGCCTGGAAGGGCAATGGAGACTCACAAGACACACTCGCTCCGATAATACTACGAGATATCCCTACGGAGAGCCGTATCATGCAGGAAGAAATATTCGGTCCGATATTACCTATCGTCACGTATAGTACACTGGACGAAGCGTTACGGCTTATACAAGACCGTCCAAAACCATTGGCTTTATATATATTTAGCGATAACTCAAAAACAATAGATCATATTCTTGAAAACACCACATCAGGAGGTGTATGTGTCAATGATGTTATCCTTCACGTGTCTAATCCAAACTTACCTTTTGGCGGAGTGAATCAGAGTGGAATGGGAAGTTCTCACGGTTATTTTGGATTCAAGGCTTTTTCTCACGAACGATCAATTATGTATCAGTCTAGAATTGCATTCTCAAAATTCATCTATCCTCCCTATACAAAAAAAGAAAGATTACTAAAATGGTTAAAACGGCTTATGTAAAACGGTAACTTAACTTTATAAAAAAAATTGGCACGATATTGGACAACTACATAGTATTCATAATTTAGGTTAATAATTGGTTAGTTAAAATGCCTGAGGCTCCCCGCTTTAGGCATTTTTCATTATACAGTAATAGCTTATTTAACATATCATAATACCTTTTATTATATTGCTTTTCCTTTTAGCATTGTCTACATTTGCTTAAGATCAACTCGCTCTTAATATAAAAAATATGCAGACACCCTTTGTAATTTTTAACGGGGCCTTAATACCCGAGCACGAAGCCAAGCTATCTGTAAACGATCTCGCTATTGTACGAGGTTATGGTATATTTGATTATCTAAAAACCATAAATGGCTGTCCTGTCTTTCTTGAAGATAACCTAGATCGTTTTTACCGATCTGCCGAGTTGATGGACCTGCCTGTAAGCTATAGCCGAGAACAGTTAAAAGACTGTATTGATACGATTATGCAAGCCAATAACATCCCTGATTCCGGCATCAAGCTACTGCTTACTGGAGGTTATAGTCCGGATGGCTACAGTATCGCCGAGCCGAATCTCATTATTAGCCAACACCCGATAACGGTGACCGCTGAGCAGCGAGGTATCAAGCTCCTCCCCTTGGATTACCACCGTCCCTTTAGTCAGGTCAAGTCTATTGATTACGTTATGGGCATACAGGGATTAAAAATCGCTAAAGAGAAAGGTGCAAACGATGTCCTCTACATACAGAATGGACAAATTTCCGAATGCCCACGGGCCAACTTTTTTCTAATCAGCGCTGAGGGCAAATTATTAACTGCAGCCGATGATGTATTGCCAGGCATTACACGCATGAAGATCCTGGAATTGGCAAAAGAAAAGATGGAAGTCGAAGTAAGAGACATCACCTTAGAGGATTTAAAAAACGCCAACGAAGCATTCATCAGCTCGACGACGAAAAATATTACACCTGTCTCCGCTGTATTGGGCTACAAAGATTTTGGACCAGAAGCAGGAACACGAACCCTTCAGCTCCAGCAACTCTTAGAAGAACTCGTCTCCAAGACAGTTAATCAGTATGCGTAAACGTACTCCGTAATTAAAAAGTCCGCAATGCCTCCCTCCAGACGGAGGGAGCTTTGCAGACCAACAAAAGAGAAATATTAGAACTTGTTCGTTCCGTTCGATTGCAACACATAATTAAATGTGTAGTGTTGCTTGGGCCACTTTTCACCCCGCGTAGGAATATCTGCAAAGTCAGCCGTCGTCACATTCGGATTACCTTTGTAATAGCTAACCATCTCCAATTTGGCGTAATTACCCTTACTGGTTTTCACTAGAATAAGTACCCCCGGCTTCATCAATATAGCGTGTTGAGGTGCATTATACAGCGTATTCACATAGTAGGTATTATTGCCAGTGATTCCGGATTCGCTATACCCCTCAGCAGGAGCCGTGGAGTAGTTGCTGAGCACCCCCTCCACCAATTGCCCTACAGCACCATTCCCAAAGCCAATAGTTGTACCTGATATCTTGATATCCCATTCCTTTGATTCTTCACCCATCTCTTTATTCAGCTCCAAACTAAAGAACACACCACCTTTATCCAATCCATTAAGATCCTTGACCGATACTACTCGCTCACTCTTCTCTTCTTCTTGGGGTTCCGTTTCGCTTTTACTGCAAGCCGTAAAGAGCAATCCTACTACAGCTGCACACAAACTCACTTTTTGAAAAATGTAATTTTTAATCATTTTTTTCTTAATTTTAATATGAATGTATTATTTAGTAATTCGATAAGATATGCCAGTGAAAAACAGACGACCTGGCATTGTTGCTACACCTGTATGCTTCACATTGCCTAGATTCTCTCCAGATAGGGTAAGGGCTATACGCTCTTTATACAACGATTTGACAACAGACGCATTCAACAGCGAATATCCCGATGCATATTCTTCATCTAAATTCAATATACCATTGCCATCAATATCCCTCACACCAAAGCGCCCCCGATAAGACCAGCGAAAAGTACAGGTCAACTTAGGTTTGGGACAGATGTACGTTAGGCTCATAGTACCACTATAGCGAGATCGATTGAAAAGTCCTCCATATTCGTTAGGCTTCACCAGTCGACTAGCACCAATCTCCGCATCACGTGTATAATATCCTTTACCAGCAGTGATGGCATCCTGCACCGTAGTATTGGCGGTCCTTAGGTATTGCCCACCCACCTGTAATCGAAAATCCTGCCATTCATAAGTCACGTTCGACTCTATTCCTTTGATCACCACATGTTCTTGATTCGAGTAGGTATATACCGACTTACCATTGGTTTTTGTTGCCAGTACAAATGTTTCGATCAGATTCGACACCTCATTATAAAAAGCATTAACACCTACGGTCAACTTCTCCCAGGGGTGCAGCCTTACTCCTCCTTGATAATTCCAGGAACGCTCAGCATCTAATGGTTTGATATTTTCAGCATCAAAAAGCACCTCCGAAATTTCACCTGCTGCCAACAATCTATCCAGCTTATAGGCCGCATCCTCAGCTCCAAATACACTATATCCCTGCGTAGGATTTGTCCAATTGAGATATAACTCTCTAAAGTCGGGAGCTTTATAGGCGCTGCCTACGGAACCATTGACTGTCAACCACGAAAGCGCCTTATACTGTGCAGCCAACTTGGGACTGAATTGTGATGCATAGACACTATGCACATCAAATCGTCCACCGCCAATAACATTCAATCGATCCGAAAAACGAATATCAGCCTGTACATAACCAAACCCAGCTCTAAACTCTTTTTTATCATCATATCGATTTGCCTTCAGCCATTCGTCGGTTGTCCCTACTCCTCCAGTAAGAGAGATCTGATCGTTAACCTGAAAATTATGCTGCAACTCCGCTCTGGAAAACTTTTGATCGAAAAAATCATGATTATATAAGTGACCATCTTCCAAAACATGGATTCGCGTATCGGTCTTATAAAAAGATTGATTGACTCGTAAAAAAGAAGTATGACGGTCTGAGAATCGATATTCCAATCGAGGCGTCAATGTAAAATCACGCCTCAAAAATTTCGATGACACCATTTCTTTCGTCACAGCGATATTCGTCTCGTACTGATCCTTGGCATACTCGTCATTATAATTCAATCCCAACTGAAGCTCCATTTTGGGCGTCATTTGATGATTGACTTTGACATGCCCCGTATGTCCGTAAAATGGAGGCACCGTTTTGCCCACTGCTCCATCACTATACCCGTAACCATTATTACTGAAGCGATTAAATGCTCCATATACACCCGTCTTACGGCCGGCTATACTTCCATCGACACCAATATCCAGTGCCTGATGCGTGCCATAACGCATGGAGGCACCCAACTTTTTGCCCAGAAGAGCTTTTTTGGTAATCACATTGATCACACCTGCCATTGCCTCCGAACCATAGAGCGAAGACGATGGTCCCTTCAAAATCTCGATACGTTCCACATTGGCCAGCGTGATACGAGAGAGCTCTAAAGTACCCGAACTCCGTCCAATGACAGGCTCCCCATCAATAAGTATCAATGTATACTTTGCATCAAATCCCTGCAACTGTACGCCTGTACCATGATTCTCTACCAGTGCTATCCCAGGCTGCTCGGCAAGTACTTCATTTAGCCTTACCATTCCCTTATCCTGCATTTCTTTGGCACCCACCACAGATACCGGCAACGGGATATCCGCCAGCCGCTTCTCCGTCCTCGTGGCTGTCACGACAATTTCATGCAGACCTACACTTTCACTTACCAACTGAAATACCGGACAGATTTGTTGCCCGAAGACTTCCGTATAAGACTGCTTCCCATATCCAACCTTACTAATATGTACACGATGTTTTCCTCCTTCATCCACAAAATGGAACAAGCCATCTTTATCCGTCTGTTCGCTTCTTTTTTGGCCAACTAAGTAGACGTTAGCACCTACAACCGGGCTACCGTTTTCATCTGTGACAAGCCCTTTTAACACCTCTCCTCCCTGCGCAAAAACCTCCTTGGCTCCAAAACAAAGAGCACAGTAAACCAACAAAATAACCCTTATTTTGCAATTGATATATTTCATAATATATTACACGTTAATTAATAATCAGCTATGCTTATTTCCACTTGCGCCGACACCAAATCAGGACTCCACTGATCACGAGAAACACAGCAAATAAAGTCGTCGCGAACGCTATGATTCTTCCCAAGAGACCACCGATCTGTCCCGAGTGAATATTATAATTCAAAGCCTTTATCTGATCGCCCACGCTTTGCGCATCCGAGTAGATGCCCTGTAAAAGCCTTCCGTCAGCAGGGTTGAAATAGAGTATTTCACGCCGGCCGAGACGATCCTCATATTTAGCAATAAACATAAAAACCTTACTTGATTTTCCCGGAAAGAAAATATTGACTTCCTGTATACCTGAAAAGGTATTCAACGTGTAGTTTAAAGACTCCTGAATACTATTTGTCCTCGGTTCGGCCACTTCTATTTGCGGTGCTTTTCGGGACGCATGTGCAGACCCCGTGAGCCAATATACACCATGCTCAAACCAACTAAAAGACATCATTAATCCACTCAGACAGATCAACAGCAAAAATACAGACGCGTAAAACCCTCCGTTCTTGTGCCATTGAAAGTTCAGCAGCCGCCAATTTCCTCTCCATGGCAATTGGAAAGCCTTCCTCCAAGCGCTCCGTACAGAAGGCCACCATAGCCACATTCCCGTAATGATCAACGGGATACAAGCCAGGGTAGACCAAGCCACTATCTTACCCCCTACCTTCCCTAAACCCAACTGGGTATGAAGAGTCCAGGCCATTAGAAAGGGATCCTTTGTAGTATCTGTCTTGCCCAGTACTTCGCCCGAATAAGGATTGATATAGAGCAAATGTTGACCATACATATACACTTTTACCGAGCGGTCGAGTTGCTGATTGACCACAATCTCCCGCACCTTGGTTTCCGAATGATACTCCTCGGCGATCTCCGACATACGATCGACAGACAATCTGACACCATCATTTGGAATATCAACATACAGAAGATGCGGATATAGCACATTTCTGATTTCTCGTTGAAAGGTATATACACAACCGCTTAAGGCTACCACTACAATTACTACACCTACCAACAGTCCTGTTATACCGTGTATTTCTCTCAATACTTTCTTTACCCTATTCATAATACCGGCAAAACTAATAATATTTATTAGATATATCTAACATATATTTAAATTAACTAAAAATAATTATTAGAAACCACTAACAAACAAATGATTCCACTCTAAAAAATCAGACAGGAACACCAAATATTTCATTATCCAGATCCACAAAATCAATTGGTAACATCGATAGATAATATTGAGGCGCCGTCTTTACAGACGCTACCTTTTTTAGATTTTAGTACCGTATATTTGTTCCAAACCTAAAACGGCACTTCATTTATGAAAATCACACAGCAAGCATTTTTACTGGGACTATTATCAGCTCTATTTTTTGCAGTGACCTTTGTTGTCAATAGACTCATGTCTGTAGAAGGTGGCAGTTGGATATGGAGTGCCTCCTTACGTTTTTACTGGATGCTGCCTTTTTTCCTGATTATTGTCATACTTCGCCGTAATTTAAAGCCACTGCTTAACGCGATAAAACAAAAGCCCTTACCTTGGTTATTATGGAGTACAATTGGATTTGGGATTTTCTATGCCCCCCTGACCTATGCTGCTGCATTCAGTCCATCCTGGCTCGTTGCCAGCACTTGGCAGATTACCATTATTGCAGGAATGATACTTGCTCCCTTTATTAACAAAAACTATCAATCCATCCATTCAAAAAGTACCTATACTTTTTCTGCAATCATACTACTAGGCATCGCCATCATGCAGATCCAAGCTCTCCAATCCGTGGAGATTTCAAATCTGCTATCAGGCTTCTTCTGGGTTTTAGTTGCCGCATTTGCATATCCTTTAGGCAATCGAAAAATGATGCAGCTAGCAGAAGGACAACTCGATGTATACCAACGTATATTAGGAATGATATTATGCAGTATTCCCTTTTGGATAGGGTTAAATCTCTACGGTTACTCTTCGGGGCATCCCTCACCTTCGGACAGTCAACTCTTACAGACCTTAATTGTCGCAGTATTCTCTGGTGTGATTGCTACTGTTCTTTTCTTCACCGCTACCGATATGGTCCGCAAAGATGAAAAAGGATTGGCCAAAGTTGAGGCGACACAGTCGGCTGAAGTCGTATTTGCTGTGATCGGCGAAATTTTCATCTTGCAGAGCCCCCTCCCCGACAACTATGCGTTGATAGGAATACTACTGGTCATTATGGGTATGTCCCTACACAGTTTAAAAAAGTAAACCTCTAATTACAATAACAATTTGGAGTTCAAACATAATCTTTCGAAATTCGTACCAGCTGGATTGACAGCCATTAAGCTATGAAAACGTATCCGACATTCCTGAAAACAGTATTTTCCAAAATTATTATAACCTCCTTGCTCCTAGCCATCTACACGATCCCTAGTCATGCACAGGACGCCAAAGATTCTATCGAGATGAGGATCAGGCCCTATGCTGGGCTACGAGGACATGCCGCCATCTACGATAGGAAGATGGATATTCAGGAAAATGCATCGCGTATCGGCACCGAAGTCGCTATGAAAAAAGGCAAGCTCGGATTTGTCGCTGCAGCCGAGCTCCAGGTCAACATGCTGCGTGGAGGGTCGAGTTTTAATGCCGACGGGAGCTTATCTGGGGGCTTTCTAACCATACAGTCGGGTCAGAACCAACAGGTCTTCGGCAACAGACTCGGCTATTTAGGCGTAGAGTTTGAACGTCTTGGGCGCCTTACATTTGGCAAGCAATGGAGTGTATACCGTGATGTGACAGCCTATACCGACCGTTTCAATGTATTTGGTTCCAAAGGATCCGCTACATTTATCGGAGGCACCGATGGAGGAGCCAATGGAACCGGTCGGGCCGATCAATCCATTATCTATCGCAACCAGATCGGGCGCTTCTATATCGGTGGACAGGTACAGGCTCGTGGTGCCAACAACCATCGTTTCATTGATGGCCTTGGCGCCTCTGCTCAGATGCAGATTATTCCTGAACTACGCATAGGAGCAGCCTTCAACAAAGCGTTCCTCAGTGACAACCTGATCAATGACGGTAAGATACTAGGCCTCTCGGGACAGCCCATCTATGCCACTTTAGGAGGCGATTTTAAAGGCAAGAAAATCGACTTCAGTGCTGTAGCCGTGCTACAGAAAAACGGAGATTTTACACAAGGACACTATGCCGATCCACTTGGCCAATACGCTACCCCTACCGTCGTATTTGACGCCACAGGACTCGAGCTATTTGCAAAATACAAGTGGAACAAACTATCCCTCCTTGCTGGTTACAATCTATACATACCCTCCTTTAAACCCAATAACAACCACCCTATTACCGACCCGATCGACAAAGGGTTTAAAAGAAACGACCTCATATTAGGTGTATCCTACCAACCCATACGATTTGTACAGTTCTACAGCGAGCAGCGTATCTCCAATGGCCGTACAGCACTTGGAGCGAAAGAAGATGCTGTCTTCACCATAGGCATGAAAATCGATCTGTCCACCCAATTATCGAAAATGATTGCATTATAACATTCTCGCTCCTTTTCTAAAATTATTGTTACGCGATACGCTGATAAGTACAAAGCACTAACTTTGCCCATGTGATGTAACCGAAATGTAAATCACACGAATTATTTTAAATGAGTATCATGAAGAAAAGTAAGTTATCGCTCAGCCTTTTGGCTATTGGTTTATTCTTTGGCAATATCGAGATCAATGCACAGACCTCAAAAAAATGGGATGGTTTCAGTGATCAACAAGAAATCACAAACAATTTTGAGTTGAAAACAGAAGAATTACTAAAGAGCAGCAAATACATCACCGCTGAACAAGCGGCGAAAGACCTTCTCGCTGTAGAAGGTAAAAAAGTAGACATGCCTTTGGTAAAGCTACGCAACAAAGCATTGGAAGCTTCAGAAATCGCCACCTTGATACAGCCTTCATTTGTATCCTTCGCAACAGCCTATGACTGTGGTAATTGTCACCGCACCCACCTCAATACCGCTTCGGGCTATATCATCAGCGAGGATGGCCTTATCGCTACCAACCACCACGTTATTGAAGGTTTTACAGAAAGTAAAGCTGGCAAAAACCTAGCGATGTCCATACAGACCGATGATGGTGAAGTCTATTTGGTACACGAGATTGTTTCTTCTTTCAAAGACGCCGATCTGGCTATCGTCCGTGTCGATACCAAAGGCAAAAAATTAACACCACTTCCATTGGGCAATACCGCTAAAGTCGGAGAAAATGTATTCGTCATGAGCAATCCAGCTCCGATGATCAATTATTTCACGACGGGTAAAGTGGCACGTAACTATATAGAATCAGTTTCAAAATCAGAAAGACTTCCACAGACAGATATCACAGCCGATTACGCTGCAGGATCCAGTGGAGCACCTATCGTCGATCAGTACGGCAATTTGATCAGCACCGTATCATCGACCCGTTCGATCTATTATGACATGAGAGAGCAAAAGAACCTACAGATGGTTGTCAAAAACACCAAGCCTGTAGTACTCCTTAAAGAGCTTATCAAAAATATTTAATCGACCATATCGTGGAAACGGTAAAGGGCTATTCTTGGTAAAAGGATAGCCCTTGTCTTTTGACAAACAATAACCGTCAAAATTTGTTAAATTGTAGACAACAATGAAAAATCCATTTAACAGAACCATCAGCCTTTTCGGCATTTTCCGACAGTTAAAGCCCTTTGTCCGTCCCAATAGGCGAATGATTATATGGACGTTGCTCCTCACCCTGGTGGGTGCTTTGATGGCACAGGTCAACCCCATTGTTTTGAAATACACCGTCGATGAAGTATCCCAACTGATCCAGCTCCCAGCTCCAATGGAAACCGGTATCCACGTACTGGCCCTCATCTCTGTTGTTCTCTTAGCAAAAGAAATCATCAATATCTTCATCAATTTTGGACAGAAGTACTACGGCGAAAAAATACGCATCAATGTAAGTTCCGAGTTGGCCCAAACCGTCATTGATAAAATATTGACCTATAGAGTAGCTTTCTATACAGATGGCAATCATGAATCCGGTAAGCTCCAGACCCGGATCGATCGCGGCATCGAAAGCCTCACCCGATTGGTACAGAACTTTTTCATCGATATCCTACCACTTTTTTCCAGTGCATTGTTAGCACTCATAGTGATGTATATCCAGAATGTGTACGTCGGTTTGGTATCTACCATTGTCGTACCCATCTATTTTTACGTAAGTTCCTTACAGGCCAAAAAATTGGGCGGCGTAAGGCGTACATTACGCAACCAACGCGAGCAGAAAACGTCTGGCCTTTTAAATTTGGTCAACTCCATACTGGTCATCAAAAGCTTTGTTCGTGAGAAATTCGAAGGAAAGAAACAGTATGATCTTCAGATGAAACTGATGGAAAGTCAACTCCATACCCGCAAAGTCAACTTTCTCTATGATGGACTCAAGACCTTCATCGAGCAGTTTGGCGTGGTAGCCATCATACTGTTGACCGTCTTCTTAGTATTGGATCAACAAATGACCATCGGTGCAATCATGCTACACATCATGCTATTTAACAATGTATCCGCTCCGATCCGCCAATTACATCGCATCTACGATGACATGAATGACGCCATGATCTATGCCGAAGGATATTTCGATATCTTAGAAGCCGATTCCGAGATCGAACCCAATGGTCACCATGCTCCGTCTACCACGAATGGTACGTTCGAACTTCGTAATGTGGACTTCAGCTATCCCAATAGTGTTAAGACACTACAAGGGATTGACATGCGTATCGAGAGCGGCAAGACCACCGCATTGGTCGGCCTGAGTGGAGCAGGCAAATCTACGATAATCAACTTACTCTGCAAGTTCTATCTACCTCAAGGTGGTGAGATTCTCTTGGACGGGATCAACCTGAATGACTATGACAATGGCGCACTGCGCGAAAAAATCGGGCTGGTATTACAGCGCAATCATATTTTCAAAGGCAGTATCGAAGATAACATCCGATATGGAAAAATAGAAGCCAGTTTTGAAGAAGTACAAGAGGCAGCACGCAAGGCCTACCTGCACGAGCAGATCATGGAACTCAAAGAAGGATATGCACATGACGCCACACTGCTATCCGGAGGCCAACAGCAACGGATTGCCATAGCACGTCTATTCTTAAAAAATCCACCCATTATTTTCTTGGACGAACCTACTGCCAGTCTAGATGCTATTGCTACCGAACAGATCAAAAACTCATTGGATGCCATCCAAAAAAACAGGACCGTAGTGATCATATCCCACTCCCTCTCTCAGATATTGGATGCCGATTACATCTATGTATTGAAGAAAGGGGAAGTTGTCGAATCCGGCACACACGACTCATTAATGGACGTCAAAGGTACCTATCGGGAAATATTCGATGCCTCCGCCCGCAGTCTCAATCTTGAAAAACTGGTACAGACGTATAAGGATGAAAAATAAAATCTTCATCTCTTTTTATGAAAATCCACGATGCGACAAAAAAAGATAAGTTTAAAAAAACGGTAGCCTGTATAGAAATACACAGACTACCTTTCAAATTGCAATAAACTAATTATTGATAAAAAGACTCATAATCACCTCTTAGAAATAACCACTGTAAAATTGGCTTTCCTTTCGAGTTTACTGTAGAAGACCATGAATTACCGGGCCCTAGCTTCCATCCAAGAACGCTGTTATAGTTATTCATATCTTTTAAAAAGACTTTAGTTTTAGTTTCCCCATCAAATCCCGTTTCTTTTACAGTTACTTCTCCCGTGACATAAGCAGACGATGGCACGGCTATCCCATTTTTGATCACCATAACCTCTTCGGACGCCCAACAATTCTCTCCTTGCGCGATTGCTCCCCCTACGAGTCCCATCGCAGAAGCGATGCGTCCTGCAGTTCCATTTCCGTCATTATTGATCGAAACGTTAAAAGAAACCAGCCCCTTCACCTTTGAATCTGTCCATCCGACCACTCCGCCCGCACCTTTTCCTGAAGCAGTTTTAGACACAATTTTCCCGCTCGCAAAACAATTTTCTACTACACCGCCATCATATACAATACCAGCAATCCCTCCTGCACGACCATTAGCGGTAGCCGTTGCTGTTACCTCTGCGGCAGAAAAACAATTCGAGATCATACTAGGTGCGCCAGTAGTGTTACGCTTACCCACATTACCGATAAGCCCCCCTACGGCATCTGTCCCTGTCACTTTTCCGGTAGAAAAGCAGTTTTCCAATACACCTATCTTCGCTACTTTATCAGGCGATCGTAATCCCAGATACCCACCAAATGCACCAGCTCCATTACTCGACTCGATGTCAACATCGACAAGCCCTAGGTTTTTACATGATCCAAACAATACACCAAACAGGCTTCCATAAGAGGATTTCCCCACCTTCAGGTTCCTGATCACATGGCCATCCCCATCAAAATGCAGATATCTTGCATAGGGATCCTGATTATTAAGCGGAGTCCAACTGCGACCTATCATATCGATATCCGCTGTCAATTTAAAATAATATGGGTTCGTTTCAGTGTTGGACCAATTCAGCGTATGCATACTCTGCAAATGCGCAGCAGTGGCGATCAGATAAGGATTAGTTTCTGTACCATCACCTCCGGCAAAAGCATCACCACCCTGTCCCTTCTTTTTGACCAATATAAAAGTCCGGAGCATGCGTTGTCCGTAATGATTGCGTACACCATTGTCCGTAGGATAGTTGATTACACCTTTAAAGCCCTTATCCTTTACAAACATAGTCGTAGAACCGCCGCCATCCATATTCAATGCATATTGTGGCGTAAAATAAGAAGTCATAAACTGAGTAACCTCTTTTGCGGTCATACCTGCAGATTCTGGAAATCGCCCATCAATGGTTACTAAGAGTAATTTCTTATCTTCTGTCACTGCTACTACTGTACGGGGGTGCCTTACTCCTTGATGCCGACGGTAATCTTCATAGTCCAGACTATTAAGATTTATTCCACTCACATCTCCAATAAAATCCTCTCCCACCTTTTTATAATCGTCGACCAACATAGGTGATCCGGAAAATATATTTAAGTAAGGAGATTGTGCATAGCTATCTTTTGTTCCCTTCTCTATTGTAAGATCTTGGCCTGAATTGTAAGAAATCGCTCCTTCATGTTTCCAATACCTCAAATGTCCAGAACTCAACGTAATAGGTGAGTGCACGGTACCATTCGTCTTGATGTAACTTGCATCCATTTCATAGGTACCATTGATGGCAACAATGGCACCACGGTTGGCTGCCACAGCAGATAATGTATCCTGCGCTCCTAAGCTCACAAATTCGAGTTCATATTCCGGATTCGTCAAATCTATCTCGACCACATTCACAAATTGATTCGCAGTCTGTGTCTGTATATACTTCGCAAACTGATAATGTATCAGCCCATTTGCCATGGTATCCATAGTCCACCCATCTTTATCCTTTAGGGTTACATGTGATACTGGAGGTACAGGTTCCTTAATTTCAGGGAACAGATTGTCGTAACGCGAGTTATCTAGAAATTTTTTGCTGCATCCGGTAACAGAAATACACGACACAAAAAGTACTAAAAAATATATCTTTTTCATGATTCTACCAGTTAGGGTTTTGAATTAGTGTCTTATTCGACAGATTAATTTCTTCCGTTGGGATGGGATATAAATAATCCCTATCTTCTCTGAACACACGTGTTAAATTACCATGCACCACAATATATCCCTTATTTCCTTCGGAAAGAATGATATCCTTACCCACTTCCAGAAAAACACTAGCGGTAGAGCTTGGCTTAGTACCTTCATAAAGACATACATCAATGGTTCCGTTATTATCCAGATCAAAATTCCCCAAACGACCAAAGTACATTCCTAAGAAGGGTTTTTCAAACAGTTTTCCCGACTTCCAACGCATCATATCGTTATAACGCAGTCCTTCCAGCATCATCTCTACGGTACGTTCGCGGCGTATCTCGAGTACGACTCCTTTAAAAGCACCTACTACATTTGGAAAACCATATTCTCCCTGTCCAAGGTAAGGATCGGGATTGGCATTTGCCTGCACCAGATTCAGGTTAGGCATGCCCACCCTGTTGCGTAATAGATTGATCGTCTTATTCAAATCTTCCTGTGTCAGTGTCTCCAATACAGCTTTAGCCTCCGCTAAATTTAGATAAACTTCAGCTATGCGAAATAACGGGATATCAGAAAAGCTTTTTCCCGAAGCATCGTAGGTTTGCTGCATACTATATTTCGTTAAATGATACCCCGTCACAGAGAACGTTAGGTTGGGAGCTACTAACGCTGTACTTCCGATACGTGCGTATCCTGGAGTCCGTATAGTCTGCGCCAAACGTGGATCTCTATTCTTAGTCTCTTCCACAAACTCCATTCTATCATAATTTGGCACATCCGTAAAACGCGCTCCCGATGTCATCAAATAATAATTGACCACACTTCTAGCGATCCCCGGTCGGCCGCGGGTACTGGAGTTTTCAAAATTCTGGACATCATGAAACAAGCCCAATGATTCATCATAATCCCTTGCCAAAATAACCTCCTGACCTACTGCTTTAGAATTAGCAAATAAATCCCGATAGGGCTGTGCTCCTGTTTTATAAAGTGAATATCCACCATCGTTTATCAACTCCTGCGAAACCTCGGCACATATCTGTAGATATTTATTAGCATTCGGAAGTTGGTGATAATGCCTAAAAGTTCCTTCGAAAAGTGCCATCCTGGACTTTAAGGCCATAGCAGTCCATTTGTTTACCCGATAAACATCTTTTGTCGTTGGCAGGTGCGCTATTGCAAAATCCAAGTCTCTCAAAATAGAGTCTGCGATCAGATCCCTGCTATCACGAGGTTTAAATAATTCAGCATCCTGGGACCCTAGTACCCGATTAAACCAAGGTAGCTCTCCATACCGAACCATTTTTTCAAAGTAGAAGTAGGCTCTAAAAAAGCGGGCCAGACCATCATACTCGTTTCTCACACGAACATCTGCTGTCTGGTGCGAATTTTCCAACAGATAGTTTATTCTTCTAAGTGGAGCCCAGCGCCACCCGAATCCTGTTGTAGGCGCAGCTGCGGGCACGGTACGTTGACCAGAGACCGCTAAGCTCAATGGAGTAATCACGATATCGTCAGCATTTTCTCCATAGACATCAGACGCCCCTGGCAAGACATCTAGATAAAACTTATTACTATACAGTTTTAGCTCCTGTTCATTAGAAAAATACGTATCCGGTGAAAGCGCCGCTAGTGGCATTTTATCCAGGTCACATGCACTCAAGGTGCCCAAAACGAGGAGTATGCCTGCTATATATTGTATCAAATATTTTTTCATCATCCTAATATTTAAGGTTATAATCCAATGTCTAGACCAAACATAAATGTCTTAGCCCAAGGATAGGTTTTGGCTGTACTCGTCGACACTTTATAGGTATTCTTCGTAGCAGCCTGTTCAGGATCTATATATTTACTCTTCAGCTTCGTATAAGTCCACAGGTTCTCACCGCTCAAGTAAATGCGTAAACGCGATAACCCGATCTTCCCTACCGTTGCTTCAGGAAGACTATAGCCCACGGTCAGGTTTTTCAAACGTATGTACATGAGATCCTGCAGATATTTTGTATTCGCAACCCCCAGCGAACGGTTCGTTGCATTTAATGCAATATAGCCTCTAGGCCTAGGGAAATAGGCATCCGGATTATCTTCACTCCATACCTGTGACATAAAATCGCGTGGGATAAAAGTTGCGTAGGGTCTAGCGTAGGGTCCCCAGAAATTTATAGCTTCTGCCCCTGGGTACCAATGCTGTCTACCTATTCCCTGAAAAAACACAGAGACATCAATTCCCTTCCACGAAGCTCCCGTATTGAAGTTGAAGTTATACCTAGGCAGAGAATTTCCGATGACCCGTCTATCTCCAGGATTGGCCAATGTATTGTCGCCCATAGATATCACCTTATCTCCGTCCAGATCCTCAAATTTCAAATCACCTGCGCGCAGGCCTTGATCGATAGCGGAAGAATTGATAATCGCATTCACCGCTTTTTGATCTACAGCATAATTTTTCGCTTCTTCATCCGTTTTAAAATAACCATTTACCTCGTAACCCCAAATCTGTCCTAGACGTTGTCCTTCATAAAAATTACTTAGGTTTTTATTCGGATTATCAAAACGTGTGATCTTCGACGTATTGTCCCCTACACCGATTCCTACATGATAGGCAAAAGGCTTAGCCGCCAGTTCAAATTGATCTTTCCAGGACACGCTCACCTCCCATCCTTTGGTCATTAAATCAGATGCATTTTCTTTAGGGAAGCCTGCTCCATAATAGGTCGGAATAGCTTTGCCCAGTGTCAACATATTCAAAGTTTCGCGCCAGTATACATCCCCATTAAAAGTCAGCCTTGATTGAAGTAACTCGACATCCAATCCTATATTGGTAGTATTTACAGTTTCCCAAGTTAGAGCACTCGAGTTTGGAGCGCTCTCATCGGCAAACGGAGCCACACTGCCATCGCCAAATGAATATTTTAAGACGCCGCCTGCGTTGACTGTCTGTATATAATCGTAATACCCCACCTGTTGATTCCCCAAAGAACCATAAGAAGCTCTTAACTTAAGTCCAGAAAATAAATGTTGATTCCAATCTTTGAAAAAATCTTCACGATCCACTCTCCATCCAGCAGAAAACGATGGAAAAAAACCGTAACGATGATTTTTGGCAAATCGGGAAGTACCATCGTACCGGCCTGCGGCTTCTAACAGATAGCGGTCTTTATAGTTGTAATTTGCCCGATAAAACACACCGAATAAAGCATACTCATTCTGCCCTCCATTTACTTCGATTACATCTCCCGTAGCGAGTTCTAAATCTGTCAGCTGATTACTCAAAAGACCGTCCCGTGCAGCTTTTACATCCTTTATATAACGGGTTTCGTAATTATACCCTCCCATTACTTTAAAATTATGCGCATTGTTCCATGTATGCTCGTAGGTTGCATACATATTTACGCCTTGAAAATAATGATTGATCTGTGATTCATAAAGGCGATTATTACCATTTCCTGTTGTAATACTCAATTCCTCCCCTGGGTATTTGGAATAAGGAATATTAACCGAACGATTCATAGTCTGATAATTGTAATGCGTAAAACGATAACTCGATCTCAGCTCCAATCCCTTTAACGGCTTTAATACAGCCTCTATAGTTGGTGAAAATTCCGATATTTTGTCCATATTATGATGCAGTCCCTGTGTCAACATCGCAGAATAGCCATCCATAACATTATAATTACTGATAGTCGTAGCGTATACTAAAGTCCCGTCAGGATTACGCGGCACGATACTCGCCAAACCATGACTTACAGAATTCTCGAAAGTTTTTTCCACACCTCCCACACCAGGATAACCATATGCAGAGTTAAAATAAGTTATATTCGTATTGATATCTAACCAGGGTTTTACTTCAAAATCTACTTTAGATCGTAGGTTATACCGTTTGATTTGATCTGGGTTCTGTCTGAATATTCCCTTTTGATCGTAATAATTGCCGGAGAGGCTATACCGTATATGATCTGCTCCACCTACTACACTAATATCGTGCGACTGCATCGGGCGTTTATCATCAAACAGGTAACTATACCAATCTGTATTTCCATAATACACATAGCTATCACGACCATCCCTTTTATCCAGTACTACCCATGGTCTATCGGGATGTTCTTTCTTATCCTCCCGTCGTATCCATAGCTGATAGTAATCATCGTCTGTATACCTGGTATAGTTTGTTCCCGCATATTGCGAAAAAAACTTATCGTTTATAGCGGCAGAATAGTATCCTCGACGTTCGTAATCAGTAGATGTAGTCGGTGTACTCATAGACACTTGTCCGCTGTAGTTGATTGCAGCGGCACTTCCGCTTCCAGACTTAGTTGTCACTATGATTACACCATACGAAGCCCTTGCGCCATATACAGCCGCAGCCGACGCATCCTTCAATACCGTGACGGATTCAATATCATTCGGATTGAGACGGTTGATATCTCCCTCAAAACCGTCGATAATCACCAGTGGCTTTGCATCGCTAGAGATGGAGTTCACACCACGGATATTGAAGCTACCTGTTGCTCCAGGTCTACCGGTGGAGAAACTGACATTCAGGTTGGGTACTGTCCCCTGCAAGAGAGATGAAGCATTCCCTCCTGGTCTACTCTTTAGTAACCTTGTATCTACCACACTAGCGGCAGCAGTAAGATTACCTTTTTTTTGCGTACCATATCCCACCACTACAATATCGCTCAATACACTGATAGCTTCTTCCAAAGTAATATCCAAAGCAGATGAAGTCGTCGGCCTTACCTCTCTACTGGTATAACCCACTGATGAAAACCTTAATATGTTTTCTTTACTATGCATCGTAATAGTATATACCCCTGCATTATTAGAGATCACACTATTACCCGTACCCACCTCCAATACTGTCACTCCTCCCAAAGCCTCTCCCTTCCTATTGGTGATATGTCCGGTGATCTGTCTTTGTTGTATTGCAGCGATTACGTCGCTATCCTCCATCGATTGCCTCTCTGCAATACTGGACAGTACAATGTTCTTATCCACTATTTTATATCCAAGACTATATTTACTGGATAATTCGTCCAATACATCCCTCAATTTGGCTTTAGCATAAAAGACATCCAACTTAAGCTCTTGCGGAATAGTTGATTCATTGAAGAAAACATTATATCCCGTTTGCTTTCTGACTTCTTTCAGCAACTCTTCAATTTTTAGATTTTTCTTCTTTAGCGTGATGGTTTGCCCTATCGTTACCGCACTTACATTCAGGCTGGCAACCACAAGCAAAGGAACGGCTAGGCTCAACTTCATGAGAATAGATTTAATAGGCGGAATCTGCTTTCTATCCAGAAAGCTATTTCCTAGTTTTTTTCCATACATTTGTGTTGATTGTTAATTAATTGATAACAGGTTATTTTTCAATCATGTCAGCTCGCTGACTCCAAGTCAGGGGTGTTGCAAGCACTCCTGATCTTTTTAGGTTTTCGTTTCTATTTCTTTACAGTGATTACCCTCCCTTCTCTTGAAAATTTTATAGAGCCTGTGAGCGCTATCGTTTCTAGTAGTTTGTCTATATTTTCATATTTAGATATAGTTCCGGTGAACGAATCCTTACTGAAATCCCCTTCGAAGTGGATCTCTACATCGTACCAACGGGATACCGCAGCCATTACATCTTCAATTTTAGATTTGTGAAAAGCAAAATCCCCATCTTTCCATGCCACGGCGTACATAGGATCTATAGCTTTTATTTCAAAGGACTTATCAAAAACAGCTTGTTGATTGGGTTCGAGAAATACTTGACCGTGATGATCCTTTAGGCTGACTCTCCCTTCTACCAACGTGGTTACTACGGTGCTTCCATAGCTACTGATATTAAATGTAGTCCCTAAAACCTCGAGTTCCTGATCTTTCGTGATCACCTTAAAAGGAATCTGCTTATCGGCTATTGTACGTTTTGCCACCTCAAAATACACTTCTCCTTCACACTTCACAATTCGCTCTCTATCTAGAAAATGCGCAGGAAAACTCACTTTGCTTTCCGCATTCAGCCATACTAGCGTCCCATCTGGTAGTTCCAACTTAAACTGCCCTCCTTTAGGTGTAGATAAGGTATGGTACTTCAAACTACCCGTGCTCGTTCCAGTAGGACTATACCTGAACACCATTTCTTTACCTTCTCCATTGGTTAGATAAAAACCTTTATCCATCAATTCTGCTCCACCACTCAGACTATCTAAATCAAATATGCGGCCATCGTCCAACTGAATTTGCGCGCGATCCTGGCCATGCACCACTTCACTTCCAGTCCTCGCAACAAGGTCGCCTACCTTTGACTTGGGGTACCACCAGATGACAGAGCCTAGAATCAGTAAAACAGCAACAGCAATTTTATAATATGGTATAGTTTGTTTTTGATCAATCCGACGTGCCTTTCTTTGTTGTCCTACCCGATTGTCATTCCAAACATTCTTTAGAATCCTATCAGATCCATAGAGGTTAACTTCCGGCACTTTCTCTTGGGGCTGCAGATTGTCGTAATAATTTTCCAATAAATCATGCTGTACAGGATCTGCCAACACCTCCTGAAGCTCATGATACTCCTGCTCGGTGCATTGTCCGTTATGATATTTTGAAATCAGTTCTCTTAGTCTCTTTTCTTCCATCTGCTGTGATACTTCTATAAGTATACACGCATCAGTATGAAAAATGTACTATTGCGAAAGTAAAAAAAGTAAAAAAAGGGATAAAAACAACATTTTACTGACTTTGAGCCGTATCAGTTTTGTAGCATTAGCGATTTGATTTCTGACTGTATGAGGAGAGACACCTACGGATTCGGCAATTTCTTTATAGCTCATTTCCTCAATCTTGTTCATTTTAAACACCTTTTTCTGTTCTGTTGGGAGTTCATCTATCATTTCATGAATCCGGCTTGTCATATCATCATCCAAGATGGACAAGCCTCCGGCTTCACTGCTTTCTTCAAAGGTATATTGCAGATATTCCTGGTACTGCATTCGAACCACAGATTTACGAAACGCAGATATGGCCATACGTTTTGATACCGTATACAAAAAGGGATAGAGTGCTTCTGGTTCCTTTATCTTTTCTTTATTAATAAATAATTGAATAAAAGTCTCCTGTATTACCTCATTACTCAATTCCGTATCGTTACAAAGATTATTAATTTTTGTAAACAGCATTTTATAATAAGCGTGGTATACAGATTCAAATACCTGCTCATCTCCATCTCGGAACTGATCAAACTCTTTAGCAGTGATTTTAAATCCAGCAATAGCCATAAGCCAAATGTATTACAAGTAAATTAATGCTATGTAAACTTCTTATTAATTTTGTAAACGATATAATTGGATATACGAAGTTATAAAATACTTAAAGAAAAAAAGAATCCTAAAAACCTATTAAAAAAACACTAAGTTTACACTAATAAAATTAGCAATCCATGAAGCGATCCGGCACGGCAGATCTACCCTTACACTACGGCAAAGTTCCCAGCTGGCTTTACGAGCGTATGTCGGCGTTAGGTCTTTCCATTGTCGAAAATATATTGACCGACTATGGAAAGGACGAAGTCTTGAAAAGATTGGCTGACCCTTTTTGGTTCCAGAGTTTTGGTGCTGTACTGGGCATGGACTGGCATTCATCCGGCATCACGACCTCCGTCATGGGTGCACTGAAAAGAGCCATTAATCCACATTCCGCACAACTCGGACTATACATCTGTGGAGGCAAAGGAAAATTGTCCCGCCACACACCAGACGAGATACAGCGTGTAGCATATGCCACAGGAGTAGATGGTAACAGCCTCGTTAGAGCGAGTAAGCTCACGGCCAAGGTAGACAATACCGCCATACAAGATGGCTATCAGTTATATCTTCACAACTTTATTGTTTCCAATGAAGGGAACTGGGCCGTAGTACAACAGGGCATGCACCAATACGATGGTACCGCCCGACGCTACCACTGGCACTCCCAGCATCTAAAGTCATTCATCGATCAACCCCATAGTGGTATACGCGGTGTATCCAGAGGAAGGATCTTAAACCTGACCGCTTTGGAAGCCACTCAAAACCGTCAAGGCATCTTATCACTATCAAAAGACGATGCTGAATACACCCTCCGACAAATCCGCCACCTACACATGCCTATGAGACACGATGTCCAATCCAAGGATGTCAATTTAAAACGACTGGGCGCACTTTTATATGTCACCCGCGAGGCCGATATCCACACTTTTGAAGATCTGCTCCTTCTACAGGGCGTGGGTCCCCGGACCTTACAGTCACTGGCACTGGTCAGCGAAATCATACACGGCGCACCCTGCCGCTTCGACGATCCAGCACGTTTTTCCTTCGCCCATGGCGGAAAAGACGGGCATCCGTTTCCAGTTCTCACCAAGGTCTATGACGAAGGAATCGCCATACTGCGCAATGGAATAGAAAAATCAAAATTAGGCCATACAGACAAGCTAAAAACCATACAAAAACTTCATCAGATTGTATTACAGACAGAGCAACAATTTACCCCTCGCTTTGACGTCCAACAAGTTATCGAACAAGAACGGAAAAACGCTTGGCAATACGGCGGCAAGACCGTGATGGGCGATTCCAAGAAGCCCATTCAAACCCAAAAAGGCCAACAATTATCACTCTTTTCTTAACCAGCAGCACCTTCTACATTTTTACGGCCTAAGAATATTGATATCCAGAGCAGCCCGATTGACAAAAACAACAGCAAGGCAACTACCGCCAGCCCCAAAGGTATATAGGGAATGTAGACTCCCTGCATTCCGGTCACCCCTTCCAACAATAGCAAAGATTCATTACCAACAATCCCCACTATAAATGATATCAACGCCCACTTGGTGAGCGGAGTTTCACGGGCAACAGCATTCAAAAATACAAAGCCCAAAATAAATAACGTGATTATGCCCAACAGCACCAAATGTAAATACCCAATCACAATCGGACGGAAACTGTAGGTCAGCTGTTGAAATGTGGGAATCAGCGCCATAACGTACAGCAGCAATTTAAGACACGCAGCCAATAGCACACACAGCAGTACACTGCGCAGCCAGACCGGCTGTATACCTTTTCCTCGCTTCACCCCCTGGACCATTCCCACTACCCAATAAAACCAACTCACATTCTGACACACGACTGCCATACCCAAAATAACATACAACCATACGGGCAGATCCATCCACAGTAGCGACAACAGGTAAGCAGGTACACAAGTCAATGCAAAAAAACGATACAGTATTGTCCCACCAGACACTTCTATCTTATGCGAGGCTAACCAATGATGCCACAAGCCCATGCAAGCGAAGAAAAACCAACCATTATATTGAAAGTGAAGAAAAAAATATACGGCTGATAGTTGCTTATCACCGTCTACATTATGTGTCGCCTGCAGATAAGCCAGGTAAAATGTCCCAACTGAAGACAGCACTAAAAAGACAAGTGCTGCCCTAAACCATTTCCGCACCAAGGGAGACAGCGCAGCTTGCCCAACAGTACGCCACAGCATCCCTACAAATACATAAGACAGCAAGATGGTAAGCGTGGAAAAGATGATGGAATAACGTCCATACCCTTGCCAGGAAAAACAGAACAACATACCGTAGGAGGCCAACATATTAGCCCCTAAAAGCAGCTGATAACGTTTTGGAAGACACGCATCTGGTTCACGCCGCAATGCCACCATAGCCATAAAAAGCATCAGCATATGGGATATCCAACCCGAAAAAGCGAAATGCGAATGTGCGTGAAGAATAAACTTCTGATTAAGCCATGTCTGCGGAAAGATCACCATACTGCGCATCAGCAGTCCAAGGGCGGCTACCAACATCAAATTGAATACGCCCAAGACCGTCCACTGCCGGATAGTGATTGAGGAAAAGATTCTACCCATATTAACCACAAATCTAACAACTTACAGTTCCAGTTCCTATGCAGAAAATTATATTTTTAAGTGATAGATATCATATTCTAGAGCTATTCACATCGAAAGTAATCGATCAGTTTAAAGGTAAGAACCAAGTAATAAGTGCGAGGTAGAGGCCTATATCTTTTTCTTTAAATATCATACGGAGCGTAGATACCGCTTTTGATTTTGCAAAATAAACGGTACTTGTTGTCGTACCGAGCAGGTCGCAGATTTCCTTTGTTTCCATTCCCTCTAGATAGGCCATACGAAATACTTCGGCCTGTTGCTTAGGTAGCTTTTCCAGTTCTTGAACAATCTGTTTTATCAATTCGATATAGATGATCTGTCCCAACATATCCCCTTCTTTTCCTTCGATAGCGGTCCAGTCATTATACGATAGAGAGATCTTTTTTTGATATGCGGACCCCATGTGATCATAACAGGCATTTCTAGTCACCGAAAACAGAAAAGATCGTATCATTTCATAGGTTTCCATTTTTTCTTTTCGTTGCCAGAGTTTACAAAACGACTCGGAAACTATCTCTTCGGAGACCTCTCTATTCTTTGTAATTTTGTAAGCAAAAAAATGTAAAGGTTCTCCAAATTGAGCGATAAAATATTGCAAACCTGACTCATGTCCAAGAGATAAAATTTCAACATATTTCAGGTCGTCTTTCACACTTCAGAGGTTTAAATAATTTTGATGGCATAACTAAGTTAAGCATTATAAATCAAAAACCGCAGCAGGTAAGCCTAAAAAATGCACCTACATACAGCTAATAAATAGTTCGAAGCGAAATTAAATAAAACCAGCTAGAAAAGACAGCACCCAACGATTAGATAATCATTATATAACATACGCCTAACATAAGGAGTATGTTAGGCGTATGTTATATAAGAAGCTACTTCAATTCCCCATTTTCCCAAGTCAACATTTCTCCCCAAAACGGAAGAATGGTGTTTTTACAGGTCACATGAGGAAGATGTTTCAAGGTCTGTGTAATAGAGGCCTGTCCTTTAGGGTAAGGTTTATGCCTCATTTCAATAAGATGCGACAGTAGCGCATAGTTAGTTTGGACCTGACCATCTCCCGCACCTAAAATTTCATTTTCTCTTGCTTCACCCCAACGCAATACCACTACGTCTACCGGCCCCTGTACTTTTTTGAACCGTTGTGGATCAAAGCCAGAATCTCCGCAATGTAGGATAGAAAAATTGTCTGCATCATCTCCGCAATCAATTCGAACCACGGCTACAAAATTGGACAGTTCAGGACTTCTCAAATGGTCTGATATATCGGTTTGTAATGTAAAGTTTCCAATTTTATAACCTGTGGCAACAGTGGAGAAATAGGGCGCGTTGTCGATATCAAAATTAGTAATCACAGGCTTGTTCAAATGCTTCATGGCAGCCATCAATTTCAGATTGGCATGATCGCCATGGTTATGCGTAATGTACAAGAAGTCTAGATAAGGAGCCAATTGTTCTGCCAACCGATGGTCTACATCTATTCCAAAACAGCCAGAAGGTGTCTTAATGACAAATCCCATATTGTACAGCATCCAGACGGATGCTGTACCTTTTTTGACCTTGGTATGCTTTACCTCTTTCAACACCTTCTCAAACGCCGTTCTATAGGCATATAGAATAGGTTCTTTATGTTCCAATTCTTCCGCTTCGTCCTCAGATTTCTTCAGGTACTCTTTAAAAGGAAGGTCAGAATAAGGGTCAGAATAAGTATCAATTGTCTTCAACAAGGATACACGCTCCTCACTCAATACCAAAGGGCTGGTTTTGTTCAACTTCTTGATCGTCTCTACCCCTACATTTACATAATTTTTCTGGTTCTTCTCAAAAGATCTCTTTTGGGCACTCGAAAGCTGACAAAAAGCGAGTAATAAAATTGATAAAGCGTATTTAAACATATGTTGATATTTATTGCATTTGTCCATTTTTCCAAACCATTTTCTCTCCCCAAAACGGAATTATGGTATTATCGCATTTGACCCCAGGCAGATGTTTCAGTGTTTGCGAGATAGAAGCCTGTCCATTTGGATACGGATCATGCCTCAGCTCTATCAAATGAGACAATATAGCGTACTTAGGTTCCACTTGACCACTGCCCGTCCCCAAAATATCATTTTCTCGTGGCGCCCCCCACCTTAAGACAGCCAAATCTAAAGGTCCTTCTACCTTTGTAAACTCAGTCGGTCTGAATCCTGAATCCCCACAATGCAGCATCGAGAAATTTCCAGCATCCGCACCACATTCGATACGGAATACAGTCACGAACTTCGGCAATGCTGGATCCCGCAAATGATCTGTAATATCGGTACGTATTTTTATATTTCCAATAGTAAAGTTCTTAGCATCTTTTGAATAGTACTTCGCATCCTTTGTATAAAAGTTAGACAATACAGGTTTACCTTTTTTATTCATAGCATCCATCAGTTTTACATGAGCATGGTCTACATGATTATGTGTCACACAAATGAAATCCAGATAGGGCTCTAGCTTCTCTGCCCAGCGGTGGTCCACATCAATACCAAAAGTCACTGAAGGGGTTTTGACGACATAGCCCATATTATACAGAAGCCATACCGCGACCGAACCATAGGCTACCTCAGTATCTTGTACTTCATCCATCAGTTTGTCAAAAGCCCTACCATACGCATATAGGATAGGAGTCGTATATTCCATATCGACCGATGCCTCATCCGCGGCCTTAAGATATTGTCCAAACGAAGCTTTCGGAAAACTATCCGAAAACACTTCAATCTGTCTCAATAAGGCCAACCTTTCGTTGTCCAGCGAAAAAGGAGAGGTTTGTAATAACGCCTCATAAACGTCTATTCCGTCATTAGTGGGTATCCTCGTCTCCAAAAATGCTGTAACATCCAACGTATCGATATCCGTCTCGTTGATCAGGAATCGTGTTTTTGTACGAACTACACCTCCTCTTTTGGCATCTACCAAGAGATAATTTTTATCTTTCACAAAAACTTCTGGTGTAAAACTACCATCTATCTTTTCATAACTGATGATATTACCGACTGCACCTACCCGCTCCTCAAAGGTCACTTTATCCACCTTGGAGGACACCTTTGCCGGAGAGTTGACCAATGCCGAGACATAATCAGTTCCGTAAATATTGGCACTGATAGATTCTACCAATGACTTATTTCCAAATTTGTCAACATTCTGTGCCTTGATTTCTAATGGTCCTTGGAGATCAGCAAATTCGACGATCTTGAAATATCCCCCCATCATTGCATCAAAGTTCGTCTCATTATAATCCACTCGCATCGAATCTTTAGTATCTCCCTGCGTATTCCAAGTCAGCACGCAATGTGACCTATTGGCATCAGTGGTCGGAAAGAGATTGACACGGACTCGGTAATATCCTGACTGTGCGTCCATTTCTTTAATCTTACCAGCATAGACCAAAGGTCCATCTTTTAAATGTTGATTCAGCAGATCATCTGCATTTTCGCAGCCTATCAGAAAAAGTTGAAAAAATGCCCATAAAAGTATATAGTTAATTTTGCTCATAGCTTCTATTGTTAAGTAAAGACAATGTTAATAGCGTTTCAATATTTCACCGAACATCTGAAACTCATTGATTGTATAAAACGCTTCGTTTTTGTTATAAGACTCCATAAGCTGCAACCTCATATAGCGGAATGGTTCAGTGGGTTTTGCATCAGGATTAACATTATCCTCATTGATCAAATATTCTTGATTGATATTGAACCAATCTTTTTCCTCATCGGTCAGACTCGCTAGATTGACCGGAGTCTTCCCCACATATTCACCAATCAGCGTCCAACCTTCTGGAAATTTGGCCCACCTCGCGCTATTCGCATCATTGGTACCCCATATCCTAAAACGCTTTGGACTTGACCTTGCATAAGTATAAGAAATATGAACTCGTGGCGATATTTTCACTCTGTTCAATCGAGCTTCCATATTCAGATCGAAAGTCGCATACACATCGTGTACAATCTCTCGTTTTGAAGGATCTGTATTTGATAGATTTTTCACAAACTTGTAGCCATAGTACAGGTTGCCTGAGGTCACACCATTAAACATCGTCTGTGGAGCATTTCCTGCAGCATGTGCATTACCATCGTTCTGCAAACCGGTGGCCGGATTGACACCATAAATACCATAGTCGCGGCTTCCATTGAATAATGTAGGGTTGAAAAAAGAAACCGCTTTGACGTACTTAAATTCTACTTCCTCTTCCTTATACGGTATCAGCGAATTAATCAAAGTATCCGACCTATTGCCCCACTTATCAGACACCGTAAAGCCAAATTTCTGTTCGATGGAAGGATATTGCCGTACAAAAGCAAACGTATTGATCGAATCTCTATTATAAATTGTCTTGGTAGGATCTTCAACCAGTGACACTAGACCTACTTGCAAAACATCTTCAGTCAGCACGTGAATAGCCAGAGGATTAGCGTTATTATTTTCCCATTTTAAGCGGACCCCACCAAATGCAGGTTCTACAAAAAGAGATTCAAAAGCAATCTCAAGTGGGGATAAAAGAGGGGCGGCATTGACCATAGTCAAATCCGATTTATTACCACTAATATCTATACAAGCAAGTTCTACCGATTTTTCATCTGTTCCCGTAAAACCTTCCACCAAAATCACAGAACTATAACGCGACACTTTGAACTCCACATTTTTACCACCTTTATTCTTATAGGTAGCTACCACTTGGTCAATATTAGGGTTACCAGCTGGTATGCTGAAGTGAATTTCTAACGCTCCAGATTTGGCTACAACCTTATTCACGGTCAGTTTATCAGGCCTATTGCTATCTATAACCACCTGTTCTACCCCTAAATAGGTGTCACCACAACCGACTAGCAGTGATAGACAAATGATTAAAGTGCTTAAAAAGCTTATTATATATTTCGTATTTTCCATTTCTAAGAATTAAAATCAGTCATATAGTTACCATCCCGGATTCTGCACGAGCGTCTTACTCTGCAACAAGGTATTCGTACGGATTGGCATTAAGTAATCTTTCATAGAGAATCGAGGTTGTGCCAGCACCCTGATATTGTAAAAATCAGTCTTATTTTCTCCATCTTTATTCCATCCTAGAATAGGACGATTAAACATTTCCTCTGCCATTAGCCATCTCCTGACATCATAATAGAAATATCCTTCAAAAGCCAGTTCATTCATCCGTTCTTGTCGTATAATCTGACGGAGCCCACCTTCGGTACTTGGTTTAGATTTGAACCTTGCTGAAGCATACTTGTTCCAGCTATCTACTACTCCTTCCATCCCTACACGTGCCCTGATCACATCCAAATAATAAAATGCATCATTTCCTCGGGAGTCTGTTTTTGTAGGGCCGCCCACCTCATTTAGGCTCTCCGCCAATAAGAGATACATATCCGCCAGTCGGATAACCGGGAATGAATAATCCTCCCGCATCAAGGTTATACGCGACTCCGTATAGGTCGTCTTTAAATGACTCAGTTTTTTTGCCAGATAACCTGAGAAGGGATAACCACCATAGGCTTCAGAGTGCTTAAATCCGCTACCAAAATGACGCATCATATTCGGAAATGAGGCCTCACTCAATGGTTTCTCCCTTCCTTCCCATATACCACCATCAAATCCTACCGAAGCGTAAAATCGTAGCGAGCGGTTGAAATGAAGTACAGCCGTCTCTTGCCCTTCTTTTATAAAGTATTTGCTATGCTCAGCGTCAGGAAGCTGCGTATTATATCGTGTCTGATACCATCCTTTGGTTTCCCAATCTGAATCTTCTTCGATCGGCACTCCTTTGGATGAATAAAACATCTCTACCACATTCAGCGTAGGACTTTGGCGCTGCCCAATATCTGATCCTGCTGATCCTGCTAAGTTAAAATACTCATCATTGCTCAACATTGTCGCCCAGCGCTGTAATACCGTTGTACTCTCATTTACTGCCCATATCACCTCTGGATTCCAAGAGGCTGTGACTGCTTGCCTTAGGCTCACCATAGCCTTGGTCGTATCATTGATATTGGTGCTGTTGACTCCACGAATGGCATTATTACCACCGTCCGTAGTCACCATAATAATTGCTCCATCTTCTTCAGCAGCCCGTACAGCAGCATCACAGGCTGCCAATGCGCGCTCCCATTTAATCTTACTATCACCAAAAGGGAATAACTCTACCCCTCTTTTATCCTTAAAACCGTTATAATTGTTATTATTATTAAATAGGGGACTGGCAGCCAACACTAATGTCTTTGCTTTGATACTCAAAGCAATAGTCTTTGTAAACCGACCATATTCGCTCACAATATCTAGCTCACCTATGCTTGGCAAATGTTCAATCGATTCATCCAATGTCCCTACGATATAATCCACCACTTTATCCACAGGCTCACGGTAGATCGCTAATTCTTCTCCCTTTGCCGAAATAGGAATCACTTCATCCATAAGTGGAATAGGACCGTACAATTGAAAAAGATATAGATGTAGATAAGCTTTTATAGTTTTTACTTCCGCTATCCACTTATCTCGGGTTGATTGATCCAGATCTCGAGGCCCTCCATCTTCGACACGGATATGTTCCAAGAACACATTGCAATGACGTATTCCCTGCCAGATATTTCTACTGGCACCATTGGCACCATCCCAAAAATTGACATAGGGATTGGCTACATTATTTCCCTTTAGGAAAGCCATTTGTGCAGCAGGGGGACCAGCAGAGAAACCACCTCCTGTATTTTTCTCCGAATAAATAATGTCTCCCCCACCCGAGATCCCAAGGGTATTAGTCGGATTTACCACATTTGGCAAGCTACTATAACAGGTAAATAGATACTTCTCGGCATTATACTTATCTTTAAAAGCATCTTCAAGTATAGGCTTGTTATCAGGCAGAATATCCAGATACTTATTACAGCCGCTGACAGAAGACAATAAGATAAAAGTCAATAAATAATATATACGTTTCATGTAGTATGTCTTTATAGTTTAAAAATTGATCTGGACACCTAGATTAAAAACCCGTTGCAAGGGATAAGCTAGACCATTGCCACGCATCTCCGGATCCCATAATTTAAAATCAGAAAAGGTCAACAGATTTGTCCCACTCGCATACACCCGTGTCGAGACACCACGTATATCCGGAATTTTATACCCCATCTCTACCGATTTGAGTCTCAGATAACTCGCTGTACGCATCCAATAATTACTTTTTACAAAATTGTTATTGTTACCAACAGCAACACCGCTACCATCCGGGGAAAGACGTGGCCATTTGGCATACAGGTCTCGGTTAGTTTCAGTCCATAAGCTTTCAGGAATAAAGCTCAGCATTGCTCTATTACCCTTTAATCCCGTTTTACTTCCCCAGTCCTCCGTCCATATTCCATTCTTAAATTCTCCTGTGAATACCTCCACAAAAGGAGCCATTGTGCTCGCGTCAAGGAAAAAAGAATAACGTGATTCTCCTTGCACAAATGCAGATATGTCAAAATTCTTATAACCAAAGGAAGCCCCTAATCCATACTGTATCTCTGGATTAACCGGATACCCCATAGGCACAATATCAAAGGAATTAATTACTCCATCACCATTGATATCACGGTATTTGATATCTCCGGCCTGATAATCTCCCCCCGTGCGGTGCACTTGCTGTATGGGCGAATTGGCCACCTCGTCATCATCTATAAACAAACGCTCGGCTACATATCCTCTTGACTGTCCTACTTTTTGACCAATGACCGAACGCCAGGGCGCAACTTCCGAATAATCCAATTCATCATACACCGTAATCTTGGACGAACCATAAGTGAAATTACCCCGTAATATATACCACATGCCATTATAGAAAGACTTGTTGTAATTTAAGGTAAGATCCACACCTCTGCCTACTGCTTCACCGTAATTGGTACGGATAATACCCGCTACCCCCATCACAGAAGGGATATCGTTCCTTTCCTGTACAATATTGGTACGCTTTTCATGATAGACTTCAGCAATCAAAGAAAGATCATTATTCAACAGACCTAGCTCTACTGCTAGATTCGTTTTATACGACACCTCCCATGTGATAAAGGGATTGGCGTGACGCAAGGTCTGGACCGTGGGACGTGTAAAGGTCTCGTAAGGGTTATTACCAAAACGACCTGCTACAGGACCATTCAAATTAATATTAGACGTAAAGAAAAAACGGTCTTCATCCTTTACAATGACATCATTACCAACGAGACCATAGGTACCTCTAATCTTGAACTTAGGAATAATCGATTGCAATCCTTCCCAAAACTTTTCATCCGACACCTGCCAACCTAAACCGAAGGATGGGAAGAAACCCCACCTATACCGTGGGTCGAAACGCTCCGATCCGTTCACACCGAAGTTGAACTCGGCAAAATACTTCTGTGATAATCCGTAAGTAAACCGACCAGCCAAGGCCACATTACGTGATGGCAAAGAGCTGTCCAAATTACTTGGACTACCATCCATACTTTCTTTTACAGATCCTACTAACAGCCCTCCAACATCATGTCTACCATCGAATTTCCGATTATACAACATGGCACCTTCGGCATAATAGCGAGCCTGTACTCTCTTTGATCCTGCAGAATAATCGATATGGTCCGAACCTCCCTCAGGGTTCAAAGAAGCTAAATCATAAGGGAATTCAGGATTATTAGGATTATATGTTCCTTTGATATATTGGTAGTAAAAAGGATTATAACTGCGAGCGATATTAAAGCCCGAATATCGCGTAAAGCTACCAATAAAACGTGCTTTCAATCCCTCAGTTACCGATTTCAGATCTTGGTGCAGCTCCAACTGCGTTAACATAGTACTATTTCTGACATCTTCGTAACCCTGCATCACATCGGCATAAGGGTTCATATATTGAGGTCCCCCCTCGCCGTATTCACTATCCGAATAGTTACCAAACAGGATACGATCCACATACTGTGTAGCCCGATCTGGCGCATAATATGCAGGGAACAATACAGGGTTTGCCAACAGCGTCCTTCCATAGGTTTTAGCCCCACCACTACCAGATTCGCCTATGGGGCCGGTATAATCATCAAAGTTTGCATTCAGCCTCACCTTAGCTTCTAAGGTCTTCGTTAAGTTAAGGTTCACATTCGAACGGACTGTATATTTCTTGAGGTCAATATTCGTATTGAAAGGGTTGACATTATCTACTTTTAATATTCCTCTGTCCTGGGAGAATGATCCTGCTAAGTAATAAGTTGCTGCATTACCACCTCCCGTCAGATTGATATTAGCTCGTTGATTGATTGAATAGTCCTTTGTCATCATGTCCTTCCAATTGACCGCAGGGTACACATACGGATTACGGTTCGGATCTCTAGTCATATCGATCTTCCCCTGTGGATACGTCAATACATTGTGCCGTGTCAAGCTTGCAATATTCGAATATTCCATAAAAGTTACTGGATCTACCACGTCCACCTTAGTAGTTGGAGTTGAGGCTGATGTCTCGTAACGAAATGAGGTTTTTACCTTTCCCTTTTCACCTTCTTTTGTCGTCACCAAGACCACGCCATTCGCTCCACGCGCGCCATATAATGCTGTGGCTGAAGCATCCTTCAAGATTGAAAAACTAGCAATATCATCGGGATTCAAACGTGACAAATCCCTTGAAGTCATCTCGATGTTATCGATAAGAATCAAGGGCGATGCCAATCCACTACCGAACGACGTGACACTACGTACAAAGAACTGGGCATCCTCTTCTCCCGGAGCACCAGTAGATTGATAAGCTACCAAGCCTGCCATACGTCCTGCCAATGCTGTAGTCAGGTTACTGGAAGGCGAACGTAGATCCTTCACATTGACAGTAGTAATAGAAGAAACTACACTCTCCTTTGCCTGCCGGCCAAAGGCTACGACAACCGTTTCTTCCAGTTCTTTATTGTCCTTAGCCAGTCTAATATTGATCAGTTTGGAAGTTCCGACTTTTACCCTTTGCTGCACATACCCTACCATCGAGAAAATCAAAGAATCCCCTTCATTGACCGCGATTTCGTAAACACCGTCGGCAGCCGTGTTGGTACCATTCGTGGTTCCTTTAACCAACACACTGACCCCCGATACCGGTGAGTCATCAATCGCGTCAGTCACTTTCCCTGTTATACGGTGCTGTTGAACGACAGGCAACTCTCTGATCACATCTTTCCTCAGGTTAACTACCGATTTGCCGGTCGCTGCCACAGCGGTTGCAGCTGGTTTTATGACGATGGTGTTACCCTCTAATAACCAGGCAACGGACTGTCCTTGCAACAGCTTCTCCATAGCCTTTTCGATTTTCATCTTTTGGATATCCGGGCTGACTTTAATTTGTGCGAGGGCTTTACTTTTTATAAAAAATTCATATCCGGTCTGTTGTTGAATGCTTTTCATGGCCTGCACCAGAGACATACCGTTTGCTTTAAGGGTGATATTCTGAGCGAATCCATTGGCCCATACTGCTGTAATATTTAGCAAAATAAGTACAACTATTAATTTCATAATTAAGAGCACACGGTTAACAGAAGGCCTATGCAGCCCTTCAGGTTTTGTTTTAAAAATCATACATTTGTACTGTTTAGATCATATTGTAATTTGTTAAAATGAGCAATCTTCTCTTTGCCTAGAGATCATAATTACGATAGATAGATCAAGCAACTGTGGGCAGTGTTCGCGCACTGTCCACCACTTTTTCTTATCTCTCTTTTTTAGTCTGTTTTTATTCCATAGTAATTTTTTGGTTGGTTTTTAGTTGAATATTAATAATTTGTTCCTTTCCTCCGTACGCTCCATCCGGAATCGAATTCCACTACTTTCCAATATACGGAGCACTTCTTTGAAACTTTTCCCTCTATTGATACTTGCATATAGATGCGTGGGTTTCACAGCATTATCAATACTGAAATCAAAATCATACCATCTGCTCAATATCTTGAGCGCATCCCGTAACTCAACCTCTTCAAAAACAAAATGATTATTTTTCCACGAGATGTAAGCACCTACATCGACCTGTCTTTTGCGGAATCCATTACCACTGCGGACTCCCTGCTCACCTGGCATCAAAGGGAGAGTGTGACCATCAGCGTGCAAGGACACAGCTCCTTCTACCAGGGTGGTCTGTGTATAGCCTTCATCATCACGATAAGCTTTCAAATTGAACTGGGTACCAACCACTTCTACCTGTTGCTGATCTGTTTTAACAGTAAATGGGATTTTCTTTCCGTTTTTACTAAGCGTAGATACATCAAAATAAGCTTCTCCTTCCAGCTCTACCACCCGACCTCCTTCCTTAAAAAAAGATGGGTAAGTCAACTTGGACTCCGCATTCAACCATACCTTCGTACCATCTGATAAGGTGATCTGGTACTGACCGCCTTTTGGAGTAGCTATTGTAGCATATACCACTTCCATATTGTCCATCGTCTGAATCAATGTACCATCTTCATATTTCAATTGGTCGCCCAATATTACCCCTTGTCGGTCTTCACTCAACTCAATAATACGACCATCTGAAAGCGTGATAGAAGCTCGATTGGTACCAGGAGCAAGATCTTCAAGTAATGTAGTATCTGGAGCCATCACTCCCGATCTGTAATACAGAAGAGCACCCATTAAAAGCACACAGAACACGCCCGCATAAGGTAACAATCTACGGAATAGGGGTACCTTAGGCCGTTGATGAATTTTGGAAAGTGTAGTTTCCAACAACCTCTTCTGTCTATCTGACTTTCCCTGTTCTGTGGACAGACTCAGATACATCGCTGTATCTTCCAGTAAAGTACGGTCATCCTCCACCATCAGTAGCAAACTGTCGATAGAAGGATTTTGTCGAGCTAATTCGTTGAGCTCCATCAACTCATCTACCGTAATAGTTCCCTCAATCTTTCTCTTGATCAACCTAGCTATTTCCGACGTTTCATACATATTACTTTTACCTTAATACCACCAATACGAATCAAAAAGAAGAACCTTAGCAAAAAAGTGAAATAAATTGCAGCTGTAGATTATAAACCTCAAAAAATTGATTATCTAATTAAAAATCAGTATACTTATAAAAAACCAATATACTTAAGTATGACTAACCACTATAAACCAGAACAAGCCTGGAAGAGCTTTATATTCTATCCATCTGCAACATTCGTGATTACGGCAGCTTGCTCCTTCTGTGCTTACATTCCACTCTTGCACACATTATCAGGCGATCTTTACGATCAGTTTTTAGCAGATCGTATACAATGGGCACTACTTTTGTCAATAGTGTTTTCCTCTTTCTTTACCTTATGTATAACTCTAATAATATCACGATCTCATAGCCGTAGACCGCTAACCAAAATCACACTCTTCTTCTGGTCATTCGTTCCTTATTTTTTGTATACTGCTTTCTTTGGATATCTATTCCACAGGCAGAAAAGCATTGATCTGGACAAAGTAGTCCCCTACCGTTCCCCTTATTCTATAGACAAAGAACCTTTCCCTGCTATAGAAATCGAGTTGACCAAACTATCTTATCAGGGAGACCTAAGCTACTACCTTTACGCTATATCAATTGGCTTTTTCATATTAGCACTATATAAAGGTTATCGAAAGCATTTTTTGACTATGGTACAGTATATCGCCGATAGACCGAGCTCCTATCCACAAGAGACCACAGCTGTTGTGGATAACAGTGAAGAGCTACTTCATAAAGCAGAAAAACTAGCTAATACTTTTTCAAAACCACCGTCCGAAGACACACCTAAAGCCAAGGTAGATATAGAAATGTATGCATTCATCTATGGAAAGGGATTTGACTATGTCATTATTGACCATGGCTTTACTGTACCTATGGTATTCGATGACGAAGAAGGTCCAGAAAATTTTTACGATGGTATATTCCTGCACATCAATGACCTCCTTTATATCCGGTATGACCATATTATGTTAATAGATGTAAAAAAGAAGATTATCATTATATCTCCCTTGCTCCAGAAGGTATTTGACCAGATCAACAAGGAAAGTGTCAAGAAAAAACTCTTTTCTTACAGAGTACCAGGCCAGCCTAAAGGGTACTATACCATTGCTCCACATTTGGCCCTCAAATTAAAAAAGAAATTCAACATGGAATAATCAACAACTGAAATACATATAACCTCATGACAGAAAACCATCGTATTGAATTCAAACAGAAAGTAACACCTGAACTGGAAAGGGAGGTAGTAGCATTTCTGAATACAAAGGAGGGCGGAATAATCTATATTGGTATTGATAAAAATGGAAAAACTACAGGATTAGATAATGTAGACCAAGAATAGCTTATCCTAAAGTATCGTCTTAAGAATAATATACTACCATCCTGTTTGGGACTTTTTGATTTAATTTCCGAAACACAAGAAGGAAAGGATGTACTAAAAATCATTGTAGCTGGCGGGTACGAAAAACCTTATTACGTTAAAAAATACGGTCTTTCTGAAAAAGGCACTTTCATTCGCATAGGTAGCTCAATCGAACCCATGCCAACTAGACAGATCGAACAGCTCTTTGCTAGAAGAATCCGAAATTCCATAGGAAACATCAAATCTCCTAAGCAGGATTTACATTTTCAACAGCTTCATATTTATTATCAATCTTTAGGAAAAAGTCTAAACGAACAGTTTGCAAAGAATCTAGAACTATTGACCGAAGAGAACAGTTTTAATTATGTCGCTTACCTAATGAACGATATTAACAATATATCGGTTAAGGTCGCTCGCTACGAGGGGGTGAATCGTGTGCAGTTGATAGAAAGCAATGAGTATGGTTACGAATCATTAACCAAAGGGGTAAATCAAGTTCTAGACAAACTGAATGTTGAAAATCGTACACATACTGAAATAACGGCGAAACAACGAAAAGAATTACGTCTATGGAATGCCATTGCATTGCGCGAAGCTACCATCAATAGTTTTGTCCATAATGATTACAGTAGGGAAACAGCACCAAAATTCGAAATATTTGATGATCGTATAGAGATCACCTCATACGGTGGACTAACAGAAGGATTGCGACCAGAAGAGTTTTTCGAAGGCTTCACGGTGCCTCGTAACAAAGAATTAATGCGGATTTTTAAAGACCTGGATTTAGTAGAACAACTCGGTTCCGGAATACCACGAATATTAAAGGCCTATAAGAAAGATGTCTTTCATTTTTCCGATAATTTTTTGAGGATTGTATTGCCTTCATCAGTACCAGTGGTAGTCACCCCGCAAGTCACCCCGCAAGTCGAACAGCTTTTAAAAGTTTTTGATGATATATATACAAGAAGTGAACTTCAAGAAAAGATGGAGTTATTAGACCGAGAGAATTTCAGAAAAAACTATCTTCAACCTGCTATTGAAGGTGGTTTTGTAGGATTGACCATTCCCGACAAACCTACCAGCAGAAATCAACAGTATTATCTGTCGGACAAAGGAATAAATTGGGTTAAAGAAAAACAAAAATAACAGGATCCGATCTCTCGGGTCCTGTTTTGATTTTAGCTAACGCTTATATTTATTTCTGTGGAGAAGCTGACTCACTATATAGCTGGCTACTGTTCCTATTACTGCGGTGATAACCGTCTGCAGGATATCTCCCAGCGTGATCGAAGCCCATATCGAGCACAGCGTACCACCTATGGTACCCGCCCGTATTTCGTTTAATTTCATAGTTTTTAAGTTTATAAGGTTAAAAAGCAAATATCGTCACCTCGACCTTGCGGAGAGGTCTAAAAACCATACTTAATCAGCTTTATTTGAGTTAACCTGCTATCTTGAAAAAACTGGATAACTCGTTCACTAGATAACATGTTTACTACTTAACTCGATAACTTCACTATCCATTACTGCTCTTCTTCAACCTTGTCACTCTCGTTAACTTGGTCACTCGATAACTCGTTAACTTGGTCACTCGATAACTCGTTAACTTCCTTCCTAGTCACCGCCTCCAATATCCCTAGCCCCACAGCCACATATTTAATAATATTCAATGCCTTACCTAGCAATTTGATCGGAGCCAGCAGCAATACCTGTACCGCCTGGCTTATTTTTTTGATTATTTTGTTCATTTGGTTTTAAGTCATTGAGGTTAAGTAAGTTATAGTGGTTATAAAAGTTTGTGCAGCGCAGTGGGAACTATAACCTTGTAACTATATAACCTTGTACCCTACCTACCGCCTCTACCACCACCTCATACAACATCCTGTAAGCCTTAGTCGACTCATATACGGCATAATCAACATCGTAGAATTTAAAATATTCTCCAACCAACAGGCACCCCTCGGTATCGGAGAGATAGTTGCCGATATGGATATAGACGTACTTAAAATTCTGGACATCCCTGATCTCGATCATACCGCGGTGCACCTCCGGGAACTTACGTTTGTAGCGTGCATTCATCACTCCATAGGTATTCAGCCCCAGCTTATAGCTACCGGTAGGTATCGCCGTCGAGCCCTTTATCTTGACATCCCGTACCAGATCCTCCAATCCATAGCAAAAATGAAGAAAACAGACGCAGACTGTATTCAGTACACACCGTACTGAATACAGTAGCGCCCCTACAGCATGCAGTAGCGCACGTACTGTGTACAGTACAGTGCATACTCACCACAGTACGGCGCGTACTGTGATCAGTACGGAACCTACTGCAATGAGTACGCAGCGTATAGCCTACAGTAGATCAGGTACTGCATACAGTAGCTGATCTACTGTAAGCAGTATGCCGTCTACTGTAAACAGTAAAGCAGTTACTGATCACAGTAAGCGAGCTACCGTAGTCAGTAGCTCGCTTACTGTATACGGTACGGGACGTACTGAGTCCAGTACCGTAGCTACTGATCTCAGTAGGTATGCTATTTTAGGTAGAACCTACAGACCCCACGTCCGATCGCTACATAGTAAATGCGACCTGCGCGCTATTGATGCCCCTTCCTGGTCTTCAGAAGTTGCTTTGCCAGATCCCGTGCAAAGAAGTATTCTGTCTTGCCCAACTTCATCGGGTCGAGCTTCTCATCTGCTACGTAATTGCGAAAGGTCGCATCCGATATGCACAGCTTTTTCATCACATCCTGCTTGAACAGCAGCGGCTGGTCCAATAACGACAGTAGATCACGGTCGAGGATCTCACACATCTTGAGCATCAGGTCTTCCATAATACCGAAGCGCCGCTGCAGCAGCTCCATCAGCTGTCCCTGCTTCTGAAGGATAGCCTGCTGAACTAAAAAAGTTTCATACTGCTTTTCTGATAGATCATTGCTTCTGGCGATCTCTATAACCAGTTGCTGGAGTATATTTTCCATGATGACATAAGGACATGCACAGTCAAAGTCCGGCCATAGCTACTATGCGATACAACAAAATTTAAGTTTTTATAAGATTTATAATCAGTTGAGATCACTCTCTATCATCCATAATCCACATGCTTTACCCACAGACCCCCTACCCCCCCCATGACTACATAACCCCGTAAGATCAAAATAGTTTGGAGTTAGCACCAGTAGTGACAACAATTACCGAATTAAGTAATACAAATCATTTTTAAGATCACAGCTATTTAGTAACTTAGACCTGCTATTCAGCATACCCAGTTAGTTGCCGATCCCTCTATATTATTAGCTCATTCCCGATTATATTATCCAATTTACACCCTATGGTCAGGTATTTTAGAACATTAACCCCCAGTCGGTCACGACACCGCCATTATCACTATCTATTGGCGGTATGTTTCCTGATGCACCATCCATTCGCCAACCGTGCCCTTACCTTCGATGTCACCGGGGCATAGGTAAGCAATAATCCCCCTCTGCCCTTTTTCATTTTCTATCATCTTTATCCGATACGGAGCCGAAAGTCCGCCGTAGCGGATAAGAATTGCTATACAGTGATCAATGACAACACAAATACAATGGAAAGAATCTATATACAATTTGAACGTTACAGCTCCTTAAACGAAGAAATCAAACTGGACTTAACGACACTCGGCAAGATCAAGAGATACAACAAAGGCAGTTATTATAAACACGAGGACGAAGCTGTTTCCAAATGGTGTTTTATCATACAAGGGCTGGTCTCCGAAGAACATTTCAATGCGGGCGATCGACTGGTCGTCGAGCGCATATGCGATACCAATGAATACTTTGTCGGTACCAAGCACACCTTTTCATCCACCGGAGAACCCTTGGCTATAAAATTTCTCAAGCCTACCTTGTTGTATGAAATCAGGAATAGTCATCTACAGGAGCTGCTGGATCAACATGATGAACTCAAAGCCATCTATCACAGATTAGTACAGCGAAAGCTCAATCAGTCCAATAGACATATACACCGCACCAATGGACTCCTGGCAGAAGAACGTCTATACGATCTGCATCTCGATCGTCCCAATCTGATCAAACAGCTTACCGTAGAACAAAAAAGTGCATTTCTCAAGCTTGCCAATAACGAAGCCTACTATAAGGCCAAAAGATATATGGACAAAAAGCTGAAAAATATTTCCTAGCTGTACGAATCGTACAAGTTCGAGCGCAAAAGCAGCCCTAACTTTGAAATATCAAAACGCAAGTACAACGGATCGGCGATACCAGGTATCAATGAAAAGGGGAAACTCACCAAAAGGGTACACCTTGCAGGCTGTGTCCAGGTGTATAAAGAAAAGGCGGCAGCGATAAAAAATTGGGAACTAGTGATCACTCCGCCCTAATAAAAGAAAGAGGGAGATCGGCTGTTATTAAAATTAATAATATGGAAAAGTTAAAAACATATGCTGTCATCTTTACGTTGGCGATAGCATCAATAATAGTATTTTCAGCGTATACGCTGATGGATAATAAAACAGAAGAAGTGGCTACGCAGGAGTGGCGTCGAGTACTCAATGCCAATAATGATTTTGAATGGAGACAAGGACTCCCTTCAAGCACTACGTCCTGTGAAACAGATCCAGATATCTGTCATGTGGTGCTTCCTGCAGATATGGATCCAAAAGATATGACCAAAGACGAGATTATAGAAAATGCTGTTGGTGGTCAATATGCATTGGGTTTTACTGTAGAACCATAAATTAAGAGGTAGGATTAATCCTACCTCCTTAAAATATATTAATTAATAAATTCCAGTTCATTACCTGGAATCGGAAACACATACCGATTATCATCGGGAGGCAGCTCCAACAGCTGTCCATCGGTCCCCCGCTTTTTCAATGTAATCTGAAAGCGGGGGTCTTTATTTAATCGTTTTAGATCAGACCAACGACGCCCTCTAAGAAACAGTTGCTTTCTTCGTTCCTCTAATGTTAAACGCAACAATTCATCAGCATTATCCGTCTTGATAGGGTGATATTTATTCGACATCCAACGATTTGACAACAACTTATCAAGATAGATTTTGGCTTCACTACTTCGGTTTAAGCGTATTAGACATTCTGCTCGGATCAGGTATAGCTCATCCGTAGCTAAACCACCGAATGATATCGAAGACCCCGAATAACTCCCTTTAAAGTTAGACCGATTTTTTTGAACGTCACTAAAAAAGCACGTGCGTCTAATATCATCAGGATGAAAATCCTCTAGTAGCAATGAATCACAGAATGTTTTATTCAGAACCAGATACCTTCCCGTTGTAAGTGAGCTAAAAAAAATAATTTCTTGATTATTTCCTAACTCACCCAATGGAAAAGGACGCGGAGCAGAAGCTGTTAACGTATTATAATCTAACAATTCAGCTTTAAATGCCATTGCTGACTCAACATTAAGTAATGCTTTATCATATTCTTCAATGGCTAGATAAATCCGGGCCAGTAGAGCGAAAGCTGCCACTTTGGAGGGCCTGGTCACGTATTCCAATTTATCGGGTAAACTAGCCTTGGCAAAGTCCAAGTCTTCAAAAATTTGTCTATAAGTATCAAAGAGTGAGGCACGCTGCTGGACAACTTCAATATCTGGATCTAATCGAAGAGGAATCCCTCTTAGCTCCTTAAGTCTAGTTACATCGTATTTATCACCAAAGGCCTCTACTAGATTGTATAGCGCCCAAGCTCTGTGAAACTTTGCTGTAGCCTCGATTACTTGCCATTGAGGTGAACTATCTCTATATTTTGTAACTCCGTCCAATACGACATTGGCATAGAATATGGTTTTGTAGGGTTCACTCCAATCATAACTACTATTGTCGGGATAGGGAGGGAGGCTCCAAAGATAAGTCTCCCTATCAATCTGCGTATATTGCAAAAGGTTTGTTGGCTCGACAAACATCTCGTCTCCGGCGATAATATGCAGACCAACCCCTCGATTCATCGTTGACATATTATCCAATAAGCCTTGAAAATCTTCGAGCTTCTGTGGTACTACGAGCGATTTGGTGGGCTTTATAGCAAGAAATTCCTGATGACACGCCTGCAATATGAGTATAAAGCCAATGCAGAATAGCATCTTAACTGTAATAAGTATTCTTTTCATCTGTATAATCTTTAAAGGTTAAACTGTAGCCCCATGGACAAAGAGAATGGTGTAGAGCTTCGGAAACTATTTACGAGCGGCAATACATCCGGATCTATATCCTTTTTATTTTTAGTCCATAAGAGCCCAATATTGTCTGCAAACACAAAAAGTGTAGCAGATCGAACCCAGTCTTTCTTAAGCAACCGATCAAACTCGTAGGACAATTTAGCATCATGAAAGCGGATATGATCACCACGCTCCACAAGCACATCACTGTAACGGTAAAACGTATGCCGATTGGCATTCACTGCTAATGGTACCGAAGGAATATTTGTGGTCAGCTCATCTCCTGTTTTCTGCCACCTATCATAGTAATCTTCATGACCGCCCTTCCCTTGTATAAGCCCATTATAATCTACCGACTCCCTTCTGAAATAATAGCCTAATTTAAAATTTAAGGTAAATGATAGTGTCAATCCATTAAAAACGAAACTATTCCTCAGACTACCAAATTGTGTAGGCCGTGCGGAGCCATGATACACCAGATCTTCGAACTCCGTACTTGACATTATTTTTGCATAATCTAGAGATGGCTCCCCATTCAGATAGCCCCGAGGAGAACCATTATCTGGATCTAATCCTGCCGATCGGTAACTGTAGTAGGCATAGAGCGGAAAACCCATTGCTGGTTGACTTGTATTCTCCGTGTACGACCGTGCGGTTATATTATCCTTCAGGTATGTCGTCACTCTTTCTCTCTCAAAGTGATAGAGTAGATCGGTTGTCCATTTGACCACACCAACAGTATTGCCTGTACCAACCGTCACATCCAGTCCCGAACCGGAAGTATGTGCCGTATTACCAATGAAGGCTGCCACACCCGTCTGTGGTGGCAAGGGGCTTTCACCAATGATATCTTTTCCTTTCTTCTTATAATAATCTAGGGTAACATTCAGTCGCCTGTCCAGCGCACTCAGATCAATTCCAATATTCTGCATAATGACCTGCTCCCAGCGCAATTGCGGGTTGGGCGGATTGATAATATCTGCATACTTTAAACCATTTGCAGCAATAAATGCGGAGAACCGGGCTGTGGTGTAGGCCGAAAGACTTCTATTGACATTGCCACTGCTACCGTAGGTAAGACGTAATTTTAATACATCAAAGAGTGTACTGCCTTTTAAAAGCTCATTTTTAATATTCCATGCCCCACCAATGGAATACAACGGAACCCCTTTTTGGTTGGTCTTGACCCCGAACAGGTTACTCCTATCCCACCGTACACTCGATGAAACCGAATATTTGTTCCACCATTCGTACGATGCATTGCTGTATAGGGAAACAAAGCGATCGACAGTTTCACTTTCTTTGTCTATGAAGGGAATCCGTCCACTTCGATTAGTCCCAGGAAATAGTATAAAACTGGTTTTATAATCTACTTCCGAGAAAATACCATAATCCTGATCATACCCATACTCTCTACCTATGAGCGACTGTAGTTTATTTTCCGAGATCTCGTAACCGGCTATGACATGCAGGCCCGTAAGCCGATCTTGCCCGGCATAGGAAAGCTGTGTCCTAAAGTTATATCCTTTTGCCGTTTCATTGGAATAATCGAGAATAGAACCGGTTGGAATAGCGCTAGTAACAACTCCTGCCGAATTGATAGACGAATACTGATTGAGCAGATTACGGGTAAAATAATCGCCTCTATCATTCAACGTTTTGCCTGATCCGAATTTCAGCAAATGCTGGTAATTCAACGATAATGCAAAGCCTCGGGATAGATCCACATCGGTACGCAGGTTGAAACGTACATCATGGTTACGTAGCGAATTATTGGACCGTTCGATCTCGTCCAAAAGATTGTACGACCAGTCGTAAAATCCTAAATCGCCCGATTCCTTGATGAAACGCGAGCTGTAATCCAAGGCTAGACCTCTGCCAGTACCATGCTGATCCACTAGCCGTGCATAAGGATATAAACTAGAAAATTTGGCGGGCAGGTAAAAACGACTGCTTGATGAGTTACTATAATTGATCTGTGGATTGATCTCCACGCGATCACGAAGCATTTTTAACACATTATCAACGCGTAGCGTATACCGCTCCAAGCTATTGCCCCTGAGTGATTCCAGGTTCTTATCGGCACCACCCGATAGGTAGTAGCGATGCTTATCCGAACCACCACTAAGATTGAGCGCAAGCTGTCTTAATGAAGAGCTTCTGTAAGCATATTTGGAAAGATCAGTCCGCAGATCATAGCCCTTAAGTGCCTCTATCTGCTGATCGATTTCACCTCCTCTTGCCGGATGGTTCTTTTTCTCGAATAGCAACTCGACCACTTCACTTAGTGGTACCTTTGCGGCACTCGCTATATCATTCGTATAGACCCCGTTTGCAAACAGCTCCTTTTCCAGATCAATATAATCGGCATTGCGGATTGCCTGTCTATACGATAGGTCTGGGCGCTGCCCGATGGTATACGTACTGGAGAGCGATAGCCTGACCTTACTATTATATTTCCCTTGCTTGGTCGTAATCACGATAACGCCATTCCCTGCACGGGCACCCCATATCGAGGTAGCCACCGCATCGCGCAGTACCGTGATGCTCTCGACATCCTCGGGGTTAATGGCGTTCATATCGCCATCGAACGGAAAGTTATCAATAACGATAAGGGGATCGGTCCGCGACTGGATGGTACTCTGCCCACGTATTAAGATATCGCTATTATTAATTCCCTTGGTACCGACATTATTAAAGATAAGACCAGGCACCTGATCGGCCAATCGTTCTAAAATACCCATACCGACACCGTACTTAACCTTGGCGCTATCCAGATGCGAATAGGCGCCCGTGGCTCGCTCTTTCCCGATCCGCTGGTACCCCGTATTAATCAACACTTCATCGATTTCGACAGGTCTTTTGACCGTATCTTTTGATAGATGCATTGCCTTTTGCTGTGCCATTACACTAAAGGTGGTTGCATACATCACTGCTAACAGCGATATGCCCCTAGATATTAGATTCAACGTTTTCATAGGGTAAGTCTATCTTTAATGATCAAAAAGGGCTTCGTTCTTTTCTCTAATGAAATAGCGAGACCATACTTTGCCAGGTATTGATTGACTTCAGTTAGATCTCCCGTAGGCTTGGGTATCGATATTGTAAGCCGATCATTTCGCCCCGTCTCATTGTAGAGATTAATGCCCATTTTTCCATACTGATTAATTTCTTCAACGAGCTTTTCTATTAAGATATTAGTACCATTAAATGTCTTTTCTTTGGTACCGTAGGCAGCTCGAAGAGCACTGTCTTTTTCTGCTGATGCTAGAAGCTTTTTTTCATCAATGAGTTTAAGTATATAACAGAGAATCTCTCTCGGCTCTACAACAGCTTGATATTGCGGGATCATCCTATCCAGATCATCCTGCATATATTTGAAACAAGAGTCTCTATCTTCATAATGTACAATCTGCTCATAACAATAGCCATTTCCTGCGGCAAGCCAGTCTGCATAGCGTTGCCCCGGAATACCTCGCTTGATCAGCTTATCTGCGTCCTTTACTTCTAGTCTTGTATTTATCTCCCAAAAATAATGACCAGCTGTAGAGTAGGCTCTCGTATATAGCGCAAAGAGATTGGAATTTAAATAAGTGATTTTTCTTCCGATTAAAGAGTCTTCTCTTATGTCTTGTATCAGAGGTAATCCAGGCTGATAAGGCATTAAGGTACTACTATAAGATACGGGACCTTTCTCATCATTACCAACATTTTGAAGTAATGATCTGTCAAAATCATATTCTACAATGACGTCAGTCTTCGTTCTGAAATTAAATATTCCTTTCAGAGCTTCATCTATATTGAAAGCATTGACCTGTAGTGATTCGGAGCTGCTACGAATTACGCCTTGCGAGTCTATCCAAACATAATGGGGCAGTGTTCCATATTTAAAATAATCATCTATGTCCTTACCTTCGGAGATAAAAGTAAGATTTGGTGTTTGAGCACCGCGTGCCTTTATGAATACGGAAACACGTTCTTTACTTTCTGTTGAGACACTTAAGAACGTCACATCTTTAGCATATTTTTGTTGCAGTGTGTCAAGCTTGGGAAAAGCAGCTATACAACCTCCGCACCATGTAGCCCAAAAGTCGAGTATAATCAGCTTGCCCCGATAGTCATTCAAGGTCATTGTTTTTATTTGATCAGGATTACTTACGACCTGCAGAGGCATATGCCACAGTTCGTCGGGTATTTTATCCCCTATCTGCAAAGCATTTGGCTTCTTAAGGCCTTTGGCCTCCTGCCCCAAGACAGGAGAAACCAAAAGACCACTAAACAACACACAGAATATTATTATACAGGCTAATGGCCAATAGCTAATAGCAGATGGCGACCTCAATCCACACAGCACGTCACCTCGATTGGAGCGTAGTGGAACAGAGAGGTCTATACAGAATAAAGATGTCATACCTCTATTCTTATCAATTGGGCGACTAGAAAGGTCTTGATAACTTGCCTCGGTCCCGATTTTATATCGGGATAGCTTATGGCTATTAGCTAATAGCACTCCCACAGCGTCACTGCGCTGTGTCCCGAATTTACTTCGGGAATACCGCTGGAGCGGTAGAAGCAGTCTCTCTCTATTTTGAATTTTCAGGCGGACACGGCTCTGGCCAACGGCCATACCTCTCCCAGCCCTTAAAAAATTGTTCATTTTTTGGTTATTTTTGATGTGACCCAATGAAGGTGGCGCCGGAAAAATAGACCGGTCAATATCCTCCCGTACCCAATCCTTGATCAGGCCACACGGTTAATAAATAAAATTGATTGATTTGTTATCGGGAAGGGCTCACTATCTAAGTTTTATATTGGTTATAATTTCGGGTAATAACTGGAGCGCAAAACCGATTAGATTGGTCTTCTTAAGACCAAGTCTACTAACCTGAACTATTCAGGAGCAGATATTAGATTTTTTGTTCTTCTTTTTAAGTCCATTCTCGTTATCTATTTAACGAGTCCCTTAAAACATCAACAGGGCGGTCCCTGTTTTCAGCTGTCAACAAGGTACTAGCACAGACCCCGAAACAACATCCAACAGGAAACCAGCCCTGAAGAAAAGCAAATATAGGATATTTACTAATTCTTTTGGGCAATGGTGTACTCCTGTCGTCTCGCTTCGGTTCAAAAAGTGCTAGTTTCTGTTGACGAGACCCATAAAAATAATACTAAAAAGTATATGAAATAATACACTTTTCAATTAAAATTCAGTACAATGATACAAATATACATATAATGACGTAAAATAAAAATAAAATGACGTGTTTTTCAGTATTTACTTTACATCATGCTTTAGCTAACTTGGTTTATCCAATTCAAGTTGGGTTAAATCGGTACAATGACTAAAAAACATATAGGGAAAATTCTAGACTTTGTGGCAGAAAACCATGCTCTTCCTAAAGTCACTATCATAGAAATGGCTGGGTATGCATCTCAATCTACGTATTATAAACACATAGTTCAAGATGACCTTCCATTTAAAACATTGTATAAATATGCCAGAGCTATGAACTACAGGTTTTCAAAAGAGATACCTGAATTTACAAACTGGCTTAAGAATAACAATCTAGTAATAGCAGACGCATCAAACGACAAAATTAATATTTTAGCTCTAGAACGTGATCAATGGAAAGAAAAGTACTATGAGCAGATGAAAGAATATAATGAATTAATGAAAGAACACAATTCGTTAATTAAAAACTACAACGAGCTACTAAAAAAAGGTAGTAGCGTCTAAACCATTTACGAGACAAGGCTCGCAGAAGTTCCAACAGGAAATTATCACCTCTCCATTGTACATCAAAGTATACTTTGCATTGATGACATTAGCTTCCGCGACGTTGTAATCCAATATCGCCTTATTATACTCCATAGCAGTAGTCACACCGATATCATACCGTTCCTTCATCGCATTGTAGTTCTTCTCCAGCGCAGCATGTTGCACCTGTAGTACTTGATATTCTTTCGCTGATTTGTAGTATTCCGAAGCTAGCGCCACTTTGCAAATGGTGTCTCAATAAACAAAAAATTACATTACCACTCACAGAGCAGGTGCGATCCGAGAAACCAGCACAAAAAAAGGTGATGCTATCAAGTTGAAAGGCAGATCGGTATTTGAGTTTGATGCGGACGGGAAGATACACCGACTGACGGATATAGCGAAATGCATCTTTGAAAAAAACAGCGGAGTGAAGACACAAAAAAAAGCGTTCAGAATTGATTCTAAACGCTTTTATAATATCTGTTCTGATAAATCTATTTACGCTCCCGCATAATATGGCTTTACCTGCTCTTCGGTTAAGCTAAGCTTTTTGCAGACATCCACTATCGAATAGCCTAAATCTTTAAGTATTTCGATTTTACCTTGAATTTTACCTTTTTCAATTCCCTTCTCAATCCCAGTCTGGATTCCCTTCTTCTCCGCCTTGTCCAATAAATATTCCCGAGTGCCCATAGTATCGCTCCTTCCTATTTTTTCTTCTATTTCTGATTCAAATATACTCAAAATGTGCTGGTTATCAAAATTTACATAATACGTTAAAAAATCGTACAGCCCCTGACGGGTTACCTTATCCATATTACGCTTCATCATTTCATCATAGAGATCATGCTTAATTTCCTTGAGTTTCTCGTCTGTAATGTTCTTGTGCAGTATAGCCAATAACGCCGTCAGCACCACTACCGAAAACGGATTGCTATTGGCCCGAAGCTCAAATTCATCCTGATCCAAGATTTTATAGCTGTTGAAATCGTACTGAATCTTAGTAGACATAAACTCACGTATATACACCTTGGGCCGATAACTTTTATTACCATCAGCAAGGATAGCTATTGCTGTGACAGGCACTTTGTATCGATCATATATCTTATAATAATATTGAAACATACGCTCTGCCAGATCACCCTTCCCCTTGCTCGACTGCACCTCGATATGACATAGTATATACTGCTCGCCACCGTGTTTAAGAGAGACCTTGACCAGCTTGTCTACAAAGCGTACCCCCCTACCATTGGCCTGAGGAGGGAATAATGTTTCAAATTCCTTATCCAAATAGTCAAAGGGTTTGCTCAAATCAAACTCAGCATCCGCAGTAGGAAACATAAACTGTAAAAAATGGAAAAAGGTCTGTTCCAATATGGATTTCCAAAGGAGATCATCGACCCGCCTTGCGCTTTTACTCATAACTGTCTATCAAATGGTTACTAAGCAAATATACAAAAACAAAACCTTCTAAACTAAAATAATTAGCATTTACAATTTCAATTGTAAAGACCTCACTTCTCCCCTCTCAACACTTTAATCACCTCACCATTATACATCAAAATATATCGGGCCTTAATGACATTAGCCTCAGCGACATTATAATCCAATAACGCTTTATTATACTCCATAGCAGTAGTCACACCGATATCATACGTTCCTTCATCGCATTGTAGTTCTTCTCCAGTGCAGCATGTTGCACCTGTAGTACTTGATATTCTTTCGCTGATTTGTAGTATTCCGAAGCTAGCGCCACTTTGCAAATGGTGTCTCAACAAACAAAAAATTACATTACCACTCACAGAGCAGGTGCGATCCGAGAAACCAGCACAAAAAGAGGTGATGCTATCAAGTTGAAAGGCAGATCGGTATTTGAGTTTGATGCGGACGGGAAGATACACCGACTGACGGATATAGCGCAATGCATCTTTGAAAAAATAGCGGAGTTAACACATAAAAAAAGCATTCAGGATTAATCCTGAACGCTTTTATAATATCTCTTCTGATAAATCTATTTACGCTCCCGCATAATATGGCTTAACCTGATCTTCAGTCAGGCTAAGTTTTTTGCAAACATCAACTATCGAATAGCCTAATTCTTTAAGCATTTCAATTTTACCTTGAATTTTGCCCTTTTCCATTCCAGTCTGAATTCCTTCCTTTTTTGCTTTGTCCAATAAATATTCTTGAGTGAACATCCTGGCGCGAAGGAATTGTACTCTCGCAACCTAAGGAGAATGAGGCTAATATTTAAAGAAACAGTCGGCAATGAAATTTGGCCACAGCTTGTGGCCAAAATATCGATTCGGGGTTATATAAGCTCTTTCATAACCTTACTAATCCCTATCCTCTATATCGTCAGTAGCAACAGCGGTGAATAAATATTTTGACATGGAGTCCGCACTTTTAACCTCTATCGTTGATCGATCAAAGAATTTGGCATATTCTAACAAGGGTCCACACCCTGCTTCAGTAAAAATAGCAGACAGCTTTTTATCTCCTATTATATCGTAATGGATAAAGGCTTCCATGGTATCTATTTTCAAATATTTGGCGTCAATTTTATTTATAGCTGTAAGTTCTTTGAGTTTTTCCCCTTCAGGTGTTCCTTCGTTGGTCAATAATAAAAAAGTGCGCAGTATCCATTTATCGCTATGATGGGTGACCACAAAATAACCGATTTTATGCACCCCTGCATGAAAGGCCAATAAGGTGTGTTTTTTACCGACAACCGTCGTATGATTTTCAGTAAAAGCGAATCTGTGACCAAGCATGATAAAGGCTGCTCCCGCCGAGTCAAAGCTTCGTTCTTCATAACGTCTTAAAGCGTGATGCTGTATATAAATCGGTAGCTTTTCGGTAGAGACAACATCATTAAACCCTAATTGTGCTGCAGATACAAAAGCCAATTGCCCCCATTCTACTGTATTTGACGGCAAATACCCTAAGCGTGCAATAGGACGGACGACGTTGTCGATCTCCTCCGAAACAAGCTGATGCGGCACTCTAGCTAAGCTAACTGTATTGCTACCTCCGGCTTTGACCGTACGCAGTTCTGCGAATACAAATTGAACGGATCCTTTGTAAAAATCAAACAGGGTATAATTGTAGTAAGCTAAATCCACATACAGCTTCCATACCATACTACTATACCATTTACCGTCAATGTAAGGCCTCAATAAATCCTTAATGCAATCTTGTTCTTTAAACTCGCCTTGCGGCAGATGATTGAATACTTGAAGAACAAATAGGCCTTCCGTGAGAAAACTAGCATAGCTAATGGATTCGCCCGTTAACGTTTCGATCTGAAGGGTCTTCAATCTGTTATTAAAATCTTCCTTATACTTTTTTCGTTCTTTCGCGTCGACGATGATACGGTCGTCCAGTTCAATCTTGACCGTTGGGTAGCGCACGTTATAACATTTGAGCAATGTGATTTTTGGAATCTTTTCAAAATAACCATCGCCAATCAATTTTATCATAGCCGTACGAAGTCTTTCAAAAAAAGCCTTCTGCGCCAAAAGATCAGTTTTGACAGGAGAGACATATTTTACGGAAGCTTTTCGTTTGGCCATAGGCATATAATTGGTTATCTACTAGCCTCCTAAAATACAAAAATATCAGAAATAAATAATTAAAGAAGATTGCCCAAGAGGTTAAAAAGTGAGGGAGAATTATAAACTATGCAACGGCAAACGCCCAATAATAGGCTTGGTACCACCTGTGGAAGAGAAGAGAAGAGAAGAAAGGAAAATAGATATCAACCAATATTATCCCTATAGCGATGGAAACAGATAAAATATATGTAGAAATACTGAGTGCGTTGAAAAGTAAAATTCAGCTGGCCCAACAGCGCGCAGTCATATCTGTCAATACGGAGATGCTACAGCCGTATTGGACTATAGGTAATGATATATCTAACAAAATCGCAGAATCTGGATGGGGAGCAAAGATTATTGATAACCTTTCCAGAGATTTGAAAGCTGAGTTTCCTGACAATAAAGGGTTTTCTGTCCGTAATTTAAAATATATGCGAAGCTTTACAGAAGCTTACCCTGACTTTGTGCAAGTTGGCACTGAAAAATTGGATAATTCAATTGTGCAACCACTGGCTGCACAAATACAAAATACTGTTAATCACAATGAATCAATCGTGGAAGGCATGATTGCACAAACTATCCAGACATTTTTGCAACCAGCGGTTGCAAAAATACCATGGACACACCATACGATTATATTAGACAAGGTAAAAACTGTAGAGAGCAGATTGTTTTATATACACAATACAATTGAAAACGGGTGGAGTAAAAGTATTTTATCTCTTCAAATAAACAAAAAACTGCACGAGCGTCAAGGACAGGCTATTACCAACTTTGGCGAGACCTTGCCTAAAATTCAATCTGACACTCACACCACAACACTTGTAGTGTCCCTAAACACCATAAATTTTAAGCTATTATGAGATAGGCAGAATGATTGTGGAAAGATTTGGCACATGCATATATGCCAAATCTAGAATAAAAGAATACTATATTTATTACGAACAACAGTTACTTTTCAAAATAGACCTTTTTCACTGATTCGTAATTTTTGAAATCGACCCGTGCTGTACTCGATGATTTTAAGCCAGCCGGAACAATCACATAGCGGATATGGGTGTATCCTCCTGAAACGGCGGTTGCATTTGCAAATGTCGCAGGAATCGCACCGGGGGTGAGCCAATCCTGGTTTAACGAAATAGACCCTACGCCGACCAACACAGTACTGAGATAACTTCCTATAACCTCATTGGTGGTCGTATTCACCCACGTACCGGCATAAGGTAAGGGAACTATGGACTCCTCTGAAGAGCCATGCCTTAAATACGCATAAAACAGTCCTTTTTTGATGACATCTAATGTAACTTCCGGTGCCTGGATCGAAAAATTCTTTCGCATTGGGGAGCTAAAGACTGCTTTAGCCGGAAGTGGTATCCAATCACTGTAAATGACATTGGCCGTGCCTGGCGCGCCTTGTTCGCCTTTCGCTCCTGCCTCTCCCTTTGGTCCCTCTGGACCGACAGGACCAGCTTCTTTTTTACATCCACCAAGAGTAACCCCTACCGCGATCAAGACGATCAGATTTTTTAATAACGTTTTCTTCATTAGTTTTGTTAATTAGTTTAATAATGTTTACTGTTAATGATACGGTGTCTACAACTTTTACGCTGCGGTAGCAAGGTTATAAAAATTAAATATCCCTTGGAATTTTATGGGATAGAAGGTTGATTTGAGGGATAAAAAGAGGGAGCAATTATCATACTTATATCTTCAACATACTTTCTGGAAACCGGAATCTCCTTGTTATTAACGAGCACACATCGCACATTAAATTTGTCAATCTTCTTTCTATTGACGATGAAGGCTCGGTGTATCTGGACGAAAATAGCAGACGGTAAATGTTCCATAATCTGCTTAATGGTGCTTCGGATTTTGTACACCTCCTTTGGGGTATTTAAAAGCAGATAATTGCGATCCGCTTCGATATAATGGATGTCTCCGATAGGGAGATCAACCATAAATTCGTTATGTTTTACTTTTATCGTAGGACCAGATTTTACATTTCGAGGGGATTGACGGATCCCTAGCGCTACGGCAGCGATCAGATCCATAGATTTAAAGGGCTTGGTGATGTAGCCGTATGGCGCGGTGGCAATGGCCTTTTCCATGACCGCTCTATTATCATAAGCTGTTAGGTATAGAAAAGGGATAGCAAACTGGTCTATAATCTCCTGCCCCAAGCTGATGCCATCGGCCAGCCCCTCGCCAAGATTGATATCCAGCAGGATAAAATCTACCTTATACTGGCTGAGCATTGAGAGCGCCATAGCGGCATTTTTGGCCTCTAGGACATCGTATCCATTGTCGTAGAGTGTTTTTTTTACTAATCTTCTGTTTAGAAAATCGTCTTCTACAATCAAAACCGTTTTTGTTGTCATTTAATAATCAAGATAAGTGATGGTAGATAAATCATATGCTAAAAAATAAGGGTCAACTCAAACCCATTGTCGGTACTACTAGCGCCAACAGCATCCAGCTGATCGATTAAGCCTTTTATGATCTCTAGACCTAATCCGGTCTGCTCGGGCTGATAGAAATCGAATCCTATGCCATTATCGCTATACACCAGTGCATTTTTTAAGTTAGCTTTTTCTATCTCTATATGTATAAGGCCTACGGCGATTTCTTTGAAAGCATACTTCATACTGTTGCTTACCAGCTCTACAATAATCAATCCTAAGGGCATAGCCACATCTATGGATACCGCACCGATATCACCAGACACGGTAAGATGGATGTCTTTCTCATGATCGTCATACGATTCCTTGACAATAGTAGCCAGTGCTGCAATATAGTTTCGAAGATTGACTTCACTTACATTTTCGTCCACATTCAGTTTTTTATGCAATAGTGCCATAGAATGGATACGGTTCTGATTGCTTCGGATGAGTTCGTCAATCGTACTGAAATCAACAGATTCTTTCTGTATGTCCAAAATGGAAATAACATGCTGCAAATTATTCTTTACGCGATGCTGCAGCTCCGATAAAAGGATGCGCTTCTGTTCCAACATCTTGGAAACATCGGAGACTTGCTTGTTTATAATTTTATTCTGCGAATTGATCTTTCGGTTTTTCAAAATGAGCAATACCGAACCTATCAAAATGACAGCAAGCAGGCTACCGATTAAAATCATCTGTTGATTTTTACTTTTTATGATGGCTTCTCTTTTTTCGATTTCATACTTGTCTTTGGTCACTTTAAAATTTTGGGCATCCAGCGTAGCTAAATAGTGCAGATGAGCGGTATGGTATTTTTGGTAATAATAATAGGCTGAGTCCACCTGCCCTGCTTTTTCATATAAGATACTCCGTAGTTCGAGAATATCGTCCATGTTCTCTCCTGTCCTCCGAGGATCATAATGCAAAGACGAGTCACTATATATGAATGCCCGAGGAATATCACCCATCTCCGAATAAATACGACTGATATTATGATACATCATCGCCGTTCCCTCTCTATTTCCAAGGGTTAAGAATTGTTTTGCTGCGAGCAAGTTATAGCTAACAGATCGCTCTCCATCCAATAATATGCCCAATAATAAATAACTATCGGCAATGTCTGAGCTATGATCAAACTTCTTACTGTAGGTGAGGGCTTTGTACGCAAAAGCGATAGCCGATGCCGAATCGCCAGCAAAGCGATAATACGATGATCTACGGATACAATAGGTACTAAATAGGTGGTCCAAACGATTCTTCTGATAGCAACTGTAAGCATGATCCAAATGAGCATTGCAAGAAGCCAAATCGTCCAGCAATTCGTATATCAATGCTGCAATAAGATGCCCCTGGTATTCATGCTGGGGCAGATTATGAAGCTGAGCTTGGTCAATGACGCTTAATACAAGTGTTATCGCCTCCTTGACATTGGACTGTTTGACAAAGATATCAGCAAGCAGCAACCGGACCCTGAGCTCGAGGTCGACCTGCTCTTTGCCCGTGTAATAATCCAAAATAAAATCGTGTAGGCTGTCGGCCAAAAGTTTGGCCTGTCCGAATTGACGACAGAGAATTAAACTATCAATCTGCACTATATCCTGGGATAATGATCGTGGTGGTTGCCTGATCTCCTTACAGCTAAACAATAAGATCACGATAGCGATTGGAATAATTCGAAACCACATACAGCATATTTTAAGTTAATAAGCAGTACCCGTCTACAAAGGCGTAATCTGCTGAATACTATTATCGGGCAGATCGTATGTCATCTGCAATGATAATAAATTGATGCTAAAAATAACGTTTTTTTACTACTTTACTTTAACAAAACATCAGAACTATCTGGTGTAGCCATAGCGAATTTCATTTTTTTCATTTTTGGTAAATAATATAATTCATGCCTACTCTCAACAGCATTTTCGGCGTCCTGCTTCAATTACATGAGGTTTGGTGAATGCAAATGTAGTAAGCTGAAAAAAAACCGCGACCCTTATGGGACAGAATTACGGTTTTAGGGACAGAAAATTGAAGACTTCGGATCAAAAAGCTAAATCGCATTCACTACCAAAGCATAAGAACTGTTCTAGAGAAATTGAGCAACTCAACGAAATCGATATGTCTGTATCCCGTATCTGCCGATAACGCTTTATTAAATGTGCAATAATGTAGCCGGTAAAACAAATAGAGCATATATGAAAATCTCTTCTCCCCTCTCAACATTTTAATCATATCTTCGTTATATATGAGAGTATAAAATCTGGCTAAAAACATTACATTTATCATGGCGGTATCCTAAGATTCAGCGATTTCAATATATCCACTTTTGCTGTATCAAAAACACCGCCACTTTTTAAACGTTTAGGATGCCTTGATAAACATAAAAAATGAGCTTAACCAAGTTGCTTCAACATGTCTTTACAATACTGTGCTTTACAATGATGGTATATAATTGTAAAGCACAGAGCGACCTTATTGAAATCGATAAAATAGAATTTCACTTCCTTGATAACTGCAGGTGGGGGGATATATTGGTAGCAAGAAATTCATCCTTTAACGTGTCCCAGGATGATAAGAACACTTTAGAACTAAAATATTCAAATACATTCACCACGGGCGGTATGTTCGTGGACATATACCGACCTAAGATTTTACTTCCGCATGTTAAAAAGAAAAGTTCTGCAATATTAAATATCGAGGCAAAGATGACAGGTGGAGGAAAGATGAAATGTGTCATTAAATCTATCAACGAATCCGAACAGATCATTAGTGAAAAGACACATGAACTAAAGAGCTCGGAGCACTGGAAATTAAATACAATACGAATACCATTAGACCAAAACGTAAAAACAATAACATACCATATTACATACCATGGACATGAGAACCCGTTGCAAAAAGTAAGTATCAAATCGCCTGTATTATTAATTAGAAAAAACTCCATTACCCCAGCCCCTACAAATAACATCGATAAAAATAAGATCATCCCAATTTATGAATCTGAGCTATTATACGCTAAACCTATCTCCCCTTTAATCAACTCTACGATCATCGGGCTTGGCGAGCCAACACACGGCAGTAAAACGGTAAAAAAAATACGTTACGATGTTACAAAAGAATTGATTGAACATCAGAATGCCAAAATCATCGCGATGGAATGCCCAACAGATTTGGCCTTGATCTTCGACAGCTATGCACAGGGATATTCAGACGAATCTTCTCTTGAAATAATAAAGCAAAATACCAGTTTTGGGATGGAAGATGGCGATATGCTAGTAAGTTTCCTTAACTGGGTAAGAGATCTGAACACCAGTAGAACCATACATAGGCGGGTACATATTGTTGGTATCGACAGTCCAACTTACTATATTGATACTAACATATTCGAAAACTGCATCTATCTCTATCAAAAAGGATATATCACAAAAAATGATTTTGCCCTTATAAAAACAGGCCAATTTTCTGTATTCAACAACGAACGTTTAAAAGACGACCGTATTTATTCCACTTATTTTGACCAAAATCTCAGGTTTCTTCAAGAAAGAAAAAACAACTATAACAGATCTCAGCGCGATAGTCTTATGACCGTTAAAACTCTTGAACTTCAGAAAAACCTAGCTGCAAATGAAAAAATCGTAATAATGGCCCACAGCGAACATTTAAGTCGGATAAATTATGATAAGCAAAGAAATCTTGGACATTATTTAGCAACTGAACTTGGGCATAAATATCACAGTATTACCATACAGTTTGGCATAGGCACTTATCTGCAGGACTCCTGTTTCATAGCTGGAGACATTCTTGTTGATACACTTCCGCCTGCACCTGCAAACTCTTTCGAAAACCTCGCGTTAAGATCAGGCTACGATCTATTTTATTCTTTGACGGAGGATTTACCCGAATTTGACAGCTATGCATCAATACCGAGGTATCATCTGGGAAAACCGGCCTTTAACTACATGAGTAAAAAACGATTCGATGCTTTTGTATTCGCAAAAGAAAGCAACCATTTTCACCAAGAGATGAAAAACAAGTACGAAACCATTCAAAAAAAATGGATGGACAAAAAATCTAAAATCAAGTTTTTTTAAAATGAAGAAAATATTTCTTTTTGATTTTCACCCCTCAGTAAACAATAGCGGAGTATATTCGCATATCTCGATCGCAGCAGCCCACTCTTGAAGCAAGAAATAGCTTGCTCACATTTCCCTCCTACAAAACCTTTAGAGAAACCCTTTTCTTATAAAAAGGGGCTCAAAGAAGAAGATTCTACCAAGTTTCGGATTCCCCCTTATATCCAGAAAGAAGACTTTTGTATTCTTTCCTTTTGTTATACAAAAGTTCAAAATGATGCAAAGGACGTGCACCTGCAAACGGCTTGAGGATAGGTTTACTTTCTTTAATAAAAACTACGCCATCATGTCGCCTCTGAAGGTTTCCAATCGTATAGTGAAAATACTCAAGACTATTACGCCCAACATGTAACATCCAATGAATTGGAGACAACAGCTTTGAAGTAGGGTAATAAAAATAATCACAACCGTCTAAAGACAATGCGTAGCTTTCAAAACTGCCAAAAACCGGTTTTGAAATATCTTGATATACCTTACGAGGAGAACCGCAACTATCTTGAAGAGTCTGCCCAGTCCCTACAGTAAAATGAAGAGAGAAGAACTTGTCCCCTAAAACTTCATAAAGATAACTCCCCAACGTCTTATGCTGACCACTAGGATAAGTCAATGGTGTTTTTTGGAGATGCCCAGAATGCGCAAGAATGGCAGCTGACTCTTTTTGTGTAACAAATAAAGAGTATAGATGGTGATATCGCTTAAACATATTAGCATCTCGGTTTTCTAATGAATAGGCTGGATTTATAAGTTCATCTAACATATACATACAGTATTGAAATTCGTTAGATCCTAATTTATGTCTTAGATTCTCGTCATTTTCAGCTATTTTTTTGGCATCAACTATTTCACCATTCATTAATAACTTGAGATATATAAGTGATTTTTCAACACCGAGTAACTCTCTAAAATAATCCATCAACATAAATTGTGAGATTGGAGACGGATTGTCTATTCCAAAAACACTTACCTTAGCCTCCCTTTTACTATTATATTCTCGAAGCCAGTCTATAAGAGGCATAACCGTATTCTCTTCGCTAAATAGTAGTTTAAGTTGTTCAACAATTATTAACCTAGTTTTATTATCTCCATATCCTTTAACATATTGATCTAATAACAATACTACATCAAAAGGAATTTCTAATAAGACCAACGTACAAGAATAATTAGTGACCAGGTCCTTCACAAGCTGTAATCTAGATTGCATTATGGTAACACTTCCATGTGTAGCCTCCCCCAATCCAACAACCTTAACTCTATCAAACGTCTTATTTACTGGAAACCCTCGCTCTGACGCAATATCTAATGGCACTATTTCAACGGCTTGTATAGGGTTGAAGTTATCCTTTTTAACAGTTGAAAAAATAGGATTGAGAGGCTCTACTTTCTTTTCATTGCAAGAAAACTGTAAGGGACTAAGTTTGACAACCTGGTTCCCCAACGTGTTACCATAATAAATTACACTTATGTAGACGGAATAAGATTTCGTAATATTGAGCTGTAATTTCTGCCATGAAGTCTCTCTTTTTGAGATCACACTATCTGTGAAAACAACCTCTTCTTGCTCACTAAACCCAACTGCCTTTAATACAACGATCCCATCACTATTACATAATACAGGAATAGAAATCTCAAGTTTGTCAGAAGTACGAACACAATTTGGACACAAAATATGATTACCTAAAGCAAACCCCATATTGCGATTATGCCATGAGATCTGCTTATAATTGATTTTCAAAAAACCACCGTTCTCCAAAGAATCCGAGTTAATATCTGCATTCTCCAATTTATTTAGCCACCGCCAACTACATTCCTTCGACTCTCTAAAACTTACGTCAAAAAAATCAGATTTACCTTGTCCGTATACGATTGTTATGCCATAAAATACGATAAGAACAAACCCTTCCCTTAAAACTTTATAAAATACGGATACTTTCATAAAACAACTTTACTTACATCTGCCACATACATAGAATTCCTGAATCATAGGCATCAAACATACCATATATATTGTTTTGTAGATCGTAAAAATGACAGCCAGAATCACCATCATAAGCAGTATCTAAGATGGCATGTCCTATTCCGTTCATCATCATAAAAACAACCATCATATTACCACTTTCTGACACATTGAAATCACCACTATAATCCATATATTGGACTCCGAACTACTACTAAATCCTATCCTTTCCCTGAAACCATTTGCGAAAGACAGGTCTATCCCATAATTCAGAACATCCATTATCGCAAAAATAGCACCATTATCAGCCTACTATTGTTCACCCAGGAATCACCATAACCAAACAGAATATCTCCATAAAACTGTCCTGTAGCAAATGCTAAAGCATGTATTGCTCAATCATTTCCACTTCCAGCAAAACGTCCTAAAATATCCAATAAGTTAAATCTTGGAATAACACTGCACTCTCTATAAAAGTTGATCAAATTCTAATTTTGTTTTTCTTTTCGTAAAAAATAAATTAATTAAACACTCAAAAGTAAATATATACCTATCAATAAAGATATAATATTAACCATTAAAAATACAATAACCATGAGTTTTAACTAACAAAACCAATTATATCAGCATACAAACAAATCCATGGCTATTTATAAGTTTTTAAAAGCTAAATACCTAATTATTAATAAAAGACTAGTCAAGAACCAATAATAGCTTAAAAATTACTTAATAAACTGGCATAAAAACAACTATATTTAAGAAAATGAACTACTTATAAATTTTGAAATAAAAACATTGAATATTTCTAGCGCTCATAATATGAAAACACTCTATTTGCTGATTTTTACTCTAACATCATTTCCTTCTTTTTCACAGTACAAGTATACCATTGAAGGAAAATTTAACACCGACTTATTTGGAGATACCGATAACTACAGCATCCGGGATGGTGATTTAATTTATTTAAAATTTTTGAGCTCACCAAAAACGGATACGGCTCGGGTCAAAAACAAATCATTCAGGTTCGAAGGAGAGTCTTCTAAACCTGAAATTACAATGTTATCGGTCAGCCTACAGCATTTGGGTAAGGGACCTGCTTTTGGAAATCTTTTATTACTAGACAATTGCCATTATGACATAAGTTACAAACAAACATCTGATAAATTCAAAAGAGTTTTCTATGATGACAAGATAAGCACCAACTCAAAATTCTATCATCTCTGGGAGACAATAGGAATAAAGAAGGAAGATTATTTGAGTAAGGAAAATGAATTAAAGGAGCTGTTGGAAAGCCCTATCAATACTCAAAACAAATCACTTTTTGAGAAAGAGTTAACGGAAGTGAGAAAAGCGCTCGATGAGCTATATAAAAATGCTGCTCAAGAATATAGTGGCACTTATGAAATGACCTATCTTCTACCGACCGACCCCAATTTTAACTATGAGAGATATATTGCTTTCTACAATGAGCTGCCAGAATATATCAGAAAAAGCTACTATGGTGAAAAGTTTTACCAGCGCCTTATTCTTACCAAACCTGAGCATAATTAAAATGAAACTGAGTATACTGTGTACAATAAAAATCGTATATCTATCTCTATATCTTGTGCTCCCTTCATATGGGCAAGTGACCCAACGCAAAATAATAATAAATGGAGAGCTGTCTGAGATCCTCAATAATCAGAATAAATGCGCTATAGTGGTCGACGGAGACACTATCGTTAGTATCATAGGCCACAGGGGGAGTTTTAGAGCCAGTATCCTAACCGATACAGATCTTGCGAAACCTTGTTTAGCAACTCTGATTTATCCTTTCGACAGGACTATTGATTCCTCAAAAAAAAAGATAATCCAGCTTTTCTTTTTAGATGCCGATACCATTAACATACTGATCGATTCTAAGCATGGAACAATCGAAACATACGGCGGATATGAAAATATGGTCAACTCGGCATATCTACGATTAGACAAACAATATTTTGATGCTGTCCAGGCCAAGCATACAGATAAAAACGCCTCTTTAGATTCTTTAAGTATGCGTTATTACAAACAGCTAATCGACACAGCTGCTAGATATAAAAACTCACTTTCGAGCTATAACAGATTGTTTTCGTTATTTCGTCCCACAGCCTTTCCTCTTCGGGATAGCATCTATAACGTAATCCAGGCACTTGACCGAAACATTTTTACAGAGGAAGACCTACAGGTTATCAGTAGTACTTACATGAAATTCGTTCAGAAGAATATCGATAAAGGAAATGACACACTATGGCCAGAATTGCAATATGAAACATTTGAAAGCATAGATTTTTCCAAGCTTTCGCTGTCTTATGATTATGTTCTGATAGATATCTGGGCTACATGGTGTGGCCCGTGTATTGAACAACATCCACATATAAAAAAATTAGCCGTAAAATATGCTGCTAAGAGTCGATTCAAGATAGTGGGCCTGGCTATACAGTGCAAAAAAGAAGATTGGGCTAAGCATTTAACATCCCATCCAACGAACTACTTGAACTATTGGCTGGATAAAAAAAATACTGAAAAACTGGTAAATCAAATAAAAATAACTGAAATACCTCGCTATGTTCTATTAAGAACAGCGGATAATACCCTAGTAGAAAAGCGGATACCCTTTGATAAAATCGAAGCAATACTTGAAAAATATAATATAAAATAATAGATAGCGAAAGAGAGCTCAGCCTATCACCTAGAAAGTTTATTTACTATTTGCTCACGCAGATCTCATGCCAACTGGTTTTCAGAACTTCACCATTTCCAAAACACAACTGATCTTGTAAAAACATTATCAACCCACTGTGGGAAAATTGGGAAAATCACTAAAATACTGTTCCGTAAAACCGAACAGGTTATGGCAAGTCCAATATTTCTCTATATTATTTTTTATACGTATGGATTACTTTTTCATGAACTTGACTTCTTGTAAACAGAAGTAAAGAAAAATATCTTGTGTTTTGCATAACGTAGCTGTGAGCTATACTTCTATTTATAAATACAAGGCCGTCAAAGTCTGTTTTTAGATCACTAAATGAATAATTACCTGAATATGCTAACCTTTTGCCTCGAGAAATCTGTAACAGGGGGACAGCCTTTCTGACTTGACCTGTCGAAATAAAAAGATATTCTTTATTTAATTTGTTTACCATCCCCTCAAAACTAAAACTCAAAGCATTTTGCATACTGTCGACTATGGGTTTCCTATATGCCGAACAGGAATCAACAAGAGTAGATCCGCTACCAAATGTAAAATTATAAGCAAGATATTTCCCCTGAAATCGCTCGTGAATCCTCGCACCTAGCGATTTCTCTTTTTTGTTAAAACGCGAAATTGGACTTGATTTTTTTAAACACTTCCCTCCACATCTGGCAAAACCACTTCTTTTGAAAGGTCAAACTCCAATGGAATATGGCTGGAATTTGGACGCTTAGAAATAATGAGAACATTTTCTTCAAAAGAAGAATCCACATAGTTAACACAGCCTGACATGCTATTTCTCCAATCCCATGAGCAGTCATTATACCTCTTGAAATCCAGGTCATAGTATTCTTTATAAGACTGTGCACTTAACAACTGGATGTTAACGAGACAATATATACATATACACCAAATACGATTATTCATTCTGAGAGTTGCCTAGCTAGTAGCGTTTACTTAGTTTGTATACTTTTATAAATCTACGAGATTGTATCTAATTGCGCTAGGAGTTTTGTAAAAGTTACTTAACTTGTAACCTATAAATCAAATATTGAAGCGCCGAGTTAAAAACGATCATTTTAATAGTTTATTTATATATGGAATACTCATGTTTGTGCTTCGCTAAACATGAGTATTCCATTCCGATAAATCGGAACAGGATAATGACAGATAAAGAACGAATTATACACCTATGAAAAACCACATCATTCTGCTTATAATTTTCCTTTCCAACGGTGCATCAGCATTTGAAAGAGATTCTATATACTTAATTAATCAAAGTAAAACGCCCCAATTTTTCAACTATGACAATATCTTTGGGAATCTGGAATCTATATCTCTCGCACCATCAGAGGAAAAGGTAGTGCGTTTTGAAAAGGAACTTTTGTTAATAAATTCAAATGGCAATGTACCCATAAGAAAAAAGTACCTTATTACAAAGAGTGATACGCTGATTATAAATACGACCACTCTTTCGTATAAAAATTTTGACTACGACTTAGAAATCCTAAATACTGTACAAGAAGAATACCCAACTTTTGAATTGTACCACATCAAGGACTCTAGCTTTCGACGTACGGTAAACGAAAACAATATAGAACAGTTGAAAGAGATACTATTGAACAACTATAAAGCAAAGGATTCTATCATTCGCAACAACTATACTTTAAATAGAGACTACCAAAAAAAACTAATAGATCATTATCGATTTGAATACCTTTCGGCATCCATCGATTGCATCTTTATAAAACTAAAAGATACAGCATCTATTAATAAAGAACTTTTCCTTTTACTACCACATTTTCATAATGTAACGCCAATTTTCACAAAAAACTACCGCACTTCAATAAAATCATTAGTAGCTGGGTATTCTTTGGGACATTTGGGAATAGACCTGGATTCGATAATCAGTCAAATAAACCAATCGCTTGTATTCTATTCAAAAGACTTTGCGCTCTTCTATTTTACAAATATTCAACGAAATAAAGACCAGATCCTATTCCGAGAGACTTATCAAAAAACAAAACCTTTCATTACTGACAATATGTATCTCCGATATCTAGAAAACATTGACCAAACATTGCAATTGAATGAAAGTCTTAATGATGTCTATATAAACCAAACAGGCACTTTATCTTTAGATAAGATTTTCAAACAAAACAGAGGAAAGTATATAATATTGGACTTTACGGCCAGTTGGTGCGCCCCATGTATGACTTCTATTCCTATTACGGAAAAGCTAAGTAAAGAATATCCAGAAGATATAGCCTTCATTTACATATCTATTGACAATGATATCAATCAATGGAACAAAGCTGTAAGTGACAATAATATACCCAAAACAAAAGCATATTACCTCGTAAACGGAATCCATAGTTCGATCGCAAAAAAACACCAAATAACGAGTATCCCACGCTACTTAGTATTTGATCGACAGGGGCAATTAATAGATCAAAACGCACCTTCCGCCCTAGATGGGGGATTAGAAAGAAAAATCAAAATGTTAAAAAACAACTAACAAAGGAGGCTGACTTATACCCTTTCGCACTTTTGTTATCAAAGAACTCAATAGTATGAGTAGAACGCATACCTCCATGTGACTTTGATATATATATCGTCTATTAAAGAATAAAGACATTCTAAATGAGTGAGTTTTGAACGCAGAATTAGATGAGTTATTAAACCTATAAAACATAGGTGATTTGGAGATTTGTCAAATTATCATTTGGAAGGATATAAATATACCATCTTATTAAATTAGACGGAAAGAAAGCTGAAATATAACTACAAAATAAGTTTTAAATTTCCATTGGAGGATTTATTTTATCCTCCAATGGAAAACCAAACGACCTAACATATAATCTACAGTTCGAAAATCGCTTTAACAGGGCGGTGATCAGAAGCATAGGTCTCCGCAATGACATGGTGCGATACGACAGTCCAGTTAGCATTCTTGACGGCAATATAATCAATCGTGCGCCTAGGTTGAATCTGAGGAACCGTATGTTCGCAGCCCTCCACACAACTGCGTCTGAACGCGTTGTCTAAGGTCTGTATAACTTTACTATCAGGAACGGCATTTAAGTCACCGCACAGTATAACCGCTTTTTTCTCCGATTTAAAATAGTCAACGATGTGCTCTATCTGTACCTGACGATTGGCATGATCACGTGTAGCATCCAAATGTGTTGTCGCAAATATGACAGGTTGTCCTCCTACCGTCAACTGCACGGCAGCCAAAATCCGCTTTTCGGCTACCACTTTTTGCGGCAGCTGCACCAACACAGAAGTATCGATGGATAAACGGCTCAATATCGCTAAACCATATTCTCCTCCATCATGATCTATAGCTTTGAAATAACGGTACTGATACCCTAACTTATCCGCTATCAATTTCGCCTGATTTTTATGTCCACTACGAGCTGTCCCATTATCGACTTCCTGTAAGCCAATTAAATCTACATCTGCCGATTTAATCACGCCAACAATTGCGTCTATATCAATCAAATGGGGTTTACTAGGTGGGTTGGCATGATGTATATTATAACTTAAAACCTTTAGATTAGCTAAGGTTGAAGGTTCTTTTTTAGCTTTTATCGCGCAGCCACCTAATAAGGCTATCGAAAAGATAAAAAAGAAAAAACTTCTGAATCGGTGAAATCGCTTACTATTTTTCATATCTAACATTCTATTCGATCACTTTTGTTGCATACCAACCTTCATTTGTCCCATTTGCTTTCGGGAACTCGCCTTCTATTTCTTCTATAGTCGACTGCTTAGACAGATCAACTGTACGCTGCGACCGGGCCTTTACCCATCTTCCCAAACGTACATTGTACTCGCCACCTAATTTATAAAACCATCCTGCATCTGCAGGAGCGGGTCTAGCAAGGTAAATGGTGTTAGATCCTTGCTTGTAAAACGGCTGCTGTTGTAATGTTACAGGGTTTATAATATCATACCAATCTGTATTTGCAATCCGTAGACCTGCTTCTTGAGCAACATTCAATATAGCGCCGTTATATCCGGTGACAATTACATCGATTGGAACCGAACTCTTGGTCACAGCCGTCCCTTCAAATACGGCTATCGCATCTGTAAAAGCACTCGTACCATTTAAAAACAAATCTGTATTTACATCTCCAAAACCATCACCCTTGACCGATCCTGTTTTCCTAGACACGATCCAGTTCGCATCTGCTATAGAGGTCGACCCGACCCCATTAATAAGCTTGGCCGAGTTACCAACATAGAAGTAGGTTCCTTTTTTAACCTGTCCACTTTTAAGATCAAACTTATACGAGCGCTTACCTCCGGCAGCCCAACCATTCACAGGAACACCAGTAGGTTGATAGCCCGAATTGGTATTGTGGGTGACAACAGAATACGGTGTTTTAGAAAAATCAACATCCTGTGTTGCCAAAAATTGAATGTACTCTCCATCCAGATCAGTACCTTCTACATCTCCGATATAACCGGAAATAACGATAGCTGCACGACTTACGGTAGAGCTTAAGACCGTGATGTCCGAATCTCTACGAATCCGTAAATGCGGAACCCACTTGCCTTCGACCTGAGTGTATCCTACTACGCCAAAAAAATTAGCCATCCCTGGGAGCACTTGCTGTGCAAAGGTAGCAGAAGCATCCGTATGTAGTACAAAATTATCAAAACCATCATTGACCAACCTATCACCAGCATAGGTATCAGTCGGCTCAGGTATGGGGTCAAAACCTCCTTTTACAATAACCAGCTCTGTACTTTCATATTTATCCGGGTCAGCTAGAATATAGCTGCTCGGCACTCGATTGACTGCAATAACACGACCTGAAGCAATTTTATTTATAGCCGATTTATCAACACCTTGAATAACCAGAAGGCCATTTTCACGCTTCATCACGCCACCAATAAGGTTGACACGTACTGAGTCGCCTGGCACATACTCTGCTGCTGCATCACCAATCTGTATGGCTATCCCTCTAAGCTCGTTGAGGCGCAATCGATCTTGTACCATCAGTAACCCTGTAGGAAGGTTCTTACCGGAATGATCAGAGACAACCGTACCTGTGATACCTGTTGCACCCAATAGCGTCTCATCGGTCAATTTCAGATCTTGACCTTTATAAAAACTGCGCAGATCATATATCGCGATATCAGGATTGACAGTAGCCCCAGGAAAATTACCCACGGTATCGCAGCCCCAACAACAAATTAGTATTCCTACACAAAAAAACACATTGAAAATATACCTTTTCATAACCTAAAGTATTTAATAAAGTATTAAGGCTTTTGCCACCAAACTAATGTATTAATATCATCTGCACCCATATTTTTTACAGCATCCCTGTAGTTTTGAGCATTCGCAGATTGAATATATACGGGGTAATTGAGTCGTACAGGCATCTTCCCACCATTTCTCAGACCCGCTCCTTTGGGAAGAACAGGGTGACCTGTGCGTCTCTGTTCAAACCACTGCTGAAAATCTGTCAGGAAAAGCACATAATATTTTTGCAACTGTATGTTTGCCATTTTGCTCGCCGCATCTCCGGCATCCAGCGGCAGATTATCATCCCACTGTAGACCAGCAGTTGCCACATAATCGGCAAACTCCTGATTATTGATATCTGTGGTAAATTGAGGAACCCAATAATTAATAGAATTTGTAATTGCCTTGTAATAACTTTCTGCAGCATCTCCTTGTATCCATCCTTTTGCTATAGCCTCGGTTTTGATCAGCTCCACCTCTGCATAGGTCATCAATATACCTGCCAACTTACTCTTCTGCAAAGAAAACTCTGATCCGCCAAAGGAATAAAAATAAGACTGCTTTAACTCTTTACCACCTGGCTCATAGCCGCTATCTACCCCTAAAAAACCAGATGAACCAGGCGCTATCCCAAGTCTATTACGTGCATCTTTACCATATTTATTGGAGATATCAATGCGTGGATCGTTCCATTCATCTAGTTTCAAAATAAAAAAATTACACAATGATGCTATCGTAAAATCAGCTTCCCTCAAACCAATCACATAAGGATTGGTAAATGGATCTGTCGTCACTACATCACCTGTCCATTTTACGGTAGCTGACTGTCCATTGTTCTCAAAAATAGGATACTTCAACGTATTATCCTGCAATATATCTTTAATTTTGGTGGTTACTTGGACTTTTACCTCATCCTTAGACGAAACCCGCAACAATAACCTAAGGTACAAGCTATTGCCAAACCTTCTCCAATGATCCACATTACCTGCATATATAGGATCACTAAGTGGTACTATTTCGTCTTTATTTTGTGCTAATAAAGAATTGGCTTCTTCCAGCTTCTCAAACAAACTCAAGTAGATATCCTTCTGTCTATCAAATTTCGGTTCCATTATGCCTTCCTTTCCTCTGTTGGCCTCGGTGTAAGGTACATCACCATAGGTATCTGTCAACAATGAAAAAGCCCATACTTCATTTATTAAAGCGACTCCTTTATAAGCGGTATTCTCATATTTTTCCGTTGAAGCAATTTGATAAATATCTCTAAAATTGGTCAGCTCAGAATACCATGCATTCCAGGTATAATCAGCCCATGTCGGTCTAAAATCATAGCGAAACACGGCGTTCTCATCTTCGCTCTGGTATACTGTCACCTGCATCAACTCATTGTTAAAATTGCGGTTACGCAGCATATTGGCCTTTGCCATATTCACAATAGCAGGTGCTAACAATTTTTCTGGAGCCGGATCCAGTACGCTGATGGGATCCGTATTTACCTCTTCAAAATTATGCTCACAGCTTGACAATAAGAGGAAAAACAAGGGTAAAAATCCTATAAATATTTTTTTCATAACCATTAATTTAAGCCTACCACTAAATTAAAACCAAAAGAACGGGTGGATGGGAACTGTCCGACCTCAAATCCGGTCACTATGTCTGTCCCACTAAGTGTTCCAAATTCAGGATCAAACAAAGGCCACTTGGACCAGATAAATAGATTTCGACCATATACCCCCATGGTGACCCGCGAAAGCTTTGCCGATTTAATCCATTGCTTCGGCAAGGAATAGTCAAAACGAGCCTCCCTGAATTTGATAAAATCAGTTTTGTAAGTAGCGCCTTCACCATTTGCGGTACCCATAGTAAAATTGTAAAAAGAAGTAATGTCCTTCGCTATCGTTGTATTGGGACTATAGGAACCATCACCATTCCGTACGACCCCCTCTCCGATAATACCACTATAACGTCCGGGTAATGTAGCCGTAAGCTTTCCAAAATCCGCTAGGCGGCCATGCGTATAAGAGTGTCCGACACCTCCCAACTGTGCATCAAACAAGACATTAAGCCTGAACCCCTTATAGCTAAATTCTGTACCTATGCTTCCTTTATACTTCGGAATAGTATTTCCTAAATACACGGGGGTAGCTGATAATTTTGCAAGTCCTGAGTTGGCATCATAAACGACCTGTCCATCGGGCGACCTTTCAAATCCGATCCCGTACATATCCCCTAAACTGCCCCCGACTTTGGCAACGATCTGTGCACCACCAACAGCAGAAGAACGCAAGATCACGGTACTGTCAGTATTGGCCATAGACATGATTTTGTTCTTATTGTGCGAGAATGTTAAATACGTTTTCCATTTAAAATTTTTGTTCTGGATAGGTGTACCATTAATAGCCACTTCGATACCTTGATTATTAATCTGTCCAGCATTGATAATCTGGCGGGTGTATCCGGACGATCGGTCTACAATACGATCTAAAATCTGATTTTTTGTATATCCTTTATAAAACGCAACATCTAACTCCAATCTTTTCTTAAACATCTTGACATCAGCTCCTACTTCATAAGTAACGGTCTTAAGGGGCTTAAGGTCGGGATTGGGCAGGGTATTGGGATTTGTCAAGGCATTGCCGGGGTAGATCCCATTATCAGCTAATGGATAAGTGTAGGCCGTACGATACGGAATAGTACCACTGCTTCCTGTCTGGGATAAAGACAGTCTAGCCTTTACCATATCAAAATATCTTGGCATAGTGAAATAATCAGACGCTACGAAACTCAAACTCGCTGAGGGGTAAAAAAAACCAACATTATTTCGTCTTACGGGATTAGCTAACGTACTACTCCAGTCTTGACGAGCCGTCAAGTCCAGATAAAGATAGTCTTTGTACGAAGCAGACATCAATCCGTAAACGCTATTGATATGAAACCTACTGGTATCTGGAATAACAACAAGATCGTAAGCCGCATTATCAAAACTGTACAGATTAGGCTCGATCAAACCATCTGCTCTCTTCTCGTCCTTGTAATACCTATTTCTTAGTAAGCTTCCTCCCAGTGATGTATTGATCTGAATATCCTCGTTAACTTTTTTATTATACTTTAACAGGAAATCTGCTGTTATTTCCTGAACGTCAATATCCTGTGTACGATATGACCCTTTCGGCAATCGGGCTGCAGTCCAGGGACGTTTCTGTTTTCTTAACTCTTCCGATCGGTCCATCGTGGCACGTAGCTGTAGACTTAATTCTTTTGTAAAATCATAATTCAATTGCACATTTCCCATCAGGCCGTTACGATTCGACCCATTGATAAACTCATAGGAGATAGCGTAAGGGTTTTCTGGGGATGTGGTAAAGACATCTTTCAATTCTTCGTTTTCTTTGCCTTTCACCCAGTAATCATTGAGCCAATTAATGTCACCATTGGGTACCCAGAATACATACCAATACATGACAGACTGGTTGCCATACCCCATACCAGGAAGATTGTCACTAAATTTATTCGTATAATTAGCTTTAACAGAAAGATTTAACTTAGAAGTCAATTTACTATTTGCAGAAAGAGATAAATTGGTTCTTCTATACCCCGTATTTGGAATGATCCAGTCGTTATCTGCATGCGTAGCGGAGAATCGGTAGGTTGTCTCTTTTACTCTTCCATTAATACTTATCGAATTGGTCCATGTTTGTCCCGTCTGAAAAAAGTCTCTGACTTGATTTTTATAAGGCACCCAAGGAGTAGGTTCCAAACCCGCACTTTGCGTCTCTGGATTATATTGGATAAAGGACTGTCCGTTGAAACGTGGTCCCCAGGCCAAACTGGTACCACTATTAGTACCGTACACATAGGTCGAGGCGCCATTTAACCCCTGTCCATATTCATACTGCAAGTCTGGCCATCGATTGGGCTGTTCAAAAGCTAAATTGCTATTGTAGGTAATACTAGGCAATTTATCTTTTTTCTTATTTCCTGATTTTGTTGTTACAATGATAGCACCATTTGCTCCTCGCTGACCGTATAATGCAGAAGCCCCTGGCCCACGCAACACGGTGACACTTTCAATATCTTCGGGATTGATGTCATTAATACCACTACCAAAATCTGTAGGTTGTACACCATCTTCAGGTCCAGCAGCATTGGACCCCGAAGCTGTACGCCTGCCACTCCCGCTATTTAATACGACACCATCAACGACGATCAGGGCCTCATTTTCTCCGGTTAAGTTATTCTCTCCACGTAAGATGACTTTATTAGATCCTGTGGGACCTCCATTGGAGCGCACCATATTCAACCCTGGTACTTTACCAGACAAAGCATCCAACCAATTGCCGGATACGGCGTCTGTCAATTGGTTGCTATCAATTTTTGTAATAGCATAGCCCAAAGCCTTTTCTTCCCTTTTTATCCCCAAAGCTGTCACCACAACTTCATTCAGCTCTTGCTCATCCTCTTGCATGGTAACCTGCAACTGTCGCTGTTGACCTACTACGAGTTCCTTTTGCTTAAACCCAAGCAAACTCATCATCAACACATCCTGCGCATCTTTTACAATGATACGAAAACTACCATCTGCAGCACTGATAACAGTTTGGTTATTGGATTTGTTACGAATGGTCACCCCTGCTAACGAATTGCCTTTACTGTCGCGCACTTGCCCAGTAATAATCATTTCTTGGACTTTCGCTACTGTCGCCTTGCGTTGAATAACGATTGTATTTCCATTTAATACATAAGTCAACTGTTGATTTTCAAAGATTTTATCCAAAATCTCAGCAACTGTTGCATTTTTTAAATTTAACGTTACAGAAGCTGTACCCTCCAATAGATGGGCATTATAAGCAAAATTGTACGCCGACTGTTTCTCGAGTGTTGTCAACACATCGAGCAATGTAGTCTGTTTTTTTACGATCGTAATGCGCTGCGCAAAACTCTCTGCACTAGAAAACTGCAAAAACACAGTAATCATCAAAATCCCAACTAATTTCATAATCAGTATGATTCTATTTGATATGTAAGCGTTCTTCTTACATATTAAAATGTTTTTTTTATACATTTGATATGGGGTATATCGTATTCAATATTTAATAAATTCGATTGTTAGTTGAATCAGGACCCAGCCTTTAATCGGGAGAGTCGTCACCTCTCTCGATTTCTTTCATAACCTAAGCTTATTTCATGGCAGTAACCCTCCTTCCTTGAATCGTGAACCGTACAGACCCTGTGAGCTCTAGGCTTTTCAGTAATTCTTGCAGACTTGTTGACTTAGAAAACTTACCTCCAAACTCAACACCATTCATATCTCCGCTGTAATCGACCTCAACATCATACCATTTCGATATCATGGTCATTAGCTCATGGATCGGTGTTTTCCTGAAGATGAAGTATCCGTCTTTCCATGCTACTATAGGGTCAGTATCAACCTGGGCTACTAAAAGCTTCCCGTTTTCAGAAACAGCTTGTTGACCGGGCACCAATATCCGCTTGGTATGACCTTGGATTACGCTGACAGACCCCTCCAGCAAAGTGGTATACACCTTAGCCTTGTCCGCATCGGCAGCTATATTAAATTCAGTCCCCAATACCTGTACCTTGGTATCGCCAGCTTTCACCACAAAAGGTTTTTCCTTATTACTTGCGACATCAAAATAAGCTTCCCCCGAAAGCTCCACATCGCGGGTCCCTCCTACAAATTGAGCAGGGAAGCGTAATGTAGAATGAGCATTCAACCAGACGGCTGTCCCATCCGTTAATAACAATTGATAGTTCGCTCCCACGGGAGTGCGGATAGTATGGAATGTATGCTTCGTTGATTTTTTATCAGATAACCCTCCTTCTTTCAACGTATAAACCAGCCGTCCGATACTGTCTCTATGCAACGAAATCCCATCGATATCGTCAAAATCATCTTTTAGCGCTCCTTCGAGATCTATAATTCTACCGTCGGATAGCTCGAGAGTTGCCTTGTCCTGACCCGGTGGAATTAGGTCTACAGCTTCTATAGCCGCTTTCTGCTGACTTAAGTATTTATAGGTGAAAAGAGCTAATGGGAGAAGCAAGGACAATATGATTGCCGCGTACTTATAGCTTTTTTTCCATTTATCTATTTTAGGTTTTTGGGTACCAGGAGCAATTCTTTCCTGAACGATTTCCCAGTTTTTGGTCCGATCTGTTCTACCAAAGTCCTGCAGCTTCCTAGAGACCTGTTCGGCATTTGTCAATTCATCAAAAAACAGTTTATTTTCATCCGATGCGTTTACCCAGGTCATCAGGATCTGTTCTTCCGTATCAGTTAACTCTGCTTTCAAATACTTAGCGCACAACTCGCCTATTTCATAATATTCTTCAAATCTATCCATAGCGTCTTATACAGTAAAGACACTTATACAAAAGAAGAGGATAAAGAAATTAAAAAATAAAAAAGATGGAATGGTATTACTGTCTACAGGTTATACAGCGAGAGGACTAATGCGAGGATATCCGGCCGAAGCTTTAGCTTCAACAACGATGTGGCTTTTTGCTTTTGCTTCTTAAGCGTATTTATCGAAAGCCCTAATTCTTCGGCTATTTCTATATTATTTTTACCTTCAACAAATGCCAACCAAGATAATGTTCTGTATTTCTCGGGCAATGCATTAATCGCGGTATGAATCTCAGACAACATTTCTGCTGTAATTATCGCCTCCATGGTACAACGTGCTAAAGGTTCACCTCCAGTTTGCATGTCTGCAAAATTTGCCACGACCCTTTCATGCCGAATCTGGTTCAAGCTCAAATTTCTTACGGTACTGTATAGGTAATTTTTAATCGCCGGTAAATCTTTAGAAATAGTATCCTTGCTCGTCCAATAGCGCACAAAGGCTTCTTGTACAACATCCTGCGCTTTCTCTACATCAGCTAGCATCTGTAGACTAAAGAATACCAATCTATCATGATATGTATCAAATATCATTTGAAAATCTCGGATCCCAGCATCCACCCTACCTGTAGCACTGCTCATCATATTGGTTTTCTATCTAGGCTTACTGCTAGTAATCGATTTTATTGATTTAAAAAATCACTTTTAGTTACTGCAATTAAAATTAATAAATTTCGGATACATTTCCATATTCTTTTGCTAGATAGCGTGTGCTAAGCTACAGCAATAATAAAAAGTTAATGTTAGGTAAGTATGAATAAATAATTAGCATTTTAGTATCTCAACCAGCTGACAGACTCGAGTCATACGCCGAGACCAAGAAAAAAATAGCTTCTTACAAAATCAATAATCTCATAGGTAAAGATATTAATACGGGTCAGGTTAAATACTTATAAAAAAAACTTAACTTGTAGCCGAGATATTTCCTATTGGATTGTGCAAAAATGACCATAAACAATACACAAGACTTATTTTTATCAAAAGATATACTTCCTTTATCTGACTACACGCTCAATCCAGATAGCGGGTCGAAACTAGAACAGCTTTTACAACAGCCGCTCTCATCAGTAGTTGAGATTAAAGATAGACAGGCTATACTCGGACAGATAATTGCCTCCTATTCAAAAAAGAGGGTTTGAATGATTTATTAGCTCAATGAACTGACAAGAGGTAAAATAGTAAAATTAACACGAACCGATATCCTTAGCGAACTAGCTCTTTTACCAAGCCAATGTGGGTAAATCCTAATTTGGTATTTTGAAAAACCTTATAATTCTAGACGTTTGTAGTAATAAATCACAAATCATGAAAAAGATAATACTTTTACTAATTACTACACTCTTTTGTCTGCATACTATTGGCCAGACTAAGAATGAGACAGAGCAATACTCCATAGACAGTACAAAAAATTATTATTTAGGAAATATTGACCTCGGAAGAATAAGCCTCGGTATAACGCTAGACACACTAGCGAAAGTACGAAGTTATGCAAATAAATTTCCAAACATCAGCAATAAGACCTTTACTTACCTTGAAAACGGGAATAGAGCCCAGCTACGTATTCAATGTCGTCTGCTTTCGGATATAAAGAATTATCAATTCGTTGTGAAAGACGATCACGAAAATGCACTCCTATCTGGCAGTGCGGAGGGCCTAACTTTCACCAATGATCCGATTTTTGGTTATTCTGCAAAATTACCAGTCATAGACATACAGAAGAAAGTCATCTCAATAACGCTTTATAACAAAACAAATCCCGCTCAACAAGGGACAGCTATAATCTATAACAAAACTCTGCCAAGAACTGAAATTGCATTTTTGGGAACGGAAGTAAATACTCGAGAACCTAAGGGAATCTCTTCAACAATGTCAAAAGATTGCTCAGAAATAACACTTGGCCGGGACTCTCGGGGCTTAAAGGCCTCAATAAGAAAAAACGATTACAACTTTATCTATAGTATACTGATAAAGAAAAAGAAAACTGGTGATGCCGTATTCAAAAGCCGCACCTGGATTTACGACTACCCCTATGCCGGAGCAGATAGTGGACCTGAAATTTTTGTTGACAAGCAGTACTTTAAAACCTCTGGCGAATATGAAATCATTATCCAACCCGATCTGAAGTATATATCGGAAAAAGAACTGGAACAATACAGTTCTAAAAAAACAATCTATGTAGATATAGTAAAGAACTATTCGGCTCAAGAGCTGATATTGTGGTCTATCTTACTACTGATCATCTGTATGGGTACAACATCACTCTTGATATACCTAATACGCAGAAAAAACAGACAAAAGGTCAAAAATGAAAACCTGCAGAAAAAAATAGCAGAGGCACGGCTCTCTTCTATCCAATCTCAACTAAACCCACATTTTCTTTTTAACGCCCTATCCAGTATACAGAGCTTCATAAATGATAACGATGTGGATAATGCAAACAGGTATCTCAGCAAATTTGCCCGTCTCACACGCCATGTGCTGGATAGCTCGACATCCACCTCTTTGATAGATGAAATCAATCTGTTAGAAGACTATCTCCAAATGGAGCAGCTACGCTTCGGCTTTCAATATAAGATACAGGCTAAAAATCTAGATAGCAACAACATCGAAATACCTTCCATGCTCTTACAGCCTCTTGTTGAAAATGCAATAAAACATGGTGTAGCCGAGCAGAAAGAACAAGGCCAAGTCAACATAGATTTTGACAGGGACAAAAATGATCTAAGGGTTACTATAGTAGACAATGGCAACGGATATAATGTAAAGCAGGTCGTAACAGGATTAGGGATAAAATTAACAAATGAACGAATCGAGCTATGGAATGAACTGCATTCACAGGCACCTATTTCCCTTACTACCATTTCAAATAGTAAAGGAACATCTGTATATTTAACTTTTAAAAACTGGTTATCATGATCCGTGCCCTACTAATAGACGATGAAACGGCTAATATAAACAATCTAAAAGCCATGCTAGCCAAATATTGTCCCCAAGTGACGATATTAGCTACTGCAGATACGATCTTGGAGGCTACAGAATTAATAGAAATTCACCGGCCTAATCTTCTTTTTCTGGATATCGAAATGGGCAGCAGCACCGGATTTGATCTGTTGCGGCGTATAGATACGATTGACTTTCAAGTGATTTTTGTGACCGCATACCACCAATACGGGATACAGGCCATAAAACACGCGGCACTGGATTATCTTTTGAAACCAATCGATATCGACGAATTAAAACTGGCCGTTGCAAAGGCTGATGAAAAAATAAACACATTGACACAACGATCGCAGGTAGATTTTCTGCTCCAGCAATGGACATCGAAAAGGCTCCCACAGAAAATAGCCTTATCTTTTCAAAATGAAACCCGATATCTGGCGATACAGGATATCGTACGATGTGAAGCAGATGACACTTATACCGTTTTTCATTTTCGCCGTGAGCCCAAAATAATTGCTTCAAAGCCATTGAAAGAATACAGTGAAATACTGACCCCACATGGTTTTATACGAACGCATCAGAGTCATTTGATCAATCCAAACTATGTCAAGAGCTGGCTCAAAGAGGATGGTGGTACTATACTATTGGAAAACGAAGTAAAGATACCTGTCTCTAAACCCAATCGAGAACGTGTAAAGGAAGCTTTGACCCAAATCTAACTTTCCGATATACTCCATAACATCGTAGCGTTAAAAGCATTACAACATATAACACTATCATAATGTGTCTATAGCACACATTTAATTTCTTTATATTAAATTCGGTTGTACAATATATCAAACTTTATATGAACCTAAAAATAACCAGGACATTAATAGTACTAATAGCATTGTTAGTGAGTCCATATATTTATGCGCAGCATATCATGTTACCTCTCCAACAAAAAATAGGATTCGGCCCGTTCCCTCCGGACAATGGCTCTATTATCTTTGCCCCAGATAAAACACACCCTGCATACGATAGCTTTGCACACCTAGTGTATACTAATATCCCGTCCGATTGGTCGAATGTTAAAAAGGGATTAATTATGTTTGACATGCTCCAGTTTTTGTATCAAAGCTCTTTTACATATCTTGATCCTAAAATATATCAACAATTTAAAACTGAACGTAATTTCAAAATCCATGATGATGATCTTTCTCAGGAACCGATTGCCTGTTTTGTAAGAATTGTATTTGGAACATCAGCGGATGGTCAGGAGGTATACCTGTTGGATAAAAATCAAAACGGAGACTTTTCAGATGAAACCATAACGAAACTTGAAGAACTAGATATACAACAACCTATAACAGGCCTCAAAGAACGACTATCCATGACCCATTTTGATCTCAACAATGGAAATAAAACGGTCCGACTTTCTATTCCCCTTCTGATTTTCAAAAGTCGATTTGGTTACGCATACAGCATTCCCAGTTACAATGAAGCTCTCTACAAATCCGGCGACACGACACATATCCTATATGCTGGCCACCAGTTTAGATTTCCTGATTATTGGGTATCCGATCTACTCATAGATGCAGACACAAAAAATATCATAGCAAAGTCCCGCAAATTTGTGTTGGACAACCGCAAATATAAAAACTTGGGAGTCGATCCCCGGTCCAACCAGCTTACCATAGTAGAGGTCGATCCGGACAGTAGAGATTCTAATCTAAGCGATTTTCAACACGAGGACATACAGAGCAGAGAAACAATAGATACCGAGTCTTTAAAAGGCAAATATATACTATTGGATTTTTGGGGCTCGTGGTGTGGGCCATGCCTCGCTCAGTTACCTAAGCTAGCCGAAATATACCGCAATTTAGATCGATCAAAAATTGAAATAATCGGTGTGGCAGGAAGGGACAAATACAAGAACGCATATCAAGCTATATTAGAGCATAAGATACCTTGGAAAAACATTTTGTCAGACCAAAAGAATAACCTCACTGAAATATATGGCATCGTCAAATACCCGACCTGTATATTGATAGACCCCGAAGGTAACATTGTCGAAAAAGATATCTCGACACATGAACTGACCGATATATTAGCCAAATACAAATTATTTTAAAGACTTTTCCTTTTGTGGAAAATATATCACTATAGCATCTTATCTAAGTAGGAGAGAAATATGAAATACTCATGTTTAGCGAAGCACAAACACCCATGAGTATTCCATTCCGATAAACCGACGCAAGGAGCTCGTCGGAGACAATCAGAACAGGATAATGAGAGATAAGAAACAAGTTATATATCTATGAAACATATATGTTATAAAGTATCGATTTTAATGGTTGGACTTATTTGCAGCAACTGCTCTGACCCGCAAAAGGTAAAGCAACAGCTTCCTTCAAAAGAAAATCTGGAAAAGAAAGCGGAAACTATTATAGCTTACAATAGAAACCGGATACCTGTACCTCAACTATTGGATAGTATCGATGAAGAGCGGACGACAGAGGAACAGCTCTTCTTAGGTGAGAAATTCTTCTGTGATAGCCTAAATAAAAAATTACTTGCTATAAATATAGCACACCCTATATCCAACATCTATTTGATTGATTTTCGTGAAACCGATAGTACCGCTATATTTAAAGATTATGTTGGGTATTATAAAGATGGGGTATTTCATGGTACCGCCAAATATCAAAATGCTTTTCATCAGGAATCCTTCTTGCTCGAATATAATCCACAGTTGGGAAATGTTTCTGTACAAATTGGAAAGCAGAAAGAAAACTATTTTAGCATCAGCTTGAATGATTTTTCGTCGTTATTGAAAAAAAACACATCTTCACTCATCATAGATGAGTCTGATCAGAATTTTAAGAATATTTTAGACAGCAGTAAACATAAAACCCGTGGCTTTAGAATAGACATAGACGGATTGCCTCTTTCAGAACAAAAAATTATTCACCCTTATGATTATTACTATGAAGCTATCTTACACAAAGATGGTACGATAGACCTATTGAAAAATAAACCTCCGCAACAGGCAAATAGCCGTTATTATAACGAACATATAATAAATCAAATCATCCCGCGGGAAATAAAAGCAAGAAAACTTGAACCAATGCGTATATTCAATCAACCGATAAACACAAAAATCCAGTTAAGAGTAGTGTTTTATTTAAAACATAAATAGGCCCTTATTATCTCCTAAAAAATCCTAGGATAATAGGCTAGGCTAAATAAGAAATATTGTTTAATAATCTTCTCACTACCATAAGTTATAAAATTCGTATTTGCTCTACTGAACACACCAGAATTCTTATTAAAAATATCATTGGCAGAAAATTTCATTTCTAGATTATTTCCCTTTAGCAACCTTAGACTCAACGACGAATTAAAAATCATGCTTCCTCTTGCTTCATACCCGTTAACTATATTTAGATAGGAAGCATTGGCATTGAAAGTAGTCCGTTTAAAAATTTTGAACGCTAGACTTAAATTGGTATCATAAAACTTATTATCAAAACTTTGCAGAGATTTTATCGAAACCTGTTGAATATAAAAATCTGCTTTTTGCTTTAAACCCAGCCGCACATCTGGAGTAAGCTGAAAACCCAAATCTAAACCACCTGAATAAGTCTGTGTCTGTGTACGATAAAGCTCCTCCGCGAGCTCCTGGTTAGTATACAGCAGTCGTCCTTGTAAACTAAGCTTGGCAGTCATATTTTTATTTTCCGAAAACCGAAAAGGCCTACTATAACTGAGTGATGACACATAAGCTATCTGAGATTTGGGGTTGTTTCTCAGACTAACTTCCCTGCGGCCGTCGTCCGTAAAAACAACACGTTCTATAAGAGCTCTATCAGTCATATCGGCACTAACGAATAGCTCCAGATTTTTAGGTACTGTGCCAAAAATATTATTAGCGAATTTAATAGATAGACTATTAGTAACACTATTCTCTAAGTGTGGATTTCCCACATACAGATTGAGTAGATTAATATCATCTACCACAGGACGTAACTGATCCATTGTCGGAACCTGGGTCTTACTACTCCAGTCTAAATCAACATGCCATAAATGCTCTTGGTCGACCATATCTTGATAAGAAAGTCCAAGGGAAGGCTGAAAAGTCATGAGATTTCGTTTGAATGTTCTGTCTATGTATCCAGAACTACTATGTTCTTTAATAACCGCAATAGCAGCATTTCCTGATAAATACAAACTCTGTTTGAACGCGCGATATATCTCTTTAAATACAAATTCTCGCCTAAAAGAAAATGCTCCCCTATAGCTATACCGTTTATAATCTTCGTTAAAGCTCAACCTTTCATTCACTTGTAGAGAATCTAACGTACTTCTATCTGTATCTGCTGAATAGATTGAGAATCCCTGCGATATACTCGTTTTGGTTCGAGAACCAAAAAATACAGGAAAAATTTCTCTTATTTGTACAGCTATGTCTTGATCAAAATGACTGCCATCTTGAATATTTTTACGTGCAAATTTCCGTTCTGACGCAATGGCCCCATCTCGGTAAAAATCCTTACTTATAATGCTGTTTTCTTCTTCCCGTTCTGTATTCAATTTATGGTCTATTACAAGATCGTTAAACCATCTGAAACGCCCATATTGGCTGGGCAATCGATAAGCGTAGGAAGTGACCAAGCTGAGTCCTTCTTTTTTTAATCGGCGATGGCTAAGCTGATTTTCTTCGTACCGGACACTATTAATATCACTCCAAGCATGAAGATTCTCTTCTTGTTCTTTTTTCTGACTATGTGTATTTAGCTTTACACTTAACTTGGTATCATAATCGTTGTCATATTCATACTGAAGAATTGAAGAAAGTGATTTGTCTAAGTTATCAGAGGTTAAGTTTGACTCCCGATGATTGTCTAAATATCCGGGGGTCAACCAGCTCGTATAAATCTGACTTTCAAATTGATTAGCAGCATGTTTGTAAAATACATTCTGTAGGATGTGATTCTTTTTACGGACTCCGCTATGTGGTGCAAAATCATGTTGATATCTCGCTCCTAATGCTACTTCTTCGTTATCCCCCAATCGACGCATATCTGGAAAATAGTCAGTTTTTACAGTGATGCCGCCAAAACTAGTATTTCCCATCAACATATCAAGATCTTTCAAGGGCTTATTAACATTATTGGTCACCGCACCAACAGACAGCTGGCTGGCTTTATTAAAAGCATTTAGGGAGAGCTCTCCCTCATAGTATTTTTGCAAAGCTCTACCCCCCCCTACTTTTCCGAAAACACCCCTATCTTTGTCCTTTTTTAATACGAGGTTGATATCTTTAGTATCCCGATTATCCTTTTCTGTGTCATATATCTGAACTTTCGTTATACTGTTTTTAGGTAAGTTGCCAAGTGCTATTTTTGAGCCTACAGAGAAAAATGGCTTACCATTGACCAGTACGCGACTGATTTTCTTACCGTTATAAGTGATTTCTTCATCTCCCCAAATAGTGATTCCAGGGAGTTTATTCAAAAGATCTCCTGCTACAGCGTTTGAATCCAATTTAAACGCATCAGCGTTAAACTCGATCGTATCTCCATTCAGCCTCACAGGGGCAAGTATGTCGACCTCTTCGATCTCATGCACACGCTCTTGTAGATAAAGATTGCCGATAGCCGTTTTTAAATTATTACTTAAGACTTCTATTTCCAACGTTTCATAGCGTTGGTGCTGTATACGGATCCTATACCGCTGATTGATTTCTAGTTTCTGGAGTGTAAAGTATCCATCGTCAGAAGATAAAACCAAGCGATACACTTCTTCAAACCCTATTTTATAAAGAGAAACAGAAGCTGCCTCTACGGTTAGGTTTCGAGCCGAATCTAGCAATTTACCTTGGATCTCAGCCCCAGTCTGCCCCCAGACATACTGACCACCCAACAACGAGACTAGTAAAAAGAGGTAACGGAGAAATCTCATATGCAAACAAGACAGATTACTTCAGTCTAGAAATAACCAAAATAGGATTTGTGGATTTAGTTTTGTTCTCCAACAATCCTTTAGTAAACGCAGGTATCTCACCCTCGTTTTGAAGACTGGGATGGCGGTTAAAAAGAATTGCCACGTCACTTGGGGTAATGTAACTGTAAAGATATTGCCTATCACAGTCGAGAAAGAAACTATCACTATAAGCAGAACTCATAGGCAAAAATTGATTGGTTACAGTAGGTCTTATTTTCTTTAAATCGTATAATATTCCTGTCTTGGGATCATACATAATGTCACTAATATTATTAGATGCATTGGTAATCATTAGTGTGGCAAAAAAACGGTTATTATGAGAAAAAACATGATTTAAACCAAAGATTGCATCCGGATACTTCTTGGATACCACGTCCGGAAGACGCCCTCGGAATTCGGAAAAAAAATCCTTAGGAAGTGAATTTTGATAGGGGAATACAAGGAGTGTTTCCTTGGACAGCCCTTTTTTTTCTGTGATTGTATATAAGGTATTATTATAAAGTTGGACATATAGCAATTCTTCTTTCTCACTGGCTTTACTGAACATATTCTGCACCGAGGAATAATCTTCTTTAACCAACTGCTGCCTTTCAATTATCGGCGTATAGACACCATTCCGCAACATTTCCAATTGTGACTTATCAGTATCTACAAAAGGAGAATGATTCAAGAAAATACTGTTTCCTAAAAAGCCCATTCCATCTACTGTAATCCATTCCTTCTTCTCTTTGACAAAACTACCGTCAAATCGAAATATCCCCATAGCAGCATTGTCTTTAGACGTACCATATGAAGCATAAATCAACCGCTCGGACTTATTGACAAATACATTTACAAAAAGAAAATCACCGTTGTTACAACTTTTACAATGTGGCACTTTATCGATCTTATGCTTGAACTTGCCCAAGCGGTCGAAAAAAAGAATGCCTTTTCCCCTCAGATCAAATATGATTATATACTCTTCCGTAACCCATAGATCCTTTACTTCTTGTACAATACTGTTAGAAGTCTGTTCTAGAGGGACATACATTACCTCGTTAAAAAGATCTCCTACATCGCCCCCCCGTGCCTGGTGAATTGGCAACCGCAAAGTGTCCCTAGACATGTCATCGGACAAACAAGATGATAAATAAGGAAAGGAAGAGGAACTTAATGTCGCTATTATACTCATCAACAAACTCCCCGTAATAAATTTAAAGAAAAGTTTTACTTTTTTGCTTTTTTCTAAAGGCATCCCAAACAGATTAACATGTTATTAAGAAATGGCTATTGATCAATGATAAAACGACCCTCAACAAATATATCAAGAACAAACTATACTATTGAAAAAACGCTGATTTAAAACCGAATCTGACAGGATACGGGTAGATGATCTGAAGGATAACGATTGTCACCATATACATCCGAATACACTTCGTAATCAGATATGGCAGTAGTTTTGTCTACAAAGATATAATCTATGCGCCCTCCTGGTTCCCCTTGAAAAATACCACCAGGGAAAGCAGTTCCCACCTTACCTTTCCTGCCATTGTCGGATATATCGTAACTATCCGCAAATACAGCTTTCATCGCATCAACTTGGCTACTATTGGGTTCCGAGTTGAAATCCCCTACAATTAGTACGGGATGTATATCTGCTATCTCTTGAATCTTACGCACTATCAAAGGACCTGATTCGCGTCGGGCTATTTCATTACGCCAATAAAGATGAGCATTAAAGAAGTAAAAAACCTGTCCACTCTTTTTATCCTTCATCTTTGCCCATTGACAGATACGGCGATCCGTCGCATCCCAGCCAATACTCGGGATATCCGGTGTCTCGCTGAGCCAAAAAACTCCCGAATCTAATAGTTCAAAAAGAGCAGTTTTATAAAGTACCGCACAGGTATGTAGATTACCATCTTTACCTCCATAGCCTACGTTGACCTGCTCAAAACCAGGCAATAACATCAGCAGTTCATCCATCTGTGTCGGACTGCCCTCTTGAGTACCTAAGATATCAAAGCCATGTGAGGTAATTAGTCGAGCCAAGGGTTCCTTACGTATAACCCAAGGATTGCCTGTCGTTTGATCTGCAGCAGCATCATACCGAATATTATAAGTGGCGACTTTAAACGTAGCACCGTTATGCTCTTTATTAAAGTGAATCTGTTGACTCTTACATCCTAAGAAAATAAGAAAGACGATAAAAACCCATAATATTCTCTTCATAGTTACGACTTTAACACGAATGGTCCAAAAAAGGTACGCCTGAAAAATCAGGCGTACTTATTAAATGCGTATACACTTTCCTATTTCACATCGAAATGCATCAAGAAAGGATAATGATCCGAAGCAATGTCGGTATACGGATCCTGGAGGATCTCTGCATAATCACACTGTTGTGACAGCGATTCCGATAGATAGCTGTAATCTAACCTAAAACCTAAAAAATCTGCACCAAGGTAATCTGTCCGGGTAGGGAAACTGGCTTTGTAAAAGGTATTATCATTCAAAGTAACCGCATCCTTAAAACCGCTATCTTCAAAAAGGCGCATAGCCCGGTAATCGAAAGGTACTCGCGATGGACGATATTTCTGCATACTTGCAGTCCAGAATTTAGAGCCTAATAACCGTTCATCAGTAGGTGAAATAGAATTAAAATCACCCGAAATAAGAACCGGTCCATTCACGCTCTTCAATCTAGCCTGTGCTATGACATGCTCGGCTTCTTCTACAACCAAATCATTGCTCTGCGAAGAGAAGTGTACCGCAAAAATATTGAGTCCAGATGTCTCGGCATTGATATAGCCGTGTACACGATAAGTAGTTTTTTTACTGGTAATCAATACACGCTCGATATTTTTAATCTCTTGCTTAGAAGTAATCCCAGTAGGATAGCCATCTTCTTTAAGCAACACACTGAAATCGTGGCCGTAGGTCTTGGCTAGTGCAGTAAGGTCTGCATGCTTAAAACTTACCAACTCTTGAAAAACGATCACATCAGGGTCCAATTGAGACACCCACGCCGTGAATCGCTCCATATTCTCCTTTTTCTTCCATTCAAACCCGTCCTTTACATTGTAAGATAAGACAGTCAGTCCCGTTTTGGGAGTAAGGACAATAGGGACAGTCTTCGTATCTGGCTTTAGCACGACATCTTTGTAGACAGGATTGTAGCCTTTCTTCAGAACCGTAATACGGACTTCCGTATCGGTAAATATCTTATAAGAAAGCTCTCCATCCTTCACTAGCGAGTGCGCCCGTGGCACCAGCATATTGACATCAGGGCGTCTCTTAGAGATAATGACCGTAGCCTCGCCGGTAATACGCTCATTGCTCCCGTTGATCAACTGTATGCTTACTTCTGTAGCGGCAAGTTTTGAGTCTTCGCTGGGAATGGTCCCAGAATCTTTACTACAACTAGCTCCAACAAATAATAATGCACAAGCGTAAATAAACAACATTACGTTTTGTTTATGAATAAGTCTCATCATCACGTTTTAGTTTTTAGAAAGTCTAAAATTGGCAAAATGATATACGATCTCCTTTGCCGGATTATATCCCCCTGTAATAGCTGGTTCTCCCCCAATATTAATAACAATAACACGATTATGCTTACCCTTCATTTGACTGATATCTATCTTCATATCGACCCACTTTCCGAGTTGCGCATCACTAAGTTTGTTATCATTTTTACCGGGCTGCCACAGTTCCTGTCCATACGGATGCTCTGTAGGGAATCCCCATATGCGATTCATAAAACGAGGCCAGATAACTCGAAAATTGTCATATACTCCTGGGAAGAAACTTTTATCGGGAGCAAAAACCTTAAATCTTAAGTAAGGGTATAATTCCGAGTTGAATTGATAATCTAAAGGAATCTTGAAAATCAAGGATGCAGAACGGTCACGCAGTGTCACTTTCATCACATTTTCGAGACCACTTCCAGCAGGGTATGTAGGAGGATTGGTGACTAAATCAATCTTCCAAGCTGCTGTTTCTAATAACCCATTGATGAAGAAAGCCGATGGTAGGTTAGAATCTGTAGGAGTATTTACGAGTTCTACCTTGCCTGATTCCACAAAAGGAGTTAACAAATGATCTATACCTAAAGAATAAGGTATATACTTTACTTTCTTAACTAGATCATTCTCTAATAAATCTACCAAAAAGCGTGCATTGACCTCTGCCATATCTCCCGAACGACGTACAAAGGGCAAAAATGGACCTCCACCTACTGTAGCAACAACAGCATTACGATTGTAGGATGTTTTGGTCATCTCAAACAAAGTACCTCCCGTGAGGTCAATCTCATCGAGATCAGTAAAATAGAAGAGATCTTGCAAGCTTTTAGTATGTATCGGAAAAGTTAATTTCTTGATATTGGCGACACCTACTACATTGAAAGTAGTCACTCCATTTTTCCTCAAGACATCAGCTTCTGCAGGCAAGAAAGGAGCTGTGGGCGAAGGCATAAAAAAGCTTATTTTCTGACTTAACACAATCGTATCTAGTATCTCAACACCATTGACCTTAGGTACCACACGATAATCTACATCAACATTCACTTCGTCTCCCGTTTTCAAATTGCTAGCAAAGATCCGAGGATTGACATCACGCTTACCTTCAGTCACTACTCCAGACTGGTCTTCATAAACATACTCCAAATCACAATACGTCAATAATATAGAGGATATATTTTCGGCCCAATCCAAGAGCGCATTGGAACGAGAAGCAAATATACGCGGTGACTGCACAGCAATAGTCGCCAGTTCGTTGTTGGTATAAGGGATCAAAGCTATCTCCTGTGGAACGGACTTATTGCCATACTTATCCTCTGTATAAACTTTAAACCGATACAATTTAGACTGCTTTAAATTAGGAACATTAACCCAAGAAACTACGGAATCTACGACAATACGCTCCTTATCGTATTCGACAATAGTCTTGCTGGCTTTACCTAAATATATTTGATCATTAGTAATCCGTCCGGCTTTCATCAAATCCAACTCCACGCGCTCAAATCCAATTTTACCGGATATAGTATCAAACTTGGCAGGGTATACCTTCTCCCCTCCAAAAGGTTCAACATTATCATAGATACCCTTACATGAGTAAATCGCCAATATACCGAGACAGGTAATGACACTAAATAAAATATTTTTTTTCATTATCGTATAGATATTAAGGTGAATTCTACTTAATTACTAGCTTTGCGCCCATAAAGAGTTATTTCAGAAAGACAGTTTGCACCAACACCTGTATAATTGGATAAAAAGTCAGATACGGCCTCGTAACGGAACCAACGTGTCTTCTTGGTAAAAGTAGGAAAATCAGGATACATATAAGCCATATCGCCTGCCTGCCCCGCCTTCACAAAGTCTAATTCACTAGGAAGAAGTGGTATAGGAATCTGATGATATGCTATAAGCACCCAATCCTTAGTATCTTCGTCCCAATAGTACATATTATAAGCTCCCACATTTTCGGCGCGATAATATTGACCTTGAATACCCAATGAAGCCGTTCCATATCGGCGCTGATGTGTGACAACCCTACTGAGTTCATAATAATCACCCAAATCAATCATAAGATTCCAAGGCATATTCTTATCAACCAGATTGCCGGTACGGCCGCGCTTACCTGTATGCATAAAATTGAAATCTTCGCCGGTATTAATAATATCGTCTATTACATAACGTGTACGTCCCTCATTGTCATTACCAAAGACCATTGGAACGCCTCCAATAGAGTCATTCGGGTTGGGTAATTTCCATATCTTTTTTGGTATCAGTTGGTCTTTTAATAAAGTAACTTCCCCTTTTTCAATTGATCCGGTAATATTACCATAACGATCTTCCACACGAACCTTTACGTTAACTTTGTCTGACTCCACTTCATCCAAATCATAGACGAAACGACGATCGGCCTCTGCTTTGGAACTAAATATTGTTGTCACTTTTCTCGGACCTGATTTATCGGAAAACTCGAAATCAACATATACATTAATATCTTGTTTTAACTCATTGCCCCAATCTACAAAGAAAGAACCAAATCCTGGCCTCACTTCGAGTGATCGGGCCACACGTTGATAAGCCGGCTCCAAAGGCTCAATATTGACGGTCAAAGGTGTAGACCTGTTACCTGCTCTGTCAACAGCGTACAAACGTATAGCATGCATATCTGTATCTGGAAGACCATATACATCGAGTGAATCTACAAAATAGGATGCATTAAACTTAAAGGTCTTTCCCTTACTGTTCGTATATTCGGCTTCAACGGCCAAGAGATCTTCATCATCGGGCAAGCCGTAAAAGAAACGGGCTCCTCCATATAAAGATTTATAATACTTGAGTACAACCGGTCCAGGAGGCGTACTATCATCTATATTGATATTGTACCGATCTTTCTCTTTACAAGAGAAAACGAATGCTAGCAACGCTATACATATACAGGCACTTAAAAAGTTTTTTATCTGTCTATGACTCATTATTGTTCATATCTAAAAGTAATACACTAAATAATCTATACAATCCCTTAATTAACCCAGCCAGGGTTCTGAATTAATTTACTATTAGTATTCATTTCGTTCAAGTCTATTGGCCATAGGTAGTCCGTAATGGTAAATCTACGCTGCTGTTTCACATCTAAAACGAAGAAAGTTTTGGCATCCTTACCATCCGTATCCCATCCCCACATAGGCGAAGAAAAGGCTTGTCCCGCACGTTTATAACGCCACATATCCCAAAAACGCAATCCCTCAAATGCAAATTCGATAGAACGCTCCTGTAGGATAATATCACGTAATCCTTCTTGGCTTAGATGCTTATTAGGATTACGAGCAAGACCGCTGTTCCCCCAAGACTCCTGCACATCCGGAATTCCTGCCCTCTTACGGATCTTGTTAATATCAGTGTACACATCTTCACTAGGCCCATAGTATTCATTCATTGCTTCTGCTCGCATTAAATACAAATCAGACATACGAATTAAAGGTAACGGATACTTGATAACACGTTGCCAATAGCCAGATTGAGACTCAGGATGTGTCAACTTCTGAACCCCGATTCCTGATGCAAAATAATCACTTGGAGAGTACGTTGCACTCCTGCCTCCATCCGTATTATAATAAAACTGTGTGTTGATGCGCACCCCATGACCTCGCCAAAAACCACCCGTAACACCTAGATTGGCGTAAAACCGAGGTTCTCTTCGCAAATAAAGATTAATGGTCTCTCCTCCAGGCTGCATATATCCTTGGAGCGGTTGATAATCACTATCCTCTATACCTGGCAAACGTACAACTTCATGCTTACCATTCATATCATAAGTTAAATCTTCATCTATCGGCAGTCCATTTTCTGTATAGTAGCGCTCTGCCATTTGATAAGATGCACCTAGCCATTGGAATGAAAAAGAAGCACTATTGGCTAGACCGTCTCCATACCCTGTCGGTAGCCTAATAGCAGCAGCAGACCCTAATCCTGCTGAACGATAGCTGATTCCAGACATCCCCCAAACAAGTTCTTTATTCCAAGGGTCGGTAATTACCATGCGAAGATCATATAAAGTTTTCATCTTGTCTGGATTTTTCTCAAAAGCCTGTCGATCAAAAATAAACGGTTCCTTTTGATAAGTATACATCCCCAATCCATTACGCTCTGAAATTGCGATCGCTTCATTGATAGCATCCAGTGCAGTTTTCCACTTTTCTTTATCATAGGACAAAGGGAAAAAAGGTTGCCCATCAGCGTTGACAAAATCTCCGAAAAACTCCATGTTACCATTAAAAAACGGACTAGCCTGATAAACCATAATTCGAGCTTTCATTGCCATTGCAGCAACTTTATCAATCTGCCCCAAATCACTATCAAGAACACGTTCTTTCAAATCTGGGATCGATTCATCAATGAGACCTAGTATAAAACTAAAACTCTCTTCGACCGTAGACCTAGGAATAAAAAGCTCTTCTTTAGTGGACTCAGGACCTGCTGTTTTCTTCATAATAACAATAGGGCCGTAATGACGAACCAACAAAAACGCATAATAGGCCTTTAAGAATTTAACTTGTGCGGACCATTCTCTCTTTTCCTGATCGGTCATGTCCTTAACTTTACCTATATTCTCTAAAAATACGTCAGCCTGACGCATAGCCTCATAAAGTGGCTTGCCCGCGCCAGTTCCTGACCAATAGCCTATCTGAGGCGATGTCTGTGATTGTAAGCCTCTCATAATACGCATACCACGCAGATATCTATCATCGTTGTTCAAGTCCAAACGCGCCAGCCACTCATCACCCAGCAACCAAGAACTGCCATGGGTGATATCATCACCTGGTATATAACTATAAACCTTGGCTAATGCATCGTATGCATCTTGCTTTAAATTAAATATATTCTCTAACTTCAGCGTATTATCCGGTACCACATCCAAATATTTGGTACAGCCCGAAAGTGTCAGAGCTATGCCGCATGCTGCGACCAGTACAACTTTTTTCATCTTCATTCTCATTAAAAAATCAATTGAAAACCTACATTAAAACGTCTGTTAGGAGGATATCCTAAACCTTTACTTCCCATCTCAGGATCCCATAGTTTAAAACTGCTCAGAACGAGTACGTTTTGAGAGCTAAAATACAACCGGGAGCCTTTTTTGATTCCGAAACGTTCTAGTCCTTTTGGACTGTAACCAAATTCTACGGACTTCAGACGTAGAAATCCGCCGTCTCGCAACCACCAAGTTGAATTGCGGGTATTATTGGTCATAGCATTGGTTGATAACCGTGGCCAAAATGCATGAACATTAGGATTAGTCTCACTCCAGTAATCTTTGGCTATAATAGCCAATGCATTACGATGATCCACAAATGGCGCTATCCCACTATCACTTGCATTGATAAAAAATGAAGTGCGCGCATTCCCTTGAAAAAAGAAGGAAAAGTCAAACGCCTTATACCCCATAGAAGCCCCGAATCCATACTGAATCTCCGGAACTGTAGGGTACCCAATAGGTACCATATCATTCGAATTGACGATACCATCACCATTCACGTCCATATACTTAATGTCACCGGCACTATACTCTCCAAAATCCTGCTTCGGAGAATTGTCTACCTCATGCTGATCGACAAAAAGACGCTCAGCGATTAAACCACGGGGTTGATTGATATTAGTACCTATACGCTTGAGATAGGTGTCCGAATAATCTTTCTCATCAAGCGCGACATATTTATTAGTGGCATAAGTAAAATTACCACGCAAAGACATCCAAAAATCCTGACTGAAAGTCTTATTAAATTCTACCATACCATCAAACCCCTGTGACTTGACTTCTCCGACATTCCCACTGATGGATGCTTCTAAACCAGCAGTAGAAGGGAAATTCTGACGGATCATATAGATTTTACTACGATAGTCTCTAAAAAAGTCACCTTCAATTCTCAACCCCCCATTAAAAAATCCCATTTCAAAGCCCAAGTTTATTTTCTCAGACTGTTCCCAAGTGATATCTGGATTAGCGTACCTATTCGTACTATAACCATAATATTCATTATTAAATGTACTGCCCCAGGTATAACCCGCGCCGCCTAAGGTAATATCTGACAGGTAGAAGAAACGCCCTGCGCGTCCGGCAATCGCATCGTTACCAACAATACCCCACGTACCTCTCAATTTAAAAGTGTTCATTACAGGACGGATATTATCCCAAAATTTTTCGTTGGAAATCATCCACCCTCCACCTATAGAAGGAAAGAATCCATAACGCTTGTTTCCTGTAAATTTTTCAGAACCATTGTAACCGTAAGCAAACTCAGCAAAATAACGATCGCTATAACTATAGGAAAAACGGCCCGAGTTTCCCATATTACGCTCTGGTAAGGTTTCGTAAATAGAAAAACTATTACCTGCAGTCAGTAACTTCTCTTCCATCATACCAACTGTCATTGCTGAAACAGTATGGTTACCAAATACACGGTCCCAGTTAAACCGAGCTTCGAAGTAAAAATGTCCATTGGAATTACGACTCGGAATAACATTTCCTAAATAAGGTTTTCCTCCAGTAGGATTAAGCAATAGTAGACTATATTCCCCTGTCACCTGATTATACTTGTCAATATCGTAATAATAGGGATCATAACTTCTACGCCCAGCGTAACGTCCCCAGGTTGTTGCTGAAGCCTTCCCTTGAAATTTAAGCCCTTTAGTGAAAAAATCTAAATCCTGAAATAGAGTCGCTTGGGCAATCACATTATTCTCATTGCGATCTTCGTACCCCCTTACCATTTCTGCATAAGGATTGGGCATCAGCCCGCTCTCCGTATATTTATTACCGAATAGAATGTGCTCGGAATACAAATTTGCTGCATCGGGTAAATAATAGGGTGCAAAATCGACTGGGTTAATATTCATTACCCTATTAAAAATACTGGTTGCAGAATGAAATGGACCATTGTATTTTTCATACCTTGCCTGAATCCGTGTATCTAATTTAGTCGTTGGGCTAAGCTTAAACACTACGTTGGTACGAACATTATAACGACCGATATCAATATTATTATTAAAATTATTTTTGTTATCAACCTTCAACAACCCAGACTCTTTATCAGCTCCAAAAGCAACATAGTAAGTAGCAACCTGCCCGCCACCGGAGATATTCAGATTGACCTTTTTGTTACTCACCGACTTGTTAAATAAATAATTGTACCAATCGACATTAGGGTACAACATCGGATCTTCTCCATTCATTGTCGATTGAATTTTTTGCTCAGAATAATAGGGTTCTAAAAGAGGTGTTCTTGTGGTCCTCGCTTCATTGTATAACCTCATATAGGATACCCCGTCAACCATTTCAATCTGTTGCACAGGCGCAGCGATGTGATAATCCACACGGGCACTCAATTTGACCGGCCCTTCTTTTCCAGATTTGGTCGTAATCATAATGATACCATTAGCACCACGCGCACCATACAATACGGTAGCTGAGGCATCCTTAAGCACAGAGAAAGACTCGATATCATCCGGTTGAAGACGAGCTAGGTTGTCCGTAGTAGATTCAAATCCATCAATTAGAATTAATGGAGAGGATTGGTACCCAAAGGTGGTCACACCCCGGATGAAAAACTCAGCATTATCCGCTCCTGGCTCTCCCGAAGGAGAAAATGCAATCATACCGGGAATCCGGCCAGCAAATGCGGAAGTCAGGTTAGATGAAGGCACCTGTAGATCTTTGGTATTGACTGTAGTAATAGCTCCTACAATACTGGACTTCTTCTGCGTACCGAAGGCAACTACCGTAACTTCGTCAATCTCGGACTCGTCTTCAGAAAGTTGAACTTCGATTACGTTTCTGTCATGTACGGGTTCTAACATCAAGTTATAACCGACAAACTTAAACTCTAATGTGTCTTTTGCCGAACTCAGGAGAGAGAAACCCCCATTTTCATCCGTCGATACAGTAGTGCGTTTAAGCTTAGAAAGAACACTTACTCCTGCAAGTGGCTTACCTGTTTTCAAATCCTTTACGATACCTGACACATTTCTTTCTTGCGCCTGCACTGAAGTGCTACAAAAATAGGAAATGGCCAAAAATACCCATAAAACAATGTAACGTATTTCCATATATGATAACTATTTGGTTTAAATTTTACATGAGACGAAATTTCCTGAAACCCTACAACATTTGCATTCAAGCAAGAAAACTTGTTAAAAGCAAAAAAGGAATACATATTTAGAGGTTAATAAAAGTGGTTAAAATGGTTAAGTTTACAACCCCTTTATTTTCAAAAACTTTCTTATCTCTTCATTTTATATTATCTAAAATCCTGACGAACAAAATCTGCTGCAAAACTAATCTTCAGGTATTAAAAAGGAACAAACTCTGAGTTAACAAAACATTAAGCATTCCCCCTAAAATAATCGCTGTAAAGAAAATCAACATCATTAAACAGAAAAAACATCGGATCCATCATAAAATATTTAACATTGGTATAGCTTCTCGTAAAATACAACAACTTGAAGTAATACGAAACTAAAACAACAGCAAATTAAAAACAATTAAAGTAATTACAAAACTTATTTTAACAAAAAACGAAAAATAAACTAATTTTTAGAGTCTAAAAAACATACTTTACTTACTTTTTTAACAAAGATTATCGTACCCGATACACCAAAAGGCAGATTTATCACAGTTCGAAACAAAACGAAATTTTTTTCACGATTCAATAGCTTTAAGCATTTTCGTTATATAAAACCACCCACTTAATAAAAATACAGCATCAGCCAAAAGATCGAATGCATCATTTATCACCAAAACCTTGATCCTGACATTGGGAATTTTGTTCTTTTTCCTTATGGGCAAGAGAATAACGACATGGAATCGTCAGAAATTAGAAGTACCTATCGAACGTCCCGTTCTGATTGTAAGCTATGTAGGTTATGTGACGAAAGAGATAGCGGTTACGGCATCGGAATTAAAGCGCTATCGATCTCCACGATCCATATTTCACGCTAACTATCAGGCATTAATCACACTTGTATTTAGGTATTTTGACCAGTGGAACACCAGTACTCAACTTTGTTCCACTGGTAAACAATTTGGTTTACGTATGTCTTCGTTACTAGATATTGAAGTCACAGACGGTATCCTATGACTCCCACCGCTATCTAATCTATTTTTATGGGTACTATCTGAAGACAGATTGATATAGATAAGTGCTATAAACAATAGTGCTATACCGATCAACTGTGTGAACAAAATCTGCTCGTTAAGAACGAAAAATGCACACAATATAGCTGTTGGGAGCTCTAATGTAAGGAGTATGGCACTCAATCCAGGCCCAAGCTTGGGCATCCCTACGCTAAAGCATATAGGTGGGATTACCGTACCGAATATCGCTAAGAAAAGCCCCCATTGAAAAAGGCCTCCATCAATATGGGTACTGTAATATAAGGAATTGCAGTTGATCAAAAAAATAGCAAGGGTAGAACCTGTCGTCATCAGAGCCCCCTTTTCCAAGAAATGCATCCCTTTACCCAATTCGCTGGTGAATAGAATATAAAAACAATACAAGACCGCAGAAGATAATGCCAGAGTAATGCCCAGCAACGAGAAGTCCTTGGTGGTAAACCCAGTAAATCCGCCTGCTAGAAATGTTGCAAATAGGATAAAAGCAGCAGCTCCCAGCTGCTTGAGATGCGGAGGTCGACCTAACACCATCCACTCCGCAAACATGCTCATCCAAGCCATCTGCATGAGTAAAACTATCGCCAGAGATGCTGTTATGTACTGCACCGAAAGATAATATAAATAAGTAGCAATCCCCATACAAGCTCCAGCCAAAAGAAGCTTACAGCGTACAGCTGCTGTTGGTAGATCGTCTTTTTTCCCACTTCGGAGACGCTGAACAAAAGAAGCAATCCAGAGAATTATAGTCCCAACAACCCCTTGAATAAAAGTTACCTCCGCAGCGCTGTATCCCTGTCCATACGCTACCTTAGCAAAGGAAGATAACATTCCATAACTCAATGCACCAAGAGCAACAATCCACACGTACCTGTTCATAGTTTAATTCTGTACGGACAAATCTATCAAATACTGTTTTACAACCAACAAACAAGTTTCAAACACAAATATAATCCATGAAATAACCTATTTTTGGGATTTAAAACAGAAAACAGTAGATAAAACAGGTCATATTCGGAATAAATACAATGGAAAAATTAAGCAGCCAAGAAAAAGCACTATTGAGGGAGCTCCAGCGGAATGCAAAATTTGACATCAATGAACTGACAGAACGCTTGCATATGTCCCGCACATCGGTTTACGAACGGATAAAACGACTGGAACATGAAGGTTACATCAAAGAGTATGTCGCCATCTTGGATCAGGAAAAAGTCGGGCTAAATTTTACGGTCATCGTCAATGTATCCCTGATCAGCCAGCAAAAGGTACATGTAGATCGTTTTTTGGAACAGATTACGGCCCTCGATGAAGTTATGGATGCCTACGTAACAGGAGGTATATTCGACATCGTACTAAAGGTGGTGGTGAGCAGCCCTGAGGCCTACAACGCATTTGCTTCAGGAAAGCTATCGGCCATACCGGAAGTGAGTAAGATTCAGAGTTCCTTCGTCATGCGCTATATCAAACAGACTACGGCATTACCATTTTAGGTATTAGGGAAAAAGAATGTCTAGGTAAAATAAACAGGAATCTAAAGCCAATATCTATAACAAAAAAGGGGGGGGCCATAATTCACTTATGAGACCCCTTTTTTCCATTTGTTAGCATTAAATCTGCTCGATATTAAAACCTGCTTCTTTGACTGTAGCGATAATTTTATCTGCGTCGATATTGGTAGAATTGACAGTAAGGATTTTATCCCTATTTGCCGTATCTACTTCCCACGATTCAATTCCCTCTGCTTTATCCAGATAAGGGGTAACCTTAGTGACACATCCGCCACAGTTGATATTAGTTTTAAATTGAAATTTTTGAGTTTCCATATTATACTTGATTTATTGTTGTTTAAAAATGATTTCTATTTTTTGATCTTGAGCCACAAACTGTTGCTCACCACACTAACACTGCTTAATGCCATAGCTGCTCCTGCAATCATCGGATTTAACAAGAAACCATTGATGGGATAAAGCAGCCCCGCGGCTAAAGGGATACCGATCAAATTGTATATGAATGCCCAGAAAAGATTCTGTTTGATCGTTGCCACGGTCTGTTTGGAGATTTTTATCGCCTGAGGAATTTTCAGCAGATCGGATGAAATAATGGTCATCTTGGCTACATCCATAGCGATATCAGATCCCTTGCCCATCGCAATACTTACATCGGCAGTGGCTAGTGCACTACTGTCATTAATACCATCTCCCACCATCGCAACGATGTGCCCCTGTGCCTGTAACTCCTTTACAAATTCGGCTTTTTGATGAGGCAACACCTCTGCCCTGTAAGTCGTAATACCTGTCTGCTCCGCAATAGCCGCTGCAGTCGAAGTATTGTCGCCTGTCATCATATAGACCGTAATCCCCTTGCTCTGTAATGTCCTAATAGCCATTTTTGAGTTTTCTTTCACCTTATCGGCTATAGCCATTATTCCCAACACTTTACTATTCGTTGCAAACCATATCACTGTCTGCGCCATAGCTGCCCAAGATGATGCTATTCTAGCGACCTCTTCGGGAACCTCCACTTGATGTGCAGACAGCAGTGCAGGATTGCCCACTAGATAAAGCTCTCCATCTAATACCGCTTCCACCCCCTGTCCAGTAATACTCTCAAAGCGTTCCAGAAGCAGTGAGCTATAGCCTTCCAAATGATGCACAACAGCATCAGCCAAGGGGTGTTCTGATTTTCGTTCGATCGAAAACAAGATCTGCTTATTCTGTATATTGTCCTCCACCCAATACTCGGACATAACCTTGGGCTTTCCTTCGGTTATCGTCCCTGTCTTGTCCAATACTACTGCTGTAATATTTTTGGCCAACTGTAAACTTTCGGCATCTTTGATCAATATACCGCTTCCAGCGGCTTTGCCCACACCGACCATAATCGCCGTTGGTGTCGCCAGCCCCAAAGCACAAGGGCAGGCTATCACTAAGACTGTAACGGCAGAGATCAGCCCCATCACCCAAGCGTGCTCGCCACCAAGCACAGTCCACAATAGAGCCGTGACTACAGCAATACCGATGACAACAGGAACAAAGACACCTGCGATTTTATCCACCAGCTTCTGTACAGGTGCCTTAGAGCCCTGGGCATCCTGCACCATACGTATAATCTGAGCCAGCATGGTGTCCTTACCAACTTTTTCTGCGGCAAATTGAAAACTTCCTTTTTGATTAATAGTACCGGCATACACTGGCTCTCCCTCTTTCTTCTCCACGGGAAGAGGTTCCCCACTGAGCATACTTTCGTCCACAAATGAGCTACCAGTTATAACCCGACCATCTACCGCAATCTTTTCACCAGGTTTGACCATCACGGTATCACCGACCAAGAGCTGTTCTATAGGAACAGTCTTCTCCTCTCCCATAGGCAATATGACCAATACAGTCTTAGGCTGTAGGCCCATTAATTTTTTGATAGCGGTGGAGGTATTTCCTTTTGCCTTTTCTTCCAATAGCCTTCCTAATAAAATAAAGGCAATAATCACTGCCGCTGCCTCAAAATAAACATGAGCCTCTATACCGCGTGACATCAGATAGTCCATCGCCACCATGTTAAAAAGACTAAACAAGTAGGCTATACCTGTACTCAATGCGACCAGTGTATCCATATTGGCTTTCCTATGCTGCAACTGCTTCCAAGCATTCACAAAGAAATCTTTACCAAACCAAAGCACAACAGGTGTTGAAAACACCAGCATGGTCTCATTGGCATAGGGTATATTCATGAAAAACATACCGATAATGACTACCGGTAAGGATAGCAGAACCGCACCAATAGTCTTACGCTTTAAATCGGCGTATTTTTGTTCATGGAGCTCCTCTAATATTTCCTGCTGTTTATCTTCTTCTTCGATCAATATGTCAAAACCTATTTCTTGCAGCGCCAGTTGCAACCTTGTCGGGTCTGCTTCTCCCTCTCGAAAACTGACGGTAACGGTAGCCGTAGCAAAATTAACCGAGGCATCTATAATTCCTTCCACAGTCTGCGCCATGCTCTCGACACTCGAGGCACAGCTGGCACAGCTCATATTGAGTACTGGGAAAGATTTTTTTATTTTTTTTGACTCTATAACTTCCATAATTGCATGTTACTATTTAACAACACAAAGGTGGACAATTGCAATACAATAATTTTATAGTATTTGGAGAATGTGTTATACAATTATGGGAATAAATTAATCTAGCTCATCTTGCTCACTAAGGATAATAAATCTTGTTTGGAAAGATTGTTGAACCAAGTCACCTCACTCTCGATCAGATCACCAGCAAGCTTTTGTTTACGACGCTGCAAATTCATTATTTTTTCTTCAATTGTATGATTACAGATCAGTCGTACTGCCGTAACTTTTTTATCCTGTCCAATGCGATAGCTCCTATCGATTGCCTGATTTTCGACCGCAGGATTCCACCAAGGATCAACGAGATACACATAATCTGCTCCTGTCAGATTAAGTCCTATCCCCCCAGCCTTTAAACTGATCAGAAATACACGTATTGAGTCATTCTGCTGAAATTCCGAGACAATGGCCTTACGGTTTTTCGATTGACCGGTCAGATAAGTATAAGTAATACCGTCGTCGTTGAGACGTTCTTTTATCAACTCCAACATACCGACAAATTGAGAAAAAACTAATATTTTGTGAGCATGCATCTTACTTTTGATCTGCTCCAAAAGAACCTCAATCTTGACACTATGAGCTGTCGAATACCCTTCCTGCAACAATGCAGGAGAGTTGCAGATCTGCCTGAGCCTCGTCAGAGAGGCTAAGACATGGATACGCTCTCCATCTAAAGTATCCGAGTCGGTCGAATTAATATAGCTACGCACCTCATCCTCATAACCCGTATAAATGTCCCGCTGTGTATCATTCATTTCACAATAGATAACGGTCTCCGTCTTTTCTGGTAGCTCGGCCATAACCTGCCTCTTGGTACGGCGTAAAAGGAAAGGAGCTATACGCTGCTCGAGCTCTACTGTCCTACGCCTAAACTCAAACTGATCGATAGGTGTGGCGTAAGTATCTTTGAAAAACTGTTTATTACCCAATAATCCTGGACATATAAAAGAAAAAAGTCCAAAAAGGTCAAATGTACTGTTCTCGATAGGGGTACCGGTCAGAATAATTCTATTGGCCGATCGGAGAAGACACACTGCTTTATAACGTTCCGAGTTGGGGTTTTTCACCAGCTGTGCCTCGTCAAGAAAAACGTATTGAAATTTTTCTTTTTTGAAGGTACTAATATCCGACACCAATACACCATAACTCACCAAAACAACATCATAGGCAGCAAAGCTTTGCTCCTGTCGCTTATATCCCCCCACATTATAGTTAAGGATGCGCAGACTTGGTGCAAATCGCATCAGTTCATTTTCCCAATTAAATAGAAGTGAGGTTGGTACAACAATCAGATTAACCCCAGACTCATACTTTTCCTTGATATAGAGGAGAAAGGTAATGATCTGCACTGTCTTTCCCAGCCCCATATCATCCGCCAGACACCCTCCAAAACCGAATCTATCCAAAAAACAAAGCCAATTGAATCCTTCATGCTGATAATTTCTTAAAGTAGCCTGCAGCCCACGGGGAATGGTTATCTCAGGAATCGCCCTTGCTTCTAAAAAATCGTATTGAAACATGGTCAATTCTTCGCGTACCTCGTGAGCCAAAACCTCCTGCTCAAAGTATTGAGATACTTCAGAAAACCGCACTTTGGGGATATGCAATAGTTCTTTCTCAAGATACCCCAGACTAAAGTATCTACTAATCTTATTGATCCATTCGTCGGGCATTACTCCTAAAGTTCCGTCATCCAGCTCCACAAATTTACTTTTATTCTTAAATGCACGTTGTACCTGTCTAAGTTTCGCTGTCTGATCTCCAAAGTTTATTTTAACGTGTACATTAAACCAATCCTTCCCACTATTGACTTTGATATCTATCTTGGCAAGATGTGAATTGATACGTGTACCGTCAAGCTCTTTAAATCCGAGAATGCGGATACCAGCCGCCCTCCAAAAAGCAAATGCAGATAAGAACCAGTCGGCATCAAAAAATTTATCTTTGTAAAGATAAAAATACTGTACATACTGCAACTGCTCCGCAAAGTCGGGATGCTGATTTAATACCAAAGCCGTAAAACGATCTTCATATCCGCGATCCCGGTTTACTTTAAATCTATTCCCCATGGCGTCGACTGTATACGGTTGCTTACGGGAGTATACCGGCACCTCGGTATCTCCATAACGTACAATAGGCGTGATCGAAATGATAGAGCCTTCCTTTTGAAGATAGATAATCTGCTCTATTTCCATATGCGGTACCACAGGGGACGTTGGCGAACTAGCTTTATAAATATACGCATACTCGATCTCTACATAGTCCTCTATAGGCGCTAAGAACTGGGTTTCAAATGCCTCATACCGGGAACTATGGATCAATAGTATTTCATTATTACCCTTCAAAAAACGTATAACACGCATCAGATCCGAATCCGGAACATAAATATACTGTTCTTTGAAAAGGATAAAAAAATCGCTTTTGATTGCTAATTCAGCGATGGGAACAAGTACGTCCAGTAAATATAGTACACTGCTCACTTCATAAAAAGGTTCTTTTTTAAGAACTTTAAGTTTCAACTCCGGCTTGACCACAGCTAGTTTCACAGGAAACAGACTTTTTGCAACAACACTATCAGACTTATCTCTATCATGGTAGTAAACTGACAATCCAATAGGATTGGAAGCAATCACCTGAAGAGCTAGATTTTCAATTTCGGTTGCACCTCCTTCAAATCTGTTCTGGTAACTAAGCAATGCACTCAAAAAACGAAGTGTCTCCACCGTATTGTCAAGTAGGAGCTGCCGTGCAAGATCGACCGGAATCAAAGGGTTCTTTAATTTCCACTGCTGGGTAAACTCTGCCTCAAACAATAAAAAATTAAGCTCATCATAAAAACGGTGTCTGCTCAACACCAACACCCACTTTTTCGAATCACTACGTGACAACAACGTAGGCAGAGAAGAACTATTCCTGGCAAAAGAGGGCAGCCGAAGAAAAGACTGATCAATACGCAGCAACCCTTTTTCCTTTGTAAAAAAATGGGTCTTTCCTTCTTCAAAATGAAGTTGAAAATAGGAATCCATATCTTGCTCCTCTTCAAGCCCATAGCCTTTCGCTAGACTGCGAAGTCGGTAATCCCGCAACCGATAATCAAAAAAGACACGGTAATCATCCTTCTTTAGGATAGCATCCAACACCTCAAGCTGATGAACACATAGCCTATCCGACTGCAAACCACAGGTACAGCTCAGCATTAAAACTGTACCTTTCAGGTGAACGTCAACCTCGGGATAGAATGTGCTACAGTGCTCTCTTGTAAATAAACCTTTATTCAACTCTAGAAGCAAAGGATAGACATGTTGATGACTTTCCAGATTCGCTATATTGATATCTGCGGAAAGATGGCGCAGGAAGTCATAAATAGAACATGCAGAAAAATTGACATCCTGTAAAACGAAAGAATGTAGTCCTCCCATTATTTGTATTTTTTCAAAAGCGGGATTTATTACTTTTTAAAGAGTGAAACCACTTTTTTAATCATAGTTATAAGACCGACTATAATTATACCGGCCAATAGTCCTACCAAAAACTCTTTCAGAAAGGAAGGAATAGCAGGGAACAATTCGTGCAAAAAGTGAATATTATGTACAAAAATACCGCCAGAGACCAAAATCAATGCTACGGTACCAATCACAGCCAGAGATTTGATAATAATAGGCAAGAGCTTAACTAATGTCATCCCAATATAGCCCAACAGTCCTTTATTTTCGAAACGCCGCATAAGCCTATACCCAAAGTCATCCATACGCACAATAAGTGCCACAATACCGTACACTCCTATGGTTGCTATAAGGGCTACAATAGAGACCGTCAGAATCTGTAAAGGCAGTTCCTTATCGAGAACTGTCCCAAGCGCAATAATGACGATTTCTACAGATAAAATAAAGTCGGTGGTAATAGCTGATTTTATCTTATTCTTTTCCGCCAATCCGTCATCCCCAATCCCTTCTTCAGTAGCCTGGTCAATCTGATTGGTACGATGAAAAAAATATTCTATTATTTTTTCTACTCCCTCAAATGCTAAATACGCACCTCCTAAGACCAGAATAACTTTAATTGCTAAAGGAAAAAAAACATTAAGCAGTAATGCAATCGGTACAATAATCAATTTATTGAGCAAAGACCCTTTAGTAATGGCCCACAACACCGGGATCTCTCTGGAGGCGAGAAAACCTGTCGCTTTCTCTGCATTAACAGCCAAATCATCACCTAATATACCTGCTGTTTTTTTTGTTGCAATCTTACTAGCGATTGCAACATCATCCATCAATGCGGCGATATCATCTAATATCGCAAATATCCCTGAAGCCATTTATTTCCTTTATCTTATGACTGTAAAAATATAAATTAAAGTGGAAATATAGCTAGCTGGAAACATGATTATGATTTTTTATAAAATGGAGAACACAGCAGTAATCTGACCATTTTGTCGATACGCTCTTTATATTCCAGCGTTAATTCTCCTTCGACTGTAAGCAACTGCTTACGCTGCATAGGTAAACTATATGGCAATGTCCACCCCCTTAATGCTTTGGCAACATCATCCATCCCATTAATACCCTGCATCGCCTGTACGCCATCCGCCCAACAGACCAAGCCAATCAGCTTTCCTGTCAGATAAGGTGATGGCATTTTAGCACTACACTCTAACCAGTCTAAACAATTCTTCATCACGCCGGTCATTCCTCCATGATAAAGAGGCGTAAGCCATACCTGAAGAGTTGTTTCCCTGAACATTATATTCATTCGATCAACCGCATTGGGTACTTTATTTAAAGTCGCATCAAATAAAGGAACTCCGGAATCCGTAACTCGAAAAACATCAACAGAAAGCCCTTCTGCTAAAAATATTTCTTCAAAATACTTACTTATTTTTTCCGAAGTCGCTCCCTCTCTTCGGTCTAAGGAACCATTAAACAGTAATACTCTCATTTTATTTCTTCTATTTTACCTTCTTTATATTGTTAATTTTCACTTTTTTTAACCCCTTGAGATTTGTTAGCGTTTATATATAACCTTGGGCATCCCTGCTTCGCCATACATCAAGGTGGCCACAAAAGGGCGCAGGCTATCGACAGCAGTCATAAAAATATCAGGAGCAATTTTTGGATTAGCTTTCACTACCGCTTTCTTCCCTGCCAAGTAGGTGAAGTCTGCTTTTTGGATATTAGTCCGCCAAAGGAGATCGACAACTTCGGCTGCCGGTCTATAGTCGACACGAGAGGCTATACCATAAAGTCTATCCGCAATCATAAAATAAACCCAAGTAGGAATAATGGTATCCTCGCTACAGCATACAGCTACCGCTTTATGCCGTAGAGCCTCCCAATCATAGGCACCAATCGCATCTTTAAATTCCTTTTCTCTTATTATGAGCCCCATAAACAGAAACTCTCGAATATCGAGAGAAACGACTTCTTCCAATGGGGCATAATCCATCAGATCTACCGTTACAATACCTGAAGCATGCACTTTATTTACAAAAACATTATCTTCCATACAAAACACATTTTATTTGTCAATCACTAAATAAACATACACTTAAAGAGCTAATACTATGCGTACGATATAACAATCGAAATGTATAAAATTAAAGAAACATCGAATATCCATGTTGCAAAAATGAGAAAAGGCACTTAATAAAGCAAGTTAAAACTTGTTTTATTAAGTGCCTTTTAGAAAATAGCATTACCTTTGTATCTAAATGTATAAATTGTAGCTATGAAGAAAGAAAGTGTAAACCGTATCTTAATAACGCTAAAAATGAGAGGAGAGGCTACACTTGCTCTATTAGCGTCCGAACTTAAGATTACGAAAGAAGGCGCACGTCAACATCTAAATAACCTTATTGATGCGGGTCTGGTCTCTACATCTCAACGAAGTGAAGGAGTAGGACGCCCTACTACATATTACTCGCTAACAGAAAAGGGCGTTACACGATTTCCGGATACACACGCTCAGGTAACAGTCGATCTACTAAATGCAGTAAAAAACTTACTGGGCGATCAAGCCTTGGACCTGCTTATATCCGATCGCGAACGGCAGACCTACACACGCTATGAGCAGGCACTCTCATCTTCGAACAGCATTGAAAGCAGACTCGAAAAATTACGGGATCTCCGTACAGAAGAGGGATACATGGCAGAATGGAAAAAAGAAAACGAAACCTACTACTTCATAGAAAACCACTGTCCGATCTGCGCAGCAGCCACCGCCTGTCAGGGATTCTGCCGAGCAGAATTACAGAATTTCATTAAGCTCCTAGGTCCTAAATATGAGATAAAACGAACACAGCACATTCTCGCCAAAGACAGGCGCTGCGTTTATGAAATAAAAAACATTGTCTCTAATTGACAGCCAAGGTAGCGATAGGCAGCCTAAAATTGTTGAAACATTTTACGCCATAACTATTTAGAGTTCAAAATATTCTTTATATCTTTGCGGACTTTAAAAGTATTTTAAACAAAAATTTAAAAACAAAAACAGGTAAATGCCTACTATTCAACAATTAGTTAGAAAAGGTAGAGTAGCTCTGGTAGACAAGAGTAAGTCACCAGCGTTGGACTCATGTCCACAGCGAAGAGGTGTATGTACGCGTGTATATACTACTACCCCTAAAAAACCAAACTCAGCAATGCGTAAAGTAGCTCGTGTACGTTTAACAAACGGTAAAGAGGTCAACGCTTACATCCCTGGAGAAGGTCACAACTTACAAGAGCACTCGATCGTATTGATCCGTGGTGGTCGTGTTAAAGATTTACCAGGTGTGCGTTACCACATCATCCGTGGTGCATTAGATACTTCAGGTGTAGCAGGTCGTAACCAACGTCGTTCTAAGTATGGAACTAAGCGTCCTAAACCAGGACAAGCAGCTGCAGCTCCAGCAAAAGGCAAAAAGAAATAATTAAACGGAGGAAAGAAAAATGAGAAAATCAAAACCAAAAAAGAGAATCATTTTACCTGATCCAAAGTTTAACGACGTTCAGGTAACACGTTTTGTAAATAATATGATGTTTGACGGTAAGAAATCTATCGCTTACTCTATTTTTTACGATGCAGTAGAATTAGTAGAACAAAAAACACAAGAGAACGGACTAGAAGCTTGGAAAAAAGCTTTGAACAACGTAATGCCTGCAGTAGAGGTTAAATCTCGTCGTGTTGGTGGTGCCAACTTCCAAGTTCCTATGGAAGTACGTCCAGAGCGTAAAATCGCTTTAGGTATGAAATGGTTGATTTCTTACGCTCGTAAACGTGGTGAGAAAACTATGTTCGAAAAATTAGCAGGAGAAATCATTTCAGCTTCTAAAGGTGAAGGTGCTGCTGTGAAGAAGAAAGAAGATACGCACAAAATGGCGGAAGCTAACAAAGCGTTCTCACACTTCAGATTCTAGTTTTGAAAACAACAAAACAAATATGATTACACCGATCGCTGATAAAGATTACCATCATTATCACGGTCGGTGTACTTATTTAAAGTGTTAAAATTAAACAGCCTTCCAAGGCAAACTGCAAAAATAAAATGGCAAAAGATTTAAGTTTAGTAAGAAATATCGGTATCGCTGCACACATCGATGCCGGTAAAACAACCACTACAGAGCGTATTCTGTTTTACTCTGGTGTGAATCACAAATTAGGTGAAACGCACGAGGGTTCTGCGACTACAGACTGGATGGCACAAGAGCAAGAGCGTGGTATCACAATTACGTCTTCTGCAGTAACTGTATTCTGGAACTACCGCAACAAAAAATACCAAGTAAACGTAATCGATACTCCTGGACACGTGGATTTCACGGTTGAAGTAAACCGTTCCCTTCGTGTATTGGATGGATTAGTTTTCTTGTTCTCTGCGGTAGATGGTGTTGAGCCTCAATCTGAGACCAACTGGAGATTAGCAGACAACTACAAAGTACCTCGTATTGGTTTCGTAAACAAAATGGACCGTTCAGGTGCTGACTTCTTAAAAGTAGTTAAGCAAGTTAAAGAAATGCTTGGCACGACTGCTGTTCCTCTTCAATTACCTATCGGTGCTGAAGATAACTTCGAAGGGGTAGTTGACTTAATCAACAACCGTGGTATCGTATGGAACACAGAAGATAAAGGTATGACTTTCACAGAAGTGCCTATTCCAGAAGACATGTTGGATGAGGTTGCTGAATACCGTGAAAACCTATTAGAAGCTGTTGCTGGATACGATGAGTCTTTGATGGAGAAATTCTTCGAAGATCCAAACTCGTTGACAGAACGCGAAATCCTTAACGCACTTCGTGCTGCGGTATTGGACAACGCATTCGTACCAATGGTATGTGGTTCATCATTCAAAAACAAAGGTGTACAAACGATGCTTGACTTCGTAATGGAGTTATTGCCTTCACCATTGGATCAAGAAGCTGTAAAAGGTACTGACCCGCGCAACGGTGAAGAAATCGAACGTAAACCATCTGAATCGGAGCCTTTCGCTGCTCTAGGTTTCAAAATCGCAACTGACCCATTCGTAGGTCGTTTGTGTTTTGTACGTGCATACTCAGGTGTATTAGAAGCAGGTTCTTATGTCTTGAACACGCGTTCAGGAAACAGAGAGCGTATTTCTCGTATCTTCCAAATGCATGCTAACAAGCAAAACCCAATTGAAAGAATAGGTGCAGGTGATATCGGTGCGGTAGTAGGTTTCAAAGACATCAAAACTGGTGATACACTTTGTGATGAAAAACACCCTATCGTTCTGGAAGCAATGAACTTTGCAGAGCCAGTTATTGGTTTAGCTATTGAGCCTAAAACCCAAGCTGACGTTGACAAATTAGGTATCGCTCTTGGTAAATTATCTGAAGAGGATCCTACATTCGTTGTTAAAACAGACGAAGATACCGGTCAAACTGTAATCTCGGGTATGGGTGAGCTTCACTTGGATATCTTGATTGACCGTTTGAGACGTGAGTTCAAAGTAGAGGTAAATCAAGGTGCTCCTCAGGTAGCCTACAAAGAGTCTATCAATGGAACTACTGAACACCGTGAAGTTTATAAAAAACAATCCGGTGGTCGTGGTAAATTCGCAGACATCAAAGTTGTTGTTTCTCCTATTGACGAAGATTACGACACATCAAAATCAGCTCTTCAATTTGTGAATGAGATCGTAGGTGGTGCTATTCCTAAAGAATACATTCCTTCTGTTCAAAAAGGATTCGAATCTTCATTGAACAATGGTGTATTGGCAGGCTATCCACTATCAGGCATGAAAGTTCGTTTGATCGATGGTTCATTCCACGCAGTGGATTCAGACTCTCTGTCATTTGAGCTAGCAGCTAAGATGGCATACCGTCAAGCTTTACCTAAATGTTCTCCTGTATTGATGGAGCCTATCATGAAGGTAGAAGTGTTGACTCCAGAAGAAAACATGGGTGACGTGATGGGTGACCTGAACCGTCGTCGCGGTCAGATGCAAGGTCTTGACACACGTAATGGTGCACAAGTAATCAAAGCCATCGTTCCTCTATCTGAGATGTTCGGTTATGTAACTCAATTACGTACGATCACTTCAGGTCGTGCAACTTCCACTATGGAATTTGACCACTATGCTGAAGCACCTCGTAACGTACAAGATGATGTAATCGCAAAATCTAAAGGTAAAGTTAAAGGTATCGAAGACTAATAATTGAGAATAAGGATAAAGGAGCAAAGATGAAGGTCATGTCTTTTATCTTTGTTCTTTCCGTCCTTAATCCAAAGAAAGATAAACCGATCACTGGTTGCGAATAGCTCTAATCAGTGGTCATATTAAAACAAATAAAAAATGAGCCAAAGAATCAGAATCAAATTGAAATCTTACGATTACAATTTAGTTGACAAATCAGCTGAGAAAATCGTAAAAACAGTAAAACCTACAGGTGCAGTTGTTAGTGGTCCTATTCCATTACCTACTGAGAAAAAAATCTATACGGTATTACGTTCACCACACGTTAACAAAAAAGCACGTGAGCAATTCCAATTGTGTTCTTACAAGAGATTGTTAGACATCTACTCATCTAACTCAAAAACAGTTGATGCGTTGATGAAATTAGAATTACCTTCAGGTGTTGAAGTTGAAATCAAAGTGTGATAGATTTCAGTTACTGAAAAAGAAAAGCCTTCTCGTGAGAGAGGGCTTTTTTTATGGGTACAGGTGAACTTCTCGTGTTAAATAAACGTAAACTCTCCACAAGGTGGACATAAGGATAAAAACTATTGAGTAGTTTTGTACATGGAGAATTTAAAAGGAAAGAATGCACTCATCACCGGTGGCGGTAGAGGCTTAGGTAAGGCAACTGCCCTAGCGTTTGCCAAAGAAGGCATCAACGTAGCGATTACAGGCAGGAATGAGCAACTATTGAAAGAGACCATTTCTGAGCTAAGGGCTCTTGGAGTACAGGCGACTTATGTGGTCTTTGACGTGGCTGATTTTGACGCTGTGACAACGGCTATAGCGAAATTAAACACGGACTTTGGAACATTCGACATCTTGGTCAACAATGCAGGCGTGGCCGCTTTTGGATCGGTATTGGATATGGATCCAAAGATGTGGAAAGACATTATAGAAACCAATCTATTGGGTACCTATTATGTCACTAAAGCGATCCTGCCTCAGCTTATAGAAAAGAATGAAGGAGATATTATCAACGTATCCTCCACTGCAGGCTTAAATGGCGCAGCGACTACTTCTGCTTATAGTGCGTCAAAATTTGGCGTGATTGGTTTTTCAGACTCCTTGATGCGTGAAGTACGTAAAAACAATATCCGCGTGTGTACATTAATGCCAAGTACTATTGCATCGGATATGTCCAAAGAACTGAAGCTCACAGACGGCAATCCAGAGACCGTACTACAACCGGAAGACTTTGCCGAACTGATCGTCGCCAATCTAAAATTACCGCGTAGAGCGATGCTTAAATCAGCTTCATTGTGGTCCACAAATCCATAAAAAAGAAAAATCCCGATAAGCTATGCTTATCGGGATCTTATTTCTAGAACTTCTATCCAAATTAGAATTTGAAAGTCAAACCGAATGTTGCTGTGTTAAAGAAGTTATTGAACTCGTTAACATTTGCTCCGAAAGAACTAATAGCTTTAGCGCCATCAGCATCAACTTTAGAAGTATTGTAACCAATGATGTTTGCAAATGCAAAGTTAACAGCGATTTTCTCTGTTAGGAAATAGTTCGCACCGATACCAGCGTTAACACCGAAAGTGTTTGTTTTGTCTCCTTTAACAGTAGTACCCGATGTAGTAACTTCTCCTTTAGATCCTGTGTAATCAACATTTAATTCTGCATAAGTTTTAAAACGTGATCCAACTTCTAAGAAGTAGTAACGACCGAAAACACCTGCTCCGAATGAGTTTGTTTTAACTTTTTTCTCAGCGTTCTCTTTGTAATTGTTAGTAACAGAATCATTAACGATTAAGTTAATACCCACTGCAATTTTATCAGTCACGAAATAACCAACTTTAGGGTTAAATTTGAAACCTGATACTTTCACTTCTGTATTTTTATTATCAGTTTTTCCAAAACCGATGTTACCTTCTACGATAAGGTCAGTTTTTCCAAAACCAAATTCTTGTGCTTGAGAAGCAACTGTCAAACCTGCAACAGCAGTTAATGTAAGTAAAATTTTTTTCATATCTTTTTAATTTATATTTAACACTGGCAAATGTAGAACTTTTTAAAATCAAAAAAAGAACAAAAAGTCTCCTAATTGTCACAACAACTAAAACAAGTAAATAAAAAACTAAAAATCAGCACGTTACAAATGTAACAATTGTGTTTTTTATTAAAATACAATAAATAACACCTATTTTATACAATTCAACTAAGAAAAAAGCATTAAAACGTTGACCATTATTACAAAAAGGTCAATTATTTAAAAGGTTTCAAACGAAACTATAAAATGCACCTTAAAAATCTAGATAGATTTTGATTATCAAAGTATATTCCTACAATATATCAAAATCTAAAGTGTTCTATGATCTATCGGATGTGCCTTCCTTTTGAAATTTATTAATACTAAAATAGCATAAAATCAAGCCAATAATTCCCAATGTTGCTGCTATAAGAAAAGGAATTCCCGGAAAATAAAGTGGAGCTCCTTCATTCGTAAAATAAGAAAAGGTCGATGTCATTATTGGCGGCGCGACAAAGGTAGTAAAGCCGAGTAGACAACCCAAAGCACCTTGAAGCTCTCCCTGTCCATTGTCAGGGACATTTAGGGAAATAAGACTTTGCAGAGCTGTTCCGTGAATACCGCCTATAATAAATATTATTATTCCAACGAATAATAACCATTGCACAGGAGAGAAAGCAAAAATAAAAAAACCGAATATGAGACAACAAAGACCACCGATCAGCATACTCCGCTCCCCTATCCTATCCGCAAGGAAAGCTACCCCCCACAACTGTACGATAATAGAAAGGGCACCAATAAACGCCAGAGAATACCCCACCATCGAATTATCCCAGTGAAACTTCTCTATAGTAAAGAATGACCATACGCTTTCCATGCTGTGTGTTGCCATGGAGACGAATAACATCGCGATAGCCAACGACCAAACGGCTGGCAATTTCTGTAAATGCACGAGGGCACCAAAGGGATTAGCTTTTCTCCAATCAAATTTCCTTCTATTCTCTTTCTCTAGGGACTCTGCAAAGAAAAAATATCCGAAGATAAAATTGATCAGGCTCAAGGTAGCCGCAAAAAGAAAAGGTGCGTGTGTTCCCCACTCGGCCAACACCCCTCCAATGGCGGGACCTAAAATGAATCCCGCACCAAAAGCGGCATTGATCAAGCCGAAAAACTTTGTTCGATCTTTTCCCGTACTGATATCAGCTACACAAGCTAATGCAACCGAAAAACTCGCTCCCGTGATCCCAGCGATGGTACGCCCAAAAAACAGCCACAATATATCAGGTGCAAAAGCTAAAAAAATGCAATCTATTCCGAAGCCTAACAAGGAGCTCAGCAACACTGGCCGGCGTCCGTAAGCATCACTGAGGTTACCCAATATAGGAGCGAAGACAAATTGCATAAGGGCATAACAAAAAGACAACCAGCCCCCATATTGGGCGGCGGTACTAATATCTGTATGCAATAAATCAGTCAATAGCTGTGGTAGAACTGGAAAAATAATACCGAACCCTGCGGTATCTATGGTGACCACTATCACGATAAAAAATAGCGTATATCTCTCTTTAGATTTCATATTATGAAGCAATAATAAAGAAGTTACTATATCTGATGGTATAGTATCTGTTAACAATTAATAAATACAGGAAAGCCCTTGGTATAGAATCAACCAAAGGGTATAATTATTATTAAGAATAGATTTATTATTGCCGCATAATGGCACAAAGGTATTAAAAAGAAAGCTTAACATCAAAACACTGCTAATCTCAACAAACAATGACGATTGATTTTTCGCGTAGAGATTGGCCATGCTCTTAAGTCGCACTTCAAGCCTTTCTCTAGAGTACTACTAAGAAAGGCTTAGAAGTTCGGAGCTTTTTTGTCAGGCTGTGGTTTGCATTAGCAGCCCCCGCACTTACACCTTATAATCATTTAACAGAGTTTTAATTTGCTTGAGATGATGGATAGGATGATACCCCATTAAATAGAAGATCTCCCTAATATTCATTTTACCTAACAAAGGGTGTGGAATAACGAGAAGATCCAGTTCATCTTCTTCATAAAGTTCCAACAGAGCACTTATTTTTTCGAGATCGCTGCGAAGTGACGTAATAATAGTCTCTTTTTGTTCAAAGCTGACTTCCGCAGGTGGCAAAAACTGTTCAGGTGCTTTTAGACTTGTCTTTGCGTAGTTATCCAAAACAGTCTGATAAGACCAAGTGGATCTATCCAAATCGCCAAACTTTTGAACCAGGTATTCTTTTGAAACCAAAGCTTTAGTAAATGGAACAATAGTGGAGCCTACATGATGTAATTGTTGCCCCGCTGTCCATTTTCGACCTTGGGTATAGAGATATCCCTCTTCTTCCAATTGATCTATATAGTCTACTAGGATTTGATGGTTTTTTACAAATGTCTCAATTAATTGGCACTTTGTCATATTTATTAAGATATGTTATCTGATTAGCTTTTAAAAGTAATCATAATGACTGTCATATACCAAAATAAAACTTTCGTGACTGTTGGTGATTTTCATTGAGCCGGATGAAGAGCGCTCATTGATGCCTTATAATATAGTATCGAATCAATAACAAAGGCACTTTCAGAAAAAAGCTCCAAGTTTCTTCACTTGGAGCTTATCTATTATTCTTTATTATAAAGCCCTATCTACTTCATCGATCATTCTGTTGATAGAGATTACTCCGCCACCTGCTAAATACCATGTTTCCGAATCTAAGTACACAATCTTTCCATTTTTAAACGCATTTGTGCGTTGGATCAATTTGTTCTCAACTTCCTCTTTGTTTAATGGAGTATCACCAATAGCGGCACTTCTATCCACGACAAATAAGATATCAGGATTGGTTTCTGCAATAAATTCGTTAGAGGTCTTCGTGCCATGAAGATGCGTATCTAGACCTTTTGCAGCTTCCTGCACACCTAGAATATCGTGGATAAGACCAAAGCGTGAACCACTGCCATAAGCACTAAAACGTCCTTTGTTATGTAATACGACTAAGGCCTTTGCATCAGATTTCCCTGCTTTTTCTTTGACTGATGCAGCCTTGTCCTTGATAGCGGCTAAGGAAGCTTCAAACTCTTTTTCCTTACCGAAGATCTTACCCAGGTTAGTGGTATTTTTCTCCAATGCACCGAACTGGTCTTTTGTATCCCAAACAGGAATAATAGTCGGGGCAATTTTAGAAATCTGTTCATAGGAATCTTTAAGCCTTCCTCCGATAATGATTAAATCAGGATTCAGCTCATTCAATTTTTCGATATTAGCCTCAACCAGATTACCCAGGTCAGCAATACTCTCATCGTCCTTATATTTTGAAAGATACTTTGGCACTCCTGTTTTGGGGATACCTACCGGCTTTACGCCTATAAAGTCTAAGTTTTCCAATTGACTAAAGTCCAATACGACTACTCTTTGGGGATTGACCGGCACATCTACCGTTCCCAACTCATGAGTTATGGTGACTTTATCGTTAGACTCTTCACCCTCTGCTTTTTTTTGACTAGCATTATTACAGCTCGTAAAAGCAAATGTTATCGCCAACGCGAATAAAAAAATAGATTTTTTCATATGTGATATAATTTATTTAAACAGAATTAACATTATATTTTTTTGACTTTTAGCAATAGATACAGAAAATATACCCCTCCTACCAGATTGATAATTGTACTAATAGGCGTAGAAAAATTAAGTATTCGCTCCATAATGAACTGCCCTCCGACAATAGCAACGATAGACACCAGACAACAGGCCGGAATAACCAGTCCATGGCGCTGCGACTTGATCAGTTGGTAAGTTACATTGGTCACCAATAATCCTAAAAAGGCGATTGGTCCAATTAACGCAGTAGAAACCGATACAAGAATAGCAATGATAATAAAGAAGGTCTTCACCACCTTAGGGTAATCCACTCCAAGACTAATTGCCTGATCACGTCCCAAAGCGAGTACATCGAGATACCTATTCATTCGGAAACCGAAGAGCAAAACGATGATCAAAATACCTGTAGCATACCATAGCAAGCTTTCATTTATCTTATTGAAAGAGGCAAACATCTTTCCCTGAATGATGAAAAAGTCATTGGGATCAATCAATAACTGCATAAAGGAGCTGAACGTATTGAACAAAATCCCAAGTACCAGTCCCACCAGTAGCAACAAATACATATTGTTGCGTCCTCTTCTATAAATCAGAAAATAAAGCAGAAAGGAAAATCCGATCATGAATAGAACCGACAGCAAGAAATTGTCAAAACCATTAAGAACACGAAAAGTCATATCGCCGTATACAAACACGATTATGGTCTGCAATAGCATATAGACTGATTCAAATCCCATAATAGAGGGGGTTAAAATCCTATTGGCAGTGATCGTCTGAAAAGCAACAGAAGAATAAGCAACACAACAAGCTACGACAAGCATTGCGACCAACTTGATGGACCTTAATTCTAGCGCAAACCGCCAACTAGTCCCAAGATTATAACCTAAGAATAAACCTATAATAATAAGGGCCAATAATAGTAATAGCAAAACTCTCTTCTTGTTCTCCTTCATTTCTTACGCAATAAAAGAAGGAGAAATAGTATACCTCCGATAAAACCAACGACCATACCTATCGGAACCTCGAAAGGGAAAATGATTACCCTTCCAATAATGTCACAGATCAGCAGGAAAATAGCTCCCCACAGCGCAACAAAAGGAAGAGTTTTCTTAATATTATCGCCATATACCATACTGACTATATTCGGAACGACCAATCCCAGAAAAGTAATAGAACCGGCAATGATAATGACAGTACTAACCGTTAAGGAGACACATAATACGCCAATGTTCATAACAGCTTTGTAGTTCAGTCCGAGATTTTTGGAGAAATCCCGCCCCATCCCTACAACGGCAAACTTATTGGCATATAGATAAGTGACTATTATCGCAGGTAGACTGACATAAATAAGCTCGTACTGTCCCTGCAAAATACCAGAAAAATCGCCCATCATCCAAGCATTCATGTCTTGCACTAAATTATGATTGACGGCAAAAAAAGTAGCAATGGAGTTCAGAATACCTCCAAACATAAGTCCCACTAATGGAATAAAAATAACGTTGCGGAATCGTATACGCTCTGTAATAAACAAGAAGAGCAAGCTTCCCAGGAATGTAAAGCAGAAAGCGAAAGCTCCTTTTACAAGCATACTAGATGCTGGAATAAGAAACATCCCTGCCAATAAGCCCACCTTGGCTGCTTCTAATGTCCCAGCTGTAGTGGGTGACACAAATTTATTCTGTGTCATCTGTTGCATAATAAGACCACATACACTCAATCCGATTCCAGCTAGTATTAACGATATGGTTCTTGGTATACGACTCAAAGACACGATAGAAATCTTGTCCATATCCCATAGAAGAATATCTGATATAGAAATATCGGCCACTCCTACAAATAGAGAGAGTATAGAAAAAAATAATAAAACGAATATAAGTAGTGTTGTCTTCAACTCCTTAGCCCAGTATTTGAAACAATTAACAGAATCATTACAATGATATGCCTTAAAGCTATTCTTATTAAGACTCATTATAAATATATTTGCAAAGCTAGATTTATCTAAATGCAAGAGGTTAACAAAACAGGATGATTATTTAATATAAAAGGATTAAAATGAGGCTTTCAGCAAAGTTGAAACAGGTTGACAGGTATTATATCCAAAAGGAAATAGACGATGCCTATAACAGGTCTACCCTACTGGACGAAAGTGAAGTTGACATTGTAGAAGACAGAATAGGCCAAATCACCTACAAACAGATGTCCTGCGGGGGCATGTTGTTAATTGATGTAACAATGACCCTGCAACAGGTTATGACGGATATCTTCAAGATAGACGGTGAAAGCGTAATGATGGAATTTATGTTTGACTCTAAAATAGAAGCCGATATTGATAAGCTAACACACTCTACATGGGATCTAGCCAACACACATAATATAACCTTCTCTAAAAACTACCACGGTCGGTTTAAAATGCCTCCAAACATCCCTGTTCAGTTTCTAATCATCATCCTCTCTAAGGAGTATTATTTTAACCTCATTCCGAAAGACTATATACTGCATCAAGAGTTTGTAAATAATATCTTCGAGCAAAAGACAGCTACGCTCTCCAAGACGATGCTGCAGTTCAACCCATATATACATGCAGTCATTCACGAAATAAGGTCATGCACTAGAAAAGGAGAGTTAAAACGCCTCTATATTGAGAATAAAATACAAGAGCTCCTCCTATTGCAACTCGAAATAAACCAAAAGCAGCACCTTTTATATAATAAATCAGGCTTGAATGACCGGGATCATAGAAAGCTCCTAGAAGCCAAAAATATATTAGATATCGGTTTTAGAGATGCTCCGGGGATTCCGGAGCTTGCTCGAATGAGCTATCTCAATGAGTTCAAACTCAAAAAAGGCTTCAAATCCTGTTTTGGCATGACGATAAAGAGCTATGTGATTTCTTTACGGATGAGACATGCCATAGATTTATTGAATGAAGAGAAACATAGTATAACCGAAATCGCCTACCTGTGCGGATACAATGGCATTGTACAGTTTTCTACTGCCTTCAAAAATTTTTACGGTTATGCTCCGAGCTATGCAATAAGATAAATTCGAAGGAGTCAACCATTCAGATGCTAGCATCCATTTTCTCCTAAGGTTTGTTGAGATATCCCCTTAATGATACTCCACCATGTGTCCAATTATATTGATCGCTATGTAGTGTACCTATCGGAAATGCAATATAAGGTTCAATAACAACATTGAATTTCTTCAAAAAAGAAGGGCTTAATCTTCCTGATAACCTAGCGAAACCTAAATAGGTATTGTTTTTATACACAGAATCCTCATAGCTAGATTCCCGACGTTCGCTGACCAATCGTCTTGTTGAATCCGCCGATGATGTGCTAACAGGTTCCCATTGGTAAAATTGTAGGGTTTCCCTACGTCGCTCGGTTATGACCTTAGAAGGAGTTACTCCCAATGAAACAGAAAAATTTTCAGAAACTGTATAATTCAACAAGACAGGAACCGAGATCATACCTACCGTGTGACGTATTCGGATATGCATTGTATCTGCTTCTATTTCCTCTCCCACCGTTAAGCGAGAATAACTCGCTCTCAACTCCCCAGAAAGCCAAGTTGACAAAGGAATCTTAGCAGATAAACCGTCTCCAAATGAGAAACCTTTACTCGAAAAAGCAGAGTTGACATTAAGCCCTACGTTTATCTTACTGATATCCGCACTATTCCCGATCAATGGTCTGAGATTTGGAAACTTCAACCGCTTCGATTTCTCGGATGCGCCAAAGAATGGCATCTTTCTCTCCTGAATATCTTCGGGAAAAGGAATGGTATGATGCATGTTTTTCGGAATCCGTTCTTCGATGTGAATCGGAAGCCACAGCCCCCATAATCTCTATCCTGTTTTGGATTACCTGAATATTGATGTGAAATATATTATCATAAAAAGCCAGACAACGGCGAAATTGGTTGATGAGAACCTATCCGGTATTATCGGAACGGTATTGTAGCATTTTCACAATAATCACGTTCATTTTGATATAAGTTAACTTTAAATTTTTATAAACCATGAGACAAGTTTATCTATTTTTTGCCGTGCTTATTCTTACAGCCTGTTCCAAGGAAGAAACCTATGGCCCATTTAATTTAAAAGATGGACAAGAAGTTGAGTTGTTTGTTAGCCATCGTTACGGTGCAGTCGGTGATGGCCCTTTAATAATGCCTCAGAATGCATCTCCACAACTTTCACTTTCCGCATTCGATGAAAGAGAACCCGGCTATGATTATCATGTAAAGGCGAAAATGGTAGCATATAACGGGCCTCGAATGCAGGATGGTGGCCCTATGAGCCATCTTAAGTTTATCGAAGTTATCCGAAAGGAAAAATATGAGGGTAATGAAACTTTTGAACTTGAACTCATTCAGTCCTATATCCCTGGAGGACCAATAATTGTTCTTCTCAAGGAAGAAGATAAATACTTTTTCATCTCAAACATTCAGCTCACTTACAATGACACTGAGATAGAAAGTCAATTGGAGAAAATTTGGGAGAACTGGGAAGAACTTCGTCAAAAAGCTAAAAATAGAATTCCTGCCGAACCTAAATGGAAATCCATTCGGGCAACAGTAACCCATGATCCAGATAATTTTGGTCGGGCGTATCGGGTACATAGCCTAAAACTTATTGAGTGAAAAGACATCTTATTTACTCCTGCCCTAATTTGAAATTTAAACGGAGTTAAAGACTACTCCCTTTATATATTGAATATAGAGTTAATACCTATAAACGACAAAAGCTCCAAGTTTCCTTGAAGCTTTATCTAGTAGCGGGGAGCAGGATCGAACTGCCGACCTCAGGGTTATGAATCCTGCGCTCTAACCATCTGAGCTACCCCGCCGTTTCAGTGATGCAAATATAGCAATAAGGAACTATTTTCAAAGTAATTTTTTAGAGATTTTAATAATTTTATATCCCTTAGAAAAGCTGTTTAATGCAATTATCTAAAAATGAAAGCGCTAACATGTTGACAACTTTTTGATTGTTAACAAATTTTATTCCACTTCGTATACTTTTAGAATAAAAATATGTATTATTACAGAAATCAAGTAGAAAAAGTTAAACTAAAAAGTGATTTATCTATGTCAGAAAAAACTAAAATACACCTAGAATATATAATCAACTCTTCTCCTCGTATTCTTTACCCATACCTAATAGAGCCAAATGATCTTTCTCAATGGTTTGCTGATGATGTAATTTATCACGATGGGGTTTACGAATTCATTTGGGATGGTGAATCTCACCGGGCAAAGCTAGCTATTTATAAAGAAAACAAATACGTTAAGTTTAAATGGATAGATGATGAGCCTCATTTTTTTGAGCTTGAAATTATTCAAGATGAGCTCACGAACGATGTAGCTTTAGCGATTACTGACCATGCTAAAGACGAAAATGTAGAGGATCGAAAAAAAATCTGGGATAACTCGATAAGCTACTTACAAAGTGTAATTGGTGCTTAAAATTCTGTATCTTTGTTCATCATGCATAGCCTCATGTAAAGCTAACAAGGCTATGCTTATAGATACATGAAAAAAGTACATAAATTAATATTACAAGCATTCATTAAGCCATTTATTGTCACATTCTGTATTGTGATGTTTGTGCTTTTGATGCTTTTTTTATTTAAGTATATCGACGACCTTATCGGAAAAGGATTCGAGTGGTATGTAATTATGGAGCTTATAGGCTATCAATGTGCCGTACAGTTGTCCATGGCTCTCCCACTTTCTATGCTTCTCTCTTCAATCATGACTTTTGGCAATCTAGGAGAAAGCTATGAATTGGTCGCCATAAAGGCCGCAGGCGTTTCATTACGAAAAGCCATGAGCCCTCTATTTATTCTCGTTGGCTTATTTGCCGGTGGCTCATTCCTATTTTCAGACTATATACTCCCAGTCGTAAACCTAAAAATGGGTTCCTTATTATGGGACGTCCGCAATAAGAAAGCCGATTTTTTAATCAAACCAGGTATCTTTAACAGCACTATCCCTGGATATGCCATTCGTGCAAAAAGCAAAAGTAAAGACGGGACTGTACTCTATGACCTTACTATTTACGATAAATCTAAAGGTAATGCAGCAAGTGATGTTTTAGTCGCCAAAGAGGGATATATGTATAATTCACGTGATCAGAATTTTATGATCCTAAAACTTATCGATGGAGTCCGATATGAAGATTCACGTGCCGATAATGCAAAAACATACGACCCTCGTCAACAGTTTACACGTTTTTATTTTAAAGAGACGGAAACAAAGTTTAATATGGATGCGTTTGAAATGAAACGTACAGACGAAAATCTTTTTAAACAACACCATCAAATGCTAAACCTGCGTCAACTAAAACTCAAATCAGACACTAATTTAATGGAGCTAGATAGTGTCTCAAAGATAAGCTCGCAAGAACTGAAGCACAATATTCTTTTTACCTCCAGGTATTACAATGAAGGTATACGTGGGAATGCAAAAATAAAAATCAACGGTGATATAATATCTTATATCCCAGAATCGAATAGAAGAAATGTAGTTAGTAGTGCATTAGGACAGATCCAACAATTCAAAGACGGAACATTCAATAGATCTACCGAATACCAAGGACTGATTGACAAAGACATTCGCTATGATATTGAATATCACAGAAAATTCACTCTTGCTGTATCCTGCCTTCTTCTCTTTGCAATCGGAGCCCCTTTGGGCGCTATTATCAGAAAAGGCGGACTAGGAGCTCCCGTGGTTATATCCATTATATTCTTCCTTATATACCACATCATCTCGACAGTAGCGGAAAAATCTGCAAAGGATGGTGCTATGACTCCTTTTTGGGGAATGTGGATGGCTATAATAGTGCTCAGCCCTTTAGCGGCTTTCCTCACCTACAAATCCACTACGGATTCTGCACTATTTGATATGGACCAATACAAGATCAAAGCTCAACTTGCTCTGGAGTGGGTTAAAGAAAAACTAAACATCAAAAAACAAAAGGTTTAATACCAATTTTGACTTCTTGGTTATTAAAAGAACAAAAATCAAATATACCTTTGTAATTGAAAACTAATATATCAATGGATATAAAATTAAACACAATCGAAGAAGCCATTGAAGACATCAAGGCTGGAAAAGTAATCATTGTAGTAGACGATGAGGACAGGGAGAATGAAGGCGACTTTATTACTGCAGCTAGAAATGCTACCCCTGAAATAATAAACTTCATGGCGACACACGGACGCGGATTGGTGTGTGCACCATTATCGGAAGAGCGTTGTAAAGAGCTCAATCTGCATCCAATGGTAGGCCAAAATACAGCTATATACGAAACTAATTTTACCGTTTCTGTGGATCTTCAGGGATATGGTTGTACAACAGGAATATCAGCTTCAGATCGTTCAAAAACTATAAAAGCGTTAATAGACCCTAATATTAAACCTGAGGAATTGGGGCGTCCAGGTCATATATTCCCATTGATAGCCATGGACGGAGGCGTTCTACGTCGTACTGGACACACCGAAGCAACTGTCGATATAGCAAGACTTGCAGGCTTCGAACCCGCAGGCGTATTGGTAGAGATCCTCAAGGAAGATGGTGAAATGGCACGGCTACCCGATCTACTTGAAGTCGCCAAACGATTTGATCTCAAAATCATTAGTATAGAAGATCTAATCGAGTATCGTCTAAAACATGATTCCTTAATAAACGAAGAAGTATCCGTAAAAATGCCTACGGCCTACGGAGAGTTCCAGATGAAGGCTTTTACCCAAAAGAATAGTGGAGAACAACACCTTGCTATATACAAAGGCGAATGGAAAGAAGATGAACCGGTATTGGTACGTGTACACAGTTCTTGTATGACTGGAGATATATTTGGCTCATGCCGCTGTGACTGTGGCCCTCAGCTGCATAAGGCTATGGAAATGATCGAAAAAGAGGGGAAGGGTATCATTGTATACATGAACCAAGAAGGACGCGGTATTGGCTTAATCAATAAACTTCAAGCCTACAAATTGCAGGAAGAAGGTGTCGATACGGTAGATGCCAATATCCAACTGGGATTTAAAGCAGATCATAGAGACTATGGTGTAGGCGCTCAGATACTCCGCCATATGGGAGTTTCGAAAATGAGACTAATGTCCAACAATCCTACGAAAAGAGCTGGCCTAGTAGGTTACGGTCTCGAGATTGTTGAAAATGTGCCTATCGAAATAGAGCCCAATGTTTACAACGAAGAGTATTTAAAAACTAAACGAGACCGAATGGGACACACCATTCTCAAAAATATATAAATAAAAAAAGAGGATTTGATCCTCTTTTTTTATGATTAATATCTCTTCATAACAGATTTACCATAGGTGATAGCGAACACCCAATGTCACATAATTGGGCTTAAATTTTTCATCAGTCGTTATATACTTCACTTTATATCCGCCATAAACAGATAATTTAACCGGAGAAAAGTAATAACTAACTCCTAGTTGCCCATTCAAAACGAACAAATCATCTTTGACCAACTCATAGTCTATTTCTTCCTCTTTCTGAAAACGGACAAACTCTTCAGCAACACCAACTCCTAGAAAAACATTAAAATCACTGTTGCGCTTATTTAAGAATGAAAATAGGTAGTCTGCTCCTACGGATACAAAACTACTTCTACCATGCACTTGAGCCTGGAGTGCGCTTCTATTGTTCAAATCATATTTGGCCTGTACACCAAAGCTATTCTCTCTAGCAGCTTTTACATTAACATCCCCATAAAAACCGAATGCCCAATTATGCTCTTGCCCAAAAGCAACCGATGTAAAGACTACTATTGTTATAAATGTCAGAATTCCTTTTATCATATCACATCTAATCTACGTGTTCTCCTTTTGATTTACGGTATTTTTTATAAAGTTTGATCAAAAACATCAACAGTATAGCTAAGAATAAAATTCCAACCACGCCATATATCCAATTGAAAGCCGATTTTAAGATAACAACAAAAACAATCGCAAACACGAGTATGGTAGCGACTTCGTTCCATAACCTTAGCTGATGTGACGTCCATGTTGATTTTTCATCTCTAAGTGCAAACATCAACCTTTGTGTCCTAAAATGGTAAAAAACCAGACCAACAACAAACAAGAGTTTGACATGCATCCATCCCAACGTCAACAATCCAGGACTCGTGTAAAGCATCAGTAATGCTGAAGCTATTGCAATATACATTGCCGGAGTAGTAATCACCCACCATAGACGGTTTTCCATTAATGTAAACTGATTATGCAAAATTTGATATTCTATCTCCCCTTTTCCTTTTGCTTCGGTATGATAGATGAAAAGTCGAGGCATATAAAATAATCCCGCCATCCAACAGATCACAAAAATAATATGCACCGCTTTTGCATAGAGATATATCATAGCACAAAAATAAAAAGGAAAAATCAAATAATTTTTCCTTTTCTTATCTAATCCTTAGTATCTGAACTCTCTTATGACTTCCACTGCGTATTTGACATGGTCAAATGGCATATCAGGCATAATACCATGTCCCAGGTTACATATAAAGCCGTTTTCACCACGCATTCTTTCGAACAGCTCATGAATCTTAGCTTTGATCACCGGTTTGTCGGCATACATAATAAACGGATCTAAGTTTCCTTGGACAGCGATGCCTGCAGGAAGACTCTTCTTGATATTCAGCAGATCCGCATTCCAATCGACAGAAATAACATCAGGGTTACTCTCAGCCATTACAGGCGCGAATACAGATGCTCCTTTCGCAAATGATATTACAGGTACTGTACGCTTCAGATTTGCTAAGATATATTTATTATATTTATGCGAGAATGTATGGTAGTCATTCCATGACAACGCGTTAGCCCAGCTATCAAAAAGCTGAACAGCATTAACCCCAGCATCGATCTGCATATTTAAATAAGCAATTGTAAGATCTGCTATTTTCTGAAGAATAAGGTGTGCCAATTCAGGCTCGTTATTCAACATTAACTTCGTTAACTTAAAATCTCTAGAAGATCCACCCTCTACCAAATAACTCAAGATAGTAAATGGTGCACCTGCAAATCCTATTAATGGAATCCGTCCATCAAGACGTTGTTGTATAACATGTATAGCATCGGCTACATATTGTAGCTTGTCGAGACAATCGACAGATAAGTTTTCGGCATCCTTCCAGGTACGAACAGGATTCGAAAAACGAGGTCCTACCCCTTGCTCAAAAGAAAGATCTCCTCCCATCGCTTCTCCAGTGACGAGGATATCCGAAAATAAAATGGCAGCATCTATACCTAGAAGATCAACTGGAAGCATGGTCACATCCGCAGCGATCTCTGGAGTTTTACACATCTCCAAAAAGCTGTACTTATTTTTAATTTCCCAATACTCTGGCATAAAGCGTCCTGCTTGACGCATCATCCATACCGGAGGTCTCTCTACTTGCTGCGAAAGCGCAGCCTTGATAAACAAATCGTTCTGTAAAATTGTACTCACTATATTTTAATTATATTTTTTTACGTCTTCTTTAATTTTTGCAACAATATCACTCTGCCTGTGCGTCAAAACTAATTTATCCGTTAGTTCTAAATACGCGTTCACACGATCATAATCTTGCTTTCTTAGATTAATATTAGCCAAATTGATCAAGACCATTCCTTTTTCATTATCTCGACGCCAAGGCAGCCTCGAAGCCAACTGAAAATGATACTCCGCTTCTTCGATATTATTATTTTTCAATGCTAGATTGCCCTTCATAAACTCGTAAAAGTTTCGTCGTCCCTTACGAAGGGTATCAGGATTTTTAATCTCAGCCAACAGCTTTTCAGTTTGTTCATAATCTTGTCTATGGAATGCCTGCGTTGCTAGAAAAACTGTCCCCTCTCTATACTGGCTCCATATAAAGTAACCAATAATTCCTAACAAATAGATACAAACGTTATAGTGCTTAAAAACAACAGCATAGGCCAATCCAATAATGGCTATGCCTATGATTATCATTCGGCGCCTTGTATTCATAAAATATATTATTCGGCTTGACCGTCCGTATTATCTGTAAATTTATAACCGACCCCTCTTATCGAATGAAAATAAATAGGATGCTTTTGATCGGGTTCAAAATACTTTCTAAAAGTCAGAATAAAATTATCAATCGTACGTGTAGAAGGGTACACATCATAGTTCCACACGGTTTCTAAAATCTGCTCTCTGGAAACGGCCTCATTACGTCTTTCGATGAGTAACTTTAGGAGCATAGTTTCCTTTTTTGTCAACGAAGTGACGGTGCCATCTGCCAAGTGCAACTCGTAGGAATTGAAATAAATAGTCTTGTCGCCTATGGTATAAGAATTGAGTTCCTTTAATTCGTCTCCTTTCATTCCCCTACGGATCAAGTTACCGACGCGTAAGATTAGCTCTTCAAGGTTAAACGGCTTTACCAAATAGTCATCCGCTCCCTTTTTTAAACCTGTAATACGGTCCTCACTGCTATTTTTAGCCGTTAGGAACATTATAGGCACTTCAGTATTCTGAAGACGAATAGTTTCTGCAACCTGAAAACCATCGATTTCAGGAATCATTACATCCAAAATAATCAGATTGAACCGTTCTTCTTTGAAGATTTTCAAAGCCTTTTTACCATCGGTTGCCGTTGTAACACGGTATCCTTCCAGTTCTAAATTTAATTTGATGGCCTCCAACAAGTGTTCCTCGTCTTCGACTAAGAGTATCCTTTGCTTAGCTTGCATAATTTTCAAATGTTACTTCAAAGATGCTTCCAGAAGGTTTGTTATCCATCACCTTAATTGTAGCATCATGTTTTTGCAATACAGATTTCACTATATATAACCCCAAACCAGTTCCCTTGGCTTTACGGGTAGATTCATTTCCTACACGGTAAAATTTATTAAAGATAAGTCTCTTTTCGTCATCTTGTATACCAGCTCCATGATCGGCAACAGAAAACATAAGATCATTATCCTTTTTCTTCAAGCTCACCTCTACATTAGCACAAGGTGGCGAGTATTTGACTGCATTCTCAACAAGATTGGTCACCACGTTGGTAATCGCAAACTTATCAGCATGTAAGACAATACCTGGTTCGATCTGCGGTTTGATAATCTCGGATTTGCACGCATTTTTTTGAAGTCGATCTAAAATCTCTTCAATCAATTCCGAAAAATCAAAATCCTCTTTAGGTAGAATAAAAGTCCTGTTTTCCAGTTTGGTAGCCAACAAAACATTTTCCACCAAATAATCAAGACGTTCGATATCTTTCAACGAGTTGGACAAAAAAGTTTTCTGTTGTTCACGATCCAAGTCCCGCTTCAATATAGTCTGTAAATAAAGCTTAACAGAAGCCAAAGGAGATTTTAGTTCATGTGTTACGGAAAGCAAAAAATTCTGTTGTTGTTGCTGGTAGTAGCGCTCACGTTCCAAATGCTTTTTCAGCTTGATTACAGCTAAAACAAAAATTGCTATAAAAATCAACCCCTCACCAATAATCATCCCCTTTCTGTCCGGCACATGTTTTATAAACATATATCCCCACCCAATTAATTGGCAAAGTGCATATAGCGCCAGTAGATAAAACCAAAAGAGTGCTCTTCTCATAAATGCAATTTCAACAAAAATAGGCAAATACACGGGCATAATAAAATAGCCCTTGTTTTATGACACTAATAAGAAAAAGACGCGGCATATCTTCCGTTAAAAAATATAATTGATCGAAAGAAGCTACTAAATCCAATTAGACAATTAGACAATTAGAGCGATTATATTGTCTGCTATATTGAATTTATGTAGGTTTGTACATGTTCAATCAAAAAAAAGACATATTCTTCGATCTAGATCATACAATTTGGGATTTTGACAGAAATGCAGAAGAAACATTACACGAACTCTACATAACATTTCAATTTGACCGGCTTTTTGGAAGCAATCGCGCAGACTTATTTATTGAAACCTACACGCTGAACAACCATCGCGTATGGGCCCTGTACCATCATGGCAAGATAGACAAGCCCACCTTAAGGAGATTAAGATTTGCAGATACCTTCACACAGCTCGGTGTCGACCCAGCACTATTTCCCCTTGCTTTTGAAGAACAATACCTCAAAATATGTCCTACGAAGACAAATCTATTTCCCAATGCGCACGAGACACTCGCTTATTTGCAGGATAAATACAATCTTCATCTGATATCAAATGGATTTAAAGAAGCCTGTGAGCTCAAATTAAAACATAGCCGTCTAGAGCACTACTTTAAAACAGTTGTTATATCAGAAATATTTGGAGTTAACAAACCAGATCCTCGAATCTTTGACCATGCTATAAGTAATGGCCAAGCCGAAAAAACAACTTCTATTATGATCGGTGACAATGTTGACGCAGATGTACGGGGAGCACAAAACGCAGGTCTAGAAGCAATATACTTTAACAGTACTGGAGCAGATAAGCCAACAGATGTACACTATATGATCAGGGATCTAAAAGAGCTAAAGCATATTTTTTAAAATAGAGAAGGGGTATATCCCCCCTCTTATTTTAATATTTTCTTAAGCAATCGAATATAGGCCTGTGCTATCTTGTCCATACCATAATCATTAGGATGAGCAGAGTCCACAGTAGAATTGATATCCAAAGCAATCTCTCTACTATCTAGCCAATATAGTTTTTTGTCCCCCTCTTTTACTAACTTATCAAAAGTAGTTTTCCCCACGTATGTAGACTTTTCGTAAGCAACTAGTGTCCCGCTATTCATAACCCCTGGAGTAAATGCAGAACTATGTCCTGTAAGAATAATCGGAGTTTTTGGGTGCTTCGCCCGAATAGTTTTGACTGCTCCAACAATCAATGAATCCAATTGCCTTTCGCTTCGCTGAGGAGTTATTATTAAATTAGGAAGACAATCCAAAACATATACAGCTGCATCTTCTAGAGCGATCAAATCCAACAAAGGCTGCTCCAAACGTCCATTCCCTGAAAATGCCAGATTGACAACTTCATTATCCAAAGAACGTCCCACTATATTTGTCCAAGCCATCCCCGGTCGCGACACACAGGCCCCTTGTGCAATAGAAGTCCCGTAAACAACAATAGGAGCTTGCTTTCCTTTATTATCCACAAAAAAAATCTGCTCTGCTTTATCTACCCCTATTTCTAGCCACTTTACAGTATTGTACAACGGTAGGTACAAACGGTATACTCCTGCTTTATTTTTGCCGATATTACTAAAAGTATACTGGATTGTGTCTTTGAACTGATAACTACCATGTGCCCAGCGCCATATATTACCTTCCTTCATATATAAATCGACCCCACTGACACCCGTCGTCGGCATATGTGGCATGTTTAGATCTCCAGACACCCCATAGCGTACCACTATAGTATCAGCATCTGTACGGAAGTCAACGTATACGCCAGCTGCATTTTGCCCCAAATTCCAGACAGCATCCCGGACCTGTCCTTGTAATCGACTCGGAAGGCGGCCAAGCGAGACTTGAGTATGCATCTCTTTAGTCCTCCCCTTTAGAGCCTCAGCCTCCACAGGATAAAACATTCGTTCGACCTGCGCAAATGCATCTTGTAAACAGATTAAAAAAAGGAAAGCACATACAGTTATGGCTCTCCATCTTGCCATGCACATTCTCATTAGCGCAATACCTTTACAGTCACATTACGATACCATACATCGTCTCCATGGTCTTGAAATCCGATCACCCCTGGCTCAGCGCCCACTTTAGAAAGTAATTCAAAAGCTAGAGGCCACTTGTCTTGGCTGAATTTACTAGATTGCAACAGTTTTTCCCACTCGGGGGTTCTAATTGTATATTCCACAACCTTCTTGCCATTCTGAAAATGTTGAACTTTCTCTCCTTTCACAACAATTTTCGACTTGTTCCACATTCCTACAGCTTTCGCATTTTGAGGTTTTGCAGGAATCATATCGTACAATGAGGCCGATTGGCGATTCCCATCAATACCTTTACTAGCGTCAGGATGTTTATCGTTATCCAGAATCTGGTATTCCGGACTTGATATATAAATCGGTTGACCTTTGACTTCTCTAGCTAGAAAAAACACACCTGAGTTACCGGCTTCTGAGATCTTCCATTCAAACTCCAGTTCAAAATCTTTGAAATCATGAGCAAAAATGATATCCCCACCTTCAGGCTTATCAACACTAGGTTTTTTAGAAAATTTGAGTGCGCCGTCTTCTATATTCCATTTATTAGGAACATACGTCTTATTATAGCCACGCCACCCCTCCAATGAACTACCATCAAACAGCACGTAGGCTCCATTTTTGGCTTTCTTAAACTTTGTGAGATCTACCTTTGGCAAGTTCATCAATTCATAAGTCGGAGCAACCGCTTGGAAGCTCTTTTTGCCCTGCGCATGCGCTACAGAAAAGGAGAACATCCCAATCATTAAGCAAGCTGACATAAAGCTGTTTTTCATTAAAGTATTTTTTATTTTATGGTCATCAAATTACCCAAAAGTCGTCCAAAACAATTCAGGTTCAAATCTACAATCACAATTCTATCAATAAATATACAAATACTTAATGTAATTCCTACACTTAGTAGTCTAAAAGAACAGTCTAATAACCGCCCATGTTTTCATCGGAAGGCATGTCTTCATTTTTCTTTCTGCCTTTAGTCAAATCCTGTACACCGAAACGATAAGAAAACCCTAGGGTAAATGTTCGCTTAGACCATCTAAAATATCGATCGGAATATTGTGATGGGAGATAACTATCACCACCAAACTGTCTAGAATCAAATAAATCACGAACATTAAACGTGACACTGCCTTTCCCCTTCAATACATCCTGCTTTAACGCTAGATCTACCCCCTTCATGGCTTTCATCCGGCCTTGTAAGCTATTCATTGGAGCACGATAATCGCCACGCAACTGAAGAGAGGTCAATTTTGCCAACTTGAGGTTTGTCGTTAGATTCGCATTCCAAGAGAGTCCGTCAGAAGAACGAACGTTATACCCTTCATTCGGTTCTATTTTAAAGTAAAAAACATTCCCATTGGCAGTTATATCCCACCAAGAAAAGATATTCACCTTAGACACGACCTCAAACCCTGCATTGTTTCTAGAACCTATGTTTTGCCAACGCATAAAAGTAGCATTGGGGTTATCAGCCAAATAGATAGCTGCTAAAGAATCATTTTGATCATACTGAAACGGTTGCGTAACATCGTTTATACGGCGGTAGTAAGCCGAAGCAAGGAAATTCCACCCCGAATAAAACTTTGCAAAACTCATCTCTACAGCATGGATATCTTCGGGCATCAACTCCGGATTACCTTGTCTAAAGTTCGTCTCGTCCGATAAATCTACGAAAGGATTGACCTGCCAGCCCCTTGGACGTTGTACCCGTCTAGAATAACTCAGCTGCACCTTATCACCTTCCGCGTTAACATCATAAGTTAAAAACAAACTCGGATATACTCGAAAGTAATCGAGCTTGCCTAGCGTCACATCTGTACCTTTATTAATGAGAGATGGGTCATAACTACGGATAGTCGTATTTAGAAAAGCATCCTCCGCACGCAGTCCTAATTGTAGCCCTATTCGTTGAGATAACATACGCTGATAGTTAGCGTACAATGCATGGACACCCGATTTCATATTAAAATCATTGTTTACCCCATAATCAGGTTCAAACACTCCTTCTACTAATTTATCCGAACGTTGTCCTTCATCCGATGAGCGTAATATCGTACGGTACCCAGCTTCGAATTTATGGTTCTCGCCCAATGGCAAAACATAATCCAGTTGAAAATTCCAATTCCGGCCACTTTCATTGGTTGCATTTTTACGTCTACTTTCGGAGATAGTAGAAGTCTTATCGTAGCGCTGTATATAGTCATTCGTACCATCCTCCTTGTCATAACCATAAGTTACATTAGCCGTCAACTCCTCTCCTTCCCTACGTAGGGTGCGCTTAAAATCAAAACTGATATCATATCCCAGATCCTCTTCTTTCTGTCTGGATTCACGGGAACTAGAACTGCCATAATCAGGGCGGTTATAGTAGTTGTAAAGAATATCTTCCCCTCTTCTATTATCCCTCAAACTCAAATTGGCTCCTACTCTAATCGTCGTCTTTTCATTAGCATAATAATCCGTCCCTAAACGAAAAGAATTATTTATTCCCTTTCGGAATGTTTCTGAGTTCGATTCGGTGATTTCACTGTTATCCTGTTGCAAACCGTCAAACAGCTGTACCGTACGTACGCCACCCTCGCCTACATTACGGCCATGCCTATAATTATATCCTCCAAAATAATTAAACTTACGGTCCCTATAATTCAACGTAACCCCCGCATTATAATTATCGTAACTACCGACAGAAGCATTTGCCACCCCATTAAAGCCAGTGCGGACATTCTTCTTCAACACGATATTGATAATTCCGGATTGCCCTTCCGCGTCATACTTTGCCGAGGGGTTGGTAATGATTTCGACCTTAGCAACGGCATCAGCCGGTAACGACTGAAGCAATTTATTAACATCAGAACCTGCCATAGCAGACTCTTTGCCATCTATCAAAATACGAACACTGTTAGACCCTCTCAAACTCACAGAACCATCCATATCCACCTGTAATGTGGGAACATTGGCGAGTAAATCCTGCGCCGTACCACCTACACTAACCATACTTTGGGAGACATCAAACACCTTTTTATCGATTCCCAACTGCAATTCGGGCAGACGCCCCTTCACAACAATCTCGTCCAGCTGGCGACCACTCTCAAAAAGGAATACAACACCGATATCGTTTGTCTTATTAGCAGCTATTACCACACCTTCCCGTTCATAATCAAGCATTCCTACAAAACTGATCTTTACAAGATAAGTACCGGCAGGCAGTCCATCAATAGAAGCGACTCCGTTACCATCCGTCTGCCGTCCCTTTACAGGCGCCTTTGAAACAGCGTGCAACAACGCGACACTGGCTCCAAGAACAGGCTCTTTGGTCAACTCCTCTACGACAGTGACTTTAAACTGGCCTTGTTGCGCATATATAAATAAAGGAAGGGCAAAAAATAGGGTAAATAGTAATTTAAGTTGCATAGCTTAGATTGCGTTCGTAAGCTACAAAAATGGAGAATAAAACAGAATAAGGGACTATCGTAACTGTATTATTACCGAGCAAAATCTACTCCACCGAAACGGTAAGACCTTCTGCCTTCAGTATCTTCCGATAGATCTCTAGCTCCACATAAGGTCCTTCTAATACAGCGCATTTGCCTTCGGTGTGCACCTTCCAAGCAATACGCTCGGCCTGTGTTTCTGTATATTGCAAATGATGGATCAGACAATAGATTACGTGATCAAACGTATTGATATCATCATTCCAAAGAATAAGCTTATGGCTTTCTTTTACAGAAGCTAATATTTCTTCAAGCGTAAAGGTTTCTTGTGCGGTTTCTACACCCATAGCGCAAAAGTAGTGTATTTTTCAAAAAAACCGTAATTTTGTAGTAATTTCCTCCCTATGGACAGACCTCTTTGAATAAAAGGTCATCCTAATCAGCGAATGGGTTGAAAACAATTGGATTATTAACGACTAGAATTACAAGATCATGTTCCAATCTAAAATAGCAGGCCTAGGGCACTATGTTCCTAAAAATGTGTATACCAACAATGACCTTACCCGATTCATGGATACTACCGACGAGTGGATCCAAGAACGTACCGGCATCAAGGAAAGACGGTATGCCGACCGTCTGGAGGAAACGACGACATCAATGGCTATTGAAGCAGCCAAGATCGCTATAGAGCGTGCAAAAACAACGGCTAAAGACATCGACTTCATCATATTTGCCACCTTATCTCCAGACTATTATTTTCCAGGCTGTGGCGTACTGCTCCAAAGGGAAATGGGTATGGGAGAAATCGGAGCGTTGGACATCCGTAACCAGTGTTCGGGCTTTGTCTACGCATTGTCTATAGCCGACCAATTTATAAAAACAGGAATGTATAAAAACATACTGGTGGTCGGTTCAGAAAAACATTCTTTTGCTTTGGACTTTTCGACACGAGGCCGTGCCGTATCCGTGATATTTGGTGATGGAGCAGGTGCAGCCATACTACAACCAACGACTGAGACGGGCAAAGGTATCTTGAGTACCCACCTCCACTCCGATGGTGCGGATGCCGAAAAACTAGCCATGTATTACCCTGGAGCATCAGGAGGAAAAGGCTTAGAAAATAGACCAGAATGGCCCGATCAGGAACTAGGAGGAATGTTCGTGACTCCTAAAATGCTAGAAGATGGAAGTGCTTTTCCGTATATGGATGGTCAGGCCGTTTTCAAAAAGGCAGTGGTAAAATTTCCGGAAGTCATCGGTGAAGCTTTAGCTAAAAACGAGCTAACACCTGCCGATATAGACCTTCTGGTACCGCATCAAGCCAATCTCCGTATATCACAGTTTGTACAGAAAACATTGGGGTTAGCGGATGATAAGGTGTTCAATAATATTCAAAAATACGGCAATACAACAGCTGCATCCGTACCAATAGCGCTTTCAGAAGCTTGGGAAGAGGGCCGGATCAAAGAAGGCGATTTGGTTTGCCTAGCCGCATTTGGAGCAGGCTTTACTTGGGGATCGGCGTTGATCCGGTGGTAATAATATAATGCTGTGATAAGGAATCGTATTTCTGCCGAATTTCTTACCACAGCATTTCAACCTGCTTTCTTACAATACACGCACCAATAATCCCTTTAGGTATTCACCTTCGGAGAAAGAAGCACGAACGGGATGATCCTCTGGCTGCGAAAACTGTCTAATAAATTGGATTTCTTTACCCGCATCCAAAGCAGCCCAAGCCAAAACTTGCTTAAAGGTCTCAATATCCATTGCTCCAGAGCAAGAAAAAGTTGCCAATAGACCACCACTCCCCAACAACATCAATCCCCTACGATTCAAATCCTTATAAGCTCTCGAAGCTTTTTCTAACGTCGATCTCGAGGGAGCGTACTTTGGTGGATCCAGCACAATTACATCAAACTTTTCTCCACCCTCTCCCAATTGACGCAAATACTTATTTACATCAGACTGAACCGCTACATGTTTTGTCTCATCAAAACCATTATACTTCACATTTTCCTTTAAGGTGTCTATCGCCAACGCAGAACTGTCAACAGAGACAACTTCATCAGCTCCTGCTCGAAAAGCATTTAAAGTAAAACCACCCGAATAACAGAAGCAATCCAGCATCCGCTTACCTTTGACATACTGAGCCGTCAAAAAGCGGTTTTCACGCTGATCGCAGTAAAACCCTGATTTCTGACCATCAATGATATTTACCTTATAATGGATCCCGTTTTCCACGATTTCAACAAAATCTGGAGGTAATTCTCCCCACAATACGCCATTACTATCCGGTAGCCCCTCATAGTCTCTAGACTTCAAATCACTTCTTTCGTAAATTCCCTTAGGTTGCAGGAGATTCACCAATTCATCAACGATAAGTCCTTTGACCTGCTCTATCCCTGACGAATGAACCTGAATAGAAATATAGTCTGCATATTTATCCGCAATCAGTCCAGGCAAAAAATCAGCTTCCGCAAAAATCAAACGAACCGCATCATTATCTGCCGTTAACAAATGCTTTCGGTTCCGAACGGCCTTTCTTACACGCAGTCTCCACCAGTCTTCATTAATCTCATTCGCTGGATTCCATTCCAACAAGCGAACTGCAACGCGCGATATATTATTATAGATACCATAAGCAATGAATTCCTGTTCTATATTATATACTGCCACAACCTCTCCAGATTGTACGCGGCCATTTATTTTGCCAATCGCTCCAGAAAACACCCAAGGGTGTAATTGCCAGGCTGCTTTATCTTTACCTTTTTGTAAGATTATCGTATTCATCGCACAAAAATAAAACTGAAGAAGCAAACAATATTATTTATTTTAAACTTTTTCAAAATTTTATTCCAAACTAAACAAAAAAAGAGCAGTTCCTATCGGATACTGCTCTTTTCGAATATAGGACGATCAGTCTATCTACTAGCGAGTAAATAGGCTTTAAAATCTTCATATCTGACTTTTAAATCCGTCGCAAGCTTAGGTTTATTGGACAAATCTACTGCTCCCTTAGGAAGAGTTACTTTGGCAAATACCGCTTCGTCTATTGCGTCTGGAAATTTACAAGGGTGTGCCGTTGATAAAAATACAGAAGCGTAGGTCCCCGGTGTATCTCTACGATATGCCTCCGATGCCAGATAAGCTATCGCAGTGTGAGGGCAAGCTATGTAATTATATTTTTCATACAGCTCTTTCATCGCTTGTTCAGTCGCAACATCGTCATAGGTATACGAAGAGACCATACCTCGAAGGTGTTCTAAATCTCCATCAAACATATCTTGTATTCTGACCCAGTTACTTGGATTACCTACATCCATAGCATTGGCTAGTGTTTGAACGGAAGGCTTGGGTTCATAGTTACCCGAACGAAGAAAGCGGGGAACGGTATCATTTACATTTGTCCCTGCAACAAAATGCGTTACTGGGAGTCCCATTTTATAGGCCAATAACCCAGCACCGATATTCCCAAAATTGCCGCTAGGCACTGTAAATACGACTTCAGAGATCCCCTGAGCTTTCAATTGCGCATAAGCCCAAAAGTAGTAGAATGTCTGAGGAATCAATCGGGAAATATTGATTGAGTTTGCTGATGTGAGACGCAACACACTATTAAGTTCGCGATCATTAAAAGCCTCTTTCACCAAAGCCTGACAGTCATCAAATGTACCATCTACTTCCAGCGCTCTAATATTCTGTCCATTAGTCGTTAACTGCTCCTCCTGTACCTTAGATACTTTTCCCTTAGGGTACAAAATCGTGACACGCGTTCCTTCAACTCCTAAAAAGCCTAAAGCCACTGCTCCACCGGTATCTCCTGATGTCGCGACCAAGACATCCAAGAGTTGATCGCCTTTTTGAGAGAAGTACCCCATGATCCGACTCATAAAACGAGCTCCAAAATCTTTGAAAGCATAAGAAGGTCCATGGAACAATTCCAAAACAGCCGTCTCTGCATTCAAGAACTTAACCGGGGCATCAAAATTAATGGCATCATCAACAATCTTTTTCAAGTCCGCCTTAGGGATATCATCACCGATCAATGCTGAGGCCACCGCCAAAGCGATCTCCTGAAGTGAATATTGTTGTATATTCTGGATAAAAAAAGGATCTAATTGTGGGATGACTTCTGGCATATACAATCCCTTATCCTGAGGGAGAGCGTTAAAAACGGCTTCTTGAAAAGAAACACGCAATGCTTTATTATTTGTGCTATAAAGTTTCATATGTATATAATTTGACTGTTATCTGTCACATGGAATACTCATGACGGTTTATGCTCCGCTAAACATGAGTATTTCATATGTATATAATTTTCAATGGTCATTAGTTAGCTTTGGGCTTTTCTATAGGTTATCAAACTCCAACAGTCGAGGCCCCTCGACATTAACAGCAGACACATACTGATAGCTATCGATTTCTTTTGACGACAGGTGTTCTTTAATCTTAGTGGTCGCTACACGAGCGATATCTTCGCCTCTGGAGATGGTTACAACCGACGGTCCAGATCCCGATATCCCAAAGCTTAACGCCCCACATTCTAGGGCGATCCGCTTCATTTCATAAAATTCAGGAATCAAAATAGCGCGTGTAGGTTCGATCAAGACATCCTGCATACTGCGACCTATCAAATCATAATCATTTTGAAAAAGACCTGCAATCAACCCTGCGATATTGCCCCATTGCACGACAGCTTCTTTCAATAGCACCTTATCTTTTATGAGCTGGCGGGCATCCCGTGTCGGTACATCAACCTGTGGAAACACAATTCCAGCATAGAGATCTCCGGGTACGGGGAGCTTTATGACGTCCAGTGCTTCCTGTCCGCGAATCAGCGCGACTCCCCCCATCAATGCTGGTGCGACATTATCAGCATGTCCATGTCCACACGCCAGGCGCTCCCCTTCTACACAGTAGGGCATTAACTCTTCCTTCGTAAGAGGTGTTCCCAACAAAGCATTAATAGCATACAGACCAGCAACGGTGCTCGCAGAGCTAGAGCCTAAGCCAGAACCTATTGGCATATGCTTGATAAGTTCAATCTCCACACCAATGGTATCTGCAACTCCCAGATCCCGCAACAGCATCTTCACACAAGCACTCACCGTATTACGGTCGGCATCCAGAGGCAGGCGTCCGTCATCCCCTGCTATCGAACGGATACGGACCCCTGGTTCGGCTACGCGATACATCTTGACCTCATCGCCGGGTTCATTGACAGCAAAGCCCAGGATATCAAAGCCACAGATCATATTTGCCACGGTAGCAGGCGCAAAAACCCGAACCTTATCTTTTATATTATCAAAGTTTACTTTCTTCTCTAATTTTATTTCGTTCATAACTCGACTGTTAAACTGAATCAAATTCTTATGTAACGGCTTACCTGGCACCGACATTAATTAAATCGGCAAATACGCCTCCTGCTGTTACTTCTGCTCCGGCTCCAGGCCCCTTCACGACGAGCGGACGTTCCTTATACCGTTCCGTTGTAAACGAGATGATATTATCACTACCGGATAGTGCAAAGAAAGGATGTGAGCTATCGACCATCTGCAGAGAGATCTTCACCTTACCATCTTTCAATGTACCGATGTAACGGATGACTTTATTTTCGCTTGCCGCTTTATCCTTCAATGTATTAAAATACTGGTCTGCTTTCAATAATTCGGCATAAAACTCATCAACAGAGGCCGCCTGCAGACAGGAATCGGGCAGGATAGCGCCTAAATCGACATCAGATGCTTCGATTACATGGCCTCCATCTCTTGCCAAAATCAACATTTTACGCATAAAATCTACTCCTCCCAGATCATCACGTGGGTCAGGCTCTGTATAACCCAACTCCTGTGCCTTTTTCACAACTTCATAGAAAGAAGCATCGCCAACGAAATTATTAAAGATATAAGAGATCGTACCCGACAGAATTGCTTCTATCTTTAAAATCCGATCCCCGCTCATCATCAGGTCTTTTAAAACACGTACAATAGGTAGCCCGGCTCCTACATTGGTTTCATAGAAAAAGTCAACGCCGTGTAAGCGCGCCGTGTCTCTCAACGAACGATATTGTGCATAATCGCCCGAATTAGCGATCTTATTACATGTTACGATAGATATATTGGATTTAAAGATGTCTTCATAATAAGTAGCAGGCAACTTGCTCGCTGTATTATCTATAAAAACACAATTTGGCAGATTCATTGCTCTCATTCTTTCCATGAAACCGGATAGATCTGCTATTTCTCCATTGCTTTCCAAATCTTCTTGCCAGTCTTCTAGATTAATGCCCGCTTCGTTAAAGTGCATTTTCCGAGAGTTAGAAATCCCGACGACCTTTACTTCGATATCATTATTGTCCAATAGAAAATCATGCTGTTCATACAGCTGTTTAAATAATGTAGCACCGATATTCCCCGTACCTAGGTTAAAGACATGTAAAGTCTTTTTCAGCTCGGCAAAGAAAGCATCATGCACGGCATTCAACGCCTTGCCAAGGTCATCTTTTGAAATAATAACCGATATATTGAATTCTGACGATCCTTGGGCGATAGCGCGTACATTTATACCATTCCGCCCCAATGCATGAAACAACCTTCCTGATATACCTGGAGTACGCTTCATATTCTCGCCTACTATAGCCAAGACAGAAAGATTCTCTTCCAGCTCAGGCATAATAAGCTTATTGGCTTCAAGCTCTAATTCAAATTCAACAGCGATCAATTGCAATGCTTTCACTACCTCTTGCGGATTGACCGCAAATGTTATGCTATGCTCAGAGGATGATTGTGTGATTAGAATCACGTTTATCTGCTCTCTTGCCAACATCGTAAAAAGTCGACCGGAAAACCCTGACTTACCGATCATTCCGCTTCCTGTAAGATTGATAATAGATATATCTGAAATAGACGATATACCTTTTATAGGATAACTAGACTTATCCGATTCAAATTGGATAACGGTTCCTGCCAAATGAGGTTCAAAGGTATTACGAATAGCTATAGGTATTTTTTTCATGAATGCCGGAATCATCGTCGGCGGGTAGATTACCTTGGCCCCAAAGTACGAGAGTTCCATTGCTTCCGTATAAGATAATATAGGTAACGAAAATGCCTTTTTAACAATCCGAGGATCGGCTGTCATCATTCCGTTTACGTCTGTCCAGATTTCGATAACAGAAGCTCCTAGGACAGCTCCAAAGATGGCAGCTGTATAATCAGAACCTCCACGGCCCAATGTTGTCACCCGTCCCTTATCATTGGACCCTATAAAACCAGTAACAAACAACAATTTATCTGCGTGGGTATAAGATAGCGCGTGGATAAGCTGTGTCGTCAACTCTTCATTGATGTGGGCATTCCCGAAATTGGAATCCGTCTTGACATAGTGAGAAGCATTGATATACTCAGACTCCGGTATATATTGCTCCATAATCTTAGAAACCAAATAATTTGAAAAGCGCTCGCCAAAAGAGACAATCAGGTCTTTGCTCTGCATACTCAACTCTCTCAAAGCAAAGACGCCTTGTAGGATTTCATCCAGGTCGTTGAGCATAAGCTTTAACTTGGTAAATACCGGATTTTGGAATTTGACCGCGATAAGACTCTTTACAACATCGAAATGCTTTTCCTCCAACACTTTCAGATTCTCATCAAACGGCTTTCCTTCAGCAGCATGTTCTGCCATTTGGGTAAGCAAGTTCGTTACACCCGACATTGCAGACAAAACAACAAGCGGCTTCTCTCCTTTATCAAAAGATTCCTTAACGATTGCCAACACCTCTTGGATACTTTCTTTTGTACCTACCGAAGTTCCTCCAAATTTTAATACCTTCATCAGTTTTATATTAGTTTGTGTCAAAATAGTTCAAAAAAAAAGCCTTCCTCTTTTCTGGAGGAAGGCTCTATATATTCGTTACACTTAATCATTGCACCATAGAACTACTTCCTCCAGAATCTATCCCGGTGGTAATAATAGTTGTTGAAATAATAGTGCTTAAAAACATCTCTTTTGTAAATTTTTCATAAAGATAATACAACTATAACAACAAATGCAAATTTATTTTAATAAAATAGAAATATTAGTCTACTATTTCTATCTAATCAGAGTTGGTAACCAAATACACCAGCTCATTATTATATCAGAAATAACATTTTACAATCCCTACAATGGAACAAACATAGTATCCTCTGTAATACAATTGTTTAGAAGAATTAAAAAGTTAAAGTTTTGTTAAAAAAATGTAAAATAGTTTGGAACCGCAACCATAATACCCTATCTTCGTTGATGTCGATGTGTAGATATACATCTACGGAGGGAAAGTTGTAATTAAATAAAGCGATTTAATGAAAACAAAAAAGATAATAGCAGGCATGCTATTTATAGGCTTTTGTCTAGTGTCGCACGCACAAACAACGAACAAAAGTAAAACAGGAGATCAGGATAATCTTACAAAAGAGTACTTTTCTCAGATAATGGGTGTAGCTATTAATACTACAACAAGTACAAAACTCTATCAGTTTGTCTATGATTGGCTAGGTACTCCCTACCGATTAGGTGGAGATTCCAAAAGAGGTATAGATTGTTCTAAGTTCTCATTGGCTGTTTATGAAAACGTATTCAATACCACAATCGGATACAACAGTAGGAATCAATATGACAATGTAACTCCTATCAGAAAAAACGATCTTCAAGCTGGAGATTTAGTTTTTTTCAAAATTAGAAGCAAAAGTATTACGCATGTTGGAGTCTACCTAGGAGACGATAAATTTGCACATGCTTCATCAAGTAAAGGAGTTATGGTCAGCAGTCTCAATGAAGCATATTGGCAACGTTATTATTATAATGGGGGAAGACCTAAGAAAGATGAAGACAGAGTGATGACTGCAGACGTTTCAAACTATAAGGAAGACAATAAATAATCAATCTTATAAAGAATATAGAAAAAGCCTCGATGGAATCCATCAAGGCTTTTTCTATATATCCTCTCTTTGATAATTTTCCTGTCTATTGTATGGCACTTCTCTCCTAATTTCACTAAATTAGCATAGTCAAATATTCATTATGTCAACAAAGAAAACTTTAATATTAAATAAGCAACAGATACAGCAAAAATCACGTCGTATTGCCTATCAAATCCTAGAAGACAATTTTGAAGAAAAGTCTTTTGTACTCGTGGGCATTGCAGATCGCGGATATATTTTTGCTCAACGGTTACAAAAAATTCTTTTGGAAATTGCTCCTGAAAAAAAAATAGAGCTTATTAAGGTCAATATAGAAAAAAGTAAAAGAAATCTAGAAGCGAATACGGATCAACCTGTCGAGATGGCTAAGGACAAAGCGATAATTATCATTGACGATGTATTAAATAGTGGACGTACACTCGCTTATGCCTTGGGAGCTTTCATTAATATACCCCTAAAGAAAATGCGTACTGCAGTACTTATAGACAGAAGCCATCATAAATTCCCTATATTCAGTGATTTTTATGGCACTAAGCTATCTACTATATTAAAAGAACATGTAGAAGTTAAACTAGAAGAAATCGATAATGAAGAAGATGCTGCTTGGCTTTACTAAGCAGCAGCATCTTTTATCTACCCTTTATTTATTTTAAGTTTCATTCCAGGTTTGATCATATCACTTTTCAAGCCATTGTCAGCTTTTAATCTGGATACTGAACTTCCCGAAAACTTGTTAGCTATTCGATCTAGCGAGTCACCTCTTTGGACGGTATAAACTACAGTAGTATTTTTCGCACGAGCTGCTGCGGCTTTCACATTATTCGCTAAATGGGAATCTACAGGTTTTTCAATAATCAAGAGACGGCCAGCAACCTTGCTCTTCGAAGATAGCCCATTCCAAGCTATAAGATCCTGAACCGGTACGCCTAGTTTTCTAGATACACTGACTAAAGATTCCCCATTTTTAACCTTATATTTCTTCTGTCCTTGAACTGCCAATTTTGTTTCCGGTTCGCTCTTCAATAAGTCTTGGGGCACAATGTTGTTTAAAGCTAAATACAAAAGACTATCATTTGTCCCCTCAGTAATAGGCAGCAACAGACGTCTCGGCTTTTCGACCGAACCTACCACAATATTCTGCTTGAATGCCGGATTATATTTCTTTAACTGGTCCAAAGATACCCCGACAGCTTCTGCTACATTTGCCAAAGCAATCTTCTTATCCACCATAATCAACTTGCTCGCCATTTGTAATTCCGTAGCTTCTTCCTCTATTCCATAATAGTCGGCATTCGAAAGAACATAGGTCATCGCGATATACTTGGGGATATAATTTTGCGTCTCTTTAGGAAGGAATGGAGCTAACTCCCAAAAGGAAGGATTTGTGAATCCTGATCGCTGTATCGCTCGCTGTACACAACCTCTTCCACAATTATAAGAAGCCAGAGCGAGCAGCCAATCGTTAAACTGTGTATACGCCTCATTAATGTATCGAGCGACGGCGTAACTCGCTGCATAAGCGTCTTTCCGCTCATCTATGTTACCATTCATTTCCAAGTCATAGTACTTGGCGGTAGCATACATAAACTGCCAGGGTCCAACGGCACCTGAAGTAGAAACCAAATGAGGGTTTAATGAGGACTCGACTAAGGAAAGATATTTGATCTCCTCGGGTATCTTAGTCTCTTCAAAGACAGCTTCATAGATTGAAAAATAATGCTGGCTCAACCCTAACAACCTATTCATATAGGGCCTGTAGTTCTGAGATGCATATTTACCGATATAACTCCTCACCTGTGAGTTGAATTCCAAAGGCACCTCCTTTGAGATAGACTTCAACCTTCTCAGTATCCCTAGGTCTTCGGGGGAGACTTCCAGAGTAGGATCTATATTCTCCTTGATTGAATCGAGATGAGATGCCAATTGCTTTTGTTGAAGCTCTATAAAGGCATTCATAGAACTGTTGAGTTCTTCTTTTTGGGTATCAATCGCAACTTCCTGAGCTACCGTACACGAGAACACAAATACAGTAGCGATTGACAGTGTAATAGAAAATTTCATGCTTTCTAGTTTTTTAGCCGACTAGTGGGCAAGGTTTACAAATAAAATTTCCATGATTCTTTTGAACACTCAACAGATATGAACCGATCCCGATGTTATCAGACAACCTCTTGAACACGAATGCAAAAGATAAAACATCATGAAAAAAAATCTTAATGGCCTTAAACGGCGAACACTTACAAAAAAAAAGGATTCAACCCTCCAAAGCGAAGATCAAATCCTTTTCCTATGTAAGAGCAATCATTAAGAATTGCTTGTGTTATCAGATGTATTGTTCTTTTGATCGGACGGCTCTTCCTTTTGCCCGTCCTTAAATTCTTTAACACCACGTCCCAAACCACGCATTAATTCTGGAATTTTCTTTCCTCCAAACAATAACAGAACCAATACAACTATAATGATAATTTCTTGGGTCCCTATAAATAATAAATTTGATGTATACATTTTGTTGTATTATACTTTATAAAAAACTATTACAATAAACTCTCCTTACTTACAAATATAGATATTAATAAATTAATATCCCGTAACTATCTTGCTATCCAAGCAGATGGATCAAACTCCTGCTGCCCTTGCGACAGTCCAAAGTTCACTATAGGGAATCCTAAATCAGGATCATCAGCAGCGGTCCCCAACTGTTGCCCCCTGCTGACCTTCTGTCCTCTCCGAACAACTATAGAAGCTAGATTAGAATAAAAACTAAAATACTCACCATGCCGTACTACTATCACACCTGAAATAGCTTGCACAATTTCTCCATCAAACACAGCCTTAACCGCAGCTCCAGAACTAGTACGGATTGCAATATCCGGCTCAAAGGCAGATACCCCTTCAACAGTTCTCATACCAAACCCTCGCACAATATTTCCCTGTGACACTGGCCACGGTAACCGCCCCTTATTCGACTTAAAGTCTGCAGACAATTTAGCTGCCTCTGGTGTAGAGCGTAAGATCTCACTGTCTGTCTTTTTAGGAGTCTTCTTTTCGACTTCTTCTACTGTCTTTCCCGTACGTTTAGCTTCTGCTTCTGCGAGACGCTTACGTTCAGCTTCCGCTTTTCTCCTCTCCTCTGCTATCTCTCTCTGGACAGCTGCTCGTATCAAGGCCTCCATTTTTTTCTTTTCCTGTTGTTTTACCGACAGCTGACCTTTAAAACTTTTCTCCTCTTTAGCTAACTGATTCAACTGAACCTGATGCTCAGAACGATCTTTGGCGATGACATCTTTTTCTTTTCGTTGCTCTGCCAACAATTCATTCTGCATTTTCCGATCCGACTCAAGACGTGCAATCTTCAATTCGATCTCCTTTTTCACACCTTCGATTTCAGCGGCCTTTATCTTACGTGCATCTGTAAACTGTTGCAAATATTTCACACGTTTGAAAGCCTGATTAAAATCTTTAGAAGCAAAGATAAACATCATCTTATTGTACGCATTTTTATTTCGGAATGCAAACAAGACCATTTTCTCATAATCTTGTCTCATCTTTTCAAGCTCTGCCTTCAATTCATTAACAGACTTTGTATTATCATTTATCTGCTTAGAAAGATTATTCAATTCCCGATTTATTATCGTAATCTTATCTTCTCTCAGATTCAACTGACGGCTCAGCGCATTTACTTCTTTTTGAGAAAGAAGTTTCTCTTTTGTTTTGGCGGACAACTCTTTATTTAAAGCTGAAATATCAGCATTTATTTTCTCTAATTGCTTCTTTAATTCCGCACTGCTTTGACCGTATGAAAGATGCACACATGCACCAATAATGAATACACTGAGTAATATTTTCTTAAAAACCATGAATTGCCACTTCTTAACTTAGCGTTTTATACAACCTCCAAAAATAAACATATCTCAACTACTTGCCTAATAAAAATCACTTTTTAACACCTGCCTTCTATCACTCTATTACTTTATATTTCCCTGGAACAGCAAAGGGCATTTCTATATCTTGATTAAAATCAGCCTTACTGTAATTTAAAATCGCACTTATATTCATTTCTCCTGCTCCTATCCGTATTTGCTGATTCTGAGGAAAATTGTACCCACCCAGAATAACAAAATTACTATAAAAAGATTCTAAATAATCGCTTCCTCCGACCGCATTCAGCCGAAATACTTTAGGCCTATTCTTTTCATTCAAACTGTACTGAAACGACAGGTCGTCTCTTACGCCAACAAGCTGCACCTCGTCAACAGCACTAGCTACTGTAACCCGATCGGTTCGCAATAAAGACTGGGATACATTTGCCATAAAAAGATCCTGTAGTGTAAAAAAAGAAACACCAGTCCCGGTATAAAGGTGTATGTAATCAAAGCGTTTACCAATATATTCACTCCTCATCTTATTTAGAATCTGAATGCTATCCGGTGTAATTCGCACGCGTGCAACCTCAAAATTAATCAATGTAGCAGTTACAGAAATCCAAATTTCCCGGTCGCGCAGAATTCGTATATGTAGTGTCACGTCCTGTTTTTCATTATCAAATTCGACTTTTGCCTTCGCCTTCCCACTAAAAGTCCTAAAATCAAGATTATTGATCAAATAAGCATCTGCACCATTCATATAAACCTCTCCTTGCCCACCCTGAATACGAGTTGCTTTTTTCTTACTGCCACATCCCCATACAAGCAATACTGCCATCAACAATAGCACATATTTATTCCACATAGCGCTTCTCTTTTATCTTTAACTTGATCTTTTCTACATTCACTTCTCCCATTTTAGCGAGAGCTAGCGCCTTTTCCCATTGTTTTACAGCCTCTTTATCTCGGCCTAATTGAATAAGAATATCTCCATAATGCTCACACAACAGCGGCGAAACAGACGAAGAGGATTTAATAGCCTTTTCCATCCAAACGACAGCTTCTTTATAATATCCCTGCTGAAATAACACCCAAGCATAAGTATCTTGAAAGGTCGCGGAATTCACATCTATTTCATTGGCCTTTTTTGCATACGCCGCAGCCTTCTCCAAATCCTTATTCCGAATAGAGAGATAATAAGCCAGATTATTCATAGCCGTGCTGTTCGTACTATCCAATTGTATAGCTTCTTCATAGGCTACATCCGAAGCTGCATCCATTTTCAGCTGATGGTACAGATCTCCCAGGCCACTATAAATAATTGACCTTAAATAGGTGTTTTCTTCTTCACTATGATCCAAAGCCATTTCCAACATGACACGTGTTTTCTCAAAATCTTCCTTTACCATAAAAGCCAGTCCAGAAAAATACATCAACATCGCATTACCTGGATTAGCCCGTATAGCCTCATTCGAATGACGGATTGCTTCATCCACCTCGTTCAATCCTAGATCGGTATTAATCAACATACGCCACGCATCCACGTGCTTAGGATTGATACCAACGGCGGTAAGAAATAGCGAGCGTGCCTCCCCTGTATTTCCTTTTCTCCACAGCACTTCACCTTTAACCACATGGCTTTCAGCTATCCGTGGATGCATTAAAACCAAGGCATTGGCCAACACTTGAATCTGGTCCAAGTTAAAATCTTTAAATCCTGGGTTCATCAGATTCAACATCACACGATGCTTATCTACAAAATCAACTCGGTTGGACTCAAAAGCTTGCTTTAGCACCTCAAACGTCATCTTCATTTTACCTTCGGCTTTATACGCGTCTGCTAAATCCAAATAAAGTACCGGATCTTTACTATACTTCAGTCCTCTTTCTAAAACTCCTATAGCCTGCTTGTTCTTACCTTTTTGCAAATTCAAATAACCCAAGGTTCCATATACATGTCTTAACGTCGACTGGCTATCCCACGGTTCTAAGAGCTGTTCCGCATCTTTTAAGCGATCATGCATCACATACACATCCGCCAAAACGACATCCAAAGTATCTGAGCCATGGCCTCGGTCTACTTCGTCTTGATAGACAGCTATCGCCTCCTCTAGTTTCTTTGCATTTGAAAGAGCCATAATCAAATCCCTTCCGATCGATGTCATATTTGAATTTTTGTCACGTAGTTCTTCCAAAACAGGGATAACTTCTGACCAATTCTGCTTACTTTTATAAAGTTCCACGAGCAGGTTGGCATGCATCAGAGTCTCCTCATAGCGATAGGCTGTCTTAGCATTTTCTAAAGCTTCATCATAATTACCAGTTTGACCAAACAACAGGGCCTTCGCGTAGTATACTTCTGCCGCATTCGGGTAATCCGCTGTGATACGGTCCATTTCGCCCATAGCTTCTCTAAAATCCCCTATTTTCAACTTCTCCTCAACCTTTGCCAAACGCGTCTTATAGGGAGGATCTACATGTTGCGCCTGAACCCTTGCAGCAAACAATAACAGCCCCAATACTACCCCCTTCTTTAGCATATTCGCTACTTTTATACTTAATACCATCTTTAGAAATCATAGTAACACCTTTTACTAAGGTAACATATTGCCTTAAAAAAAGAACACAATAGTATCAAAAAGTTTAATTCCAACGACATTAATAAATGTTAATTTTTTCATTTCTTTGCATCTCCTTACCGCAAAAGAACTATTCGATAATCCAATCTCCCTTATATCAGTTAAATACAACCACAAAAGACAAGTGATAAGAGTAAAATAAAAGAATACAACTTGTTGCAGATTACAAAATAAAAATCATACCTTTGCAATCCAATTGTAGTGATTACGATTGGTAAATAACAAGTTTAATTAATTAAATAAAAGCAAGTGAATACGTTAAGTTACAAAACTGTCTCTGCCAACAAGAACACCGTTAACAAAGAGTGGATCGTTGTTGACGCTGAGGGCGAGATCTTGGGGCGCTTGGCCAGTGAAATTGCGAAAGTAATTCGTGGAAAACACAAGCCTACATTCACCCCACACGTAGACTGCGGTGATAACGTGATTGTTATCAATGCAGACAAGGTTAAATTGACAGGAAACAAATTAGGCGACAAAACTTATGTTCGCTACACTGGCTATCCAGGTGGTCAGCGTTTTGTGTCTCCTAAAGAATTAATGGCAAAACACCCAGAGCGCATCATCGAGAAGGCTGTTCGTGGTATGTTACCTAAGAACCGTCTTGGCCGTCAGTTATACAAAAATCTTTTTGTTTACGCTGGTGGAGAACACAAACATGAGGCACAAAACCCAAAACCCGTTAAATTCTAAGGAGCATTATTATGTCAACAACTAACACTTCAGGAAGAAGAAAAACTGCTGTTGCTCGTATTTACTTAGGAGCAGGAAGCGGAAACATTACCATCAATGGTAAAGACTACAAAGAGTATTTCCCAACATTGCCTTTGCAGTACATTGCTACTCAATCTTTATTAGTAGCAGAGTCACTAACAAATTTTGATGTTAAAGTTAACGTTCATGGTGGTGGAGTTAAAGGTCAAGCAGAAGCGGTACGTTTAGCAATTGCTAAAGCACTAGTTGAGCTAGACCCAGAAGTAAAACCAGCTTTACGTGCTAAAGGTTTAGTAACGCGTGATGACCGTATGGTTGAGCGTAAAAAACCAGGACGCAAAAAAGCTCGTAGAAGATTCCAATTCAGTAAACGTTAATCAAAGGAGGATCACAAAATGGCAAGAACTACTTATCAAGATTTATTGGATGCTGGTGTTCACTTTGGTCACCTTACTCGTAAATGGGACCCGAAAATGGCTAAGTACATTTTCATGGAACGCAACGGTATTCACATTATCGATTTAAACAAGACTCTTACGAAATTAGAAGAAGCTTCTTCTGCTATTAAGCAAATCGTAAAATCAGGTCGTAAAGTTTTATTCGTAGCTACGAAAAAACAAGCAAAAGAAATCATCGCACAACAAGCTAAGGATGTAAACATGCCTTATGTTACAGAGCGTTGGTTAGGTGGTATGCTTACAAACTTCGCAACAGTTCGTAAGTCTATCAAAAAGATGTCTAACATCGACAAAATGCAAAAAGACGGTACATTCGATGTATTATCTAAAAAGGAAAAATTAATGATTCAGCGTGAGCGTATCAAATTAGAAAACCTTTTAGGAGGTATCGCTGATTTGAATCGTCTACCAGCAGCTTTATTCATCATCGACGTGAAAAAAGAGCACATTGCAGTAGCTGAAGCTATTAAATTAAACATTCCTACTTTTGCAATGGTAGATACAAACTCTGACCCTACTAACATTGATTTCCCTATTCCAGCAAATGATGACGCTACTAAATCAATTAGCTTAATCGCAGGAATTATCGGACAAGCAATCATCGAAGGTTTGGAAGAGCGTAAACGCGATAAAGAAGAAGATGCGGAAAAAGAAGCTGTTGCAGCTAAAGCAGCAGTTGACAATGGTGAAGCAACAGATGCTGCTCCAGGAAAACGCACTCGTAAAGCAAAAGACGTAGAATAATAATTCTATATTAAGCCGGATAGACAAGTGTTGGTTTCTGGAAGAAAAGCTTCCTTAAACAAACCTGTCTATCCGGTTTCTTTTTATAACATTAACAATAGCTTTACTTACAAAGTATACTTTTGTTAATCCTACAATTGTAATTTTAAAAAAAATAAAATATCATGTCAGTACAAATTTCTGCATCAGATGTAAACAAATTGCGTCAACAAACAGGCGCAGGTATGATGGATTGTAAAAAAGCTCTAGTAGAAGCAAATGGCGATTTCGAAGCTGCTGTTGACTACCTACGCAAAAAAGGAGCTAAAGTAGCTGCTAGCCGTCAGGACCGTGATTCTAACGAAGGTGTTATCATCGCTAAATCTTCAGCGGATGGTAAAACTGGTATCGTGGTAGAAGTTAACTGTGAAACTGACTTCGTCGCTAAAAATGCTGATTTCGTAGCTTTCGCAGATAAAATCGCTGACGTAGCTTTAGCTAATACTCCAGCTTCTTTGGATGCATTAAAAGCTTTAACAGTTGATGGAAAAGTTATTTCAGAAGCGTTAATCGAGCAAACTGGTGTTATCGGAGAGAAAATCGACGTTTCTAAATACGAAATCGTAACAGGTGAAAAAGTAGTAGCTTATATCCACGGTAACTACCGTTTAGGTGTATTAGTAGGTCTTTCTGCTGACGCAGCAGGAGCTGAAGAAGCAGGTAAAGACGTAGCTATGCAAATTGCAGCCATGAACCCAGTTTCTATCGATAAAGATGGCGTTGATTCAAAAACTATCGAGCGCGAATTAGAAATTGCTAAAGAGCAAATCCGTGCAGAAGGTAAACCTGAAGAAATGGTAGAAAAAATCGCTGCTGGTAAATTGAATAAATTCTACAAAGAGAACACTTTATTGAACCAAGAGTTCGTAAAAGATTCATCTAAAAACATCGCTCAATTCTTAGATTCAGTTTCTAAAGGATTGACTGTAACTGCGTTCAAACGCGTTCAATTAGGAGAATAATTAGAGTATCTACTCGAAAAATAAAAAACCTGCTTTAAATTATAAAGCAGGTTTTTTTATGACATTAATACCATCACTTATTCGGTCGGTGTGATATGAAATGGGATTTCAATTTATCCAATCCAATATCCTCTTCTTCTTTATCCAGTTCATACAGCCATACTTTATCATTCAACATCTCTACCCTCTCCTTAGAGTTTATCAGATCCAATGGTTTCACACGGAACTCCTTATTCAACGGTTGCTGCCGCGGCTGTGATGTCTTACTATGTTGAATTATCTGTATATGGAACGTAGGCCATTTACCTACAGCAGCAAAATTAGCCATATAGAATTGAGCATAATCATGCTTTGGAATCAAATTCCCGAAAACGCCTGTCACTTTGGTTCCAGACAATACAGAAACACTTACCAAAAGTTCAAAAGACGTTTCATTAACGATATAAAACTTAGCTATACCGTTTTTTTGCTCACCTGCTACGCCTATGAAAATTCCTCTATCGACAAACGGTAGGTTTGACGTAGAAGCACTTTCTTCTAGCTCATCTTCGGGCATCCTCATATTTCCGTGTACAAGTGTCACCTTGGTTTTTAAAACCGGAATCTCAAAACCTGTATCATCTGTAACGCCAATAACATCGTTGGTCTGAATAGAGGTAATATGCCCCTCAATGGGTTCGTCTACAAAACGAACTAAATCTCCTATTTTATATATCATGATAATGTATTCCTTTCTATTATACCTACAAACCTATCAATATCCGCTTTTCTATTATAGATATGTAAGCCTATTCTTATTCCTGCTCCTCTTGGGAAACACTTAACGCCCTCCTCCATCAATCGAGGAAATAAATCCGGATTCACCTGCACGTTGATGAGCGTAGATCTGACCTTCCTATTCTTGATCTCGGGCAACAACCATCCTCGATCTTCAAAAATAGCATAAGCATAGTCCGTAAGTTGTGTTAAATAATCCTTCACCCCTTGCAATCCAATATTCTTCAAAAAATGAACCGATTGAAGCAAAGTTCCATGCGTCAGCGTATCCTGATGTCCAGGCTCAAAGAACGTATCCAAAATAGACTTGTTCGCCCACATAGCCTCCCTTGGCCTGTCCAGTGTTCTCGCTTTGGTATACAAGACTTCCTTTAACTGCTCCGAAATCATCAGATAGCCATTACCAAATCCAGCCATTAGCCATTTATAGCCCGAGCCTCCTACGGCGTCAAATCCCGATCCAGAAAAATTAAAAGCTTCAGTCCCTAAATACTGCGTAGCATCCCCAATAATCAATAGATCTGAAAATGCGGCCTTTAACCTCTTAACAAAGTCTAGATCTATTTTTAATCCCGATATATACTGCACCAAACTCAACATAAGTACATCAGGCTTATCCCTTTGGATAGTATCCCAGATCACCTCTTCGACCTGAGCGCACATGTCGATATTAGAGAACGTAAACCCTCTACTCTGTACCGGATAATTTAAGGAAGGATAGTCGCCATCCAACAGCAAAATCCGTAGCCCAGCGGGCAATCCGGAAAGAATACTATGTAAAGCGAAAGAAAAATTGGGAACAGCATATACGTTTTGGGTATCGCAACCGAATAAATCAGCGAATTCTCTTTTTACCGTTGCTATAAACGCGGGCTGTTGATCTCTAAGATCATTATGCAAGTCGAAGAACTCCCTTTCCCTTTGTCTGCGCCAGTCGAAATGCGAACGTGGCATCAAGCCATTACCTGCCGTGTTCAGGTAGCAAATATCATCAGGTATATCGAAATAACTTTTGTAGTCCATTGATTTCAACTTCTTGTTGTTGTAGTTTGCTATAAAAAAAAGATGCATCTACAGTAGTTGCTCCCATTGATGCTAAATGCGAAGAATAAATCTGGCAATCGATCAACTCCAGATCAAAGTTTTGAGATAGGTAAATCAGAGCTGCCTTTGAAGCATCGGGAACCTTAGAAAACATGCTCTCTCCACAGAATACCTTACCGATCAGAACACCGTATAATCCGCCTACAAGATTTCCACCTTGACGTACTTCGATACTATGTGCATAACCTTCCTGATGTAATCGAGCATAAGCAGTCAGCATATCGTCTACAATCCATGTCCCATCCTGCCCCCTTCGCGCTACAGTAGAACACTGCTGCATCACATCATCAAAACAGGTATTAAAGGATATCTCAAATACATTCTTCGCAAGCACTTTAGCCATCGACTTACTCACCTTCACATGTTGAGGATAAAGAATAAAGCGTTCATGAGGAGCGTACCACAGAATAGGTGTATCATCGCTGTACCATGGAAATATTCCGTTCTTATAGGCTTCGAGTAACCGTGCGGTACCAAGATCGCCACCTATAGCGAGCAGACCATCTTCTTCAGCTAATTCAGGCTCCGGAAACAGAATACTATGATTGTCTAACTGAAATACCATCAAAAAATCACGTATCTATTCATCCGGTTGCCTCGGTTCCTTGCTAATTTCGTCAAATAGACGATCCATATGCTCTACATATTCATTAGTATCGTCCAGAAAGAACTCTAAATCTGGAACAATCCTAGCTTGATTTTTGATGCGTGCACCGAGCTTGTATCTGATCTCACTCACTTTGGCCTTGATACCTGCAATGTCTTCTTTCGCAGTAGTGGTATTCAAAAAACTTAAATATACACGAGCAATTGCTAAATCTGGAGTAACACGGACCTTTGTTACCGTTATAAAAGCTCCAGGAGCCCAGTTCTTACCATCTCTTAAAAAAAGCTCTGCCAAATCTTGTTGAATCACCCCTGCGAATCTTTGCTGTCTCTTACTTTCCGTTCCCATACTATATCAATTAGAATATTTAAAGTCAATCATTGAGGCAACCAAAATCAAGAATACCTCGCCTATTACAAACTTAGATAAAATGCTTTGTATTCACGAACACCTCAAATTAAAACTTTCATGATTCCATAAAATCACCGACGGAGATATAAAAAAAGACTTGTCTCGGGCAAGTGGACAAGTCTTTATCAAAATTAGTTTATAATTGGATAGAAAAATCTCTTTCAAGTTTTAAGACGTTGAGGTCTATCAATATTCAGTCGTTTAATTTTTTGGTTACATTTGTGAGTATTTACTCACAAAGTATTTCTTTTCATCTCCCTTTGTGTTACAAACATAAGCAGATATTTATAATAACCGAAAATATATTTTAAAAAAAAGTAAGTGATCACTTTTGCCGGTTTTAAATTAATGCTGTTTTTCTTCTTGGAATACATCCGAAGACTGTCGGCCAAATTCGTTGCTATATACTTTAATTAAGACCCCAACTGAAGATAAAATAAGAGGACCAAAGATAAGCCCAAGCATGCCAAACATGTTCAATCCTAAAAGTACACCAAACACAGTAATCATTGGTGGAACATTTCCAAGGGTTCTAAGTATAGTAAATCGTAAGATATTGTCTATACCTCCTACTAAAAAGAAGCAATAGATCCCCAATCCAATACCACTTGCAGTTTCTCCTGACGCTAAAACCATAACCGTTATAGGTACATAGATAGTCATCGTACCCAGTACCGGAACAATCGATGCCACTCCTGTAAGTACACCTAAAAGCACAAAGTTATCTACACCAAATATCCAATAGCCTAACATCGCCACCAGTCCCTGACATATTCCTAAAATAGGAATTCCCAACGCATTGGAACGCACCATCAGATTTACCTCACCCCAAATCTCATTTTTACTGCGTAATGAAAACGGGATAGCTCTCTCAATTGCTCGTTCCATAGTCTTACCATGCACCTGCATAAAATAAAGGACAAATAAGGTTACAACGATATTAATTACCACCTCCACAACGGAGTTTACAATATTTGGAATATACCTTGTCAATCGTTGAACAAAGGCCAATAATGCTTCATCAGACATATCGATATCTTTAAGCAATGGCTTATCTTTCATATACTCCTTCACCAAATTGAACTGATCCATAATCTGATCGGTATTATTCAAAAAAGTAGTTAACTGAGGACCTAAATAATCCACAATAGCCCATATAGGTAACACGATAAATACTATAGAAATAAATATGTACAATACACTAGTGAACGATTTATTCCATTTGCGAACTTCTGTTAAAGAGAAATAAGAGCTTCGAAACAAAATGTACAACGTAATAGCCCCTAAGAATCCAGGTAGATAATACAACAAATTCTTAAACACCAAAACACAGATTAGTAGAATAATCAAAATCAGCATAATCTGATTAATGGGTGTGTTATTTATCTGCTTAGTCTTCATTTTAGTATATGATTTGTAATTAACATTGACGTCTTTATTTTATTGGATTTCTTTGACTTTCCTCACACTAAACAACACTACAAACACTCCAATAAAGAAAACCAGCCACCCCCATTTTAAGTGAAGTGTCTTAGCCAACATACCGTCAACTAACTTCAAGCCAAAATAATTATTAATCTTAAAATAAACGCCTAAAAATGCTAATATCGACCAAGCTAGGAGTAAATATGCGCCCATTCGAAATAATTGGATCTTCCGAATAAAAAAGAACATCACCAGCAACGATAAAATCCCAAAAGTGATACAAAACAACATTACATCAGTCTGATAGAGGTTCCAATTACCCATTAATGGGACTTTAATAAACGGACAAACTACAGAAGAAACCGCTACGATTGTTATCCCTAACAACGCGTATATTTTATTAAGCAAATACATACCCGTAAAGGTAAATCTCAGATTCCGCTTGTCAAAAGATTTCAAATATAAATAAGGTGGTCGACATCATAATTTTAACCTCACGCCGCAATTTAAACGATTATTAACGAGAGCTCAAATACAAACTTCTACCTATCAACTCAATACCCTTCTAATCCATAAAAAAACGATGAGCTATCCTTGCCATGGAGTAAGTATTAATTGATCAACTACGCCTAGTTACTTCATAATGATCAAAGTTTCAAAACCATCAAAACAAACTCATAAATAGTCAATTAACAAAAAATTAACACTATTTATAACCCTTCTAAATTACCTCGTTTGACAGATTTTTGACATAACACCCAAGGTTTTAATCTACATTTGCATCAATATAATAGAGGCTAGATTACCAAGGCGTTGAAGAATTTAAAAGTTATAGCATTTACCCACAAACATGTTGACCTAAAAGATTTGGGCAATTTGGTTATTTGTAACGAAGAGTTAGATTCCAGATTAATCAATCTAAAAAACAACTTGGATATCCCTGAGATATTCTATATTGCCACATGTAACCGTGTGGAATTTGTTTTTTATGGAGCACATGAATTAACAGATGAATTCATCGCTGAATTCATGGATAAAATGAACTTTTGTGTTCCATCGGACAGGTTGCAATGTTATTTAGGACAAGTGACCCGTTATTCGGGACTGGAAGCCCTTAATCATCTTTTTAGAATGTCCTGCTCCTTAGAAAGCTTGGTTGTAGGAGAAAAAGAAATTTTAGCTCAGGTTAGAAAAGCTTACGAAAAATGTCGAGAAGCGGGCTTTACTGGAGACTTTCTACGTTTAATGATGGATCGTCTTGTCAAAACAGCTAAAGAAGTTTATACACACACCAATATCTCTAAAAATCCAATATCCGTAGTATCCTTAGCATATCGCAAATTGCGAGAAGTAAAATTATTGGATAATCCTAGAATACTAGTAATTGGTTCTGGTGAAACCAATCAAAATTTGGCCAAGTATTTGAAAAAGCATAAACTCTCAAACTTCGTAATCTTTAACAGAACGATTGAAAATGCAAAATCGTTGGCCAAAGAATTAAATTGCCAGGCCTATCCTTTAAGCCAGCTAGCAGAATATAAAGGTGGATTTGATGTCATGATTACCTGCACAGGAGCGTCTGAATCGATTATTGACACTCCTCTTTATCAAAATCTATTACAAGGGGATCCGGACAAAAAAATAGTAGTTGATCTAGCTATCCCAAACGACATAAATGCAGAAGTCATTACTAATCATGCTATCCACTACATTGAAGTAAGCGGTCTCCAGGCTATTGCCGAGAAGAACCTTCAAGAACGATATGGAGAACTGGCAGCTGCCGAAAAAATAATCGACGAAAATATCAGAGAATTTCTTCCTCTTATAAAACAACGACGCGTAGAAGTTGCCATGCGTCAAGTTCCGAATAAGATAAAAGAAATCCGGGAGATAGCGTTGAACGAGATTTTCGCTCAAGATCTCAATCAGCTCGACCCACAAGCCCGCGAAGTATTAGAGAAAGTCATTAATTACATGGAAAAAAAATATATAAAAGTTCCCATGGTAATGGCAAAAGAGATCTTGGTAAAAAATACCGAATTCGAAAACAATTAATTTACGAAAATCTTCCTAAAAGATACTTTAATCTGACATTAAATAGTCAGATTATTAGTGTATTTGGCTAAATTTGCTTTGGCATTTTTCGTAACATATACAATCCATGTTGAATAGAAAACTAATTATTGGCACCCGAGGCAGTGAGCTTGCACTGTGGCAGGCTAACTTTGTAAAAGATAGATTAGCAGAAATTGGCATTGAGGCCGAGTTAAAAATTATTAAGACACAAGGGGATATCATCCAACACCTTAGACTTGACAAATTAGAAGGCAAAGGCTTTTTCACGAAGGAACTAGAAGAAGAACTACTCTCCGCGCAGATCGATCTGGCTGTACATTCTCACAAAGATCTACCTACTGTAAACCCACCAGGACTGATCATCGCAGCAGTATCCGAAAGAGAAAATGCTGCGGAAGTCATTATCATCCACAAAGACTGTGTTGATATCACAAAACGTCTATCACTAAAACATGCCGCTACTGTTGGCACCTCTTCAAACAGGCGCAAAGCGCAATTACTGTCCCTCCGACCGGACTTAGAATTTGAAGACCTTAGAGGTAATCTTCAGACACGGATACAAAAGTTAAGAGACGAGAAGTACGACGCTATTGTACTGGCAAAGGCAGGGGTAAGCCGTATCAACATGGAGCTTTCTGATTTTCACATCGAGGAAATTGCCCCGGTAGAAATAATACCAGCCCCTGCTCAAGGAGTCTTAGCCATTCAGATAAGGGAGTCGGACCAAGAGCTTTTTGACTTATTGCAAAAAATCAATAACACCAAAGTTGAGCAAACGATAGCTGTAGAAAGAAAAGTGTTAAACATGTTTGAAGCGGGCTGTCATGCTCCTTTAGGATGCTATTGTCGCGAACGCGATGGCAAGTATGAATCATGGACCTCCATCGCTAAAGACAACGAAGACTTTCCTGACCGTTTATACCTACAGGCCGAAACTACAGAAGGAATGGCCGAAACCATCTTCAAAAAGTATGATAGGTCAAGAAAACTACCTTCTTCTTTATTTATAACTAGAGATTTAGACGAGAACTCTTACCTAGCGCGATACCTGAAAAAACATCAGATAGACATCGATGCGCGATCCTTAATAAGGATATATCCTACGATCAATGTCCTGGATTCCTTTATTTTAAAAAGAGCTGATTGGATTTTTTTTAATAGTAAAAATGCGATTGAGCATTTCTTTGCTTTAGATCCTTATATTCTAAAAAAAACAAAAATAGCCGTATTAGGAAGAGGATCAGAATCTACTCTTCGGAAATTTGGTCGGGTAGCCGACTTTTCGGGAGATGATCTTGGTATTAGCACAGAAGCCATAGCCCAAGAATTTGCACAGTTGGTCGATGGACAGACCGTGCTTATTCCGAGAGCTAAAGATTCCTTACAGAGTATCCAAAAGGCCTTAACTCCTAATACGCAGATTATTGACATGCCTATCTACGAAACGGTTCTGGAGGAGAACGTTGATAAATCTAATGCCCAAGTATTAGTATTCACCAGTCCAAGCAACGTGGAGGCATATTTCAAAGAAAATCTAGCAGATCCTGATCAAAAAATAATATGTATTGGCTACTCAACAGCACAGGCTATAGAGAAAATGGGACTTCCTTACACCCTTCCCTTTTCACCAGATGAAATGGGACTTGCTGAGGCAATATTTGGAATTGATTATTAATCGTTAATGAATAAGGAGTAAAGAGCAAAAACAAAGAGTAAGAAGTAAAAGAAAAATGTTAAAACGTCCTAGAAGAAATCGGAAGTCTCCTATCATCCGTGATATGATACAGGAAACACATGTGTCATCAGCCAATTTAATCTTTCCCCTATTTATCATAGATGGTGAAAACCAAAAATCAGAAGTAAAATCTATGCCGGGTATCTTTCGGTATTCGATAGATAATTTATTGAGAGAAGTAGAAAGTTGCTTAAAACTAGGTTTAAAGGCTTTTGATCTCTTTCCTGCTGTTGAAGAGTCCTTAAAAGACAAATATGCAACAGAGAGTTATCGAGAAGGCACCCTTTATTTGCGAGCAATTGAGGCCGTCAAAACTAATTTTCCGGAAGCCTGTGTCGTTACAGACGTAGCCATGGATCCTTATAGCTCAGATGGTCATGATGGTATCGTTAAAGATGGCGAAATCTTAAACGATGAGACACTAGAGGTTTTAGGTAAAATGGCACTAGCCCATGCCCAATCTGGAGCTGATATTATAGCTCCTTCCGATATGATGGACGGACGAATCGGCTATATCAGAGAAATTCTGGATTCAAATGGGTATACCGATGTCTCCCTAATGTCCTATACGGCGAAGTATGCTTCAGCGTACTACGGTCCATTCCGTGACGCCTTAGGTTCTGCTCCTAAAAAGGGAGATAAAAAAACCTATCAGATGAATCCTGCAAACAGCAGAGAAGCGCTCATCGAGGCTCAATTGGATATGGAAGAAGGGGCGGATTTTCTTATGGTGAAACCAGGTCTTCCTTACTTAGATATCATCAAGCTGTTGCATGACAATTTTGACCTGCCGATAGCTGCCTATAATGTATCGGGAGAATATGCTATGCTTAAAGCAGCGATAGCAAATGGATGGCTTTCAGAAGCTGTGATTATGGAAACAATATTAAGTTTCCGTCGTGCTGGAGCAACCTCTATATTGACCTATCATGCAAAAGAGGTCATAGAAAAGGGCTGGGTAAAATAGATCAGAAAAAACAAACTCTTAATAACGTTATGGCGACAAAAGATATATCAAGAGAGAAATCGGCTCAACTTTTTGAGAAGGCTAAAAATTACTTTCCTGGAGGGGTCAACTCTCCTGTACGTGCGTTTAAATCCGTATACGGTAGTCCATTATTTATTGAACGCGGTGATGGTTCGCGTCTCTGGGATGCGGACAACAACGAGTTCATTGACTTCTGCTGCTCTTGGGGTCCTTTGATCTTAGGACATAATAATTCACAAATCCGTGAAGCGGTAAAAGCCCAGTTGGGTAAAGGTTTGAGCTTTGGAGCTCCTACCCGTCTCGAAAACGAACTTGCCGACCTGATATTAACACACAATAAATATATAGAGAAGATACGCTTCGTTAGTTCAGGCACTGAAGCGGTTATGTCTGCAATAAGGCTAGCGCGTGGTTATACCAACAGAAGTAAAATCGTCAAATTCGAAGGCTGTTATCACGGTCACTCCGATTCACTTCTTGTAAAGGCGGGATCAGGTCTGGTCACCTTTGGAGAAACCTCTTCTGCTGGAGTACCCAAAGCATTTGCCGACGAGACAATCGTAATTGCTCTAAATGATAAAGAAGCACTAGAGAAGGTCTTCTCTGACTTCAAAGACCAGATTGCTACAGTAATAATCGAGGGTATTCCGGCCAACAATGGACTGCTTATCCAAGACAAAGACTATATCCAATTCTTGCGAAAAATAACAAAAGACAATGGTGCTTTATTAATTTTTGACGAGGTTATAACCGGCTTTCGCTTAGGTTTTGAAGGTGCTGCAAAATATTACGACATACAACCCGACATCATTACTTACGGTAAGATCATCGGTGGTGGTATGCCTGTGGGAGCTTACGGAGCATCCTCCGAAATCATGTCAAACATATCTCCTGATGGGAATGTTTACCAAGCGGGGACACTATCGGGCAATCCAGTGGCTATGGCAGCAGGGATAGCAGCTTTGCGGATATTGTCGCAGCCTGGATTCTATGAAAAACTAGAACAGACAACACAGGATTTCGTTAATGAAATTCAATCGTTTATTACCGAAAAGCAACTTGATGTAAAGATATTTACAGTAGGTTCGATCTTTTGGTTTGCCTTTGCAACTTCAGAACGCATACAGCGTGCGGATCAGATCGATCCGAACTCCATGTTGTACTATAAAAAAATGCACCGTGAGTTGCTCAATAGAGGAATATATTTTGGCCCATCGGGCTATGAAGTAGGATTTATATCCGCAGCACATACAGAAGCCGACTTAGCGATGGCTCTAGCTGCAATCAAAGATTCTTTACTGATTGCTTTTGAAGCATAACCAAATTTAAAAAGCATGAAGCAGGCTTCCTTCACGAAGGAAGCCTGTTTTTTTGTCCCTCAAAACAAATACGACAATTCAACTGTTGTATACGTTACATTAAATTCACACATAAACGTTAATATTATGAAAAATTGGATATGTAGCATTACAGCACTGACATTACTAGCTTCCTTTAGTGCCTGTAATGGACCCACAAAAAACACGGACGGTGAAGTCAAAGATAGTACGCTACTCAAAGATACAGTCGGTGCTATAGCCGTAAATCCTATTGCTCATGCAAAGGATTTTCCAGGAGCGACTTTGAGCATAGCCAGCATAACGGGAGAAAAAGTCGGTAGTGACTCCGCAAAAGTCACTGTAAAATATAACGTACACAACTTCAATCTGACCGAACAGACGGCCCATACCCACAATATGGCGAACTCACATGAGGGCCAACATATACACTTCATTCTAGATAATACTCCCTATGCTGCGCTGTACAAACCAGAGCATAGCGTTACCGTAGCACTCAACTCGGAGCATTACTTAATGTCCTTTCTATCTAGGTCATTTCATGAATCGATCAAAACAGTTGATGCGTCGAAATTGCTAAAGTTTAAAGTCAATGCAGACGCAAAAATTGAGGAGCTACCGGAGGTCACAGAGCCTTCATTATTCTATAGCCGTCCCAAAGGGGAATATAAGGGTACTGACACCAAAACTATCCTATTAGACTTTTTTATTGAGAACACCAGGTTGGCAGCCGACGGGAATAAAATCAAGGCAGATATTAACGGTCAAGAATTTTTATTAGATCAATGGACTCCTTATGAAATTCTGAACCTACCCTTAGGCGAAAACGTTATAAAACTCACACTAATTGATAAAGACGGTAATGCATTGACCGGCGATAATGTTTCTGTAGAGCGGAAAATAAAGCTTATTGCGGAATAATCAACATACTATATAAGGCACTAGAATGACCTGCTCATAGGGTAAATCTAGGGCCTTATTCTTTTATGGCAATATTTTTGCTTAGATTAAACGATTAAAGACTTGTAGTGTCTTATCTTTATAAATAGAAAAAAGAAATCGATTGTTTAACATGGAAACTAATTTGAAAATATGAAACGATTATTACTAGCATTTGCGATAGCAGGGGCATCCCTCGTTACGCTTAATTCTTGTACAAAAGAGTACATTACAAATAATTTTGTCCCTAGCCAGACTATGATATACGAAAGAGTATTTGGTGATTGGAAAAGGGAATCTAGCAATCGTCTATATGTTGAGCTGTCTGTCAAAGAATTGAATGCTTACTATATGGATCAAGGTATTGTAACACTTGCTATGAGTCAAGATGGAGAAAAGAGTTACGACGCTATTCCTGCAACTATCGATGGTATATCCTATTCATTCAACTATAAGCTTGGCAGTGTCCGTGTTTATTTAGAAGATCCAATAATGGACAACGGTGTGACAATCAGTCCACCTGATAAGGTATTCTTCAAAGTTTCATTAACAGACGCTGATTGGGTAGAATAAGGCTCTAAAAAGACTATCATTTTACACTGCCCCCAAAAGGTTATATGCTTTTTGGGGGCATTTTTATGATCAAGTAGAAATACCCATCCAATTCCAGTCCCATTCTAGATGGACTTTATCTTACCAAAATTGGATAAAACAATAACAAAAATAAAATACAAAAGGTTTGTTTTTCCGCCAAAATCAAGGGGGTGCAAAAAAACATTTTGCCGTTTTCCAAACCTTTTTCACGCTATTTTAGCAGCGAAAAACACTCAAAAAACAGCCTTAACGACTTCAAAAACCGACTTTTATAACGACAAAAAAAAGCAAAAAACCGACTCCCGCACGCTAGCGTGTGGAGGCTAGGCGCTAGCGTACAGAATCTAGACACTAGCTATTCGAATTGACAAGCTATCACCCGCAGACCAGACGCTAGCGTATACAATCTACACGCTAGCATAGAGCTTCTAATCGCTCACGATTAAAATCAGGACGCTAGCTCCCCATGAACAAACGCTAGTGTGCGTTGTCTAGACGTTAGCCCGTCTACGCTGTACGCTTGCTACGGGCATAGACAGGCTAGCGCTTTGCATCCGTGTAGTAACGCACCTCCTCTGCTCACTAGCTTGCATAGTCTGTGTGCTAGCGCAGCAGGCCTACGCTCTAACGTGTATCTTCCCAACCCTAGCGTACAAAGTAGAATCACTATCGTTCTTCACACTCAGGATATCGAAAATAAGCTATCTGCCACAGACATTTCGTTCTGCTGTGGTAATTACAGGTGAACTTATAACTAAAAAAACAGGGTAAGATTGTCCTAAGCAGATGCTCAGGACTTTAATAGCTCTCGTGCGTGCTGTAATGCTGCTTCGCCAGGGTTGGCTCCGCTCAACATTTGTGCGATTTCCATAACACGCTCATCCTTATTCAACAATTGTATATTAGATTGGGTCTTATTCCCACGGTCTTCTTTATAAACTTTAAAGTGCGCTTTTCCTTTTGAAGCGATTTGTGGTAAATGCGAGATCGCTAATACTTGCATATGATCTGCCAAGCTATCCATTACCTCTCCCACGCGCAATGCTACCTCACCAGATATACCTGTATCTATCTCATCAAAAATAATCGTCGGTAGAGCAGATGATTTTGCAACCAAAGACTTAATTGCCAACATAACCCGCGACAGCTCTCCTCCAGACGCCACCTTATGAATAGCCTGCATAGCCTGCCCCTTATTTGCGGAGAAAAGAAATTGTACAGCATCTAGCCCCTTTACACTCATCCGATCACCATCTAACAATTGTAAATCAATCTTCAATTGCGCATTAGGCATTCCTACGGCATTCAGTGTTCGCTGTACCTCCATCTCCACCTTCGGAATAATAGCTTCCCGCTTCTCATGGATATCGCGTCCTAACTGTAGTACCCTTTGCATTTGCTCCTTCTGTTTATGGGCAAGTTCTTCTACAAGCTGATCTTGGTTTAAAACCATCTGAAGCTTAGTCTCTAATTGTTGGCGAATCTGCAACAGATCATTTTCAGAATCTACACGGTGCTTTTTCTGTAAAACGTAGATCTCGCTTAAACGATTATTCACTTCATCTAGGCGCTGTTCATCCAAATTGACCGCACTCTCCTGCGTAACCAATTCGTCAGCAATATCTTTGAGCTCAATCAGGGCACTCTGCATTCGCTCAGTCAGAGCCTCAACACCACTAAGGTAGCGAGTCACATGTTGCACCTGTCCTACACTATCCTTCAAAAGTGAAATCACATTAGCCTCACCCTCCGACAAGGAATAGCCTGCAGCATTTAGCCCGCGTTTTATTTCTTCAGCATGCTCCAACTGCTGCTGCTCATCTTCCAATCCCTTGACCTCATCAAGCTGTACATTCACACGCTCCAATTCGTCAAATAAAAACTGATTATAATCAGCCTCCGCATTTGCACTATCCAGCTCTTCCTGTACCGACTTGAGCTGTTTGTCCAAACTCCGTAGCTCCTTCAATTCCGCTCTAAACGAGGTCATCCGTCCTTCATTTTCGGCTAGACTATCCAGAACAAATAATTGAAAATCTTCCGTATTGATCTGTAAAGCAGCATGCTGGGAATGAATATCGATCAACTTTTCTCCTAACGCCTTCAATATGGATAACGTAACTGGGGAATCGTTAACAAATGCACGCGATTTACCATCCAACAGAATTTCTCGCCGAATGATAGTCTCGGTTTCGTAATCTAAGTCTTCTTCTTCAAAAAAATGCTCCAAGCCATAAGCAGCAATATTGAAATACGCTTCAATGACACATTTCTTTTCCTCGCTAAAAAAAGGACGGCCTTCCACCCTATTACCCAAAATCAAGCCTAAAGCACCCATTAATATTGATTTTCCAGCCCCCGTCTCACCTGTGATAATATTTAGTGCACAATCAAACGAAATATCCAGGTTATCTATTAACGCGTAATTCTTAATTATTAATCGTACCAGCATAAAACTTCAGTCAAAATTAGTTTTTCAATTTCTCATACTTAGCGGAATTGCCGGGGTCCAAATCGACCAGAAGATTAAATATCTTAACACTCTCATTCCCTGGCATCTTTGAAAACAAACCGACAAACTCATTAGATTTAGCAGTAAACAAAACATTGGTCAATACATTTCCTGTATTAGACCGGTCCACTTCTTTGAGTTTTGACAGAAGTTCTGCCATTTTTTTCTTAGTTTCCTGTTCATTTTCCGTCATCCGATCTAGCCCATCTCTATGATAGGTGTAAGAAAACTCCCGATAAGGAAAATACTTCCTGTCCAATAAATTATTCACCAGCCAGTATCTATTATCTGTCGCATCCATAGCCCGCCAGCCTTCTGTTTGTGTAGACTGCGAATAGTTTACGATATTTCTCGCTCGTCCCAATATAGCAGTCCCCCCCATACTCTTAAAGGTATCCATATCCATCCCAATAATAATCTGAGCATAGAATGCCAATAAAGAAGACAGCGTGCCCATATTTTGGTTTTCATTAAACTCTAATTGTTCACCTTCTGTATAAGAAAAATTAAAATACTTGTCTTTAAAACTTAGCACGGGTGAGTTATAATTCGTTCCATACACAGGGCGTGCGGAATTGACCTGAACAGAGGCTTTATATTGACTTACTCCATCAAAAGAAGAAATGACAATATTAAAACTACAGTCAATACGTTCCTCCGGACTAATTTTGTTGTCTGTCCAGGATCTATTATTCAAAAAATCCGAAATAACATTTTTCAAAAAATCGATCGTACGTGAATTTGCATTTTGAACCTGTGGTACTGACACCTCAACTCGTGCCAACAACTCCTGCCCCTGCAACAAACAGCAAAAATGAACCAAAAATAAGGTGAAAAGAATTCTGACCATACATATATAGATATCTAAATCAAACTTAGATAAAATGCTTTATATTCACGAATGTCAGTTTGAAATAATCTAAATTTGAAAAGAAAACAATATGTTTGTGTTCATGTCAGACTTTAGCAAACAATTGAGTAAATATATGCCGGAGGCTGCTGCTCCCATTATCTCCCAATGGATCAATGACACGTCATGCCGCTTTAAAGTAACCCGAAGCCGTAAGACCAAATTAGGGGATTATAGAGCTCCTTTTAGAGGTAGTCCACATCAGATCACGGTAAACCATGACCTTAACCCATACTCTTTCTTGATCACGAGTATTCATGAATTTGCCCACCTCAAGACTTATCAAGATTATAAAAGCACTGTCAAACCTCATGGCAAAGAGTGGAAACAGAATTTTGCAACACTCATACAGCCTTTTATTAAACTGTCTATATTCCCTACAGATTTACTCATCGCGATTTCGTCCTATATGAGTAATCCATCGGCGTCCTCATGTACAGATCTAAATCTATACCGTGCATTAAAAAAACACGACACTCAAAATACCGACGGAGCGACTGTGGTGGAAGAGCTTCCTCTCCATGCGATTTTCTCTTTAAAAAATGGGCGGAAATTCAAAAAGATGGAGAAAGTCAGAAAGCGTTACAGATGCGTTGAAATAGATAGTGATAAAATATATCTGTTTCACCCAATTGCCGAAGTCTTCCTCTCTGAAGATTAATTTCTTATTCTGAGAGCCCCTTATCAATAGGTCAAATTATGGGAAAAATATTGTAATTTTAGGGTTTGCAATCCACTATACTTTAAACAGCGTATTCACATATGAACAAACAGCTATTCATCACATTATCTACATTCTTTATATGCATTGGATGTACGCAAATCAACAGTACTTCATACGATGCATCGGGAATTGATAGCGCTGCTATAGCGGCTATCGACATGCAAAGCTATGCTAATAATGTAGCCAATCTGGCCTCTGATAAATTTGAAGGAAGGATGCCATTTACCAAAGGAGACAGTCTTACGGTCGATTACATCAAAAATCAATTTATAGCGCTAGGATTGCAGCCCGGAAATGGCGACTCTTTTTTCCAAGAGGTACCTATGGTCGAGATATCGTCCAAACCCGTAACTCCAACACTTACATTTAAAGGTAAGAATGGTTCTTTATCTGCTCAGTATCTGGATGATTATGTCATTGGTACTAGCCGATTGGAAGATCATACTGATATCGCATCTACGGATTTAATATTCGCTGGTTTTGGTATTGTAGCTCCTGAATATAACTGGAATGACTATGCCGACCTTGATGTAAAAGGCAAGACCGTAGTTGTCTTAGCTTCCGATCCCGGACACTACGACAAACAGTTATTCAAAGCAGATACGATGACCTACTATGGACGATGGACTTATAAGTTTGAAGAGGCAGGTCGACAGGGTGCGGCGGGTGTATTAATTATCCACGATACCAAAGCTGCGAGTTACGATTGGGACGTGGTCCGTTCGGGATGGAGCGGCCCTCAAATGGACCTCGATGACAAAAACACCGTAGATCCAAAACCCCAATATGAAGGATGGATATCGGCAAAAACTGCACAGCAGTTGTTTAAACTGGCAGGAATAGGCTCAGAAGCAATAGAATCTGCTAAAAAACCAGGGTTTAAAGCTATCCCTCTAGCTATTTCAACAGCAATACAGTTGAAGAATACTTTAAAATATGCCAAATCTAACAACGTCATTGCGAAAATAGAGGGCACCAAAAGAGCCGAGGAGACCATCATCTATACGGCGCACTGGGATCACCTAGGAACAGGAGAAGCGGTAAACGGAGATTCCATTTACAATGGAGCTATAGACAATGCTGCAGGAGTCTCTGCATTATTTGAAATAGCAAGGGCCTTTCAGGCGGCAAAAGTAAAACCGGAGCGGACTATCATCTTTATGGCTGTGACTGCCGAGGAGCAAGGCTTATTAGGGTCGGCACATTATACCAACAATCCTATCTACCCTATCAACAAGACCGTGGCAAACCTAAATATGGACGCCTTCAGTCCCTTGGGAGAGACGAAAGATGTCTCTATTGTAGGATTTGGACAAACGGAAATCGATGACTATGTCATACAATCCGCTAGTAAGTTCGGCCGGACAGTACACGGTGAGAAAAATCCAACATCAGGTGGCTTCTATAGATCAGACCATTTCAATTTTGTAAAAAAAGGTATTCCTGGTCTCTTTATGGGGAGTGGCACTGAATTGGTATCTACGGATACGGTACAAATCAATAAACGAAGAGCAGCGCTATCGAACCGCTACCATGCGCCATCTGACGAATTAGATGACAACTGGGATTTTGAAGGAATACGAACGGATATTAAGTTGTTTTTTGATATTGGGTACACATTAAGTATGGAAAAAACGTTCCCACAGTTCAAAATCATGTCAGAATTTCGTGAATTAGGAGAGAAACGATTAACAAAGTAGTACTTTTGACGGAATCATTATTAAAAAAAGAAAAACAAAAGAGAGAACTTAAACTATAAATCATGTTAACAGGAATGAAACATCTACACTCCACCCTAGCGATCATCTTATTGGCTGCTTTGGTTATTTCAATTATCATTACAGCTGTCAATTATTTTAAAGCTAAACCTTACAACCGTAAAGTAGCATTAATCGGCTTTATCAGTGCACACCTTCAGTTATTGATCGGTCTAATTTACTTTTTCACCCTAAAATACTATACCCTGTTTTCAGCTGGCACTATGAAAAGTTCTGAATTACGGTTTAAAGTAATCGAACACCCGTTGACTATGCTTATAGCGATAGTTTTGATTACTATTGGTTACTCCAAGGCTAAAAAAGCAAAAGAAGATTACGCAGCCAACCAAAAGGTATTCATTATGTACACTATCGGATTAATACTTATACTCAGTAGAATACCTTGGTCAACATGGTCTATATTCAACTAAACAAAAGGCATCGAAATAATCGATGCCTTTTGTTTAGATGAGAGGCTTAATTAAAATCTAAGGTCTTATCCTTTGGTGATTTTACTAAATAGCTGATTCTATAAGTTTGTGTTTCGTTAGGCTTTAATCGAAGTGTCCAGGTCGCAATTCCTGTTTCTGTATTAACATGCGCAGATTTAGCGTCCAATAACTCCACTTCGATTGACTTATCCGTAGAAATAGGGTATTGATCTTTCAACAAGATATCAACCTCGCTGGATTTATTGTTCCTGACTTTAATCTCATAGGTAAACACCTGCCTCTTCCAACTACCTGAAATCTGTGTACTCTTTTGATCCATTATCCTTTCTCTTTTTATAGATATTCCCTTATCCCGACCAAGGCTAAGATTCAACGTATCCACAGTTACGTTCGGGTTGATATAGGACTTACCCACAAACATATTTTCGAAGGAAACATTCGCCTCACCTGGTATAAGGTTTAATTTCTGAAAATCTGTAATCTCAGCCATCAAGAAGGCATCCTTATCCAATTTTGGCACGGCATAATACTTATAGATAGCTGGCTGTGTAAACTCTTTCAGTGCTACACTATGAGGTTGTCCGTTTGACAAGATAGTATAAGGAACCTCAATATCGAAGGTCGTACTCAACTGATTTTCGACCATGCTAATGGCTGGAATAGCAAGCTCTTCGGCGTACTTAGCATCTGCGGCAACCGCTGCCCGTATAGACTTTGCACTCATAGATTGTATCTTATTCTGCGTTCTGTTTTGTACACTTAAATTTGCAAAAATTGCGTCATCTAGATTACGGATTACAGCATAAGATGGCGATAGAATTGGCGCAGTTCCTCCTACGGCAGGATTACCGGTTGACAGAATCAACTTAGCGTTCCTCCAATCCACTCCTGAGCTTTGCGAGACGCCAGCCTTGTAGTACATTTTCAATGGAGACGACACAGAAGCAGCCTTCAAATCGTAATAAGCTTGCCAGCTCGCTGCAGAAGTCATATAGCGTACTTCCATCGCAACACTTCCACTGCGAGTGGAAGTAACTTGCAACTTTAGTTGGCCTCCATTTCCTGTGTACATACGTAATCCCTCCCGAATTTTAGCTATCCGTTTATCCAACTGTTCGATTTCTTTGCTCAGAGTAGATATATCCTTATTAAGATTTACCGATTTAAGCTGATAATAGTCCACCAGCTTGGAGAGGTCTGCGATATCAATCTTGCCATCTCCACCGCCCAACAAATTCTGGTTAGTCAAAATCTGCAAAGCCCCACGCGCTGCGTCCAGTTTATTCCCTAACAATTCTCTGTCAACGGTAAACAAATCCAATGAATCCTTGAGCTTTTGATGAGCAGGATTAGTGATCTGTACATCTTCAGCTCGTGTCTTGGCTACGGATAATATAGAGAGATAATCGGGCCCACTGATCTGGATATTCCGTTCATCCAAGTCGCTGGCCACATTATTGATCACCAAGTCACTACTACCGGCGGGTAAGTTTACTTGAATGCGATTCTGCACCTGAGCGCCATTGGCATAGACAGTTACTTCTTTTACTTCTGCGCTTGCACTGTGCTTGTTTTGTGCAATACTAGGCAATACCATACCGAAAAATGAAACACAAAAAACAATTTTTTTCATACAATAATCTGTTTTATTAACCATTTTGAATCTAAGATTTGACTAGGGATGCACAATCCATTCCAATTCCATAACCGACAACAATTAAAAATGCAAATAATACCCCTAAATATTCAAAATTCACTACCTTTACGAATAAACATTATGAAATTCAATTAAAGATGAGTGTAGATATTAACAATCTCGAGCAAATCGCTTCTCAGGTAAGACGTGACATTGTACGTATGGTACATGCCTGTCAATCTGGTCACCCAGGAGGGTCTTTAGGATGTGCAGACTACTTTGTAGCACTGTATTTTCACGCCATGAAACATGATACTTCTTTCCAAATGGATGGAAAAAACGAAGATTTATTTTTCTTGTCCAATGGACATATCTCCCCTGTGTTTTATAGCACCTTGGCTAGAGCGGGTTATTTTCCGGTAAGTGAGTTATCTACATTCCGCAAACTTAACACACGATTACAAGGACATCCTACCACCCACGAGCACCTTCCGGGAATACGCGTTGCCTCAGGTTCTTTAGGACAGGGGCTTTCTGTCGCTGTTGGAGCTGCGCAGGCCAAGAAGCTAAACAACGACAACCGTTTAGTCTATGTGTTGATGGGAGACGGAGAACTGCAAGAAGGCCAAGTATGGGAAGCTGCAATGTATGCACCACATAACAAAGTAGATAATATCATTGCTGCTGTTGATTACAATGGAGCGCAAATCGATGGTCCTACAAACCAAGTATTATCACTGGGAGATTTAAGAGCTAAATGGGAAGCTTTTGGTTGGGACGTACTGGATGTGAACAAGGGAAATGATATGGCTTCAGTAATTGCAGGCTTAGAAGAAGCAAAATCCCGTACTGGGAAAGGAAAGCCTGTGGTCATATTATTACACACCGAAATGGGATTTGGTGTAGACTATATGATGGGCACTCACAAATGGCATGGTGCTGCTCCAAATGATGAGCAATTAGAATCAGCTCTTAATCAAATCCCTAGAACTTTGGGAGATTACTAATTTAAAATAGACTTTTAGAAATCAGATATTAAAAATGAGATTATAACCATATAGTAGTAATCTCATACCTTGTATCTCACATCTATAATATAATGAAAAAATATACTTTTACAGAATCTAAAGATACACGCTCGGGTTTTGGAGCGGGCCTGTTAGAAGCAGGCAAAATGAACAGCAATGTCGTAGCACTCTGCGCCGATTTGATCGGTTCACTTAAAATGGATGCATTCATTAAGGAATTTCCGGAACGATTTTTCCAAATTGGTATCGCCGAAGCTAATATGATAGGAATTGCAGCAGGACTTACTATTGGTGGGAAAATACCTTTTACAGGTACTTTCGCTAACTTTTCCACAGGCCGTGTTTACGATCAGATCCGCCAATCCGTAGCCTACTCCGATAAAAATGTTAAAATCTGTGCTTCACATGCGGGACTTACATTAGGTGAAGATGGAGCTACTCATCAGATTTTAGAAGATATCGGCTTAATGAAAATGTTACCGGGGATGACTGTTATAAATACCTGTGACTACAATCAAACTAAGGCCGCAACGATTGCGTTGGTAAACCATGTGGGGCCTGTATACCTACGTTTTGGCCGGCCTGTAGTACCAAACTTCACCCCTGCCGATCAGAACTTTGAAATCGGAAAAGCTATTATGCTTAATGAAGGAACAGATGTAACCATCATCGCGACAGGACATCTTGTATGGGAGGCTATACAAGCCGGCGAAGAGTTAGAAAAACTGGGGATCAACGCAGAAATCATAAATATCCATACCATTAAACCATTGGATGAAGATGCTATCCTAAAATCCGTAGCAAAAACAAGATGTGTCGTAACAGCTGAGGAACATAACCGCCTTGGGGGACTAGGTGATAGTATAGCTCAGGTATTGGCTCAAAAACTACCTACCCCACAAGAATATGTCGCTGTCAACGATAGCTTCGGAGAGTCGGGCACACCGGCACAGTTGATGGAAAAATATGGGCTTAATGCCAACAGTATAGTAGCTGCCGCACGTAAAGCTATCAGTAGAAAATAAATCAAATGGAAGACGCGCAAATCATAGCTATGTTTGCAGACGAACGTACACGAGAAGCGGCGTTCAGTCATTTGTTAAAAAAATATCAACAGAAAATATATTGGCATGTCAGACGCATGGTCATTGATCATGACGATGCGGATGACGTGACCCAAGATATTTTCATCAAGATATGGCGAAACTTAGAAAAATTTAGAGAAGATTCACAACTCTACACTTGGCTGTACCGTATCGCCACAAATGAATGTATTACTTTCTTAAATAAGAAAAAACAAAAGCACAACGTATCTCTTGATGACGACAATTCTTCGTACCTTTCTGAAACATTAGCCGACACGACTTATTTCAGCGGAGACAAGGCGCAGATGAAACTTCAACAAGCCCTCTTGACGCTTCCAGAAAAGCAACGTTTGGTTTTTAATATGAAATATTTCGAAGATTTGAAATACGATGAGATCTCTGAAATATTAGGAACTAGTGTAGGTGCTCTGAAAGCATCCTACCATCTAGCAGTTAAGAAGGTTGAAAACTTTTTTAACAACAACGATTAAACCTTTTTCCTAAGAACCTATCTATACATAGACCATGAGAGAAAGAGACATATACAACGAGCATATGGAAGAAAACCATCTTCCCAACTCACTACGTGTGACACCTTTTTCTACACCCAATGATTTCTTTACAAAACAGAAAGAATTTATTCTAACGGAAGTTAAAGTCCGTACTTTTCAATCTCGTGCGTTACCGGCATCTGATGGTTATAGCCTGCAAAAAGACTATTTTGAGCAACTCGAAGAATCTATTTTAATTAAGAAATCAGAAATTAGGATTAAAGAACAGGTGACTTCATCTGCCGATGTGCCTCAGGGTTATTTCGAAAATCTAGAATATTCAATACGGGCCCAAATTTCAGAAATTAAGCTTAAAGAAAAGGTCATTGACAGTGGTTTTAGCATTCCTATCGACTATTTTTCTTCATTAGAAAAAGATGTAGCAACGAAAAGGTCAGAAGAAGTACTTAAATCAAAAATCCATTCTGATGGTTACTCGATACCGCTAGATTATTTCAAATCCTTATCTGATACTATTAAAAGCAAAACATCTGCATATAGAAAAGATGACGAAGTAAAAACTATTGCGATCAACAGAGATAGAAACTGGATAAACTTTATTTCTGCTGCGGCAATAGCATTTCTTATAGGATTTGGTTCTTATTTTACATTAAAGCAAGCTCCATCTTCTAATTCTAAGGCCGAACTTCAGACAAACACGACCAAAATTAATCTTGGCGAAGTAAGTGATGAAGAGATTTTAGAGTATCTGGCTCAGATTTCGGAAGGAGAAGAACTCATCCACCTGACAAAATTTATAGAACAAGAAGATACCGCTAGCCAAAATCACATAGATAATACAATAGCTGACGAGGATATAAAGGAATATTTAAATTACATGCTATAATGTTACGTTTAAAGTATATTTTAACTACACTTTTCTTATTGCTGATCTCCCTTTCGATAACATTTGCCCAACAAAGAAACTTTGAGGCGATTGAAAGTGAGAAAATTGCTTATATCACCAAAGAACTCAAGATAACGCCGAGTGAAGCTCAGAAATTTTTCCCTATATACAATAAGTATAGTGATGAATTAAGAGAGTTAAAACGGGCAAAAAGAGGAGAAACTCCTCAGCAGGCGAACTCTTTCACAGGAGTAAAACGTGATGTAATTGCTTTTGATGCAAAAGAAGTCGAAACTAAAAAAAAATATAGAGAAGAATTCGCAAAGATCCTTGGACAAGCCAGAGCATCACAATTCTTCCAAGTTGTTGAAGATTTCAATGATCTATTGAGAAGCACATTACAAGAACGCCAAAACAACGATAGACGAAAAAAATAATAAGAGTTCACCTAAAATTTTATAGATTGGAGAGACACTTCATCGTCTTCATCCTTTGCATGGAGTAAACCGACGACCATCAGTGTATAAAACGCTCTATTTTCGGGGACGAAAGTCTGTAAAATCTCTAGATTTTGTTTTTCATTTCCGCTAGGTATGATTTTCACACTCATACTCTCATTCGCTTTAACCTCTATAAATTCGGTAATACCTTTAAAAGGTAAATGACTAAATAAAGGCTGCCTCCCTTCTTGATCCCACATACTAAGAGCCGGAGCATCTTTAACCATATGTACCAGTCTAACTTTTGCATACCCGTTTTTAGGTACTACAATATTATCCTTAGAGAGCAAAGCCTGAACACCTCCCTCCTCGTAAAGAAATAAACTATATATATTGCCAGCCTGCAAAGATATGTCCCGCGAAGTCCTAATCTTTCCTCCACTTGTAGTTACTCCTTCTATAAGGAGCTTTTTCTCACCTGGATAGACATTTCGATGCGGCATGAATTCACGGAAAGAAAACTTCTCATTTGTCTTATTGAACCTTACACCATCGAAAAAAAGATTCATTTCGGAAGTTGCCGGAACAGCATTAAAGGTCGCCAAACTAGATAAGTCTCCTGGGCTATCATACTGCTTTAAGTCATCATCTTTTACACAACTGCTCAGGAATAATGCTATTAAAAAAAACAAGACAAAATATTTATACTTCATGACTAACAACAAAATACTAATTTAATGATTAAAACGAACGGTATAAAGCAAATGCTACACATACCTTACAAATCCCTAAGAACAATACATTTCTCCCATTTTTTTTTAATAAGTTTGTATACGGTAAAGTATAACATTTTCATGGCATACAAAGGCAATACATTTAAAAATAGCAGTCAGGGTCGAAATACAAAAGAAACGAAGAATACTGCAACACCCACTATAAAAAAAACTCCTTCATTCGCAAAATCTTTTGATAATATCGATTTTTCGGAAGGGCAAAGAAAGGCCTTAAAGATAATTGGTCTCTTCTTGATACTAAGTTCTTTTTTATTGGCTGTTGCATTTACATCTTACCTGTTTACTTGGAAAGAGGATCAAAGCTATATTGCTGCCACCAATGGCGGTTGGAAAACACTATTTAACACTAATGTAGAACTACAGACAGAAGGCGTTGAACTTCCTATTGTAGAAAACAAGTTAGGAAAATTAGGAGCTCTCTTAGCCAATCTATTTATTTTTGAGTGGTTTGGTATAGCTTCGTTTCTGTTTATTCTGATTCTCTTCGTTGTCGGTTACAAACTACTTTATAAAAAGTCGATACTTCCTGTTTGGAAAACTCTTCTCTACTCTTTTATTGGAATCATCTTCCTTTCAGTTACGCTTGGTTTTATACAGGAATATATTACTGAAACGCCCCATATATTGGAAGGGAAATTTGGATTTTGGACCAATCAGCTCTTAAATACGCAAATCGGAAAATATGGTGTGGGAGGATTATTAATTTTCTGCTACCTGACGGCGTTGATATTAATTTATAATCTCGACCTTAAGTTCTCTTTTCAGTCTTCAATCCAAAAAGACAATCCAGACAATGCAGAAAAAGAATTTGAGGATCAAAAAGAAAACAGGAGTTCGACAATTAAAAGAGAAAACATCTCACCTTTAGAAGAACAAGAGGAAGGCGACGACGTTAATATAGATGGGGCTATAATTGAAGTTTCCAATACCTTGCGAAACAGAAACGTAACGAATTCTATATCGCCTAGTCTTAATGATCGGTATGCACATCTACGGGTAGAAAACAAAGAAGCAGAAAGTGAAGACCCTATGTTGGATGATATAGAACTCACAAATAGTCTGAGCTTTGAAACGAAGTCATCTGTTGAGTCAACTACATTGTTAGAAAATACCACAATAGAATTAACGGTAGATCCACCTCTTGATATTACGCCTGTACAAGACGAGATAAATGAACCTACACTGACTATTGAAGAACAAAAAGAAGAAAAATCGATCTCTGCAAGCGATTTAGTAGCCCAATTTGGAGAATATGATCCTAAACTAGACTTATCAAGCTATCAACATCCTACATTAGAACTACTTAAAGACTATGGCACTGGCAAAATAACAATAAATCCACAAGAACTGGAAGCCAATAAAAACAGAATCGTAGAAACGTTGAGGAATTATAATATTGAAATCGAGCATATCAAAGCCACAGTTGGCCCGACAGTTACCCTCTATGAGATCATTCCCAAACCAGGGGTTCGGATTTCTAAAATTAAAAATCTTGAGGATGATATTGCATTAAGTCTAGCCGCTTTAGGAATACGGATTATTGCCCCAATGCCGGGTAAAGGTACGATAGGTATTGAAGTACCGAATAGTACGCCAGAAATGGTATCGATGCGCTCAGTGATATCAACAGAGAAATTTCAGAAAACAGATATGGATCTACCTATTGCGTTAGGTAAGACTATTTCCAATGAGGTATATATAGCCGATTTGGCTAAGATGCCCCATTTATTAGTTGCTGGGGCTACAGGCCAAGGTAAATCGGTAGGTATTAATGCGATATTGACCTCCTTACTTTACAAAAAGCATCCTGCCGAATTGAAATTTGTTCTCGTAGATCCTAAAAAAGTAGAGCTATCTCTATTCAAAAAGGTAGAACGGCATTTCCTTGCTAAACTTCCTAACGAAGATGATGCGATTATCACCGATACGAAGAAAGTTATAAACACTTTAAACTCACTCTGTATTGAGATGGATCAGCGCTATGATCTTTTAAAAAATGCACAGGTGAGGAATTTAAAAGAGTATAATGTTAAATTTGTCAATAGACGATTAAACCCTGAGGAGGGACATCGATTCTTACCATTCATAGTTCTTATTGTTGATGAATTTGCAGATTTGATGATGACAGCCGGAAAAGAGGTGGAAACACCTATTGCACGACTGGCACAACTTGCCCGTGCTGTGGGTATACATTTGGTAATTGCTACCCAACGACCTTCGGTCAATATTATTACGGGTACTATTAAAGCCAACTTCCCAGCAAGGCTCGCATTTAGAGTGCTATCGAAGGTTGACTCTCGAACTATCTTAGATTCTGGAGGTGCGGATCAGCTTATCGGACGAGGAGATATGCTTTTAGCGACAGGTAGTGACCTTATACGCATACAATGTGCATTCGTCGATACACCAGAAGTGGAGGGTATATCTGATTTTATTGGAGCTCAACGGGGGTACCCTTCTGCTTTCATGCTACCGGAGTATATCGACGAATCGGGCGACGGGTCAGGCTCCATGGATTTTGAGATGTCAGAAAGAGACCAGCTATTTGAAGAGGCAGCTCGTCTTATCGTCATGCATCAACAAGGCTCTACCTCACTAATACAACGGAAGTTAAAGTTAGGATACAATAGAGCTGGACGTATCATCGATCAATTGGAGGCTGCAGGTATTGTAGGTCCATTTGAGGGCAGCAAAGCCAGAGAAGTCTTATACCCGGATGAATACTCTTTAGAACAGTTTTTAGAGACATTGAGAAAAGCTGATTAATATGAAGAAAATTATTTTTACACTGATGTGTACGGTTATTGCTACAATAGCACTGGGACAAACAGATCCTAATGCAGCAAAAGTATTAAATGCAGTTTCCAAAAAGTACGACGCCTACAAAACCATTCGTTCGGAGTTCGAACTTACGGTACATGATGCCAACAAAACAACTTATAACAATACAGGCGTCATGTATTTCAATAAACCCAAAAAGCAGTATGCGATCAAAATGGAAGACCAGGAAATACTATCCGACGGAAAGACAGTATGGAGTATTTCCCATGACATAAAAGAAGTCCAGATCACGGATGCTGAACATGATGACAACACAATAGGTCCGAACAATCTTTTTTCATTCTATAAAAAAGGGTATAAGTATGTCGGTATGCCCCAAGAAGAGTTTAGTAAAAATGGAAAAAAAGAGGTTTTACGTGTAGTAGAGTTATCACCTTTAGATACTAAAACCAACTATTTTAAAATAAAATTACGCATAAACGAAAACAACCATATACATGATGTTGTTATATTTGACAAGTCAGGTAATAGGTTCACTTATACTATCAAGTCATTATATTTAGGTCAGAAATTTCCTGAAAGCACTTTTACCTTCTCTAAAGATAGGTATAAAGGATATGAAAGCATAGACTTACGATAAGTCATGAAAGGAGGCAAACATGGCCTCCTTTTTTGTATATTAGGCTCCATAGAATCCGACCGATATGGCCAAAATCACCTTAAAAGAAATAGCTAAAAGATTACACTTATCCCCATCTACTATCTCAAAAGCGTTGAATGACAGTTACGAGATAAGTGAAGAAACAAAGAGAAAAGTTAGAGAATTTGCTCAGCGACACAATTACCAACCTAATCCTTTAGCCAAATATCTAAAGCTAGGAAAGACCAATAACATTGGTGTTCTTCTCCCCAATATCCAAACTTCTTTTTCTGCTCAATTACTACGATACCTGCATAAGAGCGCAATACACAATAGTTACAACTTTATCCTTATGCAGAGTATCGATAACGAGAAGGATGAAGAGAGAGCACTATTGACATTGACCAATCAAGGTGTAGACGGTATTCTGATAGCTCCGGTGAGCGAAACCTCTAATCAACAATTATTATCCGACATTCATAATAATAACTGTCCTGTGGTTATCTTTGATCGTATACACTATAATCTCGACACCCATAAGGTAGGTATAGACAATGTCAGGAGTACCTATCTAGCGACAGAGGAGCTCATAAAAATAAATAGAAAAAATATAATAGCGTTCTGTGGTAAAAATATTGGTGTAACCCAATACCGCCTGGAAGGATATCGAAAGGCCCTTGAAGATTATAACATCCCAATTAAAGAGGAAAATATCATCTATATAGATTACAGAAAATCCTTAACAAAAATAGATGAGGGGCTGAAAAAAATTATTATTAGGCATATGCGTTCTAACGACCCGCCTAACGCTATATTGGGTACAACGGAGACGTTGACTACACGTGTGCTTGGAGTCCTTGCAGACCTAAAAATACAGGTCCCAAAAGAAATTGCGGTTATTGGTTTTTCCAATATAGAGTTTGCAAATAGCCTTAACCCTGCATTATCTACCGTCCACCAGCCTACAGAAGAAATGGCCAGTACTGCATTACGGTTACTTCTAGATCTTATAAACTCAAAAAGAGATCGGAGTCAGATAGATTTTCAAACTATTCTTTTAGAAACCTCTATCCAGCTCCGAAAATCGACTATGCTTACATAAGGGCTATCAGGCCCAGCTCTACTCCTCTTAATTCAGCCAAGCCACGTAGCCTACCAATAGCAGAGTAGCCAGGGTTGGTGACTTTGTTCAGATCATCTAGCATCTGGTGCCCGTGGTCAGGACGAAAAGGAATAGGCCGTAGCCTCTTTTGATTTTCCTCAATGAATATTCGGAGAAGACTCGGCATATCCACATCGCCATCAAGGTGATCAGCTTCAAAAAAATTGCCAACACTATCCTTTTTAACGTTTCTAAAATGTGCAAAATACACACGCTGTTTAACAGCTTCGGCTATTTCCAAGACATCATTACTTTTACCTGCTCCTAACGATCCTGAACAAAAACAGATTCCATTAAATTCACTATCAACGCCCTTTATTATCCGAAGGTAATCCTCTTTACTACTGGCTATACGAGGTAAACCTAAAATCGCATAAGGTGGATCGTCCGGATGCAGTGCCATCTGTATCCCGTTGATCTCGCAAACCTCACGAATCTCCTCTAAAAACCATAAGAGATTGCTCAAAAGTCCATCAAGTCCGATGTTGGAGTATACGTTTAAACTATTTTGAAGATCTGCCAACGAGATATCTTTTTCGCTAGGAATCCCCATCAATATCACTTGAGTTAACAAAGCCAAATCCTCGGTCGAACATTCTTCAAAACGTTGCTTAGCAGCCGTTACGATTTCCTCAGAATAGTCTTTATCAGCGCCTTGTCTCTTCAATATATAAATATCAAATACAGCTAGGTCGGTCCAATCAAAATAGAGAGCCTTTGCGCCATTTTCCATTTCCTTATCGAGCATCGTCCGCGTCCAATCCAATACTGGCATAAAATTGTAGGTAACGATATATATTCCACAGGAAGCTAGATTTTCAAGTGTTTGTTTATAGTTCTCGATATATCGCTTTGCTTCGCTACCTCTAGTCTTTATGACTTCATGCACTGGTACACTCTCAACAACGGACCACGAAAGTCCACTTTCCTCTATAATACGCTTCCGTTCAAGGATATCCAATACTGTCCATACTTCCCCATGGGGCACATGATGTAATGCCGTGACTACACCAGTAGCACCTGCCTGTCTAATATCTTGTAAAGAGACTGGGTCATCCGGACCGTACCATCTCCAAGTTTGTTCAAATTTCTTCATTCTTTCTTCTTAATTATACACCTGTCCATGCGTTAAAGCCACCGTCTACGTACACGGTTTCTCCAGAAACAAAAGCAGATGCGTCACTCAGCAAGTAAATAAGGGTTCCCTCTAATTCACTGGGATCACCTAAACGGGAATACGGAGTACCATTAACAAAACGCTGCGCCCGGTCAGTAAATGTTCCATCTGGATTAGTCAACAATGTTCTATTCTGTTCGGTCAAAAACACACCTGGTGCGATCGCATTTACACGAACTTTGTCTCCATAGCGCAAAGCCAACTCAGTAGCCATCCACTTGGTATAGCCTACAATACCATTCTTCGCAACTGTATACCCTAATACTCTTGTTATAGCCTGACTAGAAGACAGAGAGCCGATATTGATAATCACTCCCTTTCCTTTCTCTGCGATAATCTTTCCAAATATATGTGTAGGTATTATCGTCCCAAACAGATTCAGTTCAATTGCCTTAATTGTATCCTGCACATTAGAGGCAAATAGATCTTGATCTGGGCCTATGGTAGCACCTGGTATATTTCCACCTGCGGCATTGACCAAAGCATCAATAGTGCCCCATTTGTCTACGATCTGCTGGCATGCTAACAACATAGACTGTTCATCTAAAACATCTCCTGCTATCGCTAAGCCTTCAGCGCCTAGATCCTCGACGAGCTTTACTCGCTCATTAGCCTTCATTAGATCTCTTCCTATTATACACACTTTAGCGCCAGCTTCCGCAATGGCTTTCACAAAGTTTTTACCTAGAATACCTGTCCCACCTGTCACAACAACGACTCTATTCGCTAAAGAAAAACGTTCTAAAATATTCATGCTTTAATGCTAATTAAATACAATAATAGCCAAGTTTATTAAGAAAAAAGTGTATTAATGGACACATATATACGAAATCGTTTTCGGAGCACAACCTTAGAATAAAAAAGGGCTTGTCCGTCTGGACAAACCCTTTTTACAATTCTTCCAAGAAAGGATTAATCCTCTTCTTTAGAAGCTAATAACTGATCGTATTCTTCACGCGATCCAACGATGATATTACCATATTGACGAAGACCCGTACCTGAAGGAATTAAGTGTCCTACAATTACGTTCTCTTTCAAGCCTAATAGATGATCACGTTTTCCAGCGATCGCTGCTTCATTCAAAACTTTCGTAGTCTCCTGGAAGGAAGCTGCTGAAATAAATGATTTAGTACCTAACGAAGCTCTAGTAATACCTTGAAGTAATGGGCTAGATGTCGCTGGGATAGCATCACGAACTTCTACGAGCTTCATATCTTGACGCTTCAAGAGTGAATTCTCTTCACGCAATCTACGTAGGGTAACAATCTGTCCAGGGCGCAATTCGTTAGAATCCCCCGATTCAACAATTACCTTCTTATCATACAATGAATCATTCTCCTCCATGAAGTCCCATTTATTTACAGCTTCTTTTTCTAAGAAACGTGTATCTCCTGGATCTTCAATATTGACCTTTTGCATCATTTGGTGTACAATCGTCTCAAAATGCTTATCGTTAATCTTCACACCTTGTAGACGGTACACCTCTTGAATACCATTTACGATATACTCTTGTACAGCCGCAGGGCCTTTGATTGACAAAATATCACCTGGAGAAATCTGTCCATCAGACAATGGCATACCTGCTTTGATAAAGTCATTATCCTGAACCAAGATATGTTTGGAAAGAGGTACCAAGTACTTCTTCACTTGACCATCACGTGATTCAATAGATACCTCGCGATTACCACGCTTAACACCACCTAATGAAACAACACCATCGATTTCAGTTACAACAGCTGGATTCGAAGGGTTACGAGCCTCAAAGAGCTCTGTAACACGGGGTAGACCACCTGTAATATCTCGAGTTTTACCTGTCGAACGAGGAATCTTAACCAATACTGCACCTTCTTTAACTTTTTGTCCGTCAGAAACCGAAACGTGCGCCCCTACCGGAATATTGTAGGAACGGATAATTTCCCCTTTGTTATCAAGAACCTTGATCGTTGGGTTTTTAGTCTTATCACGTGTCTCAATGATTACCTTCTCTTTGTGACCAGTTTGCTCATCAGATTCTTCACGGAAAGTTACTCCTTCAATAATTGCATCGAATTCAACTTTACCCGCGAATTCCGAAATAATCACCGCATTATATGGATCCCAATCAACAAGTTTAGTACCTTTTTCAACCTTATCGCCTTCTTTTACATAAAGATTAGAACCATAAGGGATAATCTGTTGATACATAACTTTACGATCTGCATTCACCAATTTGATTTCCCCCGAACGACCAAGTACCACTTGGTAAGATCCTTCCTCACCTTCTTTCTCAACGGTACGAACGTTCTCAAACTCTACAGTACCTTCATACTTCGCGATAATAGTAGACTCATTGGCAATATTCGATGCAGTACCACCCACGTGGAAGGTACGAAGTGTCAACTGTGTACCTGGCTCACCAATAGACTGCGCTGCGATTACACCGACAGCTTCTCCCATTTGAACACGTTTACCTGACGCTAAGTTACGTCCGTAACAACAAGCACACACACCGCGTTTAGCCTCACAAGTCAATACCGAGCGAATTTCTAAACCTTCGATACCTGCTTCGTCAATTGCAGCAGCAACTTCTTCTGTGATATCATCATTAGCAGCGACGATAAGCTCATCGGTTTCAGGATGGTAAACATCATGAAGCGGTGTACGTCCCAAAATACGGTCATACAATGGTTCGATAATATCATCATTATCTTTCAATGCTGTTGTATAAAGACCACGTAATCCACCACAATCGAAATCAACAACAATCATATCCTGTGCAACGTCATGTAGACGACGAGTCAAGTAACCCGCATCGGCTGTTTTAAGGGCCGTATCCGCAAGACCTTTACGCGCACCGTGAGTGGAGATAAAGTACTCCAATACGGACAAACCTTCTTTAAAGTTTGACAAAATTGGGTTTTCGATAATCTCACCACCTGAATTACCTGATTTCTGAGGCTTAGCCATCAAACCACGCATACCACATAGCTGACGAATCTGCTCTTTCGAACCACGGGCTCCAGAATCCAACATCATGTATACAGAGTTGAATCCTTGGTTGTCATTAGACAAGATATCCATTACGTGCGCAGTCAACCTGTTGTTGATACGCGTCCAAATATCGATAATCTGGTTGTAACGCTCGTTGTTTGTAATGAAACCCATGTTATAGTTATTCATCACCTCATCTACCTCATTGGTAGCTTGCGTAATCAATTCCGCTTTAGCAGCAGGAATATTTAAATCTTGCAAGTTGAAAGATAAACCACCTTTAAATGCCGTTGCAAAACCTAGTTCCTTCATATCATCCAAGAACTTAGCAGCACGTGCCATACCGGTAGACTTAACAATCTCACCGATAACGTTACGTAAAGATTTTTTAGTTAAAATCTCATTGATATATCCAACTTCCTCAGGAACAATTTGGTTAAAGATTACACGCCCTACTGTAGTTTCAATAATCTGCTGCTCCATCTGCCCAGACTTCGTAAGAACCTCGGTTCTCACTTTGATCCATGCGTGAAGATCCACCTGATCCTCGTTCAAAGCTATGATTACCTCTTCCGGAGAATAGAAAATACTACCTTCACCTCTCATCTTACGAGAATCATCGGATTTACGGCCTTTAGTAATGTAATAAAGACCCAATACCATATCTTGAGATGGTACAGTAACCGGTGAGCCATTGGCAGGGTTCAAGATGTTATGAGCTGCCAACATTAGGATTTGGGCTTCCAAAATTGCAGCATTACCTAGTGGTAAGTGTACTGCCATCTGGTCACCATCAAAATCCGCGTTAAATGCTGTACACACTAATGGGTGTAATTGGATAGCTTTACCCTCTACCAAAGTAGGTTGGAAAGCCTGAATACCCAAACGGTGAAGCGTTGGAGCACGGTTTAATAATACAGGGTGTCCTTTCAAAACATTTTCAAGGATATCCCATACTACCGGATCTTTGCGATCCACAATTTTCTTAGCTGATTTTACCGTCTTTACAATACCTCTTTCGATCATCTTACGAATGATGAATGGTTTGTAAAGCTCAGCAGCCATATCTTTAGGAATACCACATTCGTGTAATTTCAAATGAGGTCCTACAACAATTACTGAACGAGCAGAATAATCGACACGCTTACCCAATAAGTTCTGACGGAAACGACCTTGTTTACCTTTCAAAATATCAGATAATGATTTCAACGCACGGTTACCTTCAGTTTTCACTGCATTTACCTTACGTGAGTTGTCAAACAACGAGTCGACAGCCTCTTGAAGCATACGTTTTTCGTTACGTAAGATTACTTCAGGAGCTTTAATTTCGATCAAGCGCTTAAGACGGTTGTTACGGATAATAACACGACGGTATAAGTCGTTTAGATCCGAAGTCGCAAAACGACCACCATCTAGAGGTACTAAAGGACGTAGCTCAGGTGGGATGATAGGAACGATCTTAACGATCATCCACTCTGGTCTATTCTCGATACGTGTATTAGCACCACGGAAAGCTTCTACAACATGAAGACGCTTTAACGCCTCGTTTTTACGTTGTTGTGAAGTTTCATTAGCTGCTTGGTGACGTAAGTCGTACGACAATTGATCCAGGTCAAGACGCTTTAATAATTCTTCCAAAGCATCTGCCCCCATCTTAGCGATGAATTTCTGAGGATCATTGTCATCCAAATATTGGTTTTCTTTTGGAAGGGTATCCAAAATATCCAAATATTCTTCTTCTGTTAGGAAATCCATGTACGAGATACCATCATCCTCCTTGATACCTGGTTGGATAACGGCATAACGCTCGTAGTAAATGATCATATCCAACTTCTTCGTTGGAAGACCTAATAAATAACCTATTTTGTTCGGAAGTGAACGGAAGTACCAGATGTGTGCTACAGGAACCACCAAGTTGATGTGTCCCATACGCTCACGACGTACTTTTTTCTCGGTAACTTCAACACCACAACGGTCACATACGATACCTTTATAACGAATACGTTTATATTTACCACAGTGACATTCGTAGTCCTTTACAGGACCGAAAATACGTTCACAGAATAAACCATCACGCTCTGGTTTGTAAGTACGGTAGTTGATCGTTTCGGGCTTAGTAACCTCTCCACTTGAACGCTCTAGGATAGTTTCCGGAGAAGCCAAACTAATGGTAATGGAGGTAAAGTTACTTTTAATTTTATTATCTTTTTTGTAAGACATACGTTGTATAACTTAAAGATGTATGTAAAAGCTTAAGAGGCTTACGCCTCCTAAGCTCATTTCTTTGCTTGATTAATCTAATGTGATATCTAGACCTAAACCGCGAAGCTCATGTACCAATACATTGAACGATTCAGGAACAGATGGAGTAGGTAAGTTATTACCTTTAACAATGGCTTCGTATGTCTTAGCACGACCTACAACGTCATCCGATTTCACAGTCAAGATCTCTTGTAAGATATTAGATGCACCGAATGCCTCTAATGCCCAAACCTCCATCTCACCAAAACGCTGACCACCGAACTGTGCTTTACCACCTAATGGCTGTTGTGTAATCAACGAGTATGGTCCGATCGAACGTGCGTGCATCTTATCATCTACCATGTGTCCTAATTTCAACATATAGATAACCCCAACAGTAGTCGGTTGATCAAAACGATCACCTGTAAGACCGTTGTACAAGTACGTACGACCTGATCTTGGTAAACCTGCCTTATCTACCCATTCTTCTACCTGATCCATTTCTGCACCATCGAAGATTGGAGTAGCAAACTTAACGCCTAATTTTTGACCGGCCCATCCTAAGACTGTTTCATAAATCTGACCTAAGTTCATCCGTGAAGGTACACCCAGCGGGTTCAACACGATATCTACTGGCGTTCCATCTTCTAAGAAAGGCATATCCTCGTCACGTACAATACGTGCTACGATACCTTTGTTACCGTGACGACCAGCCATCTTATCACCCACTTTCAACTTACGTTTCTTAGCGACATAAACTTTAGCCATCTGAACGATACCAGAAGGAAGCTCATCCCCTACAGAAACTGCAAATTTATCACGTTTGAAAGCACCTAGCTCCTCATTTAGTTTGATGTTGTAGTTATGAAGTGACATTTTAATCATCTCATTTTTGTCTTCGTCTGTAGTCCATCCAAACGGGTTAACGTTTGCATAGTCTAAGTCCATTAAGATCTTCTGAGTGAATTTAGCACCTTTAGCTAACAACAGCTCTTTATACACATTATAGATACCTTGGCTGGTTTTGCCGTTTACAATCGTAAATAACTTATCGACCAAACGATCTTTTAATACTCTTAAGTTCTTCTCGTGCGTAACTTCCAATTTCTCCAAAGCCTTTTTCTCGACTTCTTTTGACATTTTCTTAGCACGGGAGAATAATTTTGTATCGATCACGACCCCTTTTATCGAAGGAGGAGTTTTCAAAGAAGCATCTTTTACGTCACCAGCTTTGTCACCAAAAATAGCACGCAATAACTTCTCTTCTGGTGAAGGATCAGATTCTCCTTTAGGTGTAATCTTACCGATCAAGATATCGCCTTCTCCTACCTCAGCTCCTACGCGGATAATACCGTTTTCATCCAAGTCCTTAGTAGCCTCTTCAGAAACGTTTGGAATATCAGCAGTTAACTCCTCTTCACCACGTTTGGTATCACGAACCTCTAATTCAAACTCTTCGATATGAAGGGAAGTAAAGATATCTTGAGACACTACACGCTCCGAGATCACGATCGCATCCTCAAAGTTGTATCCTTGCCAAGGCATGAATGCGACTTTCAAGTTACGGCCCAATGCCAATTCACCATCTTCTGTTGCATAACCTTCACACAATACCTGTCCTTTAACGACTTTTTGACCTCTCTTAACGATAGGCTTCAAGTTGATACACGTATTCTGGTTGGTTTTCTTGAATTTAATCAAGCGATATGTTTTCACATCATCATCAAACGATACCAAACGGTCATCATCTGTACGATCATAGCGAATCTTAATCTCTTCTGCATCGACATACTCCACCACACCTGTGCCTTCAGCATTGATCAATGTACGAGAATCGGATGCTACACGTCCCTCAAGACCAGTACCTACGATAGGTGCTTGCGGACGCAACAACGGAACAGCTTGACGCTGCATGTTTGATCCCATCAATGCACGGTTGGCATCATCATGCTCCAAGAATGGAATAAGAGAAGCCGCAATAGAAGTAATCTGGTTTGGCGCAACGTCCATCAAATCCAATTTCTCAGGCTCGATAACCGGGAAGTCACCCTCGTATCTAGCTTTTACTTTTGGATCTTCGAAATTACCTTTATCGTCATATATCGCATTCGCTTGCGCGATTGTTTTTTCATCCTCGTCCTCAGCAGATAAATAGATAACAGGTTCTTCTACTACTACACGACCATCCTTCACCTTACGATATGGTGTCTCGATAAAACCAAGGTTATTGATTTTCGCGTGAACCGCCAAAGAAGAAATCAAACCAATGTTTGGTCCCTCTGGAGTTTCGATAGTACAAAGACGACCATAGTGTGTGTAGTGAACGTCACGAACCTCGAATCCGGCACGCTCACGAGAAAGACCACCGGGACCTAACGCTGACAGACGACGTTTGTGCGTAATCTCTGCCAATGGATTCGTTTGATCCATAAATTGAGACAATTGATTCGTTCCGAAAAACGAATTGATAACCGATGACAATGTACGTGCGTTGATCAAGTCCGTAGGTGTGAACACCTCGTTATCACGAATATTCATACGCTCCCGAATAGTACGAGCCATACGAGCTAGACCGACTCCGAATTGAGCATACAATTGCTCACCTACAGTACGTACACGACGGTTTGACAAGTGGTCGATATCATCCACTTCCGCTTTAGAATTGATCAAGTTGATCAAGTACTTAACGATAGCGATAATATCTTCACGTGTCAATACTTTCGTATCGGCATCCTTACCTAATTGCAACTTACGATTGATACGGTAACGACCTACATCTCCTAAATCGTAACGCTTGTCTGAGAAAAATAGACGATCGATGATACCACGAGCAGTTTCCTCATCAGGTGGTTCAGCGTTACGCAATTGACGATAGATATGCTCAACCGCTTCTTTCTCGGAGTTAGACGTATCTTTCTGTAAGGTATTATATATAATAGAATAGTCCGCATTATTAGCTTCATCTTCCTTCGCCAATATAATGGATTTTACACCAGCGTCGATGATCAAGTCAATGTGATCTTCTTCCAAAACAGTTTCACGTTCAAGAATAATCTCGTTACGATCGATAGATACCACTTCACCAGTATCCTCGTCTACGAAATCTTCTGTCCATTTGTTCAATACCCTTGCCGCCAAACGACGACCAACGTATTTCTTCAATCCCGATTTACTAACTTTTACTTCATCTGCTAGGTCGAATAATTCTAAGATATCCTTATCTGAATCATAACCGATAGCACGTAACAAGGTAGTAACTGGGAACTTTTTCTTACGATCAATATAGGCGTACATGACGTTATTAACGTCTGTCGCAAATTCAATCCAAGATCCTTTAAAAGGAATTACCCTTGCAGAATAAAGTTTAGTACCATTTGTATGTCTACTCTGACCAAAAAATACACCAGGAGAACGGTGTAACTGAGATACGATAACGCGCTCCGCACCATTGATAACGAAAGTACCCTTTGGTGTCATGTACGGTATTGTACCTAAGTATACGTCTTGTACGATCGTTTCGAAATCTTCATGCTCTTCGTCATTACAAGATAACTTTAACTTTGCTTTTAAAGGCACGCTATAAGTTAGGCCACGCTCGATACATTCTTGAATATCGTAACGAGGGGGATCGATAAAATAATCCAAAAACTCTAGCACGAAAATGTTTCTTGAATCAGAAATAGGGAAGTTTTCCGCGAAAACCTTGTACAACCCTTCCTGATGGCGATTATCAGAAGTAGTTTCCAATTGAAAAAACTCCCTGAAAGACTCCAATTGCACGTCCAAGAAATCCGGATAATCAATTACCTTCTTACTTGTAGCAAAGTTGACTCTTTCCTTTTGAATATTATTGTTTGCCAAGGGAATAAGATTTTAGTTTAAAAAAACTGAGCTTAATTGTACTGTAAATTGTCACTCTAAAAATCATGCGCCAGTACACGTATGATCCTCTTCAATACATTAAAACAGGAATAGACTCTGATAGAAACTATCAGAGTCTAATCTCTTTTGGGCTCTATGCGAAATTATTTAATCTCAACAACAGCACCAGCTTCTTCTAATTGTTTTTTCAATGCTTCTGCTTCGTCTTTAGAAACACCAGCTTTCAATTCTTTAGGAGCACCGTCAACTAAATCTTTAGCTTCTTTCAAGCCTAAGCCAGCTAAATCTTTAACTAATTTAACTACTGCTAATTTCTGACCACCAGCTTCTTTCAAGATAACGTCAAATGATGTTTTCTCTTCAGCAGCACCAGCGCCACCTTCAGCAGGAGCAGCAGCAACTGCAACAGCAGCAGCAGCAGGCTCGATACCGTACTCATCTTTTAAGATATCAGCTAATTCTTTAACTTCTTTTACCGTTAAGTTAACTAACTGTTCAGCAAGTTGTTTTAAATCTGCCATTTTATTTTGATTTTTAAAATTTTCTTAGATAATTATTTTTTAATAGTTTACGAACTTTTATTTGAGAGACGTTCGTTAGCCTCTATCTCCTAAAGCTTTCAACAAACCTGAAACTGTATTTCCTCCCGATTGAAGAGCAGAAATAACATTCTTCGCAGGTGATTGTAATGCCGCAATAATATCCGCAACCAATTCTTCCTTAGATTTAAGGTTAACTAGTGCATTCAATTGATCATCGCCTACGAAAGCTGTTTCTTGGATATAAGCAGCTTTTAACACTGGCTTATCGCCCTCTTTGCGTAATTGCTTGATCAATTTTGCCGGCGCATTACTTGTCTCAGAGAATAACAAAGTGGACGCACCCTTTAGCACGCTCTTTAATTCCTCAGAGTCAATTCCTGCTTCGACCAAAGCCTTCTCGATCAAGCTGTTCTTAGCAACTTGAATGATAATATCTTGTTCGAAACATTTGCGACGAATTCCATTGATTTTTTCAACAGATAAATCAGCAGTGTCAGTAATATAGAAATTACCGTAAGATTTAATCTGTTCGGCTAAAGCTTGAACAATTTCTTGTTTTTCTTCTTTTCTCATGATTAAATTCCTGCTACTGATTTAGTTTCAACATGAATACCAGGACTCATCGTAGATGAGATATGGATACTCTTGAAGTATGTTCCCTTAGCCGCAGAAGGTTTCAATTTAGAGATAACTTGCAATACTTCTAATGCGTTCTCATAAATTTTTTCCGCAGGGAAGGACACCTTTCCAACTGAAGTGTGAATAATTCCTGTCTTGTCAACCTTGAAATCAATTTTACCACCTTTCACATCTGTTACAGCTTTACCTACTTCTGTAGTTACTGTACCAGTCTTAGGGTTAGGCATTAAGTTTCTTGGTCCTAATATACGTCCCAATTTACCTACTTTAGCCATAACCGAAGGCATAGTAATAATGATGTCAACGTCAGTCCAACCACCTTCAATCTTACTGATATAGTCGTCAAGGCCTACGTAATCTGCACCTGCCGCCTTAGCTTCTTCCTCCTTATCCGGAGTACACAATACTAAAACGCGCACAGTTTTTCCAGTTCCGTGAGGCAATGTTGCAATACCACGAACCATTTGATTCGCTTTACGTGGATCTACGCCCAAACGCACGTCGATATCCACAGAAGCATCAAATTTAGTCATAGTAATCTCTTTAACCAATGCCGTAGCATCTGCTAAAGTGTACGCTTTACCAGCTTCAATTTTGGATAGTGCCGCTTTTTGATTTTTTGTTAATCTAGCCACTTTCTTAAACTGATTTCGTTAATTAATTTTTCCAAGGAGCGTCACCTGAAACAGTGATACCCATACTACGTGCCGTACCAGCGACCATTTTCATTGCCGCGTCTACTGTAAATGCATTCAAATCCGGCATTTTATCTTTAGCGATCGTTTCCACCTGCTCCCAAGTAATAGAAGCAACTTTCTTACGGTTAGGCTCGCCAGATCCACTTTTCAACTTAGCAGCGTCTTTCAACTGAACTGCCACTGGTGGAGTCTTAATGATAAAATCAAAGGATTTATCAGCATAAACTGTAATTACAACGGGCAATACTTGTCCTGGTTTGTCTTGCGTACGAGCATTGAACTGCTTACAGAAATCCATTATATTCACACCCTTAGCACCTAAAGCAGGTCCTACTGGAGGTGATGGATTTGCTGCACCGCCCTTTACTTGTAATTTTACTAACGCACTGACTTCTTTTGCCATTTTGTTTGTTATTTAATTTGTTAAATGTTTGTTAGTAAGTTGGAAGCAATACTGTAACATTTACTTCGAAAAGCTGTGAAACAGAAGTTTACACAACCAAACGAGGTGCAAAGATAACAAGAAATTTCTAAATACAAAATCTTATTATCAAATTTTTATACAAATAAAAATCCTGCTCCGAAAAGAACAGGATTATAATATTTTAAGATGAGCTTCAATTTTTTTTACTCTTTTTCTACCTGCATATAATTAAGCTCTAATGGCGTCTTACGACCAAAAACCTTAACCATTACCGTAAGCTTCTTCTTATCCTCATGCACTTCTTCTACTTCACCCGTAAAACCATTGAACGGACCATCCACAACTTTCACCGACTCTCCGACAAAGTAAGCCATATTAATAGACTCACCTTGCTCCGCCATTTCATCGACCTTACCTAGGATACGATTTATCTCGGCTTGACGCAAAGGAATCGCTACCCCAGCCTTGTCACCCAAGAAACCAATAACACTATTCAAGTTTTTGATGACGTGCTCGATTTCACCATCTAAAGCAGCTTCGATCAATACATATCCAGGATAATAGTTACGCTCCTTAGCAACTTTCTTGCCATCACGCATCTGATAGTATTTCTCCATCGGTATCAATACCTGAGGGATTAGATGCTGTATGCCTAAACGATTTACTTCAGCCTCTATATATTGCTTTACTTTCTTCTCTTTTCCACTCACAGCACGCACCACGTACCATTTCAACGTTTGATCTGCCATATACAAATAAATGATTACTTAGTACCGTACAACAACTCTAAAATATTGCTTGAAGCCTTATCCATTGCCAACACCACTAAAGCGATTATTAAGGAAGCTATAAGTACAACCACCGCATGATTCTGCAACTGTGACCAAGTTGGCCAAGTTACTTTTTGTGTGATCTCTTCGTATGACTCTTTAAAAAAACCAAGTACGTTAGCCATATTTTTTTGATTATTTAAGTTATTATGCACGGGCACCAGGACTCGAACCCAGACCAAAGGTTTTGGAGACCTTCGTTCTACCTTTAAACTATGCCCGTGTATTTCTTATTTCGTGATGCAAATATAGTATTTTAAACCATTTGCAGCAAATATTTTTAATCTTTTATTTAAGTAATAAGTCTCTTTTCTGAAATAAAACAATGCTAATACCTTTGGATCACCAACAGGCATGAAAGTTATTGATAGCCTGAGATATAATATCCAATCAATAAAACAGACACTTTCAGAAAAAAATAAGCTAACCAGCATCAGCCGATTAGCTTATTTCTATTTTAATAATCTATAAAGATTAAATGATTTCAGTTACCTGACCAGCACCTACTGTACGACCACCCTCACGGATAGCAAAACGTAGACCTTTTTCCATCGCGATAGGGTTAATCAACTTAACAGTGATTGTAACGTTATCACCTGGCATAACCATCTCAGTACCTTCTGGTAATGCGATTTCTCCTGTTACGTCTGTTGTACGGAAATAGAATTGAGGACGGTATTTGTTAAAGAATGGAGTGTGACGTCCACCTTCCGCTTTTGATAAAACGTAAACCTCAGCTTTGAAGTAATCGTGAGGAGTTACTGAACCTGGTTTACAGATAACCATACCACGTTTGATATCAGTTTTCTCAATACCACGCAACAATAAACCTACGTTATCACCAGCTTCACCGTAATCTAAGATTTTACGGAACATCTCAACGCCTGTTACTGTAGATTTTAAATCTTCAGCACCCATACCTAAGATTTCAACTGGATCACCAGAGTTGATCACACCTCTTTCAATACGACCTGTAGCAACAGTACCACGACCTGTGATCGAGAATACGTCCTCTACCGGCATCAAGAAAGGAAGCTCAGTCAAACGTGGAGGAATTGGAATGTAATTATCTACAGCGTCCATCAACTCCATGATTTTATCAACCCACTCAGGCTCACCATTCAATGCACCTAAAGCAGATCCTTTTACTACTGGAATATCATCACCTGGGAATTCGTAGAAAGACAACAACTCACGAACTTCCATTTCAACCAACTCTAACAACTCAGGGTCATCAACTAGGTCAGTTTTGTTCATGAAAACTACTAACGCAGGAACACCAACCTGACGAGCCAATAGGATGTGCTCACGAGTTTGAGGCATAGGACCATCTGTAGCAGCAACTACGATGATAGCACCGTCCATCTGAGCAGCACCAGTTACCATGTTTTTAACGTAATCGGCGTGACCAGGACAGTCAACGTGCGCATAGTGACGGTTAGCTGTTTGGTATTCTACGTGAGACGTGTTGATTGTGATACCACGCTCTTTTTCTTCAGGAGCAGAGTCAATTGAATCAAATGAACGAGCTTCTGAAAAACCTTTATCAGCCAATACTTTTGAAATAGCAGCTGTAGTGGTTGTTTTACCGTGGTCAACGTGACCGATCGTACCAATGTTTAAGTGTGGTTTACTACGGTCAAATTTCTCTTTTGCCATGTTTATGCGAATTAGTAATTATTAAATATTCTTTATTAAATTTTATACAAAAAAATAATAAACTTAAGTTATCGAGCCAAAGATGGGATTTGAACCCACGACCTCTTCCTTACCAAGGAAGTGCTCTACCCCTGAGCTACTTCGGCTTTATAAAAGCTTATTTACAGATTTATGCCCCCACCTAACATCATAAATTTACGAAAAGATAGAGACTGAAAACCTTGAAATTAAAGAGCGGAAGACGAGGTTCGAACTCGCGACCTATAGCTTGGAAGGCTATCGCTCTACCAACTGAGCTACTTCCGCTTTTGACCTTTTTCAAAAGGTCAGAAAAAAGTGTGGGGGGAGAAGGATTCGAACCTTCGAAGCCGAAGCAACGGATTTACAGTCCGTCCCATTTGACCGCTCTGGAACCCCCCCAGACCTGCAACTTACGCCGCATTTTTTTTGAGCCTCCTATCGGAATCGAACCAATGACCTACTGATTACAAGTCAGTTGCTCTACCAGCTGAGCTAAGGAGGCTTTTATATATTTTTCTTTAATCTCTAAGAACAATCTGTTACCTTGGAACAGCGAGTGCAAAAATCAAAATTTTATTTCAAACTTGCAAGAGATTTTTAAAAAACTTTTTTCTTTTTTTTCTTACTTAAAGAACGTTCTCAAAAGCGACTTAAACAACGATTGTTTTCGTTTTTGATGATGCAAATATAGGCACAGAAATGACTTATCAAAAATATTTTATTAAAAAAAACCACCCTTAACACTCATCACACTGATATGCAGCCAAATAATTTTCACCGATAAAGACCTATTTTACGAATCCCTCCAATATCAACCTATTTTTAGTAAAAAAAAACAGTTTTACAGCGATAACCTCGTCCACCTCCTGACACAATATTCGGTTAACAATTCGCAATTTTTAATGTATTTGCACCTCACTTTCGAAAATTCAATCCATTTTATCTAAGTTTGAGACTTTGAATTTTCACATTTACATGAATCCATATAAATCAGTACTTAGTCTTTTATTAATAGGTATATCACTGACCGCGACAGCCCAAAAAGAAAACAACTTGATCAAAAGAGTAATTGAAAAATTTTTCTCTTCGTCGGCTGATAGCAGCCGGGGGCCAAGCTTTATGCTTTTACCAGCACTTGCTTATGCACAAGAAACAGGTCTGGAACTAGGAGTTGCCAGCACATACAACTTCTATATGGACAGAACAGACCTCCAGAGCAAAACCTCTAATATTATGCTTATCGCAACTGTGACTACAGAAAAACAAAAGAAGATAAACATAACATCCGATCTATGGACAAAAGGAAACGAATATCACATACTTACAGACATACGTTTAAGAGACTGGCCTTTCAACTTTTATGGAATAGGCAACGACACTTGGAAAGCTGATGAGGATTACCTAGAGCAAAAGTTGTATCGTTTCAAAATCGACGTAGAAAAAAAAATGGCTCCTCGACTTTATGTAGGTATAAATGCCAACTACGACAACTTTAAGTTCCAGGATGTCGAAACAGGGGGCATATTTGAATCCGAAAATATATACGGCAAGACCGGTGGACAATTTCTAGCGCTAGGAGTTTCAGCGCTATATGACACTCGCGACGTCACAACATTTACGACTAAAGGCTTCTATGGAAGAGCAAAATATGCTTATGCGCCAAACTTTTTTGGGAAGGACAATTACAAAGGAAGCCAGTTAGAAGTCGATATTCGTGGCTATTATCCCTTTTCCCAAAAGGTCAGTATTGCTACTCAGGGCCTTTACCGAGGCACTTACGGACAGAACGTCCCCTTCTATGCGATGCGGGATCTCGGCGGAGATATGAGCATGCGTGGGTACTATCTAGGCCGCTACAAAGATAACAACTACCTTACTGCACAAACAGAACTCCGTTATCGATTTCTTCCCCGATTTGGAGTTACCGGCCTATTAGGTACAGGAAGCACATTTTCAGAAGAACATAAGATCCGTCTTGTACCAAGCTATGGAGCAGGTATCCGTTACTTCTTTAGTCTAGAACACAGTAGCAGCATCCGGTTAGACTATGCTTTTGGAGAAAAAAGAGCAGGGGAAAAAAGACAGTCGGGGTTCTATCTAAGTGTCAGTGAAGCTTTTTAGAAAGATACTTATCTCCAATATGGGAAACGCAACTTGAAAAGCTCTTTAGGCTGTTCCTCTCTATAAAAAACCAATCCATAGTAAAACAAATCTATACAAACGATAAAACGGGAATCTAGACAAATGGATTCCCACAACTGTTTTCTCGCTTTATTCTTATGGATATCAAGAATCACCAAATATTTAAATTGTGTGTATTGAGCGGCCAATCGCTCTGTATCAGCGATCGTATCATCAACAATCCATGCCCTATTCGGCCCATTTTCCGAACCCGAAGCGACATACTCAACGCCAAAGTGAGCAGCAATATCGGACAACAACCGCTCCCGCTTATCCTCAATAGAAGTATTCTTAGACCGAGCATAGATCACCTCATCCGCCAATTTATATACAAAAGGTGAATGTGTGCCATGCCGGCTATTAGAAGAAAAAAAATGAAACCATAAACGCCACCAATATCGCATTCGGCAAAATTAACACTTTCAACCAAAAGAAACAGTATTATTCCTTTTGCTCTACTGACAAGCAGTTGTCAAAAGCGGAACTAATTTTGTGGATCTATACTAAATACATCATATTATGGAATTTTTACAAGTAGACCCATTTGAACTGATAGGTATTTCTATCCTGACCAGCAATGATCCTGGCAAAGCCGACGTTGATATACCTGCACTATGGCAACGTTTTTTCGCAGAAGATATTTTAAATAAAATCCCCAATAAAGTAGACCATGTTATCTACAGTGTGTATACAGATTATGAAGGAGATCATACCCAGCCCTATCGTGTCGTATTAGGTTGCCGTGTAGCCAGCATTGACTATATACCTGATGGTATGCTCGCCCATCGCATCAATGGCGGTAAATTCAAGAAATTCACCGCCAAGGGGAATATGAAAGAGAATATAGTTTACAACGAGTGGCTACACATCTGGAACACCGATCTTGACAGAACCTTTCAATCCGACTTCGAGCAATACGACGAACGGAGTCAAAATATGAACAACGCAGAAGTAGATATTTTTATAGGAATAAAATAATCCCTGTCAAAAAAATGGTCGGTTCTCAGTTTAAAGAATCGACCGTTTTCAACTTACAGTTGCTCACCTCCAAAATATAAAATAAAGACGCTGCCTTCCCCTTCTTTACTATCAACCATAATATTTCCATTATGAACCAGCATGATCTGCTTACTCAAAGTAAGTCCTACCCCCGTACCGGCTTTCCGTGTAGTAAAAAAAGGAGTAAAAATCTGTTCTTGTATATCAGCCGACATTCCCTTTCCATTATCCGCAATCTGAATCTGTATGCGATCATCCTGCATCTTACCGGAAATGCTGATATACGGCGAATCATAACCTGATACCGCTTCCATAGCATTTAACAGTAGATTGATAATCACTTGCTCAATAAGATTCCTATCCGCTTTCACAACCAATTTTCTATCCTTAATGATAATATCCACATCTATTCCTTTCTGCAGCAGGGTCGGTTCAAGAAGTTGATAAACATCCTCAAAAAGATCTATTAATAAAACATCTTTAAAATCAGGTTGATCTACCCTATTGATCAATCTGTAGCTTTTGGCAAACTGCAACAGCCCTTCACTTCTCCTTTTTATGGTATAGATACCAACCTTCAAATCCTCCATATCCTCATCCTTATAGCCACCTTCCAAACGTCCATGCAGTGTTTCTGCCAAAGAACTGATCGGAGCAATGGAATTCATAATCTCATGCGTCAATACCCGAAGCAGTTTCTGCCACGCGTTGGTCTCCGCCTCATCAATAGCTTCGTTGATATTCTGACACACCACAATCCGGAATACACCTTCCTGCGTTTCAAATTCCGAACTGTTCATGAGTAATTTGATCTTACCTTGAATCGAAGCCACTGTTTCAGTTTGTGGCTTCCCAACTCTTAGCGCCAGCATTTTATCATATAGATCCAAGTGCCGTTTCATAAGCCCCTTTATGTTTCCCAGATGAGGCGTATTGAATAATTGTTTAAATGCATCGTTAATCCAAATGACCTTACCCGATTCCGCCGCATAAAAAATAATGGCCGAGTCCAGCATATTGATCACCTTGTTGAGATACTGATGTTGCAATTCTTTATCTATACTGATCTGTTTATAGACCTGATTGATCGTATTAAAAGCAGAGAACAGCTTTCCTTCAACACTATTTTGCCTTCTCACGGCAAACCTTCTCGTAAAATCTTTATAGCGAACGGCTTCCGTAAAATCGAGCACATATCCCAGTAATTTATGTTCGACACTGAACCATTGATACGCCAAGATCAGGAGAATAAAAAAAGACCCCAAAGCGTATAACCAATAACCCAATAACACAAGATAAGCTGTACCAATACAGCCCAATAGCAATAAGGTGACTTTCAGGAAAAGAAAAAAACGCCATATCCCCATTGATCAAATATTATATTTTTCCATCCTCCTATATAAAGCAGCCCTCGTCAAGCCCAATTCCTTTGCAGCCTTGCTAATATTTCCATTATAACGTTCAATAGCCGATTGAACAGCTTTTCTTTCCAATTCCTCCAAACTTTGATTACCATATTCCACTCTTTCCATCGAAGTATCTACCATAGAAGCCTGTTCAATAGGAGAAAACAAAATATCATGCTCGCTAATGCTACTCCCCTCACTCATAATAACGGCTCTCTCCACGCTGTATTGCAGCTCTCGAACGTTGCCAGGAAAGTGATAAGATTTCAATTTTGAGATAGCATTCCGTTCGAAACCTTCGATACTTTTATGATATTTTGTATTGTAAAAGACCAGAAAATGGTTGGCAAGAAGTACCACATCATCCCCGCGCTCACGTAATGGCGGCACCTGAATCTCGACCGTGTTGATTCTATAGATAAGATCTTTTCGGAATCGATTTTCATCTGCCAGTGCCCTAAGAGGGACATTAGTCGCACTCAATAAGCGAATATCGATATCGACCCCTATTGAAGATCCCAGCGGCGTGACCTGTCTATTCTGCAGAACACTAAGCAACTTTGCCTGCTGATGTAGACTAATATTACCAATCTCATCTAAGAATAAAGTTCCTTTATCAGCCATTTCAAAACGACCTAATCGGTCCTCACGCGCATCCGTAAATGCACCTTTTTTATACCCGAATAACTCACTTTCGAAAAGAGTCTCCGTGAGCGCCCCGACATCCACCTTCACATACGGCCCTTTATTCCGCAACGAGCGGCTATGCAGCGCTCTCGCAATTAAGTCTTTTCCCGTACCATTCTCCCCTAGAATAAGGATATTGGCCTCTGTCGGTGCCACTTTATCTATTTTGTACTGCAGATCCTCCATCGCAGCAGACTTTCCCACCAACTCTTCTTCTTCGCGCAATGCCTGCACATTCTTTTTCTTCCCTTTCTCTCTTGTCTCGCTGTAGGTCGATTCTAGGGTATTCAACAAATGCTCGTTAACCCAAGGTTTTACAATAAAGTCGGAAGCCCCCAATTTCAGCGAGCGAACCGCTAGATCGACTGCACCATAAGCTGTGATCATAATGACCCGAATATGTGGATAAGCCTCTTTTATCTTCCCCAACCAAAACAATCCTTCATTACCGGTATTGATTGCACTTTTAAAATTCATATCCAACAACACCAGATCTATCGTGCTTTTTGCGAGGATACTAAGCAAATTTTCCGGATTACGCTCAATAATCACCTCATTGACCAGCGGACGCAAGAGTATCCTTACGGCAGTCAACAAGTCTTGATCATCATCTACAACTAATACTCGTGCTTTTTTCATCAAAACTAAATTAGTTATAAATTTATAGTTCCTGCATAATAGTCATTGATATATTTCTGCAACATAAGTTCGTACCGTTTGATCAATAGCTGAGCTTGGGCATTATCGAGTTTTGTTTTCGCCGTAAGGAAGACCACAGAATTACTATTTCCTGCATCAAAATGAACCTGCGCAATTCGAAATGATTCTTTATAGCTATTCTCTTGTTCCCTGAGATTAGCAACATTTACTTGCAGTGTTTCTAAATCAAAAACCGTTTTGGCAGTCTCCTCTCGCAGTTTACTTTTTGCTATTTCTCTATCCCAGATCACTTCCTGGAGATTTAGCTTAGCCAACTTAACCTGATTCCTTGTTCGGAACTGATTAAAAATCGGAATACTAAGTCCTAATGAAACACCTTTTGATAGGTAGTTGTTCATCTGTCTGCCATAACTGCTCGGATTGGTACTCGAGTACCGCGACCAAAGCCCCGCTCCTAATGATAAGGATGGGAGGTAAGCTGCACGTTCCACCTTCACCCCTTGCTCAGCCTCCTTAATACGCCAATCATACGCTTTAAACTCTGGCAAAACGTCCAATGCATTTCTAAAAAGCTCATCTCCCGTTTGCCTCGCTACATCGAGCGACATAGCCAAGGGTTCAATATCACCCAAACTATCTATAGACAGATTTAAAAGTGAGGCCAACTGCAACCTATTTCTATTTAACAATTGCGCACTTGCTTCTAGTGTATTTTTATCGGCATGTAGCTGTCCCTGTAAGTCAAAATAGTCTCCAGGGCTTACCGCCCCTTCTTTATGAAGGATCTCCGTACGCCGCACATTCTCTTCCGTCACGGCCAATTGTCCTTTGGTTTGTTCCAGCATATCTTTGGCCGTCAAAACTAGGATATAGGCCGTCAGTACATCCAATTTCAGTTCATTCTTCGCATGATCAAATTCAAATCGTCCTGCCTCTTTCGCATTAGCCTGCCTACGAATATGGTGTAATGTCTGGAATCCATTAAATATAGGCACGTTTAAATTGAGTGCCTGATTCCCTGAAAAATAACTCTCTTCGACAAACTGATTCGTGGTTGGGTTTACACTCCGCCCCTCATTATAGGCATGCCCCCACTCCGCCTTTAGAGAAGGTAGCCTATTATTCTTCGCCTGTTGAAGTGCTATATTATTTCTTACTAGATTCAATTCTGATCGCTGCAATGCCGGATTATTCTCCAGAGCCAACGTGATGCAATCGACAAGGGACAAACGTTTTGTCTGCCCTTGCGCCTGCACCAAACAACTAGTAAATAAAAACAAAATAAAAATTCTAAAAATCGTCTTCATTTTAAATGATCAATTATTAGATTGTCTTACCCATAGCACGTGCCAAAAACATAAACAACTATAAAACAACACCCTACAAAAGAAATATCGTACAGGGTGTCCATTGCCGAACAAACAGTGTCCGAATACGGACACCTTGAAGCCGATGAATACAATAAACGACTGTAAAACAATACTTTAAAAAAATGGCACAAGATTGTAGGTGATTCTGCCAAAGGGCTGTTTATGCGCCTTTTTGGATTTTTAATTTTTAGTTTCTGAATGGACAGACCAATACAACAAAAAAAATGGAATACAAAACGTATTCTCACCCTCATAGGAATAACAGCCATTGTCGCATTGATTGGGGGAAGCTATTATTTCAGTAGTGGTAATAGCCGTCTCAACGTCGATAAGGACCGCATCAGTATTGTGGAGGTCAAAGAAGGTGTCTTTCAGGAATTCATCCCCATCAATGGAACAGTACTTCCGATAAGCAGCATATATCTCGACGCTGCTGTAGGTGGCCGCGTCGAAGAAAAATATGTAGAAGACGGAGCTATTCTTAAGAAAGGTGACCCGATCATGAAACTGTCCAATACCGATCAAGAATTAGGGCTCGTGCAACAGGAAACACAGGTTCTTAACCTTCTTACCCAAGCTCAGATCGCCCGGACGAGTGCCGAACAGGTGTCTATCAATAACCGTAATCAAATGGCTGATGTCGAACAGGCATTGCGGGAATCAGCACGTGTATACAATCTCAATAAGAAGCTCTATGCAGAAAAAGCGATTGGATCTCAAGAATTTGAAAAGTCAAAAAATGACTACAACTATCAAAAAGAACGTGTCGTGCTGACCAAGCAGATATTACGTCAGGACTCTATTTCCAGCAGACAAAAAATTAAACAAGATCAGGAAACATTCCAACGTACACAAAGTGCCTTAGAGCTTATGCGTCGCAAAGTAGGCGATTTGATTCTTAGAGCGCCAGTAGATGGACAGCTCACTTCATTTGACGCAGAGATCGGTCAGAATAAAAACGCAGGCGAACGACTTGGACAAATTGACGTGCTTACGGGCTTTAAAGTCCGTGCTGAAATCGATGAGCACTACATCAATCGCATTTTTACCGATCAGGTAGGAGAATTCACTTTGAATGGAAAATCCTATCAACTAAAAATCAAAAAAGTGTATACACAGGTCACCAATGGTCGGTTCCAAGTTGACATGGAATTTGTAGGACAGGCTCCGACCACAGTAAGAAGAGGACAGACCTTACAGATAAGACTTTCATTAAGCGACGAAACGAAAGCATTATTACTAGCCAAAGGCGGTTTTTATCAGCAAACCGGAGGCAACTGGATTTTCAAATTGGACAAAACAGGAACAACTGCTTATCGTATGGACATACAATTGGGCAGACAAAACCCCGAGTTTTATGAAGTAATCAGTGGATTGAAGCCTGGCGACAAGGTTATAGTCTCAAATTATGAAACCTACGACAAGATACAGGAATTGAATATTAAATAGTATTGGGATGTAAGATGTCAGACACACTTACTGTAACCTTCATAGCTAGATACCAAGATAACTACATAACTTTATAGCAAGACAACTTCATAACCATGATAAAAATAACGAATTTACAGAAATATTACCGTACCGAGGAGGTTGAAACGGTTGCCTTAAACAAGGTAAACATTCATGTCAAAGAGAGCGAATTCGTCGCTGTTATGGGCCCCTCTGGCTGCGGAAAATCCACCTTACTGAACATCATAGGACTTCTTGATGATCTCGATGAAGGGAGCTATCTTTTCAACGGTACAGAAGTTGCCAAATTCAAAGAGAGCAACCGCTCCAATCTTCGAAAACACAATATCGGTTTTGTATTCCAGAGTTTCAATCTCATTGATGAGCTTACTGTTTTCGAAAACGTAGAACTCCCTCTCGTATATACAAACGTACCTGCTGCCGAACGGAAACGCCGTGTGGAAGAGGTATTGGAAAAAGTACAGATTATGCATCGGCGCAACCACTTTCCGCAACAACTATCCGGTGGACAGCAACAGCGCGTAGCCGTAGCCCGAGCAGTAGTAAACAATCCGAAGCTAATTCTCGCCGATGAGCCAACTGGTAATCTGGATTCGAGCAATGGTAACGAAGTCATGCAGCTCCTTACCGAACTAAACGAAGCTGGTACTACTATTGTGATGGTGACACACTCAGAGCACGATGCAAAATTTGCAGATCGGGTGATACGTATGCTAGATGGCCAGGTTATTATGGAAAGTCAAACTGTTTAACGACAATGCTATGAACCACATCAAACTAACCTTGAGAAAACTTTGGGCAAATCGATTTTTCACGACACTGAATATCTTAGGACTTTCCATTGGAATCAGTGCCTGTTGGATCATATTTCGCATTGTCAATTATGAACTAAGCTTTGACAAAGCTCTACCAGAAAGTGAGGATATATATCAGATTGTCAATAAATCGGCTTTCGACGGTAAAGAGAGTGGCTTTGGAGGAATTCCTCTCCCCCTGTATCCTTATATGCAAGAAACACTAACTGGTATAGAACAGCTGGTGCCTGTCTACAACCGATATTACGAAGAAATCAGCATACCTTCAGCTGTCGGTACAACAATTTCATTTGACGAACCTCAAGAAATAAAAAGTACCACTTCAGCATATTTTGATATGCTACCCTATGAATGGATTGTAGGAAACCCTAAAAAAGCATTATCTGCGCCTAACCAAGTAGTTTTAACATTATCTAGAGTCAAGCATTACTTTGGCAATGCAGACCTTCAATCCCTTGTTGGTAAGACTTTGCTTTATGACTCCACCATATTCACTATTTCGGGTGTGGTTAAGGATCTAAAATCCCCAAGCTCCTTTACCGCAAAGGAATTCATGCCGATCCCAAAAGAAGAATTAAAAAATGAACAATGGTCAAGTGCAAATTCGGATCATAAACTATACCTTAAAGTTTCTGAAAACAGTAAAGCACCGATACTGAAGAACATCAATGCCAAAGTAGCAGAAATGAATGCAGAAAAATTTAAAAAATACCATTATAAGGTCTGGTTTGACCTACTGCCTCTTTCTCAAAAGCACTTTGCTCAAGAGTATGCCTCCGGCGAATACACAGCTGACAAGAAGATAATTTTAGGATTATCTGGTATAGGTATTTTTTTGCTTATTCTCGCCTGCATCAATTATGTCAATCTTTCGACAGCACAATTGCCTTATCGTGCCAAAGAAATAGGAATCCGAAAAACTCTAGGTGAAAAAGGACAACATTTGACTTTAAAGTTTGCCTTAGAGACTTTGTGCATATGTGGCTTTGCCTTACTCCTTTCAATCCCTCTCGTCTCTTACTTTACATGGCAATATAACGACTTCCTTCCTAATAACATACAAGACTTTAATACACCGGTCGCTACTTCCATCTTCTTAACCGGCCTAATCCTTGCCGTCACCCTTTTGTCTAGCATATACCCGACATTTCTAATAAACAAAGTTAAGGTCATTGATGTATTAAAAGTAAAAAGCATAGGCAATCTGACATCAAATGGAATATCACTTCGAAAAGTCCTCATCGTATTTCAGTTCGTCATAGCGCAGTTTTTTGTCGTGGGAACATTTATTATTACGGCTCAAATAGCATATATGATGGACTCCGATCTAGGTTTTGAGAAAAGCGCTATTGTATCAATTGCTATCCCGCAAAAAGCGAAACACGAAGCACACGCCAGTCCATTCCTTTATAAACACGCTATTGAGCAGCACACCGAAATTCAAGATATAGCACTAGGCCACCAACCGTTGGACAACAGCCATTGGGGAAATAACCTGGTAGCACCATCCGACACTGGTGAGATACGGCTCAATCTTGCCTTCAAATACACGGACGCAGACTACCTGTCTCTTTATAAAATAAAACTATTAGCAGGAAGAAATACTATTCCAGGGGATACTGTAGGAAGTGTATTCATCAATGAATCGGCCCGAAAAGCACTGGGCTTTATTAGTAATGAAGAAGCCGCTGGAAAAAACATTAGCGACCATAGCGGAGCACCTTTACGAATACAAGGTATATTCCAAGATTTTCATTCAAAAAACTTACACACAGCCGTAGGACCCTTAGCCTTGATGGTGACTAATAATAAATACAGCTTACGCACTTTCAACATTAGACTCCCCGACCGACCTTCACAATGGCCAAAAGCCATCGCCATATTGGAAAAAGAATGGGTAAAAATTTATCCAAAAGCCCCCTTTATTTATAGCTTTTATGACGATGAGCTCAAGACATTCTATGAATCGGATGTCAAGCAAAGTCGTATCATCAACTTAGCAACTGCTATCACCATTATCCTCAGCTGTTTGGGACTTATTGGGTTAGTGACAGTGACCGCCTATCAACGGACAAAGGAAATCGGTATACGAAAAGTATTAGGAAGCACCGTTTTTGGTATTATAAGTTTATTGTCCAGAGAGTATATCAAGTTGATTATTATCGCCTTATTTATCGCTTTACCTATAGCCTATTGGATCATGAGCAAGTGGCTGGAAGGATTTGCTTATCGCATAGACATACAACCTTGGACGCTAGTGTTGGCAGGCTGCAGTACTCTTCTCATAGCCTTATTATCTGTAGGCTACCAAGCATTAATGGCGGCTAAGCGTAATCCAGTAGAGAGTTTGAAGGACGAATAAGAAATAATGCTTAAATCTTAATACTAAAGCTATGCTAAGAAACTATATCAAAATCGCTTGGAGAAACCTTTGGAAAAATAAGGGGTATACGACTATTAATATCTTAGGATTGGCCTTAGGCATGGGTATTTCATTAATTATAGCCCTTTGGATTAATTCAGAGATAAGATATGACCGATTCTACTCCAAAACAGACCGCCTATATCAAGTGTATACGAGAGATGTATTCGATGGCAGCCAACATACCTGGGGCGGAACCCCTAACATCCTTGGTCCTATATTACAGCAGGAACATCCAGAAATAGAAGAGGTCGTACGTATATGGAATATTGATCACCGTATTCATCATGATGCCGAACCGAGCCTCAGTGCTTCAGGAATAGCTGCGGATCCTGCATTTTTGAAACTATTTGATTTCAAAGTTGTCTCTGGTAATTACACAACAACTTTATCCCGTCCTGATGCCATAGTACTAACGGCCTCCATGGCTAAAAAGCTATTCAGCACAATAGATGTAATTGGTCGCAGAGTGGATATGGACAGCACCGTGTCCCTGACTATAGAAGCCGTTATCGAGGACATACCACGTAACTCCAAATTCTATGGAAACGACTTTATCTGCTCCCTGAATTATCTCGCAAAAAGAGGGAAAACTTTTTCTGACTCCTGGACTGCTTACAACCATGAAACCTATGCCCTTTTAACAGATGGAGTATCACTCCCCGCAATCAATAAGAACATAGAAAACCTTGTTTCCAAACATACCAACGGCACCGCAAAAGCGACCATATACCTATATCCTGCCCATCGCTGGCACTTATATAACAAGTCTGTTAATGGGCAGATGGTAGCCGGCAATATCACCACTCTACAGCTATTTGGACTAATCGGTATATTCATTCTTTTGATTGCTTGCATCAATTTTATCAACCTCAGCACTGCAGGTGCGGAAAGACGAGCCAAAGAAATAGGTGTACGGAAGGTGGTCGGAGCACCGAAAAAATCACTTGTTCAACAGTTTTTATTAGAATCTTTTATCCTAACTTTTTTGGCTGCTCTGTTAGCGTTATTGATTATTTTCTTAGCTCTTCCATTTTTCAATAACCTAATACATGGAGATCTTTCGATCGGTGACGATCCGATATTTTTTGGGTCTATATTTCTTATCATTATCTTCTTTTGTTCCCTATGCGCCGGATTATATCCTGCCTTTGTTCTAGCAGCCTTTGATCCCATAAAAACCTTAAAAGGAAATTATCTGATTTTAAACGCTGGCCTACAACCCAGAAAAATCCTTGTCACCTTACAGTTTATTATATCCATCGGCCTAGGAATATGTACTTTTATCATAGGCCAACAAATACGCTTTGGAGAGGAACGAAATGCGGGATACGACCGTAATAACCTCGTTTATTTACCATTAGAAGGTAATCTCGGCAAAAACTATGAAGCATTTAGAAATGAGCTATTTCAGCAGGGAATCGCCACAAACATTAGCAAAACATGGGGACGTATTAGCCGTAATGGCAGTAACAGCTGGGGGTATTCCTGGCCTAATAGTAGACCAGAAGATTACGATATCGTATTCAATAATATGTCCACAGATTGTGATTTTACCCAAACAATGGGAATAAAATTACTACAAGGACGAGATATTGACATTTATAGACACGCTTCGGACTCCAGTTCCCTTCTGCTCAATGAAACCGCCGTTGCCAAAATGCAATTGACCAATCCTATAGGTACACAAGTAACTGTAGGCCAAGGCACAGAATATCAACAAATCTATACTGTTATAGGGATCATCGAGGATTTTGTATGGCAATCCCCCTATCAGAACATTGAGCCTATGATGATCAAGGGTCCGTCCACTTGGTCAGATTACATACATATTAGATTAAACAGCGCAAAAAGCTTACTAACGAACGTAGAAGCAATTCAATCCTTAGTAAAGAAATACAATCCTGACTATCCAATCGATATCCACTTTACAGATGATGATTACGCTTTAAAATTTGCTACTCAAAAACGTACTGCGGCACTCACGGGGCTGTTCTCAGGCTTGGCCATCTTTATAGCCTGTTTGGGTTTACTAGGTCTAGTATCATTCGCAACCATCCAAAAGCAAAAAGAAATTGGCATACGCAAGGTACTTGGTGCAACTGTGTCTAATATAATCGCTATGCTATCACGCGATTTTGTAAAATTAGTCATCATTGCCCTATTCATAGCCTCGCCTATCACCTGGTGGATTATGAATCAGTGGCTATCCGACTATGTATACCGTATCCATATACAATGGTGGGTATTTGCTTTAGCTGGAATACTCGCCATAGTAATAGCCTTACTAACGGTCAGTACATTGGCCTTTAAAGCGGCAATGCTCAATCCTGTCAAAAGTCTTAGAGATGAGTAACTAACATTTTAAACGACAACGTTAAAGACAATGCTGAAAAACCACCTCATAACCGCGTGGCGAAATATTACTAAAAGAAAATCGCTAACACTGATAAATACATTAGGGCTATACGCTGCTTTTGTCTTCGTGCTACTTATAGGAGCCTACATAGGACAGGTCTTTCAAGTCAACTCAAATCTGAGGCACAAAGAAAGACAGTATGCGCTACAAAGCACCTACAAGGAAGCAGGCATGGGGATGGAACTTACCACCGTAGGAGCTCTTCCCAAGTCACTTAAAGAAGAATACCCTGACCTAGTGGCCAACTATTACCGTATAGATGGGCTGACCTGCATCGTATCACAGGGGGACGTCATACATGAAGAAGCAGTCTCGCTAGGTGACCCTACGCTCCTAGATATGTATGGTTTTGAACTATATGAAGGGGATACTAAGACAGCCTTGCTGTCCCCTTCTTCAATAGTCATCACCGAAGCCACCGCTATGCGCTATTTTGGAGACACAGATGCTATCGGCAAGACCCTCCAAATAAAAAACTTCAATGGCGATAACCAGCCGTTTACAGTAACTGGGGTAATGAAACCGACTGTACAAAACTCGGTTATGGAACTGATGCCGGCTATGCGGGCAACTATATTCCTACCATTGGGCAGTCAATCCTATTTTGGTCGAGACATGGACAACTGGGATAACCTTTGGATTGCAGGTTTTATTGAACTTCAAGAAGGTGTTACCCCTTCACAACTACAGCAACCAATCAAAGATTTACTGCGCCGACATGCCGACCCAAAGGTAGCCGCGAATCTAACCCCAGATATTAAACCACTGGACACCTATTATTTAGAAGATAATAATGGTGCCATAAAGCAGATGGTCATAATTCTCACAGCGACTGCATGCTTTTTGATGCTCATGGCAATTATCAATTTCATCAACTTTACCATCGGGCAGAGTTTATCTCGGTTAAAAGAAATCGGCATTCGTAAAGTAATGGGCAGTAGTAGCCGATTACTAGCCTTACAGCTATTGATCGAATATGTAATCATCGTTGCCATAGCAGGCATACTCGCGATTTCCAGTTATCCGCTATTCAAACCACTATTCGACTCTTTACTGGACAGTTCGCTTCCCCGATTGATGGCACTACCTATTCCGTTTTTCTCTTACTTTGCTATTATAGTGTTACTTATTGGTCTATTGTCTGGAAGCTATCCTGCATACAAGCTGGCCAACAATGACGCTATGTATGCTGTTAAAAATCAACTGACAAATACAGACTCTAAAAAATCCTTGAAACGTGTTCTTTTATTTGTACAATTTGCCGTCGCCATCTTTGTCTTTATCTCCTCACTCATTGTCAGCAAACAAGTCCAAACCTTTATCTCAGAAGAATTAGGTTACAATAAAGAACATCTTCTTACGGTACAGGTCCCAAGAGACTGGTCAGATGCTGGTCTTAACCGCATAGAAGCTGTTCGCGAACAGCTGAGCAAACTTCCTCAAATCGAAGCGATAAGTCTGTCCTACGGCATACCAGGAGCGTTTGGTAATGGTGTACAGCAGATCAAAAAAAGGGGAGCTTCATCTACAACAGATGCGCTATTAATTACTGCTGACGAGCATTTTGCAGAGACCTACCAGATACCCTTAATAGCAGGACAGTTTTCAAATTTAAACGGCGACTACCAAGACAATAATATCAAAGTTGTTGTCAACCAAAAGACAGCTATCAATCTGGGATATACAACACCAGAGCAGGCTATAGGTCAATCGATCACTATATTTAACGATAGACTGACGACAGAGATTGTCGCTGTCACAGATGACTTTTATGCCAATACCATGCACAGCCAATCACCTGCTGTTGTTTGGTTTCCCGTGAAAGCCAATTCACAATACCGCTATCTTTCTATCCGACTTAAGAACGGCGAAATGGCAAGTAAAATAAAAGCACTAGAAAAAGAATGGAAGCGCCTCCTACCAGATGCTCCATTTGAATTTGAGTTTTTGGATGCTACTATAGCTAAGATGTACAAAACTGAACTGCAGTTGAAAAGAGCATCCCAAACCGCAACGGTGATTTCTATTCTTATTGTTGTATTGGGCATCGTAGGTCTCACCTCTCTCTCCGTCAATAGCCGTCTGAAAGAAATTGGTATCCGTAAAGTATTAGGTGCATCTCCTACCGGCCTTGTTTTATTATTTGGCAAAGATTTCTATCGGACATTTCTTGCTTCTCTATTCGTCAGTATCCCACTCGTATATATTGCCATGAATCACTGGCTCCAAAGATTTGCCGTACAAACCTCCATAGACCTTGTTTCTGTTCTCCTTCCTACAGTTTTGCTCGCTGTCATGGTTACTATTCTTATTACTGGTATTATCGTCTGGTCGACCCGCAATAATATCAGCAATAGCCTAAGGGATGAATGAGGTTAAAAAAAGGGAACAATCTCCTTTGATAGTTTAAAAGAAGAGCAACATTCACTAAAAAGCATTACTTTTGGTGAACACATTCACTAAAAAGCATTACTTTTGGTGAATAAAAGAAATAGGATGATTGAAAGAACAATTAAAAAAACAATTTTCAACAAACTGTTTAAAGGGAAAACGATTATTCTAATCGGTGCTAGACAAGTTGGAAAAACAACACTTATCCAAGAAGTGCTTCATGGTAAAGACTTCTTATTTCTTAATGGGGATGATCCGCTCGTCAGGGAGCGATTAACGCATGCTAATACGAAAGAGATTGAAACCATTATCGGAAATTCCAAAATTGTTTTTATTGATGAAGCACAACGGATCGAAAACATCGGACTAACTGCAAAAATCATCCACGATCAGTTTAAAACCGTACAACTCATTATGAGCGGATCTTCTGCTTTCGAACTTCGTAACCAAACGAATGAGCCGTTAACCGGTCGAAAATTCGAATATTTTCTATACCCCATTTCCTATGAAGAGTACGAATCCTCAATAGGTTATCTAGACGGTTTAAGTGACCTAGAAAACCGATTGATTTATGGGTTTTATCCCGATGTTATCAATAATACTGGTGATGAACGAGAGGTTTTAAACGAAATTAGTCAGAGCTATTTATTTAAGGATATTCTGGCATTTGCCAATATAAAGAAGCCCGAAGTCCTAGGTAAAATTCTACAAGCACTAGCCTTTCAGGTAGGGAGCGAGGTTAGCTACAATGAAATTGCGCAACTAACTGGTGTTGACAAAAACACTGTTTCCAGTTATATACATCTGTTAGAACTTTCCTATATCGTATTCCCCCTGACTTCCTTTAGTCGTAACCTTCGAAATGAGATTAAGACAAACCGAAAAATATATTTTTACGATAATGGCATTCGTAATGCATTAATCCAAAACTTCAATCCCATTGGGTTACGTAATGATACGGGCGCATTATGGGAAAATTTTTTATTGTCTGAGCGGATGAAGAGAAACCACTACCATAAACATTACAGCAACTCCTACTTTTGGCGAACAAAACAACAACAGGAAATTGATTATGTAGAAGAATCGGAAGGCAAAATAACGGGATTCGAATTCAAATGGAATCCAAAAGCAAAAGCAAATATTCCTGCAAATTTTACAAAAACATATGACGCTACTGTACACATCATAAGCAAAGAGAATTTTAGAGACTTCATCATCTCACAGGGGTAGATCACAACAGCTATAATGTTACTATTCTTATTACTGGTATTATCTTCTGGTCGACCCGCAATAATATAAGCAATAGCCTAAGGGATGAATGAGGTTAAAATAAGCCGTAGGTCTTGCGAAATCAAAAAGATAGCAGGGGCTGCAGCAAAAAGATTGGTTTATAATTGGTAATTCCTACGGCTTATAATATAGCTTTATAACTATTTCGTCTCTACATACACAAAACCATTAAAGTTCATTTTCGTAGATTTTCTTTGAGTTAAAGAGAAATCTTCTTTGCCGGATAAATAACTTTCCAAAATAGTAATTAACTTCTTCGGTTCCACTGAACTTCCTAACTTCTCTTGACAGGCATACCTAATATCATAGGCGGTTCTTTCTTCCTGAAAAAATTTCTCCTTGAATAGTTCACGAACGACATTCTTCAATTTTTCTATTTCAGCTGCAGTGGAAGTATAAACACGCTCTAATGTATAATTGTTATCAATAAGTATAAAAATTGGTTTAACCACTACATTATTAAGGTCTACCTGTCGTAATTCATAAATAACATGTTCTTTATAAGTAGAAACAACCATTTCATACCTGTTTTCTTCATTATCTGTCCCCATAAAAACGGGATAAGCGCAACCTCCATTCTCAAAATCTAAAGCCAATGAAAAAATGTATAAATCTAACGCTAGGACTTTTTTGAGTTTGAATGTTTCTATTTTATCAATATAATCCAAAGGCTTTCCCATTAAAAAAGACACCTCGGCACCAGAAAAGTGCTTAGAGATTCTTAAAACCATCATGCGATAAATAATCAAAATTTCGATCTCAGTACATTTAATAATGTACGTTTTTACTTTCGGTTCATCATTCTTCTTTTTCATAATTCAAAGTTTACATTTGTATAGTTTATCAATACAAAAGAAAAGAAAAACAATCAACATTCAAAACATTTGTTATAATAATAACTACATTTTATAAATTTATCTATACATACTAATAGATAAACGCAAAATAGCATGACTAGACTTGGTGAATACTTAGCAAAAAAATCGGTAAATAAATCTATGATAGCCCGTAAGACAGGACTCAGTAAAGCGAGAATAAACGAGCTCACGATGACGGATACTTCCAAACTACGCCTAGATGAGATGTATCTGATTGCTTTGGCCATCGATACCAATCCTTGCGATATGATGAATGTCTTATGCGAGGGGTTAGCATTACAGGAAGAGATTTAAATCTTCTTTGGTGACTAAAAAAATGACCTAAGTCTCTTTTACAAATGGAGTACTCCATTTGTAAAAAACGAGCGTTCAATTTAACTAAATTGAACGCTTGTTTTTAAAAAGTCAGCATATACATTACGGAGTCTCCCCTTATCTCTTTAATAGTTAGATTATAATGACCATAAAAGCTCGTTGCATTTACCTATCATCTCTGATATTCAATTGTTCATAAATGTACAAAAACTGTTCGAAATCGGACAGCAACCAAAAACAACAAACAACCAAAGCAACTAACAATCAACCGTTTAAATAAAGCGGTTCGGAAATTGAACCAACTATGGTGTACAGAATTGGAAACTAACTTCAATGTACATTAAATTTATACTAAATATCAGCGTCACGATGAAAAATGCTTTATTCAGTACATGGAGAAATATTCGAAAGCGAAAACTACAGACCTTCATACAGATAGGAAGTCTTACACTTGCCTTTGCTATCGGAATAATCCTTTTCCTATCAGCCAGCTTCGAATTATCTTTTGATCATTTTCATAACCACATTGACCGTATCGGCGCACTCTACTTTCAATCCCAAGAAGACCACAAAAATAATGCGGCCAGCACCATGCCTATCCCCTTAGCATCTACCTTAAAAGAGGAACTTCCTTATATCGAAAAAGCGACACGTTGGGGCAACGGAGGATTAGTTCTGAAAACAGATCAAAAAGAAATAAACATAGGAACACGTTATGTCGATCCCGACTTCTTTTCCATATTTAATTTCGAATTTCAGATCGGGAATAATCATGCGCTAGATGATCTCGATAATATTGTCCTTACACAATCTACTGCCGAGAATCTTATCGGAAATACAGATAAAAGCATTATCGGCCGCCAGATTGAGGTCAATATAAATGGCCAATGGCAAAACATGCAAGTTTCTGCGATCTTAAAAGATCCCCCTCGAAATTCCAGTCTGTCATTCAAATCCTTGCTAAGGTTTGAAAAATTCCCAAATACTTTTGATAAAAACAGCTGGTCTAACAAAAACCATGATGTATTTGTACTTAGCCAAACACCAAGCATCGATGCCCAGTCGTTCGTTGTAGCCGCAAAATCCTTCACGACCAAATACTTTGCTGACGATATAGCAAAGCTTAAGCGTGACGGCACAAGTCCTAACAAAGATGGCAGTTATCTTGCTCTCTCCTTAATTCCTTTCAAAAACTATCATCTCAATGATCTACAGATAGGAAATCCTAATAGTCCCCTACTTCCGAAGCTACTGCTGGGATTGGCACTGCTGATCCTTATTATATCGGTCAGCAATTTTATCAATATACAACTGGTCAGCTCTATATCCCGTAGTCAAGAAGTTGCCATTAGAAAAACACTGGGAGGCAGTATATTACAGATTAGTGTGCAGCTGTGGTTAGAGACACTGATTTGTTGTTTACTATCGCTCGGTCTCGGTCTATTGTTAGCTTGGTCTTTGATCCCTTTCTATAACAGCAATACCCATTATCAATTAGCAATCGTCGACCTATTTACCTGGAAGCATGTCCTTATAACCCTATTTTCTTTTTTGACAATCAGTATCGTCGCAGGTGGTTATCCAGCATTACGTATTACCAGAGAAAGCATCTTATCCTTAGTAAAAGGCAACTCGGGTATACGTAACCGTTGGAATATACAACGCATATTACCGCTGATTCAATTTACGATAGCCATCGTCCTAGTTGTATGCAGTGTCGTTGTCGTCTTACAGATCAATCATATAAAGCATCTCCCTTTGGGTTTCGAGAAACAGGAAGTCATCAGTATTCCAATCGGCCCAAAATTAGATGGAAATCAGGCTTTACATAGAATGCGACAGGCTTCCTTGGGTAATCCATTTATTATGAGCGTGACGGGGTCAGACATTAATTTGGGATTGGGGCGTGATGGTAATCAGTCTACCTCTCAATTGGGATTTGATTATCAAGGCAAGGGATATAGCACCAACTGGCAACGTGTAGATCTTGATTATTTCAGCACCTTAGAGATACCCTTGGTCGCTGGCCGCAGCTTCTCAGCAGATCGACCGACAGACTCCACAGCACTGGTCATTAATGAGCAGATGGCGACACAGCTCGGAGGCATAGAGCATGTATTAAATAAGCCATTACCCTTATTTGATAAGCAAATGACGGTAATCGGTGTTGCCAAAGATTACAATTTCAAAGACCTGAAACAAAGAATAGAACCTCTTTCCCTATTTATGGATCCGGATCTAGGCTTTAACATCAAATATATACTGGTACGTATAAAATCAGGCAACCTGGTACAGTCCCTGCAAGAGGTCGAAGGTATCTGGAAAACCATTGATACCGACTATAAAAACAATGCTTCCTATCTTGATGAGAATACAGACCGGATGTATGAACAGGAGCAACAGATGATGAAGATAATAAGTGTAGGGGGAGTTATTGCTGTTATTATTGCCTGCATGGGACTCTTTGCGGCTGCATTGGTTGCTATCAGTGCACGTGTCAAGGAAATCGGAATCCGCAAGGTACTGGGTAGTTCGATATGGAAACTGGTAATCTTATTATCGAAAGATTTTCTACAGATTGTCCTGCTCGCATTACTCATCGGTCTACCTATAGCTTGGTATCTTTCTCAAGAATGGCTTAGCAGCTTCTCTTACCGTTTTAATTTTCACTTCGGAATCTTGTTTTTGTGTGCACTCACGGTACTAGCCCTAGCAGCTATTACGATAGGGATGCATACTATAAAAGCGGCCAGTACGAATCCAGTAAATGCGCTTAAAGATGAATAATCACGATCAATTATAACCCAACATGAATAAGTATTTTTTTATTTTTTTATACCGGACTTTATGGAACAACAAACTGTTTACTTCCTTAAATATTGTTGGAATGGCATTAGGATTCGCCGCATTCATTTTAGCTTATCAATATATAAATAGAGAGAAAAACTATGACCGATGGAATCCTAACTACGAAAACATCTATCGGGTAGGATTGACACACGAAGGCGAACATGTTGCTCAAACTCCATCTCCGCTTGCCAAAGCGATACGGCAACAACTACCCGAAATAGAAGAGGTAGGGCTAGTACTCGATTATAGCTACAGTAACTACCCTATATTTGGTAAAGAGACGATTAACGTTCGAAAAACACTGCTCATGGATTCCAGCGCGGCTAAGATATTCCAAATAGAAGCAGAGACGGGGCCTTTGTACAGGTCTTCTCAACAAAAAGAAGCCTCCTTGGTGAGTAAAGAGCTAGGTAGACAGCTATTTGGTAAGGATAATATCGATTTTTCTACACCGAAGCAAGTGGCTGTCCTCAGTAAAGCTTTAGGCTTGACAGAAAACATCTACGGCATATCCAAAGTACGGGATCTCTCCATTATAAATTATGACTTGCTGCTCATCAAAGAAATAGAAGGTGAACAGCATGGAAACCCATACAACTACCACACTTATATTCAGGTCTCTCCAGAAACTAAAATCCCCCAACTGACCGAAAAGATAAATCAAATCTACCACAATCAGGTTACTCAATTATCCTGGACTAAACACTCTAGTTTCGCCAATGGTGAAGTCTATCTCGATCCCCTATCCCATCTTCATCTTCGTCCCAAAAACGGTTCAAATGGGGCCTACCTAACCATATGGATATTGGGTATACTCTCTCTCTTAACACTGACACTATCGGCTATTAATTTTACCAATCTCACTTTGGCTCAAGCGCAAAGCAGGACTAAGGAAATGAGCATAAAAAAGACGTTCGGAAGTTCCACCGGATCCATCACAGTTCAGTTACTAGCTGAGGTATTCGTACAATGTTTAGCTGCGGCTCTACTTGCTTTGTTTATCATAGCCCTTTGCGGAAATATCCTACAGACCTTTTTAAATGACGATTTAATAAACTATTTATTTCATCCAGTGACACTACTACAGCTATCGCTTGCAGTCGTTATCACCACAGTCATCGCAGGGCTCTACCCATCACTGAACGTAGCCAGTTATAAAACCAGCACTACGATCAAAGACAAATTACAGGCCCACCCCAATCGATCTATTTTACGGAATTCGCTGCTAACCTTTCAATTTTTTATTGCCCTTATATTTCTGTGTGGCTCTATGCTCGTGTACCAGCAGATGCAATTTATCAAAAAAACAGATAAGGGATTCAACGCAGAGCAAGTTATCAGCTTCAAGGGGGTCGGCTGGTATTATGATGCAAAGCCCGATGGCACCTTTTATGATTTCAAAAGACGCATACAGCAAAACCCCACTATAATCTCCGTCTCGTCAGCGACAAATCTACCAGGAGGAGCAGATGTCCCTCCTAAAAAACAATTCAACTATCAAAATCGGCCTATAGAGTTGGACCATATAGGAGTTGACATAGGCTACTTCAACACATTAAATATCGAAAGTATAGCAGGTACTTCACAAGTATCCTTAGAACAACTACTGAAGGACAGTACTGCACACTATGCGGTAATCAACCAGACCGCGGCACAAGAGCTCGGGATAGAATCTCTCCATGGCACTAAAATAACGGGATGTGAGACCGTCTTCTCAGTTACAGCTATCGTAAAAGATGTAAAGGCTTATGGGTTTGAAAACAAAGTAGCCCCTACAATCTACTCCTATGGAGATGAGTGTGGACCTGGCCGATTTAAGACTTCCATGATTGTAAAAGCTAAAGCCGGCAACGTAAAAGAAGCCATAGAGACCGTAAAAGAGGAATGGGTTAAAAACCCTTCCGCGGAATCTCTACCACTGGATTATGAATTTTTAGATGCCACCTACGCCCAGCTTTATGCGAAACAAGAACAGATGGAAATACTTTTAAATGGATATACTATACTGTCCTTATTCATAGCCATGCTGGGACTATTTAGTGTGTCGGCCTATGATGTTGTCGTTCGAAATAAAGAGATTTCTATCCGAAAGGTTCTAGGAGCATCAACCAAAGATATACTTTTACATCTCCATAAACCGTATATTTATATGTTGACATTAGCCAGTATAGTCGGGATCCCCATAGCTTACCTGCTTATGAATGATTGGCTAAATAACTTTGCTTATAAAACACAGCTTTCCCCTTGGATATTTGTGATCGGGATGGGGGCCATTGCTACTACATTATCAATAATAGTAGGCTTCCAATCCCTGAAGGCAGCACGAACAAATCCTATAAAGTCTTTGAGAGATGAGTAACTATAATCAAAACAGCCAAAGATGATAAGACATTTTTTTAAAACAGCAATCCGTCACCTGTCCAAACATAAAAAACATACGCTGCTCAACGTATGGGGATTGGCGTTGGCTATAGCATGCTGTCTGTTCATTTATACCTTCATTGTATACCAACTCGGCTTTGATCGTTTCCACCGACAAAGTGACCGCATATTCATGGTTGTAAAGGATTTGAAACTGGAGCAACTCGAGCATAGTAAGGGCGGATCTTATGCCATGTACACTGCTATTGAAAAAGAAATCCCACAGGTAGAACATGTCACCCTATATATGGATAAGCAGGATCTCACGCTTAAAATAAACAATAAGTTATTTAAAACGGAGGGCAAAGCTGCATTTACAAATGCTATCTATTTTGATATCTTAAATTTCCCATGGCTGGCAGGAGATGTCCAACAGTTGAATGAACCGAATACTGTCGCACTAACCAAGGGTATCGCTGAAAGATATTTCGGCACTACAGATGCCATTGGTAAGACCATCTGGGTGGAAAGCCAACATCCGGTTACCGTGGTCGGAATTATTGACGACAGTAGAAGAAACTCGGACTTCCGCTCCGAAATCTACTTTTCATTAGCATCGGTCAAAGAACTTAAGGGAATTAAGGAGGACGGTACCTTTAGCAATTGGGGCTATACCCATACCAGTAATAATTTTCTAATGTCCTTGCACCAGTCTAACGCAAAGCCTTTGGTAGAAAAAAGCCTGCACGATCTCGTAGCTAAGTATTGGCACAAAGATGTGCTTGAGTACTATTCGTACAGACTATTAGGATTACCGGACTTTCACTTTGATAAAGATTACGGTAGCGGTACGCAAAAGTCACTATTGTTGATCCTCGGCAGCATTGGTCTTGGCATACTGGGAATGGCCTGTGTGAATTATATCAATATGATCTCTGCGCAACAACTATACCGAAGCACAGAAATGGGGATACGGAAGGCATTAGGTGGGACAAAAAAACAATTGTTCCTGCAATTTACGATAGAGACCTTATTGTTGTCACTTATCGCCTTAATACTAGCTTGGCTATTATTTTTTATCGCATTCGACTGGGCAAATAAATACCTCTTCTTAGCAGATCCTATTCAGCGAATACCTCTTGGATCTTCCTTGATTATATCCCTACTGCTATGGTGGGGAATAGCCATACTGACCAGTATTTATCCGAGTCTATTCCTTAAACAGTTACATATACAGACTGGCATAAAGAAGCTAGCACTAGGTCGATGGCACATTACTCAACGTACACTAGTCGTACTTCAAAACTCAATTGCCCTCTTATTAGTTACAGGTACTATTGTAATCGTGAGCCAGGTCCGTTATTTAAAAAATACCGACAAGGGCTTTGACCGATCATCGGTCCTGATTATTCCTATAAAAAGTGAAATGTGGAACCAAAAAGAAAAAATATCTAATCTATTACGAGAAAACCCTGCAATAATCAGCTATTCCTTTTGCGATAATCCACCATCATATGACAAAGTATGGGGCGGTACTGTACAATTTGATGATAACGCAGAATGGGAAACCTGGGCTCCACGATTTGCAATTGGAGATAGTTCCTATCTGCGTACTTTCGGCATTCACTTATTGGCCGGAAATAATTTTAATCAGGACATGAAAAATCCACAATTCTTGATTAATGAGACTATGCTTAACAAATTAGGTTATACGCATGCGCAGGATATTATCGGTAAGAATCTTATGGCCGGCGGATTGAACGACCAACATAAAGGCAAGATCATAGGTGTAGTCGCCGATTTCAGTACGCACTCCTTGAATGAAGCTATAGCGCCCACAGTATTGGGGTATAATGAAACACGGTTTAAAAATATCGCCATAAAATACGCGGGAACAGCATCGAGCAGGCTACTGAACACTCTGGAACAACAATGGAAAATCTTATATCCGAATGAGGTCTTTGAATATCACTTTTATGATGAACAGATTGCCAATCTCTATAAAAAGGAAGCGCTATTGGAAAAACTGATCTGGATTGCCGCTATGCTGTCTATTACAATCAGTACATTCGGCTTTTTAGGACTTCTATCCATCATAATTGCCAGGCGAACCAAAGAAATCGGCATACGGAAAGTTTTGGGCTCGAGCAATGTGGGTATCTTTCAACTGTTGGCAAAAGACTTTGTGCGCTGGGTACTGATTGCCTTTCTAATTTCTGCTCCCATAGCTTGGTATCTGCTCCGTAAATGGCTGGAAGATTTTACCTACCATATCACGCTAAGCTGGTGGATGTTTGTCTTAACTGGGATAATAGGTATTTTTACAACCTTACTCACCATCAGTTTTCAATCATTCAAAGCCGCAAAAACGAATCCGGTAAACTCGCTTAGAGACGAATGATCGAAACAAAGTAGCTGTTTACAGCAATAAATACTAAATACTAAATACTAAATACTAAATACTAAATACTAAATACTAAATACTAAATACTAAATACTAAATACTAAATACTAAATACTAAAAATGATTAAGCTAGAAAATATATTCAAATGGTATCAGGTCAGTGGTGCCCGTTCTTTCGTGTTAAAAGATATCAATCTACATATAGAGCAAGGAGATTTTGTGTCTATCATGGGCCCCTCTGGTTCGGGTAAATCAACATTACTTAATGTTATCGGCTTGCTTGATGAGCCCAATGAAGGAAAATATTACTTTATGGATGAAGATGTCCTTGCTCTTAAGGCGAAAAAAAGAGCGGCTCTATTTCAATCTCATATGGGATATGTTTTTCAATCTTATCATCTCATTGACGAACTTACCGTTTACGAAAATATAGAGACACCACTTATCTATAAAAATCTATCCAGCAAAGAACGTAAAGCAATTGTTGCTGATATGCTGGACCGTTTCGGTATCGTAGGTAAAAAGGACCTTTTCCCTTCTCAGCTCTCTGGTGGACAGCAGCAGGTAGTAGGTATCGCTAGAGCTCTGGCCGGCTCACCTAAGCTTTTACTCGCAGATGAACCTACGGGCAACCTCAACTCCAAGCAAGGCGAGCACATCATGTCCCTCTTTAAACAGTTGAATGAAGAAGGTGTCACCATCATACAGGTAACCCATTCCGAGAAAAATGCAGAATATGGCCATCGCATCGTGAATCTGCTGGATGGTCAATTAAAAGACATATAACAACCAAATATTGCGCAAGAACTTTCTTTTTTGTAAATTGGTACATGAAGGAAGCGGAATTGAAAGCACTTATTTCATTGTTGGATGATCCCGACGTGGAGATTTTCAATCAGGTCGAGCAGCAATTGATTATATATGGACCTGAAGTTGTTCCCCAACTCGAGGCGAGTTGGGAGTCCTCTTTTGACCCTTTGTCCCAGACCCGCATTGAGAACATTATCCATAAAATCCAATTTGAACAGGTTCAAAATGATCTTCAACTTTGGGCTCTCCAGAATAACGATGATCTTTTGGAAGGACTCTTGATAGTCAATCGATACCAATACCCCAACTTGGATGAAAATATCGTTCAATATCAATTAGCTGAATTGCGACGGAATGCATGGTTTCAGCTGATGTATGATATGAGTCCGTTAGAAAAGGTAAAACTCCTGAATAATATTATTTTCAGAGAGTTTGGCCTTTCAGGAAATACCACAAATTATCATGACCCTCAGAACTCGTTTTTACATAAAGTACTGGAAACAAAAAAAGGAAATCCAATTTCCCTCGCCTGTATCTATAGTATTGTTGCTCAAAAACTTGATATCCCTATCTATGGCATCAACTTGCCAAAACATTTTGTGGTTGCCTATATCGAAGAAGAGCATCAGAGCCCATTGTTTTACATCAATGTATTCAACCGAGGACAAGTCATGAAGCACGATGATATTTATTCATTTCTGAAACAGCTTAACCTCCCACCAAAAGAAGAATTTACTTTGCCCTGCTCTAACATAGCTATTATTAAACGTGTATTAAGAAACTTAACAACAGCTTACGACAACCTGGGCAATATGCAGAAAAAGGAAGAAATATCTTCCTTATTAAATCTCTTGAACGATTTCAACTAGCGAGAATCTAAGGATATGGATTGCGGAGGTCTATTATCGAAATTTAATTCATCTTTAGGTGCAACATTCCCATCTGCACTGATCAGGAAACGGAACACACGTCTGGCAGCGGGATCGGCTACGAAAAAATACTTCGCATCTGCCTTTCCATCTATAGCGACATCGGAAGGTTCCTTCAATCTCGTCAAATCTCCGGCTATGATACGCGTAGGCACGATATCCTGAGCACTTGTATACTGCGAGAATTTTTCAAAGATCAAAATCCGACCAACAGCCTGGCCTGACCCCGAAGATGTACTATAATCTGTAGCCATTAGGATATCCGCCGATTTCGAATAACTTATTCCTCTTATATTATTAGCCCCTTGAATCTTCAACAGATAGTTATCTGACTCCTCCATAATCGAGTCGCCATTCTGTAACAACTTATTAATAAAACCTTTATAAACGACTATAGCCCCATCATTTTCTTCGGCTTTGGAAATCAGCAAGTCCTTCTCGATTGCGATCACACCCCAAGGATTGTGAGTAAGCTTCATCCTATAACGGGGGCGTGAAAATCGGCCGGTAGTACCCGGCCCCTTGACGGCAAATAAGGTATAATTAGGAACTGGAGTACCATTCGTTGTATCAGAAGCATTCGCAAACAACAGATAGTCTTCTGATAATTTGACATCATTCACAACAGCATAATACAACCCCCTTACTTTATCATATATCCGATTAGTCGCGCTAGTCTTGTTATCAAGCACCCCTGTCTTGCTGATCCCCATCACATGTACTGATGTATCCAGATCGGAGGTAGGGTTCATACTACCTTGAAAAATCCTACCTCCTTTAAAAGGACTATAATGAATCATTCTTCCTCCTTTTGCAGCAGAGGTAAACGGGCGATAATCTTCTCGTTTGGGCAGTTCTTCGGCATCTACATTATCTACCGGCCAAACATTAAAAATAGATGGTGCAGCCGAGCTTGCTGCATAATCCGAGGTAGACACGTACAACCTAGAAATGGATCTACGTTCGCGCTCGGGCTCATCATCATCCCGTTTACAGCTACCTACAGAAATCAGTATACATCCTGCTATTATACTAAAGAGAAAGTTCTTCATACTACATCTTGATTCTTATATGCAAACTTATATAAAATGCTTTGTATTCATGCATGCCTAGCAGAAAATTCACACTTTATAACATAACAACGAATAAACAGCCCAAATTGCCACATCTACAATAAAACTTTCTAATGTAGAGAGTTTTCCGTAAAATTGCACTTTGGAAGGAAATGAAAATGGATAGCAACAACAAATTAGTAAGGGAAAAATTAAGCCTACCCAAGCGTGGAAAAAGGCTATTACTGCACTCATGCTGTGCTCCCTGTGCTGGAGAAGTGATGGAAGCCCTCATCGCTTCAGACATTGACTTTACCATTTATTTTTACAACCCCAATATACATCCAAGGAAAGAATATGACATACGCAAAGAGGAAAATATCCGCTTTGCAGAGAAGCACAACATACCATTCATTGATGCAGACTATGATGTAGATCATTGGTTTGATCTTGCTAAGGGTATGGAAAACGAACCGGAGAAAGGAATACGATGCACGATGTGTTTTGATATGCGTTTCGAAAAAACAGCGGAGTATGCTGCTGCACATGGTTTTGATGTGATTTCGAGTTCATTGGGGATCTCTCGTTGGAAAAACATGGAGCAGATCAATGATTGTGGCGTTCGTGCAGCTTCACGACACCCGGAAATGGAATATTGGACGCTCAACTGGCGCAAAAAAGGTGGATCGGCCCGTATGCTCGAAATCAGCAAACGTGAAAAATTCTATATGCAAGAATATTGTGGCTGCGCGTACTCGCTCCGTGACACTAACAAATGGCGCATGGCCAATGGCCGGGACAAAATAGAATTAGGCGTTAAATATTACGGAGACGAGGAATAAAAAATATTTTCTAAAATTAATTGCATCCTTGATTTTAAAACATTAATTTTGCAGGCTCAAATACAGGATTGTGAAGTATCTAAAACAATATAGAATACCTTTTTCAGGACTTGCGGCGGGGATACATGATTTTGATTTTGAGATTGATGACAAGTTCTTTGACTGCTTTGAGCATTCATTAGTAAAAAAAGGAAAACTTCTTGCTAAAGTTTCATTACAAAAGCAAGAGACCATGCTGATTGTCAATTTCGACATACAGGGCAGGATTTTTCTACAGTGTGATGTATGTCTAACGGAATTCGAGTCTCCACTTCATTTTACGGAACGAGTAATCGTAAAGTTTATAAATGAAGAATGGGACAACGAGACAGAAGAGGTCATTGTCTTGAACAAGACAGACCATGAACTGGACATTGCGAATTTGCTATACGAATACGTCAATGTACAAGTCCCTTACTATGCAAAGTGTAGCGAACAAGGTGAAAACATATCCTGTGACCCCGAAATGCTAGCAAAGATAAGCGGCACAGTAGATGCAGAAGAACAGTCAACAACAGAGAGTGAAAGTATAGACCCACGTTGGGCAGCATTAAAGAATATTAAAAACAATTAAAAAACATAATACGAGATGGCACATCCAAAACGTAAAACTTCGAAATCGAGAAGAGACAAAAGAAGAACACATTATAAGGCTGAAAGACCTACATTGACTGTATGTAAAGAAACTGGTGCTGTACACGTACCACACAAAGCATACGAAGTAGATGGCAATTTATACTACAACGGTAAATTGATTATCGAGAACACAGCCGCTGTCTAAAAAATATCTTTTGAAAAACATCCCAAAAAAGCTTAATTATTTAACATTTTGCTTTAACTTGGGATGTTTTTTGCGTATTATTGATTTAGAAAAATAATAACGGATGAAGATCGGATTAGACGTCTTGGGAGGAGATTATGCTCCAAATTCCACAATTCTTGGTGCTATAGAAGCCCAAAAAGTTCTTAAAAATGATCAACGTATAGTGTTGATCGGAAATGAAGAAGATAGTAGAAATCGAATAATAGAAGCTGGAGTAGACCCCTTACTATTTGACTATATTCATGCGCCCGAGAACATTTCGATGCATGAACACCCCACCAAAGCTATCACACAGAAGCCAAACTCAAGCGTAGCTAAGGGCTTTGAGCTATTAAAAAACGGAGAGATAGATTCTTTCTCATCTGCCGGAAATACAGGCGCCATGCTCGTAGGCGCTATGTTCAGTGTAAAAACAATCCCTGGTGTATTAAGACCCGCAATAGCGACGAATGTACCTAAACTTAAAAATGGATACGGAATCCTACTTGATGTAGGTGCCAATGCGGACTGTAAACCCGAAATGTTAAATCAATTTGCCATTTTAGGTAGTCTGTACTCCGAGCATGTCTATGGTGTCCCAAATCCCAAAGTAGGTCTTCTAAACATCGGAGAAGAAGAAGAAAAAGGAAATATCTTGACCATATCGACCTATCCCCTATTAAAATCCAATCCAAAAATCAATTTCATAGGCAATGCCGAAGGACGTGATCTTTTCACTGATCAAGCAGATGTATATGTTTGCGATGGATACACGGGCAATGTGGTCTTGAAGTTAGCCGAGTCTTTTTATGTAGTAACATTGAAGAAAGGCTTTAAGGATGACTTTTTTGACAGGTTCAACTACGAGCGATATGGCGGAAGTCCTATTTTAGGAGTGAATGCTCCAGTTATTATAGGACACGGTATATCTACTCCCGAAGCTATCAAAAACATGCTATTACTATCCAAAGATATGATAGAGTCTAAATTTATAGACAAGATCAGATCTGCTTTTAACTAAGATAATTATTATGTCTAAAATTCATGCAGCCATTACGGCCGTAAATGGTTATGTTCCGGACTATGTATTGACAAATAAGGAACTGGAAACAATGGTTGAAACCAATGACGAGTGGATTGTCTCTCGTACTGGAATCAAAGAGCGTCGCATTCTAAAGGGGGAAGGGCTTGCAACATCGGATCTAGCAGTTCCCGCTGTCAACGGATTACTTGAAAAAAGAGGAATCACTGCTGCAGATATCGATTTGATCATTTTCTGTACCAGTACGCCAGACATGCTATTTCCTGCGACAGCAAATATTTTGGCTGATAAAATTGGGGCAAAGAATGCGTGGGGTTATGATTTACAAGCTGCCTGTTCGGGTTTCTTATTCGGATTGACTACAGGTTCACAATTTATAGAATCTGGAAAACACAAAAAAGTATTGGTTGTTGGCGCTGATAAAATGTCATCGGTCGTAAACTATCAAGACCGTAATACGTGTATCCTATTTGGTGATGGTTGTGGTGCAGTCCTTTTAGAACCCAACACCGAAGGTAATGGAATACAAGATACAATCTTAAAAACAGATGGCTCTGGCGGTCAGTTTTTAAACATTAAAGGAGGAGGTTCGTTAAACCCAGCATCTCATGAGACAGTTGAAGCCGGTTTACACTATGCTTACCAAGAAGGGAAAACTGTCTTTAAATTTGCCGTCACCAATATGGCGGACGTAGCCCATGATATCATGGTGCGCAATCAACTAACCGCTGATGACATTGCTTGGCTGGTACCGCATCAAGCTAACAAACGAATCATCGATGCTACGGCTGAACGAGCAGGTCTTCCAGAAGAAAAAGTTATGGTGAATATCCATAAATATGGTAATACAACAAGTGGCACTATTCCACTTTGTTTATGGGAGTGGGAAAGCCAACTAAAAAAAGGAGACAACTTGATTCTAGCTGCATTTGGTGGCGGTTTCACTTGGGGCTCAGTATATTTAAAATGGGCCTACTAAAAATAGAGCCTTTTCTAGAAAGAATGTATTCGAGCGTATTGAGAACTGCATAACTTGTTCGTTACCTAGCAATAGCTAGTTCCTAAAAAACTTTTATGTATCTTTATGCGCTATTTTAAAAATTAAATAAACAAAATAAAACCTACTGAAGTATGAGTATGGATATCAAACAAATTCAAGATCTGATTAAATTCGTATCGAAATCAGGTGTGAATGAAGTATCGATTGAAGAAAAAGATTTCAAGATCACGATAAAAACAAATCAGGAACCAACGTACGTTACAGCATCTTTACCTGCTGTTGCACCTGTTGCTGTCCAAAGTGCACCAGCACCTGTAGCGCCAGTGGCAGCACCTGTAACCGTAGTTGCGACACCTGCTGCTGATGATGAATCTCATTTCATTACGGTAAAATCTCCGATGATCGGCACGTTCTATCGTTCTGCCGGTCCAGATAAAGCTCCATTTGTAAATGTAGGTGATGATATTACACCAGGAAAAGTAACTTGTATTGTTGAAGCAATGAAATTGTTCAATGAGATCGAGTCAGAAGTGTCCGGTAAAATTGTAAAAATATTAGTGAACGACGCTCAACCTGTCGAATACGATCAACCTTTATTCTTAGTCGATCCAAGATAATATCTAGCTGCTTTTTGAGCAGCTTTTTTGAATTTAGGAGAATGGGATTCATTGTGCACGATGTCGATGTTTCCCTTTCTTTCTAAAAAATATGCTATACGGAACAAAACATGCCGTATAAAGTGTTAATCAAGTCATTCACTATGTTCAAAAAAATATTAATAGCAAATAGAGGCGAAATCGCATTACGTATCATCCGCACTTGTCGGGAGATGGGAATCAAGAGTGTAGCCGTATATTCAACAGCAGACAGAGACAGTCTTCACGTGCGATTTGCAGATGAAGCAGTCTGTATCGGCCCCCCAGCGAGTAAAGACTCCTATCTTAATATACCCAATATCATTGCAGCTGCTGAACTTACGAACGCAGATGCCATACACCCTGGCTACGGTTTCTTGTCTGAGAATGCCAAATTCTCTGCTATCTGTGCAGAATATGGTATTAAATTCATTGGCGCGACTGCAGATCAGATCGAAAAAATGGGCGATAAGTCATCCGCTAAAGATACCATGAAAAAAGCTGGTGTACCTACTGTACCTGGTTCAGCAGGACTTATTCCAGACGTAAAAACAGGTATTGAATTAGCTAAAGAAATCGGTTACCCCGTTATTATCAAAGCTACTGCAGGTGGTGGTGGCCGCGGTATGCGTATTATTTGGAAGGATGAAGAGTTTGAGCCAAGCTGGGACTCCGCTCGTCAAGAATCTGCAGCAGCATTTGGAAATGATGGTATCTATCTTGAAAAATATGTAGAAGAACCTCGTCATATCGAAATACAAGTAATCGGCGACCAATACGGTACTGTATGCCACCTTTCAGAGAGAGACTGTTCTATTCAACGTCGTCATCAAAAGTTGGTAGAGGAAGCTCCTTCTCCATTCATCACACCAGAATTACGTGCTAAAATGGGAGAAGCTGCCATTAAAGGCGCGCAAGCGGTTAAATATGAAGGTGCTGGTACCATAGAATTTTTGGTAGACAAACACCGTAATTTTTACTTTATGGAAATGAATACCCGTATTCAAGTAGAGCACCCTGTCACCGAAGAGGTCATTAATTTTGACTTGATCAAAGAGCAGATCAAAGTTGCAGCAGGTATTCCTATTTCTGGAAAAAGTTATGAACCGACAATGCATGCTATCGAATGTCGTATAAATGCAGAAGATCCTTTCAACAACTTCCGCCCATCACCAGGAAAAATTACGAACTTCCACTCACCGGGAGGTCACGGTGTACGTGTAGACACGCATGTCTATGCGGGATACACCATCCCTTCAAACTATGACTCCATGATTGCTAAGTTAATCTGCGTCGCACAGACAAGAGAGGAAGCTATAAGCACGATGGAACGGGCATTGAGTGAGTTTGTCATAGAAGGTGTTAAGACCACGATCCCATTGCACCTACGGTTAATGCGTGATCCAAATTTTAGAGCAGGTAATTTTACCACAAAATTCATGGAGACGTTTGACTTAACAGAATATCCAGACGAAGATTAAACGTAAAATTTTTGTTTTATATTAAAAAATACCATTCTTCTCCTAAAGAATGGTATTTTTGTTTTCTATACAAACACCAATATGTCTAGTAAAAAACTAATTGATGCCATCAAAGAAAAAGGAAAGAATATAGAAGCCGAAATGTCATTTTTTGAACATTTGGAGGTTCTTAGATGGCACATCATCCGTTCCGTTATAGCCATTATTATTTTTGCTATCTTATCATTCACATTTTACGATTTTGTTTTTAATCAGATCATCATGGGTCCAAAGAACCTTGACTTCTGGACATATCGTATGATGTGCAAGCTCGCTGATACTTTTAACCTAGATGATTTTTGCGTACAGCGCATCCCCTTCAACATCATTAGTACCGAGTTGACTGGGCAATTTATGTTGCAGATCAACTCCTGTTTATTAATGGCTGTAGCATTAGGCTTCCCCTATCTTCTCTTTGAAGTGTGGCTATTTATTAAACCTGCGCTTACGGATGTAGAACAGAAATCTGCTCGCGGATTTGTTTTCTACGCTACACTATTATTTGTATTAGGAGCTTTATTCGGATATTATATTGTCGTTCCTCTATCTATCAATTTCTTGGCCAACATCTCATTAAGTGCGGAGATAACGAATCAGATCACTATTGACAACTACTTGTCCACTGTAGCCACACTCACATTGGGATGTGGAGTTGTATTTCTACTGCCTATACTGATCTTTATCCTATCAAAACTAGGTATCATGACACCACAATTCATGCGTGCAAGTAGACGATATGCAGCGGTAATCATACTCGTAATAGCAGCCGTAATTACACCATCAGCAGATGTCATTACAATGCTTACAGTAGCTGCACCTATGTTCCTACTATATGAGATCAGTATCATGGTTTCCTCGAAAGTGAAGAAAGAAAAAGAATTAAAGGAGAAAGAATTTTATAAAAGTTAATTATTAGAGAAATGAAAATAGCAATAGGTAGCGACCACGCTGGGTTTGATTATAAAGAAGAAATCATTGCATACTTAAAGGAACTGGGGCATGAAGTTCAGGACTTTGGACCATCAACAGCGGATTCTGTAGACTACCCTGACTTTGCCCATCCTGTAGCTACATCGATAGAGAATGCGAAAAATGAGCTCGGTGTTCTGATCTGTGGAAGTGCAAATGGTGTAGCTATTACAGCCAATAAACATCAGGGGATACGTGCTGCGATTGCTTGGCAAAATGAAATAGCGGCGCTAGCCCGTCAGCATAATAATGCCAACATTATCTGTATTCCTGCCCGTTTTGTCGATCTAGACCTCGCAAAAAAAATAACACAGACTTTCCTGACGACAGACTTCGAAGGTGGGCGACATGCTAATCGTGTCAATAAAATTGCTTGTAGTTAAATCAACGTGAAAATCATGAAAAAACTGTTTTCTATTTTATTGATCCTACCTGCGCTATATAGCTGCAGTCTCGCTCAGGTACAAAAAAAATATGGAGAACTTATAACCGAAGAGAGTTCTCGCAATCACCTCACGATACTCGCCAGCAAAGAGTTTGAAGGAAGAGGTACAGGACAAGAAGGCGGAAGAAAAGCTGCAAATTATATTGCCGAACACTTCAAAAGCTACGGTTTACAACCCATCGTTAATGGCAATTCTTTTTTTCAACCCGTCTCCTTATTGCGAACAGAACATGTCGTAAAAAGTTTTAGTATTGACCAGGCTCCATTTGAGAATGGAAAAGATTTTTATGTACAGGGAGACAATGATATTGAGAAGTTCTCTTCGCAGGAAATAGTTTTCGTTGGTTATGGTCTTCAACATCCTTCTTACAACGAACTTAAGTCCACAGACATTAAAGGTAAAGTTATTCTAGTATTGAACGAAGGAGAACCATTCGACGACAATGGGAACTCTCTTTTAACAGGAAACAGTAACGAATCCGAATGGTCTAAAAGTCGTTTCAAAAGAATCCAGGAACTTGTCAAATTAGAGCCCAAGCTCATCTTGGCCACTACTCCCCTCGTCGCAGGTATGCTCAACAGAATGAAAGGCCGATCATCTTCCGCTCGTATTACACTTGGCAACAACACCATCAACCGCACGATTTCTCAACCCATTCCTATCGTTAATATCAGTGAAAAAGTTGCTAATCAAATCCTATCCAAGGCTAATAGTTCATTAGCTTCGTTTAAGAAACAGGCCAATAAGGGCATTCAATCACCAATGATTATAAAAAGTCATTTAGAAGCTGAAATGGGAGTAAATCAAGAAAAGCTCGATGATCCCAACGTACTTGGCCTACTAGAAGGTTCTGATTTAAAAAACGAAGTTATGGTCATCTGCGGGCATTATGACCACGATGGTATCCTACCTGATGGGACATTCTTTCCTGGTGCAGACGATAACGGTTCCGGAACTGTTGCTGTCTTGGAATTAGCCAGAGCCTTTTCTACAGCCAAAAAAGAAGGAAAAGGACCGCGAAGAAGCATTCTTTTCATCGGACTAGCGGCCGAAGAAAAAGGCCTCTTAGGATCCAAGTTTTATGTAGAAAACCCTATCATCCCGTTAGCAAATACAGTGGCCTGTATCAATATTGACATGATTGGCCGCATCGATGATAAGCATCTTAATGGTGATCACAATTATATCCATGCTATAGGGCTCGATAAACTCAGTTCAGAATTACAACAAGTTACGGAGAAAGCCAATAAAGACTTTGTACAGATTGGATTAGACTACTCTTATAATGACCCCAATGAACCCATGCGGCTGTATTATCGTTCGGACCATTATAATTTTGCACAAAAGGGAATTCCTTCGGCTTTTTTCTTCTCGGGTCTACACCCCCACTATCATACGCCAGAAGATACTGTCGACAAAATAGACTTCCCAATGATGGTAAAACGTGAAAAATTAATTTTCTATACTGCTTGGGAAATCGCCAACAGATCGAAAAGACTCGTGGTTGATAGTAATAAAAAATAACCACATCTCATACAAAAAGTAAAGCCGTCTTGATTCAGGACGGCTTTACTTTTTCCCCAGTCTGAAGTACTAAATCGCAAAACAATAATAAACAAATCACTAATCCGTTTGTTTATTAAGCATCAACCCATAATTATGGCATTTGTAGACTATTATAGTACATTGGGGCTTGACAAAACAGCAAGCCAAGAAGACATTAAAAAGGCTTACCGAAAGTTAGCACGAAAATATCATCCTGATCTAAACCCTGATGATGAAACTGCAAAAAAGAAATTCCAAGAACTCAATGAGGCCAATGAGGTACTGACAGATCCGGAGAAAAGACGAAAGTATGATCAGTATGGTGAAAATTGGAAACATGGCGAGGAGTACGAGCAGACACAGCAGCAATATAGAGGAAGATCCAGTGGAGCGGGGCAACAAAATCCTTTCGAGGGCTTTGATTACAATGGAAATTATGAAACCGGTGAATATTCCGACTTTTTCGAGCAGTTGTTCGGATCAAGGTTTGGCACAGGTCGTAAAAGTTCTTTTAAAGGGCAAGACTATAATGCCGAAGTAGAATTGACGTTACCACAGGCTAGCAGTACACATCAGCAGACATTTACCGTGAATGGGAAGAATATTCGCATCACAATTCCTGCGGGAGTACAGGATGGCCAGAAGATACGCCTCAAAGGACAGGGCGCTGCGGGTGTAAATGGGGGACCCAATGGAGATCTCTATATCACTTTTCATATTACTCCGGATCCACGCTTTGCCCGCCAAGGGGATGACCTGTATACCAAAGTGGAAATAGATTTATTCACTGCCCTGCTTGGGGGAGAGGCTATTATTGAGACGCTCAACGGAAAAATAAAGGTCAAGATAAAATCAGGTATGCAGAACGGGGGGAAAATACGTTTGAAAGAAAAAGGATTCCCTATTTACAAAAAGGAAGGTCAATTTGGTGATTTTTATGCCGAAGTCATGGTAAAAATACCAACTGATCTTAATGGTGAACAAAAAAAACTATTTGAACAAGCCGCCGCTTTAAACAAAAAATAACATGGAAGCTACATTATTTAAAATAGTCGATATCTGCAGGTCTAATAATATTGAAATTGCTTTTATTAAAGAGCTACACCAGAACGGTCTTATAGAAATTACGGTTATAGAAAGTCAGGAATTTGTACACGAAGATCAAGTTGCACAGATTCAAAAATACCAAAATTGGTACTATGATCTAGAACTTAATATCCAAGGAATAGAAATTGTCCAGCAACTTCTGCATAAGATTGAGTCCCTAAAAAGTCAGATACAAACCCTGAAAAGATTACACTAATACCTTCACGTAAATGTAAACTACGCCAAGTTTCCTCTTAATAAGGTCATAATCAATATCCCTACGCCTCTTAATGGCTTCTCTTTTAAAAGATATTGGTTAACTTGTTAAAGACAGTAAAAATAAACACAAAATGAGACAGTTAGAAAACAAGGTCGCTATCGTAACTGGTGGTGCCTCAGGAATTGGAAAAGCCATTGCCGAAATTTTTATAAAGGAAGGTGCGAAAGTAATCATCTCCGACCTGAATGAAACAGCGGGAAATGATTTTATCAATAACTGTGAGGGGAACAATGCTATTTTTGTAAAAGCAGATTCGTCATTACCTAAAGACAATGAAAAGATTGTAGAGGCAGCAATAGCCAATTTTGGGGCCTTGCATGTTGCCGTCAACAACGCAGGAATTGGTGGCGAGTCTAATCCTGTAGGCGATCTTTCTATTGAAGGATGGGACAAGGTTATCGCAATTAACTTAAATGGTGTTTTTTACGGCATGCACTATCAACTTCCTGAAATCTCAAAGGTAGGTGGCAGTATTATCAACGTAGCCTCTATCCTTGGCGCTGTTGGCTTCATGAATTCAGCTGCATACGTTGCTGCAAAACACGGTGTAGTGGGGCTGACCAAAACGGCAGGTTGGGAATATGCGACGAAAGGAGTCCGCGTCAATGCTATTGGACCAGGCTTTATTGAGACGCCGTTGATTGATAATGCACTGGACCAGGATACCAAAACATATTTGGCCAGCCAGCATGCGTTTCAGCGTTTGGGCAAACCGGAGGAAGTAGCAGAATTAGCATTATGGCTAGCTACGGATAAATCTTCCTTTGTAACGGCATCATATTATCCAGTCGATGGCGGATATTTGGCAAAATAATACTAAATTGCGCGCTTAAAACTCAACCCGTCATGCAATTAATCTATAAAGGTAAGACTAAAGATGTCTATAATCTCGGCAATAGCCAATATTTATTAAAATTCAAAGATGACGTCACTGGCGAAAATGGCGTTTTCGATCCTGGGGCCAATACAGTAGGTCTAACTATCAATGGTGCTGGAAAGTCTGGACTCAAAATGACCAAATACTTTTATGAATTGCTAAATGATCTTAACATCCCTACGCACTTAATATCCGTTAATCTTGATGAAGTGAGTATGGTCGTAAAAGAAGCAGAAGTATTAGGAAAAGGATTAGAAGTCATTTGCAGATATAAAGCAGTTGGTAGTTTTTACAGACGCTATGCTGCTTATTGCCAAGAAGGCCAAGACCTAAATGGTTTCGTAGAGGTTACAATCAAAGATGATGAGCGTGGCGACCCCGTTATCTCTGAAGACGCTTTAGAAAATCTAGGTATCTTAACCCAAGACTTATATCAAGAATTAAAAGCTTTGACCGTGAAAATTTGTGATATCGTCAAAGCTGAACTAGCAAAAAAAGGATTAGACCTTTACGACATCAAATTAGAATTCGGTTACGATAAAACGAACAATCAAATCATCCTTATTGATGAGATTTCAGGAGGCAATATGCGAGTTTATAAAAATGGACAGTATATCGCTCCTCTAGATTTAGAAAAAGAATTCTTAGCATAACTTATTACGGGCACTATCTCCTTTGGAGATAGTGCCCGTAATTTTCATATAACTACATATTCGTTAAATCCAAACGAATTGGTAAACTGTACTCTACCCTAACCGTCCTCCCGTTTTGTACACCGACTTTCCACTTCGGTGATTTTTCCAAAAGTTCGACAGCAGCTTCACCAGTACCATATCCTAAGTCCTCTTCCGCTTTTATATTCGAGAGGCTCCCATCTTTCTCTACAATAAATTTTAACCTTATGGTACCCCTAACCCCTGCATCAATCGCGTCGGATGGATACTGATAATTATTTCCAATCCACTTTCTAAAAGCCGGCACACCCTCTGGGGGCTCAGGCATTTGCTCGGCCTCAATAAAAACAACATTTTTATCGGCCTCCGTTATTCCCATATTCGTCAAATCCAATCGTATAGGTAGCGTATACGCAACTCGCACTGCTTTACCATTTTGAACAGCTGGAGACCACTTAGCTGATTTATTAAGCATATCAAGAGCAGCCTTACCCGTACCATAGTCAAGATCTTGAACCACCTTAAGGTTACTCAACTGTCCATCTTTCTCAACAACAAAATAAATTAGTACTGTTCCCTTTATACCAGCATCTACCGCAGCTGTCGGATATTGATAGCTCTCCCCAATCCATTTACGATAAGCTACCATTCCTCCAGGAGGTTCAGGATTGATTTCAGCAGTTTCGAAAATAACATCATCATCAACTTGCCCCTGCGCATTAATCTTCTTCGAAGTATCCTGATCCATTGGGGCTAGAAGATTAGAGGTTTCTTCGTCCATTTCCGTAGAACCACCTAATATATCCTTAGGAAAAGTAACATCAGCCAATTGTGCCTCCACATCAGCTACTACCTCTTTGGCTCTACTTGTATTAAAAATCAATGTAGAACCAGCGATAATTAGTACCAAAGGGATACCTGCCAAATAAAACAACTTATTCCTGTTCGATGATTTATTCTTAAACAACATCATAATTCTCTTTTTTAAAAATGACTGATTCGAAAACTCATGGACCAGACTGTTTACGTCTGTTCGCATGGCGTTCGCAACCAACAATTCGGCATAAGCGACCTTATCTTCCGAACAAAGCTCATCAGCGATACACTCATGTTGAAATTTCAACTCCTTTCGAATAAGATAAACTATGGGGTTAAACCAATTAAACACACAAATAAGCTCTAACAATAATATATCATAGGAGTGTCCCTGTTCTACATGAACTTGTTCATGCCGATTTATTATCTGCTCATTCTGTACTTCTGCTCCCAAAAACACCCATTTAAAAAATGAAAAACTTACATAACGTTTTTCACTAATGAATGCCCGTTTGACCGTCCATAACCGGTATACCAAAGCTATTACTCCAAGGCTGACAGCAGTCCAATACAGAACCGTGAGCAAGTCCACCAAGCTGTAAGAAGTCTGTGCCACCGCCATGGGGATATACATCACATCCATGACCTCTATAAAATTGACTTGTGGAATGACTTCATCCTCCGCTATTAAACTCGAGATGTCAATGAATAATCCTATAGGTATAAGGATCGCTAATACCACAATTCCTAATAAATACAGTCTATTCCACTGAAAGAACGTCAACTTTCGAAAACAAATATGATATAGGCCAAAACCTATCGTCAAGGCGATATTAACCAGAAGTAAGTAAACCATCATTAGTTAAGTTTATAATCAAGCAATAGATAGCTTGCTATTTGTGTCTATTGATTATTGCCAATATTTCATCTAATTCTTTTACATCCAACTTGTTTTCCTCCAGAAAAAAAGAAAGCATTCTTTTGGGCGAATTATCAAAATAACTATTCAATAATTTGTCTGCGACAACTTTCTTATACTCTTCTTTGGGGATTGTCGGAATATACCTATGGCTCTTACCGAAAGCCTCGTGACTTACAAAACCCTTGGTCTGTAAAATCCTTATAATCGTGGATACTGTATTGTATGCAGGCTTAGGCTCAGGAAGTTTATCTATGACATCCTTAACAAATCCCCCTTCCATATCCCACAGCTCCTGCATGATTTGCTCCTCTGCCTTTGTAAGTTCTTTAATCTCGTCCATAATACTGTTTATTAAAATAAGGCACGTCTGCCGATAATCGATTACAGAACGAATATATAACTAAAAACTTAGTTTTAAAACTATTTTTTTAGTTATCAATAAAAAAAGACGAATAAGCGCTATCAAATCAATCCATTCGCCATCGGCGATTCGTTTTTTTATCGGAAAGTTTACTCTTGCGTTCTAGCCTTGCAAGCACTCTTGATCGTGGTATTTTGGTAGGGATACGCTTTTTTGTAGGTGTCAGCGCTTTTAAGAGTAGATCGTACAATCGTTCAACAGCAATCTCTTTGTTCGTCAACTGACTCCTACTTTCGGAAACATCCAATTGTAACAAACCTTGTGATTGAATACGGTGGGACAATTTTCCTTTTACAATATCTTTCTGTACTGCCGAAAGCAATAAAGAGTTTTGTACATCCCATAACAGGGAGACTTTAGTTTCTACCTTATTGACATTCTGTCCTCCTGCACCACCAGAACGTGATGTTCTAAAAGTAACCTCTCTTTTTAAATCCTCTAACTGAATAGTCATCCGATAAACTTTACGATTTTATTGCAAAACGATTGTAAAACGTTATTTAAATTTGAATGTTATAAATATAAACAAAACTTCATGAAACCATCATGAGTAAACCACGTGCTAAACACACGTCTGATACACTCCTGATAGCTTCGTCACGTTAAACTAAAGAGAAAATTGATGAAAATAGGAATAGTTTGTTACCCCACATTTGGTGGTTCAGGAGTAGTTGCTACAGAATTAGGGAAAGGGCTTGCTTCCGAAGGGCACCAAGTACATTTCATTACCTACAGCCAACCAGCACGTTTAGATTTTTTCTCAGAAAACCTGTTTTACCATGAGGTTGCTGTATCTCAATATCCGCTTTTCGATTTTCCTCCATATGAATCGGCACTCGCCAGCAAACTTGTCGATGTGGTTCGTTTCGAAAAACTGGATGTGCTACATGTTCATTATGCAATTCCACATGCTTCAGCAGCCTACTTGGCCAAACAGATACTACGTAGCTATGGCATCGATATTCCCGTAGTTACGACATTACACGGTACGGACATCACCTTAGTAGGCAAAGATAAAAGTTTCAAACCGGTAGTTCAATTCTCTATCAATGAATCAGATGGCGTCACTACTGTATCCGAAAGTCTAAAAAAGCAAACCTTAGAATTTTTTGATATCACGACAGATATTGAAGTTATCCCCAACTTTATTGACCTCGATAGATTCTACAATAAAAAGAGAGAACACTTCAAAAAAGCTATAGCACCAGACGACGAGCGTATCATGATACATACGTCAAATTTTAGAAAAGTTAAAAACACAATGGATGTGGTACGTATATTCTATCAGGTAAACCAGAAAATCCCGAGCAAACTATTGATGGTAGGCGATGGTCCGGAACGTACCAATGCCGAGGAGCTCTCCCGTCAACTGGGGATTTCCAATTGTGTACGTTTCCTCGGAAAGCAAGATGCTATCGAGGAAATCCTATCCGTTTCTGATCTATTCATTATGCCTTCTTCGTCTGAAAGTTTTGGACTTGCTGCTTTAGAAGCTATGGCCTGTAGTGTACCTGTCATTTCTTCCAACACAGGTGGCCTGCCCGAACTTAATGTTAACGGAGTAACCGGTTTTTTAAGCGATATAGGAGATGTCGATGATATGGCAAAAAATGCCATCTACATTCTAGAAGATTGTGCCCGTCTTGGAGAATTTAAAAAAGCGGCATATGCCCGTGCGAAAGACTTTGATATTAAGCAGATCTTACCCGTATATGAGAGATATTACCAAAAGGCAATTAACAAGGTTAAAAAGTAATCTTGATTCTAAATAATACTGTTTTTTTATCAGCTATAAGGACATGCACCTATAGAAAAAAGAAAACAAATCATTTTAAGTCCCTAATAGGCGGAAAAAAAATTATATCTTTGACTTTTGGAAGTATTCCAAAAAAATCAAGCATGAAATATAAACGTATCCTACTAAAACTCAGCGGTGAAGCTCTAATGGGAGAGCAGAATTATGGTATTGACATCAATAGAGTAGCTCAATATGCCAGTGACATTAAAGAAATTCATGAACAAGGTTTAGAAATTGCTATTGTCATTGGAGGTGGAAATATCTACAGAGGGCTGAGCGCGGAAAAAGCAGGGATGGACAGAGTTCAAGCGGACTATATGGGTATGTTGGCGACAGTGATCAATAGTATGGCGCTACAGGATGCCTTAGAAAAAGTAGGCTTAAAAACGAGATTACTTACAGCTATCAAAATGGAACAAATCTGTGAACCATTTATCCGTAGAAGAGCCGTCAGACATTTGGAGAAGGGCAGAATTGTAATCTTCGGTGCAGGTACTGGCAATCCATACTTTACAACAGATACCGCGGCTTCGCTAAGGGCTATTGAAATCAATGCAGACGCCGTATTAAAAGGAACCCGTGTAGATGGCATTTATTCCGCAGATCCAGAGAAAGATCCTAATGCAACTCGCTTTGACAATATTTCTTTCACGGAGGTCTATCAAAAGGGATTGAATGTAATGGATATGACGGCCTTTACGTTATGTCAAGAAAACAACCTCCCAATTATAGTTTTTGACATGAATAAACCAGGTAACCTGAAAAAACTAGCAGAAGGAGAGCACATTGGAACTGTCGTTAGCTAAAAACAAAACTACAAACATATGAACGAACTGATATCTATAGAATTGGATGACTGCAAAGAGAAAATGAAGAAAGCCGTGCAGCATGCCGAATCAGAACTCACAAAAATTCGCGCAGGAAAGGCTACGCCATCTATGTTGGATGGAATCCATGTAGACTACTACGGATCTTCAACTGCGCTTTCTCAAGTTAGTAACATCAATACTACGGACGCTCGTACCATCGTAATCCAACCTTGGGAGAAAAACATGTTAGGTCCAATTGAAAAGGCGATTATAGATTCGAACATCGGCTTAAATCCACAAAACGATGGCTCTATTATACGTTTGGTTGTGCCCCCTCTAACTGAGGAGAGAAGACGTGATCTTGTAAAAAAGGCAAAAGAAGAAGCTGAAAAAGGACGCGTAACAGTACGAAACATCCGTAAAGACACAAATGAATCCATCAAAAAATTAAAAAATGATGGTGCATCTGAAGATGAAATTAAAATTGGTGAAGCCGAAGTTCAAAAATTGACAGACAACTATATTGTAAAAGTTGATCAGCTGGCGGAACTTAAAGAAAAAGATATTATGACTGTATAGTCTTTATATCCTAATAACATTAAAGCCATCTTACCGATGGCTTTTTTTGTATCTCCCCCTATCATTCCTTGAACTTTCATTCGTATTTGTCAATTGCATTTCCTAAATTTATTACACTGTAAAACTTAAACTATGAAGACTACGAGACGCAACTTTATAAAAAAAACAGGTTTTGGGTTAGCCGGAGCATATTTCGGATCCTCACTCCTCCAGGCATGTACTGTGAGTAAACAAAAAGGAGATGGCCCCTTCGCCAATATAGGTCTACAGATATATTCACTACGTGATTTATTGATCCAAGATCCTAAACTGACTTTACAAACGGTTGCTAAAATAGGTTATAGTCACATCGAAACTTTTGGCATTGATCTCACCAACAATACTTTTTGGGGCCTTAGCATCCCTGAACTCAAGAAAATAATGGCAGATACAGACCTAAAAACCTATAGCGGTCACTATGATATGAGTAAATATTTAAGTCGACATCATACGGTAGATAAAGAAGATATTGAAAAATATATAGAGACCGCTCATGAACTTGGTCAGAAATACGTTATAGCCCCAGTTACTCCAATGGAAGATCTTAATAATTTAACAGTAGAAGATTATCAATATGCCGCAGAACAATTAAACAAAGCAGGAGAATTAGCTAAGAAAGCTGGTATTAATATAGGGTATCACAATCACTTTTGGGAATTTAGAAATTTTGCCAATGGGACAAAAGGACTAGATATCATGATTGCTTTTACAGAACCAGAACTAGTCTCTTTTGAATTGGATATATATTGGATCGAAAAATCGGGGCTGAATCCTCAATCTTATTTTCAAAAGTATCCTGGCCGTTTTCCAATGTGGCATATAAAAGATATGGACAAGAACTATGCAGAGCCAATAGTAGGAAAAGACTTTGACAGCTTACCATTCGACTCTATACAAAACCAAGTCCGTTTCACAGAAGTGGGAAGTGGACACATTGACTATATCAATATTGTGCAGGGTGCTAAACAAGCAGGATTGGAATTTGCATTTGTAGAACAGGATGACATTTATCTGCCCAACAAATTTGAAAGTGTCAAAAAGAGTTATGAATATGTTCAGAAATTCCTAACAAAGTGATTAAAAACAAAGGGCTATAAATATAGCCCTTTGTTTTTAAAACTTCATAGCCTCTACCTCTGAGGCTGTCTCTTCTACTTTATCTTTTAAGATCTTCTTAAAAGCCAATAGGTTTTCAGCTATTTCGGGATCATGTGTTGCGATAATCTGAGCAGCCAATATTCCAGCATTTTTTGCTGCATTCAAAGCCACTGTAGCAACAGGGATACCGTTAGGCATCTGTAAGATGGAAAGTACAGAATCCCAACCGTCTATAGAATTAGACGATTTTACAGGAACCCCGATTACTGGCAGATGTGTTATCGACGCTACCATCCCTGGAAGATGCGCTGCGCCGCCCGCTCCGGCAATAATGACTTTGATGCCTCTAGCTGCAGCCTCTTCCGCATATGAAAACATACGATGTGGAGTACGATGTGCTGACACAATCGTTACTTCAAACCCAACACCTAACTCTTTCAACACTTCTACTGCATCTTGCATAACAGGGAGATCAGACTTACTCCCCATGATAATTCCTACTTGAATTGATTGTACGTTCATTATTTCTATTTATGCTATTACTTTCAATATTTCCTGTACATTACGAGCATTACTTATAGCGATCTCCCGATCTACATTTACAATACAAACATGCCCCATCTTACGGAAAGGCTTTGTATATTTCTTACCATAAAGATGCAGATATACTCCTTCCATAGCCAGGATTTCTTCAATGCCCTCATATTTAGCCAGGCCTTCATACCCTTCCTCTCCCAACAAATTGATCATTACAGCATTTGAACGCGCTTCTGTATTTCCAAGAGGCAGATTGAATATCGCCCTAAGGTGTTGACCAAACTGTGATGTAAAATTACCTTCGATAGTCTGATGTCCAGAATTATGAGGCCTTGGAGCCAGTTCATTGACTAAAATATCGCCTTCCTCTGTCAAAAACATTTCAACAGCCAAAAGTCCGACAATCTGCAGGTCATTCGCTATTTTTTTAGCCAATTCTTCAGCCTTCTGCTGTATCTCAAAACTATAAGTCGATGGCGAGATTAAAAATTCCACCAGATTAGCTTGTGGATTGAACTCCATTTCTACCATAGGAAAAGTTTTCACTTCGCCACGGTCATTACGTGCTACAATAACGGCTATCTCTTTCTGAAAACGTACGATCTCTTCAATTATACTCGGCTCTTCAAAAGCCGCTAACAGATCATTTTCTGTGTGAATCATCTTAACACCTTTACCATCATATCCATCTTTACGGAGCTTCTGTACATAAGGTAACGAAAGATTGGCATTGCGAAGAGACTCCTTATTCGAAATAAATTGAAAAGCCGAGGTAGGAATATCATTCTGCTTGAAGAATTGCTTCTGCAACCCCTTGTCCTGAATCAAACGAATTACGCGTGATTGCGGATACACCATCACTCCTTTGTCTTCCAATGCTTCCAAAGCATCAACATTCACTTTCTCAATCTCTATAGTAATCATGTCTAGGTCTTTTCCAAAATTAAAGACCGTATCATAATCACTTAGCGATCCACATTCAAAATGATCACACAGTTTACGGCAAGGTGCATTTTTATCTGGATCTAGCACATGCACATTTACATTATAACTTATTGCTTCTTGAATTAGCATACGTCCTAACTGACCACCGCCAAGAATTCCTAATTGCAACTCACCATAAAAATCTTTTCCCATAATTCATTTATATGCTCAAACAACTTCTTCAAAGTACTTCTGATGAAGAATATGCTCTTTTTCTATCTTTTTTTGTAACTCTAAAAATGCACCAATAAGTGCCTCTGGCCGTGGAGGACATCCCTGAACATAAATATCCACCGGAATAATTTTATCAACCCCTTTCACAACATGATAACCATGCTGCCAATAGGGACCACCACAATTCGAGCAAGACCCCATCGAAATCACATAACGAGGTTCCGGCATTTGTTCATACAGTCTCTTAATTCGATCTGCCATTTTAAAAGTAACCGTTCCCGCAATAATCATTACATCCGATTGCCTCGGCGAAGGACGTGGAAACACCCCCAAACGATCAAGGTCATAAGTCGCTGCCATCGCTCCCATCATCTCAATAGCGCAACAAGCAATACCAAAACTGACAGGCCACATCGAAGACAATCTTGCCCAATTCAATAGATCATCTATCTTTGCAACAATAACACCGTCAGACCTTAACTGTTCTTCTATATTCATGACTTCTTGAATTTAGGTTTAAATCCAATGGACGGCTTAACTACATTTGTTTCAGCAGTATCATTATACTTCTCATCAACTATGGCTTTACTCTCCCGATAATCTCTAACAGCATAAACTGCATTGTTTAAATGTTCATACGCTTCTCTTGGTATATTCACACCAACAGTAGGTTTTATATGATTTGGCTTAATCCAATTGAGATCCCCTCTAGACCAGACATAGACCAGCCCGACGATTAGAATCGCTAAAAAGATAGCCATTTCTATCATAGTAAACCATCCCCATCGCTCGTCAGCAGTAATCAGTGCCTCATTTCCAAATATCACCGACCAAGGGAAAATAAAGATAAGTTCGACGTCAAAAAGCAAAAACACAAGTGCGATAACATAGAATCTTGGGTTAAATTGAACCCAAGCAGTCCCAATGGTTTCTTCACCACACTCATATGTACTCTCTTTGATGGAATTTGGTTTGTGGGGAGCGATTAATTTGGCTAGAAAAATCGTAACACCTACTAACAGAGCACCAATAATCCCCATAAGGAGAATGTATCCATAAACTGACAGTTGGGTGGGATGATCGTCCATAAACGCAAAATTAACAATAAATTCTATTCTTTCTAAAAATAAGCATCAAATTTCGATCTAAAAGCAAACGGAGGCTCAAGTAAAAAACATACTTGAGCCTCCGCTTCTCTATTTTTCTTATTGTTTCTTCTTAGAACGGTTTACCCGGCATTTTCGGCATATTACGCATCATTTTCGCTGCCATAGCCGGATTAGACATCTGCTTCATCACTTTCCGCATATCCATAAACTGCTTCAGCAACTTATTAACCTCATTAATATCAGTACCAGATCCCTTAGCGATACGCATTCTTCTTTTTTGATCGATCGCGTCTGGATTCTCTCGTTCAAAAGGTGTCATCGAATCGATGATAGCTTCAATCGGTTTGAATGCATCATCTTCAATCTCCACATCTTTAAGCGCTTTACCAGCACCTGGAATCATACCGATCAAATCCTTCATATTACCCATTTTCTTGATCTGTTGAATCTGGGATCTAAAATCATTGAAATCAAACTTATTTTTGCGAATCTTTTTTTGAAGTTCGGCTGCTTGTTTCTCGTCAAATTGTTGTTGTGCGCGCTCGACTAAGGACACTACGTCACCCATCCCTAAAATCCGGGATGCCATACGATCTGGATAGAAAACATCCAAAGCATCCATCTTCTCCCCTGTACCGATAAATTTGATAGGCTTGTTTACAACTGACTTTATAGACAATGCAGCACCGCCACGTGTATCACCATCCAATTTCGTCAATACGACACCGGTAAAGTCTAAACGATCATTGAAAGTTTTTGCTGTATTAACCGCATCCTGTCCAGTCATAGCATCTACTACGAATAAAATCTCATTCGGCTGTGTTGCATCCTTTACAGCAGTAATTTCTGTCATTAATGCCTCATCGATAGCTAGACGTCCTGCTGTATCGATAATAATCACATTATTACCATTTTTCTTTCCCTCTTCCACACCTGCTTTGGCTATAGCAATAGGATCGGTAGAGTTTCTATCCGTATATACCGGTACCCCTACCTGCTCAGCTAAGACCTCCAGTTGATCGATTGCCGCTGGACGATATACGTCACCTGCGACCAAAAGAGGCTTTTTACCTTTCTTATCTTTCAAAAAACTAGCCAGTTTACCTGTAAAAGTAGTTTTACCGGCACCATTCAAACCTGCGATAAGAATAACCGTTGGATTTTTCACCAAATCCAACTCAGTCACGGAGCCCCCCATGAGATTAGTCAGCTCATCATTCATGATCTTGGTAAGCAACTGCCCCGGAGAAATGCTACTTAACACATTTTCGCCTAAAGCCTTTTGCTTCACATCATCCGTAAACGTCTTTGCCGTTTTATAATTCACATCGGCATCCAATAATGCTTTGCGAATTTCCTTCATCGTCTCAGCGACGTTTATTTCGGTAATATTTCCCTGACCTTTTAATACCTTAAAGGCTCTATCTAACTTATCCTGAAGATTTGAAAACATAGTTAATTTTTTGAAATTCTTATGCTAAGTTGCAAAGTTAATAATATTTTGCTTTTTCTCAACTTATCCTACGTACGGAAATATCATCTTCTTTACAAATTGATACTTCCACTACCTCGTAAATCTAGGGGAACATGTTTTGAGCTATATAATAGGTTATAAGGATATTATTCGGACTTAACAGGGACTTTATTCGGACTTTGTTCGGAATAAAGCGAATAAAACACGAAGCATCTCCCTTTAATATTCGTTTATTATACATATAAAATAATAACCACTCACCTAGTTGATAATTATCAGGGGCACAACAAAAAAGCCGAAGCAGTAAAACTACCTCGGCCTATAATACTATATATTCTCTTTTCTTAGTCCCTCCGGCCTAAAAGAATCGAAGCGTAATAAAGCAAAGTAACAAGTGCAGACAAAGCGGCAATCACATAAGTCATGGCAGCCCATTTCAAAGCATCTTTAGCACCATCATGCTCCTCTAAATCATGCGTTACATTGGCTCTTTCTAACCAGACCAAAGCGCGCTTAGAAGCATCAAACTCTACTGGCAACGTAATAAAACTAAACACCGTAGTCACAGCTAAGGCCGCTACCCCAATCTGCAATAAAAGGTAGCTCTGTGAAAACACAGCCAACATGACACCAATCATCAAAGTAAAAGAAACAATCTTTGATGAAAAGTTAACAATTGGCACCATTGATGAGCGAAATTGCAACCAGGAGTAAGCAGTTGCATGCTGTACAGCATGGCCGCACTCGTGTGCAGCTACAGCAGCTGCCGCCACACTACGCCCATGGTATACTTCTGGGCTTAAATTGACCGTCCTATCCGATGGGTTATAATGGTCAGTGAGCTGGCCTTCCACCGACACAACATTGACATCGTAAATATTATTATCATGAAGCATCTTTTGTGCAATCTCCGCCCCAGACATTCCAGAGGTCAAGGGCATCTCCGAATACTTTTTAAACTTATTTTTAAATCTTGTCTGGACAATCATGCTGACAATCCCAATAAAAATCAATAAAATCCAAATTCCCATATTTTTTTATTTAAATTTCAATTACCATTATGTATTTCTTACTATCAAAACCAATTCCAAAGGTTTCACAGCAACAAATAAACATAAATTCCCTGTCATTTTGACAACAATTAAGACTTCAAAACTCACATTTCCGTCAAAAACACCTTAAGAACCTGGCAGCGCTTCTACCAAAACGTAGACAGTTCTAAAAAACATGGCAAATGAAAGATGGGCTTTGGCTATAAGCCCAAAGCCCATCAAACACATCTATGCTTAACCCCACATAAATCCTTGAATCCATATAGTTTTTTTTATAGCAGAGGTAGGGAACCTAATTAAACTGAAACGTCATATTATGATCCTCAATCATCTTGCGCAAATTACTCAGGGCATAACGCATACGCCCCAAGGCTGTATTGATACTCACTTCGGTGATCTCAGCGATATCTTTAAAACTCATATCGCAGAAATGACGCATGATCAATACTTCCTTTTGATCATCAGGAAGGAGCTGTATCAACTTTTTCAAATCTACATCTACCTGATTACGCACGAGTTTAGATTCCGCATTATCATCGGCGAAATTAAGCACTTCAAAAATATCATAACCATCACCATTAACTACCGAAGGGCCCCTTTTTTCTTTACGAAAATGATCGATAACCATGTTATGGGCAATACGAATCACCCAAGGTAAAAACTTACCTTCCTCATTATAACGACCAGCCTTAATAGTATTGATTACCTTAATAAAGGTTTCCTGAAAAATATCCTCTGCAAGGAACTCATCCTTAACGCGAACAAAAATAGAAGTATATATCTTAGTCTTGTATCGATCTATCAACAATTTCAATCCCATCTCATCGCCTTCAATGTAGGCACGGATTAACTCTTGATCTGTTTTGCTTTTCAATAGTTTCATAATAATTCCCCTAATATTTATAAGTATAGAGCATGTAAGCAATTCATTTTTAGAGTAACCGTGTTTCGATAGGCTTTAATTTTAATTGTTTTAAATCTTATTATTTAACCCAAAGTAGCTGAAAAAAATTGATCTTTCAAATTAACCACTTGACTTTTAACATTAATTCACAGTTATCTAATTACAATAACTATACCATAACAATGCACAGTAGAGAGATGATTAATCTAACCACGACACATTCAAAAAAATAAACAAGAAAGCCCCGAAACTACTTTCGGGGCCTTATCTCAAGATGATGAAAATTCTTATTTGTAAAGAGGAAACCGAGCCATCATAGCTTTCACTTTGTCATGAATCTTTGCTAATTGCCCTTCATTTCCACGGTTTTGCAACGCCTCATCAATTAATTCACCAATCTGTACCATCTCGGCCTCTTTCACGCCTCGACTTGTAATTGCAGCTGTTCCGAAACGAACTCCTGAAGTTACAAAAGGTGAGCGTGTATCAAACGGAACCATGTTCTTATTCGTTGTAATACCAGCCAGCCCTAATACTGCCTCCGCTTCCTTACCGGAAATATCTTTGTTACGCAAGTCAACTAACATCAAGTGGTTATCTGTCCCACCAGAGATAATCTTATAATCGCGATCCACAAAAAACTTAGCTAGAGCCTGTGCATTGCTCTGTACCTGCTTTATGTATGTCAGATAGTCATCCGTCAAAGCTTCACCGTAAGCAATTGCTTTTGCAGCAATAGTATGTTCCAAAGGACCTCCTTGAGTACCTGGGAATACCGCCAAATCCAATAATTGTGTGATGGTACGAATCTCTCCTTTTGGTGTCTTGATACCCCAAGGGTTTTCGAAATCTTTGCCCACCATAATCATGCCTCCGCGAGGGCCACGCAATGTTTTGTGCGTAGTGGTCGTTACGATATGACAGTGAGGAAGAGGATCGTTCAACAATCCTTTAGCAATCAAACCTGCTGGGTGAGAAATATCGGCCAACACTATAGCTCCTATCTCATCTGCTACCTTACGGATACGTGCGTAATCCCAATCACGCGAATAAGCAGAGGCTCCACAGATAATCATCTTTGGTTTTTCACGGAGTGCAGTTTCCTCTAATTGCTCATAATCGATCAAGCCAGTATCCTCTTTCACACCGTAAAACACCGGTTGATAGATTTTTCCCGAAAGATTGGCTGGAGAACCATGTGTCAAGTGTCCTCCATGAGACAAGTCAAGACCTAAAATCTTATCTCCTGGCTTAATCGTTGCCAGAAAAACAGCTGCATTAGCTTGAGCACCGGAGTGAGGTTGAACATTCACCCATTCCGCACCAAAAAGTTTTTTAGCACGTTCGATAGCGATTGTCTCTATTTCATCGACAACTTCGCATCCACCATAATAACGTTTTCCCGGAAGTCCTTCAGCATATTTATTGGTCAATACAGAACCTGCTGCTTCCATTACTTGTTTGCTCACAAAGTTCTCTGACGCGATTAATTCAATGCCTTCTTCCTGGCGTTTTAGCTCATCTGCGATTAGATTAAAGATAGCTTGATCTCTTTCCATTCTTGTGTATATTATTGTTGGGGTATTAGAATAATTTATTTTTGTCGCAAATATACGATTATCTTATCTTTTAAAGGAATTCTTTACCGTATCTTTTATAGAACAAAATGTATTTTAAATATTTATCAATATAAACAGTGTTCCAATACACAAAAAGCACAATACTAGTCTATAAGCTCTTTCTTCAGCAATGTCTGTGCTGCCTCATAAGGGTTTATATCCAGCCCTTTCATATGCTTTAGCACAGCTTCCACATAGCTATCGATAAGACTATCCTCATTCAATCCTTTTCCGGCATTGCGCAACAAGTCCATCGTATTATCCTTGAGGTCTTTTACGATTGTCCAGGCAGCATCCGAAACATACAATTGCTGCGTAAAGTTATGCTGAAACTCAGATTCAATATCAGCAAGAACAGCTTGCTTGAACTGCCCTGCTGTAATTCCAGCTACATGATGCCTGATCATAACTTGCTCTGGAGACAATCGATGCACAAATAGTAATAGCCTTTCATAAGCTGCAAATTGCAGTTGCCTCTTGTCTTTCACGAATTCTCTATTTTGGGCGATACTCCCCATTTTAAAAAAATGGTTCTCTATTTTTGGCCAAATAATGTAGAAAGCTAATACCAAAGCGCTAAACACGCCAAACGTTAAAACAAAAAGTTCTTTAAAAAATTCAATATACTCCATTCTTAAGTCTTGTTTATATAGTGTCAAAAAAAAACACACCATCTTATTTCGGCTAAAAATATGTATTTTTGTTCAACTATCAATAATAGGGAAAGGTAAGAAAATGAGTATCGAACATACAACTAACACAGCCCCCGTAAAAATGACAGACGGAGCTGTTACAGAATTGAGAAAACTGATAAGCCAACAAGAAATAAGCAGTGACTATGGCCTACGCATAGGTGTAGAAGGAGGTGGCTGTTCTGGCATGAACTATATCCTTGGTTTTGATCAGAAAAAAGAGGGTGACTCGGAATACGAAGTCGAGGGGATCCGTGTTTTCATGAATAAAGCACATGGGATGTACCTTGCAGGCATGGAAATAGATTTCAGAAATGGTCTAGATGCCAGAGGCTTTACATTCAACAATCCGAATGCCACCAGCACCTGCGGTTGCGGCTCTAGTTTCTCCGCTTAGATCAAACTAGCTGCCCTATATAACCTATTAATCAGCATAGTATGTAGGGCGGCTTTTCGTTTTTCAACTCGCCCTAGACTCCCCTCTTCTCTTTTTAATACCTTCCTCTGCCTCTTTAGAATACAGAGATCCTCAATATTATCTATCTGTGACTTTTACCTTTCCTTAATATTCGTTAAATTAGCGACCTTTAAAATTTGATTTATAAATACGTAATGTACAAGGAATATAAGCAGTTAAATTTACCCGAAATCGGCAAAGAAGTATTAAAACGTTGGGAAACAGAAAATATATTTGAAAAAAGTATTTCCAATCGTCCAGCGAGCAAGCCCTACACTTTTTATGAAGGTCCTCCTTCTGCAAATGGAACCCCTGGTATCCACCATGTGATGGCGCGTGCTATTAAAGATATTTTTTGCCGTTATAAGACTCTAAAAGGGTTTCAGGTAAAACGTAAAGGGGGCTGGGATACCCACGGTCTTCCGATCGAATTGGCTGTGGAAAAATCCTTAGGCATTACAAAAGAAGATATCGGCGTCAAGATCTCTGTAGAAGAGTACAATGATGCCTGCCGTAAAGAGGTAATGAAATATACGGACCTCTGGAACGGCCTTACCGAAAAAATGGGATATTGGGTAGATCTGGACAATCCTTATATCACCTATGAAAATGAGTATATAGAAACCTTGTGGTTTTTATTGAAAGATCTATACAAAAAAGGTCTTCTTTATAAAGGCTACACCATACAACCTTACTCCCCTGCAGCCGGCACAGGGCTGAGTTCGCATGAACTCAATCAACCCGGCACTTACAAGGACGTAAAAGATACAACTATTGTTGCGGAGTTCCGTTTGGACAAGAAACAACTCCACCCGATGGTCAATAGCCTAGTGGAAACCCCAGATGAAGATGTTGTTTTTATCGCTTGGACAACGACTCCATGGACCCTTCCTAGTAATACGGCGCTCGTGGTAGGCAAAAACATTGACTATGTCAAAATAAAGACATTCAATCAATACACAGGCGAGCCGGTCTCGGTCATACTAGCCAAAAATCTAATCAGCAAACATTTCAAAGCTGAGGGAGAAAATGCATCATTCCAAGAATATAAAACCGGAGATAAGATTGTTCCGTGGGAAAGAGCGGCTGAATTTAAAGGCGAAGAGTTAGTAGGTCTTCGTTACCACCAACTATTACCATATATCACATCCGAGGAGTTATTAGAAAAAGCATTCCGCGTTATACCTGGCGACTTCGTCACTACAGAGGATGGTACGGGTATCGTACACGCGGCTCCAACCTACGGAGCGGATGACTTTAGAGTAGCAAAAGAGAATGGAGTACCAGCCATCTTGATTAAAGACGAAAATGGCAAGGACGTTCCGACTGTGGACCGCACCGGCCGTTTTGTAAAAGAGATTACTGATTTTGCAGGTCGATTTGTAAAAGAAGAGTACTATACAGCTGAAGAGCGTGCAGACAAAGACTTTCGACCGACAGATGTTCTGATTGCTATCAAATTGAAGGAAGAGAACAAAGCCTTCGACGTAAAGAAATACGAACACACCTATCCACATTGTTGGCGTACAGACAAACCTGTATTATACTACCCATTGGATAGCTGGTTTATCAAAACCACTGCTGTAAAAGAACAATTGGTGGCCTTGAATAAAACCATCAACTGGAAACCAGAAGCAACAGGTACAGGACGATTTGGAAACTGGTTAGAAAACCTTGTTGACTGGAATCTATCCCGCTCTAGATATTGGGGCACTCCCCTGCCTATCTGGCGTTCGGACGATGAAAATGAAGAGATATGTATCGGTTCCATGTCAGAGCTAAAATCATATTTAGAAGCATCTCTTGCTTCCGATATTCTTACAACAGAAGAAAAAGCAGTAAACAAAGCCTATCTTGATAAATTTGGAACCGAAAAACTAGATTTGCACCGTCCGTATGTAGATCATGTCGTCTTAGTATCCGAAGCAGGCCAAAAACTGTTCCGGGAACCTGACCTTATCGACGTATGGTTTGACTCCGGTGCCATGCCTTATGCACAGTGGGGATTAGATTATGACAAACTTGCAAAAGGTGAAGCACTTCCATTTAAAAACGAATATAACAATGCCTTTCCCGCAGACTTTATCGCTGAAGGTGTAGATCAGACTCGTGGATGGTTTTTCACACTCCATGCGATCTCAACCATGGTTACAGGTTCTGTTGCGTTCAAGAATGTCGTTTCTAATGGTCTTGTCCTAGACAAAAATGGCAATAAAATGTCCAAACGCTTGGGTAATGGTGTCGACCCTTTCGCTACAATAGAAAAATACAGTGCTGATGCCACTCGCTGGTATATGATCAGTAATGCAGCACCTTGGGACAATTTAAAATTCAACGAAGAGAGCCTGGATGAGGTACGCCGTAAATTCTTCGGCACGCTATATAATACGTATGCCTTCTTCGCCCTTTATGCTAATATCGACAACTTTAGCTATGCGGAATCAGAAATAGAATTGGCCAATAGACCTGAAATTGACAGATGGATACTTTCGTTACTAAACAGCCTTAGCCAAGAAGTAGACGGTTATTATGCGGATTACGAACCGACAAAAGCTGCACGAGCGATTCAAAACTTTGTGGATGAACATCTGAGCAACTGGTACGTACGTCTGTGCCGTCGCCGGTTTTGGAAAGGTGATTATACGGAAGATAAAATTTCTGCTTACCAGACATTATACACTTGCCTGGATACGATTGCAAAATTAATGTCTCCGATATCGCCGTTCTTTGCTGACCAGCTCTATCTTGATCTTAATGCAGCTACGGGCAAAGAGTCATTCGAATCTGTCCATTTGGCTGACTTCCCTGTTTATCACGCTGATTTGGTAGATAAAGCACTCGAAGAGCGTATGGCTTTAGCGCAGGACATCTCTTCGCTTACACTATCACTTCGTAAAAAGACGAGCATCAACGTACGTCAACCATTAAGCAAGATATTGATACCGGTATTGGATACATCTTTCCAGACTAAGGTAGAGAAGGTAAAAGACTTGATCCTTTCTGAAACAAACATTAAGAATATTGAGTTTATAACAGATACGGCAGGCATCATCAAGAAAAAGATAAAACCTAACTTCAAAGCTCTGGGCGCAAAAGTAGGAAAAGACATGAAGACCGTTAGCGCTGCAATACTGGCTTTCTCTATGGAACAGATCGCAACACTGGAACGAGTAGGAACTATAGTATTGGAGGGAACTTCATATAGTATCGGCTTGGAAGATGTGGAGATCATTGCAGAAGATGTCGCTGGTTGGCAGGTAGCCAACCTAGGCAATCTCACGGTAGCTTTGGATATACAGATAAGCCCAGAACTGAAACAAGAAGGTGTTGCAAGAGAACTTATCAACCGTATACAGAACTTACGGAAAGAAAAAGGTTTTGAGGTAACCGACAGAATACGAGTTCAGTTGACACAAAATAATGAGATTGAAGAAGCCGTCAAGAATAATTTATCGTATATTTGCACGGAAATATTAGCTGATTCATTGAATTTTGAAAAACAACTGACAGAAAGTGACAGTATCGAAATCAATGATATTAAACTTGAGGTATTAATTGAAAAAAACTAGAGTATGGGAGAAAACACAGAAAAAACTCGCTATAGTGATGCTGAATTATTAGAATTCAAAGCCATTATAATGGAGAAGTTAAGAATAGCCAGGGAGGAGCTCCTAGCCTTAACAAAGACTTTGAGTGGAGGGAACGCTAATGGAACAGACGATACAGCTGGTACCTACAAAACACTAGAAGACGGTTCAGCGACATTGGAGAAAGAACAAACCAATCAATTGGCTGCCCGCCAAAAGAAGTTTATTGACAATTTAGAAGCTGCTTTGGTTCGCATCGAGAACAAGACGTATGGAATCTGCAGAGAAACGGGAAAATTGATCCAAAAAGAACGCCTTAAGGCTGTTCCGCATACGACATTGAGTATCGAAGCGAAAAACAAACAATACTAAAAAAAGTGACGAATAGCCTTTGCATAATTTTAACTTGTAAAGGCTATTTCATGAATTGACTATGAAAGGCTACACTAGACCTATTACATTAATTTTTATTGTTCTATTAATAGATCAACTTTCCAAATTTTGGATCAAATTGAATATGACGATCGGGCAAGACTTCAAAGTACTCGGTGATAAGTTCCTTATTCATTTTATCGAAAATCCTGGTATGGCTTACGGAATGGAATTTGGAGGAGAATATGGAAAACTCTTCTTAAGTGTATTTCGGATCATTGCAGTCTCAGGAATTGGCTATGGTCTTCATTACATGGTCAAAAACAAATATAATCGAGGTTTCATTTTGAACGTAGCATTAATCTTTGCTGGAGCCTTAGGCAATATTATAGATTCTGCATTCTACGGTCTGATCTTCAGTGAGAGTACATTTTACGAAAAAGCTGTTCTCTTTCCTGAAAGTGGAGGCTATGCCTCTTTCCTACATGGAAAAGTTGTTGATATGCTTTATTTTCCATTGATCGAAGGGAATTTTCCCGACTGGTTCCCAATATGGGGAGGAGAACATTTCTTGTTTTTCCGACCCGTGTTTAACATTGCGGACTCTGCGATTTCTGTAGGTGTCTTCTTAATTCTAATCTTTCAAAAGCGTTACTTTAAAGAAGAGCATAAAGAAAAAGATAGTATCCATAGCGAAGTCCTCGAAGACTAAAAAAGAGAAGAGCGGAATATTTCCGCTCTTCTCTTTTTATACTATTTTTGTAATTAACAATATCCTATCCATACGTATGAAGTTAGTCAAGTTCTTATTACTATTTATCTTTAGTATTTCCACAGTCTTTTGTAAAGCACAAGATATCAACCTGGACTACTTAAAAAAACACCTGTACTACCTCTCATCCGACCGAATGAAAGGACGGGCGACCGGAAGCAAAGAATTAAAGAAAGCAGCGGCTTATATTGAAAAAGAATTCAAAAAACACAAACTATCTCCAAAAGGGACCAAAGGATACCGCCAGGCATTTCAAGCCAAGATACGCCGTGTGGTTGTTTCCGACAGTATTCGCTATGCGGAGAATATTATTGGTTTTCTAGACAATGGAGCTCCCTATACTATAGTCATAGGTGCACACTACGATCATCTCGGCTTAGGAGATTTCGGAGGTTCTAAAGATCCAGATAACATAGGCAAAATACATAACGGAGCTGATGATAATGCATCAGGTGTCGCAGGCTTATTGGAGTTGGCTCGATATTATTCCAGCAATCAAGTTCAAGAGGATTTCAATATACTTTTTATAGCATTTAGTGCGGAAGAACTCGGTCTACTAGGCTCAAAATATTGGACAGAAAACCCAACTCTTCCACTAACAGATATTCATTGGATGTTGAATATGGATATGATCGGGCGCTACAATCCTAACAATGGACTCGCCGTTATAGGGTACGGCACCAGTCCACAGTTTCCTGCAATCTTTGAAGGCATACAAAGCGACATCAAATTCAACCTAAGTAAAGACGGGAATGGTGGTTCCGATCAGACCTCTTTTTATAAAAAGGACATTCCAGTCCTATTTTTTCACACCGGAGGTCATGAAGATTATCACAAAACCGGTGATGATGCTGAAAAAATTGACTATCCCGCTCTAAAGAGTATTCTCCAATTGGAAGTCAACGTCATTGACCGCTCTATGAAACAGAAAAAAATGGATTTCACCTGGACAAACTAATGAAGATGCGTATATTATTGACAGGTTCTAACGGCTTTGTAGCTCAAAAGTTCTGCGAGCAATGGTATGACAAGGAAATAGATGGAGCACTATTAGGAATATCAAAATCCACTAATAGGAACAGCTATCTCGCTACATCTTCTTTTGTACAGTGCGATTTAGCAGAACCAGTGCAGCTGGCAAAGCTGCTTGCTGAATTTAAGCCTACACATATCCTACATACTGCCGCACTAAGTAGCGTAGAGTCCTGCGGCAGTAATCCAGACTTAGCACAACGAATCAATGTTGATTTAACAAAATTTCTGGGAGAATATGCCGTAGAAAACAACATCCATCTAACCTTTCTATCAACAGATTTTGTATTTGACGGAAAAAATGGTCCCTACAGGGAAGATGATGCCACGGCACCTGTTAATGCCTACGGACAGAGTAAGATCAATGCTGAACAGCAACTTACAGCTCTAAATGGAAATATTGCAATATTGCGCACTATATTGGTCTATGGTTGTATCCCGGACACCGGTCGAAGCAATCTTATATTATGGGCGAAAAAACAATTAGAACAAAATCACCCCATACGCGTTGTCAATGACCAATGGCGTATGCCTACTTGGGTAGATGATTTAGCACAGGCTTGCCTATTATCTATGCAGACAAGAGCACAAGGAATATTCCATATATCAGGCTCCGAGATGTACAGCATTGAGGAGATCGTACACAAGGTCGCCGCTTATTGGGAACTTGACACGACCTTAATCAGTTCAATATCTGCTCAAGAGATCGGGCAAGCGATGAACCGTCCTGCCAAAACAGGGTTTATTCTTGACAAAGCCAAGACGGTTTTAGGCTTCACCCCTACTCCTTTTGTCGTATCTTTGCAAAGGATAAATGAACAGTTAAAACATTACGATCAATAGATGCAAGCAAAAATAGCAAAGGATTCCTACACGGAAATGAATGAATTAGTACTCCCCAATGACACCAATACCTTTGGAAACCTGATGGGAGGACGATTATTGTATTGGATGGATATCTGTTCGGCAATGGCTGCACAGAAACATTCAAACAGCCCTGTTGTAACTGTATCTGTAGATAATGTTTCTTTTACAAGACCCATTAAACTTGGTGAAGTTGTTACGATACAGGCCAAAGTTTCACGTGCCTTCAGCTCTTCGATGGAAGTGCGGATGGAGATTTTTGCCCACAACCTACCCCAAGGGACCAAGGTAAAAACGAACGAAGCCTACTATACCTTTGTTGCTATTGATGAAAACACAAAACCTCGACGGGTTGCAGAATTACTTCCCGAGACAGAAGAAGAGATGCTACTTTTTGAAGAGGCCTTACAGCGTCGCGAATTACGATTGATCTTAGCAGGTAAGATGGAAATGAAAGACGCAAAGAGTTTAAAAAAGCTCATAAACCATGCAAAGAATCATTAATAAAGCTTATAACAAAAAGGTTCCGCTTCTAGCGGAACCTTTTTGTTACCTATTACCCAATTCGAGTATCCGGTCAAATTCTTCCTGCTTCAAGGGCATAACCGACAAACGGCCTTGTCGTACCAAAGCAATATCCTGTAAAAACTCATCGGCTTTTACCATCTCCAATGTTACTGGCTTTTTTAATGTCTCGACAGGAGCTAGATCAACGACAACCCATTTCGGATCTTCTGTTGTTGGATCTTGATAGAATTCCTTGACGACCTTAGCAACCCCAACTACTTCTTTACCTTCATTGCTGTGATAAAACAGGACTAAATCCCCCATTTTCATCGCCTTCATATTATTCCGAGCCTGATAATTGCGCACACCATCCCAAAAGGTTTGGCCATCCTTATTAAACTGCTCCCAGCTATATTTAAAAGGTTCGGATTTCACTAAAAAATAATTCATACTATCCCTCCTCTTCCAGAACTTCCATTTTATCACCAAAGTGTGCACAATAATCACGGAGATCACCAATTACTTTTTCAGCCATTGGATCACCTCCCGATGCTCTCAAAAAAGAATCCCCCATCGTCTGCAAGGTCTCATAGAAGAAACGCTTCATTTCGTCATAAGGCATATCTTTAGTCCATAGATCAATACGTAAGGAATTCTTATATTGTGCATCCCATAGGGCTAAAAACATAGCCTTAGCTGGCAGCGCGTCCGATGTTTCTCCGTCTGTAGAGGACCAATGAATTACTTCTGGAACATTATTTTCGTCCAACTCGACGTTTAATTTTATTTCTGCTTTTTTCATTACTGTATTTTCAATATAACCATCAGTATACCTACAAGTAGTATAAAACCGATCTGTAGGATCCAAATTCTTTTTAAGTCTTTAAAAAATAAACGAAAACCAAGATCAATCAAAGCTAAGAAGATTGTCAGTGCAAGCAACCATGCCCAAGACATAATCTGCTCCTGCTCACTTCCCCACTCGGATATCACCCATACCAAGACGCATGCCAAAGCAATATTTAATGGTGTCAGTTTCACAGATTAGCTGTTTTTAAACTTCTTTCCTTTTTTCTTTGCCCCTGTCGGCTTGCCAGACGTCTTTTTGGACTTATATCCAGACTTTGCTGCAGCTTTCTGTTGAATAACGAACTTTTTCTCATGAAAAGCACCTTTAAAATCAGGATTATCCTTCTTCTTTTGGTTATCAATTTCACGGGCAATAGCCTGTCGTTCATCATAAGGCGTCTTTTCCACAAATACACCTTCAGGAACTTCGGTCACAGGTATAGATTGGCGAATCAACTTTTCAATTTTAGCCAGATAGTACTCCTCAGCAGGATTTGCAAAAGTGATTGCGTCCCCCTTACTAAAAGCCCGCCCTGTACGTCCTATACGATGCACATAATCTTCGATCACTATAGGAACATCAAAATTGACAACATGACTCACATTAGAAACGTCCAAGCCCCTCGCTGCAACATCTGTAGCCACCAAAAAACGGATATCACCAGACTTAAATGCATTAATAGAGTTGATACGTGTATTCTGCCCCTTATTCGCATGGATCACGCGAACATTATCTTCGCCATATTTTCGTTCTAGAAAACCAAAAACATTATCAGCGACCTCTTTGGTCTTGCAAAATACAATCACACGGTGAAAAGCTTCATCATCCATAAACAGATGTTGAAGTAAGTTAATCTTCGTCTTGAGATTAGGAACATGATACAACGTCTGCGTTACCGTCTTAGCCGGTGTTGCCTGCTCCGTAACTTCGATTACTGTGGGGAATGCCAAAAAATCACCTGCTATCTTACGGACCAACTCGCTCATTGTTGCCGAGAAAAGTAAGTTCTGACGTTTCCTTGGAACAACCTCCAAGATGCGGTGAATCTTGCTAATGAACCCCATATCCATCATCTTATCCGCCTCATCCATAACGAGAAACTTCAAAGATTTCGTATTAATATATCCCTCTAGGTAGAGATCTAAAAATCGCCCCGGAGTCGCCACGATGATATCACAGCCTTTTTCTAATTGTTCCTTTTGCGTCTTGGGTCCCAATCCTCCATACAGCAGAACAGTACGTAAGTCCAAATAGCTGGAAAAAATACGTATATGCTCCTCAATCTGTATTGCTAATTCTCGGGTTGGGCTCAATATTAATGCCCGGGCATCCATCCCTTGCGCATATTTTAGTTTCATCAGCATAGGAAGTACAAAGGCGGCTGTTTTCCCGGTTCCAGTCTGTGCAATCCCCATCACATCTTGCCCTGCAAGAATAGGTGTGATTGCCTTCTGCTGAATCTCAGTAGGCTTGTTATAACCTGCTTCCGCAATTGCGTCTAATATCTGCTTATTAAGTTTAAAATCTTCGAACGATGCCTGCATCTTACAAAGATAGGGAAAATAGATTGGAGTATTAATATTTACATATTCGCGGATTTACAGATTTGCAGATATGCATATTTTAAAGCAATTTTGTTGTAGAAAAAATGATTAGAATGAAGAAAATAGTATCGTTAATGGTGCTGTGTGTCGTCAGTTTGACAACCATGGCAGATGAGGGAATGTGGTTCCTCATGCATTTGAAGCGCCTAAATGAGGCCGATATGCAAAAAAAAGGTCTTAAATTGACCGCAGAAGAAATTTATAGCATCAACAACTCCAGTTTAAAAGATGCTATTGTACAGTTTGCCGGAGGCTGTACTGCTGAGATCGTATCTGGTTCGGGGCTCGTCATGACCAACCACCACTGTGGCTATGGTGCGATAGCAGAGCTGTCTTCACCAGAGCACGACTACCTTACCAATGGTTTTTGGGCTAAAAATCACAGTGAAGAATTGAAACCAAAATCTCTTTCAGTGCGCTTTTTCGTACGTATGGATGACGTTTCTAAACGCATACTCAGTTTAGTAAACGATAAGATGCCTGAAAAAGAAAGAGAAAAAATCATTAACCAGGAGATTGCTAAGATTGAGAAAGAAAACAGTGAAAATGGCAAGTACATTGTTTCCGTCAAATCATTTTACAACGGTAATGAATACTACTACTTCGTATATCAAGACTATGAAGACGTACGTCTGGTAGGAACGCCGCCAAATAGTATTGGCAAGTTTGGTGGAGATACCGACAACTGGGAATGGCCACGTCACACGGGTGACTTTTCTATTTTCAGAGTGTATGCAGACAAAGATGGAAATCCTGCACCATACTCCACAACAAATGTCCCGTTAAAACCTAAATACTACTTACCTATCAGCATAAAAGGCATCAAAGAAGGTGACTTTTCCATGATTTTGGGTTACCCAGGACGCACCAACCGCTGGATGCCGGCTGCAGGAATCGATCAAAATGTTAAGTACGCTTATCCTGCTTGGGTAGAAGCATCTAAGACAGGTATGGACGCCATGAAAAGATACATGGAGAAAGATCAGGCTGTCAACATCAATTATGCGTCACAATATTCGGGTGTTGCCAACTATTGGAAAAACCGTCAAGGTATGATCGATGCTCTATCGCAGCACCAAACAGCCAATGCAAAGCGTAAATTAGAAAACAATTTCGAAAAATGGGCCAATAAAAAAGAGAACAAACACAAGTATGGTGATGTGATCAAAACTATCAACGATTACTATACTGCGACCAATGCAAAGGCACGTCATGACAACTACCTTATTGGCATGCTACGCTCCTCTACTTTTGCAGCTCTACCTTTTAGTCTAGGGGGTGCCTTACAACAGTATGCAGAAGCCAATGAAGCGGCACGTCAGCAGATGCGTGTAAGATTTGAATCCGCCATTCAAGAGAACTATGAAAAAGCCTACATTCCACTAGAGATAGATGTATTGGCAGACGAATTAAATCTTTACAGTGCAAAAGCCGGACAGATTGCTCCTTACATCGCTGAATTAGCCAAACAGAATAACGGAAACTTTAACGACGTTGTTAAATCCGCGTTTGAAAACAGTATTTTTGGATCAGCATCAAAACTAGAAGCTTATCTGGCAAATCCAGTAGCGACACAAGTAAAAGAAGATCCTTTATTTAAGATCTCGGAAGCATTGATGACCAAGTATCGTGAGCGCACAGTGGAACAAAGTCAACAAGAAGACAATTTCCAAGCTGCATTCCGTAAATACATTGCAGGTTTCTTAGAAATGAATCCAAAAGGCAAATATTATCCAGATGCAAACAGCACATTACGCCTGACTTATGGAAGCATAAGAGGATTACCAGCAGACCCTAGAAACGATGCAAAAGTGAATAATTACACTACGTTAAAAGGTACTATCGCGAAGTATAAACCAAACGATGAAGAATTTGATTTACCAAAGAGACTCATCGAATTGTATAAACAAAAAGACTATGGTCGTTATGCAGACAAAGAGGGATACATGCCCGTCAACTTCTTAAGCGATCAAGATATTACAGGAGGAAACTCAGGCTCTCCAGTATTAAATGCTAAAGGCGAATTAATTGGCTTGGCTTTTGATGGTAATATTGAAGCTATGGCCGGCGATGTGATCTTTGACCCTAAACTGCAACGGACTATTTCTGTCGATATCAGATATGTCTTGTTTGTCATTGATAAATTCGCCGGTGCAAAAAATATCATAGACGAACTCACAATTGTAGAATAATCGCTATCAAATTGTTTTTTTCGACAAAAAAATAGGATTTAATTACTTTTGTATTTGTTGTTTTTGTATATTTATTACATCTTAGTGCAAATATTTAGAAACTAAATTATATTAATTAAAATGGAAAACTACACTAAATTAAAAGAACTAGTTGCTTCAATCGAAGCTGATGCTGAAAAATTCTTCAACAATGGTAACTCTGCAGCAGGTACTCGCGTACGTAAAGGATTGCAAGATATCAAAACTTTAGCTCAAGACATCCGTAACGAAGTTACTGCAAAGAAAAACGACGGAAAAAAATAATCTATACTAGATTATACAATAAAAAATCCCGTTCTGAATTGCTCAGAACGGGATTTTTTATTTTTGAGAACGTGTCCCCTAGCTACATCAGTGCCAACTTGATGACATAATCTATCGTCGCTTTATTTAAAAAACTACCGAAAGTTTCCGTCATCATTTTGGCGATATCAGTCCTATTCATCCGTTTTGTCTTCGCATTATTAAATAGCTTTTTATCTAACACTACATTGTCCATAAGCTCTACTTTCGTTGCAAAGTAAGAAACATGTTGGCTAGGTACGACCAGACCCAAGATCAGCCCAGGTAGACCATTAATAGATTCCGGCCCCCCGTCCGTCAAAAGCTCGTTACTATAATAACCAATTACATACGTCGAGTCTGGCGTGATGCCATTGGCTCGTCGACAATTGTAACCTGCAATCTCTCTATACTCATCGGTTACCTTCCATTCAATCGTCTTGACAGTGTCCTGTATAATTATCTTTTGTCCGATAATATCGTTGTATCGTTTATAGTCTTTTGTCTTCAAATCAGACAACGTAGTCGCGTCAAAGTCTAAAGCCAACATCATAATAAATTGCTTGATTTCCGCATCCAGATCCTGTTTAATAGGTTCGAACAAAGTTTCATCCCCATTAAATTTCAAGGTCTTTTTCAAAACTAGATTCTCAGGAGCATTGGGTATCATCGACTCAAACTGAGCTCTAGAACGATCATCCGATTTATCGAGGTACTGCTTACGCATGATGTTCTTAATGTACATGGTTTTATCATAAGTCACCACCCCTGATTTCCCAAACATGGCAAACTGTGCTGTCGCTGTACGCCCCAGTACAAAAAAGACCAACAGCATTATTATATTCTTCATAATCATCATTATTTCACAAACATTTTATTAAAATCCCAAGATAACTTCAACATGTAGTACCGTCTTATCGTATCAAATCGCCTTTGTGTGAACACAGAGTTTGATTGGGTTCTAGAATATCCTAAGTTCTGATTGAATACGTCGTTGACTGTAAAATCCAACATAAGCGATTCATTCTTAAAGAATTTCTTACTGACTCCTGGATGCACCAAAAATCTTTCTAACTTCTGGTCAAACGCATCCGTAGGTGCCTCGTAGGAATAGTCATAATTAGTGTATATTTTGAATGAGCTTGACAAGAAATACTCAATACCACCGGATACACCAAACACAAAACCACTGTTATCCCGTTCAGGACTCAAATTGGATGTCATCTGCCTATACTGAGGACTTATTTTCGTCGTAAAATTCAAGCCTGTCTTTGTCTCCCTTTTTATCTCATAGCTCAGCGTATAGTTCTGCGATTTCACTAGATTCGCTTCACTATTAAAGAAGTTATTATTTCTATTGACTCCCAAAACCAAGCTAACAGAATTCTCCAACATCAGTGCTTTGTTCAATCTAAAGTGATAACCACCATACATCGACGCTGAAAAATCCTGCTTACCATTCATATTATCCCAACGGTAATAATTGACCCCATTATTGGTCGTGATATTCTGTGTGATTGGATCTTTAGTCAATGTAACAGTTCCACCAAAATACCTGAATTGGTTTGACAATAGATTAAAACTATGATAAAATCCTTCAAATGTATTCGTAAAAGCCGGATTCAAATCCTCGTTACCATTGTAGATGTTCAATTGATCCGAGTTATTCATAATCGGCTGTATCTGATTTAGAGATGGCAGTTGGTTTTGTCCTGAATACGACAATCGCAACGCTTTAGCCACAGAGAACTTATAGGTCGTTGTCAATCTAGGGTTATAGGTAAAGAAATTCCTATTCAGCGACCTATTGTCATAATTATTGATTTGTTTCAATCGGTCATCATTAAACGTATTAGTAACGTTGGCTTCCCACTTCTCTCCCTGGTAAGCCACAGAGACATCGTAATTATTACTCAACCTATTAAAGTCATAACTACTACTATACTTCGGATCCAACACATCATATTTCCCACTAGTCCCCTTATTAAGAGACTCCAATAGCGAAGCATTCTTCACGCTGACGATACCATAAGCCACCGATAAATTCAATTCTGCTGTAAGAGGCTCTGTATAGGTAACCCTCCCCTCTACTTTATTGAAATCCTGTTTCGTGTTTTTGAATTGGTCTGTAGTCGGCAGTTGCCCTCCTGGATCCTTACTCAATTCAGAAAACAAAGTCCCCGTCCCAACAGTTTCACTCTTACTACCTGTTGCATTCAAAGAGAACACCCGTCCTTTTTTCAAGAACTTCTTCGTATATAATACATCGAAGTCATAACTGTTGACTTTATTGTCTATATCTTCTTCACTGTAGTTGTTCGTAACAGTGTCCGCATAGTTTTTAGAATTCGTGATTGTATTACTCCACAACTTCTTCCGGCTAGCCGATCCCGTGATTAAAATCTCGTTCAGTGAATCGATCTTTGTTTCCAACCGTAAGTTGACACGATGTTGATCATTATCCGTATCAACTTTCTTCGTAGTCTCACTATTGATAATACCGGACATTATCGTATTTTCCTCTCCATCCGCGGCAATCTTTCCATACTTATAGTTTAGATTCAGACGGTATCTATCGCCCTTCCATCTATCCGTAAAGTTCGCTCCTGTATTTATCACACGTGGTATCCCGGTCACTCCTTCTCCAGAAAATGGATCATTCACTTTCATAACTCCGCCTTCAAAAGAAGCGTCGACCTCTACCCCGAACTTCTGTGCATCTTCCCAATTCATCGTGGTAGTCCCATTATTTCCCAGCAAACCATACACCGATATTTTTTGAGGGCCTTTGAATTTATTGAACATCAGCTGCCCCATATAGTACTTATCCGTACCTCCACCAGCTAAAGTCTTTCCAAAGAAGCCATTCTTAGCACCATCTTTCAGTTTTACATTGATAGTCTGCTCACGCACCCCGTCATCTACACCTGTGCGCTCTGTCCGGTCAGATTTTTTCTCGTAGACCTGCACTTTGTCCACCATATCCGAACGGAGATTGCGGGTCACCAGTGTCGGATCATTACCAAAAAACTCCTCTCCATCCACTAGAACCTTTTTGACTGTCTTACCTTGCGCTGTAATCTTGCCCGAAGCGTCAACTGTAATACCAGGCAGTGCCTTAAAAAGGTCTTCTACTTTCGCATTTGCCTCCATCTTAAATTGGGATGCATCGTATTCTGTCGTATCCCCTTTGATCGTTATAGCGGTTCTTCGCTTTACTACAACCTCTTCAATCAGGTGAGCAACACTTGTCAACCCCAACTCACCAAGGTTCGAACTAGTCGTTCCACCCGTTACCGTCTCATAGAAATCAGCATACTTTGGATAGGAAACAATAACCAGGTACGAACCACTTTCGGGTCTTTTCAACTGAAACTTACCCCCAACATCCGCCCGTCCATAGTCGACCAATGTGGAATCTTGCGTTTTCAGCAACATAATAGTTGCATTCTGCAGGCTTTTCTTATCTGTCGCATCGACGACCTTACCTGTAACTACATTTTGGGAATATCCTTTAAAATACAACCCGGACATGAACATAAAACAAAGAAGTATACCTCTCATAAAAGGATCTAATAAAACTAAGTATCAACTATTTTTCAGTATTAGTTGTACAAAAATGGTAAATGTTACACTTTCTTCACTAAAAAGACAGAAAAGTCACCTTTTTATTACCGTTTAAAGAGCCTTCCAAAAAAGCAGGAATACCGTTTCAAAATACTTACCTTTGTAGTAAATCATTTTTTGACATGCAAAACATCAAAGATTATGTAGAAGCTAATAAAGAACGCTTCTTAAACGAACTATTTGAATTATTGCGCTTTCCTTCCGTCAGTGCTGATCCTCAGTACAAAGAAGGCGTATTAAATACGGCTGAATTCGTAGCAAAAAAACTTCAGGATGCAGGCGCTGATAAGGTAGAAATATGCCCTACAGCTGGGTATCCGATTGTATATGGAGAGAAAATATTCGATCCTTCATTACCGACCGTATTAGTATATGGTCACTATGACGTACAACCTGCTGATCCTTTAGAGCTTTGGGATACTCCTCCATTCGAACCTACAGTCCGTGATGGAAAAATCTATGCCCGTGGTGCTGCAGATGACAAAGGTCAGTTCTACATGCACGTAAAGGCATTTGAATACATGATGGAAAACAATCAATTAGCTTGTAACATCAAGTTTATGATTGAAGGTGAAGAAGAAGTAGGTTCTGAGAACCTAGGTATCTTCGTTGCAGCTAACAAAGAACGTTTAAAAGCAGACGTTATTGTTATATCCGACACCTCTATGATTAGCCTAGAAAACCCATCGATAGAGACAGGCTTACGTGGTCTTTCTTACGTTGAGGTCGAAGTAACTGGACCAAACCGTGACTTACACTCAGGAGTATACGGTGGAGCAGTAGCTAACCCAGCTACTATTTTATCCAAAATGATTGCTTCTCTACACGATGAGAACAACCATATCACTATTCCTGGTTTTTACGATGATGTCTTAGAATTGACAGCAGAAGAACGTAAAGCATTGAACGAAGCCCCATTTGACGTTGAAGAATATAAAACAGATCTAGGTGTGAGCGAATTGTGGGGAGAGAATGGCTATACGGCGATCGAGCATACTGGTATCCGTCCTACACTTGAAGTAAACGGTATCTGGGGTGGTTACATTGGCGAAGGTGCAAAAACAGTATTACCTTCTAAAGCTTATGCTAAAATCTCTATGCGTTTGGTTCCTAATCAAAACTCAGATAGAGTTACTAAGCTTTTCAAAGACCACTTTGAAGCTATCGCTCCAAAATCTGTAAAAGTTGAGGTAAAACCACACCACGGTGGCGAACCTGTAGTAACTCCAACAGATAGTATCGCTTATAAAGCTGCTGAAAAAGCGTTGGAAGTAACATTCAACAAAAAACCTATTCCTACACGCGGCGGTGGTTCTATTCCAATCGTTGCTCTTTTCGAAAAAGAATTAGGTATCAAGACAGTATTGTTAGGATTCGGATTAGACAGTGACAACTTACACTCTCCAAACGAGAAATACGGTATCGAAAACTACTTAAAAGGTATCGAAACAATTCCTTTGTTTCACAAATATTACGCTGAATTAAGTAAGTAATTCGGTATAAAAAAATAAAAGGGTTATTTTTAACGAAATAACCCTTTTTCTATGGATTTTGATTTTCGACTTAAGGTTTTCCACACTGCAGCTCAGCAACTCAATTTTACAAAGACCGCTGCTGTCCTTTACATCTCACAACCCGCAGTCAGTAAGAATATCTTAGAGTTAGAAAAGAAAATGGGCGTTTCTCTTTTTGAACGCAAAGGCAATAACCTCATACTGACCCAGGCAGGAGAAATCCTATTCCGCTACGCGGGACAGATTATACAGCTCTACAATAAAGCCGACCAAGAAATTTTTGATCTCCAATCCGATATGAAAGGACATCTGACCTTAGGTGCCAGTACGACCATTTCACAATATATCATTCCGTCATTACTGGCTAAGTTTTTAAACGAGCATCCCAATAGCCATATTGAGGTCTCCCAATATAATAGCCGGGCGATCGAAGAGCTCTTGATCGAAAAGAAAATCGACCTGGGTGTTACCGAAGGCGCAACAGACAATCGAGCTCTTAAATATATTCCCTTTATGAAAGATGAGATTGTACTCGTTACCAACAGCCAGAATACGTTCTTAAAACAACTCAAAAAACCAGATGTATTAGATCTCTACAAGATGCCATTGGTCGTACGCGAGCTCGGATCAGGCACACGCTCCATCATCGAAAATAAAGTGCGATGCTTAGGTATTGATTTTTCGAAGTTAAATATCGAAATGGTCTTAGCCTCAACCGAAAGTATCAAACGCTATATCCAAGAGCGAGATTGCTTTGCCTTCCTCTCGATTCATTCGATACAAAAAGAAATATTAGAAAACAAGCTCACTATTCTTGACCTGCCCGACTTGCATATCGAACGATATTTTTATTTCACCCATGTCTATGGCGGACTGACCGGCATTCCAAATCAATTTTTACAGTTCTGTATCAGGTAATTAACTTTTACAAATAACTTTTGGTTATACCTCATAATATTTCTTTTCTTTTTGAACAATTTGAAAGAAAGTTTATTTGTAGAAATAACTATTCTGAAAGATGGAGTACAAAAGATTAACCAATTATGTAAAAGCACTCGGTGGTATTGCCTTATTATCATTAATAATGTGTGTGTGTCTCTTTCTCTTTGCTTACGAACAGGGAAGAGGTAATATCGCTTCTGCGAAAGAAGTCTTAGATGACAGCACTATTGTTCACGTGGCGGACTATGTTCCTATCACTTTTAAAGATGATGCTGAGGGCAAGCTCGCAGCCTACGGCGAAAAACTAATAAAAAACACCTACGATTATTTTTATGAAGACGGCAAAAAGATAGGCAACAACTTAGCTTGTAGCAATTGTCACCTTAATGGCGGAACAAAAGCTTTTGCGGCTCCTTACGTAGGACTGCACCAAGTCTTCCCAATATATATCGGACGTGAGGACAAAGTAGAATCGTTGGAAGAGCGGATTAATGGTTGTTTTGAACGGAGTATGAATGGCAGAGCTATTGCTGAAAACAGCAATGAAATGCGAGCCATCATCACTTATATCAAACAAGTAAGCCAACGTACACACAACGATAAGCGTCTAGACGGTCAGGGGTTCGTCAAGATAGAAATCCCGGATCGCGCAGCAGATTTAAAACATGGTCAGGTTATCTATGCCAACCAATGCTCAAGCTGCCATGGCGAACAAGGTCAGGGCCAGAAGAATCCAAATGCAGGAGGTTACCTATACCCACCGCTTTGGGGGGCTGACAGCTACAATGACGGGGCTGGTATGGCCCGCATGCTGACTGCCGCTCGCTTTATCAAAGGGAACATGCCACTAGGTGCGACCTATGACGAACCTCTGTTGAGTGACGAAGAAGCGTATGATGTCGCTGCCTACATCAATTCCTTTGACAGACCTAAAAAGGCAAACAAGGAAAAAGACTATCCTAATTTGGCAAAAAAACCTAAAGACTGTGCCTATCCTCCTTATGCGGATGATATCAGCGCAGAACAACACAAATACGGACCATTTAATTTTTAATAACAAATTATATACATATGAACAATAGCATTATTACCGCCTGCCTAATCCTATTTACAATAGCATTCCAAGGACAGAGCTTTGCGCAGGACAGTGACCTTCTTGCCAAGAACAAATCATTCCAAGGAGCAGTTGCAAAAAAGAAAAGCTATAAAGCCATCTACCAACTCGACAGTGATGATCCTAAAACCATTGCCAAGGCATTCCGAAATATCAACAATGCCCTAAAAGACCCACGTCTGCAAGGTAAACTCGAAATTGAACTGATTGCATTCTCGGGAGGAACAGAAGCATTCAAAAAATCAAACAGCCAATATGAAGAAGCGCTGAAAGGTCTCATTGAAAAGGGCGTGCATGTCGTACAGTGCCTTAATACCCTTGAAGAACGAAAAATAGCCAAAAGTGAACTTTATGATTTTCTCGCTTATGTACCGAGTGGCAACGGCGAGCTTATCTTGCGCGCCAGCGAAGGTTGGATTATTGTAAAACCATAACGACACCCCATATACATTCAGATATGAATTTTAGAAACATACTACTAGGTTTATTCTTACTGGTTTCGACCTTAGGAAAGGCCCAAGACCATAGATTTGATCCACCTTGGAACACTCCTCCAGCATCTGCAGTACACTTTACTGTACCTGGTATCAATAATGTACCAGATCTTTATGGAGATATCGTGGATCCACAACTCACCATATTTTTCGCGGGCAATCAATTTATGGTCGTAGACGACTTATTAGCGGCATTTAAGAAAGAATATCCCCAGTACCAACGTATATTCGTAGAGACATTACCTCCAGGAATATTGGCCAAACAGATACAAGGTGGTTCCTTGACTTTAGGCAATCTTCGTATCACGCACCAGCCTGACGTATACACCGCTGGCAAAAGAACGATTACCGAAATGAAAGATTACTTCAGTCACACCCAGATCTATTGTTACAACAACATCTGCTTGATGGTTCCTGAAGGAAACCCAGCCAAGATAACTTCGCTCAACGACCTGGCACAAGAACATGTACGTATCGCTATGCCCAACCCATTATGGGAAGGTATTGGCGAACAGATACAAGCATCCTACAAAAAAGCGGGTGGAGAAGCTCTTGTCAACAAAATCATGAAAGATAAAGTGGAGAAAGGCACTACCTATCTAACAAAAATACACCATCGAGAAAGCCCTATGCGCATCCTATATGGCGATGCCGATGTGGCTCCCGTATGGAGTTCCGAAGTCGTATATCAAAAAATAAAGGGACATCCTGTCGATGTCGTCGAGATCCCTGATGAGCTCAACTCTACAGCTACTTACATGGCAGCCAAACTCAAAACAGCCCCCCATCCAAAAGCTGCAGATGACTTCCTTAAGTTTATGGAGACGAGTACAGCCCAACAAATTTATCAGAAATACGGTTTCAGTATAAAATAATGATATTTCGCGAAGCATAAACACCCATAGTCCGCCAGCTGACGGATGACAGATAAAAAACAAGTTATGCACATATGAAATAAAACTTTCAAGAAAAGGATATCTAGGTATCCTTTTTTCTTTTTAAATTCGATTTTCATTAATGTAAATCGTATGGTGCAAATCCTAAAAAAGCTACATAGACTCTGGTATTTCCTCTGTCTACTTATCTTTTTCATTTTATTGTTTCCACTATTATACCTTTTGACTCGGAACCCCGAAAAGAATTATGCCGCTATCGTACGGGTAAGACGTATTATAGCCCTACTCGCCACAACATGTTCAGGTATATTTTTCAAAGTCGAGTTTGAATCTGAAATAGATTGGTCAATACCCTACATCATCTGTCCTAACCATACTTCTATCTTAGATATCACTGCTATTATCTTCATGTGTCCACAACCGTTTTCTTTTATGGGCAAAGTCGAGTTATTACGTAATCCAGTCACACGAATTTTCTTCAAGACGATCGATATTGCCGTGGATCGAAAAAGCAAAATATCTGCATTCAGAGCGTTCAAAAAAGCAGACAGTCTTGTCAAAGAAGGCAAATCGATGGTCATATTTCCCGAAGGAAAAATTGACGACGAATATCCTCCAAAACTTCATGAATTCAAATCAGGATCATTCAAACTTGCTATTGACAACCAGATACAGATACTTCCTGTCGTTATACAAAACGCATGGCAGATTCTATGGGACGGCGGTGAAAAATTTGGCTCTCGCCCCGGTACCATTCAGATAAAAGTACTCACACCTATCAGTACACAACTGATGACTACACAACAATCCGACGAAATACAAACCTTGGTCTACCATCGGATGCAGTCTTACTGGACCCTAGGGAAAAGTCTCCAAAATGTAAAAAACATGGAAGCCTAAAAACATATAAACCTCAAAAACAGAGCTATAAAAAAGAAAAACCTATTTAATACATAATTAACTTGCTTATATAAAATATAATACTATTTTTGCGAAAAAAGTAGAACTTAAATTGTAATACTATGTATTGGACTCTAGAATTAGCATCACACTTAGAAGATGCGCCATGGCCTGCGACTAAAGATGAATTAATTGATTACGCAATTCGTTCTGGTGCTCCAGTAGAAGTAATCGAGAATCTTCAAGCTTTGGAAGACGATGGCGAACCTTATGAAAACATTGAAGAGATTTGGCCGGACTATCCTACAAAAGACGATTTCTTTTTCAATGAAGACGAGTATTAATCCATCATAAAAATCGCACTTTTCTAAGTGCGATTTTTATTTTGTTCCTTTGGAAACACAACCAACCTTTCCTATGGGTTGATCGTCATTAAAAATTAAATAAAGATGAAAGTATTAATTAGTTTCTTATTGCTTATTCTATCCACTAGCTTACGCGCTCAGGAGTCCATCCCTAAAGATTATAATAAGGATATTAGGTACATTCAATCTTTTATCGCTGATCTTTCTGATGAAAACAAAGCTATCGATATCATATTAAGCCAATACCTTATTGTCGAAAATCCTTCCGACGAAATTTACGATTATCTCGAAGTATCCTTACAGGAGGTACGAATAAATCTTATGGCTAAAAATCTAAAAGAAATAGAGTATATTCCCTATAACAAGATGCCAAAGAAAGAAATTCGCGATATTGATCCCGAAGATCTAGATACCGACAACATGTACTTTTTACAATATAGAAAAAGACAGATGCTCGCTGTATACTTAGAGAACGACAAAGTAGGCTCTCTCACCTTAGTTTCTAAAGGAAACAACCTAGCACATTTTGTACTTTATTAAAAAAATCGAAAAAAACTTGACATTTTTAAAAACTTATTTGATATTTGTTACCAACGACTAAGTAATGAACAATTTTGTAATCAATAACGCATGGTGGTGGCACGACAGTTAATGTTGTGGCAGACGTCTATTGCTTGAAATTGATACAATCAAAGAATAGTGGGCTTGCCATATCGGCAAGCCTTTTTTTTTGCTCTTTTTTGAACAACAATCATTGACCTTTTACCATAAAAAAATGAAAGAAATACTAAGACATCTATTTGAGTACAAGTCATTCAGCCGACAGGAGGCCTATGATATCCTGACTCATATCGCAACAGGAAAATACGACAGTCATCAAATTGCCGCTTTTATGACAACCTATGGCATGCGCAGTATTCGTGTTGAAGAACTTACAGGTTTCCGGGATGCTATGTATGATCTATGTCTAAAAGTTGATTTTCAGGGCTATGACCTTATCGACATGTGCGGTACGGGTGGCGACGGCAAGAATACGTTCAACATCTCCACCTTAGCTTCTTTTGTCGTTGCCGGAGCAGGATACCACGTAGCAAAACACGGCAATGTAGGTGTGTCTTCGGGCTGTGGTTCATCCAATGTGATGGAATACCTGGGATATCAATTCACCAATGATATGGACAGTTTGAAGCGCCAATTGGATGAAGCGAATATTTGCTTTCTCCATGCTCCTCTCTTCCATCCAGCGATGAAAACGGTAGCTCCCATCCGAAAAGCACTGGGCGTCAAAACATTTTTCAACATGCTCGGCCCATTGACCAATCCCGCCAATCCGACCTATCAATCCGTAGGGGTTTTCAGTCTCGAATTAGCAAGGCTATACAACTATCTCTGCCAGAACACGGATAAACAGTATAGCATCATACATGCATTGGATGGATATGACGAGATATCCCTTACAGGAGATTTTAAGCTTATAAACAACGCTGGGGAAAGCTACTATACAGTCGAAGAATTGGGTTTTGAGCCTGTGACATCCGGCGAACTGGCAGGTGGTGACACCGTTGAGGAAGCGGCCAACATTTTCAATAACATTATTCAGGGAAAAGGTACCAATTCACAAAACAATGTCGTATTGACCAATGCTGCTTTTGCGATAAAGACCTTCCATCCCGAAAGAAGTTTTGGAGACTGCTATTACGAGGCAGAGGCCTCACTTTTGGGATTAAAAGCATTGGATAGTCTGAAGAAATTAGTAAGGAGTTAACAAGTGAATGAGTTATCCAGTGAACGAGTTATCAAGATACTAGACAACTCCATAACAAGATCACACGATAACTTGATAACTCCATAACAACATAACTAAAAAATGAATAACAACATCAAAATAAAGGTTTGCGGCATGCGAGATGTGGACAACATACGACAGCTCGTACAGCTTCCTATTGACTATATTGGGTTTATTTTTTATCCAAAATCCCCACGCTTTGTACAAGACCAAGCCCCGCCAATTAACGCTGCTGACATTAAAAAAGTTGGAGTATTTGTCAATTCTACGTTTTCTGAAATTATGGACAAAGTCCATACTCACCAGCTGGACGCAGTCCAATTACATGGTGATGAAACACCACAGCTCTGCGAATCTTTAAAAAATCAAAAGCTGGAGATCATCAAAGCTTTTGGAATCGACTGCACATTTGACTGGTTTACTCTAGAAAGCTATCTTGAACACATCGATTATTTCCTCTTCGATACCAAAAGCACGCAATACGGCGGAACCGGAAAAACCTTTAGCTGGTCGGCATTGACAGAATATCCCTATAACAAACCTTACTTTCTCAGCGGAGGCTTAGGGCCGGACAACCTCCAAGATGCGTTTAACATCAACGATAACAGGCTGTACGCAGTAGATTTAAACTCCAGGTTCGAACAACAACCCGGAATCAAGAATATTGAAACATTAACACAAGCATTATCAATCATACGAAATGAGCAAATACCAAGTAAACAATAAAGGCTATTATGGCCCCTTCGGTGGCGCCTACATTCCAGAAATGCTGTATCCTAACGTTGAACAGTTGGAACAGCAATACCTTACGATCTTAAATGATCCTTCATTCAAAGAAGAGTTCGAGCAGTTGCTCAAGGATTATGTAGGTCGCCCCTCCCCCCTATATCATGCCAAGCGTCTATCCGAACGCTATGGAGCCAAGATATTCTTAAAAAGAGAAGATCTTAACCACACTGGGGCACATAAGATCAATAATACCATTGGGCAGATCCTATTGGCCGAGCGTCTAGGAAAAAAAAGAATCATAGCGGAGACCGGAGCAGGGCAGCATGGAGTTGCTACTGCCACAGTTTGCGCACTAAAAGGGTTAGAATGTGTGGTCTACATGGGCGAGATTGATATTGCCCGTCAAGCTCCAAATGTCGCCCGTATGAAAATGATGGGTGCCAAAGTAGTGCCTGCAACCTCGGGCAGCAAGACACTCAAAGACGCGACGAATGAAGCACTCCGTGACTGGATCAACAATCCTGTAGACACCCATTACATTATAGGCTCCGTAGTAGGTCCTCACCCCTACCCCGATATGGTAGCCCGCTTCCAATCGATTATATCTGCCGAGACAAAAAAACAACTGTTGGAAAAGACAGGAAAGTCAACCCCAGATATCGCCATGGCCTGTGTAGGTGGCGGCTCCAATGCAGCAGGTATGTTCTATAACTTTGTCGATGATGAAGATGTCCGTCTTATCGCAGTAGAAGCTGCTGGCCTCGGTGTCGATTCAGGAGAGACTGCCGCGACCACCGTGCTGGGCAAAGAGGGCGTATTGCACGGTAGCCGCTCTATCTTGATGCAGACCGACGACGGCCAAGTCGTCGAACCCTATTCTATATCCGCAGGACTAGACTATCCTGGTATTGGCCCCCAACACGCTTGGTTGTTCCAATCCGGCCGTGGAGAATATGTCTCTGCAACCGATGATGAAGCGATGCAGGCAGGATTACTTCTTACACAATTGGAAGGAATCATTCCAGCCATTGAGAGTTCCCATGCACTAGCCCACCTTGAAAAAATGAAATTCAAAGGAGACGAAGTAGTCGTCATCTGTCTATCGGGACGTGGAGACAAAGACCTGGACAATTATATGAAGTATTTTAACTTGTAGTATTCGTTATCAAGTGAACAAATTATCGAGTTAACAAGTCGTGAAGACTTCTCGGTAACAAGATCACTCGACAACATGTTAACAAACCATAACATGCAACTCAATAAACACGCCAACGGACTGTTGTCCATATATTTTACTGCGGGCTATCCTACATTGGACAGTACCGTCACCATTGCCAAAGCGCTGGAAGAAGCCGGTGCTGATTTTTTGGAGATAGGATTCCCCTATTCTGACCCTGTGGCAGACGGTCCTACCATACAACACAGCTCCGAAGAAGCGCTCAAGAATGGAATGACGCTCCATGTCCTTTTTGAGCAGCTGAAAGACCTACGCAAACATGTTTCTATTCCTGTATTTCTGATGGGATATGTCAATCCTGTCATCCGATTCGGCGTAGAGAATTTTTGTAAGGCCTGTAAGGAAGTGGGTGTTAACGGGACAATTATCCCAGATCTCCCCATGTACGAGTATGAAGAACTCTATCAGCATATCTTCGAAGAGAATGGCATCAGCAACATCTTCTTAGTCACTCCACAGACTTCAGAAGAGCGTATACGAAAAATAGACAAATTATCAACGAGCTTTATCTATTTACTTTCGTCCAATGCCACCACAGGCACAAATCTCGAAGTAAAAGATCAAGCCGAGAGCTATTTCAAACGGATAAAAGACATGGACTTAGACAGCCCTTTTATCATTGGTTTTGGCATATCTGATCAAGCGACATTTCGCAAAGCCACCGCCTATGCCAATGGAGCTATCGTAGGCACCGCTTTTGTCAAACTGCTGAGTCAGGAAGATTATTTGAAAAAAATCCCTGAATTCATACAAAAGCTACGCTAGCGATACTTAGAATCATTAACATTTTGCGCTTTTATTATCAATTAGCCAATAATATAGCGTATTTTTGTAGTTGAAAAAAAGAAAATATTTCTATTAAAAAAATGGAACACACACGAATTAAAGAATTATTACAATCGGAAGATTTTGGAAAAGAAGTTATTGTCAAAGGTTGGGTTAGAACATTTCGTAATAACCAGTTTATAGCACTTAATGACGGTTCTTCTATCAATAATATTCAAGCCGTAGTTGATTTTGAAAACACGCCTGATTCGATTCTAAAAAGAATCACTACCGGTGCGGCAGTTCGTGTAAAAGGTAATTTGATCGAATCGCAAGGAAAAGGGCAGCGTGTCGAAGTCAAAGCCACTGAGGTCTCCATTATTGGTGATTCAGATCCAGAGAAGTACCCGCTACAACCCAAGAAACACAGCTTAGAGTTTTTGCGCGAAATTGCACACTTACGTGTACGTACAGGAACTTTCAATGCTATATTTAAGGTAAGAAACGCCTTATCATTTGCTATACACAAATTCTTCCAAGAACGTGATTTTGTATACTTTCATTCTCCGATCATTACGGGTTCGGATGCAGAAGGAGCAGGTGAAATGTTTAGAGTGACAACGTTAGACCCGATAAACCCACCGTTGACGGAAGATGGAAAGGTCGATTTCAAAGAAGATTTCTTCGGTAAATCCACCAACCTGACCGTATCAGGTCAATTGGAAGGTGAGCTTGCGGCATTAGCTTTCAGCAACATCTATACTTTTGGTCCTACTTTCCGTGCCGAAAACTCCAACACCACCCGTCACTTAGCAGAGTTTTGGATGATCGAACCGGAGATGGCCTTCTACGAGTTAGAAGACAACATGGATCTCGCAGAAGACTTGTTGAAGTATGTCATTAAATATGCCTTAGAGCAATGTCCTGAAGAAATCGAATTCTTGAAGAACAGATTGTTGGAAGAAGAGAAATCAAAACCACAAGCTGAACGTTCAGAGCTTAACTTGGTGGAAAAACTAAACTTCGTATTAGAAAACAACTTCGAGCGTCTAACCTATACAGAGGCCATCGAGATCTTATTGCGCAGCAAGCCCAATCAAAAGAAACAGTTCAAATACCTTATCGAAGGATGGGGCGCAGACTTACAGTCCGAGCATGAACGTTATTTGGTAGAGAAACACTTCAAAAAACCGGTAATCCTTACGGACTACCCTAGAGAGATTAAGTCTTTCTATATGAAACAGAACCAACCTGATGCACAAGGCCGTCATACCGTACGCGCTATGGACATCCTGTTCCCAGGCATCGGAGAGATGGTAGGGGGGTCCCAACGAGAAGAAAACTTAGAAAAGCTTCTGACACGTATGGCCGAAGTTGGTATCGAAGCAGAAGAGATGGAATGGTTCTTAGATACACGTCGTTTCGGTTCTGTACCGCATTCCGGATTTGGCGTTGGCTTTGAGCGCTTGGTATTGTTTGCAACAGGAATGACCAATATCAGAGATGTAATCCCTTTCCCACGCACACCGAAAAACGCAGAGTTTTAACATAAAAAAACAGCAGCCAAAACAAATCATTTTGGCTGTTGTTCTTTTAAATAAAAGGGATTCATTTACATACACTGTATTAAACAATAACAAGCCACATGCTATTAAAAATATATAACGACAAGCCAAACGAGAAATACATCGACCAAGCAGTCGACATCCTACGCAAAGGAGGAGTTATCATCTACCCTACAGATACGGTGTATGGCATAGGCTGCGACATCACCAATCAAAAAGCGATTGAACGTGTATGTCAGATACGCGGACTAAAAACAGACAAAGCCAACCTTTCCTTTATCTGTTATGACCTTACCGATATCGCACAGTACACCAAACCATTTGACACCACCGTATTTCGAGTCTTGAAAAAAGCACTACCTGGTCCTTTTACTTTCATTTTCAACGCCAGTGGTCAGGTTCCCAAACTCCTAAGTTCAAAAAAGAAAACGGTAGGTATCCGTGTTCCAAACAACAATATCGTTCGAGAGATTGTCAAACAATTAGGCAACCCTATTGTAACAGCATCGATCCACGACGAGGATGATATCATCGAATACTCTACTGACCCCGAGCTTATCTATGAGAAATATCAAGATCTCGTCGACCTGGTTATTGACGGAGGTTATGGTGATAATGTGGCATCTACTGTTGTCGACGTTACGGAAGGAGAATTTGAAGTTATACGTGAAGGCAAAGGAGATTTAGAGCAATACCTATAGCTTGGGCTCTAATAATCCCATTTTTTTCTCGACGCGCAATTTTAACGCTTCATTAAAAAGCTGAAATCCCTTTTTCGTTTCCACATCAATCATCTTTTTGAGAAAGGGAATTAACAGTCCAGAAAATAGTTCTCCTTGTACAAGTCGAGTCTGTCCATTATCCAAGTCTTCTAAGATAAAATAATGTTCTCCATCAAAAACTCCATTGATAAAAAGTTTTCCCTTCCATCGAAGCTCACGATCCTTGTCTAGCTTCAAAAAAATCGGATTCATCGTTATGCTCGAACCATTCGGCTGTTGCAATAATACTTTAGTCCGTTTTCCAACCTGAGGAATATTTCCGAATTTCCGGATAGTTGGACTCCATAAACCATACTGCGAGAAGTCGCTTAAAACGGTCCATACAGCTTCCGCTGGGGCATGAATTAAAATTGAAGTTTCTATATTGCGTTTCATAACACAAAGTTATGTCGTTCAAGACTCAATGCTCTTGACATTTATCAAGAATACAAATTGTCGCTAAAAATTCAACTCCCTACTTTACTCCGTATACGACTCAATGTCTCGGGTGTCATACCTAGCACAGAAGCAATATATTGTAGAGGGACTTGATTAAAATAGGCTTTGTGTTGCTCAAAATAGTGTAGATAGCGTTCTTCAGCAGACAGTGATATAAAGTCAAACACCCTTTTTTCAAGAATCATGAAACATTTGGCTATAAAACGTTTTTCCAAGACGTTCCACTCGGGTATCAATGCTTCAAAATGCTTATAGTCATCTTTATATAACGAGAATATTTTTGCATCAGTAAGTGCCTGAATTTGCCATCGACCAGGTTGGTCAAACAGAAACGACGATAGATCCGTAATAAAATAGCCACTGCCACCGATCCATTGCGTTACTTCCTTTGACTCCGTCTGGGCAAATACACGGAATAAACCCGACGCTACGAAGCTCAGGCGATCTGCTCGCTGTCCTTGCCCAAGAAAAAACATTCCTTTAGCCATCTGCTCTTCAACAAAATAGGGACTTATTTTCCTTACCTGCTGAGGAGGCAGGTCAAATACCTGTTGCAACTGAGCCTCGATATTCATGCCGTTAAAGCCTCTTCTTTCTTCCATGTCCGCACAGATCGGATATATGCAATATTAAAGATAGCGACGGCCATAAAAATCAACGCATATGCAATAATCTGTACCCCATTAATAGCTTCATGAAAATAAAAAACAGCCAATAGAAAAGCTATAGTAGGATTGATATAAAGCAATATCCCCACGACCGAAGAGTCCAGTCCCTTTAAGGCATACATGTTTAAAAATAACGGAATAATCGTAAACAGCACTGCAATCAACAATACGTATACATAGAAATCAGTTCCATGCACCGTACCTTGAGGCAAGATATACAAGAGAGGGGTTAAAAGAACCGTACAGATAATAATATGCAGATTTAAAGTAAAAAATTTATCCAATCGATTGTTGCCTTTTTGAAGCACCAGATAAGTAGCATATGAAAATGCAATGACAAGACTATATATCATATCCATAAAATGCCCATAGGCCAACATGAAGCAAGCCAAAACACTAAGCCCTACCGCCAGCCATTGCCCCCGATTCAGCTTTTCTTTCAAAAACACACTGGCGAGTACAGTAGTAATAATCGGACATATCAGATAGGCGAGTGAAGTTGCATTGACACTGACATTATTCATGACGTAGATAAACAAAAACCAGTTTAACGCTAACATCATTGCGCTACACAGCGCATGCAAGAATACATTTCTTCTGTCCCGACTGGACATATCCCGAAGCAACTTTATATTGGCCTTGGTCACGGCAGGCCTGACAAGAAAACTAATCAATAAGATAGCTCCAGAAGCAAACAAGACCCGATACAACAGAATATCCAAAGAAGCATAAGCACCCAATGGCCGCAATACCAAGCTGAATGTTCCCCAGACAATAAATGAAAATAGTGCCGCAGCGTAATATTTGACTTGCATTTTAGGATGTTATTGAGTTATCCTGTTATCGAGTGATCTTGTTAACTTGTTAACTCGTTCACTTGATAACTTCTTAACTTCATCACAGAATAACGAGTTCTTCGACCAGAACCTGTCCCGCATGTTCGTTGACACGCCCGATAACCTGACGTCGCATTAGAGTCAACTCGTGCTTGACAACGGCAGACTCTACTTTAACATACAGTTTTTTATCTTTTACAAAAATCTTTAACGTACGTTTTTCGATATAAGGACCTATAATCTCACCCCAAAAGGAAGCCACAGAAGATTCATCAAATTTACGACGTAGACGATATACCTCCAACCACTTCTCCACCGCCTGCTTCATACTGATATCATCACGTGTGGGTATTTCATCAAACTTTTTCTTATACATGAACCTGACCTCCTTCAATATCAAAGATACGTATTGGTTGGGCGATTTCATCGAATATTTTACGAATTCTATCCGCATCCGTATCGGTTATGAATATCTGACCAAACTCCTCATCCGACACCATCTTCATCAGCTTCGTAGTCCGTCTGTCGTCCAACTTATCAAAGATATCATCCAGCAGCAATAATGGTCTGAACTTCTTCTGTTCCTGTAAAAAACTGTATTGCGCAAGCTTAAGAGCAATAAGAAAAGACTTTTGCTGCCCCTGTGACCCAAACTTCTTAAGCGGCATCTCTCCATGTATCGTAAAGAGCAAATCATCCTTATGCACTCCCAGAGTCGTTCTTTCCAGCGCCCTATCCTTATCTAAGCAACTATTAAGCAGCTCCAAAAAGTCATGATGATGCAGTGGCGACTCGTATACTAAGGAGACCTCTTCGGCTTGATCTGTAAGATAATTATAATGCCGTTGAAAAGAGGGAGTAAACTCTTCCATAAAGCGTTTACGGCGTGCATAGATGCGATCGCCGACTTCTACCAGCTGCATATTCAGCACCTCCAATAAGCCCACATCAAACACACCACGTTCTTTGATACCTTTCAACAACATATTCCGTTGTAGAAGTACCTTATTATACAATATCAATGTATCCAAGTACCGATTATCCGTCTGCGATATCACATTATCAATAAATTTTCGCCGTTCCTCACTGCCTTCCGTGATAATCTCACTATCATTCGGAGATATCATCACCAGTGGAAACTGGCCGATATGATCTGCCAATCTGGGATAATCCTTTTTGTTACGCTTGAATTGTTTTTTCTGATTACGTTTCAGACTACAGGAAATAGCATCTACCCGTTCTTCTCTTTCAAACTCCCCCTGCACCATAAACCACTCTTCCCCCTTCTTGATATGCTGCGAATCAATAGGATTAAAATAAGACTTGCATAAGGAGAGGTAATGGATAGCATCCAACAGGTTGGTTTTTCCTGCACCATTTTCCCCTGTAAAGGCATTGACCTCCGGCAGGAAGGTCAATGTAGATTCGGTATAATTCTTAAAATTTAATAGCGATAGTTGCTTAAGCCACATTTACTTTACTTCTTCAAAATCGATAAACTCACCAGCTGTAGCTGTTCCCTTTCGTTTGGCTTCCTGCGCAGGGACATAATCCACCTTCACCTTACCTTCTTTTGTTTTCGTATTGTCCGATCGATAAGATTGTTGCTCGTAGGCATTCCCAAAAGGGCTCCCACCGCCAAAGGGATTACCCGCACCACCGTAGTTATATTGTCCTTGTGATTGCTGTTGTTGTGCTTTTTTCATCATCCGTTCCGTCAGCTTACGCATTGCGAATGGCAGAAGCAAACGCATCGAAAACTTAAACACATAATAAAACGCAACAACAAATAATATAAAATATAATAAACCCATTTTCTTCTAATTCTAGTTATTCAAACCTACATAAATTTGTCCTTAAGCCCCAAAAACTGCCTCGATAACATATTTTAAGGTTCTACGCTGTCAATTGTAATTTTTAATAGAGTAAATATATCAAATTCAACTCCACATAAGGTCAAAGAAGTGTCAGACTGAAAACCTTAACACTTATTAAGATTTCTGTCGAGCTTTCGCAATAGCATTATATAGCTCTTCCTGCTTGTGGGTACCAATTATATATACCAATCCATCTCTATCGGTAAGCCAAACCGCATCTTTTCCGCCAGCGTAAAAACGAATCTTCCCATTTTTGTGCAGGTTATAAACGGGGTTATTAAACACAAATTTGCTGTAAGGCTTCTTTTCGACTTTGACCAAAGATGAGAGATCAATTTTAACCAGACTTGTTGTCCAAAGTCCACTCAGCGTCACGTTATGGGGAGTGACAGCGGTTTTGTAATGTACAAGATACATCATAATGACAGAGACAACAATAATACAGCTCCCCACTATAAAAAACAACTGACTCGACACCAGATGATCCATATTTAAATAATAAACTATAAAACAGAACAGGGCCAATACCATCCTGACACTAATCCAAGTCATATCCCTTCCAAGGTACTGACGCTCAATAAATAGGCTATTTGCACTCATACTTATCTAATATTGCAAACTAATTTAAGGACTTTTTGTGTATTTTCCGTTATCTTATATCGGTCGTCCAACTGATAAGTTGCGATCCAGAGCAATTCACCATTGCCATTCACCACAATCGGAATGTTTTTTTTATCGAACAGATTGATTTTCTTTTGGATAAAGAAATCAGACACCTTTTTTGTCCCCGTCATTCCTAGAGGCTGAAACACATCCCCTTCTTGCCAAGACCTCACTGTCAATGGGAATATCAGTTTATCATAGTCTAATAACGCTATATCAGGATTCCTATCTACAGAAATATCAGCAGAACAACGCGCTGTAAAAATATAATCACCCCACTCCACACGAGCCTCCCCGCCGCTCAGTTCAGATAATTCATCTGAATTCTCCTTTCTCCGGAGTCTAAGTATACGACGGTCCACGAGCAACTCGTAAGCTTCTGACAGAAAAACACGTCCAGACTCCGCATCCAACGCACGCAACATATCATCAAGCACAGATCTCGAAAAACCATAAGGTTCAAAAACATAATACAACAAACTTATGCCCTGTGCTTTTATGGCTTCTTTGGAAATCTCCCATTGCTGCTCTCCAATTTGCACAAACAGCTCATCCCGTTTTTGAGCAACGAGCAAAGACAATACACCTTGAGCATCTTGAAAACGAACAATATTATCCTCCATAATCGATACAAAATCAGGATTCAACTGTTCAAATTGAGGAATGATATCGAGACGTATTTTGTTGCGCGCATACTTGTTTGAAAAGTTGGATGAATCATCTCTATACGGCACATCTAACGACTCGACAACCGACAGGACTTCGGCTGCTGTCAAAAACAACAGCGGTCGTAAAACATTGTCCCTCTTAGGCAGAATCCCCTGCAGCCCCAGCAATCCCGTACCTCGAGACAGGTTCAACAGCACTGTTTCCACATGATCATTTTTATGTTGTGCCACCGCGATATAATCACAACCGACTTCTTGTCTCAACATCTCAAACCAATCGTAACGAAGTTCCCGAGCAGCCATCTGTATAGATATTTTGTGAGAATTAGCATAAGAAATGGTATCAAAGCGACGTATATGCAGAGGCACACCGAGCTGATCACAATAAGTACGGACGAGCCCTTCGTCTCCATCGGACTCCTCTCCTCTCAGCTCAAAATTACAATGCGCGGCCTCCACAGACACACCATACTGGGCCAATAAAGTCAACAACAGCATCGAGTCCTTACCTCCACTGACAGCCACCAGCAGCTTATCCTCTTTAGTAAACAGCTTATGATCTTCTATATACCGTTCAAAACGCACATCGATATCCATAGTTCAAACCTAAATAAATTCATTTTCATATGCAATGGGGACATTTCACAAAGTAGACTTTGTCGTTATTGCGAGGGACGAAGCAACCCCTGAAGAGTCCATCGTTGATAATCCCCCTATTAACTAAAGAGATTGCTTCATTTCATTACCAATGACGGGTTTGAAAACTATCTAATTCATTGTCATTAAAACTTCTCTGTGTTTGTTAAAAAAACTTACCTCTCGCAGTGACAGATTACCTACGGTGAACTCGCAAGCTCGGTTTGTAAACATGCCGTCCTCCCGACCGTAGTGGAGGGATCTAGAAGCTATATATTTAACCCTGTACAGTTTGTAGACCTCTCCACAAGGTCGAGGTGACGTTTACTCTTACTGTCATGAAAACCACGCTGTGTTTGTTAAAAAAACTTACCTCTCGCAGTGACAGATTACATGTGGTGAACTCGCAAGCTCGGTTTGTAAACATGCCGTCCTCCCGACCGTAGTGGAGGGATCTAGAAGCTATATATTTAACCCTGTACAGTTTGTAGACCTCTCCACAAGGTCGAGGTGACGTTTACTCTTACTGTCATGAAAACCACGCTGTGTTTACTACAAAAACTCACCTCTCAGTAACGGGATCGTTTAGACTTTATGATAGTTTCCCTTAATTTCGCCAACCGCATTTTCTTAGCAAAAAAAGCCAGTAATATTCATTAATTTTATTTAGCATTAATTTCATTCAATTAACATTTTTTTGCTATTAAAATCCATATTTTTGCCTGCGTGAGAAACTGGCTAATAATCATAACTTTTATCTTATCCTTAGCATCTGCTTTTGGACAAACTCCAATTGGGGCAACAACACAGCAAGGAGACCGTCTTAATCTAGTATCGTCCAACAGCGGACGTATCAATGCCAAGACTGGGCACATGGTATTTTACATTCCTGTCTATGAGCACAAAGGTAATACCCTGTCTGCAGACAGCGGTTACATCTATGAGGATGAGATAAAAAGACAATTCTTTGAAGCCTTTGGGAACGTAGTGATCACACAGCCTTCAGGCACTGTAATCTATGCCGACTATCTGCATTATGATGCTGCCGCTCAACATGCACTACTCACCAAAAATGTAAAGATGGTAGATAAAGGCTCTACATTGACAACGAACCACCTGACCTATAATATGCGTTCTAAAGTAGGAACATACACCGGCGGCGGGAGGATCATATCGCAGGGAGACACCATCACTTCAAAGAATGCCTATTATTTTGAAAATACATCCGATGCCTATTTTCGACACAAAGTAGTCGTACGAAGCCCCAATGTAAAGGTATATACCGACACTATGCGTTACAATTCTTTGAGTAAAATGACCTATTTCTTCGGCCCTACCAACATCAAACCCACCAGCAATGAAGAAGGAAAGAATGAAAATCTATACACAGAGCGAGGCACCTACAATACAGGGACGGGTATTGCCGATTTTAACAAAAACAACCTATACACCGAAGGATCCAAATTTCTAAAAGGTGACAGTTTACATTATGAACGTTCTAAAGGTGTGGGCGAAGCTTTTAGAAATGTTGTTTTTGTCGATACACTAGATAAGTTTTTCGCCTATGGCGGTCGCGGACTCTATACGCAGTCCGAAGAGTCGATCCTGATGACAGAAAAGCCCTATATCATAACCGTTGTCAAAGAAAATCAAGATTCAACGGCAGATAGCTCAGCTGCTCCTATAGCCCCTAAAGCTAAAGAAAAAAAGAAAAAAGAGGGTCAAGACGAGGTAAAGACCCAAGAAGAGATAACCGACAAAGAGAAGAAAAAAGCAGAGGGTATAGATCCTAAACCAAAAACCGCACCTCGCGACAGCACATTACACGAGGCAAAAATGGATTCTGTCTACATGACTGCAGACACTCTGTATTCACGTATGATTCTGGTAAAAGACTACAAGCCCTTAGAGCTCAATCTGAGCAGAGACGGCGGTAAACTAGAAGCTGATGAAGATGTCGACTATGGCGATGATGAGGGTACGGAAACCACAGACTCTACCAACGTAAATATAAAAGACAGCATACAGCAGCAGTTACAGATTGTTGAAGAAGTTGCACAACAAGAAGTAGTTTCCCCAGCCAAGCCCGTAATCAAAAAGGACAGCATTAAAACGCCCGTCCCTCTCAAACCCAAAAATGCTATTATCGAACCCAATCGGATCGGCGATCGGCAAAATATCGGTAGCACCTTAAAAGCAGATTCTATTCTAAGACAAAAAGCCGTAGTACCTACCGCGAATCATGCTGACACATTAATTAATCGTGCCCTGCGTACGGCACAGGCACCAGATTCGATCAGCAAAGCGCCCGACAGCCTTAATACCGCTCAATTGGATACCGCCAGAACGAGGATCGTACGTGCCTATTATAACGTTAGATTATTTAAGTCCGACTTACAGGCTGTTGCCGACTCCGTCTATTATGGCATGGTCGATTCGATGTTCCGTTTTATGGGCCGACCAATGATCTGGTCTCAAGGATCCCAGATATCAGCCGACACCATATACATGCAGATCATCAATCAGCAGATGGACAATGCGCTCCTAAAAGACAATGCATTCATGGTGAATGCCGTTTCCGATTCGATCAAATTTAACCAACTAAAGGGGCGTAAGATCACCGCATTCTTTGCAAACAATAACATTGATAAACTATTCGTAGATGGCAACGCAGAGAACTTAGTATTCACCGAAGACGAGAAGACAAAACTTATCAAAGAGATGTTTCATGATCGAGGAGGTCGAATCAAAGTCAAGATGGAGGGAAAGAAAATTATCGACTATACCACGATACGAAAAGTCGATCAAAAGGTATACCCTTTTGTGTTAATTACTCAAGAGAATGAGATCTTACCAGGTTTTATCTGGCGTCCACAGGATCGACCAACCTCCAAAGAGGATCTTTTGAACAGAAAACGAGAGACACCAAAAGTTGTTGAGACAAAAGAGGGAGAAGGTAATGCGCAAGGAACCCCTCTAGAAAGTAAGTCAAACAAAGAGAGAGCTGAAGATACCACCGAAAAAGAAGAGGAAGAAAAAGATCAAAAATCAAGCAAAACAACCGATAAAGATATATCGGCTAATACTGAAATAAACAAGGAGGAGGATAGAACTCAAAAGTGACAATAGCTGGTTTTTTCCAAGCGGAACCCAATTATAAAGAAGATGCCTAAGTCTTGAAGGACCTAGGCAATTCTTACATTTTATACATTTTTAGTTCCATGGCTGTCTTTCCCGTTTTAGCATGCGATTCTTGCTTTATCATGCCTATTTTTGGTGCAAACCACAGGTATTCAGTACTGGCGGGCATTTTCTTGTTCATCCCCATCACTTTAACAGAAGTATTGATGGATGATTTGACCTTTAAACATTCAAAGCTTCCCGCTTTAGTCGTAACAAGCTCTTTGCCGACCACCTGCCTATCGGTCACCACCGTTTGAAAGGACATCTCGTTTGAACCTGCTTTTGTTTTAAACGAAAAATTCAGATCTTCCAGTTTCATACCTGGATACATCTTTTTCGGAAACGAAGCAAAGCCCTTATCTACGTCGATCGTCGTATTTTTTAATACGTTCTGTACCGCTTCAGTTTTCATTTCTGGGTTGTTTTCCATCATAGCCTGCATCATAGAAGCAATATCCATATAGATCATGTCGCCATCGCAAATGTAGTTCATGGTATAGCTCAAAGCACCAAAATGTGGTGTCGTCATATCAGCTTTAACCTCCGCAATAGTAGCTGTACCTTTGGTCTTCAAATCGTTTATGGTCATCTTTAATTCCGCATCCTCTCTTCCTTTATCGTCAGTAGACTGATAGATCAATACCGTTCCCTTTTTGAACCAGCTGAAGTCTGTACAGCCGTTTCCAACCAATACTAATGCCTGATCGGGGCGTGCCTCTACGGTTGTGATTACACTACCTATCGGCTCTGTTTTACCTGGCTTTTTGTCGGAAGCTTCTGTTTTGGATTTACTGAATGCTCCTTCTATAGATTCATCACTTTTCTTATCCGCCTTATCCAATACTTTATCTACCTGCCGATCCGCCTTCCGCTCAATCCGCTGCTCAATTTTCTTTTCAAGTTTTTGACCAAACCCTTTCAGTACCTGCCCTTTCACTGTAGCTCCACCCATCAACAGGTACAGCAACATACTGCTTGTTATTAATATATTTTTCATTTTTTTGCTTATTTAAATTATTAATCGTTGTCCCTTGATACCCTGCCACACTTCGCCAATACTTCTTTGGCCAATTTGACCGCTACGGGCAATGTCCCTCTGGCTTCTGTACTAAGCTTCGTTTCAATGGTAAAGCGAGCAGAACCTGCCAAGACCACCAGCTCCAATCCATAGGTATCATTCCATTTCCAATAGGCTCGATCCCCCAGATCTTCAACGGGCTGAAAAGCAAAGTTCTTTCGAGCATCCAGGAGACCTTTAGCTTCTTCATAGCCTTTTGGATCGCCGGCATATTCTTTTTTTAGATTAGCCAAAAGCATCTCATATTCCGACGGGTTCAGCTTTTTATAAGCCTGATCGAATAGCGCAAGGGCAGAGGACTGGCTATACAGTTTGAGTTCGCTATCAGTATAAAAATCCAACTTTGTAAGTTTTACCATATCCATATCCGGCCCTTTGATGATTTGTCCGGATATTTCTATTTCTAAGTCGGGGCGATTGCTAAGCCACTTGTATTCACAATAGCCATACACTCCCTTGGTAACCGATATTTTTTCTTTGTAAGTAGCCTCATTTATAGCAACATGCTTAGCAACATCACTTTTGGTCAGCAATTCTTCGTATTTATAATCAAACTTTTCAAAGCAACTAGCCCTTTCCTTCTTCCCTTCGCTCTCTTTATCGCAAGCGAAAAACAAAAGGGAGGCACCTAGTACCACCCCTGTCCAACTAACATGTGAAACAAAATGTTTAATGATTCTTTCCATGACTTTATTTTCTACTAACATGATTGAGTAAATTGTATTTCTATTTCGACCTCTTTACAGCGATACCACTTGGTAAGGCTCTGCGGTCACCTTCCGTCAACGCATAGAGGAGCTTATCATTCTTCCATACTTTGACAACAGGCTTTCCTTTGCTATTACTCTCATACCCTGCGGTATACACATCCTTTCCTCCGACAGCTATAGCCACCGCTGCGCTATTGGACGTCCCTTCCGTCAGTTTATACAAGCGCTTTCCGTTTTTCCAGACAACCGGCACTAAATGGGTAGTGGTTCCGTCATTCCATAGGCCACATACATAGACCACACCACCCTGCACCGCTATATCTCCCCCCACTAATCCAACAAAAGTCGTCGGATCTTCATCCAACAGTGTGACTTCTCCATTCTTCCAATACCGACCGATTTCCTGCCCTCCCTGCTCATTCAGACCTTTGCTGTTTTCGTCGCCCAACACATAAACATCTCCACCCTCCACGGTCACATTCAGAGCTCTACCTGCTTTAACACCATTAGTGAGATGGATCTCCTGACTGTTTTCCCACAGTATGGCCACGGAAGGATTATTAGCATAGCTTGAGGAGTTTCCTACGATATATATGTCATTACCTGAGCTAGCAATAGCGCGTGCATACCGGCCATCATTGGTAGCGGCAACCGTATAGGCAACCTCATTTCGCCACAAAACAGGCTTATGTGGATTATTATCAGTTCCTATAACATATACGTCACCCCTATGATCGACCGCTATATCTGCAACGGTTGCGCTACTAGTGCCATCAGTAAGGATATGAGCAGTATTATTTTTCCAATATTTTGCCACGCGGGCATAGCCTCTTGTCTCGGTTCCACCTACGTATACATCATCGTTGTGCAGGGCTATTCCAACAGTCGCCGCAAAGGAAGTACCGTCCGTCAGTTCATATAATAATTTCCCATTTTTCCAAAGCATGGCTTGTGTAGCAGAAGCATCATTGGCGGTTGTATTTTGAGACCCCGACACATAAACGTCTATTTTATAAACTTCGACTACAGCTTTATCGCTATCTTTATAATTGTTTTTCTTGGCAATAACTTCATAATCCCCCGCCTTTGCAAAAACATGTTTGCTGTTGTTTATTTTTTCGTTATTGACGTATACATCCGCTTCAATCGGTTTGTCATCCACCATGACCGTAAAGGTCACCTCCTCATTTTCGTCGATATCTGTCGCCGAAGCTATCAGGACTAACTGTCCGTTTTGCGTGGGTTCCAAAGGAACTGGTTCTTCTCGCGGCACTTCACTCTTCGAGCAGGCAAAGAGTAGCGAAATACTAAATAGCACTGCTCCTGTGTATTTTAAGTAGGAATAAAGTCGTGTTTTCATGATACGTTTTTTAAGCTTTATACCGTGTCATCACGTACGGCAATTTAACGTTCCACTATAAACATGGACGTTACTGTGGTATAATTATCTTTTTTAGCTGTTTCAAGGGCATGCCATTTTCCATTCTTCCAATAGCCGCCGATGTCCCAATCTCCATCGTCGTTAGAAACCGTACCTGCAATATATACATCATCGTTGTGCACCGCTATGGCATTAAAAGAACCATAACCTTTCCCTTTCATTTCTAACGGTTTCTCCTTTCCATTTTTCCAATAAAGAGGCATGGCGCCCTGACCACTTCCGATCACATGTACATTACCATTTTTTACATAAATATCATATGCCCTTCCACCGCTGACATTCTCCGTCAGTGTATATTCCTCTTTATTTTTCCAGTACTTAGCCCAGCCTATTCCTCCAGAATTTTGATAATTCCCCGCAATATATATGTCTTCACCATCTACAAAAAGGCCGCCAACATGACCGAAATGATGCTTAACTGGCGAGGTGACGATGTGTTCCACATTATTTTTCCAGTATTTAACCACCTGTACTTTATCGTCAATATGTGGTACTGATTTTGTCACCATTGCTGCGATATAGATATCTTCTTTATCTGTCACATGGATCGCAAAGTATGGAGATAATGTATAGTCATCACTTGACGGCAGCCTATGGATCGCACCATCTACCCAATATACAGCATCAGCATTCTCTACACCTGCTACATAAACCTTACCCTTAGCTACGCCGATAGCACTTGCTCGCGTGTAGACACCTTGGTCTTCTGCGAGATCCATCCGCTGCCCATTTTTCCAATATACTGCCCTTTCCCCCTTGCCCGTTATCGTGATTGTTCCGGCAACGTATACATCACCTTTCTCGACAAAAATATCGTTTACAATAGCACGGGTAGAGCCATCCGTTAGTTTGATCAGCTCCCCATTTTTCCAATATTGCGCGGTGAAGGGACCGTTTAGCGGGCCTGTATATCCTACTACATAAATATCTACCTGTTTCTCTTGAATAGGGTCGTCGCCTATTCCCTTCGATTTAGAACATGCAAAAAACAGGAGTGAGGCGCCTAGCGCCACCTCGGCCAAACCAACATATGAAACAAAATATCTTGTTGTTATTCTCATGATCTTATTTTTTTAATTTTTGTCCGTACCGTATATTCGTATACCGTACGGACAATACTTGAGCATTCGCCACGAAACGGTATAACTACTACTTAAAATCAAAACCCAGCCCCGATTTCAGATTGAATTTCCCTTCGGTAATCTTCGCTACCGATCCTCTATTCTCTTCTATTGGATATACATTCATTTTGAACGTCCCTGATAACTTCGTATACCCCTGCTTCCCAGTAGGGTACCCAACTACTCTCTGTTCTCCTACTTCAAAGCCTGTTATCTCTACTGTACCTACTGCTTGTGTGGGATTTGCCGGATCATAAGAGGCATACCAAGTTTGACCTATCTCTGAACTCACGATATATGAGGCTGTAGCTTGACCTATATTTGCCTCAGCGTCTTTTAGAAGCGGGTAAGTCCCTTTGGGACTATTCAATCTAGATTTTGGGATAGCAATATGCATACTTATGGAACTTACATCATCCTCGCCTCCGCTAGGTGTTATCCGCTGTCCTCCTACCAGAACGAGGTAATATTCAGTACCTTCATATTCATGTTCTTCGGTAAAAAGGTTATTGATGGTTGTTGCCCAGATCTCTCCATCTACTTTCATCGTTAAGCTAGCATTTTCGCTTTGCTCCTCGCCTTCGTTATCTTTGGAGCAGGCTGAAAAACCTACACCAAGAACGATTGCTGAAAAAAAGGTTATATAAAATCTTTTCATGTTCTTTTTTTTAATTTAATTGCCCAATGAAAAATTATATCCGATACGTAGGCCCAAAAAATTAAAGCTATCCACAATCTGGAACCTCGCTCCAAAATCAAGCTTACCCATGGCGTACCCTCCACCCAAGCCGAAGCTCACTTTGGTGGTAGATCCGCTACCGTTGGCACCTATTCCTCCAAATAAGTCTCCGAAATCACCTAGGTCCATCTTAATTCTAGATTTAACCATCGTAAGGCCCAATTGTGGTTCGCCATACAGCCCGCCAAAATCATGGCGATATCCAAACATGATAGGAATCATCCCCATACTTCCGCTCACCATTGCACTGGATTCTTTCATTCCAAAACGTATATAACCTAACGTACCGGTAATATCCCCCTTCTCCGTAATACCATAGAAAGCCTTACCTGTAGCACCATAGCCTATTCCATAAGCTTCACCAAAATTACCTAATGGCAATGCGCCTTCTATTCCTACCCCGACCGAATGGAAACCTTGTTGTGCAAATGCCATACTACAGAATAATGTTAACGTGAAGGCGTAAAAAAGTCTTTTCATAATGTTCATAGTTTTATAAAATAATCTATTTTTTGTTTGCAGCAAAAGAACTAGTCCCTCAGAAGCTTTACAATACAGAATTATTATCTGGCTGCTTCAGGTTAGTATTTGAGCAACGAAACCCTGATTTTCAAATAATCAATCAAACGCATTGAATACTCAACAATTCATACCAAAAACTAATTATGCTACTTAAAAGGCATTGATATACTTTATTTTAGCTATACTTACGGACGTATGATAAAAGACACGGTCCAATATTTCACTATATCTGATGCTATAGGTTTAGTTTTCTGTGGCGCAATCACCTTATTGCTATTTATCGTATCGTTTGTATACTTCAAGATGCATAAGCCTATATATATCTACTATTCATTATTCCTACTGTTTAGCCTGCTATATGCCCTGACTGTACTACGTGAGTCCGCAGCGCTAGACGGTCTTTTTTTTGACTTTTTACGAGGCAATAGGCGCTATACGGAATCCTCTACCCTATTTTCTTTTTCATTTTATATTTTCTTTTCGATTCCATTGATTGACCTAAAGGCACAATCTCCACGTATCGCACGACAATTACGTATTTTTGCCATCGCCTGCCTATCCTATGCGCTGACCTATTACATAGCCTTTGCTTATATCCACTCCTATCACCTGATTATCTTTATAGCTTCCCGTATTCTTATCTTCGGACTATCTGCTTACTATTTGATAAAATTATACCAGCATACGCAATCACCGGTCAAAAACTTCTTCATTCTCGGTAGCCTTTGCTATTTTTTAGGTTCGATAGTCGCATCTATACGCTTTAGCACGGATGAAATTCCGAATTACTCTTTCTATCTGCTAGCAGCACCTGCCTATTTTCAATTGGGTATTTTGCTCCAGGCTTTATTTTTTGCGTTGGCCATGGGCGAAAAAGTCGTTGTACAGCATAATGAACTGGACAACGAACAACGCTCTATTATCCAACAACTTGCTTTAGAGGATCAAGGCACCAAGGAGGCTAATAGACGTCTAGAAGAAGAGATTGAGGCACGCGTAAAAGAGATGATCAAGATACGGGAGAATCTCGAAGAACAGGAACGCAGACGTGTTTCAGCAGAACATGAGCATAGCCTCTTAAAATCAGAAATACAAGCTAAACAGGCGCAGATTAACCCCCATTTTATCTTTAACAGCCTCAATGCGATCAAATATCTTATACTACAAAATGAATCCGCAAAAGCAATCAAATACCTTATTACTTTCAGCCGCTTTATCCGTAGTATACTGGACCAAGCTAATACAGAAAGCATCTCATTGACCGATGAGATAGCTATTGTACGTAACTACATAGACTTAGAGAAAAAACGATTTGATGACAGTTTCAACATCTGCATTACCAATAATCTACCTAGTGATATGCCTTATTTTCAAACCCCTCCTTTCCTACTCCAACCTTTTGTAGAAAATGCCATCTGGCACGGGCTATTACCAAGCACTAAACACGAAAAACGACTTTCCATTGTCTTGGATCAAACCGAAGAAGGCGTAAAAATAATAGTCGAAGATAACGGGGTAGGGCGCCTCTACAAAAACGGACATGTGCCTTCCAAAGAGCGGGGTGGACTCGGTATCAAACTGAGCCTGAAACGGGTAGAATTATTCAACCTAAACCACAAGACACAGCACATCAGTTGTCACATCCATGATCTTAAGGATGATGCGCAACGGCCAAGCGGCACACGGATAGAAATTATCATTAAGACAATCAACGGCCCGACCCCGCAGAAAGGAGTAAATAATGAGGCTTAAACGACACTTAAATATAACCGTACTGACCTTTGCCTTTCTCTTTTTAGCAGTACCCCAGGCCCTAGCATCTTCCCCTATCGACAGCTTGGAGCAGTTGCTTCGCGCCGAGCGGGATATCTCGAAGCGAGTAAGACTTATGGTCGATCTTTCCCGACATTTTCAAAAGCTAAAAGACAAGCAAGATACAGCTATACAGATCGCCACCGAAGCAGTAGAAATCGCCTCATCCAGAGACTCCATTTTATATGCCCACTGCCTCAATAATCTCGGACTATTACTACGGTTTAATGAACAATACAAATCCGCATTAAGCTTTCATACACGTGCATTTCATTTGATCGAACATGAAGATACCGTCACACTCGAAAAGATGATCTATGCCAACAACGCGGGGGTCGCTGCTCGGTACAACGACTCCTATGACGTAGCCGTTAGATACTATCTTCTCGCGCTGCGTATCGCAGAGGCCGAAAACGATATGCGCAATATTGAAATTGCCTGCAATGGTCTAGGTAATGCATATATTGCGATACCAGGAAGAGAGCAGCTAGCTCTGGAATACCTAGAGCGGGCACTGGCTATTGCAAAAAAAGAAGGAAATCAACGTGGTATCGCCATACAGTACCTGACCATAGGTGGGCATTACAATGCCATGCAACAATACGGCAAAGCGAGGGAATACTTTAGACTCCTGTTGGAGATCAACGAGAAGATCGAAGACAAAAAAGGCATAGGGATAAGCTTGAAAGCCCTTGCAAACAGCTATCAAGATGCGGCAGATGATCTTAACTTAGCTGAACAGTATTACGGTCAAGCATTAGCCTTATTTCAAGAAATCAACGACAAATTGCAACAAGCAGGCACCCTTTTACGGTTGGGCCAGCTCAGTTACAAACAAAAGCAATACGCGTTCAGCATAAAAAGGCTAAAACAGGCGACATTGCTAGCCGAACAGATCCACAATAAAGCACTATTACAGGCTACTGCCTCGACCCTAGCATCGGTATACGAAACAATGCAAAATTATCCATTAGCACTGGCTCATTACAAACTCTCCCAGGTGTATCAGGACAGCATTAACTTAGAAAAGCAGAACATAGAGATCGCTTCTATAAACCGTCAATATAATATCGCAAAAAAAGAGTCCGAAATTGAATTGTTGAAAGCCAATCAATCAATTAACGAAGCACAACTCTCTAAACACGCGAACAGCATACGCAACCGCACTATCATCATTCTATTATTTATTGCATTATTCATCACTTTGGCTATTGTATATGTTCTTCAAAACAGATACCGTCTAAATCAGGAAAAAACAAACAAACGCTTACAAGAGGCCGAACGAAAGCATCTCAAAGCAGTATATGAAAAAAACCTCGCAGAAGCAGAGATATTAGCAAGCCAGATGCGTATCACCCCCCACTTCTTGTTCAATTGCCTCAACGCCATAAAAATCCTAATCCAACAAAACCAGAACATAGAAGCTATAAAGTATTTGGTTATGCTTGCCCGCTTTTCTCGTTCGGTGCTGGAGACGACTAATCTACATACACATACACTGGACGAAGAGCTCGATCTAATAAAACACTATATTGAGCTCGAAAAGAACAGATTTGACAATACATTTTTATACGAGATCGACAATACATTAGGCGACAGTATACAAGCCATAGAATTACCTCCTATGCTGCTTCAGCCTTTCGTTGAAAATGCCATATGGCATGGTCTCATTCCCAGTGAAAGTAAGTTTAAGAAGCTTAAATTATCCGTTACCAAAACCGAAGATGGAGCCTGTATACTGATAGATGATACTGGAGTTGGCCGCTTTCAAGCCGCCAAAAGAATAAAAGATCACAAAAGTAGAGGCACAGAGATTACCAACAAACGTATCCAGTTATTTAATAACACACATACTACCTATATTAAATACCATTTTATTGACAAGGAGGACACGCAGGGAACCCCGCTAGGCACCTCTATTCAAATCCATATTAAAAACTACCAATAATTATGAATATAGCAATTCTTGATGATGAGACACATTGCGTTGAAAGCTTAGTAATCCATATCAACAACTTATTTCCCGAAGCGGTTATTATTTATAAAAGTACGAAGCCCCTAGAAGCAGTAGAAGTCCTTAAACGAATTGATGTAAATCTGCTCCTCCTTGATGTGGAAATGCCACTCATGGATGGTTTCGAATTTTTAGAACAGTTTGACAAACTTGACTTTGAAGTGATATTTACAACCGCCTACAGCCAATATGCGATAAAAGCATTCAGAGCTCAGGCTATCAATTACCTATTAAAACCAATAGATGAAGACGAGCTCAATGAAGCTATATTGCTGTGTATGGAGAAAAAACGTCAGACTATCGAACCTTCTTTAGATATAGACCAGCTTTTAGGTCAGCTGAAACAAGAGCACATATTGAAGGACAAGATCGCTATTCCCACCACAGATGGTCTGGAATTTATTGACGTATCAGACATTATCTATTGCAATAGTCAGAGTAACTATACCATGATATTTACACGTTCAAAAAGACCCATCACTATTAGTAAAACACTCAAGGAAATTGAAAAATCTTTAGAAAAGTTCTCTTTTTTAAGAGTTCATCAATCTTATCTGATAAATCCAAATCACATTAAAAAATACATCCGAAATGATGGTGGCTTTTTAATTATGAGCGATGACAGCCGGATTCCGATTAGTCAATCCAAAAAGAACACCGTCGTCGAATTATTTGAAAAATTAAAAAACTAATACTTCTTCAAAAAATCTGCCATCTTAGTCACTGCAATAGAGCGGTGGCTAATCCGGTTTTTTTCCGCTGCTGACATTTCAGCAAACGTACGGGAATATCCGTCTGGAATAAATATAGGATCATAACCAAACCCGCCATCTCCGCGACGCTCTTCGATGATCCGTCCTTCTATAGCCCCTTCAAAAAAGTATTGTCTACCTTCTAAGAAAAGTGAGATAACCGTTTTGAAACGCGCTTTCCTAGACGCTTGTCCATTCAATCGCTCCAATACCAAATCTATATTCTGTTCCATATCACGACTACCAGAATAACGCGCCGAATAAACACCTGGTTCGCCACCTAGTGCATCTATTTCCAAACCCGAATCATCACCAAAACAATTCACATCAAAACGTTTCACCAAGTAGTCCGTCTTTTGTTGCGCATTCTCTTGAAATGTCACTCCTGTTTCAGGAATATCATCGTGGCAACCGATATCCGTCAATGATTTCAAATTGAATTTATTTCCGATAATAGCTTGTACTTCTTCAAGCTTGTGTGCATTATTTGTAGCAAATACGAGTTGTAGCATATATATTATATTTTTGTTATCCTGTATCGAGTGATGTTGTTATCTAGTCCAATTGCCTAGTGAAACGAAGTCCCGACATCATCGGGAATAACTTGTTAACTCGTTCAGCTGATAACTACTAACTTCCGATAAAGTTCTTAAACTCTCCCCAAAAGAGCTTTTTCTTCTCGACATCGACAAACATCTCTTCAAAGGAGAACGTATTGAACACCGTCGCTACCCTACCGCGCATATACGAGTTATGAGCAATTTCAGGCAACTTTAATGAGGCCGGCTCAACCCCCAACAAAGTGATTTTCGTCGGTTTAAAGAATTCCATGATCCGTTTAAATTCGTTCGGGTTTTGAGGATTGGCCAAGTTGACCACTGCCACATTATGTGGTGTCAGTTGCAGGGCACCTATTGTCTTCACAAAAGCCTCCTCTGCCTGTGGTGAGAAATAAGGAAATTCCGGATAGCGAAGAATAAAAAGGACACCTGTACTTTTATCGCCCTGAAAAACAAACTCTTCCGATGAGCTATCAAAAGCAACCTCTTCCGTATTGCCTTGTTGGCTTCCTCCACCCTGACCCGTAGAAAATCCAGTCGAGAAAATCGTTTCCGACATTAGAGCCTGTAGTGCCGCGGGATTATCAGTAAGGAGATTGTTCATGGTTATAGATATGAGACTTGAGAGGTGAGAGACTTAAGATAGTAGATATGAGAAATGAGGCCATCTCAAATCTCACATCCAGTATCTCACATCTAAAATACTATTGTCCTAAAACATAAGCAAAGATCAACGGAGCGACAATTGTTGCATCCGACTCGATCATAAACTTAGGCGTATCGACATCTAACTTACCCCAAGTGATTTTTTCATTTGGAACGGCACCAGAATACGAGCCATATGAAGTTGTAGAATCTGAAATTTGGCAGAAGTACGACCAGAAAGGAACGTCAGTCCATTCTAAATCTTGGTACATCATCGGTACAACACAGATCGGGAAGTCCCCAGAGATACCACCAGCAACCTGGAAGAAACCTACACCTTTACCATCAGAGTTAGCACGGTACCACTCTGTCAAGTAAATCATGTACTCAATACCAGACTTTACTGTAGAAGCTTTCAGGTTACCTTTGATGACATTGGAAGCAAAGATATTACCAGTAGTTGAATCTTCCCATCCTGGGCAGATAATTGGCAAGTTCTTCTTCGCTGCTTCAACGATCCAAGAATTCTTAGGATCAATCTCGTAATATTGTTCTAATACGCCTGAATTCACCACTTGGTACAAGAATTCATGTGGCAAATAACGCTCGCCTTTCTCTTCAGCAGCATGCCATACATCTTCCAAGTGCTTTTGAAGACGACGGAAAGCCTCTTCTTCAGGGATACAAGTATCCGTAACACGGTTGAAGTGTGTATCCAACAATTCGCGCTCTTGCTCTGGAGTCAAATCTCTCCAATTGGGAATACGCTTATAGTGCGAGTGTGCCACCAAGTTCATGACATCCTCTTCCAGGTTGGCACCCGTACAAGAGATAATATGTACTTTATCTTGACGAATCATCTCGGCTAGGGATACACCTAACTCTGCAGTTGACATTGCACCTCCCAAGGAGACCAACATCTTTCCTCCTTCTAATAGGTGTGTTTCATAACCTTTTGCTGCATCTACTAAAGCTGCTGCATTGAAATGACGGTAATTGTGCTCAATAAATTGGCTGATAGGCCCTTTTTGTGTACTCATCTTTTATTGTGTTTTAACAAGTCTAGCAAAGGTACTGAATATAATTTATTTTAGCCCCTCCAGTACCTGCAAAGCCGTGGAGGGAAAGTGTTTTTTAACAAATGATAAAAAAGCTATTTTCTTCGGATAAGTTTCATCACAAAGAAAAATGCGCCTATCAGAATCAGCACCATCACTAGGAGGACAACCACCTCCGACATTCCTATATTCCAAGTCGTGTTATTCATATTCTTTATTTTGTGATCAAGTTATCGAGTGAACTAGTTAACAAGATAACAAGTTCACTCGATAACTCCTTAAATAACCCACTTCTCACACCTATCCAAAAACTCCTGTTTGATATCAGCGCCGATACCAACTTCCTCTGAAATAGAGATGCCATAGCCCTGGTACTGAATTCCACCTTCCACAGGATCTTCGAGATGTCCAACCATACAGGTGTCCAGATCATAAAACTTCACATTCGGTGCTGCATAAGCAAAATGAACCTTAGCAGCCAAGGCGAGCCTCGACTCCAACATACCACCGATCATGCAAGGCACTTCGTATTCTGCGGCCACCGCCTGTATTTTAAGCGCTTCGTGTATACCCGAAGATTTTGAAAATTTGATATTAATATAATCACAGGCATCCGCTTTACATAAGCGTTCGGCATCACGATGCGTGTACACCGACTCATCAGCCATAACAGGGACAATAGTTTGGGTACGCAATTCAGGCAACAAGTGATCATTATACGTGCGCATCGGTTGCTCACAAAACTGTATCTTATAGGCTTCCAATCCCTGCAATGCCTCCACAGCTCCCTCATAAGACCAACCTTGATTGGCATCAATACGGATCGGCAAATCAAAACCCACCGCCTTGCGGATAGCCTTAATCCGAGCGATATCATCAGCTGGCTTCTTGCCCAGCTTTATCTTCAGCGCAAAAGCCCCGCCTTCTTTTAGTTTTAATGCTTTCTCTCCCATCTCCTCTGCCGACGCTATCCCCAGCGTGATATCCGTAGTGATTTCACGTTTCTCCCCTCCCAAAAAACGATATAGAGGTAGTCCAGCATGCTTAGCAGCGATATCATACAGCGCCATATCAAAAGCAGATTTTATCGTAGCATTACCTGCGATATACAGATGCAGCTCCGCCAGACGGTCCTCCAAAGCCAACGCATCTTTTCCTTTCCAAATCTTAGCAAAATCCTGCGCTACCGCAATACAGGTATTCTGTGTTTCTCCAACAATCATCGGAAATGCCGAACATTCGCCGACTCCGTAGATTCCGGCATCGGTATACACCCGTACAAAAGTATTTTGGGCATAATCCATCGTACCTGTTGCAATAACAAAAGGCTCCATAGGAATGCTCAAACGATATATTTCAATGTGCGTAATAATCATTGATATGCTGTTTTAGGTTACTAAATGATGTCTCTATTTTAATGACGAAAGTTAAAGACTTTTGAAACAATAAGCAAGAAACAAAAGCAAACCTGTATTTTTGTCAAAACACAATAAAGAATAATCAATAACACACACACAAAAAAATGACCATACGTAAAACAGGTATTAAAATCATATTTGCACTGACTATTTTTCTATCCTACCTTTCGGTACAGGCACAACAGTTTAATGATTATTTTACGGAGCAAACACTGCGATTAGACTATATCTTCGGAGGGAACAAGGCTCAGCAGCATGCTTATTTAGCTGATTTGGTACAATTAAATCGATGGGACGGCAGAAGGGGCAACCTCAATACAACGCCTATTCAGGGCAATGGTCAGATAAAAGTATACGATGCAGCAACGGACAAACTGATTTACGTCTTACCTTTCAGCAGCCTGTTTCAGGAATGGCTGACCCAAGAGGAATCCAACCAAACGACTAAAAGTTTTGAAAACTCTTATTTAATACCATACCCAAAAGCAAAAGCCAAGGTTCAGGTTTCTTTCTTCGATCCCCAGCGCAAAGAAACAATCCTATTGACACATATTGTCGATCCCCAAGATATCTTAATCCGAAAAGTGACAACAAATGATATTCCTTACGAAACAATCCATAAAGCTACGATAGCCAACCCCATAAAAATAGCCATAGTAGCAGAGGGATACAAGGATACCGAAATGAATGAATTTATGGAGTATGCCAAGAAAACTGTCCATAGCTTATTCCAACACAAGGTCTTTAAGAAACATGAAAATGCATTTGAAATTGTTGCCGTAAAATCGCCTTCCAAAGATTCCAACGTCAGTGTTCCATCCAAGAACATATGGCGATCTACAGCCGTTCAGTCCAATTTTGACACCTTCTATGCCGAGCGGTACTTAACCACATCGCACACCAAATTATTACATACACTCCTAGAAAACATACCTTATCAACATATTATCATCCTCGCCAACACCGATGTATATGGTGGTGGCGGTATATTGAATTCCTATGCACTTACAACGACAAAAAACGAACAGTTTGAACCCGTTGTTGTCCATGAATTCGGACACAGCTTTGCCGGATTAGCTGACGAGTATTTTTATGCAGTCGATGTTTTTCAAAACAAAGCAGTCGATAAAACAGAACCTTGGGAAAAGAACAACACGTCACTGGTTGACTTTCAGAGCAAATGGGCCGATATGGTTACGAAAGGTACACCAATCCCTACTCCTGACAGCATGTTGGGAACGGTCAGGATCGGTGCATTCGAAGGCTTAAAAGGAAATGGACTATACATTCCTTCACACGACTGTCGGATGAAGGCCAATACACCGAAAGACTTTTGTCCGGTCTGTAGCCGGGCACTGGAGGAGATGATTTTGTTTTACACGGGTAAATAATCTTGGAAGGTGCAACGACAGGTTAAAAACTGTATCGTCATCTCGACCCTGTGGAGAGGTCTAGAAGCTATATATTAACCCTATAAAGTTCATAGACCTCTCCACTACGGGTGAGCTGACGTCATAACCTAATACTCCTTCGCCAATCGTACAAACTGCCGGAACCAATTGGCATTCACTTTATGTCCCAAGCGAATCATCACCAAGTTTTTATCCGGATTGACATAGATATACTGCCCCAAGATACCCTGTGCAGCAAAATCACCATTCTCCGTCGGTAGCCACCACTGATATTGGTAGCGCTTATAGCTACCTTCTGTACTGTCTACTTTAGTCGATTCCTTGACCCACTCCGCGGGAACCAGCTGTTGTCCTTCCCAATTTCCTTTATGGAGATACAAACGACCCAGCTTTGCAAAATCCCGTGCTCGTGCATTCAGACAACAAAATGTCTTCTCGATGCCATCGTCTTTTCGATCGATGCTCCAAGAAGCATCATACTCCATACCTATAGGTTTCCAAATTTTCTCGTCCAAGTATTGTGTGATCTTCTTACCATTTAGAACACGCTCCAGTATAAGTCCCAATATTTGCGTATTACCACTGGAATAGGCAAAATCCTTACCCGGTTCAGCTTCTAATTTTAACTTTTGGGTGTCCTTGCGCAAATCAGTCCCATAATAAAATGAAGCCACCTCGCCAAATGGATTGTAATAACCTTCATTGAATTTAATCCCCGATGTCATCTGCAGCACATGTGCTATCTTCACTTTATCAAAACCATTTTTGGCCATTTCGGGCAAATATTTACTCACAGGATCCTGTACCGAACCAATCAACCCATCGGCGATAGCGCATCCGATAAGCATAGAAGTGACCGATTTGGCCATAGAGAATGAAGGCACAATAGAGGCCTTCTCATATTTATCCAGATACCGTTCATATAGGATACTATCATTACGGATGATCAAGAAGGCTACTGATTTTGTCTCTTTCAGGAAATCCTCAAAAGACAGCTCTTTATCCTTGTACGTAGTACCAGTCGGCTTTGTCTCCACATCGAGACGATGGAAAACAAACGGATCGTCTGAAGCCTTTAATTCACGCTTCGGGAAAATTTTGTAATCATTGAGGTCTGCAAAATTATACCAGACAAAGCGCCCATACTTACAGGCGGACAGTAAGCTTGCCACAGCAATAAGCGCCACAACAAATTGAAAACGTATTCTGTTCATATCTACACATTTTAGGCATAACGACGGTTATCTACCCAAGATACAACTTATTTACTACTAATCCTGAATATCAACATTTAAAAGCCACCTCCTATATTTAGGATATTCCGATTTACCTATTTATTATGCATCTTTGATATCTTGTCCAAGCACTTGGCGTAAAACATGAAAAGATTACTTTATTTTCTATTTTTCACTCTACTCAGCAGCAAGCTTTCCTCGCAGATTCAACCTCGTGACCAATCGAAGAATGACAGCTTATTAATTATTCTAAAGGAGGGGAAAACGGACAGCATACGTGCCCGTGCAGCTTTTCACCTCTCCAAAATATGGATAAATATAGATTCAGCACGCGGTTTAAAGTACCTTCAACAGGGCAATACCCTCTCCAAAGGCAACGAATATCTAAATGCCATATATCGTTATCAGGCTATACCATCTTACAGGGACGAAAACGAAGTAAATGCCATTCTTGCCATATTTCGCAAGTACGATCATCCCGACGCGTGGGATTACACCTATCGGGTAGCTATAAATCGGGTTAGGTGGCTTATCAATCAAGCCCTAGCGGACAAAGCATTAGCTATCCTGCAAAGAGACATCATGCCACTCGCCCAGAAACTCAAGAATCCCGCATACGACGCAGAGACTGCACTAGAGATGGGGCGTTCTTTTGTCAATCAAAGCATGTACAACGAAGCGGTCCCTTACCTGGAAAAGGCCGTAGCACGCTACGAATCTATCCAACCCAAGGAGGAAAACCTGTTGTACAATCACATTCATACCTTAGGTTCCTTGGCCAATGTCTATAATCTATTAGAGAGAAGTCCCAAGGCAGATTCGATCATCCGTAGAGCAAACGAGCTACTACTTATACAGCCCAATCTAGCCCAGAAACTACGTATTACCTCATTCGAGGCCATGCATCTCCTACAAAATGGGAACTATCAAAAGGCCGAAAAATTGATCAATCACACCTTAGCTAACGCTAAGGGGGTGCCACCACGTTATCTCCTCAACCTTCACTTTCAAGGATACAAGGCCCGTGCAGGCTTAGGCGACAAACAAGGCGCTTTAAGTCTTCTAAAAAAGAGCCACCCTATCGACAGCATACACCTCAATCCCGAAAAATTCGGAGCGGTAGACCTGAGCGAACTACTACCGACCTATGCATTGGCCTATGAACAAATAGGCGACCATAAACAAGCCACATTTTATTGGAAGCGCTATATCAAACATCGGGACTCCGTCAGTAAAGACCAGATCGTTACACAGATCGCTAACCTCGAAGTTCAACTCCGCACACAAGAGAAAGACGCCGCTATCCAACATTTGAGGGCGGAGCAAAACGAAATCACATTACACCTGAAAAACCAACGTATCTTCACGGGGCTCTTTACCGCAGCCGCCATTCTGCTGTTGACACTATTGGGATTCATCCTATATATTTACAAGAGCAAACAAAAAATCAATGCAAATCGTATACAACAGTTGGAAACCGATAACCAATTAAAGGTTACCAGAGCGCTGCTAGAAGGCGAAGAAAGAGAACGCCAGCGTATAGGCCGGGACCTTCATGATGGGCTTGGTGGAACACTGGCCGGTATCCATATCCAACTTTCGGAATCGCAACAACAGCGACAAGGGCCACCCCTCGACCGTGCTATCACACAACTCGAAGGCTCTATAGCCGAGATACGTCGTATCGCCCGTAACATGGTACCTGAAAACCTCTTCCACCAAGGACTTGACACCGCCTTGCGTGATCTTTGCATAAGCTTTTCAACTACAGAAACTCAGATTGAATACCAGTCTTCCGAACTCTCTGACAATCTCTCCAATAGTATACAAACTAACCTGTACCGGATTGTCCAAGAACTGTTGAACAATGCACTCCGCCACGGCAAAGCAAAAAACATTATTGTACAGTGTATACAAAACGAAGATACCTTACTACTCACTGTGGAGGATGATGGTCTGGGATTTGACACGCAGAATAAACAGAATCTCCAAGGTATAGGACTTAAAAATATACAAAGTCGCGTCAACTATATGCTGGGGCAATATGCCATAGAAAGTGCACCAGATCAAGGCACAACCATTAATATCGAAATACATGTCAGCTAGAAAAATAAACATCGTCATACTGGACGATCACCCTATTGTATTAGAAGGTTTGAAATCTTTGCTCCTGAATCACAGTGCAACTATTGCTGTACAGACTTTCAGCAGTGCATTAAACTTTAACAAGTTCATGGAAGAACGACCTTCCGTTGACATCCTCCTACTGGACATCAACCTGCCTGATGGAAACGGTCTTGATATCTGTAAACACCTCCAAGTCCAACACCCATCGATCAAGGTCATAGCTCTTAGCAATCAAATCGAGCAGAGTATTATCCGCCAGATGTTCGACAACGGGGCTTGTGGCTTCTTACTCAAAAGCACCCCCTCTGAAAAAATAATATCCAGCATACTGGATGCCCTACAAGGGCAAATCGTTATGGATCCCGAGGTCATGCGTATACTTACCACCCCCATACAGACAAAGACATTCCCAGCTCTCACCAAGAGAGAAAAGCAACTGATAGCGCTCCTAGCACAGGGAAAAACAACTTCAACCATAGCTGAAGAACTTTTCCTCAGCAAATTTACCATAGATACCTATCGTAAAAATCTCCTCCAAAAGTTTAAAGTAAAAAATACGTCAGAGCTACTCATGCTTGTTATGCAAGAAAACCTATTGTAATCACCCCCTATTATTAGGAGGGTAAAAACCCCTAATAACGGGTATTCCAAATTATTGCATAGTCAACTACTTTTGTAAAAGAAGATAATTCTATGTATTTTAACAGGATTAATCCATAGAGATCAGTCGGTATTTAAAAACAAAGATCAATGAAAAAGACGACATTATTATTCGCTTCAGCTGCATTGATGATTGCGTGTAACAATTCGCCCAAACAAGGGGAACAAGACAATAACCAAGACAGTCTGAACAATACAGCAACAAGTAGCGCCCCCCCTAACAACGAAGAAGCGGCCACGGCTTTCGATATTTCAAATATCCCAGTCACCACAACAGCTATCGGCGACTTTCCTTTTATTAACCTTCCCAAGGGATTAGAAGAAATGAACAAACCCATGCTGCGTAAATTTGATGTATGTTTTTTCCCTATAGATGGCATCATGACTCCCTTTGAGGGCAGACTATATAAAACTTTTGTATCCCCTATACGCGGTGAAGATTTTTCGCAACACTTCTTCGAAAAGAGCATGGCAGAATACCTGCAATCCATAGGGGCGGTAAAGATATTTGATGGCGAGATCACCAAAGAAGAATACGACAGATACAACAAGCAAGACCCAGATAAGGGTGGTGAAGGTGATATAGGCTATGCAGGGCAAAACATAAAGTTCTGGGCACTTCGTACAAAAGACAAAGGAAACATTTACATACAATACCTGTCAAACAACGCTGGAGCGTCGCTCAACGTTTTACAAGAAGAAGCATTTCAGCAAACCATCACCAAAGTCACAGCCGATGAAATTGCCAAAGATCTAAACGAAAAGGGGAAATCCATTCTTTATATCAATTTTGATATTGATAAAGCTGACCTCACTACAGATGGAAAAGAGGTAACAGACCAAATTGTCGCCGCTTTAAAAAAAGACGCAGTGGTAAAAATCACTATTGAGGGGCATACTGATAATACTGGTGATGCTGCACACAATAAAAAGCTATCCCAAGCACGAGCCGAATCCGTAGTAAAAGCACTGGTTGCAGATGGTATTGATAAGTCACGGCTTACCGCAAAGGGCTTCGGTGCTGATCGTCCCCTAGTTGCTAACGACAGCGAAGAAAACAAATCCAAAAACAGACGAGTCGAACTCATAAAGAACGACTAAATAACAAATCATTTTACGCTTTATATAACCATATCTCTATCTATTTAAAACTAGATGGATAGAGATATCTATTTTAAAAATCATGATAAAAAACACCATTCTTTATTCGCTTTTAGCCATTGTATGCCTATTCACTTCCTGTAGCAAATCCGACGATGGTGCCGAGCCCACTCCCGGAGAAGGCGGCTATGTCAGCGGTACATATTGGCCCTTTGCCATAGGCAACCAATGGAACCTTGTAAACACGGAAGATACTGAAGACACGTATCAATATCTAATCCACAAATCATTAACGCATGAAGGCAAAACATACTTCCAGTTCAAACCTCTTGGAATCGATGCCGACGTAGAATTAAATGACGGCTTTCGTGAAGAAAACGGCGTATTTATCTCCCTCCATGGTGCGACTTCGCAAATGGGGATAAACACCTCAGCAGGTACCGCAACCTATATCAATACCAACCTGAAAGTAGGTGAAATATGGAAAGAAGAAGTAACCTTACAAATCTCGGGGCAAGCTTCTGGCACAATCACACACCATAATGAAGGTCGAATATTAGAAAAAGCCGCTAATACCACCATCAATGGAAAAACATATAAAGATGTTTTAAAATCAGAACTCAAAAAAACTATTTACAACAGCATAACCGGTTACACCGAAAAAATCACCTATGAAACTTGGCTAGCCAAAGGTATCGGTATCATTTTCGAAAAAACAACCTATAACGATTTAGACAGCGAGAGCTACGGTTTGGTCAACTACACGGTTAAATAAGAAAAATGAGATTCAGAAATATAATAAAAAGCGGCATAACAGTTGCCGCTCTCGCCTTATTTGCGCACTGTAGCAAAGACAAGAATGAAGATATCGTCGATCAAAACATCAAAACAGAGACTTTTAACCAAGGAACAATAGAAATGGGCATCTTCTCTCAAGAAGTAGAGTTGAGCAAGCTCGTCGGTAAGGTCGATTTCTCTCAAGCTGATCCCAAGTCGCAATATCAAAATCTATTACAAAAAGACAAAGACGTACAGGCTATTGTTAAAACAGTGGAAGAGATTGCATCCAAAAATCCACTCGCTGGGCTCGCTTTATCCATGAACACAACTTCTTGTACCTACTACGTCAAGGACAACAAAGTGCTCGGCAAAGTGAAAGGATTTGGTTGGGAAATGGACAACTACCACGATGAGCTTCTGGATAAAGGCAGTCTTTATCTCGAAACACTGACAAAAACAAGTGAAATTGCTGAAAGTGATCGAAAAATATATGCACACTACATACCCAGTAAAAATCCTGGTGCAGGAGCAAACAGCAATATTGAGCTCGAGAACTTCAACAGAACCGAGCTTAATAAAACCGAGGTTGTAAATGGCTATCTGTGCAACGTATCTCAACTCACACCAAAAGCCATAGACCCAGACGCCCCTATGAACATGCGGAAACTATTGGTCTACACTTCTCCTCTATTTAATAAAACCATTAATTTTACACATCCATTTTATCTAGAAGAAGAAAACGGCATTCTGCGCATAGACATCTATTTCATTGATGATAAAACCCCTACACTGGTCATGAAACCCAAAAACATTGAACAGCGGATTGTTAAAAACGATGAATTACAAAGCCGTACAGCTCAGCCTGTATACACGGATTTAAGTGCCGAATGGGCTTTCAAAGCATTACCAATCATGATGAGTGGATGGGGAGTATTATCAAAATAGAAGATTCGTCCTATCAAGCGGCATATATAGACCTAGTAGAGGTATCGAGATCTATCAAATTAATAATTTAACTTGGTTTGTCCCATGATTTTACAGAAATTAGAAATCAATTTATATTGAAATCTATGATAAAGACCACACTATTGTTTGCTTCGGCAGCACTACTTATCGCTTGTAATAATCCCCCTAAGCAAGAAAACAACACTATGCAAGATAGCGTATTATTCACGCAAAGTGCCGAGAGTGAAAATGCTCCAGCGAACCTTAACACGACATTGGATATGGGGAGTATCCCTGTAACAACATATGATATAGGAACCTTCCCTTATTTTACGTTACCAAAAGGACTAAAACACAACAACAGACCTTTTCAAAAAGATTTTGGTGTGTGCTTTTTCCCAGTAAATGGTGTGATGACGCCATTCGAAGGGAAGCTTTACAAAATCAACGTTGATGCTGAACAAGGAGAGCAGTTTTCCAAACGCTATTATGAAAAAAGTATAGAAGACTATCTACATTCGGTAGGTGCTGTCAAAGTATTTGACGGAACAATAGGTCGTGAGGAATATGACCGCTATAACAAACAGGATCCAAATAAAGGCGATGAGGGTGACATGGGCTATGCCGACGAAAACATCAAGTTTTATGTAATCCGTACCAAAGATCAAGGCAATATTTATATACAATTCAGTGCCAACAATGCTGCTGGAAAACTAAACATCCTTCAAGAAGGGACAATGACGCAGACGATCACCAAGATTACGGCCGATGAAATTGCAAAAGACCTCAACGAAAAAGGGAAAACAATCCTGTACATCAACTTTGACACCGACAAATCTAACCTGACAACGGACGGGAAGGAAGTCGTACAACAAATCGCGACTGCATTAAAAAAAGAAAGTACACTCACCATAAGCATCGAAGGACATACGGACAATACGGGGGATGCTGCACATAATAAAAAACTTTCCGGAGAACGTGCCAACGCGGTATTGAATGCATTGACTGCTGATGGTATTGACAAGTCTAGACTAAAAGCCCAAGGATTCGGAGCCGATCGCCCACTTGTAGCCAACGACAGTGAGGGCAATAAAGCTAAAAACAGACGTGTCGAATTGGTAAAGAAGTAATTATCTCATTTATATTTAAACACCGATGAGACTGTCTAATAGCAACAAATCATCATCATTGCGAACCTGAGGAATAGCCTGTCCCGAGAATCGGGAATGGTGTGGCAATCTAACTTACTTAAAAACAGATTGGTTTGCTACGCCTATGCCCTCGGCGGTCGTCGTACTTCCTACCAATGACAGATTTGTAAACATGCCGTCCTCCCGACCGTAGTGGAGGGATCTAGAAGCTATATATTAACCCTATACAGTTTGTAGACCTTTCCACAACGTGGGGGTGACGTTTACTTTTACTGTCATTAAAACTACGCTGCTGCAAATCCCCCTAAAGGCCATACTTTCGGCAGCGTAGCTTTATTATCCCAAAAACCAAATAAACACACCTGAAATAAAAATAAATGCAGAAATAACACCTATAATCAAATCTTCGTTAACCTCTTTCTTAATCATATAGTTCCTTCAATTGTTCAAAGATTTCTGTTCTTAACTACAGTGTATCACCTATTTTTCGCATTAGCGATCAGTCGCAATACGTACTCTCGATTTTTAGCTGCACTCACCCACTTGGGCAGTCGGCTCGCGATGCTATTATTCTGATAGGGCATCCCCTTTCGCTCTCGCAAAGAACCTATCACATACGCTTCGATAACCGACAGATGCTCAAGATTATAAGCCCAGAGTACACCTTCATTCGCCTCGATACAATACCACAGCGCGAATCCGAAGAAAGGATCTATTGGTGCATTTCGGTGCAATACTCGAGTATACTTAGGCACTCCACGACTTTCGACGTACACAGCAACCTTTGGCGTACTTCCGTATTTAATAGCGTAACCACAGGATACGCAAGAAAAACGTCCCCTTTCTTCATGTACAGACATCGATTCATAGATATTTGCTCCGATGATCAACGCTCTCTTTTCGCAGCGCGGGCATACCACCTCGATACGGCCAGTAAAGTCCTCATTACAGACTGTATAAGGGTTGGGTATTTTCATAATGGAACTTCTAGCTCGTCTTTAATAGGCTTTGTGGTGTTTAAGACCACCTAGTGTGGGAGCTCTCGAGACTATCATTTCTAGCAAACAACGTGTGACAACCGACCTGATCATCAAAATACTAATAATTCCACTGCCTCACTTTACTTCCTCACCAAAATGGTCACTTCACCTGGCTGTTCCATGGTTAAAATCTTTCCATTGATCTTGAACGTGTAAGTCTCCGTACCAATATCTACACTACGGAGCGTAACCTTATCCCCGTCGATCGAATACGTCCCCTTGTCTACATCTTCTGAACAATCATCTTCGTATACGAAATTCTTCAACTCTCCCCCTAACTTAAACTCAACATAGTCCTTTTTAGAACTGCAAGAGTGTCCGTAATCTTCTTTGACACCATCAAAGGTAGTAGACTGAAATACCCAGCTTCCCAAGAGGCTAGCCTCCGGCTCTACCAGATTTCTATCTTCCTTACAGCCACTAAAACCAAAAATTAAAGCCAAGATAAAAAGGCTTATCGTTTTCATTATTTTCATCAATTTATACTTATTAATATTTATAACAGAGGAGGACATCTAACTACTCCTATTAATCTTTGACAAAATTAAACAGAGTTTATGTTGAAGTAAATACCTAGATCTGGGTATTTACTTCAACATAAACTTGCAAAACCAGTTTTATTTTCTATATTAGCATTGATTTGCAATTAATTATACCAAACAAATATTGTAAACAGGAAAAATAGTAATTTTTACAACCATTTTAGATTAGAAATTATGGATACCTTGGCCACACAATTACATGGCATATCCAAAGGACTCAAATACGGCGACTTCAACATCCCCGACATTGGCGATATCGTTCCGGCCTCGCTCATGATTCAGGACCTGGATGGTCTACGTCCTACCGGTTGTAGCTATATGAACAGTTGGGGCTGTGAACATCTAGGCTCATCAGTAGATGAGGTCAATCAATTAGGAGAAGCATACTACGATCGTTACTTTGTCAAAGAAGAAACCTATGGCATTTTTGAAGGCATGAACAATTATCTGGTATTAGGTGACTTTGACAAGCAATATAACTTCTTTCAACGGGTCAAGCTTTACGGCGATACCGATTACACCTGGTTTTATACCGTATTAAAAGTAGTACAAGTGAAAATGTTCAATCAATTGGAGTATAAAATCATACTGCTTTCTTCGCCCGTTATTGGGATGGATCACCTCATATCACGCGTCAACAAAACCTTGGATCAGGACCAATACATCCGAAATAACTATAGGCGTTTTGCTGAACTCACGACCAGAGAAAAAGAGATTATAACGCTATTAGCAAATGGTAAATCGAGTAATGAAATCGCTGATCAACTTTTTATCTCCCCGCATACCGTATCCACACACCGTAAAAATATCGTTCGTAAAATCGAGTGTAATTCTTTTGCTGATTTATTACGGTTCGCAATGGCTTTTGATTTGATTTAAAAGAAAAGCATATGGATCTATCGAAATATAACCAAGCAAAACAAACCTGGCAGGAAATTGCAAAATATGCACCCGAAGCTGATTTACCTTATTCATTTCAACTCGAAATATATAAAAAGCTATTGGCTAGATTTCATCTGGACGCCTATTATTACTATATCTTCAATGTAGGGAACGTTGAAATGGAATTTGTCAGTGAGAGTCTAAGCACTATTTTGGGATGGTCAATAGATAACTTTTCTACCGAATACTTAGTGACCAATATACATCCTGAAGATCAATCCCGTTTCATCATGTATGAACAAGAGGTTACTGCTTTCTTTTCAAAACTCACACCGGATCAGGTCTTGAAATATAAAGTCAGTTACGACTATCGCTTACGCTGTGCTGACGGCTCATACAAATGGATATTACAGCAAATCAGCACCATACAAACCAACGAAGATGGAGCCGTCGTCAGAGTGCTCGGCGTTCACACCGATATTTCTCACCTTAAAACGGAGGACAAAGGTATTAATCTCTCTTTTATAGGATTAGAGGATCAACCTTCATACTACAGCGCACTAACCCCTTCGGGAAAACGTAACACAAATCCGCCCTCTTTATTTACGGCTCGGGAAAAAGAAATAATCCAATTAGCTCTTTTAGGAAAAACGACTCCCGAAATCGCATCTTCACTCTACATATCCCAACACACCGTAAGTGTACACCGCAAAAACATTCTCAGAAAATCCAACTGTAAATCTTTTGTTGAGTTAGGTTCGAAAGCCTTACGCGAAGGATGGATATAGCATATCAGACAGACACCATAATCAGAATTTTATCTAATGCAACTGTTTTTCGGGACTCCTCAACTAATGAGATAAACCGTCATGTAGGATATTTCTGTATTAACATACAGTATTGCTATTGCCTTCCATAATAGGTTCTAATAATTCTACCGTCCAGAGTTCCCGCTTCATGAGTAAGAACCAAGCCTTCTTTATTTACTTCTGTTATTGTTCTGACAAGCGTCCCTTCTATACCATTGACATTAAGTAAGAGCCTATCAGTTTCTGGCATATAAGTCCAACTCCCTCTCTGAATCTCCCCCCCAGCTGAACACCCCGGAGTGACCAAATGCCAACTCCGATTAGCATTGAACTTTTCAGTTGCACCTAAAGAACATCCTCCAGTATCATCTTTCCAGTCTTGATCCGGCAGTTTAACTTCTATTTTTATCCTAGACCAGTCTCCAATTAACATTTTTTCGGTCAAAGTTAATGTTTCTACGTCTTGCCCCGACTTTTTGTCACATGCTCCAAAAGTCAATACTGTAATCAATGTGGCTACCTTACCAAAAAAAAATATTATTTTCTTCATATCTAAAACATTATGAGCAATTAAAATTCACACCTATCAGTTGAGACGTTTTCTTTTATAAAACCTGTTACATTAAAAAACAAGTGACAAGCCAAAAAAACGGGATTATAGTTTCGTCCCGATTGTCTTCGAATCCAATTTGCTTTCATCAATCCTTGTGTTCAGCAATCGTGGATATTTCATATTTATAATTTACACAACTAGCTATCAGCAATAATATTTTACAAAGAAAGCCCACTTCTCCGTATTGGTAAATACCTAGGGCTAGGTATTTTGACATAATGTCACACCTCGATGCTAATAAAACATTCCTTTTTTAGGTATGTATACGCACGAAAACATCTCCTATTTTCTCTGCTAAGGAATTTTATTTAAATCATATTCAACCGTTGCCTGAGCTCAAGGAAGTTATCCGCATTAGTTTTCGTCAAGATTCTTCTCCTATGCGTATTCACGGTATGTTCACTGATAAAAATAAGCGCTGCAATATCCTTACTGCTTTTCCCCTGAAGAATCAGATCTAACACTTCGACCTCCCGCTTAGAAAGATCATAATGATTTTCTACGTGGACAGGCCTGTTCTTCATGCGATCAATCATTAAAAAATCATTTTCCTTTCTTTGAAAGCCGTCCTCCGCAACGTCATGGAAAACTAAAGAACGCTTCATATGTCCCCGTTCGTCAATTTCGATTGCTTGATAAGATTGTTTAATAAATATATAATCGCCTGTTTTTTTACAGACTCTGTAGGAATATTTAAAATAAAAACGATAATGATCTTCAAAATATAGCTTATCCATCAGTTCGATAGCCTTTCTTTCAGATTCCATACAGTAAGCAACATCATCAGGATGAATAATAGACATCAAAAATTCAGACGTAAACTCAGCAGTTTCGTAGCCTAAAATAGATTTTAATGATGAACTTACAAATTCAAAGTTATTACCAAAACAGTTCATAATAAAATGATAGCGCTTTAGACTAACTACCTCAGTCTTCACAACAGGTCTTTCCGAGAAAAGCTGCCCATGATCAAACCAAAAATCCCAACCTTTATCCACCATGTTATAAATTGGCTTATGTAGCTTCTTTATGCTACAATATCAAAGGTACAAATTATAATCACTGCTTGGTTAAAAAACAACCACAACCAGCTACTGTTCTAAACAGATTATATATACACAACCAGCTTACGGAACTAAATTTCCAATTCTACAACAAAACAAGAAAATAATACAAAAAACAATCTAAAAAACAGAACTAATTACAATAAAAGCAATTAAATCATTTTTTTATTGAATTATTAATAAAACATAAAACATTTTATTTCTATATTTGTAAACGCAATAGCTGATAGCTCAAAAACTATTAACCATTAGGCATCAACCTAGTTCCTATAGCACTAGATTATCACTATAGCACAAACACACTCAACCAAAGAAGCAATGCAACAAAAAGAAGGACTGTACCACCCCGAGTTTGAACACGATGCCTGTGGTGTAGGGTTTGTGGCCCACATCAAAGGACGTAAGTCACATGAACAGGTAAAGGATGCACTAACTATGCTGGAGAACATGGAACACCGTGGTGCTTGTGGATGCGACCCTGAAAGCGGAGATGGCGCCGGAATTATGATCCAATTGCCGCACGAGTTTTTATGGGAAGAGTGTATACAATTAAACATACAGCTTCAAGAACCTGGTTATTACGGCGTAGGAATGGTATTCTTACCTAAAGAAGAACAGTTGAACCAGATTTGCCGTACCGTGATACAGCAAGCGGCCGCCGATCGCAATATGGAATTCTTAGGCTTTCGAACAGTACCAGTAAATCGAGAAGGTATTGGCCCCACTGCACTAGGAGCAGAGCCCGAAATTGTGCAGTTTTTTGTTGCACGCCCTCATGGTGTAAACAATACCGAAGACTTTGAACGCAAACTATATGTACTGCGAAGATTGATCATTCAGAAAATCAAAGCTCACCAAGCCTATCCATTACCGCTCTATATTGCTTCACTATCCTGCAAAACTATTATTTATAAAGGACAGTTAACGACCTATCAAGTCGGCTCCTACTTTGAAGATCTACGGAATCCAAAGGTAGTATCTGCTTTTGGATTGGTACATTCCCGCTTCTCGACCAATACTTTCCCATCCTGGTCATTAGCGCAACCCTTCCGTATGATCGCCCACAATGGAGAGATCAATACGCTGACAGGCAACCTCAACTGGTTCTATGCCGGTGTCCGTTCGCTGTCATCCCCCTACTTCACCGAGGAGGAAATGAAAATACTCCTGCCCGTCGTAGACCGAGGACAATCCGACTCCGCGTGCCTGGACAATGTTGTCGAACTATTATTGCATTCCGGACGGAGCCTGCCTCACGTCATGCTGATGCTGGTACCTGAGGCCTGGGACGGAAATACACAGATGGATCCTTTGAAAAAGGCATTTTACGAATACCATGCCACCTTAATGGAACCTTGGGATGGTCCTGCAGCATTGTGCTTTACCGATGGTAATACTATCGGAGCTACCCTTGATCGCAACGGATTGCGACCATTACGGTATGCAATCACATCCGATGACCGTGTTATCGTGGCATCTGAAGCAGGAGCTTTGCCGATAGAAGAAGCCAGCATCATCAAAAAAGGACGCCAGCAGCCCGGCAAAATCTTCGTTGTCGACATGCAAGAAGGAGTAATACGTTCGGACGAAGAAGTAAAAGGCCAATTGATCCGCCAGCAACCCTATGGCGACTGGATCGACCAATATAAAATAAGACTGGAAGAACTTGCAGAGCCCAGGGTCACCTTTACCTATCTATCCAAAGAGTCCGTATTTAAATACCAGCAGGCTTTTGGTTATTCCCGTGAAGACCTGGAGACGATTTTGACTCCCATGGCGCTGACCGGTTACGAACCTATAGGCTCAATGGGTACCGATGTTCCCTTAGCCGTATTATCGGATCAACCGCAGCACCTTTCTTCCTATTTCAAGCAGTTTTTTGCCCAAGTGACCAATCCACCGATCGACCCAATACGGGAAAGATTGGTAATGAGTTTGGCCACATTTATCGGCAATGCCGGTAACATATTGATTGAAGACAAAAAATTCTGTCACTGCGTAACACTCGAGCATCCGATATTAACGTCCAGTGAACTGGAAAAACTACGCTCCATCGATACAGGAGTATTTCAGGCCAAAACATTACAGGCTTATTTCCGTGCCGATGGCAAATCAGGTTCGTTGGAAGCAGGTATAGAGCGCCTATGCCGTTATGCGGACGATGCCGTACGTGACGGTTTCGAAGTCATCATCCTTTCTGACCGGGCAATAGACTCCCAACATGCAGCTATACCTTCGATATTGGCGGTATCGGCAGTTCACCACCATCTCATAAAAACAGGAAACCGTGGTGCCGTAGGACTTGTCGTAGAAGCCGGTGATGCACTCGAAGTACATCATTTTGCCTGCCTACTGGCCTTTGGCGCTACAGCGATCAATCCGTATCTGGCATTAGCCAGCATCCGTACACTAAAAGCGGAGAACCTGCTTGACACCGAACTGACTTGGGAAGAGCTACGCAAGAATTATGTCAAGGCTGTATGTAATGGTCTGTTGAAAATTTTCTCCAAGATGGGGATATCGACCCTGCAATCGTACCACGGCGCACAGATTTTTGAAGTCCTTGGTATCGACAAATCGGTCGTGGACACCTATTTTTGCGGAGCCGTATCCCGTATAGGAGGTCTGAATCTTGATGATATAGCCAAAGAAGCACTAGCGAAACATGAACGTAGTTTTGGGAACCAACGGACGACCAAAATTTTACTCCCCGAAGGAGGCCTATACCAATGGAAGCGTCGAGGGGAAGGCCACTTGTGGAATCCACAAACGGTACACTTGCTACAACAAGCCTGCCGTACGGGCGATTTCGAAACCTACAAAAAATATTCAGCACTGATCAACAACCAAGATGAACACCTGTTTACACTGAGAGGCCTACTTAATTTTGCCAAGCACCGTACCCCTATTCCTATGGACGAGGTCGAGCCCGCAAGTGAGATCATGAAACGCTTTGCTACAGGTGCCATGTCTTTTGGTTCGATATCACACGAAGCCCATAGCACACTTGCCATTGCCATGAACCGTATCGGAGGAAAATCCAATACCGGAGAAGGTGGTGAAGATGAAATACGATACGAAAAGTTGTCTAATGGAGACTCCATGCGCTCTGCGATCAAACAAGTAGCATCAGCCCGTTTTGGTGTAACCTCCAACTACCTCACGCAAGCCGATGAGATACAGATTAAAATGGCACAAGGCGCCAAACCCGGCGAAGGAGGGCAGCTCCCTGGCCATAAGGTCGACGAGTGGATAGCCAAAGTGCGTCATGCCACACCCGGCGTAGGCCTGATATCACCACCACCGCACCATGACATTTATTCTATCGAAGATCTAGCACAGCTGATATTTGACCTCAAAAATGCCAATCGGAATGCACGGATCAATGTCAAGCTCGTTTCTAAAGCAGGTGTAGGTACCATAGCAGCCGGTGTTGCCAAAGCGCATGCCGATGTCATATTGATCGCCGGCTACGACGGCGGTACAGGAGCCTCACCGATCAGCTCCATCAAACATGCAGGACTACCCTGGGAACTCGGGCTGGCTGAGGCACATCAGACCCTGGTCATCAACAAACTACGGAGCCGCATTGTGCTACAGGCGGACGGACAGATGAAAACAGGTCGGGATCTCGTCATTGCTACACTCCTCGGTGCCGAAGAATGGGGCGTCGCCACAGCGGCTCTAGTAGCAGGAGGCTGCATCATGATGCGCAAATGCCACCTAAACACCTGCCCTGTAGGCGTTGCAACGCAAGACCCTGAATTGCGCAAGCTATTTTCGGGTTCACCCGACGACATCGTCCACCTCTTTCAGTTCTTGGCAGAGGAGATGCGCGAAATCATGGCACAACTGGGCTTCCGTACGATAAACGAAATGGTAGGAAGGGCACAATTCCTGAAAAAACGAGAGAACATCAACCATTGGAAAGCTAACAAAATCGATTTCAAAGACCTACTGCATGTCGCCCGCAACGAAGCAAGCGAAACGCTATACAATACCGAAGAACAAGATCACGGCATGGCCATGATCCTGGACTGGGGGTTATTAAAACAAGCCAAGCCTGCATTGGAAGCCAAGACACCTGTATTTGGCACCTTTCATATCAAGAATACAGATCGCACGATAGGCACACTCCTATCCAACGAAATATCCAAAATATACGGCTCAGAGGGACTTCCGGACAATACCATCAACTATAAATTTGAGGGTTCGGCAGGCCAGTCCTTCGGTGCCTTTAACACAAAAGGAATATCGCTGGAGCTCGAGGGAGAAGCCAATGACTACGTGGGCAAAGGCCTATCTGGTGCGCAACTCGCTATCTATCCAGCAAAAGAAAGTACTTTAATACCTCACGAAAACATTATTATAGGCAATGTCGCATTGTATGGTGCTACCTCCGGCCACTTGTTCATCAACGGGATGGCCGGAGAGCGATTTGCCGTCCGCAACTCGGGAGCCACAGCCGTAGTAGAAGGCATTGGCGACCATGGTTGCGAATATATGACAGGAGGCCGCGCCCTGATACTGGGAGCAACGGGACGAAACTTTGCAGCGGGAATGAGTGGTGGAATAGCCTGGGTATATGATGTCAACGGAACGTTTCGGGACAATTGCAACCAAGAAATGGTAGACCTCGACCCGCTCGAGACCGAAGACGAATCCGCTATCATAGCGCTCTTAAAAAGACATATACACTTAACCAATAGCGATAGAGCTTCTTACATTCTTCAACATTGGATAACAGAAAAAAACAGGTTCATCAAAGTATTCCCAAGGGAATATAAAAATGTAATCCGCAAACAATTGGTTGTAGCTTAAATTAAGTAGTGAAACATGGGAAAAGCGACAGGATTTTTAGAATTTGACAGATCTGCACCTCAAAAGGAGCCAATAGCAAGCAGAACGAAAAATTATCAGGAGTTTGTTCACAGCTATAAGGACGAACAGCTCAACCAGCAAGCAGCACGCTGTATGAATTGCGGCATTCCTTTTTGCCACTCAGGCTGCCCTTTAGGGAATGTAATCCCTGAATTTAACGATGCCGTGTATGACGGAAAATGGGAAGATGCGTACAACATACTGACATCCACCAACAACTTCCCCGAATTTACCGGCCGTATCTGCCCTGCTCCCTGTGAGTCAGCCTGCGTACTGGGGATCAACAAAAGCCCGGTTGCTATTGAGGAAATAGAAAAACATATCATCGAGATAGCTTATAAAAAAGGTTACGTAAAGCCTAATAGATCCTACCTCAAAACTGGAAAGAAAATCGCTGTAGTAGGTTCGGGCCCTGCAGGGCTAGCAGCTGCAGCCCAGCTAAACAAAGCTGGCCATGATGTCGTGGTATACGAAAGAGATGACAAAGTGGGAGGATTGCTACGTTATGGTATACCGGATTTCAAACTCGACAAAACAGTAATCGATCGACGAGTCGCCATCATGGAGGAATCCGGCATCGAGTTTCGTACAAATTCAGAAATAGGCAAAAATACCCCGACATCGGAACTCGACCAATACGATGCCGTAGTGCTGGCTGGAGGTTCTACCATACCCCGTGATCTAAACATTCCAGGGCGGGAACTAAAAGGAGTCCACTACGCTATGGAATTCTTAAAGCAACAAAATAAACGCGTAGGGAATTCTCCACTCACGACAGAGCCTATACATGCAAAGGGCAAAAATGTACTGGTTATTGGCGGTGGCGACACCGGCTCCGATTGTGTCGGCACATCCAATCGTCACGGTGCCAAATCGGTCACGCAATTTGAACTGATGCCACAGCCGCCACAAAGCCGCACCTCGGCTATGCCCTGGCCCACCTACCCCATGCTCCTCAAAACGACAACATCGCACGAGGAAGGATGCCAACGTCATTGGAGCATTAGCACCAAAGCCTTCTTAGGAGATGAGGCAGGCAACCTCCGTGCAGCCCGCATCGTAGATCTAGAGTGGGAAAGTGATACTTTTGGGAGACCTACCAGATTTAAGGAGGTAGAAGGTTCGGAACGGGAAATCCCCTGTGAACTGGTAACACTGGCTATGGGCTTCCTACATCCACAGCAGGAAGGGGTTCTACAGCAACTCCACATCGCCAGCGATGACAGAGGTAATGTCAAAGCCTCAGAAAAAGACTATAGAACCAATGTCGACAAATATTTCACAGCAGGAGACATGCGCCGAGGACAATCTCTCGTCGTATGGGCAATATCCGAAGGCCGGGAGTGCGCTCGTAAGGTAGATGAGTTCTTAATGGGCAGGACCGAACTCGAGAGCAAAGAAGCGGTATCACAGTATGCAACCTATTAGTTACTAATTCATCAATCTATATTTCTTCTATTAGACCTTTCCGAGAAATCGGAAGGGTCTTTTTTAATAACACATATTCTATAAGACACCATAAACACAAAACAATATTCTGAACGAAAAACATTTCATAAAAATATATTTTACATAAGTGATTTTTTCGTACTTTTGCAATCGATTTAAAAGATCAATTGTAAATAGGCTTTATGATTCGTATTGTCAATCAATTTTTCGGCAAAGAGTTTAGCAAGGATGCCTTACGAAACATCCTTGTTATTCTACTCCCTGCTATCTTACTTTTCTATACCATAAGTCTAGATGTCGCCATAGCCTTTGCTGTAGGTGTAATACTCTCTTCCCTTACCGATCTGCCGGGAAACAGACAGGACAAAACAATGACAGCGATCTGGTGCAGCACCTTATTTACGATCACGGCCTTTTCTACAGCCCTGGCCCTGCACCATCTCTCTTGGGGCATATTGCCAATTCTAGGAATATGGGGCTTCCTTTGCACATTATTGATCGCTTTAGGTCCTAGATGGGGTGTCATCGGCAACCTGACCATGATTGTTATTAGCTTTACCATCGGACTCAAACCGCAGGATCCCATTATTTTTGCACTATCCTTTAGCGTAGGAACTGGGTGTTTTTTTGTAATCAGCCTACTACAAGCCTACCTGTCACCTTATCGTTCTTTAAAGTATGCAATGAAAGACGGTTTCGAACAGATGGCAATACTCTTAGAAACGAAGATAAAATGCTATGATGAAAGACTCCCTCTAGAACAGGCATACCGCGAATTGAGTCTACTGCATATCAAAATCAGTGAACAACTCGAGAACATCCGATCGCTGCTGCTTCGCGAAAAAACACTAATCACATCAGAGCATGAGTCTGACCTCATTTGGCTGCGTAAAATCTATCGACTAATAGACCTCTACGAACTCTTGATGGGAATAGACACTGATTATGAAACAATTCGCGAAAAGTTAAAACACTCCGAAGTACTCCCTATTATACGCCATATCCTTCTACTTCTTTCTAACGAAATCAAGGACCTGGAAAATACAAGTTCTATGGAGCTGAATAAAGCCCCTAAAGGTTCTGGTCACTTCGACCTTGTCGAGATGACGGATAAAAATGTCGAAATAAAGACAAAACAGCAGATCAGCGCCGACATAAAAAAACTAGAACAGATACTGAACAGTTCAGACAACGAAAACAAAGCATTGATAAATCCGATTCTGATTCATATCAGACATATCGTAACCATCGTCCAACAGATCCAACAAGCGAACATTGCACCGGATCCCACGTGGGTCAGTACGGCCTCGTACAAAAACTTTGTTCCCACGACAAATAAGCGTCAGGTTATCGCAAAACATATCAAAACGAGGTCCCCCATATTTATCTACTCGATACGTATGGCTACATTACTGATGCTATCGGGACTCGTTGGCTACACGCTGCCAGAATATCGGTACGCCTCTTGGATTATACTGACCGTTATCTTGGTGGCACGTCCGAGCTACGCCACGACACAAAGGAGAAATTACCAACGTATTGTCGGATCCTTAGTTGGCATTGCAGCCAGTCTATTGATTACCTTGGCCACACACGATACCACCATCCTACTACTGATTGCCATGATAAGTTTGTATGGTTTCTTTCTCTTTAACAAACCTGACTATCTGATCTGTGTGATATTCATTACCATTGCAGCAATACTTGCCCTACACCTCTACGAAGGAAATATATGGGATTTACTGGGCAGCCGCTTAGCTTTTACACTACTGGGATCGATCATAGCGCTGATAGGCTGTTTTGCCCTGCCTGTCAACCATCACAAAACAATGAAAAGCCTAACGGAGATACTTATTGGCAATTACCAGAATTACTATCATAAACTACGGGCACGACTATGCGAACACAATGTAGATCATCAGGAGCTGAGACTTGTACGAAAGCACGCACAGACTTCATTGGCACAACTCTATGATAATCTGGATCAGTTCCAAAAGGAACCGCGCTACAAGAAGCAGGATTGGAGTGACATGCTCTCTTTTCAAACGCTAGCTTACCGCATCAATGCACTTTTGGTCGGTATTTCGGTCAGTATCACCAAATCAATCGAGCAAGAAAATGATACAGCATTACTGGAGCGTCTGGATAATATTGAAGCACTCATCCATGAATTACACGAACTTGGCAGGTCAGAAAAACTAGCCCACAAGACACACAAACCTGCGGCAACCCTAAGCTAACAAAATAATACTCTACCAATTCAGTATATTATTTCACAGAAATAGTTTATTTTTGAAATCGGAACAATAAAATGAATCATATTCAGGCATATTAATTTGACGTATGACATGCCTGTGATGGTTTTTCTATCGTTCTTTTGCTACGTTTTGCGTATGTTTGCATCCAATTAAGAATTATTCTAAAGAGCTTTGTGAGCCAACTAATTGTCCATATCATTATACCTATAGCTATCTTTGGCTTTATCGCGCTATTCACGCTGTTTGCGGTATATGCAGAACGTAAGATTGCGGGTTTTGTACAGGACAGGCTCGGTCCAATGGAAACAGGCAAGTACGGCCTTTTACAGACCATCGCTGACATTCTTAAACTTTTGCAAAAAGAATTTATTACGCCCAAAGCCGCAGACAGAATCCTATTTGCTGTAGCACCAATCATTATATTCGGTGCGGTGTATATCGGGTACTCGGTCATCCCCTGGGCACCAGACTGGCTTCCGGCCAATACACACACCGGCTTGTTCTTCATTATGGCGGTCGTGTCCATCGATGCAATAGGTATCCTGATGGCGGGCTGGGGATCGAACAACAAGTATTCGCTTCTTGGAGCTATACGTGCAATTGCGCAGATGGTATCTTACGAAATCCCTGTGGGCCTGTCTCTGATAGCTGCCGTGATGATCACTCAGACATTAAACCTGAACGAGATTGGATATCAACAAGGTATATTGTCTGCCGATCCCATTTTATTTTTAGGCATCTGGGATGTTAGCCACATCGGGGGCATATTTGCCTGGCATGTATTTCAGGCGCCACACCTTATCGTCGTATACCTCATCTTTTTTATCGCGTCGCTGGCAGAATGTAACCGAGCCCCCTTCGATATACCGGAGGCTGAGTCCGAACTGATCGGAGGCTTTCATACAGAATATGGAGGGATTCGTTTCGCTTTTATATTCCTCGCCGAATATGCGATGATGTTTTTGGTAGCGATGCTCGGTGTTGTTATATTTTTAGGAGGATGGAACACTCCCCTACCTAATATAGGTGTTATACGGCTCGCAGACTGGACAACAGGAATCGGATGGGGCATCTTTTGGACACTCCTCAAATCGCTTATTGTGGTAGGCGTGCAGATATGGATCCGATGGACACTGCCCCGTTTTAGAGCAGACCAACTGATGAGCCTGTGCTGGAAAGTAATGATCCCATTGGGATTTTTGTGCATGGCCATATCAGGACTGTGGCGTATTTTGGTGATGGTGTAAGGGTGTAAGGAGTGAACAAGTTATCGAGTGAACGAGTTAACAAGACAGCTCGACAACTGGATAATAGAATAATTAATAAGGAGTGAACAAGTTATCGAGTGAACGAGTTAACAAGGCAACTCGACAACTGGATAACTTGACAACAAGTTAACAACAAGAAATTGATCTTAAAAACAACGATACAGGGTTTTTCTTCGGCCGTCAAAGGATTATTTTTGACGTTCCGGCACCTCTTTGGGGCACGTCGATCCCGCCAATCTGTTGATATACGCAGTAAAGACTACTTCGATCAACAGGAGGGTGTCACGACAGTACAATTCCCGAAAGAGAAAATGCCTATTCCCGAGGTAGCAAGATATCAACTGGATGTGGAGATTGACGATTGTATTGTATGCGACTTATGTGCTAAAGCCTGCCCGGTAGACTGTATCACTATTGAGGCTATCAAATCACCAGAAGCCATAGGCAAAACTTCGGACGGATCGGTCAAAAGACTGTACGCTGCGCAGTTTGATATTGATATGGCGAAGTGTATGTACTGTGGACTATGCACAGTAGTATGCCCTACCGAATGCATCACAATGACCAACCAATACGATCGGAGCACAACACAATTGACCGATTTAATCTACGGTTTTGGAGAGATGTCGGACACCGAAATCGCACAACGCAAGGCCGAATGGACCAAACATCAAGCTGAAAAGGAGGCAGCCAAGAAAAAGTAAGCGATATGGAAGAATTTATATTCTATGCTTTTGCGGCACTCGCTATAGGTTCGGCATTATTGGTCGTCAGCTTAAAAAATACAGCGCGTGCTTTATTCCTATTCTTTGTCACCTTATTTTCTATGGCGGGGCTGTTTATATTTGCCTTGGCAGATTTTGTAGCCATCACACAGATTATGGTTTACGTAGGTGGCGTACTGATCTTGATGCTATTTGCATTCATGCTTTCCAACAAGGAATTACTGAAATCCCTTCAACAGCTGTCCGGTCGCTGGATAAACCTACCCAATTGGCAATCGCTATTATTGGTTCTAGGCTTTCTTGCCGTAATACTGTGGGGAATTATCGAGTGGCAGCAACAGACGCCTGAATGGATCGTACAAAATATCAAACAAGGAAATATCATACAACCGAATGACAACAATGTACAACAGTTGGGCCTGCGGTTCATGACACAGTACGTACTCCCTTTTGAAGTCATTTCGGTTTTTCTGCTCATGGTACTCATAGGTGCCGCTCATCTTTCACGAAAGGAGGAACAAAGATGATTACCTTAACTCATTTTTTGGTCGTGAGCGCATGCATCTTCTGTATAGGCCTCTATGCCGTACTGGCCAAAAGGAATGCAATCCTGATACTGGTAGGTATTGAATTGATGATCAATGCTGCCATACTCAACTTTGTAGCCTTCGGCAAGTATGACAAAATCAACTATTCAGGCCAAGTGTTTGCCCTCTTCGCCATTGTACTAGCGGCAGCATCCGTTGCGGTCGCCCTGGCAATCATACTGCAGGTGTACGGTCATTATAAAACTATTAACCCGGATAATATCACCGATTTGCGTGACTGATGACAGAGCTGTTAAATATATCACCGATTAGTGCCAGTATACTCGTTGTACTGCTCCCTTTTATGGCCTTCCTTATACAGGCTATACGGGGCAAAAAATCGACTTCAGGTATATTCTCTCTTGTAGCGATTGCCTTAAGCGCCCTTCTGTCAGGGATATTTGTCTTTGCAGAAGTCTGGAATAATATGCCAATGCATCATACCTACGATTGGTTCCGTATAGGTGATAAGACATTTACTATCGGCATATTATTAAACAACCTAACGGTATTGATGCTGTTCATTGTCAGTATCGTGGCTCTTCCAGTGCATATCTACTCGAGAGCCTATATGAAAGGTGACCCTGGGATACACCGGTACTGGATGTACCTCAGCCTCTTCTGTTTTGCCATGCTCGGTCTCTGTATTTCCAAAAACATACTGGTATCCTACATTTTTTGGGAATTGGTGGGTTTTGCATCCTACCTATTAATTGGTTTTTGGTTTACCAAAGAATCAGCAGTACAAGCAAATAAAAAGGCCTTTCTGATCAATCGTATTGGAGATCTGGGCTTTTTAATCGGTATAGCGGCGGTATTCACCACGTTCGGCACGCTGGATCTCGTGGATCTGTTCGGCAAGGAAGGGCTGGTTTATTCGGGATTTGATAACAATACTGGGCTGATGACCTTGGCAGGCCTAGGCTTCTTTCTCGGAGCGATGGCCAAATCGGCACAATTTCCGCTGCATGTCTGGCTTCCTGATGCTATGGAAGGCCCCACATCGGTTTCCTCTCTGATACACGCCGCTACGATGGTCGCAGCCGGTGTATTCTTATTATGTACCCTGTTCCCACTTTTCAACGATCATGTACTCCTGTTTATTACCATTATAGGTACCGTGACGGCGACATTGGCAGCTTACTTTGCCTCGGGGCAATATGATATCAAAAGAGTACTGGCATTCTCCACCATATCCCAACTGGGCTATATGATGGCTGCTGTCGGCATTGGCGCATGGGATGCCGCATTATTCCACTTGGCAACACATGCCTTTTTCAAGTGTCTCCTCTTTCTATGTGCAGGAGCTGTCATTCATGAAATTGCACATGCCAAGGATAAGTCAGGGTTAGATTTTGACCCTCAGGATCTACGTCACATGGGTGGCCTACGAAAATATATGCCTAAAACATTTGTGCTCATGAGTATCGCTTCTTTAGCGCTTGCAGGATTTCCCCTTACATCGGGCTTCCTATCCAAAGACGCCATTGTGATCGCAACCTTCGAATGGGCTATGCATAAAGGAGGACTTTATTTTATCGTACCCATTTTATTGGTACTCGTGAGTATATTGACAGCATTCTATATCGGACGATTGATCTTTAAAGCATTTTTGGGTAAGTCTCGTCTCCCTGAACAAGTGAGACCACACCTACATGAAGCCCCAAAACAGATGCTATACCCGATGTACTTTCTAGCAATCTGCTCGTTATTTTTTGTATTCTCCTGGAACCCGGTTTCTTATCACCAGGCAGGCATTTTGGAAGGATTTTCCATAGATTATATCTTTAAGGAAATACACAGCCTACACCTCTTTGTCCCTTTGATCCTGACCATAACAGCACTCATAAGCTGGGTGATAGGCTACAACTGGTATGTATTGGGTAAATACCCTCTAGACGCCAACAGCGGATGGATCAAAGCCGAAACCAATCAACTTGGGATCAACAAGTTTATCAACAGCACTTTTGTCAAGGCAACTTTAGTGATCAGCAAGACAAGCGTATGGCTGGATCAATACATCGTAGAAGGCATGGTCAATAGTACGAGCAGGGGTACCCTATACCTTAGTAACGTTGCCTCTGTACTGGACAGGTACCTGGTAGATGGTTTTGTACGGGTGATCCGCTATATCACCTTACTCTTAAGTCAACTTGCGGCCTGGTGGGACAAACATATAGTCGATGGTATTGTTAATACTATTGCAGGAACAGCTTACTATTTAGGTCACTTGCTGCGATGGATACAGAATGGACGTATACAGAACTACCTGGGATTTGCATTTACCGTTGTTTTAATTGGAATACTTTATTTGATATTACGATAGCATGGGATTACTATCAATACTTATATTTTTGCCCTTGGTGGCAACATTGGTGATACTATCACTCCCCCACAGTCTACAGAAAACGTATAAATACATTGCGCTGGCTATTACTTTAGTTCAGTTTGCACTCGCAGGTTCGCTCTATCTTCAATTTGACCAGACAGCACAGGGGATCAACACCACCAATGGCTATCAATTTGTCGAACAAATCCCCTGGATACGGTTAGCCTTGGGAAACCTGGGCCAGTTGGAAATTGACTATTTCCTAGGAGTCGATGGCGTCTCCATGCCACTGCTCCTTTTATCTGCTTTCGTGATGCTGATGGCTATAGGTGCCTCCTGGAATATCACAAAAAGTCCCAAAGGGTACTTTGCACTGCTGATGCTGCTCAACATGGCCGTGATAGGTATATTCACCGCATTGGATTTCTTCCTGTTCTATATTTTCTACGAGGTAATGTTGTTGCCTCTGTACTTCCTGATCGGTATATGGGGTGGGGCAAACCGCGAATACGCAGCCATGAAGTTCTTTATCTATACGCTCTTCGGATCCGTATTCATGTTACTGATTATCGTTGGTCTTTATTTCTCAGTCATCAACCCGGACACGGGAGCACATACGTTCAACATGTTGCATATGATGAATCCGGACAACTATGTAGACGGTTCTTTCTTTGCCTACCTGAACAACTATAACGAAGTATTGGGTATACCGGCACGCATGATCGGATTTATAGTCCTCTTCATCGCCTTTGCCATCAAAGTCCCCGTAGTTCCCTTGCATACCTGGCTGCCCGATGCCCACGTTGAGGCTCCTACACCGGTATCCATTATTCTGGCAGGTATACTATTAAAGATCGGTGGCTATGGTATCATCCGAGTATGTTACAGTATATTTCCGGATGCTGCTGTCGATGCAAACTGGTGGTTGGGACTGATCGGTATTATTTCCATTCTGTATGGTGCGCTGAATGCACTTGCCCAAAAAGATTTAAAGCGCCTGATCGCCTACTCCTCCGTATCGCATATGGGGTTTGTATTACTCGGCCTAGCCTCTATGACTGCAGAAGGCGTATCCGGAGCAATATTTCAGATGATCAGCCATGGCTTTCTATCAGCTTCCCTCTTTTTCTTGGTCGGTGTGATCTATGACCGGGTTCATGATCGCTATATTTATAATTTCAGAGGCTTAGCATCGCTGATGCCTGCTTATACGGGATTTGTCGCTATCGCCTTCTTTGCCTCGCTTGGTCTGCCCGGCTTTTCAGCGTTCATCGGCGAAGCTTTTGTTATTATAGGCACATTTAATGCGGAAAGTGTAGGTACAGGAATTCCGAGGTGGATGGCTATCGCAGGCTCCTTAGGTATACTCCTCAGTGCGGTCTATTTTTTATGGACACTGCAGCGCATGTTCTTCGGACAGACACGACTTAAGGGAGGAGAGGCATGGACTGCTGCTCTGCACGATGTAAACATAAGAGAACGAATCGTCCTTTTTCCTACTTTGGCATTAGCTTTGGCGCTAGGTATAATGCCCTCTTTAGTATTTGACACGGTCAATAGCAGCGTGCTGAACCTCATCTCGCTATTATCGCCCTACTTTTAATACCTATGGAAGAATTTACGCCACAGATTAGCTCCCTACTGGATCAGATTATACGCTCCATACCTGTATTCAAGCCTGAACTGGTTTTGATAATAGCTTTCCTTTGCTGTATATTTTCCAGTCTGTTTTTAGATCGTTATTGGAGAAACAGTACTTTCAGCATCGCATGCCTCGGAATCGTAGGGACAGCCTATGCCGTGTACAGTCAACTTGGGCAACCACAATCCGGATTCTTTGGTATGCTGCAAGTGGATACCCTTGCTGTATACGGTCGATTGATCATGCTTGTTTTATTGCTTCCCATCTTGGTGCTGATTCGTGAATATGCGAACGATAAAGGGTTAAAAAACGAAGGTGATATATACAGCATCTTATTAGCAGCCACCCTAGGTATGAACCTACTCACCCTCAGCACCAATTGGCTGATGGTATTTATTGCTATAGAGACCGTGTCCATCAGTTCGTATGTGTTGGTAGGGTATTTTACGAACGAAAACAAGCCGGTATTATCCGGTAAAGACGAGCTGCAAACCACAGCATCAATAAACAAAAAACAGTCGGAAGCGACGATGAAATATGTCTTATTTGGTTCGGTCTGTGCCGCAGTCATGCTGTATGGTCTCTCCCTGATATATGGTTTCACGGGGAATCTTGATTTCTCTTCCTCGTCTCATATTCAAGGACTGATTTCTGCTCCCAAAATAATGAGCAGCGTCGCTATACTTTTTGTTTTTGTAGGGATTGGGTTCAAGCTAGGTTTCGTACCTTTTCATCTCTGGACTCCCGATGTCTACGAAGGAGCCCCCACGCCCATCACCACATTTTTAGCAACAGTTCCCAAAATAGCTGCCCTTATACTGTTCCAACGTCTATTCGAATCATGGACATCGACCTTATTTTATTTTAGTGAGCTTACGCTGTTATTCATTACCGTGGTAGCGATAGTCACCATGCTGATGGGAAATCTTATTGCTCTTCGTCAGTCGGATGCCAAGCGCTTGATGGCCTATTCGTCAATCGGTCATACGGGTTTTTTATTGATGGCTATTATCAGCAGTCCCAGTTCGGATTATAAGACGTTACTTTTTTACATTACCGTATATGCTATAATGACCATTGGTGCATTTGCAATCATACAATTCCTAGAAAAGTATATAGGCTCAACAGCGCTCGTGGACTACAGTGGACTGGGCAAACATAAGCCCTTATTATTTACGACCTTTACACTGCTGGGTATATCTCTCATTGGGCTTCCGCCCACGGCAGGTTTTATCGGCAAGCTGTTGGTTTTCACTTCTACATTTGACCGCTATCAAAACACACAGGATGTCGCTCTACTGCTGCTGTTGATTACTGGAGCACTGACTTCGGTCATTTCGTTGTTCTATTATTTCAAAATTCCACTATATGCTTTTCTCCGAAAGGAAGAATCCCTCCCCCCTACTTACACCACAAGATCATGGCCTTATTTAATAGCCATAGTGTGCGGGATCACTATTCTTCTCTTTGGATTATTCCCGCATTTATTGTCGGGATTATTTCAATAGGTAACGGTATTATTATCCGGAATTAATAATAACTTTGTGTCAGATATGAGCATGTATAAAGCTATTGTAGTCACTCCGGTAAAGAATTCATTGGAGAATACGCTAGAAACCATCAAAGCTATTAAAAATAGCGACATAGAACTAATTTACTATGTTTATGACGATTTTAGTGATGATAACATCTCTAAATCCCTATCCGATAACGCTACGGTATTAGGCTATCATTATATACATTTGTCTTCGCTCACAAATACCCCCTCCCCTAACTATTTCACGGTACTGAAAGACGCTCAAGCAAAGGCCCTAAAATGTAATCTTCCCTTAATTATTGTAGAATCTGATGTAGAGGTAAAATCTTCCTCATTAAATACGCTCCTACAATTTACGGAACAAACTCCAGATATCGGAATGGTCGGTGCTGTAACCGTCGACTACGAGGGCGTGGTAAACTTTCCATACCTAAAATTCAAAGGGAAGAAAGGAACTGCGATAGAGACCGAAAGAAGTCTAAGTTTCTGTTGTACCCTATTGAGCCACTCTTTTTTATCCAAATATAGCTTTGAACATCTCGATAAATCGAAAGACTGGTTCGATACTACGATTTCTTATGCTTCTTTAGAGAACGGCTTTAAGAACTATGTACTATTAGATACTCCCGTACTTCATAAACCCCATGGTAGCAGACCCTGGAAACAACTGAAGTATACCAATCCCATAAAATATTACTGGCTTAAGTTTACCAAGAGAAGGGATAAGATATAAAATGCAAACCATTGAAAAACCCGAAGATTTAACCTATGTCAATGGAGTTCCTTTTGTAATTTGGTGTTATTGGGAAGGAGCAGCTATGACAGGTAATAGGAAATTGAGTTTTTCTTATCTAGTCAGACATATCGGTGTTCCTGTGTGCTTAGTTACCCCTCAAAATCTTCAGCTATTTCTTAAAAATGAACATCCCCTGCCGAAGGCCTATTACCATTTAAGCATTGTACATCGCTCCGATTATATTCGAGCATACCTTTTACATCATTATGGGGGCGGATGGCATGATGTGAAAGCAACAGAAGTCTCTTATGCTAAGGTATGGAAAGAGTTTAAAAATCCGGATATATGGATGGTAGGAAGACCTGAACATCCCAATGGAGCCGCCCGTACATACGATACGATGAACCGCTATATGCCAGATTACTACAGGGATCTCATCGCTGTTCCATCTTGGGTCGGACGACCAAATACTCCTTTGAGTAAGCAATTACTATATGGCATTGAGAATATATTAAATAAACACGCGGATACCTTACACCAATACCCGTCCAAACATCCACGAGATAAAAAGATAGTCGGCAGATCTCCAATAAAGAGGCTATTTCAAATGATCAAATTCACTTACCAAGGTCGATCAACCCGATACCCCTTGGAATGGACTTTGTTTGGGAATATATTCCACCCTTGTGTACTGCGGTACCAATCGCACATCTCAAGAAGCCTCCCTGTAGATACGACAAAGAATGCTGGAATATATCATAGGGGATAGTAAAACATCAGACTTCAACTTGAAAAAAAACGGTTGATCCACGGAGACAGCGATCTAGATTTACGTAAGGGCCCCGCTATAGTCTCTTTAAAGAACTCGATATGATGAAGATTTAAATAATCTATTTCGGCATTTTTCTTTGCCTTAGACATACTCCTCCTCCTTGACGAAGAATGTATCCGGTAATAAAAGCCTACAAACGGTAATTTTACAACCTCCCCTCCATCTTTCAACATCTTAATCCAAAACTCCCAGTCTTCGCGGACAAGGACAGCATCCTCCGTATATCCCCCCACTCGAGACCAGTCAGCCTTTCTAAATACGGCGCTCACATAGATCATATTGTCCATCGCAAGGGCTTTCCTTGAATAAGACTTCAACTTCCATAATTTGTTTACGGCGCCAAACTTCTCGGCTTCAGCATATACTACTTTCACCTTGGGCCGGCTTTCCAAAACATCTACTGCCTTACCGATATAATCAGGACTAATTAAGTCATCCGCATCTATAGGCAGTATATATACCCCTTTAGCTTGAGCAATCCCATTATTCCTAGCCGCAGATGGCCCTTGATTCTCTTGATACAGATAACTCACATTTGTAAATTCTTTCACCAAGCGATCAGCAACCAATCTACTATCATCGGTAGATCCATCGTCTACGATAATTATTTCCACATTTTTATAAAAAGACGCTAATATAGAATATATAGTTTCTTTCAAAAAATGACCATGATTAAAACAGGGAACTACAATACTTACCATCGCTAGGGATTTAATTTTTCATAATCTACAACAGACAAGTCCGATTTAAGATATCTAATATTTCCATTTTTGCGGATCCCCGAAGTGTTTACACCGAGCAGCCGAGCTATCTCATAATAATTTATTCTCAAAGACTCCAATGTATCAATTCTTCCTTTATCAACCAATTCGGGCGCAACCAACGGCGAATACCAAATATAATAAGGAATTTCGGTACCTTCCTTTGAATCCGAGTGTATAAAGCGATTATTATGCAGTTTTTCTGCATGATCGGATAAATACACCAATGCAGCATCGTGGTTTTCCAATTTGTCAAAGATACTTCCCAAGATATGATCGGTATACCTTACAGAATTATCATAACAGTCAATTACACTGCTATCGCTACTTAAAACATGATGTTCAGAGGGATATTTGTCACAGGCATTGGAATGAGAGCCATTGATATGGAGAATTATCAGATTATGTTCATCAGCACGTTCTGTTAGTATCTTATCCACTTCATTCAGCAATATTTCATCATAACCTGCAAACCACTTTGTATCATCTGCAAAAGAAGCCATGTTACTCACCGTAGAAACATACATATTTCCCTGTTCTTGCGTACTAAGCCAGTACGTGCGATAGTTCAGGTGATTCGCTAACCTCAGAATATTATCACCAAACTGACTTTTTCCCAAATTGTAGTTATCTTCAGCAACAGTAGATAATAACATCGGCACAGACAATAAAGTTATACCAGCCTGACTAACCAAGTTCCCATACAACTTCATCTCTTGTTTTCTTTTATCCTGATGAGGGGTAGTCAAACGGTGGTACCCGTATAATGACATATTTTGCCTACGCGCGGACTCACCGATTACCATTACAATATTTTTAACCCGCTGTTTTTCAAGAATCATATTTGAATAATCAGCCTTGTAGCTTCTTATTTCACTCAGCTCCAAACGTTCGTCGGCTGCTTGGCTCAACGTCCTGAAATTAAAAAACATCGTATTCCGAAAAAAAGCAGACCACCTACTTTCCACGACGCTACTTTTAGACTGATAGTATACCATCGAACATAGTGGGATCAACAACCATAGAAACATGATATAAACAGTAGATCTAGAGCTTGCTAAGTAATTCGGTATATTGTTAACTACAAAATAATGAAAGGTAAAAAGTACAACAAATAAAAATACCGCCAACATCATTGTAGAGATCATACTCCAAGCTTCACCCCAGTTGGTGTTCAGTAAACTCAACGCCATACCATAAGTAAATTTTGACTGATAGATCAAGGAAGTCGTTATAGCCAAAACTTGGTTAAAAGACAAAAGGATAAGCCCTATCACCACCAGGCATCTCGCTACTATTCCTCCCCGCCGATATAAATATCCTAGGAAAATGTAAAACGTAAACATCACCAGAGAAATGATTAGCAACTCTTCAAAATAGGTTTTCTCCAATGATAAGTAATAGATAAAGCCATTGAAAAATAACGCAAAGTACAATAATAATCCCCTCATGAATAATATTTGGTTAATATGGATAAAAAAAAGTTTGGCACAAATGTAGCATATACAACACTTTTAACGTAGAAATATAAATTATATCTTTGCATATGACAATTACAGTCCTTATTCCCAATTATAATGGAAGAACCCTTTTAGAGAAATTTCTTCCCTCTGTATTTGCATCCTTAGATGTAGCGAGAGCGGAATATGAATTTATTATAGTAGACGACTGCTCTTCAGACTCTTCCGTAGAGTTTTTAAGATCAAATTATCCTGAAATAAAGGTTATTCAAAACGATAAAAACCTTGGCTTTTCCAAAACCTGTAATAGAGGAATAATGGCAGCCCAGGGAGACAGACTGTTACTTCTTAATTCAGACATACAGTTAACACCAAATTATATCAAAGTTTGTCTGGAAAGCTTTGTCGACCAAAATACTTTCGCAATAATGGGACAGGCTATTGATAGTAGTTGTAAACCCCAGACCACCGGAATACTGTACAAGCAACGTATTTTCTCCGTCAAAAAATATGCAAACCATTCCAACAATGAAACTCATTTCGTATCCGGAGCCAACTCTGTTTATGACACCAATAAACTAAAGGAACTTCGTGGTTTCAATCCGATATTCAGTCCTTACTATTTTGAAGACGACGACTTGAGCTTCAGAGCCATGCAGAAAGGGTGGAAAAGCTATTTTATTAAAGAAGCCATATGCTTTCACCTCGGTTCAAGCTCGATCAAGTCTGCTGCTAAAAAACGTAAAATAAAACGAATATACTTCAGAAATAAACTTATATTCAATAGATTACACTGCAAATCATCGACCTCATCTTTCAACAGGAAGGTATTAGCGACAACAGTTCTTCCAAAATACTGTGCTGGCCAATTCTGGATATGGAATAGTTATCGAGATTCTTTAACACTCATGCAGAGTTAAGATAGGATAGTTGATGCGAAAAAAAACAATAATCCTTTGCGCACCATCGGACTTCGGTTTATTCGAAGCCATAAAAAGAGGCCTTGAAGACTTAGAATACACTGTATTGGGTTTTCCGATTGAAGACGGCCAATACAAATATAAGAACCCTATTTCTAGAGTGATTAACACTTTTAGAAAAGTTTTTCTAAACGATAAGGAGTATAAAAATAAGTTGAAATTAAAGGAAAGAAGCCTTTTTTTAAACAAAGAACTTTCAAAAATAAAGACTGCTGACTTGGCACTTTTTATACGACCAGACATGTATCCTGTTGATTTCATACAAAAAATCCAAGGAATCACCTATAAAACTACAGCTTATCATTGGGACAGCATCAATCGGTTTCCCCAGGTAACAAAATATTTAAACCTATTTAATCGTTTTTTCGTATTTGATCATGAAGACTATTTGCTCTATCCGAATACTAAACTAACAACAAATTTTTACTTCCCAAACCTATCACCTGCAGCAACTAACAACAAAAAAACAGCATACTTATTAGGAAGTTGCGACGAAGATAGATTACAACAATCAATTCTATTAAAAAACAAGTTAGAACAGCTTAAATATTGCTGTTGCTTTACTCTAAAAACAAAAAAAAAGAGAGAAATTGAATTGCTCAAGCAAAACAATATCTCTAGTATAAATGAAGCTATTCCTTATGATAAAAACCTCTCAAATGTAAAAGAATCTACTCTTTTGATTGATTTACACAACAAAAGACAATCCGGTTTATCATTCAGAGCATTTGAAAGCCTCAATTATAGCAAGAAATTAATCACCACAAACAAACATATAGCTAAATATGATTTTTATCATCCCAATAATATTTTTATATGGGATGGAGAAAATGAAAATCAACTAGAACAGTTTCTTGATGCAGAATTAGTAGAAATATCTTCTCAAATAAAAATCAAATACAGCCTTCAAAACTGGTTAAATTATCTTTTTGAGGAACAACCTTTCATCGAAATAAAAGCATTCTAATTTTTTCTTTTGAGCCTGTAGAATAGCTTTCGGTACCAAGTATTATAATACTTCTCTTCGTACTTTGACTTTACAAGGAGATCATATATACCAAAGCCATTCTTAAAATAGAACTCATAGTGCTTCTTATAAATGTAACAGTAGCTCATTTCAATATTATTCCCCTCTTCGGTTTTATCGGTTATTGAATCACGCTCTATTCTTTTTCTGTAATGATACAACGGCTCTTTAATCTGACATACAAACGGCCCATATTGAGATATTATCCGAATCCATAACTCCCAATCTTCATGGTTACGAAGGTTTTCATCGAAGCCGCCAACTGCGAGTAAATGAGAGCGCCTTACCATAGCAAATACTGGAATAACGTTAGTCCTCAGAAACCGATTTAGACTAAAATCCCCGAAATAGGAGTCTTTACTCTCCCTGCCAAACTGTCTTACTCCAGAATATACTAGATTTAACGTTGGATTATTCTCAAAATTTATCAAGCATTTCTCTATAAAGCTTGAATCAAGTTTATCGTCTGAGTCTAAAAAAACAACAAACTCACCATTTGCACACCTAAGCCCCTCATTACGAGCAGCCGAAGGTCCTCTATTGGACTGAGAGAACAGTTCAATAGTCATATTAGGGTTCAAACTCTTAAAAGCTAAAGCTGTCTCAAATGTTTTATCAATCGATCCATCATCTATCAATATTACTTCAATATTCTTGTATAGCTGATTTTCGACTGATTGCAAACAGTCTATGATTGTATTTTGTGCGTTATAAGCCGGTATTATAACACTAACAAGTTTCTGACGTAACATATTAATAAATACTCATCGGATTACTTCCACCTAAAAAATGGCGTTTGTTGGGATAACCCCAAATACTTACTTTTATTAAAGTATTTATAAAACAAGCGCTTATACCACACGTTATAGTACTTACTTTTATAAGCACCTAGATGCATAACGTTACCAAAGAAATCCCAGATCCCAAGACCATTCTCCCTATAGAATTCATAATGCTTATTAAAAACATATAAGAAGACGCTATCTACTTCGTCATTCTTTATACTTAGGTCAGATACTGAGTTCTCTTCCAAACGCTTCCTGTAAAAATAGAGAGGTTTAGGTATTTTGACAACTTTACCTTTAAATGTTTTAATCATTCTTATCCAACACTCCCAGTCTTCGTTATTTCGAAGACGTTCATCAAAACCTTCGATTTTCCTTAAATGCTCGACTTTCACCATACAAAAAGCAGGGATACAGTTTTGAATTAAAAATTCCCTTATACGGAAATCATCTAATTTAAAAATGTAGTCATCTCGTTCAAATAACTGCATATCGCTATAAACCATCAAAACGTCATCTTCATTTTCAAATACATTTACACACTCCTCCATATAATTGTTTGCGAGGAGATCATCAGAATCAAGAAAAAACACATATTTCCCTCTAACATGCTTAAGGCCAGTATTTCTTGCGCTAGACTGTCCTTTATTCTCTTGCGAAAATATAGTGACTTTTGGATTATCTCCAAACTGTCTTATTAATCTTAATGTATTGTCGATAGAACCGTCATCCACCATGATAATTTCAAAATCTTCGAAGTTCTGACTAAATACAGAATTTACTGTTTCTAAAATCGTCTTTTCACTGTTGTAACATGGGATAACGACACTAATTAAAGGGGAATGCTCTTGTATCATACGCAAAAATGGCAATTATTTTTTTATATACACTTTATCAAACGTAATCCAAACGATCTTTGTTACATTTGACCTTAAATATACGCTATAACAATAGATATGAAAATTTCGATAATTACGATAAATCTAAATAATAGAGCAGGTTTAGAAAAGACGTTTAAATCAATTTCTGAACAGACATATCAAGACTTTGAATATATTGTTATCGATGGTTGCTCAAATGACGGAAGTAGAGAGCTTATCGGAAATAATACTCGTATCAACTTTTGGAAATCAGAAAAAGATTCAGGGGTATATGACGCTATGAATAAAGGAATCAAAGAAGCAAAAGGAGAATATCTATTATTTCTAAATAGTGGAGACTTCCTAAATGAAATAACAACTATTGAAAACGTTATACCGCAATTAAAAAACGAAGATATAATATATGGAAACCTTATTTTTGCAGAAAAGAAAGGGGCAGTCCTATATAAATATCCTTCAAAATTAACATTCAACTTCTTGTTCACGGCATCGCTAGGACACCCAGCGACTTTTATAAAAAAGGAACTATTCGAAAAATACGGATATTATGATCAACACTATAAAATAATTGCTGATTGGGTTTTTTTTACAAAAGTTATCGCTAAGGAACACGTACTAACAAGACATATAGATCAAACAATAACAATATTTGACACAGATGGAATGAGCTCAGACCCGAAAAATCAATCAAGAATTTTAGATGAAAGAAAACAATTCCTAGAGCAAGAGTTTCCATTATTTTACAATGATTACATTGAACATGTAGAAACTCAGTATATACTCAGAAGGATACAATCTTCCAAAGGTTTTCGAATTTTAAAGAAAATAGGGGTTAAGAAATTTCAGTAAAACACATATCCTAGAATCAAAAAATCCTCTACGTACTCTCAAGAAAACGGTTGAGGAAGTTGTATGTTACAAAAGTAAGCATTACAAGTACCTTAGAATCTTTAAAAAATTTCAGTAACGCTCACGATCTCCTCTACCGTATACCCATAAGAGATTGGAAGACTTAAGCAACATAATCAGACTGCTTGACTACATGTCCTGAAAATGGGTGTTTCCCAAAAACCACCAAAATATATAATATACAACCTGTTGCCTTGCTAAGCTGGGATAAAAAGTAGGATTATTTAAGGCATATAAATCACTTCAAGACATCCTCAAGTGATTTACGACAACAATGACAAAATTTACCTTACTTTGCAGTTATCAAGAATAGATATGAATACCCATTCTTTTTTATGAACAATGTTTTCCCTTAGTATTTATTTAAAATATTATCATTATATTTGACTGAATAACTAAACATTATGAAATCTCTAATTCCTATCCTAGTCCTTCTTTTTGCCGTACTGTCGGTTTCCTGTGAGAAGGAAAACGAAGGCATGACAGCGCAGGAATTAGAGCATGATGATCTTCACAACAGAGACTCCATTTCTTTTACACTGGAAAACACAACATACTCTTCCACCAAACTAAATGGCTTCGGTTTTGCGAATAAACAATCGAACATCAAGCCTTACGCTGATATCTTAAACAATCGAGACGCAGCTTATGTTATTGGAGGGTATTGGTGGTATGGGGAAAAAGACTCGCTTTTATTCGAGCATACCTATTCTTTTGAAGTCCCTGGACTTTCTAATATATCATTTGGAATAAGTCAGAAGTTCGCAACCGATGATCTTACACAGATAAATGATCTATTTGTCCCTATTACCGATGACACTACATTTCGTGTTGGTGCCAAATCCTTTGCTATCGATAGAGATCTTGAAAACACAACGTATGGCGTTAGCCTAGAATTAGCCCCCCTACAGCATATAAAAAGATGGAGCACGTCAGTACCAGCCTCATCCGTTGTCTTGCGTTCCAAATTAAACAAAAACATACAGGACGATTCCTATTTCCACATTGTGAACATTGACAGTTTAGCGGACAACTCGGTAAGGATAGAAGCACATTTTGAAACCAATATTTATGATGAGATGGGGTCTACCTACCGCCTTAAGGATGGGTTTTTACGGTTTAAAACCAAGCTTAATTACTTAAAATAATACTAGCCGAATGTCCGCCAAAAAACTCTTTATTGTCCGTCATGCCAAAGCCGAAATTCCTACTTGGGACAAGAAAGACTTTGACCGGAATATAATGGATAAAGGTGCTGTCAGGGCACAACACATCGCCAACAGCTTAAAAGAAGTCATAACAATAGATGATAATACTGCTGTACTTTCATCTACAGCCAACAGAGCGATACAGACAGCACATATCTTTTGCTCCTCCTTAGAGTTCCCTTTACAGAACATCCTACAGACCAAAGCGATATATGAAGCCTATTATCTGGATATTCTTCATATTATCAACCAGATACCTGCCCATATCAATACACTCGTGGTATTTGGCCACAACCCCGGTTTGTCTGATCTGACAAACTATATTTGCAATAGTTACATAGAGCTAAAAACATCCCATTGCGCTGTTATCAACCTAGAGGATGGGATCGATTTTGCGAGCTTGTCCGGAGGAACCGGTACGCTCATGCAAACAATAACAGAATAACCGCTCCGCTATTAACCAAAAGTTAACAAGGCATCATCCATGAAATACAACTCTTTGTACCATGTGAAAAACAAATGGATTGTAGCCGCTATATGGAGCTCCTACGACACACATCCCTTTAAAGAAATAAAATCCACTACTTTTTCTTCAAAATGACCGCGGTCATTTTAAATTTTGCCTAAGCATTTTTCTAAACTTGCTTAGGCAAGTTTAGAAAAATGCTTAGGCAAGTTCGTAAAATAGGAGGATCAGTAGAAAAAAGCATCGCTTCTAAAGATCAATTATCACTAAACAACAATAAAACCAATCTAAATGAAATTTTATTTACCGCATTAACAGCAAAATATTAAAGTAATGCAAGCTACGGCTAACCAACTTTTGTGTACCTTCGTTATATGGCAAACAAACTTCAGAACGAAACTTCCCCCTACCTCAAACAACACATGAACAACCCCGTACAATGGATGCCATGGGGTGAGGAAGCACTCGCTAAAGCAAAGCAGGAAAATAAGTTGATCGTCATCAGTATTGGTTATTCTGCCTGTCACTGGTGCCACGTTATGGAACGCGAAAGCTTCGAAAATGAAGCTATTGCACAAACCATGAACAAATTTTACGTTTCCATAAAAATAGATCGCGAAGAGCGACCGGACATTGATCAGATCTATATGATCGCAGTACAATTAATGACAAAATCCGGAGGATGGCCTCTAAATGTAATCTGCCTTCCCGATGGTCGTCCCATTTATGGAGGCACCTATTTCAAACCCCAGGATTGGCAGCATATTTTATTACAAATTGCGCAGATGTGGGAAGAAACACCCGAGGTCGCTCTAGATTATGCGAGCAAATTGACCGCAGGTATACAGCAGGCCGAACAGCTGCCTATAGCACAGATCCCCGAACAATATAGTCTAAAAGACCTTAAAACAGTCGTCCTACCATGGAAAGAACATTTTGATTACCGGGATGGAGGCTACCGCAGAGCACCAAAATTCCCGTTACCCAATAACTGGATCTTTCTCTTACGTTATGCCACACTAGCAAAAGACCCAGAGATACTATCTCATGTACACTTTACCCTAGAGCAAATTGCCAACGGAGGAATATACGATCATATCGGAGGAGGCTTTTGCCGATACGCTGTTGATGAACGTTGGCATGTACCTCATTTCGAAAAAATGTTATACGACAACGGACAGTTAATTTCCTTATACAGTGAAGCATACCAACAGAGTCCCACCCCACAATACAAACGGGTAGTACAAGAAACAATCGCTTGGGCTATACGGGAGATGAAAGCTCCAAATGGAGGTTTCTACAGTGCATTGGATGCAGACAGCGAAGGTATAGAAGGAAAATTTTACACGTTTCAGCACAAAGAATTTGACATATTAGGCGCTGATGCCGAAATCGCACGCAACTACTTCAATATCACCGATGAGGGCAATTGGAGTGAAGAGCAGACCAACATCCCATTTGTAAATAGTAAGAATAACCATCTCATTGAGGAGGCCGGCTTTACTGCAGATGATTGGGCAGCGTATTTAACAGAAATCAAATCGAAGCTGCTTCAGTACCGTGCCACAAGAGTTCGCCCAGGATTGGATAACAAACAACTTACGGGCTGGAATGCCCTATTAGCAAAAGGACTCGTAGATGCATATCGTACTTTCGCTGATCCGGAGTATCTATCTACAGCGATAGGTATAGCACACTTTTTAGCTATGGATTGTACTGTGGAAGGTTATTTATTGCACCAGCCCAAAGACCACAACAGAAGCATCGATGGTTTTTTGGACGATTATGCTTTCACCATAGAAGCCTATATCGCACTATACGAAGCAACCTTCGAAGAAATCTGGTTATATAAAGCAAAAAAACTGGCCGACCGTGCTATTACCCTGTTTTATGATAGAGAGACCGCTACATTCTATTATACAGCCAATAATGGTGAAGAACTCATCGCTCGGAAAAGCGAAATTATGGACAATGTCATTCCAGGATCTGCCTCTAGTATCGTACGCCAACTCTATAAACTTGGACTTTTATTTGACGACGATGGTTTTATAGCGATAGCGGATCAGGTGTTCGCAAACGTGTACCCACACATTGCCAGCTACGGATCCGCTTATTCCAACTGGGCCACCCAATTACTGGACTTACACTTTGGAGTTAATGAAATTGCTATAACCGGGCAAAGTGCCACAGAATGGCGCAGTCAACTGGAACAGAAACTATATATCCCCAACAAAATCATGTTGGGAGGAACAAATTCCACACTTCCTTTGTTAGTTAATAAAGGAGAAGTGGAATCAAAAGCATACCTTTGTCGGAACAAGACCTGTAGTCTTCCTCAACCGTCGATTGCACAATTGATTGAATTAATAAATGATAACGAGGCTTAGACCTCTTTAAAGAGTAAAAAATGGCAATAGAAAACAACAACGTAGTAACGTTGAACTACACACTTCACACAATTGAAGAAAACGGAGAACAAACGTTCGTAGAACAAACAACAACAGAAAATCCGCTAACATTTCTATACGGTGTGGGAATGATGTTACCAAAATTCGAAGAAAATATTGCTGGTCTTCAGATTGGTGACAAAACTTCTTTTGCATTAGAAGCTATAGATGCTTACGGAGAAAGAGACGATAAAGCAATGGCTCAACTGCCTGCAGATATGTTTAATGAAACAGGTATGCCTCCTGTTGGAGAAGTACTACCTTTACAAGATAATCAAGGAAACCAGTTCCGTGCTGTAGTAGTTGAAGTCAGCCCTGAGGTTGTTGTCGCAGATTTAAATCACCCTATGGCGGGCAAGAAATTAAACTTCGACATTGAAATTCTTGCGATGCGCCCGGCAACTGAAGAAGAGCTGGCTCATGGTCACTCTCACGGTGCTGACGGAACAGAAGGACACTAAATAGAAAAAGGAGCAAAGATCAAGGATTAAAAACATCCAGCAATCTTTGCTCTTTAATCTTGGCTACAACTTTACAGCACGCAGCATTTCCCTTTTCCCTAGCGCACCCGGAGCCTTTTCTATTTTAAAGCCTAGGGCTTTCATCGAGCGTTTCAGATTACCTGTAATAGCATAGGTGACAAACACACCTCCTACCTTCAAAAACTGACAAATATGAGCTAAGGTCTCATCTGTCCACATCTCAGGCTGGTGGATCGCAGCAAATGCATCAAAATAAACAACATCAAATAATTGATCGCATTTAAAATCGAGAATCTTTTGATGAACTATCCGCCACTCTACGTCAGCATTAAGCCTTACCGCATCCTCCCAAGCATCTTTATACCCATTCTTAAATCCATTCCATATACGCCCATCCACATAGTTATCATATCCCGTCGCAAAAACCACATCAGCAGCCAACGGGTAAGCCTCTACACCACAATACCGCAGTTTCAATCCTTCACGGCAGGCATAATCCGCAGATTGCAAAAAATTAAGCCCTGTACCGAACCCGACTTCTAGGATGGCCACCATATCCACACACTCCTGCTGTACATAATAGGCTAGACCAGAGTGAACAAAAACATGTTTACTCTCCTGCAATGCACCATGTTTTGAATGATAATGCTCACCTACTTCGGCATGGTATAGCGTATTGGAACCATCAGCAGTTACAACAAAACCCATAATAACTTATTAATTTTTAAACAAACTTACATAAATTCAGAGTAAGGATAACAACTAAAATAGTAGAAATGCGGCCCTTAAAATCTAAACCCTACTTTAACGCGGGCAAACTGATGGTTACTGTACATTTCTTTTCCTTCCCTCGTATTAAAAAGTACCGCGGCCTCTATCGCAAACCGTCTTCGCGAATAAGCATAACCGACTTGATGGGAAAAAACATTCTTGGAAATATCGTAACGCTCTTCTCTCCGGCGTGCAAATAATCCGCCCTGTATAGTCGCGTTGTAAAATTGATACATATATCCTGGAACGTAGAAAAAATAAGATTCCTTGTCATCAGAGAAGAAACCACCGTTTCCAACAAAGTTACTCTGCGAATAAGGAGCAAGTCTGCCTGCACGGAAAATAGCCTGACTCGAGATATGTGAAAAATTCATCCCTCCCCTACCTACGAGTTTTCCCGAAACCTCAAAATGTGCCCCCTCACTCCTCCAAAAACTCTTTAAGACCGAAGCTTCCAAATCTAAACCTATAGAGCTCTTCAAATTAGACTCCCAACTTTCCACTTCATACATTTTAAACATCTTATGAATAAAATGTTGGATCTGCTTTCCCTTTCCTGCCTCTCCTACCGTACCCACTTCAGCTTTGACATTCCACAACCAATCGCTTTTGTAAGTCCGCTGAAATTGAGTGTTTATAAAAAAACGACCTGTTGAAGGACGGTCCCAGTGTAGATCATTTTGCTCATATATTAGACTACCATTAAAAAGCTGGTGCCCCAGCTGCACACTCAGGAGATCCACTTGAGACTCAGAATGCCTTAACGGCTTATCAAAAGTTAGAATAAGTCCATTCGTATAATATTGATCCTGCCTTATCATTAGATAGGAATCGTTGTCTGTCTGAAGACTTATTGCATAATTTCTAGCTGTTTGAGAAAAGCCAGAAAAAAGAATCATAAGCAGCAACGCTACGGACAGTAATACCTTTGTAAAAAAAGAGATAAACCGGCCGTTCATTTATTATCTTTAACAGTCAACATTAAACAAAGACATCTAGTGAAACAAAAAAAGAGAAAGCCTCTTTCAAACTTAAGCTTATTTAAACAATAAATTATACATATAGATCACTAAATTGAGAAAAAAATAAACTATTTTAGCTATAGACTAATCGCTTATGCAATCTATTATAAAGAACTATAGCAGTATCATCCTGCTCCTGATAGGTATCACCATCGGTAGCCTCCTGGGCCTATTCCTACCAAATGCCGTTCCTTATATCAAACCGTTAGGAGATATATTTTTGAACCTTTTATTTGTGGCAGTCATCCCACTTCTATTTTTCGCTATTTCCTCTTCTGTCGCTAACATCGAAGGAAACAACCGTCTTGGACGTATCCTAACCACAATGTCATTAGTTTTCATTATCACGATTACTATTGCTGCTATTTTGACGATTCTTGGACTATGGGCTTTCCCAGTTACGGCGGTAAGTGATGGCAAGGGATCCGAAGAAACCCTAATCCAAGCTGTTAATGACAGCTGGGGAGATAAAATTGTCCGCTTCGTAACGGTAGGCGAATTTGTCAATCTACTATCCCGTCAAAACATATTGGCATTTGTTATCTTCTCTTTCTTAGTGGGTATATCTGTTAGAAAAAGTGGTGAACTTGCAACTCCCTTCTTACGCTTTCTTATAGCGGGCAACGAGGTAATGAAAAACATGTTAGATATCGTGATGAAGCTAGGACCGATAGGTTTAGGAGCCTACTTCGCTCACCAAGTTCACGAGCTTGGCCCCGAACTGTTTGGATTTTACGCTAAGCCGCTCTCCTTTTATTATATTTTTGGTACCGTATTTTTCTTTGTTCTATTCTCGGTATACGCATTCATCGCCGGTGGCACAAAAAGTGTCCCTCTGTTTTGGAAAAACAATATTACCCCATCACTGACCGCATTAAGTACCTGTAGCAGCCTCGCCACGTTGCCCTCCAATCTATTGGCAGCAAAACAAATAGGCGTACCCAGCAGCGTTGCCAATGTGGTCATACCGCTGGGCAATACCCTATATAAAAATGGATCAGCAATCTCCTCTATACTAAAGATCTATGTAGCATTCTCTATTTTAGAATGGAATTTTTTTGAACCTACGACATTAGTGATGGCTGTAGGAATTACATTATTAGTCAGCATGGTGGCCGGAGGTATCCCCAATGGCGGATTTATTGGCGAGATGCTGATGATATCCGTATACAGCATCCCTAATGAAGCCATACCCGCCATCATGATTATAGGAGCATTAGTCGACCCATTAGCTACGGTGCTCAATGCAACAGGAGATACCGTAGCCTCTATGCTGGTAACTCGGTTTTCGGGCGAACGATTGACTATACCAGAGAAACAAAACCTACATAATGATAACGCTTGATGAGTTGCAGCCCGATTCTGTACCCTCCAGATTTGTAATATTGATGATGCAATCCCCATAACGGCTGTATTATTAAAAAAGAAGCAGAATAAAAAACAACTGACAACTGAATATCAAGACATTAAACACCAATACACATCTATTTAGATTTGCTCTAAATAACTAGCTGAGCTTGCTAAATTCCTTCTTTCATTTCGCATTTCGTAATTTTGTAGTTGATTTTATCACAACTAGAAAAATAAAATAAATACTTGGTATTTGATCAATTCATTACCATAACGAATACATATGAAAAAGAGTTCAATCATCTTAATTGTCATCATTGCAATAGCTATTGCCATGATTTTGGTTATCTACACAGATTCTAGTACATACTCTACTTTTGCAGAAGCCAAAGAAAAAAACACAGAACTGTACGTGGTCGGCGTATTGAATAAAGAAAAGGACTTACATTACGATCCTGTAAAGGATGCTAATCATTTCTCATTCTATATGTATGACAACGACAGTACAGAGTGTCAGGTGGTATTCAATGGTTCAAAACCACAGGATATAGAAAGGTCCGAACAAATTGTATTGACAGGCAAAATGGAGGGCAATACATTTCACGCCACTAAGATCCTGATGAAGTGTCCATCAAAATACAACAAAGACCAAGTTGAGGTAATCGAAGCAACGACTGCTTCTTTATAATTTTCTGAACACTGACTACTGACTACTGACTACTGACTACTGACTACAATGGATATTACTTACGTAGGCGAGCACCTAATGCCGGGAAAGATAGGGCAATTTTTTGTTATACTATCTTTTGGAGCTTCTTTACTATCAATGATCAGTTACTTCTTTGCGACTAAAAACCCCGAAGAACCGCACTGGAAAAAACTAGGTCGCATCGGCTTTCTACTAAATGCAATCTCGGTCGTCACCATCGGTTCCATACTTTTCTATCTGATATACAACCATTACTTTGAATATCACTATGTTTGGAGCCATTCATCCAAATCCCTGCCTACTCATTACATCATCTCCTCCTTTTGGGAGGGACAGGAAGGTAGCTTTTGGCTATGGATGTTTTGGCAGGTTGTATTAGGAACTATTCTTGTCTTCAGAGCCAAAAGCTGGGAGACACCGGTAATGACATTTGTTATGCTATGTCAGACATTTTTGGCAAGCATGCTCATTGGCGTAGAAATATTTGGGAGCCGTATAGGCAGTTCACCCTTCATCTTATTAAGAGATGCATTAGACATACCCATTCTCAAAGATCCCAACTATCTGTCGATGATTGCAGATGGAACAGGTTTGAATCCACTGCTGCAAAACTATTGGATGGTTATTCATCCGCCAACGCTATTCTTAGGCTTTGCGTCCATGATCGTTCCTTTCGCTTATGCGGCGTCTGGATTATGGCAAAAGCGCTATAAGGAATGGATGACACCAGGATTACCTTGGGCCCTATTTGCGGTAATGATTCTAGGAGGAGGGATCATTATGGGATCATTCTGGGCTTACGAAGCGTTAAACTTTGGCGGTTTTTGGGCTTGGGATCCTGTAGAAAACGTATCTATTATCCCTTGGTTTACCCTTATCGCTGCAGTACACGTTATTTTAGCCTACAAGCATTCTGGTCACGGTTTCTTCACAGCGACATTACTATCCCTTGTAAGTTTTGTACTGGTAATCTATGCCTCATACCTGACACGTTCGGGGATACTTGGAGAGACCTCCGTACACTCATTTACAAGTTTGGGGATGTCGGGACAACTGATCTGGTTCAATACGACCTTCCTATTGATCATGATCTTTCTATTGGTGTGGCGCAAAAAGGACCTACCTCGTACGCAAAAGGAAGAAGATATTTATTCCCGCGAATTCTGGCTTTTTATCGGGGCACTGGTTTTGACCGTAGCTTGCGTACAGATGATTGCAACGACCTCAATCCCGGTATTCAATGCTCTATTTGGAACAAAGGTAGCCCCTCCGATCGATCCTATTGCGCACTATAACAAATGGCAAGGCGCTTTTGCTGTAGTTATACTGTTACTCACCGCTGTAGCTCAATTTTTAAAATACAAGCGTACGGATAGCAAAAAATTTTGGGCGGCTATCTTAGCCTCTTTGATCATAAGTATTTTAATCGCGGCAGCTGTCATTTACTTCACCAAAGTATATAGCAATGTCATGTATATATTGATTACATTCACAGCTATATTTTGTGTTATCGCTAACATCCGCATACTAGGCGATGCATTTAAAGGCAAATGGAAATTAACAGGTTCTGCAGTATCTCACATAGGCTTTGGATTACTTGTATTAGGAGCATTAATTGCAGCAGCGACAAACGAGGTGATATCAATTAATGATAGCGGATATATTGGCGTCCAAAACTTCGGCAAAGAGGGAGATAAGTTTACCGACCCTGGGGAAAATCTATTCCTTACGGAAGGAGAGCCTGTACAGATGGGCGATTATAAAATCACCTATATTGGCGATAGTGTAGCTCCACCAAATGTGTACTACCATATCAAGTACGAGCGCTTGGATGAAGAAAGCGGAAAAGTCAAAGAACATTTTGTTTTGAGTCCATTTGCACAAAACAACCCAGACATGGGTGGATTGATCGGTACACCTGCTACAAAACATTACTTGTCCCACGATATTTATACCTTAATCACTGCCGCAGCAGCAGATTCTCAAGCCCCGATGAGTAAAATCAAAGAAGAGGAGAAAACAGGATTTGAGGAATACGATGAACCCGCCACATACCAAGTCAATATTGGTGATACATTACGATATCGTAACGGAGTGTTTGTCATAGACGGCATCAACAAGAATGCTAAACTCGAAAACATACCGTTAAAACCGACCGATGTTATTGTTGGTCTTAAAATAAAAGTCATCGCTGCAGATCAAAAGACGTATGAAGCGGAACCAACATTTTTATTAAAAGACGGAAATGCTTATGATTTTAATAAAGATGTCAGCGAACAGGGATTGAAATTCAGATTTACGAATATACTGCCTGAAAAAGACAAGCTGGAAATCATGGTCTACCAAAAACCACTTCCGGAGAAGAAATGGATTGTTTTTAAAGCCATAAAATTTCCATACATCAATTTCTTCTGGCTAGGCACCATCGTGATGACTGTCGGATTCTGTATGGCTATCTATAGACGGATCAAAGAAGGAAGAAAGAATACTATAAAAGTGTAGATATGAACATTGTAATAGTAGGTAGTGGAAATGTAGCAACTCATTTTGCGCATACACTCTATCGGAATGGTCACCAGATTTTACAGGTATACAGCAGACAATCAGCCAATGCAAAAGCATTGGCTGATGCCGTTGAAGCGGAGTCGACAACCACTTTTTGTGACCTCTCCATAGATGCCGATCTATATATTATTGCAGTTAGTGACCAAGCAATCCCCAATGTTATCGCAGAAATGCCTGATATCAAAAAAGGAATTGTTGTACACACTTCTGGAGCTACATCACTAGGAGTACTACATCGTTTCTCGAAAAAAGGAGTAATATATCCTGCTCAGAGCATAAGCAAACAGGTCAATATTAACATGAGCCTCATTCCTTTTGGAATTGAAGCCGGATCAGATCAAGTTTATCAAACAATTACTGATCTAATAAGACCGATCTCCCCACACCTATTTCCCTGTAATAGCGAACAGAGAATAGCGCTACACGTTGCTGCAGTACTCGTCAACAACTTCTCAAACGCACTTTTTAATATAGCACAGCAGATATTAGAACGTGAACATCTTGCGTTTGATTTGCTCCGGCCAATCATTTTAGAAACAGCGAATAAGGTTCAAAATCACCTACCTTCAGAGGTGCAGACAGGCCCTGCGGCAAGAAATGACCTAGGTACGATAAACAAACATTTACAATTCTTAAGCTATTCAAATGAGCTAACTGAAATCTATCAACATTTATCTAATTTCATTATTAAAAGCAGACAGAAATAACCCTTTGCTTACGAATAAAGTAAAAGTTTAAACCTATATCATAAACCCCGAATTACTTATTAATTTTGCTTTAAATTAAAACAAACCTAGATAACAAACGTTTGTTTATAGAATAACTTCATATTTATCATGGCAGTTAGAAAATTAATTCTTGTATCCATTATTCTTGTAAACTTAATTATCATTTCATTTGGAATTATTTTTACACCCCGGTGGTTTTGGCTTCTAATTATCCCAATTCCATTATTGATTATTGCAGTCTACCACAGTGTGCAAACAGGCCACGCTATACTGCGTAACTACCCATTGGTCGGTTATTTCAGATATATATTTGAATCGATCCGACCAGAATTAAGACAATATTTCTGGGAGTCAGATACCGATGGCCGCCCCTTCAACAGAAGACAGCGTTCTATTGTCTACCAAAGAGCAAAAAACCAGCGTGAAACTGTCGCTTTCGGAATGCAGAGCGACCCTCAAGCAATTGGCAATGAGTGGATCGCACACTCGATTTTTCCGACACATATCGAAAATCACGACCTTCGTACAGTAGTTGGCAACAGCACCTGTAAGCAACCATACAGCTTGAGTATATTCAATATATCTGCGATGAGCTACGGAGCACTAAGTAAAACAGCAATCACCGCATTAAACAAAGGGGCTGCTTTACAAAACTTTGCGCACAACACAGGTGAAGGTGGAATCAGTAATTACCATATCAACGGAGGAGATTTAATCTGGCAGATCGGTACGGGTTATTTTGGTTGCCGGGATGAGCATGGCTATTTCAATGGAGATTTATTTACCGAAAAAGCCCACAGACCATACGTGAAGATGATCGAGCTAAAAATCTCTCAAGGGGCTAAACCGGGTCACGGCGGAATACTTCCAGCTGCGAAAAACACGCCTGAAGTAGCCGCAATCCGTCACGTCGTTCCAGGAACAGATGTCATGTCCCCTCCAGCGCACAGTGCCTTTTCTACACCGTTGGAAATGATGAATTTTATCCAAAAACTTCGAGATCTATCTGGAGGTAAACCAGTAGGCTTTAAGATATGTATTGGTGACAAACAAGAGTTTATCGAGATTTGTCATGCTATGCAGACCACACAGATATTCCCAGACTTCATATCGGTAGATGGCTCTGAAGGAGGTACGGGAGCTGCTCCATTAGAATTCACAGACAATTTAGGGATGCCGCTCTACGATGCACTTACCTTTATTACGAAAACGCTTATCAACTTCGGATTGAAGAAACACATCAAGATCATCGCTTCAAGTCGTCTTGTTACAGGATTTGATCTTTTGAAAGCGATTGCTTTAGGTGCTGATGCCTGTTACAGTGCTAGAGGAATGATGTTTGCACTAGGATGCATACAAGCTTTGAAATGTAATGAAGACACCTGTCCGGTAGGGGTTGCCACACAACGACCTCACCTATATAAAGGCTTGAATGTAGATGACAAATATGTACGGGTTGCCCAATTCCATAGAAATACCCTTCGTGCCACAGTGGAAATTATGGAAGCTTGCGGTTTCAAGACATTAGATGACGTAACTGCGGACAAATTTTTCCGCAAGACAGACAACATTACCACCTTGAGTTTCCAAGATATATACTTCAAAGACACTGGTAAACTTAATAAAAGAGAAAACTCCTTTGCTAAAGAAGAGTTTTTAAGTTAATCCGTAGAGAGTGGTTGGAAATTAATGCTGACCACTCTCTACTAATTACTAATCACCTGACTACTGACCACTGACTACTTCAAATTTTGAAACACCCTTTCTAGAATCTCTTGCGCTATTTTCAGATCAGTTTCATCCACTCCTTCTAAAGACTCCCTTATAGTAAGAGAAGCCTGTTTCATTCCCGATTCTCTAAGCTTTCTGCCCTCTTTTGTCAGGTAGATCAAATTGGATCGACGGTCCTGCTTGTCATTTACACGTATCACCATACCGAGACGTTCCAAATTGTTAATCAACCTAGTAATACTAGGTTTATCCCTAAACGTAAAATTAGCCAGCTCCTGCTGCGTAAGTCCTTCCTCCAGCCAAAGATAATATAGAATACTCCATTGCTCTGCGGTTATATTCAGCTTAACCTCTTTCAAATTACGCTGCAACCGTCTCGAAATAGCCGTAGACGCTTTACCCGATAGAAAAGAAAAAAACTCCTCCGAAATTACTGTAGATTCATTCATTAGTTAGTTATAATTATAGGTTGTTTATGCAAGTAAGCAATTTCATACTCAATATGCAAATTTTATTTCAACATTATAACTTTAACGTCAAAATTGCCTATATTTATTGGTATGGAAAATCTAGTGGTTGTATTGCTATTTGTAGGCTCAATTGTCTATAAGATTTATTCTAACTATAAAGAAGAAATGGAAAAATCCGCCAAACGGACCCCACAGCGCCCGACTACAGCCCCACATCAACACCCCCACCCTGTCGTAGAACCTTATCGTTCTCCGTCCACTCCCCCACCTATACCACAAAAACAAGTCAATAAATCAACTCAGGACTTTGTAACAAAAAGCAATATGATACAAGATATTCCAGAAGAGGTACAACGTCTGAAGGAATACCGAAAAAAACAGGTTGCTGTAGTAGCTGAAGAAGTTAAAGAAGAACATCAACCAATTGCATTTGACCTCCGTCAGGCTGTCATTCAATCAGCGATATTGGAACGTCCTTATCAATAGCAGAAAAAACACTTCAAAAGAAATTTCCTCAACTAAGAAAAGTTATAACAGAGAAAAATGGTCCCGGTCTTGTAAAAAGGGGAAACGTTCACGTGCACTCTCAAGGTCTTTAGGATTAAGTGTAAACGTATACAAATCTTCGTCCTCAGGCTTGTAATAGATCACATCACCAAGCGGCGAGATACACATTGACCCGCCCGAATAATAAATCTCATTGCCATCATGTCCTACTCTATTTACTCCGATCACAAAAGCTTGGTTCTCAATAGCACGAGCTGGGATAAGCGCTCTCCAATGCCCGGATCGTTTATCCGGCCAACTTGCCGTATATACTAAAAGGTCATACCCTTCTTCTTGATTTCTAGACCACACCGGGAAGCGCAAATCGTAACAAATCATAGGGCAGATCTTCCAGCCTTTAAGCATAGTCACTATACGGGTATTACCCGCTGTAAAAAACTTATCTTCACCTCCCATGGCGAATAAATGTCGTTTATCGTAATGCACATAACTACCGTCCGGAGACATCCAGATAAATCTATTATAATATCGCCCTTCTTCCTCAATAATCAGCGTACCGGCTACCACACAATCAAAAGAAACTGCTGTATCATACATCCATCGCATCGTCATCCCGTCCATACGTTCAGCACATTTTTCAACGTTCATGGTGAAACCCGTGTTAAACATTTCAGGCAATAGGATCAAGTCTGTCTTTTCTTTAAGTGAAGACAGTCGCAATCTTAAATTTTGCAGATTTTTCTCCGCATTCTCCCAAAATAGGTAAGCTTGAAATATGGTGATCTTTATCGGCTCCATAAACGTTTACAACTCTATTATTAAAATAAACAACCAATTTAGTGAAATTACCAACAATTTCCTAAGTAATTTACTAACGGGCCCTATGCATCAAACGGTCAGCAAGGTTATAAAGCTCCTCTTTTCTTTGGCTTTCTACCTCAATTTCCTCCAAATTGGTATAAGCCCGCTTTGTATAATGTTCTTTTAAGGCATTAGCCTTGTTCAAAACATTATATTTTTCGTATAATTTCTTCATTTGCTCGATTTTTAAATCCGAATCTGAGGAAGATAATGCTAAAACAGACTTAAATATCTCAAAGTCTTCCGAATTGAGCTCTTGTTTCAATAGAATATGCAGTATTGTTTTCTTATTTACAATAATGTCACCTCCTATTTGTTTTCCAAAAGTCGCTGGATCACCAAAAGCATCTAAAATATCGTCTTGCAATTGGAAAGCAATTCCTAGATTCTCACCGAAACTATATAATTTAACACGCTCCGAAGATGGTGCTGCAGCAATAATCGCTCCCATTTCCAACGCACCCCCTAATAACACTGACGTTTTCAACCGAATCATATTTACATACTCATCTTCGGATACCTCTTCTGTTGTTTCAAAATCCATATCCATCTGTTGTCCCTCACAAACTTCTAAAGCTACTCGATTAAAGGTTGTCAACAACAACGGAATAAATGCAGCAGGGCATTTAGCCAATTGTTCGTACGCTTTAATGAGCAATGCATCGCCTGAAAGTATAGCAATATCATCGTTCCATTTGTGGTGTACCGTCTCTTTTCCACGGCGTAGCGGCGCCTTGTCCATAATATCATCATGAATTAATGTGAAATTGTGAAAATACTCTATAGCTACCGAAGCTGGCACGACCTCTTCTAACTTTGCATGTCCAAACAGATCTGCTCCTAATATCGCCAACTGCGGGCGGATCCGCTTTCCTGCCAATGAAAGTATATATTTAATCGGTTGATAGAGGTTGATAGGACTTTCGGGAAACTGTACACTTCCTAACGCTTCACTAATTTTATCTGAAAAATCTACGTTGCCAAAAACACTTTTCGAAATCATACGCTAAGATACATAATAATCCGTTCTTAAAGAGACAAACCATAAAAACCTACAGCGCACAAACGACCTCAATAGCCACATGAATACAGCTATTAAACATTTGCATCCAAATCCATAGAATACAGAATGAAAATGATAATTTTGTGTTAATATTTCAATCATGCGTATTCTCATAATCCACAATTTCTATCAACATAAAGGCGGTGAAGATGTAGTCTTTGCACAAGAAACTGCTATCCTAAAAGAAGGAAACCATCAGGTTGAAACGATATCTTTCCATAATAGAAAAGGAATAAAAGGACTCATCCAATTCTTTCTTTATCCCTGGAATATTATTACTGCAAGACGCATAATGAAAATGGTCCGCAAGTTCAAACCCGACGTGGTACACATACACAATACGCATTACGCTATAGGCCCCCTAATATTTAGAAAACTACAACAAGCAAAAATTCCTGTCGTACTGACGCTGCACAATTTTCGACTGTTGGATCCGTCAGCCAATCTATTTCATAATAACGCTGTGTTCACAGACACTATAGATCAAGAGTTTCCCTGGAAATCCATCAAAAATAAAGTACTTGATAATTCCTTGTTAAAAACCTTCTGGACTGCATTTACTGTGTATTTACATAAGAAGCTAGGTACCTGGAGCAATATAGAACAAATACTGACCTTCTCTGAATTTGGCAAGCAGCTTTTTTTACGTTCCACAATTCAGTTCAAAGAGCAACAAATAGCCATAAAACCCAACTTCACGCTGGAAACCTCAGGCCATACCGCGATTGAAAGAAAAGACTACTTCGTCTACATCGGCAGGCTTTCTGAAGAAAAGGGTATTCGGTCCCTACTCGACGCATTTGCGCAGTGCAATCATACGATAAGGATATTTGGTGACGGACCACTGGCTGAGCAGGTCAAACAGGCTGCCCAAAGTTCTTCCAACATCGTATATGGAGGATTCCAGAACCAAGAAGCCCTACATAAATACCTGTCGGAAAGTCAAGCATTAATCATTCCATCAATCTGGTTTGAAGGCATGCCTATGACTGTGCTGGAAGCTTTTGCCTGTGGAACCCCCGTAATCGCTAGTAGGATTGGCATACTGGAGGAAATGGTCGATGAAGGAGAAAACGGCTTTCTGTTTGAACCTAATAACGCAAAAAGCATGAAGAACACCCTTGATACCTGGCAAAACTTAACTCTCGATAAAAAGAAAACAATATCTGAAAAATGTAAAAAAGATTTTTCAGACAAATATTCTTCTCAAAAAAACGTATTATTATTGGAAAGGATATATCAAAAAGCAATTCAACTATCAAAAAACAAATGAGCATTATAATCATGGATGCGCTAGGTTTAGCGCCTCAAATACAAGAAGCATTAGAAAGTGTCTACGACCCTGAATTGAAACCTGCCAACATAGTGGATCTCGGTTTAGTCTATGAAATAATCACCAAAGAAGGAGGTGTAGCTAAAGTAGTGATGACACTGACCGCACCGGGGTGCCCCGTAGCTGGGGAGATTATGGACGAAGTACAACGAAAAGTTGCTGTGATCGAGGGCGTTAACGAATCTTTGGTCGAACTCACCTTTGACCCGCCTTGGAATAGAGATATGATGAGTGAAGAAGCAAAACTAGAGTTAGGTTTTCTCTAATCCTTCTTTGGGGATATACTAGCTTCCAGATCTGCTAAGGTTTTCCGAGGCTTCGATATCCCTTCTTCTTTCCCAAACAAGGCATTCCATAGCCTTCTAGACTCTTTTGTCAACAATGGGGACACGATAGAGAGAATCAAGACATAGACCACCACGAAAGACTGCAATATAGGAAGAAGACCGCCGGCTTTACCTATATTAGCCATAATAATCGAAAACTCACCTCTAGCGGATAAAGTAAAACCAATATCAAAGGAAGCGCGTGGCTTCATTTTAGAAAAATGGGCAGCAAAGTATCCAGAGGCTACATTACACAGCACCGTAATGACCGCTGCAAGTGTTGCCCAGCCAATGGCTCCTCCTAAAGTATAGATATCTATTGATAGGCCAAAACTGAAGAAAAACATAGCCCCGAAGAAGTCCTTATAAGGCAAAACCATAGCTTCAATCTTCTTGATATATTTTGAATCAGCAAATACCAATCCTGCCATCAAGGCTCCAATAGCTTCGGCTACGTGAATAGTTTCGGAAACCCCTGCAATAACAAACAGTAAGCTAAATATAATAAGAATAAAAAGTTCAGAGGATTTTTCCTGAAGCAGACGGTCGATAAAGGGGATCAGTCTCCGGCCTAGAATCAAAAATGCGAGGATAAAGCCTAGCGCCAGCAAAGAGGTACCCAATACGGCCCATACTGATGTGCCTCCAGCTATAATCAGGCCCGATAAGAAAGAAATATGCATAGCGATAAAGAGATCGTCAAACATAATCATTCCCATGATCACCTCTGTTTCTGAATTGGCTGTACGTTTTAGGTCTGTCAGGACCTTCGCGACAATAGCCGTTGAAGAGCTTGTCATCAATCCACTTAACACCATCACTTCCTTAAAAGGAAGCCCCATCAACCAACCAATAAATAGTCCGGAAACGAAATTAAGTGCGACATACAATGAGCCACCTACGATTATAGATTTACCTGATTTTATAAGACGGCCGACAGAAAATTCAAGACCAAGATAAAACAACAAAAACAAAACGCCCAATCGCCCCATAAACTCAATAAAGGGCTTACTTTCGGAAAATGTGAAAAAGCTCCACACTTTCTCGATCCCATGCGTAAGTGCGGTGTTATCACTTTGCTCTAAAAAAGTAACCAAGAAATCAGGATACTCCTTATTGCCTAAAAACATCCCTATAATAATAAAGAAAGGTATGACTGAGAAACGTAGCCTATTGGCCAATAAACCAACAGAGGCAACTAGTAGAACAGCAATTCCTATTTCTAATATTATAATATGCGACATAGGCTCTACAACAGAATTTCTTTTAAAAGCTTTATATTCTTAGATTTTCCTGCGATAACCAATGTCACGCCAGTTGTGATGACATACTCAGGTCCCGGATTAATAACAGTCTCTCCCTCGTGAATAGCGGCGATGATAGAGGCTCCGGTCTTTTGCCGCACTGCCAAATCGCCTATACTTCGATTTGCCCAGTCATCAGAGACATCTACTTTATACCACTCTATACGCAGATCATCCAGAGCAACTTCTATGGTTTCCAACGCTTTGGGTTTGTAAGACAATCCACCGAGAATACCTGCAATCTGCCTAGACTCTTCATCAGAAAGAGTCATCACACACTGCGTATCATTATCTTCCTCATCACGACGGTACAACTCGCGACGACCATCATCGTGAATAACTACAACCATATTGTCACCAGCTTCGGTTTCAATCTGGTATTTCTTGCCAATACCAATAAGATCACTTTCTCTAACTACCGACATGATTACTTTTATTAGTTACAAAATAGACATTAATCAAATTTAACTAAAGTTATACGGATATCCAACTTGATTAGATTTAAGCTGTTTTGCTTGCATCTACCAGTATATAAGCGCCATCTTCTTTTTGTTTAGGTCTACCGATCGCAATCGATTTGCCATGATAAAACATAAACACCCACCCTTCAGCAGCCCCCTCTTGCCAATACTCCTTACGTCTATCACGCGATGCGCGGCCGTCATAATCATACTTGGCAATAAAATTTTTAAACAACTCCTCAGGCTCTGGAAGCACATCACCTCCGAAAAAGAAATGCTCACCAACCGTCTCGATATGGAAAGCCTGATGGAACTCTGTATGTCCACCATTAAGCACATACCGAATCTCATTATTTATAGTACCATCCCCCTCAACAAGAGTTAAATTGCCACTGCGCTGCAGTACATCAAACACTTCGGTGCGATAGGATGAAGATTCCGAGCTATATGCGGTTTCCCATTCACCCCGCTGTACAATATACTCTGCTTCCGGAAAAGCAATCCGTCCTACTCCATTGTTAAAGTCGACCATACCACCTGCATGATCTTTATGGAGATGTGACATCAGCACATATTTAACATCATTAGGCTCAAAACCAAGCTTACGAATATTATCATGTATCAATAACTCATCACTACCTGTCCGAGATCCTAACCCCGTGTCACAGAGGACCAACCCGCAACCAGCAACAATTAAAAAAGGGTGAACATGGACGAAGAGTGAGCCCGGCCGGCTCTTCGGATCATCTTTCAAGGGATCAAAGGGAATAAATTTTTTTGTCCCGTCAACTGAAAAAGAACCTTCAAAAAGGGAATATGCTTGTATCATCTTTTATAATCTTGTAAATATGACAGTTAACGCTAGAGCAAATGAAATACCCTAGCCAATATTAGGTAACCATACCTAGAAAATGTATATTTACATACAAAATATAGTGCAAAGGTATGCAAAAAAGGTGGGTCCTGAAACCAAAAATTGACAGCAATATAATCCATAAATTACAATCTGAACTAGGAGTAAATTCTATCGTTGCTCAATTGTTGGCTAATCGCGGGATTTATACTTTTGAGCAATCCAAGACCTTTTTCAGACCTTCTCTAGAACAATTGCATGATCCTTTCCTGATGAAGGATATGGATACCGCGATCTCCCGTATCGAACGAGCTATTGGCAACAACGAAAAGATTATGATATATGGGGACTATGACGTAGATGGAACCACCGCTGTAGCCGTTGTCTATAGTTTCTTTCGTGCCTTTCATTCTCGGATCGAATATTATATCCCAGATCGCTATGCCGAAGGTTATGGCATCTCCACCCAAGGTATCGACTACGCTGCTGCTAATGACTTTTCCCTCATTATAGCACTCGATTGTGGAATCAAAGCTTTAGAAAAAGTAGAATATGCAAGTCGACATGGCATAGACTTTATTATTGGCGACCACCACTTACCCGGAGACACAATTCCCAATGCTTACGCGGTGCTTGACCCCAAACGTACAGATTGTCCCTATCCTTATAAAGAACTCTCCGGATGTGGAATAGGCTTTAAAATCATCCAAGCATTTATACAGAAAAATGAAATGGATATGGAAGAGGCCTATAAGTACCTGGACCTTGTCGCTGTTAGTATCGCTTCAGACATTGTTCCGATTACTGGCGAGAATAGGATATTAACTCACTTTGGACTCAAGAAACTGAACTCTAATCCATCTGTAGGACTACAGGCACTAATAGAACTGTCGTCCAACAAAACAGGTGTTTTCTCCATAAATGACATTGTTTTTCAGATAGGCCCCCGAATCAATGCTGCAGGGCGCATAGATCATGCAAAAGGAGCAGTCAATCTTCTGATATCGAAATCAAAAGATGAAGCAGCGAACTATTCCGCTGCCGTCGATGACCAGAACAATGTACGAAAGGACTTTGACTTAAGGATAACAGAGGAGGCTCTTTCTATTATAGAAAACAACGAGGCAGACAAACTTAGAAAATCAACCGTACTTTATAAATCGGACTGGCACAAGGGCGTTATAGGTATCGTCGCATCAAGATTGACAGAACGTTATTATCGACCTACCGTTATACTGACGCGGACTAATGGACATATTGCTGGCTCGGCACGATCGGTGATAGGATTTGACCTCTATGAAGCACTCAGCGAATGCAGCGATCTCTTAGACCAATTTGGTGGTCATAAATATGCGGCTGGCCTCACCATGCAAGAAAAGAACATTTCACTGTTCCAAACGAAGTTTGAAGAGGTCGTACAACGCTCCATAAAACCAGAAATGCTCCAACAGGAAGTTTCTATAGAAGCGGAGATAGATCTTAAAGATATTGACACCAAATTTTATAGAATCCTTCGGCAATTCGAACCTTTTGGCCCTCAGAATGAGGCTCCTATATTTATTTCCCGAAAGGTCAATTTACATGGATCGGCATATATCGTAGGTAGCAATCACCTCAAGTTTACCAGCATCCAAGAAGGCTCTCCGAGTTTCGACTGTATAGCCTTTGGACTAGCAGAACATATTAGCCACCTCAATAGTAAAAAATCTTTTGATATCTGCTACAGCATAGAAGAGAACAATTGGCGAGGTAAAAAGAACCTACAACTGAACATCAAAGGAATACGATATTAAAGCAATCACGCTATAACAGCAGAGAGTTTTATATATTTTTTGCTTTTTAATTTTTAATTTTGATTTTTTACTTAGCAGAATGATACTAAGAGCAGAACACCTGGTTAAAAAATACAAACAACGTACGGTAGTAAACGATGTGTCCTTTCACGTCGAACAGGGTGAAATCGTAGGTCTTCTCGGTCCAAACGGAGCTGGAAAGACGACCTCTTTTTATATGATCGTAGGACTAATAAAGCCAAACGACGGTCATGTATTTCTAGATGATGAAGAGATAACAAAAGATGCGATGTATCAACGTGCTCAAAAAGGAATCGGATACCTCGCTCAGGAAGCCTCTGTATTCCGCAAGCTCTCTGTAGAGGACAATATCCTCGCTGTCCTAGAAATACATCACCCGAATAAGGAAGATAGAAAGAACAGACTTGAAGAACTGCTGACTGAGTTCAGTTTACATCGCGTACGTAAAAACAGAGGAGACCTACTCTCCGGAGGTGAGCGTCGCCGTACGGAGATCGCACGTGCATTGGCAGCCAATCCTAATTTCATTTTATTAGATGAGCCGTTTGCCGGTGTAGACCCCATCGCTGTTGAAGAAATACAAACCATTGTTGCTAAGCTAAAAGCAAAAAATATCGGAGTACTGATCACAGATCATAACGTACAGGAGACATTATCTATCACAGATCGAGCCTATCTATTAACGGAGGGCAAAATAATGTTAACAGGTACCCCTGAAGAAATCGCAGATAGCGAAATGGCTAGAAAATTCTATCTTGGTCAAAATTTCGTCTTAAGACGTAAAAAGTTATAACCACAATAAAAGTTTTATGGAAATCCTGAATTCTATCTTCACATGGATCATGAAAAAGCGTATACATCAGATTGAGCTTTTCATGAAATATCCACACGATGTTCAGGAAGAATGGTTCCAAAATCTGATATCTGCAGCTGAAGCAACAGAATGGGGCAAAAAATACGATTATAAAAGTATACTAACTCCAGAGGAATATAAAAGACGAGTACCTATAAGCGATTACGACGACATCAAAGTATATATTGATCGTATGATAAAAGGCGAGCAAAATATCTTATGGCCATCGGATATAAAATGGTTCGCAAAATCTTCTGGAACAACCTCGGATCGTAGTAAATTCATACCTGTAAGCATAGAAGCCTTAGAGGAATGTCATTACCAAGGTGGGAAAGACATGCTATCGATCTACTGCCACAACAAGCCCGAAAACAAGGTATTCACCGGAAAATCAGTCGTAATTGGAGGCTCTTCACAAATCAACAATTTTAGCCCTGACTCCTATTATGGAGATTTATCGTCCATACTGATCCGCAATCTTCCTTTTTGGGCCGAATTCAAACGCACTCCCAATCTGGATGTAACGCTGAATCCCAACTTCGAAGAGAAAATCGAACAGATAGCACAGATTACTATAAAAGAAGATGTAACCAGTCTAGCAGGTGTCCCCACCTGGAATATGGTGATGGCCAATCGTATTTTAGAAATCACCAAAAAAGACAACCTTCTAGAAGTATGGCCTAATCTCGAATTCTATGGCCATGGAGGTGTCAGTTTTAAACCTTACCGGGAGCAGTTTAAGCAATTGATTCCCTCCGAAAACATGTATTATCTCGAGAATTATAATGCCTCGGAGGGGTATTTCGGACTTCAGGACCAATCTGATTCTGACGATCTTTTACTGATGCTCGACTATGGGATATACTATGAGTTCCTACCTATGGAGTTTTTAGAAGATGAAAATCCTAAAACCGTAGGACTCGATGAAGTCATGCTTGGTAAAAACTATGCGCTTATCATATCCACAAATGCTGGACTATGGCGATACAAAATAGGAGATACAATCCGGTTTACATCCCTTTCACCTTATCGTTTTCAGATATCTGGACGAACGAAGCAGTATATAAATACCTTTGGTGAAGAAGTAATAGTAGACAATGCGGAGCAAGCACTCCATGCGGCATGTCTTGCAACTGGAGCCAATATCAGAGATTATACCGCAGGCCCCGTTTATTTCAACGAAGGTAAAGCTGGAGCGCACGAGTGGGTCATAGAATTTGACAAACTTCCTACTAGTTTTGATACTTTTTGCGATACATTGGATCAAAAGCTCCGTGAAATCAATTCAGACTATGACGCCAAGCGTTTTAAAAATATGGCACTTAATAAGCCCATTATTCACCAAGCTCCTCCATCGACATTTTATAACTGGATGAAACACAGGGGTAAGCTTGGTGGACAGAACAAAGTACCTCGCCTATCCAACAGCAGAGAATATTTAGATTCTTTATTAGAAATCATGCGTAATTATTAATCCATTTTCTTACGCAGTCTATCAGCTTTTTCTCCTGTAAAACCTTCTGCAGGAATCTTATTTAAACACATCTTAGCACTATCTGTGTCCCCTTTTTCATAGTAAGCTAATGCCAGATAGTAGTTTGATTCGGTAGAGAATACCGACGGCCCATTCGCTATAGGTACAAGCAGATCAATTGCCTTACTCCACTGTTTACTACCGATGTAACTGAGTCCCAGATAATATTGGTACTGAATCTGTTCGGGGGCACCATCCAGCAATGTGGATAAGATTTCTCCTGCTTCCTCATACTTACCGTTGTTAAATGCCTGCACAGCATTTTCATAAGATATATTCTCTGTCTTGCCACGTACAATTTCGGAACGCATAGTGGGGAGTTCGTATAATTCGTCCGAACGCTGAAAGAAAAACAGACTGCCAACGATGAGCAAACAAGCCGCTGCAACTATAGGCAGCCACCTCTTGATGAAGCCCCTGGAAGAATTAGAGGAATCCCTGTAACGCTGATTAACTTCATCTAAAGTCATCTTTAACTTCACAGAATTATCTTGTATAGGAGTTCTTTTATTAAGAATATCGTATACTTCTTTTTGTAGAGCCACCATATTTCTGAGCTCTTTGTCGACAACCAGCTGGGCTTCAAACATCACGAGCTCTTCTCCTTCTAAAAGTCCCTCAATATAATCCTGTATTTTCTCCGAATGGTTTTCCATTACTTTAAACTTTTGAAAATATTACTTTCTTTAACTCTTTTTATCAGGGTGGACATACATTCACTCTTTTTCTTTCGCAGATAAGCATAGCTGATTCCCAAAGATTCGGCTATTTTCTCCTGTTGTTTCTCTACTAAGCAACGTTTTATAATATCTTGGCAACTCTGCCCCAACGTCCCCAGTACTTCCATAACATGATTTTCCCGTTCTACCTGCAATAACATTTTCTCCCACTCCATGTATGACTTGTCCTCAACATATAATAACTCATCCTCATTATTTGTTACCTGCTCCCGTTGTTTTTTCTTCAACGCATTCAACCACTTACGCTTACACACTAAAGATAAGAAAGATCCAAAACTAGTTGTCAACACAAAATTACGTTCATGAGCCATATGATAAATATCCATAAGAGACTCCTGCAAAATATCATATCCATCATCTTCTGATCCACTATTTTGCTTAATCAAGGTAACAATCTGTTTGGCATATTTATTATATATAAGCTGTATGCCTTTATTGTCATTGTCCTTGAGATACTGAATATATACCTGGTCTATATGCATCTAATTGGCCATTATGCTGTAAATGTAAAAATATTTCGGTGATAATAAAACTTTCATGACAGCATTGGATCATCAACAGCAAAGTTTTAAGAAAAAGTGAATTTCCTACGAACAAGCAGATTATATTGTATATGAAAAGAATTTTAATTATGTTTATATGTCCCTTTAAGAACATGATGAGAGCGAAGCTATATAGCATCGTTTTATTTGAATACAAGTAGATTAATTATTAATGAACCGATATACCTCTAGGTAGACCGCTATGAAAACACCTTGGATTATTACCCTATTTTTTCTCTTAAGTACTTCTCTCGCTCATGCCCAACAAGACAGTAACCTTATACAGGTCGATACCTTTGAAAGTAAAATAGATGTTCAACAGCTTCCGAATGGCGTGTCTTTCAAGCCTATATTACGTCCATTGGTTCAAGTTCCAGGTGGCAGAGCTCCTTATTACAAATACTTATGGGATTTTGGCGACGGGCATTTTAGTACCCAAGCCGAGCCCGTACATCAATACGCCAAGCCAGGAGAATATGAAGTATCTTTATATGCCGTCAATAACTATGACGATGGCCCTAAACCGAAACGCCCCACACGCAAAATAAAAAACACGGCCCCGCCATCGGCATTAGCCAGCATACACGCCAATGGTTTTGAACAGAATTTTTTTGCTTCGAATGGTATATTTCAAATATTCAAACTATCGGACGCAAAGCCTGGAGAGGATATCGCACTGCTTATAGGGGTGCAGACTGCTGGCAAAAAAGGCAAAATATACCTATTATCCAACGAAAAAGCAGCAGGCCTCGATGGATTCAAATATGCCCATCAAACCGCCTATTACCATGAAAACATGGATACCTTGGTCGCTACCAATAACCTTCAGGGGCTGTGGGCTAATGTAAAGCAGTCTACATTTACAAAAACAGGATCACCAGATTATGGGATCAAAGAAGTGTCTACATTCCAGAACCAACAACAAGCGATTAGTTATTTTAAAGATCTATACGGAGCTTACAACTCACTGACCTCCTATGAAATAGAGCCCGCTCAGGGAGATCAGCAGTTTTCCCTAGTCAACCTTGACGTTACCGCTGACATGTTGGTAGATACCAACGCAATTGTCACGATTACGGGCGTATTTATCCCTGAAGATGGCCTCGCAAATGTCCACCAAGTAGATATCCCAGTTGTAAAATCTCATGATCCCAACAAAATGTCTATCAGGCCTGCACGAATGAACTACCGTTTTCAGAAAAAGCGAAAAACGATGACCTATAAAGTTCAATTTCAGAATGATGGAGAGGGAGATGCAAAAAATGTCCGTTTAGAAATGCGCATACCTGATGAAATTGTAAAAAACACCTTCAAACTGAAGGCACTATACCCTCAGTGCGACAGCTGCGAAACAAACGACAGCCGTGGATGCTATCGCTACTACCTAAAAGACGACGGTACGTTAGTTTTTCATTTCAAAGACATAGCGCTTCCGGGGACAGCAGCCAAGGATATAACGGATATGGATAGTACTAAAGGTTTTATTCTATTTGAGGTAGAAACTCAGAAAAAGCTCAAAAACAAGTCCTTTAACGCTTATACCAATATATATTTTGACAACAATCCACCGATAAAAACCAATACGGCTACTACACGCTTTTTGCGGACATTATCACCGTTTGTCACCCTAGGTGCCAGCCATACGTTCGGCACCCCTCAGGAAAACAATCTCCGTCATAAATTTAAAACCGGCTATCAAATAGGTATCGGTATCGCTCCGACGGCTCCCTACCGCAAGCCCTATTGGCAAGTCGAGCTCTATACCAGCTATTTCAAACGGGAAAGCGAATCACCTCGAAGGGAAGAAAAAGGCGAACACTCTTATCTAGTAGACGGCAAGCAAGACTATTTTACGTATAATGCTATCCGGGAGGAAGAAAAACGAGATTACATCACCATTCAAGTACCAATACAACTGCGTTATAATTTCAATGCTTTATTTTCAATGGGCGCAGGCGCTAGTATACGTAAGGATTTTAACACCAAGAGCTCCGGGCAGACAACATATTACTTTCAACGCGATGCTGCCAGCGGTATAGTAGACCTGACCTATACCGACCCTAAAGAGCTATCTAGCACAAACAGTAAAATAAAAATCAACCCTTTTCTCGACCTCAATGTGGGTAGTGTCAATCTAGGGCCAGCATTAGGTCTGCGCTTTGCCTATGACAAAGCGCAACAATGGAATGGCGGGATTTACGGGATTTTTAGGTTTTAAGCAATGCGCGCACTATGGTTACCGCTATATATCCTATTGCTAGCATCCTGCCACAGCCCGTCAGTACCCGTCAGCTCACCCTCAGCAGATGTCTTTACAGAAGACCAATTAGACTCTATCTTCGAAGGTTTTGAAAGCATCGCTTATGAAAAACCAGACTCTTATGCCGACAACCCTGACTCTTTTTTCAACCAAATAACCGTAACTGCTAAAAGCAGCTATCAAAAAGAGATGTATCTCTATGGTCTTATTTTTATGGGGTACGGCCTTTTACAGCACGGAAACAACTTAGAAAGTGTCAAATATTATGAAAAAGCCTACAACTATGTAAAATCAACACCTGTAGAGATCAGAGACGTAAACACAGAGATCATAAAACCCTTGGCTAATCAATACATACGGATAAATGACACGCAAAAATCAATTTCTCTCTTACAAAAAGCACTACTCGAGACCGGAGATCATAATGAGCAGAGCGGTCTATACAACAATCTAGCGAATGCCTACCTATACAATGGTCAGCTAGATAGTGCAAAAACAGTTTTATTCCGGGCAATAAAATCTCCTGCCAGCCCGCTTTCAAATGCATTGCTGTTCAACACACTGGCCTCTGTATATGAAGAAGAACAGCATAAAAAAGAAAGTGCACACTATAACAATCTTGCATTACAATACTTTGAAAAGAGTCAATTACAGGGCGATACTTTACTTTGGTATATTGCTGCATTAGGCCAAAAAGGCTACCTAGAACAAGATAATAGACTCGTCACACGAGCTATCCATCTCGTCGAAAAAGAGTTTCCTAACGAACAGAACAGATTCAAAGCTAAGCTGACCTTGATGAATGGAAACCTCCTACAGGGCAAAGCGCTTTATCAGGAAGCACTCGATGCTTACAACAAAACGCTGTACTACTTCAAACCAGATGGCAAATCCTATGTACTGGATTATACGTATACACAGTCGCTTTTAGGAAAAGCAAAGATCCATGTAGCGATGGAACAACTAGACTCCGCTCTATACTATTATGAATGGGCAATAGAAAATGACTTTCGAACCCAGCAACTGATCGTCAGCAGCAGGGATCAGCTAAGAAACAATATACTCAACAAAGAGACCATTGAAAGCCTAATTGCCCTCATTGAGAATATCCCCGGTCTTAGTCAGCAAAAAGAGGTTGTACAACAACTTCTTTGGTGTATTGAACTCAGTAAGGCCCGCCTATTGATCAACGAAATCAATCGTTCAGAAATTTGGGAAAATGCATCCGAAAGAACAAAATTAGGGATGCAGACAATCCGGGATATCTACCGAAAAATAGACATGGCTGTCGACACCGATGAAAAGAAAAGACTATCCGAACGACTCAAAAAGGTAATGTTGGAATTCGAACTATCGGAACGTTATTTTGAAACCATACAGTTTGAACCTCAAAAAGCAAAGTTTTTAAAGTATCTCAATAGGCCAGACAGTGATTTTTATTCCTATTTCGTACACCGGGACAGTAGCATCACTATCATTCATAAATCAAACCAAGGCTTTAGCTTTAAAAAAACGACTACACCTGATCCGTTACGCAATCTCCTTGCTTTCAAGGCGGAATATTTCGGGGATACACCCAATAACTATAACCGGAATCCTAAAGCGTATAATCAGAAGGCCCAATATCTGACAGGCGAACTACTACCCCAGATCGACGGAGCTCAACATAACCTATTTGTTTCTTTGGATGCCCAATTGTATGGTTTTCCATTTGACGCACTATATAACGATGATTTTTTGGTAAAAAAACACAACTTTGCTTATCTGAACTCCTTTTTACTGTTTGATTTTCTAACCAACAAAACTGTTGATAATTCCAAGATAACCGTCCTTTATCGTTCACAGTACCCACTTCCTCTGCCCAATCTACAGTTTGTAGACAAGGAGGTAGAAAATATTAGCAGTCATTTTTCAACACAGCGTATCGGCCCTGAGCAGCAAAATGACGCTATCATACGCGAGCAATTTGCCCAACCTCATATTGTGCATATAGCCGCACACACCATATTAGATACCGCTGCAGCACCTGTTATCTACATGAACCAGATTATATCGACCAATCAGTTACGCTTTTATGAAATGAAAACACCTTTGGTATTCCTTTCTGCCTGTAACACAGGCTATGGTAGACCTCTGCCATCAGAAGGTACCGAAAGCATACAGCGGGTGTTTTTGAGTAAGAACGTACCCTCGGTCATCTCTACCTTCTGGTTTGCCAACGACCAAACCATGCTGGATTTAACAACCTCATTTTACAAAGAACTGAATGAAACTGCTGATCCCATCTGCGCCCTAGGAGAAGCCAAGCGAGCTTATCTACTAGCCGCAGATCCCACAGAGCAAAACCCATGGTATTGGGCCAACATAAATTATACAGGGATAGGCAATAAAATAGGTTTGAAGAAATCTTCAAACCTACCTTATTATATAATAGGAATAACCACGCTGTTTATACTCCTATTTCTATCTCCAGTTACATCAAGGGTTAATAATATGTTTAAACAGAAAGATAAAAAAACCGATAATAAAACTAAATAGACTGATTTTTTCGAACTCATCCTCATTGTACAATGGGTGTTCCTCTACTTCGTTGTTCATAATCTTTCCTCCGCATTATTTCGTGTAATCCAAAATCTTGATTTCTGTCCTTCTATTCTCCTGATGTTGTTCTTCCGAGCAGTTAACACCATTACCACATCCATTCAGCAGTTTTGACTCCCCATAACCTTTAGCAACTAATCGGTCCTTAGCAATTCCATTGTTGACTAAATATGCGACAGCAGCATCCGCCCGTCGTTGAGACAGCTTTTGGTTATAAATACCGTCACCGCGACTATCGGTATGGCTTGAAAGTTCTATGCGTAGACTTGGGTTTTGTTTCATTATCGCAACGACATTATCCAGTACCAGCGCTGCATCCGAGCGAATGTTACTTTTATCAAAATCATACAAGATATTTTTCAACACCCAGCTACCATCCTTTTCCAGATCACAAACGCCCAGTTTTAAAGTCACATACAACGTTTGTCCACGATCCAGCCCTTTCGTTGTGACAATCTCTGTTTGGGAATACTGACCCTTTTGATTAGCCATGACGGTAAAATCGGAATGAGCATCCAACTGATATATAAATTTACCCTCCGCATCTGATATCTGACTGGAGTTGATCCGGGTACCGCTATTTGTTAAAACTGTGTTGATATTAGGCAAATTACGCTCTAACGTACAGTCAAATGTTTCTCCTATCAATGTAAAGCGAGGGTCATCATGAAATATCTCTTTAAAAATAACACTGCTATTGGTACTAAAATCAGCATCGGTTAAGGTTAAAAGAGGAGTCTTAATCCCGTTCTTTTCACCCACGACCTTATAAACACCGCTCTTTGCCCCCAGTAACTTACTTGCCAACCCATTAGCATCCGTTGTTGATTTTTCATCTGTATTCACCCCTTCTATGGACACAATAACACCACTCAGCGCCAAATCAGTCTGTTTGTCCCTGACCATGATCTGTATATCCTTTACTTCTACTTTGGTTTTAACCACTTCATCATATCGATCCGTGTTAGGTGCGATGAGTGCTACAGGCTCTGGCTTTCGTCTAGAAAAAATATACTTTATACCTACACCCGCCTGCACCGTTTGATGCAGTGTATTCTTGACCACCGGAACTTCCTCATAGTGATCAAGGTATCCTTTTATAGTCGTCGAGGCCGTTATTGGGTTGGCAGTAGCCACGCTCTCTTTTACGGCAAACTGACTAGGTTTATTCCCAAACTTTGTCCCAAAACTCTGTACATAATCGACATGTGCAAATAGGGCAAGATTGGCATTCAACATATAATTGAACCGTAAACCTCCCAGTCCCGCCCAGCTATTTGCTTTGTTGGTCGAGTCATTGGTCGTAGATTTAATGGGATAATCATACGTACCTCGAGTATCGGAATAACTTAAGATACGATCATATTCGGGAAAATACTGCATCATGATCCCTCCCCGCACATAGGCCTCCATATGAAATCTATCCCTTGTAAACTTGTAGCTCGGACCTATGGTAAAAAGGTAATCTTGAAAACGGGCTTTATTTTTATAGTTTGTCGATATATGTCCATTTTCAAAATAGAAGCTGTCCATCTTGGACACATCATTCCGGATATAACGTGCGTCAACACCTAGTCCAAACATATTACCTTTAAAATATTGGTCTATGAACAATCCGGAATAAAATCCTGTTTTTGCTTCGCCAATCTTTTTATAGTTACTAACAGGTAAGCTAGCTCCGCCCTGGACTCCGATCTGGAGATCTCCCTTTTGCCGCTCTTGTGCAAATGCGAAAAATGTAATTCCAAATAACATTAATGCGAGTAAAAATTTTTTCATACTTATCTTTTTTAGTTTACAATCTGTCTTTCCCTCTTTAGGATTCACTTTGTTATTGATATATAATCCCGATTTCTTATTTGTTACCCATTAAATGAAAGAAAACCCACTTTTTTTTTCCTAACTTGCGACTTTCAAAAACTATATCATTGATATGAGCGCGACAGATCAAATTTCAATTCGCGTAGAGCCAACTAAAGAATCAAGACTCTCGCAAGTAGACTTTAACAATTTAAAATTCGGACAGATCATGTCAGACCACATGTTGGTGGCCGAATATAATGATGGAGAATGGACCGATATCAGCATCCAACCATACGGCGATATCGCCGTCAGTCCATCCATGTCTGCATTACACTATGGCCAAGCCATATTTGAAGGAATAAAAGGCTACAAATTCGAAAATGGCACAGTGAGTATCTTCCGCCCTGACAAAAACTGGGAGCGCTTCAATAAGTCAGCTTCGCGTTTACAGATGCCAGAGGTACCTGAAGATATATTCTTGGGTGGATTAAAAAAACTATTGGATATAGACCGTAATTGGATCCCTTCAAAAGAAGGAACGGCTTTATACATACGTCCGTTTATGTTTGCTACAGAGGCAGCATTAGGTGTCCATCCTTCTATCTCTTATAAATTTATCATTATTACCTGTCCGGTAGGTGCTTACTACAGCAAGCCTATATCGCTAAAAGTAGAAACACATTATACACGTGCTGCGGAAGGGGGTGTTGGTTTCTCCAAGAATGCAGGTAATTATGCCCTTTCTTTATACCCAACCCAGTTGGCCAATGACGAAGGCTATGATCAGATCATGTGGACAGATTCCGCCGGGCATAAATACATCGAGGAAGCCGGAACAGCCAATCTAATATTCCGTATAGGTGATACCATCATAACTCCGCACGGTGACACGATCCTGCATGGTGTGACGCGTCGTACTATCATGGAACTCGCTGAAAAATGGGGCTATAAAACCGAACAGCGTAAAGTGTCTGTTGAAGAGCTTATTGAAGGAATTAAAAACGGTACAGTGACCGAAGCTTTTGCCGCAGGTACCGCAGCAACGATTACGCATATCGACCGTATTGGATTCCACGGACAAGACTATACTTTGCCTCCGGTAGAGGGCCGCGAATTTTCGCTAAAAGTGTTAGACTATCTTAATCAGTTGCGTTATGGCAAGATTGAAGATCCATTTGGATGGAACTTCATCGTATAATGCCCTCTTGTTGCCTTCACTTTTCTGCTTCTCCATTAACCGGTGGAGGAGCAGAAAAATCTAGAAAATATATAGGTAACAGAATTATAAAAAATAAGAACAGCGTCCGATTATCTCGGACGCTGTTCTTATTTAGGGTAACGCTCATTTTAATATAAATCCGAACTATCACACATATTTCAAATATATTTCTCCATAAAACAGCGACTTTAAAGCCGTTGCGGCATTTTCAGGAGATTAATGCAGATAGTGTGATAAAAATAATTTGAAACACTAAGACAAAACACGATCTTGTATCCAACTAAGGGAACGGGGCGCCCGATACATGGATAATATTTTAAGTGTAAATACATGATGAAACATATCATAATGTCTTTATTGTCAAGCACAATACTTATAAATGCTTTCGCGCAAAAAAAGCCCGAGTATAATCCGCTGGCCCAAGCTGTTAAAGCGATACAAAAATATGCCGGTCCTGGAGATATTGGTCCTTTTAAAGCAGGTCCGAATCAAGCTACTTATTATCTTAATCACGGTCTAGGCTCTATATCTCCGATCACTTTGGAAGATATCAATAAACTTAACCACTTGGAGTACGACATAAGATTAACATTTGACTTCATATATAAAAACATGCTGTTAAAAAGAGCCATAATCCTAGATCCTGTGTCAAAGGAAAGACAAAAAAAATTACTGGATCTTTACCTTAATGACCCTAGATTCAAAAAGCAGAACACTCAACAGTGACTTGCCATAACCTAAAATGTAAAGAATATGCAGAAGCAAGTTTTCATAAAATTTCCCAGCTTGATAGCTTTACTCTTCTTCGCACTATCCACAAGAGGACAAGAGAAAAAGGACATAAAACTTTTTCTTTCAAAATATCCTGATATTCTAAATTTAAAGCAATATCCTAAAATAAATGAAGTCCTTATAGAGTTCAAAGAAGCAGCACCAGTTTATCTAACGTTAGTGACTGACCATACTATTTCTAATAAAAGCAAAAAATATTATGACCTATCTTTTGATGGAGATCTATATAGACTTAAGAAAACATATAACATTTCTTTTGATAGTCTGTATTTAGACAAAGTTCCTACATGGCATGAAGGCAAAGCGTTAAATATGATAATAAATCGAGACTCAGCTTTTTTTGCAATACGACATACGCTTAACCAATACATCACAGCAACCTATAACAAAGATTGGAAGAATCTAGTAGCAGCCCTAAACAACTTGACAAGCTCAATACGTAGCTTAAGCGATGAAAATATATCCTATTTGTTTCAAGGCATTATTGATATAGATGGAAATTTAGAAACGATTAAGCTGATTGATGGAAAAAAAGACTCTTTTTCAGATTTTACTGCAAAACACTTAAAAGAGGATAGGCAATCTTGGCTTCCATTTACGAAAGACATGAGAAACTATAGGAGCCCAGTGGATATTTTCATAGTACGAAACGGAAATAAGATAATAAAGATGGATTACTCTACAAAAGTCCGCAGACTTGAGATTGAAAACCCTAACACGAACACCTTCATGTTTTCAAATGAGATGTCTCTTAATTAATTTGTGGGTATCCGACACCATCCCGCTAAATATACGTAACAAAAACCAGTATTCACCTCAGCTATAAAACGGTTCGAGTACACAAACAAATCTTCCATTTTTGATTTCATTTATCCAAATATAGCCAAACATGCACTATCACAGTGCAAAAAAGTAAAGAAAACGCACTGTCATAGTGCAAATTAAACTTTTCATACAAAAGAATACTGACTCGCACGCCTCTCTCTAGAGTGTGGTGATATAAAACACAAATATGTTTAAACAAACAGATCAAAGTATTTAATATAATCCTATCAAAATAAAATTCACTACTTAAAACAAAGTAAAAAAAAATTGAATATTCAAAGCCACACCCTATCTTTAAGAAAAAGAACCACTTATAAATACACAAATGGGAATACTGAATATCTCCAATGCCAATAAATTTAAAGGCTTGTCAAATGATGAAATATCGACAAGGGATGAATTAAAAAGAATTCTCGGTGGATTTGGTTCAGATGATAACGTTCAAATGACTGTCCTTATTTTCTAGCAATACATAAAAAAACGACAAACTCATGAAATACTTATTTTTAACAATCTTTACCATCTTAATTTATACCAACAGACTAATAGGTCAAGATTTTTCAGTAAAACTCAGTCTAAACAAAGACATTCCAAATCACTATAAGACTACTTATCGTCCACATATCCTCAACGACACCAAAACTCTGGATAAATTTGTTTACGACAAAAAGGCAAATGATAATATTTCTTTTTTTTATTATCTAATACCTTCGACCAATGTAAGAAACGAACTTGTAACTGATACGATAAATGCAATTGTTTATATATATCCACACGAAACTCGACTGATAATTGATGAAAACAAAGATGATAATTTTCGAAATGATAAAACTTATCTCTTCAATACTCCCGACAACTATTTTGAAACCGATTTAGGTATACAGATTGACAAATATTTGGATTCAAATCTCGATAAAAAGAATTTTTCTATATATCCCGTTCAACCAAAAGATGAATTTGTTGTTACATATCCGGACAAAGAAAATAAAATTCCGACCTTTTCTTTTTCTACCGAAAGAAATGGAGAACCCGCCAAACTGGATAAATTCAAGATCTTAAAAAACTGGGTCTACCAAGGGAATTTCAATTTGGATGAAAAAGTCGAAATAAAGATTACCCTACGTGAAGAGAATCAAAAGCCCTATTTATTTGAAATAAAATACAAAAACATTGTGTCTCCATCCAACAGAATTGGAGATACGGTTCTAATTGAAGGCAACTTATACGCAATGGATGGAGATCAAAGCAACATTGATTTTAAATACATAGAACCTATTGAATATAATATCTTTCCTGCTGTAAATTATATAAATAAAGAACAGCTTAAGGAAGAAAACTTTCGCGGCAAGTATCTACTATTAGATTTCTGGGGAAGCTGGTGCGGCCTGTGTATTAAAGGTATCCCTGATTTAAAAAAAATCAGAGAAAAATATAACCAAAACCTCCAGATAATAAGCATAGCCTACGAAAACAATGAAGATATGTCATCATTAGATAGAGTTCTAAAGGAGCAACAGATGGATTGGCCGCAGGTTTCTTATAATAGGAGCAGTAAAAACCCTAATATCAACGGGAAAAAATTCAAAATCACATTATTCCCGACTTTTGTTTTAATCGATCCAGAGGGAAAAACAATACTGCGAACCCAAGCGTTAAGTGGACTTGATCCTATAGATGAATATTTACAACGAATAAATATAAATGATTAACAACTAATCTGCTAATAAATAAAAAATATCGGAATTAAAATCTCTTAAGGGTGTAGAAACAATAAATCTTAAAACTACAAATGACGAAATCACCCCATATTGGGTGGCCATATTAGAATGTTTAAGAAAAGCAACATCCAATAATGCTCAAATGATTGCTATCGGATATACCGGTCAAATATAGCCCGTTGATCACAATCTGGACTCCACAAATTTAACTATAGAATCAAGTTGACCGGGCTCAAACCAGGTCGTATTTCCGTACTTCTTAAACCAGGTGATCTGTCGCTTGGCATACCTCCTAGAATTTTGCTTAATTTTTTCAATGGCCTCTTCCAACGATATTTCTCCATCAAAATAATCAAACATTTCAGCATAACCGACGGTCAGCAATGCAGGTTGGTTACGATAGCTGGACAAGAATTTTACCTCGTCTTCTAATCCGGCCTCCATCATTTTATCAACACGCCGGTTAATACGCTCATACAGTTGGCTACGTTCCATATTAAGCCCCACCGTGACTACATCAAAGAAGCGTTCGTTAACTTTATTTTTCTGATAATAAGATATAGGGTTACCTGTCGCTTCATAGACCTCCAGTGCACGTATCACACGCTGCGGATTATCTATATCAGCAACTTCATAATAGTCAGGATCCACCTCCAGAAGCCGCTGTTTCAAAAGAGCTAAACCTTCCCGTTCATGCTGTGCATTCAATCGTTCCCGCACTCCCTCAGGTGCCTTGGGCAAATCGTCAAGCCCCTCAGTCAGCGCTCTGATAAATAGACCGGAACCTCCTACTGCAACGACGACATCCTTTTTTTCAAAGAGTCGGTCGAGCAACTGTAACGCATCTCTTTCATAATCTCCGGCAGAGTACTCCTCCGCTATCGAATGTGAATTCACAAAATGGTGTACCGCAGCCTGCAGCTCCGCCGCATCGGGCTTGGCGGTACCTATCGACATCTCTCGATAAAACTGCCTTGAATCGGCAGATAATATCTCGGTAGCAAAATGTTGTGCCAAAAAAATAGCCGTAGCTGTCTTACCTACTGCTGTAGGCCCTACCACTACGACCAAAGTCTTTTTATTTTGTGTATCCACCACTATAGGCTAATAATCTTCTTCACCACCACCGAATTCTTCTTGATCAGCACCTTCTTCTTCGTCATCCCCATCCATAGTATCATAGTCATCATCTTCATCGACACCATACTCCTCTGCAGCTTCTGCTTCTACATATTCATCCTCATCCTCTTCGCTGGCAACCGGAAAATTAGCTGCGGCAATCATCTTTGGTGCCTGGCCGACCGATTTAAAAATCGCCGGATATTCTTTACCGTCTTCTTCCTTAAGGATCTTTATTAATTCGACATGAAAATCGTAAGGACGATCAAAATTATAGATGTAATAAAACTTCTGATGCGGGTCGTCAATAAACTTACTCAGTCGGATATCCTCCATCAAAAGCACACCGGCATCAACTTTACGAGGAGACGGCATAAGAGCGATTTCGGTTCCCTTTTTCCATTGATCATTACTTACATAAAATGAAGAGGATGCGTCGGCCTGATAGCCTGTACTTTTATGGATTTCCTGATGCAAGTCCATGAATGTACTTTTTGAAGGCATATCGATGTCCCGATATACATCTTCATAATCCTCAAATGTTACTCTAAATCTATAAATAGCCATAATCAAAATTGAAAATAAGCTGACGCTTATCCAAATGTAAAAATATAATTTATTTTGATGCCGCTAAGGACAATGTTTCTTTTGGTTCTAAGTCAAGTTTCTTAGCACGGGCCACCATAAACTGATAGGCTGCTTTCCGTTCATTAGGGATGTCGCCCTCTAATATAGCTTCTCTAATAGCATTCTTTATGATCCCCACCTGCTTTCCTGGCTTTAAGCCAAAAACATGCATAATATCCTCCCCTGTAACAGGTGGCTGCCAATTCCGCAGATGATCTCTTTCTTCAACATCTTTAAGTTTCTGTTTGACCAATTCGAAATTGTCTCTATACTTCTTTTTCTTAAACTCGTTCTTTGTCGTTACATCAGCATGGCATAAAAGCATCAACGCATCGATATCATCTCCTGCTTCAAATAATAGCCGCCTCACAGCCGAATCAGTCACGATATCCTGTGCCAATACAATAGGTCGAAGGTGCAATTGTACTAATTTCTGAACGAATTTCATCTTCTCATTCAAAGGAAGCTTCAGTTCGGCAAAAAGCTTGGGGACCATACGTGCACCTTTATCTTCATGTCCATGGAAAGTCCATCCCACTTTTTTATCGAATCGCTTAGTCGCGGGTTTAGCAATATCATGCATGATAGCTGCCCATCTCAACCATAGATCGTCAGACAATTCGGCAACATTATCCAATACCTCCAAGGTATGATAAAAGTTATCTTTGTGTGCTCGGCCATCAATCACCTCTACACCATACAGCTGCTGCATAGCTGGAAATATCAGTTCTAATAAGCCGGTGTCAAACAGATAGCGAAAGCCAACAGATGGCTTGGTCGACAAGATGATCTTGTTAAGCTCATCGGCAATACGCTCTTTGGAGATAATCTTGATGCGTTCCTTGTTGTCAACAATGGCCTGGATAGCCTGAATATCTATACGAAAGTTCAACTGGGTGGCAAATCGTATCGCCCGCATCATGCGCAAAGGATCATCAGAAAAAGTCTCGTTAGGATCCAATGGGGTACGTATGGTTCGACTCTGTATATCTTCTAAACCATTAAAAGGATCCAGCAACTGCCCGAAAGTAGCCCCATTCAAGGAATAAGCCATCGCATTAATAGTGAAGTCGCGTCTATTTTGATCATCTTCCAATGTCCCGTCTTCCACAATCGGTTTCCTAGAATCCCTACGGTACGATTCTTTCCGCGCTCCTACAAACTCTACGTCAAGCCCATCGTATAAAAGCATAGCAGTCCCAAACGATTTATAAAGAGCGACCTTAGTATGCAATTGTTCTCCCAATAAGGTGGCAAACTCAATCCCCGAACCAATTACAAGAATATCCACATCATACTTAAAAGGCCTACCCATCAGCCTATCTCTGACGTACCCGCCAATGACATAGCAGGCTGTATCCGTTTTATCGGCCAAATCTCTAATAATGGAAAATATAGGGTGTTGCAATTGTTCTATCATAGCTTGCGCATACAGACCTAGGGGTCTAACAAGTTACAAAAGTACTTATTTTAAAAGAATATTCTGAACTATTAACCTAGTAAATTATGTCACTGATCTAGTCTCGATCTCGAGACAGCTTACGAAATGCCAGCGGACTAGCACTCAGCTCGCTCTGCTCCCTACGATTCCTGACAATATGTACAGCCGTAAAAATAGCCTCGAGAAACGATTCATGTGACGCTAAATTTTTACCCGCGATATCATATCCTGTGCCATGGTCAGGAGAAGTCCGTACGATAGGCAGTCCTGCCGTATAATTTACTCCCTTACGGTCAGCAATATGCTTGAAAGGAATAAGTCCCTGATCGTGATACATCGCCAGCACTGCATCAAATTTGAGATAAGTATCCGAGGCAAAGAATCCGTCTGCAGGATAAGGACCAAAACAAAGAATCCCCTCCGCATTAGCTTTTTCAAGGGCAGGCCGGATGATTTCTTCATCCTCTGTACCGATTACGCCATTATCTCCAGCATGAGGATTCAAGCCTAACACAGCAATCTTTGGCTTTTGAATCCAGAAGTCCTTTTTCAAACTATTGTTCATCAACCGTAGTTTTTTCAAAATTGCATCCTCTGTAATCTGAACGGCAACATCTTTGATCGGCACATGTCCAGTAACGACACCGACACGCAAATCATCACAAAGCATAAACATCAGGACATCGTCTGCACCCACTTTTTCCTGTAAATACTCCGTATGTCCGGGGAACCTAAATCCCTCTTGTTGTATATTATGTTTATTGATTGGCGCGGTGACCAACGCATCCAGCTTTCCTGCAGTCAAATCTTCAACAGCTTTATCCAAAGAAATAAAAGCATACTTGCCTCCTATCTCGTTCTCTTCTCCCAATGTAATCTTGACATCTTCCTGCCAACAATTAATAATATTGGCACGTTTAGGATTAGCCTGTTCTGGACTTTGTATGACATTAAAGCTAAAATCGTTGATATTATTTGCTTTACGATGAAATGACGCATTTTTAGTATTACCATATACTATAGGCGTAAAATATTCTAAAACGCGATTGTCCATCAGTGATTTAATAATCACTTCCATTCCGACTCCGTTTAAATCACCTATACTGATACCTACTTTTAATTTTTCACTCATTTCAATAAAGCTTTTTATACTCAAAAGTAACAAAAATTAGGCAAGGAAAAACACTCTGCTCCTTTATTTTAAAGATTGATGGCGGTTTTCTTCTTTTTACTTTTTACTTTTGGACTTTAGGACATTTCACTTTTTGACATTTTACATGAGTACAGTACGCGCAAAAAAACATCTCGGCCAACATTTCCTAAACGACAAAAATGCTGCACAGCGTATCGTGGAGGCTCTAACTCCTTCCTTAGGCTTTACACAGGTATTGGAAGTAGGACCAGGCATGGGTGTCCTTTCTGATTTTCTACTACAAAAAACAGAATACGAAACATTTCTTATCGATGTAGACGACGAGTCTATTGCTTTCCTAGCAGATAAATATAGCGAACTGGGGGATCGTCTGATTCATGGAGATTTTCTAGCACTGGATTTTTCCAAATATTTTGGAGCCAAAATGGCCATTATCGGCAACTTCCCGTATAATATTTCATCACAGATTCTTTTTAAGATTCTAGAGGAAAGGCACCGGGTGGTACAGATGGCAGGCATGTTTCAGAAAGAAGTAGCAGAGCGCTGCGTTGCCAAACCGGGTAGTAAGGAATACGGTATACTTAGTGTTTTCTTACAAGCCTACTACGATGTGGAATATCTATTCACTGTCAAAGCAGGAGCTTTCAACCCTCCTCCTAAAGTGCTTTCGGGTGTGATGCGTATGACTCGTAATCAGGTAGAAAAATTAGATTGTGACGAACAACTTTTCTGGAAAGTGGTAAAAGCAGGATTCAACCAACGTCGAAAGACATTACGCAACTCCTTATCGGCAGTAATACAAAAGGATAAAATGAGTGACAATCCGTTATACGAGCTGCGCGCAGAACGCCTTACAGTAGCGGACTTTGTACAGCTTACCAACGAAATCGCACACGCTAGATAACCTATTAAATATGCTATGGACAGCGAATTTCTAATTATAGGTGGGGGTGTTGCTGGTCTCACTGCCGCTATAGCCCTTCAGTCGATTGGCCGCGATTTTAGGTTGTTTGAGCAGAGCCAGCTCCTACAGGGGATCGGCGCCGGATTCGGCTTGGCAGCTAATGCCATGCAAGCGTTAGAAATACTGGATTTAAAAGCAGAAATCGAACAATTAGGCTACTATATTGACAATTATAATATACGCAGCGAAAAAGGGGAAATACTCTTCAGTCCGGACACCAAACGTATCTCCGAACAATACAGCCAAAAGAATTTTGCCATACACCGGGCAGATCTTCACGCTTATCTCCTTTCTAAGATACAGCGAGACCATATTATTTTAGGAAAAAGAGCGCAAAAATTAGAACAAGAGGAAAATGTCGTCCGGGTTTTCTTTGAGGACGGGAGCGTCTATACGGCAAAATACTTAATAATAGCCGATGGTGTCAAATCGCGTTTACGTCAACAGCTTGTCCCATCTTCCACACCAAGATATGCGGGATATACCTGTTGGAGAGCAACAATAGACAACAGTGACATACAACTGGATACCGGTTTCGAAACATGGGGCAGAGCTGGTCGATTTGGCGTTACCCCTTTAGTGGACAATAGAATATATTGGTACGCTTGTGTCAACGGGAAGCCGAATAGCCCGGCATTCAAAAACACCACTACCAATGATTTGTGGAAACGGTTTCAACATTATCACGCACCGATACCAAAAATATTGGCAGCAACACAAGATAAAAATCTGATCTGGAGTGACATTATTGACATCGAGCCCCTGCAGCACCTCGCTTATCACAATATCTTGATAATTGGGGACGCAGGACATGCCACCACTCCCAATATGGGGCAAGGAGCCTGTCAGGCTATAGAAGATGTAGCGGTACTGATCGATGAGCTAAAACGAGATAAAACAACTGTAGAAGCTTTTCGTTCTTTTGAAAAAAGGAGGTTAGCCCGCACCCGATATATCACCGAAACTTCTCAACAGATCGGACACATCGCCCAATGGGAAAATCCTTATCTAATCACACTGCGCAATACCTTAGCCAAGATCTTACCCAACCGGATAAAGCAACATAGTTTGTCCAAACTATTATCAAAAGACTTTATGCAGATAAACACACCATAACATGAACATTCTAATCGTCGACGACATACACCACATACTACTGGAGAAGCTGAATCAAAACAATATCGCCTATAATTACCAACCTGATATTACACGAGAAGAAGCTGAACAGCAAATCGGCTCCTATGAAGGCTTAATCATTCGTTCCAAGTTTCAAGTAGATCAAGATTTTATAGAGCTCGGCTCCAAGCTTCAATTTATAGGTCGCTCAGGGGCGGGAATGGACAATATTGACGAGGCTTATGCAACCTCCAAAGGAATTGTTTTGTTATCGGCCAATGAAGGAAATAGAGACGCTGTGGGCGAACATATGATAGGCATGCTCCTAAACCTGATGAACAACCTTAACAGAGGAGATAAGGAAATCCGGAATGGAACGTGGAAAAGGGAAGAAAACCGAGGGTATGAGCTTATGGGCCGTACAGTAGCACTCATTGGTTATGGAAATAACGGGCAGGCTATGGCAAAAAAACTTTCCGGTTTCGGCGTTACCGTCCTAGCTTATGACAAATATAAAACCGGCTTCTCCGATGAATATGCCACCGAAGCCTCGATGGAAGAAGTCGTAAAAATGGCGGATGTATTAAGCTTCCATATACCACTGACTAGAGAAACCAAAGGTATGGTGGACGACGAATACCTTTTCCATTTTCGTAAACCTATTTTCTTTTTAATGGGGGCCCGTGGTGGAATCGCCCATATCCCAGCTGTATTAAAAAACCTCGACAGTGGCAAAATCTTAGGAGCGGCATTTGACGTACTACCGGTCGAGAAATTTCCAGCATTGTCCCAAGCGGAATGGTATGCAGAGCTCATCCGTAGAGACAATGTATTACTCAGTCCACATGTCGCAGGTTGGACTTTTGAAAGCTATTACAAACTATCCGATGTCCTTGCTGACAAAATATTAACTTTACTGCACCAACAATAAGACACAGAAATATTGTACCAATAGGGCTATGTCAAGTAAATATACTTGATGGTAGCCCACACTTTTTTTAAACAGGACGACATACAAAGCTATTCCAATCAGCATATCGGTCAGAATCAGACCTAGTTTGACTGGACTATTAAAGGGTACGATCCACAACAGACAGATATGTACGGCTATAAGAACATAACAGAGTAGCTTAGCTCTTTGCTCTCCGATAAGATGTGGTATAGTTTTTAAATGATAATACGAATCTTGTTTCATATCCCTAATATCGAAAGGGAGCGTACAGATCAGTAAAAATAATATTTTCAATAATCCAAGTATATTTGCCTGTGCCCAATCGATCGGAACAGCGGCTGCCCATGCCTCCACCACAGGAAGTCCCACACTGCTCAATGACCATACAAGAGCGATATGAAATAATTTAAGCCCTGGAATCTGCCGCAGGCCACCAGGCTTTCCATAAAAACGAAAAATAGGTAAACTATAACCCACGCTGACCATACCTACTAAAGCCAAAAAAAGCCAGGTATAAAAGTGGACATGGAATAAACAAAAGACAAGCCCTCCTAAAGCAAGTATTGTATTGATCCAAAATATACGCTGATGTCCAAAGACCCACCTTGTGCGCAGATAAGGTGATTCCTGAGGTTTTTTGGGCCTGGATAAAAACAGACTGAAATTGTACAGCAACAGCGTCGCAGTTCCTTCGATTCCGACCACATACCAACTGGATGGAAGTCCTAATACGATATAAGTCAAAAGGCACTGTGCGACTGCGGCTGATGCTATTAAAACATTACTAAAAATGATAAAGTAGTATATTTTTTTCAGTGGATGTATCTCCATCTTTCTCAACTATTATTACAACAAATTAAAGCGCTTCTGGTGATAAAAATTAGTTTTTAATTATAAAAAAAATTAAATTAGCCTTACAACAGGCTCTTTTACAGTTCCAAATAAATTGATGTCTGTTTTGAATAACAAAATTATAATAATAATAGACCTATACTAAAAATTAGAAGTAAGAAATGAGTTTTCAAATTAAAAACTTTGAGGAGTATCAGGATGCTTATAAGAGAAGCGTCGACAATCCCGAACAATTTTGGGGAGAAATAGCGGATAACTTTTTCTGGAAAAGGAAATGGAACAATGTCCTTAACTGGAATTTTACAGAACCGAACATCAAGTGGTTTGATGGCGGCAAACTTAATATCACGGAGAACTGTCTAGATCGTCATATTTACAAGAACGGGGATACGCCTGCCATTATCTGGGAGCCAAACGATCCATCGGAAGCACACCGGATTCTGACCTATAAACAGCTTTTGGCCAAAGTAGAACAATTCGCAAACGTACTGAAGAACAACAACGTACGCAAGGGGGATCGTGTATGTATCTATTTGCCAATGGTTCCTGAATTGGTAATTGCAGTATTGGCCTGTGCGCGCATCGGAGCCATCCACTCGGTCGTCTTTGGCGGCTTCTCCGCTCAATCCATAGCAGATCGTATCAATGATGCCGAGTGTAAACTAGTCATCACATCCGACGGGGGCTTCCGTGGCACAAAGACACTGGAGCTTAAATCTATCGTAGACGATGCCTTGATGCAGTGTAAATCTGTTGAGAAGGTGATTGTGCTAACGCGTACGCGCACACCAGTATCTATGATCAAAGGCCGAGACGTATGGTGGGAAGACGAGATTAAAAAAGTAGAAACTCAAGGTAACCCGGCCTGTCCGGCAGAAGAAATGGACGCTGAAGACACACTGTTCATTTTATATACTTCCGGATCTACAGGAAAACCAAAAGGTGTGGTACACACCACTGCTGGATATATGGTATATACGGGTTATACTTTTGCCAATACTTTCCAATACAAGCCCGGAGATGTTTATTTCTGTACGGCAGATATTGGCTGGATTACAGGACATAGTTATATCGTATACGGCCCATTGTCACAAGGGGCAACTTCTCTCATGTTTGAAGGCATACCCACCTTCCCTGATGCCGGCAGATATTGGGATATCGTTGACAAATACAAGGTCAACACCATTTATACGGCGCCCACCGCCATACGGTCGTTAATGGCTTTTGGAGATTCGTATGTAGAAAACAAAGATCTCTCCTCTCTCCGTGTTTTAGGATCTGTAGGCGAGCCGATCAACGAAGAAGCGTGGAACTGGTATAATGAAAAGGTGGGAAAAGGTAAATGTCCTATCGTCGATACCTGGTGGCAAACAGAAAATGGCGGACATCTTATCACTCCTATTGCCGGTATAACACCGCAAATCCCAGGCTATGCCATGCTTCCTCTTCCAGGGGTGCAGCCTTGTCTGATGGATGAAAACGGCAACGAGATTGAAGGAAATGATGTTTCAGGAAATCTGTGTATCAAGTTTCCTTGGCCGGGTATGTTACGGACCACATGGGGGGACCATGAACGCTGCCGACAGACCTATTTTGCCACCTACAAAGATATGTATTTTACCGGTGACGGCTGTTATCGTAGCCCTGAAGGATATTACCGTATCACGGGCCGTGTAGATGATGTCTTGAATGTATCAGGTCACCGCATCGGTACAGCAGAGGTAGAAAATGCTATTAATATGCACGCTGACGTCGTAGAATCGGCCATCGTAGGTTATCCGCATCCGGTAAAAGGTCAGGGTATCTATGCTTATGTAATTGCTAACCATCATATCGATGCAGAAAAAACACGACAGGATATCTTACAGACTGTTACCCGTCTAATCGGGGCTATAGCAAAACCTGATATTATCCAATTCGTAACCGATCTTCCAAAGACAAGATCTGGAAAAATAATGCGCCGTATATTACGTAAGGTAGCCGAAGGCGAGTTATCTAGCTTAGGTGATACTTCTACATTACAGGACCCTACTGTAGTAGAGGCCATCATAAAAGGTTCGAAAGAATTCAAAAAATAAGCAATAAGGGAGTCTATAACAGGCTCCCTTATCCTTTATCCCCCATGTTTTTATTCAAAAACATAAAAAAATCCAAGGTATTTTTACTATTTTTATGACTTTCCATTAATGTGCATAAACTTTGACACTCCCTCGGAGTGAAGTCAAAGACATGAAGGGCCTTAATGACATTGAAGTAGCTAGCTCAGCTAATGAGCGGACTTTGGTGCCATTGATTTATAAAAAATCAATAAAATAGACACTTTCAGAAAAAGGGGATAAATGCTATTAACTATATTATCGGGATTATTTTCATCATGTTTAATTGTCTTTGCTGGCAAACATTTAAAATCCAGGTGGAGCTTTCTTCTGCCTATTTTACCTGCTCTTCTTTTCATCTTTTTTGCAATACAGACTCCTTGGATCGCCAGTGGTGAGCAACTGGTACAGCATTTTGATTGGGTTCCATCCTTAGGCGTCAATTTTGACCTGAAACTTGATGGGCTTTCTCTTTTGTTTGCATTGTTGATTACCGGGATCGGTACTGCTATTTTCACCTACGCCCGTTCTTATCTAAAAGGTCACATCTATTTTGACCGTTTCTTTGGCTATCTGTTTTTGTTTATGTCTGCCATGCTGGGTGTTGTGCTATCCGACAACATTATACTGCTCTTCATTTTTTGGGAGTTGACCAGTATTTCTTCTTTCTTCCTTATCGGTTTTAACAACGATAATGCAGAGTCGCGAAAGAGTGCACTGACCGCGCTTAGCATAACAGGCTTAGGGGGCTTCTTCCTACTAGCGGCACTAATACTTGCTGCCAATATAACGGGCACATTCAGTATATCTACTATGATCGCCAATAGATCGCTCATTCTAGATCATGATCTGTACCCTCTTGTGATTTCTTTATTATTCATCGGTGCCTTTACAAAGTCAGCTCAATTCCCATTTCATTTTTGGCTGCCCGGCGCCATGAAAGCTCCTACACCAGTTTCGGCCTATCTCCATTCTGCAACCATGGTAAAAGCAGGTATTTACGTATTAGCTCGTTTTACGCCGGTCTTAGGTGGTACTGATTATTGGAACTACACGTTAATGGTCGTTGGTGGGGTTACCATGCTTTATGCAGCTATACATGCACTCTTCCGTATTGATCTGAAAGGTATACTAGCCTATTCCACAATCTCCGCATTAGGAATACTGACATTTTTGATTGGGATAGGTACACAAGATGCGTTTATTGCCGCTATGGTTTTCCTGCTCGCACATGCGTTGTACAAAGCCACATTATTTATGGTTACAGGCATCATTGATCATGAAACCGGCACACGGGATACCACCGTATTGGCGGGTTTAAAAAAAGTCATGCCTCCTGTTGCTCTAGCGGCCCTACTTGCTGCTTTATCTAGTGCAGGGCTTCCTTTTACATTTGGTTTTATTGGGAAAGACCTGATCTACGAAGCGACATTACATAGTCCATTAGATGATTATATCTGGGTGCTTACCGCTCTAGCCATTGTGACCAACATTGGCTTAGTCGCTGCTGGTTTTATGGCCGGTATCAAGCCGTTTGTTGGTAAACTGCCCGCTCACCTCGCGCATGTTCACCTTCCAGCCAAATCATTATGGATTCCACCACTTATACTCGCCTTTTTAGGCGTCGTATTTGGTATGTTTCCTTCTTTTGCAGGGGACTATTTAAGTATTCCAGCGGCGGGTTCTCTCACTGCGTCTTTCTTTGCCAAACATCTCCAGATTTGGCACTTTAACATCATCTTAGTCCTGAGCATTACGACATTGTTTTTAGGCACCTTGGTTTACATCATCAATAAGCCCAGTATAGCCAGGCTCAATAAATTGACAAAATTTGATAACATTTCACCGCAACGTATCATAACAGGCTACGCCAACGACATTGTTCGCTTTGCAACATGGTTTACCAACCTGTTCCATAACGGTTACCTGCGATCCTATCATCTTAAGATCATCTTATTTGCCGAAGCGTTACTGGCATACAAGCTATGGGTCAGCGGACCGATCCAGCTGGATGTATGGATGCTGACATACCCCGACATTTATGAAGTCGTTATCGTAGCTGTATTAATTGGTGCTCTTTATATTATTGTAACGACGCCTTCTCGCCTCACTTCGGTTGTATCCATGAGTGTGATAGGCTATTGTATCTGTTTAATATTCGTCATCTATAGCGCTCCGGATCTAGCGATGACACAATTTACAATCGATACATTGTCTACGGTCTTATTTGTACTCGTACTCTACAAACTACCAGGTTTCATTAACTTCGCCAGCAAAAAGATCCTTTATCGAGATGCTATAATCTCCCTTGGATTCGGTGTGACTTTGTCTTTAATCGCCTTGAAAGCTTGGTCGGAGCCTATATCCAGGGAAGTCTCCAATTTTTATGGAGAAAATGCCTATCTCCTTGCGAAAGGAAAAAACGTGGTCAATGTCATCCTCGTAGACTTCAGGGGAATAGACACGATGTTTGAAACAGTAGTATTGAGTATAGCAGCCCTGGGCGTATATAGTTTGATCCGTTTACGCTTAAAATCGTCTGAAAGAGAATAATATGAAAAGTCCGATTCTACAATCTGCAAGCAAATATCTGCTTCCGATATTACTACTATTCTCCTTTTTCCTGCTACTGCGGGGGCATTATTATCCCGGAGGAGGATTTGTCGGTGGACTAGTCGCTTCTATTGCTTTTGTATTGCACAGTTTTGCTAATGGAACCGCCCAAACCATGAAGCTTCTAAAGCGAAAACCACTATCATTAATCCCCATTGGACTAGGGCTATCTACAGTGAGCATGGTTATGCCTATGGCATTTGGCCTTCCTCCTATGACCGGACTATGGTTTGAACAACCGATACCAGTTATTGGAATGGTAGGATCTTCCCTGTTTTTTGACCTGGGTGTATATTTGGTTGTGATCGGCGTCGTATTGACTATCCTATTTACCATCGCACTAAACAACGAGGAGGAAAACAGCTAATGGAACTATTGCTCATTATATTAATTGGTCTTCTCTATGCAGCAGGAGTCTATTTGATTCTCCGCAGGAGCATGGTCAAGCTCTTGCTAGGGATCATGTTACTGGGTAGCGGAGCTAATATTTTGATTTTTTTACTTGCTGGAATTACGAAGGGTAAACCTCCCGTAATTGATGAAGATGCAAAACTATTTCAAGATGTATTTGCAGATCCTATCCCTCAAGCTTTGATATTAACTGCTATCGTAATTAGCTTTGCTCTAACAGCTTTCGCAATTGTACTGTTAAAAAGAGTCTATGCCTTAGTAGATTCAGATGATTTAGATGATTTAAATACCCCTGAGGAAGAAGATATATGATAGACAACCACATATTAGCTCCAGTTTTCATACATCTATTTACGGCTATCCTACAGCTTATCGCTTGGCGAAAAACCGTAACACAGCGCTTCATGAGTGTCATAGGGAGTATTCTGGCTGTCGTCCTGTCTCTACGCCTCCTGAACCGTGTGGACGAGACTGGAATTTTGACGCTAAATGCTTCGAATTGGGAATCCCCATTTGGAATCGTATTTGTGGCCGATTTACTCAGTAGTTCACTGGTACTCATTACGTCCTTGGCGGGCCTTGCCGTATCCCTATTTTCGTCTACCGGGCTGAACCGACAACGGATGAATTACGGTTATTTTCCGATTTTCCATTTCTTGGTTATGGGGTTAAACGGTGCTTTCCTGACTGGAGATATCTTTAACCTTTATGTATGGTTTGAGGTCATTATTATTTCTTCCTTTGTATTGATGACCTTAGGAGGACGTAAAACTCAACTCGAAGGTGCCGTAAAATACATGGCGATGAATATCCTGGCCTCGACGTTCTTTTTAACAGGTATTGGTATATTATACGGGATGACAGGTGCGCTGAATATGGCTGACCTGGCTATTAAAATTAAAGAGGTAGAAAACTCACCGCTCGTCGGTATCACTGCCTGTTTCTTTTTACTTGGTTTTGGAATCAAATCTGCCGTGTTCCCTTTGTATTATTGGCTTCCTTCCTCTTACCACACACCACCGTCTGCTGTAGCCGCGACATTTGGAGGATTATTGACTAAAGTTGGAATTTATGCCATGATACGCGTGTTCAGCCTGATATTTATTCCAGATCAATTTACCAAAGACCTGTTAATATGGCTTGCTGTATTCACGATACTCACAGGTAGCTTTGGGGCTCTTATAAAAACCAATGTACGTCGACTTTTCTCCTATCTGATCGTCTGCCATATCGGCTTTATGATTGGCGGTATAGGTATGTTTACAAAAGTCGCTCTAATGGGAACTGTCTTCTATCTATTCCATGATATCTTAGTAAAAACAAACATGTTCTTAATTGCGGGTTTAATCGGACAATTACGGGGTAGTATGGACATGAAGAAGAATGGAGGACTATATGCGGAATACCCCAAACTATCGTTACTGATTGCCATCGTCCTGTTTTCCTTAGTTGGAATTCCTCCACTGTCTGGGTTTTGGCCTAAAATATTCTTATTTCAGGAAGCCTTTACCCAATCACAGTATGTTTTCATTGGCGCATTAATAGCGGGCAGTTTCGTCACGCTGTACGTCATTGCAAAAATGTGGGCCGAAGTATTTTGGAAGGACGTGCCGAATGAAGTAATAATAGAAAATAAATTTGAACCCTTACCTTTGGTACGCAAGATATTACTTGTATTACCTATAGGGATATTGGGATTAGCAACATTATATATCGGTTTAAATTCGGAAATAGTCATTCAGCTGGTCGATAAAATAACCGACCAACTCATGAATACACAACCGTACATAGACGCGGTATTAGGTAAAAGGAAATAAGCATATGATTAAGCAGTTTTTAATGAACCTTCTGCTTTCCTTCATCTGGGTAGCACTCACAGGTTCGATGTATTATACCAACTTTCTATTTGGTTTCTTACTTGGTTTTGCCATCTTGTGGATCATGAGTCGCAACGATGGCGACCGGAGATACTTTTATAAAGTACCGCGTATTGTCAGTTTTGTGTTTTACTTTTTATTTCAGATGATTAAAGCCAACATTCAGGTAGCATATGATGTGATGACCCCACGTTATTTTATGCGACCAGGAGTAGTAAGGTATCCCATGAATGCACGAACCGAGATGGAGATTAACCTTTTGTCCATGATGATTTCGTTGACACCCGGTACCTTGATTTTGGATATCAGTGAAGACAGAAAAACGCTGTATATACATGTCATGTACCTTGACGACCCCAAGAAGTTTGTACAGGAGACAAAAACAGGATTAGAACGTAGATTATTAGAAGCTTTAAGATGACACTAGCCACGTACTTCGATTATTTCATACTACCGATCCTTACCATATCGGTGATTTTGGTTTTCATCCGCTTGGTAAAGGGACCAAAAGTTGTAGACCGTGTAATTGCACTTGATCTGATCATCACTATAGGAATTGGGATTATCACGATTTTTACAATCAGGTCTAATCAGAAGGTACTTCTTGATGTCGCCATTATTTTGGCACTCATTGCCTTCTTAAGCACTGTAGCTTTTTCGTTTTACATTGAAAAGAGAGAAGATGATTGATATATTAATTGCCATACTGAGCACCATTGGTGCATTTGCTATTTTCTTTGCATCTCTAGGTATCCTGAGAATGCCCGATTTTTACCTGCGCCTATCGGTCACCGTAAAAGCCGCCACCATGGGGGTCGGTTTGTTATTGCTGTGTGCTGCTATTTTATTTCCCGATATCTCCGTCAGCACCAAAGCGATTGCTATTATTTTCTTTCTGATCATCACCTCGCCTATTGCCGCTCATATGATAGGTCGTGCAGCCTATCTAACGGGCACGCCACTTTGGAAGGGCACCATTATAGACGAGCTGGCCGGCAGATATGATAAGGAGACTGGTGTATTGAATAATGAAGAATCCGAAGAACAACAAGGTGATCCGGCAAAAGGACAGATTGCAGAAAGTGAAGAAGAAACGAAATAATACCTTACAATTCTTCTTTAGCAAGCTTTCCATATCGTCGGTTCGCTATAGCGCTCTTTAACATTGGATATAGAAACACAGCCCCTAGTATAATTATTGCTCCTGAGTAAAAGCCCACACTCATCGTTTCTTTATGCCCTAAGATCGCAATAGCCAGCAATATCCCATAGACAGGTTCCAAATTGGTTGTCAGCGCAACCGTAAATGCACTCAGCTCTTTCATCACAGCGACACCTAAAACATACGCAAAGGCCGTACAGATACTTCCCAATACAAATAGGTATCCCCAATCCGAAAACGAAAGATTCATCTCTGCTGTAAATTGCCCCGAAAATAGCATAATAATAGATACACCTATAAAAGCTCCTATCATTTCATAAAAAGTAATAATGGTAGGACTATCTTTTTTTACCATTCTCGAGTTAAGAATAGAAAACAAGCTCGCACATAATGCTGCAGACAAACCGAAAACTATTCCCTGCCAATAGCGGAACTCAAACTTAAAGATGAGATAAATGCCCAAAATAATGACCAACCCGACGATGACATCCCCTATAGCAATGGACTTACGGTTAAATAAAGGCTCTAAAATTGCTGTAAATAATGTCAGAGAGGAGAGCGTTACCAAAGTAACAGAAACGGTTGATATCTTGATAGCATGGAAGAAACAGACCCAATGTAGGCCGACAATCATCCCTACAGCCAAGAATTTCGTCATTTTACGCCATGGAACAATGACCCGTTGCTTACTTAGCTTAAAATAAACAAGTAATGTCAGAGCTGCAATCAAGACCCGATACCATACCAAATGAAGGGCTGATACGGTAATCAAATCTCCGAGCACTCCTGTAAATCCCCAAATAAGGACCGTAAAATGCAGAATCAACAGATTGCGATAGCGTGTTATAAAATGCATAGGAGTAGGTTGCTATTTCGGCGCTTTTTTAAGCAATACGAAGGCCAATATCAGGAATGTCAAGCTGGGGATCAATACTGCCAATAAAGGAGGCAGTCCCCCTTTTAAAGAAAACATCGTAGAGAACTGATTGAACACCAAGAAAGCAAAGCTCAGACCGATACCTATACCGAGACTCAAACCTATTCCTCCACGGACTTTCTTCGAGGAGAGCGCCACCCCCATTAATGTTAAAATATATGCCGCAAAGGGGTTTACAATCCTTCTGTATTTCTCCAACAACAGATCATTCATCATCCCTGTACCGCGGGTCTCTTCTTTAAAAATACGCTCATTCAGTTCGTTCGTACTCATTGCTGTAAAGATATTATCATACGTTTCGAAATCCTGAGGCTTCATATCCAAGGTTGTATCACGTTTCTCTCCTTTCAACATTTCTTCCTTCAATCCATCAATAACACGATTCGTATAATTCTCTATCCTCCATTTTGTGGTTACTGAATCCCAAACTACACGGTCGGCCATGAGTTTTTCCTTTAACTCCCGACCGTCGAACTTCTCCATAACAAAGTTGTATCCTATAGCCTGTTTTGTATCAAAGTTGTCAATATACACATAGGTATTGCTATCGATCTGCATATGTGTAGACGAGGTGGTAGTATTGATTTTATGTGGTTTTACATAAACGTTTTCAAACTGAACCTTCAGCTTATTAGTCAACGGTAATATATACAGATTGGATATTAATGTAAAAGCAAAAATCAGTGATGCCGCAAACATATAAGGCCGAAGCAACCTGTTAAAGCTCATACCGCCATTCAGTATAGGGACAATTTCTGTCTGATCAGCCATCTTTGAGGTGAAAAAGATCACCGCGATAAAGTTGATCAGCGGGGTGAGCATATTCAGAAAAAAAGGAACCGACCCCAATGCATAATATTGAAATAAAACCTGCGTAAAAGAAGCTTTATTCTTCAAGAAATCATCCAGCTTTTCGGAGATATCAAATATCACAATAACCACAATGAAAATACCTACTGTAAATAAGAAAGTAGTCAGGTATTTGCGGATAATATAGCGGTCTATGATATTCATTTTTTCAAAATAAAAAGTAAAAATGCAAAAGTCAAAAAAAATTATAATCGTTGTCCCAAGACCTTCACCATTTTTTCTTTCCAATCATAGAATGTGCCCTCTATTATCTTTTCGCGGGCTTGTTTTACCAACCACAGATAAAAATGCAGATTGTGTAATGAAGCTATCTGGGCGCCTAGGATTTCCTGGGATCGGATCAGGTGTCTAAGGTATGCTTTGGTATAGAACCTGTCCATCATGAGATCAGACTCGGCTTCGATAGGTGAAAAATCGGCTTTCCACTTTTCATTTTTGATATTGATGATACCATTACGCGTAAATAACATGCCGTTACGGGCATTGCGTGTCGGCATCACACAATCGAACATATCGATACCAAGGGCTATATTTTCCAAAATATTAATTGGTGTACCTACCCCCATTAAATATCTTGGTTTCTCTTTCGGCAAAATAGCGGTTACAACCTCTGTCATGGCATACATTTCTTCAGCCGGCTCTCCTACAGACAATCCTCCGATAGCATTACCTTCACGCTCGAACGATGCAATTACCTCAGCGGACTTGGCTCTCAGATCTTTATAGACAGATCCCTGTACAATCGGAAACAACGTCTGATCATAACCATATAAAGGCTCAGTGGAGTCAAAACGGTCACAGCATCTCTTCAGCCAACGGTGTGTCATATCTAAAGAACGACGGGCATAATTATAATCGCAGGGATAAGGCGTGCACTCGTCAAAAGCCATAATAATATCAGCTCCTATGACACGTTGTGTATCCATTACATTTTCGGGCGTAAATAAGTGCTTCGATCCATCTACGTGCGAACGAAAGGTAACCCCCTCTTCTCTAATCTTCCGTACCTCGGTCAGCGAATATACCTGATAGCCTCCTGAATCCGTAAGAATAGGCTTGTCCCAACCATTGAATTTGTGCAAACCGCCTGCTTTATTTAGGACATCCAAACCCGGCCGTAAATAAAGGTGGTAAGTATTCCCTAATATAATCTGCGCTTGGATATCATTGACCAATTCATGTTGGTGAACAGCCTTGACAGTTCCAGCTGTGCCAACTGGCATAAAAATAGGTGTTTCAATCTTTCCATGAGCAGTCTCCATCACTCCTGCACGTGCTTGGGAAAGTTTATCCTGAGCTTGAAGCGTAAATTTCATCCCGCAAAAATACTATAAAATTTTGAGCTCGCGACACCTTTGCTATTTAATTAGCAATTCTTAACTACTAATGTTATAACTATTAAAAAGAACGCCTTATCTTTGGGTCTTCATATGCATCTTTACAACTATATCATCCCCAATATTGCCTATATCATTTATGGAATTTTAGGTATATTACTAGTGTTCCAACTCTACTATATTCTATTTGTTTATAGCAGATTGGCAACGCATAAAGTAAAAAGCTATAAAAATTCTGAGGTTTTACCCCCACTGTCGGTAATTATCTGCGCACATAACGAACAGGGCAATCTAGAAGCCTTTCTACCCAAAATACTAAATCAAGATTATCCGGAATATGAGGTGATCGTTGTTGATGATTATTCCACAGACGAAAGCCAATGGGTATTGCAGGCTTTTAAAACTGAATATCCTCACCTACGCGTCGTACAGATCAAAGAGCACATACAACTCAAACACAGTAAAAAATTTGCCTTAACGCTTGGCATTAAAGCTGCAAAATACGAGCACTTAGTAATGACAGATGCAGATTGTGAACCACAATCCAGCGAATGGCTCAAAGAGATTGGAGGAGCATACAGTTCTTCTAAAGAAATTATTTTAGGTTACTCGCCTTACTTCAAAAAGAAAGGCTTTCTCAATAAGCTGATCCGATTTGAAACGACACACACAGCCATGAGTTATTTTGCATACGCTTTAAAAAAGGATCCTTACATGGGAGTGGGCCGCAACCTATCTTATTTAAAAAGTCTCTTCTTTAGAGGCAAGGGGTTTAATGCACACATGCATATTAAATCTGGAGACGATGACTTGTTTGTGAATCAAAATGCAACCAAACAGAACACCCATATTGCCATAGTGCCAGAGGCTCATGTATACTCTGTCCCAAAAGATAACTGGAGCTCCTACTACAAACAAAAAGCAAGACACTCGGGAGCCTCCATAGCTTACAAAAGAAGACATCAGTTCATGTTAGCAGCCCAATTGATAACTGCATTTCTTTTTTATATCGTCCTTTTTCTAGCCCTAGCTATTTTTCCTAGCCTGTGGTACGTTGGAACAGCGGCGTTCTTTTTACGCTACCTATGCCAAGTCATCGTCTTTCGACCAATCTTTCTCAAACTAAAGGTAAAGGATCTTCTATTTTGGCTTCCCCTACTGGATCTGTTTTTCTATTTCTATATCTGTTTAAATGGACTGTTCAATCGAAAGAAAAAACAAAGAAGCTGGTAATATTTTAAACATTTTAATACGACAAACGTATTTTATAACACCCTATAACTCTAATAAGACGTGAACCCAACAGTAGATATCATATTCAAATACTTCCCAAACCTGACAGCAACTCAGAAATCACAATTTGAAAAGCTTGCCGAGGTATACCCTTTCTGGAACGATCAGATCAATGTCATCTCGCGCAAGGACATTGAAAGCCTTTACCTGAAGCACGTGCTGCATTCATTGGCAATCGCCAAATTTGTTCACGACTTTGCACCAGGAACGCGGGTTCTTGATGTAGGAACAGGAGGGGGATTCCCAGGGATACCGTTAGCTATATTGTTTCCCGAAGTTAAATTTCACCTCGTGGATTCGATTGGTAAAAAGATAAAAGTGGTGCGTGGCGTCGCAGATGCTATTGGTCTGACCAATGTAGAAGCAGACCATATCCGCGCCGAACAATTGGATTACACTTACGACTTTGTCGTCTCCAGAGCGGTGACCCGACTCGCTGACTTTACTCCTTGGATTAGAAATAAATTTGAAAAGAAAGACAAAAACGGAATACCAAACGGGATTCTCTACCTCAAAGGGGGAGATTTAAAAGAGGAAATCAAAGAGGCAAGATTAAAAGCAGAACTGCACCCCATATCTTCCTATTTCGAAGAAGATTTTTTTGACACGAAGTATGTGGTATATATACCGATGTAATAACTTTTCAAGAAAAACCAAAAGGCACTCTCCAACAAAAAGATAGCGCCTTTTGGTTTTAGATTTAACTTACTCTCCAAGTTCGGAAAGGATCTTCTGACCTATAAGATTAACCTCTTCGTCCATCCCAAACAAAGGTAAACCAGTCTCTGGATGCAACTTCAGCCAACTGGTCTCCGTATCCTTGATGATTTGAATATACTCCTGTCCATCCTTAAAAATGGTATATGTATCTTTTTCATCCGGGAAAACCGAATATATAATATCTCCTATCTCGATGTCGAAAGGTTCTTGCAATTCCATGATTTTATACTTTTAAACATCAAAGTTAATAATATCCCCAAGTACGAACAATACCCCCTTAATAAATAGTATTGGATATGTAACAGAATATCATTAAGTTTATACTACCGATTATGAACATACTTGACAAAATTGCCTTAACGAAAATAAAGGGCATAGGCCCCAAATTGAGCCGTATCCTACTGACGCATTGCGGTTCTGTGGAGGCTGTATTCAATAGCTCTAAAAAAGACCTATTATCGATACCGGGAATAGGACCTTCTGCTGTAGAGAGCATTTTATCAAAAACCTACCTTAAAGAGGCGGAAGCCGAAATAGAATTCATCCAAAGGCATCAGATTGAAGCAATCTGGATAGAAGATGACAACTACCCATCTAGACTCCGGCATTGCGAAGATGCCCCTATTCTTTTATACTACAAAGGCAGTACGGGACTGAATCCTCAACGTGTAGTGAGTATTGTCGGCTCTAGAAACTCGACCCGATATGGACAGCGTATCTGCGAAAAATTGGTTGAAGGGCTTGCAGCACTCGATATACACGTCGTTAGTGGACTTGCTTATGGTATTGATGTCTTGGCACACCAATACGCAGTCCGGCACCAGATCCCCACAATTGGGATACTAGGTCATGGATTAGACCGCATATACCCTGCTAGCCATCGAGAGATCGCTACTAAAATGTTGGAAAATGGTGGACTACTCACAGAGTTTCCATCGGGTACGAATCCGGATCGACAAAATTTCCCTATGCGTAATCGTATCATAGCTGGGCTTGCTGATGTTACTATCGTTGTAGAAGCAGCTATGAAAGGAGGTGCATTAATTACCGCAGAAATAGCGAACAGTTACAACCGTGATGTTTGTGCATTTCCGGGGTCTATCGAGCAGGAGTATTCTTCGGGATGTAACTACTTGATTAAAACGAATAGAGCACACCTCATCCGAAACGCAGAAGATCTATGCTATCTTATGAATTGGGAGGTATTACCAAACAAGCCAGAAAAACAGCTTGTACTATTGCCTAAAAGCCTAAGCCGTGACGAACAGAAGGTATATAGCTTCCTATCGGAACAAGAGATAGAGCAGGCTACAATAGACCAAATCGCCATTTATTGTGATTGGCCGCAGAGTAAATTGGCTATTATACTGCTTGAAATGGAGCTTGAAGGGCATATAATCTCTTTACCGGGTAAAGTTTTCAAACTCATTTAATTCCTTTTCATCACAATAGTTACTGATATATCCTTAAAATCGGAATAAAATATATTTTTTTACAAACTGGCTATCAACCAAGTACAACTTAAACACACAATAGTTCTTGTTAAATAGATTTTTTTTCTATTTTTGCGGTGGGTAAGTCCTTTACGACCAGCTCCCATTGACTCCCCCAGGTTGGGAACAAAGCAAGGGTATTTGGTTGAGCGGTGCGATAAAGGGAGCTTACCCATTTTTTATGCCTAAAATTTTATCCTCTAAGCGTATATTTACCTTATCAAAGCCCCTCTCAAATCCGTGAAAGCCAGCTATAGCCATGCTATTACAGTTGCATTCCAAACGTCAAACGATAGCGTTCACTGCCCTATTACAACTTTACCGGTCATTAACTTTTAAGTTTTAAGTTTCTTTTCGTTTATTTGTAGTTCGAATTAACACGAGTATATGAGTTGGTTTAAACGAAACAAAGCTGGTATCAATACCGCAACAGAAAATAAAAAAGAAGCTCCGGATGGTATGTGGAACAAATGTCCTTCATGCAAAAAGCCTCTTTTAAACTTAGAGCAAATAGAAAACAACTACGTTTGTCAATATTGTGGTTACCATATCCGTATTGGATCGGCAGCTTATTTCTCTATTTTATTTGATGACAATGCCTTTACAGAATTATTTCCAAATCTAACCGCAGGCGATCCTTTGCATTTCGTCGACAGCAAACCTTATAGCGAACGTTTGGTGGAAAGCCAAGCAAAAACAGGCTTAAAAGATGCGCTTAGAAGCGCACATGGTAAAATGGATGGCCGGGATATTGTAATCGCATGTATGGATTTCAATTTTATCGGTGGTTCTATGGGATCTGTTGTTGGGGAAAAGATAGCGCGCTCTATCGATTATTGCATCGAACATAAGTTACCTTTTATGCTGATTTCCAAATCAGGCGGAGCCCGTATGATGGAAGCTGCATTTTCATTAATGCAGATGGCCAAGACATCAGCAAAATTGGCTCTTCTCAGCCAAGCGAAACTCCCTTACATCTGCTTGCTTACCGATCCTACGACAGGTGGGGTTACCGCATCTTATGCCATGTTGGGCGACATCAATATCGCCGAACCCGGAGCACTTATTGGATTCGCCGGACCAAGGGTTATTAAGGAAACGATTAAAAAAGACCTTCCTAAAGGCTTCCAGACATCTGAATTTGTTCTAGAACATGGCTTTTTAGATTTCATCGTCGACCGGAGACAACTTAAAGAAAAGGTTTCAACGTTCCTGAAGCTTGTTCAGTAACGGGAAAAGCCTTATTACCGCCATCGCACTTAATGACATTAGGTGCGATTGTGGTATAATATAAGGCTAGCGAGCGTAATACTTAATAAAGCTCCATCTTTTCCTAGTTTTTAAATAATGTAAGTCCGTTTCACGTGCATAAGCTTCACGTTCAAAACTTATATTTCTATATGCATTATTAAAATTTCTATCATGCAGCAGATGTATTAAGAACTCTAAAGCATAGAGTATATAGAAAGGTAGAACGAATAACTCCAGGGCTTGCTGTAAATGTATCCTCTCATGATTCATCAACACTTTATCCTGCGTCATCTTTACAGTACGGACAAATATAAATGGAAATACGGTTACAGCATCAGCCCTACCTGCTGAAAAAAGATATGTTAACAACGGACTAATAACTGCCTTCCCTTTCATGATACAAAATTATACTATTTTTTATTCATGCATTCTTTAATGCCAAGCATTTTGTCTAAGTTTGTTATGGTACAAACAGATTATTAAGTATGCCTTACAAAGAACGCGAAATTAACAAGTTGTATTATACAATGGGCGAGGTCACCAAAATGTTTGATGTGAACGCTTCGCAGATCCGTTTTTATGAACGCGAATTTGATATCCTACAACCCAAAAAGAATAAAAAAGGCAATAGATTGTTTACACAAAATGATATCGCCAATCTTAAAATTATCTTCAATCTGGTTAAAGACAAAGGGTATACTTTACAGGGAGCCCGTGATTACCTCCGTACGAATAAGACCGAAGCAAAAGAGAACCAACGTGTCATTGATTCTCTAGAGCGACTTAAGTCATTTTTAGTGGAGGTAAGGGATAGTCTATGATTTCTCTAAAAACTCCAACACTTTATTAACCATATCTGTACTACCCAATATTGCCGGTACACGTTGATGCAACTCCTCTGGCTCAATTTCTAATATTCTTTCGGTTCCAGTAGTGGCTTTTCCGCCTGCTTGTTCGATAATGAACGCTATGGGGTTACACTCATACATCAACCGTAACTTTCCTTTAGGCTGTAAAGCTGTTTGCGGATAAATGAAGACTCCACCTAACAATAGATTTCTATGGATATCAGCAACCATTGAACCTATATATCTTGAAGTGTAAGGCCGATGTGTTGCCACATCCTCTTCCTGGCAATATTTAATATAGTTTTTTATCCCTTGCGGAAATTTGAGGTAGTTTCCTTCATTTACCGAATAGATATGTCCTTGCTGCGGAATTTTCATATTTGGATGCGATAAGCAGAACTCACCTATAGATGGATCTAACGTAAATCCATTCACTCCCTTTCCTGTCGTATAGACAAGCATCGTAGAAGAGCCATAGATAATGTAGCCCGCTGCGACTTGCCGTAATCCCGTTTGTAATAAGTCTTGCTGGGTCAGAGCCTCTCCTACCTGACTGATTCTACGGTAGATTGAAAATATAGTTCCTACAGAGACATTGACTTCTATATTGGAGCTACCATCCAATGGATCTATACACACGATATACTTGGCATTTTTAGAAATCCCCGTATCGGTCAACTCCACCCCCTCTTCTTGTTCTTCAGAGGCTACAAAACAGCACTCCCCTCCATCTTTTAGTGCTGCTATAAACTGTTCATCGGCATAAACGTCAAGTTTTTTTTGATTTTCGCCAAATACGTTGGTATCACCCACCGTACCCAAAATATCTACCAAGCCTGCTTTGTTGACCTCACGGTTGACAATCTTAGCTGCGATTCCGATATCGCGTAACAATCGGGACAATTCTCCTTTAGCGTAAGGAAAATCCGTTTGTTTTTCAATAATAAACTGACCTAAAGTTTTTAAGGATTTCATAATTTATTTTTATAAAAAACAAAAATATGAAAATATTTACCGATTAAACAACTCTATTATTTCCAAATTTTTAATTTCACCTAAATCAAGATCGAAACGCATCAATGTTCTTACCTTATGCCAGCCTTGTTTTCCCGCTGCACCGGGGTTTAAATGCAGTAAAGCCAGCTTAGGATCATATTGTACCTTTAAAATATGGGAGTGTCCACAAATAAATAATTTAGGAGGATTCTTAATAAGATCGGCCTTTATCACTGGAGCGTATCGACCAGGATATCCTCCGATATGCGTCATCCACACATCTACACCTTCGCAATCGAAACGTAAGTGCTCCGGACATTCTGTTCGAATATCCTTTCCATCTATATTTCCATACACGCCTCTAAATGGTTTAAACTTCTTTAGCTTATCCAGTACTTCCACACTTCCAAAATCTCCCGCATGCCAGACTTCATCACAGTGTTCAAAGTGATTAAAAACAGCATCATCTAGGTAACTATGTGTATCGGACAACAATCCTATCTTTTTCATCGCTCAATGATTCGTTTATGCATTCCGTGTATGCTATGATTAACATACCCATGGCCTCTAATATTTTTAAAACGCAATAAAAAAAGGTTTCAATATATCCCGGTATCCATCCGAGTAAATTCCCTTCTCTTGGTAAATAACAAAATCTATACTTTCTTCTGTCTGACGATTCGCATTACTAAAAACCATAATTTTGCGAATTGGTTCACTATAGTCAAATGAGCGAATACAGACCTCCTTTACCAGGAATAATCCTTCGCTGTCCGTATAGGGTAAAATATCCTTACTTACATCGATAGGAACAATCAGCTGAAGGGTGCCTCTTGGAGAAAGGTTTCTGCTAGCAAAGGCTATGAGGCGTTTAAAAAAATCTAAATCCGTATGCCTAGCAAGACGCTTTCGCGTATCAGGATTATGCAAGGCATTAATATAGAAGGGAGGATTAGCAACAATCAGATCATATATCTCCTGTTCACCATCTATTTCAAAGTCCCCATATCGAGCAGACATGCGTGCCGCAAATGGAGATACCTGGAAGTTCTCGAGGGTCCGCCTGTAAGCCGTCTGATCAATATCTACTGCATCGACCATAGCGTTTGGAAATCGTTGAGCCAGCATTAAGGCAATCACACCTGTCCCGGAGCCGACATCTAAAATACGAGAGGGCTTGTCACTATCTACCATTGCACCCAATAAAACACCATCCGTATTTATTTTCATTGCGCAACCTTCCTGATTGACCTCGAATTCTTTAAATTTGAATACTTCCCCCATGAAGGGCAAAGGTAGCTCTTTTTTGAATTGATGATACTGAAAAATATCAGTACTTTGGCTGAGATATTTATAAACTTCAAATTATGCGTTTTATCCTTTTTATCATCATTTTAGTTTATAGTCCCTATTGTCTAGCGCAGCAGGGATGTGAGACGCTGGTAACGGCATCACTTCAACGGCTTCTAAGTGTATTGGTCAAAAACGACTTTAACCAACTTCAAACCATTATAAACACGCTAAAAGGTGGCTGTGATAAAAATGAACTCGCCCTTAGATTGGAAATCACACAACAGCTGGTATTACAACAGAATACAGACCTATCGATCAAAGCCTATCTTGATGGCCGTTATGATGATATACTGGTACAGCGCTTTGACGATGCTGCTTCAAAGAAGGCGAATGAGCAGTATAGACGGAATCCCGAAAAGTATCAGTACTTTCCGCTGAATCATAAGGTCGATTCTCTTTTAAAGCTTAAGGCACAGGCGCTACTATCCTCAGAAAGCTATACATTGAACCCTCGTGAAACCGCAATTGTTTATCTTTTTGCAGATTATATTGACAATTTCTATGACGAACTGGACAAAACACCAAAAAAGCGTCCGATTATAGATAAAATCAAAGAAGCTGATAAAATGAAAGATGCCCCCACGATCGGTGTCCACGCAGGGATCTTTTCGCCGCTGCAGCGTAATACTGCATATGGTGTTGCTCCGGCTTTTGGCCTATCTTTAATGGGACCTTTCAGTAATTTGTTCATCCCGGAGCTAAGCTATAAATTCAGAGTTCATGAAGCGGCTCCTTTTGACATGAAATATAAGGGTGAAATTCGCGAAGTAAGCCCTCGTTCCAGTCATTTTATAAGTCTTGGTATAGGTTATAAAGTCTACGACAGTGGAAAGATCATTGTTTTACCTAAACTCAATAGCGGTTTGGGATTTATTTGGACCGGACTATCGGAAAGCTATTACCAAGAGGATGAGTACGGCAACGAAGAACGCAATACTTCGTATAAAAACATCAATACCTGGCAGAATTCGATTGGTGTTGCTAGCATGCTCCATATCAAACGCAAAACCTATATTGGCCTAGAGACGAATTACCATTTCATACCCTATAGTTGGGATAGTCGATTGAAATCAAATATCCCAAGCCATTATGTTAGTCTAGATCTCTTTATCCGTTTTTAATTCTTTAAAAGACGCTGTATCTCGTCCAGCTTCATCAGTGCTTCCACAGGTGTCAAGGTGTTTACATCTAGATTATTCAACATATCCCTTATTTTCTCTAAAATAGGATCATCTATGGAAAACATCTGTAGTTGATAAGCCTGTTTTTGAATCTTACGCATACTATCTTTTATTTTCTCTCCACCGGTACGTTCCTGTTCCAGTCTTTTCAAAATCTCCGAAGCACGACCGATCAATTTTGGGGGCATGCCTGCCAATTTGGCGACGTGTATACCAAAACTATGCTCAGATCCTCCTGGGACAAGTTTGCGTAAGAAAATGACCTTATTATTAACCTCTTTAACAGATACATTGAAGTTTTTGATCCGAGACATCGAGTTACTCAGCTCGTTCAGCTCGTGATAATGTGTCGCAAACAAAGTCTTTGCCCTAGCAGTAGGATGAAGATGTAGAAACTCCGCAATGGCCCACGCAATGGAAATACCATCGTAGGTACTCGTCCCTCTTCCGATTTCATCTAATAAAATTAAGCTCCTATCGGAAAGATTATTCATAATACTGGCCGTCTCATTCATCTCTACCATAAATGTGGACTCTCCTGATGAAAGATTATCCGACGCCCCTACCCGGGTAAATATCTTGTCCACAAGTCCAATATGTGCTTCCTTAGCTGGAACGAAACATCCGATTTGTGCCATAAGGACAATCAATCCTGTCTGTCGCAATAAAGCTGACTTACCAGCCATATTGGGACCGGTTATAATAATAATCTGTTGGGTATCCGGATCAAGAAAGGTATCATTCGTAATGTAATCTTCTCCTAAAGGAAGGTTCTTTTCAATAACAGGATGACGCCCCCCTTTTATATCTAGAATTTTGGAGTCGCTGATCTCGGGTTTTATATAATAGTTCTTTTCAGCAATTATCGCAAAATTGAGGAGTACATCCAATTTTGCAATCAGCTGTGCATTCAACTGTACTGGTTTTATATACTCGCTGATAGCGACCAATAGTTCGGCATAGATTCGATTTTCTATAGCCTGTATTTTCTCTTCAGCTCCGAGTATCTGCTCTTCGTATTCTTTAAGCTCTTCTGTTATGTACCGCTCGGCATTGACCAGGGTTTGCTTACGGATCCATCCCGTTGGTACTTTATCTTTGTGGGTGTTGGTAACTTCCAGATAGTATCCAAATACGTTATTAAACGCAATTTTCAGTGAAGGTATACCCGTAATTTCAGACTCTCTACGCTGTATTTCCAACAGATAATCTTTGCCACCAAAAGCAACCTTGCGCAATTTATCGAGGTCTGCATCAATCCCATCAGCGATCACGTTTCCTTTGTTCAATGCTACCGGAGGTTCGGCCTGAAGTGTCTTTTCAATTTTTTCCCGGATCAGTACACAAGGATTCAACTGCTCGGATATCACAGATAAGGATTCTGACGCCTTAACATCTGTCAGTCCCTTCAACTTCTCTACCGCATATAATGCCCGCTTTAATTGAGAAATCTCCCTTGGATTAGCTTTTTGTAAACCTATTTTACTAATTAGTCTTTCTAAATCTCCGACCTGCTTTATCTCACGTATCAGCTCATCCCGTAGCTCCTTATGCTGATGAAAATAATCGACTACATGAAGACGTTCTTGTATAGACTTGATATCTTTCAAGGGCATTACAATCCATCGTTTTAACAAGCGCGCTCCCATGGGAGAGGAAGTTTCATCCAATACGTCAGACAGGGTTATTGCATTTTCATTGGCAGAACCAATAAGCTCCAAATTACGTATAGTAAATCGATCCAGCCACATATAGCGGTCTTCTTCTATACGCGCGATGTGAGAGATATGTTGAAGATTTCGATGCTCCGTCTCATTAAGGTAGTGTAATGCAACCCCTGCCGCTATAATAGCAGTAGACATCCGATCCACACCAAAGCCTTTCAGCGAGTTTACTTCAAAATGCTTCAACAGGTTCTCTTCCGCATAATCTCCGGTATAGGGCCACTCGTCTAACGAATAAGTGTAATACTGACTTCCAAAACTCGTTGTGAATTCTTTTGCCTGTTTTCGGGGCATGATAATTTCTGTAGGTTTAAAACCTTGGAGCAGTTTATCAATGTATCCTGCGTTTCCCTGAGCAACGAGAAACTCTCCCGTCGAAATATCAAGAAAAGAGATGCCGATGGACCCCTTATCAAAAAAAACAGAGGCGAGATAATTGTTGGATTTTTGCTGTACAATATTATCGTTGTACGATACTCCTGGTGTAACCAATTCCGTAACACCGCGCTTCACGATTGTCTTCGTCTGTTTCGGATCTTCCAATTGATCACAGATGGCCACACGCTGTCCTGCCCTAACCAACTTTGGAAGGTAAGTCTCCAACGAATGATGCGGAAAACCTGCTAGAGCAGTCTCCGATTCAGATCCATTTCCTCGTTTGGTCAAGACAATGCCCAGGATTCCCGCTGCTTTGATCGCATCTTCTCCGAAAGTCTCATAAAAATCACCAACACGAAATAATAATAATGCCCCGGGGTACTTCGCTTTAATCGTATTGTACTGCTGCATTAACGGGGTTTCTTTCTTTACTTTTGCCAATGGATATCTGTTTTTTGTTGAGGTGTAAAAATAAGAGAATTGCCGGGATTTGGCAAGCCAAATATCCGCCTGTTAAAGCATCAAGGTATGTTATTTGTAAATTTCTACCTTAACTTCTCCCGACTCGGTAATATACCCGCGATACATCCCTGCAGTATTGAATGGCATAGCTACATTCCCATCTTTATCCAAGACGATCATTCCACCATCCCCTCCCATTTCACCTATCTTTCGAATCACTTCTTTAGAAGCCTCTAAAACAGAGAGCGATCTGTACTGCATCAAGGCTGCCACATCATACGCAGCTACATTACGGATAAAATACTCGCCCCATCCCGTACAGGAGACGCCTACTTGTTGGTTGGCATAGGTACCGGCACCTATAACAGGTGAATCTCCCACACGACCAAATTTTTTGTTTGTCATTCCTCCGGTAGATGTGCCCGCTGTAATTTCTCCCTGATCATCCAAAGCAACACATCCTACTGTTCCAAATTTTTCGTCCTTCCATTCCGGTTTTGTGACTGTCTGTTTATCGTTGTGGTCCAGCTCCACGGCTTTACTATTTTCTTTTAATATCCGCTGTAAGGCATCCCAACGTTCTTGCGTATAGAAATAGGATGGATCTACTTGCGGGATCCCCTGCTCTTTGGCAAATCTTTCAGCACCTTTTCCCATCATCATCACATGCGGAGAATGCTCCATAACGGCAATAGCTGCAGTTATTGGATTCTTGATCGTAGTGACTCCTGCTACAGCTCCAGCTGCTCCATCTTTACCTTTCATGATAGAGGCATCTAGCTCATTTGTTCCTTCGTGCGTAAATACCGCACCTTTACCAGCATTAAACAAGGGAGAATCTTCCATAACGTGAATGGCTGCCTCTACCGCTTTTTCGCTACTGCCCCCCGCTTTCAGGATATCGTAGCCCGCCCGCAATGAGGTGCGGAGTGCATCCATATAGGCTTGCTCCTTCTGTGGAGTCATTTTGGATTTCAAGATAGTTCCTGCGCCTCCATGAATCACAAGGACTACCTTATCTTTTGGGGTCACTTGTTGCCCTACACCGATTGAACTCATAAACATTAAAAATAAAAAAAGTATATTTCTGAAAATCATAACACGGATAATAATAAACCTTTAAATTAGTAAATTTTAGACAATGTATACCTATCTCGTTTAAAAAGAATAAATGTGGTTACTTAGTTTGTATGTTTTTTCATAGGTTTGCATCGCATTTGTGATGAGGTCATGGCAATAAAACGAGGTAATTACAGAAAGAAAAAAGGGGTTCCGGTTTCCTGGAAAAAACAACTAAAAAAGTGGTCAATACGTGTCGTAAGTGTATTCTTTGCTTTCACCATTTTTTGGGTAATATGCTTAAAATTCATCAACCCTCCTATCACTTATCTCATGATAAAAAGGGGATTCCAATGGCAATCTGAAGGAAAAGGATTTAAAATTGAAAAAGATTGGCTACCGTACGATGAGCTATCCAACAATCTCAAAAGAGCAGCCTTAGCAGGTGAAGATGCTCATTTCATGACACACAGTGGATTTGACACCGATGCTATCAAACAAGCCCTCGAGAAAAATAAATCCGGAAAGCCGCTTCGTGGTGGCAGTACAATTAGCCAACAGGTGGCAAAAAATGTATTTCTTTGGCCAGGTCGCTCTTGGCTTAGAAAAGGCTTAGAAACCTATTTCACCTTTTGGATAGAGATTCTCTGGAGCAAAAAGCGCATCTTGGAAGTGTACCTGAATGTTATTGAAATGGGGCAGGGCGTGTACGGAGCCGAGGCTGCAGCGCATTACTATTTCAGCAAATCAGCAAAAAACCTAACAAAAAAAGAAGCTGCTTTGATTATAGCGATATTACCCAATCCAAGACAGTGGGATGCCCGCCGTCCTTCTAACTACGTTAATTCAAGAGCGAATAATATTGTGCGCTACCTCAACCACTACGATATCCCGGAGTAAGTCTAAACCTTATCCCAAGTCCTTAAAAAATAAGGCAAACCGGTTTACTCACCTCGATCATAGCTGACTCTTCTGGTTCTAAAGCCCCAGTAGTTCTGTTTCTTTTAAACACAGTGATTTGATTCGAGATCTGATTCGTGACAAATATACGGCTACCGTCTTCCGAAATATTCAAATTCCGGGGGGAGTTACCACCCGTAGGCACAATACTTTTTAAATGCAGTCTCTTGTCCTTCATTACCTGGTAGCAAGCAATTACATTAGCATCGCCCCGATTTGTCGCATAGACAAATTTATGATCGGCAGACATCTTTATATCCGCCCCACCATGTTCGCCAACAAATCCTTCGACATAAATGGGTAAGACCTGCGTATTCACCCAGCTACTTTTTTTCTGTTGAAATACAGCGACTTCACCTGTCAGCTCAAGTACTGCATATACGCTTTTCGCATCAGCCGAAAGAACGACATGTCTCGGTCCTGCTCCTTTAGGTGTCTGTATACTATCAATCCTATTAAAACTGTAACCCGAGCCCTTTTGTTTCACCTCGTATATATAAATAAGATCAGCTCCTAAGTCGGACACAAATAACCTGCTACCATCGGCAGAAAAAAAAGCAGAGTGTATGTGGGATTCTGATTGTCGTTCCTTATTGACACTACTACCTCTAAATTGGATAAAATACTCTTCCCGATTTAGGTTTCCATCATTTTTCAAAGAAAACAAAGTCAACGAACCTCCACTATAATTAGACACGACCAAAACAGGCAAGTTGGGGCTGATAGCTATATGACAGGGATGAGCGCCCTTAGTAGGCAATGTACCAATAGCGGTACTATTATCTAAATCTACCACTGTTACCATCCCTTCGTTATTTTCGTTTACAGCATATAGAATCTTACCCTTTCTCGCTAAAAAAGAAGGATTATCCATGGGAATGGTTTCTAAAAAAGTGGACGCGCCGGTGCCGGCCTTAAAGTCGTATACCTGCACCCCCTTACTACCCGTAGAAGAGGTATATGTACCTACATAAAGTTTCGTCGTCTGTGCCGTCAAATCAGAAAATAAACTAGGAATTAGCAATCCTAAAAAAATTACCCCGAACCTTCTTAAATCAATCATATTATACCCGCGTTAAATTTCGTTAAAAACCTTATTACCCTTTATCAAAAAGCTATATTCGTAGCAAAAATATAGAATAAAATAAGGCATCAAAAAAGCTAGATAAGGAAATCAGCTATAACCTTCGCAACTATAGCGATAGGGTTTAGCTGAGATTATCTTATTCTGATGAAAAATACGACTTTTACAAATTATTCTGATATTTTTGTATACAAATATTGAATATATACATATTATGAATCCATCATGATTTATACCCTCACAGCTAGGCATAAATAAATCTGATCGCTTCACTCAAATTAAAAACAAATTAGAAAAGATGAAAAAAATCTTAGGAGTATTTCTTATTCTATCGATATACCTTTCACCAACTATTGGACAAGAGAAACTCGTAGACCGTGTCATATCCACTGTAGGAACAAGTCATATCCTACAATCGGATCTGGAATTGGAGTACACCCAATTTTTAGCTCAAGGAAACACTCCTAATGATAAGATAAAATGCTATATCCTACAGCAACTATTGACACAGAAGCTGTTGGCCCAGCAAGCTGTAATTGACTCTGTCGAGGTATCGGAAAGCGAAATCGATGATCAGTTGAATTTTCGGATCCGCTCCATGATTCAAAAAGCAGGAGGCAAGGAAAGATTGGAAGAGTTTTTAAATCGTTCTATCCTTCAGCATAAAGAAGAGATGCGCCCTGCTGTTGCAGAACAATTGAAAGGCAATAAAATGCAGGGACAATTGGTTTCTAAAGTTGATGTAACGCCTCAAGAGGTAAAAAAATACTTCCAAAGTTTGAATGCAGACAGTCTTCCTTATTTCAATACAGAGATTGAATACGCCCAATTGGTTATCAATCCAGTACTGACAAAAGAGGAAAAGGAAAAATTCCGCGCAAAAGCAGAAGGCTATCGCCAGCAGATATTAGACGGCTCAGACTTCGGAACAATTGCCCGTCTATATTCGGAAGACGGCTCTGCCCCTTATGGTGGTGAACTAGGGTTCAGCACTAGAGATGCATGGGTAAAAGAATTCTCTGCACAGGCTTTTAAATTGAAAGCCGGTGAGATCTCTCCTGTATTTGAGACTCAATTTGGCTTTCACTTCTTACAGGTTCTGGAAAGAAGAGGTGAGGAAGTAAATGTACGTCACATCTTGATCAAAAGCATACCTACACAAGCGGCATTATCCCGTGCAAAAGCGAAGATAGACAGCATCCACAATATCATCGTCAACACCAAACGGATGAACTTTAACACAGCCGCATCCTTATACTCGGATGATAAAGAAACAAAATACAATGGTGGTGTAGTAACCAACATGGAAGATCGGTCTACACTCATACCTGTGGATCAATTGGATGATGTAGCGGTATTTAATGCCATAGACCCATTAAAAGAAGGCGAAGTATCCACATCGGTATTATATACGGATAAAAGGACAGGAGAGACATCTTACCGTATATACTATCTGAAATCTAGAATAGCGCCACATAAAGCAAATTTGGATCAAGATTTTGCTAAAATCAAAGAAGCTGCCCGTCAGGATAAAATAAACCGCACATTGAGTGAATGGTTCGAATCCCGAAGAGAGACAACTTACATCGACATAAATCCAGACTTTTTATCCTGTGATGAATTAAAAGTATGGGTCAACAATGATGATAAAATCGTGAAAAGCAACTAATAAAAAAAGGCGAAAAGTTAAACTTTTCGCCTTTTTTGTTTTTGACAATATGATTACCGCTCAAATAACATTTCTAAAATCACACGCCATTGATAGTCGTCTTTCAGTTGCCATATTCTTATGTAATTAAACTTTACCTCTTTCTCCTTCGAAGCAACAGTCGCCGTCCCTAAGGAGTAAGCAAACTCGCCGCTATAAGCTCGCCCCACATCATTAGGCTCGGTTTCAATAGTTACACGCTGTCTTTTCAAAAAAGAAAGTATATTTTTCTTTCCCACGATTTCCTCCTGCCACGGATAATAAAAGCGTGCATCATCCGCCAAAAACTCGGAGTAAGCCGTTTCATTGTTTGCTTTCAACACCGTTGAGAACAATTGATCGGTAGACATCACGACATCTTCTCTCTGCTGCAATCTGACTTTGGAGCGATGTTTGAGATACCAGGAGTTATCCGGTTCGTGGTACCATAGCTCGCTAGGTTTATTCTTGCCGAAGTTTTCTACCTCAGCTCTTAACTCTACTTTCCAATCTCCCTTCTTACCTCGTTTCCAAACGGTCAGATACTGCCCATTCCTCTTCACAGCTCCGACCTTCTGAAATTCCATTTTACCGGAAGTAACACCCCAATCTAAGCTTTTGGATACCAAAGCAAAATTAGGATCCCAGATCAAGATATCGGGTATATTGGGCCTATTATTCAAATAATTAAAAGCATTAACCGCTGAAGGGACATAAAAAACCGATTGCTTATCAATAATTGACGAAAAAGCTGCATGTGGCGACTGCGCTTTAGAAATCGCTGCAGCATTTCTATCGGCTGTGATCAGGCCTCCGACTTTATCCGGCAATTGTGCAAACAATACCTGCACTGGAAATGTAAAACAAACAAGAGATATGCTGGTAAGAATACTATTATACTTCATAAATATATGACCGACTTTTATTTGTCATTTTGAACCTACCTTATCAAATCTTATTCCAAAGTGTTCCGTCTTTGCTGTCTTTCAGCTGTATTCCAATGCTAGACAGTTCTTGCCTAATACGGTCCGAGGTTGTAAAGTCTTTATTCTGTTTTGCTTCGTTTCGAATAGTTATAATCAAATCCATTAACCCGTCTATATGCTGACTATCTCCTGCCATTTGATCATCTTTCAGTCCCATGATCTCAATTACGAAGTCCTGCATAAGCAGCTTAAGCTGTGCTAGTGTTGCGACATTAACCTGCTGCTTGCCATCATAAATGGAATTGATCAAACGTACAACTTCAAAAAGTTCAGCAATCAAAATAGGACTATTAAAATCATCATCCATGGCTGCGTGACACCTGTTGTGCACTTCCTCCAAATCCACATCGATCTTAGTCTTAGCGGAGGGCGTGATTTTATCCAACAAGGATATAGCCGTCATCAAGCGCTTATAACCTTTTTCAGCAGCATCCAATGCCTCGTTCGAAAAGTCTAATGTGCTTCTATAATGTGCTTGTAACATAAAAAAGCGGACTGCCATAGGGGAGTATCCTCTTTCAAGCAGAGAGTGATCGCCTGTAAACAATTCACCTGGTAAAAAGCCATTGCCTGCAGACTTTGACATCCGTGCACCATTTACAGTCAGCATATTAGTATGCATCCAATATTTAGCAGGCTGCACATGATTACAAGCTTCTGACTGCGCTATTTCATTGGTATGGTGTGTAGCTGCCAAGTCCATTCCTCCGCCGTGTATATCAAATTGATCGCCAAGATACTTGCGACTCATCGCCGAACATTCGATATGCCATCCTGGAAAACCGACACTCCAAGGTGCAGGCCATCTCATAATATGTTCCGGCTTGGCTTTAATCCACAATGCAAAATCTAACCGTCCTTTTTTTTCATCTTGCCCACCTAGTTCGCGGGTATTGTTCAAAAGATCTTCAAGATTACGGTTAGTTAAAATGGTATAATTATGCTCTTTCACATATTTATCTACATCAAAATACACCGTTCCATTGACTTCGTAAGCATAACCGTTCTCGATGATCTGCTGCACCATCTCGATCTGCTCTGAAATATGCCCCGTAGCAGTCGGCTCTATGCTCGGCGGCAATGTATTGAACACCCGCAACACATCGTGAAAGCCAAGGGTATACTTTTGCACAATCTCCATAGGCTCTAACTGCAGGAGTTTAGCTTTCTTTGCAAACTTATCATCTCCCTCATCATTGTCGCCTTCAAGGTGTCCTGCGTCGGTAATATTGCGTACGTACCTGACTTTATAGCCTAGATGCAGGAGGTAACGAAAAATCAGATCAAAGGATACAAAGGTCCTACAATTGCCCAAATGTACATCACTGTATACGGTAGGTCCGCACACATACATACCAACAAGATTAGGATGAATTGGTTCAAATTTTTCCTTTTTTCGCGTAAGGGTATTGTATACGACTAGATTGTGTTGCATATCGAACAGATAATATATTGATTAAACTATTTTTGTCTAAAAAACACTTGAATAGGTACGCCATTAAAATCAAAATTCTCCCGCAGCTTATTTTCTACAAATCGCCTATAAGGCTCCTTGATATATTGTGGGAGATTACAAAAGAAAGCAAACATAGGACTGCGCCCCGGCAGCTGTGTTGCATATTTTATTTTGATATATTTGCCTTTTATGGATGGTGGGGGGTAGTTTTCGATAATCTCCAACATCACCTCGTTCAGCTTAGAAGTAGGTATTTTTTTTGTCTTATTCTGAAAGATCTCCATAGCCTTTTCAACGACTCTAAAGATCCGTTGTTTTTCGGTAACTGACGTAAAGATAATAGGCACATCCGTAAATGGAGCTATTTTCTCCTTAATACGATCCTCGAACTCCTTCATCGTTTTATTGTCCTTTTCAATAGTGTCCCATTTATTGACAACGATTAGAATTCCTTTCTTATTTTTCTCAGCTAAATGGAAGATATTAATATCCTGTCCTTCTATACCATCATTAGCGTCCAACATCAACACAACTACATCTGAGTCTTCTAAAGCTTTTATAGTACGCATCACCGAATAGAATTCAATATCCTCGCTCACTTTGCTTTTTCGTCTCAATCCCGCAGTATCTATCATTAAGAATTCATGTCCAAATTGATTATAATGAATCCGTATAGAATCACGTGTAGTTCCTGCTATATCTGTAACGATATTCCGATCGACGCCTAATAAAGCATTAGTCATTGACGACTTGCCTACGTTTGGACGCCCAACGATCGCAACTTTTGGCAGCTGATTCTCCTCTTCTTCTTCCTCATCTGGGAAATTAGAAACCACCGCATCCAAGAGCTCACCAGTACCAGAGCCGGTAGCCGAAGACACATTATAGATTTCGCCTAGACCAAATGCATAGAACTCCGCAGAATCATGATGTAGCTTTGCATGGTCGACTTTATTAGCCACGACATATACGGGCTTGGATGTCCGGCGCAACAAATCTGCAATCTCATCATCCAAATCAGTAATTCCGGTAGTTACGTCTACCATAAATATTATTACGGAAGCTTCTTCGATAGCGATATGAACCTGATCCCGGATAGCCTCTTCAAATACGTCATCTGACCCATGCACAAAACCGCCGGTATCAATAACCGTAAATTTCTTGCCGATCCAATCGGCGACTTCGTAATGACGATCGCGCGTCACACCACTAAAGTCATCTACAATCGCTTTTCTACTTTCAGTCAAGCGGTTAAACAGGGTCGATTTCCCAACGTTGGGACGACCTACAATTGCAACAATGTTTGCCATATCTTTAAATTTTTATCTCGCGCGTTACCCTCACGGCAACTAATCTTTTATTACTCAATAAATAGAACGGACAAAGTTAAGCAAAAACAGTGGTATTATCTTTTGTGTCCATAAACTTCCTGGATAATATTTTTGTCGTTTACACACACAGTATACATGATTTATGGAAATTGATCACAAAAATAAGAAAAGCCTAACCTTACGATTAAGCTTTCTACTGAGTAGCGGGGACCAGACTCGAACTGATGTCCGCCAGCTGGCGGATAAGAGCCCTTCAAACCAGCAGACCGCGGATAAAAATACGCCCCTGAGCACTCTTTAACTCCCGTTCCCTCTTCATCGCCTCTTCTTTACTGGTGTATTCCTCCTGATAGAGCAAATCCCAGGGCCTGTACCGAACCGTCCAGCCTTTTGTTGACAGCTATGACTCAATAAACGATTAGCTAGATTACCGGTATAACCGATATAGATCTTATCATAAACAGGTGAATGCAATACGTAAACAGTATAAATCATTTCATTAAATTGGTTACAAAACTAAGAAAGCCTAACCTTACGATTAAGCTTTCTACTGAGTAGCGGGGACCAGACTCGAACTGATGTCCGCCAGCTGGCGGATAAGAGCCCTTCAAACCAGCAGACCGCGGATAAAAACACGCCCCTGAGCACTCTTTAACTCCCGCTCCCTCTTCATCGCCTCTTCTTTACTGGTGTATTCCTCCTGATAGAGCAAACCCCAGGGTCTGTACCGTCCAGCCTTTTGTCGACAGCTTATTGTGACTCAATAAACGATTAGCTAAATTACCGGTATAACCGATGTAGATCTTGTCATAAACAGGGGAATACAGCACGTAAACAGTATACATGATTTCTTTAAATTGGTTATAAAACTAAAAAAAGCCTAATCTTGCGATTAAGCTTTCTACTGAGTAGCGGGGACCAGACTCGAACTGATGACCTTCGGGTTATGAGCCCGACGAGCTACCACTGCTCCACCCCGCAATATGTTTTTTAAAAGCCAAGCTAGCACTTGGCTTATTTAGTAGCGGGAACCAGACTCGAACTGATGACCTTCGGGTTATGAGCCCGACGAGCTACCACTGCTCCATCCCGCAATATATCTTATTGCAATTCTGAGATTCAAACTAATGTCCGCCAACTGGCGGATATGAGCCCATGAGCTTCATAGCTCTATCTCGCAATATTTTTATTTTTTTGAAGCCTCGCGCCTCAAACTTATTTAGTAGCGGGGACCAGACTCGAACTGATGACCTTCGGGTTATGAGCCCGACGAGCTACCACTGCTCCACCCCGCAATATATTTTTATTTCAAATCTTTGCCTCTACTAGCAAAATCAAAGATTATTTACTTCCTTAATTGGAGTACAAAGATATTATTTGTTTCTTTGCAAAACAAATAAAAAGCAAAATAATGTCACACAAAGCAGGATTCGTAAGTATTATTGGTAAGCCAAACGCAGGTAAGTCTACGCTAATGAATGCTTTAGTCGGCGAAAAGATGTCTATCATCACGCCTAAAGCTCAAACTACCCGTCACCGCATTATGGGAATTGTGAATGATGAAGACCATCAAATAATATTTTCTGACACTCCTGGAGTGATCGTTCCAAAGTATACACTACAAGAATCTATGATGAATTTTGTCGAAGGCTCATTGATCGATGCTGATATTATTTTATTTGTTACTGATATACACGAGAAATATGACGAGAGTGATGTTCTAGACAAATTACGTAAAACCTCTTCTCCGGTGGCTGTTCTAATCAATAAAATAGACAAGTCTACCGAAGAAGAAGTAAAGGAGAAAATGGAATTCTGGAAAGAGAAACTCAATCCAGAGGCTATATTCGCAATGTCGGCTTTATTAGGATACAACGTTCCTCCTATTTTAACCTATATCAAGGATAAATTACCTATACACCCTCCATATTACGAGAAAGATGAGCTGACGGACAAATCTATGCGTTTCTTCGTTTCTGAAATAATCCGTGAAAAAATCTTCAAGCTATATGACAAAGAAATCCCTTATAGTACAGAGGTCGTGGTAACCTCCTATAAAGAAGAACCTAAGATCACGCGGATCGCTGCGGAAATTATCGTAGAGCGAGACTCCCAAAAGAACATTCTTATTGGTAAAGCAGGTGCTATGATCAAAAAAGTAGGTACCTACGCAAGACAGGACATTGAGGAATTTATTGATGGAAAAGTATTTTTAGAATTATTTGTGAAAGTCATTCCTGATTGGAGATCCAAGAAAAATCATTTAAAACGCTTTGGTTACGATGACTAAATAATAATTAAATAATAATAAAGAGGTGCCAGCACAACCTTGCCACACCTCTTTATCAAATTATGTGTTAGACGTAATAATGCACTAGCCTTAGGGGGCTACTCCGCAGGCATTTCAAAATATGCACGCAATGCCTTAAGCTGTTTGGTATTCAGAACCTGTGCCAAATTTGTGTCCGATTCTTCCCTGATCCGCTTTACGGATTTAAATGTTTTCAACAGCTTCTCCACCGTAGTTTTACCGATTCCCGGTATATTTTCCAATTCGGAAACAAAGGTCTTGCGACTCCGTTGGTTTCTGTGAAAAGTAATTCCAAAGCGATGTGCTTCATCTCGTAAATGCTGTATGACCCGCAGCGTTTCAGATTTCTTATCCAAATAAAGGGGATACTGGTCTCCTGGATAGTAAAGCTCCTCTAAGCGTTTTGCAATCCCGATAACCGTAAGTTGCTTTTCTATCCCTAAGAGTCTTAAGCTCTTTAGCGCTGCACCAAGCTGACCTTTTCCTCCATCTATAATAATCAGCTGGGGCAATTCTTCACCTTCATCCAACAACCTACGATAACGTCTAAACACGGCCTCTTCCATGGTCGCAAAATCATTTGGACCTTCGACCGTCTTTACATTAAAATGCCTATAATCTTTTTTGGATGGCTTTCCATCTTTAAAAACGACAATAGCCGATACCGGAAAGTCACCTTGGATATTAGAGTTGTCAAAACATTCAATATGCCGTGGCAACACATTCATCCGCAGATCTTTCTGCATTTGATTCAACAGTCGTTCTGTTTTGACTTCTGGATTTAGCTTCTCATACTGTAGCAGACGCTCCTTTTTAAAATAAGCCACGTTTTTTAGCGACAGGTCGAGCAGCTTACGTTTATCCCCCAATTTTGGCACGAAAAAGCTAACTTCTGCTGGCAAGCTTTCAATCTGGAGCTCAAAAGGCACAATGATCTCCCGAGAAAGACTTTTATACCGGTTCCTTATCTGTGGAATAGCAATAGCTAAGAGCTCCTCATCACTTTCATCGAGTCTCTTTTTCATCTCGAGAGTCTGTGTCTGTATTACCACACCATTCATCACTTTAAGGAAGTTGACAAATGCATAACTCTCATCAGAAGCGATACTGAAAACGTCGACATTGGTAATAGATGAGCTGACAACTGTAGATTTACTCTGATAATTATCCAACTTATCTAACTTCGCCTTTAACAGATAGGCTTCTTCAAAGTTTAAAGCACCGACAGCATCATTCAGCTGCTCTTTCAATCTCGATGTTACCGCACCGATCTTACCATTGAGGATATCTTTGATACTTTCTAGGTTTTGATCATACTCTTCTTGTTCTTGAAGCCCTTCACACGGTCCTTTACAACTCCCAATCTGGTATTCGAGACATACCTTATATTTTCCCTTGGCAACATTTTCGGGGGATAGGTTCAAAGAACATGTTCTTAATGGAAACAGCTCCCTGATGGTATCAAGAACGATATGCATCATTCCTACCGAGGCGTAGGGACCATAATACCTAGACCCATCCTTGAGATACTTACGTGTCCAGAACACCCTAGGATAAGCCTCATTTTTGATTACAATCCAAGGGTAGGTCTTGTCATCCTTGAGCATGACATTATACCTTGGTTTGTGTTTTTTGATCAGGTTATTTTCAAGCAACCAGGCATCGATTTCAGTGTCAACGATTGTAAAAGCAATGCGATGTATCTTACGCACCAAGACCTTTGTCTTTGAATTCAGTTGTCTCTCATTGACAAAATAAGAGCTCACCCGATTTTTCAGATCTTTGGCCTTACCAACATAAATCAACACATCATCTTTATCAAAATATTGATAGACTCCAGGTTTATGAGGTATCCTCTTTAATTCTGCTTTATAGTCAAATGAATCCATTACTACTTAAAACCCTAACCGATCGTCCTGCAATTCGGGTTCAGAAGAATACCCCTCATATTTAGAATACTCGGAACAATCCATGACTCTGGTCATTCCTTCAGGAGGTTTTGGAAAATCCATTTTTGAATAGTTCAGCGATTTATCATTGTACACTTTTTTCATGAATAGGCCAAACACGGGAAGCGCTGCGGCTGCTCCTTGTCCATACTGCATGCTGCTAAAACTAATTTTTCTATCCTCAGCTCCTGTCCACACTCCGGCTACTAATTGTGGCGTAAAACCGATAAACCAAGCATCGGCGTTACCATTTGTTGTACCTGTCTTGCCGCCCATAGGAATAGTCAACCCACCATATTCCGCTCTACGAACACGAGAACCTGTCCCTCCATCAACTACACCTCTCAACATATCAACCATAATGTAAGCTGATTCACTATTCAACACTTTTAGCACCTTAGGCGTACGCTCATAAATAGGGGTACCGTTCTTGTCTTCTATGCGTAGAATCATCGTTGGTTCGATCCATGTGCCATGATTAACAAATGCAGAATAAGCTCCTACCATATCATACACTGAAGCTTCGTATGCTCCTAAGGATATGGAAGGATAATTTGGAACGTCCGATGTCACTCCCATCTTACGCGTTAAATCAGCAACACTAGCTGCTCCCACTTCGTTCACAACAAAAGCTGTTGCAAAGTTCTGGGAATATTTTATGGCATTTTTCAATGTAATAGGATCGCCTCCTTGTACCGTACCGCGAGGTGTCCAGTCGCCATATGTTTGTTGATGATTTGGAACAGTATAACACGGAGAGTAACCATTGTCGATAGCTACAGCATAAGTAAAAGGCTTGGCTGTTGACCCGACTTGTCTAATCCCCATTTTCACCTGATCAAACTTATAGTGTTCAAAATTGATACCTCCGACCCATGCTTTGATATGACCATTTGTGGGATCCATTGCCATAAGTGAATTTCTCAGCATTAGCTTATTGTACTTGATAGAATCCATAGGCGTCATTACGGTATCAATAGATCCTTTCCAGGTAAATATACTCATCGACACTTTGGTATTGAATGCCTTTTTTATCTCTTCGGCGGAAGCCCCGTTATCTCTCATCTCCTTATAACGATCCGAGCGCTTCATACCTGTTTCCAATAGCCTTTGTTTGTCAGCTCCTGCAAATGCATTTCGGCTGCGCCATTGTTTATCAAATTCGCCCTGCAGTTTTTGCATCCACTCCTTTTGTGCTTCTTCAGCATACTCTTGCATTTTGTAGTTGAGTGGTGTATAGATCCGTAAACCGTCTCTATCTAAATCATAAGGAGTACCGTCCGCTTTGGTAATGGAAAGCCGTTGTAACTCCTTTTTTATTTCGTCTTTTAGTACTGATCTAAAGTAAGGAGCTAGACCTTCTCCATAGCTCGAGATATTTATGTCCAGGCCTAAGGGTTTACTTTTAGCATCTGCAAGTGCCGCATCGGTTAGAAAGCTCTCCGCATGCATATTGATCAGTACCTGATTACGGCGAGTCTTAGCTCTTTCCTCCGCTCTTATAGGAGAGTACATGGTAGGACCTTTCAACATGCCGACCAAAAGCGCAGCTTGTTCGGCAGTCAGCTTATCTGGGGTGGTATTAAAAAAAGTACGGGCTCCCGATTTTATACCAAATGTATTTTTATACCCAAAATCTACGGTATTAAAGTACATCATAATGATTTCCTCTTTGGTATAATTTCGTTCTAGACGTACCGCTGTAATCCACTCCTGAAATTTCTGCATAACCCGCTTGATCGTACTGCGTTCCCGTCTTTCGGAGAATAAGTTCAAAGCCAATTGCTGTGTAATTGTACTCCCCCCCTGTTTATCGCGCAATACTATGGTATGAAAAATTGTGGTTAGTGTACGGAAATAATCAATCCCCGAGTGATCATAAAACCGTTTATCTTCGGTAGATACGAGCGCGTGCACCAAATGAGGCGATAGTTCGCTATACTTTACATTCGATCTGTTTTGAAGATAATAAGTACCTAATACGCGGTTGTCTTCCGTCAGAATCTCAGAAGCCAGATTACTTCGTGGATTCTCCAAATCTTCGAACGATGGAAGCTTGCCAAATAACCCAACACGTACCCCAACCAAAAACAAGCATACAAAGACTATAAACCCAAATAAAATCAGCCAAAATGTACGCGTATATCTATTTATTTCTTCCGTTGTTAATTTAATGTTCTTCGATTCTCTCTTCATCGTATAAAAATATCCACTATTGTTCTATATAATTTTGATGATACTTCTTGATCTCCACACCATCCGTCAGTGCCGGGATAGCCTGTTTTGTGATGACAAAGGTATTATAAATTTCTCCTGGTATTTTCATTATTTCAGGCATTAATGGCAATAATCTTGATTCATAAAGTTTTACTTCTTCAAAAGTTTTGAATGGTCCGATGAAGATTAACTGATTCTCACCGTTGATTACTGCCAATTGATGATTAAGCGAAACACTATGATATCTTGTCCTATTAAACTGTCCTATTCCGTAACGACTTGGAGCCATATTTACCTTTGGATCTAACACATTTATCGTAAAGTAGTATTCTGCTGTATCCGGAAACAATCTCTTATCTCTATAGTCGTTGGGGCCAAAATCTATTTTCGAATCCGCTAATTTTAAGTCCTTGCCAATGATACTCACATCAGTATTAACTTTGCCATTAGCGGTCAGTCGATCTACCCCTGTTACATCTATTAAGGACACCACTTGTTTAGGTTCTTCTTTTACTTTCGCTTCGACCTTAGCTACCTCAACCTCCTTCTTCGGTTCCTCTTTTACTTTCTCTTCGACCTTAGCTACCACGACCTCCTTCTTCGGTTCCTCTTTTACTTTCGCTTCAACCTTAGCTATCTCAACCTCCTTCTTCGGTTCCTCTTTTACTTTCTCTTCGACCTTAGCTACCACGACCTCCTTCTTCGGTTCCTCTTTTACTTTCGCTTCAACCTTAGCTACCACGACCTCCTTCTTCGGTTCCTCTTTTACTTTCGCTTCAACCTTAGCTACCACGACCTCCTTCTTCGGTTCCTCTTTTACTTTCTCTCCGACCTTTGCTACCACAACTTCCTTCTTCGGTTCCTCTTTCGGTTTTGGTATTTCTTTAACAATTGCCGTACCAGTTCTGTAATCACCGTAAATACCAAGACTAGGCCATGCCGTCATATCCGGTTCATCTACAAAGGCAACTCTGGATTTATCCATATCCTGCAGCGCATTGACGCGATGTACAAAGTACTGTGGGTTTTCAGCAATGAAGACCAAATTTTCTTTTGCTAGCGGGACAACTAGACTATCAGAAGGGTAACGTTCGACAATCCCTTCCAATGTAGCTGTAAAATCTTCGACACGACCGACACGACCGACCGCAAGCGCTCTCAGATATTCTACCTGCGCAACCAAAGCTGTATTTTCGAAGCGCTCTTTGAGATCGACATCTGCTTCCCGGATCACTGCAGCATGATCACCGTTGGCATATAACGTAAATAGCTTTTCGAAAACTCGGTCTAAAATATTTTTATCCCTCTTTATCTTATCCATGTAAGAAGGGTCTTTAGCAACTTTGGCATGTAGGCTATTCGGGAACAATGCCACAAGCCGATTAAAGTAGTTCTGTGATTTCTCTTTATTAATACCATCGTACATCCGATACAACGAATAATATATCTCTGCCGCAGCATCTGTATTGGGGTAACGTCTCAGAAACTCTTCATATACCTTTATCGCATCACCATTATCCTGGGTGTAATCCCTATAAATATTGCCTATTACAATAAGACGATCGTGTACTATTTTGTGACTAGCTTCAAAAGCTTCCTTATCTGCAGGGATTTCTTTCCTATACCGTTCTTTAACATTGGACATGAACAGCTCTTCGTCCAGTTCTTCCTTTTCAGTAACACTATCTGCTACAGCGACAATGGCAGTTTCTGCCCCCTGTAGCCTAGCCGAGTTATCTCCTTCGTAACGCCAATTGTCTTTGAGCTGTCTATTTCCCCATCTACGTTTGAAAGCATTCTGCCCGACCAACAACTCATCAGGATTATTAAAATAAAAAGTCCGGTCTGCAGTATTCGAAATATCCATCGATTGTCCCAATCCGTAGGCGGCATAAGCGGTATTAATCACTTCACCTTTCTTAGACTTCTTCTTTGCCTTTTTGGCAAGTTTCTCCTGTTCTTCCAGTTCTTTTTTCTTGACTACCAACTGTTCTTGTGCGTATGTCTCTAAGATCACTTCACGGGCGCTGTCATTTAAAGCCGCTAGCTGAAGGAGCGTATCCTGCCACGAAACCTCCTGATACAACTGCGTGATTTCGTCCATATAACCTAATTTACGGCGGACTTTATTGACATCTGTATAATCTGCGGGCAACACCATAGCCACAGAGTCGAAATAATTCTGGGCTTCAAAATAATATTGATGATCAAAATAATGCTCGGCTAACCGTAAGTAGGTCTCCGTAGATTGGTATTCATTCCTTTGGGGTTGAAGCAACGATCTCTTAAAATAATTCAGAGCCTCCCCTTGATCTCCAGCTTCATAATAAATATCTCCTATCTGATATAGAATCTGATCTTGATAACCATCATTCTTGCCTTCCTTAAGCATACGCTTCAGGGGTCTGACCCTATCGACTAGCCCTTGTCCTCTATCTCCTTCTAAAAATGCCGCCTGCAGACTAGCTTCAAAAGCCATATCAAATGGCACATTACTTTTTGATATCTTATTGAAGTAGTTATAAGCTTTTTCCTTATCTCCATTATCCATATAAAGCTGAGCCAACAAAAACGTCCATCTTCTATTATCCAGTATATTTGAATTGGACTCCAAGGAATATTCTAGATACGGGATAGCAGTAAGTTCATCCCCTAGTCTGATATGATAATTCGCTGCGGCAGCGTTAACAAAAGTGCGCGTTTTCTTTTCCTCATCCAATGTGACAAAAGAGGAATCTATTGCCAGTTTCGCTTCTTCATATTTCCCGATTTGCAACAAAGCTCTAGACTTCCAAGCGTATGCTAATGGCAGATATTGTGGTTGTTCTTCTATCGCAGAACGGAGCAAATGATTAAAAAACTCAATAGATGTATGGTAAGCTCCTTTATAATAATTAGCTTTTCCGACCAGCAAATAGGCCTCATTGACATACTTACTTTCTTGCTTGTTATTGACTATCTTGTAGGCTTTCTGAATCAGTGAATCCATCAGCTTGTGCGGTTCACCATCTCCTTGAGGCTCATCAAAAACACTTTGACGCACCTGATAATTTTTTTTTGCTCCATGAAAGATATTCTCTCTTTCATTGTCTAGCATCAAGTTAGAATTGTAAAGAACATTGTATTTCGCTGTAAAGTTCTGGCGAAAATTATACTCTTTTTCTTCTATTGCACCGCTAGTTTTATCAAAGGCTTTATTTTTATTTTTCGCGCTCTTACACGAAGAAAAGAATATGAAAAATAGAACAAGCAAGCCAACTAGTGACCGTATATGTCCCGAGGTATTTTTTGAAATTAAAACTAACATTCTATAAACCTATGTATAAAGGTAATTGGATTAACACACTTCACCCCAAACACTACAAAAGTATTAATTATTACAGCATAATCCGCTGTTAAAAATCACTAAATTTAATGATTTCTAAGGCTTCTAGAATATTCGGCTGTGGAATCAGCTTTACGCTTTCTGTATTAGACACACGGCATAGGCCACGACTCCCTCCTGTCTACCTATGAATCCCATCGTCTCATTGGTCGTTGCTTTTATTGAAATGTCTTCGACCTCTAGACCAGCGGCCTCCGCGATTCTTTCTTTCATTTCAGGAATATAAGGTTTGATTTTTGGCGCTTCCAAGCAGAGCATTGCATCTATATTGCCCAATGACCAGCCTCTTTCTAGGACCAGGCGGACACATTCTTTGAGCAGCACCAAACTGCTTATACCCCTCCAACGTTCTTCTGTATTAGGGAAATGATAACCGATATCCTCTAAGTTAGCGGCTCCTAAAATAGCATCACAAACCGCATGAACCAACACATCCGCATCGGAATGTCCAAATGCTCCAGCATGATGATCCAATAACACGCCACCGACAATAAACGGATGCCCTTCTTTTATCTGATGAACATCAAATCCAAATCCTACCTTTATCTTCATAATATTATATCTATTGCATCAATTTTTTCATTTACCCCAACAACGATAACATTTAACTTGACACTTTTCCTTAAAAAATGTCTAAATTACTATATATTTTGGAGAAAGCCCAATACAACAATATACAGGGAAAAGCGAGGCTTGAAAGAAAAATCACTTTATTAAACAGATTACCCAAACTATTATGTATATTATTTTATACGTTAATGCTTACCATATCTCTTAAATTATTTATATTTTTGGGAGTTATTTAAATGGACAATTGATTATTCATATGAACTATTTGAGATTTGTCATTACATCCGCCGCATTAGTTGTTTCTGCTTCGCTGTTAATGACTTCTTGTAAAAGCAAAAGCCAACGTGGTGATGTATCCGCTAAAACCGGTGTACGATACAATGATCCTTATAACGGAGGTCTTCAAATCAACCGCAAGATCAAAGAGAGTCCGGGACCAGGTCTCATTGGAATTGAAGGAGGAACTTTTGTAATGGGCGGAAGCCTAAATGAGGATTTGGCTTTTTCACACGACAACTTGAGAAGACGTGTTACGGTAGCTTCCTTTTATATTGACGAGACAGAAGTGTCGAATGCCGATTGGTTGGAGTATCTTCATTGGATTTCTCAAAATTATCCCCAGGATGGCAAGCTTTATTACGACGCACTCCCTGACTCTTTAGTATGGCGTAATCCACTATCCTACAATGAACCCTATGTAAATTTCTACTTACGCCATCCGTCTTTTCAGGATTACCCGGTAGTAGGGGTATCTTGGGAACAAGCTAATGCCTACTGTCAATGGCGTACTGACCGTGTCAATGAACATATCTTACGGGAGCGAGGCATATTGGTTGACTACAAAACCTTAAATGACCAACAGCAACAAGCAGGACAGGCTTTCAATACCGAAATTTACTTAAATGGTCAGATGCAAGGCGCGGGAATCGATGGCAAGAATATGCCTAAAGACAATAAAATAGGTGCACAAAAAGATGCTAGACGTACCGTACGCATGGAAGATGGTATATTGAAACAACCATATAGACTTCCCACGGAAGCGGAATGGGAATACGCTGCTCTAGGCTTAATAGGTAACACATACGATGGCAATATAGAAACCAGTAAAGCCTACCCTTGGAATGGTCTAGGAGTTCGTGACGGAAGCCGTAGAAACCAAGGTAGAATGATGGCCAACTTCAAGATTACAGGAGGTAATAATATGGGGGTCGCGGGCGACCTTAATGATGGAGGAGACATCACTGTACCGGTAAACAGCTATAAACCCAACGATTTTGGCCTTTATAATATGGCAGGGAATGTCAATGAATGGGTAAGTGATGTATATCGTCAGCTTTCATTCGAAGACTTTGAAGACTTCAACCCTTTCCGTGGTCATGTATTTATGGACAATCAATATGAAAATGCGGAGACTAGAACATTAGCTAAAGATAAATATGGTAGGCCGATCAAAGTTCCTGCCAAAGCTCCAAGAAAGCAAACATGGGAAGAGCTTCAAGCTGCAAAAGCCGGCGATCCAAACAATACCACTTATGATTATGATGTTAGAGGATTTAAAGATGAAGAACAGCAGGCTCTCTACGGCAAAACTACGCTTGTTAACGATAAGTCACGCGTATTCAAAGGTGGCTCTTGGAACGACAGAGCATACTGGTTAAATCCGGCAACGAGACGTTATATGCAACAGAATGAATCTAATGCTATGACTGGATTCCGTTGCGCCATGACTATGGTCGGAAATGTATTTGGCCCAGGAAAATAATAAAACTTAATTCTACTATTTTAACAAGCCTCGAAGTAATCCTTCGGGGCTTACTTTTTTTATGCCTATCGTTACTAATCCCTAAATAGTTATAGTCCTCTACAGGCAACATCAGATATCGATGGAATCAACACCAAACCTGATTATATATTTATATAACAATAACCTATGGTTTACATAGCCTTTACATAGCCTTTACATAGCCTTAACCTAGCTATTAGCTATGTAAAGGGTAGTTAAATACCAGGTTATTACAGACTTAATATTGTAGTTGACACCTATGTATCTACAAGCTGGGCTATAGCCTTTCCTCTGGCTACAAAAAGCAATAAAAAAAGCCCAGCTATTGCTAGCTGGGCTCTGTATTGGACAACATACTTATGCTTTCGGAGTATCTCCTGCAGGCTTTTGTTCTTGTTTTGGCTTATCTTCCCGTGGTGGGCGAGGTAATAACACTTTACGTGAGAGCTTCATTTTACCTTGTTTGTCCACATCTAAGAGTTTTACGGTGACCATATCGCCTTCTTTAAGCACGCCATCCATTGTCTCTAAACGTGTCCAATCAATTTCAGAGATATGCAATAATCCATCTTTACCCGGCATGATTTCCACAAATGCACCGAAAGGCATAATAGATTTTACCTTACCTTCATAGATCTCACCAATCTCTGGTTTAGCCGCAATTGCTCTGATACGCGCAACAGCAGCGTCAATTGATTCTTTATTGTCAGCAAAGATCTGAACCACCCCTTTATTTTCCACTTCTTCGATTGAAATGGTAGATCCTGTCTCACGTTGCATCTCTTGAATAATTTTACCACCTGGACCGATCACCGCTCCGATAAATTCTTTATCAATAGTCAACGATATAATACGTGGTGCATGCGGTTTATAGTCCTCACGAGGTGCATCGATTGTTTTCTTCATCTCCCCTAAGATGTGAAGACGCGCTTCTTTTGCTTGATCCAATGCCTGAGTCAATACTTCCCATTTCAGACCATTGATTTTTAAATCCATCTGACAAGCAACAATACCTTTTTCAGTACCTGTCACTTTAAAGTCCATATCGCCTAAATGATCTTCGTCACCTAAGATATCTGAAAGAATAGCATACTTACCAGATTTTTCGTCCGTGATCAATCCCATAGCAATCCCTGACACGGGTGCTTTCAACTTAACTCCAGCATCTAATAGCGCTAGGGTCCCTGCACACACAGTTGCCATAGAAGACGATCCATTTGACTCCAATATATCAGATACGACACGGATAGTATATGGGTTTTCCGAATCAGCGGGCAATACCTGCTTCAATGAACGCATTGCCAAGTTACCGTGACCGATCTCACGACGTCCAGCACCTCTATTCGGTCTTACTTCTCCTGTTGAAAACCCAGGGAAATTATAATGCAGAATAAATTTATTGTAGCCATTGATGAAAGCGCCATCTATCATCTGCTCATCGTCTTTAGCTCCTAAAGTAACAGATGTCAATGCTTGTGTCTCTCCACGAGTAAATACAGCTGAACCGTGCGCTGCAGGCAAGTAATCTACTTCAGACCAAATCGGACGTACAGTACGTACATTACGACCGTCCAAACGGATTCCTTCATCCAACACCAAATTACGAACCGCATCATACTGTACGTCGTGGTAGTATTTTTTCATTAAAAAGGTTGTCTCTTCATCAAGATCTTCCCCTAAGGTTTCAAAAAATTCTTCGCCGATAATTGCAAACCTTTCAGAACGCTCATGTTTTGTAGATCCCGATTTTGCAACTTCGTACACCTTATCATATGTTGCTGCAAAAATTGCTGCACGCAATTCCGGATTAGAAGGTTCGTGGCTGAATTCACGTTTTACAGTAGACCCGACCAAATTAGCTAACTCTAACTGAGCGGCTACCTGTTTTTTGATTGCTTCGTGTGCAAAAGCGATAGCTTCCACCATCTCTGCTTCCGAGATCTCACTAGCTTCACCTTCCACCATACCGATATCCTGTGCAGAACCAGCTACGATAAATTCTAGTGTGGCTTTTTCCAGCTCAGAAAGACGCGGATTGATGACCAACTGTTCATCTATTTTAGCTACACGAACTTCCGAAATCGGACCATTAAAGGGAATATCAGAAACTGCAATTGCAGCTGATGCTGCCAATCCTGCTAATGCATCTGGCATAATATCTTTATCTGCAGAAATCAGTGAAATCATCACTTGGGTATCTGCATGATATGTTTCTGGGAACAATGGACGTAAAGCTCTATCTACCAGACGAGAGATTAAGACTTCGTAATCTGACAATCTCGCTTCACGACGTAAGAAACCACCTGGAATACGACCAGTAGCGGCATATTTCTCTTGGTAATCTACGGATAAAGGCAAAAAGTCTACACCTGCTTTAGCTTCTCTGTTTGAAACAACAGTTGCCAACAACATGGTATTACCTTGCTTTAAAACAATAGAACCGTCAGCTTGCTTTGCTAACTTTCCTGTAGACAACTCGATTGGAGGCAGGCCACCGCCCATCTCAATCGTTACTTTCTTTTCATTATAACTCATTTTGTTTTCTTTATAGATGCATTTTCCTCTTTATTAATATGATGCACCTTGTTTTTTGACCTTTAAAAATCACCACAAAGGTAAATAAAATTTAGAGTAATACTCCAACCAAACAAAAACTTTCATGGCTGAGAATGAAGCGAAAACAAAAAAGCCACCCCCTAACAAGGAGTGGCTCTTAAGCTTTTCACTGTATAAGCTTACTTGATGATATCACGTAAACCTAGACCTTTAATGATCGCACGGTAACGGTTGATATCTTTTTTGTACAAATAAGCTAATAAAGCACGACGCTTACCTACTAACATCTGTAAGGAACGTTGTGTGTTAAAATCTTTTCTGTTTCTTTTCAAGTGCTCTGTTAAGTGAGCAATTCTCTTTGTGAATAAAGCTACCTGTCCTTCTGCAGAACCTGTGTTTGATGCTGTTCCAGCGAATTCTGCGAAGATATCAGCTTTGTACTCTTTACTTAAATACATCTCTTGAATAATATTAAAGCGTTATAAAATTTATTAATTGTCCGCAAAGGTATGAATTAAAAAGTAAAAAATAAAAATAAAAATCCATTGATCATCAATAATTGACGACTTAATTATCATACTTTCACATATATTTTTTTCTGATCAAGCCAATAGCAGATCACCCACATAATCCCCAAAAAGCAAAGTGAATAAACAAATGAACCTAACTCCGTAGGGCCAGGGATCTGCGCGCACACATTCTTATAGAACCAGGAAAAAGGTGTCGTAAATAAAGCCTGACCGCTCTCTCCAACTCCATTTGGGATACGGATCAAAGCCGTAGCTTTGGGCAGCAGGCCACTCAAAACAAAAATAAACAGAGGATTTTTTCCAAAGACATCAAAAAACCGGGTAAGTTTATTCTTTACCCCTTGCACTTCAATATACCATATCATCCCCCCTATAGTCATGACACCTAAACCTGTGGTGTATAATACATAGGAACTACTCCATATCTTCTTATTAATGGGAAAACCTAACGACCATATCCAACCCAATACTACCAAAATAAATCCGGTTACGAATAAACCTGACAACAATTTAAAATGGGACTCATTGCTTTGCGGCACTTTGGTCCAAAGCCAATCAACCTGCCCTTGGTTCTTAATAAAGGTACCTGCCAAATATCCAAAGACGACCTGTACTACGGCCGGTATTGTACTCATTAGTCCTTCTGGATCAAATGGCACACCTTCGCCTTTATACATATGCGCAATGCCTAAGATCTGTTTATCATAAACTGTACCGAACCAGCCCTCTAGAGAATATGGGTCACCTGTACCTAAAAATATACAGAGCCCCCAATAACTTAACAAAATAAAAGCGCTTATATAGATCAAAGTCCGTGGTCTGAAATAGTAAGCCAGGACGGAAGCGAAGAAGTAGGCTACTGCGATACGCTGCAATACGCCGAATATACGGACGCCCTTATTGGGGTCAGCACTACTCACCCATTCTCTAAACTGCAGTCCCGCATCTCCCCACTGTACAAAAGGAAACCAATTTAATCCTAAGCCAATTAAAAAAATCAGAATGGTCCGCTTGATCACTTTTTTCCAAAAAACACCATCCCCTGCATCCTGCATTCGTGGAATAACAAATGACATGGCATTACCGACAGCAAACAAGAAGAATGGGAATACCAGATCCGTAGGTGTACAACCATGCCATGGAGCATGTTTGAGTGGAGTAAACATAGAGGACCATGTACCGGGATTGTTGACCATGATCATGAGTGCCACTGTAGCACCTCTAAACACATCTAAAGAATAATATCTTTGCTTCATAATTATAGCATATTGCACGAAGTTACTATTTTTCATCATAAATCCGCAAAAACAGACATATAAGTTGTACACCATACCAATCTCTAGTAAAAACACTATTAGTTACAATTTACAGGAACATATGTTCGTAGAAACATACAATTTTTCCAAAAAGTTACTAAATCTACAGGCTCATAATCCTCCAAAACAACATTCAAAAACCTAACTAAAGAAAACTTATTAAAAAAATTAAAAAGTATTTTGATGTTAAAATAATTTTAACCTATCTTTATCCAGATATTAAATCCAGTTATTTACAATGATATAGTTTCTTAACATTGAAAACGCTCCATAAGTCCATATTGACATCCTTATATTATCAGACTCCGCAATCTATTGCTGAGTTAAGCAATTCTATTGGAAAAAGTGTTCCTAACGTTACTCGGAGCGTACAGGAACTACTCCAATATAATTTGATCAATTCAGAAGGATTTGCGGCATCTACGGGAGGTCGGAGAGCTATCCAGTATTCGTTAAACATAGAAGTTCTACCTACCCTACTAGCTATTGCTATCGACCAATACAATACGAGTATATCGCTAATGGATCTTTCCAATCAAATGATTAAAGAACTACATCAACAACACATTAATCTGAATCAGAGCGAGGATCCCTTAGAAAAAATTATAGCCCTAATTGATTCCTTCTTGGAGAGTGAGAACAAGGAGAACATTTTAACAGTGGGTATTAGTATGCCTGGCTTTGTAGACTCTGAAAAAGGAATTAATTCTTCTTACTCTCCCACAGATCCGCTATACCATATAAAGGATGCTATCGAAAGGCATCTGCAGATCCCTACCTACATCGAAAATGACTCTACAGCGATTGCCATTGCCGAACATCAATTTGGAAAAGCAAAAGGATCCAATAATGCTCTTATCATAAATCTAAATTGGGGGGTGGGTCTAGGTATGATATTAGAAGGAAGACTGTTTAAGGGACATAGTGGTTATGCAGGAGAGTTTAGCCATATTCCCTTATCTAATCAGAACAAGCTATGCTCCTGTGGTAAACGGGGCTGTCTTGAAGTAGAAGCGTCGCTCATTGCCGCATTAGGCTATGCCAGTGAACAAATTGAAAATGGACAAATCTCTCAACTAACCGCCCATTATGGTCAAGAAGGGAGAATCAACATAGATCAATTGATAGCCGCTGCACTTAATGGTGATCAGGTAGCAATCGAGTCTTTTGCTAAAATTGGTTATATGCTCGGAAAAGGCATTGCGACATTAATACACATCATTAATCCAGAAAAAGTGATCATCAGTGGTAAAGGCTCGGAAATAGGACAGATACTATTACCGCAGATACAGGCTTCTATGCTAGAATTCAGCATACAGCGTCTATCCAAAGACACAAGTATAGAAATCTCTACATTACACAATGCACAAATAATAGGAACCGCTTCTATAGCTGTATCCTCGTCAAATTGGGAAGTACTACACAAAAAACAAACAGAAACGAACTAAAACTAAATTTTATGAGCAAGTTTTATCTTAAATGTTGCAGCTTATCTATCCTTATGCTTCTATGCATATCGACGATATTTGCACAGCAATCTGTCACTGGAATAGTTACAGATGCATCTGGCCCCGTAAAAGGAGTAAGCATCTCCATAAAGGGCACCAACAAAGCGACACAGTCGGATAGCCAAGGAGCGTATGCTATCCAAGTAGAAACGGGCCAAACATTACGTTTTTCCATGATTGGCTACGCCACACAGGAAATTATCGCCTCATCAGCTAAAACGATTAATGTGTTTTTAGTAAACCAAGAAGGATCTTTAGATGAGGTTGTTGTCACAGCAATGGGAATCAAGAGAGAAAAGAAAACTTTAGGTTATTCTTTTCAAGATGTCAAAGGAGATCAACTTGTTGATGCAAAGGAAACAAATATTGCCAACGCTTTGGTAGGTAAAGTTTCTGGGCTTCAAATCATAAAGGGCTCAGCAGGTCCAGCGTCTTCTACCAAAATTACACTTCGGGGCAACAACTCTCTTACTGGAGACAACCAACCTTTAATAATTGTAGATGGCGTACCGATGAACAATTTCCTTGGTGGAATAAAAGGTAATGGCGACAAGAACAATGATATCTGGAATCCCGCAACCGATATGGGCGGGGGATTAGGCGACATCAATCCCGATGATATCGAAAGTATGTCTGTCCTCAAAGGTGGGGCTGCTTCTGCACTCTACGGTTCAAGAGCCGGTAATGGAGCAATTATTATCACTACCAAATCTGGAAAAGCTCAGAGTGGCGCTGGTATCACTTATTCTTCAACCCTTGGTCTCGAAACCATATTCATGACTCCCGAGCTTCAGAATAATTTCGGACAGGGAAAAGATGGCGTCTACAACCCAACAATGACCAACAGCTGGGGAGAAAATATCTCTGGGAAAGCCTATGACAACATTGGCTCTTACTTCAATACGGGCGTAAATCACACACAGAACCTAGCTTTCCAACAGCAACTCGGTGAAACTAACATTTATTCTTCAGCAACCTATCTAAACGATCAAAGCAAAATTCCAGGATCTTCTTTAGAACGGCTAAACCTGATGACAAAAGTCACTTCATCGTTCGGTCCCGACAAGCGTTGGACAACGGATGTGAAAGTGCAATACATGAATATTAATGCTAAAAACAGGCCTGTTTCTGGACATAATGATTCCAACGTGTACAGCACCCTATTCACGATGCCTCGTTCCATAAACATCTTAGATTTCAAAAATCCATTGAATGCAGTAGGCGATATGGCCTGGTATGGGACATCGGAAAATAAAACTATAAATCCTTACTGGCTCGAAAAATACCGTTTGAATAATGATATCCGAGATCGCTTTATTATGAATGGAAACATTAAATACAAATTCAATGATTGGCTGGATACTGAAGCTAGATTTGGCCGAGACCAATATACCACCAATTACGAAACTAAAACCTACGGCGGGAGTCCGCTGATCACAGGAGGAAGCTATGTGTTAGGAAAGAATACTTTTTTTGAAAACAACTTCACTTTAGCGATAAATGCCCGTAAAGATGACCTATTTGGAAAATGGGGCGGAGCAGCATCTATTTTTGGACAGATTATGAAAACCAAATCTGCAGGCATTGATGCTAATACCGGTGAGCTTCAAGTACCTAATTTGTTCTACATCAATAATAGCAAATCGTTCCCTACGATCGAACAGAGCTTACTGCGTAAACAAATAAATTCGTTGTATGCTACTGCAGAGATTAACTACGATAATTACATATTCCTGAACGTAACTGGGCGAAACGATTGGTCGTCGGCACTAGGTTTAAACAACAGATCTTTCTTCTATCCATCCGTTAGTGGATCGTGGGTTATCTCTGACATGATCACAAAAACAGGAGGAATATTACCTCAATGGTTATCTTTTGCTAAACTACGAGGTTCTTATGCTGAAGTTGGAAACGACCTACCTGCCTTTCAATTATACAATGTATATGATATTGGAAAGGATCCTAACGGAAACACAACTGCTGGAATGGGTAAAACTAAGTTTAACCCCGATGTACTCAGTGAACTTATCAGAACTGTTGAGTTTGGTTTCGACACACGATTATTTAACAGCAGATTAGGTTTAGATTTCGCTTGGTATAAAACAAATGCGACAAATCAGTTAATTGATTTACCGATGAATCCATACAGTGGTTATGAATATGAAAAAATCAATGCTGGTAATATCCAAAACTCTGGATTCGAGGTCGTATTAGATGGCAGGATACTAACGAACGCTGATAAGTTGACTTGGAATTCAAGTGTTAATTTTTCGACAAACAAAAATAAAATAATCAGCCTTATCGAAGGCGCAGACATGTATCCGTTGGGATCATACGACAATGTCTCTATCAGAGCTCTTGAAGGAGGTCTATATGGCGATATTTATGGCACCAAATTTTTAAGAGTCGAGGATGCGGACAGCGAGTTCAATGGACAGTTGATATTAAATGGAAACGGAGTACCTCAAGCAGCTGATGATCTTCACAAGTTGGGAAATCAAGCTCCAAAAGCCCTTGTAGGCTGGAATAATAGCTTTGCTTATAAGAGCTTTGGTCTTAGCTTTTTGGTAGACGGAAGATTTGGTGGAGAATTCTTTTCAGGAACTAACCTTAACCTCCAAGCTAATGGTAACGCAGCTATCACAGCCCCAAATGGCGAACGCGCACCTTTCGTTGTTGACGGAGTAGTAAAATCCAATGGCTCTTATGCAAAAAACACACAACAGACTACACCGCAACTGTATTGGGCACAAGTAACCTCTACTTCAGGAAACTATGGTATTACGGAGCAAAATGTATATGATGCAACCAACATCCGTTTGAGAAATGTAACGTTGAGCTATAACTTTCCAAAAAACATTTTAGGTAGCAGTATTGTACAACGTGCCAAGGTAAGTTTTACAGCTAACAATGTTTGGATGATTAAAAGCTATGCAAATGGTATAGATCCAGAATCGGTCTTCGCAATCAATTCGAATGCGACAGGTTTCGAGAATTTTTCAACTCCCACCTCTAGATCATTCTTTCTCAATTTAACGTTAGGATTTTAATCAAGCAAAAAAGAAAACAATGAAAACTATCATATCAAAAATAAGTCTTGTACTCCTCTTAGGGGGAGTTGCGAGTTCATGTTCTAAGTTTGATGACATGAATGTGAACCCGCTTAAGGGTAATGACAATCAAGTAAAGATTGAGTTTTTCTTCAACAACTCGCTTACAGGAGCTCAACAGGACCCTCACATAGGAGAGCGGATATTTGTATTGGACTGGAAAACTACAGGAAGGCAACACATGACCAATGGCCTCGCGACGGGGACAGCTAATGATGATTGGTCGAAAGACTATTACAGATATTCAGCAGAATGGATAAAAAATGCTACAAAAGGGATCGAAATTGCTACCAATGAAATTAAGGCAGGATCGGCCAACGAATACACCAGTAATATTTTACAAATCTCCCGTATATGGAGAGCCTACTTGATCAGCGAAGTGGCTGACAATTTTGGCCCGATGCCAATTGAATACGCTTTAGGGGAAAATCCGAAATACCGCTCTGTAAAAGATGTCTACTATTATCTATTTGAAGAACTAAAAGACGCTGTCTCTAAAATCGATCCTAGCGTTAAAATTCCAGACGACATTGCTAAATTTGATCGAGCCTATAAATTTAACCACGAAAAATGGATAAAATACGCCAACTCTATGCGTATGCGACTAGCCATGCGACTATCCGAAGTGGACGCACAAAAGGCTAAAACGGAGTTTGAGGCTGCAGTAGAGACAAAACAATACATCATAACTACAGAAGATAATTTCACTGTTGCAGAAAAAGACGGTTGGGATCCTTTAGCAGGCGTTACCAGCCGTTCATGGAACTACCAAGCACTTTCGTCCACATTAAACAATCTCTATTTGGGATTAGGCGGCATAAAAACAGAAAGACAAGTAGCTGATTCCCTAAAATCATCCATCAAAGCGGAGAACTATATAGGAAAACGATATGCTGACCATTTTACTTCTATGACCAACGACCCCTCTGCTGGATACTGGTTAGACGGATTACCAAATAAAATAGACCCTCGTGCATTAAAAGCTTTCTTTATCCCAGGCGACATCAATAACCAAAATTTCTTTGTGAATGGCGATGACTCCAAAAAAACAGTAGACACGCTAGTAACGGCGAATAGTAAAATCCCTGTGCATACCAAATTTACCTGGAATGCTTTTGCTTTGGGGGATTGGGCCGCTAAGGGCACTAACAATAGACTACGCAGTACTCTTGTGGGTAAAGTGCCTGCATTAGCTAATCAATTCAGAAAAAGCTCAAATAGTCGTATCTTCTTTGCAAACTGGGAAACCTACTTCCTTTTAGCGGAAGCCTCCCTAAAAGGATGGACTACAGGAACTTCTACACAAACTGCTTATGAAGATGGTATCAAAGCGAACTTTGATTATTGGGGAGTAGGTCAATTTGCCTCTGATTACCTGAGTTCAACAGATTATAATAGAGTTGGCACCTCTGTAAGTTTCTCTCATACGACCGAACCTGGTAATGAACACACAATGAACTTCATCGACGGGTACACTCAAACAGCCGGAACAGTTAGCATCAAATACCCCGTCAATTCACTTTACAAAAGTGGTTCCGTACGTAACGATATATTGACTAAGATTATTACTCAGAAATTTATTGCCAATTTACCTTGGCTACCATTAGAATCCTGGAATGATCAAAGACGGTTAGGTTTACCATTCTATGAAAATCCAGCTATTGAAAATGCATTACCAAATTTACCTGATCTTAATTCAGGCAACTTTTTAACAAGTAATATCAAGTTCTTTCCGCAGCGACTGCCATTTCCTTCTTCTTTGAGAGATTCTGATCCAACAGGATATCAAGAAGCTGTTACATTATTAGGTGGCAGTGACAAAGTATTAACCCCACTTTGGTGGGCTAAACAAAACTAATCCCACTAACACCCTATCCCCGTTGCTCACCGCAACGGGGATTTTATATTCTATATCAACCTATATTTCTTGATAAAAATTCATTTTTAGTATCTTGTTAGACCACAAAAACACAGCATTATGATTCGTTCCAATTTATTGAAGTCCTTTGTACTCATTTGTCTGTCCATAGTATCCTACCTACAAGTATCCGCTCAGTCTTCTTCTGCGAAAGCCCAATGGTTTCAAGAGGCAAGATACGGGATGTTTATCCATTGGGGACTATACAGTGCTGCTGAAGGGCTTTGGAAAGGGGAAAAACTGCGTTACCTCAACAACTATGCGGAATGGATAAGGTACCGCAACCGTATCTCGAAAGAAGAGTATGGCGAATTGTCGAAGCGCTTTGATTGGAACAAAATAAACCCTGAGGAATGGGTAATTCTTGCAAAAGAAGCCGGCATGAAATACATTATCATGACCAGTAAACACCATGACGGCGTAGCTATATGGGATACAAAAATAGGAGATTACTCCCTACCTCACCTAGCTGGCTCTAATAGGGACATCATAAAAGAACTAGCAGATGCCTGTCGCAAACACGGTATGAAACTGGGGTTTTACTATTCGCATTGGATCGACTGGGAGCATCCTTACGCCTGGGATCACAACCAAGAACTGCAAGGTCATGTAAGCGATGCCCAATTTAACCAGTATTGGCAAGAAAAGGTAATCCCTCAACTTACAGAACTGTTGACCGACTATGGCGATATCGCACTGATGTGGTTTGACATGTGGATTCCTTATCAAAAATCTATCATTAAGAAAGAACAGTTGCTACAAGTTGTCGAGCTCATACGCCGCTTACAGCCCCACTGTCTCATCAATTCAAGACTCGGACTCCCCACGGACGAAAAAAATGTTGATTTTGAAACTTTCGGCGACAATCAATTTGGCAGTACCTACATAGATCACCCTTGGGAGACGCCCGCTACAATTGCACACTCTTGGGGTTATAACGGACAAGAGAATGAATGGAAATCGACCTCTCAATTATTTCACTCTTTGATCTCCAACGTGAGCCTTAATGGAGGTCTCACACTCAATATAGGCCCTAGAGCAGATGGCAAAGTTCCATATGAAAGTACACAACGTCTCCATGAGGTAGGAGATTGGCTCAAAGTCTATGGCAATAGTGTCTATGGAGCCACTGGACTTCCGCTCCGAGCGGAACAGCATGATTGGGGATACCTCACAACTAGGCAAGAGGGCAGCTCTACTTTTGTATATGCCCAGGTCTTCAACTGGCCATTGGATCAAACCTTACGCATCTCAGGAATCAAAACTGCGCCACAAGAAGTCTACCTCATGCGAGGCATAACAAAAAGAAAACTTTCATTTAAGTCTGACGGACCGTTATTGCATATCGAGCTAAATGGTGTAGAGCCAGACAACCACGTTTCCAATATCATACTAAAATACGACCAATCCCCCACTATAGATAGCGATATTGTTGCGGAATCGACTTTTGGAGGTCTTGCTCTCACCACAACTAATCATCAGGACAAAGGAATAGCCTATGAAAAATATGATGGAAAACAGCCTAACCGTATCAAACTTGATGGGACAAAGAAGATCAGATGGGCAGTATATATTGCTGAACCAGGCTTATACAATTTTGACCTATCGGCCTACAATCCGCTCAAAACAGATAAAAAGATCAGCATTACAGTAGATAAAAAAACAACTAAAGGACTATTAGAACCAAACTCGCTGATGGTGGCCGAGCCGAATGAGAACAATTACAATCCGGAGTTTACCGATCGACGGATAGGTCAGATTTCCTTCGCCCAAAAAGGGACCTATACTATTGAACTCACCAATGAAGGAATGGATGAGTTTTGGTTTAATAGGATATGGATCAACAAATAAAGCGAAAGAGAAGGTATTAAGAAACCTTCTCTTTAAGCTCTCTCACTTCTTGAGCGACGGCTGTATTTCCACCATCAGTGATTGCCGACGAGTGAAAATATACGGCAGCCGTTTCACGTAAAACCTGTTCCACATTCGTCGAGCGGAGGCCTCCTCCTGGCATGATGACAATACGTCCTTCAGCCCTATGCACAAGATGCTTGAGATTGGTCAATCCCATCATCACATCAGGTTCGCATCCAGAGGTCAGGATCGTAGTAAAACCACAAGAAATAACATCCTCCAAAGCAACATCCATATCTACGACATCATCAAACGCACGATGAAACGTACAAGGCAACGGGGAAGCCAACTCGACCAGTTCTTTATTCTGGTCCTTATTCATCGTGTTATCCCTATTCAATATACCAAAAACAAAACCATCAACGTGCTGCTCCTTCAGGCGAATCAAAGCTCTTTTCATCTGCTCAAACTCGTCCGCACTGTAGACAAAATCTCCTCCTCGTGGACGTATCATAACATTCAGATCGATATCAAGTTCTTTACGAAGTGTGATAACATCGTCGATATCTGGGGTAGTGCCGCCGACCTCCATACCTGCACAAAACTCGATACGATCTGCCCCGTTTTCTTGTGCAATCAATGCCGCCCTACGATTGAAACTTGCAATTTCTATTTTAGCCATCCGTTTTTAGATAAGAGTTGGAGACAATAAGTTCATTGCCTTTAAAGTCATACTTTGCATAATTAAACCCACCATGGATACAATAGGCGCCATATTCTCCCCTTTTATTCAGGGCGATAAAACCGACCTGTATATTATCCAGCGTCTTCTTTCGATTATGGGTAAATTTAACGATCCGCTTTACCGCTTCTTCACAAGCTGCTTGAGGAGTATGTCCTTGACGCATCAGTTCGACCACTAAATGACTTCCGACAGTCCGGATCACCTCTTCGCCATGCCCTGTAGCCGTAGCTGCACCGATTTCATTGTCAACATAAAGACCAGATCCTATAATGGGAGAATCCCCTACACGACCATGCATCTTGAAAGCCATACCACTCGTCGTACACGCACCAGAAAGGTTACCACGGCTATCTAGCGCAATCATACCAATCGTATCATGATTTTCAATATTGACCACCGGTTCATATTTGGCCGTTTTTAGCCATTCGCGCCATTCTTTTTCCGATTCAGATGTCAACAGATTTTCTTCTGGAAAGCCTTGTTCTTTCGCAAATTGTAAGGCTCCATCCCCGACCAACATCACGTGAGGAGTTTTCTCCATCACCGCCCTAGCGACAGATATGGGGTGTTTAATATGTTCCAGCGCTGCTACAGAACCTATTCCTGCATATTCATCCATGATACAGGCATCCAGTGTCACCTTGCCATCTCTATCGGGACGGCCTCCATACCCCACACTACGCTCGCTAGGATCAGCTTCTGTCAGCCGTACTCCCTGTTCGACCGCATCCAATGCACGTCCTCCCGCAGCAAGCACTTCCCACGCCCCCGCATTGGCCTTTAGACCAAAATCCCATGTCGATAGCACCACTGGCTTATTCACTTTCTCTAATGACATCCCTTTTGACAAATTAGGATCCAAACCTAGAGCCAGTGACCCTACGCCTATTTTACGTAAAAACCTTCTTCGTGAATTCATCTATTTATGCTAAATAAGAGTTATTTCAAAGATTGACAAAAGGTTACCTTGCAAAGGCAACCTTCTATCGTAATATTTAAATCGCTTGGGTTTTACCTTTCAGCCATCTAGCTTCGTCCTCTGTCAATAGCGGAGATACTTTTTCGTACACCCATTGGTTGTAGCTATTAAGCCAATCGATATGGCTTTGCAGCAACAGGCTTTTTTCGACTAGATCCGTCGCAATATAACAAATAGTCAAGGTTTCGAAATTCATAAAATCGCCAAATTGAGAACTCTTGTAATTTGTTGATAACACTAGATTCTCGATACGGATACCATGTTTACCTTCCCGGTATAATCCAGGTTCGATAGAGGTAATCATTCCTTCCTCCAAAGGGATATCGACATTTGTAGGATTGATGACCTGTGGTCCCTCATGTACATTCAAAAAGAACCCCACCCCGTGTCCTGTACCATGCCCGTAATTACGCAGTGTTTCCCATATAGGACGTCTCGTGATCGCATCAATCTGATAACCTCGTGTATTTTGTGGGTATATCGCCTGACTCCCTTCAATCGTACCTTTCAATACGATTGTATAGTCTTCCTTTTCTTCTTGTGTAATATCTCCTAATGAAACCACACGCGTAATATCGGTAGTCCCGGTTTTGTACTGTCCTCCCGAATCCACCAACAACAGACCTGAAGGCTTTAATGCATAATTACTAGTCTCCGTAGCATGATAATGCGGTAATGCACCGTGGTCCAAATAACCAGCAATGGTATTAAAACTGACATCAACAAATCCAGGCTGTTCTGCCCTAAAACCCTGTAATTTTTCCGCTATAGAGATCTCCGATAATTCTTCTTTACCTAGAGTTTCTTCCAACCACTTAAAAAACCGAGTCATAGCTACCCCATCATTGACCATGGTATTGCGTACATGAGCTACTTCGGTTTTATTTTTAATTGTTTTCAAGCTCGTCGATGGGTTGATACGCTCGACAATCTTCACTGCTGCTGGAATACTGTCATATATCGCAAAACAAGTCCGTTTCGGGTCAATGAGAATACTGCTGATCGATATATCTTTCACAAAAGCGAAGACATTCGCATAGTCCAATATACGCACCCCCTCGCGCTCTAATTCAGCAATCGCCTCTTTGTCCAGTTTTGAGGATCCAACAAAGAGAATTGCTTCATCCTGCGTCACATATACAAAGCCCAGTACAACTGGATTACACGGAACATCCTGACCTCTAATATTAAGTAACCAAGCTAAATCATCCAGTGAAGATATAAAATGTCCTTCCACACGATACTTTTGCAGAGCCTTCCGGACCTCTCCCAACTTGGAACCCGTACGCTGACCTGTTGTTGCTTCATCTAACAGATAGGCTTTTACTTGTGGCAAAGCAGGTCTGCCCTCCCATATCGCCCCTAGCAAATCCACATGTCCATCTACCACAATACCTCTGGGTTCCAAACTGTTCTTGACTGTTTGTGCGACAAGCAAGGATGCAAGATTACCATCGAAGGCAACTTTCGCTCCTTTTTCAAGTCGTTGATCCAACCACTCCACATACTCTGCAGCTGCCTGCACCTTGAGCTTTACCAGCTCAAACCCGGTTCCTGCAAGTTGTTCTGCAGCTTGAACGAAATAACGGGCATCTGTCCATAATCCAGCAAAATCTGGAGTAATCACTAAGGTACCTGCAGACCCACTGAAACCCGATGTCCACTCGATACATTTATAACGCTCAGGGAGGTATTCACTAATATGAGGATCCGATGAAGGAATAATATACGCATCAATTCCTTGCTCCTTCATTAAACCACGGACCTTGGTTAATCTTTCTAAATGTGACATATTTTTATAACTAAATATCTCCTGCAAGTTAGCGATTTCTTTTTTTTTACGCTAATTTGCGAATATGTGAATCTGCCTATTTCCAGATTTGCAGATTTGCAGATTTTCCTTAGGTTTGTCAAAATGCTATTATAATTATGAACACAAAACAATACGTTGCACTATTCTATTTTTCGTTAGTGTCTATTACAGCATCCCTAGCGCAGTCTATACATCAGAATTTAGACAAACGCTTTCAATCGTTCCTTGCACAGCCAGGTTTGAAAAACGGGATGGCTAGTTTGCATGTTATAGATAAGAACACTGGCAATACCGTGTTTGAAAAAAACAGCGACATCGGCCTTCCTACAGCTTCTACGCTCAAAGTAATCACTTCCATTACAGCACTTGATCTTTTGGGTGCAAACTATACCTATAAGACAAAGCTATATTACACGGGTATTATAGACAGTACAGGCGTTTTACATGGTGATATTGTGATTCAGGGCAGTGGTGATCCCACGCTTGGCAGTGATCGTTATGAGCAAACCAAAGGTCAGACCTTATTAAATAAATGGGTTAATACCATCAAAAATGCAGGCATTACAGCCATAGAAGGACGTATTATTGGCGATGACCGTCTTTATAATGGACATGATCTGCCGGGAGGATGGATCTGGACGGATATGGGCAATTACTATGGTGCAGGTATATCCGCATTAAACTGGCAGGAAAACAAAGCAGGCATCAACTTCCAAGCCGGAAGTCTTAGTAACCCCGCACTAATAGCATCGACAACCACTGACCTTTCCTATCTTCAATTAATCAATACCGTAAAAACCGGTAGGCCGGGCAGCGGTGACAATGTCTATGCCTATTCGGCTCCCTATTCCGAAAAGATATACCTTCGTGGCACTTATGGTCAGGATTTAAAGAAAACCATTGAGATTTCTCTTCCGGACCCAGCTTTCGCATTAGCTTTCGACCTGTCCAAAGCTATCAATGCCTCCGGAATATTTGTAAGCTCAACTCCTACAACGGGACAACGACTGGTAGAGCAGGATTCCATATTCCCAAACAAAACGGCAGAACTAGATATACACACGTCTCCCAACCTCACAGACATTGTGTATTGGTTTAATCAAAAAAGCATTAATCTATACGGCGAGGCTATCTTAAGAAGCATAGCGTACCTTAGTGGCGGAAAAACATCGACATACGACGGAGCAAATTATTTACAAAAATTCTGGCAACAAAAACTTCAGCTTAGTATTAGCGAATTAGACATTATAGACGGCTCTGGTCTTTCTCCCCAGAATAATGTCACGACCAACGCTATGAACAGGATTATGCAATATGCTATTAAAAGACCTTGGTACGAATCTTTCACAAAAAGTTTACCAATCTATAACGAGATGACAATGAAGAGTGGTACCATAGGCGGGACTCTAGGTTACACAGGGTATCATAAAGCGAAAGACGGAAAAGAATATACGTTTACAATTATTGTCTACAACTATACGGGAAGCGCGTCAAAAATGCGTCAAAGTATGTTCAGTGTACTAGACATCCTGAAATAATAGCTTTATAATTGTATATTGTAAAAACAGAATAATACCTTTGAGGGCTTAAATTTGACACGCATACTAAAATGAGTAATATCAATAGAAAAAAAGAGGCTTTGGACTATCACGCTCTAGGCCGGCCTGGTAAAATTGCCATTGTTCCGACAAAACCTTACAATTCTCAACGCGACTTATCCCTAGCTTATTCACCTGGTGTAGCAGAACCTTGCCTTGCCATTGCTGAAAATCCTGAGGACGCTTACAAATATACAGCCAAAGGTAACTTGGTCGCTGTTATCAGTAATGGTACTGCGGTATTAGGATTAGGAGACATCGGAGCTCAGGCAGGTAAACCTGTTATGGAAGGAAAAGGTCTTCTTTTTAAAATATTTGCCGATATCGACGTATTCGACATCGAATTAGACACCAAAAACGTAGATGAATTTGTCAATATCGTAAAAGCGTTAGAACCTACTTTTGGCGGTATCAATCTCGAAGATATAAAAGCACCTGAATGTTTTGAAATCGAACGCCGTTTGAAGGCAGAAATGAATATTCCGGTTATGCATGATGACCAACACGGTACAGCTATCATTTCGGGTGCAGCATTAATTAATGCCTGTGAGCTTCAAGGAAAAGATATTTCATCGGTGAAGATTGTTGTAAACGGCGCCGGTGCTGCTGCGATATCATGTACAAGCATGTATGTGGCTGTAGGAGCAAAAAAGGAAAACATCGTTATGCTGGACAGTAAGGGTGTAATCCGTAACGATCGGGAGCAACTAGATGGATCCAAAGCAGAATGGGCTACCAACAGAGATATCCACACCTTGGCGGATGCTGTAGTTGATGCAGACGTATTCATCGGTCTATCCGCAGCAGATGTTCTCACGGCGGAAATGCTAAAATCCATGGCTGCCCAACCGATCGTACTCGCAATGGCTAACCCGAACCCAGAAATTGCTTACGACTTAGCAGTAGCCACACGCGCTGATATTATCATGGGCACTGGCCGTTCTGATTTCCCAAACCAGGTTAATAATGTATTGGGATTCCCCTATATCTTTAGGGGTGCGCTAGATGTACGGGCTACCGCAATCAATGAGGATATGAAAATTGCTGCCGTCCGTGCGATTGCTGACCTTGCAAAAGAAAATGTGCCTGAAGAAGTGAACCAAGCATATAACACTAATAATCTACGCTTTGGGCCTGATTACGTGATTCCTAAACCGACGGACCCTCGTTTGATTACAGAAGTATCTGTTGCTGTCGCTAAAGCCGCTATAGCATCTGGTGTAGCCCGTCAAACAATTACAGATTGGGAAGGTTACAAAGATGCTCTACGTAAGCGTCTTGGAAAAGATGATGGCATCATGCGTAAGGTAACCTCTATTGCTAAGAACAATCCGAAAAGAGTAGTCTTTGCAGAAGCAGACAATGCAAAAACTCTTCGTGCTGCGCAAATCGTCAAAGAAGAAGGTATCGCTATACCTATTTTATTAGGGAACAAAGAGCGTATAACCAACATGATTGAAGAGTACGCTTTTGACCTAGACAATGTCCTGATCATTGATCCTAAGGCGGAAGAAAAAACAGAAAGATTCGAAAAATATGCAGAGCATCTGTATAAGAAAAGACAACGTAGAGGGGTTTCAAAAATGGATGCTATCAAATTGATGTCCAATCGGAACTACTTTGCTGCCAGTATGGTTGAATTTGGAGAAGCAGATACATTAATTTCTGGCTTAACCAGAAACTATGCATCTACAATCAAACCGGCGCTACATGTTATCGGTGCTAAGGAAGGTAGCCGTATCGTAGGGATGTATATGATGTTGACTTCCAAAGGTCCGTTGTTCTTGGGGGATACTACGGTAAACACAGACCCTTCAGCGGAAGAACTTGCAGATATAACTGTATTGATCGAAAAGGCAGTACGTCGTTTCAATGTTAAACCGAGGATAGCTATGCTTTCTTACTCTAACTTTGGCTCTAGCGACGGGGCGACACCGACGAAAGTACGGGAAGCAGTCAAATTGATCCATAAAAATCATCCCGAAATCATTGTAGATGGTGAATTGCAAGCCAACTTTGCGTTGAACAAAGAGATGTTGGATAGCAACTTCCCTTTCAGCACCTTAAAAGGGGAGAGTGCCAATACGCTAATATTCCCGAGCTTAGCATCAGGCAATATTGCTTACAAACTATTGCAAGAAGTTGGAAATGCCGAAGCCGTTGGACCAATTTTATTAGGTATGAACAAGCCAGTACACGTATTGCAACTGGATAGTTCTGTTCGCGAGATTGTGAACATGGTGACTATCGCAGTTGTCGATGCACAAGCACACGAAAGTTCAAAATAAACTGAAGTGCTAATCGTGATAAGGTTATACTATTTATAAAAGATACCTCTATAGCTTACATCACCTCTATAACTTCATAACTTTAAAGTAACCATGTACGATTATTTCAATGGTAAACTCATATTCAAAGCCCCGACCCATGTTATACTTGAGGTTGGGGGCATTGGATATTATATCCACATTTCATTAACGACATATTCGTTGATTAAGGACTTGGAAAATTGTAAACTCTTCATCTCTTTTCAAGTCCGTGAAGATGCTCATACTTTATTCGGTTTTGCTACGGAAGGTGAGCGCCATTTATTTAATCACTTAATTTCTGTTTCAGGGATTGGCCCTAATACAGGCAGAATGATGCTTTCTTCGATCACTCCCGAAGAAATACAATCTGCTATCGTGAATGGGCAGGTGGCTATCATCCAAAAAATAAAGGGGATAGGTCCCAAAACAGCTCAGCGGGTTATTCTTGAACTTCAGGACAAGCTCAAGAAACAGGGAGACCATGCCCTACTTCCGATTTCCCCAGTGGCACAATCGGTTCCCGATGAAGCTCTATCCGCATTAGTTATGCTGGGCTTTCAAAAAAATCAAGTCGAAAAAGTACTTGGTACACTTTTACAAACAGCAAACGATCTTAGTGTAGAAGGGCTGATTAAGGCTGCTCTTAAAAAACTATAATATTGTAGTAAACAAACCACATTAACAATCTTTTAACATTTAATCTAAAGGAATATCTTTGGGAGACTTTGTTATTATTAATTAAAACACAGATATTTGCCTGAATAATAGCAATTATTAATTTTATTTTAGCCAAACTCTCTTGAAAAAGCGCAGGTCATTATTAACATTATTGATACTTATTTGTGTACTAATAAATATTGGCTATGCGCAAGTAATAACTCCTGTTACTAATCTTTCAGCCGATGATTCCACAAAGTTAAAATATCATATCCAAGATAACCCCTTTATTAAATTACCAAAATCTTATCGGCCGATTTCGTTGGATATACCGCAGAATATCGAACGGGAGGTAATTTTTGATCCCAAGACGAAGCAATATATCATCCGGGAAAAACTAGGTACAAAGATGTATCGTCCTCCTCTGTACCTTAGCATTGATGAGTTTAAAGATTATGAATTTAAAAGACTAAAGAAAAACTACTGGGAAGAACTCGCTGGTAAAGAAATAGCAGAAGAGCGTCGTCGTCGGTTATTTCCTGTAATTGAAATCAACAGTCCTACTTTTGAAAAGATATTTGGAGGCAATAGTATAGACATCAATCCACGGGGAAGTGTAGATATTGGCCTTATGGCCCAATATAACACTAATGACAACCCCATGTTTAACGAACGGCAGCGCAAACAATGGGGAATGGATTTCGATCAGAACATGAACCTTAACCTTGTCGGTAATATAGGTGAACGGGTCAAAGTAAATGCAAATTTCAATTCCCGTGCGCAATTTGGTTTTGAAAATCAGATTCGATTTGACTATGTCGCAGGAGATGACGATATCATACGACGCTTAGAAATAGGTAATGTCAATATGTCTCTAAATTCAACGCTTATTCAAGGTGCTGAATCATTATTTGGTGTAAAAACACAGTTACAATTTGGAAAGCTTGCTGTTACAGGCCTATTATCGCAACAACGATCGAATAAGAAAGAGATTACACTTTCCAATGGCAGCAGGGAAAGCGAAATGACATTAGAGCTCAGCAACTACGAAGCAAACCAACACTATTTTCTGGGACAATACTTTAGGGATACCTATGCACAATCCCTTGCTATGGCTCCTATCGTTACTACTCCAGTCAATATCACGCAGATAGAGGTGTGGATCAACAATCGCTCTAATGCTTACGAAGATGCGCGGGACATTATGGCCCTTATGGACCTAGGCGAGTATAACCCCTATAATAACATTATTAATCGGGTTTCTCCTTCTAAATTGCCGTCTACAGGAATCCCTGGCTCTGTAAGTCCTGACATATCCAATGACTTACTAACCCAATTAGGCGAACCTGGACGTGAATCCACAGGGAATGTCGTTCAAAGTTTCTTTGCTAGCAGTGGTGCTAATGACAACTACGCCAAACTTACCTACGCCCGAAAACTGACTGAAGGTCGGGATTATACCATCAATAGGCGATTGGGCTATATCTCCTTGGTATATCCTTTAGGACAGGACCAGGTATTGGCCGTAGCATATCGCTATCTTGCCAATGGGAAGGAATATCAAGTTGGAGAATTCAGCACAGATATTCCAGTATCTCCTTCTTCTCCAAAAATGCTCTACACGAAACTATTGAAGAATGAAGTTTTAAAAACAAATCTTCCGACATGGGATTTGATGATGAAAAACATCTATTCACTCAATGCAACGAATATATCGGAAAACAATCTATTCTTACAGATATATCGTACAGAAACTGAGACGGGTGCCGAACGCCCCTCCATCTACGAAGGAAGTCTAACTGCAGAAAAAACTTGGTTACAACTAACCAACCTGGATCGTGTTACACAAAATTTAGCAGCTGGCTCAGACGGGTTATTTGACTTTTTACCTGGTATCACCATCGAACCCGTGAGGGGCAAATTGATTTTCCCTGTTGTCGAGCCATTTGGTAAAGATCTAGCCACGCGTTTTGCTAGTGGCGAAACCGATCTCATCGAGAAATACACCTACCCCGAATTGTACACGCACACCAAAGTTGACGCTGAACAAAAGTTTCCCAACAAAAACAGGTATAGGCTGAAAGGAAGATATCAATCAGGCTCAGGTACGGAATATCAGCTGAGTGTTATGAACCTGCGTCCCGGACAACTACGGGTTATGTCCGGAGGGGCTATCCTTCAAGAAGGAACCGATTACATGGTCGATTATCAAATCGGCACATTACGCATGCTTAATCAAGCCTTAGTACTCTCGGGGCAACCCATAACTGTATCTGTAGAAGACGAAACTTTATTTGGCCTACAACAGAAAACTTTGATGGGCGGGCGTCTAGATTATACTTTTAATAAAAATCTGATGGTGGGTGCCACCCTAATGAATCTAACGGAAAAACCCATCTCTGAGAAAGTCTTTATCGGCGAAGAACCAATTTCCAATACGATGTTTGGAGCAGATGTGACATATAACGCCCCATCCCGCTGGCTTACTAGAATGGTTGACAAATTACCTTTCCTTAGTACGAAGGAAGAGTCCCACATTAGTTTTTATGGTGAATTTGCTCATTTAAAACCTGGGCATCCTAAGGGGCTGAATACCGCCAATGGCAATACAGGCACCACTTATATTGACAATTTTGAAAACAATTTCTCGTACATCGATATCAAGGGACAGTTAGGATGGCAGATATCAGGAACACCACGTATGTTTCCAGAATCAGATCTGAACAATGATTTAGCATATGGATATAATCGGGCTCAACTCGCTTTTTATAATATCGACCCTATATTCTATCAACCGTCGAGCCTCAACCCTCAAGTAAATCAGCGCTTCTTGCTGGATCACCGAACAAGAAAAGTGACAGAAAAGGAGGTATTCCCTTACAAAGAAATTAAAACTGGTACGGACGCCTTCTTGCCAACACTCGATTTGGCTTATTACCCAATGGCGCGTGGACAGTTCAACTATACCACGACAAATATAGGTTCGGATGGCAGTCTCTTAAATCCAAAAACGCGTTGGGGAGGTATGTTTCGTAAAATCGACCAAACAGATTTCGAAGCCCAAAACATCGAATTTTTGGAGATGTGGATGATGGATCCTACACTCACTAACCCCAATAAAGCGGGTGGTGATATCTATATTAACTTAGGTAATATTTCTGAGGATATTCTAAAAGACGGTCGAAAATCGTTGGAAAATGGCCTCTCTCCCACGGGAGATAAAACCTTAGTAGATCAGACGGTATGGGGTAATGTGGTACGTAACCAACCTGTCGTACAAGCTTTTGAAAACTCAGATGCCAGTAGATTACACCAAGATGTAGGATTAGACGGATTGACTAATGATGAAGAGCGCTCTTTCCACGCTAACTTCTTGAACCAGATGAGTGGTATACTGGACGCACAAGCATTTACCAAATTACAGAGCGACCCTTCTTCGGATGACTATATCTATTTTAGAGGTAATCACTTTGATCAAAATGTAGGTATCCTAGAGCGTTATCAACATTACAATGGTACGCAAGGAAATACACGTACCAATAACCAATCTATGGCAGACTTTGGTGTAGAAACCTCTGCCAGCACCCTATTACCTGACGGAGAAGACATTAATCGGGACAATACCATGAACGAGATTGATGAATACTATCAGTATAGACTCTCTATCCGTCCTCAGGATATGGTTGTAGGCAAGAACTTTATTGTAGATGAACAGACATCTACAGTCCGTATCCTTAGTAAGGACATGGACGTGAAATGGTATAAATTACGCATCCCGTTGAATGAATTTGAAAGTAGAGAAGGTAATATTCAAGATTTTAAATCTATTCGTTTTGTTCGTTTGTTCATGACAAATTTTGCGGACACTTCCGTGGTCCGTTTTGGAAGAATGCAATTTGTACGTGGCGATTGGAGAAAATACAATGCAGAAAATGTAGCCAGCAAGGTCATTGCCGATCATAGCATGGGCGTAGTAGCATCGGACAACTCCATCTTCAATGTTGCTAATGTTAGTATTGAGGAAAACGGAAAGCGCGAACCTATCCCCTATGTTGTTCCGCCGGGAATCAACCGGCAAATCGATATTTCCAATAATAATCTCGATATACAATTGAATGAGCAGTCCATGAGTCTTGATGTCAAACAGCTACGAGATGGGTATGGTCGTGCTACTTTCAAAACTGCGTCACATGATTTCAGACCCTATGGCCGTCTTGAAATGTTTATCCATGCAGAGGGTGAAAATCTAAATGATGGTGACTTCAGGGCCTTTATTCGGGTAGGAACGGATGACAAATATAACTATTACGAGTATGACATGCCTTTACGTGTGACCCATCCCGGTACCACATCTGCAGATTTAATATGGCCCGAAGAAAATAGGATGAACATTCAAATCAAGTTGTTCCAAGATGCAAAATTAGCTCGTGATAATGCTAAGCTCAACGGACAACCATGGCCCTTGGACGTACCTTATGAACACTCAGATGGTAAAAACCGTATTCTAATTATTGGAACTCCTGATATTTCTAAAGTCCGTTTTTACATGATCGGTGTACGAAATCCACTACGCGGCTCATCGACGAGCACATCGATAGACGATGGGAGAGATCTTGCTGGTGAATTTTGGTTTAACGAGTTACGCCTTACCGACTTTGATGATAAAGGTGGCTGGGCAGCTACCGCACGTCTTAACCTAAAATTAGCAGACTTCGCCAACGTAGCATTAACGGGTACTAAATCTACCATTGGTTTTGGTTCCATATCCCAACGTGTTGGAGAGCGTAACCGTTCTGACAATTTCTTCTTTGATATTACGACCAATGCGGAGTTTGGAAAATTCTTCCACCCGCGGCATGGTGTCATTATTCCATTTTATTTTAATTACTCTAATCAAACTGCGACACCTGAATTCAACCCTTTAAGTCCAGACATCGAATTGAATAGTGCTCTAGCAACACTGTCCAATTATCAACGTGATTCCTTATTACGCTTGGTGCAAGATTATACTACCCGTAAAGGCTTTAGCTTTACCAATGTACGTAAAATACGGACAGATAATGAGAGTCAAATACGCCCTTGGGATATTGAAAACTTTGGTCTCTCCTACGCCTTTAGCGAGTATTACCATAGAGACTTCAATACAGCTTCGGCTTTACAACGTAATTATCGCGGTGCCTTAGACTATACATTCAGTAGTCCTACAGCAACTTTCCTTGAACCTTTCAAAAGTATTAAATCTAAGAATCTGGCTTTGATCCGGGATATGAGCTTTAATCTCATGCCGTCCTTGCTAAACTTCAGGATGGAGGTAAATCGTATTTATAACGAGAATACACTACGTGACAACTCTTCTAATAATGTACTTCCGACATATTACAATAAGAACTTTAATATGAATCGGATTTATGGCATCAGTTGGAATCTGACCAAGGCCTTACGCCTTGACTTTAATGCCACAAACTATTCTATTATTGATGAACCTAATGGTCGAATTGATGGGGCAAAACGGGATACGATATGGTCAAACTTCTGGAAAATGGGAAGAACTACAGATTACAACCACATGATGAATCTGACCTATACCCTTCCGATCAACAAAATACCTTACCTAGAATGGGTCAATGCCACGGCCCGATATGGTACACAGTTTAACTGGCAAAGTGAGCCTCTATTAAGTTTACAAAATGAAAACATCAATCTTGGTAACAGTATTCAAAATAACAGGACTATACAAATTAATCCGACGTTAAATCTGAATGCACTCTATAGCAAGTTCAGTTTCATCCGTCAAAATTCCGGTAGAAATAGCACAGGAACCATACCATTTTTGGTACAGTTACTAACCTCTATTCGGAATGTCAATGGAGCGTATACAAAAACGGAAGGAACTTATCTACCTGGTTATATGCCTTCAACCAATATGTTCGGATATGATTTTAGTTCGAATGCGCCCGGTTGGGGCTTCTTATTCGGCGGACAGGGAGACATTCTGGATAGAGCTGCCCGAAATGGCTGGTTGTCATCTGATACCCTACAGACAAATATGTACACTAAAACGTTTGCCGAGAACCTCTCTGTTGTAGCTAATCTAGAGCCTATCAAAGGATTAAGAATAGACTTGACGATGTCTCGCATAGATAATTACAATCAAAGTACTGCTATTAAATTTAATGCCACGACAGGTGAATTAGAAAGCGTTTCTCCATTCGTAACAGGTAACTACACTATTTCGCAGATTGCTATACGTACTTCATTTAAAAATAGTGATGCATTATTTCAAAAATTTGAAGAGCACAGGCAGCTTATATCCCAGCGTCTAGGCGAGCATAATATCAACTCTGTGGGTCAATCTCCGGATTTTTACGCGGATGGATATGACAAAACACAACAAGATGTTGTAGTCAACGCTTTCTTGGCCACTTATCTTGGGAAGGATACGAATAGTTCGAAACAAGGAATCAAACCTACTTTCCCACTGCCGAACTGGCGGATTTCCTACAATGCGCTGGCAAATGTATTGGGCATACAAGACTTTATTAGCTCGATCAACATTAATCATGCTTACCAATCTCAATACGTCATCGGTGGATATACGTCCACCGCAAGATATGAAGAGTCTGAGGGAATGCCGTTTGTACGTGATGCAAATCAAAACTTTTTACCTAAGAATCAATATGGCCAAATATCGGTTATTGATAGATTTGTACCCCTTATCGGTATAGATATGCGTTTTGCTAACGCGCTATCCGTAAACTCGGAATACCGTAAAATGCGAGATATGAATATGAGCTTACAAAACAGTCAATTGGCTATGATGGCCGAACAGTCTTTTGTTGTCGGTATGGGATACCGAAAAAACAATGCTCGTCTTCCTTTTGGTATTTTCGAAGACCGCAAATGGGTAAATGACATGAACTTTAGAGTAGATTTTGCATTAAACGATAGGAAAACAACCGTATACCGCTCTGACATCAATCAGGCTGAAATATCAGGAGGAAACAAGAGTTTGACAATCAATCCATCATTAGATTATACCATTAATCAATTTTACAACATTCGATTATTCTATAATTCAAATGCTGTAAAACCGTATACTTCGCAAAATTATGCGACTTCGTACACTTATTTTGGAGTCAACATACGCATTCAGTTTCAATAAGAAAGTTAACAAATGAACAAGTTATCTAGTTAACGAGTGAACTAGATAACTCGTTAACTCAATACCTATAAAAAATGGCAGAAGATCTTACAATAAACAACGGCAATAAAGAAGAACAGTATAAAAGTCTAATTCCGCAGATCCAAGGATTACTAATCGGAGAATCGGATAGGATAGCTAATCTAGCAAACATTACTGCAGCACTAAAAGAACAGTTCAAATTTTTCTGGGTTGGCTTTTACTTTGTAAAGGGTAATCAGCTTGTTTTAGGTCCCTTCCAAGGCCCTGTAGCCTGTACTAGGATAGCATTCAACAAAGGAGTTTGTGGGACTGCTTGGGCGCAAAAAGAATCCCTGATTGTCCCCAATGTAGAAGAGTTTCCAGGCCATATAGCCTGTAGTTCACTTTCTAAATCAGAAATAGTCCTTCCTGTGATCAAGAACGGAGAGGTAGTCGCCGTGTTGGATGTAGACAGCGATCAATTAGACACCTTTGACCAAATAGATGAAAGATATTTAACAGAGATAATTAATCTTGCTTGCCCCAATTTTTAATTGGAGTTATCCTGCGATCGAGTGAACGGATTCCTTCAAACCTCCACTGCCCAGACTTTAATCTGTTTGTCATCACCAGCAGTACACAACAGACGAGCAACATGGTCATAGATCAGACTATTAATGGAAAGTTGGTGAGAGTCGATTCCTTTGTCCCGGGAGATATTCTTTAAAAGCCGAAAATCTCTATCCCATATTTTAATGGTTTTATCTCTACTGACCGTGACTAATTTATCCAATAACGGCGCTATACCATATACCGTAAAGAAATGAGGGGTTAATTCATTTTCCTTTTGTAGCGATGGAAAAGATAATTTATACATACGCGCATCACGTCCTCCGGTGTAAAGATATCCATCATCCAGTAACATACTTGAGATTGCCATCTCATGAGTTTTGCTCTCCGCAATCCGATGGAAATCTTGAGCATCATGTATATATACCATACCGCCCTTATCTCCAAAAACCACTGTCTTTTGATCTCCCGACACCTCCATCGTACGTATTGTTTCCTTCGACACTTGAAAAGTATAAAGTAATTGGAAAGTATCTAAACTCCAAACATAGGCCCTTCCTTCTTCCCCAATAGCAATAATTTCATTTTTGGATGTCAATATTTTAATATTGAAGATAGCTCCCTTTTCTACATTTAACTTAGCTACCAAACGAGGATTTGTACGTTGAATAATAAAGAGTTCACCATTACGCATACCAGCAGCAATCCAATCGGTACCCGGAATAATTTTAAGAAAATATACAGACGCAGGAACTGCACAGAGTATTCGTTGGAATTTCAGCTGCATAAGATCCCATTCTACAATTCCCTTGTCATTTCCCGCCGAATATAACAAGTGTTTGTCTATATCGACCTCTAAAGTATAAATAGGATTTTGATGCCCTGTTAATGTACCGTGTAAGCTAATTTCCGTCATATCGAATAAATAATCATCCTATCACGAAATTAGGCAAATATAATGGGTAGACAAAGCTATTGTCTAGTTACAGATAGATATGTTCGTTCAGTTTTTTCTTAAGGCGTTGCTTAGCCTTTTTTATGCCTTCTAAAGATACGGAAAGTTTATCCGCAACCTCTTTATTAGAAAGATTGAGATTGATCAGCGCTAGCAGGCGCAAATCAGCATCCGTCAGCTCCGGATACTTATTGATCATATCACTAAAGAAACAAGGAAAACTATTTAGATAAGCGACCTTAAATTTTTCCCAATTACGGTTATTCATCAGATTGCTTCCCAATAGTTGTCTAAGTTCCAAGCTTATCCTAACTTGCTTACCCGCATCATCGCTATGAAAACGCTTATCACTTAATATCACCAAAGGGCAGTACTCCTCTTCGTCTTCCACCTTTACTACTCCCAATTTCTGTGATCCACGTTTATTTTTCTTATATACTATAATACAAATAACTGTTACTGCAATACCCAATGTCATCATCAGCAAAAGACTCAATCGCTTATACTTTTTAGACTCGCTATAATACTGATCAAAATGAGCCTTTTCATCCTGTAATTTTGCCATTTCAATGGAAGAATTACTATGAAATGTGGATAGCAATCTGTTGTATTTAGTTGCTTCTTTTAAGGTCAATAACTGTCCTTCTTCAATAGCTAATGTATCCAACAACCTGGCTTTTAAGTCGTATGCCTGGACCAAGCCCTCATAGCGAATAGGTTTTTTCTCCATCTTACGGAGATAGATATCAATATTCGCTAGTGCTTCCCTTAATTTTCCTTGCTGGAACTGTATCTCTGCTATTCTCTTCAAAGTCAGCAACGCTGATATCATATCACCTGAAGGCTTGGAGTTATAGATATAATCAAGCTCAAAATACTCCAGTGCCTTATTAAGATCATGATTTTGGGCATACACATTTCCCATATTTCCGTAAGCTATGCCCATCCATGCCGAATCTAATACTGCATTAGACTTTGTCAATACCTTTTTAAAATAATTCAGAGCTTCGTCTTTTTTCCCTGTATTTAAGGCAATAAGACCTAAGGTGTTAATAACATTAAACAACTCCCTTGGAGCTAATTTATTGTTATAAGAAAGTGTCTTTTCAAGCAATTGTGAAGACATATCGTATTCCTCGATATCAAAAAAGTAACGCGATAATGTAAGGTAATACTGCCATACATTTGCTATCTTATCTTCATCAAGCTTTTCTAGAATCGAAAGGCACTGTCTAAAATAGCGATAAGCATCTGCGTATCTAAAATAGGTGTAGTAGTAATTTCCAAAGCTAAAGTTCTGACGAAATAGTTGTTGAACCAAAGAGTTTTCTTCGGCAAATTGAACCGCCTTCTCATGGTTTGCTGTTGACAGCCCATTGACGCGATCGTAGCGAAGAGAAAAATAATGCCCTAATGTTTCGAAATAAATACAGGTGATGCTCTTATCATTTCTTTCCTTGGCGAGCTTATGTATAAACTCTATATTCTTAAGGACAGAATCCACTTCATTTAATTCGAAATCCAAACTTAAGATAGAGCGCGCCTTAAATCCTATGAACTCACTTTTTAAGGCTCTTAATTCTTCATAAGGATTCTGCCCTCCTTTCGCTTCTCCACAAAAGAAGCAAAATAGAAAAACACTAGTCCAGAGAGAATATAACAATTTCACTTTTAGTCCGGTAATTGATTTACAGGACAAATAACTCAAAGGAAAATGACATCAGCAAAAGTAGCTACTATTTTGTAGTTATGCATCTACAAAAACCACTACTTTTGCTAAAAATACCTAAAAATGGGTATATATTGCCCGATGGTAATGACTAATAAGACAGTATTTCGACCTCCGTCCGCCGATTTGCCTGATGCTCAGTGGGAGAACATTTCACACCATCAGCACAACGGTTGACCAAGCGCCGTTCGCCATAACCTTTTGCTACAAGTCGATCACGTTCTATTCCTCTAGATACGATATAAGCCACCGCGCTTTCTGCCCTCCTCTGGGATAAAACATCATTATAGCGATGTGACCCTCTGCTATCTGTATGGCTCGACAATTCGATCCGCAAGGTAGGATTGTCACGCAATGTTCTGACCAACTGATCTAATATTACTGCCGCATCTTTGCGAATATTGTATTTATCAAAATCATAATATATATCTTCAAGTACGAATTTATGACCGACCTCCATTACAGGTTCTAAATACAAAGCAACCTGATATATGGTATCTTTTGTCGGTATTGTAGTCAATATATCAATAGAGTCGGCATGAAATCCTGAGCGTTCGGCTAAAATCTTGTATGTCGCATTGTTATCGGCATCAAATGTAAATTCAGCACTTCCATTGCTTTGAGTTTTGGCCACTAGGTTCCGCTTAGCACCGTATAGTGTCACATTAGTCTCTGCTAATAGCTTTTTCGACTTTTTATTAAAAGTTTTCCCCTCTATAACTATCTTAAACACCGGCTTCTTGGTCGCGTAGGTGTAGATATCATCTCCCCCTAGACCGCCTGTTCTATTGGATGATAGGAAGCCTTTTTGAGCCTTATCATCGTCATCCTGTACGAAGTAAGCGAAATCATCCGAAGCACTATTGATGGGAAATCCCATATTTTTCACCTTTATAGCTTTTCCTCCTTTTAAGATCGCTTCGAATATATCCAAACCTCCCATCCCCGGTTTACCATTGCTGGAAAAATAAAGCTTACTCCCAAATACCATCGGAAACATTTCGTCGTACGGGCTATTTACCTCTGCTCCGACATTTACAGGATTTGCCCAAGTACCATCGCTCCGAAGCTCACAAAACCAAATATCAACACCACCTTTACCACCAGGCATATCTGAAGCAAAATATAATCTATTTTCATCTTCGCTCCATGCCGCATGACCTAACGAATATTCTTTTACGTTATTGAAAGGAAAGGCTGTTTCTTTCCACCCATCCCCCTCCTTATCATAGATCATAAGCTCCAGCGTAGCCCGCGACCACTTCCGTCCCTCTTTACGATACTTTTGCACCTCTTTACTAGGATTAGTCCGGGTCACATATAGTCTATTTCCAGACTTATTACTGGCGATCGGTCCCACATGGTACTTCGCCTGATTGATATTACCATCCGTCGCTATGCTCCCTTTTCCTGAGCTGTTGCTATCTCTTGAAAAAAGTCGGAGAAAAGACTCTCCGGTCATACCCGATTTGGCTACAGTAGCATCTTTTGTCTCCCCTACATAGTAAAGCTTATTTTCTATGGACATCATCGCAAACTCAGAAAGCGGACCATTTACGCCGGTAAAAGGTAGGATATCAACTTTTTTTGGGTTAGCTATCCAACGTATGGCGGAGTCAGCTCCCTGTAATGCCAGCTTGACAAAATCGTCGTCGCCTTGTTCGTCGGTATATCTCTTATACATCGCCTTTGCCTCGGCATATTTGCCATTTTCTTTCAAGACGGTCGCATAAACTAAGAGCGATCTCTTCGCGTAGTCAGATCGTTGCACAGCACGTGCATACCAATTTTCTGCCAAGTCGTAATTGTTAATATAAGCATAGCTTTCTGCTAGACGTTCTAAATTTCTAGTTTTGATTTTCTTTGACTCGCTAAGTTTACTATATAGCTTGGCTGCATTATAATATTCATATTTATCAAAGAGTAAATCAGCTTTTTCCTGTACACTACGCTGTTCCTGCGCATACAGTTTCGGTCCAAAGAGCATTAGTGCTAAGACCAGATAATGACTTAAAAATATGCGGTTATACTTCATCTTATTAAGTTTTAAAAGAACCTTGGACTTAAAATCTGTTTCAGCGCGCGATCGAATGTAATGCCCAAAGTCACTTCATGTGTACCACTTTGTAATCCTTGCATTCTATTCAACATGATATCATACGAGTATCCTACCCTAAATTTGGGGGTCACATAGAATTGTGCTATTCCCTGTACCGAGTTGAGCGAACTTAACTTAGCTGGTGAATTGTCATAATACTTTCTATCGAAGATTTTAGCACGGGTCCGATATCCTCCGCCAATCCAGAATTTGCTATTAAATATGAACATGGCGTTAGCATCTAGAGATGTCGGCCCTTTAAAATCATCCTTTACCAAAAGACTTGGCCGTAAATGTAAGCCCTCTTCCAAGGAAATCAGACCACCCGCAATAACGTAAAGACTAACATTCTTATAAAGACTTTCTAGCGAATTCTGATTGAATACAAAATCTTCATTGTCTATAGAATTGGAGAACAGATCATGTACCGCTACCCCTGCATATATTTTTGGAGTCGCGTAGTATGCACCCAATCTTACATCGGGTACCCATGTTGAAAGCTTTCCATCCGGAAGTACTTGATCCTTTCTAGTAACAGGATCAAGCTTTGCTCCGTCCAATCCATATTGGGTAACCCCCGCGGCAATACCCAGACTGAGTCGCTTGGTGTCTTCGGGATCAAGTTGTAAACGTAACGCATAATTGGCATATACGGATGTCGCAGACTGTGCTCCTAGCCCATCCATCGTTACCTGTAACCCGACACCGTGTCTTCTACTGATGGGATCTAAGACCCCATCAATAGAAATACTACCGGTTTTTGGAGCGCCATCCCAGCCCGTCCATTGACTTCTCAGACCGATCTGTGCAAACCACTCTTCTTTGTATCCTGCATAGGCCGGATTTACACTCAACGAGTTGAATATATATTGCGTAAATTGTATGTTCTGCTGTGCTTGTGTTGTTAAAAAACAGGTTACGCCCATCAGTAACAGCATCAGTCTTTTCTTCCTATTATTCTTGTTCATGACCTTATGCTTTAGCGTGTTTTGATTAGTACATGACCTTTATATAGATCTTCCTTAGCTCCTTTGATTGTCTTCACGATATAGAAATATGTTCCTTCGTTAAGCCCGTGCCCTGTCCATTCGTTTCGGTAATTACTATTCCTGTAGACTTCATTGCCCCAGCGATTCAAGATAGTAACCTCTATACGGTCAAAACCCTCGATTCCTAAAATCTCAAATGTGTCATTAGTCCCGTCATCATTTGGCGTAAACACATTAGGGATGAAGAATGGCATTGCTGCTACATTGACCGTTTTCTGCGCACGCGCTTCTACCTGTCCACCTATCAGATCCTTAGCTGTAGCAACCACCTCATTAACAATGGTACGTTTATCAAAATCGGATCTTTGGGCTGCATAGGTTGTGGTAAATGTCCTTTCCTTTCCTACATTCAAATCACCTACACTCTCTATCATTCCCGTCAACGGATCTTTAACGACCACATCTGTCAGGTCATAGTTACCTCTATTCGCTACTTTAATAGTATAGGTAATAACTTCACCTTCCTTATTGATTTCCGTTTTATCAGCATCCTTAGTTACTTCAAGAACATTGCTAAACAACACTTTAACTAAGACCTCATTAGACAACTTCTCTATCACACCGGTCACTGGGTTGAAAGAGCGCATTTTCATTGCTCCGCCTACAGTACCTTCGACATGTGCTGTGTTTCTGATCTCTCCTCGAATAATATCGGCCAAAACCGACTCATAAGTAAGTTCGAATTTTTTACTCTCGCCGACAGCTAGATTACCAGCGGCTCCCGTAAAACTTGGGAACATCGGATCGGTAACGACGACTCCTACCAAATCAACGGTTCCTGTATTAGTCACCTCGATCGTATATTCAACAAGTTCTCCCAAGAATGTAATTACACTCTTATCCGCACTCTTGACAATATCGATCTCTGGTTTAAATTTAACGTTGGTCGATGTTTGATCTACAACTTTTTCTTTAGTTTTTAAAGTTGCTGAAGCGACATTATCTATCGACGCCTTTAAAAGATCATTGTAAGTAACCGTATACTTCAATTGATAGTTTTTGACTTCTCCAACCTTCAGATCGATTACATCATTAAGCGCTAACATCACATCTTCGACAGTGACCTCTTCTAAATCGATGTTACCCGTATTGGTTACGGTTATGGTATATGTCAACTCTTCTCCTACTTTGGATACCTCTGCCTTGTTTACCGTCTTCGTGATAGCTACCTTACCGGTCTGACAGATGCTGATGATCACTTCGTCATCGGCAACGACCATACCACGGACGGCTCCCGTTATGTTACCTTCCGGAGTTTTGGCGGTCACACCTGCTCTATTTGTGATCGACCCACGGTTTATGTCGGCCTGTGTAACGCTATAGGTAGCCTTGAACACCCGTGTTTTACCTGGTAGTAATGACCCGTCCTCATCACTTGATATCGTGCCGATACCCGGCAATAAATCGGTAACGGAGACATCATTCAAGGATACATTGCCTGTATTTTTAACCGTAAAGGTATAGGTAATCTTATCGCCTACCTGGAGTGCATGACAGTCTCCCGTACCTTGTAAGTTGTGACTTTTCACGATGCTGACACCTGCATCACGACAGATCGCTATTATCGTTGGCTCATCATTATTGATATTAGTGCCCGATATATCCTGAACGGCTTTCTGAGCAGGATCAACTGCCGTCACCTTCGCCGAATTACGGATAAAACCAGCGTCGACATCTGCTTGCGTCACCTTATAAGTAGCTATATAGGTTCTTGAATTCCCCGCTGCCAATGGGCTAACATCTTGCGTCAATCCAGTTAATCCTAACATAGCATCCACTAAATTGATATCGCTCAGTGTGACATTACCTTCATTAGTTACAGTAAAGGTATAAGTCACGATATCCCCGACGTTAACTCCGTAACAATCGCCATCTTTTTCAAGATTATGCGTTTTCACAAGCTTAATTTTAGCCTCACGACAGATAGAAATTACCGTTGGCTCATTTGAAGACACCGTACTACCCGATACATCACTAACTCTTTTGTTCGCGGCATCGATAGCTGTCACAGTCGCCTGATTAACCACTTGACCGTTATCAATATCCACAGGAGTCACAACATATTCGACTTGGTAAGTCCACACTTCATTAATATCCAGTTTACCATCGCTGTTATTATCCCCTCCCTGATATACCGCTGCTCCGAGTGGATCATTTACAACAACATTCGTGAGACTAGTATTTCCTACATTGCTAACATGCAATGTATAAACGATCGTACTACCTTTTTCTAGTCCGTAGCAATTACCATCTCCTTGGAGGTTATGACTCTTGACAATCGCTATTGCTCCATCTCGACAAATTGAGATTACAGTAGGGTTGTCATTCGATGCATCGGTTCCTGACACGTCACTAACATCCTGATCGGTCAGAGTTTTTGATGTAACAGTAGCGGTATTACTAATAAAACCTGCTTCTACATCAGTCTGTTTTACAACGTAAACGGCAGTGTAGTTACGTGTTTCTCCTGGAGCTAGCGGATTATTGTTTTGAACTATCGCTGCGTCTAACATCGCATCGGTCAGAATGATATCTTTCAAAGTCACGTTGCCCGTATTGGTCACCGCGAAACTATAAGTCACCTCAGAACCCGCTGTTAATTCATAACAGTTAGAATTTCCTTGCAGATTGTGATTTTTTACTAAGCTAATTGAACCGTTCTGACAGATAGCGATAGCTGTAGGGCTATCATTATCCAGAGCAGTACCCGAAAGGTCTTTATAACTCACATTGTTAAAGACTCCCGTAGCCTCCGCCTGGTTACTGATATTACCACGGTTAAGGTCACCCTGCTCTACAGTATACGTAGCCGTATAGGTCAGGGTGCCCCCCGGCAATAGCGCTGTAGCACTGCTGCCCGAACTAGCCACTGGTGTACTCAATCCACTTATAGTTCCTGAACCGTTAAATGTTTTATCGGCAACAGTAACATTACCCAATGTAACACTACCGGTGTTGTGGACCACAAACGTATAGGTAACCACCTCACCTACGGTCAAACTGCTGCAGTTCTCTCCGTTCGCAG
>NZ_JAERTY010000021.1 GCF_016746095.1 Sphingobacterium faecale | reverse complement strand
TGGATAAGGCCAATAATGCCAAGTACTACTACAGCGCCAAGATCGTTGATCAGTTTGACCAAGAGGTTCTCTATGAAAAGCTGAGCTACAAGATGCTCGTATTGCCCAATTTTAATAAGTCAAAGACCGAACTATCAACCATTATGGATCAGTGGATGTACCTGATGAAGCATCTCAACGAGATCGATGAGTTACCTAACTATTTGGACAAAAGAATATTCTCTTGTATCTTTGAGGTAGGAGAGGTGGCGAACTTATCGCCTGCAGAACAGATGGCATACATATCTAGCTTAGATCGGAAGAGAGACTATAACAATACAATTGCTTTTGCAAAAAAGGAGGCAATGGCTGAAGGTGAACGTAAAAAAGCCCTTGAGACCGCTTTGAATCTGAAGAATATGGATATACCTTTAGACAAAATAGCGAAAGCTACAGGTCTCCGTATCGAAGAAATAGAACACCTGAAATAGATACCCTCAGGATCATAAATACAAAGAAGCTGAACATCACGTTCAGCTTTTTCTATTATGCTGCCTAGCATCCCTCATAATAGCCTATTAGTCAAGAATCTTCTGAAGCTAGCTATCAGTTGAGTCCACAGCCATCTTTCTAATCCCGATTACCGCAAAATCTGTTTATAAACTCCCAGTCCAGCACCGAGCCGTCCTCTTTCAGTATCCCCAGGTAGATACCATCTTTCAGTCCCACCTGCCATATGGCCGATCCTGACAGGTCCTTCTCCGTGATACCGCTTTCTTTCACAAAAGCGATAAAATCCATACGGCTACTCTTTTATATTAAGTTTGATCAGCTATAAAATTGAAATTTAATGACAAGTCCCTGTTAAATAATAACCTCACTCCCTCATTACATTTATGAGAAGGGTGGGAAGACCTATCCAGTTCCTTATCATGGTAGCACAGAGATAGGTAGGGGGCATCTTCACCAATGCAGCTTTAGAGAAGATTACAGGCATCAATCAGCGTCAGCTACGACAACTCATCAGGATTGAAAAAGCCCCGTCAGCCTCAGCTATCTTTTATCCCTCTTTCCCTACCTTATAGCCGATTTTATCACGTTCAGGTAGGGGAGGCTTATCTAGTTTATTCTCCAGGCGGTCGATATATTCAAATACAAGGTCTATGTTTTTGCCCTGAGAATCCTCCTCCTCCTTCGGCATCCGCTTCATCTTAAGCAGCAAGCCGCAGACAGCGCTAGCAATGATATAATAGGAACCTATAGGCAAGATAAGCCCAGAGTCCAGCAGATACAGTGTCAGACAAATACCTATCGTAGTCCACAAAATTACGATCAGCTTTACCCATATCGTCTTTAGTGTAGACTCAGCCGCTATATGATAGACAAAAAGATAAAGCAACAGCGTTGGTAGGGAGAGCATCATACCTGCCTGTAAAGCCTCCGGCAACATTTCGAACAATCCGATAGTTTTATCACGATGGATTGTTCCCATATCCTTTATAATCTGCGACAGGATAGGAGCTAGCACCAGCGTACCGATCCAATGTTTAGATATATATCCCCAGTCCAATTTTATAAAACTTTAGTTATCCGATACATCACTAGCCTTTGATACTTCTATTTCGTTACTCTTACTATTCAATAAGTAATATATAGAGATCGAAAACACAAAATTTAAGAACCAGGCAAGCAACTCAGCTTTTTTGGGAGCAGTGATATCATAACCTCCCATCATCAAATAGGCAATAGGTGTGATCAGTGTTAGCGCAAAACCAGTTGCTATAAGTTGCAGTTTACCGTTGTGCTTAATTAACAGCTTTCCCAATCGAACAATAGGATAGTACACCCCTAAACTAACCACGATAGGTATTATATTATAAAATAATGAAGCCTGTATCATCTCTAGGAAACTTATGCTTGTAGCATTTGGAAACGATGCTACAGTCTCAGGGAGAAATGTCTCATTGGTCAGATTATACTTCATTATCGTCAGGTAGAAGATCAGAAAAGAAAGATCCTTGATAAGGATATGTATAGGAAACCAGTTCATAATTTATATCTTAATTTCGATAGGTATTCCATATTTTATTCATTTTGATTGCCAAAGCGGTAACGTCTTTTTTAGTCACTAGTTTTGGTTCCTTTCCCTTGTATTTTTCTATCAGTACAGTCTTGTCTAGCTCCCCGATATTGGAGATTTGCACATAAGTTAGTTTAGAGGGCTTACGAATGTAGTGACGCTTTCCAAACGTATATATTCCCAACCATCGGCAGCACCTTGGTTTATTAATTGTTGAGCTACGTGATCCGAAGTCCCACTCTTGTGGTCTATAGATGCAACAGAGGGCACTACTTTGTATTCCATAATATCCGTATTTGATTCGGTTAATGATTCACCTAAAGCTATATAATAAACCTCATGAAATCAATTGTTTTTGAATACAATTACAATCCACTTTACAATATTGTCAATTTTAATGATAATATAATACAGGATATTACGGGTTCCCGTAAAGGAGATAAAAGATAAGATATGACCTTTGTGCAATAATTTGTTGAACAGAGTTGGATTACTCAATAAGTTTTGATTATTTTAGGAGAAGCCAAACAGAATATACGAACTGCATGAATTTATGAATGACCTGTTGAAATCTATTAATCTAAGCCTCAATAGTCCCTTTATACTTTCTTTTCTCATTTCATGGATCTTTTGGAGCTGGCCGATGGTAGTGGGATTGCTATGGTATAATGCCAAGACGCTTCAGCTGTATGGTTATCCCAACTACAAAGCACTGATCATTGAGAATGCAGATGGTTAAAAAAACTATATTCATCCCAGTTGTTTTGTGCAGGCTCTCCTTATTTGAAGTTAGCCTTTAGATGATGAAAATTGAGGAAATGGATGAAGTAGAACAATCAGCTTAAGGGCATAATAAGATGCAGATTAATAAACAGTATTAGTTATGATTTTTAATATATACTATATCAACTTACCAAAGGTGTACGAAATAAAAATGATGTTGGATAATATGATTTCAGTACAAAAGGAAGTTGAAAGTGATAAGAAGATTGAGGGGGAAGCGCATTTAAAAGCCAAACTTGGTTTAAATATTTTAGATATTTTCAAGTTTGGCGATGTTGATGGAGGTGGAAGTGTAAAGGGAGCCGGGGCTAAAAAGGTAATCGAAACGTTTGAAATCAAAACGACTAAATCAGTTATACTAGATGAGGTAGTGAGAAACTGCCGTACTGTCAAGGACTTTGATAATCTAGAGGAAGGTGAATTGATAAAATTGGATAATATTAATCTGTCGCTAGAGAATGAAGACGAACTCAGGATTGTGAAATTCATTAATAGCGGAGCTTTGAAAGACATGATGATACCTGGGACTAATGGTTTTGATATCAATGGTATATTTAATTCTATGTTTAAAGATTATGCATACAAGATAAAAGGAGAGGTGCTTGGGGATTCAGGTAAGCTCTTGATAAAAATCCCTCTAACATTTGAAAGCGAGTTCGAGAGTTCTTACGGTGTTGACGACTTATTTGTGGGGAGAGTTTCTATAGTTGGTTTGTATAAAGGGAAGATTAAGATTGATCAGCTCAAAAATTCATTCCAGTATTTTCAAGAATTGGGAGAGCTTCAGAATTTTATTCAAAAGACCAAGCCTAATGAAGAAGAGGAAATCCAAGAAAGCCATTATCCTATTGATACCCATAAAGACTTTGTGAGCTTCAAGAGTTCTGGTGATAGTAGTGACTATCATTATATTGATCTTTTAGCCATAGTGCAGAATGTCAATATAAAAGGCAAGTAGTTGTTTATGGGAAAGCAAATAGTACTCTACAAAAAAAGAGACTTCTATAGGTTTAAGGAGGAAAAGGAATCCGAAGGGACCTCTATTGTTTCATTAACGAGATTTATTTATAACATTGATAAGATTGAGTGTTATTTGCCGATAGATGCAATCGATATTTCTTCCCTTTCAGGATTTCCTGATAAGCAATCAATCGCTGAGAATGTATTAGATAGATTTGACGACGACAACTCTTTTGTTTGTGAAGAAGAGAAATGGTCTTCCATGTCTTATGATTTACGCTATGTGTTTACTGAACCTGTAGAGAGTTTTTCAGAATATCTTGATTATGAGGAAGACGATGAGAAGCCTAATATTCCATCAGGCAATAATAGGACATTAACTTTTTACTCTAATAATGAGTACTCGAGCTTGGAAGCTCTTTTACATAAAAAGAATTTTACGATTGAGAGTATATCAAAATATATTTCTCAAAACGAGTTGATAGAGTTACTAGAGGCTGATTCAATGATAATTGATATTTCTTGCCTGACGGGTTATTCGAGTATTCAGTCAGTTGCCGAGAAAGTTATCTACGAGTTTCCAAACCAAGTCGTATATATATGTGACGAAAGTAGAAAGGCAAAGCTACAGTATGAGTTGAGATTCCTTTTTAATAAATTTCAAGGAATTCACGAAAGCCATTTGATAGATAGTTCTGATGTTTTACTTTCTAATGAGAAGCTTGTTGAAGCTAAGAAACACAAGCTAATCACCGATCTGCCCCACGATGAATTAAAATCTTTTTTTACTGCATTTAGAGAACGTTTATATGGACATCCCAAGTTTAAAGATGATTTTGAAGATTTAGTTAATACTTTTAGGGTCTTTAATAAAATACGAGAGCATAAGATACTATCCTTATTTCTTATGGGGGATTCTGGTGTTGGTAAGACAGAAGTAGCTCGTGCTATATTTAACTGCTTGGGAGGGACTAAACGGCTAGCTAAGATAAACTTTGGTAATTATAGCAATGAGTTTTCATTGAGTTCCCTGATTGGTAGCGCTAGAGGGTATATAGGTAGTGATGATGGGGAGATCTTTATGAAGGTTAGAGATACCGATATCGGTATTCTTTTAATAGATGAGTTTGAAAAGTCCAACGCAGCCTTATTCAATTATTTTTTAGATGTCCTTGAGAGTGGTAAGATGACAAACTCTTTGGGAGAGGAAATGGATCTAAATGGATTTATTATAATTTTTACTTCCAATATTAGTAAAGAGGACTTTCCCAAAAGAATTTCACCAGAATTAAGATCACGGTTTGATTATAAAGGCATGTTCACTGTATTGGAATCACAGGATAAGCAAAAATATCTCGAATTTCGAGCAAAAAGTATTATTCGAAAAATAGCTTTGGGTAAAACTGAAGAATTAGAAAGTAATCTTCTTGACTTTTTTCATAAACGTATTGATGTTAATAAATATCATAATATGAGAGATCTGAATAAAGACATTAAGAAAATATTTGTTGAGTTTTTGAGCAAATCTGATTTAGAAAAATAAGATTACTTTTCTTTTGAAGGAGTCAGGTATAGATTATGTTCATATGTAATTTACGTTTTTAGTAATTCCTATTTTATGGATGAAAGAATTGTTGCCATTAATGGTAGAAATAGCCATTTAAATTATGACGACTTTAGCGCTTCTGTATTGAATGCTATAAAGGGTAGTTGTACGAGTTTTAAGGTTTTTATCTTTAATAAATTTCCTATAGCACTCACTAGTGGGGCTTATTACGATATCGTGCTTTTTATAGCTATCGAAAAAGCTGACAAAAATTATGTCCGTGTGAAAACTCATGAGGATGGCAAAAGTACTTATTTGTACAATCTTGTTGTGCCGATTAAGTTTGTAACGAATTTTAAAGAGTCAAGTCTTGAAATTGATACGGGGGGGATATATACTGAAGATCATCAATTGGATTATAGTGAATTTATCATGAACTCTAAATATGCTCTTGCAGATTATTTGAAAAAAAGCATTGAAAGCGATCATGAGAAGTTTTTATTGTTTCCTCTTATCTTTATTGAAAGTAAACGATTAAGAGCTTATACAGAACATCACATTATTGCGGACCAATTTGACTTCGGGATACTTCTTGAGTACTTTAAGGAAATTGATCATGGAATGCTTTCTTCATATAAAGCTTGGAGGGACAACTTTAATTTGTTTGATATAGGTGTATATAGAATTATCGAACGAGCTGCTGAGGATAGTAAGTATGGCTATTTGACCAAGAGAAAGCTCGATCGTATCACTAAGAATAGTCCCCGATTGGAAAATATACAGTCTTATGTAGGTAATCATTTAATCTTGATAGAGGGGAAGGCGGGGTCAGGTAAGACTTCTGACTTGACGCATTTGCTAATAGAAACTATTAAAGGCGATAAGAATGTGCTGTATCTCACATATAATAAGCTGTTAGCATATGATATTACTATGTTGGTTAAATCCTTTGATAACAATTATAAAGATACTAAACCTTTAAAGTCGTGCGGAATTAGCACACTTCATTCCTTTTTCTATCGCTTATGTAGAAATTCGAATTTGCTAAATGTCATATCTGCACAGCGTATTCGTGAATTGACAACGGGGTTACAGTTGAAAATGCGTACCGTGTATGATTTTGTAGATATTGTAAATATCAAAGTCAAGGAGGATTTCAAAAAGGAAAAGGAAAGGATACAGCAGAATGATTGGAACATAGAGTTAAAAGAATTTGGTATTAACTTTATGAATTTTTGTTATTACGAGAGTAAGAGTGTTATTTCAGCGAAAGCCTATAGTAATTTAGGAGCACTTTACTTTGAAAGGATCAGGATTAAACTTTCTGAAATAGCTGCTAATGAAATATTTTTAGCTGATTATTACGATGTTTTAACCAAGCTTAAGGCTCTGCTAGATGATCCTGATGGATTTTATGAGGCCTTTGGGATCAAAGACAAAGTAGAGTTATTTACCTATGATAAGGGGGGACTGCGCGATCGCTATTTAGAGAAAGAAAATAATAAGACTGTCATTACGAAAGAGGGTTTTAAGGAATATAATCTTAAAAAATTCAGATCCTTTCGCTGGAATAGAATTTTGATATTGGATGAAGCTCAAGATTGTGCTAGGATCGAAAAGGAAATATTAATTAAAATATTTGGTTCGGAAAATATTGTAGTAGCAAGCGGAGGGCTTGAACAGTTGATTCGCCATAAGGAATTATGCAATTGGACTATAAATGAGTCAAGCAAATTATCGCATAAAAGATTTACTAAAAGTGGGAAATCATATCGTATGAAAAAAAGCATAGTTGATCTTTGTAATTTTTTAGCTAATCATTATGACCTGCCTTATCATTTGGAAGCAGAGAAATCGGATGATGAAGGTGAAATAATAATTGATAGCTCTAGCGGTTTTGAAAATAATTTTAAGGGTGTTTTAAAATACAAAGCAGAACAATATACAGCTTTGGGCTTCAAGCCTTATGAAGGAGGGCTAATACTGTTAGATTCGAATAATGTTAGAAAAAGTGTGTCGAATAATTATTCAGATCAGATTACTTCCAATCTTAGCATTAATGAATATAATAATGTAGAATTTTCTAAGGCAAAGAAACGTGTAGAATGGAGAATTAAATCCCAATTAGAATCTGAAGGTTTTATGCTATGGGATGGTACTTATCGTGGTACGGATAAGCTTCCTGTACCATCGTACAATGAGATTAGAACCTTATACTATGAGTCTTGTCGTGGACTTGAAGCATGGTCTGTTTATTGCTTTAGTCTAGATTCATTTTTTTATTCAAAATATCAGGAAGAGGATGCTGATAAATTTATGTTAGAAGATATTTTTAGTAATTCTGAGGCAAGAAAAAGAAAATATGCAATAAACTGGATACTAATGGCATTAACACGAGCAATGGATTCTCTGTATATTCAAATTGAAAATAGTGAATCTGAATTAGGGAAGTTATTGAGTCAATATGCCTTAAATAATAAAAATGTAAGGTATATTAAGTAAACAAAACTAATGCCTAAAAGCCTGAATGGAACCAAGATTTATAAAAAAAATATTTGACGATTATTTAAAATCAAACTCAAAGAACGCACTACTTATAAACGGAGAGTGGGGGAGTGGAAAGACCTATTTTTATAAGCAGGAACTGGAGCCGATTATAAAGTTAGCTGAATTTAAACCCTACTATATATCATTAAATGGATTGTCAACAGTTGCTGCGTTGGAACAAGCGCTACTTGTGAGTCTTTTTGTGAAGACGGATAATAAAGAGATTCGAAAAACAATCAAGGTAGGAGAAAAGGTCTTAAGTACAATATCAAGTATATTCGTAAATCGTTCAGCTGAAAGTCTTCTTTCTGATACGGTTGTAAACTTTGTTCCTTTCGAGAACAAAATATTATGTTTTGACGATCTAGAAAGATGTGATATACCTTTAAGACAATTACTAGGATATCTAAACAATTTAGCTGAACATCGAGGAGCTAAGATTCTAATTCTTTCAGATGAAAGTAAAATTGATTCTACTGACAATAATTATTCTGACATCAAAGAAAAACTTATTGGGAGGGTATTAAATTTCGAACAGGACTTATCAAGTATTCTAATCTCGTTACTTACAGCTTATGAAAATAATAAAAAATACAAAAGCTTTCTTTTAAAGTACAACGGCTATATACTTTCACAATTTCATACTACCAAATTACAAAATCTCAGAACCATATTCTTCTATTTGGATATCATAGAGAAGCTTTTTACGCCACTTGAAGAACTTGAAGATGAAATCATTTTAAAGGAAGTTTTAGAATTTGTCCTACTGATAGCAATTGATTTCAAGGAAGGACGACTTGTTTCAAGTGATTACCACGACTATAAAGGTTTGAATGCTTTAAGTGATGTGATATTCGATTTGAAAGCAGAGGATAGTGAGGTCGATGCATCGAAAATGTACGCACGATCATTTTGTAGGAGATTTTCGTTGTCAGAAAGATATGACTTTACTTTCTACACATCACTTTATAGATACATACTTTCTGGTTATTTAGATAAGGATGAATTTAATAACGAATTACAAGACCGAAAGAAACTGAATGCTACTATTGAACAACAAGAATTCAATGAGCTAATAACTTATAATTTCAGGAGGTTATCTGAAGAACGATTCACTGAATTACTCAATCGTGTAAAGAGAAGTGCTGAAAATGGAGTTTTTAGTATATACGAATATGCTCAGTTTGCAGATTTCTATTTCTATTTTTCGGACCATGGTTTGACGTCTTTGACATATAAGGATATTAACGCAGTAGTTGACCGAGGATTGAATATTGCGAAACAGAGAAAAGAGATTAACAAAGATCACTTCGGAAATATGATCCATTTCAAAAAGGAAAACTCTGAGACGGAATTGGTGAAATCAAAAGTAGTAGATCTCCATAACGAAATATTAGCCAAGGGACAGGAAAGTATCAATCAACGAGTAAATAAATCCCTTATCGAAGGTGATACAGAGTCATTGAGAGCATTATTTGAGGAATATAGACACAACTCGTTGCTTGTTAGTAATATTAAAGTAGAAGACCTTTTTTCGTGTTTATTGCTCACAGAGAACAAATGCCTTGCATTATTGTGTAACCTTATCCATGAGCGATATTGCACAATTAGCAATATAAAGGATTTTTTGGCAAAAGATAATGCATTCTTAATTGATCTAGAAGGCAAGATTAAGGATGCTATAATTGATCAAAAGCCTACAGGAGTCAAACAGTTCAATTTGAATCAATTAAATAAAATTCTTATTGAAGCTATTAGCATACTTTCATAAAATACTTACATATATGGGATTGTTTTTTTACAAAGGGAATGAGAATATTCTTGAAACTAAAAAGAAGAATAGAGACTCAAAAGACAATGAAAAAGAAGGAGAGTTTGATATAGAAAAAATACAGGAAACCTTTTTAAAGGTTCTTGATAATAAAAACTTGTCTTTTCTTCTGGGTAGTGGGTGTTCTTCTTATATGACCAAGATCGCTAGTATTGAAAATGAAAAACTTGTTATTGATCGGTCAGTGGAGTCAAACAGTATTGATGCAGAAGTTAAAAATGGATCTAAGCCAGATGATAGAGCGGGACCACTCGGAACTGCACCTAGTCAAACTGAAGTGCCAGAGGCACCGATTAATGATATAAAAGATGCTAGCGTAGCTTCCTCTATTGGTGTTGGCGAAATAAGTGAGACGGTGTCAAATCAATCAGTACCAATAACAGATGATGATTCAACAGTAAATAAACCAGAGCAACTAGGTATCCCGATAATGGCCCCTATGGCGATCGAGTTTTACAATTCTGAAGACTTCAAAGAAAAAAAAGAATGGCTAAAGAGCCACCTTAAAATAGATGTAGAAAGTGAAGTTTTCAAAACTAATCTCGAAGTTTTCTTATCAACGCTACATAGCTTGTCTTTTTACCATTCGAACATATTGCTCGATGAAGATAAAGATAAAGCAATGAATAATGTAAGAAGCTGTTTTAAGGAATATCCATTATATAATTTTTGGGCGTTGACTGATTTCGAGAAAATAGAATTTATTATTCTAGAGGCTAGAAATTTTATCTTGCAAAAATGTCTGAATGAAAATAACTCAAAGACGGATAAGGGACAAAAAAGTCTAGACGATCCATTAATTGAACTCTATAAATTGTTTTATAGGAAGTTACTTGCTAGAAACTCCACATTACCTCGATTGAATATCTTCACTACAAATTATGATTTGTATTCGGAACGAGCTATGGATTTATTGGGTATACATTATGTAAACGGTTTTACTGGCGGTATCAGTAAGTTCTTTAATCCAGCCATTTTTAATTACGCCTTGGCTGAAAAAATGGATCTTTCACAATCAAAATGGAGTGTGATAGATAATTTCTTTTACTTATATAAAATTCATGGATCAGTAAATTGGATAGAAGAAGAAGGAGATACTAAATTATTTAAAGTCAAAGAAATTCAGGACCCTACGTTTGAATTGTTGAAAGACAAAGAAAACATTATGATACATCCAACTCCCTTAAAATATAACGCGAGCTTGGGTAGTCCTTATTCAGATTTGTTTAGGGAGTTTCAGAAGAAACTAATGCAAAATAATAATATACTGGTAACTCTTGGTTATAGCTTTAGTGATGAACATATCAATAATCTTATTTTTCAAGCATTCACGATTCCTTCTTTTAGGTTGATTGTTGTTGGGAAGCCTAATGATAATAATGCTATTGGAAAGCTATTGAAGTTGAATGACCCAAGAATTTGGATTATTGGTGGAGAAGATAAGTCATCAACTCCACTTCATTATTTTGAAAGATTTGTAAATGAAGTAATGCCTGACCTGACTGCCGAAGATTTGGATAGGAAAATGGAAACGACATTAAACAACCTTAAAGATTTATTGAAATGACCAAAGAAGATAAGCAAAGGGTAATTGGTAAAGTCGTAGCTATCAACTCAGATAGGTTCTCTGTAGAGATGTTAAGCGGTTTAGACAATTTTAACGTTAGTGGGTTTGATGATATTCATTATTTTGCTCAATTGAATAGTTACGTAATAGTTCCCTATCAGAACTATTACATAGTAGCAGAGGTAGCTGGTGTGAGAGAAAAGGATTTAAATGTGCCATTTTCTAATCCTACAGATCAAATATTGAGTAAAATTCAAGCAGGAAAGTTCCTTGAGGTGCTACCAATAGGAACTATCAGATCAGGAAAAGATAACCTTTCTAATTTTGAATTTGGTGTCAGTGTCTATCCAACTTTGTATTCTGATGTTTTGTATATAAAGGAATCGGAATTAGATACCATTTTCAAAACGGAGATAGTAAAGCAGAAAAGTTGCCAAAATACAGAAAAGTGTACTGATGACAATTGCTCGTGTAAAGATAGATACATATCGTTGTCTATTGGAAAGTCTTCTATTTTTCCCGATTACGATGTTAAGATTGATATTGATAGGTTTTTTGGAAGTCACTCAGCAGTGTTAGGTAATACTGGAAGCGGTAAATCGTGTACAATAGCATCAATGCTACAGACCTTGTATAAGCTAGAAGAATATAGCGCGACAGGAAGTACATTTATTTTTTTTGATGTCAATGGAGAGTATAAGCAGGCCTTTGAAAAGGTTAATACGTACAACATTAATATAGAGGTTAAAAACTTTACAATTGATTCTGAAGAAACAGACGACACATTTCAGAAGTTTGTTTTACCCCATTGGTTTCTGAATATTGATGAATGGGCACTATTGCTAAAGGCTAGCGAAAGGACCCAGTTGCCTTTATTGAGAAATGCGTTAGGATTTACTCAAAATCTCTCTATTGAAGCACTTCACCATATTTATGCCTGTAGTATAATGTACGTTTTTGAACACTGGGAAAGTGCTGTGGCGAAAAGACAACGGATAATTTCACTTATTGAAAAAGCCCGTTTTGATCCTCAAGTTAACTTTTCAACTTTTGATGCCAGATTTGGGAATTTTCCAAACAGTGGTGCAGAGGAAGCGTTCAAGACCTCCGTGCGCTCGTTTATCAAAGAAGACATAGTTATAGATCTCAAATATAACTCCGATAAATTTGAATTTCAGGACTTAGAGCTAGCTATGGAAACAGCTACCTTATATGAGGAATATCATGGTAATCAGCAGATACGTGATTATTGTTCCTCAATGGTTACCAGATTTAAGAGCGTTAAGGAAAGAGATGACTTTCGCTTCTTGACAACTAACACTGAGGATATAGATATCTCAGCTTACCTCAATCAGTTTTTGGGAATTGATGAGAATAAGAAGAAATCTCAGGTTATCATTATAGACTTGAATTCCGCAAATGATGAAACTGTTGAGGTAGTTTCTTGTGTTCTTTCAAGACTAATTTTCGAACGTTTAAAAACTGCAAAACCTCGAAATGTTTTTCCTGTAAACCTTGTTTTGGAAGAAGCTCATAGGTATATCTCTACTGATGCAGGGAAGGTATTTGGTGATGCAAATCGAATTTTTGAAAGAATAGCTAAAGAAGGAAGAAAGTACGGTATGTTCTTACTGGTATCTTCACAAAGACCTAGTGAGTTATCTAAAACTGTCCTTTCACAATGCAGTAATTTTATAGTACATAGGATCCAAAACCCTGAAGACTTATCCCATATCAGACAGATAACTCCTCATATTTCAGAAACGATATTGAAAAGGTTGCCATCTATACCTACGCAACATGCTTTGATTTTTGGACATGCAGTTAACTTACCTACTACATTTAAAGTTAATGAGGCAAATCCAAAACCTAAAAGTGATAATAACGAAATCAGTGTGAATTGGTTTAAAGAGAAGGATTTTATCATGGCCTTTTGTCAAGAAATGCAAGGTACATCAAAAAGACCAATAACAAATCATATGCTTAAAAGCCTACAGGATAGGTTTGGAAAATAGTAAAATGAAGTAGTCAGATTTAAATATAATCTATAAATAATTTAGGTATGCATAAGTTTTATAAATCAGTTGTTTTCACAAAGATCCCCTTAACACGTCATTTTCGCTTTCTAGATGTTTTTCAAATCTATCCGGCTGAGTTAGAAGGTATGCCAAAATCAAGATTTCAACGTCACTTTCCTTTGATTATTGAATCTGTAAAATCACTCTTTGCAAAAGAGCGTCAACAGTGAAAATAAGTAATGTATTTACTTTCTTTATATTCAATGAAAATTAAAGGACTCAAGGCTACATTTGAACAATATATAAAGTTTGTGCTTTCTATTCTGCTACTGTCGCCCACGCCAAAACTTTAATTCTAATTTTAACAAACATTATACAAAGTTGAACAACAAGGAAGTTTTTGTTTATTATTCAAGTCCTGAAAATTGGTTTCAAACAGCATTAGAACTTGACCAAGTTATTATTGAACTTTTATCAATCAAAGATAAAGCTTATAACATTGAATCTTATCACTTAGATTCAAAAATAATTAAAAGACATTTTTGTGGTAAATCTATTTATCTATTAATGACATTTGCCCTTGAAAATTTAGTTAAGGGCATATTAGTGCTAAGAAATCCTGACTATGTAAATTCAGGTATTTAAAAAAAAGAAATTAAATCTCATGATTTACACTATTTAGCAACTAACGCTAATTTGAAATTATTGACTAGAGAAGAAATACTATTAAATAAATTAACACACATAGGATTATCAACTGCAAGATATCCAATTGGTTTAAATGAAAATTTTGAAATAATACCAGTTGAATTAATTCAGAATGATGAAAAGACTTATAGAAAACTGTTTATCAAACTTAGAGATAAACTTGCAAATGAGTATAATATAAAAGGATGGCACTCAGGCCTAAATAATCCCAAATTGAATACAGAACCAGGCGAATTTAATTTTGTACTTAATGAAAAATAATATCAATTTGGAAAAATAAGACATAAATACTAATGAAAGTTACATTAGCATTTAATCTTTGCATATTCCGCACTATATTACACCACCATTCCGCTCCAAAGTACACCAGTGATTCCGCTGCAAAACACACCACTTTGGTGTAAATTTTCAGCAGCCTAGTTATAAGTTGAGGGTCTTTTAAACT
>NZ_JAERTY010000020.1 GCF_016746095.1 Sphingobacterium faecale | reverse complement strand
TTGCACTGGCCTGATAGGAGCGTATGATTCCATTTAATGTCGCCATCCGAATAATAAGTTAATAATATATAGCTTACACCGTAGTATTGTACTAAGATATCAAATTTATCGGGAGATAGCAGCAACTTAAGTCGTCTCCAGATCCAACCATCAATTTTAAGTCTTTAAATACTGCACCACGATGCCAATGTTAACCGTTTATATCCGTTTATACACGGATATAAACGGTTAACGTACGGCTAATAATTTTAGTTTATGGAGGTTTGCTTTATGAATTAACATACTATTTCAAAGTAAATTTCCATATTATGCAGAGACGAATTAAGACAAGAAGCAAAACAAGTCGGTACATCGAAATTCTTGCCGACTATTCGTGAGAGTAAGTTTTTTAAGGTACTCATGAGCTCATCCGACTAGGTCGGAATCGGTTTTGGCTGGAAACACTATTTCGGCCGTGAGGAGAACAAAATCAACCTCATCAACTTTCTAAACAGTCTACTAGAGGGCGAGCACATCATTACAGACCTCCAATATGCCAATGTCGAGGAAGATGGCGAGCATAGCAGTGAGCGCAAGGTCGTCTTTGATCTACGCTGTATAGGAGACGGAGGTGAGCACTTCCTTGTGGAGATGCAGTTACAGAACCAGGACTTCTTTTTCGACCGTGCCGTCACCTATACCTCACGCACGATCAGTCGACTAGCCAAGAAAGGTGCAGATGGCAATGGTTACGAATTGCCACCAGTATATTTCGTAGCAGTACTGGGCTTTCAGCTGGATAAGGCCAATAATGCCAAGTACTACTACAGCGCCAAGATCGTTGATCAGTTTGACCAAGAGGTTCTCTATGAAAAGCTGAGCTACAAGATGCTCGTATTGCCCAATTTTAATAAGTCAAAGACTGAACTATCAACCATTATGGATCAGTGGATGTACCTGATGAAGCATCTCAACGAGATCGATGAGTTACCTAACTATTTGGACAAAAGAATATTCTCTCGTATCTTTGAGGTAGGAGAGGTGGCAAACTATTCTCGCTGCGGAGGAAAGTGCGGGGTAGTGGGGCGCAGCAAACTTATCGCCTGCAGAACAAATGGCATATATATCCAGCTTAGATCGGAAGAGAGACTATAATAATACTATTGCTTTGGCAAAAAAAGAGGCAAAAGCAGAGGGACGTGTATTAGGTATTGTTGAAGGCAAGCATGAGCAAGCACTTGAGACTGCTTTGAGTCTGAAGAATATGGGTATTCCGGTGGACAAAATAGCGAAAGCTACAGGCCTCCGTATCGAAGAAATAGAGCGCCTGAAATAGATATCCCTAGGATCATAAATACAAAGAAGCTGAACATCACGTTCAGCTTTTTCTATTATGCTGCCTAGCATCCCTCATAATAGCCTATTAGTCAAGAATCTTCTGAAGCTAGCTATCAGTTGAGTCCACAGCCATCTTTCTAATCCCGATTACCGCAAAATCTGTTTATAAACTCCCAGTCCAGCACCGAGCCGTACTCGTTCAATTTTCCATAATCTCAGAACAAGCGATTAAGGTTAGCAGAGAGCTTTCTCAACTATTACAAAGGCATCTTCACCAATGCCGCTTTAGAGAAGATTACAGGCATCAATCAGCGTCAGCTACGACAACTCATCAGGATTGAAAAAGCCCCGTCAGCCTCAGCTATCTTTTATCCCTCTTTCCCTACCTTATAGCCGATTTTATCACGTTCAGGTAGGGGAGGCTTATCTAGTTTATTCTCTAGGCGATCGATGTACTCAAATACAAGATCTATGTTTTTGCCCTGCGAATCCTGCTTTTTGGAGAGCTTTTCCATGGCGAGCCGCATATCCGCAAGCTCCAGATGTATCTGCGTTGTATCATTTAAGAACTGCCTCATTTTGGTAAAGATCCGCATGATCTGGATGTTTATCGCTATGGCTAATTCGCTGTTTAATACACTTGAAAGCATAGCTAAGCCCTGTTCAGTGAATGCAAACGGTGGCGTGGGACTGAATTTAACTCCTTTAGGTAGGTTATCACAGATTGTGATAACCTCATTCCATTCGTCTTTAGTTAATTCGAACATGAAATCTGCCGGAAATCTATTCTTTTTTCTTTTGACTGCTTGCTTTAGTACACGATTCTCGACTTTATAAAGAGAAGCTAAATGAAAGTCAAGTATTACTTTCTCTCCACGTATATTGAAAATATTATGCATTATAGATTCGTTAGCTAATGTTATTACATTGCTCGTCTCTACTGTGTTTTCTGGCTGCTGCTCCATAATCTAGCTATTTGGTTATGACCAAGATAAGAATAAAAAACCATTTAAGCTAAAAATATTAGTAATTCTAAAGATTGTCTTTTTATGTATTAGCACAATCCTCCTCCTCCTTCGGCATCCGCTTCATCTTAAGCAGCAAGCCGCAGACAGCGCTAGCAATGATATAATAAGAACCTAGAGGCAGGATAAGCCCAGAGTCCAGCAGATACAGTGTCAGACAAATACCTATCGTAGTCCACAAAATTACGATCAGCTTCACCCATATCGTCTTTAGCGTAGACCCAGCCGCTATATGGTAGACAAAAAGATAAAGTAACAGCGTCGGTAGGGAGAGCATCATACCAGCCTGTAAAGCCTCCGGCAACATTTCGAACAATCCGATAGTTTTATCACGATGGATTATTCCCGTATCCTTTATAATTTGCGACAGGATCGGAGCTAGCACCAGCGTACCGATCCAATGTTTAGATATATATCCCCAGTCCAATTTTATAAAACTTTAGTTATTCGATACATCACCAGCCTTTGATACTTCTATTTCGTTACTCTTACTATTCAATAGATAATAAATAGGTCATCTTATTCGATATTTTTACCAATATACCAATTAGGCTTTATAAAGTCGGCTTGATGTGCCCGGTCAATTTCCTGTCATCTCAGAATACACGGTTAAGGTGAGTTTTTTTAACTACTACAAAGGCATCTTCACCAATACTGCTTTAGATAAGATTACAGGCATCAATCAGTGTCAGCTGCAACAACTTCATCAGGATTGAAAAAGCCCCGCCAGCCTCAGCTTAAGAAGAGAGGCTTCATCGTCTGGCAGCAGAGCTACAGGCTGTGGAGTTGATATTAATCCAAATAGTACGTTAGGCATCTTTAACTAAACAACCCCTCAAAGAAGCGCCGAAGAGATGCTACCCCCTGTTGCATAGCAGCGGTAAATTATGTAAGTTAAGCGTTTGAAAACAACGGACTAATCATTATGAATAAAGTTTCCATTCGTTTTTTTGATGACCGTGAGGTACGCGCTATTTGGGACGATCAGCAAAGTAAATGGTAGTTTTCGGTATTGGATATCGTAGCAGTACTGACCGATTAGAATGACTACAACAAAACCCGAAATTATTGGAAATACCTCAAAGAGAAGTTAAAGAAAGAGAACAATCAGTTGGTTAGTGCCACTACCCAACTGAAGTTATTAGCGGCAGATGGCAAACTTTATAAATCAGATGTATTAGACTATGATGGTATTATAGCATTGGGTAAGACCTTTCCCGCAGTCAAGGCAAACCGATTTATAGAGTGGTTCACCTATAGTGACGAGTCCATCGATGGCAAAAGTAAAAATAAAGCTTATGCTTTATTCGAAAGCTCCTTTATCGATAGTATAGAAGTCGGCACTACCAAAGGTTTACAGCAGGTACACGCCTATTTGTTCGGCGTTCTATATGATTTTGCAGGACAGATCCGCACCAAGAATATTGCTAAAGGTGGATTTCAGTTTGCAATGGCACAGTTTCTATCAGGCACCTTAAAAAGTATAGATGACATGGCTGAGAATACATTCGATCAAATCGTGGACAAGTACGTAGAAATGAACATTGCTCACCCATTTATGGAAGGCAATGGACGAATTACACGCATATGATTAGATCTTATGTTCAAGCGAGAATTGAAAAAATGTGTAGATTGGAGTAAGATCGCCAAAAATGATTATCATCATGCCATGGTAAGGAGCGTAACAGACAGTCGACCACTAAAAGTAGCTTTGCAAAGTGCGCTTACAGACGATATTTACAGCCGAGAGATGTTTATGAAGGGAATTGACTATTCCTATTATTATGAAGAGAATTAATGATGTTAGCTCTATGAAGGGTTAAACTAATTTCTGACATTCTTCTATCAGTTTAGCTAGTTACTATCCCTATGTAACCGCGAAGTCCGATATACATCTGGACAGATCTCCGATTCTCATACGATCTATATCAGTAATGCCTGCATGAGAGGTACCATTCCATCATTCTCACCAGCAGTTCTACTTAGGTATTTAAAGCTTAGTACATAGTAAATCTTGCATCTAAAGATGGATTTATTCATACATAGTTCCTAGGTGTTTGACATTTTCCTAAATATTTCTTTTCTTCGTGATTGAACTAACCAACATAACGAATGAATGAATTGTCCCTTTCCGAAGAACAGGAACTCCTACTGCGACTTAGAGAAGGGGATAGAGATGCGTTCGAACTTATTTATAAAGCACATTATTACCGTCTCACGGGACTGTTGATCCGCTTGCTTAAATCTACAGACCTCGCGCAAGAAGTGGTGCAGGATACTTTCGTATCGCTTTGGGACAACCGGGCCAATGTACAGAAAGATCGTTCCATTATGCCGTATCTATATCGCATAGCGAGCAACAAATCGTTTAATATATTCAAAAAGGCGACCCACGATCAGAAATACCGAGCTTACCTCTATCCGATACTAGAGGAAGGGTACGAGCAGATAGAGACTCGTCTATTTCAGAAGGAGCAAAGGGAGATACTGCAGCAGATCATTGATAGGATGCCCGAAAGGCAACGGCAGATATTCATTCGCTGCAAGCTAGACGGCAAGACCTACGACGAGGTGGCTACAGAATTACAGGTCTCGGTACATACGGTGCATACACAGATCAAACGCGCCAACCAGCTGATCAGAGAAACCTTGATCCAGTATCCAGATTTTCTAGCTGGGGTGTTACTGACCGCCGCTCTTGGCGTCAGCGCTCTTTAAAAAATAAATTTTACTTTCTTGTACCCGACTTTGCTTGCTAGGTTGTAATCCTTATACAGACCTTATATTATTGTGGAAAACAAAGAAAACCTAAAAGTACTATTTGAACGATACCTCAAAGGTGACTATAGCCGGGAGGATGTAGATGAGCTGTTGGCCTATTTTGGCATGCCGCATTCAGAACAGGAACTGCAGGCGCTTATCGAAGAAGCTATGCAGGAGGAGATTGATCTCCGGCCTTTTGATCAGCAAATCAAACAGGTGGACGAAGTTACTTTCGACCACCTGCAGGCCTATATAGCGCCTTCGAAAGTCCGTTATTGGCCTTTGGCAGGTATTGCAGCCAGTATTCTTATCGTGTTAGGCTTTGGATGGGCTATTTATCAGTATACCCATAAAGTGATCGATAATGACAAAATCACAACAATACTAGGTACCGATGATATCGCACCGGGTACAGATCGTGCTACCCTCACTTTCGATAATGAAGAAACCTTTGTGCTGGATGGCAAGGAGAAGGGGATAGACAATCAAGATGGTGAAGTGCGTTACCGTGGCGGTGAACTGTTGACGCGCACCGTGCGCCCTGTACAACTAATACTAAAGACTCCTGTCGGTGGGCAATATCAGGTTACTTTGCCAGATGGCACCAAAGTATGGCTCAATGCGGCCTCCGAGATTCGCTATCCTTCGGCTTTCGAAGAGGCTACTCGTCAGATTTCGGTCAAAGGGGAAGTCTATCTTGAGGTGGCAAAAGACGCGACAAGGCCTTTTGTCGTTGAGACCGAGGGGCAACATCTGGAGGTACTGGGCACGCATTTCAATATCAATGCCTATGGCGATAAGGGAATGATATGGACCACCCTCAGTGAGGGACGTGTACGAGTAGTGCAGTCAGCTACGGGGCGCGAGGTAGTACTGAAGCCTGGGCAGCAAGCTCAAAATCAGCTTACTGGTGGGATAAAAGTAAACGAAGTGGATCTAGATCAGGTACTAGCTTGGAAAGAAGGAATGTACATCTTACGGAATGAGGAGATTGGCCTGTTCAGCAAGCAAATCGAGCGCTGGTATGATGTACAAATTGAGATGGGGCCATATGCAGGCCGTAAGGTGTCGGCTATAGTGCCACGAAGTGCCAAGCTTTCGGCCGTACTGGAGGCTATCACATTAGAAACCGGCATTCATTTTAATGTAGAAGGAAGGAGGGTGACAGCGGTAGGAAAGTAATTTTTTAGCGTTTGTTCCATAAAAAAACTGCCGACGTGGGGAAACACGATCGGCAGGATGTCGGAACAATAAAAGGAGCGTAATCCATTTATAAATAACCGAGCAATACAAACTTAAACATTCTCTGTTAATGCTACAAGTCCTTCTTGTGCTGTTTTAGAGTATCCAAGCTGTATTGTTCATGACTAACTAATTTAAATGATGAACAACAACATACAGCGTACTGGGAGAATATCGATTCCTAAATACGTTTACTACATGAAATTAACTTTATTCTTGTTCTTTTTGTCGATGACAGCCGTATTTGCAGATGCTAACGCACAGCGAATCAATCTGCGGGTACAGCAGATGTCCTTGCAAAAAGTATTGGTCGAACTGAGTAAGCAGAGTGCTTATACCTTCGTTTACAACGATGACCTTATCGGCGATAAGAATTCGATCAGCATTGAGTTGGTCAATAGTACACTCCAAGAAAGTCTGGACCGTCTGCTTAATCCCCTAGCACTGAGCTATCAGATCAAAGGGCAGTCTATTGCAATCAAGCGCAGGGAGACTAGTGCCAGCGAAGGTCGTCAGGGCATTGAAAATGCAGCAGGAGATCAAATTTCAGTTAAGGGCAGGGTTATTAATGAAAAAGGAGAACCCTTAACTGGTGCCTCGATATACGTATTGGATGCAAACAAACAACGAACCACCAAGCAGACCAATACTGATACCAACGGTTATTTTGAACTCAAAGATGTAACCGAAGGTCAGCTTATAGAAATCTCTTACTTAGGCTATCAATCCGTTCAGCGCAATGCCAAAACTGTTTTGGGCGATATTGTTTTACAGCCTATCCTTGAAGATCTTAAAGAGGTGGAGATAAATGCCGGGTACTATACCGTCAAAGACCGTGAACGAACGGGTTCTATTGCACGTGTTACAGCAAAGGAAATAGAGAATCAGCCGGTGAATAATGTACTTTCTGCCATACAAGGACGAATGGCTGGAGTGAGTATCGTTCAAAATTCGGGTGTTGCAGGTGGTGGGTTTGATATCCAAATTAGGGGACGAAATAGTATTAGAGATTTTGCCTTAAAAAGAGGTTTAGATGCTAATACGCCTTTGTATGTAATAGATGGAATTATAGTGAATGGTCAAAATGAATTTCATTCTAATTTATCATCAGCTGTTTTACCTTTTCATGATCCAAATCCATTAAATTTTTTAAGTCCATCTGATATTGAAAGTATTGAAGTTTTAAAAGATGCGGATGCTACAGCTATTTATGGATCACGTGGTGCAAATGGGGTGATTTTGATTACCACTAAAAAAGGAAAAAATGCTAAAACGACACTTCAATATGCGACATCTTATACTATTGGTGAGGTGGCTAATCTTCCAAAGATGATGTCGACTTCTGAGTATCTCGAAATGCGAAAAAATGCTTTCGTTAATGATGGTCTTACAACTTATCCAGCAAATGCATACGATATTAATGGAGCATGGGATCCTACAAAGAATACCGATTGGCAACGCTATTTTGTAGGTGGTCGATCAGCCCGAACATCAAATGAGATTCGTTTATCAGGAGGGAGTGCACAAACACAATTTATGATAAGTGGTGGTCATCAAAAAGAAACCACTATTTTCCCTGGTGATTATCGGTATAAGAAAACGAAAATAGGGTTGAATCTTTCTCACGAAAGTATAGACAAACGATTAAAACTTCAGTTGAGTGCTTTTTATACATTGCAAAAGAATTTTTTACCTCCGACAGATTTTATGAGTATTTACCAATCAATAGCACCGAATGCACCTGATTTATATGAAGGGAATGGCGCGATTAATTGGGCGAATAATACGTTTGCAAATCCCATGGCTGCTGCTACACAGAATTACAAAACCAATCAAACCGATTTTCTTAGTCAACTGAATATAAATTACAAAATTATAAAGGAGCTAGCCTTTCAGTTTAATACTGGTTATACGTCTAATGATGCTAATGAGCGAATGATTTATCCTAAAACTTTATATAATCCCATTTACAATTATGGAAGTGAACGCTCTGCTTTATCTACTTCTCATATTCAACAACAGAATTGGATGGTTGAGCCTCAATTGAATTATCAAAAAAAATGGGAAAGACATAAAATTGAAGCGTTGGTGGGGGCAACTTTTCAACATACATCTGCTGATTATTTAATGCAAAATGGATCTAATTTTACTTCAGACGAATTCATTGAGAATATGGGCGCGGCAACAACTGTTAAAATAACACGTGATGCTTCAACTATTTATCGTTATACAGCTATTTATGGACGTTTCAATTATCAATTCGCTAATCGTTATTACATCAATTTAACTGGACGTCGCGATGGTTCGAGTCGTTTTGGACCAAATAATCGCTTTGCCAACTTTGGTGCTGTAGGTGCAGCATGGGTATTCTCGAATGAAAAATTTTTAGAAGACTCTAATTGGTTGTCATTTGGGAAAATTAGAACAAGTTATGGTACAGCTGGTAGTGATCATATAGGCAATTATCAATTTTATGATACTTATAATTCTACAACAGTTGTTTATAATGGAACGCAAGGAATAACACCAAGTAGATTGTTTAATGCCAATTATGGTTGGGAGACCACACGTAAATTTGAAATAGCGATGGAATTGGGATTTTTACAGGATCGAATTCAATTTACTTCAGCCTATTACCGCAATCGTTCGGGTAATCAATTGGTCGGTATTCCATTACCAACTACAACAGGTTTTACTTCTGTACAAGCAAATTTGGATGCAGTTGTTCAGAATCAAGGAGTTGAATTGACGTTGAGTGCTAAGCCGATAAGACATAGTAATTTCCAATGGGAATCGTCTTTTAATTTTAGTGTTCCTCAAAATAAGTTAATCTCTTTTCCAAATTTAGAAGCTTCTACTTATGCTTCTACTTTAGTAATTGGTCAATCGATGGTCTTAAAAAAGATGTACCACTATTTAGGAGTTGATCCCGTTACAGGTGTTTATCAATTTGAAGATGTGAACAATGATGAAAAATTGGATGCCAACGACCGTACAGTTGTTAAAGAATTAGGTGTGAAATGGTATGGTGGACTTCAAAATACTTTCCATTACAAGAATTTTCAGTTGGATGTTTTAATGCAAGTTTCGTCTCAAACCAGAGAGAATATCGTCTCAATGATGGGTAATTTGGGCACTATAGGAAATTATGGTACTGAATTTTTGGATTATTGGACACCTACAAATACCGATGCTCGCTACCAAAAACCAACCAATGGTGTTAGTAGTGTATTGAATACTGCTAATGCTAATTTCAGATTGAGTGATGCTGGTGTGATGGATTCTTATTACATCCGTCTCAAAAATATACAATTTAGTTATCAACTCCCTCGAAAAACTTTTAAACGCTTTCAAGGATCGGTCTTTTTTCAAGGACAAAATTTATGGACTTCAACTAATTACAAAGGGCTAGACCCTGAATTTAATCTTTCCGGGTATACACCTGCTTTACGTACATGGTCATTTGGGTTTAATTTAACATATTAACAATGAAGAAAAATATAATTCTATTATTCGTATTATTGTGTTCGAGTTGCGAAAAATTTATAGATCTCGATCTGCCACAAGATCAAATCACACAAGAAACGGTATTCAAAGACGATAAATTAGCCCAATCAGCTTTAGCAGGGCTTTATCAGTCTTTAAAAGAAGGTGGTTTTCTATCTGGAGGTTTTCTTGGAGGAGGAGTTTATTTAGGGTGTTATGTTGATGAATTGGTTTCTTATCAAACACCTAACACTACATTAGATCAATTTTATCAGTTAAATTTAAATCCAAATGCGACAGCAGTTAAAGATTTATGGCAAACAACTTATAATCAGATTTACCAAGCCAATCGGATTATTGAAGGAGTCGAAAATTCGAATTCGATAGATTTATCTACAAAGAATCAACTGAAAGGAGAAGCTTTGTTTATTCGTGGATTGTTGCATTTGTATTTGGTTCAAAGCTATGGTGAAATCCCTTTTATTGCTACAAGTGACTATAAAGTAACACAACATGTTTCTAAGAATACGATTGCAGAAGTTTATCAAAAAATAGAAGATGATGTATTACTAGCTCAGCAATTATTAGCCGTTAATACAACGGTAGGTAATCGATTTATACCATCAAAAGAAGCAACTCAGTTAGTATTATCACGATTGTATTTACTTCAAAAAAGATGGGATGATGTGATTAAGGTTACTGCTAATTTAGCTCAAAGTGAATCATTTCAATTGAGACAAGATATTAGTAAAGCCTATCTAAAAGATAATGCGTCTACTATTTGGCAATATGCTCCAGCATCAGCGACAGCAACCACATATGAGGCGAGTATTTATATTATGTTTTTTGCACCACCTTATATTGTGGCTCTGCAACCATCTTTTGTCAATACATTTCGTACAGGAGATCTTCGTTTTCAAAACTGGATAGGTACAAAAGCTGATTTTACAGGAAAAAAGTATTACTATTCGTACAAATACAAACAGTATTCGACAGCAAATGGTCAGAATGAATATTCGATTATTTTACGTAACGAAGAAACGATTCTTAATCGTGCAGAAGCTTATATTCAAAAAGGAGAACTGGAAAATGGATTAGCGTATTTGAATCAAATTGTAACACGTGCAGGTTTGACAGCTGTTCCAATGGGATCGAAAGAACAATTGTTGGAGCGTGTTTTAGAGGAGCGTCAACATGAATTATTTACAGAATATGGTGCACGCTTTTTTGATTTGAAAAGAATGAATTTATTAGATGCTAAAATGATTGGTATAAAATCTAATTGGAAATCAACTTTTGTATTATTACCACTCCCAGAAAGCGAACTTTTATTGAATCCAAATTTAATACCACAGAATGATGGTTACTAGAATAATTTTGCAAATTTTACTTCTTTTCTTTGTATTGCTTGGTCAATTAAGCCCTGTTATAGCTCAAACCATCAAAGAGTTTAGTGATTCTTACAAAGCATATCATAGGACTTCGTTGCATACTCAAAGTCCGAATTTGGATTGGGTAGTAGTACGACATGTATATGGAGAAGAAAAAGTAGAATATGAACTTGTTTCTTTACTAAAAAATACAACTAGATTATTATCAGAAGCATCTTTATTTACATTTACAACTGATTCAGTTTTAGTGTATCAATTGCCTAACCAAGAGGTGGTGTTTGAAAATTTGAATACGCAAAAGAAAAAGAAATTTGAAGGCATCGTAAATTTTATTCATTTTCCATCTAATCATATGGTTATATTAAAACCGATTGATCAGTCAGAAATGATTATCACTAATGCAAATGGTTTGGTCAATCACCACTTAAAACATTTGAAGAATACTAGAATCGATTTTACATCCCAGAAAATATATTTTAGAATTGATGCTGTGTGGAATGTTTTAGACCTCAAACAAAATAGAATGAGTCAATTAATCAATTTTCCTGCTATAGATTGGTTGCATGAAAGTAATTCTGAATGGATAGGGTTGAAGAAGGAAAATGACAAATTACGATTATTTCAACAAGAAAAAGATTCTCAAAAAATTAATGAATCAATTATTATTCCTCCAATTCAATTTCTTTTTACGGAAGATTATGTTACAAATCTTGAAATAAGAGAAGGTCGTTATATTTTATTTAAGCTTGCTTTAGAAAATAATAAAAATCAATTAGCAGAAATAAGTTATACCAATCAATATAATCCTAAAGCTTTCTCATTTTTACAATTAGGTATTTATGATGTGAAAGAAAAAAAATGGACTTGGGAACCGGATAAAAAGAAACCGTATCAAACACAAAAATTTTTAACTAAAGGTGGTGATTTTATGTTGTATGATAACGCATTAAATGTTGTGGATACGTTAACCAATGTTAGATTACCGATGCAGTTAGTGAAAAATTATGGAGCTTATCAAGTACCTATCGCTAATCAATATGAAAAAGACAATAATTATTATTATGATATAAATACAGATTATATTCTCTATTTTGAAGGAGGAAGATGGAAAAGTGAAAACTTGTCTACACACGAAATTAAAGAAGCTCCATTTGAATCTAATGTACAATTAAGTGACGGAAAATACAATAAATTAGCTGATTTACCGAAGGACAGAATTACTCCTACTTTTCAAAAAGGTATTTTTATAGTGAAATCTGAATATGATTTGTACAGTTGGGATATCTTTAAAAACAAAGTACAGCTGTTAACCAATGGAGCTGCTGATCATATAAATTATGAGCTGAAAGCACAACCTCTTTGGATTTTAGGGGAATCATTATGGGGGGGTATTTTTCATCGTCCTATAGATTTGAAAAAGCCACTTTTGGTAAGAGGAATTTCAATGAAAGATTATACCACTCGTTTGGGAGTCATCTCAGGAAATAAATTGAAAATTATTGCACAATCTGATTTTACAATCAAAGACTTTAAAGACAGTAAAAGGGTGGTGTATACTACATCAGGCTACAATGAGCCTTTAAAAATTTATGAAGTAAAAGGAAATAAATCTTATTTAAAGTATGCAAGCAAAGGCATGAAAACAGGGAGTCGCCCTTTACTAAAAAAGAAATTGCTTCATTATACAGTTGATGGGCAAGAATTAAATGCCTATTTATTTTATCCCATAGAGTACGATTCTACTAAAATATATCCAATGGTTGTTCGGGTTTATGAAAAATTTTCATATGATTTTAGAGAGGACGATATACCTCATTTAATGGATGGAACAGGCTTTAATTATATGCATTATTTACACAATGGTTATTTTGTTTTACAACCCGATTTGGCATATAAAGTAAATGATTCACAAAAAACAGCAATTAAAAGTATTGAGAACTTAATGAGTAATATAAAATCTATTCCGCAAATTGATAGCAAACATATTGGGCTCATAGGACATTCTTTTGGAGGGTATGAAGCTGCCTTGTTTATGGGGACAACTAATCTGTTTGAAACAGCAATAGTTGGGGTACCTATTATTGATATTCCAAGAAAATATTTGAGTGAATTTAAAATTTTTAACGAAAATCATGCAGATTATGCGAGGGAAGAGCGTCAACAAACACGTATGAATAGTAGTTTATTTGATAATTGGCAAGGTTATTTGGAAGCTTCACCTATTTACCATGTCAAGAAGGTGCAAAAACCACTTTTGCTTTGGGGAGGGAGTTTGGACGGAAATGTATTACCAGATCAAGTACGTTCTTATTTTTATGGTCTTAAACGAGTTCATAAAAAAGCTGTCTACCTTAATTATCTTGATGAGGGACATAGTATTTCAAAAAAAGAAAATCGTTTGGACTTAAATTATAAAATATGGCAGTGGATGGAATACTTTCTGAAAGGAAATTCCGCTGCAGATTGGATTAAGCCATTGTTAGAAAATTGAGATTTAAATCACTTTTAAGTTTAAAATGCTTTAATAATGAGTGTGTAAAGTGTCATATAAAATATTTTTTATATTAGACTCGATGGAGCTTAAGAGAGGATAAAGTCATAACATAACGCGTGTTGGAAGCGATAGATCGGGTTATTGGGAATTATTAAACTAATTTCTGACATTCTTCTATCAGTTTGGCTGGTTACTATTCCTATATAACCGCGAAGTCCGATATACATCTGGATATATCGGACTTCGAAAATCATTACTCCTAAAGTGGTAGTATGAAAAATATAATTTAAATGCCTAGTGTAGACCACTTTGCTCAATGAATTTTGAGTATTGTCTCTTCAAATCCGCTTTCAGAGCCTAACTCTATTCTATATCATATAAAATTTAGTCTGGGAAAGCGGGCTTCGTTATTAGCACAAGAGTTATCCTTCCCTGTCATTGGGTGAGATAGGAATCTACCATAGCCTATCCCGATATAACTACAAAGTCCGAATAGCAAGACAAATTGCTAATGAAATCTATTTGTTCTCTAGTATTTTTAATAATCGATGATTTAAGTACAACTGTATCGGTCCTATGAACTACAGGTCAGCTGATTTTTTGAAGTTCTGAGGATAAAGATCCTTTAAGTTTTTATGGTTTATTGACATGATGTTTTGCAGTTTATGCTTTAACCACTTGAAAGGGGTTACCTCATGCTTTTTGCAGATAGCGAAGAACGAGTATATCATAGCTGCACGCCCAGCGGCCTCATGACTTCCAGCAAAGAGATAGTTCTTTCGGCCCAACGCAACCGAGCGAATGGCGTTTTCGACAAGATTATTATCAATAAGCAGATTTCCATCATACAGGTATGCTGATAGCGCATCCCATCTGGCGTATGCATAAGCCATTGCTTTTCCAATCTGACTTTTAGGAAGTGTGTTTTTTATCTCCTGGAAGATCCATTTTCCCAGCTCGTTGATCACAGGTAAGGATTCGGCCAACCGAAGTTGTTTGATCTGCTCTGCGCTTAGATTTTCCTGCCTGGCTTTCCGTTCTACGGCATACAGCTGTTGGATCATCAATAATGCCTTTTCAGCTCTAGCTTTATCGTTGTTTTTTTTATGATATAAGTAGCTAATTATTAGCTTATAAATGGATGCCTTCCTTAGATTTGGAATTGCAATCTTAAAGTTATCAACATAGGTTAACTGCTGTTTATCAGCTGTTTAAAGAATGCTAACATCTTTAGTGTATATCCTGTGGTGGGTTTCCTTTTTGAATGTTGAAAAGTATGACTACCTCTCTGAATAAAAACAATATAGCTTTGTACTTAAATAAAGAAACGCCGCTATTTGCAGTAGCAGCGTTTCGGGCAGGCTAAGCCTGAGAATGTGTTTTTTGAGTTTTCAAAGGTAAAATTATATAACAACAATATATAACCTAATTGAAAAAGTTACATTTCAGCTTGTTCCCATTATATAACAGAGTAAAGTAGCCTCTTAACTCTTCTAAGTAAGAACCTTTTGTAAAACCAGTTATTCTTAAATAATAAATTGTACAGTATGGGCAAAACTTTTAACTTCTACTGTGATGAGAGTACACATATTGAGAATGATGGACATCCATATATGATACTTTCGTATGTGTCCACTCCCTATCATTATCTCAAATCGCATAATCAGCGTATACGTGAAATGAAGATTAGACATCATTACATAGGAGAAATGAAGTGGAGTAAGCTATCTAAATCTCAATATCCATTTTACAGTGATTTAATTGACTATTTCTTCAGTAGCGAGTTGCAGTTTAGAGCTATTATAATAGACAAAGCACAATTAAACCATACCGCGCACAATCAATCCCACAATGATTTTTATGATAAGATGTATTATCAGCTACTTAACAAGAAGATACATCCACATTACGATTACAATATATACTTAGATATCAAAGACACTCATTCCTATGAGAAGGCAAAGAGTTTGAAGAGTTATTTATGCAGAGATTACCAAAGCGTCCGTAATCTACAGATCATTAGATCCTATGAAAGTGAACTTATGCAGTTGACTGATGTACTTATGGGAGCATTAAATTATAAGATTAGAGGATTAAATAGAGTCACAGCCAAGAATAACATTATTGCAAAAATAGAGAAACATACACAACATAACCTGACCAGGTCCACTAGTCGAGATGAAGATAAGTTCAATTTATTTTTTATAGATCTTTCTCATGGCTTTTAACCTACTCAAGCAATATAATGCGTTGTTAGAATTCGGGCATTTGAATGAATCTGCCCGATTAAGATCCTTGCGAGCGGTTTTTGACAGAGATATTGTTGATAATTCTAGTTTTTGTTTTAGAGACAAAGTTATCCGTCCTATTAAGAAAGAAGGTATGATTGATATGGATGTTCTCTTCAAGCACTTAACCTTTAGAACAGATAAGGTTAAAGAGAACAAAAAGAGTAAATCTGTATCTAGAGAAGTGTTTGACCACGATAGATCTGTCAGATTGCACTGGATTAGATTCCATATAGAAGAGAGGTTGGCCGACAAAATTCATGTTTTTTCGCATTTAGATCGTATACCCGACAGAGGTAATGTATTGCGGACCTACCTGTATGATGAAGAGGAGAAATACATCATTATTTTGGAACCACAGCGATCGGGTCAAGATTACTATTTTATTTCTGCTTATTACTTGTCAGAAAGTTGGAGTTTCAAGCAGATAGAGCAAAAAATGGCAAACAGAATTATGGATGTCTTATAACCGCGAAGTCCGATATATATCGGGATATATCGGACTTCGAAATTCATTTCCCCTAACATGGTGGAATGAACAATACAAAATTATAAATAAATTTTGCAAATACAAAAGTATCAGCAATTTATTTTAAGTATTCTAGTTTTATATAAGCCTTGGACTCGCATCACATTTCCTATTTCGAAAGCTAGTGGTCGCTACGTCAGGTTGGTAGATGGGTTGGTAGATGGGTTGGTAGAAAGTCAACAAGAAATAATACGGCTGATAATGGCGAACCCAAGGATATCTAAGAAATCTATGTCCGAACATATTGGAATCAGCACCACGGCTATTGATAAGCATATACGGAGCTTAAGGGAAAATAAAGTCATAGGACGTGTTGGAAGCGATAGATCTGGTTATTGGGAATTATTAAACTAATTGTTAAATAATAACCTCTCTCCCTCATTACATTTATGAGAAGGGTGGGAAGACCTATCCAGTTCCTTATCATGGTAGCAAAGTTGGTTTAATTTATCATTATGAATGTCGAATTGATTAAGCTTTTGCAAGATTATTGTGGAGCAGATCTACATATTACGGAGAGCACAAGATTATTTCACGATCTCGATCTCTATGGCGATGATGCGGCGGAATTTTTCGATAGGTTCCAGGACAGATTCACTGTCGATATGTGCGATTTTCGCTTCGCAGACTATTTCCCAAACGAAGGAGATTGGATATTACCTACCATTTTAAGGTTTTTAATAGGTAGACCACAGCCAATATATAGACCACTTACAGTATCTGACCTACAGTTAGCTATCGATTGCGGTTATCTGCAATGAAAGCATTACAATAATTCAAAGTTTCATAATATCTCAATCCAGTATCTCTTCATACTTCAATATATTGTCATGCTTTGACACACTAATCGTTATGAATGTCGGTGTGATTCCCTTTCCATTCGGTTGATAGACCGTATAGATATAACGATCATCCAACATATAGTTTACCTTCAGAGTATCACCTTCATACCTGTCCTTTGCCAATTCGGGCAGATGCATCGGTGTGGTTCCAGCATATGTACTCCATGCTCTTTGATTTATGAACGACAGTTTATCATTGTTTGAGATAGCAAGCTCTAATGAATGGCTGTAATCATTAAATCCGCCAGTTTTGTTGGAGAGAATCTCAAAGTCATCTTTCATCACGATGTTATGTTTACTTAATAGTTCGGTTACATCAGATTTGGAGAAAAAAGAGTCCTCAAAAACGAAGAATATAGCCCCAAACAATACCATTAGTACCAGGATTGAAGAAACAATCGCTCCGGCTACTTTATGCCCCGTTTTCTTTAGTATCCAATAGATGCCAAATATGATCAGGCCTAATAAAGTGATAAAAGGCGCGAATAATACAAGGTAAAAAAAGAATGCATCTATCATATTTAATGTTAGTTCACGCCTCTAATATACTCATTCCTTTATCGTTCATAAATAATACCATTGCTTTTGCAAAAAAGGAGGCAATGGCTGAAGGGGAGGCTAAAGGCGAACGTAAAAAAGCACTTGAGACCGCTTTAAATCTGAAGAATATGGATATACCTTTAGACAAAATAGCGAAAGCTACAGGTCTCCGTATCGAAGAAATAGAACACCTGAAATAGATATCCTCAGGATCATAAAAACAAAAAAGCTGAACACCACGTTCAGCTTTTTCTATTTCGGCATACTGATTAATTTTTGCTAACTTAATATGTTCATATACAAATATGTATGTATTGACAAATAGTGCTTAAATTATCGATAACATTATGGGCCAACAATTATTAAACCACGAATCAAAATTAAGAGTATATCTCCATGATAAACCAGAGTTGCCAAACATTGGGAGAGATTCCAGTTCCCCATGTCAGGATCCTGCTGTTAATTTTCAGGAACACATTTTCGGAGATTCCTGGGTCAAATGCCATACTGTTGAAGGTAAAAATGTCCTGTTGCAACAGTGCATGTGTTTTACGGAAGCAGAACAGAAAATATTTACTATTCCAGCACAGCCTGTAGTAAGCTTTCATATACAAGTGTACGGAGATTTAAAGATGAAATTTGTTGAAGAGCAAGACAGCAGACCCTATATTGAAGGGCAATGCTCTTTATTTTGGCAAAATGATCATATTCTTTGCTGTGAACTGCCGCAATATGAATCAGATTTTTTTACGTTACATTTTCGGTCCAGTCACTTTTTAGAGATGTCACACCGATTCCCACTATTGACAGAACTTGCTGCGCAAGTCACTTTATCTCCATTCGGCATACTCGATTTCTATATCGGCAATGCCGACGAGAGCCGACTCGCTTTTATTGACGCTATATTGCACGAAGTCAGGGACTACCATACCAGCGACCAGCGTTATACTCATTTATGTGAGTGTCTATTACTCCAATCCATGGGCTTGGCTGTAGAGGTAGAGCCATTTCCATCAGATACGTTACGGCGGACGCATGACAGTGCTTTTTCCGTTTTGGATGACCATGAGCTTACGGACAAACAAAAATTAAGAGTAGAGAGTAACAAACGTTATTTTAAAAGAGATCGGTTGATTGCCGAATTCTATGAGCGCAAAAAAGAATTTGAAGAGCGGAAAGAAGATAGAGCCGAGTATAATGCAGTTATGAAAAATATAGCGAAGTCTTATCATAGCGTCATGGGCAAGTCTGCTGACATTCTTTCTGAGTCCTATTTCTGGATGGCTGAAAAGTTAGCGGAGGAAATGAAAAGATTCGACTTGACCGACAAAGAGAAGGCTATTGTGGTAAAAGCCATCATTACCTTATGCGACCAGTCCTTTGAACTAAGAGACCCCCATATGGATCAGCTTGATTTTTACACAAGCTATACCGGACAACCCTATGTCGGTGATCTAGAGATGAGGGAGTTTGGCCAAATACTGGATATGTTTATCCCAGATATTAATCTGCCTTTGGACAAACTGGATGGGACCAGAAAAGGATCAGCTATCCTAGAGCAATATATGCAGGACGAATTTGGGTTCAAACCATTATCACATTTTAAAGAAGGAGGCGAAATCGACAAAACTCCAAAAGTGGTTGAACTTTACCATCTGCTGATGCAACACATGGTCGATGAGCTTACTATAACAGATAACGGAGATTTTAAAAAAAGCGATCTTATCCGAGTTATAGATCACGCCTACCAACGAGATGACCTTTCACTACTGCTTCTAGTGGAGATTGAGCAATTGACAGCTGATGCAGATTATGTAGAACAGCAAAAGTACAATAAAATATGCTTGTGGATTTTAGCACTGGATGAGGCTATCGATGAATGGGATAGTGTAGAGTATACCAAAGAAGAGGAGCGGCTACTCTATTTGATAGACATCTATTACGCATCGTCGGATAAAATTGAAGCTGTGAAGCGTAGGGTAATGAAGACAAAGAGAATATATGATTCCATGGTACCCGCTCTTTTTAACGCTGGTTATGCGCTTGGATCTATTTCGAAGAAAAGTATTTTTCTGCTTACCGCAGAGTCATTGATTGCAATGGCTGAAAAACCGAGTGCTAAAGAGTAAAGTACCTATAACACTGAATTCATTCCTTTATTTAACAATACGTCTTGGATAGCTTAAGAAGATAGCCGACAGAATAGAAATAACCTCAGCAGGGATATTGCCTGAGGGATTGAGCGAAGAAGAGTTTTTCGATGGTGTTTCGTTTCCTAGAAACCGAGAGTTGATGCGGGTATATAGGGATCTAGAATTGGTAGAGCAATTGGGATCGGGAGTACCGAGGATCTTAGAAAGTTATGATAAAGAGTGTTTCAAGTTTCTCGACAACTTTACTCGCATCACATTTCCTATTTCGGAAGCTAATGGTAGCTATGTCGCTCTAATCCCCATTACCGCACAATCTGTTTACAAAATCCCAGTCCTGCACCGTGTCCAACGACTGCCGGGTTACTTTTTGCCCACAAAAGACGACTCTTCACTATCCGTTTATATCCGTTTATACACGGATATAAACGGTTAACGTACGGCTAATAATTTTAGTTTATGGAGGTTTGCTTTATGAATTAACATACTGTTTCAAAGTAAACTTCCATATTATGCAGAGACGAATCAAAACAAGCCGGTACATCGAAATTCTTAGTGACTTTGGCTGGAAACACTATTTCGGCCGGGAGGAGAACAAAATCAACCTCATCAACTTTCTAAACAGCCTACTAGAGGGCGAGCACATCATTACAGACCTCCATTATGCCAATGTCGAGGAAGATGGCGAGCATAGCAGCGAGCGCAAGGTCGTCTTTGATCTACGCTGTATAGGGGATGGAGGTGAACACTTCCTTGTGGAGATGCAGTTACAGAATCAAGACTTCTTTTTCGACCGTGCCGTCACCTATACCTCACGCACGATCAGCCGTCTAGCCAAGAAAGGAGCTGAGGGCAATGGATATGAATTGCCACCGGTATATTTCGTAGCAGTACTGGGCTTTCAGCTGGACAAGGCCAATGATGCCAAACACTACTACAGTGCCAAGATCGTAGATCAGTTTGACCAAGAGGTTCTCTATGAAAAGCTGAGCTACAAGATGCTCGTATTGCCCAATTTTAATAAGTCAAAGACTGAACTATCAACCATTATGGATCAGTGGATGTACTTGATGAAGCATCTCAACGAGATCGATGAGTTACCTAACTATTTGGACAAAAGAATATTCTCTCGTATCTTTGAGGTAGGAGAGGTGGCAAACTATTCTCGCTGCGGAGGAAAGTGCGGGGTAGTGGGTCGCAGCAAACTTATCGCCTGCAGAACAGATGGCATATATATCCAGCTTAGATCGGAAGAGAGACTATAACAATACAATTGCTTTCGCAAAAAAGGAGGCAATGGCAAAAGGGGAGGCTAAAGGCGAACGTAAAAAAGCCCTTGAGACGGCCCGTAAAATGTTGGGTAAAGGCTTTAGTAAAGAGGATATTCTGGAAATCACAGGCCTCCGTATCGAAGAAATAGAACACCTGAAATAGATACCCTCAGGATCATAAATACAAAAAAGCTGAACAGCACGTTCAGCTTTTTCTATTATGCTACCTAGCATCACTCACAATAGCCTATTAGTCAAGATTACCCTGCAGCTAGCTGTCAGTTGAGTCCATAGCCATCTTTCTAATCCCCATTACCGCAAAATCTGTTTACAAAATCCCAGTCCAGCACCGAGCCATCCTCTTTCAGTATGCCCAGGTAGATACCATCTTTCAGTCCCACCTGCCATATCGCCGACCCCGACAGATCCTTTTCCGTGATTTCGCTGCTGAGTATGAGGGAAAGCATATTTAATTTCCGTCATTAAGCTTGATAAACTTATTTTTGACAATCCGCCATTCATCAGTCGAGGCATCCCTCGCAAATCTCATATCGGGCTGGTATCCATTTGTGCCGCCACAATTAATTGTGATGTAACCTCTTTTAAATCGAAGTCCCTTGTAAAAATGCAATTTTCGC
>NZ_JAERTY010000019.1 GCF_016746095.1 Sphingobacterium faecale | reverse complement strand
CAAATTTTGTATCCAACCTGGTTGCTGGGTTGATTGCATATGCATTCTTCCCTAAAAAACCTGCTATAAAATATCAGACTGTAAAAAACAACCAATTGTCCGCTTTTTAACAATCGAACTCAGGTTATAAATTCCACCGCCGTTACCTATTGCATAGTTTTGTATTACATGGACATTTTTCAATATTATTTCAGAATGTGGAGATTTAGAAATCGCAAATGGCGCATAAGCATAGGAGTAAATACCACCTCCCTCACTATCAGTCGAATTTCCACTAATCCTCGAATTGTTTAAGGTCAGGGTAATCTTTCCCGAAGTTGAAAGATAAAATCCACCTCCTGCATTTCTAGAAACAGTTGTATTCACCCAAATATCCCCACCACCATTGGCGTTACCTCCGGTTATCTCAAATCCATCTATAAAAACATTTAAGTCCTGATCGTCACCTGAAGCCATCACTACGTGATATGCATTTTCATCATTATTTTGAATGCTTAGGCTAGTCCCTAGTCCGTTTACAATATCATTTTCGTCCAAATCTCCACTCAGTATAGTTCCCATCGCCCCTATTGCGGATAGTACCCGCTCCGTTGGGCTGGACTCTACACCTGCAAATCCACCGTAGAGATGTACATTTTCCACCATCAAAAAGGTATTGTCACGCCCTTGGTCCGTACCGTAGTTTGCACCATCTTCAGGCGAATACTTAGGCTTGTATATGCCTTTGGCAACATACAGCTTTAAAGGAGCGCCGGACGTAAACTGAGTTTTATTATCGTTGGCCCATTTCAACGCATCCGCCAGTTCGGGTATAGCATTAGCCCAGCTATCGCCCGAACCCGTATAGCCCGCAGCGGTCTGATCGACGCTTTGATCGACATAAAGAATATTGCCTGTGCCAGGTAAAAAAACAACCGGAGTCAACGCCGTTTCCTGAAGCTCACGCCCGCCATTTATCCCTGCCAGAAGAGGTTGTACCAATAGAAAGCATAAGCTCCCAATCAGCGAAATAATAACCTTGTAATAATAACTCATAAGAATAGGATAACAATCTACTAATACCGCCAAAACTACTGCATCTGAACACTTATACGGCTATACCTTTTGGCTAGTTTTGTAAATAAACCGATCATTATTGCCTTCCTGAGGCACTAGGCGGCCTACACCATTCCCTATATAACCTCCGGCTATCCCGGACCTGATTGCGTGAACAGTTTTGTATCCTCTTAAATTCTTTCTATGTTTGGCTTCCGATTCTGACAATTATTTTATGAAATATCCATGTAGCATAAAGCCTATTATGAATACCCTTTGGGAGTATCTATCTTTTGTGGTACATACATTTTTACTAGCCATTTTCGTACTACTTTCAAGCGCAAGCGACAGCCGGGCAGGCAGCATGGACTCCTCAAATATTACCCAACTTAGCTATCAGCCTTTGCACACACACTCGGATCTTTACCACGCCCAGGACAGCTCTGGCGACACCTGGGTAAGAGGCCATATCGCCGACAGCCTACTCCATCATATTGTTCTATTCCAGAATCGCTCCATCCATATTATGGACTACGATCTATATGCCTATGAGGACGGGCAGTTGATCCGCTTAAAGAAAAATGTAGACCGCAACGGCCTGCAGGTCAAAACCCGATATCCGGTATATTATTATATACCGTCTGCAACCGAATATTACATCAATATCAGAAAATCGGATCCCCATGAGCTGCAACTATTCACCAATGAAATTGGGCGTTTTGGTCAATCGGCTTCGCTTATTATCCTATACTTCAGCATGTATTATGGGCTTGCGATAATGGTTATTCTCTTCAACGTTGTTTTTTACCTCATATTTACCGACCCACGGTTTATCACGTATGCTTTATTACAGCTCTCTATCTTCCTGACCTTCTTTTATGAGGATGGTATGTTATACTACTTCTCTAACCAGGAATGGATATTACCCTATTTTTCCATCTGGAACACCTCTGCTTCCTGTGTCTTAGCCGCAATATTCACCTATTATTTTCTCGATCTTAGGCAGCATATCCCATTTTTCGGTAAGCTAATGACTATAGCCGGGATCAGTCTATTCGCGACAGCTTCCCTTTATAGCTATAGCGATTGGTGGGGCTTCAACCTTATATCTTTACTTATTCGCTTTGCTCTTCCTGCTTTTTGTTTTTACCAGGCCGGTAAGCTATTCAAGACCAATCCGTACGCCCGTTTTCTACTTATCAACTTTGGTCTACTCGTTTTTGTGGGGATCGGCTATGCATTATACCGTCGTTATGATCTCAACTTTCTATCAATTTTCAATATACATACACTCAGACTAGCCAGCGCCATCGAAATTGTCGCCATTAGCTTTGCACTCATTTTTAAGGTACGGACCCTTCGTGAAGAAAACGCACGGTATAAAACCGAGCTGAGACACTACCTGTCGCTCTTAAGGCTGGATAAAGAACTTGAATATGAAAAAAACAAACAAGAAACCTCCACTTACACGCGGAGTGCACCGACAGATCGGGACCAATTTATGCTCGAAGAAATACAAGGACAGTTTCAATTAACCGATCGCGAAGTAGAGGTTCTACATCATATCTGGAAGGGCGACTCCAATAAAGAAATAGCCGAAAAACTATGCATATCGGTTCATACTGTAAAATATCACGTAGGCAAACTCTATGTCAAATTAGATGTCAGCACGAGAAGTGAAGTACGCTCACTCAAACCCTAATAAATCAGGGTTTGAGTGATATTTTACAGCATATATCCGGTAATCAGGCACATATCCGCGACAGAATACCATCATAACTTCTTATCCGCGTGCAGGGCAATAATCTCTAGCGCCTTTTCTATAAAGGGATCCCTTTTCTGCACCACATCATCCAGTGTATAGCCGACCTCATGATCTGGAGGTATACCGTTGCGATGATGCTCCGTACCGTCCGAGTTCACCACTTTTATCCCAGAAAATGTGACCGAGATATCCCCAGGCAGGTATTGATAGTTAATATTACCGTTAGCACCCGCTGTGTGCTTACCGATCAATGTACCGACTTTCCAGTATTTGATTACGTCCAAGAATGTTTCAGGGGCACTCTGCGTAGATTCCGCCATAAGAAAATAAAACTTTGCCTTGGGATTCTTATTCTCCGGTACATATACCTGCGGACCAGATACAAATTTTTTATTGGTGGGTGATAGTATGTGATATCCCAACATATTGCGCTGTACCACGGTATCGGTAATTAATTTGTTCAACAATTTTTTTTGTTCACTATCGCGCGTCAGGTATCCCCGCACGTCGAAGATAATATGTTTGGTAGGGTCGTCGATAAACCGTAGTAAAGTATCCGTGAGATTATTGTCCGATAAATTAAAATAGTAAGTACTATCATTCAACATCCGATTATCACTACGTTCTAAAAAAGAAGTGTACAAGTGTTTTTTGGGATGTCTAAAATTACGTACGGTAGTTATTTCCTTGTCGGCTTTCGTATCGACATCACCAAAGCTCAGTCTGACCTGCGAGCCTGACTGTCCATAGAGTAATCCAAAGACACCGGCATTGTTAATAAGGTTTGCTTCCGATCCTGTGGCAAAATACCGTTGTTTCTTCCACCTTTTTTCAATCGGCTCGCCATCGATAGCGATCAACCTGTCTCCGGGCTTTAACCTGCCGTCCAACGACTCATCATGAACTTTTTTGACATAGAATCCATCACCAAGATGAATCAACGTGATGGGGGCCGAAAATTCATATTTACCCTTCTGCAATTTATTATAATAGAAAATATGCGCATCCTTGTAAGCGTGCAACATCTTACGCAATGTAAAGTCATAGTCATCAAGGTCCTTACCTTCTAGCACCTCATTCAAGGTATGCCGCAGGAATTCTATCTCTGATTTTTCGTCAAATGGATTATAGACAAATGCGATCCTGAATACATTCCATATCAAGATAACATTCGTCAGTCTCAGGTTTAAGTCATTCTGGATCTCTGTGTCAAAATACAGGTTTTTGGGGAGTCCTTTATTATAGGGATAGTGTACAGCCGATACCGGAGCTAATGGATAAGTCTCCTCCTTAGTAGCATATACCGCCAATGGGAATTCTGCAGAGATCTGACCGGTGAGCTGTAGCCGCAGTGTATCTCCGATCTCATTGACCTCATCAAATAACTTCTGGTCATTACCAATCATCCGCCATTCCACTCCCTTTATGGAAGCCGGCACTTCCTCTACGGTAAGATCTTTGATGGAATACTTTTTTCCTCCGATACGGATAAATCCATCATGAGCAAGACTAAATGCACCCAGACTTTCTGAAAAAACAAGCTTTATCAGATAAAAATCCGCATCCTGAGGTATAGTATCCCGTTGTATATAGACCGAATCGCTTGCCGCCAGATTCATATCCTCTTTAAATGTATCGTTGACATAACACTTGAGCAGTCTATTATGCTCCGATCTGTAGGCCAGCTTTATTTCGTAGGCCTTGCCTGCCTGTCCCTGAGGAACTCTGATACGGATAAAATCGAAATAACTCAGGTTGGCATCTGCTATCAAAGAGCGACGGTCTGTCCGGATACTCTTAAAGGCTCCCGTCCGCCCGGTGTAAAGCTGCAGCCCCTTATGTTGTCTAGATACCGTCAGCTCCTTTTCTACCCGTTGAGGAGCCGTAGTAATCTTTTCGCCCGCGTAAGTCAGTTGCAGCGATGGTTCAATAGGCCTAAAATAGCGCGCCAACGAATCCACGAAATCCCTTTCATTGGCAGTAATCCTTGACATACGCACACCATTCCATATAATATTTTCCCATCCATCGGGCAAAACCATATTATTCACCATATCCGTTGGGGAGAAATATTGAATATCCCCGGCCAACCGGGCAAAAGCAATAAGGCGATCTAACTCTTCACTTCTATCCTGTGCCTGAATAGGAGCCCCTAACAGTAGACACTGTAACAGCGAAAACGTGAATAGCTTGATGAGGTTTACTTTATACATATCAAATGGACTGCTGTATTATATCCCTTTGAAATTCGAAATTAAAAACCTAATCAACAAGCGCTTACAACAACCTTATGATTATTTAACATTTCGAATATCTCTTACCAGAACAGACCTATCCTTAACAGAGCGCTCTATGAACTATATAATCGCCCCCATCCCTACACGCGCACGATCCGCAGATTCCATCCGCCTTCTTCCAGTTCGGGGATGCTGTCTATAAAGTTCTTTACATTCTGGGCACCATGGCGGCCTCCTGAGCACAGTTCGGGACTATGCGGACTATCGGGGCCGAACAGGGTGCCGGCCACTGTCTCATCGAGGATCAGATTTCTGTGGTCCTTTACCGGATATTGTACATACAGCATATTGATCCGTACGTTATTATTCAGCTGGACAAACCAGCTACCGAGCAGCCATTGCCCAAGCAGCTTGGGCTCAAACCGTGGCAGCAGGCGCTTCTGCCCATCGGTGAGGATAGCGAAGTAACTGTTATTCTCATACAATATAAAAACGACATCATACAATCTAAGCTTGCCGTCCTCTAAATACACCGTGGGATCCAGCACCTTGCGCAGTTGCTCCAGCAGCATATTGGGCAGGCTATATTCGCGCCAGGTCCCCATAGGGGCTTTCGGCGGAGCAGCAAAGATCTGCGTCTTTTTCTTTGCAAACAGGCGGTACTGTGGGCAATAATAGAAAAACAGCGCTGTGGCAAACAGTGGCAACAGCAGGAATGCAAAATCTTCCTTCCAATACCGGGTATTGGTCAATATATCGCCAAACCCTACCGAACCTTGGGTAGCGATCACTACGCCTACCTGCAGCAACACCCTGTGTATGACTATAGGGGGGATGACGGCAAATAGCAAGTAATTAGCCAGCAGCTTCACTTCCGCTTCGCGGTCTTTCGGCTTTTTGTCTGCTACAACGGCATTGTACGCCTTATTGATCATACCTACATAGACCATCATCACGACGACGGTGCCGACATAAACCCCCATAAAGGCCGGAGAACGGACACGCTCGAACGGCTCAGCCACATATATCGTAACATTGATCAGGTAGGCCGCTAAGAGGCACCATGGCAAAAGCAATAGGGTTTTTATGATAAATTGTTTCATATACTCTTAGTTTCGCATAAACTACAAAAACAGTACAATATTAAACATTTTTTGTACAATATAGCTAAAACTATCTTTTATAGGTCCGGATAATGTACAAAAAGTGTATGATATTAGTTTTTCCTACACAAATACTTGTTTTTTAACACTTTACTTATTTACTTACCGTCTTACCAAAATACAAATAGTATGAAAACCAAATTTGACAATGCAGGCGTATCCCGCGTCGAGCACATCATCCTTGAATTAGCTGCAAGCGAGCGCCGTATCGAAACCGACTACCTGCGTGCCCAGCCCGTGCAGTGGATCGACGAGCATTTTGACCTTACCCAGCGGCAACAGGAACAGCTGCAGTCTATAGATCCGGTATTCCTGCAGTGCATCGCTACAGCGGTGGCCGACAGCTGGGACCAGGGGCGGCTTATCAGCTTTTACAAGGAAGAACCTAGCGCCCGGCAAAGCGAAGACCGTAGTCCCAAGGACATTATCTTCTCGCGGCAGTCGACCCAAAGTCTTACCCTGGGCCAAGCTCCCGAGCAGGCCTTGGAACAGACTGCTATATGGATATGGTACCGGTAGCGAGTCGAAAGACAGGTTGTAAACTGTATCGTGCTCCCGACCCAAGTGGAGAGCCCGTTCTGTACATCGGAACAAGTCCTCCACGGGGTCGAGGTGACGTTTAATATTAACCGATTATTTTCCTTAAACTATGATATCTACACTAACACCATTACAGGATGCCGTAGAGCAGCAGCTTTCAGGCTCCGTCGGAACGCTTACAAAGCCCTCCCCGCCCATCGACGGATTGTGCGCACAGGCACTGTCCGAGATGGCCTCCATCTATAGACAGCCCCACAATCACGATACGATAGTGCAGGATATCAACCAATGCTATGTATCCATCAACCTCATGCTGGATATGTTCGGACTGTATAACCCCGCGCATCCTTATTTTCAATCCATAGACACCATGTTAAGCCGATTTGAGCTGCGCTATCGGCATTACATCCAGCCTGGCACTACCCTTTCGCTACACCGGCAGGAGCAACTGAAAAAAGAGGTGGCGCGTAGGCTACCACAGATTACGGGCAAGCTTATCCAAAAGAAGATAAATACAGCCTATCTTGATGAATTGAGTTATGCTATGGACAGCCTGTTCAATAGCGGTAAGATGCCCGAGCTGTGCTATGCGCACCTTTCGTATCTACCCAAACTTTTGGATGCTTTGAAAAACATGGCCGATGACGTGCGGGACAAAGCTTGGGCAGACCGCTATATACACCTGATGATACGTTTTAACTTTAATCACATGGGATTCTTCAACCGCTGGAAAGATGAGCAGGACCAACTATTTGAAGCAGCACTTCTGGAAGGCACTATTGCTGATGAGCTGATCCGATTAGAAGCCCAGTTGAAACAGTACAGTACGAACACAGAGATGGCTTTCTGTCTGCAGGACAAACCGCTATTAAACCACATGTCGGACTATCTGTCTATTCAAAAAAAGCGTATTAAGCAGCGTGTCGGTATAGATGAGCGCACAGAACAGCCCCCCATCACCTTACAGCTGAATGGCCATCAGACCAAATTGCTTTTTCACACCTTTTATGCCGTAGGATTATTTCCAGTGGGTACGAAAGAGGAGATCGCTAAAACTGTAGCCCCTAATATACGTACAGCGGCAGATATTCAGCTGAGCGCTCAGAGCCTGAGCAAGTATGACCGCGAAAAAATGATCAACCATGCCCCTTATCTGATACGTAAAGTCAAACTTATGCTCGAATTTCTTGAACAGAATTTTAAATAGAATGCCACTTTGCGCGCCAATTCATCGCTGGCACTCCCTGTACACGGTACCCGATCAGATATCCATATAATACACGAATGCTCCAGAAACACATCCTTTTTATCGGCTATATTTTAGGGGGAAATAATGGACATCAAGTATTCCCAGAAGGTAACTATTTTAAAAAAGTAGGGGCCGCCCCTCACCGCCCCCCTCTGCGCCCCCTGCGATCAGGTCTCAAAACACGACTGACGCTATCTTAAAGCTCCAAACCGACAAGAATCCAAAACTTTCAAAAACAGGCCAAAAATCCCCTTTGTCAGAACTCCCCCCCTTCCCCAGTACCCAAAAAGGCAGTTTGCCCCTCCATATTCCGCCCCCCTTACGAGATACTATTCGATATATCTTTGATTTTGAAGGCACACGATAGGTAGAAACAGGTGCATCGTTAGGCAGCTATCCCGAATCAGGTTCGGGGCAGCCCCCTAGCTGATAAGCAGACAACTTTGTCGTCATTCCGACCGCAGTCGTTCGCAGTGACGGAGAAGAAGCTGGCTTGATAACAGGATAACATACATAACAATAAAAAAAATGAAAACACAATGCATACATACCGCTAAGGCGCCACTATCAACCGGTATCGCATACCTATTTTTATTTGTATTTGTCTACACCGCATTTGAAAAGTCGGTAGACTTCCAAACGTTCGTTCAGGGTATGGCGCGGTATGAGGATTTCAAGGAGTATGCGATGCCTCTTGCAGCTACAGTGATAGGTTCTGAAATCCTAGTTGCGGCATTATTGCTATCTGAGAGGACACGATTGATCGGACTCTATGCCTCGCTGCTTCTTATGATAGCCTTTACAGGCGCACTATATTATATCACCTATGTGCTGCATTCCAGTTACTGCAACTGTGGTGGCTTTATCAATACGCTGTCCGCCACGCAGCATCTCTGGTTCAATGGCCTGCTGATCGCCTTAGCGATTGCAGGCATATACCTCCACCGGTTTAGATATCAACTTTCAATAAATTAATAACAGTAAATTTTAAAATCATGGAAAAAAAACATGTAATCCAAAAAACAATCAATTTTTTAAACAATTTAACAGACAAGATCATGAAAAATCAAGATCAGAACATGGAACAAGTGGAAGCCAGATCCACCAAGAGATTCGCAAGCTTAGGAACAGCTTTAGCGGTCGTATTTTTAGCACTGGTAGTAAGCTCTTTTACCGTATTGAAGAGAGGCGAAGTCAATCTGGCGCAGACCTGTTTTGAGTATACGGGTGCGGATAAAACAGCATCAGATGAAGAAGAAGCTACAGATCCAGGATCTTATGCCTCGGCAACCAGTAGCATAACCTGTCCTTTAGATGTAGAAACTCTTTGTGGTATATGCTTCGAGGTTGGAGACTTTGAACTAGATGAAAGTGGGAAACCATTGTTCTACTCAGCTCCAAATGTTCCCACTTCCTTAGGCGAGGTCATATTAGCTAACTGGGATAATCCAGCAATGCATGGTTTAAGCATTACAGCTGATAATGGCAAGACCGTAAAGTTATTATTTAGGGCTAAGAAGTAATAACTCCAAAAGACAGTTAATTAATCCCTCTTTGATCAATTTTCAAAGAGGGATTTTAACATTTAGTCTCTCACTATTATCATATTTATCTTTTTTGTCCCTTTAACCAATGTAAGATTATTAAATTCCAAGATCCGCTGAAAATCCTGGAAGGTATTAACTTTTTTCCATTCCTCTCTATTAGGCACCACAGCCCTACATTTAATTGGCACATCCTCTCCTAAAAAAACATAAGGATTATTTGCTGCTAATCTAAAATAGTTATTCAGTAAACTGTTATAGTCCCAAATAAGTGTCAAATCCTCGTATTTTAAAGCTTTCATTTTTTCCTCTATCTCTTTTTCTGAAAGTTTAGGTCGGTTATCGACCTTTTTCAAATAATAACAAGGTATTTCGTTCTCTTCTATAGTAACCTTGCTTCCATATCGTATGCCAAAGTAACGATCCAGGTCCTCTTTCATATATTGTGAGGCTTGCTTAGTAGATACAGTTTGTGGAAGAACCTGTTCGTAACAGTACAAGCTATGTATGACGTATTCATCTGTTTGTTGATATTTCGGAATTATCCAATTATCATATTTAAAGATATCTTTGACCTCAAAGGAAAAGCGATTTATTTTATAATAATTCTGGTTAGGCCCGTATACATTTGATTTCCAATCCTGTTCTAAGCTACCTAATAAGGCATAGCTATATAATTCGGCGACTCTTCTATTTATAAACGTATTTCGAACCGTCTTTAAAACAGTGTCTATTTGATTCAGCTTTTGCCCACCCATTGGGTAGTAGTCTAAGTTTACCGGTGCGAAGAAGGAATATATATCGCTACCATTTGGATTGGTCTGATTGATAATCTTTAACAAAGTTGGCTCATCATCGGCAAGACCATATACTTGCCCTGATGTTAAAAACGATATTTCTTTTCCATCTAGAACTTCCTGAATTTTTTTTGCATGAATATTTTTGCTTAAGCTGGTGTTCAAGCGGAGAACCCCTTCTGGATCGATCCATACATAGTTCCCTGCAAACTGATGAGGAAACAGCTGTGCAAAGACCTGTTCATCTATTATGGAAGGCATTCGAGTCAGTTCAGGAGCTATACTTTTTCGTGTTTTAAGCCTGGCAGCCACTTCGTCCTGGGTTTCCCGGATATTGACCAGTATAATGATTATTTTATCCCCGAACTCTTTTTGGAGTTTTTCCATTCGAGGGAAACCAGCGATACAGGAGCTGCAATAGGTGCTCCAAAAATCAAAAAAGACCAGCTTGCCTTTAAAATCAGAAATCTTTGCGGTAGACTGTTCATAGTTTTGAATAGCAAATTCGAAGTCAGGCATCTTATCGCCTATCTGCAAGGCTTTGTATTGGGCATTGACTTGACGACATAACAGAATTAGTAGAAATATTATAAATGTATTTTTCATTTTATCAGTAGTTTAGATTATTATTGGTCTCTTAGATTTTGCGGCATTCCTGAGCGGTTGATAACCTCATCTGGAATCTGTAACACCCATCTTGGATCATTAGGTGCCAGCAGATACTTTTGTCCATTCACATTACGCTCCAGGCTGATATTCCGTCCTTCCAGATTAAACCGGCGCAGATCAGACCAGCGTAGTCCCCGGTAAACCAATTCCTTTCGGCGTTCGGTCAGGATTTTTTCTAAGGCATCTGTAGCAGAAGTAGCCGTAACATTTGGATAAGTCACCGTATTATTCCAACGCGCTTTGAGTAAGGTATTCAGATCGGCTAGCGCTAAGTCTGTTTTACCGTCTCTTGCATAACATTCCGCCCGGTTTAAATACAGCTCCCCGGTGGTGATGCCGTTAAATACACCGGGAGGATTGTATTCTCCATCATAGCAACCATAAAATTGTTGACTCCCCAAATTTGTACCCAACATTTCCTTAAAGAACAATTTCTTTCGAAGATCATCGTTTGAGTAAGACCTATAGAGTGCGGTATCTATCCGTCCTCTAGCATTCCCAATTATACTGAGCGTATTCCCACAATAGCTGTAAAAAACCGTCTCTTTATTGAAACGCTTAAAAGGCAATGGATCTAGCTTTATATCATTATAGTCGATCAAATCTGCATTAATCTCCAAACATAGATCTGCGCATTTACCCGCATTCTGATAATCGCGCATCGAAAGGTAGCAACGGGAGAGCAAGCCATACACCGCTGCTTTACCGGGTTGTGTCGGAACATCCGATTGTTGGGGTAAGAGATCCAAGGCCAGCAATAAGTCTCCTACAATTTTACCGTAGGTTTCCTGCACAGTAGCGCGTACAGAGGGCGTTTCAATGACTGTCGTGGTGCGCAACGGAATACCCGGGTCTGTTTTGGCCGTTTCCGAGTAAGGTCTGCAGTATAGCTGTGCCAACTGATAATACGCAAATGCTCTATAAAACAGCGCCTGACCTTTAATGCGGTTATACTGTACCCGATTTTCAGTTGTCTCTTTGAAATTCTGCAACTGATCCAACACCACATTCGGATAGTATACCATACTGTTATACAAGCCATTCCAGGTTCTATTAGACTGAACTTTGGAGTCCCAATGGTAGAATAATTTACCATCTGATTCGGTAGCAGCCAGCCAGACCGAAGGCTCTACATAGTAATTATCCGCCAGCACTTCGGGCATAGAGCTGTTCTGAATATATAAATTACGGAGGTTCATTAAAGCCTGTAAGTCTTCTAAACGGTTAGGTCTTGTTAAATACTTAAATGGTTTTTCATCCAGATATTCCTGACAAGAAAGTACACTAAGAGACAGGATGATTAGGAACAGTCTAATCAATATGATTTTTTTCATGATAATAGGATTTAAAATTGAAGATTACACCCCATTGTCCAGACTCTTGAGGAGGGGTAAGAATGGTATTGCGATGGATACGATAGATCAGGATCTAATCCCTGCTTATTAGCGCGCCACAGGATGATATTTAAATTGCTGGCATTCAGGAAAAACTGTATGGCTTGCACCGGTAACTTAGGTAGCGTTCCCTTATTAAGCGTATATTGCAGACGGAGATCCCGCAAACGTATATGATCTGCGCGATGTACATTCACTTCCGAATTCGCGTAGAAAGAATCACTTCTGCTATCAGCGGGATAGATCATCGCAGGAACCGTTGTGCTGTTCTCATCGCCAGGTGTTTGCCAGCGCTTATAGTAATCGGCATGTCCAAGGCGGTTTACACCGAACAAGGTCGCATACTGAATGGTATTCGCTCTAAAATAGTAATCCAATTGATAGGCGATATTGGCCGATAAACTGATGTTTTTCCAACGGAACGTATTATTCAGGTGACCATAGATCAGGGGCATACTGGAACCATGAAAGATCTGGTTCTGGATGGAATCATTCCCTATAGCCCGATAATCTTTGGATAGCTCTCCATTCAGGTAGCCCTGCGGGTCTCCATTGAAGGGATCTAATCCACCCCATTTATAACTCGATAATCCATAGGCGATCTGTCCCTCTGTAGGGTTTATCATGTAGCTAATAAAGTCCGATGCGCGATAACCGTTGTCGGCAAATTTTGTAACAATCGACTTTACATAGGAAAAGCCAAAGCCTGTAGTCCAGTCCATAGCGCCCTGTATATTGCTGCTCTGAAGATTGAGCTCTGCACCATTGGTCTTTAAACTGGCCGAATTGATCTGTAGCTTTTCTATACCCGTAGTTGGATCAATGGGCATGTTTGCGATAAGGTCTACGGATTTTTTATGAAAGTAATCGATATTACCCGATAAGCGATTATTTAATAGACTAAAATCAATACCCGTATTGATTGTTTTTATCTCTTCCCAACGTAAAGTAGGATTAGGGGGGGTACCTATGGTCGCACTTATCAGATCTGTAAATTCATCGGGAGATTGATAAGTTAATGTCATGAATCCCGTAATAGGCACCGTATTACCCATATACCCAAAGGATCCCCTAGCCTTCAAGGAATTCACCCAGGAAGAATCGAAAAACTCTTCATTAGCTATGTTCCAGTTCGCTCCTATCGACCACATAGGCTTCCACTTGTTATTGGTGGTCACACCAAAGAAATTGGTACCATCACGACGCGCACTGCCGTACAGGGCATATAAGTTCTTATACGTATAAGAAGCATTGGTCAGGAAAGATACAAACCGGCTTATATTTCCCGAAGATACGCTGCTACTCAAAGGCAGCTTCCCCGTTGTGCCAGCTATACGCTGGAATACAGGGTACGACACATTGTAGTTCAGATCCCGCTTGTAAGTCTCATGCTCATCGTCGTAGCCTAAAAAGGTATTAACGCGTTTGCTATTTACCGACTCGGACCGCTCGGCCACCAGCATAGCAGATAGGCTATGGTTATTCCAGTTTTTGGCATAATCCAATTGTCCCCGGATGTGTTCACTCTTTGTTTCTAGGTCATACAGGTTAAGATAGCCTCCCATAGGCATTTCACTCTTGGCCACTCCCCCATTGATAGCGGTAAAACGATTGACCAGATCACGTACATAATAGGTATCCTGCGTAAAGTGCTCTTTTTGGAACCCCATCTGTGTGCGGTAATTGTAACGCACAGCAGCTGTCAGCCCGTCGATAATGCGATAGCGGGCACCGATATCCAGATTAATGGACTGGGTATGGCTATTATTGTCTGCTAAGCGTATTTCATCCAGGGGACGGTACTGCCAGTCCAACAATTGGCCATTGCCTGCTGTATCCAGATAGCTCCGTCTATACTGCCGGCTGGTAGGCAGCGGATTACCCAGCCCATCGGCCAGCGCTTCGTAAGGAATCGTGGAAAAAATAGGCAGAGCCGCCGCTGGAACAGCCGCACTTGTATAAAACAAACCCGTATTTACCTCCAGGTTCTGTATAGGCCTTAAACCGTAATTCGCTTTCAAGGTGTAGTCCCTGGCCGGCTTAACATTCTGTATATTGGTGCTGTTGGCATTATAACCAAAAGACAGTGCATAATTGGCGTTGGCCGATCCGCCGCTCATCCCCAGGTGATGCTGCTGCTGTACAGCGCTTCGGTATACATAGCGCTCCAGGTCGCGACGGATATCGTTCTGCATGAGGGCTCCGATCTGCGCATCCGCAGTAGCCTGATCTATTTCATTTAACTTCAGGCGGTTCAATATCTCTATCACCGGGGAAACCACAGGCCGTGTCGTTGTATTATTCAGTTCTGCTGTATAATGCTTTTCGTCGAACAGGAAGCGCTCTATATCTATAAAATCGCTGATCTCGATACGATCATACGCATACAGATCCGGCTTTTCGGTAATACCGATATTGGAGCTAGCCGAAAAATTAAGCTTTTCATTGTATTTTCCTTTCTTGGTTGTGATAACAATAACCCCATTGCCGGCACGCGCACCCCATATGGAGGCCGCTGCAGCATCTTTCAAGACCGAGATGTCCAAGACATCATTAGGATTGATGCTGTTGATATCAAAACGCTCATCCATAGGGAAGTTATCCACTACAATTAAAGGAAACATGGCACTGGTGTAGAGGGTGCTTAAGCCTCGTATGGCAGGCCTGCTCGTTGTTTCCCAAGGGAATAAAACCCCGGTCATATTCGCTTTCAATCTTTCAATGATTCCCTTTCCGGCCTGATTATGAAAGGCGGTACTATCCAGTTTGGAGGCAGCGCCTACAAAGCGTTCGGGGCTGATATGCTGATACCCTGTCGAGACCACCTCCACTTCGGCTATTTCCCTGCTGCCGACCTGCAGCTGTATACTTAAAAAAGTAGTTGTATTATCATAAGCAACACTTTGCTCTTTATAACCTATATGTCTAATTATTAATGCCCCCTTCGGTTTATCTACAGCGATACTAAACATGCCTTTTGCATCGGTACGAACTGTCTTTTTACCACCAGTGACCGTCGCCCCTTCGATGATCTGCCCATCGGCAGCCGAGCGTACTTCCCCAACAAGTACTGATCCCGGCTGCGTCTGAGCGACCGCCTGTGTGACCACAAGCGGACTAAACAACACACAGAATATCATTAAAGCTAATAGCTGATAACCTTTGACCAATTGCATACACCACACACTTCGTACGTCACCTCGATTTCCCCTCCCGTCATATCGATTGTATCCGCCAGTTGGCGGAGGAATAGAGAACCCCGAAGGGCTCTCGGAACGAATATCTAAAAACTTTGCAAAAGGATTGACTTGTTTTAAAGCGATTTGCCGACCTCTATTTTCTTTTACGACCATAGACTCCATTTTGACTCTAAACTCCTCACAGAGCTCCCGAAAACCCTTTAAAATCAAACGTTTCTCCCGCAGCTCTTCCACCACCTTCCCGTCATTGCGCCTTGGAGGAACTACGCCGAAGCAATCTCGATCCCTTTCCAAAGCCACTGCCGACTTACCGTCAGCATGTAGGTCTTTGGTACCTATTTGGTAGCTCTCCAGTACCTCTTCAGTACCTTTACCCCCACTATTCAGTACCTTTCCCGTACCTTTAGGGTACCTTTCCTGTGGCTTTTCGGCACTTTTTATTGTGTCATTCATGTGTGGTTCATGTGTCAAACATGTACCGTTGTTGTCTTGAACATGTGTCGGACATGTGTCAGCGATGTACCGTTTATGTTTGTTTCTTGTTCGCTGCATGTCTGTTTGATGTTCAGAGAAGGCGCATAGAAGGTTCAGAGGAAGTCTTGAGGCCTCTGCGCCCTCCGAATGATTCTGAAGGATTATGAACGATTTCGAAGGATTATGAATGCTTCCTAGTTCATTCCTAGTTGTTTGGTAGTTCATTCCTAGTTCAACGCTAGTTATAGGCTGTGTTAAGGCTAGTTCAACCTTAGTTCGGGCACCCTCTGCTTCGACACTCCTTCGGAAGCTGTTCGACTCGCCTTCGACAGCGCTTCGGGACGTGTTCGAGACTTCTTCGAGACACCTTCGGGTGCTGTTCGACTCCGCTTCGAGTGGGCTTCGAGTCGCACTCGAACAGCACCCGAACAACACTCGAACAACAGTCGAACAAGTGTGCACGCAGGTACGACCCAATCTCAAAGCCACACCGAACCAACCTACTACGCCAGCCGAAGCACGCTTAGTGTATGCCCTAAGTATTCCCCAAGTATGCGCTCCCTCCCACCATTTTCTTACCTCTGCCTTACTAAAGCCATACCGTAGCCTTACTAAAGGTAAGGTGGCAGTAAGGCCACAGTAAGGCGGAGGTAAGGCAGCAGTAAGGTGGCGCCCGAAGAAAGAGTGAAGAAAGTCCGAGCTTTTCACCTTGTTGCCCTCTTTTTCCTCTCCTAGACTTCGCTTGCACTTTACACCGAAAAGCAACCTACCTTGACCAAGCAAAGTACTGCCTTTCCCCAATGAACTTCCGATCGATTCCCGATCAAACCCCGATGGTGACCGGGGATTCATCGGGGATCCATTGGGAATTAACCCGGTTTTGGTAGAACCAAGGCAGAACAAAGGCAGGTCCTGGGCAGAACGAAAACTACCCCTGTCTTCGCCCGTTGTACCGTCACTGCGAGACCGCCCAAGCGGTCGAAGCAGTCTATCATTAATATTTATCAGGCGTCCAGAAAGGTCTTTGTCATCCGCCAGCGGTCGGACACATCTCTGCCCTTGGGGCAATCCTCTTCCACCCCCATTAAAATTCTTCATTTTTTGGATTCATTAGTGTGACCTAATGAGGGCGGGCCTGAGAGCTATTTCTATCAATAACCAACCGTACCTAATCCTTGATCAGGTCACACGGTTCAATAAAATAGTTAACTGAATATCAAGGATGTGCCAAATGAGAGTTCAAGTAATATAATCGGTTTATAATGCACATCGCAAGAAATAGAAAAGTCATCCTAAATGACTAAGCATCCGAAGCTACTCGGGGGCCGAAATAATGTTTTTTGTTCTTTGTTTTAAACTCATACTCGCTATTGGTTAACGAGTCTTGGACCTGTAGAATCGATAAGTGCGGGACTACATGCCGTGCCTGCTCATAAAGTTTCTGACGCCTTACGTAACACGGACTGACAGTAGGCCCACACCTATCTTAAAAAGCAAATATAGTAAAATGCCTTAAATAAGGATAGATATGGGTATTTAAACTACTGCCTTGCGTTACGGCGTCAGAATATGTAGGCGCAAGACTCTGGATTTAAACCCCAAAATTCTTAAGAAAACAACTATTGTTTTCTTTCTAAATCAAAGATAAGTATTAGCTCTTATAAAAACAAATTATTTACAGCACAAAGCATACATAGAGATAGTGGCTTTATTTATAATATGAATAAAAACACCTGGTATCTGTTTCCTATAGATCTATATATAATCATTCAAGTAAGAAAAATTAGACTTGACTTAGATATTTCTGGTGAAGAAATATCAGAATATCTTGACATGAATGAAAAGTATATTGGGCATATGGAGAGCGCAGGGAATAATTCGAAATACAACGACGAAGTATTAAACAAAATAGCAATGTACTTCTCTATTGTAGCTCGTAAACGACAACAAGAACTAATCGATTCCAAGGATGATACAACGATTAAAACCGATTATACAATTTATGATTTCTATCCGCAAGAAACCTTATCAGACGATAAAGTAATTAAACAAATCCCTCCTATTCCAGAGGGGGCAGGTCCTGCGGCCACCCTAAGAGTACTAATTGAAACTGGCTTTTTCCAAAAGGCAAAATCACTTGAGGAAATTATTTCAAAATCTAACGAACTTCAAAACCAAACCTGGGAAGCCAAGGACTTTACTCGTCCATTAGACCGAGCCGTTCGAGGTCCAAACAAGACGTTAATAGTAGTCCTTAACAAACATGGGTTGAATACCTATAAGCTTTTTAAAAAGACTAAAAAGGATTAGTATATTTGCTCAAGCAGTTGCCGATATTATGAAATCCAGATTCATCGAAGTAGAAAAACTTGAAATGCCAATGGTAGAGATTGAGAAAATGCTCAATGTCTTTTTACTTAGAATAGCCAAAGGTTATAGCCAATATGAGTTATCTTTTCTACTAGGTCAGGAAGATTTTTATATTCGGAAAATTGAGGATATAACCCATACCCTTGAGTATAAAATCGAAAAATCAAATATATTAAGGCAGATTTTCAATTGCGAATTTGCAGCCATAGTCCCGAATACCAATGTCACTCCCAGCTATACAATTAAGATCTTTGAACACAAGGATGAAACGGAGGGTATCACATACAAAGCCGAAAAAGTATTTGCCGACGGAACTGTAAAGGAAATTGCCACATTTGGTACAGAAGACAAGGAACTGCTGCTGCCATCGGAAAGCACAGTCACCGAAGAAGAAGTCACGGCGTGGATATTAGCAAAATGCCAGACAGACTACTTCAACGAATCAAAAGCAGCCCTCCAAATACTCAAGGACTACGAAGCAGAACTAGAACAACCAATCCGTCCCCTATTCCTCGCCAACGCTCTAAAATCCTGCAACGGAACAAAAGGACTGCCAAAGATCAACAGGAAGAAGGATGACAATGCGAGGTTTGTTTATAATATTATATCAAACAAATAAGCAATGGCACTAGAATTAATACCTGTTATAGAAATTGGATATAACAATCAGGACGTTCCAATACCTGACAAATATCCTTTTTGGGAACACCCCATATTATGGGATAAATACAATTCCGAAAGCTACAAAAAAGCAGGTTTTAAAGACGAGTTGAAGCCATATTTGGGGGGATCATCGTTTTACAGAATTGACGAAATCACGGACAGCAACTTGACGAAACTTGTAATTGACCATACACAAGAAATGAGGGCAGGAAAATACGACCGAGAACTTGCATGTGCTTTATTTGGAGGTTATGTTCTACGTATTGACCAACAAGACAAATATTATCCACAATGTTGTGGTGATCTTTCTGATATCCATTATTGGGAAAAACTTGCAAACGGAGAAGATGGCTTTTATGCGGGCCATCCGCAACCAAAAGTAAAAGTAGATTCTAAAACGATTACTCTTGACTTTTATGTAAAAAAGTCTGAAGAACCCTTTGTTCCCACACTAGAAAATATAAACGTTTCATTTGACATTTCATCCCTAAAGGCAGCAATTGAAATTGTAAAACAGGAACTAAAAAGTTTTGAAGCAAGACTTGAAAAGATAAATAGGGAAAACAATTTAAATATTGAAGAAATTGGCGAACTGTTAATATGGAATGATGATAACTATTAATAATAGGAGAAGGAATAGCTAATTAGAATGACTCGTGATTTTATACGGAAGTCGAATCCCCCGATGGTGCAAGCGTCCTCGCTTGTAACCATATTAACCTTTCAAACCTCTAATCCATTAGATCATGGGGATACTTCCCTACTTATCTCCCTAAAAATAAACAGAATATAGCTGACTACACCGACTCGTGATATAATACGGAAGGCGGATCTAGCGATCAGATTGTGATTTCTTAAAATGATCTAGCCGATTTTCGTAAACTTCTTTCTGATGCTCGGTGTATCTTGAATCTACCAAATGGTAGAGAACAAACGCTATGATAATAACAGAAAAAGCAACTAAAATATAGATTAAATAACGTATATACTTTTTCATTATGACACACACACTGTTATAGTGATAAAAGTTGGCTCATAACGTGAAGATACAGAATAAAGAAATTGGAAATAAATCAGACTGGAATATTGTTTCTGAAGAAGGTTAAAGAAAAAACATTTTACAGCCTAGTCTCTGAAAATGATCATAATTCTATATACTCGAATCGTCACTACAAACTCATTTAAAATAATTTAACAAGAAATGAATACTATACTTTATATACATATATTAGCAATACGAACATTACCAAGCTAATTATAACAAATGGAAGAAATATTAGACATTTTAATCAAAGAAGCCCCTCTACATAAGGAGATATACACAAATCTAAATATTGATCAGGAAGACTTATCTATTTTTGATGACCTATTCAGAGTTGCCTCAAAAATAAGAAGCCAGTTAGACACTTCTGATATTGATAGCCCATACAAAGAACTATATAAAAACAAATTCGATGAGATTTTAAGTAATCTCGTATTTCGAGGAGCTTCAAATTCAAACTTCACAAATGGTTTAAATAGTTATGATCGAGAAAACTACATTAAGCGCTACCAAAATTCCTACAAATCCACACTTTCTCTATCAGTTAATAGTCTCGACTTTCAATTTAGGTTTTTTGAAAATGTGGGTTATCTAAAATCCAACCTTGTATTAATTGGAGCAAACGGTGCTGGGAAAACTTCTCTTTCTAATAAACTAAAGGAGTTCTTAAATAACAATGGTGTTGTGATTTCTGCTCAAAGAATATTAAAACTTCCGAATTTCGCGTATGTAAATAATCCACAAATAACAGAGCAAAAACTAAGAGAAATACAGATTAAAGATCACACATATAAAGATGAAAATTCTTTTTATGGAATGGCTGATGATTTTGGAATTATCCTTCAGCATTTAATAGCGGAACATACGGTGAGTGCTCATCAGTATAGAGCACAGGCAATTGATGAGAATCGTAATGAAAAGAAAATATCTGCTCCCCAAAAGACAAACCTAGATGCTACCATCAATATTTGGAATTCTTTAATACAGCATCGATATATTAAATGTGAAGATGGCATTAACATTAAAACCTACACCAAAGACCGCAACGAGGAGTACGAAAGCATACGAATGAGTGATGGTGAAAAAGTTTTATTATATCTAATAGGTCAAGTACTTCAAGCACCTAAAGATGGTTTCATTGTTGTCGATGAACCAGAGATGTATCTTCACAAAACTATTTTAAACAAACTTTGGGATGTATTGGAAAGTGAAAGGGAGGATTGTAAATTTTTCTATCTAACACATGATCTAGACTTCGCTAGCAGTAGAAAGACTGCTAAAAAAATATGGATAAAGTCTTATATTCATCCTGACGACTGGGACTTTGAAATCATTCCTGAGAATGAGATTCCTGAACCTTTGTTACTAGAACTTTTAGGCAGCAGAAAAAACATATTATTCTGTGAAGGAATAAAAGGCTCTAATGACGAAAAGATATATTCCTTACTATTTCCCAATTTTACAGTTACCCCCGTAGGATCTTGTTTCGATGTAATGAACCATACTAAAGCATTCAATAAACTAAATAGTACCAACACAAATGCTTTAGGTTTAATTGACTCAGACCACCATTCACCTGAAAGATTAACTAAACTAAAAACAGATAGTATTTTTAGTTTTTCAGTTTCTGAGGTTGAGAATCTTTTCCTAGATGAAGAGTTTTTGAAAATTTTTGCAGAATCAACATTATGTGATGAGACAAAAATTAGCCTTATAAAGGAAAATATCATTAAAGAACTTGATAAAACCAAAGAATTACAAATATCTAATTACATCTCCACCAAAACAAACAATATATTCACAGACAATGATTTATCAAAGGGGAACAACATTCAGGAAGTGAAAGACAACTACCAGACCTTTTTGAACTCAATAGATATAGATGATTTTTATGTAAAAAGAAAATTAGAAATCGAACAGATAATAGCTAGTAATGATTATGAAAAAGCAATTTCAGCATTTAACAATAAAGGTCTTAAAGCTATAGCCTCTCGACATTTTTCGATTTCTGATTTTACAGAAAGAGCCTTTAAATTGCTTCAAAGTAAACCAGAAAGTTTAGAACCTCTAAAAAAGTATTTCCCTTCAGAATTAGTTTCTAGTGGTCAGATTCCACATTAAACAACACAGTTCAATAAAAAGGAAGAAGAAATAATATAGTTTAATATAGCAGTTTATTATGAGCGATAAGATAGAAGACAACTCTTCGTATAAAAAGCTGAAACAACAATTTGAAGGAGTCGATGCTTTACGTAATATTCTCGATTTTTTTCCTATACCAGGATTAGATCCAATAGAGTTTGAAAAAGCACTTGAGCCATTCGTTGATTTGAAAAAAGAATTTGAAATAATTTCTAAAGCACCAGATAGATTCAATCATCATTTTGCTAAAAGAGGGTGGATAGCTCATGAGTCAATGAACGAAAGTCTACTTTTTTCTTGTATCGAGTTAGCTGAAAAGGGACAAATAGCTGAGGCTGAACAGAAGTTAATCGAATACTATAGTTCTGACAAAATGAAATGGTTAAAACATCAATTCAAAGGTTTAGAAGTTTTCCGTAAAAGATTTAGCTTAATCAACCTGGCATATGATGATACTATTGCAGAGCGCTACCATGCTTGTATACCAGTACTTTTAATGATTATTGATGGAGGTGTCAATGATATAGATAAAATCACTGGCTTTTTCGCGGAAAGAACTGATGTTACCGCTTGGGACTCTATTGCGGCACATAGCACTGGCTTAGCTACGTTAAAAGACATCTTCAACGACACCAGAGCAAAGACCACAGAGGAAGTAATAACTATGCCTTACAGACATGGCATATTACACGGGAGAGATATAAATTATGCCAACAAAACAGTAGCTGCAAAATGTTGGGCGGCATTATTTGCTGTATCTGATTGGGCAAGGGCTGTTAGAGATGGTAAGAAAGTAGCTCCTGAGCCTGCCCCAGAATTGACGGTAGAGGAAACTCTAGCACAGCTCCATGATAGTGTAAAAAAGTATGAACAACAGAAAGAACGTCGCACATTCGAACAAAAACTTTTAGAGCTTTGGAAAGCAAGAATTATCACCATCGGTCTCGACATTCCAGAAAAAGGCCACCATACAGATTATAAAGACTATACGCCCGAACAAGAAGCTGTCAGGTTTATTGAATATTGGTCTAGTAACAACTATGGAGCTATTGCTAAACAGATTCACCAATTTTCTAAATATAATTTCAAGCTTAGTTCAGAGGCTGGAAAAGTAAGAAAAGTGTTTGAAAACAAAATAATCCTTGATTATAAAATCGTCCAAGTTAAAGATACCTCTGCGTCCATCTCTGAGGTTATTCTAGAGGTTTCTTTTGAGCATAATGATGAACAATACGCAAGAGAGATTACGTTACGTCTTATTTACCAAGATAAGGATGGTGGAATGCTAATTAATGGTGAAACTGGAGGGCAATGGAGATTTGTAGAGAACTTCTTTCATGTGGTTGGATATAGTTATTAGTTTATATAAAGTTTAATCTTGTAATGAATAATAAACACAAAAAACTGAATTTTGCAATCTATGCGGTTTCTACACTTTCTATAATAACCACTATTATCTTAATTCTTAACCTTTACAAAGAGTACTCATTATTTGAAGGAGAACTCAATATGGAGCATACAGGATATGTGGGAGACTTCTTTGGAGGTGTTGTCGGCTCTCTAATAGGGCTATTAAGTGTCCTTCTGCTTTATAAAACACTGAGATTTCAACAACTTGAAATAAATAACAACTCTATTTCAAGTAAGCTGCAATGGTCTACAGATTTATTAATTAAATTGATATCTGATTTGAAAGCAGAAACCCATTATCAGACCATGCTTTCATTATCAGAAACCCTAGGTGAAAATGAAATGAGTCTAAGATTTATAATAGATAATATAGATCAAATTAAACTAAACTCCTCAAAACTCAATCATGAGTTTAAGGTGATAAATAAACTGATATATCAAGACTATTTCGATGTTTCAGAAATGAACCTTTTAAGATTGTTAAGCTACAATAGACTTGGTTACGAATTCTTTAAATTTTTAAATAATATACACGGATATATTAATCAAAGAGAAATACCAGCTTCCATTCAAGATGATTTAGATTTAACCATATCTTTTCAACAATTAAATAGAGATTTGGGAAGAGTCCTAATAAATATAAGTCATAAGAACAAGAAAGAAATCTTGGATATAATTAAAAATGACGAAATAGAAGACGATATAGCTAGTATAAGACTAGAAGATTGGCTGGCCGCTACTCAACCAAATACTAGTCGGTAAACCACAATCTAAATAATATTAATAAAGTTTTTTGAATTGGATATACAAAAACAAAACTTAACATGAGCGTTACTAAAATCCAATACATAATCATTAAGAAAAGGATTTCAAATAATCTTATTCTTCTTAATAACAATGACGAGAATAGAATATTGTATAACTTGAGATATTTCCCTACAGACCTTTTGCAATTCATTAATAACTTTGATTATTTTAATTATGTGAAAGAAAAAGATGGTAGTGGTATGCAAATTCTTAATTTTCACATATCTCATTTCATAGGCAATTCTATGCTTGATAATATTATCCAATTGTTAAATCATTATAATCGAATTTCTGTATTTCTCTTCAGCGCAGAGTGTCATTCTGAGGTTAAAGAAGCCATAGAAAATATTAGGACCAAAAGTACATTTGCTTACTATTATTCAGTTTATTCAAGTGATTATCTTGCAGAAATTAAGGGGGATAGTAGGTATTTCTCGAATGTCAATGAATTTTACAAAATAATGTACAGAGACTCAAAAAAAATATTCAAATATATTTCGAAACACCACCGAGGTTTGAAGAAGTCAAGTATAAACCTCCCAAACATGCCTTATATCAATGAAGAGTTTTTAAATTTCAAACCTATAGTTTCTAACGTACTAAATATTTACAAAGCAGATAACACTCCTTTTATATCACATCATCATAGTTGGGAAAAAGCGCCATTAGAAATCAGATGGCAAATAATTATTGAATCCCTTGAATCTCTTGATGAAATACATAAAAGTTGGGGGGAAGAAAAAAAACTGAGTGATCGTTTTTTTCTTCCTACATTAATCCTTGTTTTCCCTTATCACCACCCAATTATCAAGAAGGCTTTGGAAAAGCGGGGAAAAAACAACTACACAAAGATGTTTAATGCTGAACAAAATGACGATTACTTATTTGGTATAAAGGAATTGGATGACAGTGAAATTTCGCTTGAAAAATTGAAAGATGAAGCCAATCAAATTACTAGTACCCAAATTGAAGTGTTAGACGGTATAACCTTTTTACATTCAACTTTTCAATTTTCTCCATCAATTCGCTTTCCGATAAAAAGTTCAGAACTCAATTCATCTATTTCATTAGTTAGTCTCGGAAAAAAGAATGGAATACTAACTGGTAAGCATCCATACAAAGCAATTTTAAAAATTGGAAAGAAATTAAACAGTGTTTATCTTAAAGATGAGATCGAAAAGTACTTAAACAACAGAAATGGACAAATACTCGTGATATCAGATCTACCTATCGAATGGATTTTGATAAATAACATTCCTTTAGGTTTTATAACAGATGTTTGTAGAATTCAGGATTCAAACATACAAGGAATTATAAACAATTATTCAGCCTTTAGCAAGATTAGATTCCAACTTAGCTCTATAAGTGTTAAACGGACATTAGTGATTTTTAGTGATGACGATCAAGACAAAATTGATTTTATGACGTCATATAATCTAGCAAAATCATATCAACATAAATTAGGATTTGGAATTGAAATTGTCTCAAGCATTATTGAGATCAAGAAACTGATACAACAATTTGACCCAGAGATTCTTATATTTGACTGTCACTGTAATTTTGACAAAGACTCTTTAACGTGTTACTTAAAAATAGGGAACGAAAAAATATATCCAAAAGACATTGTGGCAAATTCAATAGCCGCACCAATAATTTACTTGGCTTCTTGTAACACCAACCCAAATTATGACAATTTAGACAAATTAAATGACGCATTTTTTGTTTCTGGAGCGCTAAGCGTGACTGGCACCTTTCTCCCAATTAACATGACAAAAGGTACTCTAACTTATCTACGTATGCTCAATTTATTAAATTCTAAAAATGAACGTTCGGCCTCAGGAAACTGGCTCCACTTAGTCTGTTTTACTATACGTACATCACTTATTTGGGATGCACGTATTAAATCACTTGAAGAATTAGATAGAGACCTTACATCAGAGGAGCATGAAAAATTTATAGAATTCCTTACACAGTTACACAATTTTGAAGAGCGAAAAACCGTTTTTAAAAGTCTTGTAGAAAAAGGAGTAAAATTGTCAGAAAATCTCAAACTAACTCTTAGTGACACCAACTTAGAATTCATGTATTATAACCACTATGGACGTCCCGATTTAATTATGTTTAAAGATTGAATATTCCGACAAAAGTACACCACGGATTCCGGACGAAAGTACACCAGGTTTAGTGACCAATAACCCGAGCTATTTTACAACTGGATTGTATTAACTTTTCAAACTTAATGATTTTTTTTCTTT
>NZ_JAERTY010000018.1 GCF_016746095.1 Sphingobacterium faecale | reverse complement strand
TTTGCCGCTCTGCTGCCACTCCGATATCATCGATAGCATATGCTCTCGTTTTTCCTGATTGTTGTTCATGGTACAAAATTAATTACCAAGGCAAACTATGTCAATATGTGTTTCATAGGGTGGATACTTTAGTCTTGGTAAAACGAACCCGCATCCCTGCGGAGTCATAATTGGTTAAGCATAGCCCTTGCAGTCTGCGAGGGCTATTTTGTGTAATGTTTATTTCTTTCTTCGAGCATCCCACAGTCAGAGTAATCATTATGAATCCGTGCTTAATTGTAAGAATTGTATAGACACGAGCTGCTAGCACGCGCCATGGGGTAAAGGTTCGTATGAGAAGGCAATTGTCAACGAGTTCCGTTAATGAAGCCAGTATTTTGACTCCTTTTGATGGTTGCTTTCAAACAGGGAGATGACTCGGAGTCAACACGGATTAGGGCGCCATAGGGCTTATATATTGTCCGTTTAATACGGGATTGAATCGGACTCATTTCTCTTATACTCTAGAACTTTAGTAAATTCATAATTTTTTATATACGTACCCTTTATTGTGCTTAGGGTTTGGCACTATTATCAATTTGTTATTTAACCTTTTTAGGTTAGTAGTTAATGTGTTAGGATTGATTTCCCACCCATACTTGTTTTTGATATATGTTAATATTTCTAACCTCTCCCGAAAGGAGTCTAGAAAAGTAGTTTTAAGTAATCTGTATTTAATTATATAAGGAACAGACGGTACTTGTTCCAAGAGTACCGATTTTGTCGGGTCGTTAGAGTACTTCTTTTGTAATTTCTCTCGTAAGTTAATCGGTGGTATAAAGTCTCTCTTGGTTATTTTTTCTAAACCAATGTTAGTGAAACCTGATATTTTATTTATTGTAGTAGTTGAAGGAAGAGATTTACCATTTTCGATATTGGTTAAAGTAGATCTTGAAAATTCACAAAGTAGAGCGAAATTCTCCTGACTTAATCCTGTTGCATCTCGGATTTCTATGATATTGGGCTGCAAAACTTCTATTGTTAATTCCATTATACAAATGGATAAACTTAAATAGTGACATTTTGTATAAAATATTGTTCATTTTGAAATTATTTGTTTATATTTGTAATGGAAATTAATTATTTAATGATATGTAAAACAGGAAGCTAGGACAATGTAGTCCAAATTATATATTTTAGGGTCTTCAGATTCCATGATTGAGCCCAGGGATGAAGGCGGCAAGGTAAACCCAGAACTTTTTAAAAAAATGTATATTTTTACATTTTCAGGGACGGGTCTTGCTGTTTCATGTGCTGCTCTGGGCTCAAACTTTTCTGGAATCGGCTATGGAACACGGGACTGTCCCTGTTTTTCTTTAGGAGACTCGCTTTGATACCCAAATAAAAGTGAGTTATGATAAAAATTAAAGAGCAATTACAAAAAAACATTATCAAAGGTCCGGAATAGTTCCGCGCCTATCTATTTCGATTTCTAGGTCTATGCGTATATAAAACCGATTAAGCTAAATTATACTTCTAAAAGCACGCAAGACAAATCAGTTAATCAATTTTTATTTAAATCGTGTGGCCTGATCAGAGATTAGGTACGGTTAGTTATTGAGATTATCTCTCGGTGAATCTCTGGATTTCTCCACTTCGGTCGAAATGACGGTTTGGAGTGATCAGGTCACACCTAATGAATCCAAAAAACCTTGCTCTGCAAGCTCTTTTGGACCATTAGAAAATAATTAAATTCCAAAAAAATGAAGAATTTTAATGGGGGTGGAAGTGGACTGTCTATTCGAGAGTGTGATCATGTTATCAAATTAACAAGTTATCAAGACCTTTCAAGTCACCCAAAAGAAGAAAACAATAAATATAGACTGCTTCACCCGTTATGGAGATATCGCATTGACGACTCGACGCTAGGAGCTGTGCTATTAATAATATTCTGTGTGTTGTTTAATAGTGCTTATCCTCAAGGGACGATTGTCGGTGATCCGGCTAAAGCCCCTGAGATAAGCCAAACTTATCGACCATATTTAAAAGGCAAGGTGGTATCTTCAGATAACACGCTTAGCCTAAGAAGTCATATCAGTATCGAAGGAACGGATATCTATGTTTATTCACAGAATGATGGATCTTTTTCTTTTCGTGGTGTTTACCTTGAATCTGGTATGTTGCGTTTAGGGCATAGTAAACTCACTAAACCGATCTATGTCCCATTTGATACTATTAACCGCGGACCATTTATAATCAATTTACAGGATGGCCTAGAAAAAGATGCGAAACAAATTGATACTGTAGCAATAGTTGCCGAAACGGGTTATTTCAAAGTGCCTGAGGAACGTGCAACAGGTTCATTTGTACATATTGACAACAAACTATTGAGCCGTACCGTTGGTTCCAATATCCTGGATCGGTTAAATGGCGTGACTCGGGGATTGATATTTAATAATAATCAGGTAGGGGCAACGACATTTGCTTCCAATAGGCCTTCCATGTCTATTCGTGGTATCAGTACTTTATTTGCGAATGCAGAGCCACTAATCATCCTAGACAACTTTCCTTTCGACGGCGATATAAATACAATCAATCCAGAGGATATAGAATCCGTCACGGTATTGCAAGATGCCGCAGCCTCGTCAATTTGGGGAGCACGAGCTGGAAATGGCGTTATTGTACTGACTTCTAAAAAGGGCCGCTTTGAGCAGCCCCTTAAAGTATCTGTTCGAACCGATATGTCGATCAGCGAAAAGCCAAATCTCTATTACAACCCTACAATACCTATGAATGAGGTGATCGAGATCGAACGATTTTTATACGGCGAAGGAGCTTGGGATGGAACCATCAATCAAATCTATCCGTATATCACCCCAACCATTGAAGCACTGCTCGCTGAAAGGAATGGACATATCGATAAGGCCGAGATGGAAAGACGTATCGCGCAATTGAAAACACAAGATGTGCGTCGCGATCTAAATAAATATGTATATCGTCCAGTGCAACTTTATAAAGGAGCTATCAATTTCTCTGGCGGAGCGAAACAGCATAATTATTACTTCTCTGCAGGTTACGATAAGAATTTAGGTAATCTATCTGGTCATCATAATGAACGTATTACCCTACAGGCTCGGAATAGCTACCGTATGCTTAAAAATAAGTTGGTAGTTGATACAGATGTACAATTTGCTTCAGGTATTAATAGGGTTGGAGGGAGTGCCCAGTATCAGGTATTGTATAATAAACTTGTTGACGAGGATGGTAGTCCATTATCAATCGGCGGTGGAAGTAGTGCTCAAGGCTTACGTCAGAGTTATATTGATACAGCAGGAATGGGTTTATTGAAAGACTGGAACTATTATCCAATTGAGAACTATAAATTATATAGCAACAACAATGAAGAGATTAGCTATCAATTCCGACCGAGCATTAGTTACAAGCCTTTAGGTTGGTTAAGTTTATTTGCAAATTATCAGTATCGACGTAGCTACAGTGAGAGAAATACTTTACGAGAAGCGGAGTATTTTGAAATGCGTGATCTGTATAATCGATTCACACAGATCAATCATGCAACTGGGATAGCAAGCTCTGCTATACCTGATGGTGCTCGTCTTAATCAAACAAACTTCGGACAGAGTGCGCATTATTTTCGAGGTAGTTTTAATGTCGATAAAAAATGGAAGGAAATTCATGACTTTCATTTAGTTGGGGGATTAGAGTTGAATAGTCGAAATACTTTAGAACGTATTATGCCTGTGATGATGGGATACCAAGAGGAGACAGAAACTTATGTCCCTTTCGATGCTACCCAGCGATATCGACAATACCTGACCGGTAATTTAGGGGTGGCTAATAATGTGATTCCGATCAATCTGTCTCGTCTTACGACTTTAAATAGAAACAGATTGTATTTCGGAAATGCTTCTTATACCTACGATAAGCGCTATACCGTGACATTCTCCGCACGTAAGGACGAGGCGAACATATTTGGGGTAGATATTAATCAGCGAGGGAGACCATTTTGGTCGGCAGGAGCCCGTTGGCAATTGCATGAAGAGGATTTTTATAAAGTGGATTGGCTATCAAAACTCGTGATACGAGCCACACATGGCTACACGGGAAATGTTAGTGGAAGATCGGCTTATATTACTTCTAAGATTGCATCAAATCCCGACTACGATACTAAACGCATTTATCAAACAGTAATTAACCCTCCGAATCCTCAACTCAGTTGGGAGAATATCCGTATGTCTAATTTAGCTGTTGATTTTTCAGCTTTTACCAACCGTTTATCAGGTTCGATAGAGCATTATTATAAAAAGGCAACCGATTTATTAAGCTCACACCCTATAAATCCTTCCTCTGGAGTTATTACTTTGTTTGGTAATTGGGCCTCGCTCAAAGGATCGGGCTGGGATTTAAATCTAAAAAACAAAAATATTCAATCAAAGGCCTTTTTATGGCAATCGGATTTGATACTTTCTTATACCAAGGAAAAGGTGACCGGTTATCAATTGAAACCATCCTCTGATCGGTTGTATTTGACGAGTAGTTTAGGCCAATATCCCATCGAAGGTAAACCTTTGTATGGGATATATTCTTTTGCTTCGGGAGGGCTAGATGTTAATGGACAGCCTCAAGGCTATTTTGAGGGGGAAATATCCAAAGATTACACGAATATCTACAATAATACACGGTTGGATGATTATAGATATCATGGTCGTGCCACACCTAGTTTATTCGGTTCTATACGAAATACCATTCAATATAATTCTTTCGATTTGTCCCTCACGATATCGGGGCAGTTTGGGTATTTCGTAAGGCGAATGGGCCTTAACTACGGTACATTGTATAGTACATCATCGTACTCCATTGCTCCATTTCAATACGACTATATGAATCGTTGGCAGCAGACAGGCGATGAAGCTCGTACACATGTGCCTGCTTCCGTTTATCCAGTAATAGCCAACCGGGAGACTTTTTATAACATGACGGAGCATCTGGTTGAGCGTGGTGATCATATTCGTTTGCGCGATATTCGATTGGCTTATACAATTAAGTTACCTCGTATTGGTTTGTCTACAGTGCAGGTTTATGGCTATACCAACAACCTTGGGGTACTGTGGGCTGCTAACAAATTGGGCTTTGATCCTGAAGCTGTCTACGGTAACACGATGGTCTATCCAGCTGTTCGGACTTATTCCTTGGGTGTTAATCTAAATTTTTAAAAAGATATAGAATGAACAAATTATTTATAATTATATGCTCTTTGGGACTTTTGTCCTGCGGAGATGGGTTCTTGGATGTCAAGCCAAGTTCTGATACGGTTGTACCGACGACTTTGGATGACTTTCAACAGCTGTTGGATGCCAGTTCTTTAAAATGGGCTCCCGAACTACTCGATATACAGGCGGATGATTACTATTTAACAAATACTTATTGGCAAAGTATGAACAATGTAGTGTTTAAGAATGCTTATGTATGGGCTGATGATATTTATGGAACAATAGAAAACGAGGATTATGGCTGGAATAGACTATATGAACAGATTTTTTATGCCAATGTGGTATTGGATGGATTGAATAAGGTCTCTGTAAACACGACGAATGAGGAATCTTTTAATCACGTAAAGGGTTCTGCATTATTCGTGCGGGCGATGAGCCTACATTATTTGCTACAATTATATGCGCCAGCTTATCATCCAGTAAATGCAGTTTCTGATCTTGGCGTACCAATTCCTCTATCTTCCGATGTGAATGAAAAAGTAAAGCGCGAATCAGTTCTAGTTTGCTATAAAAGATTGATTGAAGATTTAAGGGAGTCTATAACGCTTTTAAGAGAACAGGTTGATTTTGGTCGCCCATCCAAAGTAGCTGCATTTGCCTTGCTTGCTCGAGTTTATTTAATGACGGAAAATTATGAATCAGCATTGGCAGCTTCTAAAAATTCTTTGCTCCTGTATAATGATTTGACTGATTTTAATTTAAAAAAAATTAGAGATTATAAGGAAGCTATATATTTTTCTTACCTAACACCGGGTTCGTTGATTCAGAATTATGCGAGTAATACACTAATAAGTGAAGTTCTTTACAATTCCTACAGTGTTAATGATTTGAGAAAAAAGGTCTATTTCAACTCTAGTAGTCTAGGTATTGCTACAAAGAAGGATAATTACGGATTGGCTGTATATAGTTTTAGCGGATTAGATACAGATGAACAATACTTAATAAAGGCAGAATGTGAAGCACGTTTAAGTGATAAAGACGAAGCCATGAAAACGTTAAATTTCTTGTTGAAACACATGTATTCGGCTTATATTGATAAAGTATTTTCGACAAAGGAAGAAGCATTATCGCTTATTCTCCAAGAGCGTAGAAAACAGCTGATTTTCCGTGGTGTTCGCTGGTCGGATCTAAAGCGCTATAATCGGGGTGGAGCTAATATTACCCTAACTAGAACCTTAGGTGAAAAGATTTATACCTTGCCACCTAACAGTCCTAAATGGCTCCTTCCTATACCAGTTAATGAAATTAAGTCCTCCGGAATTCAACAAAATCTAAGAAAATAAACAGTTCAATAATGAAAATACTCATATTATATGTGCTGATTCAATGCTGGACTGTCTACTTGTTTGGCCAAGGCAATGCGCAATTATTTGTGCATGCTCCAGTACTGGCACCTGACGATACTTTGGTTTTATATTTGCAAAAAGAACGTATTGCAGAGCCTTATAGAAATCACTTTCGTGTTTTACAAAAAAATAACAATAATGGTGTTTATAGTTTTAGTATAGATAGTTTGAATAATCAACATTGGGTCAGCATGGGCTTAAATTTTCAAAAAAGAGGACAAACGCCTTTTTTTACTATTTTGGATGAGTTTTTACTACAACCAGGTGATAGTGTACATATTTATTTAAGTCCTAAAAAAGGTAGCTTTAGAGCATCAGAAGGTGGGTATGACGGTGATATTCCGATAGTAAATGAAAGTTGGGATGCTAAGTTCTCTGGAAGAGGTGCCTCTAAATACGAAGCACTTTGGAAAGTGAAGCTATTAAGTGAGCAAGACTATAATAAAAAAGTCATGTACACAATTAGTTCATCTTATCCCACTAAGCTATTTGATTTACACTATAAGCTCCAAAATGAAGCTTTGGACGTGCTCCTTAATTATAAACCAACTATAGAAAGTGAAATTTATGATTTGTTTGAAAGACAAGTGAGAGGACAATATGGTAAGAACATCGGTCGACAATTGGAAATGTCCTACTACTACCGGGATAATAAAGGAGCTGTTGATTCCGCATTACGAACTGAGGTAAGAAAATATCTTGATCAAGGAAAAGTTGATCTTGAACACACCGATGATAATGATATACTGTCTCCTAGATATATGGACTACTTATTGAAATATCTAATGACGTCATTTAGAGAACAGAATAATGGGGAAATGGATGTGTCAAAATGCTATTATTACATTAAGAATTTTATTAAGCCATTAAAAGTTAGAGATCGAGTCATAGCTTCTTTTTTGCTAGACTGGTTTCAGTTTAGTCCCAATCAGGAGGTCTTGAGTGATGCAATGAGTTTGGTTAAGGAGCCCTATAGTCTAGAAAAAGTGTCTAAATTAAAGAGATTGTTAAAGGGAGAAATAGGTTACTCCTTTTCTTTACCCGATGTTGATGAAAATTATCATGTAGCCGACGAGTATAAAGGAAAAGTAGTTTTTATAGATTTTTGGTTTGCATCCTGCTTAGCTTGTCATATTTATATGCGGGATGTTGTAGAGCCTATAAAAGATTTGTATAGGGATAATCCAAATGTTGTCTTTATTACGATATCAATAGATACTTACGACGTATTTAAGGGCATGCTGAACAAACAAGACTTCCTGCCGAAGGGCGGCGTACATTTGTATACAGAAAATAAAGGCTATAAACATCCTATGATAGAATATTATCAAATAACGGCATATCCTTATCCTTTGCTGTACGGCAAAGATTATAGATTAGTAAACGGTGAATTTAACATTCGGACTCTAGAGGGACTGAAAGAAGGAATAGAAGCAGCTCTAAAATAATTAAATCCTCTAGCGGGTAGCTTCGCTAGAGGATTGGTTAATACTTTGTTATTGATGCTGTTTTTTCAGTCTAGGGTAAATCAACGTAGTTACCGTCACAAGGAATCCATTTGGAATTAGCGGAGTCGTACACCCAATGACAGGTTTCGTTATCATTTGTTGTACAAGTAAAACCTCCAGGCTGATTATACGTGCCGGCACTTTCCATTCCTTCTGGAAGGTTAGTTGGGTTTGAATCCTCTGGAGGAGCTCCGTCTCGGTTGTAAATATACCCTTCATGAAGCGGAGTACTACATATCGACTCCTGTGTTTTTGCATTCATCGCTAGCGCTACGCCGCCAACAGCGATGAATGTTCCTAATAAAATTGATTTTAGCGTTTTCATACGCAATTATTTAAATTGTTTGAACTGTTGCGATGGAGCCTTTTCCTAGGGCTTCATCGCTTTTGTGCTTACGCATACGATAATGGTAATACAGCATGCCCAGAGTTAGGACAGCAATGCCGCCGTTGATCCAGTAGTGCATGGTCCAGCTTAGTTTTTACCATGTATACCCTCGCAAGAGCAGGGGACAAATAGTGCCTTATTCTGTACAAAATATACGTAGCGGCTGTAGGCCAGCATGAGCGGGATCAAAATACACCATCCTAGTACCTGCGCCTTTCTGTAGTTGAGTACCAGCAGCAAGGCTACCCCTGCTTCTACAGTTATACTGGCTATTGCTGCGCCATCGGCTATGCCTGCGGGTACAAACCCGATATCTCTGATATGCGCCAGATGGGCGGCATAGTTCACGAATTTCTTGGTAGCCGTATAGAACAGCAAGAAAGCTAGTATGTAGCGCGGTGCGTGGATGATAATGCGTTTTAACTTGTTCATGCTTTTAATCGTTTTGTAAGCGTTATTTTATGTCTGCTTGGTGCCGGGCATCCCGCTCGGCGTTCCAAAGGTTGTTTTCGTGGATGGTATCATTTTTTTTATGTCTTGTTTAATGATCATAACCCTTTTGTTCAATTCCGTACAACGACCTTCGTTGTATTGATAAATCAAAGTTAGCTACGATATGAAGGAGGTTGGTTGTAATAATCCGCACTAAGAGTTGTAAAAATCCGCCATCAGTCTTTGACCTGGTTTTAAGGCTGGTGTTGGCTGGGCGGTACGCCGTACTTGTTCTTAAAGGCATTGCTAAAGGCGGGTACATCGTGGTAATGCTGTAGGTATGTCACCTCTTTGATAGTCTTCCCCTCGGCCAGCAGTTTGACTGCCTGTTCTAACCGTTTGGTCCCGATATAGTCCTGTAGGGATTCGTTGTATAGTTTTTTGTGTATTTTTTGTAGACGGTTTATGGTTATGCTAAAGTGATCGGCAATCTGTTGGATGTAGGGTACGAGATCGTTTTTTTCGACGATGTGGTCAATATACCTGTGTATAGACTCTATTTTTTGTTTTAGAGGATGGACTGGCGCCCGATCGGGATTCTCCTCTTGTTGGTGTAGGCTCTGCAAGCGTCCCACAGCCGCATAGATGTTGGTATCCTGTTGGATACCTGTTATCTCAGGATGTTGTAGGATATAGTAGAGCTCGGTCAGCATAGCTGCTGTGATGGGGGCTGGCTCGCTGCGGTATAGTTGGTCCGGTAGTAAGATCTGGGGGAGGTCTTCCAGCTCGGCAGCTGCTGGCTCTCTATGTTTGTCCAGCCAGTCGGTTACGATATTGTAACCAACGATAAGGTGGCGTCCCAGGGGCACATAGCTCAAAAAATCGCCACAGGCGGCATAGATCTGATGCTGATAGCCTTCGGTCAGGAGGAGCCCGTGGCCCATGACCTCGTTAATACCGTAGCCACCCTGTAGCATATACTGCCAGTGTATATCGGGATGCTGTATCGATACGGGTAGGTATAGGGGCGCCTTGGCCTCTACCTCGATGCAATAGGGTAGGATGTATTTGCTCTTGTACCATTGTATACAGCACCAGCTATCATCGATATACCAGCTCTTGCGATCGCCATAGGCCATACGGTAGCTGCTACCTCGGGGTAGTTCGCGGCTCTCGCGGGCATGGGGATAGTAGCGCTGGGGCTGTATGACAAGGCTGCGTATCATCACTGCCGGAGTTAATTGTTCAATTACCGCCACGTGGAAGGTATAGCCCGTGGCGGTAGTACGTATCGGTGTCCGCTTAAGGCGACCGGTAGAATATACGTATGATCAACTTCGCTTCCGGAGATGCGCTGAAATTAGCCCTATCTGGATCAGGTGCTTTTTCTTCAGCGCTGGCCTGTCCTTTTTGCCAGGCTTCGTAAGCAGTTACCTTGACCGAATCTCCCTCTGCGAGAGCAGTAGTAGCGGCATCGGTTTTCTTGTCCAGGGTGATCGGAAGCTGATGGTTGATGGCATAAGCAATCTGCTGTGCCAGGTCATCCATAAAACCTTCGTCCAGCGAGTCCAGGTAATCCAGCTGCGGGCTGCTTAAATGGAATCGGTACGGTATCCAACCTTGGATACACTCCAGGATCCGATCCTGTTCTTTGATCTGCAACCGGATACTGCTGCGGTACAGATCGTGCAGAAAGTCATTAAGACCTTCTTGTGTAAATGGGTAATTTTTCATTTTTTTTGGGTTTAAATTATACTTACAATAGACATGTTCCTGATGTCTTCGACACGAATGTATTAGGGATGGCAAATGAAAGAAAGTAAATGTCAAAGATATTTTCTGGAGGTGTTTGGAGAAATTCCCGAGGCAAAAAAAACAGAGTTTACGGGCTGAAATCGCTGTTTTTATTTTCTCGAGGGTAAAACTAAAATTCTGTCTGAAAGCGCAAAAGCTCATTTGTAATAGTAGATAGTCTTTAGTAGAAGAGGTCTTATAGGGTATATCACATAAATGTGTGATGAGGATCATTTTTAGTTCTAAGTTCTTTGTATATACTTGTGGTTGACCTAAATATAAACGCTATGATGATACGATCTATTTTCAATTCTGTCAAAGACTGCAGTGGCTCTTTTGGCCGCTTCGTTAGTTCTTTTTTCCGTTCTTGGTATGGGCATGTCGGTGGGTTGAGCATAATGTTGGTATCTTCTGCTTTCCTGGTGACATTTTATACCACATCTCTTCCTGTATTAAGATCGCTCCCGCTGGAGCAGCATGTGATGACTTTTTTGCTCAATATCCTACTGATGCTACCGCTTGTACTGGCCATCGGTATGACCGTGTACAGCTTGGACAAGAGCATGTATTGGAAACGGTACAAAACGGGAAGATGGATATTCCAGCTCGTGATGCTATGTCTGGTTCTCGGCACGGTCGTACTGCATACGGTACGTTGGGTCTATCTGAAGCTTTTTAGTATGGATCTGTTTGAGATAGGGTACATGGAGCGGGATTTTGTACTGGTGATGGTCTGTATCTTGTTACAGCAGGTCTACTATTTTGTATATGCTTTGCTCAAAGCTACGGAACGTCTTCAAACAGAGATTTTGGGGCTACGTAGTGAGCTATCGACGAGTGAGGAAAAGAATGTCGAATTGAATTGTGCAAACGAAAGGTTGAAAGAGGAACTGACAGAAAGACAAGCCGATTTGGAGTCTCAGCGTGAAGGATGTGGTCACTGTGCACTGCACCTGATTTATGCCTGGAGTATATTATTAGATATGACTAAGGAAATAGAAGTGAGCTTTGATAAGACCTCATTTGTCAATATGCCTGTACGTTTTTTATCTAAGGTGTACATAGAGAAAGAGGACGGTGTCAAGTTGTTTTATGCCCTGCTCGTGGATGGGAGAAAGGCATTATTAGCTATTAATGCGTTGTCGGCTTTGGAGAGTTTATGTCCTTCTATATTAATGAAGAACAAAATAGACGAATTGATTAATATTTTATCGATTCGGGGGATGGAGAACAGGGAGGATAGACCATATCTGGATCTGTTTGGTGGCGGGCAAGCGGAGGTCGGCAAATCATATTGGGAGCGGTTACGCGTTTATCTGGACGATTTGGAGAATGCGATGCAAAACGCAAAGGAGCTGTTGAAAAAGGAATGGAATGCAGACGGTGAGAAGGGCGGTGACCCTAAGAGTTAATAATAAGTTAATGGATATTCTTTGGATAGTTTAGCGCTTATCTCTATATTTACGTGTGAATTTAAGGGAAGGACACATGAAAAACAATAGATAGATTGACAGCTTTTTAGTTTTTTATGAAGTCAAGTATTTGGATCCTGCACATAAATCTAAAGAATCGTTTTATTATTTTATTTAACCGTACTCCAGCTTAGAATTGTTATGCCTGAGATGTCATCAAAGGAATTCTTTTTAATCAATAATCGGCTTAAGGATAGCGATCATAATGCGTTTCTGGAAATCTATGATACGTATGCAAAAGCGCTTTATCATTTTGTGAAAAAATTTATTTATGATTCGGCAGCGATCGATGATCTTGTACACGATGCTTTTCTTAACCTGTGGAATGCGAGAGAACGGATCAAACCGAATTATCCCATTCAGAATTACCTCTACAAAATTGCAAGAAATCTGGTTTATAAGAGGCTCAAAGAGCAGATGAGGTTTTTAGAGATTCAGGGAGAGCTTGCTTATATAGAAGAAAAACGAATCGTCCAGTATTCGGTAGAGGAGACCTTTATAGATGCAGAATACAAGGGAATATATAAATCGGCCGTAGAGCAGCTACCCAATCAGCGTAGGCGTATATTCCAGATGTCACGGCAGGAAGGACTGTCTCATAAAGAGATAGCCGAGCGTCTGGGTATCTCAATCAATACCGTGAAAGAGCATATGTCTCTGGCCATGCGTTCCATTCAGGAGTACATAGCCAGAGAGCATAATATTCTTCTAAAGCTACTGATTGTGTATCTTTTGTCTTGACAGTTGATTGACTAAGTCTTTGGCTGCATTTAGATCCTCATTCCAAGTAGCAGTACGTTGATTGTTGTTGAGTTTCTGTATCGCATTAGCCAACTTGGTCAGCGATGTCTGGTCCCCTCGGGCGGAGAGCATTTTTTTCAACAGTTGTACTTTTTCGTAATCCTGTATACCTTCGAGCATCCGCTCATAACGTATAGAACTGCGACCATCGGGATAGACAATGTAGGTGTCGCCTGCAGGCCATGTTCTGAATCTCGAATCTTCCATTGGCTTTTCCACCCAAGAATTGAATGCCCAGCGCAAGAAACCATCAAAATCAGCCGCTAAGGCATACCAGGCCAGATAAGTAGATTCGCCTGGCTCCGAGAAGGTAAACTGGTTAGGGAAAGGTGTCGCACAGTATACATAAAATGTCGTATTCAATCCAGCCGCTCTTCTCTTGACGAGGTCATCATGCGAAAATGGCTTTAGCGAAGAGATGCTGATATCTTTGCTTTTGGGATACCGTTGGTAAGTCTTCTTATTGTCGGCAAATGACATTCCTAATTCCGGAGCAATGGAATCGATCAATCGGAATGCGGCATCCATCGATTTCTGGTCGCGTTCGTCCATAGCGATATTAGTGATGGAAAGCCAGCCTTTTTTAGTGAGATGTTTTTTGAAATCATCAAAGAAATTTCCCCATAATTCATTGAAAATAGCGGTGCCTGGATCCGCTTTTACGTTGACAAGCTTGCCGCTACTAGCATCCATGTAGTGGATCTCATTGTTCCAAGGGATGATGGAGTAGCAGTTGATCATTTTGTTGATACCGAGTTGCATCATAAAGGTGACCCAGCGGTCAAATACCGTGTAATCGTAGGTCCATTTTCCGTCTTCTCCTTTTGTCCATTTGATCATGTCTTCATAAGGATCAAAAGTTTGGATATTCCAAGGGTCTTTGTTTAGCGTGGTTGTGATGACTTTTTGCCCTGCATCAGCCAATAGCTGCATAACAGGGGTCATGGCGTCAAAGTGTTCATCAGACCATACAGGTACCTGAGCTACCCGTGCGATAGCCGAAGGATGTTGCCATTGGTCGAGGTGGAATCCCCATTCGGAAGGAGGGGGGAGTGTCTGATCGATGACTTCGAGATCGAGAGCGAGCGTCATCGGTTTGATTTTCTTTCCGGAGATCTGTACTTGAGACCGGTAGAGGCCGGCTGCGGTAGATCTAGGAATTTCGATAGTGACCCATACTGGGCGGGCTTTGTTTTTTTCTAACTGAAACCGATCTAAATTATCAAGCATATCCGGAGATAGAGAAGCGGGGTATTCGTCGAGGCTTCGCTTGCCACATCCCTTGCCAAATTCATCGGTCATTACGTAACGCACAAAACGAGCGCGTGCCACCTTTTGAGAGATAATACCGCCTTTGCCGCTGCGGAAGTCGCCAAAATCGACCTGTACATCTTCAATGTTTTCTCGTGTCCATAACAGGATCTGGGCAGAAACCGTTTCTCCTTTCCAACCAATTACGCTGGTATGGCTGGTTTTGGTTACAGTGGGGAGGACTGATTTGGGATAACGTCGGTCTATGGAGACAAAAGAAGCATGTAGACCATGAGGGACCTTTGACCAATCGGATAAGGTGTCTGCAGTGGGGTCAGCTAATTCAGTAAAGTCTCCGTTCTGTTTTTTTAACAGCTGTCCCTGAGCGGGCAAAACAGTAGCAATTAAAGAAAGTAGCGAAAGAACAGCTAAGAGGTTTCTTAGCTTAGCACCTGAAGTGTTTTTGTATATAATTATAGGCATGATAAGATTAAATTTGATATCTTATTTAATATAGTTATTTATAAATGGAGCGAGTAGATTATAGCCAATGGTATTGGGGTGTACGCCATCACTGAATAGTGACTCATTGATCTTACCGTTGGATCTAAGAAACATAGACCCCGTATCCGCGTATAGTATTTGCAGTTTGGGAGCCACTTTTGCGATTTTATCGTTCAATAATGATATGCGGGATTCGTAACCCTTCCTGGGAAGTATGCCCAGCAGTATTATTTTAGCTTTAGTCTGTCGTCGTTTTATTTCCTGGACTAATACTTCTATACCTTTTACAATCTCCGTGTCTGTATTTACAGAAAGATTATTCGTGCCGGCAAGGAGGATTATATGTGAAGCAGAAAATCCTTCGAGCTCGCCGTTTTGAACGCGCCAAAGCATATTTTCGATTCTATCGTAGCCAAATCCTAAATTTCTGACATCTTTCTTTTTGAAATATTGATCCCATGCGTCCTCTCCCCGCCGGATGGGGGACACAGGTTCGCCGCTCCAATAGTGCAGAATCGAGTTGCCGATAAACACGACTTTAGGTGGGCGTTGTCGGTTCAGTGCGATCACTTGATCATGTCTTTCTCTCCAGTTATAGACCGTAGAATCCCGATTCTGCGTAACAGGCCGCGTGGTCGAAATACTGTCTCTGGGTGCAGCTACAATCTTTTGAGGAGTAGCGTACAAGACCCAAAGGGCTATGGATACTACAAGTTGAAGTGGATTAAGTATCATGGATAAAAATAGGAGAACATAATACGCCGTTTTACTTTAATGTAAAAGTAGCTAATACGGGTAGATGGTCTGAAGCCGATCCCGCCCAGGTGTACGCTTGATAGGACTGAACTGAAATAGCGCTGGATGGGGCATACATTAAATAATCTATCGTGCGGTTTGGATTAGTGGCTGGAAAGGTGAAAGCACAATTATTATTGAGACAGCCTAAGGTAAAATGCCCACGTAGAATACGTATTGCTTCCGAGTCCGGAAGAGAATTAAGATCTCCGCCTAGAATAACGGGTTTGGTAAATGTTTTAAAAATATCTACAATGTCTTTGGCCTGTTTATCACGGTTTCCATTAATCTCAAGATGATCCAAATGGGTGCCTACGAAGTGAAACTCTTTACCTTCTTTTTCTACGGTTACCATCGCAATGGCGCGGGGCTCACTGTTTGGATATTCAGGAAGAAAACCTAAGCTGTATGCTTTGGTCTCTTTAAAAGGTAATTTGGAAAGAATGGCTTCACCGTATTCCCCGCCGTTATGATCCATCGCTTTAGCAAAAAAATAGTATTTCATTCCGGTACGTTCTGCCAACTCCTTGGTGACATCAATTGGGTTTCTTTTGGTGAGCTTGTCTACTTCTTGCAGGGCTACCAAATCAGGATCGGCCCGCTTGATAACTTCGGCCATCTCAATCATATTTTGAGGCTGTAGATTGCCTGGTCGGGAAGCCCATAGATTGTAACTCATGACTTTAACCGTAACATCTTTGCTTACCGGTGGAGTGGGGTCAATGGGTGCATCCGGTCCGCTCTCTTTGGAACCACATGCAGTAAAGGTTAGTCCGAAGGTAGTCATATAAGCCAAAATGGTCATTGCGTATCTTTTCATCATATTATTTGTTTATAGCTCTTAATCTAATTATAATTTATCTTTTGTTAACATATAAACATCGGGAGGAACGTCACTCCTCCCGATCTAATGTGTTAAAAGTAAACGTTTAACGTCGTAAATATGGGTAGATGAGTCCCCCCTACGGTTTGTTGTCCATTGCCCACGGTATGGGAGATGACACTAAAGCGTCCTGTACCCCTAGTCAGAACCATATCCGACCAAGAGGTAGGATTAGAGGCCGAAAAGTTAGGTTGGCAGGGTAAACATGCCGATTGAAAACCTATACCTGCTAGTGCGGCGTAGGAATCTCCTCCGTTCGGATTGGCGTTCATATTACCCGCTAAAATAGAAGGCTTACCGTCGTCATTTCCCAGGATAGCTAGCATCTCGCCGAGTTGTGTAGCTCTGGCGGTAGCATTAGCATTGGTGTGAACGGCTGCAAATTGAAGCTTTTCACCTTGTACATCGAGATCCATTACTGTAAATGGTCCCCGCTCAGAATTGTCGCCCTGGTTTGCACCGTTGGCAACTAATCGGTACGTCTGTTCATTCGAAATAGGAAATTTGCTGTAGACAGCCATTCCGTATTGTCCACCTTGATAAGCGAGTATAGAGGGAGCAAATATGGTGTTGAAATCGCCACCGAGCTTCTGCTCAAGTATAGCAGGCCAATCGTTTGCTGCGCCACTTCTCGTTGTATTTTTATCTATTTCACGGATGACAACGATATCTGCCTCCGATCCTTGTATGATCTGGGCCAATTTGTCCATATCATTGTTAGTTCCTCCTTTTCCTAGTGCCATGATTTTGACCTGCACAGGTGTACTACGTACTTCGATACGGAAGTAGGTGGTTTTTAGATTTTCCTTCAATGCAACGCTGCCAGATACCGAACTGATCTTAACCGGTAAAAGATAATTCGTAAATGTAGCCAAGCCTGTGAAATTGATTGCTACAGGAAGGGCTTCAGTCTGAATATCACCGGTTTTGATTAGAGCCTCTTTTTGAGAAAAATCAATATTTCCGGAAGGGAGAGGGAGATAGTCAGTCCCGTAATAATTATTATAATCATCAACAAGAGACTGGTCAACTTCAAACTTCACACGGATATCCTCCGGGGCACGATCGATCCCACCGTAATTGGCACCTACAAATATTTTATCGGTGCCGGCAGATTTCTGGAACACAAAAGTCTGCAGATCTGCCGATTTGGCCATATAGACAGCTCTATAGTTCTCGGCATAGGATGTGTCGGGCTCTTGTTTACAAGCACTGAGGATTGTAAAAATGAGTAGGGTATATAGTATTGAAAAATATTTTATCATGATTCTAAATCTTAATATCCAGGTAGTTGTACTAATTGTTTGTTTCGATCCATCTCACTTTGTAATAGGGGTAGGAAATAAAAACGATTGTTCCAGGGCGCCCTGCGTACAGCTGGGGTACGCGTATGGAAGCCTACGTCGCTGAGGGTACTTCCTTTAGAGACGTCCATCCCCGTATAGGTACCACCCTGGTAGTATCCCGGTTTATCTGCTATTTTCCAACGGCGTACATCGAAATAGCGGTGGTTTTCAAATGCCAGCTCGATCTGGCGTTCTTTGCGGATCGCTTCACGCATTTGTTCCTGTGATAATGTCCCCGGCGCAATAGCTGGAATACCACCACGCTGGCGTATAGCGTTTAGATATTTTAGTATATCCGGATGATTAGGGTCAGATTCATTAAGTGCTTCTGCATAATTCAGATAAAGCTCTGCCAGACGGATGAACATAGCAGGACGGGCTACATTAACGGCAGGAGTCATGCTAAATGTGGGATGTATATTCTTACGGATGGTGTATCCCGTCTTGGACCAGTCTCTGGGCGCTCCGGCTTTACCCGAATTACCAGTGTTATAAAACTCGACCCGTGTCATACCAGCTTTGGCTGCTCCTGGGATCATGGATCCGTTGAAAGTGACAAATGCATAAAAGCGTGGTTCTCGGCCTTCGTACATTTTGCTGGTTCCGGCTACATAGTATTCGTTGCCTGCGTTAGTGAAGCCACTTTCCTTATAGGAAGGATCTTGCTCAATGGACAAACCTGAGGCCATTCTGAAACCGTCAACGAATTCTTGGGTAACTCCCATATAACTGAATGCAGTACCCGCTATGGATCGGGGGGCAGTCCGTGATTCCCAGCTGCGGGTTCCTGATGTGGGTCTCATCCAGATCCCTTCTTTACGCCAGCCATCCCAGTAGAGGTTTCTAGAGGACAAGAAAGCTGCGCGAAAAGGATCAGCATCAGAGACTTGATAAAGCCCTTTGCCATTACGCTCCGCCATATCGATGGCAGACTTGGCAGCGTTAGCTGCTTTAGTCCAGCGAGAGGCTTCATAGGTTTGGTTGAACAATACAGTGCCGTCTAAGTTTTTGAAACCTGCATAATCTTTATTACCGTTATAGAGAGGCGATGCATGATAAAGTAATATCCGCGATTTGAGCGCTTCTACGATCATCCGGTTGATACGTCCTGTCTGTGTGGGATCGGCTGTAGTCGTACCGGATTGAAAGATTTCTTCCGGTAGATCCGTTGCAGCCTTATCCAGCTCACTCAATAGCCAGTCCACTGCTTGGTCGACAGTTGCTCTTGGGATCTGGTAATTATCAGTAGGCAGTTTGGTGTCTTCCGGAAGTATAGAGATAGGTCCATGGATCTGCATAATACGCCAATAATAGAAGGCGCGCAGGAACCTGGCTTCAGACTTCATCCGAGCCACCTCATATGCGCCTGAGGCTGTATTTAGCAACTCTTTATTCTTATCGATATTGTCTAAGAAAATGCCGCATTGACGTATTTTGGGATAGTACTGGGCAGTGGTTAGGTTGGTCGTTGTTGTCGAATTGATGGCACCGTTATTCATGGCGTCGATTGTTGTCGCTGTCTGGTTAGACATATCACATTCGTCTGTTACTGCAGACCATAGTTCTCCGAATGGTTGATTCCATACGTCGGGTACGGCTGTGAATAAACCACCCCAGTACTGCTCCGTCTGATTACGGTTGGTAAAGATAGACTCGATGTTGAGCTCGTTGTCCGGTTGGGTATCAAAAAAATTCTTTTTACATGCAGACTGCGTCATGATGGCGGCAGTCAAAAAGATTCCAGTATATAGTTTTATGCTCTTGTTCATGGTGATTATTGAAAATTAATTCTTAGCCCTAGGTTAAATACACGGGTATTTGGATATACCACTCCACGACCATCGCCTAGCTCGGGGTCCCAGAGCTTCCAGTCGGAAATGGTAAACAGGTTGGTTCCATTGGTAAAAATCCTTAATTTTTGAATAGCTAACCGCTTTAACAAAGCCTTGTCCGTAAAATTATACCCTATTTCAGCTTGCTTCAATCGCAGATAGTCTGAACGTTTTATCCACCAGCTACTAGACTGGTAGTTGGTCGTAACATGTTGGCTGGTAGATAGTCTAGGATATAAGGTCTTTTTGTCCGGATTTTCAGGATCCCATCTGTCTAATATTGATTCATACAAGTTGCCATATGTGGCACCCGTCGGAAACGGAGTGATACCATATCCCGAAGACATATTTAGATCAACCATGCCAGCGCCCTGAAAAAACATACTAAAATCAAAACCTTTATACCCACCGGCTAAGGTTATTCCATAAATGATCAATGGGGTATCCCCATAGCCGATGGCGTAGGTGTCGGATGCATTTATAACACCATCCCCATTGAGATCCTTGTATTTGATGTCACCTACCCGTACATCGCCATCCTGTCTGGGGGAGATGGCCAGTTCTTCTTCAGATTTGAAGAGTCCCTCAGCAATATAGCCGAATCGCTGACTGATACGATGCCCCTCGCGGTCCTGCCATGGATATTGGAATGGGGGTAAGTTATCCTGGACGACGAGATTGGTATTGTAGTTGAATGTACCGCGCGCCATAATAAATGAATCATTCTTGAATTTTTTATTCCACTCTAGAGTGAGATCAATCCCTTTGTTACTGGTTTTGCCGATGTTCATGAAGGGAAGGTTGCCGGTGGTATATCCCGAAGCGTAAGGTACTGTAAGGTCTCGCATTAATATGCCACTCCGGTCTTCTTTAAAAAGTTCTGTAATTAAAGAAAGTTCGTTATTGAAAAAATTGATTTCTATTCCTAGGTTATGGCGATAGGAAGATTCCCAGCGTACATTACCTCCGATTTGGGATTCGTTATAGCCTTTATAAGTGCGCTGCGATCCAGGATCACCTATAGCATATTCTGTGCTTTCCCGTGCAAAGCGATTGAGATAAAGAAAGCGATTGTTAGGATCATTTACCGCTGCATTACCGGAGACACCGTAGGAATAACGAAATTTCAGATGGGAAATAGTATTCTTTAAATCTGAGAAGAATTGCTCATTCGAAGCTATCCATCCTACACCGATCGAAGGGAAGAAACCGTATCGATTGGCCGGAGCGAAATTGTCTGATCCGGAATAGGAAAAGTTGGCCTCAGCAAGGTATCTACTGTCATACCCGTAAGTCCCCCTGCCTACAAAGTTACGTTGACGATAAGGGATCGCCGCAGTATAATTATTTACCCGATACGTAGCATCAATGTAATCAGACTGGTTGAATAAGAATAAGCCGCCGACCTCATGTTTGTTGGCAAATGTACGATTGTAGTTTACAGAAGCCTCGCCATAGAAGCGTCGGTCACCATATCGGCTTAAACTATAGCGTAGATCCTGTGAACCTTCACTGCTGATCTCGGTCATAAGCTCACCGTCGGCATCTCTACCAGTTGCAAAATAGGTCTGTAAAGTCCGCTCACGGTTGAGTGAATTTTGCGAATTGACATCAAAAGCAAACATGCCGGATACACGCAGGCCCTCCGTAATACTACCCAACTCTTGCGTTACTCTTAGGTTGGAACGGATGGCATTATCATAGCGGTTGTTGACTCCACTCTGGGTTAAAGCCATATATGGAGATTGGAGGAGGCCTTTGACCTGTGGCCACTGCCCGTTAGAGAACCTCGCCGGTATAACATGGGGAGCAGAGGCTGTCGCCAAAACGAATAAATCATTGATCCCATAAGCGGGACGGTTCAGATTAGTGATATAGCCGTTCAGACCAAAGTCTACTTTAGTCGTTTTTGTCAGATTGATATTTGTATTGCTCGTGAAGTTGAAGCGGTCCTGTTTCAGCTTGGCATTGAATGTTTCAATATCATCAGTCTTAAACTGTCCGACCTCTCCATAATATCCCACAGACAGATAATATTGAGCAATATCTGCACCTCCTGACATATTGAGATTTAGACGGTTATTGTTTCCATAATCCTTAAAAAGAACATCGTACCAGTTGACATTAGGGTAGAGGTCCGGATCCTCTCCAGAAGCATGCTTGGCAATGATTTCGTCCGCATAGCCTTCAGTCTGCGGCCGGCCTCGCATCATGATACCTTCGTTATACAATTTCATATAGGTAGGAGCATCCACGAATTTGGGAAGATAGGTAAATCCTACAATTCCTTGGTTGGCCTCGGCTGTAATAACCGCTTTACCGGCTTTACCGCGACGCGTATTGATGATGATGACACCATTGGCCCCACGGGTACCATAGACCGCAGTGGCTGTTGCATCTTTTAAAACCGTAAAGCTCTCGATGTCCTCAGGGTCAATATTGTCGATCTCTCTGTCAGGAACACCATCGACGACCAACAAAGGTTTTTGTGGCGAAGAGGAGAAAGTAGCAATACCGCGAACGAATAGATCAGCCCCACCTGACCCAGGACCTCCACCCCGCTGTGTAGCGACGACTCCTGCAAGACGTCCTGCAATAGCCGTAGAAAGATTGGCGACAGGTACTTTGAGCTCTTGCCGTTTGATCGTCGCTTGAGAGCCTACATTGCTCTCCTTCTTCTGCACACCATAACCGACAATCACGACTTCCTCAATACCCGCTAGATCTTCTTCTAGTTTTATATGTATGTCTTTTTCGTTGCCTACCAATATCTCCTGAGTGATATGCCCCATCAGTGATGCTACGATGGTAGACCCGTTGGGGACATTGAGGACAAATCTTCCATTAAAATCGGTCGTGGTCTTTAAACTACTTTTGTCTTTTACAGTTACGGTGACTCCCTGTAGAGGTTGTCCATTGTCATTAGTAATATAACCGGTTAATAAATGCTGCGTGGCTTGATGGCCTCGAACTGCCGGCTCTTTATTGCTAATGAGGCGCACATAATCATGACGTAGCTCATAAGTCATGTTATGCACCTTTAAAATTTCATTTAATACATCTTTGGCTTTTTTCTTGCCGGAGTAGTTGACTTTTGAATCGAGATAGCTCTCACTATTGCTATAGGCTATTGGTATCTGATAGCGCGTTTGTAGCTCTTCGAGTACAGTCTTTAAACTTACGCTCTTAAAGTTTACCTGAATTGTGCGGTCCAGTTCTTTTTGTCCATAACTTTTATTGCTGGCTAGAACGATGCATGTCGTGCATAGCAAGGTGCAGAACATAAATGATATTCGCATGATTTGAGAGAGGTTAAGATTATAATTACTCTGTCTTTTTTTTTGCATCTTTGCAATAGTTAATAAGGTTAATACTTTGTTAATGTGTAGGATAATCATTCGGTATGTTTCTCAGGCGCACAGAATGAAATCTGAAATTGAGCCGGAAATGCCTTGCATTTCCGGCTTTTTTATTGTTCAGTGATCTGCCAAATATTCTTTTCTTTATTTAATATTAGTTTTCCATTGCATAATTCTGTTAAGGTGTTCAATACTTGTATACTATTCTTGTTACTGAGCGTGATGGTTATTTTTTTATTCATAAAGCTAGAATCTAGTCGTATGGAATCGCCAAAATTGCGATAAAGATTGCGTACGACCTTAGTCATGGGTTCATTGATATAGGTCAACTCATTATCTTTCCAGTTTCTTAGAGAATAAGGGGATACTTCCCATGCACCGGTAGCATTTAGTTTGGCTTTTTCTCCTTCTATCAATGTGACGCTGCCTGTAGATATCGCAGCGATATCTTTATCTAGTTTGCTGATTTGCAGATGATGCGCTTTTAACGCCTGAGTGATACTTTTATCACTCACTTTGAAAACATTGACCTTGCCGGTATTGACCTGTATAGTACGGTTATTGTCGGTGTCTATGTTGAATGAAGTGCCTACCACCTGTGTAGTAAAATCGTCTGCTATAACGATAAAAGGCTTCTGTCTGTCTGATGCGACGTCAAAAAAGGCTTCGCCCTGTAGTTTTACCATGCGGTAGTCATCTGTTACCAGTTTTGGATAGTACAAGCTGCTATTGCCGTTCAGCAAAATGCTGCTCCCATCGCGTAAAGTTATTTTCTTGCGCTCTCCAGCTTTCGTACTGACTTGGATCAACTCTAGGGTATCCATAGATGATGAGAGTTGTTTTGAGTAAAAAAAACCTCCGATAAGTAATATTAAGGCAATGGCGCAAGCTGTCCAATAATAAAAATTGTTCTTTCGACGATGCGGAATATTAGCAGGAGCGGTAGAGTTGATGAGCCTGTTTTTAACTTGATGTTGTCTTTCGTATATATCGAGGCTGTCTTTCTGTTTTAACTGTGTTTCATAAGTATCTCTAAAGAGCCTCATCAGTTCTTTGGAATCACCGGAGGTGCTGAATATTTTCTTTAGCTCCTTTAGCTCATCGGCTGTGATGGTATTTTGCTGTAGTTTGGCGATCAGTACCAAGATTTGTTTATGCTCCATGTCTTATACTATCTCATTTTTGCTTTTTGGTAGGGGTCTGGATTGTGTTATTTTTGTAATAGTCTTATTTATAGTGTTTTATTTATCTACAAGAATTTTAAAAAGCGTATGCCCTCCTACGGTTCAGTGTGGTTTCGGAAAAGGCCCCCCATTGCAACCGCTCTTCTTGTGGATATGATATTCCCGAGGTGTATACCATCGTCATTATGGACAATTTTAAAGCAGAAGGAAAGCATGAACAGGCTATTGAGATCGCCAAGGAGATGAAGGAGGTAGGGTTAAGCACAGAGCAAATTGTAAAATTCACTAAACTGACTGCGGAAGAGGTCGCAAAACTCTAATTAGGGCACATCAATATAGAGTATGATAACCATTTGGTACAATTAGGGACTATTATTGTTTTATGACCTTTCTGAAGAGAGACGCTATTTTGAGGTATGGGTTTATCCACTAAGATACTTAATAGCTTATGCGTCGATAAGCTAGTCTAATAATTTTGCCGTCATTAGAAAACTCAAAGTGTCCCATCACCACCATGTACCAATCGGCTATTTATCGAAAAGCACGTCAGTGCTTCGAAAGTAGTTCTTCTATTTTATTTTTAAGTTCGTTACCTCTCAATCCAATAGCTACAATATCACCATCCTCATTAATCAATACTGTATGAGGAATAGAACTTATTTCGTATGACTCTGCAATAGGATTTGACGGATTGGAGTCTATAAACTGTACCCATTGCATACCTAAACGTTCAACTGTATTTTTCCATTTATCGCTGTCGGTGTCTAATGATATACCTACAATTTGGAAGCCCTTGTTTTTATGTTTTTTTTGCAGGTTGACCATTTCAGGCATATCATTTAGGCAAGGGCCGCACCATGAAGCCCAAAAATCTAAAAGAGTCAGTTTTTTTGAAGAAATAATTGTGGAAAGTTTTGCCTTATCCCCTGATAGCATTTCGCTTTCAAAATCGATGTATTTATCTCCTGTTTTTAGGAGCTTTTTTATTGCTGTAGAATTTTTTATGGGTCTCAACATTTCGGTAATAGATTCTTTGGCTATTACGACTTTTTGTTTTTCATCTTCGCTAAGTTTTGATTCGATCTCATTTTTTAAATCTCCCCTAAAGAGATGATCATGTAGTATATAGATGTATAGTCCTGCCGGGTTGCTTGTATGATCTTTGACGAATGTGCGTACGTTTTCTTCAAAATCCAGCAATTCTTTTTTATCTTTTTCTTTTGTTATCTCTTCATCTTCCAACGTCCATTCGTTTTTAGCTGATAACTCGGCTTTCTTTTTGACCAATGCAGCACGGTTTTCTATCAACTGACGCGGATATGTCATAATTGTATTTAAACTATTGTTAACCAATGAGCCACTAATTTGGAAATATCCAGAAGAACTACCTTCAATATATGTCGCTTTTACCGGTTTGTCATCACTTGCAATTAGGTTAGTATTGTTATTAAGAGTTATTGCATATAATACAGTATCTGTTGATGATAGATCGTTATTGAATATAAATTTTCCATCGATGATATGTACACTGTCAATATAGTTTTTAATCGCCAAAGGGTTATGAAGATATATTTTTGACAGGTATACATAGCTTCCATTATACTTCTCTGGCGCAGTCCCGGTAATGGAATTATGCTTTTGTGCATATATAGAAATAGACGCTATAATTAGCAGTAGTGTTAAGTTGATTTTTTTCATTTTATGCATGCATTAATTTATGAAGTATGATTTAAAGATTCTGTATCGACACTCATTAAGATATAGTTTTCCTGTTTATCAATTTTGCCTGCCATATTTATAAGTAAATGTGGGTAAACTCGTATCTCCTAGCTGTATATTTTATATGTTTCGTTTATTTAAGCAACGTCGTTAACGTTACCAATTTACTAAAAAAAAATTATTATTTCATTTTTTTATATTTAAGGAAATAAATACATGCGTTTGCGTCTTAAACGAAGGGGCACACAAAGGAAGAAAATAACCTGTACCAAACCGTGTGCATATTTCAATTCCAGTATCCACTTTCAAAACCATGGTCTTTAGGTTTAGCAAACACGGCAGAGTTAAAATCTGATTTCATGCTATTTATGAGTTTCAGATATTCAGCTATTGACGGATATTGTGCATCTTTTGCGGTTTTGCCCTTTGGATCCAACTGTTCATGATCGTAGTCGTCCAATAGCTGCAGACCATTTGCGAAGGTCTTCAAAGCCTCGCTATCCTCTACCGATACCTGTTGAGTTATAGCTCTGCTTAATATTCTGATACCGGTTTTAAGATGTTCTACCTGTTGTTGTTGTTCGGCGAGGCGTTTTTCATTAATGGCATAACTTTGTACCAAATAATCCTTGAGTCGTTGGCTTGCCCACTGTCGAAATTGAGTGCCTCGTTTCGAGTTGACGCGATAACCAACGGATAAAATTGCATCCGAGTTATAGTTGAGTAGATTTCTCGTAACTAACCTTTTCCCTTCTTGGCGAACTTGTGCAATTTTTGCACAAGTTGAACTTTCATTCAGTTCCTCCGATTTGTAAATATTTTGAATATGCTTTAGAATAGCTGGTCTATTTACATCAAATAACGTAGCCATTACGTGCGTGTCGAACCAAATAGATTCATTTCCAAAAACAACTTTGACTTCTACATTTGAATCACTTGTTCTATAAATTGATATTTTATTCATTCTTCATCGATATAACATAACTCGTAATAGGAGCATGATTTACAAATCTTCTCATTAATAACAGATGGACATTGTTCTGACTGCTGAAGATTACTTATTTTAACGACCGATTCATTCAATTGTACAATATCTTCTTTTGTTAGTTCCACCGTGTTTGTTTGTCGAAGCAAAGGATATTCTATAATTCCTGTTCCGTCTTCTACTCCGTTTAGATGCAATAGCCACAAGTAAAATTTAACTTGCCAAGTATGCGCTTCTTCAACTTTATTCCTTCGTTTAGTTTCGTGAAACCGTAAAGCTATCTAATTTGGATGTATTAATTAAGGGTGAGGAGTGAAGGGATGCCGCCGAATGGGTTTCTATAAGTCATAAAGATAATTTGTATCCTATTGTTTTATAGATATATAAGAGTTATCTTTAGTCTTGGTAAAACGAACCCGCATCCCTGCGGAGTCATAATTGGTTAAGCATAGCCCTTGCAGTCTGCGAGGGCTATCTTGTAAAATGTTTATTTCTTTCTTTGTTTCCTGAACGGCGGACGCTCTTAAGAGAGTCATGACTGCTAGTATTTACAAAGAGGAAAATCTGCATTTCATACATAGAAGCGTTGCTGGTTACTTCTTCCTATAAACATTCGTATTCCTTTTTGTAGAGTGGGGAGTAACCTGAACCTCAGGATGTTTTTTCAGTTCATTCTGTAAAGATGTTCCTAAAATTTTCCATCCCATATCATCGAAATAGGTAACTATTTCATTAATCTCTCTTTCGGATTGGAAAAAATCGCTATTTATCAGTTTTTTATCAATAGCGTCCTGTATTTTCGGCCTTTTCATAAAGTATTCCCTCTTTTGAAAATCATTTTTATGGATTTGGAAAAGCTGAAATTGAAAGTCAGCTGCTATTTTAAACTTTGCAGACCTTACCTTTTCAATGTTAAGATTTGTAAAACTGATGAGACTATTGATATCGACACTCCCCGTGACCGTCGATCTAGTTTTGAGCCTCAATTGGTGAAGAAGCGTGAAACAATACTTGCAGAGAGTCTTGAGAAAACTCAAAGTGTCCTATCACCATCATGTACCAATGGGCTATTTATCGAAAAACACATTATTGCTTCGAAAGTAGTTCTTCTATTTTATTTTTAAGTTAGTTACCTCTCAATCTAATAATCACAGATGTTAATAGCTAACCCCTGATGAGAAAATAACATATGTAGCAGCTTAGAACATAAAAAAGATTATAACAGTACGTTAGCCTATGTTAAAAAGAGGCAAAAGCTGAAGGCAAGCACGGGCACCATCAAATCGGTTCAAAATGCTAAGTAATAGCTTGATAGAGAGTATTTGTGTGGTCTAATTAGAGCCTACATGATAAAATGAAACCTACTTCTAATTCACATAGGGGCCGCTTTATGATATTTGATGATTTCTGTTTACGCAGTTGACAGCACCTTAGGACTCAGGTCGTTTGGAAGGCGCAGCCAACATTCATGCGTCATCTGTAGGAGTGACCTATTTGAATCTCACAGTCATGTTTGCCTTAGACTAACTATTTAATATGTTTTAGCCTGTAAATGCTGACGGGTTCGCTAACTTCCAGTCTCCTTATTATTTCTTCTTCGCTAACTTCGATCTTTTTGGAGAATTAAGCCCCATCTTCTGTGTTAAACAGAAAGACACACCTCTTTTTAAGCAAGATATATTGACAGTAATTATGGCGCATACAAATTTCTTAGATTTTGAAATATCAAAAGTATTACGGTTCTTTACCTCGCTAACCCAATGAAAAAGATTATAAACATAAATGAGAAGGAGCTGTTACGTCAGTTAAAGACAGGAAGTAAAACTGCTTTTAACGAGTTATACACAATATATAGCCGCCCGCTCATTTCTAATCTTTTAAAAATACTCAAGAATGATAACCTTGCCGAGGAGATCTTGCAAGAAACATTTATTGCACTTTGGGAACACCGCCATTCTATAGACTCCGAGCGGTCAGTATTGGGGTATCTGATCATGATATCAGCAAACAAGGCAAAAGACCTTTTCAAACGGGCAATTCATGACCGTAAGATGAGAGCGTATTTTTACCCTGTTATAGAATCAGGTTACGAACCCATTGAAGCCGGATTATATAAGAAAGAAAATGAAGTTCTTTTAAATCAACTCATTGACCAACTGCCCGCCAAACAAAAAGAAGTGTATAAGCTTTGCAAGATTGAAGGACTTAGCTATAGAGAGGTAAGTCAACTCTTAGGTATATCCGAGGCGACTGTCAATTCACATATTTTACGGGCTAATACAGCATTGAAAAAACTAGTGATCCGTAACCCACAATTACTTTCCCTTATCCTGATTTCTATATTTTCAAATTAATTTCATTTTTGGTGCATTGCTTTTTTGCTGTCGATCGTATTTAGTTCAAAATATGGTACTGTGGAAAAGAACGAATATATCAAAAGCCTTTTTACAAGTTATATTCACGGAGAATATACCAAAGAAGATCTGGATAAGATTCTTACATATCTCGGTCATAAAGAAGAGGGCGAGTTGTGGATGGAACTTTTACAGCAACAACTGTCCAAACTCGAACCTGAGGAAGATAGCGAACGTATCACACGCATCCAGCACCGTGTTACTCAGTATTTAGAGGTTTATACCAAGCCGAAAAGGCCATCTAGAATCTATTGGATCGCAGCTGCATCTGTTCTATTGCTTGCATTCACCTCATATTATCTGTTACAGATCCGCACTGCAACACGGTCTGATAGGGATACATTTGCAGCCATTACTACCCCGCAGGAATTCTCTGCCGGAAATAACAGAGCTACACTGAGCCTTTCAGATGGCCAGATCTTAACCCTTTCAGATCAAAAAGAAGCCATTTTAATGAGCGGAAATATCAGTTATAGCGATGGAGTTCCCATTGCCGAAACACCGAGAGGTACCGCTATGTTGTCTACACCTAGAGGAGGGCAATATCAAGTGGTGTTGTCTGATGGAACAAAAGTATGGCTGAACGCCGATAGCTACATTAGATATCCTGTCACATTTGACAGAAACAGCAGAAATGTCGAGATAGAAGGCGAAGCATACCTTGAAGTGGCGAAGGTAAAGGGAAAGCCGTTTAGGGTAAATAGTAAAGGACAGACAATCGAAGTATTGGGCACACACTTCAATGTCCGCACCTATGACAATTTAAAGCAGACAACATTAGTAGAAGGATCAGTCAGGGTCACAGATGGGAAAAGTAGTGTTGTATTACGCCCTCAGCAACAGGCCACTCTACATGAAGGAAAGATACAGGTACTTGAGGTCGATGCTGAAGAATCAATAGCGTGGACTAAAAATTCGCTATACTTTAATGAAATACCACTTGTCGAAGTATTTAAGCAGTTAGAAAGATGGTATGATGTAGAATTTGAGTATCCGCGAGAACTGAGCAATAAAGTTATTTACCTAAGCACCAACAGAGATCAGAACTTATCTATCTTACTCTACAATTTAAAAGAAATAACAGACTATACATATACTATAAAAGGAAGGAGGATCACCGTAAGTAGAGAAGACAAATAAAAACGCGGGATTGTACACTCCGACATACAATACCTATGAAACCAAAAAACCGGAACCTTCGACGCGGTTCCGGCCAAAGTGTCGGTTATAAAAATATTTTGATAAATAGCATTTTAAGAAACCAACGGTACAAACATACATAATAGTTATAGATTATTGTGCTTATATGGCGCTTTATTTTCTCAACTAAAAAGTACAGGTATGTACCACCTAACCAATTCATATTATGGATGAAAGCATTCATTACAAACCGCTTGTAGCTTATTTTATAAGTCTGCTTGCGATTGGTTTGCTGGCATTTTTGCCGAATATTGCCTATGCGCAGACTAATACAGTCACCATACAGTCCAAGAACAGGCCGCTTGCAGAAGTCTTAAAAAACATAGGCAAACAGACCGGCTATTTTACCGCGTTTTCTGTTGAAACGTTTAGGGATACCAAACCTGTGACTATACAGCTAAAAGGTGTGCCTCTGGAGCAGGCTCTGAAACAGTTATTACAGGAGTATCCTGTGCAGTATGAAATCAAAGACCGCACGATCATTATTAAGCCCAGGGCAATCTCCAAAAAAGTCACCGAAAATAGTCTAGGTGCAAGGATAATTACCGGTCGGGTGATGGATAGCATCGGTAATCCCATTTCTAAAGTAACCGTAAAAGCAGAAAATAGTGGAACCATCATATTTACAGATATAAGTGGACAATATAGCCTTGCTTTAAAATCTGATGATACTAAAATACTTTTTAGTTCGGTTGGCTATCAAACAGAAGCCATATCGACGGATCATCCTGTGATTGATGTGGTGTTGAAAATAGCATTGAACGAGATTGCATATGCGGAAGTAGTTAATACAGGTTACCAACAGCTTCCCAAAGAGCGGGCGACAGGTTCTTTCTCTACAGTGAGCAATGAGCGTTTCAATCAACAGGTCGGAACGGATATACTCTCGAGACTTCCAGCCATAGCTAATAGTGTCGTAATGGATGTGGGGAGGAGCCAGGGAAAGCCCCAAATGATGGTTAGAGGCTTGAGTACGATCAATGGTCCCAAAGATCCGCTGATCGTACTGGATAACTTTCCCTACGACGGTGACCTCAATAATATCAATCCCAATATAGTCGAGAATATTACGATACTCAAAGATGCAGCTGCATCGAGTATCTGGGGGGCGAGAGCGGCGAATGGCGTAATCGTAATTACGACCAAAAAAGGGAATTACAATAGGCCTACTACAGTGGATATGAATTCCAATCTGACTATAGAGGCGAAGCCTGATCTATATTATATTCCACAGATGAACGGAGCCGATTTTATCGATGTCGAAATGGAACTGTACAAAAGAGGATTCTATAAGACCAAGATCAATTCGGCTAGTAAGCCCGTGCTGAGTCCGGTGATCGATTTGTTGGATTTGGCTGATAAGGGGCAGGTCGATGAGCAGGAAGCCCTGGCACATATCGACAGTTGGCGTGGTATCGATGCGCGGGATCAGTTCGATCGATTGGTATATAAACCGGCGAGCAAACAGCAATATTATCTGAACGCATCGGGAGGTTCTTCTAAGTTCTCTTGGCTCTCTGCAGTCGGATACGATCGTAACATTGAGACCTTGGGCAATACGTATAATCGGATGAATCTGAGATTTCAGAATACCTATCAAGTGACGTCAAAGCTGTCTTTGGCAACGAATCTATATTATACCCAGTCCGATACCCGCTCGGGGAGAGGAGGTTATACCGATTTGGGAGATATCCTGCCCTATATGCGTATTGCGGACGAGAGTGGGCATGCGCTTGCGGTACCCAAAGGCAGTAGACAGAGCTTTCTAGAATCCTTTGGAGGAGGACAGTTGTTGGATTGGAACTATTATCCCTTGACGGACTGGAAGTATAAAACTAAGCGCGGTACGACATCGGATCTGTTGGGGACAGTAGAACTTCATTATGAAATCATTAGTGGGTTGAAAGCTGCTGTCAATTACCAGTATGAGCGACAGCAGGCTCTGGGTTCTACGCTGGCTGATGTGCAAAGCTATGAGGCTAGAGATTATGTCAATAGGTTCACACAGCTTACGAATGGACAGGTAAAATATATTGTACCCAAGGGAGGGATCTTGGACAAGAGCAACGCTGTTTTAGTGGCCAATAATATCCGAGGAGTATTTAGCTATGATAAGAATTGGAATTGGGGACATATCAGTGCAATAGCAGGAGGTGAAATGCGTGACGGACAGCAGAATAGTTATAACGACCGCTTTTACGGCTATAACCCCAATAATCTGACCTTTGGTAATGTAGATTATACTGAGGGATATCCATCCGTAATTACTGGTGCCAAATCCACTATTCAGAATATGCAATCTCTTGGGGATAAGACGACACGTTTTGTGTCGCAATTTGCCAATGTGGCTTACAGTTATGAGGAGCGCTATACCGTATCAGCAAGTGTGCGTCGGGATGCGTCCAATCTATTTGGACTGAAGACCAACGACCAGTGGAATCCTTTTTGGTCAGCAGGCTTTGCTTGGAAATTGTCCAACGAGCGTTTTTATAAATCAGAGCTTGTCCCTTACTTGAATATCAGGGCTACGTACGGATTTAGTGGCAATGTGGATCCAGCCATGGTGGCGGTGAGTACGGTTGGTTTTGGACAGGCTTCACCTTTTACTGGAATTACCTATGCGCGATATACTAATTTTTACAATCCTTTGTTGAAGTGGGAGACTTCTAAAATGCTGAATCTAGGGCTAGACTTTAGAAGTAAAGGGAACCGATTGACAGGCTCTATCGAGTACTATCGTAAGAAGGGCGATAATCTATTCGGTCAAGCACCAGTAGACCTGACTACCGGCGTGCTTTCATCGATGAAGAGAAATGTGGCCAGTATGTACGGGCATGGACTCGATCTGGAACTGACGAGTCGAAATATAGATGGGAACCATTTTAAATGGAGCAGTACATTGAACTTTAGTCTGTACAAAGATGCTATCGAAGAGTACCTGCTGGATCGTACCATGGCACAGCTCTATGTCAATATGTCGACACCTCCTATTTCAGGGATTAAAGGCCATCCTGTATATACGATGTACGCCTACAAATGGGGTGGTTTGGACCCGAATAATGGCGAAGCGCAAGGTTATTTGAACGGGGAGCTGAGTAAGGACTATGCTGCTATCACGGGCACGGGTACAGCGGTGGAGGATCTAGAATACTATGGGTCGGCAATACCGACCCGATTTGGAAATTTTTCAAACTCATTTTCCTATCATGGCATCAATTTGCAGGTCGGCATTACTTACAAGCTAGGGTATTGGTTCAGACGTGAATCTATTAACTATACCAGCTTGTTTAATAACGGGCGTGGGCACAGCGACTACAGTTTGAGATGGCAGAACCCCGGTGACGAGACGCATACTGATGTGCCGGTCAATCCTTATACGACCAACAGTAACCGCGATCGGTTTTATGAAGGTGCGAATATCCTAATTGAGAAAGCTGATCATGTTCGCTTGCAGTATATCCGGCTTGGATATAATCTCTCACAATTTAAAAGATTCAAAAACTTGGAGCTCTATGTCAACCTACAGGATTTAGGACTTCTTTGGAAAGCCAATAAGAAGGGAATCGATCCGGATTTTAGTCTAGGAAGAGGACGAATCGTAAAACCCAGCACTTGTTCCTTGGGAATTAGAGCAAAAATCTAAAAAAAGAACGTTATGAATACACGATACAATAAATGGATCATGCCTTTTCTTGGCTTGTTTATATTCTCCGGTTGTAGCAAGTTTTTAGAAGAAAAATCGGACAAAAGTTTGGGAGTACCTGCAACTATTGATGAGTTTAAAGCTGTTATCAATGATTGGGGCTATCTCAATAGCGACTACTCCTCTATGGGAGAAGCGAGTGCTGATGACCTGTATCTTTCAGATGCAGATTTTAATGGATTATATTATGAAAGTGATAAACGACTGTATAGTTGGATGCCCGATTATATAACTCGACCTGCTTCTAGTGCCGGGCACGAATGGTATGCATGTTATAAAAGCATCTATCCCTGTAATGCTATTCTGAAAGGTTTGGATGAATATCAATTATCTGGAAGAGAGGCTGATGAACTAAGAGGACAGGCTTTGGCTTTTCGGGCGGCACGCTATCTGGATGGGGTGCAGATATGGGCGCCGATCTATAACAAAGAGACGGCTAATAAAGATCTTGGGATGGTGTTGCGAACGGACCCCGACATAACTTTGCCGTCTGTTCGAAGTACTGTTCAGGAGACTTACGATTTGATTTTGACGGATTTGGTTCGAGCTATTCCATTGCTGCCTACTGCCGTAACATCTCCGTCGTTGCCGACCAAGGCTGCAGCTTATGGATTACTAGCTAGAGCTTATCTGATTATGGGAGACTATGAGAAAGCTTTACTACATGCAGAAGAAGCGCTGAAGTTCCCTCATCAGGTGATTGACTTTAACGAATTGAACTCAGGTGCGGCCTTTCCTATACCTGCTACAAACCAGACGAGCGCTGAGCTAATTTTTTATACACGCATGTACGGTTCGCTTATGGTTGGTGTAAATACAGCTAAGGTTAATGGGGATCTCTATAGTATGTATGATGAACATGACTTAAGAAAGGTTATCTATTTTAGAAAGAATAATGAAAATGAAATCTTATTCAAAGGCACTCATATGGGGCACCAGGGACTGATTACTGGAATTACCAGTGCTGAGTTGTTATTGATTGTCGCTGAATGTGAAGTACGATTAAATCGTTTGGATAAGGCTGCTGAAGCTATGAATAAACTAAAAGTAAAGCGTTGGGATAAGAGTAAGTTTTTGCCTTATGGGTTTAGTAATCAAGAAAGCGCGCTCGCTTTAGTCTTAGCAGAGCGACGGCGGGAACTTGTATGGCGGGGACTTCGTTGGGTCGATATCAAACGTTTGAATAGAGACGGCGCGAATATCATACTGACACGGAATATAAATGGGAAAGAATTGTTACTGCCGGCTAATGACAAGCGGTATGCCCTCGGAATTCCAGAAGATGTGCTTGAAATGACAGGTATGCCACAGAATCCAAGATAAAGTAATTCATGAGTGTGTACCCTTAAAAATAAGTAAGGGGTAAATAATAGAAATCGTACTATACGCACCTATTAAGTGTAGGTTGTGAGATTTTTAAAGGGTGTTTCCCTATCAAATTAAAATAGAATTATATGAACAGAGCTATAATAATTTTTTTGCTATCATTTATTTTGACTTTTAAAATTTTTGGGCAAAAAGCTGATTCTGACCGTAAGTCAGAAGTCGTAACATTAAAAATCGGTCATAAAGTTCCTGATGAATTTTGGACTCATGAGCATCTTTTCTACGTCAATGGAGATACTGTTCGTAGAAATCTTCAAGAATATAAAGGTAGACTACTAATTCTTGATTTTTGGATGATCGGTTGCTCTAAATGTTTTCTACATCAAAAGGAAATAAATCATTACAAAGAGCTTTATAAGGATGAGCTGGCAGTGGTGATGGTTAATGGTGTGAAAACAAAAAATAATTATGCCAGTATACACAGTTATCTAAATAATAAATGGTTCCTGAGTTTGGGACTGGAATCGTTTTCATCAATCATCGAAAGCACCTATCTGGAGGAGATGTTTCAACCTGATGGGTATCCGATGTACTATTGGATAAACCATTTTGGGATACTGCAGACAATAACTTTTCGTAACATATTAGACAGAAATTATGTAGCACCTTTTTTAGATAATTAGTTTTTGCAAAAAAAGGAATTAGTATAACTGGTTACTAGAGAAACCCTGAGGCGAAAAATAGAGACGCTTTAACTAGGGTCCACTTGACAAAATGAGAACTTCCCCGAAGTCAATTCGGGGAAGTTCTCATTAGCTTTTTCAATTATTTCCCATTTCTTGCTATAGGACAATTGAAAATATAGACAGTTCAATGATCCTAGTAAAATGCGTGAATGATCGGATACTCATCCTCGTTAAAAATTCTAGCTAACTATAATTTCCGCAAGTCTACCCGTGATGTGTTACCGATATCGCATAGGGTGCCAAGCGAAAGAAGTTCATTGAATGATATGATTTCGCCTGATTCTGCTGCTATCCAATTGCTTTCAGTAAGAGTGGGTGGCTTTACGTTGCTCGCCAAATACGATACGCAAGTCTTTTTTTTATTTTCCGTCTACCTTAAATCCGATCTTACCCTTTTGGGGCTGCTTTGCAAGGGTTTTCTCTTCCTCCTCTTGCAGTCGGTCGATGTATCCAAATAGCAATTCTATGTTCTGGTCGTGGCCTTTTTGTTTTTTACGATTGCTCTACCTAAGTGAAATTATACTTCATTGTTTCAGCTTCTTTTCTTGCAGATAGGCTTCAAACATCGTAAAGAATTCCGATAAAGATATTTTAGCATATTTACAGACTTTACGAATTGTTGACATTGGTACGTCATAGCCTTCTGTTTTGAGTAATTTGTCAATAGTTCCTCTGCCAATTGAAGTTATAGTTTCATATTCACGAATTGAGGGAGGTCTTCCATCAATTGTAATTGGTGAAAGAAATTTGACATTAATAAAGAGTAATAAGTTTTTATTAAAATACTCGGTTTCCTCATCTTTAGTTTTTGCCATGTATTTACATTATTTTTTTTATTTAAAATAACCTGTCATCGATAGTTGACAGGTGGATTTAATTACTTATATTTGTAATAGTTATTTAAAGCGACAATAAGGATTGAAGCGATACTTCTATCCAACGATGTCACTCAGCTCATAAAACCGCCAGTTTTAATCCAGCGAGTAGACTCGGAGTTCGCCCGATTCTGAAATATTTATATCTTTGAGATATCTTTTTTCAGAAGGGTGGGCTCTACGTTAGTCTTTCGATGGAAAATTCCTCTCATCGCGTATGAGAAGAAGAGGCTCCTGGCGGTGCCGTTGGTCGAGAGCATTAGAGTTCACCCTTTTGGATTTCTATAGCTGTCTTCCATATTTGGTTGAGTTTCATCGTTATCATAAACTTTATTAATTATGAGAACGAAAACAAGAACCAACAAAATCCGCCCAACACCGATATCCCCTCGGTCGTCATGGTATTCCCAATTCTTACATTTAAAGAACATACCCTGTTCGCCAGAGTAAATACTTTATTATAGACAAAAAGAAAAAGGGAGTAGCCCTAGGACATAGTCCATGGATATCCTAACAAAAAGTAGGCAGTAAACTGCTATTATTTGTTAATCTCTTTTTAGTCTATAACATACCAACCTCCGAATTAAACAAACTCTATTTTGTCTTAATTAGAAGAATTGGCAGTATATTTTACATTTAGCAAAGTAAATATAGTATAGTTTTTCTATAAAATAAAATATTCAATTGTTTAATTTTTATCGTTAATCAAATAACGGAGGTTAATTTCTTGAATATTTCATGGATGGAACATTGAAAAGCCTATTTTAACCCCTAATTATATCCCCATTAAGCTCCATTCAGAAATCAAATTGATTTTTGAACTAGCAACAATTATTTGTTGCATAATCCTTTAAAAAATGAACATTCTTTTAAAGGCTGGGAGAGGACTGCCCATTTTGAAGCAGTCCACCAAAGCCATAAATACCCACAAGATGGGACAAGATGCCCAACGCATCAAAGAAAATGCGACCAATGAAACGCAGCGCACAAGAGACGAAGAGTATTCACAGCTTCTGTCTTCCATAGCCATCAAGATCGATGCTATAGATTTTGAAAGATATTGCCCGAGTAGAGTTATTGTAGACTTCTGGACCAAGTACAACTGGAACCAAGACACCTTCAATCTGTTTGATCTGATCTTGGCTGCCAGAGGCACAGGATGGAAGGCCGATCAGGCCGAGTCGTTCTTAGAAGATTTTGAATACTTCATCATAGCGCATTACACCATCTATTACATGAACTATGACTATGATATACTTGGCTTCTGCTACCTCGAAGAGGAACTGCGAAGCACAAAAGAAGGAGTGAGAAGAGGGCTATTGACCCGATTGTTAGGTATACAGGGGAGGGGTATATAATGAGAAGTATATATATAATTTTCTGTGTGTTGTTTAGTTGTGCCTTTGCGCAGTCCGCCGTAGAGCGGGCTGCGGTAAAGGCACCTGAAATCAGTCAAGTTTACAGACCATATTTAAAAGGTAAGGTGGTGTCTACAGATAGTACGCTTAGCCTAAGAAGTCATATCAGTATTGAAGGAACTGATATTTATGTCTATTCGCAGAATGATGGGACTTTTTCTTTTCGTGGAGTTTACCTCGAATCTGGCGTATTGCGCATTGGACATAATAAGCTTACTAAACCAATATATGTTCCATTTGACACTATTAATCGCGGACCTTTTATAATCAA
>NZ_JAERTY010000017.1 GCF_016746095.1 Sphingobacterium faecale | reverse complement strand
TTTGCCGCTCTGCTGCCACTCCGATATCATCGATAGCATATGCTCTCGTTTTTCCTGATTGTTGTTCATGGTACAAAATTAATTACCAAGGCAAACTATGTCAATATGTGTTTCATAGGGTGGATACACACATTCTGGGTTTAGCCGAACTATTTTTTGATTTTTTTCTGTTCTCATTTTTAGTTGTTTTATAAATATTCACCTAATAGCACAGCACAATAGAGGTCTATCGTATTGATAGTTCCCGAGCTGCATCGGAGCAAAATTAGAGGAATCGATCTTAGCAAAATTGGATAAAACCGACACTTAAAAACAAAGAGAAATGCGTTATAGCTTCCATTTTGGAAAATTCGCCAAGGTTTCATGCGAGCGGAGCAAAAATATCTTAGGCGTTGTTCCCGTAAACTCTTTAAATTCCCTGATATAATGCGATTGGTCAAAATAGTTCTTTTCGTAGGCCAGTGTCGTAAGATTGTGCAAATCTGATTTCCGCAAAAGATTAAGACCAGACTGAAATCGGATAATTCTTGAAAACATTTTGGGAGACATACCCACGTATTGCTTTATCAGCCTTTCCAAAGAACGCTCAGACAAGCCTATTTCTGTCTGAACATCTTTCAGAGAGATGCCTTTCTGTAATAGATTACATGCATAATTCGCTTTTTCAAGGTTTATTGTTCCAGACTGTATCCGCTTCTGAAAAAAGTCGGATATAATCCCTATCTTTTCACCTATAGCACTCGTATTCATCAGTCGCTCAAGGATATTGTTAGAGACAATATCCGATAAAGGGATATTCTGGTTGTTAAACTCAAAAGCATCGATGTTAAAAGTAGTTTTCAAAGCCGTAGGCTGTAGGTAGGCTCCAATAATCCTAAAAGGACCTCCTATGCTATTTTCAATGTGTCGGAACGACTGCCCATAGATATAGAGTTCGGGCAAGACCAAGCCGCATTTGTTATAAAAAAGCGATGGTCCTTCTTGATATATCAGTGCAGGCACACCGTCGGGGATTACTCTGAAAAAAGTTTTGCTAGAGTTGGTAGTGTAATCTTCCAATACCCAGAAGTATTGGATATAATCTTGTAGAGCTTTGATTGGAGGAAATTCTTGATAAAACATAGTGCTTTTTTCGTAAACGTCTAAATGCTGCAACTCGCTGTTATAGCAACTATAGCCTAGTGTTGAGCGGAATGTTAAAACGCAAAGATGTTGTAAATCCTTTGATGGGGCGGTAGTTGGCTTTATTGACCATTGGAAATCCGTAACCTAGATCCAGTTCAAGCACAGTAAGAGCAGAAATCCCAATCTTAGGCGTTACCGTATAGGGGGTGAACTCGGTTCTGGCGAATAACCCCAATATATACATATCCGAGAAAAATGTTGCCGCTACTTCAGGAATTACAGCATGCTTGTTTTGTATCCATGTAAAATTGGCTGTCGCGTCGAGTTTTAAAATATTGCTCGTATTAATGCTGGTAGCATAGTACACGCCCGTTTTTAGGATATTTCCTTTTTGGTATTGATAACTGACCGTTGGGCCAAAAAGGTAGCTCTGAGCTTGAATGTGTGGACCAGCAACTATGCCCAGTAGCAAGCATAGTGTAGTTAAAGCAATTTTCATATGTATATAACAGTATACGATTTTTTAGTGAGCCTGATTCGCAGCTTTCTATCGCAAACATGATACCAAGTTACTGGGTACAGCGCGATTCCTATAAAGTAAATTCGAGGGAACATCTCCTACGTCTCTAATGTTGTGTCTTACTGCGGCGTAATATCTTGCTTCATTACCTGCAATAATTGTACGACAGTATCCGTATCCGTTATTGGGCTGTTGATCGTTGTAAACTGTTGATATTTTTCCTGCTTCATATTCCGGAACAGCACAGCAGTATGAGGTCGGCTGGCTTCATCAAAGCTCACATAACCCAGGATAGTCTCTTGGGTGTATGGTATTGCCAAATGTTCGAATATAGCTTCTATAGGCTCTTCCGTATCTACTGTAGCCGTTGTGAAATAGTGGTCTATTTGATACAGCAAATCCCCAATTTGACCAGCGTATTCAAAAGAAAACTGTGCGTAGAATTGCGACAATAGTTTGTGATCAGAACAGGGCGTGCGACCCAGGTTCGGAAGCATATTATATTGACGCAATAGATTATCCGAATCGTAATAAAATATAGAACTGGAGTGTGGCGTGCCTTCTGAAACCCGTAGTAGCATAGGTTCAGATTGTTGCATCAGTTTTCCGTTGACGTAATAATCAGCTACAGCCCATCCCTCTTTTTTATATATTTTGACTTCATCCTTGCTGTCAAAAGCTTTGATCACCAGGTGGTTGTTGTCTATCTTAAAAGAGATGCGATTGAAATAATGCATGTCAAATATGTCTACCAACAGTCCTGTCTTTTGATAGTCGCTATATTGATCCGTAAGTAGAAAGCCATTTTCAGTTTGACGGTATACGTTTCCAGTTGCCACTGTTCCCTCCTTGTACGTTGTTTTTAGGGTATATTCTATTGGAGCTTGGTATTGATCTTTTGCAATGAAATCTACAGCATATTTTGCCTTTAGCTCGCCGTCTTCGTAATAGTTGACAAAAGGGAATTCGCCTATCAGCTTTTCCTTTGTTACTTCATAGCCATTAAAAGGCTGACCATCTTTAAGTTCAAGTGTATATACATCTTGGGGATTTTCGCTTATTAAAATTTTATCGGTTTCGATCATATTATAGTGCAGTTGATGTTTTTGTATTGTTGATAATCTCTTAATCTAGATAACCTGTTGGATCCGTATCGTTGGTAGAGATTGAATCTGGTTGCAAAGATACCTTGCTCATTTAAGCCCTCATGGCAGAATGGAGGATAGGAAGATGGATGTTTACTTACGAATGGATCTGTATGCCACTTCCACCTACCACTTTAATTCCTTCAATAGAATCCTTCCAGAATCGGATATAACGATATTTCGCTTCGAATGCCTGTGAATTATAGTCTCCTTTTAAATCCATGCTCAGGGTAATAACAGCCAGATCGCCAATAATATTTAGATTTTCCACCGTAGGTTTGAGTTCGTATATTTTTAGTTGGCCACCTCTATAAGTTTCTAAATCGAGTTCTTTGGTTATTACTGTACCGTCTGCGGCGACAAAAAGCAGATCTTTATGCAACAATTCATCAAGAGCCTGTAAATTACTTTCTTTTATAGCGTTGTGCAGTCTATTTTCTAAATGTAGGATTTCTTCTTTTGTCATTATATTTTTAATAGTTATACGACTAACTAAAGATCAAAATATAAACTGAGATATGAAAGGAACCGTAATGTTTTTTATGGTTGCACAAGATTTCGATTCATTTTATTCCCGATTGTTGTCTGCAATTTTCCGCTGTTTTCTGCATGTCTCAAGGCTGTTTTGCGACTTTTTTTTGAAATTTATTTTATCCACAATAACGTTTTTTTTACTCTGGGAGCTATGTTCTTCAAAAAAATAAAAGGGATTACGTTTTTTTAAAACAAATTTTAAGACATTTTGTTTTACCATTAAGATAAATAGAATACCTAAAGGTTAACTATTGTAAAATAGGGAAATCCTGTTTTTAGAAAGGTAACGATTAGCGAATTCATTATCGCCTATGAAGCATCGAAAAATTAAAATATTTCTACCATGAAATACTCCTTTATTGCAGTCTGCACGTAATGTGCTTTCCTTGCGGAATGGGATGTTTTCATTTCCATAAAAACAACAAACCGAGCTTGAGGGCTCATGTAATAATTAGTTAGATATGAAGAAAACGTACAAAACACCTACGATTGAAGTGATCAAAGTTCAATTGGAAGAAAGTATCGCCGCAGCCTCTATTGTCACAGGTGGGGCTACCAGTATGCCAGAAATAGAAGAAGAAATTCTAATAGAGGATACACAAAAATGGACAATTGATTTAGATTAGATTATGAGATATTTATTAATCATTCCTAAAAACGCGTTTACGTTTAAAGGAAAACTACACTATAAGATTATTTTATTGATCGTTACGACTGCTCTGATCTCGAGCTGTTCAAAAATGAAGAAAGAGGAAGGCCCTCTAGGCGAGACCATAGATTTGATTTTTACGGTAGATGGTGTCGATAGTGATATTACAGCACCCAATCTGAAAGCATCTGCCAATAGTGATAATTATGTGCTACTACCTGCGGACAAAAAGACAAATCAAGGATCTTTTACCAAAAATGATGTCATTTTCAGTATTCAATCCGACCAAAGAAAAGACACGAGCGGTTTTGAACACCTATTAAATACAGACTTAAAAAATAAACGGGAGTTATATGCAGCAACGGTGCCTATGAAAAATGATACTAAATATAGGCTATTGGTTTATACGTCAAGCAATGCTCTCGTCGCCTCCGTAGAAGTAACTGCCGGGCAGCAGCAGCACATAACTGTTACGTCTGGTAGCACCTATAAGTGGTATGCTTATTCTTACAACACGACTACCCCTATACCTGCTCCAAACCCTAGCAGTCCGGTAGTGACGACACCGACTACTACACCTTTGTTGTATGCCTCAGGTACAATAATACCAACTGCAAATGGAACAAAACTGCCTATTCTCTTCAAGCATCAATTAAATCAGTTCCAGATAGAAATTAAAGAAAGCTCTGGATTTAGAGCTATTTTAAATACGACGGGTGAGTTTATTAATGCAGATGCAATTAAAACCAGTACTTTCAATATACTTACTGCCGCTAAATCACCTCTAACTTCTGCCAATATTACGAAGCTGAATTTTGTAACTGAGGTAGAGGCAGGTGTCGTCAAGCGTGTTGCACGGTATTACACAGCACAGGAAGACGTGGCCTCCTTTGGGGTGAAAATTGACAGCTTAAATATTCAATATAAAGTTAACGATCCACGATTATTAACTGAAGATGAATTACCGGGTAATGGTTATACGACGTTCGCATTTGGAACGGACCCCTACTATAAGAAAGGCTATGTGCTTAAAGGTACCATGCTGGTCTCCTTTACGCTTCCTAGGATGCGGATAGCGCCTTTTAGTAATAGTAATGCGAGTAATGGCTATCGGCTCGCCCCAGCTACTGCCGCTGGAAAATTCTTGAGGACAGCGTCTAATTTTGGACTAGGAAGCCAATATGTCAGCATTGCGCAACTTGATATCGATGCTCCATCTACCGGTAATCTAGCTACTCGCACTTCTACGGGATGGAACAGGTTCAAAACTTTAATGAGCAATCCAGCAAATTATCCTGACATTTTAATTATAGCAAATTGGTATAACTACTTGAACGATGAATGTTGGGATTTGGTCAAGGATTATATAGATGCGGGTGGTAATGTTTTCTATACTCATGACGAGCCAGATGGCGTTTATGAAAAATATGCACAAAGGGGCATAGGTAATATACTAGGGCAGACCGTATCAATGTCAGATATTTCAGAATATGCTGGTGTTTATAAATTTACGGATACACCTAGTGGAGCAGGAGATGAAGTCATTTTGAACGGTCCTTTTGGAGACGCACGATCTTACCATTGGGGACAGGATAGAATCGGTACAGGGTATATAAATGGATATACAGGAAGCGATGTTATTATTTACAGTACACATTCTCAAAACTATAAAGCCCCCTCGCCCCAAGGAATGTGCTTCTTTAGACACAAGTCAAAAAGTTTCTTCTTTGTTGGGGACGGTGGTTTTTATCTGAATGAGAAGGTGATTGCTGTTACCACTACTCATGAAGACCCTTTCCGAATAAACCCTACAACTGTGTTTCCTATTCTACAAGGTTACGGCTATCCCGGTGCAACAGGTTCGCCTGCAGCAGGTACCAGTGCTGGTGGTTTTCAGATTGCGAATAGTATCGTATTTGGGAATATAATATCTTGGATGCTAAATAGGGCGCATTATCACGGGATTAACAGAAATTAGTAGTTAGTTGTTTTAAATAGGTTAGTCTCTTTTCTAAGAGATTTCTACTTGAAGTCGCAGAGCGTGGCTTCAAGTTTTTTGTTTTAGGTTTTTCTGTAATTTCACCTGCTCATTACCAGGAAAAGTTAGACCTATTCATTAAACAGGACGGATCAATGTTCGGTATAATCTTCAGGATAACTGCCGACACGTAGCCCAATGTGAGACTGTATTAACATCTTTTCGTTCTCAGTATATGATTTTATCAATTTTTTAAACGATATTGTACATATGAACCTTAAACAATTATTCTTGGTACTAATACTTTTTTTAGGACTTCAGAAAGCTAATGCACAACATAAAATATACACCGTTATTGCTAATCCAGGGCAAAACGCCTCGACAGAGATCCGCCTCAATTGGCATCAGGAGCTAGGTAGCGGCAAGTCTTACATCACCTATACGCAGACAACGGATAAGAACTGGAAGAAAGCCGTAACTATTGAGGCTGATCAATCCCTATGTTCCGTATTTGATAGTATATATTCCAAAAGACCCAATGGAGAAGATTTCTACGAAGATGCAAAGTTCGTACGTAATACCGTCACTTTACAGGATCTAAAACCTGGCACCCAGTATCAGTATAAACTGACTTCGGGTACGATCGATGTAAACAACGACAAGGATATCCGGATGTTCAGAACAGCACCCGGATCCGATCGCTGGAACATGGGGGTTATCTCGGATATACACGTATATGCACCGTTACCCGATAGACAAAAGGCGGGCATGTCCATGATTCAACAACTTGAAAAACAACATAAGCAACCATTTGATATGATGCTCCATGTCGGTGATCTATCCGCTTGGGGAGGCAGCTATTCCTTTTGGCCGACACTATATGCCGATTCTACCTTTAGCCGGTACGTATGGGCAGGAGTTAATGGAAATCATGATGATATGACGAGACAGCACGCGCAGAGTAATGCTTTTTTTCGTAACGTCAACAATAATCCGGACAATGGGTATGGCGATCAATTAGGCGTGTGTTATTATTTTACCTATGGTAATACATTGTTCGTAATGCTAAATAACGAGGCTATGAAAAGTGAAGAGGGCCTTACAGAAGCACAGCAATGGATGAAAGCAGTTGTGAGAGATAACCCATCAAAGTACTTGGTCGTCGTTTCCCATTACCAATGGTTTATGGGAGGAGATGGTCGTAGTTCACAATATACAAGATGGAAGCAGCTATTCGACGAGTTAAGAGTCGATTTAGCCATCAGTGGCAACAACCATATTTACGTACGTACCAATGCACTATATGCCGACAAGGAGACCGATGGCAGCAGAGGAACAGTCTATATACAGACGCCTTCCGCTGATAACGAACGTGGACAGGCTATGGGGGCATTGCAGTACAATCAGGATCTTATTAGATCACGGTGGACAGAAGGGCCTAATACTGTAGGCGCTTTAATAATGAGCGCTAATAAAAAGCACCTTAAACTCACACTTTACGATCGTAATGGCAAACCTCTGGATCAAGTCATGGTTAAACCCAAATCACACAGAAAACGTAGATAAGATTAAAGTTCCAATAGCTTTTTTGCCTTATCGCAGTCTAATCTATGCACTCATTCTATAATAGAATTCACCTCATAGATAGGGGAGTAGCATCATGGGGAGGAATGGCGTTGAGTTGATCGATCAAGGGTTTTATATTCATCTATTGTGGAGGTGAAGCCCTTTTCTAATGGCAAAGAAAGCCATCTCTTGGGAAGACGGCCTTCTTACGCACGCACTAACCGATTTTATATTGTTTACATATAATGTACAAGGTAAGTAAACGTATTAGAAGTAAAATACGGTTTCCCGTAATGTATAAGTATTTTATTACCGATGGCGTATCGATTATATTCCAATTTAGAGAGCAAGGTTGTAAAAGCACCGATAGTCACGCATATTTAAAAAGATGTTTTTAGTTTATGGCATGGTTTTAATACATCTTATTCTGACGGGTTAGATGGTGACCCCGTAATTCGGGCTAATTGGCAGATTGTGATCGGAATTTTTTAGCTTTGGATATCACACGTTAGGAAGATTATGCGATCATTATTACCACGTAAAGGATTAGATGGAGAGATATCAGAAAAAAGGAAGAACAATGGTACTAAAACTAAATATACGCTTTAAGAAACATGTGCTTACCGGTCTTTTGTCAGTTTTGCTACTTGCCGGGTATGCGCAGGAACAGATAAAGCAACAGGGCGAAAAAGGACAGATTGTTGAGCAAAAGGCAAATAGCCAACCAACAGTTCTAGATTCTATTGAAATTGTACGCGACTACCGTCCCATGCTAGCTGATGCGGTCAAGATCCGCCGCAGTCCGGATATGAAGATCGAGCGCAAAGACCTAGAGGCCGAATTACGCCAGGTCGTTGCCAGCATCTATTTTGATATGAATGATTTTAGACGGCCTTTTCATAGTCCATTGCCCGAAAAGTACCCCAATGCAGCCCGCAATAATATCGATAATAACAGGATTGGTATTATGGCCTATCACGCCGGCGAGTACGAAAGAGCCACCTCCATTCTGAAGAAAGTAGGACCATCCGATGCTTTTTATCAGAGTTCGATTATTGCATTAGGTAAGATTGCCCAAGAGACAGGGGACAAGCAAGGCGCATGGGCTGCGTTTTCCAAAGCTTCAAAAATGGATTTCGATCAGGAACTGAAAGCAGATGCCCTTTATAACTACGCCAAGATCTTAGGTGGGTTGGATTCCATCCAATCTGCCGTGCCGCCCCTTCAACAATATCTCGCGCTGAAATACGCTAACATTAATCTGCAAGCAGATCGAAACGAAAATAGCGAAACACGCACCGCTGAAATTTTATCCGGTGGCAGTAATTTTGAGACAGCTGTGTATTTGTTGGAATCATTTCCCACTCGAAAGCAGAAAGCAGATGCGGTCTATCAGAAGATAACTTATTATCGGGGACTGGAGTTTTATAACGAACGCGCCTTTGAAAACAGCATATCCATGTTGATGCGGGCAGAAAAACTGCCAATAGATATCGAAATGGCAGCGTTGGCAACCTATTGGAAAGCAGAAGCCATGTACGAAGTACGTAAATACAGCGAGGCGGTCGACAACTTTTCCAGATTTCTCAGTCTGCCTGCTGCACGAAACACCGATGTATACAATTATGCCAACTATGCTTTGGCCTATTCGGCTTTCCGGGTCCATAGATATAGCATGGCAGCCCAGTATTTTGAACGTTTTTTGGCCACCACCGAAAGTTCCTTAGACAAAAATATACAGTATGATGTGATCGCTCGTTTAGGAGATTCCTATTTAGCGACCCGAAATTATCAACGGGCCAACCAATACTATGACCGGCTGATCAACAGCAGAGCTCCCAACCAAGATTACGCCTTGTTCCAGCACGGTATTATTCAGGGCTTGCAGGGCGACAACGAAGCCAAGCTCAACACCCTGCGCTCCGTCGTTGAAAAATTTCCGACCTCAGACTATGCCGATGACGTAGCATTCGAGATACCCTATGTCTATTTCCTTGCAGGCAATTATGACGACGCGATCAAAGGATTGGAAAAGATGATCAAAAAATACCCGCGCAGCAGCTATGTACCGAGAGCACTCCTGACCATTGGACTTGTACAGTACAATCAGGATAACTCCGAAGCCGCGATGTCCACCTTCCAGAAAGTGGTGACCGAATTCAGTACAACTAGGGAAGCAGCACAGGCCATGCGATCCATTGAAAATATCTATCTCGATCAGGGCGATGCGACCAGTTATATTCAGTACGCCCTCAGCAACAATATCACCGATCTCAGTCCCGCAGAGCAGGACAATCTAGCATTCAAGGCAGGCCAGACCCTCTTTTCCAGAGGCCAATACGGACCTGCAGTAGAGGCGATCAATGCCTATTTTGATAAATTTCCTAAGCCTAGGCAAGAAAAGCATGCGCGCTATATCCGTGGGGTCAGTTTATACCATACGGGTCACCCCAGAGAAGCGCTGAAGGATCTCAACATTATCCTCAACGATTGGACAAGCCCCTATACAGAGAATACACTCCTTACCGCTGCTGCATTATACCTGAGTCTGAAGGAATACAATGAAGCTATCGTACACCTCAAGAAACTTGAGCTCAATACTGATTACAAAGACAACTACGGATACGCCGTCACCAATCTGATGATTTGTTATTTCGAGATCGGTGACTTAAAGCAGATGGATAAGTATGTCAAACTAATAAAAAACTATGATCGGGTATCTGATGAAGAAATCGCCACAGCACACTTGTATATCGCTAAGGCCATGCTACAGCAAGCAAATAAGGAATCTGCACTGAAGGAATTGAATTTGGCTGCCCTAAAAAGTCAGTCAGCAGCCAGCGCAGAGGCGCGGTATCGTGTAGGGCTATTGCAGTATGAAAACAAGGAGTACGATAAAGCCCAAAAGTCCGCTTTTGATGTGATCGACAACATGGACTCCCATGATTATTGGGTCGCCAAGAGTTTCATACTCCTAGCGGATATCTATGCACGCAAAGGCAATACTGTGCAGGCCAAGAGTACGTTAGAAAGCATCCTTGAAAACTATGAAGGCGATGATGATGTCATTTCCTCGGCCAAGCAGCGTTTGCAGCAATTGAAGAAAAAGTAAGGGACCTACCGTAGGATGAAATCGCTATTTCTCTTTCCTGGGCTTATTGTTAATGCCAGTCGCATTCAGATAGGGGGCTTTAGTTTAACTTTGTACTTTGTCTAGGAGAGTAAGCCTAAATGTACGGTCTTTTCGATGAATTTAAGGATAATAATTGTATAGATGATTTCAATCTAATCATAGAAGGGGGGATTGGTACAATAGTTAGTAATTATTTGTTTTTGTGGTAAGTATAGATAGCCATTTTTCATAAACCTCCCTACATTTTTCTGTTTCATTTTCTATAGGAGATATTGAAGCCATTTTTTCTAAAGCGGAAAATGCTTCGTCGTAACTAGCGTAATATTGTAAACCATATCCTGCAGCACGTGCCGCACCTGTAGCCCCATCCGTATCGAATAGGTCAATAGTTATCCCACTTATATTAGATAGCGTTTGTACAAATAGGGGACTGAGAAACATATTGGCATAGCCTGTTCTCAACGAAGTGGGAGATATCCCAATCTGGCTCAAGATGCTTATACCATAGTTCATGGCAAATGAGATCCCTTCTTGTGCGGCGCGCAATAGATCTCTCCTGTCCTGGTTGTTGAAATTAATGCCATGAATAGAGCAGTCAAGATGCTTATTCTCTAGCATCCTTTCTGCGCCATTCCCAAAGGGGATGATAGAAATACCATTGGCTCCTATTGGCGATTGCATGGCCAGAGAGGTTATATCATTGTAAGACATTGTCCCCAATCCTAAGTTTCGCTTCATCCAGGAATTCAAAATACCAGTGCCGTTAACACAGAGTAGCATACCTAGACGAGGATCTTTTTTGGTATGATTTACGTGTGCAAATGTATTGACCCTTGATCTGGTATCGAAGTCTAACGTTCCCATTACGCCATAGACAACGCCAGAAGTACCCGCGGTAGCGGCGATTTCTCCAGGTTTTGTCACGTTTAGTGATAGTGCATTGTTTGGTTGATCTCCTGCGCGATAAGTAATCGGTGTCCCTATCTGAAGGCCCAGCTCCTTGGCTGCGGTATTACAGATGGTTGCTTGCTGTCCAAAAACTGGAATTATGTCTGGGAATAAGTTTCTAGCTATTCCGTAATGTCTCAGTATATCATCAGATATTTGTTCATATTTAAAATCCCAGAATATTCCTTCAGACAGACCTTCCACAGTTATGCCGGTTTCCCCAGATAATTTCATAGCGATATAGTCGCCCGGTAAGAGAAATTTGTATATGCGTTCATAAATTTCAGGTTCATTTTCTTTTACCCACGCGAGTTTTGAAGCTGTAAAGTTTCCCGGCGAGTTAAGCAGATGAGATAGACATCTATCCTCGCCAATAGCCTTAAAGGCTTTCTCTCCATAAGAGATGGCGCGGCTATCACACCAGATTATTGAAGGACGTAACACCTTAAAATCTTTATCAATAAGAACAAGCCCATGCATTTGCCATGTTATACCGATAGCTTTGACTTCGCTACCATTTATTCCTGCTTTATGTAACACCGCTTTACTGGCCGATTTGAGGTTCGACCACCATTCTTCTGGATTTTGTTCCGCCCACCCGTGTTGGTGAGCGATGATATCCATTTCGTGTTTTGGATAGTAGTCAGATGCGGCTACCAATCCATTATCAGCCTTTACCAAAGATGCTTTGACAGATGAACTGCCGATGTCATACCCTATAAAATACATATTCAAAAAATTACCAAAGTTCGTATGTTTCGATATCACGGACAGTAATTTCTCCTGAATTGGCAAACAAACCCGCTAAATAATTTTTGCCGTTACTTAGTCCCGAGTTAAATGCCAGTTCATCATTTATGTACAGCTCGAATGTGTCTCCCATCAAAACCATTCTGTAGGTATATATAGAGTTCGCAGAAAAATCATAACTTCTGATGTTCGTTACATCCCAGATATTACTGGTCAGGTATAGTCTGTTTTTATCTGGCTCAATAACCAAGATATGAGGGATATCATTTAATCCGGGAGCAGTAAGATTTTTACTTAGGATAATACCGTACGATTTACAGGAGCTGTGATCTACGGTGAATACCAACTCCCTATTGTCCATGGCGCCTTTTAGTAGCATTCCCTGCCAACTGTTGTTTGCTGTCGTGCAGGACAGTACAGTTCCATTTTGAGTCCAATTACCTCCTTTCAACGGCCACCAGCCAAACGAAGTGTTAGGCTGCGAATGTATCTCAATATTTCCCGACGTCGGGGCCCTGCGTATTTGCGGCATCAGATCGGATGCGTATTCCAATCTAAGTTTATTGTTTTTTACAACCACGTTCTTAGGGAGGGATAAGACCGAGGGACCATTGTTGACATCCACGTACATCGCGCGTCTTTTACCTTTGTACAGCAGACTTCTCATGCTGTACCCGCTATTTATCGAGCCACCCATCACCACGTTGTCAGAAAAATTCTCCGAAAAGAGACCATCAGGAGTATTTGATTTTGCATATATTATTGCTCTGGATATATACGGATCGGAAAACAAGTTAATACTTCCATTGTTTTTTCCTGTTGTAAGCGTCATATACCACACTCCATCCATTTCAAATACATCTATCATTTCAGGCATAGCTATACCATCGGGTTGGTAAGCTATTCCCTTCTGCATCCAGTTTATTAGATCGGTAGAATAAGCAACCCCTACTACTGTAGTGGGGCTGCCTAAGGTACTTCTGTTTGCCGCCGCTATAAAGTATCCCCAAAAGCCATTGCCGGAGGGATCTTTTATCACGACCATATCCCGACAATCAACGATATCGCCCCATAGTGGGTCATTACTTCCGGTACCCTGTGCATTGAAAGATATAAACCATGCTGGATCAGGTTCCAGAACAGGGTTGTTTGCATGCAATTGCCAGTTATATAGGTCCGTAGAAGTAGCCAGTCCGATACGTTGCATGCCCCATTTGCGCATGGTATAGTACATATAGTATGTTCCATTATGTAGTATCGTGCATCCCGTATATCTGAAATCCTGATCATTGGTATAGACTCCGCTGTGCAAGTCTAGCACCTCTTTTTGTTCATTCCAGGTTAACAGGTTACCGGAAGTAGCATGGCCAAAACCCCGAAGGTTCATATTTTTGCCACCATAATCAATATCATCGCGCGTATATTGGAGGTGAAAAAGATGTATCGAGTCATCTTTAACAATAGCCCAGCTATCCCACATATTGAAAGCATATGGACGGTACTTGATCATATTGCTTGACAAAGGTAATGAAGGAACTGCGGGAGTAACATTTCCTCCATTAGTCTTTTCTACTTCAGGAATGATCAGCTTATCGCTACAGCTATAGACAAATATCATAGCTAGTAGGGTATAGGATTTTGTAATCGTATTCATATCTGTTTAATTCAGTTTTTTTAGGTACTATACGCCTTTCTTATAAAAAAAGATAGCATCGATTTGAAGAGTTGTTCCTCCTTTACCGCCACTTAAAATCGTTAAGAGATTTTCCGAGCCTTCGACAGAAGTTCTTTCGCATATCTGGTTGTAATTCCATTTATTGCCCAGATCGGACAACTTGATTTCTATTTCGTGCCATTTTCCATCTCGCGGTATATTAGTTCTATAGTCCTCCACGCTTTCGCCTGTCATCATATTTTCGCCGATAGTAAAGCCAAATTTTTCATAAACCGATGCATCAGAGTTCGGTTTGTAGAATCTAAAGCCGTGGCTTTCATTGTCCACACTTTTCATGGCTATATGTAAGGTATAGGATTGATCTATTTCAGTAAAATCAAAAGCTTCGTTTGCTGTCGTATGCCATGCCAGTACACTCCATCCGGCCCCTTCATTTACATCATACCACATCCAATGATCCCCTACACCATAGAAGTTTTGACCCATTGTACTTTCGCTTTTATTTGTCAGACCATTCCATATAGCGTTTCTTATACCATTACTTTTATTTGGCCGGTAGTCTTTGAGTATCTTACCTTTTATTTTTTCAGCTGTTGCATCATCCAAAAATAACAGTACATAGTTGCTTCCTTTCAGTGATTCATGCAATTGATCCTGAGGACTGTCATCTTCCTTATATTTAATATAATCTGTCGATGGAGGGGTTAGGGCCTTGTCTTTCTTACAGGATAGCAATAACATCCCCATTATAATAGAACAGATAGTTAAGTGTCGAGTCATATTGTTAAAAATTATTCAGTTGATAATATGATTTGTAGGTTACCATCTGGGGTTTTGTACCAGATTAGGGGACTTGTTTATATCTTCTTGGGGAATTGGCCACAGATAGTGTTTAGGCGATTCAAAAACGCGCTTTTCCACTTCAGCTCTTTTATAATAGGCTGGGTCATTCAAAGCACCTCCCTCATTTATGCTCATTCCAGTAACCGGTCTGCTTTCCGTTTTTTCCGCGATAAGTAGACGTCGCACATCGAAGTAACGAAATGCTTCGAATGCAAATTCTATTCTTCGCTCATGGATGATAGCTTCTCTAACCGCCTCAGTATTCATCGTCCCATAGGGAAGTAATCCCTTGCCCGAGGTGAATCCTGCACGTTTACGTACTTTATTTATGTAATCAATTACTTCATTATTTGGACCGCTGTATTCATTTAGAGCTTCCGCATAGTTAAGATATATTTCCGCTAATCGAAAGTGTATATATGCTTTATCGCGGGCTTTCCATTTCGATATATCGGCATCCGGATCAGCCATTTTTCGTTGTATATATCCGGTCACACAGTAGTCAAGGTTACCTTTCGACCGCCCGTCTCTTCCCGAATACCAAAGCTCTACAGGTCGGCCTTTCCATATAGAACCACTAAAGTTTATGGAGGCATAAAAGCGAGGTTCTCTATTTGCGTACATATTACTAATGCCGCTAGGGTGGTAGCCTTTCGGATGGGCTGCTGCGAAACCTGTTTCCTTATATCCTGATGAAACGTTGATATCAGGTACTATAGCAGTGATATAGCCTTTTATGGGGCTCGATCCATCTGCCATTTGGTAAGCATCCACTTGTGCCTGTGTGGGGCAGAATGTAGAATACCCTCCGTGTCCCAGTGGGGTTACCCCCCCTTCAAAAACTACTTCTGGTCCTATGTTACGCGCAAATAGAACCTCCTTGTTATGATTATTTAAAAATATTCCCTCATAGCTTTTCATAGGGTCATTATCGGGAGCATAATATAAGCCATAGCCATTTATTTCCGCTTGATCCACACATTTTTTAGCAGCCTCATAGGCTGCTTTCCAGCGCTCCTTATCATAGTCCGGTACAAGGCGTTTGCCGTCATTATTTTTAAGATCAGCATACATAGGATTACCGTTCCAAAGTGGACTGGCCAGATAGAGTAGGGAGCGAGACTTTAGTGCGAGAGCAGCTATACTGGTGGCTCTTCCTTTCTCGCCGGCCACAACGTTGGGTTCTAGCAATGCTGCTGCCCGATCACATTCCGATGCAATAAATTCAAATACCTCATCAATTGGGGCTCTCATCAGTGTCGTAAAATCATGGTCCGGTCTGAATGGTGTGTCATACAGGGGGATAGGGCCGTGGGCCCGTGCTAGTATAAAAAGAAAGTATGCCCTCAGGAAAATTCCTTCTCCTTTCCAACGGTCTCTTCTTTTACTGTCCATAGGGACATTATCTATATTTTCAAGAAAAATACTAGCTTTTCTCAACCCTTCATTAGTATGTCCCCAAATAACAGTCTTGTCCCAGAATTTTCGGATATCACTGGGGCCCCAGGCGCCAGAGTTTAAGTTATTTGAAAAAGCACCCGAGTAGGTTATTTCCATTTCATCAGAGCCGCCTACATATGGGTTTTGTGTAAAGTCATCATTGAGTGCTGCCATCAGCGGAATACTTGAATATACCGATGAGAGAAACCGAAAGGTGTAAGCCTCATTATTGAAAACATGTTCTTGGTCAAGAATCTCTTCAGGTTCCTTGTCTAGGTACGAATCGCATGAGCTTATCAGTATTAGCATAGATAGTGCAAATGCCTGTATTAGGATAAATATTTTATTCATATCATATTAAATGAGTGGTGTTAAAATCCAATTTGTAATCCCAGATTGAAACTTCGTTGCAACGGGTATCCCCCAGTCCCATTATTCGATTCAGGGTTCATGATTTTGATGTTGTCTAGCGTTACGAGATTCATCCCGTTTAAGAAAAACCGGGCATTGCTGATGCCAATTTTTTTGTTAATATTGTCGGGTACATAGAAAGCAATTTCAGCTGTACGGAGTCTCAAGAAGCTGGCATTTCGCATATATAGCGTAGAGCGACGGTTATTATTAGGACTGTTATTGTCCGATGCTGCAGGGTATTTGGCATTCTCTCTGTCATCCGGTTTCCATCGGTTTTCGTAGTATTCCCTAAATATATTGTAGGTTCCCAATCCGTCAGAAAAGGCGTATATCCCTTCACCTTCTATAAATAAACTTGTGTTTGATACCCCGTTTAAAAAAGCACTGATTTCAAAGTTTTTGTAACCGATTGTAAATCCCATGCCCGCTACCATTTCCGGAGTACGGGGATTACCAATGGCTATTTCGTCGTACGTATCGATTATGCCGTCTTTATTGATATCTAAGTATTTGATATCTCCAGGTTTAATAGTTGTTTGAAAATAGGTCTGGTCAGGCGAGCTGTCGATATCATCCTGATCTCTAAAGAACCCATTGGCCACAAGGCCAAAATGTTGGTCTATACGTTTACCTATTCGCGATTGATAGCTCCATTTGGGCTTTGCTTCATCATTTTCTAAAACCTTGTTCCTGGCAAAGGTAAAGGTGCTACGAAGCGAATAGTAAAAATCACCAGCGCGCTTTCTATATTCGATCATTCCGTCTATACCTTTATTCTCTACTACGCCGAGGTTGGCATAGGGTAATACAGCACCGTTTATACCCGATACCTCTGGGATAGCACCATCTCTTTTCAGTAATATACCTGTCCGATGCTCATAAAAGCCATCAATTTGAATCTGCAATGCATTGTTGAACAAATACATATCCATTCCCATGTTTCCTTTAGTTGCCACTTCCCATGTTACGTTTTGATTTCCGATTTGCATTTCACTAAGTCCTGGATAGGGTGTCTGGCTCATCCCAAAATTGGCATCATGTACTGATTTCGTGTATATGTTTTCAAACAGAAAGCGGCGTCCTCCAATTTGATCATTTCCGACCTGACCAATGGATCCACGTAGCTTAAGGTAGCCCACTGGAGATTTTGTTGACCAGAAACGCTCATTGGATAGTATCCATCCTGCCGAGACAGATGGGAAGAAACCATAGCGTTTGTCCTTAGGGAAATTCTCCGAACCATTGTAACCCATATTAAATTCCAACAGATAACGTTGGTCATAACCGTAGTTTATCCGTGCCGCAACCCCTTGTCTTCTATAGGGCAGGTTATATCTTGAGTTATCAGTTCCTAGATTTACGTGCTCGTTTCTATTCGCTAATAGCAGCCCTCCGATACTATGTTTTTCGATTATTCTATCGTAGTTTACAGCCACCTCTGTGTATACAGATCTACCGATCCCTGAATAGGAATTGTCGCCGTGTGCAGTCTGGTACCCCATCGGTTTATCTTCCCTAAAGATGGTATACAAGTCGTTTCCTTGATTATCTTTGCCATCATATCTTTTTGTTTCAAACTCTTTACGGTGTAAGTTTGCCACATTTGTATAATGGTCATAGGAGAATGTTCCTTTTATCGCCAGCCCCTTGGTGATCAGATCAGAAAGATCCCATCGGCTCCCAAATGTACCCTGTAGAGAATTTCTGTCATATCTAGCATATCCTGCATTAGTAGCGAGCCCCCATGGATTGTTGTTTAGATAGGAGGTTCCTCCCGACATAGTCCCATCGGGATTTATCGGAAAGTATTCTATTGGTGATATTTTACGCATAGCCATAAATATCTCATCACTAGATGCTCCCGGATAATAGTTGTGTTGGATTATTCCCCCCAATCCCAGATTTAGTTCAAGATTCTTTGCCACCTGTATGTCGACATTCGATCTGAAATTGTAGCGTGATACATTCGCGTTCGTCCTGTATGTCACATTTGGGTCTTCGTGATATATTCCCATTTGTTTAGTATATCCGACACTGGTAAAATACTTTACAAAAGTATTGCCTCCAGTTACACTCAGGTTATTAATACTTTGTGATGTATTCTTTTTCAGAATGAGATTTGACCAATCTATATTCGGATGAAAATAGGGATCAGTCCCATCTTTGTAGAGTGAGATATCCTCAGGTGTATACTTTGCGGGCTTATTGGCATTAGCTAGCGCTTCATTGACCAATTCTGCGTACGCCGATCCATCAATATATTTAGGTAATCTCAATGCTGACAGTACGGCATTTTCTGTTCGGAAGGTGACTTTGGGCTTTCCTTCAATCCCTCTTTGCGTAGTTATCAGTATTACACCGTTTGCACCTCTCACTCCGTATACGGCTGTAGCAGAGGCATCTTTTAACATAGTTATACTTTCTATCTCATATGAGTTTATTGTATTTATATCGCGTTCGATTCCATCCACTAGAGTCAGTGGGTTTCGGTTTTCCCAAGTCCCCATCCCTCGTATCAATAACTGTGAAGCATCATTCCCTGGTTCGCCCGATACTTGTTGAGTTATTATTCCCGACATGCTTCCTGCAAGTGTATTGGATAGAGAAGGAGTTGCAGTAGCGCGTATGCCTGACATCGAAGCAGATGATACAGAGCCTGTCAGGGATATCTTTTTCTGCGTTCCGTATCCTACTACTACCGCTTCGGTCAGTTCAGTCACCTCTTCCTGCATAGTTATGGCTATCTCTGTTTTTCCTTCGAGTTGCAGTTGAGTAGGCTTAAATCCTATTGATGAAAATTCCAGTGTCGCATTTGCATAAGGCGCTTCTATTGTAAAGTATCCTTCTGCATCAGTTGCGACCACAGTAGCAGACCATTTTAGCGCAACTTTTACATTCGCGATTGGTTTTCCTTGCTTGTCAGTTACGCGACCATTTATTTTGGACGGAGGGGGCGGGCTTTCGACTGGTTTAATTTTTCCTGCAGGAGTGCTCTTGTTTAGTATTATATGTCTGTTTTTTATTTCATACTTTATTTCCTTTCCTTCAAATATCTTCTTGAGTGCTTCTTTTAAAGAAACTACTTTAATGTTTATGTTGATCTTCTGGCTGAGGTTCAGTTCGTTGTCGTCATAAAAAAAAGAGTAATCAGTCTGTTCCTCTATTATCTTCAAAACTTGCTTTATGGTGGTATTATTCGCATTGATAGTAACCTTTGCTTGGCTTTGGGCATAGATACAGTCATGAAAGAGCATCAGTAGAAAACTCAGGAATAGACTTATGGACATGAATCGGTTTATCATCATAGTGGTTTAAAATAGAATTAGTCATATAAAAATAGAGTGCGCTATCTTGAAGAGCACTCTAACCATAAAGAAGCAGTATCCGAGCGATATGCCTAAGCGAAAAAATAAAATATATTTTAGGCACTCTTAGGCATACTGTTATCATTCGGCTTCTTTATATTTAAAGATTAACGATAACCGATTTGGAACAAGCTATAAACTTAAAAGCTCTCTTTGCTCAGATTGCCAAAAACAATCCCAGAGCATTTCAGTTATTTTTCGATTACTCCTATACACAGCTCTATCGCTATACATCCTATTATCTAAAAGATCCCGACGAATGCAAAGATGTAATTTCCGAGGTTTATTACCGTTTATGGCAGAATAGACACAAGCTGGCTAATCTCAGTAACATTGACAACTACCTGTTCATCTGCGTACGTAATCAGGCACTCTATCATCTTCGGGAATCGAATCGTTATCAAAGTATAAGTTTAGAAGGTGTCACTAGCGAGGAGATGATAGATAGACGTAATCCCGAGGGCGATCTTCTCCACTCAGAGTTCCGGGATATTCTGGAGCTTGCGATAAATTCATTGCCGCAGCGGTGTCGTCAGGTCTTTTTTCTGGTAAAGGAAGAAGAAATGAAATATCGTGATGTAGCAAAGTGTCTCGATATTTCAGAAAAAACAGTGCATGCTCAGATGTGTATTGCGCTAAAGCGGATATCGAGAACCATTAGGGAGTACAAGTTAGGGATACAAATAAAAAGATAAGACAATGAGGAGGTTAGATAAAGATATATGGAGCGTTTTGAGTAGAGCTCTAGCGGGCGAATCCGACGATGAAGACGATTCCATTTTAGATGAATGGTTGTTGGACCGCAATAATAAAGAGGTGTATGACACCATTCAGCGTATTCGGTACCGTGTTGACATGGAGCCTGGCATAGCTTGTAAAGAACAAGTGTTAGAGGATGTAATGGGTAAAATATATGACAATACTTCACCTTCAAAGTCCGGTCACTTTCGTGTTTTAATATTTTCTCTCGCAGCGGCCGCTATTATTCTGGTTACTGCTACGATAAGTCTATGGCTATATAGGACAGCCCAGCCCATATCCATTGTCGAGTTTACCTCAGGCAGTGGAGTTTCTAAAATAGTGTTACCTGATGATACGCGGGTGACCTTAAACAAAGGAAGTAAAGTATCGTATTTATCAGATTTTAATAAAAAAGAACGTAGGTTATCTCTAAAAGGTGAGGCCTTTTTTGATGTCACCCGTAATCCTGATAAGAAGTTTATAGTATCTACTGATCGCGTAGATATCCATGTTCTCGGTACCTCCTTCAATCTGGTAGCCTATCCTGATAGATCCGAAGTCACTACCACCCTGTATACCGGCAGCTTGGAGATGCAGGACACACATAGTGGAGATTTTGTACGGATAAAACCTGGGGAGGAAGTGAATTATAATAAGCAGACTTCCAGGATGATAGTGCGTCAATTCGATGCCCTGAGAAAATCTCATTGGTATCGGGAAGCTATTGTATTCGATGCGGCACCTTTTCATGAAGTTTGTTCCGTTCTGGAAAACACCTTTGGTGTCACCATCAATTTTGATAACCGGATTTTTAGCAGTAAAAGATTTACTGGCCGCTTCAATCACCAGGAGAGCTTAGAAGAGATACTTAGTATAATTCAGACTAGTGTTCCTTTCCGTTATATAGTATCTGATAATATCATATTTATAAACCAACCCTAATACACCTACTATGAGACATCTCATTTTTGCTATATGTATACTAGTTGTCTGCAAGACTGCAAACGCACAGTACGATCCGGTTATTGACACACTGGCAAAGGCAGCGAGGCAGCTACGGGATCTAAAAAGTTCCGATCCTCATCGTCCTATTTTTCATTTTGTAAATCCAGATGGATATGGACAGCCGTTTGATCCCAATGGAGCTTTATTTTGGAATGGCAGGTACCACATGGGATATATCTATCAAAAAGAAAGAAACGACAAGTGGGAGCATCTTTGGGGGCATATAGCTTCGACCGATTTGTTACACTGGCAGATTTACCCCGACATGTTGACGGTCGTTGATGGTGATGCCGAGAAGGACGGTATATTTAGCGGAGGATCATTTCTATCGCGGGAGGGAATCCCACATGTATCGTATCATGGCTGGGGAGCCAATAGTAATATGGCCGCCTATTCTGTAGATCCTGATTTACGAAAATGGGTCAAGTCCGAATTAAATCCCCTGCTTTCGACTCCCGTTTCATCCGATTCTAGCGCCAGTCCATATACCGCTTGGGATCCTGAAATTTGGTATGATAATACAGAGGATTGTTACTATCAGATATCCGGAGGTAATCCTGCTACACTTTTCAAATCCAGAGATTTGAAGAACTGGATTTTTTTAGGTGATTTTATAGAGTCTGACAAACGGCTTAATCTAGATTTTGAAGACGTGTCCTGTCCTGATTTTTTTAAAGTCGGAGACAAGTATGTTCTCCTTTTTATCAGTCACATGCGAGGCGCTCAATACTACATAGGCACATTTGCCAATGATCGTTTTACCGTAGAAGGGCACGGTCGTATGAATTGGCCGGGAGGAACATTTTTTGCCCCCGAGCAATTGGTGGATGATACAGGGCGCAATATTTACTGGGGATGGATTATCGAGCGTAAGCCAGTAGGGCAGGAGTGGAAATACGGATGGTCAGGCATATTGAGTCTTCCGAGAGTGTTTTCTCTTTCAGAGAATAATGAAGTCACCATTGCGCCTGCCGAAGAGTTGCGTACACTACGATACAACCACTATAATCATCAAGGAATCAAGTTGACTGCGGGTACAAAAGAGATACTTACAGCAAAAGGAAAATCCTTGGAGATAACGGCGAGATTTGAAAAAGGAAGCGGTACGTTTGGTCTCAAAGTATTTGCATCACCTGATGGGCGGGAACAGACCATAATAAAGTATGACACCAAAACCGAAGAATTGATAGTCGACTTTAAGAACTCTTCAATCCATGCCCCAGTGCTCATGCCTGACTATTGCATTAAATACTATCAACCCAGTGATTTTGTCGAAACCTTAGTATCCCAACAACGCGTACCCATGAAGTTAAAAGAGGGAGAGCCTCTCTCGCTTCAAGTATTTATCGACCGATCTGTCATCGAAATATTCGCTAACGGTAGAAAATGTGTCACCCAAGTGGTGTACCCCCAGCTCATGGATAGTGAGCAGATTATACTATTTTCTGAGACTGGTGCAGTAGATGTCGAAGATATTCATGTCTGGCACATGGCTGCTACCAACAGTTACTAGAAAGGTGAACGTCTTCCATGCAAAAAAAACAAACTACTAATTAATAAAAAAATGAAACCTAACTCCCGAATTTTTCTTTGGTCATTGATTGTAGCTCTAGGAGGTTTTCTCTTTGGGTTCGATACAGCTGTAATCTCCGGTGTCGAGCAGTCTATCAAAAAAGTTTTTGATCTTTCTCCTTTAACTCATGGTTTTGCAATATCTTCAGCTTTGATAGGTACAGTCCTTGGCGCTCTTTTTGCCGGTCGACCTGCCGACCAATGGGGACGTAAACCCATATTGTATATAATCGCAGCTGGCTACGCCATTTCTGCAATTGGGACAGCGCTTGCTCCGGATTTGTTGCTCTTCATCTTATTCCGTTTTCTTGGTGGTATAGCGGTGGGGGCATCCTCCGTAGTCGCACCTATGTATATATCAGAAATAGCACCGGCTCACATGCGCGGCAAAGCTACTGCATCTTTTCAGGTCAATGTCATTGTCGGTATATTGATGGCATTCATTTCAAACTATCTACTCAGGGACCTTGGTGTTGACGCTTGGCGCTGGATGCTGGGTATCCTGTTCTTTCCATCTGTACTTTATCTTATCCTTTTATCTATTGTTCCTGAAAGTCCTCGTTTTCTAATCTCAAAAGGGCAGACAGATTTAGCTCAGGTTATCTTAAGTAGAATAGGATCACAGATCGAAGATCATGCTCTGAGCATTGTTGATGGCCATTCCGATATTACGGAAGATAGGCTGTTCTCTCGCCGTTATATTAAGCCTTTGATGATCGCCTTTTTAATAGCGGCTTTCAATCAGTTTTCTGGTATCAATGCAATACTATATTTTGCACCCCGTATTTTCGAACTATCAGGCGTTTCTATGGGAGGAGCATTTTTTCAGCCCGTTATTATCGGTTTGACGAATGCCATTTTTACACTTGTAGGATTAGTTTTGGTTGATAGAGTAGGGCGTAGGCCATTACTTTTTATCGGATCATCAGGCATGTCGATTTGCTTGGCTATTGTCGCTGTCATCTATTTCGGACAGAGCTATTCTCCATGGCTATTAGCAGCTTTAGTCGGTTACATTGTGTTTTTTGCTATTTCGACAGGCACAGTGATCTGGATTATAATATCAGAAGTATTTCCGGTCAGTGTTAGGGGGAAAGGACAGTCATTTGGGAGTTTCGTTCATTGGTTTTTTGCTGCCCTTATTACTTTTATTTTTCCAGTTGTTCTGTCGTCATATGTATTTGGTGCTGCATGGATGTTTGTATTCTTTGCAGTGATGATGGTTTTGCAGGCACTTTTCGCTTATTTCTATCTGCCGGAGACCAAGGGGCGGTCTCTAGAAGAGATCAGCAGAGAGCTAGAGATGTGACGGAGATCCTTTTATTAATATATTCCATGTTTTATTGCAGTACAATCGAACACAACCTTCAAAAAATAAAAAACATACACCCAATTTTTCACGGGGTATCCGTTATAACTCATAAAATTAACTAGATTTGAGCACGATAATTAATTTTATAATCTTAATAATGTTTAGAGTTTTCCTTTTTTTGTTTGCTTTGTTACCGTTCCAACTTGTCGGTCAGACTATAGAGATAGATTCTATTCTGGTCGAAAAGTTTTCTACTACTGATCTGACGACGGTACCAACGGCGAAGGATCTGGCCAATCGAGTCTCCACTTTTACAGCTGACAAAGCCGAGCAGTTGCAGCTTCTACTTCTTTGGGCATATAAAAATATGGAGGCTGATTCTGTGCGTTTTTTTCACGGTGGTCCTCGTGTTGAACCCGCAGAAGCATTTAAGAAGCGTAAAGGTCTCTGTGAAGATTATTCTGCAATAATGGATGAGTTTTGCCAAACATTAGGAATCCCCCATCTGCGAATCGAAGGTTACGTGCGGGAATTAGACTTCCAGCCAAAGACGGTTTTTAAAACAGGCAATCATGTTTGGAATGCTGTATTTGTTGGTTCAAACTGGGTGCTGTGCGATTTATTTTGGAGTACTTCCAGTATGAAGTCTAGCAGTGATCCTGTTCCAGGATTTGAAAGAAAACTTAATACAAAATACTATTTGTCCCCCTCCGCTAATTTTAGCGAAACACATTTACCCCTTGATCCAGTATTCCAACTTACCGATCATCCTATAAAGCTAGAGGCATTTACGAATGTAGCGATAGGTATTGATGAGCAAATAGAAAGAATGCCTTACTGCAACTACCTTGACTCTATCTGTAATATACAAAAGCTCCCTCCCGAGGAAAGGGAATTAAATAAGGCTAAAAATGCGTACTTATACAATCCTCAGAATTCTAATGTGCTTATTGCTGCCTATTATAATCATGCCGTACCTGTCCTGAACAACCGTTCGGCCAAAAAGGCCGAACTTCTTCGCGTCAAAAAGAATTTAATTGCAGCAATTGAACTTCTCAAGATCTCCGACGATAGCGCTATACAATCACTTACAGAGCAATGCAAAGAAGGAGTTGCTTATGCCGATCAACGGTTAAAAACACTATAGCTAAAAAGTCTTTACTTTTCCACAGGCTCCTTCGTGATGAGTATACGATAAGCAAGCCCCTTTGTTGTACTAAGTGCTGTAGGCTTGCCGTTTTTCCAGACGGTAGGTATGCCATTTAGAAACCCCGATACATACATATCTTCGCCATCTATGTGTATGTCACGTGATTCCGACCAGGCATTGTCGGCCGAAGACCATACTTCTTTTCCATTTTTCCAATAGGTTGCATTTCCAGATCCCTCACCGAATTTTAAACCCACAGAATGCATGATCTTTCCATCAGTAATTATTCTCGATATTAGTATGTTTTCTTCTTCATGCCTAAAGCGGGTCGCCTGCCCATCCTTATTCCATACGGTTGGAGTAGCGATATGCGTATCATCTAGGCGCTCTTCACCTGTGATAAATATCTTGTCGTCATATTTATAAAGACTTGGCTTGAATATATAATTCGTTCCATCTGTTATCTGTAGTGCTTTACCATTTTTCCAAAGCATCACTCTGTCGAATGTGCCCCTGTTGGAAATTGTCCCCAATACATAACAGTTGTCTTCTATCACTTCTATACCGTGAAAGTCGCGGAAAAATGAGTTATCTGGAATTTCTAAACGTATAGGGAGTTCATTGTTTTTCCAAAATACCGGAGTGCGATCCTCTATCGTTCTGCCCGCCATATAGGTGCTATTATCCGCTATGTTTATCTCCGAAATTGTATATTTTTTGCTTAGCTCTGTCAAGTCCACCTGCATACCATTTTTCCAATAAATAGCAGTTCGATCCTCTCGGTAAAAACCATTCTCTATTCCCACGATATAGATGTCATTGCCACTGGCCATTATACGTTCCAGTTTTATGTCCTCATTTCCTAATATGGTTGGTTTGCCATCTTTCCAATACACAGCAGACTCGTTTTCGTCGTCTGCACCAATGATATGGACGACAGATTTCATTTCAGGCGTTGGCGTGTTTTCTTTGTCTTTACTACAGGAAGTGGAACTTAGCATTATTGTCGAAATTGCTAAAATATATAAGGCAATTGTTTTTTGGATGGTTTTCATATCTATAGAATTATTAGCATTTTTTTTTAAAAAGAAACTCATGAATCGTGAATACAAGTAGATGGATATTATAATAGGTAGAAAACAAATATTTTCCAACCCTGCATATAGCAGAAACGCTAATGTAGCACTTGTTTATCAAAAAAAGCGGTTTTTTCACTATTTGTCCACCTTTTGTCCACCCCGTATGATGGGGATAGGGTAGTTATAGCTAACCAAGCAGTCAATTGTTTTACCTATTTTTAGGAATCTGTTTATAATTGATTATGATGATTAGCGCTCTTTTATTGGTATTACTACTTAATTTCTTTACTGTTGGCTTGTTTAGTCAAACCACGACGCTAACGTTTGAAATCAAAGACGGTACAGAAAGCAGTATCGATCTATATACATTTTGGTGGTACGACTTTTTTGTAGATAAATATCGAAAAGCAAACAGCCTTCGAATTATTTAAACGAAGGCTGTTTATGAACGAACCAAATTTCTATAGCGCTAAAATGACCTATGCTATTTTTCTTTTAATTGCTCTTTAAGTAAACTTTCTAATACCGCGCCACGTGCCTTCTTATGGATAATAGCTCCTTCTTTGTTCAATAGCCAAGCAGTAGGCAAAGAATTGATGCTATACTGCAATCTGTAGGAATCGCTGGCGAATCCCTTTCCCTCAAAGCGTTGTGGCCATTCAATTGCATATGATTTTAAAGTTTCTTTTGCTTTATTGCGCGCATCTTCTTGCTCCAGGCAGATGCCGATTATTTCAAAACCTTGATTACGGTATTTGTCGTATATCTCTTTTAAGTGGGGAAGTTCCTCCAAACAGGGCTTACACCATGTTGCCCAAAAGTCTATTAACACCACTTTTCCGCGTAGGCTTTTTACATCAACCTCTGCGCCATCCAGTGCAGTGAATCGCATATCTAGAGGAGTATTTCCTGCAGTTACATCGGTGATTAGTATGTGTTCCCTCGCCGCTTCGTACAAATGTTTAAGACCTAGATGCTCATCTTGTCCTCCTGCGGTTTCCTGTTCAATCATTTTCCAATACTCCGTTGCTACATCAACTGAATAGCCGCTAAGAGCTGACAACAAATCTTTGGCACGTGCATCAAGATTAGGTTGATCGGCGTAAGTATGCATATGTAACAACAACTCCTGAAATATTGACGACCAGTAAGTTTTTTCACTTATATCATCGGATTTTGCATGAAAGAAGCGAGCCTTCAATCTAAAATCACGAGCTAATTGAGCAAAAGCAGCCTTCTCCTTATCCGAAATTGATGAATTAGCTGAATGCAGAACATAATCCACCATAGCTTCTCCTTCCCTTAGCCATTCATTACGGGCTATCGTATCGATTATGATGGACTGCAAGAAGACTTTCGGATTGACTTCCTTCCAATTTGAAATACCTTCTAATGTTTCGTTTCTATTTTTTGAAATAAACCAAGGATCTGCCGACATAAATATTCGCATTGCTTTCTCTCTACGAGGATCATCGGAATGGGCTTTCCAAAACTCTAGCGCTAATTGAGAGGTTTGTAAATAACGTTCATTATCATATCTCCTCATTTCTAATGGATTTAAAGATTTATATCTTTCGTATTCTTCTTCATTAGGAAATAAGGCTGTTGACTTTTGAATCTCCTCCCATAAAGAATCCACATGGGAGACTTTTTTTTTGGTGTTTACGATATCTATTATCCTCTCCCAATTTTCAGTCATGGGCGGATAACACATTTCATCATCACATGCTTGATAGATTAATTTTCCTCGAAGGGTAAGCTTATCTTTTGCAATATTTTCATCTACGATGAAGCGTTGGGTAATGATATTCCCCTTTCCCATATAAACCGAGTATTGGCCATTTGGTAGGGGCTCTGGATAGGCCGGATCTCCAACGGCTTTAATACCACTTGCTAGTTGTTGAAATTGCCATTGAAGAGTATGCATACCTTGCCGACTATTTATATCTTCCGACGAATAAATGTACCAACCGGGTTGGATCTCCAGTGTCAGGGTAACCGCTATAGTATCGCCAGCATTAACCTGGTCAGGACTTGAAACAGTATGATTAACTATTTTTGCCTCTTGTCCAATAGTTAATTGATATAAGGATATGAATAAAATCAAAAGTATACACTCCAATTTAATTAACTTAGTCATTACGCTCCTTTTTTCCGAGCATCACATAGATATAGCCTTGGTGAGCTAGATCTTTGTATTCTGCCTTTCCATAATAATGTTCAAATATCCGTTGATAATTTTCTTCTGGAACATTTCTTTGCCGCATCTTTTCCAAATCAGCATCTAGATTTCTTCTGCTTTCGGCAGAAAGCAAAGCATTATGTTTTTTAAGGCTTTTGGTTTCAGATTCCCAATCCCACGCCAACTTCGCATGGAAAACACCATTAGAAACTGCCACACTCGTTCCTATTACCAAGTCCATAACGCCATCATTATTCCAATCTACAACTGCCAGATGTACATATGACCCAGGGAAAGCTTTTCCACCATCACCAGCTTCAAAAAGTGTCACTCCAGGTTCAAAGCGAATTTCCTTTGCTGATTCTACACCTTTAAAGAAAGTAACTACAGGACTCCCATTATGTGCATACATATTCGTAACCAATAAGTCCAGAATTCCATCCTTGTCCCAATCAAAGACCGTAGGTACCATTTGGTGTCCATTATTAGGTTGGCCGCCATTATATGTTCCTGGCTTGCCATCGGCAGGGGGTACTCGCAGAGCTAGACCATTTGTATCTAATAGCAGTTCTCTTTTACCAAATACCGGTTCTGATTTAGTTCCGATGTTTTTGCTGATTCTTAATGTCGAGCCGCCTGTGATCATGTCTATTAAACCATCGCCATCAAAATCTCCAAAATCTGCAACCGAGTAATTCCAATAATACCAACTTTCGGGATCGGTCCATGGGACAGAATGATTTGAATTTCGTCTACCAACCATATGATCACCAAATTGCGGAATATGTACTCCAGGTAAAAATCCATCTTTTTGATACCTGTTCTCTTTAGTTCCCTTGAACCAGGTAATGAATCCATTTTCATATTGTCCAGTAAGCAAATCTGTTAGCCCGTCACCATCTAGGTCTATTAGTTTCGGAGTAAAACCCAGACAACACCAAGTCGAAATAGATAGAGGACCTGTATTATATGGGTCAATAGGCCTGAGGTAATTATAAAAGTCATTGAACTTAGGCTCTTCTTCAGTTCCGATATTCTTATACATTCTAACAAAATGGCCAACCGGAATACCGTTATCTTCTAGCCTACTAGCAAATTCACCAATTAGCAGATCTTTCTTCCCATCACCATCCACATCATAAAATGCAGGGGAGGCCCATCCCATTCCTTCACCTTTCACAGGTTTAGTCTCACCTAAAATCAATTGTGGTCGTTCCAGTTTTGGAGCACCTTTAATGTTGGCAAAACGCAGCTCAGGGAAACTTGTAGGGGATAAGCGTGCCTTTTTGGCTCCCTGTTGTGCTTGAACTGTAGATAGATTGTAGCAAATTAAAGCAATAATCTGTATAAGTGTAATATAGTTGGATTTCAATAAAATCTTCATGTCTATTTATTAAATAACGTTATAATAGGGGTAATATTTATTGCTGGTAACCTGTGTTCTGCGGCAATAAGTTCGGGTTCATTAATATTTCTGCCTCAGGTAGGGGTAATAGAATATTTGTTGGTTTCCAGGAGGGTTTTACTAACTTAAGCACCTCATCTGCTTTTCCCCATCGTTTCAAATCAAACCAGCGATGCCCGTGTTCCGCCAATAGTTCGACCCTACGTTCCTGCACGAGAGCATCTAAAAATAATTCTTTCGTAAGATTTTGTTTTGGGTTTAATTCGGCACGGGTTCTAATCTCATTGAGGTCGTCGGTTGCTCCATCAATGTCATTCAACATGGCTTTAGCTTCTGCTCTAATTAGGTACAGTTCCGCCAACCGGAAGACCGTAGAATATTCAGGAGAAACATCTTTCCAAGTCCTTTCTTTATATTTATTAGAGAATAACCACCGATCGGATCCTTTTGTCAATACACCGATCCACTTTTGACTACGTAGATCTCCAGCTTCCATCATGGTTTCAACTCGTTTATTCAACGCAAAATTTAGGGGAGGACCAGAAAGTAAAACATGAACATCGGCCTCACGTGTCGAGCGTCCTTCTGTTTCGGGTTTTAATTGTAATATAGCTTCCTGACTATTTCTTAGGAAAACTTTATCTAGTGGTAAAAGGCTAAAAAGTGAACTTTTAGAGAGCACTTCATTACTACTTGTTAATGCATTGTCCCACTGTTCTAGGTACAGGTAACATCTCGCCATCAACGCATGTACAGCATATACATTTGCTCTTGTTCGGTTCGCAGCGTCAAACTTGTCCGATAATAATATCTTTGCTTTTCCCAAATCATCTAGTATATGTCCATACATTGTTTCTATAGACAGCTTAGAGACCTTGCTGTTCGCTTCATGATCTGTAATCTCAATATAAGGAACCTCTCCAAACAGATTTATCAAGTAGAAATAAACCAATGAACGGACAAATAGCACTTCTCCTTTCAATTGGTCTTTTTTCTCAACAGACAATCCCGTTGATGCTTCAAGACCGTTCAGCACAGTGTTGCACATATATATAGTTTGGTAAGAATTGTCCCAGATGGATTTTACAGTCGCGTTAGATATAAGAATCTGATGTTTTTGAAATAAATCCAAGCTACCTCCAGCAGCAGAATAATTGTCTAATTCATCGGCGTACAAGCCCATTAGTATTCCCATGCCATTGAAGCTACCAGCTACCATTACGTCTTCTCTCAATCTGGCGTATAGCGATGTTACAGCCGAGTTGGCTGATGATTCATTGGAGAACATTGCCTCTTCGGTTACTTCTCCGAAAGGGGCATCGATTTCTAGAAATTTCTGGCAAGAACTAATTGATACGCTGATTAAAAAGCAGCATAGTATATATATAATATTAAGTTTCATTTTTCTGAGTTAAATGTGCAATTCAATTCCAAAGACGAGTTTACGCAAAGCAGGCAGATAGTAATATTGTTCTGGATCAGCTCCCTCAAAGCTTGTAAACGTTAATAGATTTTGTCCTTGTATCATAAATTTGCAATATCTGTTTTGATTTCTAAACTTCGTTTTATACGATATGGCAAGATTTTTAAGACGTAAAAATGATGCGTCGGATATGGCCTGGTCACTTATGGAGTAATTCGAAGCTCCAATATATGCTTTAGAATCTGAACCTGTAGAGAAGCGTTGGAAACTGGCTTCATCTCCTGTATTTTGCCATCGGCCTTCCATCACAGCTGCTGGCTGATTATACATTCCTCCGGGAATTAATCCTCCGGAATAAGCATTTTGTAACATCCGGTTAACAAACTGAAAAAACACATCGGCAGACCAATTTTTATAACTCAGTGAATTTGCGATTCCACCATGAAATTTAGGATTTGAATAGTCTACGTAGACCTTTCGGTCTTCAAGTGAAGTAATGAGATTGTCATTATTATAATCCCTGAACATAAAATATCCGGTTTCAGGATCGACCCCTAGATAGTTATAGCGTTTAGAGATTGTCAAAGATTCTCCTACGACATAGGTATTAGCATAAGTAGATCCTACTAAGCCAGGAAATGAAAGAAGTTTATTTTTAGGTAAGGATAAGTTAACCGAAATATTCCAATACAGGTTCTCTTTTTTCATTGCGACTCCTGATACATTGAATTCCAATCCGGTGTTTTGAACTAAAGCATCTAGATTACGTTGGATTGACCCGAAGCCCGTAGTGCCGGGGAGCGAGTAGTTGATGAGTTGATTAGAGGAACGATTGTTATAATAGTCCGTTGAAAAAGTCAAGCGGTCTTCAAAAAAGCTTAAATCCAATCCTAATTCGAATTTACGATTTGCCTCCCATTTAAAATGATTGTTTCCTAGACGCGTAGGAGTAAAACCCACAGTTCCTGAATATCGGTTACGGTTTTCGATTTTATAGGTTTGAAGATATTGATAGTTTCCGATCTGATCATTACCAGTAATCCCATAACTTGCACGGATCTTACCCAGATTCAACCACTTATAGTCAAGCTGTTCCGAAAAAATCCACGCAGCACCTATCGCACCAAAATTTCCAAATTTGTTACCAGGGGCAAAGCGACTCGATCCATCGCGTCTTCCTGTTAGGTTAATAATGACTTGTTCTCTAAATTTGTAATTAATGCGTCCGAATAATGATTGGTAACGGTATTGCGAAGACGTATGCTCATAAACACCCACTTGCGAAGCCGCACTTAAATTGTTTATTAAACTGTTGTCAGGAAATCCTATACCATATTGCACCAGATTTTCATTATTCTGATCTTGAAATGAACCTCCAAATAACGCGTCAAATTTAGATATACCTACTTCTTTCCTCCACCGTAGCTGGGGTTCAATTAGCCATCCTCGCTTTCCAGTCTCATGAATGGTAATTTGCGAATCTGCCGATGTTCTTCCCGAGGCTGGATTAAACCATGTATGAGGCCTAGCGCTATTATCTTTCTGTTCAGCAGTATTATATCCCGTATTTATCTTAAACTCGAGATTTTCCATCAATTTGTAAGACATAAGCCCATTTGCCCGTAAACCATTAGATCGTTGTCTATACTGTTCATTCATTTCTGCAAGCGGGTTTTTCCAAGTACCGTTTTCCCAGTTTAAATTCCCACTCTTATCGTATAAATCAGGAGCATTCGGAGGCAAGTTATAAGCTTTAAATGACGGATCCGTTGCTGGTAAATAGTTGTTCTCGCTGTTGTAACCTAAGTTTACTGTTACCGAAAAACGCTTATTTTTACTAGTGTGAGTGGTGTTGGATTGTACAGTAGCACGGCCATAGTTGAAGTTTCCTGGAAAAACAGTTGTTTCATTTTGATAAGCAGCACTCAATTGGAAATGGGTGGATTCATTTCCCCCATTCATACCTCCTTGTAAACGATAATTTCTGGCTGTGCCACCAATCAGTACCTTTTGCCAATCGGTGTAGCGATCCGTATCCCAAGCTCCGTTCACATCATATGCATTTGCCGGATATTGGGTTATTCCATCATTAGCGTATGCCTCTCTTCGCATTTCTAGGTACTGCTCCGTATCTAGAAGATCGAGTTTACGGGAAATTGAAGCAATACCTGTATTCATTAAAAAGTTTACATGTGTATTACCATCAGCAGCACCATTTTTCGTCGTAATCAAAATTACACCATTTGCCCCTCTTGAGCCATAAATAGCTGTTGCATCCGCATCTTTAAGCACTTCGATAGAAGCGATTGTTGATGGGTCAATAGCATTTAGGGGGCTAATGTTACCTGCTCTAAGAATCATGCCAGTATATCTAGATCCTAAGCTTTCTGCATCCAAAGACACACCATCGACTATGTACAGAGGGGCATTTCCAGCCATTATACTGTTCTGACCCCTTATTTTTACGTCAAACCCACCACCCGGTGTTCCCGAATTTTGAGTAATGTAGACACCAGCCATCCGTCCCTGCAATGCTTCCAAAGGATTGCTTACCGGTTGGTTCTCAATTTCCTTTGCTGTTATTTTTGCTATGCTCCCTGTTTTTTCCCTGTCTTTTACCGTGTAATAACCCGCATTGATTAACACTTCTTGTACGGTCGATTGCATTCTTTTTAATACCAGCACCCCTACATTGTTCGAAGCAGGAACTTCTAAACTCATATATCCGATATACGAAATACTAAGTCTACTGGCTTCGGGGACATCCTTGAGAATGAATTCACCTACATTATTTGTCTGTGTAAACAGATTTATGTGCTTATCTTTCAAATTCACAACCCGTACAGTAGCCCCCACTAATGCTCTTCCTGTACTGTCTGTTATCTGACCTCGGACTTCAGGAAGCTGGATTTTTTGCAGTTCATTTTCTGCTTCGGTAGCAGGACTTTTTATATGCTTATTTACCTTGTTGAAATCCCTCTTCCGGATAAGGATATTGTTTTTATTAATTTTATACGAGTAGCCCGTATTTTGTAGCGCTATCTCGAGAACTTTTGTCAGGCTGGCATTTTTGACATGTATGTCGACTATAGTTTGCCGTATTTCTGGGCTATCGTAAAAATATAAGAGGCCAGTCTGTTCTTTAATAGCCTGCAATACTTCCTCTAAGCTAATGCTTTTCTTATTCAAAGTGATGTTTTGACTGAAAACAGACGTAGCACTCACTTGAATAATGCCAGCAACCAAGAGGAAGATCATTAATTTTACACGCATAATAACTCGCTTATATTGCGTAATAGAATTTAAGTCCATACTTTTGTAATGGTTGGGTGTGATAACTTTGTTGATTAGTAAAATTTGTAAAGGGATGACCCGATCGATCTGCCGGATAGTGTTTTCGAAGGCCCTATCCGGTATTTTATGGGATTCCCTTACCGCTTAGATAGTTATATATACTATCAGTTCTCTGTTTCTTTACGTTGGATATCTCATCTTATTCTTGGTTTTGATTATTGGATAGTATTATGCGACGCCCTTCGATATGGTATTGTAGACCGAAGAATTCGAGCATGGTTAGTATTTCTGAAGCATTGCTGTCTCGGGGTATTTCCCCTGTAAATTGTTTTTTTGTCTTTGCTCCCTGATAGACGACTTCCACGTCATACCAGCGTTCCAATTGTTTCGCTACTTCATCTATGTCTGCGTCGCGAAAGTAGAAGATGCCATCTTTCCAAGAGGTAAAGCGTGCTAATTCTACTTGGGTTTTATGGAGTGTCCCGTTACTATTTACAGCCTGTTCACCGGGGCGTAGCAACATTGAATTTTCGCGGCTAAGATTCCGGTTTTGAGGTAACGAAAGCCGGATAGACCCTTCCACCAATGAGGTTCTGTTTTCTTGATCTTCCGGATATGCCGAAATATTGAATTCTGTGCCGAGAACCTCCACCAGCTGCCCCTTACTTTTTACAATAAAGGGTATTTTGGCCCCTTTGCGCTCCGCTTTGGCAATAGCAAAATATGCTTCTCCTTCTAGCTCCACACTCCTTATACTATCACTAAACTGACTTGGATAGTAGAGGGTTGTATTCGCATTTAACCACACTTGCGAGCCATCGGGTAGTATGACTCGATAGGTTCCGCCCTTTGGAGTCTGGAGTTTCAATTGCTGTACATCTTTTAATTGGGCGATAGCACTATGATCCCCATTATAGCTTATGCCATCTTCGTTGATCAAGATAACTCCTTGTGTTTCATCGAGCGTTATACGTTCACCGCTTGCGAGTTGCAGTGTTGCACGTTTACCCCCTGGTAGGAAGTCTGACTCTGTATAGACGGGTTGTGGAGTAGTTTGGAAAAAGCGGACGTAAGCAAACGTTAAACTTAACAACAGTATTGCAGCTGCAGCACACCTTGCCAGACGCGGATAGAGACCGATATTTTTGGCCTTTTTGGTCGTTAGCTCGGACTGGATCTTCAACCAGGTTTGTTGCTTTATCGCATGGTACCCTTCCGGCACAGTTCCTGAGGGTTGGCTTTTCATATATACATTATACCAGCTCAGGAGTTGTATTTCCTCTTCTGGCGTACAAGTGCCTTGTTGATATTTTTCTACTAATTCTTGGAATGCGATCCTGTCCATACTGTTTTCTCTTTATAGTACATTGTCGTACTTTTTTCAATCTTGATGTAATTTTGAGCCGATTTTACATCTCCTTTTGCTCTTTCTGATTCTTGCTATACGTTTCTTTCTTTACCATTGTTTCTTCAGAGGGATAACCGTTGCCGAAGGCTTTGGTATCACGCTAAAAATAAAATAAATAGTAAGATGTTGATTGTCAGTATGAAAAAATAGTTTTTTTGCTTGATATATTGCCGCAGTCTATTAAGTACCTTGTTCAATTGACGCTTTACCGTGTGAGGCGATATCTGGAGTAGTACAGAGATTTCCTGATGGGAGAGTTGTTGTACACGGCTCAGTTCGTAGACATGCCGCATGGCTTCAGGCATTTTCGATACTTCTATATCGATTTCCCTGGCTAGTTCTTGCTCAATATAAAACATATCCGGAGCTAAATACTCCTCCTGAACAAAATAAACAAATGATTCGAGATGATTAGTTTTGACTTTCTCTTTAGCTAAGGCATTCAATACCCGGTTACGGACTAAAGTATGTAGATATGCAGCTAGCTCCGTGTTAGGCCGTAGTGTAGGAGCCTTTTGCCATAGTGTCAGAAAGACTTCTTGCAGAATATCCTGACACTGATTTTCATCTTGCAACATACGAAAGGCGTGACTCAGCATAGGCGCCCAATAAAGTTCGTAGACAAGATTCATTCCCACGCTGTCTCTCTGCTGAAGTCGTTCCAAGAGAGTCAGATCCGTATGTGTTTTTGAGTTAGGCAATGTCTTGGTTAAATTGGTGGTATCCGCACAAACATATAAAAATATTTTAGTTTTTTATACCCCCATTGTTTTTATTTGTAGTCAACATGCAGCACCCATTCATGCTCGCCCCAGCTGCCACATCACTCCTTCAAACTCAAAAATAACCACCTTAAGAAGTATAGATGACATGGCTGAGAATACATTCGACCAAATCGTGGATAAGTACATAGAAATGGACGTAAATCATTATTGACTCTTTATAGTCCGATACTTTTCAATCCGTCAGCAATACCCAGGTAGACCTGTGGTATATTTAGATTTCCGATTTTCATACGGCCTATATCTGTAATACCCGCATGAGATATGCCTTTTGTTGTCTTTATATGTTCAAATTTATCACCCCATTTAGTATTTTCTAGAGGTACCATTCCATCATTCTCTCCAGCGGTTCTTTTCAGATATTTAAAGGTAAGGGCATAGAACAAATCATCTTGCGGAATATTCATTGTTGATGCTATACTTTGATAGTACACTTTATCGCTATTCTGATTCTCTGCATTGAAAATCTGCATATTACCAGTGCTTATATTTCGGATCAGTTCAATCGGGTCGGGAGAGTTTCCCCCGAAAAGAAATGCAATTTTCTGCACGATCTTTTTTGTAATCGAATCATCAGAAAGATACCTTTCAAGAAAGAAATCAGCAATCGGAGTCCCCATATGAGGAGTCGATATAGTCGTTAGGGACGCAATCCTGTTGTCTTCATTTAGCTTCGAAATTAAGTGACGAGCATCTATTCCTCCTTTAGAGTGCGCTATCAGATTGAATTTTTCCACATCGCTTCTTTCTACTATTTCTTGAAGAGACGATTTAAGCATTTTTGCGTTATTTGTCACACTGCCCCATGGATCAGTGTTTCCGTAATAGAAGGGGATGTTGTTTTCTGAGAAGGTTTTCGGAATTCGGCCCCAGAATAAACTGTTATCCCTAGCCGCTGTTCCATGAATCAAAACTATAGGATATTTTAATTTTAGATTTTTCATTTTCGGTATATTATTCCTCTCATTTTCACATCAGGATTTCCTATAGTAATTAATGATCCTAATATATCCAATATTTAATTGCATCACAATAGGAGAGAAGGAGCTATCTCACTTTCCCTACCGTATAGCCGATTTTATCACCTTTCAAATAGGGAAGGTTTCTAGAGCTTATCTTCTAGCTGATCGATGTCGGTAAACCTACAGGCATCATTTCACGTTATTAGGACCGCGTCCGACTATTGGCGGATCACTTCCTGCCCACGAAAGACGACTCCTTACTATCGATCAGTTTTGTGTTTATTGCGTCATTATTGCTAGGTAGTACTGTCTCTTGGGTATTGCATAGATTGATGTGAAGCATACATTACTTCCAATATATGTATTTCGATCATGTGATATGACAGAATAACGGATGGTTTTCGTATATTCAGCTCATTAATTATGAGAACCACCGATACCTATCCTAGAATATTTGGATTGTCCTTTCCTAAATACAGCAAAGGGGAAGGTACTAATTACCCAAAATTTGCAAGATTAAAATCAACGCTATTAATTCTAGCGAACTTAGCAGCATTAATTTTTGGAGGAGTTATAGCTACAATAGGTTTATTCTATAGTGTCAGCGCCTTGCTTTTGTTGAATAGACCTCACAACAATCTAACACATGCTACTTACATACGTAGATTCAATACTTCGATCATTTTCTTAGTTATCTCGATATTAAGTGTCCTTGTCTTCAGTATCACGTTTGAACTACTTAAGCCATATACAGCCGTTTTCTGGTTTGGTAGCTGAATTGATGTGTTCCGTCTGAGATCATCCATGTCAAAGCGAGCCTACGTTCGTGGATGGTCCCGCCATTTGCAAAGTGAAAATAGGAAATCGAACCATCAAATTTAAACGCACTGTTCCTAAAAGCTTTGCGATAAAAGACGAGTTACAGCATCTTATTGTGCAGGCCTTTAAGGAGAAAGGGCAACAGGATATTACAGAAGATTTTTTAGAGACCATCAAGAAAGCTGTAATAAAGCTAGATGAGAAAGTGATGAAAAATCAAGTTGTGTATACACCTGTATGGATTCACAAACAGATCAATAATCTTTATCAGTCTTAATGTATGTGGATTAACCTAAGCGTTGCGTCCGACTACAGGCGGATCACCTTCTGGTCACGAAAGGCATATATTCTATTCATCAATACCTCATCTGCGAGGTTCGTATCTACTGCGCTTGCTGGATGCTGTTCCATAATCTAGCTAAGAACCTATCTATTCAACAAGATTTGTTTTTCATAAAATGCTCTTCAACAAAACTTCTATTTCCTTAGCATGGGATATGGTCATAAAATGTCCTGCATTCTCGATTACATGCGTTGGTTCAATATTTTTGATAGGAATGATATGATCCTTATCGCCATGTATATGTACTATATTTTCAGGTGAAGCATCATTCTTCCAGTGTACGATCTGGTCCATTGCCCATTTCAAAAAAACGGGATCCGTATCAGCCAGAATCTGTTTAAGCATTAAGCTCTCTTCTGGAGACGATATGCCAAACAGATAATCACTGAATCGACTATGGTGCTTCAAAATCCGCTCCGGTACGAGTCTATGTAGGTTTAGGCTACCGAATATTCTATTGAACCGGGGTAATTCCTTATGCCCTTTGGCCGATGCAAGTAATACAATTTTGCGCACATCTCTAATTTTCGCAATTTCCATGGCTATCATCCCACCAAACGACAGACCGATTATAGTAGCATTCTTTTCCGTAATTACTTCAGCTATTCTTTTAGCATACGACATCATGTTTTCTTTGGCACGAGGAGCTATCCACTCCAGATGAGTCACATCGTAGCCCGTGAAATCTATTCTGTCAAATACCCTGCTGTCCACGCCAAGGCCGCTCAAAATATATACTTTCTTCATTTCCTTTTCATCTATTTCACCGCTCTCCATTCATGCTCAATATTCTCCATCAACAGCGCATTATCAAACTGTATACTTCCTTCCGGAAAGATTGATCTGTCGTCAAAGAAGCTCGATTTTACATTCAACACCTCTAGAGGTTCTACCTTCCATTGATAAGTAACCAGTTCCCACCTCTCGAATCCGTTTCCATTAGGCGAATAACCGATTGATCCATTAGCAAAGAATGAAGAAGCATTTTCGAGGGAGTTGAATATCGAATTATTGGCAAAACAGTCACTGCGTAGTGCATTCACTTCGATAATTCCACGGATAGTAGGTACTAGCATATCTTATTAAATTCTATTGGTATATCCATACTGTCAGCATACTCACTGATACTGATATAGCCAGGCACGTCTTAAAAAAGTTTATCATCGTCATTGGTCTCAGCACATTGAGTTTAATCAGTATAAATGCACCTAGGGGAACAGTCAAGAGTGAAATTCCAAATAATATACCCAAGAATAAAGTATTTAACCCTTCCCATGTTAGAAGTAATAGTCCGAAGGATATGGCTAGTCCAATAGCCAATATCCAGTTACATGCACGGTTCTCCTTACGGGTATCTTTACCCGAAGACTCAGGCGATGAGCTATTCCTATTGAATAAAATTTGCCCGATAGTCTCCAATATTTCAAACAGCATAGTCTGCAGTTAAATTATTCCCTAATATATCCAATATTTAATTGCATCACAATAGACGAGAAGGAGCTATCTCACTTTCCCTACCTTATAGCCGATTTTATCACCTTTCAAATAGGGAAGCTTTCTTACAACTTATCTTCTAGCTGGTCGATGTCGCTAAACCTACCGGCATCATTTCACGTTAGTAGCACCGCGTCCAACGACTGCCGAGTTACTTTCTGCCCACAAGCGACGACTCCTCACTATCCGTTTATACACGGATATAAACGGTTAACTTACGGCTAATAATTTTAGTTTATGGAGGTTTGCTTTATGAATTAACATACTATTTCAAATTAAACTTCCATATTATGCAGAGACGAATTAAAACAAGAAGCAAAACAAGTCGGTACATCGAAATTCTTACCGATTATTTGTGAGAGTAAGTTTTTTAAGGTACTCATGAGGTCATCCGACTAGGTCGGAATCGGTTTTGGCTGGAAATACTATTTCGGCCGGGAGGAGAACAAAATCAACCTAATCAATTTTCTGAACAGCCTATTGGAGGGTGAGCATGTTATTGCAGATCTCCATTATGCTAATGTCGAGGAAGATGGCGAGCATAGCAGTGAGCGCAAGGTCGTCTTCGATCTACGCTGTATAGGGGATGGAGGTGAGCACTTCCTGGTGGGATGACATACATATCCAGCTTATATCGCAAACGCGATTATAATAATACCATAGCTTTTGCAAAAAGGGAGGCAATGGCTGAAGGCGAACATAAAAAAGCCCTTGAGACCGCCCGTAAGATGTTGGGTAAGGGCTTTTTAAAAGAGGATATTCAGGAGATCACAGGCCTCAGTATCGAAGAAATAGAACACCTGAAATAGATACCCTCAGGGTCATAAATACAAAAAAGCTGAACACCACGTTCAGCTTTTTCTATTATGCTATCTAGCATCCCTCACGATAGCCTATTAGTCAAGATTCCCTGCGACCAGTTAGAGGTTGAGTCCATCGCCATTTATTAACAGGTAAAGAATGGAAAGTGTTTTTATTCAGTAGATTGATCTTGCCTAAGGTGATGTGTGGTTTTTATTTAAATAAATATTCTATATCTTAGTGTCTTCGAAACTGACCTTTATAGAACATTGCCTACGGAAAAATTACATTTCGATATTACGCTTCTTCAACGACTCAAAGAGGGAGATCAAGGGGCTTTTGAACTTTTGTATACAAAGCATGCGAAGCCTGTTTATTTGAAAATAAGACGTATGGTTAAGGTTTCCGAAGAAGTAGATGAGCTCTTCCAGGAGCTTTTTGTACGGATCTGGGAGCGTCGTGAGCAGATAGATATACAACAGCCATTTTCAGCATATCTCTATCGTATAGCTGAAAATATGGTGTATGATTTTTATAGAAAGGCAGCTCGTACTGAAAAGCTCCGTGATACCCTGCGAATGACTAGTCAGGAGAGCTATGATCAGATCGAACAGACATTATTCAAAAAAGAAGCCATTACACTATTGCACGAAGCAATAGCGACTATGCCTCCTTTACGTAGACAAGCCTTTATACTTTGTAAAATTGAAGAGAAGAGTTATGAGGAGGCAGCAGATATTATGGGCATATCGACCAACACTGTCCGTAATCATATAGTCAAAAGTATGCATACACTCAAATCTTACTTTCAGGATCAAAAAAATTCGGATTCAGCTATACTCTTATTCCTTATTTTATCGTGCTATTAATATTTTTTAAATCAGAGTAGTCCTTTTTTTATAGTGGTGCGTATACCCTTATAAACACACCTATAAATGGATTCGAAAAAATATATCGAACATATATACCGACGGTTTTTGGATGACAGAGCTACCCCTGAAGAGGTAGATAAGCTTTTGCAATACGTAGAGCGATCGGAACCAGAAGACGTGCAGCATTTAATTCGTATGGGATGGAGTACCAGTGTCGATTCGGATTTCGAAATCGATGTTGCGGGGTTTTATGCCCAGATTCAGACGCGTTTACAACCTAGGGATATTAAACAAAAATCAGTGCGGCTAATACGCCACCGAAGATGGGTGCCATATGTAGCGGCAGTATTATTGTTTTTTGTATTGGGAGGTTATTTCTATATATGGAGGAGCCAAGAGTCTGTAAGTACTGAAGAGCTTACATATACTAACGATGTGTTGCCTGGTGGTAATCGTGCACAGATTACCTTCTCTAATGGTGAGCGCTTAGAGCTGGATTCAACCCAGTCTAGCTTAATGACAGTGGATGGAAGTTATGTTTATTCTGATGGAAAAGCAGTGACCTTGCAAGCTGCGGAGTATGCCACAGTCCAAACGCCAATTGGTGGTACGTATCAAGTCACATTACCTGATGGAACAAAGGTCTGGCTTAATGCGGCTTCTTCCATAACATATCCAACATACTTTACTGGAGGAAAAAGAGAGATTGAAACAACGGGAGAGGTTTATTTCGAAGTGGTCCACGATGTCAAGAATCCTTTCATTGTGCTTAGTAAGAATCAACGTATCCAAGTGTTGGGCACAGCTTTTAATGTGAATAGTTATAATAAGAAACTTGTTACTACATTGGTAGAGGGTAGAGTTTCCTTATCAGCTGTGGATGCTGATTCTAATTCCAGTGATGCGGTGTTTCTTTCGCCTGGACAACAAGCTGTTTTAATTGATCAAAAGGTAAAGGTTTCGACCGTGGAAGTGTCTGAATATATTGCTTGGAAGGAAGGGATGTTCCGATTTAAAAGTACTCCTTTGCCGGAAGCACTGCAGCAATTAGAGCGTTGGTATGATTTAGAAATAGAATATTATGATATACCTAAGGAGATTCTCGTGCACGCTTCGATCAAGAGGGATAAAAAACTGTCTAGCATTTTGTATGCACTCGAAGAGATAAGTAATGTAAAGTTTAAAATACAAGGGCGGAGGCTTGTGCTTATGAAATAGATAAACAGAAAAAAGTTTGTCAAAAAAAGCCGAGAGTGGTGGTGCACTCCGGCTTCATTAGAACAAACATAATTGAAACGATAAACCTATATCAATTAACTAGATTGTTTAATCCTAATACACAAATATATGAATAATTACCTTGTTTTCAAGGAAAGGAAAGGCTATGGTTATTGCTCTGCTTTTCTGTTTCGAAGACAAATTCTAAAATTACTAATTGTAATGAAATTAACTGCAGTTTTTGTTTTACTTTTTAGTATCCAATTATCTGCCAGAGTACTTGCGCAGAAGGTGACTTTGAATGTGAAAAATGGTGTGCTATCGCAGGTATTAGAGGAGTTACAGCGACAGACAGCTTGTGACTTTTCTTATAATGAACAGATACTTCGTAAGTCTAAAGTGGTGAATTTAAATTTAAAAAATGTTACCCTTGAAAAAGCTCTTGATAAATTATTTATTGATCAACCCTTTAAATATGAGCTCGTAGATGGAATTATTGTTGTGAAGATAATACAGAAAGAGACAAAATTGAATAATAAAAATGTAGATTTTGTCTTACCTGTAGATTCTAAACAACATCAAAGTATAAGAGGAAGGGTGGTGGATGAAAATGGTAAGCCTTTGGTAGGTGCTTCTGTACAGATAATTGGCACATCAAATGTAACTCAAACCAATCAGAATGGGAATTTTATTTTAGAAACTGATCGTCAAAGTGCCGTTGTAAAGATTCAATTTGTTGGCTATACTACAAAGACCATACACATTAACAATACTGAAGAAGTGAATGTCATATTAGTCCAAACTAAAGAAGATTTGGATGAAGTAGTCGTATTAGGATACGGTACATCGACCAGACGAACGATGACTGATGCAGTATCCAGTGTAGATTCATTGATATTTCAAGAAAATGCAGCATCCAGTGTAGTCGAAATTATTCAAGGACAGGTGCCTGGAATGATGACCATGATGGGAACTGGAGCACCTGGCGAGGAACCTATGGTTATTATGCGCGGAATGTCAAGTTTAGAAGGAAATTTAGGGCCGCTAATTGTTATCGACGATATCCCAATGGATGAGAGTTTTAGCTTCAATGATATCAACCCGAACGATATCTTATCCATAGATATTCTAAAAGGCGCATCTGCCAGCTCTATTTATGGATCAAGAGGCGCCGGTGGTGTATTTATGATCACTACAAAGAATGGCTTCAACTCACCCCCGACTATTGGTTATCGGTTCAATTATGGAAAAGTCACACTCAACGAACCCTTGGAGATGCTCAACGCCGATGAATTTAAAACCTTATTTGCAGAATCGCTTTGGAACCGTGTGCGCGATATGAATATGATCGGGAATAATGCGTTAATTGGAGATATTGCTGCATATTCTACAATCTATCGGACTACGATTGAACAGGGCTTTTGGGGTGAAGAAGACACAGATTGGTTAGGACTGTTATATCAACCAGCAGTAAATGCGAATCATAATCTCAATATAACAGGTCGAGGTGAACAGCTGGGTTATACCATAGGGTTGGGGTATACCGATGAGGTTGGACAAGTAATCGGTTCGGGCTACAAGCGCTATAACCTTGACTTCAAATTAGATTCAAAACAAAGTAAGCTGTTTCAATACGGCATGATTCTTTCAGGCTCTTCGCAAGATCGAGATGAATCTCCGGTAAGTTTGGCAGATGCATTGACTATGCGTCCAGATATGCCGGCTAGAAACGAAGATGGCAGCATTTTCGTTCCCGCCACCGCCACAGGCTACCGAAACCCACTCATTGCATTAGAAGGCACCGATCGAAATTCGCTTAGTCTCACCTATCGAATGGCGGGATACATCCAGGTAACACCGCAAAAGTCTGTGCCGGGGTTGACATGGAAAACCTTGGTATCACAGAACAACAGCTTGTCAAATCGGTCCATTTATTATGCCAGCAACACCGCCATTGGAAGTAATAATTGGAGCACCACACTACCACGACAAGGACGTCGTATTGAAGGACTAAGTAAGACAGGAAAGTTTGAGTTTGACACCAGACTCAGCTACCGTCGCACTTTCAAGAGACGTCACAATGTGGATGGTGTAGCGGCGTTCAATTACATTCAAAATTCTTCTTTCAGTGAAAATCGTACGATTGATAACTTCCCTGAAGATAATGCATTAAACGGGCCATTTCACGGCACCACACCGTTACAGTCGACCGGAACGGCTTGGCGCGCGTCTATGCTTTCGTATGTATTCCGGGCAAACTATAATTACAACAGGGAATACATGCTTACCGTTTCAATGCGTCGCGACGGAACCAGCCGCATGGCACCTAACGCACGCTATGCAAATTTCCCTTCTGTAGCGGGCGCATGGAATATCGGCGAAAACAAGTGGTTCAAAAAGCAAGTACCTTGGGTAGACATGTTTAAACTTCGTGGCGCATGGGGACGCACGGCCAACGCGGCTGTACCTGCATACGGTTGGATGACTACCTTCACTTCTTCCAGCTATAACAACAACACCGGCATTGTACCACAACAAGTGGCGAATGATCAATTGGCATGGGAAACCTCCACACAATACGATTTGGGTATTGATTTCAGTTTATTTAAACGTGGACTGTTAGAAGGAAGCATCAACTACTACAACAAATTTACTAAAGGTGCGTTGAACTCCTATAGTCTACCTCTGAGCTCTGGACTGATCTCTACATCGACCATGGCTAATTTGATTGATATTGAAAACCGCGGTATAGAGCTAGACCTTACCATTCACCCCGTACGTAACCGAACCATTCACTGGTCGATAAGCGGAAATATTGGTCAAAATCGAAATGAGTTGAAGCGTATGGATGCAGATCTAAAACGTCTCAGTGCGCATGCAGCCACAATTCTCAAAGTAGGCGAGCCAATTGGTTTATTTTATGGATATCGTACAGACGGTTTGTTCTCCTCTTGGGAAGAGGTGGCTTATTACCATAGCTTGAATGAATATAATTATTACCAAGCGTTTCATATGGCACCCGGCGAAATTATTCTGAAAGACAATAATGGAAATGGTTGGGTGGAGTTTGGTACCGGTACGGCCAGTTACAATGAGGTAGAACGACAAATATTAGGAAAATCATTTCCGGATTTTTTTGGAGGGGTCTCCACGAGGGTTCGCTACAAAGGATTCACCTTTAGTGCACAGGGAAGTTACAGTGTGGGCGCTTCTAAGAATTGGTCAGTAATGGAAAATCAGTTCCAGTTCTCATCTTCTAATCCAAAAAACCTGTTAAAGCTGAACTTGAACCGTTGGACTCCAGATCGACCCGATGCGCCTTATCCTAAGATGTTGATGAACCCGGAGAATGATACAAGACAGTTTGGCAGAGCGAAGCCGTTAACCTCATACTTTCACGACTACTGGATTTACGACGCTTCGTATTTCAAAATTAACAACGTAAGGTTGTCATATGATCCTCCTACCTCTTTGTTAGAACGCTATGTGCCCGTATTATCTCGCGCACAGATAGGAATGAGTGTCAATAACCTGTTTCTGTTTACCAAGTATCCGGGTGTGAATCCGGAGGCCTACGATCGTGTAGATCGCATCGCTGGACCCGCTATGGACAACTCTATGTATCCAAAAACCAGAACGTATAATTTTTCGCTCAATTTTACCTTTAAATAACAATACGCATGAAACAACAAGTTTATACCTATCTATTGCTTGCACTAGTTGCGTTAGCGAGTGCTTCATGTAAGAAGCTTTTAGAAGAAATACCGGAATACGAATTGGTGGGTGAAAACGCTATTGTCGACCAAAGTACCGCTTTAAATGCGTTGAATGGCACCTATGCTTTTCTGAAATACGAACCATTGGCTTCGGGTACCTATACGTACGCGTTTTCGTTTGAATTTGCCGTAAATGCTGCGCAAATGGCCGGGTTACTTGGTGGCGGGCGGCGCTCCACTTTCGATGAAAGCTTGCGCTACCATTCTGTTGTACCTTCCGATAATAATTTGCCCGCGTTTTACCGTCAAGCCTATCGCATTGTGAACGCCGCAAACAACGTGATTCACTATACGCAACTAATCCCAGCCTCCAAGATCAACGATCCGGTGCGGAAGCAAATCTTGGCGGAAGCACATTTCCTACGTGGATTTGGTCATTTGTGGCTATTGAAATACTATGGATATCATTGGGATGTGTCAAGTGAATATGGCATTGTGGTTCGAAAAGAACCCACCAACCTAGGCAACCTGATTACCGGCAGGTCAAACGTAGCCGATTCATACCAAGCGATTATCCAAGATTTTGAACATTGCATTGAAAATACAGCTGGGCCTTCCGCTTCCGTGTTCCAAGTGTCTAACAGCACCGCGAAAGCCTACTTAGCAGAAGTACTCACCATGCGGCAAGCACCTGAAGACCTGTCTCGTATAATTACCCTGGCAGACGAAATCATCGCCGCGGGGGACTACAAATTAGAAACAACATTTGCAGAAGTGTTTAATCCATCCAACGATTACAAACAAGGAAGGGAACTGATGTTCTCTCGGGCACTGAACCAAGAGGCGTTGGCAGACATCCTCACCAGCACAGGTTTTTTCAGCTACCGTGTTTTTCACAACGCAGTGGGTTCCGGCGGAGTTGTATACTATCCTTCGGACAATACGGGAGATCACTACATCACACTCCTTGAGCAGGATGAGCGGTATGTCCACACTTGGGACTCTGTTACCGTAACCATTGGTAATCCACCCGAAATGAAACACAACCTATCATTTGTGAAGGTGTGGCGTGCAAATGCCAACTGTCCATCCTACCTGATGCGACTGGCACAGGTTTATCTTATGAAAGCAGAAGCTATGTTAAATACCAATGCGCCCGTGAAAGATGTGTTAGCTATTCTTAATATTTTCCGCGAACGGTCGGGCAATGTCCTTTACGTGGAGAGCCAATTTGCCGGTGTAGATGGTCGTCATACCCTCCGTGAAGCACTTGTCAATGAGTATGTATTAGAACTTGGTGTGGAAAATGCGTCGGAATTCTTGGCCATGGTGCGAAATAAAGATCAAGGTGGTTCTCGGATGATTGGTCGATTTAACATACATTTTTCTACAGATGCGAGCTTAGCATTGCCCATTCCCCACGACGAAGTGGTACTTAACAAAGGTGCCGTGATTCAAAACCCTTTAGTACTAGAATAATCATGAAAACACTCATTCATCTAAAACAGTATACATTCGCACTTGTGCTGTTCATTAGCGCGTTCGGATGTAAGCCAGATAAATTCGTTGCCATTGATCGAGACCCGTTCATCGCTTACAGTATGGAGGCTTCTGATATGCCTGTAGTGACGATCAATCCAAACGTCGATGGCAGTAAGAAAATAATTATTTTCGCATCACATCCTGAAGATAGTATAGCACGTTTCAACGTGCGTAATCGGTCCATAGAATTGGACGTAAACAGCCTGAAGTTTCTGATGGTTGACGGTCGAGACCCAGTAACTATCGACGAACAAGGTCAATTATCGAGAAAGGTATCGACCGTGGTGTTTGAATACACCGTTAAGATACCGAAAGAAACCAAGGGAGGGCAGACGTTTACTGGAGAATTTGTCATCACCTCAGGTAGCGGAGAAGAGCGCGTGATCAAAGTTGGTTTTAATTTGGTGTCGTATTTTAGAGCCGCGACGCTATTAACTGTATACAATGGGCGAGTCAAAAATAGTATGAAAGAATACCTGCCTACGGCAAATTGTTTCATCACTTACCAACAGACATCAGCCAGTAGGCCTAGGCCTGACAATCCTTCCCAAAATGAGACTGTGATTACGGGTATTTCCACAGCAGTGGCTAATCCTGCAACGGCTATCACCACCACCAACCGGCCAAAAGTGATTGCACACCTATTTAACGAAATTCACTCACTCGATGAGTCCAGACTTTACTTGGTATCTCCAGATGAGCCATGGATCGCCGACTCGTTAAGAGTACTAAATAAATTTACAGGTACGTATCCCACAGCGCAAATGAACAAGGTCCGTTATGTAGACCTTGGACCAATCAATTTCCTAGACATGGATGATGATGATTTTAACAAAGCTGACTTTGAGAAAGATGGCAAGTCAAAGATTCTATTGAAGGTAGGAAATTCGTATGCGTTTCAGACTGCCGACGGGCGTACTGGCGTGCTTTTCTATAAGTTCGTACACATCTACAGCCCTGAATATTCAATAGGTTCTCCTATAGCATATTTTCACATAGCCGCTACAACACAATGAAGAAGTTTATTTATTTAATGATAGCCATTGCTGGGATGACCCTCCCGGCAATGGCTCAAGTGAAGACTTACACGATACAGTCATCAGTTTCCGGACTGGAAGGAGATAGTTTTACACTCACCATCTGGAATGGGCAGACTCAATCCGTTATCAAGAGAGCTATCCCTTATGTAGACGGACAACTCTATTACCAAGATACCACCTCAGTTCCGCTGTTGGTACGTATTAGTGTACTGAACAATGGCCTGTCAAAGCCTGGAAAAGGAGGTACCTATCCAGTGAAGAGCCAACACATTTGGCTGGTCGCTATGCCTGGTTCCAAGGTAGAGTTGAAAGGTCATTTCTCCGATTTTTCAGAAGTGTTTCCTTACGGCGACCTAGAGAATGACATCCTTCGAGAATTGACGCAATCCTACTTTCCGTTGCTCAATGCAGTCGTGAACATTTCAGTGGAATTAGCCAGAGATGACCATGGTCTTAGCGATGCGGCCATTAAGGTCAAGAAAGAAGAGCAAGCCATTCTTCAGCAACGAGCAGATGCCCAATTAATGGCTTTTTTAGAAAAGCAAGTTTCGTCTATTGCCGGACTGTACTTCCTTAATGACTCTTATCTCCGGAAACGGGTGTCTAATGACCAACTAGTTGCTTTGGTAAACAAGGTTACCTCAGACTATCACACCAATCAATTTTACCGATCATTGCAGCAGCGCGCCGAAGGAGCTGCTTATGATGTTGGAAAACAGATTTTTGAGATCAAGTCGAGCAGCACACCTGATGGTACACTGTTTAATACCAACGTATGGAAAGGTAAGTTTTATTTGATCGATTTTTGGGGCTCGTGGTGTGTCCCTTGTATAAACGATGTTCCACACCTAAAAGAAATGAAGCAAGCCCTTGGCGACCGTGTTGAAATTTTAGGCATAGCGTCAGACAAAGAAGAACGCTGGCGTAAGGCTATTGAACAGCACCAGTTGAACTGGCAACACGTATTAATTGGTGCTGGCGACAATGACTTTGCTAGTCGACTGAATGTTACAGGTTATCCCACTAAAATATTGGTGGATCCCAATGGGGAAATCGTGTACCGCAGCACCGGTGGTGGAAAAACTTCTTTTCAAACCATGGTCGACATCATCAACCAATGGAAATAGGTTTTTAGATCTATTGATTTAAATGTTTGTATTTTAAGTATTTACATTTAAAGTGTGGATGTTTTTAAAGACAAAAACATCATAAATAACTCTATAAATTAATTTGTATTACTTATAACCCGTAGCTGCTAAAGATATGCACGGGTTTACTTATACTTTCAATAACTACAAAAATATGAGAAAGATTTTTTTTTCCTTCTTAGGTATATGTTGTATTCTTCTGATTGCAGCCTGTGCCAAGAATGATACACCTCAAACGGAGATAACGGGACCAGAGAATGACAAGGAAACATCATTACAGCTTTCAATTTTAAAAGGCAACAATCAAATTGCACTACCGGGGGCTTTGCTGTACGACACATTGATGGTAAAGCTAACGGATAAAGAGAACAAACCGGTTTCAGGTAAGACAATTGGGTTTAAGGCATCAAATGCTAATGTCACGTTGTTGACAACAGACGCTATTTCAGATAATCAAGGTATCGTACGTAGCCAAATCGCTTTGGGAAACGTAACCGCTGGCGAATACAAAGATATTGTCACTGTTTTTCTGAAATCTAACGAAAAAATAAAAGCGGAGTTTTCTTTTAAAGTTGAAACAGAAACAGAGGTAGATGTTTGGCTCAACAAGAACCCTAGGATTGCGGAGACAATAAGTTGGCCGGAATCCAATAGCTCTGACCTTAATTACAATGCTTGGACGGCAACTCAGAAAACGGCATTAAACCATTTTTATCAACAAGCAAAAGCAACTTGGGAGAAAGAAGTCTTTGCTCTTTCTCCTCCTGTAAATCAAAATACCGGAGCGTCTACCACCATAAAATTAGACCGCAGAGATGTTTGGCCGATTTACCTCAGCAATATTGCTGTTAGTTTACATTCCGAAATGAATAATTTGTTGAATTGGAGCATACTGGACTATGATCAAGGAGAGTTGAAAATGTTGTTAGATGGTCGCACATTCTTTATACCTGATGCAGCGGCATCGAATTTATATCAGCTAAATGGGGCTAGTACTGCAAGGAGAATTATACCTGAATCCGCATTGTTTTTGCGATCTTTTCTTCAAAAAGAAAAAATCATTCAGAGTGATAAAATTTCAACCATTGGATCGTTATTAGATTGGTGTCACCAACACTTTACTCACTTTGGGGGGAGCTACAATTATGATAATATCCTTGATCATTGGCAGTATTCTGGAGGAGTTCCAATGTCTAGACTGATTAATGGAACAACAAGAATTTCTGATAATAGATTTAACCATTACACTGCTGGTTGTCATGGAACAGTGGATTTTATTAAGCTGGTACTGCGCTCATCCAATATTCCTGTAGAAAGTTTTCGAAGTTATGATAGCCATAGACAGGCGTACTTCTCGACAGAAGGCCTATATATGAGCCATGGTGATGACCCCTATAATTTGCATACATGGGTGACACCTGTGGTATCTCTAAGAGAAACTTTAATAGATCAGCCGACTTATGATCGATGGTTTAATGGCTCATCTAAAGAAAGCGTAGCACGAGGGACTGTAGAATTTGCAGTTAAGCATTTATCTAATATTTTAGTGAATTTACGCGCATCAGAACCAGCCGGAACTCCACCAGCCCAGAGTAAGGTTCTAAAAGAGATGAGTTCATTCTTTACTTTGGAAGAGCTTCTTGAAATGGATTTATGGACTCGGCTTGATGCTAGGATTAGTTCGCTGGGCGGCCGCGATCGCATTCCCGAGGCACTTATTGGTAGGTATAAATAGTAAATTTGAATATGAAACATTTAATAATAACGTTTTCTTTAATTATAGGGATTTGCCAAGCGCAAACTATGGATATACCTTTAGACAGAATAGCGAAAGCTACAGGTCTCCGTATCGAAAAAATAGAACACCTGATATAGATACCCTCAGGATCATAAATACAAAAAAGCTGAACACCACGTTCAGCTTTTTCTATTTCGGCATACTGATTAATTTTTGCTAACTTAACATCTTCAAATACAAATATGTATGTGTTGACAAATAGTGCTCAAATTATCGATAACATTATGGACCAACAATTATTAAACCACGAATCAAAATTAAGAGTATATCTCCATGATAAACCAGAGTTTCCCAATATTGGGAGAGATTCCAGTTCCCCATGTCAGGATCCTGCCGTTGATTTTCAGGAACACATTTTTGGAGATTCTTTGGTCAAATGCCATGCTGTTGTAGGTAAGAATGTCTTGTTGCAACAGTTCATGTGTTATACGGAAGAAGATCAGAAAATATTTACTATTCCAGCACAGCCTGTAGTTAGCTTTCATATACAAGTGTACGGAGATTTCAAGATGAAATTTGTTGAAGAACAAGACAGCAGACCCTATATTGAAGGACAATGCTCTTTATTTTGGCAGAGTGATCATATTCTTTGCTGCGAACTCCCGAAATATGAATCAGATTTCTTCACGTTACATTTTCGGCCCAGTCACTTTTTAGAGATGTCACACCGATTCCCGCTATTGACAGAGTTTGCTGCGGAAGTCGCTTTGTCTCCATTCGGTATACTCGACTTCTATATCGGCAATGCCGACGAGAGCCGACTCTCTTTTATTGATGCTATATTGCACGAAGTCAGGGATTACCATACCAGCGACCAGCGTTATACCCATCTATGTGAATGTCTATTGCTCCAATCCATGGGCTTGGATGTAGAGGCAGAGCCCTTTCCATCCGATACGTTACGGCGGACACATGACAGTGCTTTTTCCGTTTTGGATGACCATGAGCTTACGGACGAACAGAAATTAAGCGTAGAGATTAGCAGACGTTATGTCAAAAGAGATCAGTTGATTGCCGAATTCTATGAGCACAAAAAAGAATTTGAAGAGCGGAAAGAAGAGAGAGCCGAGTTTAATGCAATTATGAAAAAGATTGCGAAGTCTTATCATAGCGTCATGGGCAAGTCTGCTGACAACCTTGCTGAATCCTATTTCTGGATGGCCGAAAAGTTAGCGGAGGAAATGAAAAGATTCGACTTGACCGACAGAGAGAAGGCTACTGTGGTAGAAGCCATCATTGCCTTATGCGACCAGTCCTTTGAACTAAGTGCACCCCATATGGGTCAGCTTGATTTTTACACAAGCTATACCGGACAACCCTATGACGGTGATCTGGCGATGAGGGAGTTTGGCCAAATGCTGGATATGTTTATCCCAGATATTAATCTGCCTTTGGACAAACTGGATGGGACCAGAAAAGGATCAGCTATCCTGGAGCAATATATGCAGGACGAATTTGGATTCAAACCATTATCACATTTTAAAGAAACAGGCGAAATCGACAAAACTCCAAAAGTGGTTGAACTTTACCATCTGCTGATGCAACATATGGTCGATGAACTCACTATAACAGATAGCGGAGATTTAAAAAAAAGCGATCTTATCCGGGTTATAGATCACGCCTATCAACGAAATGACCTTTCACTACTGCTTCTCGTTGAGATTGAGCAATTGACAGGAGATACAGATTATGTAGAAAAGCAAAAGTACAATAAAATATGCTTGTGGGTTTTAGCACTGGAGGAGGCCATCGATGAATGGGATAGTGTAGAATATACCAAAGAAGAGGATCAGCTACTCTATTTGATACAAGTCTATTACGTATCGTCGGACAAAATTAAAGCTGTGAAGCGCAGAGTAATGAAGACAAAGAGAATATATGATGCCATGGTACCCGCTCTTTTGAACGCTGGTTATGCGCTGGGATCTGTTTCGAAGAAAAGTATTTTTATGCTTACCGCAGAGTCATTGATTGCCATGGCTGAAAAACTGAGTGCTAAAGAGTAAAAATCAGCGTCAGCTGCAACAACTCATCAGGATTGAAAAAGCCCCGTCAGCGGCAGCTTAAGAAGATAGAAGAGGGGCTTCAATATTACCACAGTTTATTTTACGAGTGTAGAAATAGTTGAAAATTACCTTTGTTTTATTATTGAGTGTAAAAAACACCCTTGTTATCTAGTAAATGGACAAGAACTATCCGTCCCTGTCAAGACAAAAGAGCGGTGGCTCAAAACTTTAAGAGATGATCATAAAATCGAGTTTCGGGGAGCACCGAGTCGTCCTCGGAGGGGTGATTACCCATTTCTCTATGCGTTAATTCAGCCTAAACCGTTCAAATGATTGCCAATATTTGTCTTTATATATATCATATTCTATACTCAGCTTATCCGAATATTTTTTTATCAAATGGTGTGAAATTCTTGAAGGTTTCCTAAAGTCTTTGCAAGCAAAGTATATTTGTCTTGAATTGTCTGCCGTTTCTCTTCCTATGTAGAGATAGCCGTCAAAGTCTTTTAGTTCGAGCATTATTTGTTCTTCAAATTCGTTAAGAAGTTCATAAGTACTAGCCTCTGGCAAACCATTATTCTCGTCACCGTTATAGTTTATTTGAACCTCTAAAATCCAAGGATGAGACGCTTTGCCGTCCCACTCAAGTAATGTCGAATTGACAATAGCAAATAAAGGTCTGCCGTTTTTAAGTACTGCTTCTAAACTTGCGTATGTATCATTTTCCGTATTGCAGCGAAGTCCGCTATACTTTTCAATAAATTCTTTTTGTCGCCACGTCAAAAAATCTTTGAGTTTATTAATCGGAACTAGTTCTTTTTCCGCTTCCTGTCTGCTGATTATTTTTAGATTATCTATATTGTTTAGAAAATCAAGTTCTCCCAAATAATTGTCTAAGAAAAGATAAGTACCGTCTACTATTTCCTGCATATTGTCTTCTGTCAGTTCATTATGGATTACGCAAAGGTCAATTTCGTCAGGATAAGCAGCATAGTCATTGGAATAGAAGAATAAATTATTGCGGTCAAATTTATACCCTCCCATACTGATTGCTACATTTTCAATATCCATTGCAGGTTTGAGTGCCGTAAATTTCCAACCATCGATTTTAGGGGCATGTGCTACAAGTTCTTCTACGAAAACTATATTTTTCGCATTAGCGTCTGCAGTTAATACTAATTCAACAGTATTGTCGTCATACATCCATGCCTGATAATAGTAACCGTCTTTTAGTTCAGAAAGCTTTGGCGAAAGTTTGTCAAAAAATCTTTCTTCAATCTCTTTATGAGATTTTATCGCATTAAAAAATGTCTTTTCGTTGGCTTGAAACCAATTCCAAAAGTCGACGTTATTTTTAATTGGCTCTTCTTTCTTGCCAAAAATATTTTTAAAAAAACTCATACCATTTTTGTTATTATACCATTTTTCGCAATTTTCTCTATTCTCCTCAAAATTCTCAAAAAATCCATTCTTGGTTTATCTGCGTCTATTGTCCACTCTTACACCATACTTTACATTCTCGTCTGTACTTTTGCCTATACTATCTGTTTCTAGTAAATAGAGATCGTCCCCATTTTTCGGCTCGACAATAAGCATATAGCGGATATTATGCTTGCTTCCTTCCGTGGACGGATCAAATATTATTCGGTTACTATCTAGACGATATGTACCATAAGCGTAATCCACAAATCCTATCGCCATTTCATCCATGATATAAGTTCCATCCATTTCAAAATCTATACCTCGACCATTATAAGACCCATCGTAAAATGCATTCAGCAAAGTAGGCTTTTCAAATGCCTTATCGACATCTCTCGAAATACCGACAACAGCTAGCAGTTCTATACAGCATAGGATTGAAGGTTGAAACATTTTCCAGGTCTTGTTGGCCCGATAATCTCTGCTATCATTTACTAACGTCCATACACCGATTACTAGCCCCGCAATGATAATGATTAGCTAAGCGAATCCATGGAATGGCGATATACTATCTAGTTCCATTCGCAAGCAAGGCGGCCAAAATACTTACTATAACTATCACTGACAATCTTATTTCTCTCATAACGAATTATGGTATTCTTTTCGGTCTTATTAAATTAGCTTTCTATTAATATCTGATTTATTCTTCCCAATTCACTTTGTCCGGAAACATCCTTCCATATTTAAATTCGTCATAACTGTCGTAAAATTCCACTATAGCATAGTTAGATCTTTTGGCTTTATATGTTCTTGATAGATCAATAACAACAAAGCTTTGTTCGATAGTTAGACTGCTTATCTCAAACAAAACACTATTCCCCCGTATATCTTTACATAATGCAGAGACTATCGCATCAGCCAAAGGATGTTTGGTTTTGCCGAAAAGATTGATCCACATAGATTTGTTCGCTTTTACACTACTCGTTATCTGTTTCTCAAACTCCAGTTTTTCTTCTATCGTGATCGCTTCCCAGGGCTCATCGACAAATGGACGAGTAGGAGAGGCACAGATAAAATCTTCAATAATTCTAGTGTCCACTCCAGCCAGATCAATTCGTTTAGGTTCATCCTTCAATTCTATCATATCATCGATAGTTATTCCCCCGCGAGCCAATAAAAACAGCCCGTTTTCCAACTGTACATTTAGATTTAACGATTGCCATAATTTATAATCTACGGGAGACTGATTCCAAAAGTTCCAGACGTAAGATTGAACTTTATCATAATACAGATCAGTAGGACACAAAGTCCCATAAAGCCCCCCCATTATAAAATCACCAACACACAGATCTGTTGTTCCGATTATATCTTTTTCTGCGTAAATTGTTGCTTTCATTTTAAAAGGTATGCTTAATAATCAGTCATCCGAAGATAATTACTTTTGCTCATATTATTTATCATGTGATCAATTTTGTGTTTATACGGCATGGATTGCTTACAAAGGAAAAGGCCTAGGCAAGTTACTTATCAACGATAGTTGGTTTGTTAAAGATGAAGAAGAAGGAGAGATGATCTCGGGCAACGCGATAGTCGACATCAGCCATGTTCAGTTCGAACAATTTACCGACCAAGAGATAGAGCAATTAACACAGATACCTAATACCCAGAAGATTGTTCTGACCCTTAGCAAAAAAGGAGTAAAGAAGAGACAGTACCTAATCAAGGAATAAAGAGAAGAAAATTCATGTTTTGAATAACCGATAGTAGCCCTCATATACGAACGATGAAAAATAAGCATATATTCCTATTCATTTCAATAATAATAGTCTTGTTTGTCGGCTGCAGTACATCAAGTCGCGATAAGGTTGATGATCAATTGTATCTCATCCATATCGGCGAATCTGACAAAGTGATTGAAGACGTTTTAATTTACGTAGACGATGATGGCGTGAGAGGAGATATCGATTCCAGTTTTTTGACAAAGTACAAAGTAAATAGGAATGATTTTGCTGCACTCAGTGACTACGTTTCAGAACAGAATACAAACCAATCAGCTTGTCTAAGCTGCGGGCGAGGCGGTTTTCAGATTCGCCTGCTAACCTCGGCAGGAGAAATAAGATATGTAATAGATGATACATTTTCCACAGATTTCTATAGCGGCTTGTTCTCACTGATTAAATCAAATAAAGAGCTGAAACAATCTATCAACACATTTGTTGAATTATGTAATCCATAAAAGACTAACATATGGAATGTCTTGTTACAGCACCCCTCCCTCATTACATTTATGAGAAGGGTGGGAAGACCTATCCAGTTCCTTATCATGGTAGCAAAGAGATAGGGAGGAGGCATCTTCGCCAATGCCGCTTTAGAGAAGATTACAGGCATCAATCAGCGTCAGCTGCAACAACTCATCAGGATTGAAAAAGCCCCGTCAGCCTCAGCTTAAGAAGATAGAAGAGGGGCTTCACCGTCTGGCGGCAGAACTACAGGCCGTAGAGTTGGTCTAAGTTCATTTTTTTGATGACCGTGAGTTACGTGCTATTTGGGATGACGAGCAAAGCAAATGGTGGTTTTCGGTATTGGATAATCTTTAAATGAAAGAAAAATCCTCATGTATAAGTACTTTAAAGGATGTAATCAGATTTAGAAAAACTGTATAGTTATTTCAGGACAAGCCACTAAAATATTAATCCCGAATACTATTTTTGCTGTAACAAATATTTGCTAAATTTGTTACAGTATAATGTTTTTTTAAATGATGGAAACATCTAGAAATAAGATAGAAAACAAAATTTTAAAATCGTCGCGTGGCGAGTTGTTTTTCGCTGAAGACTTTAAGAGTTTTGCTACGCCAGAAAATATCCGGCTCACCCTTTTCCGTCTGGAGAATGCTGGTCTTATTGAAAGACTGGCTCATGGTATCTATATCAAACCAAAGAAAGATCCTTTACTGGGGACAGTATATCCTAATATTGGCGAAATTGCAAAGGAAATTGCTAAAAGAGATAGAGCTCGAATTGCTCCAACAGGTGTGATGGCCCTGTATTTACTAGGGCTTACGACACAAGTGCCGTTAAAGGCCGTTTATCTAACTGATGGCTCGCAGCGTGAAGTGAAAATAGGAAATCGAACCATCAAATTTAAACGCACTGTTCCTAAAAGCTTTGCGATAAAAGACGAGTTACTACATCTTATTGTGCAGGCCTTTAAGGAGAAAGGGCAACAGGATATTACAGAAGATTTTTTAGAGACCATCAAGAAAACTGTAAAAAAGCTAGATGAGAAAGTGATGAAAAATCAAGTCATATATACACCTGTGTGGATTCAGAAACAGATCAATAATCTTTATCAGTCTTAATGTATGTGGATTAACCTAAGCGATGAGCAAAAGCTTCAGATTTTGGAGCAAGTTGAAAATGCGATTGGATTGCCAGCGTTTGTCGTTGAAAAGGATTGGTGGGTATGTATTATCCTAAAAGCAGTTTTTCAATCCAGATATGCGGATTCCATAATATTCAAAGGTGGAACATCATTGAGTAAGGCTTACAACCTCATAAATCGTTTTTCGGAAGATATAGACTTGATCATTGACCATCATCTGTTAGGCTTTGATCAATTGGGGTCTAAATCCCAAATAAAAAAATTGAGGAAGGCTTCCGGTGGATTTATTATTAATGAATTTCGAGAAGAGCTCGTCAGCCAACTGGATCACCTTGGTGTTGATCGAGAACTATACGAAATAAGATATAACGATCATATAGATGATACGAGTGATCCGAATACATTGGAGATCCATTATCGAAGCGTTGTCCCCACGGATAATGTTTATATTCAGCAACGGATTCTTTTGGAAATGGGTGCGAGATCGTTGACCGAACCCTTTGAAATAAAATCTGTTATATCGTTTCTTGATCATCATTATAGAGATCTTGATTTTACTGAACCTTCCTTTGGTGTTCAGGTAGTTATTCCTACACGTACATTTATAGAGAAAGTCCTGCTGCTGCATGAAGAATTTTCAAAACCAGTCGATAAGATTAGAACAGATCGATTGACCAGGCATTTATATGACTTAGATAAAATTATGGATGCCGAATACGGTGAAATGGCTATCGATGCTGATGAGTTATTCAATACAATAGTTCACCATCGGAAAACCGTTACGCCATTGAGGGGAATGGATTATTCCAATCATGTGAAAGGGAAATTGAGTATCATACCACCAGACGCTATCATGGCAAAGTGGGAAGCTGATTATAAAACAATGCAGGAGAATATGATTATTGGAGATAGTCTGAATTGGAGTGAGTTATTGGGCAGGATATGGGAGATTGAGAAAAGGTTTAATAGAATTATTTTAATACCATAAGACAGAAGAATTATTTCATGCAGTAGACGACACTATTTTGCTCAATGAATTTTGGGTAAGTAATTCCCTTGCCGACGGTCGTTATATACCTCTAATCCCCATTACCACAAAATCTGTTTATAAACTCCCAGTCCAGCACCGAGCCGTCCTCTTTCAGTATCCCCATGTAGATACCATCTTTCAGTCCCACCTGCCATATCGCCGAGCCCGACAGATCCTTTTCTGTGATACCGCTTTCTTTCACAAAAGCGATAAAATCCATACGGCTACTCTTTTATATTAAGTTTGATCAGCTATAAAATTGAAATTTAATGACAAGTCCCTGTTAAATAATAACCTCTCTCCCTCATTACATTTATGAGAAGGGTGGGAAGACCTATCCAGTTCCTTATCATGGTAGCAAAGAGATGGGAGAGGGCCTTCGCAAGAAAATTATGAAGGATCTGGAGCTTTAATTAGCTCCCGATCCCCGTGATATAGGAAAGGAGCAATACTATGAAAATTCTAAAAATCATTATCGAGCGCAGCGAAGACATGTTCAGTGCCTATGCAAAGAATGCCGAAGGCATCTATGGGGGCGGTGATACCGTCGAGGAGGCCAAGCAATCCATCTTGGATGCGATAGCTATCATTACTGAAGAGTTTACTCCCGACAATATACCATCTATTCTCAAGGGCAAGTACGATATCGTGTACCACTTCGATGCAGAGAGCTTTCTCAACTATTACAAAGGCATCTTCACCAATGCCGCTTTAGAGAAGATTACAGGCATCAATCAGCGTCAGCTACAGCATTACTCATCGGGATTGAAAAAGCCCCGTCAGCCTCAGCTTAAGAAGATAGAAGAGGGGCTTCACCGTCTGGCAGCTGAGCTACAGGCTGTGGAGTTGGTTTAGAAATATCACTATTCCACTAATAAAGAAAAATATGAATCCAAATAAAGAATAGTAATTGGCCTGTTTAGTTTTCAAATACTCTTCATTCTCACGAAAGTTCATTTTAAAAGGAAAATTGAAAATTGGCAACCAGAATATATAGAAAAGTATCTTTTCTTAAGATCTTCCTCTTTAATATCCATGACTGCTGGTCTCAAAAGTTATGTGCAATAGCACACCTGTAATATCAAAAATAGTAAACTTTCAGGTATGGCAGTCCTGTCATCAACATAATTTAAATCAAGTCCGTATTCCAGTTGTACAGCTTATGCAGGCGGTCGCGATAGGGGCAAGGTATTGGACGATCTTGTCAAGGTCAAATTGTGGCATATAATTTTTGTGTTTGAAGAGTAATTACAAAACCACTCGTTCTACCATTTCAAATCCCGTTGTCTTTTTAAATTTCATATTATGAACAAAGTTACGCATGCTGTCCGATGGATCTATTCTATCCATGTTCAGCGCTTCCAATGTATCTCTTGGTATTTTGACTGAAAGGATTACCTGTTTCTCCAGATGTCCGGTGGCTGGGTTCAATAAATCACAGAGTGCATTTACCCGCGTATATTCAATAGGTAACAGTCCGAATAGCTCCCTCGCCACCCTTAGGGCGACACTGCATACATGATCCTGATACAGCTGGTAGTAGTTTGTTTTAGACATACTTTTCTTCGATAGCTTTCCCGTTGATGTCTGCCTCAGTTCATAGTCAGGGACAATGTCGATATCCCTAACCGTCACTTCTACATCAATACTATTTGTATCAAACTTGATTTCCGCACTGGAACCTAGCTCAGATACCTCAGCCAATGGATCAAAATAGTTGAATGCCTCTACATAAGCCTTTAGGTTGCGGTCTAGTACACCCTTTGCCAGTGATTGGCGCTCTTCCCAGTCGCTCAGTTCCTGATGATATTCATTCAATGCGATTTGGTGTTGCTTTTCATCTTTAGATCTCGATTCAGCGACTAGATTTTCCAAAACCTTTACTTTTCCTGCCACTTTTCCCAGCATTTTATCGATGACAGTTGGTTTGAAGTTATCCAATAGCTTTTGAGCGATAGCTTCCTTAGTGTCCGAGTATTCAGGTTGCACAGGTTTTGGAGTGTTCCGTATAGCGTTCCAGTCTATCGGATCATTGGCCTCCC
>NZ_JAERTY010000016.1 GCF_016746095.1 Sphingobacterium faecale | reverse complement strand
CACCCGTGCGCCACTCTCACCATTCCTAGCAAGCTAAAAATGGATCCCGTTCGACTTGCATGTATTAGGCCTGCCGCTAGCGTTCATCCTGAGCCAGGATCAAACTCTCCATAGTAAAATGAAGTGTGAGATCAAGACTATTTATAAAAAATAGAATTGTCTTTATTTAAATAATTTCTGATTCTATGACTGACAGGTTGAGTTTTTTTAACTTTCGCTGTTTCTCAACTACTCGTTACGTTACATGATCATTTCCTTAAAGAACTTTGTCCGCATCCGCATCGCGCTTCTGCTTTTATTACCGACATCCGGAGATGTGATTTGTCATTTTGTTTTTCCGGCCGCCCTTCGTTTCCGTTGGGACTGCAAAGGTAGGAATATTTTTTAAACCTCCAAATTTTATTTTAAAATAATTTCCGGAGAAGATCTAAGAGCATCGGATCTGACGGATTAAACCGCAAAATAAACGCTCTGTCTACCTTATGTCATCGTTCCGGAGAACCGTCCCTCCCTCGCGGAGTGGTGCAAAGATAGCGACTTTAAAACCACATTTCAAAGACATCACACAGACTATTTTACAGCATACACCGTAAAACGCTGGAACAGCGGACAATAAAATTGAAAAAAGAAAGCACACAGGCACCATGGACTGCAAAAAAGGCACACTATTCCTATCATCGGGCAGGATCAGCAGGGATTTAAGCCGGGCATAACAGAGCTTTTATAGTGGTTTACCGCTATGAAACCTCTACAGACCCTCTATTATAACACAACATAACCCCTCTAAAATTTAAAGCAGACATGAAGTAGTAAAGAAGCGATGCAGAAGACACCAAAGGAGGGGCGTATATATCGTATTAGAGATATTAAACTTTGAAAATTTTCTGTATCATTGTCTAACAGTACTTAGATTATGAATATCATCTACGGAATAGACTTACTTGGGACGATGGTTTTTGCCATATCTGGCGGAATGGCAGCGAACAGACAGGGGATTGATGTGTTTGGCGCAACTTTTATGGGTTTCGTGACCGCAATTGGAGGTGGGTCTTTACGCGATGTCTTTTTAAATATACGCCCCGTTTGGGTTGAGGACAGCAACTATCTAATTGCAATATTCATTGGTGTCTTCATATCAGTAATTGCTAATCGGCATCTCTACAACTGGGCAAAAACCTTAACATTATTCGATGCCATTGGAATTGGCTTTTTTACCGTAGTAGGAACACAAAAGTCCCTAGACTATGGCAGTAGCAATATTGCCGCCATTATGTTTGGAATGTTTTCCGCGGCTATGGGAGGTGTAATCCGAGATACTTTAATGAACGAAACGCCTCTTATTCTAAGAAAGGAGATTTATGCGTCAGCATGTTTATTCGGAGCCTTTCTATTTGTAATCCTAGAGTATTTCGGTTTAGGCAGAGGATGGAATGCTTTTATTTCGGCTTCTTTTGTAGTCGGGGTACGATTGATATCCGTCAAATACAACCTATCTTTACCAACAGTCTCCCCCGTCGAAGACAAAAAAAGCTAAAGAGCTTCCAGTAGCCGCTCAAAAGACATTCCTCTAGAAGCCTTAAGCAATACAAAGCACCCTGATATTGTAGCCATAGGAATAAGTGCTTCTGTTGTACTTTCATAAAATTCAGCCCCTTCGCACTTATGCTTATAGAACTCTTTCCCTACAAAAATAAGCCTTTCTAATAACAGCTCTTTTGCTTTCTGAATAACAAGCGCATGTTCTTCATAAGAATCTTCACCTAACTCAAACATATCGCCCAAAACCATTACCTTATGCTCCGCAGTGAGCACCTTCATATTATCCAACGCTGCTGCCATACTACTGGCATTCGCATTATAGAAATCCGCAACAACTGTATTTCGATCTGTTTTTGTAATCTGTGATCGGTTATTTTTGGGTACATAGCCCGCTACTCCTGTATTTATAGAAATTGGATCCACATCAAAGTGTAATCCGACAGCGATTGCTGCCAAAAAATTCTCCGTATTATAAGATCCTGTCAAATTCGTCGAGACTTCATATGTAGCGGAGTTGTTTCTCTCTTTCCAAGTAATAGCCAGATAAGGATTCGCAATCAACAACTTGCCTATCACATTATTTTCTGCACTAAATCCATACCGCACTACGGTATCGATATGTCTCTTCTTCGCCATTTCCACTAAGTGTATATTGTCACCCTGTAAAAATAGTGTTCCATGATGATCCTGTAAATAATCATAAAGCTCCCCTTTAGCGATCTTCACTCCTTCAAACGAACCAAAGCCTTCCAAATGAGCTTTTCCAACGTTTGTGATCAGTCCATGTGTAGGCTTAGCAATTTTCGATAAAAAAGAGATCTCCCCTTGATGGTTTGCCCCCATCTCGATAATTGCTATTTCAATATCTTTAGAAATAGATAATATGGACAACGGAACACCAATATGATTATTTAAATTCCCTTGGGTAGCGAAGGCCTTGTATCGTTGTGAAAGTACAGCGTATAATAGCTCTTTTGAGGTTGTCTTTCCATTTGTCCCTGTAATACCAATTATAGGTATGTGCAATTGGTCACGGTGGTATTCTGCCAAACGCTGTAGAGCCACCAACACATCATCAACTAATATATACCGCTCGTCTTTCTTAAGCAGCGGATCATCCACTACTACATAACGTGCTCCACTACGCAATGCTTGATCCGCGAAAGTATTCCCATCAAAACTAGCCCCCTTCAACGCAAAGAAAACACTTTCCTGTTTTATATTACGCGTATCCGTAGATATTAAAGGATACTGTTTATATATATTGTACAACGCCTCTATTTTCATGGTCTACCTTTTTTATTAAAGCAAAAATAAATAATACTTCATGTTGTCAAAATCTATTCATGAATCTTTTTGAAAAACGTCTTACTTAAGCTTATAAGCTATTACACTATTACTATTAAAAGTAGGGACATAAAATACGCGCGCTCTAGCATTAAACCCTAAATCTGCAGTATTCATTTCTCCCTGTACATCTTGTAATTTCTCGATTATACCATCTTCCTTTACGTAAAATTTTTGGTCGTAAGCTCAGCTAGCTTACGGTACGACTAAATCTAAAACATAAATTAAGTTATCCAATAACTCCTATTGAGCTCTATTTTTCTCTTCACTGCTATTTTCTCGACGGCGAACGGATTGCTTCAAGTTTCCGAATTTATAATTGAAGGTAAGTCGTATAGACTGGGTATCATTGTATTGCCGTATATCTGAATCATATTCTCTGAATTTGGTGTATAAATTATTCCGGTTGCTTCGAAAAACATCCGTTATCGCCAATTTGAACGAACTACGCTGGTCTTTTAAGTTATAACTTATACCGACATCCGTATTGAGTCTTCCTTGAATTTTATATACATTATATAAGAAAGGGGAATTGTAGCGCAAAGCCAATTCAGAAGAAATAACCTTATTAATTTTAAAATTACTAGTTGAGTTCAACTGGAAGAATGTTGATCCTTCACTCACATAATAACCTGCTATGGGACCACGAAAGTGGATGTATATTCCAGTCAGATTATTATACATCGTCCAGAATTTACCGATGCGCGCTGGTATAGTAAGATTGATGTAGCTTGTGTTCTGTTTCCCCAAGTTTTCCCGGGTTACCCATGTTGTCTTCAGAACAGTGTCCTGTCCCATACTTTCAACCATGGCATCATTCGTAAAGTCGTGCCCTATCGCAATATTAAACATCTTATATAATGTGTAATACAGCGAAAATCCGTTTGTATATTCTGGTTTCAAATATGGGTTACCACGCATAGATGTCCGCTTATCAATATAATACTCAAATGGATTAAGATGTCGATAATTCGGTCTCGATATCTTACGAGCATAATTAAGTGTAAATACATGATTTTCGTTCTTAGTATAACTCAACGAACCCGAAGGAAACCAATCTAAATAATCCCGCTTATTCTCTTTGTTTTCCGTACCAGATATCCCATCAGTCACCGTATATTCAGAGCGAAGTCCCGCCTTCACCTCCCACTTATTTAACGACATACTATAATCAATATATCCCGCTGTTATTTGCTCTACATAATTGAATGCATTGGAACGCTTTGAGTTATTTTGCCAACTATCTGCAATGAGTTGATCAAATTTTATTCCGTTATCTGATTCTACATTACTATACTTAACCCCTACTTCAAGATTACCTTTACCGATCTTCTTTGTATAATCTGTCTTCACGGCGAAGATCTTAATATCTGTCAATGAATAGCTCCGCTCCATCTCCGGCGCATAGATTAGCGTCTCCCCATCAGGAAAATAGGTACGATACTCGTAATTGAGTCCAGTACTGGTTTTAAACATACTATAGTCCAAATCCATGGTCAGTACCCTACCCATCGTGTCTATCTTAAACTCATTATTAGCATTAAAAGTGTACTTGTTAAATTTTTCCGTCCCTATTGTATAAGAGCTCATCACCGAGTCAACCACACCTTGCGCACTTCCCATATTCGTCGTACTAGGATTATCCTGGTTTTCTACATTATTATTACCGCTGAATTGTAACACAAATGTATTACGAACAGATGTCTTTTGCTCTAGCCCCAACTTATAATTATGCGTCCGATCTCTCTCTTTTAATTCAGCAAGCTGACTAAATACAGTTTCTTTCTCGCCATCAGGAATCACACGCATAATATTCAGGGTTTCTATCGTTTTATTATCTGTATATGCATAATTACTAAAAACGGTTGTATTACCTTTCTTATAGTTTAAATTGACAGAAGAGTTCCCCCTAAGCCGCTCTCCTTGACCGACACTAGCAACAAAAGATCCGTTAAATCCTTCCAGTTTATTCTTCTTCAGGATTATATTAATTACTCCAGCAGCCCCCTCAGCATCATCTTTAGCAGAACGTGTACTCAAGAGTTCTATACTCTTGATTTGTCCACCATCTGTACTCTTCAAAAAAGTAGCCAGCTGCTCTCCTGTCATATAAGTAGGTCGTCCATCTATTGTAACATTGACACCCTGCCTCCCCATTAGACTGATGTTATTATCTTTATCTACATTGACACTGGGCGCCCGCTTTAAAACTTCAAACGCATTATTTCCCGCACTAACGGAAGAGTTTTCTACATTCATCACCATTTTCCCTTCCACGCTCTGTATCAGGGGCAGCTCCCCCATTACCGTTACAGCCTCTATTTCTTTACTAACAGGAGCCAACATAACATCTGGCAGTTCCACACTTTCGGCATCAGTTTTGAAAATCGCAGTTTCACCTTTACCAAACCCAACAGCGGTAGCTTCTATTATAAACGATCCCTTAGGATAGTCCAAAATAGTATACATCCCTTGGTCATTCGTGACAGCTGTTTTTAAAACCGCTCTAGCAGTAGTCGTGATTAAATAAACAGAGGCTCCATTAATTGGTTCATTGTTGTGATTCACAATCTTCCCTCGTATGCTTGGAGGTTGATTAGCCACTGTCACTATATTACACAACATTAGAGTGATCATTAAAAAAAAAGCACTTTTCATATTAGGCAGCCGTTACGAAATAAATCTATCGATTATTTAATTAGACGATTCATCTTCCGAAATAGTTGCATCTTTTACTTTCTTTTCCTTCTTCTTGGCTTTTTCGATATGCAATGGGGCACATTGTAGCCCTGAGCGTCTCATCACCCACTCGGTATATTTTATAGTTTCATCTTTACCGTATTCCTTTTTACAATCGGAATAGGGTAGATTCCACATTTTCGATCTAATGGTTCGGTCTATCGTAACTTTTGCGCCTTCAGGAAGAAACACGACTACCGACACTGCTTCATCACGATAAGGTTCTTCAGTAGTCAATGCAAAGTGACTATCGAAGACAATCTTTCCTTTGTCCTGTTTTGCTAAATAATCGATATGCGAAGCACATTCCGAGGCACTTTGATAAGTTCGTCCTTTCGCAAAATAGTTATACTGTATATAAGGTATATCTAATGAGTCAATATATTCGAAGCGAATGTTTATTTCATTTCGTAAGTATCTCGATAGTTCTTTCTTGTTGACTTTCATTGTATACTTCTTATCTCCGTTATCCAATGCTGCCGCTTCTATTACCCTAATATCCTTTTCTTCGAAATGATAAACATTTTGTTTTTCCAGGACCTTCTCTACCTTAATGGTACTCGATTCTTTGTACTCTTGTATTCCTACGAAGGAATAGAAAATAATCAGAATGATAGACACGATCCATCCAGCCCACAAACTAAGCGACAGATATGTATTCATCGATCTCGTTTTCAGCAACATTCTTAAAAAGATGTGCAGTAGCGCTATAAAAGGAATTGTAATCGCCATAACTCCGGCAAGCAAAGCAATAAACGCTTGTCCTGTTGACAGTAACCGTAATCCTGGGAACACCATTTCATCCTGATAGCCTAAGATTCCTGTTGCAAAACCGACAAAAGTAATGAGCATACCAATAATAACCATTCCACAGAAAACGAGCATAAGGAAAGCAAAGCCTTTACCTAAAATCTGGAAAAACGTAGATATGCCCTTCCCCACAGCCTTTCCCCCATTGCTCAGGTGTCCTCTTACCGCTGAAAAATCATCCTTATAGCCTTCCAATTCTTCCTCAAAATTCTTTTTAAAATTTTGAAGATTAGGTTCTTCCCCTCGCATAGACATCCGATCAGCCCGTGTAATTGCTTCTGGCATCACAATCCAAAGGATAACATACAAAAGCACTCCAGATCCTCCGAAAAGAAAGAATAATATAAACAAGACTCGAATCCATTTCGCCTGCATACCGAAATAATACCCCAACCCACTACAAACTCCTGCGATCACCTTATCGTCGGGATTACGCATTAATTTCCTTTCAGAAATAACACGTTTGTAATCTTCCTTCGATTCATCCACGTAAGGTTCATCCTTCATTTCGTCCACTTGCTCAAAGTCGCGAACCCTTCCCATCTGCCCAATCACCTCATTAACATCTAGCATAGAGATAACTTCTTTCTTTCCTGCTTGAATTCGTTCCATAAACATCTCGGCAATACGGTTTTCTATATCTTGTAATATCTCCCCACTATCATCAGATTGACTGAAATGGCGCTTAATCTCAATCATATAACTACGCAACACCTCGTAGGCATCTTCTTCAATATGGAAGACTATACTATTTATATTGATAATTATTGTCTTATTCATATGTATATAATTTGTTCTTTAGTAGCCATACGGAATACTAATGGTTTTTTGTGCTTCGCTAAACATGAGTATTTCATATGTATATATTTTTTTCATTATTCGTCTGTTAACAAATTGGTTTATTTTTACTTCTTATTACCTGTTAAAGAAATTTCAACAGCATATACTAACTCTTTCCAGGTGACATCTAATTTGCGTAACACTTCCGTTCCCTCTTCAGTAATCTGATAGTACTTGCGTGGGGGACCAGAAGTAGACTCTTGCCAACTATAGCTTAGTAGGCCATTATTTTTCAGTCTGGTCAATAAAGGATATAGCGTCCCTTCAACCACGAGTAATTCTGCTTTCTTGAGTTCTGCGATTATATCCGAAGCATAAATCTCTCCTCTAGAGATTATTGAAAGGATACAATACTCAAGTATTCCTTTCCGCATCTGGATCTGTGTATTCTCTGCTATCATAACAATACAAAGTTATATCCTTTAGATGGTACTTTGCAATACACAGTACTATATTTTTAAAACAAATAAACACAAACAACTGTAATTCAGATAAATAATTTTATTTAAATAATATTTAATAAAACTTAATTCAATAAAACAACGGTTATATCGGGCAATAATCCGAGATTTGCATCGATGAAATACCTAAAAAGCTATATCTGGGCAATCGTATGGGCGCTAGTAATGTTAGTTCTACTACTATTACCGTCAAAAAACTTTGAAATCAAAAGCGTTACCTTTTATGAAGGCTTTGATAAAATGGTTCATTGTGGGATATTTTTCGTACTATGTATAATACTCTACTGGGAATCTATCTTGAAAAGCAAGAGATCTGTAAATAAATGGACAAGTATTCTCAAAATTGTATCCAGCACAGTTATATTTGCCTTTGCAACGGAGGCAGCTCAACAATACTTATCCCCTACAAGGACAGCAGACATATGGGATATTGTTGCAGATATCATAGGTATAGGAATGGCTACATTTGCCTTCGTATTTTTTTATAAAAGAGAAAAATGAAAAGAAGAAAATATACAACCTGGTTTTTAGCAGCACTTATAACATTCCTTACGTTACAGTCCTGTAGTATTTTCAAAAAAGACTGCGGCTGCCCCAAACCATTATCTGGCAAACGGAAATAAAAGACAGAGCAACATCACGCACGGGCAATGGTCAACACGCTGACTTTAGCTCCAGATAGCTTGAGAATTCTACCCGCCTCACTTAAGGTCGCACCGGTAGTCAGTATATCATCGACCAATGCAACATGTTTATCCTCTAGCATGTTATATTGTGGATTGATACTAAACACACCTTCGACGTTTTCGTATCGTTCTGATCGACTTTTTTTCGTTTGACTTATATTGTATACCTTTCGTATCAGCACATTCTCATGGACAGGTATACCTAGAGACTCTGATAGGCCTATACCAAACTGGAATGCTTGATTATAGCCCCTCTCTCGGCGTTTTCTATTATGAATAGGGATAGCGATCAACATATCAAACCCCTGATCTTTAGCAATATCATTTATTATCTTCCCATACATTTTCCCCAAAAAGCGTCCTATCTGAGGTCTATTTCCGTACTTTAACTGATGTATAAGTCGTTCTACCCTTGAATTTTTAGACAGGTACAACATAGACATAGCCACCTCAAAATCCAACTTACCCCACAGCTGTCTCGCGGTCTCATTATTTACATCATGATGAAAATCTGTTAAGGGTAGATGATATAAGCATTCGGTACATACTATAGATTCATGAGCAAACAATGCCGTATCACAGGCTAAGCACAAGTTGGGCAATAGTACGTGGAGTAAGTCCCTTACAAAGTGAGTTATATTCACAACTAGTTTACCTTGGTATAAAGCAAACTTAATAAAATATGTCGGTTAAATCTAACTAGTTAGTTTTCTCTTTTATAGCCAACTGCCCACATGCGGCATCAATATCCTTTCCTCGGCTCCTCCTTACATTAGTCACGACACCTTGACTCCTTAAATAGCTTGCAAAATCCTCAATTTTATCTGCTTCAGCGTTTACAAAATCAGCTAGGGATATTGGGTTATACTCTATGATATTGACTTTACAGGGCACATGTTTACAAAACTTTGCTAGCTCTTTAGCGTCCTGTAGCTCATCATTAAAATTATGGAATACGATATATTCAAATGTAACAGGGTTTTTCGTCTTAGCATAGTAGTACCTCAGCGCTTCAGCCAAAGCGGTCAACGAATTCTGCTCATTAATGGGCATGATCTCATTTCGCTTTTTATCGTTAGCAGCATGCAACGACAGTGCAAGGTTAAAACGCACCTCGTCATCCCCGAGCTTCTTTATCATCTTAGCAATACCCGCCGTAGATACTGTAATACGTTTTGCGGCCATATTTAACCCATCTGCTGCAGTTATACGTTCCACAGATTTCATCATGTTAGCATAATTAAGTAACGGCTCCCCCATTCCCATATAGACAATATTACTGAGGGGCTGTCCATAATTTTCTTCTGCCTGTTTGCTAATAAGTACCACCTGATCATAGATCTCGTCCGCATTTAGGTTACGCTTACGATCCATATAGCCCGTGGCACAGAACTTACAGGTCAAGCTACACCCCACCTGCGAACTGACACAAGCAGTCATCCGGTCTGGCGTTGGAATCAGCACCCCCTCTATGATATTTCCATCATATAAGGAAAAACTGCTTTTTATTGTTTTGTCACTACTGATTTGTGATTCCTTGACCTTAACATAATTAATGGAAAAACACTCTTTCAATTTTTCTCTGAGGCCTTTACTGAGATTACTCATTTCCTCAAAATCTGTAACGGATTTTTGCCAAATCCACTCATAAATCTGTTTGGCTCGGAATCCCTGCTCGCCCATATCCACTAACCTGGCTTTCAATTGTTCCAATGAAAGGCTCCGTATATCTATCAATTTTGTAGTACTCAACACGATACAAAGATACGTCAATTTTCCCTTTTTCACCATTTTTTGTTTTTTGAATCGAGTCTGTTACAAGATATTCTAAAGTAGTATTCCTATATTGTGCACAAAACAGCTAAACACAATGAAACAACACTTCTTTATCTCAATTATGACTGGAATAGTATTAATGAGCTCATGTGGCTCAAATAAATATTCCGCAACGGAAAAAGTATATAAGAAAAAAGCAAAGGAGTTTGCAATACAGTATAAAGAAGCTCCTGTAAAAGGGCAATTGGAAAAAATAGCGAGCACGGATAAAGAATGGATTGCTTCTATCAATTTCGGGATTCGAAAACCGAATTATGTAATGATTCATCATACGGCACAAGATTCCTTAGCACAAACAGTAAAAACATTTCATAACGCTAAAGCAGGAGTCAGCTCTCATTATGTAATTGGTCGAGATGGCAAAATCGTGCAAATGGTCAATGATCTATATCGTGGCCATCATGCAGGCGCAGGACGCTGGGGCAACGATACAGACTTAAACTCTTCCTCTATCGGCATAGAACTTGATAATAATGGAACTACCGATCCTTGGACAGATAAGCAAATACAAGCCCTTCTTCACCTACTAAGCTCTCTCAAAGAAAGTTACAATATACCACAGGCAAATTTTATCGGACATATGGACTACGCTCCAACACGCAAAAACGACCCTTCACGTTTCCCGTGGAAAATTCTCGCTGATAAAGGCTTCGGATATTGGTACGATGAATACCTAGAAAATGTTCCCTCGGGTTTTGAGCCCAGGTTGGCTCTTAGAATAATTGGTTATGATGTGAAGAATCTAGATGCTGCAATAAAAGCATTCAAACAACATTACATTCAAAAAGACACCAATTCTGCCCAACTGACAGAATACGATCTCAAGGTTCTGTATTCCATCTTTAAGAAATACTTATAAAAAAAGGGCTAAAGCCCCTTTTTTATATAAAATTACTTTACAACCGATCCATACAGATCAAAATCCTCAGCACGCTCTATAGCAACGTTAACAAAATCCCCTATTCGGAGATAGTTGTCTTTTGCGGCGATAACAACCTCATTGTCAACCTCTGGAGAATCATACTCTGTACGTCCTATATAATAGTCCCCATCTATACGATCGACCAATACTTTATAACTATTTCCCACCTTAGATTGATTGATATCGTAAGAAATTCCCTGTTGAACCTCCATGATTGCATCTACTCGCTCTTGCTTAACCTCTTCAGGAATATTATCCTCAAGATTATGAGCATGAGTCTTCTCTTCATGCGAATACGTAAAACAGCCCAATCGATCAAAACGTGTAGTTTCTACCCAAGCTAACATCTCCTCAAAGTCCTGCTCTGTCTCACCAGGATATCCACAGATCAAGGTAGTGCGTAATGCGATATCTGGTACTTTATCCCTTATTCTATTCACGAGGTCAATTTGCTTTTGCTTCGTCGTACCCCTACGCATAGAAGTCAACATATTATCTGTAATATGTTGTAGAGGCATATCCAAATAGTTGCAGATATTGCTTCGCTCATTCATGGCATCCAATATGTCCATAGGAAATCCCGAAGGATAAGCATATTGCAGACGAATCCAATCAATTCCCTCAACATCCGACAAATGTCTTAACAAATCAGAAAGGTTTCTTTTGCCATATATATCCACCCCGTAATACGTAAGATCCTGGGCAATAAGAATAAGCTCCTTCGTACCGTTAGATGCGAGAAATTTAGCTTCTTTTACTAAATCGTCGATAGATTTTGACACATGCTTACCTCTCATCAGCGGTATGGCACAAAACGAACAGGGACGATTACATCCTTCTGCGATCTTAAAATAAGAAAAGTGAGAAGGTGTTGTCAACAATCGCTCACCTAGAAGCTCATGCCTATAATCTGCCCCAATCGATGAAAGCAAATCGGGTAAATCATTCGTCCCAAAATATGCATCTATATTAGGGATCTCCGTCTGCAACTCGGGCTTATACCGCTCAGACAAACATCCCGTTACGATTACCTTATTTACTTTACCTTGATCCTTCAACTCGGAAAATTGTAGGATCGTATCTATAGACTCTTGTTTCGCATTATCAATAAAACCACAGGTATTAATGACCACAATATCATTGGCTTGTATATTATTTGATTCATGCACGACGTCGATCTGATTTCCCTTCAACTGTCCCATCAAGACCTCACTATCGTGGATATTTTTCGAACAGCCTAAGGTCACCACGTTAACCCTTGGCTTTGCTTTCAGAATAGTAGCTTTTGTTTGCTTTGTTTTCATTATGTCGTATTGAACAGAGATACAAGAATATTCAAATAGATCTCTTGCCCTCGTTGAAAAAGGTAAACTAATCCTGAAACTGGGATTAGTCAATTGTCCATATATCTTGGACGGATGTGCTATTTAAATAAAGAATCTACAAAATCCTTTTTATTGAAGAGCTGCAAATCACCAATTTTTTCTCCCACACCAATATACTTTACCGGAATTTTAAATTGATCAGATATTCCGATTACAACCCCTCCTTTAGCGGTTCCATCTAACTTAGTGAGGGCTAACGCATTTACATCTGTAGCTTGGGTAAACTGCGTACATTGCTCTATCGCGTTTTGACCCGTAGAGGCATCCAGAACCAACAAAATCTCATGAGGCGCTCCAGGAATGACTTTTTGCATCACATTCTTAATCTTACCAAGCTCATTCATTAGACCCACTTTATTATGCAATCTTCCAGCAGTATCGATAATAGCAACATCGTCCCCATTAGATACAGCAGACTTTATCGTATCAAAAGCCACCGATGCCGGATCCGATCCCATAGCTTGAGCCACCACACGGACGCCAACACGTTCGCCCCATAATTTTATTTGATCCACTGCTGCTGCTCTGAAAGTATCCGCGGCTCCTAAAACAACTTTGTTACCAGATGCTTTCAGTTGGTGTGCAAGCTTTCCGATAGTAGTCGTTTTTCCTACACCATTAACACCAACAACCATAATAACATAAGGTTTGTGATTACCGTATTCAAAGTTTTCAAAATCATTACTATTATTCTCAGCTAATAACGACTGGATTTCCTCTTTTAGTAACCGATTCAGGTCATCCGTACCTACATACTTGTCCTTTGCAACACGTTGTTGAATACGATCGACGATTTTTAGCGTTGTCGTAACCCCTACGTCCGAGGTTACTAGCACCTCCTCGAGATTATCCAGTACTTCGTCATCTATAGTTGTCTTACCGACTACTGCCTTTGTGATCTTTGAAAAGAAACCCTCTTTGGTCTTTTCTAATCCTTTATCCAGAGCCTCTTGTGCTTCAGGAGTTTCTTGCTTCTTCTTAAAAAAATCGAATAAACCCATATTTCAAATTTAAAAAAAGTAAGAAGATCAAAAAACTTTTCTATAGACCAATGGCCTTCCGTTTTTACGTTCTTCTCATGTTTAGGAAGCAAATATACTAAAAAAGCCCTTTCGGCTTATGCACCAAAACGGCTCTTCAACTTTTTAAAGAAAAACTTTAAAAAAGGAATATCTTCTGCTTATTTATTTGCTGCAGCAACGACTTCTTTTACATTGTCATTGTGCACCATGCTCTCTTTGAAAGTATAAGCTCCTGTTTTAGGAGACTTCGTTGTGATGATTACTTTTGTAAACTCTTTACCACCACCTTTTTGTAACGATGCTACCGATTTCTTTGCCATAATTCTATTTTTAAAATGGACAAGTTACAACCTTGACCAAATATGATTTATTTAATTTCTTTATGAACAGTTACTTTTCTCAACACTGGATTGAATTTTTTCAACTCCAAACGCTCAGTCGTGTTCTTTTTGTTCTTCGTTGTGATGTAACGTGACATACCTGGAAGACCGCTTTCTTTATGCTCAGTACATTCTAAAATTACCTGTACTCTATTTCCTTTTTTAGCCATTGTTTTACTTTATTTTAATCCGTCAGCTGACGGATCGATTTCTTGAATATCTTTAATTAACAGGCAGTTATCTATTAAACGTATCCTTTTTTGATAAACTTGCTAATAACAGAAGAAATTCCGTTTTTGTTAATTGTTTTAATAGCAGACGTAGATACTTTCAAAGTAATCCAACGATCTTCTTCAGGAATGTAGAAACGTTTAGTTTGTAGATTAGGATAAAACTTACGTTTGGTTTTAACGTTCGAGTGAGATACGTTATTTCCTTTTAATGCCGTTTTGCCTGTTAAATCACAAATTCTTGACATGATATTTATTTTTAATGTTGTCTATTTACATAAATCGTCTTCGCACTCTCTGCAAAGAGTTTGCAAATATCTATATTTATTTTTGGATTTACAACAATCAAAAGCAGAATTATTTTTGAAAAAACTCTGTTTAACACAGGAATGCTGCAAAGATATATGTTTTAGAACATGATTTTTTCTTTTACCCAACAAAATAGTTTTCAACAATTAACATTATTTTCGTCAATAGGGAAGGGCTTCTAGCGCCAATACATACTATTCCCGTCGACTATTTCAATTATAAAATACTCTCAGAAATACCTAAGTTTGTCTGTTTATAGCGCATGTTACAAAAGACAAAGGGAATAGCACTTAAAATAACATATTACTCAGAAAGTAGTATTGTTGCACATATTTTCACAGAAAACCTTGGTTTGCAATCTTATCTGATAAACGGCGCTCGAAAACCTAGGGCCAAAATACCTATTAACATGTTACAACCCCTTCATATACTAGATATGGTCGTTTATGTAAAAGATGGGGCTATACTACAACGGATAAAAGAAGCATATCCCGCTCCAGCACTGAAGCAAGTACCCTTGGATATTAGGAAAAGTGCTGTCGCCCTATTTCTAAATGAGATATTATACAAAGTACTTAAACATCAACATGCAGACCCACATCTTTTCCATTTCGTTTTTCAATCGATCCTTTGGCTGGATCAGACAGAACTTTCTATACATAACTTTCATCTATGCTTTTTGATGAAACTAAGTCGTTTCTTAGGCTATCTCCCAAGTTCAACCGGCCAATCGAAGCCTTATTTTGACCTCATGGAAGGATGTTTTATAAACAATCTTCCAGCTCACGGCTACGTTTTACAAGAACCGCACACGGGGCTATTCCACTCCATTCTTACCTGTAGTTACGAAGATAGTCCGCATATAAGTATAACACACCGTGACAGAATATACATCCTACAGCAGATTGTCAATTTTTACAGATTGCATACGGAGAATTTCGGAATAGTTAATTCTCTAGAAGTCCTTGAAGAAATATTTCATTAAATTTCGAAGAAAAAAAAATTAGTTTATTTTTGACTTGTAATAGTTTTTTTACATAAATTCACTTAAAACAAAATTTTATTAATAACTACAACTATGGAATGGTATTTAAAGGTCGTAAGAGATAATTACGCAAATTTTAACGGTCGGGCTAGACGAAAAGAGTATTGGATGTTCTTTTTAGTAAACCTTGGAGTCAGTATCGTATTAAACATTATAGACAGTGTTCTAGGATTGAAAATGGGCGGAAACGAATTGGCCGCTTATGGTGGAGGAACAGGTATCCTTAGTGGAATCTATTCTCTAGCGGTATTTATACCGGGCCTTGCAGTAACCGTAAGACGTCTACATGATACAGGAAAATCAGGATGGAACTACCTGTGGGTATTGACCTGTATCGGAGCGCTCTATGTCTTATACTTGGTTATTCAAGAAGGAGACCGTGGTCAAAACCAATATGGAGAAGATCCAAAAGGAGGAGAGAACGAGGATCCATTCGCAGGTCAACGAGATATCAATAACCCTTTCTCTGGCCAGAACAATCCTTTTAGAAACGACAATCAATAATTAGATCCGTCTGTACAACAAGAAAAGCCGAAAATTTTTCAGTTTCCGGGCTTTTTCACAATAAATATATATAGAATCTACTAGATAACTTTTACATTTACCGCGTTAAGACCTTTACGGCCCTGCTCAACTTCGTAAGTGACATCATCACCTTCACGAACTTTGTCGACTAATCCTGAAACGTGAACAAAAATTTCGCTCTCGCCTGACGCAGGGATTATGAAACCGAAACCCTTGGTCTCATTAAAGAATTTTACTTTACCTTCTTGCATTATTTTAATTTGTTAATTTCTCTAAAGATAATGGATAAAAAACAAAAAGTTATCATTTATTTTAAAACTATGTTAAACATTTTAGCTTTTTCTTTGTCTATCGACATATAAAACATTTTTAAGAAAATAGTATTATGAAAAAAATAATAACCTTATTCCTTATAATCGGTTCTATAGCCATGGTAAACGCTCAAACAACAAACATCGAAAGCAGTCGCAAAGTAGCAACCAAAGGATATGCAGAAAAAGAGGTTACCCCAGATATCATTTATCTCTCTGTCAGCCTGAAAGAGTTCTATATGGATGGCAATACCAAGAAAAAAGTAACTATCGAACTTATAGAAAAACAACTATTTGATGGAGCTATCGCGGCCGGAGTAAAGAAGGAAGACATTACAATTCAAAACATTTACAGTTATAACTACGAAAACAAAAAAAAGAACAACGAGTTACTGCAATCCCGTCAATACCGCATTAAAGTAACCAACTTAAATGGCCTCAGCACCATGTTGGACAAGATTGACCCACAAGGTTTACAAAGCACATCTATAAATGGTTATGATCATTCTCAAAAGAGAGAGATTGAAAAGGAATTAAAAACAATTGCGGTAAAAGATGCTCGACAAAATGCAGAAATTCTAGCGGCTGCCGATGGTCAGTCTGTAGGCCGTGTATTGATTATTAATGACAATAGCAGCATCAACTTTAATGACTTCGCACCTGTGCCTCAAATGATGTACGCTAAAGCGTCCCGTATGGACACGTCTGGAGGCACAGAATCAAATGACCTGAACATCGATATTCGCCCTATCAAATTAACCTGTTACATTGATGGCGTTTTTGAGATCAAATAACGTGGAAACATCTTCTAACACAAGGCTTATTGAAAAGCGTAAAAAAGACTTCATTTGGGTCGAGCGCGTTTCCTATCTCTTAGACAATAAATTTAATATCGGGGGGTTCAGGTTTGGCCTGGATCCCTTATTAAATTTAATACCTTATGCCGGCCAAATCATCTCCTTTGCCACCTCTATTTTATTAGTTCTCATCATGCTTCGCAATGGTGCTGGTTCCAAAGTGGCTGTAAAGATGCTACTCAACGTAATTTACGACGCTTTCTTTGGTTCAATTCCCTTCTTTGGGCAAGTATTTGACTTTTTTCATAAAGCAAACCAGAAGAATATAATCCTTCTACGCGAGCACTACTTTGAGGAAAAACACCAGGGTAGCGCAAAGAAGCTATTGATCAGCATATTGATTATATTACTTGTTGTATGTATCGCGTTATTCTATTTCATGTGGTTACTATCCGGGTGGTTTATTCGCCTCCTAGGTACCATATTCTAAGAGTATTCTTGATACTTCTCAAGTTATTAAGTACAATACCTGTGACTTTGTTTAAATTAATTTTAATTTTGCTCCATGTCCAAAACTAGAATATTCGCATTACTAATGCTTGCTTTAATTTTCGCAAGTATTCTGACCAATCCACCCCGTGAGCAGTTTGAAAAAGCACTCACGATCAAGGCAAAAGATCTACTTGAAAAACAACTACATTATAAGGACAAAGATGCTGTGCTTTTAGGTATGACACTATTTGGCGATAAAATCGTTCAGGATTTTATTGATCGAAGTATTATCATCAAAAACTACTACCTCTTCTCCATTGTAAAGTTAAAATGGCAGGACACAGAAACTCCGATAGGAGTGGGGGCATTTAAATCCGTTTGGATTAGTCCAAAAATTGATGAAAAAGCAGATGAAATCATTACAATATTAAAAGATCTGTAATGCTAGAAATCTTATATCAAGATGAGTTCTTAATCGCGATCAACAAACCACACGGTTTACTTGTCCATCGGTCTTCCATAGCAAATGATGCCTCCGAATTTGCATTGCAGATGTTACGTGATCAAATTGGCAGACCTGTTTATCCCGCCCACCGATTGGACCGTAAGACGGGAGGGGTGCTACTCTTTACATTGGACAAAGAGACAGACCGTCTCACGCAACCGCTATTTGCTGAAAACAAAATGGATAAGAGCTATTTAGCTGTCTTAAGAGGTTTCTGCCCTGAGCAGGGCTGTATTGATTATCCGTTATTAAAGGAAAACGGCACTTCACAAAATGCTATAACACATTTTCGTCGTTTAGCGCAAGCGGAGATTGCTATTCCTCTTGGCAAGTTCGATACCTCGAGATACTCTCTAGTAGAGGCCACCCCCCAAACCGGCCGAATGCATCAACTGCGCAGACATTTCGCTCATATATTTCACCCTATTATAGGCGATCGCCCCCATGGTTGCAATAAACAAAATAAACTCTGGAAAGAACGCTTTGACATGGATACCATGCTGCTACATGCAAGCAATCTTTCGTTTCAGCACCCTCGTACTGGACAAAAAATAGAAATAAGGGCCGATCTTCAATCTTCTTTTATAAAAGCATTGGATATCCTTCAAATCAGCTTTAAAGAAGAGGAGAACTAGTCAAATTTTATCAATATTGCAAAATATAAGGTCACAATGTCAACTTTATAAGTATTTTTGTAATAAAACATTTTTATATAGCTAAAGAATGAAAAACACAGCTTTGACAGATTTGCATATATCACTAGGTGCAAAGATGGTTCCTTTTGCAGGCTTCAACATGCCTGTACAATACACTGGTATAAACGATGAGCACGAAACAGTACGTAATGGAGTGGGCGTCTTTGACGTAAGCCACATGGGAGAGTTTATCTTAAAAGGAGAAAAGGCTCTCGATTTGATTCAAAAAGTATCTTCCAATGACGCCACAAAACTATATGACGGCAAGGTACAGTATGCTTACCTTCCAAACAAAAATGGAGGAATCGTTGACGATTTTCTAACGTATAAATTGGATGACGAGACTTATCTTCTAGTTGTCAATGCTTCAAACATTGAGAAAGACTGGAACTGGATAAGCCAGTTTAATACATTTGGAGTAGATATGAAAGACATATCTGATGAAACTGCACTACTTGCAATCCAAGGACCAAAAGCGGCTGAAGCTCTACAATCGCTTACAGAAATAGAACTTGCTTCCATGGAATACTATACATTCCAAAAAGGAAAATTTGCAGGAGTGGATAATGTAATCGTCTCCGCAACAGGATACACAGGAGCAGGAGGGTTTGAAATATATGTTGCTAACGAAGATGTGAAAACTGTTTGGGATGCGATTTTTACGGCTGGAGCCCCTTATGGAATTAAACCGATTGGACTTGGTGCTCGTGATACCTTACGTTTAGAAATGGGCTTTTGCTTGTACGGAAATGATATCGATGACAATACATCTCCTTTAGAAGCTGGATTGGGATGGGTTACCAAATTCACAAAAGATTTCGTAAACTCAGAAAACTTAAAAGCCGAAAAAGAGGCTGGAATTCAAAAAAAGCTTGTTGGTTTTGAGATGATTGATCGCGGAATTCCCCGCCATGATTATGAGATTGTAGACGCAGATGGAAATATTATCGGCCGAGTTACTTCAGGCACGCAATCCCCTACATTGAAAAAATCAGTTGGATTAGGTTATGTCAACAATGCTTTTACTAAAGAAGGTACGGAGATTTACATCAACATAAGAAACCAAAAAGTAAAAGCTGTAATCAAAAAGCCACCTTTTGTAAAGTAATTGGCGAGTAGAAGATATGCGCTCATAAAAAAGGGATAACTAACATTATCCCTTTTTCTTTTTAGTAACCTTACTGTTCTTTTCTTGTTGCTTTTTGACCAAATCACTCTTGACATGCTTCAAAAGAACAATCTTCAAATAGATCAGCACTACGGAAATAGCTATAGCTGCTCCCAGAATCAGCATATTCCCACTTTGATAAGCCGCTACACCACTCATTATCAAAAAGATTATACCTAAATTCAACAATAAGTTTAGTATAAAATGTTTCTTCATCGCTTTTTGTTTTCTTTACCAATTACCCTTTCCCTAATAAATGCAAAATACGCAATCCCTCCTAGAATATTCGTCAAAATCACAAATAGGGCTAACAGTACACGCTCGGACGTGCCAATATTCATTGACAACATTATCTCTCGAAGCACCAATAGTACCCAAATCATAGATATAAGCAGCGATATACTCACCAGTACCACTGCAAACGGCATCTTTAATAGGACTGTACCAATTGCCAATACATAAAAAACCAGACTAAAATAGAACGCCTGTTTAGTCTGGTGATATAAATTTTTCATCCTCCGAAATTACAAAAAAATACTGTTACCTACGGAAAGATTCCCAGTTCTTCATAGGCCACGCCAATTTTATTAATAGCACATATAAACGCGGCAGTTCTCAAATCTTCGACTCCATCCGTATTCTTCCAGACATCTCTGATTTCTTGATAAGATCCCATCATCGTATCTTCCAGACCCGAATGCACTAAATCAATCTCATCAGGTCCTCTCAGAATCATTCTACGTTCCACTTCCGACATTTTTTTATTGGTGAGCTCTTCAACCGAATTCATGATTTCAGCATACCGATTTTCGCTGAATCTTTTTTCCAAACGTCCATACCGAACATGGCTCAAATTCTTCAACCATTCGAAATAAGAAACAGTTACTCCTCCTGCATTGAGATACATGTCTGGAATGACTAACACCCCTTTACTTTGGAGTATAACATCTGCTTCCGGAGTCAACGGTCCATTTGCTGCTTCACCGATTATTTTGGCTTTGATTCTATCAGCATTTCCCCCATGAATGACCGCTTCTAGAGCTGCAGGTATCAAGATATCACATTCCTGTTCCAGCCCCTCAGCTACATCCGGTATATTTACCGCTCCAGGAAAATTTAATAGTGACCCCGTCTGTGACCGATATGCTTGTGCCCCATCTACATCAATGCCCGTATCATTATATATAGCTCCATTATATTCAATCAATCCGACAATGATAGCTCCTGCATTTTGACAAAATTTAGCGGCATGATATCCCACATTTCCAAGCCCTTGCACAATTATTCTCTTTCCCTTTATTCCAATAGATAATCCTATTTTATCCATATCTTCCTCTATAGAACAGGCTTCCCGTATCCCGAAGAACACCCCCAAGCCCGTCGCTTCTACACGACCGCGAACACCCCCTTGAGAAATAGGCTTTCCTGTCACACAAGCCATTGCGTTAACATCATTCGGGTTCAGGGAAGAATACGTATCTACAATCCAACTCATCTCCCTTCCTCCAGTTCCATAATCTGGAGCGGGAACATCGATCCCTGGTCCAATAAAGTTCTTTTTACATAATTCCGATGTATACCGCCTAGTAATCCGCTCGAGGTCTCCGACAGTATATTTAGAAGAGTCTATTTTTATACCACCTTTACCACCTCCAAACGGAACATTGACAATCGCACATTTATAAGTCATCAGTGCCGCCAAAGCCATTACCTCATCCTGATTAACCTCCATACTAAAACGGATGCCTCCTTTACAAGGTAATTTGTGATGCGAGTGCTGTACCCGATACGCTTCGATAACCTCGACTTGGTCTCCTATACGGACCGGGAATTTAACCTGCAAAATAGAATTGCAAACTTTAATCTGCTCTAGAATCCCTTTTGAGAACCGTGTGAATTTTGCTGCTTTATCAAAGCTTCGTTCTACTCCACTAAAAAAGCTATAAGTATTACTTGTTGACATAGTATCCGTAATTAGTTACACATTCAGATACTATAAAATTAAAGAAATTAGAGCGAACGCATTGTATTTCAATAGCTTTATTTTATATAAAAAATACATTTCTAGAAACAAAATGCATTTCGCACAAAAAAAGGTGTCCTAAAACACCCATTCATTACCTTCTTTAAAGAAACTAGAATTAAAACAAAATCTAATACACATCCATTTCCGGATTAATTTCCTCTTTCCACGCTAATATACCTCCTTTAAGGTTTGCCAAATTCGTGAATCCCTGTTGTTCCAATAACATCACTGCTTGTGCACTACGCTTTCCAGAACGACACTGCATGATTACCGGTATATCTTTGGATATTTTATCGGATTCTATCAAAATACCACCTAAAGGAATATTAATACCATTCAAATTAGACACTTCATATTCAAATGTCTCACGAACATCAATCAATTGAAACTCTTCGTTTTGATCTATCATTGATTTTAACTCCTGAACTGTAACCTCTTTCATATGTGTAAATTTTAACTTTTTATTACCTTGTTGATTGATTAAAAGTAACACTTTACTTTCTCGATCGCTATTAAAAGTACTGCAAAACAGACACTTCCTATTTTACTTTTATTACAATCAAACTTAGATAAAATGCATGGCATTCACGAATCCATCATAAAAAAAATTTATGTCAATCCTATTTATTAAATTGTACGCTATATTGAACAAAATCAAAATAATGAAAAAGCTCTTCTTCATCTCTTTACTATTCGTATTTACGAGCGCTGCTTTTTGCCAAAACTCTTCGCACAATATTGTAGATCGCAGCGACATAGAAAGAATTTTAAACGTACTGGCATCCGATGATATGAGAGGTCGACACGCTTTAACAGAAGACGCGGAGCGAGCGGCTGATTTTATAGCAAAAGAATTTAAAGCCGTTGGTCTCACACCCTACACGGAGAACGATTATAGACAACGGTTTGAGATGCAACAGATATCAAAACGTAATAGCTCTGTAACCTGGAATGGAAAAGTTCAAGAACCAAATAATTTTCTGATTTTGGGACATGCTCCCAAAATCCATTGGTCAAAATCCTCTCAAATACCCATATACAGTATAAAGAAAGGAGAAGATTTTGCCCAGAGTTTTAGAAATCATGTACAGTCTGATGAAGATGCAATTATACTTGTCGACCCTAGCTTCTCTGCCTTTATAGCTCGCTACAATAAAATATATTCGCGAGAAGATCTCGTCACCAAAACAAGCCACACTCCCACGAAAGTATTTATAGTTAGCAAAAAAGCATCTGACAAGTATGAGATTATCAGCGAAAATAATATAAAAACGGTGTCTATGTCAAACGTTGCTGCAATCCTCACTGGCAAGTCTAAACCGGGTGAGTATGTTATTTTTTCAGCGCACTACGACCATATTGGTATTATCGATGCTGAAGGACAAGATTCTATTGCCAACGGCGCAGATGATGATGCTTCGGGCACTACCGCCATTATCAGTCTTGCTAAATATTACAAAGAACAAAATAATAATGATCGCACATTAATCTTTGTTGCATTTACAGCAGAAGAAATAGGAATGTTCGGATCAAAATACTTTTCGAACAATATTAATGCAGACAGTGTTATCGCCATGATAAACATAGAAATGATCGGTAAAGATGCCAAGTTTGGTCCTAATTCATTGTATATAACAGGGTATGACCGGTCCGACTTAGGCCAGCTAATGCAGCATAATCTAAGCGGTTCAAACTTTCGGTTCTATCCAGATCCCTACCTACAGCAAAATCTCTTTTACAGAAGTGACAATGCGGTATTGGCAGCACTCGGTGTCCCAGCACACACTTTCTCTACATCACAGATTGACAAAGACAAATTCTATCATACCGTAAGAGATGAAGTCAGCACGCTAAATATTGATAATATCAAATCGAGTATAGAAGCTATTGCTATTGGTGCTTCTGGAATTATTAACGGAAGCCAAACTCCTCGCCGCGTAGAAAAGTTAAAGGACTAAACCTCTTCACCTATACAAACGAATGTTTCAGTATTAAATATCAAACTAAAGAAACCGTCAGTTTCCGTCTCAAAGGATTGCCCTCCAGTAGGACGCAATCCTTCCTGAGATTTTAAAACCCTTGGATCAACAAATATTTTCTCACCTTTCGGTTTCCACTTTTCATAATATCTTTTCACAAAAACATATCTTCTGTTTTCGCAAAAAACAACCATATTAATATCCTCAGCATATTTTATTATCGTATCATCCATCTCTGAGCACAAGATATTCACTGCGGGATAGGATTTGGAGATTAAATAAGGTATTGCTGTATCGAAAAATGATCCCTCAAGCGAAAACAGCATAGTTTCTTCTTGTAGATAAGGAATAGGCATACCCGCAAAAACGATATCTACTTTTATTTCCTCCGAAAGAAAAAAATCCAGGCTATAGGTATCCGTAATTATGGTAGGGGACCATTCTAACAACTGATCTAACAGCTCCTTTTCTAATGCCCGAAAGTCTTGTACTAATAGTGCAGGTTCTTGATTCTCTCTGACAATATGATGTGACGACATTTATCTCGGATTATCGTTTTTATGCTTTGAGCTGTTGAATAGTTATATAAGCCATTAAGCCTATACTTAGCTCTAAAGCATCCTCATCAATATCGAAGGTAGATGTATGAACTGCGGAAGTAATTCCTTTACTAGCATTCCCTGTACCTAGTCTGTAAAAACATGCTGGTATTTCTTGCGAATAATAAGCGAAATCTTCTCCAGCGGGCCAAAGGTCTAACTCCACAACATTTTCCTTTCCAAGGTATTCCTCTGCAAAAGATCGCGATTGATTTGTCAAAGTGGGGTCGTTTGTCAAAAAAGGATATCCTTTACGAACCTCAAACTCACAATGAGCGCCCATTGCCTCGGCAATTCCTTCGGCAATCTGGACCATTCTTTTATGCGCCTCACCTCGCCACTTCTCATCGTAAGTTCTAAACGTTCCTTCTACGATCACCTCATCTGGGATAATGTTCGTAGCTCCACTACCTATAATCTTTCCCCAAGATACCACAGTAGGAATACGAGGGTCAGCGTATCGACTTACGACTTGTTGCAAAGCCGTTATGATTTGTGCAGTGATAGCAATAGGGTCTATATTTTGATGCGGGTGTGCCCCATGTCCTCCTTTGCCTTTGATCGTCATATAGAGTTCATCTGTCGAGGCCATATATTGCCCAGCTCGAAACCCAACCTTTCCAGCCTCAATAAAAGGCATGACATGTTGTCCTAAAATAGCCTCAGGCTTGGGATCTTCTAGAACTCCTTCTTTAATCATTAGGGATGCACCTCCTGGTAACTTTTCTTCTCCAGGTTGAAAAATAAGTTTTACAGTACCTCCAAAAACGGGTCTTAAATGTTGCAATATTTTTGCTACTCCAAGTAGGGAAGAAGTGTGCACATCATGTCCACAAGCATGCATTATGCCTATTCGTTCAGAGCCATATTCACGTCCCTCTACTTCAGTAATAGGAAGCGCATCCATATCTGCACGTAATGCAATAATCTTATTCGACTCCAAATCTCCCTTAACAAGGGCGACGACCCCCGTATTTGCCATGGACTCGTAACGGATTCCTAGCACATCCAATTGTTGCTTTACAAAAGCGGATGTCTCAAATTCTTCAAATGAAAGTTCAGGATTACGGTGTAAATGCCGACGGATATCGACTGTTTCTGAAAAAAAGGCTTTTGCCAATGCCTGTATGTCTCTCTTAAGATTGGCCATTGTGTACATATTACTATTCCCAAACCCAAATGTCTTCTTGGAATACGAAGACTGAACTGTATTGTGAACGCAATACACGCATAAAATTATTTGCTTCAGTTCGGCTAGTAAAATCCCCCACTTTAACCCTATAATTTGGTTCTTCGTAGTTTATATAACTATCCATATCTGTGTATTGGCTTCTAAAACGGCTTTGGGCAGCATAGGCATCGTTCCGGTTGGAACCAGAGTATATCTGCACTCGGAAACCCTTTCTCTTCACCCGGCTTGCTTTACTCTTATCTACCACCTTAGGGCCAAGACTAACCGTCCGTGTTGCTGTGGGATTGATTTCATGCTCTGCTCTGAAGTTTTGCAAAATTGCAATCAAGGTATCTCGAGATACTTCAACTACACCTGTTTGCTGTGCTTTGGCCGACAAGACCATTACTCCTAGAACAAAACCTAAAATCAATCCTTTTCTCAACATTATATTATTTTTTAAGCGTTTTTACCGTGACAGTTCTTGTATTTCAATCCTGATCCACAAGGACATTCGTCATTTCTGCCAACAGTTTGCTCTCTTTTTATTGGCTGCGTTACCTGAACAGTTCTAGTATCCACATCTTCTTCAGATACCCCTGTCGGCGAACTTAGTTCCTCCTTCGTCGCTACGACCTTTGGCTGTACAATTGGTTTTGCTTCTTGTACCTGTTGTGGTTGCTGTCCAGGGATTTCACCTTTGAATAGGAAACTCACAATCTCTTTGTTCATACTTGCCAACATACTCTTGAACAAGTTAAAAGCTTCCATTTTATAAATGATAATTGGATCTTTTTGTTCATAAACCGCATTTTGCACAGACTGTTTTAAGTCGTCCATCTCCCTAAGGTGTTCCTTCCAAGCCTCATCAATCAAGGCCAAAACTATTCCTTTTTCAAAAGAACGGAACACTTCAGCACCTTCCGTCTCGATCGCTTTCTTAAGATTTGTCGCAACTTGTATGCCACGAATGCCATCAGTAAAAGGAACAACGATATTTTCAATCATATCGCCTCGCTCAGCCATTACATTGGTCAATACAGGTAATGTTTGTTCTGCTAGATGCTTCGCCTTATTTTCATAATGTGTAATGACTTGATCAAAAACCTTATCCGTCAATACCTGAATATTACTTGCCGTGAACTCTTCACTACTAATGCTAGGATCTATTGCAAATAAACGTATCACCTCTATTTGGAATTCCTCGTAAGAACCACCTTCTTTCGATTCGGTTACCACATCTTCGACAACATCATAAATCGCATTATTCAAATCTACATCCAAACGCTCACCAAATAATGCATTTTTACGCTTAGTATAGATTACCGTACGCTGTGAGTTCATGACATCATCATATTCCAACAAACGCTTACGAATACCAAAGTTATTTTCTTCCACTTTACGTTGTGCCCGTTCAATAGATTTGGTCAACATGCTGTGCTGCATCACCTCACCATCTTCAACGCCCATCTTCACCATAATGTTTGAAATACGCTCCGAAGCGAACAAACGCATTAATGGGTCTTCTAATGAAACAAAAAATTGGGATGATCCTGGATCTCCTTGACGTCCCGCACGACCTCTCAACTGTCTATCTACACGACGGGATTCATGTCGTTCTGTACCCACAATAGCCAAACCACCAGCATTAATAACCTCTTCCGTAAGCTTAATATCCGTACCACGGCCCGCCATATTGGTCGCTATTGTTACCTGCCCTGGATGTCCAGCTTCGGCAACAATTTCTGCTTCCCTCTGGTGCAACTTCGCATTCAAGACGTTATGCTTAATTCCTCTCAACTTCAACATACGGCTCAATAATTCCGAAATCTCTACCGAGGTAGTACCGACCAATACTGGGCGTCCTTGTTCTGTTAAATTTTGAATCTCTTGTGCTACAGCATTATATTTTTCACGTGCTGTACGGTAGATAAAATCTTGCCTATCGTCACGTTGTATCCCTCTATTTGTTGGAATCTCGACAACATCTAACTTATAGATTTCCCAAAGCTCACCTGCTTCTGTAGAAGCTGTACCCGTCATACCAGACAACTTATGGTACATACGGAAGTAGTTTTGCAGCGTTACTGTCGCATAAGTTTGTGTCGCATCTTCTACTTTTACATTTTCTTTAGCTTCGATTGCTTGGTGCAGACCATCAGAATAGCGACGGCCATCCATGATACGTCCTGTCTGCTCATCTACAATCTTAACCTTACCCTCATCCACGATATATTGATCATCGCGTTCGAACAAAGTATATGCTTTTAATAACTGATTTATAGAGTGAATACGTTCTGCTTTTATAGAATAGTCACGCAATAATTCCTCTTTACGGGCAGCTTTTTCTTCTAATGTAGCTGTTGATTTTTCGATATCAGCAATTTCAGATCCCACATCTGGCAGGATAAAGAAACTTGGATCTTCTCCAGAAGCCGTAATTAGCTCAATACCTTTTTCAGTAAGTTCTACCTGATTATTTTTCTCATCGATAACAAAGAAAAGCTCTTTATCAGCTTTAGGCATGTGGCGATTTTGCTCCTGCATGTAGTAATTTTCTACTTTCTGCAAAATCTGACGGTGATTTCCTTCACTTAAGAACTTGATTAATGCTTTATTCTTAGGTAATCCCCTGAATGAGCGAAACAAAGCCAACCCTCCAGCTTCAGGATCTACATCACCTGCTGTAATAGCTTTTTTAGCTTCATTAAATACCGTATTGATATAGGCTTTCTGTGCATTTACCAAACGCTCTATCCGAGGCTTCAACTGATAGAACTCATGCTGGTCTCCCATAGGGATCGGTCCAGAGATAATCAATGGGGTCCGGGCATCATCGATTAATACCGAGTCGACCTCATCAATCATTGCAAAATGCAATTTACGTTGCACCATAGCGTCTGGTGTTTGCGTCATATTGTCACGCAAATAATCAAAACCAAACTCATTGTTAGTACCGTATACGATGTCACATTTATAGGCATCGCGACGTTGTGGAGAGTTTGGCTGGTGCTTGTCAATACAATCTACGCTCAATCCGTGAAACTCGAAAAGAGGACCGTTCCACTCCGAGTCACGCTTAGCAAGATAATCGTTGACAGTTACAATATGTACACCTTGACCGGACAGTGCATTTAGGTAAGTCGGCAATGTTCCTACCAACGTTTTACCTTCACCCGTGGACATTTCTGCGATTTTACCTTGATGCAGAACTATACCACCGATCAATTGTACATCATAGTGCACCATATTCCACTTCACCTCATTCCCGGCTGCTGTCCAAGAATTACTCCATAAAGCTTTATCTCCTTGAATAGTGACATTTGTTTTACGAGCGGCCAATTCCCGATCAAAATCTGATGCCGTAACTTCCAGTACCGAATTCTCCGTAAGGCGTCGAGCCGTATCTTTTACAACCGCAAAAGCTTCAGGTAATATTTCCAACAATATTTCTTCAAGCTTCTTGTCTCGGTCTTTATTCAATTTATCGATTTTCTCGTAAACTTCCGTTTTGGCCGCCATGTCTGTTTCGGTATTTTCAGACTTGCTTTTTAAATCGGCAATCTCGGCATCGATCTCCTTTAAATAGTCCTGAATACGTGCTTTAAATTCGATTGTTTTGGCACGAAGCTCGTCATTTGATAAATTGGTTAACTTGCTATATTCATCTTTAACCTTATTTACATAAGGTTGGATAGCCTTGATATCACGTTCTGACTTGCTACCAAATAGTTTACTTAAGAATTTTAACATAATTTTTTTTTATCTCTGTCCACATGCACAAAATTGAATCCAAAGACAAAACATAGGACATTTTGGCACTAACCGGGCAAATTTACTTATTCGAAACGATAACTTTCACTCTTACAATGTATTTTTTTTATATCTAGCCAAATCCCTCGTCTTTTTCTATTAAAAAGATATTTTTTTTCATCTCGGGGATCAATTGAAGAGCCTCAGCACGTTCAAACATAGTAGCTATAGCCGCTCTACCTATATCCCCCAAATCAATAGAATAGGAATTTACATACAGCTCTATATGCTTATACATCACCGTTTCCTCCATCTCTTGGGCGTGACTGCGTATATATTCAATTCCGGACTTGGGATTGGCAAACGCAAATTCTACACTATGGCGTACCAAACGGTTAATCTTCTCTTTAATGTCTAGTGGCAAATCGCGACGAATCACAATACCCCCCAAGGGGATAGGACTATTGGTTGTTTTCTCCCAGTAGTCGCCAAGATCCACCACCTTATGTAGCCCCTTCTCCTGATAAGTAAACCTGTTTTCGTGAATAATCAATCCCAAATCAACTCTACCATCCATTACTGCTTCTTCAATATCAGAAAAAACCAACTCTTGCTTATTTTGCAATTGGGGAAAAGCCAAGCCCAACAAAAAGTTTGCAGTTGTATATTTACCTGGTATAGCTATAGTCAGATTCCTAAACTTATCCGGCAGATCCTGACCTACATACTCCATTAGTTCTTCAGCTAACGCCTTATTCTTGGTAATAAGCAAGGGGCCCACACCAAACCCTAGAGCACTACCTGCATCCAACAACTCATAATCCTCGACAGCATACGCAAAGGCATGATAACTCAGCTTTGTAATAGCTAATTCTTTCTTGAAAGCCTTTTGGTTCAGCGTCTCCACATCATGATATTCGACCTCAAACTCCAGCCCGTATGTATCAATCTTTTGATGTATCAAGGCATCAAATATATAGGTGTCATTAGGACATGGAGAAAAACCTAAACTTAATTTCATTATTTTAAAACAGTGTTATACCTTTATTTTGACAGTAATCACCAAAACCAGCATTGCAATAAAAGTTACAAAAACAATCCCTTTAGCCAACGACTCTTTTCCTGCCCGATAGGTAAACCGCACAACAATCAGGTTAATAAAAGCGGCAACCACATACAGTGCAATAGGTTTATCTGAAAAGTAGCTTGTTTGTATGCTGGTATAGTTAGATAGTACGTAGGCTAGAATAGGAGCGAGGGCACCTATTGCTCCTCCAGCCCAAAAAGAATCTTTCATTTAGCTTTTGAAATTAAATGCCCAAGAATTTAATTCTTGAATTGTATGATGTGCAGTCATATCATATTGCGTAGGCACTATAGAAACGTAACCGTTTTTTAAAGCAAATACGTCTGTATCTTCTCCTCTATCACTCCACTCAAACTGTCCTGTCAACCAAAAATATTCCCTGTTATAAGGGTCCAATCGATGTTCAAACTCTTCTATCCAATGACCATTAGCCTGCCTACAGATTTTAATTCCTTTTATCTCCTTATCTATATGCGGAAAATTAACATTTAAGAGTGTGCCTTTAGGTAGTCCATTTGCCAACACTTGCTCCGCTATGGCCGAGATATAAGGTCTACAATGTGAAAAGTCAGCACCATGTGAAAAATCATCTAATGAAAAACCAATTGATGGAATCGCTTCAATAGCGCCTTCTACAGCAGCTGACATCGTGCCAGAGTATAATACATTAATTGAATAGTTCAGTCCATGATTTATTCCCGATACGCATAAATCAGGCTTCTCTCCTTTAAAAATCCGGTTTACCGCCAGTTTGACACAATCCACAGGTGTACCAGAACACTTATACATTTCGACTCCCTCATATAGCTCTATTTTATCCAGTCTCAATGGTTTTCCAATAGTTATTGCATGCCCCATTCCCGATTGAGGCCCATCTGGAGCTACAACGATCACCCGTCCCAACTTTTTCATTTCCTCCAACAAGACCTTTATTCCTGGGGCCGTTATACCATCATCATTCACAACGAGTATAGTAGGTTTCTTCTTTGTCATACTGCTAAGTTAGTAAATAATCTAATCCCGTACCACACGGAATCCGAGATTACTAAAAGAAGCCATTGGCGCTACAGAACCTATAAAAACAGTATTGAACGCGGCACAACTCGTCCTATTACACCACCAAGATCCACCTCGGGCATGAGCTACTTTGCGCCCTTTGTCCTGAGGAATCCGTCCTTCGCAAAACTCGAAGACATTTCCTAATACATCATATAGCCCCCATGGGTTAGCCTTAAAGCTTTTTACAGGTGCTGTATACATATAACCATCCGAAAAATCGGGCTTAAGATGATCGTCTTTATGCCAGATATTTGCATACTCTTCTATTTTTTCTTCAGAAGCGCCCTCAAAGTATTTTCCCGTGGAACCCGCTTTTGCTGCAACTTCCCATTCTTCAAAGGTTGGCAGTCGTACACCTGCCCATTTACAGTATGCAATAGCATCCCGATAAGAAATACACGTGACAGGATGATCCATTTTATTCACTATCCCGCCTCGGGATACGCCGTTGGGAAAACGCCAGCACGCCGTACTATCTTGTATCCACCTAAACTCTTCCAGCCCCGGTTCAAAAACCTGCGCATTACAGTATCTCTCAGCAGTAGTCCTATACCTTGTAGCTTCTACGAATAGTAGAAAAGCGGCATTAGTCAACTCTGTTGTAGCGATATTAAACTCCTTGATAAAAACAGTTCTTCTCGGATTCAGGACAGCCCCGTCTTCCCCCACGGTATATGTCCCTTCTTCAATCCGAACAAAATCCAGATCCTGTGCAAAAGAAGAAACAGTAAAACCTATAGACAACAGAAAAAAAACAATCTTTTGCATCTAATCCACTCTATTTATTATTCCTATCGAATTATTTACCTCCAGCACTTTTTTCTTTAAAGTAACCCATTGCACGTTGTAATATCAACGCTTCATTTGCCTTATTATACTCAATATACGTCTCATAATTATAGGATTGCCCATATAATTTTCGATAGGAGGTAGACTTCAGGAACTCTTCATATTCTCCTTTTTTCATCAGTAAAAGAAGCAAAGTCAATGCATCTTTATCTTTCTTATTACTTTCAAAATAAGTATTGATAAAGGGAATCATTTCCCATCCATTAATTTCGTCAATCACATCCTTATAATTCACACCCATCCGCTTGCTTCGTAAAGTAGACTCCTCTATATAGGACATTACAGAATCTCTATTCTCGCGCAAGAAAACTAGCTGTCGCTGGCTCCAGGTCTGTTCGTTTAATGTAGAAAGCAAATAGCCAAATATCTTTTGTTCTTCATTGGGCAACATAATCCGTATATCACAATTCTGCGAATATACTTCTGGATGAACCATCGTATATGTAAATTTTTCGCGTAGAGTCAACGACTTAAAATCAGCTGTAGATAAGGCCGAGAGTCCCATATCATCGTTATCATCAGACTTGATTTCGATTTTCTTGATCAAGCCCTTCACTTTATCCAGACCGTAGGGCGGAACTGTCATCTTCCTTCGGTACTCCCAATAGTCATAATCCGCTTTTGTGGGTTCATAAAGCGCCAAATCATCTTGTGCATAAGAAAACGCTACTCCACTTATACTGATCAAAACTGTTATTAAATATCTCATAGCAATAGTAAACAAGTGACCAACTTGTCGAAAGTTTTTTCCGAAAATAAAATTAATGATTTCTTCTTATTTTCCACAAAGGAATATGTGGATTAAGCCGAGATCTACAGGGGAAGTATATTCACCATAGATCGAAACGAAAGCGCCTGATAATACTAGAGATACAGGCCCTTCTTATCTATAAATTCTAAAACACGATCAGGGACAAAAAACTTAACATCCTTTCCGCCCTTGATAGCGCTTCTTACAAAAGTAGATGACAACTCCATTTGAGGTGTATCTGTCATTGTCACAGCTGGGTGATTCAACCATTCCCCAGGCTCGTATTTTGGCCTTGGATAGACAAAAATCTGAAAATCTCTTAACAAGATATCTGCATTCTTCCATTTGTGTAACCCCATTAGATTATCTTCTCCCATAATCAACACAAACTCTTTACTCGGATACCGTTCCCTCATGTAGGTCAGCGTATCTATCGTATAAGAAGGCTGTGGAAGTCCGAATTCAATGTCACATGCCTTCAGCTTTTCTGCTCCTTCAATAGCGAGGTTCACCATTTCTAAGCGATCATACATATTGCCCAGACTTTTTTTATCCTTAAAAGGATTCTGAGGTGACACAACAAACCATACCTCAGCTAGGTCTGTATATTGCGCCATATAGTTTGCAATAATCAGATGTCCTATATGTATCGGGTTAAAAGATCCGAAGAAAAGTCCAATCTTATTGCCTGCCATTATTTATCCAGAAAATCCAATACTATTTTTTCCGCATCTTGACATGCTACATCCAGATCGAAGTTATTTAATATCACGTCAAATTTATCCGCGTAACTCAACTCCAATTCCGCTTTTGCAAAGCGCTCCTTCAGTTTCTCTTGTGAATCTGTACCACGTCCAGAAAGTCGTTCTTGTAACACTTCTAGCGACGGTGGGTTTACAAAAATTGCTAACGCTTCCTCTGGGAACTTAGATTTCAATCGTAATCCACCGACTACGTCAATATCAAAAATAACACTCTTTCCTAGAGACCATACACGATCCAATTCGGACCTCAGTGTTCCGTAATAAGTTCCAGAATAAACCTCTTCAAATTCTATAAATTCTTGCTTTGCTACCTTATGTAGAAACTCCTCTTTGGAAATGAAATAATAGTCTTTACCGTTTTCTTCGCTACCCCTTGGCTCTCTGGTGCTCGCCGATATAGAAAACTCCAATTTGTCACTATATTTACTTAACAGATGTCTTACTATCGTTGTTTTTCCTGCTCCAGAAGGAGCAGAGAAGATTATCAATTTTTTATTCATAACTTACAATACATTTAGTAGTTGTTCCTTGATTTTCTCAAGCTCCTCTTTCATACGAACTACAATTTGCTGAATGTTCGCGTTATTAGCCTTCGATCCTAGCGTATTTATCTCTCTCCCCATTTCCTGAGAAATAAACCCTAGTTTTTTACCATTAGAATCCACGGCATTAAGTGCCTCCAAAAAATAGTTACAGTGACTTCTTAAACGAACTTTTTCTTCAGTGATATCAAGTTTGTCGATATAAAAAATTATCTCTTGCTCAAATCGATTTTTATCGATATTCTCTTTTCCTACAGCTTCATCCATATACTGGCTTAAGCGTTCTCTGATCAATGGGATCCGATCACCTTCGACAGCTTCTACCTGCCCTAAATAATCAAGAATCAACTCTACGCGCTTCTCCAAATCGTTTTTCAGAACCTTCCCTTCATCCATTCTAAACCCAGTGAATGATTCTACAGCTTGATAGAAAGCATTCAATAATATTTTACCCTCTTCTTCATCCACTTCGTCTTCATTGTTCGCAATCACTTCAGGCATTGACAACGCTAGATTAAATAAACCCGTTTGATCTTCTCCGAGCTGTGCAGCGATATCTTTAAGTTGATTATAATACTTTTTCAGCAGTTCACGGTTTATAGAAGATGCTTTCGCTGTTTGGTCAGCGTATTCTGATGAAATCAAAACGTTCACTTTTCCTCGTTCTATCAGTTTACTACATTCTCCACGAAGCGTAAGCTCCTTGTCCGAAACAGCCTTAGGCAAACGTATTCCTAACTCTAGAAATTTTGAATTAAGTGATTTTATTTCCACGGTGTATTTAACCTTCGCATTCTCATGCGAACCTACACCATATCCTGTCATTGATTTTATCATATGCAAAGGTAGGAAAACTAATGTTGATTTCTAACAATCTGACTATTGAAAAACCCCAAACTATGTCCTGTTATACGAAATTGACGTTTATAGACAACCATCCTACCAATCATGCTTAGCAATGATTACACATAAATAGGTTTTATAAGTAGATCCGCTCGGTGAATGGACAAAACCGATACCTATATCGACCAGAGAACCATTCCAATCGTCCATACCTAAAACATGTTTCCGATGCATAAGACCTGGAGATCCCTTTCCGATGATAAAAGCATTAATTCCCTCTATGGCCGTGACATGGTTGGCTGCTATCGATTCGAAATTATTCGCTGATTTTTTCTTCGTCCAATCGGGGTTGAGGTGATATCCAGCCTTTACCATGTAATAATTCGGTCCCAAACCTTCTGGTGTCACATGTTCAAAATAATTACGATTAGCCATATCATAAGCCCTAAATTCAGCTACTTTTGCAAGATCATCGTTCCAAATCAACATCGTTCTTTTCACCTTATTCACCGGTGAAATTCCTAATTTCTTAGCGTATTTCTCGGGATGCATACGGATGTCATTGAGTAGGGTATACGCCTCCTTTGCTTGTTGCCGGTCGGTCGTTATCATTTTCTTTTGGGCTACAGCAGAACTGGAAATCAAAATTAAAAGACATAGAATGCGCATATCAAAATTATTTCTTTAATAGACTAGATTTTGGTGTATACGTTTAATTGTAGTCCTTGCAAACGTTAGAAAGACTTCCCTACTGATTGACGACTGATTATTACTAAAATCGAATGTGATCCAATATTAAAACGCACATAATTCGGACTTTACTCGTCTAGATCCGAATGAAGTCCGAATGAAGTCCGTATAATCTCCGAATGAACTTCGGACTAAAAGCTAAGTTAGTATAAATTTGAACATAAGAGAGTCCCTATCTATACCGTACTATAACAAACCTCATCGCATACCTATCATCCTAATTATCCATTCCCTAAACGCAAAAAAGAAAGGGCATCCAAATGATTGAATGCCCTTTCTATTATAACATATATTGCCTTTAGCCTGCTTTACTTCCTTTTAGTTTTTCCTTCACTACTTCAAAAATTATCGGAAGTATAGAAAGGAAAATAATAATCAAAACCACCTTAGAAAAATTATCCCGAATTAAAGGAATGTTCCCTAAGAAATAGCCTGCCAATGTAATTCCGACAACCCAAAGAATTGCTCCAACAATATTATAGGTTATAAACGTACTATATTTCATCCGACCAATTCCTCCCACAAAAGGGGCTAGGGTTCTTACGATAGGAACAAAACGAGCAATAACGATCGTTTTGCTACCATATTTCTCATAGAACGAGTGCGTCTTCTCAAGTTGTGCATCTGTTACCATTTGCTTCCCGAACAGCCTAAACCGAGTAATACGCATTCCAAAATGCTTGCCAATCGCATAATTTAAGGAATCCCCCGTAATAGCGGCAATAAGCAACAGAATAATCATAATCCAGATATTAAGATCATTTGGTTGAGCAGCAAGCATACCTGCTGCAAAAAGCAACGAATCTCCAGGCAAAAAAGGCATTACGACCACACCTGTCTCAACGAATATGATTAGAAACAAAATCAGATACGTCCAGGTCTGATAGTCATTTACAATCTCCACCAGATGATCATCAATGTGAAGAATAAAATCTATCAATGAATATATTAAATCCAATGGAATTCGGTATTAATTAAAACTATTCAGCATTACCGGCATGACCAACATCAGGATTTCTTCGTTATCCTGTTTGATTGCTGGTAATAACAATCCTGCACGATTTGGAGTACTCATTTCCAACACCACTTCTTCACAGTTTAAGTTATTCAGCATCTCTACCAAAAACTTAGCGTTGAATCCTATCTCCATGTCTTCACCTTCAAACTGACAATTAAGACGTTCATGAGCCTCATTAGAGAAATCTAAGTCCTCCGCAGAGATATTCAATTCACTACCATTGATTTTCAAACGAACCTGATGTGTCGTTTTATTTGCAAAAATAACCACACGACGCAATGTGTTTAAAAACAAAGCACGGTCTACTGTAAGTTTATTTGGATTCACCTGAGGGATTACAGCATCATAATCCGGATAACGCTCGTCTACAAGGCGACAGATCAAATGAATGCTACCAAATTGAAAGAATGCATTTGTTGTATTATATTCTACCGCTACCGAAGTCTCATCAGAGGGTAGGGAGGATTTTAACAATGTTAATGCTTTCTTTGGAAGAATGATAGATGTTGCCTTTTCTGCACCGACATCTGTACGGCGGTATCTCACCAAGCGGTGTGCATCTGTTGCTACAAAAGTGATATTCTGTTCTCCCAACTGCACCAACACACCAGACATCGCGGGTCTTAACTCGTCATTACTTACTGCAAATATTGTTTTATTTATAGCCTCCGATAGAATGGAAGCTGTAATTTGAACTGTTGAAACATTATCTACAACAGGTATCTTAGGAAAGTCATCTGCATTTTCTCCACTGAGCTTATATTTTCCATCGCCAGCACTAATCTCTATCGCCAGCGTTTTTGTATCCACCGAAAAAGCAACAGGTTGATCAGGTAACGTCTTCAATGTATCTATCAAAATCTTTGATGGCATTGCTACTCTTCCTTCTTCTTTAGCTTCGATGGCCACAGAAGTTACCATGCTTGTTTGTAAATCCGTCGCAGAAATAGTTAAAGTGTTATCTTTTATTTCAAATAGAAAGTTCTCCAAAATAGGAAGAACAGTACTGCTACTGGATGCCCCGCTTATGGCCTGCAATTGCTTTAATAATACAGATGTGGATACTATAAATCTCATGTCTAGCTTCGATATATTTTTATATGCAATAATACAGAAAAGAATTAAATTTTTACAATCTAAGTACGGGTTTATCTTTCATCACTGACATATTCACTTCGGTTTTTTTGTACTATGTATTCGTGAATACAACGCTTTTTATCTAAGTTTGTGTAGACTTACGATATGCAATTTAAGGAAATAGTAGGACACCAAAGCATTAAAAACCATTTAATCAACTCGGTAAAAAACAATCGGGTCAGCCATGCTCAGCTTTTTTTAGGACCAGAGGGTTCGGGCAGTCTGGCTTTAGCGTTGGCATACGCCCAATACATCAATTGTGAAGACCGACAAGAGGACGATAGTTGTGGACATTGTGCATCTTGCAGAAAATATGAAAAATTAATCCACCCCGATTTACATTTTTCCTATCCCTTCTTTGCTAAAGGCAAGGAAGAAACTGCTACTACCTATATGGACGAGTGGCGCAAAGCTTTTCTTACCAATCCTTATTTAGGTTTAAATTACTGGAGAGAGCAATTAGATTCTGGCAATAAACAAGCTAATATCAATATAGCTGAGGCCCATGATATCATCAAAAAACTGAGTCTTAAATCTTTTGAAGCTGAGTACAAAGTATTGATTATGTGGCTTCCGGAATATCTTGACACCCAAGGGAACGCCCTTCTAAAGCTTATTGAAGAGCCTCCGGCAAAAACTCTTTTCCTTTTAGTTGCCGAAAATCAAGATAAAATAATAAATACGGTAATTTCCCGAACCCAATTGGTCAAAATTAACAAACTTCATCATGACGAGATGAATAGTTATTTAGTTGAGGAGCGAAAGTTAGACCCTAGGCGTGCCAAAGAAATATCCTTTATTGCAGACGGAAATATTCAAGAGGCTCTTAATTTAATCCACCAACATGGTGAAAACGAAACTTTTTCTATTTTGGTTCAATGGTTACGTTTTATAGTCACTGATAATGGGAAAGAATTAATCGGTCTTACTGAGGATAAACTTTCGAAATTAGGTCGGGAAAATCAAAAAAGTTTCTTACTTTATGCCATCAATATGATGAGACAGATCATATTAATGCAACAAGGCTTGAGAAATCTAGTCTTTTTACAAGAAGAAGAATTTGCATTTGTAGAAAAATTTAGTGGTTTATTCCAATTTGAACAATTAGAAGAAGCTATCAATATCCTAGAAAAGACACATTATGGGATTGAACGCAATGGTAACGCCAAAATATTATTTTTAGATTTATCTTTGCAATTGGTTTTATTGTTCAAATATCAAACGTTCCCGAAAAATCGGGACTCAATAATATAAAATAGAAATATGGGATGTGGCAGTTGCTCATCCGGGGGATGTGGTACAGGAAGTAAATTAGGTACAGTACCATCAGGATGCAATAACAATGGTTCTTGCATGACCAGCGGATGTAATAAATTAGATGTATATGACTGGCTTTCCGACATGGATTTGCCTTCAAATTATAAACCCTTTGACATTGTTGAAGTTCGCTTCAAAGGGTCTCGTAAGGATTATTACGTAAACACGGACAACATTTACCTAGAAATGGGCGAAATGATAGCCGTAGAGCCTTCTACAGGTGGATACGATATCGGGCATGTTTCTTTGACAGGAGAGCTCGTCCGTCTTCAATTGAAGAAAAACAATATCGCACCAGACTCCGTTGTCAAGAAAATCTACCGCAAGGCAAACGATGCCGATGTTACAAAGTTCAACATTGCGAAAGAGCTTGAATGGGAGACCATGCATCGAGCGAGAAAGCTTGCTTTAGACCTTGGCCTATCGATGAAAATATCCGATGTAGACTATCAAGGTGATAAAACAAAGGCTACTTTCTATTATACAGCAGAAGGTAGGGTTGACTTTCGCGAGTTAATAAAACGTATGGCCGAATCCTTCCGGATCCGAATAGAGATGCGACAGATTGGAATGCGTCAAGAAGCAAGCCGTTTGGGTGGTATAGGATCCTGTGGCCGTGAACTTTGTTGTTCCACGTGGCTTACCGATTTTAAGACAGTATCAACCTCTGCTGCCCGCTATCAAAATCTATCCCTCAACACACTAAAACTAGCTGGCCAATGCGGTAAATTAAAGTGTTGTTTGAACTATGAATTGGATAGCTATATGGATGCACTAAAGGACATTCCTAACGATGTAGACAGAATAGAGACCAATAGTGGAATGGCCTATCTCCAAAAAACAGATATCTTCAAAAAAACAATGTGGTTCTCTTACCCTGGTGCTGAAAACTGGATTCCATTATCCATCAGCAAGGTAAAAGAACTTGCAGAAATGAATAAGGGAGGAATTAAGCCTGACGCATTAGATTACACCCCTCAAACTGTTGAGACCAAAAAACCAGTTGTTTTTGACTATGAAAATGTCGTTGGCCAAGATAGCTTAACACGTCTGGATGATAAAAACAAAAGACGTAAAAAGAAAAAAAGCAAACCTCGACAAACTCCAACAAATCAAAAAACAGAGGGAAATACAAATCCTAATCAGGCACAAGCTCCAAAGCAAGCCCCCTCAGGTCAAAAAAAGGAAACGAACAGTGCCGTAGAAAGCCGTCCGAATAGACCTGCTCCAAATAAAGACAATAACAAAACTGCGCACCCTGCCAATCAGGGAGATGACACCGCGCAAAAAAATGAGCAGCGAAAAAAACGAAGGTATAATAACAGGAATAGAAAGAAGAATAACGATAAACCAAATAACAGTGGCGAGTAGATACTCGTCACTATTTTTTCAATATGATAAGACCCCTTCTATATGCTTTTGGTATAATTAGTTGTTTGGTTTCGTGTACCAATAGTGCTGTCTATGAAAAGAACCAGACTATCCCAGACCGAGCATGGTCATATGAAAAAACACCTCAGTTTGATGTACACATAGCTGATTCCAAGGCTAGATACAACATCTATATAAACCTACGCCACTCCAATGAATATAGCTTTTCCAATATTTTTGTACTCCTTCATGAAAAAGGCGCAAAATTAGTCGATACAGCTTATCGCAAAGAAATACCTCTTGCTCAGTTGGATGGACGTTGGTTCGGAAATTCAGCGGGATCACTATATGAAGTACAATACCTTGCAAAAGAAAATTTTGTCTTCCCTGATACCGGTGTATATACCTTTGCCGTCGAACAGAACATGCGGGAAAATCCACTCAAGGATATTGTTGATGTAGGTATTAAGGTGGTAAAACAATGATTATTACCCTTATTCGGTGGTTATTATTACCAATAAGTCTAATCTATTGGCTCATTGTATGGGCTAGAAATACACTCTATGACAAAGCTATACTAAAAGGTACTAAATTCTCCATCCCAACAATTGTCATTGGTAATCTTGCCATAGGAGGAACTGGAAAAAGCCCAATGACGGAATACATAATCCGATTGCTAAAAGATGATTACAGGATTGCAACACTTAGTAGGGGATATGGTCGAAAAACAAAAGGTTATAAACTTGTACACAGCGATTCTTTAGCGATCGAAGTAGGAGATGAGCCTTTACAATTCAAAAATAAATTTCCGGAAATTACAGTTGCTGTTTCTGAAAATCGCTGTTACGGAATTCAACAACTTAATAAAGATCATGACCTCATTATTTTAGATGATGCTTATCAGCACAGAAAATTAACTCCAGGTTTCACCATCCTTCTTTTCGACTTTAACTCTCTTTTATCCCCCATAATCCCCCTTCCTACCGGAAACTTTAGGGACAATTTTTCTGCAACAAAAAGAGCCGATCTAATATTAATTACAAAGTGTCCTGACGACATTCTCAATAGAGATAGGAACCGTATAGAACATCAAATAAGAAAACATGCTCTAGCGCCTATATTCTACACGGGAATTGATTATGGGCAACCAAAAGATAGAAATAATCAACTCCTAACAGCCCCTTTGAAAAACCTTGATATTGTTCTTTTTTGTGGTATAGCCAATCCTTTGCCATTACAGTCTTATCTCACTGCTCTGAGAAATATAGTACATATCTTACAATATACAGACCATCACAATTACACGGATAAAGACTTCGATAAAATTGCAGATTATTATCAGTCTCTACCTACTACCAATAAAATTATCATAACGACAGAAAAAGATATGCAAAGGGTCCCCAACTCGGCGTTACAGAATACACCGCTTTATTACATCCCTATCACCCTCAAATCAATGGATAAGCAGCAGGATACCTTTGATCATTTTATATTTAATTACATACAGTCCGCCACAAGTGTTAATTAGCTTTAACGAAAGTTAATCTTCACTAAAGTTAAAGCACCAACTCCCTACTAGTCAAATTATTTAATGAAATTTATGGTGTAAACACATAATTTATTCATCATGAAAACAGTATTTGCATTAGCAATAACCACAGCTTTGTCCATAAGTATTGGCCAGGCACAGCAGAGAGGTAACAGACAGCACCGTAGCCCTGAAGAACAGGCAAAAATAAAAGTTGAACGATTAGCCACAGCTCTTAATCTTCAAGACTCCCAAAAAGACTCTATTTATAACTATCTTTTAATTTTTCAAAAAGAAACAAAACCAGAGAATAGGAGAGAAACCTGGAAACAAAGAGACACTAAAATAAAAACTTTCCTAACCGAGGAACAAGTAATAAAATACGACTCTCTACAAAAAAGCTCCCAAAATAACAGAAACAGGAAAAAAACAGACTAAAACACTAAAATACAGTTACTTAAAAAGGGATAAAACTATTTTATCCCTTTTTAATTTTTGTTAAATGATGTTAAAATGTAACAAACAAGATACAATAAAAGCAATAAAATAGGCGATACGACAGTTATTAATTCAGAAAACGATTTAATAATACATTTCAAAAACTTAAAATTTAAATGCTATGAAAAAATTAATTTTAACTGGACTAAGCTTTTTATTTGCTGTAACGGTATTATTTGCTCAAGAAATAAATCCAGAAAATAAAGCAAAGGAAACGGTTACAGAGCTGACTGAAAAATTAACACTGACTGATGACCAACAGACAGCCGTATATAATATTGTTCTTGAAAAGGTAAATGCAAAAATTGCGATAAAATCAGACACAACATTATCGGCAGATGTAGTAAAAGAACAAATACAAGCTTTGACAGCCACTGCCAATGGCAAGATTAACGACTTATTGACAGACGAACAAAAACCATTATTCGTTCAATACTTGGAAGAAAAGATGGCTAATAAAAAGGAATAAATAGAATCAAATACAATAGTTTTTAATTTCATAATTACCTAGCTGAGGCGGGTCAGATAAAATACTCTGGCTCGCCTTTTTTAATCAAAAAAAGGCTGATTCCTATGAAAGAATCAGCCCTTTTGCTATACGATCTTACGATTACGACTAAGAAGTTTTTAATTTCTTCTGTATGTCCTGTACGTATGTTTTAAATTTCTTATCAGTTTCTATCAAATCCTCTACTGTCTGGCAAGCGTAAATTACAGTAGAGTGATCTCTTCCTCCAAAGAAACTCCCGATCGACTTCAAAGAGGACTTGGTATGATTTTTAGCCAGATACATTGATATTTGGCGAGCCTGTACTATTTCTCTCTTACGTACCTTAGATTTAACCATTTCTACAGGGACTTCAAAATACTCACATACCAATTTCTGAATATACTCCATCGAGATCTCCTTGTGGGTATTTTTCACAAAGTTCTTCAGCATCGATTTTGCCAAATTCAGATCAATCTCTTTCTTGTTTAATGTCGATTGAGCCAATAATGAAACTAGAGCACCTTCTAGTTCACGCACACTATTATCAATCTGTGTTGCTACATATTCTACAACATTCTCAGGCAACTCTATACCATCCGAGTACATTTTCTTTTTTAGAATAGCAATTCTAGTCTCTAAATCCGGAGCTTGTATATCAGCGGATAATCCCCATTTGAAACGGCTTAAAAGACGCTCCTCTAACCCTGAAAGATCTTTTGGGGCCTTGTCCGAAGTCAGAATAATTTGTTTCCCTGACTGGTGTAAATGATTGAACACATGGAAAAATATATCCTGTGTCTTTTCCTTTCCGGCAAAGTTATGGACATCATCCATAATAATAACATCCATTGCCTGATAGAAGTTTACAAAATCATTGATTGTATTATTCTTCAGGGAATCTACAAACTGCTGGCAGAATTTTTCACAGGAAAGATATATAACTAGCTTATCTGGCAGATTTCTCTTTATTTCATTACCAATAGCCTGTATCAAATGCGTCTTACCTAATCCCACATCTCCATACAACATCAAAGGATTAAATGAGGTACCACCAGGTTTGTTGGCCACTGCATATCCTGCTGATCTAGCTAATCGATTACATTCACCTTCCACAAAATTCTCAAATGTATAGTTCTGATTCAGTTGTGGGTCAACCTGCAACTTCTTTAGTCCAGGTATGACAAATGGATTCTTAATATTTTTATTTAGAGCGACAGGAACTGGGATAGATTGTCTCTTAGCTTCAGCCCCATTTCCATTCGAAGGTAGATTTGTCGTATAAGGAATATTGGTAGAAGATTTCTCTACTACAATATTATACTCCAACCTTCCTTGCTCGCCTAAAAATTTCTTTACAGTCTTACGAAGAATACCCACATAGTGCTCTTCCAACCACTCGTAAAAAAACAAACTCGGTACTTGAATAGTTAAAACGTTTCCCTCCAAACGAATAGCCTTAACAGGCTCGAACCATGTCTTGAAACTTTGCGCCGGAATATTATCTTTTATGACCTGAAGACAATTATTCCAAACACCTGTATACGTTTTTTCCATTCTTAAATTGTTAATAACTTGATAACCAATTAATGATAAAATAATTGTTTATAACTTTCGCTCTCAACGAAGATGACAAAAATTTCTGAGGTAAAAAAATCAAAAACCAAAAAAAACAATAACAATTGAAACACAACTAGTTACGTAGTTTTTATAGTAATTTTAACACTAATCTTTATGTCAAATTATACTTTTCCACACAGGTATCTGTTAGCAAGAATAGATTGCTTTTTTTGAAAAAAAATGGATTGCGGGTTGAAAATTGTGGAAAACTTTATGCCTCAATAATTAGTTCTTTTCTCCCATATCCACAGCAAAAAATAAGCCACAAATACTTGTGGCTTAATCAAATTTGAAAATATATTTTTAGTTTCCCATGTTGGTTAACTGACCATGGACTTTGTTGGTTGCGATTGCATTAGTTTTCGACACACTTCTACCACCGCTTTGGCATCATAATTACACAGTCTCCACAGTTCAGGTTGTTCCCCATGATCTACAATCTCATCAGGAATACCTAATCGGACAAGATCTGCAGTATACTTATGATCGGCCATAAATTCGAGTACAGCCGAGCCAAATCCTCCTGGCAGTACCCCATCTTCTATAGTAATGACTTTCTTGAACTTTTTAAATACTTCGTGTAGTAGGCTTTCGTCAATTGGCTTCACAAACCGAATATCATAATGGGCGGGATATATTCCTTCTTCATTCAAAATATGAAAAGCCTTTGACACCTCATTACCTACGTGTCCTAAACTAATAACAGCTACTTCTTCACCATCCACAAGCTTACGCCCTTTACCTATCTCCAACGCCCTAAAAGGACGCTTCCAGTCCGGCATTACCCCTGATCCACGAGGATATCGGATGACAAATGGGCCCATATCTTCCAATTGGGCCGTATACATCATATTACGTAGTTCCTCTTCATTCATTGGTGCTGCTACAGTCATATTAGGAATACAGCGCATAAATGCGACATCATATGCACCATGATGTGTTGGTCCATCAGCTCCCACCAATCCCGCTCTATCTAGGCAGAATACGACATTTAGATTCTGTAAAGCCACGTCATGTATCACTTGATCATAGGCACGTTGCATAAACGAAGAGTAAATATTACAAAACGGTACTAATCCCTGCGTAGCCAAACCTGCACTAAAAGTTACAGCATGTTGTTCTGCAATCCCCACATCGAATGCCCTATCTGGCATGGCATTCATCATAATATTCATAGATGATCCACTCGGCATTGCCGGCGTAATTCCCATAATCCGACTGTTACTTTCAGCAAGTTCAACCAAAGTGTGTCCAAATACATCTTGATACTTAGGTGGCTGAGGCTTATCATGCGTACTCTTCTTAATCTCACCGGTTATTTTATCAAATAAACCAGGAGCATGCCATTTAGTCTGATCTTTCTCTGCTAGAGAATACCCTTTTCCCTTCATTGTAACTACATGTAACAACTTAGGTCCATTGATATGCTTCAAATCTTCCAGTGTCTTCACTAGTTTATTGACATCATGTCCATCAACCGGTCCGAAATACCTAAAATTAAGTGATTCGAATAAATTAGAATTTTTTAATAATGTCCCCTTAATACTTTGTTCTAATTTTTTAGCCCATCCATATGCGTCAGGACCATTCTTAGAAATCTTAGCCAACACGGCAATAAGGTCATCGCGAAATCTATTATAACTTTTAGAAGTCGTAATACTTGTTAGGTATTCCTTCATTGCCCCCACATTGGGGTCAATAGACATACAGTTGTCGTTCAATATTACCAGTAGGTTCGATTTCTCTATACCAGCATGATTTAATGCCTCAAAAGCCATTCCTCCCGTCAATGCTCCATCACCTATTATAGCGACGTGCTGTCTATCCGTTTCCCCTTTATAGGCTGACGCTACGGCCATCCCTAAAGCTGCAGAAATAGACGTAGAAGAGTGTCCTACCCCAAAAGCATCATATTCACTCTCACTACGTTTAGGAAACCCTGATATTCCGCCTAAAATGCGATTCGTATGAAAAGAATCACGTCGACCTGTCAATATCTTATGTCCATAAGCCTGATGTCCCACATCAAATATAATCTGGTCATAAGGTGTATTCAACACATAATGTAATGCTACGGTCAGTTCGACTACGCCCAAGCTAGCCGCAAAGTGCCCTCCATTGACAGAAACAATATCGATAATATACTGTCTGAGCTCTTTACATACTTCTTCCAATTCACTATCTTTTAGATTACGTAAATCAGACGGAAATTGAATTCCTTTTAAAAGTGCTCCTGCTTCTACCTGCATACCAAAAAAATTTCAAAATAAGATACAAAGTAACAATTAATTCCATAAACTATCTACAATTATTTAGAGAATTAGTTTTGTCCGTTAAATATACCAGAGATGTTTTTCTAAAACATAAATATTAACTTTCAAATGTCTATTTTTGAGATTGTATATGGATGCGACAAACTACGAAATAAAACTGGAACAATTTGAAGGTCCTTTTGACCTTTTATTGTTCTTTATCGAACGCGATGAACTGAACATCCACGATATCCCTATTTCTAGAATTACAGATGACTTTTTGGATTATATCCAGAAAATGCAATCCTTAAATATAGAATTAGCTTCCGAATTTATTTTTGTTGCCTCGACCCTGATGCGTATCAAGGCAAAAATGTTACTTCCTCGTCCTGATTTAGATGGAAACGAAAATGAAGTAGATCTAAAAGAACAACTTGTTCAGAAACTTATCCTCTACAAACAATTCAAGGATGTCTGCGAATCGTTAAAAGTTTTGGAAACGGACCGCGAAAAATTACACCATCGCGCTAATATTGCCTATGATCTAAAACACACCCAGCGACAGACTACCGAAGAAGAACTCGCATCTTTCGATTTATATAAACTGATGATGGTATATGAAAAGATGATGTTTCATTTTACCCACAGGGTAATGCCTGTGACGCATACGGTTGTCAAATTCCCTTATACAATCGAACAGCAAAAGAAAGCCATAGCTGAACTCATTGAGCTGAATAAGAAACTGGATTTCCAACATATCCTCAAGCACTCAGAGAATAGAGTACAGTTTGTTTTCAATTTCTTAGCTATATTAGAGATGTTGCAGCAAAAACTATTAGAGATAGAGATTGGAGCAGGGTATAATAGCTTTTCTATAGAAAAGAAAGATCCAAATGCTATCGACCAAGTCATTGAAGAGGCAGATGCTAATTAGCCTCTCTTCAGATTATCCAATACCTCTTTCAGATAGGTAAACTGATCTTGTGCCGGAATTGATTTTATAGCTCGTAAAGACTTTATACCTTCTTTCAGGGCACGAACAGATCTATTTTCGAAGCTTCCTATTAATACATCCAATTCTTTCTTATCCAGAATACCATCCACAAGCCCTAGATTTCGAGCCCGTTCAAAATCAAAATACCCTGTATCCAGACATAACTGTAATACCTGCTTTTCGGACATGATCTTCAATAAACTAGCCATCACCTGAAACGGAAATATACCAAGGTCCAACTCCGGTAATCTAAACTTTACATCCGGAGTAGCAAATACATAAGTACACCCCAAGGCGATCAAAAAACCTCCCGCTATTACATTTCCTTCTACAATAGCTATCGAAGGTTTATACAATCTCTCAAATACCTCGCCCAAGGATATATTTTCATTTATAATGGTAGGATTTACCTCATCCACTCCTGCATCTTCAAAAGTCTTTAAATCCATTCCTGCACAAAAAACAGGTCCTTCAGCTTCGATGAGCACCACTTTAATAGCATCGTCTCCATTGACTTTTTGAAATACATGATTTATTTCATTGACCATAGTAGGAGTAAATGCATTTCGCTTCTCCGGTCGGGCCAATACTACTTTACATATATGACGATCTATTTCAACTTTTATATACTTATATAGCCCCATGTCTAATCATAGTTTGAAACGCATCCATAAGCTTCACATGCTGCTCTACATTTCCTTTTTCGAATCTATCTAACAATAATTCCATCGGGATATTACCTACCAGATCGTCCTTTGCAAATGGACATCCACCATACCCTAAAAATGCCCCCTCAAAACGTCTACATCCAGCGTTATATCCTGCTTCAACCTTTAATAACGCCTCTTCAACCCGTGCATGCAAATGAAGGCTCAAATCAGTATTGGGAAATTCCTTAGCAACCAGTCTATATAAGCTAGAAATTGCATCTGCAGAAGCTTCCGAAGTCGTATCAGCTATAGAAAAACGTTTTATTCCTAGCGTTGATAGACGATCCATCCATTCTATAACTAAATCTTCATGCCACAGATCGCCATAAGGATTTCCAAATGCCATAGAGATATAGACCACAAGTTCCTGTTTATTCCCTTGTATCAGGTCACATATCCCTTTCACGCGCTCAAAAGACTCGTCAACAGAAGAGTTCGCATTGCGTTGCTGAAATGTTTCCGAAATAGAAAATGGATATCCCAAGTAATCAATCTTCTCCAATACAGAAGCCGCTTGTGCCCCTCTTTCATTCGCTACTATTGCCAACAACTTCGTCTTTCCCTTTTCCAATCCCTCCAATACTTCAACCGTATCCGCCAGTTGGGGTACAGCCTTTGGCGAGACAAAGCTTCCAAAATCAATATAGTCGAATAGTCCGGAAGCTACCAACTCATTGATATAGGTGATCTTTTTTCCCGTAGGAATAAAACCACCTATACCTTGTATTGCGTCTCTAGGACATTCTATAAGTTGTATTTGTGAACTATTTAACATCTTTTCTTATTTCGCGTGCGATTACCATTTTCTGTATTGCACTAGTTCCTTCACCGATTGTACATAACTTGGCATCGCGGAAGAACTTTTCAGCAGGAAAATCCTTGGTAAATCCATAGCCACCATGTATCTGTACGGATTCATTACTAGCCTCAACAGCTACTTCCGATGCATAGAGCTTAGCCATAGCACCTTCTTTCGTCACTTTCTGATTCGTATCTTTCAAATAACCAGCCTGTCTGATTAATAGTTCCGAAGCTTCAATCTTCGTAGCCATATCGGCTAATTTAAATGAAACATCCTGAAAATCAAATATTTTTTGATTAAACTGTTCCCGCTCATTCGAATATTGCAACGCACATTCGTAAGCACCGCGCGCAATTCCCAAAGATAATGCAGCGATAGAAATACGACCTCCGTCCAGTAGTTTTAGTGCCTGAACAAAACCATTGCCGACTTCTCCTATTACCTGATCTTTGTGAACCCGACAATTATCAAAGAATAAACTAGCTGTCTCCGATGCCCGCATTCCCAATTTATCGATCTTCTTACCTGCAGTAAATCCAGGTGTTCCTTTTTCAATAATAAAAGCCGTCATCCCATGTTTATCCCCCTTCTCACCAGTACGGACAATAACTACAGCTACATCTGCACTTATTGCATGCGTAATAAAAATTTTAGAACCATTTATTACCCAATAATCACCATCTTGAACAGCGACAGTTGTCATTCCCCCTGCATCGGATCCCGATCCGGTTTCTGTCAGGCCCCAGGCACCGATCCATTCGGCAGTAGCTAATTTTGGTAAATATTTTTCTTTTTGTTCCTCACTCGCGAAGGATAGAATATGATTTGTACACAACGAATTATGAGCAGCTACCGAAAGACCTATAGAACCACATACTTTGGATATCTCATCCAATATGGTTATGTATTCCTGATAAGTAAGTCCGGCTCCATGGTATTTTTCCGGAACCAAAATTCCCATGAAACCATAATCACCCATTTTTTTAAAAAGCTCTACAGGAAAATATTGCTTTTCATCCCACTCCATCACAAAAGGTTTGATGTGCGTTTTTGCAAATTCACGTGCGCTCTCACGTATCATTACCATTTGCTCGGTATCCTTCGCATTATACATAATGAAATTTTACTTATGTTTATATTCAGTTTATAATTATTATTACAAATATCAAAAAAAACAAATAATATTTTACGATATTTATAAAAATAATTCAAACGACCTTTTGTAAATATTAAATTAATAATCCATAACATATGGAAAACTTTCTTGAAATACTAAAAGAAAAAACCGAAAAACTTTACTTAGGAGGCGGTTTAGACAAAATTCAAAAACACAAGGAAAAAGGGAAACTTACCGCTTGGGAACGTATAAAATACTTACTGGATCCGGATAGTCCTTATACAGAAATAGGAGCTTTTGCTGGGGACAATATGTATCCCAATGATGGAGGCTGTCCGAACGGAGGTGTAGCCATTGTCATGGGCTACGTACAACAAAGATTATGCATTATTGTTTCCAATGATGCTACCGTAAAAGCAGGGGCATGGTTTCCGATTACAGGAAAAAAGAACCTAAGAGCACAAGAGATCGCAATGGAAAACCACCTGCCTATTATTTATTTAGTGGACTCAGCAGGCGTATATCTTCCTATGCAAGATGAAATATTTCCAGACAAAGAACATTTCGGTCGAATTTTCAGAAACAACGCAAAGATTTCTGCTATGGGTATTCCACAGATATCTGCCATTATGGGGTCATGCGTGGCCGGTGGTGCTTATTTACCTATTATGTCAGACTATGCACTTATCGTAGAGGGCACAGGCTCTGTTTTTCTAGCTGGTTCTTACCTTGTTAGATCTTCAATAGGCGAAGTAATCGATAACGAAAGTCTGGGAGGTGCCACTACACATTCTGAAATATCAGGCGTAACGGATAATAAATATCCAAATGATGAAAGCTGCTTAGATGCCATCAAAAATATAGTGGATAAGTTCGGAGATACACCAAAAGCAGGATTTTCAAGAATAGAATCCCAATTACCTTTGTTACCTACAGATGCCGTCTATAAAAATCTTCCCGAAGATCGACTCAAACCCTATAATATGCTTCAGTTACTAGATTCTATTGTAGACAAAGGCTCCCTTGAAGAATATAAAAAAGATTATGGCAAGACTATAATCTGTGCCTTAGCCCGGATAGATGGCTGGGCAGTAGGTATAGTTGCTAATCAAAGAGAAGTAGTCAAAGCAAAGAAACCAGGAGGTACACAAGAAATGCAGATGGGAGGGGTCATCTACTCGGATTCTGCAGATAAATCGGCTAGATTCATCATGAACTGCAATCAGCAGAAGATTCCTTTAGTTTTCTTCCAGGATGTAACAGGATTTATGGTAGGTTCCAGATCGGAACAGGGCGGAATCATAAAAGATGGAGCAAAGATGGTAAATGCAATGGCCAACTCCGTTGTACCAAAATTTACCTTCGTAATCGGAAATAGTTATGGCGCCGGCAACTATGCGATGTGTGGCAAAGCCTATGACCCAAGATTGATATACGCCTGGCCAACTGCCCAAATGGCTGTTATGAGTGGCGCTTCCGCCGGTAAAACGCTACTACAGATTCAGGAAGCAACCTTAAAAGGGAAGGGCGTACAGCTATCTGAAAACGAAAAAAACAAATTGCTTTCCGAAATAGAGCAAAAATATAATGAACAGTTAAGTCCTTATTACGCGGCTGCTCGACTTTGGGTAGATGGTGTTATAGATCCTAAAGAAACCAGAAAAATTATCAGTATGGGTATTGAGGCTGCCAATAATAATCCTGATATACCAAAATATAACGTAGGTGTTATACAGACCTAATTAAATAGGCTATTAAGAGTTGGTTTTCAACCCTTAATAGCCTTAAAACCTAAATCGTATTATAAATAGAAACATACTCAGCTAGAGATTTCGGATTACGCATGATATCCGTAGAAACAACTTTAGCGACCTCTGTCCCCGAAAAAATCTTTTTGATAGGAAGTTCTAGTTTTTTACCGCTCAGTGTATAAGGGATATCAGAAACGGGGTAAATGAAATCCGGCACATGTCTTGGACTATACTGTCCCCTCAGAGTCCGTTTTATCGTATCCTTTAAGTCCTCGTTAAAATCGCTTTTATCTTCTGTCTGTACAAATAGCAACATTGACGAAGAACCATTATCATAGTCTATACAGACGACCAGACTGTCTTTTATCTGTGATAGACTATTTACTGCATTATAGATTTCTGCAGTACCTATACGCACACCACCTCGATTCAAAGTAGCATCCGATCTACCGTAGATTATTACGCCTTCATCATTTATTTTTATCCAATCGCCATGGCTCCATACCGACGGAAAATGATCAAAATAGCTCTCATGATATTTCTTATTTTCTGTATCGTTCCAAAAATAAAGCGGCATGGAGGGCATAGGTTTACGGATTACCAATTCACCTACCTCATCATATACAGCTTTCCCTTGATCATTAAAAGCCACAATATCAGCTCCTAGTGCTCGACACTGTAACATCCCGGCATATACTGGTAATGTCGGACTACCCGATAAAAAAGCCGAACATACATCAGTACCTCCACTCAAAGAAACAATATGTACATCCGGAAATTTACGCTGCAAATCTTCAAACGTAGCTATCGGCAACGGCGATCCCGTAGAGCCAATAACCTTAGGTGCATAATCAGCTATCTCTATTCCCTCTAATGAAGTAAAATAAACCGCTCCGGCTCCAAGATGATCTACTTGCGCTCTTTTCAAAAATGTCCAAAAAGTAAGGTGTTTATTATGGTTAATAATACCATCAAACAAGCAAAGGGTAGCGCCACATAAGAGCGACGACAATGCATAGTTCCACATCATCCAACCTGTTGTTGTGTACCAAAGAAAATTTTCTCCGTCCTGCACATTTTGATGTAATACTAAAGCTTTAAAATGCTCCATAAGATTTCCTCCCGTACTATGGGTAATAGCTTTTGGCTTACCTGTGGTACCGGAAGAATACAGTATCCAAATTGGGTGGGAGAAAGGGACACGTACAAAAGTTAATTGCTTTGGCACATAATCGAATATAATTTTCTTCCAATCATCTTCATATACCTGTACGATAGCTGAGAGATCCGTGAGATCCGATTTCAGCCGCTCCAATGTTTCTAACTTAGAAAATATCCTTTCATTATACTGATAAGAAGTCTCTATAAATAATACCTTTGGTTTTATTTGGGTAAATCGTTCTGAAATACTTACATCCCCAAAGTCAGGAGAGCAACATGACCATATAGCGCCTAACGAATTCACAGCTAGAAAAATAGCAATAGACTCGATTGTGTTATTCAACACAGCGGCGACACGATCACCTTTTTCCACACCTTTTTCCACAAGAAATTGTTGAATTCGGCTGACCATTTCTGCCAGTTCTTTCCAAGAGACTTCCTCGTAACCGATTGATTCGCTAGCAAATTTAAGAGCAGGTCTTTCCGTAGTAGATTGTTTGAAAATATGCTCCGCATAGCTCAACTCTATACCGTCAAACCACTGTGTACCAATAAAATCCGTCGCACTATTATCCCAAGATAACCGGTTCTTGTAAGTACCTGAATACGATATGTTAAAGTAGGAAAGTAAACTGGACCAAAACTCTGCCAAATTGTCAATTGACCATTGATGCAGTTCATGATAAGAAGAAAATTTTCTTCCTTTATCCGATTCTAAAAACTGTTGATAATGGAAAAGTCCAGATTTACTGATATAATCGGACGATGGCGTCCATAAAGCTTTGCTCATATTGTTTATTTTCGGCTATTGTAATTGCAAAATTAGCAATTTAAGCAACAAAATAAACAACAATAATATATATATCGTAATATAACGGTCCTATTCTTAACTATTTATTGAAAGCATTCCATCCTTGAGCTTTTATTTCGTGTACATGTCCAGACTTCGATATCATGCCACATCCTGCAGCTGCTTCTGTGACATACCCTATTACGGAAATATCCAATTGCCCTTTTATTTTGTCGTAGTCAGATTGTGGAACTGTAAATAGAAGTTCATAATCCTCACCACCACTCAACGCACATACTGTAGGATCCAACCCAAATTCCCGAGCAGTCTCATAAGTCATTGGATCAATAGGGATTTTATCCTCATACAGTTTACATCCTACATTTGAAGCTTTACAAATGTGCAATATTTCTGAAGCCAATCCATCCGACACATCGATCATAGCGTGAGGTTTCACGTGCAACGCATCCAATAATTGAACGACGTCTTTGCGGGCTTCAGGTTTTAACTGCCGCTCGATAATATAATCCTTTCCCTCCAGGTCGGGCTGAATGTTAGGATTTTCCAAATAAATCTGTTTTTCGCGCTCTAACAATTGTAATCCCACATAAGCTCCTCCTAAATCGCCCGATACACAGATCAAATCTCCTTCCTTAGCGCCTGATCGATAAGCTATTTCACTTTCCTCTGCATAACCAATACTGGTTACGGAAATCACCAAACCCTGCGCCGAAGCAGAGGTGTCACCACCAATTAAGTCGACATTAAACTTTTTACAAGCTATTAAAGCACCTTCATAGATTTCTTCGACGGCTTCCAACGGAAATTTTGAAGACAATCCGATAGAAAATGTAATCTGAGAAGCCATACCGTTCATGGCATAAATATCGCTCAAATTCACTTGTACAGCTTTATATCCCAAGTGTTTTAGCGGAACATAACGTAAATCAAAATGAATTCCTTCGAGCAAAAGATCGGTAGAAATCAGCGTTTTCTTATTCGCAAAGTCCAATACTGCGGCGTCATCCCCGATTCCTTTCACGGTTGAAGACTCTGTTAATTCCACAGCTTGTGTCAGATGATCAATTAAACCGAATTCTCCTAACTCACTAATATTTGTTTTATCTATATTATCAAACATATTTTTTGCTCGTATTTTCTATTATTTATCTACTATAATCCCAATTGAGCTGATATTTCCAACATCCGTTCGATAGGTTTTTGAGCTCTAGCAATCACATTTTCCGGCAGAATAATCTCAGGTTGCTCATAATAGAGACAATTGTACAATTTCTCCAATGTATTTAGCTTCATGTGAGGACAATCATTACAGGCACATGCATTATTTGGAGGAGCCGGAATAAACTTTTTATCTGGACTAGCCTTTTGCATCTGATGTAAAATTCCTGATTCCGTCGCTACAATATACGTTTGACTGGCATCTTCGATTGTAAATTTTAACATTCCTGACGTAGATCCGATATAATCAGCTTGGCTCAGAATGTGTTCTTCACATTCTGGATGGGCTATAAATTTAGCTCCAGGATTTTCGTCACGCAATCTTTCTATCTTTTCCTGAGAAAAAATTTCATGTACCATACAAGCACCATTCCACAAAACCAAATCCCTACCTGTTTTTTTCTTTACATAGTCGCCCAAATTCTTATCAGGGCCAAAAATAATCTTTTGGTCACGTGGCAAACTCTCAACAATCTGTACAGCATTACTTGATGTACAGACAATATCCGATAGCGCCTTCAATTCAGCTGTACAATTCACATAGGTAATCACCAGATGATCTGGATATTGTTCTTTAAATTTCGCAAACAAATGTGGAGGACAACTATCTGATAACGAACACCCTGCTTTCAAATCCGGTAAAAGTACTTTTTTACTGGGGGACAGTATTTTAGCTGTCTCAGCCATAAAGTGAACACCTGCAAATACAATGACATCAGCATCTGTCTTAGCGGCCTGTTGTGACAATCCTAAGCTATCCCCAATATAATCTGCTAAATCCTGTATTTCAGAATCTTGGTAATAATGAGCTAGAATAACAGCATTCTTTTCTTTCTTCAATCGTTTTATTTCATCGACCAAATCAATACTAGGATCAATAGCAACATCGATAAAGCCTTTGGCTTCTAAGTCTCTCTCAAAAGTAATATTCATCTCTCTTCTTTATTTGTCAATCATTGGAACCAAATCAACATCACAAAAGTAAACAAAGAAATTCAAACGAAATCCACATTCCTTTTTTTCAATAATTAATAATCTATTTTATATAAATCAATCTTATTGTTTATTAGTCTGTGGAAAATGGGGATAAGTGAGTTAAATTTTATTTTATTTTTGAGATTATGCTGTTTTATCCACAAGTTATCCACAGGATCTATTAGGATATAGCTTGATTTTCAATCGAGTAATTTTTATGTCTTTATTTTTTCCATATTCAGATGTGAATTGATTTATGTTTACAATTTGTTAATATCTGCTTCATATTTGTAGAATTATTGAGGTTAGGATGTGTGTATTTATAGGCGATTGTGGAATAATAAAAAGTTTTACAATTTAATTCACTATTTGTTTACACGTTTTCCACATATTTTGTTAATTTGTTAACGTATAAAGGTTCTAGATTTAAGTTTTTAATATGTCGGAGAGAAAAGTTGACTTTTTAATAGTAGGCTCGGGTATTGCAGGGTTGAGTTTTGCATTGAAAGCAGCTAAGTTAGGTAAAGTATTGATAGTCACTAAGTCTAATGAAGATGAGTCCAATACAAAGTACGCTCAAGGAGGCGTAGCGGTCGTTACAGATCATACCGATAGCTTCGAAAAGCATATACAGGATACCCTGATTGCAGGGGATGGACTTTGTAATCCACAGGTTGTGGAAAACGTGATCAAAGAGGGGCCTGCCCGTATAGAAGAGTTGATAGCTTATGGGACTTCGTTTGATAGAGAAGATTCAGGTAGTTACGATTTAGCGAAAGAAGGAGGTCATTCTGCGCATAGAATCCTTCATTATAAGGATATTACGGGGTATGAAATCGAGCGTGCGTTACTCGAGAAGATTCATCAGGAACCGAATATAGAGATTCTAACGCATTATTTTGCAGTAGACCTCATTACACAGCATCATTTAGGAAAACATGTGGATAAGAAGTCTACAGATACCGCTTGCTACGGTATTTACGCTTTCAACACTTTTACTAACAATGTGGAAAAGTTCCTCGCAAAGGTCACTTTGATGGCTACAGGAGGAGCGGGGCATGTTTATTCGAGTACGACAAATCCCACAATTGCTACAGGCGATGGCATCGCTATGGTATATAGGGCTAAAGGAAAGGTTAGGAACATGGAGTTTATACAGTTTCATCCGACAGCTTTATACAACCCGAGTGAATACCCTGCTTTTTTAATTTCTGAGGCCGTGCGTGGTTTTGGAGGTATCTTACGAAGATGCAATGGCGAGTCCTTTATGGAGGAGTATGACGAGCGTGGTTCGCTTGCTCCAAGAGATATAGTCGCTCGGGCTATAGATAGCGAGATGAAACGGTCAGGAGTAGATTATGTTTATTTAGATATTACCCATCGCAATAAAGCTGATCTGCTTTCTCATTTTCCAAATATTTATGAGAAGTGCCTTTCGATCGGATTGGATATGACCAAGGATTTTATACCAGTTACCCCAGCAGCTCATTATTTGTGTGGTGGAATACTAGTGGATGAGTTTGGCGCCAGTTCAATAGCCAATTTATATGCCTGTGGAGAGTGTGCATCTACAGGTCTTCATGGTGCTAATAGGTTGGCTTCCAATTCTCTATTAGAAGCAGCAGTGTATGCACATCGTATATTTTTGAATGCAGAAGCCAATTTTGCTTCCCTGACTTATCAAGAATCAGTTCCGGATTGGGACGATTCGAATACCAAACTATCTAATGAAGATATTTTGGTAACTCACAATTTGCGTGAGACACAAAAATTTATGAGTGATTACGTAGGTATTGTTCGTTCCGATTTTCGTCTTGATCGAGCTATGCGTCGTTTGGGGTTATTGCACGAAGAAACCGAATCTTTTTATAAAAGGACGCGTTTATCTGTTAAACTTTGTGAGCTTCGGAATGTTATACAAGTGGCTTATTTGGTGGTCAAATCGGCCATGAATAGAAAAGAGAGTAGGGGATTACATTTTACAACAGATTATCTTCAACATGCTGAGCAGTTGGAAGATACAATTTTATAGATTATGGCTACAATTCTCCCGGTTAAAGCGAGTTTTCCATTTATAGGTGATGATACCTATCTCGCGCCTAATTGTACGATTGTCGGTGACGTAACAGTTGGAAAAAACTGTTCCATTTGGTTTAATGCGGTAGTACGTGGTGACGTAAATTATATTAAAATAGGAGATTATTCCAATATTCAGGATAATGTAACTATTCACGGTACCTACGAACGCAATGGAACCGATATAGGTACTTACGTTAATATAGGACATAATGCAATAGTTCACGGTTGTACCATAGATAGTCATGTACTGATCGGTATGGGTGCTATCGTAATGGATAGAGCACATATACAAAGCAATGTAATCATCGCTGCTGGCGCAGTGGTTTTAGAAAATATGATCTGTGAATCAGGCTTTCTTTACGCTGGCGTTCCGGCAAAGAAAGTCAAGCCATTGACAGAAGACCAACTGTCTCTATTACAGAATCTTCCACACAATTACGTGATGTACGCCTCCTGGTTTAAATGATAAAGACGCTGCTCTAAAAACTGATTTTTATTCAAATTGTAGCACTATATTTTCATTCTGCTCCCAATTCGCACGTATTGTAAACGGTTTGTCTAAGTACCAGATCGGTTCAGCCTGTATTTTATTATAGACGTCAGCACCGTCCCATCTTTTATTTTTATTTAAGTCTTTTATTACTCGAAGTATATACTTACCTCCAGGAAATTTTTGGTATATAATCTCATCAGAATTAGTAATATATCGCGTATCAAATACTTTTTCCTTTTTGTCGTCAGTTAATTGCACGATATATTGGATATTAGGTTCTATACCGGTTATTTTGAATTTTATATCACCATAGTTTTCTGATTCATCTAGTGTAAACTTTGTTTTGAACTCTTTATTAAAATCTTCGAACGGACTTAATATTGCTTTTTCTTCTAGAACGAGTTCATAGTCTTTTTTAGGTTTCCAATTATAGCGTATATGATAGATATTTTTATTTATACTATCTTGTTGCAGTTGAAAATTTCGTCTGGAGGTACTATCTTCATTAATTGTGATTTTACTTTTATCTATATTTTCTATTGGAAATAAGCTTGTTAAAGTAATATGTTTAATCTTATCTACTTTGTTTTCTATATTAAGCTGTGGTTCGATAATTCGCTCGTATTTTTCATTTTTGGATCGTCTCAATAAAATAGTATCTAATACAATATTCATATCGCTTAACTCAAATTTTATAGAGTCAAAATCTAATTTTTTTAGAAATATAAAACTAGAATCCTTATAGTTAGAAAAAGAGATTTTCTGTTCGTTATCGGGAATTATTGGTTCTATTATTTTTATTAATGGGCTATCTAATGGTTGATTGAAAGTGAGCAAGATCCTACTATTTTTTTCTATTTTCTTTTCTATAGTTCTAAATTTTGTAGGCTTTCCTACCGAATACTCGATTTTTATATCGTCGATGTTCCTGTTTAAGACGATACTGTCTAGGATGAATCCTATAGCTTCTTCCGGATTGTTATATATTCTATCGTTATTTTGTTCCTTCAGTGCATATATTCTATAGGTATCTTCTCTAAGGTTTCTGAAAGTAAAATTACCTGACGAATCTACTAAGGTAAAGATATTTGCTTTACGTTTACCAAATATTGAATCTTGGCGAGTAGGAATGAGTAGTACTTTCACGTCCTTATCTATTTTTTCATCAAATACTTTAGTGTAAGCATTTCTTACAGAACCTGAGATTTGTAATGAGTCGAGTTCAGGACCAGTAGAAAAGACATAGTTATAGTTCAATATAGGATTTCCTTCATTATAATCCACAAGACCTTTCCCAAAGTTTATAGTGTATGTCGTGTTCGTTTCTAAAGAATCAGGGAGGCGTATATGTAATGTTTTCTTTTTAATTTTATATTCGGGTTGTTTCTCTAGGTCAGGAGAGATACTGAACTCTTTGAATTGATTATTGAGTTTGATGTATTCATCCATAGTGAGCATTATATCTTTTGCATCAAAATTCCTAGTATAGTTTGCTGGAGACTCGTTTAATATTTTTGGTGGAAGCGAATCTTTTGGCCCGCCTGTAGGACGTTGCATGTTTGCACATCGAAAAAAAGTGAGCGATATAAGCGATATAAAGCCTATTATTATCAATTTTTGAATTAAACTTGTTTTAAGGCGTTTTGACGCAATATTATCTTTAGTGGGCTCCAGTATCATAAATTTATAGATAATCTCTTATATCGCTTTATTTTAAGTCGATTTTGTTTTATGTAAACTATTGATATATAATTAATTAACTCATATGAACCATTAAAACGCTAATATCCGAAGGTGATACCCCAGATATTCGTGAAGCTTGTCCAAGTGTTCGAGGTTTTACCTTGAGTAACTTTTCACGTGCTTCTATCGATAGCGAAGTTAATGAAGAATAATCAAAATTAGGGTTAATTTCTTTATCCTCCATTTTTTTCATCTTATTTACAATTTCCATTTCTTTTTCAAAGTAACTTTCATATTTTACTTTGATCTCCGCCTGTTCTATCGTTTCTTCATTATATTTCTCAAGAAGGGTAGAAAACTCGGCATTCGATTCTGCAATATGGCGTATGTTTATCTGCGGGCGACTCAATATGCCAAACATTTTACTCTTTTGAGTCAATGGACTCGAGTGTTCTCGTGATAATATTTCATTTATTTCGATCGGACTTACCGACAATTGTTTCATGTAGTTCACCAGTCTATCAGAATTCTCTATTTTCTCCTGAACCTTTTTTAGTCTCTCATCAGATACAAGTCCTAATTTATGCGCGATAGGAGTAAGTCTGATATCTGCGTTATCCTGTCTCAGAAGTAAGCGGTGTTCAGCTCTGGAGGTAAACATTCGGTACGGCTCTTCTGTACCTTTTGTTACTAGATCATCTATGAGTACACCGATATAGGATTCTGATCTTTTTAGAATAAGCTCATGCAGATCATTTATCTTTTGATGTGCATTTACTCCCGCCACAAAACCTTGTGCTCCGGCTTCTTCATAACCAGTCGTTCCATTTATTTGACCCGCAAAGAATAGATTTTTTACCTTCAATGTTTCTAGAGTTAGATCCAATTGCATAGGAGGGAAGTAATCATATTCTATTGCATACCCAGGTCTGTACATTTTTGCATTTTCAAAACCAGGTATAAGTCGTAGTGCTTTTTGCTGTACCTCCTCTGGGAGCGAAGTTGAAAAACCGTTTACATATATTTCGACAGTTTGAAATCCTTCTGGCTCTACGAAAATTTGATGTCTATCTCGTTCAGCAAATCTGTTTATTTTATCTTCTATGGATGGACAGTATCTTGGACCTAGGCCTTTGATTCTACCGGTAAACATTGGAGATTTCTCAAAACCGGTTTTGAGAATTTCGTGTACTTTGTCGTTTGTGTAGGTTATCCAGCAACAACGTTGTTCTGTAGGTAATGGAACATCTGTGAAAGAGAATCGTCCTTTTTCTTCATCGCCCCATTGTTCTTCCATGAGTGCATAGTTTAAACTTCTTCCGTCTATGCGCGGGGGAGTTCCCGTTTTCATTCTCCCTGATTCGAATCCTAGTGAAACCAGTTGCTCTGTCAGTCCTGTCGCAGATTTTTCGCCGGTTCGGCCACCACCGAATTTCTTGTCACCAATATGTATTAAGCCATTTAAAAAAGTTCCATTTGTTAGTATGACAGCATCCGCTTCTATACGTATACCTAGCGAAGTTATCACGCCTTTAGCAGTACCATTTTTTACAATTACTTCTTTGACTGTATCCTGCCACATATCCAGATTTGGAATTGCTTCGAGTTGTAATCTCCATTCTTCTGCAAAACGCATCCGGTCATTTTGCGTTCTTGGACTCCACATAGCTGGACCCTTGGATTTGTTGAGCATCCGGAATTGAATCGTAGACTTGTCAGCGATAATACCAGTGTATCCACCCATGGCATCTATTTCTCTTACGATTTGACCTTTTGCTACTCCACCTATTGCAGGGTTGCAACTCATTTGAGCTATTACTCCCATATTCATAGTGATTAATAGGGTAGAGGATCCTAGATTTGCTGCCGCAGCGGCGGCTTCACACCCTGCGTGACCAGCGCCTACAACGATTACGTTATATTTATTAAACATATTAGTAAGTAATGTTTCACGTGGAACAGGTGTTTTTTTAATGTTCCACGTGAAACAGTTTAAATGTATTCTGATAATTCTATCCAGCGATCTGATTTTTTATCAAGTTCCTTCTGTAGGTTTTGTATCTCGTTTGATATTTCAGTTAACGCTTCGTGTTCTGTTGTGTTGTTTAGTAAATTTGTTTTTTCAGTTATACTTTTTTCAAGCACATCTATTTCTTTCTCTATTGTCTCGTATTCAAATTGCTCTTTGAAGCTTAATTTCTTTTTATTACTTTGACTAGTTGTGGTAGGGGAGTCTTTAGTAGTTTTGTCTATAGATTTTTCTTCTTTTAGTTTTAACTCTTGTTCTGCTTTATAGTCTGCATAGTTTCCATTGTATATGGTTACATCTCCAGCTCCATCAAAAATAAAGAGCTGCTCTGTGAGTTTATCTATTAAGTATCTGTCGTGCGATACCAATATTAATATTCCAGGATAGTTTATTAGGAAGTCTTCCAGTACATTTAAGGTGTCTATGTCTAGATCGTTGGAGGGCTCATCTAGTATTAGAAAGTTAGGGTTGGCCATGAGTACACGCATCAACTGCAGACGTTTCTTTTCTCCACCGCTCAATTTACTTACCATTCCGAATTGTTTTTCTGGAGGAAAGAGAAATAGCGTTAGCAGTTGGGAGGCTGTTAGCGTATCGCCGTTAGCCATTTTTATATATTCGGCTACATTCTTTACGATGTCTAGTACACGGTCTCCACTATCGAAATTTAGTCCGCCTTGTCTGTAATATCCGAATTTGGTTGTTTCTCCGATATCTACAGTCCCTGCGTCAGGAGGGAGGGTTCCGGTTAGTAAATTTAGAAAAGTACTTTTGCCAGTGCCATTCTTGCCAGCTAGCCCAATCCTATCTCCTTTTTTAAATATATAGGAAAAGTTATTAATAAATGTATGTCCATCAAACGATTTTGATACATTGTTTAATTCCAGTATTTTGGAACCTTGACGGGATACTTTAACACTGAGTTCTACTTTGTCGTTTGCTCTAGGTCCCTTCGATTTCTCTTCTAGGGCATAGTAGGCATCTATTCTTGATTTTGATTTGGTACCTCGAGCCTGGGGTTGTCTGCGCATCCATTCGAGTTCTCTCCTTAATAGATTGCGTGCTTTTTCAGCCTGTATAGCATCGTTATATTCTCTTTCTGCTTTCTTTTCTAAGAAGTAGGCATAGTTTCCTTTATACAGGTGTACTTTAGCTTTATCCAGTTCACGTATCTCTGTACAAATATTATCTAAAAAGTATCTGTCGTGGGAAACTGTAAGAACAGTTTTTTGACCTGTTGTTAGCAGTTTTTCTAACCATTCGATAGTTTCAATATCCAAATGGTTGGTCGGCTCGTCCAATATATATACATCAGGTTCGTCGATAAGAAGCTTGGCCAAGGATAGCCTTTTCTTCTGTCCTCCAGAGAGGCTATCTATCTTTTGGTCAAAATTCGAAATCTGTAACCTGTTTAAAATAGTTTTTATATTGTATTCATATTCCCAGGCATTGAGTGCTGTCAGCTGATCAGTTATGATCGCCAGCTTGTGTTCGTCTACAGTAGGGGAGTCTATGAGTTCTTCATATTCTTTAATCAATTGTTGTTGCTCATTGTCCGCACTGTAAATAAAGTCATTGATCGTATTTAAACCTGAAAAATCAGGCTCTTGAGGTAAATATCCTATGCGGATTCCTTTCTCTTTTACAATCTTGCCTTCCTGTGGAGGAAAGACTTCTGCCAGTAATTTTAATAAAGTAGATTTGCCTGTCCCATTTATTCCGACCAGAGCTATGCGATCGCCTTTCTGCAAGCCAAAATGCAACTCTTTAAATAACCATTTGTCATTGAAAGAGTGACCAACTTGTTCTGTACTAACTATACTCACGTTTTCCTAATTATTTTATTATCGTACTATAAAAAACCTACTATCTGAATCGTACTGTTCTTGGGATCCTTCTGTGAAAAGTCGTGACCCAATACGCCGGATGATTATTAGATTAATTTATATTTATCTAATAATCAGTAGTTTGTGTTTTGCTTAGGAAAGCTGAACTTGCTTTACCTATAACTTTGGATTACAGCATTATAGTCTTTCGTCTGTAGGCATATTTATCCAAGCACAAAAGTAAGCAAATTATCTCTTGCAGATTAGAAAAAGAATGTAGAGAAGTGTATTTTACAAATAACTGTCAGTTTAATCTAAACGAAGCAGTGAGATTGAATCTCGGGATATTCACTTTGAATTGTTTGCCATCTATTTCCCGCGTCATGGTATAGTATCCTTCCATATAGCCAAGTTCACTTTTTAGATTACATCCGGATACATATTGGTGCGATTGACCTGGTTGCAGGATGGGTTGTTCACCAACAATTCCTTCTCCATCTACTTGTTTGTGTTCGCCTATAGAATCAAATATTTCCCAATGTCTGCTAATTAACTGAGCGGTGTAATCTGAAGTATTCTCTATAGTGATTCTATAGGCGAACATGAAATGCATATTATCAGCATTAGAATATTCTGGCTGATAGACGCATTCTACAGATATATTGATTCCCGCAGTTGATTGTGTGATCATAATGTCAAAATTATGAACTATGATTTAAAAATCATAATTCTACTACCTCTTGATAATAAATAGTTTAAATATATTAGATTCTTTTGACTATTGCGGTTTTAGGGTATGCTTTTTGATAGAAAAAAACAATATCCAAACTAATGATAGAAATGAAAATAAAGAATGTGATGTTGGCTTCTTTGATCGGAGCTGGGTTGATGTATTCCTGTGGAAACAATGACGCTAAAGAACAGGATGCTGAAAGTAATGAAAAAGGAGTTTTAGAGCAGATCGGCGAGTCTGCAGAAGCCATAAAAGGATTAAGCAAGCTGGAAGAATATACCAAAGAGCTTGAATCTCGTATGGATGAGTTAAAAGCGATGACTCCAGTATCCAATGAAGTTTTTAAATCGGTATTACCAGATACTTTTCAAGGGTTAAAGCGTACTTCTCTACAAGTGGGGGAGATGAGTGCACTCAATCTAGCGAGTGGTAAGGCAGAATATAAAAATGATGATCAGTCTAAGACTATAGTGATTGATATCATGGATGGGGCAGGAGAAGGAGGGGCGAGTATTGTTTCGCTTATGTTTATGGGGATGATGACCGATAAAGAAGAAATAACAGAAACAGGCTTCGAGAAGACGATGGATATTAATGGTACGAAAACTATGGTTAAGGAGCGTAGTGATCAAGGGACGAAGGATTCAGAGATACAATGGATACATAATAAGCGTTTTGTAGTAAAACTCGAAGGTAGGGGTTATTCATTGGATGAATTGACTTCTATGTTTAAAGAGCTGGATTTGGCAACCCTTAAATAAGCGGGATCATTCAATAAAAAAAGGAGCACGTTTTGCAATGCCCCCAAAAAGTTAGACACTTTCTGGGGGCATTTTTATGAGAAAAAACAAAAAACATAGTTTGGAATTCAAACTTAGTATTGTCGATCGGATCGTTCAAGGTCACGGTTCAGTAAGAACC
>NZ_JAERTY010000015.1 GCF_016746095.1 Sphingobacterium faecale | reverse complement strand
TCTTCCCATTCCGAACAGAGAAGTCAAGCCCGCCAGAGCCGATGGTATTGCCGTAACAGGTGGGAGAGTAGGTCGGTGCCTTTTTTAATACGAAGCCCCTTCAGGAAACTGGAGGGGCTTTTCTGTTGTGAATACTTTCCAGAGGTACTGGCTTATGGAGTTAGCGAATATCTCATTTCTATGACCTTATTTCTCGCATCTAATATCTATCTTTGCATTCACAATGGGTACATTATTAGATAATGGCGTTAAGCCTTACAATCACTACGGAGCATATTTAAAAGAGAAGTATAATGGACAACGTGTCTTCAAAGTTATCGTGGATGGAAATTTTACTTGTCCGAATAGAGATGGTAGCAAAGGCTACGGTGGTTGTACCTATTGTAATGTGGATTCTTTTACACCAGATACAGCAAGAAAGATTCCTAGTATCAGAGAGCAGGTAGAAAATGGCATTGAACGTGCGCGTAATAGCTATGCTGCTGAAAAATTCATTATTTATTTTCAGCCGAATACGAATACTTATGCCCCGACACATTTGTTGAAGATGATGTACGATGAGGCTTTAAGTATAGATCCTGAGAACACGGTTGGTCTCTCTGTTGGGACACGGCCCGATTGTTTGGATTTTGAGAAGATCCAGTTATTGGAGTCTTATACCGATCGATTGGATGTGGATTTGGAGATGGGGATGGAGTCGATTTACGATGATACCTTAGAACGTATTAATAGGGGGTGTTCACATGGCGAATTTTTAAGTACTATGAAGTTGCTTGAAGGGACTAAACTTGAACTCTGCGTACATACTATTTTTGGTTTTCCTTGGGAGACAGAAGAGATGATGTTGAAGTATGCTGATGAGATTAATAGACAACCTCACATTAAGTTTGTCAAGCTTCATCACTTACATATTGTTAAGGGATCTATTATGGGGGCCAAATTTAATAAAGAGCCCTTTAAGTTGTTCGATATTGAGGATTATACTGATTTTTTAGCCAGATTTATTCCTCTTTTGAGACCAGATATTATTATCCAGCGTGTCTTCGGTATAGCGGATAAGGAGTTGTTAATTGCTCCAAATTGGGGTTTCCCAAAATCTAAGATCCAAACCTACATAGATAAAGGTTTAGAAAGTAGAGGTGTTAAACAAGGGGCAATGTATCTCGTGTAGAAAATGCCGTTTTTTGAAACTTATTTTCACCATTATCTAGGTTGAGTTACATCTGTTCAAGATGTAAGCGAAATTTATTTTCTATTCTTTATAATTTTCTGCTTTTTATTTTCTTTCTTTGTGTAATACTTATGAAAAACAGAGTAGCTTTTCTCCCTTGAGGAAAGTTATTCTAACATCTAATTTTGTTCGTTCATTAGCTAGTTACAGAATTTGCTTAGCGTTACAGTGCCCTGTTTATTCGGGCTAATGTTTTGGGCTATATGTTAATAGCTATTCTTTAAGGATTGTATTCTTCTAGTTAACGGAATTCTAGATGTTTTACATTGGTATGTGATGATTAATTGTTTTTTGTTTCATCGTAAAGCATATCGAAATTATGAAGTGGTTATCTTTTTTTGTGTTGACAATGGGGATTTCGCTCAATGCATTCTGCCAAGCTGTTGACAAAAAGGTTTTTATCCTTGATGAAATTCGGGAGATAAGCGAAAGTGAAGCTTTGATTATTGATTCGGACACGCTGATTTTTGGTCCAAATGCCGAGTTGTCGGTATTTGGTATTCTTGAAGTAAAATCTTCTTATATTATTTTTGCTCCTTCCGCGCGCTTAGAGGGCACTGGAAAAATGCTTATTATGCCTCCTACCAATAGTGATAAGGGGGATATGCAGACACCCACGTGGATTGATGGAAATGGAAATTACAGTGTTAATATTAAGATCGAGGTTTATAATCCAGGCGGGATTGAATTGGGAAGATTAACCCATGAATCTTTGGACGAAGAGAAGTCTATATCGAATAATTTTTATTCAGGAGCAAATTTTAGCTTGATGGACGATGGGATTTGTATTGCATTAAATGGTAATTGTTTTACCCTAGGATTTGATGCTATTCTTGAAAACTCCTCTCCCAATCGAATGGTGATTTCTGGGAATAATGTGAACTCAATATTCTCAAAAAAAGTACGAGGTAATACTATCTATAGTTTTTCCATAGGTTTGAAGAAAGGTGATTATAGTCCGATTGTCGTAGAGCCTGAAATAGATGCTGAACTTTTTGTCAGTGTATTTACTGAATCGGGAGTTAATGGATCTCTATCATTTCCAAAGAAGGCTGGTGGACTGGGAAGGATTTGGGGCGTGCACGCAGATCATAATGTGCGTACAAGTTATGTTTTTGAACACAGTACGGGCGATACTGAAGGGGGAATAGCTAGTGAGGACATGGAGATTTATCAGTTTTCAGATACCAAAGAATGGCATTTGACAACAACCGAGTATTTAGGTGCCGAAAAACACCAAACGAAAAATTTAGCAAGCATGCGTGCAGGAGCTGCTAAAAATTATTTTTCTAAGTTCGGGAAAGTCAGAAATGGACCGCAGTCTGCGGATGACTATATAGCCGTCAAGAAGGGCCAATCCGCACTGATTTCGATATTGGCAAATGACAAAGGGGGGGATGGTAAATTGCTTTTAGAAAAGACGCAAATAGTCGAACAACCTATTAATGGAACGGTTACTTTGTCATCTACAGGCGAGGCTGAATACCAGCCAACTGCGGGTTTTATCGGTTCCGATCTTTTTGTCTATGAGGTGGTAGATGAGTTTGGCCTTGTTTCTAGGAGTACAGTTTATATTGCGGTAGAAGGAGAGGGAATTTTTACGCTGAGTAATGTGGTGACGCCAAACGGAGATGGATATAATGACAAATTGGTTTTTGTTTCAGAAGAGCAGTTTATGAGTTTGGAACTCACTATTGTCAATCGTTGGGGGGATCGTCTCTATCACAATAGTTCTTATGATAATAGTTGGGATGGTGCCGGACTAAGTGGGGGAACATATTATTATGTGATGAAAGCAAAACGGCACAAAGGTGATGTTGTTAACCAAAAAGGTTGGATTCTATTAACGAAATAAAAAAGCGACAAATAGTCGCTTTTTTATTATTTCTCTAGGATAGACTTTAAGTCTGCAGGAGAGTAATTGATAGACTTGAGCGTTTTATGGTCGCCTTCTCGGAAAACGAGAAACTTGCCATCTACTTCTTTATAATACGAATCGACCCCTTTTTCCTTATAATGTGCTTGTGTAGCAATCGCTTCTTCTTCATTTTTGCATGCTTTACTCATATTAGAGCGTTGCACCTCTTCAAATAGTGTGTTGAATTTGTCTTTTAGTCCGAATTCAAGGATAGCTCCTGATAGTACATATTGTATATCACAAAGTGCATCAGCAATCTCAACAAGATCCTTAGCTTGAATAGCTTCTTTGAGTTCTTTTAATTCTTCTTCAATCAGGGAGACCCTTAATTTGCATCTGCTTTCTGAAGGGATCTGAGGAGTATCTAGTATAGGATGTTGAAAAGTTTTGTGAAACTCAGCAACGGAAGTAAGAGTTTTAGGGTCTGTCATTTTTTGTTTTTAATTAATTTATAAAAATACTAATCTTTAACCGTATTCTATAGCCTTCATAAAAAACTAAAGTCCCGATTTATTCGGGACTTTAGTTCTATTTTATCAAGTGTTTTAATTGAATAAGCTCACGTTCTTCCAGATATCTCCAACGCCCTCTTGGTAAGTCTTTTTTCGTTAAACCTGCATATACAACACGATCCAGTTTTATAACCTCGTATCCTAATGATTCAAAGATACGACGTACAATTCTATTTTTCCCAGAATGAATTTGTATTCCAATTTCACGTTTTGAAGCTCCTTGTACGTAACTTAAGTCATCTGATTTGATAAAACCATCTTCAAGCTCTAGACCGAATTCGATTTTGTTGAAATCTCCTTGAGTCAGACTTTTGTTAAGTTCGATCTGATAGATTTTAGTGATATTGTTTTTAGGATGGGACAGTTTATCGGCTAGGTTACCATCGTTGGTCATCAATAGTAGACCTGTTGTATTTCTATCTAAGCGACCGACAGGATATATTCTTTCCTTAGTGGCTTTTGAAACAAGCTCCATAACGGTACGGCGTTCTTGTGGATCGTCCGTTGTTGTGATATAGTCTTTTGGTTTGTTTAATAACACATAAACCATTTTCTCACGTTTTAGACGTTCGTTATTGTAGCGGATTTCGTCTTTTGCAGGATCTACCTTAGTGCCTAATTCCGTAACGGCTTCACCGTTTACAGTGATTACTCCAGCACTGATTAATTCATCAGCTTTCCTCCTTGAACAGATTCCTGAGTTCGAGATATAACGATTAAGACGGATTAGGCCATCATCTTCTACTTCATGATTCGCTGGTTTGCGAGCTGGTTTGAACTTATGTTTATCAGAGTATTTGAAGTCATTATTATCTTTCTGTTCTTGATACTCATCATTGAATGTGCGTTTTCTACCTGAGCCAAAGTTTCTATTCTCTCTAGACTCACCATCTTTTGAACGATCAAATGTAGAGGAGCTTGGTTTATTGAATTTAGAAGGTCTTCCTGTTGATTTGCGGTCTTCAAATCTGTCTTTAGAGAAAGATGGCTTGTTGAAACTTCTATCGTTTTCCGATCTGTTTCTTGAGAACGAACCTTTATTGAAAGAGCTGCCCTCTTCGGATCTGTTTCTTGAGAATGAACCTTTATTAAAAGAGCGACCTTCTTCCGATCTATTTCTTGAGAATGAACCTTTGTTGAAAGAACTACCCTCTTCCGACCTGTTTCTTGAGAACGAGCCTTTATTGAAAGAGCGACCTTCTTCTGATCTGCTTTTGCCAAAATTGGATTTTCCAAATGAAGATTTTTCTTCTCTGTTGTCTTTTGAAAAAGAGGATTTACCAAAGCTTTCGCCTCTAGTATTTGTGCTTTTTCTTCCAGATCCCCCTTTGGATTTGAAGTTTTCTGAGTTGCTTCTTTGCTTTCTGGAGTTGTCATCCCGACTGTTCCTTTGATTTTTGAATGGCATAATTTTTAAATAAAAATAGAGGTACAAAGGTACTTAAAATAACCTAAATATAGATTTTTTTTTACATTCAATTTTCTTTGTTTAAAGAGTGTTAGAGCTTGATTTTTGAACTTTGCTTAGAATAACGGTTTTATAAGTGTTTGTTTTTTAGTCTAATAGTTTATATCTTTGGCGCTTCATAAATGGACCAAGCTATTTTTTGATCGACAGTTGTCGTGGATAGGGTAGCATTAAGGGAGTGAATGATTAAAAAAAAAGTATTATGTATTAGTGCAATTTTTTCGATAATGGTTTTGTCGAGATTGTATTCAAATCCACAACCGGATTCTTTTGAAAATCCGTTTAAAAAGTTGATGTTAGAGCATGCTGAGAAATTGAAGCATGAGAAGGCAAGTTTAACATCAGTATCAGAAGAGGATTATTTCAATTCTCTTACTTTCGCAAATGAAAGTATTCCTACGGAGCTCACCTCTGTGAAACAAAAGCTAGGGAAATACCTTTCCAAGTTTTCTTTCAAGAAGCAACAGTCTTATCAGATGCATAAGCAAGCGGACAAATTTCTTCCGCAAATTGCCGCTATTCTGAAGTCTTATGGTATCCCCGAAGATTTTAAGTATGTGCCATTGGTGGAAAGTGGACTAGATCCCCGCGTGACTTCCCATAAGGGAGCCGGAGGCTATTGGCAATTTATGCCTGCTACAGCGCGCCTGTATGGCTTACGCGTCAATGCGCAAGTCGATGACCGAGTAGATTTCTTAAAATCCACCCATGCCGCCGCACGTTATTTGAAGTCGCTTTACGAGGAGTTTGGGGACTGGACACTGGTGGCTGCGGCCTATAATGTAGGTGGGGGAAGTTTAAGAGCTTCGATACGCAGACAGAAAGAAAGTAACTACTTTAAACTACGTCTAAATGCCGAGACAGGATCCTACGTTTACAAGTTGGTTTCAGTGAAAGAAGTTATTGAAAATCCCGTAAAACACGGTTATCGGATTTAAAATTCTGATTTTAAGAGCTTAAAAATCAAGGGACATATATCGTATATGTCCCTTTTTTTTGCGTTGAACTTAAAAAATTAAGAAAGTGACGAAAGTCACTTTTATTCCCGTTTAATATCATTGGAATGTCAAATTTTTGTATTTACATTTATCTCGAAATCAAATATGAAATGTAATGCAGCTAGAGCAATTTAATTACGACAACAAGATTGTACGCAACTTCGGGATTGCTACAATTGTCTGGGGTATCGTCGGCATGTCTGTTGGTTTACTGATAGCAATGCAGCTGATATGGCCAGAGCTGAATTTTATGACACAGTATACCACTTTCGGTCGTGTACGTCCAGTACATACCAACGCGGTCATTTTCGCTTTCGTGGGTAACGCTATTTTTATGGGGGTATATTATTCCCTACAGCGGGTTCTGAAAGCCAGGATGTTTAGTGATGTACTTAGTAAAATTCATTTTTGGGGATGGCAACTAATAATTGTTGCAGCAGCTATAACGTTACCTTTGGGCTTAACGACTTCACACGAGTATGCGGAGATGGAGTGGCCTGTCGATATCGGGATTGCTGTGATTTGGGTGACTTTTGGTATTAATATGTTTGGTACCATTATTAAAAGGCGAGAACGTCACATGTACGTTGCTGTGTGGTTTTACATTGCAACTTTTGTGACTGTTGCTGTATTACATATTGTAAACTCCATTCAGTTGCCGGTAGGTTTCTGGAAGAGTTATTATGTTTATGCCGGCGTGCAGGATGCTTTGGTACAATGGTGGTACGGGCACAATGCCGTAGCATTCTTTTTGACCACTCCATTTTTGGGGATGATGTATTATTTCTTGCCTAAGATGGCCAATAGACCAGTCTATTCCTATAAGCTTAGTATTTTACACTTCTGGTCGCTCATATTTATTTATATCTGGGCAGGACCACACCATTTACTTTACACGTCTTTACCTTCATGGGTACAATCTTTAGGTGTTGTGTTTTCTATCATGCTGATTGCACCATCTTGGGGAGGTATGATCAACGGCTTGTTGACACTTCGCGGAGCTTGGGATAAAGTCCGTGCAGAACCTATACTGAAATTTATGGTGGTTGCGTTGACCTGTTACGGGATGGCTACTTTCGAAGGGCCAATGTTATCCTTGAAACAAGTAAATGCTATTGCTCACTTTACAGACTGGATTGTTGCACACGTACATATTGGTGCATTAGGATGGAACGGATTTATGACATTTGCAATCCTGTACTGGTTGATACCGCGTATTTATAAAACAGAGCTGTTTTCTAAAAAATTGGCCAATGTACACTTTTGGATAGGTACGTTAGGTATCTTATTCTATGCGATACCAATGTATTGGGCTGCTGTAGTACAAGGCTTGATGTGGAAAGAATTTACACCAGAGGGCGTTCTTAAATACCCTAACTTTCTGACTACTACTTTAGAGATTCTTCCAATGCACATGATGCGTGCATTAGGTGGTGCATTATATCTTTCTGGGGTTATCCTTATGACCTACAACTTGGTGAAGACAATGAAGTCTGGTAAGTTGATGGCAAATGAGCCTGCAGAAGCACCAGCTTTACTTCCTGTAACCGTTAGCGAGCGCTCTTCGCACCGCAGGTTAGAACGTAAACCAGTTCTTTTTATGGTAATAGCTTTGGTTGCTATTTTGATTGGTGGTATTGTGGAGATGGTGCCTACATTTATGATCAAAGATAATATCCCGACCATAAAGAGTGTTATGCCTTATACCGCTTTAGAGCTTCAGGGAAGAGATCTTTATATCAAAGAGGGATGTGTAAACTGTCATACACAAACGGTACGTCCTTTCCGTTCGGAGACGGCTCGTTATGGAGAGTATAGTAAAGCAGGAGAATTTGTATATGATCATCCTTTCCTTTGGGGCTCCAAACGTACTGGACCAGATTTACATCGTATAGGTGGTAAGTATCCTAATAAGTGGCACTTTGATCATATGTTGGATCCAACTATTACTTCACCGGGAAGTATTATGCCTCCTTACCCTTGGTTGATTGATCAAAAGTTGGATAATAGTACGCTTGTAGCCAAGATGAACGCAATGCGGATTTTGGGAGTTCCATATTCTAATGAGGATGTTGCTAATGCTGTTGCTAGTGCGGAGAAACAGGCAGAATCTATTGCCAAGGATTTAGCTTCTACGCAGGTAGAAATAAAATCTGATCGTGAGATTATTGCGCTTATCGCTTACTTGCAACGTCTTGGAACAGATATTAAGGCTGAACCTAAGACCACGGAAGAAGCAGTGGTAACAGAAAACTAGAAACTGAATGTTGTTCAATTAAGTTAAAGAGATATGTTTAAGCAAATAACAAACTTAAATGGTGATGAGATGTATTTAATCACATCGCTATGGATATTCATCGTTTTCTTTGCACTGGTTGGTATTATGTTGTTTTTTATGAAAAAGGACTACATCCAATATATGAAGGATATACCATTTGATGAGTCGGATAAGGAAACCAAGTGTTCATCTGAAGATAATTTGAAATTATGAGTTTATTTTTAATGGCAGCCGAACCTGTTGAAGGTGTTACCCAATGGAAGTTCGGGGCGGTCGATCTATATAGCGATATCCTGATCGTCGCATTAATCGTAGTAATGATTACGTTATTGTTCTCCGCACTGGTTGTACATAAAGCGATGAAATCCATCCTTCGTGTGACTATGCCAGAACTAGTTAGAGAAGAAGAAGCGCAAAAACGACTGGCCAAAGCTCATGGCAAAGGTAAGTGGGGTAGAATCTGGAACAACCTGTTAGAGCTTCGTCCAATCGATGAAGAAAAGGATATGGTTATTGACCATGAATACGATGGTATTCAAGAGTTGAACAATCCGATTCCAACTTGGTTTAACGTCTTATTTTACTCTACTGTTGTATTTGGTTTTGCTTATCTCTTAGTCTACCACGTGTTTGGCTGGGGATTGAACCAAGACCAAGAATATGCCCAAGAATTAGCCGTTGCTGAAAAAGCTAAGCAGGAATACCTCGCACAGGCTGCAAATTTGATCGACGAGGGCTCTGTACAGTTTGATCCTGCAATGGCACCAGCTGGTAAGGCAATATTCACGGCAAACTGTGTAGCCTGTCATGGTGCCGCAGGTGAGGGAGGGATCGGACCAAACCTTGCAGACAGATTTTGGATACATGGGGGAGAAATTAAAGATGTATTCAAAACAGTGAAGTATGGTGTTCCCGAGAAAGGGATGGTTCCGTGGGAGCAAACATTGACACCAGGACAGATTGCTGAGGTGAGTAGTTATATCTTAACACTGAGAGATACCAATCCTGCCAATGCAAAAGCTCCGGAAGGAGTTGAAGTTAAAGCTTACGAATCGGAAGGAGCTTCCGCTGATGCAGAAGAAACTCCAGCTGACTCAACTGTGAATAAATAGATTTTTACATCGTTTAATTTTTAGGAGCAATGGAAGCAGTAGTAAATGACAACGGACCCGTATTACCTTCGAAAGGGAAGAAGAGAACTTGGATATACGCTAAAAAACCATCGGGCAGTTTTTATAATGCGCGACAGTACGTAGGCTATAGTTTACTACTGTTTCTATTCGCTGCTCCTTTTATCAAGATCAATGGCAATCCATTTGTCATGTTCAACATAGTCGAACGGAAGTTCTCGATATTCGGGAATATGTTTTTCCCTCAAGACCTGCATATCTTCGTCTTCGGGACGTTGATTATCCTTGTTGGGATTGTTCTTTTTACTGCAATTTTTGGACGTGTCTGGTGTGGTTGGACCTGTCCTCAGACCATATTCATGGAATTGGTCTTTAGACGTATTGAATATTGGATTGAAGGCGATTGGACGCAACAAAAAAAGCTGAACAATGGTCCCAATACCGATGCACGTGCGTGGAAAAAGATGCTGAAGCACACTATTTTTATAGCTATTTCTTTTCTTATATCGAATATTTTTCTGTCGTATATCATCGGTATCGATGCACTGCTTAAGATCATCACTGATCCTATTGATAGTCATATCGGTGGATTGATTGCTATTATTATCTTTACCTCTTTGTTCTATGCTGTCTTTGCATTCGTGCGAGAGATTGTATGTACGACTATCTGTCCTTATGGTAGGTTTCAGGGGGTACTCCTTGATGATCAAAGTCTTACTGTGGCCTATAACGAAGAGCGTGGTGAGCCTAGGGGCAAACAGCGTAAAGGAGAGAATGATGAGCACAAAGGCGATTGTATCGATTGTAATTTATGTGTACATGTATGTCCTACAGGTATAGATATTCGAAATGGGATACAGCTTGAATGTGTCAACTGTACCGCTTGTATAGATGCATGTGATGCTGTAATGGAGAAAATCAATAAGCCAAAACGATTGATTGGTTTCTATTCATTGGGTCAGATCGAAGGAAAGAAAGGCTTTAAGAAAAGCCGCGTTCGACATATCATCTATGCTATTATATTATGCTTCTTGATGACCGGTTTTGGTTTTATGCTTTTTAATCGTTCATTAATAGGTGGTTCCTTGTTACGTGCGACAGGTAGTACCTACCAAATTCGGGAAGACGGAACCGTCAGTAATCTGTATACCTTAGAGCTGATTAATAAAAGTGGAAAGGAAATACCTTTTGAACTGGTTCCAGAAGATCGTAAATTAGCTATTCAGTTAGTTAATAATGTCGGTAAGTTATCAAAAGACGGCTCAGCAAAAATTAGTTTCTTCTTGATCGGAGAAAAAGGGGTTTTTGAAAAATACAAAACTGATGTTCGCGTACAGGTAGTTTCGGAAGGAGAGGTGGTCGAAAATCTTAAAACGACATTTATTTCACCTTCTGGGTCTTAAAATATAGTTGATATGAACTGGGGATTGAGAATAGTTGTTGGTTTAGGAACCTTTATGCTCTTGATTATGGGAGCAGGTATTTACATGGTGTCGCAGGATACCGATTCTCTTGTCGACGAAGACTATTATGAGAAGAGCTTGGTTTATGACGATGTTTACAAGCGAAAGCAAAATATGATAGACGATGATGTCAAACCTAAGTTACAATTGGATGGGGATACCCTCACTATTGTATTCAAAGGAGATATCAATAAAGGCGAAGTTAATTTCAAAAGACCTTCTGATGGTAGTTTAGATCTAAAAGTCCCTTTTTATACTCAATCAAATACCTTTCGATTACCTGTTTCAACTTTTTCAAAAGGCAATTGGACCTTGGAGGTTGTATGGGAGCATAACACACGTGCTTATTTCGATAGTCAGTCTCTGTTCATACCATAGTGGATTAATATGACCTATTACTATCTCGCGTTTTTCATGGGACTATTTGGTAGTATCCACTGTGCTGTAATGTGTGGGCCACTTCTTATAGCGATCCAAGGCAATCAACGGATTTCATGGCTACAGACATTCAATAAGCTCTTATACCAAATAGGACGTATTTTAACCTATGGAGCCTTAGGGCTTTTACTTGGCCTTATTGGCAATATCGCTTCTGTCCAAGGCTGGCAACAGTTCTTTTCTTTGATAACAGGTGTTATTTTAGTGCTGATAGGGTTATCCTACATTTTTGCGAAAAATTCAGCTGCTTTGGCTCAGTTTCAGACCCGTGCCATACAACCTTTTGCCCGTATGATGGGACGTTGGCTTTACAGACCCGGAGGTTCCTTTATCGCTGGCATACTGAATGGATTATTGCCTTGTGGTATGGTGTATATGGCCCTCGTTTCAGCAATGAATGCAGATGGTATTGGTGCAAGTTTTCAATTTATGCTCTTATTCGGCTTAGGCACCCTCCCTTTGATGTTACTTTTTTCTGTTGCCTCGATGTGGACAAAAAAGATGGTCAAAGTTAGATTTGCTACAATAATGCCTATACTATACCTATTAATGGGAATCTGGTTCATTTTGAGGGGAGCTAATCTCAACATCCCCTACCTCAGCCCGTTGTTGTATATCGAAGGAGCCATTAATTGTGCTTAATAAGTTACGGTATATAACTTACTAAGCGATTACTAGTTTGCGCGAAGCGATATAGCGATATCTCATATTAAGTAAGATAGAAGAACTTAATAGACCAAGGGTAAGCCCATACCATACTCCTTTAATTCCCCATTGCAATACTATCCCCATGAAATAACCTACCGGAAGCCCGATGATCCAGTAGGAGATAAAGGTAATCAATGTAGGTACATTGACATCGCCCATACCTCTCAAAATACCGAGTCCAACCACCTGTGTCCCGTCAAACAACTGAAAAAGTCCAGCAACCAATAATAGCTGTGCCGCGAGCTGTATCACATCTGCATCTTTACTGATGAGGTACGGTAGCTGTTGATTAAAAACCGCAAATAGTATTGCGGTACAGATCATAAAGAGTAGAACCAAATGGTAGGAAACTTTTGCGAATTTCTGTAGCCTTACAAATTTTCTATTCCCAAAACTATTTCCTACTTTGATCGTAGCGGCCGCAGCGACCCCACTAGCCATCATATAGGTCATTGATGCCAGTGTAATAGCCACTTGGTGTGATGCCTGTTCTAATGCACCTATTTTTCCTGCGATGAGCGATGCACCTGCAAAAGCCCCTATTTCAAAGACATACTGCATAGCGACAGGTGTTCCTATTTTGAGAATTGAGGTAACTCTTGCTTTCTGCACAGAGAAAAACTTAAAATGAATGATATAACTTTTAAAGTGTTTGGATCGTAATACATAGAACATCATGACCAACATCATGAGTATGCGATCGATAAGTGTAGCAATACCCACTCCACGGATTCCCATAGGAGGGAAGCCAAACATCCCTTTAACTAATATAATGGCAAGTACAACATTCAGTACGTTTCCCCATATCGTAACCTGCATCGCTTGTTTTGTAAAACCCAATCCCTCGGCAAATTGCTTGAAGGTATTGAACGTCATCAACGGTAATATGGATAAACTGAGTAGGAGAAGATAAGGTTTGGCTTCATTGACCACCTTTGGATCTTGGTCTGCGTGCTGCATCGCAAACATAGAACCAAAGTAAACGATACAAAATAGTAAAATACCGGAAACTATATTTATCCAAAAACTATTGGATAGTAGTTTGCTACATTCTTCTTTATTTGATTTTCCATTTTCCTGTGCAATCAATGGAGTCAGTCCATAAGCAATGCCAAGTCCTATTACAAGTACCACCATAAATACAGAGTGGGTCAGAGAGACAGCAGCAAGGGATATGGTTCCAGCAAAATGTCCAACTATCATTGTATCCGCAGTCTGAACCAGCGTGTGTCCCAGTTGAGAAATAACAACAGGACCGGCTAATGCCATTGTACTTAGGTAGTAAGAGCGATTATTTTTTATATTTTGGAACATGTTTTTTGAACTAGTCTGCAAAGGTACGAAAGTTTGAAGGGAAAAATATGCTGGCGAATGTGTCTAAATAATTACAACTAGCTATTGATGTAAAAAGATAATACACTTACCTTAGCTTTTCTAAAGTTTTAACGTTATGACATTAGCATTTTTGAATATTGGTACGCAGGAGATGATTTTAATAGTAATCGTAATACTATTATTATTCGGAGGAAAGAAATTACCAGAGTTAGCTAGAGGCCTAGGAAAAGGTATTCGTGAGTTTAAAGACGCTTCTGAGGGAATAAAAAGAGAGATTTCAGATCAAATCAATAATTTTGAAAAGGATTTAGATGTTACAGTCGAAGATAAGCCTCAAACAAATGTTCCCAAGACAGAAGATACAGTTGTAAATACAGCTGAAGGTTCTTCGGAAGATCAGACTATTGCCGAAACTGAGGGCGAAAAGAAATTTCCACAGTTTTCCGCTCCGGAGAACACTTACCAGCACAATCCTGGTGGTCATCCCGTTGATGATACCGAATACTATAAGTATGGTTACAATGACCATGTTTCTAGCGAAGATACTACGGTAGAGTCTGTAGAAACAAAAGAAGGACAATCTAAAAACGGCGAAGAAGAATCTCCAGCAACAAACTCTCCTTCAAGACAAGCTTAAGAACACACATTTTAATTATATGGAAAGCTGTTGAAACATAGGTTCAACAGCTTTCTCTTTCTTATTTGATTATTCCCAATTTATGTTACACGAAATTATTATTTCGAATGAGCTGTCACTCACTGATCGACAGGTAAGAACAACTATCGAGCTTTTGGATGAAGGCGCTACTATCCCCTTTATTTCACGCTATCGAAAAGAGTTAACAGGTAGTCTAGATGAGGTGCAGATCACTGCTATTCGTGATCGAATTCAACAATTACGTGATTTGGATAAGCGTAGGGAAGCTGTTTTGAAATCTATTGAAGACCAAGGTAAGCTCACTCCTGAGCTCGCACAGCAGATCAATGCGGTGGGTACTATGGCCGCTTTGGAGGACATCTACTTACCCTACAAGCCAAAGCGCAAAACTAGAGCATCGATGGCTCGGGAGAAAGGTTTACAGCCTCTGGCGGATTTTTTATTGGAGCAATCAGCTGGCGATATCGAGGCACAGGCCGAACAATATATCAATGCGGAGCTTGGTGTTAATACTGTCGAAGAAGCCTTTGCTGGGGCTAGAGATATAATCGCAGAGACCATCGCAGAAGATGCTGAAGTAAGAGCATGTGTACGTAAGTTGTTTTTGGATAAAGGACATTTTGTCTCCCGTGTTGTGCCAGGTAAAGAAGAGCAGGCATTGAAGTATAAGGATTATTTCGAATGGAATGAATCTTTGAGCAGTGCGCCCTCACATCGTGTCCTAGCTATGCGTCGTGGTGAAAAAGAAGAATTGCTTTATCTCGATATCGAAGTCGATGAACAAGAAATATTACCTCGTGTAGAAAAGATATATATTAAAGGTAATAATGAAGCCTCTAAACAAGTGGAGTTAGCTTTGTTAGATGGTTATAAGCGTTTGTTGAAACCATCTATGGAGACTGAGGTCCGGGTGTTGACCCGCCAAAAGGCAGACGAGGAGGCTATCAAAGTTTTTGCAGACAATGTAAGGCAGCTATTATTAGCCGCACCATTGGGACAGAAGCGCCTATTGGCGATAGATCCAGGATTCCGTACGGGATGTAAGACCGTGGTATTGGATGCGCAGGGCAACCTATTGGAAAATACCGCTATTTTCCCACATACCGGAGCTGGCGGAAGTATCGAAGCGGAGAAAACAGTACAACATTTGGTTCGTAAATACGATGTCGAAGCTATTGCAATAGGCAATGGGACTGCTGGCCGTGAGACCGAAGATTTCGTTCGTAAACTTAATTTGTCTGGCGTGACCCTAGTGATGGTCAATGAAAGTGGAGCATCTATTTATTCTGCATCGGAGACAGCCCGCGAAGAGTTCCCGGACTATGATGTAACCGTGCGCGGAGCCGTATCTATCGGACGACGACTAATGGATCCTTTGGCAGAGCTGGTTAAGATAGATCCTAAATCAATTGGTGTCGGACAGTACCAACATGACGTAGATCAGAATAAGTTACAATCAGCGTTGGACGATACTGTTATTTCCTGTGTTAATGCAGTAGGCGTAGAATTGAATACTGCCTCAAAGCAGATTTTAGCGTATATCTCTGGCTTAGGCCCATCGTTGGCGCAGCAGATTGTAAATTATAGAAAAGAGAATGGCCCTTTCGGTTCTAGACGTGAACTCAAAAAAGTACCACGTTTGGGGGATAAAGCATTTGAACAAGCTGCAGGTTTCTTACGTATCCGTAATGGACAGCACCCTCTAGACTCATCAGCAGTGCATCCTGAACGGTATAATCTCGTCGAGCAGATGGCCAAAGATTTAGGTGTAGAGGTTGGGGAGCTGATGACCGATGCGCAGCTGAGAAAGCGTATCGATTTAAAAAAATACATTAGTGATGAGGTAGGTCTACCGACCTTAAATGATATTCTAGCAGAACTTGCCAAACCAGGATTGGATCCACGCGAGCAATTTGAAGCATTTTCTTTTACAGAAGGTATAAACGCGATCAAGGATCTTAAAGTCGGTATGAAATTACCTGGAATCGTTACTAATATTACCAATTTTGGCGCATTTGTAGATATCGGCGTACATCAGGATGGTCTCGTACATCTCAGCCAGTTGGCCAATCACTTTGTGTCAGATCCACATGAGATTGTAAAAGTACAACAGAGCGTTATGGTAACAGTTACCGAAGTTGACGAGCGGCGTAACCGTATTGGCTTGTCTATGAAAACAGAAGACAAAGCCCCTCGCAAACGTACAGATAAAAGAGAACAGAAGGCTCCTGAGACGGATATGGCCTCTAAGTTGGCAGCATTGGCCAGTAGATTTAAATAACAATAAAAGCTCTCCAGATGGAGAGCTTTTATATTTTAGTTTATGATCCAGTGTATGAAGAAAGTATTGTTTTTTTCGTGTTACCCTTACAATTGTTCGCCTGTTCGAGTTATGAATTGAAGTGTCTACTAAAATTGTATAGTTAGTTTATGTCTGTTTTTTCTGATAGAATACAATTTAAATACCCTTGGAGAAGTTATCAAAAACGTGTTTTGGATGCGTTGGATGAGCATCTAAGTGATGAGCATCTTCATGTGATAGCCCCACCTGGATCAGGGAAAACTGTTCTGGGCCTAGAGGTTATGTTACGAATTGGAACTCCTACCTTAATACTGGCCCCTACTATTGCTATCCGAAATCAGTGGATTCAACGTTTTTGCGAGTTGTTCCTACAGGAAGATAATGAGCCCGATTGGATTACTTGTAGTATACACGAACCAAAACTAATTACAGTTGCCACTTATCAAAGTTTGCATGCCGCTTGTGACAATAAAAAAGAAGAGCTAATAGTCGTAGACTATACACACGAGTATGACGTCATTGAGCGTAAGAAATCAAACTTTCTGAATCTCGGTAAGGTCGTTTAGGGTCTCAAGGCTGCAGGTGTAAAGACCATTGTTGTGGATGTAGCCCATCATTTGAAAAGTGAATGGTGAAAGACCCTTTCTAAATTGTTCTTTATGGAGACCTCAACTCAGGTTTTAGGCAAATTTATGAGAATAAGCCTAGGACAATCAGCAGGCTATGCTATAATGGGAATGTTTGGAGTCGCGACAGTTTTCTATGGAAGACAGACTGTCCGGTCTTTTCAGTATTACCACAAGTATAGAGACATCACCAAGGACATCTATCAAATTGGAAATGCATTATTAATGACCGTATGTAAAGCCCAACTGTTTCATACACCGATTGATGAGTTGAAGGTGCTGACTTTTGGAGATGAAGACGGTAATGTCTATTGTCATATGGAGGGTGGAACAGCTTATGAACAGTCCCGCTTTATTCAGATGATCCAAGAAATTGTCAACCCTGTTGATGAGCCTCGATTTATCATCGTAAGAAAGAGTAAGGTATTAGGCCTTTTCAATCAGCAGGACTATCATGCAGTACCCGTAGTGTTGGGCAAAAAAACGGCATTGGCGACCGATTTTTTGAATAATTGGCAGCAGCAGGTGGGTGACGCAGATCTGTATTATACCAAAACCTTTGCGGGCAGACAGATATTGTTGAGGTCACGGTTTAATGCTTTAGCCAATCAATTTGCGGAAGATAACAAGGTTCAAGCTGTCAGTATTTGGCGCTAAATCTAAAAACTACTTATCTTTTTTTTTCGTTTCTTCTTTTGGCTTTTGTTCCTTACGGTAGCCCCAGTTCCACATTTTTTTCCAGAATTCCTGGAATGTGTCAAACTCCTGACGGTATACCACCCCAAAGGCACTGATATACTCCCCTTCATTCATCCGTATCAGGAAGTTTCGCGTGTAAGGTCTATTATATGCTCTCAAGATAAGATTGCCGTCTTTTCGTAGTCTATAGGTCAGCTCCGCATCTGTGGTTATTCCCTCCCTAAAGAAGGTAAGGTCATTGGCTTGATAGTTGGTTCGATCCGTAATCCCTCCAGTTAGAATGAGGCGATCGTTCAATAGTCTTACCGAAGCAGATGCATCATTGAAAGACCGGATGTTTAGATCGAAGAAGTTTACATTGAGCGATTGAGAGATGATATTGTTCAGTTGGTTGAATGCAATTTCTGTTCCCGCAGATAGTAACGTACTGTTGACCTCTTTTCCAATTTCACTCGTCGAGTTGGGCGTAAAACTACGTCTCACGATCAGACTTAGTGCCTGTTGGTTGACGTTGTTGATATCACTTAAATAGCTCTGAAGTTGGTCTTTTATATAAGGGTTTTGCGGAAAATTAAGGTCGAAAGTAATGTCTGGCTGTTCCAGAGTGCCTTTTATTAACATATCTGCCTGAGCGAGTACGCGTTCATCATCTCCGGTTCTTCCAGCAGCATTATAGAGTGGTCCGATAGCCGTTCTTTGCTGGTATATTGCAGTTAGGTTTATGTTTGCTTCACTCGGGTTACCTGTCCAGCGGATAGTCCCACCTTCTTTAATGTCAAAGTATTTATTGATAAAGTCTTGTGCTGTAAAGTGGAATTTTCCAGTGTTGACGGTGTAATCGCCAAACATTTCGAAATCTCCCAAGGAGGTTATCTTCATGCCAATTTCTCCCAGTCCATTTCCTTTTAACGAACCTGGGTTCGTCTGAAGATTGATTTCAGCGTCCGCTGTTAGACTGAAGTTCATATTCATCGTTATTCCTTTGAATAATGATTTTCGCTGTTGCTTTTCGTTTTCTGTGGAGTCTTTGCTGATGAAGTAGATAAAATCGCTATCCGATACCGTCATCGCACTGTTGAATGGAATGGTCAGTACCGTCCCTTTCTCCGATTTTGCATTGATATCAATGTCAATAGCGGAGGTATAGCCCTTAAAGCGGAATGTCCCCGTGGCATGCGCTGTACCGAAGTATTGATTGTTGTCCTTATAGGTCGTATTCAAAATCATAAAGTTCGTTCCATTGACATCTACATCAATATAGGGCGAAGCTAACTTAGAAAGGTTAATGATACCATTTGCCGTAGCGACTTGATTTTTGCTGTCCCGGATTTGCAGATTCTGCAACATAATAGCATTATTTTCTACCATTGCCATTTGATTGTCTACAAAATAGCGCGTCTTAAGGTAGTTAACCACAAATTGAGCATTGCTAAAACGGCCTACTCCTGTGATTTTCGGATTTTTGAACGTCCCTTTTATATTGACGTCCGCAGTTGATTTACCCTGTAGATCAGACACCAGGTTTTTAAGAAAGGGCTGAAATAGCATTAAATCAGTTTCATTGAGTTTTCCTGACAGATTCAATGGTTCATTATCGTTGTAGAAATTGTAGGTTCCTTGAAGATTAACCCCTCTATTTCGCTCGTCCATAAGTGCCATATCGACGTTTGCTGTACCGATATTAGGATCAAAATCCGCTTTCAGATTTAATTGGCCGATAGGTAGACCATTATATATGATGGGTGTTGTGGATATGTTGCCTGAAGCAAAGGGGGTTTTAAAGAGTGAAGTTATTTCGACCTCACCACTGAGAAAACCACTGAGCTCAATACCTAAAGGACTCGTTATACCATGAAGAGAAGTCAAGCTGAATTTATCGAATTGAACATTTATTTTGTCGTTTTCGTTAGACAGAATACCGTTCAGTTTGATACGTTGCTGCGCTTGACTTAGGATGAGGTTGGAAATATAAAATTTCCCCTTAGAAACTCGCATAGCGGCATTATCGTTAAGTTGCCAAGATTCCTTATTGATGATAATAGAGGAGGGCTTAAACTTAATATAAGCAGGTGCATTATGTGCAAAATGTATGTTCCCGTTTAGGTCTAGGTAGTTGATAGCATTTTTTTCAGACATGCGAACGTTAAATAATAGGCTGTCATTTGCTAATACATTACGGATGACGATATTATTGATATAGGTGCTGTCGCCTAGGCTCATTCGGTCGGCTAGTACATCCAGGGAAAACGCTTTGTCGTCTGCATTCTCCTTAATTGAAAGATTGGTTAGTTTGACCCCTTTATAAAGCACTGATGGGCTGAAAGCGACAAATTGAGCAGTGTATTGTTCTGAAGAGAATATCGCAGTTAGATGGGCTCCGTCATGTAGGCTGAGCGAAGGATCTAATAGTGCCGCTATAGGTGTAAACGATTTTATATGAATGTCCAGATTAAAGTCTTGTGGATTGTAGGGATGTGTATCTATACCTATGGCTGGAGCATAACGCATGGCTAATGACTTGAAATAGGGGACTATAGTATTTAAATCAATAACTCCGACCATTTTCGCATCCAATATATCGGAATTTAGCATTAATGACCTGTCACTTTCAGTTCCTTCAGCTTTGAATTGGAGTGATTTGATGTTGAAATTACCTTTTATCGTGGATAACTGGATCGCCGTTGCGTCCAGGTGTCCTGTCAGTGTATTTAAGGAATTTCCAATTAGATTCGTATTGATATGAGCACCATGTATTGCCACACTATCCTTATCGATAAAGCCCAGTTTATTTAGATTGGCATAGTGGATTTCGGTATCGAGTAGATAGCTCGGGGATTCCTGTTTCCAATCAAGAGTAGACTGGTAGTCTATAGTCAGGTTCTCATCTGCTACATTTCCATTTATTTCCAGTATTTTATCTTTAAGCGAGGCATTGACTGAAATTTGATCATAGGAATAATTTAGTAACTTACTGTTGCTTAGTTTTCCTGAAAACTGTAACAGTAGCTCTTCCATATTTAACCCCTGTCCTTTAAAATCGAGTTCGAATCCGGTATTGCCTACCGTATTAATAGCTAGTAAAGTTCCAACATTCAGTTGCTTCGAAGACAGCTGTCCTTTATATTTGAGTTCCTTTTTTAGGTTGATATTACTTTTCGTGATAATATTTCCAATTGCAGTGTTGAAATTACCATCCACCAAAAAGTCGTTGTAGAACCCATCAAACCTACCTTGGAATGTTGTTTGTTGAAATTGATGTATTTGTTCAGGTAAAACAAATTCCTTCTTGTTTGCGAGTTGAGAAACGAGCAATTCGACATCTTTCGGAGATGTCTGCAATTTTGCTAGTTGGACTTTAAATAGTGTCTTGTCGATATCGGGTAGGCCCTTTATCGAGAGATTGCCTTTTAGTTCTGTGTTTTTCCCTGTAGATAGATGCACGTTTCGGGCATCGATATTGGATACTGTACCTTTTAGAGATGCCTGGTGTACATTGGTTTTAAAAACCACGTAACGCATGGTCGGAGCAAAGTACTCGATATCCTTCGAATCAACGGAGGCATTTTTTAGATTACTCGTTATTTTTACATCAGTTATAAATTCCGAGAAATCCCCTATTTTGTCGTATTCAAAGCAGACGTAATCCTGTACGACTGAACGATTAGTCTTTAAGAGCAGGTTTTTAAACTCCATCTTTTTTGCACCATAGGAAGCCGAGGCGTCCAGCTGTTGGATAAATAAACCTGACCTTTCACGGAGCGTAAATCCTGAAATATCTGCCGCTATTACGGAGTCAATTTTGATTTTATCCAATACAGCCGAAAATTCGGTAATATCTAGATTGGCAAAATCTACTCCTTTATTATGTCCTTTGAAATTATAGTTGCGTAATTTGAAATGGTTGTTTACAAAGGTTGCTTTCTCCAGTCTGAGGTCAATCTGTTTCTTTTTCTGTGGTTTCTTGTCTTTTTTGGGGCTAAAGTATTTTGCTATGGAAGAGAAATTTGAACTGTCTTTATACAATTCGATATTAACAAATCCTTCTTTGAGGGTCAGTTCTTCTACGGCTATCTTATTGTTAAAGATTTGCGTTAGTGATATACTGGCCGAAAGCTCATTTGCGGCGAGTATTGGTACACCGTGACTGTCTTTGACATTGAATCCTTTTATGGTGATTGAAGAAAAAGGTTTAAAATATACATAGTCTATTGTAATGTCGCTGTTCAGCTCGTTTGATAGGTAAGTTGCCACCTTCTTTGAGACATAGGTTTGTACAGACTGAAATTGAAGGGATAAAACAGCAAGAACAACTAGCAAAAGGATACTAGCGAGAGTTATTAGCGTTATTTTTAGTATTTTTTTGATACTTTTGTATTTTAAAATTACTTCCTCAAATGGCAATTATCCTCGGAATAGAATCTTCTTGTGATGAAACTTCAGCCTCCATCTGTATAGATGGTGAAATTAAGTCAAATATTATTGCGAGTCAAGCAATTCATGCGAAATATGGCGGTGTAGTTCCTGAATTAGCATCGAGGGTACACCAACAAAATATAATACCGACCGTAGACCAAGCAATAATACAGGCCAAAGTTACAAAAAATGATATAGATGCGGTTGCTTTTACAAGAGGACCAGGGTTATTGGGTTCATTATTGGTCGGTACCTCTTTTGCGAAGTCCTTTGCTCTTGCGCGTCAGATTCCACTGATTGAAGTCAACCATATGCAAGCGCATATTCTAGCTCATTTTATTGATGATCCTCGCCCCTCTTTTCCTTTTTTATGTTTGACTGTTTCGGGGGGACATACCCAGATTGTATTGGTCAAGGATTATTTTGATATGGAGTTGATCGGACAGACATTGGACGATGCCGCAGGGGAAGCTTTCGATAAGACTGCAAAGATATTAAACCTGCCTTATCCAGGAGGGCCATTGATTGACAAGTATGCACAGTTGGGCGATCCAAAAGCATTTAGTCTTCCCGAGCCTCAGATACCGGGATTGGATTTTAGTTTCTCCGGACTTAAGACCGCCATACTCTATTTAGTGCAACGTAAAGTGGTTGAAAATCCCTCTTTTTTGGAAGAATATAGAGATGATGTATGTGCGTCTGTACAGGGGCGTATTGTGTCTATTTTGCTGAATAAGCTCAAGAAAGCGGCGAAGCAGACGGGGGTAAAGAATATTGCAATAGCTGGTGGCGTATCTGCCAATTCGGGATTACGCACAGAGCTATTAGCAATGGGGGAGCGTTATAAATGGAATGTATTCATCCCCAAATTCGAATACTGTACAGATAACGCAGCGATGATTGCCATCGCTGGTTATCATAAATATCTTAAGAAAGATTTTGTAGGCCAGGACATCGGACCGTTGGCTCGGATGCCCATTGGATAATCTATCGTTAAGGGTTAAATACCAAAAGAATAAATAGAACGAATAGGACAATATGCATGACACCCAGGATAGGGGACGTGCGTTTGCCTAAGAAACTCATCAGACTCAATAGGAGTGTTATAACGAATAAAATCGTCTCTGTCGCGGTAAGTCCTAATGCAACGGTCTTACCCGTTATTAAACCGATGATAAGTACGGAGGGGATTGTAAGTCCTACTGTCGAGACAAAAGCCCCGTGACAAAGATTGATCGCCCGTTGAAACTCATTGTTCAGCGCAGCTTTTACGGCTGTCATCGACTCTGGGGTAAATACGATAATCGCAATTAGAATACCGCCCAAGAGTGGAGGAAGATTGGTCGTTTTGATTCCATAGTCTACCACACTAGCCATATGATGTGATAGCAATACAATAGGGAGTATTATCGTGATGAGCAACATGCTGCGTATTATGATTTCCTTTTTATCCACATTGCCTCCATTACTTTCCTCTTCATTAGTCCTTAGGTTCCTGTCTTTATAGCGGATTTCCATCTGTCCCTGCCACGGTTGCAGATAAAGGTGTCTATAGCCTTTCATCTGGTAGGCAAGAAAGAACGTATACAGTATGATGATAAGACTAGATATGCCGATCGCCTGCACATTGGAGAAAATGCCATTTCCAGCACCTTGGATAAAGTTTGGTAGTAGCATCGATATCCCAGACAGCATGATGATCATGGATAGATAGGTCATGGTTCCTTGCGCATTGTACTCCTGTTCCCCATACTTCAATCCACCGAATAATAGACATATCCCAACAACGAGATTCATGATAATCATCATTACCGAAAAAATAGAATCTTTGGCAATTTCTGCGGATTCACCTGGGCCTAACATTACTGCCGAGATGAGAATAACTTCTATAGAGACGATAGATAGTGTTAGTATCAGTGTACCATAGGGCTCGCCTAGCTTATGGGCCAATTCATCAGCTTCCTTGACCACTCCAAATGAAGAGTATATAATCGTGCTTAGTAGTAAGACAAATAATACCGTTCCACTCGTTGGACTTAACTCCTGATTGAAAGTATGTCCGAAAAGACTAAATATTAGGACGACGAGCCAAATAATGACTAATCTGATTATTGTCTTTTTTGAAAGAATAGCGCTCATAGTTGCTTCTGATATATATAGTATTGACATTACAAAAATCGGCTTTATAATAGTAATAAATTTTTACATATGTTAAAAATCAGTTTTACAGATATCATATTTTCGTTTGAAGCGGTGTTGGTCTTAAAAAATATAGAGTAATAAAAAAGGGGTGAAATTTATTTCACCCCTTTTTTATATTATTGTTGAAAGTCTATTTATCTCCTAATACTTTTGTTACCAATTCAGCAGCTTCTTTCAATAAGATTGCTGAGTAAACCTGTAACCCAGATTCGTCGATTAATTTTTTCGCTTCTGCTGCATTTGTACCTTGAAGACGTACGATAATTGGCACTGGAATGTTACCGATTTCGTTGTAAGCATCAATTACACCCTGTGCTACGCGATCACAACGTACGATACCACCAAAGATGTTAATTAAGATAGCTTTTACGTTAGGATCTTTCAAAATTATGTTAAAACCAGCTTTTACTGTTTCTGCATTTGCTGTACCACCTACGTCTAAGAAGTTTGCAGGCTCACCGCCAGCCAACTTAATGATATCCATTGTAGCCATTGCTAGACCAGCACCGTTTACCATACAGCCTACGTTACCATCTAATTTAACATAGTTCAAGTTAGATTCTCCAGCTTCAACTTCTGTTGGGTCTTCTTCTGTGATATCACGCATAGCAGCGATGTCAGCATGACGGTATAATGCGTTCTCATCTAAATTTACTTTAGCATCAACAGCCAATATTTTATCATCTGATGTTTTTAATACAGGGTTGATCTCAAACATAGAAGCATCGATTGAATCGTAAGCTTTGTATAAAGCAGCTACGAATTTAACCATGTCTTTATGTGCAGCACCTGTCAAACCTAGGTTGAAGGCGATTTTACGTGCTTGGAATCCTTGTAAGCCAACTTTAGGATCGATTTCTTCTTTGAAGATCAAGTGCGGAGTTTTCTCAGCTACTTCTTCGATATCCATACCACCCTCTGTAGAGTACATGATGATGTTGCGGCCTGTACCACGGTCTAACAATACAGACATGTAGAACTCTTTGGTTTCGCTATCACCAGGGTAGTAAACGTCCTGTGCAACGAGCACTTTGTTAACTTTTTTACCTTCAGGACCAGTCTGCGGAGTAACAAGTTGCATACCGATGATATCGGTTGCGCGCTGCAACACCTCATCATGGTTTTTAGCCAACTTTACACCACCACCTTTACCACGGCCACCTGCATGAATTTGTGCTTTAATCACAACCCAATCCGAGTTGAATTCTTCTTTCATTCTCTTAGCAGCTTCAACTGCTTGCTCAGGCGTTTCAGCAACGATTCCTTCTTGGACTCTTACACCAAAACTCTTAAGTATTTCTTTTCCTTGATATTCGTGAATGTTCATTGATAAAAAAATTTGACGTAAAAATAGGGTTTTTATTCGGAAGAGGCAAGGCTTTATTTTGAATCCCTAATTAAAGCAATATAGATAGGTAGCTGTTATAAAGCCATAGATTTTCATTCTTTTTAGTAAATTCGCCATATGATTCTTAAAGCAACAGATATTCATAAGTCTTTTGGTTCACTCGCTATCCTCAAAGGTGTTGATATTGAGGTGCAGCGTGGCGAGATTGTCTCTATTGTCGGCGCGTCAGGAGCTGGTAAGAGTACTTTTTTGCACATTATCGGTACATTGGATAAGGCAGATAAGGGGGAGCTCTTTATCAATGATACAGCCATACATACCCTTTCAGCCAACGAAATGAGTGCTTTTAGGAATAAACATATTGGCTTTGTGTTTCAGTTTCATCATCTGTTGCCCGAGTTTACGGCTCTAGAAAATATTTGCATCCCAGCTTTTATTAATGGGACTTCCAAACAGAAGGCTGAAGCAAAGGGGATGGAACTATTAGATATTTTGGGGGTGACGGAGCGCGCGCACCACAAGCCGAGCCAGCTGTCGGGAGGCGAGCAACAGCGCGTTTCCGTAGCACGGGCATTGATTAACAACCCTTCCTTGGTGCTAGCGGACGAACCCTCTGGGAACTTAGATTCCGAGAATGCAGCATCATTACATCAACTATTTTTTAATCTACGGGATTCGATGAATCAAACGTTTATTATCGTCACACACAACGAAGAGCTGGCCAGTATTTCAGACCGGACGATTCATATGCGAGACGGACTTGTTTACGGCTAGAAAACTACATGAAAAAACTTTTACTGACTTGTGCCACGCGCTCTTTTTCGATGCGTGTAGCGCAACAATTATCCGGAAAATTTGAATTGGTGTTGGCGACTTCTGATGAGGTGCCCGCTTTGTTCGGAAATCGATATCATAAAATACCAGAAGGAGTTAGTCCAACCTATGCACATGAAGTCCTTAAAACTGCCTTGGATTTTGGGTGTGATTACGTTCTGCCTCTGGATATAGATGAAATAGCTACATTGAGTAGCTCTTTAATTCTTTTCGAGGAATATGGAATTCGGGTCTTATGCCCTGGGATTAAAAATTTGAAGTCGCTTTCTGTTTTAGACAATCCAGCAAAGGAGCTTAAATTAAGTCTTTTTGTAGGAGGATATGATGTTTTGAGCGGTAGATCTGAGTCTGTTGACTTCAATGGTCTGGGCATGCTGTCCGACTCTGGGGATTCATTTATATTAGCAGTTTCCAAATGAAGTTAAGCGAAATTTCTTTTGATAAAGTACTTTATTTGTTCGAATTGGACGATGTGCTTTTTTCTAGACGTGATTATTTATTGCAGGTCTACTATCTGTTCGGTAGTTTTTATGAATTTACTGAAGGTGCTGCCAGGGCTAGTGATATGGCCGAATTTATGAAGAAAGTGTATGACTATCATGGTGAGGAAGCCGTGTTTCCGGCAGCAAAGTTGATGTTTGGAATCGATGATAAGTACGAGGTCAATTTGCAGCGCTTACAGGCTAATGCACAGCTTCCACTTAAGTTGATACTACCTGAAGCACAAGCCGATCTGTTGGTCCGACTGGTAGGAGAGAAAAAGCAGGTTGCGGTATTGACAAAAGGTAACCCTGTTGAGCAATTAAACAAATTGAAGTTTTTACAGTGGGGAAAGGCGGATTCGATCAAGCATCTGTTAAAAGTATTTTTTGTCGATGAGCTTGAGTTTAAATCTTTGGTGCCAATTGATTATATTGCATCAGAATATGGTATTGACAAAGAAGACGTTGTCTTTGTGGATGAAGGTATTTAGTCTAAAAATAATTGGAAATATATGAGGAGAATTGTTGCTTACATCACATTTTTAGTGTTATTAGCTAGTTTTGTTGGATGTAAAAAAGATCGAATTGAGCGCGACGAGGAAATTCCAAAAGTTGAAGATGTAGAAACGGATGAGAGTTTTATTAAAGATTCTACCCTCTACTATATGAAGCTTTTGTCTTTATGGCAGGAATACCTTATCCCTAGGAATGTTAACGATATTTCGACTCCATCTACTTTGCGATCGTTGACCAAAAAGTATGAAACAGCGGAAGATGTTCTAGACTTTTTGGTATCATTGACGCCAAATGATCCCAATACAAACAAACCTATTGATCGTTACAGTTTTCTAGATAGAGCAGGTGTGGTGAGTAGCGAGATACAAGATGCGGTGTCCACCAGTTTTGGGATGTCTGTGTTTTATCTACAGACACAGGAAGCTTATAATAATGGAAATAATGCCTATTTGTATGTTCGTATGGTTGATATCAATTCACCAGCCTATGTTGCGGGAATTCGACGAGGGGATCGTATATTGAGTATTAATGGTAACTCAAGGATTGATTACAATGTGCAAAAGGCAGAGGGTTTTAAGAGTATTAATGCCGCATTGTCATCTTCGTCGATAACGGTAAGGTGGCGTACGCCGACATCAATCGATACGGAAAAGATTATTGTAAGTAGTCAGTATAGACTTAATCCTATCCTGAGTAATAAGGTTCTCGAAGTTGAAGGTAGGAAAATTGGCTATTTGGCGTTTAGCTCATTCGTAAATATTATAAATAAAGGTGCTTATACACAGATGTATACAGATTTTGAGAAGGTGTTTAGAGATTTTGAATCGACTGGAGTTAATTCGCTAATTGTAGATTTGAGGTATAATGGGGGAGGGGCAGTAAATACAGCCGAATATCTAGCGGATAGGATTGTACCGATTTCAGCGGACAAAAAGCGAATGTACACTTGCAAAGTTAACAAAGTCTTGAGTGATGATTTTAAATGGACTGCACAAGACAGTGCTTTCGGTCCAGTAAATTTTCAGAAAAAGGGCAATTTGAATCTTGGTACTGTTTATTTTTTGGTGACAAAGTCAACGGCTTCTGCTAGCGAGCTTTTAATCAATGTCTTGAAGCCATATATGAATGTGCAGGTTATAGGTTCTGAAAAGACTTACGGTAAGCCGGTCGGCTTTTTTGGAATTCCTATTGAAAGAGGTAAAGAAAAGGTGGAGATTTATGCGACATCTTTTCAGATGTTTAATGCGGATGCTTTTGGTGATTATTTTGGCGGATTGGCATTAAACAAGACCACCAGAGAGGATTTTTTGAAAGATTTTGGAGATCCACAAGAGGGCTTCATTGCTGAAGCAATTCTTCATATCACGAAGGGTTATTATTCAACCGCTACAAAATCAGCTATTGCAACTGCCGATAGGATCCGTAATGAGAATAGTAGGAATATCATGAACGTAAATAAAAGGGTCAGTGACCTAGGTATGTTTAAGTTTAATGAGGAAACTTTGCGGTTAAAAGAATAAAGTTATCTTTGGGTATGAGGAGGTTTATTATAAATAGAATTGTGTCATGACGAAGTTGAACAAACCGACTACGATTAAAGAAATAGCAAGAAAACTAAAGATATCACCGTCTACGGTATCAAGAGCCCTCAACGATCATCCCAGTATCGGATTGGTCACGACAATGCGGGTAAAAAAAATGGCCGAAGAGTTGAATTATGAACCCAATCAGACGGCTATATTTTTTAAGCAACGAAAAACGTTTACAATAGGAGTGGTTCTGCCTACTTTATCAGAGCCTTTTTTCTCTTCGGCAATCAGTGCAATTGAAGCTGTAGCAGAAGATAGGAAATATACGGTGCTATTGGGACAATCATTGGACGATGCTAATCGGGAGAATCAAATTATTACTACATTTAAGAAGCATCGTGTCGATGGAATATTGATGTCATTAGGCAAAAATACGACTGACTTGAGTTTTGTAGATATCCTAGCAAGTTCGCAGATACCCATTGTTTTTTTTGACTGTGTACCTGAATCTGCTGCTGTAAATCGGGTTTACTGTAATCTAGCTTCCGGTATGGAGGAGGCAATTGAGGCTTTTGTCTCTAGAGGACATAAGAATATAGCGCTGATTAATGGTCCCGAAACATTGTTGGCAGCAACAGAACGAACATCTTCATTTCGTGAAGCTCTGCGAAAACAGGGTTATGAATATAACGAAAAATATGTAGTACATACCGACCTTACGGAAGAAGGAAATCACATCGCGATGGAACAATTATGTGTGTTGCCTGAGCGCCCATCTGCGATAGTTTCTTTTAATGATTATGTTACCTTAGATGTTATACGGTACGCACGTAGTAAGGGGATTGGTGTAGGTCAGGATATGCACTTTATAAGCTTTGCTAATTATCCGCTTTGGAAGTATATGGAAAATCCTCCTTTAGCAAGTATAGAACAATATCCCGATGAGCAGGGAAGGAAGGCCGCAGAGATACTTTTTGATATCCTCGATAACAGTGATAAAATAGGACTTCAGGAGATTGTGTTTCCATCCAAGTTGGTGTTCAAATAAAAAAAAGGCAGATTATTAATAATCTGCCTTTTTTTTTATTTGTAAAAAACTATAGGTGAATCACTTCTCCGTATGCATCAGCGGCAGCTTCCATAATAGCTTCGCTCATCGTTGGGTGCGGGTGTACTGATTTAATCATTTCATGACCTGTAGTCTCTAACTTACGAGCGACAACAATTTCTGCTATCATTTCAGTAACGTTAGCTCCAATCATATGTGCACCTAAAAACTCACCATATTTGGCGTCAAAGATTAGTTTTACGAAACCGTCTTTAGCGCCTGCTGCTGAAGCTTTACCTGAAGCTGAGAAAGGGAATTTACCAACTTTAACTTCATATCCAGCTTCACGTGCAGCTTTCTCTGTGTATCCAACAGATGCAATCTCAGGAGAACAATAAGTACATCCAGGGATGTTGTTGTAATCAATCGGCTCTACATGTAGACCTTTGATTTTCTCCACACAGGTTATACCTTCTGCAGAAGCTACGTGTGCTAGAGCTTGACCTTTTACGATATCACCTATTGCATATACACCGTCTATATTTGTTTTGTAGTAGTCATCTACCAATACGCGACCTTTATCTACTTTTACCCCAACTTCTTCTAGACCTAAGTTTTCAATGTTAGGTGTTATACCCACAGCCGAAAGTACGACTTCAGCTTCGATTACTTCCGTACCTTTAGCCGTTTTGATGCTTACTTTAGAAAGCGCTCCGCTTGTATCAACAGACTGTACTTCAGATTTTGTTAATATATCGATTCCTGCTTTCTTCAGTGATTTTTCTAGTTGTTTAGATACTTCTTCGTCTTCAACAGGGACGATTCTGTCCATAAATTCTACGATAGTTACTTTAGTACCCATTGCATTATAGAAATAAGCAAATTCAACACCGATTGCACCAGAACCAACAACTACAAGCGATTTAGGTTGTGTTGGTAGGTTCATTGCCTGACGGTATCCGATGATTTTTTTGCCATCTTGCGGTAGGTTTGGCAATTCTCTCGAACGTGCACCGGTCGCTAGGATAGTGTGTTTTGCCGTGTATTCTTTAGTGCTTCCGTCTGCTGCTTTTACATCGATTTTACCACCTTTTTTAATTTTGGCAGTGCCCAATATAACATCAATCTTGTTTTTTTTCATCAAGAATTGTATACCCTTGCTCATACCGTCAGCAACACCGCGACTTCTTTTCACAACTGCACCAAAGTCTGCCTCTCCACCCTGTACTTTAATACCGTACTCTTCAGCATGGTTTAGGTATTCGAAAACTTGTGCACTTTTCAATAAAGCTTTGGTCGGTATACATCCCCAGTTCAAGCAGATGCCACCCAAAGCTTCACGCTCTACAACGGCAGTCTTAAAGCCTAGTTGAGCTGCACGTATGGCTGCAACGTAACCGCCTGGGCCACTTCCAATCACGATGATGTCGTAGTTCATATATTTTCTGTATTTATATTAAACAATTTGCTATCAAAAATACGTTTTTTTATTGAAAGTATCGGTATTATTGGCTGCTGTTTCAGTTCTTTTGGCTTCTAAAGACCGTATTTGAAGGTGCTCCATACTTTATCTGACAATTAAATGGTAATGAATAAAAACATGAGATCCAGAGGAATAGATTGTCAAAGGCCAGTCAATTCTATCAAATGATACCTTAGAGGTCAAAGATTGGTTTATTTTTGCTGAAAATAATTTATACCATGATACGTATTTTTCAGCAAGTTGCTCTTTGGGAGGCTATTTCCACGATTATTCTATTCTTTATTGCTATGCCTATTAAGTATGTTTTACATCACTTTATGGAAGTTCCTGATGATATAAGAAACGGTGCAGTTCGTATTGCTGGGTCTATTCATGGTTTCTTGGTGGTATTGTTTGTGATACTTTTGCTTGCCTGTTGGCAGACTTACAACTGGAAGTTTTCGAGAGTGGTCAAGTACTTTGTGGTATCATTGATTCCTGTCGTTTCTTTTTGGGTCGAACGCGATGTTAAGAAGGAAATAGCTGCTCCCCAAAAGGTGGTTTAAATAAGATATACCTATTTTACAAAGGATGTTACGATGATCCGTCCTTTGTAAATTTGTCTACACTCATATAGGCATAAGTGATTTCTGTTTTGCCATGAGGTGTTGGTGTACCTTCAGCATCGAGGTTGACAAAAACCAGTTTATCAATAGATAGTATCGTTTTTCTGGTTATTTTATTTCTTACCTCGCATCGCATAGTAATGGAGGTCCTTCCAAATTCTGAGGCGGTTATTCCCAGTTCGATGATATCCCCTTGTTTCGCTGAGCTGACAAAGTTTATCTCTGAAATAAACTTCGTAACCACATGTGGATTTCCTAATTGTACAATAGCGTAGATTACCGCTTCTTCGTCAATCCATCGCAATAGTGTACCACCAAACAAAGAACCGTTGGGATTCAAATCCTCAGGTTTTACCCATTTTCGTGTGTGAAAGTTCATAGGCGTAAAATTAAGCTAAGTTTTTATAAAGGAAAAATGCCTTTCGCCTATGTCCGTGTTATTGAACGGTTTTAGCAAAAGGCATTTCTTTTGTTTTTCTAAGTTCTTCTAGGATTAAGCATGGATAGCTCTATTAGCCGTGGCGGCCAATGCAGCTTCTTTCAATGCTTCGGTAAACGTAGGGTGAGCATGACAGATTCTACCGATATCTTCTGCAGATGCTCTGTATTCCATCGCTACCACTGCTTCAGCAATCATGTCTGCCGCGCGTGGACCAATCATATGTACACCTAATACTTCGTCTGTCTCTGCATCTGCCAATACCTTAACAAATCCGTCTGTATCTCCAGATGCTTTCGCACGACCAGACGCTTTGAAAGAGAATGATCCTGATTTGTATTTTTTACCTGCTTCTTTTAATTGCTCTTCAGTCTGACCTACTGATGCTACCTCTGGCCATGTATAGACCACCCCAGGGATTAAATTGTAATCGATATGTGGTTTTTGTCCAGCGATACGCTCAGCAACATAGATACCTTCGTCTTCTGCTTTGTGGGCCAACATAGCTCCTTTGATCACATCGCCGATAGCATATACGCCTTCAACAACTGTTTCTAAATGATCGTTTACCGGGATTTTATTGCCTCTCTCTTCTGGAGTGATGCCAATGTTCTCTAAGCCTAGATCTTTTGTATAAGCTACACGTCCTACAGATACGATACAGTAATCACCTTCGAAAGAAACTGCCTGTCCTTTACTATCTTCAGCAGTAACAGTTACTTTTTTACCCTTTGCTGTTGCTCCAGTTACTTTGTGTCCCAAGAAAAACTCCATGCCTAAAGATTTTTTTAGAACACGTTGTAATTCTTTACCTAGACCACCATCCATTGTACTGATGATTGATTTAGCGTATTCAATTACAGATACTTTTGCACCTAAGCGAGCATAAACAGATCCTAATTCGAGACCGATTACTCCACCACCAATAATGATAAGGTGTTTAGGAACCTCAGAAAGGTTTAAGGCTTCTGTAGAAGTGATGATACGTTGTTTGTCGATAGGTAAGAATGGCAATGCTGTCGGTTTTGAACCTGTTGCGATGATTACATTTTTAGTTGTAAGTTCTTCTGTGGCACCGTCTTTTTTAGTAATTTTTATCGTGTTCTTATTGATAAAAGAACCTACACCTTCGTACGAGTCGATTTTGTTCTTTTTGAACAAATAAGTGATTCCTGCTGTATTTTGGGCTATAACATCATCTTTACGCTCGATCATTTTCTTAACATCTATTTTAAGATTGCTAAGGCTGATTCCATGAGTCGCAAAAGAATGAGCTGCATTGTGATAATGCTCTGAAGTATCAAGTAAAGCTTTGGAAGGGATACAGCCTACGTTAAGACAAGTTCCCCCAAACGTACTGTACTTTTCGATTACTGCAGTTTTTAGACCTAATTGAGCGCAACGGATAGCGGCTACATAACCGCCAGGACCACTACCTATAACTATAACATCGTATTGCATGATTGCGAATTTTAAATTTTGAGGCTAAGTTAAGACTTATCTCCAAGTAATTCCAAAATATTGAGTCAAAAAACCCTCATAAATAAAAAGGCACGAAACCGTGCCTTTTATAATTTATGAGGGAATGTAATATTATTCCGCTACGATTTTACCTTGCATTAATGCATAGTGTCCCGGGAAGCTACAGATATAGGTGTATACTCCTTTTTCCAAAGTTACAGAGATTTTGTCTTCTTCACCTGGGCCTAATAGTTTAGTGTGTGCTACGATAGATGACAATGCCGATTTAGGAATGTATTCGTTATCTGCCGCTGCTGCTGCTTCCCCGCCGAAAGTAGGGAGGTCCACCCCAGATTTTAATATTATCAGGTTATGGCCCATTGATTCTTTTGGCATTTTACCCACATTTTTCAATGTCAATTCCAAAGGTTCTCCTGCCTTTACACGGATCAATTCCGTGTTGAATTTCATTTGGTCATTACCTTCTACAGTCCAGTTGTTTGAAATCGTTACGTTTTCAATACCAGGTACCGTCTCTACAGTAGACTCCGATGCAGTCTCTTCCGTGTTGTTCTGCGTTGAACTTTCTGATTTGGTGTTGTTTCCTCCGCAAGCTGCTAAAGAGACAACTGCAGCTAGGACAGGGATAAAAAATAGTTTTTTCATTGAAATGTGATTAAATTAAAAGTACAAGCCCTTGGACTTTAAAATATGTCCTGACCATACTCGTTTCATTTGGTTTAACTAGATGGAGCTAAAAGGAAGGCTCTTTAGTCAAGAAAACAAACTTTAAGCAACTTCTGTCAGTTGTGAAATATAACGCTTAAAGGTACTAAAAATAAAAGAATTATAAGTGGAATTTAAGCTCAAAATGGCAAATTACTGACTTTCTCACCTCGACATACTTTTGTTATTTTTTTATAAAGTTCTGTGGGATCAAATGGTTTGCCAATGACTTCGTCTGCTCCCACTTGGAAGGCTGCCTGCTGCTCATGTTCTAGAACCGATGCTGAGATTGTGATTATGGGGGTCTGTCTACGTTGGGAATCTAGATTTCCCCTTATTTCTTTAATAGCTTCGAAACCACTCATAACAGGCATATGTGTATCCATTAGTATTAAGTTAAAATTGTCTTTTTCTAACGCTTCCAGCGCCAATAGTCCATTCTTGACAACCGTGACTTTACAGTCCCAGGTTTGTAGCATATGGGCCAGCATAAAACTATTAAGCTCATTGTCTTCTGCAACTAGTACGTTTATGCTATTCAGTTTTGGGAATTGGGAGTAGGGAAGGTTTATCTCTCTTTTGACTGTTACTTTATCTTTTACTTCCTTGATGTCGACAATAAAAGAAAAATTAGAACCTTGTCCATATACGCTTTGTGCATGTACTTCTCCATTTAGAAGCTCTGCCAATCGTTTGACGATAGCTAGGCCTAATCCTGTGCCGCCAAATTTTTTAGTGATACCATCATCTCCCTGTTCAAAAGCAAGGAATATCTTATCTACAGAATCCGGCTTTATGCCGATACCGGTATCGGTTACCAGAAATTTAATCCGATGTAGTTCATCATTAACTTCCAAAGACTCCACTGTGAGTGTAATTTTTCCATTTTCTGTAAACTTGAGGCTGTTTGATACAAAGTTGCTTATAATCTGCTCTAGACGTAGGGAGTCAAAGTGGACATGCGTGGGTAATTTTGGATCTAAAATGACTTCGAATTCTAGGTTTTTATCAGATGCTTTGATTTTAAACATCTGCACCAAGTCTAAAAGGACATTTGTGAAATGGAAGTCTTCCATTTCAATTTTCATCATTCCCGAGTCGATTTTCGAGATATCCAGTATATCATTGATGATGAGGAGTAGCGAGTTAGAAGCAATCTCCAACCTATTGACCCAACCCAATTGTTCAAGGTTCAGATTAGCATTCTTTAGCATGTGTACGATACCCTTTATACCGTTAATTGGCGTTCTGATTTCATGGCTCATATTTGCTAGAAAGATTTCTTTAGATTTTCGAGCTTGTTCAGCTTCCTGATTCGCTTTTATCAGAGCCTTTTTGGATTCTTCGAGCTCCGTATTCTTTTGGATAATTTCTTCTTGGATATGAATTTGTTTGATGAAAGAAGTTACTTTAGCGATAGTTATTTCTGGATTGAGCGGTTTGTAGAGGTAATCTACAGCTCCGCTTTGTAGTCCTTTGATCAGATATTTGTCTTCTTTGGATATTGCGGTGACCATCACGGCCATAATATGGCTGGTTTTTGGGTTTGATTTCAAAAGAGAAACAAATTCAAATCCATTTATTTCGGGCATCTGAACGTCCACTAATGCTAATGCTATATCATTTTTCCAGCAGAGCTTAAGTGCTTCATTAGGATTTGTAGAACAGATAATGTTGATGTTCTCGATATCTGATAACAGTGCTCTTAAGCTTATGATGTTTTCTTCTTTATCGTCAAGTATTAATAAGTTTATGTTTTTCATGATAACTGGAGATTGTCGCTAAAGTAACGTATTATATCTTGGTTTTTAAGAATAGTGGATAAGCGGGATTCCTGGATTCCTGAAATAGGCATGGTCTCTATTAAGGCATCGCTAGGGTTTTGAATGAAGGTTTTACCTCCAAATTCTTCAATCGCTTTTAGACCGCGAGCACCATCTGCATTGGCTCCGGATAATAGAAAAGCAGTACAGTATTGGCCATATATCTGTGCACAGCTTTCAAATAAGACGTCTATTGATGGCTTCGCATAATTGACATGTTCTGAACTGTCGAGCGCAAACGTGCCTGGTGGATCGATTAGTATATGATATCCAGGTGGAGCAAAATAGATGATTCCATTTTTAATAGGAGTTTTGTCCGTAATAGCTATTACTGGCCTATTAAGCTTGATCGAAAGACTCTTTTCAATCTCGCTGCTGAATGTTGAGCTACGATGAATAATGATACATAGAGCATAGTCAAGACGTGCAGGTAGGTTTTCCAATATTTCTGTTATCAATAATAAGGAACCTGCCGAGCCACCGATTAGCACTATGTTATCCTTTTTGCCTTTCATTTGACCTTTTGATAAATGTTTAAGTTGCTATCAATGACTTTAAACCTGTCCTTGATAGCATGTCCGTAGAGACTTTCTTTACTCCCTAAACAAAGAAAGCCAAATAAGGCTAGAGATTCATAGAATAGCTGTAGCACGTGTTCTTGTAGCTCCTTATCAAAATAGATCATTACATTCCTGCATAGGATCAGCTGAAACTCATTAAACACATGATCCGAGACCAAATTATGTGTAGAAAAAAGGATTTTATTTCTATACTCATTGTTTATGATTGCAGCATCATACATAGCCGTATAATGGGAGGAAAATTCTGAAGCAAGCCCTGCTTTATTAAAGTTATCTGTGTAGGATTTTATTTTTGCTAACGGATACACCCCTTTTCTGGCAAAATCTAAAGCTTTCAAGCTAACATCAGTTCCATATATGAATGATCTATTCAGTAAGTTGTTTTCTTTGAGGAGTATTGCCAATGAATAAGCTTCTTCTCCTGTTGCACAGCCAGCACTCCAGATGCGAAGCTGTGGATAGGTCTGGAGGTACGGAAAAGTTTTGGCTTTTAATTGTCTGAAAAATTGTGGGTCTCTAAACATTTCAGTTACATTGACCATTAGTTCCTGTATGAAGTAGTTTTCAAATCCATCGATATTTAAAATGGCACTTTTTAAGTCCACTAAGTCCATTTTTTCCATACTAAGAAAACGCTCTATTCTACGCTTAAGTGACGATTTTGAATAGCCAGTCAGATCGAACTCAGAGATGTTTTTTAGTAGATAAACAACTTCATCAAGATCAGAAAAACTGATAAACTCACTTTTTTTTAGCCCAACCATACCTGCATTAATGATGTTAGTTTGTCTATATCTATGGGTTTGCTTACGTAGTCATTTGCACCAATCTGTATTGATTTCTCTCGATCACCTTTCATCGCTTTTGCTGTAACAGCAAGAATTGGGATGTTTTTGTATTTGAGATCCTCACGAATGATTCTTATGGCTTCATACCCATCCATCTCGGGCATCATGATATCCATTAAAATGATATCAATTTTGTTGTCGGGATTACTCATGATCTGTACCGCTTCTTTTCCGTTATTGGCGATTTCTATTTCCATCTCGAAGCTCTGTAACGAGGTTGTTAGTGCAAATATATTCCGCATATCGTCATCTGCTACGAGTACACGCTTCCCTCTCAGATTACTCATCTGCTGGATGCTCCCTATGTTTTTGATGGGTTGGTAGGAGGAGTCGTTTATTTTATTTAAGAACAGGTTCACCTCGTCAATTAATCGATCGCTGGATTTGTCTGATTTTAGAATAGTTGCTTTGGCATCGGCAATTATTTTATCATACTGCTCTTTAGGAAGTTCATATGCCGTATTTATAATGATGGGGATATTGACCAGTCTTGGTGTTTCTTTTATTTTTTCGATTAAGTCTAGGCCGTTGCCATCCGGAAGCTGCATGTCTAAGATAATACAGTCAATATTAGCTTCTTCAATAAGTTTGTCCCAGGCTGCAGATAATGAAAATGCTTGAATGACATTGATGTTGTGCTCCGCAAATGAGTCTTTGATAAACTCGCTCTGCAGCTCTTGGTCTTCAATCAATAAGATTTTTTTGACAGATTGACTTAGGTTAAGATTTATTGTCTCGAATGTATTTTGTATGGTATCTGCTGTTACAGGCTTATGCATAAAGCCGATTGCCCCTTTTTCAAGAAAATCTTTTTTGTTGAATGTCGCAGCAGACATCATGTGTACGGGGATGTGTTTTGTTTTAGGATTTTCTTTAAGCATTTTCAGTACTTCCCATCCATCTGCAATCGGAAGCATGACATCAAGTATGATTGCATCGGGCAAAGTCTGTAATGCTTCTTCAAACCCTTTCGCTCCGTCATGGGCCAGATTAACTGCAAAACCGTATTCTTCTGCAAATCCCTTCAATATATCAGCAAAGTTGATATCATCTTCTATAATAAGGATTTTCCTGTCTTCTTGTTCAGGGGTTTTCTGTTCTAATGCTTGTTGGGCAACTGCTTTTTCAGTTTCTTGTTTCTCTTGTATAAAATTCTGTCTCGTTATTTTTATGTCTTCAGAAGACGTATATGGGATTATCAAGGTAAAGGTACTACCTATCTCAGGTTCACTCTCCAATGTCACTCTTCCGCCCAGTAATGATGCAATCTCGCGACTGATAGACAGCCCAAGGCCTGTGCCTCCATATTTGCGACTGGTTGAACCATCTTCTTGTCTAAATGCTTCGAATATGAGTTCTTGTTTTTCTTTTGTAATTCCTTTGCCCGAATCTTTTACTTCAAAGAAGAGATTGTTGGCCTGTATCCTAATGTTGAAACTGACCGAGCCGTTCAATGGTGTAAACTTAAAAGCATTGGATAGAAAGTTTTTGACGACCTGTTGCAATCTATATTCGTCGGATGAGAAGTCTGCAGGTACATCTGCTGCGATAGTAGTTGTAAATATGATGCCCTTATCTTTCGCAACTGCGCGGAAAAGCTCTTCCGTCTCATTGACAAAATCCCTCGTATATATATTATCGATATTCAAATCAATCTTTCCCGATTCAATCTTCGCTAGGTCTAATAGCTCGTTGATTAGCTCCAAAAGATCCGTCCCCGCGCCATGTATTACGCTGGCATATTTTACTTGCTCTGCATTTAGGTTTTTTGTCTTGTTGTCCTGGAGTAGTTTTGCTAATATCAAGATGCTATTTAATGGTGTGCGTAATTCGTGGCTCATATTTGCCATGAATTCTGATTTGTATTTACTTGCCTGCTCTACTTCGTTTATTTTTTGTTCGACTACCTTATGAGCATCATTGAGCTCGTTGTTCCTTTTCTCTACTTCAGCCGCTTTCTGATTCAATTCCGTATTAGTCTGTGTTAGTTCTTCTTGTTGAACGCGTAGTTCTTCTTCCGAAGACTCCAAGAGGTGCGTTTTATGAATCAGTTCTTCATTTGTTATTCTTAGTTCTTCCTGCTGCGCCTCTAATTCTTCTGTTTGTCGCTGGGTCTCTTCTAGTAACTGTTCTACTAATAGGTGGCTCTGACCAAATTTAATCCGTGTTGCGATTATACGGCTAATTCGGCTTAGATAATCTTTATGTTTCTTTTGATCTTCTTCTTTACAAAAGATTGCCACTTCGATAATTCCGAGGCAATGATTTTCATGTATTAAAGGGGATATGAACACTGTTGCTGGAAACTGATTTACCAGTGCTGTTTGGGTATTCAGATGGTTCACATCTTTTATAGTATGTATGATAAATTCTTTGCTTTCAACAATCATTCCTAAAAGCCCCTCTCCACTCGTGAATCTAAATAAGCTTGAATTATCTTTTAATCCTAATGACGCCATTTGTTCGAATTCATAGGAGTCTGGTTTTCTGATGTATATTGCGGCAGCCTGTAATGACGTTTGTTGATGCAGTAAATTAATGACGATATTACTGATCTTTTGACTTTCATCTATACCACTTATTTTATCTGCCAGATACGCGCTGTTTTCTAATACCCAATTCGTGTTTTCAATTTTATCCCGTGCCTCTTCAAATTCCTTATTTACTATTTTTAACTCACTAGTGGATTTACGCAGTTGGTAAAGAAGCTGAAAAATTTTATAAAAGACATACGCTATTATCAAAAGACTAATGGCTATCAATACAGTGGTAACGGACTTGACATCGTTAATATATTTTTCATTGCTAGCCATCTCCTTGGCCCTATTAGCGATTATAGAGCCAATAAATATATTAGTGGATTCCAGGTTTTCTTCCTGTTCAGCAATCCAAAAGTTGATCACTTTATCTTTCTGCTCTCTTTCGTCGAGTCCATGACTACTTTTTAATACGACTTTAATACGCTCGATGAGGCGTTTCGCATTTTCACTGTTTTCCGCACTGATGTTTTCTAAAGTGATAACTTGTTTTTTTAGCTTTTCTATATATGTAGATATTTCAAAATCTGCTTGTGATTGTCCTTTTACTTTATCTATTTGTGCTCTGGTGAGGTTGTAAAAATCGGTGTTTATGATCGTTGCAGCCTGAAGTTGATCTTGTGAGTTTTTAATGATTTCATCGTTTCTAACCATATAGTTAGAAAATTGGTTAAACAAATAAAGTATTGACAATAAAATGATAGCTGTAGCGATGCCAATACTTATAAAAACCTGTGTTTTTAATTTGTTTCGTTTATTCATGGGTAAAGGTCTCTAAAAACGATGTAAAAAAAGTGAAAATATCCCGTTTACATTTTGCTTCTCACTTTGTCGGACTAGGCCAGATTATTACAAAGGTATATAAATGTTTAAAATTTCTTTGTAAGGTTTTAGAATAATATGAAGCACATTGTGCCATAAAATAAAAATAAATCTCTATCTTTAAAGAGCTATTTTTTTTAATTTCAATATATGAATTCAGACGTTTCTTTAATTCTAACCATCATCGGCGCTGTAGTAGCCTTGTTTTTATTACTTTACTTATTGCCGGTCAATCTTTGGTTTACTGCTCAACTCTCTAATGTACGTATCAGTCTTTTGAACTTAGTGTTGATGCGTTTACGTAAGGTTTCTCCCGCACTGGTTACCAATGCAATGATTACTTCCACTAAAGCAGGTCTTCGTATCAGCACAAATGATATCGAGACGCACTATCTTGCTGGCGGAAATGTTAATAAAGTTATTAAAGCACTGATCTCGGCTGATAAAGCCAACATTCCTTTGGACTTTAAACTCGCTACAGCTATAGATTTGGCTGGTCGTGATGTTTTTGATGCTGTTCAACTTTCTGTTAATCCTCAGGTTATTAATACCCCTCCAGTCGCAGCAGTTGCTAAAGATGGTATACAGCTGATTGCGAAAGCGAGAGTTACAGTACGTGCCAATATTAATCAGTTGGTGGGTGGTGCCGGAGAAGAAACAATCTTAGCTCGTGTGGGTGAAGGTATTGTTACGACTATAGGTTCTTCTGCAAATCATAAAGAGGTTTTGGAAAATCCTGACCGTATTTCTAAAACGGTGTTATCCAAAGGTCTGGACTCGGGAACTGCATTCGAAATCTTATCGATCGATATTGCTGATATCGATATCGGCGAAAACGTAGGTGCAAAGTTACAGACCGATCAAGCAGAGGCTGACCTTAAGGTGGCTAATGCTCGTGCTGAGGAGCGTCGTGCTATGGCGGTTGCGAATGAGCAGGAGATGAGAGCGAAAGCACAGGAAGCTAAGGCCAAGGTAATTGAAGCAGAAGCGCAGGTACCGTTAGCGATGGCAGAAGCATTCCGTAGCGGTAACCTGGGAGTAATGGATTATTACAAAATGCAGAATATCCAAGCGGATACCGATATGCGTTCATCTATATCCAACCCTAAAGGAACGGACAAGAATAAGTCTTAGACCAAGACACTGTTATAAAAAAGGGCATTATTATGCCCTTTTTTTATTCTATAAGGGGACTGCATTTGTGGAACTGTGTGTAAGGTATCTGTTGGATCTCCTTGTGTGGGGTTATAAAAGAACAAAACCTTGACGATGGGCGCCAAGGTTTGCTACTAACCAATTATAAACCTAAATTATGAAAAGACTATTTTAAAACAACTCTTTTTTCTATTCAGATACTTGTGTAGATTTCCGAATTGTTAACACAAAGTTACGTCAAGAATTGATAGCAGTCAAGAGCTGTTGATATAAAAGTTGCGATAACAACTATTTTGTGACAAAGTTTTGATTTTTCTGGTTTATATTGATAAATCTATGGCTATTCTGAGTAAGGAGGTGGTTTAGCATATCTGCAATTATTAGTTACCTTTGTATTAGTTATGATTTATTCTACGTTAAAAAATATAAAATGCGTCGTATTAGATGTCGACGGTGTGTTGACAGACGGTGCTATTTTAGTCAACGAAAATGGAGAGCAATTGCGGACTTTCAATGTCAAGGATGGTTATGCTATACAGTATGCAATCAAACAGGGCTTATTGATTTTCGTACTCACAGGAGGGCTTTCTCAAGGCGTGTTGAAACGTATGGAGGGGCTTCATGTTCCTGAGGTACATTTGGGTGTTTCGGATAAGCTTAGACTACTCGAGGAGCTCGCTGCTCGTTATAATCTGCGTCTAGCGGATATGGCCTTTATAGGGGATGATATGCCCGACTATAGCTGTATGCAGCAGGTCGGTGCAGCTATTGCGCCAGCGGATGCCGTTGAAGATATCAAGCGCATAAGTCATTATGTCTCTACCAAGCGGGGCGGGGAAGGAATCGTGCGCGAGATTATAGAAAAGGTCCTACGACTTCAGAATAAATGGCATACAGAAGTTCTAATAAAAAGTATATAACATGTTTTTTTTAAAAGTTATAGCGAAGATTCCCATTGTTTTAGGATCGCAATCTCCGCGCAGGAAAGAACTTTTGACGTCGCTGGATTTAGATTTTGAGGTTATCATCCGTGAAATCGATGAGTCGATACCGACAGAAGTACTGCCTCAGGATGCTGCCGAATATGTTGCGGTAGAAAAAATCAAGGCTTTTGCAGAACCTGGCTTTTTCGAACACATTGTTATTACGGCTGATACAGTGGTAGTAGATGGAGTAGGTGCTGTGCTTGGGAAGCCTAAAAATGTAGATGAAGCGCGGGCAGTTTTGTCGGGTTTGAGCGGTAGCGTGCATCACGTCTATACAGGAGTCGCCATAGCCTATCGCGGACAGGTAAAAAGTTTTACAAGCGATACAGTTGTTTGTTTTCGAACGCTGGATGGTGAAGAGATTGAATACTATCTGGACAAATACAAGCCTTATGACAAGGCCGGTTCTTACGGGATTCAGGAATGGATTGGTCGAATAGGGGTGGAGGCTATTGAAGGATCCTTTGAGAATGTCGTCGGACTCCCGACCAGTCGACTCTACGAGGAGCTCAAGCGGATCGTATTATCTTCCTAAAAAAAGGCCGTTTGTTTTACAAACGGCCTTTTTTATTACTTTATGTGGTATCTCACACCAGTGTAGAACATTCTACCTGTTAGAGGACCCCATAATAAGTTGGTGTCAAAATATTGGCCAAAGGGTTGGTCAAAACCTAATATCGGATCTTTCTGGTAGTAATTTGTTAAGTTTTCACCCCCCACATAGATGTCTATATTTTTGTTTTTTCCTAATTTTCTACTGACCTGTGCATTCATTGTCACGTAAGACTTAGAGTTTTCCGGTAGTTGATACTCTATAGGGTTAGCTGTCGTAGACGGCATTCTCTTCTTACCTACTACATTTAGTGTGTAATCAAAGGACCATCCGCTATGCAGATTGTAAGCAAGGTTCATAAAACCTCTATGTTTTGCTGTCAATGGCTTCTGTAGACGCCCACTGGCATAGTCTGTCTGTACATCCAATAGTCTGTACGCAAATCTAGCTTCAAAGTGTTGAGCAGGCATAAAACGAAGCTCCGTCTGCAAGCTGTTAGAGAATGATTTGCCCTCTAGGTTATAGAAAGATACCGCTCTTGGGTTCTCAAAATCGATAACAACCTGATCCTGGAAGTTATTATGGAATAATTCCATGGATATTCCAGCTTCCCTTCCGAATAATTGGAAGTCTTGGTCAAAGGTCAGTCCAGTGTTCCAAGATACCTCTGGTTTCAATCCATAAGCATTGTTCTGGTTTGACAGGGCTGCAAAATCTATAGTACGGCTAGAGGCGAATATGCTCATGTTTTCAGCAAATATATTTGCTGTACGTTGCCCTCTTCCAGAACTTAAGCGGATTGTAGTAGTCGATGTCGGTGCATAACGTACGACAGCTCTTGGTGTTGTAAACCAACCGTATAAAGAGTTATAGTCTTGACGTAAACCTAAGACAGCATCAAAACTCTCTGTCGGGCTGTAAGTATATTCCGCAAATGCACCTGTAACCGCTTCTTTTCTTTTAAAATTAAAAGCATTTATGGTTTCATTGTAATCGTCATAGGATACAGAAGCTCCCACTTTGTATTTATGTGCAACCGATCCGATTACATCATGAAAGATAAGGTTAGCATAGCCACTACTTTGATCGCTTAGGTAGTTATTAAGTCCAAAGTAGCTGTCTTGTTTATAGTTCGAAGCAGATAGTTGTAAGCCAATACTTCTCAGTCTATTTTCTGGGAATACATAACCTATTTTGGCAAATCCTTCTATACGTTGATTATCAAAACCGAGACCATACCTGTTGGTGGTACTTTTATCTGTGGATTTGTTGAAGTCGGTTTGACCTCCTGTACGGTCATCTTTTAGATATTTAACTCCGAATTGTGCAATCACCCCCTTTCCATCTTCGTAGTGCCACCTGTTGATTCCAGAGAATAGGTTACCCACAGGTGCATCTCTGAAGCCATTGTTGCTATAGTTCATGTTTTTGTTATACATGAAGTTGTCATGCAATAAAAAGCCTACCGACCACTTGTCATTTAGTTTTTGTGCTAGATTTAAGTTTACGTCCGTACGACCCATGTTATTAGCATAAGCATTGAAAAACAACCTGTCTGAGTCATGTGGTTTTTTTAATTCGATATTGATCTGTCCAGCCATGTTTTCAAATCCATTAACAACAGATCCGATGCCTTTTGAAATTTCTATAGAGTTGATCCATGTTCCAGCGATACTATTCAAACCTAGCGGTGTTGCAAAACCACGGGGGCCTGGTAGCCCTTCGACTGTCAACTGTGTATAGATACCACTTAAGCCCAACATCTGGATCTGCTTGCTGCCTGTTACCGCATCATTACTCACGACATCGACAGACGCATTGGTCGAGAAGCTTTCGCTCAAGTCACAACATGCAGCTTTGAATAGCTCCTTTGTTGTTAGGACTTCCATCCGATTTGGATTTAGTTTGTTGATATAGGTCGCTTTTTTGCTTCGAGACACGACCACCTCCGACAATACATTGTCTTTAGAGTGAATTACAAGTACCTCATGAAGGTCTTTCACTACTATCGTGTCTGCCTGCATGCCAGGATGGGAGAAAACGAGGTGTTTGTATCCTTTTTCATGTTTGATCTTGAATACCCCATTTTCATTACTTGTAGTCTGTTTTGAAGGAGCTTCGAGCCATTTGATATTCACGCCGACAATCGGAGTAAGTTCCGCTTTTCCATCTTCATTTACAACGACACCCGTTATGATGTGCTCGTGATCGTGATGATCATGGTCATCATGGTTATGTCCAGCGTGATCATCATGATTGTGATCTGCATGTTCGTCTTTTTTTTCGTCACCTAGTCGCTCATATAGACAGCATTCATGTAGCTTGGCGTATACATCGTCTTCTGCTTTGACCAATGGGGTGTCATGGCCTGCTTTGGCAATAGCTTGTTGGATTTGAGTCAGGTCTACTTGTTTCGAATTATACTTTGTCGTGATTTTGTGGGTTTTATTATCCCATACCGCCGATTCAACACCTGATATTTTGGCGGCTGTTTCAATACGTTTTTTACACATACCACAGTTCCCCGGTACTTCAAAAACAGCTGTACTAAGGGTTTGTGCTATTGTAATCTGCGTTATAAAAATAAATATAATTAATGATGTGACTTTATATATTGTGTTCATATGTATTTAACTTATTCTAAGGGAACTATTATTAATAGTTTGCCTTTTAGATTGAATCGAATAGTTTTTTCACTGGACCGGTAATATCCAAAAAATAATGATTCTCTTACGTGATTTAATGTATGAGGAATACGTACGCAATACCCCATGTTTAATAACAAAGAAAATACTATTCTAAATTCTGAAAATACAATTTAAAAGAAATGTTGGGGGTGCGACATCTTTAAACACAAAGCTGTCCCTTAAAGCGAATTTTTCGTTCTTTAACTCTAAACTGATGGGCTTGAGACTAATCCAGAGGCGGGTTAAGATAGCCGGTGCCACGGCTGAGTAAAAATAAGAATGCCCTGAGAATAGCTTATTGGCGAGTTGGTCGATTTTAATCTCGATATCACTGCATTTGCCATCAGAACAAGTTTTATGTTTTGAAGATTCTGAGTTGTTTTTTTCTTCGTGAGTACACATAGGACATATGTCGTGTCCTGCTTTTTCATATAGGCTGATTGAGGTTCCTCCGCAACAATTATGCATGTATACAGAGCCTCCGAAGGAGACCGTCATATAGACGAAGCATACTAGTATGGCTAGGAATCTTTTCATTAAGAGCAAATATAAAGGAAAAAAAATGATAAAAAATATTTTGGTGTTGCAACATTATTGTTATCTTAGAGCTAGTTAACCTTGATCTAAATGTTATGGTAAATTTTTTTGAACAACCTGTTGTAGTTGTAGCTGGTATTGCAGGGCTTGTTTTAGCAGCCATTTTATTGTTTAAGATATATTCCAAGATAATATCCCGCGTACAATAATCTTTCTCTTTAATTGTTTTGATGTAGTATCTGAATAATATAGTATGCTCAGTTTTTAGATTTTTGTGGAAAGTGGAGGTTTCTTTCATCATAGTATAAAAGAGATTTATAAACCCAAACACTTTTTGCTATGCTATTTTCAAAATCAGTTATTTTCAACAAAGAATGGATGGATGTCGTTTTTGTTGACCGAAATAAAGCCTATGGAGCGTATCAATTGAGGCTTTTTGGAGACAAAGCCATAGGTATTTCATTAGGGGGCGTTATTTTATTCGTCGGAGCATTGTGTAGCCTCTCTTTTATATATCCCAAGAAAAGTCAAGGGGTAGAATCCGACCTTTCTTTACTTAATGCGTCGCTAATCACTGTTGAAATAGAGAAGTCGGAACCAGCCTCGGAAGAGATCGTTATCCTTAAAGAATCAGGAGTAGCACAGCAAGTTGCACAGGATGTGCCGGCGGTTGATTTGATAAAATTCACTGAAGTGAATCCTACAAATAAGGCATCCCTTAAAGAGGATATTGTAGAGACCTCAGAGACACTTGGAGCCCGAAAGATGATAGCTGCTATTTCGATGAAAGGACAGGCTGGGGGAGCACTTGTGCCCAAGGGGACTTTTGGTAAGGAAAAACGGAATGGTGGTGCTCTTGGGAAGTCTATGGGAAGTGATATAGAGGGAAGAGATGATGGCGAGGGTACGTTTGAAACGGTAGAAATCATGCCAGAACCTCCCGGGGGTATGAAAGCTTTTGTAGAGTGGGTTGCACGTAATTATCAATTTCCATCGTCAGCAGTTGATCATGAGGTTGCAGGGCTCATACAGGTTTCTTTTGTGGTAGAGAGAGACGGAAGGTTGAGTTCTTTTGAAGTCAAACGTGACTTGGGATTCGGTACCGGAAATCAAGCTATTGAACTTCTCAAAAGGGCAAAGCGCTGGACACTAGGTATTCAGAATGGAAGGCCTGTGCGCGTATCTTATAACCTCCCAATTAGATTGAGCACCGTACAACAATGATGTTTTATTTTTTTCAAGCCCGTGATGGGCTTGAATTATTTATAGAGTTATAGAAAAAGCTTATTTTCGGGGTTTGATCTGAAGATAGATGTTTTTCGAGTCTACACCTGTTTCCCAAGCAGAACCATTTTCAATAAGGTAGATTACCTTTGCATTTAGCTCTTTATCCGAAGATCTTATAATAGATACATTGGTAGGTCTCCCGTCTTTATTAAGTTCCATACGTACAGATAAATCATATTCCTTTTCCGTAGTTTTGTCAATTTCCGCAAATAGATATGTCATATATTTTTCCCATCCAATGGTAGGGATACTCTTGCCCGATTTGAGGACTTTGGATTCATAACCAATATCGTCCAATAGGTCCTCTAAAGGAGATAATAGTATGGTCTGTGAACCGTCCTCCGCTTTAACTTCTTTTGCTCTGTATCCTGATGCAATTATTTTTAAACTTTTTTTATTGTTTGCTGCATATAAAAACCTTCCATCTGCATCAGTTAGAACTACATTGTCATTTTGGGTATCTGTTACTTCTACGCCTGCCAGAGGTTGTTTAGATCGTTGATCCAGCACTTGTCCCCAGATTAGATCGGTCTGCGAATCTAGCCCTAAACTACTAAGCCGCGCTCTCATTTGAGCACTAGATAGTGGCGTGTTGGGATTACTACTTACTCTGGTATCCGCTATTTTAGGTTGCGTTTGTTTTTTTTGATTGGAGGCCATCAGATTATACTTGTCCTGCCCTTCTGTATTGATGATAATGACATCATTCTCATGCTTGGGGTGGCTAAGATTCAATGTGCCTGCAAGATCCTGATTAAAATCAATATTCTTTTCAGTAGGAGTATAAGCTAAAATTTGGCTTTCCTGTTCGGTTAGTTTTCTACTGTGCGGGTTACCAGAAAGATTTTGATGCCTTTGGATATTTTCATTTGTTTCCCGCGGAGGGGAATAATCTGGGTTTGAAAACAGTTTTACAGTACTATCAGGAGTAGATGATATCTCAGCGATACGATCATGACTCGGACCTATAATTTCCTGCTGTGCATCAGCAATAAGAGTTTGTTCAGTTTTTGGGTGCTGATCTTGATTATACCAAAACAATAAGCCACTTAGTATTATTAAAATAGAAGCAGCGATCTGCAGGGGTCTGTTGTGCAATAGAGAACTTGAAGCTGATTTTCGTTGCGTTCGGTTAACTATTTTATGGTGTATGTCGATAAACGATACTGCTGGATTCCCTTCACTTTTTTCGATCTCTAAGCCCATAAGGATGTCGGATAGCATCTCGTCATCATGGGCAGCACGTTCTACTTCGTGCATTTCCTTGGAAGACAATTCGCCATTGACGTACTTACGTAGGTGGGCAATATCGAATGTGAGTTTATGCATCAGCTCTATCCATACAGTTTTTTAAGTTTCTTTTTCCGTTTTGGATATAGCTTTTTACTTCATTCATGCTATATCCCGTTATTTCTACTACTTCTTTGTAGCAATGCTCATTGATGAAAAAAAGGTCTACAGTGACTCTTTGCTTTTCTGGAAGCTTTTCCATACATTGTTCCAGCGAAGAGAGTTTACCTTCTTTTTCTGAATAGCTTTCTTCCTGATGCATACTTATCGGAAATTCCACAAATTCATCGACTGAAATTTCTTCTTTGCCTTTTTTTGAACGTAAATCCATGAGACAAAAGTTCTTACTTACTACATAAAGCCACTTTGGAAAGCTCTTGATATCCTGTTTTTTAATCTTGGTTATTAGCTCTTCAAAGATCTGCATCACGGCATCTTTACTCTTTTCCTCCTCTTTAAAGTAGCGTAAGCATACATAGTATACCATTTCGGCATGTTTGCTATACAGCTTGCCTAAGGCTTCCATATCATTTTCTTGAAGATACTGAGCTAAGAGGACAGTATCTTCTTCATAAGGAGGAAGGTCAGCATTGTATAGTTTCATAAAATTGCCGTCAAATTAGTGCTTTTTTTTCAGAGTATCAGTTATTTAATGTTAAATTAAGATATCGAGCGTGATTCTCTCTACAAAGGTGACCAATATGCATAGGCTTCTTTGAGCGTCCGATAGCGGTTTTGTTTATCTGGTGTTATGAAGGAGAAACTTCCACCCTCAGGTCCCGGAAATGACGTGACCAGTTCAATTTTATTGTTGTAGCGAAAGACATTTAGGATGGTAAAATCCTCCATCGGAAACTGACCGCCATCATCTACTCTCCAGGTGCTCATCTCGTTATACTCGGCTTTGAATTCTTGTATAAATAGGGTTGGACTTGTATTGGATTTGGCAACTAGTAGTACTGTTAGGGTATCCGCTAAAGGCGCTAATTGTGCTAGAAAGATACTGTCTTTCTCTGCTGTCGTTGCGATGAGTTTTATGGTTTTTATTGGGCTTTGGTAGCTTTTTTTTAACTCTGTAATCACATTGCTTTTATGGGCATCCACCAAGTTCTGTTTGACGGCAACTGCTTTTCGGGTTTTATGGAAGCTGTCGTTGGCGAGGAAAGCATAGGCTTCACCTGGGGATGTTTTTTCATGAAGTTGGAACACGGCTCCTGGGAGATTGCTGAAGTTGTCTGGAGTCTGCCTTCCATTATAATCTTCGCTTTCCTGCTGCATTTTTACAAAATCAAATTGGTATGCTTTTTCATTAGCCCATACATAGCTTAGCTCTTTCACGTTTGAAGGACGTTCTTCGTCGTCGATCAAGATAAGTTGCTTACGCGAATCATCGAATAAACCGAAACCGATATCCTGATGTGATAAGCTGTCCCCTGCTAGACTTTCGGATACTTTTTGCGGAATCGTGTCCTGTGCTGCGCTGGTTGTGTCATTCTGCTGGCGAGAATTGTTACATCCGATATACAACCCTGTAGAGAGGGTACATAACGCTAAGAGTAGCGCGTTGTTGATTTTGTTATTCATAATACAAATTTAAAAGAAAAATATCAGTGAAATGGGAGAAAGGATAGAAAAGGTTTTAAAGAAACCACTATCATTTAGGAGTGTTTTATGTTTGAAATGGGTCATGTTTAAATCACATATGTGGAAAACTATATGTTTTATAGTATTATTGTGAGCTATTATATTCGTAATAAATAGGAGGATACGCTATGACACTAACGAAACACTTATTTATTTTACTACTCCTCGTTCCCTTTGTTTTTGCATCCTGTGGTGCTAAAAAGAAGACGCTTTACGGAAATAATCATAAACCGACGGTAGGGAGTGGCACTTTGGCAGGCAAGAAAAACAAAGGTAATTTAACTGCATATTATGCAGATTTGTTGGGTACAGATTCAAAATCACTGAATGCAGATCTTTACTCTTTTATTGATGATTGGATCGGAAGCCCGCATCGTATGGGAGGGTTGACACGCTCGGGAATCGACTGTTCTGCTTTTGTGGGGATGGTATACAATGAAGTGTACCGTAAAGACCTGCCCCGTACCTCGCGCGATATGGCGGAGCGGATCAAGCGAAAGTATGATGACCAACTTAAGGAAGGAGATTTAGTGTTTTTTTCTTTTGGAGGACGGGATATAGATCACGTGGGTGTTTACCTGCACAATGGAAAGTTTGTACATGTATCCACCAAACAGGGAGTCGTTATTTCGAATCTTAAAGATGTGTGGTATTACAAGTATCTGAAGCGTTGCGGTACACCTACAAGCTAGGTCTCGTTAAAAGTCCCGTCTGTCATCAAACCATTGTGCGGCGAGTTCCTGTGGCAGGTCGAGTCGGGAAGAAGCAACGAGTTGCCCTACGGCAGTACCTGTATCTTCTCGCTCGACAGTTTCTATATTGGACAAGGTATTGATCAGGTCTATCAATTCGATAATAGCTTGTTCCACTTCTGCTTCCGTCTTCGCTTTACCTATTACTTTAAGTGCCGATTTGTATGCTTTGGTTGCGATTTTGGCATTTTTTCCTTCCCAATTGGTAAATGGGATTCCATATTCGGTTGTAAACCATATTTTTTTACGCAGCTTCGATACGGAGGAGTATTCCATCTCCCGTTCTTTAAGCAGTTTTTTAAGTTCCTGTTGTAGGATCTTACCTTGTGTCTCCTCGATATTCCAACCGATGAAGCTTTTGAGTTTTTGCCATATTTTCAGTGCTGGCATGCCTGTTAGATCGGGCATCGTCCGTAATCCCAGATATTCGAGCTCATGTAGTTGGGCGATAGCCTGTAGATTGGTGATATTACCGCTCAGATTCAGACTTTGTATGTTTTTGAACTGCAATAAGCTGCTACAGTCGACTGCTGCCCCGATCACAGTATTATCTACATGTACGGAGGATGCTATCTGTAATGATGGGAATTCCGGTAAGCTGTAGTTGTTATCAGCTGCTGTACCGGTATCTGGAGCAAATTGTACGAGCGTAGTACCAGGACTGGCTTTAATCTGTATGTTGGCCAGATTGCCGGAGAGGTGTAGTTTTTTGATATTTTCGCTCAGTATTAATTCGATCGGATTGGCTGTAGCGTGGATGCTGAGTTCATAGATGTCGGCCTTGCTGAGGTCTGCTCTCATTGGGCCTATCGGAGCCCAGTTCAGGTTTTCTATCCTTCGCTTTTCCGACCATTGGATGAAACCTGTATCATCTCCCGAGTAATAGAAAAAACGAGGCCAGTCACCATTAGGATAACGATCTGCATTTTGTTTTCCATGTGGTGTGTACATTTCGTTGAATACATCCCAGTTGATTGCGCTACCTTCCATAACCAGTACATCGTATTTCCCTTTGGACATATTTTTCGTTCCTATAGAAAAACTCCCCTGTCCGGGAGGGATTACTATTTTGTGGCTGTTTTCTCCGGTTAGGGATATAAAGGTAGGCGTGTTTCTGTCCATGTGTGTACGAATGCTGTATTGCTCAAATTTAGGAATTTGCCGTTGATTTTTTAGTTTCTTTTAAAGTGGGAAGGTTATGGAAATAAACTGTGGATCGAAAGAAGTTTTATCTTCTTGTTTTTTAATTTGGCCTTACTTTGTTACAATAGTTTGTTGATACTGGCTTTATTTTATTACAGATATTGGATAAAACTGGGTTTATTTTGTGACAATAAGTGTGTATATTTGGGTTTGCTTTTGTTACATTTTTAACTTTTGTTATGGAATTCAAGAGAGCTATTCAGGGGTTTTTGGATAATTGGAGAGGTCGTGTAGATCGAAAGCCTTTGATTTTACGAGGAGCAAGGCAGGTTGGTAAAACGACTTTAATACGTGATTTTTCAAAGAAATACAAGCATCGTATTATTCTTAATTTAGAAAAGCCCGCAGATCGACGATATTTTGAAAACTTTGATAATGTACAAGACATTGTTGAAGCTCTCTTTCTTGTTCACGAAGTTCCTTCGAAGGACATTTCAGATACCATTCTCTTTATAGACGAGATTCAAGAGAGTCCTGCTGCAATTCAATTATTACGCTACTTCTATGAAGAGATGTCAGAACTACATGTTATTAGTGCAGGTTCTCTTCTCGAATTTGCTATGCAGGAGATTCCTAGTTTTCCAGTCGGTAGGGTTGAGTTTTTGTATTTGCATCCTTTGAATTTTCAAGAGTATCTAGAAGCCAATAGTAAGACTAATCTTGCCGGATACCTGAATAAAATTCCTGTTTCTAAAGTTGCTCATCAGATTTTAATGGATGAATTTCACAGATTTGCAATCATAGGAGGAATGCCAGAGATTGTTAAAGCGGATTTGGTAACATCTAATCTATCTGACCTTATTTCTAAATACGAGAGTATTTGGGGGACATATAAAAACGATGTGGAGAAATACGCTTCTAATGATACGGAACGTAAGATTATTAAACACATTATGGATACAGCTCCTTTGTATTTAGATGAACGTGTTAAATTTCAGGGTTTTGGTAATTCAAACTACCGTTCACGGGAAATTGGAGAGTCATTCCGGACCTTAGATAATGCTAAAATTATAAGGTTGATTTATCCTACTACTGATGTGACTCCTCCGATTCGGAGCGATATTAAGAAGTCGCCTAGATTACAGTTCTTAGATACAGGACTCATTAATTATGCGGCAGGTATTCAGTCTGATATGCTTGCGATGAAAGATTTGAGTCCTGCATATAAAGGGGCATTAGTTCCTCATTTGATTGTACAAGAGCTGATCTCTATACAGTTTTCCTCAACATCAATGCCTCACTTTTGGGTTAGGGATAAGGCTCAGTCCAGTGCAGAGGTTGACGCTCTTCTTGTTGCCAAGGGGTTGGTAATACCTATTGAAGTAAAGTCTGGTGCTACAGGTTCATTGAAGTCTCTTCATCAATTTTTGGAAAGAGTGGATCATCATTTCGCAGTTCGGATATATGGAGGAGACCTAAGAGTTGAGGATACCGTTACACCAAATGGAAAGCCTTATAAATTACTGAACCTTCCGTATTATTTGGGAACAAAGTTGCCAGAATATATCGATTGGTTTATAAGCAAAGTAGACTAATGTCAAATTTCCCCTTCATGTAATAAAATTTAGGCTACTGTTATACTGTTCTTTTTGTTTTTATCTCCACTTTTGATAGGCATGGTCAATATCAAAGGGATATGATGATTGATGTTTAGACGTTTGCTTGTCGTATTCGATGATTCTTTCCAGGTTTTCCAGTATGTATTCTTTTATTGGCTTAATATTTTCTTGCTCTAAGGAATAGGGGTAATCGATATAGTGAAAAGTTTGGTCCTCGGCATGAAACAAAAATATATAATCATCTTCTGTACGCTGCTTGCGGTAGCCTTGAAGCTTGTAATACGGAAAATGTTCGGTAGGTCTTTTTATGATTTCAAACTGTAGGGATACTTCTGGTTTAGGATCCGAGCTGTAATAATTGTGTAAAGAGATATCATTAATAATCTCGTAATATTCTTCAAATCTCTTTAGAATGTCTTGTTCATCTTTGGTATAGCTGAACGGGTAAGGGAGGTATTCCCCATTTTCTAAGACATAGTCTTTTTCATGTTTTTTTGTTTTGCTCGGTGTGATCAGATTTCCGTTTTTGTTCATATATCCTTTGAATGAGCTGGAGGAGTTTGGCACTACAGTCCAATGCTCTTCATCTATTCGTTCTTTTTTGACATCGCGTAGTACTGTTGCATAACCATAGTTGAATGGAATTGCAAAGTCCCATTCAGGGGAGATTTTGATATTTCCCTCCTCGTCGGCAAATCCAATTTTTCCATTATCTAAGGCGATAATACGTTGTAGGTCTTCCGAAAAATAATCACTGCCATTATCAAACCACAAGGTGTAGTAAAGAGGCTCCCCTTTTCTATTATATACCGTAGCCGATGGCATAGCGGGATTATCCGTCGCGAGTGGGGATTTGTTTAGACTTCCCGGTAATTCAAAGATGGGAGAGAGGATAGGTTTAGAAAAATCAATTTCGTACGTTATTCTATGTCTTCCAAGCGGGACAATTATTTCTGTCGCTGATTTTACCCCCAATTGAATAGAATCTTTATCGGTAAAGTAATAGAGTTCTTGTCCAGATACGGAGCTGATAAAACCTAAAAGAATACACCCGATTATACTAAAACTGTTTTCTATAGACATATACATCGCTATTTCTTTTTAAACCTACATAAAATCTATCGAAGTAGGAATGTTTGTTACTGTGGATATGGAAAGATTGGGTATAAAAGGAACGGCAGGATTGAAGTCTTAAATAAAGTTAAAGGTGGATAGAGATGGATGATTTTTACTAACTTCAACAGTAACTTAATATGTTAACTTATGACTGACCAATCATGGACGCTATCAAGGAAAATAGGCTTTCGCTTCAGTTTTATTTTCATTCTTTCGTTTATCCTGTTTAAGAATAATGGAGCTTTCTCGTTGTTGGGTTATTTGACTCAGTTTCTGACTACGCCGATGCGCCAGTTATGCCATTGGTTTGCAATTCATATTCTAAATTATCAGTATGACTACGCAGTGTATACTAATGGTAGCGGAGACACCTCGTATGATTGGGTTTCTTTGGCGGTATTTTTGGTTGTTGCGGTATTAGGGACCCTGGTTTGGTCTGTGTTGGATAGAGACAGGAAGAGCTATAATACCTGTTACTATTGGTTGACAGCGATTACGAGATATTACATCGCATTTATGCTGATCAATTATGGTGTTGTCAAGCTGACTCACTCGCAGATGCCTCCTCCGGGGCTGGGTAGACTGATGCAACCTTTGGGTGAGTTTTCTCCAATGGGACTGGCTTGGACCTATTTTGGTTATTCCAAAGGCTACAATATTTTCGTAGGTATCGTAGAGGTACTGGCAGGTCTCCTGCTGTTTCGCAGGACAATGGTACTCGGGGCGCTGATCACTACAGCTGTGAGTATCAATATTATGGCGACCAACTATTTTTTTGATGTCCCTGTCAAGATCCTTTCGACGGCCTTATTTTTATTATCGCTCTATTTGCTCTTACCTTATATCCGAACTTTGTTCAATTTGTTGGTGCGTGGGCGTCTTGGTCAGTTGCAACTACTGGAAAGGCCGATATACACACGGTCTTGGAAAAATAAGCTGATGATCGGACTCAAAGTTATGATTCTTCTTGTTTTTGTAGCGCAGCAGGTTACAGGCTTGTTGAATAGGCATAAGCTAATTGACCACTATTTCAAGAAATCAGCCTTCTATGGTATTTACCGTATTGACGATGATAATACCGAGCGGAAGAGTATTCCCAAGGATTGGATGTTTATTGTTTTCGAATATGAAGGTTATGAAAGTGTTCGGGATAAATACTATAAGAAAATAGCGATAACGCCAACAATAGATGTTGGCAACAAGACAATATCACTAAATAATTACACATTCGACTATTCTGTTGATGATAATGGCGATGTCTTCTTAAAGAAAGTTTTTGATAGTCGTACAGAAGTCATCAAGTTAGTTAAGCAGAAACCAGAGGACTTTGAGCTGAGGAAGCGTGGGTTCAATTGGATACAGGAATATCCTTATAATAGATAGGGGACTGTCTCATTTGAAACAGCCCTATATTTATTCCGTAATAACTTGTATTCCTGCTATATCAGCTTTATATTTTATTTTTTCGATAAGCCCATAGTAAGACCAATTTCGGAGGAGGAATTCGTCTTCTTTAGCGACTTCTTCCTTTAGACTTTGGTTGACGAGCAGGAGAGTGCCTGCTTGCGCCTTGATACAGATGTCTATCAATCTACGGCTGTAGAGGTGAAGTTTGTTGTCTACGTATTTTTTCTCCTTTTCGTTGTATTGATCTAGACTTTTTAGTTTCTTCTTACGTCCGTGGCCGCCTCTGGAGAACGTTGCAGCCCGTTGGATACGATGTCTGGCCGATTGTATTGCGATACGACGGTAGAGAAACTCTTCTTTATTCCCGATTTGAAAATTCTCTTTTTCAATCTGTACCGTGATGGGATGCTCAACAGCTAATGAGGCCTCGGCAATAATATGATCTTTTAGTTCCTGTTGCTTTTTAGGCATTTCCAGAGCGATTAGTAAGAAAATCTTACCTTTTACGATCTTGATAGAGCTTCCGCAGATCTTGATCTGCCCTACGAGTGCGCGCTGTAATAATACTCGTTTGTCCGATCGGTCTTTGCCAAGGTACGTTCGGAAAGGAATTTTGAAAAGTGTGAACCTAAAATCTCTGTTATTTTCATCCTTATGGAGTTTGATCTGGCTGCCGGAAAAAGGAATGGGCATATCCTTTTTGTAGTTACGTAGGGACTTGGTACCTTTCCAATAGTCTAGCCTTTCGGTATTGAAGGTTTTTATCAGCGTCATGTTGATACAGGACAGGATATCGGAGTGGATCTTGCCCTTAAAATAACGGGACAATATTTTATAGGTCGTATTCATTCGTGATGTATTTAGTATGCCTTCTTCATCCTTGTTGCGGTCGGCTAGTTTGATTTTTACGTCATCCTGTAAGTAGATCAGGTCTTTCATCTGCTCTTGTATGTACTGGTGAGACATCACCATATTAGCTCCGCGGAATACGACATCCTGCCACTCGAATAGCGTCTTGTAATATTCGGCTCGTTTTTCCTTGTCGTCCGAATCAATATGTAACTGTATTTTTCTGGTGAGTACAATAGTGTCTTTTTCCATGATTTATGCTGTCTTTTTAGTGGATTTAACTTTAGCTCGTGCTTCTATAAATATTTTTTTGACGAGGGATGAACTTAGTTGGAGTGATTCTGAGATCTCATCGAATGACATCTGAAGTTCATAGCGCATACGTAAGACTTCGGCCTGTTCTGCCGAAAATTCGCCTTCTAACTTTATTGAGCTAGGGGTGTTGAGGATATTGAGTTTGTCCTGGCTTTGAAATATCTGACGTAGGGCATTAATTGTTTTTTCTACTTGTAAACTGACTTCATAATCCGATATTCCACCTAGGTAGTAGGCAATTCGTTCATAATTAAAGCTGTATCGTAAACATAATTTGATGAAATTCTGTTGCTGTTCGGAGAGGAAGGGGAGTAGTTTATTGAGTTTTTCAAGCTGACTTTGTTTCTCCTCCTCCAGTTGTTCTAAATAAACTGTATCTATTTCATCCTCAGTTTCCATATCGTAACCCAACATGAATTCCTGATAGTCTTCAATACTATCTAAACGTAATAGACTACGTTGAAATCTATTCCTAGTTTTGGTGTAGTATATACCAATCGCCGCTCGGATCTGTTTCTTTAGAAAGTTAAATACGGCTTCACTGTCTTTGATCTGCTCTCGGAAGAGCCACAGACGAAAGAAAGCCTCCTGTACAATACTCTCTGCTGCACATAAGTCTTCGGTGGCACGTTCGGCCCGATAGCAGAATGTGTCGAAGTACTTTTGGTAAAAATAATCCAAACCTTTTTCCTTACCCTCCTTGAGCAAGGAGAGGTGGAGCTGTGTGTTGCATAGCTTCATGTTTTAATTGTTTAGCGTGCTGTCAAAATAACTGCGTATAACCTTAGCGATTTTGCCGGTTTTATCTTTTTTGCCAAGGCTACCGCAGTTGTGTGTTGTTTGCTAGACGTATTGGTATGGGAGATAAAAGTTTCTGACGTCTGTTGTAAGTATCCTAATAGTTGTAGTGGCTTAGTGAATTCCTAGGTCTGTGTTGTTGTTTCCCAATGAATTGTGAATGCTTCGTACACCCCGTCATCTCGACCTTGTGGAGAGATCTATGAACTATGTAGGGTTAACTACTTTTGCAATTAATAATTGCCCTACAAATTTTGGTCATTTACAGGCGACGAGGCTTAGATGTATTTACCTATACTTTGTTAATACCCTACAAACTGTGAGCATCTACAGGTGTTCAGATTGACTGATTGTAAAACAAAGAGTTGTTACTACCCTATCAAATTGTATTTGCTTATTCATTTCGTCATACCGAGCGCAGTCGAGTGCCTGTTCCGAGTATCGGAATATCTATGGACTGTCTAGTATTAAATGTTATTTCGTTAGATCTCTCTATTCCGCTGCGCTACAATCGAGATGACGGGGACAAGACAAATAAATTGTCATTAAGATGATTAAAGCAAAAGGGTTACAGTAGAAGCCGTTTTTAATACCCTACACACTGTGATCAACTACAGGTCGGGGGAATAATTTAGCTTTAATCGGGTTGTTACTACCCTACAAATAATATTTGCTTTGTTCCTTTCGTCATCTCGACCTTGTGGAGAGATCTATTAGTTTTACAGGATACTTCTAGCGTTAGATCTCTCTATTCCACTGCGCTTCAATCGAAATGACGTGATGGGAATAAATTTTGATTACCTACAGGGTGCCCTGTGTGTTTTCAATATAGGGTACTTAGTGAGTGGCAATACACCCTCACTCTACGGCTGAACAAGCAGCCTCGTGTATGTTGTTTAATTTAGTATCTTAATACTATGGAAAGAGGTGGTGTGATATACATGCTAACTAATGTAAACCGAACGGTGCTCTATATTGGAGTGACTTCTGATTTATACACTAGGTTGGTTGAGCACCGTGAGAAGCGGTATGCCAATTCGTTTACGAGTCAGTATAATTCCTGTCTTTGTGTTTATTATGAATCCTTCTCTACTATTGAAGAAGCCATCGACAGAGAGAAACAGCTCAAGAAATGGAACCGAGCAAAGAAAGAGATTCTTATAAATAAGCTTAATCCGCAATGGAACGACCTCTGGGAGGTTGTTAAGGAGTGGTAAACTAAGGTGTCTGTTTGTTAAAAGCTTAGTTTTCGTTGACGAGACTCGGTTGTGTATACCCCTACAAATAACATTTGCTTTGTTCCTTTCGTCATCTCGATTGGAGCGAAGCGGAATAGAGAGATCTATGAGTTATAAAGATTGAAATCCAGTTTTTTAGATTTCTCCGCTACGGTCAAGATGACGTCAAAATGTGCAAATTGTGACTATCTACAGGTGGGTTCAATCATGAAATCTGAAGACTCTGTTGTGTATACCCTACAAATTGTGAGCATCTATAGAAGGGAATTGACGCTTTCGTTCACGAGTGAGTTGTTATTACCCTACCAATTGCATTTGCTTTGTTCCTTTCGTCATCTCGATTGGAGCGAAGCGGAATTGAGAGATCTACGGACTGTCAAGGAGTAACTATTATGTCGTTAGCCCCATTCGACTTCTCCGCCAACTGGCGGATCCGCTCAGGGTGACGTCTGGGGAGACCAGTTGGATCATCTGCAGGCGACCGAAACGGGCAAAGAAGTACTTCGCCGTTGTTCCTACGCTACAAGCTGTGAGCATCTACAGGGGGCCATATACAGGACTCTATCTTTAATGTGGTTGTTCCTACCCTACAAACTGTGATAATATATTGTTAGATCTCTCCGCTACGGTCGAGATGACGTCAAGATGTACAAACTGTGAGCATCTACAGAAATAATATTAAGGGTACTTAGTGAGTAGCAATACACCCTCACCCTACGGCTGAACAAGCAGCCTCAAATATTTTTACCCATACCAATATGTCAAAGAGCAATATTGTTCCTGTTTCATGCTAAAAAGCATAAATGACGTGAACTAAAATAATGGAGGATTTTAAGCAATAATTGGTTTTTGTATAAAATTGGGCGCTAATACTGTTGCTTTGATTAATACCTCTTTTGTAATTCTCCTGCTTTAATTAAACAGGGGATTTAACGATGTTCTTATATAGTGTGTCTCTCATGTTTATATATAAGTGTTGGTTATCTCTAATCAAAGATACAAATAAACATCATTTGCGCAAAATATAATAAAAATATATTTTTCAATGTTTGCGCAAATATTGTTTCTATTTGTTTTGTGAGTGTGCTAAATAAGAGTGTATTAAAAGAACTAGGTGAAAAAATCCGGTTACGGAGAGAGTCACTCGCTTATTCGCAAAACGATGTAGCGGATATGACAGGAGTAACAACGGTGACTGTGTTGTCATTGGAAAAAGGTAGAGGCACTACGCTTAATAACTTTTTGCTTATTTGTCGCGCTCTACAAATCCAGCCACGGGATCTTTTCGAGAGCGACATTGAATTAACCCCGCTTTTTGCTTTGCCACCAGAATCTCAAAAACGTGTTGAAAAGAATCAAAAGTTGGACTATCTCGTATATGAGTCTGATTTTTTTGAAACGCCTAGACGTGTTTCCGATGTGATCAAGGAACTTGACGCCGACAAAGCAGATAGTAATAAGTACTCCGTTTATCTGACAGGCTACTGCAAAGAAGGAGACCTAGACTATATCAAAGAGGGGAATTACAAAAAGTATTTAAAGCCTCCATCAGAGTCAGAGTTCTAGTTTTGCCTGTTTGTTTGGCAAAAGTGTTATCTCAGATCAGCTTGAATTTAAGACTACTTAGTTCAGGTTTAACTGAATGGGGACGGAGTAGGCGACTCGGACAGGAAGTCCGCGGTGGTACCCCGGAGTCCAGTCTTTTGCTCTCTTTAGTACTTCGATGGCTCTTTGCCCTGTACCATATCCTAGATCATTAATGATTTTATGTTCGGAGGTCTTTCCTGTTTTCTCAACTACAAAGCTGATGAGTAATTGTCCCGATACGTTCGCTTTAATAGCTTCAGCCGGGTATCTATAGTTGTTGCCTATAAACATTCTCAGTTGCATGATGCCTCCTGGGTATTCGGGTTCAACATCTTTCTGTGTGTACTTGTGCTGTTGCCCTAGGCTGTCTGTTGTTACTCCTTTTTCTAAAATTCCGTTATTGTACCATTCTTCAAACTGAGACTTTCCATTATGAAGGAAGCCTGTCCAATGTCCTTCGCGTAGCCCGTTGATGTATTCTCCTTGTTCTTTTTTGGTCTCATCACGTATTATTGTGGCAATGCCATTGCCATTGCTAACCTGAACGTGGCCCAATGAGTCTGCATAATAGACAAGTCTGCCGGACAGATCTCTAGGCGAGAGGTCAGTAGGGGGAGTTGTGGGTTTTAAATGCACGATAGTCTCTTTTAACCCCCCGTTCCTATAATATTTTTTTGCCGTGTCCAGTAGCCTGTCATTACTGTACTGATAGGTGGATTTTAGTATTTCATTATCATAAAAGTCTTCTACCAAGCCTTCAAAGCGCAATCGTTTAGGGTCTGCAGCTTTGACCCAACCCCGGCGCTTCAAGTTGCCATTGGGATAGTATTCACGAAGTTGGTATAAACCTGCCTCATTGGGCTGGAGGTGCACTATGCTGGTATATGCAGCAGAATCTTGTAGAGGTGTGAACCCTCCATCTTTTTTGATGTAGGTAACGATGGTTTCCTGCGCCTGTAGCTGATTTGTTAAGCCTAAAAAAAATAAGACTACTAGATATTTACTGATAGAGAAAATTGTATGCTTCATTATTTCCACTCAACAACGATTGTTATGCACGAAGTGTATACAAACATAAGTAAAATAAATTTTATCAAGCTTTGACTAAATAGCAACGTGCTAATTGCGTTTCTCTGACACAGGTTGTATTTTAAATATGTACTTTTGTGCATATTTTTTAGTTATGAGCGATAAGGCAAGAAAAATTTTTCTAGGAATCTGTATCATTGTTCCATTTGTAGTCTACTGTGGTATTTATTATTCATCCATGATAAAAAATGCTCCTTACCGATTTTCAGATTTTGAATCCATTGAGATTACGTATGGTACGCCTGGAGAGATGTTGAATACGTACAATTCTAAGACAAGGATTTATCATTATCTGACAAAGGATAACCAGGTTTTGACGGATACATTGAAAATGCGGGACAACGACTTATTGTACTTACACCGCAAAGCGATGGAGTTGGGGTTTTGGAACGTGGATGACGACATGACTACAGCACGGAAAGATTCTACGGAAGGAAAGCAAGTGCCGCGCTATATCTTAAAATATACGTACAAAGAAAAATCTAAAGAGGTGACACTAGATGCGGATTACGCCGGTACACAAAAAATGAAAGATGCCGCCAAATCGACTATTGATGCAGTATTAACGATGATAGCTGAGGTCAAGGCGAGATAAATAAAAATATTTAAACGATAACAAAAAAGGCTCTTCAATTTCTGAAGAGCCTTTTGTATGTTAATGACCTGTATTTTCTAAGTCTTTGGGATCGTGCTTGTGCTTGAATAGAATCGAGAAGGCAATTACAATCACCAAGGTATAGATAGCGAATGCTAGCCATATATGTTGCCAATCTTTTAAATAAATCGCAGAATCGAATGTGCCATTCGTGATTTGCACTCCTTTACCGGCAATAAAGTCCAATAGTTTTGGGTTATCTGTACTGGTTTCGAGCCGTGTTGCGAGACCTGCTAGGGTGTCAAAGGGCTTCGTATAATATTTATCTATCAGCCAACCGGAGACCTGTGAACCTAAGATTGCACCAATTCCATTGGTCATCATCATAAATAGCCCTTGCGCTGAGGAGCGTATCTTTGAATCTGTCGATGTCTCTACGAAAAGTGATCCAGATATGTTAAAGAAGTCGAATGCCATGCCATAGACAATGCAGGATAGGATAATCATCCATAGACCGGAAGATGGATCTCCATAAGCAAAAAGACCGAAACGTAATACCCAGGCAATCATCGCGAAGAGCATGACATTGCGGATACCAAAGCGCTTTAAGAAAAATGGAATAGCCAAGATGAATAGTGTCTCTGATATCTGTGATATGGACATGATGATGGTCGAGCGTTCTACCACTAAGGAATCTGCATATTTGGGATAAAAAGCGAACTCGCTCAGGAATACGTCACCATAGGCATTGGTCAATTGAAGGGCGGCACCCAAGAACATAGAGAATATAAAAAAGAGCGCCATCTTGTAATTGCCAAACAGTTTGAAGGCTTCTAATCCCAAGAGTTCGGATAGCTTGGCATTTTCTTTAGTAAGGTGTTGCGGTGGGCATTTGGGAATCATGAACATCGCATAGATGCCTAGAAATATGGATCCTCCAGCAGCAATATAAAACTGGTACTCGGTCGCTTTATTGCCTGTAAGATTGGTGAGCCACATAGCTGCAATAAAACCTACAGTGCCCCATACTCTAATCAGAGGAAAGGCCTTAATCAAGTCATGGTTTCCTTTCGTCAGCGAGCTGTAGGCAATAGAGTTGGAGAGGGCTAGGGTGGGCATGTAACAACACATGGCCAGCAACATCACCGTAAAGAAGCTGTCGGGATTTGATACCTGTGCCAAATAAATGAGACACACCGCATAGAGCAAGTGAAGTCCGATATAAAGGCGCTCCGCATTGACCCATCTGTCTGCAATAATCCCCATCAGTGTCGGCATGAATAGGGATGCGATCCCCATGGTCGAAAAGATAGCTCCAAACTGTGTGCCGTCCCATTGCTTGGTACCGAACCAATAATTGGCAATGGTAATCAACCATGCTCCCCACACGAAAAACTGTAGGAAGTTCATGACAGTTAGTCTTAATTTTATAGACATATCGATGTATTATGATTTTCGTCTTTCGATCTCATCTCGGATACGGGCTGCAGCTTCGTATTGCTCATTGGCAATCGCTTTTTGCAAGGTGTTTTCCAGTTGTTCATCGGTGAGCGATGCGTATGGAGATGCTGGAGTTGGGGTAGGTTGTTCGTCCTGTTGTTCGGGAGCCGTGCTTTCGGTGCTAGAGGCAGCAGATATATTTTCCAGAAATGCAAAGTCATTGTTTTCAATAACAATGCCTGCCGAGGCCATGATAAAATCGTAAGTGTATATCGGGCAGCCGAAACGTACGGCTAGCGCTACAGCATCGGAAGTCCGGGCATCAATTTCTAGGAGCTTTCCTGCGGTGTTACATACAATCTTAGCAAAAAATATTCCGTCAACGAGGTTGTATATCAATACTTCTTCGAGGCCGATACTAAAAGCATCTGCAAAAGATTTGAAAAGATCATGTGTGAGCGGCCTACTAGGGGTCATTTTTTCAATCTCCACAGCAATAGCCTGTGCTTCGAATCCTCCAATAATAATAGGAAGGCGTCTGTTCCCATTTACTTCACCCAATACTAATGCATAAGCGCCCGACTGAGTTTGACTATATGATAAGCCGACAATATCTAACTTTAGTTTCTTCATCCTAATACACTCCGTGATATGGATTAGGCTCCCCCTTTTCCAATGATACAAACTTAGATAAAATGCTGGAAATTAACAATGGCACCATCAAATGGTGCCATTATATATCGATGTTTTTAGTTTCCTTTATGTTTTTTTAATGCTTCTATCAGTTTGGGAACTATGACAAAAGCATCTCCTACTATACCATAGTCCGCTACTTTGAAGAAAGGGGCTTCTGGATCTTTGTTGATGACGACGATTGTTTTGGAAGATGAAACACCTGCTAAGTGCTGTATAGCACCGGATATACCGATGGCAATATACAAATTCGGGCTAACAACGATTCCAGTCTGGCCCACGTGCTCCGAATGAGGTCTCCAACCTGCGTCGGAAACAGGTTTCGAGCAGGCCGTGGCCGCGCCAAGAACTTGTGCTAATTCTTCGATCATAGCCCAGTTCTCTGGTCCCTTAAGTCCTCTGCCTGCAGATACTACAATCTCTGCTTCGGGTAGTGATATGGTGTCGGTAGCACGTACTATTTCTTGCACGACAGTGCTAAGGTCAGCCTGAGCAATATCTGGTGTGTAGGCCTCAATCGTCGTAGATCCACCTGTTTCTTTGGCAGGGAATGCATTGGGGTTGACGGTAAGGACTTTTATTACTGATTGTACTGATACAGTTGCTATTGCTTTGTTGGAGAAGGCAGATGTTTGTACTTCAAAGGTATCTCCGCTGATCTGCGGTACACCAGATGCCCCAGAGACAATACCGGCACTTAGTTTAGCCGCTACGCGGGGAGCTAGTCCTTTTCCACTGAATGTATTAGAAAGTATCACTACAGATGCATTTTCCTTTTTTGCTGCCGATGCAATGATGGAAGCATAGGCTTGATTGACAAAAGACTTAAGAGTGTCTGTAGAGACGTTAAGCACTTTGGAAATTCCATAACTTCCTAGTTTTTGGATTTGGTCATCTTGCACATTTCCTATGGAAATCGCGATTGCTTCGGTCTGTAGTTGTTCTGCAATAGCCTTGCCATAGGAAGCAGCTTCAAAGGCAGACTTTTTAAGTTGACCTTCTGTATTCTCTATATATATTAATACTGACATAAAATTTCTGAATTATTAAATGACTTTCGCTTCGTTATGTAATAAGTTGACCAGTTGTTCTACCTGATCCTCATCGATCAAATTCACACTGCCACGGGAAGGAGGTGTCGCGTAGGATTTAATCTTGGTAAGGGGATCAACAGTTGCTGGTGGAATTACCTCTAAGGGTTTACTACGGGCGCCCATAATACCGCGCATGTTAGGTATTTTAGGCTCAGCGACTCCTTCCGCAGTACCGACTACAACAGGAAGGGAGGACGTCAGCATTTCTTTTCCTCCTTCGATTTCACGTTCGATATTAGCTTGACCGTTACTCACCTGAAGTCCTTTTGCAACAGAAACGGAAGGTATCCCTAATAATTCACCCAGCATAGCGGCTACTTGAGCACTATTGTAATCAATAGACTCCCGTCCTGTTAATATCAGATCAAAATTATTGTCCCTTGCGTAAGTCGCAATCTGATTGGCTACAAACCATGCATCAGCAGGGAGCGCATCAATACGGATAGCATTATCGGCACCAATAGCTAAAGCTTTGCGGATCGTAGGTTCGGTACCCGCATCACCTACTGTAATCGCTGTTACTGTTCCGTTAGTAGCTGCGGCGAGATCGACTGCTTTGGATAATGCAATTTCATCATAAGGGTTGATGATATACTGCACCCCTGCAGTATTGAATGTTGTGTTGTCGTTTGTAAATGTTATTTTCGATGTAGTGTCCGGGACATTACTTATACATACTAATATCTTCATATACTAATCTTTTATTTTTAAACCATAAATTCATTACTTGTTGCTAAGAACGCTTGATACAGTAAATCTACTGATTAACACTTAAGTTTACTTATCAAATATAGTCAATTTTATGTAAAATCCTATGCGTGCATAATATTGGATTGTTGGTTATAATATGTTTCACGTCATTTCGACCCTGTGGAGAAATTCACAGATAAAAAGGGTTAAATTTATAGCTATCCATAGATTTAACTGCGTTGAGCTCCTCGAGGTTCTCCACTACGGTCGAAATGACGTGTTGTGGTAAACTAAATTTCTGTTGCGTTTGACAATATTTGCAAACTCAGTTCATTGCTGTTGCTGAGCAATAGTCTTAATTAGTGTTTTGTTTTGTAAACGGCTTTAGTTTTCTTTGCAGAGATTATTAGATATCAGAAAATATATGGATAGGATAGAGCAGCTTAAGGAATTTATAAAGGAGACACCGCAGGATCCTTTTTTGCATTATGCGCTAACGATGGAATATGTCAAGCTAGGAGATATAGAACAGAGTAGGGCTGGATTTGCACATATGGTATCGGTCTACCCTGATTATGTAGGTACATATTATCACTATGCTAAGTTTTTAGAGAAACAGGACGAGAAAGAGTCTGCGGAAAAAATCTATGAAGAGGGGATAATAGTTGCAAATAGGATGAGAAATAGACATGCTATGGGCGAGTTGCAGGCAGCTTTAAATCTCTTGCGTGGTATAGATGAGGATGATGATTATTAATGCTTAGTTACAAGGTATATAATGTTTTCTTATCTATGTGTATACTTGTTGTTTAATAGCTTCTGATAAGTATTTATGCTTGATGTAAGCTGTATTCGAAAAATTTTGCATGTTAATAAGCTGACCAATTTTTTTTTGGTACTGTTTTTGAAAGCTTTTTTAAAAGGAGTACAAATGCGGATTTTTAACTACATATCTATAGCTTTAATAATCAGTTCTTTTTTTGTTGGTTGTATAAACAACAAAAAAAGAACTACAGCAAAGGATAAGCTGGAGAATATCGAGTTGTTAGCCGCCAATGTAGTCGGGGTGTATACTGGAAATTTGCCGTGCGTTGATTGCGATGCTATTACTACTTTATTGGAACTACATCGTGATCATTCTTACACGCTGACGTATATGTATGACGGTAAGTCCAATGAACAGTTTGTAAAAGAAGGAAAGTGGGAAATCGATAAAAATAAGTTGATTCTGGATGGTGTTGATTACAAATATAAAATTGAAAGTGAGCTGCTCGTGCAGTTGGATCTCTCAGGGAATGAGATAACGGGAGATCTGGCAGAAAGCTATCAGCTCGCTAAGATGAAATAAAAAAAGGAATCTAAACCAGATTCCTTTTTTTATTAATCATGTTCGCAAATTTCTTTCAATTTGGACACCACATAGTCGATTTCTGCCTTGGTGTTCCATTTGCTGAATGAAAAACGGACGGAGGGGCGCTCACTGTCCGCTTTGATGCCAGCCAATACATGTGAACCTATATCGGAGCCTGAACTACAAGCGCTACCTCCTGATGCCGATATTCCCATAATGTCTAGGTTAAACAGTAATACATCAGCCATTTCTGTGCACGGTAGGGATATATTTAAAACGGTATAAAGAGAACGCTTTGGATCAATACATCCATTAAACTGAACATCGGGAATAGCTTTGGATAGCTGGTCGATCATATAGCTCTTCAACTCCTGTATATGCGCCTGATGCTCTTCCATATGGCTGTAAGCAATTTCTAAGGCTTTAGCAATTCCTGCAATACCATAGATATTTTCTGTTCCGCCACGCATATTGCGCTCTTGGGCTCCTCCATAAATTAGTGGTTTTATTTTATTCTTGCCGTTAATATACAAGAAACCAACTCCTTTAGGGCCATGGAATTTGTGCCCCGCGCCGGTTATAAAGTCAATCTTAAGTGTGGTGAGATCGTGGGGATAATGTCCCATTGTCTGTACAGTATCGGAATGTAATAGTGCATTATAGCGCTGACATATCTCGGACACTTGATGTAGGTCAGTAAGATTGCCGATCTCATTATTGGCCTGCATGATAGAAACGAAGCTACGGGGATTTTTTTGTAACAATTCTTCCAGGTGCTGTAGGTCAATGTGTCCTTCGCTATCTACACGTAGGAAATCCAAATGCACTTTGCCCGTTTTTTCCAATTCTTCTAGCGTATGGAGTACGGCATGATGTTCTATAGGAGACGTGATGGCATGTGTGATCCCAAAATCTTCTATAGACCGTATGATCGCCATATTATCTGCTTCTGTACCGCCGGAGGTGAAAAAGATTTCCGAAGGGGAGGCGTGTAATAAATTAGCTATCGTCTTGCGGGCTTTTTCTATAATTGTTTTTACCTGCCTGCCATGCGTGTGTATAGAAGAAGGGTTTCCAAAGTCATTTTGCATAGTTGCTACCATTACCTCAATGACGGCTGGGTCAATGGCAGTAGTAGCTGCGTTGTCTAGATATACTTGCATAGTTACAAAATTAACTATTGTGTCTGTATTTATTTATATTTATTTCTGAAAGAGTGTGTTTGTGATGTACCCCGATCAGGAAATTTTATTGCGTGTAGACGTTGGAATTGCTATTAATACGACGCTAACTAGACAGCCCAACAATCCTAAATAGGCAATCAGATCCCCGTATTTTGTGTATATGGTCAGCTCTTCGTTTAGATTGATTTCTTGTGACAGCGCCGTTGGTACCCACCATTCGGTTCGTTGTACAATATCTCCACGTTGATTAATAAAACCGGATATCCCGGTATTGGCCGAACGAGCTACCCATCGTCTATTCTCGATCGCTCTTAGCTTGGCATAGGCCAAATGCTGGTCTTTGCCTGAGGTGTCTTTCCACCAGCCGTCATTAGTCACGATAGCGATAAACTGTGCGCCTTTTTTTATGTATTGGGCTACATATTCACCCCAGATGGACTCATAGCAAATCACGGGAGCAGCGCCTATTCCACTTTGACTGTAAAATACCGATGGCTCTTTGTCATAACCATAACCTCCGGTAGTACCGCCAAAATGTTCAAAGAGGGGCTTCATAAAGGAAAGAGCCCGACCAAAAGGCATCTGCTCTACACCTGGTACCAATTTGGATTTGTGGTAAAACTGTACTTTGCTAGAGCCATCGATCAATACTGCAGCGTTAAAGCTATCTAGGTATTTATTGCCAAAGGCGCGCGCGGTCAATGTCTTTTGATCCGGGTAGAGGAGGTAGCTCTCTATACCCGATAGGATGTTGCCGTTATGGTATTTCTCTAAAAAAGAAATGCTTTTTTCGTAAGCAGGGTATGCTCTGAAATCTTCTTCATGGATACCGTTGCGGTCCGAAATAGCGGTTTCGGGCCATAAGAAGAATTCGGTATTGGGTTTGGCGACACTTGCCGAAAGTTCAAATAATTTATCTAATTGCTGTTCAGGTGTGATAGAACCAAATTTCTGATACGGGTCTATATTGGGTTGTACAACGACGACTTCCGAAGGGTTAATATGTTCTTCGTAGGTGGAGTATTGGAACAGCGAAATCCCTATCGGTAATAATACGATCGCTAGGATGCCGATAATTAGCTTCTTTTGAGAAAATGCGGCAACCTTTTCTCTGTATTGCCAATAGTAGAGGAATGCAAAAATATTTGCTAACCAAATCCATAGTGTGCCGCCGTATACACCAGTGAGACTGTACCACTGCACCAATTGATGTACATTGGAAAGACCATTCCCTAGATTCATCCACGGAAAAGCCAACCCCCAGCTTTGATGCAGGTACTCATAGCCTATCCATAGGGATACAAGACCTGCAAAACTAACGGCGATATGTCGGCGCTTGCGCAGCTGATAGTATAACCTAAAGACTAAGGCCATCAATAGGGGAGCCAGTGCAAAGGGAATCAATGCAATGCCTAAGGATACTACAGCAGGAAGAAAGGCGTTCATGGCATTAAATACCCAATAGATCGATGCGGTGTTCCAGACAAGGCCCGTCAAGAAACTAACTTGAAATATTTTCGTTCCTTTTTTGCTGTAGTTGCCTCGGATGATGTTTTCAACAGCGACCAATAGGGGTACAAACGCGACTAATAGTAAGAGTCCGGTATAAGGAACTGGCGGCCATGCAAGCCAAAGCATAAAGGCACTGAGTAGTGCCAGTAAATAATTTTGTTTCACGTGATCGTTTTATAGCTGGGATAGGATTTCTGCTTTTTTATTTTCGTATTCTGCCTGAGAAATCAACTGTTTGTCAAATAGTGCTTTTAACTTCTTTAATTTTAGCGTGAGTTCGTCGTCCTCTGCAGGAATAGAAACAGGAGACGGGGTTGCTTGTCCAAAGAAAGGAGTCGGCTTTACTTTGGTCTCTTCTACTGATTCTACAGGAGGTTCGACGATCGGTTGTGCCGGAGTCTCGAACACCGGTGCGGCAGGTGCTGGACTTTCTTTCTTTGGCTCTCCATAGATGTCACGTACAGGCGCTATAATCTTAGTGGTAGCAACGGGTTCGTCCTGCTCAATCTTGACATGCTCTAAAGCTTCTTTTATGAGCTGGTATAACTTACGGGCCTGTACTTTGGGAATATAATCTATACTGAGATTTTCGCCGGTAAATGGAATAACAGTAACTTTAGAGCCAAATATCTCTTCCTTGAAAGCAATATCTTTGATGTCTTTCCAAGAGAAAATCTCAAAATTGGTCGCTAGTCCTAATTTGGTAAATTCACAGAGAAAAATCCGTTTGTCGCTGATGGTGATGCTGTCGGGGAGCAGGGTTACTGCTGGTTTTTTTTGTAGTGCAATATAACTAATGGTCTCTCCATGTGTCAGCATATCAGCAATCTTGCCATATATTTTTTCTACAACTTTAATGTCTTGTCCGTCTTGTATAAACTTATCTAAACTCATGTCTTATTGAATAATGATCGTGATCAATAATGTGCTATATATCTACTAGTAAACTTAAATAAAAAGCGCTGTATTCACTAACTGTCAATCAAACTTTTACCTAAGTGTGGTGTTAATGCTATTCTAGGCCCGCTACGCAAAAGACGAATTCCCCTTTTATCGGGTTGTTTTCAAAGTGTACTTTTAATTCTGCCAATGTCCCGCGCAGGGTCTCCTCGTATAGCTTGCTGAGCTCACGAGATATAGAAGCTTGTCTGTCTTCACCAAAGTAGGTGATAAATTCTTCTATGGTTTTTAATAGGCGGTGCGGTGATTCGTAAAATATCATCGTTCTTTTTTCCTCCGAAAGCTGCTTCATCCGGGTCTGCCTCCCTTTTTTAACGGGCAGAAATCCCTCAAAGCAGAATTTGTCGTTGGGCAATCCAGAGTTGACCAACGCGGGTACAAATGCGGTTGCTCCGGGAAGGCATTGTACCGTGATGCCTTCTTTTATAGCTTCGCGGACTAATAAAAAGCCGGGGTCAGAGATGGCAGGTGTCCCCGCATCCGAGATCAACGAGATCTGCTGGCCTTCTTTTAAAAAACGTATAATCTCGGCAACGGCCTTGTGTTCATTGTGCTGGTGATGGGCAAATACCTTTTTTTCTATACCAAAGTGTTTTAGTAGAGGAGCGCTGGTGCGTGTGTCTTCTGCAAGAATGAGATCCGATTCTTTCAATATGCGTATGGCTCGAAAGGTCATATCCTCTAAGTTGCCAATGGGGGTGGGGACTAAGTATAGCATAGTCAAAGGTAAAGATTTTACGGAAAAGGCTCAAAAAGTAATTTTTTGAGCAATAGACTTCTTATCTTTGCGACATAAAACTCAAAATATATGTTGCAGTTAAATTTTATCCGAGAAAACAGGGACGCAGTCATTGAGAGATTGGCTGTGAAAAACTTTAAAGATGTGGCTTTGGTTGATGAAATCATTAGCTTGGATGAACAACGTCGTCAGATTCAGAACGAATCCGATGCGATTGCTGCTGAAGCAAATTCGTCCGCTAAGCAAATTGGTGATTTGATGCGTCAAGGAAAAAAAGAAGAAGCCGAATCCATTAAAGCAAACTCCTCGCGGTATAAAGAGCAACTTAAAGAATTTACCGAAAAATTGTCTCAGGTAGAACAGGAACTGAATCATAAAATTGTACAGTTGCCCAATCTGCCACATCGTTCGGTGCCGGTAGGTACGACTCCTGAAGAGAATGAGGTGGTGCTGACACACGGTACTATACCTGATCTGGGAGAGGCTAAGTTGCCGCACTGGGAGCTGTTGACAAAATATGATATTGTAGACCTGGAACTTGGTGTGAAGGTGACGGGGGCTGGTTTTCCGGTTTATAAAGGTAAAGGTGCTCGTTTGCAGCGTGCCTTAATCAATTATTTTTTGGATCAGGCTGCTGAGGCAGGATATACGGAAGTAGAGGTGCCCATTATGGTCAATGAAGCATCGGCCTTCGCTACAGGACAATTGCCCGATAAAGAGGGACAAATGTATCATGTCACGAATGATGATCTCTATCTTATTCCGACGGCAGAGGTGCCTGTCACCAATTTGTATCGGGATGTAATTGTGAAGGAAGAACAGTTTCCGATCCGACACTGTGCGTATACGCCTTGTTTCCGTAGGGAAGCTGGGTCGTATGGAGCACATGTTCGTGGTCTGAACCGATTACATCAGTTTGATAAGGTAGAGGCGGTGCAGATTGTGCATCCAGCTAAGTCGTATGAAGTGATCGAAGAGATGAGCAATTATATACAAGGGTTGTTGCAGAAGTTAGAATTGCCTTACCGTGTGCTCCGTCTTTGCGGTGGCGATATGAGTTTTACTGCGGCACTTACCTATGATATGGAGGTGTTCAGTGCTGCACAGGAGCGTTGGCTGGAAGTATCTTCTGTTTCAAACTTTGAAACCTATCAGTCTAACCGGTTGAAAGTACGTTTCAAAAATGAAGAAGGTAAGATGCAATTGGCGCATACGCTGAACGGTTCGGCTTTGGCACTGCCGCGTATTGTAGCTTCTATTTTAGAAAACAATCAAACCGAACGTGGTATTAAAATCCCTTCGGTACTGGTACCTTATACCGGATTTGAATATATCGATTAAACATTCATAAAAAAAGCGAGCCTAGGCTCGCTTTTTTATGAATGTTTGTCTTTTTCTTTCCATTGCTGCGCAAAGGATTTTTTAGGGAGTTCGGGCAATGTACGTTTATCGCCCCATGATTTCTTAAAGAAATAGCGCATAAAGAAATTCTTAAACTTGCCTCCAAAGAAATCGAGCAGGCTCCGCTTGCGCATGATGTAGGCGAATCCTCTCCACATACGTTTTTCATTGGGAGCTGCGAGGTTTTCCTGAACAGCATCGCGTCTGTTATTCAAGAGCATTTTGTGTATATCGATCCCTACGGGGCATACTTCTGTACATTTGCCGCATAGGCTGGAAGCATACGAAAGATGTTTAAATTCTTTCATACCATTCAAATGTGGAGATATCAATGAGCCTATTGGACCTTGGTAGGTTGTTTCGTAGGTGTGACCTCCTATATTTTGGTAGACCGGACATACGTTGAGGCAAGATCCACAGCGTATGCAGTATAAGCCTTGGCGCTGTTCTTTCTTTTCTAAGAGATGCGAGCGGCCATTGTCCAATAGGACCACATACATCTCGTCTGGACCATCGGTATCGGTATCCATTCTCGGCCCATTCAGGATGCTGTTATATACGGTCAGGTTTTGTCCTGTACCATGTGAAGCAAGCAAGGGCCAAAATAGATCCAAGTCCGAGAGGTTGGGGATGACTTTCTCTATTCCTACGACAGCAATATGTATTTTAGGGAAAGTTGTGGTCAATCGTGCATTACCTTCGTTTTCTGTGATGGCAATGCTTCCGCTGTCCGCGATCAAGAAATTAGCGCCTGTGATGCCGACATCAGCACTGGTGTAGTGGGATCGGAGTAGTTCGCGGGCCTTCATCGTGAGTTGCTCCGCTGTGGCGTCTAGTGGCGTGTCGAATTTTTCGTGAAATAGCTTGGCAATATCTTCGAGGCTCAAATGCATTGCTGGAGTCACAAAATGATAAGGCTTTTGGTCTAGCAATTGTACAATATATTCCCCCAGGTCGCTTTCGATAGTACTGATGCCCTTTGTCTGGAGGAAATGATTCAGCTCAATTTCTTCCGTTGCCATGGACTTCGATTTTATCACAGAGCCGGCGTTGTGCCTTTCCATGATTTTCCATATCTCCTGGCGTGCTTCTTCGGCGTCATTGGCCCAGATAACCTTCCCTCCGTTGCGTGTAAAGTTGGCCTCGAAGTCCAAAAGGTATCTGTCGAGGTTTTCCATAACCTTCCATTTTATCAGATTTGCCTTGGCTTTGGAGTTATCTAGATTTTTAAACTTGCTTTTTCCTTTTTCGAAGGCCACACTGTATTTATCAATGTTGTTATTGATTATTTCGCGGTGACGGAGGTCAAAGGATTTTGTCGTGCTATCTTTTAAGAATTTCTCTGCAACGTTTTGGGCCATGTGGTAAAACTACTCTTTTTTTCTGAAAGTGTATATTTTAATTGACACGATAATGCGCTATCGTAGCCGTTTTATTTGGTGTTAACAAAAACTCCCGCTGTAATACAGCGGGAGTTTTTGTTAACACC
>NZ_JAERTY010000014.1 GCF_016746095.1 Sphingobacterium faecale | reverse complement strand
AAACCCCTCGTATTATAGGTGTGTTAGTTTTTATTATGATTTAATGTTTAAGGCAAGACTCAGTTCCTCGAGTTGAGTTGGGTCTATTTTTGCTGGGGCGTCGATCATGACATCTCGGCCCGAATTGTTTTTAGGGAACGCTATAAAGTCACGTATGGTCTCTTGTCCACCCAATATAGCGGTAAGACGATCCAAGCCGAAAGCTAATCCTCCGTGTGGCGGAGCTCCATATTGAAATGCATTCATCAAGAAGCCAAATTGTTCCTGTGCCTGCTCGGCGGTAAAACCAAGATGTTTGAACATCAAGGCTTGTGTTTCTTTGTCGTGGATACGGATAGATCCACCACCGATTTCGTTACCATTCAGTACCAAGTCGTACGCATTGGCTCTGACTTTACCTGGATCGGTATCGAGTAAGTGCATGTCCTCTTTCTTAGGAGAGGTGAATGGGTGGTGCATCGCATGATAGCGCTGGGTATCTTCGTCCCATTCGAGTAATGGGAAATCAACAACCCATAGTGGAGCAAATTCATCGGGTTTACGTAGGCCCATACGGTTGCCCAACTCCATGCGCAATGCGCTCAGTTGTCCACGAGTTTTGTTTGCCGGACCAGAGAGGACGAGAATTAAATCTCCTGCTTTTGCTCTAGTTGCTTCGGCCCATTTTGCCAGATCCTCCTGGTCGTAGAATTTGTCTACAGAAGATTTGAACGATCCGTCAGCTTCGCATTTAACATAGACCATGCCCAATGCACCTACCTGAGGACGCTTGACCCAGTCGATTAGACCGTCGATCTCTTTGCGTGTGTAGCTGGCAGCTCCGGGTACCGCGATACCAACGACAAGTTCTGCGTTATTAAATACCGCAAACTCTTTGTGTTGTGCTACTGTATTCAATTCGCCAAACTCCATGCCGAAACGGATATCGGGTTTGTCATTACCATATTTGCGCATGGCTTCGTCGAAAGTCATACGTGGGAAAGCGTCGATATCAATATTGTGAATTGATTTTAACAAATGTCTAGTCAGTCCTTCAAATACGTTTAAGATATCTTCTTGTTCAATGAAAGACATTTCACAGTCGATCTGCGTGAATTCCGGTTGACGGTCTGCACGAAGGTCTTCATCTCTAAAGCATTTTACAATCTGGAAATATTTGTCCATGCCGCCAACCATCAATAACTGTTTGAAGGTCTGTGGGGATTGTGGTAGTGCATAGAATTGTCCGGGGTTCATACGCGAAGGCACCACAAAGTCACGTGCACCTTCAGGTGTAGACTTAATAAGGTATGGTGTCTCTATCTCGCAGAAGTCAAGGTTGGAAAGGTAGTTTCTGACCGCTTGGGTTACCTTATGTCTGAATAATAGACTATTCTTGACCGGATTGCGGCGGATGTCAAGATAACGGTATTTCATACGGATATCTTCGCCACCATCAGTTTCATCTTCGATGGTGAAAGGAGGAAGCTGTGCTTCGTTTAAAATTGTCAGTTCAGTGACTAGAACTTCAATTTCTCCTGTAGCAAGATTCGCATTTTTGGACTCGCGTTCGATGACCGTTCCCTTTACTTGAATGACATATTCACGGCTTAACGACTTTGCCAACTTCATTACTTCGGTCGAGGTACGTACTTCATCAAAAATAAGCTGTGTGATTCCATATCTGTCCCGAAGATCTACCCAGATCATAAAACCTTTATCCCGGCTCTTTTGAACCCAACCCGAAAGTGTAATTTCTTTGTTGACATCGGCTACACGTAGCTCGCCACAATTATGACTTCTATACATTATATAAAGTAAAAACTTAAAAACTAAAATTATGCCAAGGGTGGTATCTCGCGGCACCTATGGCTAATGTGCAAAATTATTGGATTTGAAGGAGAATAACGAATGATGGGCAATTAATAATTTCGAGCTTTCGGGCCTACCACTTTGCCCCACAGTTTTTGAAAATGAAGGTTTTTTTTGGAGTTTTTAAGGATTGGTGTTACTTGTTGTGCTACTGCTATTTAGAAAATATTGAATTTTGGATTTTATTGATAATCAGTAATTAGGTGTCTTTTTGGACGTTCAGTGCACTTTTTTTAAGTGCTTTGTAGATTAAGTTCTATGTGGAAAACTTTTTTGTGGGGGATTGTGGGGGATTGTGGGAGAAAGTGTATACTTTTACATTTGAAATATAATTTAGCATAATTAGCTCAATGATTCAGCTCATCGGAGAATTCGAATGTAAGTTGGACGCCAAAGGTAGATTGGTGGTTCCCGCTGCGCTCAAACGGCAGTTGCCGGATGTGGAGCAGGAGGGGCTTATTGTGAATAGAGGTTTCGATAAGAATCTTGTTATTTATACGCGAGAGGAATGGGATAAACAAGCTGCTAAGATTTCAAAGTTGAATACATTTAATGCGAAGAACAGGGAGTTTGTCCGTCAGTTTATGCGTGGAGCGACTATTTTGTCTTTGGATTCGGCAGGACGTGTGTTGTTGCCGAAGGTGCTTTTAGACTATGCGAATATTGAGGGAGATGTAGTGTTGGCTTGTCAGTTTGATAAAGTGGAGGTGTGGCCGAAAGCCGTATACGATGAGAAAATGGATCTGGGAGATGGGGAGGATTTCTCTGCATTGGCTGAGGAAGTGATGGGTAGTTTAGATTTTGGAGGTTTAGATGGCTAGCGAAGAAGTATATCATGTCCCGGTTATGCTCCATGAGTGTATGGAGGGGTTGGCTATTAAGCCAGATGGTGTGTATGTGGATGTGACTTTTGGAGGTGGCGGGCATTCGCGGGAGATCTTGAAGCATCTTGGATCAAATGGTCGCCTGGTTGCTTTTGATCAGGATCCGGATGCACTACGAAATAAAATTGATGACGAACGTTTTGTGTTGGTTCATCAGAATTTCAGGTTTTTGAAAAATTCTCTCCGTTTGGAGGGAATCCGGCAAGTGGACGGTATATTGGCAGATTTGGGCGTTTCGTCGCATCAGTTTGATGATGCAGAACGTGGTTTTTCCATTCGTTTTGATGCGGATTTGGATATGCGGATGGATCAGGTGTCGGATTTGGATGCACGCAGGGTGCTGAATACGTATTCGGAGGAAGAGTTGCACCGGATTTTTGGGATGTACGGTGAAGTGCAGAATGCAAAGTCTCTAGCAAAAACGATCGTGACAGCGCGCTTGACAAAGTCTATCGAGACTGTTGCCGAGCTTAAAGAGGTTATAAAGAAGATGGTTCCTCGTGGAAAGGAACATAAATATCATGCGCAGGTTTTTCAGGCTTTGCGTATCGAAGTGAACAAAGAGCTGGAAGCATTGCAGGAGTTTTTGTTGCATACGATTTCAGTGTTGAAGCCTGAGGGTAGATTGGTTGTGATGTCTTATCATTCATTGGAAGATAGGCTGGTCAAGAATTTTATGCTGAAAGGTAAGTTTAAGGGTGAGGTGGAGAAGGATTTTTTCGGAAATGAAATCAAGCCGTTTAAGATTGTGACGCGTAAGGCGATTACAGCATCGGATACAGAGCTTGCTGAAAATAACAGATCGAGAAGTGCGAAGTTGAGGGTTGCTGAAAAGCTGGCCTAGGGGAGGGTGAGAGTAATGGCGTTTGACGGAAGTCGAGCGTGTAAAATAAATAAGGATGTCTAGAAAAAACACGATACGTAATAAAGAGTTGAGTGAGGATGTTCAGGAGGAGATGTCTGAGGCGGTAGAGGAAAAAGTAGAGGAGACGCAGAATTTTATTCGGACTATATTTTCTCCGGCTAAGATTTCTACCTATCTGGTGACAAAGAATCTGCCTTTTATTGCTTTTCTGGTTTTATTGACATTGATATATATATCAAATCGGCATCTGGCCGAGCGTACGGTGAGGCAGATCGATCGGTTGGGTAAAGAAGTGAAAGAGTTGAGTTGGGATTATAAATCATTGTCTGCGGAGTTGATGAAGTTAACGACCCAGACAGAGATTGCAAAGAGGGCGGATACGTTGGGTTTGAAAGAGCGAACGGAGCCGCCGATAAAACTCGAGGTTTTAAAAGAGAAAAAATAGAATAGCGCTTAGGTGGTATGAATATTAGAAAGTCCATATTGGTAAGAGTGTACCTGGCTTTCGGGCTTATGGTATTTGGGGCTTTGGCAGTATTTGCCAAGCTGCTTCACTTGCAGTATGTAGACGGTAAAGAATGGAAGGCTATAGCGGATAGTCTGACGGTTCAAGAGCGTGTGGTTGAGGCCGCTAGAGGGAATATTTTTTCGAATGATGGAAGTTTGTTAGCGACTTCGGTGCCGGAATATGAAATTCGATTCGATGCAATGGCGATCCCTACGGAACATAATGATGTTTTCAATTTGAAAGTGGATTCTTTAGCAAGCAGATTAGCGGGTTTCTTTAAAGATCGCTCGTCACGGCAATATTTAAACTTGTTGAAGGATGCGCGGAGTAAAAAGCAACGCTACGTTTTGATTAAGAGAGCGGTTTCGCATCAGGATTTAAAAGTGTTGAAGACTTTTCCGCTAATGCGGACCTTTAGAGAAGGTAAAACACGATTTTCGAGCAGTATGGTTTCGGTAAGGCAAAACAAACGCATTTTACCTTTTACCAATTTAGCTGCTCGTACGATTGGGTATAAAAATGATGAATATCGAGTGGGGTTGGAAGGGGCATATGGGGATTATATCGAAGGTAAAAGTGGGGCGCAGATGATGCAACGTATCGCTGGAGGTGTGTGGGTGCCCCTGAATAGGGAGGTGGAGGTGGCTCCTGTAGATGGGTCGGATATTATTGCGACGATCGATGTCAATATGCAGGATATGGCTCAACGAGCCCTAGGTAAGCAGATGAAGATCTCAAATGCGGATGAAGGGTGTGTGATTTTGATGGAGGTAGAAACGGGTGAGGTGCGGGCGATTGCAAATTTCACGAAAGATAAGGACGGTGAGTATCGGGAAAAGTTCAATTATGCTATAGCGCAATCGGCGGATCCTGGATCGACGTTTAAATTGGCTTCTTATCTGGCGGCTTTGGATGACGGTCTTATTGATACGAATACGATGGTCGATGTGGGAAATGGTACGTATAAGGTGCCTTCGCATACAATTCGTGATTCACATGCGCCCAAAAAGTCAGTGATGACGGCAAAAGAAGGTTTTGAGGTCTCATCCAACGTGGCTATCACGAAGCTAATCAACCTGAAGTATGGTGACAATCCTTCGAAATTTACTTCAAAATTGCATAGCTGGGGGTTGAACGAGCCTTTAGGCTTACAGATTCCAGGGGAAGGAAAACCGGTGGTAAAGACACCGAAAAATAAAAGCTGGAGCAAGTTGTCTTTGGTGCAGATGGCCTATGGTTATGAATTGTTGCTTACACCCTTGCAGACTTTAGTGTTGTATAATGGTGTTGCTAATGATGGTAAGATGGTCGCACCTCTGTTTGTGAAGGAAATAAGACATTTGGGAAATACGGTTGAAAAGTTTGAGGCACGGGTTATCAGTAAGCAAATGGCCTCAAAAAGTGCTATTACAGAGATGCAGGTTATGTTGGAAGGTGTGATGACGGAGGGAACTGGGAAGAAATTGACTAGCCCATTGTATGCGTCTGCAGGAAAAACGGGTACGGCGCAGATGGCGGATAACGCACGAGGGTATGGAGCGCGTAGGTATCAATCTTCGTTTGCCGGTTATTTTCCGGCAAAGAATCCGAAATATTCCATGATCGTGGTGATACGTAATCCGCGTAACGGATATTATGGTGGTTCGGTGGCAGGGCCGGTATTTAAAGAGTTAGCAGATATGGTGTATGCGAATGATTTGTCTTTACACGGTTCATTTGCAACTCGAAATGTAAATGTTGCTGGTGTTAAAACGCCATTGACGTTAGGTGGTTCTAAAGAAGCTTCGACCAAAGTGTACGAAGCTTTAGGTTTTAGGTCTTATAACTGGAATGCGATTGCGCAGGGAACGGTGTCTGATAGTTCTAATAAGGGAGTTCCTTTTGTAGAAGTTTTGGTTCGTGAGGGGGTGGTGCCGAATGTCGTTGGGATGGGCTTGGTCGATGCTCTGTATACCATGGAGAACGCAGGTTTTAAGAGCCGGATTGTGGGCAAAGGAAAGGTTGTGTCTCAGTCTTTAATACCAGGTGAAAAGTTGAAAATAGGGACAAATGTTGAACTTCAATTGAATTAGATATGATGTTAAAAGAATTATTGCATGCAGTGCCTGTCATACAGGTTGAAGGGTCGCTCGAAGTGGAGATTACTTCGGTGTGCTTTGATTCTAGAGAAGTGAAAGCAGGATCGCTGTTCGTAGCGGTACAAGGTGTACATACAGATGGCCACCTCTTTATAGAGAAGGTGGCTGCGCTCGGTGCGGCAGCCGTGGTGGTAGAGGAACTGCCGAAAGATATGCTCGATACCGTGACTTATTTGTTGGTGAATGATAGTGCCTATGTATTGGGGCTTATTGCGGGCAATTTTTATAGTAATCCGTCGAAAGACCTGAAGTTAGTGGGAGTGACCGGGACTAACGGAAAGACTACGGTGGCGACATTGTTATTTAATTTGTTTGATCATTTGGGATATCATGTCGGATTGTTGTCTACTGTGGAAAATCGTGTCGGTGATCGTATAATCCCCGCAACGCACACGACTCCGGATCCCGTGGTGCTGAATAAGTTGCTGCGTGAAATGATAGATGAGGGGTGTGATTATTGTTTTATGGAAGTCAGTTCGCATGCTGTGGTACAACAACGTATAGCAGGTCTGCGGTTTGCCGGAGGAATATTTACGAATATCACGCATGATCACCTGGATTTTCACAAGACATTCAGTAATTATATCAAAGCGAAGAAGCGCTTTTTTGATGAGTTGGACCGCTATGCTTTTGCTTTGACCAATATCGATGATAAAAACGGTGCTGTGATGTTGCAGAACACATTTGGACATCGGAAGACTTATGGGTTACAGCATATGGCTGATTTTAAAGCTAAAGTAATCGAAAGCCATTTTGATGGTATGCTTTTGCAGATTGATGGGCAAGAAGTGTGGGTTAAACTAGTAGGCGGATTTAATGCTTATAATATTCTAGCGGTATATGGTGCTGCTATTTTGCTTGAACAGGAAACCTTAAAGGTATTGACCGCATTGAGTGAGATCACTGGTGCGGAGGGTCGCTTTGAAACAGTCCGTTCGGCTAAGGGGATTGTTGGAGTGGTCGATTATGCCCATACACCCGATGCCGTGGAGAATGTCCTCGAGACGATTCAGCAATTGCGCACCGGAACACAGCAAATTATTACCGTGCTGGGGTGTGGTGGAGATCGCGATCGGACCAAACGTCCAGAAATGGCTAAAGTGGCTTTGAAGTACAGCGACAAAGTTATTATTACTTCAGATAATCCGCGTACAGAGGATCCGCTGGCTATTATCAAGGAAATGGAAGCAGGAGTACCTGCCGATAAAAAGAAAAATACGTTTAGTATCTCGGACCGGAGGGAAGCTATCCGTGCGGCCTGCCATTTGGCATCGCCTGGGGACATTGTGCTGATTGCCGGAAAGGGACACGAGAAATATCAAGAAATCAATGGCGTGCGTCATCATTTTGATGATCGTGAGGAATTAGAAAATACATTTAACGAACAATAACAAGAGCCGATGTTATATTATTTATTTACTTGGTTACAAGAGCACTTACATATTCCTGGGGCGGGGTTGTTTCAGTACATCTCGTTTAGGACGGCAATGGCGGTTATTGTCTCTTTGATTATTACTACAGTCTTTGGTAGCCGTTTGATCCGGTTGTTGCATAAAAAGCAGGTCGGTGAGACTATTCGCGACTTAGGGCTAGAAGGGGAGAAAAAGAAGCAGGGTACACCCACGATGGGAGGATTGATTATTATTGCAGGTATTCTGATCCCGACATTATTGTTTGCCAAGTTGGATAATATTTATGTTATCATCATGATCATTACGACTCTTTGGATGGGAGCTATTGGTTTTCTAGATGATTATATCAAGGTCTTTCGTAAGAATAAAGAGGGATTGGCTGGCCGATTTAAGGTGATTGGTCAAGTGGGATTAGGTACGTTGATTGCGATAACGATGTATTTCCATCCGGATATCGTGGTGCGGGAGCAGGTGACAAATCCGAGTTCATCGCGACCTGTGGAGGTGATCATCAATCCACAGACAGGTGAAAAGACGTATGCCGAAAATGTGAAGTCAACGAAGACAAACATTCCGTTTTACAAAAACAATGAGTTTGACTATTCCAAGGTATTAGACGTTGTTGGTTTAGAAGGCAAGTGGCCTACTTTTTTTCTATTCCTTTTTGTTGTTGTATTTATTGTGACAGCAGTGTCGAATGGAGCGAATATAACGGATGGTATAGATGGATTGGCGACGGGAACGTCGGCAATTATAGGGATTACTCTCGCGATACTGGCGTATGTATCGGGTAATATTATCTTCTCGGATTATTTGAATATCATGTATATCCCGAATTCGGGAGAACTGGTGATTTTTGCGGGAGCATTTATAGGAGCCTGTACTGGGTTCTTATGGTACAATGCTTACCCTGCGCAGGTATTTATGGGAGATACAGGATCGTTGATGATCGGAGGCAATATCGCAGCATTCGCTATCCTGATCCGTAAGGAATTGTTGATTCCGGTGCTGTGTGGTGTGTTCTTGATTGAGTTGGTCTCGGTTATTACGCAGGTTTCCTATTTTAAGTATACGAAGAAGAAGTTTGGTGAAGGGCGACGCATTTTCTTAATGTCTCCGTTGCATCATCATTACCAAAAGAAAGGATATCACGAAGCCAAGATTGTAACCCGATTTGTAATTGTGGGTGTGATTCTGGCGATTTTAACCATAGTAACGTTGAAAGTTAGATAAGATGGCAAATATTGCAAATACATATTATCCACAGCAAGGTCGCTTAGTGATTCTGGGAGCAGGAGAGAGCGGCGTTGGAGCTGCTATCCTGGGTAAGGATAAGGGGTTTGATGTATTCGTATCCGACCTAGGGGTAATAGCAGAATCTTATCAGAAGCAGTTGCAAGATGAAGGAATCGCTTTTGAAAGCGGTCAGCATACAGAAGCGGCTATTTTGAATGCAGATGTGATTGTCAAGAGCCCCGGTATTCCGGAGAAGGCGCCCTTAATAAAAAAGCTGAGAGAAGCGGGTATTCCACTTATTTCAGAAATCGAATTTGCTGCGCAATATACCGATGCTCGTTTGATCTGTATTACGGGATCGAATGGGAAGTCGACAACAACAATGTTGACACACTATATGTTGGAGAAGGCCGGCCTTCATGTGGGGTTGGCAGGCAATATCGGTAAGAGCTTTGCTTTGCAGGTAGCGCGTGCAGATTTTGATGTGTACGTCTTGGAGATATCGAGTTTTATGCTGGATGATATGTATCACTTTAGAGCAGATGTAGCTGTATTGTTGAATATTACTCCAGATCATTTGGATCGGTATGATTACAAGATGGAAAACTATGTGAACTCGAAGTTCAGAGTGATTCAGAATCAAACGGCTAACGATTTCTTTATCTACTGTAGCGATGATGAAGAGACGGTCAAAGCACTGCCGAGATTTGATATAAAAGCAATGATGCTACCGATGACACAAGAGGATGTCGTGTCGGTAGGTGCATATTTAAACGAGAAGAAAGAATTAATAATTAACATACCTAATAGAGAGATATTTGCGATGAATATTGAAGAGTTATCATTACAGGGAAGACACAACGTGTACAATAATATGGCGTCAGGTTTGGTCGCTAAAGTACAAGAGTTGCGCAATCAGACGATGAAGGAGAGTATGGGCTCTTATGTCAATATACCGCACCGATTGGAGCATGTGGCATTTATAGGTGGTGTCAATTATATCAACGATTCTAAGGCTACCAACGTGAATTCGGTATGGTATGCGTTGGAAAGCTTTTCGCCAGATATCGTTCTTCTGTTAGGAGGGGTAGATAAAGGAAATGATTATGATATGTTGCGCGATTTGGTGAAGCAAAAGGTTAAAGCGATTATCTGTATCGGTAAGGATACTTCACGCATTCATGATGCATTTGAAGATGAGGTAGACGTGATTGTAAATAGTGCTTCTATGGATGACGCTGTACAGATCGCATCGCATCTTGCTAAAAAAGGAGATACTGTATTGTTGTCACCTGCTTGCGCAAGTTTTGATTGGTTTAAAAATTACGAAGAACGAGGAGATAAATTTAAAGATGCTGTAATGGCGTTGTAGGTTAGGTAGTTAATAAGTTAGCAAGTGAAAGAGTTAATAAGTTATCAAGGTTTTGAATTTGTAAAGACAACCCGATAACAGGTTCACTTGATAGCTCAATAATAGAGGAAAAAAGATAATGGAACAGATATTTGCAAAACTTAAAGGAGACAAGTGGATCTGGATTATCGTGATAATTCTATCAGGATGGTCTCTGCTTGCTGTGTATAGTTCTGTAGGTACGTTGGCTTATAAAGAAGGAAAAGGGACGGAGCTGTATCTGTTTAAGCATTTTTCTATTGTAGCTGTGGGGTTGCTTTTGATGTATCTGTCCCATAAGTTGGATTACAAATGGTACGCAGGTATTTCGAAGATACTGATGGTTATTACAATCCCTTTACTGTTATATACGTTGATTTTCGGTAGTTCAGTGAATGAGGCATCGCGGTGGGTTACCATCCCAGTGATCAATCAGACATTCCAAACTTCGGATTTGGCAAAACTAGCTCTGATTACCTTCTTGGCGCGTATGTTGTCACGTAAGCAAGAGGAGATTAAGGATGTGAAGAAGTCCTTTGTTCCTATTATGGGGGCAGTCTGTGCGGTTTTTGTTTTGATTGCCTGGGCCAACTTGTCTACGGCGGTGATGCTTTTTGGAACCAGTGTTCTTTTGTTGTTGATTGGCCGTATTTCCTTTAGGCAGATTGCTATGGTTACGGCAGGTGTAGCGGTATTGGGAATAATAGTGATCTCTGTTGGTCCGCGACGGGCGACTTATTTCAGCCGTATTGAAGGTTTCTTCAAGACGGAGGAAGTGCACGAGACGAATGTTCCTTTTCAGGAGGATAAAAACTATCAGGCGAATAATGCTAAAATCGCAATTGCGACAGGTGGTATGTTTGGTCTGGGGCCTGGGAATAGCGTACAGCGTAATGTTTTGCCACACCCTTATTCGGATTTCATATTCGCGATTATAATTGAGGAATATGGTACGATGGGTGGCGTGATTCTGTTGTTTTTGTATTTGGCTTTGATGTATCGTTGTATTCGTATCGTAACGATGAGTCCACGTGCATTCGGTGCATTTTTGGCAGCAGGTTTAGGATTTAGTCTAACAATACAGGCTCTTGCAAATATGGCTGTGGCTGTAGGATTAGGGCCGGTGACAGGAGTTCCGCTTCCATTGGTGAGTATGGGTGGGACATCCATTTTGTTTACATCAGTGGCATTAGGGATAATTCTGTCTGTGAGTAGGAATATTGAAGAATTAAAAGGTAAAGAAGAATTGGACGAGGTGATAAAGCCTAAAAGGGTTGTCGTCGGTACAATTTGATTTTAAGGTAATAAGGTTAATAGAGTTATAGGTATTTCAATACTAAATACTAATAAAATGGCGCATAAAGTAATTATCAGTGGTGGCGGTACAGGAGGACATATCTTCCCTGCGATAGCAATTGCTAATGCTTTGCGCCGTATTGAGCCCGATGTTGAGATTCTGTTTGTTGGAGCCGAGGGAAAGATGGAGATGGAGAAAGTACCTGCGGCAGGTTATACGATAATCGGTTTGAATATTCAGGGGTTCAACCGTTCGTCTTTACTGAAAAATCTTTCTTTACCATTTAAGATGCTGGATAGTTTGTTGAAAGCAAGAAAGATTATCAAGGATTTTAAAGCTGACGTCGCTGTAGGTGTTGGTGGTTATGCTTCTGGTCCGTTGTTGATGATGGCAAATATGATGGGGGTGCCAACGCTGATTCAGGAGCAAAACTCTTTTGCTGGAAAGACAAATAAGAGCTTAGGCAAGAAAGCTAAGAAAGTCTGCGTTGCTTATGAGGGGATGGAGCAGTTCTTTGCAAAGGAAAAGGTGCTATTGACGGGAAATCCCATTCGCCGTACGTCGGTGGATATTGAAGGTAAAAAAGGAGAGGCTTTGGTTGATTTCGGTCTAGAGGCGGGTAAGAAAACTATTTTGGTGACGGGGGGAAGTCTAGGGGCGGGTACGCTCAATGACTGCGTGAAGAATAATATTGATAAGTTGAATGCGGCAGGTGTACAGGTCATCTGGCAATGCGGCGGGTACTATGTGGATAAGCTGACAGCAGAACTTGGAGGGAAACTTCCCAATAGCATTAAAATGTCTGCTTTCTTGCAGAAGATGGATTATGCATATGCTGCCGCAGATCTGATCGTGGCCCGTGCAGGAGCAGGTACAATCTCAGAACTATGTGTGGTCGGTAAGCCTGTTATTTTGGTGCCGTCGCCTAATGTAGCTGAGGACCATCAGACAAAAAATGCGATGGCATTAGTGAATAAGGACGCCGCAGTGATGGTGAAGGATGTGGAGGCGAGAGATGTGCTGGTGGATAAAATATTGGAATTATTAAATGATGCCCCTACATCGGAGAAGCTGGGGCAGAATATAGAAAAAATGGCCTTGCTAGATGCCGATGAGGTAATTGCAAAAGAGGTATTGAAATTAATCTAGGAATAGGGGATATGAACATTGATCAGATAAAGAAAGTTTATTTAATCGGTATCGGTGGTATCGGGATGAGTGGTCTGGCGCGTTACTTTCATAAACTGGGCTGTGAGGTGAGTGGATATGATAGAACGGAAACGGAACTAACTATGGCTTTGGCTAAGGAAGGTATCCCTGTGGTGTATGAAGATGATGTCACTACGGTCGAGGCGTCCTTTTCAGCACCATCGGAAGAAGCTTTGATTATCTATACGCCAGCGGTTCCTAAGGAATTGAAGATAAAGAACTATTTTCTGGATAAAGGCTTTGAGCTTTTCAAACGCTCACAGGTATTAGGGATTATCAGTGCTAGCCGTTTTACTATTGGAGTAGCGGGGACGCATGGCAAGACGACGACCTCAACTATGATTGCTCATATTTTGAAAGATTCCGGTTATGACTGCTCTGCATTCTTAGGGGGGATAAGTTCAAACTATAATACGAATGTGCTTTTTGGAGCAAATAATGTGGTGGTGGTCGAAGCAGATGAGTACGACCGTTCGTTTTTGACGCTACATCCGGATATCGCTATCGTGACATCTGCAGATGCGGATCATTTAGATATCTATGGCGATGAATCGCATTTGATCGAATCATTTGAGATGTATCTGGATAGGGTCGTAGATGGTGGAAAGCGGATTGTGAAAAAAGGCTTGCCTTTTAAAGGAGATATTAGCTATTCGCAGCATGTTGAAGCGGATGCTTATGCTAAAAATATACACGTTAAAGACTGTCAGTTTTATTTTGATTACGTGAGTCATGAAGTGACAATCGCGAATATTCTTTTAGGTATAGCGGGGCTTCACAATGTGGAGAATGCGGTAGCCGCGATTACGGTAGCGCGACTGTTGAAGATAGATGATTCAAAGATCGTCGACGCACTGGCTAATTTTAAAGGGGCTAAGCGTCGCTTTGAATTTATTGTTAGGAATGAGAAGCATATTTACATTGATGACTATGCGCATCATCCCGAAGAGCTAAGGGCTTTTTTGAGCTCTATGCGTAAACTTTATCCAGAGAAGAAATTGACGGTTGTATTTCAGCCTCATCTGTTTACCAGGACGCGTGATTTTATAGATGGATTTGCAGAGGTATTGGGTATGGCGGATGAGCTGTTGCTTATGGAAATATATCCTGCACGGGAATTACCTATCGAAGGAGTGACTTCGTCGTGGTTGTTGGATAAGGTCGACTTGTCGAACAAGCGCGTGGTGAGTCCACAGGAAGTTTTGGAGATCGCTAGGGATGAGCAGCCTGAATTGTTGGTAACAGTAGGGGCAGGAGATATCGATCGATTGGTGAAACCATTGAAAGAATTATTGGAGAGATAGTATGAGAAATATCAGATGGAGCATGGTTTTTTACGTTTTCTTAGGTCTAGTGATCTTTGTAGGCTTAGCTATGCTTATGGGTCTGGTATCAAAGAAGGATAGCCAACAACTATGTAAAGAGTTGAAAGTAGTTGTGGAGGGTAAGGAAACATTTATCGACCAACAGGATATTTCGAAGATGATCGATCAGAAATTCGGGTCAGTTGTCGGAAAAGAGTTGGCAGGTATAAAAGTACAACAGATAGAAGAAGCGATCGAAATGTTGCCTTATGTATCCAATGCGGAAGTACATCTGGATATGGATGGGACGATGCAGGTCACGGTACAGCAGCGCGAAGTCGTATTACGGGTGATCAACAAAGCCGGACGCGAGTACTATGTGGATCGCTTGGGCAAGAAAGTTCCCGTGACATTGAAATATGTGCCACATGTGATGGTAGCCAATGGCAATATCAGTGAAGGGTATAAGCAACCGCTGGAGATGGTCGAGTCCAAGTTAGTGCAGGATTTGGTACGTATAGCGGGACATGTTCGAGGCGATAATCTTTGGGAAAACCAAATTGTACAGATTTTTGTCAATGAACAGCGGGATATCGAATTGATTCCACGTGTAGGGCGGGAAGTCTTGGTGATCGGTTCGGCAGATTCTCTAGATTATAAGTTGAGAAGGCTAGAGGTGTATTACAAGAATATTCTGCCTAAGGTAGGCAGCGAGGCTTATGAAAAAGTGAACGTCAAATATGGCGGTCAGATCATCTGTGAGCGTAGGGGAAACTGGTTTATCGACAGTTTGCAGATGAAAATGAATATGAAAAATTAACAATACAGCATAATATACAGCATATGAAACCAAGAATTACAGACATTGAAAGAGAGAATCCAATCATCGTAGGATTGGATATCGGTACAACAAAGATTTGTGTTACTGTGGGGAGACGCAGTGGTTCTAATAAAATTGAGTTGTTGGGCGTTGGTAAAGCCGAATCTGCAGGAGTAAACCGTGGCGTGGTCGCTAATATTCAAAAGACCGTATTCAGTATCAGGGAAGCAGTTTCCTCGGCTGAAGGACAGTCCAATGTGGATATTAAAGTCGTAAATATCGGGATTGCAGGTCAGCACATCAAGAGCATCCAACATCGCGGTATTTTAACCAAAAGCGATGACGATGAAATAGGTAGAATCGATGTAGAGCGATTGATTTCGGATATGTATAAATTGGTTCTTCCTCCGGGAGAAGAGATTATCCATGTCTTGCCTCAGGAGTTTACAATAGATAATGAACCTGGTATCAAAGAACCTATCGGAATGGCAGGGCGTCGTATGGAAGCAAATTTCCATATCATCTCTGGACGGGTTACGGATATTAAAAACATCAAGAAGTGCGTTGATAATGCTGATCTTGAAGTTTCGTCCCTAGTGTTGGAGCCTTTAGCATCTTCCGAAGCTGTATTGGATGATGAAGAAAAAATGGCTGGTGTTGTTCTTGTTGATATTGGTGGAGGTACTACCGACGTGGCTATTTTCCACGAGGGAATCATCCGTCATACTGCTGTAATTCCATTAGGAGGTAATATTGTAACTGAAGATATCCGTCAAGGTTGTGCTGTACTTAGAAATCAGGCGGAGCAGTTGAAAGTGAGATACGGATCATCATTAGCGGATGAAAATAAAGAGAATGAGGTAATCTGTGTTCCGGGGATACGCGGACGTGACTCGAAAGAGATATCAGTGAAGAACTTGGCTTATATTATTCAGGCACGTATGGAAGAAATCATTGAGCACGTATACTACGAAATCAAATCTTCGGGATACGAGGATAAGTTGATTGCCGGTATTGTTATTACAGGTGGGGGGGCACAGTTGAAGCATTTGGTACAATTGGTCGAGTATATCACTGGAATAGATTGTCGCATCGGTTATCCAAATGAGTATCTAGCGAAGACGGATATGTTGAATAAGCAGACATTTGAGGAAATGAAGAGCCCAATGTATGCTACAAGTATTGGTCTTTTGATCAAAGGTATTCAGATCTTGGAAGACGAGGAAGCTGCAAATCACGAAATGGCGAGCAGAAAGACCGAAAAGGTACAGGTAAAAGAGATTGCTGAGAAGCAAAGTAAAAAGGAGAGCTGGTTTACGAAAATTATTTCAGAGTTCATTCGCGACAATCAAGAGATTGATGATGACACCTTTATAGGTAAGAAATAATTTTCAACACAACGTAGTTTTTTCCACATTTTAACAATTGTGGAAAACTGTTGTTAATAATTTGGTATTATTACATTCGAATTGTTGAGTTTCATTTTGATTGCTTGGCAGTTCATAAAAATAGGATATTATGTCGATACAATTTGAAATGTTAAAGGAGCAATCATCTATAATCAAGGTTATAGGTGTAGGTGGTGGCGGTGGTAATGCTGTCAATCACATGTACAAGCAAGGGATTAGTGGTGTAGATTTTATTGTGTGCAACACAGATGCGCAAGCGCTGGAGTTGAGCCCAATTCCTAACAAAGTACAATTGGGAGCTAGTCTTACAGAAGGTATGGGAGCTGGTGCAGATCCTGATGTGGGTGAAAACTCTGCTATCGAAAGTATCGACGATATCAAGCGGATGTTGGGCGCTAACACAAAGATGTTGTTCATCACGGCTGGAATGGGTGGAGGAACCGGAACTGGAGCTAGCCCTGTGTTGGCGAAGGCTGCAAAAGAGATGGGAATCCTTACAGTCGCGATTATTACTACTCCTTTTACATTCGAAGGTAAGAAACGTCGTTCGCAAGCGGAAGAAGGTTTGAGCGAGCTTCGTAAATATGTGGATTCATACCTTGTAATTTCTAATGATCGTCTACGTGAGATTTTTGGAAATTTGACGATGACTGCAGCATTCGCGAAAGCGGATGATATATTAACTACGGCTGCTAAAGGTATTGCTGAGATTATAACTATCCCTGGTTATGTCAACGTGGATTTTAAAGATGTGCGCACAGTTATGAACGATAGTGGTGTGGCGATTATGGGGAATCACGTTGCATCCGGAGACGATAGAGCGCTTAAAGCAGTAACAGGCGCATTAGCATCGCCGTTACTTAAGGATAATGAAATTGAGGGAGCTCGTTATATTTTGTTGAATATTACATCGGGTAAAACTGAGGTGACTATGGACGAGGTCGCAATTATTACTGATTTTATTCAAGAAAAGGCTGGACTGACTGCTGATTTGATTTGGGGTAACTGTGTGGATGAGGCATTGGAAGACGGTCTGTCTGTGACTATTATTGCCACAGGTTTCCAGACTTCGGAAGAACGGATTAAAGAAAAAGAGAAAGAAAAGGTTGCATTGCCGCTTACACCAGAAGCTCCAGCTCCTTTTGTTAAGCCAGTTGCGCAGAATCAATTCGCAGAGCGATCTACAGACACGAGAGTGGATAGCTATATAAAGCAAATCGTTCCTACGAACACTGCTGAAGCTCCTGTGGGTACACCTCAAGCTGATTTGTTTTCTACGCCGTCTAAACCAACAGGGTTTTCTAATTCTTCTGTGCAGGCTGAGCCTCAGATTGTTCGTCATACATTGGATATACAGGATGACTTTGTGGAGGACAAGGAAGAAAATCATGGATTTGAGTTAAAGACTTCTCCTTCTGTTTTCGAATTTAAGCTGCCTACGGTTTTTGATGCTTATGAAGAGAAGGTTGATGAAGAAGCTGCGAATCAGGTAAATAATATAGTAAACCCTTCTGTTGCTGCATCTCCAGTAACGGTTGGTAATTCTTCTGTTAAGGTTGAGGAAGATGTTAATTTCGAAGATCAATTGTTGAAGACGAAAGAACGTATTTTGAGACTTAAGGAATTAAGTATGAAACTCAAGTCATCTAATGGTTTGGCTGAGCTAGAGAATGAGCCTGCTTATAAAAGAAAGCAAAAAACGTTGGATGATGTGCCTCATTCTGCAGATTCACAAGTATCTCGTTTTACGTTATCTTTTGATGAAGGTATGACGGAGATACGTTCCAATAATTCGTTTTTACATGATAATGTAGATTAGTCGATAAAGTTTCTATTGCTGTATAACAAAAGGTCGGTTGTCTTTGATAGCCGACCTTTTGTATGTTACGTTTTGTTTTTTTTGGAAAAGATGTTAATTTAGGAATTAAACTAAATCTATAACAATATAAATCAGTAAATTATGGCAAGTATGGGCAAATTTCAGGAATTGAAAGCCTTAGTACATGGATTGGAGGTAGAGGCTGAAAAGTTTTACACGAAAGGGAACGGTGCTGCAGGGACGCGATTAAGAAAAGGTCTTCAAGACTTAAGAGGTCTTTCTCAAGAATTGCGATTAGGAATACAAGAGTTGAAAAATAAGAAATAAAAGAAGCTTACTTAATAGTGCTAGAAAAGAATAGGAGACGGTGTTTTTCTAGCACTATTAAAAATTAATCTTTCGCATGTAGCTTGAAGAGCTCGATTAGTTCAGGTATATTGTTGACTGCTAATTTATCGAAAATTCTGCTTTTATAAGTGCTTACGGTTGATGAGCTTAAGCTTAAAAGGTTAGATACTTCTAGTATGCCATGACCTTCTATAAGATGTTTTGCAACATCCATTTCCCTGTTTGATAGTTTATTCAATGGGTTTACCCTGTCCATAGAAGATTTAGTGCTAGTTAGTTTTTGTACGTATAGATCCTTTACTTCATTGGACATGTATTTCCCGCGATCTTGTATGCTTTGAATAGCATTTGCAAGTTCTTCCATAGCGGTGTTTTTATTGAGGTAGCCCGCTGCTCCCGCCTCTATATAGCGTAATGCATAGATGTTTTCATCATAAGAAGAAAATACCAATATTTTTAAATCATGTTGAAAATTTAGTATTTCACCAATAACTTTGATGTTATTGCCTCCTGGCATATTGATGTCTAGAAGTAACAAGTCGAATTTTTCAAATTTAAGATGATCATAGACTTCTTTAATAGTGACTGCATTAGTTATAGAAATATCTTTAAATTTCTCATTAATCACTACTGCAGCCCCTAATCTGACTATGCTGTGGTCATCTGCGATGAGTATCTTTTTCATAAAGGAGGATGAACATTTATATATTTAACAACTATTTAGTGTGAGCTTGAATAGGTGATCGCTTCTTGCAAACATACGAAATAATCATTTATATATTTAGCATGTTAAGATTAATTAATAATAAAAAACTTGCATAGATTGTCGTATTTTTGATTATTATCATTATAATTGTACATATATTGGAAAACAAAAAAATAGAAAATTATGGGGTTTTTAAAAGAGTTTAAAGAGTTCGCAATGCGCGGAAGCGTGTTAGATCTGGCCGTCGGTGTTGTCATCGGTGGTGCGTTTGGTAAAATCGTGTCTTCGTTGGTTGATGATGTTATTATGCCTCCTATTGGCTATATTACTGGAGGTGTAGATTTTAGTAGTCTAAAATACGTGATCACGGAAGCTGATGCTGTAGCCGGTGTTGAAGAAGTTGCGATAAAATATGGTAATTTTGCAAATGTGATTATCCAGTTTTTGATTATAGCATTCTGTATTTTTTTAGTGATCAAGGGAATTAATTCTTTTAATAAGAAAGAGGAGTCCACTCCTGCTGCGCCACCAGCACCATCTAAAGAGGAGACGCTGCTTTCTGAGATCAGAGATATATTGAAAAATAAATAGACTAACCTGATAAAGAGTTGTGCTGTGCTAAACTTTTTGATTTTAGTCCTTGTTAGTTTAGAAATAATACACTACTTTTGCATTCCTATTAAGGATAATTACAGGTAAGAATATTAAAAAAATATAATAAAGCGTCATGAAAAGAACATTTCAGCCTTCGCAAAGAAAAAGAAGAAACAAACACGGTTTTAGAGAGCGTATGAGTACAGCTAATGGTAGAAGAGTATTAGCATCTCGTAGAGCTAAAGGAAGAAAACGTCTTAGTGTTTCTGACGAGTATCGCCACAAAGGCTAATACTTTTTTTAGCGCCGGTGACTTTAACTGTGCCGTTCCGGCCTTTTCTGTCATCGTATGAAAAAAACATTTAAAAAAGAAGAACGACTATGTAATAAGAGCTTACTGAATAAGCTCTTTCATAGTGGTTCTTCTTTTGTTGTATACCCTTTTCGTATGGTGTATATGGAGGTGTCACTTGAAAAAGTGAAATCTCCGGTAAGTGTCGTTATCTCTGTTTCAAAGCGCAGATTTAAAGCGGCACCTCATCGTAATCGTATTAAGCGTTTGATTCGGGAGGCGTACCGACAGCAAAAATCTATCGCACTTTATCCTTTCATGGAGTCTAAATCTTTGGGCTTGCTACTTGCGATACAGTACGTGGGAAAGGAAGAAGTGCCCTTTGCTACAGTGTGGGCAAAAATGGAAAAGGCATTAGCACAGTTGATCAATGAGAATAATCAATAGTATTGGTTCATTTGCGGCAAAGATTTTGCAAGGGGTCTTTTTGTTGATCATACGGTTTTATCAGCTTTTTATTTCGCCATTGCTAGGAGCAAACTGTAGATATACGCCAACTTGTTCCCAATACGGTAAGGAAGCTATTCTTAAGTATGGTCCGTTTAAAGGGGGGTGGCTAGCGATTAAGCGTATTGCCCGTTGTAACCCTTGGGGAGGGCATGGGCATGATCCTATACCCTGAATTTAACCTGTTTTCAGAAAGTATCACATTCTATGCGTAACTATATATTGCAAATCGACACAGCGACCGAAGTTTGCTCGGTCTCTCTCAGTAACGACGGAAAGCTTATTGCCGAACTTACAGCAGAGGATAAGAATATGCATGCCTCGGGCCTTACCGTTTGTATTGATAGATTGTTGAAAAGTGTATCGTTGGATTATACTGATCTTTCTGCAGTGGCTGTGAGTATGGGGCCTGGTTCTTATACTGGGCTTCGAATTGGCGTGTCTACAGCAAAAGGATTGTGTTATGCATTGGATGTCCCATTGATCGGTGTGAATACTTTAGAAAGTATGTACGAAGGGTATATAACGATGAGCGAGGTCCAAGATAATCTTGTTTATATTCCCATGTTGGATGCCAGGAGGATGGAAGTGTATATGGCGGTATTTGATAATCAAAAGAATTGCCTGCAAAAAACGGAAGCCGTTATTGTTGATGCAGGTACATTTGATATTTTTGCTCCGAAAAATGTAGTGCTTTTCGGTTCTGGGGCAAATAAGTTCCAAGAACTGTTTGAAGGTAATACTCAAGTGAAAATAGATACAGAATATCAACACTCGTCCGCTTATTTAAGCACGATTGCATTCCGGAAATTTCAGAATAAGGAGGTTGAAGACCTGATTTATTTTGAACCCTTCTATCTTAAAGAGTTTGTGGCCACGGTGTCTAAGAAGCTTATTTAATCTATAGCCATCTTTTTCGTTTAAACCAGTAATAGATCAGTACCGAGAGTAGGGCCATGATGATCAATATACCAGCGTAGCCGTATTCCCATTCCAGTTCAGGCATATTTTCGAAATTCATTCCATAGACACCCACGATAAATGTTAAAGGCATAAAGAATACGGATATAATGGTCAGCGTCCGCATGATTTCGTTGGTATGGTTGGACTCGATATTGAAGTAGATGTTCAATAATTGAGAGGTGTTTTCAGAGATATTGCGAAAGAGTGTGCTGGTTCTTGAAAATAAATCCCTCAAATCCTGTGTATAGATGTTTTTGTATTCTGGCATGTGGAAGTAATCCACAATATCTTTGTAAAGTGTGAGCACACTACGGGTGACATCAATCTGTCTTTTGATATAATATAATTTCTTTAAAAACGGTTTTCTTCGGTGATGCAGGAAAACAATCTCTTCGTATTCATCAAGCTGCATAGCCATTTTCCCTAAGACTAGATCTTCAAATGTTTTGAGGGTATCCGAGACTAATGCATTGACTAATGTTTTGCTGGATTGTAGTCGTTTGTGAGTGCGTTCGATTGTTTTAAGACGCTCGAGAAAGTCGATTTGATTTCGATGTACGGTGATTACGACATTTTCATTGTAAAATAGGGATATGCGATCGGTGACTTCTACAAGAGAGTCTGATTCTTCGTCAAATTTATTCGGAATAGATCGTAGTATCAGGAAATGGTAGTTCTCAAATTCTTCAATTTTTGGAAGATGACCTGTTTCTAAACAGTCTTTAATAGAGGCATCGTTGAGTTTGTATTTTTCCTTCAGCTCCGCAAAATCTTCTATTTTTGGATTGGATATGTCGATCCATTCAAAACTGCTTTCTGGATTCTGGAGGATATATGTCACCATAGGGGATTGCTCTAATTTTGCATTAAAGTAATCATATTGGTTTATATTATCAAGAATGAACGAATTCCCGTATGCTAGCGACCGTTCGTTTAAAAACAAAAGAGGGATTCAAATTTGAATCCCTCTTTTGTTTTTGGATGACTTTTCCCTATTTCTTTTCAGCAGGTTTCTTAGCGCTGTATTCTTTGTTTAGCGCTTCAACCACTTCTTTAGTAATATCCAATTTTGAATCTGCATAGATTACAGCAGGATTTGTTTTAGAGTAAGTTAATACAAACTGATATCCTTTTTCTTCGGCATGTTTTTTCAAATACTCTGTTATGGTGTTGTACACAGCGTTGAATTCTGTTGCTTCATCTTGTGCAAGGGACTGTGATGCGTTTTGATCTAATCTTCCTAGTTCATCTTGCTTACGTGCAAGCTTCTCCTCTGTAGCTTGACGATCAGAAGCACTCATTGTAGCTGCTTTTTGTTGGTACTCTGCTACTTCTCTTTGAAAAGCCTGTCCTTTAGATTGCAGGTCTGTCTGTGCTTTCTTCACTTTAGCCTCCAATTTAGACTTGATATCTTTGAAGTAAACATATTTCTCTGATAGTGTATCGGAGTTTACATAGACAATTTTCTCTTGAATTTTTGACGTTGCGGCAGTTGAAGCGGTGCTATCACTTTTTGACGAAGATGTGTTTGATGCATTTTGGTTACATGCCGTAATCGATGCCGCTACTATTAAGCCTAAGGTAACTTTTGATAAATTTGTTAAAATTCTATTCATTATTTTGTCTATTTTGATCTTTCTATTCTTGTATTTAAACACTCATAAAAGCCTTGTTATACACCGCTCCAGCTTGTATACTAAACTTTTTTAATTAACCTTTACTGTTAAGGAAACAAACCTACTATAAAAAAATTACAAATCCATCTTTTTCGTTTTTTTGTATATAAAAAAAGTGTTTTTGACGTTTTTTTGCTACCAAAACGACTTGCTTAAGTACCTAATTTTTATTAACTTTGAGAGTTAATTTTTTCTGTTATTAATATATTACATGAGCGAAGAAAAAAAGAATCCGACAACGTATTCGGCTGATAATATCCAGGTATTAGAGGGGTTGGAAGCGGTACGTAAACGTCCATCCATGTATATTGGGGACACGGGCCCCAAGGGTTTACACCATTTAGTTTACGAGGTTGTTGATAACTCCATCGATGAAGCTGTCGCAGGTTACTGTAATGATATCCATGTAACTATCCATAAGGACAACTCTATCTCTGTAAGGGATAATGGTAGAGGAATTCCGACTGGTATAAATAAGAAGGAAAATAAATCCGCGCTAGAGCTCGTTATGACCGTGCTGCATGCCGGTGGTAAGTTTGATAAAGATACGTATAAAGTATCTGGAGGATTGCATGGTGTAGGGGTGTCCTGTGTGAATGCTTTGTCCATACACCTGAAAGCAGAAGTACATCGCGAAGGAAAAGTATTCAATCAAGAATATGAAAAAGGTAAACCGATGTACGATGTCAAAGAAGTAGGTACTTCAGATATTACGGGTACTATCGTGACATTCAGACCGGATCCAGAAATTTTTACACAGACCATTGTTTATAACTATGATACGTTGGCAAATCGCTTACGTGAGCTTGCCTTTTTGAATAAAGGTATTACGCTTACTTTGGTCGACGAGCGTGAAACGAATGAAGATGGTACAGAGAAGAAAAATGTATTTTTATCGGAGGGAGGTCTTCAGGAGTTTGTCAAGTTTTTGGATGGCACTCGTTCCCCATTAATTCCTGATCCGATCTATCTAGAAGGAGTTAAACAAGGAATTCCTGTAGAGTTAGCATTTCAGTACAATGATACCTATTCGGAAAACGTACACTCGTATGTCAACAATATTAATACGATAGAAGGTGGAACACATGTTGCTGGATTTCGTAGGGGATTGACAAGAGTGCTTAAAAAATATGCAGATGAGTCGGGCTTGTTAAAGAATTCGAAAGTTGAGGTGACTGGAGATGACTTTAGAGAGGGGCTGACAGCTGTTATCTCTGTAAAGGTCGCTGAGCCGCAGTTTGAAGGGCAGACAAAGACGAAATTGGGTAATACCGAGGTCATGGGGGCTGTAGATGTTGCGGTAGGGGAGATCTTAGGCATGTATTTGGAAGAGAATCCAAGAGAAGCTAAGGTTATCGTTCAGAAAGTAATCATAGCTGCTCAAGCTAGAGCGGCAGCGCGTAAAGCACGTGAGCTTGTTCAGCGTAAGACGGTGATGAGTGGATCTGGGCTTCCTGGAAAGCTAGCTGATTGCTCAAGTAATGACCCCGCTTTGTGTGAGATTTTCTTTGTCGAGGGAGACTCGGCAGGTGGAACAGCTAAACAAGGACGCGATCGTAATTATCAAGCTATTATGCCACTTCGCGGTAAAATCTTAAATGTCGAAAAGGCTATGGAGCACAAGATTTACGAGAGCGAAGAGATCAAGAATATGTTTACCGCCTTAGGCGTATCTGTGGGCACAGAAGAAGACCCTAAGGCTTTGAATACGGCAAAGCTGCGCTATCATAAAATTATCATTATGACGGATGCGGATGTCGATGGTAGCCACATTGCTACTTTAATTTTGACCTTCTATTTCCGATATATGCGCCAATTGATCGAGAAGGGGTATATATATATCGCTACTCCGCCGTTGTATTTGGTGAAAAAAGGGAAGGAGTCTGAGTATGCATGGACCGAAGATCAACGATTGGCAGCGATACAGCGCTTGAAAGGTACCGGTAAAGAGGATTCTGTACATGTGCAGCGTTATAAAGGTCTCGGAGAGATGAATGCAGAACAATTGTGGGAAACAACAATGAATCCAGAAAAGCGTACTTTACGCCAGGTGACGATAGAGAATGCAGCAGAGTCTGATCGTGTATTTTCTATGTTGATGGGGGATGAAGTTGCTCCTCGAAGAGAGTTTATCGAGAGAAATGCAAAGTATGCCAAGATAGATACTTAACAGAAACTGTATTCAGCAAGGATATATTGAGCCAGATGGTACTACACCATCTGGCTTTTTTGTGACTTTTTTGATAAGAGCCTCATCAGATTTCAAATTAAGATTTTTAAATTGATTGTTTTTATGTAAATTAGTGAAAACCAGTCAATTGCTTATATTATGAGGTTAGGTGTAATACTGCTCTTATCGCTTCTATGCATTACTGCGCGTTCTCAACGTTTCTACGGCGCTTCAATGCAGGGGATGGCCAATACCGGATTGGCAGTACCCTCTGTGTACGGTTTAACAGCCAACCCTGCTGTGGTGGCAAAGTTGGAAAGACCTCAGATTGGTATAGGCTACCAACCTCATTTTTTAACACAGGATATACAGACGCATGCTCTCGTAGCATCGCTACCTCTGCGTAAATACAATACTCTAGGGTTAGCCATCAATAACTATGGGTTGAAAGGTACCTCTTCTTTACTTACGGTAAGGGCTGTCTATGTTCGTGCATTTGGTGATTATTTTTCCACTTCGGTATCGACCAATTATCACCAATATCATGTCAAAGGCTACGGCGGAGATAATGCTGTTTCGATGGATTTAGGAGCTCATTTTACTTTTACTAAAGCAATGGCGATAGGGCTGTTGCTGCGTAATATTTCTTTTTCCCGTTTTGACGACAGTATAGACCAGTCTATCGCTAGAGAGATCGGTATGGGATTGTTATATCATATATCTAAAGAGGTCTTGTTTACAGCGGATGCTTATTATACTGCATTGGGTGAGATAGATCCTCGGTTTGGTATTGCCTACTCCATAGATAAACTGGTTGTCCTAAGAGGAGGGATCACCCTAGTGCCCATGCAATATTTTACGGGAGTTGGTATGACACTTGGAAAATTTTTATGCGATATATCTTCATCCTTTCATACACAATTAGGAGCTTCTCCTCAAGTATCCTTGGTTTATGGTTTTTAGAATATTGGCAATCATATTGGGGATAGGTGTATACCCCGCGCTTTCTTTTGGGCAAGAAGAAGAACGTGTCGATGAGCTCCTGTTGGAGCAGATTCAAGAAGAATTAGGAGAAGAGGTCGATATTAGTGAAATATCAGAAAAGTTGCATTATTATTTGAGAAAACCGCTCAACCTGAATACCGCTAGTGAATCTGAATTAAGTGTACTTTTTTTTCTTTCTCCACAGCAGGTTGATAATTTGATCTTTCATCGTTCTAGGTCAGGGGATTTTGTCAGCGTGCTCGAACTTCAAGCGATCAAAGGATTTGATGCTGAAACTATCCAGCGCCTACTTCCGTTTGTTTATATTGCTCCCCCAACTTCTTTCAGAGGATTGACTTTTAAAAAAATGATGGAAAAAGACGAACATATGCTAATGATGCGTTATGGACGTCAGCTACAGCTTGCTGCTGGCTATCGAATACAGGAAGAGGGTAAGAGCAGGTATCTCGGAGATGCTAACCGATATGCGCTTCGCTATCGATGGAACTACGATAATCAAATACGCGTTGCATTGAATATGGAAAAGGATGCAGGGGAACCATTTTTTAGAGAAAAGCAGCGTTATGGTTTTGATTTTTATTCGGGGCATCTCGAGGCGCGGAATTTAAGTAAGTATGTCAAGAAACTTGTGATTGGAGATTATGCCCTACAGTTTGGGCAGGGACTTGTTTCGTGGAATGGCTTGAGCTTCGGTAAAGGAGCCTGGATCGGCAGTGTCGCTCGACAGGGACAGGGGCTCGTTCCGTATTCTTCGATGAACGAAAGCAACTTCCAGCGGGGTGTTTCGGCTGCTATAGAAAAGGGAGCAATCAGATGGACTCCGTTTGTGGCTTATAATAAGCTGTCCGGAAAGGTGGAAACAGAGGATGGCAGTCGCATTATTTCTACGATAAGCCAATCGGGATTGCATCGGACTGCTACCGAGCAGTCCTATCGAAAGGCAATAGGACAAGTCGTTTATGGAAGTAATTTGGCCTATCAATATCAGCGTTTGAAGCTCGGGATTACTTACATGGGGATGACCTATGATGGCTTGCGTATAAAAGGGAGCGATATGCGGCAGCTATTTGACTTCCAGGGTAATAGTTTGCATGTGGTTGGTGGACATTATAATTATTCCTTTAGAAATTATTATTTTTTTGGAGAAACAGCATACAGTTTTGGAGGTGGTTGGGCTACCAACAACGGATTGATTGCTAGTTTGCATTCCAAGCTTTCTCTTTTTGTTGATTATAGAAATTATCAACGTGACTACCATAGTTTCTATGGGCAGTCACTAAGCGAAGGCAGTCAGATCGCCAATGAGAAAGGCATATATGCTGGAATGGTATACCATCCGAGTAGAAAGATTGAATGGGTAAATTACTTTGATGTTTTTCATTTTCCGTGGTTGAGATATCGTATCGATGCTCCAAGTGCAGGTACAGATTTTCTGAGTCAATTTACTTATACTTGGTACAAAATCGGAAAATTAACATTCCGATACCGACATCGCCTCCGACAAGAGAATTTTGCATTAGACACACGACATACAAATGTGTTGGCAGATGTCAATCGTGACCAATTTCGTATTGATTTTCAATATAAACTAAGTGATAGTTGGCGGATTCGCTCACGCGTGGAAGTGATGCTTTTTGAGAAGGAAGGAGTCGATAGAACGAATGGTCTCTTATTTTACCAGGATGCTTTTTGGCAAATGAGAAAGCCTCGGCTCCAGTTCAATATACGTGCTGCTTACTTTGATACGGAGGGATACGATACAAGAATCTACGCTTATGAAAATGATGTGCTGTATGCCTCCGGTTTTCCAATGTATTATGATAAGGGGATGCGGAGTTATCTGAATATACGTTATAAAATTGTTAAGAATCTAGATCTCTGGGCTAGGTGTGCGATGACATATTATTTTGATCGAAATGATATTGGTGCAGGCTTGGAATTGATTTCAGGTAAGGTAAAGTCGGATGTGAAAATACAGGTCAGATGGCAATGGTGAAAAATAATCTCCTTGGTTTAGAGTTTCCAAAGATTCCTATGCTTAAACCCTTTTTGGCTTTTGTGCTAGGTATTTATATAGGATATTACCATAGAATGGATTCTTTTATGCACTGGTATTTAGTTGTGTTTTCTTTTTTTGTATTGCAGTGCCTGGGATTTTTTAAACGAAAGCAAACTTGGGGAAGGTTATTGTTTGTCCTTGCCTTTTACAGCACTTGGTGCTTACTAGGGATGTGGTTGACCCTACGGACAATGCCGTCTTATCAGCCGTCACATTTCTCGAATTTTGTGGGGAAGAGTCTTTTGGTCGTGGTGGACGATGAACCTCAATTGCGCGGTAAAATGCTGCGGTTTCCAGCAGTAGTGAAAGCAGTAGTAAGCGATACAGGCAAGACACGTACAATCGGTAAGCTGATGATGACCATAGGCATAGATTCTGTAGCAATGCCAAAAATCCAGTATGGTGATATGCTACATGTAATAAATAATGTAAAGGAAGTGAAAATGCCTTCTAATCCCAACGAATTTAATTATCGAAATTACCTGGCAACAAAAAATATTTGGCACCAATGCTTTTTAGCTTCTGACGAAGTCATCAAAATCGATGTAGGCAAAGCGAATATTATTTTGGCGAATGCGCTTTCATTCCGGGAGCAAATGATGGAAAAATTTTCACTGTATATTGAAGACGGTAGAGCATTACAGCTGGCGGTCGCATTAATTTTTGGTTATCGTTCGGAGATGGATGAGCAGATGGTTAAAGCCTTCACCAATACAGGGACGGTTCACATACTGAGTGTTTCTGGTTTACACGTAGCGATGGTGTTTGGAATTTTGACCTTGTTACTGAAGTGGATGGGATATTTTCCATATGGACGCCCCTTGCGCAGTGTTCTTGTCGTCAGTGCAGTCTGGTTTTATGTTGTTCTCACTGGAATGAGTCCACCCATACTTCGTGCAGGAATTATGATTACGTTCTTTATTGTTTCATTTACTGTCAGCCGGCAGCAAGTAACGTTGAATACCCTGTTTGCGTCTGCACTTTTTATCTTGTTGTTATTTCCAAAGAGCTTATTTGATATTGGCTTTCAGCTGTCTTATCTTGCAGTATTGGGAATTCTTCTCCTGCAGCCCTTATTGAAAAAGCTCTATCTGCCCACCATCAGATGGTGGAGTTGGATTGTAGAGTATACGTATATCTCTATAGCAGCTCAGTTATTTACATTACCTGTGATTCTATACTATTTTGGACAATTCCCTACTTATTTTATTCCGGCCAATTTGTTTATAGCCTTGCCGAGTACCGGAATTATGTATTTGGGAATATTGCTGGCATTGTGTCCTTTGGAACTTATCAATACCTATGTAGGAGTCGTCTTAGAAGCATTGCTGCAATTTTCTGTATACGGGTTAGCGTATTTGGAAAGACTGCCTTATGCGGTGCTGGATGGGATTATATGGAGTCAAATTCAAGTTGTTCTGGCGTTTTTAATATTGATAGCAATGGTATGTGCGTGGAATTATAGGTATAAAAAGGCTCTTTTTATGGCGATGGCCTGTCTGTTGATATTTTCGGTTTTTGGCAGTTTTCAGTATGTTCAAAGGTCAACGTACAGTGGGTATCGCATTTACGATGTTCGTTCGCATTTGGCCATTGCACAAATAAAAAAAGGGAAGGCCGTGTTGTATACTACTTTTGATTCATTGAGTCATAGTGGTAGTCGTTTTTCTATACTGCCGGATTTATGTCGGTTTGTTCCGCTGGAACATATTGAATATAAAAAATTGGTAACAGCGGGAAGGCAAAATCACATCTTGTCGTTAGGAGATAAAAGAATACTGATTCTGGAGACAGGACTACGTGATACCTTATCTGATGTGGATATGGTCATCTGGCGTAAGAATAATAAAAATACTATTGCAAGTGTTGTAGAAAAACTTGGTAGAACCCCACTTTTTCTGTTCGATGGCAGTAATGCAGATAGGACGATTGCATCTATTTATTCGGATAGTCTTGATGTACCGATGTATATACTCAAAAATAATTTTGCTTATGTTTGGGATGGAGAATAAGAAATGGTACAAAATAGTCTTTCTATATTAAAACAGTATTGGGGATATGATGGTTTTCGTCCTTTACAGGAAGAAATTATTTCATCCGTCTTAAACGGAAGGGATACGCTGGCTTTGATGCCTACGGGGGGAGGCAAGTCTATTTGTTTCCAAATACCGGCGCTGATGCAAGAGGGAATTTGTGTGGTGATTAGTCCTTTGATCGCATTAATGAAAGATCAGGTAGAGCAACTGCGTGGTAGAGGGATTGAAGCTATAGCTATTTATTCCGGTATGGGATACCGAGAAATTGATATAGCATTGGATAATTGCATATTCGGTAAAATCAAGTTTCTTTACCTCGCTCCTGAGCGATTGTATTCCGATCTGGTCAGAGAGCGGCTTCGCTACATGAAGGTCAATCTTTGGGCTATCGACGAAGCACACTGTATATCGCAATGGGGCTATGATTTTAGACCTTCTTATCTACAGATAGCTCAACTTCGTGAATTACATCCTAAAGTTCCTTTTTTAGCAGTTACAGCAACGGCAACGCCCCATGTTATTGTCGATATCCAAGAGCAGTTGGGTTTTGTGAGTCCCCATGTTTTGAGCCGTAGCTTTGCGCGCGTCAATCTGGGGTACATGGCATTGGAAGAGGAAAATAAGATGAACCGGATGTTGCGTATTGTCAAAAAGGTCGGTGGTACAGGTGTTGTATATGTTCGTAATCGAAGGGAAACACAGGAAGTGGCTCGGTTCCTGCTGAATCATGGTGTTCCTGCTGATTATTACCACGCGGGGTTGGGAATGAAAGAGCGTTCGGCAAAACAGGATGCTTGGAGTTCGAATAAGATGCGGGTTATCGTAGCAACTAATGCATTTGGTATGGGAATCGATAAGTCCGATGTGCGTTTTGTCATTCATTTGGATATTCCCGATTCGTTGGAAGCTTATTACCAAGAGGCAGGACGTGCAGGGCGTGATGAAAAGAAGGCATTCCCTGTGCTTTTGTACCAACAGGCGGACCGAGACCGTCTGTGGACAAATTTGGAGAACAGCTTTCCTGAAGTTAGTTTTATCCAACAGGTATATCACTATCTGGCGAATTATTATCAGATCGCTTATGGATCTGGTCAAGGTTTGTTTTTTGATTTTGATATTGTCGAGTTTAGTAAGAAATATACACTGGATCTATTACAAACCTTGAGTGCTCTTAAGTTTTTAGAACGCGATGGCTGGATTTCGTTGTCCGAAGCAGTCTATATACCTTCCCGTTTCAAATTTGAAGTTGACTTTCAAGAGCTGTACAAATTTCAAGTACAATCGGCCAAATACGATCCTATTATTAAAGCCGTACTGCGTACTTATGGAGGTGTGTTCGATTTCTACATACCCATTAATGAGTACGAGTTTGCGAAGAAACTAAAAGTACCTTATGAGGTGATCGTAGAGCTGTTACAGGGATTGGAAAAGCAACAAATTGGTTCCTATTTGAAAAGTACAGATAAACCCCAGCTTCAGTTTTTGCAAAGTCGTGTTGATTACAAAAACTTGTATATCGATACTGATTTTTTGAGAGAACGTCGGCAGATCAAGGAGCGTCAGGTCAAAGCAGTGTATGCCTATCTAGATGAGGAAATGTGCAGAAGCCAAGCTTTGCTTTCTTATTTTGGCGAGCTTGAATCTGAGGTGTGCGGTGTATGTGATCTCTGTTTGAGCCGGAATTTTAAAGAAGAACAAGAATTAAAAATAGAACAGGGAATACGGGTTTTGCTGCTTGAAAAGCCATTAGAGCTACATGAACTTATTGATGGAATTCCTGTGTCTGATGATAATAGGCGAATTCAGGTGCTGCGCAGATTGGTGGATTTAGAAAGGGTCGAGGTAAGAGACTCTCTTTATTATTGGATCTCCAATTAATGTTTTTGATTGAAAGGGGCTCAAAAAGAAAGTGTTAAAGGTTTTTGGTTGTCAAAAAAAAGTGATAGCTTTAAGCTAGTAACCAAATAAACAGTTTATGGAGAACCTTATTATTTACCTACCAGCGGCTCTTGCTGTGCTCGGTCTATTATTTATGCTATCCAAGTCAAGTTGGGTAAAAAAACAAGATTCCGGTGAAAGCCGGATGGTGTCTATTTCGAAAAGCATCCAAGAGGGTGCTATGGCCTTTTTAAAAGCAGAGTATCGTATTCTATTAGTTTTCGTCGTTATTGCTTCCATCGCATTATTTTTTGTTTCGACTTTGGTAGAGACTACGCATTGGATTATTGTCATTGCGTTTGTATTCGGTGCTTTCTTTTCTGCATTGGCTGGAAATATCGGTATGCGTATCGCTACCAGTGCCAATGTACGTACAACACAGGCCGCTCGTAGCAGTTTGCCTCAGGCATTGAAAGTTTCCTTTTCAGGTGGTACGGTTATGGGATTGGGCGTTGCCGGATTGGCCGTATTGGGATTGAATATCTTTTTCCTGTTGTTCGTAAAGATGTTTATCTCGGGTGAGAACAGCTTCTATAGTGAGATGACGGTGGTGTTGGAAGCATTGGCAGGATTCTCTCTAGGGGCAGAATCGATTGCTTTATTTGCACGTGTTGGAGGTGGTATCTATACGAAGGCTGCGGATGTTGGCGCAGACTTAGTAGGTAAGGTAGAGGCGGGAATTCCTGAAGATGATCCTAGAAACCCTGCAACTATCGCCGACAATGTGGGCGATAACGTGGGCGATGTAGCGGGAATGGGAGCCGATCTCTTTGGCTCTTATGTGGCGACGGTGCTGGCTTCTATGGTATTGGGTAATTATGTTATCAAAGATATGAGTGAAGCATCCGGTACGGTATATACAGATGCATTTCAAGGTATGGGACCAATTTTACTGCCGATTGTAATTGCTGGAGTCGGTATATTGGCTTCAATCATCGGTACCTTCTTTGTCAAAGTATCGAGCAATGATGCTAAAGAAGCTCAAGTGCAGAAGGCGCTAAATATGGGCAACTGGGTATCTATCATTTTGACGGTCGTGGCTTGTTTTTTTCTGATTCAATACATGTTGCCTGAGGTTATAAAAATGAAGTTCTTTGGCGAAGGATTGAAAGATATACCACGGATGAATATTTTCTATGCAACGCTAGTGGGATTGGCCGTTGGTGGATTAATTTCTGCTTTTACGGAGTACTATACCGGCTTAGGCAAAAAGCCTGTCCTTAATATTGTACGGAATTCCTCAACGGGAGCTGGAACTAATATTATAGCTGGACTGGCTACCGGAATGATATCGACCTTTTCATCGGTCTTATTATTTGCTTTTGCGATTTGGGGATCTTATGCTTTGGCTGGATTCTACGGAGTCGCTATTGCGGCATCGGCTATGATGGCGACCACAGCTATGCAGTTGGCCATAGATGCTTTCGGTCCTATTGCTGACAATGCAGGAGGAATTGCCGAAATGAGTGAATTACCAAAAGAGGTTCGGCAGCGTACGGATGTATTGGATTCGGTTGGTAATACAACTGCTGCAGTAGGAAAGGGGTTTGCCATCGCTTCTGCTGCCTTGACTGCTCTTGCTTTATTTGCGGCTTATGTCACGTTTACTGGGATAGATGGTATCAATATTTTTAAAGCAGATGTACTTGCCGCTCTTTTTATCGGTGGTATGGTACCTGTAGTGTTTTCGGCCTTAGCGATGCAATCTGTTGGCAAGGCGGCTATGGATATGGTCAATGAGGTACGCCGGCAGTTTCGTGAAATACCAGGAATATTGGAAGGTACAGGCAAACCCGAGTATGATAAGTGTGTGGAAATATCGACCAAAGCAGCGCTACGCGAAATGATGCTCCCCGGAGCTTTAACGATAATCACTCCAATTCTAGTTGGCTTTATTATGGGGCCTGAGGCTTTGGGTGCGTATATGGCAGGAGTTGCTGTGTCGGGAGTACTGTGGGCTATATTTCAGAATAATGCCGGTGGTGCATGGGATAACGCGAAGAAGTCGTTTGAGGCAGGGGTAGAAATAAATGGGGAGATGACGTACAAGGGGTCGGAAGCGCACAAAGCTGCGGTTACGGGAGATACAGTAGGAGATCCTTTTAAAGATACATCTGGGCCTTCTATGAATATCCTGATCAAACTTACTTGTTTGGTAGGTTTGGTAATAGCTCCGATTCTCGGAGGACATAGCCTGACATCAGCGAAGAAGGGTAAGGAAGTTCCTAAGGAAAAGATTGTCTTGTTAGATACAAAAAATAGGTAGTAGCACGAGTCTGCTAAAAAAAGGGGCGCTCAACAAACAGTTGGCGCCCCTTTTTTAGTCTATTATAAGGTGTGTTAAGGTACAATGACGAGTTGTATATTTGCTGATCGTGCATTGACTGTCGGATCATACATACACTCGAGACTGCTTATTCCGGAGTTAAATATTCCGATATTATTTGCTTTGATTTCGTATTCGAACTCTCTTTTTCCTTTTCCTAGATGGTCAAAGAAATAGTTGGTCGAAGCATCTTTCATGTTGAGATAATACCCCTGCCACCAACGGTATCCCGAAGGTTGATAGACAGGTTCCACGCCTGCTGGACGACTATCTTTCAGATGTACATACTGCAGTGGGGCATCATTTATAACAATGATCTTGACCTTGATACGCTCGCCTAGTTTAGCCTCTGTCGTTTCTACCCAGGTTCCGTTGCGCTCTACTAAGTATTGCTTTTGAATAGAAAGGGCATTGGTATTGCGCTTCACTTCGGAAAGCGGCACAAAATACTGATGATAGATGCCTCCGTATATCGTTCTATTGTTGTTATTTTGAATAGTTAGCTGTTTGTCTTTTTCTAATGTAGACCGGTCAAAATCTAGGGATACCTGACCTAATACAATATCTTTAGTATCGGCCTGTTGGCGGTCAACGAGTATACTTACCTTATTATCCAAGCTAAAGTCGTCCGGGTTATTAGCGAGTAGGAGTGCATAGATGGCATCTACGGTCATCCAGGTACTGTTCCAATGGTTTACTTGTTTTTTATAGTATAACCATTGGGTTATGGCCTGAAGCTGAGAAGGATCATTTAGCTTATAAGCTTCAACAAGGTAAGACTGCATACTGACGGCGTTGTAAGCACGGTCATTGCTCGGCCAGTACATACCGCCGTCTTTATCACGGACGACCTCTTGACTAATTCTGTTCTTTAATTCATTGGACTGTTTCGCATTACCATATAATTGGTTGACTACCCATGCTTTGGCCGCTAGGCCTGCCGGTCCTTTGGCGGTCACCTCAGGCGATTTTACCAGCTTATTGGTGAGCTGTTGAATGCTGTTGCCCTGAGGCTTGAAATAACTCGTCCAATAATGGCGAGCATAGAGGTAATTCAGAGCGAGTTCTACAGATGCCTTGGGGCTAAAGATACTACTGTCTTGGTCTAAGTATTGAGTGAGACCTTCCATTGCATTTCGCATGTCTGAATCCACTAGACTTTGGTCGAGATGGAGCACTTTGCCCACGATTTCGAGCAGGCGTATAGAGATATGACTATCTGCTTTTCCTCCTTGAAGCCAACTGAATCCTCCTTTGTCAATTTGGTTCTGGAGTATTTTCTTTTCGACCGCTTTGATTTCTCCGCGGATATCGCTATTGAAAAGGGTAGCGATAGCAGCTAATTTTTCTTTTTCACTTTTAATGGCTCGTAACCATGGCATTTCCTCTTGTTTCAGTTCACTCAGACTGCTGTTTTCTTCGAGTTTGCTTTTGTTTTGATCTTTGTCCAGTGTTTTGAAGTAAGTGGCAATTTCTGGATAGTTCTTCTCCACATATTGTACCATTTTCAGACCAAACCATTTGCTGCCACTTTGTTCTGTGGACTCGTAAGGATAGTTTTTCAGATAGTCTAGTGTTGCGATAATTTCCAGAATAGGGTTGCTCTGTACCTGTACCTTAGCATGTAGATTGTCTTTTCCGCTACTGTGTAAGCTGTAGTCTTTGGATTCTCTGGACTTCAAAATTATTTTTTCTGTATCGGAAATCAATACCTTATTGGAGAGGATCGGTAACTCTACTATTTCACCATCAGAAAAAGAATCGGTAGCAGCGACGATTTTAATCTGTACTGTCGGTATATGTGCCGGTACTTTAAGTTTCCATTCGACAATACTATTGGTTGTGGCAGAAACTTCAAAAGCTAGGGTGCTATTTCCATTCAAAAACAGATTGGTAATGTTTGTATTGTCTTCTGGGTTAAATATTTCAATCCTTGCATTGCCTTTCAAACCTTGTTTGCTTATGTTTTGTACCTGTGCTTTCAACGTGATTTCATCCCCTTCCCTGAAGTATCGAGGTAGATTAGGACGTACCATCAACTGCTTTTGGGTTCGGGTGATGAACGTTGCATTGCCGGATGCAAGGTCTTTGCGGTGTGCAAAAAGAAGCAATTTCCATTTTGATAGTGCTTCTGGAGTATCGAACTCGAAGTTGATATTTCCCTCGGCATCGGTGTACAGGGTAGGAAAGAAGAAGGCTGTCTCCTGTAAGTTGGTACGTGTCTGCGCTTGATCCAACTGATCTTGTTTCTTTTTACCTTCTTTGGTGGTAATAAGAATTACTCCATGTGCACCTCTGGAACCATATAGGGCTGTCGCAGCAGCATCTTTGAGTACTTCTAGTTTTTCGATTTGGTCCGCGGGGAAGTTATCAAGGACAAAGCTATCCGTGATTTCTCCATCAATAACGTATAGCGGAGTTGATTGTCCCGGACTGGATGCTCCTCGAATACGCAGGTTTTCTACTTCAGCCTGTAGATTAGGATCCTTGAGTTCATCATACATGGCTACATTTTTTTCTGTCTCTGCGCTGATTGCTGCTACTGATCCTGTTAGGGTCATTTTCCGCTGGGGTGCGGCAGAAACAACGACTTCATTCAGCGAATTGAACGAGTCAAAAATTCCTTGATGATCTATGAGTCCCCCCGTGAATAGGCCGTAAGTGTAAATGGTAGATAATCCATTTCCTAAAGTCGGTAGCCTATTGTTTTTATAGAATATTGACTTGGAATAATCGTCTTTATAGAACCCGTTAAGAAGATGGTAATATTGGATGTTACCAAAATAAGGGGTATACAGAGGTAACGAGGATGGGAAGTTATTGCTTGCGAATGCATCCAAAGCGCTGTCATACATCGTAGCCAATACCTCTGCTTCGGATACCGGTAGATCTTTCTGCGCGATACTGAAACTCCACTTTTCCTTTTGACCGGGGGTGATTTTGTCTCTAAATGTTTTAGCAGTAATCTGTAAGAGTTTATCCTGTCTGACCACCGGTATAGCTGTCGATGTGATTGCCAATTTATTGTTAGCAACCAATAAGGCTGTAAAGGAGATGTTGGGCGATACCTGCTCTTTTTCTAGCGTGAAGGTGTAGGTAGCCTGTCCATTTTTTATATTCAGTAACTGGGTTGGTCTTTTTGCTGTCCCGAGGGAACTGAATAAATACAGGTATTTGGCACTTTTTTCGTCCGTTTGATAGGAGATGGTGACCTTATCTCCAATGCTATAGTTTGCCTTGTCGGTATTGGCAGTCAAGAACTCGGTATTGCTTACTTTTTTAGTGATAGCGTCATACAGTTGCATGTAACTGGTCGCTTTTATAGTGTCTCCATCTTGTATGCTGATCGCTTCAATCATATAGCGCCCTTTGGCAAATAGATTAGAATCTATCTGGACCAGACCCGTGTCGCGTGTATCGAATTCGTAGGACGCGAGCAGCTCCTTTTGTGCTTCTTTGTGTAATAAGCTTCGATCAAATAGGACTGGAAAATACCTTTCGTATTCTTCAGGACTCAGTAAATGGTATTCGAGGTTGCTGAAGATCTGGCTACTTTCTCTGGTCATGACTGTCGTCGGCTGACTCAACTGATATATATTGACTTTGCCGGCAAATAAAAGGGATTGGCCATTTTGATTGGAAGTCTTAATGGTTAGATTTTTCCATTTTTTCTCCTCCATTCGACCAACAGTCTGAATTTGAATCTGCCACGGACGGGTAGAGAAACTGTACTGACCTGCTGTTGCTTGCATCTCACCGCTTTGACTGGTTACCTCGGCATTGTATTGTAGGTAGAAGTTATTCAAACCTTTAAACATAGAATCCATCAGAGCGACTTTAAAGGAAAATTTCCCCTCCGCATCAGTGGTTGTTGTAGAGTCAGCATAAGTAACATATTGACGGTGCTTGTTGCTGTAAAATGTGATATTGTATTTTACGGTTGCGTCCGGCAATGCTGCTCCAGACAGCATTTCTACAGCACCTGTAAATACTGCTGTGTCTCGGAGTGTGTACGTCTCTTTGTTCGTATCAAATGTTACTTTGAAAGTCGGTCTTTTGTACTCTTCGACCTGAAAGTAATGGGAACCCTGCTCTCTACCCTTGTGTAGAGCTACGATCCTAAATGATCCTGCCAATGTTTTGTTCGGTAAAATAAAGCTCCCATTTATCGAACCGTAAGCATTGCTGGTCACGGTCAAAGAATCTATTTTTTGATGGTTGGCATCGTGAAGATAAATTTTCAACTCTTCTTTTTCCATCACTTTTCCCAATAGTGCGTGACTATTGTACAATATACTTTTAAAGTAAACCTGTTGCCCCGGTCGGTAGATGGCACGATCTGTCAGGGTCTGTATGGAGATTTGGTTCCTTTCGTCCGGTTGTGGTTTATTGTAAACATGCCTGCCTATTGTTTTTAGCTTATTGAGGTCAATCAGTTGATTTTCCTGTGGGAGATAAAGTAAGTAAGAATCAAATGCTCTTCTCTGGTTGGAGGTATACGAAAATTCACCCTTTTTATCCGTGCGTAGTCCTTGGACCAAATCTAACCTGTTGTTGCGGTTCAGTTCATACAGTTGTATTTTTTTATCGGTATAAGGCTTGCCTGAGATCCTGTCTAGCAGTAATCCCCTAAACAAGGTGCTGTTATCATCGTCTTTATCTTGACTGGCCGAAATAAAAAGATCAGAAATAATAATTTGCTGATCTACGACCTCGAAGTACAGCCCATCATCCTTGAAATCCTTATTGTTGGATACCAGAATCGTATAATTGCCAAATGGCAGTGGATTCAATTTGTAAAGCGTACTGTGGTTCTGATAATCTGCAAAGGACTTCAATGCCAGCAACTCCTCATAAACAAGTTTGGCGTCTAAGCTCGTCTGATGGGTCAATGAATCATATTTAACATCGAAGGACCGATATGATTTGAGCGTATTGCTGGTGTTGTAGACCCGGATATATAGACTATCGGTATTTGTAGTGCTGATTCTAATGGGTGTATATTGATTGGCAGGAGCGAATGATTTGGCCGTCAGTTGGATATTAACCTGTTTGATTACTTTTAAAAGGTTGTTTGATTCGTCGATCCAAGGCGATTTGGGATATTCTTTTAACGCTTGGTTGATGTATTTTAACGCTTCCTTTTTGTCGCCACGGCTATTATAGATTCCGGCAACCTGAGCTAGCAGGTACGCATTATAATCGCTTTTGTTTCTTGCAATGATGTCCAGATAGTTGGTTGCCATTTCAAGAGCAGGAAGGTAGGAGTTATCCTGTCTCAATGAAAGCAGATAAGACGTTGCATTCGTGTAACCTTTGCTTTCATTGATTGCAATAATCTCTTCTTTTAGCTGATTTACTTTATCGCCATTACCCCGTTCGTAGCTCGCGATAAAATCGATGTATTGGTATGCTAAGAAATGATATAAGGTAGGAGATAACGATACGTTTTGGGTGGAAACAAACAGGTCTGCCCATTTTTCCAAAGGAGCTTGAAGCAAGGCTCCTTTGGGTTCAAGGGAAAGGTGGAACAGGGAATCGATATGCTTTATTTTTTGTTTGTTGTCACTTGCGATAAAGTTATTGTCTGTGTCGCTCAGATATAGGTTTATATTCGAAGCAAGGAATAGCGCATAAAAGTTATTCAGAACTGTTCTTTCTATAGGAGATGCCTGTTTGATATGTTGTTGGAAGTGTTTCTCGACCTCGACAAATAAGCTGTCATTGGTGCGGTTGACTTTCTTTGTCTGGCCTTCGGCAACAATGGCGCGTATCCATTCCGCGGAATTGCCGCTGCGACGGGCTTCAGCTTTAATGTCTGCTAGGAGTGGTAGGATCTGCTCATAATTCCTGATGGAGATAAGTCGTTCTATTTCTTTCCATTTAGGAGATGAAGTAGAAGTGGTCTGTGCTACTCCCATAAAAGGCAATAGGCAGATTAGTAATAGCGGAAAGTACGTTTTGATCAGTCGCTTCATATATAATGTGATTGTATTTACTAAAAAATGACTACGTTTTGTACAATGGATGCGGCAACAGACGTAGTTCCATAAACGAAGTGTAAAATTATGCACTCAAGTTACGGCTTTTTGAAAAGCAAGCGAAATAATTCCTACCTTAAGCAGGAAATTGCGGGTCTTGATCAGGTCCTGAAAATTAGATAGAATATGAACTCAGAGATTGTTACACATGCCGACAAAACCTTTAAACAGGTTGATTATGCAGAGAAGGGACTTCGTAATCGGGAGTTTGTCCGGTGTCATTTTATAGGTTGTGATTTTTCTAAGAGTGACCTAAGAACCAATGATTTCGAAGATTGTACCTTTGATGCATGCAATCTTTCTATGGCGAATCTGCAGGGGGTAGGATTGCGTAATGTGGTTTTTAAGGATTGTAAGATTATGGGACTGGATTTCTCCTCCCTCAACAAGTTTATGTTCTCTTTTTCTTTTGAAAAATGCCAGCTTGACTATTCTATATTTTACGGTGCAAATCTAAAGAAGATGCGTTTTTCGAAGTGCTCCTTGCGTGAGGTGGATTTTAGCGAAGCGGATTTGTCAGCGAGCGTTTTTGCGGACTGTGATCTACTGGGGGCGACTTTTGTAGGAACAAACATCGAGAAAGTCGATTTTAGAACATCTACAAATGTGATTCTAGACCTGGACCTCAATAAGGTGAAGAAGGCAAAGTTTACGATCTATCAGTTGGAGCTCCTGCTGCTAAAGTATGATCTAGCAATAGAAAACGACCTGAATTAACAGAAATACTAATTATCGTCTAGCAAGTGCTTAACCTCTTCAAGTAAAGCTGATATGCCAGGATTGCGGTTCTCCCTATTCCAAATCAGGGTAAGGGTTGTACGCTGGCGTATCTGTTCGAGTTCGATAAAATCAACGTCTGTACTGTATCCGTTTTTTAACGAAGAGGGAACTATGGCTACTCCAAGTCCCTGAGATACCAGATTGAATATACTTAATGCATTGACCGTTCGTAGGGTGACATGGGGCACAAAATCATGATCGCGAAATATGCTCATCACCAGGTCATAATAGGAAATGCTATAAGCTTTTGAAAACAGGATGAAGGGTTCATCTTTGAAGTCTGTCAACTGAAGACTGGGTTTTGATTTGAGCGGGTGATTCTTGGGTATAACAAGTGCGAAATGCTCGGTTAGGATAGGTAATGATTTTATATGCGGTGGCGTACCATCGACACGGACAAATCCAAAATCCAATTCATTACGTCCCAGCATTTCGAGTTGCATTTCATTGCTGAGCTCATTGAGCGTGATGTCGATCAAAGGTTGCTTTTGCTTTAATGAAGCTAATAGTTTGGGAAGTATAGTCTGTACAGCAGAGCCAATAAATCCCAGTTTGAGTGATGTTATCTTCCCTTCCGCAATCTTTTCAATCTGTGTTTGAATGTTGCTGAGTTGACTGAATAGCAGTTCCACTTCGTGTAAAAGGTATTTGCCAGCCTCAGTTAATTGCACTGTACGCTTGGTTCGTTCAAATAGTGTAGTCTTATAAATATTTTCCATCTGTTTGATCTGTCTGCTCAGTCCTGGTTGGGAGATGAAAAGCCGATCCGCAGCTTTACGGAAATGAAGTTCTTCGGCCAGAACCTTGAAATAATGGAGATGTCGAAGTTCTATTTGATAATTCATGGTTATTAATAGTTGACTTAAATGGTATTACCGGTTATCAAATATAGCTGTTAAATTTGAGATAAAACGAAAGACAAGATGAATACATTTAAATACGGAGTCGATTTTTTACAGAGCTCCATTGCTTTAGGTATAGCAAGAGGTACAGTGCATGGTATCTTAACAGAAGAAGTAATAAAGGATATCGAGAAGAGTGCAGGATATGTACAGGAAATCGTGGACTCGGGGAAGGTAGTGTATGGAATAAATACTGGTTTTGGTCCGTTATGCACGACTCTGATTGATGCGAACGATACCCGTAAACTGCAGGAGAACATCTTGATGAGTCATGCTGTAGGGGTAGGAGAGCCTATTGATAAGGAGTTGTCCAAGTTGATGATGATTTTAAAGGTACATGCTTTGTCCAAAGGTTTTTCAGGGGTACAGTTGAGTACAGTACAACGCATTATCTGGCATATCCAACAGGATATCGTTCCTGTCGTCCCCAAACAGGGATCGGTAGGAGCTTCCGGTGATCTGGCACCATTGTCACATCTATTCTTGCCTTTGATTGGTCTCGGAAAGGTGTTTTATAAAGATGAAATCCGCAATACAGCCGATGTGTTGGATGAATTACAGATGAAACCTGTGGCTCTGGGTGCAAAAGAGGGGTTAGCATTGATCAACGGAACACAGTTTATGGCAGCACATGGCGTGAAGGCTGTTGTCGAGATGAACCGATTGATGAATAACGCTGATCTGATCGCAACTTTAATGATCGAGGGGTTGAATGGTTCGATCAAGCCGTTCTTTAGCGAATTACACCAGTTGAGACCGTATAAGGGGAATGTGTTTGTCGCTTCGACGATACATAACCTGTTGTCGGGCTCTGCAATTTTAGAGTCGCATAAGAACTGTTCGAGAGTACAGGATCCTTATTCGATGCGTTGTATACCACAGGTGCATGGTGCTTCCCGCAACGCTTGGCTGCATTTTAAAGAAATTATTGAAACAGAGATTAATGCAGTAACAGACAACCCTATTATTATAAATAGTGAACTGACCATTAGTGGAGGTTCGTTCCATGGACAGCCTATCGCACTTCCGTTGGATTATGCGACACTAGCTGTTAGTGAATTGGGGAATATATCCGATCGTAGGGTGTATCTTTCTCTAGAGGGAGAAACAAATGGGGTACCTAAGTTGTTGATGAAGGCAACGGGTCTAAATTCTGGTTTTATGATTTTGCAGTACACAACTGCCGCTATTGCCAGTGAGAATAAGGGACTTTGTTTCCCTGCTTCGGCAGATAGCATACCCACATCGATGGGACAGGAAGATCATGTGAGTATGGGGTCGATATCCGGAAGAAAGTTATTACAGGTTATTGATAATGTGGATAAGATATTAAGTGTAGAGCTGCTTTGCGCAGCACAAGCTAAGGATTTCCATAGCCCACTGCAATCTACAGCTGTTGTTGAAGGCTTACATCAGCATATCCGCAAGCATATTCCTCATCTGGCAGAAGATCAGCCTATGCAGGATATTATGGATAAAGCGTTGGCATTGGTAAAATCGGGTGAATTGGTTGAGCTGGCCAAAGCTACAGGTGATAAAGCGTATTTTGGCGCAGGTGTTGAATATTTTGAAAATTATTAGGGATGAACGAAGTACTTATAGGACCTTTTAGGCAGTTGCTGACCATGCGTGATCTGCCTCTTAAAGGGGCGTTGAATGACAGTCAGCTCGAGGTAATCGAGCAGGGTGGGTTATGGATCGAAAATGGAAAAGTCAAAGCGGTAGGTGATTTTGAGACACTCCGTAGTCAGGCGGGAGATGCGGTAGAGGTGGAGTTGATCGCGCGAGATAAGGTCTGTTTACCTTCATTTGTTGATTGCCATACACACATTGCCTTTGGTGGCAATCGTGCTAATGATTTTGCAATGCGTAATGCGGGAAGTTCCTATTTGGAGATTGCCCAAGCAGGTGGTGGTATTTGGAGTACGGTCAAACATACACGTGAGGCGACACAAGAGGAATTGAAGGAATTGACAAAGCGTAGGGCAGCTTGTCTTTTGGCGCAAGGAATCACCACTGTAGAGGTGAAAAGTGGATACGGACTTAATAAGGAGGAAGAGCTGAAGACATTGCGGGCAGTCAAGCAGGCTAATGCGGAACTGGAGATGGATCTTGTCCCAACTTGTCTGGCAGCGCACATGAAGCCAAAAGATTTTGAAGGGACAGCGAAAGAATACCTAGCTCTTATGGCTGCAGATCTTTTCCCTGTGTTGAAGGAGGAGAAGCTGACTGAGCGGATAGATGCTTTTATCGAACAGACTGCCTTTTCGGCAGAAGATATTCAGGATTATTTCAAAAAAGCAAAAGAGCTGGGCTTTAAGATTACTGTACATGCTGATCAATTCAGTACCTCAGGATCTGCGGTTGCTGTTGCTTTTGATGCGGTATCGGCCGATCATCTAGAGGCATCAACAGATGCAGAGATTGCGCTACTTGCGGATTCGGATGTAGTAGCTGTCGCCTTGCCTGCAGCTTCTTTGGGAATAGGCTGTGCATTTACACCAGCTCGACGCTTATTGGATGCAGGTGCCTCGTTGGCAATTGCAACCGACTGGAATCCAGGCTCGGCACCTATGGGGCAGCTCATTGCATCGGCTGGTATTTTGGCAACGATGGAGAAACTCTCCAATGCCGAAGTGTTGGCAGCCGTTACGTTTAGAGCAGCACAAGCCTTGAATCTCTCTGATAGAGGTCGGTTGGTCGAAGGACAGCTAGCCGACTTTGTCCTCTACGATACGAACAATTATCAGAACATCACTTACCTACAAGGGGCATTGCAACCATCGGCTGTCTGGAAGAACGGGATAGCGGTTCGATCTAATTTAAAATAATCATGCAGAAATTTAAAAATGAAATAATACAAGGTATACCGAATCAATTGCCAGCTAAGGTGGCTTTAGATCCTTCGGTGAGCCATGCTCCGGTACGTAAACAGATACTTACGAAAGACGAAGAACGATTGGCTATCGCAAATGCGTTACGTTATTTTCCTGCAGGATGGCATGAAGAGCTGGCCGCAGACTTCCTCGAGGAGCTGCGTCGTTACGGACGGATTTACATGTATCGTTTCCGCCCGACTTATGCGATGTATGCCCGTCCGATAGAAGAGTATCCCGCGCAAAGCCGTCAAGCGGCAGCGATTATGCTGATGATACAGAATAATCTGGATCCTGCGGTAGCACAGCATCCGCATGAGTTGATTACTTATGGGGGGAATGGTGCAGTATTCCAAAACTGGGCACAGTATCTGTTGACGATGCAATATTTGGCAAAGATGACGGAGGAGCAAACTCTGCATATGTACTCAGGACACCCAATGGGATTGTTCCCATCATCGACTTCAGCACCAAGAGTTGTGGTGACCAACGGGATGATGATTTCTAATTATTCCAAGCCCGATGATTGGGAGCGCTTCAATGCTTTGGGGGTTACGCAATATGGACAGATGACTGCAGGTTCGTACATGTATATTGGCCCACAGGGTATTGTACATGGTACTACGATTACAGTTATGAATGCTTTTCGTAAGCATCTGAAAAAGGGCGATAGTTCTCGGGGCAAAATTTTCCTGACCTCGGGATTAGGGGGGATGAGTGGTGCGCAACCTAAAGCTGGAAATATAGCGAGTTGTGTTACGGTATGTGCAGAAGTGAATCCCGCTGCGGCACGCAAGCGCCACGAACAGGGTTGGGTCGACGAGCTGCATGAAAATATGCAGGGACTTATAGCCCGGGTAAAACAGGCAATCCAAGAGGAAGAAGTCGTTTCATTGGCTTATATAGGTAACGTGGTAGATGTATGGGAAGCTTTTTATGAGCAAGAAGTGTTTGTTACGGTTGGTTCGGACCAGACATCATTGCATAATCCTTGGTCTGGTGGATACTATCCGGTGGGATATAGTTTTGAGGAGGCGAATAGGATGATTGCAGAAGAACCCGAAGAATTTAAAAAGGCGGTACAACAATCTTTGGTGAGACAGGCCAATGCTATTAATAAGCACGCTGCACGTGGAACTTACTTTTTCGATTATGGAAATGCCTTTCTGTTGGAAGCCTCGCGTGCTGGAGCTGATGTGTTGGCTGTAGATGGTATTAACTTTAAATACCCGTCTTATGTACAGGACATTCTAGGTCCAATGTGTTTTGACTATGGTTTTGGGCCATTCCGTTGGGTGTGTACTTCAGGCAAGGCTGAGGATCTTCGCACAACCGATCGAATTGCTCTTGAGGTGATGAAGGATTTACAGAAAGAAGCACCAGAAGAAATCAAACAGCAACTTGCGGATAATATAAAATGGATAGCGGATGCTGAAGAAAACCGTTTGGTAGTGGGGTCTCAAGCTCGTATCTTATATGCTGATGCATTGGGTCGTATGAAAATTGCAAAAGCATTTAACGATGCGGTACAAACGGGGCAGTTGTCTGCACCTGTTGTGCTGGGTAGAGATCACCATGATGTGAGTGGTACGGATTCGCCTTATCGGGAAACGAGCAATATCTATGATGGCAGTAAATTTACGGCCGATATGGCGATACATAATGTAATCGGTGACAGTTTCAGAGGTGCTACATGGGTGTCTATCCATAACGGTGGCGGTGTAGGATGGGGTGAGGTAATCAATGGCGGCTTCGGTATGTTGCTGGACGGTTCCGCCGCTGCAGAAGAGAAATTGCGTAATATGTTGTTCTTTGATGTTAATAATGGAATCGCACGTAGAGCTTGGGCCCGCAATAAAGAGGCCATGCAGGCGATAGAAACAGAGCTGCAGCGAAGCCCTACATTGAAGGTTACAAAAGCCGAATTGGTGGATACTGCGGTTTTGGATAAACTTTTTGAATAGGTTAGCATGAAATATCCATGTAGCACGGACTGCACAAACACGCATGAAAATACTTTGGATATTCCATATGGCCATTGAAGACAAACTGAGCTTGCGAGCTCATCGAAGATAATTATTTAAATATGAATTCATTATATCAACCAGGAAATCCCGGACATTGGGTAGGTCGTGTTGATGGTGCGGAGCAGGGACTGCGACGCTGGCATCAAGAGGTGCGTTCTATCGATCTGGACGAGACACAAGAACTGAAAAATGCAGTTGTGCTATTGGGGTTTTGTTGTGATGAAGGCGTGCGCCGTAACCAGGGAAGGGTAGGTGCCCAGAATGGCCCTGCTCAGTTCCGAAAAATATTAGCAGGATTGCCGGTGCATTTTTCGCATCAAATCCGATTACTGGATGCTGGAGACGTGTATTGTCAAGATACTGGGCTGGAAGCAGCCCAACAGCGCCTCGCTGAACTGGTTGCCAAGATCCGCCAGCGAGGCGGGTTCCCTCTCTTATTGGGAGGCGGGCATGAGATTACCTATGCGCACTTTAAGGGATTGCATGTCGAGGGTAAATCCATTGGAATTATTAATATCGATGCACACCTGGATATTCGCCCCCTGAAAGATGGTGTGGGAAATTCGGGTACAGGATTTTATCAGATAGCCGATGATCTGTCTCGGGAGGGAAAGCTTTTTCATTATTTGGCGTTAGGAATTCAAGATATTTCGAATACGCCATCGCTATTAGCTTATGCTAAAGATAAAGGAACAACAGTTATAAAGGCTGAAGATGTCCATGCGGGTAACATGTCGGAAATACGGAAGGCAGTGCGTGATTTTGCAGTTCAGGTAGATCTGGTTTATCTGACAATAGATTTAGATGCTTTTGCCGCGCCTTATGCTCCGGGGGTGAGTGCCTTGGCTTTTAATGGTCTTGTTCCAGATGTAACCTTTCAACAGATTTTTCAGGAAATTATCAGTTTGCCTAATTTAGTAAGTGTGGATGTCGCCGAGTTAAATCCAGTTTATGATATTGACCAGCGGACGACTAAGTTAGGCTCTGATTTGATCTTTAAGATCTTACAGAAGTTTTAAAGAAAACGGTTCTTATCCTATAAAGGCGTGCCTAGCAAGGCACGCCTTTATAGGATGGCATTTTTTCAAATTTTCTTCAGTTTATAACTAACATATATTATGTAACTTTAGGTATAAAACTTTCATGATTCCTTTGGGTCACCAAAAGACATGAAAGTTCTTGATGTCCATTAAAATCATATACTTTCAGAAAACAAAGGAGGAAATATAGTATGTCAAATATTGATTTTATTAGAGAAGAAACTGCTGCCAATATTGGTAATTTTCTTGTGGGTAGGCTTTTGCCCTTTCGACAAAAGAGATCTATAGGTCCATTTGTATTTATTGACCATATGGGGCCTGTTTGTCTTGCTGAACATGAAAACCTCGACGTAGGGCCTCATCCGCATATCGGCCTTTCTACGCTGACCTACCTTTTTGATGGTGCGATTTTTCACCGTGATAGTTTAGGTACAGCAATGGAAATCAAACCAGGTGCTGTAAATTGGATGACTGCTGGTAAAGGTGTGACTCATTCGGAGCGGACACCTGAGTATCTCCGTCATCAGGATAAATTCATGCATGGTTTACAGATTTGGGTAGCGTTGCCCAAAGAGTTAGAGTTTATGGATCCCGAATTTCATCATACCGAAGCTGAGGATATACCTGCCTGGGAACAGGATGGGGTGTCCTATAAGCTGATTGCAGGACAAGCCTTCGGAAAGAAGTCTCCCGTTCCGGTGTATAGTAAATTATATATGATTGAAATCAAGACGGGTAAAAAAGATGCTTTCATTGATATCCGCGGAGAACTGTACGGGGAAAGCGGTCTTTATATTTTGGAAGGAGACATTGAAAGCAATGGATTCGATTATGGCCCCAAGCAGATTTTGATTACTAAAGATGCACACCTCTGCTCATTTACAATGAAAGCAAATACGACGGTATATATCTTTGGAGGGGAGCCATTTCCGGAAGAACGGTTTATATCATGGAACTTTGTAGCTACCGATAGAGAAATTAATGAGGAGGCTAAACGCAAATGGATTGCACGGGAATTTCCTGAAGTTCCAGGAGATGATGATTATGTGCCTTATCCGGGAGCGGAGTAGCGAATAATAAAAGAAAGAGTGAGGAAAGACTGATTCAAAAAAAGGATCGGTCTTTTTTTGTTACCTTAAGTGGGTTTAATTATTAGAAAAATACTATCACTTATATTTAACATTTAGATAACTATATTTAACATATTTTTAGGATTCTTTAATAACTAAATGTTTAGTTTTGGTATAAATGCTTAATAAAAAGCTTATTATAAACTATTTTATATGAATCCAAACCCGGTATTGCTACTTTTTATCAGCTTTCTATTTATGAGTTTTTTTTCGGTTTCTGCACAAACTAAAGTTTCTGGGCAAGTTGTTGACGGTGCTGATAATAGTAAGTTAGAGAAGGCATCTATTGCACTTCTGAACCCAAAGGACTCTATTCTCCTCCGTTTTACATGGTCAAAAGAAAATGGTAACTTTTTTCTAAACAATTTAGATACCGGAAGTTATAAATTGCTTGTGTCCTATCCTCAGTATGCAGACTTTGTCCAGGATCTAGTATTAGGGCCAACTGGAAGGGAGTTGGGGATTATTAAGCTGTCAAAAGTTGCTTTATTGATCGAGGAGGTTCAGGTGATGGGCCGAATTCCTGTTGTAATAAAGGGAGATACGATAGAATATGATGCAGGTAGTTTTAAGGTGGAAAAAGATGCTAAAGTTGAGGACTTATTGAAAGTGCTTCCAGGTATAACTATGGATGCGAATGGTAGGATCACAGCGCAAGGAAAGGAGGTGAAAAAAGTGTTATTGGATGGGGAAGAATTTTTTGGCGATGATCCTACTCTGATAACCAGAAATATACGATCCGATATGGTAAGCAAAGTACAGGTTTACGAAAAAAAATCAGATCTCGCAGTAAGAACTGGCATTGATGATGGTGAGCGAACTCAAACTATTGATATCAAACTGAAAGAAGACAAAAAGAAAGGTATGTTCGGCCAAGTATCAGGAGGAATAGGGACTGATAACTACTACGCCGGAAAGGTAATGGCAAATCGCTTTATGGGAACTCAAAAAATAGCAGCATATGGAATAATTGCGAATGACGGATTAGTTGGGCTAGGGTTTGAGGATGGTCAGAAATATGGGGTAGGAGGGAATACGAATGTATCTGTAATGGACGGAGGGGGAATTATGATAACATCTGATGGAGGTTTTGACGGAGCAGACTCCTGGAGTGGCACTTACAGGGGTGCAGGTGTGCCAAAGGCATTGAATATGGGATTTAGCTTTTCCGATAAGTCGAAGAATGATAAACATAAGTTGAATGTAAATTACAAAAGGAATCAGATGGATGTCCGAAACAATAGTAATTACCGAGCGCAGGAAAATTATCCGGAGAATGCTACTTTGGATAATGCTACCACTATAACAAATAATGAGGATAAGTCACATAATGTTAATATGCGTTATGATTTTAATATAGATTCTTTGTCTTCGGGAACGGTTCGCTTTGGTTATGTCCGAAAAAATCAAGAAAATAAAGAAGAGAAGGAAACAGATCGTCGAAGTTTAGAGGAGAATTTAATTAACGAAATGGAGAATAGAAGTAAGGCAATCAATAATAGTGAAAACCTTAATCTAGATTTTCTATTGACTAGAAAGTTTAAAAAGGATAAACGATCAATGACATTTAATGCAAACCTTCGATCGAATCAGACTGATGGAACCACCAATTACTACTCATTAGCAAACTATTATTCCACAGCCGTAACGGAGGAAATTGATCAACTTAAACGTGATGAAGTAGGAAGCACCGTATTCACCACTTCCTTGAACTATACTGAGCCATTAAGTAAGTATCTGACGGCGACCTTGGGGTATTCCTTGCAAAAAAGTAATGTGAACAACTTAAATGAATCCTTTGATCGAGATCCTGTCACAGGTGATTATACCTTGTTAGATTTGCAGGTTTTGAATGATTTTAAAGTTAACAGATCAAAAAATACAGCTAATGCAGGAGTAAACTTTAAAAATGATCTATGGACTATTAATGTGAGCAATAGATTAGACTTTGAAGACGTGGTACGAACCTATAATAATCTAAATACAGAGTTGCAGCGTTCTCAGATATCTGTTAACCCCATGTTATACGTAGGTTATAAGCTTTCAAAAAGTAAAAATGTTAGTTTTAGATACTTTGGACGTACAGTACAGCCTGATTTGACACAGATTGAACCCTTAAAGCAAAATGCTAATCAATTGGTCAATTATTTAGATAATCCTGATCTGTCTACCGGATTCAGTAATTCTTATTCCGTAGATTTTAATTCTTATCGACCGTTGAAAGATCAAAGTTTATATTTATATGGTGGCGCAAATCAAAATATCAATAGTATAAATAGCCGAGTTCGTTATTATTCCGAGACCGGAAAAAGGGATATTTCTTTTGTCAATATTGATAAGCAAAACTGGTCAGCTCATATGGGGGGCGGCTATCGGATGCCTTTATTCCGTAAAATAGGTGTTAATATAAATACGGGTCTGTCTGCGAGCTTTAATACTAATTACAACTATTTGTCGACAGGGGAGGAAGAACCTGAATTAAATAATACGGAGCGTTTTAGTTTTGGACCTTCTTTGGGAATTAGTCGATACAGAGCTAATAAGATAGATTTTTCTGTAGATTTTCGACCGGGAGTGCAAGTACTTAACTCATCGTTACAATCCGAGTTGAATAGTACCACTTTTACATTGTCATCTAATTCAAACGTTACTTATTATTTTCCTAAAGATTTTAAAATTGCTGTTAGTATGAATCAATCTTATCAAGGAGCGACCGAAACACTTAAAGCTTTTAATACTTTCAATATGACAGGGTATATTTCTAAAAAATTCTTAAAGGATAAATCGTTGGAAGCGCAGTTTTTCGTAAACGATATTTTAAATAAGAATAATGGTATAAACCGTTATCAGGATGGATATTCCTTTGTCCAGACGAGCAATGATGTGTTAAAGCGTTACGGAATGTTTAAACTGATTTACAATTTTACAACTATGAAAGGAGGTAACTAAGATGATTAAGACGGTATTATTATTAACTTTTCTGAATTTTGTGTTGATTGAAACACATGCACAGTATGCTTTTTTTCCAAATAGTGGCACGATCACTTATGAGCGCAGGTTTCATGTACAGAATTATTTAAAACGGAACTACTTGAATAAGGCTGATCTCGAGACTTGGGATAAGATGTTTGTCGATGAGGTGGTGAAAAACGGTCCAGTGGAATTAGGGACTAAACATAGCCTTAAATTTTACGATGGAGAGACCTTATTTGAGATAATCAAAGAAGACTATCCTTCTAATTATCGTAGTGCCTTAAATTATCTTCCTGTATTCAATGATTCGAAGACCTATAAAAATCAAAAAACGAACATGTTTTCACGGTTGATTCACTTTGGAGGAGATGAAATTTTATTGAAAGATACGATACCCAATGTCAAGTGGAAATATACCGATGAATATCGAAATATTGCTGGATACGATTGTCGAAGGGCTAATGGCTTGATTCAGGATTCTATTTATGTTGTTGCTTTTTTTACGAATCAGATTGCGATGCCTATTGGTCCCGAACTAATACAGGGATTGCCGGGTACGATACTGGGCTTGTCCGTTCCGAGTTGGAATATAAATATGTTTGCTACTCAGGTAGAGTTAAATAATCAACCCGTATCGAGCCAGCTCACTAAAGGCAAAAAGGTACAGCCAAAATCGAAAGTCGAGATAAAAGAGTTATTGAGAGTTTCCGTCTATGATTGGATGGATGAGAAAGCTTTTCAAAAGCAATGGAGTAAGTTCTTGTTTTGAAACAAGAACTTACGCTATGGGAAGAGTAGGGTCGGATCCCCATTCTGCCCAAGAACCATCATATACGGAAATGTTACTTCTTCCAGCTTGAAAAGCGGCGAGTGCAAGTATTGATGCTGTTATTCCTGAGCCACAAGAAAATATGTTTTGCTTGCTGTTTGAAAGATGTGTGTTGAATAAGGCTTTCAGAGTTTGGACATCTTTTAAATAGGTTCCTTCTAAAACCAAATCAAATGGAATATTGCTTGAAGTTGGGATATGTCCTGATCGTACACCGGGTCTAGGTTCCGGCGAGATGCCATTAAAACGACCTTCTCCTCGGGCATCTATTATGTTGCTCTGGTTTGTAGCTAGTGAGGCTAGAATGGTTTGTTTATCCGTTATCCAATCTGGTTGTATAGAAGCAATAAAATTACCTTGTTTTGTGTTGTTGATATGACTACCTGTGGTAGGTAGGCCAGCTTCTTGCCAAGCCTTTATTCCTCCATCTAATACGTAAGTCTGCGTATGCCCCATATATCGGAACATCCACCAGGCTCGTGGACTGGAATATACCCCCCAGCGATCATAGATAACGATGATGCTATCTTGGTTAATACCGAGCCGTTGTACTTGTTCTGAGAATATGGTTGCACTAACCATAGTGTGGGGAAGCCCCGAACTGTGGTCTGAAAAACAACCTTCAATATCGAAAAATAAGGAATTGGGAATCAGTGCTCTATTGTGGTTGTCGATCTTTTCATTGACTTTGTCAATAGTCGCATCAAGAATGACAAGTTTGTTATTTGCACTTAACTCATGTAGTGTTTCTATGTTGATTAAAGGAGATTGCATATGTTGTGATTTATTTTGATCTAAATATACAATAGAAAAAATAAAGGCTACATAATTATGTAGCCTTTGATTCCTTTTAGAAGAATATTTGTAACAGAAGATCGTTTAAGCCAAACAATTGCGGATGATGGCAAATGCTTTGTCGATATCTTCTATCGTAACCGTAAGGTGTGGTCTAAAGCGTACGCTTCTCTCTCCACATCCTAATATCAACAGTTTGTTATCAAGAGTCTTGGAAATAAACTCGTCACGTGATTTTTCAGTGTCAAAATCAAATGCCGTAAGTAATCCTTTTCCACGGGCGTTAGACAACTGTGGAAAATCTTTGACCAATTGATCGATCTGTTCTAGGATGTATTTTCCTTTTTCGTCCGCCTTAACTACCAGGTTTTCTTGTTCAATGACTTCCAGAATCAATTTGAAGCGTACCATGTCTACCAGGTTTCCGCCGAAGGTCGAATTGATACGGCTCGATTCCTTGAAAACATTCTTTTCAACGCGATCAAATTTTTCCTGATTGGCGAGTATACCACAGACCTGTGTTTTCTTACCGAAGGCAATCACATCAGGAATAATACCATAATGTTGATATCCCCACATTTTTCCAGTCATCGCGATACCAGTCTGTACTTCGTCCAGAATGAGGATGATATCATTCTGATCACAGATTTCTCTGAGCTTTTTGAAGAACTCTTTTCTGAAGTGGTTGTCACCTCCCTCCGCCTGTATGGTTTCGATGATCAAACAGGCGATATCTTCTGGACGTTGTGTAATAGCCGCATTGATTTCTGCGATAGCTTGGTTTTCTAATTCGATAGTCTCTGCAAGATTGCTCTCGTTGAGTGGAAACTTCAATTTTGGATTCGTGATACGAGGCCAATTGAATTTCGGAAAATACATGTATTTTTTAGGATCCTTGGTGTTGGTCAAAGATAAAGTATATCCCGAACGACCGTGGAATGCCTGTTTGAAGTGAATGACCTGACTCGCTTCATGTTCTATTCCTTTAGATAGATTGATTCTCGTTTTCCAGTCAAACCCTGCTTTCAATGCATTTTCTACAGCTAATGAACCACCATCGATAAAGAAGCAATAGCTCAGTTCTTTGGGAATGGCTACCCGTGAGAACGTATCTAAAAAGTCCGCATATATCGTCGGGTAGATATCTGATAGTGCGAGTTTATTAATCGCAGCCTCTTTTAATACTTCCGCATTTTTTAGAATGTGGGGGTGATTGTATCCGATTGGAGATGAGGCAAACATACTGAACATATCTAAGTATTCGTTGCCATCTACATCAGCGATGTAAGAACCGTGGGATTTCTCTAGGTCGATAACAACCGGGAACCCATCTGCTAATATATGTTTTGCCAATCTTTGGTGTACTTCTCTCATAATTTTTTTGTTTTTAAAGGTCAAACTTTATTCCTTGCGCTAGTGGTAGGCTAGTAGTGTAATTGATAGTGTTGGTCTGACGACGCATATATACCTTCCATGCATCAGAACCTGATTCGCGACCACCACCTGTTTCTTTTTCACCACCAAAGGCACCACCGATTTCGGCACCAGATGTGCCAATATTAACATTGGCGATACCACAGTCAGACCCGTTTTGGCTTAAGAATAGTTCTGACTCACGTAGACTAGAGGTCATGATGGCAGAAGATAAGCCTTGTTTTACACCGTTTTGTAGCGCTATAGCGTTATCGACCTCACCACTGTATTTAATTAGATATAAGATAGGGGCAAAAGTTTCGTCCTGTACAATCTGATAGTGGTTCTCCACTTCCGCAATGACGGGAGTCACGTAACAGCCACTCTCATAGCCTTTCCCACTTAAGACTTTGCCTTCAACTAATATTTTACCACCTTGTTCTTTGATTTTGCCCAATGCGTTCAAGTACATTTGTACTGCGTCGGTATCAATCAATGGACCCATGTGGTGTTTGGTATCCAATGGATCACCGATTTTAATTTGTTTGTAAGCATCGGTCAATGCTTTTTTGACCTTGTCGTAAATACTATCATGTACGATCAATCTTCTTGTGCTCGTACAGCGTTGTCCAGCTGTTCCTACAGCACCAAATACTGCACCTATAATGGTCATTTTTAAATCGGCACTTGGTGTTACGATGATAGCATTGTTGCCACCCAACTCCAATAATGTTTTTCCTAAGCGCTGAGCAACAGTAATCGCGACCAACTTACCCATTCTAGTAGAGCCAGTAGCAGATACCAACGGAATACGTTCGTCTTCAGAAATCCATTTTCCAACTTCTGCATCTCCTGTTATTAACGAAGAGATCCCTTCGGGAAGTTTGTTGGCTTTGAGGATATCGGCGATGATTTTTTGACATGCTACTGCACACAGCGGGGTCTTTTCTGAAGGTTTCCAGACAACAACATCACCACATACTAATGCTAAAGCTGCATTCCATGACCATACAGCGACCGGGAAATTGAAAGCTGTAATGATGCCTACAATTCCAAGTGGGTGGTATTGATCATACATTCGGTGTCCCGGTCTTTCCGAATGGATCGTATTGCCATATAGCTGACGGGAAAGCCCTACTGCAAAATCGCATATATCAATCATTTCTTGAACCTCTCCAAGTCCCTCTTGGTAAGATTTTCCCATTTCATAAGAGACTAATTTGCCCAGTACAGGTTTTAGTTCTCTTAGTTTTTCGCCCAACTGACGTACTATCTCTCCACGTTTTGGAGCTGGAATATCTCTCCAGATAAGTTTAGCCTTTTCGGCTTCGTTGATTACTTTGTCGTATTCTTTACGCGTTGTTGATTGAACCTTTGCTATAAGCTTACCATTGGTCGGTGAAAAAGAAGAAATAGTATCTCCTTTTGCAAACCATTTGCTACCTGTCGATGTACCTAGGTTGTCAATCTCGATTCCTAGTGTTTTTAATTCTTTGATTGTCATAATATGGTTTATATTATTCGAAATTTTAATAAATATAGAGAATAATATTTACATTATACTCTTTTTTGTTGAATATTTGATATTTTTACGGAAAGCCAGGTAAGATATGAACAGTACTGTAGATTATTTCAATATAGGCGAACTTTTGGGAGAAGAGTACCTACTGATTCGTGATACAATACGCGATTTTGTGCGATCGGAAATTTTACCCACTATCGATCAAAAAGCGCAAGATCACGAAGAGATTCCGGACCTAATGAAAAAGCTAGGAAGCATAGGCGCTTTGGGCCCCTTCGTTCCAAATCTGTACGGAGGTGCAGGACTGGATTATATGGCATACGGAGTGATTATGCAAGAATTAGAGGCTGGCGATTCGGCTATTCGTTCTGCAGCATCGGTGCAGTCTTCTTTGGTTATGTATCCAATATATACCTTCGGATCCGACGATCAAAAGAATAAATATTTACCGATGTTGGCTTCGGGTGATTGGATAGGGGCCTTTGGGCTTACCGAACCGAATCACGGTTCCGATCCTTCTAGTATGGAAACCCGTCTGGTGAAAGACGGTGAAGGATATCGACTGGATGGAGCAAAGACCTGGATTACGAATGCACCAATCTGTGATCTTGCGGTGGTATGGGCCAAAGATGAAGAAGGAAAAGTGAGAGGAGTGATCGTAGAGCGGGCAGATGTAGGTTTCTCTACTCCTGAGATTAAAGACAAATGGTCGTTGAGGGCATCCCGAACTGGCGAACTGGTGTTTGATAGTATATATATACCATCTGAGCGGTTGTTGCCGGATGTTTCATCCATGCGCGGACCATTGTCTTGTTTGAATTCGGCACGTTATGGTATTTCTTGGGGTGTAATAGGAGCGGCCATCGACTGTTATCAAGTTGCTCTTCAATACGCGTTAGAAAGAACTCAGTTCGGAAAACCTATAGCAGCGTATCAGTTGCAACAGAAAAAGCTGGCTGAGATGATTACGGAAATAACAAAAGCTCAATTACTTTCGTGGCGTTTGGGTGTTTTGAAAAATGAAAATAGAGCTACTCCTCAACAAATATCTATGGCGAAGCGTAATAATGTGAATATGGCTTTACAGGTCGCACGGGAGTCTAGGCAGATTCTCGGTGCCATGGGAATTGTTGGGGATTATCCGATTATGCGTCATATGATGAATCTAGAATCTGTCATTACTTATGAGGGAACACATGATGTGCACCTATTGATTACGGGGCAGGATATTACTGGTATCAGCGGTTTTTAGCTCGTTGTAATAACTCGGGTGTAGCATATTTCGATTGTTTTACTGTTTGAAGACCTTTTCCATTATCGAAAGGTCTTTTTTTGACTCTTGTATTGGAGTTAAGAAATGAGCTCTGCTTAAGATGGTACAGTCAGTGTGTTCTAATTTGTCTCTTCTTCCTTTATATGTATGGTCTTTATAATATGTGGGGTCTGAATAGTCTGTTCTTTAACAATACTTCTTTATTGTTCCGTGCCTGCTTTAAATTTTACAGGGGTTATTTTGTGTTATAATAGAGGTCTGTAGAGGGTTCATAGCGGTAAACCACTATAAAAGCGCTGTTACGCCTTGTTTAAATCCCTGCTGATCCTGCCCGATGATAGGAATAGTATGCCTTTTTTGCAGTCCATGGTGCCTGTGTGCTTTCTTTTTTAAATTTTATTGCCCGCTGTTCCAGCGTTTTACGGTGTATGCTGTAAAATAGTCTGTGTTATGTCTTTGAAATGTGGTTTTAAAGTTCCTATCTTTGCACCACTCCGCGAGGGAGGGACGGTTCTCCGGAACGATGACATAAGGTAGATAGAGCGTTTATTTTGCGGTTTAATCCGTCAGATCCGATGCTCTTAGATCTTCTCCGGAAATTATTTTAAAATAAAATTTGGAGGTTTAAAAAAGATTCCTACCTTTGCAGTCCTAACGGAAACGAAGGGCGGTCACCGCAAGGGTGATCGGAGCAACAGAATGACAAGTCACATCTTTGGATGTCGATAATAAAAGCAGAAGCGCGATGCGGATGCGGACAAAGTTCTTTAAGGAAATGATCATGTAACGTAACGAGTAGTTGAGAAACAGCGAAAGTTAAAAAAACTCAACCTGTCAGTCATAGAATCAGAAA
>NZ_JAERTY010000013.1 GCF_016746095.1 Sphingobacterium faecale | reverse complement strand
TATATCGAATATTATAATAACAACAGGATAAAACTCAATTTAAACGGAATGAGCCCGATGGAATATCGAGCTCATTACAATAACAAATCTAATAACTAAATTTGTCTAAACTTTTGGGGGCACTCTAGCGATGCCCCTTTTTATGTTGATTTACGCTATATTCCTTTTATTTCTTCAACTGCTTGAGCATCCATTTTTCTATTTCTTGATGTTGCTCAGGGTAAGTCCAATGGCCAGTCTCTTGTACCAGGTATAATTCTTTAGGTGCATTAATAAGATTATATGCCGAATAATAAGACGTTGGAGGACATGTATCATCATTATATCCCCAGGTATAGAATCCGGGCACCTTTACAAAACGGGCAAAATTGACCACATCATAGTAAGCCGACACCTTCACTTTATTCTCATCCACATCCGTCCTAAACATATGAGGCCATCCACCCGCACGATTGTGCATATAACCAGTGAGATCACTCAAAGCAGGATACAGTGAGGCCAAGCCCTTTACACGACTATCCAAAGATGCCGTAATAATAGCTAAAGCGCCACCTTGGCTACCACCCCAGACCAATAGATCATTACCGTTAAACTCTGGCAAAGCGTATAGAAAATCCACAGCTCTTACACAGCCCAAGTACACCCTATTATAGTAGTAGCTATCCCTATTATCCAAATTAAAGAATGGATATCCTTTTAGTGGGCCATTGCCCAAGTCATTGTACAGCCCTGTTTCATAGGTGACAGGAATACCATGAATACCGATTTGCAGTGTAATTATACCCTTTTCTGCAAGGTCAATAACACCAGCATACGGACGAATACCGGCGCCAGGGACCGCTAATACCGCAGGATACTTACCCTCCTTTTTTGGCTTAGCCAGTATACCATATTGACGTGTTCCAGCAGCTGCATTTTGCATATTTACCTGGTACACATCCACGTTTTCCGTACATCGCTCGGGCAATAATGTTAACTTCGCATCCAAAGGTACCTTCGAGGCCTTAGCTATTGCCGTATCCCAATATTCTTGAAAATCATCTGGTAATATCTGAGTCGGTTTGATGTCCAATGGTGCATACCCTGCTGTAGCGATACCACTATACCAACGCCCGTCTATAGATACTTTTGCTTCACAACGCAAAAATCCAGGCGTAGCCAACCTACCCTTTACCACTGCAAAACCGTCTTTTAGCTTCACTTTACCTTGGTCTGTAGGTATCATTTTTTCTAGGCCTACACTATAGGTAATTTCAATATCTGTCAAAGGGACTTGATGTTGCAATACCTGAATTTTAAAAGAGGCTTCCTCATTTTTGTTATAAGTCCAATCAGGTTTGTTTGGTGACACCAATACCTGAATAGCTTGCGAAGATCTAGACTGAGAGTATCCCGCATGGGAAATTAACAATCCAAAACATAGCAGAGCCAATAAGTTAATAAATTGGGGGCGTTTCATAAGTTGATTATTATTTCTTAAAACTCTAATATAAAGATTGCAAATATTATTACCTACATTTTGTTCTATTTTTCAATATTTTAACTTCATATCCTCCCGCTATTAAAGGTAGCAAAGCTCCAATTTCTCTTCCTTACAACGACACCTCAGGTTGATGATAAAGTCCTGAAACAATACGGGTGTCGGGCAGCCTACGAAATAGAATTCACCGTCTAAATAACCTATAGATGTCTCCACAAGGTCGACATGACGGAGTACCGGGGCGCAAGAGTATATTCCGTCTTAAATTCTATTCTGCCTTAGGGAGCAAATCTAAAAACAAAAATGTCTCCTACATTTGCTCGATACAAACATAGGAGACAGCTTTTTTTGTAGAACTACAAAGACGCACCTATCCCTATAGAAAACACCCTATTTTTCACATTATCTGACCATTTAAAGGAAGATTCTGCGATATTAGCCAAGCCCAACCTGTAATTGGCGTTTAGTGAGAAATGCTTTCCAAATTTAAATCCTGCCAAAACATTCACGCCATAGTCAAAATTTTTCAGTGCATTCCGATCATAGATGATGACAGCTGTAGTCGTGCCTTTGTCTGTATACGTATTGGTTCCATCCATAGCAAACCCCATATAGGGTCCTCCCCCCAAAAATGCATTTCCAAAAGTTTTCACCGGAGCTTTTCCCAAGAAATTAAATGTAAGATTTAGCCATTTTGTTTTCTGCGTTATTTCCTCGGCTCCCCTTACCTGAGTCTCGATCAGTTTACTGCCCATTCCCTGCAGAGAGAGTTCCGGATGAAAATAGAGACCACGGGCTATACGCGAGTCTAGATAGCCTGCTAAATAAAAACTAGTTATAGCTTTGGTCGAAGCGAGCAGTTCCGATTCGGCACAACTATAAGAAGGGAAATTGACTCCAGCTTTGAGGCCAAACTCGGTTTGGCCCTGCACCGTAAAAACAAGCATTAAAATTCCAACAACTGATATTAATATAGCTTTCATTACAAAAATATTTAACAATCATCTGTATTATACCCGATCTATATAGCGCATGGATGTCGCCCTTGTAGCGGCCTCCATGCGCTGCCTATTTCTTTACTTCATTTGGTAGCCCAATGCTTTTGGCCGCACCATTGTTTGTTGATAGACCTTTCCGAAGCGATCAGTAACCTTAATCTCTAAAGTACTGGTAGGCGACGAAGCCTTCACTTTAAACATGTGCGCTGTAAGTGTTGTCACAAAATCTGCCGTAGGCACAGCATTTCTATCGAGCCGTTTGGCCGAGTAAGAAATAATATGCAATGGGTCACGCATTCTCACCCGATTGACAGGAAGAGATTTGCCATTCTCCATTACCTCTACCTTCCACTCCTTGTCATAATTCCATACGTTGATGAGTACTTCATTATTCTTATTGGAATTCGCATACTCCGCTGCGTATGTATTCCATTCTGCGCCGGTATAGGCAGGAGCGTACTTCTCCTTGGTCAAGTGTACTTCATTAAGGTCATACGCCCTAAACTGGTAATCTTCCTGCTCGCCGATAGCTTTATATTTCCACTTTAATTCTTTTCCTTGCATTTCCCATATGCCATATCCACCTGGAGCTCCATCTTTACAGATATGATTATCTGCGTATCCGACATTTCCAGTCCACCACCAAGTAGCACATACAGCTCCTGTATTATGTTCCATAATATTTGGTTTATCGGCTGTTTCTACATTGTAGTTAATATGCGTATGTCCAGTAAGTACATGCACCGTCGTAAACTCCTTCAATGCATCCACAAAGTCGGCCGCATTGGAGATACGGTATCCCGTAGTTTCATTGCCACTACTATTTAAAGACGGGTTGGTATGCAAGTGTGCGTGCATGGCTATGACAATAGGGGCGCTTTTATCGGTAATCGTCGCCAGGTCTTTTTTCAGCCAGTCGATTTGATCAGCCACAATTTTTGTATTATAATTGCGAGTTCCTCCGGTGTTTAGATATTCGATGTTATCGAGCACGATATAATGTACCTTCCCGATATTAAAGGAGTAATAAGTAGGTCCGAGTATGTCTCTGAATTTATTCTCTGACAACCAGTCTTCAAACTCTTTTGGATCGTTATCATGGTTACCCATGGTATTAAATACCATCGCGCCGATCTTATTCATCTCCGTAATATATTGAGGCAACCCATAATTATTGGACTCCCAATAACTATCCCAGGTCATATCACCAAGCGTCAGCGCATATACCTTATTACCAGCACTCTTATAGGCCTGAATCGACTTATTAACGTCCGGTAAGAATCCTTTCTGGAACTGATTAAGATCATCCGTCCGTTTAGCCAGGTGCATATCTCCCAATACCATCACCACGTGTTTTTCATTATTGACAGCCGAAAGCTCGAAATCCCTAATTTCCACGACATTCGCCGGTTGATTAAGACGTTGAAAAAACTGCGGTGCATTCATCGTAGTTGCTACCTCATAATTACCGGGGATAGATACAAACACATACTTTCCTTTTTTAGCAGACGGTAGGTAATACACTCCATTTTGGTCCGTAGTCGCAACCTCAAATCCATCAGACACCACCACGTTGGGAAGCCCTACACCTGCAGCATACACCACCCCCTTGACCGTCATTCCCGTCTTATCGGGTAAATCGGCATTGAAGTACAGATTCAGAATAGTGGTTCCCAATAAAACAGACTGTGTTCCACGCTTTACAGAAATTCTATAACTATCCGAAAGAAGGTCTGCTGGAAACTCGAATACGATACCATCAGCCGAAGTAGACTTACTATTGATCGTAAATTTCCCTGTAGCCGACAGATTAATCCGGGATTCAAAATACAGTTGATCTCCGCTGGCAAACCCTTTCCCCTGAATAGTATACTCAGCACCTTTAGTGACATCTATACGCGAGGCCAGCAGCACACCTGTAATAGTCAACTTCCCATTATCTTCCCCTCCTGGTGCAGGTTCATCGGGTTTACTTCCTGGAGCAGCAGTTGACTTTGAGCATCCATACATATTCAGTGTTAACCCCAGACCGGTTACGACAGAAGCCTGAATAAAGGTTCTTCGCGTATAATTGAACTTCTTCTTCATAATTAAAAGTATAAAAAAGCCCGCGCGAATACTCAGCACGGGCCTTTTAGGTTGATTATATTATTGTACAGTGACTACCACATCATCGATAAAAATACGGTTTGTTTTTTTCAGTGTCAGGTCGGTTTCACTGGCCACAAATCTAATTTTTGTCTCTTCTGTTGCTCCTGTGATCACAAAAGAGCGCTCTGTCATTGGGTCATTCCAGACCGATGTATAATACCCTAAATCTATTGGAACTGCACTAGGCCAGTTATTGATATTAAATTCGCTCACGTCCACCGTTCCTGGGCCTACAACTTCTACTCTTAAAAACGTAGGATCTTTCGTTCCCGCCGCCGTCATATAAGGTGCTGCCTTAAACTTAACAATTAGATTTTTTGTCCGTTGTACATTCACCAATCGGGGCGATATGAAATCAGCAGCTACATTTGTTTTTCCTAGCTTAACAAATCCCTTACGTGCATACACCGACGTGCTTCCATCCGACGAAGGTGAACTGGTCCATCCTTTGGCTTTTTGTTCAGCTGTCCAGTTACCGATTATCGTTTCACCAGTTGTCGTATAAAATATTTCACTACCATAATTCAACCAGTTAAAATCTTCTTTCAAAACGATATCCCCCGAAACCTGTAACTTCTGACCTTTCTGGTACACGGATACCGACTGTGACTGCTGTACATCGTCCAAAAAGAACAATAAACTTGTCGCACGCTCTACATCTGTATTTTTAGCAACTGTCATTTTGAGCGGAGTATCCCCCGTACCTTCCATCGGCTCGACAGTAACCCAATCGGGTTGATCTTCCAGTTCTAAGCGCCACTTCCCATTAGCACGCAATACATAACTACTTACTCCACCAGCTTCTTCATATTCCAGTTTAGATGGCTTTCCGTCGAGGTAGATATAAGGGTCCTCTTCTTCCTCTCCTCCTGTAGCAGCTGCCTGTTCTATCTTCAGCACACTATTGTGCAGCTGACCATCCACCGTAAAAAAAAGCGCTATATTACGTACCTCATGGGCTATATTCTTGTTTACGGTCACCGTAAATGTACCATCACCGCTACCTTCTATCGGTTCGATCTTCAACCACTTCTCTTTTCGTTGTGGTTCCACTTTCCAGCTTCCACTAGATTGCACGGTATACGTTTCCGTAGAGCCACGTGCAGGAACTTCCATTTTCGTTGGATTATCCTTTAATGCAAACTGGCTTCTGACCTCATTTTCATCTTTACAAGACGACAGAAACATCATCAGGGAAAGGACAAAAGCAAAAGCTACTTTTGACTTGGCCTTAATTTTATAATAATTAGTCGTTTTCATGGATTCCTTCTTTTATTATTTAACCTGCATCTCCACGCGTTCTTTCATCTTGAAGTAAGTAACGCCCCCATCCAGCGAATATTGATACGAGAGCAAGAATACATTAGTCTTCTTACCAAAAGACTCTTCTACCTGAAATATATTCGGATATTTAGGATCATTATCCAGTTGCACAATCTTTATAGTCTTATACGGTTTGATGGTCACCCGGTTAGAATCATCGATCTCCAGTATCATGGAGTTTTTATTTATGCTGGCTAGCTTAGGTTCAAACAATTCATTCCCCGCAGTCAATCTCACACTACTATGCGTCAGCGGGAACAGTCTTTTATTGGCTGCCACCGGTATCACGTCGTCCTTCAAACCCGTCATCATATACATCGAACTATTCACCTGCGAGGCATAATCATTCTGAAAAGACACCTGATAGAGCATCGTATTTTTCTTCGGATTGATCTCAACGCCCGAGTTATCAACAACTTTGAGTCCGATAAAATAAGTCGAGTCCGGAGACAGTCCTTCTGGCCTCAATTTAATCATTGTTCTTCCGGTACGTTCGCCAGCCTTGATCACCAGCTTATCATCCATGATCTCGTACTTATCCGGAGGCAGCAGCTTAGCATAGAGTTCTTCTGCCGCGTCAAAATTCGCCCAGTTATACTCCTTTAGAGGCTCTGCATCCTCTTCCAGTCCCACGGTCAGATCCTTTGTCGGCGCCAAGGTACCTCCAGCAGAAGCAGCCACGTACCCAATGATTTCTTCCCCCGTCATATGCACCACCTCTTGAAATACATTGTGATTATCACTACTGATCAGGGAAACCTCATTCTTATACATTTCTTTCTCAAACACTTCATTATCGTTGCATGAAGCTAGTCCGATCAGGAGCGCGAGAGCTGTTATATATCTTCGTTTCATCTGTTATTTTTTTAAATTTTCAGGTACTTCTTTTCTTAATTATATCCTGGGTTCTGATCTGCGGAAGGTAATCTTCTCAGTTCTGAACGCGGTATAGGCACCCAATTAAGCCTCTTGTTTACTTCTCGTGTCAAGAAAGAAGATGTTCCGGGGATCACACGTCTATAATACGCTTCTTTCGTTGCTCCATCCGGATTCATTCCCATAATCGGCTCACGTTCGGTTTCCTCATATATTCCCCAACGGCGCACATCATAAAAACGTCTATTTTCCCACAAGAATTCAATCATACGCTCTCTTTCGATCTGTTTTTGAACCGTTTCTGCTACCTGGATCTGGCTTTGAGACAATCCTGGCAGACCAGCGCGGTAACGCACTTGGTTGAATGCTTTTTTTATCTCTTCCTCATCTCTAGATACCGTATACTCCCGCTCTCCTATTTTGACCGTATGACTACCGTTCAAGTTGTTCAATGCTTCTGCATAAGACAGTAAAATCTCTGCATAACGGATAATAGGGTAGAATTTAGGAAGTGTACGAGCGCCTGTCCCCGTTTTTGCATCATACGAATGCACCCATTTCTTGATGATATATCCAGTAATCGGATAATTAGGTGAATTTGCGGATACACCGCCACGTCCGTCAAGATCCTGAAAATAGTATTTGGCGGTATGGTTCTGCAGTGCGATATCCGATGTAGACAGTGCCTGCCACACGGCCTCATTAAATCCGACAGATGCATAAAACCTCATTTCGCGGTTAGCGTACATCTTATACACCCCAGAATTAAGCGGATACCCCGAGAAAGTCTTAGATTGCTCCGTAAAAAGATCATTAAAGGTTCCACCTGCAGGCAGGTCTGCTACAGTTTCAAAGTAGGTGTCACCACGGGCCTCTTGTATCGTCCTTCCGTCTTCCATCAAGTAAGCATCCACTACTTTTTGTGTCACACAAAAACGCCCCCATCCCCCTAGTGTCGGCGGGAAAGCTCCCTGGTTAATATCCGAGTTGATATATGGTGCACTGACTCCCCATATAAATTCTGGATTGATCGCTGCTACGGACTCTCCGGTAAAGATATCCGAATAGGATTTGAAGGCATCTATACCAAAAGCCCCATTAGGGTATGCTCCGTAAAAATCCGGATCAGAGGTCACATCAGCAGGTAGCTGAGCCGTCAGATCATCAGCAGGAACCGTATACAACTGATATTTTCCCATATCCATGACACGTTTTGCTGCTGCTGCTGCAACCGCCCACCTACTTTCGTCATACTGCTGGGAGACATAATGTACGCCATCGGTCTTGCGGGTCCAGTTACCAAAGTAAGCGCGTGCCGCATTTCCCCCATTATACAACGGGCTGGCATGGATCAACCGCAAGCGGGCGATCAGTGCAAAAGCAGCTCCTCGTGTAGGGCGGCCAAAGTTTAAAAGACCGACATCAGGCGGCATTAAGGTACCCGCCTTCTCAAACTCCGCACAGGTATAATCCATAGCCTCATCATAGGTCGATCTCGGCCGGTCATAATACTCCATATTTTCATTGGTATTGACCACCTCATCGCCCAATAAAATTGGAGGACCGTAATCTACCAATATATTATAATAAGCATAAGCGCGGATAAAACGCGTATAACCTTCAACCCTAAGCCTATCCGTGGTCGTAATATCCTGAGGTTTTTGCAGATTCTTCAAAATCAGATTACACTTACGGATTATCTTATAATAATTGCCCCACTGATTGAGCCCACCAAATTTATCGGCGGTGATATTCCCAGTAGCAAAGTCCATCCCATAATATATATTGGTAGAACCTGCCCCTGTCAATCCATTAAACCCTTCATCGGTAGCCATCGGTCCTGGAGTATAGTTGCTCCGTATCGTTTTTGATTCGTCCGGAAACATAGCTGCTGCCCCCCACATGTAAGCTTCCATATTCCGGGCATTACTAAAAGCGGAGTCTATATTAAACTCGTCATCGAAATAATTATCGATATTCAGGTAATCCTTGCAGGATGTTACCATAAACAGCAACTGTACAGCAAGGGCTACTTTTGTTATTCTCTTTATGATTGTTGACGTCTTCATATCCTTGATTTATATCTATCGTACTAAAAATTAACATATACCTGTACCGAATACGTGGACGGTATCGGATATTTACGTCCGTTCCAGGCAGCTTGTTCGGGATCAAATATTTTCACATTGTCCCAGATGTACAGGTTATTTCCGACAAACTGTAAGTCCATAGATTTTACCCCTACCCTTTTAAGAATGTTGGGATTCACGCGGTAGTTAAGCGTCACCTCCTGCAGTCTAATATAACGTGCATCATCTTTCCAGAAAGTAGACAGCTGCGTATTATTGCTATTTTTACCATATTCCAAACGTGGGAAACGGGCATTTGGATTTTCTGCCAACGAAAGATCCATACCTTCCTGCAAAGCATAATCACGAGGGATCCAGCGGTTGGCAGGATCATTGGCCAAGGTAATGACGTTACCTTCACTACCATTATAGAAAGGCATATATCCTTTTCCATTGATCTCTGTCACACCTTTATACGTCTTTGGCATTCCTACGTAATAGAAAGGTGTACTTCCTGTCCCTTTGAACAAGACGCCCAAGGATAGATTTTTATATCGGAACTCTCCACCAAATCCAAACATCATCAGCGGATAATCGTTGTGGGTCAATGGCACTTTATCCAAGGAGTTGATCACCCCGTCACCATTGACATCTTTATATTTGATATCCCCCGGCAGGACCGTTCCAAACGTCTGTTTTGGACTATATTTCACATCATCTTCATCCTTAAACAATCCGATCGCCTGGTATCCACGGATAGAACCGTAAGGGAATCCATTGTATTCTAAGTATGAATACTCCATATAGGGTTGCTCCCAGTTCTGTACGATATTCTTGGAGTAGGTAAAATTACCACGGAGGGTAAATCCCATATCCTGGTTGATCTGCGCATTGTAGCTAATATTTCCATCGGCACCCGAACTTTGCATCCGCCCGACATTAGCCCAAGGGTTAGTAATCACCCCCACATACTCAGGCACCTGTACACGCTGTTGAAAAATTCCGTTACGCTGATCCTTAAAGAAATCGATTACAAAATCAATCTTGTTATTAAAGAGTTTACCCTCGATCCCAAGATTAGCTTTTACAGCTCTCTCCCAAGCCAGGTTATCCGCGCCGATGCGCGTTTCGGAGATCGTCTCTATACCTCCTACGCCCCATACATTGCTAAAATACTGATCGGCTTTAGTCAGGTAAGGGAAACGGACATCATTAACAATACGGTCATTACCCACCGTACCATAAGAAGCTCTAATCTTAAAATAATTCAACCACGGAGCTTTCTCCTGCACCAGCTTATACCCAGTCGGCACCCACCCCAAGGCTACGGATGGGAAGAAACCATACTGTCTACCCGGCTGAAAGTTTTCTGATCCCGTATATCCAAAGTTAACATCCAGCAAATAGGTATCGCGGAATCCATAGGTCAAGCGGCTGGACACCCCCTGGTAGCGCTCCGGAATAGCCGTCAGATTATTGGTAGCATCTTTGGTATCTTTGGAGTCACTCAGGTAATAATACACCAATGCGGATGTACGGTGGTCTTCTCCAAATTTCTGATCGTAATTAACCGTAGTTTCGAAGTGGTATTTACGGAACTGTCTTAATCCTTTACCATAGATAGCTGCACGTTCCTGTACCGTTTCCTTCATAATAAGCGACCCATCATAGTTACGCCCCATCGCTTGATAAAGAGCCGGTTGTACCCAACGGCGCTCGGTAAAATTGCTATGTATATCATAGGCTCCCTGCATACGGAATTTAAGACCATCCAATACGCTGTTAAGATCCTGATCTATCGCAAGCGTTGTCTTTCCCTTGTACCACTCTTCCGATGCCCTTCCTGTACGGTTGATCAATACGTAGGGAGAAGAAAGCTCGCCTCCTCCGGCCGCAGGGAATAAGCCATTAGAATACCTAGTCGGTACAGCTACCGGAGTCAGACTCGATTGCGACCCCCAGATATAATCCGTATTCGAAATCCCCGGCTGTAACAATCTTGATAAATAGCCGTCCGATCCCAGGTAAACCTTAGTCGTTTTAGTCAGATTTAGATCCAGATTGACACGGTAGTTGTAGGTATTGAATCCAACATTCGAACTATAGGGGCTACTTTTATCGACTTTATAAGCTGCCGTTTCACTTTTACCTCCTAAACTCAAAAAATAACGTGCGATCTCCGAACCTCCACGTCCTGAGGCGTAATAACTTTGGCGCCAGAAGCTATTATTCAGAATTTCCTTCTGCCAATCGACATCAGGGTACATATCCGGATCCAGGCCATTCTCAATGATTCCCAGTTCCGTAGGGTTGTATATGGGCGATTCCCCACGTGAGAAGGCCGCTTCATTAGCTAGCTTTGCATAGTCGTAAGCGCCTAGGTATTTAGGCAACCTATTGAGTCTTGACAAGGTAGAGTTGGCCCTTGCCGTAATCTGTATACGGTCTACCGTACCTCGTTTGGTCGTTATTAAAACTACCCCATTCGCACCACGCACACCGTATACAGCTGTCGCCGATGCATCTTTCAGGATGGAGAAGCTTTCGACATCTGCCGGATCAATCGTATTCAGATCGCCTTCCAGCCCATCGATAAGTACCAGTGCACTGCTATTGGCTCCAAAGGTACCGATACCACGTATCCAGAAATCGGCGATATTGGCGCCTGGTTCTCCGGAAGTCTGCATGGAGATTACTCCAGCTGCACGTCCACCCAATAGGTTAGACATGGAAGGAGCCGGACTCTGTAGCTGCTTGACATCTACCGTTGTGATAGCGCCCACCGAACTTATTTTCCGCTGTGTGGCTCCTAGACCGACCACCACGACCTCCTCCACATCCAAACTCTTATCCGCCAATTTAATGCTTAGATTAGCTTGAGACTTGGTCACCAGATGTTCTACGGATTCATAGCCCACGTAGCTGAACACCAACATATCTCCGTATATCGCTTTGATGCTAAACTTTCCGTTCTCATCCGTAGACGCCCCTCCTGCCGGTCTATCTTTAATATATATAGACACACTTTGCACCGGTACATTCTTTTCATTGACCACCGTACCTGCAATCGTTAATTCCTCTGTTTGCTGCGCAAATGCACCCGTAAACCACAGACACAAAGGCAGTATACACAAAATATAAATAATCCTCATGATATAGAGTTAGGTTAATTATTCGATAACTAGTTTACGGATCCGCGAATTACCATAGTCGGCTATATATATTTCGCCCTGTTCATTGACCGCTACTCCCCAAGGTTCATTGAACATAGACTCTAACGGTCCACCGTCCCTATAACCTTTGACCTTAGGTTGGCCTGCTACGGTAGTGACAATCCCATCGGCTGATACCATACGGATACATTGGTTGCCCGAATCTGCGATAAACATATTTCCGGCATTATCAAACTTAATATCTTTAGGATAGTTAAATATCGCATCTTCGAGCGGTCCATCGCGATGGTCGCTACCACCTGTACCGTTTACACGACGGAATCCCTTACCGATATGCTCTGGACGCAAGTCTAGCACCATCAGTCCCTGACGATACTCAATAGGGCTGGCATTCGAGTGGAGCGTCATCCAGAGCTCCCACGGCTTAGCCGGATTGATCCCCTGTCCATACTGCGATCCATACGGCCATGTAGAGCCTGCTGCTTTTGATCCCTTGTGCACCAATGTTGCCTCGTACGTATCCGGATGTATTTTGATTACACTTCCATCGCGCGAGCGGCTATAGAGATAACCATCATAAGGACTAAAAGTAATAAAGTTCATGTACTGGTCTCCATTAGGGATTTCGTGAGCCTGCGCAAATTTTGCATTACGTTGACGTGGATACCATCCTTCAATAGGATCGAACGAGAAAAACGTTTCGACAACAGATTCATGCGAGACGGTCATTACTCCCGTAGCCCTGTCGACTGTAATTCCATTCGCATAAGGGTAAGGCTTATCTTTAACCTGATACATAGCCGTAACCAGATTTTCCTTTTCACTGACCCTTCCAACACCAAACACGGCGTTATCTTTACCGTCCCGCCACGTCATAAATAGATTACCCTCGGCATCCAGTTCCAGATATTTAGCACATACGCGCGCCTGATCAAGCGTGCCGGCAATAAATTCCCTAGAACCTGTTCCAGTCACAGTAGTTACCTGTGCCTGTACCGTATAGGCGAATGTATTATCATATACGACAGAATCCTTTCCAATGACCACCGATATCGCAGGATCATCTCCAGGTAGACGTGGAACAATAGCATAAATACGATCACCACTTGATGATACTACTGCCGCTTTCGCATTATTAAAATACACTTTGATCTTGCTGGGATCCGAACCGAAGTTCTCACCACTTAATAAGATTTTGTCCTTTGCCCCACCCTCGGTAGGATAAAAAGAAGTCAGCACGACCGGCTTATTCGGGTCATGCACACTTTGTTTTGCTGCTTCATTCTCTTTACAACCGAAGAAAAACAGCAAAGAAAACAAAGGAATCATGAATAGGATATGTGTTTTCATAACATATGATGGGTTAATTACGTTTACAACAGGTTCTTAATGAATATTCGAATATAATGCTGAAAAACAAACAAAACAAATATTTTTAAAACAAAAAGAAACAAAACAAAATAATACAACTGAAATTTGAAAGAATTAAAAACATACTACACAAGTTAATACCGGCCTACGGTCTTTTATTAAAACGATGCAAAACTAGCCAATACCCCTGCACAAACCGTCAAAAAGGCAATTATGTTATCATTAATCTTGTGTTAACTTTATATTAACAAGAGATTCCGGAAGACTCCAAAAAGAAAGCAGCTCTTACTACCATAAAAATCACAAAAAAACAAATGAAACCTTTTTATGTAACAAAGCTATTGATTTACTAAAGTTAGTGCAGCCTGACTTACCCAATGTTCCCAAAGCCGCCGAGGTCAGTGCACAGGGAATCGCTTTAGGCGAAATGAACAAAATCCTATTGGAGAAAATAGAAGAGCTTACCTTATACATTATACAGCAGGACAAGCGTATTGAATACTTAGAGCAGATTGTGACGACAAATGATATCAAAAAAGAAAACCGTTAAATCTTTAGTCTTCCACAAACTACAAGAAGCAATCCATTCACAACAGATTGCTTCTTGCCGTAAATAAAAACACTATTTAAAACGAAACGCATAACGCATACCCAGTACGACCTTAGGCGTACCGTTAGATTTCGGCAACCAACCTGTGGGCCATTACGGAGTATTGGGTTTCCTCCAAAATATTGAGAAAGCGACACGCCTGTATTTAAGCCAACAGTATACACCTCCCAAAAGCAGCACTCCTGCAATAATAAGAGTCCATCTACTATCTTTTACCTTACGATAATATGTCTTCCACAGGCTAAGCGTTTCTTCGGTGGTAGTCTCTATTCGAGTGCTATCAACAACTGCATGCTGCATTTGTACATTTAGATTATTTTCACGTATAGACAGTATTCCCTGCTTTGCATACAATCCACTATCGGGATGATAATAGAAGACACTATCTGTACTAAAGAACCAACGCCTTCCGGTACTGTCCCATTGATGGGAGTACGTTGCCTGCCGGCTTTGCGTCCCCGTATATTGGTGCTGTATCATTGACTCTTGAAGGGATGTCTTTTCTTTTACCGTACGGCAATTTGAGAACGTGGAGATTACCAAAAGAGAGATGGGGAGTATGATAGTTATGTTTTTCATGGTTGTTGAAATTAAAAGTTATGGAGTTATCGTGTTAACAAGTTATCAAGTATGCTAGTTAACAGTATCACAAGTTCACTGGTTAACTTTGTTGACCCATTCCGCTACAGCATATACTGTCCTTAGGTGCCGCCGCCTTGATTCGACCCGATCGTTGCTATTGCCTTCGATGCTGATCAGGTATCCGTTTGAGATCTCCTTTACTATGCCTACGTGATTGATTCTTTTGGCAGCACTACCATAGATCCCAAATACATCGGCTGCCTGAGCTTTATCTGTAGCAATCTGTCTGGCCTTCGGGAATAGCGCTGGGCTCCATGGGTTACGTGGAACAGGCAAACCTGCCTGACCGTAGCAAAAGCTTACAAAGGCTGCACACCACTCGTATCCTTTACCAAGGTTGGTATAGCGCAAGTACTCCTCCACACGCTTACCATCGTTATTGCCAGTAGCTTCACGAACACCAAGTTCTTTTGAAGCAATTGCTATTATTAAGTTTCTTTTGTCCTCATTGGCAGACTGCCTAGGCACTTTCCCTTGATAGAAAGTGCCACAAAGATCAAGACTGTTTAGCCTATCTTCATCACGGCTTCGCAAAGCTACAGAGGCGGTTCCCAAGATCCCCTGCCCTCCTGTCCCCGCCTTCGACTGGGACTCCTGAACTAGTGCAAAATGTACAGAACTGCTATTTGTAGCTTTACGGCCTTTGACTCCATATGCTAAAAGGTCGTCCTTAAAAGCTAAATACTTCACAGGCGACATTAATTTTGGTTGTAAGGGACAACAACTAGCACTAGCCGAATAAGATGGCCTAGGTTGCGCAAGGCGTAAAGAATTGTTGATTATTTCTGAGGCGCAATCAGACTTGTTTGATCCCGATTTATCGGGAGAGTTTGTCTTATTGCCAGAAATAAGAGAACAATTTAGCCGAGCAACCAAGCCTTGATTTTTTTGTTTCGTTTTTTCATCAAGGAAAAAATGAAAATCCCTCACTTGATAAAGGGGATAAAAATCGTTTACTACTGATGATTTGAACACATCTAGAACACCACTACCATCACCATTATCACTGCATAAAGCAGTAAAAAGAAAACTCCAAAATAAATAATACATTGTTGCCATGATGTCAATTGATTAAAATGTTGACCGAACTGTTTACGAAATGATTTAAAGGGATGCCACAGCATCTCCTGCAGCCATATACTGATATAGATAGCAAGCCATCCCAGCAGCAGTCCAAAGATCGCTAAGGTCAGTGTACCGAAATCCAGTATACCGATGGCCGGATCAATAAGCTGTAGTATGACCGATACGCCTACCCAGCCGATGAGCAGAAAGAGAAAACCGAAGAACAGCTTCTCCCCGAGCGTAAGTTCTCCCCGCCAGCCCTGGGCCAGCCATGAAGAGTTGGTTGATATTGTTGTCATGTTATAAGAAAGTTATGTAGTTGTCAAGTGAACGAATTATCCAGTAGTAATAATAGCGTGATAGGGGGCGAATACGCATATCCGCCCTTCCTATAATCAGTCATTGATGATTTACCTTGCTTTCAGAGAGAAGATATCCGACCAATCTCCGATACCCTTTTTATTGCGCGCACGTACGCGCAGGTAGTAGGTCGTATCAGGCACCGTCGGCGCATACATATTGCTTCGACTGCTACCCGTCTGGAAAGTTTCTTTCCATATCGGAACACCATCTTCATCTACACCATCTGCAATCTGGTATTCGTAAATCAATGCCTCCTTCTGTGGTTTGAATTTGATATCCATCTGATTCTGCTGCTTACCGTCGGTCAACATTACTCCTGTCGCCCTGTTCGGCACCTGCGCCTCCTTTGGATCAGCTTCAAGCTGTAGACCTGAGCTCAACAGCTTGGAGCGTGAACCACCCGACATCTTATTGACATAAAAAGCGATGTCCCTCAAGCTAGCAGCCAATACACCTTTGGCATCATTCTTCTCGGAAATCTGTAACAGACTTCCCCCTCTACTTGCCACCTGCCATTTTTCTCTAAAGTCAATCATCTGCAGACTTAGTTCCGTCAGCTCGATGGGTAGATCCGTAAAAATAACATGATCCGTAAGGCAGTCCAATACTTTCCCTACCAGGGTGTTCAACTCATCATCTTTGAACCCCGAATAATCCAGCAATACTCTTTTTGTACGCATAATTGTAATTGTTTTAGGGAATATCCCTTGTTAGTAAATTAATGAACACCGGTCGCCGCGGCCGACCTTATGACACAAACCTATCTCGGATTACTCCTAAAAAACCAAACTGAGACGAACTGAGAGAAGCCGGCATTCAAACTGATAATGCACAGGCCATATTGAGAGGAACAAGGTACTGTACTGAGAATATCTACCTTCAACTTTACACACTTTGCGGGACGGTGCCCCAAAAAGGGAACCCTTATCGCGGACAACCATTCCCTTTTTTACAACAAGTGATCCCTTTTTACAAACAAGTGATCCCTTGTTAAGAAAAAGGTGTCACTTATCGGCAATTAACATCCCCTATTTAGTAAAAAGGAGCACCTTATTACCAAAACCATTTCCCTTTGTATGAAATTGCGTTCCCTTTTTAGTAACAACCGAACACATTTTTAAAAATAGGTGTCCCTTTTATAATAAAAGGGACACCTATTTATCAATTAGATACACCTTATTCACAAATAGCAGTTCCTATTTGAGAACAAGCTTTCCCTTTTTAATAACAAGTGCTCCCTTATTACGGAATACCATCCCATTTGTCTCGAAATGGGTTCACTTTTTTCCAACAAGGGACTCCTTCTCTCGGAAAAGGGTTCACTATTTTAGAAAAAGCGAACCCTTTTCTGCTAAAAGCAATCACTGATTATCAAGAACGGATCCCTTCTAGCCATCTTTCATTCTATTTTTAAGTTTCTTAAAGGTCCAGGCTCCTTTTTCATGAGCCGGAATATGCTTCATTACTTCCTCCACATCACTATATAGGTAGTAAGGCCTATTGCCCACCTTATTGACCGGATGGATCAGTACATCTTTAATATTGCGGTAAAATGTAGCCTGCGACACTTCAAAATAATCTATGACCTCACTGACTGTTAGGTGTCTGGGTAACACCTCCGGCTTTTGAACCGGTACCACAGGCTGTGGTTCGGTATTATTATCTGCTACCGGGTATAAATACCCCTTTAAAAACTCATTCTGCTGGCTCAACAGAAAATTCGTTTGACTCTGTTGATCAATAATATGTTGCAACATCTCTTTCATAATAATAACAATGACATGCACAGTCAAAGTCCGGCCATAGCTACTATGCAGTTAAAACAAAAACTAGATTTATAAATTATTAATTGGTTGGGATCACTCCCTATCATCCTATATCGTGTGCCGCATCCTCCTCGGCAAAAAAAAACACACTGCTTTCTATATAACTTTTTAATTTTAAAATAGTTTTGATCAATTAATATTATGAACATCTATCTTAATTTATTAACTTAGTAAAAACATCACTGGATCTGTCCGATTATAGCTGTTCCGTTTTATCCAAGCCCACCCCTTATTACAGATCCTTTTATATCACTTTTATGGTTACATATCATCGATACATTACTGTTTATACCCGACCGCATCAGTGGTTTCGGCTATTGGTATCCTTTGCGATGTGTGGTCCATATTACAACCGTCCGCTCACCTTCGGTGTCTCTGGGGCATAGTTGCCATTGGTCAACTCTGCCCGACATTCCTTCCTATCATCCTTCTCCCTACCGAGCAGAAAGTCCGCTCTACGGGAGATTTATTGAAATAACGAAAACTGCACATTATGCAACAGGATCTGAGTTACCAATTTCTAAAAGGTGTTTTGAGCCGCTACAAAATACCGAGCGAAGATCTTTTGGAGGCGATACTCCACAAGAGCCGCGTCAAAAGCTACGAAGACAAAGAAGTATTGCTCCGATCGGGCGAGATCTATACCAAGATCGTACTGCTACAGGATGGCAAAGCCATTGCATTGGAAAAATTACAGCAAAAAAAACACTTGGACTGGATATGGAGCCCGACCGATTTTATCATCCATGCCAGCAGCCTACTACAAGAGCGGATCAGCGATGTGGACATCGTATTCCCTGTAGCAAGTACCACACTGGAGATCGACCTGATCGACCTGTTTCGGATACGGGAACAATTTCCCGAGATCAACTACTATTTCAACCGGTTCCTGGCCCAAAAGAACAGTAAACTGAAAAAGCACATCCGCTGGATCAAGCGAACCGGTGCCAAAGAAAGAGTGGCACAGTTTAGGGACGACCACAAGGACATCTATTACGTCATCACAGACGAGCAAAAAGCCAGCTATCTGAAAATGGGTTTACGCTGGTTTCAGAAGAATAAGTAGTTGCAGTTTCAAAACAACATTTTTATTGGTAAGTTTGTAAAAATGCAGGACAGAAAGCTTTATATAATAGCAGGTTGTAATGGAGCTGGAAAAACGACAGCTTCGTTTACAATTTTACCTGAAATTCTAGATTGTAAAGAGTTTGTAAATGCTGATGAGATTGCAAAAGGTTTATCCCCCTTCCAACCGGAAAAAGTTTCGTTTGAGGCAGGTCGGATCATGTTAAATAGAATTAAAGAGTTACTTTCTGAAAATGAAAATTTCGCATTCGAAACTACACTATCGACCCGAAGTTACAAACATACAGTAGCTACAGCAAAAGAAAAGGGCTATCGGGTAACATTACTGTTCTTTTGGCTTCAAAATATTGAATTAGCCAAAGAAAGAGTTAAGACAAGGGTTGCTGAAGGAGGACATAATATTGAACCTAATGTGATAGAGAGAAGATATATCAAAGGAATCAAAAATCTATTTGACATTTATCTTCCGATTGTTGACGGAGCTCTAATTTTCGATAATTCTGAGGGGCACCACGAACTATTAGCAGACAAACAAGTAGATGACCTGCTGAATGTTATCAATGATGAGAAGTTTAATCTTTTAAAACATTACTATGACAACTATTGAAGTACAGATAGAGGAGAAGATCAAAATCCTAAAAGGACTCGAAAAAGTATATGAAAAGCTTATAGAGTTTAAAAAGGCCAAAAACAGCGAGCTTGTGATAATTCGCGACAAGAAAATCGTAAAAATAAAGCCTTAATCAAACCTATAACGAACTGTAGCATCTATATGATCTTGGTATTGTCCCACCATTTGCCAAGTCTTTATGCAGTTAAATCATAACTTACCAAGAAATCGGTAACTAAAACCGCTCCTCATCCCGATAGCGCGTATAATTATTAAAATTCTGTTTGGTCCATTTCGTCAGGTGGTAGCCTTTGCACACCTTACAGTAGTAGATGCGTCGTTGCGCCTGCTTGCCCTGGCGGTGCTTGACCCGCCGCCCGTCGATCTTATTGCGGACCAAAGCACCAGTAAAGTGTAAGAAATAAATCAACATCCCCCTATTATTGCTGATACAAAACAGCGATACACAAGTCAAAATGTAGTTTTAAAACAACAATTTATAGTTATATTTGCAGTATACAAACTGCAATATGGAAATGATATTAGTCTGCAAATTACATCAACAATAAGACCACTACCTTTATTTACTAAATATCTACGATTGGGGTATCTCCCGATATTTACCGAGGGTGAGAATGAATATCTACCGAAACTCGAACAAGTAATAGATGCTGTGGTAGATACAGACCTAGCTTACATAGCATCATACAATGCTGGTACCGCTGTGAAGGTCAAAAGATTATTAGCTGTAATTGCTGAATCAGCTCCCTTCAAACCCAACATATCTGCTCTTGCAGCTAAAATGGACATTTCTAGAGACCGTATATTGGAATATATATACCAACTTCGTGATGCCGGGCTTCTAAATGTCCTGTCTGCACAGGGCAAAGGTATATCCCGTTTACAAAAGCCGGACAAGCTATTCTTAGAAAACACCAACCTTTCGTATGCTATCCACCCAGAACCTAATCAAGGAAATATTAGGGAGACTTTTTTACTGAATCAATTACTCAATGCCGGACTGGAAGTTTCCGAACCACAGGTAGGTGATTTTCTTGTCAAAGATATCCATATTGAAGTAGGGGGTAAAAACAAGGGGATAAAACAGGTTAAAAACACCGATAATTACCTTATTGCAGCAGATGGGATAGAGACTGGTTTCGGCACAAAGATTCCGCTATGGCTATTCGGATTTTTGTACTAGCGTTTCTCTGTTCAAACAAAAAGCAAGTAGTCAAAACCGCTCCTCATCCCGATAGCGCGTATAATTATTAAAATTCTGTTTGGTCCATTTCGTCAGGTGGTAGCCTTTGCACACCTTACAGTAGTAGATACGTCGTTGCGCCTGCTTGCCCTGGCGGTGCTTGACCCGCCGCCCGTCGATCTTATTCCGGATCAAAGCGGACCACTTGTGTTTGAGCATCGTCCATTGCGCCTCCAACTTGTTGGGAAAGGATACCTTACCTGTACCCCTACATTTTTTAAACTTAGGTCTGTCCATTTCATCCATAATAAAAACATTTTAAAGCGCTTACAACTTTTAATGGTCACTATAGCCTAAGATAACCTACAGAAGATATTAAAGCAAAAAGACATTCCATATTTTCAAAAACTTACGAATTAATTCGTACGAAAAGTGCAAAAGACATACTGTTTGAGCTTTTATTCATCGCATTTGCGAATTAACACATCTAAAAAAGATGCTTATCTTCTATAGCTTAGCCCTATGATACATCGAAATCAAAAAAACGCCTATGCGGTAAGAGAGAAATTTGCACTATTTCGGGCAAACCGTAAAGTAAAGGCATAATGGAGATCCACCATCGGCAGATAGTGACTCCGCAGACATATAAAATACTGTCTCCCATGGAGACGAGATTAGACTTTTAACAAAATAGTAAACTGTGCTTTTTTTTACCGTGTTTTTTTTCCGTCCGTGCGAAATAAAAACCTGACAAATGAAAATCATACAATTTATCAAAAAAAACATTTTTGCTGTTGCACTTACAGCTACTTTAACAGGCTTTGGCATGTACGCCATTGCAGATGGTTTAAAATCTGATGTTCAAGCAGAGTATTGGTTCCTTATGGACGCAGCGGGTACCACACCATTACCCGGTGAGGTGAATGAAATCGATTTGCCGTGTCCTGATGATAATGAAATACCGGACTGCGCTAGGAAATACTTAGACTCCCAGACAACGGGTACAGGTGCATCACGTACCGTCATTACTTCAGAAATAGGCAATCACAAAGATTTCCGTACGAGAGAATAAACCAAAGAGGTTGTCCGAAAGGTCGAACAACCTCTTCCTTTTATCAACGGGGATTCTGAGGAATCCCTGTCATTTGGATCACAGTAGGTGGGATCGGGAATATGTATTTTAAACTATTCGGTTCCAACGTATACACCTTTCCCAAAACCGTCTTTGAAAGCACCTTCTCTGTCGCTTTCTCCATATTCAAACGCTTCAGATCATACCAACGCACACCGTTCAAAAAAAGTTCCTTACGGCGTTCAGACAACACATAGTTCAACGCTTCAGACTGCGATAGTCCTTCAGGTGATTGATACCCTTCTATTCGAGACTCCAACAACTTGCTTAATGTATTAAGCCCCTGCTCAACTTGATTCATTCTTACCTCACATTCAGCCTTTATCAAAAAACACTCTGACAACTTAATGCCCACAAAAGGATAAAGTGAGCCGTCGTAACTCCCTTTGTAGTTCGCTTCCTCACCTACGCTGTTAAAAAACAGCTGACGACGGTAATCATTTACGCTGTATGAACGGAATAATTCAGGATCTGTTTTAAAGCGAGAAGACGAAAAAATATAAGATGTATTTGCTATCGCATGAAAAAGCACCTCCGAACCAAACCGTTTGAACGGATAACTACCATCTGTCACCGTGCTAAAATCCATTAATGAATAATGGGGACTAGATAACGCTAAATCCGCATACGTTGCAGCCTCTTTCCATTGCCTTATAGTAAGGTACACCCTAGCCAAGAGACTATGTATGGCAGCTTTACCCGGTCGTGTTTTTACAGCATCATGATCATCCACTAAGTCAGCAGCTTCCAATAGATCCATTAAGATTATTTTATAATTCTCCTCTACAGACATCCGTACCGTCTTTGCGATGATATCGGTTTCGAGTCTCATCGGTACCCCCATATCTGTGGCCGACTTATCTTTATCAAACTGCGGGGCAAACATTAGCACCTGTCTCCAATGCTGCCAAGCTCTAAAAAAAAGGGCTTGTCCTTTAAGACGTTTGTATAGGAGTGGATCTTGATCAGGATCCAACTTGGACAATCCTTCCAAAACATTATTTGCCTGAAAAATGATCCTGTACGCGACAGACCAATTAGCATCTAACAGTTTTGTCTCATATATTTGATCCAGCCATAGATACGCATTTTTATAGTCAGGATAATTCCCCATCGCATTCCAAACCTGATCCGTCAAATAGCCGTCATCGGCCTGCATCTCGTCTACGATAGGTATAGACCGGTTCATTAAATCCGTATAATCCAGCAAGGCCTGCATATCCGCAAGCGTCTCTGGAACAACTAGTTTTTTGTCCGGTTTGACGTCCAAAAAATCTCCTGTACAGGATAGAACCAAAAAGTACAAGATCATCCCCAAAATATAATGTTGTTTAATCATAACTGTATCTTTAAAATTTAATATCCAAGCCTAAGACATAACTACGCATAGCAGAATAATCGGACAGCACATACTCCGGATCTATGTTCATTTTATTGGCGGTCCACATCAAACCTACATTATCCACATATCCGAAAACCGTTACCCCCCTGAACGCCTGTCTCATTTTTCCGGAAAAAGTATAACTGAGACGAACATCCTTCAGGCGGATATGATCGGCTCTCTTAAGGAGTACATCTGCATATTGGTATACAAAATCCCGCATGGGTGTTATCGAAGGATCAGGTCTGGAAGGTATGTCGGTATGGAGTTCATCCCCTTCCTTCTGCCATCTGTCTAGATAATCCAAATGCCCTCTACCTCTTGAAAAAAGATCGGTGTAGTTGATTGTGGGCTGCCTAAACCAATGCCCAAATTTATAGTTCAAACCTATACTTAGCTGAAAATCATTATAGCTTAGTTCGGTAAGAACCGATCCAAAATGACGGGGCAATATCGCTCCTCCATATTTAATATCCTCCTTGACCAATTTCGTGTAGAAATTACCATAATCCTTCCAAGGCTCACCCCCCAAAAGGACTCTTGGATCTCCGTTTTCAGAATCGAGCCCTCCCCAAGCCAGTACATATTCTGAAAATCTAGATCGCCCTTCCATAGGCGCATTAAATGCTGAAAAATAGGCAGACAGGTGATTTTCAAAATCATACTTCACGATCCTATCCGTGCTAAAGCTGTAATTAACAGTTGTGGACCAATCGAGTTTATTCCATTTTTTATGATAATTCAAATTCAGGTCTACTCCTCGCCCCTTCATGCGGGCGTTATTGCCGATAAAAGTATTTCGACCACCTACAGAAAACCCAACCGTAGGATCCAGAGGTGATTCTCCGATCAAGTCTTTGGCATCTTTCCAATAAAAATCCAGACTACCCGACAGGCGATTATCCTTAATTTTAAAATCTAAGCCCAGATTGACCGTACTTATTTTCTCCCATCTCAAATCTGCATTCGGAGGTGTGAGCAATTGTATATACGACTGTTGGGTTAAACTAGATACACTATAATAGCCCGTACTGTAAGCCGTTAATGAACGGTTTACATTTCCACTCAGCCCATAAGTCGTGCGGATCTTGATGTACGGTAATTGTTTCAGATCATACCAGGGCTCATTGCTAAGATTCCAGCTTAGTCCCGATGACCACAATGGCACGCCTTTTTGATTGGTACGTACTCCAAAAATATTCGAAGCATCCTTGCGCGCACTTACTGACAGCATGTAGCGGCCTTTCAAATCATACCCTACATTGCCATAATACGACACAAAACGATCTATTTTTCCATTTAAAAAGGACGTATTCGGGATTTTTCCTTCATAGTTCTGCGGATTCATCATATAATAACCTTGATAATCCACGGAACTAAATGTTAACAGATTGTCATTATAACCATATAGACGATTTCCATCGGCGTCATACCGTCCTTTTCTCCATTCTGCGCCTAATATCCCTGCCAGGCTATGCTCGCCCCATTGCCTATTAAGAGACGTCTGTCCTCTTCCTGAATGGGTTGTTCTCACCTGTCGTCGCTGATCAAGTATACCGCCCAATGGCACAGGATAAATAAATCGAGTATCATCTTTCTGTGCAAACCTATTGATCAGATCCCGTGTGGCATACAGGTCTTGATCCTGCATACTCCTATCATCGAGTGACTGCCGATCGTACTGATAATGTACTTCTATATCGAGACCTTGTATCAAGGCATAGCGAAGCGTATTATTGATCCGTATATCATTATTCTCAACCCTATTCTTTTGGTTTTTCAAATCCTCTAAGGGATAGAATGCCCAATCGGGATATCCCTCTGCCCTTCGCTCATGTATATAGCGCTGTCGGTAATCCTTCCATAACATAGAGGAATTACCTTGTTCATCTTGCAAGCGCTGATAAGGTGGCGCAATCGCCATTGCACCATATAGGTTCTGTACGACATAACTATCATACGTATTCTTAGCCGTGACATAGGAAAAAGTATTGTGATAAGTCAATTTTGGTATTATATTAAACTGACTGGATAGTGATAGATCTACCCGTTTATCACCCATGTGTTTTATCTCCGAACGATTTTTGTCAAATCCGGCAGAAAAAGAATACGCTAGGCGATCGCTGCCTGCACGAATATTTAAGGCCGACTGAAGATCCCCTCGCTGTCTATAAACATGGCGTGACAGTTCGTCTCTGAAATCCAACTGTTTCAACAGGTTCAATTGAGATTCTAGCTCGTCTGCTGTTATAGCATTTTCCCGTTGGCTGATCAACAGTTCGATTACAGGAGACAGCACCGGATAGGTTAGATCACGCTCTTTATCCGCATAGTACCCATTACCAAAAAGATAACGCTCCACATCGATATATGGCTCCGAAGGCAAGTAATTTTTATTAGCACGTAAATCAGGTTTTTCAGTTATGCTGTAGTAATTTTTAAAATCTACCGCCGTCCGCTGACCTATCCGAGCCTGCTTAGTCCTCAGTACCACCACCCCGTTTCCGGCCCTTGCTCCCCATATCGAGGCTGCGGCTGCATCTTTAAGGATAGTCACCGATTCAATATCGTTGGGATTGATCTGTTTTAAATCACCTTCGTAGGGAAAATTATCCAATATGATGAGCGGCCGATCCTCAGAGTTGATTGTACTCTGCCCCCGCACATAAAACGATGATGAGCCCGTAGGCCGCTTGTCAAACAATAGCCCAGTAGCCCGATCCTCAAGCCGGCTCATTATATCTGCACTGCTGCGCCGCTCCAAAGACTTATTATCGACCAATACGAAAGACCCCGTCTGCCTCTCTTTCGTCAATCCCTGGTAACCGGTGAACACCTGTACCTCTTCAATAAACTGACTATAGGACGTGAGCGTGAATATCAATGGGGTATTAGCATCGATGACAAATACTTCCGTACGGTATCCTACTTTTGATATCCTTATAGAGTCAACCTCGGCCGGTAGGTTGAATTGTCCATCACTATCCGTTCTTATATTTATTTTATTAGGGTAGATCAACAGATTGGCACCCCTCAGAAGTACCCCTTGTTCATCCCTCACCGTCCCTATGCGTATAGATTGAGCCTGTATATACTGTGCAAAAACAAACAGCAGAAATACAATAATTATAGAATTTCTCATTCAATATCTCCTTTCTTTGTTTTGATATCGGACAACACCAACATGTCAACTTCACGATGCTCCTGAACCAGTTCAAATCCCTTTTCTTCTAGGTGCTTACGTTGTTTCTCAAAATCTTCCATTTCTGTAAACAGCTGTATATCTACACGTTCAGTAATATCAGTCTCATCCAGGATCGGCAATGGCAACATGTTAAAATGACGCTTCATTGCGGAAACAAAGGAAGACAGTGGATAGGCACGCATATCAATCACGCCACCGTGTGCTTCCGCCTCTTGCTGTGCACCTGTGGAGGCATAAGGAATAGCTTTCCCATTCGGACGCAGTACCCAACATGGGCGCTTTATTTTTGCGACCTCTCCCTTGATACCATACAACGCACCGAAAAATCGGTTAAGATCGGCTAACATAAGTTCGGGAGCCTGCCCCTGCATATTTGGAGGCAATAACAATTCGTAGGAGAAAAAATGCTTCCGATTTTCCGGATAAAAAGAGCTCAGCGTCTTAAGGCTATCTATGAGATCAGATTGTATCAACATCCTGTTTGTTGTAATAAGATCTGCGTTTACTAATTCGGCAAAGCGCACGTACATTAGATACGCCGACATGTTCGTTAATGTTATTTTATTCCCATTCCCTCCTCCTATCCGTAGGCTGTTGTCATAAATTCCATCCAAGTATCTCGTAAATAACGAATGATATAGCATGTCTCCAGCATTGCCACCATTATCGGATAGAAGTAGCGGCTTGCTGATTTTAAAATCGCCATTGTATACCTTCTCCGGCAGCTCAGTAATACGACCGTCCAACACGTCCTTTACAATATCTTTGGTCACATATACATATTCCGTAATCGCAAATACTTTTCCGTCTTTGATCCATATCTCTTGCGGCGCGCTATATGTCGGAAATAGCTTCAGAAAGATATCTGCCCCCACAATGGTCTCCCAGATATCGCCTTCTCTGCGCGCCATAAATCGCTCTACATCCGATTTAGCTTGCGGAGTCAGAAAGAGAGGTAGCATCTTTCCATCAGTCGCCTTTGATACGGCTCTAACATGAGGCATCTCACGAAGACACACCGCACAGGAAGTCGACCATACATCGATAATGATAAGGGGTGTATCTCTATAGTCAGCAAGACGTATCTGCTTCGCCCCATCTTTATGATAGAGCACATCCAAAGGAAGGTTCCATAGCTCTTCGGGCACGACCTCCCCTACCCTTATCCTCTTCTGTAGAGCAGGAGGCAGGGAGACCTTTTGCTGTTCGACCGCAGTATTACTGCCAACCTGATTCACAGTCCCCCCATCGGCAACCGAGCATACCTCATAAACGAGTATTCGCTCAGTTTGCCTTTGAGTGCCTGCCTCCAAACCGACGGGCATTTGATCCACAAAATTAATACGGGGCACAGCCCCATGCTGGGACTGCGCCATAGCGCCAGTCCCTAGCAAATTGGGCACACTAAACAACACACAGAATATTATTGTAATGGCTTTAGGCCATAGGCTGTAAGCAGTACGCCCCACTCTCCCATCATTGCACCAAGTTTCGTCACTGCGATACCGCCCAAGCGGGAGAAGCAGTCTATGGCACAACCTGCTTTTATTTTGTTCTATTGGGTAACTAGAAAGATCTTGATAACTTGTTAACATGTTAACTCGTTCATCCGCCAGTGGTCGGACACACCTCTGTCCAAAGGGCAGTCCTATCCCACCCCTAAAAAATTGTCTCATTTTTAAAGTAATTTTAGCAACCTAAAATGGCACACCTAGTATCGTTACTGGTTACTCATTACTAGTCACTAGTTCTTGTTTTAAATAAAAAATTAACTGAATGAAATCGAGGAAATGCCTTAACGTTTATAATTGGAATCTTAGGTTTTCTAATTGGCACATACAACGATCTAAGTCATGACAATGACTAAGCTTTTCCAAACTATTCGGGTGCTTTAATAATATTTTTGTACTGTTGTTTTTTACAGACACGGTGCCTGTTAATAAGAAAAGCACCAAAAACATTACATTTCTGTAATATTATTAAGTGCTTAACTCCTCTAATCTTTTTTCCCATAATTCGTGTATTTCAACGAACCTGAAAGATTAAAGATGGATTGGCTCCTTGCTCATCTTTCTGTAACGAAGGTCCTGACAGAGACCCTACTCATCGTCTGAGGTCGATTTTCGTGATGTAACACAGTGGATAAAGCAAGCGCCAATCCCACCTCAGAAAATAATATTTTCAAAGATAGGATAAATTGACGCATTACTCACTCGCGTTACTAATAAACTGTCAGGTTTCGTTACGAGGTTCGTTTTTAATCTATTTATCTAAACTTCTATATCAATTACTTATGTTCATAAAAAATCATTAAACAAATATAAATAAAATAATTAAAAAAAGGAATTAATTTTCCCTTTTTCAATCCATTATAAATATTCCTTTGTTAACATGGGAACTTATGATGCGAATATCGCAAAGATTAATATTGTTAATTATTTTAGAAAATGTGGCTTAACTATAGATGCTTTTGCAAATATAATAGGTATATCTGACCGGTGGTTTAAATCCGTAAGTTCCTTAAAAAATGATTATGTCTTTGATGTAGATACAGTAATTAAAGCAGCAAGCTTCTTTTCGGTAGAATTTAGAAAATTTACTTCTTCGACTTGTGTACCTCCTGATAATTTAAGAGAATTACTTCAAAAAAAACATGCCAAAAACCTTGAATTCTCGAAAGCTCTAAATGATACACCATCCTTGCCGTTTATAATTGACAACATCTTAATTCACGATGCTAATTTCTTAAATGAACCGGAGTTAGAACTAAAGCACATTAAAGCTATAATAAGGACATATTATCCAAAAATAAACTTCAGCAATCTTTCCATCACAATACAAAATTCAGGATTCATAAAGCACTGGCCACATCCGACAAAGAAGAATACAAACCTATACGCTAAGAAATAATGCATTGCTTGGAGTACAGCTCTCAAAAATGACTGTATCGATAAAAGTCTATATCGAGGCTGGCTGGCTGGCTAAAACTTCAACAAAAAACACAGAAGAAGGCTTCCTTTCCTATTACATCATTACGGAAAATGGTAAAAGGATTATAGAATCCGAAAGCAAGGGATAAACAAATACCTTTAAATTATACAGCCCAATCTTGTGAAAGATTGGGCTAGATATATAATAATCTTCTTAATCGTTAGCCCTCTAATTGATATTGTCTGAAAGTATCTTTCGCTAATAATTGTTAATCCAATTGATTAAGATCTTCGTATTGGGGAGTCCGTACTTTTTTGCAGTTTGTTCTGCTGATAGATTTTTATAGAGCACTAACTCTACTAATTTCTCTTTAAATTCATCTTCGAATTCAAAACCTGATAAGGCTTGTTCATTCATGTTTCCTTTACGTTTTTAACCATAACTGTAAAGCTAAGACGTGTAGGACCGTTGGAGATTGTTTGGCCAATTAGCCCTATATTTCCATTGAAATGCTTTTCAACAAAGCCTAGCATACCGCCTAAAAACTGCTTATAATTCAGATCTACTACCATCATCCGAGCACTCAGCCCATCTACGGTTGTAGCACTACCATCCGCATCACGGTACTAAGAGGATAACACAAGATAATCCCGCTGTTCTTCAGACCATGGCTCTGAAGAACAGCTATTTTCTAAAAATCATAACCAAGGCCCAGCACATGAAGATATATGAAAAAATAAGCAGAGATAGAGCAAGAGCCCGTTTTTTTTGTATCTCAGACTTACTCATTGCCTTATATCTCCTTTCCAAGCCTTCACTTCTGATCATCTGTTTGAGTGGTTTTTCTAAGCCAAATAAAAGAAATGACAAATGAACCAGCAAAACAACCATGTATATACTAACATCGTTGCTAATTCCTGTCCATTTAGCAATCAAACTATAAATGACCATATCAATATACGCTACCTTGAATAAAAAAAAGACAACCGTAGCAGGAATAACCCGATCATTTTTTTTCTTTCCTACAAACCATTTCGTCATCACGAAATCCGGTTGCAATATTTTCTTTACCATATATTTGAATTCCTTCCTACAGCCGAATCTATCTTACCGCTAAAATCAAAAAAATAATCCCCAACTCCTTATAAGGCTATTCCTTTCAGAACAACAGGAGCAGCGTAAATAGTAGCAACCACTCCTCCGACCAATAGTCCTGCATTAACAAAGGTATGTGCATCCCAGGTATCTGTACCAAAGCTCATAACCAATTAGCCCTGCAGTCAACATAGCTCCTGCCACGCCCGCTTTACTTGCGAACTTACCAACACCATTCGAGAAAGATTTGCCTTTCTGAAATATCTCTCCGGCTTTCCATTTCGTCACCTTGGATAATTCATAAACTAGACGATATTTAGTCGAATTAGGTATCTTGGAGTAAGCTTCTCCGGCAAAGCCAATTATCCCTATATTTCCATTGAAATGCTTTTCAACAAAGCCTAGCATACCGCCTAAAAAATGCTTATAATTCAGATCTACTACCATCATCCGAGCACTCACTCCGTCTACGGTTGTAGCGCTACCATCCGCATTAGGGTACCAAGAGGATAACACAATATAATCATGTTGGCCCTTCGAACGTGGCTCTGACAAAGATAAGCGTTGATCTTGATTAAATGCTCTTTCTCCAGCAATAAAATCTGATGAAAAGCCAAACATCCCCCAGCTGCCATGACAATCCATGTAAGCTGCTCAAAACTGGAAAACATCTACATTACTACCGAAAAAAGAATAACCGCTATTTTCACTCCACGTACCTCCATAAGAAGAATTCCACAGTCCCCTTATTGCTGCTTCAACGGGTCGTTGTTTATCTCCTAAAGGGTCGTTGAGCATAATGAGATTGTTCAACGCATATTGATACGGACTGATAAATACATTTTATTCGGCACGGATATCTACCTCTATGAAACGCCCCAGTGCCGCATCGTCAATTGCGATAATGGGTCTTGTAACAGTCTGGAAGATCGCTAATATCATTCTGCCATTCCGACCCACGATTATAGAGATTTTTGTTAGCCTGTGCAGGCACCACACTGTCCGGCATGACTAGACCAAACGGATAATATCCATTATCCTGACGAATGACAGCCACTCCATTGTCCTCTTCAAAACTCACCCAGACGTTCCCCTGATAATCGGTCAGCATATATTCGTGATTCAGTGTGCCTCCTGTATTTCGGCCCCGTCCCTCGACCATCGCAAAGTGGGAAAGAACACTATTTTCATACACAAATCCCCGACTACAATAGCAAACGAAGTACTTAAAAAGATAATTTTGATTTCATATATCCACTACATTTACCATGGCGATGCTATAGTACAGGACTTCGGTTTGTTTGGTAATCTCGTTCCGTACCTGCGACTTTAATATATATTTTCTGTGCGTCGGATCGAGGGTTTGCCTAGAACTTTCTTCAGATTATCTTCGACGAGCCTTTCGGGGTTCCAAATCAAGATGCCCCCCTTGCTGTGAGCTAACACTTCCTACTTTAATAACGTGTTTGGCACACGCTCCCTAGAGTTTTTGACCATGTTGGGCAGGCCAAAAAAACAAGCCTTGATTTCTCAAGGCTTACTTTCGCTTTTCTCAAGTTTTTAATTCCTAACCCTCCTCCAAAAACGCTATCAGAGACATGTACTAGCGGCTAGCTATCTCTGGAATACCTCTTTAAGCTTTGCTGCCAATGATTCTCCGCTTAAACTAACGGCAATTATTTTACCTTGAGGGTCTATTAAAAAGGTCTGCGGAACCCCTCTCACGGCATACAATTTAGCGACCTCATTATCCCATCCCTTCAAATCGCTAACATGTACCCATGGTAATTTATCCTTTTCTATAGCATTAACCCATGCTTGTTTCTTCCCAGGATAATCTAATGATACACCTAAAATTTCAAATGAATCACCAGCATAGCGATCATACAATTTCACCAGATTAGGGTTTTCAGCACGACATGGAGCACACCAACTGGCCCAAAAATCTAACAAAACATATTTGCCACGAAAACCGGAAAGACGTACAGGTTTATCATTAACATCGTTTTGAACAAAATCAGGTGCCATTACACCCACAATTATATTTCCGGCAATATCTATTCGTTCTTTTAGTTTTCTACCAGCCGTGGTGTTCTTCAGCGTACTATCCAAATTATCAAACACTTTATGCACAGCTCGATAGTCCACCGATTGCACCGACAAATCAATAAGAGACTGTAGGCTAAAGTAAGAACTAGGGTGATGAGCTGCATATTCCAACATAAGCTGCTTTCTTTGCCCCCTTGCATCTCTAGTACGCTCCGAGCGTTCAAACCAAAAACGTTCCTGCTCCTCCTTACTCATATTTCTCCATTTAAAATCTAACTCGTCCAAAACATCGTCAGCAGGCTTCAATACAGCCATAAAATTTTGGTAATCGGCATTCAACTTACTGCCATTGAACTTAGCATACTTCATAGAATCCCGCACCACAATCTGAATAGGTTCTTCGCTAAGATATAAATGCACTCTATCCGGACGCGTTTGTTTATTTTGATCAGCCTTTCTGATCCAAGTCAACGTAGCTCTTGTATTGATACTCCACTTCTGCTCTACCAAGATTTTCTTGTCCTTAATCATTATGGTATCTATAACGCGGGCATTCACATCACTATACGAAAGGACAACTTTATCCCCTTTACCTGCATTTTTGAATGTTGCTTGCAACTTTGCAGTACGTACTTGCGCAGAACAAAACATGACACTTACAAGCATCATAGACAACATTCCACTTACATATTTATATTTCATCATTATCGTTCTCTTATTTCTATATCAATTATTTTACCTAAACCTTCAAATTCGGCATTTCGCACCAACGGTTGGCCTAAAGCTGGCGCCGTATATAACTCCAGGACCCCCGTTTCATCCGCACCTTTATCTACGTTACGCGCAACAAATAGTTTAAAAGCTTTTTCTCTTTCCCAAAGTGCATAAGGATTCCAACCGACTAAAGGGAAATACTTCATAACAGCAATTTTATCGTTTGGATAATTCAATGCTACCTTCGGACTTAGATTAGGTTGACTATAGTCGAATTGATAAACTGTATGGTCCGTTGCGTAAAACAAATAAGGTAACACGGGGTGAAAAGCGAAATGATTAATAGTGCTGGTCGTTGCAATAGGAATTTCCATATAATATTGTTGCGTGTTAACAGCATTTTCACCTAATCGCATACCATACATATAAAATTTCTTGTCTATAGGGTCCTTTAGTACAGCAAAAGTTAACCCATTGGAGGTAGATTCTACATGTACCATATCTCTTCCCGTCAAAGTTGGAAAATAGTTTGTATTTGAAAATTTAATAGGTGTTGGAAATTCATTTTTGTCAATCAGCTCTAAAAATTGCTTGTTTGTTTCATCGTATATCAATATGGTATGCCCATAAGGAAAATATCCTGCCAAACTATTGGGTATAGGCATACCGATATGTTTAGAAGCTTTAAATTCGTCCCGACCGTTAACAAAATTAATCGGAAACTCAAAAAGCGAGCCGCCCAATGTGGTATTTCGCGCGTATAGTTGGTTCTTTTCATTAACAAGTACCTCTCTACGCCTGTCAAAACTAAATGTTGTCGAGTTCATTCCCTTGATGGAAACTTTTTCAGGCACTTCACCAAACGCCCACTTCATATCTTGAGCCTCACTTGTTAATAGATTTTTATTCAACCCATATGTACCTTTCTCCGCTACATAATAGGTTGTCGAGCCACTTTGAAGATTATAATTAAAGAATATAGCATATGGTTTGCCCCAATCGTAATCCTCATTCTTCCAGATATCATAGGCAATTTTATATTCTTTTTCACTTACACTCGCAATAACATCTAATCGTCCTTTACCACCATCATCACAGAGTACCATGTACCCCTCATTGGTAATCGTACGAACTAACACAAAAAATGTCACCCCCCAACTCGTTTCCTCAACCTTATCGGTGACCTTAAGATAACCTTTATATTCCCCTGCTGGTAATGTTACGGGATATTTCAACTGAGGATCCGTACTGATGACATAATCTATCGAGTCAACCGTTTGATCACCCGAGCTTTTAATCAATTTCCACTCGTAGTTATATCGATTTTTATCCTCAACGTCTGCAGCTTGAATCAGCGGATTTATTTTTAACGTGTCTATAAACGAGAATACCTCATACGGTATTTTTTGTTCAACACCTCCGATCCCCACCTCATTGATCTCTTTATAGTCGTAATTTCCTTTGTCTTTAAGACAGGAAGACAGAAGAGCTACAACAGCGATGGGGTATAATATACTTGAAATAAAAATTTTCATAATTTGAACTTAATTCTAATTTATTAAACTACCGTTTAGAGTCAGGGCCCATCTGCATGGGGGTTATATCATCCGCTTCATAATAGGTTTCCCCATTCTTCTTCTGCTCCTCTAGCCATCGGTGTACTTTAACTCCACAAAATCGCAAATAGCCTTCCGAAAAAGTAGGATCAGAAACCACGTCGCCAACCCACTTCTCCCGATCAATCCCCATCAACTCACAGATAAGGATTTGCTTTTTCAAAGACCACTTACCAAATACCCTATCACCAAATACGAGCCACCACCTCGGCTTGGGAAAGTTTTCATTCATTTTAATAACACGTTGAACATCTAACAAACGTCTATTTCCTAGGCTATCTTCTAGTTTTCTGGAGTATAAAAATTTAAACTCATCCGTTTCGACAAGCTGAACGGTTAACCAACGGTTTTCCTCATGTAAAATGGGGTTTCTTAACACATCAATTTCGATCATTGTAGACGCTTTCCCCTTGGGTAACACATATTCCAAAGGAAACTGCTGGTAGTCTACCCCTATTTTCGCTTGGTATAAGTCACTTGGATCATCTTTAACTTTTACATAAAATGTCCGATCATAATCTGCCACATGCCCAATGAGTTTAACATTAAGTTTCACTTTCTGTGTCTTGATCTCATTATTTTTTAATCCCCAACTTACATTAACGGTGTCTAAAAACATTTCCCGTGTATCGAAAAACAGCCCATCGCCATCCGTATATGTTAATAATTCCTTTTTCGTGCAGCCCAATAGGCATAGCGCTACAACAAGATATAATAGTCTTTTCATGGTTTAATTATATTTAGTTTCTCCTTCAGGAATAGGAACAACATAATTTGCATTTTTCATCGACACCTTAGACCACTCATCATGTGGATCTTGAATTTCCTTTACATTCCTACGTTTAAAGAAGTAAAACAACTGGCCCTCACCCCAAAATTCACGCGTATACTCCGAAGTCAGCAATTGATCCGGAAAATAAAACCTATCCGAAGACGAACTTGCAATCCCCCTATTGTTGCGTACTTTGTTCAAATGTTTTAAGCCTTCTGTAAGTACAGGCTCAGTTTCCGCAGCTATGTAAAATACCTCACTCATACGTATCATTGGGATAAGCTGATTTTCCAGTGAGTCCGATATTTTTTCATACTTACTAAACACCTTATGATTATTTGACCCGATCAACACCGAGTTTTGTAAATTGGCTAAGTACCGGTAATCATGCCTTTGGTAGTTAAATAGCTGCAATACGACATATTCTTTAGGAATTAGCAAGTTGGTAGCCTGGACATTTTTACCATCAAAAAGACTGGTAAAATTATTGTTCACCTTATTATTCTGTAACGAGAACAGCAATTCCGAAGAGAACACTCGATTAGCAGAAGCTACCTCTGGCTTGACCCAAGGAAACCATTTTTCTTGTACCCCCATCACTTCCTTGGCCAATTCCAGTGCAAGCGTATTTTCCTTGGCATAAAGATATACTCGAGCCAACAATGCTTTAACAGCATAATAGTTTAGCCTCAAAGTGCGGTACTGTTTAAAAGAGTCGGACTTATCGCCAGCAGGACCATATTGGATAATGGGATCCTCTTTCAGTAATTCAAGCGCATCTTTTAAATCGGAAATAACCTGAGCTAAAAACTCATTTGAAGGCAATGTAGGGTTAACATCCAGCACATAGTCTGTATAATAAGGCAATCGAGCTTCCGTATTTTCCTTCGTGTATACGGGTCCAAACAAACGGAAAAGATCAAAGTGCAACATGGCTCTTAACGCTAGTGCCTCTCCCTTTATTAGCGCATAGTAATCATCAGACAAGACCTCACGACGCTTTTCACTATTCCGAATGATAAGATTGGTGTTGGCAATCAAGTTATATTGCGTTCCCCATATTTTTTCAGCCCTGGCCATGTTACCAGCACTCGTAAAATTATATTGCGCCAACTCTTTATTACTGGTTGACTCTTGATTTATCGGATAATATTGCGCTAGGATATCGATATACTCACAACTAAGCGCCTTTCCATAAACCTCATCTTTGTTAAGCTCAATATATATTCCATTTAACGCCTTTTTAAACGTCTGCGGAGTTGAGAAAGTATTATCTTCTGTAACCCTATCACTAGGTTTTACTTCCAGCCATTTATTACAAGAAGTCAAAGCCATTGTTCCCACCAATATGGGGATTATTAAAAATCTTCTCATCGTCTTAAAAATTTGCACTTAAACCAAACGTCACTGTACGCGCAAAAGGGTAATCTATACCTCTTTCGTTCCCCATACTAGAAACTCTTAATATATCGTTCATATAAGCGTTAATCATCAATCTTGATAAAGCTAAAGAGCGCATCCAATTACCTCTAAACTCATATCCAGCACGTATCGACTCTATACTGAGGTAATTATTTTTCTGCACAAATCGAGAAGACATTGGCGAAGGATCAGACAGTGATATTCCTTTATATTGAGCTACGTCACCAACTTCTTTCCATCGGTCATAAAGGGCACGTTTATCTTGATTCATATTGATCGAAGTGCTCGAGATATTTTCTACTTTACTGTAAAGTGTGGAATTGAAAGCATCACTTCCATAACTATAACGTATGTGTACATTTGCGGAAAAGCCCTTCCAGAAAAAAGTATTACCGAATACACCTTCTAGCTTAGGTCTACCATTACCTACAACTACCTCGTCATTATAGCTATATGCAAAAACATTTTCGCCGTTCCGATTTTGGAAGATCTCCATACCCGATGCCGGATCTATACCTTTAGAAATAACAGACCACAGATCATCTGGACTAGCACCATTGTAAAAGCGAGTCATATTTTTAGTTAGGTTCTCCCTGTTAAAAGCATCCAGCTTATTACCGATATTATCATACTCCGATCTACCCGAACGAAATGTAAAACTCGTTGTCCAATTTATTTGTTCTTGTGGTTTATAAAAGATGGCATACTTTACTGTTCCTGAATACCCCTTATCCATCTGCATCCCTACATTCATCAGTCTATTTTGGATACCTACTGAAAGAGGAATACCTACATTAGCAAGCAATGGGTCCGTTTTTTTGTTATAATAATCAAACGTAACGTGAAATCTATTATTAAGAATACTCAAATCCAGACCGATGTTCTTATCCAATGTTTTCTGCCACTCCAAATTAGGGTCGCCAAATTGATCGATGATCAGCCCTGTTCCAAAATTATTTTGAAGCCAATTATTAAATTGATACGTTGTGATCGCATTAAAAGTTCCAAAATTCTGGTTACCAGGATTACCTACCGAGGCTCTGATCTTAAACATAGAAATATCATCAGCATACTTTTCCAAAAACTTCTCGCGGTGAATATTCCAAGCTGCCCCTGCCGACCAAGTTGTAGAAAACAAACGATTCGAACCAAATACGGAAGTACCATCCGAACGCAAGTTAAAATCAAACAAATACCTATTATCAAAGCTATACCCCGTGTTTACAAAATAACCGACATTTCTTCTTTTAGCATCTCTGTATGATGGTTTACCACCATTCGGATAGCCATTTGAAAATGCTGGAGTAGTAAAATCTCCCTCGGGAAAACCTTCAGCATCAAAACCTTTAGACACGCTAGATGACTCATTAATATTCCCTCCAAACACCACATTAATCTGATGTCTATGGGCAAACATACGCCCGTAAGTACCCGAGATATCGCCCTGATAAGACGTGGATACAGTAGATGAATTTCTATAGCTGCCCTTTCTTAATGCCTCCATTCCTTCAAATCTTGTTGCATCTGGCGAATAAAACTCTTCGGTTTCCGCATTACTTTTACTCAAACTCAATCGTCCTCTGATGTTAAAATAGTTATCAGGCCTATACTCTAGGTTTAAGTTATTTCTAAACCCAAGGTTTCCGCCAGTATTCTTACTATTCAATGCATCATCCCACAGAGGGTTCCCTACAGGTTGTACCCGTCCATTAGCTGTGGTCATGTTAAAAGTTTCCAACCACTTATCCACGCCACCTTTATCGTTATATTTACGATAATATGGGTTGGCCCGAGAATAGGCTGAAAATTCGACTATTGGATTTTGATTATCCATTTGATCTATAGAAAGCTTATTCATGAGACTGAATTTTCCTTTTCTGTAGATAAGGTCTACGTTACCCGATAAATTTTTACGCTTCGAATTTTTCATCACCCCTTGAATAGCATTATGACTTACACCAATTCCATAGCGCATCACACGATCGCCCCCCTCCAAGTACAAGTTATTCCGTTGGTTGACACCTGTACGCAATGGTTCAGACAACCAGTCCGTATCCACCCCACGCTTTAGCTCCTGGACCAAGTGGTAATATCGATAAGAGTTATCCTCCTCCACCGTTGACAAGTTAGATTTAAAGCGGCCAGCACGCAGTTCAAACTCCAGCTTTTCAGCAGCATTCATCAAGTTGTAATCATTCAAATCCGCAAAAGTAAGGTCTGTACTATTATTGTAGCTCACCCTAACCTCACCCCTAGCGGGCGACTTAGTCTCAATAACAACCACTCCATTTGCAGCCTTAGAGCCATAGATAGCGGTAGATGTCGCATCTTTTAATATCGTTGCCGAAGCAATACGATCCATGCTCAAGTCCATAATGGTCTGTAGGGAAGTTTCAAAACCATCCAATATGAACAAAGGCTGGTTTGGGTCTTCACCAAATTGCTCTTTCAATCCCACGATACTACTCTTGCCCCGTATTTCCAAGTCAGGGAGCCTATTCGGATCAGATCCAAATTGGGTGTTTTCAAGTAAATTGAAAGCAGGGTCCAACGTACGCAAACTTTGGATAACATTTTGAACCCCAATCTGTTTTAACTCTTCTCCCGAGAAACTCGAATACGAACCCGTAAAACTCTGTTTATCTCTAGAGTAAATACCCGTTACAACGACATCCTCCACCTTTTCCACAAGCGGTTTCATCCTTACATTCAATAATTCTCCCATCGGAAAAACCATACCTATCTTCTGATAACCTACATAAGAAAAGTATATCGAATCCACCTTATTTTTAGAAATAAAGCCATATTCACCTTTAGCGTCGGTTGTTACCGTGTGTTGCGCGGGCTTTACAAAAACAGATACACCAGCCATTTCCTCACCATACTCATTTACTACTTTTCCACGTACAATACGTTGCTGTACAACAGTACTTATAGCCGACGACTCGTTATTTTTTATATTTTTTGGAGTAGCCTTTTCCGGTATTTGATCAACCGAAACAATAATTTTTCCGCCTAACTTGTACCCAAATGGCTGATTCTTGAATGCCAGCTGTAAGGCTTCCTCCAGTGACAAGTCACGTCCCGAAAGATTCACCATAACTGCCGAGCGCAGATGTTTATCCTTTATAGAAAAAGAATAATCCGATTGCCTTTGGATTTCTTCAATAGCTGTTTTAAAATCCACTTTTCTATTGCTAAAAGAGAGCTTTTGCGCACTTACGCTGGCCCAACTATTCAAAGCAAAAAACAATATAAAAAGTAGTGTTAACTTGGTCATTAGAATACTTTTTAAAAGAATAGCCCTAGTACATGTTTGACCTATAGGAATAGGTTTATTACTACCATTGCTAATGATATTTAATTTCATTAATTTTGATTTGTAGGTTAATTTATTCTGTTAATAACTTAGCTTTATTTAATAGACTTACAACAACCGTCCTGAGTACCAGTCAGGGCGGATTTTGAAGTTTCACAATTACTTTATACGCTTAACTCGCACCTCCTTTCCGCTCACTTCAAATTTAACTTCAAATGTCAGTGCTAAAGCATTCAATACCGCAGAAAGAGGCTCGTTACGATAAATACGAACAAAACCTATTTCATCAGATATTGAAGATGCGAAATCAATAAATTTCACATTATACCAACGCTCCAAGTCAGGTATCAAGTCAGCCAAAGAAACCGATGTCCCTACAAAATACCCATCTTTCCAACTAACGTAATCGTCGATGGAAACTTCCTGTAAAGAAACATTACCCGCTTTAACACTCACCTGATAACCTGGATAAACATCATATGTCTTCTGTTTATTTCCACTTGCCACTTTTAACCGGCCTTCTACTAAAGTCGTTTGCTCATTTGCATCATAAGCACGCACCGCAAAAGCTGTTCCTACGACTTGAATACTTTGCTTTTCTGTGTGTACAATAAAAGGTTTAGCCGGGTTTTTGGATACCTCAAAAAAAGCCTCTCCTTTTAAATAAACCTCCCTATTCACCCCCCTAAAAACCATTGGATATTTCAATTCCGAAGCTGCATTTAACCAGACTCGAGTGCCATCATCGAGGGTCACCTGATATTGACCTCCATGCGGCGTAATTAAGGTAGCGTTAACAGATTTAGCCGTAGCTTCAATAAGCTCACCGTCTTCATAACGAAGCGCATATCCCTTACTTACCAAACCACTTTTTGAACTATCTAAATTCATCTCCTGGCCATCCGAAAATTTTAGTGTTGCCCTATTATATCCAGGAGCAATATCTTGCTGTTGTACCATTTGAGATTCAGCTACTCCATCCGTGCTTTTATAAGGTAAAAGCCAAAATACCAAACCTAAACATAATAACAACATAGCCGCAGCAGCTAAATAAACAGCGCGCTTTCTGAAGGTTTCTCTACGTATTCTCTGGTGCAACGTGTTTAGCTGAGCTTCACTATCGGTCTGATTGAAAAATACTAAACTGGACGCCAACTGTTCTGGTTCCGACATTTCATCATAAATCAATCTATTTGCTTCACTTTGTTGCAACCACATATCCAACATATGGACTTCATGATCAGATAGCACCTCTCCTTGCAGTCGTTTTTGCAACACAACAATAATCTTCAGGTTTTTAAGATTAGCGCTTTCTTCCATAGCTCTTTTCTTACCTATACGGCAAAAAGTAATATTTCTCTAAAAAAAATTAAAAAAAATTCAGCAATACTAGACTACTAAAATGAAAATTAAGAATTTCATTCCTTCAGCCGATAGCTTACTCCGTAGTATACGGATACCTCTTGCCCTTTGATTATTCACGGTGCTGACCGTAAGATTCATATCCTGCGCAATTTCTTGGGCGTTTTTACCCTCATCTAGAAATTTCTTAATAATAGCACGACATTTATTAGGCAATAAATCAATGGCTTGATTAACTTGCTGTATCAGTTCAGTATAGACAATCTGAGCGACTACATTATCTTCCAACTCTTCAAACTGGCTAGTAATGGCATCGTAACGTCGAAGCCGTACTTTCTCCTTCGCTATGATGTCTAGACAGGCATTCTTGGCACTGAGATACAAAAAGGCTTTTATATGAGCACCTGATTCAAACTTAGTCCTTCTATTAAAAAATTTAACAAAAACATCTTGTACCACTTCTTCTGCATCCTGCAAGTCAGACGACATTAAAATTCTATTAGAAAAAAAAACTAATTTAGCATGATAGCGTCTGAAATACTGATTGAACGCTTCAATATCACCATTTCTTAATGGGGCAAGTAGTTCGCATTCATTTTCATCAGTTAATTGAGACATAAAACAGGACAGTGGAATTAGCGAATTAAGCACTTTATTTGTTAATTAACAAATAAAAACCTACAACAAAGGGCAAACCCATCTAATTTTTAAGTATCGTGATTAAAACTTAAATCTAATTGTTCTTATTCTCGTGATAATTCCATTCAAATATAACACGCTAAGATTAAGAAGATATTAACAAAAATTAAAAACCATCCGCTGGTGTCACTACCCTCAAAGGGTCCTAAAATTACGGTAGATAAAGTATTTTATAAACCGAAAGCGCTGCTCAAAAGGGCAGCGCTAGCACGATAGCGATCAGGTATGCTCTATTCCCAAGAGACATACCTTTTCCGTCTATAGCGATCACATTACCATAGGTAGCTAGTATCAAATTTCAGGTCACCTAAAAAATATAGTTTTACAACGTGCCGGTTTTAGGTGCCCTGCTTTATCAACGCTCTGGTATAGCTGATCTCCGGATCCTGTTCGGAGCGGAAATATTTCAAAAATTCTTCCATCGACAGCTCCCGGTCGGGCATCACCCCTCTGCCATTATCAGTCTGCGCATTGAAAAAGTACATCTCGGACATCGGGATCGTCAAGATAGATTTGGTATTGGGCAACTGGTAGTTCAAGAACCAAGCTGCTGTGGTACTCTGCTCGCCACTACCGGTTTCTTTGCCTATCACCAGTCCACGCTTGTTCTTCTGGACCAAGGATGCAAAATAAGTAGCGGCCGACACCGTAGCTCCACTGGTGAGTACATATACACTACCGTTAAAAGCGTCTTTATCTGGCGGGTAGTTTTCGAGTTGGCTTTCCTTTAGCCGGGCATTACCGACATAAAACCCTGTCAGTGAATCTTTATTAAATCGCTGATTCATAAAATTGTACATATTTCGTATATCTTCATCAGACATTCTCCGCCCATTATTAATCGTATACTCCGGATAAGCTATATCAATAGTCTTAGTACGCTGATTGTAAACATTATCGAATGACTTGGGTGCCAGGAATGAATACAATAGTGCCGAAATCGCAGGATTGCCTCCTCCATTGCTACGAATATCAATGATTACATTACGAATATTTCTTTTCTTTACCTCGTTAAAGAAATCACTAAATTCTTTATACGCAAAAGACTCATCAAGAGCAAAGGAGAGAACGGTAAGGATGCCGGTGCTCTCCTCGTCAAGATAGGTACCGTACACATAATACGAAGTCTCCAAACGGTTAAACGGCGCAATACCAAGCCTGCTACTATGCACTCCTTTTGAAGGATCCAGTGCAGGGACCACCTGCTCCTGATCTTTGTTGCCATCAGCAGGACGATAGCGTATTGTATAGTTCTTTGGACTAGCATTGTTATACCCCCAGACCCCTTGAAAATCACCATAAAAACGGTCAGTACCTGTCTTAATAAAACCGTCACTGTACGAGTTGGGAGCAAGCATCTGCATGATAATGGATGAGGGTTGCCCATTTACTGTCAGCACTTCGGCTCCATACGGGATAGAGCCACCTCTACTATTTACAAATATACGCCCCTTCTCGATGATAACCGGGAAGGGAAAAAACCGAGTATGACGTATAGTCTGCTTTGAGTTTTCGGCGGATAGCTGTAGCTTGGTATGTACGTCTCTAAATAGTTGCAAAGGAGAATATTGTAATATAGCATAGACATCTTCTTCTTGTTGAGCGAGATGCATCAAAGAGTCCAATTGTTGGTCCAACCGGACGGAATCAACAAACTTGTAAGGGTGCGGATGCTGTTTCTTCAAAATATCTGATGCCAGCTTAAAATCTGCTATGATTCTTTCTTTGGTCAACAAAAAGTCCTTATCTTCCTGAGCCCATAGCTGTCCCAGCCCGATAAAAATCAGGGAAATTAAAAGTAATTTTCTCATGGTTTATGTATTTATATTTTCTAAATTAAATCCAGAATTCCTTCATTACGTATGATCATCATACCTTGTCGATCTTCTGTAATTCCTTCTTTGAGCGTATAGGTATATTGAGGCCGGTGTCCATTCATAATGGTAGGCATAAAGCCAAACTGAATACCGGGCAGCTCTTTTAATTCTTCACCCACTTCGATAATATGTGTAGAGATCATAAAAAGTGATTGCCGGTAACGTGCAAAGCCACGTGTTACAGCTAAGGTACCATCAAAGGCATCCTTAACATTGGTTCCTTTAAAGAGCTCATCGAAGAATAACACCAGTCGGGCACCTGACGCTACGGCTTCAGCGGCTTGCTTGACCCGTATTACCTCCGAGTAGAAATGACTATAGCCTAAAGCAACATTGTCGGCCACATTGATGGATGAATACATCCCCTCTCTGACAGAAAACTCATAGGATTTTGCAGCAACTGGGAATCCCATATGAGCAAGATAAAGAGATATACCCAAGGTCTTCATCCAAGTGGATTTGCCAGCCATATTGGCTCCTGTTAAGAAAAAAAGGTTACACTCTTGACCCAAATGAAAATCATTACCCACAGCATGTTCAATAGCGGGATGCCTGAGATCAGTTCCTTTCCAGATATTGGTCTCTGCTGCCTGAACGATAGGATAAGTGAAATTGCGCTCCCTTGCTACATTACTGACCGCAATATAAACGTCGAGCTCGGCTATGAATGATAGGATACCCTGCACATCTTTCGATAGTCTACCCCGAAGCTGTTGTTGATAACGGGCAATCTGCCCTACATTGAAGCCTTCGTAGATATTGCTTGCAACTAACTCTCTAAAAACCCCAGACTGTATTTGTTGTCGCATGACTTCGATACGCTGTGACATAGGACTGGGTATATCTCCAAGCTTCGGTAGGAATTGATCTAATTTTTGTAAGACCGACACCAGTGCATGTAATGCCTGCAATTCTTTCTTGAATCGCGTATCGTTCAATACCCGAACAAGTAAGCGATTCCAAAAAACCTGAAAATAAGTTTTGATCGTACTTTGAGAAGAGACCTGCGAAAAGTATTCCGTCAGTTCAGATAGATCCTTGCTATCAAATGGAAATATGATATCCCTGTGCTGAAAAAAGCGAAAGCAATTGATACGATTCTCTATTTCAGCTTTAACGATCAAAGGAGTTTTAAACATTCGGTCCAGTAGCTGCTCTCCCGCCCTGCTTTTAACACGGGAAAACAGCTGTTGGACAGAACCTGGTTTAGATCGTCCCAATAGGTTAAGCTCTTCGAGCGTCTGTTGGTCTATTTTAAATTTCATGTGTTACTCCTTTCTCCAGAATACTTAATATTTGCTCATTTTGTATAATAAGCATACCATGGCGGTCATCGCTCACTCCATCTTCTAACGTATAGGTATAGACCGGATGGTGCCCCTCCATCTTCGTAGGTAGGAACTGAAATCCGATTGTGCCTTCTTCACGCAACGCATCAGCAGCCTCCACAATATGGGATGATATCACAAAATGACTGTTTTCCGATTGAAGAAAACGCCGACTGACAGCAATAGTTGCTTCCATCGCGTCTTTCACATTGGTACCTCGGAATAGTTCGTCGAATATTACGAAAATGGATTTACCTGCTCGCAGACTCTCTACTACATCCTTGACCCGCAATACTTCTACATAAAAATGACTGGCCCCCATGCCTAGATCATCAGGGAGGTTTATCGTCGTAAATATACCGTCAAGGACAGAAAACTCCATACTATCTGCGGGAACCGGAAATCCGAGGTGGGCTATATAAAGAGCAAGTGCCAATGAGCGTAGAAAAGTGCTCTTTCCTGCCATATTGGCTCCAGTCAAAAATAGCAAACGTTTTTCTTTACTAAATTCAAAACTATTGGCGACAGCTCCTTTGATTGTTGGGTAATATAGTCCATTGGCACGCAATACGCCAGTCGCTCTCGGTAAAACGGTAGGTAATGTCCAACCTGGCTTTGAGGCGATTTTTCCAACCGCTAGATAGGCATCCAGACGGTACAGATATTGCAACAACGTTCTTATCTCGGTCCAGGCAATACTTCGGAATAAGGTATCATAGGCAACGATAGAACTGTAAGACAAAGCCTTACTATTAGAAACACCCAATATCGGTTGTAGTGATGGCAGGCTCAATATCGATAATACGGAAGTGACAAGTTCCTCCAGTCCTACGGCTTTCATTGCAGCATCGGAATGAAAGAAGCTTTCTACCTTGTGTAACAGGTGCAACATAGCAAATACTCCATCTTCTATCTCTTTATCCTGTAGATATATAGCTTCGCGCTCTTGTTCCTGCGCCTGCGAATGCTGCATATAGCGTTCTAAGGTATCAAAAAGATGGGACGGAAAAGGAAAATCAAGATCGATTGCCGAAAGGTATGAAAACATACGGATACGGATTTTGATTTCTTCTTCACTTGATAATGGATTCAAAAATAACTGTTGCAAATATTGCATACCACCACGTGTATAGGCATGATCAAAAAGTTTGAATAGTGGGGAATTTCTCAAATCCCCCATTAGCCCTAAATCAGCACGACTCTGTTCATCAATCTCTAATAATGGCTTCATACTATTGGCGATTACGGCGAATTAAAAATACGATGGAAAAAAGTAATAGTAAACCAGGAAGTATGTATAACATCACGGTCTTTTGGATACCGGCTGTTGCAGCCGTCAATTTGAGAAAGATGTCTTCACGTTTCGCTTCACGGATAACGACGGGAAACAGATTGTCTGTCATCCAACTGTAAATCGGCAACAAATCTTCCATTGGGCGAGAACGCATCGTGCTACCTACGTCGGCATCCCCGTGAATAGAAATACGCTGTACATTACCATTAGTCTCTCTAATCAACTTTAACCAAACATCAAAGTTGGGTTGCAGAATATCTCCTCGATCAGGCTCAAATAATGGCGGTACGGAATCGAGAACTACCCTCCCCTGTTTCAGGAAGGTATTACGCTGAGCTTGTGTTTGGGACAAAGGTTCTATGGTATAAAGAGATTTGTGTTGATCATAAGTAATGGCTGTAGCACCCACCAATTTACGATACAACGCTGCACTATCAATCTTCATCTCATCACCTATCTTTTCTATCAGTGAAGAAAAATAATCAGGAGCAAGTGAGCTAATAGTTTCGGGAATACTAAACGGCCAAATATGGTCGGCCATCTCATCATAAGTAACCTCGATCAAACGACCAGATAGTAAGGATACACCTGTATTCAACGTATCAAGTAAAGGATTGAGGATCATCTGCTTATCAGGCTCACCAAAAATACTGATATTACCTCCCTGATCTGCAAACTTCTTTATTTTATCGATCTTGGCACCACTTAATCTTGTCTTAGGATCCGCTACAATTAACATATCTGTCCCCTCTGGTATCTCTTGGACATCCAAATTGATAGAATCAACATCGAAAGCTAGATTAATCAGCGAAGTACGCAACGTACGATCAATAGTATGTCCGTAATATTCCCTTTCTCCTTTCTTATAAACATTTCGCTCTAAATTACCAGTAGCAAAAAGCGCCTTCGGGGGCTGTTGTCTTTGCAGCCTTCTAAAAGCTGAGGATACCTGCATTTCATCCGGCCAAAAATCCGGATCTGAAAAGGTTCGTATAATAGTGGATCGCTCCCCATACTCCAATTTAATAAAGGGCATACCATACTCCTCCTGATAATCGCCTAGACTACGAATAGAGTCCGGAGTTACAAAGCCTCTAATACCAGACTTATTACCCCGGCCTTCCATCTGAAGCTCAGCTATTTCCTCTAAAGTCTTGTTTTTGTAAGTGTTAAAAAGTGTATTATCCCCATCTTTAACATCATAATAGTATATATAGTCAAATTGAATATCAGGTTTGAAACGAACGTATCGTTCCCAAAAACTCCAAACATATTCATTTCTATTAGCAGGGGATGCACGATCATAGACGGGGCTCAAAAGATTGACATAAAATGTCACTTTCAGTGGCTCCTCCTCACGAAAGTCAGCCAAAATCTTTTGACTTGTTGTTTTAATGGTATTATCCTTATTGGCTGTGGTATCTATATAATAACGAAGAGCAGGCCTCATAGAGAGGTAACCAATGACCAATATAGGGAAGATGATAGCAATATGTTTCAAAAGTGAAATAGACCAAGGTCTGGATTCGATGGACCGTTGCATGCGAAGCCAAGTAAGCGATAAGAACAATATACAAATCGAAAGATAATAGATTAGATCATAAGATGTGATCAGACCCAATACCATTTTCTCGGCTCGTCCAGAAATCGACAAGAAGAACGTTAACTCTCTGAAAAAATCATACTGTTGCCATAGGGATGAAATATTCCCCAACACGAATAAAGTGAGGAAAGTGGCCAGAGCCGAAATAACCGGATATACTGTAAGACTACTGAAATACATCCCTATCGCAATATAGCAGGCCGACATCAAAAACATGGCTAGGAGACTGGGTAGCAAATACCCTAGATCCACATTCGAAATTGAAAGTGTCCCACAAATAACGAAACCACCAACAATAAGGATTAGGATCAAAGTAAAAGTCAATAAAGAAAGATACTTGCCCAACAATATTTCACTCATTTTCAACGGAGATGATTGTAATAAACGAATAGTACCAGCTCCCTCTTCTTTACTGATAATGGACATCGTCAGAAGTGGAAAAAAAAGATATAAATGTTGGAAAACCCTCGGATAGAGCGATTCTGTAAAAATTGTTTTTGACAAACCTGCATGAAAACCAGTAAATGAAGTATCATTTGCCAACAATGTGTCCTGCCACGTGCTCAAAGCTTCTACAATCATATAATATGAAAAGGAGCATAGAGGGATAAAAGCAATTAGTAAAAACCATGCTATTGGTGAAAAGAATAATTGTCTCAACTCTTCTTTTGCAATTCGAAGGATCAGTTTCATTGTGTTTTATCTTTTATTGGTTAATTCCTTAAATACTTCATCCATACTATTCTCGACTGGTCTTATGGTCTTCAACTTCCAGCCCTTTTGTATCGATAGTTCTAATAATTGCTGTGTCAGCATGTCCAGATTGTCGTAGGATATTCTATAACTACCTTTTGATTCCATATCTACTGCATTAACTCCAACTAGCTGACTAAGCTGTTCGATAGGGGGCGGATTATCAAATATAACCTGTAAATAGGTAGATTGGACCTGCTGTTGAAAGGCTGATGCACTGTCGGAAAACAAAAGTTCTCCTTTATCAATGAGAATGATTTCTTGACACAGTTGACCTATTTCTGTTAGAATATGGGAAGACAAAAGTACGAGGCTTTGCTCTGCTACTTCCTGTATGAGTCTACGCGTTTCTATCAATTGATTCGGATCCAGACCATTAGTAGGCTCGTCCATCACCACCAACAGTGGCTTATGGATGATCGCTTGCGCAATACCAACTCGCTGCCGGTATCCTCCAGATAGATTTTTTAAAAGACGTCGTCTAAAATGCGTAATCTGACAACGTTCTAGCACTTCTTCTACAGCTCTATCTATATTTTTCTTATCCACGAGTCGCAGACTAGCTGTGTAGCGTAGATACTCTTCTACACTAAGATCTAAGTACAAAGGAAGTATTTGGGGTAGGAAACCTATCGAGGTCTTGGCACGCTGTGGTTCCTTTCTTAGATCTATCCCATTGACTATTACACGTCCATCGGTCGGCTTGAGTGCACCACATATAATATTCATCAGAGTGGATTTACCGGCGCCGTTAGCCCCTAGTAGTCCATAAGCTCCTTTTTGTGGAATATCGATATTAATGTCACGGATAGCCCAGCCTGCCCCATATTTATGGGACAGGTTTTCTGTTATTAAAATACTCATATCGTAGTTTATAGTTATTTAAAAGTGGTGTACTAAAATCGTAGAAAACTGAGGACTTGTCAACTTGTGCGGCCCCCCTGTTAACACCAAACTGATGCAACGATTGCGGTAGATATTCCGATCAAGAGATTCATCAGAAGGATCAAACCGATACTCATTCAATAATTCGTCCGTAGTCGCATCTCTAAATTCAAAGACATACTCGGGTTGGCTTTTCTTAGCAGAGAGCAGATGAAAATTATTTGTAACATTATCCCTGTACCCTATTTTCTCTTGCAAAACCGCTCCCCTGAGATAGATGTTCACAGCCGGCTGGTCCGGCGCTAGATGAACGAACCTTACGCCTACAATACTATCCGCAGGGGATAATCGGGGCAATTGTTCGTTTACCAGTCTATATTCCGGGTTCTGTAATGTCCCGGTTAGAAAAAGAGTCTGTAACGGTGAGTAGCCGACTTCTAGCGGTATTAAAAAAAACGGCTTACTATCGACCAAAGTATCCGGAACATGAAAAAGCCCCAATTGTTTATTTTTAGAACTGATCGTATACTGGCCTGACCCAGTGTTCCAAATGCCGTAGTTGACCCCATTGGCAGTCGTGTATCGGATAGGTTCCCGACCTTTAAAATTAGTCTTAAGGGTACCTGCGTTGACGACCGCATGTACAAGGGTTAGGGAACTTATCTGTTGGGGGGATTTTTCTTCCTCCTTACAAGAGAAAAGACAGAATAAGCCGAGCAAAACTAATATATTACAGCGACTGTTAACGAACCTGATCATAGCCTTCATTTTGAATTATGTTTTTATTGTTTTTGATTTCATCCTCAGGAATAGGATATAGAAGTTGCCAATCCCCCAACCATGGCGTATTTACCGAGACGTTAGAAAGGATATGTCGCGCACTCCCATTCCGACATATATCTATCCAATAATGTCCCCATTCAACAAAGAACTCAACTTGGCGCTCCTGCCAGAGAGATGCAATCAATTCCTGCCGATCTAATGTTAATGGCAGATCGGTTAAACCGGCGCGGCTACGAATTTTATTTAAATCTGCACGTGCTGCAGAAATATCCCCACTGGGATCAATCAGTGCTGCTTCGGCACGGATTAAATACATCTCAGCAAGTCGTAATACCGTATAGTATTCGGGAGAAGGTGCTCCTAGCGCACCGTTGTATATCCCCTGTTTGTACTTAAAAGGAAAGTGAACTGATGTGGGAGATGGCAGTTGTGAAGCTGTACGGTCTGTAAGGCCTATCCATTGTTCCTGACGCTGATCACCAAGCTCAAAAGCCTCCAACAAATGATCAGAAAGACGATAATAGATATTTCCGGTATTTAAAGGAGAAGGTAAAAAGGTATAGCCCTCGGGTGTAGCATTAAGCAGATCACTATACATATTAGTGGGCAATAGTTGTAAGATAGCCTCATGACTATTAGCCAGAAATGAGTCGGAAAGTTTAGGCATATTAAATAAATGTGTTGCCGTTATGACTTCAGTTGCCTTAGAAATCGCTGTCGTATAATCGCGGATATACAGATAAACTCGGGCTAGCAAGGCTGTAGCAGCCCAAGCATTAACTCGAACACGCTGACCCGAACCTGCAGCGAATGTCCTGGGTAAATCGTGCTCGGCTTCCTGTAAATCAATTAAAATCTGATGGTAAACCTGATCCTGTGGTGTTCGTCTATAAGTTCGTGTCTGATTAAAATCACTGGTTAAGACTAACGGAACATCGCCAAAGAATTGAATAAGATATAAATGTGAAAACGCTCTCCAAAATTTAGCCTCCGCAATAAATTGTCGCTTTACACTATCTCTCAGTTCATTGGACTGAGATTTCGAGATTCCCTCTATGGTTGCATTAGCCAAAAAAATCGCTTGATAGGCTGATGTCCATAGCGCAGCTGATTTTTCTTTATTTAGCTGCCACAATACCGGCATCCCACCAGAACCCACATCTGATGGAATTAATTCATAAGAAGAGCTAGATCCTGCTATGGTGGATAGTCCACCGGAAAAAACATTCGATGCAATAGAAGATCCCGAAGTGCCGTGGATCAAATAATTGTATATCCCCATCAATGCATTTTCAGCTTGTTTTTCTGTCGCAAACATTTTCACTTGCGCTATTGCATCCTTCGGTTCGTCAATCACCAACCACTTTGTACAACTGTAAAGAGAGGTTGTTACGATCAGACCAACTACTGTTATTAGGTTGACTTTTCTCATATGTGTATAATTATTCATGTGTGTTTGGTATCGTCTATATAAATGAGCTCGCAAGCACGTTTGCTCCTTATCTGTCATTACCTTGTTCCAATTAATCGGAATGGAATGCTCATGGTTTTTTGTGCTTTGCTCAACATGAGTATTTCATAACTGATATTTTAAAACCCAATATTTAAACTTCCCACAAAAGTCCGAGGAATAGGAATAAGGGATCCTTGCTTTATTTCTGGTTCGGCGACATATGCCGTCCACTTATACAAGTTTTGAACATTTAGAGCAAGACTCAAATTTTTTACCCGTATTTTTTTCAATATCTGATCTCCCAAACTGTAAGAAACAGAAATATTATTCCACGATAAGAACGAGGCATCAACAGGTGTTGTAGGAATTTCTAAGGTTTCTGTCGTAAACTTGGCAAAGGTGGCTTGATCTCCGGGATACCGCCAATGGTCTTCTAAAAGTCCCTTGGAATATATAGCATTCTTCAGAATGCCATATCTCAAAGCAAGCACGGGATTATTTCCCAATTGTCTAGAGTATGAAAATTGGGAAGATAGACCTAAGGACTTCCAATACAGATTAAATCCGAACCCTCCAGCATACCGGGGGTTCATATCAAAGGCTAAATAACGATCGTCATCTATACCTGGCTTTTTTGACAAATTTACTGTAACAAAACCATCGCCGTTATAATCTTCTGCAGCATATTTACCGGTCAATGGATCTACCCCTATATAATTTAAATCATAACGGGTATTGGTAGATCGGCCTATACTATAAATATTCGCATAAGGAGAATCCTCCAAACCTGGATAGGAAATCAACTTATTAATGTTTTTTGCCCAATTTAAATTAATATTCAACGTCCAGTCTGACTTTTTAATAGCACTCGCCTGTAGTGTAAATTCCAAAGTTTTGTTCTGAATATCAGCAGCCCAATTAGTGGTAACACTCGAGAAACCAGTATATACAGGGATCGGAATATCTGTCAGCTGAGACCCTGATCTGATTTCAGAAAGGGCAGTATTAAAATTAATCCGGTCATCCAGGAAACCTAGATCTAAAGCGATTTCAGAAGATTTTGATGATTCCCAACGATACTGCATATCAAATGGTCCATTGGGTACATATGGTTGCATGCCATCATAAGGGTGAAATGGAGTATAATTATTGTGACCAGTAGTAGAGTACAGGCTCAAATACCTATAATCACCCACATTGTCAGTTCCTGTCAAAGCATGGCTCCCTCTTAATTTGATAAGGGTGACCCAAATAGGTAATCTATTCTGCAACCATTTCTCTTCAGACATCAACCATGCCAGTCCCACGGAACCGAAAAGACCAAACTGCTTTCCTGGAGCAAAACGTGAAGATCCATCTCTACGACCGTTAAGATTTAGGATATATCTATTCTGCCATTGGTAATTTAAGCGTACAAATACCGACGCATACCTATATTCAGAAAACTGCGTGGTGATGTCTTTCAGAAACGCATTATTGATACTATGCATCATATCATCCGATTCAAAATATCCCCCTAAAGTCTCGACATCGGTAGAGCTAGCCTGATAACTGGTCCCCAATAATGTATTCAGATTACCTCCTAAAAAATACGTTCTATAAGAGATTTTGGGTTCGATCATTACGCCCTTAACATCTGTCTTATTAAAGAAAGATAATGACAACGGGTAAGACTGAGGGTCTCTTGAAGCATGAGGATTTAAAATATTGCTTTTAGCCTTAGAATCATTGTAACTAGTTAAAAGCTCTAAATCAAGCCCCTTTAGAATATTAACATTAAAATTCAATGAGGCCATTAGATTGTCTGTATTAATTATATTAGGCCGCAAGAGGTATCCAAAAGGATGTTCATAACCAGGGAGCCCCAAATGATTCCATTCCGAAAAATTGAGATTGCCAGAGTCATCAAATACAGCGGGGGCATTAGGTGCTTGCAATGCTTCATCCTGGAAAGCAACAATAGCATCGGTTTTACTTTTTGAATACTTAACACTTAGATTGGTGGTCAATCTATTGTTATACGCATTATTCATTAAATCCAGTGAAATATTACCTATCTGATTTCCACCTTTGTAATTATACAAGTCTTTATTCTTAGTAAAATTACCATTCAGACGGTAGGTCGTGCGCTGATCTCCCCCATTAATGCCGAGACTCAATTCACTCTGGTAACCTTCATTGGATAATCGTCTCATCCAATCTTCAGATCTAGAAGAGTCCCAAACAGTTAAATCGGGAGCATTTTCGGGGGTGGGAATAATACCGTCATTCACCAGGGCTTCTCGTCGCACTTCTAGATATTGATGTAGAGATAACAGTCTCGGGAATTTTGAAACGGTGATAGAGCCATGTGTAATATTAACATTAAGTCGCGGCTCTCCTACCTGTCCCTTTTTAGTCGTAATAAGAATAACCCCATTAGCTGCTCTAGATCCATAGATTGCGGTGGCATCGCCATCCTTCAACACCGAAATACTTTCGATATCCTTGGGATTGATATGGAATAAAGGGCTCTGCCCATCTGTCATAGACATTCCATCCTGAATTAGGCCGGGGGAAACTCCTTGACTATAAGACCATGTCCTAGGCGCCGCCAGCACATTGATAGGCACACCATCAACTATATACAGGGGTTCGGTAAGTGCATTGGGGTTAAGGCTTTTCTTACCGCGGAGCTCGACTTTGATGGGTGCACTGGAATGTGTAGAAGTGGGTTGAATAATGAGTCCAGCAACCCGCCCCTGCAATGCCAACAAGGGATTCATCACAGGTTGCTTTTCTATTTCCTCTGCTCCTATCATTACCACGTTACCTGTACTATAGCGCCTCGACTGTCGACCATAGGCAATAACCTGCACTTCGTCCAAGGACGAGGTGCTCAGCGGAAGAAGTAAAGCCATCGCTCCTTTTAAGGAATTCAGCAAAACAGCTTCTTGTACATTGGTGACATCCAGACTATCTTTTCTCTCTTTCCTCACCAACTGCACAGCACCTCCCCTGCGTACCAAACGAGCAGATTCTAAGCCCATCATAGTGATATCGATAGACTCACCATCCTTGACCAATAATTGGAACTCGCCTTTGTTATTGGAAGTTGTCCCCTTGAGCTTACCCACCACACTAATACTCGCTCCTACTATAGGTTGATAGCTATTATTCAACAACATCCCTTTTACCGTATCATTTTCCTGCCTTTTGGGTATTACGAAACTAGAATTCTCCACAGCCTTACGCTTAGTCGCTGTATAGGTAAAAGTCACATTCTTCTCATGTACACTGAATTGTAAAGGAGCGGTCTTAGACAATGCTTCTAAAAAATCAAGGAGAGACATCCGCTCGGTAGGTACCCGTACCTGGGGTACCTCCAAGAAGAGATTTTGATTGGCTAGGACTTTAAAGCCCGTCTGTTCACGTATTTCATCAAATACCTGCTTGAGACTCAGTGGGCTGTTTTTTATATTGATCTCCTGCCCAAACGCATGACCTGAGAACAACAAAAATAAACCGAACAGTCTCCATAAAAACGGACTGAAAGTACGCCATCGATTTGGATTTAGCCATGCTGTGGCATAATAAAATCTAATAAACAACAGTTGCATAATATTAGGATTGGTTTTCGTTATAAATAGTAAGTACACGGTTTTCGAAACGCAGGGATAGCCCTAATGATCGTAATATCATAAGAAAGCTCTTGAGACTGGTCGTTCTGTCGATGTCTCCAGATAAAACCAGCTGGGGCAACGTACCTTCATAGTGTACGTCAATATCATACCAACGGGCGATCTGCCGCATCGCATCTTTAAGTTCGACCCCTTCAAAATCAAAGCGTCCATCCTTCCATGCTCCTATCTGGCCTAAGCTCACCTGACTCAGTGCAAATTTCTGGTCGCCACGTCTTATGCTGGCCGCTGTTCCAGGGGATAATAAAACGGGGGATATATGTCCTTGCCCTTGGGCATGGGTTGCTTGGAGCTTTACGCTTCCTTCCAGTAGAGCAACCTTGTGCTGGGAATCGTCTTTATAAACGCTCATATTGAACTGCGTACCCAGCACTTGTACTTCAAGGGTACTATGCTTTACAAAAAAAGGACGTTTTTGATCATGCTGCACGTCAAAATAACCCTCTCCTTCTAAATACACGGATCTATCGCCTAGTGCAAATCGTGTAGGGTAACGTAGACTGCTGCCGGCATTAAGCCATACTTTTGTACCATCGCTCAATACCAACTGTACAATTTTACTGCCGCGGGGATTGGTCAGGGTATTGTAGGTTATAGGGTTTAATCCCTCTTCGGAAACGTCATAACGGACGCCTTCCGCCGTCCTCCGCAAATCACTACCGAGCGAAGGATCTATAGATAGACTGTCTAATATAACAGATCGACCATCGGCCAGCGTGATATAGGCTTGTTGATCCGATGGGGCTGTAATCTGCTCACCCCTCTGATAAACTACTTCATATGGGTCATTTAGGGCTGTGGATGTAAAAAACACTTTCCATACGGTCAAACCGGATAGGGCTAGGATAATACAAGCCGCGGCTATACGCCAAGAGAGAGAAGGTAAGCGTCTGGTAGTCCTTCCTAATATCTGATTTTCTATAGAACGTAGTCTATTGACAGACAGACTGGGTCCATTAGAATCTGGTTGTAGGAAGGAGGCATCAATGGCAGCTTGAAGTCGTAACTGATAGCTGGTCTCTTCTACATAGGTAAAGAATTCATCTATCTCCTCAACACTCAATTCGTCCGCTAAATAGGACTGTAATAGTAGCTCAAATCGGTCTTCTTGTCTCATACGTTTATAATCTTGAAGATCATTATATCCCCAATCTATACGTAAAGACAGTTAGAACAGACAGCCCTCATACTGAAGGTTGCATTTTTTTTAAAATTATTTTAGAATAGGGTAAGTGACGATATACAACAACAGGTATTCCATGCCGTGTTGCTTAAGTTCTTCACGGATATTGCCCAACGCTCTACTCATATGTATGCGTACAGTACCAGGAGAAATGCCAAGCTCTTCGGCAATCTCGGCATACGTCAAAAACTGTTCTTTGGCCAACTGGAATACCAAGCGCTGTTGCTGGGGCAATCGGTTGATAATCTCCTGCAAATAGGTAGCTAGGTGTTTTTCGCGAAGACGGTAATCTGTAGAATTCTCGTAAATAGGCTGTTCGGTAATCCACTGTTCTCTCATCGCCTTATCCTTAGCAAGCTTTTGAAGATAGTTGACCAAGTAATTGCGGCTCACGATAAACAACCAGTTTTTAAAACTGTCTAAATCAGCAAGGGTCTCCCGTTTCTGCCATACCTTCAAAAAAATATCCTGCAATACTTCTTCAGAAAGTGCGGTGGATTTTAGATAGCTGTAAACGACCTTAAAAACGGGATCCTGATAATGACGAAAAACTTTAACAAAAGCTACTTCATCCCCTAGAGCGATGCGCTGAAGTAGCTCTTTTTCGCCATTTATATCTTGCAGTATCATAAGTTAGTTTATAGGGTTATGCCGAAAGATAAGTATTTTTTATTAAACAGGAAAAAACACCGCTCAGATAGCAAGGGATACAACCTTTTTTCTAGTGGTATTAAAAAGCCCAATCCGTTAAGAATTGGGCTTTGTGATGGTGCACCTTCGACAAGTCCGTGTTTTACTTCATCACTTCATCTATCTGTAGGGCTATCTTCCGGAGATGGTGGCGATCGCCTCCCTTTACCTCGGCCGTAATCCAGCCTCCGCTATGCCCCACCTCGCGGAGCGACTGCATTACAGCAGGCCAATTGATGTCCCCTCTGCCGATCTCTACATCAAATCCTTTCCAGAGCCCCTCTTTGTTCATCTTCTCACGGCTGAACTCTTTGATATGAAGCTTGAAAATATGACTGCCCAGCGTCTGTATCCAGTGTTCGGGCCAGCCGTAACGAAGCACATTGCCTATATCAAAATACCAGCCGATAAGGGGATGGCCGATCTCCTCGACAAAGCGCTTGGCTTCCACCGGACTCAGGATAAAATTGTTCCACACATTTTCCAGGCCCACTTTTACACCGGTCTTTTCGACATACGGAATAAGCTGCCGGATCGAATCCTGGGCCGTACGGTAGGCCTGTTCATAAGATACCTTGTCGTTGACCACTCCCGGTACTACCAGTACCGTATCTCCGCCAAGCTGCCGTGTCTCCTCCAGTGAGCGGGCAATAGAATCTACGATAAACGATCTTTTGGTGGCATCCGGATCGGAAAGGGGTTTGGACCAGTGGTCCTTATTGACGGTGCTGGCTGTCTGTATGCCGGACTTCTCTTTTGCACGCAGGATCTCGTCAATACCGAAATCCAAAGGACTGTTGAACTCTACCCCATCGAAGCCCAGATCGCGGACAAGCATCAGCTTGTCCACAAGCGGAAGGTCTTCTTCTATCATCGCGTAACCGAGTGCCTTTTTAAGCACCAATGGTCCCGTACCTACGGTAGGAGCCGCTGTAAGAGCTGATAGCGGGGTAAGTGCAGCCCCGCCGAGCAGCAGGGAAGCACTTTTTATGAAATCTTTTCTTATCATAACTGTTATTTTAATATAGAAGAACCGGGAACTGCTACGGGGATATCATACTTCATATCCCAGGAAACATGGGCCGGAAAAAGAACCCTTTCCGAACGCAGCACATCGTCAAGTACCACGGTCTGCCCGCTGTAACCCGCATCGCGCCCTGCAAGGGCCATCAGGTTGGCTTTGACCATCCAGTCGCCATCGTAACGGGGACTGCCTTTGCGGATCGATGCAAAGAGCTCGTCATGCTCCTGCTGGTACATACCCCGGGAGGCCGTTTTTTTCTCGTATGACTTGTCGTCCGTAAACTTTGTATCATCGCTGTATTTCCAGGGGGTCTGTCCGGTAATGATATGCTCCCCCGTCCGGCAGTCGACCAGACAGCGCCCCCGGTCGCCGAACAGCTCTACCGCATAAGAAGGCGAGGTGCCGTTCTGCTGACGGCAGGAAAAATAGCTCTTGGTACCGTCACCATACTCGTACACCGCAGAAAAGTGGTCGTAGACATTACCAAAGCGGGCATCTGTTCGCTTCTGCCGGCCACCGCTGGCAGTCACACGCAACGGAAGGCGGTCGCCCAGCGCCCATTGCATCATGTCCATGCTGTGGATGGCCTGCTCGACGATATGATCGCCCGAAAGCCAGTTATAATAAAGCCAGTTGCGGAGCTGGTATTCAAAATCGGACCAGCCCGGTTCCCGCTCCTTATACCAGAGCTCCCCCGTATTATAGGTGGATTCTGCCGTCAGGATATTGCCGATCTGCCCATTGAGCACCTTGCCGAAGGTCTCACGCTTGGGCTGGTGGTAACGCCAGCAGAAACCCGCAACCAGAGCAAGCCCGGAAGCCTTGGCCTTCTGGGCTGCGGCAATGACACGGCGCAGACCGGGGCCGTCCACCGCAAAGGGCTTTTCACAGAAGATGTGCTTGCCCGCTGAAACCGCCGCCTCCAGATGTGCCGGACGGAATGCCGGAGGTGCCGCTAGGATAACCACGTCCACATCAGAACCGATGACCTTCTGATAGGCATCGAGCCCTACAAACCGGCTCCCGGAGGGCACCTGTACTTTTTTACCCATCTTTGTGCTAAGCGTCTGGAATGACGTGGAAAGGTGATCCTCAAAGGCATCGCCCATCGCGGTAAGCACCACGTTGGGGTCCGCATTGAGCGCTTCGACTGCTGCGGCTGTACCGCGCCCACCACAGCCGACCAGACCGACTCGCAGCGTGTTACTGTTGTTTGCAGACAGCAGATCCGCTCCTAGCACTGTATGTGAGGCCAAAACACCTCCTACTGCCGAAACTCCGGCATATTGTAAAAATTTTCTTCGTGTATAGCTCATAACGTTTTTATAATTAGTATCTAATAGGTTTATTTGGAATCGAATTGAAACTCAAACTCATTATACGATGCCCGCTCCCAAGCAAACTGCCGAGTCGTTGGAGAGATAGCAAAAAAGGGCGAAAAAGTTTTTACTTTGACGGTTCTTTTATCGGGCATAAACTCTAGCCATCGCAACCAGCCATCCCCACCATTGCCATGCCATCCGCCACCGAGAGCCTGTGCATTAAAAGTCATCTGATGTACAGTACGCCCTGCACTGTTTTTGTCGGTACGATAGCCCACGTGCCCTTCAAAATCATCTGGTTTTCCGATATGTCCTGAAAAGACCAGTTCAATATTACTGGATGGCTGTACTAGTTTTTCAAAAACAGCTCTTCCGTAATTACCGTTCTCTAGGGGGTAATTTTCCTTAACAATATGCTCACTCTTTGAGTTGAGATAAGAGTGCGTCAGTAGCACGACGCGATAATCCTTATACTTTTTATCTTCTATGATTTTCTTCGCCCATTCGATGGTTGCATCTCTAGGCGCAAACTCCAAGACCAGAAACAAAAAATCATCGTTGTAGGGACTACGGAAGGTATAAGCCGCATTCACTAAAGAGGGGTCGTTATCGGCATTAAATCCCGCTTCGCTGAGCAATCGCTGCGCCATAAAATTGCGATCTACGGGAAAAAAATCATCGTAGTAGGTCTTGCGGTTTTCAACACTTTTGATCCCATAATCATGATTTCCGGTGGCATTGAGATAAGGTACTTTAGCATCCAATCTTTCAAATGCCCGCGACACCGCCTTCCACTGCTGTGGACTAGCCTGATTGGCACGTTTGCCATCGGGACTGAGCCAATTGTTCTGCTCGACGAGATCGCCCGTACCGAGTACCATCTGTATATTCAAGGGCACAATCTGTTCGGCAACCCAGCCTGTCATCAACTCTAAGATACCGTGATTGCGCTCAAATTTCACATAGCTTTGCACATCAGGAATAAGAATCATCGACCAAGAGTCAGGATCGGTTAGTTTAGGAGGTCGATAACTATCTGTCTGCGCAAAAGAAAAGGTCACAAAAAGACAGACCTGTAAGAATAATGTTAGTTTTTTAATTGGGTTCATGGTTGATTATTTATTAGTTATTTCTAAATATAATAATTTAATAATTAGCAACGCATCTTATGCAGACAGAATGCCCCATCCCCAATAGGTTATTTGAAAAGTTGGCATTTGTATTCCCTATAGTAACCCGTAATGGACGGTTATCATTGGGCTCTCTCAAGACAGCCGCCAAATGCCATGAATATCCTTCGACATCTCCCCAAGCAGCTGTGGCAGACACCCAATATCCATTGGGAAGTATATTGAAACCGATATCGGTGCTCTGAGCGACAAAAGTAGGTAAGAGCCCCCAATTGCCTTGGGTGTAGGTAGTACCACCTAACCACAACCCGCCTTCACTTTGCGGACGGCTCCCCTTTAAATAGGGACCTATAACACCCCAGTCTCCTGCAACGATGCTTTTGTTCAGTCCTTCCTGACGAGACCAAGCTATGATATACCCTTCTTTAATCTGCTTGATCTGGTCTAAAGAATTACCAGGAACATTAAAATCTTCTTTTATGGCGACTAAAAGGTCATACCAATCATTAGCATTGGGAATGTGCCAGCCCTTTGGACAAATACCCTGTATCTGAATATTAGAAGCATTGGCATAAGTGCCATCGAGCACATAAGGCTTGCCTGCATCATCGGTACCACTACTACCCCACACATAGCCGTGATCCGAAGCTGTAGCATTAGGGATTCCTGTCACTGCTTCGTGCCAGGTATAATAACGACCAAAATCAGGGTATTTGGGGTGTGTTTTACCAAGTGAGCCGTCGTCTCCTGCTTCATTTAGATTATCTATCATCCAGGTCTTTGCCCCGTATCGTTTCGTACGGTAGCCATCCAGCGTGGGCGGGAGAGCAAGAATAGATATTTCTTGGTACAGCCACCGCGTATAGCTTTTTTGGGTACCCCTTTCGGCTGTAACGCCGATACTTTTGACCGGAACTATACCTTTATCTATATTGGAAATTACTTTTATACGATTGGTTCCCTGCCCACTCCGCAGATCGAGCATGTCGGGTATACTCCAAGAATATTTTACGCCTTCTTCATTGTCAGGAACAAACAATTCGAACTCCTCTCCGGCATCAACAGATAAGGATCCAGAAAGGGAAGTCGAAATAAAATCCGGTTGCTGTACAGCAGATTTTGTATCTTTTTTACATGATGAAAGTGCAGCCATCCACACGGTCACCAAGATGATATGTATAAGTTGTGTTTTCATCGTTATTTGCTTTGTCTATAGGGATGGTCACTGGGATAACTAAAGGAGTTTTCAATAAACCATCGGGCTTTATACATCCTGTATTTTTCTCTAAAAAAAACGCTACTACCTTTTATATTTGTCAACCGATTGGTCCAATAGTCATTTGTCGGCTTTATGACTAAAGTTCCAAAATCGGACGGCCCATTGGAAATTGATTTTATCATCGTCATGGAATATTCATTCTTGGAAAAGACCTGGGTATTAATATCAAAAATCCAAATTGCATTGGTAGTAGTCAGAAAGAGTTTATCCTGCCCATATACCGGGAACAGATCGTGAGGCTGCCCGTCCGGAACGGGATAAAAATCAGGGGTCTTAATGAGATCAGGATTATCAGGATCACTGTTATCATATCGATATGTATATAAATTCTGATCGTCGGTCGTCCATAAGATCTCCCGCTTTAGATCCCATACTGCATTGTGGCCAAAGGTCAGATTATACCGTTTGATCGGATTAGACACATAAGGCTTGTTGGCATCTACACGATATAAATTCAGGGCATTCCCACTACTTAAAGCAACAACTATGTTTCCGTCCGGCAATAATTCGGCCGAATGTGGCCCTCCACCGGCATTGGTGTAAAACATAAGTTTTTTGTCTGCTATCCTAACCAGACCTGCACCACCGCTAGACGCGGTAAACAGTACGTACTCTTTATTGTAAACCACCTTTGCTTCGTCCATCGCACGAAACCAGGCTGCTTCAGCTGTATTAAGATGATCTGTAGCTTTCCACTGCCACATAATCCCACCACTTAAAGAGTCCACAATGAGCACCTGATACTCACTCTCATCAGTAATCAGTATAGGTCTTTTGCTATCCTTTAACTCAGGAACGGGGTGATTATTTTCAGCGCTATTGCCGAATGGATCGGAAAAATCTAACAAGGGTAGTTTTTCCTCTTTACAGGCTCCTAAAAAAAGTGCTACCGTTATCAATACAGTATTAAAAACATCTTGTAATTTCATAGTCTTCTTTTCTAATTTCCCCATCCTGGGTTATTCGGTTTAAGGTTGGGGTTCAGTTCCATCTGTGTAGTAGGTACCGGCCACCAATAGTCTCGCGTTGCATCAAAAGATCGTGTTATGATAATGGTCCCATCGTGCTTCTGGATATTCCCTGGTAAGGCGGTTTCGGCCAGCTTCCAACGTCGGATGTCATTGTAATAAAATCCTTCGCCCGCAAATTCCACGCGTCTCTCATAGCGGATATGTTCACGCAAAACAGCAGGATCAACCCCTGGATATTCTAAGGCTGAAGTAGCTGTGAAGCCCGCTCTTCTACGGATTTCCTTTACCGTCATATTCCAGATATCCGGTGTCAACAAACCCTGCTCGTTCATAGCCTCGGCATACATCAGCAATATATCGGCATAACGTAATACCATATAATTGATCTCGGAACGGCCTTCTCCTATATTCTCCTCGCCCGAGGTGGCCGCAGCGTCGTATACACTATATTTTTTGAAGGTAAATCCTGTCTGTGGCGTCTTGAATTTTGTATTGTTGCCGTCTGGACGTACCACTTCTCCCATGAAGGTAGATCCGGGATATACAACTGTTGCTTTGAAACGAGGATCTAAATTCTCATATGCTGGAGAACTAACATAGATAGAACTACTACGCGGACGGCCATCAAGCATCCAATAACTGTCTACAAGTCCTTTGAGTGGAGCAGCTGTATTATACTGTCTCAATATGACATCAAAATTACTGCCCATCCCCGGCTCATTGATATACTGTACATCAAAGATACTTTCAGTACTATTCTCGGCCCCTACGGAAAATAGGTTGCGATAATTACTGTGTAAACTATAGACACCCAGATCGATAACCGCGCGAGCTGCCGAGGATGCCTTTGCCCATTTATCCGTAGCGCTATCAGTACTATTCAAAGGAGAAGCTTCAAACAGTAACAAACGGCTTTTGAGTGCCAGCACAGCTCCACGTGTAGGTCTTCCCATATCACTGCGTTGGCTATACCGCGTGGGCAGTATCGAAGCTATTTCATCTAGCTCTTCGAGGATAAACCCGACGACTTCCTGGTGCGGATTACGGGACAGATCTTTCTGCCCAAGTTCGGCTTCTACCTTTACCAAAGGAACGTCCTTATAATAGGTTATCAGAATCTGATAATAAAGTGCTCTTAAAAATCTTGCTTCTGCTTTCATTTGCGTAATCTCCGCTCCCGACAAGACCGTGTTACGGTCAATATTATCCAACAAGGCATTACAACGTCCTATGCCTCTATATGCAGAAATCCATCTTCCGTTGAAAATCCCCTGATCGGCCGTATGAGTACCCAATGAGATACTATTCCAACCTTGACTGTTATCATAATTGTACGCATTGGGGGTTGCTGTTTCCTCCCAAAGGGGGGCCGCACTCCCATATAAATATTGTTCGGTTAGCACGGCATAACAGCCTGTGAGCCCCGCCCTAGCTGTTTTTTCGCCCAACCAAAATGTATCTTGGTCGTACTTATCGGTAGGATAAACTGTTAGGTCACACGAATAAATGGTAATGACTGTGACCAATAGTGCAAATATTCTTAACTTAGACATGTCTGTTCTAGTTTAAAAGGTTAAATTTAAGCCCAGGCTATAACTCTTGAGATTTGGATACTCATTTAGATTTGCCAAAGTGGTAGTCATTTCGGGATCCATCATTTTAAACTTACTCAAAGTCCACAGATTCTGCCCGCTCAGGTAAACTCCCATTTTGCTCGCGCCCCACCTTTTAAGCCATTTTTCAGGCATATTGAAAGTCAATGATATATTCTTCATCCTCAGATAAGAAGCATCCTGTAACCAAAAAGTGGAATTAATAAAGTTTTCGCCCGCATCTGTCACTGTAGTGAGAAGCGGTAGTTTTGCATTCGGATTGTTAGGGGTCCATGAATCCCGAGCCCATTCGTACGTTACATTTGCCCCATTATTAAAAGGGAGAGCTACATTACCTCCTGGGTAGACATCTATGTTGGCCACCCCTTGAAACTGCGCGTCGAGCACAAAATTTTTATAGCCCAATCGGGTACCAAAACTATAGGTGTAATCTGGAATAGAACTACCTGTTATGATTTTATCTTCGTCGTCGATGTAATTATCATCAGTATGGTTTTTATATTTTATATATCCTGGTCTAAGCTTGGCACGCGTTCCATAAACGGCTTTAGCATTGTCGATTTCCTCTTGTGACTGGTAGTAACCATCGGCTTCATACAGATAGTAAGAATTGATCGGGTATCCTTCTTTAATGATGTACCTTCCGGATATGGACTGCTGTCCGGCAATATCGACAACTTTGTTTTTAACATAACTTACCGAACTATTCAATGCATAAGAAAAATCGCCCCGCTGATCATTAAAGTTGAGTCCAATCTCCCATCCTTTATTATCTACCTTACCTAAATTGACCGTAGGGCCGCTCAAACCTCCTATCTGCCCTGGAATCGATATCGCCCTCAGAATATCGTAGGTCCTTTTATAAAAATAATCGGCCGTAACAGACAGCTTACCTAATAGACTCATATCAAATCCGCCATTGTAGGATAGCGTAGACTCCCACCGGATATCCCTGTCGGTCAGAGCAGTAATAGCGGCTCCTCCAAAAACATCTCCACCAAAGGTATAATTGTAGGCATTACTGATATTTACGGTACTATTGTAGGCACCGATACTGACGGCCTGATTCCCAAGCTTGCCGATTGATGCACGAAGTTTTAACTGATCAATCTGAGGAACAGCGAAGAACTTCTCCTTGCTTAGGATCCAACCCACCGACATGGAGGGGAAAAAGGACCACTGATTGCCAGGGGCAAATCTGGAACTCCCATCGTACCGAACAGAACCTTCTACAATATATTTCTGTTTATAATCATAAGCCAATCTGGAGTAGACCGATGCCAACTTATCCAAAGAAGAACTACCAGTAGCCTGTGCATTAGTTTGATCCGAAAGTGCATTTAATTCACGTAGTGAATTGTCATAAAAACCCCAATTATAGGCTTGGAAACCTATAGCTTTATTCACTTGATAATCCTGCCCCAGCATCACGTGAAAATGATGATTTTCAAATTCCTGATCATAGACTAGTCGTTGCGAAAATGTAAACTGCTTTAAAAGGGAATCCCAATCTTTTACGCTCGGAACCGATGTGTTAAATGTCTTGGTGTAACCGGTTTTGGGATCTACATAATACATCTCTGGCACAAAATCTTTGGAGAAGTGATCGTTTCGACGATAACCAAGGGTATTGTGATATGTAATATTAAAAGGTAACTTGTATTCTAGGTTTATATTCGTCAGCGTTTCCTGATAATCGCGATAGGTCGCCCCTTGTTCGACCAACATCCTTGGATTTTCGAGGTTATTACGTCCTGGTGTATATAGCCAAGATCCACCGTAATAACCATTGCGGTGATAATCTGAAAAGATAGGAAGGCTTCGCATCAACGAATTGAGCAAGCTACCTATATTGGCATTAAACTCCCTAAGATTACCTAACATTCCTGCATTTATTTTCAAACGGGGGGTCGCTTGGACCGCAACTTTAATATCAAAAGAATACCGATTGGCATCATCATTAGCAATGAATACACCTTTCTGCTTCATATATCCACCACCTATAGTAAAATTATATATATCATTACCGCCAGTCGCACGTGCATTATGCTGCTGCATCCACCCATTTTCAAGTACAACATCAAACCAGTTAGTTGCAGGGTATACGGAAGGGTCTGTCAGCAGGCCTTCTCTATATTCATCAATCTGGTCCTGCGAGTAAGTTAATGCCATTTTGCCGGAATTAGCCTCGGCTCTATTCCGCATCTGCATGTACAGTATCGGATCATCGACGACATCAGGCAGATAGGTAGCCTGTTGCATACCTCCATGACTGCGTAACTCAATCTTGGTTTTACCGACTTTACCTTGCTTTGACGTAACTAAAATCACACCGTTGGAAGCTCTAGACCCATAAATAGCAGCTGAAGCATCTTTCAATACAGTTATTGTTTCGATATCCGCCGGATCGATCTCCCCCAAATTGTATTCGATTCCATCAAGCAGAACCAAAGGATTAGAGTTGCCCAGTGTATTTACTCCACGAATACGAATGGTCGTTCCATCCCGTCCCGGAGGTGCCCCGCCTTGATTGACATGAATTCCATTGGTGCCGTATAGTGCTTGAGAAGCATGGGTGATTGTTTGTTTCTCCTTGTCCGCCATCTGTATCGTGGATACGGCTCCATTTACCAATTCTTTCTTGACGGTACGGTAGCCAACGACTACCACTTCATCCAAATCGTCAACTTGTTCTTGTAAGACTACGTTTATAACGGATTGATTTCCTACCACGACCTCTTGACTATCATACCCCACAGAAGTAAAAACCAAGACCTTATGATCTTTATCAAGCGTTATCGAATAGGTTCCTTCCGAATCTGTCGACGTGCCGACCGGGCTACCTTTAACAGTCACGGTAGCTCCTGTAAGAACGTTGCCGGCGATACTCCTGACTTTGCCTGTTATTACCCGTCTTTGATTTTCTCTCTTCCCAGACTCTAGCTGTTGGGCCTCTATAGCCAACATACGCTTAGAGCGCTTGATCAAAACGGATTTATTATCCACCTCAAAATCTAGTCCCTGAGCGGCCAGCACCTGTGACAGCACCTTGCTGACATCGGTATTCTTGGTTCTGATTGTGATCGTATGCTGTCCATCAATCAGTGCACTGTTATATAGGAAGTCATAACCCGTCTGCTTCTGTATTTCGTCCAGTACGTCACTCAAAGAAGCATTTTTGAAATTAAGAGAGACTTTCTGCCCATACGTAGAGGCTTGTACATGGAGTAAAATTGCCATTATAAAAAACGCAACTATTTTCATGATTTTAATGCATTTGATCAAGCACTGTCGCAGTCTTATGCGATTATTAAAATAGATTTTATACATTTGGTAGTGTTTGGTTGATAATAGTTTACTTATTCACATCTGTTGATCTATATCACTAGACTTTTTAGATCGGGAGTGTTGGTAGCACTTCCGATTTTATGAGACTACTTCTTTAATTCATAACGATAACCCTCCCTTCTTCAATTCTGAATTTGTAGTTTGATATTTTTTCTAATTGCCCCAATAATTCGGACAACTTACGCGTCCTGACAATGGATCCTGTAAAACGATCCTGCGTATAGTTTTTAATTTCGAATCCGTCGATATCGTACCATGTTTTTATTTTGTTCAACACCACTTTAATATCGTCGTTTTTAAACCGGAAATACCCCTCTTTCCAAGCCAGAACCTCTCTGAGCTCAATCTCTCTAGTCTCAATCTGGTCGGAAAAAGTATGGGTCACGGATTGCATATTTGGCTTCAATAACTCCATGTTATTTGCCGTATGAACTTCAACGGACCCCGAAACCAAGGTGGTAAATATCTTATCGGTTTCGATATTGGTAGCTACATTAAATTCTGTTCCTAAAACCCTTATGGCTGTCCGCCCACTGGATACTATAAAGGGCTGTAAAGGATTGTGCTGTACTTCAAAATAGGCCTCACCATCTAATGTAACGGCTCGCTGTTGGGATGAAAAAACAGTCGGATAGGTGATCTTGGAACCCGAATTTAGCCAAACCTTGGTCCCATCGGATAAGATAACGACAGATGAAGTCCCCTTAGGGGATAAAAATGTATGATTCTTTGTATGCTTGCCGTCGCGCGTATTGATCCTAAAAGTAACCTCACCGGTAGCGGACAAGACCAGCTGTATACCTTCACGGTCCAGCAACTTCTTGTCAGATTTCATCAGGTCTAGGGAGCTCCCATCCTCCAGTATAATCACCGCCTGTTGCCCTTCTGGTAACTGTATATCATTATCTGACAAAACTTGAGCATTATCAAATTGGCGCTGTAAAAAGAATAAACCTATAGATACAATCAAGAGAACAGAAGCTGCAAACAGTATAGTCTTTTTTAGATTAAAAAAACGACTCCTTCTGACGAGAGGCTCTCCCATAATCTGCTCCCGTATTCTTTCATAGTTTTTATTCTGGTCAAAATCATCCTGTAATAATCCTAGAGGTTCTTTACCGGCATACCCTAATCTATCTATAATATCATCTAGTATAGCATCATCTTCTTTTTTGATTCTCCGTAACAAATCAGCTAATTCTGTCTTACTGATGGTGTTTTGTAGATATTTTGAAAATAGATATGCAAGTCTATCCTGATCCATATTTCTCTTTTTTAATTCTTAGCTATAGTCGCTTATAGTACAGAACCCTAAAAAGAAAAAAAAGGACTAGTCCTTTTTTATTATTTTTACAGAGAAAAGAAAATTTAAAATAAACAACTGAATTACAGCGATATAAAAAGAATAAAAAGAAAATAATTAATATCCAGAGGTAAAGAGCGGATTGTTTTCAAAGCCTGTATAAGGTGATTTTTGACTGTGTTGGGTGATATATTGAGTTTTTCTGCAATCTGTTGATGGGTATAGCCCTCGAATCGACTTAATCTAAAAACTTCACGCTGCCGCTCAGGTAGTCTGCCCAATATTTTTTCTAAATATAATCCAAGTTCCTTATTGATCAACTTCTCATCCGGAGAATCCCCAAGTCGCGATATATTTTCCCAAAGAAGGTCGAAAGAAGAACTGAAAGTCTCGATATCTCTTAATTTATTAAGGGCAGTACGCTTGGTAAGCACATATAAATAGACCCATAGGTCTTTATTGACATCCAGCTGTCTTCTGCTTTTCCATAGTTTGACAAATACCTCCTGAACAATATCTTCGCTCCACCCTGTATCTTTCAACAGAACCAATGAAAAACGATATATACGAGCAGAATACATATCATAGACTTCCTGAAATGCAGCTTCGCTATCTGTCCTCAATAAGCGGATAAGTCTACCCTCTATACTTTCCATCCGGTTTAAATCTGCAGGGATCATGTCCCTAAATTATATATTAAGATTCTTAAGTTTCGAAAATAGATTTTTATTAGAAATGCCGTACATCATTTTATCTCCTAAAGTCTTTTCGGGTTTATTTCGGTTATATAGACAGTGGGCATTACAAACCTAAAATTACCAATTTAAATGAAATTATAAAAAATGTTCGCCATGATTACATTTCTCCTAAATTCATATAAACACCAAAAATTAAACAAGAAGATCAACAAATTCTGAGTGTTGTATACATTTAGTCCCCTTTAAGAGACTAAATGTACACAACACATACAAACGGTAATTAAAATAAAAAACGAATAAAAGTAATCATTAACATATAGATAAAACAACAAAACACTATTATGTTTTTGTTAAGATCTCGATAAGGGCGATCCTAGATGTAGTTATCGGGAGATATACAGCGGCAATTCTAACGGACTAAGGGATCGGAAACCGGCCGTAAATATCTATACTTTCTCCACCTTTTTTATTCAGTCTGTGATGTTGCTGTAGTGGAAAATGTTCTATTTGCGGACAACTCATTTCTATATGTCGACCTGTATTTAGTGAACGTTTGATTTCTTTGCCATTTTCCATTTTTAAAAGATAAGTATAGGCCCACTCTGACTTTATAACCTTGGTATTTGTGGGTTGCACCGGCTTATTTTCATTACCGACCTGATCAATAGCATTCACTCTTTTAAATTCGCCTGCTCGACCGAAAATATAAGCATCACAAGCGACCTCAGTCTCATACTTCTTACCTTCTCCCTCTACCGTGAACTTTAAAACACCATCCCGTATGATCTTTACTGTAATAGAGATAACATCCCCTGGGTACCAGTAATATTGGGGCTCCGGAGGACCAGAAATCCAAGTAAACTTCTGTTTACTTTTGCCATAAGCGTTACGCCTAAAAAAAGGACGATATGCCTTACGTTCTTTTGATATTGTACCATCTGACTCTTTGATTACCTCCCAAGTCAGACCAATATCTGTCTCTTGTCCATCCATATTTCCTCCCATGTATACCGTAGGATTATCTAAGAACTGGCCCGGTTTATTCGTATTGACCCGATTCTTATCGAATTCAATTACAGGCAGTCTGACTCTGCCTGTAATGCCAGTCCAGTGATCAAGGTCCGAGACAACCTTACGATAATAGGCTCCTGGATAACAAGGCCTTCGCGTAGTAGAATCCACCCTATCTATCGAAGCAGAAGGAGGGAAACTAATCGATAAAAACAACAACAATATAGCTGCTCGCATAACTTAGCTTTTATAAATTTCTCTTTTTCATTTCACCCAAGGCGTAGTTAGCTGCCCGCGCAGTGAGTGCCATAAAAGTTAAAGTAGGATTTTGTGTAGATGTGCTCGTCATACATGCCCCATCCGTAACAAAGACATTCTTACAACTATGGATCTGATTCCACTTATTAACAATAGATGTCCTGGGATCGACTCCCATGCGGGCGCCCCCCATCTCATGTATATCATTTCCAGGTCTTCTCTTATCAGGTACTTTTTTGATATTGGTAAACCCTGCCTTATCAAACATATCACCCATTTCCTGAAAGTAGTCATCTCTCATTTTTCTATCATTATCGTCATAATCAACGTCGATACGCAATAGAGGAATTCCCCAAGAATCCGTCTGTAAATTATCCAAAGTAACTAAATTGCTCTCCTTAGGTAGCGTTTCGCCCATCATATAAGAAAAAATACTCCAAGGGCCCAATCTAGGATTTAACAGACTGTTCTTCAAATCAATACCTACAGCCTCGGGATCAATCAGTTCTTTTCGCTGTGTACTTATCCCTGCAGACCACCCGCGGAGAAAATCAGTATCCTGCTTATGAAGATTTCTGAAACGAGGCATGTAAGCTCCTGCGGCAGGGTTTCTACCTGTGGTCTTATAGTTCTGAAAACCTTCATATTCTGCCATGACCAATGCAGTATAGTTATGAAATGCTACATATTTTCCCAACAATTGATTATCATTGCCCAACCCTTCCGGGAAACGGTTTGATTTGGAATTCAGAAGAATCAAATTGGTATTTAAAGTAGATGCATTAAGGAATATAACACGTGCAAAATAATCTATTTCTTCTTTACTATTCGCATCAATAACCTTAACGCCTACTGCTTTTTTCGTTGTCTCTTCGTACAACACAGAATGAACTACAGCATGAGTCCTTAAGGTCAAATTACCCGTTTTCTTTGCCCATGGTATCGTCACCGCATTAGCACTATAGTATCCTCCGAATGGACATCCTCTCTGACAAAGTAAACGATTGACACAATCCGTCCGTCCCTGTTTAAAATGTATGGGCTGTGCTTTGGACAAGTGAGCACAACGTGCACTGATCACATGGCGACCTGGAAAGTGGTTAGCTACGGTTTCTTTTAGGTGCTGCTCTACCCTACCCAATGGAAATGGAGGAAGGAACTCTCCATCCGGAAGCTCTGGAATATTATCCTGATTTCCAGAAACACCTATAAAGCGTTCAACATAGCTATACCATGGAGCAATATCTGTATAGCGTATAGGCCAATCCACGGCAAAACCGTCACGGGCAGGCCCCTCAAAATCGAAATCACTCCATCGCTGTACCTGTCTCGCCCATAAGAGAGACTTTCCACCCACTTGATACCCCCGGATCCAATCAAAATCCTTAACTTGGATGTAAGGGTGCTCTTGGTCCTTGACAAAAAAATGCTGTGAGTCTTCTTTGTATGCATAACATCGGTTTACGATAGGATTCGTAACTTTATCTTCATAGGGCATTTCTAATCGATGCTCAAACTCATAAGGATACATATTGGTGGTAGGGTAATCCTTGATATGTTCCACATCCCGGCCTCTCTCTAAAAGAAGGGTACGAAGTCCTTGCTCACTAAACTCCTTTGCTGCCCAACTACCGCTAGCACCCGAACCAACAACGATGACATCATATGTGTTGGCAGATTTAACTTTATTTATATTGAATGACATATAAATTCTCTTTACAATTAAGATTTTATGATGATAGAGCTACATCTCCCACATACCGATCTGGCACCAACTGGTACGGTACCAAATCAGTCATGACATATTTTGATTTTAGATACCCTTGGATGACCCTTTTTTTGGTGATCTTATAAAATAGATCTACATTTTCTATATCTACTTCTCCCATGCTTTGCAACACATGGGTACGTTCTTTTAAACTGGTATTTTCAAACGCTTTTTCCAACCTCTCCTGTGCCCACTTGCGAAACCGGCTAAGTCCATCGCAAAACTGCGCCTGTTCGGTAGGACTGTGGCAATCGTCCAGCATTTTTAAGACAAACTCATGAAGACCTAACTTTTCACTCCCTAAAGTGTCTGTCTGTGGTATGATAGTCTCTGCCAAAACTTTAAGAAAAACAACTTCTGTAGCCTTCAGTTTGAAATTATTGTAGTGTACTGTTTGATCCTCGCCGCATCCTGATATTACAAAAACACCTCCCAAAAGCAGCAATCCATTTTTCAAAGCATCTCTTCTGTTCATTTATCTTTATTCTTTAAAAACATGCTATACATTAAAACGTGAACTATAAAACAGCAGGTTTTTCTCCCTTAGTCTTTCCAACGTATGTCAATCCCTTGTGTCTTGATAAAAGCTTGAAAGTCAGTCAATAGTTCTCTATTCTGTCTTACCTCTCTAGGGCTTACACTCTTTTCTTTAGCGTAGACTAGCAACAAACCGACGGCTTCGCCTATACTCCACTCTACCGGATGCAGCCTGTAACAACCGTTCGTAATATGTGTCGTCCCTATATTCTTGTTTGCTGGAAAAATATTTTCCATGCGTACGGGAATCAATGCCCCTAGAGGTATTTCAAATTTTAAAGACGGAAAATCAATAAAATTCACACGCTGGGTAGGGTGTAAATCTATGGGGTAATAACCTATACCTACACTGTCATAAAAACTCGCAGCCTTATTTGGATTTTCGCCTACTTTTATCGCTTTTGCTCTATTATCTTGACCGACATGCTGTTCTACAACAGTAAATAGTGCTCTGATCCGTCTAGCTTCACGTACATAAGGATACTTAGCAAAACCATCGACTGTACCCAACGCGTCTTTATTGAGGCATAAGCCAGGCCACCCTTTACCACCATCGGGCCTTGGGGCTTCAGTCTGTAACCAATACAAAAGTGAAAGCCCCAATTGCTTTGCTGAATGAACATGTTCTTTAAACTCATTTTCAGAAGCTCCTATAATATTACCTAACATATAATCATTCTGAGGCCAGTTGATAATAGTAATATCACTTTTATAAAAATCTTGCTCAAAATTCCGCTTATCAATAATTCGCCTGTAACTCCATAGATTGTACACAGGGGCAGTGCTTGCACCTGTGGGATCAAATGCATAGGTCTTTGGCTGTAATGTACGTGGATCCGAATATACCAGACTCAGTAACTTACCTGGCCAAGCTGGTTGGATTTGTGGTATATACTTTGACCAGAAATTATAGTCTGCCGGTTTTTGTGCATAATCTTCACGGTTATGGTACTCTAATGCGAAACATGCGGTAAAAGCTTGGTTATCGTGTGGGTTACCTATTTCAGGAGCATGCAACTCGCCGGTCTCTGCTTTGGACTCTGTACCTGTGACATACTCCGTACCCGTCAATGGTAACAGATCCCCCAACTCGGTTGCATCGATAAAATAGGCTGCTTCGATCTTGTGCAATTGGGAAGAACGCAGATCTCTGACTGTCACCGTATTTACAAACTTACCTTTGGTGTCACTAGAGACAAGCTTATGTTCCAAAAGTAAATTGAGCTGTCCGTTGGAAATATAAGGCGATAGCATCTCATACAAAACCGCCAACCCTACTTTTGGCTCATGACAAAGTCTAGAAACCCAGCCGTTTCCTGGATTTAATATAGGATTATCCTTCGCTGCTTTTGTGAGTGGGTAATTTTTAAAATAATACTCCCTAACCTTTTGGCGATAAACTAAGTAAGAGGCTGGCGCTCCATGGGTTTCGATACTAGCATGCTCATCGGGAGGAACAGCCTGTTGAGTCATCTGCCCGCCGATCCAATCTGTCTCTTCGGTCATAATGACGCTATGCCCATTGCGAAGTAAAGCTAAGGCGGAGGAACATCCTCCTAATCCTCCTCCCGCAATCAAAACATCAGTTTTATGCGCGGCAGCATTAATATGAGTTGGAGTAGCGGCTATGGCCGGTAAACGGGGAATTGCTGTAGTGGCGATTGTTCCTCCTGCAATAGCTAAAGACTCTAGAAAGTTTCTTCTCTTCATTTCTATATACTTATTTTTTTATATTTTATTAATATGTGCTAACCGATACATTATATTATCGGCCCTTCAGAATAATAGCGCTGACTACCTTTCTTTCTCCATTTTTATCGGAAGGAGTGATCACCTGCTCTCCCCCAATAACCATAGATGACGACCCTCCACCATCGAGATTGATAGCACCCACACATCCAACCTCCAGCATCACGTCTGCTAATTCTCTCAATGTCAACCCATGAAATGACGGATTAACATTTCCCGTCTGCGCTCCCTCCGCAGCCAACAATACTATATTTCCATTACTAAGATGTCCAATTGCAGACCGGGCACGCTTTGCGTTGTTGTCTAAGTCGGCCAACTCTTCGTTATCTGTTATTTTGATCTGCCCTTTATGGATTAACATAGGACTACCACCAATGGCACTTCTTGGATTCCAGACAGCCCCTCCCTGAGGAAAAATTGCAGAAGGTATATTCTGTGGGGCCAAACCGAGCTCATTGGGACTCGGCTGTGGGTATTGATAAAGAACCCCATTGCCGGCCCCTACACTGTATACCCAAGATACAGAAGGAGCAAAATCACTGTTAAGCCCAAAAGCCGCCCTAGTAGGATAATAAGGTGTATTGACATTATTGAAAGGTCTCTGCAAGCTCTTGGTATTAATAGATTGTATAGCCGTATTGTATATGGCTAAGCTTAGGCTTGTATTGCCTGAGAAAAAACCAGCATTCAAGCAAACATAAACATCACCAGACTCTGCCTTAAAAAAATCCGTAGGGGTCTGGGCTACTTTTGAAACGATAGGTTTAAAATCTATATTATGCTTAGGGTTGAAGGCTACTAAACAGATATTGGAAACCTTTCCATTAATCTCCCTATGGGTTCGATATACCTCTATGCCTTTAGGAAATGACTTCATAAGAGATTCCTGCTTTTCCCAAGTTTCGTTTAATGAAACAACCCCCTTCCCATTTTTATATTTATCAAGTTGATATATCGAGTAAAGGCCTGTATCTTCTTTGCTATCGCAGGCAGAAAGCATCACTAGGGTAATAAACCATAAAGAATATTTTAAACTAAATCTTACCATAATATGAGTTAAATATTTCTTATTCAACAATGACCTTTACGGTCTGAACAACTTCTTTTTGATCACTATAGTTGGCATTTACAAATACAAAAGTAACTTCATACTCACCTGCTTCAGTGAAGGCATATTTAAATTCTTTGAGCGGACTATCAGGATATTTTTTTATAGCGACGCCCCTATCAGGAGCAACTTTATTGGGATCAAATCGTTTTGATACCACCCATTTCTCCACGTCATTTAAATTACTTTCGGGAACATAAGTAATCATGTCTGAATAACCTGTTAAATTCCACACGCCCAAATCTGGATCTGATGAAAGATTAGTTATTGCTTGCCAGCCTGCTTCTGCTCTATTAGTAACCGGAATTATTTCACTTTCGGAAAACTTATTGTGTATATTGAACTGATATACACGCCAAGTACGTTGCTGGGCAGTTCCCGTTGTTGATTTTGCTCCTGCATACTTAAATCCAAAATACAGTGGACGCCCCGCAATTAACAGATCGGTTACATTAGCATCTTTGGAAATAAGGCGAGTTCCTGTGCTCCACTCCAGTCGGTCACTGATATCAGTCCAAGTCGCCGCTGTCAAATCGTCTTTGGTATACTTGCCCGAGAAATCTGTGGACATCAAAAGTTTTAGATTATCTTTTTGTACACCATACAGTACATTCGTTTCGATATTGACTAATAAATCACCGCCTTCTAATAGTACACGATCACGATGTCTATATTCATGTCCGCGCTCTCCCGAATAAAATGTAATCATATCTGCATCCCCCTGAAATTGAAAACGAACAGAGTCTTTTACACGGTATGTAGGCTGATTAATGTGGACGGTAGACTGGGGTATGGAAATCACGTCTCTCTGACAAGAGATCGACATAACTGCTAGTATTGTGAAAAACCGTATTATTCTTAAGTTAATCATATGCATATATTTAGTTATAGATAGCATTTTCTATTTCATATGTTTATTATTTTTTCTTTAATGACCATCCGCCAGTTGGCGGACTCATGCGTGTTTGCGTTTCGCTAAACAGGAGTATTCCATAAAATAAATTGGTTACCATCCTGAATTCTGCTCCATTAGCTTGTTAACAACCATTTCACTTCTTGGCACAGCAAAAAGTGTATCTCGGGGTTTTATATTCTCAGCTGTTCTAAATCCATATTGATAATCGGCAGCGGCAGATGCCTTATAGGACTTAAGCCCTTGCATAGTCTGAAGAAATATTCCCCAACGTATGAGATCATGCCTTCTCAGTCCCTCGAATCCAAGTTCGAAAGAACGCTCTTTCTGGATAGCCTCTTGAAAATCAACAACATCCAATCCTGTTGGAAGATCAACATTTGCAGTAGGCACTGCTCCTGGTAATAAATTACCGAAGCCCCGCTGCCTGACTTGATTTACACACCATTCTGCTTGTGAACTTCGTCCTTCTGGCGACATATTATCGGCTTCGGCAAACATTAACAATACATCAGCATAGCGCAGCAATGGAAAATTAATAGTGGTTGTATTAACACTCTTCTGTGGTGTGATTTCATACTCTCTACGCCACTTGGACGCGGATCTATTGTAAAAAATGGCAGCTGCATTACCAGCATAAACGATTCTTCCTGTTGCAGGCTCATTCTCATAATAATAATCATTAATATTCCAATCCCTACGTAGATCACCGACCCCGAACGAGTCGTAATAAGGCTTCATTATCTTTTGAGCACCGTAGCTATATCCTACTAATTTATTACTTGTACCTATACCATTGATTGACCCCACGTTGCCTTCCTCATATTGTGATCCTGACATATATGAAAATTCGACTTCCCATATAGATTCCTTGGTATCATACACTTTTTGAGCATGATTCTTGAACACTTGGGTATAATCTGGATTCAGGGTATGATACCCAAGGTTAATCACTTTTTCCGCCCATTTTTTAGCTTCTGCATACCTGCTCTTATCACGTAGAGGTGCGCCTGCCATCTTTAAATTAACACGGGCTAAAATACCCCAAACTGTGGATTTGGAGACGCGTCCAGCATTTTTATAGGCCGTAACGTCACCGACTAGGTCGGCAGCGGAGGTCATATCTACAATAATCTGGGCATATATATCTTTCAACTTAGCGGGTTTCATATCGACCTCTCCGGGTGTCTTTGTAGACTGCAAACGTAAGGGAACGCTCCCCCAATTGGATGTTAAAAGAAAATAATAATAGGCTCGCAAAAAGAGAGCCTCTCCTTTATAATTATCCCGCAGCGTTTCTGAGATATCAGACTGATCAATTCTTTCCAATAACATGTTTGCTCTATTAATACCCTGATACAAAATTGACCAAGTATCCACGAGCTTCTGATCGCCGATATCATAGTTGTATAAAGCAATATCCTGCCCTGTACTAGAAAGTGCCATATAACACTGATCACTCATATCCATTTCAAAAAAAAGATATCGACCATAAGCGGCTCTATTTCCTAGAATATCGTATACACCGGCCAAAGCGGAGAAAACTTCCTTTTCCGTCTTATAATAGTTAACGGGGGCAACAAAATCGGTCGGATCTTCTTTTAAAAAATTACTACATCCACTAAAGAGAATCATTGCGGATAAAGTACCTATTATTATTTTTTTCATTGCGCTCTTATTTAGAATTAAAAGGTCATATTTAAGCCAAAAGTATACGTTCTAGCACGGGGATAAGCTGAATAATCGAACCCTGCAGTAAGGGCTGAGTTGCGGATGGAAACTTCGGGATCATATCCAGAATAATTAGTCCAGGTATACAGATTCTGTGCCGACACATAAAGCCTAAGCTGAGCAAGCTTGATCTTTTTTAAATAGTCTAACGGTATATTATAACCGAAAGCAGCAGTCTTTAAGCGTATAAACGAACCATCTTCTACCACTCTATCTGAGTATGTTTTGTACAAGGCACCTCTGGCCACAGGAAGTTTTCCATCTTGATTATCAGGCGCCCACCTGTCTTTATAAGATGCGAACTGATTGATATTATACTTATACCCTGACTCCATAATAATACGGTTAGCATTCATCACATCATTACCATAAGACCATTGTAGAAAGATATTAAGATCAAATCCCTTATATGAAAAATTGTTGGACCATCCTCCAAAATGCTTGGGTAGAGGATTACCAATGACGACCTTATCATTATCATCAATAACCCGATCTCCATTCAGATCCTTGTACTTAATATGCCCAGGTTGTACATTAGCTGTACCATTTGTACTTATAGTAGGTTTTAACGTATAATTGATCCCATCAAAATCAAAATCGTCGTAGGTATATACTCCATCCCACAATACCCCATAAAATTGAGAGACAGGTTTATTCAACTTGGCAATATAACCGTGCACACCACGCCAATCATCCCCCCAAGTCATAGCCGTAAGGCGTGATGTCTGATTGTCAACGAGTTCCAAAACTTTGTTTTTATTAAATGAGATATTAAAATCTGAAGTCCAAGTGAATGTCTTTTTTATAGGTACTAGACCCAACGTTATTTCTAGTCCGTCATTCTGTATTTTCCCAATATTTTTGATTGCACTCGGATAACCTGTAGATGGTGATAGCTCTGCATTCATCAGCAGATCATGGCTCTTTTTCCGATAAAAATCGATCGTCATTGCAATCCTATCATTTAAAAAACCGACATCAAGCCCTAGATCGATCTGCTCCGACGCTTCCCACTTTAACGCTTCATTTCCTAAGGAAGTGGGAACAACTCCCCGGATTATATTATTACCGAAGCCGTAGCCAGTAGTATTTAAACTCTGTAGTGCAGCGTGTGCTACAAAGTTGCCTATAGAGTTGTTTCCGGTTTTGCCCCAAGAACTCCGAAGTTTTGCATTTGACAACCATACAAAAGATTTCATAAATGACTCGTTATTAAGGCGCCATGCAGCAGCTACAGAAGGAAACAAACCATATATATACTCTCCTAGAAATCTAGAGGATCCATCCAGTCTATTTGTGACAGTCAATAAGTACCTTGAATCATAAGAATAGATAGCTCGCGCCATAAAACTCGCCATAGATGATGCGGAGGTGGACGATGTTATAAAATTGGGTTCACCCTCATCTAATCCAGATAGCCCTAGATTTTCATTTTGAAGTCTTATAGCTGAAGCTCCGAAACTCAAACTAGAAGCTCGCTCGGCCGTAAAGGCTGCCATAGCATTCAGATAATGCTTCTTGTTAAAAGTTTTTGTGTAATTCAACTGGTTAGAAATATACCATCGGTTTGATTCAATAAAAGAGCGGGAGCCATTGATTTGATAATTTGACAAAGGATGCCCTGTACGCGATTCTGATCCATTAAAAGCATCATACCTCCTAGCACCTCTATGGTATGTCCCAGAAACTTTAAACTTAAGGTTACTTAACAGGTTGTAATCGGCATATCCATTAACAAAAAAAGTAGTTCCATAGTTTTCACGTAGTTCATTTTTGGCCGTGAGGATAGGATTAAAACGCTGATCATTGGTCTGATCAATCTCTGGATCCAGCCCTTCTTCTAAAAAATTCTCATTGGTAACGGATACCGGACGGAAAGCCCAAACATTGAACAGTAGATTTATTTCATGACTATAGGTGGAAGTTGACGTAGGTGTACCATAATTGGAGTAATTGGAATAATTAGCATCAAGACCAACTTTTAATTTTTTATTGATCTGCTGATCCAAAGTCATTCTTCCTTGAATACGCTTAAACCCCGAATTAATTATAATACCACTTTGATCTATCGCTGAAACGGATGCACTGTACTTGGTTTGCTGGTTTCCACCCGACAAAGAAAGATGATTGTTAAACATCGGAGCAACACGCATTACCTTGTCTTCCCAATTTATCCCGTCCAATAACTTATAATCTTCCATATCTACGTCCCCCCCCTGTAGATATAGCCCCATTGTTCTCAGAGGATCTATCTCTTGTTGTAATTTTACAAAATCGAAGGGGCTTAATACCTTTTGTCTTTTAGTACTGTTCTGAAGTCCAAAATAACCGTTGTAGGTGACTTTAGGAGCAGATTCTGCGCCTCGCTTAGTCGTAATAATTACTACACCATTTCCCCCTCTGGCACCGTAAATAGCAGTAGCTGATGCATCCTTCAGAATATCTATAGATTTGATGTCTGCGGGGTCAATACCATTTATTGGATTTATCTCACCCGTATCCCCTCCGGTCTCGACCGGCATTCCATCAATGACATAAAGTGGTCCTGTATTTTGTGTAATCGACCCGACTCCTCTTATCACAATATCAATTGAAGCCCCTGGCTGCCCTTCCGATGACGTGACTTGCACGCCGGCTACTCTACCGGCTAGAGCTTCATCAAAAGACTTGACCGGAGCCTTTTGTAAATCTTCCATCTGTACACTTCCGATGGAGCCAGTGAGATCAGATCTTTTCTGTACGCCGTAACCAATGACCACTTCGTCGATTTGCTCAACGCTTGAGTACATAATTACATCTAATAACGGCTTCCCCATCGCTTTTCTTTCTACAGAAACATGTCCAATGGTCGAAAAAACTAAAATAGGGTCATGAATAGTTCCAACATTAATTATGTAGTCTCCGTTGGCTTTTGTTTGCGTCGAAATAGTGCTCCCTTTTATAGATATAGTCACACCTACCAAAGGATTACCTCTAGCATCAACTACCTTTCCTTTGATAATTGACGACTGTTTTTCCTCTTTATCTTTCTTATTTTCATCTCTCTCTCCTGATCTATGTATATCTGGTCTTATAATAATGGTTTCATTGTCCACAAAACAACTAATAGGTACGGTCATCATCAACTTATCCATAACCTGTTTAACAGACAGGTTCTTAACCTGAATATCTACAGTGAGATTGGCGATGTCTTTATTATTCAAAAAGTAGGGTACCCCACTCTGCCTCTCTACTTCAAGCATCACCTGAGCAAGAGTCATTCGACCTCCTAGCAATGTCACTGTCTGGGCATAACTACTGGCAAAAAGCGTAGAGATATTGAAAACTAACAATACACTTATCGACCTTAATATCAATGACAATTGATATAGGGAAGACATAAATTTCATCGTTTTGATCATTATAGTGGTTTATTAATCGAATTGGTTGTTTATCTGTTTACCATATTCCAGCTGAAGCAACTTCAAGCCAAATCTGTGAACGTCTATGTAAAAAATCACTCCATAACAATTAGTTTAGTTATTTTTTCCCGTTGGTCTATTTTGAATGTCAACCCACTTATTCCCATAATCTGCATGACTTCTGATAGTTTTTTTGATCGGCTTATCGTTCCATATATATGGATAGCGGGAAGTTTATCCATATTTACAACTTCAAAGTTATACCATCTTCCCATAGCGAGTATGGCATCTCTAAGTTCGGTTTCGTAAAAAACAAACTTATTAGCTCTCCATCCCACATACTGGTCTGTAAGCACATGTCGTCTTGTCAACTGTCCATTTTTCACTATACTCTGCTCGTTGGGTGTTAGGTAAACAGATTCTTTTTCTGTGTTGATTTTAACACTTCCTTCCAATAAGGTCGTGGTTGTAGAGAAGTCTTCTTCGTAAGCTTTAATATTAAATTTTGTACCAAGTACTTCCACTTCCTGTCGGAGGGTTTTAACGATAAATGGACGGCCTTTATCTTTAGCGACATCAAAGAAGGCCTCCCCTTCCAACGTTATTAATCTTTCATTCCCAGAAAATTTCTTAGGGAATGAAATTTTAGAATCTGCATTTAACCAGACATGTGTACCATCAGACAATATCAATTCATAGGTGCGTCCTTTGGGAGTTGACAGCTCTAATGGTTCATCATCCTTTATATAGTTTCCCTCGATAACAGCCCCATTTTTATATTTCAAATTATCGGAGATCACAACAGTGTGCTCCGTCATTTTGAGTTCGACGATTTTTCCTCCATGCATCTTAATAGATGGCATCTCACCCGAAAGCTCAATAGTATCGATCTCCTGAACAAGATCTACAGCTTGTGACCTGTAAATATAAAAATAGAGTACAGCCGATATAATAATCAAAGCTGCCGCTTGATAAACCATCTTAATGCGCGATGAAAAAAAATGCTTATGTCTCCGTTGATTTATTTTTATCTTATCCAATGTCCGGTTCCGTAATCTGACAGAGAGCTTTCCACCCAATTCTCCATCCAGATTCAGCCATAACAGTAGATCTTGATGTAAAACCTCGCTATTATCAATATCTCTGAGTAACTCTAAAAAATGAACATTCTGGGACGCTAATTCTTCAAGCATGAACTGCTCTTTTCTATCGAGTTTACCTTCATATTTCTTACGAATCAACTTTGCTATTTCAGTTTTTGTCAACATTCTTTCAATTGGTCATATACACCTATTACAGTTGAGAAGAGTAAACCTTAGTAAAAAATATATTTTTAGTAGAAATGTTAACCAGCAGATGCACGTAGTTAAATAGAAACTGTGAGAATACCTAACCTGTTAAAAAGAGTAAAGGTTTTCAAACTTTGATAAATTTTTCATATCATTGGCAGAGACCTTTTATCCTTAGATTTATGAACCTTGATAACGCAAAATTATCAGAATTGCAACTAGGCAACGAAAATGGATTACGCTATTTTATGAAAAAACATGAAAAAAAATTGTTTTTTTTTGCTTATAAACTAACCAATAATTTTAGTCAGGCTGAAGAGATTGTATCTGATTCGTTTTATAAGCTCTGGAATACCAGAGAGCAAATTCCTAACATCTCCTATGTGAAATCATTTCTGTATCTGGTAACTCGGAACGCATGCTATAACCATAATAATACATCATACGGAATGACAGAAATTGTTCCTGAAGAGTATTTTATTCCTATCGAAGAGAAGGAGACGGATATATTAGCTAAGATAATATATATGGAGCTTCTAGATGAGTTGCTTATAGAAGTAAATAGGCTACCAAAACAACAAGCTGATATATTTAGGATGTCCTATATCGAGGACATGGATGTAACCGAAATATGTGAGCTCTTAAACACTTCTAAAAACACGGTGTATTTCAGTAGATCAAAAGCACTGGCCACCTTAAAAGAGGTATTCAAGAAAAAAAATCTAAAGCTATATCTTTATATAGCTTACCTTATAAGCTTAAAATAAATGACGACCATAACTCTTATCAAAATTTAAGCTTTGACCGATCCTATAACTCACGAATAGATGCACCTTCGCATTTAACACATTATCCCGATCTCCTTTCCGGAACAAACGAATATTGAGAAGAAAGGACAAGCTGTTCAAACAGAAAAAAATAATATTTTTTGAATTCTAAAAACTATCATTAACTTTGAGGTGTATTACATTAGTAATACACTAACACAATTGAAATATGATAGCCATAAAAAACTTACATTTTCACTATTTAAGAAACTATAAACCAGTCATTGACCAGTTATCTACCACGTTTTACCCAGGTCAGATTTATGGTTTATTGGGTCTAAATGGAGTGGGAAAAACCACGCTGTTAAAGCTGATAGCAGGTATCACCTTTCCAAAAAAGGGAGAAATTCGAGTATTTGATAAAATACCGAGTGAAAGAGAAGTAGGCTTTTTAAGTGACCTCTATTTTTTTGAAGACGAGGTACAATTACCTTCTTGGCCACTACAAAAATGGCTAAAAGTATATTCTTCAATATACACCAATTTTGATCAGATTCTATTTGAAGACCTCCTCTCCCAGTTTAGTATAGATCCAGATATGCATATCAGTAATCTATCGTATGGACAAAAAAAGAAATTGAATATCGCATTTGGCATAGCTACACGATCGCGTATCTTGTTGATGGACGAACCTGCCAATGGATTAGATATTCCTTCTAAAAGTCAACTACGAAGGGTATTGGCCAAGCATACTTCCCAAGATTCGGTGGTAATAATATCTACACATCAAATCAGAGATATACATCCATTGATAGACCATCTGTTGATTTTAAAAGATCACCGATTGGTTATAGACCAATCGATCGAGCAATTATCTAAACTGTTTAAAGTAACGACTGCCCCACAGGAGCACGATACCATTATATATACAGAGGAAAATATGTATGGCAGAAAATATGTGGTGAAAATGCAGGAAAACTTGGATGAAAATTTATTTGATATTGAATTATTCTTTAATGCCGTTATAACCAATCTGGATACAACAACTATATCTGATCATATAAATACAAAGACTTATGAATCTATATAATAAAACAACTGCCTTAAAAGTAGTACTATATGAAATGTGGGCAATAAATAAAAATATTATTATCAGTATTCCGATTATCGTATTTGCAATCTTCGTAGGTGCTGCGTTTTGGTCGGGAGCACCTCTCCACGAACAGTTTATAAACAAAGAAAATTTTAGAACCAATCTGTTTTACGAGAACTTGCTGATCCGTCCAAATCAGGGAAAAGTATTTGTTATACTGACAATCCCTGCATTTTTAATGTTGACTTTACGTGGATACCTCATTCAGCTCAATGAAAGCTTCAATACACTGACATACCCCATATCGCCTTCCGAACGGGTGATTGGCATCGGCTTATTTACAGGATTCACTTACCTACTAACCATCGTATCGATTATCTTATTTGACCACCTCTTGGTTGCTTTGTACAAACATCTTTATCTTGAAGATACGCGGACCTATCTCGAGCACCAAGGTCAATTTTATTATCAATTTGGTGAATATAGCGCGTTTAATACGATAACAACGCTACAGCTGAAGATTTTCTCTACGGTCTTATTGATGATAATACCTTCTTACGCCTTATTTGTCTTTATGTTAAAAAAATACGCCACAATGGCATTTATAGTACTAGGTATCGGTGCTTATATCTTTGTGATGACTTTTACCCAAGTAAACCCCGAGGGGACGATACAATATACAATCGATGGCACCGCGGTAAAATTGTGGCGGTATATCTACTATCTACTTTTGGTCTTCATGATCTTACTTAGCTTTTATTATAAACTAAAAGAAAAGGAGCACTAATGGAGTTTAAAGAAGAAAAGGCAATTTATCTCCAGATCGTTGACTTCGTCAAAGAAAAAATACGGAAAGACGAATGGTCTGCAGATCAAAAAATACTTTCTGTACGCGATCTAGCATCCGAATTGGAGGTCACACCGAACACCGTGATGCGGGCATACGACCTGTTGCAACAGCAAAACTTAGTCTATAATAAACGTGGTCTAGGACTGTTTGTAGTCCCCTCCGCCAAAGAGAAGATAACAGCGCTGCAAAAAGAACAGTTTATGAATATAGAACTGCCTCGCTTTTTCAACCAACTGGAAATACTTGATATCTCCATGCATGAAGTGCTGGCACAATACAATAACAGAACTCAGACTACAAACGAATAAAATACTCTTGTGATGAAAAAATCAAATATAATCCTACTACTCAGCATAGCCTTTGCTATTACGTATTTCTTTTGCCCCGCGGTTTTTGGGATCATCAGTGTAGATTATCAGGGTAATCCGACGGATCCTATATCTAGATTCTGGCTCAATCTGTATCCTAATAATATCAACTTAAATGGAGAGAAAATCATTAAACATATAAAAATTATCGGCTGCAAAGAATCTACAGCTTCTTTGGAAATAAAAAAAGCAGGCGAGCATCTTTTAAAGAGTGATGATCAGCAAAATTTTGAATATAAACTGCACAAGGATACCTTAGAGATACAACTCAAGAAAGGAGACACCTATTTATATCTGGAACAACCAATGCCCATACAGTCGATATCCTGTACAGACCATGCTAATCTAAAATTAATTCCCGTACAACCTACTACGGATAGTCTACAACAACTAAACATAACCCTAGCCGACAAGTCCGTGTTAAGAATGGGAGAATACACAAAAAAACATGGAAATGGAATAATAAACGGATCTTATGGACCAATAAAAATTAAGAATCTAAAACTGAATCTGTCGCACCAATCAAAAGCTTATCTAAATGGAATACAAGCGGATGAATGTACAGCCGAACTAACGGACGCTTTTTTAAATTGTCAACAGAGTACGTACATCGATTCTTTAAAAATATATTTAAACGGAAAAAGTTCAATCAAAAACGCCTATTTAGCGACCGATTCGCGATGGATAGCAAACGCAAAACCATCCAACGAACCAAACATCGGGCATCTAATTGTATCGGGGAATATGACTTATTTCAACAAAAATTTTATCCGGCCACATACCCACATAACGACCAGATAACTATTAGCACAAAGCAGTGAAGAGACTATGTCAAATAACAAACTGCACGGCGATATCGATCGTTTAATATCCTGGACTCTGTACTTAGCGGAAGCTATTTTTGCTTTCTTAGCTGATGCTACAAGAAAAGCATTATATTAGTAAACACCAATATATACAGCACAGTTTGACCACAGTACCCTACATAAAAAGAAACAGAGTCTGGACCCGCATAGTTCATATGGAATGGGCTACATACATTTTTTGCTATTTCACTTTACTCTTTTGTGCAGCACCTCTCTTGGTACAGGCTCAAAATATTATTCGTGTAGGAAGCCCTTCTATTCAACAGTTCGACAAAACAGCCTATAAGGCCGGTAATCAAAACTGGAGCGCATCTGTAGACGACGAGGGTATACTCTATTTTGGCAATACTGATGGCCTACTTGTATTCGATGGTCAATACTGGAAATTGTATCCGTTGAAAAACAAATCGGCCGTACGCTCGGTCAAGGCAGATAAAAATGGAAAGATATATGTCGGTGGACATGCCGAATTTGGCTATTGGCAGCGAAAGCCTTATGGCCATATGGCTTATACCAGTATCTCAGGTTTGTTGGAAGACAAAAATATACTGGCCAATGATGAGATATGGAAAATCATCATTCGAGATGAAGCCGTATATTTCCACTCTTTCTCAAAGATTTACGTCTATAAAAACAATAAAATTAACACTATAACGGCCGACGGGGAACCATTTCTGTTCCCGCATCTGATCCAGGACAGGCTCTACCTCGAACAAATACCCTCGGGCCTGCATTTGCTCCAAGGACAAAAGCTAGTCCCGGTAAAAGATAAGGATATCTTAAAAAATAAAAATATACTTTGTATACTTCCCTATAATAATGACAGCTATTTACTGGGTACAGCCCATCATGGCTTATTCTTTTTAGACAAAAATGGATATATAAAAAAATGGGATATCAGTGCAGGTCATATATTAGCTAAAGCTCAGATAAATAATGGCATACTACTGGACAACGATCAGTATGCATTTGGAACAATACAGGACGGTGTATATATATTGAACAAACAGGGGGAAATTCTGCAGCATATCAACAAAAACAACGGACTACAAAACAACACTGTACTAAGTATTACTAAAGATAAGCAGAAAAATATATGGGTAGGCTTAGATAACGGGATAGATCGGATTGAAGTAAACTCGACCTTGTACTTTTACACCGATTTTTTAGGGAATATAGGAACTGTATATGCTACAGCTATTTTCAAAGGCCATATCTATCTAGGCACCAACCAAGGTTTGTTTGTAAGTCCCTGGAATGGGATCGATACTTTTCAGTCCTTAGATTTCAGACAGGTTTCTGCCTCAAGTGGGCAAGTGTGGTCCTTATCGGTAATCGGAGACAAGCTGCTCTGTGGACACAATGACGGGACCTTTGAAGTCGAGAATATGTCTTTCAAAAAGCTATCATCCGTAACAGGAGGCTGGTTTTTTGAGAAAATACCGAATTCAGACTTGATCCTACAGGGAAATTACACAGGAATCAGCCTTTTTCAAAAGCACCCTACAGTGTCGTTTGTACAACAATACCCGAGCCTTCGCGAACCGATACGTTTTATAGTCTCAAAAAATCAACAGAATTACTGGGTCGGCAACAGAAACAATATCAGTCTGATCGAACTTGCCTCCGACTTTAAAACATTTAAAACATTAATCCGGACCAAACACGACAGCTCTATAAACCGTATCGAACTAACTGGTGTCTTCAACCTAGAGGACAATATTGTATTCACTTCCGATTCGGGATTATATATCTATGACGATATTATTAAAAAATTTAAAACTCATGATGAATTGAACAAACAATTAGGTTCATTTCAGTATGCCAATAAAATAATCTCTACACAAAAAAATCAATATTGGTTTTTTAACCGCTCCCGTATCGCCAAAATTGCCTTCAAACAGAATGGTACAATAACGGTAGATTCTACCTCATTAAATGGTTTACAAAACCGTGTAATGGACTATTACGAAAATATATATACTATCGACAAGAATCACCTCTTAATTGGACTGGATAATGGATTTGCCATATATAAAGAAGGCTTACAAGAACAAGAAAAGCTCCCTCTCCCAATAATATCGGGTGTGTGGAACATATCGAAAGACCCCATACTAATCGATACGTCTGAGATTGTTGTCGATTATAAAAATAATAACCTTAGAATAGCTTTTTCAACACCATTCTATAGTACTGCGCCTCTCGAATATCAATATTTCCTTGAAGGTTATTCGGAAGATTGGTCCAGCTGGGATCATACAGCCTATAAAGACTTTACCAATCTGCCAGCTGGAAAATATGTCTTTCAGATAAGAGCGAAATCAGCTAATGGTGTACTATCACCAGTATCTACACTGGCATTTAAGATCAACAACCCCTGGTACCTCACTTGGTATGCCTTGATAATCTACATGATGACCGCAACTCTTTTGTTCGCGTTTATCCGGACACACCAACGCAAAAAAGAGCAAAAGCGTCAATTCCAAATCAAACGCAGGTTGTTAGAGCAACAAAAAGCAACAATAGCCAGAGAAGCTGAGCTTAACGAACAAAAACTCATTAAAATAAAAAATCAACAGTTAGAAAATGAGCTCGTTGTCAAAAACAGAGAACTGGCTAATGCCGCAACGAATATTGTTTACAAAAACGAAATGCTAAACAACCTGCACAACCAGCTGAAAGAACTGAAAGACGCTGAAGGAAATCGTTTGAGTGAAGAGGAATTACGTAAAATAAACAAGCTCATTGACGAAGCTCACAATGATGATCGCGATTGGGACATATTTGAAAAAAGCTTCAACGAAGCACATGGCAATTTCTTTAAAAAACTAAAAGCAGATTTTCCCACCTTGGTCCCTAATGATCTCAAACTTTGCGCCTATCTACGCCTAAATATGTCCAGTAAAGAAATCGCCTCGCTCTTGAATATTACAACACGGGGAGTAGAAATACGGCGCTACAGATTACGTAAAAAACTGAACATACCATCAGAAAAAAATTTAAGTGAGTTTTTATTGGAAAGGTAAACCTTCCAATCACTACATCATTACCTCTCATAACAAAAAGTGTCACAAGAACACTTAGCCTTATATCAAGAGAATCCCCAAACAAACACTAATCATCTAAAAAACAACGCATTAATATATACAAAAAGACTTGATGAGCAACTAATTATTGGGCTGTAGTAGTAATGTGAATTACAAATAATTGGATACATCGCAATACATCAGCAAATTTGAAATACAATAGACAATAACCAGTGCCTATTTATAAATCTTATTAAACCATATTATATGAGGAGTTTATCTATTCTTATTTTTCTGTCCTTAATATCCACAATTGCATGGGGACAGACTACGGTAAACGGGATTGTCAAAGACAGTAAATCTTTGGCGGTGATTCCCGGAGTTACTATCAATATCAAAGGAAAAGCCACTGCCACGCAGACGAACTCAAAAGGAGAATTTACAATTGAAGCGGATCCGTCGGAGAGCCTGCAGTTTGTGATACTTGGCTACACCTCCCAAACGGTACCTATCAATAAGAAAACTGTACTTGAGATATTTTTAGAAAGTGAAAATGAAGCCTTGGAAGAAGTTGTGGTTATTGGATATGGTACAGCAAATAAAAGAGACCTGACGGGGTCGATCGTCCAAGTAAAAGGTTCCGAAATTGTCGATCGCCCAGGTACTAACCCTATAGCCAGTCTACAGGGGAAGGTAGCCGGATTACAGGTAACCAATTCGGGTCGGCCTGGACAGGAACCTGATCTCCGCATACGCGGGACCAACTCGATCCACGGAGTAAAACCTCTGTATGTAGTTGATGGTTTATTAAATGATAACATCAATTTCCTAAACCCTGACGATGTAGAGAATATAGAGGTATTAAAGGATCCTTCTTCCTTGGCTATATTTGGGGTGCGAGGTGCTAATGGCGTAATAGCAATAACGACAAAACGTGCAAAAACCGGACAGCTCAATTTTGATTTCAGCTCGAGAATAGGATTCAAGGATGTATCACATCGTATGAAATTGACCGATGCTACGCAGTTTAAGGAGCTATATGAAGAACAGCGATTCAACCAGGGGGACTCGCCCTACGATTATACACACTGGAACGCAAATACAGACTGGCAAAACGAGATATTCAGGAAAGGTATACTTAATTACAATAATCTCAGCGTATCCAATGCTACCGACAGAAATTCTTTTCGCATGGGATTAGGCTACTCCTTGGATCAAGGTGTAATCAATCATGAGAAACATAGTCAGATCACCCTAAATTTAAGCAATGAAGTACGTGTCACTGACAATTTTAAGACCGGAGTCATTGTAAATGGTTATAGAGCCCAGCTACCACAGAACCGAGATGTATTCGGTGCCGTACTCGCTGCACCAATAGCTCCTGTATTCAATCAGGAATATGGCCTGTATCATACGATGCCGGCATTCCAACGCGCTCAGGTCGGTAACCCGTTGACCACTATAGAAGAACGGAAAAACACCTTTATAGGCCATAATTATCGTATAATAGGAAATTATTATGCGGAAGTGGAATTCCTAAAAAACTTTTCGTTCCGGACAAATCTTTCTGCCGATTATGGTTTCAATCAAACAAGAGGGTATGACGGTCTGGTTTCTGTCTATAATCCAGAAATCCAAGGCGACAATAAAGCAGAGCGTGTCGGCAATCTGCTTACAGCAGTCAACCAAGAACAGAACAAATATTACAAAATACAAACCGATTGGCTATTAAATTATAAAAACTCTTTCGATAAACATAATATACAGGCAACAGCGGGGTACACGACCTATATGAATGGCTTTGAAAATACAACTGCTAGGCGCACACAAGGGGACGGCTATGAGATACCCAATGAATCCAGATATTGGTATGTCGGTATAGGTGATGCTAAAACACATACTGGAAATGGCACCGGATGGGAGACAAGAACGATTTCTTACCTAGCCCGTGCTCTTTATAATTACGACGGTAAATATCTGCTAAATACCTCCTTCCGTAGGGATGGGAGTTCGGCTTTTGGTAGATATAAAAAACCATGGCAAAACTTCTATGCACTCGGCTTAGCGTGGGTAGTGACACAGGAAAATTTTATGCAGAACCAAAATGTAATAAATAACTTAAAAATAAAAGGATCCGTCGCTCATCTAGGCAATCAAGATGGCGGAAGTAACAAATATCCTATGTGGGCACCAATGGTTGCGGGCAATACGGCTGTATTCGGTAATCAGATCATACCGGCTTATGGCCCTGAATATATTCCTGATGATAAATTACATTGGGAAGTCGTTAAAGCTTGGGAGGCTGGTTTCGAACTTCGTACTTTTGACAATAGACTGGACATCGAAGCAGTATACTATAGCAAAAATACAGATGGTATATTGGTACGGGTACCGGGAATACTCGGCAGTCTACCCGGTCTTAGTAATCTGGGAAATATCCAGAATAAAGGTATAGAAGCATCAGTACGATGGAACCAAATACTTTCTGATGACTGGAAATTTGCAATTGGCGGTAATATAACGACCTTAAAAAACAAGGTAGTCAGTCTATCCAGTAAAGGTTACGATATTGTGGACGGACCATCACGTACTACGGAAGGATACCCTATAGGTTATTTCTGGGGTTATGTACATGACGGAATCTTCCAAACGCAAGCAGATGTCAATCAAAGCGCAAAAAATGGACTGGGAGGAGGTGATTTCAAACCCGGAGATATCCGCTATAAAGACCTTGATGGAGATGGAACCATTACGGCCAATGATCGTACCATGATCGGAAATCCAACTCCGGATTTATTTTATGGTCTATCGCTGTCGACATCGTATAAAAGATTCGATCTCAATATCGAATTCCAAGGTGTATATGGTAATGAAATAATGCGCACCTGGAATCAAAATCAATTTGCCACATACAATTTTTTGACCGACCGTATCAACAGATGGAACGGTGAGGGTACAAGCAACTGGGAACCGATCATACATGAAGGAAGAGCCAATAACCGTGTTTATTCTACATATTTTATAGAAGATGGCAGTTTCTTCAGACTGAGAGATGTGACCTTGGCCTATACCTTTCCACAAGAGACATTGGGTAAACTGCGTCTAAAGAATTTACGGCTCTTTGCGAATGCACAGAATATTTTTACTTTTTCAAATAATACCGGTTTTACCCCAGAAATCGGCGGTAGCGCAACTTCATTCGGCGTGGATAAAGGTACATATCCTATTCCCGCAATTTACACACTGGGCTTGAATCTCAATTTTTAACCTTTATAAGACCGATAAAATGAAAATAAAACAAACTATATATAAAGCTGCAGCCATTGCATTGTCTGCTGTAATACTAAGCAGTTGTGGAACAGATTGGTTAGATATCAAACCCAAAGGGAGATTCACGGAAGAAGACGTACCTGTGGGCTCCCTAGAAGGACAGGTATTTGCGGCTTACGCAGGACTGCGCAGCGAGGCCACAAGTGGCTTGCCTTATGTCGCGGTGCATAACATACGAGCGGATGATGCTCATCTAGGAAGCAACGATGGCGACTATGCCGCGGCAGGGCCCATATATGATGATTTTAAGTACCCCTTATCCCATTGGCTCACCAACAGTTACTGGACAGGACACTATCAGCTCATCAATCTGGCCAATAACGTAATCTCTACTGCCGACTCTATAAATAATCCAACGGCAGAAACGATGGCGAATATCGGTGAAGTGAAATTCTTACGCGCTTGGGCTTATTTCAATATGGTAAGAACTTTCGGTGAAGTTCCATTAATTGATTTCCGAATTACGGATCAGGCGTCCGCTAACAAACCGAAAGCTCCTATTGCTACGATCTATAAATTGATCGATGATGACTTAAAGTATGCGGCGACTGCCTTACCAGAAACTTGGCCTAAGCACCCTGGCAGAGTCACCAGGGGAGCGGCGTTAGCACTACAGACGAAAACGTTCATGGCACGCCAGCGCTATGCTGAAGCTTTGGCTGCCGCCACACAGGTCATCAACTCAGGAATATATGACTTAAGCACGCCATACAACATGATCTTTCGAGAAGAAAGTGAAAATAATAAGGAATCTATTTTTGAGATACAAGCTTTGGCTGATGGCGTTCAAAACTTTGGTGTAACCTATGCCAGTAGACAGGGGGTACGCGGATCGGGACAGTGGGATCTGGGATGGGGATGGAATATACCTCATCAAATACTGATCGATGCTTTTGAGCCGGGGGATCCGAGAAAGGAAACAACGGTACTATTTAGTGGGCAAACCAATACACCATATGGTGAAACACTCCCTAGCAATCTTCCGAGACCGTATTGGAATAAGAAAGTATATACCAATCCGGCACTGCGGGCCCAGTATGGCAGCCGCGCAGGCGCATGGTTCAATGTACGTATCATCCGTTATGCGGATATCGTACTACTCGCAGCTGAAGCAGCAAACGAGATCGGTGGAGAAAACAATATAAATAACGCATTGTCCTATCTAGAACTGGTGAGAGCACGCGCAAGAGGCAGCAACAACGCTATTCTACCAAAGGTGAACACACGCGACCAAGCTCAGCTAAGACAAGCCATCCGCCACGAAAGACAAGTCGAATTGGGAATGGAAAACGAAAGGTTCTATGATCTTGTACGCTGGGAGATAGATGTACAAACGTTACATGACGCAGGACATATAGGTTATCAGCTAAAAAACCGATTCTTTCCAATTCCACAGCCTGAAATCGACAAGTCTGCAGGTATTTTAATTCAAAACCCTAATTATTAACCGCTAGCATGTATACAATGATGAACATCAGAAAAATAGGAATCAAAATACTATGGAGCATCTTGATTCTGACTACCGGACTCTCTTCTTGCCAAAAAATGGAGCGACCAGAAATGAGCTATATTCCTGACCCTCCCGATGACGGCACTATAAGAATCTTGGCTATTGGAAATTCGTTTTCTGAAGATGCTGTAGAAAACTACCTGTATGATCTTGCAAAAGCAGAAGGCAAACAGGTAATCATCGGAAATCTTTTCATTGGCGATGCTTCACTCGCTCAACACGCGGAGAATATCGCAAAGAATGCTGCCGTATATAGCTATAGAAAAATAGATAAAGATGGAAAAAAAACAACCATAGCGAACCAAACAATCGCAAATACACTAGCCAACGAAAAGTGGACACATATCAGTTTCCAACAGGTAAGCTCCCAATCGGGCATGTACGACAGCTGGGCCGCTGACCTTAAGAAAGTATACAATTACGTAGCGCCCCGCGCAGGTCACCCTAACGTCAAATTCTTACTGCATCAAACCTGGGCCTATGCCAATAACTCAACACATACCGGATTTGATAATTATGGTAAAAATCAATTGACGATGTATAATGCGATTGTCGAAGCAGTGAACAAAGCAAAATCTCTCGTCCCTATAACTATGATTATACCAACGGGAACGGCCATACAAAACGGTAGAACATCAGTAGTGGAAGACAATTTCACGAGAGATGGCTATCACCTTGCTATTCCTTTAGGCCGATATACGGCTGCCTGCACCTGGTTTGAGGCTATTTTTGATAAATCCGTAGTCGGCAATAACTTCAAACCAGAAGGATTGTCTCCTTTTGAAATCAGCATTGCCCAAAATGCAGCACACATGGCTATTACCAATCCGGATAAGATCACTGAAATGACCGATTTTCAAGGTGGTACGAGCGGCCCGCTGAACAGTGCTGTATTATTAGACTTTGGTAATACAACGGCATCGCCAAAATGGAATCAGATCAACAATTTTCTAGCAGGTACCGCCATCAACCTCAAAGATAGCCTAGGTTCTTATGTGGGTATCAAACTGCTGATCAACGAACGTTTTAATGGTGTCAATAACGATGGTCCTGCAACAACCAGCACCAGCCTCGATATGCCTACTAATGTTTCCAAAAGTTCATATTTTGGGAATTCAAAAGCACCATTCAATAATATGACCATCATACAAAGCACTTTTGATATCACTGGACTGGATAAAAACAGGACTTACAATATTGCCTTTTTTGGATCCCGTGGTGGCGTGAATGATAATAGAGAAACCAAATATATCTGTAAAGGTGCAAACGAAGTGATCGTAAGATTAAATACCTCTAGCAATGCGGATAAAATAGTTACTGCCAATGCCATTATACCGGATACAGCTGGAAAAATCAAAGTAACAGTCACCGCTGGCGAAAACAACAACAATGGATCGGGATTCTATTATATAACAGCAGCCCGATTAAGTTCAAACAACTAAAACACCATACTATTTATCTAGTTTATTTTTTATGCGAATCAACTTATTTTTAATAATTGCCGTTACTTATCTCTCTGGATGCTCTGACAATACCGTAAAAACAGGAAATCACATGGCACCAGAATCATCTGAAGACTCTTTGTTAACTAAAATTCAGCAACAAACTTTTCAATATTTCTACCAAGGCGCTAACCCTAAATCTGGGTTAGCCCGTGAACGTATACATATCGATGGAGACTATCCATTAAATGATCAACAGGTGGTAACAACCGGTGGTAGTGGTTTTGGACTGATGGCTACAGTAGTGGCCATGGAGCGGGGGTTTATAACCAAAGAACAGGGAGAAGCTCAATTGAATAAAGCGATAAATTTTCTAGCCTCAGTCCCCCGCTTTCACGGGGCCTGGGCCCATTGGTACAATGGTGATTTAGGTACTGTAATGGCTTTTTCAGATAAAGATAATGGTGGCGATATCGTAGAAACTGCTTTTTTGGCACAAGGTCTCATTACAGTACGCGAATATCTAAAAGCGGGAGATGTGGCACAAAAATCTATTGCCGCCAAAGCAGACAGTCTATGGAAAGATATAGATTGGAATTTCTACACCAATCAAAAAAATGTACTTTATTGGCATTGGAGCCCAGATCATGGTTTTGGAATGAACCATGCTATTCAAGGATTTGACGAATGCCTTATCGCATATGTACTGGCAGCGGCATCTCCACAACATGCTATAACACCTCAGGTATACCACGAAGGCTGGGCTAGATCCGGCGCTATAAAAACGCCTACCAGTAAATATGAAATCCCTACTATCCTAAAACACAATTCCAAGGAAGGTCAGATCGGCCCTTTATTTTGGTCACATTACAGTTTTCTAGGTCTGAATCCTAAAGGTCTGACAGATAAGTACGCCGACTACGGAGAGGTGGTCACAAATCATACAAAAATAAATATCGCTTATGCCAATTCTAACCCGTCGGGTTATAAAGGATATGGAGCGGATAAAGGCTGGGGCTGGACTGCAAGTTACTCGATAAAAGGATACGATGCCCATCACCCAGACAACGATAGCGGAGTGATATCCCCTACCGCAGCACTTTCATCCATCCCCTACACACCAAAAGAGAGTATTGCATTTGCCCGCTATCTATTTGATCATCTTCAATCCAAAGTATGGGGTACTTATGGTTTTTATGATGCCTATAGCGAAACTGAAAACTGGTTTCCCAAACGCTATCTCGCTATTGACCAAGGACCTATTGTCATCATGATTGAAAACTACCGTTCAGGATTAATATGGGATCTTTTCATGCAAGCTCCTGAAGTGAAAGTCGGTTTAAAAAAACTTGGATTTGACAGCCCTTATTTGAAGTAATGAACATGATGTACAGAACTATCGTAATGGTACTGCTGAACAGCCTGCTACTGCCCGTCGTTTTAAAGGCACAGGAACAAAAAGCAGATAAATTTGTAGACGATCTGATGAAAAAGATGACCATCGACGAAAAGATAGGTCAACTGAACCTCGTAACTGCAGGGGAAACTATGACTGGTTCAGTTGTATCTACAGATGTAGAAACGAAAATCAAATCAGGCCAAATAGGTGGAATATTTAGCATGAGTACACCTACAAAAATACGTAAAACGCAAGAGCTAGCGATAAAATACTCCCGACTAAAGATCCCTCTTATATTTGGAATAGACGTGATACACGGTTACCGTACTATCTTCCCTATCCCCTTGGCGCTCGCGGCAAGCTGGGATATGCCCCTGATTGAAGAAACAGCACGTATCGCTGCCACTGAAGCCACAGCAGATGGTATTCAATGGGCATTTTCGCCTATGGTAGATATATCACGAGATCCTAGATGGGGTCGCATATCAGAAGGCTCCGGTGAAGATACTTATTTGGGAGCAAAAATCGCCACAGCTATGATCAATGGTCTACAGGGGGGAGATCTTTCTTCACATCATACAATGGCTGCCTGTGTCAAACATTTTGCACTTTACGGGGCCTCCGAGGCAGGTCGTGATTATAATAGCACTGATATGAGTCTACATAGAATGTATAACGAATACTTGCCTCCTTACAAAGCAGCGGTAGATGCAGGTGTTGCTAGCGTAATGACCTCATTCAACGATATAAATGGGATACCCGCGACTGCCAATCGATGGCTATTAACAGAAGTGCTTCGTAAACAATGGGGATTTGAAGGAATGGTTGTATCGGACTATACATCGGTCAACGAACTCATAGACCATGGACTGGGGGACCTACAGACGGTATCGGCATTGGCACTACAAGCTGGATTAGATATGGATATGGTAGGCGAAGGCTTTCTTCATACACTCAAGCATTCTTTACTCCAGAAAAAAGTAACGGAACAACGCATAAATGATGCCTGTAGAAATGTTTTAATGCTGAAATATAAACTAGGGCTATTTGAAGACCCATTTCGTTATTGCGATGAAAAACGAGCCAAACAACAACTATTTACAGAATCAAATCGGGCCAAATCCCGTGAAGCAGCCACAAAGACATTTGTCCTGCTTAAAAATGAAAATAAAGTGTTACCTTTACAGAAAAAGGGAACTGTCGCTGTTATAGGCCCCTTGGCAAATACTGGTGCCAATATGCCAGGCACCTGGAGTGTCAGCGCTGACCATGCTCAAACCCTATCGCTCGTCGACGGGATGAAGGAAGTCATGGGTGATCAGGTCCAGATACTCACCCACCTTGGTTCAAACCTTCTTACCGACCATGCTTATCAAGAAAGAGCAACTATGTTTGGTCGCACGATCCCTAGAGATGAACGACCCGAGGCAGAAATCATCGAGGAAGCACTAACTGTCGCCAAAGAGGCTGATGTCATCATCGCCGCACTCGGTGAATCGTCAGAGATGTCGGGAGAAAGCTCAAGCCGTACCGATCTTCAGATCCCAAAAACACAACAAAATCTACTGAAGGCACTCCTGAAAACAGACAAACCTGTAGTACTTGTATTATTTACCGGGAGACCCCTGACATTAACATGGGAACAGGAAAATGTACCCGCGATTCTCAACGTATGGTTTGGTGGCACGGAGACAGGCAAAGCAGTAGCTGATGTTTTATTTGGCGATATCAATCCATCCGGAAAAATCACGGCAACTTTTCCAAAGAATGTAGGACAGATCCCTTTGTATTATGCGCATAAAAATACTGGACGGCCACTGAGCAACGCTCCTTGGTTTCAAAAATTCAAATCCAACTACCTCGATGTAGACAACGCCCCTCTGTATCCTTTTGGCTATGGCCTTAGTTATACTAAATTTGACTATAGCGAAATAGTGTTGGATCGCCAAAGACTATCTCCGGATGGTGAAATAAAAGCGTCGGTCACCATCACCAATTCAGGAGAATATGATGGGGAGGAAGTTGTCCAACTCTATATTCAAGACGTCGTAGCTAGTATCACCAGACCGGTCAAGGAACTCAAAGGTTTTCAGAAAATATTTCTTAAAAAAGGTGCAAACCAAACGGTATCCTTCACATTGACCGAAGACGATTTGAAGTTTTATAATACTGATTTGAAATATACGACAGAACCTGGCGAATTTAAAGTATACATCGGCACAAACTCGGCCGATACGAAAACAGCTACTTTCACTCTAGATCCTAGGACGTTACACTGATAATCAACAATGAGGCCTATCCTGTTTTATATAGATAGGCCTCATTGTTAATCTTTCTTACCTACGTCGGTCTGGTTCTTCGGACGCGCATAGGCGGCGCTGAACACCATCGCTAGACCTGTGGCAATGAAAATAAAAACAAAAATGGAAATAGCCACTTTTGAAAGCTGTGTATAATCCACAACAACCCAGTTCCACATATAATTGAGCGAGACAAAGCCAACGACAAGTAAGGACACGATGAATAGAAATGTAATGATATGCTTCATGACCTACAGTTTATTTAAATATTCTTTCTTCTTCTGTTCAAACTCCTCTTGGGTAATGATGTTTTCATCCAACAAAAGCTTGAGCTTTCGCAACTGCTCCATCGGATCGACACCTACGGTAGGTTGCGTGACTTCGTCAATGGAATTGCTGAACACCTTACCCAGACTCATACCTGCACCGAGGCCGACCCCTGCTCCAGCAAGGCCGCCTTCATTTTTCGCAGCATCACGGAGGGCTCTCAATTTTTCAAGCTCCACATAGCTGAGTCCACCTTCAGAGGCAGCATGCCTGTCGGCCGTGATATCTGCAATCTTACCGATACGGGTCTGTGTCTCCTCATCAAACGAGTTGCCTTCGATCCTAAAGTCGCGGAGCACCAGGCCAAAGGTTTCAAAATCCTGTATAAGCCGATCTTTCATAATCGTAGACAACCGCGCAATCTCGGCATCGATCTTGGTATAAGGCATCTTTTCTTCTGCAAAACAAGAGGTCAGCACCTGTTGGATACGAGCCTGTATTGCCTCACGAAATGATTCGGTACTATAACGATCCTGTGAACCGACATATTCCGTAAAAAATCGCCCTGCATCGCCAAGACGGTATGAAAAATTACCAAAGGCCGATAACTGGATAGGAATCTTATAGTAGTCGTCCATATATTTGATGGGTGAGGATGTACCCCAGCCCTGATTAACGACCTCTGCCTTGCGGTAGAAGTAAAGGCCCATCTTATGTTCGCTCTCAAACAGCTGAGCAACCTTGAGCAATGACGTAATAAAGGGATGATTGTCTGTACGGATATTGTAAACGCCCTCGCTATCGATCACATCGGTAATCTTGCCTTCATACACCAGGACACATCCTTGCCCTGGAGCAATAATCAATTTACTCGCGTTTTTTATTTCATCTGTCACTGCAGGATATTTCCACACCAACAATCCTGGAGCCTGAGGCTGCCATTCGATGACTGTAGCGACTTGTTTTTTGAAAAAATTGAATAATCCCATCTTTTACTTTTTAAATAATTCGTCCTTATTTATATCTTTTACAATTGTCCCATCGTTGCCCATAATGATCAGATGATTGGTACGGGCCGTAGAAGCTCTATCATAATAGGCAAATACAAGACCGCCGGCATAACCGTACATATCTGTATCGAAAGAATAGCTATCACTCGCTGGCGTATAGTTCCACACAATCTTGCCCGTCTCTGTATCTATCTTCTGCAGGTACCTATTACCCTCGGGATTCGCATTGGGCAGTCCGGAGATATACACATTGGCACTATCCTGATATTCGATCTTGGCTTCAAAATACAAACGGTCAGGAGTAAGATCTACGAATTTATTAATCCGTGATTCTTTAAACAGTTTCTTTGTATAAGGAAATGAACCATAATAAACACCCGATTTCTTGGGATAATCATATACCTTTTCCCATACAACCTGATAAGAGTACGGCAGCATGATCGGATAACCTGGGTTGTGCTGATACCAATATTTGACCAATTGTATTTTTTCGTCTGGATAGTCCCTGCTCTTCTCCGAAAGGGCATAACGTATCAAAGGCTTTGCTCCTGGCAATAAAGATGACATACCTATACCTGCATTACGACGTTCGGAATGATCTTTATAGATTTTACGGACCAAAGGGTAATAATAATATTCTTTACCATCATTGGTCATGATCCGGAATCCATCACCTTCTACCTCCTGCATAAATTTTAATGTAGCAATCCCAGATGCAAACTCGGGCACCCCTGCAAAAAACGTCTCGGTTACATCTACGACTTCATTCTTTGCCGGGTCGACCTTGAGCACCTTATTACTTTTATCAGCACAGATATAAAGAACACCATCAGCGAAAGTTCGACTCTGTATATAAAAGTCTTCTTTCCACCTCAGCAATAGGATATCGTTGACAATTTTTTCCTTCACCGGATCATAGAAACGAGCAAAATACTCGGCATTCTCTCTATCAAAGCTATCCTTACCACGGGCCACGACAAAGAGCAACATTGGATTGCTGCTGTTATAAGCCGTAAAAGCCAAGTATCCCTTGATTCGCTCGACATAGGATTTTTCTTTGGTTGATATGGCTGAATAAACAGCCGTCGATGTACTATTACTACTTCCACAGTTTCGGATAATGCTCGCAAAAAAAAGAAGCAACAGAAAACCTGCCAAACCTAATATTATTATACGTTTGACTTTGGGGTCAAGGCCATTATCTCCGTACTGATGTCTGATATTAACGTTGATATCGTCGTTGTCCAAAAAATATTCGGTACCGCAATGGTTACAGATATAATGGTCCTCTTTAACATTCTGCTTCTTTACACTACCACATTGTGGACATTTTAATGCCTTTATTTGTTTTGCCATGCTCGCTATAACGTATTATGGGATTAAAATTAAAGAAGTCTGATAAGAACGACAAATCGCTTTACAATACGTGCTCTGTATTACGAATAATAAAAGTTATTTAAAAAACTGACTCTTTACTTCTCATAGGTTTGCTTGAGCAGGTAATAGTACGCAACCGTCGAGTGATGTAGCATGATCTTAGTCTTATCCTTGCTATAATCAAATTTTTCAAAATAACCACTATCTGGGTATAACACCACCTGCTTGCCGGTACGTACATACTCGTTGCTATTGACAAAATCAGGGATTACGAAATCGGGATAGTATTTCTTGATCTGCTTGCCCGTAAACTTGCCCAAGTATTTTTGATAACGGTCTACCGCTTTTTGCGATGGGTTTGTCATCTTCTTATAAAGTGAGTTAAAAAACAAACGTTTGAAAAAGTTCTGTTTTTTGAGCGTAACACGTAGAGCGGGCACGGGGTTGACGTCGGGCAGATCCGCAATAGTCTGCACCGTAAAAGGAGACTGTGGCACCCAATCTTCGGTATTAACCACATGTTGTGACCAGCCCTCTCCTACGCTATGCTCATAGTCGTAAGCGAAATAAAGGTTGCCGGGCTTGGGACTTGCGCTGGTATATACCTTGATACGCATATCTGCCGGTAGCTTACCTGCTTTTTGCATTTGCAATAGATAAGCACTCATAATATAGGTGATGCCTCCCCCCTGACTATGCCCGGACAGGATAAAATCCCTTACACCGGCCTGATAACAAGAATCCATCTTGGGCAACACATCACGAAGCAGGAAAGCCGAACTGAAAACGTAACCTGCATGTACCGCTGCGCGGGGGTGCTCCGCCAAAGAATAGTCAAATTCAAAATCCTTCTCGATATGCAGAACTCCTTTGGCAGGAATCTGTGCAGCAAATAGATTCGCCAGCCAGCTCTCGCCTTCTCTGGTGGATCCGCGGGTGCAAATAACCGCAACACGCTCGTCCATAAGCCACAACTGCCAATGATTGACCAGACCGAACTCACCGCTTTTATAAAGCAACCTGGAGCGCGCCGGTGGCGGAATATATTGGGCCATCTGTGGACTCTCCGAAAAACGTGAATTAACAGCTAAAATTTCAGCAAATTCATCTGGGTCAAAGCCTCGTTGCAGGACTTGAGAAGAAGCACTCAAAAAGAAAAAGAAAACAAAGGAAAAACCGAGAATACTCCGTTTCCAAATGGCAGGTAACGTCATGGGTATAGTATATATCATATGTAGCTTGTTAAAGTTATGACTTTTAGATTAGAATATTTCACATAACTTTAGATATTAAGAAGAGATGATAAAGTTTTTAAAACGAAGTATGCAGGTAATCCTAGCCCTCATTGTACTGTTTGTTCTGGCGACACTATTGTACATGCAACATGATAGATTTGGAAAAAAAGCCAACGGTTCCCGCTTGGCGCTGATGGAAAGCAAACCTAATTATAAAGATGGGGCTTTTGATAACCTAGAGGACACGCCCGCACTTGCCGAAGGAACGAGTTACTCAAAAATGCTCCATGAATTCTTCTTTGCGAAAAAAGTAAAGAACATCCCCAAAGACCTGATTCCTGTAGAAAAAAACAACCTTCATAACTTACCTATAGACAGTAATCTCTATGTATGGTTTGGACACTCTTCTTATTATATCCAACTGGATGGAAAAAAAATATTGGTGGATCCGGTATTCAGCAAATATGCTACACCAGTCCGGGTGAGTGTACGTGCCTTTGAGAGTGAATACAATTATCAGGTAGACGACCTACCAGAGATCGATATCCTTTTTATCACACACGATCACTGGGATCACCTGGACTATAACACCTTTATGAAGCTCAAGGACAAGGTCAAACATATCGTAACGGGACTAGGTGTAGGTGCACATCTAGAAAAATGGGGATATCCCGCAGGACAGATCACAGAACTCTATTGGGGAGAGCATGCAGAAATTGATGGATTCCAGATCCACTCGACCACCGCAAGGCATTTTTCAGGACGTACCTTCAAGCGAAACACAACGTTGTGGTCTTCATTTGTGCTCAAAGGCTCTAAACGGATATTTATAGGAGGTGATAGTGGTTATGGCAAGCACTTTAAAGAGATCGGTAATGCGCATGGTCCATTTGACTTTGCCATCCTAGAAAATGGACAGTACAATGCGATGTGGAAATATATACATATGATGCCCGAGGAGGTGATTACTGCAACGCAAGATCTACAGGCCCACTACCTGATCCCGGTACATTCGGCCAAGTTCCCCTTGGCCAACCATGCCTGGGATGAACCCCTAAAACGTGTGACCGAAGCGGCCAATGCACAACAGGTAGCTGTCATCACTCCCAAAATAGGTCAAATTGTGTCTTTAGAGCAGTATAAGTCCTATCCACATTGGTGGGAAGGACTCGAATAAAAACTTATCCTGTTTTTTTTTGTTTATTAATGTAGATTAAGTTTCGTACCAAAAACTTCATCGACCTTTGCAGTGTACAAACAAAAACAAGAGAATATGAAAACTGTATTAAATGTATTTATTGCATTCGTCCTTTTTACGAATATCAGCTTTGCACAAGTAGGCTGGACTATAGACCCTGCACATACCAACGCTAGATTTGAGGTCAAACACCTAGGAATAGCGATTGTAGACGGTGCTTTTACGAAATTGGAAGGTAACGTAGAAACTGCTACCGCAACAGATTTTGATAAAGCAAAAGTAAACTTTACAATCGATGTCAACAGTATCAATACACGTGTGCAGATGCGTGATGACCACCTCAAAAGCGATGATTTTTTCAATGCTGAAAAATACCCGAACATGACACTGGGCAATGCCACGCTGAATAAAGCAAAAGGTGGTTTTATACTAACGGGGGATCTTACTATCCGGGACGTAACTAAAAAAGTAACTTTCCAGGTCAAACAAAACGGTGGCATTATTACAGACCCTTGGGGTAAAACCCGTGCTGGCTTTACTGCTACAACATCGATAAATCGTTTCGACTATAACATCAAATATAACGACAAGTTGCCTACAGGCATAGACGCTGTCGCGCCAACGGTAGAAATCATTGTTTATGTAGAGGCTGTTAAAAATTAAAAGACAGCCGGAAAAATCTGAAAGAACATATTTTTTAATAAATTGCCTTTATATGCAAGCCTTCTGTATTGCATATAAAGGCAATTATCGTTAAGTTTATCCTCGAAAAACAAGTAAAAAAATAGAAGAGCTGCATATGGAATTAGCTGTTAAGAATATGGTATGTAAACGTTGTATTTCTGCTGTAGAGGGTATCCTCCAACAGCTGGAGATCCCATTTTCAGACGTGCAGCTAGGAATAATACAGCTATCGTCACCTATAGGCGACGAGCAGAAAAAAAAAATACGCAATGCGCTCGAGGATATAGGCTTTGAATTAATTGAAGATCCCAAAGGTAACCTTGCTAAACAGGTAAAAATGTTGTTGATTGAATCCGTAAGTATAACCAATGCGGATCCAATCAAACTATCGGCTTACCTCAGTGAAAATCTGGGTACCAACTATCATACGATAAGCTCCATCTTCTCCCAACAGGAAGGAATCACTATAGAGAAATATTACATACAGCTAAAAATAGAAAAAGCAAAGGAATTATTATCCTATAATGAGCTATCCCTGAAAGAAATAGCCTATAGTCTCAACTACAGTAGTGTGGCACATCTCAGCAAACAGTTCAAGGAAATAGTGGGGGTATCTGCTACGACATTCCGGGCAGAAAAACGTTCGGACAGAAAACATCTAGACCAGCTTTAGTCAACCCATATGAAGAAAACGGAAGAGATAACCAGTTTTTTTTACAGCCAATACTTCGCTGAAGGATTGCGAATCACTATGGGAACCATTATCCCTGTGGTAATATGTGCATTCTTCGGCGAGTTTAAAACAGGCACCTTGATCTCCTTGGGTGCTCTGATCGTTGGGCTATCGGATACACCCGGAGCACCTCGTCACCGGAAATTTGGCATGGTATACTGCACGATTCTAGGCGCTGTAACCATTGCTATTACGGCACTATGCAACAGCTCGCTGATATTGATGACCACGGTAATCGCTACTCTGGCATTTTTGTTTTCGATGTTGGCCGTGTTCAATGCCCGGGCAGCAACTATTGGCACAATGTGTCTTTTGGTCATGCTCATCAATGTGGATGGAAGATACGGGGCTGCGCAGGAATTTATCTATCTGCTCTACTTTTTGATCGGTGCAGCTTGGTACATGATCATCAGTTTTTCGATTATGCAGGTGAGGCCGTACCGATTGGCACAACAGGAACTCTCAGAGACCATACTCCAGGTCGCAGAATACCTGCGTCTGAAAGCAAATTTTTATGACACCAAAGTAGACGTGGATGAAAACTATATCAAACTCATAGAAAGCCAGATAGCAGTAAACTCACATCAGGAAAATTTGAGAGATATTCTATTTAGGAGCAAACGTTCAATAAAAGATACGACCAAAGAGGGTCGTTTTCTATCTCTTATATTCAACGACGTCATAGACCTCTTCGAGCAGAGTATGACGACCCACTATGACTATGATAAGGTGAGAATCAACTATGGCCCGTCCGGTATACTGGACGATATCAAAGCGGTCATACTCAAAGCTACACATGAACTGGATAACATTGCTTACAAAATCAATGCAAACCGTGTCCCTAAGCCGATATATGATCTAGAAGCGGAAATCGACAAACTAAGGGTATCGGTAGATGAGTTTGATAAATCGTCCGAGCAGAGCGCCATACCTCTAAAAAAAATATTGATCAATATACGCTCCATCACCAAGCATATCCGCGATATATATAACTATGGTCAATTTAAGGCCGTCCACGTAGAAAAGGAAGAGATACAACATAGCCGTAAATTCTTACGTAACGAAGCATTAAATTGGGAAAAGTTCAGAGATAACCTTAGCTTAAACTCGAGCAATTTTAGACATGCACTACGGATGTCGATTATGCTATCGGGGACCTACCTTACCCTCAACCTCCTACATTACCCCAAATTTGGTACGTATTGGATATTACTCACAATCTTGGTTATATTAAAGCCAGGATTTGGGCTTACAAAAGAGCGAAATGTACAACGTCTGATAGGAACCGTTATCGGTGGGATCATCGGTGGGATCGTACTGGTGACGATACCGGATCTTACGGCAAGGTTTATTATTTTGATCATCTTTTTCTTAATAGCCTATAGCTTATTCCGTGTAAACTATATTATGGCTGTCATCTTTATGACTCCCTATGTACTGATCATGCTCAGTTTTACCGGTGTCAACACCCTCGAGATGGCCCAAGAACGGATACTGGATACTTTCCTTGGAGGTTCCTTGGCTTTCCTCTCCAGCTATATCATCTTCCCGAACTGGGAAAGTTTTCAGATACGTGCCAGTATACGCAGTCTGCTGATTGCTAACTACCACTATCTGGCACAAGCTATACGCATTCTATCGGACGATATGGACGATATCACTTCGTATAAGCTAGCACGTAAAGAGGTATATATCGCATCCGCCAATATGGGATCGACATTCCAACGATTATTGACTGAACCCAAATGGAGACAGAACGTAACAAAGGAGGTCAACAGATTTGTCATACTGAACCATGTCTTTTCTTCATATACAGCCACGTTATTGACTCATCTTCAAGATGCCGACAACCACCACTTTAATAATGCCCATTTAAGACAATTATATAAGGCACTAGGAAATCTAGAAAAAACAATCATCAGTGTCAGTACCGATGAGGATAGCTTTTTCCAACCATTTAAAGGGATGGAACGATTAGAAACCCAGGAAACTGACAGTGAAGACGCCAGACTTATAACAGAGCAATTACAGTTCTTGTTAAAGATATCTGCAGATCTTCAGAAAATAACTACCGAACTCGCGAATAAGAGCGAAGATTTCGAACGCATAAAACTACCTGCAAATGGAGAAATTGTATGATGTCCTGATCATAGGTGCGGGTCCAATAGGACTGGCCTGTGGTATCGCGGCCAAGAGAGAGAATATGGAATACCTAATCCTCGAAAAAGGATGCCTAGTCAACTCGCTATATCACTATCCGGTCAACATGACTTTCTTCTCCACCGCCGAGAAACTGGAAATAGGTGGTATTCCATTTGTATCCATCAACCCTAAACCTAAACGCGCAGAAGCACTGGAATACTACAGAAGAGCATATATTAAATTTGACCTGAATATCCGTTTATTTGAAGAGGTAACAACCTGTAAAAAAGAAGGAAAAATTTTTACGGTACACTCATCCAAAGGAACTTACAAGGCTAAAAACATCATAATAGCTACCGGTTTTTATGATATTCCAATGCGCTTGGGTGTACCTGGAGAGAATCTCGCTAAAGTAAGTCACTATTACAAAGATCCTCATTATTATGCAGGCCAAAACGTGGTAGTGGTAGGAGCCAGCAATTCATCTATCGATGCTGCACTAGAAACATATAGAAAAGGAGCTAAAGTAACACTGGTCATACGTGGAAGCGAGATTAGCCATAGAGTAAAATATTGGGTAAGGCCGGATATAGAAAACCGCATTGCTGCAGGAGAAATCGACGTGCGCTATAATAGTCAGTTAACTAAGATCGAGGAACAACAGGTACATATCATTGGCCCCGAGAGATCTGAAATCATTCCAAACGACTTTGTACTAGCGCTTACAGGATACCGTCCCGATTTTGAACTATTGCATAAGTTAGGGGTTGAGATACCAAAAGAATTCCCCATGATCCCCACTCACAAGCCGGACACTATGGAAAGCAATATAACGGGAATGTACCTCGCTGGCGTTGTATGCGGTGGGTTAAATACCCATTTATGGTTTATTGAAAATTCAAGAGTACATGCTGATATAATCGTTGCTGATATACGTAGAAAAACTACACTTTGAGTCCCCGGATAAAAATAGCAGACATTTTCTTTTGCATAGCAAGAATCGCATCAAACTCCTCTTTATCAGGAATAAAGCTACTTTTCAAATCTTTCACTACAACCAATCGCATACCCATACATGAAAATAAGAAAATTTTAGAAATTTCCTCTAAGTCAACATCCATCAGTTCGCCCCGCTCTACCCCTCTTTGAAATACACTCTTGATTATCCCTTTCTGGTTTTCGAAAGAATCAATCAAAAGTTGATCTAACTCGGTCGATAGATCCTTACGCATTAAGACGGTATATTCAAGGATGTAATAATATTTCTTCACGAATTCCATTCGCTTTTCCAATACAATAACAATCGCTTCGGAAACTGAAATGACAGATTTTAATGATTCGGCGATATCTTCCTCTAATTCTTCAACCACGTGTTCAAGAACGGCGGCATAGAGACTGTTTTTATCAGGAAAATAATAATATAAAAGAGCTTTAGAAAAGGAGAGATCCTTAGCAATCTCGGCCATTGTTGTTTTGGCCATACCATAGTGTGCAAATCTTCGCTTGGCCGTCTCTAAAATTTTCAATCGCTTTTCATCCGCATTTTTCGGCATATTCGAAATAAAATAAGTTTGTTCAAATAGTTTGCTTTATTGCTATCTTTACGCAACAAAACGATTAAAGGTAGTACTTTAATCTGAATTTTTAAAAGCAAAAGTCAAATCGATACTCCGTGGACGTATTAAGCAATATCTCTTTAAAAAATTTCAACACCTTTGGTGTCTCCTGTGCTGCAAAAAAATTTATCGAAGTGCGGGACGAAAAAACACTCACGGAATTATATAGTAAAGGATATTTTCAGCAAAAATTCTTCATATTGGGAGGTGGCAGCAATGTACTCTTCACTAAGGACTTCGAAGGTACCATCATTAAAATTGCTAATAGAGGAATACAGCATTTCATAGAAGGATCCAATATATTTGTAACCGCAGCGGGGGGGGAAGTATGGAATGACCTGGTGTGGTACTGTATCAACCATGACTTTCCGGGCCTTGAAAACTTAGCGCTCATACCGGGCACTGTTGGAGCCTCTCCGGTGCAAAACATAGGCGCCTATGGCACAGAGCTGATGCATATATTTTACAGCTGCCGGGCGTTCGATACACGTACGGGTGAATTCAGAACTTTCACTAATAAAGAATGTGCTTTTACCTATCGGGACAGCATCTTCAAAAGCAAATACAAAGGGAGGTTTATCATACTTTCTGTCACATATAAATTAAGTCTCAATACTCCTATCAATACCAGCTATGGTGCTATAGAAACGGAATTGGAGAAAAGAGGAATCACTACTCCAACCATAAAAAATATCGCAGAGGTCGTATCTTATATCCGCGTAGAAAAACTCCCCGATCCTACCACCATAGGAAATGCGGGCAGTTTTTTTAAGAATCCGATAATCCCACACGACCAAATCGAAACTCTGTGTGCCATGTACCCCACCTTGGTCTTCTACCCACTAGAAAATAACGAGTCTAAAGTAGCAGCTGGATGGCTGATAGAGCAAGCGGGATGGAAAGGAAAAGAAATCGGTCAAGTCGCAATATGGAAAAATCAAGCTTTGGTTCTGACCAACAAAGGACAGGCTACGGGGTCTGAGATTTTTGAGGTATCTACACAGATCATAGATACTGTATTTCAGAAGTTTGGCATCAAACTCGAAAGAGAGGTAAATATTTTATAAAAAGTTTTCCACACTTCTTAATAACTTATTAAAACAAATTTAGAGAAATATGCTTTAGAACAATCCTAAAGCTCATTTTTAATAAAATTTACCCTATAATAACAAAAATTTAATATTTCTCAATAAAAACTAGCACAATCTTTGCTATCTATTTATCAGAACTTCAGTTCAATTAATAAACTGAGAGAGACTGGTATATTTTCTGTACCTGGGGAGGGGAGCCATTGTTTGAAAAACAAACTATTGTATAACGAATAAAAACTACCGCTATGAACAGAATGGAATTTAACAACCTTGTGACTCAGCATTCGATTTCGTTAAAGTCTTATGCCCGAAACTTCACTAAAGATCAGGATGATGCAAATGACTTAGTACAAGACACGCTGGTAAAAGCTATCACCTATTTTAAAAATTTCAGAGATGGAACAAATCTCAAAGGGTGGCTCTACACCATCATGAAAAACACATTTATAAATAACTATCGTAGAATTACTAAAACCAATACATTCATCACAAAAGAAGAAGATCTCTCTCCATCGAATCTCTTCATTTCGGCAGCACTCAATAATGGCGAAAACAAATTCATAATGGAGGACATTAATACCGCACTAACAACGCTCACGGAAGACTATTATACACCATTTACTATGTATTTCGAGGGCTACAAGTACCATGAAATAGCTGAACACCTAGATATACCGATAGGTACCGTAAAGACCCGGATACATGTGGCCCGTAAGATGATGAAAAAATCGCTATCTGCTTACAAATTCAATTGATATCTGTAGTTTTGTGCCATGATAACGAATGGCACTGATCTACCCTGCTACACCAAAGCACAACTGGCTTTACGTAATGGCCAAGACAAACCTGCTATATGGGTCGCCTACAGAGGACTAATATATGATGTATCTATGAGCAGGCTATGGAAAAATGGAATGCATTACGAACATTGGGCCGGACAGGATCTGACCGAAGAACTGACTGATGCCCCGCACAGCTCGAGTGTATTTCAACGTTTCGAAGTGGTAGGAAAACTTCTTTAAAAATATAAATGGTGGATAAGCGAATTTCTATTCGCTTATCTCAAACCTTGAAAGCGCAATAAACTGCTGTATACGCAGAGTAATCTCTTCATAAGTTAACGTCTCCAAACGCTGAGTACCAAACCGCTCTACACAAAAAGAAGCCATCGCAGATCCATAAATAACAGCATTTTTCATATTTGAAAAATTGACAGTCTTAACACGCGCTAGATATCCTGCAAAACCTCCGGCGAAAGCATCACCTGCTCCTGTTGGGTCAAAGACCTCAGCCAACGGCAAGGCAGGAGCTGAAAAAACCTGTCCTTCACCAAAAAGCAAGGCGCCATGTTCACCTTTCTTAATAATTAAATACCGTGGTCCCATTTCTAATATTCGATCAGCCGCCTTAACCAAAGAATATTCACGAGATAGCTGCCTCGCTTCCGCATCATTGATAGTTAATACATCCACCCTTTTAAGAACCGTTTTCAAATCGTCCAAAGCAGTATTCATCCAATAGTTCATGGTATCTAGTACAACTAGTTTAGGTTTATTATGCAGACGGTCTAAGGTATCTATTTGCACCTGAGGTGTGAGATTCCCCAGCAGTAAATAGTCACAGTCTTGATAAGAAACAGGGATCTTGGGGTCAAAATCAGCCAAAACATTCAGATCTGTAGCTAAAGTATCCCGACTATTCATATCATTGTGATATTTGCCCGACCAAAAGAAAGTCTGACCACCCCGAATAACTTCCACTCCTGTAGTATCGATATGACGGCGATTTAGAATCGCTATATTATCACCGAAATCTTCACCAATAACACTAATCAGCTTCACGTTATCATATAAAAAAGAGGCTGCCAACCCTGCAAAGGTCGCTGCTCCACCAACAATCTTATCTGTTTCTCCAAAAGGTGTTTTGATAGCATCGAATGCTATGGTACCTACAATAACTAAGCTCATGAAGAATATATGTATATGTAAAACAAAAAAACCGACTAAATATAGTCGGTTTCATTTCTGCTCCTGAAGCTGGGCTCGAACCAGCGACCCTCTGATTAACAGTCAGATGCTCTAACCAACTGAGCTATTCAGGAATCATATTAGAAGTACTTCCTTCTAAAGTGTTACAAAGATACTGTTTGAAACGCAACAATCCAAAATATTTTTACACAAAAATCCACTCCCTGATCAAACAGAATAGAAACACAAACTAACCAACTCGTTTTAAAGCAGTTTGTCTATCAACCTCTGCATAGCTGTCATTATGTACATGAGCAACAGCTCTACCTGACGGATCATTCATCTGCTGAAACGACGCATCCCAAAGCAAAGCCTCTGGTGTACTACACGCTATAGATTTGACTGATGGTACAGTTGACGCTGCTGCATCTGATGGAAAATGCGATTCGAAAATCCTTCGATAATGATACTCTTCTTTGTTCTTCGGTGTATTAATGGGATATCGATCCGATGCCGTCGCAAATTCAGCATCTGTCACCAATTGTTCGGCCTGAGCTTTTAGTGTATCGATCCAACTGTACCCCACACCATCAGAGAATTGTTCTTTCTGACGCCACACAATAGATTCCGGAAGATAATCTTCAAATGCTTTCCTCAAAATCCATTTTTCCATCCGACCTTGCCCAATCATCTTGTCATCGGGCTGAATAGTCATAGCCACATCCATAAAGTCTTTATCTAAAAAAGGGACTCTTCCCTCTACTCCCCACGCAGCAAGCGATTTATTGGCACGGAGACAATCATACAAATATAGTTTCTTCAGCTTCCGTATGGTTTCTTCGTGAAACTCTTTTGCATTTGGAGCTTTGTGAAAGTAAAGGTATCCCCCGAAAAGCTCGTCAGACCCCTCGCCCGAAAACACCATTTTAATACCCAACGATTTGATTACGCGGGACAATAGATACATGGGGGTGGACGCACGTACTGTCGTCACGTCGTAAGTCTCCAAATGATAGATAACATCGTTGATAGCATCCAATCCTTCCTGAATAGTAAAATTGACCTCGTGATGAATAGTGCCAATATGATCCGCGGCATGACGTGCAGCCAGTAGATCTGGAGCCCCTTTCAACCCTACGGCAAAGGAATGTAGTGCGGTGTCGGTATATTTTTTGGTGATAGCTGCAATCACAGAAGAATCGAGTCCACCGGACAGAAGCACACCATAGGGAACATCAGACATAAGCTGATGAGAGACCGATAATTCTAACGCTTCACGCAGTTTGTTTATATCTGTTGTCGCAGCAGGCACCCTATCAAAGGACTCCCAATCACGGTGATACCAACGCTGAGGTGCAGTCTCTCCGGATGAGCTATGCAACTGGCAGCCTGGAGGGAACTGAGCAATCGTCGAACAAAATCCTTCGAGAGATTTTAACTCAGATGCCACAAAAAGCTGGCCCAAGGTATCCCTACCGTAATATAGGGGCACAATCCCCATGTGATCACGGGCAATGAAATAAGAACCGTCACGCCTATCGTACAACGCAAAACTGAAGATACCATTCAACTGTTCGACAAAAGCGATTCCTTTTTTAAGATATAACGCTAGGATCACCTCTGAATCCGAAGCTGTGCGAAAAAAATATTCCGGTAAAGATTTCCGTAACTCCCGGTGATTGTAAATCTCACCATTGACCACTAACACGACTTTACCGTCGTCACTATACAATGGCTGACTTCCAGACTTCGGGTCAACGATAGCGAGACGCTCATGTGCCAAAACAGCCCCCTCACTACTATATATACCAGACCAATCAGGCCCACGATGACGGATACGCCTTGCCATTTCTAAAACCCTAGAGCGAACGGCAATATCCGATTCTACTAGATCAAATGCTCCTATTATTCCACACATATTATCTCTATTTAATTATTCAACAATGAGACAAAGATATAACATGGATTTATAAAATCATAACTAAATTATGTTTTTATTATCATTTCATTAAAATACAAACAAAAATAAAACCAAAAACATAACAAAAAACACATTACAATGAAAAATAAGTAAAACAAGTAAAGTAAAAAGAAACAGATAATAGATAGCGCAGCACATAAAAAAAGGGCAATATCTTTACGATACTGCCCTCTCTTATTATAGGATATTATTTTTTTGTACAGACTATTTTTTGCTACCGAAGCCTAAAATCGCGAATACAATCTTGAACGCGATAAAAGAAGCTATAAGGATGGCAACATTGGCGATTAAAGAAAATAAGAATGCATACTGATCTAATGCAGACACAACATCAGGTACAAATCTCACAAAAACGCCAAACAAACCAATAATAATGGCAACGGTCAAGGTAACGTAATAATGTGTCTGATTGGCATTGTTATCTGTTTTTCTAGGCTGTCTCTGTGCTGCTGTATTTTCCATAATATTGTATACTATTTTTTCGTTGACCAAAGGTACAAAGTATATCTACATTTTAAAAATATTTTAACGATTTAAAACGAAAGACACAATTCATTAGTCGAATTATTTAGTAATATTGTACAGAAGTTACTGACATGAGAATATTAGTCATTTTATTCACCCTTTTATACTGTTCGATCTACAGCCAAGGTCAGAACAAACCACAATATATAGACAATTTTATAGTTAAAGAAAACCTAACTGCAAACGGAAAGGTAGCTATCATTGCTGTAGACTCGAGCGAGATTGCCAATGAAGCCATCAATGGTACATTCAAATTTAGTATCAACGGATTTGAACAGACTCTTTCGTTCCATCAAGGAGTGGGAGTACCGTCTCACGCCATAGATGGATCTACATTTGCCTATTTCAAGCATAAGAATCAAAATCGGAGCACAGGAAAGTTGTATTTTCTCTATAAAAAGGAAAATAAAATAACTCCTGTAAAGATCAACGGTCTTTTGCTATTAATCATACCAGCAGTACTTCTTTTACTCGCTTACGCTCTGAAACGTTTCCTCACGACCTTTATCGTCCTAGCAGTCATATACGCTTATTTTTCTTTCAGCAAAGGACTCTCCATCAGTCAAATTCTAGAAAGTGCAGTTGAAGTATTAAAGAGTTTCTTTTAAAACGGTAGACCTACTCCAAAATTGTACTGAAAAAAACCATACCGGTCAGGACTATTAGTTTTCCGATATTGACCTTTAAAATCCTTAGGGTTAAACAAATGCTTAATCACCCACTGATCACTACCTCTGAACTGTGGATCCTTGACCTTTAGCCCCGCATCAAGACGCATCGTAAAATAATCCATGTCGAAGCGCAATCCAAAACCGGTCCCTATAGCGAGATGAGAAAGGAATTGATCCAGCTTAAACTCACCTCCTTGATTCAGAGCGTTAGGACGTAGACGCCATATATTACCCATGTCTACAAAAGTAGCTCCATTCATTTTTGCTCCTAAAAAACTATCTAAAATACGGAAGCGATACTCCAAATTAGATTCCAGCTTCAGTTCGCCCAACTGATCGAGATTACGCAAATTAAGCCGCAACTGTTCGGTTTTAGCAGCATCAGACGCTTTAATACTACTTCGATTGTAAGCTCCGGGACCTAAAGTTCTGGCCTGCCAAGCACGTATACCATTCATCCCTCCAGCAAACAGACTCTTTTCAAAAATGAGTAATTCGGAGTTGTTGCCATACGGTACGATAGCTCCTGCATTAAACCGAAAGACAAACTGTCGATTGCCTCCGAGGTAACGATACAATCTATAATCGACCTCGGCCTTAGCATACTGAAGGTAGGCTACACCAAACAAGGTATTCATACCGGCCGCATTTTGACTGAAATGAAAAAGCGAATTTAATGCCCCCAATGTATTACCACTCAAATCCACAACACCACGTACAAAAGAAAAATCTTCTAATTTCTGAAGCTGGGGTGCATTCCATGTAATAGCGTACTGCGCACCTAGTCCGAAATACTGCCGGTCATTGGACTCGACATACAACTGATAGCCCTCCTCTATCAGCTGAGCTTTAAAATCAGGATTAAATCTACCCGCCCTATATTCCAGCACCAATGGGGTAAAACTATGTTGCAGGTTGCGCGATTTCCACCAGGAGTAATTTAAGGTATTGATAAAATAGCGATTCGAATATGTACCATCTTGATCAAACAGTTGGAGACTGGAGGAGAATGTTGTACGGGGCAATCCAAAACGCCCAGAACTACGGGTACCAAAAGGCAAAAGTAAACGTGGAACAACAAGATTAATACCGACCTGAAAATCATTATTGAAGATTTTCTGAGTGATATCTCCAGGCAACCTGGGATCAAACAGCACACCATAACGTAGCTTTACTTCCAACAACTCGGAGCCACCAAAGACGTTCCGGTGGGAAAAAGTATTCCCAATATTGAATCCACTCATCCCAGAGCTAAATGTATATTCTCCTTCTACCTGATTGGCCATTAACGACCTAGGAACAAGCTCATAAGAAACATCAAGCAAATTGCTATCCGCCTTTTCGTAATGTATCTTTACATTTCTGAATCCATTCATTTCATACAGCCGGTCATAAGAAAGAGTTTCATTCTCAAAGCTATAAAGCTGTCCTGGGCGAATGTACATATAGCGGGCAATAGGTTTGAGACGGTACCGGAAGGTCTGATCCGCAAAGACAATACCTGTCAACGGATCTTTTTCTTGTGCAACATCGACATTCTTACTGTTAACAGCGAGTATACGCAATGATACCTGCCCTATCTTATAACGCTTATGGAACGAAGAGTCTGGATTAGCCACCTTGATAAACAAATCGGCCTTATCCTTCCTCATTGTAGTATCGACACCGACACGCATATATTGACGGAGAAAATCAAAATATCCTGCATTTTTGATGCTAAAGAACAGTTTTTCACGTTCTTCGACCAACTTTGCTGCATCATACTGCATACCTTCTTTTAGCCCACTGAAGGGGGCTACTTTTTCCTTATATATATCTAAAAAGGCGGATTCGTCAAAATCATACTTTATCTTTTGAACAAAGAAGGGGTCTCCCAATTCTGCTACGAAATCTATTTTTGCTTTCTTTTTGTTAAGCTGCAACTGAGGCCTTACGTTCGCTGTAAAGTAGCCTTTGGTATTAAGAAATCGTTGGATCTGATCCCCAGAAAGCTCGACTAATGAAGAATCCAACAAGTGAGGAGACTCTCCTACTTGTCTTATTTTTTGCGTTTTGTATCTTCCCTTTTGGGTATTGAAGAGATTGTATATGGTCAGGTTAAGAATCGAATTGGGCCTGATTTCATTCGACACATAAGCATAAGCAGACTCTTTCAGCTCTTTGGGCACACCGGTCATGTCGACCTCGGTAACCAGTGCTTGATTGTCGTCCAAATATTTTGCTGAACGGCAAGAGGCAAATTTTAGGAGTAAAAGTGTTATACTTGCAAAAAATAAAAGTCTTCTTTTTATAGTCATTGATCCAATGTTGTCAAAAGCGCAAATCAGTCTGATAACTTCTCTCCAACACAAAAAGTTTCGCACCAAACATGGTCTCTTTATTGTTGAGGGAATCAAATCCGTAACGGAGTTTGTCCATTCATCCTACAAGGTACAAAAAATATTCGCTACCGATCAGGCTTGCGCAAAGTTGCCTAAAATACCGCAAAGTATAAAACCTATCAAGATTCCAGAAAGTGATTTCAATAAGGTATCCACACTAAAGACGCCTCAAGGCGCTCTTGCATTGGTAGAAATACCAGAACCGCAACAAATAAATCTAAAAAACTTTAAGAATAGACATACTTTGGTTTTGGATGATATTCAGGATCCTGGAAACCTCGGAACGATTATCCGCACGGCAGAATGGTTTGGGATACAACAAATCGTCTGTTCGAATGGAACCGTTGATGCCTATAACACAAAAGTAGTGCAGGCCACAATGGGCTCGTTGTCACGTGTGCAGCTCTACTATACGGATATTAGGGATCTTATTCTGCAAGAGGAAATACCAACTTTTGGAGCCCTGCTGCATGGACAGTCGATATACGAAGTTGATTTTGGAAAAGAAGGATTGATCATCATGGGAAACGAAGGGAACGGAATAAGCTCTGAGCTCATCCCTGCATTAAAGACGGCAGTGACTATCCCAAGGATAGGTAGAGCAGAATCACTGAATGTTGCGGTAGCAACAACAATATTCTGCTCCGAACTGGCTCGTCAACATCTTAAAAAGTAAAGTGTAAAAAACGATGCACGATAGCGCAAAATCTATATACACACTCCAGTTTGCCTTACTCTGTTTAAGCTCTCTCCTTTTTTCAGCGAGCTTCAACATGATCATCCCCGAACTTCCTAATTATTTATCTTCCTTAGGAGGAGCTGATCACAAAGGGTTGATCATCGCTCTTTTTACACTTACAGCGGGAATATCCCGTCCCTTTAGCGGCAGACTGACCGACCAATGGGGACGCGTACCGGTAATGGCCATCGGATCTATAGTATGTGTATTATGTGGCTTTCTATATCCCATCCTGACGACTTTATCTGGTTTTTTCATGTTAAGGCTTGTACACGGATTTTCGACAGGCTTCAAACCTACAGCAACTTCCGCCTACGTCGCAGATATTATACCACAAGAACGTTGGGGAGAAGCATTGGGTATGCACGGATTATGTTTTAGTATAGGTGGAGCAATAGGGCCCGCCATAGGCAGTTTCATCGCGCAGAATTTTGATCTCAACACCATGTTTTTTTCATCTTCGCTATTTGCTTTTCTCTCCATTATCATCGTCCTGAACATGAAAGAGACTTTACAGCCGAGACGTAAATTTCATGGAAAAATGCTACGCATATCCCGATCGGATATCCTTGAAAAACGGGCTATACCAGCAGGTATCGTGACACTTCTATCCTACTCGGCCTATGGAGTGATCCTCACACTGATACCGGACTGGAGTGAGCACCTAGGAATAGCAAACAAGGGACTGTTCTTTACAGCCTATACCCTAGCCTCTATAGGAATACGATTCGTATCAGGCAAGGTATCGGATCGTTTTGGAAGAATCAAAGTAATGCTAGTCGGTCTATTTGTAATTGTGATCTCCTTGGTAATACTAGGGAAAGGTGACACTATCTCTGGCCTTATCTTAGGAGCCTGCATATACGGTATCGGAACGGGAATCTTATCGCCTGCACTTAATGCTTGGACTATAGACCTATCTCTGCCTCAATACAGAGGTAAAGCAATGGCGACGATGTATATCGCCCTAGAGATGGGAATAGGTGGAGGAGCACTCTTGGCTGGATATATCTATCAGGACTTTATATCCCGCATACCTTATATTATGTATGGCAATGCTGTTGTTATTTTTACCGCTTTTTTTTATGTCTTATATTGGGAAAAGACAAAAACATAAATATATAACCGCTTGTTATAGCAAATATGGAAAGCCCCACTAAAAGCCCGTACGCACTTAACCTAGCAGCTAGTTTATTTGCACTCGTACTGATACTTGCATTACTTTACGTCGCACAAGACGTGTTGTTACCTATCCTGTTTGCAACACTCATTTCGATTTCATTATTCCCATTGGCGCGGTTGTTCGAGCGACTACGCCTTGGAAAAGCACTCTCTGCTTTGCTGGCAGTTATTGTGGCTATAACTGTGATATCTGCTATACTTTGGTTCATTGTACATCAGAGTATCATTATTGGGAAGGATGCCTCCGCTATTACCGACAAGGTGCTTTCTGTCTTGGATAATGGTCAGAACTGGCTTAAGGACCGATTTGGCATTGAAAAGAATCAAGTACTTGACAAACTTAAAGAGCAGGGCAACAAAACCCTAGAAAACGCCGGTGGAGTCATAACGGCTACATTTGGTTCGATTGGCAACATGTTAGCTAGTGCGATACTAGTTCCTTTGTACAGCTTTTTTATGCTTTATTACCGTGATTTCTTCCGTGAGTTTTTCTTCAAGGCCTTCAAATCAACTCCACAAGCCAAAGTCGATGAGGTACTGAACAAGATCTATACGGTCGTACAGAGCTACCTTGTAGGACTCATTACCGTTATGGGGATTGTCGCTGTACTGAACACGGTCGGACTCATGCTGATGGATATTGAATACGCCTGGTTTTTTGGCACATTGGCCTCACTCCTTATGCTACTACCCTACATAGGGATAGCCATCGGATCTATACTGCCAGCACTTTTTGCCCTAGCGACCAAAGACACAGCTTGGTACGCATTAGGTGTCGTAGCTTGGTTTCAGGTAGTACAATTTTTAGAAGGGAATATCATCACCCCGAATATTGTAGGCAGCAAAGTCAGCATCAATCCATTAATGGCTATCATTGGTATACTCTTGGGAGGCATGTTATTCGGTCTTGCTGGATTGATATTAGCACTGCCTTTTATTGCTACACTTAAAGTCGTTTTTGATGCGATCCCTAGCATGGAGGCTTTCGGTTTTTTAATAGGCGAACCAGAGAAACAACACCTCAAACAGAACTCTACCCAAGAGCTACTCATAAAATGGGGAATCGTACGTACGCCAAAAATAAAAGAGACAATCAAAGTAGATGTACATATCGATAGCACAGAATCGAAACCGACGACAAAGGTAAAATACAAAGAAATCCACGAAAGCGAAGACATGCCTTACATAGAAAGCACAGACAAAGAAAACAGAAGGAATACAGAAGACTAACACATGGACCTACCCTTTTTGGATATACATAGCCATCATCAGACGACAAATCCCAACGTCTTACGTATACAGAACTGGATGGTAGGAGTCGACGATCTCCGGGCGGGAATGTTATGCAGTGTAGGGATACACCCTTGGCATATAGCTCCAGTTCCTTCCTTGCAGTACGACGTCATGGAGTCTATGATCTCTAACAATCGGGTAATTGGAATTGGTGAATGTGGTCTTGACAAACACTGTAAGACAAATTGGAACCTACAACTCGAAGTATTTAGATACCAAATTCAACTGGCTAACGAAAATCATAAGCCCCTGATCATACATAGTGTACGTGCCTACCAAGAAATTATACATGAACTTAAAGCACAGAAAGCCCAAACTCCAATTGTATTTCACGGGTTCGACAAAAACATAACACTTGCAGAACAACTCTTAGACAAAGGATATTATTTAAGTTTAGGGGCTGCCATTATACATGGTAATAAGGACAGGCTGATACAACATATCCCTTTAGATCGATTATTCCTAGAAACGGATGATAAAACGACTAATATAGTAGATATTTTTTCTTACTTTTGTGCCGCTCGAAAAATCGGTATGAACAGACTAAAAGCGCAATTGATCGAGAACTTAGAGCATGTGTTCGGCTATACTATCTAGCCAACGCGCACAACTATTGGAATATGTATGGAAGATTTATCTTGGTTAGCTAGAACAGAGGCATTAATAGGCCGTGAGGCTGTTGAAAAACTAGCAGTATCACATGTACTGGTATTAGGCCTTGGGGGCGTAGGCTCCTATGCCGCAGAATTCATCTGTCGTGGAGGAGTCGGAAAGATGACGATTATTGATGGGGACACTATCGATCCGACCAACAGAAATAGACAACTCCCAGCTCTATCTACTAACCACGGTATATCGAAAGCACAGATTATGAAACAGCGTCTGTTGGACATTAATCCAGAACTTGACCTAACAGTATATGAGGAATTTATCATACCCGAACGACTTCCTTCCTTATTGGAGTCTGCTCCTGATTATATTGTTGAAGCCATTGATAGTATAACACCCAAACTTTTCCTGATCCGCATGGCTTATGCTGCAAAAATCCCCTTTGTGAGCTCTATGGGAGCTGGAGGTAAAATGGACCCGACGAAAATAAAAATAGCAGACATCAGCCAATCATACAACTGTAAACTCGCACAACACATCCGTAAAAAACTACGTAAACACGATATCCGACAAGGGGTAAAAGTAGCATTTTCGACCGAACTACCGGACAAAGCATCATTACTCTATACGGACGGCAGTAATTTCAAGAAATCAGCTTATGGTACCATGTCTTATTTACCGGCCGCTTTCGGAGGAGCTATTGCTTCGGTAGCACTACGTGAACTTATCGGACGGGAAGCATAATCTTCTTTATAATTCCATATACCGACAAAAAGACAATTCTTACCGAAAATCTGACTTGGCTCACCTACTTGTTCTAGAATATCTCTGCAATAGTTGATTATCTTTGTTTTAAACAAACAAGGAACATAAACTATAAAAATAAAAATCATGGCATTCAAAGAAACTTATAACATCTCCGGTGAAAATCTTTTAAAGAAGATCAAAGAACTATTCAACGAGACAAACGTGACTAAGATTACGATTGCTGATAAAAATGAGAAAGAAATCATTAGCTTCCCAGTATCTATCGGAATCGTAGGCCTAGTACTAGCTCCGGTCTTTGCTGCTGCAGGTGCATTAGCAGCAATTGTTACCGAGTGCAAAATAATTGTAGAACGAAAAGATAGCGAGCCTACAGAAGGGGAAAAAGAACAGGAAGCTCCTCCTACCGTTTAGCTATACTTCAATAGGAAAATATAATGATTTTAATAGCTGTGTTATTCCCTTGGCTTTCCTTTTTCCTTCGCGGAAAGATATTGTCTGGGATCTTATGCTTAATTCTACAAATCACCCTGATCGGATGGCTACCTGCTGCCATATGGGCTGTCGCCTCCCGTCTAGATGCAAAAAACAAGCAACGGATTGAAAAGCTTAATCAAAGATAAAATTAGAGCGCTTCCGGCTTTCGGAAACGCTCTGACTTTATTATAAAAATTATTTATCAGTCGGATACTAAGCTATAATAGCGTTGATCTCGTTGATAATCTTTTGAGCAATAGCTTCTGCTGCCTCAGGACTAGGTCCTTCTGAGTAGATGCGGATGATAGGCTCTGTGTTTGATTTTCGCAGGTGCACCCACTCATTCTCGAAATCAATCTTCAACCCATCAATAGTGGTATGATTCTCGTGTTCATATTTTTCCTGCATTTTGGCCAGTAAGCCATCGATATCCATTTCCGGAGTAAGGGTTATTTTATTTTTCGACATAAAGTACTGTGGTAGCTCGGCACGATAGTCAGAAACTTTTCTGCCGAGCTTGGCCAAATGGGACAAGAAGATAGCCACACCGACCAATGCATCGCGTCCATAATGCGAAGCCGGATAGATCACCCCTCCATTTCCTTCACCCCCGATCACGGCATCTACTTCTTTCATTTTGGTGACGACATTGACTTCACCTACAGCAGCAGCAAAATATTCTCCTCCATGCCGGATAGTCACATCTCGCAATGCACGGGTCGAAGATAAATTGGAAACAGTATTTCCTTTTCGACATCCCAGAATATAATCTGCCACGGCGACAAGTGTGTACTCTTCGCCAAAAAGCTCGCCATCTTCCATCATAAAAACCAAACGATCCACATCAGGATCAACAGCAATACCTAAGTCAGCCTTATTCTCTAAAACTGCAGCCGAAAGATCGGTCAAATGTTCTTTTAGGGGCTCTGGATTGTGTGGAAACTTACCATTGGGTTCACAATGTATCTTATAGACAGTATCTACCCCCAGTGCCTCCAATAAAGCAGGAATAAATATACCTCCCGTACTATTGACAGCGTCCACAGCAATTTTAAAACGTGCCGCTCTAATAGCCTCGACATCGACATAAGCCAAGGCTAACACGGCATCGATATGCTTTTGAAGATAAGAACTATTTACTGTAACTTTTCCCAGATCTTGTACTTCGGCAAAATCAAAGTCTAAACTTTCGCCTAGTTCTAATACATTTTTACCTTCTTTATCAGAAATAAACTCTCCCTTCGCATTCAATAATTTTAATGCATTCCATTGCCCTGGGTTGTGAGAGGCCGTCAATATAATCCCTCCTGCTGCGTTTTCTAAAGGAACTGCAATCTCGACGGTAGGTGTAGTAGATAGTCCTAAATCAACAACCTCGGCACCTATACCCTGCAATGTACCAACCACCAAATTATTCACCATTTCTCCGGATTCGCGTGCATCTCTACCGACAACAATCTTCTTGTTACCTGTCTGCTGCATAAGAATTTTACCAAAGGCGGCTGTGAATTTGACAATATCAATCGGTGTCAACCCCTCTCCGGCACGTCCGCCTATAGTACCGCGGATACCCGAAATAGATTTTATTAAAGTCATATACTTGATTAATGAATAGTGAACTGTAAAAATAAGTTATTCCGAAATAAATACAACTATATTGATAGGATATAAAATTAAAAACCTATATTTGTTGCAACTTTGTGTATTTTGATAAACTAACAATCAATTTCCGGTTTTAGGGCAATTAGTGTATTTTTAGCTTTTCTTACACAAAAACAAAATCTTATGTGGCAACAAATAATTGATATAGATAAAGAGATATTCCTGCTTATAAACCAAGGCATGAGCAATCCAGTATTTGACTGGTTGTTACCTATTTTGCGTAACCCATTCACTTGGGCACCTCTTTACCTATTTGTTGTTATCTTTTTTATTAAACACTACGGCAAACTAGGAATATTGGTAGTCCTTTGTACATTGATTAATTTTGGTATATCGGATGGTGTATCTTCTCATCTGATCAAGAAAAATGTAAAGCGTATCCGCCCGTGTAACGATATTGAATTCAAACACGATATCAACCTACGGGTAAGATGCGGATCTGGATTTAGCTTTACCAGTTCCCATGCTACAAACCACTTTGCAATGGCATTTTTCTGGATTGTCTTATTCAGAAGAAAATGGAAGCATACGCTATGGCTATGCATACTATGGGCTTCACTTATTTCATTCTCTCAAATTTATGTCGGAGTACACTATCCCTTCGATATACTCTGCGGTGCATTATTGGGAATCTTGATAGGAACCCTCAACGGTAATCTATTTAAACGCTTTGTACCCGCTTTCTTTAAGGAGACAATTCCAACAACATAATACTATATGAGCTTTACATTAATCGTAGCTATCTTATTTTTATCTGCCTTCATTAGTGGTATGGCAGTCTTTTTTGTCAAACGTGACAATACAAACTATCTCAAGCTGATCCTCTCCTTTAGTGGGGCTTACCTGTTTGCTATTACAGTATTACACTTGATTCCCCATGTGTACCACACTAATACGACTAGTCCGGAAGTAATCGGCCTGTATATACTAGGAGGCTTTATATTCCAGTTACTATTGGAGCAGTTTTCACAAGGAATAGAACATGGCCACATTCATCATCACGAAAACTCAGGATTCCCATTAGGTATTATGATTAGTCTGTGTCTGCATGCATTTCTGGAGGGCATGCCGCTGATATCAGGACAACAGACCAAACTTGTGTTTGGTATTGCTATACATCATATCCCAGCAGCATTTGCTTTAGGTAGTTTATTATTGAGCTCAACTGTAAAAAAACAGACCATCATCATTATGTTAGTAATCTTTGCCGCAATGACTCCCTTAGGGTTTATTACGAGCTCTGTATTAAGTGAAGGCGAAATAGGGAATATTTCGCAACATTTCGATAAGATAATGGCTGTTGTAATCGGTATATTCTTACATATCTCTACAACAATATTGTTTGAGTCCGGATCAGCTGACCATCATAAATTCAATAAGAAAAAAATGGCTGCGGTATTCTTAGGCTTAGCGGTATCACTCACCACTTTCCTATTGCCACACGAACACAGTCATGGCGCACAGGGGCATGACCACCACGAGCACGAGCACGGCCATAATCATGAAGGGCATGATCACAATCATGAGGGACATGAACATGACCACAGCAAAGAAGCTGCTCACGATCATAAGCACTAACCCAAAAGATTAATCTTCGCCTCTCAATTTGTCCAACAGATCACTTAGAAGCTTGGCTTCGGGTGCAGAAAGATTCTTTGAAAGCATATTAGATAAATTCATATCGGCCTCTAATTCCTCTAAAAGTTGGAGGCCTTTTTCTGTAATGAGTAGATCTACCGAGCGTTTGTCTGCTTTATTTTTTGTACGCGTAACCAATCCTTTAGTAACAATACGTTCCACCAACCTAGATATATCAGGCGTACTGCTGATCATACGGTCCCGAATGGTAGCATTAGAAGCTGGCTTAGGATATTGACCTCGTAAAATCCGTAAAACGTTAAATTGCTGCAAGGTAATATTCTTCCTACTAGCTCTGTCTTCCAACAGATTACTTAACCAATTATTGGTAAACAAAATATTAATTGTGGCTCTATGCCAATCATCCTGAAATCGATTTGTCTTGATTCGATCTTCAATCCCCATGCTTTTAATAAATCTAAATAAAACAACTATATGACAGAGCCAACACCTCTAAATCTCACTCCTTTTACCTATATTTGGAAGATTTTGAGGCACTGAAATCATTTAAAGTTACAAAAATAATGCAAAATAAAATCTCATTGGATAAACTAAAAAAAGGCGAAAAAGCAATTATCCATTCTTTTGAAAAAGATGACTTGCCTGCCAAATTCTACGAATTAGGCTTTACCCCTGGAACGACCATCCAAATCAAACATAAAGCACCATTACATGGTCCTATCTGTATCAATATTATTCAAGACAACACCTTAGTAGCAATCAGAAGGTCAGAAGCCTCTTTAATTCTGGCAAATAGAATATAATGAAGAATAAGACAATAGCATTATTAGGAAACCCTAACGTAGGAAAGACTTCCCTATTTAACCGAATCACCAAGCTGAACCAAAAGGTGGGAAACTATCCGGGGATCACCGTAGAGAAAAGAGAAGGAACAGCAAAGTCCGGTGATAAAGAATATAAAGTAATAGACTTACCGGGGACCTACACTCTATTCCCCAATTCTCTGGACGAAGAGGTTGTATTCAATACCCTAGCAGGCAAAAACACCAATTCAACACCTGATCTTGTAGTAGTCGTTTCGGAACCGAGCACCATAAACCGAGGCATCGTTCTATACCAGCAGATCCGTGAGTCTGGATTGCCAGCAATATTTGTCCTAAACATGATGGACGAAATAGAAGATAAAGGTATTCAGATCGATTACAGCGCTTTAGAGAGCTACTTAAAAACTAAAGTTTTTAAAACAAATGCACGTACAGGAGAGGGAGTAGATAAGCTTATACGAAATTTTGACACGCAGCCTTCTCCTTACTTCAATAGCCTAGAACTCCCAGTAACCTTTCGAGAACCACTGGATGAAGCAAAGAAAATATTTCCGCTAGAAACGGAATACCGCACTTGGCAATATCTTGCCCAAGAAAACATCAAGGCATTATCAATTGAGGAAAACAATAAGCTATCCGCCATCAGGAATAGCTATGGCATAAACATACAACAGCTACAGAAAGCTGAAGCGATCCTGCGTCAGGACAAAATAAACAATGATCTCAGATCAATATTTCAAAAGAAAGAGAACAAGAAACTTAAGACTACAGAAAAAATAGACAATATACTCATACATCCTGTATACGGCTATATTATCTTTTTTGGTTTACTATTCTTGATATTCCAAGCTATATACACTTGGTCAGGCCCGCTGATGGACAGCGTCGACGAACTCTTTGCTAGCCTAGGAGAATCTACAGCGGCGCTGCTACCGGAGGGGCCATTGGCTGATTTGATGGTCAACGGAGTCATTGCGGGGATAGGTGGTATCGTCATTTTCCTCCCTCAAATTATAATTTTATTCTTATTTATCTCCTTGATGGAGGAAACCGGTTATATGAGTCGTGTCGTATTTTTGATGGACCGCTGGCTCAAACCATTCGGTCTAAATGGAAAATCGGTCATTCCGTTGATGTCAGGAGTTGCCTGCGCCATCCCTGCTGTTATGTCTGCCCGGAATATTGAAAACCCAAAAGAGCGTCTACTTACGATGTTAGTCACGCCATTTATGACCTGTTCGGCACGTCTCCCTATTTATGTGGTCATAATAGGTCTGGTAATCCCTGACATGGAGTTCTTAGGATTTAATGTGCAGGGGATAGTTTTATTTGCAATGTACTTGTTAGGTATATTAGCAGCTCTACTGTCAGCCTTGGTTCTGAACAAGATCATCAAATCCGTTCGTAACTCCTACCTGATATTTGAACTGCCGACGTACAAAACGCCGGATTGGAAAAATGTACTGAACACTGTATGGGAAAAATCTTCTAGTTTCTTATTCGGAGCAGGTAAAATCATCTTAGCTATATCAATCGTACTTTGGGTATTGGGCAATTTTGGCCCGAACGATAAATTTTCAGACCCTGAGAAATATATTGCACAGGAAAACCCTAACTTTTCGGAAGAACAGATTGCCGATGAGATAACGGCTTATAAAACAGAATACTCTTACCTGGGGTATTTAGGAAGAGGTATTGAGCCGGCCATCAGACCATTGGGTTATGATTGGAAAATAGGAATCGGTCTTCTCGCTTCTTTTGCTGCGCGGGAAGTATTTGTTGGTACTGTAGCTGTCGTATACTCCCTTGGCTCTGACTTAGACATTGAAGATAACGAGCAGAAGCAGACGCTGTTTACACGGATGAAATCTGAAATCAACAGAAATACAGGAAAGCCGACATATAATTTTGCTTCGGGGATCTCACTCTTATTATTTTATGCATTCGCTATGCAATGTATGGCAACAATTGGCGTTGTTAAAAGAGAGACGGGATCATGGAAGTGGACATTAATCCAAGCTGGTTTTATGACAGGTGTTGCCTATATTGCCGCTTTGATTGCGTACCAACTTTTAAAATAATTATCAAAAAGATGCTATACATTCAATACGCTATTATCACAATTGTATTCGTTTTTGCAATTGTATTTATGGTTAGAAAGTTTTTACCTTCCAAAACAAAAAGCGGTGGCTGTGGCAAAGGTTGTGGCTGTAGTTTTAGTGCGGACACAAAGATTAATGATAAATAGTTTATTTACCATTATTACCAAGCAATAGTGGGCATACTGTACTATTGCTTGGTAATTGAAATGTCCCACCATTAAAACAAAGTCAATTGCCCGTTTCGGGGGGCATCAAATTCATGTTCAAAAAAATTGGATACCGTAACTCCTAAGAGTCTCACCTTCTTTCCTTCCAGATTAATTTTATCTAGGAGCGCCTGTGATTCGTCCAGAAGCTGTTGATGTGTTCGTAAAAAATATCCTCCTGTTACACTCCGGGTAAGGAGTGTAAAATCTGAAAATTTTGCTTTTAAGGTGAGTGTTCTACCGGATACTGCTTTTGCTTCAAGTCGTTTGCTCAATTTCAGACATAATAGATCCAACTCAAGCTTCATCTCTTCGACATCGGCAATATCACGTTCGAAGGTATCTTCAACTCCGATCGATTTAGCAACACGATTCGGTCGTACCGGGCGTTCATCATTACCACGGACCATATTATAAAAAAAACTTCCGGATTTGCCAAACCCTGCTATTAATTGTTCCTCGGAAAACAACTTCAAATCCCGTCCGTTATGTATTCCCTTAGCTTTCATTTTTTCGGCTGTAACTTTACCTACCCCGAAAAAACGCTCTATAGGAAGCCCTTCTAGAAAACGAACAATTTTAGACGGCCCAATAAAAGTCAGTCCATCCGGTTTATGGTAGTCTGATGCAATTTTAGCAATAAACTTGTTGACAGAAACTCCTGCTGAAGCAGTAAGATTGAGCTCATCTTGGATTGCCTGCTTTATCTGTTTGGCAATTTCAATAGCTGAGCCTACCGCCTTTTTGTCTTCAGTCACGTCAAGATAAGCCTCATCAAGAGATAATGGCTCTATCAGATCCGTATATCGTTTAAATATCTCACGAATATGTATGGATACTTCTTTATAAACATCAAAACGAGGACGGACAAAAATAAGTGCTGGACATAGCTGCAGAGCTTGGCGTGACGACATAGCTGATTTAACACCAAATCGCCGCGCTTCATAGCTCGCTGTTGCGACTACTCCCCTTCCATCGGGAGAACCTCCCACAGCGACGGGCTTACCTCTGAGGTCGGGGAAGTCGCGCTGCTCTACCGAAGCATAAAATGAATCCATATCAACGTGGATAATCTTTCTCATAATATACACCGACTAAATTTCAGCAATTCTGATTCTATTGACAAGGTACTTTTTTATTTGTATTAATAAAATGTTAACACAATGTTATTAAATGATTACCTTGAAATTTAACACTTTGTGTTCTTTTCATTAATCTTATATTTGCGTAAAATTAATGTTAAATCACTAAGACTTAACACCACATACCCAAATTAGATTTTAAATTTAAAGAATAACAATGCAGTACCGCAATTTTCGAACGTTTTTTTTGAGTAAAAAAAAATGGATTACAACGCCTTTGTTTTTGCTTATTAGCATAGGTGCATTAAAAGGACAGGAACGGGACGACCGTGCTACTATTCTCAACTTTAAAGGAATTCAATACACCTCAAAAGATTCTCTTTTCTACACTAATTTCAGATTTAGAATGCAGAATAGACTCGGTTATAGCAATGTGCTGGATGGCGAAAGCAATGGAAAATTTGACGCACGAATACGTCGTTTGCGGATGAGGATGGATGGTTATATCTACACACCTAAAATATCCTACTCTGTTCAACTGGCCTTTACCAGGAGTGATCAGGATTTTGATGACACAGGCATTCCCAATATCGTCCGCGATGCGGTAATATTCTACAATTTCTCTGACGATTTCTATATCTCTTTTGGGCAAAACAAGTTACCGGGAAACAGACAGCGAGTCAACTCTTCAGGTTCCCTTCAATTTGCTGACAGATCGCTGGTCAATTCAAACTTTACCATTGATAGGGATTTTGGTGTGAGCTTCAATCTTAGCAAGAAGCTGGGCGATATGCCAATCAATGCAAAAGCCGCTGTATCAACGGGAGAAGGAAGACCAGCCAACTCAACCGACGATGGTCTAGCCTATACAGGACGTGTCGAGTTTTTGCCTTTTGGAGATTTTACTAACGACGGCGACTATTCAGAAGGTGATATTGAACGAGAAAAAAGACCTAAACTATCGCTAGGTGGTGGTTACAGTTACAATGACAGAACCATCCGGGAAGGAGGACAAACAGGGAAATACGTACAGAACCCTTTTACACTCAAAACTTCCTTTGCGGATGCAATATTTAAATATCAGGGGTTTGCCTATCAGGTAGAATATATGCGTAGAGATGTGGACAACCCGCTTAATAAGACAAAAGAGGATAAACCCGAAGATACTTATGCCTACAAAGGTTGGGGTGTGAATCAGCAGACCTCGTATCTGATGAATCATGGTTATGAAATAGCCGGCCGCTATACATATTTAAAACCCCATCAACAAATCTCGGACTTCGAGGTACAGACCGAGGTATTGGAATTGGGACTCACCAAATACATGAAAGCACACCGTCTCAAATTCCAGCTCAATGCAAATTATATGGTTAAAGGCGGGAATTATGGTAATTCAAACAACAAAAATTCATGGGGCGGCATGTTTCAGGTAGAACTTGGTATATAACATATTTTCTAAAACAACGCATCCCCAAAAAACGCTGACAAGAGTTGGCGTTTTTTTTTGATATGCAACTTTCCTTAATTATGGAAATGATATATGCGTTGCATCCTTATTAGAAGAACACTTATTATTTTATCCATAAAAAAACTAAATGGATAAAAAGTACCACAAAATTCGTCTTATATTATCACGCAATTATATTGCGTGTGATAGAGAATTTACGTAGGTTTAACACTCGATACAGAACAGCTAGATTGAAAAAAAACATGGTCGTTTGCTGACACATATAATTGTTGTTATCTAAATGGTAAAGCAAGGGAAAGATAAATGATTTATATATGAAGTACTATATTATAGCAGGAGAAACTTCGGGAGATCTACATGGAGCCAACCTCATCAAGGCGCTGAAGAAGGAAGATCCAGATGCAGAATTCAAGATCGTAGGTGGTGACCGGATGCAAGAAGCAGCTGGCCAATCCGCTCTGATACATACCTCACAGATGGCTTTTATGGGCTTTATAGAAGTCATCAAAAATATAGGAGCTATACGTAAAAACTTAAAAAGTGTCAAAAAAGATGTCTTAGATTATCAGCCCGACACGGTAATTTTGATAGACTTCCCTGGTTTTAACTTAAAGATAGCTTCATTTGCAAAACACCTACAGATAAAAACCTGTTACTACATCTCACCAAAAATATGGGCTTGGAATCAAGGAAGAGTACATAAAATCAAAAAAATAGTAGATCACATGTTCTGTATACTTCCTTTCGAGGTCGATTTTTACAAAAGATTTGGTATGAAGGTGGATTATGTCGGCAACCCTCTATTGGATGCTATAAGCCACTATAGTTTTAACCCAGACTTTCGAAACGATAACCGACTCACAGATGCACCAATAATCGCTTTACTACCAGGGAGTAGAAAGATGGAAATTGAGCAAATACTACCGGATATGATTGAGCTCTACTATGCATTTCCAAAACATCAGCTCATTATTGCAGGTGCTCCAAATTTTGACCAATTGTATTACAAGAATTATTTAGGAAATCTAGAAATACCCATCGTATTTAACCAAACTTATGACCTGCTCCGAAATGCAGAAGCCGCTGTCGTAACTAGCGGTACGGCGACATTGGAAACCGGTATATTAAAAGTACCTCAGGTAGTTGTCTACAAAGCTAACCCAGTGAGTGTATGGATAGCACGCAAATTGGTTAAAGTTAAGTTTATTTCGTTGGTCAACCTAATCAACAACTATCTATCCGTAATCGAACTGATACAACAAGATTGTAATCCTGGACAAATCCGAGACGAAATCGGCAAAATACTTACTGAAAAGGAACACAGAGATAACATATTAGAAAACTATGATGTGTTAGCTGATAAACTCGGAGCACCTGGTGCATCAGAAAAAACTGCCCGATTAATCTTTCAGTACCTAACTGTAGTCTAAACTTTGTATCAAAGGTCAAGTTCCTTCTTTACATTTAAGATGGAATAATTGTTAACAATAAAGTACAAACAGATGAAAGGAAACAAAACAACAGGACTTATCGCTTTCATGATTGCGTTATGTTCTATCGCAATGGCACAGACAGAAGAATTGCATCTTGAAAAATTAGTATTGAATAAAAAGGAGAAGAAGATTTTTAACAACAGAGATTCTTCATCGATTATACATATCGATACATTGATCATGAAGGATAAATCATCACTTCAGTTTTACGGCAAAAAAGATGTCAAACTGGTTGTTAAATATGCTGAAATCGGAGATCGCACGTTTATCTCTGGACAGGGAGCACAAAATAACGCTTCTAATTTTGATATTGACATCAACTTCGGCAAGTTAGGTTCCCTATATGTAATAGCCCGAGGACAGGATGCCAATAATGGCACCCGCACTTATCCAAATGGAGATGCTGGCAATGTAAATCTATTATACGAACCTACAGGAATTGTTCCCCAAACGGACAACAAAAAAAAGAAAAACTACCTTTTTGTTGATGTCAGTCCTGGTGGACTTCGTGTAACCCCAAGTTCGGAAATATCTAATATCTATTCAAGAATAGCGACTTCTTCTCCCGGTCTACGCGGCCTCCCTCAAGGACAGATCTATTCGGGATCGCCCGGAAAAGAAGGAAAAGTATCCGTAAGTAGCAAATAAAACATTTCAACACAGTTATAGTAGCCTACTAGGGCTATTATAACTGTGAAATATCCATCTAACAACGATGAAGCCTGTGTTTATTACAGCACATAGAAATTAGTTTTCACTTCCTTTGAAGTCCGTCTAATAAATGTATTTTTGCGACAATGATAGAACTTTACACTGACGGGGCTTCCAGTGGTAATCCAGGACCTGGAGGTTATGGTACCATATTGCGAACTATTTATAATGGTAGCAACCTCGATTTTCATGGCAAATTGATCGAAAAGGAATTTTCCGGAGGATTTCGAAAAACAACAAACAACCGGATGGAGTTAATGGCTGTAATCATAGGTTTAGAAGCTCTCAAAAACACAAAACAAAAAGTCACCATCTACTCTGACTCTAAGTATGTTATTGATGCTATAGATAAAAAATGGGTTTATGGGTGGATAAAAAAGGGATTTGAAGGAAAAAAAAACAAAGATTTATGGTTGCGTCTAATGCAATCTTATAAAATCCATGATATAAAACTGGTATGGGTGAAAGGTCACGCCGGACATCCGCTCAACGAACGCTGTGACCGTCTAGCCGTAGCAGCATCCAAAGATAAAGCAAACTGGAAAATCGACTCGGTCTTCGAGATGGAAGCACAGTAGCAAAAAAACTTTAGTTATAATCATAAGCAATGTTTATTTTTGTGGCAAGATGTCAGACTTAAAATACAATCAAAGAGGTGTGTCCGCAGGGAAAGAGGACGTACACAACGCTATAAAAAATATAGATAAGGGTTTATACCCAAAAGCTTTCTGCAAGATCATCCCTGATATATTGGGAAGTGATACAGAATGGTGTAATATCATGCATGCCGATGGCGCTGGCACCAAATCTTCACTGGCTTATGTCTATTGGAAAGAAACTGGTGATATCTCGGTATGGAAAGGTATTGCTCAGGATGCTATTATCATGAACCTTGACGATCTGCTTTGTGTAGGAGCTATTGATAACATCATTCTATCTTCTACTATCGGTCGTAATAAAAATAATATTCCTGGAGAAGTGATCGCCGAAATAATCAACGGTACAGAAGAAATTCTTGCTGACCTTCGTAATCTTGGAATAGGCATATATTCTACAGGTGGAGAGACAGCTGATGTCGGTGACTTGGTACGAACCATTATTGTGGATAGTACAGTGACCTGCCGAATTAAGCGCGAAGAGGTGATTTCAAATCATAATATAAAAGGTGGCAATGTCATTGTGGGACTAGCGTCTTATGGTAAAGCAACCTATGAAAACGAATACAACGGCGGAATGGGATCAAACGGACTCACATCTGCCCGCCACGACGTATTTGGCAAATACGTAGCAGAGAAATATCCTGAAAGTTACGATCCCGCTGTACCTTACGATCTGGTTTTTGCTGGAGGAAAAGCATTAACTGATCTCATAACCGTTGAAACAGGAGAACAGGTAACGGCAGGTAAGCTTGTACTTTCGCCTACACGTACTTATGCCCCTGTGATAAAAGTAATATTAGATAAATACAGAAAGCAGATTGACGGCATGGTACACTGCTCAGGTGGAGCACAGACTAAAGTACTTCATTTTGTAGACAATGTCCACGTTGTCAAGGACAACCTTTTTCCAATTCCACCGCTTTTTGAATTGATTCAAAAAGAATCCAAGACAGATTGGCAAGAGATGTACAAAGTATTCAATATGGGACACCGTATGGAGCTATATGTACCTGAAACTATCGCCCAAGACATTATTCAAATCTCCAAATCATTTGGAATACCGGCACAGATTATTGGCCGTGTAGAAGATAGCGAGAAGAAACAAGTCACTATAACTTCGCCTTACGGAACATTTATCTACGAATAGTAAGTGAAAGAAAAGCTTATCATAGGCAGATATGAAATTGTAGATCTCCCTGAACTAGGAATGTACAATATAGAGTCCAAAATTGACACCGGGGCGGAAACCTCGGTGTTACACTGCGAAGACTTTGAAATAATAGAAAAAGACGGACACCGGTTTATTACCTGCCACATTAAACCTCACTTGGAAGAAGAGGAAATCTTGACATTAACCTTTCCTATTCATCGCGAACGTGTCGTCAAAAGCTCATTTGGTCAAACCGAAACACGTCATATATTCTTGACAAAAATCCGCATGTTCGACCAACTCTTCGATATCAAATTATCATTGAGGGATCGTTCCTCTATGTCTTACCCTATGTTACTGGGAAGAAACTTCATCAGTGGAAAATTCCTTGTTGATGTTTCTAAAAAGGGACTCGCTAGAAACAGCTTTTAATCAAACCTTTAACCTGCCCATTTGTTTTATATTTTAAATAAGCACATTCGTGAAAATAGCAATACTATCTACAAATAAAAATCTATACTCCACACAACGTCTAGTCGAAGCTGCCTCAGCAAGGGGCCACGAGTGTGTTGTGATGGATCACAGCAAATGTTATGTAGGGATACAACAAGGAAAACCAAGCATCCATTACAGAGGAGAGAATATAACGGATATCGACGCTATAATACCACGTATCGGCGCTTCCGTAACATTTTACGGATCAGCAATCGTACGTCAATTTGAAGTAATGAATGTTATATCGGCAAATCCAAGTCAAGCTATCACACGATCACGTGACAAATTACGTTGCATGCAGATCCTTTCTGGCGCTGGACTAGGCTTACCGATTACGGGGTTTGCAAGAACAGCATCAGATGTAGACGATCTTATCAATATGGTCGGCGGAGCACCTCTTGTTATCAAATTATTAGAAGGGACTCAAGGAATCGGAGTTGTACTGGCTGAAACCAAAAAAGCTGCATCCTCAGTCATCGAAGCTTTTTATGGATTGGGCAATAATATATTGATTCAAGAATATATAAAAGAAGCAAAAGGAACAGATATAAGGGCATTCGTTGTCGATGGCAAAGTAGTTGGTGCTATGAAACGAACCGCTAAAGAAGGAGAGTTTAGATCCAATCTACACCGTGGAGGAACTGCGGAAATTGTAAAGCTGACAAGGAAAGAGCGAGAAACCGCAATAGCAGCGGCTCGGGCAATGGGACTTACTGTAGCCGGGGTCGATATGCTCCCTTCTACTCGAGGTCCGCTGATATTAGAAGTAAACTCTTCCCCTGGCTTAGAAGGTATAGAGAAAGCCACAAACAAAGATATAGCAGGGGAAATAATAAAATACCTCGAACATCAATATGAAGCCAAACAGGCCGTAAGCCAAGTGGTAAAGAGAAAAATTAAAAAAGAAAGTAAGCTTTAGAATTTCTAAAGCTTACTTCATTAAAAAGCCACCGCCGAGCAGGTCATTCCCTTCATAGAAAACAGCAGATTGCCCCGGGGCAATCCCTTTTACGGCATGGGGGAAATCAACCTGCATAATATCCCCCTGCTGGATCAAGGTGGACACAGCACCTGGATCTTTATAACGAATTTTTGTTACAGCCTCCAAAGGCTCTTCTAAAGAAGCATATTTCACTAAATTTATATTCCTTACCAATGCCTGTGTACGCTCAAGTTCATGCTCTTCTCCCAAAACAACAGAATTACTTTCTGGAAGAATCTCGATCACAAACATCGGTTTGCCCAGTGCAATTCCCAATCCCTTGCGCTGTCCGATTGTAAAATAAGGATAACCTATATGTTGGCCCACAACCGTGCCATCTGAGAGTATAAAATTACCTGGACCTATCTCTTGGTCCAAACTCGGTCTTCTATGCCTTAAAAACTCTCTATAATCATTATTAGGCACAAAACAGATCTCATAACTCTCGGACTTGTTAGCTAATTCCTTTTGTCCCATATCATAGGCCATCTGTTTGATTTCAGACTTACGAAAACTTCCTAATGGAAACTGTGTTCTTGCTAAGTTTTCTTGCGTGACCCCCCATAATACATAAGACTGATCTTTATGTTCATCAAGTCCTTTAGAAATCACATAACGTCCATTGTCATGTTGGCGGATATTGGCGTAGTGACCTGTAGCAATAAACTCACAATCTAATTTATTGGCTCGCTTGATAAGTGCTTCCCATTTAATATGCGTGTTACATAACACACATGGATTAGGTGTGCGACCTGCAATATACTCCTCTACAAAATTATCAATAACGTAATCTCCAAATTCATTGCGAATATCCAAGATAAAATGTGGAAAGCCGTAGTTGACAGCAAGAGATCGAGCATCATTGATACTGTCTAAGCTACAACACCCCGTCTCTTTTGATGAACCACCAGAACTTGCATAATCCCATGTTTTCATGGTGATACCGATCACTTCGTAACCTTGCTCATGCAACATAACAGCAGCTACTGAACTATCGACACCACCACTCATTGCGACTAATACTCTTCCTCTTTTACTCATATTATTCCAATAAAGTGCAAAGATACCCTAAAATCATTTATTCCTGTGTTTATTTCATGTAATTTTATCTCGACCAAAAATGTCCAGACATTCTCTATCCCTATTTTACAAAAAATTATTCCCATAGGAATCAACGATTTGTACATATAAGGCGTTTTTTTTTGTATAAATGTTTCGGAATTCAAAAAGAGAAGCTATATTTGCATCGCAAGAACGGTAAAACGGAAAGCAAAAAAAGGTGCCATAGCTCAGTCGGTAGAGCAAAGGACTGAAAATCCTTGTGTCGCTGGTTCGAATCCAGCTGGCACCACCCAAAACCTGATTAGCACAGGTTCAAATAAAAGCTAAAAGGTGCCATAGCTCAGTCGGTAGAGCAAAGGACTGAAAATCCTTGTGTCGCTGGTTCGAATCCAGCTGGCACCACAAAAAGAGACTATCCAAAAGATGGTCTCTTTTTGTATAAACAGAATTCCATTCTTTATATTCTTTTCAAAATATTGCGCACATGCATGCTGTCCTTATAGAATTCTCTCAAATGAATACCGTCACCGTGCACAGTCCATATCTCTGTCGGTTCCACTTGTTCGATATACGCCAAAAGATCAGCCCAGTCAATATGATCCGATATATAGAGAGATAGATCATTACGAAACTGCAAACGCTTCCACCCTGAAGCAAATACACGGACTACATTCTTAGCTCTAATATAATGATTGAAAGTCATCGGTGGCACCAGATAAACCTTATCCTTACCTTCTTTCAATGCCTTTCTTTGATAAGGTTCGTAATTTAGCTTCACGAAACCCAATTCATCATATATACGGTGCAAAGGAAGCATACTGTGATGCAAAAACACTTTCTTTTCCGGACAATATGTATTAAGAAGATGAGTTAACCGCTGAGACTTCCCTAAAGCATAACAACCGAGCATAATATGAGAAGACTGTTCCCCCAGCTTCTTGATCTCTTCGATTGGATCCGGATGAATAACATTGGGGTCAGCAAATGTGGTCTCTGTAATCAATACATCTGCCTTAGTATAAACTATAGGCTCACAAGTCGCATCTTCCTGCAATTTGTAATCACCGGTATAAAGATATCTTATCCCTTTAAAAACCATTAATATCTGTGCTGATCCCAATATGTGCCCTGCTGGAATAAATGTAATATTTACACCATTTAAATCAAAACTAGCATCAAACTCTTGTATATGATAGATTGATGCCACCTGACGTACAAAACGATACTGCATGAATTTCGCTGTAGCTTTTGTACAATAGACCTGTCTACTACCAGGTACTGCATGATCTCCGTGCGCGTGAGATACTACAGCCTGCCTTACAGGCTGCTTGGGGTCTATATAAAAATCTCCGTACCGACAGTAGTATCCTAAAGCAGTTTCCACTAAAAAGTCATCAATTATTTCGAGCATTCTCTTATTAAAATCTGTTGATGTATATGTAGTATTTGGGGTAATAGAGGTTTGACCCCATCATTGTATATAATAAACTGAGCATATTTAACTTTATCGGCTTCTGACATCTGCGTACTCATCCGTCCAATAACCTCTTCTCGTGGTACCCCGTCCCGATGCATTACCCGTGCTATTCTTACCTCATCAGGAGCTGAGACCAGAATAAGGCAATCCAACTCTTTATAGGATCCACTCTCCACGAGTAGAGCAGCTTCTTTTAAACTATAAGGAGCAATCTGTCTCTCTGCCCACGCTGTTCCATGCTTTATCACTACTGGATGTACAATAGCATTGAGAAGATTTAATTTGTTACTATCATTAAAAACCTGTGAAGCTAGCCATTTTCGGTCTAACGTACCATCTCTCTGATAAACTTCTGCACCAAATGCGTTGAGCAATCCCTTGCGGATATCCGCATCTTGGCTCATTAACAACTTAGCTTCCTGATCCGCATCATAAAAAGGAATCATCATAGCCTTAAATATACGGGATACATAGCTTTTCCCCGATCCAATCCCTCCTGTGATACCGACTTTTAAACCCATATTAATCTATCTACGAACAAAAAAATCAACATTTTGAGGGTCTATCTTGATTACCTTGACAAAATCTGGCGTTTTAGTTAAGAGAACAGGCAAACTCTTCACTCTATTCTCTTCCCAATTATCTAAATCCACAATAGCCTCAAAATCGCGAGCAGTCCACTTACTAAAATCTTTTAGAGACACCAAGATAGTAAGGCTTACCTTACTGGGAATCGTCCTTACCGAGGTATAGCGTCTTTCATTTTCTACCTTAATAGGGATTTCAATAATTTTTTCCGTCAGTTCACCAATTGGTATCGTCACTTCAGCAAAAGTAGGATAAATAGTTACATTGGTACGTTGCTTTCTATTGATATTGGATACTGTCCTGATATCGGTGTGTATCTGTGTACCAAAGACACTGTCTGTTTCCAAATACTCTATGTTCGCTACATCCTCCAAAGGCCCAGTGATGGTAACATACTCTGGGTTAGTGCGTGTAGCTCCAATCACACCATACTGCTTCTTGAAGCCTATATGCATCGGAACGCGTACCGGGACTTTACGTTGGGTCTGTTTAGAGAAATCAAAATATAAGGTATCTGGCCCCACACTGATGACCTGTCTATCGACAGGAAACTGTCTGTTAATAAAGCCAATCTGGTTAGAAAAAACAATATAGTTTCTCGTGCTTAAACTGCTTAGATCGACCTGAATATTAGCAGTATCAGGATTCAATCGAGACAACAACACATTCCACCCACTCATCTTGATACGCACACTGACCGTATCAGACTGTAGTGGATGAAAAGCCCGCTTCTCTGGTATGTTAACGTACTCAATACCGGCTCTAATGGTAAACGTATACTTATTCGAAACGGCAATTAATAGCCAAGCTATAAAAGAAATAATGAGACAACGTACAAAGATCGAAATCTTACGTCGCTGTATTTTACTGATTCTTCGTTGCTTCATATATTGCCTTATTGTGTATACACACAAAACCGATAATTTATCGAACACAAAGTTACTAAAACGCAAAGGCAGTTCCTACAATAACCATAAATTCAACACAACTTTGATTGATTCCATAGAATCACCAGCAGGGCTGAACGGGTCCAAGTAAGTTTTTTGATGTACTACACTATGACTTCATCAATAAAATATACACTATAAAAAAAAGGCTACATATTACTGTAGCCCTTCAAAAAATCTTAATTTTAGTACCCGTGTATTTAGTCTTTTTTCACTTCTGTATTAACGGCACGCGACGCATCCAAAGAGATTGCTGATTTATCAAAACGAATCCGAACGCCAGAACCAACATCAACTAAAAAAGTATTTTCACTGACTTCAACAATACGTCCATGTATTCCTGCTGTAGTAACAACTTTTGAATTAACGTCTAGCTCTTGAATATATTTCTTGTGGTCTTTCTGCTTTTTCATCTGTGGTCTGATCATGAAGAAGTAAAATACCACAACGATCAAAATCATCGGCAAAAAACTCATGATTCCACCTCCTGCACCACCTGCAGCCTGTAAAAAAAATGTTGATATCATTATTATTTATTTAGTTATTGATTATTATTCTATTTTTCAACCACACCCTTTATCTGAACTGTGGTAACTCTATTTTCGGCATTAGAGCTTACGGTCACAATTTTTTGTTGCGTACCTACTTGCCCTAAACTATTAAAGCTAACTTTAATCTCTCCAATTTTACCTGGCAAAACAGGCTCTTTAGTAAAATCAGGAGTCGTACATCCACAAGATGCTGAAACCTGTGATAATATAACCGGCGCGGTACCTGCATTTTTAAATTTAAAGACATGTTCCACTACTACTCCCTCTTTCACCTTACCAAAGTCAAATACCGGTTCTTCAAATTCAACAAGCCCTTGCTGTTGCGAAGCGGTCGTATCCGTTGAAGACACTACCGAATCTCCGACCTGTTGATTTGTATTGGTTCCATTTTGATTACCACAACCCGCTATCAACCCTACGACAGCAAATGCCAAAAGTATGTTTTTTAGTATCATAAGTTAATCTTTTAATCCTCTACCCGCTTTACGAATACGTCCTTCTTTTGTCAGATCAGCTAGAATCTTATCCAAAATACCATTAATAAATGTATTACTCTTTGCTGTACTAAACGCCTTCGACAGCTCAATATACTCATTTATAGTAACTTTAACCGGAATAGAGGGAAAATTGACCAGCTCACTTATAGCCATACGCATCAATAAAACGTCCATCAAAGCAATACGATCAGCTTCCCAATTTTTAGTCTTAGCCGCGATCATATCCTGATATTCGTCTGAATATCGGATGGTTGTTTTTAGCAATTCACTAATAAATTCCTCATCTTCATTCCAATTTGGTGTCAGATCCGCAAGCTTATTCTGGGCAGGATTCTCTGAGCTGAAGTTTTTAAAAGTCTTAGCGATCATCGCCTGAAGAACCTCTTTATCAACAGGCCAGTTTATAAACTTCTCTTCGAAAACCTGTTCAATATCCACCGATTTCAAAATAATCTTTTTGAAGATGTATTTAATAATGTCTTTTTCGGCATTGATACTGCGATCTTCTAATGCAAGATATTCCAAATAAGCCTCGGAATCTTTAAGCTGCGCAAAAATTGAACGAACAATTTCGGGATCAAATCCCCAAGACACCTTATATTTCTTCACCAATTCCAAATAAGTCCTGTTCTGACGCAATGACTCAATAAAGGTATTACTATTCAGCTTTGCAGTTAAAATTTTATCCTTTTCGGTAGGCAAAAACTTTGCTGCACGACTTTCCTGATCCAAGACCACATACTCTGCTACTTCATCCAGTAGGTTCAATGTCCAAATATACATTTCATTGACCTCCTCCACATTTTTGAAAAGCGCTTTTTCAAAATCTTTAACCTGTTTATCTTCAGATAAACTGTACGCGTAAAGCGTCTGCAATACCTTAACCCTAAGGTGTCTTCTGTTTAACATAGTGTAATAAGAACGATAATTTTATAAGAACGATAATTTAAAAGAACACACGTTATTTTCTAAGCTTCGCCATATCAGCAATACGCTTTTCAGCTAACTGTTTAGCTGCTTGGAATGTTGTTATATTTTCTTCTCTAGACGTTTGCAACACATGACGCGTAGCGCTATATATATTACGTATCAAGGATTCTGTCCGATCCGTACCATACCCCTCTAACTCGGAGTAACAACTTATTAAAGCACCCGAATTAATCAAAAAATCCGGTGTATATAAAATATTGTGTTCTTTTAACAACTGTATAGTCCGCTCTTCATCTTTCAATTGATTATTGGCAGATCCTGCAATGATTTTGCACCTCATCTTTGGAACAGTATCCGCATTGACCGTCCCGCCTAATGCACAAGGTGCATAAACATCGACATCAAGCTCATAGCTCGTCGAATATTGTATAGGTTCGGCTTTGTATTTTGCAGCGACTTTCATCTTACGCTCTTCGGTCATATCTGATACGTAGACACGTGCATTCTCTGCTCTTAGCATAGACACCAACTGCTCACCAACGGAGCCCACTCCTTGAACTGCGATCTTGCGCCCAGCTAGTGAATCGTCTCCGTAAAGTTCTTTGATAGAAGCTTTAATTCCATAGAAAACACCACGCGCTGCGAAAACAGTAGTATCTCCTCCCCCATTCATCGAGGTAGGAAGGCCTGCGACATAATCAGTCTCAGCATGTATATACTCCAAGTCCCTTTGTGTAGTACCTACATCAATCGATGCTATGAAATTCCCGTTCAAGCCTTTAACAAACTTTCCAAAGCGGCGCATAAGCACTTCTGATTTCTCTGTGCGATTATTACCGATGATAACAGCACAACCTCCACCCAAATTCAATCCAGCCAAGGACGATTTATAGGTAATAGCTTTAGATAGACGCAACGCATCTTCGACCGCTTCTTCTTCAGACTCATAGGGAAGCATTCTTACGCCCCCAATCGCTGGACCTAAAGTTGTATCATGAATAGCAATGATGGCCTTTAAACCGACCGATGGATCATTGCAAAAAAATAAATTCTGATGTTCTGAAGGAGCCATCAAATCGAAAACCGAAGCGTTTTGCATATCAAAAAAAATAATTCAAAAACTATCTTAAAAAGCTCCACAAAAATAAAAAATTTATTCGTTTTATCTGTTATTTATTGAAATATGTCGCTTTTACAGAATTATATGACGAATTCACAGGATCTAGCCAAAAGATATTAAATCGAAACCATTACATTTGTATTGGAGACGCAACATGAAAGAACTATCCTATCTCAATAAATATTTCTACAAATACAAATGGCGCCTGATCCCAGGGGTTATCTTCGTCATTATTTCCAACTATTTTGGAATATTACCCGCCAAAGTAATACGAGAGGCTTTTGACCTTGTTAAAGAAAATATAGACCTATACAGGCTATACGATGGATTTGATCAACAAAATCTTATCTACCAGGTCTTTGGTAGCAGCTTACTTTTTTTTGGTATTATAGTACTTGTACTCGCTTTACTTCGCGGAATTTTCTTATTCTTGATGCGTCAATCTATTATCCTCATCTCTAGACATATTGAATACGACTTAAAAAACGAAATATACAATCACTATCAAGAGCTGGATTTCTCTTTCTTCCGAAAAAATAATACCGGAGATCTTATGAACCGGGCCACAGAAGATGTAAATCAAGTACGAAATTATCTAGGCCCTGCAATCATGTACGCCATCAATACGGTAACGCTGTCTGTAATGATCATATATGCTATGTATGATGTAAATCCCACATTAGCTACCTATGCACTACTCCCTATCCCGATCATATCGCTAATAATCCTTATGGTCAATCGGATCATAAACAAGCGAAGCACTAGAATACAGGCGCAACTATCTAAGCTATCTTCCTTTGTACAAGAGACTTTTTCTGGAATACGCGTTATAAAGACTTACGTAAGAGAAGAGCAAAAAATGGCCGAATTTGCACGAGAAAGTAACATCTACAGAAATACGTCATTAGACCTAGTCAAGGTACAAGCCATTTTTTTCCCTTTAATTATATTTTTAGTCGGATTCAGTACAATAATTACAGTTTACATTGGAGGAATAGAAGTAGACAAAGGGACAATTACCGCTGGAAACATAGCCGAATTCATCATGTATGTCAACCAGCTTACTTTTCCTGCAATGGCATTGGCTTGGGTCACCTCACTGATCCAACGGGCAGCTGCTTCGCAAAAAAGAATCAACGAGTTCCTAAATACAAAACCAGAGATCATAAGTGGAAGAGTATCCGAGAGGCTGACTGGAGCGATCCAAATAGAGAATCTTTCTTTCACCTATCCCGAAACCGGAATCCAAGCCTTGGATAATATTAATATTAACATCAAAGCTGGGCAGACTTTGGCCGTTATTGGTAAAACCGGCTCTGGAAAATCTACTTTAGCCAATCTTCTATTAAGGATGTATGATGCTGACAAAGGCACCATCAAATATGACGGAAATAACATAAAAGACTTAAATATAAAAGAATTAAGGCATCAAATAGGATTCGTCCCTCAACAGGTATTCTTATTCTCTGATACTATCGCCAACAATATAGCGTTTGGCCTAGATAACACCGACATAGAGAAGATAGAGTCTGCAGCACAAGACGCAGCTGTCTACGAAAACATTGCTGCTTTTGAAAATGGATTTCAGACACATATTGGCGAACGCGGTCTCACGTTATCAGGCGGCCAGAAGCAACGCCTATCCATAGCCCGTGCGCTAATCAAAGACCCACAGTTACTGATATTTGACGACTGCCTTTCCGCTGTAGACACAAAGACAGAGGAAGAAATACTACACAACCTAGGACGTATTATGCGAAGCAAGACCTCTATTTTTATCGCCCATCGGATTTCGACTATAAAAAATGCGGATCATATTATTGTTCTGGACAATGGTAAAGTTATAGAAGAAGGAAACCATACGAGTCTATTGGCTGCCAAAGGTGAGTATGCTGAGCTTTACGAAAAACAACTGCTTCAGAGTGTGGAGTAAAATTCGGTTTGTGATTAGAAGATTATTTATCTAACTTTCGGGAAGACACCAAACTATTTGTTTTTAGTTATGAGATATATTCTTTTAGCCGTTATCGTAATACTCTCGAGCGACTTAATGGCACAATCAGAAGAGCTCCCTACAGTATTAACCTCCGACTTCGCAAAAAAAATATATGAAATAGACACTAATGCTCATGCCATCGTACTTTTTGAGCATGGAAAAACACGAATTGACAAAAGCGAATCAGACCGCTCCTTAATGGTATTTCACCATTACAAAACTCGCCTTAGAATATTAACGAAAGAAGGCTATGAGCACGCCAACTTCACCATCCCCTTATATAAATATGGTTCAAACTTTGAATATATTAGTGATATAAAAGCCACCACCTACAATCTTATAGACGGTAAAATAGAATCTACTCCCCTTAAGAATAAAGATTTATTTCTTGAAAATCGAAGTGAGTTTGTTAAACTAAACAAGTTCACCCTGCCAGACATTCAGATTGGATCAATAATAGAACTAGAATACACATTAATCTCTCCAGATATATTTAATTTCAGATCTTGGCAATTCCAAACAGCTATTCCTAAATTAAAAAGCAACTATAGAGTACAGATTCCTGCCACATATAAATATAATATTACCCTAAAGGGGCCCCTGAAACTTTCTGACACAAAATCAAAGGTACAACGGGAATGTTTGATTTTGAACGGACAAAAAATAGACTGTTCCGATATCACCTACTTTATGGACAACATACCAGCCTTCAAAACAGAGGCTTATATGCTTGCTCCTAAAAATTATATATCGGCTATAAATTTTGAACTTGAGGAAATGGCGATGTCTAGAGGTGGGATAAAAACTTTCACAAAGAAATGGAGCGATGTTGACAGAGAGCTCATGACCGATAAAAACTTTGGAGGGCAGTTAAAAAAAACAAATCTATTTGAAGGCATTTTCGCGGAAACAGTAAATGCATCATCTTCTCCCTATGATAAAGCAAAAGAAATATTCAAATGGATCCAACAAAATATTAAATGGAATAATACCTATGGTAAATATACACAGCATGGCATTGAAGACGCATTAAAAGCTAAAAACGGAAACATCGCAGACATTAATCTGACGCTCGTCACAGCGCTCAATACAATGGGTATAGAATCTTATCCCATACTTGTTTCGACTCGTGAAAATGGGATACCGAATAGCTTACATCCTGTTATTTCGGATTTCAATTATGTCATTGCAGGAGTTAAAATTGAGGACAAAACTTACCTTGCTGATGCGAGCGACCCTTTGTTGCCTTTTGGCGAACTCCCGCTGCGCTGCATCAACGACAAAGGAAGAATTATATTTTCAAAAAAATCTTCCGAATGGATCCCATTGGTCAATAATCAGATCTCATCAACAGATTACAGTTTTGATGGCTTATTAGATCTTAGTGGGACATTAAAAGGAAGGTTGGTAATAACATATAGCGGAATGGATGCAGTGGGCAAACGTAGAAATATCCTCGAATATGGTTCGGTAGCGGAATATGAAGAGGCTATTGACGAAAAACTTACAAACATAGCTATAAAAGAAATTAATATAGGAAACTTACACGACAACGAAAAAGAATTGATTGAAAACTTGGACGTAGAGATAAAAACTGCCGACCATATCATCGGAAACAGCTTTAATTTCAATCCAATATTTATTAATCGTATATCAAAAAACCCCTTCAATCTGGATGAAAGAAACTATCACGTAGATATTGGGTCCAAGAGAGATGAAAGTCATACGATAACAATCAGACTACCGAACGGAAGTAGCATAAAGGCTTCTCCTAAAAACACAAACCTTGTGCTACCTGATAAATCGGCCAGATATAGCTATAAAAGTGAACTACGAGATGGTACACTCTATGTGACACAAAGCCTATCGCTCAAAAAAGCAATATACGATAGCAATGAATATTTCCAGTTAAAAGAATTGTTCTCAAGAATTATTCAACACCTAAAGATAGATCATTCATTTAACCACGTACCTGATGCTACCTTATAAAATCATATTCTTGTTGGCTTTGATATCTTACACCGCAACTGCCAAGACACAGCAGTATCCAGCCTCGGATATCCCCAAAAGTCTCCTTATCCGTGCAAATGCCGTAATAAGGGAAGAGCAAACGTCCTTTGATATAGATTATTCAACGGTGTCCCAAACTGTCTATAAAGTTATAACGGTATTAAACAAAGCCGGAGACAAATATGCTGAACTGCTGCTTCATTATAACAAAAGCGAAACCATCAAGAATATAAAAGGACAGGTTCTAGATGAATTCGGTAAGCAAATAAACAAGTTTAGTCAAAAGGATTTTAAAGACTATAGTGCGTCAAATCAGATTAACTTGTTTGACGATACAAGGGTTAAACATTATGCTCCACACTCCCACACATATCCCTATACCATTATATATAGTTACGAGGTAAAACATAACCAAAATCTATTTATTCCTTACTGGCAGCCGAATTATTTCTCAGATCTTTCAGTGGCTAATAGCGAATACAAACTTACCTCCCGAATAAACCAGACACTACGTATAGAAAGTAAAAACATACCCCATCCCCCTCAAATAACAACATCAGAAAACTCAAAAACTTACAAATGGACAGTGAAGGATATAAAAGCCCGAAAAGAAGAACCCTTTAATCCTTTATATCAACAGGATATTATCGTTGTTAAAGCAATTCCAGAATCCTTTCAATATTTCAAAAAACGAGGAACTGTAAATTCTTGGTCAGATTTTGGGAAATGGGTATATGAAAATCTTCTAGCAGGCAAACAAGATCTGTCTCCAGAAACAAAGTCCAAAGTAAAAGAACTTACCGCCCATCTAGATTCGGACAAAGAAAAAGCAAGAATCTTATATACATATATGCAGAACAGAACGAGATACGTAAGCGTTCAGGTAGGAATAGGAGGCTTGGAGCCATACCCTGCTTCTCATGTAGAGAAACTTGGCTATGGGGATTGCAAAGCGCTTGTAAACTACACCCAAGCACTGCTAAAGGAAGCTGGTATAGAGTCTTTATATTGTATTGTTGAAGCCGGCTATCAGAAAAAAAACGTTGATATCGATTTCCCTAATGCTGTTGACGGCAACCATATAATCCTATGCCTACCTTTTGAAAAAGATACAACTTGGCTTGAATGTACAAGCAACAGACATCCTTTTGGCTACCTTGGCAAATTCACGGACGACAGATTAGTCCTTGCCTGCACTTCAAATGGTGGTAAACTACTAAGAACGATAAGCTACCCCTACTCAGCAAATGTTCAAAAACGAACGGGAGATCTAGAAATCACAGAGACAGGTAATATACAGGGAAGCATAATAACAAAATTCACAGGCACACAGTTTGACAACCATTTTGAAAATATGTTTAATGGAGAACGTCAGCAACACGAACTATTGAAAAAATATTATGACATTGATAATATTAGTTTTTCCAATAGCACCTATAATTTGGAACAACGAACAGAACCTGCTATTATTGAGAGAACAGACATTACTGTAAAAAACTATGTGGTCAGAAACGGTGATCAAATAATATTTCTCCCCAACTTATTCAATACTGCTAAAACTATCCCAGAATCTAAAAACAGAATAAACCCTGTCTATATCAACCGAGGATATACCGACATTGACAGTATCACATATACCCTTAAACAAAAAATAAAACAGCATATCCCGCCTATACATAAAAACATAAATTCTCCTATGGGAAATTATGAACTTCAAATAATAGCACAGAAAAACAAGCTGATATATTACCGTAAATTGGAAATTAAAGAAGGGACTTATCCTGTTGAAGATTATACGCAGTTCCATGAGTTTATGCGTAAAGTTGCAGAAGCCGATAGAGGAAAATTCACACTGTTACTTGCAACAGATTAATATTTTTATATCTTTGCATCAGCTAACGGGGAATTAGCTCAGTTGGCTAGAGCGCTTGCCTGGCAGGCAAGAGGTCATCGGTTCGAATCCGTTATTCTCCACTAATAAAAAAAGGCAGATTATTCATCTGCCTTTTTTTATTAGTATCGTTTCGTGGAACTATCTGAGTCCCTCCTTTTCCCTCTGCTAAAAGACTGTCCTCCATTACCAGAAGCCTGCTTCTTCTTTTTATGGCGAAAATCAGGCTTCGCTCCAGGTTTGGGCTTTTCGGCTTTACCTTTTGTTTTTCCCTTTCCTGCCTCTAACGTTGATTTAGCCAAAAACTGAGGAGACATACTCAGATCTTCCATTCTTTTAACAGGAAGTTCAAAGCCTATAGTAAACTGTATATCTTTGATATAAGGAATTTCCTCCACATCACAGAGAGAGATAGCAAACCCTTCGGCTCCTGCCCTTCCTGAACGACCGATACGGTGCACATACGCATCCGGCATATTAGGAATTTCGTAATTAATAACATATTTCAAAAGATCGATATCAATACCTCTAGCCGCAATATCAGTAGCTACTAAGACACGGATTTCTTTCTTCTTAAAACCTTCTAAAGCATTCTGACGAGCATTTTGCGATTTATTACCATGTATTGCAGCAGCAGAAATATCCTGTCTATGCAAGAGTTTCACTAACCGGTCAGCACCGTGTTTCGTCCTTGTAAACACTAACACGTTATCATCTACCTCTTTTTTGAGTAAATACATCAAAGCCTTAGGCTTGTTGGCCTTCTCGATATAATATAAAGTCTGTTGAATAGTCTCTGCCGTCGTAGACTCTGGTGTAACCTCAACCTTCACAGGATCTGTCAAAATACTATCCGCTAACGCTTGTATCGTTTTGGGCATAGTCGCTGAAAAGAATAACGTTTGACGCTTCTCAGGAATAACATTAAGGATTCGTTTGACATCATGGATAAAGCCCATGTCCAACATACGGTCAGCTTCGTCCAAAACAAATATTTCTATCTGACTAATGGAAAGTATCCGCTGATTCATAAGATCCAAAAGCCGACCTGGAGTAGCGATGAGAATATCTACGCCTTGACGGATTTCATTAACCTGGCTAAACTGGTTTACCCCACCAAAGATCACGGTATGCTTTAGTTTAAGGTGCTTCCCATAATCACCAAACGATTCACCAATCTGAATAGCAAGCTCCCTAGTCGGGGTCAAAATCAAAGAACGGATAGTCCCTCTTTTATGTCCCTGTGGCTTAGAGCTATTGAGCAACTGTAAAATAGGAATTGCAAAAGCAGCAGTCTTACCTGTACCAGTCTGTGCACACCCCAACAAATCCCTTCCTTTAAGTACCTCAGGAATAGCCTGTTCTTGAATAGGTGTCGGATTCTCATATCCCAGCGCCTCTACAGCGGCCAATATAGGCGAGCTGATTTTTAAATCATTGAAAGTCTTCATCAATATGTTTTATAGTAAAAACAAACCCTCTTATAATAACAGTCTATATAGCTATGAAAATGTCTCGAGGGTTCGTTATGTCCATTGAAAATAAAACACTTTCAGATAAAACTTTCATTGCTCCTTGGGATAACCAACAGATATGAAAGTTCTTGATGGCCACTAAAAAACAGACACTTTCAGAAAAAAAAGCCGCCAAGGGACACTTAGCGGCTTTTAAATAGGATTAAACTAAACCTTAGTTTTGCTCAGCAGGAACTACTGAAACATAAGATTTATTATTTGCTTTTTTACGGAAAACAACTGTTCCATCAACTAGAGCAAATAAAGTGTGGTCTTTACCAACACCTACGTTAGTATCTGGATTGTGTACAGTACCACGTTGGCGAACGATAATGTTACCAGCGATAGCTTTCTGACCACCGAAAATCTTGATACCTAATCTCTTACTATGTGACTCACGGCCGTTCTTGGAACTACCCGCACCTTTTTTGTGTGCCATTTCTTTATCTTAATTTATGACTTGCGTCAGGATTAAAAATTCGATTATAAACTGATACCAGTAATCTGGATTTTAGTGAATTGTTGACGGTGGCCGTTTTTCTTTTTGTAACCTTTACGGCGTTTTTTCTTGAAAACGATTACTTTATCACCTTTCAAATGAGACAAAATCGTAGCTGAAACTTTAGCTCCTGAGATACTTGGTGTACCTACAGTGAATTTACCACCGTTTTCGGCCAACAACACATTGTCAAATTCAATACTAGCGCCTTCTTCTCCTTGTAAACGGTGTACAAAAAGATACTGGTCTTTTGCAACCTTGAATTGCTGCCCTGCTATATTTACTATTGCGTACATTGTTATTTATTAATAATGTTAATTATTTAATGAACCGCAAAGATAGATTATTATATTCAATACTGCAATTTTTTTTCAAAAATCGCGCCTACAGATCTGTATAAAACAAAAAGAGCTCCTTGGGAGCTCTTTTATATGCTTAAAAAACTTATTTTACTTAACCTCAATCAAGCGTTTGGCCACAATAGCCTCCTCTTTTTTGCCGATCTTAACCTGCAATACTCCATCCACATAAGCAGCATCAATATCGCTATAATTTACAGTTTCAGGCAACGTAAAAGATCTAGAGAAAGAGCTGTAGCTATATTCTTTTTTGCTGTACAGCTTATCATCGGATACTGACTCTTCAACCTTATCCACACTGATAGAGATAATATTCTTATCTACATTGATTTTAAAATCAGTTTTCTGTAATCCAGGAGCAGCCAATTCTATTGCAAAAGCCTCTGTTGTCTCAGTGATATTTACTGCTGGAACACGTGTTACCAAACGGTCAGAGATAAATGAATCGTTAAAAAGATTGTCAAATACACTATTAACAAATGGGTTCACACTGTCTGTGTTTACTGTTTTTGTAGGGAATTTAATTAATGCCATTTTCTTGTCCTCCAATTATTTTTATTTTTTAATTATATACTAAACTTATACAGCCAGTCTATTTCAATAAAAATACCAAACCCAAAAACAAGACAATTTGACATAAGCAAACAAAATGAAAAGACAAAATGTCAGTCATAATTATTCAACACAACACTAAAACCTGTCAATCAGTCCTTTTCAAAAAGTAGAGCCACCTCCGAATTTGCCAAGTCTCCACCAAAAGCGGGATTAATCTTTTTGATAACCACATTGACCTTTTGTGCAAAATTGAACCTCTTAAGAATCAAATCAAGCATATCTTCCAATGCAGACTCCAATAACTTACGCTTAGGACTCATCACTTCTAGAAGAATCTGATAAAGCTCTTCATAATTAATAGTATTCTTTAAGTCTTCTGCATCCGAGTTCTCGAAAGGAAAAAACACGTCGACACTTACATAAAACTCATTTCCAACGACCTGTTCTTCTTCGTAATAACCAATTGGCGAATAAAATCGCACCTCCCGTAGGGAGACCTTCTGTGTAATCATAATATTAAAATTACACAAATTTTAAATTAATACGGGCGAAAAGCAATACATTTCAACGGCATCTTAAACAAAACGTCTCTTTTACAACATAGCTAAAGCTACCTAAACTAAAAAAAGGCTTGTAAAACATTTTTGACGTTAGTAATTATATTAACACAATTACCTAATTTCGCCAGTAGGCGACGCCTCTTAAAGACTCCATCTAACAAAAAACAAACAGATGAAAAAATTATTGTTATTATTACTACTCGGCTCCACTTATGCCTACGGCCAACGCAGTTTCACGATAGATGAAACAGTATTCGGTCCGAGCAAATTTTCACCCAAGAATCTATTTGGGCAAAAATGGCTAAAAGGAACTGATGCTTTTTCACATCTAGACGCTTCGTATCAAAACTTAGTGATACGCTCATCAAAAGATAACTGGCAGAGCAAAGATCTAGTTTCGATCACAGAACTCCAGTCTGCATTAACAAAAGCGATCCCTAATGAACAGTTCACACTAAGAGCTTTTCCTACACAGTATCAATGGCAGGATGCTAATACACTCGTATTTAACGTAAGCGGAAAAGAAAGTGTGTATGGCGTAACTTATAATATTAACAAAAACGAAGCACTGATTACTTCTAGTGTACCCAAAACTGCTACAAATGTAGAGTATAGTACATCAAATGGACAGACAGCTTACCTCATCGGCAACAATATCGAGATCACAACTGCAAACGGAAAGAAAATACAGGTCACAAAAGACACGGTGAATGGTATTGTGAGCGGCAGTGAATTTACGCATCGCCAAGAATTCGGAATAACCAAAGGGATGTGGTGGTCTCCTGATGATCAAAAACTACTTTACTACCGTAAAGACGAAACGATGGTCAGTAAATATCCGCTACCCCAGTGGGACACACGCGTTGCTACGATTAAAGACATCCGCTACCCTATGGCCGGAATGAAAAGTGAAGAAGTAACACTGAACGTTTTTAACATGCAAACAGGAGACTATATCACACTACAGAGTGGAACTCCAAAAGAACAGTACCTGACCATGGCTTCATGGGACCCTAATAGCGAATATATTTATGTGGGGGTATTAAACCGTGGGCAGGACCATCTAAAGCTGAACAAATATGACGCAAAAACAGGGGCTCTTGTAAAAACACTTTTTGAAGAAAAATCGGTTACATGGGTAGAACCTCAACATGAATTGATTTTTGCACCAAACAATCCGAAACAGTTTTTATATCAAACAGACAGAGACGGCTACAACCAACTCTACCTATACGATACACAAGGCACATTGATTCGTCATCTTGGATATAACGATGTCAGCGTAATAGATTTCCAGGGATTTGACAACAAAGGAACAAAAGCTTATTATATAGGCACAACCAATAATGGCATGGAGCGCCAGCTTTTCGAAGTAGAGCTAAAAAGTGGCAAAACAACACAACTGACTCAGACAAACGGCACGCACAAAGCTTCAATCAGTGATAGTGGGAATTTCATTCTTGACCAATACAGCAACCTGAACACTCCTAATAAAATTGATGTAATAACAAAAAAAGACAATAAATCGACTAATATACTAACGGCTGAGAATCCTTTTATAGGGCAGATAAACATTCCAAAGATTGAATTCAAGACATTTGTTTCCCCGGATGGCAAAACACCTCTAAACGCTAGAATAACCTATCCTGCAAACTTTGATTCTTCAAAAAAATATCCAGTTATGTTATATCTTTACGGAGGATCACATGCTCAACTCGTTACTGACCGATGGCTGGGAGGCGTAGGTTACTTTGATATGTTCATGGCACAGAACGGATACCTTGTTTTCACATTGGACAACAGAGGCTCCGACGCTAGAGGTAGGGACTTCACACGTATAACGCATCGTAACCTAGGTGAAGCGGAAATGGCGGATCAACTGGTCGGAATAGAATACCTTAAATCTCTTCCTTATGTAGATAGTGAAAACATGGGAATATTCGGATGGAGCTACGGCGGCTATATGACCACCTCATTAATGACAAAACATAACGACATATTCAAAGCAGCAGTAGCGGGAGGTCCGGTAATGGACTGGAAATACTATGAAATAATGTATGGCGAACGCTATATGGATAGTCCTGAGGAAAACCCAGAGGGCTATACAAAAACCTCCCTATTAAATAAGGCGGATAAATTAAAAGGCAACCTATTAATTATACACGGCGCCCAAGATCCTGTAGTCGTACAGCAGCACAGCATGGACTTTGTAGAACAATGTATAAAAGCGGGCAAACAAGTAGACTACTTTCTATACCCTACTCATGAGCACAATGTTGGAGGAAAAGACAGAATCCATATGTACGACAAGATCGCTAAATACTTTGATATCCATTTAAAGAAATAGAGAATAAACAAAAAGGGATCACGAATGCGATCCCTTTTTTATTGCTATATTTTTTAGCTTAGAAAGTATAACGAGCTGTTACACCGCCATTAGCGTAGAAACCGTTATAGTGTCCTGCACCATTTACAACATGGATAGTAGGTCTAATGTCAGCCGAAAATGCGAAAGGAGCACTTTTCAACTTGTAATCAACACCCCCTGTAGGGAAGATACCTGCGCTAAAACCCTTAACCTCATCAATATCTGAGAAAGTATTAGACAATACAGCACCACCACCTACGAACCATTTGAATCCATCGATATTTCCGATAGGGAAATGATGTTGGTAAGCACCAGAAAGTGCTAAATTCGTAAAACTTTTTCCGCCAAATTTATCAGAATCAAAACCTAAGTTAAATTCCAAAGCAGCAGGCTGCTTAATGAATGTTTTAAAAGATGCAGATACCACGTCATAATACCCTGATCCAAGACGGATACCGATCGAGTTCTTATAGTCCTGAGCCTGAGAAGCCCCAGCGACTAACAATGCGACTAATGCTAAAGTAAATTTTTTCATAAAGTTGTATTTGTAGTTATTTTTTTAAATTATTGCCGAATATAAAGCAAATAATGTACCATTTCGGCAGATATTTCAAAAAACCCTTTTTATAGGGTACTAAGTTTAACAAAACATTTTTGACTATATCAAAAATTAAATATAACTTTGCACTCCGACAAAGCAGTCGGAATACTCTTCTCTTCAAAGGCATTTTCACAGCTTTGTTAATAACAATAAGTTCGTATTTTAATTTTTTGATCTAATAAATAATGCCTAGAAACACCTCCATTAACTCTGTCTTAATCATAGGTTCTGGTCCTATTGTTATCGGACAAGCGTGTGAATTTGATTATTCAGGATCTCAAGCTGCCTTATCTCTCAAAGAAGAAGGCATCACAGTGTCCATAATTAATTCTAACCCTGCAACAATTATGACCGATAAGGTTGTAGCAGACCACATCTATCTATTACCTCTTACTTGCGAGAGTATCGAGCAAATATTAAAAGAGCAAAAGATTGATGCCGTATTACCAACGATGGGTGGACAGACGGCCTTAAACCTATGTATTGAAGCCTCAAATATTGGGCTTTGGGAGAAATACAATGTTCAAGTGATCGGAGTCGATGTCGCGGCTATTGAGAAGACAGAAAACCGCGAAGAATTCCGTCAGCTGATGATTGATATCGGTGTAGGTGTAGCTCCTTCAAAAATCGCAAACTCTTTCCTTGAAGGAAAAGAAGCGGCACAAGAAATCGGTTTTCCTTTAGTAATCCGTCCATCCTATACATTAGCAGGTACAGGAGGTGGATTCGTACATAAAAAAGAAGATTTCGATGCAGCCTTGAATAGAGGCTTACACGCATCACCTACTCATGAGGTGTTAGTAGAGCAGGCGGTATTAGGCTGGAAAGAATTCGAGTTAGAATTGCTACGTGATACAAACGACAACGTAATCATCATCTGTACAATCGAGAACTTTGATCCAATGGGTATACATACGGGTGACTCTATCACAGTAGCTCCAGGTATGACATTGTCCGATAAGTGTTACCAAGATATGCGTAACCAAGCGATTAAGATGATGCGTTCGATAGGAACTTTTGCTGGAGGCTGTAATGTTCAGTTCTCGGTAAATCCTGAAAACGAAGATATCATCGCAATCGAGATCAACCCTCGTGTATCACGCTCTTCCGCATTAGCCTCTAAAGCAACTGGCTACCCTATCGCTAAAATAGCTGCTAAATTGGCTATCGGATATAACTTAGATGAGTTACAAAACCAGATTACCAAAACAACTTCAGCATATTTCGAACCTACATTAGACTACGTAATCGTAAAGGTTCCGCGTTTTAACTTCGACAAATTCAAAGGAGCAAACAAAGAACTAGGTCTTCAGATGAAAGCTGTGGGCGAGGTTATGGCTATCGGCCGTACATTTATCGAAGCACTACAAAAAGCCTGTCAGTCTCTAGAAACAGGCCGTGCAGGACTAGGTGCAGATGGCAAACAACTGCGCAACCTAGATGATATCATGCACAGTTTAGAGCATCCAAGTGCTGACCGCTTGTTCCACGTAAAAGACGCTTTTGAACTAGGTGTTCCTCTAGAATCCATCCGTAAAGCGACGCATATTGACAAATGGTTCTTAGTACAGATTCAAGAATTAGTTCAGCTAGAGCAAGAATTACGCCGCTACCAGCTATCCAATATTCCACGCGATTTCTTCATGACCTTGAAGCAAAAAGGTTATTCGGATGAGCAAATCTCCTGGTTGTTGGGCAATGTAACAGAAGACGAGGTTTATGACCGTCGTAAACAACTAGGAATCAATCGTGTTTACAAAATGGTAGATACCTGTGCTGCAGAATTTCCAGCACATACTCCTTATTTCTACTCTACTTTTGAAGACGAGAACGAGTCGATTGTTTCGGATAAAAAGAAAATCATCGTATTAGGTTCTGGACCTAACCGTATCGGTCAAGGTATCGAGTTTGATTATTCATGTGTACACGGCTTATTGGCTGCCAAGGAATGTGGCTACGAATCGATCATGGTCAACTGTAACCCTGAGACTGTATCAACAGACTTTAACATGGCAGACAAGCTATACTTCGAGCCAGTATTCTGGGAGCATGTACGCGAAATCATTGAATTAGAAAAACCAGAAGGAGTAATCGTACAGTTAGGTGGTCAGACGGCGTTGAAAATGGCTGAACGTCTAGAAAAACTAGGAGTTAAAATAATTGGTACTTCATTCCAGGATATGGACCTTGCTGAAGACCGTGGCCGTTTCTCAGATCTCCTAAAAGAGCTTGAAATTCCTTATCCAAAGTATGGTGTCGCAACATCTGCTGAAGAAGCAATCAAAGTTGCAAACGAAGTCGGTTATCCAGTTTTGGTACGCCCTTCTTATGTATTAGGTGGACAAGGAATGAGTATCGTCATCAATGATGAAGACTTAGAAAAAGCAGTTGTTAATCTACTTAAAAACCTTCCTGGAAATCAAATATTGATCGACCATTTCTTGGATCGTGCTGAAGAAGCAGAATCGGATTCTATTTCGGATGGAGAAGATGTACATATCATCGGGATGATGGAGCATATTGAACCAGCAGGTATTCACTCTGGAGATTCATACGCGGTATTACCTCCTTTTGAGCTTTCTCAAGCTGTACAGGATAAAATGGAAACATATTCGATCAAACTTGCTAAAGCACTGAACGTAAGAGGACTGTTAAACATTCAGTTTGCTATAAAAGGAGAAAATGTATATGTTATCGAGGCCAACCCTCGCGCATCACGTACTGTTCCATTCATAGCTAAGGCTTACGATGTACCTTATATCAATATCGCAACCAAAGTAATGTTGGGAGCAAACAAATTGAAAGATTTTACCATCGAGCGCAAACTTGAAGGTTGGGCGATCAAAGAGCCTGTATTCTCCTTCTCTAAGTTCCCAGAGGTAGATAAACAATTAGGCCCAGAAATGAAATCAACGGGTGAAGCCATACGTTTTATCAAAGATTTAAAAGACCCTTATTTTAGGGAATTGGTTTTAAAGAAATCAATGTTCTTAAACGCACAATAACAAAGAAGCCCGCTATAGCGGGCTTCTTTGTTATTGTGATTTAGCTCTTTTTAAAATGTTATATTATAAAGCTTCTCACCGATATCTGTTATCTTTTGATCAACAGATATCAAGCCACTCCCCGAAAGATACCAAATCCATCCTGGAACAATAAATACCTTATTATTCTTATAAGCTTCGGTCGCTTTGATATCATCATTGATAATATCGGCTGGATCAGGCATAACTCCTTGTATGCCCGTGTTACGGTCAAAAACGAACAAGTAATCGGGATTGATATCAGCCAATTTCGGGGCTTGAGGACGATCTCCACCTCTAGGGGCATTTGAAGCTTCGGCATCTGGTATATACGCCGGTTTTAAATCCAGGGCATCATACAAGAATCCAAAACGAGAGTTAGGACCGCTCGGCATCAAGCGCCCGCCCATGTGCATTGCTAACACTGTTTTCTTAGGATCTGCTTTTGCTCTGTCTTGCACTTTAGCAGCTTTCTGCCGCAAAGCTTGTAACTTTGCTTCTCCGATTTTTTCTTTACCGTGTAATTTTGCAATATCACGTACATTCTGTTCAAACGAACCCCAAAAATCAGCATTGTCTGTACCGAAGATAATCGTGGGAGCGACCATAGATAGAGAGTCATAGTAATTTCCCATTCGACCTCCAGTAATGATAAAGTCAGGCTTTAGAGCAGCTACCGCTTCCATATTTGGCGTTTTAACATTCCCGACCCGTATATACTTTGTATCGTTATATTCATTTAAATATTCCGGAACCTGGTCAACCGTCGCTGCAACCGGTATTCCCAATTCGTAATAAGTTTCAAGTGCACTCAAATCCATAATCAACACTTTTTTTGGATTTGCTGAAACCTTGGTTTCGCCTTTAGAATGTTTGAAAGTGACTGCCTGCTGAGCAGAGGTATTGAAGTAACAAGCCGCTAAAAATAGGGCTATAAGAAAATGACATTTCATAATTAATATTCTTGTGGATAATATAAAATGAATATTACAAACAGAAGGTCTACTCCTACTATTTGTAATATTCATTTATTAAGGGACTACCTATTTTTTACGAAGCTTGCCGATACCATTAATATCTTTAGCATCTACTTCTAGACCTTTGGCTGCTTGACCTGTGACAGGGTCAATAATATAGATTGCAGGTAATTTGTCCACTTCTTTTACTGGCACGTAAAACTTACCACCGTCAGCAATTGGCGTATGGAATTTAGGATAGTAATTGTAATCCGGGATATCTTTTACCCATTTAAATTCCTTTGTACGGACATTGACAATCGCAAGCGCGTTAGAGCTAGGGACATCGCCTTCGATAGGGTTACTACCCTTTATAAGATATTCTACAATAAAGTAATCTCCCTTTACATGATGTATTCTATTAAAAGAAGGACTACTTGATATACCGGATTTCACGACCTCTTCATCAAGATTCCAGTAGTAATTTTTATCAAATTCTGAAGCGCCTTTATTGATTTTAAGCACACCGCTTGCCTTCGATGTTATCGCGTTCTTGGGAGCGAAGGCATAAAGATTTCCCTCGTCATCCCCACCTATTGTATTATAGAATTGTGAGCGGTGTCTTCCTGCAGCGTAACTAATCCGATCATCTCCGTACAATTTGGTCATCTTGAGATCTTTGTCAAATGATGCGATCCAAACTGAATCCGGATATTGCGTGTCACTCATCACTAATGTAGGCTTTCCATTCCTATCTAAGCCTTCTTTAAATTGTCTCGGAACAAGTGCTGTTAAAAAGTTATTGGCACCAAATTGAACTACTCCTGATAAAATTGAATACTCACCATTACCAGTTAAGTTTGTTGTACTTTTCGTTATCGTAGTAACGGCATTATTATCAGCAGGATCGATAAAATTGAAGGTAGAATACAACTTGGTATTATCCATATTACCTTTATCATCCCGCTGAACTATCCCTTCAACAACAGATAATACTTTTTCTTGAAAGACACCATAAGTTGTAAATCTTGAAACAATCTGAAACTCGCTACCACTTTTTATAATTTTACCGTTGGGCCCTAAAGCTATACCGATACCGATACCAGGATCGCCCTTTCGGTATTGTAGTCCAATACCAACGTAAGGCGTTGGGAATAACCAAGAGCCATATGCATCAGACTCCATCCCCTTACCTTTAATAGTTAACTTTTCTTTTGCGGTGATATCTGGCACAGCTAATAAATAGCTAGCAGTTTCACTTTCAGAAGCTGAAATAAAGAACTCGACATCGTTAGACTCACGCTCCTCATCGAAAACTTTCTTATCTGAACAGCTAATTATACTACCGCACAATAATAATGCAATAGCACCTCTGAATACATTGTTTTTAGAACTCATCATATTATAATTTATTAATTTCAATTATTTATTAGATTACATAAAAAAGTATCGAAGTTTTACACCAAAACTACGTCCCGGTTTTTGTAGACTATAATTATCATATAGGCGTTGATCGCTCAAGTTTCTTGCCTCCAATGCGATATTATAACGTCCATTTTTCATAGCATAGGAAGCTGTAAAATCATGAGATAATTGACCGTCAATGGTGTGTTTAGTATTGACATCCCCTAAACTTGGCCATTCTCTATAAAAGGAGTGAACATAGTTTAAATTATAGCCTATGGTTAGTAAATCTGTAGGCTCTTGAATACCCTGAAAGCGCATTTCAATTTCACCATTACCATATAGATAAGGCTGATTAGGCACACGGTCATTATAAGTCGCAGACAACTGTTTATCCCCATAATTAGTATACAATTCTTTATTGATAAGACTTTGATAGGTTAGGGTCCCCCCTACTGATAGAAATCGCTTATAATAATACCTCCCTTCAAAATTCAGCCCTAAATTTTGCACTTTCCCGTGATTTACATTTTGCGCTTCTCCGGTTCGTTGTACGATAGTACGACGAATAAAATCCTGGACATCGCGATACAAACCACTCGCATCAATATAAACAGCATGATTTTCATTAAAATCCTTTTGATAAGATGCACCAATATTTACGCCATTACTTCTCTCCGGTCTCAGCTCAGCATTCGCTCGCTCTAATAGCGCATCGCCTAAAATCTCGGAGTCGGAGGGCATCCGTAATGCTTTTTCATAGGAGACTTTATATTGAAAATCTTTCCAAAAATAAGTAGTTGCCACCCCGTAGCCAAAAGCACTAGCTTCTGCCGTTACTCTTTTCCATGTTGGAAACGACTCACTTTCCCCCGCATTGACTACTCCTGATGTCTTCTGCTTATAATGCTTCCCAAAAACAGTAGAGACCCATCGTTTATTGTAATTAAATTTATAGGATAGACCAGCTACATTTTTATAATTATTTGCTTTATCCTCCGGTTTAGAGTATTCATCTTTGATCGCTACATTATCTGCATTTTTACGTTCATAAGTTGACCAGTTATCATTAAATGAGAAGCTATGCTGATTATTTATTTTATAGATCACATTTAATGAAGCAACAGCATTGTCATTGTAAAACTTGGCTAACGATCTACTCCCCTCACCAACATTTTTAGTTTCTCGATACTCACCGAGCCAGTTGTATTCTCTTGATGCAGTATCTATATTTTGATTATAGTTATGATTATAATTAGCTGTTAATATAACGTCCAGTCCTTCGGTCAATAAACCTCTCTTAGAATAGGTTAACGAGGGCATTACAGTATTACCATTTCTCGATTTTTCGCCATATACTATTTTCATAGTGTTGGCATTTTGAATATCAGAATATTCTTTACCAAGAGTCACACCTATAAGAAATTGATCCGCCCAGCTCGTATTCACAAATCCCGTCTTTAAAATAGCTGTTTCGTTATGGTATTTGTTATGGAAGGCCCTTGTCCATACACTATCCATCGTAAAATTGCTGGTTTTAAAGTCTTTAATTTGGGTATAGACGCGATAGTTATTGTCTGAATAGTTCTGAAAAGCGTTTAATTGGACCGTAAATCCATTCTTTGCTGCGTATCCAACATTGATATTAGTCTTATGCGTATTGAAAGATCCATAAGAATAGGATACATCTGCATAGGATTTATTACGTTTATTGGTAATAATATTGATTGCTCCTCCCAAAGCATCTGAGCCCAATTCAATCGGAACCACCCCTTTATATATTTCAATACGTTCAGCCAAATTAACAGGAATATTATTCAGCTGAAATGCAGATCCCATTCCCTGCATAGGTACACCATCAATAAATACCTTCACATGTCTGCCAGAAAAACCGTTCAAATTAACAGACGTGGCAGATCCCAATCCTCCACTTTGTCGAATTTTAACCCCCGAAGCTCTATTTAATAAATCTGAAAGCTCCATAGACGAGTTATGAAATTTCGTAGCGTCCAATACAGCAACATTGTAAGGAGTCTCCCTGACCTCTTGAATTGCAGATTTACCACTGACCACAACCTGCTCTATCGCTGTATTCGGGTCTACTTTCAAAACAAATTGGTGATGTTTAGTCTCATTTCGACCTATAGATACTTTTTTCTTCTGCGCTATAAACCCAACTGCAGAACTCATCACCTCATATTCTCCTGAAGCTACCATCAGGACATAATGACCATCTTTGTCAACTTGAGTACTGTATCTTGTATTTAAAACATAGACAGTAGCACTGGGCACAGCATTTCCATCTGCATCCTTGACATATCCGATAATCTTTGCTCCATCTCTTTTTGATGATTGTGCAAAAAGTGAGGTACTTGTAAATAATATTGAAAACATCAAGGATATGCAAACCACTTGTTTGATTTCAGATAAATCTATTTTCATTCTTGACAACACTATTGGTATTTAGATTAATTATAAATAACTTCGCAAATGTAATTACTATGCCGATTAACAAATAGTGATAAACAGGACAAAAAATAGCGAAATAGAGGCATGCGATTGAGATCAGAGATTATTGAGATAGACAAAATAATACATGATGATATAGTGGAAAGAACTCATATAGAGGAAGATGTATTGATACATAGAGTGTTCAGCTACAAACAGCATCAAGTGTCGATACATTGTGACATCTTTCATTCGGTGGGATTACATATTGTCGAGGCCCAGATAGATACAGCTACTATTCTTACCAATAACTGGTCTGCAGAGACTCCACACGTTCGTTTTTTTTTCTATCTCGGGGGTAATTCTTGTGTAAAAAATGGAGCAGGTAATGAGTCTTATACACATAGGGCGGGAATGTTACAACGAAACTTCTTAGATACAGAAGGAGGTGGAGGCGTTCTCATTGTGAAACCAGGAGAGGCGCTACATTATATCATAATAAAAATGTCCATCGATTTTTATTTCGATCTCATAAAATATGAAGATTGGATAAATGAAGATAGTTTCCATCAATATATCCTGTCTGGAACACCAGAAAACAGACCCAATGAAACTCTTTGTATAGATCTTAAGATGCTACAGATTATGGAGGATATGATAAACAGTAAAGATATAATTGAACATAGATATCACTTTTTTAAACTTAAGTTGCGGGAGCTCCTATTTACCATACATCAACAGACACAGTATGGAGAAAATATTCCTGAAATCGCATCCCAGCCATCCGACAGTTTAGAAAAAATAAAATCTTATCTTACACTAAATCTAGACACCCCACCTTCAAGTGCAGAACTGGCAAAGATATTTTTTATGAATGAAAAGAAGCTTAAGCAAAGTTTCAAAGCTACCTACGGTACTACACTGTACGCCTATGTCGTACAGTTAAGAATGGAAAAAGCTAAAAACCTGAGTTCGATTAATAATTTGGTATAAAAATTTGCAATATAGTGGGCATGGTTATATATTTAAGTATCTTAAATTCAAATATTTAACTGTTTATCCCGCTATGATTGACCTCAATAAAGTTAA
>NZ_JAERTY010000012.1 GCF_016746095.1 Sphingobacterium faecale | reverse complement strand
TTGATTATAAAAGGTCCGCGATTAATAGTGTCAAATGGAACATATATTGGTTTAGTAAGCTTATTATGTCCAATGCGCAATACGCCAGATTCGAGGTAAACTCCACGAAAAGAAAAAGTCCCATCATGCTGCGAATAGACATAAACATCAGTTCCTTCAATACTGATATGACTTCTTAGGCTAAGCGTACTATCTGAAGACACCACCTTACCTTTTAAATACGGTCTATACACTTGACTGATCTCAGGAGCCTTTATGGCAGCCCGCTCCCCAGTGGACTGCGCAAAGACTTTACTAAACAACACACAGAAAATCATAGGTAGCATGTATATGATCAGCGAAACACACTTCATTTTTTGTTTTATGGATTGGACATAGCTCTGCCCAAAGGGCAGTTCTCTCCTACCCCTAAAAAATTCTCTCATTTTAAGTTCATTGGGTGTGACCTAACTTTACCCCGTCACCCTGAGCGGAACGCAGAGGAGTCGAACGGGTCTAAAGACTATACAGTCCTTAACTAGCCCACACTGTTTAAATAAAAAATTAACTGATAAAGTCGTTTAGTGCAAGATTGGTTTATATAGGAATTTAGCGTTTTATAATTGGCACTCGACTCATAAAGTCATCAACAATGACTTCTACTCCTTTGGAATTAAGGAGGGATTCTAATCTTTCTTTTTGTTCTTTCTTTTCTCCTCATTGCTCTTTATTCTTGACACCTTCATGCTCCGTCCCTAAACCTAATCTGAAACCAAACAGAGTGTAACAGCCTCTAATTTTCTCAACAGGCCAATTAATAGCCTCGGCTATACGCACGAACTCTGTTTCAGTATTCTCAATCCATTCATTGATCTCTTGCAAGTGCTCTTCCTTAGTATCTCCAATGATTAGGTCTCTAAAATCTTCTTTCTTCATTTTTTGGATTCATTTTTTGTGACCTAACTAAACATTCCGTCATTTCGACCGAAGTGGAGAAATCTCACTCCATACGATGTTAACTCACACTGTTTAAATAAAAAATTAACTGAATGAAATCGAGGAAATGCCTGTTCGCTTACAATTGGGTTTTGTCGGTTTAATAATTGGCAAATACAACGATCTAAGTCATCAATAATGACTTCTATTCCTTGGGTATTAAGGAGGCCTCTTAAGCTTCGTTCTAATTTGTTTTTTTCTCATTGTTCATCTTGGTTAAGGCATCAATGAACAACAGTATCTATATAAGAAGAAGGCTATCTGAAAAGAGATGGGACTTACCTCATTCCTTCAGAAGGCCGTAGGAAGCCCGGAGAAAAGAACAAGAGCAAGCGCCCATCTCTCCTCACAAAGATAAGAGAATGGGGCTTAGACTCCTGACCTTGTTTCTCCTGAAAATTTCCTACGTTTTCTAAACAAGATGCAGCGTCATTCGCCAATTTATTAGCAGAAATACAAATAGTTAATCAGCTAATTACAACACAAACTTAAAACAAAAAATACAAAATTCCAACTTTTTCTAATCACCATAATTTGCATCGAATATTCTTTATTGCGATTATGGTTAAATTAACAACTTCAGCAATATTCACAATCAACATGGTTAAGCTACGTAGACTGGTTAAAGGTCGCTCAGCAAGAGACCTATCAGCATCTGTCAGTAGTGATCCTAATTTAATTTCAGGATTTGAAAGTATGGTGATAAAATCACAATATCCGCATCATATTCTATCATCAATCGCAAATGAATTGAATGATGATATACGACTATATTACCCTCCTGATGAAGACTTGCTGGAAGATGACGGCAGTAGAGTTGTCAAAGAAATTATCAGTCTATCTAATATAGATGATTGCACGTTAGTGATAAATGGAATGATAGATGCGGGTTGTTTTATCGATGGAAAGAGTACGGATGACACTGCGATATATCTGTTTGAACAAGGGAAACCTAATGCTTTGATAATCGAACAGGCCTTAAAAATAGCTGAAAAAGCTAATAAATTAAGCCTTCGCGACGGCAAATACTTTTCCTAATCACAAGCATTGTTGTCTCCAATCAGATAAAACCTTATTTTAGAGCTTTATTAATCTAAATTGGGGAACGTCAAAAAAAATACCAGAGTAAGAAGTCCGCTTGTTATCATGCTTCGAAGTGATTTCGAGGTGCTTCGCAACGTGTACCATCTTTTACAAGATTCAATTCTGTCAGATGAGGACGTCTCATTTCTAATGGGGAAAGCTGATGGTTATCTTTTCGAAATATTAGACCCCACGAACAAGAAGAAATTTAAACAAGACCTGTGGACGCTTTTTGTCCCGATATTCCAATCTTCTTTTACGGAGGTTATGCCTCCTTCACATGTAGGTTCCTATGAAAAAGTAAAGCTTAATAGTGCTGCCAACCATAATAAAAAAACGACTATATACCGTTTTACGGTTAATTATGAAGATCGTACGGAAGATAAAAATGGTGCTGAACATAAGATAGCCGTAGAACCTGAATACCTAGAATGGAAAAAGAAGGTGGTTACGGGTGAACGGAAAGTTGAAAATAAACCGCTGACTCATTATTTAAAGTTTTTGATCAGCGAGGGGTTCTTTTTTACACCCAAGACTTCCCTATTCATTCTTATCCATCTCCGTGAGTACTTTGATAAACCATTCACAGCTGAAGATCTAGGTGTCTCTATTAAAAAACTGTGTAGACGACAGGCGGGAATCGAGACATTGCTCCAACGGAATATAGATGACTCAAGATACTCCTACTCCGAATTATTCCATATCTCGCCATTAGATGAAGTATCAGAACTTCCAGAAGTACTACTTGAAATGGCTAGTAGCTCCACTGTCACTCTCCGATACAAAATTACGCATGCAGTACGCGGTTTACTAGGCTTTATCGAGCTGAACGACCGAGAGCTGGTGAACATAGCAGTGCATCCTGACTTTAGAGAAATGCGTATGGCAGCGAGATTGCTCGATTACGTCATGGATCTAGATAAAAAGTCGCCATTGACAATAGAAGTCGATATCAAATCTCCCCACGTCGACTTTCTTGAAAACTGCTCATTCATAGAAAGCAAAGAAGACCGGAAACATAGGAAAGATAACAAACTGTCAATAATTAAGCTGAAAAGAGGAACCAAGAAGGAGGAAGAAGATGAGTAATAAGTCTGACAATAAAATTAAAAGGTATTTAAGAGTTTACATCTATATTCTGAAATCAACATAAAAGTTCTTGTAAGCCTAAAATGAAATTACATCCCCATCCTAGATATCAATAACCAAATGATTATACGTTAACACCTGTATGAATAAAACTAAAGAAAAGCCTCAAAGTTCATGGATTAAAGAAGCGGAAAGTCTTTTTAAAGTCGGAAGATTTGAAGAATCATTAAGCCTTTTAGAGAAAGAATTAGAAATAAATAGTAATAATTGGGAAGTTTTAAACTTCAAAAGCTCGTGCTTGATGAAACTTAATCTACTTCCAGAGGCAAAACTACACATAGAAAAGTCGCTAAAAATTGATGATAGTAAAGGTGAAAGCTGGGGTTTTATGGGGACCTATTATCTTCTGAATAATCAAAATGAAGAAGCCCAGAAGTGTTTTAGCCAAACAGAAAAACTCGAAGGAACAGAGCTTTCTTTTGCTCAGCTAGCTTATTTCTATTATATAATCGAAAAATATGACGAGGCGATTCTATATGCTCAAAAAGCGTTAAGCATAAATAGTATTAATGAAAGCGCTCTTAATACTAAGGGTTTACTCTTAATAATTGATAAAAAGTATGAGTTGGCTATTGAGACCTTTAATACTTTAATAAAGGTTAATAGTGCAAATAGCATGTATTATAGCAATATAGGATATGCATACTTATCTGATGGAAATAACTGCGAAGCGAAAGCACCATTAGAAAAGGCTATTTCACTAGATCCTAATAATGCTCACGCTTTTAATAACCTCGCCATATTATACCATAACAAAAGCGAGCAACTGTTAGCATGGAATTATATAGAACAAGCAGTATCTGCCAATCCGAATATCCCTAAATTATGGGTGAATAAAGGAGAAATATTGATTCATTTAATCAAATCAGGACAGAAATCCTATGGCAACTTACAAAATGTCGGCACCTATTTCTTTAAAGGAAATCTATCTGTCGTGGATGCTATGATTGCATTGGGTCCTTCAATGCCAGAACCGGTTTTATCGAGAGAGGAAAGGTATCAGGTAATTCTTGGGATGATAAGTATGGATGTTTTCTTTACTGACACCGTACGAGAATGTTTAGTCCCAGAAGAACATTATTTTAATATCTATAGGATGTCATTGGAAATAGTAGCATTATTAGGTACTTCTGATCCAAATGAACTTCATTTTGCACACTACACAACACAAGAAACAGCTAATGCATTAGTTTTTCAAAATTCGTCATTCAGATTAAACTCGGTGACAACAGCAAACGATCCGAAAGAAGGAAATTCTATTTTAGATTTCTTCGGTTTTACAGGGCTTTATTCTCCTAATGTTCATCAAGCATTTGTTGGTAGCTTTACTTTTAACCCTGACAGTTTGAATCAGTTTCGACTTTATGGAAAAAACAACAACATAGAAGGAACGGGAGTTAGCCTATTTTTGTCTTTTGATTACTTTGCTGATAATGCAGATTTAAATAAAGGATTGATGAGTCCTAAGTCAACCGGATTCTCAAAAATGAAACAACCATTGTTTCGGTGTATCTATATCGACCCAATATCTAGGCGAGTAATTTCTTTAGGGCACAAAGAAGCTTGTGTTTTTTATCGCGATCTGGACAACTATGGATTGGAAAGAGACGCTTTAGATAATAAAGTTTCCGATTATATAAATTTTATTAATGAATTAAGAGTTAAAGTTGAAAAATCACTAAGCGATTTGAGCGATGAAATTTCAATTTTGTATAATAAAATTGCCAAAAATGATGATCAGCGAAATGAATTTTTTCAAATAATACCTAAACTGTTAATACATCTCCGCTATTTAGTTAAGCATTATGACTTTAGAGAAGAACAGGAATGTAGAATTATTCAAGTTGAACCCCTTCAGAAAAATCCCCATATAAAAGTGACACAGGATAATACCAGAATGTATGTTGATTATCTACCATTTCATGATGAAGATAGATCATATTTACGAGAAGTATACTGGGGACCCAAAACATCAAATTTTGAACTCTTCAAAGATCAAATCACGCACATGGGTATAGATATATTATGTGTTAAAAATGAGCATCCATTTGTATAACGAATAAATATTGTTAGTTAGAAATTTTGGAAGAATAAATTCGTTAAGACATAAACTTTTTTCATATTTTAGTGAATAATAAAAGGGGCTAGAGCATGTTCCTGTTAAGGATAAATTACAATACTTTATTGACTTCTCGTTTTCCCCCTGCTATTAATACCAAATCAAGAATAATTTTTAGTGAAAATATTACATATACTGGGAAACGGTTTTGACTTAAATTTGGGGTTGAAAACCAGCTATAGAGACTTTTACAGTTACTATAAATCTATTGAATCTTCTAAAGAGGGAGTAAAAATTCTGAAAACTAATATCGCTGACAATTTCAGCCATTGGTCAGATTTAGAATTAGCTTTGGGGCAATATACAGAGAACTTTAAGAACACAGATGATTTTGACGAAGCATTTGAGGATATCGGAGAGCAATTAGCGGAGTACTTGAAGAACGAAGAAAACAACTTTGATTTCTCGAGAGCCAATAAAGAAAAACTATTCGAAGATCTGGTTAAGGCAGAAGTGTTTTTAACTCCAGCAGAGTCAAAGAAAATTGCAGATTATAAGTTGAGATATGTGCATCATAGTTGGGCTGTTGATATAGTTACATTCAATTACACTAGAATAATTGAAGGAATTATTGGCGGTACCACGGTAACTAAAATTGGAAATCATATCGCAAGTAATGTCCATGTAGAGTTGCGAGGAATTGATCATATACACGGTTATGTCGACGACAGAATGGTTTTAGGGGTAAATGACGTATCACAGCTTAAAAATCAAAAATTTCATCAGAATGTTGATATACTTGAAGCCATTGTAAAACAAAGATGCAATAGCGGACAAGGACATACTATTGACGATCAGGTTGTTGCAAAAATTAAAGAAGCTAACATGATAATAATTTTTGGATCTTCTTTAGGGGATACTGATAATATGTGGTGGGAATTAATCGGAGAAAAACTCAAACGAGAACCAATCCCTGTTATAATTTTCACAAGAGGTGAAGAGGTTATTTCACCAAGGATCGCTTACAAAAACAATAGAACCAAAAGAGCAATGGTTGATTACTTTTTGAAAAAAACTAAACTTAATGGTGGTGATATTGAAAGGGTTAAAGATAATATTTTTGTTGGTCTTAATACCTCAATGTTTCAATCTGCTATAAGTAAAAACTAAATTGCTGTCACAAAAAAAATAATTATGTCCTTAGATGTTTCAACCTACCAAGAGCAAAAAATTAAAAGCATTATCGCAGAAATGCAGACAATCTATTTGGATATTCAAATAAGAGAGGAAGTAACTAGTAAACGAGAAATAGACTATGAATTTGACATTAGAACCGAACAATTAGAAGATGAATTCTGCACATTAGCTCAATCTGTTTATATTATATCTTCAGCATATATTGAAAGTAAGAAAATGCAAAATTATTATAGTGATTTCGCAAATGATCTAAAGTTCTACCTGATAAATAAAAGCAATTTGCTTTCTTCTAGTTACCATGAAGAAAGTGGTGAAATATACAGCGAATTTATTAATAAGCTATGGAGATACTTATTAGCATTCCCTGCATTCGACGGTAACAATGAGAAAATTCTTAAAAGAAGCGGTCTTCATTATCTCGAAAACATATTAGAAAGTACTGCATTTATAGTAAAAGAACTAGGAATTAAACCGAAGAAGGAAACAGAGGTATATAATGGCATAAAATTTATCGTACAAGCTACTTTTCCCAATACTCATTCTCCTGACATATCATTTATTAAAACCGCCAAACATTATGTACCTGATGTTTTAATTCCGAGCTTAAATGTTGCAATTGAATATAAATTTGCTCGATCATTAAAGAGGTTGACAAATACAATGGATGAAATACTCATTGATGTCAAGGGATATGATAATAATCCAACCTACAAAATATTCTATGCTGTATTCTATGTAAAGGCAGGAATTTTGTCTCCAAAAAGATTTCATGAAATTTGGAAGGAAAAAGAATTCCCAGAAAATTGGAAACCTATATTTGTTGAGGCAGAAATGTAGTATCTATAATAGCACTTATCTTAATTAAAGAGAATATAGACAATTTGTCTGCATTCAATTTGACACCAAATTGAAACGCATAGGTTCATACTCTTAATTAAGGCTTTAACTAATTTTTCATATCGCACTTAACTCACAACATGGTGAACGAAATAAAACTCGCTGTTACAAAATTATTGCATGTGAAAACACTATACATATTGTCAAAATAAAATCATATACTATTTAGCCTAGTGTTTGTTTACATCAATTTTTAAATCAATATAAAAAATGCCAAAATCTATAAAAAACAGAATTACTCAAGAAATAAGAAATGAAATAGCGGATGAAATTATCGCTAAAAACCTGATTTACAATGGAAAAGTCAGGCATTCAGATTTTTTAAACAGACTGTTTGATTTAAAAGAAATGCCCTCTACAGATTATAGACCTGAATATAATAACGCATACAAGGATATTTATCAACATGCAGACATGAACCCTGGAGATTGGGATAAAGGCTGGGTTTTCACAGATGAAAGGTTGAATTTAACGCACTGTGCTGACGAAGTTTATTTGAAATTCTTAGATTTGACAGTTAATCCTGCTATGCGAGACAATGATGGAACAGCAAAACAATTAATAGATATATACAACAAATCCTTAAAAAGCATAGGGATTGGATTTCAACAAGAAATCGAACTTCAGAATGGAGCTCCTAAATACTCTAGAGCAATACTAGCTGAATTACAATCTGGTCAGACAACTAAATCTCTTGAAATTAAACGTTATTTAGATTCCGACTACGTTAAACAGAAAATTGATTTAATGAATCAAAACGTTGATCAAGCTACTGATATCGCCATAGGCACCGGTAAAGAGCTTCTTGAGACCGTATGTAAATCCGTTTTAAAGCAGAAAAATGTTATGACAAACAAAGACTGGACTTTATCTCAGTTAATCAAAAATACTATTACATCTTTAGATGTTAAACCAAAAACAGTAGCAAATCCAGAGAATGCTGAACGCTCAATTAGACAGATACTAGGGGGCATAGCTTCTATCGTACAAGGTATTAGCGAATTACGAAATTCTTACGGCTCAGGGCATGGTAAAGATGATGATTTTAAAGGATTAGATCCGATTTATGCAAGACTATTTATAGCCATGGTTGCTGATATTTCACTTTTCATATTGAATTTAAACGGAAAAGCTGAATTAGAGGAGTAAGTTTTAAAATCAACATCCCCACAAAAGCGCTCTCATTGTTTTGGGGAGCTAATATTAGTATATTTATGGTATTACTATAAGTCTATAATTAGAACGACAAAACAATATATATAACATCGTCCTTGCGTCTGCAAGGCGATGTTTAACCAATCATACATCCTGAGAGCTCAGATTCTTATTATAAATATTGCTCTTATAGACTTAAAATACTGCAGAATAAAAATTAATATTCTGAATTGCTTAAAGTGCAACATCTAGTATTCCTTCACTCCTTCTCTAGTCAATAGATATAAACTAGACAACACTTCGGCTTCCCATATTTTCATTCTAATAGAAAGTACATTTTAGCAGAAGTTACAACTTAAAATTGTAAAATAGATTTTATTTGTTATTTTACAAGAAATCTCGAACCAACAAGTTTGCTTGTATGCAAGAGTTTATAAAATCTCTAAATTAAATGATTTTAACTAATATACTCAAACTAGCCAATTATTAATTATGGAAAAAATAGCTCACGTAGACAAAACAATACATTATTATCTTTTAAACTTTAAATTCACTGACAATTTCAAACCAAAAGATGGTGACAGCTTCAGAGAAATATTCGAAATTATAGTATCTCTATCAAAAACTAAAGCTGATATTAGATATCAACGATTTGGAGAAAAATCAATATTCATACAAGACATTAAATTTGTCCCTAAGGATAGACAAATATTTGGCAAACTTAGGTGTGTTAGAACAGACTTATTACCCGAAATTATGAATACTAAAACCGATAAAGCTCGAGGTATCGATGCTTTAGAAGAAGAAGGTCTCGTTGAAACTACTCATTTTATTTTAGACTACTCAAAGAAAGAAAAGAAAATTGCTATAGAGTATAATCAATTCGGTGCTAAAATAAATGACTTCTCTCTCTACATACAGAATATTGGAATAACGAAGAAAGCCATTAAAAGTGTCGATTATGTACCAATTATAAAAAATGAATTATCAAAATACCTTAATAGAATAAACAGAACTAGTGAATTTGTTGTTAAGATTCATAAAGACAATATAGAAGCTGTAAAGAACGTTGATAATGGATTATATAGCGCCGCTAAGGCCGCAATTGATCAATTTAATAGTGACTATGCAACTCTACGTTTAAAGTTTGACTATAGAAAGATGGACGATACATCAGAAGTTAATAGGTCTATTTTTAACACTATCAGGAATTTAGTAAAAAAACCTACAAAAGCGGAATTATTTGATGTTCTAACTGTTAAAGCAGAAGACGAGGAAAAAAATAACAGATTAGAAGTTTTTGATCTGTTAGTGAATAAAGTAAAGAGTAATATAAAAGTAGAAAAACAACCCAGATACCGGACTGTGATATCTGAAGATATGTATCAAAAAATTCAAGCTGAGATAATTCGAAAAAAAATATAGATGACAAAGATAATTGACTACTATCTAGAAAATCCCTTAAGGTGTGATTTTCTAGCTATTTGCACTTTAATAGCAGGAAATTGGTTAATTCCAGCATTCATTCAATTTAAATTTGATCCTTCTGCTCAAGCTGATATTATATCTGACTTGATTAGTACTAGCGTTTCTTTGGCCGGTTTCATTTTAGCCGCACTGACAATTATTGTCTCTTTCCGGTCCAATATTGCATGTAAAAATCCAGAAAACGCTAAGAATCCCTTAGAACTACTATTTTCAACAGCTCATTATCAAAATGTTATAAAAATATTTAAAGGGGCTATTATTGAATTAACGGTTGTCTTTGTTGGTTTATATTTAGTATGGATAATAGCAGAAAACGTTAATTCTGAAATACTCTTACAAGCTAACGTATACGGTGGTTTGCTTATCCTTTTCAGCTTATTTAGGACACTGTTTACCTTATTTCTGGTGCTGAAAATGGATAAGCATGAGGAACGATAGAGTTCACGAATAAAGTAACTCCAATTTCTATAACTGAGAAAGCAATATCTCGAGGCTTTCTTTTATTGCAGCGGTAGCTTGATCCGAAATGACACTGTCATTCTCACTTGAAGGTATTCCTTGAGCCTGATTTAATGAATCAACTTCCAGCTTTGAGAGTTTAAAATAATCGTATGTATATCGACCTTTGTTGGTTTTTGCAATGTACTTAGTAATTTTTGCTTCATTAACCACTAAGCGAAAATGATCCAAGTTATTACTATATGTATCAAAATTAGGGTGAATAAAATAATAATGTTGTGGTACTGAATAATCAGTTCTTATCAAAGCCTTGTCAACTACGAAATCATCCTTTTCTCCTTTTATGGGCATGTTACATCGTTTGCATGAAATATTAAGATTCCCCATTTCAAACATATACTCTTCATATTTTGATTTAGGCAATATGTGCTCAATATCAATAACCATATTAAACTCATCTTGAAAGTCCCTGCGGCAATAACAGCAAACTTCCGAACCATTCGTCCGGTAAAATCGCTTAATCCGAGCTTTAAGATCTACTAGCAGTTCATTGTTCCAAATATCACCTCCGGTATCTTGTGCAGTTCTTATATTTTGTAAATCCTCTTCTGTGAAGTTCATTTTTTCTAATTGTTAGATTCGACTTGATGTGCTAGCTTTATTATTCCTCTTAGTGCCTTCTGTTGCACTTCATCATATGATTGATCAATAAACCTGTTCACTACATTTTCAAAATCGGAAAGTTCCATTTTTCGTTCAGTAAGTAAATTAAACTTGCTCATCAAAAAATCCGAAAGATATCGATTCTCAGGTGTCGTTACGTTGAAGTACTCTTCATAAATCTCTTCAACATTCTTCTTATTCCGTTCCAAAGGAAAGAATCCATTGGGCCCTCCTTTTAAAATATTTATATTTTGAACGTTAAGTTTACCACCGTTTATTATCAAAGGGGAGTGCGTAGCAATAATTATTTTAGGTTGATATAAATGAAATAGATCTAGAATCAATCTGATAAACTCTATCTGCCATTTAGGATGTAAACTATTCTCAGGCTCATCAATCAGGATAATGGTTTCTTTATCTATATTTGCACTAATAAAAATAAGAGATGTTAATAACGTTAGTTCTCCTGAACTCGCTCCAAACAATTCAATTAACTGATTATTTTTCATCAAGGCAAAGTCAAAAATTCTTAAAACTTCTTGTTGATTAAGTTTACTATGACGAAGCAGCCTAAAGAGATCCCAACTTAGCTGACCTTGTAAGTTATTTCTATCAAGATTTATTGGAACAAAATCATTCTTGGAATGAACTTTATTAGAGTCCATTATATCATAAAAATAAGCAAAGAAGGAATTAATAGACTCTTGATCATTAGAGTCTCGATGATTTTTAAGCTGATTAATTTTTCGAGGATTTATTTTTAATCCTAAAACTTGATCAAACCCAATATAATCTAATGTTCTTAACACACTATACTTGTTATCTCCATAATCATCAGCAAAAACTTTTAAAAGATCAATAATAGACCTCTTAGCTAGTTGTTTGCCATAACCACCCCTTAAAATTTTAAAATTTGATTTTCTTACGTTGAATTTATCGTAAATAGAATTTGCTATAGCGATTACATTTCGCCCAGCATTAGTGTGATACCGGGCTACTTCATTCAACATAATACTTTTCCCACTGCCATTTTCCCCAACCAAAATATTTACATCTTCTATTGAATCGGAGAATTCAGTGAGCTCCTTTGGTAAATCAAAATTTTTAAACATAAATATTTATCTTTATTATGATAGTATACTATGGTTTAATTAGTTAAGTTAATCAGCTAACTTCCAAATCCGTTCTTACTTACAAGAAGTTAAATAGAAGTAGCTCAAGTTTTATCAATCTGTCGTGATCTTTATGATTTCTAAAAACAAATGAAAATGATGTTTCGCTTCTTTTACCTTCGTAACTGACGAAAAGCTCATGTGCTTTCAATGTTTCTATAGAAATTTCTATAATCTGAGAGAAGCCAGTGGCTTTTGTATTGAAAATTAACAAAGCAGCTTTGCCATCTCTCCATGTGATATATCTACTAAACAACTGAGTGATTGCCTTATCTAGGTATGATTTACCATTCCATAATTTACATTCAGCAACTAATAACACCTCCTTTGCTTTATTTCTAACCAAAATATCACTTTTCCCTAACCCTCGGAATGTTTCACCTGTTACGGTATGATCAAGAGATAAAGAATCTAAATATCCCACGAAGTAATCCCGATACCTCTCTTCATCCATTTTAGTTGATAATTCTCTAAAACCCTCTAAAGCAGCCCCAAGGCGAAGCATATAATCCAAAATCTGAAAATAAGCTATCTCACTTATACCTGATATTACCTCTTCTTTAAAAATTGGATCCATCGGGCTTCTAGAAAAGTAGTTTTCTAAAGTCAACTCCACTTCCTCGAGAGCTTCATTAATAGTGAAAGGCCTTCTTGCGTAGATTGTAAGATCATTGTGGCCATTAGCTTTCTGAGTTAGGTTAACATGTTGAACCGAAGCAATTTTCCTTAAATGATTTGCAATAACATCCAATAGTTCGTTAGATCTTAAAAAAACTTTGATCCAATAATTATCGTCCCTTGATCCAACTTCTAATGCAAATTTTTTGCCTGGCTCTGTTGCATTAGTACCTGGTACAGAAAGATATTGGGATGAAGCGGGTATTTTGGTTCTTGACTCTATTTCTGACTTTTCGAATTTTTCAATAATCTTTTTACAAATCGGTTCATCAGGATAGCTTGTGGCTGCTTTAAATAACACTTTTTGAGGTGCTCTATTCTCTAAGATCGTAATTAAAGATATTAATTGATCCATTTTCAAAAGATACTTTTCCTCTGTATGACATAACAGTAATATATCTAAATCGTTATATATTTCTTTCTTAGATATTCGATCTGCGACTTCAAAATGCTTAAATAACTCTTCAACGAATATATTTATCGCAAAATTAACGGTTGTATCTGAGTCTAAATTATTACCATGTTTGTGTAAAATCATGATTATCTCACCGAATTTTTTCTCATGCAGATATTGATAGATAACTTCTTGACTTAACATTTAAAGACTAATTTTACTTTTTATAAATATGCAATTATGCATGTACCTCTTTTAATCCTAAAATTTGGGCTAGTGTATTGGGAATATCAAATACTTTACCTAGCTTCAATTCTACCATATTACCCACATAATTTGGCTCTTCCAGAATATCTAAAACGTCTCCTTCAAAGATGTAATGTGGTTTTGCTATTGAAAGTGCGTAGCTGCTAAATCTTTCAAATTGATTAATGGTACTAAACTTTATCGAATAATAATCATCATCAATGTTAGAATATGTCATTTTCCATTTACGACGAAAAGCGGCTAGAATCTGTTGTAATTCTTCTTCTTTTTCTAAGTTGTAGCTATACAACAACTCTTCCTCATCTTCATTATACTCGTACTCCTGCGTTCGGTCCCAGTCGATCAAAATATGATTCTCAAACCTAAACTCGAAACGCCCTCCAAACCCATTGATTCCATCGGATAAAGCTCCCCTTTTTTCAACAATTCCTTGTTTTAATGCAATAACAATAAAAATAATTGGCGCAGAGGTTAGGTTATATTTTGCGCTATCCTCAATTTCTTGCATTCGCTCAAGAATTTCCACGCAGTGATAATCTGCACAAGAAGAAAAATACTTCAGAATTTGACCCGACAGATCCAATAAAGGATAGCCATTGTGCTTTAAATCGTATTTTTCTAAAAAAACACTCAACTGGAGATAAAGAGACGTGTGCTTATCATTATTGATTAAATCTAATGTTTGGTGCCAATTATCTTTTCTATAAATATTGCTTTCATATTCAAACTTAGCTTTACATATTTGTAGCAAACGTTCTTGGATATAAAGGTTGTAAAGAAAATAGTCTACCCTGTATCCAACTTTCATATGCCAATTACGATTATATCTATTAAGTTCACTTCTAGAATGCGTCTCGAATAGATACTTACCAAACAAAATGTCTTCACTCGCTCGCCTGTAAATTTTTCGTATTATTGAACTCTTTAATTCTAGAGGAGGAGATTCTATCTCAAGATCACACCTGATATCTTCAAGATTCTTCTTCAGCTGTTGATGAATAAACTTTATTTGCGCTATCACACTATCAATAGCTATTCGATCAGCAGCCGCATTTCTAGTCATATTTTCGACCAGATTATCTAATTCATAAAACAAAGGATAGCTGTCTGCTATTTTTTTAAATTGGGAGCCCGCTGGATTTTGTTTCGTAAAACACTCATTTACAATCAGTCCTAATGCATAAACATCAGCTGCCTCATGTACGTTGTGTACATTATTTTTTGTCTTTTGCTCAGGTGCCATGTAATTCCTATTGGCAAGCCAATCGCTCTTTTTGGTTAACCCATATTCCTTGAAATGGGCAATACCGAAATCTGCAAGCACTAGATTATTACCGTCTATGAGTATATTCTCTGGTTTGATGTCACGATGCCTGATTCCTTTTCTATGAATGTATTTTAAAGCAGCACATATTTTCAATATATACTTGATAAGCATATCTGCTTTTTCCTCTTCATCGATAACCTGTCGCAAAGTCCTGGAATAGAATGGCATTACGTAAAACGGAGTTCCTTGATGATTACCTTCAGCAATTACCTTCACAATATTACGGTGGGTTGCGTGTTTACTAAAAGAAATTTCAGCTTTAAAACGGGCAATTTTATTACCAGACTTATCATTTAGTAAACTTTCTGATTTGATATATTTAATCGCAAACTGTTGTCCACCAGATTCCGCCGTCCATACTGTACCTGCCCCTCCTTCTCCCTTTTTCTTATCAAGTTTATACTCGGCACCTTCTACTTCGATTATTTGGTCCTTTTTGAACATAGCTTATTCTAAAACACCTATTTTCTTTGCACTAGATAATGCAACAGACAATACTTCAAACACATTTAATTCAAAATTTTCGCTCTCAAGGTCTTCTTCACTAGTAGATTTCAAGAAATAAAACTCTGAAGTTCGCAATTCAAAATTGGCTTCTGCCTTAAAGTGAATATAACACGTTAGTTCTTTGCTATAAATAACAGTCTTATCTTTATCTTCTAATCGATAAGTAATCATTTTTTTAGGATCTGTTATAAAAGGAATTGCATAGCCTAAAACAGCACTATGGACGGATGAATTATCGACATTCTTTTCTGAGTTGTAACTATTCTTATCCTTATAGAAATCTTGTGCTAAAGAATCTAATTTTTCTTTTATAATGTCAATCGTTGGATAGTAAGCTAATAATAACTGAAATAAAATTATCAAAGGATACGAACTGCTATCTAAGCTATTAGGATTTATTGTAATTGGAATATCTTTTAATCTTACATCTGTAACTTGAAGCAACGACCGTAGATTAAGCAATCTTGCATTAATCAAATTATTAAGTAACCATTCTATTGTAGAAACAAACATATTATATCTTGAAGACTCCTGTGTAAGATATATAAAACGGGTATTACTTCGACTTTTCTCATTTGCTTTCAACTCTCTAAGCAAGTGATATACAACACCACATACAAAGTGTCTATTATCGAAATCAAAAGGCGCATGGGAGTAAAACTTATCCAAATACCCTTTGAAATCTACACCTGCACCATATTTGTGCCTATAGATGCGTCGGATATTCTCAATATCGCAGACGAAGATAATCTTGTCAAAGCCAAACTTATTACAGCCATTGCCGTCTAGACTTTCTCCCCGATATTCAAAATGTGTAGAGAAGACATTGAAAAGACGGAAGATGTGTTCTGGATCCAGACGGTCTAGATCATCTATAACTAATACTACTTTATGCTCTGTCTTTGCTTGCAAACGTATTATCAGCTCTTTGACCTTCTCAGATATACTGTCCATTTCAATGGCACTTCTCTCTTTATTGATTAAAGCTCCTACAAAGGTCTCGATGTCTTTAGTTTCGTTGGGTTGTATTGCCTTATGGAATGCGTTGAAATCCTTTACAGTATCTGTAAAGGCCTTGAAAAAGTTAGATGAAGACTTGCCTATATTACCAAAGCACGAAAGTATGGCTTCTATCCACGGTGTCAAAGACATACTGTCTCGTACAAATACCTGTGCTGTGAGCAGCTTACTGAAGTCTTCTTGTTGAAGATCTAGCTGGTTGCCATACTTACCAATGAGCTGTGTCAATATATCAAACTTGATCAGTTGGAAGACGTCCTCATTGGACGATACAGAATAATTGACGGGGTAAAGTTTTATGGTGTGATATTCCGCTTGCTCATCTTCGAATACTTTATTAAGGAATGTAGTCTTGCCCTGCCCAAATGGCCCAGAGAATAAGATGCGGTGATTGTCGGTATCTGCAAGGTGATCTTTGAACTGCTGCTCCAAAGAATCTTGGTTAATAACAAATGGTTCTGTCTGTCCCGGTGTCATATGTATTTAAGTCTCCTACAAGATACCTGAAATCTAATAATGAATCAAATAATATTGTATAAAAATACAAGACTCATGCTAGTACAAATAACTATACTATCTTTGCTCCCAATCAAATAAAAATTAAAACTTATAGCCGATGAATGATCTTAAATCCTATTTTGAACACCAACTGATAAAGCAAACAAAGGAATACAATATTTTTTCTGTTCTACATAGAGAAGATGATGAAACACGTCTACATTCTAGATTTCTTGCGTTTTTGCTAGACCCGAAGGAGTCTCACAATATAGGTGACATGTTTTTCAAATTATTCTTAGAACAGGTTTTAAATATATACTTTGACTATACCAACTATGAAGTAAAGAAAGAATTTCAGTTTATCGATATTCTTATCCATAATGACAGTGATGCTGTTATCATTGAAAATAAAATTTATGCGGGAGATAGTAACCATAAGGACACGGTTGATGAAGTTGGTGATGGTGCATCTGACATTAAGGTCGGTTATAAAGGTTAGCTAGAAAGATATTACAATACGGTATCTAACGGCATAAATAAAAAAGGTGATGACACGGACTTAAAAAGAAATGTGAGACAGGTAGCGTACCTTACATTGGCTGGACACCAGCCTACGAAGGAAAGCATCGGCATGTTGCCAATTGAACCAAAGATAATCTCCTACATCGACCATATCAACAAATGGTTGGAGCAGTGTGCTGCATTGATCGATAATACGTCTCCAAAACTGAGTGCTGACATCCGGCAATATAGACAACTGGTGATAAAACTGACGAGCGAGGTTCCTCAGGTTTTAAAGAATCAAGCTATAATTTCGGATAATATCGATATTGCTTGGGACCTAGAAAATAGTGATAAGTTTTTCACTAGAGATATGGCTACGATATTCAATCATGTAAAGTGGCATACGATAGATGACTTTTTTAACGAATTGGCCTATGCTTTGGAGCAACAGGAAAACTGTAATGTAGTATCTAGACCTGATCCAGAAAGTGTTACGAAAGTAGCGCATAGTAAGGGTAAATCGACGCATATGCTGATTCTGACTTTTGTTCTAAACGGTAACTCGATGCAGATCGTAAGTGATTCCAAAGGCTTTACTCTAGGTAATCTGAGTACTATGCAATGGGATAACATCAAAGGTGTAGATCTGAAATTAAATGACTTTAGCAAAGAAGGTACCTTTCGTATGATTAAGGGGGCGGATAGAGAGATAGTCGTTTCAGAAATAGTAAACTTTACTTTAGAAAACTACAATAAACTGAAAAAGGTTTTTTAGATCCTACCTCAGACAACCACTTTTTCATGAAAATCTGTAGATCCGTCGGGCCGTTGATAATGGAAAATCTTGATAGACTTACAATTAGGATGGTCGAATACTTCCTTAAATATTGTCCGATCAGATAAGCCACATGAATGCTCAATTACATACACTTGATAACAGAGTGATCGGTTATTGACGTCTTGCTATAGCTAACTATTTCAGAAAAACTAGATAATTCCAATCGGCAAGTCATTCAGCAGTTTCTTTTGTGTACGCCAGGATGGGGAATATTGATCCATCAACAGAATAAATCTTTTGTTGTGATTACGCTCGAGTAAATGCACCAATTCATGCACTACTATATATTCAATGCAGTCAATCGGTTTTTTTGCCAACTCAATATTAAACCAGATTCTTTTGAGATCAGTTGCACATGAGCCCCATTTGGTTTTCATTACTCTAATCTTAAACTCTGGAACGTCAACACGGAGCAATGCTGCATATTGTTGAACCATTACCTTCAATTTGTTCCGTAATTCTTTACGATAAAAACGATACAAAATGGCTTTCTTTAATTGTAAATCTTCAACATCCTTAACATGCAAGATCATTTTTTTACCCAGAATTTGGATGGAATTACGATTTGACTGTCGAACATCTAATAAATAGCGTTCGCCAAAAAGATAATGACTTTCTCGCGTAATCATCAATCTTTCATCTTCACGCGCTTGATCTCTGAATTTCCTTTGTTCTTTCTTTATCCATCCTAGCTTAGACGCAGCATAAATCTTTACTTTCTCCAAATCATAAAAATCCGGAGATGCAATCGTGACGCGTCCCTCCGGTGGATGAACACTCAAATGAAGGTTTTTAATGGGCTTGAAGGTTACCTCAATCTCTACCTCAGCTATCTTCAAACTTTCAATATGCATTAGTACTCGTCCTTATGTGCTTCAATTATTTTATAGACAACTTGTACCTTTTCAATATCTTTTACAACGTCGAAAATAGCCTTCTTAACAATATTTTGTTTGGCCAAATTCTCTCTAAAACCTTCTTGCTTGGAATATTGAACAGCTTGTTCACAAGCCAAAGCCAATTCCTCACTTTCTAAAGTATGATACAGGGCTACCTTTCCTTTGGTATTTAAAGTACTGGGCAAATCGTCTTTTTTCCCCTGATTCACTTGGCGAACCAGTTCTGCCATTTTTACTAAATATTCCTGATAGGAAATCATTTCTTTTTTCCGTTGCTCAATCAATTCCTGAAGCAGCACTGACATGTGGTCGAAGTATTTAGGGTCTAAAAGATGTTCCTCTACAATTTTGCTACGTACATTATTTTCAATTGTTTCGGCAACAGCTTCTTTACTACCCTTAATTCCTTCAGGTAAAGTTTTGATCGCATCCTCAATATTACTCTCTAATAAATCGAGCAGCGAAATATCTTCAAAAGGTGAAATTGTTTCAGATTCCTCAGCCCGAATATAGGTGTCAATTAGGAATCGCATGTCAGACTCATAGGCTTTCAAATCAATGGTTTCGCCAGAAGCAATACGAATGATTTCTCTTAAATTCAGGTAATCATCTAATTTCTTATGAAATCGTTGAACTTCGACATCACTAAATGACGTGCTGTGAAAATCTGCTTTGATCGCTGTATAAGCACGAATATATTCTACAATGGCCTTGTACAATGCCATGCGCTTAAACTCATTTGATTTTAAATCTTCGGGATTTTCTGTGTTGCCACAGAAATATCGAATATAATCTAAATCAGTTTTTGGTGCGGCAACATTTTCAATAATTGCTTCGACAGTTTCGTAAGCAGTCATTAATCGATCTACAGCGATTTTGACGCGATCTTTCAACTGAATTTCAACATCCTCTTTTGTAAAACCTTCGCTATCCAACTCCGAAGTGTATACATTGATGGCATCGGTCACATTACCAAATAACTCCATGTAATCCACAATGTAGCCATAATCTTTATCGTCAGTATCTAACCTATTTACACGACATATAGCCTGAAACAAGGTGTGATCTTGCATTTTTTTGTCAATGTAGATATAAGAACATGGAGGCGCATCAAAGCCTGTCAGCAGTTTAGAAACTACAATCAATAGTTTCATTTTAGCAGGTTCTTTTCGGAACTGCTCTTTGCTATCATCTTCGTATGTTTCTGTCTTCGATTTCGACCCTTTGACACTTACATTTTTTAATAACTCATCGTAGGTTTTGTAGATAAAGGCTTTGTCCGTTTCGGTATCAGCGCCTGTATCTTCTAATGTAATATCGCCAATGTAAGGATTGTATGAGGTAATAACTGCACACCTATTCTTAAGCTCGGTTTGTAAAAATAGGTTATAGTACTTGCACGCTTCATAGATACTAGAGGCCACTAAAATCGCATTTCCTTTTTCACTGGCTAAACGTGGCTTGACAGAGAAATCCATCACAATATCGGATACGATTTTCTCCATTCTACTTTTAGAGCTCAATACATTCTGCATAGTGCCCCATTTTTTCTTCAATTCGTTGCGCTGAAAATCATTTAGGCCTGAAGTTTTGGCATCAAACCATTGATCTACTTTTGTTTGCGATGTCAAACTTTGCTCAATTTTTCGACCTTCGTACATTAAGTCCTTTACCACTCCGTCCTGTACCGCTTCGTTGAATTTATAGGTATGAATGTATCGACCAAATACATCCATAGTGGTTTTCTTATCTTCTTTCAGTAATGGCGTACCTGTAAAACCTACAAAAACGGCATTGTGTAACACGGCTTTCATTACTTGATTCAATTTGCCACTTTGGGTACGGTGACATTCGTCTATGAACACAAAAATTTCGCCTTGCGTTTGTATCGGATTTTCTTGTAACTCTTTTAAGAAAGCATCAAAATCTGTTTCTCCTTTATTTCCGAATTTGTGTATCAGCGAACAGACCAATCGAGGTCTTGACGCCATCAAAAAATTCATCAACTCCTTCCCTGATCTTGTTTTTGCAATATCTGTTTCGCCTACATCGTTAAACACACGCTCTATTTGATCGTCTAGCTCTGTACGGTCGGTTAAAATAACCAAACGTGAATTGGATACGTTTTCGAGAATCCATTTCCCTAGCATCACCATCATCAATGACTTGCCCGATCCTTGGGTATGCCAAATAATGCCACCTTCTTTGCGTTTTATGTATTCTTGTGCAGCTTTCAATCCAAAGTATTGATGAGGTCGTGGTAACTTTTTCACTCCAGCATCAAATACTACGGCATTGTATATTACATCTAAAAATCGCTCTTTGGTGCAAAGCTTCTTTAGGTACTTATCGAGTTTGTATTCTGTATTATCCTGTTCGTCCTCTTTCCAGGAAAGGAAATATTTCGCAGGGGTTTCAATGGTTCCGTATTTCAACCCCTGGGTATTATTGCCCGCCATCACAAACTGCACTGTGGTATAAAACCACTCGTTGAAAATTTCCTTTTGGTTGGATATGGATTGATTGACTGACTCTGCGATATCTGTGGTACCACGTTTTAGCTCCAATACGCCTAATGCAATACCATTAACATATAATACAATATCGGGGCGACGTGTATGCTGCCCCTTGGTCAAGGTAACTTCTTCGGCAATGGCAAACTCATTGTTTTGCCAATTGTTCCAATCGATCGGAAAAATAGTGTCAAACTGCTCCCCTAATTCCGGTCGTGCCTTGATACCATAACGTAAGGTATTATAGAATGATTTATTACGATCGTACAAATTGCCCGAATTGGTGTGCGCCAGATCATACAGTTCCTTCACGGCTTTGTTAACCAAAGTCTCGGTATAACCACGCTTCAGCAGATTAGCTTTTAGCTTCTCTTCTTCTACATTGCTATTGTTATCTCGCTTCTCCCAATTGCCATAGTAAACATAGCTCAATTGCTCTAGGAATAGCTTAACTATACGGTTTTGTGTAATGCGCTCAATGGGGTTGATCATAAATCTTGGTTCTTTGATGTGGCAATCGCTATTGCCTTATGCAGTTTTTCTTTTAGGATTTCCTGCGACGGAAGTAATGTCAAGTATTCTGCTACTTTTATATTAGCCTGCTCCAGTTGCATGAGTTCAATATGTTCCTCATTCTTACCGGTACACAGTATTAATCCGATGGGGTTGTTCTCCCCTTCTATTTGTTCGTTTTTTTGCAGGTAGCGTAGGTACAGTTCCATCTGCCCTTTGAAACCAGCTTCAAATTCACCTATCTTCAGGTCAATGGCAACCAGACATTTCAACCTGCGGTGATAGAATAGTAGATCAATGTAGTAATCTCTATTGTCTATACTGATTCGCTTCTGACGGGCCATAAAAGCAAAATCACTACCCATCTCAATAATAAATCGCTGTAGCTCTACTATGATAGAGGTCTCTAGATCTTTCTCAGAATAGGTATCACGAAGCCCTAAGAAATCCAGAAAATAAGGATCTCTGAACACGAGGTCGGGTGAGAGCTGTTGTTCGTCTTTTAGCAAGGCTAAATCACCAACAATGGTTTCGTCAGGCTTTTTGCTGATAGCGGTACGTTCGTAAAGCATAGATTGGATACGTTCTTGGAAGGTTCGGACGCTCCATTTTTCGTGCTTACAAATTTCTATATAGAATTCCCGCTTTAAGGGATCTTCTATAGGAATAAGTAGCTTGATATGTGACCAACTCAATTGTCGTATCAGTGATACGACAATCTTTTCATCAGGAAATACCTCAGCAAACTGCATCATCCGTCGCAAATTTTTCTCTGAAAACGATGTCCCATATTCACTTTGTAATTGTCGCCACAGTGTAGCGACAATCTGTTTGCCATAGCTTTGTTGCTTGTCGTACTGCTTTAATTCTTTATTAATAGCAGAGCCAATGCTCCAGTATAGCATACTCATGGTAGCGTTGACCGCTACAGCTACTTGCTGTTTGCTATCTTCTATCAACTGCTTGATAGTAGCGAAAAGTGGATTATTTTGTTCTAATTGGCTCATAACCTAAATTTACAAATAATTTCTTACAGCAAGCGTATTCTACCCGTTAGCAACTCTTGCATCATACCTTGTTTGATCTGGCGTGCTTTGTCCAGTTGCGCTTCTAATGCCTCGATCTCCGTATCCATATCGGATAGGATTGTAGCGATGCGAGTTTGTTCGGAAAGGGGTGGGCAATGAAACATTGTACTTCTAAGAATACTGTTATATAACCTCTGAATTGTCCCACCTTCTGTATTGTATTTTATAACATCTAACACATATTTCAAGAAGGCATCTGTAACTATTTTCTCTTGATTTTCAATCCATACAATATTTGAATCTTGGAAATAACTCTCTTCACCGTCGTATACAACTGTTTTACCAATTGTTCCAGCTGCTGAAATTAAAATATTACCTTTATTAGGATAAAAAAATCTACTTTTAAAATCTTCGTAATGCTTTCTCGTAATAAATGCATCAGGTGTTTTGCCAAATGTTCCTATCTTGTAAAAAGGTATTTCACCATATTCTGATGTTTGGTATTGAAATACTCTTTTACACATCCTAACTTCACCAACCTCCCCCAACGTCTTGACTTCCCAATCATCTTTGGGCGTCAACAATTTCTGCATGGCTCCTTTTTTGATGAGGCGTTTTTTGGCAATGAGTTGCTCTAAGCTTTCTATCCACGCATCAGCATCTGATAATGCATTCGCAATGGCTTCTTGCTCGGGTAATGGAGGGAGTGGGATTTGATATTTTGCTAATGCAATACCTGTTAATTGAGGAATACCACCACTTTCATCATATATTTCTAAATAAGAATTAATGTAATTTTCTAAAAATGTATTATTTACTATATTTTTCGATAATTCTACAACGATTAAACGGCCAATAGCTGTAAAGCGTCCATTTCTTTTAAATGCTTTTCCAATACCAATCCCTCGTCCGACAATAGTTACAGCATATGCATTAGATTTATAGTCTGAGCTGTATCCATAGAGACCATAATTTGTAACTGTATTTGAATATATTGGATATGTGTATTCAGAATCTTGCACTTCAGAAAAAGTATTTAGGTCAACATCACCACCTACAACGACATTGGCTATTTCTCCTATCATTACAACCTCCCAATCCTCAGGAATTAAGCCAATATCCGTCTGTTGCATTCCCTTTACCATGCTAATCCCATTTGTTTTAGATGAGCGGATACTTTTGTTTGAGCATCTAAAACCTGTGCTTCCAAAGTCGGTAGCGTGATGGCATAACGTCCTGCTAAAGCTTTAATACGCTGGCTCAGGTTTTGGCTTACTTGTTCTTGTTCTTGTGCCAAGGCATTTTCCAGATAAGCTTGCCATTTATGTTCAATAACTAAGCTTTTGATATCGGCTTCGCTAAGGCTTGGGTATTGTGTTAATACCTTTGCTTCTAACTCCGCATTTAATACATTAATTTTTGCCTTGGATTTCTTGATGTTAATTTCCAATCCCAAGTACTCTTCCAAAATTTCAAAACTATTCTTGGCTTCGTAAAGAACCTCCTCTTCAGCTGCCACGCCAAAATCAATTGGCTCAACCGCTTTCAATTTCTTAGTAGGTTTTAATTGCTTCAGCAATTTATTGATTTCAGAAGCATTGATCTTTTCCAAATCGGCAAACAAGCCATCTTCCGCACTTTGCTCCTCTTCGATTTCTTGCATACGGCTTTGGTATGTTTCCACCAATTGCTCAGCTTCGTTAATAGCATTTCGCTCTGCTTCAAAATAAATATTAATCAGCAAATCTGGCGATATCATTCTGCCTTCAATACCTGCCAAACCTGTCACCTCTTTGTCGGCTTTGGTTTTGCCGTTTCTGTCGGGTTTAGATTTTATAAGCAATCGCTGATACTCATTACCCGCTTTCCAACCATCCATGGCAACACTATACACATCGTCTTGCATGATTTCGTTCCAAAACTGCATCAGATGTTGGTATAGATCATAATTGTCGATCAACGCATTATCACTAAGGCTGGCAAATAATTGCTCGCTGGCATCCGCTATTACATCTTTAGGATGTACTCCTTTGTCTAAAGCATCCCATTTTACTTTTTGTGCGTTCAACCATTCCTTAAAATGGATTTGTAAGTTCTGGTTATTGGCAACAAACTCGGGATGACCGAATATATGAGATTTCAGATCAGCAAGACTTCCTTGCAAGGCATAAAAACCAGGGCGTTCTTCACTAAACAAATCTTTTTTAAGATTGGGGAATACTTGCCAATAGGTTTGCAAGGAATCAATATCCGCCTTAGGAATACCACCCAATAGATGGGCTTCAATATTTTGGATATCCTCGGCTTCCTGTGTATCGATATATCGTGGAATATTAAGGTTGTAATCGTTTTTAGCATCAGCAATTTCGGTCATCGATACCATTCTGCTATATTTTGGTAGCTCAGAAGAATGACTGAAAACGTCAGTCATTTTACGGATATCTTGCTCGCGAAGACGATTTTTATTACCATCTTTCATGAAGCCTTTGCTCGCATCGATCATAAAAATTCCTTTGCGATGCTCGGCATTCTCTTTGTCCAAAACTAGAATACACGCTGGAATACCCGTGCCGTAAAATAAGTTGGCTGGTAAGCCAATAATGCCTTTGATGTAGCCTTTCTTTAATATGTTTTTACGGATTTCGCCTTCAGCATTTCCACGGAACAACACACCATGCGGTAATACCACTGCAGCTTTACCTGTTGCTTTTAAGGATTTGATAATATGCAATAAAAAGGCATAATCTCCATTTTTCTCTGGGGGTACACCCAATTCGAAGCGTGCAAATTCATCGCTGTCCACATTCACGCCATTGCTCCAACTTTTTAGGGAAAACGGCGGGTTGGCGACCACATAATCAAATCGCTTTAAGCTGCCATCGGCTTCTTTGTAGGCTGGACGCGTCAAGGTATTATCTGCAACAATCTCCGCAGTGGGACTATTGTGTAAGATCATATTCATCTTCGCCAAGTTGGCGGTAGCAGTTTCTTTTTCTTGTCCGTAGAGGGTTATATTTTTCCCAGACTCATTAGCAACCTTTAATAACAATGATCCCGATCCACAGGTGGGGTCATAAGCTGTCGTTTGATTGGTCGAATTGGCTGGTGAAATGCCTATCACCTTGGCCAATACTCTCGACACTTCCGCAGGAGTATAAAACTGTCCTTTGGATTTCCCGGATTCTGTTGCAAAGTGGCGCATCAAAAATTCGTAAGCATCCCCCAAGATATCATCGCCCTCCGCAGAGTTTTTGGCAAAATCCAAGCTAGGATCGTTGAAGATACGTACTAGGTTGGATACAGTATCAACCAAATCCTTGCCTTTTCCCAATTTGTTTTCGTCATTGAAATCAGGAAAATCGGTCAGCTTGTTGGCTTCTTTAATGGGGTTAAGAATCTCCTTGTTGATCTTATCACCAATCTCTGTATTTCCAATCAATGCCACCATTGCATCAAAAGAAGCACCTTCTGGAACGGTGATGGCTCCAAAAGGATCGCCTTTGTATTTGTCGGAGATGTACTTGACAAACAACATAGTCAGTACGTAATCTTTATATTGTGAGGCGTCCATGCCTCCACGTAGTTCGTCGCAAGAAGCCCAAAGTGAACTGTATAATTCTGATTTTTTAATCGCCATAAATTCTGATAATCAAGATCTTAATGATCTGTAGATTTTGGCCTTAAAATAGACTTTATTTAGCACTTAGGCAATAGGAAAATGCTCTAGTTAAAGCTTATTTTTGCTTGTTTAGCAGTTGTATAATGCTATCTTACTCTTTAAGTAGTTATTTGCATTAAGGGCATCTTTTCAACCCTTAATGCAAATAACTACTTAATTTGTCTTTGTTAATTCTGCGGAAGCGCATTTTTATCATTAAATTCTACTATTAATTTACGCATCATTCCTTTGTTACTAAAATGCCGGCCGATATTAACTACTTTTTCATGAAAATCTGTAGATCCGTCTGGCCGTTGATAATGGAAAATCTTGATAGACTTACAATTAGGATGATCGAACACCTCCTTAAACATGGTCCGATCGGATAAGCCACATGAATGCCCTATTACATGTACTTGATAGGTATCTTCATTTAAAAAACGTATTAAGTTTCTATAGTTTGGCGTCCTCAGATATTGATAGGATTTAATATGATCAAATAGTTCGTTCATGCGCTGTTCTTCGAACTGCATATATTCTTTGTCATGCTCATCCCCAAAACCAAAAATGATAGGGTTGTCAGAATTATTCAGTTGCCCGTGGATATGGTTTAGGTCAATCTTTGAAAAGTATTTACTTTTCAAATTTTCACGGTAAGTCTCAAATGTATTTGTATAATTGAAATTTAGAACGTGGGCTTTATGAAGTATTCTTTCCTGAAGAGAAAACTTTTTCCCCAGTTTACTCTGTAAAGCCTTAGGGTCGTCAATAACTGTATCAAAATCAGAAAGTTCAAACGGTGAGTTAAGTATATCTAATAGATTGGGATTTACTGAATGTATATGATTTTGTTCTACTGAAATAAGATACTCTTCTAGTTTTGTTTTAAGGAATTTGAATTCACTATTTAGTTGTTTTACCTCTTCTAAATTAAAACTCTTTGTACTGATCTTCCCTCCTAAATCCAATAGATTATCAAAGTATTGATTTTCAATGTCTACCCAGTTCTTTAGCGAGAGATTGATCAATAACTCTTTAAAAAATCTTGATCTAACTGTGACAACACACCTAAGTTCGCGAGGAATCTGTGTTTCGAAATATTGATGTATATACATACTCTCCTGTATATCGTCATAATCGTCTTCATCCCGACATGGACTTAAGTCAATTAATTCATCCTGAAAATAGCATTGATTTGCCGTATATCGATTAGCACATTGGCTCATGTACCAAAGAATAAAATCTTTGTAGCCGGTCTCTAAACCATGTGCTAAATCGAAGCCATTGCCGATTAGTATTAGTCTATTCATTCGTAAATCCTTTAGCCAGGAAACTAATTTTGCTCTGTACAAATGCTCCAGAGAATAAGATACGGGATTATCGGTGTCTGCAAGATGATCTTTGAACTGCTGCTCTAAAGAACCTTGTCCTATTCGATATGTATATTTAAATCACCTCCAAGATACTTGAAATCTAATAATGAATCAAATAATATTGTATAAAAACACAAGACTAACAGATAGCTTTTGTAAGGGAAACCGTAGCGCTATTGGTTCTACTAAAAAAGAATCAATTGGTGAAAGGATGGGGCGTAAGGAGTGTATAAACTGTTTTCCTTTGTCTGTTAAATTAGAATGTTAAAACTTTGACTTTATGATAAAATAGATCGTCACCTTTGAAAAACACGGTTTAATAAAATTAACACATCATGTTTTAATAAAAATAACACAACAATATTTACTAAATTAGTCACATCTGTTTTTAATAAAAATAACACAGCAGGTGACGTATAGTAAAAAGTATACAGCATTATGAAAGACTATAAACTTGAAAAGACGATTTGGACTGAGGCAGATTATGAAGGGATGGGATGGCACGATGCCAATATATATGGTTTTGTATTTCATAACGACAATGCCGATAGTGCTACTACGGATCTGATTTTTGATATTGATTATATCTTCAAATGGGTACAACCTGTGCCACCAAAAGATAATTTCTCGTTTTGGGTCGCTCCATGTACGCTAAGGTTTGAAAACACCTTTGCCCTCGAAATAGACATCGACAGACGTGGAGGGCTGACAGATATGTTTGAGGTTGCAGATTTACATCTATTGAGCAAGTCTGAGGAAAAAGAAAACAAATGGATCTACGAGTGGGTAATAGAATTGCAGGATGGTAGAATAGCATTTAAGGCGACAGGTTTTAAACAGATCGTCCGACAAGAGCCAGTCCTTTCGGATTCACAGGTATTAACTCTTGTGCAGCGAAATGGGATTTCATTTAGCCAGACACCATTTTAATAATCCCTGAGATATATGAACCCATTTATTATCACCACCAGCTTAATACTATACGGATTTACGCTTTTCTGTTGTCAATCATGTTCTCCACAAATATCGAAGGAAGATTTTGTCAAAGTTTCGAAATCTGATATACTAAACCTTGAACCGGGTAAGCTGATAAATTGGAGCAACAGCGACAGCAGTGTGATAATGCGTTATATGTTTAAAGATTTAGATTTTCTAGCAGACTATGTCATGTATGCTGCTATAGAGGTAAGGCATGTACTGGACACGGCATACTATCTGAGGGAAATAGAACCGAGCGAGGATACAGTTGTCAGGGGTGATTCGTTGTATATTTTGTCAAAAGCCAATACGAGTATAAAAGGCTGGCACGAAGTCCATAAGTATGGTAGCCATCGAATGGACTACGACACGGTACAATGGCTAAAGACATTGTCGGAAAGAAAAGACATCGCGTATCAGCACGCTAAAATAGATAGCCTTCCTTATGGCACCTATAAACTCCAAGGGTCGGATTTGATGAAGGTAAAACTTACAGATAATCCCTTTGTCAATAGAGATAAAGATATCTATGGGATATTCTATGTTACTGAGCCTGGTACTGGGCCTGCCTATCTGCTAAATATGGACTCTGTAAGTAGCCTATTGCTCTCTCCCAACCCACCCAAAAAGATTAAGACGATTTATATTAAGGATTAACTTATAGTAATTCTGCAAGTAACGGAATATCCTTAACCGGCTTCCTTCTCGATAGATACCCATCTAAGGACGATATAATTCTCTTCTTGGCTAGCTCCAAGCCACTGTTCTACTGTACGTCCTAATCTTAGATTAGTTTTGAGTTGATCCTCGGTCAAATATCGTGTCATAAATTGAATGTTTTATTTGATGCTGCCCCGTCTGCTTACAATCAACAAGCTCGCACAACAAGCTAGTAGGTAAGGCAAGCTGATGGCGATAAATAACTCAGACTTGGTATGTATCGCTGCATATACACCCCATATGCTCTGATCACTGCTCTCTTTTAAAAAATATATAATTACAGGTATAAGAACATAGACTATAGCACTGGTCACTCCTAGGGCCAGTAAAAGAGCTTGCTTTCGCAGAAGGCTTAGGACAAGCACTCCGATCAAAGAGAACAGCACTACAAAAGATACCACACGCACAATCAATGCTATCATAATCATCTCGCCGGGATTGCCTTGGGCTTTATTGATGGCGACATTAATCAAAAGATCACTACCAATCAATAGAAACACGTATGCGAATAGACTCTTGATCATTGTGATTTTGTTATAGACTATTTTAAAAGTTCAGTTTGTATAGGCTTGATTTCCCATTGACTTTCGCAATCTATCCTAAAAGCATAGTATCCTAAGGGCAAGTCGAGAATCTCTCTAATGGTTTTGTCCCTATTGATTACTTCTTCTAGAGATACAACGCGTATTTCAGAATCTTGGACCTTGTCTTTATTCTCTCTGAACTCCCACATTCCGTCATCAGCATGACGGAATACATAGCTGATTGGCATGTTTTCAAAAAAAACTCCTTTTGTGGTTAATACGGCTATATTCTTATGATCAGTCATGTGTTTTCATTTAGATTAATTTGCCAAACTCACACCTCCCTTCTCCCTATAAATATATCAATTTTTACTATATTTAGATATTGAAGCTTGTCATAGAGAACACTACTCGTATGTAATAAAAAATGAGTCATGCACTTGGAAGAATTTACGCCGCAACATAATGACTCAAAGTAGACATATAGTGACTTTGATTATGTACAGCATGAAGTTGATGGAAATATAATGAAGGATAGGGAAAAGAATAATATAATTCATCTAGCAAGAAAGCGACTAGAGGGGTATTTAACTGCTCTGGAAATAAATAACGAGGTCTTCAGCGTCGATAAACTGCATATTCCACTCCTAACCATGGACTTCCCTCCTGCTACTTCTGTAAAGTTCAGAAATAACATAGCAAAACAATGGGAACAACTCATTCCGACACTTGATAATATCAAATCTCTATCATTCCGATATCGAATAGATGAAAATCTATTTGAAGCTATTTGTAAGATGAAAAACTTGGAGTGTCTGACATTTTGGACTTCAAACATCAAGGACATTTCAGCAATAAGTAAGCTTAAACAACTAAAACGGTTAGAATTGAACCACTTTAGTAAACTGGAGGATATTGCTCCGATTAAAGATCTCCAAAACTTGGAAATTTTAACAATTTCAAAAAGTATGAATATCGTCAACTATGAAGTCATAGGAGAATTAAAGAACCTCATTGGTCTTGCCATAAATGGAGATGCTATAGCTCCAAAGAATCTAAGATTAAAATCCCTTAAACCATTTTCTGGTCTTAAAAAATTGGAACATCTTAATCTAGAATCTACAATAGTCATCGACGAATCTTATGATACGCTTCTTGAGATGGATAGTTTGAAGCGATTCGATATTACTACTACAGTAAAAAAGCCATTACGCGATAGGATAAAAGAACATCCGGTACTAGATTCTGGGTTCTTCGTGGACTATGATTTTGAAAACAATCGGTTTTATGACGGAAAAGCTTGGTAGTGCTCAACAAATGAATCAGTACCACTATAAGAACTTTACAATTGAAGTGATTGACGAACCGACTTACAAATATGAGTCGGTAGATAACAGTTTCTGTTATTCCAGGATTTACTTCGGTGATGATGATGAGCGGTACCCAACTTCAAAACACGGTGTTAAAATATACGAAGGTGACATCGGTATTGACAGCTGTATTATCATTGGTTCGGGGGGCGCAACTGGCATTCATCAAAACTCAACACTTGTAGACAATGACCAGTTATTAATATGCTGTTGCGACACAATATTTTGCTTGGCCCTCCCCGACCTTGCCTTAAAGTGGAAAACACAAGCCGATCAGGCGACTTGTTTTCAGGTTTTCAAACTGCAGGACGGCTACATTGTGCATGGTGAACTTCTGATAACAAAGCTAGACAGAGAAGGCAATAAGAAATGGGAATTTGGTGGTAATGACATCTTTGTATCTATAAATAATGAAGAGGTTTTTAAAATGGACAACGATGGCATTCTCCTTACTGACTTCAGTGGAAATACCTATAAAATAGATTTTGATGGCGACTTATTATCGGATTTTTTAAGTTAATTTATTGAGATATTGATCAAATATGCGGCAAAGATGATCCTGAAAGAAATTAAAGAGAACGAACTCTATCTATACATCAACGGTGAACTTGTATACAAGAGGTGGTTGGATACGGGACAATCTAAGGTATTTGATGTAATGGCTTATGATAAGTATACTTTGTCCAGTATCAGCACACCAGCACCTACAGATACCTTACTGATAGTGAAGGCAAATATAAGGCTGAAGCCCACTGAGGAAGGTGGACGCAAAACAGGTGTTATATCAGGCTACCGTCCCAACCATGTATTCGAATATGGTGCCGAAGGAAATATCGTCCAAACCTATATCGGCGACCTTGTCTTTGGCGACGAAAACTTGCTGATGCCTGGTGAAGAGCGGATAGTCACAGTCCGCTTTATCCCATCAGCAGACTTGGAAAAGTACTTAACCAAAGGCCGTAAATGGTGGCTGCATGAAGGGCCCAACCTGATCGGTGAGGCTGTTATCTTGTAACTTTATCTAATACATAAAAAAACGTGCAATGAATAGGAAATTAACTATACTTTTAACAACTGCCCTTACGCTATTTTCAATGAGGCTACTAATAGCACAAGAGATGCTGAAGGTAGATTATGAAGAAATAGAACGCCGGGTACAGGATAAGAATAAAGAGTCTTATTACCCAAAGTTACTGAAACGATATAATGCTTTTGATAAGACATTGACTCCGGAAGAGTATATGTTAATCTACTATGGTTTTTCTTTTCAAAACACTTATCTCTCCGCCCAAAATGCAGATGGAAAATTATCTGATATCGCTGAATCAAAGGACTACAAAAGGCTGATTGCAGAAAGCAAACGAGTGTTACAGATAAACCCTGTGAGTTTAACGGCCAACAATCTGATGGCTCTGGCTCTGTTTGAAACGGGGAAGGCTGAAGATGGGCTAAAATACCAAAATAGATACCGAGCAATACGCAAAACAATCGCTACCAGTGGTGACGGACTATCGTGCGAAACTGCGCTAAAAGTGATCTTTATATCGGATGAGTATAACATGCTGTACTCCTACTTTGACGTAGAAAAAATACACGCACAGAAACTCGTAGGACTCTGTGATTATTTTGAGGTAGTCCCTACGCAGTATCTACAAGCTAAAGATATCTACTTTGATATATCGAGGAAGCTGATAGCTACGCAAAAACGGCTTGATGGCAATTGATCATCAAAATAAAAGCCTCAAAAAGTTAACGAAAATAAAATTAGAATGCGATGCAAACAGATTTTTACGGAACTATAGCGGATAAGAAACTAATACTCGATTTCATATTTTCGGAGACCAATTACCAAGTTTTTGACCATTACTCTGAGCTAGGACAAGAATTACAACAATACTATTCTACTAAGGAGATTCTAGAAAAATTTGATCTGGAAAAGGGTAAACAATACGCGGTTAATTTTGGTCTTTGGAATCCATTAGACGGCACTAAGAATATCGTTAGGAAAATTGACTTAAATCCGAAGAAATGTAATGGACACACTTTTCGATTTTCAAGTGAAGGTTGGGGTATGCAACGGTTGTATTTTGGCGGAATAGAAAATGAATATCTTAACAGATCAGCGTTTGTAGGATTAAACGAAAAGGGAGCTCTAAATAAAGACTTTTTCAATCCGGAAGATGAAAAGGAAGCCCACAAATTAGACTGGAAGCTTATTCGTTCTGACCAAAGAAAATTAAAGAGCTTTATTGAAAAGAAAATCGGGACAACAAATAAATTTCGAGGAGCAACAATATTGATTAATGCTAATCAACATATAGAGGCTGACAAAATCCACATTAGATAATATGTGTACATGAATCCATTTACTGTCGTTATAAGCTTAATACTTTTTGGATTGACGGTGTTTTGTTTTGTACTTCCTTTTAAAGCGGGTGAAAAACAAACGGCAAACGTGGTGGGATTGATACTGACAATTGTTATATCCGTAACTCTCGTCGGCAATTTAGGTCTTCTAGTTATTTTTGTCTGGCCCATTGTCCTAATGTTTCAGTTCATTTTTATCAGTTATTGGTCTTTTAAACTCTTCAACAGAAAGAAAGTAGGATTATTTGTAGCGCTCGCACTAACTGGGACTTTTGGGGCACTTATATTAAGCCCTTGGATCTCGGACTGGTTATTCAATAAAAACGATGCTCGCAAAATCCTTTCAACCCACGGTATAGACCTGAAGGACGATTTTATACTATTGAAGAATGAAGCTGGCGGATTTCGAGATTACTATGAGATATTCACATTAAAATTATCAGACAATGATTTTGATCGGATAGCTGTCCAAATCAAGAATTCGAAGAACTATAAGGGAATTTTTAAAGATGGTTCGGATTTGCCTTTTGCTGAATATAGCTTATTAGATACAGTAGACTTCGAAACAGAGAATATAATGGTTCGAGAATATTGGATAGATAAAACAAAAATGGCTAATGGAACATATCATTTTAGATTTCAACTAAATAAGAAAAAAAGAGAACTGACTTACATAGGAAGCGATGAATAGATTATTAAAATTACTTTTCATCCTTTTGGGGATAGCACTTTTTATTATTGGAGGATTCTATCTTTTTCTACATATAGCTTTTGATGGACTCTTTACGGGAGTATCTTATGACAAAAGAGATCTTATCGAAAATTATGAAAAACGCAAAGAGGAAATCATTGATGTTAGAAATTATTTCACGTCTATCCTTCCTGAAGGAACGGATGTAATGCTAGAATTTAATAATAATAATGAATTGGGTATTTTCCACGTTACGGTCGATAGCATTCACCAAAGCAATTGGAATTTGGAAATCAATTCGCTAAAAGTGGACTCTCTGTTAAATGAAATAAACTGGACAAAGGAAAAGTTGAAAATACTAAAGGAAAAATTGGACAAAGCAAACTGCATATCTATTGCAGGTCGTGACCCTGTGGTAATAGGTTGGCAAAGAAGTGGAATGGGACTATTTAGCTATGTTCTATTCAACCAAAATTTGAACGAAGATATGATCAAGGATTATAATGATGGATGTTCCTACATTTTCTACAAAGACAATATAGTCCTGAAATATGGAGGTGGAGCAATTGGGATACAGTGCTTCCCTGATTTTTATAAAGTTAAATCTGAAAAATAATGACCATGAAGTAATTCTGTACTTTATAGTTTTTTATAAAGCTTATATTCTTCTTGAATCATCCCTCCAGATACATACTTGATATCGGATGCGTTATAGGTATGACCGGCATATTTCAATGCTTCATCAAAAGAAGAAAATGTAGAAGTACGACCGAATTGTTCATCTGGATCTATGGGTGAGAACTCGTAGATATTTAAAAAGCTCTCACTCCCCTCGTCAAAGGATTCGATATAAGCCACGGAATATCCTTGGTTGCCTTCCTTCTCGATAGCGACCCATCTAAGGACGAGGTAGTTCTCTTCTCGGCTAGCTCCAAGCCACTGTTCTACTGTACGCCTAATCTCAGATTAGTTTTGAGCTGATCCTCGGTCAAATATCGCGGATTAACTGAATGTTTTATTTGATGATGCCCCATCTGCTTACAATCAACAAGCTCGCACAACAAGCTAGTAGGTAAGGCAAGCTGATGGCGATAAATAACTCAGGCTTGGTATGTATCGCTGCATATATATCCCACAGGCGCTTATCATTGCCTTTCTTTAAAAGATATATAACTACGGGTATAAGAACATAGACTATAGCACTGATCACTCCTAGAGCCAGTAAAAGAGCTTGCTTTCGCAGAAGGCTTAGAACCATTTTCTAAAAAAACACTCTTTTGACTTTGTCTCCTTAGGCTAAGTATTAACGTCTAACTGTTTTGGTGGATGGATATCGTATGCAAATATTTCCTTTTCGAGCAGTCGTAAATGATTGCCAAACTCTTTACGCCAGTGCAGATAATTAGTTGACATATAACTTCGGATTCATCTGCTGCAGTATGGGTTGTAATAACTTTTTGGTCTTGGAATGTCCGTACTCCCGAACCGCATATTTTAGTTTATTATAATCCATCGTCTTTCCTTTAGCTAGAGCATTGTTTAGGACCATCTCCCGATCTTCTGCTAAGGTATCAAGATGATTAACTAAATCGACCAAAAGAAATTCGGGTGTTGCTTTTTTGGGAAAATACGGCGTCTTGTGAAAGAAAAATTTCTTACCGTTTAAATCGACCTCACCATGGCGTTTATGATTGTATACGACGCGCTTGTTGTATAGCTGCGTTGTACCTACCCTTAACGCATTATAGCTGTTTGGTGACGTCAATAGAAAATGGTCGTCTTTTAAAAAACTACGCACCAATACCTCGTCTTCGGGAGGAACTACGCCAAATACTGATCGTTTGGGAAAATGATACAAACCGGGGGCTACCTTCTCTAGGGTACCATCGTCGACTAATTGCGCCAAATGCCGATCTACCGCATTAGAGTATCTCGTCAAGTCTTCTCTACGATATACTTTACCCGGTTTTAGTTGTTGTTTTAATTCTGCGACTCTGTCCATAACACGCTCCTCTATAAGCTTTCCTTATACAAAGGTACGAAACAAGAGTTTTATTTGCAATAATTCGGATTTAAAATTCATGCATAAAAAAAATATAACAAACTATAAAATAGTACGATTACGAATAACAAAAACTAAAACACCATTTTGAATACTCCTATAACCTGAAGGTCTTTAGTTTAAGCTTTGGGAAAAATGAATTGGCATAACTATAGTTTCGTATCCTGTCCAGTTCAAGTTCATCCAGGTCATCCGCATGCTCGAGCAGTATCTCCATCGGTATTTCGTAATCCACGCCATCCGAATAGGCAATAAACCGAAACAGGCCATGTTGCCACACATAGAATAGAATTCCTGGACGAAGATTTGCATAAAAGTAGCAGTATATCATCTGCTCCATCATTTCCCTGTTTTTCGATTCGACGACTTTCACCGCGATACGCTCCAAGTACCAACAGAACCGATGAAACCACCGATCCCTCAACTCCTTGTCATAATAGTTTTGCACTGTCTCGATAAACGAAGCCTCTGATCGGTTCATAAAGATCTGACGGGTACCATGTTCCAACAGACGGAATACATATTTGCTCTCGCTCGGCATATTCGAAGGTTTTCTAACAGCTATGCATCCCTCCATCGCGTCATGCTCCAAGAGCTGCATCAAGATGCTGAAGTCGGGGGTGTACTCCAAGAGTGTACAACCTGACAACCGGATCTTTCCGGTATCCGATCTCACTACTCGTCTATAATAGATTACTTGGTTCTTATCTAATGGCCCACTTGGCTTACGTTTAAAATTATTGATATGAACGAATGCGGCTTCCTCTCCATTGATCCGTACAATACCAAACAACTTTGTATTGTCAAACCATTTGACCCGTCCAAAATTAAAGTGCTGTTCGTGCCGTTCGCTAAAGGCATCCTTCAAGCGTGTAGCGAGATCGTTTTTATCGGGTCGATTATCTGTCGAGCAAAATTGTACAATCATCGGTGCACGTTGCATATCGATGATCCTTAGCTCAGTGGGCCATTCATCCTCCGGCACTTCCATCTGGCGGAGTTTGGACCGCTCTGTCCTCAAAAAGTGATTTTGACGTGCTTCTTCAAGTGCTTCATCGATAAGTTTCGGATCTCGGATGATCTCCTGTTCGACTGCCCAGTCGAAGATCTCTACTGGACTTAGTTGCAGAAGTTGGTATGCTCGTCCGTTGACATGACGATGTTGGAACGGCATTGACCCAAAGTCGGGGTCGAAGGCATCAATAGCGGCATGCGAATTTTCATAGTTAAGATTGATGTAAATCAGCATAGGTACTACCGATCTCCCTGTCCGTCGCAGGACATCGAAGCTTTCAGACAATTGTGCGTAGGCCTTTGTTAGTACCTTACGTGACGAGGATACTTTCAGCTCACCGATGGTGAGTGTATCCTCTCTGTCAAGTACAAAGTCTATTTCCCTAAACCGTTTGCTGTATTTGTGGTCACGTCCCAGCTGTTCGTAGGATAGTATCCTATTTTCCTGCCCCCCATAGGGTGCTACCCATTTTCGGACAGCGCTTTCAAGCAGGACAGAAATCTTGTCGGCATATAAACGCTGGCCGTAGCTCTCTCCAATCCGTGATCTTGTGAGGCGCTGTCTCTCCACATACCTACGGTATTCAGGGTCACTGGCCGTGACCAAGGAAATATTCCGTGTGCGTGTGCGAGGATCCATAATCTTTTACATTTTGGTACGGTTTATCGTTAACTAATTGCGTTGAAAGTTTATGGATGTCCTTTCAAGCCTAGCCAAGTAAAATACAAGATACATATTTTTTTTGCATAAAACAACAGCAATAAGCTGATATTAAGTAATTTATAAATTTAAGTGCGTTGACGTTGAGTCTGCGCTAAATGAGAAATATTTTTTTAAAGGCTTCTGGCTTAACATTCTGTCACATTCTTTTCAATTGAAGGTTTGTCAAAATTTCCCTCAGTCTTTTGGCTCTTGTTTCGGGCTTCTTGGCGGTTTGTAATCTAAAATTGATAGCAAATTTATTGGTCTTGCTAAGGGATTGATAAAATGTCTCTGCTTCTTTATCCTTTGCTAATTCTTGCAACAAGTCTTCGGCATCCTGCATAGTAGTATGGGAGTCGTAAGCTCTTGCCCATCGACCATCAGTTTTAGCCTTTTCAATTTCTACATACCCTCTTGGCATCATCTTTCCGTCTGCAATGAGTTTTTTCACTATTACCGTGAGTCATCAATGTGCAATAGGTGTTCTTGATGATGATCATAATCAAGATCTCAACGAACGAATGTATTCTATCTCTCGATATCGCATAACATTATACTTATCGGTCGTAAATAAGATATTTTCAAGGGGCTTACTATCAAATCTAAGCCCCAAATGATAAAGTGAGCCATCATTGATATTAAATGGCCATACAAAGTAGCTCATTCTCTCTTTAAAAGCTTGCTCTTTTTTGCAAATGTTATACCACTTGTCTAAGTGCGCTTCATTATCTTTATCTAATGAGTTATAAAACCGTTTGAGTATATCATGGTCATTATTCGATTTTGCTGATTTTAAATATTCTTCAACTACGTTTAGATACTCTGTAAAAGTATCTTTAAATCGGTATTTTTCAACAGGAATACATTCTTCTTCATCGTAATATTCGTCCTCATAGCTGGTCTTCAAATACTTGTTTTCTGCATACCATGATTCAAGGAACTCGACATCAAGTGCCGATATATGGCTTCGGTCATGGATAGCTGCTATGGCTCGCTCGCGCAAATAGATCTGGTAATCTACCGAAGAGCTGTCATAGCCAATTTTATCCTCCTCATAGATTTTAAATTGCAAGAGATATTCATAAGATAAATCTTCATTACTTTCGCTATGAAGAATATAATTACTTTTTGGCTTGTCATACAAGGTTCTTATATCCGTCACAATCTCGTCGACTACGGTAATAACCAGTAAATAATTGCAGTAAGATTCTTCATCAAAGAAAGCATATCCTTGCTCATTACTAGCTAATTCGCCACAAGTAAATGGATCGTAGAAATGCTCATTCGCTAGGGACTCTATGTCAACTTTCTTGAAGAAACGATTGACTGTGTCTAGGAAACCTTCGACTGCAATACCGGAGTATATTCCCAAAGGATTTATTTTGCTTTGTAGATAGACTAAATCTCTATTCTGAAATGCGTCTAATACATTTTGTACTGTCATAATTTTAGAAAAATAAATTGGTTTTAATTAATCGCTAATAGAACTGCATTATTTAAGAATTCAAACAATTATAAATATACTCATAAAAAACATAATTAAATATATCTAGATCCTGTCATTTACCATTTTAACTCTAGCCAAAACCTCCTCTACCAAACTATCCATTCTTGAAAAAGCAAACCACTTCTTTCCCAGATCTTTTAACGATGCGCCAATATGGTAAAGCTCGCTCCCGTCAATAATAAGAAATTATTTCTTTTTTTTTGCTCTCTAAACTTTTGACTGCGGTGTCAATAAAATCTTTCTCGACTTTGGCAGGCACGCGGTTTGGCATCTAGTTTTACTTATTATTGCTATCGCAATAATAGCCAGTTATGCATACTTAAGAAAGTATAATTTTCTGTATCTCGGATAAAGATACACGCTTCTGTAAGACGAAAATATCAGGTGACCTAATTGGGCTTCCAATATAATTTATTTTTCCTTCGCCTGAGTCCGCTCCACATAACGATCTATTCCCCAATATAAAATTAAAGCGGTACCACAACCTATTCCTAATGTAGAAAATATAAAAAGCTTATACCAATCAATTAGTGGAAATCTAAACAGTATGATCCATAAAAAAACCACGGTGCCAGTTAACATTAAACACTTGATGGATAACGAGAGCCCTTTATTATGTTTTCGGAAATAATGGTCTTTGAAAAGTTGAAAAGGTAATAAGATAAGAATTAAGAAAACAAAAGAAATTGATGGATAAGAATAATCATGCAGCAAAATACTAAAATACTCCCAAAATGAATGCGGATAATTATCATACGGGTTTCCGCCATTTACACCATAATAGTCCCATAAGCTTTTCCCGATAAAAAAAGAGGGGAAATAAATAAACGCAGCAAAAATGTTAAATACAATTTTTCTAGTCATAACTTTCTATTTACAATCTAAACTCAATGATGAAATTGGCGCCCTGCCATCAATTACATCTTTGATAAGCGACCACTCCGGCCTCTTTATTACGGGATCTAACACAGTAGCCTGTCCCTGATGTTGATTAACAAAGTCTGCAATCCCCTCCTGAAATAAAGTCCAAAGCTCGTCAGCTTTTTCAAATAGAATACCGGAATTTGAACCTGTCCTAGAAAAGGTTCCAATGCGGGTGCTGCCGTTAACGCTCTGATAGATGATATTATATCACTCTGCTGTTCCATTGTCTAAAAGTTTAAAATACCATGCAACAGTCTGTCACGTATTATAAGAAGTATGCGTCACTTATAACCAATGTATTGTGTTAATACGGCTTTAAGTATGCAAAATAAACTTTTTTATAGGGATAAACAAGGTTGCGTCCCTTTGATCATAAACTCGGACTTGATGAATCGAAGCCCCGTAACCATTTCTAAATTGGCTTCGAATAGCTGTTGTAAATCTTTTTCCAGCTTGAAAGAAATCTCTTTAAGACTAGTTAATTGATTTTTGGCTTGGACAAATAGTTGCATGTAGCAAGTTAAGGATTGAAAACAATTTCGCGACAAAGACGAACAAATAATATTGTACAACAATACAAGTATGATAAACACCCTTTGTACGGGAAACCGTAGCGCGAGACTTTGTTTTGGCTAATTGATAAATTAATTGTTCGAAAAGGACAATTAAAAAATACCCTAAATTGGGTATTTACCTGACTATTAAAATGGTATAACTTAGTATACTATCAAGAAAACAAGTTTTGCTGAAGTTTTTTACATCTATAGACTTAAATTATGAAAAATCATATATTAATATCCACACTATTCTTGTGGAGTGGGATAGCTATAGCCCAATCGCAGGATATGGTTAAAGAATTCCAAGATACAGCTAAGATTATTTCAGAAGAAAGGATAAAGAATATTATAAAACAAGAAAATCTTATGTCATCGAGCGCCTTTTCAAAACTGATGGAAAGTGATTTTTCTAAAATCCAGACAGGTACGAGAGATGAAAACATAGCTTCAAGTTTTGCGTCTTTATCATTAGATAAAGACAAGCAGGCTTTCTCTATTTCAAAAGAAGTCAAATCTTTTGTCGGAGGTAGACATCGAATTGCAATAAAAGCTGCTGGAGAATTAAATGGAAAAGGTATGTTGGATTTTGAAGACCGACATAAAGTTAAATTAGGTGTTAGTTATACTCATTTACGTACGTTTAGAAATTTTAAAAAAACAGAAGATCCAACACTGTATGCTCTATTATATGATATAGTCAACAAAGAGATTAGTATACAACTTTCCGAAAGGAAACTTGACGGACTACCAATTGTGGATACTATTGGTCTTAACACTGTTCTAGCTAAAAAATTCAATGATGAATTAGATAAAAGAGAAATTGCTTTCTTTGATAACAAATGGTCAAGTAAAAGCTTTTATTGGTTTACCATAAATGTCAATCCGATCAACAATGACAATTTTCGATATATTATTAAAGAAGATATATTAAGTTATGAGAATCCGTACCGTAAAAAAATCAACGTCCCGCAAGTATCACTTTCTCTGAACTATTATAGAGAAAGTCATGCGTGGATTTTCAATCCCAGTTTGAATTTAACAGGGACCTACAAACATAATCTATCAGAAGTACACTCTACAAATGAGTGGAATAAGATATCTCAACTGAATTCTGAAACATATTTGAATGAAGAGTCATCCAAAGTATATGTATTGGGCAATCATGAGTTTCATCAACTCGTATTGGTAGACTTTGGGATACGCATGCTTATGATTAAAAAAAATTGGAACTTAGGGGCAGAAGTGACTTTTAATAACACGAAATTTATTACGCCTGATTCTAAAACCTCGGTAAGTAATATTAACGATGTATCAATAGGCATAGTCGTGCCATTAAAGACTTCAAATGGTAAAAGAACAATAAATATAATGCCCTTTTGGTCATATAAAAAGTACATAAATTATGACAAAGAAAAGGATAGTAATTTTGGAATACGCTTTAATATACCTTTTGGTCTCTAATAAAACATAGCTGTCTTACGAAAATACCTAAAAAGCCATCTGGATTATTACATTTCTCTTTACTATGAATTTTTAACTTTCTCATTGATCTAAATTGGTTAAAAAAACAATATAGCTTGCTCAGATCTTTAACTATATAACCAAAAATTGCCTAAGCCGATTGATGAAGATTGTCTATTATGTATTTACCTTAACTTAGTAACTTAAAAGAAAAAACAATTATTTAAGATTTTTATAACAATAAGATAGTTATCTTTAGGGATAAAAAATATCCGTTTGTTATTTTAGAAATAAAACACCAATATTGACGTGAAGAGTATTTCATTACCCATTTGTTTTATTGCTATTGCAGTATTACTAACACTCATCTCTTGTAATAAAGACAAAAACGATCCGATCATAGAACCTGAGCAGATCATCCAAATTCAATTTGGCAAGGAAAAAATAAAATCAGGAGAAACGGTTACCCTTTTCGGAAATTTCGAAAAGCTACTAAAGGAAAACCCTAAAAATATAACATTTGATTTTTTCGCTTGGATGTGGCTATCTGACAGACGAGAGAAAATTCCCTTTCCAGTGACTATTGAGATACAAGAAATCACTAAAAGCCAAATCACCTTAATTGCCAATTTCAACATCAACAACAAAGAGATTGCGGTAGTTGACATGTTGGTTAATGGCAAACGAGATCCACAATATGCTTCTACGACCATCGAATTGCAGGGAATTCTCCCTGCCGTTAAGTTTAGTTTTGGGCCTTGGAAAGCCCGTATTGGAGAGGTTATCATCTTAGCATCGAGTGAATTCATGGAGGCAGCAAAGGACGAGGTGAAGATTCGTTTTACAGGAAGTGATGAATGGGTTACAGCCTTTCACGTAGAAGCTTTCAAGGAATACCTGGTAGGGCGGGCTTATTTTAAAATCCCGAAAGGAATTCAGCCTGGAGATATTGAATTGAATTTAGATGGTCATGTCATTTCAAAAAGCCAGAACCCTCTGACAATCGTCCCTTCTTTTCCCGCCTTAAAACAGGGATATTGGGGACAACGAGCTAATTTTGGGGCAGGAGAAAATTATAGCGTTGTCTTGGAAGAATATCTAAAACAAGGCAGTATAGGAGAATCCCGCTCAGGGGCTAGCTCTTTTGTCGCCAACAACACCGCTTACATAGTAGGTGGAGCAGGTTTTGAGGCCTTTGGAGGAAATCCGGACTCAAAGAAGCTATGGGAATATGATGTCGATTTTGACATTTGGTTACCCAAAGCCGATTTTCCAGCCGGATCGCTTTCACATGCAGTGGCTTTTGTAATCGATGGCAAAGCTTATGTTGGAACAGGTTTTAGCAATGAACAAGAAAGCAACACCTTCTACTGCTATGATCCCAAGTTAAATACATGGGAGAAAAAGGCAAACTTTCCGGGAGATAAAAGAGCTTTTGCCGTAGGTTTTTCTGCCAATGGCATAGGTTATATTGGCGCAGGATCAAATAACGATCAGTATTTTAATGATTTCTATGCATATCATGCCCAAACAGACACATGGACGAAGAAAGCGAATGTACCAGGTGAAAGAACGGAAGCCTACTCCTTTTCACTGGATGGGAAAGGCTACGTGGGTGGAGGCCGATTGGGCAGACTAAAATATTATGATTTATATCAATATGATGCGAGTAAGGACACTTGGATTCAAAAAAAAGGAATTCCATCCTACGAATATACCAGTGGAAATGTAGCCGTAACAACTGGAAGTGAAGCTTATGTAGGATTAGGATATGATCGTGATAAAAGTCCTCAATTCTATAGCACAAATGAGATTTATAAGTATACTCCTGGGTCAGATACGTGGTCAAAATTTATAAATTATGCAGACGAAACATCAAACAGCTTTAGAAGCCAAAGCACAGGTTTCTTTTTGGACAACACACTATTTATTGGCCTTGGGCAAGCTATAGGAAACAGTCAACGTTATTCAAGTTTTTGGGGATACAAATTAAGTAACGGACAAAATTAATAAGAAGTATATATGAAAAAAGCAATTTTACATTTTACAGGATTAAGCATTATATGCGCATTATTATTGGCTTTTTCAATGGATGACGCCAAAGACATCACTATGTCTTTTAAATCATTGGAGGATATGAGGCTTCTGGCTTAACATTCTGTCACATTTTTTTCAGTTGAAGGTTTGTCAAAATTTCCCTCAGTCTTTTGGCTCTTGTTTCAGGCTTCTTAGCGGTTTGTAATCTAAAATTGATAGCAAATTTATTGGTCTTGCTAAGGGATTGATAAAATGTTTCTGCTTCTTTATCCTTTGCTAATTCTTGCAACAAGTCTTCGGCATCCTGCATCGTAGTATGGGAGTCGTAAGCTCTTGCCCATCGACCATCAGTTTTAGCCTTTTCAATTTCTACATACCCCCTTGGCATCATCTTTCCGTCTGCAATGAGTTTTTCCACTATACCAATATTGCGTTTTGACCAAATGCTCTGTGCTCTTCTTGGTGTGTATTTCTGCAGGTACGAGTGTTCATCATAGCTTTTCCGCTGTCCATCAATCCAACCAAAGCATAGAGCTTCGTCCAAAGCTTCTGTAATTTTTATGGATTCAATCCCAGAGTTAACTTTGAATACTTGTAGCCAGATGCCTTCCTGCATATCTTGATTTTTATCTAACCAATTTCGCCAGGCTTCTTGGGATTTAAAAGATTTGATTATCGCTTCTGCCATCGAAATACTATTAATATTCTTTTTTAATCACAAAAAATGAACCTCTTATTGTTCCTGCCAATTTTGATTTCTGCTGGGCAAATTTAAATTTGTTCAGTTCTTCCGGCACTTCCATACCTTCGGAAAGTTTGAAACCTACGGCTCTTTTCTTTGAGCTGTCCAAGGTATATAGTACATTAATGGAAAGACCGCTTTCATAAAAAACAAACACCCATTTAATTCCTTCTACAAGTAGTGACGCGGTTTCTAATGGTTTTGATGCAATGACAATATTGCGTTCTTCCTTGAGAATATTTGTAACCCAATCCAAAGTTTCTTTGCTATCTGAAACTGGAGTTGTTACAAATTCTGCTTTGTATTTGTTTTGAAAATATCGGGCTTCATTGGCTCGCAAACCAGCAAGTGCAGATGCAAATGGTGATGTTTCTAATCCTTTCTCGTTAACATTTTTAAAATCTACTAAATAGCTCATAATTATATTTTATACATTAATACTGAATAGTTGCACTCAATATTCATCAGTTAGTTGAATAATCTTGTCGCCAAAGAACACAAAAACAGATTTTCCTTTTAGCTCTAATTTATCGCCTTTTTTCAATCCATTTGGAAAATCCATTGCTAAAGTCGCAGAATAATCTACTTCTATTTCCGTGGTGCCATTGTTGTGTTTTAAGAAAGTGATTTGTTGTCGTCTATTATCGAAAAATGATTTCGCTTGTTCGGCTTGTTGCTTAAACTCATTTATTCCATTCAATACCATATTCACTTTGCCATTCTGAACATTTTTAAAAATGATATTGTCGTCAAAATCACAGATCATTTTTTCTATATCGAATTCATTGTAACCGTCAATATAGTTCTGAATTATTTTTTGTCTTTCTTCGTTCATGTTGTCATAAGTTTAGTTTTTGACAGTTAGTTCGTCACAATTACCGCTAACAGTTTGAATATTGCTGAAGGCGGGGACTTTAGGGCTGAAAGCTTAAATTCAGCTGTGAGGTGAACCAAAACACATTCCTATGAGTTAAATTTAAGAAAAAAGTCAATATAATTGGTTTTTTGCGAGATAGAAACTTGAAATTAAAAACTATGCGGCCAAGGTTTCATTTTTGCAGTTGGATGCTACGTTTGTGGGTGCTTTATAAAAGCGGATTGGTACTAGATTTTGTATATTAGCTTTCGCTGACGCAACTGTTATAGGCAATATTAGGAAGACCGTACCAATATCAAATAACCTCTGTACGGGAAACCGTAGCGCTATTTTACCATTTTAACTCTAGCCAAAACTTCCTCTACCAAACTATCCATTCTTGAAAAAGCAAACCACTTTTTTCCCAGATCTTTTAACGATGCGCCGATATGGTAAAGCTCGCTCCCGTCAATAATAAGAAATCGGTCATGGCTCTGCTTGAATTCATGGATCGCAACAGTAGGGTATTGTTGATTGTGCTTTTCTACATCCAGTCGCAATTGCTTGCTGATACTAGCGGTATAAATATGCACTTTTACATTCTTCTTCCTTTTGCTCAATAGCGTTAGTACGGTATCATCTAGATAATTATCAATGAGGACAATGGAAGATGTTGCTTTTCTTATAACATTACTCGCAAATTTATAGGCGTCATAAACTTGACCATCAAAAAACAACCCTTGATGGGGTAACTCGGAGGATTTAATTTGAAAATCTATATTCTGTACCTTATTGACCAAACCTTCTACGGTATTTTCCAGACGATTCATCCGTTGATTTAGCACATAGCCCTTTAACATATAGTCTCGTAATACATTGGTTGCCCAGATACGGAATTGTGTACCTTGCCGGGATTTAACACGGTAACCTACTGATATGATCATATCGAGATTATAGTATTCAATCTTTCTTTTTACGTTTCTGCTTCCTTCTTTCTGAACTGTCAAGTATTCCTTGACAGTTGCTTGCTTGTCTAATTCACCTTCTTTAAAGCAGTTGGAGATATGCAGACTGATGTTTTGTTTTGTCTGCTGAAATAATTCTGCCATTTGCTGTTGAGATAACCAAACCGTTTCGTCCTCTATCCTTACTTCGATACGTTCCGGTAAATTATCAGCTTGGTAAAGTATGATTTCATTGTTAGCCATGGATCCTCATAATTGGTATTAAAGCTTATTGCTTATTTAATCGGTTATACGCTAATATAACTGTAAATGAGCAACTAAACAAATAACATTGCATAAAACACAAGAATGACAAATAACTCTTGTAAGGGAAACTGTAGCGCTATTTCTCTTAGTTCTTCTCTGGAAATATGATGAAGGATAATGAAAAGATTGATAGTGTTCAACAAATGAACCAACACCCGTATAAAGATTTGATTATTGAGGTCCTTAACGAAACGATATACCTTACCTTAAAGTGGAAAATCCAAGCTGACCAGGCCACTTGTTTTCAAATTTTCAAACTGCATGACGGCTACATTGTGCATGGTGAACTTCTGATAACAAAGCTAGACAGAGACGGGAATAAAAAATGGGAGTTTGGTGGTGCTGACATCTTTGTATCTATAGATAATGCAGAGGTTTTCAAAATGGACAACGATGGTATTCTCCTTAGTGACTTCAGCGGAAACATCTATAAAATAGATTTTGATGGTGACTTATTATCGGGTTTTTTAAGTTAATTTATTGAGATATTGATCAAATATACGGCAAAGATGATCCTGAAAAATTAAAGAGGACGAACTCTATCTATACATCAACAGTGAGCTTGTGTAAGAATAGATACCGAGCAATACGCAAAACAATCGCTACCAGTGGTGACGGACGGTCGTGCGAGACTGCACTAAAAGTGATTTTTATATCAGATGAACATTAAACTCAACTAGGTAGATGAGCCAGTTGCGCCCCCGAAACCAGAGAAACAATAGTTATATCCATCAGAAAAGAGCTACTAAAGAAATATCCCAATATTAAAGGATAATTACACGTTAAGCTAGTAAAAACGACATTATTAATTGGGTCAAGTTATCTGTTTCGTAACGGCTTCATAAGCACCCAAAGTTCAAAAAAGAAAAACATTGGCCCGGAAAAACTATAATTATATTTCTTAGCTTTATAATAGATAAGAAACTTATAATCTAAATATGGACCTAACAAAATAGCAATAATACAATGCCTCTAACTCGAAACGACATTTACTTTGAAGAGAATGAAGATCATATCTCGTTTGTGATTAAAATGGTGCATCCGAAAACATATAAGTTTATATTTGCTTTACTATCGACAATCTCTTTAGCTGCCACTTTTTCTTTGATTATCATATTTAATATTTTTGATCATCTTGGCCCCATGTCTTTCGTTCCTCTAACACTTGGATTAATAGTGTCGTTTGCTTTTTTCAAAACATACATGTGGCATCATAGAGGTGAAGAATTTTTCTTGCTGGCTATAGACAATATCAGCCATCAGATTAATAATGGAATTAAACTATCAGAGTTAAAATCCTATGAAGCAATAAAATACAATATTGATTTTATTCCAACAGACGAATATGAGTCCAAACAGGTAGGTACGCTATTATTTTATACGGTTGATCCTACTACTAAACTAAAAAATTTTGTATTACAGAGCACTTTAGAAATCACGATTGATGAATATGAATTTATTGAAATGGAATATATGAAAATCAAAGAGATGTCAACCCAAAAATTAGTGAATATCAATTTGAACTAATAACTTGTTTTCAGCTATATAGTTACGAACATTGCAGTAATAATTCAAATACTGAATCTTCATAGCAAGAGTGTAGTATTCTAGTCCTTTTTTGAAGGTCAGAAATGCTTACCAACGGTAGTCGTGAATATTTTTTCTCAATAACTTAATCATTAGCTTTTTTTATAAAAATAGTGGTTCAAAATAACGAGTCAGATTTTGGTAAGATACCAAAGCTAACTACAGATGATAGTACTATCGTGTATTGGGATGAATGGTCCGCTACACTATTAAAGCGCTAAAACATGAAACCAACCAAAATAAAACAGACCTCACCTGATAAAGTAAGGGGTAAACTGGTAAAGTACAGAAAAGGAGACATTAGATGAATTGAGATTAAAAAGGTTTTATGGAACGAAAATAGGCTCATAGGAGGATGTAACCTATGCGGTCAACGTAAGGATGATCGCCGCTATTAGTATAAATTTAATAGAGTTACTGCTTTATTTGAATATATAGCTCGTAAAAGTCTTTTCCCTTTTTTATCTGTTGCTGACCGACAGTTTTATCCAATTGCCTGAATGTAAGCGTTATTTCGTCTTTGTCGAAAAAACTGTATTTGCTAAAGAGAAAGCCATTTAAATCAGATTTTCCAATAAGGTTTTCGCCATGCCATACAGCAATATTGGCGACACCAATATTGGACGTGTTCCAAAAATGTCCAATCAACGTAATGTCATATATTGAGCTATTGCTTTGCGGAAAGTCGTATTTAATATTTGATTGTTTAAGCTGCAGCTCTAGTTCCTGGAGACCGATCTCGGCCCTCCTCCTATGGATGGAATCGATATTATCAACTGGGTATAGGTAGGAATTCCCAATGTTGTCGAAGGCGGTCTGGCTGCCAAACAGTTGGTTCTTCCCTAATCTAACGCTTAGACGATCCTGAAATATAGCATATTCGTGATTCGATATCTGTCCACTTCGGAAAGCTTCTTCCATGAAGTGCTTATATTTTATTTGAGTTTCGAGGTCTGCGTGCTGGATGGTGTAGAAAAAAGCTTTGTTTGCTTTATCTGATAAGACGGTCTTGTCAAGCCAGCCAAATCTATCCAATATATTTAAAGCTATCCCGCGATTGATGGAGTCCTGGACGTTCATCGCATTTAGCCTTTCATTAAATTCTTTGGAACCGTATCCGTATTTTTTCTGCGCCTCGTTTAGTTCTCTTCGGGTCAGCTGATCGGTGGTATATACTTCTTCTAGTTTTTCATTGATATTTTCTAACGCTAGCTTGGTTTGACTGTAGGCTGGCACACTGCTTAATAATAAAGCTGTACAGCATAGTAACGTGAGAAATGGTTTATAATGATACATATAGTTACAATTTATTTATTATTTTTAGGTTACGCAATTACTTATTTAGAATTATAGACTGCATTTGTAGTCTCTGATCGCTCTCCTTCATCTGAATGACAGTTTCTCCTTACTTCTTAGAAATTATGTGTATATTTATTCGGCGCCCATGGCTCACAATCAATAAAGTTATTAGACATGAGTAAACTAGACAGGTACAAAGACGGAAATAAAAGAGCATTAGATGTTACTTTTTTCTTATCACCAATAGCAGGCGTATTTGCGCTTTTGTTTTCAACCACCCATTCACGTGCTATTAAGATCACTACCGTATTAGCGACCATTACTGGGTTGATAGCTGCGGCGATCATAAACTCATAGATCCGAAATAAGCACAGCGTGGGTCCCTATAACGCTTGAAGGCGTATATTCACAATGATTCCTCTGGCAGTGGACGCTCCAATAATGGACTGAATTTATCCCAACAGGACCTACTCTATACAGGTAGCCTGCAGATGAGCGCTATATTCTTTGGTAATCGGAAGTCCACCCAATGCCTGACATTCGCTATAATACTTCCATGCTGCTTTACAATTGCTATTTAAAAGATGAGTCATTGATAATTTGATCAGTGTATTTTGATCCTTATCGTCTAACCCGTAGGATTTTTCGAATAAGCTGAGTGCCTGCTCTAATTCTTTAGTATTCCTGTTTTCTCCCTCTTGGAACTTGATCATATAATAAGTCCCTAAATCCGTAAGGAGATGTGTATTCTGTGGATTCTCCCGCAGTCCTATCTCATACTGCTCTTTAGCTTTATCCGGCATCGACTGCGTCATATATACTCCACCGAATCCCCAATAGATATCTGTATTGGTACTATCAATCAAATAGGCCTGATTGAATCGGTACATGGCTGTCTTAACATCTCCCTTATAGAGATAGTCAAAACCGATTTTTATTAATTCGTCCGAAGCTAGTCTTTTATTATCTCTATACTTATCGTCACTAAAAATTGTATCTAAAAAGTCCTGGTCGGCAGCCAGCTGTTCTTTGCTTTTCTGGACACCTCCATACTTTGGCAACATTCTAATGTCATCGGCATTTTTTTTCTCCTGTGCGCACGATGCCATGAAGAATAAGAGAGAAAGGATGACTATTCGGTTTATGATATGCATAGATCAATAATGAGTAAGTGAATCTCTACAAGATACTACTTTTTGCTTCTTATTAAATAGGGATTTCAATATTAAATTATCAGATACATACCGATGCAATAAAAGAAAATCTCGTACCGGACGAAATTACCAAACAATAAGTGGGTCATGTATATGCTACAGAAGCGGATATGCTCAACATGGCTCTTTTTGATGTGAAGGATCTTTATCCGCAAAACCTCACAAAATCAGCTGTCCTGTAGTTGGTAGGCCGTATACGCGCAAACGATAAGGCTTCAAAAACAGAGAAGTCTACCCTAGTTTTGGTACTATTGGGAAAAATAAGCTGATTTTCTCCATCAGAAAAGACCTCAAAAAACTTTCTACCCCTAAAATCACCATTCTATCCCAGAAAATTGACATTAAAAACCCATTGGGAATACATTTGTGCCAATATTATACTTTCAAAAAATTAATCAAAAATGAAACAGATCAAACTATTTTTAACTCTAATCCTCATAGGAGCGATGACGGTATCGTGTGAAAAAGATGACGATGACAGCACCAACACTGACGCCATATTGGTTACAAAAATCATTACCACAGATGTGGAAGGAAAAAAAACCTCTAGTTTGTATGAATATGATGGTACAAAAATCAAAAAAATCACCGAAACTTCTGACTTGGGAACTACCGTTTTTAACTATACTTACACGGGTAATGAAATTACCAAAATAGCAGAAAGTAATGAGGACGGAATTGTGAAAAGTCAAAGTTTCATATACGTAGACGGCAAGTTGAGAATGTGGGCAGAAAATTACGAAACTGATTCTGAAACTTGCTTTGCCTGCGAAATCACGGCAACGGTTGAGTACAATACAGACGGAAGTCAAACGGTTAAATACCGTGAAGGCGAAGTCTTAAAGAAACAAGTAGAAATTAAATACAATGCTTTAGACAATTCTATAACGCAGTTAGATTTAGACGGTACGGGAGATTTTATTACACTTGAAATAGGAAAAGCAAACCCTCACAAAAATATAATAGGCTGGAATAAATTGCTAAGAATAGATCCATATGTGTATGCAGAAGAAAATGTGAACGGTTATATGAAATATATTAATGATGAACATGTGTCCGGAGGCCATATAAAATATAAATATAATTCAAATAATTTTCCTACGTCATGTACCTCTGACCTGTATGATAAAGAGTATTTCTATAATAAATAAAGTATTGGTTCCGCAAAACTTCACAAAATCAGCTGACCTGTAGTTCGTAGGCAGGATATGAATATGCGCCCTAAATCAAGTCATTCTATGTATTGGACAAAAATACCTATAAAAGGGTATTGCTTAAAAGCATAGCCTAATATAGCTTTGATTATGAAAAAAATAAGCTATTACTTCCTGATATTTACGCTAATAGGCTCTTCCATGCAAATGTCTAGCTGCAAGAAAATTAAAGAATATGTCAAAAGTAAGTTTGATGAGGCCATAGGTAAGTGGGACATTGGTCGTTTAATCCGGGATGGTATCGACATCACGATATCCGAAAATGACCTCAGCCTATTACTAAATAGTGATGGTACGGGGCAACTGTTCAGCGCAGCAGGTATTTTAACAAACGCTCAGCAAGATTTTAAATTCTCTTTTGATGTAGATGATACCGGTATAAATATAGTCAACGACAAGACGGGTGAGCCTATGCGTTTCTCAATAGCAGACCTTCAACCCGAAACCATGGTCTTAACCAATCAAGGAAACAAATTATACCTAAAAAAAGATTTTAATTTTTCGGGAGGATGGTTAAATTCTGGGCAAAGCGGCGGTGGTGGCGCTACAAAAAAGGCAATAGCAAAGAAAATGTCTTTTTGGGATTCGAACAATCCGACTAAGACAAACTATGAGGTTGTGTATACAGGGGGTAAGCTGCAAAGTATAGGGTTTAATATTGATGGAAATCGTTTTCCGCTCTTTAAATATAAATATACCGGTGATATGATTACGGAAATCGATGGTAATATGGGTAAAGATATCTTTGTATATGCCTCGGCTCAGGGTAATGATGAAAAACGTATGACACAGCATAAATCTGCCGAGTCAGTTATGATTGGAGATCCTCCAATATCATTTACCTACGAAGAAGATGATGTAGTCATTGCGCATTATCCAGGGGGCCACAGACTACGCATGAAATTTAAAAAAGGTAACTTAGTACATGTGGTATCCATCAGCAATACGAATTATGCATTACTCGCTACTATCATAGAATACGATGATAATCCAGCTCCATTCAATGGAGTAACAGGGCTATCAAAATTAATACATGCTGCAGATTATTTTCTCCCCACTCAGCTGTTCTTATCGTGCAACCAGAACAATCCTGTAAGAATATATAACAGGAGTCTTGATTTGGGGGCACGTGGCGACAAAAGGTTTGAAACCTACGAAGATACTACAGAAGATCTAATTTATAGCTTTCAATACATTTATGGAAAAGAAGGTGCTCCTACCCGAATTGATAAAAAAATATGGGATAATGGAAAATTAGAAAGTGTAGAATATGTGACATTCGAGTATTAATGTCTCGTCACAAACTCAAACATTCAAAAATAGCCCTCGCGGACGCGAGGGCTATACCAAACCAATTATAACCGCAGGCGCGGAATATATTAAATTATGAATACATAAATATAACAATTATAACACTATAATACAATAGGATACCCTAACTCCCCTACTCGCGCTACCGTTACTGGATTGATAGTCTCGGTGATCATAAATTCCCAAAACAACAAGCTAGTAGCTTCCGATCATTGTCGCTGGTACAGTGATATGTAATTTCAGAAATTTTAACCGACAACATCAGACTTTGATGGGACAGTAACTGAATGTATAATTTTCACAGTTATGGGCGTCTCGACATCGACCGCTATGCCTAATAATGAATACGGGGGAATCGACATAGTTTTCAACTCATTTATGATTTCTGCCAATAAATCATCTGATACAATTGGAATGAGTACATGATCGGATTGTTGGTCCTTAGAATAATATGCTACATCTACTATTCTACCTTTTTTATTTACTTTAATTTTTAATCCTACAAAAACTCTATTATACTCAGTAAAACTTTTAGAATCAATTTTTATTCTATCTATATGTATGACCAATTTTTTTGAACGATCCCTACGCCAAGTCTGGTCTAAAATCTTCCGATCTCTGGGTAAAGAGAAAACTTTAGATTCAATAGCCGGATAAATCGAGCTATAGAATGTATTCGAATCAATTGCTGTGGTATTATTTAGAACGGCTAATCCTTCTTGCTTATTATCGGGATTGTCACGTTCAACAATCTTACGGGTGAAAGAGCTATCGCCTTCGTTATAGACAAAAATCGTTGTAGTTGAATCGGTTTGTTCCGTTTTTAGATAACGGCTCGAAATTGAATCGCTAAAAAACTCTACTTTCCGGGTATAATCAGATAGTTTATTTTGATTTGCGTCGCGCCCTTCGAAACACGAAACCCAAATAAATGAAACTAAAACTACAGATATTATAAAAAATGATCTCATATATACAATTCTCTACCAGCCTTCTATACTGAAGTATACAACAAGATACATGATATCTAATAGTGAATCAAATAATATTGTGTAAAAACACAGGGCTGATAGCGAACATCTACATCCGTATAGTGAATTTGAAATGCTATTTTTTTTAGCATAAAACAACGTGGTAAAAGATATTTTGATTAGATTTGATGAAAGGCTTACAATCATGAAGAATAGCACCAGGATAACAAATGCGAGTATAGAGTCTGCAGGTCTACCAAAAGATGCAAAGCAGGTCATTGCTGAATATGTATGGAATGGATTTGATGCCAAGGCTACTACGGTATCTATCGATATAAGGAGTAATCAGCTGGGCTATATTGAACGTATTTATATTACCGATAACGGTGAGGGTATAGCGCCTGATACGCTGGACTATTCTTTTGGCAACTTTTTGGATTCACTAAAAAAGGGACAGCCTAAAAGGACATCGTACATGCGGGGTAAAAAGGGTAAAGGCCGGTTTTCTTTTTCGCTATTCGCTACACGTGCTACCTGGAATACGGTCGTGGCTATTGGCCAGGAGCTGATGGAGTATAAGCTGGTCATCGACCGGGAATCTAAAGAAACTTACGATAGCACAGAACTGCAACCGTCGAATGCTGATCATACGGGTACTACTGTGGTGCTGGAGGGGGTATTCGGCCTGAATGCTGTAGCCCTTGACGCAGATGAGTTTTTGGATTTTATGGCGCAAGAGTTTGGATGGTTCCTACACCTTAACAAAGATATGGGCTATAAAATCGAGATAAATGATAAGCCCATCTCCTATCAACAGCTGATTGAGGAAACGGACGAAACTGCTTTGACTATATACAGCCCTGAGGAGAATTCATTTGTATTTAGGGTCAACTATATCCGTTGGAAATACCCTATTGGTGACCGCTACTATTATTATTTTATGGATAGTAATAAACTGGAAGTGGCGAAGCTACTAAGTAGTTTTAACAATAATGCGATTGATTTTCACCATTCGGTGTATGTGGAGTCTACTTTTTTTAATGGCTTTGAGCAATCTGATATGACATTGTCCTCCGAGGGGAATCTATTCAGTGAAAAGGAGCATCTGGTGGTGTACCGCAAGCTATTGACGGAGCTCCGGGATATGCTGGATCGTAAGCAGAAGAAGTATGTGCGTGAACAAGCGGTGGGTATTAAGCTAGAGGAACTCATTTATAAAAACCTGTTGCCTCGATACAGCTCGTCGGATGTGGATAGGCAGCGTAAGGCTACGCTGCTGCAACTGATTCAGGAGCTTTATATTGCTGACCCACGTGCCTTTGTAGGTATAAAGGCAGACCTGATCAGGACGTATCTGGGATTCCTGGATCTGCTGTTACAGACTGACCGCAAAGCGGAAATATTGCCTATTATAGAGCAGGCTATCCCACTACTGGATAAGGAACGGGAAAGAATCGCTAAGTTACTGTCATTGTCATCCTAACTGTTCAAATGTAAACCTTGATACGGGAGAAGCATTCTTACGAATCTATACAACGTATGCTAATCATGCTCTATAATCCAGATTAATATTTCCTCTATCTTTTTGCGATAATCGTTAGCGCTGCCGCGGTAGTTATTGATCAGAAAAGAGAAGGCTAAATTATTTCCCTTCTTCGTTTTAAGATAGCCACTCAGTCCGAGATGGTCGGCCAATGTTCCGGTTTTGGCCCAGATATGGGACTCGTATCCTTTATATAATCCACGGAGGGTGCCTTCATTGCCTGAGGGTAAAATCCTTTTGACACGCTCAAAATCGTTACTCTTATATATTACTGTCAGTAGTTTTACAAACTCATCGGGAGATATCAGGTTGCCTCTGCTCAATCCGCTGCCATCCACCCACTTTCCCTGATCGAGGATGCCATCAAATAGATCCCCACGGAGCTTTCTAATGGTTCCGAAGTCAGCAAACGAACCATACCTTATCTTTCCGGCCATAAGCATCATCTGCTCCGCAAAAAAGTTATCGCTACGCTTCATCAGCTTAGCAAACAGTGTGTCTGTCGCCACGGTATGCACAGGAGAAAATATCAAGTGGTCTGGCTTATTCCGGACAATAGACATACTGATACCGGCATTGGCCCGCCGCAAGGTATCGCTTAGCAGCATATAGGCCAACGTGTCGTTATTAAGGCCGGTAAACGGCCTGATCCAGCTATTTCGATCACTATTCTTTTGTACCTTATAATGATTGCTGGTCTCTGCACGCAATACTATACTGTGTGCGGCACGCAGAGCGTCCTCGGTAGGTGGTTCAATCAGGTTATTAAAAAAAGAAGGAATAGCTTTAAAGGTATTACCTTCCTTATAAAATCTGACCATGTTGTTGTAGACAGGCATCACACTACGCTCTGGTGAATAGGTCTCTTGCCAGGTTCCCCAGGACCATCCTGAGCCAAACCGTCCAAAAGCGGTATTCCCGGGCATGACAACACGCAAGGTTTTGTGGGTATTTTTAAGAATTTCAAAAATACGCTGTTCTGGAAATTCATCGTTCAAAAACGTGGGGTCGCCATTGGGTTCGAGATAGATGTGGTTATTGTCTTCGGCAATACTCCAACCGGGGATGCTGTCACCAAATGTCCGCAATCCGGCGTACATCGTCAATAATTTCGTATTGCTTGCCGGTATAAAAAAACGATCGGAATTTAAACTATGAAGCGTTGTACCTTTGTCCAGATCGACTATTTTTAATCCATAACTGGCGGTATTCAGCAGGGAATCGTGGCCAATGGTATATCGCTGGTCGGTATGTTTTTTGACAGCACAGCTCTGCAATATAAAGAAACAGAGCATAACGATAAGATAAGAAACAGAATTGCGCATATTATTTCAGTTTACGGTTTAGAAAATCTACTGTGGCTTCTTTTGCCTTCACCAGGTTTTCAAATAACTGCCAATGGTGGTTTTCATCGGGAAGTACCAACACCTCTACCTCTACATTTTGTTTTTTGAGTCTATTGTATAAATCTATACTCTGGGAAAAAGCGACATTCTGGTCGTCATCACCATGTATGATCAGAACCGGCGAACGCCAGGTGTCTACCCACTTTGATGGAGAGGATTCCCAGTTGAGCTGTGTTGCTAATTCAAAATCCGGCGCATATTGAGAAGGATTCTGTTTACGCTCTCTATTATGCACCCCGTGTATATCTACTCCGGCTTTAAATATATCAGAATTTTTAGCGAGGCCCATTGCCGTCAGATAGCCGCCGTAGGAGCCTCCAAATAGTCCTACTTTGGAAGGATTGATATCCGACTGTTGTTTCAGCCATTTCCCTGCCGCCAATACATCCAAATATTCGGAAGCGCCCAGATTGCCTGCAGACCGTGGGTGCTGAAAGTCAAAACCATAACCGGTACCCATTCGGTAATTGATAGATAATACGGCATATCCCTGCTCAACTAGATACTGATTGACGATGTAATCATAAAAATAGTAATCAATATGGTGCCAGCCGAGATACATCTGCCTACGGGGACCACCGTGAATATAAACTAAAGCGGGAAGATCCTTATTTTTGTGCCGGGGTTTAAAATACTGCGCGCTAAAACGGACGCCGTCTTCGGACGTAATAAAGACCTGTTCCGGTTTTACAAAACTGTCCCCCTGTGTGTCAAAAATCTCTTTACCAATCAATTCTGATTGCCTGTCTTTCAGATGGTACACTTTCGGATGTACCGGTCTATTAAAAGAACTTGATGAAAAGCCGATCGACTGCCCTTGGTTAAAATAGAAAGGAGCTGTCTCAATCTCCTCTCCTTCGGTCAAGATCTTGAATTGCCCTGACTCTACATCTACTCTTCCTATATGTGATCTCTCAAAATCATACTTGTCCTTGCCCGTATTCGCAGCAAAGACAATTTCTTTGCCATCGCTACTGTAGTTTAGATTATCAACAGTAAAGGCTCCTTTGGTAAGCTGCTTTACTTCTTTTGAGCCTATTTCTAGACGATACAAGTGTGGCCATCCGCTTTCGTAAGACATAAAAGTAAGATACCGCTGATGTACCCAGCTCAAATTGACCTGTCCTGAAATGCGTGGAAAAGTTGCTTCTTTGTTTAAGGGGGCACGGTAGATTTCATGCGCTATGCCATCATCTACAGATGCTAACATAACCGACCAGCCTTCATAGGTAAACGAGGTTAACGAATCTAAGGCTCCACCGGTTGCATCCCGACGCACAAATGCAATGTGACGTCCATCAGGAGACCACTGCGGAGAACTATCAGAATGGAAGGAGGGTCCTATCCATTGTATTCTAGGATTAGACTTGCTGTATATCCCTATAAAACTATAGTCACCGCGGCGGGACATAAAGGCCAATTTTGTTCCATCCGGCGACCATTTCATATTACCAGCCGCCCCTTTCATATTAAATAAGGGCTTGCCCGCCTTCTCCCCATCTAAAGAAGCTGTCCATATCTGCCCCGAACGAAAGTAAGAAACGGAAGTCCCATCCGGATGAAGGATCGGAAAATCTCCCAGACCTATCTTATATAAACTTCGGTCACCAACAGAAAGACTAAAAACCTCAATTTTAGTAGGATCGACAAAAGATGCCGAGTTGGTCGCTACTGCAGCACTATTAGCGCCGTGATCCCCGCCCCGGACAAATACGATCCACTTACCATCGCTGCTAATCGACAGACTGCTGATTTCCTGCGCATCATCGCTATCAAAATCGGTTAGCTTTCTAACCCTATAACCTGCCCCCTCCGCGATGTAAATATTCCGATGTCCTCTTTCATTTACCGTGAAGGCTACTACATTGGCATTGGTGGCTCCTACCACTTTACCGATATAGGGCGTAGCCAATAGTCTTGCTAATTCCTGATTCTGCGGAAAAGCAGAAACGACCATCATTCCAAATAGTAAAATTGATAAATATAGTCTTGTTTTCATAAGTTAGGTGGATTATAGTCCGTTCAATAAAATTTCCTTGCCTGCTGTTATCTTTGTTTTATTGGTTGCAGAATTATATAAAAATATAGGTTTCCCTTCTAATAAACGAAGACGGCCTGCCTCTACCAATAGTTTAGAATCTTCATTCAAAACAATAGCATTCAGCCTTTTATTCTGTTTTAAAACAGTCTTCATCTGTGCCAACGACTTTTGATCCGCATGAGGGTTGACGATCATAGCGTCACGGACAAAACCAAATCCGTGGTGCCAGCCGTATTTCTCGGGCTCACTAAATAATCGGGTCGACAGCATGGCGGCACCAGCCCCGTTGCCTGCAATAACTCCGCCCCGTTGTACGATATCTAACATCTCTCTATGCACCGATGTATACAAATAAGTATCGGCTAGCTGCCAGCTCCGTGTGTCACCTATCCAGACCGCATCAGCACCCTTCAATAGTGCAGTAATATCGTCCGTGTTTGCTTTACTGCTGTTTATTGTATGTAAAAGTACCGCATGCTGCCCGCCTAACTGATGTAGCCGCCTGACCAAAGTCAGCCCTTCTGTACGCATGGTATCATTCCCTGTAGATAAAACGACAATCTTAGCGGCTGGCTTATTGAGCTTTTCAAGAAAAAATCGGAGATCCTGATCAGTCAGTTTATGGCTGCCATAAATCATCACCTTTCCAGCGAAAGAATCTCTGCCAGGTCCGCTATTGACTCTCGCTATCAGCTCTACCCGTTGCTCCTCTGTCCATACAGACGTGGACAATAAGTCGGAACGATGTATAATCTCCCTTGTATGGACGTCGTACCGGTCTCCAGAAAACAAATACTCCTGCGGACTATCCGTTGTATATCCAGGCCGCAACGGATTGTACATCGCTATCTTTCCTTCTCCTACGACCTCTAGTACATCGCCCTTAATGATCGCCGCAGTTGCTTCATCTATACCAAAGCCCAATAAATCGACTTCCTTGTTCAAGATCTTAGCAATACTCCCCATACGATTCCGACGAATATAATGCTGACCGATAATAGATTGCTTCATAAAACCAAAACCTATTTTCTGTTCGGGTCCTCCGCCATAGAGATACGAACCTTGTATAGACGCGCCCGCAGAACTGCCTGCAATCACGCCGCCTTTGGCTAAGATCCCGAACATCAACTGATGGGTCAATGTATTAAGATAGGCCTCGGCCAAACGCTTTTGGAATCCGCCTCCTATGAAAACCGCTCTGGCACTTCTTAAGGGAGCAACAAAAGACTCGCTGTCAGCCACATCCCGTTGCTTTGTATGCAATATGGTGATATTCGTTGCGCCGGCCTTTACCAGCCCCTGATAAGCGGTATTAGTCTCGTCAAATATATCTCCGGCAGTAGGAATAAATACTATCGGAGCCGCAGGATCACCCACAAGCTGCATAAAATAATCATAATTAGCAGAAGAAGCAGCCCCTCCTATAATCATTAATGTTCCTGTTGGCGGACCAATAGTCTGCCAGCTACCGGTCCAATGACTATGTACATCGTCTACCTGAGCGACAGCCGGTGCGGTGAATAATACTACACTGATTAACAACAATATATATCTATACATCATATGCTCATTGAGTCAATAACGTGTTTTTTTTTAAGGCTTATAAGATCTAGCGTCAAAACTATTTTAGTAGGTTTTAACTGGGAAGCAACAAGATACAAACTATCAGACAACATCCAAAACACTTTCTGTTTGAAACTTCTAATTAATATTGACATTCTATAGCGATCAGCTTATAGTTCTGAGCAACTTTGATCTGCTCATTGCCGATTATTTCCAATACAAGTAAGGATTTTCCTACGCCTGACGGCACACCGTCGATCTGAATAACGCCTTTGTTGCTGTTTTTAGGTATGATAAATGTATTGCCGTTGGGCAACAGGTAATCCTTACCTATTATCGCAGTACTTTCATTCTCGACCACACGGAATGAAAAAGACTGATCCTGATTATGCTGAACGCCAAACATATTCACCTGTAAAGTAACTGACGCAGTAGCACCAATTTTTCGCTTGATTATACCATATGGTTTTCCCGGAACCAGTGTGGTCGTAATCGCATCTTCCAGCTCTATACTATTCTCTTTTATCAAATAACGCTCGTTGTAGTCTTCCTGACATGACGAGATAAAGAATATACTTATCAAAAGTATACTTAGTTTTATAATTGAAGTAGGCATGATATTAATAGTTAAAGTTTTGTTTCAGTCTGGGGTCGGCTATCGTTTCACGGATAGGAATCGGAGCTAGGATACGATAATCTGTAAAAGCAATATTTCCGCTGACTTTGACGATATCCTTTCCTGTTCTTTTCAGATCAAACCAGCGATGTCCCTCAAAAGCTAGCTCTAAACGACGTTGCAGCATAATCTCATTGATCAGACTCTCTCCAGTGAGGGTCACTGACGGGAGTCCGGCTCTATTTCTTATTTTATTGAGGTCCTGCATCGCAGCATTGGCATCAGGCGTACTTTGACGGGCTAGTGCTTCGGCGCGATTTAGGTATAATTCTGAAAGACGGAGGATCGGAACATTATCGAGCCCTAATGTTCCACTTTTGGATATAAACTTATAATTTTCTAAAAACCTTTCATTTTTACCCACTCCTGATCTTATCAGTCCACGACGTACGTCATCATTGCTATAACTCGTATAAAAGGTAGGATCTACCGCCAATACAGCCTGAATTGAAAAGGATGTAGCGTCATAAGTCGCTCTACTCGTGTACGTGGACCGCAGTGACCGGTCGCTGCCAATATTTTCAGAAATATTGAATTTCAGCTCGAATATAGATTCGGGATGCACCTCTTTACGCCAGTCTGCTAGAAAATTGGCCTGGTTTGAAAACACTGCATTCGTCTCCCCTAGCGCCTGGGTTGCCATTTCAACCGTCTTTCCATAATCCCCTTTATACAAGGCTACTCTAGCATATAAAGCACTGACCGCAGCTTTGGTGGCCAAATGAACTGAGCTGGAGTTGGAGCTCGTAAGGTTGGTATGTGCCAGATCCAGATCTGCATAGATCTGATCATATACTTTTTCCAGAGTCGGTCTTTCCAATGCCGCGATCTTACCTACATCATCTACACCGACCAACATCAAGGGCACCCCTCCATAATTGTAAGCATCTACTATGGCAGTAGGATCGTAAGCATAAGTACGCATAAGATCATGGTAGCATAATGCTCTTAAGAAATATGCCTGTCCCAACGTATTTGCCTTCCATGAGCTTTCGTAGGTGCCATTGTTCAAGGCATCGATAATCAGGTTTGCCTGATTAATAGCATAATATCCCATCTGCCAGCCTGATAAGTGCGCGTTACGGGTATTCGTCGCCTCGGGCCGCAGATGTGACGAGTTATCGGTATGAATCATATTGTCCGATAATGCCTCCGCTAGCGCAAGGTAATCCCTGCCGTAAAGCGTGTAATGCTGTAGACGCGCATATACAGAGGTCAATGCAGCTGAGATCCCTTCTGTAGAAGTAAGAGCTATTGAAGAATCAATAGACTGTTTAGGATTAATCTCCAACAGTTTTTCACACGAAGAGAATAAACCTAAACATATAATGGAAACTAGAAATTTTCGTTTCATAATTATCTTTCTTTAAAAACTTAATTGAACTCCGAAATAATACGACTTGGCTGTAGGGACAACACCGACATTGGAAGAGGTATTGGAGCCTACAACATAAAACTCTGGATCATAACCTGCAAACTTTGTCCAGGTATACAGATTATTGCCCTGCATAAACACGCGAGCTTGCTTCAATCCTACTTTGCTGATTATTGTTTTCGGTAACTGATAACCGAGGTTGATGTTTTTCAACCGGATGTACGATCCATCCTGTAGGTAGCGTGTTGAAGCAAGATCTCCTCTCGCATTGTTGGTTTCTGCAGCGCCATCTATTGGTCTCGGGACACTTGTAACCTGCCCTTCGGATAGCCACCTGTTATCATAATACCAAGCCATACCATTAATTTGAGAATCTCCTTTTCTCGATAGGTTTCTAGCAAAATTATCATACAGTACCCTACCATAATCGTACTGAAAGAATATCCCTACGGAGAGTCCTTTATATTCGAACAAATTGTTAAAGCCGCCGTAAAAATCGGGTAACTCATTGGGCAATCCATGAGGTGCATAGGAATCCAGCTCCATGGTGCCCGGATTGTAGGAGTAATTGCCTTCTTTGTCATACCATACGGCTCGTCCTGTGGCGCTGCTGACACCTGCATATTGCGGTAAAAGAAATGTACGCAATGATTGTCCAACCATTACGGAATTGTCCCCCGGCAGCAAGGTAACATCATCGTAAAGCTTGGTGACCTCATTGCGCTGAAACGAAATATTAAAATTGGATGTCCATTTGAAATTATTTCTATTCCACACTACCGCTCCAACTTCAAACTCTAGTCCTTGATTAATCACCTCTCCTAGATTTTGCGTAATCTGACTATAACCTCCAGCCCACACCACAGGTTTGTCAAGAAACAAATCCTTGCTGAGCCTATGATATGCTTCGATAGAACCGTATATTCTACTATTGAAAAAAGCATAGTCCAAACCTAGGTTTGTCGTTACATTTTTCTCCCATCTCAGCTCACTATTACCCAAAGTATTGGATTGAATTCCTGCCGAACCATTATAGGTAATCCCACCGCCATAAAGTGAACGTGAGGCAAAATTACCGATCTGGTCATTCCCTGTCTGCCCATAGCCTAACCTCAACTTTAACTGGTTCACGGCCTGATTCTTTATAAAGTCTTCCTGCGCCATGTCCCATCCTAATGAAATAGCTGGGAAAAAACCAAATTTGGAATTAGCTCCGAATCTCGATGAACCGTCGTAACGGATTATACCTGATGCAAAATATTTATCGGCATAGTTATAATTACTCTGGAAGAAACTGCCCATTCGCTTTACACCGGTCCACTGTGATGTACCTGATACAATGACCGCAGCCGAAGCTAATTCCGTAAATAGATGGTTAGGAAACCCTTCCCCCCGCACGTTGCCTCCCTGATTAGAAAAACTACGGTACTCTGTCCCCAATAAGTTATTAAGCGAATGTCCGTCTGTCAGCTTGGGTGCATACTGCAAGGTGTGTGTCGTCGTGAATGTAATCGGTTTGTCCGTGTACTGTATCAGAATTCCTCCCCTAGCATTTCCATCTATACTTCTTGGATCGTAGTATTGCCTCGCCGAGATATCTCGGTAATCAATACCTGCCATTCCTTTATAGGTAAGATTATCTAAAATCTTATAGTTGATCTGCAGATTGCCAAATAAACTGTTATTCTTCTCGCGGGATTCGTTCAGCGCTGTAGAGTGTAACGTATTACGGGTAAAAGTCCCCGGAAAACCTGCTAAAGAGAAATTATAACTTCCGTCTTCATTATAAATCGGAAGGAACGGAAGAATCATCGGATTTGCATAACTTGGCGAAGAAAACTGCGTTGTAGTCCCCATCGCTCCCAATGGACCGTGTTGGTCAATAGCCGAAAGGTTAACATTCGTCTGTACGCTTACCTTTTTGGACAGTTGATTATTGTAGTTCATATTAACCGTTCCCCTCGAAAAGTCCGATCCAACAATACTACCTTCCGTATCTTCCCAGCTTCCCGACAAACGATAGTTGCTGGAGCTCGTACCTCCGGACACCGCTAAGTCGAACTTATTAGTCCCTCCTCCGGTATAAGCTGCCTTCTGCCAATCGTAAGTCTCTAACCTGGCAATGTCACTGGCGTTCATATTGACATCCAATCGCGATTGTGTTAAGACTGTCTTCCAGATCTGTTCATCGGTCTGGTTGGGGTTTTTATTTTTCAATGCTTCATAGCGTGCATTCAAATATTGCTGTGAGTTCATCAATGGCAGCAAATTAATCGGCTTTACATTGCCCCCACGGTACCCTACATCTATCGTTGCTCTTCCTTCCTTTCCCTTCTTCGTAGTAATCAATACAACCCCATTACCAGCCTGTGCACCATACACCGATGCTGCGGCTGCGTCTTTCAGCACCTCAATCGTTAGAATATCCTCAGGGTTAATATTGGCCAATGGATTGGTAGACACCGTATTACTCACATTATTATTATTCACGATTAGCCCGTCTACTATATACAAAGGTTCTGTACCTGCAGAAATAGATCCGGGGCCCCTTACCTCCACCTTTATCGCTGCTCCGGGCACCCCTACCCTTGACTGCACATTCACACCCGACATACGTCCTTGCATAGCACCGTCTAGACTCACAGCCAAAGAACCGGAGACATCCGATGCTTTTAAGGATGATATCGCCCCGGTAAGCTCTCTTTTCTTTTGAACGGTATATCCCGTTACAACAACCTCATCCAGACTGCTATAGTCCAGCTCCAACGCTACATCAAGGTCGTTAAAAGCAGACAGCGTAATCGATTTTGCAATATATCCTGTAAAGGAGATCTCTACTCTATCGCCTAGTTTGACATTATTCAGTACAAATTCGCCGTTATTATTAGATTGTAGGCTTTTGTTATTCACTTTTAATGTCGCACCTGAAAGCGGTGCCTGTGTAGCCCTGTCACTGATTTTTCCTTTGATAGTCCCTGTCTGTAGCACATTGTCGCTATTTTTCACCGGAGGATTGCTCAATGCGGTAGTTTTTATAATAATAGTATTATCTGTTATAGAGTACGTTAGCCCATTATTGCTGATCAATTGATCTAAGACTTCTTTAAGTGAGGCGTTAACAAAATTAACATCCACTTTTTTTAACATACGTACCTCTTCAAACTTATAGAACAGATTATAAGAAGTCTGTTTTTCAAGCTCTTTCAACACAGCTTCAATAGTGACATTCTTTTTTTTAAATGTAAATCCTATAATAGAGGCATACAACGGGGATAGAGACAGACTTATAAGCGCGATAGCAATCAAGCGTTTATAGATCGTGTTCTTCCGTCGTGAAGACAGAAGAATCTGCCTTAAGTTAAACTTTGGAATCATAAAAAGTAAATTAGGTTTATAACTATGTCATCAAATACCGACTAAAATGCCAGTCAATCAATCCCGCACAATAATAGTACGGTCTACTAAACGAATGTTCAATCCGCCCTCTTTTAGAATATATATCATTTTATCCAGGTCTTCTGAACGCTTTATCTTACCAACGAACCGGTCGTTTTTCAGTTGTGCATCTATATTTACAGAAACATTATACCAACGGCTTATTTCCCTCATTAAGGTTTTTAGATCTACTTTATCAAACTTGAAATACCCTTCTTTCCATGCCAGTACCTGTTCTATATCTCCCGTTTGCAATCTGCTATGCTCACCATAGTTAATAAGTTCATCTCCTGGCTCCAGATAGAAGAGTTGATCCGAGGCCTTCAGCTTAATCTTGCCCGTAACCAGTGTCGTCCGGACAAATGGTTCATCACTATAAGCATTGACATTGAAGGAAGTTCCGATCACTTTTATCTCTTGTGACTTTGTCCGCACTATAAACGGTTTGCGTTCGTTCTTGGCCACCTCAAAGAAGACCTCTCCTTCGATATCCACTACTCTTTCATTTTTGTCAAATATCAAAGGGAAATTAATCGACGAACGGGAGTTGAGCCATACTTTGGTACCATCGGATAGAATGATCTGATAGGTACCGCCATTCGGCGTTTTTATACAGTTTGTCTTTTCCTGCGCTTTATCCGGATCCCCTTTATCCAAGGATAAGCTGCTGAAATCGTATTTCAACACACCTGCTACCGAATTGGCTATATTAACCTGATTGTCCTGTATAATGTCGGCATTACTATCTCCTCCCAAAACAACCTCACGCCCGTCCGAAAGTGTCAGAACAGCATGGTTTCCCCCAGCTTTGATTGAACTTTTCGGCATGACATAAGGCTCCTCCACGGTTTCTTTCGAAAACCATAGTGGACTAGACAATCCGATTAACATGACGAGAACAGCCGCCGCCGCAAACCACGTCGTTCTAGATACCTTTAACTTTCTTTCCCGCTTGGGCTCTTGCGGAAAATTACTGATCATGTCTTCTTCGAGATAAAAATCCAACTCCCCCTTAGACAAAAGATCAAAGAATATGGTCAATTCTCTTTTTGTCAGCGTTTTATTAAGATATCCATCTACTAACTTTCTGTAATATGTGTCTTCTATCTTCATTTATAAATAAGACGATAATGCCAATTAGAAGGGTAAAAACATTTTAAAAAAATGTATAATATGTGACGAATGGAATCGATCAATTTTGAATTTCTGTTTGATTTCTTTAGACAGCTTACGCATGGTGGCCACCATATGATGCTTGACCGTACTTTTTGATATAGATAGTTCAGCTGCTACTTCGTCATAACTCTTATCAAATTCTCTACACAGCATAAAAATCTGCTGTGATTTGATTGGCAGATTCGCCATATAAGCATCTAAAAAATGGAAATACTCCTGGTTGGTAACAAATAGTTCGACCTCGTCACTACAGAACCTAAACTCCTTTAGGATTTCATCCGGCATAAACTCTAGACGAGATACCTTTTTTAAATAATCCAGGGTATGATTTTTTGCTATACGGTAGATATAAGCATTGAAATTATCTACTTTATCTAAATAGTCCCGCTTCTCCCATACTTTAACAAAAACATCCTGTGTGAGATCTTCTGCTACAGAGTCGGCATGAACGTAACGTAAAATAAACTGATGTATAGGCTTAAAATAGCAGTCATAGATCTTCATATAAGACTGATGATCTCCTTTTTTTAGCTTTTCAACCAAGGATTTTATATTCATAACTTAGGTATCCTTCCAAATATAAATAAACGTTATCGATTTCCTACGGCATATAACTAGCAGTCATCAATTCCGACAGCGAGGTAAAAGGCTTATTGGGTTTTAAGTACTTTTGTAGATATTGATAAACCTTTAAACGCACTTCTTTAGCTTTATAACTATCTATACGATCAAAATGATGACCTCCTGGTACGGCATCATAAATCTCATACTCAAACTTCTTATTGTTGGCTTTCAGCGCTGCTATCAGATGCTCTACCTCTTCTATAAGGACATCGTCATCATTGGTGTTGGCATGTATTAATAAAGGAGTCTGGAGCTTATGGGCCTGGAATGCCGGAGATCTACGACGATATTCTTTCACATCCTGTGCAACTTCTTTGCCGATATGATAGTCGGCCGAGAACAATCTCCTATAGCTATTGTCCTGATAGCCCAAGCGCATAATAAGATCACTGACAGGTACCCCGGCATAGGCTACTGTATAACTCTCCGGATAGTTAAATATATTGTGCAATGCATGAAATCCGCCATGACTCCAGCCTACTACACCGACCCTCTTTTTGTCAATAAAACTATAATTTTCTATCATATAATCCCTACAGGCTTTGGTATCGTCTATCTCCAGGCCACCATAGTCTATCTGTTGCTGAAACCTCTTTCCATACCCCGTACTCCCCCTATACTCCGGTGCCGCTACGATGTATCCCTGCGCCAAAAACTCTTTTACAATATGATCATTATTCAGCCCAAAGTTACCATGTACGCCACCATGCACCAGCACGATCAATGGATAGCTCTTAGCGGGATTAAATTCTTTTGGAATAAATACATAAGACCAGAAAATAAGCGGGTTTCCTGCACCCTTAGCTGTTTTACTTTTCGAAGGTGCTGCAGGGCCAGTGATGCGTACCTTATCTACGTAGGCTAATCCACTTAACTTGTTATACCAGCCGTTGTCTTCTATTCGTTTGGACAACTGGTCGAACGAGTAAGATAAACTTGAAATCCGTTCATTTAACAACTTTACCTCTGCAGACAAGTCTGTTTCTTGCCCAAAAACAGTGTAAAGAGAAAACATCGAAATGAATAGTGCTACAATTTTTTTTCTCATTATTGTATTCATCATGAAATGGTTAATAATTAGTACTTTCTTTTATGACGAACTCAAGTTGCGTTAGGGTAACAAAAAATTAAAGTTTTTCATTTAATCCCAAAGACTAGGATTCTAACCCAGATCAAAGCTATGATTAAACAAACAAAGGAATATCTGTTATCCAAATATTCCTTTGTTCAACAAGAATAACTCCTATTGACGATTCTATTCTTTCGTAAACTAACTAAAGTGAGTAAGGTAACTCTTCGCAATGATAGCCCACGTCTAACAAAATTTTCACGATCGTATCCGCCTCCGATGTTGGGCTATCTACACGAAATATATTATCACAGTCTTCCAGATCAAAGTTCCATCTTGCGTCGGGAAGCTTTTCCTCCAGATAGGGTGTCAGTTTCTGAATATCCCGGTCATCCTGTACCGAGGTGGCAAATATATAAACCATAATGATTTCGTATTTCTAGATTAATAAAACATAATATCTTTATAAAGCCCATAAAGTTTCTTTCTCAGCTGCTTAACGGCATAGTGTTTTCGGGACAGCAACGTATTAAGCGGAATATTCAAACTTATAGCGACTTCTTTTACGGGCATCCCCTCTATCTCCGTAAGCTCAAAAGCTTCCCGCTGTTCTGTTGGTAATTCGGAAAGTCCCCTTTCTAATTCCTTCCAGACCATAGAACGGAAATAGACCATCTCGGGGGTAGGACTAGGCTCTCCGAATAGAATATTGGAAAATTCTTCAAGCACCTGCCCCTCGTCCTCTTCCGAAAAAGGCATCTCAACCTCCCGTTTCTTTTTGCCTTTATTGATAATCATATTGCGTGCTACACGAAAGAGCCATGCCGAGACTTGCTCTATAGGACTTAGGTTGGCATCAATAGTTTTTACTAGCTGATAAAACACATCCTGAAGAATATCTTCTGCATCCTCTGCACTGGAAACGTGCTTACGGATAAAAGAGCGCAATTTAGGCTGTTGCTCCCGAACGAGCAGCTCTACATTAATCTTCTTTCCTGGCTCCGTCATCCTGTGCTGTATCAAAATGATCCGCTCCAAAAGGGTCTCCGAAACCAAATTTACGCCGCTTACAAATAAACTCTTTTCGCTCTTCTGCTGTCATTTTAGCCCATTTTTCTGCCATAGCTCCTCTTTTCATTGATCCGAATCCCGGTCGGCATCCCTTCCCCCGGCCTCCGCCAAATCGACCAAAAAGAAGGCGGGTTAAAGCAAACAGACCCAGTGCCTGCCAAAAATTAAGCGTAGTGAGCCCAAAAATTTCCGGAATGAGCAAATTCCATAATATCATAATGACACCACTTAAAGCGGCCATACAAGCTATAGCCAATAAGGCGAATTTTATTTTTTTTAATTTCATAGTATTTTTAAAATTATACATTCATTATTTAAATCGCATGCTATCTATGTAGACAATCAAGTATCAAAAATATTTTAAGAAAAAAAACTTTTTGTAAGTAAGATACCCGACATCCCCCAGCCTGAAGTATGAAAGATACGGAGTCGTTCTTATGATATTGCCTATCAAGATCATTTTATGTAGATTTGTAAGGTATGAATGTAATAAACTACTTTTTAGCTGCTCTTTCTACGATATTGTTCGCTTCATGTAACAACAAGCAGAACGAACAGACGCTAGAGCAACTGGATAAAAAATCAGCTCGCGAAGTGACTTTAAAAACAGTGACACAAGGGGACTCCATATTACACATCACAGTGCAGCATATCTGGTATAATGGAGAACAGATCGCTGCAAAAAGCGATACGATCAAGACTGCTGCTGCCCCTAATACATGGGATGGCATCGACTCTACCAAAAATCTGAGCAAAGTCCCCATTTATGTAACCGTACAATAATGAGAAAACCATCAGCAAAAAATATTCAACTGGTACTGATTACGTCAGTACTTGCATCGTGTGCACAACCACAGCCTCAGGCGGATGATCGGCAACGGGTATATATGCGGGCGGATTCGACAGCCCCTTACACCGAGGTGACGGACAACTATCGTCAGGGTAGCCATGGTGTGGGAGGACTAGGTTCTTCTCTTCTGTGGTTCATGGCATTCAGACATATGGGAGGTGTATTGGGCTATGCCAACAACAGCTTACACCCCCAATCGGTAGCAGGAACCAACACTGCTAAGGCTGCGGCCTTCAAAGCCCAACGGGGTGGTTTTGGAAAAAGTGCAGTAAGTACACCTAGAGCATCTGCTGGATCATAATGCGGATAAACAAATTACGTATTGATCCCAATTGGGAGTCCCGTCTGGAGTCTATCGGCTATGGTTACCATACCTTAGATGGCGTACCCTATTGGGTCGATGATTACTATTATGAAATCACTGCTAAGGAAGCGGACCTGATCTATAAAGCAAGTAGTGAGCTCTGGACGATGTGTCTGGAAGCAGTCGAATATATCATCAAAAATAAGCGCTACCATCATTTTCATATCCCGCCTTATATTATACATCATATCGAGCGCACTTGGGAAGATGATGAACCTTCTTTATATGGGCGATTTGACTTTGCTTATGACAAAGACAATAATGCGTTAAAAATGTTGGAATTCAACGCGGACACGCCTACCTCTTTGTTTGAAACAGGTATCGTACAGTGGTATTGGAAGAAACACTATTTTCCCGAACTGACAGACCAATTCAACAGCATTCATGAACAGCTGATAAATAGCTGGGGGGAATTAAAACCTTATTTGAAAGGCGATATGCTCCACTTTGCCTGTGCAAAGGAGACGCTGGAAGATCTCACCAATGTCGAGTACCTCAGAGATACCGCTATACAAGCCGGGTTGCAGACCAAACTGATTTATATCGATGACATCGGTTGGTCCGGACGTGATTTTGTCGACCTCGAGGGACAACCCATCCATGCTATATTTAAACTTTATCCTTGGGAATGGATGGTAAGCGAAGAGTTTGGTGTGCATATCGTCAACGATTTAAACAAAGCACAATGGATTGAACCATCATGGAAGATGCTCTTGTCTAACAAAGCGATATTGCCTATTCTTTGGGAGCTATACCCCAATCATCCTTATCTATTGGCTTCTTATTTTGAAGAACCCAAGCATCTCCGCCATTTTGTTAAAAAACCCATCCTCTCACGGGAAGGCGCAAACGTAGAGATGTACTATGACAAGCAGATGATCTATGCTACAGCAGGCGAGTATGGGCAAGAAGGTTTTATCTATCAAGAGTTGGCCACACTGCACCGCGAAGAAACGGGATTCTCTATAATTGGAAGCTGGATCATCGGACAGGAATCCTGTGGCATCTCTTTTAGAGAATCGGATATGCCGATTACAACAGATCAAAGCCGGTTTATACCGCATATCATCAGGCATTAAAAAAAGAGCGCTTGTCTGTGACATAGCGCTCTAATACTAACTCATAAAAATAATACTAAATCCTATTAATTTTCAAGACTGTATTTGCGTTCTCTACAGGCTCCCCTTTTTTTCCTGCTTGCTTATTCGTTACGTAGACTGCGCCTGAAACCGGATCCAGTGTAATGGTATTCGGTAATCCCTTAGTAGCGATACGTTCTACTACTTTATACGTATCTGTATCGATAATGGCTACTTCTTGTTTATTTCGGTTAGCTGTATATAACAGTTTACTATTTTCATCATAGACCAGTCCTATAGGCGATGAATCATAACCTAGATATACTTTCTGAAGAATATCACCCGTATTGCCGTCTACAATAGTTATGTTATTGTCATTCGACTGACTCACGAACAATCTATTTTCCTTTTTATCCAGAGCAATATTTAGAGGGCAATAAGACCAGGTTTTGAATTGTCCTTCTAAGGCTCTCGAATCACTATTATAAACAAGGATATTTCCCTCCATCGTATTGGCATCTGTACCATACACCTTGCCACGCTGTGGATCAACATTAAGCCCTAAAAGATAAGCACCTGCCTTTTCAAATGACCCCAAGTAGGTGTTACTCTTTCCATCAATTTCCCAAATGGAGGGGTTACCGTGATCAGAGACATATACCTTATTCCGAATCTCATCTACCGCTATTTCACGAATCTTAGACTTTTCTTTGCCGTTGCTGATCACATGCTGTTCTTTGCTTTTCAAATCAATCGCGGAGACGGCATTCTGTAAGGAATGTCCGACGTATAATGTTTGCGTCTGATTGTTTAATGCAATACCGAATGGAAGGTATTTACCCAATGAAATAGAGTCCCGTAAGGCTAAGCTCTGTCCGTCTAAAACATATACAAAGTTTTCGGTCTCTTTATTAAATCCTTTCTGTGGCCCGGCAACATACACAAGCTGAGTGGTCGGATTATAGACTAATTGGTAAAGTTCATTAGGCAGTTTCTGTGCCTGTTCAATTTTAAAATTGGCAGTGTTTTCTTGCCCATATGCAAGAACTGAGGCGAATGTTATCGCCGCACCTAGGAGTATCTGTTTCATAGTATACATTATTACATTATTTAGACCCATTATAAACAAGTCTTTGTTAGGAGAGTTGCCCAACCCTCCTGTTTCCGAAGTAACGGATTGCAATTAACAAGATACTTGCAAATAAATTCTAATTTTGTCGCTCTTAGGTTATCATCGCTATAAATTAAAACACTAAATTTGAACTAGGTTTATTCATTTATGTTCAAAAAGACAGTATACTTAGCCTTAACTGCGGTTCTTTTTTCCTGCACAGCAAAACAGGAAAAAAGTAATAGAAGTAGGTATCAAAATCAAGTCATCGAACAATTAGAAGCTCAAGGGGACTCGGTATACCGCGTACAGATTGGTATTATGGCTTCTTCATTCTGGCTCCCGACAGATACTAAGGATTTTTCAAAACACCTGTCCTTATTGGAAAGCAGTCTAAAAAAACGCACACCTCTCGACATAGGTGTAGAAAACGGAAGTAATAAGATTATTGATGTAAGTGAACAACGATAAAGCTGATGTTCGAGCGGCGTCAAAGATATCCATATGTCAGCCATACTGGATGAAAATAGGTAGACTTATTAGCTATAGAGACGTTCTAAAAAATGGGGTGTCTTTTGCAAGACACCCCGGAATGTTACCAAGTCACTACCAAATCCGCTAAAATGGGAAGATGATCCAGATCATTTAAATGAGTAAATGGAGCAGATACATTCATTATCTTAATGTTGCTACTCGTTACTATATTATCAATACTACGATTAGGGACAGCACCTATTCTGCCTTCAGCAGCATTGGTGCCTGCCGCTGTTGCGAACCAGCCTTGTGTTCCTCCATTAGCCATATTAAACCCCGCTTCTGTAAACTTCATCTGGACTTTATCAAAAGCATTCATATCACCCATACAGATGAAGTATTCATACTTTTTCAGTGTAGACAGTAATGCGTTGATAGAGCTTTCGTGCCATTCTTTTTGCCATGGGATGTGCGAAGATATCACGGTGATGGTCTTATTACCTACTTTCAAATCACCCAATACTGCATAATAGTCGCCATCCCATTTTTCCTGCCGGATGTTTTCCAATGTATAATTGGTCGCGATACCATTGTATATCCACCTGTTTTCCTTGCCTAAATAAATATTCTTATAGGATGGTTTCAATATAGACTCTTCGGCAATCACTGTGCTATCCTTATCAAAATACCGATTCCATTCATTGAAAGCAAATATATCAAGCCCTTGTTGAGCTATCCAGCTTTTCCAACGAAACAGCTCTGCCTGCATCATCTTGCCATCTCCTTGAAAACCTCCAAGCCTTCCCTGATTAAAGTGACCTACATTGTATACCCCTACTTTAATACGTAGGGGCAAATTATCCTGCAACTGTCCGAATGCTGCCGCACATGTCAACACACAAATACCCAGCAATCCTGTAATTCTTTTTATCATACTTCTATTTGTTATAACGAATTGCTAAATAACCTATTCCAGTAGATGTTGCTACTTCCAAAGGCTCACTAGCATAACTGTTCCCATCCGATGAAAGATTCTTTTCTACCACCAGCCTCAAATACACTTTCTGTTTTCCCAATAAGGCTAAAGGTAACTTTACATTGATATTTTTGTAAGCAGGTAATTGATGTATATTCGTATTGGCCCAAAGTGGTGCATCTGGTACGGTATAGCTTTCTATTTTCGTCCAGTTGCCGTCCATGTTTCCGTGCTCAGACCACTCGACTTTCCAATAACGAGGAGCCCCTTTACCTGTCCCACCCACGAGATTTAAAGCTGTAAACTGTAAGGAAAGCTGGCTTGAATTAACTCCCTGCGTAGAAAAATCAACTACAAAGCCCTCTCCTCTATTCTTCTCATAGTTCCACCAGGTATTATTGGCCGTCATGGCTGCATTTGTTACGCCGCCTTTACCATCAGAGTTTGTCGTCGCCTCTGTATCAAATTTACTTCCAGCTCCTGTCAGTACGCCGTTGCCATATTGGTTGGTATTGCCCAGATTCGATGCACCTACAGGCCCTAGGTAACTATAATCGCTTCCCCTGCTTAGGTTGACTGTATTGGTTGAAAAACTGATACTACCATTATTACCCCATGTAGGCAATGCTATACCATTTACAATATTCGGATATTGATATTCGGTAAGCAGCTCAGAGAATCCGTTACTTACTTCCTTATTCATTTTTATATCTTCTTTTGCCAAATGGCGTATCTGATAACGTCCAATATTGCCAAAATCCTGTTCCAGAGCAGCATCCTGATATTCGAAACGGGTAAACTTCTCATGAACAACAATGCCGGATATTGTTCCTGATCCATAAGGCAATATGTCTCCATCTCTACGGTATAAAGTACGCGTATTGGTCATGGTGAAGAGTGCATCTCCGTTCTTATCACGCATCAACAGGGGATACTTACCGATCCGGTGTGCAGAGAATAAGGTCGAATACCCTTCGTTTACCGGCGTAAACGACCCTTTACGTATCGGGAACTCCACATCCTTCAGTGTTACGAAAGTGTAAATATCATCATCCGTCAAATCGCCCATATATTTCTGTTTGAGGGCAAGCTGGGCAGCGTTCCCTTCTTCCTGTTTCATGACCATCATCGATGTCACCCCTGTCAGTGTATAACGGTTTGGATTAGACTCCCGCTCTACCCCCGCTCCTTTCAATAGGATCTGTACCTTACTATATCTTTTAAAGATATTATCCGAAGGGGTGCTGGTTAAAATCCGAAAGCCATAACGACCATCCAAACTCTGTACGTACACCGTCCGATCATTTTCGGTGTAATTAATAGCCGTTGGTGTAGTTTGAGGGGCATCTCCTACATTGGGGTTTCCAGCTTCGCTGACTACATGTCCCTCTATAAAGAGATCAGAAGTTATTTTCTCTCCTGCCCAGATACGTATCTCCGGAAAATCTGCCTGTGTTCCGAACATATTCTGGGCATTAGCCTGCAGGAGATACAGGGTCGACACATGTTCCGTGTCCCAACCGTCTTTATAAGACAGACGGATCTGCACATTTCGTAACTCCGTCTGCGAAGTATTCGGTTTTACTGTAAAGCTAAAGTCCTCTGTAGCTTTATCGTATGCAAAATCCGCATTGACCCAAGGTTCTACATCTGGGGACGGATAGATAACAGCTATATCAATATCCTCTAATGGGATATTCGTCTTCAACTTGCCGGCCACTTGTCCTCCGTCTCCCAATACCGTGGTATTTAATGTTGGGAAGTTCAGCATCGGTTGTTCGGTTCCGTTCTGCTTAACCAAAACCGTGTCATACCGTTCGCTTTCAGCAGCATATAGGGTTACTATAGATTTACGTGGAAAACCAGCATTGGCTTCATGATCCAATAAGAAGCTCGTATCGCCTTTCATCTTATTGCTGCTCAGTTTTAACCAATTCTGATCCTGTGGCAGCACAACTTCAAAGTTACCACTGGACAGTACATTGATCTCAAACTGTCCAGAGGTAGCCGGTATCGTATATTCTTTCTTGGCAGCTCCGAGTTCTGAAAACCGGAGATACTCTGCATCATCTTTTTTGCACGCTAACACGAATAATAACATACAAAAAACACCGAAATATCGTAATTTAAACATCTTTCTATCTTAATTTTAAGGTATATATTTAACAGCTACCGCTCCCAAACGTACTGTTACTGCCCCTGAGGACGCCGTAATCCTTCCCTCTTCCGCTCCATTTGGATTATCCGCACCACAAATATCCTTTTGTGCCTGTAGCTTGACAAATACATTCGCTTTGTTCAACAGTTCATTCGGCAACTTAAATGTAAACGTATTCAGGCCGTTAGCCGTGTACATGTGGTTCAGACCCCATCCTGCCAATGGACGTATACCATAGGTCGAATTGGGCACCACCGTGTAATCCACTCCATTCAAAGAATAAGCGATCTCCCAATATGCAGGAACATTTAATGTTGCTACTGTACCTGATCCACCACCTTGGCTGAAGTTAACCAATAAATGCTGTGCGCTGATCCCCGTTGTTGAGAATTTAAATACAAATCCCTCTCCTTTGTTGGTGGTCGTATTCCACCATTTGGTATTATACTGGGCTGCCGAACTAGGTACAGCTTTAGAGGTAAGATCGGTATGATAGATAGGGTGTGCTCCTGTCGATGAAGGTGCTCCAGGTACTGTACAGGTCATCTCCCCCTGACCTACGGCAGGACGGATCTTATCTCCATCTTTCTGTATTGTACCACCGGCAGCTAGATTACTTGGATTCATCCATTTCCATTCGACTAATGTTTTTGCCTTTTCCGCTTCATTAAGCTTAATATCACCTTGTGTGACAGGACGAATAGAATAACGGCCTATCTCGCCATCTCCTATACCATATTTGAGGAGTTTGTGATGTACAATTACTCCCGAAAACGTACCGGATCCAGTAGGCAGTGTACTACGGCTCCATGAGGTAGCCACATTCACTACCGCCTTCAGGCTCCCTCCCTGATCGTCATAAATTGAGGTTGGTACGGCGTCTACGTAAGGTGTTGACGCACCCGCTTGATTCCAGTTAAAGATTCCAGCATACCCCATGTTGACATTCACATAACTTCCATAAGGCACAGAAATACTCGTATTCTTTAAACTTACATACGTATATAAATCGCTATCTTTCAGCTCGCTGATATACTTTACTTTCGCAGGCAAATTCGAAGCAGTGCCGGTTTCTGATTTAATAATGGCACTGGAAGTGAGTCCTTTGATAGTGTATCGTGTCGGATTGGACTCCTTAACCAATACAAATCCGTCAACAGAAAGTGATACTTTACTATACCTTTTCAAGGTATTTGCTGCTTTAGCGGCAAATTTCAAACGTAAACCGGAGCTGCCCTGCGCATTCTGTACATATGCTGTCTTGAGCGCTTCGTCGTAATCAATCGCGTTAAATGCCCGGTTGGGATTTACGTCCATATTGGTATTTCCTGCATCGGAAATTACAAAAGCTTCTAAAACCTGAAGAGGAGTACGGAGTATGAGTTCACCGGTCTCTCCCGGTATCATTGCTTTCAAATCATCCATAGTCAGTACCTCAAAATCATCGGCCGACTGTACCACCTGATGGGTCAGATCAATATAGTTGATCCCATTATTGCTGTACTTCAACCGTACCTGTGCGGTACGCTGTTCGCCAGAATCGTTGGCACGGACTGCGATCATCAGCAAGCTATCATTAGCAAGTTCTACTTTTTCAATCCATCCGCTTCCCTGATCATATGATACCTCATGCTCAAAATCCGGAAACAACGCTCCTACGTTCCCCTTTATGATTACCGTATCAATTTTAGCACTCCGTGTCAGCATTGACACCTGTTTACGGGGTATCAATACAGGCTCCTGTAAGGATTGATCAACATCTGCAAATACGGTATACTCTTTATCAAATCCATCAATCACGGTTAGATACACTCTTGCGGTACGGTTTCTCCCAGCGTTGTTCTCCAGTGCTTTAAACTGAAAACCATTGTCCGTAAAAGAAGCTTCCGTAATCCACTTTTCAGATGTTTCATCATCATATAGATAATCTATTTTGATATTTTTGACATTAGACTTTAGATCATTTACAATGGGGAGGTTAATCTGGAATGGGTTACGTGTGATCGTATATTTTGATTTTGAAAAACGGAAAGCTGCATTCAGTCCCGCTTGTATAATCTTAACTTCCTGCTTCTCTTTTCCTTTTGTTATCACTAACGTGGCAGATCTGGAAACTCCAAAGTTTTGCGAATAGGAAAACAAGACATCAGAATTTCCTGTTCCAGACAGGCGATCCAGCGCTAGCCAATCTGCTTCCTCTTTTACGCTGACATTCCAATCACCATCGGCATACACCATAATTTTTGTCTTTCCTTCAGTGGCTTCAAGATGCATCTCGTTAGAGTTGACCGATAAGGAAAGTCCCAAGTCAAACTTCCTTTCGCAGCCCACCAAAAGCGTCAAAAGAATAAGCGCTAGACTTTTAAGGGAAAGCATTTTATATATTTTTATCTTATTCATTTTTGTATTATTCGAGCGTTAAATACTAAAGTAACAAATGGAACATCATTGGAGGGTGATCAGAATACACCTTCGTAAATTCATCATAAATCGGCATGGCCTTCGTTCCTCTCTTCAGGACAGACTCTGTTCCAAATATAAAGTCGATGCGACGCCCTGGATATTGAAAATCGTACTTAGCACTGCCATCTTCCTTATTCCCATGTAAATAATGGATAGCATCGACATATCCTGCTCCCATAATCTCGTCTATAGCCCAATAATTATTGGTTGTAACAGCAGGGTCGTAATCACGACGTGATACCGAATTAAAATCGCCCATAAACACCCAATCCTTCTCTTGTGTAAATTTGCGGATAGTACTATCCAATACGACATTCGCCTCTTGCAAGCGATAATCATTTCCCAGATTGTCCCCCACTGTCTTCCAATAAGCCTGCGGCCAAAAGTGAGTAACCACAATATTCAAATCCGTATTCTTAAGCCGTGCAAAGATAGCCCCATGAGATACATGCAGCGTAATTCTGCGTCTAGACTCTATTGGATATTTAGATGTCAAGGCTACGGGGTAATTATCGGTAGATTTCAGGTTCGTAATCACATAATTGTGTCCATAGCGTTTGGCTAGCTTTTCCAGCTCCCGCTGATTAAAACCATTAACCTCCTGCAATGCCAAGACATCCGGTGCCTGTAATTTGATCCATTCAACAAACTTATTGTAATTGTTTGCCTTATCATTTTTCATGCCTTCCAGAATATTATAACTAATAATCTTGAGCGTGTCCGGTAAAACAGGCTCCGTTGGTTCTGGCACTTCTATAATCGGCTCTGACACCTCTTTTTCTTTACAGGACACTATCGATAGCATAGCTATTGCGACAACTAAGGCTCCCCAAAAAGAAGTATGTCCAACACTCTTTATTTTTATATATGTATTAACCTTTTCCATAAAATTCATAAGCTTTATTATCCAAATTATTGCCTGATTTCACGACTTCGATATCCGGTATAGGATAATACTCATGGCAAGGCAGCATATTATTCTTCAAGGCAGCATAATCGGTATAGTCATACGTCGCCTGATACCAGATGCCCCAACGTACCAGATCATACTTTCGTTGATATTCACCCAACAGCTCTCTTCCGCGTTCCTTTTGAATCTCTTCTCGTAGTAAATCCCAGTTCTTAAATTCATATACCGGCAATCCTGCTCTGTTACGCACCATATTTAAATATTTAATCGCCGTAGTCTGATCTCTCAGTTCCATATAATTCTCTGCCTGCATCAATAAGGCATCCGCATAGCGGAATACCCGTTGATTATTTCCGTCGGCAACATTGTACATATTATATGTCCAGAATTTAGGTCCCGGCCAAGGTCGTGTAGCCGTACTTTTAAATGCTACCCCTTTATATTCCCAAGCCATATTAAGATTAGTTCTCAGATCCTCACCACCTCTGCGCATTACACTCTGAAAGAAGAAGTTATTCGGACGAAGCGGAGACCACGTTGTCGCATTTGTACCTAGCTCAGGAATCTCTACACCGTCATAGATGGCTCCGGTACTGCGCGTGGGCATACAGATCGCACCCGAATTTGTCGTTACCTGCAAACCTGTTTCCGAATAGGTATATTGGATTTCAAAAATAGACTCTGGTATATTCTTATTTTTCAATGCAATATCCGCCAATGGATATTTGTTGAAATCGCCGTATATAGCCTCTAGTCTGTCCATCGCATCTTTTGCGACATCCCACTTTTTATTCCATTGGGCAAGCTTTCCGATCAGCATCCAGCCCATAGCAGCACCCGAGCGATTTCCTGGTACATCATTGGTCCGTATCTGCGCTAGATAGGGCACATACTCCTGTAGCTCGGCGATCAGATAATCGCGCGTGGCTATCGCAGGCATTCTGCCCATTTTAGAAATCCGATCCAATACTTCGGCATTAGCTACATCTTCGGTATAAAATGGCACATCACCAAACGTCGATGTCAAAAACCAATAGTAATAGGCACGCATAACCATCCCCTCGGCCAAAAGCCTATTTTTAGTCTCTTCGGGTAGCGGAGAGCGTTTAATTCCTTCTATAATCGAATTAGAGTACATAACACCTTGGTAACCTAGATTCCACATGTTCTGTCCGAAACGAGGCAACGCAGGCGATATATCCAATTGTGCATCGAGCGTACCCGATGCAATATACATCAGGTCTGTCACCCCCTCTGTTGCGATCAAGTAAGTATATGTATAAATAGTCTTTAGCGGAATATAAGTAGAATTGAGACCCGAGATACACTGTGCCTCTGTTAAGTAATAATTATCCGTATTAACAAAAGACGTGGGTTCCTCGTCTATAGAACACCCCGTCCAGAGTAAGCTGCTAATAAAAAATATAAATAGACGTTTCATGTATAAACTTTTTTGATTTAATACCTTATTTGAATACTGCCCACAACGGTTCTAGGTTTGGGATAAGCTCCGATATCGACCCTTCTTAAAGTCGATGTACTGCTGGAGGATGACACATCCGGATCGAACCCATTATACTTCTTCCACACGAATAGATTTTCGCCAGCAAGTCCAAACTGTACATCTCTTAATTTGTTATTGGTCAGTTTGCCCAAATCCCATGTATATCCGACTGAAACACTCTTAAGTCTCAAAAAACTAGCATCATACACCATCCTACTTGATGCTATATTATCCACTGATCCTGCTCTTGGCAGATCCGAGTTAGGATTACGGATAGGATGCCAGGCATCCAGCATATAGGCGTATTGATTCGCAAAGTTGCTTCCATTACCCATCCATTGTTCCGAGATATTATATATTTTACCGCCCAGGGAATAATTTAAAAATACCCCGAGTGTCCATTTATCGTACCTAAAGTTATTCTGGAAACCTCCATGTACAAGAGGGTCTGCATTCCCTAGGTAAATAAGATCATTCTCATTGAATACACCGTCATGATTCGAATCGATATAACGTGCGGATCCGAGCCTATACTGCTGCGCCGAAGCGGATACATAAGCTCTAGTAACTTTATTACGATCTATTTCTTCCTGTGACTTCCACGTTCCAGCATATTGGAATCCCCATAAAGCATTCAAAGGGTAATCTTTAACGTAACCATACATCATATAACTGTTATTACCCGCTGCCGAATAAGCACTTACATACCCGTAATGACCGATATCATCGACCCTCTGCTTATTATGCGAGATAGAAAACGTACTGGACCAGGAGAATCTATCTTTTTGTATATTGCGTGTCTCCACACTAAATTCAAGTCCTCTATTGGAGGTTTTCCCGATATTTGCAAACCGCGTAGCATATCCCGTTTGTCTAGGTGTCTGTACATCGAGCAAGAGATCCTTGGTATACGATAGATAAGCCTCAAAAGTCATATTTACCCTACTATTGAATAGCGCGATATCGGTAGCGATATTATACATATCTGTTTTTTCCCACGACAATTCCTCGGAGGCCAAACGTGAAGGATAGAATGCAACAGGTTGCGAGCCGTTAAAAAGATAACCACTGGTCGAAGAGGAAAGCGCCGCTAATGACCTATAGGACGATATACCGTCATTTCCGGTACGGCCCGCACTCGCTCGCACCGAAAGATCATTGAGCCATCTGGAGTCTTTCAAAAATTCTTCATTGCTCACCGTCCATTTCAATGCTGCCGAAGGGAAAAACGCCCACTTTTCGTTTTTCGCAAAGTTTGAAGCGCCGTCTCTACGTCCCGTAACCGTCAGGTAATACTTGCTTTTATAGTTATAATTGGCACGTGCCAGATAGGACATCGACGTTTTGGTCGTATTACCGGATCCCCCCACATAGTTTTCTTTATCCGGTATGGCATTCATATTATTCCAGAGAATGGCATCCGATTGATATCCTTCACCGCGTAGGGTAAGATTATCATCCGATATTTTCTGCCCCACGAAACCTACTGTAAAATCCAAATGGTGTATATCATCCCATTTCTTCAAGTAATTCAATGTGGTCTGACTCATCAAGTTACTTTGCGTATACTCCCCCCTGTAGGCCGTTCCTCCTTCATTATCTGCTTTCGCAGGCAAGCTACCTGGTTCATATTGAAAGGTGTGCCGTGCATACGAATAATACGTCAACTGTGAGTTTAATTTCAGATTTTTTATAGGTTCTATTTCTACATATCCCGTATTGGTGATTCCGTCATGCTTGATATTATTAATCACATCCGCATCGAGAATAGAACGTGGCGAGTTAAATTTCTGTCCCGAATACCAGAGGTCGTTAAAGTTATCATACACCTTGATCATCGGATTTAAATAAATAGCACCGCTCCACCAGTTAGTACCGCCTATGGTTACTAGATTTTTATTTTCGTCCCGTTTGGTATAACTGTATTTCAACCCTATTTTCATCCATGGGAACAACTGGTAGTCAAGATTCAGACGCCCCGTAAATCGTCCCAGACCACTTTCCTGAATAATTCCCTGTGTATTGTCATACGCTATCGATGCATAGTAACTGCTTTTATTCCGGCCACCGGACAACGATAAGTTGTGTGTATGATACGGTGCAATCCGTGTGATCTCGTCGACCCAATCGGTACCTTTTCCCAAAGAATGGGGATCTGGATAGGGATATGCCGACATAGGCGAATTGATGGTAATATCTCCGTACGGATCGGCAGATGTAAACAAAGCAAAATCATTACGGTACTGCGCATATTGCGCGGCATTCATGATATCCAGTTTTCTGGGCAGCTGGGACAAACCAGCTGTACTCCGCAATGTAATATTGTCCTTGCCAGACTTACCTTGCTTGGTGGTCACTATAATCACCCCGTTACTTCCCCTCGTACCATATATTGCTGTGGCGGAAGCATCCTTCAAGACAGAAATAGACTCGATATCGGAAGTATTGATATCCGTCAAGCTGCTGACTGCATCCATTACACCATCCACCACGATTAATGGTTCATTGCTTGCTGTGATCGAGCGGGTACCCCGTATACGTATCGAGGTCGTTGCTCCAGGTTCACCGGTCGTTGCCGTAAATTCCGCACCTGGCACACGTCCTTGTAGCGCCAGGTCGACCGAAAGTACAGGAGCATCCTTTACATCCTCCATTTTGATATTGACGACAGATCCCGTCAGATCTTTTTTCTTGACCTGACCATAACCGATAACAACAGCCTCTTCCATATCCGTGATCTTCTCTTCCATCACGACTTTTAACTCTGCTGCACTATGCACATTGATCTCCTTTCTATCAAATCCCAAAAGAGAAAACTCCAATACGGTAGGCAGCGTTACCTCTATTGTAAAAGCGCCTGACTCATCGGTGCGTGTCATTTTTCCAGATGACTTTTCGCGTACTGTCACATTAGCCAGCACAGCGCCCGTCGTCATGCGCGTAATACCTTTCAGTACCTGTTGCTGTTCAGCTCCCCCGACCACGACCGGGCTCTTCTGCTGTTGTTCCTGTTTAGGTAACAATACTATACTACGATCCTTGCGCTTAAAATCCAATTCATAAGGTCTCAATAACTGTCTTAGGGCATCTAAAGCCTCCATATCTACCAGCTCTACATGAGATATGGCACTATTAGGGAGTATATCCTGTGCATAGAATATCGTATAACCGCTGCGTTTTTCAAAGTCCTTTAATAGAGTGGCCAATCGAACATTCTTCCCTTTAAGCGTAATCTTTTGCCCAAAGGTAGTCGCACTAACGTGCATGGAGGCTACTAAAATAATAATCCACGTCAATTTCATATACAATGGAATTTTCAGTTTGGGTAAGTTAAAGGCATAGCCCGCCCCTAACCTTTTTTTTTCATACATTTGTTAATAGGTTGAGATAAATAATACATTACGTTTCAATCCAAAAATTGCCTATTGGCATAACATCCGGCAGGGACGGCTCCAACGTTCCTGCTTTTTTATGCTAGGGCTAAGTAGCATTATTTCATGACGGTAATCCTCCTTCCATCTACTTTAAATGTTACTAGGTCGGTCCACTCTATTAATTGTAACAATTGTTCAAATTTTTCAAATCTTGATATACTCCCTGAGTATCTAACAGTCGACATATCCCCGTCAAAACTGACTTCTATATCATACCATCGGGCAATTTCTTCCATCACTTCATAAATCGACACATTATCGAAGGCAAACTTTCCTGAGCGCCAGGCAATACTGTACGAAGGATCTACATATTGTACTGTACTAGTACCCGTCTGCACCGAAAAAACGGCCTGTTGAGAAGGTTTTAGCGTGTGATTTCCTGAAAGACCTTTATAATGCATGGCTACGCTTCCTTCGACCAAGGTGGTCTTATACATGGCACCATACGTATTCACATTAAACTGTGTTCCTAAAACTTCAACTTTCTGATTACCGCTCACCACATAAAAAGGCACAGCATGGTTCTCATTTTTCTGTTTGACGATCTCGAAATAAGCCTCCCCATCTAGTTCTATCGTTCTATTATCATCTTCAAACTGCAAAGGATACCTGAGCTTAGTCGCTGCATTCAACCATACTTTCGACCCGTCGGGCAAGGTAAGGCTATACTCTCCGCCCCGGGGTGTTACGATCGTATTATACAATTCCCGCTGTACAGCTTTATTATCGTCATATGCATAACTGATGCTACCATCAGCTCTTTTAAAAATACGCAGCCCCCTATCTGCTAGGACAGTATCGGACATAATCTCATCCAACTCAATAAAACTACCATCTTCAAACTGAATCCTTGCCCTATTACTTCCTGGCATGATCGTCTCCGTCTCCTGCATAGCCAGACGGTTTTTCGCCGTCTCTTCGTTACTATACCACCATACCGCGCACACCGCTCCTATCAATAACAAAGCAGCCGCCGCAGAAATTCTGTACCATTTTGTTCTAATAGCCGATCGACCCGTAGTCAATTCCGGAATAATACGTGAATCGTTAGCAATTTTTTGAAACACACGTGATCGTACCAGATCATCTCCGATATAATACGCTGGTTCAAGTTCGTCATCCCATGTTTCCTCCAGCAAACGCCGACCTTCCTCCGTTTCCAGGAATAGATTTAACCGTGCCAGACTGTCCGCATCAATAGTCCCCTTTCGATAGCGCCTGACCAATATATATAGTTCTTTCTTGTCCAACTGTTTTCAATTTAAATCTATAAACGAGAGTCAGACAGAAATGTACTAGTGACGGATGATTTTTTTTTAAAAAAAGTATAAAGTAGGGTTAAAAGAGAAAAAGATACATCTTCTGTAGTTTTAGACGTACTAATTTTGTGGCAACCTGTAGATGGTTCTTCACGGTATGGCGCGAAATCCCCATACTTTCGGCAATCTCCCGCTGTGGTTCATCCTCCAGTCTAAACCGGCGATAAATCTCTTGTTGTTGTGGAGGCAGCGTGGCAATAATCTGCTGGAGAATAGTATTCAGTTCTCCAAAGTCTATTTTCTGCTCCAGATGCAGAGATATAGCAGACCATTCGGAACACGCTTCTTTGACGGTTTTGGCTCCGCTTATTTTTTTTCTAAAGAAGGATATACACAAACGCTTAGTAATGATGTACAAATAGGGATACAGATCTTTAGGCGTACGAATCTTATCCCGATGTAAAAACAACAATGTAAATGCTTCCTGGCTAATATCCTCCGCATCCTCTTTTTCCGTGCCTTTACTCAGCGCGTAACGGAAGATAATCGGGAAATAGAAATCAAAAGCTTTTTGAAAGGCCTTAGCATCCCCCGAGATAAACCGCTCAAATTCCACATCTTCTAAAATACCGTTCATTACTTTCATTGTGTAATACCAGATGACCTATTTGGTTGTGCAAACTAAGTGAATCTGTATATCCTTCAGGTTATTTAAAGATTAACAAATTATTTTGTCATCATTTTTTAACCGGTGTAAACTGTTCTGTTATATATAGGTTTATATTATCTATAAACAGCCTATTAGCTGCTTTTTCCTGTTGGTCGCCAGTCATAAACTGCAACTGTATTGTTGATGCAGTTGGGTTTAGACTCGGCTTTTTGACCCTGAATTCAAACCTACCGCCCTCCCACATACTATTTAAAAGTAGCGCAGATTGATAGTCATAATAATTCAGTGTGAGTACTTTGCTCGTCTGACCGTCTTCAAACTCCGCTCCGACCAATTTCACGGTCAGCTTGTTATCATCTTTGAGTCCCGTTTTAGAGACATACGCTACAGCATCAAAAGTGAGCAGTAACAAACTATCTTTTTCTAACCCAGGAAATATAGATGAGGATAGATTACCTCCTTTATCTGCAGTCCCCAATAACATATACCCGTTCATTCCGAGAGCAGATGCCGTATTTGAGCTTATCCAACCGACTTGCTTCTGCGCCGCTGTCCATTGTGTCATCGCCGTAGCCTTAGTCAAATCCAGAGGCGACCCCGTTCCGTATTTAAGCCATGAAAAATTTTCTTCTATACGCGTATTATAGCCCTGATTCAGACGAATAAACACGCCTGAAAACGCCTCTCCATTATTGAGATTCAGCACACCTACACGCTTTTTATAACTTTTTTCCATAGGCTCCACGTTCAAAATAACGCGAGACTTGTTTGTTCCCGGGATGGCTTCTATCTTGTCTACCTCCACCCAACTGTTAATTTCGTTTGTTTCGAACGAAACTGTTAAAGCGGAATTACTCGCTACATAGAGCGTATCCTTACCGCCCTCAGCCTTCCAGATAAGCTGTCCCACATTTTCTTCAAAACTCTCCGTTTCTGAAGCTTTGATACTGTCGACAAGGTATCCCTTTTCATGGTCCTTATCACAGGCTGAAAGCGTATATACCAAGCCTATACACACACACCATGGCACAAAACGCACATGCTTTATGTCGGTTTTCTTTAAAATAACTGATTTCATATTTTTCGCTAATTTTCTGTCGAGTGGACCGCCCCAGTAGTCAGAAATTAGTAAAAACACAAAGTTATCCTTTTAAATCAAGGCTTATGTTAAGTTTATATGAATTTTCAAAACACTAAAAGCCACACAAAAAAACTGATTAAAAAAGGTTTAATTTGATTACTTAATATTTATTTAACAACTAAAATAATACTAAATTTTAAAACAACCAAATAAAGTTCGCCGTGGTCGTATTATTTTAACACGTTGTCCTAAAGGTCTGATAGGTAGAAATCAGTATGACCATGTCCCTGTTGACACCGTTACAATGTCGGCTCTAGGTCACCGAAGCTTTCATTGTGATATGTCAACAGGTCGCAGATTCTCTTCGTCATTATGATGGAATTGGTAATAGCTCCTTCACTAAGAAGGAAATGATATTCGAACCAAAGAACATGCTCATGGCCAGCTGCTGTGTTTGTATGTAAGCCTTGGATCACTATAATACTGTTTATATTATGTCCCCTTCTTACACCCACAAAAGTAAACAGAAGAATAAGTAAAAGTTTACGGGAAACCGTAAAGTGATTTTTTTATCAAATGAGCCCTATATCCTTACAATAAGCGACCAATTGTTCGTTCTTTGAGAACCCCAGTAAATCCTTCATTAAACACAGCCGCTTCTCAATACTACTCAATCCTGATGGCCTGATATCACGCTCCTGCAGATGCTGAGGAATGTTTTTCTGCAACACGCCTTCTGCCAGCAATGATACAATATTGAGATCCAGCGAGCTGAAATCGTGTGAATTTCGATTACGTATGGCCTGCTTGATGTCAGAAGATTGATAGCTACGTCCATCCGCGATAGCCTGTAATGCCTCTTTTAGATGCTGGGCATCTCTTCTGGCTTTTCGGACGTAGCCGTGTATACCATACTTACTAAAGAGCTGTTCTATGACATTCCCCCTATTCTCTGCTGAAAATACCATAATTTTTATATCCGGTTGCACTGCCTTCACCTCTTTGATCAACTCTATGCCTCCCGTAATCCGTTGTTGGTTATAATCATCCTCAAACGACAGGTCGGTAATCAACAAATCATAAGGTTCGTCGTCGCGCAGCGCGTTACGTACCCAGCTTAACGCATCATCACAGTAATAGACATATTTGGTATCTATTATCCCAACCTCCTGAAGTGTTTTCTGAACAGAAATATTGGCTATTTCATGATCTTCTGCAATAAGTACTTTTCTAAACATAGAGATTATTTTTTCAGCGAATGGGAATTGAAATATGTACTTTCAGTCCCCCTCCTCGCTCACTGACAAATTTAATAGTACCGTTTATGTTTTCCATACGGGTTCCCGTATTATTTAAACCGTTCCCTTTGGAGACATCATCCGAAAAACCGACGCCATTATCGATGTAATAGATATTTAGTCTATCTCCTTGGCGTTCGAAGCGTAGAACTACCCGGTCTGCCTGGCTGTGTTTCCTCATGTTGACCATAAGCTCCTGAATCACATTTCCAATTTCGTCTTTAACATTTGCTGCGATAGAATCCCACATGTCAGCTTCATTACCAGCTATTATAACCTGCCGGCTTTCTGTTGCATAAGAATGCAGCATCTCTCCCAACAATTCGCTGTACGATTGTCGGCTGGCTACTATTGCGTCTTCAACTTCGTAGGAAATATCTCTTGACTTTTCATACATATTCTCCAGGCGGTCCAATATTCCTTCCCGATCGATGTCCTCTCTATTTTCGATCTCGGTCATCACCCGATACAATCCATTAGCCACCACATCATGGACTTTTCTGGAAGTCTTTAACTGGCTTGCTTTTATACGGTTGTTGGCTTCAAGAACAAGACGCTGCCTTCGTCGCTTATACCAGAAAAAACTAAAAACACCGATCAGCGCAAATACTACGACGATAGCAGTAGTGAGTAGATACTGCATATTGATCCGATACATTTTATCATTGACTTCATTCTGAAGCCGGAGGTTGTCTGCTTTATTCTTCTCTACTTCATAACGTATCAATGCAAATTGATTTTTTGCTTTAAGCCGAACAAGCTGTATACTATCATTCAGCGCTATATAGTCTTTAAAATACACTTTTGATCTCTCTACAGGGCTAAATTTAATCAAATGTGTTAAAGCATCGAGACGATCGTCGACACTATTTAAGGCTGTCGCTATATCGTGCCTTCTCTCCGCATAGTACAGAGCCGAATCTGGATTTTTATCGCCATAGAAGATAGTCAAATAAGCCAAACTTGAATTTAGTCCCCAGTCGTCACCTTGGGTTAACCGAGTCTGCAACGCTTTATGCATATCCGGTAAAGGATCATAACTTTCATCTATTATTCCTTTTTGAAAAGCATAGTTTGTCAACGCTCGGGCATACCCTTGCGTATTTTTGTATTCACTTTTCAAAATTTCCTCATATATACCCAAAGCCTCGTGTTCTTTGCCAATAGCAGACAGCGTTCTGGCTTTATTATTCATAACCACTTTGGTATTTGTCGAGTCTCCTGAATAATAAATCGCTTGATCATAAAAGAGCAGGGCTCTTTCATCCTCTTTTAATTCCCCAGTAACATTACCGAGGTTATTATAATTTGAACTCAGATATTGAGCGTGATCGACATTAGCCGTATCGAGATATGAATGGGCTTCCAACGACAACTCTTGTGAAGTCAGGTAATCGCCTATATTGTTGAGTGTAATCGCCATTTGGATAAGGCAGCTAGCGGCATTAAGACTATCTTTGGCTTCTACAGCGATATTCTTCATTTTTTCAAATGTAGCAAAAGCACTGTCTAGCCTCCCTTCATCCAAAAAATCAAAGGCACACTGGTAATGTGCGGAGAGATCCAACTTTGCTCCATCAACTTTTTTTTCCCTCTTTTCACTTGCCGTACAGGAAAAAAAAATAATCAAAATAAAATTCAAAAATAACTTTATAGATCTCAAGGCACTCAATTATGCCCTTAATCTACGAAAAAGTAAAATATAAGACGGCATTCAGCCGTCTTATATTTTTAAGCGGTGTATCTTAATCCTTTTGGTTTAGGGATGGGGGGACGTATATCACCTTTGTCTCCACCTTTGGGTCGTTCTCCCTTTACTATTATATTTCCTTCAATAGGTTGTTTAACTTGAGTTGTTAACTGCATAGAAAAGCTGCCCGCCATAAACAAGGCGATAATTAAATGCCACATAGGTCAAAAAATTTAAAAGTCTAAAAACAGGTAGGTCCAATGCTCCACGCACGAGATTGCTACGTTTGTCTTCAGAAGGCCTTCTGAACTTTTTGGGAAGTGGTGACATATAGTACGGGAGACAAAAACTGCTTCCCAATCCGGTTTAAATTTCCCGTGCTATATGCCTTTAAAAATCTCAACAACATTCGTCTGCACTAGTAGCAACACCCTGTCTATTGTGATTTACTAAAGCAAACATAAACCACGCAATCGACTAAAAAACAAACGATTCCGATGTTTCCAATACTTCCAATACTATTCCGTGATGGTTGTTTATTTTCCAAAAATTCCGGTCAGATGCGGCTTATTAAAAAACCGATCTACTTACGGGTTTCCGTAAATTCCGACTACGGAGGAGCTTAACTTTGTTGTATGTTCGAGATATTTAAAGAAGCAGTCAGGGCTGCATACCTAATGAAAAAGAATGACAGGTCCCTTCCATACGATGAGTTGGAAAAACCGTCACCTGGAGATTTGCGGAATTTATTTCTCTTGCTTATGGCTGGAGGGTTATCACCGGAAGATCAAGATACGTTTGTACATTTTTTTAAGTACCGCGGAGAGTATGCGGAGCTGGACACCCATATCCGGAGGTATGATCTGGACAAGTTCAGGCCCCTGCGGAACTATATCCTTGGGTATACATCCAATCCATCGGAGGATATCGTCAAGATGCTTGCTATACTGATAGATTTCCAACCGCGGCCTTACCGTCAATGGCGTGAGAATTACCTAGCTGGTTCTATAATAAAAAACGGAAATCCCGAAAACGAAAAAAGGCAGGAATATATCCCGCCATTAAAAACCACTAATAAAATGAGGGAAAAGAATGTGAGAACGCCCCAATCGGGATCGTCACAGGTATCTGTCCGAAATGGTCTCAAATTACTATTATCGATCGGCATACTATCTACAGTAGCCGCCGTATTCATTGCCAGAGACTAAGCGCATTGTTAATATTTGGAACCATTGATCAATAAATACCTATCGCCCCCTAGCTTTTACCTAACGTGCTCTAATTCTCATCTGTTGGCCTTTGGCATATCTACTATAGACAAAAAGCCATCTCTTGGAGAGAGACGGCTTTTAATTGATCGATACATATAGGCGTCTTAGATCTGATCCAAGACCGCCAGACTTTTCCTGATAATTTCAATCGCTTCAAAAAGCTGGCTTTCAGAAATTACCAATGGTGGTGCAAACCGGATTTTGTCACCGTGTGTTGGTTTAGCCAATAGTCCATTTTTCATCAATTCGATACAAAGATGCTGAGCCGCATCCGGATTAGCATGATTAATTACCACGGCATTTAACAATCCTTTGCCACGTACCTGTTGAATATATTTATGGTTTAGGTTTTCCAGTTCCGTTCTGAACAACTGCCCCAATTGTTCTGACTTATCCGCCAGATTTTCATTTTTCAACACTTCCAGTGCCGCTATAGCTACCGCACAGGCCAACGGATTACCACCATAAGTCGATCCGTGCTCTCCAGCTTTGATACAGAGCATGATTTCATCATCGGCGAGCACAGCAGATATCGGCAATACACCTCCACTCAATGCTTTACCGAGTATCAAAATATCTGCTCTAACCGATTCATGATCACAGGCCAGCATTTTACCTGTACGGGCCAATCCTGTCTGTATCTCATCGGCTATAAATAAAACATTATTGTCTTTGCAGATTTTATAGCTAGATGACAAATAACCAGCGTCAGGCACATATACGCCAGCTTCTCCTTGTATAGGTTCTACCAATAGCGCTACTACATTAGGATCTTTGACTGCAGCTTCCAAGGCATTCAGGTCATTATACGGAATTGTCACATAACCCGATACAAAGGGACCGAATCCACCTTTGGCGGTCTCATCGGTGCTGAAAGAGATTACGTTGATCGTACGGCCATGAAAGTTTCCTTCTACGGTAATGATCTTAGCCTGGTCTTCTTTTACACCTTTTACCTCATAGCCCCACTTACGTGCTAGCTTTAATGCCGTTTCTACAGCTTCCACCCCGGTGTTCATCGGAAGCACCTTATCGTAGCCAAAATAATCCGTGATATATTTCGTATATCCGGCCATTTTATCACTGTGAAAGGCACGCGAAGTCAATGTCAACTCCTGCGCCTGATCCGTCAATGCTTTAATGATATCCGGATGGCAATGTCCTTGGTTTACTGCCGAGTATCCAGACAAAAAATCAAAATACTCTTTCCCTTCTACATCCCATACCTTAGCTCCGAGCCCCTTTGATAAAACAACAGGCAGAGGATGATAATTGTGTGCTCCGTGTTTTTCTTCAACCTCGATATACGAAGCGGTTTTTTGGGGAATCTGATAATTGTGATTCATAAGTTTACGCTTGTTTTTTTCTTTTTCCGCTATGCCGGTATATACTCGCATAGCAGAAAATAAAATTACTATTTTCTCAAAGCTAGAAAAATATTAGCGCACCAAAAAATCAAACACCAAATTCAATAAAAGGTATGTAAAAAATAGAATTTCACAAGATTTTATTCAAAAATAAAGGCTGAATGTCTCCGATATCAGCTATTTCTCGACCTCATCTCCAAACTCACTATAATATCACGCTTCTTACCTTCTATCTGCCCAAGATCTCCCGCCACAAATACTCCTTTAGCGTCGGTGCTCGTATTCCTTATACCATATACGGTAGACTCATCCCCCGGATCTGTCGCTCCCTCATAGCGGTACAGATAATCAATAATGTAGGTATCAGCCTGATCAAGCAGGTGGTCAAAATGGATATTGAAATCAATTGTATATCCTTTTTCACTTAATTTTTTGAGTGCTACGCTAGCCGATTCATAGTTAAATATAGTTTTCATCCGATCTCCTTATGTGTTTATATATATGCTCCTGTACTATATATAACAAATTAAGAAGCAATCTGTTTAGTACAACTAGCAATTACTGCACTGATGAACAAGTTTTCTTAGGATTAAATAAAGCAAAATTCCGAACCGGCAGACAATTAATTTACATCATATTCAGAGCGTAATCCCAGGGTCTATGAGTTGGTCAGTTTGCAGTGAATTAAAGAAAACTTTTATACAGCCCCAAATAAATAATTCCGTTTTTTACCAGTGATCTATAATAGGGATTGCCTTTTTCCCCAATTGTTCTTAATATTGAAGTCTATTCTAGCAAAAGAGATAGTATGTATATAAAATTTTTACCGATCTGCTTATATGCTTTTTTGATAAGTGCCTGCAGTCAAACAAACAGCGAGTCTACGCAAAAAACAGTCGATTCTGCAACAGCCGCTACGAACCATCAGGAATCCGCTCCTGAAGCAATTCAAAAAGAAGCAGCGCCTGACACCCCCCATGATGAGGGGCAAGAGTGGCTGAAAAACATTTTCAAGACCAAAACCTCGGATAAATACTTCCCTGCGTACAATGTGGAAGAAATACTGTGTACCAAGCAATTCCAGGAATTCATCACCGAATCAGGAGAACTCTACGGCCCTTCAAACCTCACTGAGGAAGAATATCCTGCTGCCGAGAAACGCTATAAAGACAAATGGTCCAAAATCTATCCCATCGAAGAGCGTGAAATGTGGTTGTTCGGGAGAGGCAATGGCGATATGGGAGAACTCAAAAAGCTGGATATTGCGAAACTCAAAGACAATGTCTACCGTGTATCTATCGATTATGGCGAGGGTATAAAAACACAGAATGAGGTTACCCTAGTCCTTGAAAATGGCGGTTATAAAATTGATTACTGCAAAACGGAGTTTGTAGATTAATTCCAGGTATAGCACTATCTAGAAACTATTTAACCCTGTACAGTTTGTAGACCTCTCCACAAGGTTCCCGAGGTGACGTTTACTTCTACTGTCATTAAAACTCCACTGTGTTTGTTTAAAAAATCACCTCCCGCAAGGACTTCATTAGGAGATTATACGCCGATTAAAACAATTCCTCTTTGACCTGTATCTTTACGAAAGCCATCTTTTGGACCTTACCTTTTGCAGGAGCCGAATTGAGCGGATACACCGCTGCATAATATGTATTCTTATCTGCCCAGAATGCTTTTTCATCATCCGCTATTTTGAAATTGGTAAAGTTGACATACAACAGGCCTTGCTGCCCCTTTTCCTGAGGCACATACCTGCTGATCACAAAATCACTACCGACACTGGAGTTGGAAGTAACCCACGACAGGCAGCTTCTGGCTGGGAGAACCTGCGGATAACCTGCGGCATACAGATCATACCTGACCGCAGCCAGCGGCTCATAAAACGTGTAGTAAGTCTCATTTGTAGCATCCGAACTTTCGTGAAATACCTGTAGCCCCATAAACTTCGATTGGCCGATATATGCATTGTAAAAAGTACCTTCTTCTTCCGAGGTATTCTCATACGGGGTAATACTATACTCCCTGTCTCTATCCGTGTACGTCCAGATATTGTTCTTCAGTTTGACATCCGGATGCTTTACCAGGACTTCATCAACCCTGTGCTGTGATGCTTTTAGAAACTCCTGCTCCGATACTTCGGCTATCGTCCCATATTTATCAAACGACTTATTCTTAAAATCATCCACAGTTTTATAGTTACTGCTTCTGATCTCATCCAGCTTTGCCCCTTTCAGCGTCAGATCAAATGAAGCTGTAAATTCCGATTTCAGGACGTAAGCCTCGATACTATTGGAGATATTATTCCCGATGCTATAATGTATCGCATAGAAGTCACCGACCTCCTCAAAGCCATAATAATTATCCAGGTCGTGGCGCTGCACCTTCAGGGAAGTGGAATCCGCACTGGGCGCTGTAAAAAAATGGACGGAGTCCAGCTTGGTAAACAATTGAAAGGGCACCTCCTGCACATTGTCCACCCCTTTTATCTTCTTAAAATCCGCCAAAGTGCCCCCCCGCGGTGTAGCCTGTACTTCCACTTTGTCCGATTCCGATTTTTTATGCGTTGAATTACATGCGGTGACTGTACCTACGATGGTAGAAACGAGTAAAAATTGATATAAGGATTTCATCTGTGCGAGTTCTATTTTATTAGCGAATATATCAGTAATCACAGAATCCAGCAAGACATCGGCGGCATATCATACAAAATTGGCTGAAAACAGGGATACACGTCAAAAAACAACTTTACTATCGTTACCGCAATTACAGTAACCGCGGTAGCGATAATTACATCCCTCTCACCCGACGTTGTTGTTCATTATCTTTCATCTTCCTATCAGTCCCATTTTTACCAAAGGAATAACTGATACTGATACGCCACACGCGGCTATCTAAATCTATTCGCTGATCCATATAGACATCCGCTACGGAAGAAGTCGTGCGATAACGGCCTGTCTTAAATATATCATCCACAGCTAATTTCAGATTAAGCTTGTCGTCAAACATTTTTTTCATCAGCCCTAACGAAACATAGCCACTTGCTTTCTGCCGAAAGACGCCATCTGTCTGTGGACTCTCGTAGGCAGCAGTCCATTCGGCAGACCAGCGTTTGGGCAGGCGGTAATTGTGGTTAGTCTGTACCGTATAAGACCATAACCGATTAGCGATCTGCTCGCCTCCAAAACTGCCAAAATAGTTATTTTCAAAGGCATTAACATTCCATTGGGCAGACCAGAAAGGCATTAACGAGAAAGAGTAATCCATATTGACCCCGTAATTTTGGAAGCCTTTAATATTATGCACACTACGAATCGTTTTATTTTCCTGAGGTAGCTGTGTGAGCACCGAAGTCATCACATCCTTTACATCCGTATAGTAAAAAGAAAACAGCAGATCTCGATTAAAGCTATATTTCAATTCATAAGAACTGGCCAATTCAGGCTGCAATAGCGGATTGCCTTCCCAATAGACATACGCATCCACATAATACCCGAATGGGTTAAGATCTTCGTAATCGGGACGATTGATCCGGCGACTGTAGGACAACTGGATCTGATTCTTAGCATTGATCTCATATCGAAATGAAACAGCAGGAAAAAAATCTATATAGTCCCTGTTCAGCGTTCTTCCATCTGTTTTTAACTCGCCATCCGCTTTGGTATGTTCTGTACGTACCCCCGCAACGACTCCCCAATGGTCCAATGACAGATTGAAATTCGCATAGGCCGCATGGATCTGTTCTTTATACACAAAGTGGTTACTATTCTGTAAGTCTGCCACCCATTGCTCACTCTTCCATGTGTCCGATCGGCTATTATTGTCGGATTCCATCCAGCTACTCTTCCATCCAGCCTCCGCTGTCAATGACTCGTTCCATTGGTACTGATAGTCTACCTTTGCTATCTGCAGGTATGTTGTTGACGGGGTCGCGTTGCGACGGGCTTCCAGTCCGGAATGACCATTTTCATATTTCTGTATAGAGGAACGCAGTATCTGATCCGCTTTGTAAGTCGAGTATAGGATATCCCAATCCGCACTCAGCTCGCTTTTTTTTCCGATCTTTTGCACCAGGTTAAATCCCACATTATGCGTTTGCCAGCGGCTATCATTTGTATTATCCGTAAGGGTATGTACACTTCGCTCCCCAGTCGGCGTATAGATGTCGTTATACCCCTTACTAGAACTCTTATATACCCCAAAATTGCCCGTCCATAGCACACCTATACTCGTTCTATCCGTAGGTACATATTCCAGTCCCGCTCTAGCCTGTTGTGTACGCAGCGGTTCGTCTGTCCTAGCGTATTGAAGTGATTTACCGCCTTCTATCCCCGTGTAAAGCCGATCAAAGTTTCGAAACTCCTCTTCCCCCCGGTACGCATATTCTATTCCCCCTTGCCATCGCCATCTATCTTTTTGCCCTCCAAGGGTAGCCCCTAGTCCGTAACGTTCCTTCCTACCCGCACCACCAAAAGTATGCACACTGCCAGACAATGCTTGAGCCGTTGGTTGCTTCATGACGATATTGATCATTCCAGCCACCCCTTTGGCATCGAATTTTGCCGAAGGATTACTTATTAACTCAATACGTTTTATCGATTCCGATGGCATACTTTTCAGCATATTGGTGATCTCTTTGTCCGATAGGTAAGAAAGCTTACCATTGATCAGAATACCAATATCCGACTTACCTCTCATATAGATATGATCCTCCTCATCGACCCGCAGTGATGGCGCTCGTTTTAGGAGTTCCAGCGCAGTCGCTCCCGAGGCCAGAATACTATTTTCTACATTGATCACTGTCCGGTCGTTCTTCTGTTCGATAAGTCTCCTTGTTCCCTGTACCGTAATTTCTTCCAGTTGCTGACTTTCCGCCACGAGCGGTATCGTATCGAGGACGGTACAAATTTGAGGTACTACATCGACCGATATCCTGTGTCTCTCATAGCCCATATGATATATATCCAACACATACTTTCCTTGGGGGAGATCCATTTGGAACAGCCCCTGATGATCCGTAGACGTCTGATAGCTTTCCGTCGCTGTTTGTGATGAAGCAATCACACTGGTTTTCGGAACAGGCTGTTTATGGCTATCCAGTACATAACCTCTCACCCCGCTCTGCGCATAGATCTCCAAGGTAGCACAAAGGACAAGGGTAGCAGTCATTATCGCCGTTGAATACATCATATTATCTTGCATAATGAACATAAATACTAAGACAGAGTCGCCTTTACTGTTTTTCTCTTTGGTTTCTTTTTCCGGCGGCCCCACCAGATCAGAAAGCCGGTGATCGGTAATGATGTCGCTATTACCCCAGCCAGAAAAGTCGACAGCTTGCCAAACTGCCCCCACCACTGCCCCATATGCAATTGCCATATCACATTTTCCACTTCCTCATGTATACGTTGCGGCCTTGGTATAGCCAACGAGGCGCCCGTGTACCGATCGTACACGCTAAGCTTTTGCCCTTCGGTACTCTTCAGTCCTGCAACACCGAGACGAAACACATATACCCCTGCTTCGTCCAAGGTATAAACCCATATCGCTGCATTTTTTTCTTTAGGGTGATCGGCCAGGGTCTGATAGGCCAATGCACTGATATCATACGAAGTACGCTCAGCTTGGTATTGGCCCAACACCTCTTCAATGTGCTCATCTGCTCCACCAAAGGCCGAAGTAATAAGATCTCCCAGCGAATGGAAAAATATAACAATCCCCGTAAGGCTCAGCACAAAACACAACAGGAGCGAATAGAAACCGTATACATTGTGCAAGTCGTAATTGAACCTTTTAAATCGCGCTTTCCACTTGATGGTAAAACTATCTTGCACCGTTTTCTTTGTCCAGCGCTTGGGCCACCACAGCACCAAGCCGGTGATACAGCTTAGAAAGAAAATAATGGTGCATATTAAGACAACCCAACTGCCTACCTGCCCTGCCAGCAAAGCGGAATGCAGATGTGCCGTGATATAAAAAAAGTGCGCTGATGTATCGGCCTTCAGTACCTTAGCACTGTAGGGATCTACATATAGAAAAGTAAGTTTATGTGTCTTCTTATGAAAAGCACGCACCCGGACACTTCGCTCAGGATCATTAAAATACACCAACTCGGACAGTTGCAGCTCAGGGTCAAAATCACGTATAGATTGGATCAACTGATCCGATGTACTGCGTTGATGCTGTACTTCGACGTATCGGGCATCAGCAGCGCTCCATTCCATAATCTCATCACAATAGACAATCAATGTTCCCGTCAGGCATACAAATACCACCACCAGACCTGATATAATGCTTGGCCACAGGTGTAGCCAAGCATTAATTTTAGCAAACCAAGTTTTACCTGCTTTCTTAGGTGGCATTCCTTCTGCCGCCGGCTTCGGTATTCTCTTAGGTATATAACTCATCGTTCTGCCCGGATTTAAAACTTGAAAGATATATTGGCCAGAAATTCAAAAGGTCGCTGCGGCCTTGCAAATATGTCCCAATACTTTACATTTCCGATATTGTTGAATTTAAGACCGACCCTATATTTCGGTTGATCATAGAATGCAGTAGCGTTGACTACCGTATATGCAGGTATTTCAAAATCATCCTCATAATCCATCAATGCCGCACCCACATAATTCATACCTGCACCAAACCCCAGTCCTTTTACAGCACTACCTAGGAACTTATAGGAGGTCCAAAAGTTAGCGATATGTTTTGGCGAATGCGCTTCACGCAATCCTTGGGAATAGTCTTCACTTTTCACGTACTTGTTATCGTTATAACCATAGCCCAAGATCATATTCCAACCACGGGCAGGATTTGCAATAAGGTCGATCTCCACACCTTTAGAGTTGAATGTTCCGTCTTGTACGTATACATAATCTATTACTTCACGCAGGCGATTCTTAACCCTTATATCATAATAGGATACCGTAGCATTCAGCAGTCGGTCAAACAGCTCTACTTTAGTACCTATCTCAAGTTGGTTGGCCTCCTCAGGGCGCCAATTTTTCTTAATCACCTCGGAGTCCAGATCGTTCGGATTACTCAGCCCATCAGAAGCCGCCACGTTTGTAAATCCATTCATATAATTGGCGAATATGGAAACCTGATCTTTAATAGGTTGATACACCAGTCCTATCTTGGGCGAGAAGTTAACCTGGTTATAGCCCTCCAACTCACTGTAAGAAGCATCTGTTTGCTTTTGTTCGATGTTCCCCTGTTCGTCTACGATCTGGGGCTGTCCGGGAGAATAAGACATTCGCTTACCTTGATGAAATCGATTGACCCGTCCGCTCAGCATCAAAAACAAGCGATCTGATATATTGGTCACATTGGAAAAATAGGCACTAACCACATTGTATTTAGCATTGTCCACCCCATCTCCATAGCTACGTTTTCCTCTTGAGTTTTCTACTTCCGACCGTGTCAGCGGCTTCCATGCTTTATCGTGTACCCCCACCGTATCATATATTGCAAAATAAGGTACCATAAACAGGTTCTTCTCCGTATAAAGCGTAGCATCGACACCGAGCAAAACCTTATTTTTTACCTCACCAATGGTATAGTTACCGTTAAAATTCTGCTGTATAACGGAGAAATTGAGGTTATAGTCATCAAAAATACGGTAGCGTCTTTCGATACGCGTATCATCCACCACCATGGGCACCATGAATACAGATCCCTTATCACCACTGTTATTAAACAGATAAGAGGTACGCGAGGACCAATTATCCGATAGCTGATGTTCTATTTCAGCGCTGATATTGACATTTGTCCGGTTGGTCGCGATATCATTAGATGTCAGGGAACGATCATAAGGCATTCCATATTCCTTAAGATTTGCAAAACTCAGCTTATCGGTATTCCGGAGATAAGCGACCAATGGCTTGGTCGTGTTATACACGTCAGCATCAAAGCGGACAATCGTTTTTTCTCCCGCTTTAAAAGCGAGACTCGTCGCAAACCCCATGGCCGTCACTTTACCCTCATTCTGAAACCCATTATTAAGCATCCCCATCACGTTGAATCTTCCCAAGGCTGTGCGGTCACTATTGAGCGGTGTATTGATATCTGCAGTCAGCCTATTCATGCCGAAGCTCCCCGTTGTGTAATTGACCTCACCCCGAAACGACTCGTATGGACGCTTGGTCACATTATTTATGATACCACCGTAGGAGGTCACCTCTGCACCGAATAATGTAGCCGAAGGCCCCTTGATCACCTCCACTTTCTCCAAGTTGAAGATTTCTGATATAGCCCTGGAATTAATCGGTAAGCCATTCCGTACCATATTCGTATTCCCGGTGCCACTATTGGAAAATCCCCTTAGGCTTATTCCATTTCCATTGTCATTCACTCCCGTCGTGACTATCACTCCAGGTACATGCGACAAGGCACTGTTATAATCAGTCGCTGCTATCTCCTGCATAAAATCCTTACTGATCACGGAATAAGCCTGCGCATTCTGTAGATTAGCCAAAGGCATTCTGGCGATATCGTCCGTTTCTTTACGCGCAAATTTATTCTTCTGAATATCGGATACCACTACTTCGCGTAGTTCATTGGCCTTGGATGGCACCACGATACGTGGCAAAACTAATGACGATTGACCTTTCGTCTGGATTGTCTGCTCGACTACCGTATAATTAGCATAGCTCACAAACAAAACATAAGTACCTTCGGGTATCTGCATGGCGAATTTTCCCTGCTCATCGACACGTGCCGTATAAGGCGTACCCGTCAATTTAACATTTGCGTAAGCCAATGGCCTTCCATCTGCCGTATACACTTCCCCAGACAATGCTATCCGGTTTTGTGCAAGTCCGTAAAGTGGACCAAATATCAACAATGCTACTACTGCTAGCAAGTCTTGTATTTTCGATAAATTATAAAACATCTTGTTTTTATTTAGAATAAGTACAAATAACAAGCGCAAAAGTATTAACTTTGTTACTCCTGCGATAACAGATTACGGATTATAAGAATCAAAAAACGGAAAAATGAAGAGTCTCACCTTACGGGAATTTTATGGGGATACTATTTTGAATGCAGTCTTTTCAAAGGATGTCAAGCAGGAGCCTCAAAAAGGCTTTAAACATAAATTACTATCTAATAGTGCCGTATCTGGCAACATGTACTATCATCATTTTGGTCAATTTGTCGTGTGTTATCAGGACTGGGCTGTTCTTGATCCTTTTCAGCTTTTGATAGATCATCCCGAGGATCTCGTCAAATTTCAGTTCGAGATAACAGGCCATTCTATATTTTCGGATATTAGTGGTAGGGAGATCGCTATATGCTCCGGTCAACAACAATTTATATATCTTCCTCCCACATCCGGAACCATCTACTACCCCTCCTCACGCAGCGTACTGGACATACATATCGACTTTGACTTCTTGCTGGATCTGCTCCAGGCACAAGGTTTTACAAAGCCGCAGCTCAGCGAACATTTTCAAAAACATGGATGGACATTCTTCAAAAAAGCTATTCCCATAACTCTTGATCAAAGCGTTCTCATCCGCAATCTTATAGATCATTCTTATCACGGTCGTTTTGCCGAAGAATACATACGTTGCAAAGCTATCGAGATCATCCTATCCGTATTTACAGCAGGCACAGATTCTATTGAAGGAAGCACCTGGAACAATCAGGACCTACTCACACTGTCCGAAATAAAGTCTTACCTAGACAGCCATTTTGCTGAAGAACTCAGTCTAAAAAAAATAAGCCGCGCTTTTGGTATCAATGAGTTTAAACTTAAGAAGGCCTTCAAAGAGCGGTATGGCGACACCGTATTCGGTCACATCCGAAAGTCTAGAATAAAACATGCTATGCACTTATTGCAACACAGCAATCTCGATATCAAGACGATCTCTTACTCTTGTGGTTTTAAATATCCGCATCATTTTAGTCAGTTATTCTCACAATACTACAACTGTCGGCCTAGCGAGGTCAGATCCAAAGGGTTCTCGTTGTCGACTGTATAAAGCGTTTTATATGGCGCTTTGATCACTAATACCATAATTTGACACCTAATAGATAGTTGTAGTTTTTAGGACGGATGACTGCCACAAGGGGATAAAAGATCTAATTATGTTTAGTCTAACAGATAAAACACGGATATTTTGTTTATTGGACTAAACATTTTTTATGTATTTATTTTTTAATGCAGTGTGCAAATGTGGCTTTCAGAACAAGGTTATTCATATTTTAGCAAATATCTATTCTTTCAGAAAAGCGATTCATAGAACCTTTTAACGTTTTTAAATCGGCGAAGCACGAATTATTAACGCAATATCTTGTTTGGTTACGACTTCACCGCCTTTCAGCACCAATACCTTAATATACATAAAGCATTCCCCTTTATTATCGAGTTTACCAATTGTACAGTTGTACATGGACATATCCAGTTCTTCATCATTCACGATGTCCACACTTTCATGGTCCGTGATCAGTTCTCCGGCACGACTTACCACCTCTCTCTTCCAAGAGTATCCTTGCCAAGGACCAGCTTGGAGTGTCGTCCTGCTATTATCCATCTGTATAGCATTCTGATACAAGAGGGTATCTCCTTGTATTAGTATGCACTTACTATCAGAATCTATAACTATGTGATCTAAGAAAGGTAGATCGTTACCACCATCAAACGTCAACGTTCCTCCTTCCTGACTTACCGTTAGCGATGCTGAAAACATTTTGTCGAGTTTTACGCTTTCGAATGATTTCAACATGCCGCTGTACTCCTCTCGGCTCATACCTAATTTTTCATGATAAGGCATAGGTTCGCCGGGCTTCAGTCCACGTAGCACCTCCTGATACCATTCGATATTATTAGCTATAGCCATCTTCATCTTCTTCATCAGCTCCTGCTGTTTTGGATCCATCATAGAAGCCCCCAGTACATCGGCCTGATATTCACCTGCAGGTAAAAGCCGCTTAACAAACTGAAATGCATTTTCAACGGAGTCCTCTACTGCTACCATTCTATTACTAGCCCTAGCAGTATGACTTCCTGTGTTTAGTACGATAATAAAAAGAAAGGTTAGTTTATATAGTTGATTTAACATCTGCCTCTGATTGGTTGTGACAAAGATATAAATTAGATTCCAGACGGCTTTGTTTTTGGCTGTCTATATATAGCTGTTCACTTTTTTGTTTGTTTACTTTGCATCCGCACTCATGGTTTGCTATTTTATGAATAGATCATACGGGTGCTAAATGATTATAAAGACTTACTAAACTTTAGAAGTTCTTCTTCATTTTTAAAATAGATAGTACACTTAGTTACATCCCTTTGGATCGGCTTTTGACTAGGGTGCTTTAATGGATCATAATCAACCTCATTACCAACGGAATCAATGTAAAAGGCATTCCCGTCTTTTAATACCATCGTAATTCCATCCCAGGTAGGAAAAATTCTTTCGTATATCGGTCTTAAAATAGTATCTCCCTTTAAATTAATCCGCCCATATTTACGCCCCGAAATAATGAAAAAAATGTCAGGCTTTTCATTTCTTAATTTTAACATGACCTGTCTAAATCCCTCGGTTTGAACAATCTTGTACATTGCCAAAGGACATCCTTGGCAAAACGTAGCCTTTCCATCTGAAAAGATACTAGTAGCGCTAAAACGCGGAGATACAACTATATTTCCCTCCATATCTGCAAAACCGATTGTCCCGTCTGCTCCCAAAATCCGAAATAAGCCTTCATTTACCTCATCTGGCCCATTATTCGGCGATGGATAGGTTTGAAAGAGCTTTTCACCTTGCTTGTCTATTGCCCAACTGCCATCAGAAGCTAGTACAAAACCAATACTTTTGATCGTATCTGTATAGTTAAAACTATATTTCCCAAAAGGAACAATCATGTTTCCAGCGCTGTCTCTATACCCATATCGATCCACTGGCCCTGCTGTATCAGTGATCGAATAAAGGTACTCATCAGCACGGAGCTGTCTTGGACTGGATTTACAACTAAGCAACATGACTAGGAGCAAACAAAATAGAAGTTTTAATAAAATTTTCATGAAGTTTTATAATCAAAATACCGGATCATTGCACTCTTAAATAACCTAAAAAAAGAAGTAATGCAATTAGAAATGCGTGTACCCCGATGTTATATTGAGAGGCTCGGCTAGATGGGGTGTAACTATATAAACTGGACACACCGGTCTTAGGATTCACTTTGGCATAGTGGGTTAAAATGTATTTCAAGGAGTAATGCCAAAGGAAATAGAAACACAGGATATATATGGTTTTTTCTCCCCGACTATATTCAGCAAGCTTGATGGAACCGGGATTCAAATATTCAATAATAGAATAAACAATCCCTAGCATGAGAACAAATGCCATCCCCATAGCAACTATGCTCTTAAAAAGAGGATTGTCATGTGTTTCAAAATGAACATAGAGAAGTCTGTAATAGTAGTAGATAAAACGCATCCTTCAACGAAAAACTAATATTTAAAATTACATCTAAATAAAACACTAAATGGGTGTAGCATATTAATTCCTCAAACATAAAAAAACAAACGTACGGTAAACTGGTAATATAAATAATTAATAATATCTTAACATTCATCTAAACATTTGCTTTGCCTTCAGGCTCACCTGACTACTTATGCAGGCATTATACAGACCTCAAATTTTCATTTCCATCCCTTCCACCGATAGATCAGGGCCGCTACGGGGATCATGACCAATAGCCACAGCCAGCTGAACAGCGGATAACTGTATCTTTTGTTATAAGTCTGATGTTGTACCTTGTTATTTTCCATACCGATACTGTCGTAGCGATGATCTACTGTTGTAGCTTGGCGCTTTAACGCGCGCTGCTCGGCATAAGCTAACTGCCCCGAGCGGCTCCAAAGACCGAGATCCGGGTGAAAAAAGAAGCTGCTGTCTCCCCTAAAGTGCCAATAGCGCAAACTGCTGTCCTGACTATTGAACTGCATCCATGAGGCACTGGTCTCTAGACTGCTCTGAGACTGGCTATCCTCATGCAACCGTTCGCTTTTTTCTTTGTTTACTTTGCACCCGAAACATACTGTGAGGAGCAGGAAGCTTATCATCTTGTTCATATCCAAATTCATTTACTGTGTATTTTTGTATAGTACATAGCCCCGTTCCACTTCGCTGCGCTGCGCTACCAATTACAGATTACGTACGGTGAGCGCGCAATCTCGGTTTGGAAACTATGGCGTCATATCGACCGAAGTGGAGAACCCCGAAGGGCTCTGCGAAGCAATATCTAAAAGCTATATATTAACCCTATACAGTTCATAGACCTCTCCACAAGGTCGACGTGACGTTACTTTTATTGTCATCAAATCTTCTCTGTGTTTGTAAAAAAACTTACCTCTTAGGGTGACGTTTACGATTTCGCCTCCTTTAACTTTTACAAACCAATACCTTCATGCCGACCATAGTGGAGGCATCTAAAAGCTATACCATCCACTTCTATAATCCCGATAGCTCGGAACAGGCTCCCATAACTTTTTAACTTTATAAGCTTATAACTTTTCAACTTTTACCAACCCAATCCGCATAGCTGTGTATAGTCCTCTGATGCCGTCGCCGGGATTCAACACGGTTATTGCTATTTCCTTCGATCGTCAGGATGTAATGTCCTTGCTTTTCTTTGATCAGCCCCACATGATGGATGCGCCGTAAGCTACTGCTGTAGATACCGAAGAGGTCTGCGGGCTGTATTTTATCGGTATCCTTATAGCTTCTGGCCTTGGGAAATAGAGCAGGCGACCAAGGATTGCGCGGTTGTGAAAGCCCCGCCTGCCCATAGCAAAAGCTTACAAAAGCTGCACACCATTCATAGCCTTTGGTTAGCCCGGTGTAAGCCAGGTATTGTTCAACACGAGGGCCATCGTTGTTGCCAGTTGATTCTTCTACGCCCAGTTCTGCAGAAGCTATAGCTATTATCAAGTTTCTTTTGTCCTCATTGGCGGACCACCTAGGCACTTTCCCTTGATAGAAAGTGCCGCAAAGATCAAGACTATTTAACCTATGTTCATCACGGCTTCGTAAAGCTATAAAGGCGGTTTCCAAGGTCCCCACCCCTTTTTTCCTCCCCTTAGACTGGAAATCCTTATGTAGTGCAAAATGTGAGTTTTTGTAAATTATAGCTTTACGGCCTTTGACTCCATATGCTAAAAGGTCATCCTTAATGGGGAACTGCTTCACAGGCGACATTAATCCCGATTGTAAGGGAGTTCTAGTAGCACTAGCTTTAAAAAACGGCCTAGGGCTATATAGCGTCAAGAATACTTTTTGCTGATCGTCAAAAACAGATCGATGGAGTGTAGCGAAGCGTAACGGCTCCGAGATGTTTAGAGCTGTCAAAAAGCTTTCAGCGTCATATCGCCCAAGCCTTGATTTAGCTTTGCTGAGCTCCACTTCGTTCCGGTTTTTTTGCTTCGTTTTTTTCATCAAGGAAAAAAATGAAGTCCTCGTCATGGAAAATGACGGATGGGTATTGGAAGGGATAAAAACATCTTGAAAAACAGGTCTTAAAACACTACCCTCATCACCATTACCCCAGCATAGAGCAGTAAGAAGAAGACCGAGAAATAAAGAATACATTGTTGCCATGATGTCAATTGATTAAAATGTGAACGAAAGTTTTTACGGAACGTTTTAAAAGGTTGCCACAGGAGTTCCTGCAACCACAGGCTGCACAGTATCGCCGCCACGCCGATCAGCAGGCCAAATACCGCCACCGTGAGGATACCGATATCGAGTATCCCCGCCTTGGGATCTACGAAAACCAGCAGCTTTCCTATTAAAGTGAACAGTAAGGTTAATACAACTAACCTGCTGATTAAGTAATATTTCAAATTTAAAAAGATAATATTATATCCTACCCTCCACCCTTGATTGGAGGCGGGCAGTCTGTTTGTCCATGTTGCCATTTTTTTTAGTATTTAGTAATTGTAAGGTTATAGCTGTTATGAAAGTTATGAGAGCGTCTCCCGAACTATCGGTATCAGGAAGGGCCCTAAGGCCCATTCCAATAGTGTTCTCACAAGCACTAATCTGCAGTGGCATCCTCACCGTAGTCTTTGATCTCTACAGCCTTCTTGCCAGGGGTATCCGTCAGCGTAATTCTGTACTTCGAATTTTCGTAATCGGGATTTTCCTCGGTCATGGTATAGTTCCAATGCGTATTTGTGGTGTCTAGTGGTGCGACTGTGGCTGCTCCACTCTCGACAACCACATCATTAGCATTAAGCACTTCTATTTTGACATTGACGACCTGAAGTACGTCTTTGATCAACAAGGAGATCTTTTCACCTGCATTACCTTGGTACCCCATATCATCCAGTAGTGCTACATAGGGTTTTACGAGATAATCTCTAAAGGCTACGTTATAAGCCGTCTGATTGACATTGGCCTTTGCCTGGTAAGCTTGCTTGAGCTGCGGATCCTGTATTGCTGCTTTAGCGTACAGTGCGGCTCTTGTAAACTTGTTCATGACAGACTGTTGATCGCTCGAATACTCGCGGTTCGTCTTCTGCCGGGCTCTTTTAGCGATAATAGTCTGATCGCCTTTTAATCGAAACACAAGGTTCCGTCCTACTCGACCTGATGTGCCCTGCATGATCAGGTTGTCTTTTGATTTTGCCATTTTAAAAAAATTATTTGACGTTTATAATTCTGTTTGTGCAAGCCTGCTACCGGGGCGCCTTCCGATGTGCTTACGAAACAAAGGTTCAAACAAAACACCATAAAACAATGACTACTAATCAATTGTGACTATATAAAACGAAAAAAGATGAAAAAGGAAGGAATAGAAAGGAATAGGAAGCTCTCTTGTCTTCCGTGCCAGAAGCGCACCTACTTTTGACCGCAAAAGCAGCAAAACTCGCCACTGAAATCTTTTGGCTGTATGGCCAGTGCATCCCATTACAGTTGCCTAAAAATTCGAAGGTGGCAGTTGAAGTGTGTATAAGCTTCAGCTGTTAAAGATGTACTGTTGTTATGTGGTTGTTGTGTCAAACATGTGTGGTTGTTGTGTCAAACATGTGTCAAACATGTGTCGTTATTGTGTGGCCGTTGTTTCTTTTATGTGTTCTTTATGTTCTTTTTATGGGTATTTCCTATTCATAGAAGGTTTATAGACGGTTCATAGGATGTAAGAAGTCCCTTCACTACGATCGCAATGACGGGACGAACCAGATTCTTCAAAGGTTAAATTTAATCACCTGTAAGTCTACTAGATAGAAGACTCCGTCTCTGGTTTTCGTTTATATTTCTTTATGGTTTTGAGGATTTCTTCGGTAAGGTAGTAGTCCTTGGCGTCGAGTTCATAGGAGGTAAACAGCTTTTTGAGTCGATAGAACTTGGTATCGGCTACTTTAAAGATCTCTTTGAGGTCTGCATTATCGATGATCATCTTTTTCAACATCTCTTTGTCGGTAGGGGTTGATAACGAAATCAGCTTTCCAATAAGCTGGTTCTGTTTTTTTGTCAACTTCAATCTTTTCTTGTCATGTTGAATCAATACTTTGATTAACTGCTCCATAATAGCTGTGGTCTAGGTTATCTTACATTGTTTTATCCTGATAACGTTTAAGCTGCACCAGCATTTCTTCGAGCAACCTGCGCAGGTTGATGATGGTATATCGATCCAGTTCGCTATACTTCTTACGCAGGCTTTCGTACGATAGGCTGTCTTGTGCATTTGTTCTAAAGCTTGTCTGCAGAAAATAGAAATAGGGTTTTAGCTGCTGCTCGGCGAGTATGCCTGTATCCCGTGCCAACCGCAACAATAAGAGTATCTGCCGCACTGTAAGCCCTACAGTACACTTTCCTTTATCTGTATGTACCAGCTCTGCAAAGCCACTTAACCACTGTCTATAAAACGTTATCTGGTCCTGGAAAAAGCTTTCGTAAGCGGCCTGCTTAATGCCTGACAGTTTTACAGCGTCCTGCAACTCTACACGGACGTCAATCTGCTCCTGCATATCCGAACAGCACTGACGGAGTGCTGCCATAAACTCCATAATCTGTCCATTAAAAGCCAACAGTTCCTTCTCCCGGTCTATTGCAGCGCCTTCATTCTGCAGCTCCAGCAGCCGTGATCGTATACTCTGCAACTGATGCTGTAACGCTGTATCTGACATTTCTATCTGTTTTTAATTACCCTCATATTCAGCATATCACGAACGTTCGCTTTATAAGTCCGGCCTATGGGCACCTCTTTAGAGGCCGAGTTGCGCAGTGTTATGATCTCACAGGCATTATCGACACTTGCTATATTCTTGAATGCGACTATATATCCTCTATGTACGCGAATAAAGTGCTCGGCGGGCAGCAGCCTTTCAAAATCGGCCAATGCCAGACTAATGGTATGCGAACCATCTGTATGCGTTACTATGGTATTATCGGACTGTGCTTCCAGGCATTCGATATCGATCAGTTGAAGGTTGAGCGTACTGCCTCCGCATACTTTAAACATCACGTAATCTTCCAGGCCGATCGGCAATACCGCAGTGCTACCTCCACTCTGTTTTTGGGTTATGCTCTGCCATACGCGGTCTATCGCTGTATGAAACAGCTCGGGCTTTACCGGCTTGGTGAGGTAGAATGCTATCCCCAGCTCAAAAAGCTCGGCACCGTACACCCGATCTGCCGAACAGCAGACCACCTCTACCTGATCCACCAACAATCTGATCAGATCCAACCCGTGGATATGAGGCATGTGCAGATCCACAAATACCAGTTCGACAGGATACTTCTCTATCATAGCGAGCACTTCACGGGCATCCTGCGTCCCCCCGGTATAGAGCAGGTCGTGCCTTTTCTTTATCAGTGACTTAAGGGTATTGATGCCTTCTATCTCATCATCTACCACCAGACATTTCAATCTTTTCATATGTGTATAATTTGATTTTCAGTTGTCATATGGAATACTCATGGGTGTTTGTGCTTTGCTAACCATGAGTATTTCATATGTATATATTTTGTTTTTCAGTTGCCATATGGATTACCTTATTCCTGCTCTATCCGTAATCCGACATAATACCGATCATCTCCAATCTCCAGGGCTTCAAACTGATAACATCCTGGAAATGCGATCTCCAATCTGGAGCGCAGGTTTCTGTGCCCAGTGCCCAATGAGCTTTGCAGTCCCCTCGCCTTATCGATTCTATTGGTACACTCAAACAGCACCGCCTCCTCGGTAATCGACAGCTTTATCTCTATAGGAGTCTGCCCCTCGGTGTATATCCCATACTTGAAGGCATTTTCGACCAGCGTAATCAGCGACACGGGCACGATCTTGTGCGACAGCGACATTCCCTCTACCCTGTAATCGATATAGGTATGCTCGAAACGGCTACGTTCTAAGGCGATATAGCTTTCCAAAGCTTCTACTTCCTTATAGAGCAGCACCTTTTTTTTACCTTCCTCGGAGGCTGACAAGATGTACCACATCAGATCGCTCAACCTATCCATATCACCCGCTACTGCGGGAAGCAGTTCCTGTGTCCGACTGCGCATCCCCGCCAGCGCATTAAAGAGAAAATGTGGGTTGACCTGTACAGTACGCAGGGCAAACTGCATCTCCCTGGCTTCTATCTCCTTCTGGTGTCTCCGCAGAGCTTCCTCCTGTCGTAAGCGGTCGTTGATCCGCGACCAGATATGAAACAGCAGGCTTCCCGCCATAATCCACACGCCGATATAATTGGCAAATACAGTCCAGTAATACTGTTCGCGTTTTGTGGAGAACAGCTCCTCCCTGAGCTCGATCCACTCTTCTCCCATATAGTACATCCCTTCGGTCAGCAGTACATATAGAACGATAATAAGCAATAATGATTTCCAGATCATTTTTCTTAAAAAAACAACATACAGTATCGCTAGACAAGCGTTAAAGACAAAGAGCAGAATAAGCCAAGCGATCAGCTGACTGAGCCCATCGGCCTCGGGCTTTAGCTTGCTGTTGATAAGCAACATCAGAAGCAAATATATAGGCCAACAAACCAACTGTATCCTAATGCTCTCCCGTAAGAAGATTTTGCCAGGCATGATTCAAAGTATTGGTTAGCAGCCCTAATATACAAAATCTTCTGACGCTTAATAAATTATGGAGAACCTCCGTAACCTGTCCGCTGCAGTAACCTGATCTTCTCCTGGGCGATCGAGAAACAATACAGATCCCTTTTGCGGAACAGTCCGCAAGTACCATCACTCTCGTAATATATACCATATTGCATGGGGTCATCGTAAGGTCCAGCTTCCAGCGAGTGCCACTCCAGGTGCCTGATCTGGGCATCCGGCCTTATCTTCTGGAGGAACGGCCAGTTGGTCCACTGCTCTGGCCAGCGCCCGAGGTAACCCGCAAACCAATCGTACAGCCTGTACAGCACGGAGCGCACAAACAGTGCCCTGTTGCTATGTGCCACCGGTGTTATCGCAGGCATACTCTCTATACGAACAGTATTGTCGTGTCGGACAGCCAGCATGGGGTAGATCGGCAGTCGAAGTGCATGCGCCAGTCCCAGCGTTCCACGCGGTACCTCGATCTCTCTTCCCAGAAATGACACCGGCTCCAGGACATGTCTTTTGCCGTATGCTATCCCCTCCAGTCCATCTACATATACCAACAGGTGATGTCCCTTTGCGCTCAGTTCGTACATCCGACGGAGTGCCCCCCTGTCGGCCGCATTGAGCAGCGTAAAACGGCCTTGCCGTGTGGCCTGTCCAAGCAATTTTTCGAGCCCCGTATTACGTTGTTCCCATTCGTGATACACCTTATCCCCGACTAAGAGAGCGAAGGGTTCCTTGACTTTCAGCAAGAGGTAGTTGATCAATTGATAGGCGCCAAAGTGATAGGTACATATCATTCCTTTCTGCGCTCTTATTTTCTTCAGAAAGCCTCTCCACCCCCTTATGCTATAGGGATAACTTCCGGAAAACAGCTTGAGATCCCAGGAATCCATCTTGAGCTGCCAGAGGCTATCCCTGAATATCCTCCGGTGGTCCCCATAGCTCAGCTCTGGGAAGAAGTATGCCATATTCGCGCTCATCTCTGTAAGGCGATTGATGATCGTGCGATTCCAATCTATCCCTTCCTTATAGAGTCTGTTGTGGAGCCGCTGCAGCTCCTTTTTGTAATCTTGTACGGTGTCCATATCATTACGATTTTAATCGATACGGGCACTGCCAATAATCTAGGGCGGCACCCGTACCAGTAGATTACCAATACCAATGTATGCCTGGTAAGAAGACATCACATGGGCTTGACTCGCCTTTTGCCATTACCTGCGCGGCTACAATTGCTGTGGCACACGCCACCGTCTTCACGCGCTGCATTCTTTTCTTTTTCAAGGGCACGTTGTGCACCGTTACTTTTCTTTTTGTTTTCATCGTTTCTGTTCATTTAATAAAACCTTAAATGGGGCCCCAAAAACGCATGCATCCATACCCCAAACGTATTCAAGAGAAAATAAAATGAAGAAAGAAAAGGTAGACAACCTTATTACCCGATGAGTGGCAGCCTACAGCCGACGAATGAAAACTGTCTCCCGATGTCACCTCGCAAAAGCTGCTTGATTCATTGTCCCTAAAGACACCTCAGCGAAAGGTAGATCCAATGTCACCCCTGTCACTTGACAGCACGGCTTTTAAGCCATTCATTTGTATACAAGCAAATTATAGACACACAGCAAAACCACGCCTTATGATACCTGGCTTTATGATCCATCTGGGAGCGATCTATCCGGCTATCGCCAAAAACAATAAGTTGCCCAAAGAGGTATCCTATCGCATCCCCTATGCCCAGGTCGACAGCTGGTACAAGGACAGGTACAACTGGTGCTGCATGCAGTGGCACAATGCCAAGCACGTCTACCTCTACAGCATAGAGCTACAGCTGTCCGAGCGGACACGGATCGCTGTCGATATCAACCACCCCGATACCCACTGGCAATATGCACTCCAAGGCGGCTACAGCCTAGTCGGCCAGGATGGCGCTATTCCGGTATTGGAGGAAGGCTGCAAGCACCTGCTGCGAGGCGCTCCCGGTCATCTACAGGTGGAGGTCGACGCAGGGCGCCACTGGATAGTAGGCTTCCATGTCGCCGCGAGCTGGCTGGGCCGCTATCCCGAAGAGCTCGCTATTGACGAGCAGCACATCTCGCGGGAGCTACAGCATGGCATACTGTACCAATCTGCCGCAATAGCCATGAGCGATCTGGACCGGGCCGAGCTGTACTACCTATTGGGTCTTGGTCCCAGCCGGCATATCCTGCAGGACAGTCAGATCTACCTGCCCATCTCCAAACTCGTCGAACAGATGCAGTCTCCAGATGATACGACACTATCCCCCGTGCAGAATAAGGTACAGGCTGTAAGGTACTATATCAAACAACTCATCGATACCGATCAGGACGTACCATCGATCAGTGCACTGGCGGATCGATTTGGCATCGACAAAAATTATCTGGGGCGCAGGCACAAATTGCTGCACGGGGAAAGTCTCTCCACCTATATCTTCGACCTCAAACAGGATCGAGTGCTAGTACTCCTGGCGAAGAAGACACGTATAAGCGACATCTCCCACCTATTGGGGTACAGTCACAGTTCGGCATTTCGGAAAGCTTTTATAAAAAAACATGGGATATGCCCGAGCGAATACCGGCGGCGCGGCACCTAGCTTTCGGGATTCATGCGTTTCAAGCGTGCTTTGTACAGATAGAGCATCATATAATGCATAAAAGCCAGGGGATCGAGCTGGGTCTGGAGGATCGCCGTCTCGGGTGTGGGTGCATACTCGGCGATGATCCGTTCAAACAGGCCAAAGGGTATCTTGACGCCCAGAGTATGGTGCCACCAGTACCACACGCGCTTGCGGTGGCCTATTTTCTTATAGCATTCGACACCATCCGCCTGATAGGGATTCAGGGCCAGGGTCTTCAAGAACGCTACCGGCAGCTTGAACTGTGCCGTGGTATGGAAGGCACGGCAGCGCCGGCAGTAATACACCCTGCGCTCGAGGCGCTTCTCATTGTCGGTAAAGATCATATTGGTGGCCACGATCATCTTGGCCCTATTGAGTGCGAGCGGGCGCTTGCCACAGGGCAGCTTTTCCAACTGCTCCCATTCCAGATGCGCCGGTACGACCACACGCTTGCTCCATACCTCCCGACTGGCCGACAGCCTATGGCCTATCACATCGTAATACCTGACCATAACCGTATGCTCCCGTACCGCCAATACGAATGCGAGCTTCCGTTTGGCAGAAGGCCACACCCATACCCATGTATTGACTTCATAATCCATAGCACCCTCCTTGATTTGTTGTTGAAAATTAATAAATAAAAACGAAACAAACTAATAACTAGCTATAAATCAATACCTAAGTAAGATTTCAATTCCTATCAAGTCGTATAAGGACTATCTCCTGCCCTGTTATTCGCCCTATATTTGGAGATTGAAACTACGGATGCAATTTATGCAGGTATTACCCTCTTCTTTCTGTCATTAACCGCATTGGTCTTTGGACAAGAAACAGTCAACAATACAACACAGACGATTACGCAATCTGGCGTAGGAGTTGGATCTATTATCGCGGTAGTCACTTTATGGGATGGCAACAAGTCGATTATGTGGGTCATGGAGCAGGCAATTGATAAGCTAATGGTGAGATTGAAAAATGCAATTTGTTGCTTACCCCATGTAAGGTAATAAGCAACAAATTGCATCTTCAGGTTTTACAAAAACATTGCTGTTTTTGAATGACTAATCTAAACAATCAAAAACTGTCAGATTGAAGTCCTTGGCACTTACATCCTTATTCCTATTTCAAGTTTTGAAGTATAAGATTTTCTAATTTTTCTCCTCTGGCATTCCAGTCGACCACCTTTCCATTTTTGTCAATCAGCCATACTGTCGGTAGAGAGGAAATTCCATAGAGTGATACATATGCATCCGACGAAAATCCAACCCCTTGAAATCTCTGAGGCCATCTTGCGCCATTCTCTTCCAACACTTTGATGGCCCGGTCTCGCGCGGATTCATCGTCTAAGCAAATCCCTATTACCTCAAATCCCTTGTCATGATACTTTTCATAAAGATCTACGAGCTTCGGTAACTCTTGTACACATGGTTTGCACCAGGTAGCCCAAAAATCGACCAATACAACCTTACCCCGCATATCAGCTAGGTTTATTTCCTTACCATCAGCCATGGATAAAAAGTCTATACTGACTTCTCTTTTGGCCTTTGCAGCATTTACTTCCAAGAAATCCTGCGCATACCTATTAAGCCCAACCATACCTATTTCTGACCTACCTTCGGTCGTTTCAAAAATAATTCTCCAATATTCAGAAACTAGTTTTGGAGCAAATGAGCTTAATACCGACAGCAGGTTGACCGTTCGAGGTTCTACCAAAGCAATGTTGGGAAACGATTTGATATGCCTCAACCATCTGTTAAGTAAGCTATCCCAGTAATAACACGACACCGAACTCCAGTAGTCAGACTCTAGCTCGCTAGAATTTACGGGACCTATCTCTCTAAAAACGGCTATAGCCCGATTAAAATCTCTTAAAATCAATAAAAAACCCGCTTCTTCTTTTTCTTCCTGAGTCGTAGCATGTTCCATCAGTTCTTTTATATAACCATCTGTTTCATCCAGCCATTTCTTTTCAGCCTGGTGATCCAGCTGTAGTGAACGGAGAATGCGAGAATACTTTAACGACCTTTCCACGCCACTGCTATTGGACAATTCTTCCTTATTGTCAACTTGACTTTTGGAGTAAAAGCGTGGATTGGCTTGGATCAGTTCGATTATAGCTTGCTTCCTTCTCCTGTCATCTGGATACTTGCGTAAGAAATCCTCCGCTCTTTGCATTCGGGTTATGGAAATGCTGTCCTCAAAAAACTTTTGATAAAATACTGTCCCTACCTCATACCTTTTGTACTCCTCAGGGCTTCGTGTAAAGACAGTACTGTTTTCCCCTAAAAGTTTCCAATCCAGATCAGCCTGTAAACTATCGTTCACTATTTTATTTTCCGTAATGGATTGTCCATAAATCGGCATATAGCAAAATGGGACCACCATAGATAGGAAAACTAAAAATCGACGCATATCTTTTCTATTTCTCTCCCAATAAGACATACACATAGCCTTTATGAGCCACTGTTTCCATTCCAAAATCCACGAAGTTTCGCCTATACTCGTTTATAGGATCGATAAACCTTTTATTTGCAATATCATTATTCGTCAAGTTATCTGCACGCATCACGCTATCAGCTCTAATAATAGTCTCCGCTATTCTATCCATCGAGCTAGACTCCTTACCTAATGAAAAACCCGGATTCATTTTCCCTGTGTTTACATGTGTCTCCCAGCTCCATGACAGATCATGGTCGTATCGATCGTATTTCGTAGTAACACTCACTCCAATAAGAAGATCTTTGACCCCATCGTTGTTCCAATCTCCGACGGCTAATACCGGCCAAGATCCAGGCATCAGCTTGTCTGAACCTTGTGGTTCGAACAAAGGAACCCCCTTTAGGAAAGAAAGTTTTCCATTCTTTCTGACTCCTTTAAAAAAAGTGACCAAGTGGTAGCCCGGTCCAACATATTGATTTGTTACCAACAGATCTTCGACTCCATCATTATCCCAGTCTACAACTAAAGGAACCATTGAACTACCAAGATAACCTTGACTTAGCTTATGTTCTAATTTTTTTTTATCTGCGAAATTATTAACATCCAAAACATGTAATGGTTCACCTTGTTCATCACGTAATACTGTACGAACACCTAATGCTGGTTTTTCACCATCACCTGTATTCAGCGCATAGCGAAGCGAACTTCCTCCAAAGATAGCATCTGGCTTTCCATCGCCGTCAATATCAGCAAAATCAGCGACAGAATAATACCAATACAAATCATCGTCAGAAGTCATGTCAGCAGGTTTTTGAGAAGAGGAAAAGTTTTTCTTTCCATGTTGTCCAAATTGAGGAATTATTTTCCCAAGATCAAAACCGTCCTCTTGTCTTTTAAACCAGATTACATCACCCGGATGATATACACCCGCAGCTAAATCTTTTACACCGTCGCCATCTAAATCCACAAGCCGAGGCGTAAATGCCATACAACACCAGTTGTTAACAGACATTGGCGCTGCACCAAGTCCGACGAATTTTCTAGAATAAGGCATAAAATAGCTAGTATTGCTATATACAGGTTCTTCTTTAGAACCTATATTGCGATACACGCGCAACAGATTTCCAATATTCATTCCTATAGTACCTGCCCCACTGCCAAACTCACCAATAACTAGGTCTTCTAATCCATCTCCATCTACATCGTATAATAATGGTGCAGCCCACCCCATACCATATGCAGCTACTGGCCCCAATTCATTTTCTATAAGAATAGGTTTTCCTAACTTAGGTGCGCCAGGAATATATGCTGAAACCAGTTTGTCAAAAACAGCAGGATCAGCTGCACGATGATAGCGTTGTGCTATCAAGTTACTATAGTTTATTGCTAATAAAATTACGATCGTTGTTATTATTCTTACTATCATGTTTTCTTCGTTTTTAATGGTTGTTTCTTGTTCTCTTTTTTTGATCTCAGTAAAACTTTACAAGTTAATGGTTCACTGACTGGAGCATGGCAAAATTCTTCATTACACAACTGGTAAGTAAAATCTCCCTCGATCACTAAGTGATTCTTTTTAGATTCGCTTTGATACTTAAACAGCTGAATAACTTTAATCCCTTTTCCTGTTGCTCTATTGGCTATTTCATGACCTGTAGCATCAAACATTTTTGACGTCCCAATAAGCTCCAGATGATTGTTTTTTTGAGAAGTAAACAGAAGTTGCGTTGGAGCGCCTCCTGATTCATCAAAATACCCTGGAGGATAAATATAATAACCGTCGCTTATGTCAACAGTTACCACAATAGACACAGTATCGCCCAGATGAACAGAATGCGTCCAAGAAAGCCGATAATCAATTGCCTGATCTTGAGATTGTCCGTCGTAAAAGCAGGTAAAAATCAGTAGCAGCGTCAAAAAATAATTAATAGCCTTCATTGTTCGGTAAAAGATTAGGATTTAGAAGTATTTCCTTTTCTGGATATGGAAAAAGTGCGTGTTTAGCCTCCCAATTCGGCTTAGTTTTTTCCAGTATATTGAGTTTATTATTCCTTTTAAGATCAAAAAAACGATGCCCGTGCTCTGTAAAAAACTCTCTTTTTGCCTCTTCAAGCATCTCTCCGACAAACTCTTCTTTGGTTAAATCAGTAGGTAATAGCTGTAATCCTGCGCGTTGTCTCGTTTTGTTAATGAAAGGAATAGCATCAGAAACACGGTCTAGATTGGCTAGCGCTTCTGCATAGATAAAATAGGCTTCTTCAATACGAAACAAAATAGAATTCTCGTCTGGATTGACACTGTTTCGATCCGCATTTTTATATTTGTGCGGGTGGGACCATGATTGTCCGTTTAATTTATCCGTTTTAACCCATTCTATCTTTCTTGAATCAGTAGCTGAAAAAGAAGACAGCAAGCTTTCAGTCATCATAGCAGAGCTAGGAGGAAGGGTAAACCATGTATAATTCAATGCTTCTCCTGTAGCCCCTCTGTTATTGTTTAAGTTATACTGCCAGAGTGTCCCTAGAGAAGTTTTCTTAAATACTTTTTTAAGATCTGGCTCAAATAGGTAAAGTGGGTTGTCTATCACTTTCTTACTTACAGTTGCTGCTTCTTCATTTCTATTCATCAACAAATACGTCTTAGCAAGCATGAGCTCAACGACGGCTTTGTTTGGAAAAACACGTTCAGCATTTCTATACTCATATTTTAACAGCTCTAAACTTTTCAACAAATCCTCCTCTACAAACTTCAATACATCAATATGTTTTGTTTTTTTAATTTTCGTATTAATTTGATAATCTAATGTTGTTACCAATGGAATATCACCAAAAAGATTCGTCAAATAATAATAGTATAGCGAACGTAATAGATATGATTCGCCTAACAAAGAGGACTTTTCGCTAACCGGAAGTTTTTCGCTATGCTCTAAACCTAATATCAATGAGTTAATAACATAAATATGACTGTATGAACTTGTCCAAATACTTTGGACCCTATCGTTGATCGGCAACAACGTATTATTGTGAATATCGAATATAACCGATGTCCCCTGAGGATCATAGGAGATCGCCAATTCATCTGTATATAACGAAAGTAAATATCCCACGCTGTTTCGTTCGCCGGAAAGTAACGATTGATCTCTTAAATTCGTATACGCTCCTGCCAGCACGGATCTAGCGGTATTTATATCTTCAAAAACCGTTTCAGCTTGAATCTTATTATCAGGAAGTCCTACTTCAACGATTGTCTCGCATGAGGCAAATAATATAAGTAAGAGAGTACCTATATAAAACTGGATATATTTATTCATGATTAATATCTTATTTAACAACATAACCTTACAAAATCAACTGTACACCAAAAGAGAAAGTACGAAGCGGAGGCAATACGATACTTGATAGATTTTCTGGGTCTAAACCCATGAAATTTGTAAAAGTCCATAAATTCTGACCTTGAACATATAGCTTCAGTGCTTCAACCTTTAGATTAGGAAATTTGAACTGATAGGCCAATGAAATGTTCTTAATCCTTAAAAAAGACGCATCAGTTACCGACCTATCGCTATACTCCATAAAAGTTATCGATTCCCGAATTTCTGGGGTAAACGCAGTAATGGTATATTTTGCATTAGGATTGTCAGGCGTCCATCTATCTGTCATTTCTTTAGGTTTATTCTGAGGTCCTCCCATAGAAGCACTTCCAAATAGTGGATTAGCGCCTTTCTGCTTTACAAAATGAAGCAGAATATCGAGGCTTACCTTATTAAAAACCAAGGAATTCTGTACTCCCCCGTAAAACTTTGGGTATAGGTCTAAAATTACTTTCCTATCTTCAGCAGCAGTTATCTTTCCGTCGTTATTAAAGTCTTGAAATTTGTAAGCTTTTGAATCTTGATCAATACCCAAATACTTATAGCGTCTACTTATACTTGTTGATTTACCTACCATATAAGTGTTGGCATACGTTGATCCTTCTAGATCTGGAAAAGACACCAGTTTATTTCTATTAGCAGAGATATTAAAGCTTGATTCCCATCTAAATCCTTTGTTCTTTATATTCGTAGAAGAAACAACCAATTCCCAGCCTGAGTTTTGGACTGTAGCTGGTAGATTTCCAGAAATACTAGGAAAACCTGTGGTTGCAGGGAGAGGAATCCCTACCAATTGATTAGAAGATCGATTATTATAGTAGGCGATCGACGTATTTATCCTATCGTTAAACAGTCCTAATTCGATTGCGGCTTCGGCTTTTGTCGTTTTTTCCCAGCCGAAATCAGGATTAAACAATTTGCTTGGCAATAGCCCTACAATGTCATCGTAGACAGCGGTGGATAGATCGTATGTGTCTATGTACTGATAATCTCCTGTATTGTCGCTTCCTGTTACTCCAAACGATGCTCTAAGTTTTCCAAAAGTCAACCAAGATTGTTCCTGCAGAAATCGTTCCTTGGAAAAAAGCCAAGCCCCTCCTAGTGCACCAAAATTGCCGAACTTATTGTTATCGCCAAACCGACTTGACCCATCGCGACGTCCTGTAATGTTGACAATGTACTTTGAATCGTAAACATAATTCAACCTCGCAAATAAAGCGGCATATTTATAAGGGTTGCCGCCAACGCTGCTAATACCTTTAGACTTAGCGGCACCAATATTCGTAATCAACGCATTGGAAGTAAATCCTGAACCAGAAATTTTTAACGTACTATTGTTCCGCTCTTCGTACGTCCCTCCAACCAGCGCCTCAAGACGTTGTATACCGAAGCTTTTGTTCCAGGTCACCTGCGGCTCAACAAGGTACGAATAGGCATCATTACGTGCCTTTGCTGACGTAGATGAGTTAGGGCTTTGGTATCTCACTAAAACCGGATTGTACATTGTGTTTGGTTCGTATCTACTCTCTTCAAAGGCTGTATTTGTAATACCTGCGTTGAGTTTTAAAAATATGTTATCGATCAAGTTGTAACTTAACGTACCATTTAAAACCAGATTTCTATTGTTGCTATGATAGGTTGCTTCAGAACTAGCTAATGGATTTACTCTATTCGACGAGTAATCAGTCCAGTTTAACGTTCCATCACTATTATATAAAGACGGTGCATTTGGGGGAAGCACTATAGCCTCTCTGGTGAGATCTGTATTAATGAAATCAGACTTTTGGACAGAGTAACTAACCGTTGACGTTAATTGAAACCTTTCATCCTTGCTTTTATGACTAATGTTTGTTGACAAATTATTTCGCTTGTAACCGTCGCTGATCGGATACACCGTCGTCTCATTGTTACGGTTCGCACTAATCAAAAAACTAGTATACTCATTTCCTCCTGACACACTCATTCCCAAATTCTTACTTATAGCAGTTCCTCCTATCAGTTCATCTTGCCAATCGGTTTCACGGGTTACATCCCATGTGCCATCGATATCCATATAGGTAATACCAGTATTTGCTTTAAATTCTTCCCTCATCTCCATATATTCCCCGAGGTTCATCAATTTCATTTTACGGGCAATTTTACTTCCTGCATAAGAAGAAGTAACGGTAAACTTGGTTTTTCCCGACACTCCCCTCTTTGTCGTAATTAGAACAACACCATTAGCCCCTCGAGAGCCATAAATAGCCGTAGCATCGGCATCTTTTAATATTTCTATACTCTCAATATCAGTATGGTTAATAGCACTCAAGGGATTAATATCACCACCTGGGTTAATTTGAGTGAAACTATAGTCTCCAACACTTACAGCTGAAATAGGCACTCCGTCAACTATATAAAGTGGTGTATTACCATCTTCTTGCGTTGGTGTCTTGGTACGCAAGCTATTACGCCCCCTAATTTGAATATCAAATCCGGCTCCTGGTATACCGGATTTCTGCGTGATGCTTACTCCTGCCATTCGTCCTTGAATGGCTTGCAATGGATTGATTACGGGTTGAAACTCGATATCCTTAGCGGTCACCCGAGCAATGCTCCCCGTACGTTCGCGATCCTTTACGGTGTAGTATCCCGCATTGACCACGATCTCCTCGACCTCAGCATTGATCAATGGTAGTACTATGGTTCCCATCTGTGCTTTAGCATGACGCTGTAGGGATCGATGACCAAGGTAGGATATCTCTATAAGCTGGCCTTCGGCTACATCCTTCAGTTCAAAATTACCGTTGGTATCGGTATTAGTCTGCTTGGATGTCCGTTGCTTATTGCCATCCAGTACATAGATCGATGCTCCGGCCAGGGGTTCTCCCTTTTCATTGGTGACACGGCCCCGGATGGGCTGTTGTACAGACAGCGTACTCTCCTCAACATCCTGCTTGGAGGCACCTCTGGGCCGTACAATAATAGTTTTCCCATTTAGGAGAAACTCGAGCTTGCTCTGCTTTTTAAAAATATCGGACAGCACATACTGCAAGTCGGTATGGCTGCTACTGACGGTGACGGACTCCGCAAGTTTATCAAATACGGAGGGATTGTATATGAGATCAAAGCCGGACTGCTTCTTGATCTCTTTGAGCACCCTTTCTAAAGATTGCCGTTTGGCTTCGATCGTTACTTTCTGGCCATAACTCGAGCTGGCGTTCAGCTGCCCCAGCAGCAACACGATAAAAAGCGTAATCAACTGTATCCGCATAATCCAATACCTTATAGTTTCATTAGAGAGATGCATCATGCAAGCTGCATCATGATTATTATTCATATATTTGGTCTTGTTAGGTTAAAAAAACTGTTAATACTTCGAAACTATTTATTATTGTTTTACCTGACTGTGCCGGTGGTGCGTCAACACTGCCGGCTTCCTTTTTTTATCAGGCAAACTAAACTCCTATACTTTTTCTATCTCTTTCGCACGACAACCCTCCTTCCTTCCATATTAAACGTTATACTTTGTGTCAATTCGAGGTCTTCCAGTATAGCGGATATCGGTGCCGACCGTGACAATGACCCGCTAAAGGTAACAGCTGATACATCGTCCATATACTGCACCTCTATATCGTACCAACGGGCTATCTGCCGCATCACGGTATGTATATCTGAATTGTTGAATATAAACTTGCCGTCTTTCCAGGCTATGGCTTCTGCAGCATCTACATCGATAACATCAAGACGCTTCGAATCCAACAAGCTCTGCTGACCTGGTGATAAAATGGTGGAGACTGCTCCGGATGCGGCTCTGCTCACGGCGACCTTACCTTGGATCAGCGTTGTCGCGATCTGCTTTTCGTCGGTATAAGCATTAATATTGAACACCGTACCTAACACCTGTAAGCGTTGTAATGCGGTCTCTACAATGAAAGGCTGTCGTGCATCGTGTGCGACTTCGAAGAAAGCCTCTCCGGTAAGTACCACTCTGCGCTCGGCTCCATCGAACCGCACCGGATACCGTAATGATGAGGAAGCATTAAGCCGTACTTTCGTGCCATCTGGCAAGGTGATACTATATTGCCCTCCTCTTGGGGTATTGAGCGTAGCAAAGGATGTCGCTGTTGCCGCTATCGCAGATCCATCTTCGTAGGCCATCTTGCCTGCGACTATAAGGCCAGAGTGCGCTTCGCTCAGCGCTATGGTCTCGCCACCGTCTATCATCAAAGTGGCTTTATTTCCTCCGGGCTGTGGAATACGCTCAGCCTCAACAAGGGCCAAGGTCTCATTCTCGGATAAAGTACTCGGGTTATAAAAATACAGGCCGATCGAAAGGGCAATCAGTGCCATAGAAGCTACGGCATAGCGGATCCAAATAGGCCGTACCTTGGCAACTTGACGGCCAGCGATCTGTTGTGCCATTCGCGATGATTCACGCTCCAGATCTTCGGAGGCTAAGCTATGGTAACCTTCGAGCTGCGCCCGTAGCCAGGACTCATCCTTTATCTGTGTCAGTAAATCGGTGTTTTCCTTATCCTGTACCAGCCACTCCCTCAACAACAGCGTCTCTTCTGCTGTGATGCTTTCATCCTGATATTTCCGGATCAGTAAGACAATTTTTTCCTGTTCGATAGCCATACGGTCGTTCTATTTTATAATCTATACGAGCTTGACGGGAAAATCTGTAATGAAAATTTAATATTTTTTTAAAATCGTTCAGAAGTCTCCAAACTGAAGGAGGAATAGCACATACAACCAATCTCCTTTGTCCTTAAAAATACGTTGCAGGGTCTTGCCTGCCAGAGACTTGTTGAGGTATACGGCATTGATGGATATCCCCAGTTGTATACTGATCTCTTCCACACTCATCCCTTCTAAATAACTCAATCGAAATACGGTAGCTTGCTTGTGGGGAAGATTATTGATCTCGGTATAAATAGCCTGCATGAGCTCGGTCTGTATTACCTTTGCCTCCAGATCGATATCTGCAATGGGGATCTCGACAGTATCGTCCAATACCTGACGAAAACGGGTATCGGCTGATTTCAGATGATCCAGGCACTTGTTTTTGGTGACGACATATAGGAAACGTTTTACCTGCAGATCGCTTTGAAACCGGCTACGCTCCTGCCATAGCTTTACAAAGGCATCGTAGGCTATCTCTTCTGCGACTTCTTTTATCTTGACAAAGGTCCAAGCGTAGTAACGCAGTGGCTGCAGAAAGTCTTTGATAATCTGTTGAAATACACGGTCATCTCCATCCCATAGGCCGGGGATCAATACGTCTTCATCTGGTCGCTGGTTAGTAGCCATGGCGCTAATATACAGAGACTGATGGAATATCGGGAATTTGAGTTTAAAATGGACGACATAGATTCAAGGTATCCGTCCGACCAAGTACATATTTTATAAGGGGTATCTAGTTTCGATCTTTGTTGCATGAGCATTCAAGAAAAAAGAAAATATATGCTATCGATGATAGCAGACTGGCAGCAGAGCGGAAAAAGTAAGAAGGCATATTGTGCTGAACATGGGATCAATGAAGCCAAATTTTATTATTGGATTTCCCGAATTAAAGAAAGCGATAAGTCCGCTGTTGGCTTTTTAACCATCGATAAAGCCAGTAAAAACAGTGATATTGAAATTATCTATCCCAATGGTGTACGTATAAAGGTAGAAAATGACCTTGGGCTTCTCTCTCAATTGATTCGTTTGTACTGATGTTTGCGCTAGGCTCATCGCATAGGTTTTATCTTTATGATGGTTTTTGCGACATGAGGAAGTCTTTTGATGGACTTTGTGGACTGATCAGTTCAGGTATGCAACGGCAGGCTACCAGTGGAGAGGTGTTCGTGTTCCTAAACCGTAGCCGTACGCACGTGAAGCTGTTACATTGGGAGAAGGGTGGCTTTGTTTTGTATTACAAACGTTTGGAAAGCGGAACTTTTCTGGCTCCACACACAAAAAACCACGAGTTGTCCTGGAGTGATCTGGTACTGATGGTTGAAGGCATACAGGTCGTAAAAAGCATTCAAAAAAGACGTTTTTCTTTGACTTAAAAGCGGTTTATTGTAGGATAAAAGCCGCTTTTTCCGTATATTTACACTATGGAAAAAGCGCTGGAAAATCTCTCTAAAGAGGACCTTCTCAAGGTCATTTCCAGCCGTGATGAAAAGATAAAGTCCCTTTCTCAAGATACCTCAAAAAAAGACGAAGAGATAGATTACCTAAAGTCACAGCTTGCCATGTACAAGCGTATGCAGTTCGGACAGAAGCGTGAGCGCTTTGAAAGCGATCCTGCTCAGACCATGCTCCCCTTTGAAGCAGAGCCGGCCAAAGTTGTTCAGCAACAGGAGGAAATCAAAGAAAAGATCGAGTATATACGTAAACGTCCCAACCATAAAGGACGTGCTAAATTGCCTGCACATCTTCCTGTGGAAGAGATTGAAATCCATCCCGAAGGTGATCTATCCCAAATGGTCTGTATCGGCAAGGAAATTACCGAAGAATTGGAATGCGAGCCTGCCAAGTTCTATATCAAACGTTACATCCGTTATAAATATGCGGCCAAAGATAAATCAGCCGTAGCCATTGCCGAGCTTCCTGAGCGTGTAATAGACAAAGGAATCCCTGGCGCTAGCCTGTTAGCGATGATCCTGACCGCTAAGTATATGGATCACCTTCCGCTATACCGACAAAAACAGATCTTTGCAAGGGAAAACATACAGATAGCCTCCTCAACGATCGAAGGATGGACCAAACAAGCGCTAGAAAAACTGGAACCATTGTATGAAAAACTCGTCTTTGACACTAAAGTACAGGGCTACTTACAGGTAGACGAAACACCGATAAAAGTACTGGATAGCGATAAAAAAGGCGCTACCCATCAGGGCTACTATTGGGTATACCATGCTCCATTGGAGAGAACCGTATTATTTGATTATAGCCCTACCCGTGGAGGTATTGCCGCTGTACCCATGCTTGGTAACTTCAAAGGTTATCTCCAGACAGACGGCTATGCAGTCTATGACAAGTATGCTAAAAAGAAAGAAGTAACACATCTAGCTTGCTGGGCACATGCACGGCGTGAGTTTGAGAAAGCACTGGATAACGATAAAGAAAGAACGGAAAAAGCATTGCTAATGATCCAGAAGCTTTATGCCATTGAACGGAAAGCCAAACAGGAAAATCTAAGCGCAGAGCAGACCAAAGAACTTCGATTGACCGAATCCTTACCTGTTATCAACGAGCTGGGCAAATGGATCTTTGAAGAGATAAAAAGCACACTCCCTAAAAGTCAGATCGGTAAAGCTATGGCGTATGCATACGCCAGATGGGATGCACTATCAGCATACCTGTATGATGGAAGGCTGCTTATTGACAATAATCTTGTGGAGAACGCTATTCGCCCGGTTGCCCTGGGACGAAAAAACTACCTCTTTGCCGGAAGCCATGAAGCAGCACAACGTGCAGCAATGATATACTCTTTTTTTGCGATCTGCAAAAAGCATGAGGTAAACCCATTTCAGTGGTTAAAACATACACTGGAAAATATCATGTCCATAAACCACAAAAATCTTAAAGAGCTATATCCTCAGAACTTCAAAAAATCAGCGGACCTGTAGTTCATAGGCCGGATACGATTCAAGGCGACTTCGCCGTTTTGAACGCTTCAAAGAGGAAGCTATGCAAGGTCTTTATAACGAGAAGACTAATCCTATTGAAGGAATGCACCGACAGATCCGTAAAACCACGAAATCTAAGGGTGCATTCGGCTCTGAACAAGCGGTGATGAAGTTGAAATTGCTTTTAGTTTTCAAGCATTCTTTCAGGATCAAAAGTAGTATTGTATTTTATCCAACGAGTTTCTTTATTATCTGCATTTTTTAAATAGTAATCAAACCAATTGAGTAATCGTTTGGTCAGATCTAATTGATTTTCAGGCTTCATTAAGTAATGACCCTCATCTTCATACATTAGTGAGATAAAAGGCTTTTTGTATCTCAGCATTGCCATAAAAAGTGTCTCTTGCTGTTTGGAACTTATTACTTTATCTTCTTTTCCAGTAAAAGAAAGAAGAGGCGTATTAATATTTTCAGCATAGAAAAGAGGAGAATTTAAAAAGTATAACTCTTTATCTTCTTTAAAAGGCTTTAGCATATTTAACTGTCCTGTTTCAAACTGGAAGTAACCGGGGGATCTGTAATTATAATTATAGGAGAAATAGTGACTTATAAAATCAGCAACTCCAGATCCACTGACAGCTGCTTTAAACAGATTAGTTTGACTTACAATGAAATTAGTGGTATAACCTCCAAAGGAATGTCCCATAAGACCTAGTTTGTCTTTATTAATAGCTTTTTCTTCTTGTAATACTTTTTTTATACTTTCCTCTACACAGTTTAAAGCAGATATCCCAGGGCCTTGTTTAGTTGTAAATACATCAGGAAAAAAAACAAAGTAACCTTTTTCTAAATATAGTTCCATATTAAAGCCGATATGATCAAAATAAGTTGGGTAGGTAAAATCCTTAGCTAGATAGTTTTGAATTTCGTAGGTGTGAGTAAGCATTGGATATTTTTTGTTTGGATCAAAGTCTTTTGGGTAAAACAGTATTCCTTTTAAATCATTGTTATACTTATCCTTATATGCTACTATCTTTTGTTTTTTCCAAGTATAAAGTTCCTTAGGCATAGAGTTTTCTAAAAGAAGCTTGGTTATACCATTATGATATACATATAGAGTTGCAGGTTTATTGAAGTTCTCTAATGAGTAAGTAATTGTTTTAAAATTATCACCATATTTTACATTTTTGATTTGATCATTTGTATTATTTATTATAAAAACCCGTTTATTCCCTTCAAGTAATAAAATAGAACTAGTACTCTCTTTGATATTATATCTTTCAATTAAGAGCTTCCTATTGTCTAGGATCATATTTGATGGTATTTGACTAGTTTGATTATATGAGGGTGACGCTAGAGTGTTAAGAATTTTATAGCGATAACTTGTATTGCCACCATCAATTAACACTTTAAATGTTTTGCTTTTAATATCGTATTGCATAAAGTTATTATCTGAAGCAAAATAAAAGTATTTTCCATCTTCAGACCAGTATCTTAACCTACTTATATAAACGTTCGATTTTGTTCTATCTTCTTTTAAATTAAAGGTGTTTTCTAGAGCTCTTTGCTCTATGTTATAAAAATACATTAGTCCTTTTTTAATATAGACAAAGTAGTTTGTCTTTGAAGATAAACTAGTAGTATTAAAAGGGTTTTGTTGAGCTTTTGTAATTAATGTAAACTTATCTTCTTTAATATCATAGATACTAATGTCTCTTGGTCTTGCACGATCTGAATTTATATAATCGATATATTGATTTGGATCATAAACTAAAAGTATATTCTCATTTAAAGGAATTGATATGTACTGATTTAAAGCATCAGGTTGGTAGACTTTTTTGTCTTTGTAGTTAAAAATAATATGACCATCAGTTTTTATTTCTTTTATTCTAGGATAAGCGATAGTAGTTGCTAATTCTGTATCTTTTGTAGTCCAGAGTTGTAATTTTTCAGTGTCATATGGCTTTTTTACTAAATTATAGTATTGCACTATTTTAAAACTATACTCATTGATTGCCTCGGGATAACTGTAAGATATAGTTGAATCTAAATCCTGCTTTTTAACTAGATTAGTGTCGTAGTTAAAAAAAGTTAAGTATGGAAAGTTGTTAGTGTGTTTTTGATTAGGACTTAAAAATACAACAGGTAGTTTTTTATCCCAAATAACACTTTTAATGAAATCAGTAATACTTGTGTTTGTAGTCTTTTTAAAATTTTCCAGATTAATTAATTCAGTTCCTTTAGTAAGATTGCTATATTGAATAAGTAGGTGTTTTTTATCATTACTTATACTAGTAAAGTTTATAAGAGTTTGAGGGATATTCCAAATTTCTTTAATTCCAGAAGAAAGAACCTTAATTAGTTTATAGCTTTCAGTTTTTGTATCAAAGTAAAAAATAACGTTGTAATTATTGATTACTTCTACCTCTTTTACATTAGAGATTTTCTTTGATTTATTAGTATTGGGATCAAGGATTTCAATTTCTGTTTTAGTTGGATTGATTCCAATAAGAAAATCATTTTTAAGAACTTCATATTTATTATTTGTTTGTTTTGTTAAAAGTAATTTTCCATTGTTATTAAAAATGAAAATGCTGTTTTTTTCAGAATCAAATAAAAAATTATTTTTAATAGTGGAAAACTTTCCACTTGAAGAGAGCAAATTGTTATATAGTAAACTATAATGTACACTGTCTTTTATAGTCTGACTATAACAAGTAAAATCTAATAAAATAAGTATAAAACTGTAGATAAATCTTAAGGATTTAGTAGTCATTTTGAGGTTTTAAATTAGGGTTAATAAGTATTTCTTTATCAGGGTAAGGAAAAAGGGCGTTTTTGCCTTGCCAGTTAGGTTTAGAGACCTTTAAAAGAGACAGTTTATTGTTTCTTTTAAGATCAAAAAAGCGTCTACCATGTTCTAGGAAAAATTCTTTTTGACTTTCTTTAAGCATAGCAAGTAGAGTTTGTTCTCTGTCTAGAGTATTAGGTAACGCCAGAAGACCTGCTCTTAGTCTTATTGCATTTAAGTAGACAATAGCTTCTTTTTCTTTATTTTGATAGATAAGGGCTTCAGCTAAAATAAAGTAAGCTTCTTCTACTCTAAAAAGAATTGAGCATTCATCTGAATTTGTTGTTCTATTTTGGTATTTATAAGCATGAATTTTACCTGTACTTTGAAATTCTTTAGTCCAAAGTTGCTTTCTAAGGTCATGATTATCAAAACAGTTAAGTAGAGTATTACTTAAGATATCACCGGAATTACTAGTGAAAAGAACATAGTTTCTGGCCTCATAGGTAGCAGCAACAGCTGTGGTATTAGCCAATTGCCAAATCGTACTTTTAGCCGATTTTTTAAATACTTTAGATAGGTCTGTCTCCATATTATAAAGAGGATTATCCATCACTAGTTTAGAATAGAACTCTGCTTTTTCGTATTTTTTTTGGAGCAAATAATTCTTGGCTAGGATAAGTTCTATTACAGCTTTGTTTGGATAATATTTATTAGAGGAATTGTCACTATAAGAAAGAGTCTCTATGGCTTTTAGTAGGTCCTGTTTAATCAGTTCTAAAACTTCAGAGACAGGTGTTTTTACAATTTTAGTATTAGCCTTGTAATCAGTGGAGGTTGTATAGGGAATATCTCCAAAGATTTGAATAAGGAGTTGATAATACATCGCTCTTAAGACATAAGCTTGGGCCAAAAACTGTTCTTTCTCTTCACTTGTAGTCCCATTAGAATTAGTAATACCACTAATAAAAGAATTAATAGCATAGATATGAGAATAAGAGTTATTCCATAAAGTTGAGATTATAAATCTAGTTGGATCTAAAGAGTTGTGAAAAATAAAGAAGGTATCTGATGTAGGTGGTAAATAAGTAGGAGTTAGTTCATCTGTGTATACGCCTAGAGTAGAACCAATACCTTGACTTTTTCCAGTAAATAAAGAAGTTTCTCTAAGGTTGATATAAAGTTCAGATAGAGCAGATGTAGCACTTTGCTTGTCTTTAAAAACATTCGGGCTAGCTATTTGATCTGTTGGAAGATCAATCTCAATTGTGTCATCACAGGATTGGAACAATAGTATAGCTATAAGTAACAGACTTGAACAGAATATATTTTTCATAATTAGTAGATTTAGAAAGCTAATTGAACACCAAAAGCATATGTTTTTAGGGGAGGTAAATAACGGGTTAGAACAAGTTCAGGATCTAGGCCATAGTAATTTGTGATTGTCCAAAGATTTTGCCCTTGAAAATAAAATCGAACAGAGTTTAACCTAGCTTTAGGTAATGTAAGTAAATAGGATAGAGATACATTTTTTAATCTTATGTAAGAGGCATCTCCAATGGCCATATTACTACTTTTAAATAGATTTATACTGTTGAGCATAACAGAATTATATCCACTAGAGAAATATCCGTATTGACTATTTGGGCTTGCATGTGTCCAGCTATTTAATACCTCGATTGGCTGATTATAAATTGAACCAGGAACAGTGATGTCGTAATTGAAATTATAATTGGTCTGTTTAACAAATTGAAATAGAAAATCAAGACTAAAATTCTTATAATAAAGCGTATTTTGAATCCCTCCATGATATTGAGTTTTTATCTCCTGTATATTTTGCCTATCAAATCCTGGAGTAATACTTCCATCCTTATTATAATCTGTAAAGATGTATTGACCTGTTAATGGATCTATGCCTTCAAAGTTGTATGATTTTTTTATACTGGTACTTTTTCCAACAATGAACTGATCGGCATAGGTAGAAGCTTCTAGATTAGGAAAAGAAAGTAATGTGTTTTTAGGAAAAGATATATTAAAGTTACTTGTCCAAGAGAAATCTTTAGATTTGATATTTTGTGAGTTTAAACTGAATTCCCAACCTTTGTTTTCAACCGTAGCAGGGAGGTTGTCTTGTATAGAAGGAAAACCAGTAGTTGCTGGTAAGGGAATACCCACCAGCTGATTAGAAGATCTATTTCTATAGTGAGCAAGTTCAAACTGCAATCTGTCATTAAATAAGGCAATTTCAATAGCGGTCTCTAACTTTTTAGTTTTCTCCCAACTAAAATTTGGATTGTAAAGTCTTGAAGGAGTAAGACCTGTTATTTCGTTGTAATTATTGGGATTAAGGGTGTAAGTATCTAAATACTGATAGTCTCCAATATTGTCATTCCCAGATGTACCGTAGCTAGCTCTCAATTTTCCAAAGCTAAGCCATGAAGTATCTTCAAAGAAGTTTTCTTTAGAAAATACCCAAGCAGCACCTACAGCTGCGAAGTTTCCAAATTTATTGTTGTCACCAAACCTTGAAGAGCCGTCACGTCTTGCAGTGAGGTTAAATAAATACTTACTGTTATAATTTAGGTTTAACCTACCAAAAAGGGCTACATATTTATATTGTAGATTGGCAGACTGATTTATTATTGTTGTTTTTGCTGCCGATATATTGGATAAAAAGTCGTTGGTTTGAAAATTAGATCCGGTTAAGTATAAAGCAGATGTATTACTTTCTTGGTATGTTATTCCAACAAGAGAGTTTATAGAGAATTTATCAAGGTTAAAAACGTAGTTTATTTGAGGTTCTAAAATGTAAGATTTATTATCTCTAATAGTGTTCTCAGCTTTAGATTGTTCTGAAGTATAACCTTTAGCAGGGTTATGAATGGTATGGGGAGTTAGTCTATTTTCTTCTGTATTAGATTTATTATATCCTGTATTTAATTTTAAATACATATTTTTTAAAAACTCATAACTAAGATCAAGATTTAATACAAGATTGCTATTGTCATTTTGATATGTTTCGAACATTGATGAAATTGGATTTGTATCTCCTACAAACCCCCAATTTAAACTTCCATCAACATTGTACAGACTTGGCGCATTAGGAGATAAAATTAGAGCCTGAGACGTTAAGTCAGTAGCAATTAGATTGTTTTTTTGAATAGAATAGTTCGTTGATGAGTTTAACTGAAATCTTCCGTCCTTACTATTGTGATTAACATTGATTAAAAACGTATTTCTCTTATAGCCTTTATCTGTTGGAAAGACAGTTGTTTGATTGTTGTAATTCGCAGAAGCTGTAAAGTGAGTAGTTTCACTTCCGGCACTAACTCCTACCTGTACATTTTGTGACTTAGCTGTCCCACCTATGAGTTCTTTTTGCCAATCGGTGTATCTATCTCGATTCCAAGTTCCATTTATATCTAGTGCATCAGAAGGAAAGGTAGTAATCTCATCATTTATAAACGCTTGGTCTCGCATTTGATTAAACTGCTCTGTATTTAAAAGCTTCATTTCACTAGCCACTTTGCTTAAAGAAGTAGAAGTGGAAAGAGTAACAGATCCATTATCTGATTTGTTTTTCTTAGTTGTAATCAGCACTACGCCATTTGCACCTCGCGAACCATAAATAGCTGTAGCATCTGCATCTTTTAACACCTCAATGCTTTGTATATCTGAAGGATTAAGAGAATTTAAGATATTGGTTTCATTATAAGGTAGTATAGTTCGTGCAAGAGGGGAATTTCTTAAATTGCTAGTTGGAATTACAACTCCATCAATAACATATAAAGGAGTATTTGCATTTGTATTGCTATTTTTATAATCCCTCAAACTATTCCTACCACGGATCTGTATATCAAATCCGCCACCTGGAACACCTGTGTTCTGCGTGATGCTTACCCCTGCCATTCGCCCTTGAATGGCTTGCAATGGATTGATTACGGGTTGAAACTCGATATCCTTAGCGGTCACCCGAGCGATACTTCCGGTACGTTCCCGATCCTTTACGGTGTAGTAACCGGCGTTGACCACGATCTCCTCGACCTCGGCATTGATCAGTGGTAGTACTATAGTTCCCAACTGTGCTTTAACAGGACGCTGTAGGGATCGGTGGCCAAGGTAGGATATCTCTATAAGCTGGCCTTCGGCTACATCTTTCAGTTCAAAATTACCGTTGGTATCGGTATTGGTCTGTTTGGCTGTGCGTTGCTTATTGCCGTCCAGTACATAGATCGATGCTCCGGCCAAGGGCTCTCCCTTTTCATTGGTGACACGGCCACGGATGGGCTGTTGCTGCTGTACTGGTACTTCTGCTTTATCGACCACCGCAATGATCTTACCGCTAATAGCATATCCAAAAGGCTGGCTCCTAAAGATCTCGGTCAATACATCCCCCAGTTCGGTATCAGTCACTCTCAGGGTGATGGGCTGCGCGTGAGCCAGATACCGGTTACTGATGGAAAAGGAATATCCCGTCTGCTTGCGTATGGCTAACGCCACATCCTGGAATCTTGCGTTTTTTACTTCAAGGCTTAATTTCTGCCCGTGTACGCTGGCAAAGCTGCTGCAGCAAAAAACGAAAACATATACGATTAATAGTTTCATTATGATAAGATTACCGATGGACATATGGACGGGTATCTTATTTTTTTTCCAATACGCGTCCATACCATTGGTATAAATGGTTGTATTCATTATTTTTGTTATTGTTGGTTTATTAATACTGTACGAAAATCCTTATTAATTGTCCGACTATGGCCGTCCTGATGTTACTAGCATAGGACGGTTTTTTTATATCGGAGAACTAAACAACTGAAAAGTCTATTTACCTCACGATTACCTCCTTCCCGCTGATCTCAAACTGGACTTGGTAGGTATGCTGCAGTGCAGCCAGTACCGATGAGAGCATTTCGTTCTTATTAAGGCTGTTCATGGCCTTTTCCTTATTTTTAAATCCTTTGGGGAATACAAACCTGACGTCGTACCAACGCTCCAGTTCGTAACAGGTCTCCTCGAGTGTCGCATCACTGTTGACGATGAGCCCGTCTTTCCAGGCTACAAAATCGGTCGCCTCTACCCTGCTTGTCGTGATAGACGTACCGTCAGAGCGCGCCTGATCACCTGGATGCAGTATGTGTACTTTATGGTCGAAGCTGTTGACCAATGCAATCTTGCCATGCACCAGCGTGGTGATACTGTGATCACCATAGTTGCGGATATTGAATGCCGTCCCCAATACTTCGATATACTGTCCCTCGGACTGTACTATGAATGGCTTATGCTTATCGCTGACAACCTCAAAATAGACCTCCCCTTCGACCGCCACCTTGCGTTGGCTTTCGGAAAAATGTGTCGGGTATTTAAGAGACGAAGCCGCATTGAGCCATGCCTTGGTACCGTCGGGAAGTGTAATCTGATATTGCCCCCCGACGGGTGTACTGATCGTTGCATAGGTGGTTTCAGCCGCTGTCAATACCTGCTCACCATTGCCGTATACCAGTACACCTTCTTTATTTTCAACCGTATTCTGGCCGCTGTCCAAGGTGATCTGTCGGCCATCTGCCAGGGTTATATAAGCCCTGTTCTTGCCTGGAGGTATGTCTGCCGCATTCTGTACAAGCGTACGCTCTCTGGAGGGGTCTTCTTGCAACTGGAAATACGTAACTGTCGCTATCGAAACCAAGAGAATAACCGAAGCTGCGGCATACCACAGCGTGCGGATTCTTCTTTTGATTGCGGGCTGTTCCGCTCTTGCGAGTACAGACGCCAACGCAGCAGAAGCATCATACTGCTCTATTCTCTTTAACAGGTACTGTCTTTCCTCTTGCTGAAGTGATTCATACGCCTGTCGGTATATTGGAGACCGATCCAACATATCTCTTAACAGTACAGCCTCTTCTTCGGACAATTGTCCCTGTATTTCTTTAGCAAACAGTTCGCCCAGTTTAATAGCTGCATATTCTTCCTTATAATCCATAATCTAGCGCTCGTATTTGTATATCAAACGACGCCAACGGAAAAAGGGATGACAAGGAATGCAAAAAAATATCTACTTAGAAGAAAAACATCAGCAGTATCGTAAAATGATCTTTAGGAAGGACCTGTCTCAACTTTTGGAGTCCCCGCTGCTTGTGGGTTTTTATGGTATTGATGGAGATCCCTAATTCGTCGGCCGCTTCCTGATTGCTCATGCCCTCCAGGTAGGTGAGTCTGATCACCTGGGCAGTCTGTTCGGGAAGACCGCTTAAAGCCTGATGCAGGATACGGATAGCCTCTGTCTGCATGATATGGGAAAGATAGGCCGGTTCGGCAATCTCCCTCTCTTCCACAAAATGGCGCTGTCTCTCTCCGGCGTTACTGTGTGTTTTGAGCAGATCGAAACAGCTATGCTTTACCGCACGGTAGAGGTAGGCTTTGAGGTGGGACATATCCTGAAATGTAGCATCACTTTGGTACAGTCGTAGAAACACGTCATTAGCGATATCTTCGGCATATTCTCTACCCACGTAGCCTTCGGCAAACAGGCACATGCCCGAATAATAGGTTACAAACACCTGTCCGAATGCTGCTTTATCTTTTCTATGAAATTTGCTGAGCATCTCTTGCTCTCCGTCCTTAGCTCCTGTACTATACTCCATCGCGTTATCACAATTTTACTTCGCAAGTTATAGGCTCTGCTTACTAATAAAAACAAGGGCTTGCTCCTACTATACAAATGGAAATCGGAGTTTATAACTTAGTCAACAATTGAAATCTGCCGCTAAATATAGCAAAAATCAATTATTTGTTCTAATGAATGGTGTTTCTTAGCAAAATAGGCCAAACTTGCATTGATCCCCACAATGCACAAAAACCTAGAACGTTTCCGTTAGGAAAAATTCTAGGCTTTCTAGTTGACCTCTAACGTCCATAATCTGGCTTCAATTTACAAAAGCCTTAAATAGAACGTTGCCTGTATCGGGTATCGGACCAGTGTATCGGGGAGACCTCGGAGTAACAGGGCTACCATCTGTTGTATAGCGTATAGTCATTCCAGGAAAACAAATATTGGCAGCAACCCGACCATGGCTTGATTGCCTCCCTATCGGTGGCATCCAAAAATTATAGCCCTGATTCCAGTGTGAAAGTATGGGAAGTTCAAATTTTGCAATGCGATTGGCAAAGCTGTTCCAATCCTTGTCAATAGCCCTAATCCGTTCCGCTCGACCTTCCTGCGATTCCCAAGCACGCTCTTTGGACCATGCCATCTCCGCAAATCCGATCAATTTTGGCAGCAGATAGGATTCTAACATTTCGGCACTCAATATGGTCTCAGCCCACATCTGGGCCTGCACCCCACGTATACGTCCTTTTGCCTCATCTTTAAGCCGCTCAAAAGTAGGAGAACTATCATGGAATACATCCTTTCCAAAACGATTGATCAAGGTAGAGTTTTGAAAATGATAGGGAGCAAAAGAAAAAGCTTTTTTGGTATCCACGAAACCTGCCCAAAGTAGACCCGGTGTTTTTGGATCGTTATTGTATGCCAGATCAAAATAGAGATTGGTCACGTTACACAAAATGACATCGTAGCCCATGTTGGCAAGCTTATAGCCCATATCGGGATAAGAGTACTCGTTGTTCCAGATATAAGGAACGACCTTTTTCCCTACAAAAGTGGGGTTTGGAAAGTACTTTTTATCCTCATGCTCGATAACAACTTCTTCCCAACCGTGCACTTCAAGACCTTTTTTTTCCATACGATGCACAAGCTCCTTGAAAAACGCAGCCTGAAGCGATAAAAAATCATTTTTCACGTTTCTATCGGCCGCCCAGTTTTGTACTTCAGGAGATTGGCTCCATGCCTTTTGTGCCACCTCATCTCCTCCGGCGTGAATCTTCTCTAATTTCAAGCCAGCCTCTTTATACATAGATGTAAATTCATCGATTATTTTTTCATAAAAGCGATAAGACGATTCACGACCAATACTAACCGTATTATCTTTAAAATATTGCGGACTTAAATAGTCTGACTTATCATTGGGATCCAAAAGCCGGTATTCTTCCGCTTTGTGCTGATCACCCAACTTCATGTACTTCTGATAACGGTTTTCCATAGCTATAATAGCAGCACGGGCATGCCCCGGAAAATTAAGCTCCGGTATCACATTAATGTGTCTAGCTTTGGCGTATTTTAGAATTTCGATAAACTCGTTACGTGAATAAAAACCCGACCCCGAGTTCTTGTCAGTAGCATAAGCGCCGGAGCCATAGGCTGGCATCACACCCTTCGACTCGACCCCATTCGTTGGGTGTAAGCGCTGGCTTCCAATTTCGGTCAACTCCGGCAATCCAGGAATCTCAATACGCCACCCCTCATCTTCGGACGTATAGAGTAATAGATTATTAAGCTTATAATGTGCCAATATATCGATGGTTTTTAAAACTGTTTCTTTACGTTGGAAATTACGTGCTACATCCAGGTGCAGACTACGAAAGTCCAACCTTGGTTTATCTAAGATACTGACATGCGAAAGGGATAAAAGCCCATCTTTCATAGGAGAGGATGCGATCAGGGAAAGTAAACTCTGCACACCGTAAAACACACCTGTTGTATTTGTCCCTTTTATCTGCACACCAGTAGCATCTATCGTCAACGAATATCCTTCTTTGTGTCCTTCTAGGACTTTAGTATCGATGCTCAACTGGATTAGAGGCCCTTGTTGACTCCTTTTCTTAAGACCAGGGCGAAGCTCTGCCGTCTTATCCCTGAGGTAATCAGCTTCAAACTGCAATTCCTTAGCATGCTTCATATTCCAGTTCCCATCAAGAAGCAATATTCCATCATGTCGGGTATAAGCATGAGGTGTAGGAATAATGGGAATAAGCTGGTCTTTTGGAATATCAGTTAAATCTTTGTTTTCGTTATAAACTCTTTCCAAGGAAAAGGGACCGTAGCCTTCTGCTGTACCTCTTACCAGTTGCTCGTCGCGGGTAAATGGAACCAAATGATATTGTGCAATATCGGCTATACCAAGCTCCTTTCCACCGTCGTCGTAGCGTACCATATAAGGCCCCATTGGTGCCAAGACTTCCTTGGTGATGTGTTTATTATTGCCATAATGAATCCGAGCTGTTTGGCCAGGTGATAGGCGAAAACCTTTCTTAGGGTATAGCCTATACCAATCTCCGTTTATATGCTCCACGCCCAACAGCGAACTGGAGTCTAAAATACCAACAGCAATAGGTGCCATCGAAAAAAAGATAGTCCAGTTCTTATCTGTAAGCTCCTCACCTTTGTTATGTATCCTGAATTCGGCTTCCGATTTAAAGCTAGATTGTGGAAGATTGGTCAGGAGCTCCCACTCCAAGTTAATTTTTGCTGACTGTGCAAGAGCCGGATACACTACAAAAGAACACAGCAAACAGCATATAATAGCTTTTATTATCTTCATATCTTATCTATTTTTCATTTTTATGTCTTCCAATATAATTTCTTGTACATTAATCGGTGGGATTCCCTCCTGTCCATACCAGAAAAAAGACTCATAGCCTTCATACACCTTATGTTTGATATGCCAGGCGTCGGGCAGATAGCTGGCCACATCGTTGCAATAACCGGCTACACTGACGTTTTGATCAGGCCATAATTCGCGGATCTTCATACCGTATGAGGTCACCGCCTCACGGGAAAGACCGAAAAGTTTCCACGAACCTACATTTAAAGTCTGGTAGTAAACAGGAAGTACATTCCGCAATTGTTGCTTGTCATAGCGTGTGCCCATCAATTTTACCCAACGGATATTCTTCTCAGACTGTACCGTCTGCTGTTTTAGTTCCATATTTTGTTTTCGAAATGCATCCAACTCTTCCCTGCTCATCGGTTTAACAGGAATGAGCACGCTATCCAGATAGGACGTTAATGCGCCCTGTACCGGCTCCATAGAGGAGGCCAGCACCTGTAAAACGTCCTTGCCCAGAGAAGTTCCAGTCTCGCGAAAATCATCAGTGATGGGATTTATGTCACCGGCACACCCTTGAATAAAGAGTGTGTGTACAGGTCCAAGTTCTTCCTTGATATGTCGACGTGCGACACCTGGAAAATTGGCACTGATGGTAAAAGCTTCTGCCCCTTTATTTTTGAAAACAGGGTGACAGCCTGTTAGAAAAACTACACCAAGCAGTTGATTGGACCTGTCCATCACCCGGATAACATCCAGTGCCCGATCAACAGGCCCCTGTCCATTTCGCTCTTTATTGCGGTTTGTTCCAATAAAAGTCTCCCCTCTTCCAAAATAAATGAAACCAGGTTGAAGCTTTTTGCTAGCTTCTTCTGCAGCACTGATCATTGCTGGCGCAATGACCTGATTCAGATAATTGCTATCGGGTTTCTGGTAGTAATCAGCCCAGGTGGTCCAAGCCTGTGATACCGGTGCAAAATGTGTATGTGACGCATTAATCAGGATCGCGTTTACTGGTAATCTCAGCTTCTTAGCTATCTTCTCTTTGACCTCATGTGTGAAAGAGAAATTGACGCCACATAGGTCTAATGTAAGCACCAGAAGCTTATCTTTGCCCTGTTGTATCATAAAAGCAGAAGTCTCCAAACTATGATCAGTACTGTGTACTGCTCGATACACATGCCCTTGATCATCCAACGCATACAACTGTCCATCTATAGTCTGCAGGGCATCAATATGAATATTAAACGTAAATCCATTGAAACGTCCGATCTGCACCTTTTCGAAAGTAGGATTATTGACTAGACTTACACGCCACATGCGCTCTTGGCCATCAATTGTTATCAAATTATTGCCCAGAACAGTAAAAGCGACAGTCTCTTTCAGCTGTTTAATTTTTTGCCAACTGACCTCATCTTTATTAAATACAGCGCGCCACAATTGTTGTTGCCTGTCCTGCCCAATAAGCAAATCGGAATAGGCCTGAACAAGCTGAAAGCTATGTTCACCAGAAATCAACTTCTGTTTTTTATTTCGGTGCAAATATAGCTCACCATCCTGCCGCAGAGTCATCTTGGCTTTGTTATGGTATAGGGTTCGGTGTTGGGCTTCAAATATCTTTCTAGCCTCAGACTCCATGTCAGCACCATCGATTCTGTCCCAGCTAAGACTAAAGCGCCCCTCTGCTGGCAGCCCATAGCCCGCAAGAGCAAGCGAGAGCAGCCGCTGGTCCGGGTCTAGAGACCTCTGGGAAAAGCCTACACTATAATCAGTGATAACCTGTGCTTGGCACAGGTTAAAAGTCCCTAAAAAGATCAATAGCAACAGTGGGTTAAAAGTCATGTTTTTCATGGTTTATTTTTTTCAGCATGCCAGGTTTCTGTTGCCGCCACTACGCTACCCGCCTTTAACAAAAGTTCCTTCGCAAAATCATAATCCTTAATTCCGGTTTTTTCCATCAGTATTTTATTGGCACGATCGATAATCTTGTCATTGATCAAATTTACATATACCATTTTATTATCTTCAACACGTCCCAACTGTACCATACTAGCTGTGCTGATCATATCAAAAATCATCTTTTGTGAAGTACCACATTTCATACGTGTACTCCCTGATATAAACTCAGGACCGGTAATAACTTCAACCGGATAGTTGGAATAAGACGATATTTCGCTATTCGGGTTATTCACAATCGAGGCTGTCGTAATTCCCTTAGATTGACAGTATTTTAAAGCCTGAAGTACGAAAGGTGTTGTACCACTGGCTGATATACCAATAACAAAATCCTTATCACTTACTTCTAATTCCTCCAACTGAAGAACTCCTTCATATAGATCATCTTCCTTTTCTTCTAAAGCTTCTATCAAGTGTTCTATTCTACCAGCAAGAACAACATTAAACAGTTCTTTCGGAACGCCGTAGGTAGTTGGCATCTCGATCGCATCTAAGACCGAAAGACGTCCACCACTTCCTGCGCCTACGTAAAACAGTCTACCACCTGCCTTTAATTTCACCACAAGTGCTTCAATTAACCTATTCAGTTGTGGCAACTGTTGCTCAATGGCAAGGGCGACAGTTTTATCTTCATTGTTAATGTTTTTTGTCAACTCGGCCACCGTCATCTTTTCCAGATGACGGTATTTGGAAGGCTGTTCTGTAATTTTGTCTGATGGTTTTATCATGTGTATTTATATTGATTAGTTGTACATTCATTTTATTCTCCCCAACCTGTATTTTGAGGTTTTAATGCTGGATTTAACACCATCTCCGTACGCGGCAGGGGGTATAGATAGTTTTTAGGTTCGTCAAATTTCTTCTGAATGTTTGGGGATACCAGAATACGGCCTTTGGTCCCCTCAGAAAGCTTCCTGGTACCTAGGACAAAATATTGAATACCTGGGACCTTAGGGTTAGGTAAAGCATCAACAACAGCAAAATCATTCTTACCATCACCATCCAGATCATGCTCTCCCTTTGCAGGGAAATACATACCTTCAAAAACGTTAGTGAAGTTTTTACCCAGTTTCCAACGCATGACATCATAGTAACGGAATCCTTCCATGGCCAGCTCCACCCTGCGTTCGCGCCGCACCTCTAGCAGCAGGTCGTCCACTATGCCCGGATTGTGTGTGCGCATCAATGGGTCTGTCTGAATAGCACCAATCACTAAATTAGGAATGCCCGCTCTCTTACGTATCAGATTGATCGAACGGTCCACCTCAGCTTGGGATAAGCTACCTAATTCAGCTTTTGCTTCCGCAAAGTTCAACAACACTTCTGCAAAACGAAATAACGGAATATCATTAGCATTGGTATTGTAATTATCTTGATCTACACCACTCACAAATTTTATATTCTGATAACCCGTTGGAGCGGTTGCAAAATCAGGCAGCAACACCGTGGCACTACCTATGCGCTTATAGCCAGGTGTCCGGATAGTCTGACTCAAGCGCGGATCTCTATCTTTAGTCTCTTCTGAAAACATCTGTGTGTCATATCCCGATACCGAAGAGAAAGGCTTACCTGTAATCGTTAAATAGGAATCCATTAATGCTTTAGTAAGTCCTACCCCTCCTCCTGTAGTAGCCACATTAAATATATTATTAGCAGCATGGAATCGCTTAAGTTCGGTATCATAGGCTTCAGCCAGAATAACTTCATCATCTTTAGCCTTATCTGCTGAAAAAAGCGTCAGGTAGTCTACGGTCGGATTATTGGTCGAATACAATTTATAGGGACCCGACTTCATAATTTCATCCGCCGCAGTGACCGCTTGCGTTAACAATGCAGCTGAAGAACTACCTAAATCGAGATAGGTATGGTACTTCCGATAGGTACCTTCAAACAGACACACTCTTGACTTTAATGCAAGAGCGGTCCATTTGTTTACCCGACTCACATTTTTCGTAGTATTGAGGTATTGAACGGCAAAATCTAAATCGGCAATAATAGAATCCGTAATCAGCTCTCGAGTATCACGGCCTTTGTATAATTCAGGACTGTTCGTTTCTAATGGAGTCGAATACCATGGTACATCGCCAAAACGCTTCATTTTTTCGAAGTAAAACAGCGCTCTAAAAAAGCGAGCCAATCCGATGTAGTTATTCTTAACTTTTTCCTCTATATCGGCTTTGTCTACCTGCTGTAAAAAATAATTGATCTCACGCAATTCAGTCCAGGTCCAACCGGCTTCGGAAGCAGTTTCTGGAACTTGCCATATACCCGACATGGTTTTGCCTACTGAGTTTTGCTCTACGTTATCACTAGAATTGTCAGCCGTAAATACATTAGTCCCGTTGAGGTAATTGTAAAAACTATTGGTGTATAAAATGAGGTCCTGCTCATTTTTGAAAAAACGCTGCGGACTGACTTCTGTGAGCGGGAATTTTTCTAGTAAATCTTTGCTGCAGGACAACAATCCCAACATGCAGCATAATGATATAAGGGTGAAATTTAATTTTTTCATGATCTTGTGTTTGAACGTTAAAAGTTAATTTCTAAACCGCCTGTAATGGTGCGTTGTACCGGATAAACAAATCCACTTCCATTGAACGTATTGGAATCTACCTCATCATTCAAGGCTTCAGGGTCTAGTGCTTTTGACATTCGGGTCCATGTTAAAAGATTTTCACCAGATGCGAATACACGAATACTGGAAATACCTGCGCGTTCTAACCATGGATTATGTATTCTATATCCCAACACAACCGATTTCAGGCGTAGATACGATGCATCTTGAAGATATCGTGTCTGCACTACGGAAAGCGAGCGTGTGCTAGACGCAGGATTGGCCTGATAAGCACGCAGGCGCGGAAAATAAGCATCCGTGTTTTCTGGTGTCCAATAATTGTTTTCCATATGTTCATAAACCGGATTGTTCCAGCGGTTGTAGAAACCCCAGAAATAGGCAGACTCTCTTCCTGGCCAAAAGTCACGCTTACCTACGCCCTGAAAAAAGGCACTTAGGTCAATATTACTCCAGTTAAAGTTAAAACCAACACTGTAAGGAAGGCGTATCGAGCTGTTACCTATGATGTGCTGATCTCCCGGATCAGCAAGCGTATTACTGCCTAAGCTGATTTCTTTGTCACCATTGCGATCTGCAAACTTGATATCTCCAGCCATAGGATGTCCACCACGTAAGTATTCAACCTCCTGCACCTTGCGCTGATCGGCATGTGTTTTGTATTCTTCGTCCGATTGAAAAAGCCCCTCTGTCGTCAAGCCCCATATCTGTCCGATCTCATATCCCTTATAATAGTTGCTCAAGAGCCCAGTCGTATTACTAAACTTCGTAATGGTCGCTCTATTATCCGACAGAACAACACGAACGCCATAATTAAAAGGCTTGTTTGCTAACTGGAATTGATCTTGCCAGCCTAAAGTCATCTCCCAACCCTTGGTAGAAACATCAGCAGCATTTACCTTTGGCACAGCAGTACCCAACACAGCAGGTAAGGTTTCCCCTGCAGTAAGCATACCTATTGTTTTACGGTTATACCAATCAAGGGAGAGTTGTAAGCGTTGCTTAAACGCGGCGACATCCAGCCCTATGTTTGCTGTATTTACTTTTTCCCAGGTTAAGTCTGGTGCTACAAGCCCTGGTACACCAACACGCTGTGGATATACGCCATCCAACACTTTAGGTAGCTGGGAAACGCCCATGGAACTGATATAGCTGTACGTATCCACTTGCTGATTACCTAGAGAGCCATAGCTAGCACGTAATTTTAGTGCATTGATATAAGGTTTGAGTGGCTCAAAATAAGATTCGTTTGCCATATTATAGCCAATTGCCGCCGATGGGAAAAAACCCCATCTGCTCTCTTTAGGAAAACGCGAGGTACCATCGTAACGTCCATTAAACTCCACAAGATAGGTGCTTTTATAGTCATAATTTAAACGGTAGAAGTAGCCTAATGTAGCCCATTCGTATTTATTATCACTTAAGGTCGCGTCCCCATTGGTCAGATTAAGTGAAGCAAGTCCCTCAACCAAATTGTTGGTACGCCACACATTGAACGTGCTGTACGCATTCTGCTCTTGATTAACACCTACTGTTGCACCTAAATAATGATCGTCAAGCTGCTGTGTGTAATTAGCGTACAGATTAAACGTACCTAAGTACCCTTGGCTATAAGCCGAACCATAATCATTGGGCTGTGATGCCAATTCAGTGATAACAGTATTGCTTTGCCTATAGGGTACACGAAGGCGCTGCACGTCATTTCGGTTTTTATTCCAGTAAGCGCTATATTCACCCGTCAATTTCAAAACATCCGGGATCAAGGTTGCCTGAGCATTAAAAGTATTGCGAAAAACACTTTGCTTTGATATGTCCCTTCCTCCTTCTTTCAACTGACCTATAGCAAACATACCACCATAGGTGTATGACCCATCTGCCGTATAAATGGCACTCCAAGGATGTGAAAACTGAGAAGTGAAACGCTGGAAGTTATTCCCTCCCGTGACAAACTTATTCGGCGTATCATACTCTCTTCCAGAGTACTCCGTATTATTGGTAATGTGTAAATATTTATTAACTTCAAACGCTATTTTTGAACGGCCATTATAACGTTTAAAATCATCTGTTGCTACCTTGTAAACACCCTTTTGATTTTGATAACCACCTGAGAGAAAAAAAGAGAGCTTGTCGTTACCGCCATCCATAGTTAAGGTATGTTTTGCAAAAGGCTGTGTTTTATTAAACATTTCGGCATACCAGTCGACTGGACTACCCGTTACATACCCGGTAGCATTAGAAACCCATTCTGGTTCTAGCGTCGGGTCCTTTTCATAGCGTTTCAAATAATCGATAACTTTAACCAGATCGGCATTATCTGCATCATAAAACCCACGCCAAGCCTCTTGCTGAATCTCAGCTGCCAACATCGGTGAACTGATCGTTTTCGGGGTACGAAGTGGTTCGTTAACACCTATATTATTGTTGTACTTAACATTTACCTTGCCTTTACCTCCGCTTTTTGTCGTAATCAAAATTACTCCGTACGAAGCTCTAGCCCCATAGATCGCTGCGGAAGAAGCGTCTTTCAAGACGCTAACTGAAGCTATATCTTCTGGGTTTAAATAATTTATTTCCCCCGGCACGCCATCGACCAACACCAATGGCGAGCCCCCATTTACAGATGTGAAGCCGCGCACATTCAGTGTAGCACCCCGATTGGGCTGTGCGTCTCCCATAGTCACCTGCAGATTAGAAATTGCGCCTTGAAGCGCTGCCCCTACCGAGGTGACAGGTCTATTTTCAAATTGCTGTTCACCAATCTGACTGACTGCACCAAGCACTTTCTCTCGCTTAGCAGAGCCATAACCAAGAACAACAACTTCCTCTAACGCATCATTCTTTGGCTTTAATTCGATAACCATATCTTCAATTGATGATACGGATACCTCGCGGCTCTCATAGCCGAGGTAGGAAACGAGCAAGATATCCTTCAGACTGTTAACTTGGATCGAAAAAAAACCTTGCCTGTCCGAAGTTGTCGTCGTATGGAGTCCCTTGACCCGAATACTCGCTCCCGAAATAACCTCCTGATTACCACCTTTGACAACACCGGTAATATTGGTCTGTTGTGAAAAGCTGACACTTATACTTGCTAGAAACAAGCACAAGAAACTGACTAATTTAATTCTCATACTGGATTAATTTATTGAATTGGTAGTTTAATTCTTTCTACAAATAACAGAGATCTCTAATTCCTCCCCTTTGACGTTCAGCCTGCCCTACAAAAGGCTCCCTCCTATTTTCCGCATACAGAGAGCTTTCTTTCATCCAGCTGCTCGACGAGATTTCGGATAGAATAGCACCAAGGCATTCCCGATATTTATTCCCCGCTACAGCAGTAGCGTCTAGGTCAGGCACAATCAGCAGTAAAGCAGAAATCTGATGTTTTATTGTTCGCATAACAAAATATTTTTATGGGTTAATGTCTAATTATTTTTTATTGCTTTCCTTACTTGACAGTTACAGTATTCGGACAATTATTTAATATTCATTCTCTATTTCCGATTCTTTTTTATGCGTGTTTGAATTCAAATATAAACGCATATATCGGAATATTAAAATATTTTTGACGAATATTGTATTATTATTACGTTAATAATTTGTAAAGCAATGATATTTTAAGCAAATATGCGCTTTTAAGCGCATTTACAAACTTGTTAAAAACGCATATTACATATTAAGCACGCGTTGTAAATGCTGCGCTTTTTAATTAGGTTTGGGATATTGTAACAAAAGGCTATGATTAAAGAAGAAAGATTAAAAATTATTCTAAGGGAAATAAACTTATACAACAAGGTTCTTTCTAGCGATCTGAGCGAATTGTTAAATGTATCGGAAGACACTGTACGCCGCGACCTGAAAGAGCTTGTAGAAGCTGACCTTGTCACCAAAGTACATGGAGGAGCGATAAACAAATCACTTACTAAAACCTTGAAAAAGGAAGAGGAAGTATATGGGGCAGAGAGCAAGGTTATAATTGCTCAAAAAGCCACCCAGCTATTAAAAAGAGATCAGGTTATTTTGATCGAAGGCGGTACAACCATACAATCTTTTGCGAAACATATCCCAGTAAATTTCCCTTTGCATTTTTTCACCATAAGTCCACAGACAGCCATCAGTCTATCTGAGAACGAAGGAGTCGTAGTCAACACCGTAGGAGGGCAGCTACATAAAGACTCCTACTTACACACAGGCTCTGAAGTAGTTATGCAACTGAAAGATATACGAGCAAACTTATGTCTATTAGGAGCAAATGGATTTTCGGTAGAAAATGGATTAAGTGATATCGACTGGGAAATCGTTCAGGTAAAAAAAGCGATGATGCAAGCATCTAAAAAAACAGCTATACTCTGTATCAGTGAAAAATTAAACAGCAACAGAAAATTCATCATCTCTGAGGCAGCCAATATAGATTATCTCATAACCGAACTGGATACAGACAGTCCATTATTAAAGCCTTATATGGACTTCGGTATTAATGTACTTTAAAATAAAGATTATACGCGAAGCAACCGTCTATCGACAGCTCCCGGTCAGGCATTACCCTCTCCCATTGTCGGTCTGCGCATTAAAATAATACATCCCGGACATCTGGACAATCAAGATAGATATTGGTATCCGGCAACTCGTAATTCAAGAACCAAGCTGCTGTGGCACTCCCCATCACTATGCCACAGACGATCGTCTTGATCTGTTATCGAAAAGCAACAAATAAAAGCACGATAAAGCAATAATACTCTGAAAACCACCGCAAAAGTCGTTTTATAACCCCTATCAAGTCGTATAAGGACTACCTCCTGCCCTATTATTCGCCCTACCTTTGGATTATGAAGCAAGCAAACTTTATAATCCGATAACAATGGCAGAAAGAACCACATATCTAAAAAGCAAGGTGCTCCATCACGTCATGGAACGCTTATATATACAGCTCCCCGAAATGATGTGCGAGCTGGCTCCCGAAGGGTGGAACAACAGTCCCTATCACTTTCCGTTTGAACTGATGGAGCAGGAGCGCGAGATCCTGTACAGCAGCTACGAGATAACCGCAAGAGCTTTTGAGCAACAATTCGGGCGATGTCCGCGAAAGTACTTAGAAGATGCAGCCGACACGATGGATCTGATATTCAAGACCAATCCTTACCGGGACAACGTCAGCGAAATGGCGTATCTGATCGAATTTGCACTGGCACAACTCACGCAGCAAGGCCTTCTTTTTAAGACCAACGATCCCGCACACTATTATATCATTGACGAGTTGGATATCGCAGAGCAAAGCTATATCCTCGGCATGGAACTGACACTTCCGGAGATGAACTTTCACACGATTGCCTCACTCAGTCCAGCGCGGCACGAGCTGCTGTTCCATCTCGACCTCAGCCTCCTGTACGCACATATATTGGAGATCTTTGCGCAAATAAACTACGACTGGCGATACTACAACGAGGCCCTAAAACTTGAATGGATCGGCTGGCAAGTGGCCAAAATTGTAAATCGGACTGACGGAGAAAAAAGCCACAACAGTCTATGGGCCAAACTCAGCGAATCGATAAGGAGTATAACCCGAGCACAACCACCAAACGAGATCATAGCCTACATCGGTACCCATGATAGATTACCAATAGGCTACCCACCCAGCATGGAAGATCTCGAACACATCGCAAAGCTAATTTAACGGACAACACTATAACAACATAACTATACAGACTTGATAATTCCGATGAAAAATTAGGATTCCGATAAACCGGAAAACACCAAGCTGGATAACTAGATCACACGATAACTTCATAACTAACACACACTCATGAAAACCAAAACATACATAACAAATAGCATCACCGTAGTCCTGCTGGCGCTATGGATCCCCATCTGCCTCTATCAGGTGCTGCATTTTGACACATTCCAGATTGGGATACTGCGACAGCCTCTAAGCGATGTTATAGCCTGGACGCTGATCTACACCTTGCCGGTCTTGGAGATCCTCACGGTCATACTGCTCATAACGGATCGATTCCGCAGGTTAGGCCTGCTGTTGTCCTCCATATGGATGGCCGCTTTTACCGGATACATTGGCCTAGCTCTACTCGGCGCATGGGGCAAACTGCCCTGCGGCTGTGGGCTGATCATCTCCGGTATAAGCTGGATGCAGCACTTCTGGTTCAATCTGTTTTTCTTGGCCATCAGTATTACAGGATTCATTGTACATCGAGAACCCCACCAAACTATAAACAATACAAGTCTGATAACTGATCACTGAATACTTGTCACTGACTACATACACAACGAATCCCGGTGACTAGGTCACTGTGTGCAGGGCGTGTCGGCCAAAAGACCTTTACGACTATCCAATAGATACGGCTTGGGGCATCGAACCAAAAGGCAGGTCGGTCTGGATAACATTCTCCCTTTGATCTTTCTGAGGGCAATAAAAAGAAAGAAACACAAACAACAAATTATAGCGTTATGCTAATAAACATTAAAAATTATGCAATGGCTTTGGCAGCCTTAGCGATTGCAGCAACAACACTAGCTTCGGCTGGTATCAGTAAATACCTAAAAGCAGATAAAGCGCTTGCAGGTCCGGTGTGGTATGAGGTCGAGGTAATTGACTCCAATTCGGACCAGACCCCTAGCAATCTAAAGATTACAGGTATTGCTACTGCACCTCCACAAGAGGACTCAGGTAATTTTTGCGGAACACAAAATCAACTTGACTCTTGTATGGTTCGTCTTAATACAGACAATCTATTGAATCAAAGTGAAGTAATTGGTTTAACAATTACCGAAGCATTTACTTTAAAAAACGCACCTGTTTCTCCAGAAAGCTTAGGTGACGGGTATGCAAGATCCATTGAGGAACAATAAAGCTATCTCTGTTTAAATATATGGGCCAAATTGACTTTGGCCCATATTGATTTATACAATTATCTCGGAGTTTGAACCATCTGGTTAAGTTCAAGCTCTTTCTCAGGTATAGGAAATGTAAATTTTGTTGATTTTGGATTTAACGTATGTGTCTTTCCGTTTATCTCTTTACTAACAACACGGCTATATTCCTCCATCCACCCCAAACGCCTCAGATCTTCCCACCTTAAACCTCTTAACACCAACTCTTTCCTTCTCTCTTCGAAGACAATTCGAAGCATATCCTTTTTGTCAATTACGGCTATTGGAATAAATTCGTTTTTATCACATCTGTTTTTCAACAAAACATTCAATGTCTCATTAGCTTCTGAAACTCTCCCTAAATGAGCGAGAGATTCTGCTTTTATTAAGTAAATTTCATCATTGGCTAACCCACAGAAAGGCGAGTTGCCACCTGTGTACGATCCTTTAAATAAATTATTGCTATTCTGCTGTCGAAAATACCCAATCTTACGAAGATCGTTATCGCTATATAGTTCCACTAAATCTTTATTTATTGGAGCCGAACTACCAAATAGTGATGGGCCCATATTGTCGTAAAATATAATTTCTTTATTCGTCAAACCTAGATCTGCCGTAAACAAAAAATTAGACTTCAGGTTCAGCTCGTTAAAATCGTTTAAGCAATCATTAATGGATAAGCACAATTCTGCATTTTTTAAAGCATTATCAAAATCACCCATCACCAGATAAACTCTTGCCAACAACGCATAACATGCTCTTTTCGAAGGTAGAAACCTGCTAACAAACGAATCATTTATTAAAACACTAGCTTCTTCCAAATCAGCTACTATTCTTTGATAGGTCTCTGCAATCGTACTACGTCCTACTTTAATACTTACATCAGACTCCAATCGAAGTGGTAAACCGTATGCATTTAGCTCCTTTTGATGAAAAGGAGGTGCAAAACTTTGGCTTAACACATAAAAATTATATGCTCTATGAAACAGTGCCGATGATTTAACCTGTTCCAATTTTTCGGATTGATTAGGCAATTTCTCTAATACCTCTAATGCTAGATTAGCGTTCATGATATAGTAGTACGGCAGATTCCAATCTGGCACTCTCTCTCCCAAATACACACTATCTGCCCATATATAGGCGTTCTTTTTATATACATTTCTCAATCCATTATAGATTGCATCAGTCAACTGATACTCGTCTCCTCCTGCAATTGCAAGCTCACGAGCGGAACTATTATATACCAAACCTTTTAATAGCGCATCAACATCTTCTAAACTATTCGGGATTCGTAACGCTTGATCCTGCTTGACATCTAGGAAGCCATCCGCACATCCTAGGACTAAAACCAAGAAGGATATGCAAAATCCAGTTTTTATATTTAGTCTCATATTTTTCTATCGTATTATCTTGTTAAAAACTTGATTGAAAACCAAAAGAAAACACCTTATTTGGTAGATAGGATGCATTATGGTAATCTGGGTCCAATCTTTCTTTGTTTTTGTTCCAGATTAATCCTAAATTCCTCGCCATCCCATACACACTCAGACTTTTAATACGGTTTCCTTTTAAAGGGACACTATAATCTAGACGTATATCATTCAATCGTATATGATCTCCAGGGCGTATCAGTGCCATCGTATACGTGTAAGCCGCACTTTGCATAGCCTTCCCTTCACCATAAGCTATTGCTCGTGGTACATCGGTGTATTTTTCATCACCTGATTTCTGCCACCTGTTAAAATAATCCATATGATACTTACCATTGTACTCATTTCCAGAGTCTAAAGAATTCTTTCTAAAGACATAGCCGAACTTAAATTGCATGGTCAATGACAGCGTCAAACCTCTCCATGACAGATCGTTGCGCCATGAGCCATACCAAGTCGGAATAGCAGCGCCGGCTCGTACAAGATCATCCCTAGTCTGTGCGTAGTAATAAGACGTATAGCTTTCTGTTTTTACACCATCAAGATACATTAACGGAAAACCGGTATCTGGATCGAGGCCATACCAAGGCAGTGCATACAGCATATCTTTGGATTCTCCAAGAACTGGCGGAACCGGTCCGGTTATAAAATAAGAAAGATCGTTTACCTCTGGGGTATTGTATTTAGAAACTTTATTTTTCACCCAACTCGACAACAAATTAGAACGCCAACCTACCCCTCTATAATCTAATCTACTCGTCAGGCTAAAATCAACTCCTTTTGTTTTAATATCCGCATAATTGATCATATAATCCGTAGTTACACCGGTGGACGGTGCCAAATACGTGTTGCCGATTAAATCATACCCATTCTTTGTGTAATAATCCACTGAGCCATTTAATCTTCCTGCCTTCAATCCAAAATCCAATCCAAGGTTTAATGTTTTCACACTCTCCCACTTAAGAGATGGGTTACCGATGTTGGAGACAATGGCAATTGGAACATTCAATCTTGAACTGACATCGTAACGAATAATCGGATGATGAGAGACCGATTTGTTGACATTACCACTTAGTCCATAGGTAGTCCTTAGCTTAAGCTGTGATAAAAAGTCCTCAGGTAAGGAGAACGTATTAAGTATATTCCATCCTGTCCCTACTGACCACAGCGCTGTCCCCTTCTGATTGGTTTTAACGCCAAACAAATTGGAACCGTCCCAGCGAAAGCTACCCGTCAATATATAGGTATCCTGAAACTGATAGCCTAAATTTCCAAAATAAGAAAGAAACCGATCTTTGATGAGTTTATGATTGGGATTGAGCAAAGGTATCCTAGAGGTGCCTGTAGGGAGAGTCCGATACAAGCTTGAATAATCCATCAGCCCGGTACCCGTTAAAAGATCGCTATCGTAATTGTACATTGTAAATCCCGGAAGTGTCTCTTGATTGGAAATTCTGATTTCTGAACCAGCGAGACCTGACATCTGATGATCTCGGTACCTTAAATTTGGTAAATCCAACTGCAACCGTGCTGCATGTACATATCCTGTATTACTAGGACTTTCTATATAAATGCCTTGATGTGGTATTACCTTCGTTCCGTCGGACTGTGTAAACCGGTTGACCAGATCACGCACATAATAGGAATCTTTATCATACTTGGTACTAGCTCCAAGTATAGATCGGGATAGCTGGTAATTGGCCGACGCACGGAATATACCTTTTAGTTGATAGGTCAGCACCTGTTGTACTAAAAAATCATCTGCTCTACTCGTGCGATCTACCAAGTTACGTTCATCCAGCGGCCTGTAGTACCAATCCAATAATCCAGACGATTCCGCCTCTCTTACATATCCAAGCGGGAGGCCAAAGATCTGGACTGGCATATTATCCCCGTTACTATCTTTAAGTGACAGATATTGGTATCCTTCTACATTGGTTAATGATGAAAATGCAATTCCATCCGATCGGTTCTGCCTATTCGTATACCTCAGGCCTGTCTGCCATTCCACAGACTTACCAATCAAGAATGTACCCGAAGAATTCAGATTATAGCGTGCACTCTTATTACCGACAAGCTCCATCTGATTCTGATCAACGCCCATCCCGATATTAAACCTGTACTGCTGCCCCCCACCAGAGCCAGACAAGTAATATTGTTGCTGTAGATTAGGTCTGTACAAATAATCCATGGCATCTTGCCTTACATTGGCTTTACCAAACCTGTCTTCCCATAGATCAAACTCCTGTTGTGTGACTTTCCCCTGTTGCAAATCTTCCAAAAGCTGCACATAAGCTGGAACTGCCGTGGTGTTATTAAAAGTATATGCGCTCTTTTTGTACTTCTCTTTTTCAATCTTTAATAGCTCGGACGATGGAATCCAATCCATGCCCTTCATCAAATCCGGCTTGTCTTTCCATGTCGTATTGTGGGTAAGGTTGAGCCGTATCGGCGCATCAAACTTACCTTTCTTGGTCTGGATGACAATTACGCCATTTCCTGCACGTGCACCCCATATAGAAGCGGCAGCTGCGTCTTTCAATATCGTGACACTCTCGATATCCGAGGGATTGATATTCTTCAGGTCACCCTCATATGGGAAATTGTCCAGTACGATCAATGGTGTTTCATCCGAATGAATGGTACTCAATCCACGGACCCGAATATCGGATGCATTGGAACCTTCCGGATTTTTGAATTGTAAGCCCGGCACTAGGTTATCCAATCGTGATAAGATGTCTTCGCCCACCGCTCTATTCAACATCTTTTCATCGATATAAGAATAAGAACCTGTTGCTCTTTCTTTAGGCAAAGAGAAATACCCCGTCTGCACAACCTCCACCTCATCTATCACAGATGTACTGGGTATCAGGTACACGTTCAGCGTATTCGCCATATCCTTCACATGCATCTCTACTGATTTGAACTGCATGTGCGTAACCCGTATCCGATCCTTGCCTTGCGCGATCTTAATACTAAAGTATCCTTTCTGATCACTACGTACCGATCTAGCGGTACCATCTACGGCGATCGAAGCCCCTGCGACAATGGAAGAATCTACCGCAGAGCGAACCACGCCATTAATCATAACATCATTTTGCTGAGCAGATACGTTCCCTAACAGATTAGCTAAGAGTATTAATGATCCAAGAAACCATCTCAGATCCATATTGATTTGATAATATCTTCTCATAGCACTTAATCTCTTTTGAAAGTTATTTCAGCAGGCAGCGCTGCTACTCTGCCAGATAAAATATCCTTGAACAATTGCGGGTCTTTCGGGACACCTTGCGAAATACCAAAAAGCTTTCCATCTTGGATCCATACTAAAGGCCCCATCGAAAAGCGGTTAAAGAAAAATTTACTCAACGCTAAGGCACTCCTCCCAATCACATGGGTACTGATCCAATTCCTTTTTTCAATCTCAAGAGGTACACGATATGGTTGATCAAGCGCAATACCTAGAAAGTGTACATCGCCTTCCAAACTTGACTGACTCTCCTCCCATCTTATGACAGATTCTAAACAGGGTTTGCAATGCGAGTTCCAGAACTCGAGTAATAAAAATCCCTTTCCGGCAAGTTGCCTTAGCGTTATCACATCGGTGAGAGCATCTGGATAATTGACGACCCATAGTGGCATATCCAAAATATAATCTGGAATAACCTCTCCTTCATCCAATAGATCAATAGGATCTCCATCGATATCATAGAATACCGATGGGTATTTGTCTAAGTCAGCAGCGGGAAATCGTTTTAATATTTTATCAGGATCTTCATTGTAACTTCTACGCCTGATGCTGTTTTGCAAGAACTCAATAGGCGACTCCTTTTTCTTAGTCTTCACGATGGCTCCGACTTTAGTTGGAAACTCCTTTAGGCCATCGGCCTCCTGCCCGAAGGCAGGAGAAACCAAAAGGCCAGTTAACAACACACAGAAAACCATTAATAAATTATTACATATTTTCCTCCCGTCATTCCGACCGTAGCGGAGGAATCTCGCACATGCTAGCACGTACTTATCTAGTTCTATTGGGCGACTGGAAAGGTCTTGATAACTCGTTAACATGTTAACTTGTTCACCTTTCCCAAAGGGCAGTCCTCTCCCAGCCTTTAAAAGAATGTTCATTTTTTAAGGATTATGCAATGATTGGTACATTGCCAATTCAAAAATCAGTTTGATTTATGAATGCCACCTATCGATATCATAATTGGTTTTAAACGTTAGCTCCGTGGCATTTCAAAAAAGAATACAAGAACCAGCCTCCATATTGCACATAAATACAACATGACATACAAACAAATTTGTACCAGTAGAAAGTAATATCTATCTTTAATGTGTCAGATTAAATAATTGATATCAGTCTACTGTACTTTCTTCGTATTGTACTGTGGCTGGTATTCAGAAAAGGTGTTGGCGATTATTTATTATAGTCGTCATTTCCCCCTCCCGTCATTTCGACCGTAGTGGAGAAATCTAAAGATATATACAAAAGATGTATTAATCTCTCCTCCCCTTTTCTGTACACCTAAATATCAACCTTACTCTGGCGGAGCGATAATATTTTTTTGAAATAGTGAATGGGAAAACCGATGACCTCGATCCTGGATCGGGTCTTGGTGGTTTTGCTTGGTCGTTTTAATTCGTCTCATAATCATTTAATGTTTATAAAAACGATGTGGCTCCCGAGAAGCTTGAAGAGTTCAAATTGGTAAAAAAACCAATAGGGCGAACTTCACTGCTTTATGATTGAGGGAAAACCGCCAAGCTAACCCTTGCAGTGTAATCTACAAGAGATTTATCTGCTTTGCCTTCATAAAGACTCACGCAAAGTTCGCCCTATTGGGTATTACGTATCTGTAAAGATAGAAATAATCCAATAGAAATGGCGAACTCACGATCATCTCGCAGGCAAACTTGGCGGTTTTCTCAAACGAGAGACATCGTTAGTGTAGAACTGTCTCTACACTTATTGTCGCAACTATTATAAAACAAATGTAAACAATAGTTTCCATTTTTCAAAACAGTTTAAAAAAATGGAAACAACTATAATTCAGAAACATGAGTATACCTCTTATTTTTTTAAAGAATGTTGAAATCGCTTGTAAGTATTTAGGTCTTTCAGAGACAGATTTGGACAATTTACTCAAACAATATAATGTAAAATATTCTTCATTAAAGAAAAGAGTATCATTAGAAGTTGCTTATTATATTTCTAAAATATTTAACAGAGTAATTGAAGATTTTATTACGGAAAATTTTCAACCATTTGCGCTTAATACTATAAGTATCGAAACCCAAGAGTATATAAAACATAATTCAACTATTAAAAAAACAAAAAAAATCACAAATAACATTAATGCTTACGTTGTAATTATTATAAAAAATTTTCCAAAGGGAACTCAGTTTATTAATTCTACCATTACTCACAAACTTCCACCAGACCTGAACTTAGAAACATCTATCGATTGGACAAGTGGAATATTAAAAGGATTAGTAAAAAACACTAAAACCTTCATGAAACCCGAAAATGACACCACCCAAAAGAGTCCTGGTGAGGCCATATACGAATTAAAGAAGGAAGTACCTGAGCTTGTTATTAGTAAGGCAATTAAGAAAGTGGATGCTCATTGGCTAAAAGAATTCGAAGAAAAAAATAAAAAGAAGTAAAAACAATCAATTACTACAGATACTTAAATTATGAATATACTGTATATCACTCAAATGGGTAATCTAATTACCTAAATAAATAACTAGTGTATTGACAGTAATTGAATTAAAAACGCCCCCTTAAGAATATGGCTGGACAAACCTTTGATTTAACTGATGACAATAAGATATTGTCTTTAAGATCACCCAAAGCCTCGATTAGTGGTCCCTATAAAGTTGTTTTCAAGAATATCGAAGAAAGATGGGCAATAGTAGCGATTGACTGGGATGGTGAACCTAGATTGGCTATCAGATGGTTTTGGGGAAACGGAGGAAATCCGTTTTCGAGTGGAAATCCAACTTGGTTGGTTATACCTAGCTCGTTATCAAATGCAACTCTGAATGGATTACCTTTAGACTTTAAGCTTTATTCAAAGCTGGTTGATTTTTTAGCTGGAAAAATTACAGGCGATCAAATATATATCTAAGATATTGAAAAATATAGAAGCAGGTAAAAATTAAAAGCAGTAGATCTCATTAAACTTAAAATATGGAGCTAATATATGCATGGATAGGAAAATTTAGAAATATAGAACATCAAAACTTCAATTTCTCCAACCAATATAATATAGATTATAATGAAATCGCAAATGAAATTACAGCTACTGCGATAGACGGTGGTGATGCTCTTAAGAATGAGAATGGAGTACTTACTTTCATTGAAGATGATCAACACTACTTGAAGAACTTTTTTCACACGAAAATATCAAATATAAGTGCTTTGATTGGGAAAAACTCATCAGGTAAGAGTAACGTAATTGATTTTATTCTCACCGCCATAAGTAAGGGTAATAGAGGTAAGCTTGCATCAAATTATATCCTAGTTTTCAAAAAGGATAATCAACCTTTTTTCTTTGGAAAAACCAAAAACAATAGTTTAGAAAATTCTTCTCTTAGCTCCTTAGGCGTTGAAATGGGGAAAATAAATCCAGATGATGAATGGGAGTCTATGTTTTATACGAATGTGGCAGACAACAAGGATTATATATTTGAAGATAGTTCAGTACATGATTTTTCATTTAAAGCGTTAAATAAGCTACAATCTAACAAAATTAAGTTTGTCAGTTCATCATTATTTAACCGTACATGGGCAAAACTAAATCCAGACAACCAAGATAGTAAGAAAGTTCGGTTTATATTTAACCCTATAGCCTATACGACTTTAGAAAATGACAATCCAACTAACGAAAAAATGTTAGGTATTCTCAAAAGATATAGAAGAGCGATCTACCAAGCCTCTACATCTAATTATAATAGATTTAGATATGGCATCGCAATAAACCTACTTTGCTTTTTATTTACTAATAACAGCAATGATGTCTCTTCGCTTTTAGATGATATTGAAATTGTAGGTACCGAAGGACTAGCAGAAGCAATTGCTTCACTAAATCCGAAGGTATCAAAGTTTTTAATAGAATTTAGTGACTACACAAATCTAGAAGAATTAACCGAAATAGATCTCAAACTCTATCAAAAACTACTTGCTGAGATCGATCCTAACAATGGATACAATTTTGGAGAAGTTGAAAAACATATAAACTCTATTATTGTTGACTTTAACGAAGACTTCAAACGAGTTATTCATGATAAGACCGAAATTTTTAATACCCAATCACTGATATCTCACGACTGGTCCCAATTAAGTTCCGGAATGAAGGCTTATCTAAATCTTTTTTCTCAATTATTTTATTTAGCTGATAAACCTGTCGATCAGGCTAAAAATCTTTTGATTTGTATAGATGAAGGAGACTTGTATCTTCACCCTGAGTGGCAGAAGAATTTTCTAAACGATTTAATAGACTTTGTCACCAATATTTTTGATACGGGTAAAATTCAAATTATTCTAACATCTCACTCTCCATTCCTCATATCGGACTTACCAAAGGAAAACGTTTTACTCCTAAATGAATCTGGAGAACCGAACAGACAGTTAATTGGTGAATCTTCATTTGGAGCAAACATCCATCAACTATTTGCCAACCAGTTTTTTTTAAGCAAAGGATCTATTGGTCAGTTTGCCAAAACTAAAATTCAAACATTACTAAAGGAGATACCTAATATGATTGACGAGAATGTTGACCAATATAGAAAGAAGATTGAAATGATAGGCGAACCAATATTACGGTACCGCTTAGACGAAGTATTCAGAAAAAGGATCAATGAGCTATCAAAGGTAAAGCAAATCGAATGGCATCAGCAACAAATTGAAAAACTTCAACAAATATGATTTACTTAAAAAATATTTCGGATTCAATTATCAATGCTCATTGGAAATATTTCAAAGAATCAGAAGGATATTCTAATCTTCTAAGATTATCAAACGATACGTTAATACCAAGAGCTGAAAAAGAATATTTTTTAAGACTTACAAATGAGTCGCTTTTAAAATCAATTATTGTTGGTAAACCAGAGCAATTAAGAAATGAGATACTATACTATCAAACAACAATTAGAAGTCAGATTCCTTTACTTACAGTTCATCAAGAGTTTTTATCAGTTTTAACCTGGGATGAAGGTATTTATCCGCAAATAAATACTATCGCAGAAAAAAAAACAGATAAAACTACAGTGACAAATAAAAAGCAATTCCTTTATGATTTCTTTTTAAATTTAATACATCAAGTAAATGATCCAAACCTGATTATAAAATTTGAACAAGGCAAGTTAACTATAAAAAATATAAAGATTTTGTATAGTGGCCTTAAAACATATTTTAAAACTAAGCTTGGAGAATTTTATGATAGAATTTCTTCCGTTTTTGATTATAATGACTTCATCAAAGAAAAAGAAGAATGGTATGCTTATAAATTAACTAGTGAATTAGGTGTTAATGTATGTCCATATTGCAATAGGAATTACATTCATACCTCAATTACTGAACACGGTAGAACAAGAGCTGAGTTAGATCATTTTTATCCAAAGTCCAAGTATCCATTTCTGTCGATATCTTTATATAATTTGATTCCCAGCTGCCATGTATGCAATTCTAACTTAAAGAAATCGAGGGACTTTTATTCCCAAAAACACCTACATCCATTCGAAAATGACTTTATAAACGATTTTTGCTTCGAGATCAATTACCTTGAAGACACAATTGATAATATAGTGCCAGACATCAAAGCTTTTGAAATCAAACTTAGACCTGACACTGATAACCCAGATGTAATAGATTTAGTTAATAATTCGAATGCAACCTTTCAAATTTCTAAACTTCACAATCACCATAAAGATATTGCCCAAGAATTGTTAGCACGATCCATACACTATAACAAATCTAAAATAGAAGAATTAAAAAGCATATTAGGGACTGAAGCCGGAATCGACGAAGAGTTTTTAAAGCGAGTAATAATAGGAAACTATGCTGATATAGGTAGCTTCGGAAAGAGACCGTTAGCAAAGTATTCCTATGATATATTATCTAAAACTGATCTAAAAGATAATCTTGATCTATAATGAGGTAGGCACCCACGTATTTACTATGAAAACACCGAAACAAATATTTGAAGAGCTTTTTCAATGCCATACAGAGGAATTAGTTGATAATTATATCGCGAATAATTCCGATATATTTCAACAAGGGAACTGGTCACCCTTAGGTGGGAATGAAAACAACTATGGCGTAATTGAAAATCAACAGGCATCACCTATCGCTGCGCTTATTGAAAAAATCACAAACTCGATAGATGCAACGCTAATGCGTAAGTGTTATGAGGCTGACATTGATCCGAAATCTGATGATGCACCTAAAAGTATGGAAGAAGCTAGAGAATCTTTCTTTCCAGATTACAAAAACTGGGATTTAACAGGTCCTCGTAAAGCACAAGCGAAAAATATTCAAATTTTGGCTGATGGTCCAAAATTAAATTCGAGTCTGACTATCTATGATAATGGTGAAGGGCAACATCCAGAAGATCTAGAAAATACATTTCTTTCTTTGCTCCGCGGAAATAAGAATGAGATACATTTCGTTCAAGGAAAGTATAATATGGGTGGCAGCGGTGCTATTATTTTCTGCGGTAAAAAAGGGTACCAACTCATCGGCTCCAGAAGATTTGATAAGACTGGTGATTTTGGCTTTACCTTAATTAGGGAGCACCCTCTTTCAAAAGAAGAAGAGAGTAAGAAAAAAAACACTTGGTATGAATATTTAAAAATTGACAGGAAAATACCTTCATTCAAAATTGATAAGCTTGATCTAAATCTTCACGAAGCGCTATTCGAAACAGGCTCCATTGTTAAACTATACTCCTATACTTTACCTGAGGGTAGTCGATCTGTAATTTCAAGGGATCTAAATCAAAGTTTAAATGAATTTTTGTTCAATCCGGCACTCCCTATCTTGACAGTCGATCGAAAATACCGCTATCCCAAAGACATCAATCTGGAAAGAGACCTATACGGGCTACAAAGGCGGTTAGAACAAAGTGAAAACAAATATATTGAAGACTATTTTTCAGAGACCTTTCGTGAAGAGCCATTTGGTTCTTTCAAAGTCACATCCTACGTCTTCAAATCAAGAATAGATGGTAAGAATATAAAAGAGACAAAAACAGCTATTCAGAGTGAGTTTTTCAAAAATAATATGTCTGTTCTATTTTCTCTGAATGGACAGGTCCACGGAAGTTATACCTCCGAATTTATAACACGATCATTAAAATTAAACCTTCTTAAGCATCATCTATTAATTCATGTTGACTGCACACATATGGATTACAATTTTCGTAAAGAACTATTTATGGCATCGCGTGATCGTTTAAAAGATGGAGAAGAAACAGCTCGACTGCGTAAATTCCTAGCTAATAAACTCGGTGCTGGTAATGGTCAGTTAGCTCAAATAGAGAAAAAACGCAAAGATTCTATATCTGTCGACACAAAGGATACAACGGAAATGTTAAAATCTTTTTCTAAAAATCTCCCTATGGATAGTGAGATGATGAAATTACTATCGCAAACATTTAAACTAGAACAAAAAAAAGAAAATCCAATTAAGAAAGATACTGGGAAGAAAAGAGAAACTGAAGAGAAGGAACCTTTTTTACCAAAGAGATTTCCTTCGTTTTTTAAGTTTAAAACTGCTAAAAAAGATGGTATAAATGCTGTAAACCTACCTAGAGGTCAAGATAAATCAATTAGTTTTCAAACAGATGTAGAAAACCACTATTTTGACAGAGTGGAGGAACCAGGCGACTTAAAAATTGCTTTAGTTTCTTACAACAAGAAGAATGAAAGCGATGGAGGTGATGCATCACCTGGCATTGAAAATATAGAAGAAATACTAAATATAAATCACTCTAGTCCTCGTGAAGGAACTATCAGATTGAATCTAACAGCTAAAAACTCTGTTCAAGTTGGCGATGAAATAGAATTGAAAATAACATTATCAGGAGCAGGCGAAGATTTTGAAGAAATATTTCTTGTTAAAGTTGCTGATCCCGAAGCACCAAAAGTCAATAAAGAAAAAAAAGACGACGAAGACCAATTTGGCCTCCCTCCTTTTGTACTTGTTTACAAAGACAAAAAAGAAGACCATTTAACATGGGAAGAGGTTGAAGAAGGCATTAATAGCGATATTTCTTATGAAACAGTTATGATTCCTCAAGTAAGTAATGAAAACCTAGAAAAAGTGGTGATTAATATGGATAGTAAAGTTTTAAAAGACTTTAAAACTCAATATAAAAGTGTAGATCAATTGGCAGTAGCAGAACGTAAATACATATCATCTGTTTATTTTCATACTTTGTTTCTTTATATGATCACAAAAAACCGAAAATACAGTATTGCTAAGCAAAACAATGGAACAAATATTAATGAACCTGTAGAATTAGAAACATATTTACAAGACTTATTTTCTAGTCATTACTCAGCTTTTATTTTAAATTTTGGCACGAACGATTTACTTCAAGGTATTTCTGAATAACATTAATTATTGACTGAAAAGTATATTCTATATGACAACACCCGCTTTTGAATTAGGAGAAGAATTAAAACTGCGTATACTTGAATTTAAACTCCATAGTGGTTTATGGAGTAAATTTAATAAAGTAGGAAAAGTAGACCTATCACTTTCAAACTGGAAAGAAATTAAATACCTCAACGCATCAGCTACAGGCTTACACATTGATACAGCTACAATACCAAATGGATCAGGAGGTTTGTATTTATTTACAATTAAATGTGATATTATTCCTGGGATGACTCAATTTCCAGTTTATTTAGGTCGAGCCCAAAAGTCAGACACACAAAATCTTAGAAAACGATGCAAAGAATATTACCAGAAATACGCTAGATCCAATGAAAGACCAAAAATAACCAGAATGTTTAAGTATTGGTCCGAAAACCTCTATTTATATTTTCTTCCTCTTGCCAATAATCAAGATATAATTGATTACGAAAGAGATTTAATAAATTCATTGTTACTTCCTTTTAACGATGAGATTCCTGAACAAGAAACAAGACAAGCAGTAAAAGCCTTTTCATAATGAAAATACCAGCATTAAGAGCAGAACTAGGTGGTAGGACATATTATGTAACTACCCTAACATTTCAACAGGTAAGTGATTTTGTTGAAAAAGTGGATGGTGAGCTTCACAAATCAGAAAGCTTAAAAGATCTGATCCAGAGGAGCATAACTAATAATTACGTAAGTATCAAAGATTATATAGTTAACCAAGATGAAAGATTCTTCAGTTCTTTAATCCTCGCAGTATATGACGACTATCCAACTTGGAGTGAAATAGAGCTAAAATATAATGATGAAAGCACCTATAACGTAGGCCTATTAGACTTTCCCACACAGCACAAGATATTCCCAGTAGATGGACAGCACAGAGTAGAAGGCATTAAAGCCGCATTGAAGGAAAATCCAAAGTTAAGCGAAGAGAAAATTGCTGCAATTTTTATTGGGCATAAAAATGACCATGAAGGAAAGCAAAAAACAAGAAGGCTATTTACAACGTTAAATAGATACGCTAAACCCGTGTCTTTTGATGACACTATAGCTTTAGATGAAGATGATACGGTCGCTATAGTGACTAGAGAATTACTAGAAGAACATAATTTGTTTCAAGGAAAACGGATTGTTTATGTCAAAGGAAAAGGGATACCGAACAATAATTTTGATGCGCTTACATCAATTATCACCCTTTATCAATGTAATGTGGAATTATTCAAAGTATGGCACTTCAACAACAAGCAAAAGAAAGCAACAGCTAAAGTCTTAACAGAATATTTAAAATTCAGAAAATCCAAAGAAGAACTAGCTGAAGTGAAAAAATACTTGTTCGACTTTTGGGATACATTTTCAAAAGAAAATAGTGTAATTCAAAAATACCTAAAAAACACTGAGCCTTTCGCTAAAAACCTAAGAAACAGCGAAGATGGTGGTAATCTACTATTTCGTCCAGTCGGCTTATTACCAATGGTAAAAGCAGTTTGCGAAATAAAACTACTAAAGCAATCAGATTATAAAAGTATACTTTCTGTATTTGACAAAATGGATTTTAATTTATCATCTATTCCATGGCAAAAAGTTATGTGGGATCCCACGACGAAGAGAATGATAATGAGCTCAGCGACATTGACGCAAATGTTGATGGTATACAAATTTGACAACAAATTATACATTGGTACAAAGCTAGATAAATTGAAAAAAGAATATGCCGCTAAAATAGACTTTGAGGGAAAAGTTTCTGAAGTATTAAAAGGAATCAAGTAAGGAATGAAAACGGAACGGTCTAATATCAAGTTTCCTCTATGGCGAAAGAAAGTAGATACTTCTCTCTTGAATATTCCGACAAAAGTACACCACGGATTCCGGACGAAAGTACACCAGGTTTAGTGACCAATAACCCGAGCTATTTTACAACTGGATTGTATTAACTTTTCAAACTTAATGATTTTTTTTCTTTC
>NZ_JAERTY010000011.1 GCF_016746095.1 Sphingobacterium faecale | reverse complement strand
TGTGATAACACCCGCCCCGCTAACGATACTCCACAGACCTGTACCGACAACAGGAGCATTTCCTGCTAAAGTAAAGCTCGAAACATTACAGTTTTCCTGATCAGCACCTGCAACAGCTACCGTAGGCAATGGAGTAACCACAACGTTAGCCTCTTCCGACAGAATCGAACAGTTACCGTTAGATACTCTAACTCTTACCTTACCTCCATTATAAGCTAAAGAAGCTCCAGTAAGTGTGAGTGCACTTCCATTGATAGTGATTTCATCATAGGCGGCACTTGGTAAAGCACTCCATGTTGTTCCATTATAATATTCCCAAGCATAGGTTAAATTATTACCTGTAGCTGTCACCGAAACTGAAGCTGTACTTCCTTCACAAAGAATTAAATCTTGAGGCTGTGTTGAAATCTTCGGTCCCTCTATAACGTTCACCGTAAAAGGTACGCGTTCCCCAATACAAGTCGTCGTCCCTTGAGCTACCCAATATTCCTTAGATTGAGCAGCTGCCGTTGAGGGACGCAGATTAGATACATCTAATGGTGTTGTAGATGTTGCAGTTTCATAGAAAAACAGTTGATATCCAACAGTAGAAGCCATTACCAAACTACTCAACAAAGGAGTTTCGTCACCAATACAATACGTAGGATTTGTAACATTAGGTGTTCCTTCTATAGAAGCGACCTTAATCTTGAATATAAAGTAACACGTACTTCCCGTGCCTCTCGGAGGAACCCCATAATAGGTACCGGAAACAGCTGGAAACGGTGTGTTATTGTTATACAAAACTCCTGTTCCCTCAAAAGTAGTCGTATTTATTCCTGAATAAAACTGAGTTCCTGCAGGGAATTGATTTCTTATTTTTGATACAGGGATACTATTATTTTCAATTTCATTCTCACAAAAAAGAATTTCTTTATTCCCATACTCATTTCCTTCGCAATTTGCACTGGTCGGATTAATTTTAAGTTGTACAGGACTACCTATTGGTAAATTGTTACAAAACGTATTAGTTTGATAACCAAAAATAAAATCTCCTGCATCTCCCAAAGAAGTTCCAGTTATACTTCCTTTTCCAGAAACATTTCCATCCAAAATAACGAAAGCTGGACATCCAGTATTACTTAATAGATAACAATCTGCGGTTACCTTTATTCGTAAAGTCAAAGTAGCAAGTACTGTATTAGCATTTGCGGGTTTAGGCAAATTCCCTAAATTCCAAGTGACTATACCAGTTTGTGAATTAAAACTTGGAGCCGAAACAGGGGTAACCGTCGCATGATGAACTTCAGAACTTGAAACATACGAAGCCGTGTAAGGCATCGGAATATTCACTATAGCATTTTGGATAGCCTCATTCCCAGTATTTCTAATTTCAATTTTATAAGTAAGAATGTCATCTGGTACTGCTTCTAAAGCAGGGGCATGTTGATCAGTAATTGCTTGACCACCTATATGAGTCAACGTAGTATTGGGCTCAACTTCTGGGACATATGCATCAACAGCAAACACCATATTGAAAATAGCATAGGTGTCCCCATTACTTCGATACCTAAATGCTGTTTTTGTATCATTATTATCTATAAACTTATTATTCGTATTGTCAATATTAACAAACCCAATATCAATCCCAGTATTATTCCGATAATTTGGAGATCGAGTATTTCCTCCTGTATATATTGACGAGTTGAAAAAATTACTTTTAGAAGGAGATACTCCCCCATTTAGTAGTTCCTCCCAATGGCTATTGGTATTAAGATTACCTGTTGCATTTCTAAGTTTAATACCGAAATAATCACCCGTATTATCCACGTCGCCTTCTCCGGCCATAATTCCGAGTTTTACTTTTACATCACCAGATTGTGTTGCTCTAAAACCATCTATTTCCAACTTGTGAGTTCCGTTTGCAGGACCCGAGACATGCGCATACCCGTCAAAAACAGTAATATCTCGCCAAGCCATGTTAGGGTTCTCATATATAACAACCATTCCCCATCCGCCAAAGTTACCCGTTCCATCTGATAACCCTGCTTTTGTTGCTATATCGGCAACCACGTAAGTACCCACTCCAGCATTTGGCAAATCTTTCACATATTGAGTGATATCGGCAAACCCAGCATACATTTGCCTATACCGAGCGTCATTACTAGTTGAATAAAAAATATCGCCACTCAGCGCCTGTATAGAAACATATGCTGAACTACCTGGCACTTTTAATCTAACTTTCCTTTTATCTAAGATCTTATTACCAATTTGCACTTCAAAATTCTCCTCACTAGGTCCCGCTCTTCCAGTCCAATACAAACCAGCCCACACAATTTTAGTACAAGGAAGGCTAATTCCGTTGCCATACTCTAAATTTGCTGAGGATGAATTAGTGGTACTTGCGTCATTATCAATGTCCACAAATTTCATCCAACTATTACCATTATCAGTCGTATTAGAATAGGTTTCTAACGTCAAATTCGTGTTGCCCAACATCGTAAAATCACCCTTTACATTATAAAACTTCTTTTCTGGAGCTGTTAAAGGAGCCCTTGGAGCAAAGGGCTTATGTATCTGTGCCACTACATTTCCCGACACTAATACCATAATAATAAAAACTACTGTTAGTCTAAAATTCGAGACTATATTTCTCCACATTTGATTTGGATTTTTCATATCACATTTCATTTATCCGTGATCAACTTATTCTGAGTCAACTTGTCTTGTGTAGACATAGTGCCAAGGATTATCGGGTAATCCTTTAACCTCAGTTAACCAACTACCTAAATCACCTATACCCAAAATCAGATAAACATATTCTAAGCTTGGTAGCTTATCCAACAGGTTCTCTTTTACGGTTAATAGATTTGCTTGACTTACATTTCTAATTACAACGAGTTTTGTCTTTTCAAAATTCCATGTACCAATAGCTTCTTTCAGAACTGTAGGAGGTACTGCATGCTTTAAATCCAAATCTATGACTGCTATAGCATCCTCCCCTTTTTTCTGTTCTCTCTCGCCACTTAAGAAATAAATTGTAGTATTGTTGAAAAGCAGTTGATCAAAAGATTTTGACGTAGACCGTACTTCTTCGATTGAATTTATAGTTTGTCCCTGCACCACATTAGTAAGAAAAAGAAATACGCACGTTAGAATTGTTTTGGTTCTCCAATCCAGTTTTTTAATTTTAGTTTTCATAACTTTCATATTTTAGCGATGCCAATCTAGCATCCAATTTGTTTGGCAATTGAAGTAGAGCATCTAGGCTCCGCCTCGCTTGTTTATTTCTTAGTTAAATTCTCATTTGGCTTGTAAATCACATCTTCATTTTGAAGCAATATTCGGGTCTGATTTACGGTGCGAAGTTTGTAATAAAAAGGCAGGTTCAAAGTCTATATAAGTAGACAGGTAAGGGTACAACATCTCAAAATAGAGGACAAAAAAAGAGAAAAACAGGTATAAGGCAAGTGGACACCAAACAAATAAACATCTACAAAACAAATACTTAAACAAATCACTTAGAGGACAATCTACAGGTACATTAAAAAACAGCAAAATGACACGGAGGGTAGGCAAAACTATCCTTGCTATAGAGCCTAAAACAGGCATAGACTATCCTTTTTGCTACCCAAAATTGTACTAATATTCCGGCAGACAAATCTGGACAACCAACTTACACACTTAGCAGGCTGGTACCTTAGTGTTATGGCTATTTTGGTTCCAGCCGATACATCTTGTGGAGCTTCCGTTCAATCAACTGAGGCAAACGATACATCAAGTGACGCATACGATACATCGAATAGCACAGATGATAGATCAACTGGAGCAATCTATCAATCAATTGGTGTAGGAGATGGGGCAACTGGCCAGTCCATATATCGAGCAGCACAAATGATCAATCAACTGAAGCAATCTATCGATCAAGTAGTGTAGGCGATGGATCAACTGGGCTAGTCTAAACATCGAGCAGCACCGACTATAGATCAACTGAAGCAATCTATCGATCAAGTGGTGTGGGAGATGGATCAACTGGGCCAGTACATACATCGAGTAGTCTAAACGATCAATCAAGTGAAGCAAACTATCGATCAAGTAATGTAGCGGAGGATCAACTGGGCCAGTCTATGCATCGAGCAACACAGACTATGGATCAACTGCAGCAATCTTTTGATCAAGAGATGTAGGAGATGGATCAACTGACGCAGTCTATTCAACGGACAGCTCAAAAGAAGGATCAAAAGTGGCTAATAAGTGGAATTTTGATAAAATAAAAAACCTCTAGTCAATGGGTTAACTGACTAGAGGCACTTCAAAAAAGCCACAGAAGCAGCGGCTCTATTTATGCCGTTCTTCTAAATTTTTCGCTATCGTTTCGAGGGAGAAACCTTTTTCACGGATTAAAACAAGCAAATGGAAAATCAAATCGGAAGTCTCGTCCACGAACTCTTTGTCCGTCTGTGCTAAGGCAGCGATTACTGTCTCTACAGCCTCCTCGCCTACCTTCTGGGCGATCTTATTTAATCCTTTATTTCTTAAATGATTTACGTAAGACTCTTCTGAAGGAAACTCATAGCGTTGTGCTATAATACGTTCCAACTCCGTGATAAAATTATTGCCGTACCCAGTAGCAAAACAGCTTCTATTCCCTGTATGACAAGTGGGGCCTGCAGGCAGAGCTTTTATAAGAATAGTATCCTGATCACAATCAACGTGAAAGCTCTTCACCCATAGAAAATTGCCGCTTTCCTCGCCTTTGGTCCAAAGCCTATTTTTCGACCTCGAATAAAAGGTAACTTTTTTGTCCTTTTGTGTTTTTTCCCAGGCTTCTTCATTCATATAACCCAACATAAGTACCTCTAATGTTTGGACATCTTGAATAATTACAGGAACAAGTCCATCTCCCTTTTCAAAATCTATCATTGCCTTAGTATTTTTATTCTTTGCGTATTTGCAGATATGCGAATCCACAAATTTGCCTATTTGTCTTATTACCGTACTGCTATGCCTTCAGCTCGTAGTTTGCTTTTTAATTCAGGGATTAATATTTCCCCATAATGAAATACGGATGCAGCTAATGCGGCATCCACATTGGCCTGTTGGAATACATCGACAAAATGTTGTTCATTCCCAGCTCCTCCCGAGGCAATCAATGGAATATGTATCAATTGGTTGATCCGTTGCAAAAACAGATTGTCAAAGCCATTTTTCGTACCATCGTGATCCATTGAAGTAAGTAATATCTCTCCAGCACCTCTGCTTTCTGCCTCTTTAATCCACTCTTCTGTATGTATATCGGTCTTCTCCCGGCCCCCGCGTAGGTGTACGTAATTGCTTCCATCGACCAATCGCGTATCTACTGCGACAACGACAAACTGAGAACCAAAGGTTTTTGCGAGATCATCGATCAACTGCCTGTTTCTAACCGCAGCAGAATTGATAGAGATCTTGTCTGCTCCACTGTTTAGCAGTATCTCTGCATCTCTTAATTCGTTGATACCTCCACCGATTGTAAACGGAATATTTACCTGTCTGGCGACCGACTTAACAAGATCAATTGTCGTTTTACGTCCTTCGTGGGTAGCAGTGATATCTAAAAAGACGAGTTCATCAGCTCCCTGCTGCGAATATTGCCATGCAAGTTCTACCGGATCACCGGCATCACGAAGATCGACAAAGTTCACCCCTTTAACCGTCCGACCGTCCTTGACATCCAAGCAAGGTATGATACGCTTAGCAAGCATAACTAGAACTTAATTAACGTTTTTAGATTCCAATCCTTGATTTCCTCGATAGAGATTTTATTTTCATAGATGGCTTTACCCACTACACAGGATTCCAAGCCTCCCAACTCATTGAGATTCTCTAGATCTTTCATCGAAGATATTCCTCCTGAACCGATCAGTTTTATAATCGGAGAATGCGTCAAGAGCTTTTTATACAGCTCGATACCTGCTCCACCCATCTTGCCATCTTTCGATATATCTGTACACAGGAAACGGAAGAATCCTAAGGCAAGACATTTATCGATATATTCGATAAGTTTGATCGGAGAACTTTCCAACCAGCCGGAATATTTGATTACCTCATCCAAGACATCAATAGCGATAACAATACGGTTGGCATATTTCACACGACCTTCATTCAGTTTGCTCAGCTCTTCGAGAAAAGAAGGATTGGTGATGGCTTGTGTACCTACAATAACACGGAACACCCCTGCATCAATAAGTTCTTTTACCTTTTCAATGCTACGCACCCCTCCCCCATACTGTACCTTCATATCCGTACGGCGGACAATATCAAAAAGATACTCTTGATTAGAGAAATCTCCCTTAGCGCCGTTGAGATCAATGATATGTACCATTTCAGTACCATTGGCATGGTATTTTTTGATCTGATCTTCTAATGAAATATCATAGGTGGTGACATCTTCATAAGAGCCTTCTCTCAATCGCACTACCTTCTTGTCTAAAACATCAATCGCTGGAATGATATACATAGTAAAGTAAAAATTAAAAAGTTTAATGTTTAAAAGCCTATCCTCCCCCTTACCTTATGTTAGGCCTTGAGTTACAAAAATAGTCTTTAATTTTTATTTATATTTTAGAAAAATTCTTTAATAACTGTTCGCCATACTCGCCGGACTTTTCTGGATGAAATTGCACCCCATAAAAGTTATCTTTTTGAATAGCTGCTGCATATACAATACCATAGTCGCAGGTGGCACCGGTAAATATCGGACTATGTTCAATAAAGAAAGAATGCACAAAATAAAAGTAACTATTCTCGGGGATGCTGGTAAACAATGGACAATTGGCCTCTGCCTTTACATTATTCCAACCCATATGTGGTGTCTTAAGCAATATGTGGTTTTTAAAGTTTAAAGTTTTCAATGGAAAAACCGAAAGAAGCGTGGCATCTCCTTCTTCAGAATGGGAAGTTAGCAACTGCATGCCCACACAGATCCCTAGTACAGGTTTATGTAAGGATAGAATCGTATCCACTAGCCCTGTCTCTTCGAGCTTTCGCATAGCTGTTCCAGCATGGCCTACTCCAGGAATTATGATACGATCATACTGATCAAAGTCTTCTTTACTATTAATCATACCGTATTCAACGTGGATCCGATCCAATGCTGCAGTCAGTGAAAAAATATTACCTGCACCGTAGTTAACTATACCTATCATTTTTATCGATTACTCAATTCTCATCACTATAAGACCCCTTTTGTGCTTGGCAACTGCATGTTTTCTGCATCCCTGCGTACAGCCTTTTTAATAGCCTTCGCAAAGGCTTTAAAAATAGCTTCTATTTTATGATGTTCATTATCGCCTTCTGCCTTGATATTTAAGTTAGCTTTGGCAGCATCCGAAAATGATTTGAAGAAATGAAAGAACATTTCTGTAGGCATATCTCCGATTTTCTCTCTTTTAAACTCGGCATCCCATACAATCCAGTTGCGGCCACCAAAATCCAGAGCCACCTGTGCCAAGCAATCGTCCATAGGTAACGTATACGCATAGCGTTCAATACCACGTTTATCCCCTAGAACTTTCAAAAACACCTCACCCAATGCTATACCAGTATCTTCGATCGTATGATGCTCGTCAATATGCAGATCTCCCTTAGCGTGTACTGTCAGATCAATAGCACCATGTCTTGCAATCTGATCCAGCATATGATCGAAAAATGGTAACCCCGTATCGATATCGGCTTTTCCTGAACCATCCAGATTGACTTTGATATAAATATCGGTTTCATTCGTCTTTCTGTGATGCTCCCCGATCCGAGTGCTCAGCTTCAAAAACTCATATACAGCTTTCCAGTCCGAAGTTTCCAGCGCTATACAATCATTTGCTATTTCAACCTGCTCGGCTTTACCTAGTTCATCGTTATTACGTAACCAAATCGCTTTCGCCCCTAGATTCTGAGCCAGCCTTACATCGTTGACGCGATCACCGATGACGAAAGATTCAGCAAGGTTATACTTCGCTTCGTCAAAATATTCAGATAGCATACCTACACCTGGCTTACGGGTTGGCGCATTTTCATGAGGGAAAGTTTTATCGATATGTTCTTTTGCAAAAATGACACCTTCGGTCCTAAAAGTATCCACAACAAAATTATGTACCGGCCAAAAATTCTCTTCGGGATGCGAAACGGTACCTAGACCATCTTGATTGGATACTAAGATCAGCTCAAAATCCAATTCCTGAGCAATACGTGGAAGATATTGCAAAGCGCCCGGATAAAATTTCAACTTTGCAAAGGAATCAATCTGTTCATCTTCGGGTTCAAGAATAAGTGTTCCATCCCTATCAATAAACAAAACTCTCTTTATATTATCTCTCATAATTAATTTAGCTGTAAAATTGTTTAATGGCCTCGATCAATTTTCTATTATCTTCGGTAGTACCTACGGTAATACGTAGACAGCCCTCACATAATTCCACCTTGGAGCGATCCCGTACGATGATTCCCTGATTGACTAGGAAATTATACAATTCTCGTGGTTCTTCTAATTTAGTCAGGATAAAATTGGCGTCGGATGGGGTAATATGAGCAATCTGCTTTATAGCGGAAAGCTCTTCTATCAACAGCTCCCTTTCTGCAACAGTCTGTTGAATCCAACTATTTACTATATCCACATTCTCTAGCGCTTTCAACACCAAATCTTGAGTCGCTTGATTAATGTTATAAGGAGGTTTTATCTTATTGAATACCTGAATAATCGCTTTGTTAGCAAAGGCCATTCCTAAACGCAACGCCGCTAGGCCCCACGCTTTGGATAGCGTTTGAAGAATAACCAAATTGGGATACTCAGTCAATTCCTGCGTAAAGGAGCGCTGCTTCGAGAAATTGATATAAGCCTCATCAATAACAACTAATCCTTTGAAATGTGTCAGAATCGTCTCGATATCTTTGCGGTTTATGCTGTTACCGGTCGGATTATTGGGCGAACAGATAAAGATCATCTTGGTATGCATATCCAATGCCTCAGCAATACCGTCCAAATCCAATTGGTAATCGGCAGTAAGATTGACTTTACGTATCTGTATATCATTGATATTGGCAGACACTTCATACATACCATAAGTAGGAGGTACTAAAATCACATTGTCAACGCCAGGCTTACAAAAAGCCCTGTATAAGATATCGATCGCTTCGTCACTTCCGTTGCCTAAAAAAATATGGTCTGCTGGCACACCTTTAATTTTAGCCAGCTTTTCTTTCACTTGATGCTGCAAAGGATCTGGATAACGGTTGTAATGATGATCCAATGGTGAACCAAAAGCATTTTCATTAGCATCTAGTAATACAGATGCTTCTCCTTTAAATTCATCTCTTGCAGAGGAATAAGGGACTAGTTTTTTGATATTGTCCCTTAGTAGGTTATCTAAGTTGAAAGACATATTTTTTGTCCATTAAAATTGAGGTGTAAAGATGGTTAAAAATTTAGAGAATCACTAAACTTTATACCAATTACCCTCAAAAGAAAGGACACTTTCATCAAATACGGCTTTTGCCTCTTCCAAAAGAGGGGTCAAATCTTTATAACGGGCTGAATAATGCCCCATTAGGAGCTGCTTTACTCTTGCTTGTACAGCGACCTGAGCAGCCTCCAAGCAGGTACTATGAAGGGTCTCCACTGCTCTGTCTAAAAGGCTATGCTCAAAAGTGGTTTCATGATACAAAAGATCTACTTCATGTATAGCATCCATATAGCCCGCAAAAGCACGTGTATCCGAACAATAAGCATAGCTTCGAGACGGTGGCGCAGGCTTGGTCAACTCTGTCGCCCGATATACAGTACCATCTGAATCGGTACAGTCTATACCTTTTTTTAACTGTTGAAAGAAAACAGTCGGAATATTCATTCCTTCTATCTTTTCTGAGATTAAAGACGCTGCCCGAGCTCCTTCATCAAATCGAAAACCGGTAGTAGGCACGCGATGTAACAATGGAAACGACCGTACCGTCAACATCTGTGACTTCATAATTATCTCAGCACTATCCGGATTCGTTGGATGAAAATGTAAATTGTAGCGCAAAGTAGTATCAGAATGTCTGAATTGTAAGTTTAGGATATCTATAAGCGGCGCAGGTCCGTGCAAATGCAATTCGGACTTACGTCCGTTGAGATTCATGGAAGACAATAGCCCTACTAGCCCTAAATAATGATCGCCATGGAGATGGCTAATAAATATACGGGATATTTTATTGCTCTTAATACCATAGCGATGCAGTTGCATCTGCGTCCCCTCTCCACAATCAATAAGAAATAACTGCTCATTAAAATTCAGAACCTGTGCTGTAGGATGGCGTTCGTAGATGGGAGTAGCAGAGCTATTTCCTAGAACCAGGATTTCAAACCGCATTTGCTATTTACCCCCTATTAAATCGCGCTGAATCTCATTACCAAATATAAGATCCTCCGCTTCAGTAAGGTTTTTAACAATCGTAAAAAATCCATCCAGGTGGGCGACTTTCAATATATGTTTTACAGAAGGCGTCAACCCAGTGATAATAAACAATCCTTCTGCTCCTTGGCACAATCTATCGGCCAACAACCCCATACGCACGCCTTCTTCGCAGATATCCTGAACCTGCGACAAATCCAGTACAATATTACGTTGTCCAGATGTATTACGAAGCATAAATTCGCCCTTCAGAAATGCTGCCGCAGCAGCATCTAAATTAGAAATAAGTGGCTCGATAACAACGTATCGCTCGTGCTTATCAATAGTGTAACGCATATTTTATTCTCTTTATAACTTTTCCAACGCAGCGCCAACGTTGCGCTCAACACGTGTCAAAACATTTTCTTCAGCGGCCTCTTCAAAGCGTTGTCCGGTAATATACTCATAAAGTTCGATATATCGTGCAGATATTGCAGCCACAATCTCATCAGTCATTGTGGGTACCTGCTGACCTTCTCTACCCTGGAATCCGTTTTCTATCAACCATTGCCGCACAAACTCTTTGGAAAGTTGCTTTTGTGGCTCAGCAGCAGTCTGCCGCGCTTCATACCCCTCTGCATAAAAATAACGGGAAGAATCGGGTGTGTGAATCTCGTCTATGAGATAGATCTTCCCGTCTTTCTTTCCGAACTCATACTTTGTATCTGCTAATATAAGTCCTCTTTCAAGCGCAATATCTACACCTCTTTGATATAACTTATGTGCATATTTTTCCAACTGTTCATAGTCTTCCGTACTTACGATCCCCTGCTTCAAGATTTCCACTTTAGAAATATCCATATCATGTCCCACGGCAGCCTTTGTAGTCGGCGTAATGATAGGCTTAGGCAATTTATCATTTTCCTTTAATCCTTCAGGTAGCGTCACTCCGCAGAGTTCCCGCCCACCATCACGATAAGTCCGCCAAGCATGTCCAGAAAGATAACCACGTACGACCATCTCTACTTTAAAAGGTTCGCAGGCATACCCAATCGTCACCGACGGATCTGGAACTGCAATTACCCAATTGGGCACGATATCAGCCGTTGCCTTCAAAAATTTGGCAGCAATTTGATTCAAAACCTGCCCTTTAAAAGGAATAGCTCGAGGAAGCACTACATCAAATGCAGAAATACGATCAGACGCTACCATTACTAAATATTTATTATCAATGGTATATACATCCCGCACTTTACCCCTGTAAAAAGCTGTCTGTTTATTAAAATTAAAATGGGTTTCGTTTATTGCACTCATCGTAGTAATCGCCCTGGTATATATTTTGTGTTAATTATTATTAGTATTCAAGTCTCCATAAGCTTCCAATATACGTCTCACTAGTTTGTGTCTGACCACATCGCTTCCAGTAAGGTATACGATATCAATCCCGCTGATATTGTCTAGTATTTTAACAGCTGTCGCTAGCCCGGACTGTGACTTTTTAGGAAGGTCAATCTGAGTCAAGTCTCCTGTTACAATAAATTTAGCCGTTGGCCCCATGCGGGTTAAAAACATCTTAAGCTGCATGTCTGTTGCATTTTGTGCTTCATCCAAAATCACGAAACAATTGTCCAACGTACGACCCCGCATAAAAGCTAAAGGCGCAACCTCAATAGTACGGTTCTCTAAATAACCTTTTAATTTTTCGGCAGGAATCATATCGTCCAATGCATCATACAGAGGCCTTAAGTAAGGATCTACTTTTTCTTTTAAGTCTCCAGGTAAAAACCCTAGATTCTCTCCTGCTTCTACTGCAGGTCTGGTTAGAATGATACGCTTAATCTCCTTATTACGCAATGCTCTAACCGCCAGCGCGACGGCAGTGTAAGTTTTTCCGGTACCGGCCGGCCCTACCGCAAATAGAATGTCATTCCTATTGATACTGTCTACCATCTTGCGCTGATTGGGTGTACGGGCACGAACAATCAACCCATTGGGCCCATATACAATGGGCTCCCCCTTCAGCGCAGCCTGTTGTCCTTCCCCTTGTTTTTCCTTATCAATCAAACTTTTTTCATTCGGAGGAATACCCAACAACTCTTCCAGTTCCAACGCTCCCAACGCATTATACTTGATTACATGTTCCATAATCGCTGAAAATACAGACTCAAACGAACGTTGTTCTGTTTCTTCCCCTAGTACTTTCAGTTCGGTTCCCCTCGCAACCAAACGTAGCTTCGGAAATCTATTTTTAATAGATTCAAAATTTTCATTTTGAGCTCCCCACAGAGAGACCAGATTAACATTCTCCAGATTGATGATTAATTCGCTCAAATTATTATGGTTTTTAGTTTAAAATGTCACGTGTACTATGACTTGCTTTTAAAATTTATCACATTGAGTTTCATTCGTGTCTCTTTTATTCTCAATAGCATCCCCCCTCATCTCAGCCAAAGGGGGTGTAATTCATCCGACATGGACATTTCAGCAGATAAATATAGATAAGATTTTCAATTTGTATAATGTAAAAACATTCTTATCTAAGCAAATTATAATCAAAAATACAAACTAATATTTTTACATCTATCGATTGTGAAAAATATTCATTATTTTAAATGCGAAAGGCCTTTATGAGCACTAGTTTTACTAACTTTGTCTTTACTTTTTTTTAAAAAACATTAGTTTTAGGCCGCGTTTTTAGGACAACGGGCTGTGAATATGGGAGTAATAACTTTAACAACGGATTTAGGTTACCGCGATTTTTATCAGGCGGCATTAAAAGGGAGCATTGTATCACTGTTGCCCAATGTGCGTTTAATAGATATCACACATGAGATTCCCTCTTTCAACATACAGCACGCCGCATTTATCCTTCAGAATGCATACCATTACTTTCCAAAAGGGACGGTACACCTCATTGGTATTGACACTGTGTTTCAAGAAGGTTGTCGCTACATAGCGATGAAGTTTGATGGACATTATTTTGTCGGGGCCGACAATGGCATATTTAGCATTATTCTCGGTGAAAAACACGCCGAACAGCTTTTTGAGATCGAGATGATGCAAGACCTTCGATTTTTACACTTCCCATTAGCGGATATCTTGGTGAAAGCCACCTGCCATATCGCGGAAGGAAATCCGATTGAAGATCTTGGTTCGGCTATCGACACCCCGTTACAAAAAGTAACACTACTACCTATAATAGAGAACAGCTTCATTAAAGGACATGTGTCTTATATAGATTCTTTTGGCAACGTCATTTCTAACATTAGCAAGGATCTGTTCAACCAGGTTCAAAAAGGGCGTAACTTCATTCTTCATTTTAAACGTAACGAAACTATAAACAAGATGAGCTGGCACTACAACGAAGTGTCTGAAGGCGAAAAGTTATGCCTGTTTGGAATTTCTGACTATCTAGAGATAGCAATCAATAAAGGACATGCCAGCAATTTATTGGGTCTATATCCCGACGAGACCATAATGGTAGAGTTTTTGGACTAATAAGTAAAACACATGATAAAGAAACACCCATGGTTTATCTACATATCGCTGTGTAGCTGGCTACCTATAGCAACTGTCGCTCAGCAGAATCAAGACTCCCTCTCTTTTGAAACCCAACGTCAACGCGTCAATACATTATTAGACCAACGCAGTAAGAAATTTGGTGATTATACAAACTCACTCGAACAGAAAACGGGTATTTTTGGACTATTCAAGACTAAAGGTGACATGCAAAAATCGATTGACATCTTGAAATCTGTAGTAATCAACGACAACGCTATCTTTCTCGAGACACGCAAATTACTGAATATAAAAGACAGTGAAGCAGATCGCTTCGAATCCTTGGCCAAGGAATATGACCAACAGATAACCGCATACATGAAGACCATATCCAAACTACAGGCTGAAAACGAACATCTGAAGAATACTATTCAAATACTAGGAGAAGAAAAGCATCAAGACAATAAATATTACTATATCATATCTGTAATTATTATTCTGAATATTATTTTATTTTTATTATACAAACGTCGTAGACCACAAAATTTGACGAAAGTTTGATAAGGCGACTACTTTATATCATTACATTTGTCCGTTGGAACAAAAAAGCTTTAAGATTATAAAATAATGGCTAGACCAAGACTGAACAGTGGCGACTCACATTCCGATGATTTACCTAAGCCCAAATTAAACAAAGAACTACTAAAAAAGGCAGCACAGATTTTGTCTTATTTGAAGCCTTACAAGGGTAAGTTCGTCATAGGAATGATTTTCCTCATCCTATCCAGCTTAACTATGTTGACTTTCCCCGCACTGTTAGGCGCGATGATTGACGCCGCTCAAGGGATACAGCAGTATACTTGGCTAGAGCCTAGTGTATTGTATATCGGAGGACTGTCTTTGTTTATTTTGTTTTTTCAGTCGATTATGTCTTTTTTTCGCATCCGTCTCTTTGTAGAGATTGCCGAAAAAGCATTGGCCAGCATCCGCAGAGATTCCTATTTAAAACTAATTACACTTCCTATTGATTTTTTTGCCAACCGCAGGGTTGGAGAATTAAACAGTAGACTCTCTGCCGACTTATCTCAGATTCAGGATACATTAACTACCACACTGGCAGAAATCATCCGTCAAAGCATAAGCTTGGTTATAGGTGTGCTTTTATTAATCTTCGTGTCGCCTAAATTGGCATTGATGAATCTATGCATCCTCCCTGTTCTTGTTGTTGCCGCTATTTTCTTTGGCCGATTCATACGCAATCTTTCTAGGAAAACCCAAGACCAACTTGCAGATTCCAACAGTATCGTGCAGGAAACGTTGCTAGGTATATCCAATGTAAAAGCATTTGTCAATGAATACTATGAAGCGCAACGATATAGCAAAAAACTAGATAAAGCAGTTAGTCTTGCCATAAAGGGAGCGACTTTCCGCGGCATGTTTGCCTCCTTTATTATCTTCTGTATATTTGGCGCTATCATTGCCGTAATCTGGTATGGGGCATCGCTGGTGTCAGTCGGAGAGATCTCCGTCGGCGACCTGACTACTTATCTCTTATATTCGGCATTTGTAGCGGGCTCTATGGGAAGTTTCCCTGAATTATATGCAGGTTTACAAAGAGCATTGGGAGCCAGCGATCGTGTCATCGAGATTCTTAACGAAAAAACGGAAGATATTCAGGTATCAGAAGAAGATAAAAACATCAAAAGACATATCATGGGCAAACTAACATTCGATAATGTTAGCTTCTCCTACCCTTCACGCCCCGAATGCAATATCTTAAATAGCATATGCTTCACAGCGGATGCCGGACAAAAAATAGCAATAGTAGGTCCTAGCGGAGCTGGAAAATCGACTATCGCATCTTTGATCCTACAGTTCTATCAACCTTCCGCAGGCGAAATCCGTTACGATGAAATGCCAGCCTCTAGTTTTGCCATAACCGATCTACGAAATCAAGTTGCTATAGTACCACAAGATGTATTGTTATTTGGAGGTACAATACGTGAGAATATCAATTATGGGCGATTAGAAGCCAATGCAGAAAGCATCATTGAAGCTGCAAAGCGTGCGAATGCACACGAGTTTATCATGGGTTTTCCAGACGGATACGACACTATGGTCGGCGAAAGAGGAGTTAAACTATCTGGAGGACAACGCCAACGCATTGCTATAGCCAGAGCTCTACTTAAAGATCCTTCTATTTTAATATTGGACGAGGCGACCTCCTCATTGGACTCTGAATCAGAAAGGTTAGTACAAGAGGCATTGGAAGAACTCATGAAAAACCGGACGTCCATCATTATCGCTCACCGCCTCTCAACTATAAAAAATGCAGACAATATCCTTGTGATTGACGAAGGCCGTGTTGCAGATTTTGGCAACCATGATGAACTTCTTTCAAAAGGTTCTGGACTATACCATCATCTGTTCACTCTACAGTCTACCCAAAAACAGATCACTTAACGTTAAGGGCTTCGCATTGTTTGGGGTTAAAATTTGTTAATCCATTTACCCAGAAAACTTTTTGGAACGATGGTTGTTTATTGATTATAAAATGAACGAGAAAACACACCTGTTGAAATGAGCTCATTCAAACGGTTGAAATCAAATAATCACACATAATTTTATAAAGATGAAAAATAGGAATGGACTAGTTGCATTTGCATTGTTAGGATTGGCAGTCGGAACTGCTGCTTATTACTTATTGGGTACAGAGGACGGAAAGAAAACATTAGACAAAGCCAATGACGGTATTAAAGATTTAACAAAATCACTTAAAGATCTTTCAAAGAGAGAGGCTAAGAGAGCTTCCCGCCTTGCAAAAGAAGCGAAAGAAGACCTACGTGAGTGGAAGTCAAAAGCAAAAGATGCAGGAAGGGATGTGTTAAACAAAGTATCCGAAAAAACATCGGACTGGGCCGGAAAAGCGTCAGACGCGACAGACAAAATAGCCCATAAAACTGAAGAACTCGCTGAAAAAGCAAAATCTGAAATATCAAAGGCTTAATTTTCAAAAGTAAATACTGAAGACTCCAAATTGTGTATCTTTGTGGTACATGAGTCTTTTGCAGCAGATAACAACTTTAGTCAATAAAGATCTTACTTTAGAGTGGCGTTCTAAACATGCCGTAAACGGTATTCTTCTATATGTGGTATCTACTGTTTTTGTTTGCTATCAAGCATTTAAATCGGTAGATACCTTAATCTGGAACGCTTTGTTCTGGATAATACTTCTCTTCGCATCTATAAATGCAATAAGCCGATCTTTCGTTCAGGAAAGCCAATACAGACAGCTCTATTATTACGCTATTGCTAACCCCAGGTCGATAATACTCTCTAAAATAATTTATAATATAATACTGATGACAGTGCTATCTGCCATCGCATATATAGTTTACTCACTAGTATTTCAGAACCCTGTTGGAGACCCCTTGTTCTACTTCATCGCGGTATTCCTCGGCGCAGTAAGCTTTGCTACTGTATTTACAATGGTATCCGGAATCAGTGCTAAAACAGGCAATAACAGCACAATGATGGCTGTTTTAGCATTTCCCATTATCATCCCTTTATTGATCGTCTTAATAACACTTTCACAAAATGCGCTACAGGGACTTGATAGAGTCGAAAGCTATAATGAAATCGGAGTCCTTGTGGCAATTAATGTCATAACTGTTACTATTTCTTTATTGTTATTTCCGTACCTTTGGAGGGATTAAGATAACACATAGAAAATGAGAAAAAACTGGTGGAAAATATTAGCAGCATGTTTAGTTTGTGCTTCTGTTGTCGCTGGGTTTATGGGACCTGTGCCTAAATTATTTCTTCTCCACGAAACGATAAGAAATGTTTATTTTCATGTCCCGATGTGGTTTGCCATGTTTACACTATACACAATCTCCGTTGTATATAGCGTCAAGTACCTTAACAACGGCAACCCTAAACATGATATCATAGCAGTAGAAGCAGTAAACACAGGGGTAATTTTTTGTTTCTTGGGACTATTGACCGGTATGCAGTGGGCCAATATCACTTGGGGTGAAGCATGGCCTAGTGATTCGAAAACAAATGGATCGGCGATAGCAACACTGATGTACCTAGCCTACCTTGTACTACGCAACACCTTAGAGGAAGAGCAAAAACGCGCAAAAATATCAGCTGTATACAATATATTTGCTTTTCCGATCATGATCGTACTCATGTACATCCTTCCCAAAATGACGGACTCTCTGCATCCTGGCAGCGGTGGAAATTCTACTTTTGGAGATTTAGATATGGACCATAATATGCGCCCCATCTTTTACTCGGCAGTTGTAGGCTGGATACTAACAGGCATATGGATCTGCACTTTACGTTACAGAGTCAGATTATTGGAAAGCAAAGCAAACCAGATTGATTAGTTTATGCCTGATCATGAATACGTTTCGATATAACATACTTTTACAGCATTTAAGTTCCTGAACAACAAACAGACACCTAGTTGCGCTAACGGGTGTATCGTAAAATAACTATTTACATAAGAAGTACCCCTGTTTAGCGAAGTACAAAAGCTATAAGTATTTTCTATATGATCAAATAAAAAACAAACCGATCCACCAGCTGGCGGATCATGAAATAATTGTATACATTATGAAAAAAATCAGTTTATTAACGTTCCTAACAGTATTAACGACGTTAGCTTCTTATGCACAATCAACCGATATCGAAATGGCTGAGGGCTTACGCAGCTCTGGAAAAATATGGGTTGTCGTACTGGTACTACTTACTATAATGATAGGAGTATTTTTTTATCTGTTCACTATTGATAGAAAAGTTACTAAATTGGAAAAGAGAAATTCATAAACCTCTGTAATCATGATTATAAAACAGCACAGAAAATTCACACCGATCAACATATTATTTGTATCGATGATTGGTACTTTTTTGTGTTTAGGGGTATTTCTACATCTCCCCCACGATCTACATCCGGTCTTCTTAGAACCTGCTGCCAACAATCTATTTGGCATCGAAATCGGTGCAGGACTTACTCCAGCAGCTAATGTCCTGCTCACACTGACATTGACTCTACTACAGGCTTTATTACTAAACAAAGTAGTAAATCACTTTAACTTCTTAGGTAAACCTAATTTCTTAACGGCATTACTGTTTATGACCTTGGTCAGTCTCTTCTTGCCTTTCTTGGTCTTATCCCCTACTTTGATATGCAATTTTATCACTATCTGGATGATGAGCAAGCTTTTTGCAATCTATAAACAGGCGGATGTAAAAGGACTAATGTTTGACCTGGGGATGATTGTCGCTATAGGTAGTCTGGTATACTTTCCCTTTATTGTCATGTTTCTATTGTTATGGATTGCGCTGATCATATTTAGACCTTTCATCTGGCGGGAATGGATAACGCCAATCTTAGGCTTCTCTATTGTTTATTTCTTACTTGGCGTAACCTACTATTGGTTAGATAGATTTGATGAGTTTAAGACTGTATTCGCCCCATTTACCAATCCGCTACCCCGCACGATACATGTAGACTTCCAAGACTATTTTGTAGTCATACCGATCATTATTGCTCTTCTATTGTTTTTAGCAGTGCTTCGGGACCAATATTTTAGAAGTGTCGTACATATAAGAAAATCTTTTCAGTTGCTTTTCTATATGCTATTACTAATTGCGGGATCTTTCTATCTCAATGAAAAAATCAACATCAATCACTTCCTTCTTTGCGCCCCACCTTCGGCCATATATTTGGCTTATTATTTTTCCTTTGCAAAGAACAAATGGATCTATGAGAGTCTTTATGTCATTATTATGGTCACTATAATATACTTTCAGTTTATGTAAAAAACTGAAAAACAATCGTTTAACCTTTTTTAACAAAATGAGGTCAAGGATTCACCAAAATTTAAATAGTTTTGTAACGAAATAAATTCATCAGAATATCACTTTGATGATTAATTTAACACATGCCAGTTAGTTATTGGCCCATCAAAATAACACAAAAAGACGTCCGAAGTGCGGAGATTATAAAAATATATGCATAAAAAATTCAATATTTTGAGTGCCAAAAAGGCTTTACAGCTCGTAGTTGCTACAGGCCTTTTGCTGGTAAACAACCAAGCGAATGCCCAGAGTACAACCTCACATTCTCCTTATTCCAAATTCGGTCTCGGACAGATGCGAGAGGATCTACTCCCGCAAACCCGCGCTATGGGAGGGATATCAAGTGCAATACGTTACCAATCCGGTCTTCCTATTTTAAATATGGGGAACCCAGCAAGTTACTCCGCTTTTTCGAGAACTATCTTAGAAGCCGGGCTTTATGGCAATGCGACCGAATTAAGCCGCACAGGAGTGAAAGATAATACAGCAGACTTTGCATTCTCACACCTAGCGATAGGTATTCCATTGTCCCAACGCTTTGGCGGACTTGCCTTTGGACTTATGCCTTATTCCGATGTAGGATATAATGGGATCAGTAGAAAAAAGGAAGGTGATCTAACTTATGATGTTTCATCCAAAGGTGAAGGAGGTGTTAACAAAGCTTTCTTTGGTTATGGTATCTCCCCGATTAAAGGGATCAGCATAGGAGCCAATGTTGGTTTCTTGTTTGGAGAATTAACGGATATTAAGCTAGTCAGTTTCCCTCAGGATCCCTACATGTTAAATGCGCAGAGAAATGAGACCCGCCTCATTCGAGGAGCGACGGTAGACTACGGTATACAATATTCGAAAGCAATAAGCAGAAAATTGAACCTGACTGTTGGATACATGGGATCACTTAATAACACGATAACGAGTAAAACCACTTCCTCCATTAAAAGAACAGAAGCTTCATCGGATCCGGACTACCAAAATATACCGTTGGATACTGTCTCCAGCGTAGCAGGGCTATCGCGCAAAGTGAACCTTCCTTTAAAACACACCCTTGGCTTTACCCTTTCCAAAGGTTATAATTGGATGGTCGGTGCTGACGTCAAGTATGCTGACTGGAGCAATTTTCAGACACGTGCAAACGAACCCAAACTCGGAAAAAACTATGGCTTTGCTGTAGGCGGACAGATAAAACCAGACCCAACGTCAGTTAAGTATTGGAATATTGTCGATTACAGATTAGGTTTCCGGTATGATCAAACCCCTCTCCAGTATAATAATAAAAATATAGACGACATGGCGGTTACCGTAGGTCTTGGCCTACCACTGCCCGAGACTAACTTTGGTCTTACCTTTTCCCGTATAAATATTTCGGCAGAGTTTGGGCAAAGAGGTTCCCTGTCTAACAATTTGATACGTGAACGTTATATCAACTTGAATCTAGGCTTCACATTAAACGATACTTGGTTCAGAAGAAGAAGTTATGACTAGCATAATGACATGCGTCACAAAAATATTTTACGACATTCCCCTATTGTTTTTTATCGCGATAGGGGTTTTCTTGCTTAGTAGCTGTGAGAATGATCTACGTGAGGTAAATAAAATCGAAAACATTCAACAGGAAGAGGCAGTAGATATCTCAAAAGATGTAAAAATCATCGTCAGTGATTCTGCTATTGTAAAGGCGCAACTAACGGGCCCCGAAATGCGTGTATATCACGACACCACAGGCAATAAGAACAGTAATTATGAATTCCAAAAAGGACTTCAAATTATATTTTATGATGCCGAAGGAAAAGAAAGCCAACGTATCCGATCCGACTATGGTAAACAACGGGTTTTGGACGGAATTACCGAATTCAAGAAGAATGTTGTAATAAATATGTCCGATGGTTCTGTCATTAAAACCGAAGAATTATATTACGATGAAAAAAACAAAATCTATTATAACGAGGTACCTATTTCTTTTGAGTTCAAAGATGCTAGAGGTAATCTACAGGCTACTTCTTTCACCTCCGATACAGAATTTAAAAATATAAACGGCCAAAACATGACTGGTTTTTACATATCATCAGGTAATAGTCAACTGCCTTCGTTTGGCAATTAATTTGGCTACAACAATAGTACTTCAAATAAGTTTTATTAACATTATAAAAATTTACGCTTTTTTTTTATAAAAGTTGTATCTTGCGCCTTGTTTTAACAAAACTCAATTAAATAACTAAAGAACACATAAATACAATACGAGAATATGGGATTAATGGGTAATTTGCGTAACCGTGCTGGATTAGTAATATTCATAATCGGTTTAGCAATTGTTGCGTTTTTATTAGGGGACATCATTCAGTCCGGAACGCCTTTCTGGGCTAAAAAACAAAATGAAATAGGTAGTGTAAATGGCAACTCCATGGACTACCACGACTTCAATGCCCAGGTAGAGCAAACCTCGGCAATGTATCAGCAGCAAATGGGTGGAGCCGAAACACCGCAGATAAAAAACTTTGCCGTACAACAGGTTTGGAATCAATTTATTTCCAAAGAATTAATGGCCGCTGAGATCGAAAAACTGGGATTGTCTGTAGGTAAAAAAGAATTTAATGATCTTATTACCGGTCCCAATCCTTCCCCTCAGATTATGCAAACTTTTACCAATCCGGAGACAGGTCAGTTTGACCGCAATTACCTCACGCAGGTTATCAATGAAGCTAAAGGAGGTAATGTACAAGTTGCTCAACAATGGGAGTTGTTGTTAGAAAACATCCGTACTCAAAGATTAACAGAAAAATACTCCAATCTATTGAGCAACTCGATATATGTTACGGCTTTAGAAGCACAAGACGAGTATACAGCTAAAAACAAACTGGCGAACTTCAAGTATGTATTATTGGATTACTCTACTGTCAATGAAGCTGATATCAAATTAACTGATGCTGATTATGCAGCATATTACGACAAGCATAAAAATGCGTTCAAAAACCAAGAAGAGACACGCTCCATCGAATACGTCTTATTTGATGCCAGTCCAACAGCAAAAGACTCTTCTGCTACATTGGCAGCTATACAGACATTAAAAGAAGAGCTAGTGGCTTCCACAAATGATTCATTGTTCGTGGTGAGTAGCTCTGACAACAAATATCCAGTAACATATTACAGAAAAGGTCAGGTGAGTCCTGCGTTGGATTCAGTTATCTTTAATGCTGCTAAAGGAATTACAGTAGGTCCGTTCTTGGCTAATGGAGCTTATGAAATAGCGAAAATCATTGACTCTAAATTCAGTCCTGATTCTGTTAAAGCAAGCCATATATTACTCAATGCTGCTGCAGAAGGTGGTGTAGCAAAGGCTAAAGCAAAAGCAGATTCTATCAAAGGTTTATTAGCAAAAGGTGAGAGCTTCTCTTCTTTAGCTGTTGAGTTCAGTCAAGACCCAGGAAGTAAGGCCAATGGCGGTGATTTAGGAACCTTTACAAGGGGACAGATGGTCGGCCCATTTGAAGAAGCGGCATTCAATGGCAAAACTGGAGATGTTGTTGTTGTTGAATCTCAATTCGGAGTCCACATTCTAAAAATCGAAAAGCAGATCGGAAACTCTAAGATCGTAAAAGCAGCAATTTTAGACAAAGTAATCACTGCAGGAAAAGAAACGACAGATGCCGTCTACAATAAAGCGAATTCATTCTTCACAGCAGCCAACGGAGCTAATTTTGCGGAAACAGCAAAAAAAGAAAATCTAAATCTCCAAAAAGCGACACGTGTTCAACCTATGGACAACTCCCTTAATGGTGCTGAAGCTTCAAGAGAGTTAATACGATGGGTATTTGACGCAAAGAATGGCGATGTATCTGATAAGATATATGAAACCGAAAACAGTTTTATTGTAGCAAAGGTAACCAGTATAAATCCTAAAGGCATACAACCGTTAAACGCTATAAAAGGAGATATCGAATTAGGTGTAAAAAACCTTGTAAAAGCCCGCATGTTGAAAGAAAAGATGAACAATGCGCTTAACGGAGCTACATCTATAGACCAGGTTGCACAAAAAGCGGGTAAAGCGGCAATAGCTGTCGAAAACATTGTCTTGGCCAACCCTGTAATACCTGGTGTGTCTTTAGAAAGCACGGTCATTGGTACAGTATTTGGATTACAACCAAACAAACCTTCCAAGGCAATTGAAGGAACACAAGGCATATATGTAGTCCAGGTGGATAGTTTTGTAAACCCTAAGGAAATGGTAGATACAGAGCGTAAAAATCAACAAAAACAAATGTTGACTTCTAAGCAACAACGTTCTTGGGGTTCTATCTTTAAAGCATTACAAGACAATGCTAAGATAGATGACAATCGCATTAGATTTTATTAAGATTTTATAATTAATTTTACAGCTGGGCATGGTCACATGTCCAGCTTTTTTTATATTTTTATAACATGGATATCCAAGAGAACATAGTCAATAAAGTTGCACAAAGTGGTCTTATCACCATAGATCTGGCAGAATATGCCCCTATACAGGAAGATATCCTAGTTTATGACATTAAAGACAATCTGTTTCATGGTTTAATACTTAAGGAAAAAGATTTCAGAGATTTTGTAAAACAACACGACTGGTCCCAATACCAAGGCAAGCATATAGCGATCACGTGTTCTACAGATGCAATAGTACCAACTTGGGCCTATATGATCTTGGCCAACAAGCTCACTCCATTTACCAAAAGTGTACATTTTGGCACAAAAGAAGAAGTGGTCCGCAATTTATTCGCTGAAGCTATGCAAGCCATAGATTACACGGCTTATAGCGATCAACGTATTGTGGTAAAAGGCTGTGGAGATGTTTACGTGCCGGAAAGTGCATTTGTGTCTTTTACGCATAAGCTCAGTGAGGTTGCTAAAAGCATCATGTATGGTGAGCCATGTTCCACCGTTCCGGTGTTCAAGCGAAAAAACTAAACCATTGATAATCTAGAATCGTCTTATATGAATTAACGGGGATACTCTATTCCAACAGTAAGACATCGAAGTGTATGTTGAAAACAAGAGGAGCAAGTTAATCTACATTAAGAACAAGTTAAATTTATATGAAATATCCATGTAGCGTAAGCTGCACAACGAAGCAGCATGAACATCAATTACAATACATCGTGTAAAATATGGTTTGGATATTACATATCGTCATTAAAAGACAAATTATTCATATGAAATACTCATGTTTAGCAAAGCACAAACACCCAAAAGTATTCCATATGACAGATAAAAAACAGATTATACCCATATGAAAAAAGCCTACTGTACCTTACTTGCTCTGCTTATTAGCTTCACATGGAGCTTCGCTCAATCTCTTCCCTATTTAAAAGAACCAACCTTTAAAGAAGGCGAGAAACTCTCTTATAAACTAAGATACGGAATTATATCTGCAGCCAATGGTGTACTATCAGTCAATAAGTCCCAGCTACAGTTCAGCAATAAGAACACTTTCCACCTAAATGCATTTGGGCAAACTTCTTCCGCTTTTTCTATATTCTATACCGTTAAGAATAAATACGATTCCTATATTGATGGTAACACCTATCAACCTTACCTATATACAGAAGATATACACGAGAACAGCTACACGCGAAAAGAATATGCTACTTTCGACCATAAGAATTCTACGGTAAAAGGGGCTAAAGGTACTTTCAAAGGGAAGACATCACAAATTTTCGATCTACTATCAGCCTACTATTTTGCACGGAATTTAAATCTTTCTTCTTTAAAGAGTGGAGATTCTTTTAAGATCACCTACTTCCTTAATGACGAAATTGCGGAACTAAAAGTCGAATATGTTGGAACCGAACAAATAAAGACGAGCCTTGGAACATTAGACTGTATTAAGTTAAGTCCAGAGATCAAGCCTGGGCGTATCTTTAAAAAAGACAGTCGGTTATATCTGTGGGTCACAAACGATGGAAACCGCATACCGGTCAAAGCGCAAGTCGAGATTTTGATAGGTTCTGTCACTATGGAACTGACAAAGGCGGAAGGTTTGAAGTATGAATTGGGAAAAAAAGCAAGTTATTCAAAATAAGTAAAATCATGATTGAGGTTGATAATGTACTAGTCCATGAGGACTTGATAAGTAATGATTTTGTTTGTAACCTATCGAAATGTAAAGGCATTTGCTGTGTAGAAGGTGATGCAGGAGCGCCGCTTCGTGAGTCCGAGAAAGCCATTTTAGAAGAAATCTATCCTAAGATTAAACCCTATATGACCGAGAAGGGTATTCTCGCCGTAGAAGAGCAGGGCGAATATGTAATCGACAGTGATGGAGATTTAACAACTCCCTGCGTAGACGGCAACAAGGAGTGTGCCTACGTCACTTGGGAGAATGGAATTACGAAATGTGCCATAGAAAAAGCATATGAATTGGGAGAGATCGCTTGGAAAAAACCGATTTCCTGCCATCTATATCCAATACGCACAACCCATTACCCTCAATTTGACGTATTACATTATGACAGGTGGCATATTTGCAAAGATGCATGTAGCTTTGGCAAAGAACTTCAAGTACCTGTTTACAGGTTCTTAAAAGATCCGCTTATCAGGGAGTACGGCATAGAATGGTATACTAAACTCGAGAAATCTGTAGAATCTATCTAATGTATTTTTGTTATCTTTATGGCGTATAAATAGACGCTAATTGGTATTCACCATCATTCATGCTTAGTTTAAAGGAGATACAACGCCCCATTGCAGCAGAGCTTTCGACATTCGAAACGAAGTTTAAGCAGTCCATGCAAAGCTCTGTTCCACTTTTAGATATTATAACACAGTATTTGTATAAGCAAAAGGGAAAGCAAATGCGCCCTATGTTTGTATTCTTTGCTGCAGGTTTATGTGGTCAAATAACGGAGTCTACTTATCGAGGAGCCTCTCTTGTCGAACTCCTCCATACGGCTTCCCTTGTACACGATGACGTCGTTGATAACGCAAACGAAAGGCGTGGATTTTTCTCGATCAATGCCTTATGGAAAAATAAGGTTGCGGTGCTTGTTGGAGACTTTCTTCTTTCCAAAGGTTTACTTCTCTCGGTCCATAACAATGAACACGATTTGTTAAAAATCGTATCAGAGGCTGTTGAACAAATGAGTGAAGGCGAACTTCTTCAAATCGAAAAAGCCCGTAAGCTGGATATCAAGGAAGAAATCTATTATGAGATAATCCGTAAGAAAACTGCTTCACTGATAGCTTCTTGCTGCGCGTCTGGCGCATCATCAGCTAAAGCTAATAGTGATACCATAGAACTTATGCGGTTATTTGGAGAAAAAGTCGGATTGGCTTTCCAAATAAAAGATGATTTGTTTGACTTTGGCTTAGATGATGTAGGCAAACCTGTGGGTAACGATATTAAGGAGAAAAAGATGACCCTCCCTTTGATCTATGCATTGGCACATACCAACGCTTCAGAAAAACGCCGGATCATTAACTTGGTTAAAAACCATAATGAAAATAGTGAAAAGGTAGATGAGGTGATTCAATTTGTCCGTAACAGTGGTGGTCTCGATTATGCTACCACAAAAATGATGCAGTTCCAACAGGAAGCATTTGACATCTTATCTAAATTCCCCAACAATATCTATAAAGAAGGGCTTAAACAACTAGTAAAATTTACCACAGAAAGAACGAAATAATATGAGTCATGAAGTAATGTTTTTTGGAGGATTTATTATTTTTATCATCCTCATGCTCGCAATTGATCTGGGATTATTCAGCAAAAGCGATAAACCCATAAGTCTAAAAGCTGCCGCTATTATGTCTTTGATCTGGATAATGTTTGCATTGGGCTTTGGACTTGTACTTTACTTTTGGGGCAATGAGCTACATAACGTTCATGATATAGCACGCTTAAAAGAAATTGTTGCCAAGCATTATCATGACATCAAAATTGTAGAAAACGATCTTATTGCTAGTCTTCATATTTACAACAAGAATCTTACCTTAGAATATCTCACAGGATATGTAGTAGAATATGCTTTATCAGTAGACAATATATTTGTAATGGTACTGCTTTTCTCATCATTCGGTATCCCTGAGCGTTATTACCATAAAGTTTTGGTATGGGGGATCTTGGGAGCAATAATCCTACGTTGTATATTTATCTTTGTTGGAGCAGCCTTAATTGCCAAGTTTGGTTGGATTCTATATGTATTTGGAGCATTCTTAGTTTACACAGGCTTTATGATGTATATCAATAGAAATCAAGAAGAAGAAGTCGACCCTCAAAATCATGCTGTAGTCAAATTTGCCTCAAAATATTTTAAGGTAACTTCAAAAATGGATGGAGGAAAATTCTTTCATATCGAAAATGGTATACGTTATATGACACCGCTCTTTCTCGTCCTTCTAGTCATTGAGTTCACAGATCTGATCTTCGCCGTTGATTCTATTCCAGCAATATTCTCGGTTACTAAAGACCCTTATATCGTATTTTTCTCTAATATATTCGCTGTACTAGGTCTAAGATCGATGTTCTTCTTGTTGGTAAATATTATCCATAAATTCCATTATTTAAAAGTTGGTTTAGCCTTTTTATTGATCTTTATCGGAGCTAAAATGTTATTGCACGACTGGCTTAAAGAATGGGGTTTTACAACTTCGCACTCTTTGATTATTATATTGAGCATATTAGCGATCAGCGTTATAGCCTCATTGATTTTCCCGAAAAAAGAAAACTACGAACGATAGGTACAAAAAAACACATATAGAGACAGCGCTCGAGAGATCGGGCGCTGTCTCTATATGCAGCAACAGCTATGCTATCGACTGTCTGCCATTACTTCCGGAGTGGCACCCCAAGCTCTATAAAGCTATACCTTTCGTAAGTTTAGGAAGAAAAATAGTCCAAAAGAAAAGGCCGTCAATAGTATAACTATAGACGGCCCTTATTTATTGCAAGGTAAACTTTATTTCAAAACTACGCTTGATCTTCCCATAATCGCGTCGTCTGCGTATAAAAGAACAGTATATGCGCCCTTTTTAAAGCGATTCGCATCTCTCCATAGCAGTTGATATTCTTCGCCCCTATTGGTAAAATTGATGACCTCTTTAAAGGTATATTGCAACTTATCACCATGTACATAAAAAACATCCCCTGCTTTTGCTATAAGATTGCCTTGGGGGTCAATTATTCGAACAAAAACCTCCTTACTTCCTTCTCTTGCAAGTGGATTATCTGCAATAGAAAATTTGATCTGTAAATCGTCAACACGTTTAGCCTTTGTTTCAATTTCCAATTCGCCTTTCCGCGTTTTCTCAATTCCATTTACCAAAATACTAGAAACTTTGACGGATGATGCAATACTAACCTTTTCATTCAATCGGTCGTTTCTTTCCTTTAGACTTTCGACCTGCTCTGATTTCTCACGAACTGTCGAGCTTAACTCTTTATTTTTTTTCAAAAGGATGTCATTTTGAAGCTTTAGCTCTCCTGCTTCATCCTTCAATGAAGAAACATTTTTCTTTAATTTCTGAATTTGATCTTTTGCAGTTTGAATCTGTACATCTGAAAGATTCGAGTCTTCCAATTCTGCACGTAAATCGTCAATTATTTTACGGGCAAACTGTTCTTCCTCAATCAGGCTCTCTGGCAGTCCTTCAATATTTTGATTTTTTATATTATCTAATTCCGCCTCTATCCTATCTATTTCGATTTGTAGATTTTCTTTCTGTAATGCTACTGTATAAAGCTTCTCTCCAGATGACTTAAACTTTACATAAAAATAAATATTAGTCGCTAAGAGCGAAGCTATAGCAATCATAAAAAAATAAATCTTCGAATTATTCTTCTTATTATTCGGAACTTCGCTCTCGACAGACGTACTCCTTACTTCCATAGCATACCTTCCATTATTACCAAATTCACGTTTAAACTTCTATTCTCCATAGCTGAAAAGTACTAAACAAAAACTATTCCAAAAAAGAATGTTATTCAAAGTAGTTAAGCGTCTCAAAACCACCTTCTTTTAGATACTGTTCCTTTCGCATCAAATGGAGATCCGAATGGACCATTTCTGACACTAGCGTTTGTAGATCATATTTCGGCTTCCATTTCAATTTGGTTTGGGCTTTCGTAGGATCACCTATCAACAAATCAACCTCTGTAGGCCTGTAATACCGGGGATTGACTTTCACAACAGTCTGCCCCAACTTTATATCCTCAGGATTAATACCAAGCTCACACAAACGCTCGTCATCACGATCAATAATAACACCTTTCTCCTGCTCATCCTTACCGCTAAACTCAATAGTAACGCCTAGTTCAGCAAAACTCAAACGAACAAAATCGCGCACAGTAGTGGTTACACCTGTTGCAATCACAAAGTCCTCGGGTTTATCCTGCTGTAACATGAGCCACATTGCTTCTACATAATCCTTTGCATGTCCCCAGTCCCGTTGAGCAGACAAGTTGCCTAAGTAAAGCTTACTCTGTAAGCCTAAAACGATTTTAGCAGCCGCTCTAGTAATTTTACGAGTTACGAAAGTCTCTCCTCTTACAGGGCTCTCATGATTGAACAAAATACCATTACACGCATACATATGATAAGCTTCGCGGTAATTTACGGTAATCCAATATCCATACATTTTAGCCACAGCATAGGGGCTACGCGGATAGAAAGGCGTCGTTTCGCTTTGAGGCACCGCCTGTACCAAGCCATAGAGCTCCGAAGTTGAAGCTTGATATATTCTCGTTTTCTCTACTAAGCCCAAAAGTCTAACAGCTTCCAAAATTCTTAAGGTACCTATCCCATCAGCATTAGCTGTGTACTCCGGCGTATCAAAACTCACTTTGACGTGCGATTGCGCGGCAAGATTATATATTTCGTCTGGCTGTGTTTCTTGAATGATCCGGATTAAGTTGGTAGAGTCCGTAAGGTCACCATAATGTAGAACAAAATTTCGGTTGTCCAAATGGGGATCTTGGTATAAATGGTCAATACGATCTGTATTAAAGAGCGAACTCCTCCTCTTCAACCCGTGTACTAAATAACCTTTTTTCAATAGAAACTCGGCCAAATAAGCTCCGTCCTGACCGGTCACACCTGTAATAAGTGCTACCTTTTGAGTTGTAGATTCTTTCATAATGCAAAATTAGCCAAACTTAGAAAAAATGCAGGGGATTCACGAATCACTATTAAAAAAAATAGTGATTCGTATTAATTTTTTTAAGTTTAGAGCTAAAGCTCTCCTTGTTATAAAACGGAATATTCCTATTATCTATCTAAAAAACAAATAATAGAGATATTAGGAAACCAATAAGAGTAATTATATCGAAGCTATGGCTGCTTCGTAATTAGGTTCATTTGTTGTTTCAGCAACTTGCTCCGTATAGACTACATCACCAGATTCATTAATGACGACAACAGCGCGGCTTAACAACCCCTCCAACGGCCCACTCGAGAAACGCACACCGTAGGTATCAGAAAACCTACTATCTTTGTATTCCGACAATGTCACTACATTTTCAATTCCTTCTGCCGCGCAGAATCTTCCTTGTGCAAATGGTAGATCTTTCGATATACACAGTACAACAGTATTATCCATTGAAGATGCCTTTTCGTTAAAAGTACGTACAGACATAGCACATGTACCTGTGTCAATACTTGGAAAAATATTGAGGACAACTTTCTTTCCGGAAAAATCCGATAAAGACTTCTGAGATAGATCTGCAGCAGTTAATGAAAAATCCGGAGCTTTTGTTCCGACAGCAGGCAAACTTCCTGCCGTGTTGACTGTTATACCTTTAAATAAAACTTGACTCATGATAATATTATTTGATGCCATTAAGATAGTAATTTTCAAGGAATATGGCTATCAAAAAAACAGATAAAATTATTTTTATTGAAAAAAAAATACTATGTTAGCATTATATTTTAAAGAAATATGTTAACCAAATAAGCTTATGAAAAAACTACTATTATCGTTTCTATTAGCTAGCCCGACTCTCGTATTTGCTCAAGGCTCACAAGTAAACACACAAGGCATAAAGGCTCTTGGTATGGCGGGAGCTGGTTCTGCATTATTTGTTGATGAATCCAGTATATTTTATAATCCTGGAGCTCTCGCGAAGATGAATCACAATGCGGTCTCCGCAGGGGCATCCGCAATTATGTACCGATCAGCCTTCAAAGAAGTTAATTCTACACAACAGTATGACACTAAGTTCCAGATTACCCCGCCTTTTTCCATATTTGCGACCTTGGGTCCTAAGGATACCTGGTGGAAAGCAGGTCTTGGCGTATATACCCCGTTTGGCGGAGCTGTAGACTGGGGCCAGGATTGGCCTGGTAAGTATGAACTGAATCATCTTCAGATGCGTGCTATTTACATACAGCCGACGCTAAGCTTTAAAATTACGGATAACTTCAGCATAGGGGGAGGATTTGTTTATAATCTGGGCTTCGTTGATCTATCACGTTCAATTCCTGCTTTTGATGCAAATGGTAATCCAGGTCGTGCAGAATTGTCAGGGATGGGTACTGGTACGGGCTACAATGTCGGGGTTCACTACAACTTAGAAGATGAATTTTCCATATCCCTGAGCTATCGCTCCAAAGTCATTACTAAATTAAAAGATGGCGATGCTAAATTCACAGTACCTGATGCTTTAGCAACTTCATTTCCTACCACCACTTTTAATGCAGAATTGCCACTTCCTGCCTCATTCAACGTGGGAGTATCATTCCCGATCGGCGATAAAGTGGATCTTGCAGCAGATGGAACGTTCATAGGTTACGATATCTATAAGTCCTTAACTTTTGACTACAAAGACAATACTTCGGCATTAGAAGACACCTATCAGCCAAAAAAATATCAAAATGCCTTCTCTAGCAAAGTTGGGGTTAATTATAAGGCAACAGGTAGGTTGGATCTAAGGACAGGTATTGGCTATGTCTATAGTCCTGTCATGGCGGAATACGTATACGCAGAGACTCCAGACAATAATCGTGTCATGGCTTCACTAGGATTTACCTATGATATTTCGGATAGATTTGAATTAACCGGAGCATATACCTTCCAACGCATTCTGGAACGTACCGTGACTAATACAGTGACAGGTTTGAATGGAACATTCAAGACGAATATCCATGCTCCCGCAATTTCGTTCAGCTACAAATGGTAAATAATCTAAAATTATTGACAGATGAAAAGATTCAGAAAAAACATTAAACTCTATATAAGCCTTATAAGCTGTGGGATAGCAGCATCGTGTGCTCCCAAAATTGATAATGCCAAACCGATTGAAAACACCAGCGCCTCGAAGGCTGATTTTTCCAAGTATATTGCTATCGGAAACTCACTCACTGCAGGATTTGCCGATGGAGGTTTATACTTAGAAGGTCAGCAACTGGCATTCCCTGTAATGATTGCAGAAAAAATGAAAGCTCAAGGCGGGGGCGAATTCAAATCACCCTTCTTTACAGAAAGCCAATCTAACGGCTCGGGCTATATCCGTTTGAAAGCATTAGTCAATGGTCAGCCTGTGACGGAAGAGGTTACCGATAAGCTAGCAGTACGAGGCTTATCACCTCTCGACAAACCCCTATATACAAAATATACGGACGAAATCAATAATCTTGGTGTGCCTGGGATGCGTCTCGATATGGTTGACTTAAAAGGTCTAGGCTCCCCCCTAGGTAATGCTTACTTTGAAAGACTACTGCCGGATGATGCTGCAACAACTACTTACCGTCAGTTCGCAACTTCCAAAAACCACACTTTTTTCTCCTTTAGTCTAGGCAATAACGATGCTTTAGGGTATGCAACAAATGGAGGAGTCGTAAAACCAGACGGCACAAGTACGCTTACAGATATTGTTAAATTTGAAACTAACCTTAAAGCTTTTATTAAAGATCTAACTGGAAACAAACAAAAAAAAGGTGTCATAGCTACTATTCCTGATGTTTCTGCAGTCCCCTTTCTCACCACAGTAACCCGGCAAGCACTATTACAAGCGGCTAATACTGCCTCTGCCGCCCAAGGCGGTCCTCCCGTAGAAGCGCTCTTCATCACGACCAAAGCTGGCACAAGACCTGCAACAGACAATGACCTATTTGTATTACCCTTTGCTTCTTCAGGCTTGTTGGGAAAACTGAATGACCAAAACATCCCTTATGGTCTACACCCTTACAATCCTATCGAAAGCCAATATGTACTCGATGAGACGGAGGTAGCAGAAGTTAAAACACGTATTGATCAATATAATAACATGATCCGTGAAGTTGCTAAAGACAATGATCTTGCCTTAGCCGATATCCATGCTTTCCTAAACAAGGTTAAGAACGGCTATGTATACAACGGCGTAATTATCAGCAACAAGTATATTACCGGAAATGTTTTCTCACTAGATGGGGTCCACCTTACCCCTATGGGCTATGCCATTATGGCCAATATCTTCATTGAAGCAATCAATGCAAAATATGGCAGTCAATTGGACAAAGTTGACGCTATGAAATATCGTGGTGTGAAGATGCCATAAAACACATATTTCGATCAAAAAGAGGCACTTCAAAACTAAAGTGCCTCTTTTTTGATCAGAACACTTTAATACAGAGATTTTTTTATATAAGTTTGAATATTATCAGAGTTAGGCGGAATCCATAGAATCATTAGATCAAATCTTCTCATGATCGAAATAAAAAAACAGACAGATGAAAGCAGTATTACAAAGAGTCAATAATGCCGTACATTTTGAGGCATCGAGTGTATCCTCACCAATCAAAGTAAATATTGACGGCCCTACCTCTATAGGAGGAGAAGAGAAGGGCGTTCGCCCCATGGAGCTGGTCTTAATGGCTTTAGGCTCATGCAGTGTATTTGACCTGACAACAATTCTACAAAAACAGAGACAAGAGATACAAGACATACAGGTCGAAGTAGAGGGAGAGCGCAGGGATGAAATACCTAATATCTTTACGAAGATCCATATCAGCTTCCTGTTAAAAGGCAATATAGATGAGAATAAAGCACAAAAGGCGGCAGAATTAGCCGTCAAAAAATACTGTTCAGTACACGACATGCTTGCTGCAGGTGGTGTTGAAATCACCTATAGTATCAAAATCAACTAAGGGGCACCCAATCAGGTGCTCTTTTTTTTCCATATCTTTTCGGACCAACGTCCTACTAGCCAAAATGAAATTGCTAATAGTAGAAAGAAAACAGTACGATTGATATTATCCCAAAGATATTCTACAAAACGGGTGTAGAGATTAAGCAGAAAAAAAACAAAGCCAATATCTCGTATGACCGGATCCTTCTTCTTCAACCCATACAAGGCAAGTGCTAACGAAATAGCTATGGCTAATAATCCCCAATATAAAATTTCATATTGTCGTATTTGCGTCCATGCCTCAAAATCACTATAATTCCCAAAGATAGAGAGACACCATAAAGCAATCATCGTATAGAGAAGACCTATAACAAAACTCGTTGACTGAAATTCGTTCAATGCTTTCCAGCGCGGTTGAATGTAAATCGAAGCTACGGTAAGCAGAGCTCCAAAAATAGTAAACCGCAACGGAAAATTCATTCCCCAAAACTTCCAGCCCCATTCGCTGTGCAGCGCCGTCTCGGTAGCGAACCATATGCCCAGTGCAACCAAGGTAAAGACCCAAATTAATTTTGATTGTAGCTTGACCGCTAGCACAGCATAAATCAAGATCGACATAAAAAAGAGAATAGTAAAATAGTGCGTATTCCGGTCTAGAATCTGTCCTAAAAAACCAATGCTTGCAGCCGTAGAAAAAGCGCCGGCCAGCATCATTGTCTCATTAGAAAAAGTTTTGTCAGGGTATCTTTTTTTATTCCGGAGTCCAAGCACATAAAAGGCCGACGCCAGCACTGCAAAGAACAGGCAGAACACGATATTCGGTGTTTCATAGAAACGCTCGACAAAACGAACTAACATATCATCAGCAAACAAAGATACTACGGAAAGCACCAAAGAAGCCAGTGCAACCCAAAAAGCGTACCTTGCAAGGACCTTCCAGTCAAAGCTACGTTCATCCAGATTATCCTTCAGCTCTTGCACTTTATTTTCGTCCAACAAACTTTGTTCATACCAATGCTGTAAGGCTTGGTCTACAACTTCTTTTTCCTGTCTACTTAAATCTAATTTCTTCACAGATTTCTTGATTTGATTCGGTACAATTTACAAATAAAACTATTATCAATACTAAAAAAGCATTACTCTAATGAGAGCCTTCCTATAAAGTCCGATTAATATTCAGTAACTTTGCAAGTTGCAAAAACTTAACGTCCCATGGCAAAAACAAAAGCAGTAGATTTAGGAGATCAGAATGAAGTTGAGGTATTTGGCGCCCGTGTCCATAACCTCAAAAACATAGACATCTCATTTCCCAGAAATGAACTTGTTGTCATAACCGGCCTCAGTGGTTCTGGAAAATCTTCCTTAGCTTTTGACACTATTTATGCCGAAGGGCAGCGTCGTTATATGGAGACTTTTTCGGCATATAGCCGTCAATTTCTAGGAGGTATGGAGCGTCCTGATGTCGACAAGATATCCGGATTAAGTCCAGTGATCTCAATCGAACAAAAAACAACCAGCAAAAATCCAAGATCTACAGTAGGAACCATTACGGAGATATATGATTTTTTACGCCTACTGTATGCTCGGGCAAGCGAAGCTTTCTCTTTTATCAGCGGAAAACGGATGCAACGAATGTCCGAAGATCAGATTGTTGACAGAATATTAGAAGATTTTAACAAAGAGGCTATTTATATTTTAGCACCGATTATCAAAGGGCGTAAAGGACATTACAGAGAGTTATTTGAACAGATCCGAAAACAGGGTTATACCAAAGTACGCGTAGATGGAGACCTTTTGGAACTGGTACCAAAAATGCAGGTAGATCGATACAAAATACACGATATTGAGATTGTAGTGGACCGATTGATAGTAGAAGAAGAGGATCGCAAGCGCTTATACACCTCCGTACTACAGGCTATGAAAGCAGCTAAGGGTATCATCAAGATAGCTAACAAGGAAAATACAAAAGAGCAGTTCTTTAGCCGCTATCTTATGGATGCCGAGTCTGGAATCTCATACGATGAACCACAACCCAATACATTCTCATTTAATTCCCCTTATGGTGCTTGTCCCAAATGTGATGGATTAGGCTATATATTTGAGATCGACAAAAACACAGTCATACCAGACCGTAAGCTCAGTATACAAAAGGGAGCAATAGTACCGTTAGGACCTGTACGAGAGTCCTGGAACTTTGCTGTATTAAAAGCCGTAGCACAGAAGTTTGAATTTTCACTGACTACCCCCATCGAAAAACTAACGGAAGAACAAATTGACATTTTACTCTTTGGTGCAGGGGAACCCATTTCACTTACCGTTTCTTATGGATCCTATGGAGCACGTGAATATAAAGTCAGTTTCTCTGGTATATTCAAAATGCTCGAAGAATATACAGGTAAAACCAGGGATGATGCTCCAACCTTAGAAGATTTCAGAACTAAGATATGTTGTCCAAGTTGTCAAGGAGCACGACTTAAACAGGAATCACTACATTTTAGAATTGATAACAAAAACATCAGTGAGCTAGCGGCAATGGATATCTCCTCATTAATGGGCTGGCTCGAAGAAATAGAAAAACGGATTGACGAACGTCAAAAAGTAATTGCCGTAGAGATTCTTAAAGAGATACGCACACGTTTAGGATTTTTACTAGATGTTGGCCTAAACTATCTCAGCCTAGATCGCTCGTCCAAGACACTTTCGGGCGGTGAGGCTCAGCGTATACGGCTAGCTACGCAAATCGGGTCGCAATTGGTCAATGTATTGTATATCCTCGATGAGCCTAGTATCGGTCTCCACCAACGGGACAATGAGCGTTTGATTAATTCCTTAAAAAATCTACGGGACATCGGCAACTCGGTATTGGTTGTCGAGCACGATAAGGACATGATACTCCATGCAGATTACGTCATAGACATGGGACCGGCAGCAGGGATTCATGGTGGTCAAGTCGTAGCTGAGGGTACACCAAAACAGATTTTAAAAGCCAGCTCCCTAACTGCTGACTATTTAAATGGCAAAAAGGAAGTTCAAATTCCTAAGAAACGTCGAGATGGAAATGGTCATACCTTATCCTTGAAAGGTGCTACCGGAAATAACCTAAAGAATGTCTCTGTAGACTTCCCTTTGGGCAAATTGATATTGGTAACTGGTGTATCGGGTTCTGGCAAGTCCAGCTTGATCACAGGCACCCTCTATCCTATCCTGAACAAACACTTCTTCAGAGCCAAAGCCACGCCTATGCCCTACAAAAGTATCAAAGGGCTGGAACATATCGATAAGGTAATCGAAATAGATCAGAGTCCCATAGGACGTACTCCCCGATCCAATCCATCAACATATACCGGAGTGTTTTCGGATATCAGGACACTCTATGTCCAATTACCTGAAGCAAAAATCAGAGGTTATAAACCCGGTCAATTTTCGTTCAATGTCAAAGGTGGACGTTGTGAAACCTGTCAGGGTGCAGGCATGAAAATCATCGAGATGAACTTTCTTCCCGATGTACAGGTACCTTGCGAGACCTGTCATGGCAAACGCTACAATAGAGAGACATTAGAGGTCAGATATAAAGGCAAATCGATCTCCGACGTCCTAGACATGAGTATACACGATGCTGTAGCTTTCTTTGAACATATTCCATCGATACACCGTAAGATAAAAACTTTGGAAGATGTTGGGCTGGGGTACATCACCTTAGGTCAATCATCAACTACGCTTTCCGGTGGAGAGGCCCAACGGGTCAAACTCGCCACAGAGCTTTCCAAAAAAGATACCGGAAATACCTTTTACATCCTAGATGAACCGACCACAGGTCTACATTTCGAGGATGTCAATGTACTGTTGGGAGTTATCAACAGACTCGTAGATCGTGGCAATAGCGTATTGATTATTGAACACAATCTCGATGTCATCAAAACAGCCGACTGGGTTATTGATATGGGGCCTGAAGGCGGAAAAGAAGGCGGTAAACTAATGTTTGCAGGACTACCTGAAGATTTAATCAAGCAGAAGAAAAGTGAAACAGGACGTTTCTTAAAAGAGGAAATGACCGGCCGTCAATAATCTATGGAAAATGAAGTGAACCAAACCGGTAGAAAAAACATTTATGACCCACAATTTGTAAAGAACCTGTTCAATACCATGTCAGGTTCTTACGAAAGAATGAATTATATCACCTCTTTTGGCTTTTCCATCCGATGGCGAAAACAATTCCTCCGGAAACTAACTCCTTCAAGGGAAAAATTAAATGTCCTTGACTTGTTATCTGGTTTAGGAGAGAATTGGAGTTACTTAAAGAAACACTTTCCCCAGTCTAATTTTCATGCACTGGATTTTTCGGAGGCAATGCTTTCGAAATCTACGCCCAAAGGAGAGCGTATATTTGGCAAACAGTTGACCCTATTCTCGAACGATGTATTGAAAAATCGTCTACCATCGTCACACTATGATATCGTCACCTGCGCCTATGGTCTCAAGACCTTCAATAACAGCCAGCTAGACATACTTGCCCAAGAGCTCAGTAGAATACTCAGGCCCAATGGTCAATTTACATGTATTGAAGTATCTGTTCCCCAATCCCGGATACTGGCTTTTTTTTACGGACTATACCTAGGTCATATCATTCCGGTCTTAGGAAAGCTATTCCTAGGAAATCCATCAGATTATAAAATGCTATGGATTTACACCAAAAGCTTCCAAAATACCCAACAGATTCAAGAAATCTTTAGTCGATATAATCTGGAATTAGAAATAGACTCCTATTTTTTTGGTTGTGCCACCGGTTTACATGGTTTTAAGAAGTAATACTACTCAATACCTCCGCAACAACAAAATTAGACCCCCCTACAAATATTAAGTCTCCAACTTGATAAGCATCTTTAGCCACCGCTAGCGCATTGACTACAGTACCACACTCCTGCCCTTTCAAGCCATAAATAGCAGCCTTCTCTGCCAACTCCATAGCACTCATCGCTCTAGGCATATCAGGACTAGAAAAATAATAGGTTGCATCTTTTGGTAGATATGGCAACATATGATCCAAGTCCTTATCTTTCATCGCACCGATCACGACATGTAACTGCTTAAAATGGACCTCTGTCAGATTTTTAATTATCTCTTTAATACCGTCTTCATTGTGCCCTGTATCACATATGATCCGTGGATCCGTAGATATCGTCTGCCATCTTCCCTGTAAGCCTGTCCGTGCCTGTACCTGTGCCAATCCTTCCTTCAGCCGATCTTCAGGAATCTGATAGCCCAAGCCCCGAAGTTGCTCCACTACGGCTAGTACCCCTAGTACGTTTTTCAACTGATAGGAACCCGTCAAATCCAAGTCGTAAACCTCCTTAGTAGCAGCGGAAAAGACCTCTACCTGCTGCAGGATATCCGTCTTACCAATACGCTTGGCCTTAAATACCTGATCGGCAAAAGTCAATGGAGCATTACACGTTAATGCTTTATCGATAAAAACTGGTGCGGTTATAGGATGTGTTTCCGAAACAACAATAGGCGTATTCGATTTGATAATCCCCGCTTTTTCGATTGCGATCTCCGTTAAAGTATCCCCCAGAAGATTCATATGGTCCATACCGATATTCGTAATCAAGGTAACATCAGGATAAATTATATTCGTGCTATCCAATCGCCCTCCCAACCCAACTTCAATAATCGCCACATCGACCTGCTCTGTAGCAAAATAGTCAAAAGCCATGGCCACCGTTGCCTCGAAAAAAGAAGGTTGTACCTCTTCGATCAATCTGCGTTGTCTATTGACATAGTCTACAACAAACTGAGCATCTATCTGCTGACCGTCTATACGGATACGTTCACGAAAATCAATCAAGTGAGGAGAGGTATATAAGCCCGTCCGATACCCAGCAGCACTCAAAATAGAAGCCAGCATATGGGAAGAAGATCCTTTCCCATTGGTACCGCCTACATGTATGGTTTTATAGTTATTCTGTGGGTTTCCAAGTGCTCCACAAAGAGCAATAGTACGACTCAAATCCTTTTTATATGCGGAAGCACCATCTCTCGTAAACATAGGCAATCGACTGTATAGATAGTCGATTGCCTCTGTATAAGTATGCATAAGCAACTCTTATCTTAATTTAAAATTAAATCTAATAATACCGGTTTGACTATCTGGAGCGTTGTCTATTTGATTCAACCGAGCTCCTCGAACTGCACGCTCACACTTAGACCATAATTCTCCATCCGATAGGGTAGTCCCTTTGGCTCCTGCACGCGCATAAGTTATAACTCCATTCTTATCCACTTTAAATTCTACAGCTACTATACCTGCCTGCTGTCCCTTATCATCTATTTTTGGAGGCACTGTAAACTTTCGGTTAGCCAAAGAGATCATCGCATTTCCAAATCCAGACCCTCCCTCACCATAGTTAGAAGCTAAGGGGTCTCCGAGATTTGATCCTTGATTGCCTGGAGTACTTCCAGTACCATCTCCGGCACCGCTACCGCTATTTTTCTTACCTTTATATAGTGCGTTAGAATTTACCGCAGGAGTACTGGTTTTTGTTTCTTTTGTTGTTTCCGCAGCAGGAGTCTTTACGGGCTTCTCTGCCTTCGCAACTGCGGGCGCCTCTTCCAGATCCTGGGTAGCTACCGCTTTATCCGCAACCTGTTGCGTAGGTGTAGGCGTAGGTGTCTCTGTTGGAACGATTCGATCGGGTTGTACGTTGTTGGCATTCTCATCCATAGAAGGTTCTTCTACATTCATAAAATCATCCCCCATTCCTTCTTCCGATGTCCCGTAGTTAACTACTATTCCCCCCATTCCATACTCCGGAATATCCGACTGTCCAAATACTATAAAGAAGCCGATCAATCCTAATACAGCCATCACAAGCGCAGAGTATCCTAGCGCCTTTGGCATATTATTTTCTTCTTTAAGATGGTAATACATGTATCAAAATTAAAAAATCAAAATTAAAAAATCAAAAATCAATCCAAGATGACTTTTAACCTTCCAAATCGACATATTACATTCTAGTCTTTTTTGGGTTCTGTTGCTAGAACCAATTTAATTTTAAGCCTATTTGCGATATCCATAACAGAAATTACATTTTGAATAGGCACTGTACTATCTGCATACAGCATTATTGTAACCTCTTCTCCCGAATTTATCTGTGATTGTAGCGCCTGTTCTAAAGCATCATACGGAACAACTGCTTTATCCAAGTGATAGGCTAGATCACTCGTAATAGAAACCGTTATTGTTTTTTTCGCTACAGACTGTTCGCCTGCACTCGACTTGGGCAATAACAGCTTAACAACCTGAGGATTGGCCACAGCTGACGCTAAAAGAAAGAACAGCATCAAAAAGAACATGATGTCGTTCAACGCTGCAGTATGTACCTCAGCAGTAGGTTTTCCTCTTCTATTTCTTAAGTTCATTCTTCAAACGTAATTAAGTTAGAAACTACACTCCAGGTTCATCCAATAAGTCGATAAACTCAACAGCCTCTGTTTCCATTTTCAAAATAAGGCGTTCGACCATCATATTCAGAATATGATAACCAATATAAGCTAAGATACCAATTGTTAACCCCGATGCTGAAGCGATCATTTTAACATAGAGACCTCCAGACACAGAACCGATATCAATACCACCTGCGACCTCTACATCACGAAAAATCTGGATAACACCAAAAATAGTACCTACGAAGCCAAGCATGGGTGCTATACCGGCTATGATTCCCAAAATATTAATATTTTTCTCTAATCTAGAAACCTCAAGCTTACCTGCATTTTCAATAGCCGCCTCTATATCTTTAATAGGGCGTCCCACACGTGTCAATCCTTTTTGCAACATTCGCGCCAAGGCAGAATTACTAGAGCGACAGACTGCTATAGCGGAATCTAGTTTACCAGAGAGAACATTGCTTTTGATCTGTGCCATTAAACCGCCATCTGCCTTTGATGCATTACGAATAGTAATATAACGTTCGATAAAAATAACGAGTCCCAAAAAGAATAATAAAAGAATAGGGATCATGATCCAGCCACCCTTCATCAGAAGCTGAAGCAAATTCAGATTTTCCTGCTGTGTGGCTAATTCTATCGCCTGTTGTTGTGCCTGATTTAATGTATCTACGGGTAGATTGCTTTGTAATAATGACATAGCGTTTAAAAATATTTATTTACTGGTTTATGTTCTTTTATCTAATCACGTCTGGCCAAGCATCTGTCTTAATATGCTTTCTGACATACCGCAATGCTGAATCTCGTTCTTCTTTATTCTCATAGGTATCCCATACCACGCGTTTTAAGTTCTTAGCGAGGTTAGGAGTAATAACCCGAACCGATTTATGGCCATCCTTATTAAATGCCTCGGCTTCCTCATAAGCCTGGGCTAATGTTTTATGTGTACCGATCACTATAGTATAACGATGATTAGTAGGAGGTTCTACCTCTTCAACTTGATCAAGATCTGGCGAAGAGGACACCACTGTATCCTGCTCTCCGACATTCAGCGAATCAACAGGTTGAACAGAATTAAGTGTATCTATAGGGCTTGACTCCATCGGAACAATTATTTGTTCATTTTTTACCAAAGGATCACTTCCTTCTTGCATATAGGTAGTACTATAATAATACAATCCTCCCAACAACGCTATAGCAACAACAGCCACTATGGCATACACGTAAGCACCCGTAGATTTCCGTTCGTCAGGGATTTCAAATTCAGGATCATCCAATATAGTATCATGCTCCAAAACTTTTTGCTGTTCTGCTTTCGCAGCAGATGGGATTAAATCCTCATTCAAAACGGATTTAGCTTCCTCCAAAGGGAATTCATCAGTACCATCAGATTCAACGGGACCAGACACTTCACCTTCTACAACTTCAGAAATTGATATCTCCTCGGAATCACTTTCTTCTTTATAAAACTGATCTTTTACCGCTGTGTAGTTAAAGCCAGATAAATCTAATGGTTTGAACACATACGACTTGCCGTAACTCACCAACTCGCCAAGATTATCTAAGCCGGCTTGTCCCGATTGCGTAAGTTTATCCATTACTAGAGAAACTGCCTGGTTTACGTATAATTCAGCTTCGTCACGTTCGATCTGATTAGTCTGTTGTATATAAGTAATAAAATCGTATCCTTCTGTAGTATTGCTATCAAACTCGATAAAAGTAATTGGAGGCAGGTAAACGTGGCGTTTTGCATCAAATGTAGCAGGGGTATGTACACGTTTAAATGTTCCCAATCTATTAACATAGACAGACGACTGCCGTTTAAGTAATGTATGTATTTGCCTTCCTAAATTCATTTGTTTCTATAGCACACGGTGTGACACAAAGTTATAATCTATTTTTATTAAAATGAAAAATTAACTCCACCTATCACATTAAAGCCCAACTTGGGATAGTACAGGTAGTGTTGATATTCTTTATTGAATATATTATTGGCTTTTACAAAAATACCCAAATTGGATAAAGCCTTATACTCAGCACCAGCACTTAAATCAAAGAACTCTGGAATAGATTCTTTTTTATAGGAATCAGGTAACAGAATCGGACTTAATTTACTGTCATATTCGTACGCCTTAGCATACGATAACCCGTGAAAGAGTGCCTCTGCATCGATGTATAGCTTCTCAGAAATATTGAAACGCGCATTAGCTGCTAATCGCAATTTTGGGGTAAACCATGCTTCTTGCTCTTGAGCCATAGTGTAGTTGTCGATATTCAGACGTCCTCCCAAATTAATCAGTTCAGAAAGCCTTATATTGATCTCTCCTTCGATACCCAGATATTTGACCTTATCATCTCCATTGCCGTCATAAGCCATCTGAAACTGAAAAGGGGTATTCTCTGCATTCACAAAAAGAGGCATACCTTCCAATGATTTGTACATCACCTTAGCCTTATACCCAAAAGTAGCACCTGCATTTCCTTTGATCCCGCCAAAGAAACTCAAGCGCTCTACCATATTCTGAAACTTTAGATCAGGTCCCAAGTAAGGGTTTTTCTGAGAAAGAGACTTAAACGATGCCTTCTGAACGCCGCCTGTTATCCCACCAAACAAATGGATGTAACTTGGCACCAAGGAAAAATCTACCTCAGCCGAAGGGAACACGTTGAACCGTGTGCTATCTCCGAATTCAGAAACAATATTTGCTCCAAGGGTCAAGGTATAATTAGTACCTCTTAAACTAATATAAGGATTGATATTAGCAATCGAGTTACTGAACTTATCTCCTTTATCCACGTTTCCACTTCCTCCGATAGAATTGACATCTACAGCAACATTTGCACCTATGTTAAATGTACGCAATCTCTTATTCAGATATCCGGATAAGGCCACAGCATTTTCACTGGCATCAAACTTATCCTTATAAGTATAAGCATCCACTTTAGCCGAATACGAAAAGGCCTCTTCATTCGTAGGGTCAAAATTACTGGTCAACTCGCCCGTAAAATAGATATCATTAAACGTCTGTGCTTCACGTTTAGGATTAAGCGACAGTCCATCTACGTCGACCGGGATGCCATAAAAACGCGTACCATATCGATTGTAGCCCAATATACCATCTACCGTAAAAGCAGACAGAACACGGCGTCCAAACACGCCTACCTCCTGCCTAGAGAATTTTTGATCATCCAAAGACCCCTTTTGATTCAAGTGCTTAACAAAACCACCAAAACGAAGGTCTTCATAGTCTTCTACAGCGATATAGGCCTCACCCAAGATAGTACCTAGGTTACCTACCCCTACTTTAACGTAGTTACTCGTGATGTCCTGAGTCTTTGTAAACGGGAGTTCCTGTACATTTAATTCTTTAAGACCGGTGTTAATATCTAACTTTTTATCGGGTACATTTCCATAGTTCAGTTTAGGCATATAACTCCGCTTATTGCTCATATCTGGACTACGTCTTATTTTAACCGCATCAGCAAGAATAGGCTTATAATCACGTACGACATCAAAAGAGTCTATCGTTACTGGCTTAGTTGGATCTTGTTGAGCATACCCTTGATATCCTGCTCCCAATAATAAGGCAACTATAGCGTAATTTTTAAAAACTGTTTTATGCAACTTCATCTAATTATGTTTCTTTATGGCCGATGAGAGCTTGTCCGATTGTGTTTGGACACGGTTTCATCTTATTCCTATTTCTTCTTATTTAAGCTTCTTTAAACGTTCATTGGCGGCTTTCAAAATACCGTCCTCTTTATTCTCATAATTATCAATCACACTTTCCAGGGTCGCTTTAGCTTGAAACTTATCTCCCTTTCCAAGGTAAGCATCTGCCATAAGGATAAAACCTTTGGCTACCCAATAATCGTACGATGAGAATGTATTCGAGATATCAAAAGCAGATTCAATCGCCTTATCAAATTGTTTGGCTCTCAACTGCTGTTCGCCCACTAAATAACGTGCTTCCGCACCGGTCTCCGTTTTAGATTTCAATGCAGCCAAATTCAGTTCTTTCGTCGCCTCGGTCCACTTAGTTGTCGCTAAGTATGCTTTTGCAGCGTATAAATGTGCTAAAGCGATATCTTCTTCAGAAGCTTTTTCATATCCCTTCAAAATATTGGCATAGTTTAACGTCTCGATATAATCGCCGATATTATAATAACTAACCAATAAATTCTTGACGGCAAAGCCATAATTCTCTTTATACTCTGAAGTTAATTCCAGCTTCTTCAACACTTGTACCGCCTCGTTATACGCTTTATTTCTTAGGTGCAATTTTGATACACTTACCAAGGTCTTCTCCGTATAGGCTGAGGTCCAATCGTTCATGATAATATTAAAATCATGCAGGGCTTCCGAATCCCTACCCAACCTAGCATAGCTTTCACCACGTATATAACGTGCAAACTTTTCTTGAATCGGCTTAGGGAACTTATCAAAATAAGCATTAATTGCCTCTACCGCCCCTTGCCAGTTCTGTCTATCAAAAAGATTACGGGCAACGCCAAAAGTGTGCGCATCCTGCTCGGCAGTAGAGAGATTACCAATATTGGTTGATGTGGCATACTTAATATATCCTGTAGCATCGTCTCTATCCAAATATATATTCTCGATCGAGCGTATGGCCTGTTTAGCTTCATCTGTCGTTGCATATTGATTCACAACCCGTTGAAATGTTGCTAAAGCTGCGTCATTATGATCTTGGTTATACTGTACTAATCCAATGGTCAGTAGTGCACGAGGGACGTAAGAGCTGCGAGGATACTTCTCCACCATAGACTGTAACCCTAATATCGCCTTGTCATATTGTCCCATAAGGAAATAAGTATAAGGGATCTCGAAGGCTACGTCATCAGCATAATTCGATTTTGGATATTTCGTGATAACCGAGTTCAGCGTTGCCAATTTAGCATCGTTATTTCCCTGTAACCCTTGGATGATACCCCGTTGGAACAATGCATAATCCTGACTTTGCGCATTAGAACTGATCAAACGGTCATAGTATGACATTGCCTTGCCGTAATTTTTTATTGCAAAATAGGAATCCGCCAAGCGAGCGATAGCATCATTACGGGTATTAAGCTCGATACCATCTTTACCTCCTCCAGCAAGAAAACGCTCAAAATAATTTGCTGAAGTATTATAGTTATCATTACGGAATGCTGCATATGCCAAAGCATAGTTAGCATAGTGATATACATCGGTATTCCGGGCTGCAGGAAGCTGCAAGAATTTGTTGAAATTAGCGACTGCCTCTTTATACTTACGTACTTCGTACATGGCTTCCGATTTCCAATAGGTGGAAAGGGCATATATTTCCTCATCAAACCGGTTTGATTCTGAACGCATAAACATGGAGATCGCATTTTCAAATGCCCGCTCATTGTAGAACTCTAACCCACGGTAATAAGTTACTTTTTGATAAGCTGATTTAGTCTCCCTAGAAGTGCGGTCTATAGACTCTAACACATCTACAGCAGCACGATAACTCTTTGTACTGAGAAGAATCTCAGCCAATAATGTATTAGCTTCCTCTTTGCGTTTGGTTTGTTTATACGTACCCAGATATTCCTGAATAGCATCAAGTGCAACCTGGTGAAAATCCAATTCGTACGAAAGCTTTGCATAATTGAATAAACCTTCCTCTTTCAATTGTGGATCAAAATCCAGCTTAGAAGCTTTAAAAAAAGCATTACGGGCACTTTGCTTGTTATCAGTCTTTAAGAAAGCATCTCCCAATGTGATCATCGCACTTTGATAATAAGCATCGGGTTCGGATAACTTCTCTAATTCGGATATCGCCTTGGTATAATCCTCCAATTTATAAGCAATATATCCGATCTGGTAACTATCTTGATTATTCTGGGTTTTACCCTGATCTTGTGTTTGGAACTTATCGTAATAATCTTTAGATTTTGCAAGATCACCCTTTATAAAATAAGTAGCACCTATAATTCGAAACATCTCCGTCTCGTGTTCTTGTTTGGTGGTCTGTAGAATAGGCAATGCATAACTTAGAACATCATCATAGCGCTTATCCAGAAAGTACAAAGCCGTAATATAATAGGGGTAGCTATTCTCAAATGTCTTCGAACCATTCAACCGTTCAAATTCATTCAATGCGGTTTTATATTCAGCATCCAAATAACATAAATAGGCATAATAGTAAATCGATGCTTCTTGGAACTGACTTCGGTCATCTTTAAGTTTTTCAAACAATGGCTTCGCACCTTTATAGTCATTGGTCATAAAGCGTGCATATCCCAATTTAAACCTATATTCAGTATTCTCCGCTCCGGCTAGATTTTTAGAATCGATTTTTGTGAACCATTCGATAGCCTTTGCATAATCTTTCTTTGCATAATAAGACCGGCCTATTTGAAAAAATGCAGCCTTAGAGTTTGCGCTTGCCGGATAGTCCTTGATATACTTTAGGAAGTGAGCTTCAGCATCAGAATCACCAAGTTCCAATGCACACACGGCTTGATAAAAGCGGACACCTTCTTTCAACATAGTCAACTCTTCGGTCTCATCCAATTGAAGCGTAGATTTTGTCCGTAACTCTTCTACCTTATCAAATTGCTTTGCTGCAGAACTATACTTTCCTCTTTCAAACAACTCTAATCCCGTCTTATAAGCTCTATTGATGTCTTGCCAAGCAGTCTGCTGACCAAATGTTGGCAAGGTCATCAAGCTCAACGCGACCCCTAATCCGTAAATCTTTTTGTACATATCGGTGCTTAATCTTTATATGTGTGTATTATACAATAAAAAATAGTTTGATTCTACCATTTATGATGCCAGAATTCTATTTCCGTCGTGATGCTTTTATTCAGTATACTAAATTAAATCATCAACCGCAAGTTTTACCCAAAAGTTCTTAACATCTGTTAGTAACCCCCTTTTAATTGAGTCCATCCCATGTTAAAATTTCAAAAATTATTTCCAGAAAGATAAAAATAAAGCCATCAAAATCTTGATGGCTTCTTTATATTTAACAAGGTTTAACAACCCCTAACCTCTCTTTCCGGCTAGAAGATAAAGAACCGCCATCCGGACCGCTACCCCGTTCTCTACCTGATCTAGTATAATAGAATGCTTACTGTCCGCTACATCGGATGTAATCTCTACTCCTCTATTGATTGGCCCTGGGTGCATTATAGTAATCTCTTTATCCAACGAATCCAAAATCTCTTTATTCAATCCGTATAGCATCGAATACTCACGCAAGGAAGGAAAATAAGCAATATCTTGTCTTTCGAGTTGAATCCGCAACATATTGGCAACATCACACCAGTTCAATGCTTTTATTAAATCGTGTTCTACTCGCACCCCTAGTGAAGTAATATATTTTGGGATCAACGTCGTTGGTCCGCAGACCATCACTTCAGCTCCTTGCTTCTGCAGACATAAAATATTCGATAGCGCTACTCTGGAGTGAAGGATATCACCTATGATAGCCACCTTACGTCCGGATACGTCCCCATAACGTTCTCTTATAGAAAAGGAATCTAACAAAGCCTGTGTAGGATGCTCATGTGCTCCGTCCCCCGCATTGACAATCTGCGCATCGACATGGCGGCTCAAAAAAACGCCTGCTCCCGCATAAGGATGCCGCATCACGATCATATCCACCTTCATCGCCAATATATTATTGACAGTATCGATCAAAGTTTCACCTTTACTTACAGATGAAGAGGAAGCCGCAAAGTTAATAGTATCTGCAGACAATCGCTTTTCCGCAAGCTCAAAAGACAAACGTGTACGCGTAGAATTTTCAAAAAACACATTAGCAATAGTAATATCGCGCAATGAAGGAACTTTTTTAATTGGTCTATTCAGGACATCCTTAAAATTTGCCGCTGTATCGAGGATAAGTTGAATATCATTTTCAGTTAGGTCCTTAATACCTAGTAGATGTCGCGTACTTAACTGCTCTGTTGTTGTTGACATAGTCTGCATATATATACTGAACTCTTATTTTTTTTCGGTAATTAGCACAATGCTATCTTCATTATCGACTTCCTCCCAACTAACGATTACCTTTTGCGAATCGATAGAATCGACCTGTATACCAATATAGTCAGGCTGTATGGGAATCTGCCTCGAAAAACGACGATCTACCAACACCAACAACTCAATAGTCTCAGAACGCCCAAAAGCCTGGATGGCATCCATAGCTGATCGTATAGTACGTCCCGTCCACAAGACATCATCCACAAAAATGACATTCTTCCCTTCGACAATAAAATCAATATGTGTACTATTAGCTAAAAGGGGTGTTCCTCCTTTCATACGAAAATCATCCCTAAAGAAAGTAATATCCAAAATACCCATATCGATATCTCTTCCTAGCATTTCTTTCAACTCTTTAGCAATTCTATTAGCTAAATAGGTACCGCGAGGCTGGATACCGATTAACGCCGTATTACTGAAATCACCATGATTTTCAATTAATTGCTGACACAACCGTTTAATTGTAATCTGGAACTTGGGACCGTCTAATAAAATAGATTGTTTCATCAGAATAAGTTATTTATTAACGCAGGTACGAAATACTATAAGTGAGCTTGCCCATCGTGTTTGTTTGTTCATTTAGTTCTCTATTTCTCAAGGCCTTTACCCATTTACAAATAAAGCTCATGACCATTCTATCATGGGATTATTTAGGCAAAAATAGGCTTTTTTTCTTAAAGTGCCTATATTTTATCAATAGAATAAAACAAAGAAAGCCATCTAAATTAGATGGCTTTCTTCTCTTTTCAATCTGCACTTTTTATTGACCTCCAAAAAAGTAACCGAACTCTTTCAACAGTCCATCTACAGACTTTTGAACATCGACATCTTTATTTTCGTCAGCAACCATTTTATAACGCTGTAATCCCATCAAACCCAATCGCACATTACGCTCCGACCCTAGATTGCTCAACAGCTTATTCGACGTATAGTAACGCATATTTTCACCTATAAAAGTTAGATTTCTCAATGCAATCTCTTTCGCTTTAGCAGACTCTCCCGTTTTATACATAGCATCGATCAACAGCACATAGCTCATAGGTTCACTCATCTGATATGTCTTTTTAGGCATATTTTCATAAGCATTCACAACGACTTTACGAGCCTCTTCTTTCTTTCCTTCATGTATTAAGTTCTGGGCAGTCTCTCCAAAAATAGAACTTACATAAAGACTGATATACCGGTACGAATCAGGGTCCAAATAAGAAGATTTAGACATATTTCCCCATTGGTACTTATTGATGATATTATTATATATACCATCGACATCTGCAACAGGAGCAAAGCCTTCCTCCGAATCGCTGTTTCCCGTATCAATCGGCATTAATCGCATCGCAAAACCTTCCGACACCAAATACTTGTCCAAACCAATATAATTAACTTCAGGTGTAGTCGTCGTAAAATAGATAGGACGCTTCCAGTTATTATTTGCCAACATCGCCATAATAGACAATTCGGCACGACTTACATAATTCATAGAATAGGTCCACTCCATCGTATCTACAATAGAATTTTCCCACCCCTTAGGAACCACGTTATTAGCCAGCACCGCATTTTTATCAACAGTGAGTTTCATATTTTTGGTTGGCAAAAGATTCACCCAGTCCCCACCTTGTAGTTGAACTTTATTCTGCGGATTATCGGACAACATAACATCCAATAAATCACGGACCTCAATATGCCCCGGAACTTGAAAATCCTGATAATAGATAACGTCACGAACCCCATCTTTAAACTTCTCCGGATCGATATTGATAGGGAGCGCATCAGCATCATTTACCTTCTCTAACATCTGACGCATATACCAATCCGACGACAACAAACTCAGGTTGACAACACGTACATCAGTACGAAAACCTTCCACTTCCTGTACATACCATAACGGATAAGTATCATTATCGCCATAAGTAAACAAAATAGCATTCGGCGCACAGGACTCTAAATAATTTTTAGCCATATCACGGGCCAAGAACTTTTCAGAACGGTCGTGGTCATTCCAGTTTTGTGAAGCCAACAGTACAGGTCCAGCGAACAAACCTATCACCGCAGCTACGAAACCAGCAGTTTTTGCAGGAACTTTCTTAGTCAGAAACTCCGCCAACGCCAATACTCCAAGTCCCACCCATATAGAAAACGCGTAGAATGACCCCGCATACGCATAGTCACGCTCTCTTGGCTGAGATGGTGTCTGGTTCAGATACAATACAATAGCTAATCCTGTAAAAAAGAATAGCAAGAAAACAACACCTGCATCACGCTGATTTTTTCCAAAATGCCAATATGCACCGATTAATCCTAGTATTAAAGGCAAAAAGAAATACGTGTTACGTGCTGCATTCTGTTTCTCTGAAGTCGGCAAATCATACTGCCCACCTAGTAGTGCATTATCAATAGGCTTAATCCCCGAGATCCAATTACCATCTAGAACAGAACCATAGCCTTGAACATCGTTCTGCCTGCCCACAAAGTTCCACATAAAGTATCGTCCGTACATATGTCCAATCTGATACCCAAAAAAGAACTTAAGGTTATCTGCGAACGTTGGTTGCTCGTTTGGCCCCAATCCTAAGTATTGTCTATAGAAAGTCGGATGATCCCCCTTCTCACTATATATCCTCGGGAAAAGAGTTTCTCTATCATATTTGTAATTTGTCTTTGTCTTAGCGATTGCATACTTGTCCTTATCTTTTCGGTACACCTTTCCAGTCTCTTCAACATCGGTCAGTTTCGCATCAAAAAAACGCCCCTTAAATAATGGTTCATCGCCATATTGCTCGCGGTTCAGATAACTCAAAAAACTAAATGCATTGTCTGGGTCAGAGTTGTTTAAGGAAGGATTAGCTTTTGCACGAATCAGAATCATAGCAAAAGAACTATATCCGAAGATAACAAACCCCACAGAAATCAAAACAATATTAAGAAGCGGCTTTACTTTTTTAATAGAATACCAGATACCATACACTAAACCTCCTACGACCAGCAGGGCGAAGAATGTCACGCCGGTACCGAATCCCATCCCTAAAGTGTTGACAAAAAACAAATCACTAAATGCCGCAAACTTGATCAGATATTGAATCACGCCCCATAGCACAAATGCAAGAACAACCACACCGATGGCTAAAGATTTTAAAATACCTTTTGTTGTAACCTCTTTAGCACGTCTGAAATAAATAACCAAAGCAATAGCCGGAATGACCAATAAATTTAACAAGTGGACACCAATAGACAGACCCATCACATAAGCAATAAGTATCAACCATCGGTCAGCACCTTGCTCATCAGCCCTTACCTCCCATTTCAGTATGGCCCAAAAAACAATCGCCGTACATAGTGAAGACATGGCGTACACCTCTGATTCGACAGCAGAAAACCAAAATGTATCTGTAAACGCATACGCTAAGGCCCCCACTAAACCAGCTCCCATAACTCGTATCAGATCGCTTTCAGCAAGAGGTGAATTGATATCAGCCTTACCCAAGAAGACCTTACGCCCTAATGCTGTAATAGACCAGAATAAAAACAAAATCGTCAAACCAGAACAAACTGCAGAGCCTATATTCATCCAAAATGCAATCTGGGTCTTATCTCCTAAAGCTAAATTCGAAAACAAATTTTGCACCATTAAAAACAGAGGGGCTCCTGGTTGGTGAACAATCTGCATCTTATAGGCAGAAGCAATAAACTCACCACAGTCCCACCAACTTGCTGTACGTTCAGCGGTCAGGACATAAGCTAAAGTGGCTATAATAGCACAAGCCCATCCTAATAGGTTATTAATCTTATTATAATTCATCATACTTTAATTGCGTTCAAAATAGCAAAGAGACATCATACCATGGCTACATCTGCCCTATCAAAGAAACACAGACATGGTTACTAAAACAGCTATCGATACAAGACAGCTATTTCAGGCCACCGTCCAAACTTCGCTTCGAAAATAAGGAATACATCCTTACAAAAGAACAACAAATTAATATTTTAACAGACTTTAAGCCTTCAAACAGCTATATTCCGAAATAGCCGCATCTATCCATAAAAAATAGTCAGCTGAGAATCAGCCTAAATCAAAAATAAAGCAAAAAAGTTTTGCATAATAAAGAAACACACGTATATTTGCATCGTCAAAACAAGGAAATGCGGTTTGACAAAGAATGTCCCATAGTATAAGGGTAGTACAAGTGATTTTGGTTCATTTAGTCTTGGTTCGAATCCAGGTGGGACAACAAAAAAGGAGTTACAATTGTAACTCCTTTTTTGTTGTCATTTTACCCATCAACTCCAATAAAACTTTTATCGTCTTCTTTCCAAAGCGGGATATAGCATACAGGTTTACCTTTTTATTTCAAGATCATTTCTATACCTTTGCCAAAACATTTTAGATACAAATATATTTAAACCATGCCTTTGCAATTTAACACGGTTAAATTATTTGCAGGTTCTGGCACACAAGAACTTGCAGAAAAAATCTCAACGTCCTTCGGAAAACCACTAGGAGACAAAACGCTCGCCAGATTCAGTGATGGAGAGATTCAGCCATTCTACAACGAGTCTGTACGCGGAAGCGATTTGTTCCTTATCCAATCCACCAATCAGCCAACAGACAATCTCTTCGAGTTGCTTTTGATGATTGATGCCGCAAAAAGAGCATCAGCTCACTACATCACAGCCGTAGTCCCCTATTTTGGTTTTGCGCGGCAAGACCGCAAAGACAAACCTCGTGTAGCCATCGGCGCTAAAATGATCGCAAACCTCATTACAGCAGCTGGGGCACACCGTATCATGACCATGGACCTTCATGCTGCACAGATTCAAGGCTTCTTTGATATACCAGTAGACCACCTTGATGGTTCGGTGATCTTTGTCCCTTACATCAAATCACTAAACCTTCCGAACCTTACCATCGCATCACCTGATATGGGTGGTTCTTATCGCGCACGCACCTTTGCTAAATTCTTCAATGCAGAAGTTATCATCTGTGATAAACGCCGTAAACGTGCTAATGAAATTGAATCCATGTCCATTATAGGTGACGTAACAGGACAGGACGTCGTATTGATGGATGATATATGTGATACCGCCGGCACCTTATCTAAGGCTGCGGCATTAATTATGGAAAACGGAGCAAATTCCGTGAGAGCCGTATGTACACACGCCGTATTATCAGGCAAGGCTTACGAGACTATTGAAAACTCAGTATTAACAGAGATGATCGTCACCGATACGATCCAGTTAGACCCAGAAAGATCAAAAGCTTGTTCTAAAATAAAAGTATTATCTACCGCAGATCTATTTGCTAAAGCAATTAAAAGTGTAAATGAGCATTCTTCTATTGCGGAACTATTTACGGTAGAGTAAATATAAAAAATTGTCAAACAAAAGAGTCGCTCCACTACAGAGCGACTCTTTTTATTTATAGTTAGTGTGTTAATAGACTTTTCAAAATATTTCACAAAAAACATACCACAATACCACTCTATTTAAAATACATGGCTAAACACGTAAAAAGACTATCTCCAAAACAAAGAGCCGTTCTTAAGTAAAGAACGGCTCCTAGGCCACTATTAATAATGTCGGCTAAAGTCGCTTGACTCTTATATTCCTTAAAAACACTTCCGTACCATGCCCGAGAAAGCCTATATGCCCTGTTGCAGCATCCAGCCCAGGATGATTCTTCCCATCAGCAGGACCATTCTTCGTAGCATCTTTAATATCACCATCCACAATCACCTGTCCGTTTACAGTTACTTTGATCTTACTCCCCTGAATACGTATCTCCTCTTCATTCCATTCACCTAAAGGTTTTAGAGAGCCCCTTTTCGCAGGAATAATCCCATACACAGAGCCATGGTACTGATAAGGCTTAAGCTTACTGTACACTTCAGCGTCATCATCCAAAATTTGGATCTCGTACCCTAAGTAAGCCGCATCTCCATCCAAAGGAGTCCTGATTCCTACACCGTTGTTTGCTCCTGCAGTCAGCTTAAACTCAAACCTATACACAAAATCACTATATTGTTCTTTAGTATAGATGTTTTTACCAAATTTAGCAGTAGGGTTAGAACGAATTACACCTTCTTCATTTATTTCATAAGCAGGGGAAGAAGTCCATTTATCCAAATTCGTACCATCAAAAAGCATTTCAAAACCTTCTGCCTTTTCTTTATCACTTAAAGAATATACAATCTTACGCGGCAATTCTTTCAAATACACATCTCTATACCATACTCTGGAACCATGCGCCTGCAACTCAATCTGCTCTGTTGGGAATATAGACTGGTTTCTGTCCCAGTAATTTTCCAGAGGAACATTATCCACCACCAACTCGCCATTAAGCCATACCCAGACATTTTCGCCTATCATACGGATTTTAAAGTTATTCCACTCCCCAAGTGGATTATCCGCTACCTTCAATGGTTTTGAGTTCGATTTATTATTGTAGAGACCACCCGATCCCACTTCTGCACCCACATTCGTTCTAGAAATATCCCAGATTTGTACCTGAGGTGTACCTCTCAAATAAACACCAGCATCAGGTTCCTTACCATTTTTATCCAACTTCCAGTCGAGCAGCATCTCGAAATCACCATATTGCTTTATGGTCGCAATATTATCGCCATGCCCAGAAAAGACAAGATCGCCATCGATGGCAGACCAGCTCTCACGCATTTTCTTATCAGCCTCCAATTGCTTTTGCTCTAATTCTTTAGGAGTCATCTTAGCACGCTTGATCGGATTCTCCACCAATCCCTTCCACCCAGTCAGATCCTTACCGTTAAAGAGGGCTACATACCCTTCTTTGGCAGGCATTTCTGTCAGATGACGTACGATAGCTTCTTTTAAGTAAGAGCTCTCACTTCCGGAAAGGTTATTTTTGGCAGTCTCTAACCAATTACGGACATCTGTGCCCACAAATTCTTTATTATCCATGATGATATTCATCACCACATCGGTTGCAACACTCTTTAGATCCGCATCATTAAGGTATTTACTAGCAAAAACCAAAGCTAAATAGGTACCGGTAGACTTCAGACCAGAAAGCGCGGCACTTTTTTGCTCTTTCGTCTGCGCGTAATCAAAAGCATCTCTTAATAAAAGTGTCTTTTGTTCATTCTTAACTTGACTAGCATTCAACTGTTTGATAAATCCTGCAAAGACCGTCTTGAACAAGGCGGGATCCTTCTCCGTACGGAGCAACGCCGTAAGCCCATCTAGAGAAGAGGTATTAGACCAAGCTGCTAATGCCTGTACCGCATCAGCTTTCAATGGATTATCAGCACCTAAATAACCGCTGACTGTTTTCAAGGACTCTACACCTCCCTCTCCTGCAAATACAGGAAAAAGTCGCGCGGCAGAAGGCGCTTGTGACCTCGAAATATTTGCCGACAGACGCTGGATTATAGCCGCTTTATCCTTGTTGTTGCGCAGGGCTACAATAGCAGCTTGCTGTGTAGACGCGGTTTCAGCTCCTTGAGCAGACCCAAGCACTTTGATAATAGACTCAAAATCCGCATCGTTGACCACATTTGGCAAAGCTTTATAAGCCGCAGCGCGCACGGCAGGACTTCCCTTCTCTATCAGTGCAAAAACTTCCTTTGCCGAATTTTGATCTGAACGTTTCGACAACACATCCAATAGCGCAACTTTGGCTTTATCATCTACATTAGGAAGTGCCTTATTTATTTCAGCGACCGTCTGCGTACCCCTAGCGGTCAATAGAAGTGTTTTCAGCGTTTCGACCTCTGCATCACTACCTGTAGCCAATTGCTTGATAACAAAAGTGGTATTCGTTCCTTTAGTTAATGCAGACAACGTATTATAAGCAGCAATACGTGCTTCTGGATCTTTCACCCCTTTCAAACTCTTTTCGATTACGGGAACCGTAGCAGTCGCATCTTTCTTGGCCAAAAAGTTCAATACACTTTCCTGCACCTCTGGAGAGAGCTTGGTCAGGGAGGATGCAATTTTCTTAATATCCGAAGCCGTAGCCTCACTACCCAACAATCCTAACGCCACATTACGCAGCACGGCATTATTATCCGTAGATAGCTTTAAGAGATTCTTTTTCTGCTTAGCTGGATCAATGCGATTCATTAATTCCAACGCGGCAACACGTGCCCCTATCGCTTTGGGGTCAGATGCCTCTGTAAAAATGGTAGACGACAATTTGTAAGCAAGGTCTTTCTTGCCATTCTTGGCCAAAACATTCGCATACTCCAACGTCAACGCAGCGACATTTGACTTATCAAATGCATAATTTGCAGACTTCGCTTTTCCGTAGAATGTTTCATACGATTTTTCACCACCCATCTTACTTAAAGTCGTTAACGCGTTGCGTTGAAAATTCTCAGACTGATACTGTCCGATCAAAGCAATCACACGCTCTTCTGCATCTTTGGACTGTAACTCACCAAGTGCACCTATTATCGCTGTAGCAGTTTGCTCCGTCACATTTCCAGCCAATGCCTTATTTAACGCAGCAGCTGCCTCAGCGGTATGTATAGCACTCAAAACACGGGCTGCTTTCTCTGCAAAATAACCGTCATTTAGATAGGTTGCGACCTGATCGACAGATTCGTTTTTGGCGCAGAACTTTAGCAACTCAAAAACAAAAGCTTTATTATTTTGGTCCTTTAAATCCCCCAGCGCATTCAAAAGTCCCTTGGCATACTTTTCACGCAGCGCTTCCTTGCCAGGTTGCATCACATAAAAAGCATAGGAATTGGTAGCATACTCTATAGGCGCATTGTTACCGCCTTGTGGTTTCAACCCCTTCAGAAAAGCCATAACATCCTCAGCAGTAAATCCTTCCAATTCTTTCATGGCAGCCAAAAACTTCGACTGTTCGACAGCAGGTTGTTGAGCCAATACATCTGCAATCTTTGTAGCAGATGTCCGATTGGCAGGCTGTTGCGCATAGGATGCTGTCTGCAACAACAACAATATAGATATAGTATTAAAAATCTTCTTCATGTGTTTATTTCAGGTTAGAAAGTCCAAGGGCCTCTCATAGGTTGATTGATCAAACGGTTTGCGGCCTCGTCGTTTACGAATTCTTGTTTAGCAGAATCAAAATGCAATGTCCTATTGAGACGTAATGCTGCCAAGCCGAGGTTAACTAATGTACACGAGTAATATCCATTTTCCTCGTTTAGCGCAAACTTCTCTCTTGTACGTACCGCCTCTACAAAATCTGTCATCTGTGGAGCTGGATCAGGATACTGTGCCAGTTTACGCTCTAAATCTGGGATATCAGACACAAAACCTCTATAAAGCTTACCTTTTGGCCCTTCAATATAAGCTTTTCCGACTTCCGTTCCTTCTCCATCCAGTACAATCTGACAACCATCAGCATAAGTATAAGTAATCTTACGCCATATTCCTACAGCGTCCGAATGCTGCTGTGGTGCATCGACTTCAATTTTCACGGGACTTTCGCCATCTTTTCCCAGAAAATATTGTACAGGGTCTAAATAGTGTTGCCCCATATCGCCTAATCCTCCACCATCATAATCCCAATAGCCGCGGAAGGTGGTATGAACACGATGTGTGCTATACGGTTTATAAGGTGCTGGACCTAACCACATATCATAATCCAATTCTTTCGGAGCTTGTTCCACGGGCAAGTTCTCTTTCCCTACCCAATAAAACTTCCAATCAAACCCTGTGTGTTTACTGATAGTAACCTTTAATGGCCAACCCAACATTCCCGTATCTACAACCTTTTTAATCTTTTTAACAGGCACATTCATACCGTAAAAATTGGCATCAAAACGGAACCAAGTATTTAATCTAAAAACATTACCATGTTGCGCAACAGCTTCTTTGACTTTCTTTCCCTCACCGATTGTTCTTGTCATTGGCTTTTCACACCAGATATCTTTACCTGAGCGCGCAGCTTCCAGTGCCATTAATCCATGCCAGTGCGGTGGTGTAGCAATATGTACAATATCCACTTCAGGGTTAGAAATCAGATCTCTGAAATCATGATGCTCTTTAATCCCTCCACCTAACGCTTTTTGTGCCAAAGCCAAATGTCTTGTATCAACGTCACAAATAGCGACCGTCTTTGTCCCTGCATATTTAAAATGTCCACGTCCCATTGATCCGACACCAATCACGCCTTTGGTCAAATGATCACTTGGGGCAAGGTAGCCCTTACCCAATACAAACCGTGGCACAATAGTAAATGCCGCAGCTCCAATCAATGACTTTTTGATAAAATCACGTCTTGAAGTATGTTGTTTTTCCATGTTTATTATGATTATTTTAGGTTCCCAAGTTTTAAAGTTAATTGTTTTTTTTAAACAACTCAAATATATATACATAAAATTTTTAATAAAGAAAAAAATGAGTTTGTATTGCATGTTTTACAAAAACAACACAACCATTGACAATTCACGTTTTTTAGTTATCTTTGCACCTCAAAATTTAATTTTTTTAAAACATGAAATCAATTGCTATTAGCGGTTCTCTTAGACAGAACGTAGGGAAAAGAGATGCAAAAGGATTGCGTTACGAAGGACAGATTCCTGCAGTTCTTTACGGTGGTCAAGAACAAACCCACCTTTCTGTATCCGCAGCTGATTTGAAACCAGTTCTTTATACTGCAGATGTGATCTTTGTAGAATTAAACATCGATGGTAAAAAAGTAAGAGCTATCGTTCAAGAAGCACAATTCCACCCATTAACAGACTTAGTCACTCACGTTGACTTTTTAGAGTTATTCGATGATAAAGAAGTATCTGTAAACATCCCAATCAAATTAACAGGAACTTCTCCAGGTGTTAAAATGGGGGGTAAATTAGTTCAAAAGCTACGTAGCTTACGGATCAAGGCTCTACCGAATAACCTTCCTCAGGAAATCATCGTACCTATGGAATCTTTAGAAGTAGGTAAATCTTTCCGTGTACGCCAGGTAGAGTTAGCAAACGCTAAAGTATTGAATAACTCTGACGATACCATTGTTTCAGTAATCATGTCTCGTGCTTTACGTCAAGCAGAGCAAGAAGCAGCTAAAGCGGCTCAAGGCGGTAAGAAAAAATAATTTCAGTATCTAGTAATTTAGTACTAAATATTTTAACAAAGAGCATCGGAAGTCCCGGTGCTCTTTTGTTATACAGAGTAAAATGACTTTATACCACCACCTATAGACTTCCTTAGCTCAGCTTCTTTACTTTGATCTTATTTTGGCTATTTAATTTTTACTTTTTAATTTGCGACATGAACTTTTTAATAGTTGGTCTAGGAAACATCGGGAGAGAGTACGCAGACACCCGACACAATATTGGTTTTATGGTAGCAGATGAATTAGCAAACCAAGCGGGATCCACTTGGTCTACCCTAAAACATGCATACTATACGGAGTTTAAACAAAGGGGGCACAACGTCTATGTGATAAAACCTACTACCTATATGAACTTAAGCGGCAAAGCAGTTAACTATTGGATGCAACAGCTCAAGGTTCCAATCCAAAATGTAATAGTTATTGTAGATGACCTCGCTATCCCTTTTGGCTCGCTACGGATCAAACCGAAAGGTTCTGCAGCAGGACATAATGGGCTTAAATCCATAGAAGCCTTATGTGGTGGACAAGCCTACCCCAGGTTACGTTTCGGGATCGGGGACAACTACCCCAAAGGGCGACAGGTGGATTATGTCTTAGGGCCATTTGACAAAGACGAACAAAAAGAGCTACCGGCTTTAATAGAACACTCGGTCAAGATGATACACAGTTTTGTCAATATCGGGATTGAGTTGACTATGACCAATTTGAACACAAAATAACTCACAAAAGCTTTTGTGAGTTATTTTGTGTTAATTTTTACTTTTCTTGGTCACTACTATCACTACACCATCCTTCCCTAATTCTCCATAAACGGCCCTTGCCTCACTACCCTTCAGAAGTGTAAACGATTCAACATTCTCCACAGGAATAGTATTGATATCAAAACTAGATTTCTGAACCTCTCCATCTACCACAAATAGTCCAACAGCAGGAAGATTAAATGTTCTCGCTTTATTCAAAGTTACTGCAGCTCCGTCCGTCGCGACTCTTTTGCCCACAATTATATTACCAGAATTACCTTTAGCCCCTCCTACAAACAAAGTAGTATCCCCCTTTGCAGGGCTAACGCTATAAACAGCAGGCTTAGTCGTTACAACAATCACCCCATTTCGCCCCCTTGCTCCATAAATCGCCTCAGCGGACGCCTCCTTTAGTACACTGATGCTGTGAATATTTTCGGGTTTTAAAGAACTAGCATCGTAGTAATCACCCATATACTCACCATCTACAACGAATACAGGCTTGGCTTTACTGCCATCACGCGGATTGACACCACGAATAACAATATTTCCAAATCCCCCTCTGATAGAGTCGGCGAGATTAGTCGAGAGCACTTTACCATATAAACGCTGCGTGACCGAGCCTTTTTTTGCTGTAATCAAAATAACTCCATTTTTTCCTCTATCACCATACAAAGCTGTCGCTGTCCTATCTTTAAGTACAGACACACTTTCAATATCACCAGCGTCCAATCTATTTACATCAAAACCATCTCTCATCACTTCTCCATCCACTAAAATTAACGGGCTGACACCACTATTTCCAGTAGCATTATGAAACAAAGTCTTCTCACTTACCGATGCAGATGCATCAGCAGTTCCTAATCTTAACCCCAACACCTGCCCTTTCCCCCCCCACAGCCTCCTTATCAGCCTTACTCTTTAATTCAATTACACCGTCCTTTGCCCAATCTCCATACCTTGAAATCGCATCTTTACCCTTAAACACCGAAATGCTTTCTATAGTATTGGGATCAACAGTATTCAAGTCGAAACTACCTGGCAATATGTTTCCATCCAAAATATACAAAGGCTTAGCTGAACTCCCATTATGAAGCAAAATATTAGCGGTCCTCTTTGTTGTATCCTCTGTTCCTACAAGAAAAGGTACAGCATCCGCGTTCAGCTCCAAACCTCCAGCCTGAGCTATTATAGTATCCTTATTTACAATTGGCAGTACCACATCAACCGGAATATCTTTGATGTGCTCGACCAATTCCTCTATTTTTCCTTCTGCTTTACTGACCGTAAAAGTTGCTCCCGCAAAAATCACGATCGGTAGCAGAAAGGCATACTTGCTCAACTCCATTTTGGAAGAGCGTCTTTTGTTCATCATCATAATGCGCCTTTTTAAGGTTTTAAAATTAAACTGATTACCGATTCCCACAGCAGTCCCCTGTTTGGTCACCGTTAACAATGAATATTGATAAGTCTGTCGATCCACCCCCTTATCCAGAACCTGTTGATCAGTCAAAAATTCCAGATTTTGTCGTACCGCTCTGCGCATGAGCCATACAAAGGGATTATACCAACATCCGATCAAAAGCATTTCAAACAATAGAATATCAACCGTGTGAAGGCCTTTTACATGAATATCCTCGTGTTTGAAAATATCCTGTAACTCCGGACTGTCATGCTGTTCCTGATGCACATATATCTTATTGAAAAACGAAAATGGAACTATAGGAAACATCACATTTCTAAAAAAGTAATCCTTCCACCGTGATGGCTTTGAATGCCGATGTATCCGCATAAGACTCAACAACTGTATACTCAATTTGAGTAACAGCACGATTGTTCCAATTCCCAGAACAATCAACAGAAGGTGCCCTACAGAAAACACCGCTGCGCCCTGCTCCGGAAGATAGTATTCAACATACTCCAACACCGCATCTATAGACAAAACCTCATTGCTCCGAAACCAATTGGTAATATCCAAAAAAGGATAGACAAGTGCATACACACCGCCTATCAAAAGATAAACCCTATTCAGCTTATAAAATGTCAATTTCCTCAACAACAATACATAGCCAAAAAAGACAATAGCCAACAAAAGGTTGACCTGCAGCACATATGTCAATACACTTTCCATAATTGTATTTTACACGATTTTTTACTCAATTTATGCTATCACTTAGGATTTACCGTTTTTAATCATCTCCATTATCTCCTTCAATTCATTTTCCGAAAGCTTCTCCTCCTTCACAAAAAAAGACACCATTTCTTTATAAGAACTACGGAAATAATCACCTACAAAAGAATTCATATATCCCGTTTTATATTCTTCTTCAGAGATTACAGGCTCATATCGCTTAGCATTTGCATAAGGCACAGGCTTAACATACCCTTTCTTCAAGAGGTTCTTAATAGTCGAAGCCAAGGTTGTATACGGAACCGATTCTCCTTTCAAGTTTTCTAATATTTCTTTTATAAAACCACCATTAAGCTGCCATATGGACAACATTGCTTCTTCTTCCTGTATTGTTAATTTTTCAAGTTTCATATTATCAAACTACTAACATATCGCAAGTCTACGAAAAAATCGTAACAACAAAAAACATTTTAACATTATTTATTTCCCAATTGTTTGCATGAAGCACAGCACAACTAACGACAATTACGATAAATTATTGGCTGAAACCGATATTATCAACCTTTTAAAACTGACAACTTGATAATTTTGACCAACAAATGTCATTTAAAATTTAAAGCATGGGGTGTTTTGTCATTGATTTTTATATTTTTGTGAATACACATAGAAATTTGATTATGTCTGAAACAGCATCCTTTACCTTAGATGGCAACAAGTTTGAATTTCCAGTTATAACAGGAACAGAAAATGAAAAAGCCATTGATATTTCAAAATTAAGAGATCAATCAGGATACATTACACTAGATCCTGGTTTTAAAAATACAGGTGCAACCAAAAGTGCAATAACCTTTTTAGATGGTGAAAAAGGAGTACTAAAATATCGCGGTTACAAAATTGAAGACTTAGCAGAGAAATCAACATTTTTAGAAGTAGCCTATCTATTAATATTTGGGAACCTACCTTCTAAAGAAGTTTTAGAGCAATTCAGGACCGATATTAAGAAGCAGATGATGGTCCATGAAGATATGAAAATGTTTTTCTCTGGATTTCCTTCTAAATCCCATCCTATGGGACAACTGTCTTGTCTCGTTGGCGCGTTATCAGCATTCTATCCAGAATCGCTGAATCCGAACCAATCTGAAGAAGAAGAATACAAAACGATAATCAATCTTCTTGGCAAAATGCCGACTATCGTATCATGGATTCAAAAGAAATCATTAGGTCATCCGGTTGTATATCCGAAAAAAGATCTAGGCTATATCGACAACTTCATGAATATGATTTTTGGGGAAGTCAACTGTGATAAAATATTCGACGAAGCCGTATTAGATGCCATGCGTATCTTATTGATCCTCCATGCTGACCACGAGCAGAACTGTTCAACATCGACAGTACGTATCGTAGGCTCTTCAAATGCCAATCTATACGCATCGGTATCAGCAGGTATTAACGCTCTTTGGGGACCTCTTCATGGCGGTGCTAACCAAGCCGTAATCGAGATGTTGGAAGATATCAAAAATGACGGTGGAGATGTAGAAAAATACTTAGCAAAAGCGAAAGATAAAAATGATCCGTTCCGACTAATGGGTTTTGGTCACCGTGTTTATAAAAACTTTGATCCTCGTGCAAAAATCATCAAAAAAGCATGTGACGATGTGTTGGAAAAACTAGGGGTTGAAGATCCTGTTTTAGACATTGCAAAAGGATTAGAAAAAGCAGCGCTTAGCGATCAATATTTCATTGACAGAAAATTATACCCAAATGTGGATTTCTATTCAGGTATTATCTACCGTGCGCTAGGATTCAAATCAGACATGTTTACGGTATTGTTTGCTTTAGGCCGTCTTCCGGGATGGATCGCGCAATGGAAAGAAATGCGTGACAACAAAGAACCTATTGGACGTCCGAGACAAGTATATACAGGTGAAACAGACCGTAAGTATCCAGATACAGACCATAGATAATAAAAAAGGCAGAAAGTTAATTTCTGCCTTTTTTATTCTGATTCTTTCCACCATTCGCTACCTTTCAAATCATCGATTTCACGTCTATCTTTTTTAGTAGGTCTTCCAGTTCCTCTATCTCTTTTCAAAATAGGAGCATGAAATGTCGATTTAAAACCATACGTTTCTTCAAGCGGTGTCTTATCCTCATAATTTTCTGCAGCAATCTTTGCATCACCTCTCCTTTCCAATAGACCTGTCACCAATATCACCTTTTTTTCAATTCCTTTCTGAATCGAATAGGTCTCGCCTAATTTCACCACATAGGAAGGTTTGACATTGGTACCATTCAGCTTAACACGTCCCGCCTTACATGCTTCTGTTGCTAGACTACGCGTCTTAAATATCCGGATCGCCCACAAATACTTATCAATCCGTAGTTTTTCATTTTCACTCGCCATAGAACAAAAATACCGCTTTGCATAACAAAAAAGAAATCCAAAAAACGTATCCCTCAGATGCCCCACTTATTACATCCTAATATTTAGGCTACATATTGGTGAATACAAAGCATTTTTCTAAGTTTGTAGTTGAAATTTAATCATTACTAACGCGATATAAAAATGCAAAATCTGCAAAAACTAGTCGAAGAAGCTTGGGAAGAAAGACATCTTTTAGAATTCAAAGAATATTTTGAGGCCATACAAACCGTTATCATGAAATTAGATAATGGAGAGCTACGCGTAGCAGAACCTATAGGAGATCGTTGGCATGTAAATGATTGGATAAAAAAAGCAGTTATTTTATATTTCCCAATACGTGAGATGCAAGAGATTGATAATAAGCCTTTCGTCTACCACGATAAAATGAAATTGAAAACCAACTACAAAGAGCTTGGTGTCCGTGTAGTTCCAGGTGCTTCGGCACGGTATGGGGCCTATCTCGCCAAAGGTGTGATCATGATGCCTTCTTACGTCAATATAGGAGCTTACGTTGGTGAAGGCACGATGGTAGACACTTGGGCTACAGTAGGCTCCTGTGCACAGATCGGGAAACATGTCCATCTTTCCGGAGGGGTAGGTATAGGAGGGGTATTAGAACCCGTACAAGCCGCTCCAGTAATCATTGAGGACAACGTATTCGTAGGGTCACGCGTTATTGTGGTAGAAGGCGTACATGTCGAGTCTGAGGCCGTCTTAGGTGCCAATGTGGTATTGACCGCTTCGACAAAGATTATCGACGTATCTGGAGCAGAGCCCATTGAATACAAAGGTCGTGTACCTGCTCGATCGGTTGTAATTCCGGGCACCTACACCAAAAAATTCCCCGCAGGAGAATATCAGGTACCTTGCGCACTAATTATTGGCAAACGTAAAGATTCAACCGATAAGAAAACTTCCTTAAATGATGCGCTTCGTGATCATAACGTAGCCGTTTAACATTCGATAGACCATACAAATGCATAGACCATTCGTGGATAGAGAAGATTTAAATCAAGCACTTGAGACATTAAAAAATGGAGGCTTGATTTTATACCCCACAGATACCATCTGGGGAATTGGTTGTGATGCCACCAATTCCGAAGCTATAGAAAAGGTATTCGCCCTAAAAGGAAGAGATAAAAGTAAAAGCATGCTGATTCTCTTGCATAGCGACAATCAGTTAGCGAGCTATGTCCGCGAAATCCCAGAAGTAGCCTATCAATTGATTGAATCCTACGATAGACCCCTTACAATTGTTTATTCGGGAGCCAAAAATCTAGCAGAAAATGCAATCGCAGAAGATGGCAGTATCGGCATACGAATCGTATCCCATCCCTTCTGCCAGCAACTCCTTCAACGTTTCAAAAAACCAATTATCTCTACATCCGCAAATCTAAGCGGACAGCCCTCAGCACAGACATTTGACCAAATCGATGAATTAATCAAGGAAAAGGTAGATTATATCGTTAAATTTGGACAAGATGAAGACAGTCTAGGTACACCTTCTATTATTATGAAGTTGGATCCTAGTGGCAAATTTGAATTCTTACGTAAATAAAATGAACATGAAAAAATTAATAGCAGTTTGTATTTGTTTATTCACCCTATCTACTGTAGCGTTTGCACAACAAACTATCCAACCCGCAAAAGCTGGCGTGAACTACGGAAAATCCGTTGAAAAGAAAAACGCAATCTCCATACAAAAGTTAGAAAGCGCTTTACAAGGCAAAAGTGATTATACTGGACAGATCGAAGGCCAGGTCGTCGAAGTCTGCAAATCAAAAGGATGTTATATGGCTATAAAAAGAGATGGTGCAGAACCTATCATGGTTAGATTCAAAGACTACGGGTATTTTGTTCCCCAGGATTTAGTCGGAAAGACTGTTGTTATCGAAGGAAAAGCTAAAACAAAAGAACCAAAAGGCGACATCACTTTTATAGCGGACGGTGTGCTGGTTGTGAAATAGCACGACCCCCGAACAATATTTTTAGAGGGTGTTTATGAAAGAACACCTTCTTTATTTTAGCGACAGTCCCTTCCCATGTATACATTTCAGACCACATCTTGTCAATCCATTAACGCAAACGGCTCATTAGTTAACTTTGAGCACCCTTTGGTCATGGGTATTCTCAATGTGACCCCCGATTCATTTTTTGACGGTGGTCAACATAATACACTAAACGCGGCATCGGTAAAAGCAACCCAACTCATAGCGCAAGGAGCAGACATAATCGATATAGGAGCTTATTCATCTAGACCTGGCGCCCCACTGATCTCTATTCAAGAAGAGATAGATCGCGCATTGCCAATCATCGAATACCTCGCAGCCAACGCTCCAGATACGATGCTATCTATAGACACGTTTCGCGCGGATGTAGCGCATGCTGCGATCCAGGCAGGTGCACATATTATCAATGATATATCGGGTGGAAACCTGGATGAGAACATGTTTGGTACGGTCGCAAAACTACAGGCTCCTTATATCCTGATGCACATGCGTGGCACTCCCGAGACGATGCAACAACTTACAGACTATGATGACATTGTTGAAGACATTGCCGTCTATTTTGGCGAACGTATCGCCCAATTAAGATCACTCGGTGTGAAGGATATTATCCTAGACCCAGGTTTTGGCTTTTCAAAAACGATCGCTCAAAATTATGAACTATTGCATCGTATCGGTGAATTGCATTATATGGGCCTACCGCTACTCGGCGGAATTTCTAGAAAATCAATGATCTATAAGAAACTAGAAATTACTCCTCAAGAATCTCTCTCAGCGACAACCGCACTAAATACTATTTTACTACAGCATGGAGTACAACTATTACGCGTGCATGACGTCCTTGAGGCAAAACAACTGATCCAATTATTTTATACCCCCTAGATGTGAAGAAATATAAAGATATACTAACCATTGGCTTCGCCCTATTTGCGATGTTCTTTGGGGCAGGCAATTTGCTACTTCCACCCTTTATCGGCCTACAGATAGGATCGCACATTGCAATAACTATTCTGGCATTTGGACTCACAGGTATCATACTACCGTTTTTTGGTATTCTTTCTATTGTACAATCCGGCAATTCATTTCATGATTTGGGAAACCGGATTCATCCCAAACTTGCACCAATATTAGGATCCATAATCATGCTATGCATCGGTCCCTTGATTGCTATACCACGGACTGCTGCTACTACACATGAAATAGCTATTCTCCCCTCCTTTCCCGATTTCAACCCAGCATGGTCATCCATCTTATTTTTTGTGGCGACTTGGGCACTCACTATTGTACCCTCAAAAGTTGTCGACATCATTGGTAACTTTTTCACGCCCTTATTGCTATTACTTCTCTTAGCGCTCATCATACTAGGTATAGTACACCCTCAGGCAGATTACTCCATATCCTCCCTCAATTCTTTAGAATCTTTTTCTTTAGGATTTACTGAAGGCTATCAAACACTTGACGTATTTGCCTCAGTCATCTTCGCAGGGATTATCATCAACGCTGCAAAATCGAAGGGCTATACGACCATCAAAGAAAAAAACAAAGTAGTAATCACCTCAGGAATTGTATCTGCTTCCTGCCTGTTCCTTATTTATGGCGGACTAGTCTATTTAGGAGCTACATCAGGCGTCACCAATATGGAAATTCCACGCTCTTCGCTGCTTATACAAATAGCACAGCAAATTCTAGGTAAATATGGAATGTTGGGAATCGCCTTAAGCATTGGCCTAGCCTGTCTAACCACAGCTATAGCGGTAACCTCAGCTGTAGGAACTTTTTTCTCTGAACTAAGCGGCGATCGGCTGAGTTACAAACTTATTGTCACTGTATGCTGTATACTCTCCGCGGCATTTGCGGTTAAAGGAGTCGACAGTATTATTCAATTTGCCTATCCTCCTTTAGCTTTTGCCTATCCCATTGTTATTACTCTTGTGCTATATATCGTACTATTCGGTCGTTTTATCAAAGTCAAAGCCCCTTATATTGGAGCGTTATTAGCATCAACTGCGATAGCAACGTTGAGTCTCGGCAAGGTTCTCGGTCTCTGGTCTACTGAATTTTTGGATATATGGAATAAAATTCCTCTTTTCGACATCGACCTTGGTTGGGTCATACCTTCGATCATTGGTTTTTTAGTTGGATATATTATAAGTTTAACAACATCAAAGCAAAACACCCCTAGCAAAAGCTAGGGGTGTTTTTAATAGCATTGTAAATTCTACTTCTTAGCGAACTACGCTTCCATTTGTGATCGTAGTCTGTGGATTTACAAAATCTAATCTTCCATCCGCATCTTCAGCCATCAATATCATACCTTGCGATTGAATACCTTTGATTTCACGAGGCTCTAAATTCACCAAAATAGAAACCTGTCTACCGATAATATCCTCTGGAGAGAAAAACTCTGCAATCCCGGAAACGACGGTACGCTGATCGATACCTGTATCTATCTTAAGTTTCAACAATTTCTTTGTCTTAGCAACCTTCTCCGCTTCTAAAATAGTTCCAACACGGATATCTAATTTCATAAAATCGTCAAAGCTGATATTCGCTTTTGCGGGAGCCACCTGAATTGCTGCTTTCACATTGTTCGCTTTAGCCGCAGCCAGTTTTTCCAATTGAAACTCCACTTGTTCGTCTGTTATTTTATCAAACAAAAGCTGTGCTTCGCCCAATACATGCCCCTCAGCGATCAGGTTAGCTGTTCCAGCTTTTTCCCATCCCTGTACAGGAACCTGCAACATTTCAAACAACCTACCTGCTGTTTTAGGTAAGAATGGTTGTGCTAAAATAGCTAAGTTAGCAACGATCTGAGTAGCCACATTAAGAACTGTCTTGACACGCTCTTCATCGGTTTTAATAACCTTCCAAGGCTCTTCGTCAGCCAAGTATTTATTACCCAAACGGGCGGCATTCATAAAGTGACTTAATGCCTCTCTAAATCTATAATTCGATATAGACTGCTCAATCAAAGCTGGGTATTTCGCCAATTCATCAAATACTGTAGTATCGATAGTATTATAATCTGAGCCTTTCAGTACTTTGCCCTCAAAATATTTGTGAGACAATACCATCACCCGATTCACAAAGTTACCTAATATAGCAACTAGCTCATTATTTACCCTTGCCTGAAAATCTCTCCATGTAAACTCGCTATCCGATGTTTCCGGAAGAATAGACGTCAACACATAACGTAGCTCATCTTGCTTACCTGGAAATTCCTCCAAGTATTCGTGTAGCCAAACCGCATGATTACGCGAGGTCGACAGCTTATCGCCCTCCAGGTTCAAAAATTCGTTTGCCGGTACATTATCTGGCAGGATGTAATCTCCATGCGCATGTAGAATAGCAGGAAAGATAATACAGTGAAACACAATATTATCTTTACCGATAAAATGTATCAACGACGCGTCATCCTCTGGATTATGTTGCTTTTTCCAATAATCTTCCCAATTCTTGCCCTGATCCAAAGCCCATTGCTTTGTAGCTGATATGTACCCAATAGGGGCATCCAACCATACATACAGTTTTTTTCCTTCAGCTTCTTTAAGGGGGACATCAACCCCCCAGTCTAGATCGCGCGTCATCGACCGTGGCTGCAAGCCCGACTTTAACCAAGATTGGCACTGCCCGAATACATTCGATTTCAGCTCCGCCTTCTTTCCTTCGATCAACCACTCTTCCAACCAAGGTTGGTATTTGTCCAATGGAAGATACCAATGCTTGGTCTCCTTCAGAATTGGAGTTTTACCACTCAATGTAGATTTTGGATTGATCAGGTCTGTTGGGCTCAACGAGGTGCCACATTTCTCGCATTGGTCACCATAAGCGCCCTCACTCTGACAGTGCGGACAAGTACCCGTGATATAACGGTCCGCCAGAAACTGCTGGAACTCCTCATCGTAATATTGTTCTGAAAACTTCTCTATAAATTCTCCTTTTTCGTAAAGATTAAGGAAAAACTCCTGCGATAATTCGTGATGGATCGGCTCTGATGTACGGTGATAGATATCAAAAGAGATCCCAAAATCTTCGAAGGATTCTTTAATCTGCTTATTATACTTATCGATAATTTCGCGAGGTGTGACTCCCTCTTTTTTTGCTTTGATGGTAATGGCAGCCCCATGCTCATCCGAGCCACAGACATACACCACATCCTTATTATTCAGACGTAGAAAGCGTACAAAAATATCACCAGGAATATAGGCTCCAGCCAAGTGACCTATATGCAAAGGACCATTTGCATAAGGAAGTGCGGAAGTAATGGTATAACGTTTTTTAGATAAATTGCTCAAGATATTGTATTTTTAATGGTAATACTAAAAATTAAATAGTAACATTGTTTGCAAAGATAACTCAATTTGTGCTGAATAAATAAAAGCCTGTTTAGATTTCTAGCAGAAAATTATATATCTTCTTTTTTTGTATGACAATGATACCGAAGAACGCGATCATGAACACACCTACACATCTTAAAAAAGGCGACAAAATCGCTATACTATGCCCTGCAGGCTATATAAAAGAAGATCTTACCCCTGCATTTGACATACTAAGGAGTTGGGGGCTTGAACTGGAAATCTACCCTTCGACCTATTCCCAATGGAATCAATTTGCAGGAGATGATGAACTCCGTACGAAGGATCTACAACACGCATTAGATGCAACAGATATTAAAGCCATCATCGCCGGCCGTGGCGGTTACGGTTCAGTACGTCTGATAGATCGATTGGACTTTTCTACCTTCAAAAAAAAGCCTAAATGGTTCGTTGGATTCAGTGATATCACCGTAATACACAGCCATATTCAAAAGCAACTGAAAACTGCAAGTATTCACGGACAGATGGTAAAATCATTCCTGGATGCCAGTCCCAAATCTTTAGCGACACTAAAGGCAGCACTCTTCGGAGAGAACAAAGACCTGCAATATACATTCTCTTCATTCGCTCACCGTGAGGGTCAAGCCCGAGGAATACTTACAGGAGGTAATTTAGCTATTTTACATAGTATATTATCTTCTGATTCTGATGTCGACTACGATGGAAAGATACTCTTTATCGAAGATGTTGGTGAGTCCTACTACAATGTCGATCGTATGTTATGGGCACTCAAACGCGCGAAAAAACTAAGTAAACTGAAAGGTCTTATCGTCGGCGGATTCACAGGGATGAAAGACTCAGACCCCTCCTTTGGACAGACGGTAGAAGAAATAATAATGGATAAGGTTCAAGAATATGACTATCCGATAGCTTTTGGCTGTCCAGCAGGACATATAGAAGACAATAGAGCATTAGTCTTTGGTGAAGAAATAGAACTCCACGTTACAGCAGAAAATGTTTTCATAACTTACATTAAATAGAAAATGAGCAATACAAGCACCAAGAAAGATATAGGTTTATTCGTATTACGTACCGTCATAGGTATCTGTATGTTAGCCCTTCATGGTCTTCCCAAATTAATGGGGGGTCCGGAAACATGGAAAAAAGTAGGCACAGCCATGGGCAATTTAGGTATAAACTTCTTTCCCTTAGGATGGGGATTCTCTGCCGCAATAGTAGAGAGCCTATGTGCGCTATTCATAGTCCTTGGACTATGGACAAGACCAAACAGCGTTCTATTAGCTTTCACCATGCTAACAGCTACAATCACTCATCTATCTCAGGGAGATGGCTTTAACACAGCTTCACATGCTATAGAATTGATGGCTGTATTTATTGCACTAGCACTGATGGGACCGGGAAAATATAGTGTGGATAAAAGATAAACAACTTAACATATTTTATCCAAATCACGCATCATACATAACACATTATAGTAAACAGGATTTACAAAATTTCAAAAGTTAGGTTTATTCATCATTAAATAAACAAGATTTGTCCAAAAATGAACCAAATAAATGATTGATATCAGCCATTACAAGCATTTTTTGCAAAAATAAACTTTGTTTATTTTCATTTTGCTATTGTCCCTACCTTAGCTTCGTAAAACAAAATTATGGTAATAATGGAGCTACGTGAATTTGGGACAAAAAGTTCTTCATTCGATTTGAATTCAATTGGGTTAAATGCAGGAACAATACACTGGAACTTAAGCAACGAAAAGCTTACAGCTCAAACCCTAGAGCTAGGACAAGGCACATTAAATGACAAAGGGGCTCTTTGTGTGAATACAGGTAAATTTACAGGTAGATCACCAAAAGATAAATTTGTAGTTAAAGACAGCCTTACCGAAAACAGTGTGGATTGGGGCGACATTAATATCGCTATTACAAAAGAGGTTTTTGATAATTTATATCAAAAAATGCGCTCGTATTTATCCGGCAAAGAAGTCTGGGTAAGAAATTGCTACGCAGGAGCAGATCCTGACTATAGGTTACGTGTTACTGTAATCAATACCTTACCATGGGCTAATCTATTCTGTAGCAACCTTTTCATTAGGCCTGCAGAAGACGAGTTAACAGCATTCGAGAAAGAGTGGCTTATTCTTCAAATCCCTGAATTTGAGGCAGACCCAGCCGTAGATGGAACTAGATCGGCAAATTTTACGATTGTTAATTTCACGGAAAAAGTCATTTTAATCGGAGGCACTGCCTATACCGGTGAGATGAAGAAAGGAATTTTCTCTGTACTCAACTTTATACTTCCACATCAGTATAACGTCCTTCCGATGCACTGTTCGGCCAATGAAGGCCAAGATGGCGACGTCTCTTTGTTTTTCGGACTGAGCGGAACGGGTAAGACTACGCTTTCTGCAGATGCAAACAGATCACTGATCGGAGATGATGAGCACGGCTGGGCCGATGGGTCGGTCTTCAACTTTGAAGGAGGATGCTACGCGAAGTGTATCGACCTGAGCGCAGAGAAAGAACCTGAGATCTATGCGGCGATTAAACCAGGTACATTATTGGAAAATATTTCTTTTTTCAAAGACAGTAATGTTGTCGATTTTGCAGACGCAAGTATCACAGAAAACACACGTGCAGCTTATCCTATTGATTACATTCCCAATGCAAAAGAGCCTTCTTTAGGTGGTAAACCTAAAAATATATTCTTCTTGACTTGTGATGCTTTTGGTATACTTCCGCCAATATCGAAATTAACCAAAGCGCAGGCGATGTATCACTTCATATCAGGGTATACAGCAAAAGTAGCAGGTACAGAAGTAGGTATTACAGAGCCACAAACGACTTTTTCAGCATGTTTCGGTCGTGTATTCTTGCCTCTACACCCTACAAAATACGCTGAGTTATTAGGTGAGAAATTGGAGAAGAACCCTGATGTGAATGTATGGTTGATTAATACAGGCTGGACCGGTGGTAAATACGGTGTAGGTAAGCGTATGAACTTAAAATATACGCGTGCTATGATAAATGCAGCTATGCGCGGTGATCTAGATAACGTAGAATATGTTCCACATGTTGTATTTGGTCTTTTAAAACCACAATCCTGCCCAGGTGTTCCAGCAGAGGTATTAAACCCTCGGACAACATGGTCAGATCCTGAAGCATATGATCAACAGGCATTAGCGCTTGCGCAGCTTTTTGTCAACAACTTCAAGCAATACGAAGAGGAAGCTAGTGAAGAGATCCGTTCCGCATCTCCACGAACAGCATTATAATAACAAAAGGGCTTCTATCACATATAGAAGCCCTTTTTTAGTTTATACCCTTAACAAAGCAACGAGCTAAAAGCCCGCTATCCCTACTAAAAAACCTTACTGTGCCAACTGTCTCTAAAAGGGATTACCCATTTCGACCCAAAATCTATTGAATTCTGTACTAAATTATTAAAGACCAATGTGTCCGCATACACTGTACCGCTTTTAACAAGAGACTCGAATTCTCCTCTACCAACCAGATTAACAGTTCCCTTATCATCAATAAAAGAGACCTTCATACGATCAAAAAAGTCAACTCCTAATCGCTCCCCCAGCCCTTTCAAAAAGTGGACAGATTTATCGATTGAACAGCCCGTAACTCCAGCCTGATCTTCATCAACCTCCAAAATCACAAAAAGATTATCCTTCACAATCCCCTTCCCTGCTAACGCAGAGCCATGAGCTGTCCACGATGAAACAAAATCAGCAAGCGCCGTTTCTACGGCTTGTACCTGCTCTCCAGAAAGCAATCTATCCGCCTGATATATCCAAACTCTATTCATTCTTTTAGTATTTAATATTGAGATGTGAGATAGTAAGAACTATATAGCCACCGTCACTATCCTCACCTTCGTCATCTCTCTCACATTTACCTCACCTTCGTTACCTTCTAATGCGCGTAATAAGGCGATATCATAAGGTAGACTACAACACCGGTTACCGCCACGTACAACCACATCGGATAGGTAATACGCGCTAAACGCTTGTGTCGTTCGTAAGCGCCCGCTATTCCTCGCACAAACGTGAAAAGCACAAATGGGATAATCACGATAGAGAGAACGATATGCGTAATCAGGATAAAAAAGTACACATATCGGATAGCTCCTTCGCCTCCATAGGAAGTGGATACCGAGGTCATATGATAAGCTACGTACATAAGCAAAAATAAAGACGAACACAGCATGCAAATCTTAATCAAGCTCTCATGTAGTTTAAAATTACCTCGCTTTACAGCAGATACTGCCCACACCAATAATACGGCTGTAAGACCATTGATAGTAGCATATATCGGAGGCAGAAAGGACAAAGGTTGAACATCATAGCCCAGCTTAGGAAGGTTCACACCAAACAACGCTGCTACTGCCAAAGGAATAACAACCGATAAGGTCCAAATCCACCCCTTATACTTCTTTTCTTCTTCTGTCATTGCCATAAAACTATTTCTTTTCTACTTTTAATGGATTGTTCCTTGCCTCTTCAACAAGCTGCACCTTAATTTCATCTTCTAGTTTCTCGATATTTGTCTTCAGATTGATATCGTAAAACCCGCGTATTCTCCGTTGTGAGTCTATTAAAATATACTGACTACTGATTGTAAATTTGCTAGGATCCGCTGGATCTTGTAATGCATCGCTCAATAGCTGCTCGCGTACATAAGGCAGTATTGCATCGTCTCCCAACAGCATTTCCCAATGTGTCTCTAACCCTTTCCTATAGGTATTGCTCAATGCTTCCAAATTTACAATCTTGTCCGCAGAATCAATAGAGATAGAATAGAACTTGACTTTATGATTATTTTTGAAGCGTGCGACTACTGGACGCAAGTTCTCTAATAGCGTAGCTGAGAGCCCTTTGTCCGAGCTATAAAATGCATGTACAACAGAAATAAGCGAATCTGTACCTAAGAAGTGTACGGAATCGCCTGAACTATTCAGTAGCTCCAGTGGCTTAATCTGATGAAAAACGGTATCAGGTATCTCGCGTCCCATCTTACGGTTCATCTTACCCGACAGATGCTTCTCTCCGTACACAGGCAGCTTCAAATACGTATTAGAGCCAATTTTATTAAGGGCTATATACAAAAAACCTGGCACTAGTAGTACTATAGCCAGGATTATAAAAGTAGAAATATTCTTTCTTCTCGATTTATTTTGCATTATTATTTATTTGGGAAAATTGCATGCTCATGAAAATGAGTCAACAAATAATTTCCTTCTATCAAAATCAGGATAATAAAGTAAATAATGAAAAGGAAAACGATACTCGTTGTTACGATAAAGCCAGATTTCTCGAACTTCAAGTGCATAAAAAACGCAACAATGTAGTACGCTTTTACGAGTGTCAATACGATATAAATCGTGTTAACCAATGCTCCTTTTTGCAATATTCCCCAGTGGTGGACGAATCCTAATGCAATCAAGAACTCCAGTGCCGTAAGTGCCAGTAAAACGAAGAATACTGACCAAATACGCTTTTTGTCCATTCCCTCTTCATGCGCGTGCCCATCTTGTGCACCTATATTGTCGTGGTTTGCCATCTCTTTAGATAAATTGCTAAGTTTTATAATTAGATTAAGTAGAAGAATGTAAATACGAATACCCACACTAAATCCACAAAGTGCCAATAAAGACCAACTTTTTCAACCATTAAATAAGTACCTCTTCTCTCGAATGTATTATTCAATGTCATACATAAAATGATGATATTAAGCAACAGTCCTATTGAAACGTGCAATCCGTGAAAACCAGTAATAGCGAAAAATAGATTCGCAAATTGCAATGCCGCTGTATACGAAATATCATTCGTAAAGTAAGGTCGTAATGTCTCCGCTATCATGGCAGGATCCGTCATGCCTGTAGCAGGATTCCGTCCAAACCAAAAACCTTGGTGATGAAGGTGAGACCACTCCAGTGCTTGACAACCGAGAAACATAAAGCCTCCCAACACTGTCCACATCATCCATTTAACGACCTCATGTTTAGAATTACGATGTCCAGCCTCTACAGCTAATACCATAGTAACCGAAGACATAATTAAGATAAAGGTCATGATACCTACAAAAACCAAAGGCTGGCCAGAATCTGCTATGCCAGGGATAGACTGGAAAACCTTATCCGCATCGATCCATGTAGGTTGCGCAAATTTTTGAGCACCATAATAAATTAGGAATGCTGAAAATGTAAAGGCATCCGACACCAAGAAAAACCACATCATGATTTTTCCATACTCTAAGTTCCAAGGTGACCTACCACCGTTCCATGGTCCGTCTTTAACCTTATCCAATTGCGATACAGTTGTACTCATTGTTTACTATTATTGATTCAAAAGTAAGAAAACATATATATAAATCCATAAAAGATCTAGAAAATGCCAAAAAACAGTAGCTAGATCCATTCGAAACACGTTGTCTCCTTGAGGTATGCCCTTCAATACCCCAGTAAGGGCACGCAGAAGAACCAATATCCCTACGACAATATGTAAAAGGTGTAATCCAGTGAACACATAGATGAAAGACTGCGAAGCGTTATTATTGATAAAATAAACGCCTTGCTCGGTCAAGACCTTCCATGCTTGTACCTGAACTACAAAAAAGATAATACCGAGCACTACTGTGACAAGCAACAATAGTTTCTGTCTCCCGATATTTCCCAACTTAGCAGCTGAATAAGCGAAATGCAACGTAATGCTGCTCAACACTATTGTCAGCGTACTATAAATAAAAGCCTGTGGTAGGATTGTTTTGATCCCTTTGTCTACCCCACTAGCTGTATACACTATAAAACCACTAGAAAGAGCGGCAAACATCATAAACATACCAATGATGCCCAACCAAAGGTTGAACTTCTTAGCCTTTCTTGTCTGCTGTAATTCTTCTTCCAAATTCATCGTTATATTTCCCATCTTTAATTAAAAAGGAATAAAGTCAAATAAAAGTACGAGCTGTGTGAGTGGTAAGTACAAAAAGGAAACATACATTACCTTCTTGGCTGATGCGTCCGTACGTAACTTATAATGTTGATAACCGTACCACGTAAACATCAATCCACCTAACAACGATACAATCGTAAACACCAACCCACCAAAGCCATAATACATGGGCAAGAATCCTGCTGGGATCATCAGCAACGCGGAGATAAAAATCAACCCTGCAGAAGCCGTATCCTTCTTGGTTGTTGGCAATAAACGAATACCTGCATTCCTATAATCGTCGTCTGCTACCCAAGCAATCGCCCAAAAATGGGGATACTGCCAGAAAAACTGAATAGCAAACAACACCAAAGGGGTAATCACCACTGCAGCTTCACTAACCGCGGCGTACTCCAAGCCGAACCCTGCAGATTTGAAAGCAGCATAGTACCCAATCAACGGCGGCAACGCTCCTGGAATGGCCCCTACAAATACCGCAATAGGCGATTTCTGTTTCAGTGGGGTGTACACAAAGGCATACAAAAATATAGAAAACACCGATAGCAACCCTGCGATAAAATTGAGCTTCACGAGAACCATTGTACCCAAAATGCCCATAAAAACACTCAAGACCAACGCTTGCCCTGTAGTCATACGACCAGCAGGCAACGGGCGATCCATCGTCCGCTTCATCAGCTTATCTATATCTTTCTCAATGATCTCGTTAAATCCATTAGCAGCTCCTGTTACTAGAAAACCACCAATTGTCAACAATACCCAATTGAGCCACATTACTTCACCCTGTTGTTCAGCTCCGATCAAAAATGATATAGACGCCGAAAAAACAACAGTTAACGTTAATCTTAATTTGACTAATTTGTTAAAATCAGATATAAAGGTCTTCATTTAATTCTTCACCTCCCTGTACGCTAAAAAAGAAAAAACAGCACTTCTCATTATCTCTTCAACTTAGTCATCAAAAGCATTAAATAATATTGCGCTCCAAAAAACAGACTTGCGATTACCAAGTGTGTTGTTTGAGCAACAGCCGGTACCGAAAAACGAGCAAGAATAATTCCTGTGGCCATCTGAATCAGTACCAAAGTCAAAACAATCCAAGCGTAGCGACTTTGAATGGAGTTTGCGCTGAACCTATTCTTCACCAAAAAGAAAAACAAGACCGTGATTGCAAACGTCACATAGGCCAAAATCCGGTGGATTTCATACACATTACCTATCGAGTCGATCCAAGTTGTTCTATCTTTACCCAAATAGTTTAGATGATCTATTGCCTCACGGACTTCTGTACCATAGACGACCTGCACCAACATAATCACCAAGGAGAACATAGCTAGTGCTTTAAGACCTCCAGATGGGTAGTTGATTAAAATAGTCTTATTTCTAAAAGTTGTTGCCAGATAGAACGTGTATATGCTAATCGCTACTATAATGAGTGCCAACAGCATGTGTACCGTTATTATCCAAGGCATCAAATTCGTAGAAACGACTATGGAACCTAACCAAGCCTGTAATACTACTGCAAAAAGATTAAGAACGCTCCATACAAAGATGGATGGTTTGGATTTGATGTAGGTGAATGAGTATATAGCGGTAAAAAGGAGTGCAAACCCTGCGACAACACCAGCTAGCCGATTGATATACTCCGTCCAAGTCTTTGCAACATTAAATTCTTCATGTTTCAAAATAGACTCGTCGTGACGGATATTATCTGCAAGCTCCGGAAAGCCAAATAGTTCGACCATCTTTGCGAAACGATCGTTCTTTTTAACCCTTCCGTCAATATAATGCTGCTCATAACCTTCCGGTAACTGAGAAACATGGGTAGGCGGTACAATCTGATTGAAACACTTCGGCCAATCTGGACAGCCCATCCCTGAACCTGTACTTCTTACTACACCACCAGCTGTGATAACGACAAATAAGATAAATATCGTAAACCTATTGATTTTAACAAATCTCTTTTCTCCAGCTGGATACATCGATTACACTTTACATCATCCATGCAATAGAAGGTAGGTTAAAAACCTAACCTTCTACTACTCTATTATTTTCTTTGTTCCACTGCTCTTGTATACGAACAGCTTCATCATCTCCTTCAAAATCGTGAATCATATTCGAACTCATTGTTTGCGAGAATGGTACGTTCTGAGGAATAAAATCTTCGTCATGACCCGGCTTTGAATAATCATAAGGCCAACGGTATACTGTAGGGATTTCTCCTGGCCAGTTGCCGTGAATATGTTCTACTGGAGTAGTCCACTCCAATGTATTTGAATTCCAAGGGTTTTGCGTTGCTTTCTTACCGTTCCAGATAGAACCGAAGAAATTAATCAAGAATGCCAACTGGCCTAGACCTGCTATAATTGCCGCCCAAGTAACCAATACGTTGACAGAAACCCATTTCTCCATGAAAGGGAACTCCGTAAAGGCATAGTAACGACGAGGCACACCATCGATACCCATAAAGTGCATTGGGAAGAATACCAGGTAAGCACCGACAAAAGTCAACCAGAAGTGGAAATAACCCAATTTCTCGTTCATCATTCTACCGAACATTTTCGGATACCAGTGGTACACACCACACAACATACCAAAGATAGATGCAGAACCCATTACCAAGTGGAAGTGAGCTACGACAAAGTAAGTATCATGTATATTTATATCCAACGTCGCATTACCTAAGAAAATACCTGTCAAACCACCGGAAATAAAGAAAGATACCATACCGATAGCAAACATCATTGCTGGTGTAAAACGGATATTACCTCTCCAAAGAGTAGCCATATAGTTGAAGGCCTTAACTGCCGAAGGTACTGCAATAATCAATGTTGTAATCATAAATACGCCTCCTAAGAAAGGATTCATACCCGTTACAAACATGTGGTGCCCCCATACGATAAAGGAAAGTACAGTAATACCTACTAAAGAGTAAACCATCGCATGATAACCGAAGATCGGTTTACGAGAGTTTGTAGAGATAACTTCAGATGTCAAACCTAACGCAGGCATAACAACGATATAAACCTCAGGGTGACCTAAGAACCAGAATAAGTGTTGGAACAAGATCGGAGAACCACCTTCATTAGGTAAAATCTGACCACCTACTACTAAATCCGATAAGTAGAAAGAAGTACCTGCTGAACGGTCGAATATAAGCAATACTACAGCTGAAACTAATACTGGGAACGAAAGCAAACCAACAATCGCAGTTAAGAAGAAAGACCAGATAGTCAATGGCATTCTCCAAAGATCCATCCCTTTAGTACGCATATTCAATACCGTACTGATATAGTTTACACCACCCATTACCTGAGAGGCAATAAACAATACCATACTGGCTAACCACAATGTCATCCCTAAGCCTGATCCTGCGATGGATGTAGGAAGAGCTGACAATGGCGGGTAGATCGTCCATCCTGCAGATGCAGGTCCACTTTCAACAAAGAACGAACCTACCATAATCACACAGGCTACAAAGAAGAACCAGTAGGATAGCATGTTCATAAAAGGAGACGCCATATCCCGGGCTCCCAGTTGATAAGGTATCAGAAGGTTACTAAACGTACCTGACAAACCTGCTGTCAATACGAAGAAAACCATCATGGTACCGTGGATAGTCACTAAAGATAAGAAGAACTCGGGCTTAATACGACCTCCCTCGGCCCATTTACCTAAGAAAACTTCTAATATTGGAAAATCCTTATCCGGCCAAGCGAGTTGGATACGGAACAAAAGGGACAATAGCATGGCGAAAACGGCCATGATGATACCCGTAATCAAGAATTGCTTCGCAATCATCTTATGATCCTGACTAAAGATATACTTTGTTAGGAAAGTCTCATGGTGATGACCATGTGCATCATGATGACCTGCGTCGTGTGATATAACTGTGCTTGACATATTCTATTATAAATTCTTTTAACAATTAATTGACAGAAGCTGTTGTAATCCCTTCGACTTCGCTCGTACCAGCAAACTCCTGTTGAAGTTCTTCTGTGAAGTACTTTTGTTGTTTGCTCAACCAATCTTTATATTCAGCTTCGGTAACTACTATTACCTTCTTACCCATATTCCAGTGACCTGAACCGCAAATCTTATTACATAACATGATAAAATTGTAGTTAGGGTCATTCATACGATCACGCATCTCCTCAGTAGTTACAGTAGGTGTAAACTGGAAATAGTTAGTCATACCTGGTACCGCATTAACCTGTACACGGAAATCAGGAATATAAAATGAGTGGATAATATCTTTAGAAATAATATGAAAACGCACGGATTTGTTTACGGGAATAACAATGTCTTCGCCGCGAATATCATCCCACGAGTTTTTATCGTTAAAATCGATACCGTAACCATTTGTAGGGGATGTCATTTTATAATTACGCTTGCCGATTATACCATCAGCTCCAGGATAACGAACATGCCATTGGAATTGCTCTCCCAATACCTCAACTTGTATTGCCGATTTTTGTAACTCCTCAGGAACATTTGTAATTGATCTCCATGTAAAGAATCCAAACAATACCAAAACGGTTAATACAATTGCCGGAACAATTGTCCAAATACGCTCAATGGCATCGTTATGTGGATAATAATAAGCCATACGTTTTGCTCTCATTCTGTAGACATAGGTAAATGTCAACAAAACGATATGCGTTATTACCAAAACAAAAGTAGTAATCACTAATGTGATGATAAACATCTGGTCAATCGCTTTACCATGTTCGGTCGCTGCATCGCGCCAAGCCCAACTTCCCCACACAGCGTAGGAATAGTAAACACCCGCTAGGAAAACAACCAAAAACAAAAGAAACAAGCCCGCCTGCCAGTTGTTATTACTCAGTGGGTTGTACTTTCCGTTCATCTTACGTGTCAACACATAAACCGAATGGATTTTTCCAATCACTGCTATGATTGTACATGCTACCAAGAACAGTAACACATAATAGAAAAAATTCTTGTAAACCTGAGGGGCTATTTTAGTAGCCTCCTCTACTTTCGCAACTGCAGCTCCATCCGTAGCTGTTGCAGACACATCAGTAGCACTAGAATCTGTAACAACAGCCGCTCCAGCAGTATCTACTGATGTTGAATCAGTTGTAGCAACAGCTGTAACAGTTGCTGTAGTATCCACCACAGTAGAATCACTTTGTGCGGCCGATACTGGCACTACAAAACAAAAGCTGATCAATAGTAGTAAACCCATTATGGATTTAAACCTGTTATTTATTTTTAAATTCATTTCTTATAATAAACGTTTGAACGTGATCTCTTTAGTTCTATTAAATCTGATGATGTAAACTTTCGTCCAAGAAAGGATGATTCTTGGGCACCAAAGCATGTTTACTCAACTTATTCATCACCAAGAAAGTAAACAATCCAACGAAACCGATAGCTGTACCCACCTCTATAACGCCGAACCCTCTCTCTGTATCAACAGTACCTGGCATTATCATAATATAATAATCCAACCAGTGACCGCATAACAACAATATAGCGACAAACAACATAGCGTTCTGCTTACGCTTCAGATCTCTGTCCACCAATAATAACAAAGGTGCTACAAAGTTAATAACAATACTTAACCAAAACCACAATTTATATTCTGGTTCGAAACGCTTGTAGAAATATACCGTCTCCTCTGGAATATTAGAGTAATAGATCAACATAAACTGAGCAAACCAAACATAAGTCCAGAAAATAGAGAAACCAAAGATTAACTTCCCTAAATCATGTAAGTGATTTTCGTTTACCCAAGCCATATAACCTGCTTTCTTCAACAGGATAAGTATTACCGTAATAACACATAGCCCACTTACCCACATTGCAGCGAAGTTATACCAGCCAAACATAGTAGAGAACCAATGTGCCTCTAACGACATGATCGTGTCAAAAGACCAAATTGGTGTTGTAAAACCAAATACTACTAAGAAAATAGCAGAAAGTTTAAATCCTTTTTTGTACGATGTAAGTCCACCTTCTAAGTCTTCGTTGTAAGACAACTTAGCCAAAATGAAAGCAAAGATACTGTAGCTACCCATGAATAAGATTTGACGAATCAAAAATCCAGGTACATTCAAAAAAGCTTGCTTACCAGCCACTAGCGCATCGTAATTTGGACTATTTGGGTCCATTAAGCCATCTGCATGCCAGTGGTGATAAAGATTGTGCGTATATAACCCTAATCCTACTATAACTAGAAGAACCAGTGATGCTATAGGCAAAATACTCGCCATAGCCTGAGGAATACGTATTAATCCAGCAGACCAAGCCGATTGTGTTACTAATTGAAGAGCGACAAAAAATGCTCCCGCTGCACATACACAAGTAAAATAATACCCCATCAATAACAGGTTAGCATATGTACGCTCAACAATAATATGTTCACTTGATAACATACCGAAAGCAATGGCAGCTATACCCAATACGATAGCAACTAGGCTAATCACCTTAGCCGTGCCAGCAAAAGTATACTGCTCGCTGAAATTATAATCGTGATGATGATTGTGAGTTCCCATTTATAAAATTGATGTTAGGTTATTTCTTTTGTAATTCTTGTACATACATAACTACTTTCCAACGTTCCTCTGGATTCAACTGAGATGCGTGTGATCCCATTGTATTCAAACCGTAGTAAATAGTATGATAAATCTTTCCCGCTGTAAGATCAGCCATAGCACCACCTCTAGATGAGTTTGCTCCAGATGAGATAGCATACGACGGTGGAGGAGGAAAGTTCTCCAACTTACGAGTTCCTCTTGAATCGGTCACTTGACGATCTTTCGTAATCGAGCCATCACCTTTACCCTCTTTACCATGACATACCGCACAGTTGGCTATAAACAAATGCTCACCCTGTGCAAGGTTTTCCTTCGTCGCTTCAAGCGGATTAGTTAACTCAGCTCCCGCACGTGTGTAATCTTCAACAGTATTCTCGTACTCCGATCCAAAGCGCTCGAAACCGATAGGATCCGTCCCTGCCGGAGGAGTTTGTGCAGTCTGCTTATTTTTAAAATTATTATTTGGCTGATCCGGATTATAAGCGATCGGATCATACATATTACGTGAAAATTCTAAACCTGTGCTACGCGTTGTCCCGTCACCACAAGCAGTAGTTACTGCAGCGAAAGCTACCGCTACACATACAGCGCCAAGAAAATTCTTCTTATTCATAACTAACATATTTTCTTTCATTGTACTTAACTTCTACTGCACCAGCTTCTTTTAACAAATTGTCAATCAACGTATGATCAGCATTATCACGTGCATCAATAGCAATGATAAAGCGGTCGTCCGTAGCTCTCAGATCCATCACACGTGGTGCACGTCCTGGGAACAAATGATTACGGAAAAAGAAGGTAGCTACCATACCCAATGCACATAATAATATCGTTACCTCAAAAGTAACCGGTACAAAGTTAGGCAATGGCATCGAAGGCTTACCTCCGATATTCATCGGCCAATCGTAAGACATGGTGAAATACAATAAGCTAAATCCTAATATCAATCCTAAACCTCCAAAACAGAATGCGGCTATCGGTAGACGAGAAGGTCTAACACCTAATTTAGCTTCAATACCGTGAATAGGCATAGGGGTAAAACAATCGTATATGCTGATGTTGTTTGCTTGCAATTTATCAATCCCATCCATCATCTCGTCAGGATCCGCAAAACTTCCTAATATATATTTTGTATTGCTCATTGCTATTATTTTTTACGTAATGCGTTAATTTCTTCCTCTGTTACAGAGTCATATTTCTTCATTGATTCTCTAAAGAACTCCACTTGATCATCAGGGAATGCCCCTTCTTGAACAAGCTTAGTTTTATGTTGCAAACTAGAGCTCTTCAACAATAATTTCACTTCGGCTATTGCTATACCTGGTAAGAAACGTAAGAACAATAGGAACAAAGTAAAGAACAATCCGATCGAACCTACAAAGATACCAACGTCAACCCAGGTTGGGTAGAACATTGCCCATGAAGAAGGTAGGTAATCGCGGTGCAACGATGTAACAATAATTACGAAACGTTCGAACCACATACCAATATTTACGATAATAGACAATACCCAAGAGATAGGAATACTTGTACGGATCTTCTTGAACCAGAACAACTGCGGAGAGATCACGTTACAGGTCATCATCGCCCAATATGCCCAAGCATACGGTCCCGCAATACGGTTAGCAAAAGCGTACATCTCATATTCAGAACCTGAGTACCATGCAATAAACAACTCCGTTAGATACGCTACACCAACGATAGAACCCGTCACCATAATGATCTTGTTCATCGCTTCGATATGGAACATGGTGATGTAATGCTCAAAGTTCATGACTTTACGAAGGATCAACAATAATGTCTGTACCATCGCAAAACCAGAGAAAATCGCTCCCGCTACGAAGTACGGAGGGAAAATCGTTGTATGCCATCCTGGAATAACAGATGTTGCAAAGTCCATGGATACAATCGTGTGTACCGAAAGTACCAGTGGTGTAGAAATACCAGCTAAGATCAGTGATACGATCTCAAAACGTTGCCACGATTTTACAGATCCATTCCATCCGAAGGAAAGAACAGAGTAAATTTTCTTTCTCAACCCTTCCGCACGGTCACGTACTGTAGCGATATCCGGTAACAATCCACAGTACCAGAACACTAAGGATACCGTAAAGTATGTAGAGATCGCAAACGCATCCCATACCAACGGCGAGTTAAAGTTTACCCACAGTGAACCGAACTGGTTAGGAAGTGGGAAAATCCAGTACGCTAACCAAGGGCGTCCCATATGCGCTACAACATAAGTTGCGGCACAGATAACGGCGAAGATCGTCATCGCCTCTGCCGAACGGTTAATCGAGTTCCGCCAGTTCTGACGGAAAATTAATAATACCGCTGAAATCAGCGTTCCGGCGTGCCCGATACCTACCCACCACACAAAGTCGGTGATATCCCAAGCCCACCCCACAGTTTTATTCAGACCCCAAGCACCGATACCCGTCCAAAACGTGTATCCAACACTTACGACCCATAACATAGCTCCACACACGGCTACGATAAATCCTATCCACCAAGCTTTGTTTGGCTTATTCTCAACCGGTAAAAGGATATCATCAGTCACTTGTGCGTAAGTGATGCCCTTACCGGTCATTAATGGTTCTCTTAATATTGATTCGTTATGCGATGACATAGTTGTTTTATTTCAGATATAGAATAAAATTATGCTTCAAATGTGTTTCTTACCTTAGTCATATAACCGATGTTCGGCTGAACATTGATTTCTTCTAAGACGTAGTACACACGTTCGTTACGTAATGCTTTTGACACTTCAGATTCAGGATCGTTAGCATCACCGAAGATGATTGCGTTAGCTGAACATGCCGCTTGACAAGCCATTTTAACATCGCCATCTTTCAATTTACGATTCTCCATCTTAGCCTGCAATTTACCTGCCTGAATACGTTGGATACACATCGAACATTTTTCCATTACCCCACGGGAACGTGTCGTAACATCAGGATTCAATACCAATTGTGTAAACTCGTTGTTTAAGTAGTTGTCAAAACGGGAATCATTCCAGTAGTTGAACCAGTTGAAACGACGTACTTTATATGGACAGTTGTTCGCACAGTAACGCGTACCGAAACAACGGTTGTAAGCCATATGGTTAAGACCTTCGGAAGAGTGTACTGTTGCCAATACCGGACATACCGTTTCGCATGGTGCATGCTCACAGTGCTGACACAACATAGGTTGATGAACAACCGTTACATTTTCGAAGTCATCGATATGAGCAATCTCTTTCTCTTTCGTATATTTTGTACCGTTATCTTCGATGGTGTAGTAACGGTCAATACGTAACCAGTGCATTTCACGACGACGACGAACCTCGTCACGTCCTACAACAGGAATGTTATTCTCCACGTTACACGCTACGATACATGAACCACAACCTGTACATGCGTTCAAGTCGATAGCCATGACCCATTTGTGGCCTGGTTGTTCAAACTTGTTCCACAAATCGTACGTTTTGTGTGTATCCGAGAAACGACCAGACTCTGAGTTTGGATCCTTCAAATACTTCGCAAAAGTAGTCTCACGAATAATATTACGGCCCTCGATCGTATGGTGTGTCTGTGTTTGCGCCAATTCATAAGTACCAGAAGCTTTAGTTACGGTAGCTTTAGCAGCTAACTGTACTGTACCATTCACCAATGCAGCGAAAGGATAAGCATTGTGACCTACATTATTACCCGCTTTACCAACATGTGTACGACCGTATCCCAAAGCCACAGAAACCGTACCCATTGCTTGTCCTGGCTGTAATACCACTGGAAGTTCAAGGCTGTAACCGTTAGCTTCAACTTTTACTTTACCATTTTCTCCCAAGCCTAATTGCTCCGCAAATTTAGGGTTAAGAGCGGCGTAGTTATCCCAAGTAACCTTAGACACCGGATCAGGCAATTCTTGTAAGTACGCGTTGTTGGCGTAACGACCATCGCGCATCACCGTAGACTCGTACAATTTCAACTCGACTTCACCAGCGACTTTCTTAGCATCAGCAACGATTGCAGAAGACACTGCATTCACATCTACATTAGCAGAATAAGACGATCCTTGGTTTGTTCCTTTATAGATGTATCCAACCTGTAGTACATCTTTCCATGATTTACCTGTTCCAGCTAAGATAGTCGTATCCCAAGTTTGTTTTACGAAATCGTAGATGTTTGTTGTCTCACCAGCCCAAACCAACAAACTTTGTTCAGCTTGTCTTGTATTGAATACCGGATTGATAGTCGGCTGTACAACCGTATATAAGCCCTCTTTAGAAGACGCATCACCCCATGATTCCAAATAAGTAGGAACTGGTGCGATAGCATTCAATGTAGAAGCTGTTTCCTCTGCACGATCAGCAAACGACAATGTAAAGTCTATTTTCGCAATAGCTGCTTTAACATCCTCTGCTTTAAAGTAATCGTAAACTGGGTTGCTGTTTAAGAAGAATGCAACGCCAACCTGTCCAGCTTTTGCAGCTGTCAAGAATTGTTGGAATGCGGCATCTGAACCTTGGTGTTGCTTCGAGTAATTATCCAAATCGATAATAATACCATAAGCACCCAATTGCGTATTGATTGCATTCACTAACGACTGCACATTCACATCATTCGCTCCTGCAACAACAATAGATTTTCCTTTTGCAGCTACCAACTCTTTCGCAGCCAACTTGATCGCCGTTTGTGCTTTCGCATTCGTGGTACCACCAGCAACAGACTGTCCTGTGATCTCATTGTATAATGAAATCAATACAGCACCTTCTTCTGAAGGCTTGATAGCGATACGAACGTCCGCATTTGAACCGGTCATCGAAAGACCAGATTCGAACTGGATATGACGTGACATCTTACCGTTTTTCAACGATTTGTAGTCACGGTTTTTAATATAATCTTGTGTATGCTCTTCACCTGCTAACCAAGATCCTAAGAAATCGGCTGCAACTGAAACTACAATCTGAGCATTACCGAAATTGTAACTTGGAATTACAGCTTTGCCAAAATTGTTTTTATTTGCTTCAACAATACCGCTATACGATATTGCATCTACTTGAATATGATTAGCAGTAGGATATTTTGCGGACAATTTAGCGATAGAAGCCAATGTCGAAGGTGAATTCACCGTGTTAGAGACAATGGTAATCTGTTTGCCTGCTGCTGCTGCTTTTGTTAATGCTGCGATCACCGTAGCATCTAACTTAGACCATTCTACATCTTTACCACCAATCTGTGGGTTCTGCAATTTGGACATATCGTACAAATCAAGAACAGAAGCCACCGTATTAGCATCCGTACCTTGATTCAAACCAACACCATTCGGATTTGCCTCTACAGAAATAGGACGCCCCTCACGTGTTCTAACCAAAATACTCTGCCCATTAAAAGAGGAAGCATAGTAGTTTGGAATACCTGGAGTAATCTCCTCTGGCTTGATTACGTAAGGAACAGCCTTGTGAACCGGTGTACGGTTACATGCTGCCAACGTAACAGCGCCCAAACCAAACCCTAAAGCTTTCAAGAAATCACGACGTGGAGTTCTTGTACTTAAACCTGCTTCATTTAATACATCTTCTACAGGAATAGGCTCAGCAAACTCCCCCTTGTTGTTTTCAACAAAAGCAGGCGTTTGATTCAATTCTTCTAAACCCTTCCAATATTTTTTATTGCTATCCATTTAAGCTGTATATAAGATTGCGTTTTTCGATTTAATTATTAATAGTGACACTTACCACACTCTAGACCACCGATCATTGCTGCAGTCATCTTCTCACCCTTCTTCAATTTCTCATGTGCCTCGATCAACTGATCGTAGTACTTATTATCGGCATTCACCTCTGTCGTCTTATGACAGTCCACACACCATTTCATGGTCAAAGGCGAATACTGATACACTTCTTCCATCGTCTCGATAGGACCGTGACAGGTCTGACACTCAATACCTGCAACAGAAACGTGTTGCGAGTGGTTAAAGTAAGCAAAATCTGGCAAGTTATGAATTCTAACCCACTCGATCGGACGAGGATTATCACCGTAAGTACGTGTATCCGGATCCCAATCTACCGCACGATACAACTTCAAAATCTCTGGAGACGTCTCGCCATTGTAATGGTCTGAAGCCGTGATTGTATTGTGACAGTTCATACAAACATTGGCAGATGGAATAGATGCATTTTTAGACTTATAAGCACCACCATGACAGTACTGACATTCAATTTGGTTAACACCAGCATGTATTTGGTGAGAAAACTTGATCGGCTGTACCGGCTTATATCCCTGATGCACACCAACATTCCACATCGTCTGCCACCCCAACACAGCCAGCAATCCTACAACCATTAAGGCTGCAAAACCAACAAGTTTCTTGTTTTTCAAGAACTTCTGAGCAAACTTAACCTTACCAGTCTCCTCTACTGATTCATTACGTACACGAGCAGCCTCAACAGCAGCCTGATTATTAGCAATAACCTTCTCTAATGTTTTAGTAACACGACTCAAGATCACGATTACCCCTATCGCTAATAAGAAGATAGCCGCCATACCAATAATCATAAAATTATTAGCATCATTAGTTGCAGCAGCACCACCTGTAGCTCCGCCATCAGCTGGCCCAGCAGCCAAGCGCGCTTCCTCTTCTTTCACAAACGCAATAATTCCCTTGATCTGATCATCCGAAAACTGTGTAAAAGCAGGCATCGCTACTTTATTGTACTCTTCAAAGATCTGCTTAGCCATAGGATCCCCAGCAGCAATCATTGCTCCCGAGTTCTTAATCCACTTCACCAACCATTCTTCATCGTGGCGTTCGGACATACCAGCCAATGCTGGCCCCGTAAACTTCTTATCAATCTTGTGACAAGAACTACAGTTCGCCTTAAATAACGCAGCCCCTTCTTTTGCATCCTGCGCGTTTGATGTCATTGTAACGGCAAATAACAATACCAAACTGATCGATATTGACTTCGCAAGTCTTCCCAATACGGATGAGATATTTCTCATATTTAGCACTTTATACTATTTATTTATGAATATAAAAATTACTTTACTCTATTGCTGGAGTACACAGTCCTACCAAACAATGCACAAAAGTATGACTTTATAAACAATCCCTGACAATTTAATGACGCAAATTGTCAATTTAAAACCATTCTAAATAAAACGCATACTTGGAATAAAAACAGCCTAGCACTACTAAAAACAAAGTTTTGGACTGTAAAAATCAAATCGAAAAAATCTGATTTTGAAATTAAGTGATAAGAAGAATTAATTTCTGTGGAAAAAATCATTTACGGATAAAAACGAAAGAAGTAACTTCGTATTTCTGTCCATAATTATACAAAATCAAAGCTATTCAGGCTTAGTTTTAGGAGGATAACTTCCTTTTTTTACTAAAAAAAACAATCTAAGTCTTTTCTCTCCCAGTATTGCATTACACTACCGAATAATAACTTCACAAGGCACAACAACCTGCACCAATCCGTCACTCTTACCGTTTATCTCATTAATCAATATATCGACCACCTGACGAGCTATTACAGGAATATTCTGAGATATAGCACTTACCGCTGGTTCAACCAATGAAAACAACGCGTTCTCATCAAAAGAGACCAATTTCTCTATCGGTAGATTGTAGCGTTTAATGGCTTTTAAACCAGATAGCGCCAAATAATTAGTCGCAAACAACACGCCATCCAATTGGTTTTCCGCTATAAACGCCCGAATCTGCTGAATGGTATCCTCTTCAGGCTGCTCCCGAACAATCTTCTCCACCAACATCTTCTTTTCCAATCCGCACACAGCCTCCTTATAACCTTCCATCCTTCCCCGCATCTGCAACTGATTGGAATCGATAGTGACCATACCGACACGAGCGGCTTTCTTTTCTTCTAACAAAAAACGAGTTCCTTCGTAAGACCCCTTATGATTTTCTGAAATCACATAGTTCGTATCCAAGTCCTCCAAATGTCGATCAAACAGAACCACAGGGACATTATTCTTAAGCAGTCGCTGAATGACCTCTGTTAGCCCTTCTGTTGGAGCAATGATAAACCCGTCAATCTGTCGGTCATAAAACAACTGTATCAGCTCCTTCGCCCGATTTACGTCATTGTTCATACTACAGTAAACAATATGGTATCCAAAATCATAGGCAAACTTCTCAATCTGATCGGCAATATTTGCAAAGAACGAATTAGAAATATCCTCGACCAACAAACCTAGAGTTTTCGATTTGCCCGTCCGTAAACTCTTAGCTAATTGGTTGGGCTTATACCCCACCTTATCCACATAATCCAATACTTTTTTGGTTTGGGCTTCACTTATACGCTTCTCCTTAGCTTTACCATTCAGAATAAAAGACACCGTAGTAACAGAAATACCTAGGTTCTTGGCAATATCGGAAATAGAAAGTCGCTTCTTCATCTGCCTAAACTACTAAAATATTACAAAATTTTAGCAAGCAAATAGCCAAATGTTTGCTAAAAGGTTTTATCTTCACAAAACAATAACACTATCACACACTAAGCTTATGATAACCTTTCCACTAAAAGCTTATTTAATAGCTGCGATATTACTCGCAGAAATCGGAGTAAGCAATGCTCAAAAAAAAGACTACACGCAGTATGTAGATCCCTATATCGGTTCTGCAGAACATGGGCATGTCTTCGTCGGCGCCAACGTACCTTCTGGTGCGGTTCAACTCGGCCCAAGCCAGATTGCCCAGACCTGGGACAAATATAACGGCTGGGATTGGTGCAGTGGCTACAACTACAAAAGCGAGGAAATACTAGGCTTTACCCACACACACCTTAGCGGGACTGGAATAGGCGATCTCAATGACATATTGATACTGCCAGCTACAGGCCACCACCACCTTTCACCAGCCCCGTTTGGCAAAATGGATCAAGGCTATGGCTCAACCATCAGCAAGGCTAATGAAACCGTTCGCCCAGGCTATTACAAAGTATTGCTTGAAGATTATGGTATACTTGCCGAGATGACAAGCTCCGAGCGTGTAGGTTATCACCGTTATACCTTCCAAAATAAAAATACGCCTCACCTATTGATTGACCTCGGTTTTCAGATGAATTGGGACAAAGCCACTGACACCTACCTCAAGCTGGCGGATGACCACACACTGGTAGGCTACCGTTTTTCTAAAGGTTGGGCAGATGACCAAAAGATTTATTTTGCCATCAAATCCTCCACCTCGTTACGCAACATACAATTCTATAATGGTAACGAAAAGCTTAATGGCTACCTTGTTGTCAAAGGAGCGCACATCAAAGCACTCATTGACATACACGCTGACACTCCCGTAGAACTTAAAGTAGGCTTATCGCCTGTCAGCTTTGAAAATGCGCTAGACAATATACAACAGGAGATACCGAACTGGAACTTTGAGCAAGCCAAGACAACTGCCACTAGAAAATGGAATGACGTACTCGGAAAAATTGATTATGATGCAGACCAAAGATCAAAAACCATTTTCTACACTGCTCTATATCATTCCTATTTTGCACCAACTATTTTCAATGATGCCAACGGGGACTATATGGGCACCGACAAACAGATACACCGTCAGGAAAACTTTGAGAACTACACCCTTTTTTCACTATGGGATACCTATCGCGGATTACATCCCTTGATGACAGTCCTAGAAGACAAAAAGAACAAAGATTATATCAAGACGATGCTAAAAATATATCAGCAACAGGGCAAACTACCGGTATGGCACCTCTGGGGCAATGAAACCAATACCATGGTGGGTCTTCCTGCCATCCCAGTTATTGCAGATGCACTATTGAAAGGATTTATCGACAAAGCAGACCATGAGCTCGCATTTGAGGCCGTAAAAACAACTGCGATGGGCTATGACAATGGCCTTCGATTCGTTCGGGAGCTCAGCTACATACCGATTGACAGCATGGATCACGAATCGGTAGCTTGGGCTTTAGAATATGCTATTGCTGATTTTGGAGCTTACAAAATGGCCAAATACCTTAATAAAGAGGAAGACGCCCAATATTTTGAACAGCGTTATAAGCTATATGAAAAATACTTCGACAAAGAAGTAGGCCACTTTGTAGGCCGCCACGCCAATGGTAATTTCAGAAGGCCTTTTGATCCCCTTATGGCCAAACATAGAGAAAATGATTATTGTGAAGGCAATGCCTGGCAATACACCTGGCTGGTACCGCACGATGTGCAGGGGTTGATAAACCTTTTGGGAGGCGAGCAAAAATTTATAGCCAAACTCGATGAGTTCATCCAACTCCCAGAAATACTCGATGATGCTTCTCCAGATATTTCCGGCATGATAGGTCAATACGCCCAAGGCAACGAACCCAACCACCATGTCCCTTACCTATACACCTATGTCGGTCAACAATGGAAAAGTGCAGAGCTCGCCCATAAAGCGATGACAAAATATTATACCGACGCCCCCAATGGGCTCTGCGGCAACGACGATGCGGGACAAATGAGCGCATGGTATGTATTTTCGTCTATGGGGATCTATCCTGCAAATCCCATGGATGGTAAATATATATTCGGCACCCCTCTGATGAAATCGGCAAAGATAGCACTGTCTAACGGTAAATCTTTTGAAATAACCGTGAAAAATCAAGAAAAAAACAATATCTATATCCAACGCATCACATGGAACGGCAAACCCTATCAAAAAAGCTACATCACCCACACCCATATTATGGGCGGTGGAAAACTAGAATTTGAAATGGGTGCAAAGCCCAATAAGAAGTTTGGACAAGCCAAAGACACAAGACCCTAGTTAATCGTCATAACAGACCATAACCTGCCAAAATAACATAGGCATAATAATTGCAATTACCATTCGAAAGAAAGGAAAATAAAGACATGAAAGATTTGGGAAACATTAACGTTCAAGACATCAATCAAAATGATGGCAATGACTTCTACGCAAGCTTCAGAGAGAAGTTAATCGATGTAGAACAGTTTCCAACATTGTACACGTTTAAGTTTATTGTACCCGCTACTACGGAAAATAAGCAGGTGATAGAAACAATTTTCGAGCACCCTAGCACAAAAATTCAAATCAAAGATTCAAAAACAGGAAAATACAATTCCCTTTCCATTGAAACCTTTGTAAATAGTGCAGATGACGTGATTGCTTACTATAAAAAGGTATCATCTCTCGAAAAAGTCATTATGTTATAAAAAAAGAGCTGTCATTCTGACAGCTCTTTTTTTATACTTTAAGCTTCGACCTCTTCCGAAGCAAACTCTTCATACAGTGTCGCAAAGTTTTCGTAATCCTCTGCTGAATCCGGATTAAACACGCGGATCTTTTGGTCTTCTACAAACTGAAGGATATCCTTATTCAGATTTTCACCCACCGTTACTACGACATCTGTGTAGTGCAATGCCCCTTTATAGACATCGATATAACTTCCAGATCCATAGACGGCAGCGTCTTCCTGAGACACATCCTCCTCTGCAGCCATACCTGCGTACTTCGAACCCACAGTATCCGTTAGCGCAAAATCCTTTTCTTCATTAAACAAAGAATAAAAGACTTTTGCATCTTTAAATGTAGGATCATCGTGATATACCTTTTTCAAGTACAAAGGTATCATTGCTGTAAACCAGCCATGGCAATGCACCACATCCGGAGACCAACCCAATTTCTTGACTGTCTCCAATGCTCCTTTGCAGAAGAACAGAGAACGTTCGTTGTTGTCCTCAAAGAACTTGTCTCCTTCATCTCTAAATGTCTTCTTTCGCTGAAAATACTCCTCGTTATCCAAGAAATACACCTGCATACGCGCAGCAGGCAAAGAAGCTACTTTAATGATTAATGGATTATCGTTATTATCCACCACTATATTCATTCCCGACAACCTTATCACCTCGTGAAGACGATTTCTGCGCTCATTAATACTACCAAAGCGAGGCATTAGAATCCGAATTTCGAATCCTTTCTCCTGCATAGCTTGCGGTAATTGGCGTGTTATTTCAGAAATTTTACTTATTTCAAGGAAAGGCGACATCTCGTGGGTAACAAACAATATTTTCGTTTTTGCCATCTCCAATTGCTTTTTATTTATTTGAACAGTAAAATCGGTCTACAAAGATACGAATAATATCTAATTTTTACAATTCATTAAAAATTAGACCTTTCTAAATCCAATAATATTGTGCAATTTTGCCCCCTATTTTACCATGGTAACTATGGAGATATACAGCACAAAAAGTCAACTTCAAGCGCATCTGCGCACATTGCGTGAGGCGGATAACAAGATCGCATTGGTTCCTACAATGGGAGCCCTCCACGAAGGACATCTCTCGTTGATCCGGGAAGCACGTAAATCAGCAGACATCATAGTGTGCAGCATATTTGTAAACCCGACACAGTTCAACGATCCTCAGGACCTGGAAAAATATCCCCGCCCGATAGAAAACGACATCCAATTGTTAAAAAGTGAGTGCTGCGACATCCTATTCCTCCCGTCTATCGAGGAAATGTATCCTTCTTCTGACGAGACTTGGCACATAGATCTTGGCGATTTAGATGGTTTATGGGAGGGGGCAAAAAGGCCAGGCCATTTTCAAGGAGTTACACAGATCGTATATAAACTCTTCAACCTGGTACATCCGGATATCGCTTGTTTTGGTCAAAAAGATTTTCAACAAATCATGGTCATACAGCGCATGATCGACGTTAAACAACTTCCGGTTGTTCTAAAGATATGCCCAACTGTACGTAGTGAAAAAGGCCTGGCCCTCAGTTCCAGAAACAGTAGGCTTTCCGAACAGGGAAAAGAAAATGCACTGGTCTTATTCCAAGCGCTCAGACATACCAGAAATAACTTCGCTGAAAAGCCTATAGAACAACTCCACGAAGAAGCCGTGAGCATTATCATCGCCCATCCACATGTTACATTGGAATACTTCGCAATATGCGAAACCCAAACACTTCAACAGGCTACCGCAAAAGAGAATACTAAAGAATATGTTGTTCTCGTGGCTGCTTGGATAGAAGGTGTACGGCTTATAGATAATATGCTACTGAATATGTAACGATTAAATAACATTTAATACCAAACTTTTAAAGAGATAAACGTTAATTTTGTATTATGATGATTGAAGTAATGAAGTCGAAGATTCACCGCGCCCGTGTTACACAGGCGGAGTTGAATTATGTGGGAAGCATCACCATTGACCGGGACCTCATGGAGGCCGCAGATATTTTGGCAAACGAGAAAGTGCAGATTGTGAACAATAACAATGGAGCACGCTTAGAAACCTACGTTATCCCAGGGGAGCGTGGTTCGGGTACCATATGTCTTAATGGCGCAGCGGCTAGGCTCGTACAGGTAGGAGATATCGTAATCATCATCTCTTACGCCCTAATGAACCGCGAAGAGGCACGTACACACCAACCTAGACTTGTATTTCCGGATGACCACAACCGTCTGATCAAATAATTTATAACAGATTGCTACACATTATTGCACGATATCGCAGCCTATTTGCCTACCTCTTAGCGGGGTGGATGTCTGTTATTGTCATCAGTGGAATAGTGTTTATGCACAAAGAGGTGACCTCTAAGGGTGAAATCATAACACACATTCACCCTTACAACTTCACCAAGAAGAAAGACAAACATCACCATAAAAATGACGCAGAAATCCAATTTCTTAACGTCGTTTTCCAAGGTACATTTATTGAAACGGTATTTGATATATTCGAAGCTCCCTTTTTTCAGGAATTCAATTATACAACTTACACGTTTTATTCCACAACCTATTATTTTACCGAACATCTAGACACCTACCTCCGAGGTCCTCCTGCACTTGTTTAGTCATTAATATTATTTGCAAATATGTCGATCCGCAAATTTGCGCATTCGCACATCTGTATTTTTCAAATTATTAAATTACTAACCAAAGGATATACGGCAAATTTCTGTTTTTACTAGAAACCCGTCATTGCAGAGATGAGTTTTTTAAACAATCACATCGAAAGCTAATGACAATAATCGTCATCCTAAGTGGAATGCAGTAGAGTCGAACAGGTCTGAATATATAATTTTTAGACCCTCTGATATTCTGAGCAGACTCCCCGCTTCGGTTCCCGAATAAAATCGGAACACAGCGGGATGACGGGATAGTTCACAAATCGAGTTTTTGTCGTGCTCCCAATTTCAAGCACAAGATATTATTATGTCTAAAACATATTATGGCCTGATAGCGGCTATATTTATACTTTGTCATAGCCTACCCAGCTATGCACAGCAACTTACGGGCTATGTACACGATGTCACAGGAGCTCCCGTAGAAAACGCTACCGTACGCCTAGAGGGCAGTAAAAGCGGTACAAAAACGGCAATTGACGGAAAATTCGAATTACAAATACCAACGGCAAAGAGTAAACTATCCATCCGTGCCATCGGCTATATTTCTCTACAACAAAATATCGACCACAGTACTTACAAGAACGGCACTGTATTTACTTTAGAAAAAGACAACCGTAGTTTGGATGAGGTCGTGGTCTCGGGTACACTCAAAGAAGTTTCCAAACTGGAAAGTCCGATTCCCGTAGAGGTCTATTCCGCAAAGTTCTTCCGTTCGAACCCTGCACCCACCATTTTCGAGTCGTTGCAAAATATCAATGGTGTACGCCCACAGATCAACTGTAGTATATGTAACACGGGCGATATCCATATCAATGGCCTAGAAGGACCATATACGATGGTTCTTATTGACGGTATGCCCATAGTCTCCGGTCTATCCACGGTTTACGGTTTGAATGGAATCCCTCAAGCACTGATCGAACGTGTCGAGATTGTCAAAGGACCTGCTTCTACACTATACGGTAGTGAAGCTGTCGGCGGATTGATCAACGTAATTACCAAAGCACCATCCAATGCGCCCTTATTTAGCTTAGAAGCATTTGGGACCACCTGGCAGGAATATAATCTAGACCTTGGTGGAAAGTTCAATATCGGATCAGCTCAATCGTTATTGGGTGTCAATTACTTTAACTACTCCAACCCGATCGATAAAAACAAGGACAACTTCACAGACGTCACGCTACAGGACCGTCTGTCCATTTTTAACAAGTGGAACTTCGCCCGTAAAGACAATAAGACATTCTCTATAGCAGGCCGTTATGTATACGAAGATCGCTGGGGTGGAGAAATGCAATGGAATAAAAAATACCGCGGTGGTGACGAAGTCTATGCCGAGAGTATTTATACCAAACGATGGGAGCTCATGGGTATCTATGACCTGCCGGGTAGCGAGAACTTCTCACTTTCGGTGAGCGCCAATGGCCATAACCAAAACAGTTATTATGGCGAAACGCCCTACATGGCAGACCAACGTATTTTCTTCGGTCAGCTAACCTGGAACAAAACGTTAAAAAATCATGACTTACTAACTGGACTGGCTTATAGATACACCTACTACGATGATAATACCCCTGCTACCGATGAGACCTCACATACGCACTTACCAGGCCTATTCGTACAGGATGAAATTACCTTGCACCCACAACACAAATTACTTCTGGGAGCACGTTATGATTACAATTCTATCCACGGCAACATCATTTCTCCACGGATTAACTACAAATGGAACTCGAAAGACAAAAGTCAGGTACTACGGGTAGGCATCGGTAACGGATATCGTGTAGCCAACGTATTTACAGAAGACCACGCTGCCTTGACCGGCGCCCGTGATGTCGAATTCGAAGAGGATTTGAAACCAGAAACTTCCTGGAACGGAAACATCAACTATGTTAAGAAATTTTACGCAGACAACGGATCGGTATTCGCCATTGACGCGTCAGCTTTCTATACCTACTTCACCAATAAAATCATTCCTGATTACGAAACCAATGTCAAAAAAATCATATACTCCAATCTGGACGGACATGCTGTCTCCAAAGGAATATCGCTTAACCTGGATTGGGCACATCATAGCGGCTTGAAGGCGATGATCGGCGGTACACTAATGGATGTATACAGTGAAGAGAACGATATTAGGGAGTGGCAGATGCTGACCGAGAAGTTTATGGGTACTTGGACGATTGGTTACAAAATAAAACCAATTGGACTTAGCATTGACTATACAGGCAACGTTATCGGCCCCATGCGATTGCCGGTATTGACTCATGATAATTATATAGACCCACGTCCGGACAAATCAAAAGCGTTCAGTATACAGAACATTCAGTTGACCAAACATTTCAAGAATGGTTTTGAAGTATTTGGCGGTGTAAAAAATCTATTGAACTGGACACCGACAAAAGGTATTCCATTTTTGATTTCACGTGCGAATGATCCATTTGAAAAGATTCAAGATGATCCGAACCTTCCTCCTTTTGACCCGAACTATGTCTACGGTCCAAATCAAGGAATACGGGGCTTCCTAGGCGTACGTTATAATCTGTTTCGATAATGGTTAATGGTAACATTGTTAATGGAGAAATATTTATCCTATACACGTAATTTACTCCTTTTAATAGGTTTATTTGTGACAGACAACTGTCTGTCACAAATAAAGCCTGTACCTATTACGTCCCTTGACAGCGTAATGATCCAAGCTCCCAAGCCCGTACTGATACTGCTCTCCACGGATTGGTGCCAGTATTGTCAAATGCAAAAACAGCAGATACGCAAAAATAAGAAGTTCCTCGAAAAGGGCAATCTGTTTCATTACATCGAGTTTGATGCTGAAAGTAAGGAAACCATCTGCTTTCAAGGTAAAGACTATGTGTACAAACCGACTGGGGCCAATATAGGTACACATGAATTGGCGGTAGCCTTAAACGGCCCTGATCGATTAGCCTATCCCACGTGGATATTGCTGGACAAAGATTGTCAGGTACTTTTCCGTCACGGAGGGGTACTGCGGCCATCCCAGATAAATGAGCTGATAGATACATTAGAAAAGTCCGAACATTAACGTTCGGACTTTTTTTTAGAAGGAATAAACTCATTATCAACACAGTTGTTAAAATTTCACTAATTTTAACAGAATTGTGTAGCGCTATTGTTATTTTTACCGTTTTAGAACCTAAACAACAAATTTAAAATCAAAATATGTACATAAGGGAGAGAGAAACCTGTATCTACATAGAACAACTAAAAATTATTTATACTAATGAAACCTTCATTTATGAAAGATTCATTGCCATTTAAAAACAACTTATATTCAATGAAAAATCTATTTAAAACCGTATTGTTTGCTGCGCTTGGAGCGATTGTCTTTGTATCCTGTAATAAAAAAGACACCACTGATTGGAACGCAGAATACTTGAAGCAAGAAAAACATATCGATTCTTTACTGAACAAGGACAAATTAAAAATTGAAGACTATATCGATGATACTTTCCAAGAAGACAGCGTAAAAATCCGATTCACCTTTTTAAATAAATCTGTGAAAAGAGGTATTTGGTACAAAGTAACGGGCACACCTACTGAAGAAGATGAACAAGCTTACAAATACGAACCCAATACATCAGGTTACCAAGGATTACCTGTTGTAGCACCAAAAGTTACTCTTAAATATACAGCTAGACTACTTGATGGTTCGACATTATCAAATGGTACTCTTGTAGAAAATGAGGAAAGCGGTGAATACGATTTAGGTTCAAGCACAACAAAAGTAATTAACTCAGCTTGGTATGTATCATTTTTCCCTTATTCTATTCGAATAAACGAACAAGACACCCGAATTATCGGTGGCCTTACTAAGACTGGTCTGAAAAAAGGAAGCAAAATTACCGTCGTAACGCCATCCTACTGGGCTTATCAAGGACTTTCAACAGATAAACGTCCAGCGAACTCGCCTCTTGTATATGAATTTGAAGTGTTGAGCATTAAAAAATAAATTCAGAATCTTAGAATATCAAAAAGAGAAGACAGCAGACTATCTTCTCTTTTTTCGATTAAAAAAAGCTAACAAATTCCTCATGAAAAAAACACTCGCTTATATCGTTTTTGCTTTTACCTTATTTGCTACCAGCTCTTGTAATAAAACCGAAGATACCTTTGACGCAGCTGCTAGATTTGAAGAGGAAAAGGGTATAATAGCAACATATGCTAAAAGTAAATACCCAAATATGAACATTTCTAGTGACACCACAGGAATTTGGTTTGAGGTAATTAGCCCAGGAGAAGAAGGAAGCTACGAATATAAAGTTGTCGACACTGTCTATAATGGATATAACACGAAAATGATTCGTCCTGCTGATATTACGGTCCGCTATACAGGCAAGTTAATATCCAATGAAACCATTTTTGACAGTAATACTTCTGAAGCCGGAATGTCAGGTAAAACAACAGACTATATTTCTGCTTGGTACTATGCATTTATGCCCAAAAGCATAGGCGAACATAAAATTGGTGGTCTCACTTTAAAAGGACTACAAAAAGGGAGTAAAATAAGAATAATCACCCCTTCTTACTTTGCTTATGGTAATAGACCTGTCGGTACTATACCTGCTAATTCACCTTTATATTTTGAAATTGAAGTGATCAGCATAAAAGATCATAATCCAAATAAATAATCCGACTCTAAATTAATAAAAACACAGTATCCAAATAATTGGGCACTGTGTTTTTATTTTTGCCTGATATTTCATGCCTCTCACAAACACCGATCACCCTATTGATTAATAGGGACTAATTCCGTATCAACAGGGATACATGTTATCACTTAACAAGGACTTCATTCGGACTTTACCCGGAGATCATACGGACTTCATTCGGATACAACCGAATAAAACACCTATTGTTTCCCTCTTACTTCCTGCTATATTACTTTTTGTAAAATAACCTGGTAATACTATGTCCCTGGTTTTTACTATATTAGTATCAGCTAATTAAACTTAAAAACAATATGGGAAGAACAGAAAATGGTCCTATGGGCTCTGCCAAGGGGAAAGTCGGGCCTCTCGTGTATTACAAATGGAAAGATAAAGACTGCGTAAGAAGCAGACCTCGAGTTAATAAGAAGCGTAAACTGTCACCCGAAGAGAACAAAAATCGGGGAAAATTTGGGTTTGCGCAAAATTTTCTAAGCCCCTTAAGCAATGTCATAAGGCTTGGTTTTCATAATTACAAGCAAAACCAGACGGCTTTCAATTCGGCTATGTCCTATACCCTAAATAATGCAGTACAATCTGATGACGATGGTTTTTACATCGACCATTCCTTATTCTATATCAGTAAAGGGATAGTATCCCCGCTAAAAGAAGTGACATTGACTTATGAAGAAGGAGTGTTGACCTGCAATTGGGATTACAACCCAACAATTGTCAGAGATTTAGGCCTAGCTTCTTTTCGTTCCTTATTTATAGCTATTCCTGATTCAGATAAAAATAGCATATTGGGACATACCCTAGACAAAACATTGAAGGATAAGCAGGAACAGATACATCTCACTCCCAGTTCAAACGGAGAAGTCTATCACATACACTTAGGCTTTGTCGCTGTCGACCATAGTGACCGAATAATCGACAGCATTTATGTAGGTACTGTTACAGCTTAGGGACAAACTTATTACTTCCCTTTAAACTTGGACTGTTCTAGAATCTCTTGCGCATTCTCGTGTTGAAAAAGCTTCAACAGGTCGAGTTCAGGATGGCGTGCCATGTATTTACGTACCATCATCCACCCGATGTACGAACCCAGTTTTGGCGCCGATTCATTATTCTCACCTAGCTCGGGCGTAAAGGGCGCATCCGTAAAATATTTTTGAGTCTTTAGGTAGTCCGTATCATAAAGCAATCCTTCCTGAAGGAACCAGGCCCAGATGTCAGCTTGATATTTTTTGGCCCAAGCGAGTTGTCCGGTGGTATATCCTATCTTGGTCTCGTCAGATGCTGTTTCGAGCAAGACATCCATAGCATATAATATCTTGCCGTTATACACCATATGCTGCAAGGTATTCTGATTAAGATTATCCTGAGGTAACAGCTCTTCTCTCAAAACAGTCTCCACAATGCGGGGCGCTATATTCTCGGGTGTAAATCGACGTGACATATATAAGGGTATAGAGCGTACTAGCGCAGGATAAAACTTAGAGTCTGCTCCTAAGAACATATCCAATCCTATACCGATATAGTTTTCACCTATAGGTGTCTGAAAAGAAAACCCTCCCATAAACGCGATGAACCGTGGTATATTGTAGCTAGGGAAATAATATTTAATGTATTTGAAAGCCTGGGTCAGCTCTTTCTCCTGTTCCCGCAAATCGGGATATTTTCGCGCCACGGCGTCCGCTAAGTCTATAAAATCCTTCTTCTGCAATACTTGTTTCAAATGCTCCATTAACAATACACTGTCTCGGGGGTCTCCCACCTCCAGCATCTGAGTCATATAATCGAAATAAAAAAAAGGATAGTTTTTCTGCCATTGGCTGTTCATACGCGTAATATCATCGACTTTCAGGGTATTAAATTCCTGATCGAAACGTTCGATCTTGACCGTTACGTTGACTTTCGACACATCCGGACGCTGTACGGTATCCGTTTGGCTACAAGAAGCTATTATGACAATGAAACAAGCAATAATTAAAAAAAAGGAATATTTTTGTAATGTTTTCAGATACATGGCAATCAACTTAAAACACAAAAATATAATTTATATAACAATTAAAAACTATGGTTAATATAACAAAGCGTCTCCTTCCTATTTTCTTACTGTATATTGCTCTTTTCTCCGCTCACCGAGCTGATGCGCAAAGTTATTACCACGGTAGAGAAAAAAACATGCGTTTAGGGTTGGTCGTCAACCCTAATATCGGCTGGTTACGCTATGACAACAACCAGGAAGCGAGTAGTAAACTGGGATTTTCCTATGGACTCGTGGCCGATCTCGGTTTTGCCAGAAACTACTATTTTTCGACCGGATTATTGATCAATTCGATCAATAGCAGTGTCGAGCCTGCATTCTCAAGTATCGATAAAAACGACCCTGCTATCCCTAAATATAGAGACATCGCTCTCAAATACGTAGAAGTTCCTTTGACCATCAAACTAAAAAGTACAGAAAATGAGATGGGACGATTCTATGGACAATTCGGATTTACTGCGGGTTTAAAGGTCTCCGCAAAACAGAAATTGGAGAAACAAGAAAAAGACTCCATGCACGGAGCAGACTTGTTTCGCCTGGGTCTACAGATAGGCGGTGGCGCAGAATGGAAACTCGGCAATGATATGGCGGTGCTGACCGGCCTTACCTTCAACAATGGATTTACCAGAGCGGTGAAGGACGGAGCTCCAAGGACATCTTTTGTCGCCTTAAACTTAGGACTTTTATTTTAAGAAGTATCTCGCATGAAAATAGCACTCGCACAGCTCAATTACCACATTGGTAATTTCGAACAGAACGAAGAAAAAATCATAAAAGCAATAGCTCGTGCCAAAGAAGCTGAAGCTGATATCATCGTATTTGCAGAGTTGGCTATAGGTGGCTACCCTGCCAAAGATCTCTTGCGCCATACGGTTTTCTTAGACCGCTGTGAACAATCGTTGTCTCGCATTGCAGCATATTGCGACACCATCGACTGCATCATAGGCGCTCCTATTCGTAATGTACACGAAGAAGGCAAGGCACTTTCCAATGCGGCAGTGGTTATCTCTAAAGGTAACGTTGTCGACAACCGGAAGAAATCACTACTCCCCGACTACGATGTGTTTGACGAATACCGCTACTTTGAACCCAACCGAACTATTCAGTGTATTGAATTACAAAACATCAAAATAGCGCTTACTGTCTGTGAAGATCTCTGGGATAATGACTACGACAATTCGTACAAAGGGGATCTCATGCTTGAGCTGGCTCAAGAAAAACCAGATCTGATTATCAATATTGCGGCTTCTCCGTTTTCGTATATACATTATCAGAAACGCTTAACTGTACTGGGCAATAATGTACTTAAAGCCAACGCTCCTGTGGTATATATCAACCAAGTCGGGGCACATATGGATATCATATTTGACGGACGTTCTTTAGCGATGAACAAAAGTGCAGAGGTCATCACCGAGCTACATGCTTTTGAGGAGGATATACAATATGTCACATTATCTCAAGGCGATCTACATGCCACAGGACCGATAGAGACTAAGGGGGTGGGTGAAATCGCCTATATATATCAGGCACTTCTTTTGGGACTAAGGGATTATTTTTCTAAATCTGGCTTTAAAAAGGCTGTACTTGGCCTGTCCGGAGGACTGGATTCCGCTATTGTTGCCGCTTTAGCAGTAGAAGCCTTAGGCGCTGAAAATGTCTTGGCCGTATTGATGCCTTCGGTATACTCTACAGAACACTCCATCAAAGACGCCATGGATCTCGTCGACAATACCGGATGTCAGCACATCGTCTTACCGATTAGAGCTATAGCACAGTCTTTTGAAGACACCCTACAAGAGGCTTTCCATGGTTTACAAGCTGATACCACTGAGGAGAACATACAAGCACGTACACGAGGTACTTTGCTCATGGCCATCAGCAACAAACTCGGCCATATACTCCTCAATACATCGAACAAAAGCGAAGCTGCCGTGGGATACGGGACTTTGTACGGGGATATGGCCGGTTCGCTCAGTGTGATCGGCGATGTTTATAAAACGCAAGCTTATCAATTGGCGTCCTATATCAACCGTGACAGAGAGATTATTCCTATAAATACGATTGTAAAACCACCTTCAGCCGAACTACGGCCTGATCAAAAAGATTCGGATTCACTTCCAGATTACGAGATCCTCGATGCCATCTTATACCAATTGATTGAACTCGAGAAATCAGGATCGGAAATATCTAAATTAGGATTTGACGAACAGCTTGTACAACGCATTGCGAGACTCGTAAATAACGCTGAGTTCAAACGTTTTCAAGCTCCCCCTATATTAAGAGTAAGCCCTAAAGCTTTTGGTGCAGGAAGACAGATGCCATTAGTCGCAAAATTTTCTCACTAAAGCGTTAAACCTTTTGAATAACAGACGGTCATACATCATATAAGTAAGTTTAGTTATGAACAGAATAATAATATTTCTAACGGCATTTGTACTTTTAGCGTTTGCATCCTGCTCATCGCACAAGTACCATACAACACGGGTTCAGAATCTTGACTTCAACCAGTTCAAGACGTATGGTTGGTTAGAACCGGTAGACTCTTTATCGAAGGACTATTATAATAACGATATTGCTAAAGGCAATATCATGACAACAGCGAATAAAGAGATCGAGGCACGCGGTCTGACCTATTCCAAAGAAAATCCTGATGTCCTGTTTCGATACATCGCTATCGTAAACAATAAAAGCAGAATGGTATACAGCTCTCCTTACTACGCAGGTTGGGGTTGGGGAGGTCCTTGGGGCTGGGGAAGTCCATGGGGATTTTATGGAGGCTATTACGGAGGTTCCTATCCGGTAGGTAAAGAACGTGTACGCTACGGACATCTTATATTTGAAGCCATAGACCGCAAAACCAATAGTGTAATCTGGCAGGCAAGAGGCACTACTGAAGTCAATGAGCCAGAAAAAGCAATCAACGAATTACCGAAGGCCGTTTCGGGGATAATGAAAGAATATCCTTTGCCGATATTGAAGAAGTAGTATAAAATTACAGCAAGAGCTCCAAAGCCTTTAAATTGCTCGGTTTGTTCCAGCGATTTAAAGGCTTTGTTATTTATTGTTTTATTTTTTTGTATTAAATCAATTTATTTAGGACATTTATAACTGTAAATATCATTTATCTATTCAGAGCATGCATAAATCTATCTTATCTTTAATTCTTATTTTTCTAGCTACCGGCACTTTCGCACAATTGACATTACAACAAAAACTACAATCAGATCTAAATCTCCATACACAATTTCAGGTTTTGTTGGCACAATCACGATCTCAGGATGCTGACTTTAAAATCGTAAGAAAATCTAATATAGAAATCATCCAGAAGAATGTTAATGATTCTATCTCCAAATACACCAAAGAAATCGCCTCTTTAAAAAACAGTTCATCTTCGTCTGTAGCTACAGTAACTGGATTAAAGGACTCGCTCCAAAGTGTCCAATCCGAGTTGCAGTCCGAGAAGCAAAAAACAGACAGCATCTCCTTTATAGGGATAGATTTTGCAAAAAGCACATACCATATGATCGTATGGATTATTATTGCGGTCTTGGGTATTGGCTTCTTTACGATGCTGGTGTCTTTCCGCAAAGCAAAAATCGACACCGTAGAACATCAAAAGACTGCCGAAGAGACTCAGAATGAGTTTCAACAATACAAAAAAAAGGCCATGGAAAAAGAGCAGCTGCTAAAAAGACAATTGTTGGATGAGCAGTTAAAAAGAGATTCTTAATGGGGTCTAAAAAAACTTGATATTTATTTTTTTATATGTTTTGCTTTTAAATAGATATACCTTATTTTTGCATTCCAAAATACAGCTATGAAAATAGCTGTTTATAAATAGATTAATAAATTTTAGTCCCTATAATATGCCCAATATTGGTAAAATAGCGCAGATTATCGGCCCAGTGGTTGACGTCAACTTTGCCGACAATGAAAATCTTCCTAAGATTTACGATGCATTGTACATTGAAAAAGAAAATGGACAACGTGTCGTTTTAGAAGTTCAACAACACCTTGGTGAAGAGCGTGTTCGTACGATTGCGATGGATGCAACAGAAGGTTTGGTACGTGGCATGAAAGTAGTTGATACTGGTGCTCCGATCAAAATGCCTGTTGGAGAAGAAATCAAAGGTCGTGTATTTAACGTGGTCGGTTCGCCGATTGACGGCCTTCGTGAATTGGACAGAACTAATGGACGGTCTATCCACAACACGCCACCTAAATTTGACGATTTATCTACAGAGTCTGAGGTACTTTTTACAGGTATCAAGGTTATTGATCTTTTAGAACCTTATGCTAAAGGTGGTAAAATCGGATTATTCGGAGGTGCAGGTGTAGGTAAAACAGTATTAATCCAAGAATTAATCAATAATATCGCTAAAGGGCACGGTGGTCTTTCTGTATTTGCCGGAGTTGGAGAGCGTACACGTGAAGGAAATGACTTACTTCGCGAGATGTTGGAATCAGGTATTATTAAATACGGTGATCACTTCATGGAAGGAATGGAAAAAGGCGAATGGCCGTTGAATACAGTAGATGAAGAGTTAATGAAAGACTCTAAATGTACTTTCGTATTCGGTCAGATGAACGAGCCTCCTGGTGCACGTGCACGTGTTGCGTTGTCAGGACTTACAGTAGCTGAATATTTCCGTGATGGCGATGGTCAAGGACAAGGTCGTGACGTATTATTCTTTATCGATAACATTTTCCGCTTTACACAGGCAGGATCTGAAGTATCCGCATTATTAGGACGTATGCCATCAGCGGTAGGTTACCAACCTACATTAGCAACAGAAATGGGTCTAATGCAGGAGCGTATTACATCGACTAAGAATGGATCTATTACATCTGTACAAGCGGTATATGTACCTGCCGATGACTTAACTGACCCTGCTCCAGCGACAACATTCGCTCACTTGGATGCAACAACAGTATTGTCACGTAAAATTTCTGAGCTAGGTATCTACCCTGCGGTGGATCCATTGGATTCGACATCGCGTATCTTATCTCCAGCTGTATTGGGCGATGAGCACTACAACACAGCACAACGCGTAAAAGAAATCTTACAACGTTACAAAGAACTTCAAGATATTATCGCGATCTTGGGTATGGATGAATTATCTGATGAGGACAAATTGATTGTAACCCGTGCTCGTCGTGTACAACGTTTCTTATCACAACCATTCCACGTAGCAGAACAGTTTACAGGTTTAAAAGGTTGTTTAGTTGACATCAAAGACACCATCAAAGGATTCAATATGATTATTGATGGTGAAGTTGATGAATATCCAGAGGCAGCTTTCAACTTGGTAGGTACAATCGAAGACGCTATCGAGAAAGGTAAGAAATTATTAGCAGAGGCGGTGTAATATGAAATTAACAATAATAACACCAGACAAATTAGCTTACGAAGGTGACGTTACAGCGGTTACGGTACCAGGATCTGCAGGCTCTTTTCAAATTTTGAAGGGGCATGCTGCTATTGTGTCTACGCTAGACGATGGAAAAGTCATTATTAAGGATATTAGTAGTGTCGAACACGTCATTATTATTAAAGGTGGTGTGGTTGAAGTAAAGGACAACAATATCATCGTTTTAGCAGAAGGAATTGTGCAGGAATAGAAAAAGAAACGATAAAAAAAAGCCCTTAAGACTTCAAAGTTTTAAGGGCTTTTTTTATGGGTTTCACAAAAGGCATTTTTATAAAAGTTTTACGCAGTCTCTATCTTTTTAAGAAGAATTCTGCCTCTTTTTCAAAAATCAATATTTTTTAACAAATGAACCAATTTTAAATATGGTTCACGTTGAACAAAATTAAATTTTGATTAACCAAAAACAAACAAACTATAAATAAAAACAGGGACATCTGATTAAAATAATAAACTTTTTCAAAATACTCTATTTGCCTATTGTATAGAATTTTAAATCGGGCTAACTTGAGGATGTGAATGAAAGGACAAAATGAAAGCATTTTGGAATGGTGGAATTATCCTAAAAAAAAGTAATGTATGCAGTACTATAATCAAAACACATTAGTCTATCTTAACGATGAGTTTGTGAAAGCCGACCAGGCTGGTGTGGATTTATTTGGACAATCTTTACACTATGGCTATGGCGCTTTTGAAGGACTACGTGCATACAATACGCACAATGGCACACGTATATTCAAAGCCGAAGCACACTTTGAACGGTTGAGGAAATCCTGTGAAGCATTAAGACTACCCTACACTTGGGACAATCGTACCTTAATAGAGAAAACATACGAGCTCTTAGAATCTAATAACCTCCGTGCTGCCTACATCAGACCATTGGTGTTTTCTGGTTCGAACATGCATCTTACATCTTCGGATCAAGCAAATATTATGATTGCCGCTTGGGAATGGGGACCTTATCTTGGTCAGAATCTACTGCGCGTAAACATATCGTCTATTGAGCGTCCAAATGCAAAATCATTTCCTATTGAAGCAAAAGCTTCAGGGCAGTATATCAACTCGATATTGGCGACTAGTGATGCACAACGCCATGGATTTGACGAAGCACTTCTACTAGACCAGGAAGGGTTTGTAGCGCAGGCTTCGAGTGAGAATATCTTTATCGAGAAGGATTTCAAAATATTCACCCCTCCTTTGGAAAATGTATTCCCAGGAATCACCCGTCAAACCGTTATCAATATCTGTAAAGAATTGGGTTTTGACATTATTGAAAAAAAACTAACCATCCAGGATATATATACTGCAGACAGTGCCTTTCTAAGTGGCACTGCTGCAGAGATTATCGGGATTAAACAAGTCGATCATGTCACCTACAAAGAAGAATGGGAACACAGTATCGGCGCATCTATTCAAAGAAAATATAAAAATTTAGTCTTAGAACAAGAAAATTATGAAGTCATCATCTGATAACGAAAAGACATTAAACAAGTACAGTAGAATATTTACCCAGGATGAGACACAACCTGCGGCAAAAGCTATGCTCTACGGGATCGGCCTTACTGACGCGGATATGGATAAAGCGCAGGTAGGAATCGCTAGTATGGGCTATGATGGGAACACCTGTAACATGCATCTAAATGATTTGGCACAAGTTGTCAAAAAAGGTATATGGAGCAATAATCTTGTGGGATTGACATTTGGCACAATCGGTGTCAGTGACGGTATGAGTAACGGTACAGATGGTATGCGCTACTCTCTAGTCTCTCGCGACGTAATCGCAGACAGTATAGAGACCATCTGTGGTGGTCAATATTATGATGGTGTAGTCGCTATCCCCGGTTGTGACAAGAATATGCCTGGCGCTATTATGGCTATGGGCCGATTGAACCGCCCTGCTATTATGGTTTATGGAGGAACTATCGCACCAGGACATTATAAAGGAGAAGAGCTGAATATTGTGTCTGCATTTGAAGCGTTAGGAAAGAAGATCGCTGGTAACATATCGGATGAAGACTATGACGGTGTAATACGTCATACCTGCCCAGGAGCGGGAGCCTGCGGTGGCATGTATACTGCAAATACCATGGCTTCGGCCATTGAAGCGCTAGGCATGAGCCTTCCCTATTCATCTTCTAATCCGGCAGTATCTGAAGAAAAACAAAAAGAGTGTCTAGAAGTTGGCAAATACATCCGCATCCTTTTGGAAAAAGACATTAAGCCTTCTGATATCATGACGCGAAAGGCATTTGAGAATGCAATACGTACTATTGTGATACTTGGTGGGTCAACCAATGCCGTTTTGCACTTTATTGCCATGGGACATGCCGTCGGTGTAGATATTACGCCAGACGATTTTCAACGTATGTCTGACGAGACTCCGGTATTGGCAGACCTCAAGCCATCTGGCAAATACTTGATGCAGGATCTACACAACTATGGCGGTGTACCAGCCGTGTTAAAATATTTATTAAATGAAGGCTTGCTGCATGGCGAATGTATAACCGTGACAGGTAAAACATTGGCAGAGAACCTAGAAGGGGTACGATCCATTATGGATTATGAGCAACCTATTATTCAGCCTTTAAACAAGCCTATCAAAGCAACAGGGCACTTACAGATATTATACGGTAACCTGGCCGAGCAAGGCTCTGTTGCCAAAATATCGGGTAAGGAAGGGGAGAAATTCGTAGGCCCTGCGCGTGTATTTGATGGGGAACATGACCTTGTAGCAGGTGTATCATCCGGCCGCATCAAACCTGGAGACGTAATCGTTATCAAGAATGAAGGGCCTAAAGGCGCTCCAGGTATGCCCGAAATGCTGAAGCCTACCTCATTAATCATCGGTGCAGGATTAGGCAATTCGGTGGCTTTGATTACGGACGGAAGATTCTCGGGCGGGACACATGGTTTTGTCGTTGGTCACATCACACCAGAAGCCTATGAAGGAGGTTTAATAGGTTTAGTTGAGGATGACGATATCATCGAGATCGATGCGGTGAACAACACGATAAGTCTAAAAGTGACTGATGCCATAATTGCGGAACGTCGCAGTACCTGGAAACAACCCGCACTGAAGGTCAGCAAAGGGGTCTTATACAAATATGCGAAAACAGTAGCCAACGCGTCACTGGGATGTGTAACGGATTTATAGGAAGTTAGAAGTCAGAAGTTAGAAGTCAGAAATTAGAAACTAGGTAAGAAATAGGCAGGTGTACGCCTTCCTACTTCTTACTTTATACTTAAATGAATATGAGTACACTGGAAAAAACGGAAACAAAGGAAAACCAAAAAACGACGGTGGCTTCTCAATTAACAGGCTCTCAGGCTGTATTGGAAGCATTAACCCACGAAGGCGTGGATACTGTATTTGGTTATCCGGGCGGTGCCATCATGCCCATCTACGATGCATTATATGATTATAATGACCGTTTAAAGCATATTTTGGTCCGTCATGAGCAAGGTGGAATTCATGCTGCACAGGGATATGCACGCACATCTGGACGTGTAGGTGTAGCTTTTGCGACAAGTGGCCCCGGAGCGACAAACCTTGTTACAGGACTAGCTGACGCTATGATTGACAGTAACCCCATCGTCTGTATTACAGGACAAGTATTTGCTTCTCTCTTAGGAACAGACGCTTTTCAGGAAACGGATGTGGTCAATATCACAAGCCCTGTCACCAAGTGGAACTATCAGGTCACTGATGCAACAGAAATCCCAAGTGTATTAGCCAAAGCTTTTTACATTGCCAGCACCGGAAGACCAGGCCCTGTGTTAATAGATATCACAAAGAATGCACAGTTACAGCTTTTTGACTACAAAGGTTATAAAGCCTGTGATCATGTGCGCAGTTACCGCCCTGCTCCTATCGTACGTAAAGAGTATGTAGAAGAGGCCGCAAAGGTAATTAACGCTGCTAAAAAACCCTTTGTTGTATTTGGACAAGGTATCATACTCGGAAAGGCAGAACAGGAGTTTAAAAACTTTATAGAGAAAGGTGGCTTCCCTGCTGCGACGACAGTGATGGGACTGAGTGCATTGGAAACAGACCATCCACTACATGTCGGCATGTTGGGTATGCATGGTAACTATGCGCCTAATGTGATGACCAATGAATGTGACGTACTCATCGCTATAGGTATGCGTTTTGATGACCGTGTAACAGGGCGGCTTGATAAGTATGCGAAACAAGCTAAGGTCATCCACCTAGATATAGATCCAGCAGAAATCGACAAAAATGTCAAATCCACCGTACCTGTGTGGGGAGACTGTAAAGAGACCCTTCCCCTATTGACAGAAATGATTGACAAAGGAAATCATTCGGAATGGGTCCAACAATTTCGCGAACTGGAAAAAGAAGAAATCAAGGAAGTTATCCAAGATGAGTTGAACCCCAAAGGTGATGTCATGACGATGGGTGAAGTAATAAAGGTATTAAATGACCTCACAGGGGGCGATGCAGTCATCGTTACTGATGTCGGCCAGCACCAAATGGTCACCTGTCGCTATGCCAAATTTAACAGCTCTAAATCCAACGTTACTTCTGGTGGATTAGGCACCATGGGCTTTGGGTTACCAGCTGCAATCGGAGCATGGTATGGCGCACCGCATCGTGATGTTGTCGCTATTATTGGCGATGGTGGGATACAGATGACTATCCAGGAATTAGGGACAATCATGCAATTTGGTGCCAAAGTAAAAATACTTATTCTGAACAATGAGTTCTTGGGAATGGTACGCCAATGGCAACAGCTCTTTCATGACAAACGTTACTCGTTCGTGAACATCACCAGTCCAGATTTTGTAGCCGTTGCAAAAGGTTACTATATTGACGGCAATAAGATTTCCGAAAGGAAAGACTTACGTGGAGCGCTAGAAACTATGCTCAATCACGACGGTTCTTATCTATTGGAAGTAATGGTAGGAAAGGAAAACAATGTATTCCCTATGGTTGCACAAGGAACAAGTGTGTCGGAGATACGATTGAAGTAGGAAGTCAGAAGTAGGAAGTCAGAAGTAGGAAGTCAGAAGTAGGAAGTCAGAAGTAGGAAGTCAGAAGTAGGAAGTCAGAAGTAAAAAACTAGAAGTTAGAAATGGAGGCTAATAAAAGGATTTTTGATATTAAGGATAGAGCTTTTGAATTCTCCAAAAGCATCGTTCTTTTCGTAAAAGACTCTTCTTTTGAACGTATTTTTCACTCTGTTTTTGATCAGCTTGTCAGGAGTGCTACTTCCATAGGTGCAAATATAACGGAAGGAAAAGCAGGATCATCGAAGAATGACTTTCTTAAATTTCATATCATAGCTCTTAAATCTGCTAAAGAAACGGAATATTGGTTGAAGCTGATCAACGAAACCATATTAACTGATAGCGAAAAGATACCTGAACTACTGAAAGAAACGGACGAAATAATAAGGATTTTAGTTACAATAATAGTTAAGAGCAAGAATTAAAAGGCTATACTTTTCTGACTTTTAACTTAATTAATTTTTAATTTGAAATGGAAAAACAAGAATTTACCATTACGATATATACAGAGAACTCCATAGGTATGATAGGTCGTATCTCCAACATATTCTCTCGTCGTAAAATCAATATAGAAAGTTTAAACACTTCTCCATCAGAAGTGGAAGGCATTCATCGCTTTACAATCTTGATAGCCGAGGGCGAAGAAGTTGTGCGTAAACTATGTCGTCAAATCGAGAAGCAAGTGGAGGTGCTAAAAGCCTACTTCAACACCAATGAAGAGTTGATCTGGCAAGAACAGGCACTCTATAAAGTACCGGCAGATGTCGTCAATGAAAAAGTTTACGTGGAGCGACTGTTACGTCAATACGGCGCCAATGTCGTGGTGATCCGTCCTGACTACATCGTCTTTGAGACTGCAGGACACCGCGAGGAGATAGACCGTCTGACTCAGGAATTGACAAAATATGGCTTGATCGAATTTGTCCGTGGTGCACGTATCGCTATCATCAAAGACAGCGCTGGCTTCCATACAAAATTAAAACAATTTGAACGGGAAGAACCTGCACCGGATATCGTTGAAAACGAATTCTTGGATCAACAGGATAAAGTGTTTACAATGTAAGGTGATTAGGTTAGAACTAGATAACAACATGGAAAACACGTTTAAATTCATCATTCAGACGCGCAAGGCATTCATTCAATTGATTGACAGCTTAACGCTGGAGCAGCTCAATGAAATCCCGCCTGGATTTAACAATAATATTATCTGGAATTTTGGGCATATTGTTGTGGTAGCTCCTGCTTTGTGTTATTTAAGATCCGGTATCAGTGAAGATACTGCTAAGGTCAAATATCTAAAATCTTACGTCAAAGGATCTAAACCGGCCTATACCGTCTCTCAAGAGGAGCTCAACGACTTAAAGGCATTAGCCCTCTCCTCGATAGAGCAAATTGAAAGTGATTACCACACAGGCGTGTTCAATCATATCACACCTTTTGCTACCGACACCTACAAAGAAACTATGTCGACGATCGAAGAAGTCATCCAGCTGTCTGCAGGACATGATAACCTGCATTACGGATATGCTATCGCACAAAAAAGAATAATCAACACTTATAAATAACTAAATCTTTAAAAAGAAAATTTTAAATAGTAAAACAATGGCAAATTATTTCAACACATTACCTCTTAGAGAGCAATTGAACCAGTTGGGTATAGCAGAATTCATGAATTCTTCAGAGTTTGCGGATGGCGTAGAAGCTTTAAAGGGTAAAAAAATAGTAATCGTAGGTGCGGGTGCGCAAGGGTTGAACCAAGGTCTTAACCTTAGAGACAGCGGACTAGACGTATCCTACGCGTTACGCAAAGAAGCTATTGAACAGAAAAGAGATTCCTGGAAAAATGCAACAGATAATAATTTTAAAGTTGGTACGTATGATGAGCTCATTCCAACAGCTGACCTAGTTATCAACCTAACTCCAGATAAACAACATACTTCGGTAGTTAATGCGGTCATGCCGCTGATGAAACAAGGAGCTACGCTTTCTTATTCACATGGTTTCAACATCGTCGAAGAAGGCATGCAAGTGCGTAAAGACCTTACAGTTATCATGGTAGCCCCTAAATGTCCAGGTTCTGAAGTCCGTGCCGAATATTTAAGAGGTTTTGGAGTACCTACTCTAATTGCAGTACACCCTGAAAACGATCCTCAAGGTAAGGGCTGGGCTGAGGCAAAAGCATACTGCGTAGGTACAGGTGGCCACCGCGCAGGTGTATTGAAGTCTTCTTTCGTTGCGGAAGTAAAATCCGATTTAATGGGAGAGCAGACTATCCTGTGTGGCCTATTGCAGACGGGCTCTATCCTTTCCTTTGACAAAATGTTGGAAAAGGGTATTGATGCTGGCTATGCTTCAAAATTAGTTCAGTACGGTGTAGAAGTAATCACGGAGGCGTTAAAGCATGGTGGCGTAACAGGTATGATGGATCGTCTCAGCAACCCAGCTAAAGTAAAGGCATTTGAACTGTCTGAGGAACTAAAAGATATCATGCGTCCATTGTTCCAAAAACACCAGGATGATATCATGTCGGGCGAATTCAGCAAGACCATGATGGAAGACTGGGCAAATGGTGACGCCAACCTCTTGAAATGGAGAGCGGAAACAGGTGAAACTGCTTTCGAAAAAACACCTGCAGGCGATGTTAAAATCGCGGAACAGGAATACTTTGACAACTATGTATTAATGGTAGCTTTTGTACGGGCTGGTGTAGAACTTGCTTTTGAGACTATGGTCGAGGCAGGCATCAAACCAGAATCCGCGTATTACGAGTCCTTACACGAGACTCCGTTGATCGCTAATACAATTGCCCGCAAAAAACTCTTTGAAATGAACCGCGTAATTTCAGACACCGCGGAATATGGCTGTTACTTATTTGATCAGGCCTGTAAACCATTATTGGCAAACTTCATGACCAAAATAGATACAGATGTCGTTGGTAAAAGCTTCAACGCAGGAAAAGACAACGGCGTAGACAACATCAAATTGGTTCAAATCAATGACGTATTGCGTAACCATCCGGTAGAAGTGGTGGGCCGTGAACTGCGTAAAGCAATGACGGCAATGAAAGCCATTAAAACAATTTAATTTTTTCGTAATTTTAATGCAGAAAACGGAGGGTAAATTATAAATATTATAATTGACCCTCCTTTTTGAAAATTACAACTATATAGAAGAAAGAGAGAAAATGGGAAAAACATTAGTAGAAAAAATTTGGGATGCGCACGTCGTCAAGCATCAAGAAGGGTTTCCTGATATCTTATATATCGATACCCATCTTATCCATGAGGTGACCTCACCTCAGGCTTTTGACGGATTGCGCAAAAGAGGCCTTCCTGTATTTCGTCCGCAACAGACGGTAGCAACAGCAGACCATAATGTCCCAACTTTAGACCAACATCTACCTATCAAGGAAGAATTATCGCGCTATCAAGTGGATATGCTCACTAAGAACTGTAAAGAGTTTGGAGTAGAGTTATATGGTTTAGGTCATCCCTATCAGGGTATTGTACATGTGATAGGTCCAGAGCTGGGAATTACACTTCCTGGGAAAACGATGGTCTGTGGAGATAGCCACACCTCTACCCATGGCGCATTTGGAGCTATCGCTTTTGGCATAGGTACATCTCAGGTAGAACAGGTATTCGCAACACAATGTCTACTACAGCAGAAGCCCAAGACCATGAAAATTGAAATCAATGGTGAATTGGGTAAAGGTGTTGGAGCAAAGGATATCATATTATATGTTATTTCAAAAACAACAGCCGCTGGTGGCACCGGATACTTTGTAGAATTTGCTGGATCAGCAATTCGCTCATTGAGCATGGAAGGCAGAATGACTGTGTGTAACATGAGTATCGAAATGGGTGCTCGGGGCGGCCTGATCGCTCCTGACCAGACTACATTTGATTATATCAAAGGCAGAGAATTCGCTCCTAAAGGTGAAGCTTGGGACAATGCCGTAGCCTACTGGGAAACGCTATACACGGACACAGATGCAACATTCGATGCTGTATTGACATTTGATGCTGCTGATATCCAACCTATGATCACCTATGGCACCAACCCAGGAATGGGAATAGGTGTGACTGAAAACATCCCAACTACAGTCTCTCAACCGGATAATGAGCGGCCTTCTTATCAGAAAGCATTGGACTACATGGGTTTCAAAGATGGCGATCGGATATTGGACAAACCGGTAGATTATGTTTTCATTGGAAGCTGTACGAACTCTCGTATTGAAGATCTGCGTCAAGTAGCAGCATTTGTTAAGGGCAAACAGAAGGCAGAAGGTGTAGAAGTATGGATCGTACCTGGATCGAAGCAGGTGGAAGCACAAGCTAAATCAGAGGGTATAGACAAGATATTTGAAGAAGCGGGTTTTCAATTACGCGAACCGGGCTGCTCAGCGTGCCTAGGTATGAATGAAGACAAAATCCCTTCCGGAAAATATTGTGTATCCACATCTAACCGCAACTTTGAAGGACGTCAAGGCCCCAATGCCCGTACCATGTTGGTGAGTCCACTTACAGCAGCGGCGGCAGCCATTAAGGGTAGAGTTGTAGATGTTAGAGAATTGATATAGTATGAAAAAATTTGAAAAATTAAGTTCAAGGGTAGTTCCATTGCCTATTGAAAATATTGATACCGATCAGATTATCCCTGCGCGGTTCTTGAAAGCAACGACGAGAGAAGGGTTTGGCGAAAACCTATTCCGCGACTGGCGTTATGACAGCGACAATCAGCCTAAAACTGATTTTGTGATGAATGATCCTACCTACGTAGGGAAGGTCTTGGTTGCGGGTAAAAATTTTGGTTGTGGGTCATCACGTGAACACGCTGCTTGGGCGCTGCAGGACTATGGCTTTGATGTCGTTATCAGCTCATTTTTTGCCGACATCTTTAAAGGTAATGCTCTCAATAACGGTGTACTCCCAATCACCGTACCTGAAGATTTTTTAGAAAAGATATTTGCTGCTGTTTTTAAAGATCCAATGACGACTATCGAAGTTGATCTGGAAGCTCAGAAAGTAACAGTTGTCGCAACGGGTGATTCCTATGAATTTGAAATCAATCCTTACAAAAAGTCCTGCCTGATCAATGGATATGACGATATAGATTTTATCTTGAGCCACACGGATCAGGTTAAGGAGTTTGAGAAAACGAGACCTTTCTCTTTTTATTCGTAAAATCATATGCTGGAGCCCTTTGTGCATATCAATAAATTAACCATCCGATACGGCAGTAAAAAAGTATTGGATAATCTTTCATGGTCCATCAACAAAGGGGAAAATTACCTTTTAGGAGGTGAAAGTGGTTCCGGCAAGACAACTCTCGCTCAAGCTATTGTGAGCGAAGAAATAGTGGAGCAGACGATAAGAATAAACTATGTACAGCATAGTCTGCTTCCTTCTAAAGCAATCTATATATCCAACTGGTATCAGTTTACTAATCTGGAAGGGGACCGTAATTTCTATTACCAGCAACGCTACAATAAACATCAAGGGCAGGATACACTGACCGTACAGGCAGAACTGGAACACTATGGACACAAGGAGAACCTTGACCTAACGGATATAGAACAGCGTATAAAAGACTTTGGTTTTGAAAGCACACGCGCTACGCAGCTGATTGAGCTGTCTAGTGGAGAACATAAAAAATTGCAACTGATCAAAGGTTTATGGGCTAAACCACAGCTATTGATTATTGACGAACCTTATACGGGATTGGATAAACAGTCCCGTATAACCTTAAACAACTGGCTTGACGATCTCGTACAAGAAGGTGTACAGCTCATTTTGATCAGTAATGATCAACAGCTACCACGAGCTATCAACCGATTTGCCCATATCGTAAATGGTCAATTGGAACAGGTCGACAGCTGGGACCAACTAACCAAGAATGCCCCCAGAGAAAAAATGCGGCTTCCCGACTTTTTGTTGGCAGCCCCGCCCACCCCTTATAAGGTCGTAGCCAAACTTCAAAACATCCATATCCGATATGGAGACAAGGAGGTTCTTAGGGACGTTTCCTGGGAAGTTAAAGTCGGCGAAAAGTGGTTATTGCAAGGACCCAACGGATCAGGAAAATCAACTTTACTAAGTTTGATTAACGGCGATCATCCGCAATCTTATGGACTGGATATTTATCTTTTTGATCAAAAACGTGGTACAGGGGAGAGTATCTGGGATATCAAAGAAAAGATCGGCATTATCTCTCCTGAGATGCATTGGTATTTTGATCAAAATGCGACGGTATGGCACACTATAGCATCGGGTTTTTATGATAGTATTGGCTGGTTTGTGGATGTAAAATTTGAAGAGAAGAAAAAGATTGATGAGCTCTTAGCATTTTTCGGACTTACTGATTTGAAAGATCAGCGGCTCCAGACCTTACCGTTAGGTAAACAACGTCTGGCTTTACTAGCACGCACTATTGTCAAGAATCCACCTCTATTGGTATTGGATGAACCCTGCCAAGGTCTTGATGCAGAGCAGACCAAATATTTCAATGATGTTGTCGATGAATTAGCACAATATGGTAAAACCTTAATTTATGTAGGTCATTACGAAAGCTTATTACCATCGTGCATAGAACATAGAATCGTATTAGAAAAGGGCCAAGTACATACCGTAACATATCATATAGAAAAAGAGACCTATTAAAAAACAGAAAACGCAACACAGTAAAAACAAGCGTAAAGGACAGCCACAGTGTTTTTTACTTTTTACTTTTTACTTTTACTTTGAAGATAATGAAGAAAAATATCCTTATTATTCCAGGCGATGGAATTGGACAAGAAGTTACAACCTGGGGTAAACAAGTATTGGAAGCTATTGCACAAAAACACCATCATGAATTTGTTTTTGATGAAGCAATAATGGGACACACTGCAATAGAGGCGACTGGAAACCCGCTTCCTGACGAAACACTGGAAAAAGCAAAGGCAGCTGACGCCATACTTTTTGGAGCGATCGGACACGCGAAGTATGACAACGATCCTTCGGCCAAAGTACGCCCTGAACAAGGCTTATTAAAAATCCGTAAAGATTTGGGCCTTTACGCCAATCTACGTCCTATCTTATTATTCGACGAACTATTAGATGCATCGAGCTTAAAGCCGGAAGTGTTACGTGGAACAGATATTTTATTTTTTCGGGAGTTGACTGGAGATGTTTACTTTGGTGAAAAGAAAAGAAATAATGATAATACTTTCGCGTCAGATTTAATGAACTACCATCGTTATGAAGTAGAACGTATCACGCGCAAAGCCTATGAAGCCGCACGTACCCGTAGCAAAAAACTATGTTCAGTAGACAAAGCAAATGTGTTGGAAACATCGCGTCTTTGGAGAGAAGTGGTACAGGAGATCGCAGCAGAATATCCAGATGTCGAAACGGAACACATGTTTATCGACAATGCGGCCATGCAATTGGTAAAAAATCCAAAGAAGTTCGACGTGGTCCTTACCGCAAATCTATTTGGAGATATATTGACCGATGAGGCATCTCAGATTGCAGGCTCTATGGGTATGCTCGCGTCTGCTTCTATCGGTGACGGAACCGGATTCTTCGAGCCGATTCATGGATCTGCGCATGATATTGCCGGACAAAACAAGGCTAATCCCTTAGCTTCTATACTATCGGCAGCATTAATGCTGGACATCGCTTTTGGTTTGCAGGAAGAGGCGAAAGCGGTTACAACTGCTGTAGCTGAAACGCTTAAGGCAGGTTGGAGAACGGGTGACATCGCCAATGCAGACACGCCTCAGGATAAAATATTGGGCACAAACGAAATGGGACAAAAGGTACTGGAGTTTATAAATTAGTAATGAGGTATAAGTAGTTAGCATAGAGTCTGACTACTGATCACTGACTACCGACTAAGAAATTTTTAATTTTAACTTTTTAATTAAAAAATTATGTTACACGATCCTAATCACTTATACATTTTTGACACCACATTACGCGATGGCGAACAGGTTCCGGGCTGTCAACTTTCTACCACCGAGAAGATAGAGATTGCAAAAGATCTAGAAAACTTAGGAGTAGATGTCATTGAAGCAGGCTTCCCCGTATCGAGTCCTGGAGACTTTCAGTCGGTAGTGGAGCTTTCAAAGGCTGTCAATGATGTCATTATATGTGCACTGACAAGGGCCAACAAAAACGATATAGATGTAGCTGCTGACGCTTTAAAGTTTGCTAAGCGTCCTCGTATTCATACGGGTATCGGTTCTTCGGACATGCACATTAAATATAAATTCAACAGTACACGTGAAGAAATCCTGGAGCGCGCTGTCGCGGCAGTGAAACACGCGAAGTCTTATGTAGAAGATGTAGAGTTCTATGCGGAAGATGCAGGGCGTGCTGATCTAGAGTTTCTCGCAAAAATGGTTGAAGCTGTCATCGGAGCCGGAGCTACCGTAGTGAATATTCCGGACACGAACGGCTACTGCTTACCCGATCAATATGGTGCTAAAATCAAATACCTGACCGAACACGTGAGCAATATAGATCAAGCTATCATCTCGGCGCACTGTCATAATGACCTCGGCTTAGCAACCGCAAACTCAATCGCCGCTATACAAAATGGCGCCCGGCAGGTAGAATGTACGATCAATGGTATAGGTGAGCGTGCGGGGAACACCTCGTTGGAAGAAGTGGCTATGATCTTAAAAGTCCATAACCAAACATTTGGAGGGTTGACATCGAATATTAACAGTAAGATGTTTACCTATCTATCGAGAAAGGTATCAGACATGATGAATATGCCTGTGCAACCTAATAAGGCTATTGTAGGGCGTAATGCATTTGCACATAGCTCGGGAATACACCAGGACGGCTTCCTAAAACATCGGGAAAACTATGAGATCATACGTCCTGAAGATGTCGGCCTGGAAGAGGCAGACATTATCCTAACTGCACGTTCGGGACGTCATGCGCTAAAGCATCACTTAGAGCGTCTAGGTCATCACTTAGACAAAGATGCATTAGCAAACACATATGAACGTTTTCTAACGCTGGCAGATGCAAAAAAAGACATCAATGACGAGGATTTGCTCTCATTAATGAAATAGAAGGGATCGACGAAGAACTACAAACAATGAGCTTAGATTTATCCACATTGGTAATAGATAGCCATCAGGCAAAGGACCGCATAAAAGAAGTTGTAACACGCACTCCGTTACAGTATAACATTCATCTGTCTGAAAAATATGGAGCGGATATCTATCTGAAAAGAGAAGACTTACAGATCGTCAGATCGTATAAGCTGCGTGGCGCATTCAATAAAATCAGCAGTCTGACGGAAGAAGAACGTACGAGAGGGGTAGTATGTGCTAGCGCAGGCAACCATGCCCAGGGTGTTGCTTTCTCTTGTAAAAGACTGGACATAAAAGGTGTAATATTCATGCCAGGCCCAACTCCTCGACAAAAGGTAACACAGACAGAAATGTGGGGCAATGGAAATATCGAAATAGTACTCGTAGGAGATACTTTTGACGATTGTCAAAAAGGAGCTTTAGAATATGCCGACAAACATGGTATGACTTTCATCCCACCTTTTGACGATATTAAAATCATTGAGGGTCAAGGAACGGTTGCCGTAGAGATTCTAGAAGATCTCCCGGATACGGAAGTGATCATCCTCCCTATCGGTGGCGGAGGACTATCTTCGGGGATCGGGTATCACATCAAGAAACATACGCCGCTGATCAAGGTATATGGTGTAGAGCCTGAAGGTGCTCCTTCTATGCAGGCTGCTATCCAGAATAATGGTCCGATCGAACTGGAACAGATCAATAAATTCGTGGATGGAGCCGCAGTAAAAAAAGTCGGAACGCTGAATTACGATATCAGCAGTCAGGTGCTCGACGGCATCAAATCCATTCCTGAAGGCAAGGTATGCACTACGATCTTGGAATTATACAACAAGGATGCAATCGTAGTCGAGCCTGCTGGTGCTTTATCAATTGCAGCATTAGAATTCCATAAGGACGAAATCAAAGGCAAAAAGGTGGTATGCATTGTGTCAGGCGGAAATAATGATATCGACAGGATGAGTGAGATTAAGGAGATGTCGCTATTATACGAAGGATTTAAGCATTACTTCATCGTACGATTTCCACAACGTCCCGGCGCATTGCGCTTACTCGTGACTGAGGTATTAGGTCCCAAAGACGATATCACCCGTTTTGAATATATCAAAAAAACAGAACGTGAGCGCGGCCCTGCTTTGATCGGTATCGAACTGAATGATCCGAAGGATTACATCACCTTTATCGAAAAATTGAAAGCTTATAAATTTGACTTTATAGAAATCAATAAAGATCAGACACTCTTCGAGTATCTGGTATAATATATAAGTAAGGCTGTCCGAGGACAGCCTTACTTATATATTATTTCTTTCCTTTTAGATATTTTTCCAAAAATTGATCCTGCTCCCACAATAGATGGAAGATATTTTCTTTGGCGGCATAGCCATGTGATTCCCGAGGTAAAATCACCATACGTACAGGTGCTCCCAAGTTTTTCAATGCTTGAAAATAGCGTTCTGTCTGTAGCGTGAACGTCCCGGGATTATTATCCGCTGCACCGTGCACTAATAACATTGGTGTCTTCATCCGGTCAGCACTCATGAATGGAGACATCGTCATATAAAGCTGTGGGTCATCCCAAAAATTGCGCTGCTCACTCTGAAAACCGAATGGAGTCAATGTTCTATTATAAGCTCCGGATCGGGCGATACCAGCAGCAAAAAGATTAGAATTGGACAATAGGTGCGCGGTCATAAACGCGCCATAGGAATGTCCCCCCACCGCCACTCTTTTACGGTCTATATAGCCAAGTTTATCGACAGCATTTATAGCGGCTTCTGCATTGGCAACCAATTGCGGTATAAATGTATCATTGGGTTCTTGCTTACCCTCGCCTACAATAGGGAAAGCTGCATTATCCAGAACAGCATAGCCCTTGGACACCCAGTAGATAAAAGAACCATAGCTTGGAAAAGTGAATTCTTTCGGATTAGCGGTACTCTGTCCTGCCGTATTCTTGTCTTTATATTCACGTGGATAGGCCCAGATAAGTAATGGAAGCTTCTCTTTCTTATCGTAGTTGGCTGGTAGATAAAGTGTACCGGACAATGCAACCCCGTCATTGCGGGTATAATTCAACACTTCTTTGTGTACTTGTTCTAAGGTCTTGAATGGATTCTCAATATCGGTTACTGCGACCTGCTTACCCGTTTTTATATTCTTCCGATAAAAGTTAGGATACTGCGTTGCTGACTGCAATGAAATCAAGATATCTCCTTTCGTGATATCGATAACCTGCGCTATACGCTCCTGGAGATCAGATGCCTTCGCTACGTACAGTCTATTCCTTTTTAATGTTTTAAGATTAAATTCATCAATAAAAGGAAACTCCCCTTCTTTGGTAAAGCCGTCTCCTACAAAATAGGCTTTGTCCTTATTGATATACATCGTATACACACCAAAGCTGTTTTTGTCCCGAAAGACATTACCCGGATCGGAATACACATCCTGTCTGTTGCGGTCTGTGATCACCTGACTATGACCTGTCGCAGGGTTTAAGAGAAAGGTTTTCACGTTACGTGTATCGTACCATTGCGAAGAGACTAAGGCATAATTATCATTTCCCCACACAATACCAGAGAAACGATCCTGAATCTTCATGATAGATCTAGGCGCTCCGTCAAAAGGAAAATCCCATACAAAAAGTTCATCCCGTAATGCGGATTCTTTATTCGCATCTCCTCCGTCTAAAGCCTGCACAAAATATAGACTAGCGGGTTTATCCAATCGCCAAGCCAGCGACCTCTTTCCTGTACGAACCGAAGAAAATCCTTTTGGCATTATTTCTAATAGCGGGGTTTCATTTACCTTCTTTACCAATGCGCCATCGACGCTATACACGAAAGTCTCCTGTGGAAAGGAATTGTAGCCCACGAGATAGGAAAATGGCTTTTTAAGTTGAGAAACCAAGACATACTTTTCATCGGGTGATAGCGAACTTTGTGTATACATCCCTGCAGACAAAAACTTACGTTCTTCACCATTCAGATTGATCCAAAAAAGCTCCGAAGTAGCTAATGTTTCGAAATCCTGTTCGTCCTGCGGATTTTTCAACAAATCCTGATACGTCCTTAACTGCGATATATTTCCGTCACTTGTAGAAACCACAGGCCCTTGAGGCAAATCTTTACTGTGATCGATTAAGCCTTTGCTTACAGCGGGCCGCTTACTGATCAACAGTTCATTGGTATTACGCACCCAGGTATAAGGTGCATCGAGTACGGCATTTAAAACATAATCCGTCAATTGTTTGGCCGTCTGTGTCTCCACATCGATCACCCACAAAGAAAGCCCTTGTGCGCTGGTATGGGTAAAAGCTATTTTCTTACTATCTGATGAATACCCGACATTCGCTATCAGAGCCTGAGCCGGCAAACCACGCACAGTATATTCTTGCCCACCATCGACAGATTTTAGCCGGAGATTGTCATAGTATGTTTCGGTACTGGAGATACCAGCTTTGGCATTTATACGGAGTCCGGCCAACCGCAGCTCTTCCTGTCCCAACTCGTCCAGGGTTTTATAGGTCGGTCTATACATGGACAATACCCATTTTTTATCCGGGCTCATTCGAATAACAGGAGGTCGTTGATAATCGGCTAATGCCAAAATTTCGGAAGATGGTTGTTGAAAAGAGACATTCTCCTGGGCATATCCGCTCGCAAAAAAGCCGAAAACGGACACAAATAACATGGTACCCGCCACACGTGACTTAAAATAACGACGAGGATTCGATAAAAATAAATAAGGTGCTTTCATCATAATACATATTGGTCTGTAAACTTAATGATTCTTATCTGTACTTGGGTAAAAAAATGGACATATAATATACATATTTTTCTCGATATTAGCACAAAAAACATGTTTTTTTTGACTTTAAAAACAGGCAATTTAGACTTGTAGTTTTATGTTGACAAAAGCAATTTTAAAGTTATCCACATAGATTATACACTGTATAACAGCAAATTACTAAAACAACCACGCTACCACGAGCATTTTGAAGGTCTTTCCTGTTCGAGTGTGGAAAAGTATGACTACCTCTCCGGATGAAAATGTAGGATATTTGTTCCTGTTGAGATTGTCACTATCTCACGATCAGCGTTTTTTTATACATTTCGATAAACTATATTTTCTACTATGAAGAGAAGTAGTTTTCGATCAAACTTAATATAACATGGCAAGAATCATTAAATTCGAGAAAAACGATTGCGTCCCATGCGATCAGGTGTCGGCTTACTTAGATAATAAAGGTATTTCGTACGAAAGAATTAATCCGTTTGATGAACCTGAATTGGCTGTTAAGTTTAAGGTACGTACAGTGCCCACAGTAATCGTTTTAAATGGCGAAGAAATACAACACCGTATAATAGGATTCAAACCACAAGAATTGGAAGAAGCTATTGCACAGTAATCGTAAAAGTAATCATAAAAGGACGAGGTTATGATACATTTATATTTTGACAGCAAAACCGGAAATGTGCAACGCTTCATTGATAAGGTCGTACAGATCACGGGATGGCAGGCCAGCAAGATTCAAAAGGACATGATTGTCGAAGAATCCGGACATCTGGTCACATTTACAACGAATTTTGGAAAGATTCCGGCATTGACGGAAGAATTTCTAACACAAAACAGTAACAGGTTATTTTCTGTGACCTCTAGCGGGAACCGCAACTGGGGAAGGAACTTTGCAGTAGCAGCGGACAAAGCATCTGCAATGTATGATATTCCGTTAGCTTTCAAGTTTGAGCTATCGGGCACAATGGAAGATATAAATCAATTTATAGAAATAATTAAGAATCAATACTATGATAGCAAACGAGGTAGCAAAAAACTGGATATTGCTTAATAACGAAATCATGATCAAACATGATGACGAGTATAGCCTTCATAAAGATAAAGAGGCTGTACGAGCATATTTCCTAGAGTATGTAAACAAGAATACAGTTTTCTTTTACAACCTTAAAGAGAAAATAGATTATTTAGTAGAACACAACTACTATATTGATTTCTATCAATGGTTTACATTCGAAGAAATGGAAGAGGTATTCAACTATGTATACGCTAAGAAATTCCGTTTCGAATCTTTCATGGCTGCTTTTAAGTTTTTCCAAAGCTACGCGCTACGTGACGACTCCGGTGAAAAGTTCTTAGAACGCTACGAAGACCGCGTTGTTGCTGTCTCGTTGTTCCTAGCCCGTGAAGAAGGTGTACAAAAGGCTATTGAGTATGCTGAAATAATGATCAATCAAGAGTATCAGCCTGCTACCCCGACATTCTTGAACGCTGGAAAGAAACGTTCTGGCGAATTAGTCTCTTGTTTCCTGGATGAAATCGGAGACAACCTCAATGGAATAGGCTATGCAGTGGATTCTGCTATGAAATTATCTTCTATAGGTGGTGGTGTATCTTTCAATATTTCTAAAATCCGTGGCCGTAGTGAAGCGATAAAAGGTGTCGATGGACGTGCAGGAGGTGTATTGCCGATTATGAAAATCATGGAAGACACTTTTTCTTATGCCAACCAATTGGGACAGCGCCCAGGTGCCGGAGCGGTATATCTGAATATATTCCACTCCGATATTGAGGAATTCCTAGACTGTAAGAAAATCAATGTGGACGAAAAAGTACGTATCAAATCTCTTTCCATAGGTATCATCGTACCTGATAAGTTTATGGAACTCGCCGAGAAAGATGAACCGGCTTATTTGATCTATCCACATACGGTCATGCAAGAATATGGTCAGTATCTAGATGAGATGGACATGGATGCCATGTATGATGAGTTGATTACAAATCCTAATGTCAAGAAAAAGAAAATTAATGCCCGTCACCTTTTGGTGAAGATTGCACAGACACAGAAAGAATCGGGATATCCTTACATTTTCTTCAAAGAAAACACGAATAAAGCACATGCATTGAATGGCTTAGGTCGGGTAAAATTCTCCAACCTATGTACTGAGATCATGCAGATATCTGAAGTATCCGATATTAATATTTACGGTAAAGAGGATACCATCCGTTACGGTATTTCCTGCAACCTTGGTTCGTTGAACATTGCTACCGTAATGGACAATAAACGCATCAAAGAAACTGTAAAAACGGCGATGCGCGCACTTACCGTCGTCACCGACGTGACCGATATCGAGATGGTACCTTCGATAGCCAAAGCAAACCGCGAACTACATTCTGTAGGATTGGGAGCGATGAATCTACACGGCTTCTTAGCAAAGAGCTTCATCATGTACGAATCACATGAGGCGCTGGACTTTGCGAATACGTTTTTCATGGCTATGAATTACTACTCGCTAGAAGCCTCTATGGAAATCGCTAAAGAGCGTGGAAGAACATTTGTTGGCTTTGAAAAATCAGCTTATGCGGATGGAACATACTTCGACAAATACTTAGACAGAGATTACTTACCAAAAACAGATAAGGTTAAAGAACTATTTGAAGGTATACACGTCCCTACAGTAGAAGATTGGGAAAATCTAAAAGCACAGGTTGCAGAGCACGGTATCTACCATGCTTACCGCTTGGCGATTGCTCCTAACCAGTCTACTTCTTACATTATGAACGCTACTGCCTCGGTCATGCCTATCGTAGATATCATCGAAGTACGTGAGTATGGAGATAGCACGACTTACTATCCTATGCCATATTTGACAAATGATAACTACTTCTACTTCAAATCGGCCTATGATATGGATCAGATGAAGGTTCTAAAGCTGATTTCCGTCATCCAACGTCACATCGACCAGGGGGTATCTACTATTCTTCACACCAACTCTAAGGATAGCACACGGGATTTGGCGAAGTATTATATCTACGCACACAAACTGGGCTTAAAGTCTTTATATTATACACGTACTCGAAAATCAACAATCGAAGAGTGTATCTCTTGCTCAGCGTAATTAGATTACAGACTGAAGAGCATTGCTCAAAATAAAACATAACAAATCGGGAGAAAGCGAGAACAAGCCTTCTCCTGTTTTTAGTCTTTAACGGAGCTTTAGCGAGCTCAACAATGATAATTTTTAGTAGTACATGGACAAACAATTTACCGCCGTCAACTGGAATACACCGGATAATGATTACGCCCTCATGTTCTGGGAGCAGAATATCAAACAGTTCTGGATTGACACTGAATATATTCCATCTAAAGATATCGACAGCTGGAAGGGCCTAAGCTGGGATATGAAAGAGTGCTATAAAAAAGCACTAGGTGGATTGACATTACTAGATACCCTACAGAGTCACACCGGTATGCCTAAGATTATAGATCATATCGATTCGCTACAAAACAAAGCGGTGCTCTCGTATATGTGTATGATGGAAGCTATACATGCCAAATCATATTCGACGATATTTACAACAGTATCTACCACCAACGAGATCAACGATGTGTTTGGTTGGGTAGCACAGAACAAATTTTTACAATTCAAAGCCAATACAATCGATAGACACTATCGGGGTATAGACAAGAAAAATCCAAGCGACGAGGAGCTGTTTATGGCATTAGCTTCGTCGGTACTGTTGGAATCATTTTTATTCTATTCCGGATTCTTTTTACCACTTTGGCTGTGTGGACAGGGACAAATGGTCGCTTCAGCAGATATCATCAAAAAAATCGTGGCGGACGAATCGATACATGGTGTATTCGTTGGATTGATCGCTCAAGAGGTATTTGCCAAGTTGCCAAATAAAGAGGAAGTAAAACAACGTTTCTTAAATCTTCTTAATGAACTTTACGAAAACGAGATCAAGTACACCGAAGAGCTTTATACCGTAGTGGGATTGACGTCAGAAGTCAAAGAATACGTTCGTTACAACGGCAATAAAGCCTTGATGAATCTTGGTTTCGACCCTATATTCGAAGTAAAACAGGTCAACCCTATCGTATTGAATGGTTTGAATACAGAGACGACACAGCATGACTTCTTTTCGAAGAAATCCACAAACTACGAGAAGTCCATGGAAATCGTGCACCTAAAACACGAAGACTTTGAAATGGATGCTACAGTAGATATTTAATTATAGTCTTTTAAGAATAAAAAAAGCGCTGTACAGAATTCTGTACAGCGCTTTTTTTGTATCTACTTATAGGTTTCCTTTTTTCATCTCACGCACTGCGTAGTCTACAGAACGGGCAGAAAATGCCATGTATGTCAAGGAGGGATTTTGTGTAGCCGTAGAGGTCATACAGGCCCCATCGGTCACAAACACGTTTGATACCGCATGCATCTGGTTCCACTTATTCAACATAGAAGTCTTCGGATCCGCCCCCATCCGTACGCCCCCCATTTCATGAATATCCAATCCAGGAGCCTGCCAAGCCTCGTCCCTGCGAATATTACTAAAACCTGCGATCTTGAACATCTCCTCCATAGTGTCCAGATAATCCTTTTTCATCTTGTCATCGTTTTCATCATAATCGATCGAAATCTTTAACAACGGAACTCCCCAGTCATCCTTTCTCTGGGTATCCAATGTAACGAAGTTAGTCGCCTTAGGAATAGTCTCCCCCATCATATGCGACCCTACTCCCCAATTGCCCAATTGGGGGTTCAACAACGATTCCTTTAATCCTTTGCCTAAACCAGATTGATCGCCTACAGCCGAACGCCAAGCTCCAAAACCTGCAGCATAACCGCGTAAATAATCCGTCTCCTGTTTATATAAATTACGAAAACGAGGCATATATCCCCCTCCAGCGGGATTTCTCCCGGTAGTTTTGTAATCTAATAGTTCCTCATACTCAGCATATACCCGTGCACTGTAATTATGAAAAGCGACATACTTACCCAAAGTCTCGCTATCATTGCCAATACCATTGGGAAAACGATTGGAAATCGAATTTAAAAGTAGCAGATTCGTATTTATCGCTGCTGCATTTACAAAGATAACACGAGCGAAAAAGTCTATCTCTTCCTTCGTATTGCGGTCGATTACTTTGACACCTATCGCACGCTTTTTGTGTTCATCATACAAAATAGAATGGACGACAGAGTCGGGGCGCAAAGTCAGGTGACCGGTCTTAGCGGCCCAAGGTAAAGTCGATGAATTGGAGCTAAAATATCCCCCAAATGGGCATCCCCGCTGGCAAAGAACACGGTTTTGACACTGCGTCCGACCTTGTTGGATATGTATAGGCTGTGGCTTGGATATATGAGCACATCGGGCAGATATGACCTTCCGTTCGGGATACTTTCCCTCAATGGATTTCTTAAAATACTTCTCTACGACATTTAGCGGATACCCCGGCAGGAACTCCCCGTCGGGCAACTCAGGCAGACCATCTCTATCTCCTGCAATACCTGCAAACCGCTCCACCTGATCATACCAAGGTTTTAGGTCGGCATACCGGATCGGCCAATCGACAGCAAACCCGTCACGAGCAGGCCCCTCAAAATCAAAATCAGACCAACGCTGCGTCTGTCTGGCCCATAAGAGTGATTTTCCACCGACTTGATATCCTCTGATCCAATCGAAAGGCTTTTCCTGGATATAAGGATGTTCTTGATCTTTGACAAAAAAATGTGCCGCATCCTCATGAAATGCATAACATTTGCTCACAATCGGGTTATCCTTTTTAATCTGATAAGGTAATTCATTCCGATGTTCAAACTCCCAAGGATACATATTGGTTGTAGGATAGTCTTTGATATGCTTTACATCTCTTCCCCGTTCTAACACCAGGGTTTTTAATCCCCGCTCGCAAAGTTCTTTGGCAGACCATCCTCCACTGATCCCCGAACCGATTACAATGGCATCGTAAGTCCTATCTTTCGCGGAGTCTATATTTAGGTTTATCATACTTTATTATGTATTAACTTTTACGGCTCCATCATAATGCCCCGGAACCAACTCATAAATCAACTTATTTTTCATAATATACTCGGAATTAAGGTATCCCTGTACCGTCCGCTTTTTAAGAATATCAAAAAAAACATCTTCTCTTAAAGTCTGTAGGTAGGCCAGACGGGCAGATTCGGTCTTTAATTCCGCCTTAGCGACCTTTTTCAATCCTTTGATAAAAGCCTCCTGATCTTCGGAACTATGGCAGTCGTCTAACATTTTCATCACAAAAAGATGCAAATTCAGCTCCTTTGCTCCCGGTGAATCCGTCCCAGGAATGATAGCCTCCACCAAATCACCGATAAGCGCCTCATCAGCTGCGGAAAGTACGATATGCCGTAGTTCAATAGAGGCCTCTCCCACCCCGCCTGTGCAAGAAGAAGCTATCATAAGACCTCCTGCAAGGATAAAGAATTGTTTTAATGCTGTTCTTCTGTTCATAATATTTCCGCTATAAATAAGTTTCTCAATGGCTGAGAAGAGATCGATAAACTGCTTTTATATACGACGCAATTATAGGGCATGTAAAAGGCAATTTATCTAAGTTTGAAACCTAGCATCTAATTTAAGTATTTTTATCAGAAAAACGATTTAGCGAAAGTAATTTAATATTCTATTTTTCAGCAATACACCTGCAATAAGGCACTCCGTCAAAGCATTTATTGGATATAAAATCAATTTTGGTTAAGTTTGTTTATGTAGATTTTCTTACAAACAAGAAATTAATCACAGCATGTAGAATCGTCCATAACTAAGTATCGGGAGATCACATACGAATATCCAAATAACTCACTGAAGTCCACCAGCTGGCGGATGACCATTGAAGAAAAAATAATACACATATGAAAATCATCGCAGTAGGCCGTAACTATATTGATCACGCCAAAGAACTCGACAATCCAGTACCTGATCAACCTGTTATCTTTTTAAAACCTGATACCGCGGTACTGAAAGACAATAAAGACTTTTATATCCCTGATTTTTCAAAAGATATCCATTATGAATGCGAGCTTGTCGTTCGTATATGTAATGAAGGCAAACACGTTTCTAAAAAATTTGCCCCTAAATACTATGATGCCATTGGGCTTGGTATTGACTTTACAGCACGTGACTTACAATCGCAGCTCAAATCCAAAGGGCTTCCCTGGGAGCTTGCAAAATCCTTTGACCACTCGGCTGTAGTAAGCCCCCTTCTGCCCAAAGAAGCGTTTGACGATCTAAATGCTGTTAAATTCTCCTTAACCAAAAATGGTGAAGTTGTACAATCGGGTGATACCGCTGACATGATTTTCGACATTGACACCTTGATAACATTTATTTCCGGCTATATAACGCTGCGAAAAGGCGATCTGATCTACACCGGAACTCCTGCTGGTGTAGGCCCTGTAATCATCGGGGATAAACTGGAGGGATTTATTGGAGACAAATTAATGTTTTCTACACTTATTAAATAATAGCATGGGAAAAACACCTTACCTGATTTTATTTCTTTTTCTACAGACTGGTATATCTATTGGACAGAACAAGGATATTATCACCTCACGCAATTATCCTCAGGGTTATTTCCGTAATCCACTGAACATAGCCATGGATGCTTCGGGTACATTCGGCGAGTTACGTTCGACACACTTTCATGCAGGCGACGATTACCGGACCCAACAGCGCACGGGATTACCACTCCACGCAGCTGCCGAAGGCTATGTATCCCGCGTGCGGGTACAGATCGGTGGCGGCGGTAACTCGGTTTACATTGATCATCCCAATGGCTACACCACGGTATATTTACATATGGAAGACTTCAACGAAGTGCTGACCAACATCGTTCGCGCAGAACAGTATAAGCAACAGCGCTTTGATGTCGATATCACTTTAAATAGAAACCAGGTTGTCATCAGCAAGGGTATGCAGATCGGTCGAGCCGGCAACTCCGGAGGCTCCGGCGGCCCACATTTGCATCTCGAGATCAGGGATACCAAAAGTCAAAATCCGCTTAATCCACAGTTGTTTGGTTTAAAATTTAACGACAGCTTTAAGCCCACGATCAATAGCATTATGCTCTACGACTTAAATGCCCCCTTATTCAATGAACATACGCCTCGAAAACCACTTGCTGTAAAAGCTATCCGGGCCGGTGAATACACCCTTACACAGACTTCTCCGCTATCAGTGAGCGGCCTGTTTGGGCTTGGAATCAGCACGGTAGATAGACATCGTAATGGGGGTTTCCAAAACGGCGTCTATTCTATAGAGTTATTTATTGGCGGCAAGTCCGTATCTAACGTATTATTTGAAGAGCTGGATTTTAACAGTTCTCGCGGGATTCATTCTTATATTGACTATCCACATTGGAAAAAAACCAAAGTAAAAATCCAAAAAAGCTTTAAAGACCCTGGAAATCCAATAGCAATATTTAAAACCCTTCCAACCAAGAGAGGTTTCGAACTGCAGGAAAACAAAATATACGATGCCAAGTACGTGGTCAAGGATGTAGCCGGCAATACCAGTGAACTGAATTTTAAGATAGAAAACAAAGGCGATATGAAGCCGGCTGCTTATAAGCCGGTCGGAGTACAATTCTTTAAATTTGATAATAGCAATTCCTTTGAACGTGAGGATGTAAAAGTCAACATCCCCAAAAACGTACTTTACGACGATCTGGATTTTGAATACAGCAGCGCACCTGTACCGGCCAACGGATACTCTACGCTACACAAGATACACAACAGCCTTACTCCTGTTTTTCAATCCTACAATCTTGCTATAAAACCCACTAACCTACCTCCACACCTACAACGCAAAGCTTTAATAGCATCGCTGGAAAATGGCGCGGAAGGCGGGACTTTTGAAAACGGCTGGGTATCGGTCAACACGCGGAATTTTGGAAGCTTTTACGTCGTTGTTGATACCATCGCGCCGACAATCACGCCACGTAATCTGACCTCTGGAAAGAATGTTACCAGCCAACGAAAGATCGATTTTACCATAACAGACAATTTATCCGGCATACAATCTTTCGACGGGTATATTGACGACAAATGGGTGTTGATGGAATATGATTCTAAGAATCGTCATCTATGGCACACTTTTGACTCCTCATTAGCTAAGGGTACGCATAAGTTTAAATTAGTTGTCAAAGATTGGAAAGACAATGAAAAGGTATACGAAGCTAGTTTTAAGAGGTAAGCAGATGTCAGTGGTCAGTGGTCAGTAAGCAGTAGTCAGGGGTCAGTAAGCAGTAGGCAGTAGAAAGATGTCAGTGGTCAGTGGTCAGTGGACAGTGGGTCAGATGTCAGAAAAAACTAACGAACGAACGAACTACTAAAAACTAATTACTAAAACACTGACTACTGAAGAACTGACTACTAAACTACTGAAGAACTGATTACTAAACAACAATTAATAATTCGTAAATTAGGGGCACAACATGATGTCGATACAAAAGTTTGAGGATCTTATTGCTTGGCAAAAAGCACAAGATATCGCTATAGATATTTATGCAATCTTTGTGGACTCAAGAGACTGGAGCTTTAAAGATCAGATATGTAGAGCAGCCGTGTCAATCTCCAATAATATCGCTGAAGGATTTGATAGGCAAAGCAATAAAGAGTTTATACGGTTTTTATATATATCTTTAGGTTCCGCAAGCGAAGTAAAATCAATGCTCTACCTCGCAAAAAAATTAGGCTATCTAGACGATACAGCTTTCCAAAAACATTACGAACAAAGCGTTGAAATAGCAAAAGTAATAACAGGATTAATAAAATCCCTAAAACTAAAAACTGACTACTGATTACTAAACTACTAAAACACTGACTACTGAATACTGACTACTAATTACTAATTACTAAAACACTAAAAACTTTAAACATGTCAGAATTAAAAATTGGAGATCAGGCTCCCGCTATTCAAGCAAAAAATCAAAATGGAGAAATCGTAAATCTATCCGACTTTAGTGGAAAGAAGGTCATACTATATTTCTACCCCAAAGATAATACGCCAGGCTGTACTACAGAGGCATGTAACTTTAGAGACAACTACCAATCTTTACTAAGCAAAGGATTCGAAGTATTGGGTGTTAGCATCGATAGTGAACAATCGCATCAAAAATTCATCAGTAAATTCGAACTTCCCTTCCATCTATTGGCCGATGAAGATCAGAAGATCGTGAATGATTATGGTGTATGGGTCGAGAAAAACATGTACGGCAAAAAATATATGGGCACAGCACGTACCACCTTTATCATCGACGAAAATGGAAAGATAGAGCATATTATTAAGAAAGTAGATAACAAGAATGCGTCACAGCAAATTCTTGATCTATTCCATTAAACCGAAACACAAGAAACCAATAGCTAGGCGAAAAGACAATATCGCCTAGCGCGATTACCCTGGATTATTCCAAAACACTTTTGTCTAGTTTTTTTTATTAGCATGATTAGCTTCGACGAACAGGATGATGAGTTACTATGCCGATACCTGTACCAAGGCAATCGGGAAGCCTTTACTGCTATATATAATAAGTATTGGCAATTATTATTCATCCATGCCTACAAAATGCTTTCCGATCAGAGCGAAGCCATGGATGTTGTCCAAGAGGTATTTTTCCGTATATGGAACAATGCGACACGTCTTCCTATCAACAGCCAATTGAAAGCCTATCTGTATGCCGCTGTACGTCATGCCATCCTAAAACAGATAGAAAAATCGAAACTCAATAAAAAATTTGCTTCTCATATTCAGCAAGCTTCTACGGAAAACAAAGAACAGGCTGACAGGTCGCTCTTATTCAAAGAGTTTCAACAACGCATTGATGCCAGTATTCAAAGTCTCCCTCCCCGTATGCGCGAAATATTCCAGTTGAGCCGCAACGAAGGATTATCCCATAAAGAAATAGCCCTATTATTGGATATAACGGAACATACCGTGAAAACAACCATACACCGGGCCCTTCTTCTTTTAAAGACCAAGCTTCCTTCTTTTCTATATATTCTCCTTGTATAATCCATAGAGGTTCTCAAAAGAATATTTTTTTCAACTTCATGTATACTTTATAGTTCATTATCGCTCTTACTTATATAACGATCAATGAAACTAAAATTATGCTAACGATAAAAGAGTGTCTCTATCTCCTCAAAAAGTATACAGGAGGCAAGGCTAGTTCCGCTGAGAAAGCCCTCATTGAGCAAGCTTACAATACGATGGAAAGCCAGCAAGCTTCTCAAGAGGTAAGCCCCGAACAGTTACAGATTATAGGAGAGACCCTACATAGCCGTATTATAAATATGCAGGCCAGGTCTAAACAAAAGCGGCTCTGGTATTATTCAGGTGCTGCAGCAGCGTTATTGCTCTTTGCCTCTGTCTGGATTTGGTCTGCCGGGGATCAGAATACCGAAACAAACCCAAATATTACGGTCGAACATGTATTTCCCAATGGGAAGGCTCCGATAGCGATTCTACCCAATGGGCGCCGGATACATCTAGATCATATAAAATCCGGTATAGCGATGACCCCGGATGCACTTCTCTATACCGATGGTTCACCTATAACAGAAACCACAGACTGGACAGCGCTCGCCACCCCACTCATCGAGATCATCACACCTAGGGGTACCCAATACCACATTGTACTGGAAGATGGAACTAAAGTATGGTTAAATGCGGGAAGCCGATTAAAATACCCTTTGCATTTCCATCAGGATCAACGCCATGTCGAACTGGATGGAGAAGCATTTTTTGAAGTGGCACATCAGCAGGTAGAAACCGAGGGGATAAAACGTCGTAAGCCATTTGTCGTAAAGACATCAAAACAGCAGGTCAATGTACTAGGGACAGCTTTCAATGTATACGACTACAGCCTCGAACATACCGTACGGACGACTTTACTCCAGGGTAAGGTTCAGGTTGACTATCCAGCATCCGATCGACATATTGATCTACTTCCCAATGAGCAGTCCACATGGGTTCAAGGAACGCTACGTAAGGAGAATGTCGACGCAGAACTGGTATCGAATTGGCGGGAGGGTTACTTATCTTTTGATGAAGCTTCTCTTTCCGACGTCGCTACCTACCTATCCCGTTGGTATGACATTGACGTTATCGTCAAGGGTAAGCCGGGGTCAGACAAATTCCAAGGACGCATATCCAAACAAGAACCCCTGAGCAAAATTTTACGAATCCTCCACGAGGCTAATGTAAAATATACGTTTGACAAAAACTTATTAACCCTACATCTCTAAAAGAAAGGACTACTATATGTAAGAAAACTAACCAATTATTAATCTATTACAACCAAAAAGAAGAGCCGGCTACCGACCGACTCTCCGATAAAGGTCTGGGATATTTTAAGCTATCCCACTTAGCATGTGATTCGACAAACTATTAAACCTTATTTAATGTAAAATTATGCAAATTATTCCAAACACAAAGCTGGATATGTATCCTGTATTTGTGCGATTCAAACAACTAATCATAATGAAGCTCATCATTCTATTAACTTTGACCTTATCGCTTCATGCCTCCGCCTATGTCAACGGTCAGAAAATAACGCTGCATGTAAAGAACGCAGAACTCTCTAAAGTTCTGAATAGCATTCAGCGACAGACTGGCTATGATATCTTTTTAAATAAAAGCTTTGTGCGGAACATACGTCTGGATGTCAATATGCAGAATAAGCCGCTGCCAGATGCTTTGGAAGAAATCCTCTCTGCTCAGGCATTGGATTTCAACATATTGGACAAAACGATCATTATCAAACCCAGAGCAAAACCATTGGTTCCGAAAGAAGTAGCAAAAGAACAGCAAGAACAGATTACCTCAGGCATCGTGCGCGACACCCTTGGTAATCCGTTAATCGGGGTTTCGATAATGATAAAAGGCCAGAGTGCCAAAGGAACCACAACTGATATCAATGGCCGCTATTCACTCGCTTATAAAACCGGTGATGTCGTCGTTATCGCAATGATGGGCTACAAATCACAGGAAATAAGGCCTGCATCTACCACCAATTTTGAGATAATGCTATTGCCAGACAATTCCGAACTTTCTGAGGTTGTAGTTACGGCATTTGGCACGTCGGTCAAGCGTCAGGATATGGTCGGATCTGTTACCTCGATCAACCCCTCCGAACTAAAAGTTCCTTCCAGTAATCTTACCTCAGCTTTAGCTGGTCGCTTGGCAGGTATGATTGCCTATCAGGACAGCGGTGAACCGGGTGCAGACAATGCGAATTTCTTTATCCGCGGTGTCACGACGTTCGGATACAAGCAAGACCCGCTCATACTTATTGACAATATGGAGGTAACGACTACGGATCTCGCCCGACTGCAGGTTGACGACATCCAGGCATTTTCCATTATGAAAGATGCTACCGCTACCGCCGTATACGGTGCCCGTGGAGCAAATGGGGTAATTCTCATCACCACAAAGCAGGGACGTGAAGGCAGAGCAAACCTCAGTGTCCGGCTCGAAAATTCAATATCTGCACCTACTACCAATGTTGACATTGCCGATCCGATCACTTTTATGCAGCTGCATAATGAAGCGTACTTCACGCGATTCGGCACCCCCTACTATACACCGGAGCAGGTCCATAATACCATCACTCAAGTGGACAAGAACAGGTATCCTATCACCGATTGGCAGGACATGGTCCTCAGAGACTATACGACCGTACAACGAGCGCATCTCAGTGTACGCGGCGGCGGCACTGTCGCACGCTATTTCGTATCTTCCTCACTGAATCAGGACAATGGTCTATTAAAGAATCCAGGAAACAGTAACTTCAACAGCAATATCAAACTTAGAACTTACAATCTCCGTAGTAATATCAATGTCAACCTAACCAAGAGCACAGAGCTCGTGGTACGTCTTTCGGGGAGCTTCGATGATTATCGGGGACCCATTCCAACAGGCGCCGGTGTTTATAGTATGATTATGAATGCCAACCCCGTATTATTTCCAGCCTATTACCAGGACGAACCTGGATTTGAGCACGTCAAGCATATCATGTTTGGCAACTATGATCTTGAGGGGGACTATCTCAATCCGTATGCCGAAGTCGTCAAGGGTTACAAAGAGTCGTCCCGTTCTAACATGTATGCACAACTAGAACTCAACCAAAACCTACAAAGTATCACCGAAGGTCTGACCTTCCGGATGATGGGCAATACAACACGGAATGCCTATTTTGATGTCAACCGGGCCTATAAACCTTATTTCTATGGCCAAGGAGATATTGACCCAGCGACAGGCAAGACGACCATCCGCTTGATGAACGAATTGAAAGGAAGTGAATACCTGGACTACCAGGCGGGAGGCAAGGACGTATTTTCTTCCTTATATTTCGAAGCCGGACTAAACTACAACCGTACATTCCATGACAAACATGGGGTATCCGGTATGCTGGTCTCCATATTGCGGCACAGTTTAAACGGCAATGCCGAGTCCTTACAGGCCTCATTACCTTTCCGGAATGCGGGAATATCCGGCAAGATGACCTATGCTTATGACAGTAGATATTATGCAGAATTCAACTTCGGTTACAACGGATCAGAAAGGTTCAGCCGCAAGAACCGATTCGGCTTCTTTCCATCGGCAGGCTTAGCGTGGAGCATATCGAACGAAAAATTCTGGGATCCTATGCGCCCGTTTATTTCCAACCTGAGGCTCCGTGGCACTTACGGCCTGGTGGGCAACGATCAGATCGGTGCTCCTGGCGACCGCTTTTTCTACCTTTCTGAAGTCAACCTCAATGCCAACGACAATGGTGCGACCTTCGGCACCAAATACGACATGAAACGCCCTGGCATCAGCGTCGTACGCTATGCTAACCCCAATATATCCTGGGAGACCGCCCATAAGAGCAATTTTGCCATCGAGCTGGGACTCTTTGATAAAGTACAGATCGTCGCTGAATACTTTAACGATTACCGCAAACGGATCTTGATGCCCCGGGCTGATATCCCCAATACTATGGGCTTAAGTTCTAACATTATGGCCAATGTGGGTGAAGCCATCAGCAAAGGCTTTGACGGATCACTGACGTACAGTCAGCATATTACAGAGCAATGGTGGTTGCGCAGTCAGGCCAACTTTACCTATGCTACAGGCAAATATAAAGTCTATGAAGAATTGGATTGGGGTGTCGACTACAAGCAACGGGTCAACAAGCCTATCCGTCAGAATTATGGTCTTGTAGCCGAGCGTTTGTTCATATCCGACGAGGAGGTATTACATGCTCCGGTACAGCAGTTATCTTACGGAGGCCTTATCGGTGCCCCCCGTGGTGGCGACATCAAGTATATCGACATTAATCAGGACGGGGTAATCGATGAGTTCGACATCGTACCTATAGGGCATCCGACCACGCCAGAGATCACCTATGGTTTCGGTTTTTCCAGTGGATATAAGGGGTTTGATTTCTCGGCATTTTTCCAGGGTACAGGCCGGCGCTCATTCTGGATCGACCCCTCCGCTACCGCCCCCTTTGTACAGACAGGCGGAGCCGGTTCCAGAGGAAATAGACAGCTTTTACAGGTCTATGCAGACCATCATTGGTCCGAAGAAAATCCAGATCCTTATGCGCTATATCCGAGATTCGGCCCTACGGCCAACCCTAACAACATCGTATCCAGCACATGGTGGATGCGCAACGGTTCATTTTTACGCCTCAAAAATATTGAAGCAGGTTATACCCTGCCCAAACACATCACGACAAAAGTAAAAATAGACATGCTACGCATTTATGCTAACGTGAGCAATCCAATGGTCTGGAGCAAATTCAAGATGTGGGATATCGAGATGGCCGGTAATGGGATGGGGTATCCACTACAGCGCGTATTCAATATGGGGATCAACGTATCCTTTTAAATCCAATATTTTTATAGTTATACAACCCATTATGAACAGATTATTAAAAAATACAATCCTAACGATATTCATGGCAGGTAGTCTATCCTCCTGCAATAAATTCATCGATGTCATCCCGGACAATGTGGCTGATGTAGAGATGGCATTTAACTTACGTGCTACTGCCGAAAGATACTTATTCACCTGCTATTCTTTTTTACCCAAACATGGTGATGTGTGGTTTAATCCCCAATTTCTCGCGGGCAACGAGGTGGCCTATTCCTATTCCTGGCTAGACATGGACGACCCACGGACACCGTTCTCCATCGCCTTGGGCCTCCAAAACCCCAGCACCCCGCTCGCCGACACCTGGAACGACAGGCTATTTGTAGGTATACGGGAATGCAACGTTTTTCTCGAGCATATCCATCGTGTCCCGGATATGACGGAAATAGACCGTCAACGCTGGATCTCCGAAGTGAAGTTCCTGAAGGCCTATTATCATTTTTATTTATTACGGATGTATGGCCCTATTCCTCTAATTGACAAAAACCTTCCACTGGGAGCAACCGAAGAGCAAGTGCGCATACATCGCAGACCTATCGACGAATGTTTCAACTACATTACTACACTTATCGACGAGGCCACCCAGGGACTCCCTGATGTTATTGAACAACATATCACCGAAGACGGACGGCTTACCCAGGCTATTGCAAAGGCTATGAAAGCCTATATCCTCGTGACAGCTGCCAGTCCATTGTTCAACGGTAATAATGATTATGTCAATTTTAGAAACAATCTTGGCGAACAGCTTTTCAATCCGACATACAGCAAGCAGAAATGGGACATGGCCAAACAAGCGGCCAGAGATGCAATTGACTTTGCCGAACAGCATGGCATTAAACTGTATCGATTCAGAGCCGAAGAAATCCCTAACCGGACGTTGAAGCCCAGCACGCACCTCGAAATGAACATCCGTAATGCGACCACCAAAGCATGGAACGAGGAACTCATCTGGGGCGATCCCAACTCCATACCTACAGCTTCCACCTATGCTTACTTTGTGCCACGCCTATCTCCGGAGATGACCAATAACAGCACCAATGGCTCCTACGCACCGACGATCAACCTGGCACTCGATTTTTACTCCAGGCGCGGAGTTCCGATCGAAGAGGATACCCAGTGGGAATATGACAAACGCTTCCAGACAAAAGTAGCCTCGGCCAATGAGATTGATTACATGCAGGTAGGTTATGAGACAGCGGTACTCAACTTTGACCGGGAGCCCCGTTTCTATGCAAATTTAGGTTTCGATGGGGGAAAATGGTATGGACATGACAAGATGGACGACAACAACCCCAATGTCGTACGTGCTAAAAAAGGAGAAGCCAGTGCCAGTACGAATGTTAACCGTTATAACCTGACAGGTTATTTTGCTAAAAAACTGATTAACTATCAGGCCGTCATGGAGCAGAGTTTTTTTCAGCCTAACCCTTATCCTTGGCCAGTCATCCGCCTGGCAGACCTGTATCTGTTATATGCAGAAGCATCCAATGAGGCCGAGGGACCATCTGCGGATATCTACTCTTACCTCGATGCCATACGTGAACGCGCCGGCTTAGAGGGTGTCATCGTATCCTGGCAGAAGTACGCCCGCAATCCGAATAAACCATCAAGCAAAGAAGGATTACGCGAAATTATACGTCGGGAGCGAAAAATCGAACTGGCGCTGGAAGGGCACCGCTTCTGGGATCAGCGACGCTGGAAAACAGCTACACAAGAGCTCAATGCGCCCATCTACGCGTGGGATGTACAGCAATCGCTAACCGCGAGCTACTATCGTCCTACCGTGATTGTACAACGTCGGTTCCTGACCAAAGATTACTTATGGCCTATCAAACAGAGCAATCTAATCCAAAACCCCAACCTACTTCAAAATCCAGGTTGGTAAATAGATAGAAAAGCTATTAAAGCACATTTAAAACACGTCAAAAATGAAAACTTATCTATATAGTATTATCCTGGTGACCCTCGCTATCTTTTTTTCCTGTAAAGAAGAGCTGGCCAATCAGCCGATTTCGACAGGGAGCCAACCGGATCAGATTACCATTGTCTCGCAACAAGAGATAGCAGGTGGTTCTGAAATCACATTCAAAGCCCCCCAGAATAAGGACTTTACCTATGTCAAAGCTGTCTATACCGTAAAACCCGGAAAAGAAGTAACCATTACTTCGTCTCTGTATGAAGATAAAATTGTACTTCATGGTTTTACCAAAGAAGGGAGTTATCCTGTCCGCTTTTATGCTGTTTCGAAGGGTGAAGTACTGTCCGATCCGCTTGTTGTGAATGTCAATGTCGCCAAACCTTCTTTTCGCGATGTATTCGACAACCTCCATGTATTTGATGATTTCAGCGGTTTTACAGTTACTTTTGACAATCCATCCGAGCAAGATATTCGGATCACCGTACTGACCTACGACCCTTTGGTCCGGCGGTACGTCACAAGCTACACCCATTTCTCGGGCGATGTCAAAGGAAGCTTTCGTCGTGCAGGTTATAACCAACCGCAGGATTTTAAGTTTGTCGTGTCCGACCGTTGGGATAATCATTCCGACACCCTCACCCAGACGATCCATCCCCTGCAGGAATTTGAAATGGACAAAAGCAAGTTCGCAAGTTTTCCACTCCCCCCTTTCAACAACGCTTCATGGAACAGTAATACGGTATTCTCACGCATATTCGACGGTAGGATCGGTAACTTTTATTATGGAACTACCGGTTGGATGAGTAATGATAATGGTCCTATCGACTTTTCTATTGACATAGGTATAAAAGCAAAACTCAGTCGCATTAAGATGAATCATCCATGCAGTCCGAGCGGCAATTATTGGTATTCCGCATTCGTACGTTATGCTATGCGCGAATTTGAATTATACGGAAGCAACAATCCTAACCTTGACGGAAGCTGGGACAGTTGGGATAAGTTAGCAAATCTTGAATCTTTAAAGCCGGGAGGAATGTCAGCAGAAGAACTACGTAACTATGGCTGCGTATTAGGCGAGGATTTTTTCATACCTGGAGAAGCCGGTGGATATCGGTACTACCGAATCAAAGTATTCAACATGTGGGGAGGGTCTTCACAATTTACTGGAATAGACGAACTCACCTTTTACGGCGCCGAAGTCAATTAAATATAGAATTTCAAAAGCTATACAAAAATGAAAAAAACAGCAATATTTACAGTATTCGTGTATGTACTATTATGCTCCTGTACGCCCGAGGATTACTATTATAAAGACCTGGTCGAGAATAAAGACATCGTATACCCCGGCAAAATCACTGACCTCAGCTATTCCTCCGGCCACCATAGATTTGCAATGGATTTCACCCTTTCTAAAGACCAACAAGTCAACAAGATGATTATTTTCTGGAACAATAGGGCCGATTCCATTGCTATTTCTATCCAAGAAAACGAAATCGGTCAGGCCAAACAGATTATCGTAGAAGACATTCCCGAAGCCACCTATGACTTTGAAATATATACGCAGAATAAATATAATATCCGTTCTATCCCTACACGGACTACCGGTCGCGTGTATGGGGACGAATATATAGCTACGCTTCACAATCGTGTATTTTTGGATGGTGGGTTTGATCGGGGACGGGCCTGGCTGGAATGGATTCCCGAAGTACGCGAAGATTTTATTTACACCAAAATTACGTACGAAACCAAAGACGGAAAACAGCAGATTATCGAGATGCCCAAAGATACGGATTGGACTTATCTTGACAACTACAAAACCGGCACCAAGGTATACTTCCAAGCGGCATACCAGCCGCAGGAACAAACCCTAGATGTATATTATACCTCTTCGGATGGTATGATAGTTCCCGAATAATTAATAACCTTTCCAGGAGCGTGTCCAAAAGTCTAATAGCAACGTTTTATCAGACTTTTTGGGCACTTTCTTTTCCACCATAATCCCCTCAACTTTTGCTGCTTTCGTAACCTTTATCTATATTTGTTTATCATGAGTAAGCAAACAGACGATTTATTTAAAAATATAGTATCGCACGCCAAGGAATACGGCTTCGTATTCCAGTCGAGCGAGATCTATGATGGCCTTAGTGCTGTGTACGATTATGGTCAGCTAGGTGCTGAGTTAAAGAACAACCTAAAGACCTATTGGTGGAAATCCATGGTGCAGTTGAATGAAAATATAGTCGGTATAGATTCCGCTATCTTCATGCACCCTACCATCTGGAAAGCCTCTGGACACGTGGATGGGTTTAACGATCCGATGATCGACAATAAAGATTCTAAAAAGCGTTATCGTGCCGACCAACTTATTGAGGATAAAATCGACCGCTATGAAAAAGATGGCAAATCGGATAAGGCAGCACAGCTTCAAAAGGATCTGGATGATGCGCTTAATGCGGACGACCTGCCACGTCTTAAGACCATTATAGAAGAACATAATATTGTCTGCCCTGTTTCCGGGACCAAGAACTGGACCGAAGTCAGACAGTTCAACCTGATGTTTGCGACCCAAATGGGAGCGATGGCCGACGGTGCTGAGCAGGTATACCTGCGTCCGGAGACGGCACAGGGTATCTTTGTAAACTTTCTGAATGTCCAAAAAACGGGCCGGATGAAAATTCCTTTTGGTATCGCACAGATCGGTAAAGCTTTCCGTAACGAAGTCATTGCGCGCCAGTTCATCATGCGTATGCGTGAATTTGAGCAGATGGAGCTTCAGTTTTTCGTACGTCCCGGCACAGAGCTCGAATGGTACGAAAAATGGAAAGAAACCCGTTTAAAATGGCACTTAGCGCTAGGTTCCGATCCAGCCAAATACCGTTACCACGATCACGTAAAACTCGCACACTATGCCAATGCTGCTGTGGATATTGAGTATGATTTTCCTTTCGGCTTTAAAGAGGTGGAAGGTATCCACTCCCGTACGGATTTCGATCTAAAACAACATCAGGAGTTTTCGAAGAAAAAAATGCAATACTTCGATCCGGAGATCAACCAGAACTATATTCCTTACGTCGTCGAGACATCTGTAGGGTTAGACCGGTTATTCTTAACGGTGTTTGCAAACTCTTTAGTACACGAAGATCTGTCGACCGAAGACAAACAAGACTCCAGAGTGGTATTAAAGTTCCACCCTGCAATAGCTCCGGTCAAGGCTGCTATTTTTCCATTAACAAAGAAAGATGGGCTTCCGGAAAAGGCAAGGGAAATTATGAATAAGTTGAAATTGGATTTCAACATGCAATACGATGAGAAGGATGCTATCGGTAAGCGCTACCGTCGCCAGGATGCCATCGGTACGCCGTACTGTATCACCGTAGACCATCAGACACTGGAAGACAATACCGTAACGATCCGCCATCGGGACAGCATGGAACAAGAGCGCGTTGCTATCGATCAGCTCAGAAGCATTATCGGAGATCTGGTAAGCTGGAATAACTTATTGGATCAGCTCCAGTAAAGAACAGTCTTATTAGCTCTTCATTACCTATAAAAAACGCACTACCTAAATAGTGCGTTTTTCTTTTTAACTCTTATTTATCTTTTCAGATTAAGGATTATCAAACAAGGGTTTCCCCTCTTTCATTCTATCCAGCTTTCCCTGAAAAAGCGACTTCCGGTATTCATGCGCATCCGCTATGACTTTTTCCTGCACCTTTATGGCCTCTTCGGTACGTCCCACCTTATACAATAGACAAGCCTCTGTCTGTCTATTGATATAGTTATCTTCCTCCATATACACCCTAGGCATCCAGGTGAGCGCCTGTTCCAGCAGGTCCCGCTTGTCTACATGCCTCACCAGCAACCAAGAGAAGGTCTTCAGGCCATCGACAGGTGTATAGTCTACGTATTTTTTCATATACCGTGTCAACTCGTTCGCATACCTATCCCAGTCTTCCCGATTGGTGCTGTGCTGTACCTTGGCATAAGCGGTAAACATATCCGCATAATAAGGATATTTGACCTTCAGATTCTTCCTGAAAAGTTTCCAGTCGACTTTTTCAGCACTATATTGAGGTGACTTATAAAATTCCTCTTTCAATAGTACATCCATCACCAGCCGGTCAGCGTATCCTCGTTCCGTCAAGGCATCAATTTCCTTGCGGTGATCGATCAGCCATGAAAAGGACTTATAATCCGATTCTCTATTAAAAGCTTTAGCAAAAGCCAGTATATTATGATCCACCTGATTCCCTACGATGTCAAAATAAACCGCACTATACTGCTTTACACGGTCCCAGTCATACTTTTTAGCGGCCAGCTCAGTCATTGTTCTAACGGTTGCCGTATCCGGAGCCGCCAGACTTTCAAAGGCTTTTACACGCGTGTAATATTGGGTCTCCGGATGTATACCTTCGGCGATACGGGCTAAAAATTCGGGAATAGGATCACCTGCCCCAGTCATCACATGCATTAATTCCCCCTTGCTATTCAAAAAAAAGAAAGTCGGGAATACGCGGATATCAAAGACCGACTTCAGACTATCGGCCAGCGCATAGCGGCTCTTCGTATAGGCATCGTCCGTATCTTTGCGGTCCATCTGTATTTTAAAATTCACAAAGTGTTTATTAAAAAAGTCTCCCACTTCCTTCACCGGATACACATTAGCTTCCAAATGCTTACAGGGTGCACACCAAGTCGTATACACTTCAAAGAGCACCATTTTCTGCTCTGCCTCGGCCTTCTTAAACAATTCACTCCAAGTCAGGTCTTTCTCAAACCGTACACCTTCATTGCCGCTGCTGTCCAACGGCTGTTGGGCATATCCAGAAGAAAACAATATCCACAGGGGACCCATTGCACAAAAGACGAATCTTATACATTTTAACAATATATTCATAGGTGTATTACTTTTTCTTTAATGGTCATTTCATTTTATTCTTTTATTAATCGTTTTGTGGCATGCCCGGATTTTCCAGCATCATTTTCAAGGGCAGGCGCATCGTTAATCTTTGTTTACGCAAAGGATATTCCTTGGATACGGTACCATCCGCATTATAAAGCACATGCTTATAATTTGCTATCTCCGGGAATAAGGGATCTACGCTCAACCGGCGTATCGTAAACCAGCGGTCTCCTATGCCCAGAAACTCCAGCTTACGCTCTTTAATAATTTCGTGCAGAAGCTCCTTTTGCCCGATCCCCGTTGCGACATTAGCCTGCTGGGCATCCATTCGGTTTTTTCTAAAATCGACCAACAATCCGGCTCCTTTCTCCAGCTTATTTTCGCGGGTATACACCTCGGCCAGCAACAAATTGACATCCGAAATATTAGCGCCGAAAAAGAAACTATTCGTCCTTCCAAAAATACGGGCCATACCATTTGCAAATGGCTTTGTCTGTGCATAGTTGGTATAGGTCAGAAATACTCTGCGCAGATCCGACGGCGTATATTCATCGATCACTGCTTTAGGAATATAATAAGAGGCCGAGAAAAAAATCAGATTAGTCGATATGCTGAAAGGCATGACATGCATTCCTTCTTTAAAATTGTTCGCATCGACAACTGTAGGGCCAAACAATCCGGGTGCATACGCGCCACCTGCTTTGGTTTCGACATGATAGTCAAATAGGCCGACCGGGATAGATGCATTCTTGGCACCTTCCAGCGCAGCTTCCAGATAAGGCCTTGCCTCGGCGTAGCGGCCGCGGTAGACCAGTACCCTTCCCAGGTAGGCATTGGCGGCAGCAGCCGACATCCTATACCGGTGCGAGATCTTTCCCGGCAGATCGGTCAGGGATGCTTTCAACTCATCACAGACAAAATCATAGACCTGAGCGACCGTGTGCCGTTCAAAATCCTTACGGGTCAGATCATAGGTATCAATGATGGGAAAGCCCAGATCAGTCGCCGCAGTAGCTTCATTGTAGGGCTGTCCATACAGATTAACCAGATAAAAGTGTAAAAGCGCACGCGATGCCCTTGCCTCCGCCAATAATCCTCTTTTTTCCGCTTCTGTGCCTCCTTTAGAATCCATGACCTCATGCACGATCTTGTTCATACTGTATATGGACTTCAGCCATATACTGATCATATTAGGCGTCTCATCTTCGTCGTAGAGATCATCTGCAAATGTAAAGAGCCGTTGTGCCAATACACTATTGGACGTATAGGTCGGCAACAGACTACAGACATCATCTGCCAGATAGAGCGTCGACTCGGCCGAAGCACTGAGCATCATATTATTGTACAGGGCATTGTAATCACTTGTTTTCTCGGCGATGAGACTTCCTTTCGGTGTTATTTCTAAGAATTCTCTTTTGCAGGATATACATCCCAGCGCTCCTGCTACAAGGAGTATATATAGTATACTATTATTTTTCAGTTTCATAACCAGCTTTCATTAAAAATTAGCACGTAGCGCGATCGATACCGTATTCCGGTTGGTAGGCGTACCGCCCATAATTTCCGGATCTATGTGGGCCTTATTGGCTTTCCACAGCATCACGTTATGCATCTGCGCCCGGAATGATATTTTTTCCATTTTAGCCTTGGTGATCAGCTCCTGTGGAAGTTCGTAAGAGAACCCGATATCCCGGATTTTGACAAATGAAGCATTCAGCACGTTTGAGGTGCCCATACGGTAGTAGTCCACATTTCTTCTGCTGCTATTTATGCTATTCGAAGGGACATGCGATGGGATATCCGTATGGCGTTCATCACCAGGATTTTTCCATCTATTTTCAAATTCTACCGGTATATTCGTTGTAAAGCGGGCACTGCTAAACGGTATCACTACAGGCCTACGGAAGACATGTCCAAAATTATACACGGCGTGCACATCAAAGCCAAATTGCTTATACCTTATTCTATTAGAAAATCCCCCATTCCATACCGGCTGGGTAGTTCCTTTAAACACCACATCGTCTACCGTCGTCGGCACCCGGTCACTTGTCCGCTCCCCATTCGCCAACTGTATGATCGGATCGCCCAATTCATTAAGTCCCTGATAGTTGTAAGCAAATACAGCATAGGTCGGATATCCGGCTCTAAACATCGCTGTACTCGAGGTACCATTGTCCTCGATGCGTATTAATTTGTTTTTGTTGTAAGACATTACCAGCATGGTATTCCAGCTAAAATCCGGCGTACTGATATTACGCGAATTCAGCGCCATTTCAAACCCCTTATTATCCATATCCCCCAGGTTTCCGGTGGTACTACTTTGCCCGGTCAGCATATTCACCGGATAGATACCGATCAGCCCGGTCGTCTTCTTATCGTAATAATCCAGCGATCCCGACAACACCTGATTGAACAATTCAAAATCCACACCGATATTACGGGTAGATGTCGACTCCCATGTCAGTCCAGGGTTGCCCGGTACTACCACCTCCAATACCAGTCCACCGGGTGCCTCATTCCAGTGTTCACCTGCGAGTATATCGTATGAGGCAGCCGTACCCGGCGCTGGTGAATTGCCCGACAAGCCATAAGTCATCCGCAACGAAAGGCTGTTTATCGCCCTCACATCCGTCATAAAGGCTTCTTTAGAGATATTCCATTTACCGCCCACACTCCATATCGCTCTATTCTGGGCAGCCTTATCTTTACCAAATAGATTGGACTCATCTTTACGCAATGTACCATTCCATACATAGCGGTTTTTATAAGCATAGCTCGCATTACCGTAGTAGGATACAAATCTGGTCTGATTATCTTCCTGACGAAAAGGTCTATCGTCATTGCTGAGCGATATCCTACCAAAATAACCGCCGGCTATTCCCTCCGAGCTCAGTAAAGCCGGATAGTCGACGGTAGCATAGGTCAGTGTCTGGGGATTATAGCCAAACAGGCGCGAGCGTTCGCTGATCCCGCGCTGTTCCTGGGCCTCCTGTCCCAACAGCGCACTTACCGCATGATCGCCAAATTCCTTTTGGTACTGCAACTGATTGCGCACCGTCCATTGTTGTGCATCCCTATTATTGAGGGTATATATACTGCCTTCCTTCGGTATATAGCGTACGACCTCCCCACCGGCCTGCTTAGGTGGTGCGGTCATAGTCGCCGCCTTATAGCGTGTCGTAAAGCTTTCTTCCATTTCTTCCGAGTGGCTGCGGTCGTGCCCATACACAAAGCCGTATAGCCCTTCAAAGCTTAGTCCATCCCAGATATTGATATTCAGACCACCCAAAGTACGTGCGAGGGCCTGTCTGCTGCTCGAATAACCATGGTCATACTCTTCGATCGGGTTATAGCGCAGACCGATACCCGTCTGTTCTTCCCGCAGCTGCCGGATATCTTCATTGGCAAATTTCAGGTAGTTCAGATCCAAGGGGTTGCCCTGTCCGTCACGGAATAGCTGATAAGGTAAATAATTGCTACCCGTTCCAAACGGACGTTTGCTTTGGTTTCTTCCCATGGATAGGTCCGTAATCAGGTGAAACCTGACGCGTTTACCCGGCGCAAAGTCCTGACGGATATTCAGCTTGTAGCGATCGTTGAGCTCACCCACGGTATTAGATACCGTATTGGTATACGTAGCCGATCCATACCAACGGTACCGTTCGGTGCCGTTACTTAACGACACAAACTGATTGGTGAGCAAGCTATTACGCACCCATAGATCGTTAATCTGGCTTCTGTTATTTATAGCGCCCAGGCTATCCAGTTTTACCTGGGTCTCCTGCTCGCTCAACAGCCCTCTTTCGCGGTCATACAAGACCAGCTCATGCGGCATCAGGTAATAATCCTGGCTCATCGTCGCCCATGGATTCGTAACCGGATCGAACACCTCTTCAGCTGTTTTTACAAACTGTGCACTGCTCATCATGCGGTTATATTTATAATCGGGTCTCCCCTGAAAATTCACATAACCGTTATATTCGACTTTCATTTTGCCCGAGGCCGTACCGCTTTTGGTGGTAATCACGATCACCCCATTGGCCGCCCTTGCTCCCCATATAGAAGCTGCTGTTGCATCCTTCAGCACGGTTACGTCTTCCACATCCTGTACATTCAGCGCACTGATATCATCGAGAGGCAGACCATCGACCACGACCAGCGGACTACGGTTGGCATTGATCGAGGTGAGCCCTCTGATCAGCACCGGATCTGCTCCGGGAGCCCCATTGACCGTCAGTCCGGGTACCAGACCATCGAGCTGTCTCAATATATCAGTCGAGTAGTTACGGTCTTTCATAATCGCTACCGAGGCCCTTCCAAAGGATCCCGAGCTCCTATCTTTTGGCAGCCGCTGATAGCCCGTATTGACCACCACCGAGACCTCATTGACCTCTTCGGATACGGCTATCAGTTTGACATCCCCCAGGTCATACTTCGCGCGTATACGTTGCGCGGCATGGCCCAGGTAAGAAATCTCCAGCAGGGCACCTTCGTTATCTCCAGGCAGGACAAATCCGCCATCACTATCGGACTGCCATTGCCGTCCGGTACGGGCGCCCTGTGCATCCAGGACATAAATGGTAGCACCTACCAAAGGCTGTCCCTGTGTATTGACCACCCGTCCACGTATCTTCTGTTGGAGCAGATCCCCCGTTTCCATAAGACGTGGGTTATCCTTTCCCTGAGGTACACGGGGAGATAGAATAATAGATTTCCCTACGATATCGTAGTTAATTTCTTGCTTTTGCAAGATCAGTTCCAAGGCCTCTTCGAGCTTTCTATTCTCAATCTTTACGGTCACCGCTTTCGCCTTTTCCATTACATCCTGGCGAAAGACAAAGTTGTAACCGCTCTGTTTCCGGACTTCGGTCATCACCTGCTGTAGCGATGCCTGTCTGACGGATAGATTGATATATTGTGCGCGGATATCTGCTTTGGATTGCATCATAAAAAGAAGCAGCATTGCAAAAATGATCTTCATGCGGACAATGAGTTGACAAACTCTCCTGTTGCATAAAAAAGAGCTTATCAACCCCTTTTTATGGACATAAAAGTTATTATTCATACATTTGTTAATGTTTGGTTAGTATACTAGATTAATTCATTCAGCGATATTATCTTATAGCGGCCAGACATCGACCGGGGGTGTTGCTAGCACTTCCGGTTTCATCCTATAGGCCAGTTCCTCTATTTATTTTCTTTTGATCACCAGCCTCCTTTCTTCTATTTTAAACCGGACATCGGTCGCCGTTTCGAGCAGGTGCACGACTTCAGACAGTTTCGTGTTCCGATCGATTTCCCCAAATACCTTCACTTCAGGGATGCCTTGGGTCGGCACCTCAATATCGTACCAACGTGCCAGCTGTGGCAACACCGTGGCCAATGGTATATCGTGAAATATAAACAAGCCGTTTTTCCAGCCCGTATAAGCTTCGATATTCACCTCCCGCAGTTCCTTCCTACCCTTATCTACCGCCAGTTGCTGTCCCGGTAGCAGTGTAACCTTAGACTGCCCGTCCACATGCACCTCCACACGCCCCGATACCAGGGTGGTCTGTACCTCCTCTGCCGGGTAACTGTGTACAACAAATGTGGTACCCAGCACCTTCACTTCCTGTCCTTTGCTACGCACTATAAAAGGTCTTGCTGCATCATAATGCACATTAAAATAAGCCTCTCCTTCTACCTCCACCAAGCGCGTATTGCCCGAAAACGAAAGCGGGTAGGTGAGCTTCGAATCGGCGTTAAGCCACACTTCACTTCCATCCGCCAGGTCTACCTTATATTCGCCTCCCCGCGGTGCATACACCGTCGCTTGCAGGTCCGCAAGGCGTGCTGTTACTGCGGCTCCACTTCCATAATAAATCTGATTATCAGTAGTTTTTATCCCGCCCTCGAGTGTATCCAACTCGTAGCTACTGCCATCGGACAGCACCAAAGATGCCTTCCTGGTCCCGGGGAGTACATCAGCAGCAACGGACACCTCCTCTACATGCCCGTTTTCATTCCCTTTATACAGCACATACCAAAATCCCATTCCGACCAATAACAGCATAACCGCCACCGCGCTCACGCGTGCCATCCAAAGCCGCCTTACCCGCGCTGTTTGGTTGGGCGCAAAAAGCACCGTCTCCAGGTAAGCGTCCGTCTCTTTGACAATTTTTGCGGCACGTGCCTGCGTTTTTACCGAAGCCTGGTCGGACGACAGCAATGCACGGCCTATCGCCTCCGTTAGCGGCGATCCGGTACCGTGCGTCTCCAAATAATCCAAGAGTTCCTGCAGCTCATTCGCATTACATTCCCCCTCCAGAAACCGGAGATACATCTGTTCTATTTCTTTCTCTGTTCTTTCCATCGCTGGTATATTGGTCCGTCTTTACCCTATATACGCTCCCCGGAAAAAAAGTATCCATAAGAAAGTAGAAAAAAATTAAAAAGATTATAAGGTCATCATCAGTCCTATCAGCAGTGCACGCAAATAAAAGGGAGACTGTATCAGTTGCGCTTTAACAAACCGATGGGCATAGTGGATATGCTTATTGACCGTAGAAGCCGAGATCTGCATGATCTCGCTGATTTCCTGATGGGATTTTTCTTCGATTTTGTGCAAGACATAGGCTCGTCGCTGCTGTTCGGGCAGCTTCTGTAGCAGTGCATGGAGCATCGCGGCATTCTCCTTTTTATCCAGTTGTTCTTCCACATGAGAGTACCAGCCTTCCTCCTGCAGCATCAGCGCCTGCAGCGATTTATCCCGTGCAGCCTTACGGTAATAGTCCACGACCAGGTTCTGAGCGATCCGGTAGAGGTAAGCCTTAAAAGAAAGCTGGGGATCTATAGTCTCCCTGTTATTCCATACCCGTATAAAAAGCTCCTGCAGTACATCCTTGGCCAATTCATCGTCCCGCAGCACCCGTACCAGACTGTTCGCCAGGCCCATTTTAAAATGATCATACAACCGCTTAAACGCGCGTTGGTCTCCCTCCCGTAATTTAGACAGCAGCACAGGTTCGTTATATTCATGTCCGGTCGATCCCACGATTTGAATAAATGGTTGTTGTGTACGAATATTAAAATATTCAGGTTTTTGTTAAATATAGGCTAAAGATACAGCTATAACTTATAAAAACGCATTATTCTCTAGTGCGTTTTTCATTTTTATCCTATCCAATTTGTTAAAGCCATTTAAAAAGGGTACATTCCCTACTTATCATTTAAAGCGAAAGAAAGGAGGTATATTAGGAAATGATTATTGTACATGTAAAAGAAGGAGAATCTTTGGACCGCGCATTAAAACGCTTAAAGAAGAAGTTCAACAATACCGGGGTAATAAAAGAGCTACGTGAGCGCCAGGCTTACGTCAAGAAATCTGTAGCCAAACGGACACAGCGCAAAAAAGCTATTTATAAACAAGCTATGGCCCAAGAGAACATATAAGTTCTGTTAGCAAAATAGAGAGTCGATGACTCTCTATTTTTTCATTCTACGGCGACCAGCCGCTTCAAAAACGCCTTTCTAAAATTATTGCCGATTTTCAGCATCACTCCATTCTTCAGGGTCACCACATCCGCATCCACGTCACGGATATAGTCGATATGTACCGCATAAGACTGCTCTATACGGCAGAATCTACAAGCCGGCAACAGCTGCAATAACCTGCGCATCGACCGGTGCACCAAGTGATAGCTGTCCTTTTCGTAGAATATCTTTACATAATTGCCCAGACACTCCAGGTATTGTATAGCTGCTATATCGATGCTGACCAGTATCCCTTTCATCGACTCCCGGACAAAGATGTAGGGCATCGTTTTTTGCCGGGCCGCCAGCACTGCCCTAGCCTTGTAGATCGCTTCCATAAAATGGGAGTATGCCATCGGTTCCAGCAAAAAATCGACCGCATGTACGCGATAAGCCTCCGCCGCCTGGGCCGGATCATTACCGATACAGATCAGCGTACCGTATCTGTGCAGTTGTTTTACAGCAGGCCATAGCGATTCAGGCGCCTCCGGCAAAGCCACAAAAATAATATCGGTTACAATTTCCCTATTACCCAGCTTACGCAACGCGGTATATACATCCGGTAGTCGCTGCACTTCGGCGATCCCTTCCATACAGGCGATATACTGCTGCAGTACGACAGCAGCACTACAATCCGGATATATCAACAAACAGTTCAAGATCATGGCACATCCTTTACCTATTATTACGCTCCGCCCTATATAAGTATGACCGTACGCAGGCCTCATACTACCTGGCACCGCAAAATCACCACCTCTGGCACCGACTTATAATCCGGTCTATGCTCTTCAAAGCGTCATCAGTTTATAGTGAAAATCTTAGTCCGTTACTCAAAAAACATCCTACCGTTCAGAAAGATATTAGCAACGAATTTACGGAAAAAGCCAAAACCGATAGGCTGATCGAAATTGATTTCATAACTAAAAGACAAATGAAAAAAATTAAGCTATATTTGTTTAAATCAAAAACTTATGACAAGATGATTAGAAACCTAACAGCGATATTATTCCTACTATTCGTTATTCCTGTATATACATTTTCTCAAGTTCCGAACGGATTAAAAGGGAAATGGCAAGGTAAATTAATTATGACAAAAGGAGATAAAACTTTTGAAGGAGATATGATGATTGGATTAGGAAATTGGGAAGCCGCTAACGCCTCACAAGTCGAGTTTTATTTAAGAAATTTCACCGATAAAAAACAGAAATATTTCAAATACGTCGATGTTAAGTACAAAAGCAATGAAGATATAGGATTCTTTTTAACTGATGTTTTTCCGACGGATGAGAATTTGAGTTTAACAAGTGGTGAATTTGACTTTCACCTTTTGCAGTTGGGTGAGGATATTATTCTGGCAGGAAAATACAGTGCTATGGAAGAAGGTTCCTTAATACAAGCACACTTTAGTCTTGTAAAAAAGAAAATATATGATAAATTAGCTGCTAATAATCCTGGTTTAATTGTGCTAAAGCAGCACAATTTAGCTGTGGTCAATTTCTATAATAAACAGCAACCGACCGATACCCCTCAAACAAATAACACAACTGTATTAGCAAACAATCCGCAAAGAAGTGAAAATCTAAACGACGATAAAAGTATAAGAATAGTTGAAAACATAAAAATGCTAGATGCAGATCAGTTATTTAACTTCAGTGACGGCTATGCCGTCATCACAAAAGGCTCCTCTCATGCACTGATTAATGCGACGGGCGATCTAGTTATCCCTTACAATAAATATGTTTTTAGCTATGCGGAAAACTGTGATCCAGGTGCTTTTGACTACAATTTACCCATCAAAGGGTCCTCTTGGGATACCTATGGATTCAAAAATGGCTTATTAGTAGCCAAAGATATTCAAACAGGAAAATACGGTGTATTAAATACAAAACTGGAGATTGTAGCACCATTTACGTATGATCATTTAAGCGGTTGTAGTGGACATAAAGTTGTAAGCAAGAATAAAAGAGTCGAGTACCTAACCTATACACGAAATTTAACACGATATGAGATCGAGATGCTATTTAATGAAGTAGATCATCCGGATAATCTATATAAAATAAAAACAGTTAAAGTAGCCTCAGCAGTACATCAAGTGTTGAATGGTTATTCCGATAAGGCAGGAAATATTAAGATAGAACCGAAATATCCTGAAGCTGGCGTATTCAACGAAGGCCTAGCTCCGGTTGCGAAGTATGATGAGTTTGGTAAATTAAAATGGGGATTTATTAACACCAAAGGCGAACTGGTCATTGAACATAAATTTAGCAATAGGCCTTCTGTTTTCAGCGAAGGTTTAGCACTAGTCCGACCTTTAAGTCAAAATCAGTTTGATTATGTCTATATAGACAAAACTGGAAAAGAAGTAATTTATATACGAAAAGATGAAAAGTGCACTTATACGCCACAGTTAATGAACCATCGGAGAACTGTAAGTTCTTTTGTTTATGACGATTATATCCATCTTCAGGAGCGCAGTTTCTTTAGAGGAGGAGTTGCTTTCTGGTCTCAATCTTGTTATCCCAAAAAGTCAAGGTTAATGATTTTAAACAAAGATGGAAAAATGTACTGCTTTGATGAAAAGTTGGCAGAGAACAGTCAAGTCCGTTTTTATGTCAACAATTCAGACGTCATTAATAACCTCATGAAGATTATCGTAGACTACGGAAAGGAAGAAAGGATTGTAAATCTACAGGGAGAAACAATTGTTTGCACATCAAATAAAACGGGACAAACAGGAACAATTCATGGCCTATTTGACCCTATATCTAACTTAACTTTAGCAACAATAAAAAACAACAATATCACGAAACGAGGATATATCAATCAAAAAGGAGAGATGATCATGACCGTCAAAGAAAAAGATCTTTGGTAAAATCATTCAGAATCAATAGTTGTGATCAAATAGTCAAATGATACATTAAAAAGACATAATTTTAGGAAGGATATAGGCATACCAAGTATAACTTGCTGAAGGTATATCTAGTAATAGAAAAATCACAATGGCTACAAGATAGGATATTACTTTTACAACCTTTAATCTTGATTTCATTTTTTCATGAATATTCCAACTTAATATTTTTACTTCTTCAAACGTTATCTGTTGATTCGAATCTTGCTTTTGACTCAAAAAACCTTTTCGAAAATACTTGTATTTTTTGAAATAGTTACCTTCCCTATAAGATTTCCAATGGAATTCTATAGGATATCGAAATATATTAGGTAAAATTATAACTAATAACAATAATTTGATCCAATAATATTGATATGTAAACGGAAAAGCATTTACCATTACAATTAATAACATGCTACTGCCTACAACGGTATAAACCCCTAGTATGATAAAGAGTATTTGATTTGGTTTTTTAGAAATGTATCGTGCAAACTCTAAACCTCGTAAATAAAGATATAAATTATACCATATAATGGTTATCGGCACAAATATAAATAGCATACTCAACCCTAAAGGTATAATATAGCTTGAGAAATTAGCCATAAAATCACCAAGTCCACTTCCGTAAAGACCCCATTTACAGAAAGCATAGAAAATAAAAATTGCTGGATACAGGAACGGCAATCTAAAAGCTAAAAGTAAGATGATGTTTGCCAATGCCCCAAGTGAATCACCAATATTCTTTCCAACTTCCATGCCATATACTGTAGCATAATAACCAGCCATATATTCTTCATACTCTTTTCCATGGTATCCGGCACCGGCTGGATTTGAACCTAAATTAGCATCTCGATGCCCTTGATCATAGGGATTCATATCTTATAATAGTTTTTATATATTATTCAACAATAAACATCTCTTTTTAGCTACTATAGGTCTACTGTATTTCTCATAGATGGCTTCAAATGCTAGGTCATCCCCTTGATGCAATCGTTTCAATAAGTGTATTTCATTAACTGCGGGTATCATACGTAGTTAACAACTGATTATAGATCAAAGGTAAACCATACAATTGGAATAAAGAAATTAAAACTTAATATGATCAAAAAGCCCCTTTTAGCATTTGCTTCTTTAGAAGAAATAAACGATCACTAAGAAAAGATTGTGGTATCCTTAGATGACATATCATTACCTTCACGCAATAGGATTAAACGTGTCCAAGTATGGAGATTTAAGGCAGCAATAAGTTAAGATATTCGGCAATATAAAACTCTCTTTTATCTTCATTATCAACGCTTAATAGTAACTTATACTGTGTCCAACTCAATTGCGTCCGCAGTGCGGACGCAATTGAGTTGGACACGATAAAATTGTCTATACCGCTCCAATTGACGGGGAGAAAAACCACTTCCAAATTCCGGTTGCAGTTGTTCTGAAAGATACTTGATTAGGAATGTTCCGTATTCGGCACGTTCTTTTCCTTCCTGTTCTTCTTCAAATATACGTTTACCGATATGCCAGTACATGAGCGTCCGTTGATGATCGACAGCACGTATAGCCTTGTCCTTTGATTGGAATATAATAGCTTTTATGTCAGCAACAAGAGATTGATTTACAAGCATACGTATAGGCTATATTGATAATAGTCAAAGATACAAATTATAATATGCGATTTTGATCTAAAAAACACCTCTAAAAAACCCCTTATCAGACAAAATAAGCCCAATTTTTCGATGTATCGAACAGGCATTCGATACATAAACATGTACGATTCGACACAAAAAACGTGCTATTCGCTACAAATGGCGGTTTTGCACCTGCGTCGTACTATCCAGTTGGCATAGCTTTGTAGAAAACCAATTCACAATAAATTTCTACATGTATGAGTTATCGTACAGCTGATCGTGATAGGTCTTATACTCTTATGGCTGTTTGCAGGTATTCCGAAAGTGATGGATATACCGTCATTCTCGACACAGCTCAAACGTATGCCATATATCGGGTGGATGCATAGTTTTATAGCCGTAATCCTGCCGATTTTGATGCTGGCGATTGCAGTACTACTGGCTATCCCGAAACTAAAACTGTATGGATTGTATCTCTCGGCCGGACTGCTTTGCTGTTTTACAATCTATATTGCATGGACGTTGTTGTTTAGTGATCACATACCGTGTAGCTGTGCCGGAATACACGCTGATATACTGTGGAAAGATCATGTATTCATTACAGCAATAGGCTTAGTACTGAACACCCTTGCGATTTGGCTGGAATGGAAAAACATAGAGAACCTTACCCATAAATATAATAAAACATTGTTGCGCAACGATACCCCTCATCTGGGTATATAATGATGAAACAGGTCAATGGCGTCTGCGACCTGATTAATAGCAGACAGAAATTAATTCTTATTATTATGAAACCATCATGATTAATTTCATCAATAAAACAAGATGAAATAATCTGATAGCTACATCAGCATAAAAAACAAAAATTTGATGTAAACAGTTATGTCAATTTTAACAGCAGCTGTTCTCGTAGTAGGTGCAGCAGCTATGGTCTCTTTCACGGTGAAAGAGAAAAGCGAAGAACCAGCGACAGCATGGTTCTACTTGGATGAAAGCGGTAATCCTGATGAAACGGAGGGAGCACAAACTGAAGGAAGTCTCCTTTGTGAGCAAGTACCGTCTAAAATATGTGCAGCTAAGTACCATGTGGACAGCGAAAATCCAAATCAACCGATCGCACCAACAGGTGAGGTAAAAACCGGAGAAAGAAAACGGTAAACGAAGAAAGTATAACCCAGAGTGCGCTATTCTTTAGGCTTACTCTGGGTTTACCTTTAATTTAATAATGCGCTGTTAATCTCATTGATTAACTTATCTTTATCGCTATCTGGTCTGCTCGCACGAGCTTCGAAAACTTTTCCGTTCTTGTCTAAGATCATCAAAGTGGGATAGGATTTGATATTAAAGTGTTTGATAATAGGTGTATCCGAGCCATTTCCATTGGTGTATAAATGCAGGGCTTGTTTTGGTGAAAATTCGCCAATACCTTTTAGCCAACTCTGACGGTATTTGTCAATTGAAACTGAAACAAATATCAAATCTTCTCGTTTACCAAATTGTTTTTTTATATCTGCAAGTGCAGGGGTAATTTGGGCACATCCTCCACACCCATAAAACCAAAAGTCTAACACGACCACTTTACCCTTCAAATCACTAAGTTTTACACTATCTCCCAAACTATCAGCCAACACAAAGTTTGGCGGTAACGCTCCCTTTGAAAGATTATTGTTAAGTAAATAATAGGACGATTTTACTTCACTATATAACGGATTATTGCTTGCAAAATTTGAGAAGTAATGACCAAAGCATTCATCCAATCCATCTTCTAAGCTTTGTCGATATGACCTACTGATAATGAATTTTCCAAGTAAATAATTTCTATTCTCAACATCTTTGTATATTGAGTTTAACGTGAAGTAGTCATCTTTGGTGGACTTGTGAGGCGTATATTTCCTTTTGTTTAATAGTGTTTGCTGGATATATGCATATTCAATTAATAGGTTTTGATAACTGCCACTTAAATTTAGCTTTTGTCGTTCTTCGTTACTCAATTCAATTAAGCGTTTTATCCTTTTGTTGTTGATAACGTGATCGGTGATAAATTTAACATCCTTGCTGTCGTATTCACGATTGGATATATTATAAACAGGCTGGCTGTAAATATCAAGGTATTTATTGGCTATGATTATTTTCTTTTCTTGCTCTGTAAGATGCTTGTTATACTCAGCAATAAGATCATCTGTTTTTGTTGCCTTTAAATTTGCTCGTATTAGTTTTTCAATAGCATCTCGAATAGGCTTTTTTGGTAAATGAGCGTTGATAGCTGCCTTATAGGATTTTTCAAAAGCGAATCGGGTTGAACCTTTCCCCGAAAACATGATGTGATCAAACCCGAAATCCGAGATAGATAGGCGTAAACTATCCCCAGGAAGAATAAGAATTCCTGCTTTCGGTGAATTAAGGAATAAAATATTTTCCTCTTCTCCCATAAAGACTACCAACGTATGAGGGGTATGGATTTCTGTTTCTATTTGGAATTCACCATTTTCCATCAAGAGTTCATCGGACTGAAAAACTTGCGATCCATCATAGAGTAGCGAGTATGTATAAGGCACAGCGTTATGTTTATATTTCGGGAAATCTGCTTTTATAAGCACATTAGGACTTTGCGAATAGACGATAAGAATAGAACGGAAAAGTACGATTATTATCGTAATGATTTGTTTCATGGTCGATCGATTTATCTAATGGATGTAGCTGTGTATGGAAAGGGGGAAGAATAATTGTTGATGCGCTCGGGTGTAAGTGTATAGGTAGTTCCTTGCCATGTTCGGGTAAAGGTTTTCTGAAATTGGGTTTCTTTATTCAACCTGCGTATATCCGACCAGCGAAGACCACGACGGAGCAGTTCTTTTCGTCGCTCCTGCAAAACGATCTGTAATGCTTCGGCTTTATCTGAAGCTGTTAATGGTATAAACTCATTTTCTTTATATCGTTTTACTAATAAGGCATTGAGATCATCCATTGCTGCATCGGGATCACCCAATCGGGCGTAACATTCTGCGCGGGTGATGTACATTTCATTCACCGAAAAACCAGAAAAAACCCTGCCGTTTCCAGTATAAGTTCCTCTAAAGCCAAACTCTCCATCCGGTAATATATTAAAGAAAACCTGTTTACGTAAATCATCAGTGTCATAGCTATTGTATAATTCCCGTTGGGTACGTGAAGAAGTCGTCATATACGCTGAATTATATGCTGCCATTTCACTGTACATTAGGGTTTCATTATTAAAGCGGGTAACAGGGTATGTAGCTGACAGATTCAGTGTATTATAATCCAATAAATCGCTTTTGTCTTTCAGACTTTCGTTCGCATAATACAGAGCTTGCTCATAGTCCTGCAAGCATAAATATACCCGTGCCAATAGTGCATTTGCTGTACAACGTGAGGTATTCGTAATGATAGTCGGCAAGGGCTTAAGTAACTTTACAGCTTCTTTGAGATCAATCACTATTCTATCCCACGTTTCTTTTATTGTTGTTCTTTCTATCGGTGCATTCATATCCGGATCAAAACGTAATGGAATGCCCAAATCTGTCTCTGCCGTAGCCGCATCATAAGGCTTAGCAAAACTTTCGGTCAAGTTGAAAAATGCTTTTGCACGAAAAAAAAGTGCTGCCCCTTTGATATCATTATATTCTACCTCTGTGCTTGCTGTTGGCTCAATCTTCTCTAATCCCTTTAACACAACATTAGCGATAAAAATCTGTTCGTAGGATGTATTCCAATCCGTTACATGTTGATCGATCTCATAGATGTCGTTACTCCAAATGTAAGTATTTCGATAAGAAGGTAATGCGGCATTAATTTGATCATCCATTACATAATAATCATCGGCAGCTACTTCCGCAAAAATTCGACCGTCTAAAACAAATGTACCATCATTATTCATTAGCAGGCGCATATCATCCAATGTCGTCGGGACGATCATGGATATATCTCGTTTGGCGTCTAACCACTCTTTAGTACAAGCGGTAAAGAGAACTGTCAATATGATAAATTTGAAGAGTAATATTTTTTTCATAGTTATATCCTTTAAAAATTAGCACGGAATCCGACGGCAAAGGTGCGGATAGGTCTGTGCGTAGGGAAATCAGGATCTATTCCTTTGTCATTGGCTGTCCAAAGTAGTGCTAAGTTGTTACCATAGATAAATAAGCTGGCACTGTTTACTAATTTATTTAAGAATGGTAATGTTTGTAAATAATAGCTGAGATTTATATCCTGTAAGCGGATATGGTCACCACGTTCGATCATAATCTCAGATTGTGCGTAAAAGGAGTCTGCATTTGCATCAGCAGGATATGCCATAGCAGGTACGTCAGTCATTAATTCGTCGCCCGGCTTTTTCCAACGTAAGGTATAATCGGGATGTCCATTGTAACCGTACAGGGAGCTATAACTTAATGAACTTCTTCTAAAAAAATGTCCAAACCTGTACGTGATATTGAAAGACAGCGATACATCATGGTATGAAAACGTATTGCGTATTGCTCCGAAATGAGGTGGCAATGCTCGTCCGTGGTAGTTGAGCATTCCGATCGGATCATCAGCAATAGATCTATTAATCGTAATATAATCTGTACTTGGTTCGCCTTCTAAATATCCTCGTGGGCTACCTGTGGCTGGATCAAGACCTGCCCAATCGTGCGAATAGATACCGAATAGTGGTCGTCCTATAACGGGTGTATAGTTTAAAGGATGTCCGTCAACGCTTTGATCTACGTATAAAGTATACGTAGTTGGTTCAATATCATATTTAGTGACTTCATCTGTCGCATAGCTGTATAAGAACTGCGTAGTCCAATTGAAACGTGTATTTGTGATATTGACAGTATTGATTAATAGATCAAGACCTTGCCCTTTGGTACTGGCATAATTGCCCCGATAACTTTGCATTCCAACGGTGGGATCGACCGTAATCTGCCCGATTAGATCATTATTCTTTTTAGAAAAGTAATCTATACTTCCTGTGATCCGACTGTTTTTTGTTCCAAAGTCAACTCCCAGATTGAATATTCCGGTACGTTCCCATTGTAGGTTAGCGTTGGGTGGAGTGACTATTCTTGCCCTTTTTCCGGTCGTGAAAAAAGCCAGACTTTCTACTCTGGCTGTGGTGTAGGCGGTTATGGAATTGTCCAAATTACCATTGTAGCCGTATGTTGCTCTTACACTAAGTGAGGGAACCGCATCCCATTGGTAAAAGTCTTCTTTACTGATTAGGTACTTGCCCCCGATACTCCACAGTGGTACGGAGCGTTGGTTGGCATCTACACCGAATAGATTGGACTGGTCGATACGGGTACTACCGGATATCGTGTATCTATCATTATAGGTGTAGGACAAATTGCTATACCATGACCGGAAGCGATCTATGATTCCGACTACACCTTGTCCACGGTCGATGGTTCCGTAGCCGCTTGGGTATTGTAAATACCCACTCACGTAATTGACGGCACTGGATACACCTGTGCTTTCGACGTATCCGTAAATCTTGTGGTAGTCGCCGTCTATGGTCATCTGCCGTACCTCGAAACCGCCAATAGCAGTAATATTATGTTTGTCAAAGGTCTGGTTGTAGTTCAGCTGAAACCGTCCGGTATGCGACTGCTGTACCCGATTGGTAAAACTGACGGTGCTACCCAGTGGTATATTACGCTTTACTTCTGTTGGCGTGACGGATGAATATCGGTTTATGAGATCCCGTACAGAATAGGTATTGATGTTTAATAGGTTGCGGTCGTTGTTATTCTGCCGTTGGTATTGGTAGCTTGCTTCGGCAGACAGGCTGGGGATAAAGGCATATTTTATACCGCCCTTTAGGCGGTTTTCCATTTGCTTTTTGCGGTTGTTCTGCAAATTCACTTCGTCTAATGGTATAAACTGCCAATTCAACAAGCCTTTATCCTCGGCTTCATTCACGAAGCTGGTTCGGTAGTTCGTTCCGAGGGGTAAATGGTTGCCATCATCATCTTTCAATCTGGCATTGTAGTTTTTCCCTGTATTGATACTGATGTTATTTCCGGAGTTTTGGCTCTGTGTGTAGTTAATTCCGGTCGTAATCTCTAAGTTCTTGATGGGGTTAAATATCTGTTGTGCATTTAAGGTTAGACGGTCGAAACTGACAGGTGCTTGGTTGGATTTATTGTTGTCATAACCTGCTGAGAAGTAGTAGCGGTATTTGTCCGTTCCGCCTTTCATATTGAGGTTGTGCTGTTGGTTCACGCCTGTACGATACAAGTAGCGATCTATCTCATCCCAGATATTCTGCTTGCGGTATAGATCTATTTGGCGTGTGGCTTCGGCTTCCGTGATTGAACCTGCCTTCTGCGCGGCAAGGATTTCTACTACGGGGGTTAGAAAGGGAAATGTCGTGGTATTGGCTAAATCATCTTTAAAATGGTCGTTGTTGAACAGCATGATCTCTACATCTACCATGTCGCTGGGGTTCATTCTCGTTTGATAGTATCGGTTAGGCTTACTTAAAAAAGTAACGTTGCTTCCGACTTCGACCTGCATTGGTTCGTTTGCTTTTCCTCTTTTGGTGGTGATCACAATTACACCGTTTCCGGCACGTACTCCCCAGATACTTGCCGCTCCTGCATCTCGTAGTATGTCTATGTCTTCTACATCGTTGGGATTGATATTCTGTATATCCCCGTCATAGACAAAACCGTCCACTACTACGAGTGGTTCTGCATTACCGAATATGGTGCTCATGCCCCGTATGGTGAGTTTGGGTGTGCTACTGAGTGCACTGCGTTCGTCAAATAGAATGGACGGTGCGATACCTTTCAATCTGCTGATTACATCTGTACTTACCTGTCTGTTGAACAGTTTGTTGTCCACCTTGGCGAAACTCCCCGTGGTTCGCTCTGGTGACAGGGACTGATAGCCTGTGCTTACGGCAATACCTACCTCTTGAATAGCTAATTCATTTCTCTGCATAGCGATTTTTAGATTTTCTTTCGCTACGGTATGAATAGTTTCAAATCCTATGTAACTGATTTCAATATCTGCATTGAGCTGTACACCGTGTAATATAAAATCACCTTGGGTATCGGTTACTGTCCTTATGTTTGTACCCTTTACACTGATTGTTGCACCTGCAATGGGATTTCCGCTCTGGTCGGTTACTTTACCACGGATCGGTTGCTGTGGCTGTACTTCTGTTTTTTTGTTTTCAGGCACAGGTCGTTTTGGTGCGGGTTGAACCTTTTTCTTGTTGACTACGATCACATTTCCGACTTGCTGAAAATCCAACGCAGTGCGTTTTGCAATTTCGCTTAGTACGTCTTTTAGTGGTTTGTTTCGTAGATGTAAGGTCAGTGGTTTGGTGTCAGCCAAAGTTTCTCTCTCATAAGAGAATGTGATCTTTGCCTGCTTCTCAATATCCTTGAATACTTGTTGTACCGTTGTTTTGTCTGCATCAATACTGATGGTCTGGGCATGACTATTATGTGCGCCAAACAGGTACAACGCAAACAGTTGTAAGCAGATATACAAGGATGAGATACGCATAATTTGTGCATAGTGTATGGATATACCATAAGTATTTCCCATTTTTGTAATGTTTGATTTAGTAATTGAACATGGCTCGCTACTGAAGGGTTCCAATCTTTAAAGTAGCGGGCTTTTTTATAAACTCGAACGGTTCCTCATTCCTTGAATGCTGTTCCGTGGGTTATCTTATTATTATCGTACTGTCATTGGCAAATTCATATTTAAAATTGGTTGATAGGGATAATATCTCGATCGCTGTCTGTACGAGCTGATCGTCCAGTCGAAGCGTAATTTTCTTGCTCAGTAATTCGGGTTTTTGCAAATCTATTGTGACTTTGTACCTACGCTGTATAGCTTCGAGTACGATCGCAAAATCATCGTCCGAAAACACTAATCTATTTTCTTTCCAACCGGCTATGTCATCGCCGTCTATATCAGTGGTTTCGATCGTTCCGGTCGTGGTATGGAGCGTTGCTTTTTGATTTGCCGTTAGCGTGGTTCCGGTGGTGCTCGGGGTATGTTCCGCTGATACGTTTACCGTTCCACTCTTCACAGCGACGCTTGCTTGTTCTTTGTTATTGTAGGCGGTAACCTCGAATGATGTACCCAATACCTCCACTTTGAGCGTGCCCGCATGGACGGTGAAAGGTTTGTTTTCGTCTTTGGCTATGTCAAAGTATGCTTGTCCGTCGGATAGTGTGATGGTACGCTTGTCCTTACTGAATTTTTCGGGATATGTGAGAGTTGCACCTGCATTGAGCCATACGTGACTACCGTCTGGCAACTCTACTTGTTGTGCTTTTGCTTCAGTGGCAGTGATGCTGATGGTGTTCGGCTCTTGGTTTATGCCTACCTTCCATACGTAGATTCCCACGGAAAGAAACAACAATACAGCGGCTGCGTATGGTAGCATTCGACGGAATAAGCTACGAGTAGGCTGCTCATCCATATCCGGTAGGGGCACAGCTTCGCTGATATGTATATCCGTAAGGTTCAGAATACGTTGCAGTCTCTCTTCCTGCGCCGCCTCTATGGTAGGCGTCTCCGCCAGATATGCTTCGACCAGAGCACCGATAGTCTGCTCGCCTTCGAGCTGTGTGCTATAGCGCAGCAGCTCATCCAGCTCCTCCGGGCTGTATGATCCATCGATGTACTTCTGCAGTAATTGCCGGATATAGGGGTTGTCTATCATTTTGTTTAGAGCAGTTTATAAGCGCTTTTATATACCATTACGCCCAGGCCGGGTATAGTATGACAGCTAAAAGAGAAAAAAATCAAGCAAGATAGATGGCACTCTCACCGGCCAGGCAGGCGAGCAGTAGCAATGTCGGTGGATTAAGCGTGCGGTGCAGACTCTGAGTAGCCCGGTAGATGTGCTGATTAATGGCCGCATGGCTGATCCCCAGCATCTCACTGATCTCTTTGTAGCTTTTACCTTCGATCTTGTGCAGCGTGAACACCTCCCGCTGCCGGATGGGCAGGCTGTCCATGGCTTTATGCAGAGCCTGTAGATCTTCTTGTTTGATCAGATCGATATCGGCGGATTCTGCCAGTGGCTCGCCTTCATAGGCCAGCTTGTCCCGTAGGCTCATATCCCGGTAGGCCCTACGGTAGATATCGGTGACTTTGTTGCGTGCCATACGGTACAGCAGCGGTGCAAATGCCCGGTCGGTATCTATTTTACCCCGGTATTCCCATAGTTTTAAAAACACATCCTGCAAGGTATCCTCGACCAACTCTTCCGATTTCAGCAGCTTGAGCAGCTGGGCTGCCAGCGGCCGCTTGTGCCGCTCGTACAAGACATAAAATGCCTCGGGATCGCCCATATTAAGCTGATGCAATACGTGTTTCTCATCGATAAACTTTATCATAGCTGTATTGGTTTACTTCAACTGGTTATAGTCCAAAGGTATGGGATTATTCCTATAAAATAAAACAAGTACAAAAATACGCGTCCGGTTGTGGCTGAAACGCGTTCTGATTTTAGCGAGCGCTTATCGTTTAGGGCCTGTCCCCTATCTGCCCTTGGACCTCTGCAGAATCCGAGACATGATATAACTGACCAAGGTACCTACCACCGCCAGGACTACCGTCTGCAAGAGATCACCCAGGGTGATCGAAGCCCATATGCTGCACAAGGAACCGCCTAGGGTGCCTGCACGTATTTCATTTAGCTTCATTACGCTATGAAGTTATAGGCTTATCGCAAAACGCATTGATCAGCTGCACACTTGCCCGGCCGCTTTCTACCGCGCCGGACAGCCCTTGATACAGCCGCTTATACGCTGCTTTTGACTTTCGGAGTTCATAGTCCCCATCTTCCAGCACAAAGCTATCCCCCAGTAGCAGGCAGCCTGACGTATCCCCGATAGTATTGCCGATGTGGATGTACACATACCTGAAGTCCGGAATATTCAGGATTTCGATCATACCCCGATGAAATTTTGGAAAGAGCCGGGTGTAACGTGCATGCAGCGCACCAAGCTTACGCATACCGAGTTTGTAAGTCCCGGCAGGAATAGCCGTAGCCCCCCAGATCTTTTGATCCCTTACCGCATCTTCAAGGCCATAGCAGAAGAATATCCCATCGACATACACTTCAGACAGGGTACTCTGCTTCCCCTCCCCGACACGTATTACCGTTATTATCATAAGATATTGTTTTTGAGTTATCGTGTTATCTAGTTAACTTCATAACTTGTTAACTTCATCACTTCCATCACTTTCCTCCTCCGTCACTTTCTCGAGAATCCCTAATCCCAGTGCTAGATATTTAATAATGCTCAGTGCCTTCGCCGGCAGCTTGATCGGCGCCATTAATACCAGCTGCAGCGCACCACTTATCTTTTTGATGATTTTGTTCATGTTGTTTTTATGTTATATGGTAACCCCATTTTAAATTTGCGAATCAGCACATTTGCTATCTAACGTGCTCTTAGACTCACCACATCACTCCAATCGCCGGCTCCTTTCTTATTAACAGCCCGTACACGCAGTCTATAGGTGACGTCCTTTACCACCGGTGCAAATACATTACCCCGGGTGGAGCCTGTCCTGTAGCTGTCACTCCATATAGGATTGCCCTGCTCGTCATCCTTGTCCGAGATCTGGTATTCGTACAGTAGGGCATTGGGCACGCGGTCAAATCCCACTTTAAACTGATCCTGCTGCAGGCCATCTGTCAGGCTGGCATTGGTCGTCTTGGCGGGTGTAGGCATACTGCTAGGATCCGCTTCCAGGATCAGGCCCGAGCTCAGCAGGGCTGAGCGTACCCCATTGCCCACCTCATTGACATAAAAAGCAATCTTACGCAGCATTTCACTCACATCCCTTTTCGTATCGTTTTTTTCGGCAATTTCGACCAGACTACCGCCCCGGCTCGCTTTCTGCCAGCGGCTTTTGTAGAGCTCCACCTCTGCTTTTAGGTCTGCTACGGCGACCGGTAGATCCGTAAAAAGGGGATGCCCATCCAGACAGTCCACGACTTTGCCCGCCAGGGTACTGAACTCATCATCCTTCAGTCCCGAATAGTCTAATACAACTTTTTTCTTTCTCATTTTTTTGATTTTTTGTTTACCACTGTTCCTTGTAATGCACTTCCGGACGAACATTACATGGGCAAACATAGCGGCCAATAAAAGCGGTATCAAGAAATGGGACAATACGGGACAACATCGGACAACTGCTGTCCCAATCTCTCCCGGAAGAGGCCTGTTTTGCGATCGGTATGTCATGGATAGGGCCGCAGTCCGGCCGGTAGCGCACTCCTGATGAAGCGGTACGGACAGGTCTGACCGAATCCGGGAGAGCAAAGCTGACCGTCTGGAGCCGTACACCACAAACTGCCGAGGTGGCATCCGAATCCGGAACACCAAAAAACAAAAAAGGGGACGGTCGTACTGTACAACCGCCCCCTAGTAATCAGGCCCAAATGCCCTCTTCAGCACACTCCACCTGCGGAAGAATAAAAGTATCTACTATACGACAGGACGGAGCCTGTCCTGCTCTTAAATCGGCTGACCAGCGATGATCCACGCAGCACTTTTCAGAAAGAAAAGTCCCTTCGTCTCATCAAGGCTGTTTCCTCCCCTCCAAAGGGCATCCAGACCGCCGGGACAGAGCTCCTTCCGACGGATCAGGCAGGAGCAAAAGTGAAAAGGTAATCCGGAAAACCGGCCGCAATCAACTCACCGCCCCCTTAAGCGTCATTCGAACCTTGCCTCTGTTTCCACAGTTTTCGGTACACCCAGCCCCCTTTGCCCATACGCTCGGCTTCGACCCCTAGCCAGTCTACGTCGGCCTTGAGATAGACTGGTTTTTCGCCGATCTTGCCCGACCGCTTCAGCAGCTTTTTATCGATAGAGCGGTAAAATGTGGACCGCGCCACATCGAGTACCCGCAGCGCATAGGCGATATCGACCCGTTCGGGCGGTGGTACCGGCAGTGGTTCGATGGTCCATTCCGGAAATAGGCGCTTTAAAAGCTTAAGTAAACGCTGCTGGTCATTTTCGCAGAGCTCCTGGACATCCGCATGCTCGAGGAGCAGCGATAGATGTTCCTGTATCGATAGTGCTGTAAGCTCTTCTCCGGTCAAGGAAGAAATGACCAGTTCTTTGATATGTTGTAACTGTTGTAAGATTAAATATTTAGGCATGTTTGTTTTTCATAGGGCAGGACCCCGGTCAGTCCGACCGCGCTGAAGCACGGCCCCAAAAGCCTGCAAGGTAAATAATGCAGACAAAACCAGTTAACCTCTCCCTATAAGGATAAATATCAAGAGGTGATATTTAAATATCGGAATAAAAACAAATTAAAAAAATGCAAATTTCCTAGCTGCTATCTCTGCATCAGCAGCTTCTCCAAAAATGCCTTTCTAAAATGGTAAAATGGCAAAACAACAGTTTCATTTTTTGAAAAACCACACAAAAGTAACCAAAATTGCTTACATTTGTATTATGGAAAAGAACCTGGAAAGATTTAAAGGAATACACCCAGGTTTGATACTGGAGAGAGAATTAAAAAAACGCCATATTAAACCAAGCCCTTTTGCACATTCAATTGATGCTCACAAACAGACTTTCAATGCAATAATAAAAGGCAAAAGAGGTATCAGTATTACATTGGCTCTTAAGGTAGACGAGGCTCTAGAGCTGGAGGAAGGCACATTTGCACTTCTCCAGACTTATTATGATATCGCGCAAACCAAACAGAAAGAAGAGAATAGAAAGCCCAATCTAAAAGTACTACGTAAAGCATTATTCTGGGATACCGATATAGAGAAAATAGATTGGCAAAAACAATATAAAGCTGTTATCCAACGGGTTTATGAACGTGGAAATAAAAAAGAACAGGAAGAAATTGCACATTTTTATGGAGAATCCAAGATAAAACATGCTCTAGCTGATCCGATTACAAATCCCATGACACTCCATACCAACAAGTAATGCCAATATTCTTAAAGCTTTCATCAAAGCTGATAACAATTTTGACCCGATATGCCTTCGCGGTAAATATTGGGAATTTATTAAAGCAGATTTTGAAGACGAAGTGAACCGAAAGCTTTAATAGGCGATATCGACCCGTTCGGGCGGTGGTACCGGCAGTGGTTCGATGGTCCATTCCGGAAATAGGCGCTTTAAAAGCTTAAGAAAACGCTGCTGGTCATTTTCGCAGAGCTCTTGGACATCCGCATGCTCGAGAAGCAGCGATAGATGTTCCTGTATCGATAGTGCTGTAAGCTCCTCTCCGGTCAAGGAAGAAATGACCAGTTCTTTGATATGTTGTAACTGTTGTAAGATTAAATATTTAGACATGTTTGTTTTTCATAGGGCAGGACCCCGGTCAGTCCGACCGCGCCGAAGCACGGCCCCAAAAGCCTGCAAGGTAAATAATGCAGACAAAACCAGTTAACCTCTCCCTATAAGGATAAATATCAAGAGGTGATATTTAAATATCGGAATAAAAACAAATTAAAAAAATGCAAATTTCCTAGCTGCTATCCCTGTATCAGCAGCTTCTCCAAAAATGCCTTTCTAAAATGAGTACCGATTTTCAATTCCATCCCATTCTGCAAGTTTACGGTACTGCCATCTACATCGTGGATATGTTCAATATTGATTACATATGACTGGTGGATACGGCAGAACTTAGCCGCAGGCAATGCCTTCAACAGTTTACGGAGCGAACTGTGGACCAAGTGGAACTGATGCCGATTAGTCCATACCGCAATACAAGCGACTGAATAAATCAACTGAAATATCTTGATAGATGAAGTTTTTATATAACCAGTTAAATCAACATTAAGACAGATTCTCTATATCATCCTGATCTTTAGGCCTATTACTGTTCTTTTTAGCGGCAATGAGTTGATCTTTATGAAGCGTTCTAATAGATAAATCGTCGTCTTCGAAAATAATTGATTGATTATAATTGTTTGTAAAATCTAGTCCTTTAACTTTAACCATGATATCTATTGCGACAGGTGGTACACCAAAAGTAAATACATCCCAAGAAGGGTGGGATAAAAAATTTTCCTCTGTCATATCAAATACTGGCATTCCAAATTCTAAGAAAGCAGCCCTAAGTCTATTGTAATTGGTTTGAGTTCGCTCAACCCAAATATCCATATCACCTGTCGTCCGTGAATATCCGTGTAAGATCACCGCAAAACCACCTACAAGAATATACCTCACCTGACACTTATTCAAGCACGATAAAAAATCTCTAAAATCTTCATTAAAAATATTGCCCATACTTAACTTCTTGTTGAAGCAGAAAACTTAGATTTATCCATTCTGGGAGGATTATCAAATGGGAAATTAAAAGCTATACTATTCAAATAATATGCAACTTTTAACCTTTCCTTCCAATCTAATTTCGAATAGTATCCCCTATGATCAGATGCTTCTCTGGCAGTTTGCCCTTTAAACGCCGTTCTATCTAACCTGAATTTGTCCATATTCAAAGTTAGGCATTTCCATTTTCTTTTAAAAATTTCAAGTTTTGCAATGAAATCATTTATTGGATCAGCACTATCCTTCGCAGAAGCTATTTATTCTTTAATTTCTAAGTACATGACAAAAAAAATACCAGATTGATCGATAGCCTATTGAATCCTGATAACAAACACTCTGCGATATATTCAAGACCATATTTGATGATTGATATGGCTTTTCTTAGATGCTTCTTTATTTTAATTGCTCGAATCTGGGTATGAATATGTTCTCCCACTCTGTAACACCATTGGAGTTACCACGCTTGTCCAGCATCTTAAAGGTTTTTTCAAACTGCTGCTTGCCATTTAATTATCACCAAAAATCAGGCACTTATCAGGCGATAACAGGCATCCGTGTAAAATACCTTGTACTATATGCCTGGATTACACATCTTCAAATTTCTAAGCACAATACAGTTACCGACGTATGTTTTCAAAATGTGCTTAACGATGAAGTACCTTTTTGTAAACCAATGACAGGGCTGTACCACTCTTATACTGATACAGCCTGCCAACTATGTCTTATGATTTTAAAAAATTCCAAACCCATTCGCATACGCGATGATATCTGTACAAACCGGACATAAAAAAAGAACACAAGCGACAAAACCAATTTACAAGGGAAAGGTAAGCCTGTGCCTAGCAGTCCGGCACAGGCCGCCTTCTCTTTGGTCACTGTAAACAACAACTTTTATCCCTGAATAATCATGGAAACAACACAAAAGGAAGCTATCCGAATTTTGACCAGCCATCTGGGCAAATTCGGTACGGTATTACCGCAGCACGAAGACTGGATCGAACAGCATACCACCTATAAAATCTACCCCAGGAATACCTATATATATAAAGAAGGGTCGACCGCAGAGCAGGTATTTTACATCTGCTCGGGCATGCTGGCGCGGGTACGGTATGAAGAAGATCCGAAGACCAAAAATATCAAAAGGCAGATCTACGCGATAGGTCTCCCCCAGATGGGGATGCTATCCACCGAACACCTCTATACGAAGAGTCCCAATGTAGGCCATATCATCACGCTACGCCCGAGTCTTGTGGTCAGCATCCCTTACGCTAAACTGAAGGCGCTAAAGGAGAATGATCCGATTTTTAACACACTCATGGCGGCACTGGCCAACAAAAAGAAAAGGCAGCTGAGCAAGCTGCGCCGCATCGCCATGATCAAAGATCCGGCATCCATCTATATGGAGTTCACGACCTTATTCCCCGACCTGAACCAACTACTCCTGCAGGAAGAAAAACAGGATCTGCTGCAGATATCGCGTAGCACCATATGCCGTACAAACCGCTTTATGTTGACCGGCCGCAACCAACGTAAAGATTGTGTCCCCAGGGGACGCAGGCGGGGCAATAAAAAGCAGCGACCTTTGAAATGAAAACATAAGGTAACTGAAAATGAATCACAAACACAAGCATCCTAAGAAATTCACCCTATTCACGGGCAGGGCCACGCCCTTCTGCTACGACGGAACTGGCAGGCCCTAAAATAGAACTGTGTGCTAGAGCACACAAAAAACAAAAAACTATTTTAAAACAAACTGGAGGCAGTGCCGCAAAAACAAAATGGCCTGCCTCCGGATCCAGAATATAAACATATGGAAACTTTAAAAAATAAAATCATCGCAATAGTAGGAGCAGCAGCATTGCTGACTATGGGAATCTTCTTTTTTGTACAGGCAAAAGACGACAGAATAACGAACAAAGTAGATGCACTACAAAAACCGGTTGTACTGGAAGAGGTGTATTGGTATGCGCTTGACGAAACAAATGATACAGACGCCGCCAATCAGACTTTTAAATCCACCACGCCAATGTCCGCACCGCTTCCCAATGACCATGCAAACTGTGCACAACAAGGTAATGCGGGTGATTACTGTGGTGTAGCGTTGAAGTTTACAGGCACGTCTATTGACACTGACCTGACGGGATATAGCAGTGTACAAGACGTCTTAGACAATCATCCAAATGCGGTAGAAATCGCTATAAACGATCCAAGCATTGATATAGATCAAGATGGTTATTCACAAAGACCACTTTAGAATTAACATTCTAATGTGGAGACCTATTAGGAGGGGACAGTCCCCTCCTATGGTATTTAATCAACGTTTATTTTGCACATAGCCCCCATTCCGAATAGCATCCGGTGGTATAGGCCAGGTAAAACGGGGACTACCAGGCTCCAAGCTATAGGTCTTATCCCCTATCACACGCTGTAAGGAATGTTGGAAACGAGCTTCCTTGTTCAATCTGCGCACATCCGACCAATACGTACCTCGAAAATATAACTCCCGTTTACGCTCCTCTAGGATGAAGCGCAGTAGCGCTTCTGGATCACTAGTTTCAAAAGGACTATACACCTGTTTAGCTATTCGTTTGACACGTAATCTATTCAGGTAAAATAGCGATTCCTCCACCTTACCTATGCGTGCCAGAGACTCGGACAAATTGAGATACACCTCATCCCGGGCCAAGCCGGAAAACCAACTACCACTAATCCCGGAATAGGTACCTTTAAACGCGGTTGAAGTACCAATTAATGTAAAAAACAAGCCTTTGCGTAAATCACCTTCCGTATATAGATCCAAAAACTCTTGACTTACAATCATCCTAGGCTGTCCGTAAATAAGCACGCTCGTTAAATTATTGTAAAATATGACTTCGGAAACACCATAACCCCAAGTCGGAAATGGAGACAATGCATTTGCGTCATAGTCTGCATAATCTAGGAGTGTACTATCGATTTTTAAACTGGCCTCCGCATGAGTAGCCGCCGAAGCATAATCACCTTGCTGCATATAGATACGAGAAAGCAAAGCATGTACTGCTTGCTGTGTGGGCTCGACCATGGTCACCTGAATACGCTTGGGAGGTAATAAATCTAAAGCTTCTACTAAAGTAGAGATCATAAATGCGTAGGTCTCTTGTAAGCTGGCACGTGGTATAGTCAAAGTAGGGTCCGCACTCTTACGTAAAGGTAAACCTAGTTTTTGACTGGCTGTTCCGGAATCGTAAGTGTCGCAGTAAACTTGCGACAAAGTGTAATAATTATAGGCACGGATAAATAGTGCGGCCCCCTTAACTTCTCTAAAATAGGCCATTTGGTCACTGGCAACATGTAACTTTTCTAAACCATCCAGTACAACATTACAGTTCAAGATAGTACCATAACCATCCGACCAACCTGTACGGGCTTCATCTCCCGTATAGATTTCCTTCTCCCAGGTATAGGCATTTTTTTGGAATAGATTAATACTTTGAGTGGGTAAAGAGGCATAAATTGGATCCTGCAAATAGAACTCATCTGAACCTATAAAATTTATGCTAATAGGATCTCTTCGTCCCACTACATTCTCATCATTCAATAAAAGCGCATAGTCTTCCAATGTCACGGGCACAATAGTCTGTTTACTGGGCTTGACATCGAGAAAGCTGGAGTGGCAGCCCTGAAGTAATAGCACGGCCACTAGGATATATATCTTATTCATCATTCTAATCTTTATAAATTAACACGTAGTGCGAGGTAAAACTGCCGTCCGGCAGGATAAGTTGTATTGGGATACTCAGGGTGGAGGCCAACGGTATTCTTTTTCCACAGCAGCCCTACGTTCTGTACGGTAGTCGAAAGCTCCAGTCCCTTTACCCCTACCCTTTGCATCCAATGACCTTTAAAGCTGTACGAGAGGGTGACATCCCGCAGGGCTATATGATCCAATGGCGTAATTAAGAACTCAGAATAAGCATACGTATCTTTTATCCGGGAATCATATTTAGCGGGTGTAGCAGGCACATCCGTGATTAACTCATCTCCAGGCTTTTGCCATCGCTTGTAATAATCCATATGGTAATCGATATGCCCCTGTATATCAAGCTCCCTCCCCGGCAGGTAGGATCTGCGACGGGCGACATGTCCCGCCTTAAACAGCAGTAAGGTACTGGCTTGAAATCCTTGGTAACGGATCCCCAATCGATAGGAGCCATAGATAGGGGCTACCTTGAGGCCAGATCGAATCAGATCTTCAAACCGCAAGCCCTCGATATAAGCTTTTGCATCCTCGGTCATGCTACCGTCGGACAACTGCATCAAAGGGAGTCCATTGGCCGGATTCAGTCCTAGCCAAGGATAACTATACACCACATCTCTAGATTCACCTTCGGTAAAGTAATTGTAATTGATGTAATTTGAAATAGACTTTAAAGGGACACTATTGACCTTGGTCACCTTATTGGCCGTATAGTTGAACAAGAAGTAATTGTCGATCTGGAATAGTCCGAGTTTGATGCTATTCTGCAGGGACAGATCCAGCCCTTGGTTGTGCATCTGGGCATAGTTCATCATAAAACCGTCGGACACCCCAATAGTAGGATCTATAGCGACGGAGTTTAACAAATGCTTGGCCTGCTTGCTGTAATATTCTATAGTGCCCGACAGCAGCCCCTTGCGGAATGACCAGTCTACCCCCGCATTGAAGGTATTGACCTGTTCCCAACGCAAGCTCGGATTGCCCGGACTATTAAGCGATGCATAGGGCACCCCGGAAGTCGTGCTTGTACGCTTGGTGATCACGGGTAAGTGGCTCTGCGACTTATCGATATTGCCGGCACTACCGTAACTCAAACGGAGCTTAAGCTGATCGATAGCCTCTAGTCGGTAGAATGAGGCTTTATGCATATTCCAGGCAAAGCCCGTTGACCATAAGGCGACCCCTTTAGCATTCGTCTTTACCCCCAATAGGTTACTGCCATCCCAGCGCAAGCTGCCATTGAGCACGTACTGCTCTTGCCAGGATAGACCAAAATTGCTGAATACACTCAAGTTACGTTGGTAGATGGTAGCAGGATCTGCATAGACCAAAGGAATAGGTGTTTTTGTCCCATTTGGACGTGTAAGATAGGGGGTACGACCAAATTGAAAATAGGGTGTGCCTATCTCGGTATCGGGATCGTATCCCAACAAGGTGGATGAAGGCAGAACCCGACTACGTTGATCTGCGCCCTCCATACCTGCTAAAGCATCTAAGCGTAGGCTATTTTGCCAACTCTTTGTATAGTCTCCTTGTAAGCGAAGGGAATGCGACACACTATGTCTTGGAGCTTCATAACGGAGCACCGCCCCATCAGGCACCACCTTACTCCCATCGGCCTGGGTATACTTATTGATTAAATCTCTCGCGAAATAGCTCTTGGCCGAATAAAAGGACTCGCCATCTATCTGCTGCTGATTGTAGTAATAAATAGCGCGAAGTTTGATGCCGATAGGGATCTGATAATTGGCGGTAAAGCCCAGCGTGGTATTGCCGGTATTGTTGTCAAAGCGGGTTTCCTTCGGCTCGTCCAGCGGGCGGTACATCCAGTCGAGCAGCCCCAAAGACTCTGCCTTCTCCTGGTAGCTGTACCGCAGATTGGCATAAGCAATAGGCACCGGCAGGCTATTTCCTGCGGCATCGGCCAAGGGAAGGTAGATGTTGGATTGCTCCAGTGCAGCTCTATTGAAGGCATTGGTCCGCGACAGCTGTGCCGTATAACGGACAATACCTTCAAGCTCCATACCGGGGAATAGGCGCATACCCGTCGTTAACGCCAGGTTGCGACGGCTGGAATGCTGCCCGACGATAGCGTCTTGCTGCCTGTCATACCCAGCCGATAGGCTGTAGCGCATGCCTTTCTCACCCCCACGTAGTCCTAAACTATATTGCTGCTGTACAGCAGGCCGGTAGAGGTAACGGCTCGCATCCGCCCGAATATCACTATTCAAATATAAATCACGGGTCGCTGCAAACTCTTCGTCGGTGATCAGATTATCCCGCTTCTTGATCAGGAGCTCTACATACAAAGGCACTCGAGCGATATCGGTTTCAGAGTAGGCTTTATTATTAAAAAGGGTCTCCTGCATGTCCATCACGGTTTCGGGCAGCAGCACCGACTGGCTATAGAACAGATCCGGCTTGGCAGTAACACGCATGCTGCTGCTAAAGCTGGCTGCTAATTTACGCTCATACGTACCCTTCTTCATATTAATAACCAGCACACCATTGCCTGCCCGTGTACCCCAGATAGACGCAGCCGAAGCATCCTTAAGAATAGTCACCGATTCTACTTCGTTGGGATCAATATGGCGCAGGTCGCCATCAAAGGGAAAGTCGTCTACAATAACCAGTGGTCTGGCATCCGACACCAGGGTCGAGGCGCCCCTGACCCGTAAGGTGGGGTTGCCGTTGATATCCTCTTCCGATAGATTACCGCGATCAAACTGTAAACCGTTGGTAATACCTTCTAAGCGATCGAGCAGATTGGAAGAGCTGCTGCGATTGAGCAGTTTATTATCGATATGTACAAAACTACCCGACAGCCTTTCTTTGGGAGCCGAGAAGTAACCCGTCTCTACCACCTCCACCTCTTCTATCGCGCTGGAAACCGCCAGCAGGTAAACCCGCTGTTTAGACGATGTACCGAGCGTATAGTACTGCTCTTGAAAGCCCACATGCCTGATCCGCAGCATCTGTCCTATCTCATCTGCACGCATCGTCAGCCAGCCTTGGCCATTGGACTGTCCGTATTGCTGTGTAGCAGAGGAAACCGTAGCCCCCACCACTGGCAAGGAATCTGCCGCAGACAGGACCTGCAGCTGTATATCCTCCTGACCATACCCCCATAAGAACACCAACAACATGCTGACACTCATAGAAAAACGTAGTAACCGACTCATTTTAAAGGCTCCTTTCTCACTTCTTCGGTAAAAGATATCTTCTCCATAGCGGGATGAAACGCTACGGTTACCTCTTCCCAAGCTCTCCTTTCTATCCGATCCAGGTTCGCGATGGTCAAGGTCTGTTTATCCGGTGCTCCCCATAGCTTGCCTTCTTTAACCATCAGCAGACCGTAATAGCCTTTGTAACGGGTGAGCATGCGGTTGACCAAAAAGGAACCATCAAATAAGGTGGGAACTTTAAATGGTATACGTTCGATAAAAGCTTTTAAACGCTCCTCGGTCTCCGCTGAACAGATAGAAATAAAAGTTATATTTTCATATTTCTTGGCTTGGGTCACACTATCCAACCACAGAACGGACTCCACACAGGGGCCACACCAGGTGGGCCAAAAATCGATGATCAGCACTTTACTATCGTCGCGAAAATCGGCCAGGCTTAACGAGTCGCGACCCAAGCTATCCGCATGTAGAGGCATCCTGAAATCCCAAAACGCCTCTGGAATGGCATCACCTATATACAGGGGATCGACCGTCCCCAGCGTAGGCTTTTCATATACTATTTTATAGGGTCTTTCATCAATCTGTAGACTGATATTCAATAACGTGTCTGTATGTTCATAACTGATTCGCTGCGCTAGGTAGCCATCACACTTGATCGCTATATCGCCGGAGGGACGGTATATATTGATCGTAAACTTACCCTCCTTATCGGTAAGCGTCAGCGCCCGATAGACGGATACCAGCGCTCCTTCAATAGGCTGCCCATCGGCAGCCGAGCGTACTTCGCCATGAAGCACAGGCCCGGACTGCGTCTGAGCAACCGCCTGCGTAAACACAAGCGAACTAAACAACACAAAGAATAGTATCAGAGCTTTAAATAGGGGCAGTCCGCTCCCAGCTCTTAAAAAATGGTTCATTTTTAAAAGAATTAAGAATTTGCCGATGGCCTTAGCAGCTCGCAGAACGAGGCAGGAAAGTCATCGGTATAAAAAATTGACTATGCTAAAATCGGCAGTTCCTATTGGGATATAATATGGGAATTTATTCAGTTTATAATTGGAAGCTGCACCGAAATACAGGTCATAATAATGACCCCATCAGGCAGACCGAACTATTCGGGTGCAGTGATAATGTTTTTGTAAAGTTGTTTTTTCATATAACTTGTAATTAAACAAGTCTTGCAAAAGAGCGGAAGGCAACATTTAAATAAATGTGGAGCCTACATCTCATGTCTCTTATAAATTTTCTGACGACTTACGATTACATGAGTGAACAGCAGACCCCACACTTATCTTATAAAGATGTCAAAGATAACATTTTATCAAGATAGTGTTGGGGCATTATCTGCTGCCTTGCTAATCGTCGTCAGAAATTGAGAGCAAGACTTTTAGAATATGCCTTAATTTAAGAGGAGTAAATCTCCACCTCTTTATGCAAAGATATAAAAATAAAATCAAATAAGTAATTTTTTACTTACATATGTGTAATTTTTAATGTACACATATAGACAATTACCGCATTTTGGGGTTTTTAAGAACCGCAGCATATTTCAGTATGACTATACCAGAAAAAGTACATAACGAATTTATATTATTAAAAGCGGCATTTGAAAATGGCTCGATTACTAAAATGAGCCAATTAGAAAAACAAATGCCTACTAGAATAGCCGCCTTAATAGGTATGAACCAAGGAAGATATGGATCGAAACTATTTAGTCCCTGGGAGTTTTCAACATCTGAGATAATTAGAATAGCGCTTGTTATTAATATTGAACCTGGACTGATTACAAATATCATAAAACTAGAGCTTGTTCAAAAAGAAACCGAAAGAATTCTTAAGAATATAGAAAAAGAAGACAAAAAAAAGAAACAAAAATAATAACCGTATAATGTTATAGTCTGATTATACTGGCATATCAGCCTCTTTAAGTTGATTATAGAATAGATATTTTGCTAAAAAGTAATATGGATTACGAAAAAATGGATGCAGACTTTCTTGCAATCAAGTCTCTATTTGAATCTGGAATAATTACCAAAATGCAAACCTTAGAAGAACAAGCTCCAACAAAAATAGCTAAAGCTCTAGGATTACAATATTACAGCTATTTGGACAAACTAAAAGAGCCTAATAAATTTACATTCAAACATATTTTCAAAATAGCAGAATTATGTCAGCTCAATCCAGATCTGATCTATAATGTGATTAAATCACAGTACACAAGCTAGAACTTACTTCCAAGTCCCCCCTAGCCAGAGAGATATATCCTTAAGCGTTTACAGCGCAGACGCCAGCCAAGGGTAAAAAAGATTAGAATGAAAAGAAATATCTCTATTTCCGAAATACGGTTTACAAGGCACTAAAAAAGCCGCTTGGCCCTCTCTCCAAGCGGCAATATAAACTGAACAACACAGACCAACAGTCCACCCCAGCCAGTCTATGATACTAAAAATGTGTCAATTAACAAATTAATTATATAATAATCTGAAAAGCCGTAGGAACTTCCTTACAAATGCGATACGTAATCCCGAGCTTTCATAACACCGCTAAACTGTATACCTACTAAAAAGCCGCCTGGCACTATCGTACCAAGCGGCTATATCCTATGTAAAGAAAAGTCCCTACAGTTTCTCGATCTCTTCGACGGAAAGGCCGGTACCTTTGGCGATATCCGCAATAGGTAAACCCATTTTCTTGAATTCCAAAGCAATAGCGATAGCTTCCTCCCGCTTGCCTTTCTCAATTCCAGTCTGAATGCCTTTTTCCATTCCAGCCTGAATTCCTTTTTCCATTCCCTTTTCTATGCCCTTTTCTCTTTCCTGTCTTTTGATTGTTTCTATTACTCCCATTTGAATCGTGCCTCCTGTCACTTGATAAATGTATTGATCAAAGTTACTAGTAAAGAAAAGTCCCTACAGTTTCTCGATCTCTTCGACGGAAAGGCCGGTACCTTTAGCAATATCCGCAATAGGTAAACCCATTTTCTTGAATTCCAAAGCAATAGCGATAGCTTCCTCACGCTTGCCTTTTTCAATTCCGGTCTGAATGCCTTTTTCAATTCCGGTCTGAATGCCTTTTTCAATTCCGGCCTGAATTCCTTTTTCCATTCCAGCCTGAATGCCCTTTTCTATGCCCTTTTCTCTTTCCTGTCTTTTGATTGTTTCTATTACTCCCATTTGAATCGTGCCTCCTGTCACTTGATAAATGTATTGATCAAAATTACTATTTAAATCCTTATCTCGTATAAAAAGAAAACTTTTTAAAAACACTAAAAAGCTCATTATACGGTCTTTACTATATTTGTTGGTCTCGATCAGCGCACGCGCGATCGTACTCCGCTGCGCCGCCAGCTCTTCCTCAGGAATCTTATTCTCCTGCAGCGCTTTCT
>NZ_JAERTY010000001.1 GCF_016746095.1 Sphingobacterium faecale | reverse complement strand
GGTAAATCCTTTTCAATGGCTCAAATACGCCTTGGAAAACATCATGTCCATAAACCATAAAAACTTAAAGGACCTTTATCCGCAGAACTTCAAAAATAAGCCCACCTGTAGTTTATAGGCCGGATACGAATGTGTTCCAGCACCCGTCGGTAATTATTCGCACATCACCATAATCCCTAGAAACTGTGACCTATATACTTTTTCGGGGCAGATTGGCATTGACAATAATGGAGATATTCCTAATTCTATTAATGAGCAGATAACTTATACGTTTGCTAATATCGAAAAGCTCTTGAGAAATCAGGGATTATCTCCAGATAATGTAATCAAAGTGAACATCTGGGCTACAGAGGAAATTGATTGGAGTTATATGGATGCCGAATGGGAAAAACTATTTGGAAAGTTATATCCCTCCATGACGATAGTCTATGTGACAGCACTAGGACTGCCAGAACTGAAGATAGAAATTGAAATATGGGCTGCAAAAAATTAGCTATTAAACTATTATCAATTCAGCTATAAACAATAAACAAAGTGTTTCAATAAGATATACACATGAAATTATACCCTACAATTGAAGAGGTCTTTGAACAACCTCTGAGTTTTTATAAAACAGTATTCTTCCCGCTCCTCACCATTGATCTGGAGGCTATGGACAAAGGAGAAGGAAAAGTTCATTTTCTGACAGTATGGGGAAATGGAAACCCTGAATTAAACTTTAAAGACGAACTGTTTAACTACGATTATATCAGATTTGATTGGTCAGGTGACAAATACAGTTTTACAGGAGACCTTAGCAGTATAGAAACATTCGGCAAACTAGAAGAATGGTATCTAGAAGCCGAAGAGGAGTATGTACTGAATAAAGTGGACTATCTTACGCATAAAACCTGGGAAGAGGTCAACAGCAGCCACCTGGCAAAACAGAATAAGCGTCGAGAAAAAATATCGTTTGAATACTACCATTATGTAAAGGGACTGATAAACTACTGGGTAACGAGAGACAAATATTTGGAAACAGGCAAATTTATCCAAGGAGGAGCCTATACAGATGATGACTCTGATCATGAAAGAAAGATCTATAACAAGCTGAGCAAAACAGGAATAACAACCCGTAGTAACGAATTGATCGGCAAAGTAACGGGATATGATTACAGTGGATTTGGGGAAGACGAAATCAGTCTCTATATCGATCGGAAACAGAGCCAAGTGTTTCAAAAGTTCAGCTGGTCTTAAGCAAGAAATCGCATACATAGTCTAACAAAAAACTGAATATGAGTTACAGCTTTTTGTTAGGCTATCTCGATAAAGCGCCATAACATAAGGATATGTGATGAATAGATCTTGTTTACCTCTAGCGCAATAGCAAAACAGACGTCTCTCTAAAATAGACGTTTCGATATGCTGACAGCCTGCTCAGCAATTATCTTTTATTCAGCTAAAAAGAAGCAGTAAGATAAAAATAACATTTAACCAAAATAAGACACTCGTTCTAAGATGAAGGGGATTAATGTGATTATTTGTTGCCATAAAATTATTTTATTAAATCTATACGCTACAACAACCTCTACCTCAGTCTCATTTACCATCTTTGTACAACTGAAATCTACCACATGTGTTATTCTTAGCAGTAGAATCTGATGTTCTACAGGACTAACTAACCTAGGGCAGCCACAGTTAAAAATCACAAAAAAGACATTAAGCACTTCTTAATCAATACCTGCAAAACACATCGCTTTTCCAGATATTATTAGGTAGATGTTCTGGAGCACTTTAACTGACAACACTCAGGGTTTTATTTTGTTTTAATTATTTTAAATTTTCTATACTTATGGTTATATTTTTATTTTCGAGTTACATTATCATCCCATAGATCTCCTTTCGTCCACCATAAGTTCAAAAAGGGCTATATGATATAACTAGAATCGAACCAATCCATGAAGGATCGATTTGCGAATTATAGAATAACATACAAATATCTAGTAGAATTATACCTACAAATCGGACATTCACTGGTTATAGGGATATAAACTCTCCACAAAACAGCCTACCTTTACACCTGATAAAGGTTTTCCAGAGAAAAATGAAGGATTATCAACTGCAGATAAAACGCATCAAAGACAAACTAGTACAAGCCAAAATAGCTGATAAAGACTTTAAAGTCTTTGGCGCAGATGCACATTTATACAAATTGAACGCTCCTGTCGACTTGAAAACAGTAGAGGATTTTGAACGTCAATATGATATTACCCTCCCTATTGCCTACAAACTATTCGTTACTGAGATAGGCAGTGGCGGAGTTTCCTATAACGGTTCAGGAGCAGGCCCTTACTATGGGTTATATCCCTTTGGTGAACACTTTGCTGTTTCTTACGGCGATTGTAAAGCGAAGCAAATTCAATCCCCGGCAAAGATCTCCCCTAATATAACAAAGGAAAAATGGCAGTCTGAAGTGAATTATGTCGACGAAGCCGGAGATGATGATAGCGAATTTGACAAAAGGGAAGCCGCACTATGGGGAGGAATCTTTATAATAGGTACTCAAGGTTGTACCTTTCATCACGCTTTACTGATCAACGGCCCGCATATGGGCCGAATAGTGAATATTGATGATGGGGATCGACAATTGCCGCAATTTTCGTTTGAATCGGACTTTCTTGATTGGTATGAACGTTGGCTAGACGATGTCATAGAAGGAAACCTCTCTGAACGAAACTCTGGATCATTTGGTTATCAGATGGGTGGCCGACAGGAAGACCTACTGACCTTGTATAGTAAATCTCATGACCTGGGAATTAAACAGCACGCATTAGAGGGCTTATTATTCAAGAAAAAATTATCGCCTTCTATCCTATCTCAATTAGAACAGAGCTTTGATGAGCAATCACAAGAAATACAGTCTACCCTAACTGAAGTTCTATTGGCACATGACTATATCCTTGCTGTCCCCTATTTGGATAAACTGTTTAAAAGCAACATCAACAGAGCTGTAAAGCTGATTCATTCGTATGCTAAGGAGCATAAAAAGGAATGGGTACCACTTGTCAAAGGCAGCTTCCACAATGAGATGGATGAGGAAGCCTTCCGTTTTGCATCTTATATCCTACAAGAGGATCCAACACTCGATTTTGAAGTTCTTAAACCTTTTGTCCATCATGAAAATCCGGCCATAAGATCGCAAGTGTTCTATACGTTCAGTTTCCTGAAAGACAAGAGCAATTACGAACAGGAATTCTTGATTGGACTGGATGAACCCAACAAGAATGAAATCATTACAGTGCTGCAATCGCTTGGTGATTTCAAGACGAAGGCTATTCTAAAAAAACTACAGGAACTGGTGTACAAATTTCCCTATACCGTTGTGGAGCCGGACGAAGACGAGATGATCTATTATACCGATAATACTGATGATCTTGTGTATATAACAAGTAATCTCGAAAGTGTGCTGGCTCGATATGACTTGGATCATGATTCCGTAAAGACAATCGATGTGGATCAATTCGAATTAGCGTAAGGGATATTGATCAACATAGAAACATGATTTCCTATATTTGTTAAAACCAGGTCGCAAAGAAAGGTATATCCTAAAAAACCGTCGATTATTTTAGATTAGCCGGCGTTTTTACGATCCTTTGTGGTGTGGAGAGCGTTACGATAAGAGATTCCCCATTTCGCTATTTCGTCAATAATTGGACCTAATGTTTTTCCATATTCCGTTATCTCATAGACTACAGTAATTGGTTTGGTCTGCTGTACTGTACGTGTCACCAATTGATTTATTTCCATATCCTGAAGTTCTTTTGACAGCATTTTAGAGCCGATGCCCTCTACTTCCCGCAACAGATCCATGAAACGCATTTTATCCGTCTCGAGTAAAGTGCCCAGAATATGGAACTTCCACTTGCCTGAAAGAATCTCCATCGTATCCCTGATAGCAGTTATCCTTGTTTTACAGGTTTCACTATAATTGACTGACAGCTTTTTTTTCATAACATTCAGATATTTTCTTGTCTATTTCTCATTGTTACAAAGTTATGGAACTCTATACAACTTCCCAATTGGAAAGTAGTTTCCAAAAGGAAACTGATGCGTATTGTACAGTGACTTTACTTTAAATTTGCGGGCAATAAAATCAAACAACAATAAGATATACAAAATGAAGAAAACGTTTATTTTAGCATTCGCAGCAGCAACATTATTTGTGTCTTGTCAGGGATCAGGCGGTGATAAAACAGCTACCAGCAGCCAGCAAGAGGTAGCAGAACAAAAAGGAGCAACGTATGTATTGGAGCAAGATCAAAGTTCGCTAAAATGGACGGGGTATCATAAAGGTGGTTTTGATCCAAGATTTGGTACATTAAAGACTGAAGGTACCGTAGCTGTAGAGCATAATGCAATAACAGGAGGCTCGTTTACAATCGATATTAATTCAGTAGCAACTGACGAGAAATCAGTAGACTTGGCTAAGACTGGTGGTAAAACAGCCGCTAATCTCGATGAGCACTTAAAAAACGAAGATTTCTTTCAAGCGGACAAATTCCCGACAGCTAAGTTTGAGATCACGGGTGTTACGGCTTTTGACAAAGCCAATGATAAAAGTGTAATCGAAGGAGCAACTAATATCGTCAGTGGTAACCTAACCATTAAAGACAAAACTGTAAACGTCACATTTCCTGCTAAGGTAGATATCACTGCCGATACGGTGCATGTGGTATCAAAATTCACCATTAATAGACAGGATTGGGGATTGACATACGGAACAGACGGAGATCCGAAGGACTGGGTAATCTCCCAAGAGATCGACATCGAATTGAATATACACGCTAAAAAATAGTGTGACTATGATTTTCTCTGCCTAAGGTTACAGGCAGAGAAGATTGCCATTATAAGGCATTGTACTCCTCCTACGCAGCACAGCATGTTTTATATGTTAGGCTAAAAACCATTATTTCTATATCTTCGTGCCTATGGAAAAGAAAATAACCGTTTTATTCGTATTGCTTTGCAATATATTCTTTCTTTGGGCACAAGACAGTACCGTTTATAAAGGGGTAACGATTCAACAAGGCGATCTTTTGTTCGTGGGTGCCCAACCTGAAAATTTATCCGGTGCCATCAATCGGGTGACGCAACGCAATGCCGGTGATTCTTTTTCCCATATCGGGCTTATAGAAATCATACAAGGTATCCCTTACATCCTGCACGCTACGGGTAGTAAAGGTTCCGTAAAGGAATCTTTGGATAATATGATCGGTGACAATGACAGACAGCAATATGTCGTCTATCGAATCGACAGCATGTACATGGAGGCCATTCCTAAGGCATTGGAAAAAGCGCATCAGATGCTTGGAAAGCCTTATAACTGGAGCTATGTACTGAATGACAGTTCATACTACTGTTCGGATTTCGTAGAGCGGGCCTTCCGTCATATTGCACTCTTTCGACTCGAGCCGATGACATTCAAAAACCCGCAAACAGGTACATTTGATGATTTTTGGTTATCGTTTTATGATAAACTAGGAATAGCGGTGCCGGAGGGAGAGTTGGGCTGTAATCCGAATGGGTTAGCGGCCAGCACAAAAATCTATCGAGTAGGTATATTAGCAATGGAAAAATAGGTTAACTATAAAGGGTCGTTATGTGCGGCCCTTTATAGTTAATTTAATCCCCTATCACTAGCCATTTACCATTTTAACGGCAAGAATATGCTTACACAGTCCTCTTTTGCCCTGATGATTGGTAAACCAATTACAGGTGCACTGATACTTATCTCCCTGAATGATGACTGTATGCTGTACTCCTGATCCTTCTACGCGGGCTTCTATATAAGCTGCTGTATTCTTTATAAACTGAACACCGGCTGTTGCCACAAGTTTCTTTGCATTTTTGAGTCTTGGATTCAAAGCCAGAATCCGCTCCATCTTAAAGGGCAGTCGTCTGTAATAGTGTTGATGGCTATGTAAATCGTAGCCCAGTAGGCCTATAGATGACAGTGAAGCGGACAGCGTATCCATCGTATCGAAGTCTACATCATGTTCTATCGATAACATGGTCGGATCAAAGAGCTCATTGGACTTGAGCAAACCATTGACAGCATGTATCCATTCATCGGGTACAGCCTTAATCATGTTTTCAAGCACATTGCCCTCTCCCGAAAACCCTCTATAACTATCTGGCGAAAGTGCCAGAGTCAGTCTCATCTTTCCAAAATCAGCTACAAAGGCGGCACTTTCCGCTCCTTTCTCTTGATAAACGATCAATTTGTCGGCGTAGGTCAGCAATCCCTCCAGAAGTCTTAACCGTTGTATACCTCCAATACGGACGGCATCGCCCGTACCAATCGGTGAAAAGATAAACCTATTGGCCCGCTTAGTCAGATAGAACTCTCCTTTCGCATTTCCTTTGGGAATCCCTTGAAATAGCTGAATAAGCTGTATCTTATTCAATTCAAACTGTACCTCCATACCTGCCAAGTACAATTGCACAGAGGTGAGTCCTTTGATCCAACGTGGTGGTAAAGTTACTTTCTTTTCAATGACTTTGGCTTTATCTGTACTGATAGCGACTTCTTGACTTCCTACCCCAAGCACCATCTTTTCTGTCTTTTTTACAGCATTCAAAGCATTGAGCATAGGCTCATTGAAATCTACGTTGGTCGTACCACTTGCTATAAATTCGCCGTCTATAGCGTCTTCTAATAAATCCAATCGTGCATACACGCCGTTACACGATGAAAAACCTTCAAAACGGATCTGATTAGTTCCCGCAGAGACGATAGGGTCGCGGAGACTCGGAGGCACGGGGCCAAAACTGGAGCGCACGACTTTGGACAAGGTCAATAGGCATTTAGAGGTCAATAAGGGGTCAGTCAAACTTCCCCAAAAGAAACAGGGCACATTGGCCACTTCAGCCAGTTCCGACTGATGTGCCAACACCAATTGCTGTATCCCCGACTGTTGGGTCAGCTGCGACTGTCTTGCATAGCTAATTGCTAAATCTTGTTCTGCCATATGGTTATTTTCTTATTTTCTTTAAAACCGGTTGTAGGCTTTTATACGCTTCCAAGCGTTCGAATACCTGACTCTGTTCTGCTGTGAGACTATGTTGTTCCTTCGTCTGCAGATCATAGTAATACGCTATTATTTTTTTAAAATTGGTAGGCATCTTATCCGCTGGACTATAATGCTGCAATGCGACATCCAACACCTGCAACAGGGCATTGTTATGCCTGGAAGAGATATCTCGGCATTGTTCCAAAACCTCTACAAAGCGACCTATCGGCCCATAACCATGACTCAGTAAAACACCTAAGCACTGTCCTAATACATCCGGTTGCAATCTATTCTCCTCTATAGCTGCTATCAGCACCTCGACTGACATCGCACGCACCTCTTTTTCTTTGTTAAAGGTGGACGTGGCCAAATACAAATTAGACTGCCCGTCCATTCTGAAAAAACCGTGCAGCATCTGATTCAGATAGGACGCTGGAGCCTTCCCTCCTATATCGCTCTTGCTATTGAATCCTAATGTCAAGAACATAGAAAGACTCTCGGTATTCTGTGGCATCAGACTATGCAAATAAGGGATATCCATCCTATGGAGGTAATAGGCCGCAATAGAACTCTTGCCGCGGCTATAGATATCTTTATGATATAGAAAAGTATCTACGCCTTGCTTGAATGCAGGTAGTGGATAATTCAATTCATCCCCATTGTATACTTGTTCAGATTTTCTGGTCACGTAATTATACCCATTGTAGTAGGTAGGCTCAATGGTCAGTGCCGGCCGAAAAGGTCTGGCCGCAAATGGGATATCGGTTAACGGCTCCTGATCAAACTCCTCGAAATATTCATCGGGATAATGGCTACGCGCCACGGTGGCCCATACACCAAGCCACAGTAACTCTGCTGAGTCTTTCGAACTCAATAGATTCTTGAGCCATGACCGCTGTTGTGTCTTGATAGCCGTATCGACCCCGAATGCATAGTTTAATACCTCGCGCATCTGCGGATCATTTACCTGCGAGACCAAAGGTATGGCCTCATCTAGATCCTCCCGTACGGTGCGGCTCAATGCAATCGCTAAATCGACAAAATCGATCTTCACTCCTGCCTGTTGATAGTCGAGAATACGTTGGGTCAATACTGCAGGAGCAATCCAAAAAGGCTTATGACTTGGCAAGCTCAATAATGGTAGGGTTATCCCGTCTATGAGATGCTGTTGCAACTGTTGCATCTGATTTCCCATAAGGCTCATCCATTTGGAATAATTGGTATTACGGTCCTTATTCTGATGTACTGTCTTTGGCCTGTAATACATATTCAAGAATACACTTGAGAAATGATCAAAACAAGCAGATTCGCGGTAGATACCACTTAATTGCTTGATGTAAGGTTCCAGTTGTTTTCTATAATCGGCTGGAAATATTGGGGCAGATTGCACCCAAGCATTCATCAGTATTTCTATCGCGATGGGGTCTGTCCCACCGATCACTTCGCCTACCTTGAAGAAGATATCGTTCCATGTCTGCGGATAGTCTATTGTCTCGCTCAGATAGCTTACCTCTACTGGATCAAATGCATAGGCCTCCCTACTTTCTCCGTTCAGGACGGACAAGATCTCTTCTTCGGAATAAGCTTCGTCTTGAAATAAGGCCTGCATATCAGTCGCTACCGCCCCCATCATCTGAGGCCTGTAAATCTGTAATTTAGAGGCCAGTTCTTCGCTGGATTCCTGCTGATGTTTCAAGATGAATTTGGCGGCTCTCTCCTGCAGTGCTAAATCTGGGATCATAAACAGATCTGCTGCCAGCAAGGCAAGACGTGCCTTTAGTTCCGGATATTGTTTTAATAGTTTATCAAACTGTATCAAAAGCGTCTTAAGACTGGCCTTAACGTCGCTGCGCATAAAAATTCCTTCACTCCAATCTAAAAACTCGGTCAATTGAAAATCAGGATGTGCCAAAAATGGTTTAAGATAGTCTACTGTAAAATTGACAACAGCACTATGTTCGGCGTGCAACAACGGGAAGAATTTCTGTTGATGGCTCAAAACGACGTCTTCTGGCAATTGCAGACGCTCTATCAGTTTTCTAAAGTAACTTTTGAGATTAATATTCCAATTTTTGGTCTGGGCTTCCAACGCACCAGTTACAATCAGATCGCGATCGATCTTACCGTTCTCCAAGAGGGTGCTGAATACCTTGTCCCAGGTCAGTTCATTGACGCTACTTTGATAGCTGTAGTCCTGGTATATATTTTGAATATTGGTTTCATATTCAAATACCAGCGGAATATCCCGCTGAATAGTCAGCTCATCTTCGGTCAAAACCTTAAAATGTTTTCCCGACTCCTTGTAGTTGATCGATGATACAGAACCCGCATACAACTCGGGCTCAAACTGTATGTGTCCTAAGTCCTCTAAACGTCTCAGCTTGGAGTAGGTTAGTCTTTGCCACTCATTGCGTCGAGCCAATTGTAAGAGGTAATCTCCCAACCAATCGGGCTTAGCATATACTAAAATCTGCTCAACATCAGGACTTTCAACCTGCTCCATGAGTTCATAAAAAATATCCCAACTACCCGCATCAGATCCCGAAAAGGTGGCTAAAGCAAGTAATTTGACAATACGTTGCTGTTCCTTATTCCCTCTGGTTCCCCAATCGTACTGTGCCTTTTTGCGATACACGGGGTCTTTGGAGAGGTCGACATAATCAACCCAATATCTTTTGGCTGCACGGATTTCCTTTTTCAGCACTTCTAGATTACCGGTAGCATACTCTTCCAAATAAGGTATGATATCACTGACCTTACCTTCGCTGATCAATGTCTTCATCGCTGCGACCGCTTCTTCCTTGCGCTGGTTACTTGCTGTAAGCTTACGTGCAGACGTTGACTTGCCCGTAGATGGCACATCGACACTTCCATCTTCTGAATACCCTTTTTTTGTCTTTTCTGCGATGAGCTTTTCTGCGTCTTTTAGACACGCCTCTTCCGAATCGAATGTTTTACTTTTACTTTGTCCCGACGTCCCGTTGCGTCCGTATGTGACTGTATGAGTCGTGCCCTCTGTCCGTATCTCCCAAAATTTGTCTGATGTGCCGTCGATGTATTTTAGATGCTTTAACATGATATTTTTTAACCTATTTTCGATTCTTTCTTTTACTTCTTTCCTCTGAAATGTAATACAAAACTATGCACGGACAATTGTCATGCCATGCCTATTGTATCTATAAAAGCCACATTTCTTAACTAGACAACCTCCATATCAACAACAGTATTAAACAGGCTATCTGTTAAACCTTTACTCACCGAAATATAGAGAAATAAAAATTAGCTAGGAACACAAAGTTCAAATAACGATCTTTAGAAAGCAGTAATATGAAAGTTGGTTTCTAAGAATACATTAATTAAAAAATAGATATGGGAATGATAGCGGGTTACCTTATGGTTGATGAAGCAACTTTAGATGGTCTGATGGATCTAAAAAATGAGGATCTGGCCAATCGTATTTTTGAAATAGAAGAAAGCGGAGAGTCGGAATGTATGGATATTGACAAATTATGGGATGCACTGCACTTCTTTCTCACCGGTGTCTCTGCCGCCGATCCCATTGAAGAGAATAAGCGGAGTGAAGCTATCGTAGGTGTACACGGTTTCAACCTGGATGACGAGGAAGCTGATTTTATAGCCTGTGTTGAACAGGATGAACTACATGGTATCATTGACGCCTTGGAGAAAATAGACTTTGAATCCTTAAGTAAAAAATTCACACCTTCCGACATGGAGCCTCACGAGGTGTATCCCAATGGCATATGGCAGGAGGACAAAGCCTTACTGTTAGCAGAATTCAAACAGGCGTTGGCAGAGTTATTAGCTTTTTACAGGAAGGCAGTGGCCATGCACCGCCATGTTATCGTGAGTATTTTATAAGGTTTAATAAAGATACATCTTCTTCATCTTGGCCGTATCCACTTTCAAAACATCGGTCAAATAGTTCTCTACAGTACCAAATTCCTTTTTCATATAGACAATACCTGACTGGAGGTACTCCGGTTTAACTGTCAGCAACGGTTCTAAATTGGGATACTGATCGATATACTTCTTGTATTTATCAGCCAGAAAGATCTGCGACTGCATATAGTCCTGGAGCACTACGTCCTCGTCCACACCGAGAGCAAAAAGGAAAAGTGCCGCAGCCATACCTGTTCGATCCTTTCCGGCGGAGCAATGAAATGCTAAAGGCAGAGACTCTTCATTTTGCAGGAGTCTAAAGAAAGTCCGATATTGATTAATACTTTCTTGGTCAGTCAACAGGGCTCTATTCAAGTCCATCATCATCGTATCCAACTGTTCTTTCTGAAGCCTTACAACATCAGATAATGAGGATACGGAAAGATTGCCCGGAGCGATAGTCAGGTTATAAACCTTGGCATGATCAATCTTCTTACTGGGTTCCTGCTGTCTCTCCTCCTCTGTTCTAAAATCAACTACACTGGACAAAGACAAGCTATTAAGATATTGCAGGTCATTTTCAGTCAGATGTGCCCAATCTCCCGTACGAAATATTTCGCCCCACTTCACGAATCGGCCGTCAGCCGCTTTAACACCTCCAAGATCCCTAAAATTATATCCGCCTTCCATCGGTAACAAGCGCTCGGCAATAAGAGCGCTGCCTGTAGGCGTTACCAACTGGAAATACGAACGGTAGGAACGCTTTTCATGGACTGCAAACTCTCCTCTTCCCTCTCCTTGGGCCACAGGCTTAGACAGATCAATGGCAGCGACAGACCTGCCCTCGTATAATTTCCATTTTTCATCAACATCTAATATCAATTTTGGGTCATCGGTTTGTTTATCTCTCATTAGTATTGCTTTGTTTGTTAAATCTTGTCCTGTATAACCTATCCGATGCTGATTACATGCTGATAAGCTGAGGATAATTGATGATACAAAAATCAGTTTTTTCATGGTATTATTATTGCCATGGATTATACTCCACGTAATTTACAATTACCTGAAGGTAACCAATTTCACCAAGAAAAACGACTGTTGTCCCATAATTACGATAAAGTAAACTAACATCGAGTACAACAACGACCAAGACGAGAAAAACAGAATAAGCCCCCAGTTATCGTCAGGTTATTTTATCTTTGCGGTCAACTATTTTTTTTACATGAAATTATTGAAAGACCGTATCCTGAGGGATGGCAAGAGCTTTGAAGGCGGAATATTGAAGGTAGACAGCTTTATCAACCATCAAATGGATCCGATATTGATGAAATCGATTGGTGTTGAATTCGTACGTCGTTTCGGTCACTTGCCCATTAACAAGATTGTAACTATCGAAGCGAGTGGTATTGCTCCAGCGATCATGCTCGGCTACCTTCTAGAACTCCCTGTCGTCTTTATTAAAAAAGCTGTACCCAAGACAATGGAAAATATGTTGACTGCATCCGTATACTCTTTTACCAAAGATAAAACCTATGATATCTGTGTAAGTCAAGATTTCCTGACGCCCAATGATCAGGTCGTATTTATCGATGATTTTTTGGCAAACGGCAATGCTGCCATGGGCGTACATCAGCTTATCGAAAAAGCTGGAGCCAGTCTATTGGGTATGGGATTCATCATCGAAAAATCTTTTCAGAAAGGACATGAATCTCTGCGTGAATTGAACATACCTATAGAATCTTTGGCCCGTATCAAGTTTTTAGGTGACAATAGGATTGAATTTGAAGAATAACAAAACCCACTCCCTATAAACAGGGATTTTTGACGTAGAAGGCTTCGATAGTAAACTATGCTTCTACCTACCTACCACAAGAAAAACCCGAAAAGAAAGGCCTATTGGGACGACTCTTTGGTTAAAGATTATAGAAGACCTGATCGCATTTTTTACCGCTATCAGGTCTATACATCCTTCGATAGAACTATTGTTCCACTTTTACGCGATAGATCTTAACCATATCCAATCCCTTATCGCCAAGTGCCTTCATAAAGTCCTGCGTCAGATCAATAAGTTTCCCCGTTCTTACATCAAAAACCCACCCGTGTAGTGTCACCTGGTGATTTAATATCGCATGCTGTACTTCGGGAATCTTCACCAAATTTAAACACTGTTCGGCGACATTAAGTTCGACAAGCCTGTCATAACGCTCATCCATATCTTCTATGGCATTCAGGTACTCCTGATGCAGACGATATACGTCGCGAATACATCCCAGCCAGGGGTTAAGAATACCTAAGTGCTCATGCTCCATAGCCGATTTGACACCGCCGCAATTGTAATGCCCACAGACCACAATGTGCTTTACTTTCAGATGGCTCACCGCATACTCTATAACCGATTTAGAGTTCAAATCCGTATTAGGGATAATATTTGCAATATTACGATGTACAAAAACCTCCCCAGGTTCAACTCCCATCAGTTCTTCTGCCGAAACCCGACTATCCGAACAACCTATATAAAGAATCTCAGGAGATTGCCCTGCTGCCAGCTTTTCAAAATAAGTCGGATCGATAACAAGTTGCTTTTTAATCCATTCCTCGTTACTCTTAAAAATATTATTGATGTCTGTCATAATTAATTATTTGGAGTAAAATATTAATACATGTGTTTTCACTAAATGATAGATAGTAGGAAAGATACAACTATTATTTCCTAATCGTATTCGGATCACGTATTTTTTCAGCTATCCGACACCAAAAGCTATAACCCCTCCATCATTGTACTATATAATACGAATGCATATCTCTGCTTGCTACATGGTTAAATAAAAAAACCAAAACTTAATTGTTAGATTTATCTAATTTAATTCATACCTTTGTATAACTAAATGCAGCAGCGACTGTATATCAAAAAGCTTATGATGGATTTATCATCTTTACAGAAAGGGCAACAAGCGAAGATCAAAGGCATAAAAGAAGAGTGTCCATACGAAATTAAACAACGATTATTGGACTTGGGTTTTGTTGACGGAGCCGCTATTCGCATCCAAAATATAAGTCCACTGGGGGATCCAATTGCCTATGAGATACATCGTACATTGATATGCTTGAGAAAAGAGGATGCGCCATATGTACGTATTGAAATTAAAGAAGGGAACAACGATGATAAATAGTGCATGTGATAATTGTGAACTCAACCCCAATGCCAACCTCAAGAGACTGGGAGAAAGCGCTGGAGAAGCTCACTATACCATAGCATTGGCAGGCAATCCCAATACAGGTAAGAGTACGGTATTCAATGCGCTCACAGGACTCAAACAACATACCGGAAACTGGCCTGGCAAAACAGTCACACGAGCAGAGGGCAGATTTGCTTATCAAGATAGCACATACAAGATAGTCGATCTCCCAGGTACGTATTCCTTACTCTCCACATCAGAGGACGAAGAAGTAGCCAGGGACTTTATTCTATTCGGCAAGCCGGATGTCACGGTTGTTGTTGTTGATGCCAGCCGCCTAGAGCGCAACCTGAGTCTCGCTTTGCAGATTCTAGAGATTACGGATAAAGTGGTGCTCTGTCTCAATCTTATGGATGAAGCCGCTCGGCATGGCATTCATATTGATGTAAGAACCCTTTCTAAAGACCTTGGCATACCTGTAGTGGCTACTAGTGCGCGCCAGAAAGAGGGTATCTCCGAATTGCTCGCCGCTATTCGACAAGTAGCAACCGGAACATTTAATACAAAAAAACAGCAATACGTACACTTTACAGGTCACAGTGGTGAAGCCGTTGAAGATATTTCCTGGCAGTTGGCCCAATTGGATCCTAGCCTCCCCAATACACAATGGCTTGCTATGCGCCTTATCGAGGGCGATGCCCATATTGCAAATGCATTAAACAAGGGAGATATCTCCCCTCATATAAAAGACACCCATGCTGAAGCTATATTACAGGAAGCACATGCGTATCAAGAACAAATTGGCAATGAGTATCGTGACAAGATCGTAGAGGCTATATACACCAGATCAAATAAACTGGTGAAGGACACCGTCTCCTCAGATTTGTCCAGCCGATCATTCCGTATCGATCGCACCATCGATAATATCGTCACCCATCGCTTCTGGGGATTTCCAATTATGCTGATATTATTGGGACTTGTTCTTTGGTTTACCATTATCGGAGCCAACTATCCCTCAGAACTGCTTTCCACGTTATTATTAGAACAACTATATCCACTATTGAAGACCGCGGCTGGAGCCCTTCATCTCCCATGGTGGTTGGATGGCTTCCTGATTGATGGAGTGTACCTCGCGACTGCATGGGTGATTGCTGTGATGCTACCACCTATGGCCATTTTCTTTCCCCTCTTTACACTTTTGGAAGATTTTGGTTATCTACCTCGCGTAGCATTTAATCTCGACAGCCTATTTAAGGGAGCAGGAGCCCATGGCAAACAAGCTCTTACAATGAGTATGGGCTTTGGCTGTAACGCTGCTGGTGTAGTAGCTACTCGTATCATCAACAGTCCACGAGAGAAGCTGATTGCTATCATTACGAACAACTTCTCGCTTTGTAACGGGCGATGGCCTACACAGATATTAATTGCTACCATATTCTTGGGTGCTTTGGTTCCCAAACAATGGGCGGGCACTGTCTCCATGTTGGCGGTAGTCTTTATAGCTGTACTTGGTATAGCTTTTACATTTTTCACTTCTTGGTTGCTATCAAGGACATTATTGAAAGGAGAGTCTTCTTTTTTCACGCTTGAACTACCGCCGTACCGTCCGCCGCGTTTTCTACAAACAATCTATACCTCACTAATCGACCGGACATTGATCGTGCTTTGGCGAGCCATCGTATTTGCTGCACCAGCAGGTGCGGTCATCTGGCTGATATCCAATATCGATATTGGCAATCAGAGCATCGCACTTTGGATGATAGAGGGGCTCGACCCAATCGGAATACTAATCGGATTGAACGGTGTCATTTTATTAGCCTACATAGTGGCTATTCCTGCTAACGAAATCGTTATTCCCACCATCCTCATGCTTACGACTATGGTGTTAGGCAACACATCTATGGGACAGGGCACCGGCGTCATGTTTGAAGTGGGTGATGCTGAAGTAGCGACATTATTACACACGGCAGGATGGACTACCCTGACCGGTATCAACTTAATGCTTTTCAGTCTACTCCATAACCCCTGCAGTACAACCATTTACACCATATATAAGGAGACTGGAAGCGGTAAATGGACGACAGTTGCAACTATTCTCCCCATCTTGTATGGCATCATAGTTTGTTTTCTAGTTGCCAGCGTATGGAATTACCTCCACTAGACTAGGCAATATCTTATGCCTGGAGATTGCTTTTTAGCATCGTACAGTTTCTATTTAATTGGCACAAGTCCATCCAGAGCAATATATTTTTAGTACATTTACCACCTGCTTATCGCAAAACAAACGTAACTAAATAATATAATCTATGGTTTTTGGACTATTTGAGACGCTTACCACGGCCTGTCTAGTACTTATTTTAGGATTTTTTATTGTAAAAAATGTAAAATTTTTCCGGGATTACAATATACCTGAACCCGTGGTGGGTGGCTTTTTTATTGCTATAATCCTGTATCTTATTTATCATTTCTATGGTATTAGTTTCCAGTTTGAAGGCTCCTTGCAGACCGCAATGATGCTCATATTCTTTTCTTCGATCGGATTGAGTGCTGATTTTGCCAAATTAAAAAAAGGAGGTAAACCACTTCTTATTTTTATAGGTGTGACCGGAACATTCATTTTTTTCCAGAACATTTTTGGAATCTCTATAGCGAAACTAGTAGGCTTAGACCCGAGTTACGGATTAATAGCAGGCTCTATTACATTGACAGGTGGACATGGGACAGGAGCTGCCTGGGCCGAAAATTTAACAGATACCTTTAAAATTGAAGGTGCTATGGAGCTAGCTATGGCTTGTGCTACTTACGGACTAGTCATGGGCGGTATAATCGGAGGCCCCGTGGCAAAATTCCTTTTAAAAAAGAACCACATAAGTCCATCTGCTAAACTAAATACCGAAGAGGTCCCTCTAGAACCCTTTGAAAATCCAGAATCGAAACGTCGGATGAACGTTCACAACGTGATCGAGACCCTGACCATGCTCGCTATCTGCGTGACCGTTGGACAGTTTCTATACGAAAGTATGAAAGGCTCTGCTTTTGAACTTCCTAACTTTGTATGGAGCTTGCTGATCGGCGTAATCATACGTAATATACTTGCTCATACGACCACCTATATCGTTAACGATCATGCTGTCGATACCCTTGGCAATACGGGTTTATATTTATTTTTAACAGTCGCCTTGATGTCCCTACAGCTTTGGCAACTCTCTGGTCTTGCGTCCCAGATCCTTATCGTATTATTGCTACAGACACTTATGATGATCCTATTTGCTATTTTCGTGACCTATCGCGTCATGGGCAAAGATTACGATGCCATTGTACTGAGTGCTGGACACTGCGGCTTCGGCTTAGGAGCAACACCTACAGCCATTGCCAACATGCAAGCGATTACACTTCGGTACGGTCCTTCTCATAAAGCATTTTTAATTGTGCCGATGGTAGGGGCTTTTTTTGTTGACTTGATCAACAACGTTTTCATCAAGTTTTTCGTTAGCCTATTGACCATGTAATTCCAAACAATGATCAAGTTCAAATATACGATTCTCTACGTTGCGGACGTGACGCAAGCAATATCTTTCTATGAACGCACGTTTCAATTTCAGAGAAAATTTATTACTCCCGAAAATGATTATGGCGAGTTAGATACCGGTGATACGACAATTTCTTTTGCTTCTCATACATTAGCTTCGAAAAACATAGCAGACGGTTTCATAACCAGTGATCTTTCTCAAAGCCCTTTGGGCATAGAACTCGGCATCACGACCGATACAGTCGAAGAACTTGTTCAGCAGGCTCTGCATAATGGGGCGACCCTTGTTGCATCTCCGGCACACAAAACTTGGGGGCAGACAGTTGCCTACATCCGAGATATCGATGGTTTCCTTATTGAAATCTGCACACCAATTTCATAATTAGAACATGAGATACCAAGCTCTATATAAATCACCTGAAGTGCCCCAATACAGTCACTTACGGGAGGCCTCGGGACTCTCGCCAAAGACCGAAGAAGCCGCTGCTATCGGACTCCGCAATTCACTGTGTTGTATCATTGTTATCGATCTTGAGAATGATAATGAACCAGTCGGTATGGGGCAGGTTGGTCGGTGACGGCGGATGCCACTGCCAGCAGACAATCCTCCTCCCCTATAGTCTGGGTGTTCCTACAGCCCCAACTCAAACACTTTCTGCTCCTTTTTCTGACGGAACCCCATCTTGATATAGAATTTATGACTCTCCGTGCGTATAAGATTGCAACGTACCCGGACCATATCACAGCCTCTGACACCAGTCCACACTTTTGCTGCCTCCACCAAGGCCGCGCCTGCACCTCGCCCGCGCACTTGATCACTCACTACCAGTCCAACGATCTCTACATGATAGCCCGAATCCAGACTAATCGTATGATTTGCCTGCATCCATCCCACCACACTATTATTGATCACCGAAACGGCTATCATCACATTTTCATCAGACAGTAAGGTACTCAGTCTCTTCTCGATAGTTTCCAGATCGCTTGGATACCCCAATTGTATGGCCAGCTCTCTAATTTTCTTACTATCGTCAATTTTCGCTTCTCTTATCTCCATCATTCTTTTTTTATAGTTACCCCAGCCCGTCTTTCTCGTTCACCCTCTTCTAAGTTATCAAAACTATACCCCATCCCTACAATCATTTTCATTTTTTTAACTTTCATACCATGTGCCTTTTGTAACATTTTAAGTCAACACAACTCAATATACCTCCTTAAATGTGCATATTTGAATATGCCTTTATTTTTCACACTGGATGATATCTACAAATTGTATAATACCGATCCCTCCATCAGAGTAGATGGAATCGTTATTCTAGACAAAAATGACGGTCCAAAAATAGAATATCCCGACCATCGTCATCAATTTGATGGGCTTCTATTTAGCTTTATGATAAAAGGCACAATGAAGTCCAGAATACATTTTCTGGAATATGAGGTCAATGTCGATGACACGGTCGTCATACTTCCCCAACTCATGATAGACGTCCATGAGTTTAGTGATGATGCTGAAATGATCACCATGGGGCTTTCATTGGATTTTATAGCATCATTTTCCACATTGAGAGAGTTCATCATGAATGACCAGATCAGATGGCGACCAGTAATCAGGCTTAGCGAGGAGAGACAAGAGCAGCAAAAAGAACTCTTAGCACTCATTCTAAAAGTCTACCGTGAAAAACACAGTCCCAAGAAAAAAGAAATTTTACAGCATCTGATCATTGCGCTTATCCATATAATCGCTGAGGTTTATACTGTAGGCACAACACAAAATACCGAAACAAAAAACAGGACCTTGGAGCTTATCGATAAGTTTTACGTATTGATTTCGAAATATGCTCTGGAGGAAAGAAGTGTTAGATTTTATGCCGACAAACTTTATCTTACGCCGCAGTACTTATCTACCCTATTGAAACAAGCTACAGGAAAATCTGTCCTACAGTGGATAGACCACATCGTCATCATGCATGCTAAAACCTTGCTAAAATCATCGAATTTAACCATAAAAGAGATCAGCTACAGTTTGTCCTTCGTAGATTCCAGTTTATTCTGCCGCTATTTCAAACGTCATACGGGCACCTCTCCTAAGATATTCAGAAACATTAAGTAACACTTTTAATAATCAAACAAATAATATGGGCTTTCAACATCAATTCACCGCCACCTTACAATGGACATCACAAGATAATTTAAGTAGCGTATCGTCTACCAAGACCTATCCTAAAACCCATCAGATATTGATTGAAGGCAAGAGTATACTAGAAGTATCTGCCGCGAAAGCATTCAAAGGAGACCCTAGCTTATACAATCCCGAAGATCTTTTATTGAGTAGTTTGGTATCCTGTCATATGATGTCCTACCTTTACATCTGTTCCAAACATAATATCACAGTACTGTCCTATACAGATACTGCCATTGCTTTATTAGAAACAAGTGCTAATGGGAGTGGCCGGTTTCTTAAGGTAGAACTAAACCCTATTGTTGTGATTGCAGATAAAAATAAGGTCGATTTAGCATCCGCTCTGCATGAAGAGGCAAATAAGCTTTGTTTTATAGCAAACTCCTGCAATTTCCCAGTCCTCCATTATCCGACATGCAGAGCCAACGACTTGGAAAGTAGATAGAGCAGCGACTAACTGTCCATAGCCTCCATCTGCTCATCACTAAAACCATCCAGTTTATCCAATCTATCATCTGGCCACTTCAACAGATCCTCGAGCATAAAAACCTGCGGTTCTTCATCATTTAGTTTGTTCACACTATCAAGCAATGTCCCTTCTATTCCCTTTGGTTCACCATCACTGAGAATCTGGTATCCTTCTTCCAGCCATTTTTGTATTTGATCACGTTTCATCTCACCTCCTATGTTTGATTTCTGTACGAAAATACCACTACTCTATAAAATTTATCTTTCCTCCAGCCAACCGTCTTTGCTTTCTTTCGGAAGGATTGCCATAGACATCAATAACCCCACCTGCCCGTGTTTGTACATCGATACTTTTCCCTACATTAACCTCACACTTGCCTCCTGCATTAGTCCTCACGTACGCTTGATCAGACAGTAACCCCTTTGCTTCGTAATGACCTCCAAAAGTACAATTTACCACTTGATCCTTCGTTTCCCCTTCCAGACTGATGCTACCTCCCGCAGTACTCCAAGCTTCCACTTTCTCTACATGTACACGTAAGCTTATAATAGCACCCTCATTAGCAGACAGATAGACAGAATCCGTTTGAATTTCAAAATCATCTGTATTTATCTGAGCTCCTTTACGACCAATTATGCTTGACAAATTAGTCGTGTAGAGACTAACATCCACCTTCTGCCCCTGCATGATAGCACTAGTTGTCATTTTTAAACGCAGCACATCATCCGTCTGTATCAACTCCAACTGGGAAGCATATTCACCTTCGATAACAATCTTGTCTTCTGTTGCTGCCAATAGCCTTACGCGTATTTTATCCGTCACTTCCAGCTCCCTAAAAGAAGTCAATGTACGTGATAACTGCGCTTCTGCCTGAAAAAAAGTACAGGCTCCCAAAACGAATATCAAAAAAAAGTGTTTCATAAAATCTATTACTATCGCCCCAATTGTACTAATTCCTGTTCTGTATACATCTTTGCGCCCTTCAGGTAATTAAATAAGAGATCCTTTGTCTTTTCATCATCCAGCTTATACAGGTTACCCACCAAAAAATCTTTATCCTGGTCTATATTATCCCGGTAGCCCAGATAAGTGGGGATATAATACTGTATGCACAATCGGATAAAACGCAGTTCAACATTATTTGGATCTGATTTAATCTGTTTTTCTAAGAGCCGTTTTCCCCCGTTGAAGTAGCTCATCTTCTTAATCGGATTACCTGTGTGCTTGGCCATAAACATATGAAAAGCGGCCTCATAACCTTTTTCTAACGGACTCTGTGCATGCTTCTCAAGTACTTCAAGGTGCCGTTCACAGAGTTCCTGATTCTTCACCCCCTTATTAAAGTCCTTACGGACATCATTTAAATTCAAATGCTGTCCCTTAGCCGATATAACAAAATTGAAGATTCCGATACAGAACAAGATTCCTTTCATAGCTGTAAATTTCGTTTCTTATTTAATCTTCACCATTCTCTAACTCTAGCTACTATAGCCCCAGCTTAGTGGCATTAACTTACGCTCCGTGTTCAGGACGTCAAAAACTGACAATGGTTACTACCGTTAAATTACAAAAAATGAGCCAGTATTTATCATTGGATACGATTTATATGCCGGTTTTTATTTCGCAAATAATATAAAGTGTTTATAAAGGCAATCAACCACCTCTTCCAAAAGTTCTGGTTTGTCATCTTCAAAGGTCTGCTTGCAACCATTCGTTATTGCGACAATACCAAAACGCTCCTCGGGCTGAAAGAACATCGTACTGTACAGACCATAGGCAGAGCCTGTATGTCCCACCATAGTCTTACCAGATATGAGATTCTTATTTTCCCGTAGAGCCAATCCATATCCGGCCCACTTATTGACGGGTGTCTGCATCGTTCGAGCAGAGGACTGCTGCAGTATCCGTACCCCAGCAGATTCGCCATAGTTCATATGCATGATCATATAACGTGCGAGGTCTTCCGTCGAAATTTTCATTCCTCCTGTCGGTGAGAAAACTGGCGTTGTATATCCCAGTTTATAATTGCGTATTTCTTCACTTCTTGGTGCATAAGCTGCTGGCTGAGCCTCGAATTGTCTCTTCACCCCATCATATTCATAGATTTTGGCAAAAGCGCCCTTATCCAACGAATCGACACAATAACCTCCCTTTAATCCTAATGGGGCTAATATTTTCTGCTTTATATAGATATCAAACCTTACTCCTACAGCCCGTTCCAGAGCAGCCCCCGCCATATTAAAATTCAGATTACAATACTCATATTGAGATCCTGGCTCATAATTATTATATCCCCTCTCCCATTCCGGATTTTTGTTCGGATTGATAGCATCAAGATTAAAATAACCATTCTTATCACTTATGCTAGACGTATGCGACAGCAGCATTCTTAAGGTAATGACTTTATCAGGAAAGTAGGGATTTCTTACCCGAAAGCCGATCATATCTCCAAAATCAGCATCAAGAGAAAGTTTATTAGCTTCTACCAATTGCATCAATGCCGTAGCTGTAAATGATTTTGAGATAGAGGCAATCCGAAATAAATCTGTAGATGCACTTAGTGCAATCTTCTGATCCCAATCCTTATACCCCACTGCATCGCTATGGAAAATCTGTCCATCTTTGACGACCACATAAGCCACTCCAATGGCGTCATAACGCTTTGCAATAGAATCGACTTTCTGTCTTACCCCCTGTGAAAACGCTGACGTAATCATTCCTAGGAACAACAATAACATCGTATATTTCATCGTCATATAATTTGATTTAAGGTTCTATAAAGTACCTAAAGCTATGAAATATATTTCAAACTCAGTCGCAAAAGATAGCCAACCACTATGGCTACAGTAAAACTTGCCAAAGTACCTACCAGCACATATTCCGTAAATTTAGTATCCTTAGCATTTTTTAGATCGCCAAAACGAAATATAGATTTGGCAGCCAATAAAAAACCTATTCCCGAGAGGAAGCCCACCTGAATGAACAATACAATAATGAGTCGTTCCATAATTCCGATCAGCATACCTGCATCGATCAAAGTATCTTTTCTTTTATTGCTCAGTTCATCTTCCTGATTCCACTTACCGAAAAACACCCGTAAGAAAATAGGCGTTACTACAGCTATCAACAAAAAAGCAATCACAACTAGTATAGCTTGGTCAGACAATAGATACTGCCACCACCCGCTCGGCACTCCAAAACAATAAAAAGTAACAGCCACCAGTACAAGTAAATGTAAAAATTGGTCTAAGGCAAATAGAAAAACAGGTCTATAAGGCCACAGCTTCTCCCACCATATCTTGAGACTGTCTACAGCCAGATGTGCACTACCTATGGCGAGTATGAGCAATCCATACTGCGGCAACGACGGGTACAGCACAACTGCCAATATCAATACATGTACCAATATGTGTAACAATAGATAAAACACATTATCCCTACGTTTGAGCACCCAGCTACGTGGCTGTAGTACAAAATCTCCAAGCAAATGTGCTAATAGTAATTTTAAAAATAGAGTCAGCATCTTTTCATTAATTGTTCCGTGCAATAGACTATTGCTTTGTTTAACTTGCTCCATCCTGCCTTAGTCAGTTCGGTACTCACCTGGCTCTGATGTTTGCGTTGAAGTTTTTTTGCTAATTCCTGTTGATTTACATCCGGATACCGCAAAGACTCAGCTACAGTCTCCGCCATGTTAACTGTCCATCGATTTGCTATTTCAACGCAAAGATTAAGCATAATATTGCTCAATTCATCCCAGTCTTCCCATGGGGACCTTACTGCCAACAGATCTTTATGAAGCGATTCGAAGGCTTCACCCGAACGAACAAAAGCATCTCCAAATGAATTCTTTATATGTGTATCCATATAGTCGATCTTGCCGATCCCCAATCCCATCCGTACCTCCAGATCTCCCATGGCCCTAATCCGCGACTTCAGATAAAACAGAGCTTCTATAGATTTCTCCAACGATACCATCAGCTGGAAACTATCGCCACGAAAAACATCGTACTTATCTGAACAATCCCCCAAGGCCATTTCTAATTGCGGAAGCCACTCCCGTATATCTTTAGAACGCGAATCTACAATATCACCTGTTATAATTGCATACAATTCCATTATCCTTTCCTTTTTGCCATCATCCTATTCGATGATATTCAAAATTATCATTATTTTTAGTGATATTCAAAATTATCACTATTATTAATGATAAAAACTTTTCATTCTCCAGTCTGTTTTAAGATATAATTACCTATTTTTAGAACAAATTAAAACTAAATTGAATCCTGCACCTATGAGTAAATTCCAGAAACAACTTAGAGCAAATTCAAAATCCAAACTAAAGGATTTCCCCACACAGATCGACAAGATCAGCCCTGAAGAAGCTAAAAAAGAGCTAAAACAAGTAAGAAAAGCTATTGCAAATATACAGGAAGTCATGTATGCACACAACAAGTACAGTGTATTGATCTGCTTACAGGGTATGGATACTGCAGGCAAAGACTCCTTGATACGCGAAGTGTTCAAAGACTTTAACGCCCGTGGCGTAGTCGTACAGAGCTACAAAACTCCGAGCTTCAGAGAACTCCAGCACGACTATCTGTGGCGTCACTACATTGCATTGCCAGAACGCGGTAAATTTGCGGTTTTCAATCGCACCCATTATGAAAATGTACTCGTCACGCGTGTACATCCTGAATACATACTTCAGGAAAACATTCCTCAAATTACCCATGTTAAAGAGATCCCCAAAGATTTCTGGAAAAATAGATATCAACAGATCAATAACTTCGAACATCACGTTAGCCAAAACGGGACCATTATTCTTAAGTTCTATCTGCACCTCTCCAAAGGCGAGCAAAAAAGCAGACTACTACGTCGTCTGGACAAAGAGGACCACAACTGGAAATTCTCTCCAGGCGACCTGAAAGAACGCAAACGTTGGAACGAATATATGGTTTATTATGAAGAAGCCATACAACATACCAGCAAGCCCGATGCCCCTTGGTACATCATACCTGCAGATAATAAAGAAATATGTCGTTATCTCGTGGCCCAAGTCATTTTAGAGGAATTAAAAAAACGTAAAGACATCAAGTACCCAGACCTCCCGGCAGACATCGAAAAGCATATCGCATGTTACCGCAAAGAACTAGAGAACGAAAAATAAAGAAATATTAACGATACTTATTCATCATCTATATTGACTAATTTTACTTTCTTCAAACACAAGAACCACCCTATTGACAAGTTTGTAAATCTACATCGTTTTTTATCAGGATTTATCAAAAAAATAGGCTTGAAAATGAAGTATATATAATATATTTGTATCACCATGAGCACAACATCATATTTATCAGATAGAATCAATAGCCTTTCCGAATCGGCTACATTAAAAATGACCAAATTAGGTCGTGAACTAGCCGCACAAGGCATCAACGTCATCAGTCTAAGCGTAGGGGAGCCAGATTTCAACACTCCTGACCATGTTAAAGAAGCAGCTAAAACGGCTTTGGATGAAAACTATACACGATATACACCTGTACCAGGATATCCGGAGCTCCGGAAAGCAATTGTCGACAAGTTAAAAAACGAAAACGGGCTGGATTACGATATTTCTCAAATTGTTGTATCTACTGGGGCTAAACAGTCTTTATCCAATGTGATATTGACGCTGATCAATCCCGGAGACGAGGTCATCATCCCTACACCTTACTGGGTTTCTTATTCCGAAATGGTAGTCTTAGCAGAGGGTAAATCTGTTTTTATAGATACTGATATCGAGAGCAACTTTAAGATCACACCGGCACAGTTAGAGGCTGCGATAACTCCCAAAACCAAGGTTTTCATGTTCTCTTCACCTTGCAACCCTACAGGCTCAGTATATAGTAAAGATGAACTAGAAGCCTTGTCCAAAGTTTTCGAAAAACATCCCAATATATTCATCATCTCAGACGAAATCTACGAGCATATCAACTTTATTGACAAACACGAATCTATCGCTCAGTTTCCGAGCATCAGAGACCGTGTGATCATTGTCAATGGTTTCTCAAAAGCTTTCGCCATGACGGGCTGGCGCCTGGGATACATTGCTGCCAGCAAAGAGATTGCTGCTGCCAACGACAAGATGCAAGGACAGACCACCTCTGGCACTTGCTCCATTGCACAACGTGCGGGGATTGCAGCCTATGAAGGCGGATTAGATAGCGTTAATAAAATGAAAGAAGCATTTGCACGCCGTCGTCAGTTGGTATATGATCTTTTAAATGACATACCTGGGGTCAAAACCAACCTGCCAGAAGGAGCTTTCTATTTCTTCCCAGAAATCAGTTCATTTTTTGGAAAAAAGGATCAAAACGGCAATATGATCAATAATTCCGGAGACTTGGCATTATACCTACTTAATCAAGGCCATGTCGCTACAGTAGATGGCAACTCTTTCGGTAACGACAACTATATCAGATTGTCCTACGCTGCTTCAGACGAAAATCTAAAGGAAGCCCTGCGAAGAATCAAAGAAGCCTTAGCTAAACTGGTTTAAATTATAAAGAAGCTCCCTCTCCAGCAGGGAGCTTCTTCTTTCTAGCTCCCAAGTGGGTGACTAAGCCTCACTAATAGAAAAAAGGGGGCTGATAAAAGAATTTACCACTAATCTGAATAAAAATGCATACCTTTGTATGCTTTTTTAGCCCTATTTAGGCCCGTTAAAAAACATAAACATTGATTGCACATGAAATTATCACAATTTAAATTCAACTTACCTGAATCTCTTTTGGCCTCCGAGCCTTCTGAACAACGTGACGAGTCACGTTTAATGGTCTTACATAAAGATACTGGTAAGATTGAACATAAAATATTTAAAGACGTCTTGGATTATTTTGATGATAAAGACGTGATGATATTAAATGATACCAAAGTTTTTCCAGCACGTATGTACGGCAACAAGGAGAAAACCGGTGCTACTATTGAAGTATTCCTTTTACGTGAACTCAACAGAGAACTGCGCTTGTGGGACGTTTTGGTAGATCCTGCCCGTAAAATCCGCGTAGGAAACAAACTTTACTTTGGTGACGATGACTTATTGGTTGCAGAGGTTGTGGACAATACCACTTCAAGAGGCCGTACTATACGCTTTCTTTTTGAAGGTACAGACGAAGAATTCCGTCGTAACATCGAAATACTGGGAGAGACACCGCTACCTAAATATATAAAACGCAAAGCTACTCCAGAAGATAAATTTCGTTATCAAACTATCTACGCTAAAAACGAGGGTGCTGTCGCAGCACCTACTGCTGGACTTCACTTTTCCCGTGAATTGATGAAGCGCCTAGAGCTTAAAGGTGTAGATTTTGCGGAGATTACTTTACATATCGGTTTAGGTACGTTCCGCACCGTAGAGGTCGAAGACCTGACGAAGCACAAAATGGACTCTGAGCAATTTATTATAACAGACGACGCAGCCAAAACAGTCAACCGTGCAATCGATGACAAACGCCGCATCTGTGCTGTAGGCACGACGTCTATGCGCGCAATCGAATCTTCTGTATCTGCCGACAGACATTTAAAATCAGGTTCAGACTGGACCAGTAAATTTATCTACCCGCCATACGAATTCAGTATAGCCAACTCCATGATTACCAACTTCCATACACCAGAATCGACCCTATTGGTTATGATTGCTGCTTTTGGAGGTTACGAAAATGTAATGAATGCATACGAAATAGCTGTAAAAGAGAAGTACCGTTTCTACAGTTATGGAGACGCAATGCTTATTATCTAAGGATTGTAAATATATTTTACGTACGTTTGAAGCGTGGATAGATACTATCCACGCTTTTTTTAGATTATGTCCAATAAAATTGTCATTATAGCTGCCGGAGGAAGAGGCTCCCGCTTTCACTCTACCTTACCCAAGCAATACCTATTGTTGGATGGTTATCCTGTGATAATGCATACCATCGATGCCTTTGCACGTATAGCGGATCGCATCATTATCGTACTCGCCGAGCAAATGAAGGGTACTTGGGAAGAACTCTGCAATGAACATCATTTTAAGGTGCCGTACGAATTAGTTATTGGTGGCGAAACCCGTTTTCAGAGCGTACGCAATGCTATTCGACATATCACAGGGAATTCATCTAAACCTCTAGACAATGCGACTGTGATAGCGGTACATGATGCAGCCCGTCCATTAGTGGACCACCACCTTATACAGGTATCATTTGATATGGCTCTACAGGGCAAATGCAATGTATTAGCCGTACCAAGCACCAACTCTATCCGCATAGGACACCAATCAGACTCGAGAGCAATAGACCGAAACACAGTCTGGCAGATTCAGACCCCTCAAACTTTTCCAGCTCCTATTTTAATCGAAGCTTTCCAACAGGAGGAAATTCCCGAGTTTACCGACGATGCCTCTGTTGTGGAACGAAAAGGACATCCCATACATCTGCTTGAGAGCAACGACAGAAATATTAAGCTGACGTTTGCGTCTGATTTCAAAATTGCAAAGCTCTATCTGGACGAAACTAGGCATTTCCCCGAATAACACGCAGTAATACGACAATAATCGCAATGACCAATAAAATGTGAATAATTCCTCCCGTTGCATAGCCTCCTAGAAAACTAATTGCCCAGATAATAACCAAAATAACCGCGATCAAATAAAGTAGATTTCCCATAGCTTTATAGTTTAATGAATTTATAATGTTACGTTACTTATTTTACTGTAACGAACAGCCGGAAATCTAAAAGGTTTTGTTGAGAAACAAATTATTTCACATCGATAGATAATCCATCATACGCCGTATGGACATATGCCGGCAACAAGCGCTCTATGTATTCATGTTTTCCAAACCGATGGCTTATATGAGTCAGATAAGCTCTTTGAGGTTTTATGTCATTGATAAAAGCAAGAGCTTCCTCCAATGTAAAATGAGATATATGAGGAGATTCCTGCAAGGCATTAACGACCAGCACATCCAATCCCACCAACTGCGCACGGCTTTCATCAGATACGGTCTTTGCATCTGTGATATACGCAAACCGCCCTATACGATACCCCATTACAGGCATCTTATAATGCATCACTTCAAAAGGCATTATCTGCTGCCCAAAGATATCGAACGCTTGTCCTGCACTTACCTCTTCCAAATCCAACTGTGGTACGCCGGGATACTTTACAGCCGAAAAAGCATAGTAAAACTCCCGTTGTAACGCTTCCAGCGTAGGTGCGTCTGCATAGATAGAAATAGACTGTTGTTGATGGTAGTTGAATGCACGTACATCGTCTAATCCTGCAATATGATCTTTATGGGAGTGCGTCATTAAAATGGCATCGAGGTGATCTACCTTTTCTCTTAGCATCTGATATCTAAAATCAGGCCCCGTATCGATTACAACATTGTAACCACTATCTAATTCCACAAGAACAGAGGTACGGAGGCGATTATCCCTAGTGTCAGTAGACACACATACCGGGCAATTGCATGCAATCACCGGTACACCCTGAGAGGTCCCTGTTCCTAAGAATCTAATTTTCAATACTTAATTATTTTCTTTTAATAATGACTTATAAAACACCCACTGTTTTTCTTCCAGATCTTCTTTATTAATTTCGAAATCCTTAATAAGCTGAATCAAGGAGTTTATCTTGATCTCAAGATTAGAAAACTTATTGACTACAATTACCTTCGAATTCTGAATCACACAAGCACCGGTCTTAAAGTTACCTTTTTCATAGCGAACTTTATAGCCCAGTTCCGCCAATAAATCTTCAATCTTATCTAGATTATATTGTGTAATCGATACCACTATTTCAATTTAAACTATAAATTCTTTATTTACTAATCCTTTTTCTATTCAAATACCGATCTCAACAGGAAGTATCCTTACGCAATAGTACCCGATCTATATAATTTCCTATGAATCCAAAGCCATATGCCATCAACTGCGTAAAAGCGGTCACAACAGACCACAAACCTACCTTCAGGCTCTTCGTTTTCAAACTGCTGTGCAATAACAGCAATGTTATGAAAGAAAGCAAAAAAATATTTCCACCCCACACCATATAGTGGAGGACAACTGCATCACCAAATAGCAGTATATCTACAACATTAAGCACCAATAATCCAATTATCCCTATCGTGAACAACGCTGGTAGTGCATGCACAGGCTTCAGCTCCCTCGGATAAATCTGCGCGATATCGATACGTCCTTTTCCAAAGTTATAAATCTGTTTAAAAAACTGAGGCAGGCTAGTCCGTCGCTTATGGTATACAAAAGCCTCTGGAACAAGGCCAACCTTAAATCCGCTATTAATCATCCGGATACTAAATTCAATATCCTCCGACCGGCGGGACAATTTATATCCTCCTGTTTTTTTCCATACCTCTCGCGATATCCCCATATTGAAGCTCCTGGGGTGAAACTGACCTACATGCTTTTTATTACCGCGTATCCCCCCTGTCGTAAAAGGGCTTGTCATCGAATAGCTTATTGCCTTTTGTATCGGAGTAAAAGATTCGTGTGCTGCATCAGGCCCTCCAAAGGCATCCCATCTCTCCCTATCCAACGCCTCTTTTATCACAGATAAGTATTCGCTTGGTACCAGAATATCCGAGTCAAACACGATAAAGTAAGTTCCTCGCGCACGCTCAAATCCATAATTACGTGCAAAGCCTTGCCCTTCGTTCTTCTTCTCAAAATAATGAACATCCAACACACCCTCGAAGCGCGCTATCACATCTTTAGCCGGTCTAGTCGATCCATCCTCAACAATTACAACTTCAAAGTCCTTAAACGTTTGTTTTGTCAAGGTAGACAGTAGTTCCTCTATCTCTTCAGGTCTGTTGTACAGCGGAATAATTAGTGAGAAAAACATAACTACACCACGCGTTCAATATGATACTTATTGCGTTCTGAACTACTCCTGGACAACAATTCGGCGATAAAACCTGTCAAAAACAACTGTGTACCAATCATGATGGCCAACAAGGATAAATAGAACAAAGGTTGATCAGTCACATTTCGGTATACTGTACCATTAGCTATACTCATCAATTTATCCGAAATCAGGTAAATCGTGATAAAAAAACCGATCAAAAAGCTGATCACCCCTATAGGGCCAAAAAAGTGCATCGGTCGCTTGCCGAACTTGCCAACAAAGAAAATAGACAAGAGGTCTAAAAACCCTTTAACAAATCTACCTGGTCCAAATTTGGTTGTACCATACTTGCGGGGGTAGTGCTGTACGACCTGCTCCTGTATATTCGAAAAACCAGCCCATTTGGCAATAACTGGAATGTAACGGTGCATTTCACCATAGACTTCTATACTTTTAACCACGTCTTTTTTATAAGCCTTAAGGCCACAGTTGAAGTCATGGAGATTATGTATGCCCGACATACCACGTGTCACTGCGTTAAACAACTTTGTAGGTATCGTCTTTGTTATAGGATCATAGCGCTTCTGCTTCCATCCTGAAACCAAATCTGCGTCTTGGTTCATAATGCGGTCATACAACTCCGGAATCTCATCAGGACTATCCTGCAGGTCGGCATCCATTGTAATAACGACATCCCCCTGAGCAGCTGCAAACCCGACATTCAAGGCCGCTGATTTACCATAATTACGCCTAAACTTGATTCCCGAAATCTGCTCGTGCTGTTGCTTCAGCTCCAGGATGACGGCCCAAGAAGTATCCTTACTACCGTCATCAACCAAAATGATTTCGTAACTAAAATTATGGGCGACCATTACACGTCGAATCCAATCGGTCAATTCCGGTAGTGACTCGGCTTCATTATACAGTGGTACTACAACTGAAATATCCATATACTATTTAAAGAATCAATTACTTCTTGACTACTTTCGTACGAAACAACAAAGCCAGAGTCATTGCAAAAACAAAATTAACCAAAAGGCTGATAAAAACCGGAGGCACCGTATTTCGAAAAGACAACTCTGAAAATGCGAAAGTCCGATCCTGCTCTATAATCTCCATCTGTTGATCGATCTCATCATCCGTAGCTCCTCGACTTTCCATCTCTACAATCTTGAGATTCATCAGGTTCTGATAACTTTCCTCAAGTATTGTTTTATCTATGATCACCTTTTGATAAACCGTAATACCGATCGCGCTGACCACAATACTAGCAGCAAGAAAGATATAAATACTTTTCAGCGCCCTGCTAAAGGTCCAGTCTTCACCATTTCTCTTTTTTAAGAGATACACCAGCCCAATAGGGATCAAGACCGTCCCCACCACCTTCAATGCGGTACTTACTATATATAAAGACGAATAACTATCCGCCATACCGCTGTGATATATCGCTATAACCGAAAAGACGATCGACAATATACCCGCTATAGCACCATATAGCAGCGCATCTTTTTTTTCTGCTTTTGTCAGTTGATTAACCATATATTCCGGCCTTACTTATTAAAATTAATAATCACCTGATATATAGAAGTTTCATAAGCCTTATTGGTAGCACTTCTTTCAAATTCTTCTAATTGCGTAGGGGAAGGATTAGGCTCAAAGAAGAATGAAACTAAGGGATAGAACAGTTCGAAAAGCTCCTCTTGCTCAGTTACTGATGTAGCGACCTTCGCTATTTCTGAATAATCACTTTCTACCAAAATCTGATTAGCGATTACTTTCTCATAGATGTTATATTCGTCCTGGAATTCATCCTCTTCCACCAAGAGGAATTCTTTCAAATAATCTTCCAAAGAAGGCTTGATCTCATCATCAGCACATTCCTTCAGGTACAAAAACACATTCAACAGTTCTGTTCCCCTATCGATTGTATCTTCTTCAATCTGCTCCCACTCTTCAGAATCTAAATAATCTTCTTCTAGTTTCTGCACATCTTCTGCAAAGAAATTGATCATCAATAGATCAAAACTTACCTCACGCAATTCTTCAAAGCGCTGATGATCATCAAACACCTGATCCAACTGCGCTACCTTATCCATAAAAGGCAACTCCATATCATATACAGCAGATAATGCAGTTGCAAAATTATTACTTTCTAGCCCTTCTATACGCGCGTATGTATTTACTGCAGCATCTACTGCATTTTTAACTTTAATATCCATATTATTACGAATTAACAATCAACTTATTATTATTTATCACCAGATTTACTTTCCCTTGTAGATCCTGTCCCATTAATGGATTGTTGGCACCTTTTGAACGATTACTCCCAGCATCAAAAGCCCAAGTAGCATTCATGTCAAAAACGACCAGATTAGCTGTTTCTCCTTTTTCAAATTTAGGGACTTCCATTCCTAATACCGCTCTCGGTCCTAGTGCCATCTTCTCTACGATAGCTTCTGCGGTCATACCAGCACGTACAGCCAATGGCAAGGCAGTCTGTAATCCTGTGATACCGCTTTTGGCGATATGGAACTCCACATTTTTAAACTCTATCTCATGTGGTGTATGTTGTGAAACTACAGCATCAATTACTCCTTCCTTAAGGCCTTTTAATAAAGCTTTTACATCTTTATTGGTACGTAAGGGCGGACATACTTTATAGTTAGAATCAAATGTCACCACATGCTCATCGGTAAACACCAATTGATGAGCGGCCACATCGCAGGTTACTTTGATTCCCTTCGCTTTAGCCTTCTTGATTAGATCAACAGACTCCGCTGTCGATATCGTTGTAAAGTGGATCGGAGCCTCGTTGTATTCCGCGAGAAAAAGATCCCGCGATACCATCATTGCCTCCGCCAGATTGGGGCTTCCCTTCATTCCTAAGAAGGTACTCATCACACCTTCATTCATCTGATTATCACCCGACATCGATGTATCTTGGGCGAATGAGATGATCAAACCATCAAATCCTTTGGCATACAGAAGCGCCCGCGCCATCAGTCCGGCCTCTTGCACACTATGATTACCGTCCGAAAAAGCGACGGCTCCATTTAATTTCATATCGTACAACTCAGCCAGTTCCTTTCCTTCGCGCTTTTTTGATATCGCTCCTACAGGATAAACATCTACTAAGTTGCCCTTTGCACCATTCACTAATAGAGATACTTCAGCTCTACTATGCACTGCCGGGTTTGTATTGGGGTGTACAGCCATTGCTGTAAAACCACCTGCCGCCGCCGCCGCAGTACCCGTCAATATATCCTCTTTCGTCTCATATCCCGGCTCACCGATATTCGCATTCAAATCAAAAAAACCAGGGCTTACAACACACCCCTTAGCTCCGATAACCTTCGCGTCCGAACCTCCTGGTTTCAGCTTTTTCCCTATATCTATAATTTTTCCATCTTTGATTAAGATATCGATTTCCTCCCCGTTCAGTGGATGATTGGGTAAGACTAACCTAGCAGAAGAAATTAAGACTGTATTCATGGATATTTTGCTAATATTTAATTTGTTGTAAAAATCTTATAGAGAGTGAAACGACGAAAACCAAAGAAAAGAGCAGAAAGACAAGCCTTGCCCCTACATAAAATCATAAAGTAGAATGATACTATATGTCGCTTCATTAAAGGACAAATGTACAAAATCCCCTATAAACATAACAGTGTTTTTTTACTCTCCCCACCTATAGGAATCTATTTTAAGATCCGCTAGGGAGAATATCCTATCTACCACCGTAGCAGCTAACTCTTCCATAGTCTGGGGAAGACTGTAAAAGGACGGACTCGCCGGACATATAATACCCCCTGCCTGTGTTACACTGGCCATATTATTGATATGGATAAGGCTCAAAGGAGTTTCTCTCGTTACCAGTATAAGCTTTCTTCTTTCTTTCAGAATTACATCCGCAGCCCTGGTCGTCAGATCTGAAGAAGTACCATTAGCAATCCGCGCCAAGGTACCCATTGAACAAGGGCATACCACCATTGTATCATAATTGGCCGACCCTGATGCAAATGGTGACATAAAATCATTCTTCGAATAAAACACGAAATTCTTATAGTCATTGTATCCTTCATTCTGCAATTCAAAGCGCCATACATCCTTGGCATTGTCAGACATCACAACTCCCACATGAGACACCTGATCTCCCATTCTCCCCAACTTATCCAATAACACCTTAGCATACAAAGAGCCTGAAGCTCCCGTCACAGCGACCACTACTTTACGTTTCATAACTAATTACATTAATCTGTCATTTCCCTCATCCCCGCGATACGCAAGGATTTTAAAAAAACCATATCTCTTTCTTATCTATACAATCGATATTTTGTTAGATATAGCTTGCGACAAAGCTAGTCAAAATTTCAGCATGCACGGTGATTTAACGTCAGTCCAATAGCATAAAAGCAGTTAAAATCAAATTTTCATGACACCATCGAATCTCCAACAGCAAGGAACCGCGCCAAAAAATAGAGGGTGAGCCCTTCAATACCAATGGTTAAAAAAAGATCATAAAAAAAGGGTCGAATAAGAAATATTCGACCCTACATCTACCTATGAAAAACATGCCCTTGGGGAGGGCAATACAAATGTACTAAGAGTAAGGATATTTACAACGTATTGATCCATATTTTATTAGGGGTTTCCCTATATTTGTAGCCGTTTAGCTACAACGACACTCTGACACCCACTTCCTTTGCTATCAGATTTCCTAATTTTCGAAAATATAGTCTGCATGAATTAATTAACATTTCAGATATTACCAACATTTTATCCAAATACCCTTTTTTTTTATTTATTTCGAAATAGTAAAAAGTGTTATTATACTATGAGTTCGACCATAATAGAAGAATATATCGAAACAGGTAATCATCAAGACCTTGAATTATTACTAAGCCAGGACAGCAGTCTTGTCCATCAAAAGACCAGTCATGATATTTCACCGCTTCTATTGTCCTGCTATTACCACAAGCCACAGGTTACACAAGTTATTTTAAAATTTATCACTACAATCACTATACACGAAGCCTGTGCTACAGGCCTCTTGCAGCACATCCAAATGATGATCGAGCATAAGAAAGAAGTGGTAAATGAACGCTCTGACCATGGTTTCACCCCTTTAGGGATAGCTGCTCATTTTGGAAAAGAAGATGTCGTACGTCTTCTGCTCTTACATCATGCCAATCCCAACATCGCCTCCCAAAATGGTTACAATACCTACCCATTGCATGCGTCCCTTGCTGCCAATCACGTCGGCATTACCAAGATGCTGATCGAAAGTGGTGCAGAAGTGAATGTTCTTCAATATGGAGGTATCGCGCCCCTACATTTAGCGGCACAGCATGGTAATATCGATCTGATTATCAATCTTCTCGAACAAGGAGCAGATATAACACAGCTTACCAACACCGGACAATCAGCTTCTGATCTTGCTGTAGACAAAGGCTTTACAGAGCTTGCAGATATTCTAAAGATTTAATTCGAGGGCCTTAGGATAACCACACCTATAGCGCAGTCCAAACATTTTTTACGATCGCAATAAGCGGTCTTCAGGTGCAATAAGGCTTGAGAGTCTGCCGCACTCTGACAGGATATGCCCTGGGTTTTATAATATGCTATTACAGCATTTTTTTCGGTAGGTAACTGTTCCATCCAGGCCAGTGCCCGTTCTGTCAAATGGTCCTGCCCCAAGAATTTCCCATAGGAAAACAATACGGGAATAAAGCAGTTTATAGCCACAAGATGAAGATAAGCATCACTCCAACGTGTACTATGCTTTTTTGTTGCTTTACCAAATCGATAATGAGTGATCCAATAAGCATCGAGCTCCGTGCTACGCATTCTACCAAGCAACTGTTGCAAACAGTCTGTCGTACGCATCCTTTCCAATCCATATACCAATACCGGTAGCTGTGCGGCCAACTGCGCCAACCGGTAAGTTGGAAAATTATAGGGCCGTGTCCGCATAAATTTCCAATAGGTCGGGGACATATTCTGAAGACCATGTAACTTTTTCAGCACCGAATACATAGTCTTCAGCTCTACAAAATAATCATCATTACATTCCTCTTCCAAAAAACCTGCTACGCCAAATAGCAACGCCGTTATTTTTTCGGGTGCATCAAGATATTTATACAGCAGATTAGGTGCAATTCTATACAATAACTCTTCAAAAGCGATAGCATTTACATTGGTCCCAAATGCTCGCGCTACCCCGATCAGGAATACTCTTTCCCAATCTTGCTTCGTAGCATTTAGCCACCCGGAGTTCCGTTTACATTTCGCCTCCAGCCTTTCAATCGCTAGACGTGTCAGCCAACCGGGCTTTAACAATGTCAAGACCTGCTCCATGCGTCCTTCACAAGGAATTTTAAGGTGTTGCTTGCTTAGATCATTGTAACGCTGTAATAGTTGTGGCTTCACATAATCGCTCAATAGCAGTGTGGGCATCAAAGTTCCATCGGACCGCTCTATATCTCCCGCCCCGCCCTTCCATACCACATGTAATATGGTAGCATTATAAGCCGGATCCAAATGATGACCGTGCTGCTTCCAATCCACCTCATTAAGATGTATCTCGACATGCCCCTTCCATCGCACATGATCCAGTTCGATCAACGCGTACTCAAAATCAGGACCTGCATTCTGATTATACAGTCCCACGTCGATAACCTTAAGCGCTTCCCCTTCCTTGGTCTTTAAGTTAACTTGGTCATACAGTCTATAGCGCCAGATAAAATGAAGTAACTCCTCTGGATAGTCCATCCTTAAAGATAGAAACAATAAGCTGAACAACAAATATTTACAACCAAATATTAACGATAGTATATTCTCAAAGTATCCGTAGCCACTTGCTTTTCCTCTTGCGGCAGCTGTCCCAATGTCGGAGCAGGTATACCGCTTCCCCAGTCAACATCCCCCACAAATACCCGAGCTTCATCCCACAATCCAGCTTTGATAAACAAGTCTAGTGTTTTTACCCCTCCTTCAATAATGAGCGATTGAACATCCATCAGATAGAGCTGATATAATATATTTTGAGGCAGGTATAGATCAAAATTTTCTATCGCTATATATTTCAAATAGTCATTCCATGCTGTCTTTTCTGCATTAAATATAATCAGATCCGTCTCATGGTTTCCAAAAAGGCGATTACTGGTAGGCACGGCGAGCTTTTTGTCGATCAGGACACGCTTGGGTGACCTGCCTGACCAGAGCCTATTATCCAACATCGGATCATCCACCAACGCCGTAGCTGTGCCGATCAAGATCGCATCTTCTTCCGAACGCCATTTATGGGTCAATTGTTTGCTCGCTTTATTACTTATCCAACGTTGGCTACCATCCTCTGGAGCAAAATATCTGTCTCTGGTTTCAGCCCATTTCAGTATCACATAAGGCCTATGCTCTTGTATCCGTGTAAAGAATCTTCTGTTCACAAAACGACACTCATCCTCCATTACACCTACTTCTACAGCTATACCTGCATCACGTAGCTTCTGTATCCCCAATCCATTCACCTTAGCAAAAGGATCACCGCATCCTATAACGACCTTCTGTACCCCTAGACGGATCAGCATATCCGCACATGGAGGTGTCTTACCGTAATGTGCACAAGGCTCCAGCGACACGTATACCGTACTCCCCTTCAGCATATCCAAGGCTGTCTCCTCTCCATAAGCCAGCCTAACAGCATTGACCGCATTCACTTCAGCATGTGCTCCTCCATAGGGCGAGGTGTAACCTTCCCCTATGATCTTACCTTCATATACGATTACAGCGCCTACCATAGGGTTTGGACTGGTCGTCCCTGCCCCCAACTCTGCCAACGCTATACAGCGACTCATGAATTTGTGATTTTCAGCCATACTGCAAATTTACAATTTCATAGCTGAATAATTATCTTCGATAATAGCTAAATTTGTCTCATGAACAACACATGGCATGCTATAAGCCGATCATTTCAGGAAGTATTGCAGGAACTCTATCCCGCATCAGAAGTAGAACAGATATACTTGCTCGCCGTAGAAGACATTACAGCCACGGCCCCAAGCCAATATCATCGCATTCGAAATGAGATACCGTCAGTAGAACAAACCAACCGACTGCAAGAGATCCTTTCGCAGCTCCAGACCGGTAGACCTATACAGCAGATATTAGGGTATGCGCATTTCTATGGTCATATATTCGAGGTTAGCGAAGATACCCTTATTCCTAGACCTGAGACCGAAGAACTCGTACATCTCATCCAGCAGGACCATCGGGACCACTATGCGATGGATTTTATCGACATAGGTACAGGGACAGGTTGCATCCCTATTTCTCTAGCAATACGTATGCCCCAACATAAGTATTGGGCATTAGACATATCCCCCAATGCCCTAAACGTTGCCAAACGAAATGCTCAAAAACACAGTACTAACGTCCAATTCATCCAGGCCGATATACTGGAGTGGGATCTTGTTTTTCAGCAAGAGCAGACCTATGACGTCATCGTTAGCAACCCTCCTTATATTACACAAGCAGAAAAAAAAGAAATGCATCAAAACGTCTTAGCCTTCGAACCGCACAGCGCGCTGTTTGTCGAAGACAGTGCCCCCCTTTTATTTTACGACTATATTGCTGATTTCGCCAAATCCCACCTACGTCCAAACGGACGACTTTATTTCGAAATCAATCAATATCTGGGAGCCGAAACAGTGGAACTCCTTTCCAAAAAAGGCTTTCGACAGATACAATTGTACAAAGATATCAATGGCGCTGACCGAATAATACGCGCCAGCCTCTTGTAGCGCATTTTATCCAGCTATTTATTTCATTTTTTTTCACTGAGGAACAATTGGTTAAAGCCATAGCTAGAAAATAACACAGCAAAGAGTTGGCACATATCAAGGTTTTTTCTACCTTTGCATCACTTCAAACAACGAAGGATAATTCAAAATAAAGAATTAAGATTCCGTAGCTCAGCTGGTAGAGCAATACACTTTTAATGTATGGGTCCTGGGTTCGAATCCCAGCGGGATCACAAAAAAGCTTCACTGCAAAGTGAGGCTTTTTTTGTGCCCCTTAGGGTCGAACCAGAGGGTTCGAATCATAGAAGGATCAGGGATAAGCTGGGGTCTTGCGGGGCTGATCCAACCCCAGCCTCTTCATCAAAACGAGATTATAAACCGTCTTCTCTTTAAACTTACCATTCTCAAATACGAAGAGCAGGTCATAAACGAAAAAGGCTCCAATATAAATTAGAGCCTCTTCCATATCAATTCAACACATTGTATTATTTTTCTATATTCACCCAAATCGGTGGATGATCCGAAACCTGAGACAAAACCAACTTCCCTCCCAGCTTCATTTCCGTCTCAATCTTACTCCCTTTAAAAACAGGCTTATTACCTGTTCCATTATCACTATATAAAACATAATCGATGGTATTTTTGACTTTTCCATCATTGTACGTCAACGGAGTCACCGGTACAAACGATTGAGCCAATATATTATAGGCTTCATTCGTCGTATTGTTGATATTCAAGTCACCGGCTAGATATACAGGTTTATTGATTTTCTTGATTTCCTGCATCACTATCTTAGAAGATTCCACACGATTGGCATCAATCAGATCATAGTGAGTAGCAATAAACCAAAAGTCCTCAAACTCGACCATTAACAAAGCACGTTTTTCTTCTCCGGGCAAGGCCACCTTTTTGGTACTCAACACCTTCAGATCAGCATTCACAAGCACCCCCACACCTACCGAAGCCGTACCAAATTCATGTGCCGGACCATATATATAACGGTACTTTTTCTTAGTTTTTGAAGCAATATCAGCTAATAGATAGCGTTTATTCTGTCGATCTACAAATCCACTATCCAGCTCCTGTACAGATAGAATATCATAATCCAAGGCATCGATCACCGTTGCCACATTTTGTGTATTCTGATCCGTATATGCCGGGGTCCCAGTATTACTTTTACAGTAATAGACATTGTAACTACCGATTCGCAATGTGCCTTTTTTAGAGGGTTGTACCCCTCCGTCATCTCCATCTGAGCCTGATTGACATCCCCACACAACCGTACATACTAGTAATAAGGGAATTATAAATATAAATTTTCTTAATGATTTCATAATATGTCTATTGTATATAAGTTACCAACCTGGATTTTGAACTAGATTTTTATTCGTATTGATATCCTGGATATGAATGGGCAATAAATAATTTCTCGGTGATGTAAACCCACGCTTACCGCTTTCATCCATGATTACACGTTGATAGAATGCATTTTTGGTAGTCCCATACACGTTCCAGGCGTATTCTGGCTTATTGAGCTCTATATGAGCTACTTTCCATCTTCTCAGATCAAAATACCGTTTATTCTCCATAGCCATCTCAATTGATCTTTCACGGCGTATGAGTTCCCGCATTTTCTCACCTGTAGGAACACCTCCTACCGGGTCCCATGCTGCTTGCACTGTAGGAATTCCGGCACGGATACGGATTTTGTTTAAATACTCCATCCCTTCGTTGCTCAACTGTCCATCCGATTCAAAATCAGCCTCCGCATATGCCAGATACAATTCGGCCAACCTTATTTCCGGAAAAGCATAGCGTACAGCATTGAACTGATTCGTAGATGCCGTGTAGCTGGATTTAGGATGCACCCATTTCTTACCAAAATAGCCTGATGACGAGTAGTATTCTACCCCAGCCTGGTACCCCTGTTGCGCTCCCGCCAATGCATTGATAGTAATATTCGTACTACCGAAAGCATATTTACCACCGTCATAACCTATGGAAGCATAAAACCGTGGCTCACGTTCCAGATTGACTAAAGCCGTATTATCTCCCGCCGAATACACCCATAAGTCTTTTCCTTTCGTCATAGGATCCACGTCTAATGGCAAGCCATTCTTTGTATAATATTCTCCGACCAGCGTCATTGTAGGAGCAATATTACCCAAAGGCCTCGCATTTCCGGAATTAGTCACCTTAGGGATCAGATACCGTTGATTATTCGTTACTCCCGAAGTATGTGTCAGTCCCCAGATCACTTCACTATTGAATTTTTCGACAAAAGCATACGTATAGTTCAACACCGCCTGTTCCGCTGCTATTGCGGAGGTTGTTTTGGTTTCATAGTATAGCTTCATTTGATTACTTTCGGCCAATTGGATTGCTTCTTTAGCCGCCTGCATGGCCTTATTCCATTTCTGAGCATCGTATTGTAGGTTCACGAGCTGTTCACCATCCGGATTCTTAAAATCCGAATAAAACTCGCTATTACCATTAAACAATGGACTGGCCGCTGTCAATAAAACCCTTGCCTTTAAAGCTTTGGCAACAATACTTGTCACCCGTCCCAGTTCATTCTGTTCTACCGATGGAGGAAGATTAGAAGCCGCATCATCAAGTTTATTACATACGAATTCGACACATCTGTCATAAGGAGCTCTAGTTACCAAAAGTTGGTCTTCCGGAAGATTTACCGGTATTTCTTCCTCCACCAGAATAATCGGACCGTAAAACTGTAATAAGATCTGATGATAGTATGCGATCAGATAATCAGCCTCTCCCGTCCATCTTTTACGATTATCCTCTGCAAGATTGTGTACCAGTTTCAATCGGTTCTTAAATTCATAGCATTTACGGATCCGGGCATATAGATCATAAGTAATCCGTGACGACTTATTGGACCAAAAATTAAACCAAGGATTGTTTATACTATACTCTTCATAAACGATAGCTTTATAAGGATACCAATGTGTAGCCCCCAGCTTGGAGGTAACCAACTCGTTTGTACCTACAAATATAGGCGAGTCCTGAAAAAAGAAAAGATCAGGAATACCATTGTACAGACCATATAGCGCCTTTTGCGCTTCATTTTCATTTTTAAAAGCATCTTCGAGCGTAGGCTTGTCATCTGGCACTACGTCCAGATAACTGCAGGATGTTACCGTCAAAGCAGCAGTCAACAGTCCTATCTTTGTTATTGTATTAAATATCTTCATCAGAATAAATGCTACTTGTTACTGTATATTGACTTAATTAAAATTGAACTGCACACCAAATCGGGCCGTGCGTTGCAGGGGATAACTTAATCCGGATCCTCCACCTAACTCTGGATCCCAATTTTTGAAAGACGAAATCCGAAACAGATTAGTTGCCGCAAGATAAATCCTAAACAGCTTAAAATCATAAGATAGCTCCACATCCTTCAAGCGAATAAAACTGGCATTGCGCAACCAGAACGTCGAGTTCTGTCTATTATGAGCGTTCGCTTCATTATCTAATCTTGGATAAAGGGCATTTACATCGGGATTGCTTTCCTGCCAATAATTATCACCTATAAACTGCATCACATTATGTTCATTCTTATCAAAGGGATGAATATCCGCCATCATCAGCGAGCTTTTTCCCGTTCCTTGAAAATTGAAAGAAACGCCCAGTTTACGATAAGCCACAGACATTCCAAAACCATAGATCATTTGTGGAATAGTAGGATTCCCGATCACCATTTTATCGTTATCATCAATAACATTATCACCATTGAGATCCCTATATTTGATATCTCCGGGTCTTACATCAGGTTCATAAGTAGATTTAGCCCATCCTTTTATCTCCTCCTCCGAAGCGAACAATCCCTCTGCCACCAGTCCGCGGATACTATTCAGAGGATGTCCAATTTCAGATAAATAAGGTTCCTTCTGCTGAGGTTCATCCCGATCCAATAATTTATTGACCACATAGGTAAATGTACCCCTTGTCGAAATACTTAGATCATCAGAAATTGTGGTATGGTAATCTAATGTAAAATCTACACCTTGATTCCGAACCTGCCCAATATTGGCATAAGGTAATATAGCACCGAGACCTAGATGCGATGGGATAATACGTCGCTGCATAAAAATATTAGAACGGTCTTCCCGGAATACATCCGCTACCAACGTAAACTCATTCTTGATTCCCAGTTCAAAACCCAGATTGGCCTTCTTCCCTATTTCCCACTGTGCATCCTCATTGCCCAATAAGGTTACATTAGGCCCAGACAGCGTATTATTGAAGTCATATCCAAATGTATATCCTTTTGAATTTAAATCCACATTAGTGATATAAGGGAAGCGAGCATTGATCTTATCATTCCCCACCAGGCCATAAGAGCCTCTTACCTTTAAGAGAGAAACCGTCTCCGCCCAATTTTCAAAAAAAGGCTCATTAGAAATCACATAACCCGCCGCTATAGAAGGAAAGAAACCAAACCTATTTCCTTTCTTAAAGTTCTCAGAGCCGTTATATCCAAAATTAAACTCTGAGAAATACGTATCCCGATAATTGTATGTCAGACGGCCTGCCAGTCCCTGTTCCCGTTGTGGCAACACCGCCAAAAGCGAGCTTCCGGGCATATTATTATTGTATTGATTCTGATGATACAGCACCATAGCATTAATATTATGCCTATTTTGCAAACTCACGCCATAATCTAACGACAATTGATAAGTAAACTTGCGTTCGCCACCTGCACCAGAGCTTGTGCTGAGCGCAGTCTGCCCCGGCTCGCCCATAGAGGCCAAGGTATAATCATATACACCATCTTTATTGACCGACCACTTATCAATAGCAAAATAGTGAGGTTTAAATGATCGGGACACCTGCGTGTTTGAATAATTATTAAACGAGGCCAGCGCTTTAAACTTTAAGCCATCAAGAATAAAATCCAGCTTTTGGTTCAGATCCACGATCCCTAGTGTCGTTGTATTAAAAGTCTCTTGGTACCCCTTTACCAGATCGGCATAGGGATTGGGATAGTATCCCTGTGCATAAGGTCCCGATGCAGTTCCAAACAGGGTATAGTCTTCTCCATTCAAAGCCGGAAATGTAAGCGGAAAAGCAATAGGTGATGCTGTCAGGGTACTATAATACAGGTTGCTACTGCTTACACCTGGACCATACAACTCTCTGAATATGGCATTGACCTTAACTCCCAGCGTTGTCGTTGACGTCAGATTTGCAGAGACGTTACTCTGTAGATTATAGCGTCGATGATTAATGTTATTCTTGTATCTTTTCTCTATCGTATTGAAAAGACCATTTTCATTAAAAAACGAGCCATTGACAAAATAGTTCAGCTTACTAGCTCCCCCCGTTACATTCACATTGACATTCTCATTATGCGTATACGGTTTAAATAACGTCTCATACCAGTTTACATTTGGAAATATGGCATCGTTCAATCCCTGCGAGGTCCCCTCGATCTTATCCTGTGTGAATCGCGGCTTATAGTTATTATTGATCTCTCGGGCCTTGATAGCCTCATTAAACATATTCATATACGTCACACCATCTACCATCTTCATTTTTTGGGTATGCGAAGACGTACCACCTTCGAGTCTCACATTGATGCTCATCCGTTCTAGGTTCTTACCATTTTTGGTCGTGATCACCAATACCCCATTTGCACCTCTTGTACCGAATAAAGCTGTAGCCGTAGCATCCTTCAGTACCGAAAACTGGTCGATAACCTCAGGTGGAATAGAATTCAGAATCTGCATATTGATCTCTACACCATCCAAAATAATCAAGGGATTGATATTTCCTGCAAAAGAAGACACCCCTCTTATCCAGAAATTCGCTCCGTCAGCTCCCGGTTCGCCCGATTTCTGTACGGCCACTACCCCCGCTATCTTTCCCGCAAAGGATGATGTAAATGAACTCGAAGTGGTCTTCAGTGCCGAAGGCTTTATAGTCTCTACTGCCCCTACCAGGCTTTGCTTTTTTTGTGCCCCGTAACCGACTACCACCACTTCTTCCAGATCACTCTGCTCTTTTTTCAGATAGACATACTCCGACGCACGGATCGAGGCTATGCTAAGAGAGATCGGCTTATAGCCCACCAAGGAAAAGCTCAGTTCGGTAACAGCCTCAGGCAGTTTCAAAATAAACATACCGTTCTGATCTGTAGACGTGCTGAGATTGGCCTGCGGTTTCGCAGACACGGTGACCCTTTCTAATTTAAGGCCATCTTCATCCACTACAGTCGCATTGACGGTTTTCACCTGGCCTCCTGTAGACGTACCGTTGAGTCTGGCAGACTCCACTTTCGTCTGTTTGGCTCGGATCGAAATACTATTATCCCGTTCCATGATTTCCAGGTTCGTTCCCTTAAGTAGTTCCCGCACGATATCCACCAAGGGTATAGCGGTAAACTTGACGGCCTTAATTCTGTGATTTTTTAATTCATCTTTAGCATAATAAAAATTGACATCGGTCTGTTTACGAAGCTGCTCTATTGCAGCAGGTAGATCACCACCTTTCAGCGTTACAGTGATCTTCTTTTTAGTCTCCTGCGCATAGGACGTCGATACCGATAGTAAGGTCAATAGTCCCATTAGGAAAATAAGAGGGTAATATTTCTTTCTCCAAATGGAAAGAAATGCATTTTTTTTGTTCATATTTGAATGGTCTAATATCTTTTCAAAGGTTTTTAGGACAGAAGGATGACGGCGCAACTGTATCCTTCTTTAAGAGGCTATATTTCTACTTCAGAAGTATAGCCTTTGTAGCTAACAAAGAAACTATTTCATCCAGACCTCCTTTCCTTGCAGCTGATAATTACAATTATATACCCACGACAGATTTTCCATAATATCCTTTATTCCCTTATCAAAATCCAGTTCCAGGGTAAATCTTCCCGACATTACCTTCTGCGAATGGCTTCGCAGGTCATATCCATATACCTGCTTCACCCGAAAAGCAAGCTCTTCGAAAGAAACATCATCTATGAATAAGCTTCTCATTTCGGGATCAAAGAGCATTTTCTCATAATGTGCCGAGTCAGCCTTCTGCGAAGCCTTATTATACGTCACAACCTTTCCTACGGTCAGATTTTCAAAAATATTGCCCCCCGACTCCACCTCTACACGTCCCCGGGTCACCTGCACACTGGCTTCATCCAGATGGGACTGATCAGACACTAAAAAAGCAGTCCCCAACACCCTCGTCGTCATATGTTTAGAATGCACGACAAAAGCCAGCCTTTCATTTTTTTTGACATCAAAGTAAGCTTCACCGTTCTGAAGTACCACTTCGCGGTTATCATCGCCAAAACCCGTTCCGAGCGAAACGCTGGATCCCGCTGTAAGCCACATCATAGAGCCATCAGGCAACATATATCTGGAAAGAGGCACACCTATTTCCGATTGATAAGACATCGTCTTATCCCCTCCTTTTAGTAGAGTCCACCCATCTTCTACTCCCACAAAACAAAAAATCAATAGACAGGCAGCAGCAATCCCTGATAGCCATATAACCATCCTACGATACTTTTTCTTAGGTCTCTCCTGTACACTTTCCTCATCAGCCCCTATTGCCCTCTCAAATTGTTTCCAATTGGCCTCTATCTCTTGTTTTGACCAATTCTCATACTTCATTTGCGGATCCAGAAGTAATTCCTTCAAAACCTCATCCACCAAAGCATTTCCGCGTCCCTCTTGTATAAAATCTTCAACGTATTTAATCTCTTCTGAGTCACAATGACCTAGAAAATACCTTTTCAATAATGCTTTATCTGGATCTGTCTTCATACCTTTCATAGTCTATCTACTATAAAGAATGTACAAAGTATGCGGAATGGCTATAAGAAATATATTTTTTTTAAAGCAGGGAGCCCAACATATAAAAAATGGCTAAGCACATAGCGATATCGGGATAATTATAAAAATGAGCCTTCATAACTTTGATTGCTGCTTTAATATGGTTATTGACAGTATGCACGGAGATATTTAGGATCTCAGCGATTTCCTTATTCGTCAGGTATTGCTCACGACTCATCTGAAAGACTTTTCGCTGCTGTTCGGTCAGTGTATCAAGCGCCACCTGATAACACTCTTTTACCTCCTTTACCGAGATGACATTGTCGTGATCTGATACATCTCGATAATGTACTTCCATCAACTCCTCGGTATGGATTTTCTTTTTCCGCAGGTAAGCAGCTATCTGTTGCCGGAGTATCCCGAAAAAATAATGATCAGGCGCTTCCACGTGGGTATAACGATCACGCATCTGCCATATCTGTAAGAAGGTATTCATGGTGATTTCTTCCGCAGTTTCCTTGCTTCGGGTCACATTAAATGCCAATGCCATAAATTTCGGCATCAGGTAATCAAAAAGAATCTTAAAACTCTTTTGATCACCATGTATCCACGATTGGAAATAGAAATTAAAATCAAACAATACTTTCATACCGAAATATTAGCCCAAAGCTACTAAAGCTATATTAACTCCATATTAAATTCCTTTCCAGAGCCATTTTTATCATGTTGCTGCGCTGAATCCATATCTAGGTCAACACGAACTTATGGAAAAAGCTTTATATTTCAATATTTCAAATAAAAAAACTGCTATTTAAAAACAAAGTATTTCGCCCAAGTGTATTTATTTAAAACAGACATTATATATGCTCGTAACACTGATCTCCTGTATACTCATCCTCTTTAGTATCCTCCCCTTTGTCCAGCATCAGCATTGGATTTTTCGCGTTCCCGAGTTTCTCAAACTACAGATACTGATTCTGCAGACAATAGCCTTTGCTCTGCTGTTTTTTTTCAGTGACAAAGACACCGTTTTCTGGACAGTACAGCTTCTGCAACTGCTATTGATCGGTTACCATTTGTATATACTGTCGAGATATACCAAATTCTGGCGTACCCCCTACATTCAAAAATCAAAATCTGCTTCAGAGCCGATCAAAATTATTGCGTGTAACGTCTATCAGGACAACAGGCAACATCATCGTTTTGTAGAACTGATTCAAAGAGAACGCCCTGACATCGTGCTTACGATGGAAAGTGATACCCACTGGGAGCAGGCTCTACGCGAACTTGAAAGCATCTATCCCTATGTCCAAAAAGTGACCTTGGACAACACTTATGGCATGCACTTCTATACTCGGCTTAAAATAATTAACATTCAAACCCACTACTTTGTCGCTGATGATATACCTAGTATCGAGGCAGAGTTAGAAAGTAAGGATGGGCATCGATTTGTGTTCTTTGGTGTACACCCTCCACCACCTAGTCCCACCGAAGAAGAAACTTCCAAAGAGCGCGACGGCGATCTGCTCAGCGTAGCCAAGCGTGTACGCGGCTATAACCTACCTGTACTTGTCGCCGGCGATTTTAACAATGTAGCCTGGGCCAAAAGCTCCATCTTATTCCGAAAGACCAGTGAGCTTATCGACGCCCGCATTGGACGGGGCGTACTTTCAACCTTTCATGCCAAGTACTGGTTCTTTCGGGTACCATTAGACCTGCTTTTTCACAGCCCACAGCTATTTATCGATCAGTTAAACATCCTGTCCAGCATCGGTTCAGATCATTTTCCAGTCTCCTGCACCTTCCATATCGATCGCCAGTCGGACGAACAGGAGGAACGTATCGAAGAACTTGAAAATGATGAAATGCAAGAAGTAAACGAGCTTATTCAAGAGGGCAAAGAGGAAAATAGTGACAATAGATCCAGCGAATGAGAAAATAGCAAATCCACTGTTAAAACACATATGACAAGCTCACTCTACCCTGAAACCAATCCCTTCCGGGGCGATAAGAGGACGACAGCTCTGCCGTGGGCAAGTCACCTCGTCGCTGATAGTCTGCCTGCACGCTGACAGACCAGTTTCTATGCGGTCTATTGTTAGACAACACCCACTTGGTACTCCATTCATGCAATGTAGCAGACTGGTACCAATAGTCGTGGTGTATAATCCGCCTCGCCACCTCCCCTTCGTTTATCACGGGCATGATCAGGTTATGCTCCAATGCATACCGAGTCGCATAGTTGATCTCAGCCCGCAGGTCCAGCACCCCAGTCAGGGTAAAATTATAGCCATAGCCAGCGCCAGAATTCAATTGTGTATACGTTAGTTTATTACCTTTTGTACCATCCTCGCGGTTCAGATCAATCATCCCAAGGCTGACCATCAATACACTCTTACCGATGCCATACTGTCCCCTACCGAATATCCTATCGCGCTGATATACATAATTGTTCTGACCGGTACTTACTCCCAGCATATACAATCCATCTGCTCCGCGTTCCATTTTTCCGTCGAGTGAGAGTATCATCGTATTCCCATCAGCAAGCGGCTTAGACCATAATAACTCGCCCTCCACGATATCCTTATCATAATCCATTAGAATCTGATAACCATCTACCGAAGTATTAGTCTCCTTAAAAGACTGATTTTCTAACACATACCTCGTATTAAAGTAAATATAATGTTTAGGTCCGATTTCATAGCGGGCATTAGCCCCCACGCCCTTTCTATTTATAAAATCTTCATACCGGATATTAGAAACTTTAGCATCCATCGTGCCATACCCCTTCATCACCCAGTTGGTATATTCAGGGTTTTCTGTTCCGACACCATGCTTATCATTTTTATAACCTACGCCCACCCGTTCCGATCCGTAGCCCATGATTCCCCGTAAGTGATAGCTCCATTTATCACTCCGGTAACCCACCGCCAGATCCAACTCCAGATTCATATCTGCGATATCACCTCTAGGATCATTGTTCGAATAATGAGAACCGATCCTATAATCTATCCCCAATGTAACAGGGATACGTCCATCCATAAACTGTTGCTGTACCGCCGCATCCAGTTTATAGGTTTCTCTGCTATATTTATTCTTACGCATGGACGCGTAATAAAATGGAGCGTCTTCGTTCCATCTTGTCTGGTGCCGTAGCGCAGTGCTATCTTCGCTCGTGCGTTCATATGCAAATTTACCCCAGAAATCGGTGTTGTTCCATCTTGTTTTGCCTTCTGTATCAAAGCGAAAATTTTTTATTCTGTCCGCGCCTTGCGAAGGTTGCAGATGTCCCTGCCCCCAGGCTTGAGATATAGCCAATACCGATGTACCGTTCTTAAACCCGTCCCTTATCCATACCCTGTTTTTCATGGTCATTTCATGCATCGGACTATAAGCCCGGTCGTGCCAATAGACTATTGGCGCGACCGAGTCCAACAGCGCATCGCTACTATCCTGTGCCTTCACGCATAGCGTAAAAACACTACATATAACACTATATGCCAGCTGTTTAAAAAAAGCCATCGAAATCGCGTTAAAAATTAATTAGCAAATCCCCAAGGGCTGGCTTTTATCGTTACAAAATCCTCTGTCGAATTATTAGAATCCTTCAGTTTCACACGACCATTCTCCGTTGTTTCGGTCTTCCGAATTACTGCCTGCGAGGAATACCTTGCACCAGGTACAAAGCTGAACCCCGCATCGACAGAAGCCGGCAGCTTCTTTGGTATCCGTTCGTCGTTCAGTGTCGGCTGTATCTCCACACCATCCATAATCCAACGGATAGGCAACTGCCTATACATGTTTGCAGTACTTCCGGGAGTCGTCAAAAGGGGCGCATAATATTCTTTGAGCGCCGTCACCTCTGCTCTGCTACTCCGCCGGAATATCACATAGCTATCACGCCCGTTGGCGTCCAATACCCAATCGCTTCCCTCATAGGCCAGAATCTCCAGGTTAGGCACATCCAGATTGTCTATATCCGACCCCAAAAGCTTTTTCCCAGGTATACCTCCGTAGTGCACTTCAAAATCCGCCTTACTCAGATCTACGGTCAGATCGGGATTACGTACTCCCGTTTCTTTTCCGTTATTATCCACAAAAGGAACCTTATGATTCAGCGCATTCTGGGCGATCACTATACTTTTCCCTGGCTGTACCGGATAGGTCTTTCCATTGCCAGGTATCATCAATAAGTCGCTGAGATATACATAATCTGTATTTGCGGCTTCCCCCACACTATTACTGATTGATTTAGACCAGTCCAGCTGTTCATTCGACTGATAGTGGTACGACTGCTTATTCGGGCTCTGTCTGCCCCAGGCACGTGCGATATATAGACTATCCGCATACAAGACACGGTCCGTATTATTATGAATCTCTACAAACTGATCTCTGAATATAGCACCTTCTTTATTATCCGATCCGGCATAGTAGATCTGTTTAATCACAAAATCACCGATCAATCCTGTTACCAGTTCCAGATCGATAGTTGTTGAAAAGTTCAGACTGTAGTTTTTCAGCGAGGCATTGAATACCAGATCTGCAGCTTTCTCAATGCCTGTCAAGTTTTTATAGTGCTCTTTGGTGATAGTCACTGAAGCATCGATATCATACTTCCCTGGCGCCAGTCCGTCCATGTTTACCACGCCCTCGGAGGCTTTGAATACGGCACTGTTTCCCGTAGAAAGATTGGTAAGTTTAAGTTCCACCTTACTTCGGTCCAGCGGTGTATTCAGTTGTGCTTCGGCATAATTCAGATTAACCTGTACATCTATCGGCTTAATGGTAGGGCCGTCTTTCTTACAAGCCGTAAAAGGTAACAGTAAGAATGGAATTAAATAACGTGTTTTCATATGTGTATTATTTTTGCTTTAATGGTCATCCGCCCATTGGCGGAATCAGGGATGTTTGTGCTTCGCCAAACTGAGTATTTGATATTTTTTACTATCGATACATTTTAAAATTTATAAGTCATCTGTGCTCCATAATTAGGTCTACTGTTCGGTGCCTTTACTGTCCCCGCTCCCTCTATATAGAATCTAGGCTGATAGTCCAAAAAGTTATACACATTAAATGATAGGTACAGATTTTTCCCAATCTCCTTGGCCATGCTTAGACTAAAGTTCCAATACGTCAGGTTATCGGTTGCCCTTACTTTCATCATGTCATCGCGCCGTTTTTCAAAGAGCTGTACATGATCCGGATTATTGGGATCAAACTGGTCCACCACATGGTGTGTGAGATCTTTGGTATAATATTCTTTAGGGTAAAAATCTTCCCACTTCGTCGAAGTATAATTCAACAGTTCGACATCGGCACTCAGTTCAATGATCAGCCGTAGTTTTGGAAAGTGTGTCGAACTCCGTATTGATCCGCGACTCAGGTAATTGCGGGTACTTGCCGATGGAAATAATCCGATATGCAGCAGATCATCCTCTACTTTACCATCATTAAATGTTACAGATTCCAGGTTCGGATCTCTATTGGCCGACGAGGTCAGCGCAGCTGTTGCCGAGAATGATGTCATGATCGCATTAAACCGCGGTGTACTGTACATCATCTCCACCCCCATATTATCGTTGGACCGGTCATTGTTGAACTGTCGGTTATCGATCAACAATCGTCGATAGCCTACCATCTCGACTCTTGGCTTCTGTCCCGGCACTGGCGTAGCATTGTACTGGGGCAGAGTCAATATTTCGCGCTGCGACAGTGTGGATATCACACGGTCGTTGCGTTTATAGAAAAGATTGGTACGCAAGGAATGTCCAGCTCTACTCCACGCCAAGGACGTTTCGAGTGTCTGGCCTACGCTACTTTTAATACCCTTGCTATCCGGATCATAGCGATGCACATAAAATAGCACCATACTCTCTGCCACCTTACCATTATATGCATTCAGCAATAGGATATCATGGAATGAAGGTCCAGGGTAAAGGTGCGCTATACCCGGCGACTTGAACGATAAGCCATAAGCCACCCCTAGCCGGGTATGTTCAGAGAGCCTGTAGTTGATATTCGTTCTGGGCGAAATCGACGAGTGCCCGTTCATCATGTCCCAGCGTACACCGGCACGGATATCGAGCTCCCTTCCCATAAGTTGCATACGCATAGCATCATCCAGATACACCCCTATATTCTGCAGATTATGCGCCAGTGAAAAATCATAATATCTATCCGATGTACTGCCCGACAAATCCTTTTTAGGACGGGATGGGTCTACAATACGCCCCTTTCCCAAATTTGTATCAAAGCTGTAGCTTGCCCCTATATTAAACCGGTGCTGTACACTTCCGGTATAGTAAAGCCCGTTCATCTCCAGCCGTCCGTTCAGGTTGAGCGGCCTATTTTCGACATGATCCAGTGCATCATACTGTCCGGGGGCATATGCAGCCTCCACGACCCCCGAGTACAGCGTATCCGTATAGAACACAGGATCCCCGTTATAATAGTATTCGCGATAAGTTTCTTGCAGGGAAGAGCTCGCTCCCAGGTTGAATCCAATACGGTCCACAATGCTGTTCTTTACTTTTATCGATGTACGGCTGGACGTATTCCAGTTCCACCCTCCAAAGGACACCGCTGTAGAAAGCGCGTCATCCGGATCTTTATTAACCGCATCCAATACTTTATTGTAGGTAGCAGACAGCGTCTGCTTGACCTGCCCCTCGCGGCCATAGGTATTCGTCCATATCACCGTACCATTGATTCTCCGATATTGCTTGAGCTTATCCCTATTATCCGCATACGAGTTGACATATCCTGCATCCAGATTCATCATTCCCCATTTTTCGCGCAGCTTAAAACCTTTCGAAAAGCCGTATGAGGTTGCATTGCTACGTAATTGTACCCTAAAGAAAGCCGGCGTGCGTCCAGCCTGCCGCTCCACGATCACTGCACCGTTTGAGATATCACCGTAACGTACAGGTGCTACTCCCGATATCACCTCCACGCTTTCAATATTCTCGACCGGAATCTGCCGCAGATCAATCCCGCCAAACACATTTTCTCCCGAATAAGAGGTATTAGGAATCGGTCTCCCTCCGACCATATAATCCGATGGACGGATACTATTGAAAGCGTTGGCCATTCCTGTTGCCCCTGGATTACGGCCGCCCATGTTGCCGTTGTTACTCATGGCAATATCATCTACTATAATAGCTACCCCAAAGGCATTGCTCAGCTCATGTACATTCCTGGCTCTGCCGATAGTCCCTGCAAAAGCTCCACGCAGTGTCAGATTCTGCATATCCTGTACCGAAGGACCTGTATTCAGACGATTGGGTAGCCGGTTCAGAAGGTCATTGAGACTCAATGCCGGAAAGCGCTCGATCATTTCGCGATCGAATACCAGCGATGAGTTACTCCGTTGGCCCTGAGAGGCCTGCACAGGTATCTCTTCCAGCGCCAGACTATTGTCCAGAAGCGTAACAGGAGGCACTAGGCCTTGTGTATCAAATACCAATGCTATACGCTTGCTTTTTTTACCTACAAAGGCAATTTTTAGGGTATATTGATTATGGAGGCCTCGATCTGGAATATCTAGTCTATACGTACCATTTTTATCGGTAGAGACCGTCTGCTCCAACTCGATCACCGTTACGCTGGCACCCACCAGGGGTTTGTGTTCCGCATCCAGCACCGTCCCTTTTATCGACTTGTCTTGCGCCAGCAGCACGTTAACGAGTAACAGTTGCATCACCGCTAGTACGGAAAACTTAATAAAACAGGCAGAAAAATGCATCCCTATATGGCGTTAATAATTTTAATCAAGTCTAAATAACGATACAAATGTAACAAACATACTGCTTTAATCACAACAATTTTTAAGCAATCTAAATAATAATACTATTTTTGCAAGAGTATCGGTCAGAAATGAAAAAAATATTAATTCTATCAGTATTAGCGGCAGTGATTGTTTTTGCATCCTTCACGGAGCACATCGAAACACGAAGCATCTTTCTTTTGGATAGCAGTATTACTGCATTATATAGACGCCCCGTTGCATTATGGCCGGCACCGAGTATCGATAGTGGTGTACAATGGGAAGAATTCAGCTCGCTTCCCAAGGTAGACAGTAGCTATTTTACCCTGATGGAGCAGCCCGATGTCGTACTTGGCAAATACCTTTTCTTCGACCCTATACTTTCCGGTTCCAATCAGATCTCGTGCAGCTCCTGTCACAATCCGCAGACCTCCTGGGCCGATAAGCTGACCGTTCCGATAGGACACGATCACCGCGAAGGTATGCGCAATACACCATCGCTCCTCAATGTATACGCCCGTAAAACCTTTTTTTGGGACGGCCGTGCCCGTTCTCTTGAGTCGCAGGCTCTAGGGCCCATCGAAGCCCATCACGAGATGAACATGGATCTCACGAAGCTGATTCCCAAACTTAAAGCCATTCCGGCCTACAACGACCTCTTCATGGCCGCTTATGATGACGAAGACTATTCTATGCCTGAGGTGCTTAAGGCACTCGCCGCATTTCAGCGTACATTGGCGAGCCGCCGTAGCCGCTTTGATGAGTTTATCGACGGAAATTTTAAAGCCCTAAATGATCAGGAGATCCGAGGCCTCCATTTATTCCGCAACAAAGCACGGTGCATGAACTGTCACAGTGGCAAATTCTTCACCGACGAATCCTTTCATAACATCGGACTGACGTATTACAACCGTAAGTATCAGGATCTCGGACGTTATGAGGTTACTCAAAACCCCGACGATGTAGGCAAGTTCCGAACCCCCTCGCTTCGGGATGTAATGAACACCGATCCTTGGATGCACAATGGTTTATTCTGGGATATGACCGGTCTGCTGAACATGTACAACAGCGGCATGCAGATGAATTCGCCGAAGCCCGGTCAAAAAGAAAATGACCCAATGTATCCTGTCACGGATCCCTTGATGAAAAAACTAGACCTCAGCAAAGCGGAGATCCAAGACATCAAGGCATTTTTAGAATCGATTACCGCTACTAAATACCGTATGCACAGGCCGGAGAAGTTGCCGCGCTAAATCTTCTTAAGACACTTACTTTCTGACCTCTATCATTTTTTACGAAATTCAAATCATACATTTGTACTAAAATAGTTATAGCGATGAGGAAGCAATATCATTTTCGTCAGATTAATCAGCAACTTTATGCATGGGATGTCGAAAGACTGATTCAGTTAACGCAAGGTCTCCACCCCGAAACAATTCATTTAAATGAAATAAACGAATTCAACGAAACCTACTGGTATAGCGATGAGGGCGATTCGCCTACATGCCGATCCATTGCCGAACACATGAAGTTAATAAAAGAAGCGGATCTTGCTTATCCTATTCTAATTTGTCCAGAAGGCAAATTGATGGATGGCATGCATCGCGTTGTAAAAGCATATTTGGAAGGATTATCGTCTGTACAAGCTTTTCGACTAGCTATTCTTCCGCAACCTGATTATATCGACGTAAATCCAGACGATTTACCTTATGATGAAGCTTAAAAAAAACAGCCCCCATTCGTCATCTCGAGGGCTGTTCCAAAAGCTAGGTATCCGTGTACCGATTACTTCCTATTAACTATCATCACTCTTCACCATGATAACATTTACATTTTGCTTATCATTAACTCTTAACAACTACTCTCTCCTCCCCTCCAGCAAGCGCGACATCACATAACTGACCAATGTGCCGAGCGCTGCCATAGACGAAACCTCTATAACTGCTTACTCGTCCCCCTCTAATCTCCTTCATCCTCGTTAACTTCATCACTCGATAACTCGTTAACTTCCTTTTCCATAACCGCCTCCAACACCCCCAATCCCACAGCTACGTATTTGATAATATTCAGCGCCTTGCCCGGTAGCTTTATCGGAGCCAGCAGCAACACCTGTACCGCCTGGCTTATTTTCTTGATGATTTTGTGCATTTTTTTTACTGTTATCCTGTTACCGTGTGATCGTGTTGACTAGATAACTTGTTAACTCCCTCACTTAATAACTATAAACACCTCCCCACCCATATCCCACAGTCCATACACTAGCGCTTTCAGTTGGCCGAGTGCTTTGCCGCTTTCCGTGCCGGTACCTTCACCTGTGAGGCTGGTCACGGGAGCTATACAGCCCAGTAACTCACGCTGCGCGTCATTGGCCGCATGGATCAGGATCGCTTCTCGTCCCAGTACATTCGGGATACCGATCTGCTCCCCGTGCTTGGTATAGGTGCGCTTGACGAGCTTGTATCGTCCCGTAGGGATACAGCTCATGCGCTGCATATTATTACGCCAGGGCAATTCGATGGTATGACAGATCTCCTCGCCCTGATACGAGATCGTCCCATTTGTTCCCCGCTCTCCGTATATCCGCCGGAGATGTAAGGTGTGTTGATTTTTCATTTTTTTTAACCGATCGTTCTCTCTCCCAGATACATACTTCTGGAATAATCTGTTCCTGCGCGGTCACACAGCAAAAGATAAAGGTGCAATTCACGCTGCCACAGGTATTCGGGCACATCCAGTTCAACGCGTCCGTCCCGTCTTAGCGCCTGCTCTGTATTAGCTATCGCTACACCATCTTCGATCTGATAAGCCACCAATATCACACGGTCATCGTGATTGAAGTCCGTCAATCTAGAGGTATCAAAAGATACTATCAGCCGTTGATCTGCGCTCTCTAGACCGACATCCTGTGGCACCTCAATATTACCATCACTCAAGAGCACTTTGGCAGGGTCTATCCGTAGATCAGGATAGGATCCAATGACAGCAAACCGCAGCAGATGGGACAATGCAAAATTGCGTGGCGTCCATCCCTTTCTTTTTCCCTGCTGTGCTTTCATTCCGAATCCTTTACTGACAATCGGTCCTAAAGGAGCTAAGAATCGGTTGCCCAACACGAACTTAGTACGTATACGATGCACTTCGGCCGATGCTTTTTTTGTATTCATTTTCCAACAAATAATAAGTATTTCAAAAAAGGAGTGGTCCGAACACCCTATTTTCCGGACACACTCCCTACTGTTTAAGACAGCGTCACTTCGCCCAGGTAAGAGCTTCGCGACACCTTGACTTTAGTCCGATCCGAAAAGAAGAACCATACATGTACTGATTCGCCCAGCAGATGCTCCGGAACCCCAAATGAGATCGTACCATCTACTCGCTTTGGCAGTGTCGGAGCAGACAAGAACTCATCTGCTACAGGGTGATAAGCAAGGATATACACCAGATCATCGTCCTTGGACTCATAGACCTCATTATTGTCGGGTGACCAGGTCAGCGTCAGTTCCTCTGTCGCAGCATCAAAGGATGCCGTCTTGGTACCTCCCGCATAATAACTGCCGTCCGCAATCCGGATCTTGCTATAATCGAGTTCGAAGGCAGGATACGTGCCTGTTATCACATTGGGCTTGTTGAACTGAAAAGCCACATTGACCGGCGTCAGTTTATCCACCTTCTTCTGACCATAGCCCACCTTTAAGAAATTTTTGATCGGCAGCAAAAACCGCATCAACAGCTTAAACTGTTCCTGTACGATCAGCTGCGCCTCGGTCGCCGGCTTACTGCTCTTTTTATACAGCCCTTTGATGTAGTGGATACTTTTCCAGCTGCTACCGATCACCGACCCAGCCTTACCTTTGAAGCCACCGTTGGCTCCATGGAGAATTCTTCCCATTTTGTTTTCTTTTTTAATGATTAAATATTTGTTTGCCAAGATTTGCATACCGGTATTGTTGCTTGACAGGACAAACATAAACACCACAAAAAGAGATACCTATACCAGTACAACGGTTGACGGGAGGATGGCGGGAGGCCCCCTACCTATTGGCGGAACGTGGCGTACAGCCATTGCCATTGCCACCGAAATAACAGTAGACCAACAGGCCAATTTCTAGGAAATGTATTCGGAGTGACTGTTATCTCCACCTTACCTTCGCCCTACCACCGCCTTACCATTTCCTTACCTGAGGTAAGGAAATGGTAAGGCCACAGTAAGACATCAGTAAGGCCGAGGTAAGAGACTGGTCAAAGTAAGATCGCTATTGACCAGCTCTTCATTGGCTATTCATCGTGCCGATCCGTCCCAGTAATACCGTCGGAACCGTTCGATATCGGCTTCATAATAATAGCACTTGCCTTTGATACGCTTGGCCACGGGGATCAATCCCAAGCGCTGGAAACGCAACAACGTACGATCGCTGATGCCTACCCTATCCAAGACATAATCTCGATCGCGATAGGTCATCTGTTCTTTCGGCGGGATGTCTGCAGACTTTTCCATATTCTTTTCGATGCGCTGAAGGCGCTTGTAAAGGAGATGCAACGCGTGCAGTACCTGTCCATCATGTCTAGGGTACTTTTTAAATTTTCTGTTAGGATTCATAATTCATTATAATTAAGCGTTAGTAAAAACAACCTATCGCTGTCAAACAGCGTTATTATCCAGGAATTTATAAAAGTCCAGATAAATATCCTTTGCCCCTACGGGCACTGTTACATATTGTTCAACCATAGTCACGTTATCCCCCTCTCTCTTTTTTTTCTTACGCAACAGATTGAGTACCACTTTACGTCCTGCGTATTTCTGGTAAAAATTAATATTGAACGCCACATTCTGTATACACTGTTTGAACCACTTTTGCGGCAGCCTTTCCACGATCTGCTTGAATGTCGCATTGCTCTCCAGTATCTTGCCGCAGACCAAGTGTATCCGCACTTTTGAGGCGGCTGTATCTATATAGACGATGTCCCGGAACCACACCATCTTCCTTTCATAGCGCAGGGGACCTTTGACCTGAAAGAACTCATACCCTCCATACAGATCGTCTTCATCTGCCGACAAGTTCTTCTGAAGCTCGTTATTGACACGCCGCAATGCTCCCATCAATCGAGACTTGGAGACCGGCTTCAGCAGGACATCGACCAGATCCATCGTATACCCCTGGTCTTCATATTTTTCAAATCCAGTGTACAGGATCGTCGGGATCCTCGGATTAGCAAGTCCCTGTAAAAAACTAAAGGCATCGGTATTGAGCAATTCAACATCCAGTATCAAAAAATCCACCTGATTGACATGAAGATAACGCTGCGCATCGCGTTCGTTGACAAATGTTGCCACCACTTCGATATAAGCGATATCCGATAATAATTCGAGCAGATTGTCGATAGCTGCCCGTTGGTCATCCACGATGACCGCGCTCCATATTCTCATAGCATTATAATTAAGTTAAGCGGTATAATTGACTCTAATCACTGCCTCATACGTCTCCGCAGTATCGTTGACCTTAAAATCCGAACGGCTTCCGAATGCTATTTCCAACCGTCGCTTTAGGTTATGTAGCCCTTGACCGTGGCTTATCATCGCAGACAGTCCATGTCTTTTCTGATTTTCTACCTGCACCAGGTAGCCCTGCTGGTCACAGCAGACCGAAATCCTCAGCGGCTGTTCCTTCCTCCCGATATCTCCGTGCTTAAAAGCATTTTCGACCAGCGTGAGTACAGTCGTAGGCGGTATTGCAAATCGGTACAGATTGCCTATGACCTCGATAGCGACATGTGCATCGACCCCCATACGACGGGGCTGCAGCTGGAGGTAATTTTTTACAGCCTCGAGCTCATCATATAACAGGATCATCTTAGAGCCACCCGGCTCGTGAGCCTTCATATAGAATTTCATAAGCTGGTACATCCCTCCAAACTGGGACGCCATCAGCGGATCGACTTCCCGTATCTGTACTTCCCAAGATTGAAAAACATTAACCATCATATGTGGATTGACCTGCGCTGCCAATGCGGTGTACTCATACTCTTGCTTCTCCTCCTCGGCCTCCATACGCATCTCCTTTTCTGCCAGTTGATCCTCCAGAGCCTTCAACTTGCCCTGATAATGAAAATAGAGAAATGCCAGCATACTGAAATGGCCATGCATCACCAGTAGCGATTGCACAAACTGCCTCCACTCAAACGCATAGTCCCGAAGGATATACCGACCGTGAATAAGGTTGATCCCGAGCTGTCCGTATAAGACGCTGTACACCAAAAAGCCCGATATTCCGTAAAACAGCAACAGCAGCAGTCCGCCCTGCACGTATCGCCTAGGGGCGAAATACCGCCGTAACAGATACACCACGGTATAAAAAACGAATGCAAAATAAGGCAACATCAACGCTAGACTGATCAACGAAAAACTGGTATTGGTAAGCGAATTGATCAGGTAAAAATAGGCCCCATATATAGCCCAATAGCTGAGATGTCTCCGCCAAGAGGTCAAGATCAAGTATTTCATACAGCGTTTAGATTTGGTATAAAACATTAAAATACAAAGTTTTAGGCACAGTACCCAAACTTTTGCCATGCTATAGCATATTGTCTCCCATCCAGCGGATATATGCCATAGCACATCTTGTCCAACAAAAAATATCCTCCATAGAGCTGAAAGGGAATAAAACGACACTGATCCTCGAAGCAATCCAATTGGGACTGCGGCTTCATATCCCGATGCATATACAACCAACCCTCCCATTGCCGTGAATCCCACTGTATAGCCCGTCCTAATGCATCGTACAGCTTCTGCAAGGTATGCACCACAAACGTCTCCCGCGATATGGCCCTATCCCTTGTGCCTATAGCTTCTATAGACAGGGCCACGATATCGGTCCTTGGATCCACTTCGGATCGGAGCATATACACGGGGAGTGCCAATAGATAAGCCATATCCAGTGCACCTTTGCGTGCGCGCACTGCAGCACCTGCCAGCTTGATCCTGGTATATTTTGTATCGGGAGCATGATCCCGTCCCACTCCAGTGCCCCCATCCATATAGCAGAGTATATCATAGCCCCGAGCTACCAGTTTCCGTATCTTAAAAAACAAGTGGGTATCCTCTGCTCTGACAAATACCAATGTGTCGGCCCAGCATTGTTCCATCACCGTAGCATAATAAAGCTGTTGGTCCGCCAGCGCATCATCAGATACAATGACTGCGATCCTGCGTCCCTGTTGCAGCAACAATAAGGGCAGCAGCCTATAATAGCCATAGTGAAAAGTCGCCAAAAAGCATGGCGCTATAGGTAGCAGATCACCCAGATCCAGAATTGGATGATCCAGTACCTCCCGTAGATCGAGCATCGCCTGTCGCTTGCCAAATTCTTTGGTCGCCGTATACAGCTCAAACTGTACAGCGGTGTCGCATACGCCCAGTACCTGCTGTACATTGGCCGAGAAGAAAGCAAACTCGCGCCAATAGGCTTCACCATACTGCTGCGCAATAGCATTACAATCAAACATATCAATTTTATTAAAGGTCTATAAATGGGTATACAGGAAGCCAGCGCTTCCCGTATACCATTGGTCTTATTTTTTAGAACGGAAATACGATATCGCATTTCAAAACAGGTTCTCTATCTTCTGCAAGAAGAAGTAACTCGTCCAACGACAGTGGAGAAGTATCCGAGAGCCCACATAGTTCTATAAAAGATTGTACTTCCATAGTCACATATATTGATTAATATCCAACCATATCCCAGTCTCGCACGGGGTTTACGGCTTCAGGCGCTGAAGGCTAGCGATCGATCCAGTAACAAAGATTATTTAAAAGACTAAGTATTCCTATCCAGCATCACCATAACACTATTTGCCCACTTCCTTTATACCTTCTAAGCCACAAACCTGAGGCAAATGAAGTCTGAAGGGAGGCAAATGGCATAATGCGGGTAATATGAACAGATGCCGTATAAAGTCGAGAGCTTTGCAGAGACAAATCATAGACACAGATACTCAAGAAAGGAGCCTCCACGGATGAAGAAAACATTTCACTTTGAGCTACCCCCTGTCGACCATTTTGAAGGAGACGCTTCCGGATTCTTGCCCAAGCTGGCAGATTCCACCCTCCAACGCTATGCAGACGATGGCATACAGCTCATCGAAGAATACATAGACTATCACCAGGTCATGCTCTATCGTATCCAGGCTATACTGACCTCATCTTACAGCCTACCATTAGCCTGCGACAAGGCCGACTACCACCTCGTATATCCTGTAAAGGCCACTGCCAAAGTGCTTATCCATCGCACAGCACCACATCCATCGCAGGCCTGCTTTGTCCAGGGACAGGCCAGCTATATCTATATCCCCAAAGCGACCGTACATATAGAATTACGTGCGGGATGTTACCTTGTATACGGTCTACTGATCAATATTGGTATCGTACGCGAGATCATCTACCGGGAGGATCATTTCCTGATGCTGTTCAGAAAACATCGTGACCATAATAAGAAACTCCTGTACCAGAGTGACTCTTGGCCGATTAAAGATCGTACCCTATTCCAGATCTCCCGTATAGAGACTGTTTTCTTCAATTTTCAGAAAAACAATGAGGGTGAGGTGATCAAACTTGTATATGCATTTTTTGACATCGCGGAGTACAAACAATTTGAGGTATATGAAAAACTCCATGAAGGCAAAGAGCTGGCCAAGAAGGCCCGACTGGCGATAGCCGATCAGATCCACCAAACCTTTAGCACCCTTAGCATCGGACAGCTCCACAAGCAGCTCGGGGTCGGCGCTCCGTATCTACGCCGTGTACATCAGAAATACTATCAACAGACGCTATTGCAATATCGGGATGAGCTGCTGCTGGCCAAGGCCAAGTTGCTTCTGGTAGAGTACAGTGTGAGTGAGGTCAGTAATTTTTGTGGCTTCCATCAATTGAGCAGCTTTTCGGACTACTTCTTAAAGTATACCGATCAACGGCCGGCCCATTATCAAAAAATACTATCTGAAAAAAGAAAAAGACAATGATTTTCAAAAATCCGAAATCCTAAAGCTCGGATTCCCGAAATCAAACTCCCTACACCGATGTACCTTAGCGTTATCAAAACCAACTAACATCGGAACTCTAAGGCAAGGCTTGAGAGCGAAGGGCGGATCGGCCAAAAGACACTTACGACTATCCCTAGATAGCGCTTAGGCAACGTACAGAAAAATAAGATAGCAACAGGATAGCAAACACCCATTTCCTCTCTGAGGTGAAGGGAACAAAAAATTATAAACATTTAAATTATAGCATCATGCTTAAAAACATTAAAAATTATGCAATGGCCTTGGGAGGCTTGGCGATTGCATTAAGCTTGACATTTATGTCATTTAAAGCCAGCGTTGTTGAAAAAACATCTAGAAAGACACTTAGCTTTCAAACATGGCGATTTGTTGAAACAGTGGATAGTGACCCTACAAATCCAGAAAACTATGTCCTACAACAACTTTCAGATCCACCTTGTGGTACAATTGAGAAAAAAATCTGTACGATTACGGCCCCTGATGATGGCAACGGGCTACCAGATCTGCAAGAGCAAATGTTTGACCCGGTTACAAACAATGATCAAACTATCGAGCACCTGATTGATAGAGCACAAACATCATTGAGCTCAACACCAACTACAAATGTAGCGGTATTAGCTTTCAAAAACCTTTAACAAAAAAGGAGGAGCAGCGTTCCTCCTTTTTTCATTATCTCTGATTCTGTTCATAATGACCGAATTTCACAGCCTCTATAGGTATCAAATAAGTATATTCTAAACTATTGGGTTCAAGCCTGATAGTTTCAGCGATGCTATTCCTAGTTATTTCTCTTTCCAATGTAATTGCATGCTCGGGATATGCATTCAATCGCCTCAGATCCATCCATCGGATTCCTCTGAATATTAACTCCTTCCTCCTTTCCAATAGTATTCTTTTTAATAAATCGTCTGAATTATTAAAACTTAATTTTATAAAACCATTGACTTTATAACGTTTCTGAAGGAGCTGGTTTAAATAATCTGTAGAATTAGCAAGCTCTTTACCTCGAGCCAAACATTCTGCTTTTATAAGATATAATTCATTCACAGCAATTCCCGAAAAATAACCAACATCCGTACCATAATAACTTCCTTTAAATTTCACGCCTTCTAGTGATTTCTCAAAACACACTACTTTCCTTAAGTCATTTGGTTCATATAATTCATATGCTTTTGGTGCAACAAAGGCATTCCGCCCCATTGTATAATTACCTGCATCTGACGATCCAGCTATATACATCAGCTCGGGATTGCCATTCACAGTAAATGGATAAGCTGCTAAACTATCAACCGAATTATAATCCAATAACTTATCATTAAATGAAAGTGCTATATCTACCATTTTTTCTGCATCTTCATAGTTTTCTATAGCAAGGTATAACCTCGCGAGCATAGCAGCAGCTGTAGACTTATTTGGCCTTGTAATATATTCGGAATATTCAGGAAGGAGATCCAATGCGTTTTTTAAGTCGGTTAACATCTGTACATAGGTATCCTCCAATGATGCTCGTGGAATTACGATTTCGACATCAGAATCAAGTCGTAACACCAATCCTAAGCCTCGATTGTCTTTTCCCCATCTATAGGGGTGGCAGAATGATTGAGCTAGATAGAAAAATGCGGTACCACGTAGAAACAAAGCTTCCCCTTCCAATTGTTTTCGTAAAACTGGATTTTTATCGTCCAATCTTTCTAATGTTTCTAGTACAATATTGGCGCGAGTAATTAAACGATATGGAACAAGCCAATTACTTTGGCTTAATCCCTTGTCTTGCCAAATGTAGATCCCCTTAAAACGTTCCTGAAGACCATTAAAACCCTGTTCATTAAGGCAATAATCATCTGTACCCGCTTCTAAAGTTGCCGGATAAAACAGATTGACATCTCGTTCATAGTCCAAAAGATAACGAAGGTCTTTTAAACTATTGGGTATACCATCAACATTTGATGCGTTCTCACTCAGAAACTTTTCACATGAGATAAGGCTAAAAGCTATTAAAAGCCCTGTAACTAAATATATTGTTTTCATTATGCTATTTTTAAAAATTCAGGCTAATACCAAGACTATAAACTTTTTGCGGAGGTCTATTGATATATTCAGGATCTATACCATACTTGTTCTGGACCCATAGCGGTTTCCCGCCATTAGTAGAAGCAAATACCTGACCTCGTAATGTATTTTTGCCATATTTAAACTGGAGTCTGTATGACAGTCGAATGTCTTTAATCCTGATTACTCCCCCTTCTAAAATGTTTGCATCTGAAGATCCAAAGAAATTGTCTCGATTTGCTATTGCAGGATAAATCATCGATGGTATATCTGTAAATAATTCATCACCGGGCTGCTTCCATCTTTGCTCAAAGTCAGTATGCCCTGACCAACTAGTGAACAATGCATTATAATTGATGGTGCTTTTCTTAAAATAATGTCCAAATTTATAGGTTATCAGAAATCTTAAATTAATGTCTCCCCAATTTAGTTCTTGAATCAACGAGCCATAATAAGGTGGCAAAGCTGTACCATGATAGTTCAAATTCTGCAACGAATCGTATAATAACTTGGCATAGTCTTCAGAAACTTCCCCATTGTAAATACCTCTAGGGTTTCCATTATCAGGATTAAGTCCTGCAAAACGATATGAAAACACGGGGTATAATTCCTTATCAGGCAAAGGAGTCAACGCTGTACTATTACCATTTGCATAAGTGCTGCCCAATCCGATATTACCGTTAAATACTTTTACTACAGATCGACTTTTTGTACCGTGTAGAGTAGTCTTTCCACTAAATCCTCCAAAACTATATGTTGTTGCAAGACTGATCTCAAACCCTTTACCATCTATTGATGCTACATTTTTGATAATCGTTGAGAGTCCTGTTGTAATATCTACAAAGTCCTCCGAGATAAGATCTGTAGATCGTTTATGATAAAACTGTACCTGTCCAGAAACAGCACGATCAAACAATGAAAAATCTAAGCCTAAATTTTTCGTTGCTACGTCCTCCCATTTAAGGTTAGGATTAGAAAGCCGGGCTACATCAGCCTGTTGGAGTAAAGATATATTATTTGAGGATGGTGGCACATAATAAATGGTAGGTAGTGGATTAGCTCCCCCACCAGAGTTTCCGCTATGTCCATAAGTAGCCCTAAGGACTAATCTATCAATCCATTTTTCATTTGTCAGCCATGGTTCCTCACTTAACGTCCAACTTGCTCCTGCGGACCATAAAGGATTCCATCTGTCATTTGTTTTCACGCCAAAAATATTCGAAGCATCCTTTCTTGTTGAAAAGCTCAACCCATAGCGACTCTTATAGTTGTATCCTATATTGCCATAAAAAGAAACAAACCGCTGTATAGAACTATTAAATAAATCTCCACTAGGTATACGTGAATAACTACCTAAACCACCATAAATCGGATAAGAATTCACATAATCAACTGGTATACTTGTCTTTCTCTTCACATCATAGCCATAGGATCTAAATCCGTTGGCAAATGTCTCCCGATGCGAGAGCTCGCTCCCAACCAATAGAGTGATCTGATGTTCCTTCCACATATTAGAATAATTTGCCTGCCCTCTTAAATTATGTGACTGCATTTCAGCAGATTCAGAATAACGAATGGCCCCTTGGGGTAATATATATATTATCTGATTCCCATTGACCTGACTGAACTTATTAACCATATCACGGACATAATAGGATTCCTCTCCATTAATAGCCGTACTATTCAGCAACTGCCTTTCAAAATTATATGTACCTGACATGTTGAAACCCTTGAGTGGCTTAAGTTCAATACCTACCTGCCCCTGAACATAATTCTGACGACCATTAGAGTAGGATAAGCCAAGATCATCTAAAGGGACATATCGCCAATCTAACAATGGTGTAGATGCTAAACTTTCAATATACTCTAGATTGTATCCTCTCGGTACCGCCAAAGCATTCCCATACTCGTCACGCAATCGTGCATAAGGATAGATAAACCCCTTACCTCCACCCGTTTGGTAAGTCTCATTAATAACCTCTAGATAAGCGTCATCTGATTGATTCGAATAATTAAATCCAACTGTTGTCTCTATTTTTTCATTAATCTTATACCTATTAGATATTTTAGCCGTAAATCGACTATCATTCGAGCCGATTCGCTGTCCCTTATTATAATCATACCCAATTGCTATCAAATTTGACAACTTTGGAGTTCCAGATGTCAAGGAGATATGGTGCTGTTGACGTAAACTTGGTCGGTAGATTTCTTTACTCAATTCGTCCAAGTAATTGACTCCCCTCAATTCTGCTATAGCACGCTCAAGGTTCTCATCACTCAATGTGTTGTTTTTATTCTTATACAGCATATCCACTACCGGAGAAAACACATAGCGATTACGTCTTGTATTGTTATAAGTCGCGTCATAGAATTTATTATTGAAAAGGAACAATTCAACATCAATAAAATCATTCGTTGAAATACGGTTACGCCCATACAGATTAGGACGTGCAGCAGTATTTATATTTCCCGAATAGGACAAGGCCCATTTTTCTGACTCTTGAGCTTTTTTACTCGTCAACACGATTACGCCGTTACCAGCCCGAGCTCCCCAAATACTTGATGCAGCAGCGTCTTTGAGTATGGTCACGGATTCAATATCATTCGGGTTAATATTTGATAGATCTCCTTGATAAGGAAAATTATCCAATACAATTAAGGGCTGTATCTGCAAACTGTTAAGCGTAGCAATCCCCCTTATATTAAGAATAGATTTACCTGTGCGATTATCAAATTGCAATCCAGGAACGAGGCCTTCCAATTTTTCAATAATACCGTATGTAGATCTTGCTTCTAATGTCTTCTGATCGACAAATTCGAAACTACCCGTACTTCTTTCTTTCGATAACGTTTGATACCCAGTCGACACCTGCACTTCGTCAATCTTCCGCATATGCTGCTTCAATACTACTAAGATCGGGCGATCAGTATTGTCAAAGCTTAATTCCTTATTGTCATATTGTAGATGCTTGATTAATAATCTACCTTGGTTTTTACTTAGCGATAAAGAAAATCCTCCATTTATATCTGAAACCGCTTTAATCGTTGTACCAAGTACTTCAATAGAAGCATTGTGCACAGAATGCCCCGTACTGTCTACAACCTGACCTATCAATTTTATCTGCGCCTGCAATGACGTTGCAAACACTATTAAGGTGAGTGTTAAAATATTTTTCATAATTTATTTTATAGAAATGGTGCCGAATAGTTTCTGTCTAAAAGATTTCTATAAGTATAGGTTTGCAAATAACCTTGTTGGTTTATCCAAAAATAACCTGGAAACCCACCGTAAGGAAAAAGTTGTTCTAGATAACTATCTTCAATAATTGTTTTGAAAGAATTTATACCAAATCTTATAAAATACCCTGCATTAAAAAGATTATTTATCTTATTGTAATCCTCTTTCGCCTTTTTACTATTCACCATTACAACAGCTAAATCAGTAGGATATTTTGCTTTAAAAAATTCGATTTCTTTTTGGTGAATTAAACAAACTCCACATCCAGTCATATAAAAATCGAGCACTAATATTTTACCTTTATGCTCTTCTAGTGTCTTACGAATAGTATCTCCATTCACATAAAAAAGATGCTCCTTCGTCCAGAATTCATCAGGCACTTTATTTCCTATAATAATCGGTTCTACTTTGTTTAGGCCTTCGGCCTCCTGCCCATAGGCAGGAGAACCCAAAAAGCCACTAAACAACACACAGAATATCATAAACACCACGTCACTGCGATACCGCCCAAGCGGGAGAAGCAGTCTATATATATTATTTCTTTCTTTTGGGCAATCAGAACTGTCTTGATAACTTGCCTCGGTCCCGAATTTACTTCGGGATAATATGTTAACTCGTTCATCCGCCAGTGGTCGGACACACCTCTGTCCAAAGGGCAGTTCTCTCCCAGCCCTATTAAAATTCTTCATTTTTTAGGATACTATGCAATGGTAAGACACCATTGCAGATTCAAAAATCCAGTGTGATTTCTGAATGGATCTTGCGGTTAGTATTGGTTTATAATCGGTTTTATACCATCCATTCTAGAAATAAATAAAAGTACCGACCTCCAAATTATCGCAAAGCAATAAAATTAAAACACACAACATTTGCTTGTACTTAAAATCTATACTATCTTTAAGGTACGAATTTAAATAGATAGTAACCGATTTCTAACCTGTGCAAACAATAGTGTTTCCATATGTAAGAGGTCGGATTACAGAAAAGGGCTTTGACGTTTTTTTAAAACCGTCATTGCGAAAGGTAAGTTTTTTTAACAAACACATCGGAGACCTAGTGACAGTAAACGTCACCTCGACCTTGTGGAGAGGTCTATTAACTATATAGGTTTAAATATATAGCTTTTAGATACCTCGACTACGCTCGGCATGACGACATATTTTACCACCTCTCCTATCCCTTTTCTGTTAACTATTGCTTTACGTTACTCCGGCGAGGGCGGAACGTTCTTTATGTGTAAAAATTGGGAATACCATGATGACCGATGTGATATCGGTGTCGAATGTTTTTTGTTGGTTCTTGTTTTCGTTCTCATAATTTTTAAAGTTTATGTGAACGAGACCCTACTTACATAACGTAAAGGATGAGACCTTGCGTTTCGCCACTCTTTTACGCTAGACAAATGTTTTGCGTCAGAATTTGGTACCTGGAAGCGGCTACTCAGCAAGGCTCACCCCCACATTATTATACAAAGATATAATAATCGCAGGAAATGAGCTAACCTTACCGCCTCCTTCCCAGGTACCAAGTGGAAAGTTGGAGACTCGTCAATATTTAAAGTGTTATAAAACACCTAGATATTTAAAGTTAACTCTACGTCTAATTTTAAGACGTATAAATTAAACATTGCGCTAACAAAACTTAGCAATCACTAAGCAATCACTAAGCAAATATACACACTTAGTTATAACTAAGCAAATTTTTAATCAAAATGACAGAAAAAAATAATAATCCTAAAACAAAATTTGAGTGGGAAATAGTTAAACTAGTCAGAAATATAAGGGAATTGAAAAAGAATAAAGTTAGCCAGGCTAAGATTGCTAAACATTTAGGGGTAACTCCTGGTTATATCGGCCAAATTGAGACAGAAAAATCACCCAGTATGTATACCTATGACCAGCTAAATAAAGTAGCAGTTTTATTGAGTTGTAGTCCTAAAGACTTTATGCCTGAATTGGCAATTGAATATTAAAATTAAGCCTATCTGCAAGAAAAAGAAGCTGAAACAATGAAGTAGGATTCACTTACTAAAACCAATTATAACCTCGGGGAATTATGAGTAAAAGCAACCATTCAGAAATAAAAAACTTGCATCCGGAAGATGTTCTGATGAGCAGAATTTATCTTTTCAGAGATCAAAAAGTGATGTTGGATCGGGATTTGGCAGAGCTTTATGGAGTAGAAACTAAAGCATTAAACCAAGCTGTAAAGAGAAACATAGCTAGATTCCCTCCGGACTTTATGTTTGAACTAACACAGGAAGAATATAGTTCTTTAAGGTCACAAACTGTGACCTTAAACAAAAGAGGAGGTCATAGCAAGTACTTAGCCAACGTATTTACTGAACAAGGTGTAGCCATGCTGTCAAGTGTACTAAAAAGCGCACAAGCTATACAAGTTAATATACAGATCATGCGAGTATTCACTAAACTGCGTCAATTCCTTACCGATAACTCAAGGATACAGCATGAACTAACAGAAATGCGACTCGCCATAGAAAAGCTTTCAAAAAAACAAAAAGGCCACGACCAGAATATCGAATTGCTATTTGAGTATATTGACAGACTACAGGAGAAAGAAGAAAGAACGGTGACCAAGCCAAACTCAAAAGGTGAAATAGGATTTAAGGTCGGAGGAAAATAAAGCACTGAACTCCTGACTTATTATAATAACAGGAAAATTATGAAAGAAGCCATATTGCATTTCGCGACAGTAGATAACGTAGCAGAACTAGAACCCATTTTCACACTTTACAGAGAGTTTTACGGGATGGAACGTGATACCCAAAAAGCGATCAGTTTTTTGAAAGAAAGGATTGAAAACAACGAATCCGTAATTATTTTTGCGAAAAGAAATAAAACAATAATTGGGTTTACCCAACTCTTTCCTTCTTTCTCATCAGCATCGTTAAAGAAAACCTACATATTAAATGATCTTTATGTATTGAATTCAGAAAGGAAGCAAGGAGTTGCTACAATGCTAATAAACAAAGTTCTCGAACTAGCTAAGAAAGAAAACTGTGCTCGAGTCTCTTTAAGTACAGCTAATGATAATCCAGCGCAATTGTTATATGAAGAAATAGGCTTCAAGGAAAGCACTTCGAAATTTTATAATTATACGTTATGATTAGCGAAAAAAAAACAATATATGAAAAACCTTATTCTAACACTTTTGATTAGCTGTACATTTTCACTTTATGTTGTTGCGCAAAAGACTAAAAACGTTCAGTACTTAGCGGAGTATACTTTCAATGTAAAGCCAGGTACTAAGAAAATAAACATGAGCTGTCTTATCCCACAGCATATAGACAACATTCAGCACGTGGACACTTTGATATATAACATACCTCCCAACAGAGTATACAAGCAGAATGGTGATCGTATGGTCGAGTTTGTTATTGACTCTATTGAAGGGAATTTTGTACTTGAGATTTATGCGAATCTGAAAGTAATATCTAATGATTCTTCGAATAAAAAACCACAGGCAATCAGCAAAAATCAAAGTGTGTATTTGGTAGCAGAAAAATATTTAGAATCGGATCAAGATGCTATAATTCAACAGGCGGCTTTGTTAAAAAAGAATTCTGAGCTCAAAACGGTACAGAGCATATATAATTTCGTACGGAAATCATTGAAATATAGCGGATATAATCCTAAGGATGTTGGTGCATTACAAGCCTTAGAAGCAGGGCATGGCGACTGTACAGAATTTGCTGATTTATTTGTGGCACTGTGTAGAGCAAGCGATATCCCGGCAAAGGTTATAGAAGGTTACATGATCGGTTATAACGTCGCTATGTCTAAACATAACTGGGCAGAGGTATATATACCTGAATTGGGTTGGAGGGTAGTAGACCCTACCTCGACTTCGTTTAATAGACTAGAAAACGCATACGTTAAATTAACGTCCAACAGAACAAACCCCGCGATCCAAAATTTTCATTATTATGCTTACAAATATTGGGGTGATCCTATAGAGGTCCTTGAATCAATCAAAACTAAAGTTGTTGATTAAAATGGAAGAATATTATCGTGATAACACATTTCGAATGTTTTGCCCCCCAAGATAGCGCGCCCCTATAGCTATTGTCTATACAGTCCTTATAATTAAGCATGGAGCAGTATATTCACAATGAAGCCCTTGACATGAGATACTCCCCAAAAGCAACTAGTAAATAACATACAAGATAACCTTTGCTGACACAACGGCTATATTTAACTAAATACATTTGGGATAGTTATTGCGTATTAAATACCTTTATACAACATTTCAATTTTCCATTCTATGTTATACAAGGAGATAGCTACACAATTAATTCAATTAGCTGAAAATGATTTAGCCGTAAGAGAACAGCTGCTTAGTCAAGGTAAACTCTCTGAGGGATATAATCCAGAAATGGAAGCAGTTCACAAAAGTAATAGTCAAGCATTAAAGACGATTATTAAAAAAATAGGTTATCCTACAATAAGTAAAGTCGGGCATGAAGCAAGTGGAGCGGCATGGCTTATTATACAACATTCTATCGGAGATCCTGATTTTATGATCCATTGTTATACCGTAATGTTAAAAAATAAGGAAGATATTTCTAATGAAAACATTGCTTATCTACATGACCGGATCTTAATGTATCAAAGTAAGCCTCAAAAATACGGAACCCAACTGATCAGTATAGATACACCTTACCCTGTTGAAAATATTGCCAATTTAAATAAATATCGCATAGAAATAGGTTTACCACCACTAAGTGAAGCTCAAATTAAAAATATACCACCTATCCACGACATTGAATCGATAGATAACGACAACCCTACTTATAATGAATGGAGAAAAAAAACAGGCTGGATTAAATAACATAACTATACATGCACAAGCTAAACTAACAACCTGTCAGATAACACTTTAATCCAATCACCTATTACCCCGTCCTTAACAGGCAGCACTATCCGATAATCCCGTAGCTTCAACAGCTCCTCTATCCGAAACCATTGAAGATCGGCGCTCACTAGTAGGCCGATTGACACGTGAAAGTGTCGCGATATACGCAGCAACTCTATCGGTGGCTCTGAAGCCCCCTCTTCGTACTTGGCGTACCTCGACCGGGTGATGATGAGATCATCAGCCACCCGCTGCTGGGACAGGCCCCGACGTAATACCTTTCGCTTCAGCGCTGATCACGCAGTGGGCTTCAAAAGCTACGCGTATAGGTGGTAAGATGATGGACCTGTCCAGCTGGCTCCCAGTTCCTTTTATGGCGATAACCTTTTTCGTAGTCATAGCATCACAGATCAGAACACTGAGCACCAACCCGCAGCCTATCTATGATGTATTACCTATTTATATCCTATTCGCGATAGTCTCTCCCTTGGCCGGTCTCCTTTCTTCGAAGATATTTAAATTGTCGACCACTCAATCTAGAGCCGTGGCCTTTTCTTCGAGCACTAGAAATTCATTGGTAGTCCTTCCATTGGCACTTGCTCTACCTGCACCGGACAATCAATTGGTGGCTGTCGTTATAGTCACACAGACAGTAGTAGAAATCCTATTCGAATTGCTGTACATAAAAATAATCCCCAAAATGATCCGTGGTAATGACAAATAGAACAATTTTACCCTGTATTCTAACTCGAAGCAAAGAAAAACACCCATCATAGAAATAAGAAAATATCTCTAACAGAATTCTTTATTATATTTGATGCTTATCTGCAAGAAAAAGAATTCGAGGTAGTGAAATAAAAAACAAGGTCAATTTTTAATTGATGAAAGCTATGAAAGAATTTGCTCAAGAAATAAAGCTCCTACTGGATAAGGCAAGAGAAAAAGTCTATGCCACGACTTCCTACACAATGATAGAATGCTATTGGGAGATAGGGAAACGTATCGTAGAAAAAGAACAGCGGGGACAGGATCGAGCTACTTATGGTACAGAAATACTGCAGAATCTATCAAATGCCCTAGGAAGTGGATTCAGTACCCGGACATTGAGAGATATCCGTAAATGTTATCTGACTTTTCCTATTTGGGAAGATTTGGCACACGCGTGTGCCAAATTGGAATGGTCTCATATTCGGACTATTACAAGGGTCACTGATACTAATGCACGAAAGTATTATCTGAAAGAAGCTGCTGAACAAAACTGGGGTGTACGGCAATTGGAACGTAATATAAATACGCTCTACTACCAACGTTTGGTGTCTTCAACAAATAAACAGCCTGTCGTTGATGAAATGGCTGAAAATACAAAGGACATAAAGCCGGATAACCGTGACTTTATACGTAATCCCACAGTACTGGAGTTCCTGAACATTCCTAGTAATCGTGCCTATACGGAGAGACAACTTGAACAATCACTAATAGACAATCTCCAGCAGTTTCTATTAGAACTAGGTAAGCGGTTTGCTTTTATAGCACGTCAAAAACACATCCGTACCGAGACATCAGACTTTTTTATCGACCTGGTATTCTACAATTATATATTGAAGTGTTTTGTGATCGTTGAGTTAAAAACAGAGAAAATCACACATCAGGATATCGGGCAATTGGATATGTATGTCCGTATGTTTGACGATCTGGAAAGAAAAGAAGATGACAACCCCACCATAGGACTACTGCTCTGTACGGAAACAGATCGTACTATTGCTAAATATTCTGTATTGAACGAGAATAAGCAACTATTTGCAAGCAAATATTTACCTTACCTCCCAACGGAGGAAGAACTCGAAGTTGAAATAGAACGGGAGAAAAATGTACTCAGAGAGCAGGGGGTAGCTTATGGCTAGGAGGAATAAAAAAAGCTGTTGCTGATAAATGTCCGATGATAGTTAAATTGACTATGCCTTTATGCCCGTGTGCTTTAATACTATTATCGACGTATTCGTCAAATAGCTTACTATAATGAGGTAATCTAAATATTCTTCGGATATCTCCAAGTCAACTCTCTCTCTTAAAACGAGTTTATGTGGAACTATTAGTTTTGATTAGCTAAAGTAACGTAAAATACTTAAAAAGTGTCCAATCCATGTTTTCAGATAACTGGGTAAAAGGAGTGATAATGTACTACCAATTTTAACGGTAGTATTTCTTATGGAGCCATAAACTCGCCCTTACTAACAGGATCAGTACAGGTACTTCTATCAATGGGCCTATGACACCAACGAATGCCTGCGGTGAATGTATCCCAAAAACGGCTATAGCTACCGCAATGGCCAACTCAAAATTGTTGCCGGTGGCAGTAAATGATATGGCTGCGTTTTTATCATAGTCTACCCCCATAGATTTGTTAATAAAAAAGCTGACAAAGAACATGAGTACGAAGTAGATAATTAAGGGTATGGCGACTTTGACAACCTGCATAGGGAGCTGTACGATCTGCTCGCCCTTCAGGCTAAACATCAACACAATGGTAAACAGTAAGGCATATAAGGTGAATGGTGATATAAAGGGGATAAACTTTCTATTGTACCAATTTTCGCCTTTTAACCTAGATAGGTATTTATGGCTCAAGAAGCCTGCTAAAAACGGTATACCTAAGTATATCAATACGCTTTTAATGACTTCGCTCATTTCTATCGAAATGGAGTATTCTGCAAAGCCTAAATAAGCAGGCAGCACATTGATGAAAAACCAAACAAACAGACTATAAAATAATACTTGGAAAACACTGTTGAGCGCTATCAAAAGTGCTGCGTATTCTCTATTCCCCTTAGCTAGGTCATTCCATACGATAACCATGGCAATACATCTAGCTAGCCCTATAAGTATGAGGCCGACCATATAATCTGGCTCATTTCTTAAAAAGACTATAGCAAGTATGAACATGAGTACAGGACCGACAAGCCAATTGAGGATGAGCGATAGACTGAGTACTTTTTGATCCTTAAAGGCCAGAGGTAATAGGTTGTAATCGACCTTGGCCAATGGTGGATACATCATTATTATCAGGCCAATGGCAAGAGGGAGGTTTGTGGATCCAATAGACATTCTGTCCATTACTTCCGAAATACCTGGAAAAACATTACCGATCAATATCCCTATACCCATGGCTATGAAAATCCAAAGGGTGAGATATCTATCTAGAAACTTCATTTTTACTTGCATAGCTATTTTATTTGATCTGTGAGAATACGTAAAACATTTCCGCAGCAATCTCTTGGCTCCTACTTTCATATACTTCATCCTGTTGATCAGTTCCATCGGAGATTTTAGGATCCTCGTACGTAATAGGTATCCGCTTTTCGGCTCCAGTGATGAAAGGACACGCACCATCGGCCTGTGAACAGGTCATTACAGCCGCAAACCCGGACTCTGGATTGAATGGGGCATCGTATTTCTTAGAGAATCCTATTATCGGATGTGCATTCTTATCATATTTTAACGCATAGATTGGGTTTGCTCCGGTAGAAATGATATCGACCTGAATTCCCGCATCCTGGAATGTTTCTGCTATTTTAGGAAACATTGCTGTTTCTTCGGTACCACCGGAATAGCATCTGACGCGCTGTATCTTGTAATGTGCTGCTGCAATCTGTGCCCAAACTTGGGATAGGTGGCTGCGTCTGGAATTGTGTGTGCAGATAAAGTTGATGTTGATATCGACGTTGGCATCTACTTTTTGCTGTATGTATTCAACCAAGGGCTGTAAGATGGGTTTACGCCCTTGATTGATACCCGATGCCTGAATGAATGAAACTGTATCGGCTAACTTTGAATACATCGTAATATTGGATTAGCAGCAGCCGGAACCTAGTGTACAACTATTGGAAGGAGACTCGACGACATTCAACCGACTAGGAATGCCGCAGGCATCTTCTGCTAAACAGGCAGTGGTCTTGCTGGTCAGAACAAATGTTTTGCCATTGAAGTCTAAACCATACTTACCTATGGTGCTGCTCTGGTATTCAACCTCTATCTCGAAATCTCCGATATTAAGTTTCTTTTCGGAAAGTTCGATGATATGCAATAATTTGCCTGGCTTTAGCCTGTGCTCATAGTCATCAGCATTCCATAGTTGGAAATTGACAGTATTTTCCGTCCGCGTTACACCCCCACAATCGATGAAGTGCTTATTGACCTGCCCTACTTCGGTAATGTGGAAGTGTGCTGGCACAAATGTTCCATCTTCTAACTGGAATTCAACATTGTCTAATGTTGGCAGGATTTGTTTGATTTCTGATAGTTTCATGGTACTTACAACTTTTAATCAATCGTAATATAACGATGGAATTGAACGTAAAAAAATATGTAATTTATTGGTCTAACAGCATTTTTGATTATTAACTGTTAGCACGACATTTGAAAAATAGCTTTTGAGTATTTGGAATGTTTTCTCATCAATGCAATAACATATAGATGCGCCTTCTATTTCACCTTTAATAAGTCCTGCACTCTTTAACTCTTTGAGATGTTGCGAAATAGTCGATTGAGCTAACGGCAGCTCGTCCACGATGTCACTGCAGATACAGGTATTAACCTTTAATAGGTATTCTATTATGGCGACACGGGCTGGATGTCCCAATGCTTTCGCAATCTTGGCAATTCGGTTCTGATCCTCAGTGAAGTGACTTGTTTTAGTAGTTCCCATTTTTACACCATCTAATACATCGCAATATTACGATGTATATTTTAAAAAACAAAGAAATAATTCTTTTCTATTCACAGCAGGCAACAATTCAAGACGATCAAAAGAAATAAAGCTGAACGCAACCCCAACAAGTCCATGTACCTGCAATCCGAGGTAATAGCTCTTTTTTATTTATTGTTAATATTTACCGGACTATTCATTTTATTTAAATCGGACTACCACAGACAAGATATAATCTATAACCTTTGCATCCATTGTTAGATAATTAAAAACATTTCCCTCGGAGCATTTGAAAAGGATCACAGAACAAATAGTCATTAAAAACACGGATGAGATGAAAAAATTAACACAAAAAGAGGTCGTTGAACTGTACAACAAACCGCTGATGGAATTGCTCTACGAGGCGGCGACAGTCCACAGAGAATTTCATGATCCCAATAAGGTACAGATTTCAACCTTAGTATCCATCAAAACGGGAGGCTGTCCCGAAGACTGTGCTTATTGCCCTCAAGCTGCCCGCTACCATACACAGGTAAAGGCTGAAGGATTGATGAGTGTAGAACAGGTCAAAGCAAAAGCCCTCCGGGCAAAGGCAGGAGGAAGTTCAAGGATCTGTATGGGTGCTGCATGGAGGAATGTAAAAGATGGCCCGGAATTCGACCAGGTGCTGGAAATGGTCAGAACATTGAATAAGCTCGATATGGAGGTCTGCTGTACGTTGGGGATGATTACCGAAAACCAGGCAAGACGCCTCTCAGAAGCTGGGCTCTATGCCTATAACCATAACATCGACTCTTCAGAAGAATACTATGAAGAAATCATTTCCACAAGAAGCTATAATGACCGCTTGCAGACCATCGATAATGTAAGAAAAACGAATATAACCGTGTGTAGCGGAGGCATTATCGGTATGGGGGAAAGCATTGAAAACCGTGCTGACATGTTAATCACTTTGGCTTCCCTTTGTCCTCAGCCTGAGTCGGTGCCTATCAATGCGCTGGTTGCTGTAGAAGGTACGCCAATGGAAGAAATGGAACCTGTATCGATCTGGGAAATGGTACGAATGGTTGCCACGGCACGTATTTTATTACCTAAGACTCAGGTGAGACTTTCGGCGGGCCGCACGCAAATGAGCAGAGAAGGACAAGCGTTGTGTTTTTTTGCAGGTGCTAATTCTATTTTTGCCGGAGACAAGTTACTGACCACACCTAATCCCGCCGTGAATGAGGACATGAAAATATTTCAGGAACTGGGATTGGTCCCACAGAAACCCTTTGAGAAACTGCCACAGCCACAAACAACGGAAGCTGAAAACTCTTGCTACCAGACATTGGGCGAAAAACCAAAATGGACAAGACCGGGACACGTTATTACGAGAAATATAGAAAAAGAAAAAAATGCTAAAATGTAGCATTTCTTGTTGTATTAATACATCAGTAGTTAAAACTTCGTTTGACTGTAAAAAGTCGAACATTGCATTAACAAAAGGGGCAAAATTGTTTATTAGAGATTTTGCCCCTTTTGATTTACTTATTAGACGTGTTAAATTTAAAAATATTCTGATAGTGCTTTGTGTCTTCCTGCGTTATACCCCTTGATGTGTATCCTAGGTAAAGATTTCCCTTGTAAACTTTTATTCCTTCAGCTTCCATTGCTCCTAGTTGAGTGACGCCTATTTGCGATAGTACGTCACGGTTAGCTACAAAATCAACACGTGTCCGCTCTTCAACAACCTTTCCTTTAAAATCAAAAACCGTAACAAAAGACTGCGATTCGCCAGACCAGTTTGTAGAACCATTCAGATTGTAATTTGATTGTCCCTCGAAATAATAAAGCTTATCCTTGTGTACATCATATCCCTGCCAATCGTAATATTTAGCTCCAGCTGCACCGTATCCTGTTTTTCTAAACTTAACATTTGCTACAGGGGTTAACGTAGTTAGATCCCGACAATAGACCGTATATGTCTTATTGACTAATGAATTAGGATTATTGACTTCAAATCCATTCGTACATGAAATATTCGCGTTAATCATTGCAGCCTTTTTGGCTTCACTTAATTTATAAATCACAAAACACCTAAAACTGGAATTTGTAGGATCGTTATAGTTGATAGTTAGCAAATCATTTTCTGCATCTATAGAAGGATGAAGTTCGTCGTAACTCGTACCCATATAATAATACTCATCACACTCGTTGGTTTTGACGGTTCTATTTTTAACATATTTAACCCTACCTATTACTCGATCGCCCCAATAGGTGCCATCCGCTCTTGCCGACGCATATGCTCCAACCCATAAATATCGATCCTCACCGACCTCTTCAATTGCTGTGTTCGTACCATGCCCAAAATAGTGCAGCTTCATAACATCCATATTGGATGTCAACACGTCTGGTCCCTTATTAACCGGACTTTTAACTAGGTTTATTTGATGCTTAAGCCCCCCATCGGCAGACTGTGTATACCAAATTGACCCATCTGAGTCAAAATTGAATCCTTGCATAGCATTGTTCGACAGCAAGTAAGTATTGATACTGTATAAATTTATATCTGCCTTAAACTCCGATATGCCGGTTGTAGATTTCAAATCTGAAGCCTGCCCCCCGCCGACATCTCTTACCGGCTCCTTCTCTTTGCTACAAAAAACTAATAAGGGCACTAATACCAACCCTAAATATACTTTTCTATTCATAACTTATAATTTTTCAACTTTAATATCATCCAACCAAAATCTTACTCTAGCGGCACTAGCATTATATGGCAAAGAACTGATTCGGATCCTAGTATTTGTAGTCGCTCCGGTCACCTTAATCTTGTGTGTTGTTGTTTTTGTGGTTGTATACAACGGTCCGTTATTGATCGGATTGACATTTGATGTACATTCTACTACGACCTTTTGATCACTTTCTTTCACTCTCATTGTTGCTCCACCATCAACAATCACACCATCTCCTTCTATAATGATGTAATGGCGTAATCCATCCTCTCCCCAACTATGATAAGGCTCAAAATAAGGAGCAGAATTTATAGTGACCATAATATCAGAACTAGCTTTCAATGCAGTCAATTTAGGTGTCGTCAGATATCCCGGACTCGTAGCTGCCCCCATACGCATAGCTCCTGTCGCAGGAAAAGCATTTTCTCCATACCATCCTCCATAATTGCTACTCGAAAAATTACTCCCGTAATTGGCCCCGTCCCAATAAGCTTCATACAAAAGCGGTGCATTATTTGGACCTAAATTCCCACTGAATGTACTTCCTAGATTATTATTCCAAGACATGGTTCGAAAATCGGTGGATTTTGCTATATCAGTGCGTGGATCCAAAGCCGCTCTTATCTGCGCCTCTGTAGGTTGAACACCAAATGCCTGATAGATAACACCTCCTCCGAACCAAAAATCATCGAAATCTTTGTAAAGTATTACATTGGCTCCCCTTACTTCCTCTGCTGGCGTAGTAAACATGTAATAGGTTATATCTGAATCAACATTTGTACTATTGATTGTCTTATGTACCAGCCTAAACCAATAGGTGGTCTGCGGCTTCAAATCTCCAAATACAAACCTGTTATGATCAAAAAAGTAACTTCCTGTCCCTATACTAGTTGAACTTAACCAATCGCTCTGACTAGCGTATCGACGTATCGGCGCCCCATATTGTGTTGCAGCAAGTTCAAGTTCAAACTTTCGTGATATACCAGAACCTTTTACATACTTTCCCCAATCTAAAACTGCTAGTCTGGGAAGCAATTTTATAACTTCCACGGTAGGACTCTCTAGTGGATCTACACCACCCTCCACCTTCACCCTAGACTTGACAATGAATTTCTGTGTCAGATTTCTACTGGGGATACTTACATCTAAATCAATCTGTATTTCGCCTGTAGCCTTTGTTACACCAGACAACTCAAGCGGTATAAATCCATCACCAACTTGTAATTTATAATCCTCTAAATTCTCAATACTTATTCCACTTGCCCCAGGTCCCTGGAGGGTAGCCGTAACGTTGACAAAGTCGTCGTCAGAGCCTTTCAAATAGGGGATAGTCACTTTTGCCCCAGTTATATCTTGATTAACCGTAAAACTGGATGCTACAAAAGCCTTATCCAAAGTTAAGTTTCCTTGAGACTGAACGATACTCACATCATAACTCTTTTTACTATTAGAAATTGTAACCACTCCACTTCGCTGATCTCCTCGATTATGCAAAACGGTTAATTCTATTGTTTTTTCTTGCTGTCCGCCTTCCCCTGCAGTGGGCGTTACTTTAATCCATTCATTGGAAGAAACCACTGTCCACTTTTCACTGGAAGCTATATTCATTACCTTAGACTCACTAATGTAATCAAAAGACATCTGATCTGTCTGTCGCTTAAATACGTCTCTCAAGCTATCCTTGGAGCAAGATACTGATCCGAATAGAGCAATCCAGCAAAGAATGGAACCTATTTTATTCTTTATATTTTTCATACGTGTACAACTTTTTATCTATGATTAACTTGATACTGATACATTCCTATACTTACTAAACATGCGTATTTCGCATCAACATCATTTACAGTTAATTTTCCCATCCTGGATTTTGTCCCAATTCTGGATTCACATTCAGCGCTGCCTGAGGAATCGGGTAAAGGTACATTTTGTCATTCCATATCCTTTCCAACCTGTATACCAAGCAATTGTCCTCATTTATACCGAAAGTTGTAGCAGCATCTCCTACACGAGCAGTGATCTGCACATATGTAACGGTACTTTCGGTTGCGGCGGGTCGGGGTGAAGTTGTTGAATAGAAACAAATATCATTTATCCCATCGCCATTCATATCAAAAGGCTTACCTAATTCCGGAATATAAATACCGGCCATATCCACAACAAGCTTATGCCCCATCTTCCATCGTATTAGATCGTCCCTCCTTACATCCTCTAGCAACATTTCTATAGCTCGCTCTCTACGCACTTCCAAAACCCACTTATCAGACACGCCCTCATAATATTTCTTCAAAAACGGATCTGCGTCAACTGGTTCTTTTCCATTGACACCCGACCTTTCGCGGAGCAGCCTGATACTCTTATTCCATTCAGCACCTGTCATTTCTCCGAGCTCGGCTTTAGCCTCAGCGTAATTCAACAATACTTCTCCAAAACGAAATACACTTAGAGAATTGAGACTGCTGGTATTGCTCTCATAAGCATCGTCATCCATATTCCATTTTACAATACGGTAGTACGTCAACTGTGCACCCAGCCCTGGAAATACTTTAGCAAACTCGTTGGTCTCTTTTCCCGCCACTATCTTTCTGTAGTCAGGCGTAATAACAGATTGCTTTAGTCGGTAGTCTCTATTTTTGAATTCTTCATAAAACACCTTTTTATTGTAATTAGGTTGGTCAGTGTAGCGAGATCCGTCCAAATTAAGATACATATTTACGAAATCTTTAGTTACAGAGTTACGCTGTCCTGCGGTACCTGAAGCAAAAAACCATGAGGCATCATGTACACGGGATTCTTCAAGATTCATCTCATTTGATAGAATCACCTCCTGATACTGCGGCGACAAGCTTTTAAACAACTTCCCATAGTTCCTTTCTTCCTCTCCTACTACATTGACCAAGCTATACGGACTATTACTCATCAATTGTTCGCTGGCCTCAAGACTTGCTTTCAACCAACTAGTGTAGTCTGCCATGCCGTGGTATTTTCTAAAAGTACCTTCGAACAAACAAATTCTAGATTTTAGTGCGAGCGCAACATATCTATTAATAACATTTTTATTTACATATTTGCTCTCTGCAGTACAATTATTGATTGCAAAGTCTAAGTCTTCTAGCACTTTATCCATGACAAAATCCCGCTTATCTCTACTCTTGTAAAGTTCAGTGTCATCGTCAGATGAAATCGTCTTATCATACCAAGGGACATCACCAAATAACTTAACTTTATCCCAATAGAACCACGCTCTCCAAAACCTCCCTACTCCTTCATAGTGCTTTATGATAGGCTCAGACACTTTGTCTTTAGCTTTATGAATATTGTTTAAATAGTAGTTGATGTTATACAGTTGCGACCAATTTCCCGTCGTCCAGTTGTTTGTGGTCAAGGCATTAAACCCAGGTCGTAAAAATGCCTCGGTCTGCGTTGTCACCACAATATCGCTAAACTGATCTCCCCTCGTTAGAGACTCTACTGACGGTAGATTCCGAACTAAAAAACCATTTGCATATGTTTTTAAAGCATTCTCTGAATCAAAAAACTCGTCAGCGGAGATGGACCGTATAGGCTCATGATCCAATAGTCCTTTACAAGAATTCAAAGCTACAAGTGCTATAAATAGTGAAATATAATTTCTCGTTTTCATATTCATGTTTTTAAAATGAAACATTTATACCGAGGGAAATACTCTTTGTCTGCGGATATCCATATCCCTCTCCATCGGTACCTGTTCTAGCATTATAATCTGCATCACCGGCAGTAATCTGTTCTGGGTCATAATTTTTAGCATGCTTCTTTAAAGGGGACCAGAAAAATAAATTCTCTGCCGAACAATATACACGCAATGATTGTACGCGCATTTTCTTAGTTAATGTGTTAGAAAAATTATAATCTATAGTTAGATTTTTCAATCTTGTATAACTGGCATCCTGAAGATATCTATCGTTTGCAGCGCGCAATGTACCACGTCCTGAAGCTGCCAATGAACCTCTCAAGCGAGGCCAATAGGCATTTGGATCAGGATTCTCTTCCGTCCATCGCTCTGCATTTTGCCAAGGAAGGCTGTATCCATATGTACGGTTATATTGCCCCCAAAAAAAGCCTGACTCTCCGGCTGGATACCAATCTCTTTTCATAATCCCTTGAAAGAATGCAGATATACCGATCCCCCTATAACTCCCCCCCACATTAAAGCCAAAATGATAACGCGGCTCTGAGTTACCTATGATTCTTAAATCACCATGATTACTTAGCGTATTATTACCATTGTCCACTATGCCATTTCCATCCAAATCGGCAAACCTTAGATCTCCTGCATTCCAGCTCACATTATCCCCACTCCAAAAAGTCTTCGATTGAGCCGATACTCCCCAGTCTTGCGCTTCCTCATCCGTTGCAAAAAGGCCATCTACAGTGTATCCCCAGATTTCACCTAAAGTCATCCCTTCATAATATGCTGTTGAATACAAGCTGGGTAAAGTATTGGTCTTGCTGGTATACTTCGTAATTTTCGATTTACTATCCCACAACGAAAACCTTAGATTATAGCTAAAATCATCATCCTTTAATTTAAACTGTCCCTTATAGCCCAACGAAACCTCAAACCCCTTTGTCACCATATCTGCATTGTTACCTTTAGGTGCTGAATAACCGGCTACAGCAGGTATTTCTGCTCCTACAACAAACATATCGGTGGTTTTCTTTTCATATAGGTCTCCAACAAAATTCAACCGACCTCCAAACAAATCAACATCAAGTCCTAGATCTTTTGTGGTAGCCTTTTCCCAAGTCAATGATGCAGGAATAGGGGCTGGAGAAGCTGTATTTGCTTCCTTGGTACCGTTGGTTAATACTCCAGTGGATTTGCTGATATTCATCATAGCCATGTAGAGATAAGGTGCTACATTACCATTGCCAGCGGAACCTATGGAAAACCTCCATTTTAAATTATCAATCCAATTGACCTCTTTCAAAAAAGCTTCTTCAGACATCCTCCATCCTAAAGATGCAGAAGGAAAAAAACCCCACTGTTGATTGACTGGAAACTTTGAACTTCCATCGTAACGACCACTCGCCTCTAACAAATATTTACCCTCATAATTATAACTAGCTCTGTAAAAGATTCCATTAAAACCCCAAGAGTAACTCCCCAAATCTTGAAGTGTAAGATTAATACCATCCATTAGAGAGAAGTTCGGTTTATCGGCTTTTAAAAAACCATCTCTGGCCAGCTGTGTCGAATAGTATTTTTTATCCTCTACGTTCCATCCTGCCAGAAAGTTCAAGTAATGCTTTTCGGAAAGCTTAGGCGTAAAATTGATCGAAGCATTAGCGACTTGATACTCGGTTTCATATTCTCGTTGATCCAGTGAGCTAACAAGTGGATACATTAAATTGACCCCCGAAATATTGGAATGACCAATAGAATTCACCACATCTATACGCTTCGAATGGTTATACAGGTAAGAGTAATCAGCCTTAAAATCAAGCACTTTATCAATTAAGTTAATGGATAAAAAAGTACTATTTTTTAAATCAAACTTAAAATTATCTCTATAATTATTCCCCTCGGCCATGGGTGCATATCCAGTGTATACAGCAGCAGCAGTCCATGATCCATCTGGATTGCGAATTTTGGTCACTGGAAACCCCTGGTGCTCTATCAAACGAGGTATAGTTAAATCATTTGGATTGCCATTGGGTTGATGATAATTTCTCCTAATAAAATCGGTATTGTTTTCAAGCCTGATCCGATTTGTGATATTAACTCCTCCTTTTGCACGAAGGTTCATCTGTCCAAACTTTTCATCGCCAATTTTATAGATTCCCTGTTGCTCAAAATAGCGTGATGAAACTACAAAGTCAGCTACTTTCGATCCTCCAGAGACATTTAAGTTATGTTGCTGTCCATAAGTATAGTCCTTGTAAAACTCTTCATACCAATTTGTAGAACCATAGTATTGGTACACACCATTACTATTCACGTCCCAATCCAAATAACCATTATCAGGATCATTTATACGTTTTTTAAATTCATCCTCCCATGCTTGAGACCACGGAAAAAAGTTATTAATTCCCGTCGGCAATCGATGTGCATAAGAAACATGGGCTAATTTATAATTGTCGTACCATACCTCTGGATTGGTCTCGAACTTTGGCTTTACCGTTTGAGAGAAAATACTAAAACTAGGACTATAGTTAACACTTATTCTATCCCGCTTAGCACCTTTAGTGGTCACCAATACTACGCCAAAAGCCCCCCTAGCACCGTAAACAGCTGTAGAAGAAGCGTCTTTAAGCACCGATACACTCTCAACATCTTCAGGATTAATTGCTGTAAGATCAGACTCGACCCCATCGACCAAAGTTAATGCTGATCCTCCAGCACCGATTGACTGGGTATTGCCCCGGATATTAATCGTAGCGCTCCTACTCGGCTTCCCGTCTACCATTGTAATATTTACCCCTGGTACTTGTCCTTGCAAAGAGCGCGTCAAGTAGGCGTTAGGTCTATTCTCTAGTGCTTCACCAGATAAATTCGAAACAGCGCCAACAATATTTTTTCTCAATTGCGTTCCATAACCAACCACCACAACTTCGTCTAAGGAATTTACGCTTCCAGTTGTTCTAATTTCATAAAATGCACTAGCTGTCAATACGATCTGTTGCTCTTCAATTCCAAGCCCGTGCACACGAATGTACTTCGCGTTGCTGCTCAGCTTTAATGTGAATTCACCTTTTATATCGGTTTGAGTGACTGCTGTTCCTCCGATTTCCGATATGGTTACATTAGTAACAGGCTTATTCTCCCGATCTGTTATTTTACCCGAAATAGTCCTCAATTGCTGCTCCATATATGAATTATTTATAGGAACTGCAGACGAGATTTTGGGCATGAGGCATCCGAAGACACTAGTCCAAATTAGTGGCTTAATAAATTTCATATGTGTATTATTTTTTCTTTAATGGTCAAGCGCCAGTTGACGGACTGGATAGATAGCTGTGTTGCAATCTCGGCGTACTTCTTAATTTCTAAATTAATTTTGAGTAATACTTCTACTACTTACTATACTTCTTAGGCTTTTCCTTTATTAGATTAACGAAATAATCTTTCAGACGCTTTGCATTATCACTAGACACTGACAATACATAGTGTTTACCATTTCCCCTTTCTTCAAAATGTGTAAAGCCCTTGTCATCTACAGTTAACACTCCGGGTTTTGAAACATCAAGCAAATTATCCCTTTGCTCAACTGGATAATACACAGAAGTCAGATCCCAAGTGGGTCTATCATATGGAAATGGTCTATAACGCTTATAGGCATCAACTAAGGGATGGTTGGCTGTCCAGTTAAAATCAGTCGATATGGTTGCACTAGGATACACAACGCTTTTTCCAACTTCAAAAGGAGACAATACAATGCCTGTTGGCCAATGTGCTGTTACATATTGTGCAGCCGGCCGATCATTTATCACATTAAATTCTGCACGTTTCTGTTCTCCAAACGATCCCGCCATGATCGAAATATATTTAACTTTTTTGGCCACCAGTTCTTTTCCCGACAATGAAGAATACCGGTCTGGACCAGATTCTAATAAACGCTTTAAATTGGTAGAAAACCCAACGGATATGATGACTACTGAACTGTCTTTCTGCTTAGCCAATACCTTGCGGTATAACTCATGCGATTCCAATAGCTTATCATAATTCTTTACCGAACTACGGTATATCTTTTTATCTCCATTATAGTCCACCATATTCTTGCTATAATCCACATAATCATTTATAAACACGCCGTTTTGAATTCTACCGATCGGTATTTTAGGATAACCATACCAAGTCGACATCATATCAATAAACCGCGTTGAGTAGTCCGACTGTTTATTATTCATAATGGCCAGCAGATTCACTTTTCTTTTGTCCATATACTTATACAACATATCCAACGCCATCGCATCGTCAATATCATTACCCATATCTGTATCAAAAATCACAGAAATAGGCTCTCCCATATAAAATGGATGCGGATTGCTGACCGCAGACTGAAACTGCACACACAACAATAGCATAGTAAAAAATAGAGTTCTCATAATAGTTATATTTTGTAGATTACTTTTAATTCATTCCTGCCCATATGATACTGGCTATTCCAAGAATAAAAAACAGGAACATCAGCATTAGCTTTCCATTGACTCCTGGTTGAGCATCTTTAAACTCTTTCCATATAAATACACCCCACAAAGCAGCCACCAGAGTGGCTCCTTGACCAAGACCATAAGAGATCGCAGCGCCAGCCTTTCCTGCTGCAATAAGATTTAATGCATTTCCTACACCCCAAATAGCACCACCTAATATTCCAGTCATATGATTGCGCAACGAGCCAGCGAAATAGGCCTTATAGCTTGTCGGAGTTCCAACAAACGGCCTTTTTATCAGTATTGAGTTAAACAGAAAATTACTTAACAATACACCTATGGAAAAAACGAAAAAGGCGGTGTAAGGCGTCATTTTCCCAATTTCAGGACTTACAAAATTCTCTAGATCCATGGAAGCGGCTATAAAACGATAGAAAAATGCCATAAGAACACCGGCTGCTATAGCTAGCCACAATCCTTTAGTTGCGCTGCTAATATCTCCTTCCGATTTCTTTGCACGATAAGCCAACGCATTTAAGATAATAGCTAATACAACCAACCCTACACCGAAAAAAAGAAACAGCGGATTTCCATTCTGTGAAGCCATGTAGTTGATAACTACGCCTAACACCAATGCAATGCCTACACCAACCGGAAAAGCGACAGACATTCCAGCTATCGCAATGGATGCCGACAGTAGAATATTACCGGCGTTAAAAACCACACCACCGACTAAGGCTGACATTATATTCGTACCATCAGCTTGTTTTAAATCCTCAACAAACGAACGCCCTTCGCTCCCCATACTTCCTAAAGTCAAAGCAGAAAGCAACGACAATAGTACCATTCCTAGCACATAATCCCAATAAAAGAGTTCAAAGCGCCAGTTTTTGGACGCCATCTTCTGCGTATTACCCCAAGATCCCCAGCATAACATTGTGATGATACAAAGCAATACCGCTACTCCATAATCTTTTACAATAAACATAATTTTTATTTTATATATGGTTAATTAAAGAACAACTCTACCTCGGAAAGTGTCGGCGCAGATGCCTGTGCGCCAATACGTGTTACGGCTAATGCTGCAGACTTACAGGCCAGATCCATCGCTTCAGAAACGGACTCTCCTCTAGACAGTCCAACGACCAAAGCGCCATTAAAGACATCTCCAGCTGCCGTCGTATCTACTGCTACAACCTTATAGGCCTCCATAAATTTAGCATCACCGTTTTCGTATAAATATGCACCTTTTGATCCCATAGTGATCAGTACAGCCTTTGGCCCTAGACTACTAATTTTTATAGCCGCAAGTTTTGCTGTCTTCTCGTCTATGACCGCTATGCCTGAGAGCATTTCCGCTTCTTGTTGATTTGGTGTAATTATATCTACAGCTTGCATAATACCTGCTGATAATGTGGTTGCGGGAGCAGGATTTAATACCACGGTAGCTCCTCTTTTTTTGGCAAACCCACACACCTGCTCAATGGTAGCAAGAGGAATCTCCAATTGAACCAAAACGATGGTGTCTGCAGTAATTGTTTTTTCCAACACCATATTATCCTCGAAATTTAATGCTGCATTTGCCCCGGACGCTACCACGATGTTGTTCTCACCATTCTTATCGACAGTGATCAGAGCTACTCCTGAACTCCTTTTACGATCAATGGCAATGGCCGAGGCATCTATATTTTCATTTCGTAATTGCTTAATCGCATCCTGCCCAAATAAATCATCACCTACCTTTGTAATAAACTGCACCTCCGCACCTAAACGCGCGGCTGCTACAGCCTGATTTGCTCCCTTGCCTCCTAAATTCATAAAAAACTCGCCCCCTAATACTGTTTCTCCTGGATGTGGAAAGCGCTCTGTCTTTACAACCATATCTGTATTCGTACTACCGACAACAACGATTCTCTTTTTGATTAGCATAATAAGATTTATAAAATTCACATTGGCTCGTTGTTCTTTTAGCGACAACGTTAATGCAAGTTAGACAAAAAAAATCCTAACATCCAAATAAAATTTGAAAAATCAACAATATGTGTTAAAAAAAAGAAACAATAAAGGATTAACGATTGCGCAAATCAGCAACTGAGGAACGAAATATAAGTGTAGAATCAAGTAATATTATTCGCTCTGATTCTTCACGGTAAGACAAACCCCTATCGTCTATTTGCTCTAACAGGAGTCTTACAGCAAGCTGAGCAATCTGTGTTATTGGCTGGGCAATGGAGGTCACAGGCACCTCCAAAAAATCAAGATAACTAGAGTTGTCAAAGGAAACTACAGAAACCTCTTCCGGTACCGAGATCTTTGCCTCTTTAAGCGCTTTTAGCACACCTAAAAGAATCGTATCACTTAGCGCAAGAATAGCCGTAGGTCTGTCTTTTTTCTGCAACAGCAATTTTGTCTCCAGATACCCTTCTTCTTCGGTAAAGCTCACCCCCCCTAGGTATTGATAAGTAAGACCGTGCACCTTCAAAGCCTCTCTATATCCATCAACACGGTAAGTATTAGATACAACATGTTCATCGCCCTGTATACAGGCGATCTTTCTATGTCCCATCTCGATCAGATGTTCTACCAACTGAAACGAAGATTTATAATGGTCTGTAGAAACAGAATAAAAACTAAAATCCGAAAAGAAACGATCAATAAAAACTGTAGGAATAGTACTTTGGTTCAGTAATTCATAATTTTGACGCTTTCCCAAAGGAATCGCTATCAATCCTACTAAATTTTGGGCCTGAAGTGCCTGCAACATCTTTCGTTCCTCTTTTTCATTATTATCACTATCACTCATCAAAACCACATAACCTTGATTGTGAAGCATTTTGCTAACCGTACTGGCTACGATGGAGAAAAATGGATTACTCAATGAGGGCACGATTAATCCAACGGTATGACTTCGATTAGAACGCAGGGTTTTTGCAGCCATATTCGGAATATAGCCTAACTTCTTAGCCTCTTCTAAAATGATCTTTTGCGTGGTCTTGGATATCCTATGCTTTTCCGAAGTTCCATTCAAAACCCGTGACACAGTTGTCAAAGAAAAATTGGTATTCTTCGCAATCGTCTTAATAGTTACATGTCCATCCATTTGTTCCAGATTTTAAACTTATTGCTGGCCGTTCAGCGTTATGCAGTTTTCATACAAGTATAGTAGAATACTTTAAAATTTCATAATTCAATAATGTTCCTTTGATGAATCGATAGGCAAAACTAAGTCTTACCCGCAGAGATCGATAGTAGCCGTAGCTCGGAGAAAAAAATCTTGTTCAGAAGAAACGAAGAATTATATTACTAGGTTAAAAGAACTTATCTATTTCAAATTTGGAATAATCTGAGGGCGTTATACTCAAATCATTCATGCACTAAAATTAGTAATAATGGCAAAAACATGTAAAAAACGAATGTGCTAAAATCCACTTCGGTTACCAGCGGGTTTTAGCACATGAAATTTTTTGAGATATAGAGAGTCGTCTTAAAACAGCGAGATAGTTTACATGGACTTCTTTCTATATAAACAGATTGCAATTCTAAGTTTCATTAAACATTTACAAAATAGAGCGGTGTGATCAGAATCTGAACGTAATACCGACATTGAGTACTGAAACACCGTATCCCAACTCTGCATAAGCTCCGGTTTTCGGTGTAAAAAACCATCTACCGCCAAGAAAACCTGACAAGCCTATCCCGCTACCGTAACTATCCGCTAGAGCGATATCTTCACCATCAGAAGAGTATCTGACCATATTATAACCGAGCATAGCTCCGCCATACGCATCCAATTTGGGAACAGACGTAAAACCCCGATAATGATACGCACCCCTTGCTCCGATAACTACATAATTCCATTTTGCGGTGTAGGCTCCACTCGAATATCTATATCCCGTATTGCCTACATAGCCCCCTAGGCTAATGACTCCAGGTCCACCAATATCCCAGACGCCGTAATCTACGGAAGCGCTGATGGCAGGGCGGGCTTTGCCTAATCCACCCAAGGCTGTTCCCAACCCAATCCCGGCATTGATAGCTATAGTTTCTTTTTGAAAGGACTGCGCCTGTGCCCAAGTAGCAATACAGATTGCCCAAAGAATAAAGATTGTTCTTTTCATTTTGTTATGATTTGACGTTTAATGACAGTTATTCATTTTATTTTATCTACAAGAATCAATTCGCTCTTTTGTAAGTAAATGTCCGCGTTTCTAGCAATGTACCGGATCCTTTTTCATATACCTCGGCCTTCGTAGGATATCCAGCATTATTGTAGGTATATTTCCATACATCATTTTTAGTTGAATTTGCATCTCCCACTCCATTTGTAGTTAATGAGTAGAACTGCGCGTTATTCACCGACCCAACCTTCCATGCCCAAGGATAGTTTGTATAACGACATGGCTTATCATCGTAATCGGCGTACTCAAGAGTAAAAAGATTCATATTATGAATGTTGGATACCTGCTTAATAATATTCTTACCTGTACTGTCGAATATATAGGTATTCACCCCGACCTGCTCACCCTCCCTATTAAAAAATGTTTCGGTTACGCGATCCCCCAAATAGTTATAAACAATATTATTCTCGATCTCTCCTTTATTGTTCTTTTGGAGGCCTGTGCTAGGTCTATTTCCTACATTATAAAAATATTCTTCACTCATGACAAGTCGGCCATCCGATCTCCGCTCTACTTTCGTCAACTTATCTCCGTTATAAGTAAAATTTTCTATTGTCATACTTCCGTCTACCCCATGCACATACCGTACGACAACATTATTTTGATCATTGTACTCAAACCTCATTTCCGTACGGCCATTCGCTTTCTCTTCGAGCAATAACAGGTTACTTCCTGCTGGTAATCCTGCGTAACACAGACTATTTTCATCTTCGGGATCACAGTCCTCTTTTTTTGAACAAGCGACCAAGGCTATTGCTATAAAGCATAGCCATAACATCTTAAATGTTGTTGTTTTCATTGTTTTATAATTATACATGTTCTTAATATTTTGTTTAATATCCAATTACAATGGATGCCGAATTATTGACTCCGTTTGAAGGATTGGGAATAAAATCCAATTGAAATTCTCGAACTAAGCCATTCCGCTTATACCAATCTTCAATCCTCAAAGGAATAGATTTCCCATTCTTTTTTAGTACAGCCGTCAACCTGTACCTACCTATAGGGATATCCCAGAGTTCGCTGCGGTGTATCCATTTCTTCTCACCGTAGTGTAACGTAAGAACACGCCCAGCAGATCCATCAATCAATGGCCCTATAGGTGTAAAAGTAAGCTCCATGTTTTCTTCATCTTCGTAGAATCCATAGTCAGTGGTCAGCACCACTGTACCTCCATAATAGGCATCTGCTTCCCAAGGCATGTCACCTTCTAATTTCCATATAAAGTCGCGGACAGCCCCCTCATCGCCATATACATCCGTAACATGAGGAAAAAGCTCCATACTATACTTCTGTCCATTGTAAACGCGATCTACATAGGCTAGAGTACGCCAAGCTCCAGGTTGTAACTTTATACGGTAGGCGCCATCTTTATCTGTAGTCCCATGTATATAAGAAGCATAAAACACCGTGTTGTCCAATATTATTCTAGCACCTGAAATAGGTCTGCCCTTGTTATCGGTCACTTTCCCCGTGGCATACCCCATATCCGACGCTCTAGTTTCCACTCCCTCATTACTTTGATCACAGGCACCACAAACAGCTATCATAAAGCATATCCAAAATATTGTTCTCATCGTTTTCATTTTATTGTTTATAATTATGTCCAAACCAAGTTGATTATAGCTTATGCTACTGTTATCAATTATACAAGTCAAAATTACACGACCTTCAAGTTCACTGCTATCCCCTAAAGGGGGTTTTTTATAACCCTTGTTTGTAGCTATCTTTGGCTTATTATAAATCTGAAAATCAACACATATGCTAATAAAAGATATATTTACAAGATCCTTATGCAGCTTTTTATTGGTATGTATAGGCTGCTTTTCACCACTCCATGGTAACACGCAGTCTGTAGATTCCTTAGAGCGCGAACTCAAAAAGGCACAGGATATAGCAGAGCAGATAAATATTTACAATTTGCTAACGATAGCTTATAGGGATTTGGATTTTCATAAATCCGTAAACTATGGCAAACTGGGGTTGGCATTGGCGGAAAAAAGTGGAGATAAGAAAGGAATGCTCAAACTTTTTTCCAATATAGGTGCCGGATACTATAGAGGCGGCCGTTATGATTCCGCCCAACTGTATCTCCAAAAAGCGCTGCCGCTCGCGCACGAGCTCAAGGATAGTAAATTTGAAGCGATCATCGCTGTAACCCAAGGCGCCATATATCAGGTACAGGGTTGGTACGATAGGTCTCTGGAAAGTTACTTAAATGCCGCCAAATTAATGGAACGCCGGAATGACACTAAAAGTCTTGGTAGTATTTATTCAAACATAGGAGGTATCTACCAGATACTAAAAAATTATACACCTGCTTTGGTATATTTTAAAAAGGCAGAGAAACTGGCTATAGAGGAAAATAATCAAGCCTCATTGGCCAATATCTATATATCATTAAGTGACATAGCTTTACATCAGAATAAAACAAAGGAAGAATCTCTCAGATACGGAGAAATAGCCCTACGAATCAGCAAAGAACTGAATGACGACTTCAATGAGGCTTCTGCCCTGCAAATGTTGGCTAGAATACATTACTTCTACGGCGAGCCCCAAATAGCGCTTCCGATGGCTCAACATGCATTACAAAAAACCAAGGCTCTCGGATTTCCGAATCTAACTGCATATGCTTTGATCGATGTATCCAATGCTTACTTTTATTTGACTGATTATGGCCGCTCTTCTAAATACGCATTGGAGAGCCTAGAAACCGACTCTACAGACTCGAACGTGGCAATGAACGCCTATGCTAATCTGCTCCAAGCAAATGCCTACATGGGACAGCCAAAACTTACAGAGCAATATTTAAAGAGTTATCGCCAGGTACTTGATAAACATGCTAATGCGTCTTATCAAAACTCGTTGTCTGGACTAGAAGTCAGATACGAAACGGAAAAAAAAGAACTTAAAATAGAAGCGTTAGAGAAACAGCGGAAGCTCTATATCTCGCTCGGTGTAGCGGGAGGCACAATTCTTCTCATCGCGTTAGGCCTCGCCTTTGTACGCTATCGACTGGCTGTAAGCAGGAGAAAGCTCGCTGAACAGGAAGCACACCGTCTGGAACAAGAAAAGCAACTTGTAGCAGTCCAGGCCACCTTAGATGGTGAAGCGGCCGAGCGCACACGTTTGGCTCGGGATCTGCATGATGGATTGGGCAGTATGTTATCTGCTGTAAAGATTAATCTTCCGCAGATCGAAGGGGATGCCCTATTGGAAGCGATGGATGTATCTCGGTTTCAGAAAGCACTGGGTATGCTCGACGATTCTATACAGGAGCTACGCCGTGTAGCACATCATATGATGCCCGAATCCCTGTTGCGACACGGATTGAGGGTTTCACTCTCCGATTTTTGTACAGCTATTCCTCTAACGCGTTTTCATTATTTCGGTAATGAAACCCGACTTTCCGAAAAAGTGGAAATAATGGTGTACCGCTGTATCCACGAACTGGTCAACAATGCACTGAAACACGCCAAAGCAACTCAGATCAACGTACAGTTACTTCAAGAAGAGGACCGTATATCTTTTATGGTACAGGATAATGGTCATGGATTCGATCCAGATGTTGTAAACCATGGAATAGGGTTAAAAAATATCCGTCAACGGGTCGACGCATTTCAGGGAAAAATGGATATTTATACCTCAGAACAGGGAACCGAGGTTCACATAGAACTTGAATTCACAAAAAATGAACAGCATGATTAGCGTAGCGATTGTAGATGATCATAAAATCCTCACGGAGGGATTACAGGGGCTTATCGACGAATCTGGCATGGCCACTGTAATTGGTATAGCACACAGTGCTTCTACATGCAGGATTTCGCTCGGCTTTTGGAAACCCGACGTTTTACTGTTGGATATAGGGCTGCCGGATAGTAGTGGTCTTGATTTCTGTAAAGAAATAAAACAGCAATATCCTCAAATAAAAATATTAGCACTGACCACACACAACGAATATAGTATAGTAAAGCAGATGTTGGACAATGGAGCCTCAGGATATCTCATTAAGAACGCTATGGCTGAAGAAGTATTAGCGGGTATACAAGCCGTAGCAGATGGAAACACCTTCCTTTGTCATGAGATCAATCTCTTGATGAAACGTCCCAAAGAAACACACATCTGGCTCAGCCAACGCGAAAGAGAGATGTTGAAACTGATTGCAGAGGGATTCACCAACGGTGAAATCGCAGACCGAATTTTTCTGAGCCCCGAAACAATCAAAAGCTACCGAAAAAACCTTCTGCTAAAACTAGGTGCGAAGAATACTGCAGTACTGGTACGAATCGCGATGGAGCAAAAACTAATCTAAGTCAGAAATAATTCTCTTCCTTCCGATATAGCTCGGGGCTAAGCATATGATCGTCCTATTAGCGACTTGTCTTAGCATTTCTTGTTTTATGCTCTGCATTACATCGAAATACTACGATATGATTTAGAAAAACACAAGCCGTACAAAAAGAAGTTCAGAACGGCTTGTAACTATTTTATCTCCCCAAACTCTAGTTGAATATTTCTGTTAGCATCCAATGGAAGTTGCTCAGAATCTATTTCTTCTCTATCATTCTAAAAGGAGACTTTACTTCGCCGACCCATTTGTATTTGTGGATAGTACTTTGCTGTTCGCCATCGCTAGTTTTCTTATTGTGAGAGATGTAAAACAATCCATTTCCTATCGGACATAAACCGGTTGCCCCCCATTGAAAATACCATCCAGATATGCCTGAATCGGTATCCTTATTATCTCCTTCGACAAGATGTACCATAGCGACTTTTTCCTGTTTATTGTCCGAGCTAATAATCTCTTTTGTTGGCTTACGCTTACCATCGATCACAAACAGATCATAATTGGGGTAGATCGCTTTCTTTCCTTTATAAACTGCAGCAAAAAAATTTCCAGAATAAGCATCATAGGCCAGATTTTGAATACCATAAGTGGTATTTCCAGTCTTTAAAAAATACTTTGCCTTAGGTTTCTTAGGTCCCGAACGATGCAATTTATTCAGCAACAGCATCTGACCATAACTATCCCAATTATCTATATCATATTGTAAAATAACCTGATGATCATTATCATCCCTAGTCGTATCACCGTAAATCCCGTAGGCTACATAGAGATATTCCTTTTTATCTTTTTTCGTACCAAAAGCAGGTCCAAATGTAAGACCATCAATTCCCGAACAAGCGTAACGGTGCTCTTTAATCGCATCTCCTACTTTAACGGAAGTTTCATAATCCATAACCGGCTCGGCCAGATACACCGTTTTTAAAAGATCCTCTTTCTCGGCATTCATAGCTGGACGAACAATCTTAGAACCGTCAAAAATGGCTATATAAAATCCATTCTCTTTCGAGATATCTAATCCTAATTCATTGCTTATCCCCTTTCCTATACCATCACTCTTATATTCCAGGGAACCATACACCTTTCCGTCTTTAAAATCAAGATCTCCCAAATGTCCAGCAAATCCAACCACACTACCTATCAACTTGCCCGAAAGATCCATTTTGATCAAGCTATTGGTAAACGAAAAGTAGACACAGCTATTTGTACTGTCTACAGCCACTCCCTGTACATGAAATTTCCCTTGACTTCCGGTAGCAATAGAATCGGGCCAGATAGTGTTCATTTTTTGGCTATATAGCGAACTTACACTAGCTACACAGCATAATAAGATTAAAATTGATTTGTTCATATTACAAACTTAGATAAATTGCCTTTTACATGCAATATAATTGCGTCGCATATAGAAGCAGTTTATTGATCTCTCCTCAGCCATTGAGAAACTTACTTATAGATATAGAGGAAATATAACTTTAAAATATACGTTCCCCAAACTGCAAAACACGTTGTATTTTTTGCTATGCTACTCTCAACAAACCACCTATCTTTTTTAAATCACCTATTCCGAACATACGATAAAAAATATTAGGAAAGACTCTTCAATAATTGTTTAATAATTTCTTGAGCCAGTGTCTTGATGACTGGTACAGAAACTGAATTACCGAACTGCTTATAAGCCTGAGCATCAGAAACGGGAATTTCGAAGCGCTCATCGTTATTCTTTTCATCTATTGGATATCCTTGTAAACGGGCTGCTTCAATGGGATGCAGTTTTCTGGGTCTCTTGCCCAACATACTCTGATCTATCAGAATCTCAGAACCATCTTTGTAGTAACGTGCAGAAATAGTACTTGTATAGGGAGAATCATCCCGAAATAGAGAATATCCGAAACCGTTACCCTTCTCACCATGTTCCTTTTTACGCCGCTGATGCCCATTCCACAATTTGTCCGAAATTGTATAGGTCCGACCTGCTTGGGATTCTAATGCAGCAAGTTCTTTTTCTTCTAATAAAATCTGTCCCAAGTTCGTATGCATACTTTCGAGATCTCTCAGATTACGATCAAAAATCGGCTTACCTTCAAGATCCAAACCCCAAGGAAATTTGAAATCATCCGCTGCAACAAGTCCTTTATACCATGCGATGATAAATATCCGCTCTCTATTCTGTGGTACACCAAAATTTCTACTATTGAGCACTTCCGCACGGACTTCATAGCCCAATTCTTCCAAACTATGTTTTATCGTCTGGAATGTTCTTCCTTTATCATGGTTCTTTAACCCCTTTACATTCTCCAAAAAGAGGACTTTTGGAATTAAGTTATTATTTCCCTGCTTATTTGCAGCCTCTATTTTGGTACGGACAATCTCTTCTATATTAAAAAACAATGTGCCTCTGGTATCTCCGAATCCCTTTTTTAGCCCAGCATGGGAAAATGGTTGACAAGGAAATCCAGCACAGAGAACGTCAAAAGATGGAATGACATTGTAATCTAAATCTAGATCTGTAATATCTTTATTAAAATTACCTGATTCAAACAATTCTGGTGACCACCTCCTATAATTGTGTTCGTATGTGATCCTTGCAAACTTATCGATTTCAGAGGCAAAAACACATTTTCCTCCCACACTGTGCATGGCTATATGAAATCCGCCAATACCAGCAAAGAGATCTATAAAATTAAAATCTGAATCGGCATACTTTTCTATACCCTCAGACTTTTTAGAGTTTTTTCTTTTCGCTTTTTCTTCCACGCTATACCCTTTTATCATAATAAAATTAGACTCTGTATTATCTGTTATTCAAACTTTGACTTTTCACAAAAAAAAAGACTCAAAACTTGATTCCAACGCAATAATAAGCTTTTCAAGATTAACGATAGAAATATTTCTCTTACCATTTTCAACCTCATTGACATAAGTTTTGTCCATATTAGCTTTAAAGGCCAGAGCTTCTTGAGTTAAGCCCAAAGATTTTCTTAACTCTTTAATCTTCAAACCTACTTTTATTTTGATATCCATGCTGCAAAGTCGCCAAAATCGATTTATAAGTCAATCGGATATAAGTGAACTTTTATTCTCATCGGGAAAGCGATTATTTAAAAACACCAAAGTGCTTTTCTGGGCAAATTAATGTTGGATTATTAGAATTTACAGACCTCATTCCAGTCCCCCCTTCCACAACAGTCGTGTTACAGTGTGTTCTAAAATCTGAAATGGATATAAACCTCCAATTAACAAATTGACGGGATATCTGGTCCTTGATTTGTTTGACAAAATAAAAGGTTTCAATTCCTGTTTTTTTCTGAAGTGTTTCAAAAAATATGATCCGGGGGACATCCATTCCAAATCCAACAGGCTCTCTCTTTGAAAGATCTTTCTCCTTTACTTCTAAAAAGAAGTATTGCTCTGTCTTATCAGAAAATATAATCTGATCAATATCACTAGGGATACCGCGCTCGCACTTGAAGCCAATGAGTCCATCAAATACAACCCGTTGCAAATATAAATCGAGCAGAGGCTTTACATCGAATCTTTTTAAAAGATCCACAAAATGCGCTTTGAGTTTAACGGGAACTCTATCTGTATATACATAATTTTGTATCTTAAATAAAGAAAGAAAATCGGACAGTGGAACCTCTATAAACTCATCATTTTCATATCTACTGATGAGGAATCGAGGTACCAACAGTTTCTGACCATTATTTAAAAGATCAATAGATGGCCAGTTTTCAATTTCATCCTGATCCCACTGCAAAAGGAACATCCCTTTACAATTGATAGTTGAAATACATTTGTATACTTCAAGATACGCTGCAGTAGGAAGAGAGGTCACCGTAAAATACACCGGAGAATCCAGATAAGAGGAGTCTTTTATCGTGGGCAAGAAAATACCACCATCAAGATATAAAAGCTGAGGCCTATGTAATGCCATAAATTCTTTAAAATCCAGCTCACCTATAAATCCGTTAAGTCTGTTTCTATACTGAATATCACCAATTACATTATTTGAAATCAACATGCTCAACTGGTCTATTATTTTCTCTTTTAAGCCCATTGGTTACTGTTAATAGATTTAATGTAAAATACAATAAATCACGCATTAAATCAATATATATAAATAAACCTTAAATCCCAAATAACTACTTTAACTTTGTTTTAATAAAATTTGAAAGCCGTAACTTTGGATAATGCATAGTTATGATGACATCGACCACATAGCAGTTCCCCGATTTGAGGAATCCTTGGGCTTTTATACCTCCAAGCAGCGGAGCTATAATATGTCACGTATCAGGGGGAAAAACTCCAGACCGGAGCTGATTCTCCGAAAAGCGCTTTGGTCTAAAAATATACGCTTCAGGTTACATGACAAGTCACTACCTGGTCGCCCTGATATTGTAATCAAAAAATATAAACTAGCCATTTTCGTAGACGGAGAATTCTGGCACGGCTTTGATTGGAAAATCAACAGGGAGCGGATTAAATCAAACCGCTTATTCTGGATACCAAAAATCGAGCGTAACATGCAGAAGGACGAAAAGGTAAACCGTGCTCTACGCGACTTGGAGTATACCGTATTCCGTTTCTGGTCAAAAGACGTATTTAAAAAAACACAACTGATAATCAATCAAATAGAACTATTTATAGAATCAAGAAGGTTATGGAAATAAGACTGTTCAACAGTCAGTCAGATAAGACCTAAGCACATAAAGAAATAACATATACCCAATGTAATGAATAGAATCGATTATCCGTTTTTAAAATGACCCATCTGTCGCTTCGCTTCTGCACGGATTAAATCCAGCTCTCGATCGGATTCCTTTTTAATTTTTTCAAGACTCTCTTCCATGGACTGCCGTAAAGCGTCAATATCTTTCTTGAGCTCTAGAGACTTGCGTTTATTGAAACGTTCTAGATAATATCCAGCAGCAGCAATAACAACAGAAACTATAATCCCCATCAGTACTAGCAGATAGTTTAAAGTTCGGTGAAACTCTTCCATTCCCTCCTTATGAAAGTTTATTATATCAGCAACATTTTGCTTACTTAACTCTAAATTATCTTCTTTTAAATCCAATTCTTTAATCTTCGCATCTATCTTATGTTCATAAAGTTGCATCTGTGCTTCTATAACTTCTCTATTCAAAGCTGCAGCCTGCTGACTATAACTATCAATTTTCATTACAAAAAGTAATATTAAAACTAACAGGGTATTCCTCATCGTTATTATTTCTAAAAGTTATAAAATGATACTAATATATAAAAAAACAAAAATAGAACCGAGAATGATCGTGATTAAAAGAATTAGATAAAATGCCTTGGGGTTCAAAAAACTCAAAAATATTGGTAGTTTTGCTGTAAACTGTACGACTAAATATCCAGATAGATTAGTTCTCAAGTTTTTTTTGATTTAAATGACAATGAAAGGTAAAATAATTACTATCGAAGGATTAGATGGCTCGGGCAAATCAACCCAAATTGATTTACTAATTGGAAGACTGAATGAATTAGACATAAAACACAAGTTCATACATTTCCCCATGCTAAACCAAGGGGAATATGGTAAGCTGATAGCAGAATATCTAAGAGGTGAACTGGGTTCATTAGAACATGTCCATCCTAAATTAGTGGCTCTTTTATTTGCAGAAGACAGGAATGAGCATAAAGCTTTATTGAATGAGTGGCTAAGTGAGGGATATCTGATCATTATGGATAGATATGTCAATTCTAACATTGCGTTTCAATGTGCAAAAACAAAAGAAACCACTGATAAAAGAGAGTTAAAAAAATGGATTATTGATTTTGAATTTAAGCATAATCAACTTCCCTCACCAGATCTTTCACTCTTCTTAAACGTGCCTTTTAGTCATATCGAAAATTCCTTAAACTCTTCAAGAACCGGAGCCGATAGGGCCTATTTAAATGGTAAGAAAGATATCCATGAGGATTCATTAGAATTACAACGGAATGTATACAATGAATACCTCAACCTCTTGGATGAGCAACCCAACTTTCACGAAATTGAGTGCTTCATGGGTAATTCGAATTGGTTATCAAAAAACGAAATTCACGAAGCAATCTTTAAAAAAATACACCACATAGATCCTACAATTCTTCACGATAAGACATTACCGAAATAAATACAAATGCGGTAAGCATCCGGCGCGGTGTCAGCTTTAGACGATCTCATTTTTTTGCAATTTACCTAAGTTCTATTATTAGACTCGATTATTAAAAAATAGACAAATGAAAAACATTGGAAAAAAAACCGGCTACCTAGTAGCGTTAGCCACAGCACTATGGAGTCCTTTTGCTAAAACAGAGGCATGTCAAGAGTGGTCTACAAAGGACCCAACAATACTATCCTCACCGCCCGTAACATGGACTTTTCTCTCGAAATAGCAGCCAACATATGGTTATTCCCGAGAGATATCGCCCGTCATGGAAGTACCGGTAGCAACACCATACAATGGATATCGAAATATGGTAGTGTAGTAACTAGCTCTTGGGATATAGCGGTATCTGACGGCATGAACGAAAAAGGATTGGTCGCTAACATGCTGTGGCTGGTGAGCTCTCAGTATCCAAAATTTGAAAAAGATGGAACAGGAAAAAAAGGGCTAGCCATATCATTGTGGGCACAGTATGCACTAGACAATTTTAGCACGGTAGCCGAAGCCGTGAACGAGTTCCGTAAAGAAGATTTTGTAGTTGTCACGGACTTCATTCCCGGTACAGACAAATTTACGACAGTGCACTTATCAATTTCTGATGCCAGTGGCGACAATGCCATCTTGGAATACATCAACGGAAAATTGGTCATCCATCATGATCCTTCGTACACAGTAATGACCAATGACCCTATATTCGAAGAACAACTGGCTATCAACAAATACTGGAAAACTATTCCAGGTAATATATTTTTACCTGGAACAAACAAAGCTGTAGATAGATTTGTCCGCGCTTCATACTATATCAATGCGATTCCTCAGACGGATAACACCAGAGTAGCTGTTGCGGGTGCATTTAGTGTCATCAGACAATGCTCCGTACCTTATGGTATTTCTACAGAGGGATTCCCCAATCTTTCAACAACAAGATGGCGTACCGTATCCGATCAGAAGAACTTGGTGTATTACTTTGAAGACGCCTTAAGCCCTAATGCAATATGGGTAGACTTTAAGAAATTAGATTTTAACGCAAAAGCTAATATTAAGAAACTCGCTTTGGATAAAAATCAGATTTATGCCGGAGAGACCTCTATGCAATTCGCTAATGCCAAACCTTTTATTTTCCAAGGCATATAATACACTCAGCAATAAGGTCATAAAAATCCACCAACAAGAGGTATGAACATATCTCTTGTTGGTCACATCGTCCTTAATATTTTATCTAGTGCCCTACCTTTTGCCAGCTCATCCACCAGTTTATCCAAATACCTTACTTTTTGTGTCAAGGGATTGCTAATTTCTTCGATCCGATAGCCACAAATAAGCCCTTTGATCAGAGAAGCATTGGGATGTATTGTTGCACAATCGAATAATTCCCTGAAAGTCGCTTTCTTTTGGATTAAGTCTTCGATTTTCACTTCGTCCAATCCTGTCAACCAAAAGATAACTTCCTGTAAATCTTGACGTGTCCTACCTTTTCGTTCTATTTTTGTTAAGTAATGTGGATATACAGAGGCAAATACCATATTTGCTATCCGTTCATCATGTAAATCTGAGCTGTTCATCTTACCACAGTTTTAAAATTATTTTTTTCTTTACTAATATCCGATTTGCTGCTTATATTTGATCAAACATATAGTCTAAATTAGGAAAATTAATAGCACTCGATCATGTAATAGCTAAATATTTATCATCTAATAACTGACTAGAATATCTACTAAAAAAATCCAAAATAGAAATATAATCACTTTTTTAATTCTTACGCCAACGTGCTGAACTATAAGCTTATGAAACGCATCCAAAATTACTGGAATATGTTAACGCATATCGGCACGGACGCGTCTATGTCTTATATGGATTTTAAGAGGGTGCATATGGTAAACCTCATAGCATTGCTGTGTATCTTACCTGCTATATATTTTTCTATAACCAACTTTATCGAACATCGTCCTATCCTAGCCCTGATAAATCTGTCAAACGGTTTATGTGACATTGCAGTGCTGTTTTTTCAATACTATCGCAGACCCAACTATGCCAAGCTGATGTTGTTGGGGAGTAACTTTATTTTCTTTTTTGCAGGTGCTATACTTTATCAAAATGGGGCAGAGTATTTTTTACTGTGCATACTGATTTCTTCCACCCTGTTGTATGACGATCGACGTATCCACATCCTGTTTGCTTCGGCAGTCACTTTGGCAATGGTAATGATCTATATATATCCAGATATAAACTCTTTTGAGCAACCGGTGCCGATATTTAGGGTTCTATACAACATCATCTGTTCGCTTATCTTTATTGTTGTTTCGGTCAATTTTTTTCTCAAAATTATTTACAGTAACATGCGAAAAATTGAGGATCAAAGACAAAAACTACAAGCCATCAACAAGGACAAAGAAAAAATATTCTCCATCATTGCACATGACATCAAAAGCCCGTTTGCAACACTAGAAACAATGGTCCTTGCACTTGAACAACAAGTTCTGGATAATAGTGTGTCTGCTGATTTTATCAGACAACTTCACTTACGTATAGTTCAACAGAACCAAGTATTGGATGACCTATTGCAATGGGGTAGCAATAGTCTGCGTGGGATTGCTGCAGCCCCGTCACCTGTGCTCATACAACCTGTTATCAAAGAAATACTTGCGGCTTTTGAAGAACAGATTATAGTCAAACAACTGAAGATCACCGTATATATAAAAGATAAAGACCAAGTCCTCGTCAACAGGGATCACTTAATAATTATTCTTCGTAATTTTATAAGTAACGCAATAAAATTCAGTTACGTAACAGGGGAAATCGACATCTTCTCTTCGCAGGACAAGAAACTTACTTATATCCATATCAAAGACCAGGGAATAGGTATTAATCCTTCTACATCCGCCCTATTATTTAATGTAGTCCAAAGCAAATCATTAGGTACTGTGGATGAACCAGGGACAGGGTTAGGTCTAATTCTCTGCAAAGATCTTATTGAACGGAACCATGGAGTCGTCAATATTGATAGTACTCCTAACGAGGGGTCTATTTTTACGGTAGGGTTACCTTGGGTCGACAATCATTCCAATAAAACATCGACCGAACAACCTAGTTTTTCCCGACCGAAAGTGAAAACAACTATGCCAGAAAAAGAGGGAAAATCTCTGGAGGTACAATAAAGAATTGAATCTATATCGGGCTCCATTCCCATACGCTATGATAACCTTCTATTGACTCTACATATTGAAAAAACTCCCTATAAAAATCATATTGCCCTATTGTACTGCTGTCTCCTATAACAATAAGTTTCTTTCGAGCCCTAGTCATCGCGACATTCATACGTCGTACATCTGATAGGAAACCGATATTGCCTGCTGTATTGCTACGTACAAGGCTGATATATATAATATCTTTTTCTTGTCCCTGAAAGCCATCTATCGTGTTTATTTGGACGTTTAATTCTTTCTTAGAATTGCTCTCCGTCAACATATCTGCTATCAGAATGGCTTGTTTACGATAAGGCGTAATAATACCAACGCTCGGTAAAGGGATATTTTGATTATTGTCAACCAGGTCCGACTGTAAACCGTGGAGATGGTTTATCAAAAAATGAGCTTCCTCTTTATTGGAGATAGCTCCGTCTTCTTCCTGTTCTTCAAAACCCGAACCCGCCGTATCAATAAACATCAGGGGCTTGGTATCCCCTGCCAATGTCCATTGTGAAGCTACAGCTCCACTATTCAACTTCCCTCCATACATCGCAACAGCTGGATAGGCCATGATCTGCTGATTCATCCGGTACTGCGTATCCAAAAATGAAACCGACTCCGGATACAATTCTACCAATTTTTCAAACAGTGTATGAAAAAGAGCTTTGCTCTCCCGTTGTTCCGACTTTACGGTAGGAGGTAATTGACAGTGGTCTCCTGCTAGGATCAAGCGGTCTGCTTTTAATATAGGTATCCAACATGCAGGTTCTAATGCCTGAGCCGCTTCATCGACTATAACCGTATGGTAATGGCGGTCGCGGATGTAGGAATGGTTGGCACCGACCAAAGTACCGGCAATAACCTGACTTTTGCTTAAGATATCTTCTATGACGTAGTCCTGTATACGATCTATATCTTTTCTTATCCTCTTGGCTTCATTCAGCAAAGCTTTCCGTTGTTCGTATTCGGCCCGTCCAAAACTACGCTTATATTTATGAGCCATATCTGTATAGGCTCGAGCTTGCTTTTCTAGTGCCTTCACTTCCCGATATCCAGGATGCTTATTCGATTTTTCTTCGAGTGTCAAGTCCTGCAATCTGTCGGATACACGGACCGGATTACCTATGCGCAACACATTTATACCTAAGCGGTCAAGTCGTTCGGCCAGTACGTCCACAGCGGTATTGCTCGGCGCCACGATCAGCAACTGTTGACCGCTATTGTTCAACAAAGCTGTAATAGCCTTAATCAATGTCGTCGTCTTACCTGTCCCAGGAGGCCCGTGCAGGATGGTCAGATCTCCTCCTGACAAAATCTGCTGTACAGCTTGATTTTGGCTGGGATTTAATATCGCGTCTTCAAAGCTATGGTTTACCCCTGTATAGCTTAATGGTTCCACCCCAATCAGCTTTCGAACAAGCCCCCCCTTTACAGGGTCGTTGGCGAGGGTCTCGGCTTCTTTCATCGCGTTGCTCATCTCACGGTAGGAATTTTCGTCAAACATGAGGTCTACGCCAAGTTTTCCCTTACGTCCCCATTCGGGTAGTTCCTCCGTACGGAAAGAAACCCGCATTTGCTGCTTGTTTACAAACGTTATGACACCTTGAATGCGGTCTTGCTGAGAATCGTGATTAGAAAAAAGTGCTACTGGCATCCCAAAACGAAATCTATGACTATTTTCAAAATCATTGGTTTTATTAAAAGTCACCTGCAGGTAGTCACCTCGGCCAAGACCACTATCCGTGATCTGCACAGGGTACCAAGTGATACCTAATGCTTTTCGATCACTGATACTCCTGACCGATAGCAAACGCCCGTGCTCTTCTCTATCAAAAGACAACTCTATCTGTAAAAGTCTAGCTAGATCCTTAAAATAATCCATCAACAGTTTTTCTTTATAATTTCTGCAAAGTAAATGCTTTTTTTCTAAAACAAGCTGATTTTACGTTTTTCGCATCAACGATCCCGTTTAGAGCGGAGCGGGCGTTCCGAACAGATAATTATAAACAAATGTGCTGTGGATATGTCAGAAAGATTTTTTAGTTTTAGGCAATAGGCAAATAGAGTCACTAAGCATATAGGAATAATGGAGAAACAAGTAAATGCCGACGAGTATGTAGAACGCTTCATGGTGGGCAGCCTAGATCATTTAAAATACAAGCAATTCCCTGTTAAAGTGTTCCAGCTTAACGAGATCGCTCCATTCATCAAATTTCCGACACCGCCCATATTCTTAGCTTACAACTTATTGGTACATCTTACCGAAGGTTACTTCACCTATCAAATCGGTCCTAAAGAGTATATGGTAGAAGCACCGGCAATCCTTATTAGCAGCTATGGCAACATCTCTGCTGTAAAGACTGCAGACAGATCAGTCAAGGGACACTGCATCCTGATCAATGAAAGTGCCATGACTTCCATTTTCAGGGCACAGGAAATTCTAAATATTTTCAGCATTTCTCCCCTCATCAACCTATCTCATGAAGACAACACTGATATAAACCTGCTGTGCCAACTCCTTTACAAGGAGCTCTACGCTACAGACGCTTATAAGGAACTCAATGATACACTTTTAAAGTCTATCCTTTTAAAAGTTATCAAACTGTCATCCTCTGATAAATTACTGAGCAGACGCCAAGAAATAGCGATGATGTTTAAACGCTTGGTACACAAGAACTTTAAAAAACATAAACATATAGGCTTTTACGCGGATAAGCTAGCGGTATCGACAAACTATTTAAATCGCTGCGTCTTTTCTGTATTCAAGCAATCGTCTAAAGAAGTTATCTTGGAAATTTCCGTTATGCATGCGCAACTGTTGCTTTTTGAATCCAACAAGAGTGTTGCAGATATCTGCTATGAGCTGGATTTTTCAGATCCTTCTTATTTTTCACGCGTATTCAAAAAAGTGGTGGGAATGTCGCCTACCGAATACCGCAATAGTGCAAAATAGTGGCACTCCCGAATGCACGATTTGTCCTAGTATTGATACGGGATTAGACACACCTATATCCATAGAATACCCTACTTTTGTATCAAACGGATGGAACTTAGATTTATAATATGTCTATTCCTTTTGATCAAACAAAAGAACAATGTTTGATTTTGTGCTAGACTACAACCTAAGTTTATCCCTTCATATTTTCAATTAAAAAACGTTTGTTATGCTTAATCTTTTGAAGCAAACCGGTGTACATCAAGATTTCAATTTGTATATAAAATCCTTCAAGGAGCGGTTATCTAGCTTGTTCAATACTGAATATGATTATAACTCAATCAGCTTATCTAGGGGGTTGCCTCCTACATTTCTAAATGAGATAATGGCCATGAACCCTTTAGCGGTAGCTATTCCAGAAGAACACGGAGGCAGAGGTGTACATGTCAAAGAATGCTTGGGCGTATTATCCGCAGCATCTTACGAATCGTTATCGCTATCGTTAATGTTTGGTATCAATATCGCATTGTTCCTTGAACCTTTTGCCAAATATGCAGATCGGACATTGCATCCGGGGATCTTCAAACGTTTCTTAGAAGACAAAGCAATGGGGGGCTTGATGATTACCGAACCAGGATATGGTAGTGATGCACTCAGTATGCGTACGGCTCATGACCTCCAAGGCGACACTTATAGTATCAAAGGACAAAAACATTGGCAAGGGCTAACAGGTGCAGCTGATTTTTGGTTGGTTACTGCGCGGAAAACTGTAGCCAATGGTGAGTTGGCCAGAGATATTGATTTCTTTGTAACGGACAACGCTATTGAAGAACAAAAGATAATCGTTCAAAAGAAGTTTAATAACTTAGGGCTTTACGCTATTCCTTATGGTCTCAATGATATTGACATCAAAGTTCCAGCCAACCAAAAACTGATTACAGAAAGTACCGGTATCAAGTTAATGCTGGATACGCTACACCGTAGCAGATTGCAGTTCCCAGGTATGGGGATGGGCTTTATCAAACGATTACTGGACGAAACCTTACTACACTGTAAGACAAGACGTGTGTCGGGACAGCCTTTAGGTGAGATAGATGCTGTTAAATATCAGTTGTCGCGTATCCAAGCAGCATTCACCATATGCTCGGCTATGTGTTCATACAGTAGCGGCATGAGCTCTATTAGTGCCGATTTATTTGGAAATGCGGTGGATGCCAACAGTGTTAAAGCCTTAGTTACAGACCTTATGCAAGAGTCTGCACAGATAGCATTACAGTTAGCTGGTGCAAATGGATACCGACTGGATCACATTGCCGGACGTAGCGTAGTGGACAGCAGACCTTTCCAGATATTCGAAGGCTCTAACGAAATGCTTTACTCACAAGTAGCCGACGCGATCGTTCGTACGATGCGTAAAACAAAAGTTAACAACCTGCTGGAGTATCTCAAAGGGTATGAACTGACGAGACATGCTGCAGGAGTATTTGCAGCCAGCCTAGACATTAGCATCGCTGACCAGCCTAAGCAAAGGCAGATGGTAACATTGGGAAGAATGATTGCGCGAATAGTCTGCTTTCAGTTTGTAATCCAATCTAACCACCTTGGTTTCAGCAATGAAATGACAGAAATAACACGCCAACACATGCAAATGGACTTGAGCATGTTGGCTGGACAATGGTCTGCAGGAACTCAGGCTGACCCACTGATGGATTACGAAGAGAAGAGCGATTGGTCTAATTTTATACACCAATAACAAACTGTAACGACATCACGAATAAAAATCACTACTATAAATAAAAAAAGGCCTGTAACAATATGTTACAGGCCTTTTTTACAAGATATATTTCCGTTCCGAAATCTTCGGAAGCTAGCTCAAATGATAGCTCTGGTTCTTGAATTCCATAGCGATGTAGTATTGGTATTTTTGCTTGTCCAATGGATAGTCCCAACACCCCAATCGATGATAAACATCCCCCCCAAACCCCGATTTAAAACGATAAAGACCATACATCGGATGTGAAGGGTCTGCTTGCGGAGCCACCCCAAAAAAATCATATTCCGTACATCCTTTCTCTCTAGCAATCTGCATAGCACGCCATTGCAGTGCGTAAGTAGCCATATAATTCCTATTTTCCGTAGCAGACGCACCATAGAGATAGGTCCCCCTATTTGCGGCAACAACCAAAAACATCGCAGCCAAAGGTTTATCTTCTACCTCTGCCACTAAAAGATAAACCTCTGCCGGTGATAGTGTATCATTAGCACGAGCTGAAAGAATGATTTTGAAATTACTGATATCGTGCAGAAAGAAGTTATTGCGTTCTGCAGTTTGTCGGTATAGATCATACCAAATCTCTAAACTCTCTAACCCCAACGAACGGATATATACACCTTTCCGTGTTGCCAGATTAATATTATATCTGGTCTTTGCTTTCATATTCCCCAACAATACATCATCGTTGTGTTTGAGGTTCATAAAAATTGTATTGGATGGTAATATATCTGTATTGGCTTTATGCAGATTCCAATGCTCCGTATTGAAGTTGAGTCTCATCTCCTGTATACGTCGCTCTGGCACTCCCAACCAATTACCGTGTAGATCATAACAATCATCATCTTTAGCCCAGTGGGACTCCCAGGAAAGATCATATCGAATCATGATACAGTTGTGCGGCAACTGAGAGCGTAAGCTTTCAGAGAGCTGCTCTAGAAAAAAGCCCTGATTTTCTTCCGAAGGTTCTACTTCAGGACCGTAAGGCACATAAGCTATACAGTGGTCTTCATCCACAGCTTGCAAAATCACTAAAAAATCCCCTACAAAATAGCTCGTATCATCACTATCACTATAAAGATCAGAAAATTTTGTTTTAAAATTAAAAGCCTGAGAGTCCAACCCCTGTAGCTTTTTAACCGTAGACCAATAAGCAGTCTGTTGAATAATACCTGTTTTGTAAAGGCTATCGACCTCTTTGTCCTGGATATCTGCTATCATTACACTTCTTTGTAATTCCCTATTATAAAAATGGCCTACAAGCAGGTTCTATAGAACCTGCTTGTAGGCTAAAGGCGGCAAACATATCCATTATAAATGGATAAAGCTATAATGGTTTGTTATTTTAATGTTAAAAAGCAATAGCTGATAAAACGTCGTTGTTACATGCCTACGGTTTAGGACTTATCATAGAAGCTGCTTTTCACTTTTAAGACGCACATAGCGATTAATATAGAACATTAGAATTATGGTTAGTATGACACAGACAGAGACCACATAGCCAACCATATCATAATGCTCTAATGCCGCTGCAGGGCTTTTTTGGTAGACAATCAGTCCGGCCATCGTGGCAGCGATCCCTCCAGCAATCTGTTGTAACGAAGACTGTATACTCATATACGCTCCACGGTCACTGTCATCGGGCACGGCAGAGATCAATGCCATGGAAGGTACCATACGACAAAGCACACCCAACATAATACCTGTGTTCAACATCAAGACCATCCAAAAAGGAATTCCGCTAAGGTTAGTATAAATAATACAGAAAACAATAAGCCATAAACTTCCTATACCGAAAAGCTTAAACTTATCAAACTTATCGCTCAATCTGCCGATCACCGGCATGAACAACAACGATACCAGACCAGATACCATAAAAAGAACAGGCAACTGATCTTCGTGGACGTCAAGATTGTTAACAGCAAAAATAGTTCCATAAGGCATCATCATAAATCCACCTAGAGACAATAAGGATGTTGTCAGAAAACCCCTCTGGTAAGCACGACGTTTAAGTGTCCTAAGCAGATGTGAAATCACATTATTATCCCTGCGATCCATAGTCAGATGTGCGCTTACAGGCTTCAAGAAAAATATAATACATGATAGTATCACAACTGAAAATCCAGCAATATAGATAAATGGAGCCTCCCAGCCTTGGTGATTAGCAATATATAGACCTATAGGAATTCCGAGCACCTGACTCGCTCCAAATCCCATCTGAACAAATCCCATTACCCGTCCGCGTTTTTGTAAAGGAAATACATCCGTCAATATTGCCATCGAGATGGATCCTATCACGCCGCCGAACAGCCCCGTTATAATCCGAGCGGCGACGATAGTAGTATAGCTATCAGCAATACCGCAAAATGCTGTTCCTATAACAAAGCCTACATAAAAGAAAACAAGTAGCTTCTTGCGATCAAAGCGATCAGCGATTCCGGCCGTCAATAACCCTGATATTCCCGCACTATAGGCGTAAGCAGATACAATATTTCCAAATGAGGAAGCATTCATATCCATAGACTTGATAAGCATATCACCCAAAGGGGACATCACCATAAAATCGAGTACTACCGTGAATTGTGTGATAGCTAAAAGGAAAACAACTGTTCTTTCATAACTTGAAAAGCCAGATGTAGAGGATTGATCAGACATAGCGTTCGCTTATTAAAAGCCCAAAATAAAGAAATGCACGTAAAAAAAGCAAGTATAGTCAGATCCAATCCACTTGATTAACTCTCGACCCGGCGTACTAACAGGCTATCACACACCAAAGAGGTAAGGACAACTGACGTACGGTCCGAATAGCTGACATGCATGCTGCGATCAAAAGGTTCGATTTCATCAATATGGATCAATGCCCCCAAGGCCAACTCACGTGTATTGAGATATTTCAGTAAAGAAGCGGAAGATTGGCCAACAGCCATCAGCTCAACCCTATCGCCGACCAGACAATCACTCAACTGAATATAAGGAGTTGCTATTATGCTTCCCTCCTTACTAGGAATAGGCGACCCATGAGGATCGACAGTTGGATACCCCAGCAGTTCATCCATCTTGTTAAAAAAATCAGGAGCATGTATATGTTCAATCTGCTCTGCGATATGATGTACTTCTTCCCAACCAAAGCCCATCTTTTCCACAAGATACATTTCAGTCAGACGGTGCTTCCTCACAACCAAAGCAGCTTCCAACTTTCCTTTTTCAGTTAATCTAAGAGGTTTATAATTTTCGTGAATTACCAACCCTTTTTCTGAAAGTCGCTTCATCATACTATTCACCGTTGGCATTTTTATATCCAAAAAACGACTGACCTCGTTAACGGTAGCTTCTCCTTTTGTTCCGGACAACATAAATAAAGCCTTCAGGTAATTTTCCTCTACGGATGAGTTCATATACAAATCTACAAAATATTAGAGTATACTAATATATTTATCAAAGAAAAACTTTATTCGTATTATCTAACTTACTACTTTTGTAGGGCAAATGAATCTAAGATTACCCCGCTACTATGTTTGATTCCATTATATCTTTTTTAGAACGTTCCAATCCCGTATGGGCTGCTTTTTACGCTACCCTGTTTACATGGCTCGTAACCGCACTCGGTGCGTCGCTTGTCTTCTTCACCAAAAGCACCTATAAAAAATTCATGGATAGCATGCTTGGCTTTACGGGAGGTGTCATGGTAGCAGCTAGTATATGGAGTCTATTGATACCCGCTATAGATATGAGTGATGGTGAGGGATTCGAAAAGGTGCTACCTGCTGTATTAGGATTTCTAGGCGGTGCAGGCTTTCTATTTGCATTAGACAAAATACTTCCCCATCTGCATGTAAATTTCAAACAAGTAGAAGGGATCAAAACACCTTGGCAAAAGACCACCCTACTGGTATTAGCGATTACGCTTCACAATATACCTGAAGGTCTTGCAGTAGGCGTACTATTTGGGGGGGTAGCAGCGGGAATTCCAGAAGCCACTATTGGCGGAGCGATAGCCTTAGCGATTGGAATAGGATTACAGAATTTTCCGGAGGGCATCGCAGTAGCCATGCCTTTAAGAAGAATGGGAATGAGTAGACGAAAAAGTTTTTTCTATGGACAGCTCTCAGCTGTCGTCGAACCTATTGCCGGAGTAGTTGGCGCTTTAGCCGTTGCCGCTTTTACCCCCATACTTCCGTATGCCTTAGCCTTTGCTGCGGGTGCTATGATATTTGTTGTCGTCGAAGAAGTTATTCCCGAGGCTCAACAAAACAAAGGTTCGGACATGGCTACACTCGGTTTTATTGCAGGTTTTGTTATTATGATGACCTTAGATGTTGCCTTAAGCGGATAGTACTTAAAGTCCACTACTCTATCACTGTCAATTCAAACTGTATCTGCGCTAAAGGATAATCAAGATTATCAGTTTTAACTTTACTGATTTTTAACAGAACATCCAACCCTTCGTAAACCTCACCAAATATAGTATAGTCCAGATCCAATCTAGGCTGTCCTCCATATTTTAGATAATTATCTCTTTGACAATCGGTATACTTTATTCCTTTTTTATGTTCTAATTCTTCCAAATCTTTATCAGAAACAGGTTTCCCAACGACAAAATATATTTGATTTAAAAATGAGGCTTTCAAGACATTATTATCACGGCCAGCTCCTAAAGCCCCCACTTTATGAAATGCTCGCTCGTCAAACTCGGGGTTCAGACGGGGCTTTACACCCAATAAGTCGGCAGATTCCCGTTTTTCGATATCCATATCATGCTCACCTCCCTGTACAACAAAACCATCTATTATCCGGTTAAATAATGCATCAGCATAAATTCCTTCTTTTACAGCGTTAAGAATCAACGCCCTGTGTTTTGGAGTAAAATCATAAAGCACAACTTTTATATCTCCAAATGCCGTTTTAAACAACAACCGGTTCGTCTGTCCAAAGGAAGAAAACTGACTTAACAGAAAAAAAAACAACAAAAAAACGACTCTCATTTATAACAATAAAGGTCAAATGTCAGTACCATGTCATTTGAACAAAAAAATAAATAGAAATTTGGCAAGTGTACATATTACACTTATATTTGTACTATCATAATTTAGGTTTATAATTGGTTACAAAAGGTTTTCATTCTCCCCGTTTGAAAGCCTTTTATTTTTTAATAGAATCATATATAGCATCCCATAAAGCAATCCTTTTCTTTAGCGCTTCCTTCGAAACCTGCTTTATAGCGTTCCATTTTACTTTATCTTCGCCACCTAGTTCCTCAATCATCTGCATAGCCAATGGCCCGTGTTCATCGCCATCCAATTCGATGTGACGTTCGAAATAGTAAACAAACTTCTTTAAGTCTGCATCGGGAAATTGGATCTGTATTTCTTTTAATATTGCATTAAACATACCAGGGATCAAATCTTCGCGGCCAAAAGTAAAAGCTGCTGCCACCTCATGATCACCTCCATTAAAAATGAGATCAAAGGTATACCCTAAAAATTCTTTGATACGCGTATCCACATCGAGTTTACTAATAGCATCTTCGACTCTTATCCCACTTTTAATGACTGTTATGAATTGTTCGATAACAGCAGTATCCGCCCCCATTGCCTTCATAGCATCCAAATACATTTCATAGTGGCTCAATCTAGTGCCATCAATAGATTCATCTGACTCTTCGGCTAGTACAATTTCGTTGATAAGATACCTCGTATTGGGATAATCCGAGGCCATCCAAGGTACTCGTACGCAGGTCAAACGTCTCTGTAAACTCTTCAAAAGTGACATAAAGTCCCATACGGCATAGACATGCGTTTCAGTAAATAGCCTGAGATCTTCAATATTCTTAATTCTAGAATACAAAGGGTGCTGTAGAAGCTGCTCTCGCTCGTCTTGAATGTAGGCAATAATTTCTTCAATCTTATTCATATACAAAAGTACTATTCATTATTATATCCTTCCAAGAAAAAACACCCAGAAACTAAAATTGACCATTCATTCGACAGCTGAAAAACAATATTTTGATTCTTAGACACATAAAAATTACCTGTTATCGGGGATATAAAAAAGACGAAACTATTAGCATATTTGCCTCGTAATTTATACAGAAAGATGAAAAAATTCACATTAACCCTTTTTATGGTACTTCTGCTATGTACAAGTATCTGGGCACAATCCCAAAAATCATTTCGGATTGATTATCGCGTCATAACTGACGCGGGTTCGACAACAGAAAACAACGAATCACTTATCAAAGCATGGGTCAATAAAAGTCACTTCAGAGTGGACAATGCAATGATGGGAAGTATCATATATGTTGGAAACAAAGATGAAAATTCAGCTTTCGCATTGCTACCTGATTCTGAAGAGTATGTAATTATCGCAGACGGCTCACAAGACGATGAGGAAGAGTACGTTTTACCCGTAGAACTGGTAGCAGGTAAACAGAAAAAAATTGCTGGTTACAACTGTAAATTAGCGACCGTCAAAGTTGACTATGGCACAGGAGAAGATGAGAGCACTACTATCGAAATCTGGTATACCGAAGACATTCCTAACCTTTATTGGGGTGAATTTTCCTTCTTCAAACAACTCAAAGGAGCCGTCCTATCATTGAAACTGGGTAACTACGCTTTCAAAGCCACCAATGTTGTCTCTGAAAATGTCGACAACAGTTTCTACGAAATACCAGACAATTATACAGAAATGGAAGACGAAGGCATGAATGGTATGAATGAGCAGCTTACCGAAGACCGCTTCGTGTACGCTGATGAAGAAGGTGTATTATACGGGATGAGAGATGGCGAAGGCAATGCAATCACACAACCATTATATACCTATATAAGTGCATTTACGGAGGATAATGTGTCCGTCGTTATCGACGACAAGGAGAAATATGGCGCCATAGACAAAGACGGCAAACTATTGGTCCCGTGCAAATATGACTACCTCAGCTATGATGAGGGTACACAGCAATACCTATTCGGCCAAGGCGAAAAATACGGCTTACTCCACAAGGACGGAAAAATCTATGTCCCTGCAAAGTATGATATGATCTCGTTCTTCAATCAAGGGTATGCAACAATCACTCTAAATGACAAAAGTGGTTTGATCGATCAAAATCAGAAAATAGTAGTTCCGGTTCAATATGATGTCATCTTTGAATACAACAAGCATAATTTCACTACCATAGAAGATGAAAAGTATGTTTTAAACAGTATTGCACAGAAGAAAAAAGTAGTAGGTGGTTTTGACTTTCTGTCGCTATCCTTGGATTGTAATGTCATCTTAGCGCAAAAAGACGGTAAATATGGCTATATTGATGAAAATGGAAAAACGGTCATTCCTTTTAAATTTACATTCGCAAATACCTTTTCTGACGACATGGCTGCCGTAGCAGAAGACGAAGAAACAGAAGACATATACTACATCAATACAAAAGGCCAACGTATCGATGTAGCACAAAACTAAATGAACAGCACTCTTCCGCTAGGCAATTAGCGGAAGAGTCTATTTCTACGCAGCGGTTATCCACACCCTACCACTACAGCGGCGCTGTTTTATTTCCAATAGAAAACTTATATTCGTTTACTGATTTGAAGAAATCAATGCTATTTGGCATGAAAGAAAAAGTGATAAGACATATCCTCCATTACGTTATATGCATTTTTTGCATGACATTCCTCTTCTTATGTCCGCACAGCAGTCACGCCCAAGATTTATTACAACAACTAAAAGCAGATTATGATAAGACAAAAGTAGCCAGCATACCACGTTTCCAATTAACAGGAAAATATGCTCAAGCACTCTTGTTTAACAACCAACAGGACAAAGCAATCGCTATTCTGGAAGAAAATATCAAACAGGCCTCGAAGCTCCCTGAAGGAAAATACGCGGCATATCTCTACACCGTCCTCGCTATTAATAATCGTATTTTAGAACGCGTCAACACCTCGGAAACAAATATCGAAAAGGCCAGACTTTTTGCGACAAAAACAACCGATTTAGAGACTAAAGGTTATGTAAAATATGGTGAAGGCTGGCTCGCTGCCAGAAGTAATAAAGAGGCTGAAGCCGTTCGTAATTTCTTGCAAGCTTCACAGTACTTTGACAAAGCTCCTCTTTCTACGTCTTTAGATTCCAGAAAATCTTCTGTATATAAGGAATTAACGTCTATATATGCCAATTGGAATGAATATGAACTACAGGAAAAATACGGAACCTTGACACTTCAGCTTGCCCTTAAGCAAAAAGATCTTTCGGCTATCTTTGAAGCCTATATGTCCATGGGGTATATGTACGAACAACAATTTACGCAAAGCCCCCATCAAGAAAAACACCGAGATCTGGCCGAGAAGTATTATCTACAGGCAATAGATCTATACGACAAAAACAAACAGTCTTTCGCTACTGTATCCAATCTATCTTTTGTCGCCAACAACCTCGCCAATCTCTATCTACATTTCTATCCCAACACGTACAAGGAGAAGGTCCGATATTACGCACAATTAGCACAATCACAAGGGCAGGCTTCGGAGCAACGAAACCATATCGCTTCGTCTTATGGTATACAGGCCGAACTCGCTAAACAAGATGGTGATTTTCATAAAGCCAGAGCCTTTCTCCTATCCTCGCTAGAAGAGATTGGTAATGATCCTCTTGCCGATCAACACATCTTGCTGAGTATATATGAAAATCTGAGTGACATTTGTGAACGGGACAAAGACTATAAAGAATCCCTACATTACTACAAACTCTACGTAGAAACCTTTCAAAGCATCTATAACAAAGAAAAATTAGGTCTAAGCAAGCGTCTTGAGGCTCAATACGAGAAAGAAAAGCAAATGCAAGAGCTACAGAATCTCCAATTAGAAACCCAGAAGAAGGAGCAGAAACTACAATTGATGCAAGTCCTTGATCTACAGCAGAGACAAGAACTAGAAAATCTAAAGCTACGCGACGAGAATAACCTCAAACGCTTAGAGCTTTCCCGCATGGAGGGGGACCAACAGCGACAGGCCCTCCGTCTCTCCAAGTTAGAAAGTGAGACAAGAGCCAATGAAGCACAAAACTATCGCAAGGAACTCTCCTATCGCGAAAATATAAACCGCTTTTACACGGTCCTCATGATTGCTTCCTTTTTGCTACTCCTGGTATTGCTGTATGCGTACAGGCAACGCACCCGCCATATGAAACAACGCGAAAAACTGCATAATCTTGAGTTAGAGAAGGAAAAGCAAAGATCCAACATCTCCACTTTAACAGCTATGCTCGATGGACAGGAACAAGAGCGGGGACGCCTGGCCCGAGATTTACACGATGGTCTAGGTGGTCTCCTTTCTGGTACAAAACTGCATCTATCCCATATTACGGAGCAGTCCGACCCCATCGTAAAAAACCAGCTTTCCAAATCAATCGACCAACTTGATATAGCTGTGGATGAGCTACGACGGGTAGCCCACAATCTAATGCCAGACCTCCTACAGAACTATGGTCTGGAAGAAGCTCTAGCAGATTATGCTTCCCGCATGTCCAATGACAACATCGAAATCGATGTGCAATTTCTGCACTACACCTTTCCCATGACTAAGGAACAGGAATTGATTACCTATAGAATCATCCAGGAACTGGTCAACAATGCAATCAAGCATGCCTCTCCACATCAGATTATTATACAGCTGGTGGAAGAGGAAGAGCGCTACAGCATTACCGTAGAAGACGACGGCAGAGGGTTTGAAATAGATAAATTAAAAAACAACAATAGTGCAGGATTGCACAATATCAACTCTAGAATACGCTTTTTAAATGGCAATTTGCATATTCAATCAAGCGTAGAACTAGGTACCAGTATCGAGTTTTATTTTCCTAAAAAGACTACACATGATTAAAATCGCAATCACCGATGATCATCCCTTATTGCTAGAGGGTTTAAAAAACATTTTATCTCAAGATATAGACCTACAGATTATGGGATGTTACGAAAGCGGTACAGCCCTAAAAGACGGTTTACAGCACCACCCCATAGACGTACTTTTACTCGATATTAATCTTTCGGACAGCAATGGAATAGACCTCATCAAGCCGCTCCGCAGCCAATATCCAACAATGCAGATCATTATCCTGAGCGTGCACAACGAGTATGCTGTCATCAATACAGCCTTTCAGGAAGGCGCCCTTGGCTATATCCAGAAAAATGCCGGAGTAGAAGAGATTTTAACCGGGATCAAGACTGTACTCTATGGCAATCGATTTACCTGTTCGCAGACCAAGACAATAATTGATAAAAAAGCGAAGGATGGACTTAGCAGCGTACCAAAGCTCACCCGCAGAGAGAAAGAAATACTAGTTGAAGCTGCTATGGGACTCACTACTGCTCAAATTGCTGAAAAGCTATTTATCAGTCCACACACAGTAGAGAGTCACCGCAAAAACCTCATCGAAAAATTCAAGACATCCAACTTAAGCTCAACCATAAAACTAGCCATCGAGTATGGCTTAGTTCGTGCTTAATATAATAACTAATCGACTTTGGGGGTCGACGAAAAGCTTGCTTTCAACGCGGATCGTCGATCGATACCCAGTATTTCGTAGATCGCTTTCAAGTGGTATTTTACTGTATTCTCCGAAATAAACAAAACCAACCCAATTTCTTTATTGGTCTTACCTTGATTGACTAAATCAATAATCTCCTGTTGTCGGGATGTAAACGAAAAATTTCCCAGCGTTGCACTATCTTTCTGTACATCTTCACTCTTTGAAGTAAGCTGTTGTAAGGTAACACGCATCCTTTCGTTATCCAGTTCAACCAAAACACGCTTCTGTTTATTACTTCTATAGAGGAGATACAGCAGTATGAGTAAAAGCAGCAAAACGGACGTAAAACTAATTAGATAGTATTTTAGATAACGTTCGCTTTTTATCTCCAAATCCTTACGTTCTTGCAAAAGATCATTTTCTATCAAATTCAATTTACCGACTTGGTTATTAGCGTCATAATTCGTACGCGCTATACTAACCCGCTTTTGCGAATATAGGGCATTCCTATAATCCTTAATATGCTCATAATACCTTGTAATGGTCTCCTCCATTATGATTCTATAAATCGCCATATTGTATTGATTGGCATATAACATCCCCTCTTCATAAGCTTTCAGTGCAGCATTGTGATTGCCCATTTCTTGAAACAATGCCACCTTGATACGATAGATACTAGGAAGATTCTTAGGGTTATCAGCTTTTTGGATTTCAATGGCCTGATCTAGCTGTGTATTAGCGGCTAGATAATCCTTGCTTTTCATAGACCTGATAGCTAGTAGACAAATAAAAAAGGATTGCGTTTCTGCAGGCAGGAGATTCAATTTACTCTGGTCTATAGATCCGAAAATCCGATCTACCTCTTTTTGCTGTTGGAGATCAAAATAAACAAACAAACGTTCTACTTGAACCCTAAAATCGACCTGCTCTCTAAACTTATCCGCGACAGGCTCCATTATAGCTAGATCCAGGTTTTTCAATGCACCCGTATAATTATAAAGTCTTTTATAAATTAAGGACTTCTGTAAATAGGCATTATAACGCTCATAAGAGGTTGAATTTTTATTATCTAAAATAGCTTCCAGCTTTAATATCGCTTTTTCAAACTCTTGTTTATCATTAAAGTCAGCAATCTCTGTCGCAAGGGCGGTAGGATCAAAGTCTTTAGAGAAAGCATAAGAACTATGGACAATACTAAGAAAAACTACAAACAAAAAAACAAAAAACTTCATTAACAACATATATGGTCATTACCAATCTACCTAAAGGGAGATAAATAAGCAATAAATTAAGTTTTGAAACCCAAAGGTAGCTGTTTTAACCTAGTTTACAATATTGACTTATGATAAATGAGAGTTTTCGGAAGATGATTACACAAGGACATTAAGGGGACAAAAGCAACAAACTACCCTAATACTACCCATACTACCTGCTCTTATTAATTGAATATTAAGCATATTTGCTGAAACAAATACAACTTCATATTTAAAAACCTGTATGATAAAAACGAGTAATCTATACGAACCTAATAAACACTAAATAGCATCAGTAGAAAGAAAACACTGCTTCGCCTAATTAGAGACATCCTATAATGAGGTAACATTATAGGAAAAAATCGACAATAATTTAAGAGCAAACCACGTTGGCGAGCTCATGAAATTAATTATATATATACTATATGAAAAAACGTCTTAAAATAACCCTTTATGGAGAAAGGAGCTCCGACAAAAAAAGAGTGTACATAGTCGACAAAGAACTATTGAATCTCGATTTTGATTCACTTTTGCATGTTAAAAAACGCAGTAAACCTACATCTATGAAAGACTTTGACACTGCCGCAATGAACGTATCATATACAACACATTGAGAAAACCATCCGTGTTACTTCCACACCAGCTGCGCTTTAAAAACACAGGTTTTGTCCAGTAGATTATAGGACTCATCATAAGTCGGAGTATAAAAGAACAAATACACCGGCCGCTTCATATTTCGGACAGCTACCGTTTTTTGCGTGTCCATAAAATAGAAGCTATTGACGGTCCGGGTCGCCTGCCACAATTTCTCATTTCCTTTAGCCTCTACATCAAAGCGATGATCTTTTGTTGAAGTAAAATACCAATAGCTTGGCGCTTCATCGTTGACAAACACCTCCTTATCGGCATTAAACAAAGACTCAGCCATCCCCGTCTCGTCAAACCACATCACCTCCAGGTCGGCTTCGCCCAATGCAGACTTATAAATATACTCATCTGTCGTCACCCCTACCAAAAAGCCCTCCACTCCGGCAGACTTGATCTCAAAGGAAAATGTCTTTGGAGAGAGCACATACACGTCATCCTTAGGCAACACCGTTGCACCATCCTGCACGATCTTAACCTCCAACTTTTGCGCTTTCACAAGACCCAATGCACACATCAGGGCCAAACAAAAAAACAGTCTCTTCATATCTATTTTACCTTACATTATAATTTCAAAACCACCCGGCAGTCCGCACAGTTTACAGGTTTTGATTGTTTGCGATACACATCAAAATGTACCGTATTCAACATTTTATCTAGCATTTCATCCCCCGTTGCCGTGCTTTCCTCTTTGACAGCCTCCATCCTTAGGTCCCCCTTCTCCTCCATCTTCAAGAGATAATATCCAACATATCCCCGCGACTCGAGCACCAATGTATCCCCTTCCAACTTCCACTGATACGTCTCCACCTCCGCTACATAACAGGTATCCAGATTTCCCTCATAGTAGGTATAGTCCACCGTATTATCCGATCTAAACACAAAATTCCGAGACAGACGGCATGCATCAAAATCCTTAATCACCTCCGTTCCCGCCTCGATAAAGCCCGACCGTTCCAATTTCCATACACCGATCAACCCAGCGACATCTATTTCCTGTGCGCTCACCTTAGCACAACATGCAACCAGTAGCAATAAGACCATTCTCCAGTACATCATATAGCTACAAAAATAACAATTTCCGTTAGCTTCTTCCCTCCCTGCTTCCAGTGATTTCTGATATCATTCCGCCAGCGAACTGACTCCAATATGACAGAGATAAGTACCGACTCCTCCTAAAAAAGGCTATCTTTACCTTGGCTTTAGGGGTGTCCATTGTTATGGACTGAGATAGACCCTTTGAACCTGACACGGTTGGTACCGTCGTAGGGAAAAGCAAGAACCTATCCAAAAGGCACAATATATTATATTGCTGCCAACAATTCCTTAAAGCCTTTAAAAACATATATCTTTTTAAATCAGGCTTACGCATGGCACATTCTATCATTAAACAACTAGAGGAACTAAGAGAACTCAATCCTCTGGTACACAACATCACTAATCTGGTAGTGATGAACAACACCGCCAATGCCTTACTGGCATTGGGCGCATCTCCAGTCATGGCACACAGTCCTGCCGAGGTCAAAAACGTTGTAGAAATATCCAGATCTTTAGTGATCAATATAGGCACACTTAGCGCATCATGGATCGAATCCATGTATCAAGCCGCATCCCATGCCACAATCATAGGATGCCCCTGGGTCCTCGACCCCGTCGGTGCCGGCATCTCCGCACTCCGTAATGACGCGCTCCAACAGCTCTTGAACCTAAGACCGACCGTCATCCGGGGCAATGCTTCCGAAATACTGGCTCTAGCCGGCTTCAGCCAGGCTACCACAAAAGGCGTAGACAGTACTGCCCACAGTTCCACCGCCCTCCAAGCGGCTATTAAGCTTCAGAACAGCTACAATGCCATCATATGTGTCTCCGGAGAGATTGATTATATCGTCTCTGCCAACGAAATCATCGAAGTCCACAATGGCCATATCATGATGACAAAAGTTACAGGACTGGGATGTACCTCCTCGGCGCTCATCGGGGCCTTTTTGGGTCTCCGCAACGATACCGTCGAAGAAACTATTGCCGGAGTCGCTGTACTAAGCCTGACAGGCGAGCTAGCCGCACGAACCGCTAAAGGTCCCGGAAGCTTACAAATGCATTTGTTAGACGCCCTGTACAATCTGGATACCCCCACCTTACAACGCGAACTTAGTATACAGCGCTATGCCCGAAGAGATTAACTTTCCGTACCCCCTGTATCTGGTTCTCTCCGAACAGGACTGCATACACCTACCTTGGCTTCAGGTTGCTGAGGAGGCCATCCTTGGTGGTGTCGATATGATACAGCTGCGCGAAAAAAATGCAGATCATCAGGAGTTTATTAAAAAAGCAAAGGCGCTAAAGGAAATAACAGATCGGTACCGAGTACCCCTGGTTATCAACGATGCTGTTGATATAGCCGCTGCCGTGGATGCTTGGGGCATACATGTCGGACAGCAAGATACCCCTCCCAGTGAGATTGTAGCCCGATACGGAACCAAATTTCGCATTGGATGGTCTATAGAATCCCTCTCACAGTTGGATTCTCCCGAGATCAAGTATGTACATCATCTAGGGGTGAGCCCCGTGTTCCGTACAGATACAAAAAAAGACACGATTACCGAATGGGGTATCTCCGGCATCAGGCAGCTGAAGACTCTGACACCATTACCACTGATCGCCATTGGCCATATCGACGAATCCAACATTGCCCAGGCACACCAGGCCGGAGCCTCCAGTATGGCCGTCGTATCCGCTATATGCCACAGTGACAATCCCAGAGAGGCCGCATTCGCCTTAAAGCAAAAAATCAAAAACTAGCTATTGTAATGGAAACAAAGAAATACACCGTAGCCTCCGTACTCTCCATTGCCGGCTTTGACGGCAGTGGTGGTGCAGGCATACAGGCAGATACCAAAACCATCTCCGCATTAGGCTGCTACGCCATGAATGTACTCACAGCCCTACCCGTACAGAATACGCAGGGCGTAAAAAGCATCTACGAGATACCTACCCAAGCGATAAAAGATCAACTCGAGACCATATTTGAAGATATATATCCTACTGCTATCAAAATCGGTATGGTACACAGCACCGCTCTGGTAGAACTTATCGCTGATTTTCTAAAAGACTACAGAGGATCGATTATCTTTGACCCGGTAATGGTATCCACCAGTGGACACCGCCTGATTCAAGCAGACACCATACAGGCCTGTATTGATAGGTTATTTCCGCTAGCCACATTGATCACGCCCAATCTGGACGAAGTTGCTGTCCTGATCAACGAACCCGTGGACAGTCTGGCAAAGATGCGTACGGCCGGAGCAAAGCTCCTTCAAATGGGCTGTCAGGCTGTGCTTGTCAAAGGAGGACATCTTCCGGGCAATGACCTTTCCTCCATACTCCTTCGTGCAGATCAGGACATCCAATTTGACACCACAAAAATAAAAACACGCAATACCCATGGTTCGGGCTGCACCCTGTCTTCGGCCATAGCGAGCTATTTAGCACTTGGCGAGGACCTTCCGACCGCTGTCAGCAATGCGCTTGACTATGTCAACAAAGCCATACAGGGCAGCCAGCACCTCGCTATAGGTCACGGCAGCGGCCCCCTCAATCATTTTCATAACCCTCAGAAACTCATATCATATGACATGGACTAATCAAGCTTGGCAAACCATACAGCCTTTATATCAGGAAATATTGGACATGCCTTTTATACACGAGCTCAAAAACGGCACACTACCATTAGCTAAGTTTCAGTTTTACATGCAACAGGATGCCCGCTATCTCGAGCACTATGGCCGTGTACTTGCTTACATGGGCAGCAAATGCACGGACAACGACCAGGCATTGGATTTTTTCGATTTCGGCAAGAATGCACTGATAGTGGAGCGAGCGCTCCACGAAAGCTATTTTACACAATTTGGCATTCCTAAAGATAGCGTAACAGCCGATCTCGAACCCGTATGCCACCATTATGTACATTTTCTAAAAAGCACAGCGGCCTTTGATCCTCTAGAGGTCGCATTGGCAGCGGTACTGCCCTGCTTTGTCATTTACAAAGAAGTCGGTGATTACATCATCAGCGCACAGACCCGTGCAGACAATCCCTACAAAAACTGGATCGATACCTACAGTGGACCTGAATTTGGTATAGGTGTACAAAAAGCATTAGGTTATGTCAATGCTGCTGCCGAGCGTACTACAGACGCTATTCGTAAGCAAATGTTGGACGCCTACGTAACTGCCTCCCGGATGGAATTTAAGTTTTGGGACGCAGCCTACAACAAGACAACTTGGTAACGATTAAGAAGCAGAACAAAGCAAGGGTGTCTGAAAGTAGTTCAGACACCCTTGGTTAATTATACGCGCTTCAGGATCATCGCCGAAGCACCACCACCACCATTACAGATCGCGGCTAGACCATAGGTCCCCTGCTCCTGCTCCAGCACGCTGCTCAGCGTCACGAGAATACGAGCACCCGAGCACCCCAGCGGATGTCCTAAAGATACCGCTCCGCCGTATATATTTACCTTGTTGAGATCAATACCCAATAGCTGCGCATTAGCTAAAGCTACAACCGAAAAAGCCTCGTTGAACTCGAAGAAATCAATATCAGCAATCGTCAATCCAGCCTTTTTCAGCACCTTCTCCGTCGCTACGCTCGGCGTAGTCGTAAACCACTCCGGTGCCTGTTCTGCATCCGCACAGGCAATCACCTCCACCAATGGTTTCAGTCCCAAAGCGTGCATCTTCTCTTCACTCATCAAAAGCAACACCGCGGCACCGTCACTGATTGTCGATGCATTTGCTGCTGTAACCGTCCCGTCCTTTTTAAAAGCCGGTCTCAGCGAAGGAATCTTATCATAATTCACCTGACCAAACTCTTCGTCCTGTCCTACCGTCACATCCCCCTTACGTCCCTGTATCGTCACCGGGACAACTTCCTTTTTAAACTTACCCGCTTCCCAAGCCTCCTTACTGCGCTGGTATGAAGAAATAGCATAGGCATCCTGCGCCTCCCGTGTTATCGAATATTTATCCGCACACAACTCTGCAAATACCCCCATCGCATCCTGACTGTATGCATCAGAGAGACCGTCTTTCTGAAGTCCATCCACCAGTGTCTGATCGCCAAACTTGGCTCCCCACCTTGTTGATGTCGCATAGTATGGCGCCTGACTCATACTCTCCATCCCACCGGCCAGTACCGTATCGGCATCTCCCAATCGAATGGCCTGTGCTGCCAATGCTACTGCTTTCATGCCACTCGCGCAGACCTTATTAATGGTCGTTGCCGGCACATGATCAGGCAGTCCTCCTTTTTTCGCAACCTGTCTTGCCGGAGCCTGACCTAGATTCGCCTGTATAACGTTTCCCATCAACAATTCATCCACCTCATTGGCTTCCACCTGAATATCTTTTAAAATGTGTTCGACGACTTTAGCACCCAGATCTGTGGCCGACAGACCGGACAATCCACCTCCAAAACCACCTATGGCAGTTCGCTGTGCAGCAACGATAAATACTCTTCTTGACATAACGTAAAACCCTATATATGATTATTTAAAAGTTTATAATTGGGATTGCCCCAACACTCACAGTGTGCAAACGAAGCGCTCCATTGTGATAAGCAACAAATTTAGTATTAAATATCAAAATAAATAGGAAATACAAAACCTTTTTGGCTAAATTAGCAATTATCCCGAATTATTAACAAAACACCATCGGGAGGTTATAACCAGTAAACTTAAACGTATATGCGGGCATCACTATTGACAGCAGAACACGAAACATTCCGAGAGACACTACGTACATTCATACGTAAAGAAATCCTTCCTCACGTCGATCGTTGGGAACAGCAAGCACAGATAGATCGCGAGATCTGGAAGAAAATGGGCGATATGGGCTTTATGGCGCTCAACTATCCCGAAGAATATGGCGGACTCGACCTGGACTTCTATTTTTCCATGATACTCTGCGAAGAGTTGTCTTATTGCTTTTCGGGTGGATTTACCATATCCGCCCTAGTCATCCAATACATGTCGGCCCCCTACCTATTGAAACATGCATCCGAAGAACTGAAACAAAAATACCTACGTCCGGTATTGAGCGGCGATCTCATCAGTGCCGTAGCTATCACCGAGCCGGGAGCCGGATCGGATGTCCAACACATCAAAACAACAGCACGTCGGGAAGGAGACTATTATCTAGTCAACGGTTCAAAAACCTTTATCACCAATGGTTATTACGGCGATTTCTTTATTACCGCTGTAAAAACAAGTCCCGAAAAAGGACACAAGGGAATCAGCCTGCTCCTTATCGACCGCAACAGCCCCGGAGTAACAGCTACCAAAATCACAAAAATGGGTTGGCTGGCCTCTGATACTGCCGAGCTCGGCTTTGACCAGGTCAAAGTACCGGTCTCCCATCTCATCGGAGAGGAAGACGCCGGCTTCAAATATCTAATGGGCGGACTACAGTTAGAACGCCTCACCGCCGCCATACACAGTTTAGCCACCGCAGAATCTGCTCTGGACTACACCTTGGACTATATGCGACAACGCGAAGCCTTTGGCAGAAAGCTACAGGAGTTTCAGGCCCTACGTCACCGTGTCGCTCAGATGGTAGCCGATATCACGACGACCAAAGCATTTATACAGCATTGCTGCGACCTACAGCAACAGGGTGAATATGCTGTTAAAGAATGTTCCATTGCCAAATTACAGGCCAGTGAACTCGCTGTCAGAGTCGTCAGTCAGTGTTTACAGCTATTCGGTGGCTATGGCTTTACCGAAGATTATAAGATAGCCCGACTGTACCGCGATGTACGCGTAGGGACCATCATCGGTGGCACATCCGAGATCATGCTCGAAATCATTGCTAAGATAGCCATTGATGACATCCAGTATCAACCCAAGACCAATACATAACGCTATGTCACACACTCCATTTAATTTTTCCCGTATAGGTATTATTGGTGCTGGTATGATGGGCGCCGGAATTGCCTTCGAAGCGGCAAAGGCCGGTATCCAAGTATTGCTCAAAGATGTAACCATCGAGCAGGCACAACAGGGCAAATCCTATTCCGAACGTGTCTGCCTAAAGCTCATCGAACTCGGAAAAATGCAGGCCGAGCAAATGGCACCACTCTTAGCAAATATCCACCCCGTGGCCGATTACGATACATTCCACGACCTGGATATGATCGTTGAGGCTGTCTTCGAAGATATGGACCTGAAAAAGACGGTGATTGAAGCATCGCAGTCCGGTCTTCGGCCCGGAGCCTTTTTTGCTTCCAACACCACGTCCCTTCTTATCAGTGAGCTGGCCGAATCAAGTCAAGATCCGACAAACTTTATAGGCATGCACTTCTTCTCACCTGTAGACCGGATGAAACTCGTAGAGATTATCCGTGGCAAGGAAACAAGTCCACAAACGGTAGAAAAGGCTACACAATTAGCCCATATATTGGGCAAAACGGTAATCGTCGTCAACGATGGTCCCGGTTTTTATACCTCACGCGTTTTTTTCAACTACCTGCTTGAAGCCATCAGCATGCTACTGGAGGGTATACCTGCCGAAATGATTGAGGCAGAAGCCCGTCAGGCGGGATTCGGAGCCAGCCCACTCGCGGTGTTGGATGAGATCTCCCTTCCGCTGATGCTGCATGTCTATGACCAACTCCCATCACTGAGTAACAGCCAACGGCGAGCATACCGCTATTTAGAAACATTGATTGCTCAAGGCCGATCGGGGCGTAAAACAGGTAAGGGCTTTTATAACTACGGAGAATCAAAAGCCCTATGGAAAGACCCGACATTGCCAACGTCTGCTCCCCTTATCGATGAGGGAACAATAGCGAAAAGACTCTTGCACGTAATGGCGCTGGACAGCTACCGCTGCCTAAAAGAAGGTATTCTGGACAGTACAAGCGATGGGGACACAGGCTCTATACTAGGCATCGGGTATCCCCGTCATACCGGCGGTGTATTCCAGCATATCGATCAGGTAGGCTTGCCTCAGTTCGTTCAGGAATGTGAGCAATTTGCCGATAAAGGTGAACAGTGGGAGATTCCGGATTCTTTACGGGAGAGAGGTTAATCGAGTTAACAAGTTAAGAAGTTATGAAGTTAACGAGTTATCGATAATTACTACGTCATTGCGAGCGAAATAGCATGAAGCGAAGCAATCCCTTACCACAAGGAGATTGCTTCATTTCATTCGCAATGACGACTATTATCATCGTTCCTCAGGTCTGCAATAAATGATATTACTACACCATTGATAGCGAAATAGCATAAAGCGAAGCAATCCCTTACCACAAGGAGATTGCTTCATTTCATTTGCAAGGACGCTTATTATCTTCGTTCCTCAAGTCTGCAATAAATAATATTACTTCATCATCAGATCAACCATATCATTGACGTCCATCGCGATGAAGGTGTCATAATCCAAGGTTGACTCGCAGATCTGCCGCTGTTGCTTCTCGGAAAAGATCCGAGCTAGATTACGTTTATACTTTTCGATCAGTTTAGGTATCCCTTCCTCTCTGCGTCTAGGGTGCCCTATCGGATATTCCACAATCACTTCAGGCAATACCGTTCCGTCTTTCATCTCTACCGTAATCCCGTTGGCGATAGCGCGTTTCTCTGGATCATGGTAGTCTTTTGTAAACTGTGGATCTTCCACACAGACCATTTTATCCCTTAACTCGTCTATGCGCGGATCCAGTGCCACTGCATCTTCGTAATCCTCGGCCGTAAGTCTACCGAACAACAAAGGCACAGCGACCATATACTGTATACAGTGATCCCGATCTGCCGGATTATGCAATGGTCCTTTTTTATCAATGATACGGATAGCCGCCTCATGTGTACGGATAGTGATACGCGCTATATCAGCTGCCGACCGTCCATAAGACTCCAATTGCGCATGCAACTGCATAGCACATTCCACCGCTGTCTGCGCATGGAACTCGGCCGGAAATGAAATTTTGAACAGCACATTTTCCATTACATAAGAGCCGTATGGCCGTTGAAATTTAAACTCCTGCCCTTTAAATGACACATCGTAAAAACCCCATATAGGTGCAGATAACACCGAAGGATACCCCATCTCCCCTGTTTTGGCAATCAATGCCAAACGTACTGCGCGCGAGGTTGCATCCCCTGCTGCCCAAGACTTACGGCTTCCGGTATTCGGAGCATGTCTGTAGGTACGCAGTGCCTGCCCATCCACAAATGCCAAGGACACCGCATTGATCAACTCTTCACGATCCAGTCCCAACAGCTTACCGACTACTGCTGTCGAGGCCACCTTGACCAATAACACGTGATCCAGCCCAACCCTATTAAAGGCATTTTCCAATGCCAGGACACCCTGGATCTCATGCGCCATAATCATCGCATCCAGAACAACATCCGTCTTAAGCGCAGCTTTCCCTTTTGCCACATTCGTACGGCTTATCCAATCCGCAGCGGCAAGGATTCCTCCTAGATTATCCGACGGATGCCCCCATTCAGCCGCCAGCCAGGTATCATTAAAATCCAGCCAACGGATCATTGCACCGATATTGAATGCCGCCTGTATAGGATCCAACTGATAGTTCGTACCTGGCACCTTCGCCCCGTTTGGTACCATCGTCCCCTCGACCATAGGCCCCATAAGCTTCGTACAGGCCGGATAAGTCAATGCTTCAAAGCCGCATCCCAGCGTATCCAAAAAACAGTAAAAAGCAGTCCTTTTGGCGACCGTACTTGTTATATTATAATCCAGCACATAATCTGCAATATCCACCAACACCTGATCAGGTTGAGGTCTTTCATTCGATAGTATAGAAGACATATTAAAAATTAAAAAAAGTGAAAATTAAAAAAGTGAAAACAGAGCTTATGAGCTCCCCTAAATATAATTAAAACAGGAATTAACGTTGATTTAAAGGCACAAAAGCTCTATTTTCTGGGCCTACATAATTTGCACTAGGCCGTATAATCTTGCCATCCTGCCGTTGTTCGAATACATGAGCCGACCAGCCCGTAATGCGCGACAGCACAAATAAAGGCGTAAACATCTCCGTAGGTATGCCCATCAGGTGGTAGGATACTGCCGAGTACCAGTCCAGGTTAGGGAACATACGCTTCTCTTCCCACATCACCTTTTCCAATCGTTCAGCAATATAGTACAGGTTCATATCCCCAGCTTCTTCTGATAGCTCACGGGCGACACGTTTGATGACCTCATTGCGTGGATCCGAAATCGTATACACCGGGTGCCCGAACCCGATGATAACCTCCTTATTGGCCAGCCGCTGCCGTATATCTGCTTCCGCTTCATCCGGATTCGCATATCGGGTCTGTATTTCATAGGCGACCTCATTGGCGCCTCCATGCTTAGGTCCTCGTAACGCACCTATTGCCCCTGCTATACAAGAATACATATCCGACCCCGTACCTGCGATCACGCGAGCGGTAAATGTCGAGGCATTAAACTCGTGCTCGGCGTAGAGATTGAGTGATATCTGCATGGCACGAACCCAAGAATCCGGCGGTACTGTGCCATGTAGCAGGCGCAAGAAATGCCCTCCCAATGTCGCATCATCGGTCTCTACAGCGATCTCACGTCCGTTTTGACTGAAATGGTGCCAGTACAGCAATGCCGATCCCATCGAAGACATCAACCGATTAGCGATATCACGGGCCCCTGCCAGCGGATGACTATCCTTTTCCGGCTGTAGACTCCCGAATACTGAAACATAAGTACGCAATACATCCATCGGATGCGATGTCGTAGGCAACTGCTTTAGTACCTTTTGTATCGCAATAGGCAATCCGCGCTGACTGAGTAGTTGGGTCTGGTACGCATTAAGCTGCGCCTGTGTGGGCAGTGTACCGTAGATCAACAGGTAGGCTACCTCTTCAAAAGTAGCCCCATCCGCGAGCTCCAGGATATCATATCCCCTATAGTGCAGATCATTACCTGTCTTCCCCACGGTACTCAGGGCCGTATTTCCTGCAGCCACGCCCGATAGTGCGACACTTTTCTTCGGTTTAAATCCTTGTTCGTTAGTCTCGTTCATCGTATTTAGTTTTGAAAAGGTTATCTAATCGGTTTTCATATGCATAATAGTCTATACTGCGGTACAACTCTTCGCGTGTCTGCATATCCTGGAGTACAGCCTGCTGCCCTCCATCTTTACGGATATGTTTATAGACCTGCGTTGCCGCTTTATTCGCCGCCCGGAATGCTGATAGCGGGTACAGAACAATCGAAACACCTGCCTCGCGCAACTGTTCGACGGTAAATAACGGCGTCTGCCCGAATTCCGTAATATTAGCCAGTATCGGTAGCCCTGTTGCTGATGCGAAAGACCGATAATCCGCCAGATCTCGTACCGCCTCGGCAAAGATAAAATCGGCTCCTGCCTCCTTATAAGCCAGTGCCCGCTCTATCGCCCTGTCTACCCCTTCCGAAGCGATAGCATCAGTACGGGCACCGATCACAAAATGAGCATCCGTTTTTGCATCTACAGCCGCCTTGATACGATCACACATCTCGGTAGCCGATACCAGCTCCTTACCCGGGCGGTGCCCACAGCGCTTGGCTCCGACCTGATCCTCCATATGTACGGCGGCGGCCCCTGCTTTTATCAGCGACTTGATCGTACGAGCCACATTGAATGCCGATGGACCAAACCCCGTATCAATATCCACCATAAGCGGTAGGTCGCATACATTCGTAATGCGGTCTACATCAATAAGAACATCCTGTAAGTTGGTAATACCCAGATCGGGTATCCCCAATGAACCGGCAGCAACGCCACCTCCCGATAAATAAATAGCTTGAAATCCGGCCTGTTTGGCCAGCAGGGCATGGTTGGCATTGATAGCCCCGACCACCTGCAAAGGTTTTTCCTTTTCAATAGCTTCCCTAAAAAGAAGCCCTGGAGAGTTTATCATATAATTGGATATTGAATGACTATACGCCAGCACTAGCTACCAGCGTATAGTCTTATTAATTCGTATAAACCTGCTAATACAGGGTTTATTTCTCAACGGATAATATACGAATATAATTTAATCAATACCAAATGATTAGGATTTATTAACATTAAAACTGATAGACCAGACCAGCGGTCAGTCCACCATGGAATGTATTATTTTTCGCATCCGCTTTCCACAGCTTCCACAGCGGTTTCCCATCTTGGTCGGCAACCTCCGCAGCCTGCGAATAATTGAGAGATGGCGCGACATAAGCACGGAAGTGTGAAGACAATAACAACGATGGAATCAATTGCAGCGAACTGCGCGAAGCATCCTTCCATCCCATATCCTTATCCATATGCATCCGTTGCGACAGTTCGACCGATAGGGCAAATCTGTGGCGTTCCAGCAGAGTAGCCCCCAATCCGACTTCCACCCCATATTTATAAGCATCATGATCCAGATAGGTACCCATCCCCAAGATACTGTACATAACCCGGCCTCCCGATCTAAAGTTTACACCTATAAAGCCACTCTCATCGGCAAACAGCCCTAGCTGCCTCCTTCCATTCTTTATCCAGTTAAAAAGCGCAATAGGGTAATCACTACTATCTGCAATATTGATTAAACCAGCGACCTGTACACCTTTGACTTTCTTGGCTATATTGATAACCCCTGCCATCTGGTTTCCCGCGGTCTCCGTCGCAATATTAATCCCTCCCGCCATCTGTATCCCCTTCACTACACCTCCGCTATTCATTACCCCGGCCAATTGGTACTGTACGGTATCCTTTGCATAATTGACTCCACCGGCCAGCTGTCCGCCCTTCACCTCTTTCGCCATATTGATCACTCCAGCGAGCTGTAGCCCCCGGGCGGTATCCACTTTATTCCAGCCACCGGCCATCTGTACCCCCTTCACATTACGCAACACCACATTGCCGACTCCAGCGATCTGCACACCTGACACATCCCCGCCGACTACATTCACCCCTCCGGCCATCTGTACACCCCTTACCTTGTATTGATTAAGGTTGAAGCCCCCGGCAAATTCCACACCATCCACACCGGCTGTATATCCACCCAATATATTGATAGACACCTTGTTCACAATCTGCGAATTAAAGAAACCGTGCGTACTCAATCCCGGCGTCAACGACATCTGGTACGGGCTATAGATAAAGAACCCACCCAGATTAGCACTTTGTATGCGCTGCGATGCATTACTGAATGCTGCACCTAAGAAAGTCTTGTAGATATTACGGTTCGAATCCACCAATACATAATAGCCCACTTTCTTCGTTTTGCTGTCTTTGGACACATCGATCGGCAACAAAAGAATCAACGTAGTATCCCTATAGTTTTCCTTATTAAGCCCGATGATCACCTTACTGTCCGGCTTTTTGACGTCTAGTTCAAAAAATCCATCCTTATTCGTCAACGTTGCATTCAGATAGGTCCCTTTATCATATACACTCGCAAAAGACAAAGGCTTATTGCTACGCAGATCACGCACATACCCCGAGATCATGGTTTTATTATGCTGCTTCAGATCGATATCCACCTGCTCGACCACCATCCGCCAATCCGAGCGGCTGATAATAATATGCGAAGCCGTCTCCTTAAAGGAATACCGTGGACCGAGACAGCGCTCCAAGTAATCGATCAACACCCCATTATGCGCATTCGCCTGGACCACGCTATCTAAGTCAATCAATTGGCTATTGTAAGAAAATAACAGCCCCTTGTCCTGCTGTAGCTGCTCCAAGAGCTGTCCTACAGAAGTCTTTCCATAAGCAGGCATCTTGACCACCTGCGCTAGTTTTGCCTGTGAAAATGCATCAGTCTGAGTTATCATTAAGAGAGACAGGGCCACAAATAACTTCGCTTTACGGATAAAATAAAGCATCAACCTAAAGCTTTTAATAAACTGGAACATAACCGGGTTATCCTTTAATATAATATACATTACCTTTTTTCTCAATTTTCAATTCAAAAGTTTTCAATATCACGTCCAGCATCTCGTTCAATGTCTGCCGTTCGAATGATGCTGTATAGCGCAGCATTTTGGTCTTATCATCCACCACAACAAACTTTTGGTCGAACGCCTTACCCAGCACCTCAAACACGCGGCTCAGTGGTGTATTCTCAAAAATAAACTGCTGATGGATGTAATACTTGTAGAGCTGATCCTCCACTGTATCCACCTTCACTTTCGTACGTGCCGTATCTTGGATCAGCACCCTATCATTAGGCTTCAGGCGTACGCTATTGCCGGCATGATCCACCCGTACCGATCCCGAAGAGACAATGACCTCCGTCTCGCCATCCGCTCTGCGCACATGAAAACTTGTACCCAGCACCGTAATCCTGCTATTCCCACTCTGGATAACAAAAGGCTGTGTCGTATCCCGTTTCACATCAAAAAAAGCCTCACCTTTGCTAAGCACCACGGTACGCTCTTTGGCCAGCCAGCCTTTTTTATAATCCAATACCGTCTTCTTATTAAGGTACACCGTACTACCGTCCGGCAGTCCTGCCTGTTGCAACCTATCGTTCGAATCCAGGGATAGATCAGTAGACAATGTCCATTTCAGAACAGCTACCGAAGACATCAATAGCATCACTATCGCTGCCGCCACCATCCATGGCCTCCAGCCTCTGGAGCGCTTCTCCTCCGTTAATACCAGCACCTTAGTGGGCTGTTCGTCCCGGAGCTTTACAAAATCGGCCCAGGCGCGATCCACGTCCACCTCCGGACTTTGATCCGAAGCACCGCTCCACTCCCATATCTTTTTCATATCCGTATATTCCTTTTCGTTTTCGGCACTCTCCCTGATCCACGCTTCTACCACAACCTGCTGCTCCGCATTCAAATCACCACTTATATATTTTATCAATTCTTCCTTATTCATAATCCATTGATTAACAAAAAGACAACAACATTTAAATAATCCGCCAGATGAACCCTCAAGTGCCGCAGCGCTTTCGTCATATGTCCTTCGACAGTCTTCAGCGATAACTCGAGCACTTTGGCTATCTCATGGTATTTCAGCTCCTGAAAGCGGCTCATCTCGAACACCGCTCTGCTTTTTTCCGGCAATTTTTCCAGTGCGACATGCAATTGCTTCTTCAGCTCGGTATCTGTACCGTCGATATGCGTATCCAACCCTCCGCTCCGCTGTTGATAAGCCTCGTAGCGCTGCTTCAACTGACCCCTTTTCAAGACATTCAGACATTCGTAATAAACCGATTTATAGAGATACGATTTGACGGAAGTATGGATGGTATTTTCCCAGTCCCTTTCCCAAAACCGTAAAAAAACCTGCTGCACAGCTTCTTCCGCAGCATCCGAGTCTTCTAGAATTTTGTAGGCATAGCCATGCAAAGCCTTAAAATGCTCCCGGAATACCTGCTCAAACTTTGTTTCTTTCTGCAAAGACATACATTCAATTTAATTAGTCATTTACTACAACTTACATAGCTAAGACAGTCTATAGCGCTTACCCCCTTATTATTTTTTACTTTTTTTTATCTGTTCTTCCATTTCCATCATCTTTCCGCACTTTTTCAAAATAAAAGTAAGGGTATAGCTGCTATTAATTGTCAAAACTATAAAAAGTAATCTTATGCTACTACTCTTCTTTATCACGATCCTTGTACTCCTCTTCGGTATGGTGACCTACCTTCTGGCCCTATTGATCCGTATGGTACATGAGTTTAGCGAAAACTAAGGCACTTATGAACAGGATATATAATTTTGGAGGATTTCTGATTGGTAAGATACTACGCTACCGTAGCGCAGTCGTCACCCAGAATCTCGCCCGCTCCTTTCCACTGTCGGATTACAAGGAGCTATCGCTGCAACATCAGCGGTTCTACCGCAATATGTGCCGTCTGATCGTAGAGCTATTACTCCCTAGCCGTCCAGAACTCATCCTTTCGGCCGATCTGTACCGTACACTGCACCAGCAATACCGTGCGGATCGCCAGATCATTCTACTGCTTGGCCATTATGGCAATTGGGAGATACTGGGCAAACTGCCACTACAGCTAGGACTCCCCATACAGTCGCTGTACAAACCTCAAAAAAACCGCTGGGTAGACCGCTTCCTACAAAGAAGACGGGGCCAATACGGATTACGCTTACTTCCCTCCCAGCAGGCTGCCAAAATCCTCCTAGACCAAACGGGCCACCCTTCTATTACACTATTTATAGCGGATCAGTTTCCGGGGCAAGCCAATGGGCTGGCCATTGATTTTTTACAGCAGCCTTCCTATATGTTTATGGGTCCCGAGCGTATTGCCAAGCGCCTTGATGCATACGTGGCCTACATCGAGCTACAGGCCATAGGCAACCACAAATGGAAAGCCAACCTACAGCCCATCTGCCTGCGTGCAACAGATAGTCCCGACGGGCATATCACCACCTCCTATACCCGAAAACTGGAAAAGAGCATACAGCAGGATCCCAGCTGGTGGCTATGGTCACACAAGCGATGGAAATAAAAATAAAAAAAAGCTAAGGGTATACTTTAGTTCGAGCATCATATATATAAACAGATTAGAAAAATATATTAAATCAATAACAATGAAAAAACAATTAACGTATGGCCTGCTTCTGGCAGCAATGGGATTCGGTCTTAATCAGGAAACAAAAGCACAACAAGTGGATTTTGGTGTTAAAATCGGTGGTCAGTACCATATGCCATCTTTTGGCTCGGGTATAGTAAAGAGCTCTGATTCGAAGTTCGGTGTTCAGGCAGGCGCATTCGTACGTACCAAAGAACGTCTTTACGGGCAGGTAGATCTTGGAATATCCCTATACAAATACGCCTACAAGATCGACAATACGGAATACGCTCCTAAATTCTATCAACTGAACCTACCTATCCAACTGGGGTATCGCGTTATAGAAACAGACAATATTACCTTGAGAACAGCTATCGGAGCACAGCTAAACTATCAGTTAAAGAAAAACAAGGCATATACCGATAATTTCAATAATATAACGTACGATGGTCTGATCAATATCGGCACCGATATCAAGCAATTCTCCATCGATCTAAAATACAACCACGGTATCAACAAACTCAGCAAAGAGCTCGATGCCAAAAATAGAGTCATTGGACTATCTGTAGGCTACCGATTCTAAATACACGAGGGAGGTTATAGATGATATAACCTCCCTTGATATCTTTACAATTATTGTTCAGCAGCAATGCCCCCTTTACCGATAAATCTTCCTCATCTGATGCTTCTCTACGACCCTTTCCTCTTAGTTGCGACGACCAAGTGGCTTTAAAGAGATATCACCAACCCTATGTCGATCAAAGCAATAAAAATCATTCCTATTTTCATACTACTCTTCGCCTTTGTTTTTTAGTGCCATTAGTAGGGTGTATGCTCCCTGCTCTGCAATTTTCTTTTTGTCCAACTGCTCGCTATTAGTGATCGAGATCCAACCATCACCTTGCTCTCCACATTGTACAGCTCTCATTTTGAACTTGTGATTATCTATTATCTCAAAAACATACTTGCCTCCTTCAAAATCGACTACGCTTTCTTCTGGAAGCGCATGAGCTGTGCTTTCTGGAATCACGACATCAGCATTCATATACATCCCTGGAATAAGGGCTGTGCCCCCTCCATTAAGACGAATGCGGACATCTACGGCTCTATCTGTTGAGATGTTTTTTCCGATCAGCATAACCTGCCCTGCGTACGTCTTAGTCGGATCACTGTTGGTATATGCTGTCAATTGTTGCCCGATTTTCATTTTGTCCCAATCTTTTTCGAAGACTTTTAGATTGAGGTGCAAATCAGATGGGTTTACTAATTCAAACAGAACCTCTGATGGTGACACATATTTGCCCGTATTGACGAATACTTGCGACACGAATCCATCAAATGGTGCATAGATTGATATTGTCTGCTTAATATTATGAACCGTCAACTGATCCGGATTGATATGAATGAGGTTTAGCTTTTGAGCTAATGCCTGTCGGTTGATCAATAGTGTATGATAGTCGGCTTTAGCCTGTAGATATACTTTATCACTACTGGCTTTACTCTGATTTAAATCGCGCTGACGGAGGTATTCTGATTCAGCATTTTCCATTTGATTTTTCACAATGAGATAATCCTGCTGAAGTTGAATAAACTGATTATCCTCTAATTCGGCAATTCTTTCACCCTTCTTGAAGAACATCCCTGGTAATAACTTGGTCGATTTGACATAGCCGCCCAATGCGCTGCTTACAGAAACTAAATTTTGAGGAGGAACCTCTATTTTACCATTTAGTTTAAGTGTCTGTGTAATTTTCTTCTCCTGTATCATGGTTGATGACAAGGTAAAAGATGCCAACTGTGTATCCGAAAGCTCAAGGATATTTTCGGCTTCGGTCATTTCAGCTGATTCATCAGTAACCTGTTTCCCATTGCAACTGTAGAACAGTACAATTATTAAAATACGTGCTAAATATTTCATCGTTTGTTTATTTTGAAATGATATATTGAATCTGAATCGCAGTTTCGTTGAACTGCAGGACAGCATTGTAGTAATCGTTCTGTATCTGGACAGACTGATTATTGAGCATTACCCATTCTAGATAATTGATCTCCCCATTTTTAAATTGTTCCTGAGAAAGAGCAGTTATTTGTCTTGCTGCAGGCAATTGAGTATGCTCAAATACGGTCACTACAGCGAGTTGAGTCTTAAATTGTTGCAACAGTACAGCATACTCACTCTCCAACTGCATTTTTTTTGTATAAAGCTCGTTTTCCGCATATCTTACTCTTTGCTCCTCGGCTCTAATCTGCGCTTTCTGTCCTCCGTAAAATAGAGGAATACCGATCCCTACCTCTACCGAACTAAATCGTGACCGATTTAGTTCCTTGAAGCTTTGGTTAAAATAACCCACAGACAACTCCGGCAAAAGCCTTGATTTCTCTAATCTTACATTTGCTTTTGATTTTTCAATCTCTTGAACTTGCAGCAATAACTGAGGATGCCGGGCCAAAACTGAATCGGAGCCACCTATCGCTGCCTTATAGGTTATATCAGAAGCTGACGGTTCATAACAGGTATCACTATTTAATAGTAACTGTAATTGAATTTTGGCTGTCTCAATTGTTGCAGATAACATCTTGCACTGGACAAGAATATTTTCGCGTTGTATCACAGCTGTAGTTCGCTCCAACTGGTTGCTCAATCCTTTTTCCAACTGTAAATCAGCATTTTCTAAAAAACGAACATATATGTGATCCAGCTCTTTTAACATGTTCTCTTTTTCGCGTAACACGAGGATGTAGTAAAATAACAGCGTTACATTTCTTTTGACCTCAAGGATACTAAGATCTACACCGATAACAGCCGAATCCCACTCTGCACGTAGGACCCTTCTTTGATGTGTATATACAGTCGGAAAGCTGATGGATTGCGATAGACCGATATTATTATCGAAAACCGTCCCATTGATTTTTCCAAATGTCGTACGTAGAGCCGCCTGTGGAAGGCTATTCGCGGTAGCAATTCGTTTGGCATGATATTCTGCCAGCAAGACCTGACTTTTGGTAGACAGATTATTGCTTGCTGCTATTTCCAATGCTTTGTCTAATAAGATATCCTGACTGTAAAGACTTAGATTCATCCCTACAAAAAAGAAAACAGCTAATGTCCGCTTGCCAAAACGCACTTTTATTTTGGAAAAGTCGAACCGTTCGAACAAAATGTATAAAATAGGAAGGACATATAAGGTTAAAAATGTAGCCACCATTAATCCTCCAATAACTACTGTCGCTAATGGGCGCTGTACCTCAGCCCCTGCCCCATTACTGATAGCCATGGGCAGAAAACCAAACGATGCTACGAATGCAGTCATCAATACAGGACGCAAGCGGATACAGGTACCTCGAATAACGATATGGCTCAAATCAGTTTCGCCATTTTCCTTGAGACGGTTGAACTCGGTCACCAACACAATTCCATTGAGCACAGCAACACCAAACAAGGCAATAAAACCAACACCTGCACTAATACTGAAAGGCATGCCACGCAATGCCAAAAAATAAATACCTCCGATAGCTGACAAAGGGATAGCACTATAGATTAGGACACTGTATTTGACGGAGTGAAAAGCGAAATACAAAAGAACAAAAATCAAAATGAGTGATATCGGAACAGCAACCATCAACCTATCCTTTGCTTTATTCAGGTTCTCGAATGCACCACCGTAGGTGACATAGTAACCAGGTGAGAACTTCATCTGTCTATCTACTTTAGCCTGAAGCTCGTGAACAATCCCCTGTACATCTCGACCTCGAACATTAAAGCCTACAACAATTCTTCTCTTGGCATCCTCACGTTGAATCTGGGCAGGTCCATTCTCTATGCTGACATCGGCCAGCTGGTACAATGGAACCTGCATCCCACTATTCAGGGGAATGAGTAGATTACGGATATCCTCTAGGTTTTCGCGCTGATTCTCCCCCAACCGAACAGTTAGATCAAATCTCTTCTCACCTTCATAAATCATTCCAGCCCGCTGTCCGGCAAATGCGGTATTTACAACCCTATTAACGGTAGCTATATCTAAATTATACTGGGCTATACGCGCACGGTCATATCTAATAATAACTTGCGGCATCCCCGTTATGGGTTCGATATATAAGTCCTGCGCTCCTTCTACAGTCTTGATAAGCTCTCCAAAACGGGAAGCATAGTGACTAAGACTATCTAGATCTTCTCCGAATATCTTGCAGACGACGTCCTGACGAGCGCCTGTCATCAACTCATTAAACCGCATCTGCACAGGATACTGAAAACCTGTACTGATACCTGGAATAGCTTCCAACGATTTACTCATCTTGTCAGCGAGCTCAGGAAATGATTTGGCCGAAGTCCATTCTTTCTTATCCTTTAGAATAACCATCATATCGCTGGCTTCCATGGGCATCGGATCTGTAGGTACCTCACCGCTTCCTATTTTCGTAACGACTTTTTCTACTTCTGGATACTGCTCTTTGAGCAGGTGAGCAGCTTTCTGTGTATATGCTATCGTAGTCTGAAGGTTGCTTCCTGTCAACACCCGAGTATCCACCGCAAAATCACCCTCTTCAAGCGCAGGGATAAACTCCCCTCCAAGATTGGACAAGACAATGACTGCCCCTGTAAACAGGAGAAGAACAACACTGATAATCAACTTAGGGAAGTGTAGCACCTTATCCAGTAAATATTGATGTCCTGCTTCAATACGTCTCATTACCCTATCAGACCAGGTGGGCTCTCCTTTTATTTTCTTGCTTAAAATCAGGGAGGTCATCATAGGTACGTAGGTCAAGGAAAGAATAAAAGCTCCCATCAGTGCAAAGGCTATAGTCTGTGCCATAGGTTTAAACATCTTGCCCTCAATACCATCCAGTGTAAATAGCGGAAGGTATACGATGAGAATAATCACCTGTCCAAACACGGCACTACTGATCATCTTAGTAGCTGATGTACCTACTTCTTTGTTCATTTCTGATTGCGAAATGGCTCTGGTACCGACAAACTTCTTATCATAATGAAGCTGATGTAGAGCCGCTTCTACAATAATGACAGCTCCATCGACTATCAGTCCAAAATCCAATGCACCTAAGCTCATCAAATTGCCACTGACGCCAAATAGATTCATCATAATGATAGCAAAGAGCATGGATAAAGGAATAACCGAAGCAACCAATAAACCTGCTCTAAAGTTGCCGAGAAACAGGACCAACACGAAGACGACGATCAAAGCTCCCTCGGCAAGATTTGTCTCTATCGTACCGATTGCATTATTTACCATTTTCGTCCGATCTAAAAATGGTTCCAACACCACGCCTTCCGGCAGTGTCTTTTTGATATTTTCGATGCGTTCTTTTACATCTTTAATGACCTCACTGCTATTCGCCCCTTTGAGCATCATGACTACAGCACCAGATACTTCGCCTTTATCATTATAAGTCATTGCTCCATACCGTGTCGCATAGCCTATTTTCACTTCAGCAACATCCTTCAGCAAAATAGGTGTACCGTCGCTCAGGGAGGTTATGGCAATATCAGCCAGATCTTCTTTATTTCCGATCAGCCCCTCACTGCGGATGTATAATACAGTAGGCCCTTTTTCTATATAAGCACCGCCTGTATTTTGATTGTTATTTTCTAATGCAGTGAATATATCGGAGATGGTCAGACCATGGGCCTGCAACTGGTTGGAATTGACAGCAACTTCATATTGCTTAAGCTTTCCCCCAAAACTACTCACCTCCGCAACTCCTTTTACACCAAGAAGCTGACGCCTCACAATCCAATCCTGAATGCTACGTAATTCCGTAACATCGTAACGATCTTCGTACCCCTCTTTAGCACGTATCACATACTGATAGATCTCGCCTAGACCAGTAGATATAGGGCCTAACTCAGGAACTCCGATCTCTTCAGGGATTTCACTTCGAACAGCTTGCAAACGCTCCGACACCTGTTGCCTAGCCCAATATACATCGGTATTATCATCGAATACAATGGTGACCAGTGAAAGTCCAAAGCGGGAGAAACTCCTGATTTCTTTAATACCGCTGATATTACTATTGGACTGCTCTATGGGAAATGTAACTAAACGCTCAATATCCGTAGCACCCAATGAGGGGGCTACAGTGATGATCTGAACTTGGTTGTCTGTAATATCGGGCTGAGCGTCAATAGGTAGCTTCGTTGCTTCATACAGGCCTATAGCGACCAAAGCAAGCGTCAACAGCCCGATGATGAGTTTGTTCCGTATGGAAAACTCAATAATCTGATGTAACATATTATCTGTATACTATTAGTAATAAAATGGAATAATGCGATGCTGATATTGTAATAGATATAAGTCGGAGCAGGTAGTAGATTATTCGTTTAATCAACTATGCAACTACCATCTCCTCTATATAAGACGATATCAACAAATTTGAGTGTAACTCAATCCAATAAAAAACTAAGCGTATTTCGGCGGTTGCCAGATTGCAGACAAGTAGGTGTTGCTCTTAAAAAGATCGTTATGAACCTGTCTCTTTAACGTACCAGATTGGGGAATTCTTTTCCTTACCTCAAATAAGAAGTTGGGTACTCCGGTACAACAGATTGTCAGCACATTACTATGGGTGATAAATGGAAGTTTTTTATCTTGATCATAATCGTCGTCCTCAGGATGATTGTCCAAATGATCACCTTTATAATGGAGCGTGATAAAAGCTGTAAACGTTATATCAGGATTCTGCGCTTTATGTTCTGCAAAATGCTCTATCAGTACAGGCAACTTCAACAACTGGATAAGCTCTGTTGTAGAAAGCATGTACGTGATTAAAAACAATATAGCAAACATTTTCTTCACAAATGCAAAGCTAGTCAAAAATATAAAGGCTTTTATTTAAACTAGTAATTTGAAATTATTAAAAATTAGAATCATTCAGTCTGAAACAAAATATTCGGCCAGAAGCAATGCATTCTCTTTGCTACGAAAATCTGCAATGATACGCTTGCGCGAGACCTTGGCAGAGACTTCCGCACAGCTGATTTTATCATTCTCAAGTTCTACCGAAGTCTGCTTAACCAATTCGATAAGAAGCTTTACACACACTTTTATAAGATAACAATTGTTAAGTATATATACACCTAATTATCAGACCGCAGCAAGTTTCGTATATCTTTTCTAAAAAACAAAGCATCACAGTAAACTATGGCATTTTATTTGCAAAGTCAAAAGCAACTATTTTGAACTTGAATCTCACAGAGGCTCATCAGTTTAAAAAAATGAGTTTTACATAGTCACATGAGGTTATTCTTTATTCCTATCAACTTATTTATCCTTCATTTTGCCCATGCACAACAGGGGATAAAAAATTACTTTCCACAAGAGATCGTCAAGGTCGATCTTAGTGCAAAGACAGAACAGGAAATCAATCGACAAAATCAGCTTTTACTCCAACCTGAACTAAGCACAAAAGAACAGGCCGAACTGGATATCTTATTAGACAAATACGGCGAAGTCGTCGAGAGTATATGGGATGTTATAGATGGAGGATGCAGTTGGTATTGTGGCGGAGGAAATTATCTTGTCAAAGCATCTTCATCACTGCGTGAACAAAACGGAATCTCCTATCAGGCGTCCAGCGCAAATGACCTAAACTATAAAACAGCATGGGGGGAAGGAAAAGCCGATGAAGGAATTGGAGAGTATTTAGAATACTATTTTAAGAACAAAAGTCCAAGAATTACAAAGGTCATCATCTCGAATGGCTATATGAAGTCTGAGGCGGCTTGGAAAAACAACAATCGCGTAAAAAAGTTGAGGTTATATGCTAATGGAAAAACAATCGGCATCTTAAACTTAGAAGACAGCCGGACAGATCAGGCTTTCGAAGTAGGGACACTCGGTCATAATAGCGATGGAACGGATCTGGTTTTAAAATTCGAGATCATGGAGGTTTACAGAGGAGACAAACACAATGACACCGCAATAACGGAAATCTACTTTGACGGAATAGATGTACATTAAGCAGCTTATGGAGTTCAACATCTATTAGGTATGAAGAGCCTGTTTATGAATTCAGGATAGCTGTTATAGACTTTCTGGCAAAATTCGATCTGATTACTTATATCCATTACGAGAAAACCAAGTACGAATATAACTATTACTTTATAATCGCGGAGTTAAAAACTCACCACGGGGCAAGCCTTAGTAAATTTTCAGGTAAGTTTACTTAGGAAGTCGTGTTTGATATATAGACTATAAGTCTCACTTTTTTTTCCAAACTTTACCTCCGTTATTTCAAACACTTAATCCAGGTATTACTATGTTTTCAGTACAGACTTATCAATCCCGAAGATCAACGCTTCAAAAGCAAGTGTCCAGTGGCGTCCTGCTCTTCTTAGGGAATATTGAGAATCCTATTAATTTCGAGCATAACACCTATCCTTTTCGTCAGGATAGTACTTTTTTATATTACTTTGGCATCCCTGCTCCTTATCTAGCTGCCATTATCGATATAGACAATGATAAAACGATCATTTTTGGCAATGAGCTGAGTATAGATGATATCGTATGGACCGGACAGCAGGAATCGCTGAAAGACAAATCCTTAAAATGTGGGGTGCAGGAAACTCTTCCTTTCGCACAATTGGCATCATACTTACAACAAGCTAAAAAAAGCGATAGGACTATACACTACCTTCCGCCGTATCAATCCAGCAACAAACTATTGCTCGGCGAATTATTGCAGGTCAACCCGAAGGAAATAAATCCCTCTGTTCCATTTATCAAAGCCGTGGTAGCACAACGATCGATCAAAGAGAACCAAGAGATAGCTGAAATCGAAAAAGCATTGGCAGTGTCTACAGAAATGCATCTATTAGCTATGCGTACGGCTCAGGTCGGTATACAGGAACGCCATATCGCCGCTGCCATCCAACACTACGCGTATGACCACAACTGTAATTTTGCTTATCCACCAATAATGACCGTACATGGAGAGATTCTTCACAATGCTTATCAACAGAACTTCCTAAAAGAAGGCGATATGATACTGAACGATTCGGGTGCGGAGACGGCAATGGGCTATGCCGCAGATCTCACCCGGACTTTCCCAGTTTCGGGGCACTTCACCGCATGCCAACGGGACTTATATAATGTCGTACTAAAAGCTTTCGAGGGCGCAAGAGAGCGTCTGAAACCAGGGGTACAATTTAAGGATGTACATCTGCTTGCGGCAAGACATCTTGTTGAAGGTCTTGTGGACGTAGGACTGATGAAGGGAGATCCAGAAGAGGCTGTACAGGCACATGCACACACCCTATTCTTCCAGTGTGGATTAGGCCATATGATGGGCCTCGATGTACATGATATGGAAGATCTGGGCGAGCAGTATGTAGGATACACCGAGCAAGAGCCTAAGGATACGAGTACATTTGGTCTTAAATCACTACGCCTGGGACGTGAACTACAAACAGGATTCGTGCTGACTATCGAACCGGGGATCTACATCATACCGGAACTTATCGATAGGTGGAAGAAAGAAAATAAGCTGTCCCAGTTCATTAACTATGATCTGCTGGAGTCCTACCGCGATTTTGGGGGCATACGGATAGAAGATAATTTCTTAATTACCAATGACGGTTTCCGCCTGTTGGGCCCCGAGTTAATCAAATCAGTAGAAGATATAGAAAACTATAGAACCAATCATGTACAATAAGATCACACGCATTTTACTCGCTGTATTCGCGGTTCAACTCCTTTGTCTATTGTCGGCAACAGCGCAAATGCAATGGACTGAAGATGGTAACGGATACTACGATTTCTCTAAAGAAGGTATTGCCATTGTCGACCTATTGCACGCCAACAAACGAGAAGTATTTCTTGCGGCCAAAGACCTTACTCCAACAGGACAACGCTCACCACTGGAAGTGCAGAGTTTTCAATTGTCACCAGACAAAAAGACACTCTTGTTATTTGCAAATACCAAACGGGTATGGCGCGAAAACACGAGAGGTAATTATTGGCTGTACAACCTGAACAATAAAGCGCTGACACAGTTGGGAAAGGGACTGCCGGAATCGTCATTGATGTTTGCCAAATTCTCGCCCGATGGGAAACAGGTGGCTTATGTCTCTAAACATAATATCTACATAGAAGATATCAATACGCTACACTATAAACAGATAACGCAGGATGGCACTGATCGTATGATCAATGGTACCTTCGACTGGGTCTATGAAGAGGAATTTGGCACGAAGGACGGTTTCAGATGGTCTCCTGATGGAAAAAAAATAGCCTACTGGAAGCAGGATGCGAAAGATACACGCCATTTCTATATGATCAATAATACCGATAGCCTGTATTCGTTTATCATCCCTGTAGAGTATCCAAAGGTAGGACTCAAACCTTCAGCTACCAGTATATGGGTGTATGACCTAAACAATAGCACCAACAAGCCTATGGATATCCCCGGTGATCCCAGCCAGCATTATATCCCACGCATGGAATGGACGCTGGATGCGAAATCTGTGATATTACAACAGCTGAACCGCAAACAGAATGAGAGTAAAATCATGCTTGGGGATGCCCATACAGGAACTAGCCGTACAATACATACCGAAACTGACCCTGCCTGGATAGATATCAAAGCGCGTTGGAATGACGGTGATCCCAGTGGCTGGGACTGGATGGACGGAGGCAAAGCTTTTATCTGGCTCTCGGAAAAATCAGGGTGGAGACAGATCTATAAGATCAATCTTCAAGGTAAGGAGACGCTGTTAAGTAAAGACAACTTTGATGTGATCCAGATAGACCGTATTGATCCCCTATCCAAAAGTATTTATTTCAGTGCTTCTCCGCTCAACGCAACGCAAAAGCATCTTTATCAGCTGTCTTTTGCAGGAGGTAAAGCAAAACGAATTACACCGGCTGAACTCAAAGGCACGAACAGCTATACGATCTCACCCAATGGGAAACTGGCTATTTTTACCCAAAGTAGTACCACAGCCTATCGTAATGGCGCTATAGTATCCCTGCCTGCTCATTCGCAGCTCATCCCTCCTACGCGGGAGATGCAAGCGGACAAAACCGTACCACAAACGGAATTTTTCCAGGTGACAACGGTGGATGGGGTGACACTGGATGGCTGGATGGTGAAGCCTAAAAACTTTGACCCGAAGAAGAAATACCCGGTAGTCTTTTACGTATACGGTGAGCCTGCTTCGCAAACGGTGACGGATAACTTTTTTGCGGGCAAGAACTTCCTCTATGCTGGCGATATGACCGAGGATGGCTATGTCTATATCTCACTGGAAAACCGGGGGGCTCCTGCTCCTAGGGGGCGTGAGTGGCGTAAATCTATCTATAAAAACATAGGCATAATCAACATCAGGGACCAGGCTATGGGAGCCAAAGAAGTATTCAAGTGGGGTTTTATAGATACAGACCGTGTGGCTGTATGGGGATGGTCTGGAGGAGGGGCTTCTACCCTCAATCTTTTGGGGCAATATCCAGATATATATCAAACAGGAATCTCGATAGCACCCGTGACCAACCAACTCTTGTACGATAATATCTACCAGGAACGATACATGGGATTGCCACAGGAAAATGAAGCTGATTTTATAAAAGGATCAGCACTGACTTATGCCAAAAATGTAAGGGGCAATCTCCTGCTGATTCATGGTACGGGTGATGATAACGTGCACTATCAGAATGCCGAGGTATATATCAATGAGCTTATCAAACATGGTATCACCTTTGACATGATGGCCTATCCAAACCGCAGCCATTCGATCAACGAAGGGGAAGGTACATCGGAGCATTTAGCTAGACTGTACACGCGATACCTAAAGCAACACTGTCCACCGGGCGCTAGATAGCCAATCAAAAAAAAGTTAGGGACAATTTGTTTTTCTAAATATTCCTAAGTATCTTTAGTCATAAGGAGATAGAGTCGCTCTGATGCTGTCTCCTTATGATATAAATCTAAAGTACATGAGAAAATTCAAATTAGACCAGACGTTGGTTCCTGTAGCAATGCTATTGTTGGTTGTTGGTATGACCAGTACGGAAACGTACATGAAGTTTACACTGATGGGAGCAGCTATCCTCTTAAATTTCACAGCACTTATCCTCAACACCCAACATATTAAAAACAAGGAATAGCGCAAGAATCGCTTTTTTATTAGTATTATTTTATCTTTATTCCGATGAATAAGGTATCGGAAGACTATATTTTAAAACAAGATAATACAAAGGAGAAACAGCGAAGTGCTCTTTTGTTGTTTGTATTGTACGTTCTTATTTTTTTCCTACTTGCATTCCTCTTTCCTAAAGAGAATGATCAGGTCTTTGTTCCCATGTACTACCTAGCGGCAGTTTCAGTGCTACAACTGAGCTATGTTGCTTATTACAGATTCCCTTTAAAATCCTGGTCTGCAGTTCTACTGATTATATTTTTTGTTTTGTTCTGCCTTTTTCTGGCATTTAGTGTTTACATTACCGGCCTTGCAGCTGCCTACCAACATTAAGACATGAATATACTCAATAAAATATACATCGTATTGCTTGTAGCTGTGCTCGTGAGTATGGTCTTTTTAGTTCGTCGATCGGCTCAAAAAACAGGATATAAAGCAGGAACTTTCTCTGCCGTACCTATACATGTTCGAAACCTCTATTTCACAGACCACAGATCTTCTGATCTAGGTTATTTTTATGATGCCGATCCCAATTATTTTGCTTGGCGGCAGGTTGACCAGTATTTTGAGAACGACCGGATGGATATACCAGACAGCTTACATATCGAGTATTTCTCTTATACAGACTCGCTTTTCTATAATAGTATACTGCCACTAAACAGGATGGACTCTACCTGGAAAAAATATACAATCTCTTCCGAACCTTTGGTATTTACGCTGGTTGTAGCGGACAAAGGGATTGTCAAACTGTGGTGCTCAACCCCGTCACTAGGTACGCAGTTGATCCTCAACGAACAGCTGCCTCCTATCAAACCCAAACCGGAGGACCTATATTATAAAGAACCTCTTTCTGAAGCCCGATACATCACGGAAATGTTTTCCTTATTGAGTGATAGTGTCAAAACCAATATCCGTCAGCAACTGTATATAAAAAGCTATAAGGATAGCAATGACTACAAGCTGCCTGAGTATCTCCTTGATTGAGGATCTTTATTATATCGAAGCAATAAAGGTTTCCACTACTTGTCGTAATAAACATACTGGTCAGCTGAGCAACTTCGGACGTTATAATCATAAGGAATGGTTTGTAAAAAAAACTGTTACACACCAGATATCAGGAAGATTTTGTAGATTTATCGCCAAAGTAAGCAGATCAATATGGATCCTTGTAAATTATAGTCCCCTACAGTCTTATAATGAATAATAACGATATACAATCGTATATCGGATCGCTGTCTATTCACCAGTCGTTTACTTTTAGAACAAAACAACTATGTCAACTAAAAACACCAAAATAGCTGTTCCTGCTGCACTTCTATCCATGGCTTGTGTACAGGGAGGCGCCTCTATCGCAAAACAATTATTCCCTGCAATAGGTGCAGTAGGCACCAGTACACTGCGTATTGGCTTATCTGCTGTACTATTGACGTTGATCAATCGCCCCAAATTTTCTAGATTTACCAAGCAACAATGGCTGTACGCAGCACTATATGGCATCGGTATCGCAGCGATGAACCTTATTTTCTATATGGCAATACAACGTATACCACTGGGACTGGCTGTAACCGTGGAATTTGTCGGACCGCTATTCCTGGCACTGGTCCTATCACGAAAACTACTGGATGTAGTATGGGCTTTACTGGCCTGTGCGGGTATATTGCTGATCGTTCCTTGGGCCAATAATGATATTGATCTGGTAGGCTTAGGTCTGGCTTTACTAGCAGGTACATTCTGGGCGATGTACATCGTCATGGGAGGCAAGGTCTCTAAAGTAATGGAAGGTAAGGATGCTGTAACAACGGGAATGTTGTTTGCGACATTGCTTATCATTCCTTTTTCTATTTGGGACGGGGCCATCTTTCAGGTCACACCACTTTTACTACTGAAAGGATTGGGGGTCGCCATCTTCTCCAGTGCGCTTCCGTTCTCTTTGGACTTTATTGCCCTAAAGCGATTACCAGCAAAGACTTTCAGTATCCTGACGAGTCTCCAACCTGCCTTTGCTGCATTTTCAGGCTTACTTTTCCTACAGGAAACGCTTACATTTATGCAGTGGATGTCGATATGCTGTGTCGTAGCGGCAAGTATGGGAACAACGATTTTTAGCAATTCGAAATAAAAATACGTATATTTCCTCTATAAATAAGTTTCTCAATGGCTGAGGAGAGATCGATAAACTGCTTTTATATACGACGCAATTAAAGGCAATTTATCTAAGTTGGGGTTTGCCGTTTATTCGCTCCGAATAGGCCAAACCTTGATAGTACTCTTTTCCTCCCCCTTTATCTTTTTTGATTCCCAGCCCCAAAGGGACAACTATTTAATTCACTTAATTTATTAGCATGATATATACAGCACAGCACACACAAAACATGGTGATTACTGGAGGACCAGGCATGGGTAAAACCTCTATCATCACACACCTGACGTCACAGGGCTATCATTGTATTCCCGAAGTGGGACGTATGATTATTATTGAACAGATGCGTACCCAAGGAAACAAGCTGCCTTGGGTTGATCCATTGGCTTTTGCCATGGAAATGCTAGGACAGTCTACAGCTGACTACCATAAGCTGGTACATGATCAGACCCGTGGATTTACATTCTTTGACCGGGGAATTCCCGATATCATGGGATATCTATCGATCTGCGGCATAGCTATCCCTCCTGTACTGGAAGAAGCGTGCCACAGTCTCCCCTATTTCAATAAAGTATTCATCACACCTCCCTGGAAAGAAATATACATTAATGATGCCGAACGTAAACAGTCTTTCTCGGAAGCAATAGACACTTATGAAGCTATTAAGCTAGTGTATAGCAATCTGGGCTACACCCTGATCGAGATTCCTAAGTTAAGCATAGTTGAACGTGTACAGTTTATAATATCAGCACTCCAATAAGTGCAAACTCCTTTAATCAAACTTGGACCGCTGAATCCGAACCGCATTCAGAATAGCAATCAAAGCGACTCCGACATCGGCAAATACAGCCTCCCACATCGTAGCCAAACCTCCGGCACCTAAAATGAGAACAATTCCCTTAACGACAAAAGCAAGGGTAATATTCTGCCATACTATTCTTTTGGTCTTCTTCCCTATCCGTATCGCAACAGGGATTTTACCGGGCTTGTCATCCTGTATCACAACATCTGCAGTCTCTATCGTCGCATCACTCCCCAATCCCCCCATTGCTATCCCTACATCACTGAGTGCGACCACAGGAGCATCATTGACACCATCGCCTACGAATGCAACGGATTCACCTTTACCTTTAATCTCCTCCACACGTTTTACTTTGTCTTCGGGTAACAGATCTCCAAAAGCATTGTCAATCCCCAGCTCCTTAGCGACGTATTGTACTACTGAACTCTTATCGCCACTCAGCATGGTCGCTTTTACACCGCTATTATGCAACTGTTGGATAGTCTCTAAAGCATCTTCTTTGATACGATCGGCAATAGTGATGTAACCGACAAACTGGCCACCATAAGCGATAGCGATGACGGTAAAGACAATACTGCCCGGATCTATATCGTATTGTACCGCAAATTTATCCATCAACCTGAAATTACCGACCAAAAGCTCTTTTCCTTTTACCGTGGCCTTCAATCCATGCCCAGCTATCTCCTCAACATCTTCTAGTAAAAGGTTATAGTCCAGATCTCCTACATATTTATGAATGGCTGTCGCCACTGGATGTGAACTTTTACTTTCCAATATATTGACCATGGCCAACATCTCCTGACGGTCAAATTCATTCGCTATAACAACGTCTTGCACCTCAAATACGCCCTCGGTCATGGTGCCGGTTTTATCCATCACTACGTTCTGAATATCAGCTAAGATATCGAGGAAGTTAGAACCTTTGATCAGGATACCATTGCGACTGGCGGCTCCTATCCCTCCAAAGTAGCCCAAAGGAATAGATATGACTAATGCACAAGGACAGGAAATAACCAAAAAGATCAATGCTCTGTATAACCAAGTTACAAATTGGTATTCCGCTACAAATAAAGCGGGCAGCAATGCAATCCCTATGGCTAGAAAAACAACGATAGGCGTATATATCTTTGCAAATTTAGAGATAAACAATTCGGTCGGTGCTTTTTTACTACTGGCCTGCTGTACCATTTCAAGAATTTTACTCAGCTTACTATCCGCATAAGCTGTAGTAATCTGAACATTTGCCAATGTATTCAGATTGATCATACCGGCCAGCACGACCTCGCCCGCATATTTCGTATCAGGCTTGCTCTCGCCGGTCAAGGCCGCTGTATTAAAAACAGCCTGATCGCTCAGAAGAACACCGTCTAGGCCGAGCTTCTCTCCGGGTTTGAGCTGTACGACATCATCGATACGTACATCCTTTGCCTTGATCAATGAAGCTACATTGTCTCGGATTACGGTCGCTTCATCAGGACGTTGATCTAACAACGCCTTGATATTGGACTTGGCTCTTGAAACGGCTAATGTCTGGAAGCTCTCGCCAACTGCATAAAAGAGCATGACTGCCACCCCCTCTGGGTACTCGCCAATCGCAAAAGCCCCCAGCGTAGCAATCCCCATCAAGAAGAACTCTGAAAAGAAATTGCCCCGGCGGATACTGAATACAGCATCCTTAAGAACGGGTAGCCCTACTGGTAAATACGCCACTACATACCATAGTAAGCGAATCCATCCGTTAAACCAATCCTGAGGAAAATAATTATCAATACCTAAAGCAACAAGCAGTAATACCAAGCTGATAATAGCCGGCATAAATAGCTTTAAATAACTACCATCTGTAAAATCATGGCTATGGTCATGTCCATCATGATCATCATCGTCAGAATCTGCTGCCATGTCATGTGTGCAACAGCTCCCAATATCTTTTCCTTTTTTTGAACCGACAAGTTCAGAAGCCCCCGCTTTATCATATATTTTTTGGGTTTGTGTACAGCAAAGCTGCCTTCCCATCTCGTCATAACGATGTTTATGTTCCATATCAACAATATACTATTTTTATAATTAATGGGAGTGCCCACCTGTATTACTCAGTTTGGCATTAATAAAGAATGCTCCTTTTGTGACAACCTGCGTATCTTTCGCAAATTCTTGTACAGGAGTAATGGCTGTATAACCGAGCTCACTCGCTCCTTTCGCAATCTCTATTTTCTCAAAATTGATCTGCCCTCCTTTCGTCTCTCCTTCTTCATGAGCATGTCCATGCTCCTCCCCCTCTTTGTGATCATGTCCCTCCTCATCGTGGTGAGCTTCTCCCTCCTTATCAGTAAGCACGAAAACATAATACTTCCCATCCGCTTCGACGATAGCGTCATTTGGTACAGCCAAACTCTTACTTTCATTAACGTCCAATAATCCAATCGTGTTCATACCATCTATCAGCCCTTGCTTGTTACCGAACACATCACAGTGTACCGTTATAGACTTACTGTCATTTTCAAATGAAGAACCGATCCGAAAGACTTTTGCTTTATAAGTGACACCGGGATTATTGGTAAGCATAAAATCGATAACCTGTCCAATTTTCACCTTAGGCAGATCCTTTTCAAAAACCTGTAAATCCAGATGGAGCAAACTATTATCTACAATCTCCACTACAGGCGAAGACACATCCACATAGCTACCGATTTTTGCAAAAACATTACTTATGGTGCCATTTATTGGACTTTTCACCAATAATATGGATTTCAAGTTTGCATCGTTAAGGCTATTTATATCTATCCCCATCAGCTCGATTTGCTGCTGCAGCGATGCACGCCGTGTCCTCAAAGTGTTCATTGTGGTACGAGCAGCCTGCAGATTCTTTCCTGCGCCGGCATTGGACGCATTCAACTCCTGTTGACGTTGCAACTCCTGTTCAGCCAACACGATCTGGCTCGATACCGTAAGGTATTCTTCCTGTAGCTGAATATATTGCGGATTAGTAATGGACGCTATCGTCTGTCCTTTACGAACATAATCTCCCAATTGAACCAAGAGTGTCTTGATAACTCCTCCATACAGAGACGTTGCATTTGCCTTGTTATTATTGGGCACACTCAGTTGTCCATTGACTTTAACAGTACTGGACAGGCTTTTATACTCCAGACTTCCCCAGGTGATCCCCACTGAAGCAATCTGTTCTTTATTCAGGGTTGCAATAGTCGTCACCTCTTCGACATGCCCTTCTTCGGCAGTCTCCGATCCAGCAGTGCCGCCACCGTCACCTTGAGCTCCCTTCCCCTTACAGCCCCAGGACAATATACAAATCAGTAGTACCGGTATTATTGTCTTTATATATAGTTTCATCTTATTCATTATTGCACACTATTTATTATTTAAGTAATTGATCTCTATAGCCGACTTATTGTACAGGTTGAGCACATCGAGATGATTCTGTCTAATAGTTATAGCCTGACCCAAAAACTGGCTCAGCTCAGCAAACCCTATTTCTCCTGTATTATAACTCAAGGTTGCAGCCTTAATGATTTCATCGGCCTGCCGGAGTCCCGATTTCTCATAAAACTGAAGTAAAGCGCTGTTCTTTTCCATATCAACCACCGCTGTCGCCCTATCGGTCTGTAGCAACTGCTTATTGTAAGCCAACAAACCTTCCTGCGTCTTCACTTCCGCCTGTGCTGCCCTTATTTTATTTTTTGCAGCAGCAAGACCAAACAACGGGAAAGAAGCACCTATAGAAAATCCAGTAATAGGATCCTTCTTACCCAAGAAGCGCTGTGAAGAAAAAGATCCAGAGAAATCAGGCATATTACTGTTACGCTGTACACTCACATTAGATTCGGCAATGGCTACATTCTGTTGCTGTAAAGCCACTATCGGATGCATCACATTATCCCCCAACAACTCCATTTTTACTTTCTGCATAGGATCTACAATAGGCAACATCCATTCATTACGATTGGTCAACAACATCAGCTGCTGTTGCTGGACGATCATTTCTTTCTTATTCTGTTCAATCTGCGCCCGCAGCTCATTGAGCTTTGCCTCTGCCGCAATACGGTCCAACATAGCCACATCGCCTGTACGAACACGTAGATCCGTCGCCTTGAAAAGATTGTCATAGATACTATCCAACTGATTGAACAAGGTCTGTTTGTCCTGTAAATACCATAATTGAAAATAGGCGAGGCGGATATCCCTTTTTATTGTTGCCGTTAAAAGCTCCTTATTCAATTCCGCATATTTTAACTGTTCCGTAAAATACTTTTTACGTGCAGAGTAGAGCCCTGGCCAAGCAATATCCTGCGATAAGCCTATTTGGGGTCTTCCTGTTGTGTTAGAGGGTTGCATTTCATCGTTCAATACAGACACCCCAAATTTTGCAATATCTACCGCTGTCTTAACCGTATAACCGGCAGCATCCACTTCACTTTGATTAATCTTATACTGCAGATTATTCTTCATGGCACTGTCAATCAGATTATCGACAGACACCCTACTTTGAGCCTGGGCAAAAAACAATCCGGTTCCACATAGGAATACGGTCAACATTGTTTTCATCATAGTATTCTTCTTCCCCTTTAGTTTTGAATTAAAAATAATATAGAGCAGCGGCAGCACAAATAAAGTCAGGAACGTTGCTGTTACCAAACCTCCGATAACCACCGTAGCCAATGGCTTCTGGACCTCTGCTCCTGCACTGCTGCTGATAGCCATTGGTAGAAAACCCAAAGAAGCTACTGTAGCTGTCATTAACACAGGTCGTAATCTGATCAAGGTACCTTCCCGTACACGTTGCAGCACATCCTTTATACCTTCTTTTTCGAGTTGATTGAAGGTCCCTATAAGCACTATTCCATTTAATACTGCTACTCCAAACAGGGCGATGAATCCAATGCCCGCACTGATACTAAAAGGCATGCCACGGATTAAAAGCGCCAATACTCCACCAATAGCACTCATCGGGATTGCCGTAAAGATCAGGATAGCCTGTTTGAACGAATGGAAAGTAAAATACAGCAACATAAAGATCAGCAATAAAGCGATAGGCACCGCAATCATCAAACGCGCAGAGGCTTTCTGCAGATTCTCGAATTGTCCTCCATAGGTAAAGTAATAGCCAGAAGGAAGCGCTACATTTTCCAATTTCTGTTGAATCTCCTTCACGACAGATTGAACATCACGATCAGCAACATTAAATCCGATTACAATCCTTCGCTTGCCCGACTCCCTACTGATCTGTGCAGGACCTAGTTTGAAATCAACATCTGCCAGCTGAAACAATGGGACCTGCACTCCGTTAGCCGTGGGCACCAATAAGTTCCGAACGTCATCAATACTACTTCTATGCGTGCTATCCAGTCTGACGACCAAGTCAAAGCGACGTTCGTTTTCGTAAACACTTCCCGTGCGCTTACCTGCAAAGGCAGTACTTACGATATCATTGACGTCCTGAATGGTCATTCCGTAATTTGCAATGCGTGTGCGGTCGTATACAATATTGATTTGCGGAAGCCCGCTCACGCGCTCTATCTGCGGCGCTGTCACCCCAGACACCCCTTGGATCACTGCTGCTACCTTATTGGCATAATTTGCCAATGTATCCATATTCTCCCCAAATATCTTGACCGCTACATCCTGACGTATACCGGTCATCAATTCATTAAACCGCATCTGTATAGGCTGATTTTTCTCGAAGAAAACTCCAGGGATGACTTCCAGCTTCTCCAATATGGCATCCCCCAACTCATCATAACTTCTACCGGACGTCCATTCACTTTGAGGCTTCAATATAACCATCATATCCGTGGCTTCCGGAGGCATAGGATCTGTCGGAACTTCAGCGGCGCCGGTTTTTCCAACCACCATACGTACCTCATCAAACTCCTTGATAATACGCGAAGCTTTCATGGATGTTTCTATACTCTGACTTAAGGAACTCCCTTGAGGCAAAATACAATGGAAGGCAAAATCCCCTTCCTGCAGTTGTGGGATAAACTCTCCCCCCATTCTACTGAATAAGAATACGGCTATTCCAAATAGCAGTACCGTAAGTGATACAATAGCGTACTTGACCTTAATCATCTTTTCCAATACCGGTCTATACCCTCTTTGTAAACGCGCAATCATTTTATCACTGAACGTCTCTTTTCCACTATTTCTCTTTGGAAGGAACAGCGCACACATCATAGGGATATAGGTCAGGGAAAGAATCAATGCACCTAGAATGGCAAATCCAACCGTTTTGGCCATTGGGGTAAACATTTTCCCTTCTACACCGACCAATGTAAGAATAGGGATATATACGATTAAGATAATGATTTCGCCAAACGCCGCACTTGTCCTTATTTTGGAAGCCGACTCGAATACCTCCTCATCCATCTGCTCCTGAGTAAGCCGCTCAGTAGATTTCCGTAAGCCCAGATGGTGCAACGTAGCTTCTACCACGATGACGGCCCCATCCACAATCAAACCAAAATCAATAGCACCTAGACTCATCAGATTGGCACTGACGCCAAATACATTCATCATCCCAAGAGCAAATAGCAAGGACAGTGGAATAGCTGAGGCAACAATGAGTCCGGCTCTTAGGTTTCCTAAGAATAACACCAGTACAAAAATTACGATAAGAGCCCCTTCAATCAGGTTTTTCTCCACAGTCTGTATCGCTCGTCCCACGAGGTCCGTCCGATCCAGGTAAGGTTCAATAACGACATCATCAGGTAGCGATTTCTGAATCGTAGGCAATTTATCCTTAATACGGTTTACTACCTCATTGCTATTTTCGCCCTTCAACATCATGACTACCCCACCTACAGCATCCACCTCTCCATTGTACGTCAATGCACCATAGCGTACCGCACTGCCAAAACGCACATCAGCGATGTCTTTGACATACACCGGCACCGCTCCAGTCGTTTTTACAGCGATATTGCCGACATCTTCCAACGAGCTGACCAACCCTATCCCCCGTATAAAATAAGCGTTAGGCTTCTTGTCTATATAGGCTCCGCCCGTATTCTGGTTATTCTTCTCCAGGGCCAAAAACAGCTCCGGTATACTTACATTCATCGCCCGCAATCGATCCGGATTGACAGCAACTTCATACTGTTTCAACTGCCCACCGAAACTATTGATTTCAGCAATCCCAGGTGTACCATAGAGTTGTCGGGCGACAATCCAGTCCTGCATCTCGCGCAGATCCTTTGCATTGTATTTATCTTCGCTACCTTTTTTAGGGTGAATGATATACTGATACACCTCTCCTAATCCTGTGCTCACAGGAGCCATTTCAGGACTTCCTATTCCTGCGGGGATATCTTCCACGGCTTCTTTAAGCTTCTCATTAATAAGCTGTCTGGCAAAATAGATATCGACCTCTTCCTTGAATACTACCGTAATAACCGACAAACCAAAACGTGAAATACTCCTTATTTCCTCGATATCGGGCACATTGGCTATACTTTGCTCAATCGGAAACGTGACTAACTGTTCGACCTCCTGTCCCGCCAGCGTGGGTACCGAGGTAAATATCTGAACCTGATTATTAGTGATATCAGGCACGGCATCGATGGGTAGTTTTGTGGCACTCCAGCCACCCCAGATGATCAACAACAAGGTCATTAACCCAATGATGATTTTATTCTTAATGCTAAATCTTATAATACTATCTAACACAATACCTTAAATTAAATTTTATAGTTTATTCTAACACACGAATATCCGATCCTGCCATAGGTGAGCTCTACAATAGTGTCATGCTCTAACAACAAATAGCATCCAAATTTGTTGTTGCAAAACAGTATTAAAAATCAATAAATAAATTCCTATATACGGCTGTATACAGTGTAAAAGATCAGGATAGAATTAGGCAATAACCCGAGGTGGTTGCCAAATACTTCCTTTGAAGTCTGAAACTAGGGCATACTTTCTAAAGAAGCTGTTAGTAAGCTGATACACCATAGGTTGTTCAGGGCTTTCATACCAAAAAAAAGCGATTTCGCTGATATGTGCTCCACAACATGCACAGCCACATAAGGGGGTACAGGTATCCTCGTCAGCATGATCGTGACTAGGGGCTCCCTGTTCCAGCTCTGTCAGATTACTTTCTGTTGAAACAGTAAGTTGGTCGGTACAAGGCAACATAGCCAGTACTAATATATAAAGGGGCAATATATAGGTCAACCATCTCAACACAAACAATATTACATATTTTCGATAAAAAAACAAAAACTATGCCATGAGTTACACCCCTACTTTCTCCACCATATATACATCGAGTCATCCAAAAAGGTCTCATGACCAATAATGAGGAAAAAAAAGAGCTATGTAACAAAATAATAACTTAGCCAATTATAGAAGATTACCTATTTTTATACAAAAAAAATTATGAGAACACTACTACTTGGTTTCATTCTGGCCTTGGGTCTACAAACCACCTTCGCACAAAACACTCCAGCACCTGCCGAAGACGTATTGAATGCAGCTGTAGCACAAGCTGCCAAAGAGAATAAAAGCGTCCTAGCGATTTTTCATGCTTCGTGGTGCGGCTGGTGCCACAAAATGACAGTGAGTTTGAACGATCCAGCCGTGAAGTCCTACTTTGATAAACATTATATTATAGCCGATTTTACTGTATATGAAACTAAAGGTAAAGAAAACTTAGAGAACCCCGGAGCTGCAGATCTATTGAAAAAATATAACAACGCAGATCAAGGCCTACCCACCTGGTTAGTATTTGATAGTAAAAAAAATCTAATCGCTGACTCACAGATACGCCCCAAGGGTGCTTCCTTAAGTACAAAAGGTGAAAACGCAGGATGTCCAGCTGCTCCAGCAGACGTAGCACACTTTATAGACTGTCTACAAAAGAGTTCAACATTAAGTAAAGCTCAGCTCACTGAAATCGCCAGTGTCTTTCGAAAAATAAAAAGTTAAGCTGTCTAAATGGCAGTACACCAATCCTACTATTTTATAACATCAATACCGATAGACCACTTTAAACGAAGTGGTCTATTTTTTGTCTTATAAGTATAACATAGATTCGAAATGGTTAGAATGATATGTAAAACATATGAACAATCATCATTCTAAACATCACAGTTTGAATCTGGAAATACAAAAAACAGAAAAAGATGAAAGCATTAATACGAGTTCTTATTCCTACTATCCTAATAGGAGTCATTGTATGGTTGGTAAAAGACAGATTCACACCTAAAATCACTACCGAGAGCAAACATCAGATTCTCGTGGAACGCATAGAGTCTATGGGAAAACTAGAACTGGTAAAATACCGATTCAGTGATGTCATCGAACACAAAGACATCAGTAACTATCTACCCGATGCCAGCGTATTACTGATTGTCAAGGCTGATGCCGTAGGCTGTATCGATCTAAGCAAACTCAAACCCGAGGATGTGACCATATCTGGTGATTCTGCTACGATAGAACTTCCTAAAGCAGAGCTTTGTTATGTGAAGATAGACCATAAAGCGTCAAAGGTATATGATACGAAAATGGCATTTTTTAGAGAAGCAGGTTTAGTAGACGAGGCATTCAAAAGCGCTGAAGTAGAAATTACCAAACAAGTACAGAAATCAGATATACTAGCCCAGACACAATCCAATGCCATACACGTATTTCAACCTTTGTTAGAAGGCCTTGGTTTCAAAAAAGTAAACTTAACCTTTAAATAAATAACTTTTTGAAGTTACAGTCTTCCTATTACCTTTTCGTCATCCGCATAGCGAGCGTCATTATTATGTAAAAGTCAGAAAATAAGCCCCCATAAAAAGAATCAAAGTAAATACGATTTTGTAGATTGTTTCGTTTTTAAATGAAATACTCATGCTGAGCGACATACATGAGTCCGCCAGCTGGGGGAGTGACAGGTAAAAAACACATTGTACACATAGAATAGAAAGGAAAAACATGTTAAGTCAAAATATCAAGGAAGACACGCACCTGGCACACCAAAAAACGGAAGGAATAGTAGTACGGCAATTAAAAGCCATCCGTACAGAAGAGGACTACGTCGACGTTTTAAAGGGCTTTTACGCCTATTTCCGTGCTGTAGAAGACAATATAGCACCATTTATTACTACCGATGTGCTGAAAGACATACGCGAACGCCGTAATTCATCCTATATTCAAAAAGATATAGAATCTCTTGGAGGCGCCATCGATAACCTACCCCGTGCCAACGCCCCTACGGTGACCAATACACTAGAAGCGCTCAGCGCACTATATGTACTGGAAGGTTCAATCATGGGTGGGCCCTATATCGTACAAATGCTCCATAAATATGGGATAGAGCGAGGTACTTCTTTCTTCGAAGGATATGGCGCGGATAGTAACGCCATGTGGGTGGGTTTTACTGCTGTTCTAAACGAATACGGGAAAAACCCTGCCGATCATCCACAGGCTATTGAGATAGCTAACCAGACATTTTTCAACTTTGGTAAAGTCTTCACAGAGGTATTGTCCGAAAACTAAATATAACACTCAGAAAAAGGCGTACTGGACAGTACGCCTTTTTGTCTTCTATATACTACCTCAAACAGATTTATCCTTTAAGCAGATCCAGAGCCAAGTGCACTAAAGCAGGCATGGATGTTTTGAGCGCCTCCTCATCAAGGTTGAATTGCGCATTATGCAATCCATACTTCGTTTCTGACCGGCCATTATCGGTTCCGACCAATACAAACAAAGAGGGGTATGTGTGGGAATAATAAGCAAAATCCTCAGCAGCCATCCATATTCCCACATCTGTTACCCGTTCTTGACCGAACAGATTTCCCCAAACGATTTTCGAATGGGTAGCCAAGGAAGGGTCGTTGTACAATGTTGGGTACCCACGGCGCACCTCTAGTTGTACGGAAGCCCCTAAAGAACGGGGCAGCGTACGGATCACTTCCTCGATCTGCTGTACCGCTTCTGCCCGCCATTTTTCATCGACAGTTCTAAAAGTACCTTCCAGTACCACCTCATCAGGGATCACATTTGCAGCCCCTCGGCCTTCAAAACGACCAAAAGTTAAGACAGATGGTGTACTAGGGTCTGCTTTTCGGCTTACAATCTGTTGCAGCGTACTCAACAGCTGCACAGCTATCATGATGGGATCCACGGCTCGATGCGGCTCCGCTGCATGACCACCGCTTCCTTTTACGGAGAGATAGAACTCATCACTCGAAGCCATAAACCGGCCTTCACAGACCCCAATTTTCCCCAACTCCAATCTTGGGCTTACATGCAATCCCAATACCGCTTTTATACATCCTCCAAATGACTCCAAAACACCCGATTCTAGAACTTGGATAGCGCCTCCAGGTATTTTTTCCTCAGCGGGTTGAAATAACAAAAGAATCTTTCCGGAATAGGTCGATCGTACCGCTTGTAGTATACCGGCAATCCCCAGCAGGTTTGCCGTATGAAAATCATGCCCACATGCATGCATCACGCCGTGGTGTTCCGACCTATAATCAATAGCATTTTTTTCCTCAATAGGTAGCGCATCAATATCCGCACGTATTACGACGACATCATCACCTCCCCCTTTCTCTCCTTCCAAAACAGCTACAACACCTGTTTTTGCTACCGTTCGATAAGCAATCCCCAAGGTGTCCAACCGCTGACGTATATAAGCGCTTGTTTCGAACTCATGAAAAGAAAGCTCAGGATGCTGATGAAGATACCTGCGGTCATACACCGCTTGTGAAAACAACTCTTCTACGCTTTTACCTATTTGATCTGTTAATTGGTCCATCGTTAGTTTTTACTGATACAGTCAAGCAAATTAACTAAAAGCATCGATACTAAGAAAACAAATCTACATAGCAGGCACCAACTTCTTCCATAATGTCTCTTTACATTTATAAAAACTACATTTCCCTTTATACTTGCTCGGTATTCTCAAATCTATAACTCACAATTAATTCGAGAATCGATTCACGAAATTATTGTTATTTTTGTCGCGTGGATAATAGTGGTATTAGCAATACGGTGAAATACGCCGAACTCCTTATTCGGATTTCAAAGGGTGATGAAAAGGCATTTTCTAAACTTTATGATATTTTTTATCCCGAGCTAACGCGTCACGTGCTCAGCAAAATAAAAGATCAAACTACCGCTGAAGATATCCTACATGATCTCTTCCTTTCTTTATGGCGTAATCGGATCAATATTACCGAAATAGAATCCATTCCCGCCTACCTCTACAGCTCGGTGCGCTATCTCATATTAGCGCAATACCGTAAACAGAAACGACGAGAATTAGCACTGTCGGATATTGGTGATATTGATGTTATTCAAGAAGATATACCACTCGAAGATCGGTTATACTACCGTTATATACTTGATGAGGTACACCGCGAAATCGAAAATCTTCCCGAAAAATGTAAACAGGTCTTCAAATTGAGTAGAGAGCATTATTTGAGCATACAACAGATATCCGAAGAAATGTCCATATCAGAGTCCACCGTAAAAAAACATATAAACAAGGCCATCAGGCATTTACGAAACAGTTCGAAAAACAAATTCAGTTTTATACTTTTTTTTTGAAAATAGACTAGAACCTCCTCCCCTGTTCCAACACTTCCTATATAACTAACCATCTATACGGATGGACCGTTATTACGATTATGAAGGAAGTAAAACACATACTTGCACTTATTTACCGTTTTCTGATTCGGGAGGAAAAGGATAAAGAAAAGCAAGAAATAATGAATTGGTATGAGAATTATCAGATTGACTACACCCCCAGTAAAGAACACATCAAGCTGACGGGTGAATCTGTTAAACAAAGGGTATTCCATAGCATCCAAGAAGAACAGAGCAAAAAGAACAGAGCCTATTGGTGGCGTCCTGTCATAGCTGCCGCATCTATAATTTTCGTTGCAGGCATAAGTTTTTGGGTTTTCACAAGAGATAGTATTCAGATTCCCGACTCCCATTTTTTGTCGAGCATTACCCCTTCTGATCCTAAGGCCAAGATCACATTAGAATCGGGGCAGATCATTGATCTAGAAAAAATGGCCATCGACAGTTGCCTTAGATTCGAAGATATCGAAATCCGGAAGGATAGTACAGGACAGATCACCTATGTTCAAAACGACACAGGAGGTAGATCATCCAAAAGTAGCACTATCGAAACACCTAATAACGCGAATTACACGCTCAATCTATCCGATGGGACTGTGGTCATACTCAATGCCGGCACCAAACTAAAGTACCCCAATAGTTTTAACACAGGAGATCGTGTCGTAGAACTTGATGGAGAAGCCTATTTTATAGTTCAGAAAACAACAAGTAAGCAAAAGTTCTTGGTAAAGACCCGTCAGCAGATCACCGAAGTCCTGGGAACGACATTCAATATCAAAGCTAGAAATTATCAAGCTTCGGAGCAGATCTCCCTAGAAGAAGGTCTTATCCGAGTGGTGAATACTAGAAATACAGCGTTACAAATCGTACAGCCGGGTCAACAGATGGAAATCAGTCCTACAACTACGAAAATTAAAACAGTAGATCTAGAACCTTATCTGGCTTGGACCAAAGGTTACTTTTACCTGGATGGACAAAATACTGCAGAAGTTCTGCAAGAGATAGCTAACTGGTACGATATCGAAATCAATTATAACCAAAGCAAAAAACAGAACAATTATAAAGGCAAGATTCCAAAGAATTTACCTTTAAATAAACTAATCGATCTATTGACATTCACAGAGCTAAAGGCAGAGCCTATCCTACAGCAGGATAGATTAAAACTAATAATAAAATAGATTCAATAACTAACCTTTTAAAAAAAGTATGAAAAGAAAAAAAACGATCATTTGACCTATTCCAGTGACATAAAAAAACCGAAGAATGTTGGCTCATCCTCCGGTCCATTTTTATTGTTGCAACAATGAATCATGAGTTACTAACAAATCATTCTATTACAACAACCAAATTTAATGAAAATTCACAAAAACCAAACTGGTTCTTCGTGGGCTTCCCTTTCTGTGTCAGCCGATGTGAGCTCTGTATCACCTTTGGACACCAACAGAGACCCCTTAGCATTTTGGACCAGATCAATGCGAAGAAAAATTATGAAAATGAATGCTATCGTGCTTTTGGTCGGCACATGTCTGTCGCAGGTCAATGCCCACACCTATGGTCAGCAAATAACGATCAAGAAGCAAAAAATTCACCTAGAGCAAGTTATCAAAGAACTTGAAAGGCAAAGTGGCTATGTATTTTTATATGATAAGCAAGAAGTCGAAAGTATAAAAAACATCAATGTATCCATACAAAACAAACCTTTCAAAGAAGCACTTAATCAAGTATTACAACATACTAACCTTAATGTAGACTTCTTTGACAACACTATTGTACTAAAACGATCAGAAGACAAAAACACCAAACAGACCTCTTCGACACTCAAGTCAATAGAGGTCCAACAGCATACCTTAGGCGGACGTATCGTGGATGAAAACGGCAAAGGTATTCCTAGTGTCTCCATCAAGCTCAAGTCCAATGGACGCTCCATCTCCACCAAACAAGATGGTAGCTTCACGATCCCAAATGCAGGTAAAACAGAGGTACTAATTGTTACCTGTATAGGGTATTTTGACCAAGAAATAACGATATCTGGTACCGACAATAAAATTGTACTGAAGAATTCAGACCATCTGATGGAAGAAGTCGTCGTCAGTACAGGTATTGTGGACCGTAATCTGAATACCTTCACCGGTGCTGCCACACGTATTACTAAAGATGAGCTACAACGTGTAAGCCATAAAAATGTCATCCAGAGCTTAAAGGTTCTAGAACCATCATTGATGATTTTCGATAATCTCAACTTTGGATCAGACCCCAATGCTTTGCCCGAAATGACATTGCGTGGTAATTCCACTTTTCCTCAAGATGGTGTTTCTGATTTGAAAGGAGACTATGTCAACAACCCCAACCAACCCCTATTCATCCTGGATGGATTTGAAGTCGGACTCACTAAGGTTATTGACCTGGACATGAATCGTATTGAATCGATCACTATCCTCAAAGATGCTTCCGCTAAAGCAATCTATGGTTCGAAAGCAGCAAATGGCGTTGTCGTTATCGAAACGAAAAAAAACACCGAAAATAAAGTACTCATAACCTACAGTGGGAGTTTAGATGCCGAGGTTCCCGACTTAAGCAGTTACAACCTGACCAATGCAGCAGAAAAACTAGAAGCAGAACGTATCTACGGCTTATACGAACAGACAGGTGACAATATACCGAGCTATGCTACACAACTAAAATTAGACCAACAATATAATCAACGGCTTAAGGCTGTTCTTTCCGGTGTCAATACAGATTGGATGTCTTTGCCATTACGCAATGCCATTGGACAGAAGCACGGTGTATCCGTCGAATTAGGAGACCGCGATCTAAAGCTCATCACCGACTTTTCGTACAATAATGTGGAAGGTGTGATGAAAGGATCTAAACGTGATGTGATATCAACAAATGCAATGATGTCCTATCGTTTTAAAGGATTTCTATTCCGTAATATCATCAGCTATACTAACGGTAGCAGCAGTGACTCTCCTTACGGAACATTCAACGACTATGCCAAAATGAACCCCTACTGGACGCCCTATGATGAGTTTGGCAATCTGAAGAAAAATGCGGAGACTGGTTTAGTACCTTGGATAGGGACTTCGTCTATTGAAGATCTCAGCTTTTCAAATCCTTTATACAACTCAACCTTAAATACCAAGCTAACCAAGCAGTATACGGAGTTTACGAACAATCTATACGCAGAAGCGACTTTGGCAACAGGTGTAAAAATGCTTCTCCGCGGTAGTTTCACGAACACTAAAAACGAAGCGGACGAATTTTATCCGGCCAATCACCTAAAATTTGATAGCTATATAAACGAAGACTTCTTCCGTAAAGGTTCCTACAAGAAAAATGAAGGAACTCAAATGCGATACTCGGGCGACTTAAATATTAATTACAATAAACCAATAGGCGAAAAACATCTATTATTTATTAATGCCGGAGGAACAATAAGCCAACGTAGCTTTGAGGAAGTTATATATAATACCGAAGGCTTTCCAAATGATCGCATGAACGATATTCTCTTTGCGAAGCAGTACGCCAAATATCAAAATAGACCTTCAGGTACGGAGGGAACGACACGAGACCTCGGTTTGTTATCGATAGCCAGTTACTCATATGATAACCGTCTTTTTGCTGATGCTTCTGTTCGTGCCTCCGCATCGTCACAATTTGGTACGAACCAACGGTGGGGTACTTTTTGGAGCACAGGAGTCGGCTGGAACATCCACAACGAAAAATGGTTAAATGAGTATCAGATCTTCGACCGCCTTAAATTAAGAGCATCTATAGGTTCGACCGGATCGCAAAATTTCAGTTCCTACCAGTCCATCGCGACATACACCTATTTCATGGACAAGGTGTATCAAGAATATTTAGGGGCATTTTTAAAAGGCCTAGCCAACCCTGATCTAAAATGGCAACAGAAAATGGATTACAACGTAGGTCTTGATTTTTCCATTTTCCGAAAACTATCCGGACGATTTGATTACTACAATTCGATTACGGAGAATACGCTTGTAGATTTCAGTCTGCCACCCTCTACCGGTTTTTCATCGGTTAAAGAGAATATGGGTAAAATAAAAAACACAGGTATGGAGTTAATGCTGAACTACATGCTCTATTCCGATCCAAAAAACAGATCTTATTTTTCAATTACGGGTTCTGCAATAAGAAATACCAATAAAATTGTCTCTATTTCGGATGCGCTCAAAGCTTTCAACCAAGCTCAGGACAAGATTGCAGGCGATCAATTCAACAACAAACCTGTTACCAAGTATTATGATGGAGCCTCTATGAACGCTATCTGGGCCGTCCATTCCTTAGGAATTGATCCTGCCAATGGAAGGGAGATCTATCTCAAAAAGAATGGAGCAAAAACATATACCTATTCGGCTGCCGACCAAGTCATTGTAGGAGACAAAGTCCCTAAGGTATCGGGTTCATTCGGTATTAATGGAGAATATAAAGGATTTGGACTGTCTGCATACTTTAGATTTCTATACGGCGGTCAATTGTATAATCAGACGTTGGTAGACCGCGTAGAAAACGTGGATATGAGCTACAATGTTGACAAGAGAGTACTAAATAGTACTTGGCAGAAACCTGGAGACATAAAACCTTATAAAGCACTCGGTAGTGTACTTACCCAACAGGAAGACGGAACCTGGATCAGACAACATGTCCGGACACAGGTATCTGACCGCTTTGTAATGAATCAAAATGAACTCGCATTGTCGTCATTAAGTCTTTCCTACGACTTCTACCGCTGGAACTACTTAAAAACCATAGGACTAGACCGATTGAGATGTGCACTATATACCAATGATGTATTTACCGTATCCAGTGTGCCTATCGAGCGAGGTATGATCTACCCTTTCGCACGTAAATTTTCATTCAGTCTAACAGCAACATTTTAAAAATCAACAAAATGAGAAAATTTATACCTTTAGCTATACTCACAATTCTCAGTCTGAGTTCTTGTGAAAAATGGCTCTCTATAACTCCTAAATCTGAAATTGCTTCAGATGAACTATTTAAATCGGAACAAGGATTTAAAGACGCATTAATAGGTGTCTATCTGATGATGACCGAGCGGGGAATATATGGCTTTGAAAGTACCATAGGCTTTGTTGATGTATTAGCCCAGCAATACCCAACAACAGCGTTAAACCATCCCTATGCCAACGTCTCTTCCTATCAATACCAGTCATCGGTAGTAACGAATTATAAGGACAATATCTGGACAAAAAGCTATAGTGTTATAGCCAACTTAAACAATCTAATCAATACAATTGATGGATATAAGGATAAAATACATCCAGCACACTATCATCTTATCAAGGGAGAAGCACTGGGATTACGCGCATTCGTACACTTTGATCTTTACAGGCTTTTCGGGTATGGCAACCTAAAAAAATCACCTACTGACCTAGAACGGATCAGTCTTCCCTATGTAGACCAGTATTCAAAAAGCATTAGTGCTCCGGTATCAGGCAGCGCATTTCTAGAACTTGTAGAAAGAGATCTTAATGAAGCCGAAAAATTGATGGTTCATTATGAGCCTGCATTGATCACTCCAACAAACAATCTTGGAGGAGTAGAGATTCCCAATACCGATCACTTCTATGACAATCGTCGGTTGCGTTTCAATTATTACGCCGTCAAATCTACACTTGCCAGACTATATTTATGGCTCGGAGATTATGAAAAAGCCCGCGACGCAGCAGACGAAGTAGCTACCAAAGCCAGGGGGCCACTTGTATCCTTTCATTCTGGAAACATAAATGATCCAGATCCTATTAATAAAGATTTTACTTTTAGTACAGAACACATATTTGGCCTGAATATCCAGAATATGTTTGACTATGTAGAACCCTTTATAAGACAGTACGGACCAGATGGGGTAAATGAAAACAACCGTAGATTACATCATAGCGCCACTATGGCCAAAACGCTATATGAAATCGATACCAAAGGCGACATGTCCTTATCGGACTATCGTTACAAAGAGCTGTACAACAAAATTTCGACAACGGCTTATCTTTTACTAAAATTCACGCACGCAAAAAATTCAAGGTACAAAGACAGGATGCCCCTTATCAAACTTCCAGAGATGTTTTATATTCTCGCTGAATGTTACAATGAGTTAGGTGACAGCCCTAAAGCTGTACAATACCTGAATACAGTCCGTACTAATCGAGGCATTGCACCCAACTTTAAACTAAATGAAACTTTAAGTAAAGAAGAAGTTCATGCACAGCTTCAATTGGAATATAGAAAAGAATTTGTTTCCGAGGGGCAGCTATTTTACTATTACAAACGTCGGGGAAATAGCAGTATCCCTAGTACAAATAAAGAAATGAATAATTCAGTTTATGTATTACCGCTTCCTCAGCGAGAGATCGAAATGGGTAATTAATTATTAAAAGTATGAATCGTAATAACATAAAAATAAAACAGGGATTTTCGGCTATTTTGACCCTTATTGTACTGTTTGCTACAGCCTGTCAAAAAGAACAGATCCCTTTATTTTCCGATGATTCGCCAGCAATCTATATGGGAACTACAAGTTACTCCTATTCCTTTATTGATGATAAAGATGCGAACTCTAAAACCATCTATTTAGCCGTAAAACTATCAGGCGAAATGGCAGACCACGACCGTAGTTTTAAAATGGAAGCCATCTTCGACAGCACTACGACAGCAAAACCAGAATGGTTCGAAATCCAGGAGGGTATACTACCTAAAAACAGCGTAGATGGCCGCATTCCGATTGTATTAAAGCGGAATACCACTATCGACACCTCATTGGTCGACCTCAACCTGCAGTTAGTCCCTTCCACTTCGCTTGGTACTATTCTAAATACTAAAGCAAAAATCACCTGGACAGGAAGAATCATCCAACCCTCAAACTGGTCCTGGATGCGCTATTATTTAGGAGCAGATTTCTCAACCGCATGGTTCTCCTTTATCATTGATGTAACCGGAAGAAACTCTTTCCCTTACCATCCGACATGGGCCAAAACAGACCCAGAAACATGGTGGATGTCTGCGGGAGAAATACAGGGTTGGGGGCTTATGGTAAAAGACGCTTTAATCCAATACAATTTAAATTTACAGCATCAATACCCTGATAGGGATACTGCATTTATGCACAACGACGGTCCCAAGAAAGGACTTCCTGTCGTATTTTACTAACTAACAGATTAGAACATGAAACATATTATCTTCATTTTTTCAGCAATTCTTCTATTGATCGGAGGTTGCATAAAAGACGAATCTACCCTGGCCATCAATGAAATTCCTATCATAGGCATTGATACAGCTGGATTTGCCACAAGGCACACCGTATTCCAACAAGACACCCTTGTCATCGAGCCCGTCATTACAATTGAACACGGCGACCGGAATCGACTGAAGTACAAATGGACTATGAATACTTTTGGATACGAGCGATTAGTGGGGACAGCATCCCGTCTAGAGGCAGTAATAAATGAAGCCCCGTCTCCAACGGCCTACAAGCTTATTTTCACTGCTACAGATTCCCTCAACAATATCAAAACCTTTTTCACCTGGGATATTTCTGTCATCTCCCCTTTCGGTCAGGGATTGGTCGTTGCAGATACGCGAGATGAAAAAACCACTGATCTTAATCTGATCATGGCATTTAACTTCACTACAGCTATTCAGAAAGACAGCTTAACCGAACGAATAATTTATAATGCCTATAGTGTGGCAAATGGTGAAAAAATAGAAGGGTTAGTTAGCCATTTAGACTTTTACCGCTATAACGCCGAAAAAAACGTAACGCTATTGACAGACAAAGCCTTGACGCGTATCGATGTCAATTCTTATAAAAAAGTCGATACGGACGAGAAACTGTTTCTCATACCTCCGACTAAAATTGTACCCACTGATATATCGACAGCTATTGTTACCAATCAACATCAATATCTAGTTAACAATGGAAAAGCACACGGACGTTATGGACAGAGCCGACAATTTCTATATTCATTTTTGGCTTCCGACAAATTAGGCTATGAGACAAAAAAAATAATTGGTTTACAAAACCCAAGCTTATCCATACCAGGTGGTGTGTTATATGATGAGTTGAATAGCCGCTTTTTAATCTTACCCGGTATCGTCTATATGGCAGATCCGTTACGCAATTTTCCGACGTTTGACCCCAAACATTCATCCGCAAAATTTGACCCGGGTCAAATGGGGAATAAAACATGTCTACATATGTTTGAGGGGTATGACAAAAGTATGATGTGTATTATGAAAGAACGTGATCAGGAAAAATACTATGCCTATCAGATTAGGTTCACCGCCCCGCTGTCTGGTGGTATGGGTGTAGCGGTAAACGATCTTAGTCAGAATCCAGATATTTCAAACGCTAGATTTTTCACCTCTTCTACTTCGGAGCAAGTGTTATTTTACGGCACACCTGATAAAGTATACACCACTATTGTTGAAATCGGATCTCCTTCCACGACAACGTTACGTTATCAAACCAATCCTGGAGAAAAAATCACTGGGATGAAGATCTTTACCGGTTCAGGACGCATGTACTTGCCCAGCAGCTCAGATCCTTTGGATTGGACCAAACGTATCTCCACCAATGCTTCACAGCGCTTGTTGCTCCTAAGTATCTATAATGAAAATACCAAAGAGGGAAAAATAATAACAATTCCAATCGAATCATTAGGTGTCGGTGGCTTGGTAACAAACCCTGATTATATCCGCGAATATCGAGGCTTTGGTCGTATTACTTCTTTTGGATTACAAAATTAACATGAAAAGACTAACAACTATACTAGCAGGTACATTTATACTGGCTATAAGTTTTGCTAAAGCACAGGGTATACATTTTGAAGACAATTTCAATATCGCATTGGAGAAAGCCAAACGGGAAAACAAAATGATATTTGTCGATTTTTACACTTCTTGGTGCGGTCCCTGCAAAGCAATGTCTGCGGATGTATTCCCACAGAAAGAAGCTGGAGATTTTTTCAACAGCCAGTTTGTAAATGTCAAGGTACAGTGTGATGATAAGGGAGAAGGTGTAGAACTCGGCAAGAAGTACAACATTATGGCCTACCCTACACTAATGTTTTTAGATCAAAGGGGCAACTTAGTTCATTCTACAGCCGGAGGACAAAGTGTAAAGGGGTTGATCAAGCTGGCTAAAATAGCTGCGGATCCCACTAAGAATCAGTTAGCGATGATTAATAAGTGGAACTCCGGGAACCGAGAGCCTGAATTTCTGATCAACTATTTTCAGAACCTGACACGTTCTTACCAAAAGGAGAAAGCAACAGCCGATTTTGAAAAGTATTTCGACGAACTATCTGCAAAAGAAAAAACAAGCAGAAACACAATCGAACTTATGAAAATCGTGCAGGTGGCACCATTTACAGTACCCTTTACGTATTTAGAAGAGCACAAAAATGAGTATTATAAAAACAACATAGCTCCGTTAGAAATAGACTCACTCATTGCTTCACAGTACTTAGGATATCTAAAAAGCATTCATTCAACCGCATCAACCCAGCAGGACAGGGACGCTTTTGATCAAAAAATGGCTCAATTCAAAGCCAAAAATTATCCTTACTATGAAGAATATGCCAGCTTTTACCACATTTTTGACGCTAAGGACGCAACAGGAGCTTACGACATCAGACTCTATATTGAACGGGGCACCGAGTTTCTAAATCAATATGGTAAAAACAATGATGCGTATACTATTTCTTTGACGAGCCTACTGGGAAACCTCACAGGCCGTAAAAACCAAAGTCCAGAAGGAATAAAATGGATGGAAGATCTGTTGTCCCGAACCAACAATTCGAGATACCTTCAGACCTACTTCTATATTACCTGGCGCAATCACCAATGGGATAAAGCTTTAGAAATCGCCGAAGATATAAAAAGACACGCCATTTCTAATAACGCATCCACATCCGATGTCGACACACAGATCCAAATGATAAAAGATCTAAAAATTAAGTACGGAGGATAAAACTTAACACGAAAAAGCCTGAGATTTCATATCTCAGGCTTTTTCTGCTTTTACAACAACCCTATTCCACCTATACGATAACGGAAGCCGACTTCGTGGGTATTGGTCGATATTTTCTGGTTCAGCGTATGTCCGTTGACGCTGAACTGATAGCTGTATCCCACACCAAAATTACCGAAGTTGAGCTGCATCAATCCTGAAAGGTCACCCTGGTTCTGTACGCCCATCCCCAATCCGATCTTCGGTCCCATAAAGGCCAGGACACTTACATCATAGCGTGGAGACATCTCCTGCATGTGGCTCACCAAGAATGACGGACGCAACCTGAACGTGTCGTCCAGCCGGATCAGCATCCCCCCTGTCACATAGATCACATCGCGGAACTCATATTCCCGATCCGTGTTTCTGTTTAAGGAAAAACGCGGCATCGCTACCCCCACGTAGAATCTATCTTTCTGGTAGTACGAAGAGCTCACACTCAGCACCCCTGCCGTACCCCGCACATCTTCCCAGAAGGCCGGATCCTCACCATCCAGCTGCCGGTAGTTACCCTGGTAGAATAAGAGCCCACCACCCATGGATAGGCTCAGGTATTCATTCTCCCCAAGTTGCACTGCTTTAGCAGCATAGGCTGTAATTTCATTCTCACGCACTACCCCTAGCGAAGCATGCTTAAAATCACCACCGATAGCCAGACCAAGATTCTTGACCATGCCATGCCCTGTCACCCAGACCGATCTCGGCGCACCATCCACCCCTGTCCACTGGCTCCGGCCCAGCGTAGCAAGGCTGCCACGCTCGTCCATCGTACTCAGCGATGAGTTAAATGCATTACGCAACTGACCGAACTGGTTATAGCTTACCCCATGTTGGGCCATACTACACAGCGGCAGCAGGGATAATAGGGCTATGATTGTATTCTTTGTTATCATGTTGTATTGTTATAATGTTAACAAGTGATCATGTTATCATAATAGCGCGTTCACTCGTTAACCTTAATCAGTTTATCATTTCCTTGACTTGTTCACTCAATAACTCGTTAACCTTCTTCATCTTCATTAAAACAGACTGCTTCGACAAGCCTAGCAGTGACGCTCCAACATCACTTCCCTTACTCGTTAACTTGTTCACTCGATAACTCGTTAACCTTACCTAACTTTCTACCTCCTAATCACAAAATATCCTTTCTCCCGTTTCCACACGCCATTGTCTTTCACATCAATATAATAGAAATAGGTACCATCCCGATGGTCTTTGCCAAAGAATACCTTATCCCTATTATCGTAGCCTGCGATCTCGGCCAGTACCGAACCGTTTTTATCAAAGATGGTCACCTTATTGTCCGGATAATCACGGATGCCTTCTATAACTAGGAACTCGTTCAAGCCATCACCATTTGGCGATAGTGCCTGGTGTACACGGATAGGCAATGGTGAAGCAGCATCATTTGCCACACGTACGGATACCGTCACAGGTGTTGCCGCTTCATAGTTTTCATTACCAATCTGTACAGCGGTGATATGTACCGTTCCCAAGCGATGAACATGTAATTCGGTGCCGGATACGGTGGCCACCATCGGATCATCCACTGTCAGTGCCACGGGAAGCCCGCTACTGCTCCGTACATCCAATGAAACTATACCGGCATCGCGACCCGATACTTCAGGGGCTGTAAAGTGGATCGTCTGTTTCGCCTTACGGATCAGTAAAGTCGCGTTAAAGCTTGTTCCAAAATAGTTTTGCGTTTCAGCGATAACAGCTTTCACTTGATAATTTCCTGCATTGATTTTATCATTGTTATCGTAGACTACTTCTACCCCTACCGGAAGTGTGCCTTTAAGTACAATAGATTTAACCGTACCGTCGTAGACCACATCTTTATTCTCGAACTTCAATCCAGAGAGTGTCGCTTTTGTAATATCCAAATTCGCTGCCTTATAATTGATATTATAGTTGCTTGCTGTAAGGTTTACATTATTTATAGCGTAGCTACCTACGTTTTCTCCGGCTGCACGTGTTAATGTTCCTGTCACCACCGATACTGCATCACCATAATGCAGATCCGAAGCCTTCACCGTATAGGTCAGCGCAGGATCAGTGTCACCGTACACCTTGGTCTTCGCATCAGCTGTCACCGTTAGTACCGCTTTCGTAATGCTCAGCTGTGATTTCACATAGTCAATACTGTAGTTATCTGCCGCAAGATCCACATTGGTAATAGCGTAGCTACCTACGTTTTCTCCGGCTGCACGTGTTAATGTTCCTGTCACCACCGATACTGCATCACCATAATGCAGATCCGAAGCCTTCACCGTATAGGTCAGCGCAGGATCAGTGTCACCGTACACCTTGGTCTTCGCATCAGCTGATACCGTTAGTACCGCTTTGGTAATGCTCAGCTGTGATTTCACATAGTCAATACTGTAGTTATCTGCCGCAAGATCCACATTGGTAATAGCGTAACTGCCCACAGACTCACCGACTTCACGTGTCAGCCTACCGCTTACCACCGATACCGCATCACCGTTACGCAGATCCGAAGCCTTCACCGTATAGGTCAGTGCAGGATCGGTGTCACCGTACACCTTGGTCTTCGCATCCGCTGTTACGGTAAGGCTTGCAGGCACTATGGTAAATGACCGTTTAACAGGTAGCGCAGGTAAGTACTCATTATTTCCGGTCTGAGTAGCTATAATGGTAACATTACCCACTTTTTTAGCATTAATCTTCCACTTACCCCCATCATTGTTATCTTGGTATACTTCAGCTATATTCGAGTCAGAAGATGCAAATGCTACTGGTAGGTTCGATGTTGCCGAAGCCGTCACTACAATCCCCTGCTGCCCATAAGTTAGATTGGGGATGGTAGCAAAGCTAATCGACTGTTCGCCCATCGTTTTTGCGGAGGCAAGAGCTTCTCCACTCAGATTACCTACCTGATCCGCTGCTACCAAATAGAACTCATAAGTTTTTCCATTCGCGAGGCCAGCATACGTATAATGTTCCGTTCCTTTTACTACATCTGCTAAATGTATTTTGACACCATCTTTTGGTTTTACATAGAGTATGTACTTGTCAAGATCTGGTTCCGTATTAGCAGACCAAGTGAGCGAAATCTGTCCGTTCTGACCTATAGCAACAAACGCAGCAGGAACCATCGGCGGCGTTTTATCAATTTCAAACTGCACCGTTGTAGAATTTCCAGCCGCATCAGTTACGATCAATGTATAATTACCTTCGGCAGAAACAGTAGCTCCTGAGGCAATATTCGCCCCATTCAGCGTAGCATCCCCCTCATTAAAAACAATCGTTCGGTCATCATTATAAATTCCCCCACCAGTCACTCCTGTCACAATCGGTGCTTGTGTATCCAAGATAATTTCATCGCTATAGGTCGAAGATATATTCCCCGCTATATCCTGCAATCTTAAATACACTTTTTTAGTTCCGTCTCCTGCTGGTAATGTTAAAATTTCACTAGCAGAAAAGGCCTCCCAATCCGACCATGTGGTTCCATCCGTAGAAAAACTCATCCGTACGCCCAGTTCATCGGATGTCATCCCTAGCGTGACCTCCCGCTTATTCGTGTAAAGATTTCCATTATTAATCAATATAGTACCTGTTGGCGCAGTCAGGTCAATAGTAACTAGTACCTCTTCCGAAAAATCACTTTCATTACCATACTTGTCGGTAAATTTATTTTTAATAACGTGTGTACCTTCCGTCAGCGGAGACAAAGTAACCCAGTAATCCACATTTGTAGAACTAGAAATACTTGTAGTATTATGCGCTACACCATCAACAAAAAATTTATACGCATTCCATACTTCATTAAGTGTTACTTCATCAGGATTATTAACGAGAAAATTCAATTGTGTTTTAGACGTAATATTATCACTATTTGAAATTCCAGTATCATCATTTGGATAAAGTTTCGGCGTAATAGGCGCCGCAGGTTTTTTAGTACGCACCTCATAGGCCAGAGATGACGCCGTACCCTCACCGGAATTTCCAGCGACATCTTTCACATGAGCTAAATCTATTGTTATCGTATTCCCTTCGCTATTTATATCTACAAGTGGCGTTAAGGTTGCTGTATAGACTATATTATCCGCTGTCGATAAACTAGATAATGTTCCGTTACTCGTGATAATATTAGCTACGCTTACGCCCGTAACTTTCTCACTAAACGTTATGGTAACTGCTGCTGTCTCCCCTATTTTTAAGACTGTTTTAGAAAGAACTACCGATATTACAGTTGGTCGGACACCATCTATCACTAAATTTGAACTTGCTCCTAAAGAGCCAGCAGTCCCAGGCGCAGGAAGGGTCAATATGGCATCTTCCCCGTCAGCATTTCTAATAGTTGATGCTTCATCCAGTTCAAGAGCATTAGTCGACTGATAGTCCAGGTTATCTGATACATCTCCAGACTGAACCGTATATTTAAATGTTAACGTATTACTTCCGCCCCCCGATACATAAGTCGCCAAACGACCTACAGTTCCTGTTTCCAACAAGAGAATAGGCGCTCCTCCAAACATATCTACATTCACAGCCTGATCGAAAGTCACTTTCAGGTAAATAACATCGTCTATTTTATAAGTTCCATTTACCATTCCAGATTTTACGGAGGTTACTCGGGGTTTATCTGAAACATGAATACTAAACGCCTGAACTGCCGTATTCCCAGCTGCATCTGTTGCGACGACATTGATAGAGTAAATACCCTTTGGTAAATTCTGAGCTGCTTTTAACAAATTTCCAGTAATGGCAAACTTACTATTATCTACATCAGTAACGTTATTACTTGCAGCTAAAACATAAGTAACCGTAGTCGCATCAATAGAGGTCAATGTAGCTATCGTAGACCCAGCGGTTGCCTGCGAGACACTTACGGTAGTTTTACTCAAACTTATACCGGTAGGCGCTGTGGTATCAAGGGTATAACTAAAAGTTGCTTCGTCGCCCGTATTTCCAGCTTGGTCGGTAGCTCTAACCCGAATAATATGCACACCTGGGCTTAATGCAGCAGTGGTTATCGACCAGCTTCCAGAACCATCAGCCGTTGCTGTACCAAGCACTGTAGTACCATCAGTGTCCCACAGCGTCACTGTAGCATTCGCTTCTGTAACCCCGATAAACGTTGGTGTACTTACATTACTGATACCATCACCTTTGATTCCGCTGTCGCTGGCATCCGCGAGAGAAATTGTAGGGATACTTGGTGGCGAATAATCTAAAACATACATTTCCCCAGCTGTATATCCGCCCGCAATGGCATTACCTGCAGCATCCTCAATTCCTGTTCCGCTGTTCTTAACATCCAACCGAAGCGTGCCATCGCCACTGAGATTATTTACAGATACGGTGTATATATTTCCAGAACCCGATACTGAACTGATAGCTCCGCTAACACCAGTAGTAGCGGATAGCGTAAAATCAGAGACATCTACTCCAGTAACACTTTCTGAAAAAGTAACAATAAAACGAACAGTTGTAGCATTGGTTGGACTTCCATCGGCACGCGTAATAGAAAATACTGTAGGTGGTATTCCATCAATCACTATATTTTTATTCGCAGCCAAAGAGTTTGCACCTCCTGGATTTGGTAAGACCAAGCTGGCATTACAGCCGATTAAACTTGTTATAGCCCCATTATTTAAAGCCAGCGCCCCAGTAGAAATATAATCCAGACGATCCGAAATATCTCCGAGCTGTACCGTATAATTAAAGGTCAATGTCGATGTCCCCGAACCAGATGAATAATTTACGATTTGATCAGTAGTTCCTGTTTCTAATATAAGCTGAGGCGTGCCTGTTACATTTACTGCTTTGGAAAAGTTAACTTGTATAGAAATGACATCGCCTACTTTATAGGAACCATCTGCAGTCGGTGAAGTTACGCCTGTTATTACCGGTGCGGATTCGATTGTAAGAGAGGCTCCATTAGATACAGCTGCTGGAGTACAATCGCCTGTTGCAACCAGCCTGTAAGTATAACCGTTCATTCCCGGTTCAGCCCCAGTAATGGTCAATGTCGCTGTTGTAGCTCCAGAATAACGCCCCGTATTTGCAATACTTGTGTAGCCAAGACCTTGATCTACCTGCCACTGATAGCCTGTAGCATCGGCTACTGCCGCTGAGAAAGTAGTATTTGACCCAGCGCAAATCGTACTTCCAGCAGGTTGAGCGGTTATAGATGGCGCCGATTTAATGGTCGTTGATACCGCCAACTGCACATCTGTGGCTCCAGTACTGCTCAGCGTTATATGGGTTCCCGAGCTAGAAACCGCACCAGTCGTCGTCCGGACATAAATAGGTGTTGCCGATATCGCTCCTGCAGTTGGAGTCAATGTTAGACTGTTGGTAAATGCACCGCTTGACGCCAATGACAGTTCATAACCTGCAGCTGCCTGAATATGAACAGCGGCTGTCAACAAAGCCCCAGCTACGTCAAAACTTTGTGTTGCAGAATTTGTTCCCGCACAGGTAACAAATGGTAGCAAAGGACCAGTTGCCGTAATATTCGGGCCTTCCACCGTCAATTTTGCGGCTAAAGAAGTCGCGGCAGGCGATACACTCCCCGACGCGGTACAACGGTATAGATTACCATTCAAGGAAGTGGATGCAGCCAATACCGTAAGTGTTTTCGTCGTTGCACCTCCATAAGAGGCTCCATTATTAACATCAGCATAAGATACACCTCCATTTACACTCACCTCCCATTGGTATGCTGTTGCAGCCACAGCTCCTATACTAAATGAAGTAGTATTGCCCGATTGCACAGTCACATCAGCCGGCTGCTGTGTTATCGTCGGTGCTCCACTTACAGTAAGTTTCACCGCTGCTGAATGAACAATAGCCCCACATGGGTCGGACAACACACATCGGTACATATTGTTATTATAGGCAGCAGGAGCCTGAATAAGTTGCAGGCTAGAGGCATTCGTCCCAGCATAATTAGTCCCGTCTACCAGGTTGGTATAGGAACCTCCACTATCGTTGCTCACCTGCCATTGATAGCTCGTTACACCTACGGCATGCAAAGCTATCGATCCCGAGCTATTGGTAGTTAGCGAGGTATTAACCGGTTGAGACAGTATACTCAATGCCGGCTGAACCGTCAAAGTAGCCGACGAGCTAGCTTTTACTCCATTTGTGCCAAAGGTGACCTTACAGCGGTACATCTCTCCATTGTAAGTTGCGGGTGTATTGGAGATAGCCAATGTTGATGTGGTTTCCCCGGTGTAGTTCGCATTATTGGAAATAACGACGTACGAAGCACCCGCATCCGTACTTTTTTCCCATTGATAAGCGGTAGCACCGGTAGTTGAAATAGAAAAAACTGTCGATGTGTTAGCACATATAGCTACGCTGACCGGTCCTGTTATTTCATTTGCGGGCTCTGTAGGATTTACTACAGCTGGTACGATACGCATTACACTCCCACCACTGATCCCGTCGTCACCTGTCGTATAGTAACCGATATCCTGATGGAACACGACCCCCCATGGATAAATAAAAGAAGAATTCGCTAAGTCCTGGCGCAACACCCCGGCTGTACCCGTCGCATTCGTATACTTTACCAAATTATATTTCAAGGGCGTTCCTGCACTTTCCAAACTATAGAGGTTATTGCTTTCATCCAATGCTAAAGCCGACACATACTTATCTTTGGACAAGTATGTTTTGGCACCAAAATTAAATGCGGGTGCAGTAACCTTGACTACTCCACCTTTATAAGGTAGGGCCGCTGCCTCATTTTCGTCAATACAGTAAGGTTCATTATAATAAATATCTCCCGAACTCGATACGGCCAAGGCAGTAGGGTACGACAAACCTGTCCCCGATACTATCCCCTTAAAAACCGTTGTTCCTACCGTGTGGGGTGCAGTATACTTTACGACCTCATAAACCGCATCTGTCGCATTGTACTGTAGTGCTAAAAGACTACCGGCAGCATCTATTGCCAATCCTGTATAATATTTAGAAGGATCGCTCTGAAAATCAGAAACCGTATATATCCCGTTACTACTGGTCAGTCTGATAATTTTATTACCATTATCCGTATGTGCGGTACTCAAATAAATACTACCGTCAGTCCCCACCGCCAAACCCCATGGAAATGCACCGGCGGTATAGCTTAATCCCGAATAAAGGACCCTAGGTTGCCCTTGTCCGTTGGTGTATCTAACCAGTTCATAGCTATTCGAAGATACAGCCCTGAGAACGTAAATGTTACCATCCGCATCCTTGGTCAAGGCGCTATACAGTCCTCCGGTCGCTATATTCTGAACGTCGTAGGTCTGAGCCCAAGCCGATTGTCCACAAAATAGTCCCAGTACCGAGATGGACAAAAGTACGAGAAAGTGATAGATGTATTTTTTCATAGGTTTCATTAATTGAAGCTATACAGACCAGTATGGATTTAAATAACCACTGACTGACTCTTCGAAAACTTGTGTTGTATCATATCCCAGCGCAGTACCCTGAGATACAACCGTATAATTAATATGTTGATCGCTCGTAACGACTCTATTGATATCCACCATAGGGTAAGCCGGCATGCTCCACCCCTGTATGTTGATCATACCTCTTGGTCCTGTCACTCCAGACTGCCTAAATTTAGCTATAGCCGCAGCCGCATCGCCTTTGATCAGTTCCTGTCGCATTTGCGACAAGACCTGTCCAAGCTCAAAGCCCAACATACTAAATACAGATGCAGGCTGATGATTTGCTGCTAGGAACTGTCGTGTAAAGGACTGGTTCAATGCCGATTGATCCGTATCCTGCCAGTTGGCGGCGGCATAAAATTTCAGATTTAAATGTTGCACATCGCTCAACATATCTCTATAGGCCATATTCTCTATGGTCAGCAGAGGTATGGCATCATAAAACTTACTTGCTCTCCATTCCTTTAAAAAAGCAGTCCCGGGTGATCCCGAAAAAATAGCATGGACAAAGTTGGGCGTGTCCCGTTCGATTGCCTCAAAGAAGGGCTGCAGGTCGACATGTTTCTTATCAACATAATGCTCGGGCATGACCATACTATTTAAGGCCCTTGAACCAGCGGCCCCTGCACCGTCCAAAAAGGCCTGATGCAGATTAAACCCAGATTCATAGGTCGGCATAATGATCTGTCCGTCCGGGCCAAACTCTTCTACAGCCCATTTCCCCAGCGCATATTCACTTTGCCAATAATTCATGGAGATACAGCCCACGTTTTTAGCGTAACCGACAGAAGGATGAATCAACTCTCCGAAATCTATAAAAAGTCCCGGCTTGTTATAAGTATCAAACAATGGTGCTATTTCGAGTAGGGATTTGATGTTGACCATTCCACTGATCAAATCTACCCCTTCAAAGAACAAAAGCTTTTGGATTGCTTCCTCCACCATCTTATACTGCCCTTGCCCGATATACACCGGAACAAATACCACATCCTTCGCGGCAAGCCCATACTGGGCCAGCGCGGTGAATACACCAGCCATTATATGTTGTCCATAGAAGGGATACACTGCCGAGAATGGTGTCAAAAATCCAATTTTCAAGGGTTTATCCATTTTTTTAAGGACGGGATGGATAAATACCTTCTGTCACTATAACATAATTTACAGCCAAATAAGGCTGCATAATAGAAAACGCCGCACTTCCTCCAGTGGCCCCCACTGCCGACTGTGCCATTGTTGCAATACCCGTTGGATTGGCGCTATAGTTTTTGAGCTGACTAGCATTGGGTCCCGACCCTACCTTTGGTGATACGCTGAGCAGCGTATTACTCGGCGTAGAGCTATCGCCCGTGTTGGTACTCACGTTCAGCGCATGCGTATGAGCCGGCAGATTACTGATGTTCAAACTAACAGACGCAGATCCAGCTTTCTGGCCCAAAGCATATCTTTCGTCTGCTCCGATAGGGACCCGACCCCGCAGATCCGGTAATCCAAATGTTGTTTGACCGTTACCACCATAACTTATTCCCAATATCGAATAAAGAGCGCTATTATTTGCAACACTCAAGATCTGACCGTGACAAAACATGGTACCCCTCATTGCAAAATTGCCGCCAAATATTTTTATTACTCCAAAATATTCTTCCATAATCTTATATTTTTTATAACTAACTTATATTATTCAATACGCATTCGTACAGGCTATGACAGGCCTGGTAGATTTTTAGGTGTATAGCACCCCATAGTATTCGGCAATACATAGCCGACACTTTCCATATTTGCTGCATAATGTCCCCATTCTACACCTCCTTTACCTCCGTAGATCAAGGTCGTATCGGTATGCTCCCGGTTTTTAAGAACATAGCACAATCCAACCTCCGCATCTGTTGCTGCACATAAGAAAAGATCAATTGCTTCGCTTTGCTCCGCAATTTCCTTAAGCTTTTTCTTGTTATGCCCCTCCGGTACCAGACATATAATCATGTGACACTGTTCTTCTTCCCTTAAGCGTTTAGCTAATGAGGTCAATCTGTGCACTTCTGATCCGGAAAGAGATACAGGTCCGATAGCTAAGACGCCGACACGCCTATCTACAATCTGGATCAACTGAAAAGGTTTGATCCGATTGGATAATTCCCGATTCTGCCAAACAGCCAAACTATTCAGCAATGTAAAGTCGCATGACCGGGCCAATGTCAGCAAGTCTGTCTCCGGCATAGTCAATTCATCTCTACCTAATGCTGCCGCCTGGCATCCCAAATCATTCATTTGTTTTACCCGATCTATCGTTTTAGCCTTTGAGTGCGCTGTAAAATTCCCTGTATCTAAATACACCGCAGATATATTTTGCAATATCGGCGCTACTGTAGTCTCGAGATGTTGCTTCCGATTAAGATTTCCGGTAAAAACGAAATTAACATCCTTCAAGTCGAGCCTTAAATTAAAGCGCGCAGCTTGAGCCGGAGATTTGGCCATTCCCAACCTTGCGAGCAGAAACGATCCCAATATAAGTCCTGAACTCTTCAGGAAAAAACGACGGTTGTTATTGTTCATCTATGTATAATTTCATGATCCGGTTTCTGGACGGACGCAGTTTGTTTCCAATTTTAGCACTTACCATTCTCTTGACCATTTTTGCATTCTTCGACCGTATCCCCATCGCCATTTCGGAGGTCCCCCGATCTCAGCTACCTTCTTCCATAACGATACGCTCGTCTTGTAGATAGAAATCTATAGCCGGATAGGCACTTCGTAGATACTATCGGATTTAATAGAATGAGATATGATGCTTAATAATTGCGCTATAAATGTAGACAAAAAGCCACAGAACAGACTCATCGGAGGGGTGGACAATTGGGGGACAAATGCAATCGAAAATTATAAGAACCTATAATTCAGCGAGATAAAACAGACCCAAAAAAAACACTATAAATAGTTGAGAAGGATCTATTAGTTTGAAAACACATAATATAGATGCAAATATGCTAAGACGTAACCTGACGCAGTTTGAGTATTTTTAAGTATATAAATCAGGAGCCAATTAGGTAGTAATAAAAAAGCTTTTCTTAATTTGCGTCTACATTCGATCAAAGAAACTAATAGGCTCTAAATCCTTTGCCATTTTTATGGCATCAAGGAATGAAAAACATTAATTAACAAACAGAACTAAATTCCACCGGATAATGTAACCAGAATCAGTTCAGCGGCAGGATAAACAGCATATATAACACCCTACATTTTCTCGGCAATCGACATGGTTGCTGGCCTATTACAGAAAAACGAAGTATAGCACATTATAATTAAGATATATGGACAGAAAGAAAAAAAAATACTTCCCTCCATTACTTCTTGTGACCAAAATAGAGCTCGAGCATAGTATTGCAGCCTCATCGACTACTATTAGCCCTGGAGGGGGATCCAGCAATAGTCAACCCTGGATCACGGAAGAAGTGACGGAAACAGTAGAAAAAGACTGGGAATTTTAAAATACAGAGACATGAGAAAGACTAATTTAACTGCTATAGCAGGAGTTATATCCAAGATCTATCATCTGATTACGATAATAGCATTGTGTATTTTTACATTGTCATCCTGTTCTAAAGAGGAGACAAAACAAACCACGCCCGATGGTTCGACCAAGATAAGCATTACAGTAGGCAGTATCACGGACGAAGACCTTGTGTCTTCGTCCGGTGCAAAGATGAGATCTATTGCTCCCAAAACAGCGACAGGCGAGCAGATACTACACAAAGAAACAGTCAAATTCAATGATATTGAAGTTGATTTCACATCGGCTGAAGGCAAGGATCTCTCATTTGGCGAGCATACGAAAGCGATCAGATTTGACAAGGTAAAAGCGGCTCTACCATCTAAGCAGATGAGTACCCGCTCCCTTAATCCTCTGGCAGCCGACATCCCTATGGAAGTCGGTGTCAAGTACTGGTTTGTGCTGTTCAATACCACGACCCAAAAATTTGAACAATCGCTACAATTGGTATCAGGTACCCCTACAAAACTGGACGTGGTACTGAATCAGAACTACGAATGGTATGCCTATTCTTACGATGACACCAATGACATCACGGCTTTGGATCCGAACAACCCACAGATACAGACCAAATCCGATCGCCCCTTCTTATATACCGCAGGGACAATCAAAGCAACGACTACGGGAGATACCCCTTTATCAATCACCTTCAAACACCAATTGCAACAGTTAAAAATACGTGTAGATACGCGTGGTCTATTCGGAAATGTAACTACCCTGTTGGCAAAGTTTGCAAGCAATACACCGCTCAAAACCGGCACATTTAATATAAAGACGGGAGCTTTCACAGGAGCTTTGACCAACGTACCGATTGAAGACCTTACATTTTCCAACGTAGAGGCTGACTCCGAGCGTCAGGTAGAAGCACGCTATTATACCGCAGATCTTACCCAACGAAAATACATAATCGATTTAGAACAACTATCGGTCAAACCTCTCAACAACATAGTTGAAGATCTACCGGTAAGTAATATAGGACTTGCCAATCGCACTTTCGAATTCACGACGGGCGGTGCCGGAAGGATACAATACGCCAAAGTGGCCATTTACAAAGTCTATCCCCGAAAAAAGATCCTCCATGTTGAAGGAAATGCTGTTTACGGTTATGCAGCTTCAGCAAAAGCATCAGGAAATTTCTTAAGGGATTCGCTAAATTTTGGTCCGGACAGCGAATATCTACGTATAGAAGGATTTGATTATGAGACCATTTCTCCTTCTATAAATAATCTAAAAAACAGATTAGCCGACCCCACGAACTATCCCGATATTATTATTGCCAGTCTATTTGCTACTTTATATGCGGATGACTATGCGGCTTTGCACAACTATATTAAACGTGGAGGCGTAGCCTTTTTGATGATAGAAAACTACCATAGTGCAATACCACAGACTTTCTTACGGGCACTCTTTAATGACAACAATATAACGACCATTGAAAACGGCTTAGGTGGAGCTATCTACAAATTCAATGACGTAGAATCTGATATTTTGGCCTGGCCTTTTGATGATGTCAGGGGCAAATACTGGGGACAGGATGGATCACAGACCTTGTATGTACAAAACCTTCCTACAGATCAGGTTATTATCTATACCGGATCTTCCGTCAATTATTATCCTTTCACGGCAGGCAATGCAGTCTCTATGTTCCGGCATAAGACACTCAATTTTTTTTATATTGGAGATACCGGATTTCTATCCAACGAACTTCAAAACGGAATCTATATTAATTACACCATAGAGCCCTTTGCGACGAATTCGCAAAATTTCCCGATAGCAAAGCCTAAATATGGTCACTATTCCGTCACAGGAGCACTAGAACCCGGAAAGCTTAATGAAGGATGGCAAGTGCATAACGCAGCCCTATTTGGTAATGCTTTTGCAGTAATGATCGCGCAATCGCATTACACACCGGTAGACAGGTCGCCATTTTAACGAAGAAAAAAGGCTATCTATCCAACAAATACGGGGCTGTCTCGTCATCATCGAGCAGCCCCCTATGAATAAAATTCTATAATTCTTGGATTTTAGTCAAAAAACTTCCTAAGAAAGGCCTTCAAAAATTTTGTAAAGGCGCTTTCTCCGGTTTTTTTCTCTATTACAAATTTAGTAAAAAGATAATTATTTCAGCCTCCTATTAGTAATCAAAGTTACAGGTATCCGTTAGATTTAATCTGATGGCCCGCTACACACTCTAAATAAAGAAACTAAATTCAGGCTGTCTCAAGTAGTCGGGAGCATCAAGTAGAAATTATCTTTTCACTTGTTTGTTGTGTGTTTATTTTAATATTCCTTTTTCATACAATCTTGTATTAGTCCATATATGATATATTCGCGAAAGTAATTTCCTAGCAATGACCACTATTGCTCTTTTCTTCGTCCTGGTTTTAATGAGCTCCTGAAATTTAAGTGCTAGAGCAGGGTCTGTTCTTATGGCTATCCAAGCTGCTTCGATCAGCAACGGGCGCAACGCAGTGTTTGCACGTGAAGTCATCTTTCCCTTTCTTATAGTCTCACCGGAAGAGAATTCACTTGGACATAGGCCGATAAAGGAATTGAACTTTCCAAAGTTATCAAAACGTTTGATCTCCCCAATTTCAGTCAGCAGTGTCATAGCCGTGATAATGCCGATACCTGGCGCAGAGATTAATATTGAATAGGCTTCCTTATATCTTTCGTGTGAAGAGAGCTGGCGTACGTCCTTATTGATCTGCAATAACCGCCTGCGAAGAAACTCAACATCATCTACCACGTGGCTTATTAATATCCGCGAAGATATTTCTGCGGGATTAAGGTTTCGTATCCACTCAATGAATCTTTTGGTCCAATATGGCTTGTCGTGCTCTTTGGGAATAACTATCCCCATAGAATGAAAGGCGGATTTTAATATCTTACGCTTTTTCTGTAAATCCGTTAGTGTCTTCCTACGGTATCTGATGAGTTGTCTGTCAGACTCCGTAATTTTATCAGGAATATATATAGGGTTCAACAGACCTCTGGACAGGGCCGTCCCCAATCGGCGGGAATCAGAAGTGTCAGTCTTGGACAGCATACCTTTATTCGTTTGTGGGATGTCGGCAGGATTGACAACTATACAGTCTATTCCAAGTGACTTAAGTTCACGCTGAACCGAAAAACCACAGAAACCGGCCTCGTAACAGGCTACGTAATGCCCCTCCGGAAAATGAGAATTCAAATAATTCAAAAGAAGCAATGAGTTTGCTTCCTGATGAAAGTTCTGGAAGAATGTGTCGCCGATATATACACTAATATTCCAGTTCTTTTTATGAACATCAATACCTAAAAAAATCTGCTGATCAGAAAAACTAACTGTTACTTTATCTGGATCTGTTTGTATATTTGTATCCATGGCCTATGGTGTTTTGTGTTTAAATTGTAGCAAGTTAATTGACTACTTACAAAAACCATAGGCTTATTTTATTACATGGATACTCTCTATTGCTTCCCTATTTCTCCTCTTCTACAACAAAGGTTTCGAACTCTGCTTCCCCTTCTCTCAACTCTAGTCCATATTGCCGCAACTGTTCATTTAGCTCGTCAAGACTGTTGAATACACCAATCTCTAATATATCAGTTAGCTTCGCTTCATCATAGATCAATGGATAATCTTCACGAAATGCCATAAATTTCGAAAACACATCCGTTCCTTCATATCGAACAATACCATCAAATACTTTTTCGGTTTTCTCTATTGGACACTTTTTCAAAATGAGGCATTTAATTCGCTTTTTGGACCAATAAGTTTTGATACCAAGGAAATTATGTAGGTCCTGAAGTACCACTTTTGCCTGAACAGAATCAGCACGATGTATCCGATCGATCCGTTCATAGGATATGCTATGCTTTACATCCCACGCCTCTCCGCTGTTCGTAAAATTCTTGTAGTGACTCGAGTCTGATACATTCCAAACGACCTGCTCAGCTCGAAGCAAGGCCCTCGGTATTACGATTTTTCCCCATGTATTGATCAATGCCGCATAAGGTTCTCGATTATAGATTGACGTTTTGTAATTTCCAGTCAGACTATCTTTTTCAAACTTTAAAGATTGCCCCCTCACCCCACTTTGGTATCCGCTGAGCCATACACCTATATCTTCGATAGAATTATCTTGGGTTAAACTCCCTTTACCAAAGTCATTTTTCCAAGGTAGATCTATACGGCCGTCATTCAGAAGCTTCTCTATATTATCAGTAGTCAACAGTCTATTGAAAGTAATTGCCTGCACTTTTCCTTTGTAGATCATAGCGATATGAGGTGCTGCCTGATAGGGGAACATGCTTCTCAATATCTTGTCATTATAGATCACTGGTAAATTGACCTGATGCTCTTTAAGATATTCATTTGTAGCAAAGAACTTGTCCAGCGTAGCTTTATCTTGCCAAGTCACATTTAGAATCTGGATTTTATCACCAAACTGTTGCTGAAGCTTTTGCAAATGCGGCATAGACAGAATACAGCTCGTGCAGTAGGTGTCAAAAAAGTCCAATACAATCACCTTATCATGCCACGATTTCCATTTTATAGATCTCACATCACCCCGCATCCATTGCACTTTCTCGGGTCCCTTGAATGCGTCGCCAATATGATGTTCAAGCCCCGGATCAAACTTTCTAGGATCTTGTTGTGCAAGAAGCATTTCAGAAATAAACAATAAAAGTATTGTTAAGCAAATATTTGATCTAAATATCGTCATGTTTTAATGTTTTAAAAATTAGCGTTTGTTTTGAGGCATCCCCGTTTGATCGATGACCGACTGTGGTATGCGGAATGCATATTTCGGACTATTAGGTTCCAAGGTATATGTATCGTTACCTATACTCCTTACTAATGTCTTTTTAAAACGTTCGTCTAGATTGAGTCTCTTCAGATCTGACCAACGCCTTCCTCTGAATAGTAACTCCTTTCTTCGCTCCTTCAGGATTATAAATAACAGATTCTCTGGATCTGATTCTGTGATCGGTGTATAAGCAACGGCTTTGTTCCATCTGCTCTTTAGAAGTGTATTAATTGCTGAGAGAGCTTCATCAATTTCTGCGATTCGACAGGCAGACTCAGCTTTGGTCAAATAGACTTCGCTTGTGGTTATTCCTATAAATAGAGCTCCCAAACTTTTATCATAACTACCCTTAAATCGGAACGTATTTACGGGAGTCCCATTAGCTTTAAAAAAAACAGACTTTCGCAGGTCATTGATCGTGTAGCTATCGTATAAATCGTCATCAACCAATGCTGTATTTTGATCCATTAATCCTGCAACAACACTCTGCGCCGGAAATAATACTTCGACATTAAATCTTGGTATCGGTAGGTCATCGCTTGCATTTAGTGTATTATAATCCAAAAGGCTCGGATTGATCTGCAGACAAGAATCTGCATATAGATAGGCATTTCTAAAATCTCCCATATTTAAATAGGTACGGGAAAGACCTGCAAAAGCGGAGGCTTTCGATGGCCGTCCTATAACGGGCTCTACAAGTGGTAGATTCACTATTGCTGCCTTGTAATCATTGACGATCTGCCTATACGTTTCCTTCAATGTCGCTCTCACCGAAAGCGCATCAATACCAGCTTTGAGTCGTAATGGTATTCCTAATTCACTACCTGCTGTGGACTTATCATACGCAGGGCAATGTAATTCGGTAAGCTGCGCAAACACAAAAGCCCGATAGAAATGCGCTGTACCCAAGTTACGCCTGTATTCCAGAACATCCTCTTCCTTATGCACCTTTTCCAATATTTCTAGCACCTGATTTGCGATATAGATCGTTTTATAAGGTCGCTGCCATTGTGCAGCATCGATATATGGCTCGTCTGCCCATATATAGGCATTACGTTGATCTACGGAATTAGCTGCGTCCCAGTTTTCGCTCGTTAGATAAAAATCATCTGTACCGAGATCACCGAAGATAGGATAGCCAGAATTGAGTTCTGTATAATCATTGAGCAATAGTGTAGCATGTTCCAATTTATTTGGAACAGCTAAATGTATATCCGACTTTTTGTCCAGAAATGAACTGCAGGAAGAAAAGAACCCTATTCCTAAGCTACAGACTATTATTATATTTTTCATTTTTCTAAAGATTAAAGTTGAGACCAAAAGAGTACATGATAGGATCAGGCACAGAAGCGCCGAACTCGGGGTCTATACCTTTATCATTTGCTTTCCAGATCGTTCCTAAATTTTGCAGATAGGCATAAATACGGGCATTCCTAAAGCCATACTGTCTTAAGCCTGGTAATGAAACACTAAATTGGATGTCACGCAATTTTATAAAGTCTCCTTTTTCTACCAATACAGAGGACTGCCTGTACACCTGACTTGAAGCCGCTTTGTTGGGATAGGTAAACGCGGGTACCTCCGTAATCAACTCGTCGCCCGGCTTCTGCCAACGGCGGCTATAGTCACTATGTTTGGCATCGTTATTTATAAACAGATCATTATCGAAAGATTCTCTTAAAAACACATATCCGAACTGAGCAGCTATATTTATAGATACCTCTAGATTTTTATATCGAAGTGCATTTCTGAACGAACCAAAATAAGTAGGATTAGTCGAGCCATGATTCCGAAGATCCTCTACAGTAGAACCTATGATTTTGCTATAGTCTTTAGAGATTTCACCATTTAGATAAGCTCTGGGCGTGCCATCAACAGGATCCAATCCGGCCCATTTGTAAGTCAGCAAACTATATAGGTCCATTCCCTCGAACGGTGTCATCTGTCTTGCATTAGGTCCGGCCATGTACAGATACGAAACAGCATTGGGATCCGAATAGGCTTTGGTCACCTTTGGCCTGCTATACGATAGCATAATATGACTCGTCAATAGCCAATCTTTCTTTTTGAGGGCGGTAGCATTCACTGAGGCATCCCAACCCCTATTTTTAATATTACCGTGATTGATCATCAGTGTACCAAACCCCATTGTCGGATCTACGGGTGCCATGGATATCAGATCCGTTGCATACTTCTCATAGGCTTCCAAACTTCCATTAATACGATTGCCAAAAAATGAAAAATCTAGTCCAAAATTTATATTCCTTACTCTCTCCCATCTCAGGGATGGATTCGGCGGGCTTTGCATTGTTGCGAAATGTTGTCCCGTTATTGTATTCGGATTGTTATTTACCGTAATAATCGGATATGCTGAGAGTAGGTTATTGACATTACCATTATAGCCGTATGTCGCTCGGAATTTAAGCACATCGATATTTTTATTCTCTATGAATCCCTCTTTGGACAATAGCCATGCTGCCCCTACCGACCAAAAGGGTTGCCCTCTTTCATTAGTCTTGACACCGAACAGATTGGAAGCATCTTTGCGGAAACTGGCGCTAAGGATATAACGCTGGATATAGGTATATGATCCATTTGCATAATAGGACACAAATCTATTTGTGGTCTTATCATAGGCACTATAGTCTGTTATCGTAGTCGTCCCGACCTTTCCGTTCCACCAAGGCACCTGTCTCCCATAGGCGACAGGGCTAAATTTACCTGTCTCTGGGTCAAAGCCATAATACTGCGAAGTATGGACTTCATTGACAAGTTCACGCATATCGAAACCAGCCAGTAGGTTTAGATCATGAACGTTAGACCAAGTCCTGTTGAATTCAGAATTAAGTCGCCCAGTATGTACATAAGTATCCCAATGATTGGTATAGATGATATCCCCAACAGAAATATTCCACGTTACAGTATTGGGGTTGTACGAAGCGTACGAGTTAATCAGGTTTCGAGTGGCGAATGATTCCAGCCCTTGATAATTGGTCACTGGATTGATTGTACGCTGATAATTATAGGTACCCTGTATCTTGAGTCCATTGTTGAATGTGTACTGTGCCGAAAAGTTCAACACGGTCTCCTTTACCTTCTGATAAAACTTTGATGCATACAATTCTTTCAATGGATAGTGGTCCCAACTTAGCAACCTACCTCCCGCAACGGTATCCCTATAGACTGGGTGCCTCGAGCTTACATCTACCCGAACAGGGTTACCATTATCATCTGCCAAGCGGACATAGGGATTACGGGATGTACGATATAGGATATCATCGAGATTCCATACATTCTTGGATTCTGTATAGTTCAGACCGACATTCAGCAAGAGATTTTCTATTGGTTTGATCTCCGAGTTGGATTTCAGCGAGATCCGATTATAGGAATCTGTTACGAGACTTCTTTTATCCTTATCAAGCCCTGCCGAGAATATCGTATTGATTCTATCCCCACCAGCACTTAATTGTATATTATGGCTTTGAGTCACGGCTCTTCGATAGATATACTTATAGTAATCGTCCCGTGCATCTATATTCCGTAAGGCGTCAAGTTTACCGTTTAACTCTTCTTTTGTGATTTTGCCCTCCCTCTCATCTTTCATCATCCAGATAATCGGCTGCGCATTAAAATTCCATTTATTAAAAGATGAGTTATACCGTCCTTTGTCAAAAAAGAACTGCATTAGGTCGATATAGTCCGAAGTACCCATGGGTTTTGTGTAATAGAGATCAGGCCGTTCTTTGATACTAAGGTTTGAATTTACAGCTACCTGTGCCTTACTATTAAACTTACCTCGTTTTGTCGTGATCACGATGACACCATTGGCTGCCCGAGCACCCCATATTGACGCTGCAGCAGCGTCTTTTAAGACAGATACACTCTCTACATCATTGGGATTGATATTATTGAACATTCCCATCCCAAAATCTGCCAAATTGGTTTCGTACGGAATACCATCTACCACCAAGAGCGGCCATATATTAGATGATATGGAGCTTACCCCTCTCACATTGATATTCAACATTACCCCTTTGGCATTATGAGAAGACTTATTAGATGAAAGCCCAGGAACAACATCCTCTAGCCTACTTATTATATCCGTAGACACCTTCCTGTTGAATAATGCGGAGTCTATAAACTCAAAGCTCCCCGTAGCTCTTTCTTTAGGTATCTTCTGATATCCCGTAGATACCACCTCGACTTCCTCCACTTCCGCTGAGAAAGGTTTCAATGCAATCACCCCCATATCTGCTCGGACGGTAAGCTTTTGTGCGGCATACCCCAGGTACACCACTTCGAGCTTTGCGCCGATCTGATCCTGTGGCAGCACAAAATAGCCCTGCTCATCGGTTTTGGTCTGCACTGCCGTACGATTTCCGTGTGCATCCAGTATATAGATCGACGCACCGCCCAACGGTTCGCCTTTTTCATTGGTGATCTTCCCGCGGATCGGCGTTTGAATGAGATCGTTAGCTTCTGGAGCCGGGCGGCTATTTGCCGTAGTAGCCTTCGGTCTGACAATGACTGTTTGTTGATCTACGGTATATTGCAGCCGAGACTGGCTGCCAAACAGCTGTTTTAAAACGTCCAAAACAAGAACGTTGCTGACGTCTATAGTGACGGGCTGTGCATGCGCTTTCAATGTCTCTGGACTGTACACAAAATCATATCCTGTCTGCTTACGGATTTCTTTCAGTACCTGCTGCAACTGCTGCCCATTGGCGTGCAAGGACATGCGCTGCGCCCGGAGATCGGTAGCCTGCAGTTGTGCCAACAGTAAAAATATCGAAATGAGTATAAGCTGTACCCGCATAAAAATCCTCCAGCGTGTCTGCCGTGGGATAGACAATAAAATTCCCACGACATGATGATAAAAATTCATATCTTTGATTAGGGTTAAAATGATAAATAACTAGTTGTTAGCTAACTTTTGTTGGTCATTACCTTGTCTTAGACCGGGTTCTGGAGCAAACAGAATCCGGTCTTATTTTGTAGAAACGATGGCTAGACCTTATTGTAAAATACTATTCCCGCTTGACCATGATCCTCCTTTCCTGTGTTTCAAATTTTATACGTTCGGTCAGTGCCAGCTTGCGCAGCACATCCTGTATGTTATCGAATCTAGAGATTGACCCCGTAAAAGTCACGTCGTCTACAGGTTGCATATAAACTATTTCTACGTCATACCAGCGGGCGATCTGACGCATGATGACGGGCAACGCTGTATCGGTAAACATAAATTTGCCCTGTGACCAGGCCATCGCCTCATGGGCATCTACCGGTCGTATACTCATCTCGCCATCTTTCATGACTGCCTGTTGGCCTGGTCTCAACAGCAGTCCCTCGTCTTCGGTAGTTCGCATCCGCTGGATGGCGACCGATCCTTCCAACAAAGTAGTGGCTATCTGATGATCATCTGCATAGGCACTGACATTAAACCTGGTACCTTTTACCAGTGTCCGTTGCTCTCCGCTACTTACGATAAACGGTTTGCGGGCGTTGTGCACGACTTCAAAATAAGCTTCTCCCCTAAGGGTCACCTCTCGCGTATCTCCATCAAAACGAACTGGGTACTGCAGAGACGAGGCGGCATTGAGCCATACTTTGGTACCATCGGCCAATGTGATGCGATACTGCCCACCGCGGGGAGTAGTTAATGTCGCTGAGGTAGTTGCAGCCGAAATAGCAGAACCGTCCTCATAGGTAAGGTTATCGCCGACCACTAGCCCTGTCTGCCTATCACTCAGATCGACTATACTCCCATCAGCAAGGGTTACTGTGGCTCTATTGGTTCCAGGTACAATCTTATTTGCAGCTACGACGGCTGTGTTATCTGTGCTGATGTTAATGTTATAATAATAAAATGTCGCACCTAATGCTATCAATAATAAACCCGCTACGGCAGATATCCAGTAACGTTGTAGCTTACGTATGCGCCCCTGCCGATGGATACGGGTATCCAATGCACCCCAGTTTTGATGCGCTGACGCTATATCTCTCTGTTCGACTTCCACATCATGGCCTCGGTCAATTTCAGCCTGTATCAATTCCTGTATCACTGCCGCATTATCCTTATCTGCAAATTGCACCATTAATAGCTCTACCTCTTCGGCTGTACACTGACGAGCTAAAAACTTTGCATATATCTCCTGTATGTCTGGCATATATTTTCCTCTTTTACCTATACAGTGTGGACAAACAGAAAAAAGTACGGCTCGCGGGCAATTATTTTTTGATATATTTTTAAACTACCTGAAAAGCGTAGCCGCCAAGAGGAAAAAAAGAAGAGATGGGTTGTCTTGGGTCAGTTCCGTTCGCAGGAATTTGAGCGCTCGGGTCATATGGTCTTTTATAGTCGATACGGATACGCCGAACTCATCCGCTGCCTCTTCATACGATCGACCTTCCAGTTTAATCCGTACAAATACTCTACGACGTTGTTCAGGCAGTTTGGCTATGGCAGCCAAGAGAGATGCATTCGTTTCCTGAAAATCAATCTGCTCTTGCAGTTGATCGTAGAGCTCCGTCGCCACTGTCATCAGGTGTGCCCGCATGTCACGGTCCTGTGAAGCTTTATGGTAATATTTATAGGCTTGCAGTTTCGCTCGGTGCAGCAGAATAGCCTTGAATGGGACATCGGCAGGTAGTTTTTTACGTTCGTTCCATATCTGTAAGAATACCTCTTGGTGCAATTCCAGCGCTATCTCTTGATCCAATACCAGTCGACGGATCCGAGCCATAATCATGGGCGAATAGCTATCGTAAAGCTGGTGGTAAGCCGCATAATCGCCACCACGCAACTGCGACAACAGTTCATCTTCTCGACTTACAGTATCTGTGACGACAGGTTTCATTCAGATTGGATAGTAGTTTTGGACATTATGGTCTGCCCAAAACTACGGAAAATGAAACTATTTGCAAATACTGGTTAGGGAAAAATAAATAAGCAGTTTGGCATTTGATCCTACCGTACTTGGGAGGTATCCGAGATAATCAATGAAAAAATCGGTAGAATGATACTTCTATGATGTAAATTGTTAGATACATCACCCACTTCACAATTTTTAAATGTGATTAATCGCATTTCAGATCAAAAAAACCGTCTGTATAATAACTATTGATTTTGTTCTAATTTTCCTATTGAAACTATCTCATCTGGAATTTTGAAGGTATACCTTACATCGTTAGGTTCTAACGTATAGACTTTCCCTTTGTATGATCGTATAATTTTCTTTTTGAAACGTTCCTCAAGATTGAGCCTTCTAAGATCCATCCATCGAATACCAGCACGAAAAGATAATTCTCTCTCCCGCTCTTCCAGAACAAATCGAAGTACATTATCCGGATCTTTGGAATTATAAACTGTAAAACTCCCTTTAGCAATTCTTTTTTCGCGGAGTGCATTTATCCTATCCACAGCAGTATCCAACTTTCCAAGGCGAGCAGCACATTCCGCTGCAATCAAATAAATTTCATCCCTCGCAATACCACTGAACACCGCCGAGGAGACATTACCATCATAGCTTCCATAAAACCCTACAACTCCATCAACATTCTTTCTGTAAAATAAGCTTTTTCGGAGATCATCCACCGCATATTTGTTGTATAACAGATTATCAACTACTGCTCGTGAACTAGAAGAAATACCCGAAAAATCACCTTTAGTAGCATGGAAAACAACCTCTTTGTTCAAAATCGGAAACTGTGTCCCTGAAGCCATCGGATCAAGTAAATTGTAGTCAATAAGTTCTCCATTAAACTGCAAACATGAATCTGCGTATGCGAATGCCTTTTCATAATTTTGAGTCACTAAATAAAAACGGGCCAATGCAGCCCATGCGGCTTCCTGATTTGATATTGTCTTTGCTTTGGTATACTCTGGCAATAGGTTACTTGCCATTATTAATAAACGCTCCATCTCCTTATAGCAATCATCGAGCGATGGACGAACAGATTTTTCTTCTATATTGGCCGAGGGGCGAATCGGAATACCAAGTTTTCCCATATTATTTCCACGCTCATAGGGTGGTGCGTACAAAGCAGCGAGCTGCATCAATGTAAAACCTTTTGAAAAAGCAGCCAGTCCCTTAGCCATTTTACGATCTGACTCAGTTCTATTGCCTAGCTCAGCATGATCTATACCCTGCAACACGACGTTCGTATCATATATGCGAACATAATTTTGATTCCAGTTATTTGCATGGCATGGTTCAGCTATCCAAAGATATGCATACCGTCCAGTCTCATCTAGTGCATCAATATTCTGTTCTGACAAATAGAAAAAATCGCTGGCATAATCGTATGAGAAAGGGTAATTGGCATTCATCCGCGTTTCATTTTGAACTATAGCCAAATAATCATCGACTGTTTTGACCAGGGCTAGAGAACTATCTGGTTTTACATCCAGAAAACCGTTACATGAAGACAACCCTAAGACGCCAACACAGGCTAATAATATTATTATTCTATTCATGGTATTCGATTTAAAATTGAAAATTACATCCTAATGTATATGAACGGGCAATCGGAGTATTATCAGCAAATAGTGGATCGAGTTCATTTTTACTCTTTTTCCAAACTATCCAATTCAAATTATTGACAAAAAGTTGGATACGCACGGCCTTGATGTATTTAGACTTCATGACTGGTGAGTAAGCCAAACTGATGTCTTGAATCCTGATGTGATCCGCCGGTTCGATTGTCGCATCCGACAGCCTATAAAAATTGTCCCTTGATGCCAGCGCCGGATATTGTAATGAAGGAATATTGGTATGAAGCTCGTCCCCCGGATTTTGCCATCGCTTTTCATAATCAGCATGCGCGGCCGCTAAACCAGTAGACAGCATCTGCGCATATAATATTGTATTCCGACGGTACACATAACCAAATTTACCACTTATATTTACAAGCATTTCCACCCCCTTATAATGCCATGAATTTCTTAGATTGGCATAGTATCGAGGTACGACACTTCCGTGATAGATTAGATCCTCCAATTTAACTTTGCTCGTACTCGTCAGTGCTGTATAGTCTTCGCTCAGTTCACCATTAACAAATCCCTGTGGTGCACCTGTATTGGCATTTAGTCCAGCAAAACGGTATGAAAACATCGAATTCATTGGATAGTCAATAGCTGGCGGCACAAAAAACTCTCCTGCTGTCAATGAAGTTCTCGTGCGATTGAGTACAGCCATACGGTTACTATTGAAACTTCCCAGCAGATCAGCTTTCCACTTCCACGTTCGATCTACAATTAACGTCCTTAATGTGAGGTCTATCCCTTTTGTTATTAAGGTTCCACTATTGCGTGTAAAGGATGCAAAACCTGTTGTTCTATCCGCATCTTCATTTGCAATGAGATCTGTTGATGTCTTATTATAATAATCTAGCGTCAGCGAAATCCTATTTTTTAGAAAAGTGGCATCTACTCCAATATTCCATTGTGCTACATCTTCCCAACGTAAATCAGGATTGGGCGCGTTTCTCAGATTCGCATACGGTAATCGTGCCAGTGGGCTCAAAAATGAATTATAATCGATTGTAACCACCGCAGGAACGGCATTGTTCACATTTCCACTATGACCATAGGATGTTCGCAACACCAACTGATCCATCCACGGAACATGAAAAAAATCCTCTTGATTGACGATCCATTTACCACCGACAGACCACAGCGGTTTCCATCTATTGTTTGTATTTACTCCAAAGAGATTAGAAGCATCTCGTCGTGCCGAAGCAGAAAATGTATAACGCTTTTTGTAACTATACCCTCCATTAAAGAAAAATGAAACCATTCTGTCTGCCGAAGAGGTATACTGATCCATAAATGGAACCGACATACTGGAATAAAGATTGTCAAAATTGGGAAAGAGGGTAACATAATCCACCTGACTCGACAGTTTAAGGTCATCATTATACCCGTAAGACCGTCCAATATGTGCATTATTATCTATCTTACGCCATTCGGTCCCGAGCAGTGACTGTACCTCATGTTTATCTGACAAAACACGGTTAAAGTTTAATTGCGTTCTGAACTGATGACTAATGCTTTCGTCATTATCATAGTCCAAAATCCCTCCTTTGGGCAAGTTGTAAGTCAACGTTCCATTTTTGATTACGCTGAACCTATTGATTAAATCCCGCGTGTAAAACAGATCCTCGGATTGATATTTTTTATGCTCCCCCACCTGTCTACTAAATTGGTATTTCAGATCAAATGAAAGACCTTTCCATAGGTTATAAGTAGCGCCGATATCCATGATTATATTTCTACGCAATGTCCTATTATCGCGCTGTTGTATTTCATTCAAAGGATAATAACGCCAGTCCATCAAAAGCCCCTGTCCGACAGTATCGATATAGCTGTACCGATACAAGTTGTCTACTGCCAATGGCGAGCCATTGGCCCCTGCAAGACGGGCGTATGGATAAATGGATGTTAGCTCTCCAGGATTATTGTTATGAGCTAGTGCATGCGAATATTGTAATCCCATTTGGATCTCTATCTTTTTTGACGGCTGCCATTGTTGATTTGTACGGATTGATAATTTATTTTGGTCATTGGCTTTCAATACACTTACATCCCTATCCCAGCCAATGGCGAGCCTATTATTCCATTTCTGTCCGCCCATCTGCAAAGCTATGTAATGCTGCTGATTGATACCTTTACGGTATAGATAACGATCATAATCATTCCTTAGATCATATGACCGATACCGATCTATCTGGGCTATAGCATCCGCTTCATTTAGATTACCCTTTTTTACGGCATCCAGTAATTCGACTACTGGAGTCACAATCGGACGTTTGGTATTATTAGAAAGATTTGCATTGAAGACTCCCTTTTCAAAAAGAAAAATTTCATTGTCTATAAATTGACTACTGCTGACTCTCGGTGAATAGAATAGATCCGGCTTGTCTATGATGCTGACATTCGAATTCCACTGCACAGCCATTGGCCGATCCATTTTTCCTTTTTTAGTGGTAATGACCAATACACCATTTCCAGCCCTTGCCCCCCATATCGCAGCAGCAGCGGCATCTTTTAATAGGGAGACATTTTCAATATCGTTTGGATTGATCGCTTCAATATCACCGTCGAAAGGAAAGTTGTCCATAATAATCAATGGTTTGGCAATTGTCGAAGTCATGGTACTATACCCTCTTATCTGGAGATCTTTCATGTATCCTTTCCTGCGATCAAATGTTAGCCCAGCGGCCAATCCATCCATACGCTCCAATACGCCAGTACCGATCTGCCTTTCATAATCCTTGTTAGCAACGAGATCCACTGCACCTGTGGTTTGGTATTTAGGGATTTTTTGATATCCTGTGGAGATAATAATATCTTCCATTTTCTGACTAAGGACCTTTAATTTTACTTCTCCATTTTTTTCTATTATTTGTCGTGTACTCAATGTATCCGACATATAGCCCAATCGCCTGAATATTAACAACGCTGTATCCTTTGGTATTCTTAACCCATAAATAGGCTTTAAATTATCCTGATGTTGAGAAAAACCCTCAGTGGTTGATGGCGGGAACAGCATTTTTTGAGCTTTCTCGGGCATATGGGAACGAAATTCTAGATGCGATCCTTCAGCAATACTAATAATGTTAAAAAGGAATACTATTAAAACTAGTCTCATTTTAGCACCTCCTTTCTCTTCGAATAAACATACCCGTTTGAGGTGAGCGTCAACGTTGCATTGTTGATCTTAAACTTGTTGGATGACAATACAAAAACCTCCAATTCACGCTGTTCTAAACTTAAGCGAAGTCCCTGCTCTGCGAACGAAGCTTGGAGACTTTGCAAGTCATCTACCTTATGGGGTAATTTTAAATCCAGCTTACCCTTAAAATTCGTTTCATCAATCATAAAAGGGAGATTTGCTCCCATTGATTGGTTAAAAGCATATAGCATATCCTTCATACTATAATTACTCATAAAGTTCTTAGTCTGGTTATTGTTTAATTGAACACGCTGTTCAAATCTACCGTCGCCAGTGCCATCTCCATCCGATCGTCCATTCCTTACCAGTGTGGGGTACCCCAGCCCGGATTTATTAATAGGGAGAAGCTTTTGATTTGAGACAGTCACTATAAGGCAAGGAATCTTTCTTTTTTGGTACGAAGCTTTCATTCCTGTCAGAATATCTAGGTCAATCTTCATTTTGGCAAAAATAGTGGAGTCTGACACCAGCATTGGTGAAACAGATTCGTAAGTCACTCTTGAATATTTCCCATTGGTATCAAAAACCGACAAAAATTCTTCACTTTGTGGATCAGCTTCGATGATACATCGTGAAGGAGTGAAAGTAACATTTTCCTTACGAGGAGATTGATGGTGGATCAAGTAAGCAAAAAGACGTTTTAAACCCCAGTTAGGTAAGACGAAATGCTTGATCTGTCGTAAAGAATCCACCTTTTTCTTTACTGCTACGGGAAGCGTAGGATCATATGGAAGTATAGCACTATAATAAATATCTTTTGCTTCGCCCGTTATGCTGCGTAATAAAGGGCCATCTATTGTGCTTTTTCTCGGCAGAATTGGTTTGGCGGTATTATCTGCTATCATCATAGCAAGTCTATCGGCTGTCAACTCATCAGGGGTGGTCAGCGCCCTTACTTTTCCCTTTTTGTCGATAACGACATTGAAAGGGATCGTACTCCTTCCAAAGTATTTGGCCAGTATTGTATCGTTAACCACGGAATAGAAGGATTTATCAAGATTATTTTCTTTGAGATATTCACTCCTATCAATAAACTTTTGAATTGAAGCAGCATCCTGATGGCTTATAGAAAGTATCTTAAGCTCTTTTCCAAAATCTTTTTCCAGCTTAGATAAGCTTGGAAATGCGGCTATGCAGGAGGAACAATACGTAGCCCAAAAGTCCAAAATAATTAGTTCACTATTCTTATAATCACGGAGCGCCAACTGTTTTGCTCCAGCGGGATGCCCTACGACACCAAGCTTCACATCCCAAAGGACTTGTGGAATTGTATCTCCTATTTTCAAAGCTTTAATACTATCAATGTATTGCTTTTCATCAATTATCATAGTTTGAGATCTACTGATTCCCGCTAAAGCTATAAGTAGCAACGATGACAACATGCATACGATCTCCCTCATTTTACCCCTCCTCTATTAGCATTTATAATCATTCGAAAACGTCCATTTCTATCTGTTCTCCCTATAACTTTACCATCTAAAGATTCTATAACAACCTCTTCCAAAGGCTCATTCGTCTCCGCATCAATCACCCTTCCCTCAATAATCAGATCCTTCGTTTCCGGATCTTCGTATTGTGTCATTTCGATCTTACTTTTCTTTGGATCGACTTTCTTCTCCCTGATCGTAATCACCTTTTCATCAATGGTATAATCAAAGGGTTGGTCGGCTAGTATCGCTTTTATAGCTTGTTCTATGGGCATACCTTTAAGCTCGACCGTTATCGGTTTTGCAGCGCGTAATTGCTTCGCATTAAAAAGAAAAGCATAGCCACTTTGCGTGTAGATCTCGTCAAACACTTTGTCCAGACGAACCTTATTGACCTTCAGGTCTACACGCTGGCCATGGACTGTAGCTTGCACACTTAGCGTAAAAATCGTCATTAACAGGACGGTTAGTTTCATGGTCATCAAAATTTTGAATAGCACGGTTCTATCAAGTGAGGATATTCGCACAGCACCGCGCTGTACAAAATCCTGCTTGATATGAAAATTGATTTTCATACATTTGTTATGTTAGGTTAAAAAATTCTATTACTTCCACGAGTTTCAGAATCAATGGACCGACATCGACCGGAGGTATTAGCTGTACCTTCGGTTTTTTGCTCACTAGGTCAATTGTATTCTTGTAAAAAATTGATCTCTACTGTACCTTGACCCTCCTTCCTTGAATAGTAAATTTTAGATTGCTCGTTTCCTCTAGTGCGGATAGCACTTTGGATAGTCGCACCGTACGCGGTAGCGTGGCGTAGAATGTTTCATCAGGAAGATTCTCTAGGTCAACTTCCACATCATACCAACGGCTCAGTTCCAGCATGATCTCCCGAATAGGCGTCCCTTTGAAAACAAACGTATTATTCAGCCAAGCCATAGCCACGGTAAGATCCGTAGGCTCTACAACCAAGCGCTGCCCATACACCTCGCCCTGCTCACCCGGCGCGAGCGGTCTAACCATACCGCTGCTTAAATTTTTTAAATTGATCTTACCTTCGACCAATGTTGTTCTTGCTTTAGCTTGACCGGCATAAGCCTGTATATTGAATCTGGTGCCTACGACCTGTATTTCCTGCTCGCTACTCTTGACGATAAAGGGCTTGGATGGATTTGATTTGACGTCGAAATAGGCTTCACCTGTCAACTCGACAACGCGCTGGTCGCCCATAAAACGATTTGGATACCTGAGGCTCGTACCTGCATTAAGCTTCACCTTTGTACCGTCTGACAGCACGACACTATACATCCCTCCATTAGGCGTAATGATCTGATTATAGTTTACCGATTCTCTTCTAGCGACGGTAGTGCTTTTATAACTTATCTCCCCAGCTTCAGATCTGTACACGGTCACTCCTCCCTCCAGCGTTAACGGCGCTGTGCCGATATCATCTACGTTAACACGTCTTCCGTCGGCCAGCACTAGAATTGCTTTGTTTCCGCCAGGAAGTGCATCATTGTTTACGGACTGTACTTCCGTCATCTCATCGTTCTGAAACAAATAGGTATAACTCAATCCACACGCCAGCAGTAGAAAACATGCTGCAGCAACTATACGGTACCTTTTCCATAGTCTCGACATTATACTAGCCGTTTGATAGGTAGACGGGATAGTCTTCCCTTTCTCAAAGGAAAGCTGCATTTGAGTGACTTTAGGCCATTCTCCGTTAGTTTGTACAGTACTATTGAAATAATTTTCTACTAGCGTTCTTTCCTCTTCGGTACAGATCCCCTGTTTATATTTTTCGAGTATTTCCTTTGCATTTCTTTCCATATCCAATTGCGTATAGGCGTGGTTTATAGTAATGGCAGTTCAGGAAGATGTTTTTCCCGAAAAAAATAAAAAAAAATCAAATGCTGTTAGGCAAAAAGGAAAAGAACGAACCTCTTGAAGGTATGTGCTAATTTTTTCAGGGTCTGACTCATCAGGTTCTTGACCGTTTTTTCGGAGATCCCCAACTGCTCGGCGATCTCTCTATCGGGAATATTCTGCTGGCGTAATCGAAATATCTGGGCCATCTTTTGGGGAAGCTTGGCTAATTCCGCCTGCAGCTGTTCAAAAAGTTCTTTCTCTTCGATAATACGATCCACTGCGTAAGCGCTCTGATCTAGATGACGTTGGAAATTAGCTGCAAAATCTGCCCGTACTTTGTCATGTGCCTTTAGATTGAGGAATCTGTGTCTTACTGCGCGGAACAAATAAGCGATAAGCGAAGTTTCGATATGCAACAAAGCTTTTTTCTCCCAGATGTACATAAATGCTTCCTGCACAAAATCAGCTGCCTGATCCTCATCACCTGCCAATCGGTAGGCATATAGGTATAGCGCATCGTGGTGTGTCGTGTACAGCGAAGAAAAAGCCTCTTGATCCCCTTCTTTAAGGCGATGCAACAGTTTTCTTTCAGATATAGCACTCGATAGGGTCATCTGCTCCGGTTAGTGCCGGCTAAGTAAAGAAAAAATCGGGTAAAAGGCAAAAAAACTACGCCAGCTCGATCCATCCGCTCACTAGTTTGCGTTGGTCTCGATCTAATTTACGCAAAGAAAAGTACAGTATCAGGATGAATAACAACGAATAAACGCGTTTCTTTGATACCGGAAACGCGTTATCGATTAAAGCGCGATCACTTTTTTTTCAACAGGAAGAAAAGCACTACCATGATAACGGCAATCCCTGGCAGTATTATTTTCCATATCGAATAGCTGACCTTGCTACCTTTTTGCGTATTCAGCTGCTCCTGGACATGGATGGCACGATTGGCTTGGCTCGCATCATAATTATGATACCTCCTAAACGCACTTTGATCTTCCATATACACCGTCCCTCTGCTGGCCCATAAGCCACTATCAGGATGGAAGAAAAAAGTGGAATCCGTCAAAAAGCTCCAGTAACGGTAGGTCGTGTCTTCTAACACATCCTGCTGCCATTCTCTCCTCTCAAAGGTATAGCGGTCGTCTGTATGTAATATTGTCTTTTTTAACTTTTCCTTGGAGGACCTACAACCGTAAAAGGAGATACCAGTAAAGGCCGTAAGGAATATGAGCATCCCGAATACCGGGACAAGGGTGCTGGAAATGATGTGATTTTTCATGTTATAGAGTTATGGAGTTATAATCAATCCACCCAATCAGCTATTGCATAGATTGTCCTTAGGTGCCGCCTACGGGATTCTACGCGGTCATTGCTGTTGCCTTCGATGCTGATCAGGTAATCATTAGACATTTCTTTGACTAGCCCCACATGGTTGATGCGTTTCACTTTGGCTCCATATATACCGAATATGTCAGCTTTGGAGGTGAATTTGCCTATTCGCGAATTTGAAGATTTGCGAACAGGCGAATCAACGAATTTGCCTGCTTTCCAATACACCCTCGCCTTTGGAAACAGTGACGGGCTCCATGGATTGCGTGGAACAGCAAATCCGGCCTGCCCATAGCACCAGCTGATATATGCGGCACACCATTCATGCCCAGGCCCCAGACCGGTGTATCGAAGGTATTGTTCGACACGTGGCCCGTCGTTGTTGCCCGTAGCTTCGCGAACGCCCAGTTCTGCAGAAGCAATGTTTATTATTTTATTTCTTACGTTTCCCGTTACTTTGCTTGTAGATCCCTCTATTACGCTTCGCTCCAATCGGGATGACGTAAAGAAAGAACTACCAGTACCAACCCTTTCAATTGGCCTAGGACAATATAGCGTTAAGAATACATTTTGCAGGTCGTTAAAAACAGGTCGATGAAGTGAAGCAAAGCGAAACGGCTCCGAGATGTTTAGACCTGTCAAAATGTATTTAGCGTCGTGTTGTCCAAGCCTTGATTTAGCTTCGCTGAGCTCCACTTCGTTCCGGTTTTTTTGCTTCGTTTTTTTCATCAAGGAAAAAAATGAAGTCTTCGTCATAGAAAATGACATCTGCGGCTTGAGCGACCTTACATCACTACTCCTACCGCCACTATAACTGCATACAACAGTAAAAAGAAGACCGAGAAATAAAGAATACATTGTTGCCATGATGTCAATTGATTAAAATGATGAACAAATTTTTTACGAAAAGATTTAAAAGGGCTCCATAAGAGCTCCTGCAGCCAGATACTGATATAGACTGCGAGCCACCCTACGAGCAGTCCGAAGATCGCAACAGTCAGTGTACCAAAATCCAGCACACCGATCGCAGGGTCGAGCAACTGCAATATGATCGATATCAGAACCCAGCCGATGCTCAGGAAGAGCAAGCCAAAGAACAGCTTTTCTTTCAATGTAAGTTCCTTCTGCCAGCCTTGGGCTAGCCATGAGGGATTGATTGTTGTTAACATGTGATATAAGTTATAGGTTTATGAAAGTGATAAAGGTTACTTCTCCGCGACTCATTGCCTCTACCACACGCTCATAAAGCACTTCGTAGGCTACTTTATGCTTTAAAAGAAAAGAGTCTCCCTCACCATCTTTTTTGCTATCCAATCCGACCAATAGCCCGCCATTGGTCAAGCCGAAGTGCTTCCCTCTATGGATATAAGCGTATGGATTATCCGGGATCCCCATTATCCGGAGTATACCTCGATGTTTGTCGCCCAAGCGGCGTTTATACCTGGAATGCATAGCGCCATACGTATAGAGTCCGATAGGATAAGTCCCCGCAGGAATTGATTTAGACTGCTCCACTCTGGCCCCTCTCACCCGATCTTCCAGCCCATAGCCAAATAATTCCTCATCAATATAAATTTCAGAAAGGGTACTATTCTTCCCCTGTTTGATACGTTTTACAAATAGATTCATTTTTTCGAATAGTTATATAGATAGCTTGTCCCGAACATAATTCAGGGTTATAGACCTGTACATTCACAGAATCATGAAGGTATAGTGGTGAATAGGTACAACCTTCTTCACCACCATAACCTACTTCACTTTTTAACGCGCAATCAAGGATACCGCTTCCGACCAATCGCCGTAGCCCTTACTATTACGTGCACGCACACGCACATAATATTTTACACCTGGCACCATATCTGTGAGGACATTGCTTCGGGACGAGGTCGTATTGAATGTGCTAAACCATTCTACCGTATTGGTTGCATCTTCACGCCCTACCTCAACTTCATACTCCCATACGCGCTTAAGAGCTGTAAAATCTAATCGCATCTGTCCAGACACCCGTCCGTCGCGTAGCTGAATACGTGCTGTAACTAATGGTAGCTCGGAACTGCTGGGTTTGTTTGCCAGTACAAGGCCTGTACTTAACAGCATAGACAACTGCCCATCGGCCACCTCGTTGACATGGTGTGCCAGGTTTTTAAGGGCGAAGAGCAGCACATTACGGCTTTCATTTTTTAAGCTGATCTCTAGCGCTGACCCTCGCCTGCTGGCGATCTCATGTTTGGCGATATAATCGTTGACCATAGTTTCCAGATCGGCGATATCAGGGTTTGGGTTTGGGAAGCTGGCCTGAGTCGTTGCTTCCTGCATGGCTTTCAACACTCGCCCCGCTAAAGTAGACAGTTCATAATCCGATAGTCCAGTATAATTGCTAATTACTTTTTCTTTTCTCATGATATTTAAATAGTTATAAGAGCCTGTCCCGAGTATCGGGATTATGTATTTACAGGGTTGTATAGTTATAGGGCTATGAAGATTACTCATCATTAACCATTCACAATTAACCATTATTCATTATCAGGTGGTGCCCGTGCTGAAGCCTTTTTAGTGTTGTTCATGATCCGAAGATGGCTCAGAAGTCAGGAAATTGAAATTTTTGACGCAACGTGATGCAACAAGATGAAGAGGAGGCCTTTTTTGATGCAACTTGACGAAAGGTTATTTTTTTTAACAGCCCCTTAACCGGTTTGCTTGTGAGCGTTTTGTAAACTAGTTTGCCGCAAACTAAATTGCTTGCACCATCGAAGAGATCCTATTAGTCGTTGTCTTAATCGCTTCGGCAACGGAGTAATCTAAAAGGAACAACCAACAAAAACATTGCGCCGCAAACCAAATCCGTTTAGCCGCATAAGCGAATGGAAAAGCGACAAAGCCTTATCAGAAAACCTATAGAGCAAAGAGATGGATACCTGAGCATAAACAAAGAGCCGTCAGGTACTTTGGAAAAACGACGGGATGAGTCCAGACAACTATGAAAACAAAGGCTTAGATCGGCGTCCCAAAATAACTGCCCACATAACAGAACCGATCTGTGGTTGCCCAGTATCATTATACCAATGAAGAAAACAGCAGCGCTGCAAACATAAGCAAATCCACGGCACCCCGTTTTAAAAGCTACACAAACCAGATTTCGCAATCAAATAAAACAAAGCAATAAGTCACTGACTGATAACGATCAGCGGCGCAGACAAACAAATCTATCAGCCATTAATAAGAAGAAGTCATGCAACAGAAGCGGTAGAGGTATTTCTCAAACCGATGAGCAGCAAAGGCAAAGCAAACAACTATTGAACACTTTACGTAAGGGATTAAAACAAAAAGATGTGCTGCTGACCAGAACGGTTCAACAGCACATCACATGTAGACTACGGCTTATTCATTTGAGAACCCAACCAACACAAAATGGTTATAGCTTTCCTTTTCTTTTGGAATACCAAATTTTTGCCGCTTCAACTTCTGCCTTCACCAAGCGTACACGTCCATTTTTATTCTCGAGTTTAGTAAACTCTTCACGGTTACGCATTCTATCGATATGCGAACGCGACACGTTCATTGCGAGACAAGCCTCTCCAACCGTGCACAGCTCCTCTTCGGTGTAACCATTTACATCTGGCTTTTCGGAAGGGATATCGTTACTTTTATTGAGCTGAGGTACGGGACCAGTATCGCCATTCAGTTCAGCAAGTTTCTGCAATAACTGTAAAATATGGTTCAGGCTAGACAGGATATCCCCGGCCAATCTGACAAGAGTGGATAATAATCGAATCATGATCTTAGTGTGTTAAGACCATCGACTGCACAAGTACAGACCAGACCAAAAGATCAAGATACGTCCCTTTCTATTTACAGACAGACTAGTAGGTAGATATACAGACTTCTGGAATGCCGTCAAGAGATGGTAAGTTTATAAATTAAACAAGTATACTAAAAAGAACTAATATGCAGGGTAATCACCACTTCAAAGCACTGTCCGGCCTGCTCAATGCAGATACTATTCTTATGATCAAGAGCAACAACATAATCGTTTAAGAGTTTTAGCCCCTGCCCTGTAGCAGCAGGATTATGTGTTTTAACTTCCGGAATCCAGTTCATCGCGCGTATCGTCAGGCTCCCCGGCGTAATACAGAATATATCGACCAGGATCGGTCTATGCTCATCGGTACATATCCCGTATTCGCAGGCATTTTCTATTAGGGTCAATAATAACATATAGGGTATATTCGACTTTCTAGATACCTCCACCCCCATACGTACATCCAGCATGATATCGCTATCATCCTGCCGAAGACTATATATTTCCAATAATTTATCTACCTGTTCCAGTTCCTGTTCTAATAATACAAAATGGGTGTCCCGATTTTTTAGACAGTAGATAAAGAGCGCGGTCAACAGATCAGCGCAGCGGATGCTGCGGGTCCGATCCCTTCGGGATAATGCCCGCAGGGCACTCAAGGTATTTTTCATAAAATGCGGAAAGAACTGCTGCCTGGCCACCTGCTGACGTAACTTCAAAAGTTCGATATGCTGTCGCTGCTGCTCGCCCCAGTTCAAAATACCGTGACGCACCATATAATAAAGCAAACTAAAAAGGTTTGTGGCCATATAGGCCATAAAAACATGTTCGTAATTGCTAATCTCCCAGTTACCATCCCACACAAACCCACCCAAAAAGATACTGATCCCTATGGACAGGACAAACACCAGCAGATCGGCCAGCAAAAAACTCACTATTATATATACAAGCGGGTACCTTTTTCCTGCCATTGCCTTAGGCAAGATCCAATAAATAGCCAAGAGGAATACAGCGCCCAAAGTGAGCAACATAAACAGGAAATCTACCCAACCCGAAAAGGCATAGTTCGCTATTTTTATAACGTAAGCATATACGAGAAATAAACATACACCTAAGGCTATACGCAACCCTCTTTTCCCGACGGCTTGGTAAGGCATACTATCCCCTATTCCTTTCCTGATAATCTCTAATCTTGCGGCGATAGCCATCGGTCACCAAGACCTGCCTACCGTGATAATAAACAATGGCATGGATGCTTATGGATGTGGTGAATGCGACATTGATTAATACCGAAGAATTTGGCGGAATAAAGATATCCAGCTTTTGAAAATGTGCATAAAAACCCTTAAGTGCCATGCGCAACTGTCCGAGCAAAACGAGTGTTCCCTGAGCACCTGCTCCATATATGTGAAGGAATTTCCCCTCACGCTCTACCTTGACCACATCCTTAAGCTGGATCGGTATCCGCGGCCTCACCCGTCGTTTCGTCTTTTGCTCCCCGCTATCGACATCTTTCTCAGACGGCTCCATCACATAAATTATTTGCTCTATCGGCTTCAAGGATTGGCGCAGGCCCAAATGCGCCATAAGCTCCTGAATATCTTCCAACTGTACAGGCTTCGACAAAAAGCCATCAGGCTTCAAAAGTGCATTTTCAAGTAGGTAATCTTCAAAATGCCCCGTAAAGAAAACAAAAAACCTACAATACTTCCGTAGCTCTTCTGCCCCCTCTATTCCCGACATCCCTTTCTCGAACTGTATATCGCAAAAGATAAAATCTAGGACTTTGCTTTCTTCTCTCAGGAATTCAAGCGCAGCCTCAATAGTACTATAAGCACCCACTACGGTGAATAATTGCGAGGTATCCAATGCATCTCCCACATCCAGTCTCACATGCTTCTCATCATCAATAATTAGTGCAGCATATAGATTCATACTTAGTTTAATTTTCCTATTGGTTGATAGGTGAATATACAAAAAAAACCATTAAATACCCCAAAAAGGCCACTCGCGACCTAAATATCATCTGCAATTCAGATTTTTAAGAGAACAATTTTTTAAATATCATGAACAATAAAACTACACAAAAACTCATTATCTGCAGCTGCATGGCCATCGCCATCAGCCTTTACAACTATCTTCCTACTACGGTGACGCCCCAGGTTCTCGACGAAGTGGAGTCGGCAAATACAATAGACTTTGATCTGTTGGGCACTAAGATTTTCGCTCCTAAAAAGCCTACCAATCTCAGTGATCAGCAAGCATTAGAACACTACCTGACACAGTAGAACTAAACGGAAGTAAGATGCTACAACGTATTGGATCTATAGCTCTGGGACTACACTTTGGATTGGTAATCCTGCATAATATAGGTAATATGCAGCTACCGTCTATCGGTGTAAAATCGGCTGTGGATCCAATTCTGCATTCCGTACAGCGATTGCATAATCAGCCAGTCCTTCATCATTACGCACAACTGGCAGGCATACACGGCTGCTATGGTTTTTATAGTCCACAGGTGGGTAGTATTTATTCGAGCAGATTCGAAGTTCGAGACCCGCGAGCAGATACTGTACTTACCCTTTCGTATCCTGGACTACGCTCTACGCCCAGTAAACTCCGGTACTGTACTTTGCTTGAGGCTTTGGAAGGCTGGCGTCATGAAGGGAATCAGAGCAAAACGCCATTATTAGCCCGCGCTACCGCGCATAGTCTGTACAAATATGTACAACGACAATATCCTAATAACAAAATCCATCTCCTTATTTACAGTACACGTATACCAAGCTTGCGCGATATCCGATCAAAAAAACAGACCAACAAACTCATTATACCTATTTATGAACAGCCAAACCAACAGAAACGCATCCTATGCCATAGCGAACACTTTTTGTGACGGCCTCTTGCTGCTGCCACGCGGTATCGGTCTGCTACTATGGATCGAAATGTTACAGCTCTGGCCCGATCTGACATTGCTCTACGGATCGGCAAGTGTTTATGACGCCGAATTACTTCCCTTCTGGCATAGCTTCAGTGGCTGGAGCTGGGAAGAAATATTCCGCAGCGCACATCCGCTATGGATACATCTCACCGCTACAGCCTACAGTGTATGTTGTATTTGCTTGGTTTTTGGCAAATGGATACGCTACTCCAGTTTCCTACTCTTATTGATACAGCACGGTCTTTTTATGGTAGACCTGCGGTGGACCTATGGTGCAGATTATCTGGCACAAACCGGGTTACTGTTCAGTATTTTTTTTAGTTATACCGCTCGATCAGAGAGTCAGCTTATCTGGCAGCGAAAAGGTGTTTACGCCTGGCAGGCTCAACTTGTTCTGGTCTACTTTTTTGGAGGTCTCGGCAAGGCTATGGGGCCAACCTGGTGGAATGGAGAAGCGATCTGGAAGGCGGTACAGCAACCATTCCCCAGCAGCCTAATCGACATTCCCCTCCACTGGGGTAACTGGTCTATCTGTTGGATCATTATGGGAATAGGGATTCTACTATTGGAGCTTGGCTATGCTTTAGCATGGCTAGGCATGAGATACCGACGCATCATCTACACATCGACCATAGCCATGCATATCGGTATAGCTCTGACGATTGGCCTATACCATTTTTCGGTGTTGATGATTTGGTACAACCTATGCGCATGGTACTACCCTTATCGGAAACAGACTAGTATCCACAATGATAACCAACCCCTTGGACATGCCGAAGCTGATGCCGCAGGTACCGTCAGGACCGCATCCATCCAATACAAGGAAAGGAGGTGAAAAACTATTACCTATGATTACAGTTTTATCATTCATTTTAGGGAGATGTATCCCGAAGCTCGACTAGAGAAAAATTTAAACCTAAAGAATTATGAAGCGATCTGTGATAATAAAACTTCAGCAAATCTTGGACAAGGTTGTGAACATTAATTGTCTGGAGCAGCTGATGCCTAACCCGATACTCCGTGATAGCCAAACCAGCTACTGGAAGCGCGGCGTAGATGAGGCCATACTACAAGAGTTTGATACATTGGAAGTATTTCTGAGCTGTCTGGACACGCTATTCTGCGAAGAGCGTACTATTCCGATCAAGGTGAAGCTATACGACATCCATGTGCTGTACACACTAGAGGCCAGCGCAGCCATCCGTCTATACGATGCACAGGGTCACCTGATCAGCCAGCAATCCTGCGGCCGTGGGATGTACTACTACCTACCGCCGGGACATTATAGCTTAACGATACCGGCGGGAAAAAGCCAGCTCTTCGGCTATTACTTCCAGAGCAAAACATTTCGCAAGAAAAACAAAAAGCCCTATGTATTCTTGCACGACCTATTGCGGTCTAGGCGAGCACAAGTGGAGGAAGTGGTGGTGAGCAAAGATTTTAAGGTTGGCAAACGTACGCGGATGTACATACGTGCGCTGTGCCGTGGCTTAAAAAAAAGAAAACTGAAAAATGAAAGTTTTGTCTTCGGTATTATCCACGATCTCATCGATCTGTCGGCCGAGAAGATATCCGAAGAGGAAACCAAAATGAGCTATGATCTCAAGATAGCGATACAGGCGCGGAAACTACTGGCTATGCATATCGAGGAGAAGGGGCAGGAAACGCAGATCAATCTGCTAGCCGATGACCTAAAGCTAGATCTAGACACCGTAAACCGCTATCATAAGCAACATTTTGGCAAATGCCTTCGCGAACTCCGTACGGATTTACTATTGACACGAGCCAAACGGCTACTAGATTCAGGGATGGGTGCTACAAAAACAGCTTATGAACTCAATTATAATTCACGCGATGCATTTGGTCGGTTTTTAAAAAAGCACAGCAACCAAACACCAAGCGAATACCTCCAATCTTTAGATTCAGCTCCCTAAACATTTAATAGACTAGAAGGCTGTCGTGTCCGTAAAACGTAACCTGTCGTGTCGACGGCTATAATCTGATCTATCTTTGACGTAGACAATGACAGAAAAGAGATGAAAAAGATTAAAAGAAAATTCGCACTGTTTCCCGGAAGGCGGGATATACTAAAATGTCTATAGTGCTATGCGCACTAATACAAATAGGCCTGGACATGCCTTTTAGTTGATTATAATTCTAAAAACAAACTTAAAAAATATTGCCATGGCAACTTTAAAAAACAATTGGTCTCGCATCAGTTTTGTATTAACAGGTTTAGTACTCGGTCTATTCATTATGGTAAATGGAATGGATGATAAAAAAAAACACATAATTAAAAAGGAAAATACAAGTACATTGCAAACTCCCCTATACTGGTTTCAAGTCGACGGAACGTACAACTTAACATCTCCTGTTGCAATTGCTGACGCTTCCTCTCTTAGCCCAACACCAAGTACTACACCTCCTCAGGGAGCAGGATGTGATGTGGATAAACCTCATCAATGCGTATCTGGTTTTTCTGAAGACCAAGTAGATCTTATAACAATGAAACTTAAAACTAATAGTGAGGTTCCAAAACAAACACCTAGAACAAAGAATTAAATTAAGGATACCAATAATTAAAAAGAGCCTATGAAAATTAATTTTCATAGGCTCTTTTTCAATAGTGGAACCTAATTATAACCTAAATTTTGTTTAAGAAATGGATTCGCATTTAGCTCACTTTCTGGGATCGGATATCGCACAGCTGATTCAGACCAGTCGGGATTAGATTCGCCGATAATCAATTCCGTCACCCCCCATCTTTTTAGATCAAACCACCTATTTCCCCATTCACAAAATAATTCTTTCCTCCTTTCCTCTATAATATTGTTCATAATTTCAGATTTAACAACAGTATTCAGCTTATTTAAACCAGCTCTCAACCTCACTATATTTAAATTATCCAATGCTTTAGATAAATCATTAAGATACAAAGCCGCCTCAGCTGCTACCAAATACAATTCGGCAAGTCTTAAGACAACATAATCCTCCTTACCCCCTGTTCCTGGAGTTCGGTTTTTATATTTGTAAGGATACCTATAGACTGCTCCATTAACCAATATCTCACCTATCCATTCCGATTTTCTCAAATCGGAATTCTCAAAAGAACTATAAAGACCTTCTTTTACTTTAAATTTAGGTACTGTCTGATTATTTGCTGGAATAAAGTCAAATCCCTCTGCTGTTTCCCGATCGGGAATAACCGTAAGAAGTTTCCAAATTGTCTCTCTGTTATTGGTTTTAAAAACATCTGCTAGATTTTCCTCAAGATGAAATACATTTGAACCAATCACTTCATTAGATTCCAACAAGGCAGCCTCATATTTACCCTGAAAAAGAAAGACCTTTGCTAGCAATGCTGATGCAGCATAAGCACTTGGTCTCATTGTAACATGCGTGCTTCTCTTCAAACCCCATTTTGCAAAAACAAGATCTTCTTCAATCTGCTTATAGACCTCTTCAACTGTTGCATTTTTCACTGTACTACTTAACACATAGTTTGTACTAAGTATTAAAGGTATATTTTCAAAAAGGTTAGCTAAATTAAAATAAATAAAAGCTCTCAAAAACATTGCCTCCCCTAATAAATGAACTTTAGCTGTCTTGCTGATATTTTCACTTCCCCTCACTCCTTCGATACATGCATTTGCACGATATATATACTCATACGCTCGTGTCCAAAGTGAGAGATTTGCTGAATTGAGTGGAGACACTTTATTTAAAGCAAATTCCTCCAATGTCGTATTATTAGCAGAACTTAAAATCTCGTCAGCAGAAAGCCCCGGATAAAGTGTAAGACCACCACTTCCAAAACCGAAACCATATTCACTATTCATATAAATATAAATTCCAGTTAGTGCTTGACTTGCATATGTACTATCACTAAATACCGTCGCAGAAACTAACTGATTTGCTGGAGGATCGATCGTTAAAAAATCCTTGCAAGACAGATAGATGCAAGAAAAAAGCAGCATCACTGATAGTTTTATTTTATTACTTATTTTCATAATCTGTATAATTAAAATTTCATTTGAATCCCAAAATTAAAGGAACTTAGAGGTGGAACGCCATAGAAACTTTGGGTTTCAGGATTATTCCCCTTATAATTGGTAATCGTAAATAAGTTTTGTGCGTTAACAAACGTATTTAAGTGCTTCAAGCCGATACGCTTAATATAATTAGCTGGAATTTCGTAAGAAATTGTCACATTTCTAAGTCTTAAGTATGATGCATCTCCATAAACTGCATCAGATTTTGCAAATACTTGATTCGCCCTACCTGCTTTACTAGTAGCCAAAGTAGAGTATTTTTGAAAAGCAGCTTGATCACCCTCTTTTTGCCATCGATTAAGCAATTCTACAGGCATATTCGCCCTTTCTCCGGGATAAAAATAATAAACTTGTCCAAGGTAATTTTTTCCTATCTGCTTCTTGAAATCCATGAATATATCTAGTCGAATTGAACGAAAAGAAAAAGTATTACTCAAACCGCCAAAAAATTCAGGATCTGTCTTACCGACGTAATACATATCGTTAAACTGACCACTTTGTGCAGATTTCGGGGTACTTGTGACAGTTCCATCTTCTTTATAGAAAGTAAATATTCCAGTTTCCTTATCCACACCAGCATATTTATACAAATAAAGAGAACTCAGTGAACGGCCAATCGTATACATCGTCGAATAAGCACTCTCTTCTAATCCAGGAAAAGAAATTAATTGATTTTTAGGAAGACTTATATTAAAAGAGGAAGACCAACTAAATGTAGGAGTCTTCGAAATCGATGCTTGTAAGACAGCCTCGGAACCCTTATTTTCTACTTTAGCCCCCCAGTTTTGAACCACTTTAGAAAACCCAGTAGAAATTGGCAATGTATAGTTAACGAGCTGATTACCGGTCCTATTCCTATACCAAGCGACAGAAAGCAGAAATCGATCATCTAGAAAACCAAGTTCAACACCAAGTTCTAGTTTTTTGGTACTTGCCCAACCAAACTCATCATTAGCATGATTTAAAGGGGAAAATCCTAATGTACCTCCATAATTAAAGTATGAAGGTTCCCATCTTGATAAATAATTATAGTCCCCTATTCCATCAGAGCCCGTAATCCCATAGCTCGTTCGCAACTTTCCATAACTGAGAAATGATAAACTTTCTTTAATAAATTTTTCTTCATTAAATAACCAACCAAAGCCTACAGATCCAAAATTACCAAATTGACGTCCCGAACCAAACCTACTTGATCCATCTCTGCGAAAATTAGCAGAAAAGAGATATCGCCTATCAAAATTCATTTTTAAACGGCTAAATAGAGCTGAATAACGATATTCATTAAAGTTATCACTAGCGTTTTTATTTGGCGCTCCGGATATCGATCTGATTAGCTCGTCACTGATATACCCTGATGCATACACACTCTGACTACTATTATTACTCGCTTGTAATGTACCACCTATTAAGCTTTCAATCTCCAGCTTTTGAAATTCTCTATTGTAGGTAGCTTGAGGTTCTATAATCCATGAAGTAGCTGAACTATTTCCAAAATTTGCATTGGCTGAATAATTGTATTGTGGTGTAAGAGATTTTTTTGGCACGCCCTTGTATTCATCTGTCAGGAAGCTACTAATTCCTAAACTTGTTTTTACACTTAAGCCCTTTAACGGTCTGTATGAAATGAGTAAATTCGCATTAAGAGCATCAGAATTCATCTCATATTTTTGCATTAAGTAAGCATATGGATTACTAGGTACCGTACCTCCATTTAGAGATACTCCTTTGTAGTACCACACGAGATTTCCATCGTCATCAAAAGGAACAGGGTAATTGGGTTGTAGATTTGAAGTTAACAGTAAGTTTGTTCCAGATGAAGAGTTATTCTTCCCATTATTATAAGTCCCTGAAAAGTCAAAAGATATTTTTTTATTATTCGTATCATGATGAATCCCAAGTGACAAGCCCGTTTTTTGATCATAGAATCCTCCAGGAAGGCTGAACGACGACTTATTATAATTTCCTCCAAATCTAAATTGGGTATATTGTGCCCCCCCCTTAAGCCCAATATTGAAAGTTGAATTGTAAGATGCTGACCCGAAAAATTCATCAGTCCAATTTACATCCCTATTAGAATCAAAAATTAGCAGATCAGGTGCATAACTGCTAGATGATGCAATTTCTGAAGGAACAAGACCATCATTTACATAAGCCTCATTCCTCATCTCTAGAAATTGCTTTGTATTCATCATCGGCAAAGTATGACCAATGACACTAACCCCTACATTTCCATTTACGGCCAGCTCTGTCTTTCCTTGCTTACCTTTCTTTGTTGTAATCAATATAACACCATTCCCACCTCGTGAACCATAAATAGCAGTCGCATCCGCGTCTCGTAATATTTCTATACTCTCGATATCAGCAGGATTGATACTATTAAAAGGGCTTAAACCACCATAGGCATTATTAAAAGTATCACCTACACCAGGAGAAGCTAATGATGCAAATTGATTTACGTTATTATTTTGAGCTGCAAAAGGAACACCATCTATAATGTACAAAGGGTTATCCATTGGGGGGACAGAACCTCGCGATGTATTTATGGTATTTTGACCTCTAAGTTGTACTTTAAAAGATGAACCTGGCACCCCACTTGTAGCCGATATATCTAATCCAGGAACACGCCCCTGAAGTGCCGCCAATGGATTAGAAACCAACTGCCGCTCGATATCCTCAGCTTTAATTTTAGTCACTGAGCCTATATTTAACCTTTGTGTACTTGTACCATATCCAACTATCTGAACTTCATCAAGGATAGTTTCTCTTTTTACCAGGACAACAGTAATCTCTCGCTTATCCCCAACTTCAACAGATTTAGTCTGTATATTTATACCACTAAATACTAACACAGTATTCTGTCCTTCTGAGTTAATTGAAAACTTCCCATCTTGATCTGTTGAAGCCTGTGTTTTCTTACCCTTTATACTGACTGTAACTGCAGGAATTGGTTGTTTTTCAACATCTATTACGCCCCCCGTTATAATCTGAGCATTCACTGCACAACTAATTAGGATACTTAAAATAGTTAATAGCTTTTTCATATAATTAATTAGTTATTAGGTCATTGGATATCACCATTACATCAATATCTCGCCGTTCCTTTTTTAGCAGCAAGCCAAATCGCTTCAAACTTTCTTGCAGTTCATTTATATTTCCAATATCTCCAGGCAGTTCCAATCGTACATTCGCTAAAATGCCCGTTTCATCTATAAAAGGAATTTTGTATTTTTCCTCCAGGTATTTTATCAAATTCTGTAGGGGGTAGTTATCATAGAATATAGAAGCACCAGTTTCTTCATACAAATTAGTAGCCCTAGTCAACGTTTCTGGGAAATCAAGTACCTTCTTAGAATCCCTAGAACTCAATACCCAGCAATCTTGGCTTTCCTTTTTTATACTAAAATTCAATAGAAAATAACGTTTAATATCCTGCCGTATATATTCATCAACCTTTTCCAATGAAGTTAGTGGCATTTTGATTTCATAAGTAAAAAGATTACGTGTCTCACCTATAACCCTTTCTGAATAAAGAAAAGGATCGGCTACGTTGTACCGCATTCTCGTGCTAGAAAAATTTCGAAGAGATGGATAAGCGTATTTTAAAATCGTTATTAATGGAAGGTTGATAAAAGATACGCGGTCGGTTAGTTCGCCCCCTCTATAGATTTGACTAGGAATTCCATCCACATAACCGCTCAAAAACGAACTAAAAATATAATCAGGACAATTACCTCCATTACCATCTTTAAATAGCGGTTTATTAACATCATATTCTTTGTATATTTTAGTTTCGACACTATAATCCCCATCCGCGACTTTGTCCCAATTTAAAGAACTGACCTGGTTTGCATTTATTACAGCAACGATCTTTCCTTCATTTAAAAACACATAATGAGGGAGTGAATATTGAGGAAAAAAACTCGACAATACCGTATCATTCACAATAGAAGTAAGTTGATAAGCTTCCTTTCTTTTAGTCAGAAAATCGTATACCTTTTTCGGACTGTCTCTTGTCGATTTAGTATTCACTAATAACACCTGCAATCTGTCTCTTTCTTGCTGTAGAGAATACAATTTGGAGAATTTTTGAATACAACTACTACACCAGGTAGCCCAAAAGTCCAGTATGATTAATTTTTTATATCGATAATCACTAAGTGTAATTGTCTCTTTACCGTCTCGATGGTTGACTACCTGCAAAGGCAAATTCCAAAGATCTTCAGGAATAGTATCTCCTACCTGTAAGGGCTTAATAATATGCTGCGCCTTTACGGCAGCCCGCTCCCCAGCGGACTGCGCAAAAGCATTACTAAACAACACACAGAATATTATCATAGGTAGGATAAACGCCATTAATCTTATCATATTACCGTTACCTCGCTGTGTCCCGATCTTTCGGGGACCGTAGTGGAGTACCTGTTCCGATTTATCGAAAGGTCTACAATTTGACAATGGATATTTTATTTTTTCTTTTTTTGGGCGACTTGAAAGGCTTTTTTCATCCGCCAGTGGTCGGACGCAGCTCTGGCCAATGGCCATACCTCTCCCACCCCTTAAAAAAATCTTCATTTTTCGGTTATATTATGCAATAGACATAGCTATTGCAGATTCAAAAGTCTAGTGCGATTTCTGAATGGATCTTACGGTTAGTATTGGCTTATAATCGGTTTTTATACTATCCATTCTAGAAATAATTAAAAGTACCGACCTCTCAAGATATTGATATACGATATCTGTATTAATCATTTTAGTTGTCAGGCAATAAAATCTGTGCTATCTTTAAGGTGCAAAACAATAAGATAAACTGATTCTCTTGACCTATATGAACTAACTGTTTTCGTATATGAGGTCGGATTACAGAAAAGGGCTTTGACGTATTTTCTTAACGTCATTGCGCCGCGTCCCGAGTATCGGGAAGATGTTCTACAAACAGTGGAAAATACTACGTGTCGCCCCCTTTTCTGTTAGCTGCTGTTTTACATTACTCCGGCGAGGCCGGTACGTTCTTTATATGTAAAGATTGGGAATACCATGACGACCGATGGGATATCGGTGGCTGGTGGCTTTTGTTGGTACTGAATTTCATTCTCATAATTTTTAAAGTTTATGTGAACGATGTACTCTACCAGCAATTGAGGCTACTCTATTTTTCAACGGAGCGAACCTCAACGCTTCGCTCGTGGTACCGTCAGGACCTGTTGGCCGAAGCCAACCGCTACGAAGACTGACATGAAGTCCGCTCCACTGAATTGTACACGAATATACAAAATTCAATGGAAAGCGAACTCACGGTCTCCCTTACGTAGCAAAAATTGACGGTTTTCGAGCGTAAGAGACAACATTCTAAGAGTAATTACTCTATAGTGCGTATGTCGCTAATATTCTATCTACAAGACAAATATAATAAAACGTTCAGTTATAAGCAAGTTTTTTAAATTAAAAATGGGAAGACGAATAAATAATATAGAAGAAGAGCTAGGCAAAACGAAACTCACTGCTGCTGCTTTAGCATTATATTTAGATATAAATGAAAGTACTATCAGCAAGTGGAAATCCCACACAGAAGAACCTGCAATAAAAACTGTAGATGATGTAGGTGAAGTATTAGAAGTTAATAATGGAAAACTTCTAATTTATAATGAAAGGACACAAACTGGACTTGCTGATGCTTTACAGAATAAATATAAAGAGTTACTTAAACAAGGAATTGAAAAAAAAGTGCTATCGAAGAATTCCAAAGGTAATCCAATAATGGTGAACAATCCAGTATTCGTTCAAGCACTCCAAATATTCGTCACCCAACACAAAAAGAAACATAGTAACAACTTACTCCCTAGTCCGGTAATTATTGAAAAAAAATTAGCGGACATTGAGGATAAGGAAATAGAGGGAGTAAAGATATTTATATGTAACGGACCAAATGATGCTGCAGTGAGTCATCAGGTAGTCAACATTGACAGAGGCAGGTGCACAGCTATCGCTGCATTCAATGAGCTAAAAGATGCGGAAAACTATGTTGATATGGTGTTACGTGGATATATCTCGTTTGAAATTGAGAAATCTCCTGTAACCAAGAAGACTTCTTCGAAAAAGAAATAAAAACGAGACCAATTATAACTTGGGAGAAATCAGTAGTAAGAAAATAGAGATTGAAGGCTTGGTCTGTAAAAAACAAAACCCGTTAGCTTGAATTGCTTCAGGGACGACCAGGAATAAAAAGGGTAACCTAAATCTAATCTTATGGAATTTGACAAACTAGTAAGTAGTATACAAAGCACACACTAAGAGTTACAGCTTTCCGCTGTTAAGGCAGTAAACCAATCGCTTACTCTGCGTAACTGGCTGATCGGCCTATACATTGTTGAATTCGAGCAGAATAGTGAAGACCGGGCGAGGTATGGTGACCGATTGATGCCTGAACTGGCAAAATCTATTAAAATAAAAGGACTTTCGGAGACTAGCCTGAAACTTTGTAGACTATTTTACACAGCTATCCTCACTTGGATTCGGGTATAAAATCTGTAATCAAAATTAGTCATATAAACGTTCTTGAAATTCGTCAGTCAATGACTGACGAATTCAATCTGGTACAGAAAACCCAAGTTGATCAAGAGAATCAACATTTGATATTACCCACCGACATCCTTTCAAAATTATCGTTCAGTCACCTCGTACAACTGTTACCGATTCAAAATTTAGAAAAACGTACATTTTACGAGCTTGAATGTATAAAACAAGCATGGAGTGTCGGGGAGTTAAAAAGGCAGATCAACACATTTTATTATGAAAGAAGCGATATCAGTAAAAAGCCAGACATGTTGTCAAAAGTGGTCGAACAAACGGCCGAAACCATTGAAGCGAAAGACATCATCAAGTCTCCTTTTACCTTTGAATTTCTGGGATTAAAAGCCAAAGATGTGGTTTATGAAAGTGACCTAGAAAGATCGCTACTTGAACATTTAGAGAGCTTTCTTCTCGAAATGGGCCACGGCTTTTGTTTCGAAGCCAAACAAAAACGCATCCTGATCGGCGGTGAATACTTCTTTATCGATCTGGTATTCTACCATCGCATATTAAAATGTCACATCCTCGTGGAGCTCAAAGTAGATGAAGCAAAACATGAGCATATCGGACAGTTAAAGACCTACGTAAATTATTACAAAAAGGAGATGATGCAAAAGGACGACAACCCTTCTGTCGGACTACTGCTCGTAACAAACCAGAACAAAGCTTTGGTCGAGTACGCTATCGCGGATAGCGATCAACAATTGTTCGTCAGTAAATATTTACTTCAACTGCCATCCGAAGAAGAACTCATTGCCGAAATCGAACGGGAGAAGAACGTACTTCGCGAGCAGGGAGTCCTGTATGGATGCGATATATAAATAGCCCATACAGCTTGTTGATGTTGTCAAAGGCCATCATTAAGGCATCATGACGCTTGTCCCGCTGGCCAAAGAGTGTAGTCTGTTCAATATCGGCCAGTGTAAAATTCTGTACGATAACACCCGCCTTCTTATAGCCAGGGTCCTTCTATGAATATTTTCTTTAATACAATCGTTTGGTGAAAAAGAAGCTAGTGGACACTTGGTAAATAAAGGAAGTGGAATATTTGAATTACGCAGTAACGTCAATCCTATGGACTGTACTCCAACAGAGCCGACGGCTTGTACGTACCAAATCTTGTCTTCTGAAAACATCCCAACTCAGGATAGCTATACTGAGAGTGAATTAGCGACTTTTGAAGCTAATGGATGGATATCGCCATCTAGTTCTAATGGTGTATATCAAAATAAAAGGATGGGGGAAAATTCCCCTCCTTTTATTTGCTTTTTAAACCGAGTAGCATTTCTGTAAAACCTTTTCTACCGGTTACATTGATTGGACGGGGCGGGTTATAAGAAACTAGCCTTCCTTTTCGGTCTACAATCAGGAGCTGTGGGAAAGAAAAGAAACCATAGAATGAAGCTATATTAGGCTTCGGATCTATGACTCTCAAATTTATACCTTCTTTCGAAGTATACTTACCACTTTCTAAACCCCGAAGCCACTTATCCCTCTTTACATCAACATTTACACTGATAAAAAGTACTGATTCATCATTTAAACTACTTTCGATTTTTACTAATTCTTGGTGTAGTATTGCGCAACCTGTACAACCGTTGAACCAGAAGTCTAACACAACAATTTTATCTTTGAAGGATTCAGGTGTGTAGATGTTTCCATCTATATCTTCTAAACGAAATGGATAAACATCATTTTTCACATAACGACTTTCTTTGATCTTCTTTAAATATGATTTTATGCGATCGTCACTCACATATTTTAATGCCTTGTTAATCGCTTGCTCACCACCTATTGCTGCTGTGCCGTAACGACTAAATAAGAATGCAGTAATATTATCTCGATTTTCCTGATCTAAATTCATTTTCTGGAATCGATTAAGTATTAGGTTCAAATCGATAATTGGCGCAGACTTCGGATGCTCAACATATTCTGGTATTAAGAACCCTGCCGTTAAAACGTCGATAACATAATCTGTATACGATGGGCTTTTGCCCATGTGGTATTTTGTTTTACTTATAGCAGAATAATACTGTTGCAGAACATGTTTCTTTAATACATCTTGATAGGGAGCACCAGTTTCGACAGCTCCCTGAAGTCTCTTTATACGTATGCTTTCCGTACTAAAAACACATTCTTCTTTGATATAGAAATACGAGGAATTACTTATTTTATCCCGATTCTTTTCTAACACGTCTAACTTTCTCTCTATTAAAGCATCAAAAAAATCATTTGTTACAGCATAGTATTTGTCTATATCTCCAATTTGTATATAATGGCCCAGCCAACTATCGCCTCCGCTCCGATCCAAATTTGAGATTCGCTCCCTTAACCTATTCTTTTCATTATCGACACCATTTGCTTGCACCTTATCACTTACATAGAATGATAAACTATCATCCGGTTCTATTAAGAACAATCTGTGTGGAAATAAAGACAGCAAAAGTTCACCATCATTAAAAACCTCTATCTTCACAAGCGATATGTCTTGCAGCAAAGGAAAAACTACCTCAATTTCTTTTGTTTCGCCATTCCACTTGTATTTTTCATCATAGAGATCACTGGCCGTGACATGGTAATAGGAAAAGACAGAAATTTCTGCAGTTATGTTTTTATTTTTTAGCAGTGCATCATCAAAGGAAACAATCACTTTGGCTGTAGGATCTAACTTTGTTTTTGCATATAAACTATTCACTGCTACGGCTAGTAACAGAGAAATAAGGATAATATATCTCATTTTTTTAAAAATTAAAATAGATGTATCAATTCATTTTCTGGGATAGGGAATGTAGCATTAGCATTGTCTAACGAAAGTTCATATACTTCGCCCTTGAACTCGCGCTTTAACACTCTTTTATGCCCCAAGGCATTTATTCGCTTCAATTCTGTCCATCGAGTTGATCTCCACACAAGCTCTTTACGACGCTCTAAAAGGACTCTTTCTATCAAATCGTGCTGATCCAATTTATCAATTCCGAAATTATGTCCCTTAGGGAATCTCTTTTGCAATAATTGTAATAATGTGTTTTTCGATTCTGCCAATTCTCCGATACGTGCAAGACATTCTGCTTTAATTAAATAGATTTCATCTGTTGCGAGACCTGTAAACGGGTAAAGATTATTGGAGACACTGCCATACATCATCTTTCTATAATTTCTTCCTTGACTGTTTTTATTAAAAAAGACCTGAGGTCGTATATCGGCTGGCTCGTAAAGCTTTATAAGTTCAGTATCTATCCCGATATAATTTCCAGTAAGTGACCCTACGCCTGATGTCGTTGTATAATCCATTACCTGTGTTGTATAATAAATTACATCATCATTGTTTCCCTGAAAAGGCTGATCAGTATTAGTCTGTAGCTGATTAAAATCTGTAATAGTAGAATACAAGCTGAGGCATGTACTTGCGTAAGTTTGTGCTTTTTCAAAATCTTGCATAAAAAAATACACCTTAGAGAGCAAAGCATAAACTGCTGCTTTGCTCGGCCTTGTCCGTAAAACTGGTGGCGTTTTTGCCGATATTAACTTAGCGGCCTCGTCCAAATCGGTAATTATCCTTTCATAACACGTTTTTACGGTTGCTCTTTTTTCAGTTTGGTTAATATCTGCAGAAAGCCGTATAGGTACACCAGAATCTATAGTAGCAGATTTGGTATCGTAAAATGGAGCAAAAGTATTGACCAAATCAAAAAGTGCATATGCTCGAATGAACAAAGCTCTCCCTCTGATATCACTTTTTTTCTGTTGCTGGCCGTCAATTCTACTAAGCTCGTCCAAAACACTATTTGCATAAAAGATAACTGTATAAAGATTATCCCAATCCTTAATATTGGTTTCGCCTTCATAAGGGTCGGCTTTCCATAAATAAGCATTACGTTGCGTCGAACTAAATAACCCTTGCCATATTTCTGGGCTGGCAATATAATACTCGTCAGATGCTATGCGCTGAAGCACTCCTGAAACATTTATTACAAGGTTATTGTCAAGTATCTGCTCTAAATCCTCTAGGGTTTGAGGTCGGATAATATTGGAACTAGGCTTTACCGATAAAAACTCTTGTTCGCATGATGTAACCATCATTCCTAAAATTAAGATTATAAAGATTCTTTTCATGTTTTAAAGTGTTAATTGAATACCTAGCGAATATGTAGTCCTGATGGGGTTACCATTGATGAATTGCGGATCAATTGATTTATTATTTTTAGCCCAAAGTATGCCTACGTCACTCGCACTGAAAATAAGTCGTGCTCTGTTAAGTGATTTTCCTTTTATTAGCGATGACGCATTGTAGGATAAATGCAGATCCTGCAGGCGAACATGTGCAGCTGGCTCAATCAATAGATCAGCATATTTGTAGAAGTCTGATCTGTTTAAATTATTTGGATATACCAGCGACGGCACATTAGTCAACTGCTCGTCACCGGGAGATTGCCATCGTTTTTCGTAATCCCATATGGAATAACTTCCATTGTACACAGCTGCATTATCGAGTGAGTTTCGCCTAAAATAATGACCTGCATACCATCTAATTGAAAACGAAAGCTCAAAGCCAGCATAACCAAATCGGTTCCACAGTGTGCCATGCAATGTGGGGGTAGATGATCCCATATAAGACATTTCCGAAAGATCTTGACTATTCTTTATTGCACGGTAGTCGTTATTTTCCTGTCCGCCAAGATAACCTATCGGACTGCCCGTGTCATCAAGCCCCTTCATCGGAAAAGCATACAACGAAAACTGCGGGTAGCCAATCTGTGGATAATCATTAATATTCGACATAATTACGAAGTTTGTTGCAGGAACCACATGGTACTCCAACACTCTGTTTGTCACTTTACTCAAAAATAATTGGCTCGACCAGTTAAAAGGACCAATTAGGTTCTGGGTTGTCAAGGCTATATCTACCCCCTTTGAAAGCAGGGATGCCGTATTGCCCGTAAAGCCAGTAATACCAGTCTGTGTAGGTGTAGGTCTTTTTGCAATTAGATCCAGTCCTCGTTTTTGCCAATATTCCACCGTAGCAGAGATACGTCCAGAACGAGATGTTGCATCCAGGCCGATGTTGATATTTCGAACTCTTTCCCATCGAAGTGCTGGGTTAGGAGGATTCACTATTTCATAATATGGCTGACCATACATAGAAATCAATGTTCCCTGTCGTGCAGTCAAATAACCTGATACGCTTCGGTTTAAATTACCGTTATATCCATAGGAAGCACGAAGTTGTAACTTGGACAATAAATCTTCAGGAAAGAAAATCTCTTTATGAAGATCCCAAAGAGCACCTACTGACCATAATGGCACAAATTTTTGGTTCGTTTGTACACCAAACAAATTCGATCCATCACGTCTGAGGCTTCCACTCAATCGGTAGCGACCTTTATAGGCATACATAATGTTAGAATAGTAGGATACGAAACGATCCGTACTGGACGATTGATCCGTCAAAGTTGAGATTTTCGAACTTTGGCCACTATGCCACATCTTGAAAGGTTCTACATAATTAACCATGTGGTTTTGGTTTGTCTGGTTTTCCTCATTATAACCATACAGCCCATAAGAAGCATTCCATCCTGTATTCTCCCTTATCTCCGTACCTACCAAAGCATTAAACTGATGTTCTTCTCCAAATCGACTGTCGTATTCTATTTGAAAACGTCCTATCTGATTTCTTTCTTTTCCCCTACTTACCTGTTTAATTGCTCCCAATGGAACACCATATTGCATCTCTCCTGCAGCGTTCAAATAAGAAAAGCTATTGATTTGGTTACGGGTATAATACGATTGTAGTCCATAATAAGTAGGTGAATCACTGTACAGCTCTTCATAAAGATAAGATACCGAAGCCTTAAGCGCATCCGTTAACTTGGCATCCAGCTGTAAGCTATTCCGAATGTGTGTGACACGGTGACTGTTATAGAAATCACTGTTGTTCAAATCATCCATCGGTCGCATATGCCAATCCAGTAATCGATTTTCAGCTACATTATCAATATAGGACAGTCTTAATGTAGAAACTTCCGGTAAATGTTCTCCTGATTCACTAACATATTGGCTGTAAGGATATCTTGGAGCAGTGGGTATAGCGTATGCTTCCTGCCGGTCATTTTTGTTGCTATAGAGTATACGATGAGCGAGTGTAATGCGATCGCCCAAAAATTTGAATGTATTTGCAGCTTGCATTGTCCAACGTTCAAAGCTATTGCCCACTATTTGGGGGCGATTTTTATCAAGACCTATGGAGATGAAGTAATCGTGATTTGCTGTTGCTCCTCTAGCAGAAGCATTGTATTGCTGGTTAAAAAGCGGTTGGTTAAAATACATATTATACTGCTTCCTTGCATCTTGCTTCGTAATGTCAGAAATTAAAATTGCTCCTTCACCCTCCGTCAATTCCTTTGATTTGACACGAGATAATATTTCTACAACGGGCGACACGGGTTGCCAGCCTGTATTCAGCGTTGCATTGTAACGTCCGCGTTCAAAAAGGAATTGTTCTACTTCTACAAACTGTGCCGAGCTGAGTAGCGGCTGATCAAATACATTGCGCTTTCCAGCAAATGATAAATTAGTGTTAAATTCAATTGTCGGACGCTGTCCCTGCTTAGCAAATTTGGTTGTAATAACGATCACCCCATTACTAGCACGTACGCCCCAAATAGAGGCCGCCGCCGCGTCTTTCAATATCGTAATATTCTCAATATCATTTGGATTTAATGATTCTAGTTTACCCTCAAATGGAAAATTATCTAAGACGATCAATGGCTCACTATTGGAGTAAAGCGTAGACCGTCCACGGATTTCGATATCCCCCTGACCACGTTGTTTCTGTTTCAAATTCGTCAAAATGCCTGGCGCCATGCCATCTAAGCGCTGAATAACACTCGTAGACACCCTTCGATTCAGCTCTTCATTGTCAATCTGCACAAAGCTCCCTGTAGCTCTTTCTTTAGGTATCTTCTGGTATCCCGTAGATACCACTGCGACCTCTTCGACATCACTAAAAAAGGGTTTAAGGGAAATATTCCCCATATCAGCCTTTGCAATAAGCTTCTGGGTAGTATAACTCAGATAAACCACCTCGAGGTTCGTTCCAGCCAAAAACTGCTTCAATTCAAAGTACCCCTGCTCATCCGTCTTGGTCTGTACTGCTGTACGTCTCCCCTCGACATCCAATAGGTAGATAGACGCTCCGGCTAAGGGTTCTCCTTTTTCATTGGTGACGCGGCCCCTAATCAGATCCTGATTTTGAATGAGATTATTCTCCTCGGGTTTTATCATTTTCGGTTCAATATGGATTACACCGTCACTGATCTCGACAGATAGGGACTGATCCTTGAATATGACTTTCAGTACCTCATTTAAATGGGTATTACGTAAACTGACGGTTACAGTCTTTGCTTCTTTGAGCAATTTAGCATTGGCAATATAGCTGTAACCGGTTTGCCTTTTGACTTCGGCAAGCACCTTTTCTAAAGGTGCATCGGTAAAATGTAGGGTCAAGGTCTGCGATCTGACCGAAGCCGTAGCCTGCAGTAGAAAAAGCAGCAATGCGATTAAAGTAAACTTCATGCGCAATATGATTTTGAAGCGGCGATTATAAGGGATGTACATGCATCGTGCATACGCATCCTTGTAATCTATGAGATAATTCATAAATTTGTGTTGTTAGGTTAGAAAATGAATGTGTTACGTCGTTGTAGGCAGACATCTGAGCCTGACTATAAACCGGGAGCGTTGCTAGCACTTCCGGTTTTTTTTAACTGTTCCTTATTTCTTCTTTAGGGTGAGCCTCCTTTCTTTGATCTCAAATCGTACGGTACTGGTTTTTTCAATGGCTTTCAGTACTGTAGACAATGGCTTATTACGATCGATCTCTGCATAAAACTCTTCGTTTGGAATAGGGTGGATATCGATCTGAATATCGTACCAGCGCTCCAACTGCGGTAATATTTCTGCCAATGATGTATACTGGAATGCAAAGACACCTTCGGTCCATCCTGTGGCAATGCTAGTATTCACTTCCTCAGTCTCGAGTTTTCCATTGCTCCATACGGCTTCTTGTCCTGGCCTCAAGGTAGCTGTAGCTGAAGTACTGTTGCTCTGGACAAGAACGGATCCTGTGACTAATGTTGTAACGGTTCTATTATTGTCGCTGTACGCATTGACATTAAATGTTGTACCGGTCACGATAACCTGCTGCTGGTCGGTTGCAACGATAAATGGTTGCCTCTTGTTTTCGGCGACATCGAAGAAGGCTTCTCCTTGGAGCTCGACTTTACGCTGTATGTCCGTAAATGCAGTCGGATAGGTAATGGAGGAAGCGGCATTTAGTATAACTTTACTACCATCGGGCAGTGTCAAGCGATATTGCCCCCCTCGGGGTGTCTTTAAGGTGGCATATGAAATATCTTTGCCTGCATCGAATAGTTTCTCGCCATCGGCATAGCGCAAGGCTGATCCACTCGCAATGATGCCCTCTTGATCTTCGGATAAATCAATGACACTTCCGTCAGACAAAGTAATAGTGGCTATATTACTACCGGGTGCCACATCGTCGCCGTAAATACTGCTCATATGCGGCTCCTGATCTGTGACGGAATTGTAGATCTTATAGAAATAATAACCTATAAATGCAAAAGCAAGAATTACCGCTGCGACAGTAATATACACGCGAATGGAGCGGGTTCGGCTACCGACTGGAACGGTACGCTGACGAATATGCGAAAGAATGTGACCTGCTCGCTGGTCATAAGGACGGAGTGTGCTAGCTGATATCTGTTCATGCTGATCAAGCTCACCAATGACATGATCCAGCTCTGCATCAGAACCTGTTTTGAAAAACGCAATAAGTTCCTTCTGGTCGTCTTCAGAAATAGTCTTAGCCAGATATTGGCTATAGAGTGATTTGATATGTTCGAGGTGTTCCAAAACTTTCCCTTTTTAATACACTACGGCTGGGAAGAGAAAAGTGGTTAGTCAGAAACGAAAAAAAAAAGCGACTAGCCACAGTTAAGAAAAAGTAATGCGACAGCTAAGGTACCAGGAATATGCTGTTGCGCATTTTGGAAGTAGGCTTTGACGGATTGATTTGCTTTTACTAAATGTGCATGTACCGTTTCCGGACTAATGGACATAATCTCTGCAGCTTCTTTATAGGATCTTCCTTCGATTTTGCATAGGTTGAAAGCTTTTTGTTGCTGGGGGGGTAAAATATTAATAGCTTGTTCAATTAGCTTTTGGGTTTCTCGTCCCTCCACCTGCTGATCTGTAAACTCCACAAACTCGGAAGCACCACGTTTTACTTCAGACCAAACGATATTGGTCAATGCCACTTTTCGATAGTGATCGGTGACCATGCGTTGCGCTATGCGGTACAAATACCCCGCAAAAGGTTGGTCAGGATCTATCTGCTGGCGGCGCTCCCAGATTTTTACAAATAGCTCTTGAAGTAGATCATCTGCATCTTCAGTATAGACAAATTTTCGGTCGAGTTTGGCCAAAAGTAACCTACTGTGCTGGTGATAAAGGATTTCAAAAGCCCTATGATCCCCGCCTCGTAAACGAAGCAACAAATCCTTTTCATCAACTGGGGCAATCGGTATCATAAAATCAATTAGTTACCCCAAAGTTAAGAGATTGTTTATCACTATCAAACGGTTAAAATCTAAACCGTACAAGACGACCCTATAACTAACTGTATATCAATGTTGTTTTATAGATATTTCTGACATTCCTAATATCTACCTCCCTTTATTTTAAAATAATTGGGGTTGTATAGCTGGAGGCTTTTTCTTCTTTCTGTTTTTGGTATATGTTCTGCAGCTGTTCTACAACAACCAAAATAGCTCCAGATTACTGATAGGATGAATTCTGATAAGCGCTGCTATCGAAGATAAAAAGTTTGGAAAAACATATATTGTCAATGCGGCTGACCGACAAAGTTTCCTTTAAATGTTTCAAGCATAAAATAGGCTTTCTGGAAGAATTTCAACTGCCATCGGAAGAAGAGCTCATTGCCGAAATCGAACGGGAGAAGAACGTACTTCGCGAGCAGGGAGTCGTGTATGGATGCGATATATAAATAGCCCTCGCGGATGCAAGGGCTATACTAAAAAAAAATTTTAACTCCGCTGGCGCGGATCTTATCTTACTAATATTTAAAGATAACACTTATACATCTATAATACAACCTATTAAATTAAATATCTTAAAAACTATGCAGGTGTCAGCTACACTTTAATTGTAATAATATCTGTTATATCTGTCGAATACCTCGGCGAGAGACATAACCGATATCCTCCAAATCTACTTAGCCCATTTATCAACGGTCTTCAATAATAATGGAAATGATGGATACTCGGTGTTATGACCATATCCCTGTAATTCTAACAGCTCCACATCTGTATTACCAGTTAGTTTTAGCATTCTATATAGATAGGCATTTTCCTCATACCTGCCCATCATCTCCAACTCCCTATCGCCTGTTATCAACAACAGTTTTGGTGCTTCTTTACGGACCCAAAACAATGGAGCCAAGCTGTCTACTGTAGGTTGTAACCCGTCAATCCCGCTTTCTTTCCGGGCTGTAAAATGTGTAATAGCCTGACCACTAATAGAGACAATACCCAACAGGCTTCCGGTGTCTATCCCTCTATTTTGTAAATAACTCTTGTTTAGCCCCAGCATCAAAGACAAGTAAGCACCCGCTGAGTATCCTCCCACCACGATTTTATCGGTTGCACCGCCTTTGTCGCCGATATGTTCATATGCCCACTTTACCGCGTCGGCAGCATCTTCGATTATAGCATCTACTTTTACATGTGGCGAAAGCCTATAGTTCACCGCTATAATAGCTATCCCCTTATCCATCAGATACGCGGGGATCTTCTTTTCTCCTCCAGTCAACCCGCCTCCATGAAACCATACTAGTGTAGTAAAGGATTTCCTGTCCTTCGGAAAATGGAAATCAAGCTTACAGCGTTCCTTACTGTAAGGGTCTTGGTTCGCGGTATAAACAACATCACGTATGGTTTCGTATGCGAACTCCTGCGCAACGAGTGATTGCAAACTAATTAATAGAAACAAAAAGACTACAGTACAGCGCATAGTGGGTAGTGTTTTGAGGTTAAAGGATTTTGTAGTTAAGCATGATTACAACAAAGATAATTATAAATAAGATGGGTATAACACTAAGGGAAGAAATAAAACAGGATATAGAAAACGGAAAAACGAACGTGTACTCTGTAGATGTCTAGACACGCTCGACATGACGATACTAAACCTGTACCCTTTGCCAATCGGGAGACTTTTTATATTTTAATCTTTATAATATTGTCATTTTTAATATTTATGTATCTTTAAAAAATGAGCCAAGAGAAAAACAAACTTTTAGCTCTAATTCATGAGAAAATAATCGAGAGCTACGAACTTAAATTTGCCCCATCTGATATGGAAACTGATATCGTGGCATTATAGCGTGCGTAAGCTTTTGTGGGGTTTATATTTCAACAAATTAAGATGAGCTACTACCAAGAAGAGGAAGATCACAGATCATCCGTAAAATTTTATGGGTTATTATTTAAAATAGCTTTTAACATTGCTGTCATAATCATATTGTATAAATTATTATATAGCCCCAATTATCCCGAAGAGCTAAGGAACTCTTCGGCACGGTACATAATGCCAATAATTGGAACAGTGGGTGCATACTTTTATTTAACCTACTGGTTTGGATGGAAAAATAGTTTATACATTGTAGGTGTAGCAGGATTTTCTATTGGTTTGATGGCATTGACGAGTTTTGAAATATTATCTACACTTTATGGACTAGCCTTGTTGATAGCCTTAGGTTATGGTGCGTACTTATTGGTAAAAATGATTGTTCAAGCTTTTGTCAAAAGGCGCTAACATCCCTATTAGTTATCTTTTCAGCTTCCTTCACATACAAAGCTGCTTTTACTTGTCGATCATTAAGACCCATGCTTTGCAAGTATTCCTCGATTATTGAAAAATTTACGCTCAGAAAATCAAATAGCTTGATAAACCGAGGTGATTTTTATAGTCTGTACTTTATTTGATATATTTAAGAAAGCAAAATCATGAAGCTGATAGCAGAAACACCTCGACTTATATTAAGAGAACTAGATTTTAGTGATGAAAAAGATCTCTTTGAAATGGATTCTGATCCTGCAGTACATTTATACATTGAAAACAAACCCGTAGAATCAATTGCTGAAGTTACGGCGGTAATCAAAATGCTAAAACAGCAATACAAAGAAAATGGAGTAGCGCGCTGGGCTGTGATTAATAAAGAGACGAACGAATGCATAGGCTGGGCTGGATTGAAATATTATAGGGAACCATTGAATAATCGTATTAATTTTTATGAGTTGGGATACCGATTTAAAACAAAGCATTGGGGTAAAGGATATGCAAGCGAGTCTTCAAGAGCAATTTTAGATTATGCTTTTCAACAGTTAAAGATTGACATCGTTTTTGCGATAACTGACCCTGATAATACAAAATCAAAAAACGTTTTGACAAAACTAGGTTTTGAACTTACGGAAACATTTGACTATGATGGTGATATAACAGATTGGTTTGAACTAAAAAAGGGACAGTACCGCTCTTAGACCTTTTTTTGATGTTTATATTCTTAGATAACAGAATAAATAATCTAGAGAATTTATCAAAAAAAGCAAGAGGAGCAATTTTTTTTAAAATTATACTTGACGCAAATATCTACAAAAGCTAATTTTGGATTCTAGACCTAAAAAGGTACAATTTTATTCAAGACATTTTCTAAAAGCTATTAATATATAATTGTTAGTTATTACATCATGTTTAAAGGATTCATTTTTACCGAACATCTGAAGTCGAGAATCGTATCAAAAGCTTTAATTCTCGCATGTATATCTGCATCATACGCAGTCCAAAATGTAACGGCTCAGGAAGCCAACAATGCTTTAAGTCCAAATTTTAAAGTGAGATTGATCAATCTGGAGGCCCCTTCCACAGAGGTATTCCGGTATAATGGTTCTATCACTAACCCAAGTGGACAGGAAAGAATATATGAGTTACAAGCTAGCTTGCCCCCAGGATGGTCAGTTGCCTATAAAACCGAGGGTATGCAGGTAACGTCGATCAATCTAGAGCCACACACCAGTAAAGAGGTTAGTATAGAAATAACACCATCGTATACTGCGGATATTAAAAAACATATCATCCCAGTCAAAGCTATAACTCAAGGAGATACTGCGGTAGTCAAGTTAGAATCTGTTATAAAAGGCACCTATAAAATGGAAATCTCTACTCAAAATCAGGTACTAAGTGGTCATACGACCACTGGAAGTAAGAAAGAGTTATTCCTTACGGTAAAAAACACGGGGTCCATGCCTTTGGAGAATATTGAACTGGCTACACAATTGCCCTCGAAATGGGAATCGAGCTTTGAAGCAGATAAAATAGATAAACTGGATCCTGGTAAGACGAAGGATGTCAAAGTCAATATTAAAGTTCCAGACAAAACTATAGCCGGTGATTATATGGTCAATGTATCGGCCAAAAACAGTCACCTCGAATCTTCCTTGGCATACCGGATGGAGGTCAAAACTTCGCTCCTGACCGGTTGGCTAGGAATGTTATTGATCATTCTTGCCATTGGTTTTATTTATATATTGATTCGAAAATACGGTAGGCGTTAAGCCTGTTAAAAACAATTGAAAATCGAACAGATATGAAATACTCATGTTCGTCCAAACACAAACTCCCATAGTCCGCCAGCTGGCGGATGACAGATAAAGAACAAACCGATCCGCCAGTTGGCGGATCATGAAATAATTTACACATATGAAATATCCATGTAGTAGCAACTGCACAAACACGAATGAATATAGTTTGGATATTCCATATGACAACTGAAAGACAAATTATATACATATGAATAATCCTATTATAAAGCTAAGAGGGTTATCCAAGCATTATAAAAATAAAATTGCTGTAGACAACCTTTCCCTCGATATAAGTAAGGGCGAAATATACGGCCTTTTGGGTCCAAACGGAGCTGGGAAGACGACAACAATCCTTATGCTGTTGGGGCTTAGCGAACCTACATCGGGACAAGCGCATGTATGTGGGCATGATGCCACACGCAATCCTATTGCCGTAAAGCAGAAAGTCGGATACTTACCTGATAACTTAGGTTTTTATGGCCATATGACAGCGCTCGAGAATCTTTCTTTTATCGGTAGACTAAATGGCTTTTCTGAAAATGATGCCGAAACAAAGGCTATCGAATTGCTGGATATCGTAGGCCTGAAATACAGTATGCACCAAAAAACCGCGACTTTTTCCAGAGGCATGAAGCAACGCTTAGGACTCGCTGATGTGTTGATAAAAAAGCCTGAAGTGATTATCCTAGACGAACCTACGCTCGGTATTGACCCCAGCGGTGTGAAGGACTTTTTGGCGATCATCAAAAAACTGAACGAAGAACAACAGTTGACCGTGCTCCTATCCTCACACCACCTCCATCATGTACAGCAGATCTGCGATCGCGTAGGCATATTTGTTGATGGTAAGTTGTTGGCAAATGGCGATATACCTAGTTTATCAAAACAATTATTTAATAAAAACGGCTATGTCACCGTGCTGCGGCTTCAAAAAAATGCTCAGGGTACCATTCAATTAAAGAATGATATGGAATCATTGCCTGGCGTGCAGGAGATAATTATAAATGACTGCGAACTTGAAGTGATATCCGCCTATGACCAAACTGCTGAAATTGTAAGCTATGTGGTTCAAAAAGGATATGGTCTAGTAGGTGTCCAACAGAAAACCTATGGATTGGATGAAATCTACCTCGAATATTTCAAAAACGAAAAAAATCTAAATGTTAGTAATGAAAAATCTAAAAGAGTCCTTAAAAAGACGTTTTTCAGAAAACAACGGGGATAACGAAGTCAGGTCTCCCCTGCGTGTCTTGCTGCGCAAAGAAGTAGCCGAGCATATCAGAAGCTGGAGATTCATCATATTGTTAACATTGATCGTATTGACATTTATAGCATCGATGTATTCGTCATTAAGTAATATTAAATCTGTATTTGTAGCCACAGATAATAGCAGTACCTCATTTTTCTACCTCAAGCTATTGACATTGACAGATGAGTCCATTCCCGCGTTTCATATATTCCTCAGCTTCCTTGCTCCTATCTTAGGCATTAGCCTTGGATTTGATGCAATCAACTCGGAAAACAACAACGGATCATTAATACGTCTAATGGCCCAGCCGTTGTATAGAGACAATCTTATCTTGGCCAAATTTCTAGCGCCCTTATTGATTGTAGCTATACTATTCTTCTCTCTGACTTTTCTAATTGTGGGTTATGCTATGTGGATCAGTGGTATTCCTATCGAATGGCAGGAAATCACCCGTATACTAGCTTTTAACGGTATGACTGTGCTATACGTAGGTTTTTGGCTTAGTGTTGCAGTTCTGTTATCCATTCGCTTCAGGCAACCTGCCACCTCGGCATTGACCGCAATAGGTATATGGTTGTTCTTCACGGTATTTTTTCAAGTGGTTGTCAATATTGCGATAAAAGCTTTTATCCCTGATCCAAATTATCTTTCTGCAGATAAAATAGCTTATTATAATGAGGTAATCCTAAATATTCTTCGCCTATCTCCAAGTCAACTCTATGTTGATGCTTCTACGACGCTTCTAATGCCGATGGTCAGAAGTTTGGGTCCCGTATCTATGGAACAAATGGCCGGAGCTATACCGAGTAGTATATCGCTAAGAAATAGTTTAATGCTAATATGGCCTCAACTAAGCGGGCTAATCGCATTCACACTGCTCTTATTTGCAACATCTTATGCTCTTTTCATGCGAAGAGAGATTCGATCATGACGTAATTATGCAATGGCACCGTAATATAAACGGTGCCATTGTTAATTTCTTCAGAATACCAGCTTTTTAAAAACAATGGTGATAGTTAATAAAAGACAATTAGGAAATAGAAGGCGGTAGTTCGACTCTAGAAGACTACTCAGTAACTCTAATATATCACAAGATGGTGGTAGACCTTTAATATAGTACCAATCATGTTCTGCCAGAGAAACACAGGTTTATGTCAGATCAAAGCACTGGTTTTAGCGGGTTCGTCACCTGCCCAACCTGATTTAAGTGCGCCTTCAACTGTCCCTGGTCAAAGTATACAAGACCGCATTGAACATGCACAATTAAATGGTCCGAACGAAACAGTAACGATGAAAAATTAAAAAATTTCTTTTCTGATTATTAATGTTTCCACAGGAATGACTTGAAGCTCTATGGTTATACCATGAGCTTCAAGTTGGCTTAAATCATCTCTGTTTTGGGGATCAAAATCATTACCTATTTTTATTCTATAAAGCTCCCTTCTTTCCAGACCTTGCTCTAATACAACCGGAGTACCGGCATAAATATCATCGGTCTCGTTCATCCAGTCCAAAAGCGTTCTATCACCTGAGATCGATACATTAGAAGTTGTATTCCCTCTGCGAGACGGCATCCTCTTTATGATATAACTCTTTCTGTTGATCTTACTGAAATTCGAGGACCACCCCATAAACCCATCAAGATTATTCATAACATATTTTTGGAATTCCTTCTCTCCCATTGAAAGCTTCCCTTTCACTTCATAGAAGTATGTATTGTCCATATCCCAGAGTGATAACGGAGATTCATTATCAACATGCTCCAATCTATCATAAGGAAATCCCTGACAGATGACCCGCGATCTACTCAAATTGGGCAATCCTAAAATAGTACGGTATATCTTCAATATAGGTACATTGACACCGCCTACCCTGACCGAGCCTGCTACTGAATCCACAAGGCGATATTGCTTCCATCGGTACCCTTCTTTATATTTCCCGATTAACGTATAGTTCATCATCGCCAATTCGTCAACATCAAACCCACAATTACTCCGAGTCAAAAGCGCGCTTTCACTAGGGTCGTATACCATATCTAGTTTTCTTGGGATTTTATAATCAATCTTATCTGCCAGAAAATCGTCGATAAACTCCTCTGACACCAGGTCACCTTCCGTAATATAACGTATTCGTCTTTCAGAATCTATCCACACCAAGTGGGGCTCACCCCGATGAGGAAAAAGATTGTTTAAAACAGAATCTTCATACACAAGCCTTACATAATCGACTTGCATTTTGCTTTCAAAAAAATCTGTCAAGTCCTGTTTTTTTGTTTTTGTAACAAAAAACACCTCTAACCTATTATGATACTGCTGTAGTAGCTTATCTAATTTTTTGACAGATGCAATACAGGGGGGACATCTTAAACCACCAAAGTCTAAAAGAATACCTTTGCCAGAAAGCCTCTCTAGGTAAATAGTCTCATTTTCAACATGTAATACATTCTGTATTTGAGTTACAGAAAATCGATCTCCTTCATTGCCATATTGTGCATATGATGGAAGAAAAGCGATCATCAAAATCAATATTATTATTTGCTTCATATTATCTTCTATTTTGAGGTATACCTGTAAACTCTATAATAGGTTGTGGAATCAGAAAATTATAGCGGAGGTCATTGGGTGCCAAAGTGTATACATGTTGGTTGAAGGAGCGAATCAAGCTAATAGCATGTGTTTCGCTCACGTTCAGTCTTTTTAGATCACTCCACCTAAGTCCTCTCATAATCAGCTCCTTTCTACGTTCTTTCAGTACAAAACCAATAGGATCCGTCATCTCTCGCAGGTCGTAGGGCTGAAAACTATCTTTGTTGACACGATTTTTGAGAAACTGATTGATGGTATGGTTTGCCTCATCCATTTGTTGTAGCCGGACTTCACATTCGGCTTTAATCAGATATATCTCTGCCGTAGAAATACCTGAAAAAAAAGAACCACTGACCTCTCCTAAATAACTTCCTTTGAAAGAATAATAACCATCATTATTGCGTTTAAAAAAGACGTTTTTTCTTAGATCATTATCGGCATAGCTATTGTATAAATTGGAGTCGATACGTGCTGTCTGCGGATGTAGAATAGCTGCTCCCGAACTTGATGCAAAGTATACCGTCTCGGCATTAAACTGAGGAAATGGAGCTGTTGCCGTTGTTGATACATGGTTATAATCGATAAGCTCCGATTGATAAAACAAGGCCGTATCAGCATATCGCAAAGCAGATTCTAGATCTTGCATGACCAAAGCCGTCCGTGCTAGAAGCGCAAAACCAGCGGCTTTGCCTGGCCTAGTGGTCACTAGCGGCTTGCTCGGTAAATCTGGAACAGCAAGAACAAGATCACTGTGTATCTGATCATAGGTAGCACGGACGGAAGATCTTTTACTTGGCACGTTAAAATCAGCAGTAAGTCGCATAACAATCCCTAAATCGGGATTATCAAGATCCAAACCATACGCAGGCGCATAAACCTGAGCAAAATTAAAAAAACTAAATGCTCGTATAAACCTTGCAGATGCGATGAGCTCGCTTTTGACCCTTTTGTCATCTGGCTTGCCTCTAGGAGCTATGTTTTCGATTTCATCCAGTACGATATTCGCATACATCACAGGAACACTGGGTCCCAACCATTCTACATTTCTATTTATGTTTTGATAAAGTGGCTCTTTTTGCCATATGTAATTATCTCGCTCAAAATCTGTCACACTATTCAACGCGTCGTCCGGCACAAAATAATTGTCTGTTCCAATCTCAAGAAGAGATGGAAAACGGGATGTATTTATAGAATTAAGTGCATCGAGCAAGGCCTGTAGATCCGCATACGTATTCGGATGGGTTATCGAACTATCCGGTTTTTCATCAAGAAAGCCACTACAGGAAGAAAGTAATCCAATAGCTATTATTGTTTTAAGTATATTTTTCATTGCAATCAATAGTTAAATGTCACATTAAATCCATAGGACCGCGGGGCAGGCAGATTGTTATAATCAGGATCTACCCCCACACTATTCCTGCGCCATAAAAGACCAACATTAGAGCAGTTCAGACTGATGGCAGTATGTATACTCCGCTGTCCTATCCTCCCCTTGAATCGATAGGATGCACCTATATCATTGAGCCTAATCAAATCACCTTTATGCACCAGTACATCCGAATAATTATAAAAATTATCTCTAGCCGTTACAGCAGGATAAGGCATAGATGGCACATTGGTATACTGTTCATCTCCAGACTTCTGCCATCGGTACTGAAAGTCTTCATGTATATCTTGATATCGATATGCTGATCCATAGTTGATACTATTTTTACGGAAGTAATGACCAAACTTAAACTGTACATTGGAAGAAACTGTAAAGCCACGATAACTGATATTAAGATTAAAATTACCATAGTATGGAGGCAACGAAGTACCATGAAAGGTGTGGTACTGTAGCGAATCGGTCGTGATCTTGGCGTAGTCTTTTGAAATCTCACCTTTGTAATATCCGCGTGGATCTCCATTATCAGGATCAAGACCAGCAGATCGAAAGCTATAAAGCGGGTACAGTCGCTGTCCTGTAATGGGGCGGATACTCTCTCCTTTACTTCCCATATAACTCATCGCACTCATCAAGGTCCCATTATAGGTCTCCACCCTATCCTTGACATAGCTCATATTAAAAATACTAGACACCTGTATCTGCGATATATTCGTTTTATATCTCAAAGCGACATCTATACCCCTACCTTTTAATTCGCCTACATTACGCTGGGCCGTAGCTAGACCTGTTGTAGGATCTATCGGATCATTACTGATCAGATCTGTGGAGTGCTTCCAGAATAAATCGATTGATCCTGACAGACTCTGCCCTAAAAATCCCATATCCAGACCTAAATTATACATCTTGACATCCTCCCATTTAAGTTTTGGATTGGGCGGAAGACTTATCGTCGCATACGGAAGATTGGTATAAGGATGAGCAGCGCTATAAATCAATATCGGTCTAGAGAGTGCTCCAGCTCCAATATTGCCACTGTGCCCTATTGTGCCTCTAATTTTAGCTTGATCCAGCCAAGTAATATAGGCTAAGAACCTTTCTTTCTTCAAATTCCAAGCAAAACCAAAAGACCACAGTGGATTCCACTTTTCATTGGATTCCTTTCCAAAATTATTCGAACCATCTCGACGCACTGAACCGAATAGCTGGTATTTATCCAAGACGGTATAACCAGCATTCGCATACAGCGACATAACTCTGCTATTCTTCCTCTTGTAGGCATCCACAAATGGTATAGGCGTATTGAATGACAATCCTTCAAATATGGGATAACTTGTCAGATAATCTACTTTTGCGGAGGTCAGGATCTCGCTATTGTATCCGTAAGATCTATAAGTCTGTGTCGAGATGGGCTGATCACTGATTTCGAAACCAACGATTGCAGACAGATGGTCAATTTTGGACAATTTTCTGTTAATATCTATCTGTGTACGAAATCTGTTTGCAAATGCAGACGAAAAGCTATTGGTCAATATATCTCCTTTAGGCAACATATATTTTGGCGTGCCTCCGACGATCTGGGTATACCGGTTTACGAGGTCGCGCGTAGTGTAGGAATCCTGCATATTTAGCACCTGCCCTTTGCTATCCGTCATCTCCAACGCATGCATAACAGTCCATGCTATCCCCTTATCAATTTCGTAACGTAGATCCAAATTACTGTTCAAGTAAAAATTAAGTGTGCTGGTCTTGTTGTACAAATGCTCTTCATATGGTCTATAAATCCAGTCCATCAGCAAACCGCTCCCTGCGGTACGTACATAATCGAGGTTATATCCATTAGGCACCTCGGTAGCTGTCCCACCGGCTCCAACAAGAGACAGGTAAGGATATATGCCGGAGAGACCGCCTCCTGGTGAATATCCGTATCCCATCCCGTGCGGCCTATCTGTTACTTTAGCGTAAACTACAGTTGCATGTGAACGTAATTGCAACCCCCTGACGGGCATGAATGTATTCTGTATACCTACGTTTAGTTTACGTTGCGCAGCATATTTATTTTCTCCCCTGTCCTGCTGTAGCATCGCCGTTAGCCCAAAACCGTATTTATTACCACCTTTAGCTATATTTACATTAAACTGATTATTGAGCGGGTTTCTGTAGAAGTATTTCATCAGATCTTCTCTATAATCCTGCCGCGCAAAATCGCTGAAAGCAGATTCCATACTTTCCAGATCCATCTTCCCTTTTTTATTAGCGTCCAATAAGCGGACAACCGGTGACAAGACCAAACTCCTCTGATCTGCGGCATTGAGCTTACTATTATAAAAGCCTTTGTCATACAGCATGCGTTCCATCTCTATAAAATCAGCGGAAGACATATCGGGAATGGCCAACAAGTCACTTTGATCTTGTAAAATTGTCCTGCTACTGAGCGAAATTTTAGCAGATTCATCACTTCCAATCTTTTTCCTATTGATCACAATAACACCGTTGCCTGCCTTGACTCCCCATATAGATGTGGCGGCAGCATCTTTTAATATGGTAACGGATTCCACCGTTTCAGGATCAATATCTTCGATACGTCCCTCATAGGGAAAGTTATCCAATACGATCAATGGATTTTGGCTCAGTTCGTTTAAAGAATTGATACCACGAACATTTATTTTAGAGCGACCTGTTCTATTATCGAACTGAAGCCCTGCTGCAGCCCCATCCAACCTTGATAAGATATTGGGTGTCACCCGTAAAGCCAATATCGTACTATCGATTTGCACGAAGCTCCCCGTAGCTCTTTCCTTGGGCATTTTTTGGTATCCAGTAGATACGACTTCTACCTCATCCACCTCAGCAGAAAAAGGCTTTAGCTTTATTTCTACCATATCAGATCGTCCAAAAATCCTTTGCGTTGAATATCCTAAATATGTAACTTCAAGCCCGGCTCTAGCCCCTAATTGAACTATTTCAAAGTTTCCCTCCGCATCCGTTTTGGTCTGTACCGTAGTGCGCTTCCCCTGCGCATCGAGGACATAAATGGAAGCACCAATCAATGGTTCTCCTTTTTCATTGGTGACGCGGCCACGAATAGGCTGCTGTAGTATGTTTTCTTGATTAGCGATGGAGGATGCCATGGTGGTTTTAGCCCTTTCCCGGATGACAATGATTTTATTGTCCAGTTCGTAGGTCAATGGTTGCCCGTCAAAAATCTCATGCAGCACTTTAGTCAGCTCCATCTTCTCTACCTGTATAGATACCGGTTTGACAGACTGCATTTTCGTCCCGGTATAAATGACAAAATCATAACCCGACTGTGCTTTGATCTCCGAAAGAACGCTCGTGAGCGCTGCACCTTTGAACGATAGCGTTACCTGTTGGGCCAACGAGGACGCCATCAGATGCACCATAGAAAGTGTCAGGATAAGTATGGTCAATTTGGCTCTCATCATCCATTTCTTATAATCCCTACGGTACCGGGCGTCTGTTACCCGAACCCGCAACAACCGTATACCGATTGGGATTAGCGCTTTCAGCGCATTTGTTTGTAAAAATCCGTACATTTGTTCATAGCTTGCTTGATGCAGTATGCCGTGCCATTGCTTGTGTCTGAGGCATACTGCGGTTAATAAAAAAACATTAGTTTTTGGTCAGGCAACGTACTGTGCTGTTCCGGTTACCGCCGGGACAGCTTATTAGGTTACCCTTCCTATGTAATGGTATTAATGTGATTTATTGTTTACGTGCCCACGATTACCCTCCTTCCTTCTATTTTGAACCGAATACCACTTGTTTTTTCCAATACGCTCAATATTTCGCTAAGGTTTTTATCGCGTGATATATTGACATAGAAGAGCCCTCCGATCTGCTGACTATTGTACACAACGTCTACGTCATACCACCGCGATACCTGCTCCATCACGGTATGGATACCGACTCCCATAAAAATAAAATTGCCGTCCTTCCACCCGAGCACTTCATCCATATTGGCTTGTCCAAGTATCATCTGCTGCCCGTTATTATGCACCTGTTCGCCTGGGCGTAAGCGCTGCGTGGCTTCAGTCGATGAAACGAGTACTGCGCCTTCCTCGAGCGTAGTTACGATCAAGTCGGGATTAAACGCATTGATATTAAATCTTGTTCCGAGCACGCGTACTTTCTGCTGGTTGGTCTCTACCACAAAAGTCTGTACCTGCTTTTTTCCGGCTATATCCTGATAAGCCTTGGTCACCTGAAAATACCCTTCCCCACTTAGCGATACAGTCCGCTCTGTATTATCTGCAAAAGAAGTGGGGTATCGTAGCGAAGACAATGCATTGAGAAATACTAGTGTGCCATCGGGTAAGCGCACCTTGGTCTGCTCTCCACGCGTCGTGGTAAGTGTATTGTATCCAATAGCATGAGCTTCCTTATCGTTGATCTCATATATAATTTGCCCGTCTGCGTCCTTACTGATCTTTACACCGAACTGTTCGGCCAGGTCACCGCTTTGAGCATCATCGATGTGGATCTGCGTACCATCTGCAAGTGTTAGGGTGGCTCCCGTTTTACCGGGGGTGACATCTCCGCCGTAAACAGATTCAAGCGGCGTGTTATCGGACATATTGAAGTAATAGAGTGCTCCGGCTGCTATGCAGCAGACCATCGCTACGGCTGCTACCCATCTCGACCAAAGACGTCGGACAACAGGATCGATAGTCGGTTGAGGCTGCTGCAGACGCGTCCAGATATGCCTACCTGCCTCCTTTATCTGCTCCTCGGACAATGTCGAGGGCTCTTGTTGGTGCAGCTGTAATAGCCAAAGACGGACTTTATCTTCCTCTTGGGGAGTTATGTCTTTTTTACCGGCTTTCTGCAGGATATCTTTGATATTCTCTTTTTCCATGATGCTCTTGTACACACAGGTTACAATAACTAAGGCGTAAGAACATAGCTTTTGGGGTAAATATTACTATAAAAAAACAACAAAACAACACAAACAATTGACTAACAATATATTATTTTTTCATCAATTGAGAAGATATACTATAAAAACCACGAGTCCCAGCTTATCTTTGAGGTGTTTGGTAGCATGCTTGATATGTGTTTTTACGGTCTCGGGCGATATCCCCAACTGTTGGGCAATCTCTTCGTGGGTGAGATGTTGTCTGTATTTCAGCTCGTAAACTTCACGCATACGTGGAGGCATAGCAGCAATCTCGTTATCGATAAGCGCCCTGACGTCTTTCTCACGGATCAAGTAATCCGTCTCTTTACTGTCCACATCAATATAATATTCGCCGCGATCGACATAACGCTGGAAGGTATCTTTTTTACGAAAGATATCGAAAATCTTGTTCAGCACAGACTTGTAGAGGTAACTGGACAATGTGCTATTTATCGAAAGCGAAGCACCCTTTTCCAGCAGCCAGGCAAACACATCATGGACTACATCCCGGGCTTCTACTTCATCCTTGAGCTTGCGATATGCGAAGATATAGAGGAGTTCGTGATAACGTTGATAGATCTCCTGAAAAGCGAGATGATCGCCCGCACACATTCGTGAAAGCAGTTCCTTGTCGTCTATATCAGGGGGTGTCTTCATGATCTCTGGTCTACCGGATAAATTGTTAACTTGGTTATACCCGCCCTAAAACTAATAAGTTAAATATGGAGTTGCAAGAAAAGATTGAATTTTGACAGGTTAAAAAAAACTCTGCATTTTTGAATCATTCACATTAATAGATTCGTAATCAATTCAACAAATATCTAAAACTACATTTTACCTATGAAAATGGAGTTATCAATATTCGGAAATACTAATTGTACATGCAAAAAGCCCGACTTTCGTCGAGCTCCCCGCATCTTATAGTCTTGTTGAAACCGATTAACTTCTCATTTGATTTGGAGTCTACTTCCAACCTCCGATATGAATTGGGCCGATCATGCCCATAGAGTTAACGGTTGTTTTCGATCTGTAATAGATGTGTTTGAAAGGCAAAAAGGCATGCAAAGGTGTGTCTATAGAAGGGGCTTGGGAGCGCAAAACAAAAATACAGTGATTAATTAGTGCTACCATCTCGTCCCCAAATGCTATACCACGGAATACCTTCTCCAATGCAAGCAAGCGCGACACAAACAAAGCTGCTAATACGCTTGGGTGAGTGTAAAGATACGCTGCCCGATTCTTTGATCCGCATCACCTCTACCTCTTCTTTCGTCAATAATCTAAATCGATTATTTTACAAGACGTATTCCCACCTCAATAATGAAATATCATAAAAAGTAATAGCCACCCAGTCGTTCTGGATGGCTATCTTAATTTTTTCAGGTTGCCAGGAAGGCTTATAGCTCCGCAGTAAATAGGGCTTACCTTTCCGGATTCGGGCTTCTATTCCTGTAATCCGTCCTAAAACTCGAATCCTACACCAAAGGAAAGAATTCTATTGTGTCCTTTGACGCTGAAACTAGGTACATCAACATCATTGATCAAGTTGGCTAAGCCTAAACCATAACCTCCATTAATTAAAAAACCATTAGCCAATTTATAACCTAACTGAAAATTCAAACCGTAATCCAATAATTTCAGATCATCGTCTTTGCCTGAACCTATTGAAATATCATTGGATTCGCCTCCCATCTTTTCTTTACCAGTCAAATGGAAACCAAGATAAGGACCTGCACCTAAAAAAACAGAACCCGTATTACCGGTAGGAATGTAATATACTGCATTAACAGGAATATCCAAAGACAGGACATTAGATGTTGCCTTCTCGCCCTCAAACTCCATTTTCCCACCTTTACCCTGGAAAGAAAGTCCTGGTTGAATTGCGAAATTCTCCGCTGCAAAGATATTTGCATAGCCGGAAACATAAAAACTTGTTGAAGCTTTAGATGATGAAGATACATCTGCGCCTTCGCCTGTGATTTTAACAACTTGTTTGGGCAAATTAACTCCGGCTTTCACACCGTAACTTATTTGTGCCTGTACGCCTGATGCCAACAGAAATGCGGCACCCAAAGAAAGTAAAACTTTTTTCATAATTGTTATTTGTTTATATGATGTAATTTTGCGCTAAAATATTGCAAATATTTACAATATCAAAAAAAGATTTTCTTTCCTTTAATTATCCCTCTACCATTGTAATGAAATTTGCACTTCGCAAGTTTGACTTTGCATGGGGGCCTATCACAAAAATCGACAGGAGAAATTCTAGGCTTGAATGTACCCCTATCGGGAGCATCCAAAAATTATAGCCCTTATGCCCTCTGCTCGAGCTGCCTACGATTATCATACACGCTCTTTGGACCATGCGATTTCCCAAATAGGAACATGGCTAAAGTCTCTATTTTTTTGCCTTTCTTAGAAAAATGCTGTTAACCGCAGACCAAGCGTAAAATAATTTATTTTTTCTTGGACAGTAAAGCTATTAAGCCCATCATTAAAATGTTCGTCAACTTCGACACCATCAGCAAAATTATAGCGAATCTTTGATTTAATCTGATTGTAATTGGAGTAAGCTGTAATCCCAAGTTCCCTATTCAGTTTGTAGGTAAAAGCAGCTCCAGTATTCCAACGAAAAGCCGGCTTAGGCTTATAACGCGCTACTTCTTCCTGGACATCTATCATTTGCCCATTATCACCATCGTCTTTATATTTTATAAAAACCTTACCACTCGATGTCGCTGTATAGCCACCAGTAGCTTTTAAGGTAATCAAAAATCTATCAGACAATTCATAGGAGTAATACGGACCTAAACCAATGGAAAGAAATCCCATAGACTGGGTCTCAATACTATATTCGTGGGGCTCCTCATCAAAATTTAACCAGTCATCTCTAAGCGGTGTGACAGGAAAACTCGCAAAACCGATATCTCCACCAATTCCCCATTTTTTTGAAAAGAAATAGGCACCCTCAAAACCTGCTTCAAATCCTTTTTGCTTACGGTCATCTAGCCCCGAACGCTCGAAAAAATTGGTAGTTGCTAAAGCTGTCCCTACTTTAAGCGAAAGAAAAGACGGGTTATCATTCCCTTCGACCCTTGACAAGAGCCCTAGATTATCGCCTTTATTTTTGTAAAATTTATCAATAAAAAAGTAGCCCAATTCATTCGAAAGAATCCCTACACCAGCACCTGCTAGTACATCGGGCAACCAATGTCGATTATTCAGATTTCTACCAAGGCCTGTAAGCGCAGCCGAACCATACCCCGCTATACGATATGCCGGATTTACCAGACCGTACTCTTTATCAAGAAAACCCGCATTGGTAAATGCCATAGCAGTGTGTCCGGAGGGAAAAGAGTTCTTCTTCGTGCCTTCCGGTCTTTGCACTCTAGTTGTATACTTAATAGAGTTGACCAACACCCCCATGATGACCAAACTAGTGGCGTATGAAAGCGTGGCTCTACCTGTATTATTTCTTCCTTTTATTCCAGCGAATTTTAAAGCATATACTGCCGCTGCAGGACCGTACTGGAGATAATCATCATATCTAGCTTTGAAAGTAGGAAGATAACGGTTACGGATATCCCGGATATGCTCTCGAGTCCCCCATGTGGTTGCGGCAGCTGAAAATAACAAGATCGGCGCTACGGATCGTTTTGCCAACTCTTTTTGCATAAAAGACTGACCAACGGGCTTAATGCTATCAATCTCCACCATCGGATGGCTTTCTGGAAGGCTGTCTGACGGGACCAAGGCCTGAGCCATAAGGAACTCGACATTAAATAATGTGATAAACAGCAGAACGGTTCTCTTCATTAAGTTATTCAAAAGATTTTTCAAAAATAGAAATAATCAGCACTATGCCAAAACAAAAGCAATTTCTTTTCTACTTGTTTTTTTATAGTCTGTCGTTCCACATGGAAAGAAAAGGGTATAATCCTATTATCTCTAAAGAACAGTAGCATACTATAGTTAGATCCATAGCAAGGGGTTTACGTTACCACGAACATGTTTAAAAAAGAATTATTTGAAAATGGTTTTGTATACCTTGGTTATCAGGTTTTTTTTGTAAAATTGTAAGAAGTCGGTTTCGACTTTATGAAAACTTAAACCAAGTATAAATTTAATAACCCTTCAACTTATGCATGTCAATAACACTGCCGAGGAAAAAGAAGCCTTAACTCAACAAAAATCAAAACTAGGTGTGAGCCTATTTTTTATTTACTTAGTCTGTTATGCAGGTTTTGTAATCTTAGGTGTATTTAAATACGAATTACTAGCTACAACTGTATTTTTCGGACTCAATTTAGCTTTAACATATGGTATCGGACTGATTATTTTTGCTGTCATCTTAGGTGTAATCTACAACTATTACTGCACACGATATGAAGACCAGGCGGAGGAAGCAGACAATCAAATGGAAGGAGGCAGCAAATGATATACGATATTTCTTTCACTGCTTTAGCTTTCTTTTTCATTTTCGTAGGCTTAGTGTTAGGACTTTCCTTTTACTTCGGAAGAAAAAAAAGTTCATCATCATCTTATTATGCCGCAGGTGGTCAGATTCACTGGGCCGTAAATGGTATTGCATTCGCTGGTGATTACCTGTCCGCGGCTTCGTTTCTCGGTATTTGTGGAATGATTGCAATTGCTGGTTTTGATGGTTTTTTATATGCTATCGGTTTTTTGGCAGGATGGATCGTCGCCCTGTTCCTTATAGCTGAGCCTTTCAAACGCTTAGGTAAGTATACTTTTACTGATGCTTTAAATGCTAAATTCAATTCTAGGGCAATCACACTGACTGCCTCAATAAGCACCCTGATTATTTCAATCTTCTACCTAATACCACAAATGGTAGGTGCAGGAGACCTAGTAATGCCGTTATTAGGACTTCCACATTGGGCAGGTGTGATTCTGGTCGGTGCCATTGTAATAGCAATTGTAGCTAGTGCAGGAATGGCTTCAACGACTTATGTACAATTTCTAAAAGGAGGATTACTGATTGTACTATCATTGGCGCTGACCGTATATATTCTACGTAATGGCTTATCTACTCCCCCTGATTTTAAGGAAAACAATTACCATACGTTTATAGAACTAACTCCTGAAACCAAAGATGACAAGCTTGTTTCTGTACAAGGATGGAACGTCATTACCCAACAGCGGAGCGGGGATAAAACGTTTGTTAAACTGGAACAAAATGGAATTGAAAGATGGTTTGATTGGCAAAAACAGGATGGCAAAAGCTTATTAAAAGAGACGCTGACCATCACTCTAAAAAATGATGGAACTTCACTATATAATGGTGAGGTGAAAGAAAACAGAAAGTTTTATCAAGTGGGACATTTAAGTAAAATTATTGTCAATGGACAGGAATTATCCCAAACGGGACCGTTGGGTCCTTTCGAATTTCTTTCTACGATAAAGGATAGTGAAGTAGTACGGTTTTTGCAGGTAAAACTTACTGATGGTAATGACCAGGTATCTGTTTACTATCCAGAGGTGACTTCTGGCTCCAAATTTATGTTACCCGGGTTAAAATATAAAATAGGAAGCGATGCAAATCTGTGGAGTAAAATGGATTTTGTATCACTGATGCTTGCATTATTTTTAGGAACTGCGGCATTACCGCACATCCTTATCCGGTATTACACTGTTAAAACACCACGTGACGCTAGAAAGTCGACAATATTGGCTATAGCGGCTATCGGCGGTTTCTATATTCTAACACTATTTATCGGCCTAGGCGCTGGTGTAAACGGTGTTATGGATGTCGAATCCAGCAATATGGCGGCTCCCCTACTGGCAAGAGCATTTGGCGCAGCGCTATTCTCTATCATATCTGCAGTCGCATTTGCCACCGTTTTAGGTACCGTAGCAGGACTTATAGTTGCGTCTTCAGGAGCAATAGCCCATGATTTTATTGACGTATACCTCAAGAAAGATCTAGACGACGATAAAAAAGTTAAGGTGGGTAAAATTGCAGCAGTAGTAGTCGGTGTTTTCGCAATATTATTAGGAATGGCTTTCCAAGGAATAAACGTATCTTTCCTAGTCGGATGGGCTTTTGCTATCGCTGCTTCTGCCAATCTGCCCGCAATCCTTTTCCTGTTATTCTGGAAAAAGACGTCTTCTACAGGAATAGCGGCATCAATAGTGACAGGGATTATATCTTCATTGGCAATTATATTGACATCACCAACAATGTGGGATAAATATGGATTAGGAGCAGGAAATGCGATGCATCAATTGGAAAATCCTGCTTTGATTTCCTTTCCATTAGCTGTATTGACGGTATACATTGTCACAAAACTATATCCAAAAAAAGTAAAGGATTTATCCCCAGCAACTGGTCAATAAAGATAAGTAATTAAAGACATGCCAGAACTAGAAACAAACAGTATACATATTGGAAAGGAATATAATAGGACAAATGCCGTGGTAGCTCCTATATTCCAAAGTTCGACCTACTTAGCTAGCGACAATCTCGATAAATACGTTATTGCTGCAAGCGAAACTAAGCATCCTGAGTTTTACCACCGGCATGGCAACCCTACGAGTAGTCAGGTTGCTTCCATCTTAGCTTCTTTAGAACAAACGGAGGATGCATTAGTACTAGCTACGGGCATGGCAGCCATAAGTACAGCTGTGCTAGCATTGGTTAAGGCAGGCGACCATATAATCGCTCAACGGTCTCATTATTCCGGAACAGCCCTTTTTTTTAAAGAGTTTTTGACAGACTTTAATATACAGGTCAGTTATGTGGATCAAACTAATAATGATGCTTTTCTACAGGCACTAAGACCAAATACGAAGCTTATCTATATAGAAACTCCCTCCAACCCCAACCTAGATATCACAGATTTAGCTTTTATTGGGGAAGTAGGAAAACAAAACGACATAGTAACTATGGTCGATAATACCTTTGCTTCTCCTATAAATCAAACTCCAGCGGAATTTGGAATAGATGTAATTGTACATAGCGCGACAAAATACCTAGGCGGTCACTCTGATCTAACTGCGGGTGCTGTATGTGGATCAAAAGATTTTATTCAAAAAGTCTGGAAAAGGTCTTTGGTACTGGGTGCAACACTAAGTCCTTTTGATTCATGGTTATTGCTTCGCGGCCTGAAGACCCTATCCATGCGCGTAAGACAGATCAACAGTAATGCCCAACGACTGGCTGATTGGTTACAGAAGAGTAAACATATTAAATCTGTCTCTTATGTGGGACTATCTACCCATCCGCAACATGAGTTAGCAAAAAAACAAATGAAGGGATTTACCGGTATGTTATGTGTAGAAGTAGCGGGGGCAACAGAAGATCAGCAATATGAAAATGCACAGATAACACTAAAAAATCTAAAAATATTTACCAATGCTGCCAGCTTAGGAGGCGTAGAATCTTTAATTGTTCATCCGGCCAGTATGTGGGGAGGACACCATTCTTTACAGCAGAAAAAAGATGCAGGTATAAATAGAGGGCTATTACGTGTTTCCGTTGGAATAGAACATTTACATGATCTCATTCAGGATTTTTCTCAGGCATTTGAAAAAATACAAGTTACACCATGGCAAGACCCACAAATAAAGAATCTCTGATCACGCTGAGTCAAAGTAGTTTTAACAAACTATTGTCCCTGATTGATAATCTTCCCGACCCTAAAGCTGAATTTCCTCTGGGAACGATGAATAGGAATGTACGCGATGTATTGGGGCACCTACATCATTGGCACCTATTGATGCTCGAATGGTACAAAACTGGCAGCAAAGGAGAAAAACCTGTAATGCCAGCTATTGGTTATTCTTGGAAAGATACACCTGCACTCAACAAAAAGATCTGGGAGGATTGTCAGTCCTTGAATCTCCAAGAAGTAAGACAAAACCTAATGACCTCTTACGGAAAGATTCAAGAACTGATTGACAACCATACAAACTCCGAACTTTTTGAAAAGAAAAAATACAAATGGACGGGTAGTACGTCTTTGGGTTCTTATCTTATTTCGGCTACGTCAAGCCATTATGACTGGGCTTTCAAACTGATTAAAAAAGCTTCTAAATAAAATTCTGGATCGTCTCCGGGTGAGCTAGAATACATATAGGGGGCTAGATTATTTATTAATCGTTCTTAGTGCTTTCTTGATTATATATGCTGTCTCCTTAGTCGTACTTTCGTTCGCCCAACGTTTGCATAATTCCTCAACGAACAGCGGTTGACTTTTACTGGCATCGTTCAACCAATTTCCAACACTATCTTGTACATACCTTGCGCTATCGGATTTCAATCGTTCTAATATCGGCAGTGCCAACTGCGGTTTTTCTTTCAGCTCGTTAATATGCCTACACCATACTCCTCGAGGTCTAATAGACTCTGTAGCAAACCGCCTTATATTATTATCATCACTCGTAGCCCATTCTGAAAGTATATCAATACTTTCAGCCAGATTTTGAGTTATTTTATTTCTTAATGCCATCCAACAAATCTCTCGTACGCCAAAATGAAGATCTGCCGCAAAAGGTTGTATTCTACTCAACGACTCCGCTATAGAAAGTCTTTCATCCTGACCGATCGTATAAGTTGCCCAACAACGTATCAAATCGGCCTTATGGTTGGTTAATACCTTAAGAAACTCATAATCATTATGAGCTACGACTTGTTTGAAAATCGTTATTCCTATTACTTCATTAATTGTATTGACCGTCTTCTTCTCTAAATCATTGATTTTCGATAAAATAGACGCTAGATATGCAGTGCGATTATTCTCAATTAACAAATTCTCTAATAAGAGCCTTTGATCTACGGCCAACCATTCCACCAGGTTGGCCGTTTCAATCTCACCACGATCAAGCTGTTTCTGTATTTCCACCGGAATATCTTTGGTACTTCTTGCTCCCTTTCGTTTGCTTTCTCTCATAACTTCTCAATAAAACTATATATATCAACCCTTTGTATGTAATTCGCTTTATATTTTTGAGCCCGCAAATCGGCAATAGATCTATCAAGCGCCTCCGAAATCTCAACAGGACGTTGCTCTGCTAAACTTTCGTTCAGTGTATTAATCTGTTCGGCTAATTTTTTCATTTTTTCTTTATTATTTTTACAAAGTTTTAAAAGTAAATTGGAATCCACAATACCGCACATTATTGCCACTATGGGATAAAAAAGTCAATTTTATGGAAACGACCACGATAACATCGGGGGGAGTTCTCAACATCCAATAAAAAAATAACACAACTGATGAAAACAAAGGAAAGAGCAATAGAAGAAAAAATATGCCCGTTAGAATCTGCCGTCAATGCCATCAGCGGTAAATGGAAAGTTCCCATTGTCTGGCGTATCAATGCGGGAGAAAAACGCCCCAGCGAGATGTTGAGGGGGATTGCAAAAGTAGACAGAAGGGTGCTGAACCAACAACTAAAGGAATTGGAGAAAGATGGCATTCTCCGTAAAAAAAGCTTTAACGAACTCCCACCACGTGTGGAATATTCGCTCACAGCCCTCGGCGAAGAATTGGTTAAAGTACTTTGGAAACTGAATACATGGGGGGAGAGATTATTAGAAACGTCAATTGAAAAAAACAAATGAATTACTATCTAAACCTCTTTCTTGCTGTCCTGGGTACAGGACTAGTCAATGAGCTCACTTATTTCTTCTTTTTGCGAAACATGACGAAAGATAACCTAGCGGAACTGGCGGAGACTCTCCTTAACATTAGTCCTGACCTAATACAAACGCTCTTTTAAACTACATTCTAAAGCAGAAGCGGTATTCTTTGAAAGATGAAAAAGGTGCAAATATACAGCAGACGATAACGATAAAAGATCTCATAGAAAATGGGAAATAATTACTCTGTAGATTATCGTATATGATAGCCGAACCAAAACCAGTCCTTTATTTCTATAGTGCAACCATCCTTAGGAATAAATTCGACGTATGAATTATCGCCATCCAGCTTGGAGCTGACATTGCATTTCATTGCAATTCCGATCCCATAGCTACTTGTTGCTATAGCATCAAGTATATCTTCGATCAGATGTTGTTGGGCTGTGATCCGCATATAAAGCTTTTGAAATCAAATTTAATGGAATCCAAGCTCTTAACAATACGGGAAACCATAATGGAAAACATAATATAAAAACTCTACATACTCTACTGTTTTTTATGCTATATTTGATCGGTTAAGTCCAAGGCTAATTGGTAATTCCTGCCGAAATCATGACAAGCAAAAAGACACTATCCTTTCTAATAAACATTTTCTTTATTGGCCTAACTTTTGCCCAATTCAAGAGTACCCCACTAACGATAGGAAAATCGGACTACATACACTCAAAAATACTAAATGAAAAAAGGACGCTGAACATATACCTTCCTGAAGAATATAACGCCCAGAACACTGTAAAATATCCGGTCATTTATGTATTGGATGGGGGAAAAGAGGAAGATTGGCTGCATGTAGCTGGGACCGTACATTTCAACACCCAACCTTGGATCGCCCGTTTTCCGCGTTCAATAGTAATTGGCATAGAAGGTAATACAAGGCGTAGAGATTTTACTTTTGCTGTGGAGAACACCGACTTTATAGAGAAAGAGGGATTTCAAAAATCAAGTTTCCCCCACTATGGTGGTTCTGGCAAATTTATAGACTTTATCCAAGAAGAGTTACAACCCTATATAAACCGATCCTATAAGACTGGATCCCGAAACACTATTATTGGAGAATCTTTGGCTGGACTTCTGACTACTGAAATCCTTTTGAACCGGTCAGACTTATTTGACGATTATATTATTATTAGTCCTAGTCTTTGGTGGGGAGAGCGGATACTGTTAAAAAATGCAGAACAGCTTTTAAAACAGAACTTAAAAAAGAAAGTTAACATTTATTTAGGCGTTCCAAACAGAGAAGAAGACACCAAAATGTATTTGGAAGCCGAAAGCTTATATAACATACTTAGAAACAACAAGGACACGAATATCGTATTTGATTATATGCCTGAAGAGACACACGCGACTGTAATCCATCAAGCGGTTTACAATGCGTTCAAAAAACTATATACTAAAACAACATACGGTCAATAACCTCTTAATCGTTCCTATTCCAACAAAAAAATCAGGATTTCGATCAGTATTGCCATTACCTCGACGGGATACTTAACCTATGTTTTGTTTTTTAGAGTTATCCCAACAATTAGCACAAACAATTTTAAAATCACAGTCGACAAACCACTGCTCTTGCTCCTCTTCACTTTCAGCTGTCTGCCAACGGTCCTCACAGGCACTACACCAAGCACCTCGTCGTCCTAGGTCTCCTTCGTCATGCTCATAGAACCCCAATGCTATGGAGTTCTTAATAGCAGCCAAAGGTAAAGTAACAGCAGCATTTACGACTGAGGTAGCCCCCCTACTACTACTAACAACAGTGAACCTACCTTATGGTGTATTACATAGTCAAATCCTTATCCATGATATTTCGGATTTACCATATAGCTGCAATTGGCGATGTGATTGCCTAGATCAATTTGGTTAGATTTGATAATATAAGTCTCTAACATTCGACCCTCCGAGTCTTCGGCAACAAAAGTATCCATGTAATCCAAAAGTACTTCTTATTATACGATAGGAACCAGATCTATCTTTGGTTCCTATCGCAAATTCCCATTCAATCTTGGTGAAAAATATATGGATGAGTAATCTCTTATTAAAATAATTCTATACCATTTAATAGACTTCATAATGAACCTCATGGGCTTCCGTCAGTTGGGGTACATCCAGATTATGTAACATCTTATCCAATACCATATCGGGCAAAGGATAGGCTCGATTCTTATTCTGCATCCTCCAAATGTGATAAGGCTTCTCAATATAAACCAACTTCACATAAGCCTGATAATCGACAAACAAATCAATAAGTTGCTTTCTCATCAATGCGGTGATATTGGTTGCATTCCATACAAATCCCTGACCTGCTCGAAGATATTTTTTTGCCATTTCCTTTGCTTCCTGTACTACCCAACCGTTCCGTTTCTTATCCGTTGGGTCAATGCGATATTGTCTACGTATATCATCCAGACTGATAACAGGCAGATCCTTATCCAACTTCGAAATGTAATAATCCTTCCCCATTCCAGGTAGCCCTGACAATACGATGACCTCCGATTTAAAACGATCAAAGGGGACATAATCCACATAACTATCTAAGGCATTAAAGTAGGTAAAACGCGCATTAGGAGTCTCAAAACTAGGTGCAGATTGCCAACAACCGATTTCTTTAGTATACAGTTCAAACATCTCCAACGCATACATTAATGCATCCATATCCTGACAGGTTCGGCCTTTAGCATCAGCTTTGGCTAAGATTTTCAAGTGGCTCAAATCCAATTGCAGAGAGGCTTCCAAAGCACTTTTCATAGGGTCTGGTTTATCCATCAACCATAAAGGAAGTCCGTGATAACGTACTAGTGACACAATTTTCTCCCGGATATTAAATGGCGTATCAATATCTCTAAACAAAATTTTACGTGTAGTCTGAGCGCCTTTGCGCGCATGACTAGGCGAACTCACCCGCCCCGCCGCATCAATTAATGTCGTAGACCGCTTCTCAATATCATGCATTAACGCTGATGTCCAAAGCACTTCTTTTTGTTGCTCATTTAAACACTGAAAATCAGCGTTTTTCAACAGACTATCTATGACCATCTGCGTATGCACAGCCACATTTCCTTCAGCATGATGCAAAGGATCCTGAGGTACATACTGCATATCATCAACCCAAGAGAATTTCTTTTCTAAAATCTCCCACTCCTTACTTTCTGTCAATTTCCAAGTCATTACAGATCCCCCCTTTCCCAAATCAGCGGCGTTCTTCTCCATGATCTCGTCCAATGTTCATCCGTCTGCACGTGCCCCTTTCTCACATATTTAAAAACATGATGCGGAAACTCAGCCACAGAATAAGCATTCACATTTCTACATACCAACCCCTCAGAAGTACATACTTCTCCTGTCTTTGGGTCGATAGACCCAAACGTCGAAACCTGAGCGGCCAATTTCTCCACATCTGACCAAAGCTGATACGTACTTAACTCCTTTACGCTCGTCTTTTTCAATACAGGGACCATAGGCAAGTCGAACAACGCGGCATAGAAGCATACCTCCTCCCAGGAGAGCCACATATCTTTAATACGTGCGGCAAACACATAATAATAATGCTCTAGCTTAGTATATTCAATCGAGTGTACAGCATATAGATTCTCACCAAAAAACTCCAAATCCCCTAAGTCGTTTTTAAGACTAGCCCAGTGCTCGCGTAGTTGTGCTGTCCAAGGTGAAATTGTTGGAGCCGCATGGGATCTTGCAAACACTCCTCGTTTGGAGAGACAATTATTTTCTCCATCCAGTTTTTCAGTATACAATAACTCCGAAAAGCACTGTATATCTTCCCAATAATTATGATTAAAACGATCGTCACTGCTTGTCCCCGGTGAAAAAGGGAAATGGTAGGTACGACCATATTTTGTTGATTCCATTTTATAAAATTCAAAGTATAACATACATCTATCAAACCATAAGAATAGCAGCTGTCGAAATCTCTTCCAAACAACTAACTCTCTTTCTGAATATTGACAAAGTATTACATGACTTTTATTTTTAATCTTTTCAACTTTAATGATCGATGAGGCAAAAGTAAAAAATTAGGAGACAATCACAAAACCGTTTTTACCGTTTAAAAATAACTATAGCCGAAAACATCATACGGATTACCAAATTATTATGCTTTTGTAAAGCCCTTCAAAATTGGTTTTCTATTCCCTAACTTCATCCAAGAGTTGTTTGGGAATACAAAGTTGACATCCTAAAAAACAAGCATATGGCTCATAAAATAAACAATTCTAAGAAAAAAGCGTTCTTATAAGTAAAGGACTCCTTAACAACGTGTTTTAGTGCATCGCGTTAAGAAGTCAATAATAGTTCAGATACCCGAAATTAATTTTCAATGCACAGCTAATATTTAAAATTATGCAACAAATCAAGCCTTTTGTAATACTGCTATTTACCTATTTCGCAATTTATTTCCTTGTTATGCTTTTCATATCCAGCTATATCCTTCCTGTAGGAAAGGTTGAGTTTGTAATACATGCGCTATTAGCGACCTGCCTTACAGGAGTATTCTCCTTTCGAAGGTTTATTACAAACGAATAGCCAAAGAAATTAGCATCATCATCCAATCCGCTATCTGGAACAGCTTCTCTAGAGATTATTATCCAAGTATGCTGCATATACCCCTGTAGCACTTTCATACATTATATTCTCTAAAAATCGCTCGAAATATCCCAAGGACTCGGAGTCAGATCTTAAAATCTGCTCTTTTAGAATGAGCCATTCTGATAAAAAGTAAGGCGTCTGGTGATAAAAATCATGGTTCTTAATCACCTCATCAACCTTATCATAAACCATTACTAAATCCAGTTGATTATCATTCTGAGCTACTTTAGTCTGTATTTCTTTAAGAAAAGAATAAAGTTCTTTTTTTTCCATTGGCTCTATTATATCGTATTTTTACTCCAGCTACTTTTAGTGATTTCATAAACGTAGTTAATCTTCGGAACATCACCATAATATCCGACTTCTACTTCATCAACTTTTTCCGCACCAAGACGTACCACAGCAATTTGTGACCTTAGGTTTCCCGAACCGACGTGCAGAATAACTTTAGAAACAAATTGAAAAAAGTAATCCAACATCAGCTTTTTTACGCCTTTATTAATACCTGTACCCCAATAGGACACCCCGTAAAAGGTATAACCAACAAAGATACTATTATTAGATTCGTCAAAGTCATATACCCTTGTACTTCCTACCACCTCGCCCGTTTTTTTATCAATAATCTTAAAAGCTCCTTTACTCTGCATTGCTCCTTCGAAAAAAACTTGAAAGACATCTCTTTTCCAACGATCTTTGCTAGGATGCTGACTCCATATTTCTGGATCAGAGGCTACGTTATACAAATCTTCAAAATCTCCTTCCTGTAGCGGTAATAGAATGACTTGATCGTTCTCAAGAGTAGGTTGGGTATCAAATCTCATATATCTATTTCTTTGAGTAAACTAAATTAGCTAAATATAGAAAGTCAAAACATAAATCGCGCCATTTATAATCCAAAATAACACAAATATACTCCAATCAATATATAACAAGTCCAACAAGTGCTGCCCCTAACAGTATAAGAATGGGATGAACTTTAAACCTGACCGAACACACTATAGCTGTAATAAATAGAATAGGACTCATATAATCAATAAAATTATCTCTATTGGTGAGCGAGAGAGCGGCTAAAGCAATTAAAGCAATACTGATAGGTCGGACACCATCCATCGCTGACGAAAAATACCTATTAGATCTAAATTTCAAGAAGAAATAAGATATCACTGATATCATGGCAAAAGAAGGTAAACATAAAGCAATGGTCGTCATCGCAGCTCCCAACATAGCTATCGGATGGGTATATCCCGCATGTATCAAAGCACTGTACCCAGCATAGGTTGCTGTATTAATACCAATAGGTCCTGGAGTAAGCTGCGAAACCGCGACGAGGTCGGTAAATTCCTGCTTAGTCATCCAACTATTTCGATCGACAACTTCTTCCTGAATCAGGGATAGCATGGCATAACCTCCACCGAATCCAAAAAAGCCTATCTTTGTAAATACCCAAAAGAGCTTATAAAATATCATTTAACTAATCCTTTGACAAGTTTTTCCGAGCGGTTTTAAACTTGTGATAGCCAATTCCACCGAAGCATCCCAGAACTATAATCCAAATAGGCGAAAGGTGAAAGAAAAACATAAGTACCAAAGCTATTATTGGAATTAGCAAAGTTTTAAAAGTCATCTTACTAGCTTTAAAAGCTGTATAACAGGGAGCTGCAATAAGTCCGACAACCACCGGCCGTAGAGCCTTAAAAATTTTGACAACATAGGGGTTATCCTGTATTTTACCAAAAAACACAGCTAGCAGAATAATAATAAAAAATGGTGCTAATATGGTTCCTAATGCGGCTAAAAGGCCACCCCGTACACCACAAATTTTATAACCGACCAAAGCAGCAATATTGGTTGCAAAAACACCGGGAAGAGATTCTGTGATAGCGAGTAATTCGTAAAATTCTGTTCGATCAAGCCATCCCTGACTAACGATTTCTTTTTCTATTAATGGGATAACTGCATAGCCACCTCCAATAGTGAATAGACCAATCTTTGTAAATTGATAGAAGAGTTTAAAATGCATGAAATATAAGGGCTTTTAAAGACAATCTCGCCACTCTTATAGCGTTGTAAACATATGAATTACATACCTATAAATATACGAAAAAATCCTCAAAAATCCCTCTCTGTACATCCCAATATTTCCCTATTGGACTACTCTCCTTCCTGTGTTGCCTTAATGTCTACATGGAATGATCTTAAGGGTACTCCTCGATACTTTTCAGGCATATCCTTTACAGCTCCATCCCGTACGGCATGATATTTAGGAGATACCATTTCTATACCCGCCTCATGAAAAACATCCATCACGTGCTTATGTAACTCTGAATAAATAAAAGCCTGTCGATGGGGATGACGGGTATAAGCATTGATTTGATAAGTGACATAGTAATCGTCTAGGCTACTCTGAAATATAAACGGTTCTGGTGTTGTCTCCAAAAGTTCGGTACGTGCTACGGCCGCTTTAGCAAGCTCATGAAACGTCTGCCAAGGCACTTCATAGGCCATCGCCACCTTTGTATTGATAATCAACCCCTGTTGGTCGGCTTCAGCACTGTAGTTTATCGTATGGTTACCCATTATCTGCGAATTAGGAATCGATACCACTTCATTATTTGGCGTACGGATACGGGTCACTAAAAGTGATTTTTCTACGATATCCCCCGTTACGTCTCCAAATTTAACACGGTCCCCAACAACAAACGATCGCATATAGGTCAACATCAATCCCGCTACAATATTACCTAAGGCTCCAGCCGAACTAAAGGTAAACAATACCCCTATAAATACGGAGACGCCCTTAAAAATATCAGACTGTGCCCCAGGTAAATATGGAAAAATAACAACCAGAAAAAAGGCCATAAGAAGCACACGTAAAATATGATAGGTAGGTAGAGCCCAATCCGAATAAAAACCGTTAATCACCAATGAACCTTTAGCAAGCTCTTCGGCAAAATATTTAAGCACTCTTAATGCATAGTGAAATATAAAATAAACAACAATTACCGTAACCAGATCGGGAAAATAGTCAATTACTGCTAATCCCACTTTCTTAAGTGGCGACATAAAATAGCCAATGAGAATCGGAGCATAACCTTTAGTTGAAGGGAACAAGTTAAACAAAATTGGCAGTGCGAGATAAATGACTGTTAGGATTAACAGCCAACGCAATAGGCCGGTAACAAACCAAATATATTTGAGTTCTTGCGCAGGGGATATCAACTGGTAGCCTTTAAAACTTATGCCTTTGAAGCGCTTCCGCTTAGATTTTAGCAATCTGGAATTCAACAAATTGACAGATTTACTCAAACCAAAAATGATCAATCCTACACTAAGCACAACCACAATAGCAATGCCTGTAGAGGTCAATAATCTGGTCAAACTATGTTCTTCCCGGTATTGATCAATAGCCTGTGCAATAATCTGACGATAAGATTCCGTTAGCGCTCCGGCACTTTTATTAGCCCACAATGCATCATGTTCATTTACACTCAGTATAATCTGATCCCTCCATAACAAAATCCAGTTATCTTCAGTTTGCTGAACAATTAATGAGTCTGTCTTGAACTCATAATTGCTCTCTAACTGTTGAATTCTTTCTGATGTACCTTTAGCACGCTCTTTAGCAGAGTAACTCCCAATAGCATTAAATACTGTAAAAAGTGTATCGTTGAAAGGTACTACAGGAGCCCCCTTATTAACCGCTCGTAACGAATCAACCTTCAGCCGTCGCTTTGCCATCAGCAAAGAATCTCTGCTTTTAAGAAAAGTAAGTTCTTCTACTAATTTCCGCTGTTCATAAACATCTGTTCGTCTAGAAGATAACAACTGACTTTCCAGATAACTTCTACGTACTGAATCTTCAATCTGTTGTTTACGCATCTCCTGAAGGGTATTTTCACCTTGCGAGATGATTTCCTTCTGAATAGAATCAGTAGCCTTACCACTTTCTTCTTTATCCGTCTGAGCCCAGACACACGAACCACTCAATAAAAACCCTAACAGGAAACTATATAACCACCCTTTCATGTTTATTTCATTTTAGATCCCTACCAAAGTAGCGACTTTATTCTTAAGGGCGAAACATATTTATTTTTATTTTAACATTCTCCTCCTTGAAAGTATTTTTCTACTTTTCCCTCCGCAACTAGTACTAGACCTTGCACCAGCCATTTACTAAAAGATCACCACCACAACAGGCTGCATTCAAAAAACAAAAGAGCTCTATCCTAAGACAGAACTCTTTTGAAGTCTCTATAAAAGCTTAAAGACTACAAGCCGTTCAACCAGTTTTCAACCTCATCTTTGGTTTTTCCAGTTTTTTGCTGCAATTTACCCAACAGCTCCTCTTCTTTACCTTCCGCATACAACAAATCATCATCTGTCAGATCTGCATATTGTTGCTTTACTTTTCCTTTCAATTCATTCCAACGGCCTTTCCAAGTCAATTTGCTCATAGTTTTTCTCCTTTCTATTATTATGATTTTTAATATGTTGTTTGATAATAGAACAGCTACACCGAATAAACGTTTAGATTTTTTTACTTTTTTTCTAGAATCTATCGTTTATCACATAGTTGGCTTGCTTAAATCTCCCAACACCATTATTGAATAGACGATACCGTAGATTTTACACAAAAATTTCAATACATAGTTAACTTTACTGTACATTCTGTGTATTTTTAGGGGTTATAAGTTAGTCCTTTCATGGTGATGAAAAAGAGTTTTGGTATAAAAGATATTGCAAAAATGTTGGGCATCTCTGTTTCAACGGTATCCCGCGCACTCCGAGATGCCTATGATGTCAATCCTGAAACAAAAAAACGTGTCATAGAACTTACCGAAAAACTGAACTTCAAACTCAATAAAAATGCTTCGGCTCTAGCCTCAGGTAATACAAAAAACATAGGAGTCGTCATCCCATTCATTACAAACTATTATTTTTCGACTGTCATATCCGGTATACAGGAAGAAGCCTATAATCAGGGATACAACATCATCCTATACGTCACCAACGACGATATAGAACGAGAAAAAAAACTCATTGAAAATATAGCTACGAGTAGCTTAGATGGATTATTGATCTCCATATCTTCTAATTCACATATCGTTGAGCACTTTGAGACGATGATGCGTTCAGGCTTGCCTATTGTGTTTTTTGATCGGGTTCCCCAACAGATACAGGCTTCCAAAGTAGTACAAAGTGACTTTGACGGCGCATATCAAGCGACGACTTATTTGATCGAAAAAGGCTATGATAGAATAGCCCACATTGCAGGCCCCTCAGAACTGTCATTCACTCAAGAGCGGCTCCGCGGATATCTACAGGCCCATACTGACTGCAAGGTTCCTCATCATAAAGAGTATGTTATCTTTTCAGGTTTTGGACAGTCCCATGGCTTTGATGATACAAACGCTCTTCTAAGCCTCCCTCAACCACCAAACGCAATCTTTGCCGTCAATGACCGTAAAGCAGTAGGCGCTATACAAGCCCTCAACCAAGCCTGCATTCGTGTCGGACAGGACTTTGGCGTTATTGGCTTTACCAATGATCCTATTTCTACCGTTATTGAGCCCAATCTCACCACCATCGAGGAACCTGCATTCGAGATCGGACGACAGAGCTGTCAATTATTGATCCGACATATTAAAAACAAAGATTTTGAACCTCGAGAAATACTGATTCCAGGAAGACTGATCGAGAGACAATCCGTACGATCAGATTAAGCTTCGTAGACTATATTTCCATTCACTATCGTTGTCTTAACCTCTATACGCTCGTTAAACAATATCAGGTCGGCTAATTTGCCTTTCTCAATGCTTCCTGTCTGATCATCTATTCTCATAATTCGAGCCGGATTGAGACTAAGCATTTGCACCGCATCTATCAATGGGATTTCAGCAACATTGATCATCGTCCGAATCAAACGATCCGCAGTAGCGACACTCCCTGCAAATGAAGTCAAATCTGGAAGTTTTGCAACACCATCTTCTATTATCACAGGCGTTCCGTTCTGTTTACTCCCTAGTATGCTCTCTCTATCCGACGTACCTGCACCTCGCATCGCATCCGTAATAAGGACAATCTGATCTTTCCTCTTATTCTTACAGATCAGCTTTAGGAAAGGTTCTGGTAAATGGACACCGTCGGCAATAATCTCTACGTCAATATCTTCTAATAATAAACAGGACTCGATCGCCCCTGCATATCGAAATGCATTTTTACGGGTCATCCCCGACATCCCCGAATACAAGTGTGTAGCGAGACGATAACCATGTTCAATTCCACGCACAATATCTTCATAAACTGCATCGGTATGCCCTAATGCCAATACGATTCCAGCTTCACTTACATAATCACCAAATTCCAAAGCACCAGGTAATTCAGGTGCCGCGCTCCATCGTGCGATTAAACGGCTATATTTTTGTATAATAGACCTATACTCCGAAGCATCTGGATTCCGAATAAAACGGGGATCTTGTGCTCCCCGTTGATTCATGGAAAAATAAGGTCCCTCTAGATGTAAACCATAAAACTTAGCTCCGGACTGATTCACAGAGAGAGACTGTTCGTACACGCTAAAAGTCTCCCATAATAATTCGGGCTCACTCGTCAACGTAGTAGGAAACATAGCTGTTGTCCCAAACTTGGCATGCGTTTCAGCAATGGTAAGATAAGCCTCCAACTCATTATCCATAAAATCAGCACCACCTCCCCCGTGTACATGTATGTCAACAAAACCTGGGGATAGATACAAGCCTTGCGCATCTATAATTTCACCTTGCAGTCCCTCTTTAGGCAGTGTTTTATAATCGCCAATAGCTACAATACGGCCGTCTTTTATAGAGACCCAGCCTCTATCGATAATCTCATTCGAGCGGATTACCTGCGCATTAACAATCGTTAGCATAATCCAAATATCTTATATCTTTTTCCATGAAGTGACTTTATGTCCATAAAAGGCATAGAATGTAATATACAAAAAACAAGGTATTAATACCCAATAAGCCAGCTGTTCATTCACCTTATCCGCTACAGCTCCATAGATCATCGGAAGGATGGCGTTGCCACACAGCCCCATGATCAATAATGCCGATCCCTGTTTAGCATATTTCCCCAAACCATCGAGTGCCAAAGGCCATATACCTGCCCAAATAAGTGCATTAGGAAGACCTATAAATACCAAAAACCAAATGGAAACATTGACATCATACCCCATCCAGCCTACGTTTTGATTCATCACGCAGACCATCACCGCGAAAAACAGCCCAAGCAAACTACAAATCTGCAACATACGCTTTTGACTCAGAACCTTAGGTATCAAAAGAATCCCAAGAAAGTAACCCACAATGGTAGCAGAAAGCGTGTAAGAAGGAAAGGACTTTGCTTCCAACAAAGTCACCCCCATAGAGTCTGCATAGCTAATAATGGTATCGATCGCGATTACCTGTGTCCCCACATGTAGAAAAATAGCAATAGCGCCCAGTACAAGATGCGGAAATTGGAACAAACTATCCCGACCTGCTGACACCTCTGCGCCTTCAGGATTTTCGATCTCAGGAAGCGGAGAGAATCGAACGAACAAGCCAATTAAAAATAAAACAGCTGCCATAACGGAATAGGGCACCACCACGCGCATGATCAAATCATCAAGTACTGCTGCTCTTAAGACATCGTCCATTAATGGAATAGCCTTAAAAAGCTCATTATCACTCGGTCTTAAAATAGCCCAGGAGAATACTAAAGGAGCCAATATACCGGCTCCTTTATTACATATCCCCATAATACTGATACGCTGAGCGGCACGTTCTTTATCTCCTATCAACGTGATATACAGATTAGCAACAGTTTGTAAAACAGCCAAACCAGCGCCTAGCGTAAATAATCCTAACAGGAAAATAACATATGTACGTCCAAATGCGGCAGGAACAAAAAGCAATGCCCCTAAAGCCATAATCCAAAAGCCGACAACGATTCCCTTTTTATATCCGACACGTTTCAATAGATAAGAAGAAGGCATAGACATCACCAAGTAAGAAATGTAAAATGCAAACGCTACCAAGTAAGACTGAAAATTGGTCAATTCACAGGCTATCTTAAAGTAAGGAATTAGGATGGCATTCACCCAAGAAACAAAGCCGAAAATAAAAAACATCATTCCGATAATTCCAATCGAAATATAGGTACTCTTCTTATCTAATGTCTGTGTGGTCATAAATACGGATCTTATAATTTAGAAGATGAACCCTGATCTAAAAACACCACACAATCTTCATGTTGTTGTAGTATACTGGATGGATTCAAGTTAGAGATTGGTAATGTCAGGCAGTTTTTAACTGCTTCCGCCTTTCGTTCATCAGGCACAGCACATACAATCTTTTTTGACTTCATTATCTGTTTGATAGACATCGATATAGCCTGTAAAGGCACCTCTTCAAGACTTCCAAACCACCCCTCACCCATTTGTTGTTGTCTACATTGCTGATCCAGATTCACAATAAGATAAGCATCTTCGACATCAAAGTCTGCAGGTGGATCATTAAATGCCAAGTGCCCATTTTCTCCGATTCCAACGAAAGCAACATCGATCGGATGGGCACTTATTTTCTTCTCCAATCGCTCACACTCTTCCTCTGGATTATTTTCGCCATTGATAAGGATTACCTCCAATAGAGGATCTACTTTTGCTACAAAGCGCTCAGTAAGATATTTACGAAAACTTGCTTTATGTGTAATAGGCATCCCAATATATTCGTCCAAATGGAACATACGGACCTTAGACCAATCAATTCCCGCAGTTGCAATCAGTGTTTCGATTGTTTCAAACTGACTCTGCCCGGTAGCCAAGATTATATTTGCCTCCCCTCTTTCCGCAATAGCTTGTTTAATCCATTCTGCGCCCAATTTACCCGCATGTTTTCCTAAATCCTGACGTGTTTCAAATCTTTCAATCTTCATTAGCAATAAAATTATTTATGAGTATACAATATAGTAGGCACAGCCTTATTGGGCATCATGCCTATTTTTAATCCATTCGATATATGAACACAATACTATAGGGTAATTACCTTGGTATTGCCTCCGGTTTTTAGGTTGATATCATGAACGATGTTTTCTTTCCATCTTCCCATGGTAAAGTCGGGAATTGCTATAGGCTTGGAGCCATTTGCCACCGACCATTCACTCAATGGACCGATAACACTCCAGGACGCTGCATCATACACATCCATATCCACAGGCAATCCGTTTCTTAAGCAATCGATCAGCCTCCAGTCCATCATAAAGTCCATACCACCATGTCCACCGATGTCCTTAGCGAGCTCGCCAATATGTTTTATAATCTGAGGCTCACTATCCATTCGGAGTTCGTTTAGTTTATCCTCTGTTAGAAAGTCATCATGCCCTATAGCTATTTTTCCAGGAAGTGGATACTTTTGTGCAAATGCTTTCGTACCACTCACCATATGGATCCTAGAGTAAGGACGAGGAGTGCTCACATCATGTTGCAGTGCGATCGTAGCACCGCTATGCGTCATAATATTTGACAGGTTCATGTTGCCCCGGAATGGCTTATCCAGATAACTTTCAAATCGCTTATCTTTTGCAGCCATTTCCTTCGCCTTATTTCGCAAACTAAAATCAGCAGAGGACATCGATGATAGATACTCCAACCGATTACCTCTATTGATATTAAGCACTTGACATACGGGCCCTATCCCATGAGTCGGATAGAGATTACCATTGCGGTGCGCATTCTCCTTCAATCGCCAAAAATCATAACGCTTCTCTTCATCAAAAAAGCTATTCAAGATGTCATGTATATAGGCCCCTTCACAATGTACAATATCACCGAAGAATCCCTGTCTTGCTAAGTTCAATGTTAATAATTCAAAGAAATCATAGCAACAGTTTTCCAAAATAACACAATGCTTCTTGGTACGCTCAGAAGTCATCACCAATCGCCAGCAATCCTCTACTGTTGTTGCAGCGGGTATTTCCAAAGCCACATGTTTTCCATGCTCCATGGCATAAATAGCCATCTCTGCATGTGTGTGCCAATGTGTAGCAATATAGACTAGATCGATATCTTCCCTTGAACACATATCTTTCCATGCTGTATCACCAGCAGTATACAACTGTGCTTCGTGTCCCCCCGACTGAATACGTCTTTTAGCTGCATTCGCTTTTTCGGCCCGTACATCACATATGCCCTGTATACGTACCCCATCTATCCGACTCATTCGCTCGACCGCAGCAGACCCTCTGTTTCCAACACCTATAAAGGCCAATCTAACCGTATCCAAGGCAGGCGCAGCATAGCCAGACATATTGAAAATTGGCTTATATTTCTTCTCTGCCTCTTTTACAATATTCTTGAGCTTGCCCTTATCTTGCACCGCAGCACTTGACTCCAATACAGGAGCCATCAATCCCAATCCTGCTAATCCAGAGAGTTTTAAAAATGATCTTCTATTTGTTCCCATAGTTTATTAATTAAAGTGAATTACACTTTCGTTATTTAACAATTCCTTTAGACGCTTTACCTTATATTCAAAATCAAGCTGTTCACCTGTCAAGACTTTTCGGCCAGAAGTACCGATCAATCCATCAATATAGAACGCTCCTTTTCCCAGAGCCAACAACAACTGCACATCCCCCCAAGAGATAATACCTGGTAAATGGATCGCCATATTAGTTCCCTCTTTTGTTCGATCCGCTGCGGCAACATAATCAGGCACATAACTGTAGGGCAGATCATAAAGGAGATATTGCATAGCTGAAGGATACATCGCTCCATACATCAAGGCACAGACTGCAGTCTCCCGGTCGCACACTACTTCGATTTCGGCATTCGGAAACTCCTTTTTAATGTATCCGATAACCACATCCATCTCGGATAGCCAGATAGACATCATGGACTCTCCCAACCATAACAACGATCGCGACAATGTATGAAAACGCGGCAGCTGCCCATCGATCTGATCGGCACTCATCGAGCTACGTTCGCCCAAGCCAAAAAGATCAACCAATACCACCGTTTCACCAGCTTTTACCCAACCTGAAATCTTTTCCGGTACGACCTCCCTATTCCCTTTCGAACCAAATACTATTTTCAACTTATTTGACACCTCTGCCGGACTTTCTATCACAAGAGGTATTAACTTGCCCTGCGCCGTACTAATAACCAAGCGATGATACTTTCCCTGATCAGGTATAGATTCTGCAAGCTGAACACTATCGCGCTCAACCTGAATCATTTTAGCCAACTCCCTTACTTTATCCGTTGCATCTAAATGACTGCTCGACAGCAACTCTTTGGACAGGTGTTCTGCACGTTTTCTCACATAAGATGAGGTTGTAGGCACCTTGTTTTTCAGTGTATTATCATCTAAAACACGCAACTCCGCATCCCTTATCTGATAAAACATTGTATCCACCTTATTTCTCTTCACTTCAAAACAGGAATCAAACCAGTCTAACATACTCAACCGCATAGCTAGTGTATAATCATGCTTCTCATCAAACAATTCATAAGCGAGATTCTCCGCGGCGTGCATATCACTATAAAAAGGTTGGGCTTTATTAAATGTGCGCAACATTTCACCAACATTGAACGCAGCATTGCCATCACGTAATGCGGATAATATCTTAATAGGTTTGGGCGCCACTGCTGTAAGCATATCACTTGTTTCCAAATGCATCAATCCATGTGGTAAAAGCTCACAAACACAGTTGCTGTTCAGGATATAGGATTCAAATGTACCAACGCTCACCACAGGCACTGCCGCTTTTATCCGTTCATCCAAAGTAGAAATCCAAAACGTCTGATTACCACCTCCACTAGCCCCAGTGGCAGCAATGCGCTCACTAGCCACATATTCTAATGATTGTAACAGATCGATTGCCCTTTTATTTTCTAGAACCTGCATCCCCATCAAGGGAACACCCAAATCAAGTAAGGACGAACCTAAACTCGCACCGTGATACTCATGGACATGATTCGCTCCCCTTTCTCCTGAGCCCCAGGCGTCCATCGTCAAACAGACATAACCATTCCGGGCCAATAACTGCGCCGTCCGCTGTACAATCTCCCCTGACTTACCATTAGGCCAATGACCATGACTATTTAATATCGCAGGAAAAGGACCTTTTCCTTTTGGCACATACAAATGAGCAGGAACATAGACCCCTTCCATCGTTTGGAATACAATATACCGAAGTACAAAATCTCCTAGATCCCGCTCCTTTACCACCTGTATATCAAAGCTTCCCATCTCCGCCTTATCTAAGCCGAGATGAGAAGTCACATATCCGTAGATCGATTCTTTAGAACCATTATGTTGCATACATACCTCTTTCAATCTATGTTGGACATAGTTAGCCGTCCGATCCAAATGCTTGGGTATTCCCAATACCTCGGGTACCGTATCCTGTCCAATCACTATAGCATTAGAAGCCATCATCATCATAAAAAGAAAATAGATATGGAATCGCATACATTATTAATCAACATCCCACCATACACGTGTCGCTGCATTGTCCTTTCCTCCCAACAAAGCCCTTCCTTTAGTGAGTTCTTCCAAATTATTCGTTTCCTCCGTCAGAGGATACGGCATTCTTTTGATAAATGTGCCTACAGGAAGATCTGCGTTCTCCGAATTCAAGAGATTATACATCTTTGGAAATCCCGATCTCCGAAACTCCGCCCAAGCTTCCATGCCATCAGGATAAATAGCGAGCCACTTTTGCGTCCCGATCTGTTCACGTTGCACCGCCGGATCAGCATCCCATTTCACCGGAGTAGTAGCTACCGCAGGAGAATTGTGATAATCACCAGGCGCAGCTGGCTGTACAGAAGAACTCAAGTACCCCTGTATTTGACCTGCATCGTTTATCCCCCATTGCTGCATACTCAACTTGACCCCTTCTTCATACATGGCTTGAGCTGTACCATTCATATTCCAGCCGTTCAACGCCCCCTCTGCACGTAGAAAATAAGACTCCGCAGCAGACATGATATGAAAACGTGCAATCAAATTTGGTGTAAGCAAAGCTTTTTCTCCTACATATTCAACCCAATATTTACCCACATTAGAATTAGAACCAGCTTGATTCCGTACTATACCCAAATCGGCTGCAGGCATCCCATTACGCAAGCTATTAAACGTACCTCCAATTACACTTGGTTGAAAATACTTCTCTATACGCGGATCTACATACCCCTTCAAGTAAGATGCAATAGTAGAACTCATCGCAAACTCATTCCAGGCAGCCACTTGAGACAAGCCATTCGTATCATTCCCTTTCAATGATTTGGAAAGTGAAGCATTCTGACCGTTATTCAACATCACGCCAGAGGCTACAGCGGCCTCAGCCTCGGATTTTGCTCGACTAGCATCCACTTTCGAAATACGTAAGGCTAGACGAAGACGTAACGAATTTGCAAATGCGATCCAATTATTGATATCACCACTATACATCAACTCATACCCTTGATAAACTTTCGTGCCAGTAGGAAGCGCCTTCAAATTGTCTACCGCAGTTGTTAACCTTTTGAAAAAATCATCGTAGATTTTATCCATAGGATCATAAGAAATCACATCCTTAGATTCCGCCGCATCAAAATAAGGTATAGGCCCAAACTGGTCCGTCAATCTATGAAATGCGTATACCCATTGAATATTAGCCAATGCAGCTTCGCCCGAATTAGGTTCCACATTATCTAAAATAGATTTCAGTTGTGGTGCAGTATCTACATATACCACTGTCCAGAACCGACGTTGCCAATCGGGTGTCAATGCATAACGGTCTGTCCGGAATGAGGTAGTAGTCAGTGCAAAGTACTGCGCATACAAATCTGGACCTAAATTCTGTACCGTCTGATAGAATGAGCGATTCATCGCTGCCGATGATTGGGCTTTAGCAAACATAAATGGCCGTTCCCGTGACCCCACTTCTGTTAATTTATCGGGGTCTGTATTTATTTTTTCGAAGTCTTTGGTACAGGATAACAATCCCATACTGATTACCATACTATATATTATTGATCTTTTCATGGTTTCTTTAGTTAAAATGTCAGTTTAAGATTTAGACCGTAGGTACGCACCCCTGGCGCAAGACCAACTTCCACGCCTTGGTAATTACCAGATCCCAGTGCACCTTCAGGGTCGATAGGATTTTTGATCTTACCGATTCCCGGGATATCCAATTTAGACTTACCACGATAGAAGAAAAATAGATTTCTTGCTGTTAGAGACACTTGGGCAGCCTGCAATCCTTTAATCTTGCTTACATCAAATTTGTAAGCCAATGCCAATTCACGCATACGGACATTAGTCATGTCATACACAAAAAAATCACCCCAAGCATCACGACCATTCTGCCCCACTTTCTGCCATAATTGCTGGGCGGTAATAGCCACTGTATTAGCGCTACCGTCTGCCTGTACTGCATCCAGAACCAAACCACCTTCTCTATACTTCTCTGTAAATTCTGCTACACCATAAGAAGCTAAATAAGCAGCAGTACCCGATACGATCTCTCCTCCTATGCGTGCATCGATAAGGGTATTCAACGTAAATCGCTTGTAATTGAAGCTATTCGTCCAACCAATCAACGCATCAGGATTGAAGTTTCCCAATTTTTGATTACTTTCTACAACTGGCAAGCCCGTAGCATCGACAACATATTTTCCAGTACCAGGATCCTGTTTCCACTTATGTCCATACAAGTCACCGTATTTTCCACCCTCATTGACAACCACTGTAGCATATTTTGTACTCGCAGTGACGTCAACGCGCTTCGTCTTCGAGTGTAGTTTCAGGACTTTACCTGCATTGGCAGCAAAGTTGATTCCCGTATTCCATTTAAAATTCTCCTTTTGCACAGGCACAGCAGTCAATTGTATCTCAAACCCACTATTTTGGATATCACCGGCATTGATATACTCTCTACTAAACCCACTAGCCATTGGCATAGGGATAAACATCAGCTGATTGACCGTATTGCTCTTATAATACGTAGCATCAAATCCCAACCTATCGTTAAAAAATTTCATATCTACCCCGACCTCAAAGGACGTAGTTTCCTCAGGTTTTAAGTCGGGAATAGATTTGGTTGCACTTCTGAAGACAAATCCCTTTTCAGCACCCCAGTCAAATTGGTATAACTGCTGTAACTGTAAGGGGTCAGGATCATTTCCAACTTTTGTATAGGAGCTTCTAGCTTTTCCAAAGGTAACCCAATCTGGGAGATCCAACCATTCGTGAAAAACAACGGAAAGGCCTGCAGACGGATAGAAGAAACTGTACGGTGCTGACAATGTAGAAGACCAATCATTACGAGCAGTAAGGTCTAAGAAAATATTATTATAAAAACTCAACTGTGTACTCGCATAAATCGAATTTAATCTACGTTCATAATTCTTGACATCCTTAAACTCCGGAGTTGTAGCCACTAAAAAGGAAAAATGGTTTGGGATACTCAGCCCATTCGCCATATTTTGGAAACTATTATAGTTCCGTTTCAAAAAACTAGTCCCTACCGTATAATTCAACTGAATATCTTCGTGAAGTTCATGTTTCCCATTCAACAGAAAATCAAAATTCTGTTCCGAATATTGTGTATGCGTTTGATAATATTTCCCACCATCACGTACATCACCTAAGGAAACCGTACTGTGAAAAAATGAACCATCGATGACATCTCTGTACTTATCAAAAGAATAACGCCCCAAAATATTCAACCAATCGGTCAATTGATACGAAACCGAACCCAATGCTGTAATCCGATCCCGAGCTTCATTGACGGATGTGCGGTTTATACTCCAATAAGGATTATCATAGATAGAAGAACCCGACCAATACTTGCGTAGTGGTTTACCATCAGATGGATCAATTGTCTCATAATCGTTCAATTCTACGTCATCCATATCCCTAGGCATGATATAAGCCTCTATCGGCATTCCTGTATCGCCCAATCGAGGTCGATTAGCAATCTGCTGATTGACATAATTAAGTTTTACATCCGTCTTAAGACCTGGAATCAACTCCGTATTCAGTCGCAGATTCAGACTATTCCGTTTCAAGTCATTCCCTTGAAATATCCCACCGATCTTATTATTGCTGTACGACATATAGCCCTGCACTTTTTCAGTCCCTCCATAGGTGCTGATGCTGTTATTAAACGTAGCAGCATTTCTATAGAAATCCCTTACATTATTTTTATAAGTAGCACCTTGTTCGCCCCAACTTTCGCCAATATTTACGCCTTTCTTCCCACCGTTTCCACGTCCATAGGAATTTTGAAAATCAGCCAACATATTGACTTGATCCAGTGATGCACTACCATTATAGTCAATGCTATAACGCCCGGCTTGCCCTTGCTTTGTGGTAATGACAATTGCCCCATTGGCCCCTCTTACCCCATACAGGGCCGCCGCCGATGGACCTTTTAGAATATTGATGGATTCAATATCGTCGGGATTGATATTCGCAGCTCCGTCACTGGTACCATAATTAGGTGTTGTTCCAGTGGCCTGAGGGCCAGCCGTATTATCATAAGGCACACCATCCACCACGACCAAAGCATTATTATTTCCAGCGATAGACTTATTACCCCGTAACACGACCCGTGCAGCACCTCCCGGGCCTGTAGAGGCTGTAGTTACTGTAGCACCAGCCACCTTACCGGTCAGGTTGGTCATAATATTACCACTGTTATCCCGGACGTTGTTTACAGCATCGCTAGCCAATTGTTGCGTAGAATAAGTGAGCCCCCGAGTCTCCCTTTTTATACCCAAAGCTGTAACCACAACCTCCGATATGGCCTCTTGCTGAGATTCCAGTTCAACACGGACAAGCTGAGCTGCTGTAACGACATGTACCATCGTCTTATAACCGACCATCTGGATCTGAATCTGATCTCCCGAAGCAGCTTCTAGACTAGCCTCTCCAGTAGCATTAGTAGCTGTAGATTGTTTGGTACGTTTGTTAGTTAATGATACACCGACAAGACTAGTCTGACTAGACTTGTCCATAACGGTAAATTTCCTGGACACATTGTCCTGCGCAATTGCCAGACTAATCTGTAGTATTCCAAGAAGTGCGAGCAATCCAAGTGAGAAGACTCGCGTTAAAAGTTCTTTTCTCATCATAATAAATAGGGTTTATAGTAATACCGTCTTCATGCAGACGATAGGTTCAAAGAAATAAGATTCTCCTCATGTTTGCAATCAAATGGCTAAATATAGTTCCGATAACGCTACCGATTAATTTACTTCTTTAACTGTCAAAAAAAGGATAGAATTGCAACAATTACTTTAATATCCAACGGTAATCAATTTCATTAAGCCATGCAGTTAAACAGAGAAAATCTTCCCAAAATCAGCAATCAAGTAGATCAGGAGTACCTTCCCTCTCCTAAACTAGCTACTCGTGTCTTACTATTTGGCACAGGCGTACTGCTACGTGCCCTACCTGCATTTTGTATCGAAGAGGCCAATCGGTCAGGCACATTCAATGGAGGAATTGTAATGATCAAATCGACTCAAACAGGAAGTATAGAACCTTTCTTACAACAAGATGGACTCTACACTCTACGTACTGCTGGCATCCAATACAATAAAGAAACAACAACGCAACAAATAATTACCTGCGTAAACGACATACTCGATGCCAACTCTTCATGGAATACTATTCTTGAGCATGCCCAAAACAAACAAATAAATATCATCATATCTAACACGACCGAGAAAGGAATTGTGGATGTGGAAGATGACCTCTTCGCTTTTCCACCGAAAAGCTTTCCTGGCAAATTGACAAGCTATCTCTATGCACGTTTTCAGCACTTGGGCGCTACAGACGAATCAAAAGCTATCGTACTGCCCACAGAGCTAATAGATGACAATGCGGTCAAACTAGCACAAATCGTAAGAAAACTAGCTACAGGTCACAGCTTACCAAGCGCATTTATCCAATGGTTAGATACCCATGTTTATTTCTGCAATACGCTAGTTGACCGTATTGTACCTGGAGCAATTACATTACAAGATTCCTCCTACACCGATAAATTGGCCATCGCAGCAGAACCTTATTTCCTTTGGGCGATCGAAAGTAAAGATGATTATGTACAACAAGAGCTTTCTTTTATAGGTCTCTCCCCACATACCTTCATCTTACCATCCATAGCATCAGTGCGAGAGATCAAACTACGGATACTTAATGGCGCACATACTTTGACTGCAGCGGCAGCACTCCTAGCACAACATCGTTTTGTGAAAGACAGCCTTATGGACTCAAACTACGAACGATTCATTAGCCGACTTATACATCAAGAAATCAGCCCTTCCCTTGAAGCAAAAGGCATACAAAATAACGATATAACGCTTTTTTCGGAAAGTATTATCGATCGGTTAAAAAACCCCTTCATAGAACATCAATGGAACAGTATTGCACAAAACTACCATGCTAAAATAAAAAGCCGGGTACTGCCCCTATTATCCTACTGGTACGCATTTCAAGAGCAAGCTCCTCAATATATAAGCTTCGGATTTGCGGCCTACCTTTTTCTGATGAAAACACACATACATCTGTTAGAAGACAAAAGTCTAGCGGATGAGTTTAAAAATCTAAATTTTGACAAAACAGAAGAATTCTTATCCAATAAAACCATCTGGGGGACAGACCTTACGATTTGGCCGTCTTGGGCTCCCGCGATAAAACAGCATCTCCAACAATTGGAAACAGTATCAATACATCAAATCATGCAACGTTTATGAAAGCACTACAACTACATCCAAAAGACAATGTGATTATTGCATTACAAGAATTAGAAGCAGGAGCATCTATCGCTATAAATGACAAAACATATACCGTAACCGAAAAAATTCCAGCAAAACACAAATTCCTAGCAGAAGACTTACAAACAGGGGGACTTATATATATGTACGGAGAGGTCGTCGGATCGCTCTCCCAAAACATGCATTGCGGTCAACTTATCAATACATCTAATACTGTTCATGCCAGTAGTCCGTACAGCTATCAAGGATATCGCCATCAATGGGAAGCACCTGATTTATCCCGTTTCAAAAACAGGACTTTCAAAGGTTATCACCGCACCGATGGCCGGGTAGGAACAGCAAACTATTGGTTGTTTATTCCCACAGTATTCTGTGAAAACAGAAACCTAGATATTCTCAAAGAAGCTATGCTCGAAAATCTAGGCTATAGTATAAGTAATCCTTATAAGGATTACATAGCGCATCTCGTAGACGCCTACAATAATGGTCAGACATTAAGTGAATTTACCCTAGATAACCCTAGTAAACCTACAGAGAGACGGCTTTTTAAGAACATCGATGGAATCAAATTTCTGAGACACGAAGGGGGCTGTGGAGGAACCCGCGAAGATGCCCAAGTACTCGGCAAGCTATTAGCAGCATACATCGATCATCCAAACGTAGCAGGAGCTACCATATTAGGGTTAGGCTGCGAAAACCTACAGCTGCAGCTATTGTTCGACGAACTAAAACAAAGGAATCCTACGCTAGACAAACCCATATTACATTTTGAGCAACAGGCAGTAGGAACAGAGACGATGCTCTTAGAAAAAGCGATGACTGGTACGTTCAATGCGCTTATTGAGGCTAATAAAATAGAGCGTCAGGAGGCACCGCTCAGCAAACTTGTCTTAGGCGTCAAGTGTGGCGGATCTGATGGTTTTAGTGGAATATCTGCAAACCCTTCTATCGGATACACCTCTGATTTATTGGTTGGCTTAGGAGGCTCCGTCCTACTGGCCGAATTTCCCGAACTCTGTGGTGTCGAACAACAGCTGTTAGATAGAATGCGTAATCCAGAACATGCAGATAAGTTTGTCAAACTTATGGAAAGCTATGGACAGGCCGCAGAGAAAATTGGTTCTGGATTCCATATGAATCCTTCCCCTGGAAATATAAAAGATGGTTTGATTACGGATGCGATGAAAAGTAATGGGGCTGCAAAGAAAGGAGGTAACTCCCCGATTGTAGATGTGCTAGATTACACCGAACCCATAACTCATACTGGACTGAACCTCGTGTGTACTCCTGGTAATGATGTCGAAGCGACAACAGGAAAAACGGCCTCTGGAGCCACATTAATACTGTTTACCACAGGACTAGGAACCCCTACAGGAAACCCTATATGTCCGACGTTGAAAATTGCAACCAATGACCAAGTGGCTACCCGTATGAAAGATATCATAGACTTTAGTACAGGCGGTGTTATCTCAGGTCAAAAATCAATACAGGAAATGGGGGAAGACATCCTTGAACTATGTATCAAGACCGCTAGCGGAGAGATAGTGCCCAAAGCCGTACAACTACAACAGGATGACTTTATACCTTGGAAGAGAGGCATCAGTCTATAATACTTTAATTCTGTTGCTTTCATACGGAAGCAACAGAATTAAAACAAACAATTTAACCAAAGTTACCATTGATATAATTCAATGTCATCTCGTTCTTAGGGGCATTAAATATCTGACTGGTCTCCCCCTCTTCTTTCACTTCCCCTAGATACATAAAGACGGTCTTATCAGCAATCCGTTGAGCCTGTTGCATATTATGTGTTACGATCACGATAGTATATTTTTCCTTCAGATGAGAAATCAGTTCTTCAATCTTCAATGTACTCACAGGATCCAGCGCAGAGCAGGGTTCGTCCATTAAGATAACCTCCGGGCGCAAAGCTACAGCCCTAGCAATACACAAGCGTTGTTGCTGTCCTCCTGAAAGACGTGTAGCAGGCATCTTCAGATCATTCTTCACCTCATCCCATAAAAAGGCTTCCCTCAGTGCTTTTTCAATCACCTCCTTACCATGAGGCAAGTTATTAATCTTCAATCCATAAGCGATATTTTCATATATACTCTTGGGAAACGGGTTTGCTTTCTGGAAGACCATACCTATCCGTTTTCTTATCTCTGTAACAGGAATAGCGCGATCATAGAGGTCTAAATTTTCCAATTTAAGTAATCCAGTAATTTTGGCATCAGGAGAAAGATCGTGCATACGGTTAAAACTACGCAATAAAGTACTCTTACCGCAGCCGGATGGACCTATCAATGCTGTGATTTCATGCTCGTTAAAAGAAACGTTAATCTTTTTCAACACCTCTTTTGTTCCGAAACTTATCTCTAGATTTTCTGCAGATAATTTAGTTTTCATTTTTCCTGTATTTGTAACGTATATAGAAAGCTGTCAGATTCAGCAAGAAGACAACAATAATTAATACTAGAGCCGTACCGTAAGCGATAGGACGTACCTCTTCAATAGACTGATGTTGCGTAGAAAGCATATAAAGGTGATAAGGCAAAGCCATGAACTCATTATCAATAGCACCTCCTACTCCGTTGATATAGAACGCCGCTCCTGTAAATAGAATAGGTGCTGTTTCTCCCGCCGCCCTAGACAATGTAAGAACAACACCGGTCAAAATACCGGACATAGCCGATGGCAATACCACATCTTTTATAGTTTCAAACTTAGTAGCTCCTACAGCAAGAGCTGCTTCGCGCGTACTAGCCGGAATACGCATCAAAGCCTCCTCCGTAGTCGTAATAATATAAGGTAAAGAAAGTAGCCCTAAGGTCAAGCCTGCCGATAGCATAGAAGTACCAAACTGTAATGCCTGTACAAATAAAGCCAATCCAAACAAACCGTATATAATAGAAGGAACTCCCGACAAATTACGTATGGCAGCACGTATAATACGCGTCAACCAATTATCCTCAGCATATTCATTCAGGTAAATAGCACAGCACACACCAAAAGGAATAGAAAACAAAGCGGTAAGCAGCGTCAACAATACCGTACCAATAATAGGGGTTAAGATACCACCTTTAGTCATTCCTTCACGCGGCACCTCAGCTATAAACTCCCAAGATAAGGACCCCGCACCTTTAGATACAATCTCCCAAAGAATAATAACCAAAAAGAAACATACTAATCCCGTACTGAGCAACAGCGTACCCCACTCGATGATTGATGTAAAATTAAACTTCTTACGCTGCATGATACTTTCTAAAACGGTTAATAAAAAATTCGCCCACCAAATTCGCTATCAGTGTCATGAAGAACAATACGGTAGCAATGGCGTAAAGTGCAAAATAATGGGTGGTCTGATAGGGTACTTCCCCCATCTCAATAGCGATCGTAGCTGTCATCGTCTTTACCGAATCAAACATTCCCTCAGGTAGTAACGAAGCATTTCCCGTAGCCATCAACACCGTCATTGTCTCGCCTATAGCACGCCCTACTCCTAGCATTACTGCCGCGATAATACCCGGTGCTGCCGCAGGAATAACAACTCGGCATAAGGTCTGCCATTTAGTAGCTCCGACACCATAACTAGCTTCCTTATACGTTTTAGGAACAGCATGAATAGCATCTTCTGCAACAGTTATAATAGTAGGCAGAGCCATTACAGCTAAAAGAATTGCACCATTCAACGCGTTCAATCCATTTGGTAAACTTGCCAGGTCAGCTATTCCAGGCCCTACCAATACAATTCCTAGGAAACCAATTACTACAGAGGGAACCGCAGCCAACATTTCAATCACTGGTTTCAGGATATTCTTCAATTTAGGACTAGCATATTCTGCTATAAATGCTGCAGTACCGATCCCCAATGGTATAGCGATTACCATCGCCCCAAAGGTGACCAATGTAGTACTGAGAATAAGCGGTAGCATACCATACTTTGGAGTCTTTCCTGTCGGGTTCCATTCCAACCCTGTAATAAAATCCAGTGGCTTCACATCCAAAAAGAAAGAGAATGAATTGTACACCAACATGGCTAATATTCCTCCCAATGCCGCCAACACAAGGAGTCCTGTGATTTTAAAAATATATTTGAATGCTACATCCAAAGACAATCGCGTTTTAAACTTCATCTGTGTCTGAATTATTTCTTTATGGAGATATCTCTGCTAATCCTTAATATAATAACCATGGTCCTTTATGATCTCTTTACCTTTATCACTTTGCTCAAATTCGATAAAAGGCCGAACCTTTTCCCAGGAGCTAGCGACAACAAACTGGTATAACGGACGTTGAAAAAAGTACAGACTGTTATTGATTGCTTCGATATCGTTGGGAGAATAAGCAACAGCTGTAGGAGTTTCCTTTATCTTAATTAATCGAATACCTTGCTTCGTTTCTGGCTCATCCCCTAGATATCCTGCTCCAATGTAACCAACACCAGATTTATCTACCTTTACCCCTTCAATAATCTGTGCATTACCAGTCATTTCCTTTGCAGCCGCTGAAAACTCAATCTTCAGTTTCTTCTTGACAAAAGAATAAGTCCCCGAACTGCTTTGACGTCCATAGATATTAATAGGAAGATTCACAGGTGTCAATTCATTCCAGTTCTTAATGGTACCATCTAGAATTTTAGCAAGAGTTTCTAGATCCAATTCTTCCAAAGGTAAATCCTTGTGGACGATAAAGGCCGTAGCATCTTCAGCGAAAACGACGGTTTTCAGTGCAATTTCCTTCTTTTTAAACTGTTCGATTTCCTCTTCAGAAAGAGGCCGTGAGGAATTGGCAATATCAGCCTGCCCGTTCAATAACGATGTAATTCCTAAACCGGATCCACCGCCTGATATGGCAATACTAAAACTAGGATCAATCGCGGTGAATTTCTCGGCTAGATTAACAGCTAGGTTAACCTCAGTATCTGAGCCTTTCATCTTTATGGAATGATCTTTGGACGTACAACTGTAAACAACAGTCAGTACCACGAGTCCCAAATAGGTTAAACCAATAGGTCTGATTCTCTTCATTACCACAAAAGTGACACTTTAATATAAAGAGAAGTTTAACCTAACATTAAGTACATGTTAAGAGGAGGCTTTTTTGTTAAAACTGTGTAAAAAACCCATTAAATACACATAAGTTAACATAGCTCTCTACATTCTATTAAAAAGTTAGAGGGCTATGTAACATTACTTCGTTTTTTCTTCCTGTCGGTCAGCGGCAGACTTGTCTTCTGCCACACCGGCTTTCCAATAGGAGAATGCGTAATAATCGCGATTACTCCATCCCAGGTCTTCTTTAAAATAAGAACGCAATGAACGTACAGAGCTGTATTCGCAAGCGACATAAGCAAATCTAGAACCTTCAGTAGGCAAAACTACCGCTTTCGCCCGTTCTGCAATTGCACTACCTTGCTCAGGATGAGCATTAATCAGCCACTCTACCTCAAACCCTTTATGTTTTACTTCTGGGTGAATATCTGCTTCACTAGGAACCTCCACTATACAATACCCTTTAGCATCGGCAGGGAGGCTTTCCAAAATACAACAGATAACGGGGATTGCCGTTGCATCTCCAATTAGAAAGTACCAATCCGCTTCCGTATAATGCTTGGTTTCTCTCACTTTCATTGCTATTCCCAACTGATCAGATTTTACGGCATTTCTCGCCCAAGCCGAAGCTGGCCCATTATCTCCATGATTGACAAAATCAATGGTCATCTCGTTAGTGTCCGGATCAAATGCACGATGTGTATATGTACGTACCAGTGGTGTTAGATTTTCATCAGGCATTACCCATTCTCCCCGTTCATTATCGAATGTAGGAAATTGAACTTCCTTTGTTCCAGTTGGTGGAATAAAAATCTTATTATTCGCTCCTAAGGTACATTTCCCAAAATCAGTATCCTCATCCGCTTTTAACCGCACGCGGATATAATGTGGCGTAATGTACTCTTTAGCTGTTACCTTAAATATATGTCTTGCGATAACTGTCTTTTCCATACTATTATTGAATTAATTGAACAATATCATCTACCATCAAATTGATAGAGGTTAAGCCTCCACCTGAAATAAACCAAACATTAGGGTCCAGATAGAACATCTTCTTATTCTTATAGGCATTAGTCATTTTAATCAGCTTGTTTTCTACCTCTTCCCGACTAGCTGTCTTCCCCAGTACAGCGGCATTTCGGTCTACAATAAATAGATAGTCCGGATTAGCCTCAGCAATAAGCTCATTAGAAACACGCTGACCATGTACCGATTCATCTTCTAGATCCAAGACAGGCTTTATCCCCAATACATCGTGGATAAAACCAAATCGAGAACCTTTACCGAATGCGCTGAATTTACCGTTGTTATAAATCAAGAACAACGCTTTATTCGGATCATCTTTAAATTTTGCCTGAGCGGTCTCGATCCTATGTTTCAAGGAGTCAAGCTTAATAGTTGCTAACGCCACTTCCGAAAAAATAGAAGCAATCATCTGAACATTCGCCTCAAAAGAGGATAGGTAATTTTTATTATCTGTTCCGACAAAGACCGTCGGGGCTATTTCGCTCAGTTCATCATAAAAACGTTCCTGTCTTGTCGATATAAAAATCAAATTTGGTTTCAATGCGGAGATGGCCTCAAAATTCGGTTCAATAACGGAACCCACATCAGTGATAGATGGATTATCACGATAATCTGAAAGGTAATCCGGCAAAAATTTCTTCGGGACTCCTGTTGGAACCAAGCCCAACTCCTTCATCGTTTCCAATGCACCGATATCCAATACCACGACACGTTCTGGCTTCACAGCTACTGCGATATCGCCATATTTATGATGTACTGTGATTAAGCTATCTGCCCCCCCCTCCGACTTCTCGTTGCTTGAATTGGATTGACAGGCAATCGTACTTAAAAACAACAAACCACACATTGTTATCTTACCTAGGTTTCCTAACATCATATGTATACTCATCTTCATAGATTAAAATAATTACAAATCTTTTTATCATTTCTCTCGATAATATCAAACTCTATATCAAATATATCTTTGAGGACTACTGGATCGATAACTTTGGCCGTTTCATCATCATAACAGATATTCCCATCTTTCAGCGCTACAATCCGATCCGAATACTGAGCCGCAAAGTTGATCTCATGAATCACAATGACCACCGTCTTCCCCAGTTCATCCACCAAACGACGCAATGTCTTCATAACATGTACTGCGTGTTTCATATCTAGATTATTAAGAGGCTCATCCAACAATATAAAATCGGTATCTTGAGCAATAATCATCGAGATAAAAGCACGTTGTCGCTGTCCTCCACTCAATTCATCGATATACGTATCCTGCAAATTCATTAAATCAGAAAACGCAATGGCTTCATCGATTTTTTGCTCATCAAAAGCACCTAATTTCCCCTTACTATAAGGAAAACGACCAAAAGAGACTAGATCTCGCACGGTCAATCTCAAGTCCAAGTGATTGGACTGCTTTAGTATAGAAAGTTTCTTCGCAAGGTCTGTTCCTTTATAAGTGGACAATTCCTTATCCAGAAAACTAACCGTCCCACCATCCTGCTTTATCAATCGACTGATAATAGACAACAATGTACTTTTACCCGCTCCGTTGGGTCCAATTAACGAAGTAATTTTCCTATTGGCAATACTCCCCGAGACATCTTTCAACACCTCTTTTTTGCCATAATATTTAGCTATTGTTTCAAACTCTAACTTATTCTTTTCCGTGTTATCCATAATAAATACATAAAATATACCCCACCCATAAAATTTATAATAATACTGACCGTCGTAGAAAACTGTAGAATATGCTCTACTAAAAATTGACCAAGAATCAGTGTAAGACAAGCTACCAAACTGGATATCACCAACATGAAACGATGTTTACGTGTCCTGAATAATTCATAAGTCAAATTGGTAACCAAAATCCCTAAAAACGTAATCGGACCGACCAAAGCTGTAGAAACAGATACCAAAAGAGAAATGACAAATAGAAAACGCCTAACCATCTTATCGTAGTCTACCCCCAAACTTATTGCCTGATCCCGTCCCAATGCCATTACATCAAGGTATCTTGCATTCCATCCGGTATAGATCAAAGCTACAAGCATCGTTATCCCTGCTACACTTAAGAGTTTGGTATTCATCTTAGCAAATGACACAAACATAAAGTTCTGTACAATAGAAAATTCGTTTGGGTCGACCAGCACATGCAAAAACTGGCTTAAGGTCATAAACAACGTTCCCAGAACCATTCCCGTAAGCAGTAGATAATACATGCTTCTCCGGTTCTTACCAAATAGCAGAAAATACAGCAACAGGGAAAAACCTAACATAAAAAGAATAGCATAAAAAAAGTTCTCCTGCTGACTGATTACTTTGAACGCCTTATCGCCGTATAAAAAAACGATCAATGTCTGAAAAAGAATAAAAACGGCCTCATACCCCATAATTGAAGGGGTTAAAATTCTATTTGCGGTAATAGTCTGAAAAATAACCGACGAACAAGCCACACTAATGCCAACCACAAGCATGCTCAACAAACGAATAGAGCGTTTTTCAATCGAATAACTATTCGTAAGCTCTACACCATAAAGTATAAAAGATCCTCCGACCAGGAGCAACAACGCCACTATTATCAAAAACTTAAACTTTGCTCCCACTATTTCCGCTTTAAAATCAAAACCAAGAACACAACACTGCCGATAACACCAACAATCATCCCTATGGGGACCTCATAAGGATAAACGATAAGCCTGCCCATTAAATCACAAATCAATAAAAAAACAGCACCCACATACGCAATTAAAGGAAGTGTCCTCCTAAAATTATCCCCAACAATCATACTCACCACATTCGGAACAATGAGCCCCAGAAAAGGAATTGCCCCAACTGTAACGACCGACGAACTAACCACCATGGATACAACAAATAAGCCCAGATAAACGATCGCCTCATACGATAGGCCTAGACTCTTGGCAAAACTCTCGCCCATCCCCGCAATAGTTATCTTATCTGCATACAAATAGATAATCGCTACTGCCGGTAAGACTAAAAATACAGCTTCATATTGCCCCTGCATAACCGATGAAAAATCACCTAAAAGCCATTCCTGTGTATTCTGGACAATTCCGTGTTTGTATGCAAAAAAGGTTGATACAGCGCTCAAAATACTACCAAACATCAACCCTATCAATGGAATAAAAACAGTACTTCTCAATTTAACTTTATGTACAAAAAATATAAAGAGAAAAGAGGTCAAAAAGGTGAATCCTAATGCAAATAACATCCGTACAAACAACGAAGAGTTAGGTATAAAAATCAAAGCAGTCAATATACCCATCTTTGCAGCCTCCAAAGCTCCCGAAGTCGTGGGAGAAACAAATCTATTCTGGGATAATTGCTGTAGGACAAATCCCGCAATACTGACTCCTGAGCCTACAAGAATCAGCGCCAGAGTCCGTGGGATACGGCTAACCACAAAAAAAACCAATTTATCCCCGTCTCCAAACAAATCCAAAAAACGTACATCCTTGACGCCTGTAAAAAGAGAAAACCATATCAATACAAGCAATATGATTAGCGCACAGGCCCAGGCAGCAAAACTATTCTTTAAAAAACTCAAATCTTTCAATTATATGTCTATAGTAGATTATATTCTACAGCTCACACTACATAAAACAGACAAGCCGCAGGGAACTTTGACATCTATCAAAGCTCCCTGCGGCATTATAGCAGACCTATTATTAATTTAACCTCGTAATAGTATCTCCTTTGGTATCAACCACTATAGGCTGACCTTCTACGGGCTTACCACCCTTGGCTTTATTGATCACGAAAGCTGCTCCCGATACAGGATCCACTTTCACATGATTAGGGTGAGAACCCGTTTCAAAATCCCCTAGTACAGCTAATGTTTTCGCATCAATGACTGTCGTAGTTCCCGTTTGACGGTTTGCAGAATAGATACGTTGTTTAACCGCATCATAAGCGATACCAATAGCACCCGCTCCTGTCGGAACACTCTGTAGTAGAGTTCCCTGTCCGTCTAAAACAGTTACAGTACCAGATTTCTGATTCGCAACAAATAGCCTTTCCCCATCTGTTGTAATATTTACTGGACCTTCTCCGCCTGAAGCAAACTTAGCTTCGACTTGCTTACTTTTTGTATCCACTACATAAATAGCATTCTCTCCGATGACAGTTAAGAAAATTTTATCTGTACCATTTAAGAAACTCATACCAGTAGCTGTCTTTCCAAGATTCTCTATAGAGTGAAGGTATTTATTGGTCTTACCATCTATAACCCATATACTGCTTGGGTCACCCACATCAGACACATAGATCAGGTTATTAACCTCATCTACCAATACCTCTCGGGTATGTGATTTATCCGCTCCATTGACTATCGTTGCCAATACTTTCCCAGTCTTCAAATCGACTGCACTGACCGAATTTGTTCGCGTATTAGTAGTATAGGCTGTCTGGGTTTTATTATTAATGCCAATTCCAAATGGAGGATTATCTTTGAGACTGATACTATCTACGATAGCAAGACTGCTCGGATTTATTTTATAGATAGCTCCGCCTGGTGCAGTTCTAGAACCAGCTCCTGTAACGTAGATATGTCCATCTTTTTTGCTGATTACAGCTTCATAGACACCTGTACCGGCACGCGAAGATTTCTCGACCTCCTGAGCCGAAGAAGTCATACTACCCAGCAATAAACCAGAGACCAACAACAAAGTCTTCGACGGATAGCCATTCAATTGTTTTAATTTACTTACATTCATATTGTATGTTTTTATGCTTGAAAGAATTTATTTTATTTTCCCAATAGGTATAGAATCTCCGAAACGCACTTTGCCAATATATTGCGCCATGTTTTCCCTCAGAATTTATAGCCAGACTTAATTTCCCCTTATAATGTTGTTCCAACCAGAGGTGATAACGCGCTAGATCCTCGCTCATATTGACCTCAGTCGCTCCTACGCGTCGTTTTATCTCCCTGCTACCCACGTAGAAGTACAGCTCCTGATCCTTATGCTTATCGCCTGCATTAAACAACTCTTTACTGGCATAAGCATAAAGATTCTCCTCATCCATCCATATAGATGGAGAAAAAGCACCTATGACGCCAAAGACTTCCGGATACTTAAGACCAGCATAGATAGAAACAAGCCCTCCCAAGGAACTCCCTACCAAAGCCGTGTTTAAAGGGTCTATAAGTGTTCTATACTGCCGATCCACATAAGGCTTGAGGCGATGGACGAGGTCATCAAGATACCACCATCCCTTAGCAGTCGATAGCTCCTCTCCCACATGCACCATATACTCCTCCTTCCTCACTTCATAATCTTCATCGTGAGCTATTGCTACAACGATAGAAGGCGTAATAGCGCCGTCTAATGTTTCGTCTACCATCCACTCTATAGGTCCAGCCCTTCCTGTTGATGTCGCCTCATCAAATAGATGCTGTCCGTCGTGCATATAAATCACTGGATAGTGCCTATCATCCCTTAAATAGTTTTGAGGAAGATATATCCAAACTTTCTTATAAGCGTTCAATTTCGGAAAGTAAAAATCTTCAGCCAATACATGTACCTGTTTACTCGCCGTAGACGTTGGAAAGAGATCCCGCCAACTTTCAATCGTCAAAAACACCTCTGAATCAGCACTAACAGTTGTCATATGAGCTCCTTCTAATCTTCCACCTTCAGAAGTAGATAGACTTTCCCAACTGCCCCGACTCATTTTCAACTCCAAGTCTCCTTCTTGTACTTCAGGGAGTACAACAGTTATAGATTTACCCTTCTCAGGTATCTCACCGACATAAAGATGATCAGGGGACCAATTATTAAAAGTTCCTGCCAAGTACAACCCTTCGCCAATAAAGCTGGAGCAATTATTAACTATATGAACATATATTTTATGCATCTTCTTAGACATAGCGCTGCTAATTTAGATAAGTTCTAAATAAAATGCAAGATATATTTAAAATGATTCTAAATAACCACGTTTTTTATCAAAACAACAGACATAACAGAAAGATAGTTCTCCTTTAAAAAACAAAAAATAGTTTTGCCTGTTCTTCGTACACAATCTTTTAGTTCAATTAAGTATAAAACACGTAAAAAATGGCAAGTACAAAATCAAACAACAAAGAAGTAGCTAATTTTCTAGCAGAACTAGTTGCATTCCGCAATTCGTTAAAATTAATCCATTGGTCGATTACCGGCAAAGGGAGCTATGAGACACATCTATCCTTAGACCAAGCTATTGATTCTCTTATAGATATTACAGATAGATTGGTGGAAACCACATTTTCTCTAAAGGGAACACTGGATATAATCATACCAGAAACTAAGCGTCCAACAGATCATATTAAGCATATCGAGCAATATTATGCACGTATTGAGAGCACGAGAGAATCTCTGTTTCCAGAAACCTTCTCCCAATCCATAATAGATGATGCTCAAGAAGCCATACAACAGTTGTTATATCGTTTAAAACGGTTAGAATAAAAAAAAAGGGAGCTTCACAAAACCACCGAAGCTCCCTTTTTTTCTATTTTAGTTTACATCTCCCACATCATACGATATTTTGTCTATTACGCCGTGCACAGGCAGTGAAAACCAAAACTCAGCGCCTTCACCATAATTACTATTGAGTCCGATTTTTCCACCGTGTTGCTTCACGATTTCTGCAGATATATATAAACCTATACCGAATCCCTGAACCCGTTCCCCTCCTTTTTGATTCACTCGATAAAACTTATCAAATATATAAGGCTGATCCTTGATAGGTATACCTAACCCCTGATCCATTACGGTAACACCACACTGTGTTCCTTCAATAAATGTGGTCACATACACCGAACTCTCCACGGGAGTATACTTGATCGCATTATTGATAAAATTAAGAATTACTCCCTCCACTTTGTGCATATCGGCATTCACCAGAAAACAGCTGGAGGTATTAAAATAAAGCTTATTATTAGGTTGAATAACCTCATACATAGCCTTAATCTTTTCCATTAGATCACAAAAATTAAATACAGATTTATCCAATTCCAATTGCCCGTTCTGAAGTTTGGAGACATTCAAAAAGCCCTCTATAAGATTTTTCATACGCCCTCCTTGATCCAACGCCTGGCTCAGCATCTCAATTTTCTTTGATTCCTCAAATTGATGGTATCGTTTCGACAAGAGCTGCAAAAATGTTAAAATAGTTGTCAACGGAGTTTTAAGTTCATGACTGGCGATACTAATAAAGTCCAGCTTACGCTGCATCTCTTCTTTCGCTTGTGTCAAATCAATCAGAATCCCCTGTATATAGGTCTGTTCTGCATCAAAATACTGTATAGCCACAAGTCGTACCCATATTCCAGCTTTAGTTTCCACATTTTCAATCTCACACAGCATATCCACTGGTACATTATTAGACACCAGTTGAAAAAATGCTTCGTGCAACGGTTTACGGTATTTATCCGAAAAGCAGGACAGAAATTGTTTAAAACCTAGAGAAGATCCCAATTCAAATCCAAATTGTTTTTGGGCATGCTCATTCAACCAAATCTCATCCATATTTTTAGAAATACGGAATGTACCTATTGCTGCCGTGTCAATCACCATACGGAGCTCCTTTTCCTTCTGAGCGATTATATGATGATAAGATACTATCTGCTCTTGCTGGAGCATACTATCCGTCACATCCCGAGATACACCTGTCAGCCACAAAGGAATTCCATCCTGATCAAAGAATACTTTTCCCTTACTGTTGATCCATCGCATAGGATTAGCCTTCAGCTTATTCACACGAAATAAAATCTCATATTCTCCTCCATTACCCGGACGTTTTGCATTTTCAATAATATCGGCAATAGATTTTCGATCATCTGGGACTACAGCCTCCATAGCGACAGAGACATCCAAACTCTCTACACCTTCAAAACCAAGGAGCGATTGCGTAATATCATCCCAATGCAGCCGATTGCTATCGAAATATAAAGTCCAAGTACCAAAATTAGCCGCCTTTAACGCCATATCCAGCTGTTCTTCACGCACGATTATTCTCGACAAAATGGATTTAGCCATTTCTTTCAGTTGAACTTCATCCTGATAATTAGCAAACAAAGACTTAATAGTCTCAATATTAGCTTGAGTCAGTCGGGCTACATCTGTCGTGGTATCGAAAAGATCTTCTAAAACCCGCTTCTCGATCTCACCATTGCCCCTTCCTTCCCTTTTCACCGAAGCGCTTATCGTACCACAGTGCAACAATGCATAAGTATTACCCGCTGTATCCAAGAACGGCCTTAATTCTATATCAAAATAACAGGTTTCCACTTTCTCATCTAGATAAACCTCCACGGGCATAATACCAATAAAAGGCAACCCCGTTCTCCAGACCTCTTTTGCTTTCTGAACAAGCCAATTAACGGCAACACTTATTTCTTCTCCTCCCAACGTTGTTCCTACAACTGAATCCTCTACACCCCAATAAGACAACATCTTTTTATTAACAAATCGAACCCGTAGATCATCATTGTCGTAGACAGCGACAGCTTCAGAGGAGGAATAGCTCAAAATATCAAGAAGTACGGCATCGGATAATATCATTCCCATAAAAAGATTGGTTTAAAAGCATACACACATCTATCCTTATGCGACACAATGTCTGCACAACAATATACACGAAATTTTTTATTTTTGCAGTAACAACTTTTTCGCAAACCTTATAAAAAGCAAATTCATTATATTTTTATATACCTTTAAGCATGCTTACCTCGTTATTAATGACGAGTAACTATCAAAAAAAATAATCATGCAATATCCCGCTCTATCAAAAATAGCTTCTATACTGTCATGTATGTTATTTTTAGCTTGTAACGGTCCTAATCAAAACACTTCAGACCGCAAATCAGAACAAAAAATTGAGTCCTATTCAAATACGGACAGCCTCCCTGTCGATGATTCCCCCATATGGAGCTATGATTACAATGCTGATACTTTAATTCGACTTGACTCCAATCGCAGTAATACCCTTACCGCAACAGAAGCTATAAACATAATCAATAAAACATACCAAGGAAAAGTCACCTTAACTCTTGTAAGACAAGGGGCTGATACCATAAAAGTAAAAATAGAACACCCCGAAGTACTGACCCAGCAAATGGGATCCACAGGAGCTCAGGCCTATATCGCCTTAGCTACATTCACCCTGACGGAACAAACAGGAGTAAACTACGTAACTTTTGATTTTAAGGAGGGAGATCATGCCAGTCCCGGGACATACAGCAGGTATTCTTTTGGCAATCATCCGTAAATGTCTTTTCTACACATCTATTATTTCCTAAAATACCCAAACCATCAAAGACATACAAATTTTCTCTCCCCCTCTTAGAGTAGAAACATTCTAAATAATAACACCTTTATTTACATTTAATCTAAATAAAGATTTATATTTGCACTGTTTTCAATTTATTACTAGAAAAGATATGCGCTATAGTTATAGCTTTGCTTTTTTGCTGTTTTCATACTGCTTAACAAATTTACTCTTCGCCCAATCAAATGACAGGATACAAGGTCGTGTTATACAACAGGACGGTCGTCCTATTGCGGAGGCGACTATAAAAATAGCTGATCAGACTATCCTATCTCGTTCGGATGGTTCCTTCAACAGCACAAAAGCTATAAAAGGAAGACAGATTATCCGATTATCTGCAATCGGATATGTCCCTCATATGGATACCCTAGATATGGATAACGCTAAGAAAGTCTTCCTAGAAATAACACTCTACCCTAAGGAAAATACAATAGATCAAGTTGAGGTTCGCGGAAAAACACAAATACAAAAACTTAGAGAAGAACCTATACGGAGTATTGTAATAGACACAAAAGCTGCTGCCGAACAACCGACTTCACTGGCAGAAATCATGAACAGGGCACCGGGCATACGAATTAGACAAAGTGGCGGAGTCGGCAATCAAGTGGATGTATCTATAAACGGCTTCCAAGGAAATGCAGTGCAATATTTCCGTGATGGAATCCCATTAGAATACCTCGGTGGTGGCTATGGCATCAACAATGTTCCGATCAATCAATTGGAACATGTTGAAATCTATAAAGGAGTGGTACCCGTAAATCTAGGTGGCGATGCTCTGGGTGGAGCTGTCAATCTAGTGACCAACCAAAATCATAAAAAAACATTTCAGGCTTCTTATGAGGTAGGCTCATTTAACACCCACCTAATCAATCTGTCAGGACAGCAACAGTTTCAGAACAATTGGTTTGCTGGCATAGATGCTTTTGTTAATTATTCTGACAACGACTACCAGGTTGATATCGAGACTGTAGACGAGAATGCAAATCTAAAACCAGCGCGGGTAAAACTCTTCCATAATGCTTACAAACACTATTTTACAGAAGCTTATGCTGGTATTAAAAACAAAAAATGGGCTGATGAATTACGCTTGTCCATAGCTCTTTACCAAATAGACAGACAATCCCAGCATCCCGCATTAATGACGAATCCCTATGGCGCAATCAAACTCAACAACAAAGGGATCGTCCCTTCTATCCGTTATAAAAAATCCTTTTGGGATGACCGCATCGACTTAGACCAATTTGTTTCCTACAGTAGCACCAATCGTCACAGAACCGACACCGTAAAAGGCACTTTTGACTGGTATGGAAAATTTACGCCAGGAACCTCCGTTGGAGAAAGTCCAAACCCTTCTTTAGCGAGCATAGATTACAAAAATATAATTAGCAGAACGGCACTATCTTTCCATATCGCCCCACAACATCAGATTCATACCAACTTTATACTCAATCGTAATACACGTCAGGGAAGTGATCCCCTAGGGTTCCGCTTCACGGGAACTGATATAGATGTATTGAGCAAAGAGGCGACCTATCAAAAATCAATACTAGGTTTATCATGGGCATCTAATTGGTTTGACAAGAGACTAACAAACCAACTGTTTATTAAACATTTTTCTTTTACATCAAAGGGAATCAATGCATTTCTAAGCAACGACACTGACTTAAATAAGTATAAGTCAGTATCTGATCAGAGTTGGGGATTTGGAAATGCAGTCAAATATCAGATCAATAATAGGAGCTTCCTAAGAGCTTCCGTCGAGCTTACCAATCGCCTCCCCCTCCAAGAGGAATTGTTTGGAGATAATGATACCAGAGCTCCTAATTTTGACCTCAAACCAGAGCGGAGTTTTAATGCCAACTTAGGTTATCGCTACGCTACAGAAAACTTTGCGGCAGAAGTAGGAACCTTCTACCGCCGCACCAAAGGGATGATACTCTTGACACCTATACAGACGCCATTCTCACAGTACAAGAATCTAGACAGCATACAAGGCTATGGTTTTGATATAGACCTGTCCTATAGATTGTTTAAACATTTTGAAATTACGGGAAATGCAACCTGGCAGGATCTCCGTATGGTTGACATCGGTGTACCATTGTATAAATGGATCGAGGGTACTCGTCTTACCAATACCCCTTATTTTTTTAGCAATATTGGCTTGAAGGCTAATTTCCAAAATGTATTTACAAAAAATGATGCAATCAAACCTTATATCCATTATAACTTCATCCGTGAGTTTTATCTAGTCCATATTCCGAAAGACAAGGAAGCGGATGGTTTTTTGGGGCTCACAGGTAGCTCCAAAGTCGACACAAAAGACTTAGTTCCTGATCAGAGTTTAATGAATGTCGGCTTCAATTACGTCTTCCCTTCATCAAAATGGTCACTGAGTGCCGAAGTCAAGAATCTAATGGATGCTAAATTATACGATTACTATAAAATACAGCGACCTGGACGAAGTGTGCATGTCAAAATAAACTATTACATAAAATCATTTAAAAGTTAATATCATGAATAAGATCGGTTTTAATTTTGTATTAGGACTATTGTCAACGACTCTATTTTTTGGAGCCTGTAAAAGCGACAAAACTTCTGATCCCGACCCTGAAGAACAATCGCAATCTAAATACGTCGTAATGACGGTCAGCGATCGCAACCAGCCCAATGGCGGCGGCTACATATCGGCATTTGATCAATACCCGAGCGGTACAATCTCCAATGTTACAGGAGAAAAGACTCTACAAGGCGTCAAAGGTATGGCAGGCTGGAGACCCAATGGCAACTGGATCTTTAAAATGGTGCGTAGCAGTGATGCCGCTCAAGGTATCGAAAAAATTGAAATTGCTCCTAACGGAAAAGTTACTGTAGGGAAATTCATTTCTTCCAAAAACCAAACCGAAGCCGCTAAATATAATGGAACGGGAAATTTTGTAATACAAAATGAAACATCCGGTTTTTATTGGGATGCTGCAGAACCTCTGAATATCCAAAAATTCAGCCCTGCTGGGATGAGAAATACAGGTTCCATAGACCTTGCTCAAGTGGTGAATGCAAACATCAAAGAAAGTGATGTCAATGGCATCAAATTTAAATCCATAGGCCAAAAGTTTCTTGCCATAAAAGGAGGCAAGTTATTTGCGAACATCACCTATGGCAAACTGAATACGACTCAAGCTGGATTTTTTGACGACTATTTTCCTGACGTCTACATAGCGGTCATAGATATAGCTACGGGCAAATACGAAAAAACCATAAAAATAGAAAATACAGGAGGTATTGCCTATATCAACGATAATCCGATGTACGATTTTGACACCAATGGGGACCTTTATATCGTAACGCAGGGAACCCATGCACAGGGACTTGGAGGAAAATCCAAAATAGTCCGTATAAAAGCCAACGAAACCGATATTGACAAGGACTGGACACTGCGCTTCTCCGATTTCAGAGCAGCAGATGATGGCAAGTTTGTGGGGGTGCATGCTAAAAACGGTCAGCTAATTCTCGTCTTAAATACAGATCCGTTAACTGGAGGGCCAACTGGAAATATAAACAGCAAAGACATCTGGAAATTCCACGTCGTAGATGTCACTAAAAAATCCTTTAAAGAGATTGAAGGTATACCTACTGGAATCAATCCTGGTGCGGCCCTAGCTGTGGTAGAGGTTGATAATAAAGTATTATTAAGAGGTGCTGTTTCTTCAGGAGCAAATGCGTACTACGAGTATAACTACGCTACCAATACCGCTACGAAATCGTTCGAAGTAAAAGAAGGTGGAACACTAACGGGATTTGTAAAAATACAGCTTAAATAAAATAAGTTTATACCTATATAAATTTTCTGGATAAGGGTTGCAACGAGTTGCAACCCTTATCCAGAAAATTTATATAGCCAATAGAATACCCTAATCTTCTCGAGAACCATCGTCTGCCATACGAACAATCTTAGGTAAAAAAGTAGCTACCACATCCACCAATCCAGTTTGAGCGGCCATTACCGTATGGATATCTTTGTATGCCATTGGTGCTTCATCCATTCCCGCTCCCAACAAACGCACCCCATTATCAGCAAGCATCATCTTCAATTCCATTGCAGACAACGTCTTAATAGCCTGTGTACGACTCATCAATCGTCCGGCACCATGCGATGCTGAGTTGACAGCGGCCACCTCCCCCTTACCGCGGACTAAAAAACCTGGAGTAGCCATAGAACCAGGAATAATTCCCATTACCCCTTTACCTGCTGGTGTTGCCCCTTTACGGTGCACAATTACCTCTGTTCCATTATACTGTTCTTTCCAGGCAAAATTATGGTGGTTCTCAATCTTCGTCAAGAGAGCAGCTCCCAATGCAAGTCTAATCTTATCATGGATTACCTCGTGACAGGCAGAAGCATAATCTCCTGCCAGGTTCATCGCCAACCAGTATTCTTGTCCCTCTGCCGAATTCAAATCAAGATAAGCCAGATTCTCTGCCTGATAGGGAAGCTTACACAATTGCTTTGCCAGCTTTGTATAATGCCCTGCGATAGTCGCACCTAATCCACGCGATCCAGAATGTGTCAACAGCGCTAGATATTTCCCTTTTTCTACCCCTAAAGCTGGATCTGAATCTGCAAACTCCATTACCCCAAATTCAACGAAGTGATTCCCCCCGCCCGAAGACCCCAATTGCGTCCAAGCCTTATCTTTCAAGGCCCGAACAAAAGCATTGGACTCAAAAACAGAACTATCTAAGACACTATGATCTACACGCTCGTGCTTCAGATATCCGTTACCAGCTCCAAAACGCGTGTGCTTCATAATCAATGCCTCCAATCTATCTTTATATTCCTCAATATAAGTCGCCGGGATATCAAATACAGATAAAGCCATACGGCAACCGATATCTACCCCTACTCCATATGGTATCACTGCATTATCAGTAGCCAACACACCTCCGATAGGTAGGCCATACCCCTGATGAGCATCCGGCATAAGCGCTCCCGTAACAGTAACAGGCAATCGCATGGCTATATCCATCTGTTTTCTTGCTCCTGCCTCAATATGTTCTTCTCCAAACACCCTATAGGCTAAGGATTCATCACGTAAGGGAATACATTCGTCCATGATGCTATCCTGTAGTAATAACACTTCAGCCAATGGCTTGAATACTTCGTCCGTCAAAAATTCGTTTGGATCCGTTAATACCTCTTTAAAATTGGCTAACATCTGTTCACGCGTAAAACCTAATCGCTTCTTATTAATCTTCAGTGCGACCCCCATCGCATGATTCTCTTTATAACCTATCGCTAGTAAATCATTACCATTGATTCTCTTATTTTCCATTTCCTGTTAAAATTATACAAGTGTTGCTTTAAAATTTACTTCTATTTTTTCCTACAGCGCCCCTACTTAACGAACAACTGTTTTAATTGATCTACGATCTGCCCATTTCCAGATACCGAGATACTGTTGATCTTCTCCGCGATCTTCTCCACATACTCCATCTCCTTCAACTTGAACAACATCGTATTCTCCTCCATTAACTTGGCTGTATTCAACAAGCTTCTTGTAGAAGCTGTTTCCTCTCGACGCATAATAATATTAGCCTGTGCCCGCTTCTCTGCAATCAATACCTGGTTCATGATCTCTCGCACATCACCTGGCAAGATAATATCCTTAAGCCCCCCCGTCAATAACCGTACCCCCAGACCATCAGCTTCATCTGCTGTAGCTTCAATCACATATTTGGAAATTTCTACTTTATTTTCCATTAATTCATCCAACGTCATCTGTCCAATATAGCGACGTAATACCAACTGCATCGACGAATACAATTGTTTTTCAAAATCCTTATTTTCTACCAAAGCCCGTTCGATCGAATTAACCCGGTATTGTACCGAGAAATTAATTCTTAGCTGTGCTTTATCCTTCGTCAGAATTTCTTGTCCCGTAATCTCTAGGGTAGTCACACGTACATCTACCTTACTCACAGCAATACTTGTCGCATTCTTCCACCAATAGTAAGTACCGGCTTCCAGAAGCTTTACAAAAACTCCATCGACAAACAATACACCTTTTTCGCACACTTCGACCTTATATTGACGCACATAGTAAGCCAATGCTTGCTTTTCCAAAAGTTGACGTGATACCGTATCGGAAATAGCAATATCTGAAATATTTTCAATCTGTATACGGTAGGATTGCAATCCCTTCCAGAACACATGCCGTCCCGCAGCAAGTACTTTATTAAAATTATTATTCACAAAAACCAGCGCCAATTCGTCGTCAGCGATATCGACTACTTCGACCACAGCCGCGAAACCGTCGATCTGTAGCAACACATCGATGTCATGAACGGTATGAAATGGCTTAGACAGATCATAGCATTCCAATTTTTCGCCAAAACCTAACCAATACTTTCCTTGTGTCAGCACACGCACTGCCAAGTTATGCTTAACAACTATACCTACCTGATTTACATTTACTGTTACTCTTTTCATGATATTTCTTTTTAATGCTGTTTTTAAATTACTTAACAAGCTTTTCGTGTTCTGTCCATCGCTCCCAAACGGAATCCAAAAGGAGCATTTTATATCCATTCCCATAGGTTATAAAAGTATTCCTATGACCACGGTGCAAAAATGCCTGTTCTGAATTGCAGAGTATGGTTGCGATTGTCCTATCCATCTTTTATTCCAGCAAGAATCAGTGATACGAACTCAGCTTTTCTAAAAAATAAATACGACCGAACAAAAGACGAAAAGCTTTAATGGAGACTTTTTGAAAGAAAGCCTAAACTTAATCAAAGCAGAATCCCTAAATTCTGTGCATTCGGCCACTATGCTATTCTACTCCCGTAGAAGTGGGATTCGAACCCACGTTTGATGAGTTGTTGTTCTACCAGACTGAACTATCCCGACGAGTCGGAAGCAGGATTCGAACCTGCGACATACAACGCTGTAGTTGCGCACCGCGCAACTCATTTCCTCTAAACCGTATACTTTGCCAGCATATTGTATTCTATTGAACCAACACTATCCTGCTATGCAGAAACAGGAGACCAGGGCAGCCTACACGATATTAAAGGCTTCTTTGTGCATTATGCACCTATCTTAAAGCTTGACGCTATTTTTAATCAAAGAACAATTGTCGTTACCGACATTACAAAGGTGCGGCCATCACTACGCAACGGTTATGCGTATTAAAAAAAAGAATACAAAAAAAGCATAAAAACCTGTTTATCATCTATAATAAAAACAACAAAAGAATAAAAAAATGATATTACGCAAATAGAATGCGTAGTAAAATAAATACCCTATATTTACACTGTACATATTTTTCTTACCTCACACATGGCAACGAATAAACTCGCGCTCATCCGATACAAAATCATTGACAGCTGTCTTCGGCAGACCCACCGCAAATGGACACTAGAAGACTTAATAGAACGGGTTTCCGATGGTCTTTATGAGTTTGAAGGTATCCATAGTGGAGTAAGCAAAAGAACCGTACAGGGAGACATACAATTAATGCGAAGCAATAAACTAGGCTATAATGCGCCCATTGTCGTTCTCAACCGTAAGTTCTACACCTACGACGACCCCCACTATTCCATCAGCAATTCGCCTCTCTCTGACCGTGATATATCTAAGATGAAAGATGCTGTTGACATTCTAAAGCACCTTAATGGTTTCTCCTATTTTGAAGAAATGAGTGACATGATTGTGCGTTTAGAAAACAGCCTGTCCAAGCAGACCGACAAATCCGCTTCGCATATACAACTGGAGAGCAACAATCTATTAAAAGGATTGAATTGGATTACGCCCATACATAAGGCGATACGAGAGCAGATCCCACTACTCATAAGTTATAAATCGTTTAAGTCAAAAACCGAACAAGAAACCGTATATTATCCCTATCTACTCAAAGAATACCGAAACAGGTGGTTTGTCATCTGTCAACCCAAAAAAGGAAAAACACTGATTACACTAGCGCTAGATCGTATAGAAGATCTGAATGAAATGGAAAAATCGGGATACGTCCCCTACAGTGGTATAGATTTCGAACGCTATTATGCAGACACTATCGGTGTCACAAAATCAGAAAAAGACAGAGGGCATCGTGTCATATTACAGGTCGATTCCAAAAATGCGCCCTATGTCACAACCAAACCCATACACCCATCTCAACAACTCCTGAAGACCGAAGCCGATGGTACCGTATTAATTCGCCTCGATGTGGTATTGAATTTCGAACTGGAACGCGAAATATTAGGTTTTGGAGAATCGGTGAAAGTATTAGCACCCAAAACCTTAGTAGATCGCATCAAACGCAGAACACGTAAGATGTTACAACAGTATATAGAAAAGCAAAATACCTAAAGCTAGAAACATGAAATCATTAACATTAGGCCAACATTTCGGAGAGAGCAAAAGAAAGATTAGATTCAACAACCTCATTATAAGCGAAGCGGTAATAGCTCCTAATTCCCACGTACCTTGGCATTATCATGAGAATGCTTACTTCCTTTACAGCGTCAAGGGTAATTTTATGGAGGTCAATAAAAAAGAGAAAATACAATGTTCGCGCAATACATTACTCTATCACAATTGGCAAGAACCCCATTACAATGAAAGTATCTCCGAAGGTGTCAATTATTTTCATATCGAGATTGAAAAGAAATGGTTTTATCAAAAAGAATTAAACCCCGATATCATAGAGGGTAGCATAAACATACATCATCCCGAGATTAAATCTCTATTCCAAAATATATACAAAGAGCTCAACGTACAAGATGCCGTCACCCCCATAGCGATTGAAGGCATGTTGCTACAGGCTTTTGCACTATTACAACGCGATACACAAAAAATTACATTAGGACATCCTCCCAAATGGGTCAATAGACTCCAGGAAATCATAGCTGATTCTTACGACGTTAACCAGTTAGATTTACAGCAATTGGCGGAGCAGATTGGAATCTCAGCGGTCCATCTTTCACGGACTTTCCGACGTTATTTTGGCGAAGATCTTAGTCGATTCATCCGCAGACGAAAGATTGAGCTCAGCAGAGAACTCCTCGATCGTGGAGACCTATCCAACGCAGGTATCGCTTACCAATGTGGGTTTGCAGATGAAAGCCACTTTATTAAAACATTCAAAAATTACTATGGAATGACTCCAGGAGACTACAAAAAACAAACAGCTAAGCAATATAAAAACCGTCTTTAGTTCGTTGAGGAAAAAGAAAAACTACAAGCCCCAGAAGAGGCAATAGACTAATTATATTCTGTATATAATCTATACCCTTCACGTCTGCCAAACTTCCCAGAATTGCAGTCCCTATCCCACTCATTCCCATAGCTACTCCATAAAACAATCCGGATACCATGCCAATTTTGTTGGGCATCAGTTGTTGGGCGTATACCAATATTGGAGAAAATGACAAAGAAATCAAAAATCCCACTACAGTAATCAACACCACAGCGGTGGTAATGTCTCCATAAGGAACCATAACAGCGAACGGAATACTGCCCAATACAGATAAACGGATGACAAATATTTTACCCCAGCGATCCGCGACCAACGCACCTATTAACGTAGCTATAGCAGTTGAGAGAAGAAAATAAAAAAGGTACATTTGAGCTTGTTCTTCCGTGGCTCCAAAATTACCTATCGCGTAAAACTGAAAATAATTACTAATTCCTGCGCTGTAAAAATATTTAGAGAATATTAACAACAAAAGAACGACGATACTTCTTCTCACTTGTTTTCTATTTAATGGACGGATATCTTCCATATGACGATTTGCCTTCTGAAAACCAGATTGTAAAATTCTTCTTCTCCACAGTCCCACATACAAAAGCAGAATTTTCCCCAAAAAAGTTAGTAGTAATAACCAAAGTACAGACTGCTGTCCATTGGGGAGAATAACCATAACTACCAATAACGGTGCACAGGCCAGGCCAGCATATCCGCCCAATTGAAATATCGCCTGAGCCATATTTAATCTTCCTCCTGAAGCTAGATTTGCTACTCTAGAAGATTCAGGATGGAAAATTGAAGCTCCAATCCCGATGCACATTACTGCTATAATGATCTGAAAATAAGTATTTGCGTAAGCAAGTACAATTATCCCGCAACTGCTCAAAGCCATAGCTGTCAACTGCGAAAACGGTTGTGGATATTTATCGGTAAGCCAGCCTACCACGGGTTGAAATACCGAAGCTGAGAGCTGTGCACATAATGTAATAACACCAATCTGGCTCAGCGAAAGATGATATGTTCTTTCTAATTGGGGATATATTGCAGGAATAATGGCCTGCATCATATCATTTATAAAATGAGCGATGGTAATTGCACCTAAAATATTATACTGATGATTTATCTCATGAGATTTTGGCAGGTATGTCGATTGACTGATCACTTGTGTTTTTTATTTCCGATTAATACAATTTACCATGTAATTCAGCCCGTCCCTTATTATACATCAATTTTGCCCAGATATGACTTTCCAGATCAATATCAAGTGCTGCTGCGAGATCGAATAACCGAATGACAGCATCGGCAATCTCATCTTCTAAAGTGTCCTTTACCATATCCAGAAACAGTTGAGATAACACTTTATAATGGCGATCCATTGCGAATTCGTACAACTGGTACCCTGCTTTTTCGACCGTTTCCTCAAAATCAATAAACCTAACACGTCTACCTTTTCGATCAGCCTCCAAAGCCTCTCCGAGCTCGCCTGTAATTAACATCAAGCATTCTCCTATATTGATCTCTCTATTCCAAAATCCTTTCTCCTTATTCTGTTGAAATATCGCTCTACATAACTGGTTCAGGTGGGGCATTTCAATTTTCTTGTTTTCCATGGCAAACTTAAATTGGGTTAATATATCAATATTGCTTTATCCGTGTAAACTCACGCATAGTCTCTACCAAAAACTCGACAGCTTTTAAATCCACTGCATTATACAGTGACGCTCTAAATCCACCGACATGCCGGTGTCCAGCTATTCCTACGATACCTCTCTGCGATGCGAAAGTCGAAAATTCATATTCCAGATCTTTAGAGTTCATGACAAAAGTGACATTCATACGCGAGCGGTCTTCTTTCCTTGCTGTTCCGGAAAAAAGAGGATTATCATCAATCTCCTGATACAAAAGCGCCGCTTTACGTATATTTTCCTGTTCGATAACGGATACTCCCCCCTTAGCGGCTAACCAACGTAAATTAAGCATCGTTACATATATGGAGTATACCGCTGGTGTATTATATAGTGACCTGTGAGCCACATGCACTCCATAGTCGAAGATCGTCGGTATATCCCGTCCTGTTCTTCCCAGAATTCCTTTTTTTATAATGACTAGCGTCATACCCGCTGGCCCTGTATTCTTTTGCGCTCCAGCATAGATGAGACTATAGGCAGACACATCAATATCCCGACTAAAAATATCAGAAGACATATCACATACTAAAGGTATATCTACTTGGGGAGTCTCGAAGGTCCCTGTCCCATATATGGTATTATTGGAAGTAAAATGGTAATATGCAGCATCTTTTGGAACAGTATACTCCTTGGGATAAAAGCTATAATCCGCATTGACAGAGCTAGCTACAACAGATACTCTACCAAACTTTTTGGCTTCAGCGATTGCTTTACTAGACCACACCCCTGTGTCTAGATAGATAGCGGTTCCATCATCGGGCAACAGGTTCATGGGCACCATCGCAAAATGAGAACTCGCTCCACCTTGCAAAAAAATAATATCATGTGTATCAGGCACAGCCAATAATTGACGTGCCAACTGCTCTGTTTCATTAAGCACCTCTATAAAATGCTCACTCCTATGCGATATCTCCAAGATAGAAAGTCCAGTATTATTGAAATCACGAACTGCTACCGCTGCTTCTGCCAGAACCTCCTTTGCCAACTTACCAGGACCCGCTCCAAAATTATATTTCATACCCATAATAAATATTTATAAACCATCAGCACCAACTGAATCATGGGCATAAAGCTAGGAGTAAATTGGAGGAGTAAAGTAGTGCAGTTTGTTTTATTCACCTAGACCAGGCGATAAAGACACTAGGTTATTTAAAAACAACGTAACTGAGCTATCTCAATATCGCCGATAAGACACTGCACAGTATCGCAACTCCTTTATTTTCAAAACGGTTTGACTACTGACCAAATAATTAATCTGGTCCCTCAATAATAAAGAATCTGTACCATCCATGCATATCTATTTAGATTTACTTTTGTCGCAAAGTTCAAGAGGGTTTATAGATATAAAAAGAATAGTTTATCTGATATCCTAGATCCTTTTTCAATATTTCTTTAACAACATTAAACCAGTGTCATCAATGAAAACTAAAGAAGAAGACAAACTAAAAGCCAGTGATCTACCAAGTATCATCATCGCAGGTTTCGTTTCTGTGATCGTAAATTATGGAGGTACCTTTATTTTAATTTTTCAGGCAGCAAAAGTAGCAGGATTAAGTCCCGAATTGACCTCGTCATGGGTATGGGCGGTTTCACTTGGAACAGGATTGACAGGGCTTTGGTTGAGCATACGCTACAAAACGCCCATCATTACCGCATGGTCAACCCCAGGAGCGGCATTCCTCATCACGGCACTGGCTACAGTACCTTATTCCGAAGCCATCGGTGCCTATGTCGTATCAGGTGCTGCTTTTCTTATACTTGGGCTTTCCGGAATGTTCGACCGCGTGATCAAATTAATCCCACAAGGGATTGCTGCAGGATTATTGGCTGGTATCCTCTTCCCTTTCGGGATCAATGCATTCAAAGAAATATCCATAGACCCAGTATTGGTCTGTCTTCTGTTTGTCGCATTTTTATTTCTAAAACGCCTTACATCAAGATATGCCATATTAGGGGTTTTGGTCATCGGACTTTCCTACCTCCTGATTACTGATAGTATCACTTTTAGCACACTCGAATGGAGTCTATCCAAACCTGTATTTACTGCACCTGTATTCTCGGCCAATGCTCTATTGAGTGTTGCTTTACCCCTCTTTATAATCACTTTGACAGGGCAATACATGCCCGGTATGCTTGTCCTCCAAAATGATGGTTACAAGGACATGAGTGCCAATCCGATACTGACTGCTACCGGCTTAGGGTCTATGGTATTTGCTGTCTTTGGTTCGTCTCCATTTAACATTGCAGCCATTACAGCAGCAATAGCTACAGGAAGGGATACACACGAAAATCCCAAAAAAAGATATATTGCCGGCATAACATGTGGCATCCTGTATTCCTTGGTAGGCATTTTCGGGGTGACCTTTGTTGCGCTGTTCATGGCATTTCCCTCTTCCTTCATCGCGATGTTGGCGGGCTTGGCATTATTAGGTACCATTGCAGGCAGTATATCCAGTGCCATGGCAGATGTAAAGACCAGAGAAGTAGCGCTGATCACATTTTTAGTTTCTGCTGCAAATATTAGTCTATTTGATATCGGTGGAGCTTTTTGGGGGCTAGTAGCTGGGCTCTTGGCTTATATGGTGATCAATGGTAAGTTCAAGTGGTTCAACAAAGACAAAAAAAACAGCATTAAAAAGAAAGAAATCGTCAATCTTTCCTAAAGATAAATATCCACCTTATTAAATTGGAGTACCGGCTTCGGTGATCGCCTGAATACTACGCTCAAGAATAACAGATAACTTCATATCAGGTGATCCCGGAGTCTTTTTACCCAACCCTAAATCGTAAAATGAAAACAAAATATATTGATCTAATCGACCAGACATTTGTATTCCCGCAGCCGGAATTTACACTCGACTCAAGTAATCAGCTACTTTTTCACGGTGTCGACCTCATGCAACTCGTTGCAGCGCATGGTACCCCGCTTAAATTCACCTACCTACCACGCATATCACAGAATATCCAACGTTCGAAGTCTTGGTTCCAAAAAGCAATGAAAAAAATCAGCTATCAGGGCGAATATCACTATTGCTACTGTACAAAAAGCTCGCATTTTAGTTTTGTATTAGAAGAAGTACTCAAGAATAATGTTCATATTGAAACCTCATCTGCTTTTGATATAAACATAGTAGAAAAACTAATCAGTGAAAATAAAATAAGTAACAGCACCTCCATATTATGTAATGGCTTTAAGAACGCACAATATCTAGATAATATAATAAGGTTGAACAAGGCTAGAGAAAACAATGTAATTGTCATCCTGGATAATTATGAAGAGCTGAACTTACTATTGGCCAAAGGTGACAAAAAAATCAATGTAGGTATAAGGATTGCTTCCGAAGAAAGTCCAAAGTTTGAATTTTACACTTCACGGTTAGGCATAGGCTACAAGAACATTCTTACCTACTATCGCAACGAGATAAAAAACAATGATAGCGTCGAGCTAAAAATGCTTCATTTTTTTATCAACTCAGGCATTCGCGATACCTCCTACTACTGGAATGAATTATTGAAATGTATAAAAATATACGTAGAGCTGAAAAAAGAATGTCCTAGTCTTGACAGTTTGGATATAGGAGGTGGTTTCCCCATTAAAAACTCCTTGGCATTCGAATATGACTATGAATATATGGTGGAGGAAATTCTCAGCCAGATCAAGAATGCATGTAGCGAAGCTCATATCCCGGAACCTAAGATTTTCACGGAATTCGGATCATTTACAGTAGGAGAAAGTGCTGGTGCTATTTATAAAGTCGCTTACCAGAAAAAACAGAATGACCGTGAAAGGTGGAATATGATCGATTCGTCTTTCATCACCACCCTTCCCGATTCATGGGCTATCAATAGCCGCTTTATCCTGCTCGCATTAAATCGTTGGAACGAGAACTACGAACGCGTACTTTTAGGGGGTGTCACCTGCGACAGCGAAGACTACTACAACTCCGAACAACACCTTAATGCCATATATCTTCCAAAATTCAATAAAGACAAACCTCTTTACATTGGCTTCTTCAATACCGGTGCCTATCAGGAAAGCATAGGAGGTTTCGGTGGAATTCACCATTGCCTTATCCCACATCCAAAACATATACTGATTGACCGCGATCAGCGAGGCGAAATCAAGGTAGATGTCTTTTCAGAGCAACAAAACGAAGATCAGGTATTGGATATTCTTGGATATAATAGAAAAGATAAATAACAGAAATATGTGGAGAATACCCCTAATTTCGAAAATTGGCTAAACGCCACTCACAAGTAAAATATACTAACAACCGATAACGAATGTTAACCAATTACCAGATGTTATGAACCTCCTATTTTATTTCCTTTAAATACCCCAGTTTTACACCGGTCAAATACCAAAACAAATATGGAAACACACTTGATATACTACCACAGTCCCGAGACTGCGCTAAACCAAACACAGATCCTAGATTATGGCACGGATGAAAATGGATTCTTTGTGATACCTCAGGAATCCTGCTATTTCCCAGGTGGAGGGGGACAAGAAAGCGACACTGCAGAAATAACCATTGGCAATACTACCAGTCCAATAATAAAAGGATCTTTTAATGCTAATAGTCTAAAAATCTACATCGATAAGCAGGAAATAGAAGACAATGCAATTATCACGCTAAGAATTGATCCCACCAAGAGAGCGGTAAACTCCCGACTACACACCGCCGGACACCTTATCACCTCGATAATCTATGAAGAGCTTAAACTCAATCTTACACCAATCAAGGGTTCACATTACCCCAGCAATAGCGCAATAGAGTTTGACACAGGGCAAACAATCCAAAACATTGCTATAGAAGACATCAAAAATATCTTAGATACCCTGATTCTCCAAAAGATTCCAGTTCATTCCAAGGTAGTTTCAACAAGTTCTTCTGAATACAAAGACTCCTTTAAAACTTCTCACTTCACCCCAAAAGCCGATACAAGCATTAGACTTGTAAAAATAGGCAACTACTTGAATTATGCATGTGGAGGCACTCATGTTACCGATACGGCAGAGCTTCAGGGAATGAGAGTTTTAAAAGTAAACACAAAGAAAAATATACTTAAAGTAAAATACGGCTTCTAAAACCCAAGCCAACCAAGATAGGACAGAATTAAAAAATAACGGTAGACCAGTCACGAATAGAGCAATGCCTCTTGATATAGTTAGGAATCCTAACTAGTTTTGAATAAGGCAATATTGCTTCAGAAACAGATTAAAATTTTAGTGAACATGTCAAAATCAATTTTTTACCATGCTGGATGTCCCGTCTGCATTAGTGCAGAGCACGACATCGTCAACCTTGTAGGAACCGACAATGTAGAAGTCGTACATATCGGTGAAGTCAGAGAACGGATAGAAGAAGCAGAGAAGGCTGGCGTAAAATCCGTCCCCGCTTTAGTAACACCACAAGGTAATGTGTTACACATCAACTTTGGTGCATCGATTGCAGATGTAAAAGGTTAAATGCTTGCCCCACTTGGATAGGATAGCTATCTTTGTGGGGCATTTTTTCGTATTAAAATAGAATCATACAATCATTAAAATCAATAAAAATGCAAGTAGCTGTTTGGGATACCTACGTAACAAAAAAAGATGGTACGATTATGCACTTTGACATTATTGTCCCCGCAGAAATAACAGATGCCACTATAATTTACGATTATGGAAGGGACTATCTAAAAAGTAAGAATCAAGAAGGGCAGCCATTGACATCCCATGAGTGTCAATTCTGTCATATAGAGCAGGTCAGAGTGGAGTGGCAGAATGAAATAAAAGAAAAAGGAGTTTTTATCTATGAAATGGAAAACTGTAAATAAGCAGGATACACCATGAACAGATCCGATTTTGATCTGGAACAACAGAACAGCAATATAGAAAGCAAAATTGTAGCTTCATTGGAAAGAATAACCCAATCTTTTCGTGTGTTGCTATGGCGTCAGAGCAAAGAATTTCCTCTGACGCCTACTCAAATACAACTCTTGATTTTTCTACTTCACCACGACGCCGAAAATCGGAAGGTAAGTTACCTCGCTGAAGAATTCAACATGACCAAAGCGACGATCAGCGAGACCGTCAAAACATTGGAACAAAAAGTACTTATTGTCAAGGAATATGAGGAACAGGATACAAGAAGCTACACCATCCGGCTAACAGATAAAGGAAGAAAAATTGCTCGACAGACCTCCCTATTTACAGAAGAAATAAGAACACCTATCCATAAATTAAACGATACGAGTAAAGAAATCCTATTATCCAGTCTTCTAGAAATCATCACCCATCTCAATCAATCCGGAATAATAAGTGTTCAGAGAATGTGTATCAACTGTTCCTATTATCAATCTTCAGATAATGGGACACTTCATTATTGCCGATTGCTAAATCAAACTTTAGCCAGCACAGATCTCCGTATAGACTGTCCAGAACATCAGACAAAATCGCTCTAGATGAAAAGATAGTTAACACTTTTTTTTGCTAGCGACTATCTCAAATCTGATATCCGACATCTAACTTCTAAATACTATCTTTGCAACTTATTTTAACATAGGCGTATCGTGATCAACGTAAATAATGTCTCCGTATCATTTGGAGGGACAACTCTTTTTAGCGATGTATCTTTTTCTATCAATGAAAATGATAAAATAGCCCTTATGGGCAAGAATGGTGCTGGCAAGTCCACTTTATTAAAAATCATTGCCGGTGCCGGCAAACCTACAAGCGGTAACGTATCAGGACCGAAAGATGCTGTCATCGCCTACTTGCCACAACATTTGTTAACGCAGGACAATATGACTGTCTTTGAAGAAACCTCAAAAGCTTTTGAAGAAGTCTATCAGATGCGTGATGAATTAGAAGCACTGAATGAACAGCTAAACGTACGTACCGATTATGAAACGGACGACTACATGAAGCTAATCGAACGTGTGTCCGAACTCAGTGAAAAGTTCTACTCTATTGAAGAGACCAATTACGATGCTGAAGTTGAAAAAGTACTCAAAGGATTGGGCTTCGAGCGTACAGATTTTACACGTCAGACCTCAGAGTTCTCTGGAGGATGGCGCATGCGCATCGAACTGGCCAAAATTTTATTAAAAAAGCCAGACTTAATCCTTCTCGATGAGCCGACCAACCACATGGATATCGAGAGTATTCAATGGTTAGAGGATTTTTTAATCAATTCGGCCAAAGCCGTCATTGTAATCTCCCACGATAGAGCATTCGTAGACAATATCACCAACCGTACCATCGAAGTAACAATGGGACGTATCTACGATTACAAAGCAAAATACAGTCATTACCTAGAACTCCGTAAGGATCGTCGTTTGCATCAATTAAAAGCATACGAAGAACAGCAAAGGTTCATAGCGGATAACCAAGAATTTATCGACCGCTTTAGAGGGACTTATTCCAAAACCTTACAAGTACAGTCCCGGGTTAAAATGTTGGAAAAACTAGAAATAATAGAGATAGACGAAGTCGATACGTCAGCCCTACGTTTAAAATTTCCGCCTTCGCCCCGTTCAGGCCAGTACCCTGTAATGGTAGAAGAGCTCACCAAAAAGTACGGTGACCATGTGGTATTCGAAAAAGCAGCGATGGTCATAGAACGTGGAGAGAAAGTTGCCTTTGTCGGTAAGAATGGTGAAGGTAAATCAACCATGATCAAAGCTATTATGGGTGAAATAGACTTCGAAGGAAGCCTAAAAGTAGGTCATAACGCAAAAATAGGTTATTTCGCACAAAACCAAGCAGCCCTACTCGATGAGGAATTAACCGTATTTGAAACTATTGATCAGATTGCTGTAGGTGATGTACGTGTCAAGATCAAAGATATGTTGGGCGCCTTTATGTTCAGTGGCGACGACACCACTAAAAAAGTAAAAGTCTTATCAGGCGGTGAAAAAACCAGATTAGCGATGATTAAACTCCTTTTGGAGCCCGTCAACGTATTGATACTCGATGAGCCTACCAATCATTTGGATATGAAGACCAAAGACATTATCAAAGACGCACTTCAGGATTTTGATGGTACTCTTATTTTAGTGTCCCACGATAGGGATTTCCTCGATGGACTAGCAACCAAAGTATTTGAATTTGGAAATAAACGTGTTCGTGAACACTTTGAAGATATAAAAGGGTTCTTAGAATATAAAAAAATGAACAGTTTAAAGGATATCGAACGTTAAGCCTATTTCCGTTCATCCTTCATATTTGACCACTTATCAATACGTTTGATACAGTGGTCAATTTTTTTTGGCGATATACGAACCCATTACACGTCTCTTTCACCCAATTTATGCTCTAATTTTTCAACCTTATGATACAACTGTTTGATTAGCTTATACTGTTGCTGTTGCGTATCGTATAGGCCCTTAATTTGCTCTTCAAGTAAAATATCCATCTTTTGATGAAGACTACGTATTTCCAGTTCAGCTTTTAGATTCACCAAGTAGTCATTTTCACCCCGCATTCGATCCTTTTCCTCTTGCCTATTCTGGCTCATCATAATAATTGGTGCTTGCAATGCTGCTACACAGGAAAGCACAAGATTCATCAGAATAAAAGGATAAGGGTCAAATTGTTCGTTTTTCAGGGCAAGCGTATTAAAAGCAATCCACACCAGCAGAATAACAATAAAAATAATTATAAAACGCCAACTTCCCCCAAATTGGGCTACTCTATCCGATATGCGCTGCCCTCTACTCAAAACCTCTTTGGGAGGATGAACCAAACGATCTACAATAAGTGCTTCCTCCTCCATAGTCTGCTTAACGATCTCATGGAGTTTACGTATATTATCATTATTTTTTTCAACGATAGCATCTAATTCTTTACGATCGCTCATTTCGTGCTTTTTTTAAATCTGATCATTAAATCTACTTTCAAAGAAACCAAATAAAGATAATAATAAAACACAAAAAAATCAGGTATCATTTATTAAACGACACCTGATTACAACGGGGTCTATAGACATTAAGCCCCCCTCTCTTAACTTTACTCCTCTATAAAGCAGCGATATAACGTATTAACAACCTCCTTTTGCAAAGCTACATAGCCATCCGTTTGTAAGGTATGATCCATCCCATTGATGATCACGACAAACCCAAACTTCTTATGTGGCTCAAAAAACATGGCACTGCGTAATCCCGATGCCGACCCCGTATGACCAATCATGGTTTCTCCTGCAATTAGATCCTTGGCTATACGTATTGCCAACCCGTACTGACGTGTCTCACTAACTTCAGCAAAAGGCTTTTGCATCAAAGCAGAGGAAGGTTCCGACAGAATTCTATGCCCATTATAAATACCATAATTCATATGCATCTGCATATACCTAGCGAGATCCAATGCTGATATTTTCATGCCTCCTGTAGGCGAAAAACGTGCGCCGGTATAACCGATGACATAATCTTTGGTATCTAATCTACGATAAGCCACATCTGATTTAGTAAAATCACCCGTTTTCGAGTCAAATACATACAATGAAGCAAATTTCGAATGATCTAGCGAATCGATATTAAAACCCGCGTTTTTAATACCCAAAGGGTTCAAAATCTGCTCTCGGATCACAATGTCAAATCTTTTCCCCTGCAGTTTTTCTAAAATAGCGCCTGCCAGGTTATACCCCATATTGCAATAGACATGCTTAGCGCCTGGAGGATAGTCGCTATAGCTCTTGGCGTAAGTTGGGTTTTTATCGGGATTGATGATATCTAAGCTGCTGTATTTTTGTGAATCATTCATACTTGACGTGTGTGAGAGCAACATTTCCAAGGTAATGACCTTTTCCGGAAAATTAGGGTTTACTACCGGAAACCCAATCAGGTCACTAACATTATCCTGTAGGCTGACCTGTCCCTTTTCGACTAATTTCAATAGAGATGAGGTGGTAAAAGATTTGGAAATAGAAGCTATACGAAATATATGATCGTCTTCCAATACCGACTTCGTCTCTAAATCACTATAACCTAGCGATTTATTATAAACCACCTTATTATCCTTGATCACGACTACGGCCATTCCTATACCGTTATTCTCTGCCATGATCATTTTCAGTTCATTCTCCAGGTCTTTTCCACCGGACTGAGCCAATACCTGGGTACTCCCTAGTAATAATAAGGAGAATGCTAAGGTAAAGTAAGTTTTAAGTCTATTCATATCTATCATATTTCAACCGTTATCAGATTTCTTTATTACATACGTAGATAGATGCAAATTTAGTTCTATCCAGAGAGTCCACGTTAAATCCAGCCTTTATCACCAACCCGTTCTAACAACTATTTAAGGATGACGATTTCAAGTTGACATCCCTCCCAGACTACGCTCCTCTCACGTCTACCGCCTCGTAGCTAGCAATGACAGTTTCTAAATCCCATTCGAGCTTAGCCCATATTCGCATGTGCATTTATTGGCATACCGTATAGTACGCATACACATAGCAAGTCGAGCGTTCTTCTTAACCGATCTACCTTCCGTATCATCTTCCTATTATTTTATACTGTTGTCATGCTTTTGGCTAAAGTTACGTATCAACTCAAAAGTCTTCGGTATGACCTGCCGGAACCGGTCTAGTGTTTCCCTAGAAATATTCTGATTGGCAAAAGGCACAGCTTTTACATACTCCTGTATCTCTCCCGCCGTTCGTCCATATTTATAATCATAGGTAAATCGGCCGGCGCTGTCCAATTGTATATTCTTATTTGAGGTATTGGGGACCGAAATAAAAAACTCACTGTTTGCCAGCATATCGCCATGGTCATTAAACAATTGACGTTCCTTCAGCGTATCGAACAACTCCTTCGCGACATAGACCGACGGGTCCACGATATGTATCTGATCGCTGATCAGTGCCTTGTACGGATATCTCTTGCTTTCTTCATCATAGAAGTTCCGCAGTTCGTCCAATACTGTTTGAATTTCCCGGATCATATATGGATAGTGTGTGCATCCCAATATCAGTGCTTTCAAAGGTTGAGGATTGTCCAGTTTCTGTAGGTTGTTGAGCATCGACACCAAATGATACCGCACATAGTTTTCCGGCGAGTTGATCTGTAAGATATTACAGTCATCTGTGTTTTTAGTATCACACAGCATCTGGTTGTCTTCAAAATTGAAATTATAAGCCTCTAAATATTTTTTATCTATCCGGTGCTTGTCATCACTGAGCGAAGGCCCCCGGTAAGCATCACGAGGCTTATTTACCGTTCTATCGATATAGTCCACCTCTTCATCTACCGCTTCGGCTAGTCCGTGTCCACCTTGGTTAACAATCTGGAGACGGCCTGTATACCCTTGTTCTTTCACTGCTGATAAAATGGTTTTCTCGTACCCTTCGGAAGCGATAGTACCGACCGTAGCAAAAACTCCGATGGTACCATTCTCATCTTTGGCAAACTGGGCTAACGTACCCTTTACTGCAGCATTGATCACCCCGATGATAGGAACATTTACCCCCGCTTTCTCCACGAACTCCAAAGCCTCTTTATAACCGTAGGCTGTCGCCGTATTACAAGCTACTACGATAGCTTTGACGGGCCTCTTAGTAATCAGCTCTCTTTCGGCCAATAAGGAATAATACTTATTGCCTAACAAAAACTGAAAATCCTTAATGATATGCTCCTGCAATAAATCGGTTTTGCCCGAAGCGTGGTAATTGCCATACGGCATATTGGCCTGATCGGCCAGATATATAAAATCTTCGCGCTGAAAATCAGCTACTCCGTCAGCTCCATTCTGTCTGTCTGTGTTGTTATACTCATCAAATCTCACAATCGCGTCCAATACAGTCAACCCTCCCGTTCCCGAATCGAACACCCCTATCGGTAGTTCTTTGAGTACACTCGGATACTGCCCAAAGTTTACAAAATAAAAACTGGAGCTATCTTCCAAGATAGCTTTCTCTATGGGCAATAATGCTACTTCTTCGGTTTCCTTCTTAGGTTGGAAACAAGAGATTATACCGCCTGACAAAAGCGCCAGTAATACAATATTCAATTTTCTCATTGTGCTTTTTTTATGGTTTTTCCCGGTAATTCTTTGGTAAAATCTCTTTCTGCTATGACAGGCTCTCCATTGACGAATACATACCTCATACCTTCTGAAAGATAATCAATATTAACCAGATCCGAATGCGCCTTTACCTCTTCGGGTTTAAACAGAATGATGTCGGCATAATACCCTTCTTTGATCTCCCCACGGCTTGGAATCTTAAATTTTTTAGCAGTCATTCCAGTCGCACGATGTATAGCCCATTCCAGTGGAAATATCTCTTTTGCCATACAAAAGTTCTCCACAATCTGGGTAAACGTGGCATATGTCCTCGGGTGGAAGCCGCCGCCGTCAGATCCTGTCATAACCCAAGGCTCCTTAGAGAAACTGATAATATCTTGCTCATCCATCGAAAAACTCATCCCACTGACCGCAGGGTGTTCTTTCAATAACTTGACACCGACCTCTTCTATAGGCATTTTCCATTCCTGACATAGGTCATATAGTGACTTACCGTTCAGATGTTGTATTTTCTTGTCCAACGAAGAGATTACGACCCGCTTGTTCTGCTCGTCCGTTCTCTTTTTTAGAAATGTCTTTATTTTTTTCAGATCGTTGGGATCACTGAGGCGGTTAACCATCTTGGCATTCCCTCCGGCCAGTGCCCATTTGGGTAGCAAACCATTCTTCAACCCAGTCAGTGAGGCCACAAAGGGATACTGATTCGCTGTAATATCCAGACCTGCCGCACGCTCTTTGTTGATCAGATCGATCACTTCAGTAGATCTTCCCCAATTGTCCATCCCGCTGACTTTGATATGCGATATATGTACCGGTAGTGCGGCAGTCTGACCGATCGATATGACCTCACGCACACTATTAATAATATTTCCGCTTTCAGATCGCATATGTGTGTCATATATGCCTCCGTATTTTGCGGCAACTTTAGATAATTCAATGATTTCCGGAGTCTCCGACCATATCTGTGGAACGTAGAGTAGCCCCGTAGACAGTCCTAGTGCACCTTCCTGCATCCCTTGCTCCACTAAAAGTTTCATCTCTTCGAGATCAGCTTTGTCCGGTTGTACCACGTCATTACCTAATACCCGGCTTCTTATGGGGCCAAACCCCACAAAAGCCGCTACATTTGCACCCATACCTTTCTGCTCATACAGGTTAAACTCTTTGTTGATCTCGTATGTCCCGAACCCATCACTGCCTACAAATACTGTCGTCACCCCTTGAGCGATCCAAGGATACAGGTATTTGGTGTTATCATCTTTTAGCCACCGGTCGGCATGTGTATGAGGATCTATAAATCCCGGAGACAGCACATACCCTGTACCATCAATGGTATGCTTCGCCTCCATTAAGGTATCTAGCCCCACGTAGGCTACTTTATCGTTGCGTATACCTACACTACGTTTGGCTCCTGCCGCCCCTGTTCCGTCGTATACCGTAGCATTTTTTATAAAATAATCAAAAACTTCTTGTTGTGCAGCCAATATCCCTGGACAAAGTAGTCCCAACGCTAAAATCACCTTTTTCATGCCGTGTATATTAATTTCCCATTGCTTTACTCTTACCACCCTGCTACACTATCGTCTCCCCGATTGTCACCCACAGCTTCGATCTTACCATCACGGACTAATAGTACCTCGGTACGGCCGATATTTTCCCTTTCTTTGAACACATACCCCAGTGCTTCTACCTCTTTTCTCGCCTGCGGATCAAAATCCTTTTCTATATAGATAAGGTCTGGCATCCACTGGTGGTGAAATTTGGGTTTGTTGACCGCGTCATAGGCAGACATATCAAAATCCAAAAGATTGACTAAAGTCTGGAATACCGACGTGATAATAGTAGAACCACCTGGTGTACCTACAACCGCATACGGCTTTCCGTCCTTCTTCACGATGGTCGGCGACATCGCGCTCAGCATCCGCTTGCCTGGGGCGATAGAGTTAGCCTCTGTACCCAACAATCCGAATTTATTCGGTACGCCCGGCTTAGCGCTGAAGTCGTCCATCTCATTGTTCAAAATAAAACCTGCTCCACCGACGACCACACGACTGCCATAAGCACCGTTGATCGTAGTCGTCAAAGACACCATATTTCCATCTTTGTCAATGATAGAAAAATGCGTAGTCTCTTCTTTCTCTTTGACTAATCCCGCTTTTATATGTTCACTCCTAGAAGCTTGGAGAGGCGTAAAGTCGGCCATGCGGGATCTCACATACATCGTATCCACCAATTTAGCAACAGGTACGTCCACAAAATCCGGATCTCCCATGTATTCTGTCCTATCTGCGTAGGCTCTGCGTTCTACTTCTACCATGAGATTGATCGCTTCTTTGCTTTGAAAGCCATACTGTTCGATGGGATATGGCTTGATCATCTCCATCATTTGTTGAATAACCAATCCTCCACTGGATGGGAGCCCCATAGTTATAATCTCGTAACCTTTATAGTCAAATACAATAGGTTTACGCTCTTGTGCCACATAATCCTTCAGATCCTGCTCGCTTATGATCCCACCTCCTCTCTTCATCTCCTCAACGATCAGACGAGCCGTTTCTCCTTCATAGAATCCTTTGGATCCGTGCTGCTGTATACGCTTCAGCGTCTCCGCCAGATCGCTTTGTATTAGCGTATCCTTGTCCTGCCAAGGCTGTTCTTTAACAAAAGCAGGAGTTTGTGTATTGTACTTGACAAAGTCAGTTTTCATTCTATTCAGACCTTTAGCTTCACGCTCGGTGATCGTAAAGCCTTTTTCGGCCAGATCAATCGCTGGCTGGATCAGCTTTTTGAAATCCATCGTTCCGAATTTATTGTAGGCCAACTCCATACCGGCCACTGAGCCTGGTACACCCGAAGCCAAATGCCCGTTCTGGCTTTTGCTCAGATCAGCATTGCCCAATGAATCGAGGTACATATCTCGATGTGCACTTCCCGGTGCCTTTTCTCTAAAATCGATAGTATAAGACTGTCCTTCTTTTGTGTGTACCACCATAAAACCTCCTCCACCGATATTTCCGGCATTGGGATAGACAACCGCTAACGCATACTGCACCGCTATAGCGGCATCCATAGCTGTGCCTCCCTGTTCCAATATATACCTACCCACTTCACTAGCCAGTGGATGCGCGGAAGAGACTGCGGCATGCTGGAAAGTGTCGTGTTTGACAATCGGATAATTATAGGCATCTACTGCCACAGGTTGCTGCGGGCGGCAGCCCCATACTAAAAATAGACTGATAGTAAAAAATAAAGTACTACGCTTCATATGGTTCTGTAAATTCATGTATCTGTTTTTATTATGATAAAGTGATTCGTTATGTTCTAGTTAATAAGGATAAACGCTATTGGGGAAATTATAATTATACCAATGATTAAGGTACTGGATAATTGCCCGTTTAAATTTATGTGAGGAGCGCGCTATAATCGTCGTATTGTTGCGTACGTTGATCCCAGGCGTTTCTATCTGTATAGCGGAGATATTATCCGCAAACCCAGTCGTAGTTCCAATTTTTGCAGTTCCATACCGTCTTGACAAAAAACCTCCGTTGAAATAAGGACGGCTCTTGGGGGTACCTGCTGCATTTGTCCCGAATCTGTCCGCGTCAAATTCTGGTGCCGGTATAACCGATCCCGGTACTGACGTAACCCCTTCTGCCTCCAATAAGGCCCCCAAACTATAAGGTCCCCGGAGCAATGCAGAAAACGAGACTGTCGGATGGGCACTCGCAAGGCCGGCTATAGTCGATCGGTCTGCATAGCTATCCAATTGGGCATTCTCTTCACCCAGTTCGGTCCCAAGGAGCCCGTAGCCGAGATCCGATTGGTCAATGTATCGTGATAAAATCTGCTTCCCGCTGATGATGGATGTATATGCCTCTTCCTGCTCATGGGCATACCGATGTGCATGTCCGTGCATATCAATAAAAATTCCTCCCATTGTATTTGCTAGATTAGTAGCCATTACGGTACGTGCCAGCAACAGTAGTTCATGGTAACTATCGTAGGTCTTGCGGCCCTCGCTAGCTATCCCGTATCGGGTATCCACATCCTTAGGGTACGTATTAGCGTCCATTCTTCTGCGGTCTATTTCACTCAAGATGACCCAAGGCTGTAGTCCTGTATCAGCCTTAAACAAATCGGCGATCGCGAATGTTAGCGGCTTCGTATTAATATCCCTTCCTGTATTACCTGTAAGCGGGATTACGGGATTTCCTTCGAACATACCATCATGTGGAATACCTAGCAGTAAAGGGACATTTGCGTCACCGACTATCAGCTTAACATAATTTTTGTATCCGTATATCGTATCTCCCGCTTGGTACCATGCACCATTATATTCCACAACACCACTTTGCGACAACCGAGCGGCCTTCTCTTCGGAAAGCAATGCATACCCTGGCGTGCAGGTACAGAATGTGATCGGTATCATCAGACATAGCAGGCTTCCTACGAAAACAACCTGTAATGATTTTTTCATTCTTCTTCTAGCGCTCATTTTCAGTTCTGTGTATATTTTTTCTTATCTTTTTTGAGATCTTGGTTTAGTCGTAATGTTCTTCCAGCTAACGCTTTGGTATATTCTCCCCTATCAATCGTAAGCTTACCGTTGACCCAAACATATTCTATTCCTGTAGCCAGTTGTTCTGTCTTCCCGAAAACTGCTTTATCCGCTATTGTTTTAGGATCAAACAAGACAATATCTGCATAATGCCCTTCTCGGATAAATCCCCGATCTCTGATGTGGAGTGTTTTGGCAGTAAGTCCTGACGATTTATGGATGGCCTGCGCCAATGAAAGTACATTTTTGTCTATCGCATAGCGCCGTATTAGCCGAGGAAAGGTTCCAAATGCACGCGGGTGTCCGTCGCCACCGTCGGATCCCACCATGACCCAGGGCTCACGCATAAAGTTTAACAGATCTTCTTCTGTCATACTGAAAGAATGTACAGATGGCGACCTGTCTTTTAGAATTTCTAGGACAGCGGCCTCTGGCGATATATTCCATATCTTGGCCACCTCCGCTATCGATTTGTTATCTAGAAAGGGATCCGAAGGTATGGAGAGGAGCAGCTTTTCTGCCGTCCCTGTACGTACGCGGATCATTTCGCCGATCCCCCTCAGGATACTATCCCGGAGGGATGGATCGTGAAAATGTTTCTTCATTGCAGACAAACCTCCGTCACGCACCCAAGGCGGTACCACTGCCGCACTCAGCGAGGTGCGTGACGCCACATAAGGGTATTGATTGGCTGTAGCTTTTATTCCTTTTTTTTGCGCTTCCTCCACCATACGGATGATCTCCAAGCTCTTACCCCACGAAGGAGTACCCAATACTTTTATATGTGAAATATGCACCGGTATATTCGCTTTTTCCCCGATTTCCAACACTTCCTTGACCGAGTTGATTACGCCCACACTCTGTTGCCCTTCATCCCGTTGGTGGGTATCATATATCCCGCCATAAGCCGCAGCTACCTTCGAAAGTTCGATCACTTCATCGGTGGAAGAGAAAAATCCAGGGGTATAGAATAGCCCCGTGGAGAGACCGAAAGCACCTTCTTTCATGCCCTGTTCTACGAGTACTTTCATTTGCTCAATCTGTGCATCAGATGCTTCAATATTTCGGAAGCCTATTACTTTGGTCCGCACCGTGCCGTGAGGTACGAATAGCGCTGCGTTCACACCTATACCATCCTGTTGCCATTGCTCCAATGTCTCCCCTATGGGCATAGGCCCAGAGCCGTCGTTGCCCATAAATATAGTCGTCACACCTTGTTTAAGTACCCGCAATACAGCACGCTTTCCAGCATCTTCACTCATCAGACTCCCATTATGATGGGTATGCGGATCTATAAAACCTGGTGCGAGATATAATCCTACAGCATCAATGACACGCTTCGCTTTCAAACCTTCTTCCTTACCGACAAATAGTATTCGGTCTTTACATATGCCGACATCCAGCTGTACCGAATCACTGCCAGTACCATCAAACACCCATGCATTCTTAATGAGGACATCCAGCTTGTCTGTACGCTGTGCCCTCGATACAAAAACCGAGAACAATATCAAACATACTATACTGAAAATTCTTCCTATCATTTTTTATCGATTTATTATTTCTATCGATTCCACCAATCGTTTGGCAAACTCCATTCTTCGCTCCTCTGTATTCCTGGAATCTCTATTCGATTCAATCTGGAAGCCGTACACCTGCGGGTATTTGCCAGATGTGGCCAACCTGGTATTATCTCCTCCAGTAAAATAATCATCTCCCGCTGCGGGGATTGGGTCTCGCTTACTCGGCACCGATGGGAATCCCTTGTCCTGCATAAGTGTACCAAAAGCATAGTCCCCGATCAATGCTTCCTGTATCCCCAAGGTCGGCCTCATGTTTAATAAATTAGCGTAGGAAGATGCTTCAGTTATTTTCGGTAGATCCCACCCCTTGGTTATATAATCTAATTGTGTAGCCGTCAAATTGTACCCTAGTTCCAACCGCTGCTTCGCGTGGCCATGTGCATGCAAGTCTATAAAAAGCGTCTTTCCATAGTTCTCTGATGAATACCGTAATAAGGAGTCCAGGTAATCGTGGTAAAAACGCCAAGTCGGTTCCAAGGTTTTGTCAGCACACAGCGCTTTGTCCAACGTTCGATTTTGATCGATCTTCTTACGGGACAAATGGCTGATCACTACAAACGGTGTTTTGTTCAATTTTTGCTTGAATTCCTGCTGTATCGCTCTCACCATCTCTATCGTCCAAGTGTCCAATACAGTGGTACTGCCAGAGCAGGTCCGATCCGGTATGTGATCGGGTTGGATACTCCCTCCGTGAGGTACACTTAATACCAAAGGGTAGTCGCCAATCACAACCTCTGTCCAGCCCTCGGCATCCTTAATCACTTTACCGGCTGCCCAACCATAAAAATCACTTTTCGATTCTCCTTCCTCCTGGCTCGGAGCATCTTTAGCACATGAAATGGCTAGAAATAAAAGGCAACAAAGACCGGTATAACTAGATCTCTTCATTATATATTCTTTATAAATTCCCAGTACGTCTTAGCAAAAGCTTCTGCAAACTTCTTTCTATTTGAATCGGTATCCCTAATTCCCTTGAAGTGAAATTCAATTTGTACTCCAAAGACATACGGAAAATCAGCTGCAGTAAACTTACGCGTAAGGTGTCCACCCGAAAAAAAAGCTTCTCCTTCTTGAGGATGCGGATCCTGCAAAGATGGTGTAGCGCATACCCCATTCTTTTCCAGCAAGGTGCCAAAAGCAAACGTTCCGAACAGCATATCGTAAAAATCCTTGTTGCCACCTTGCGCGAAGTAGTTTGCTAGCGAAGAAGTACCCGGCATTTTGTCGGTATTTTTGTGATTATAGGCTGATGTTAACTGTTTTGTCGTCAAGTTATACCCCAATTCCAAACGTTGCACTTTATGCGCATGGCCATGTACGTCTACAAAAAAGACTTTTCCATATCGTTTGGCATCCGTAACCACTGCAGCGACTGCACTATGGTAGCTGTGCCAAGCTTTTATTCCTACCGGATCATTGCAAGTAGCTAGTTCAATTTCCCTATTCTGATCCACTTTGCTACGCGAAAGATTGGCAATGACTACATAAGGCCGTTTTCCATACTGCCGATAGAAATGCTCTTGCATAGCCATAGCTAGCTCTTTGGTATTCATATCAATACCTTTGACCACCCGCCCTAAATCTGGGCAATCCCTATCCGGAATCTGTTCGTCTTTAAAACGTCCTCCGTGCGGCACACTCAGCACCAGTGGCAAGTCTCCCTTGATGACTTCTACCCAACCTTCCTTATCCTTGAGTATATCCCCCGATTGGTGACTTACCAGTATATCGAGACCGACGACCTGAGCTTCTACAGAAGTACACAGTAACAAAAAAATAAGACCATAAACAAATGAAAACTTTCTCATCGTGTAACTTTAAAATCAATATCAATCATACCTTTTGTCCCTTCAGTAAGCCCTACCACAAATCCAGCTGCATATAACTGTTTACTCTGACTCCGGAATAGAATGAGATCCCCGATCTCCAATTCAGTAAGACGACGGGAAGGCCCATTACGTAAAATATTATATTCAGGTTCCTCTTTTATCGTTTTCACCGTTTCGAGGTAGAGCCTTTCAATATCATCACCTTTTTTCAACTCTTTGAACAAGCCCTTGTTTTTTTTACCAGACTTTATGACAACCATCATCCCTCTATTCTTTACTTCCCAAGCATTGGCCACCTTATCCTTATAGACGGTTCCAAACTGCGTTATCGAAGTGCTGTTTGGAGTCATCAGGTTTGACTTCGTAGTCTGACCATACGCATAAAGCAAATCAATATCTCCTGGATAGCTCACTTCATCTACCTTATAGACCTTTTCGTTCTTTAAATCGATCAACGAACCATATTCTGCAGTCTGATTATGCCCCCCTACGGCTAGAATAAAACTCTTCACCTTATTACTCTTCTGTGCCCAAACCAATCCGATAGATAAAACGGCTACGAGTGCCAAACAAAAAAAACTCTTCTTTAACATAATATATAGTTTTATAATTACTTTCTTGTTTCAATAGTTTAGACAAAAGCTAACCACACAAATTACAGTTAGCCTTCGCGATATGTGTCCTTTTTAATTCACATCGATTACTTTATATCGGTAAGTTATCGATGTTGCCGTTCTTTCTTTTACTCGTAATGCCACGAGCATTTTTCTGTCCATACAGTGTATAAATATCACGGTCTTTTCAAACATAGGATCAGTACTTGATCCCATCTCCTTCAGACGCTGAACAGGCTCCAGACCTACAGTAGCAGTTTGAAAAGCATTCCACATACTCTGGTCTTCTTTGAGATCATAGTAGAGATCCCACCACTCAGAAGGTGTATTATCTCCTATGTAACCATATATATCTACCGCATTTCGATGTTGCCATTCTGCCATACGTGTTCCCCAAGATGCAGCCCATGCTGCAGCAGCGGAATTGTTTGTCGTCGGAAAAAAATTATTCCCACTGCTACTCCCTCTTACCGACACTACATCCACACTGGACGCATTTGCTTTTCCTTCTTCTTCGGTAGTCCATACCGTTCCAGTTTTAAAATCCACATAGGCCGCCGCCGAAACTACACTTCCCGATGAGGTAAACTCCTTCAGTCGGGGGAGCCCCAATTCTTTCTTGCTGTATACATTAGCCTTTACCTGCCCATCCAAAAATGCTGTACCGATATCAGTCACACGGATTACTCCATAGATATCCCGATCTTCCGAGTGATAGAGTATCAAATCTCCGATTTGCATTCCCTTCACACTTATAGCGGGCCCATATACCTCAGAAGCATAATCGTCGTAAGCTTTGACTATTCCTTCTCCTTCTGCAAAAAGCGCCTTGATCTGACTATTCTTCTGCACAGTATTCCACCTACTTTCAGTATCACTCGACGCTTTTAAGCGTATAAACTTAGTCTTTGTTTTCAACTCCCAATCACTTGCTAGTTCACGTACATCTTCTTGGAGCAACGGAATATTGGCATTCAAAGAAGAAATAACCACGCCCTCTCCATTATTGTACAATACCGCATCTACGACGTGTTGATTATAATAACCCTCACTCATTGTGAATCCCGATCCATTACTTAGATCTAGCAGACTAGCGCCCCTCAATTCCGCGAGACGATCCACCGCTATCTCGAACGGCTCATATAGTTCAGATGGGGATATCGGTTCGACAGCGGTCTCTTCTTTTTTATATACTTTGAACGCCAATGAAACACTCCCTGTATTACCAGCTGTAACAATCTGGACCTTTGCAACAGCATAGACATTTTTGGCAGTCCTAAAAGCAATCAGGTCACCTTCCGTTATATTGCGTAGCTGGGTGTCTTCACCGTGTGAGCGTACATTATAATTGGATTGCGATTCTGCCAATGTCTTCAACTCAGCATAAGCATGCTTTACCGCCTCAGAAGATCTGATATTGTTATAAAAGTCCAGCGGTACTACTGATTTCTCTAACCGCACAAATGTTGTCCGGTTTTTGATAAACCAATTTGCATTAATATTCTTTCCTGTCCCCCATTCCTCCAGTCTAACAGTATTGTCAGGAGACACAAAATTTACAGCTGAGGAAGAACCCCATAGGAATGCAAAGTCAACCTTCTCCGGTTGTTTGGTCGCTTCAGCATAATTATATACTTCTCCAGATCCGATATCAATATAAATCATACCAGATGTTTGTCCTGGGTTACTCAGGGTGACTTCATAAACTGAAACATCTGAATTTGGATCAAACTCTGCCAGGTCTTCTACAAATAGCTTATTCTGACAGCCGAGAACCGCCAGCAGGATTAAGCCAATATATAATTTACTAACTATCGTTTTCATATTATTTCAAATCACTTTTAATTAATAATTCCATTCGTCTATTGCTAGCAGAACTCGTGTTAAGACTGTTAACCACCATCACCGCATATAAATCACGGTCTGGATTATTGGACTTAAAAAAAATAATACTTTTAGACTCGGGACGTCTTATACGTGCATTATTAGCGGGTCCATTGAACGCTAGATCATAGTTCGGTCTGTTGATGACATCTATTTTTGCATTTTCATAAGCCGCAATCAACTGGCTCCTAGTCATAATATTGGCAAAGGCCTGTAATTCAGCATCACTGGCATTATCGAAATGAATAAGTGCGCCACCATTTCGCTCGTCAGCCGTCCACGCATTCAATGCTCCCGTACCGTTAGAAGCCTCTATAGCAGCCCATCCCGTCATGCTGGCTTGCATCGGAATAAAGTTACCGTAATTGGTTCCTGTAGCTGAACTCCAGACATAAGCAATATCGGTTTCTTTCCTTATAGTAGACGTAATAGCTTCATTAAAACCATAGGTACTAAGTGAAGCAAAGTCCACTAGACCGCGGGATGTCCCTACAGCGACTGCTTCGATAGCTAGGTTTCCATTCTTCACGAGATCACTTGTATCAAATTTCCCTGTTTTTGCATCTACTGTGATTGATCCAGATGCAGACGAGGTTACAGACTTTACCTTTAATAAGCTTACGACCCCACGTTCGAGGGAATAATAAACAACCAGATCACCATCTGCCATATTTCGGACACGTGTAGAAGGCCCATCATTGGTACTATTATAACCTGGACGATCGGCTATAGTCGATAAAAAATACGAATATGCGGACAGCAATCCAGATACGGAGTTTGCATTTTCAAACAATGCCAATTCATCCGCTTCCGGATTTGGAATACGCATCAATATACCATCATTGCGCTTTGTCCAAGTTGTCGGAATATGCGACGTCGAACCCCATCCCGTAAATGAAGTACTACTAGGCAACAAGAGGTTCATTCCCGAAGACGAACCAAACAATGTTATCAGATCAATGTGCTCTTGATTGGCATTTGCCCCATCTACTGTATATATATTATAATTACTCAAATCAGCATAGTTACCAATATTCTGATTGCTATACGAACCGACCGAGAAATCCCTATATACCAGCATATCATTTACGACCTGTAATTTAGAAGGATCTGGTACCGTAAGCATGTATACAAATCGACAAGCAATTTTGTGATAGCGGGTCATGATATCAATATCATCAGTAGGTAACAACTCTATAGCTATAGTAGGACTTCCGCTACCGCCGGGTAGGATATCAACTTCTATTTGACCAAAGCTACTATTCGCTGGAATAATAAACTCCTCTCCATTCGGCAGTCTGTAGTCTCGACCCTCTACCGCGGTCGTCTCCTCGGATATAACTTTAAATTTCAGTTTAATATCATGACCTGATTGCTTACCTGTCATATTTACTCGAAAAACAAGCTTACCATTAGCCGCCGGTACAGGACCCAATATCGGGAAAGTCTTGCCCGATGCATTACTATTTATTACAGCGTCATTGAATTCTATACGATTCTCCTCAAAAAGATATCGTTCTTCATAATCCTTAAAACATCCTGTTAAAAGAAAAAACAAGCCATATAGTAGAAAATTTATATTCTTTTTCATCTGTCATTCACTTAATATCCTGAATTCTGTTTCATATTACTGAAAGTAGTTACATCGCGCCATGGAATACGGCCCAAGACACGATAATCGGAGTATTGAAATGTTGTCCCATTAGCCTTAATAATATTCAGTCCCAGCCTTTTATAATCAAAAAAATTATGGCCTTCAAAACAAAGCTCTAATCGACGCTGCTTTAATATTTCATCAATCAGAGCCTGCTCAGCCAATCCCCCAGCAGGTGCTAAGCCTGCACGTGTACGGATACGATTCAGATCCATCAACGCAGCACTTTCTCCACCTTGCATATGGGCATAGGCCTCCGCCCGATTAAGATACATTTCAGATATCCTTATAACCGGTATATTATCCAGATTAGGGGCACCACCGCGACTAAAAAACTTCGTCATTTGATTATCGTTAGAAGCTGCGCCAAGGCCTTTAACAATCAACTTCTTACGCACGTCCGAATCTTCAAAAAGCGTATACAGTTCGTCTGATATCCTGCCTGGAGCCCCCCCATTCGACACAGTCGCCTCAGGGTCTACTCTATTTGTAAAGTCGGAACGAATAGCATTATCTACACCCAGATTCTGATCGACCTTAAATTCGACCTCAAACATAGACTCAGGGTGAGAAATAGCACGCCAATCTGAAACATAGCTATCTTTTGTCGACAAGCGACCCACCCCCGATTCCAATGCAATGGTAGACCACTTGATTACACCCTCATAATCAGCATTATACAAAGCTACACGGGAAAACAGCGCTGCCACAGAACCGGCTGTAGCGAAGAAAGGAGCCTGATTCGTAGGTTGGTCGCTTAATAAAACATACGCCTCTTCCAATTCCTTATATAAGTGGGCATACATTTCTTCAGAAGTCGCTCGTGCCAGATTTTCACTTTTATCGTAACTGTATATCGCATTAAGCCGTAGAGGTACTGTACCGCGATCGGTAGACCTTTTCACTTTTGGTTCGTAACCATATACCTTAGATAAATTATGATAATAAAGGCTTCTCAAAAAAAGTAACTGTCCACGTATCTTATTTTTACGTTTTACATCCCCTTGAAATTTCTCCAACTGATCCAAAATCATATTAATCTGTGCCAAAGCCTGATAACTAGTCAGCCAAGGTGTCATATGTACACCACGCGCATTGTTAGATAAAGTAAGTAATGTTGCGACGCGGCCGTGATGCGACACATTGTTGCCCAAAAACTCGGGGTAACTGATTAATTGCCGCCCATATAAAGATGTAGCTCTCAGGTAGGAGTAAGAACCCACTGTTGCCGTTTCAAAGTCTTCAGATGTCACCAAACTTTCAGACGCGTCGATCGCATCCGTAGGTTTCACATCTAAAATAGCCGAACAGGAGAACATCGACCATGCTATAGACAATCCTATATATTTATATATCTTTATTTTCATCTTTCCCTATAGTTAAAAACGTTAAAAACTTGCCGAAACACCAACCGTAAATGTTTTGGACTGAGGGATCTGTCCTACATTAGAGGTAAAATTTGACTCATCGATGTAAAATTCGGGATCATATCCTGTCCATTTTGTCCAAGTAGCTAGGTTCAGTGCATGTAGATAGACCTCTAAAGAATTCAATTTCGACTTACCCAGCTTTTTTGCTGGCACCTTGTAACTTATCGCCACCTGTTTTAGCCGTATATAAGATGCATCTTCCAAGAATCTTGATGAAGCGACCAAATCACTCAACGCTAGAGTTTCTGTATTACCGCTTATAGGCCGAGGAAATGCGGTGATCTGCCCTGGTTCCTGCCAACGCAGATCATATGCGCGCAGAGCTGAGTTAGCGATTACCCCACCGTTACGGTAAAGACGAGTATTCGTCTCATTGTACAATTCTCTTCCCATATCATATTGGAAGAAGATATCCAACGTGAAGCTTTTATAGCTAAATTTATTAGAGAATCCACCATAATAATCCGACATACGGCTTCCTCGTCCAAATGGAGCATAACTAGAGGAGCCTTGTGCACCTGGCGAATAGCTTAACTGATTCAGACCATACCACCACATAGGCTTACCCGTAGCTGCATTTACTCCAGCATACTGATTGACAAAATTCGTATACATCGGATACCCCACCCGGATACTCGTATTACTAGGCAATACATCCACATCGGTTTCTTCTATCTGTGTATCCTCATCCGAACCGTCTTCGGTGACTCCTCTATAGAGTTTAGTCACTTTATTTTTTAGAAATGAAATATTGAATGTAGATGTCCATTTAAAATCTACTGTCTTGATAACATCAGAATTCAATTCGATTTCCAATCCTTTATTGATCACTTCCCCGGTATTCCGATACACACTACTAAAACCACTGGTGTAAGGTAACGGCGTATTTAACAAGAGATCTTTGCTTCTCCTGTGAAATATTTCCGCAGATCCATATAATCTACGACGAAACATAGAAAAATCCACTCCAAAATTAGTCGTAATATTTCTCTCCCAACGTAATTCCGCATTTCCCATCTGACTTGTCTTCGTGCCAGGTAAGCCTGCGTAAGAGCCCGTACCGTTCCATAAAGCCAATGAAGCAAAGTTACGTATCTGGCTGTTACCTGTCTCGCCATAGCTAGCACGTAATTTAAGTTGTTGCAACCACACCGCCCGACGTACAAAAGGTTCTCGAGCCATATCCCAACCCGCTGATACAGCTGGAAATAAACCGAATAGGTTATCCTCTCCGAACTTAGACGAACCATCATAACGCAATACAGCACTAAACATATATCGCTTTTTGAAATTATAATTCGCCTGTGTAAAGAACCCTAAACGTCGGTCTCCCGTATACAGCTCATCAGCTCCCAGTATAGTCGAGGCGGCTGTCATGTATCTAAACTGGGGAGAAGGAAACCCCTCGGAAGTTGCAGAAACCCGGTATTGAGTATAATCTCTATATTCAGCTCCTAGAAGTGCATTGATATTATGATTGTTGTCTACCGTTTTATTGTATACAAGTGTATGTGATGTCGTAAAGGTGGACGAAGGCTGTACTCTAAAAGACTTGTATCCCTGTCGCGCGTTAGCTTCCTGTGTACGTGGATCTATATAGAATTCAGTACGATAAATCCGATAGTTCAGTCCGAAACGGGACTCAAAATTAAAGTCTTTTGATATTGCCCACGACAGTTGGAAGTTACCTAACATGTTGGCTGTCTTTGCTCGCTGGGTATTGATATCCGTAACATGGATCGCATTATAGGGAAAACTACCAGGAAAACGGTCTAATGGGGCATTGAAAGATCCGTCTTCATTATAAATAGGCAGGAAAGGCAACATAAACGGACTCGTAAACTGGGGAGAGGAAAGATAAGAATAGGATCCCCAAGAGCGATAGCTGCCATTTTGTTCCACATCACTTAGATTGATACTTCCCATGATCTTGACCTTATCGTTTACACTATGATTAAGACGCATATAAATCGATCCCCGTCTAAAATCATTACCTATTACATTCCCTTGCGTCAGATCATAAGACCCCGATATGCGAAAGGTCGTTTTATTCGTACCTCCTGACATCGCTAGTTGCAGGTTATTGGTCGTCCCTGTCCGAAAAGCCTCCGACTGCCAATCGTATGAAGGCAAAGCGGCGATTTCAGCATCGGTCATCGTAATCGGAAACTGACTTTCCTTCAACAATTCCGTACGAACCTTTTCTGGAGACCAACTAGGATTGAGATTGGCCAGAGCTTCAGAACGTACCCTAAGATACTGTTGTGTGTTCATTACCTCGAGCAACTGTATCGGAGACACCATACCTGAGCTCAGTTTAGCGGTAAATTTCGTGTTTCCAGCCTCCCCACTTTTGGTTGTAATCAATACTACTCCATTGGCCGCCTGCGCTCCATATATAGATGCTGCAGCAGCATCTTTCAAAACCTCTATTGACTTGATATCCGCCGGATTCAGGAAAGCCAAAGGATTACTCGCTGTAATATTACTAGCTGCATCTTCGGCATTAATCTCGACACCATCTACAATATATAAAGGTTGCTTCCCAGCACTAATCGATCCTTGTCCACGGATTTCAATATTGACAGGCCCGCCAGGTACACCCGACACCCCCTGTACTAGTACACCAGCCATACGTCCTTGCATCGCTTGATCAAAAGACTGTATTGGCATATTTTCAAAATCCTCCCCTTTCAGCTGTGACATAGATCCCGTAATTGTTCTCTTTTCTTGGGTCTGGTACCCAGTCACCACCACATCGTCCAAATCGACAATATCTTCACGCAAACTTACTTTTATTGGCGTAGACAGAGAGACGACACGTACCTCATGAGGCTTATACCCTATCGAACTGAAAACCAACACATCCCCCACTTTGGCCTGCACCGAGAACGAACCATCGATAGCAGTATATACTCGCCGCTTGGTACTTTGTACCAGTACAGTCACCCCTTCGCCTGGGATTTGCTTATTATTCATCTGCAATGTCACTGTACCGTTTACCTTATCCTGTAAGACAGCAACAGTTGTAACGCTAGACTTTGACGATGTTTTTTTTGAAGATAGGCTAAGTACAATGCTACGATCGACAATCTTATACTCAATCGGCTGATCTTTAAAATATTCACCTAGAGCTTCTTCTATCTCTACATTCTCGATATACAGATCTTTCTTCTTGGCCAATGCGATATCTTCATCGGTATAAATAAATCTATATTTACTCTTTTGGGTAATCAGATCCATAAACGCATTCAGGGTCAAGCTCTTTTGTTTGATCGTTATGATCTGCGCGGGTATAGCAGAAGTCATGGCCAAATGGATGAGCATGAACAAAATCATATACTGAATCAATCTGAATTTTGGTTCTTTGAGTTTTGCAGAATTCGGGGGGAACTCATCTCTTAAGAAATGAGGTTTCTTTCTCCACATAATCGAGGGAGTGCTATTTCTCATCATAAATTACGAATTGTTATAGTTGGTTAATTAGTTATTATTGTTAATGGCTCTGTACGGTGATTTCGTCTCCTTCAATAATGAATTTCACTCTATGCGTCATCTCTAGCTTCTCCAATGCCTTTTGCCAGTTTTCTTTTCTCGAAATCTCACCGCTGAACCGATATTTAGGTATGTCTCCTTCGTATTTAAAGTGGATAGGATACATCTGCTCGAGATCCTTGGTCAGCTCTTGGATCGTTGCTTTTTCAAAGGCATATACGCCAGTTCTCCAAAGACCGATACGATCAGTATCCACCATATGCCGTGTCACGATCTTCTGCCCTCTGTCATAGATGAATTCATTTCCTGGGGTCAGGGTTTCGGATTGACCAACCTCTTTGAAATTGACTTCTACTTTACCTGTCGCCAATCCGAGTTTGAACTTAGGTCGGTTATCATACCCATTTACATTAAAAGAAGTACCGAGCACCTTGATTTCGTTACCATGATTTTCGACAACAAAAGGCCTATCCTTGTCCTTGGAGACTACAAAAAAAGCTTCTCCATTTAGCTTAACACGACGCTCATTATTCCTTACATCGTGATTGTAAAATGTAATCGTGGAATTCGAATTCAGATAAACCGTACTACCGTCATACATTCTGAACGATATGGTCTTACCGATTGGCGTGTGAATCACTACAGGTTTATCTTGCCCCCTAACAACTGGACTTTCCAATCGTGCTGCCCGTACCAACGAAGAGACTTCATATACACTATCTTCTTGGACGATCAGGTCTTTTTGCATGGGACCGGTCTGCAAAGTGATTAAATCAGAGGCTTCTTTGGACAACAAGCTCAAACTGCCTCTCGTCTCCATAGTAGTGTCGGGAGACAGGGGCACAAATAAAAAGTAAAGCATAATCGAAGCCGCCACCGAAATCCCGCCAGCGACCAGCCATTGAGTTTTCTTCTTCTTTCGTTGAACATTGATCATTCGGAAATACGGAGCAGAAGTGTCCATAGAAACCATACTTTCAACCTTTTCCGATTGATCCTCACACAACAATCTCTCGTACAATTCACGGTTCTTGACATCTCGGTCAAGCCACTCCTGAAGCGTCTGAGACTCTACTGGGGTCAGCGAATCTTTCCTTGCTTTCCGGATAAGGGAAACGAGCTGATAGACGGTAGGTGTATAATCTGTTATTTTCTTCATCGAGGATCTAGTTCAAAGGTTTATTCTATTGAATTCCCTTATAGAACGACACCGATCCTAAAAAGTACTTAAAAAAAATAAAAAAGTCATAATCTTTCGCAGTAAGACTGTCTTGAGGCTAATAACTGCGTTGCGCTTATAGTTCTTAATCGTTTGTAGAGAGAGCTGCAGTTCATCCGCAATTTCTTGATTGCTTAAACCTTCTAAATAACTCATTTCAATTATTCTGCGACTGTAGGTAGGTAGTAGCTGGATTTCGCGGTAGGTTTCGGCCATGATCTCATTCTCCACGATTTGATTAAACAGATTTTCATGCTCCAACTCATTAAAGTAGGCTTGATTTCTATCCTGCATTCGGATATCAGACTTGAGTGTGTCTAAGCATCTGTTCTTTACACTTTTGTAAATGTAGAATACAAATTCTTCCTGGGTATTAAACTTTAGTTTTTTCTGATACAGTGTAGAAAAAACGCTGGAGACCACATCTTCATCATGGAAATTACCAACATATTGTCTGGCAAAAAAACATAAAGGTGCAAAATAGCCATTGAACAGCTCTTTAAACTTCTGTTCATCCGATAAATCAATTTTGGTACTTAAGGTTTTATCAAAATATTCAGCCATATTTTGAGGTTAGTGTTAATAGTCCTGTACTTTCCTTACGGTCTCACGACACGAGTATAAGAAAAAAAACTGAGAAACAACTTATATAACCGTTAACTTAAAATTGATTGATCACAAATATCAAATACTTATACCCCCATTTTTGGCTGGAAAACATAGAATCTGACAGACATCCCCATTAGCTACAAATATGGTAATTTATTCATCGGTGACAAACTAATTCATAAGATGTAACGGAGATAAAAAAAAGGTACCGTATTATATGCGGTACCTAATTACTATAGATTTGATGAATGTTAAGCAAATGCTTTATCTCCTTTTTTATAAGGGAACTCACCATCATAACGCCCAGGTACTTTCACATACCGAAGCGCTTTTGTACATCCCAGTTCAGAGTTAAAAAAACCAGTTAATGTCAATTGCTTGAACAAAGTAAACCAATGTGGAGGATCATTCTCCTCCGAATGATAAAGCTCATTCTGCTTTACTTTATGTTTCTCACGGATTTCTTTTTGCTCTTTTGATTGCTTTTTATTGAATTCTCCAGCTTCCTTGTCAAGCGCAGCTGCTACAGCTGTACGGTCTTCTATAGACAGCTCACCAAAAGGTTTGTTCTTTACTTCTTTTGCTTTTTCATCCAGCAAAGCAAGACCTTCTAAAAACACTTTTTGTTGCTTCTCCGTATAGCAATCCCTCACCATGACAGGGATGAAACTACCCACACCTGCTTCCTTAGCACCTGGTGTGGCTGTCGGTGGTAAAATAGCATCTGCTAGATCACCTAACCGTTCGATAATATCTTTCTCGAATAATCCTGCGACACTATTCGATGCAGGACGTGTACAACCCTCTAAAAACAGGTTCGCTCCAATAACAGAGCCCCCTAAAATCATAGCTACACGTTGTATTGCTTCTCTTCTATTCATCTTTATCTATTTTAAAATGTATAGTTTACTTCCCATCCCGGTCTATAGGTACGTTTGACAAACTGATTAGCTTCATCAAAGTTAGTAACCCGCATATTAGTATTGTCCCAAAGCAACTTCAAGCTACGACCCGGATATTTATTATCAATTTTTAAATCAGCACCTCGGATGGCAAGATTGGCCATTAGCAAAGCTTCTGTTAATGGACCTGCAATTTCAAATGGTGAAGACATCTCCATATTGCCGTATCCCGCCAGACAGCCTTCAACCCATTGCGCCCAATGTCCATTTGATCCACCTGGTACTCTTTGATATTTCTCTGCAACTTTCTTATATTGCTTAGTGGTAGGCAACAACCGTGGATTTGCTGCATAAGTATCAGCGAGGACTTTACCTTTGGTTCCAATGATAAGAATACCATTCCCTCCATCCCCAAACTTCTCATTAGCACCCAATTCATCAGGCCTCGGTGGCTGTATACCTCCATCCATCCAATGCACCTTTACATCGCCTTTAGTTTTAGCGGTCTTCGGAAAAGTCATCGTCACAGCACTCGATGGAGGGCAAGACTCTGGAAAATAACCTCGCTTGAACTCATCTACATACACTGAGCCCACACTCGCCTGTACATCTTTCACATATTGCAGTCCATAGATACTAAACGGGGCTTCCAGATTGTGACAGCCCATATCACCTAATGCGCCTGTACCATACGGCCACCAACCACGCCAATTAAAAGGCACCAACTTATCAAAATACTCCGTGTAGGGAGCCGTACCCAACCATTTGTCCCAATCTAAAGTAGATGGTATGGCAGCTTTCTGTGAAGGCCAAGCAATTCCTTGGGGCCACACAGGTCTATCCGTCCAAGCATAAACCTCTACCAAATCTCCGATCAGTCCAGCATCAATCCACTCACGCATCTGCCGAACACCATCTCCCGAAGCCCCTTGGTTTCCCATCTGTGTCACTACCTTATATTTTTTAGCTGCATGAGTCAGTGCCCTTGCTTCCCAAACATCATGAGCTAATGGCTTTTGTACATAGACATGTTTACCTAATTCCATTGCAGCCAATGTCTGTATAGCATGATTATGATCTGGTGTGGATATAGACACCGCATCAATATGTTGTGCCTCTTTATCTAGCATTTCTCTAAAATCAGTATAAAACTTAGCCTTAGGAAATTTCTCTACCGAATTCTTAGCTCTCGCCTTATCTACATCACAGAGATAAGCAATATTCGCTTTATTACTCTGAAAAATCTTGTTGACATCGGATCCCCCCATACCACCGACTCCGATAGATGCTACTTGCAACATATCACTAGGGGCACGAAATCCCGATCCTCCCAACACATGTCTTGGTACGATGGTAACACCAGCAGCTGCAATCGCAGCCTTTTTAATAAAATCTCGTCTACTGTCGTTATTCATAGTAAATTGTATTACAGGTTTCCTTTCTTTAGTTCATTAACAGCAAAATCCACAGCACGTGCAGTAAGCGCCATATAAGTCAAAGATGGATTCACACATCCTGCAGATGTCATAGCAGCACCATCTGTAACGAATACATTGAGAGCATCCCACACTTGGTTGTTACCATTCAACACCGATGTCTTAGGATCTCTACCCATACGTGCAGTTCCCATTTCATGAATTCCCTGACCTAGACCATACACATTATCATAGGTTTTCACATCTTTTACGCCGATACTTTCCAACATTTCTTTCATCTCGTTTTGCATATCTCCACGCATCTTGATTTCATTGTCTTTGATTTCCGCATCAACAGCCAATACAGGTAACCCCCACTTATCTTTCTTATCCTTATCCAGTTTGATATGGTTCTCGTGATAAGGAAGCATCTCACCGAAAGCACCAAAACCTACAGACCACTTTCCAGGCTCGCAGATAGCATCCTTCCATGCCCCCCCGACACTCATCTCTGCAATCTCCCCAGACCAACGTCCACGGCTAGCAGCTCCTTGATAACCAAAGCCACGAACATATTCCCGTTGCTTATTGTCACCATCCACATTAACAAAACGTGGCACATAAAGCCCTGTTGGACGTCTGCCGAAAATATATTTATCTTCAAATCCCTCAACCTTACCGCCAGCTCCACAACGGAAATGATGATCCATCAGATTATGTCCTAATTCACCACTACTACTTCCGAGTCCGCCTTCCCATACATCTGTCGCAGAATTCATCAATACCCAAGTCGAATTCATAGCAGAAGCACAGACAAAGACAATTTTTGCATAGTATTCATATGTTTGATTGGTCTCTGCATCTAATATTTCGACCCCTTTAGCTTTTTTCGTATCCTTATCGTATATGATCTTGGTAACAATAGAGAAAGGTCTTAATGTAAGATTTCCGGTTTTAACAGCTGCAGGTAAAGTAGCCGATTGCGTACTAAAATAAGCACCAAAATTACAGCCTAACCAACATTGATTTTGATATTGACAATTGACACGTCCTTCATGCGGCACAGTGATATTAGCTGTACGCCCCATAAGGAAATGACGCTTACCTCCATATTCCTTCTGTAGACGAGCTGCTAAATCCTTCTCTACAATATTGAAAGGCATAGCAGGCATATAATCACCATCAGGAAGCGATGGTACGCCATCCCGATTTCCAGATATACCAGCAAACTTCTCTGCATAACTATACCAAGGCGCAATATCTTTATAACGGATTGGCCAATCTACACCATGTCCATCCTTCAGGTTTGCCTCAAAATCTAAATCCCCCAAACGGTAAGACTGTCTACCCCACATCAACGAACGTCCCCCCACATGATAACCTCTATACCAGTCAAAACGCTTGATTTCGGTATACGGACTCTCCTTTTCATTAACCCAATAATCAAGATTCTTCTCATTCAAAGGATAATCTCTCTTTAATACAGGATAATCAGCAATCATCTCTTGCGTCCTTCCCCCTGCATGCGGAAACTCCCAAGGATGTTTATTAGGCGAGGTATAATCCTTGATATGTTCAATGTTACGACCGCGTTCCAACATAATGGTTTTCAACCCTTTCTCCGTCAATTCTTTCGCAGCCCAACCTCCACTTATGCCTGAACCTATTACAATTGCATCATATGTATTATTTTCTACCATGACTTTAAATATTTTTTATTTATTAATCTCTCTCTATTTCTTAACTAAACTTTAGCTGCTGTTCCGACTTTTTCATCTTTAAAAAGCAGCATAAAAATAACCATCACAACCAACGCGATTCCGGCAGGAATAATCCAGGTTTGCTGCCAAAATGCAGCAACATTAGATTCTTGCAGGTCTTTATACATTTCGCCAACATATCCAGCTACCCAAAAACCGATTAATTGTCCTACACCATAAGTAGCCAAAGTAATCAGACCTTGTGCAGCACTTTTATATTTTTCTCCAGCCTTACTGTCCGTATAGATCTGTCCTGAAACAAAAAAGAAATCATAGCAGATACCATGCAATGCAATACCTAGGATCAACATAAACGAAAGATCTCCAGCATTGCCATAGGCAAAAAGCAAATAGCGGACAGCCCACGCCAACATCCCCACCAAAATGGTTTTCTTAAAGCCAAAACGAGTAAAGAACAACGGTAAAAGCAAAAGAAATCCCACTTCTGAGATTTGACCAATGGTCATTTTCCCTGTTGGATTTTCCAAACCGATTTGATCTAAAAAGGGATTTGCATTTTGATAATAAAAAGCAAGAGGAATACAAATCAAGATCGAGGAGATAAAGAAAATCAAGAAATTCTTATCTTTCAATAACTTGATAGCATCTAAGCCAATAATAGAAGCAAATGAAGGCTTTTCCTCTGCAGACGCTTTAACTGGAGGTGTTTTAGGCAACACAAAAGAAAACAATCCGAGCACCAAAGAAGCAACACCGGCCATCAAAAATGTATTTTTCAAAGCACCTTGTGCAGAAGCCTCAGCACCATCCCACTTAAACAAATAACTTATTGATAATCCAGCAACAATCCAACCAATAGTACCCCAGATCCGAATTCCAGAAAACTCCTTCTCCGGATTAGCCAGCTGTCGGAAAGACACCGAATTCACCAACGACAAAGTAGGCATATACAGAATCATATAGGACAATACATAAGGGTAAAATACCGTCACATCAGGTGCTTGATACATTTGATACATCAAAATAGCACCTACTAAATGTAAAATACCCAAAATACGCTCGGCATTGAAATAACGATCGGCGATCATTCCGATAATAAAAGGAGCAATAATCGCCCCAAGAGATTGTGTAGAAAACACATTCGCAATCTCAAATTGACCTGCACTCAAGTTTTTGATAAGGAATGTACCCAAGGTAACAAACCAAGACCCCCAAATAAAAAATTCGAGGAACATCATAAACGACAGTTTGACTTTCGTAGTTGAATTCATAAGTTTAAATTGATTAGAAATTATCGACTTCTCTATATGCCTTTACCAAAGCTTCTTCCCCTTCTTTCCCTCCTTTTGACATCCCATGCTCCATCCCCACAACTCCTGTATACCCCTTATTATAAAGCCATTTAAAAACATTTTTATAATTGATCTCTCCTGTTGTTGGTTCTTTACGACCAGGATTATCACCCACTTGGATATAAGCAATCTCACTCCAACATTGATTCATAAAATTGATCAGATTACCTTCGTTCTTCTGTTGATGATAAGCATCGTACAAAATCTTACACGATGGACTATCTACCGCTTTACATATTTCATAAGCTTGGTCTGTAAATCGCAGAAACAAATCAGGTGTATCACTTAGCGGTTCCAAAACCATTGTAATACCGTGAGGTTCCAACAATTCAGCGCCACGCTTCAATCCCTCAATAACATTTGCGGTTTGCACTCCAATAGGAAGGCGGCGTTCATAATCACCTGGTACCACCGTAATCCATTTTGCATTTACCCGTTTTGCAGTCTCGATAGACTCCCGACATCCTTTCAGAAATATATCTACATGTTCTTCTTTTCCTGCCGCAAGCGTATTCGCACCATTGCCTCCTTTAGGAACAACAAATACGCCCATTCGCATACCTAACTTCGAAAGAAGTTCTCCAACTTTCTTCTGTTCATCCACCGTTCTTCCCGTCATACCGTTATCTTCGATGCTGCGAAAGCCTAAATCATGCATGTACTTTATTTCATCAAGAAAATTCTTGCCGGCACTTGCACTGAACATACCTTGATGAGGTGCATAATCAAGCTGAAAAGCAGCTCCTCCTTTCGTCCCCCCATCACTTACAGAAGCATGCGATAGTGATGGAACTAACAAGCTACTTCCAAATAGCAATCCTGAGTTTTTTATAAAATCAGATCTTTTCATTACTTTATTAAAAAGGTTTATCCGTTGATCACGTTAATAAATATAGTTATTAAATCCCGAGCTTTGCAACTCCTTAAAAGTGTTATCCTCAAAACAAATGAGATACAGTTCCACATTCTTGCGTTTATTAGCAAACCGAATAGCCTCTTCAGGAGTTAAACTCATAAAATAGTTATCCAAAGCATCTGCTTCCATCGCTGTCTTCGCAATCACGGTAGCACTCACAATAGTGCTCTGCAAAGGTTGTCCCGTCAATGGGTTCATATGATGGGATATCATCTTCCCATTCACCTTACGTTGTTGTTCGTAAACTCCTGAACTGGTAATAGCGTTGTTACTCATCTTCACTCGGAGCATTTCTCCTTTAGCAATATGTGTTGGTCTATACAACTCCACCACAAAAGGCCCATCAGGCTTAGATCCAAATGATCGGATCTCTCCTCCCAACTCCACCAAAAAATCTTTAACTCCCCTACTTGTTAAATGAGTGGCCAATACATCGACAGAATATCCCTGCGCAATCCCATTTAAATCGATAGAAACATTCCGCACACGTTTGACTAACCTATTTCCCTTCACTTCCAATTTCTTCATCCCGATAATCTGCCGTACACTATCTATTACCTCTTGGCTCGGAACATTCTTTGCACCATCCGCTCCAAATCCCCATATTTTCACAAGCGGATACACCGTAATATCGAAATAACCACGAGTATCCTGATAGGTTTTCCAACTCGCTTGAACAACTTTCGCCATATGATCATCCATAGTTACCTCGGACACATTAGGATCATTAAATTGGCAAATAATAGAATTTGCATCGTAGAGCGACATCGACTGGTCTATTACTTTTAAGACACTATCGATTTCTTGTTTCGAAATCCGCTCCTCACCATAATACTTAATTTGATAAGTGGTGCCCTGTGCTCTCCCTGACAACACATGGGACTCTTGCCCATAAAGAGAAGCTGTCAGCAGAAAAAAACAGAAAAAAAAGCCACATCGAAACACCCCTACATAGGTGGGGAAACCAAAAAACATCCGATGAATAGCACTAGCAAACATGTTCAATAATTAGATATATAAGGCTGTGTTAATACCAGGTACCGCTACAGGATATAAACCGTCAGCATCTGGCAAAGGACGTGGTAATGCATCCCAAGCGTAATGTTCAGGCATAATCGAGATATTCGATTGAATCGCTTTCTCCCACTTGATCACAGTCCCCGTATAGCATGCGAGACGCCCTATAATCCCGGTCAATGTACTATAAGCACCATACTCTGCATTATCAAACTTGTACTCCCCTTTTGCGATTGCAGCAAACAATTCGACATGCTCTTGGCGATAAGGATTTGGATTACCTTTTGCATCATGACGATAAATCTCCTTACCATTTGCATCCCATAACACAGCCTGATTACCGGCAGACAGATAGACTCTACCTTTTGTGGCCTGAAAAGCTTCTTCCACCCTATTATGCGTCCCCTCAAAATGACGGCACTGACTGTAGACCACAGAACCATCATCATAAGTCATCTCTATCGCAAAATTATCATAGATTTCGCCATAGTCCTTACCCGTGCGGTGAGCGCGTGATCCCGTACCTTCAATAGAAATAGGGTATTTTCCTTTCACCCAGTTGGCAACATCAATATTATGCACATGCTGTTCGACGATATGATCACCACAGAGCCAATTAAAATAATACCAATTGCGCATCTGATATTCCATCTCTGTTTGTTCTGGTTTACGAGGCCTCACCCATACGCCGCCACTATTCCAATAGACCTGACCAGCCACGACATCACCGATAGCACCATCCTGAATACGCTTTATAGCTTCCCGATAATTCGTCTGGTAACGACGCTGAAGTCCTACTACGACATTTAACTTCTTACGCTTGGCTTCGGCAGCTACTTCGAGAACCTTACGGATACCAGGAATATCTACGGCAACAGGTTTTTCCATAAAAACATGTTTCCCAGCTTTAATTGCTTCCTCAAAATGTATCGGACGAAATCCTGGAGGAGTAGTCAAAATCACAACATCTGCATCCTTTATAGCCGCTTTATAAGCATCAAACCCAACGTATTTGCGACTATCAGGAACATCCATCTTATCGGCATACTTCTTTTGAAGATTAGTATACGCTGAATCTAGATTATCCTTAAACGCATCAGCCATCGCTACAATTTTAATCTGCTGTCCCGACTCTAGTGCGTCTACAGCCGCCCCGGTACCACGCCCTCCACAGCCAATAACAGCAACACGGATAACGTCTGTGCCTGCGGCAAAAACGGATGACAAGGGGGAGCTTGCGATAATTGTGCTTCCTGCAATAATCGAAGTTGATTTTAAGAAATCTCTCCTATTAAAATGACTCATAACTTATAATATAATTGGTATAGGGTTTAAAAATCTTCTATCGGTGCTTTATCATAATACGCCATGGCCTCTTCATGCGAAGGTGCTTTTACAGGTCTCACCAATCGCATACCTACAAAAGGAGCCTCCGGAAACCACCAGTTCGATTTAGGCATCTGAGGATCCAACTGTTTCCAAACAGGATCGGACGCCCCTCTTGCCGACGAACGCAAAGCCTTAGCTGGGCTATCGAAAGATCCACCACGTACTACATGAGCATATAACTCTGTAGGTTCTGCTACGGGATTATCCCCGACTTTACCTTCAAATTGACTATAGAAAGTAGGTATATATTGGTCATAAGTCCATTCCGAAACATTGCCCAACATATCGTACAATCCATAGGCATTAGGCTTCTTCTCTCCTACCTTATGTGTATGTTTATCACTATTTGCAGCATACCAAGCATAATCCCCTAACATCGAAGCATCTTCACCAAAAAAATAAGCCTTATCTGACCCTGCTCGACAGGCAAATTCCCATTCTGCTTCTGTAGGTAACCGATAAAAAACACCAGTTCTAATATATAACCACTTACAAAACTGAATCGCATTATAATGCGTCATTGCCAATGCCGGATGCCCTTCTTTCCCCATGCCAAATGTCATATCTAAATAAGGCTTAGTGGGCCGGGTTACCGCATCGACTTCCGAAGGAACTGCTCCCTCTTTCTGTTTAGAAAGTTCATAATCCTTATACAAAAATGGCTCGTAAAGATCCCAGGTAACTTCATAAGTCCCCATCCAAAACGGAGCCACTTTAACTGAATGCACCGGAGATTCATCCGCTTCGCCGGATTTACTCCCCATCCTAAATTGTCCTCCAGGGATGGGCTCCATTGAAAATGACAAAGAAGTGCCATTAATCTCCTGAACGTATTTTTTAAATGTTTTATCCTGAGCTTTTACAGAACTGACGCTCAATACTAATAGCGCAAAAAAAAGTCTCTTCATGTATCTCACAACGGGTTTATAAGCTAATTGCCTTTAATGTTTTAATAAAGGTAAAAGTAAAATCAAATTATAGCCCCAATTCTCTATAACATTTATGTTACAGAAGTGTAATAATTACACTATGCCACAAAAACACCAAGGCAAGTCCAAATAGAATACTTAGACCGATAATCGTATTTGCTAGTTTAGCGTTAAGCCCAAAACTCTGAATCACAATACTCGAAGCGACCAAACTAGGCATTGCCATTTCAAAAACTGATACTTGAAAAAAAACTCCCTTCCATCCCATGACTGTCGCAACCAGCAGCGCAAAGGTTGGAGCCAAAAGCAATTTATAAAAAAGAGAAGCGCCTATCGCATTAATTTCCGTTCCAATACGCTGAAAGTGTAATTGAAGACCAATAGAAAATAAAGCCAAAGGACTTACTGTAGCCGCCAGACTACCCAAAAAATCATCCAATGAAATCAGTCGGAGAACGTCCTGAAAACACAAAGCAAACAAAGCCGCTACAAAAGGGGGAAAAGACAATATACGCCTTGCTATGAGCTTGTATTTTTGCACCGTTTTTATACGTTGAGGTTTAAAACTAGTCGCCAAAAATACCCCAAAAGAAGAAAGCACAAAAAATGTCGCCTGATCACTCACGATGCCTACTTTCAGCTGCTCCACTCCAAAAAAACTAATAATAAGCGGAAACCCAACAAAAGAAGTATTACTGAGACCCGACACAATGATTAATGTAGTCAATGTCCGTGAAGAAAAATCAAAAATAGGCTGAATCAGACGAAAGAAAACATAAGAAAGACCGAAAATAAAAAATGGCAGTAAAGCCGTAAAGAGATATTGCACACTCCAATCGATCTTGGGCATATGCAAAAGAGCGATAGCAGGTAACCCAACATAAATAATCCAATTATTAACTATTTTATAGTTGTCTTTATCTGCTAACTTAAAAAAACGGAATAAATATCCGATTAATAAACAAACTAGGATAATGAAAAAGTTAACCATCGAGTTCAGGATTGCTTATATTTTAATATTTTTGTCCAAATTTATGACTTGGCATCTAATAATACATCATCTTGAAGACTAAATTCCTTATATCCCTGTTGGCAGCATTACTAAGTTTGAGCTTGGCCTGGGCCTCAACCGACACATTAACAAACATGGTAATCAAAAACTCGCTAATAATAGAGGCCGAGATAGAAAACGGAGGAATTTTAGCAACAGGAGAGTTAAAAAGCACCACATTCAAAGATGCTTACTACAATGGCTTCAATCTCAAAGTAGGTTGGAAAATAAATTCCAAAAGTGACCAATATTTCAAACTGTACAACAATCCCATATATGGGATTGGCTTTTACAGCAGCACATTTAACAACGACATCGTCGGAAGCCCTTATGCAGTATACGGTTTTGTCCAGACTCCATTTGGTAACATCGACAATGAGAAATGGTCCTTCGACTACCGTATAGGACTGGGTCTATCTGGCAACTTTAAGCCCTATGATGAGGATACCAATCCCCTTAACCTAGCTATTGCTACTAAAAACAATGTGTACATCGACTTCGGCATCCGCAGTCAGTATAAACTATCACCAAAATTCAAGGCAGGTGTAGGCTTGGCCTTTCACCACTTTTCTAACGGAGCACTCAAATTACCAAACAAAGGTGTAAATCTTTTCCCTCTAACAGCATCCATTACCTACCAGCCAGACGGCAGGACATATAGAAAAGATACCACATCACTAGAACCCTATCCCAAGAAAATTCTCTATCACATAAATGTAGGGGCAGGGCTGAAACAAGTAGCACGCGACAAAGAGCGTCGGTACTTTAAATCCACATTCAGTCTCTATGCCAGCCGACACGTCAGCCATAAATGGCGAATAGGAGGCGGTATGGATCTCTTCTACTCCGATTCGGGTAATGACGAAGAAATAGCGGAAGATAAAACAGGGAAGCTAAGCGCTAAGTTATCCGGAGGACCAGCATTCTACCTTGTGCATGTGCTCAATAAAGACCTTGTATTGAACGGTAACGTTGGATACTACATCCACAACCAATATTTTAATGGAGAGATAAGAAGGGTATTTTTAAGAGCAGGATTCCGCTATTATGTCTACAAGAACATCAATGCCGGAATATCCATAAAAGCACATATGGGAAAAGCAGACTTTATAGAATCAACACTAGGCTATACATTCAATCGGTAATGTATTGCCCAGTGCTAAGCATTAAAGCTAAAGTTTATTAAGGCCTTTTTCAACAGCCTTAGAAACACTTTTACCAAAATCTTTATCTACGGTAATATAACCCGGATAAAAAAAGTTCTTGCCCCCAATCCTGACCGAAGGCTTGATCTTCAAAGCAAAGAAGCCATTGCTTTTTTTGGTAAATATATCATTGAGAACTTTATCAAAACCCTGTTCTTTCGCTACACCAAAGATGTTCGCAGAAAATGTCAACGGTACAACCATAGTTTGTCCGTTGGATAGATTGATATTCTCCGCGACAGCTCCTTCAAAAAGTGGCTTACCAGCCATTTCAATAATATATTTAAACTCGTTGATCTTGGTCACTGTCGACGTAGGATTCGTGATTTTCAAATTTACTCTCGCTTCCAAAGGAAGATCCTGGCGCAATAAAGCCATTGCGATCCCTGGCAAACTGGCCAATGAAGCACTTCCACCCGATTGATAGGAATCAATATCCCTGCCTGCCAATCGGATTTGATCCACAGACTCTACATCATAATTAAATTTACTCAATGCCTCCACCTGAGCTTTCTGGTTAATAGCACAGCTGGACAACAACCACGTACAGAGCAGTAACGTTACAATTTTTATTCTATTCATTGTTTTAAATTTTATTTTTTCTTATTACCCGATCTTCCAAAATTATAGGCAACTCCCAGTGTAAAAATAGAATTTCCTGCATTGAGATACGAATTATTTACAACACCGATATTAAATCCTGTTGTATACTGCAACTGAAGGCCTCTCAACAACTCCATACGTGTGAAGAAAACAGGTTCAATAAAAAGATTCTCCTCCCGAGCAGCCTGAACATCATCCAACCAAAAATCAGTCATAGCCCCCCGACTCACGCGTATTGTAGTCCCATAATTTAAGACCCGCTTACCACCGAACAGGTTTAACCGCCCCTTTGTAGTGGATGAATAATTCACCTGCAGGAATATTTTATCAAAATCCATTTTACGGCTTCCCACCACCTCATAGTCTCGTATAGAAGCACGCTGGTCTAATTCACGGGAATTACCTAAACCATAGCCTCCATAGATTTCCAAGATCTGCCTCTTGGACTTACCTATTTCGGTAAAATAACCTACCGCACCTTCAGCCAGCCATTGCCTAAAATGGGTATTGGATTCCCGTCCATGGTTTACAGTTGAGGCATTGGCCAATAGGGCAACATGATCCGTGAGTGATACCGCCGCAGTTCCCGAGGCATTGCCCTTCAGATTGATATGTCCAGCAAGGTATCCCTCTCCTTGCTGCCTAAACATAGGGGTCGCAGGCACGTTAGGCATATATATTGAGCTACAACTCCCCAAAATAAAACTACCGGATAAAGCTATAAGCGCTATGACATAATTATTCTTTAACATACCTCCTTCTCCCAAACAATCATGCCAATCTATAAAACTCAACCATCATCACACAAAAAAAATCCCTGAATTAAAAACTCAGGGACTCTATGTATGCTATAGACAAAACTACATCGAAGTAGCTTCCGTATCAGGCGCCTTATCAATCAACTCCATGAATTGATCTAACTTTGGCGTAATAATAATCTGCGTACGTCTGTTTCTAGCTTTACCATTCGCAGACGTATTATCAGCAATAGGATTATATTCACCACGTCCACCAGCTGTCAAACGCTTAGGATCCACACCATACATCGTCTGCAACGCCTGTACCACAGAGGAAGCACGTAATGTACTCAAATCCCAGTTATTGCGGATATTTGGTTTAGAGATAGGATCCGTATCCGTATTACCTTCGATCAACACATCGTAGTCTCTATAATCTTGAATAATCTTAGCAATCTTACTTAAGGTTTCTCCCGCTTTATCAGACACCTCATAACTACCCGACTTATACAGCATGTTATCAGAAAGTGATATATACACCACTCCTTTCAACACCTGCACATCTACATCTTTAAGTTCTTCACGACTCAAAGAACGGGTCAGGTTATTGGTCAACACCATATTAAGTGAATCACTTTTATTCTTCGTATTCACTAAGTGTTGTATATACTTATTAGATGCATTAATTTCATCAACCAATTTGGAAATATTCACATTCCCTTGGGAATTTTGTGCTATACTATTATCCAAAGTAGACTGTAACTTAGCATAAGCCTCTTTCAATGAAGCATTATTCTTGCGCTCATATTCCAGTTGATCTTCCAAACTTTTGATTTTTGCACGGCTTTCTGTAAGATCCATCTGCCCCTTTTGGTACAGCTCAGCCAAGTCTTTATGTTGGGTTTCTAAGGCTACATATTTTTTGTTACTCACACAGCTACTCATTACAATCCCACCTAGTAAAATCGTAATTGGCAAAAGGCGTTTTTTATACATCATACCATTATAAATTTGATGGATACAAGATAGCAAATAAAATCTTTGAATTTTTATCCTAAATAGTTAAAAAACATAAAATTACTTTCCTGTCTTCAGTAGATGTTTACAAATAGCACTGACCAACCCTGGACCTTCATAAATAAAACCTGTATACACTTGTACTAGCGCAGCCCCAGCTTCGAGCTTGTCTACAGCGTCCTGTCCGGAATGTATACCGCCGACACCAATAATAGGGAAAGCTTTGCCAGATTTCTCAGACAAGTAACGAATAACCTCGGTCGACCGTTTTGTCAATGGCTTACCACTTACTCCTCCGGCCTCATTAAGCAATTCAGGAGCGCTACTAAGTCCTTCTCTCGAAATGGTAGTATTCGTTGCTATTACACCTGCAATCTTAGTTTCCGTAACAATCTCTACGATATCATCCAATTGGCTATCCGTCAGATCCGGGGCAATCTTTAATAAAATAGGCTTCGCTTTTGGTTTTTCGAGATTGAGCTTTTGCAAGGTATCTAGAATCCGCATCAGCGGTTCTTTCTCCTGCAGATCTCGTAATCCTGGAGTATTTGGTGAACTTACATTCACTACAAAATAATCCACATATTCGTACAGAGCGTGAAAACAATAGATATAATCATTTACGGCTTCTTCGTTTGGAGTAACTTTATTTTTCCCAATATTACCACCAATAATGACTCCTTCTCTATCCTTAAGGTGTTTCAATCGTCCCGCAGCTACATCCGCTCCTTGGTTGTTAAAGCCCATCCTATTGATTAGTGCAGCATCGTTTACCAAGCGAAACATTCGAGGTTTATCGTTCCCAGGCTGAGGCCTTGGCGTTACCGTACCGATCTCGATAAAACCAAATCCAAATTTGGCCATATCCTCAATATATTCCGCATTTTTATCAAAACCAGCTGCTAGTCCTACCGGATTTTTAAACTTAAGTCCAAAAACCTCCCGTTCCAAACGTGGATCGGATACACTATAAATAGATTTGAGCAAGGCCTTTGCACCCCAGATCTTTGAGAAATTTTTCAACCCTCCCGTCACCGTATGATGTGCCTTTTCAGGGTTCATTGAAAAGAAAATTGGCTTTACTAATTTATACATAATATAACATAAAAAGTCATTGAAGAAATTGCCATAAAAAAGCTTATATCACTTTTGGCATATCTGCACAAAGGTAGAAAAGAAGCAGAAATAATCACTACTTTTGCTTTTTAAATCCCGATAAAGACGTAAAACATTTTATCGAGGGCAATCGACACATATTGAGGACGATGAAAAGTCAAACCGATCCGCTAGCTAGCAGATCAAAAAGTAAAAGCATACATCTGAAATGATATCAATAAATAATTTAACATTTGAAATAGGCGCAAGAGCCCTATATGACGAAGCAAACTGGCACATCAAACCGGGAGACAAAGCGGGATTGATCGGTGCTAATGGAGCGGGAAAATCCACCTTACTAAAGTTGATCGTTGGAGATTATGCCCCTACTTCCGGCTCTATTTCAATGGCAAAGGATTTAAAAATAGGGTACCTCAATCAGGATCTCTTATCCTATCATTCCGAAAAAAGCATCCTTTATGTAGCGATGGAAGCATTTACGCGCCAGAACGAACTACATGCAGAGATAGAAGTGCTGTTAAAAAAGTTAGAAACAGATTATTCCGACGATATTTTAAACAAACTCAGCGATAAGCAAATGGAGTTTGAAGCCCTAGATGGCTATAATATCGAATTCAGGGCTAATGAAATCCTAGCAGGGCTTGGCTTCTCACAGGATGAACAGCAGCGTCCCTTGGCCACCTTCTCCGGAGGATGGCGTATGCGCGTCATGCTGGCACGAATACTACTCCAAGCACCAGACATCCTATTACTCGATGAGCCAACCAACCACTTGGACCTTCCCTCCATCAAATGGCTTGAAAACTATTTACAGGGATTTGAAGGAGCAATCGTAATTGTATCCCACGACCGTTATTTCTTGGACCGTATCATCAATAAAACGGTAGAGTCTAAACGTGGGAAACTAACCCTATATGCAGGGAATTATTCATTCTATCTTGAAGAAAAGTCATTACGTGAAGAAATTCAAGGCAATCAGTTTAAAAATCAGCAAGCAAAAATAAAGCAGGAAGAAAAATTAATTGAACGCTTCCGCGCTAAAGCCTCCAAAGCGAAGATGGTACAATCACGTATCAAAGCATTGGATAAAATGGACAAGATATCCGATGTTGATGATGACAACCCAGAAGTAAATTTCAGCTTCAAGTTTTCGAAACCATCAGGACGGCATGTCGTCACACTAGAAAACATTTCCAAGTCTTATCCTAACCTTGAAATATTACGGGATACCGATGGACTTATCGAAAAAGGGGACAAAATTGCTTTGATCGGAGCCAATGGTAAGGGTAAATCCACACTGTTACGCATAGTAGCAGATGCCGACTCGGACTACAAAGGAACAAGTGTAAAAGGCCATAACGTATTGCAAACCTTCTTTGCACAGCACCAGCTAGAAGCATTACATCTCGAAAACTCCATCCTTCAAGAGCTACAAAACTTTGCTCCCAAACATACCGAAACAGAACTTCGGTCTATCCTAGGATCCTTTCTATTTACAGGAGATGATGTATTTAAGAAAATCAAAGTATTATCCGGTGGTGAAAAATCCCGTGTAGCACTAGCAAAAGCGTTAACAGCCGATGCAAACTTCCTTGTACTGGATGAGCCGACCAACCACTTGGATATGGCTTCTGTCAATATCTTGATTCAAGCATTACAACAATATGAAGGAACATTAATTGTGGTATCTCACGACCGTTACTTCTTAGAGCATGTAGCCAATAAAATCTGGTTCATCGAAGACAAAGAAATCAAAGAATACCCTGGCACCTATGAAGAATACGAAACCTGGAATTCAAAGCGTGTCCAAAAGCCAGTTGTAGAGAAAAAAGTCGTAAAGGAAGAGCCTAAAAAAGAGAAGAAGGCAGCACCTACAGAAGATAACAAAAGGCTAATCCTGAAAAAAAACAAAGAACTGGCTCAGTTAGAGCAACAAATTGCACTCAAGGAGGCAGATGTTAAAGAATTGGAAATACAGCTTGCTGACGAAGAAATATATTCTGATGCGACCAAATTACAGGACATCACCCGTAAGTACAATTCAGCAAAAGCCGAATACCAACAGTTGCAAAACGATTGGGAAAGAATTGCAGAGGAAATCATCGAATTAGAAGGCTAGTCAGCATAACAACCTCTCCGTCAGATTCCGCTATGCGCTATATCATATACCAATAGAGAGCATAGCGGAATTAATCAGTTCCTTGTCCATCAAACACTTCTCTCTTAATAATCGGAATACCGAAATAAAACTCCAGTATCTTTGTGCGAAACAGATAATCGTATTTTGTTCTTAGCAAATCGGATTGAATGTTTACCAAGAGGGTTTGCGACTGATTATAATCAAAGCCTGTCGCCATGCCATTTTCATAGCGTTCTTTCGTATAACGGAACGCTTCTTCCCGTGCTTTCAACATTTCCTTAGTTGCCATATAAGTTTCCAAGGCCCCTTTCGCATCTGAGTACGCCGTATAGATATTCCGCTCTAAATCAAGTTCAGTCTGTTCTAAAGTCAATTTACTTTTATCTAAATTCACTTTAGACCTTGAAATATTGTTACGGGTCGAAAAGCCATTAAAAATCGGAATACTCAACTGAAATCCAAAATTATGTCCTTTATAGAGGTTAAACTGTTCGAAGAATGGTGGAGGATTCTTAAGACCTCCTTGTCCGTCCGGAATCTTAGCGTACGAAACACGCGAACTGAATCCATAAAAACCACTAAGCGTAGGTAAATAAGCCCCTTTGGCTATTTCGATTTCCTTTTCCGCAATTTTCACATTGTTTTCAGCAATTTTCAGCTCGGTACGCTCATTCTTAGCTTTGCCGAAAATAGATTCTGGCCCCTCCAATAGAATAGTATTCACTTGAAATTCGTACGCCACATCCGCAATATCAAAATCTTTAAAGTCTTTCATCTGTAGCAGTTGCGCTAAGCTCATTTTAGATATAATCAATGCATACTGAGCCTCAATAATCCGCTGTTTGTCTGTAGCAATAGTAGCCTTTATATCAAACAAATCCCCTCTAGGGATCATCCCCGCATCAACCAGAACCTCCGAACGTACCAATTGTAGACTATCCGTCTCAAACTGTTGTTTCTGAACTTTTACGGCCTCTTTATTAAACAGAATCTGTAAATAAGCATTAACCACGTTCAACGCGACATCCTCCTCCATTTTCAGATGCTGATATTGAGAAGATATCAACGCCAGCTTGGCTTTTCTGAAACGGTTTTGATTCTGCATACCTTTAAAAAGATCGACACCCAAAGATGCGCCCATCGAAGTAAACTGTGTCGTTTGATTTTCCAAGATACCTGTAGTAATATTGGTATTCAGTCCCCTATTCCAAGAATGTGAAGCATTGGCATTCACATTGGGCAAAAAACTTCCGAAAGCATCTTTTTTATCGATCTCAGCAAGCTTATTATCCAGTTCGGTCTGCCCAATAGAAACATTGTTATCGATAGCGTAAGCTACACACTCCTCCAACGTCCATTTCTTTTGAGAGAAAGCATCATTTGCCAAAAGAAGGCAAATAACAGCAATTATTTTTGACACAATATTCATATTTCTTTCTTCAGTATGCGCTAGTTATAACTCTTATTTGTTAGCTCCATCGAGCCCCCACTTCTACAAGAAGACAATACGCCATTAATCGAATGAATTACTTCTTGACTTGATTCCAAATCTTAATTTTACTATCCTTCGTAATTCCACTCTTTATTTCCACGTAAATACCATCACTTACCCCCAGCTCCACATCCTTACGTTCAAACTTTTGAGGAGCCACCTCCACTTCAACAAAAGATTTCTTCGTTTTTTCATCATACTGAACTACCCCCTCTTTCAGCGCCAATACATTCTCCGCATTTTCCAAAACAATAGAAGCATTCGCACTTAATCCTGAGCGAATAAATGTCGTATCCTTATTGATGAGATTCCCTTTTATCGGAAACTGCATGGCCCCATTTTCATTCACCCCTTTAGGAGCGATATAATCTAAAACAGCTTGGAATTTTTTGTTTTCAATTGCTCCAACGGTGATTTCCAAAGGAAGCCCTAACCGGATTTTACCCACCTCTGATTCATCCAGTTTCCCTTCAAAAATCATGTTGCTGACATCCGCCAAACTTGCAATCGTGGTTCCTTCGTTAAAATTATTCGCCTCAATGACCTGATTTCCTTTTTTTACCGGCACATCCAGCACCATTCCCGACACCGTCGAACGAATCCGCGTCTGTGCCATATTCGCCAATCCAGTTGTTGTTCCCGTTCTGATAATTTCAGCATTCTGTACCGTAGAACTATAAGTCTGCTGCGCCTGTCTATAGGTAGTTTGTGCAGCATCAAAATCATTTGCTGAAATTACACCTTTATCAAAAAGCATCTTTTGTCGCTCAAATATTCGCTTTTGATTCTCTAAATCTATTTTAGCGGATTCGATTTGGTTGTTCGCCTGATTTAAGCTGGAGACATTCGGCACCACTTTAATCTCTGCAATCAGATCACCTGACTTAATATAATCCCCAGCCTCAACATAGACCACATCGATAATACCTGAGATATTCGGTTTAATCAATACCTCCTCCTTCGGATTAATATTTCCGGTAGCAACCGTACTTTTGGAAATAGAGCGAATTTCAGCTTGTACTGTCTCGTAGACTACCGTTGGTTGTTTGTTCTTCTGATACAGCCACACCAAAGCACCTACAAAAGCAATTGCTAAAAAAACTAAAATTGAAATCGTACAGCCTTTTTTCATCTTATATTTTTAGTTTAAAGTTCAATGTATAAATCTTAATCTATATCGCACACCCGCCACCTTTATTCCACGCGCAATGCATCAATAGGCTTCACTTTCACCGCTGTAATTGCTGGGATTAATCCCGCCAACAGCCCTGCAAAAACCAATATGATCAAAGCAACAGCCACTACTCCCAAATTCACACTTGGATTTACAATGGGAATTTCATTCGCATTAGGAGCTTGCTCAAGTCCCCAATTGATGAGACTCAAAACCAATGAAGCAAAAATAATCCCAGCCATCCCTGAGATAAGTGATAATACAACGGATTCCGAGAGTATCTGCTTTATTATTGTCCATGGCGTTGCCCCCAAAGCTCTACGGATTCCTATTTCCTGCGTGCGTTCCTTAACAATAATCAGCATAATGTTTACAATCCCAATAATTCCAGAAACTAAAATAAAAATACCCACGAAATAAGAAACGGCAGTCAAGATAGAAAACAAACCATTTATTTTCTTAAATTCCTGATACAAATCGAAATACCCTATTGCACGCTCGTCATCAGGATTAATACTATGTCTTTGCTTTAGCAGATCAAAAATCCCCTGTTTCAGATCCGTAATTGGCCTATCTTCCTTTGCAGTTATTGCCATCCATCCTACGATATCACCATAATTAAACGCCTGCTGAAAAGTAGTAAACGGCACAAAAATCTGTTTCTGAGCCTCTTCTGCATTTCCACCCAAATTAGAAATACTCTTATAAACACCTACAACCATAAAATTCACACCCTGCACCTTTATATAAGAGCCTAACACCTCTTCTTCGGACAAGTATAGCTCTCGGATCACCCCCTCACCAATAACAGCCACTTTTCGGTTACTATGAATATCCCCATAGTTAACAAAACGTCCCTTTACAATATCCATCGGTTGCTGCAAAATAAACTCTGGGTAATCACCGTAAACATCATATGCTCCGGTTTTAGTTCCTCTCACTACGTTATTATTGCCACCAAATCCGCCCAACTGATTTCTTGGGGACACATACAGCAATCCATCAATACGTTCTTTGATTGCTTCTACATCACCATTTTTATAGTTAAAACTTCGCCCCTGAGGGAGCCCCTGATAAGGTTTGGATGTTGAATTGGCCCACATAAACATAGTATTCGTGGACAAGCCCCCCATCTGTCTTTTGATGCCATTCTGTAAGCCTTGACTCGCAGACAATAGTATTATTAAAATAAATATCCCCCAGAACACACCAAAAGCCGTGATCAACGTTCTGAACGGATTAGCAGAAAGCGCTGCGATTATTTCACTCCAGTTATCTCTGTTAAACATATCAGTCTCCCCTTAGTGCAATAATCGGTCTGATTTTAGCCGCTCTATAAGCAGGTACGAAACCGGCAAAAGCACCAGCCACAACCAAAATAACCAAAGTCGTAATAGCAACATTAAAATCAACTTCAGGACGTGTAAAGAAATCAGTTTCTATTGAAGGTCCCACAAACTCCCAGACGAGCAAACCAGCAACAAGCCCTGAAAAACCAGCCACGACAGTAATAAAAACCGCTTCCTGCAATATCATCGATATAATAGAAAAGGGAGATGCGCCCAACGCTTTCCTGATCCCAATCTCTTTTGTTCTTTCCTTTACGATAATAAGCATAATATTTCCAACCCCGACCACTCCAGCGATAATCGTACATATTCCTACAAACCAAAAGAAAGCTTTTACGCCACCGGTTATAATATAAATATTCTTTGCTTGATCCAGCGAATTATTGATATGCAAAGCCCCTTGATCATCAGGTGCTATGGTATGACGCGCTCTAAGAAAGGTTTCTAGTTTTTGCGTAAATTCATGTGATTCCGCAACCGCATTGTCAAAATCCACATTCTTCTTCAACGTAAAAACAAGACTACGAATCTTATCTCCCGCACTATATGCACGTTGAGCCGTCGAAATAGGAATGTACACTCGACTCTCCTCCCTTTCACCTCCAGGATCCGTAAAAACCCCAATGACCTTATAAATCGTACCCGAAATATTCAACTCCTGCCCCAATATCTCTTCCTCTCCTTTAAATAAGTCATTAGCTACCTTCTGACCAATAACAACATGTTTTTCATAATTCGTGATATCAGCTTGATTCAGAAATCTGCCTTTCACAACAGAAGCATTTTCGATAAACTGATAGTCGGGATGTACACCTTCTACCTTATAGGTACCCGTTTCATTTTTGAAAACCATATTACCACTCCAGACGGAATAAACGGCAGATTTATACTCTATATAATCTGACAACAGCCTTATTGTGGTATTATAATCCGAATTGTGAAGTTGAATTTCGCGACCAATTCCCAATCCGTTATATTCTTTTTGTGTAATACCGGGCCAAACCGAAATCCTATTGACAGCATCTTGTTCAAACTGCTTTTGGATACCGTTCTGAATACCGTTGCCTGCGCCAAGGAGAATCACCAAGATAAAAATCCCAGAAGCCACAGAAACTCCAGTCAAAACTGTTCGAAGTTTGTTCTTAAACAAACCCTCAAATATCTCCTGCCATCTCTCTATACTAAACATAAGACGATGCTCTCACTTGGTTAACAGACTTATCCGATTCAATCTGACCGTCTTTCAGAAACACAATCCGTTTAGTCATCTCCGCGATATCAGACTCATGCGTTACAATAAGAACAGTTTTCCCTTCATCATTGATCTGCTGTATCAGCTCCATCACCTCGTACGATGTCTTCGTATCCAACGCTCCGGTCGGCTCGTCAGCCAATAGTACCTTCGGATCTGCTGCCAAAGCTCTAGCAATAGCCACACGTTGCTTTTGTCCACCACTCATCTCGCTGGGTAAGTGCTTCGCCCAATTGGCCAGTCCGACTTTATCAAGGTAATACATAGATCTTTCCATACGTTCCTTTCTCCCCATACCTTGATAGTATAAAGGCAACGCTACATTATCAAGTGCACTTTTATAATTGATAAGATTGAACGATTGAAAAACAAATCCCAAAAATTTATTTCGATAACGAGAAGCAATAGTCTCGTTAAGATTTTTTATAGGAACATTATCCAATGTATACGTGCCGCTGTCCGCCTCATCCAGAATACCGATAATATTCAGAAGAGTCGACTTACCGGACCCCGAACTTCCCATAATAGAAACAAACTCGCCCTCTTTAACCGTAAAATCAATACCTTTAAGAACATGTAAGGAGTTTTTTCCCATTTGATACGACTTGTGAAGATCTCTAATTTCTATCATGCACCATTCTTTTAAAATTACTTAAAGTAGTTGTTTGGGTTTCAAGGACTCCACACGAGGATATACATTGGAACATTTCTTTAATAATTGGAAATGAAAATACTTATTTTCGTTCCCTTTTGCAAAAAATCATATCTAATTTAGAATAATATACTGCGGCACGTCACTTTATTAACTCCAGGTTAACGAAAAAAGGAATTGAAACAACCTGTAGAAGAATAACCTATAATAAAAAAACTCAGACCACTTTCGTAGCTGAGTTTTTTTTGAGAGCCTCCTATCGGAATCGAACCAATGACCTACTGATTACAAGTCAGTTGCTCTACCAGCTGAGCTAAGGAGGCGTTAATCCAGTTTGGATTCAATGCTGCAAATATGAGAAGTTTAATTCTATTTTGCAATACCTAAAGAGCATCGTCTTCTCTTGAAGACATAATACTTTGAATCTCAAGACAAAAAGATAAATTTTATCGATAATCGGAAAAATTGACAGCCGAAAATAAATAAACAAGACAAAAATTCAGGTTTTCGGATTAAAAAACCCTAAGGCATCTAATTTGTTTAGTAACTACATATACATTAAAAAATCTTATTTCAACATAGCAACAATGAACTTCAACAACTACACAATCAAAGCACAAGAAGCTATACAAAAAGCTTCTGAGATTGCGGTGGGCAATCAGCAACAAGCTATAGAACCCGCACATCTATTAAAGGCCTTGCTTACCGTAGATGAAAACGTGGTAAGCCATCTTCTGAAAAAACTAAACGTAAATATAGGATATATAACGTCCGAAGTAGACAAGCTCATTGAATCTTTACCCAAAGTAAGTGGGACCAATGTCTACCTTAGCAACCCGACCTCCGCTGTATTACAGAAAGCCCAGAGCTACCTAAAAGAATTCAATGATGAGTATATATCCATTGAACATCTTTTACTCGCCCTGCTGTCGGCTAATGACAAAACCTCGTCTTTGCTAAAGGACCAAGGAGTCAATGAAAAAGACTTGAAACTTGCCATTAAAGAATTACGAGGTAATAATAGAGTGACCGATCAGAATGCAGAAGCCACCTACAATGCACTTGGAAAATACGCACGCAACTTAAACGAGTTTGCGGAATCCGGGAAATTAGACCCTGTTATCGGCCGGGACGAAGAAATCAGAAGAGTAATGCAGATACTTTCCCGTAGAACGAAGAATAATCCAATTCTAGTGGGCGAACCAGGGGTTGGTAAGACCGCTATTGCTGAAGGAATCGCACATCGTATCATCAAAGGCGATGCACCTGAGAACTTAAAAAACAAAACCGTATTCTCTTTAGATATGGGGGCATTGATCGCAGGCGCAAAATACAAAGGTGAATTTGAAGAACGTTTAAAAGCTGTGGTCAAAGAAGTCTCCGATAGCGATGGTGAAATCATTCTATTCATCGATGAGATCCACACCCTAGTTGGTGCAGGTGGAGGTGAAGGCGCTATGGATGCCGCAAACATCTTAAAGCCAGCACTAGCACGCGGCGAACTCCGTGCGATAGGAGCAACCACACTCAATGAATACCAAAAGTATTTCGAAAAAGACAAAGCGTTAGAACGACGTTTCCAAAAAGTAATGGTTGAGGAACCTGACACTCAGGATGCGATTTCTATCTTAAGGGGACTTAAAGAAAGGTATGAAACACACCACAAAGTACGGATACTCGATGAATCCATCATCGCTGCTGTAGAATTGTCACAGCGCTATATAACAGACCGCTTTCTACCGGACAAGGCGATTGATTTAATCGACGAGGCTGCTTCCAAATTACGTTTGGAGATGGACTCCGTCCCAGAAGCAGTTGATGAACTGGAACGTCGTATCATGCAGCTCGAAATCGAACGGGAAGCTATAAAACGGGAAAATGATGATAAGAAAGTAGCTGAACTATCAGAGACAATCGCTAATCTATCCAGCGAACGCGATTCATTAAAAGCAGCTTGGCAATCCGAAAAAACACTGGTAGATCGTGTCAACCAAGAGGTACAAAACATTGAGGACTACAAATTGGAGGCTGATCAGGCTGAACGGGCAGGTGATTACGGAAAGGTAGCTGAACTACGTTACGGAAAAATTAAAGAGGCACAGGACAATGTCGAAAAGCTGAAAGCCGAACTCAACGAAAAACAACAGAGCAGCCGTATGCTGAAAGAAGAAGTGACTTCGGAAGACATCGCAGACGTCGTCTCCAGATGGACGGGCATACCAGTCAACAAAATGGTGCAGTCAGAGCGTCAAAAACTACTGAATCTAGAAGAGGAGCTCCACAAACGGGTAGCTGGGCAAGAAGAAGCGATCGAAGCTATTTCTGATGCCATACGTCGTTCTAGAGCAGGCTTAAGCGATGCGAAGAAGCCCATAGGCTCATTCATATTCTTAGGTACTACAGGTGTCGGTAAGACAGAGCTCGCAAAAGCGCTGGCAGAATTTCTTTTTGACGACGAACATGCACTGGTTAGAATTGACATGTCCGAATATCAAGAGCGCCATGCCGTATCCCGATTGATCGGAGCGCCTCCAGGATACGTTGGTTATGATGAAGGCGGACAGCTTACAGAGGCGGTAAGACGTCGTCCGTACTCGGTGGTTCTCCTTGATGAAATAGAGAAAGCCCATCCGGATGTATTCAACATCCTGCTACAGGTATTAGACGATGGCCATCTTACCGATAACAAGGGGCGTGTCGTCAATTTCAAGAACACCATTATCATCATGACCTCCAATACGGGTTCACATTTGATACAGGAGAATTTCGCATCATTGAACGACACCAATCGAGACGAAGTCGTCGCAAAAACAAAGGATGATGTATTCGAGTTACTTCAAAAAACAATACGTCCAGAGTTTTTGAACCGCATTGATGAGATTATCATGTTCACTCCGCTCAGCAGAAACGAAATCGGAAGTATCGTGCGTATGCAGTTTGAGCGAGTCCAGCGACAGCTAGCAGAACAGAACATCTTCCTTTCTGCATCAGAAGAAGCATTGGATTGGTTAGCACAATTGGGCTACGATCCTATTTATGGAGCTCGCCCACTAAAACGTGTTATTCAAAAACGAATACTCAACGAACTCTCTAAAGAAATCTTGGCAGGCAATGTGACAAGTGACTCCGTCATCCAACTGGATGTATTTGATGGTAAATTCGTATTCATTAACAAGAATCCTGAAAACCCATCGTAACAGAGACAACAAGAATATAGAAAACAGGGTCTTTTATAAATAAAAAGGCCCTGTTTTTATTATATCTCATCATTTATTATATTTATGATCAAACAACGACAACAACACGATGGAAATCAAATATATTCCTAGTCAACAAGGGCAAATTGCAGAAATAATTGGAGAAAATGTCTTTATCCAGAACCAGGAAGATGCATTAAACCTAATGATGAACTGCCTCTATAGCGATGCGGACAAATTGATTTTATACCAAGAAAACATTACACCAGACTTCTTCAATCTCAAAACTAAACTCGCCGGAGATATTCTGCAAAAATTCTCCACCTATAGAGCACGTCTAGCTATAGTAGGAGATTTTACCATTTACGAAAGCACGAGCTTACAGGACTTTATACGAGAAAGCAACCGTACAAGACACATTAACTTTGTAGGCTCTAGAGAAGAAGCACTCGAACTCTTTGGTGGACTACATTAGAATTAAAAAGGGGATTTTCGAAAAGAAAATCCCCTTTTTAATTCTATTCAAAAACGTTATTCACCGTCTTCTTTAGCAGCCAAATAACGCTCAGCTTCTAGAGCTGCCATACATCCCGTACCCGCAGCAGTAATCGCTTGACGGTATACATTATCCTGTACATCGCCACAAGCAAATACACCTGGAATATTGGTTGCTGTCACATTAGGCTTCGTTATCAAATATCCCGTCTCATCCATATCCAACACACCTGTAAACAGATCTGTATTAGGTTTATGTCCGATAGCAACAAAGAAACCCATCACTTCCAAATCCTTCGTCTCTTTCGTTTGGTTGTTGACCACACGTACACCTGTTACGACCTGTCCATCGCCCAATACCTCCTCTGCTTCACTGTTATAGTGCACCTCGATATTCTTCGTATTCATCACGCGGTGTACCATAGCTTTCGATGCACGGAATTCATCCCGACGCACCAACATATGTACCTTATTACATAATTTAGCCAAATAAGTGGCTTCCTCAGCTGCTGTATCTCCAGCCCCTACAATAGCCACATCTTGCCCTTTATAGAAGAAACCGTCACATACCGCACATGCCGAAACACCGAATCCGTTATATTTTTCTTCAGAAGGCAGTCCTAAATATTTAGCTGTTGCACCCGTAGCAATAATCACAGTTTCCGCTGTAACCGTTTTAATGTTGTCGATTTCTACTTTATGTATTCCACCGTCTTTAGAAAACTCAACTTTAGTCGCATAACCAAAACGCACATCCGTACCAAAACGTTCTGCTTGCGCACGTAAATCCTCCATCATTACCGGACCTGTAATACCGTTAGGGTATCCAGGAAAGTTATCAACCTCAGTAGTCTGTGTCAACTGTCCTCCAGGTACTATACCCGTATAGACCACAGGTTTCAAATCGGCACGAGCCGCATAAATGGCAGCAGTATATCCAGCCGGACCTGAGCCAATGATTAGACACTTTACGTGCTCAATCTCTTGTTGTGTATTCATCTATTTTTATATTCTATATTACTTCCCAAATTTATTCTGCAGCCCCTTCAACATATCATTTGTGATAGGCTTGCCAGGTTCATCCACCTTTTTCTTAAACTCACGCTTACCAGGTTCACCGCCCACAGCATCCTTCACCTTCACATCCTTCTTTTGACTTCTATGTGTATTCCAGATGTTTTCCAAAACCTTTTTTGTATAACGCGGAAAATCCCCGTTTTGCATCCAAGCATAGTAACTCGGCTCCACATCGAACACATCTGTGATATTTTTACCCTTATGCTTGCCAAAGTTGATGGTCACTTCCCCTTCTTCATTATATACAAGACGTCCAGCAAAATCTACTGGCTTAGAAAGATTCGTAAACGTATGCAATGCCTCCACATCATTGACCACAGGATACGACACCTCGCCATGTTTATCCTCGAAAGCGACACCATTATATTTATCCAACTGAGCTTTCAAAACCTCATATGTAGCACGTACATCCGCTTCAGCCTGGTGTGCATTGTCTAAGTTCTTATCGCAATAAAAGCGGTAGGCAGCTTTTAACGTACGCTGTTCCATCTGATGGAAAATATTCTGCACATCAATAAAAGCACGCCCCTCTAAAGAAAAATCTACACCTGAAGCCAAGAACTCTTCCATAAGCATAGGAACATCGAACTTATTGGAATTATATCCTGCTAGATCAGCATCTCCTATAAAATCTGCAATCTCCTGGGCAAGTTCTTTAAAATATGGCAGATCCTTAACATCCTCATCATAAATACCATGAAACAAAGAGGAAGCCGGCGGAATTGGAATACCGGGATTAACCTTCTTAGTATACACATCTTCCTCTCCTCCTGGCAATATTTTCACGATAGCAATCTCAACAATTTTGTCCGCAGCAATATTAACACCTGTTGTCTCTAAGTCAAAAAAGGCTAACGGTCTTCTCAAATTTAATTCCATGGGCTAAAGATAATTCTAAATCTGTACATACAAAAATACTGAATCCAAATCGTTACAATATCACTCTCCTGTCAACAAAAATGATCCAAAACCAAAAATTTTACGACAATTCCTACCAAATCCTCCTAGATTTTAAAAAATAAAAAAAGGGTAGAAAAAATTCCACCCTCTTTTTTATTTCATTTTAGATAAACTCATTATCCCAACGTCTCTTTCAATCGTTGAACCTGATGATCAACCAATTTCTGCAAAGGTCCTGAAGCCATCATTTTCATCATCATATTGAGCTGCGCTTCGATGACAAATGTAGCTCTTGTTTCTGCTCCCTGCTCTTCCAATCTCCAAGCCAACTTGATCTCAAAAGGAGCTTCTTCTGAAGGCACACAAATGATTTCCTTATTCTCCGTACGCAAACTTATCCTCAACGCCAGTTTTGCCATATTTTTAATAGTAAAACGAGCCTCATCAGCTGTCGATGTCCAATTATAGATATTCTCGGGCATCAGTTGTTCATGATTGTTCAAGTCAGCCAAGAAAGAATAAACATCAGCCACCGCTCTGTTTATAACGACATTGTTTTGAATAATAGTCATCTTTGAAAGTTTTATGTTTTAAGGTGAGATAAAAGATGAAAACACTTTTTAATACGAATCATACTTCTTGTCACCTTCTTATAATACTACATTTAAACTTCTGGAGTCCAATTTGCAGGATCGACACGCCATTTCTCCAGAATGGCTATATCAGCTTCCAGTACATAGCTTTTATCCACGGCCACATGAATAAGCGCATTATAGTCACACAAACTGAATAATGGACATTTTGCTTCCGCAAAATTTGTAGTTGCAACGTCCAAGCCATAGGTAAAGATAGAAACTAATCCGACAACATTACATCCTGCATCACGCAAAGCTTTTACCGCCTGCAATGAGCTTTTTCCAGTAGAGACAAGATCTTCGATAACAACCACACGCTGTCCCGAAACGACCTCTCCTTCGATCAAATTCTGACGGCCATGCTCTTTGGCACTACTACGTACGTACGAAAAAGGCAAACCTAGATCTTGCGCCACCAATACCCCTTGAGGAATACCTGCAGTTGCCACACCAGATATCATATCGACCGATCCAAACTCCTCTTGGATTAACTGAGAAAGCTTTTGACGTATGTACGTACGGATAGCTGGATGTGATAATGCGACACGATTATCACAGTAAATTGGAGACTTCCACCCAGATGCCCAAGTAAAAGGACTTTTAGGTTGTAATTTTATTGCTTTAATTTGCAATAAGGATTCAGCAATTTTTTGTTCAACCTCATTAAAATTATTCATGGCGCAAATTTATAAAATTTATATGAACCAAAGCCTGCTAATTTTAGCAGATTTTGCCCCCTCTATCAAAGGAAACGTACAAACTATTGGTTTACAAGATATTGATATGGAAAAACTTTTCAACAGTATCACGAAAAACAACGACATAACCTACCTGTATGTACACCCAAACATTAACCAGGTGTTAAAAAACATACTTGCCACCACAAAAATAATTCATGCAGCAGGTGGATTGGTAAAAAATGGAGAGGGCGACTACCTCTTCATCTACCGTCTGGATAAATGGGATTTACCGAAAGGAAAAGTCGAAGAGTCTGAAAAAATGAAAGATGCAGCTCTTCGCGAAGTGGAAGAAGAGTGCGGCATCAAAGTAAATTACCTCGGACCCAAGATTGCCACAACCTACCATACTTACTATATGAAAGGCAAATTTGTCCTAAAGCAAACCAAGTGGTATGAAATGGGAGTAAACAAAGTCCCTAAATTAATTCCCCAAACCGAAGAAGATATCACACAGGCAATCTGGCTTGATCCGAGAGAATTAGATAAAGTAGAAGACAACACCTACCCGCTAATTACTGAAATTATAGAAAAAATAAAGAAGAAGAAAAAGAAAAAAACTGTAGACTAAATTAGGTCTACAGCTCCTCCCCTAGCCCTAATTGACTACCGGAGGAGCATACAGTCTATCCAGATCTCCTGCTGGCAATGCATGACGTTTCTGCTTTTCCCAAGCAACAACAAGCTTAGCCATCATATCATAGCGCGCCAACCCCTCAGGTTGATTATTATGCTGTAGATATTGGTTATAGAACATGCCTGAAAGCTGCTCTAACCAACCACGTTTGGATTGCCAAAAGGCATACTCCTCTTTAAAGTCTGCACGCACCTTCTCAGACAGCAGATCACGAACACGCTCCAGTTGCTCCTTATCTCCATACAAAGGCCTCAAAAGACTCTGTATTGCGGCATAATAAGCGGCATACCGATACCAATCATTCTCATGATCCACCAGCACCCGGAACGCAATAAAATTACATTCATCTTCAAATCCAACTCCCATTTGATGAGCCAGCTCATGCACATACACAAAAGGATAGGAGGAATTAGGAATCTCTTGATTGATATGAGCCTCCATACTAAAAGGATTAAAATATCCCGATACCGTAAAGTAAGAAACCAACGCACTGGACAAAGGTTGCTTAGCATGCACTTGGGTTTTACAAAGCAAAGAGCCGAAAACCGTATCCTTTCGGATATATTCTTCCAGATCACCTGCTACCCCCAGCCTAAGCTGATCCTTCAAATCCAGCTGATCCCTAAGCCTATTTGCCATCACAATATATTTCCCCAAAACCTCCCTGTAATCGTCCGCATGCGTCTCATCAACATGCAAGCCTAGCGATTTGCTGATAGGCAATCTATAATAATTAAGCCCCCAATTCACATAAAAAAAAGTATACAGCACACACAGAAAAGTCAAAAGACGCAATACATATCGCCCTCCTTTCTGCCAGTTCTTTTTTACCAAGGATCGCATCATCCCTATAAACAATCCTGCAATAACGAGGACAAATAGGAAATAAAGTAAATCGCCCACACTAAACGGAACCCAAGAAAAGAGAATAACAGACAAATAAGAAAACAGCGGATAGAATCCTCGCGAATAATACCGTTCTATCCATTCCGGTTCGTCTTTCAACAAGAGCAGACCAAATTGGAAAAGCACAGTACCTCCCAAAAGCACATAATACTTAATATTACGACGATTATTACCCCTCGCTCTCATTTTCGTAATACAACTTATAGTAGTTCATCCCTTTCTCCTCATCATATCCATGTTCCAAATATTCCCGTTTCCCATGTACATAAACATGGAAATTCTTATCCAGCTTAATAACCGACTTATAGGAAGACTGCATTTTCTTTACAGCTGGCGTCGCAATCTCAAAGTTAGCCTGAAAAGGCAAATCAAACTCATCTTCAAAATTCTGTTTATACTCATTAAACAATCCCGCTGCCTGAGGATTACCGATAACCTCCTCTTCAAACTCAGCACTATCAAATGTCTCCTTCGTCTTAAAATAATTCATAGACCGATTTAACAAATCTATTTTGTCTGCAGTTTCCAGTTCAAAGACTTCATCCAACTTCTCATTGACAAAGTTTTTATACACCTTCATCAGATTTCCTGTCTGTTGATAATTGTCATTCCGGGATTTAAGCTGCAGAAAATTATCCTTCCAATATACCGCTTCCGACTGATTCGTCTGATCGACGACAAGCACCTTAAATCCTTCCTCAGCTTCCGTATTGACAATAACGACCCCTTTATCCAGTTTATTGATATTGATAGCCTCTTGCTCATAGTTCAACTGAAAGCCCCCTTGTTCCGGATATACTTTCAGATAAGCTTCTTTATTCTCTGACTTAAAAATACCCACAGCATTCCAGTCCTCTCCTTCCATCTGCACATTCTTTAGCGATACCACATACACCTCCCCTGGCTTAATCTTAGGATGTTCGGACACCTCGTACAGATGCTTAGTGACCTGTTGCGAAAACTCATGAAAATCAATCTCCCGATCGAAAAACTTCTTACTGAAGTGATAGACTTCGTTAAGTTGCAATTCCTCATTTGGATGAAAAAAACGATACACCTCATTGGCCTTAACAAAAGGCTTCATAAAGTACTGCATCAATAAATCCGGCAATACCTCATCCCCCACTAAATCCACAGGAGCTTCGGATAAGATATAGAACTCATCATTGGCTTTATTACCGACATGGTGTATGGATAAATTTTCAAAAGAGGCATCTTGATAAAAAAACATAGTATAAAATTAAAAGTCAGAAGTTAAAAATTAGAAATCAAAAATAGCAATTGCCGCACGATAAGTCTCGACATGTGCATGGACAATATCACGAATCTGCGTCGAATACCCACCACCCATACTGACCTGTACCGGAACCTTTCGTACATTACAGCTTTCCAACACCATCCTATCCCGCTCTCGGCATCCGTCGGCAGACACCTTCAATTTCCCAAGCTTGTCCGATCCTAAGATGTCGACTCCTGCTTGATAAAAAACAAAATCAGGATTGACCGTTTCAAAAAGGAAGGCAAGATTTTCTTTCAACAACTTCAAATACAGTTCGTCTTGGATTCCATCCTCCAGAGCAACATCCCTATCGGAGCGCTCCTTGATAAAAGGAAAATTCTTGTCCCCATGCATCGAAAAAGTATACACCTCAGGGATACCACTAAAGATATGTGCCGTACCATTACCTTGATGCACATCCAGATCAATGATTAAAATACGTGTTGCCAATCCCTGCTCCAACAGGTAAGCCGCCGCTATAGCCTGATCGTTCATCAGACAGAACCCCTCCCCAAAATCGCGACCTGCGTGATGCGTACCACCGGCCACATTAAAGGAGATACCATAGTCCAAAGCAAATAAAGCAGACTTCAGAGTACCGTCCACCAAATAACGTTCTCGATCGACCAATTCCTGTGTCAACGGAAAACCTATACGCCGCACCATCTTTGCATCCAACGTCAAATCAAACAACCGACGCAAATACCCCACATCATGAGCTAGCACAGCCGTTTCAAAATCAACCATTTCAGGCTCAAAAAAATTAACAGCAGAGACCAGCCCCTCGTAGCAGAGCTGCTCAGGAATCAGTTCATACTTCAACATCGGGAAGCGATGCCCTTCACGTACAGGGTGAACATATTGGGTATGATAGGCGATTTTCAGCAATTCGTTATATTTTCAACCTACGAAAATACAAAGAAGTAAATAATTCGGGGAATTATATATTCTTACAATCCGAACATAGCAATCAAAAACTTCCTTCATTACTAGAGGAAAGTTTTTTTAAACAAACACAGAGGAGGTATGATAACAGTAAACGTCACCTCGACCTTGTGGAGAGGTCTATTAACTGTATAGGGTTAATTATATAACTTCTAGACATCTCCACTTCGGTCGATATGACGATATAGTTTACAAACCGAGCTTGCGAGCTCACCGTAGGTAATCTGTCATTGGGAGAGCTTGTACGGATTCTCGGTAAAGAACGACGACCGCCGAAGGCAGATGCGCAGCAAACTAATTTATCCAAAAGCACAGCCGCCCAATCCTAATAATACCGAAATAACAACAAACACAGCCCCTGCACTTTGCCAAACACGAATATTTCTTATCTTAGAAAACAATTATACGTTACAGACAACAAATGGAAGAAATAAAAACTTTACCGCAATTAAGCCAAGAAGAAATCCGCGTCTTAGGATGCTTGTTGGAAAAATCAAAAACCACACCCGAATACTACCCCATGACCATCAATGGGCTGCAAACAGCTTGTAACCAGAAGACGTCGCGCAAGCCCGTGGTAAATTATGATGAAAGCACCATCATCAGCACCTTAGATGGTTTAAAGCGCCGCGGGTTAGTATCTACTGTTGTAGGCGGGGGGTCACGCGTCACCAAATACAAGCACAATATTGCCATTCAATACCCTTTGGTACCTGCCGAGCTAGCTGCTCTATGCTTATTATTCTTAAGAGGACCCCTTACAGCTGGAGAAATCAACTCCAACTCCGGACGTCTTTACGAATTCGAAACATTAGATGAAGTACAGGAATTATTAAATAAACTCGCAGAAGACGAAACACCCTATGTCAGGTTATTAGCCAAACGCCCTGGACAGAAAGAAGCCCGATACATCCATCTTTTTGGCGAATTCGACGAAGAAGACTACGAAGCAAATGCAACAACAGTCTCCACAGGATCAAGCGCTCAGGTACAAGCTTTAGAAGAACGGGTAACAACATTAGAAACAGAACTAGCAACCTTACGCGAAGAATTCAATAAGCTTATGGCAGAATTAAGCTAAAACAAGAATGAAAAGAACAATTTCCCTGATTGCCGGAGTATTTGGCATGCTAACCATAAGCTTTGCCCAAACCTTTGTACCTCTAGTAGAAAACAAACCGTCTAGCTTTAGAGGGTTGGCAACTTATGGAAAAGAGACCGTATGGATATCCGGAAGCAAAGGAACTGTAGGCTACTCTACCGATAAAGGTAAAAATTGGCAATGGGTAAACCCCATGGGGTATGAAAACATTGATTTCAGAGATATTGCGGTCATCAATAAAAAGGAAGTCCTAATCATGGGAATCGGCTCTCCTGCCATTGTACTAAAAACCAAAGATGCCGGAAAAACATGGACCAAAGTCTATGAAGATAACCGACCTGATATTTTCTTGGACGACCTGACCTTAGATGGAAAAATAGGCTATATTTTAGGCGACCCTATCGAGGGAGCCTTCCAGCTTTTAAAAACCACCGACAAGGGAGACTCCTGGAAAGATGTGAGCAACGAGTTCATACTCTTTGCCGATTCAGGCGAAGCCGCATTTGCAGCTTCCGGTTCCTCTATGAAACAATGGAAAGAAAGACTATATATCGGAACAGGAGGAAGATACGCCAGCTTTTTTGACCTGAATCCCAAAGCCCTCCGCGTTGACAAATACGATTGCCCTATTGTAGCAGGCAAAGCCTCTGCAGGGATATTTGCGATTGATTTCATTAATCCCAACACCGGAATCGCAGTAGGCGGCGACTACCTATCCGATCAGGACAATAGTAACAGCATACTTTTGACAAACGATGCCGGTAAAAACTGGTTCAGACCGGACACGCCGGTACAAGGCTACCGTTCGGATGTATGCTATATCACCGAAAAAATCGTACTGGCTACAGGGACATCTGGCACAGACATTTCCTACGATGGAGGGATGAACTGGAAGAACATATCCCAAGATAGCTTTAACACCATTAGCAAAAGTTCCGACAGTAAAACAATTTACCTAACGGGTTCCAATGGCAATATTTTCAAGCTCATCTTATAACACTTTTAGCATAAAATTTACCAGCTATTACATTTTAAAACAACAGCTGGTAAATTATTCCTTATATTCGACAAGTAGCCTCCTACAAGGTAACAACAAGAGTTACCCAAAGGCAGCTGAATCCGTGTTGAGTCCATGTTGAGTCCGTGTTCACTCCATATGTACCTTGGTGCCAAGTCACTAGGACTGTACAAGCAATTCGCACACAGTTACTGTCTTAGTACATTCTTAATACTATCTAAAGACTATCTACATACAAGTATCTTACCTTCCAGCCGTTTACTCAAGAGACAAGTAAGCTCATTTATACCCTAAAGAGTTAAAACGAATCAATATCACATACACTTTCCGACAAAAATAGCGAAGCCCTATACTATTATCTAGTGCAGGGCTTTTGCAAAATTAAAAACAGTGAATCTTTAAACTTATAAACTATCCGATAGGTTCTAAATATTGTGCATAACAGTATCCCTCTCCCCCATCTTTTGTACGTACCAACCACCATTGGCTATTCGCCCTGCTGATCAAGGTAATAATCTCGTCCTTAGCAGCCTTTCCAACAATAGGTTGGTCCGTTCCTGGTCCTTTACGCACATTAAGGTTTGAGTTTTCCGTAATAACACGAGCCTGTGTACCTGCCACCGCAGTAGACACATCTACATTCATAACCACATCACCAGATAAAAAATTAGGATCTATCTGATTATAGATATCCCATAGTTTATTCTTGACATCGGCATTCGGAGCTGTGCCCCTTATTTGTAAAACACCGTCCTGCTCTGCCATCTGCAGATCACTGATACCGGATGCATTAGCGGTATCAATCAAAACTTTATATTTATTTAATAAAGACATATTTCTTTTTTTTAAATCACTATTTAACAACTAACGCCGACATATCCACTTTCTTCGGATTCAAGGCATCCAACGACTGCTTCAAAACCATAACCCGCGCCTGCTCCAATGTACCTGTCACCGTAATCACACCCTCTGCTACTGTAGCTTTCACCGTTGGAAAATCTTTTGTTGCATCCACAATTTTAGCAGTCAGGTCTGCGTCATTGGTATTGATTTCTATAGGAGCCTGTACGGTGATATTATTGATAACAGATTTCACACCTTTAGTGTCCGCAGCTTTGGCCGAACTCTCCAAAGCCATTCGCTCATCTTCTGAACCTACTGTACCTGTCAAGGTAACTACACCATCCTTAACGTCCACCATCACAGCTGGACTTGCATTAACTGCCGTTTCTACCTTTGCTTTTAAATCCGCATCCGATATCTTGGATTTACAAGAGATTGTCCCTAAGGCAACTACCCCAGCCACCAGGAACATGGATAATACTTTTCTTAAACTCATAATTCTATTGTTTTAAAATTTCAATAAAAAAACAGTTAAGCACTGCATTTGTTTTGGGGAGAGGTTTATTTTTTTTCGACAGGATTAAGAACACCAAACATATTGTATCTTAGCAAAACAGTTGCCTTTGCAGCCAAAACAACAAAAAATGGTATTTAAATCAAAAATCAGCAGAGGACTGCTAATCTTACTTCTAGTTGCCATTTTACTTGCACCTGCTATTATGTTATACCATCGCACGCATGTATGGGAAGCTATAGTTCTTTTACTACTAACTTCCATAACATGTCTTCCTGCCCTGCTCAACACGCACTATACCATCGAAGAGAAGGTATTAAAAATCAGGAGCGGGTTACTTTACAAAAAAGACATCTCTATAGACAACATCCGAAAAATCGTAGAGACCAACAATATGGTCAGTTCACCTGCTGCATCCCTTGATCGGTTAGAAATTTTCTACAACAGCTTGGATTCTGTCCTAATATCGCCAAAGGACAAAGCCGGCTTTATCAGCACCATTCAAGAGATCAATCCAAAGATCGAGGTTGTGTACAAGGCCTAACATGCCTTTCCAGATCTTTTATTGCGGCCATGACCATCGATAGATCCGATTGTCCATCTGGAAAAACACGCGTACTATAAGCATGAAATCTCCATATCTCCAACACCTCCTCCACAGCTACTGTATAGGGACGATATGCAGGATTAAGCGACGACAGCAAAAACTGCCCCTCAGGAAGCCAGCTCACCAACTTGAATACAAAATCCTGTTGCCCCTTTAATAGCACAATACAAGGTGTACCGGCAGGAAGAGCTGTCCAATCTTCCACATAACTTCCCGTAACATCACTTCCATCTGGAATCGGCAACATCGAATCACCTACAATAGGAAAAATACGGTAAGTCCCCCCTTGTAGATGAGGCAATGAATATTTAGGCAAACTGGCTATAAACTCAGGATCTGCATAACTGGCCGCATAGCCTGCCTTAGCCTTGATCGGTACATATTCCACATGCTCGTTATTACTCTTATCTACACTGATGGCCAATACCCGAAGATTCCCCCCTTTTATAAAAACATCATTGCCCGACTCCAACTCTCTCAGTTTTAATTCGCCCAATAGCGGAAGGTTAACCTTGAGCAGGGTATCTATACTTACAGCAAAAAAATTAGAGAAATTCAGATAATCCTCCGGCTGAGGCGCCTTGGTATTCCCCGCTTCAATAGAAGCTAACTTGGCTCTTGTCAATCCCAATTTTTCTGCCGCTGCTTCCTGACTCAATCCCTGACGTGTCCGAAGGAATTTAATATTGGAAGCAAAAAATATTTTTTGATTTACCGACTTCATTTGTTATTATAGATAACACTACATTGTTATTATTAATAACAAAAGTAACTAAACAATGCGATAGATACAAAAATGAATTAAACACGGAGGGTGTAGCATATGGAGGGGACAGCAAAACAAGAGGTAATAAGACAGCTTCAGGAAAAGATTCTAAAATTAGAAGGTTTCAAACCCCATACGGGGATATTAAACCGTATTGACTTTGGTTTGGCCGACATAGAATCCGCCTTTCCATTCGGAACATTCCCTACAGCCGCAGTACACGAGTTCATCAGTCCTACTGCAGTTCATGCCACCGCAACCAATGGCTTTATTGCCAGTATAGTTGCCAAGCTGATGCACGCCGGCAATTTCTGTCTCTGGATCAGCACCAAACGCAGCCTGTCTCCTATTGGCTTAACCCATTTCGGAATAGCCCCACACCAAATCATCTTTATAGACATCACACAGGACAAAGACGCCTTATGGGTTATGGAGCAAGCCCTCAAATGTAACGCATTAGCAGCCGTAGTCGCAGAAATGGAAGAAGTAAGCTTTTCCGAATCCCAACGATTACAGCTCGCCGTAGAGAAAAGCAATGTTACGGGGTTCTTACACCGAAGACGCCCTCGTCATGAAAATACCTTGGCCTGCGTATCCCGGTGGAAAATACGCTCCATAGCCAGCCGTGTTCCAGACGGTTTACCTGGCGTAGGCTACCCGACCTGGGAGGTCTCTCTAGAAAAAGTCCGCAACGGCCGACCTGGAAAATGGCAGGTAAGTTGGCAAAACAATCGACTGGTACATCTATCCAAAGAGGCGATTACAAGGACAGCACGACCAAACCACGAACAATATGCCTAGACGTTACATGTGTATCTGGCTTCCGTTCTTCGGAACCGATCGAGCAGAGAAAGAACAGCCCAAACGAAGGAAAGCTCCGTTTGTACTCACCCTTGCCCAAAATGGCCGTGTAAAAATACAAGCTGCCAATAGGCCTGCACTACAGGAAGGAATATCCTGCGGCATGGTACTGGCCGATGCCCAAGCTATATTGCCCCAGCTGGAATCAGCGATCTATGACGCCCACAGCCTCAATCAAACACTACAGGCTCTCGGGGAATGGTGCATCCGTTTTGCCCCTATAGTAGACCTACAAGCTCCCGATGGCATTGTACTCGATATATCGGGCTGTACACATCTCTGGGGAGGAGAAGAAAAATACGGCAATCACATTATCGACAGAATCGCTCAAGGAGGTTATCAGGCTCAGGCAGCAATTGCCGATACCATAGGCGCAGCCTGGGCGGCAGCCCGGCATACCATCCGGATTAGTATAATCCCTAAGACACAACAGGCACAGGCTTTATCCGGACTGCCTCCCGCTGCACTCCGGATCTCCCTACAGACACAGCAACGTCTTCATAAATTAGGCTTTCGTTATATCGAAGAGTTTATGCATATCCCCAAAAGCACATTAAGACGGCGTTTTGGAGACGAACTTATCTCCCGATTAGGACAAGCATTAGGAACAGAACAGGAACACATCAGCCCTATAGAACCCATACCGAGCTATCAGGAGCGATTATCCTGCTTAGAACCTATCTCGACCCGCACAGGCATTCAAATAGCCTTAGAACAGCTCTTAACCACCTTGTGCGACAGACTGCGGAAAGAAGGAAAGGGACTTCGTCAAGCGGTATTCAGGGGATACCGGATCGATGGCAATGTACAAACAATCCACATAGGCACAGGAAGAGCTTCCTCCAACCCCACCCACCTTTTCAAATTGTTTGACCTCAAAGTTCCCAACATAGAACCAGCTTTGGGTATAGAGCTGTTTGTTTTGGGAGCCACCTTGGTAGAAAACAGCATCCTTCCACAGGAAGGTCTTTGGCAAACGAAAGGCGGTCAACCGGAAATTGCAGAACTACTGGACAATATTGCAGCCAAGATAGGTTCTGAATCTATCCATCGCTTTCTACCTTCCGCCCACCACTGGCCCGAACGGACAATCGAGCCCACCTCATCCTTAGACACACAGCCCCAATCGGACTGGCCCAGCCATGCATTACGTCCCTTACACCTACTGACACATCCCGAACCTATCGAGGTCATGGTTCCCCTTCCCGATTACCCACCGGCACTCTTTAGGCATCGTAAAAAGATATACAAGCTTGTCAAAGCGGATGGGCCCGAGCGCATCGAGCAGGAATGGTGGATCAGCAACGAACAACCAAGGGATTACTACCGCGTGGAAGATGAGAAAGGAGCCAGATACTGGCTATTCCGTTCCGGATATTACGGGCAGGGGGATCCTGAATGGTTCCTTCATGGTTATTTTACATAAACACAATGGAATACGCAGAACTACAAACTACCAGCAACTTTTCTTTTTTACGGGGAGGTTCACATCCTGAAGAGTTGGTCGAACAAGCGGTACAGCTCGGTTACAAAGCGATTGCCATAACCGATCGCAATACCCTTGCCGGAATCGTACGTGCCCATCGTGCAGCACGGGAAAAGGATATCCATTTTATCCCGGCCTGCAGGCTCGATCTACTCGACGGCCCCAGTTTACTAGCCTACCCCACCGACATAAAAGCCTACAGCAATCTTTCAACGCTACTCACAACGGGTAATCTTCGTGCTGAAAAAGGAGAGTGTCACCTATATAGCGCAGATGTGTTCCGCTATGCTGCAGGCATACAATTCATCATCCTACCACCAAAAATGTTAAACGAAGCCTTTGACTTTGAACCTGGATTCAGCCTGATGCTAAAGCAGTACCAAGAACACCTGCATGGCATGATCTACTTAGGCGCGTCTTTTCTGTACAATGGAGACGACCACAAAAAACTATTTCGGCTAAACCAACTATCCGAAGAACTTGACATCCCCATCGTCGCCCTCAATGACGCACACTACCACACCCCTGAGCGCCGTGAGCTCCAGGACGTACTGATCTGCGTGAGGGAAAAATGCACCATCCACACAGCAGGCTACCGTCTACACGCTCATGCCGAACGCTACCTCAAACCGATAGACGAAATGCACCGCCTGTTTCGCAACTACCCACAGGCCATCTACAATGCGCTAAAAATTGTACAAGCATGCCGATTTTCATTGGACGAACTGAAATACGTCTATCCGCAAGAGATTACCACCGAAGGAAGAACACCACAGGAAGAACTGGTGTATCAAACTTGGAAAGGTGCTGACCAACAATTCGACGGGGATATACCCGAAAAGATCAAAGCAACGATAGAGATGGAACTCGAGTTCATAGCCCGAAAGAATTACGCCTCATACTTCCTGACCGTATACGATCTGGTACGCTTTGCACGCGAACGGGAGATCCTATGCCAAGGACGAGGATCCGCAGCCAACTCGACCGTATGTTACTGCTTGGGCATCACTTCGGTGAATCCCAAAAACATAAATCTCTTATTTGCCCGATTTATGTCGGACGCACGGGACGAACCACCTGATATTGATGTCGATTTTGAACACGAACGTCGGGAAGAAGTCATGCAATACGTCTACAACAAATACGGACGCCACCGCTCGGGTATCGTAGCCACGGTAACCCAAGTGCATTGGAAGGGGGCCATCCGGGATATCGGTAAGGCCATGGGGCTCTCGGTGGATGCTGTAGACCATCTGGCCAAGTCCAAGTACGAACTGACGGAAGAATGGCTCAACGGGCAGGAACTGACCTCACAAGGATTCAGCGCAAAGGATCCATTCCTGCGAAAGGTGCTCAAACTCACCGAAACCTACATCGGATTCCCCCGGCAGCTCGGGCAGCACACAGGCGGTTTTGTCATCACCCAAAACAACCTGGCCGAACTCTGCCCTATTCTGAATGCCCGGATGGAAGACCGAACCAACATCGAGTGGAACAAGGACGACATCGAAGCCCTGGGGTTCCTCAAAGTAGATGTACTCGCCTTGGGCATGCTCACCTGCATCCGTAAAGGATTTGATCTGGTCAAACAGCATTACGGGCGAGAGATGACCTTAGCCAACATACCTCAGGGAGATAAAGACGTGTATGAAATGATTAGCCACGCCGACACATTGGGGGTCTTCCAGATTGAAAGCCGTGCGCAGATGTCCATGTTGCCCCGACTGAAACCTAAAAACTTTTACGACCTGGTTATCGAAGTCGCCATTGTACGCCCGGGACCGATCCAAGGTGACATGGTACATCCCTACCTGAGAAGAAGAAATAAAGAAGAAGCAGAAGACTATCCTTCGCCCGAACTAGAAGCTATTCTGAAACGAACCTTAGGCGTTCCCCTATTCCAAGAGCAGGCTATGGAAATCGCCATCGTCGCCGCAGGCTTCACACCTGCCCAGGCCGACGGGCTCCGTCGCAGCATGGCCACCTTCAAATCCAAAGGCAAGGTCGCCGAGTACGAACGCATGCTTGTTGAAGGGATGGTCAACAACGGCTATAAAGAAGAATTTGCCAGACGCGTCTTCCGACAACTGGAAGGGTTTGGAAGTTATGGCTTCCCTGAAAGCCATGCCGCCAGCTTTGCGCTGCTCGTATATGTTTCCTCCTACATCAAGTATCACTACCCTGATGTGTTCGCCGCCTCTTTGCTCAACAGCCAACCCATGGGCTTCTATTCTCCGGCACAAATCATCATCGATGCACGTAAGCATGGGGTGCAGGTCAGACCTGTAGATATCAACCATTCCGAATGGGACAACACACTGGAAGAGCTAACGGGACCGTATCACGCATTAAGACTCGGTCTAAGACAAGTAAAAGGTTTAGATGAGGCAGATGCTCATCTTTTAACAAAAGGCCGCCAGAAGGCTTATAAATCGGTCAATTCGGTATTCGAAGCTGGCGTCCCTTTAAGTGCGCTGGAAAAACTCAGCGATGCCGATGCTTTTCGTTCCATAGGTCTAGACCGAAGGCAGGCGCTTTGGGAAGTCGCCGCTTTGGCAGACCATCCGACGGGTGCATTTACCGGACAACCCTCGAACAGCACTTTCGAAACTGAAGTAACACTACCAACCCTGTCACCGATCGAACATGTCATGGCCGACTATGCGAGCACCACACTTTCGCTCAAGGCACACCCGGTCAGCTTTGCCCGAAAAAATCTGGACGCCCTCCATGTCACCCCTTCTACCAAACTCAGCGACATGCGCGATGGCATGTGGATAAAAGTCTGCGGACTGATTACGGTTCGCCAGCGACCGGGCACCTCCAAAGGCGTCCTCTTCATAACGATCGAGGACGAGACCGGTTTTTCAAATCTCGTGGTATGGGCCAAGACTTTTGAGACCTATCGCAAAGTCATCTTACAATCCCAACTGCTACTCGTCACCGGCAAACTTCAGATCGAAGGCGAGGTCATCCACGTCGTCGTAGAATCCTGTCACAACATGAATCATCTCTTAGCGATAAAAACCCGAAGCCGCGACATAGGCTCCATACAGAAATCAACTTCGACCAACGAAAAAAAAGCTACGGACAAAATCAGCACAAGTGGAATCCAAGGAGAGCTATTCCCATCAAGAGATTTTAAGTAATCCCTAAAAACATATTATTAAAAAAAATTAAAAAAGACTTGCAAATGTGTAATACATACACTATCTTTGTGGTATCATAATTTAGGTTTATAATTGGTTACAAAAGGTTTTCATTCTCCCCGTTTGAAAACCTTTTTTCTTTCCCCCATATCCGACTCAACCTTGTACTTCCACCCTCAACTTTCCGATCTTCATTTTTAAAAAAACAACGCTTGACAATTTCCCGCATTTCTAAAAATCCGTACTCCATACAAGGGTACATGACAAAAAACAGTTTTTGTTTATTTGATAGTTTTGCCGTCATCTCGCTGCGTCCCGATATATCGGGGACCATAGTGGAGACATCTAACGACCTGCTTGCATCTAGGCAGTCCATATGCCTTTTCACGAATCGGAATGAAGTACTACCTAGAAAGAAAATCTACCGTGTATGCCCGTATAATCTCTTCGAAAAAAGTCAAAAAAAACATTAAAATTACACTCGATTTCTAACCATACAAGAACTGCATTTCTTGTCGAAACACAGTTCATAAAGCCAAAAAGAGAGTAAGCACTCACCTGGAGTGTTTCTCGTAAAACCGCATCTCAAAATAAGCCTCAAAAACAATTACGAATTTCATAATTGAAAAACACTAATCTTTAATATATAATACTTTAAACAAAAACAAAAGAAGTAAAACTTTATATACATAATAAAGTCAACACAGAAAAACACAGCGTAAATGATTTAAAACGCTCCAAATGCATTGAAAATTTGTTAATAAAACAATAAATCAAAATTTAAAAACATTATAATCAACCATATATAGCAAACTATATAAACAAAAAAATAAATATAGTTTTCACCATTTAGCGATAGGTGTCACTCCTCCCTTAGGTTTATCTCCCAGCTTAACCAACACCTCTGTACCCAATGGTAACAACACATCCATTCGAGACCCAAATTTGATAAATCCAAGCTCTTCATTTTGCTTTACTTCCATCCCTTCTTCGCTGTAATTCACGATGCGCTTTGCTAAAGCTCCTGCAATCTGTTTTGCCAAAATAAGCTGCCCATTTTTATGTTGCAGAACCGTCGAATAGCGTTCATTTTCGGTAGACGATTTGGGGTGCCAAGCGAAGAGATATTTACCCGGATGATACTTTCTATAGATCACTTTCCCTCCTATGGGGTACCGGTTGACATGCACATTCAGCACACTCATAAAGATAGAAACCTGGACTCTCCTACCTTCAAAATACTCATCACACTCCACCTCTTCGATCGCTACTACCTTACCATCGCAAGGTGCAATTACCCATTCATCGCTATCTGTGTGGTCCCGAAAAGGGATCCTAAAAAAGTAAATAACGAGCCCTAGTGGAACGGTGATCAACAGCAAAATCGACCAACTGATAAGAGGTGAAATCCCATAAAAAAAATAAAATGACAGTAGATTTAACAGCACATAAATACCTATCGCTATCCCTATCGAAGCGCTTCCTTCCTTATGAATTTTCATCTATTTTTCCTCCTTTATAAATTTGTAAAACATTCATTTTCTCCTTTGCATACAGCAGATCTTCCGCTCTTATTTCGGTCGAATCACGCGCATTTACCAGACTCAAAACTGCCGAAATAAACTCCGTCGTATAGTTTATAGACTCCGATATTGACCGTCCATTTTTCAATTCTACGGTCACCAACGCGGTAAAAAGATCACCTGTTCCCACCGCTTCTATAGGTATACGGGCTGCCATAAACCGTTCAATATGCCCATCAATAACCAACAAATTCTCCAAATATCCCTCCGGCGTATCCCGTAAATGGGCTCCTGTAATGATGATTTTCTTGTCTTTTAGCAGCGGAAAATGCGTCAATAATTCACTTAATTCTTCTTGAGTTTCAAATTTACCCCTTAATATATACTCCATTTCGAAGTGGTTTGGGGTCATAATATCGCATAGAGGAAGCAGCATTTTTAGGGAGTGAGCGACCGCATCTTCGGACAGGTACAGCCCTGAGGTGCGGAAATCACCAAAGACCGGATCATAGATATAATAGGCTATACACCCGTTATCCTTGCAGGAAGAAATCCATGCAGCAGTAGTATCAATAAGGGCTACAGCAGAGATATAACCGGTCATAAAATAATGGAATATGGTCTTATCCAACCCCAAATCCACCCCTATTACGAGCTCCGAAAAGAGTTCAGCTGCGATCACATCTCCCCTGTAATCGGGGTTATCGGTAGCCGAGGACAACAGGACAGTAGGAAGCATACAGACATCCGATGCGTGCAATTGTGCAGCAAACATAGCCATATTATTTCCCACATAACCCGTAGAAACCAGGCTCTGTACACTCACTATTTTAGCGTCTTTATCCTTCATTTTTTAATGCTCTTTTTAGTTTTTCTAGAAATACCTGCGCCTGTTCCAGGCTAAAAGTCAGGGCTGGCAACAACCGTAGCGTATAGTTTCCGGCATATCCTGTAAACACCCCCTCTTGATACAAGAGGCTCTTTCTCAATGCTGTTATATCTTTTTCAAATTCCACCCCAATCATCAACCCCCGACCGCGGACATCCTCCACTCCAGGTATTTTTTTCAGCGCCTCCTGCAGAAAATCCCCTACGACAACCGTATTATGGAGCAACTCCTCGTCTTTCATGACCTCCAATACGGCCATAGCTGCTGCACAAGCCAGATGATTACCACCAAAAGTCGTCCCCAATTGCCCCATAACGGGTTTAAAAGAAGGAGATATCAAGGTTGCTGCCATAGGAAATCCATTCGCAATTCCTTTTGCCACCGTAATCAAATCAGGCTTTATACCCGCATATTGATGACTAAAAAAACGTCCTGAACGCCCATATCCAGACTGTATTTCATCCAATATAAGTAGCGTCCCCGTGTCATCGCAAGCTGACCGTACTTGATTTAAAAATAGATCATCTGCCACATGTATACCACCTACTCCCTGTATTCCTTCGATAATAACAGCACAAAAAACCTCCGTCTCCAATTGCTTTCTAAGGCTCGAAATATCGTTGAAGGGCGTAAAAACAAAGTTGAAATTTTCATTGATCGGAGCACGCATGGAGCCAATATCAGTCGCTGCAACTGTCGCAGATGTACGTCCATGAAAGGCATTGGACATCGCCAGTACCTTACTGCGTCCAGTATGAAAAGAAGCCAGCTTAATGGCATTTTCATTGGCCTCAGCTCCCGAATTGGAAAAGAACACGCTGTACTCCGGGTAGCCGGACTGCTCTCCTAACTCCAGCGCCAACTGGTCCTGTAATTTATTCTCCACAGCATTGGAATAGAAAGCAATACGATCCAATTGCTGTCGCACAGCGTTGACATATCGTGGATGACCGTGACCAATAGAAATAACGGCATGTCCACCATACATATCCAAATAAGCTCGTCCTTCTTCATCATACACATAGCTACCTTGAGCTCTTACAATATGAATATTGGACTTCTGAAATACGGCAAATGGGTTCATACAATGCTAAAATTTAAAACTACATAACTAGAGATCTGACGATCATCTTTTGGAAAGACGAAATTCCGTCTAAATTCGATAATCCAGCTAGTCCAGTTTTGCTTTAAAGCCACAGACCAAAAACAACTTAAAAACAATAAACAACTATATACAAGCACATTACAAAATAAAGCAAACCAACATCGGATCATCTGGTATAGAAAACATCTGTAAACAATCGTATCTTTGGACCAGCAAACAATTTAAATCTGACACGACATGTTAAGACCCTGGACACTTGATATAGAAATAGACAAATCCGCTACAAAACCGATCTATTTGCAGATAGCGGATATTATAATCGAAAGTATCAAATCAGGTCGCCTCCCTAAAGGCACCGCCCTTCCGGGAAGCCGAACACTGGCTAACAGCCTACAAGTCAACAGAAACACGGTTATTGAGGCTATTCAGGTATTGCTCAATGAGGAATGGCTAACCAGCCAGGAAAGAAGGGGAACCTTTGTCTCGCACAATCTCCCAATTTCTTCAAAATCAAAATCCCTACAAGCGGAAAGCGGCATTGCAGCTGAACCACAGCTCCCTGTACACATTCCTTTTGATGATGGCCATCCGGACAGCAAAATCGCGCCTGTAGATCAACTTGGGCGGGCCTATCGACAGATTTTCAAACGAAACGCCCGTTGGAAGATGATGGGATATTCAGAAACTAACGGTAACCTGGACTTTAGAAAAGCCATCGCAAGCATGTTAAACCAAGAGCGGAACATGCAATTACATGAAAATCAGCTCTGCATCACGCGAGGAAGCCAGATGGCCATGTACCTGGTGTCACAGTGTCTTTTACGCCCGGGAGATTATGTAATCGTCGAATCACCAGGCTATAGTTCAGCCTGGAAAACATTTGAAAAAGCGGGAGCAAATCTAATTTATATTCCTGTCGATTCGGATGGAATTGTCGTTGAAGATATCCTACCGCATCTCGCTTCAAACCCCAAAATAAAGGCAATATACCTCACTCCACATCGGCAATACCCGACTACAGTGACACTGAGTTTACAACGCAGGTTGGAACTGGTCAGCCTCTCCAATCAATATCAATTTACCATTATCGAGGATGATTATGACTATGAATTTCATTTTGGTTATCGTCCACTACAACCCATTTCGGCATTCTCCGAATTGGAAAATGTAGTCTATATAGGCACCTTAAGTAAGGTCGTTGCACCTGCCCTTCGGATAGGTTATCTCGCCACCAAAAACCAAAAACTGCTGGACAGCATTATTGATCTACGTCGTATCATAGATATTCAAGGCGATAGTATCATGGAACAGGCTGTGCTCGAACTGATAAAAGACGGAACCATAAAACGCCATATACGAAAAGCGACTCTTCATTACCAATCCAGACAAAGCTTTATGGTGAAAATGTTGGATGAACACCTCGCCACACAGGTCAGTTACCATATACCTCAGGGCGGACTTGCGTTTTGGATATGTCCCAAATACCCCGTCAACTGGACTATGGTATTTGACAGATTAACAGAAAAATCAATATCCATCTTACATCCTTCTAACTATTACGAACATACGGGATATGAAGGACTTCGATTAGGCTATGGTTCTGTATCCGAAGAACAGATAAAAGAGGGAATCATGGCACTTGCGGATATATTGGCAAAGGCAAGATTAGATTAAAAGCTTTTATTAGGCGATAAAGGAATTAATGCGAGAACTTTGCATTAATTAACGCTCCCCTTACAAGCTAGATTAATGTCGCCTGTGAAGATTCTGACATCAGTACTGGGAAGCACTAACGTTCGGTCAGAATGTTCAAGCGACTAGGCTTGGACACTTGGCCGATACCAAGTGTCACGCCTGTCCGGCATGGAGGACAGAGAAAACATCATAAACATGGCTTCAATCCCCCCCACGCCGCTGCTTCTAAGGTAAACAGTACCTTTTACAGACCTTATCCAACATCTAATACAAAGGATAGTCCATCATCCAGTTATTAACCTTCTCTTTGATACTCTGCAGCTTACTCGCATTGTCTTTGCTGCGCAATGCATCCCCCATCAAATCAACAATAGTTTCCATATCTTTTTCGAGCAACCCACGTGTCGTAATCGCTGGTGTGCCGACCCGGATCCCAGAAGTCTGCAATGCCGATTTCGTATCAAATGGAATCATATTCTTATTCAAAGTAATACCCGCGTTATTCAGAACTAATTCGGCTTCTCGTCCGGATATAGACCAACTGGAAAGATCGATCAGTAGCAAATGATTGTCTGTACCACCGGATACCATATCAAAATTATGGGCGCGAAGGGCATTTTCAAAAGCTTTGGCGTTCCGCTGCACCTGACGGATATAGCTATCATATTCCGCTGTAAGTATTTCGCCGAAAGCAACTGCTTTGGCAGCTATAATGTGCATCAATGGTCCGCCTTGATTTCCAGGAAAAACAGAAGCGTCTAACAGTGACGACATCATGCGTATATTACCTTTATTATCTTGGATCCCAAAGGGATTCTCAAAATCAGCCCCCATCAATATTATTCCTCCACGCGGTCCACGTAAAGTTTTATGAGTTGTACTCGTCACCACGTGACAATGCGGGATTGGATCAGACAGCAATCCCTTAGCAATAAGTCCTGCTGGATGAGCAATATCAGCCAACAATAAAGCACCTACACTATCCGCTATGGCCCTAAACCGCTGGTAATCGATATCGCGGGAATAAGCCGTTGCTCCTGCAATAATCAGATTCGGACGCTCCCGCAAGGCAATCTCTTGAATCTGGTCATAATTTAAAAAACCAGTTTCTTTATCGACGCCGTAGAAACTGGTTTTGTATAACTTGCCTGAAAAATTGACCGAGGCTCCGTGTGTGAGGTGCCCACCTTGCACCAGATCAAATCCAAGTATCTTATCACCCGGCTTAAGACAGGCCGACAGCACTGCAGCATTGGCCTGCGAACCGGAATGTGGTTGCACATTGGCATAACTGGCATTAAATACCTTCTTTATACGGTCTATAGCGGCCTGTTCTACCTGATCTACAATCTCACAACCGGCATAATACCTCCTGCCAGGATATCCTTCGGCGTACTTATTGGTTAATACAGAACCTGTGACCTGCATCACCTGCGGGCTTACATAGTTCTCTGAAGCGATAAGTTCCAGGTCTTTCATCTGTCTGTCCTGCTCTTGTGCGATAAGATCAAAAATAAAGTTGTCTAATTCCATCATGCGTAAAAGTTTTAAGTTAAATACAGAGTGTCGTTATTATTTTCCGCAAAAGTAAGCTTCCAATGGATGGTATTGCTGGTACAGAATATGCAATAGCTACTGATCCAGTAACCTTCCTAAATATCCAAGACAGGGAGATTCATATAACGAACCAAATAGTACAACGACCAGGCAATAAAGCAAATAAGTAAAATCCACACCCAAAAGGGAATCGTCTGTGGTGTCTCGCTGCCCGATATCAGAAAAGACGTCTGATCTCCTTTACCATAGGCATTAATCATAATGGGGACTACCCCATCGACCACAGCATCCTCCTGAATTCCCTCCACGGCTATCGCCGGACCATTACGCACCTCAAAAGGAATAATCCGTATTCCTTCCTTACCAGAAGGGTCTTTACTGACTAACTTTAAGATATGCTTACCATCAACTAGCTTTCGGGTATCGATATCGATGTGAATAGGTGCAGTCACTACAGCGAGTGGGCTCACCTCCTCGTCCATAAATATGTATATTTTGCTCTTCGCTTCCATTACCGTATACGTTAAACTTCCACTTCATTGATTATCACCCGCTTGATATGTGTATCTTCCTTCTCCATAGGCCGAATCAACCATTTAATGGAGAAAAAAAGTGTAGCCAACACCATCAAGGCTACAGCCCCTATAATCCAATAGTCAAATTGGCTATCAGGCCCAGATCCATGCACCACACCCCTTAATATCTTGGGCTGATGCCGATCACAGACCGGGCAGGCCCATACCGATTGCTGTATTACGAGAAGCGCAATAAGCAGTATACTTTTTAGCTTTTCCATTACTTCATTTGTGTTTTTAAATACTCCATCACTTCTTTAACCTCTTCTTCGCTCACTTTGGGAGCTTTATTGCCCCAACTGTTACGCTCATAGTTTATAATCGCAGTTACTTCCTTTTCCGTCCAGCCCATATTATTCCCTACGGCAGGCATTGCACTATATTCGGGTCTAGAATCATAACCGTTCATGATAATATCCACATACAACTTGAGATCATTGCTAAGCACGATTTTACTATTTTTCAAAGGAGGAAACGCTCCTGCCAATCCTTCGCCGGAAGCCTGGTGACAGGATTGGCAATTGGCGGCATACAATGTCTGTCCATCCAATAGTCCATCATCCATTTTTGATACCGTCCCCCCCACTTTCTCTTCCGGTTTATAAAGAAAAGATGGCGTAGTTGTGGTTTCAGGAAGCGGAGCCTGCTTCAACTCCTGCAGGTAAGCGACAAGATATAGTGCCTCTTGGGTAGCCACCACCCTCTTATTCCCTTTCCGCATAGCCAGCGGTACATTTACTGCGATATCTCCTTCTTCCAAAACCTCTTTATGTGTAAACAGCCAAGGATAAGCCGGCATAATAGACTCCTTAACAACCAGACGCGGATTATATAAATGGAGGAGATGCCAATCCAAACTAGGCTGCCTATTCCCCACATCTGTCAGATCTGGCCCTGTCCGTTCGGTTCCCATCAATGTTGCCGTATTACGCCAAGTATCCACACGCGTGCTCAACGCATAATCCGCAGCTATCGAGGGTCTATTGCCCCACACTTTGTCCATATGCACATTACGTACCTGCTGACTATGGCAGGCTACGCAGCCATTGGATATATACAGATCTCTACCTTTTCTTGCATTTTCGCTCAGGGGCTGCGCATCCGGTAAGGGACCATTATTCATCTGATTATCAAATGCTGGCACAATAGCAATAACAACAGTCAGTAACAGAAATAAAACCGTAGCCGTTGTAAATAGCTTTTTATGATTATTAAAAATTTCCATTTCAGCTTCCTCTCTTATTTATTTTCGACATTTTCCATCTCCAAATGCGCTACAACCTGTTCTACAAGTGACTTATCCTCTTTACTTACAGCCATCATCTGGAACACATTATACGCAAATACGATATGCGATATCCACATCAACGTACCCCCTATTGCGCGCCACAACCAGTAGGGCATCATCAAAGTCACACTATCAATAAATGGCACATTCTCCATCCATGCCAGACCACGCAATGTCCCACCGTACATCAGAGACACCGAATAGATCATGAGACCGATCAAGGCTAACCAAAAATGGGCGCCTATAGCAGCCTGACTCGATTCCTTCCCGGTGAGGCGGGGCAATAAGGCATAAATACCACCCCACAGCAGAAAGGCAATGATACCATACATCGTCATATGGGAATGCGCTACGGTAAAATCAGTAAAATGCCAAAGTAAGTTGGTATACCGAAAAGCTTCAGCTGTACCCTGCATCGATCCCGTAAAGTAAAAAACAATACCTACTACAAAAAAGGGAAGAGAATAACTATCTCTCACTTTGTGCCAGGCACCACGGAAAGTCATAATAAAATTGGTCGTACCTGCCGCCACAGGAATCACCATCCCAGCACTGGCCACAATAGCAACAGTTTGTAGCCACCAGGGAATAGCACTGAAAACAAAATGGTGTGTACCAATAAGCGTATAGAACAGAATCTGTGTCCAGAACGCCAGTATACCCAGACTGTAGGAGTAAATAGGACGATTGAGCTGTTGGGGCAGAAAATAATAGACAATCCCCAAGGTAAACAGCATAAACCACATCCCTACCGCCTGATGCATATAATATCCCTGAATAATAGTCTCCCCCAATCCATCCTGATAAGAAGGTATATAGCCTACTACAGCAACAATAGAAATGAACAATACAGCCGATACAATATACCAGTTGGATATATAAATCTCTTTGGTTTCTCTTTTCGCTATTGTTTTGAGGTAGCTACCTAAGGTAAACATCAGTCCCAAGGCAAACAACAACATAATGGGCCAGATATATTCGCGGTACTCACCGCCTCCATTGTTTATTCCGGCCATCAGACTGACACTGCCAAATAATACGCAGGCATTGATCAATATCAGAGAGTACCATCCCCAATTGACTTTCTGCAACGGTACATTACTCACCTTAGCAACAATATAATAGCCCAACCCGATCATCCCTAAGGATGACCAGCCCCAGAAAACAGCATTGGTGTGTACCGGGCGTAATCGCCCAAAACTGAGCCAGCTGATCGCTTCGGCATCCGGCGCAATAAATTTGATACCCAAATATTCACCGACGGTCGTACCAAATAACAGCCAGAATGTAGCCGTACCGATAAACCACTGTATCAATCTGGAACTTGAAGCATCTATTTTAGGTCGGGGAAGTGCTTTTCGCTTTTTTGCCACGAAAGGCAGGTTCTCCAAATCCCGGCTCTGTAACAGTCCTTTTTCATCAGATACCGCTTCCTCTCCACTCAGTTCCCGATCCGAAAGCCGATATTGGAGTGCCCCCATCCGCTTTTCAAAAACAGCAGCATCTATATCATCCTGTTGCTGCATATAGGTCGCAAGATCTTCTGCATCTTTCTTTGTCCCCATACGAACAGACTTATGCACTTGTTTCCTTATCTGTACAATCAATAGGATAATAGCAACAACCAGCGGAATACCTACCAGAACCATGGTTACCAGGACGCCGCCTTGACTCAGCAAATCCAGGTCCTCTACTTTCTCGTAGAATTGTGCCCTAGCCTGTAGTACCGCACCAAACAGAAAGAAAAGAACGACTCCTATCTTTTTATGCTGTGCCAATCGCTTGACTACCGTCCACACTCGGTTCATTTGCTCGGCATTCATAGCAGAGAACAACTCGTCCAACTCTGCATGAAAATCACCCTGCCGCTCGGTGCGTCGTCGTACCACATGCCAATACCGATCGATATACTTATATAATAAAGTCACCACGATCAATAAAAACAAAACCAACGTAACCCCAAGACAGGTTATCCAATCCATATCATAGAATGAAAAAGAGGTAGGGAGCATGACATGTGCTTTGGAAACCTGTGGGGTGTACAACAGTAAACAACAAAAAAATAAACTATAAAATCTTGAAAATGCCATAAGAAATAATTAATCGATTTAAAGAATACAATTCGTACCGATCTGGTTTGGGAAAATATGGCTTTTGGAAAAGAAGAGGTCAGGAATGGATTCGAACCATTATAAAAGGTCTTGCAAACCTTTACCTTCCAATCAGTCACCTGACCTTAAGATCTTCATCTTTAGTAGATCATCTTTTGATACTCAAAGATACGCCATATCCGAATAGCTTTCCCATGACAGATCAGCCAAAATCAGCTGGTCCAGCCTATAGATGATTCTTCTATTACTTTATTTTTCACCATGCCTGATAACACCGTACGGGCAGCTTCAACCGTATGATCAAGGTCTTCTTGAGTAAGCGCATCAGACAAAAACCAAGATTCAAAAGGAGAAGGTGGAAGATAAACTCCCTGCTCCAGCATGCCCTGAAAAAATGCACGGAATGTCCCAGCGTCCGCACATTGGGCAGAAGCATAATCCGTCACCGCATCACTATCAAAAAACAAGGAAATCATTGAACCTACTCTATTGATACATACGGGAATCTTAAATTCCTCAAACAAGGATTTCAATCCCTCTTCCAAATATGCCGTCTTATGTTCCATCCGCCGATACAACGCTTCATCCCTATTTATCCGTTTCAGCATCTGTATTCCTGCGGACATCGCTAAAGGATTGCCCGAAAGGGTCCCCGCCTGATAAACAGGCCCCAAAGGTGCCAACTGATCCATAATGTGTTTTTTACCTGCAAATGCGCCGACAGGCAATCCACCACCGACAATCTTTCCAAAGGTCACCAAGTCTGCCTCTACCTGAAAATACTCCTGTGCTCCTCCACGTGACAGACGAAACCCCGTCATTACCTCATCAAAAATCAATAACGCATGATACTGCGAACAAAGTTTACGCAAGCCTTCCAAAAATCCCGGGACTGGAGCCACACAGCCCATATTTCCTGCTACTGGTTCGACAATCACTGCGGCAATACTTTCGGGAAACTGCTCAAACAAAAGCGCTACACTATCTAGTGAGTTGAAGTCAGCCAACAAAGTATCGGCTACTGCCCCTTGTGGTACTCCTGCCGAATCAGGAATCCCCAATGTTGATAAGCCACTGCCGCCTGCTACCAAGAAGGAATCGGCATGGCCGTGATAACAGCCAATAAATTTGATGATCTTGCTCCTCCCCGTAAATCCACGCGCAAGTCGGATAGCGCTCATCGTCGCTTCTGTTCCGGAATTGACAAAGCGAACTTTCTCGACATGAGGGACCGCATCGACAAATAGCTGTGCCAATTCAATCTCTGCCTCTGTTGGGATACCATACGAAGTCCCCAAAAGTGCTTGCTGCTGAATCGAATCTACCACCGAAAAAAAGGCATGCCCAAACAATAAAGCACCCCATGAATTCACATAATCGATATAGATATTATCATCGACATCGTACAAGTAGGCTCCTTTTCCTTTTTTCACAAAAACAGGATTCCCTCCTACGCTGTTAAATGCCCTCACAGGAGAATTAACTCCTCCTGGTATAAGTCTTTCTGCTTTCCAAAAAAGTCGCCTGCTATTCTCGTATCTCTCTCTTTTCATGACTTTATCAGTTATAGTGTAATCAATCCATCTTCTTCCTGTAACAGGTTAAAGTACTTTAGCGCCTGTACGACTCCTGCCTCTTCTACTTCAGCAGTGACATGGTAAGCGATATCCTTTACCTCCTGACGCGCATTCCCCATAGCCACCCCATACTTAACATATTTGAGCATTTCGATATCATTGCCACCGTCTCCAAAAGCCATCGTATCACGTTTTCCAATTCCATAATAACGTAACCAAAAGGCGACTCCGGTCGCTTTGTTATAGCGCTGATTGTTGATATCTGCAAAATCATCATGCCACCTCGTCGCTACACAATTGACCATAATATTATCGATGATTGTCTTTTCCTGCTCAGGAGTGATATAGGCAGTCAGCTGAAATACTTTGGAACGCAATAACTCCAACAGAGGGCGCTTTTCAGGAAGAGGGATATGGATAAGTGAATAATGATGCTTCAGTAATTCGTTGATATCATTGGCAAAAACACCTTCATCGGTCATATAAGAAACACAAAATGCCGAAGGTCTGGACTCTAGGTATTGTACCAGATTAAATAGATCGATATATGGTATAGATGATTTATAAAGAACTTTTCCTTCCGCATCGATGCCTACCGCTCCATTCGAAGCAACAAATCCATCAAAAGGAAAGTCGGTGACACGCTTAATCTGCGCATAGGAACGCCCAGACGCGACAAACACCTTTATTCCACTGTTTTTTAAACAGCGTAGACTATCAAGAATCGAATCAGGAATAGTCTCTTCATTAAATCGTAATAAAGTACCGTCTACATCAAAAAAAATAGCTTTAACCATAGTTGTACGGGGTTTAATAAACACAGTACAAACATAGGTCTAAGCTGGAACAGTTAAATGATACAGAAATAACAATACAACATAGTCCAGATGTATCTCATTTACTGGATTACCAAGGGTAATTATAATAAGAACTTGCGTTCTCATCGGTCAGCATAACACGCAATGAGGAGTTCATTAGCGCGTCATCAAATGCTATTTTCTGCTTACCAACAAAGAGGTAAGGGTATACAAACCGAATGCCGTGGCTATAATCTACGTAATAATCGGCATGTCCGGTAAATACGGGCTGTATAGGTTTACCATCCAATTTATGCCAACCGTATAGTGCCAATTTTCCTTTAGTGGCACGAAGCTTTTCAGTCGACACCACATCCTTCTTAATTCCGGCGATAAGGCCTTTTCGCCCTTGTCTTTGTTGTTCAATACGAGCATTGTGCGCCACAAAGGTATTGAACTGCTCTCTATCTTCTGTTAATGGTAAAGGCTCGAGCTTCACCTTTGCCTGTTGATAAACAGCATCACAGATCTTACTATTGCTCAACACGAATCCCAACGAATCGGCTATATACTGAGCCGTGCTAGGTCTTATCGGCAATCGTACGAAATCGGTATCCGTACCCAACATGAGATAATCAGGCATAACATAATAATAGGCATCTATCCTATTTCCCTTTTCATCCAGCCCAGCTACATCAATCCGTTTTAATTTCCGCATAAATTTTGGAAAGTTCCCCCTAAGAAAAATATCCGCTATTGCTTTCTCCCGCTGTTCGTTATCTAAATCAGAAAGTTGCTGTACAATGTGCCTTGCAGGTAAGGCATTCTTCGATAACTTGGGTAAAGTTAATTTTTCGCCATTAAGGGAGCGGTCTATACGCTTTACAGTTCCATTGAACCCCGTTATTTCTCGGGGTAACGTATTAAGTGGTACTTTACGGTCATCTGGTGCAACAAAACCAAGTATACTCGCCTTGCTCATCCCTCCTTTTTTCGGGATATCTATAATTGCATAGGACTTGTAAGCTGGGACGTCATGCCCCAGTAATGGTCTAGGTCCTCCTCCGAGGCAACCACTATGCAGGAGTGTGACCTGCTGTTTGGATCCTGGGAAATAAGCATGTTGATGTCCGGAAATATACATATCCACTCGATATTCCCGAAAAAAGGCTAAGGTAGCATCCGCATCATCGATCACTTCGCCAGGTTTGTTTTTCGATTCTACTAGTGCGTATAAAGGCAAATGTCCTAAGACAATGCGCCCCCTTGCTTTTTGTGCATATGCAGAAGTCAATTGTGTTTGCATCCAACTCTTTACCGCATCGGGAATAACGGATGATGACGCATCCCAACTCAAGAACAGAATATTATTCTTTAGATAAGAGAAATAATATGGAAAGTGGGTATCATCCACGAAAGTAAGTTTTGCCTGATCTTTATAGGTCATCCAGAAGGCAGAAGCCGCTTCCCGATCATTTTTATAATTGGGAGAAGCATCATGATTACCCATCGTAAAACCAAAAGGAATATTCATCTGCTGGATAGGCTCCAACACCGAAGCGTGAAATCCGCTCCACATACTATCTAGCTGAGATCTACGCAAGGAGGCTTTTTGCCCTGCAACCATATCCCCTCCACATAAGATAATATCTGGATTGATATCCTTTATCCGCCCCATTAAACGATGTACCTCCGTACTATAGGTGACCGAACCATACGCATCATTCAAATCCGAAATCACCAATATCTTTAAATCACGGTCTTTTTTTTCGTGATCAAGCTCTTGGCCCAAACAGACCATGGAAAAAAGAGAAAGAATAAAAACAGAAAAAAGACGCGGGTTGAAACACATATTGGAATAATTAAAAGTACGGCTAAAATTAGCTAAAATGCATTAGCAAACCTAAACAGCATTTTATGATATAATCGCAGTATGTTGTCACAATACTATTACTACAAGAATCTTAACAAGTATTTAACACTTTAAATAGGGCTATATACTTAACTTTGGGTATTCATAATTTAGGTTAATAATTGGTTAGTTAAGAACGCCTGGAGCTCCCCGCTTCAGGCGTTCTTTATTGAAAAAAATCATCCAATTAAAGGGTCTGTCGAAGTTTCTTTTCCCATTTCTACCCTTCCTGCTATTCTCGTACAAAAATTCTCAGCACCAGCAACCCTCACTTCCAAATCATACCAGTTTCCCTGTCCAGATAAATCTATAGGTATCCTAACTTCGCTGTTAGCTTTGACCAAACGTGTGTCCTGAATAGATTGATAACTTACATTCTTAAGGTTAACACGCTGCTCAGTCCCGCTAAGGTTTTTTATGATAACATTTACCTTCCCTGTCGCAATACGAGTAACTGATTTTAATTCAGGAACAATTCCCACCGCAATCGACGGATCTTTAACATCGCCTTGAAATTCGCGAAAGAATCCATTAGGGCCGTGTACTAAGAAATGGAAGCGGGTACCTAAAAAACGACTTAATTCCCATTCGTAAAATATTTTATCTCCGGCTTTAACTGCAAAGTTCCAGTTTTTGAAAGATTCTACACTTCCATCCTCCAGCCTGTAAGACAGAGGACTATAGACATTTAATGGTACGCCAACAGTTTTAACACCAAAAATCTGTGTAGAAACTTCTGCCATCAGAACAAACTTCTTATTTTCCGTATAGGCTATTACGTCATAGTCGTATGGAATTGCGTTTGCAATACGGCGCCCTTTTTCCTGCACCTGTAGGAATCCATCAGGCCTGCTACGCTTTGTCCCTTTCAAATCCTTAATTTCTATAAAGGCCTTGGGCTCATCCTTAAATTGCGCATTATAAATGGTACTGATATATTCATTACGATCTAGAAAGGGGAGTTTATCTTGTTTCCCTAAAAAGGGAGTAAAAGCACTGGTTAAATCTCCGCAAATAGTACGTCTCCAATCACTTATATTATCAATCTGTACATCTTTGTTAAATTTATTACGCACAAAGTATTCTAAGAATTGAAGTGTTGATGTATGATCAAAAACTTCAGAACAAACCTTGCCTCCTCTAGACCAAGGAGATACAATATACATAGGAACCCGAAACCCTAACCCGATAGCCCCTTCTCTTGCTTGTTTCTTAGGCACACCTTGTTTAAGTTCATTTTCCAAACGAACCATCTCAACTTCACTATCAATTCCGACAGAACACTTTCCCGTGTCTGCTTGTTTCAAGTCGGGGATAACAAAGGGTTTCACATGATCGAAATATCCATCATTCTCGTCATATGTGATGATAAATATGGTTTTCTTCCATACTTCAGGATTGTTGGTCAATATATCTAATATTTCTGACACATACCAAGCTCCATACCAAGGAGCACTCGGATGATCTGAGAAATTCTTTGGACCTGCCAACCAGGAAACAACCGGGAGCCTATTCATATTTACATCTTCTCTGAATTGATGCAACACATCGCCTTTAGGGACTTCAACCTCACGAAGCGTTCCTTTATGGGTCACATTCAGCTTAACAAGCGACCTATAATTATCATCTCCACGATTGATAGTAAAAGCCCGATTATTAAGCGATTTAAAATACGGAGACAACTGTTCATAACTTTTAGAACTAAAAGTCTTTAAGTCACGTTCTGCTATCTCTAACGTATCACTCTTCTTTCTTATATCCTCTTTAATTCTTCTCGCTTCTTCTTCGGAGCCGGGAGAACGCTCTTCTAACGCAGTAATCTGTCCTGGCAAATCACGAGCCTGTTTTTCAAGATTAGCAATATAGGTATCTTTAAACTTAACGTTATAAGCTTGAAAAAACTCCAAAAGGTTGCATCCAAAATTTGCAAGCCAAGACCGCTCTTCTCCAGTAAGACCTCCCCCACAACTAGTTTCATTTTGATAAAATCGCCATGTTATCCCCTGACTTTCCAACAATTCCGGAAAACTCTTCCAAGTATGTTTACCGTAGGAAAAGTCCTCATTACGGATATTCACTTTTTGCATCCCATCCTTCATTTCAGAAATCTTGCCGGTCCAAAAAAAAGATCTATTGGGCGTAGTACTCGTCATTCCAGAACAAAAATTCTGATCGCATACGGTGAAAGCATCTGCTAGCGCATAGTGAAAAGGCAAATCCTCTCTGGTGAAATACCCTAAAGTAAGTGGCATCTCTGCGTACTTCTTATTTCCGGGGCGCTTAGCAATTAACCATTTATCATACTTACCGTTATTGAAGGCATCGACTTGGCTAGCCCGACTATGAGGCAACGATCCCATCCAAGTCACTTTACTCCCTTTCAAATCTAATCGAAACGGAGCAAAAGTATGACCATCCTTATCTGTCTGATACCAAACCGGTAGTCCATTAGGCAACGAAATACTTCGAGGATCATTAAAACCACGAACGCCAGAAAGAGTTCCTAACGCGTGATCAAAAGAACGATTCTCTTGCATCAGGATGACTACATGCTCGGCATCTAGAAAACTGCTACCCATCTCAGGGTCTATAGCAAATGCCTTTTGTATAGATGACGGCATGAAACCTGTGATACCCGCAGCTCCTGAAAACAACAATGTTTTCCTCAAAAATTCTCTTCTACTTTCCATAGTTAATAGGTTGATTATTAACATGAAGCTAGTCACTATTCTTTTAAAATAACAGCTCCACTTGTCACAATACTGTTATACAACATTCCTTAACAAGTATTTAACACTTTAAACAGACTGATCCACTTAACTTTGGGTATTCATAATTTAGGTTAATAATTGGTTAGTTAAGAACGCCTGTAGCTCCCCGCTTCAGGCGTTTTTTATTGATATAGATTCAAAAACAACTAAAAAAATACGCCCCATGAATATGGTAATCTTAGATCGTTACCATATTCACGGGGCGTATAAAATAAAGCCGTAAGCCTATACAATCATCTATTGAAAGTGCTTTTCCAAAATATCAAAAGCGACTTCTGCCATTTTGTTGCCCTGACTATCCAATAACGGATTGACTTCCACAACTTCCAAACATTGGACTTTACCAGAATCTGTTAAATTCTTCAATAGCGTCGATATTTCTTGAGGGAAAAAACCTCTTGGCACAGGTGTTCCTGTACCATCAGAAATTAATTCACTATCCATACTGTCTACGTCAAAAGACACATAGATCATATCACAAGCAGACAGTTGCTCCAGAGCCTCCTTAACGCAATATTCCAATCCACGCTCTCTAACTTCCGCTACCATGTAATTACGGATCCCCAGATCCTTTATCAAAGAATCCTCGGGATGTTCCGTATCCCTAACTCCGAAATAAACTAAATGATCTGCCGTTATCTTTGCTCCTCCAATCTTTAAATCCTTCAATTTATTCCAATAGGTCTCTGTCTCTTCATCCAGTTCATTGATCCTACATTTCATATTATCTTCCCCAAGCATAGCACCTAGCGGCATACCGTGCATATTGCCCGATGGAGTCGTATACGGTGAGTGAATATCCGCATGTGCGTCAATCCACACCACACCCAGCGTTTTTTCCGGAAAAACAGATTTAATACCGCTTATTGTTCCCATTGCTGAAGAATGGTCACCCGAGAATACTAAAGGAAATTTTCCCTGCGAAAGCGTTTTGGCGACTACAGAAGCAACTTCTGTACATTGTTGATAAATATAAGGTATGTATTTTGCAAATGGATGCTGATCATTTTCATACACAGATTCATTACGGGTCTGCACATCTACAAAGGGATATCTGTGAAAAAAATCACTCCCTTTATTAATGGCAGCTATCTCCATAGCATCGATACCCAAATCCGCGCCTCTAGTACCAGCTCCAATATCCGACCTGTTCTTAATTATTTCTATCGATGTTTGCATAACTTTAGTTTTCGTATAGCTATCTATTAACGATAGCCCAAAAGAGATTATTTAACAAATATCTAAAACTGCGACTACAAACTCAACCTTAATTACGAATTCAATAAAAAAAAGTGCAAATAACGGATAGACAAGAATTTTTACTACCAATTCCGACTACTTCCGTATTTGCACCACAAATTATTCGGCCTATCGCTCTACTTTATCGTGTAGCTATACTACAGTCTGTTCTCCTGCATCTTTCCAATCCTTCATTCCTCCCGAATAGTTCTTCACATTTTCAAAGCCATGCTTTCTAAGAATAGAATAAGCGATAGCCGAACGATCCCCCGCTTGACAATGGATAACGACCTGTTTCTCTCGACTGATTTGATCTAAATGATTTTGCAAGGTACCGACAAAAACATGTTCAGCTCCTATAATATGTCCAGAAGCATATTCACTTGCTCCTCGTACATCTATCAATTGCACATCTTCCCTATTCAAATACGTTTTAAAAGTATCCCGATCAATAATATCGGCAGTATCCAAAGCCATTTCCACTTCTCCCACATCTGTAATATAGCCATACATATTGTCCATGCCGATACGCATTAATTTTCGCGTAAGATCTTCGATCTGTTCCTCTTCTGCAATCAATATAAACTGCTCCTGATAGTTCAATTGCCAGCCCATCCAAGTAGAGAAGGACTTATTATTCTGTATATTAATACTACCTCTAATAAAGCCCTTGGCAAAATCAACTTTATTTCTCGTATCGATAACAGGCAAACCCTTGTCATAAGCTGCAACAAATTGCTCTTTCGTAAGCTTTGGATGTTTTGGAACCTCCAGAAGCAAAGGTCTGTCCACCTTATTAAGGTGCTTCATCATCGCAAAATAAGTTGGCGGTTCGGGTTGACCATCCAACAGATAATCGACGAAAGCTTTTTCATCGCTAGCAAATTGAAATGCCCAATTGCGGATCTTTTCATACCCAACCGTGGTACTCGGTACAGCCCCAAGTGCTTTGCCACATGCAGAGCCAGCCCCATGTCCTGGCCATACTTGTATATAGTCTCCTAATTCCGTAAAACGTTGAACAGACTGATACATCTGTTGGGCTCCTTTTTCCTGTGTTCCTACAATACCTGCTGCCTTTTCCAAAAGATCAGGCCTCCCGATATCTCCCACAAAAACAAAATCTCCTGTAAATACCATAACCGGGGCGTCAGTAGCAGGATGGTCCGTCAGAAGAAAACTTATACTCTCAGGAGTATGCCCCGGTGTATGCAATACCTCCAGTGTGAGATTACCTACCTTGATCTTATCTCCATCTCGCAGTCCCTGATGATCAAACTGATATTGCCAATCATCGCCTCCCTCATCAGAAAGAAAGAGTGTCGCTCCTGTAATCGCCGCCAACTCCCTAGAACCACTTAAGAAGTCAGCATGTATATGCGTCTCGGCAACATGTGTAATCCTTAAATTATTTTTTTTGGCAATATCCAAATATACATCGACGTCACGCTGCGCATCTATAACGATCGCTTCTCCTTTGGCCTGACACCCTATTAAATAGCTTGCTTGAGCAAGACTCTCATCATATACGTGCTTAAAAAACATAATCTACATTTTTAAAGTTTATATTATATCTATAATTCTATACTAATCCAGGATCAGTAGTTTTTACCATTTCAATAGCTCCTTTGCCAAGATATAGCCTCCCATAATTAATACAAACCAACCAAACGCTGGTTTTAATTTATGTCCATCAATACCTTTTGCCAAATAGGTTCCTATCAGTACCCCCACAACAGCCAACAATATAATCTTCACAAGAAATGCCCAGTCGACCGAAATAGTGTGCAGTGAAGATACAAAACCAAGGAGTGAATTAACCGAAATTATTAAAAGCGAGGTTCCGACCGCTTCTTTCATTGGGGTTTTTAGATTATTGACAAGTACCGGAATTATCAAAAAACCTCCTCCTGCACCTATAAGACCAGTAATACCCCCAATCCAAATACCTTGTAACAAAAGAACACCAAAAGAATGCCTATCATTTTCTACGACCTGCTTTTCCTCGCGATTTTTTATCATATGATAAGACGCTAATACCATTAAAATAGCAAAAAGAATCATAATCAACATGTCTTTGGTAATGATAAACATATCAGATGTATAAATTACCGAAGGAATAAGAGGCAGCAACCATACCCGCGTCACCATGACCGCAATGATAGACGGTATACCAAAAATCAAAGCTGTACGAAGATTGACCAGATGTTGCTTAAAATAAGTAACCGAGCCTACAAAACTCGTGGTACCAACTACACACAAAGAGTAGGCTGTCGCAAGAACAGGATCAATATGAAAAAAATAGACCAATACGGGCACCGTCAGAATACTCCCCCCTCCGCCAATCAGCCCCAAGGATAGTCCAATCAAAATTGCCGATAAAAAACCTAAGACCTCCATTCAATATTATTTTTTGGTAGTACAAAAGTGCCATAAATAAATAGAACTATCGGTGACTTGTGTTACATTTACTATACATACCTTACTATCCCTAAAGGCTAGATACTTAGCAAGTATCTCTTCAAGATGAATTGAATAAATAATGTGTAACTACAAAAGAAAAATATAGAATACTTTTTTTTTTAGAAGATAAAATCCCTACTTTTCATCATGCAATGCTAGACGTTATACGCATAGAGAGCACTTCATCGCTAAATAATCACTGATACAAGTACTGACCAATATAATGTAATGCCTGATGATTGACGAAGATATAAGTTGGCTTAAGGATCTTTCACAAGGAAAAGAAACTGCTTTTAAGAGGCTATATGATCTGTATTATCCGCTTTTTTGCAGATTTGCTATGCAGTACATTCAAGATGAGGAAGAAGCAAAGGATATCGTCCAGGATGTAATATTTGACATCTGGCATCATAGAAAAGCCATGGATGATATTCGGTCACTACGTTCTTATATGTATAAAAGTATAGCCAATAAGTGTATAGATACGCTTAGAAAAGCCAAAGTAAAAGGGACTTATTTAAACAGTATATCGGAAGGATCAGATTTTTTTTTACTAAAAGTACTTGAAGAAGAAGTTTTCTTAACGTTGCGCGAAGCTATTAAGCGTCTTCCCTCTCCCACTAATACCATCTTTGAATTATCCCTAGAAGGACATTCGAACCTAGAAATAGCGCAATTACTCGAACTTTCGCTAGACTCCGTAAAATCTCATAAAAAACGAGGAAAAAAAATACTATATCATAAATTACACCTATTACTTTTATTGCTTCTTCAGAAAAATTATTTTTTTTGACACTTTCCATATTCGAGTTCGTCTTAGCTTATATAAAGAGTAAAAAGACGAATGATAGACCGTATTTTCAAACTAAGCAAGCTGGTTGCAAAAAAACTATTACATCAACTTGATGATAAAGAGATGGACGAGTTAAAAAACATCTCCAAAGAGGCGGGAATTACGGAGTCTTCTTTAAGCAAATCTTTTGATCAAAATTTTTATAAAGACAAACAAAAAGAAAATTCACAAATAGATTCTGAATTAGCCTTTGAGATATTCAGAAGAAGAACACAACGCGCAAAAACAAAACTCACCTTTTTTAAAGCTGCGGCAGCAACTGCTGCGCTGTTCCTATTTTTCTCTGCACTACTTTGGTATAAAACCCCATCCCCGACTTTAGCTGTAAAGGAGCAATTTCCGGAAGAGACCTCACCAGGCTATAAACAAGCTGTTCTAACGCTTTCAAATGGACAGAAGGTCGTACTGGACGAAATTCTTAATGATAAAGAAGCCTTAAAACTAGCCTCCATGGGGATTGAACAGGACACCAATGGATTAGTCTACAGGGATCAACAATATCAAACCAATGCAATCAATACACTGCAAGTCCCTTTAAAAGGTGAATATCAGATAACTTTAGCAGATGGAACACGGGTATGGCTCAACTCCTCATCAACGCTTAAATATCCAAATGGTTTTGCGGCTCAAAATCGGGAGGTATACCTGGATGGAGAAGCGTATTTTGAGGTAGCCCATAACCCCAATAAACCTTTCGTAGTTCATGTAGATCAGATGAAAGTAAAAGTACTTGGTACGAAATTCAATATTAACTCCTATAATAAAAAGGCTATAAAAACTTCATTGGTAAGCGGAAAAGTCAGTGTTCGTATCGAAGAAAAAGAGCGCATATTGTATCCGGAAAATCAGGCTCAGGTAGATATCCTGACAGGCCGTATCAGTATCATGCCCACTAACACTGAAAAAATAACAGGATGGACAAAGGGCAAGTTTATCTTTGATGATGAACCCCTTTCCAATATTATGTCCACATTGTCGCGTTGGTACGGCATCAAGGTACATTTCGGTTCCGAAGAAGCACAGAAAACAACCTTTACAGGAACTTTTTATAAGAAAGATAATTTAGAAAAAATCATGCAACTCCTGACACATACTCAGGAAATAAAATACAGAAAGGAGGGACAGGAAATATATATTACAAAATAGCGGTCAGTATGCGACTACCGACCGCCGATAATGGCTTTGCCAAAGTAAATTGACACTCTAACCAAAACGAAAATATGAAAAAAAAACCTAAATGGCATATGCTGTATGGCGTATGCTTTGAAAAATCTTTTCTAACCATGAAGATATCCTTTTTGCTCTGCTTTGCAGTTTCGGCACAAATATATGCTGGAACAGCCAACTCGCAACAGGTCAGCATTTCTATAAAAAATGCGTCATTGCGCCAAGTCATCCGTGAAATTGAAAGACAGACGAATATCCCTTTTCTATACAGTGATTATCAAGTCGCCAATATCAAAAGGATGGACGTCGATCTAAAGGATGTGCATTACAGCACCCTCCTCAATCTCATGCTCGACAATAGTGGTCTGAATTTTAAGAAAATAGAAGATAGCATAGTCATATCACCAGCACCGCAAGCAAAAGAAAACAACAAACAGCAGACTTATAAGATTACTGGACAAGTACTCGATGTATCCGGCACTCCGATCGCCGGCGGATCTGTCAGTGTGAAAAACACAAAATTAAAAACGGTAACTGACGATAAAGGACAATTTACCTTAGATATCCAAAATAAAGAAGAAGTCCTGGTTATTTCATCCCTAGGTAAAATGGCTAAAGAAATAACAGTTACTGCAGGGCAGCCCCTGGTAAAAATCACACTGCATGATGCCGTAGCCAATGTCGAGGATGTAGTGGTCACAGGATATAATACGATAAATAAGCAGAGTTTTACGGGCACGGCTATACAGATTACTAAAGAGCAACTGTTACAAATCAGCTCTTCTAACCTAATGAGTGCTTTACAGGTATTTGACCCCTCTTTACGTATGATGGACAACAAAGATATCGGTTCCAACCCTAATGCTTTACCTGAGTTTTATATCCGCGGACAGTCTGGTTTTCCAGGAGTCATGGAGTTGGATATGGCAGAGGGAGGTTCTGTAAGTCAGTTTGCATTAAAAAACAACCCCAATCTACCCGTATTCATTTTGGATGGTTTCGAAGCTACCCTAGAGAGAATATACGATCTCAGTTTGCAGCGCATTAACCACATTACTATACTCAAAGATGCTGCAGCGACAGCCATGTACGGATCTAGAGCTTCAAATGGAGTGATTGTCATCGAAACAATAACCCCTAAACCGGGCCAGTTTCGGATAAACTATACGGCCAATCTCGATATAACGGCTCCGGATCTATCAAGTTATAACCTCATGAATGCCCGCCAAAAGCTTGACGCAGAGACTGCTGCTGGTCTATTCGAACACCACCCCGACGCGCCTCGCGACAAATACTATGATGCAGGTCTGATGAATCTACAATGGTTACGGACGCAAAAACAGAATATGATCAGTAAAGGAATTGACACCTATTGGTTATCGCAGCCTTTATCAACGATGTTCAACAACCGTCATAATGTCTACGTCGAAGGAGGCTCAGAAGCATTGCGCATGGGAGTCGATTTACGGTACGATAATCAAAATGGCGTTATGAAGGAATCTAAAAGAAACCGGATAGGAACGGGGATAAGTCTGGAATACAGACATAAAGGATTACAAGTCCGTAACCAGTCCTTGGTAGATATTGTGAAGTCTGATGATTCGCCTTATGGTACATTCGAAACCTATACCAGGCTGCAACCTTACTACGCTATCCATCAAGAGAATGGGGATCTCGTACAAACTCAACCAGATTATGGAGGACTTCAAAATGTTCTAAATCCTATTTATGAAGCTACGCTAGGCAGTTTTAGTAACAATAAATACAAAGAATTTTCCAATAACCTATCCGCCAATTGGTACATCGACAATTATTGGACAGTAAGGGGACAATTTGCAATAAACTATAAGCAGGTTCAACAGAATAGATTCATTGATCCAGCCTCTCCACGCTATTCGGATTCTAAAATCCCAACAGAAGAGATAGGCGAATTAAAAGTTCAGAATGAAGATCAATTCGGCTGGAATACCAATTTATTTGCGACATACAACCGAAACTACGGTGTGCACAGTTTCAATCTTGCTGTGGGGATGAATGCCAAAGCTGCCTCCTACGACTATTCGACAGCAGAGTATTCTGGATTTCCGAATGGTGATCTGAACTCCCCTAGTAATGCGAACAAGATCAAGCAAAAACCACTTTTCTCCGATAACAAAACTCGCCTTCTGGGTGGTTTTGCCAACGTCAACTACACCATAAATAACATCTACCTATTTGATGGCTCTGTCCGTATGGACGGTTCATCCGAATTTGGTACGGACCGCAGGTGGGCACCCTTTTGGTCTTTGGGAACAGGAATGAACATACATAACTACCTCAAGATTCCTGAGTTTAACATAGTACGGGTGAAAGCCAATATTGGTCAAACTGGAAAATCAAACTTCGCACCTTACATGGCTCGGAATACCTACAACCTAATGAACGACCAATGGTATGCTACAGGAATAGGAGCCGAACTAATCTACATGGGGAACAAAAATCTGACTTGGGAAAAACAACTTTCTTCTAATATAGGTATAGATGTCACCTACAAAAACAGGTACACTTTAGAACTTAATTATTACAATAAGGAAACCTACGATTTGATCTCCGATGTCTCCCTTCCTTCGTCTTCTGGCTTTTCCACCTATCGCGATAATGTCGGGAAAGTATTAAACAGAGGGGTAGAAGCAATCGGTAACTTTAAGGTCTATAGCCAAAAGAATTGGGATGTTATTGTCTTTGCCAATATCGCGCATAACAAAAATAAGATTGTAGAAATAGCAGAAAACCTTAAGCAATACAACGATCGTGTAGATGCCCATTACGAAAAGTATAAAAACCGCGAGGCAGGTGCCTATCAATGGCTGGAGGACAGAGCCGACGAAAACTCCGCATTTATCAAGCCTATACGTAAATTTGAGGAAGGAAGCTCTCTGACAGCGATATACGGCATGAAATCATTAGGCATCAATCCCGCTGATGGACAAGAGATATACCAGAAGCGCAATGGAGACATCACCAAGGAATGGGCTCCTTATGAACAGGTCGTGATTGGAAATACCGAACCCACAGCACAAGGCGCCTTTGGTATTAATGTACGGTTCAAACAATTTTCACTTTACACCAGCTTTCTTTATGCATTTGGCGGAGATTCTTACAATGAATCCATCATCAAAAACATCGAAAACGTCAACCTATTGTTCTACAATGCCGATGTACGTGCGCTGACAGACCGTTGGCAGAAACCGGGTGATATCACTACATTGAAGTCTATCCAGGACCGACTTTTCGTCACGCGTCCAACTTCCCGATTCGTCCAGACCAATAACTATCTGGCACTAAACTCTGCATCATTGATGTACGACCTTGCTCCTTCGGTAATCGCCCGGTTAAAATTACAGAGCCTGAGATTAGGAATCAATATGAATGACATTGCCAGATTCTCTACGATACGTGAAGAAAGAGGATTAAATTATCCCTTTGCCCGTACCTTCTCTTTCACCTTAAGTACCACATTATAACCTTGAATATATAATGAAAAAGGAATTATTAAAATTAGTGGGTCTCTTTATCATAGTGATAAATACATCCTGCGAAAAATTCTTGGACGTCTCTTCACAACAAGAGGTACTGGAAGAAACCATCTTTAAAGATGGAGCAAATATGCGTATCGCTGTAAATGGCGTATATCGGGGAATTTCGGAGCCTAGTTTATACGGCAAAAATCTCACTTGGGGAATGCTGAGTGCCATGGGGTACAATTATGAAATCAACAGTGACCTAGGAACTGCGGAACGTCAAGCAGCAGATTTCAATTGGGAGAATATCTCTGCACAGGAACTAACCGAACAAGTATGGAAAAAAACCTATAATGTTATTGCAAACTGTAACAATATAATACAACAGGCTGAATCAAAGGACTCCACTTTCTTTGAGCACGGAGAGATGGAAAAACGTCTTATTATCGGCGAGATGACCGGATTACGGGGCATGTTACATTTTGAAATGTTGAGACTATTCGCTCCATCTTTTAAGGCAAACCACAATGGTAGCGCCTTACCTTACGTAACAGCTTACCCTACCAAACAACCCGAGCATATTGGTATGGAGCTCTTCTTCAAAAAAATCACGACCGATATGGAGAAGGCTAGAGAGTTATTAGCTTCTATCGATACCATCAAGTATGATTACTCCTTATGGCGTCTTTCACAGGGCAAGATAAAGCAAACCAGTAATACCAAGGTGCCCGAGGGTTTGTTTTTTACCATGCGTGCACAACGGATGAATTATCATGCGGCTACTGTGCTACTGGCGCGTATGCATCTTTACAAAGGTGATCACAAAGAAGCTCTTCGATATGCTGACACTTTTTACCAATTCAATAAAAAAAAGAATCGTATCTCATGGACTCCTGCTATTTACCAAGGATCTGTCAATCTTGTCGACTGGGTGTACATAAAGAAAATTGATGAACTGATATTAGCTGGACATAATGTCAGAAATTTCGACAATTGGGAAGCGGTTACGAGATCTCCCTCCGCCTATCAAATGAAAAACATGGATATTCTATTCCAGAACGACCGGGATGATTACCGCTATGTAGGCTATTATAACCGGTATAGCGACAAGAGATACCTAACATGGGCTAGGCCCAGAAGTAATGATGCAACAACTGTTATTGCACAGGGACCCATTATCCCCATGATCCGACTTTCAGAAGCTTTCCATATCATGATCGAATGTCTTCTCGAAGAAGGTAAAAAAGCCGAGGCTTTTGCACTCTTCAAAACAATACGGACTAATCGTGGTGCCAAACGTATACTGAATGAGAATATGACTGTAGAAGAGATGAAAGAAGAACTCTATCAAGATATTATCAAGGAAACACTGACGGAGGGTCATACTTTCTATCTATTCAAAAGGTTACAGCGCGATATTTATAACGGGTTGTCCAATCGTATCATGAAACCAGAGGAATGGACTATCCCAATTCCGTATAGCGAATCCAGTTATTAACTATTTATGAATTCTAAAATCTTTTTAAAGATGAAAAGAAAACTCTATATCTATATAGCTATAGTAGCAGTGCTTAACCTATTCGAAGGCTGTAAAGAGGACACTCTTCCCCTATTCGAGGGCGACAATTATGTTCAATTTAGCCGTCCATTGAATGACTCTTTGACCTGTACTTTTTTAGATGTTCCTGATACATCTCATCGTATGTTTCCTATTAGTGTCGACCTGATAGGTATTCCATCTACACAAGATAGAAATCTAGAAATACAAGTTATACCAGAAGTCACCACTGCTCAAGCTAAGCATTATGAAATACCAAATCAATTGATACTGGGTGCCAATAAAGTGCGTGACACCATCTGGATTAAAGTCAATAACACACCGGACCTCAAGGATAATCCCGTAAAAATCGTGTATCAAATAAAAGAAACAGACGCATTCAAAGTTGGTGAACGGAATTATTCAATAGGTGTCTTATATTTCACCAATAAGATCAGTCAACCGATTTGGTGGCGAGGTACAGTACAATCAAGCTTTTTGGGAACCTATTCGGACAAGAAGTATGCCCTATTTATTAAGTTGACAAACAGAGTCGACATAGACCCTAACAATCTAACTGAACTGACAGAACTGACGCTGATTCTCAAAAATCATTTGAGAGAAATGAAAAATGAAGGAAATACAGTTTACGAAAACGACGGCACAGAAATGACAGTAAACCTTATTGGTGGTTAAGACTAACATCATAAAACAATGAGAACATATCATATCTTATATATACAACTGCTGCTCATATGCAGCTTGTTGACAGCCTGCTTCAAGGACAAAGGCAGCTATGAGTACATCGACTACAATGAAATCACCATCTCCAGCATAACTGGAAAGACCACCATTAGCTTGGGTGAAGCTTTGGATCTAAAACCACAATTGAAATGGAAATCGCCGAACAAGGATACCTTAAACTTCAACTTTGAATGGGTATTTGAGAATAAAGTTGTATCGAACAAACGTAATATAGACTATACACCTACCCAAGTGGGCGGACACTGGTATTATCTATTTGTGAAAGATAATAACGACAACATTGTTTACAGAAAAGAGATATTTCTAACCATAAACTCGGCTTACAATGCTGGCTGGGTCATTCTTTCCGAAAAGAACAACAACTCTTCCCTCAGCTACATCAGAAGAGAAAAATACAAAGATGAAGACAAGAAAGATAAACTCCGCTGGGTCCCTTTTGTAGATATTTACCAACAGCTACATCCAGATGCTCCTCTCGGTAATAACCCATCTAAGATAGTAACCAAGATATTCCCCACGGATGAGGGCGATGAACTGCTGATCATACAAGGGAATAAACAGAGTGTATTTTTGAGTGGCAGTGATTTTTCAAAAATCAGCTATTTGGCCGATGAATTTAAAGGCGGACAGATTCCTGACAACCAAGACATAAAAGACTACCACTTTTATAAAACAACGGCCCATGTAGTACTTTCCGATGGCAGTATTTACTGGAAAAGATACCAATCCAACTCGAATGTCATCCACACAGGGACATTCTTTTCTTCGCCGCTTCGAACTGACGATATCATCAAAACCCATCAATTTGTTGAAGCTAAATCCTACGAGACAAGAATGCTGCCTCTATTTGACTACAAACAGAATCGACTGGTACACATTAATATGTCCAATTCAGTCAGTCTCAGCAACGGTCGTTTTATGGAAAACGCTTATCGGACAACTCTTCCTTCCGATTTTATTAAACTGGATGAAATGGCTGAAGTAGATTATATATACGGCGCGGAATATGCAAAGGGAGAATCTTTTATGAACTTGCTGCGACACAAGGCCAGCAATGAATATATCATCCAGGAATATAACATCTTTGGCGTAACCAGCCCTTTAAACATTAGTGAGATAAAACAGTACAAGCTTCCCAATCCGGGGATAATAACTGAAACGTCTATATTCTACCGTATGCGTAAAAGCTCGTATATGTTTATATCCAGTGGTTCTAAAGTTTACTTTTATGATTTTAACACGACGAGCTTTAAACTTTACTACGACTTTGGAAGCCCTATTGTCGATTTAAAAAGTGGAGGTGACGAGAGCGAATTTGCAGTAGCATCCGCAGATGGTACTCTCTACATCTGTTCTCCAAAAGACCCTATACTGGCACTTCCAATACCTGGTAGCGAAGGAATAATGTCAAAAATAGAAAATTTAGGGAGGGTAGTTTCAATCGCATTTAAATACGGTGATGATACCGCTCACTATTTTGACCAATACAATTAGAAATAGATAAAATGACAATCGAACACCCAATCCTCAGCGTAAACAATCTTTCCCATAAATATCAAATACAGTGGGCTGTTAAAGATATTGACTTTGAAATCACCCGTAAAGGTATCTACGGTCTATTGGGAGCCAATGGAGCTGGAAAATCCACTATTATGAATATCATGAGTGGTGTTTTGAACCAAAGCCATGGTGAGGTATTTATAAAAGGAATCAATATCAAAGAACAGCCTATAGAAGCCAAAAAGAAGATCGGCTTTTTACCACAGAAACCTCCTCTGCTCTTAGAAATGACCGTAGAGGAGTTTCTTATCCATGCAGCCCGACTACGCTTGATGGATCGTAGAGCGATTCCTGAGGCAGTGGATATCGTTTTGGAAAAATGTGCTTTAACACATTTCAAAAGACGGGTATTGAGTAACCTATCCGGAGGATACCAACAGCGTGTTGGAATTGCTCAAGCCATTATTCACAACCCAGAGATCGTGATATTCGACGAACCGACTAATGGACTTGATCCTAATCAAATACTTGAAGTAAGAAAATTGATTAAAAGTATAGCGGAAGAGAGAACAGTCATCTTATCGACCCACATACTTCAAGAAGTGCAGGCTCTATGTGATCAGATATGGATGATCCACGAAGGAACTATGGTTTTTACAGGTTCGTTGCACGATTTTGATACCCACCTCTCCCCTAGCGTACTCAAAGTAATCCTAAAAGGGCTCCCCAGTACGTCCGAGTTAGAAGATATCCCTGGAATACTCAGCGCATGCCATATGGAAAAAGCAGAGTATCACCTAGAATATGACCTTAACGAAGAGACACTGGAACGTCTCGTCGAGAAAAGTATGGAGAAAGGCTGGAGATTAATTGAAATCGTAAGAGAAAAAAAATCGCTTGAAAACGTATTTGCCACATTATCCCAACATAAAAAATAACCGTACTCCATAGATATAAACAAAGAAAATTACATGAAAAATGCGATTAATATAGTAAAAGCAGAGATAAAGCTTTTATTCTACTCTCCTGTTGCCTGGTTGATCCTCCTCATATTTAGTTTACAATGTACTTTAACTTTCACAGAGTCCTACAGTGACCATCTAAGAAACTTCTTTAACAATGGGAGTGTTTACAAAGCCACACACATTATTTTCACAACTAGAAGTGCACTTTTTTCTGTTATGCAACAGTATCTCTATTTATATATTCCATTATTAACCATGGGTATCTTCAGTAGAGAGATCAATAGTGGATCGATCAAACTTCTTTTTTCTTCACCGATCAAAACTATAGATATCATCCTAGGCAAGTATATGGCTCTACTCCTATTTTCCCTGGTGCTGTTGATAATACCGATCTTACTTGTCCTATTTGGTGGAATTACCATTGACAACATGGATTGGGGATCTATTATCGCTGCGTTATTGGGTATTTTTCTATTGATGGCCACCTATTGTGCGATAGGTTTATTTATGTCTTCGCTAACATCCTACACCGTAGTCGCTGCGATAGGTACGATGGCCATATTTGCCTTTTTAAGCTATATCCAGGGCGTAGGGCAAGAATTGGAATGGGTGAGAGATATCACGTATTGGCTGTCGATATCAGGCAGAGCCAGTACGTTTGTTTCCGGAATGATCACTACAGAAGATGTTCTTTATTTCTTGTTACTTATCTCCGCATTTTTATCCTTTTTGTACATCAGGATGAATGCACAACGAAAGCATGTTTCATTGGCAAAAAAAACAGGTCAATATGTACTGGTCGTAGTGTTTGTTTTAACTTTTGGTGTCTTGTCATCTCTCCCTTCTTTCAAAAAATATGCAGACCTGACTGCTACAAAATCCAACACGTTGCTAAAGGGGAGTCAAAAAGTTGTGAGTTCCTTACAAGAGAAAGTACAGATTACGACCTATGTAAATATGCTTAACGACGACTATGTCTGGTTCTTACCTAACCAGCAAAAGTACGACATGGATAAGTTTGCCAGTTATGTCCGGTTCAAACCTGATATAAAAATGAAATATGTATACTATTTCGCGGAGCCGGAAAAATCAGAGCTATACGAGCGATTCCAGCATTTAGGCCCTGAGAAGGCCAAAGACAGCATCGTAAAACTCAATGATTTTAAGTTTCCAATTCTTAGTGTAAATGATATTGCTAAGGATATTGATCTAAAAGGTGAGAAATACCGAACGGTCAGACTCTTAGAAACTGAAAGTGGCAAGAAAACATTTCTTCGATTTTTCGACGATATGCAACGGTTCCCTTCCGAAGCGGAGATATCTGCGGCATTGAAAAGACTATCTATAGAACAACTCCCCACTGTCGCATTTGTGAATGGCCATAACGAAAGGGATGTCTCTGCGATCAACGACAGAGGTTACAACCGCTTTACAGAGGCCAAAACTTTTCGCTACTCGCTGATCAATCAAGGCTTTAATTTCAAGTCGATATCTTTAGACCAACCTATATCAGAGGACGTAAAAATACTTATTATCGCAGAGCCAAGACAAGAATTATCTCCACAGCATTTATTGCACATCAATGATTATATCAACAAAGGAGGAAATATGATTATTGCAACAGACCCAGGAGTGCAGCAATATACTAATCCTATCTTAGCTTCGCTGGGCTTAGAGATCCAAGAAGGTTTATTAGTTCAACCAGACAGTCTTTTTTCTCCAGACTTATTACTCATGAAACTCTCCCCTGGAGCCGGAGACATAAACTACTATTTCTCAGCAATAGAAAAACGAGAATTACAACTGCCATTGTCGGGTGCCAGTCCTATAATTACGAAGTCCAAAACAGACTTTAATATTATCCCCCTATTTAAAACAGATTCACTGAATAGCTGGGTCGAGCTGCAGACTACTAATTTCATTGATGATTCAGTAACGTTCGATCCCCTATCCGAATCCAAAGGAGCCTATGCCACCGCTTTAGCATTACGACGTAATATATCCGGAGACAAGGAGCAAAAGATACTGGTGACTTCTGATGCTGACTGGTTGAGCAATTTTGAACTTAATTCGAGTAGAGAGGGAATAAAATCAGCAAGTTTTAGTCTTTTAACGGGTGCTTTCCATTGGTTTACAGACAGCGAACTACCTATAGACATGCGTTCCATCCCCTATAAAGACAAAACATTTTCCATAAGTAAGGAAATCTGGCAAATAGCAAAGATTTTCCTTATCTGGGGAACAGCATTGCTTCTCTTGCTCAGCGGTTCCATTCTTTTATTAAGAAGGAGGGGTAGATAAGATGGCACTATTTATTGATCAACAGACTCTAGATGATCTTATCATTTTTTCAAAAGGAAAAAATGCCTCAATATGTAGCTTTTTTAATCAAACAGTGACAAGAGGTGGAGAAGAGCAACTTATCACAATGCTTCAATATCCAATGAACCATAAGGAAGAGATACAGGAGCGTGTGGACATTTTACGCTTATTGATGAGCATACCGACATTAGAGTTTCCATTTACGTCCCTTGATTTCAGTGATATTGAACAATACCTGTCCGAAACGGACAGCCGAAGTCAGATTCAAAATTCGAAAAAAAGCTTAAAAGAAAAATTGCGCTATCTACTAAAAGTAGATGCGCAGATTTTACATACAAAAAATGGTATCGCCGCGTTACAAAGAGTCATACAAGCATTCGTCATATTTGCAGCTAATATACCTGCAGCTAAGAAAACTGATTCGTGGAACAAATTTGAACAAAGCGCATTAAAAATAACAGAAACCACTCTTTGGAAAGATTTTTTAGATACAGAGAAAAGTGTTCAAATAACGGATAAGAATATTCATAAGATAGATCAGCGCTGTCGTTTCGATGACAAGGAGGTCATTTTAGGATTTATGAAAGCAACGTACGAACTAGATGCTCTTATAGCCGTGGCACAGGTTGCTCTGAACAAAAATCTTACTCTGCCACTCATCTTAGAGGACAGTGACGATACCGAACTGGACATCGATGGGCTTTATCACCCATTGGTACCTAATGCCGTGCCAAACAAACTATCATTAGGTCATGAAGAACATATCTTATTCTTAACTGGAGCAAATATGGCCGGTAAATCAACTTTTATGAAAAGCTTAGGTATCAGTTTATATCTGGCGCATTTAGGTTTTCCAATACCAGCCAAACACATGAGATTTAAGGTCAAGGATGGATTGTTCACAACCATCAATCTTTCTGACAATATCAGCTCTGGGTATAGTCATTTTTATGCAGAAGTACTCCGCGTAAAAAGAGTAGCTGTAGAACTGGGCAACAAGAAGAAATTATATGTGTTTTTTGATGAATTGTTCAGAGGCACGAATGTTAAAGATGCCTATGATGGTACTTTAGAGCTATTAAAATCATTTGCTCATAAAACTGATAGTTTTTTTCTCATATCGACACATATTACTGAAGTTGCTGAAGAACTTTCTCATCTAAACAATATCCATTTTGCCTACCTCCCCACGATATTGGAAAATGACAAACCCGTATATACTTATACCTTAGAAAAAGGAGTCAGCGAAGATAGGCATGGTATGGTCATCATAGAGAATGAAAAGATATTAGAAATATTAGCTTAGATAACATTTAAATGAAAAAATTTCATACGGACAATCAAACGCTTGAAGACCTGAATGTATTTGGCAAGTTTAAAAAAGGGTCCCTCTTTCAGTTATACAATAGAACCCAAACGACACGAGGTGAAAAACTACTGGAGCGTTGGTTGAAAGAACCTTTTACAGAAATTGCACCAATTCGGGATAGGCAAGCGCTAATCAAAGAACTAGCGGCGTATCCTCATGATTTTCCAATCAATCTGGAAAATTTAAAAAAAGCAGACATATACTTACGACAACCCATAGCTACAAACTACGTAAGCAGTCTAGGGAACTTATCATTAAAGAAGTTAAAGCAGCTGATAGGTATAGATAGCGAATGGGAAATATTTTCCTCCAGTCTTAAGGCTACCCTGTCGATACTCAAAGACTTGCATACTTTTATCACAGAACTGAATAAGCAAGAGAATAAAGATACTTACCGACAAGCTTACCAACGTATCGAATACATTTCTAAACAACTGGACAGTGCCGAGATCAAAGCACTATTCTCCCTAGACATGGCAGATTCTATTAAAGATATAAGCTCTATTCATTATACCCTTAGCAAAATGTCTAACGATGGATTGAAACCTGTGATCGAACTGATTGATGAACTCGATGTCGTCTTTGGAATCAGAGAAGTGATGAAGGAACGAAAACTATGCTTTGCCGATTTCACTGTAGACTACAAATCTCTTTATAAAGTTGAGAAGTTACGACATCCTGCTTTGAAAGATGCGGTAAGTAATAATCTTACTCTTTCCGATGATAGTACGGTGCTTTTTCTAACAGGAGCAAATATGGCTGGTAAGTCGACCTTCATGAAAGCCGTTGCCTCTTCGCTCTACCTGAGCCATGTAGGGCTTCCCATAGCAGCCCATTCACTAACTCTTACGCTCAAAGAAGGCCTTTTTACCTCCATTAATGTCCCAGACAATCTTTCAAAAGGATACAGTCACTTCTACGCAGAAGTCAAGAGGGTTAAAATGATAGCCGAGGAAGTTGCCGCTCAAAAAAAACTACTGGTTATTTTCGATGAGCTGTTTAAGGGGACCAATGTCAAAGACGCATTAGAGGCTACAACAGCAGTATCCAGCGCCTTTGCAAGTCATAATTCCAGCAATTTTATTATATCAACACATATTATAGAAGCTGCTGACATACTCCGCGTACAACATCCCAACATGCAGTTTAAATTCTTACCAACAGTGATGAAAGATAACCGTCCAACCTATACTTACACCATCGAAGAAGGTGTAAGTAGTGACAAACACGGACTTCTTATCTTGAAGAATGAAGGTGTTTTTGAATTGATAGAAAAGTGAGATAATTCTTTCCCTTGGATCTTAGATAGATTCAAGGGAATATAGTTTCAATTAAAACCTATAACTTCGATTTCAGTCGGCTTAATGTTTCTTGAGACATATTCAAATAAGAAGCTACCATTTTATTGGAAAGCCTACGTACTACCGTCGGATTTTCGGCCAACAGCAATCGATACCTTTCCGTAGCATCCTGCGTCAAGAATGACATCAATCTATTGGTGTTATTCACGTAAGCCATTTCTAGATAAATACGATAAAACTTTCCCCATTGCGGGATTGTCTCCAACAAATAGAAAAAGTTTTTATGTGTAATATAAAACACCTCAGAAGATTCGACCGCTTGAATAAGCTCTTCTGAGGGATCGGATGTAATAAAACTCACTAAAGCGGTAGCAAACTGGTTTTCAAACGCAAAATAACGGGTCGACTCTTGCCCTTCATTATTGATAAAAAAAATCCGTACACAACCTTTATTTACAAAAAATGTTCGCTGACTGGCTTCTCCATGTGAGAGCAATACTTCATCTTTTTTAAGTTTTATTAATCTAAAATAAGATAATATGGTATTCAGCTCTTCATCTGTTACTGTTATTTTATCGCTAATGTACGCTGCTAGTGATGCTGTCATGGATGTTGTCGATCTATATCAAACAAATCTACTAATAAAAACACGCTTAAGGACGTCAATTATCAAACGCTCTACCATAGAACGCCCATTTTTAAATTTACAGTTCGCTTACTTTTTATTGTACATCAGCAATAGGATGGACAACAAACAACTAAGTCCTCCAAACAGATACACTGTTTGATAGTCAAACCAGCCTGCAATCAGCCCAGCTATGGGGCCAGCAAGACCTAATGATAAGTCTACAAAAGCAACATAAGCTCCCAATGCTGTTCCTCGCATCTGTGGTTCGACACGCTGTAGCGCCAATACGCCCAAAGCTGGAAAAACAAGTGAAAAGCCGATACCTGTCAAACCGCAACCAATAATAGCAGCCAATTCCGTAGTAGCCGTCCAGATCAATACCTGCCCTATTAACTCCACCACTAGGGATATCATGGCTATTTTATAACCTCCAAATCGATCTGGGAAATTAGCAAAAAAGACACGAGTAAGCACATAGCAAGCGCCAAAAGTTAAAAATGCATACGAAGAACCACCCCAGTCGTTGTGCGTAAAAAACAGCGCTATAAAAGAGGCAATGCAGCCAAATGCTATAGAAGAAAAGGCCAAGCTCATACCTTCGCCTGACACGGCACCTATAACTTTATAAAATGGCATTCTAGCAGTCGTCGTCTCGATCTGCAGGCCCGGAAGGCGCAACGTAACCAACCAGCTCACTATTGGCAACAAGATGATTAACGAGAAAACCCAGGTTAAATCGTAGTTCTTATCCATATATATACTTAGAGGCGCTCCTAGAGCAATCCCTGCATACATCGCTATACCGTTCCACGTCATCACCTTACCGGAGTTGGCAGCTCCAACAAGGCCGATGCCCCATGTCAGCGCACCTGTAATAAGAAAGCTTTCTCCCACACCATGTACAATACGTGCTACAATAAGGAATCCCAGAGCTATCATAGGATATGCTATCAGTGAAACCGCAGACACGTAAGCTACTCCGGCTATGATAGCTAAAAATACACCCAGCATCTTACTTTTCTTAGCACCTCTGGTATCGGTCATTTTACCAGAATAAGCACGCGTCAATAAGGTGGACAAAAACTGCAAACCGATAACAATCCCGACTATAACACTATCAAACCCCAGCGTATTTTGAACAAATCCAGGAATAACACCAAGTACTATACCTATCGTCAGATAGACACAAAACACAGAAATAATGATTGGAACAATAGCCTGATAAAAACCCAAGTTGCGTTCCTTTTGTAAAACATGACTCATATAACTTACATTTTAATTTTTATTTGTGCGCAAAGGTATATAGGCACCTACAGACAGGCATTGACCTAAGTCAAAAAAACAAATTTAATAAGGAACGTTGCTCTTTCTAGCCCCCCTGCCCCATACTAAATTTGCGTAATTGCTTAATTTTCCGTATATTGTGCTTTTTGAAGGAAAAACAACCCTGTAAAAGATAGTGTTGTACAATAGTATTCAACAAGTTTACCGTTTGGTAAAACCTAATTTTTCCTTTCTATTTGGCTTAGCCATCTATTAAGAAATTTTTCGAAATTTCTTCTATTGCGTCCTGATTTTATTTAGGATGGTCTTGAATCTAAAGATTCGTTTTCGTAAAGAACTGAACACAGTTGTCCGTTATAGGGCGACTTAAATTTTTATTATTAATAGTATTATATGACAAATTTTAAAGTTGGTATTATTGGCGCTGGTCCCAGTGGATTGGCTATGCTACGAGCATTTGAATCGGAACAGAAAAAAGGTAATCCCATCCCAGAAATTAAATGTTATGAAAAGCAAGATAATTGGGGCGGTATGTGGAACTACACCTGGCGTACCGGTGTAGGAAAATATGGAGAACCCCTTCACGGAAGTATGTACAAATATTTATGGTCCAATGGTCCTAAAGAATGCTTAGAATTTGCGGACTATACATTTTCCGAACACTTTGGACAGCCCATATCGTCGTATCCACCACGCGAGGTCCTCTTTGATTATATACAGGGGAGAATCAACCAAAGTAATGCCCGTGACTATATACAATTTAACACCGTAGCTAGATGGGTAGATTATCTAGAAGACAAGCAACAATTCCGCGTCATCTTCGACAGCCTAAAAGACAATCGTACTTTTGAAGAGTATTTTGACTACTTAGTTGTCGGCACGGGGCACTTCTCCACACCAAATTTTCCTTATTTCAAGGGGATTGAGGATTTTCCAGGAGCAGTAATGCATGCGCACGATTTTAGAGGAGCGGATCAATTCAAAGATCAACGCTTACTGCTTATAGGCAGCAGCTATTCGGCTGAAGATATTGGTGTACAATGTTATAAGCATGGAAGCCAATCGGTAACAATAGCCTATAGAAGCAATCCGATCGGTTGTAACTGGCCTGAAGGGATTAAAGAAAAATCGCTTGTAACTCATTTTGAAGGATCTAAAGCTTTCTTCAAAGATGGTTCTTCTGAAGAATTTGATGCTGTAATCCTATGCACAGGCTATCAGCATAAGTTTCCTTTCTTGCCGGACAACATGAGACTAAAAACAAAAAATCGTCTCTATCCTGATGATTTATATAAAGGAGTGGTGTTTAATCATAACGAGCGTTTACTCTATCTGGGTATGCAAGACCAGTATTATACATTTAATATGTTCGATACACAGGCCTGGTTTGCACGTGACTATATGTTAGGTCGGATTGCAATTCCAGAAAAAGAAAACCGTACTAAAGACATCAAAAAATGGATGGATTATGAAGAAAGTACAAAAACAGGATCTGATCATGTTGATTTCCAAACGGACTACATTAAAGATCTTATAAGCTTGACCGATTATCCCGATTTTAATGTAGATAAAGTAGCTGATATGTTCAAAAGCTGGCTTAAAGACAAAGAGAACAACATTCTAAACTATCGGGATCAGGTATATAGATCGGTAATGGATGGAACCCACGCTATACCTCACCATACTCCCTGGATGGACGAAATGGATGATAGCTTAGAGAAATACCTCGAAGAAAGTATAGACGAAAAAGCAGAAGCTATCTAATAGTGCTTTTATAACCAGAAGAGGTCAGTTATTTAACTGACCTCTTCTGGTTATAAAACTACTTTATGGAATACGATATTTACAAAAACAGCCCACTAATGTGAACTATCAATAATAGTATTATAGATAGGACTATAAAAACGAACATGGTCAAGATCAATATTCCCCCTTCAATAAAGATTTGTAAAAAGTCGTTGAATGCAAATCTGACATCTCCCGCTAATCTGTTAAATTTCTCCCCATCTTCTACCTTCGTGCCGAGGTATTCTTTTTGATAATGCATATGCTCTTGAGAAAATCTGCCCAATCCAATACCTGTCATCCAGTGATCCTTCATTATGGTAGAAGAAACGTTCCAAATGAGTATCCTTCCATTTGATGAATCAATTTTTACATAATACAATAAAAAAATGTACATCCCAATGTAAAAAGAGTTATTTTTTTTAAAACACCGATCCTGTTTGTGTTACCAAAAAAAACTATTAATGGTAACGTTATCCCACAAAACAAACCAATCCAAGCAGATCTTGACATTAAAACAGCTATCAAAAATGTACCTACCCCTAAAAGGACTACCCCCAATAGCCCCTGCACATATCGTTTACCTGCAAATTTCTTTATAGTGTAAACCACCACCCATGGAATCGAGATTGCTAAATATATGGCATGAGGCCCCGGATTAAAAAACAGACCAGTTGATCCAAGTTCTGGATAATATGACAATGAAAATCCAAAAAATGAAAAGCAAACCGTTCTTTACGACGTAACAACACAATAGACAAAACAGATAAGGCGACTACCGTAGTCAAATAAAATCATATCTCCTTTGAGACAACTGTAGGATTCGGAAATTTGTTTAGTACTACCAAAGAATTGCCGAGCAGCATAAAAAATCCAATACGTATTGACCAATCCATAAATCACAAATTTATAGTCCAAATTTCCGGGGGTAATAAGCCAGTGAAAGTTGGAAAAACTGTCTTAGGCTATTGCGATGACCCGTAGTGAGTTCAACGGTACCATTACGAACATACATTCCTTTGTTTTGTTTCAAAATATCATATAGAGCTAACTTGGCTTCCAAATTATTCCCTTTGGTGAATCGATGCGATACATTTGCATTCCAGATAGCCAAGTCATCACGAAACTTATTAGAATTAATAAAACGACCATTTATATCCGATCCTATTTTCATCTTTTTTGTCAACGCACAAGCCATGCCGAATGCGGTGTAGTATTCAACAGAAGAAAAGGAATAGTTCGCAGCCGTTAGGTTTCTACTGTCGTACTGGTTATAACCTCCTTTCAAACTCAGCTGATACTTAGAGCCATTGGTATAATAAGTAATGAAGTTGATATCTTGGCTCATAGGCGCTAACTTTTGCAATTCCTCATCGATGTATTGGTAGTTTTTTGACCGGTAGGACGAGGCATTGATTTCAATGGTAAATGTTTGGTCTTTTTTGATGACAAAAGGTTTGGAAACATTAACACTTGTATTGAAGTCATACATGTCTTGCGCCATATTTACCGAAAATACTTGCTGTTGACCGGGAGCAAAGACAATACTATCACGTATTCCAGAGCTAAGGGTATTGTACATCGCATTTATGTTTACGCGTAGGGCATAGGTCTTATGCTCTTCAAATTGCAGGCGCCCCATCCATGTCTGCTTTTCCGTTTTGGAAAGATTGGGATTGCCAAAATAGCGGTAAGCCGGGTTTATGTCGTCATAGATAGGCTGCAATTGATCGATGGTCGGGAAGTCCTCGCTGCGTTGGAAGCCCAATGTTGAGGTAAAAAAGTACGTCCCGTACCTATTTTTACGGTATTCCACTTCCAGTTTTGGAAGATGTGACACAAACCTCTGTTTGATATTCCGATACCCCAATGATGAACTGTTGGTGCGGTTCAGTAATCTGAGTGCCAATGATGGGTTGAAAGCCAAATATTCCGAGAGTCTGCCTGTATAATCTCTCTCAAAAATACGGTAGCTGTACTCTATCTTAGGAGTATACAATGATTGCTTAAGCTTTGAAGCGTGGGTCAAGGCGGTATTATTCATTTCGGTATTACCATCTATATCGCTGACTTTTTGATCGGTATCCGAATAATTGAAGTCTACAGCGTTGATAATCTTGAACCTGTCTTTGCGATTGGCTACAGTGAAGATCAACTGTTGCTTGTTCATCCGATAGTCATTGTTGTATGATCTGTCAATATACTGATCCGCATCCGGATTCAATCTGTTTTCAATTTGTGCATTGCTGTTTTGTTGGGAGTCGTTTTCATTCAGGCTGGCCCTCCAATCCAATCCATACTTCAGTCTGTCCAAAACACGTTGCTTTTTGTTTCTTTCTTGTATATAGCCAAGATTTTTAACTCCCCAGTTGGCTGAAAATGTGAAAGTAACTGACTGCCTTTTCTGGTACTGCTGTTCTTGTCGGATACTACGGGATTGGTTGTTGCTATAGTCATAATCGGTCTCCGATGAACTTTGGCCATCCTGTTCCGAGGTCAATAGGCTTAGTGTACTTTTTATTCGCGTATGTCTGCCATTTATTTCTTGGGTAAGCTCATACTTGATATCCCCTTGAATAGCTTGATTATTTGTGACGTCTAAACTATGGTAGCTCCTTTGATTGGTATGTTCCCCATTGTTTCCAGATACAAGGGTATTTGACGTGTTGGTCATGTCTTCCCTATCCCAATTGCTGAACACATTTGCTGTGATGATATTTTTAAGGTCGGTCTCCTTCGTGGCCAAAAAGTCGTGTTGGTATCTTGCCGCAAGAACATGTTGGCGATTGATACCGGGACGACTGAAATCAGAATGGTAGTCTGCATTGATACCCACACCTTTATAGGTAGTGTTTTTGAGCAGTTGATCCAGACTGTTCAGGTTTTTGTTGGCATTGTTGTTTGCATAAGCAAGACTTGACTGTGTTCTTTTATCGGCGTAATTTAGATTTAGGTAGTTCTCATACCTTTTGTCAGTACCGGCACCCACGGTAATATTACCAAAAAGCATTTTTTCTTTCTCCCCTTTGAGCACTACATTCATCTCATAACTTGCATCCAGTGGTTTTTCCCGCTGCTCTTGCTTGGTTCTGTTGTCATACACTTGCACCTTTTGCACCGCATCTTTTGCTATGTTCCGCAGACCAATGGACTTATCCGATCCGAAAAATTCCTTGCCATTGATCAAGATAGAAGGCACTTCTTTTCCGTTATAGGTAATTTTGCCATCACCCCATACGATTATACCCGGCAACTTGTGGATCAGGTCTTCTACCACAGCATTGGTGTCCAACTGAAAGGCATCGGCGTTAAACTCGATGGTGTCACCTTTCATCCGTACAGGAGGGAGCATGGTCACTTCCTCTATTTCATTTATCTGCCGTTCTAAATGCAACCTACCAAAATCAAGCTGTTGGTCTTTATCAAGCGAAAATTCCTTAATCAGTTTTTGGTAACCCTGATAGCTAAACTCCGCTCGATACATCATGTTGTGGTTCAGTTGGTCTACAGTAAATTTCCCAAAAAGGTCTGTCAATGTCACTTTTTGAACCGCCCCTACCCCCTCCTGATAAATCGATACGGTAGCATTTCGCAATGCCCTATTGCTCAGCGTATCGACTACGCTCCCATAAATTTTTGTTTGGGATAATGTAGGGTGCACAAACATGAAAAACAGTAAACAGCCTATAAGAAATCTCATATTTTCAATTTAAAACGCAGCAATATGATGTTATACTGTTTTAATAAATCTTGATATTCTTTACGCATAGTATGGTTTTCCTCTTCGCACGTATTCCTCGAATACTGCACAGAGTAAGAATGCATAAAGGTATATAGGTATTCACCATCGGTCAAGACTGGAAAGTTGGAAAAAACCTCCATATAGTCATTGGATTGATCGGGAATAATATTGGCGAAGCTGATGAAATCTTTGGTGAATAGATCAAGTCCATAAAAATTATAAAGACCTGCCTTAAAGATCAGGTAATTACCACAACGTAACACATGGTCGAATGCGTGTATTTTTTCTTCCTGTTTAATGATTTTTTTAGCCCAGTCTGTATACGAATTGTAAACTACTGAAGTATCCACGAGATTATGTTGCGGAAAGATAAAATCGTAAACCTTATTGATTTTAGATTCTTCCAATTCGAAGATTTTGTAATGATTGTCGGGCAAAAAATAGCTCAACCCATTTGGAGTGGATACTGGAGAAAAATAAGTATCCTTATCAAAGAAAAACTGTGCTCTGTCATTACTATAACCGATAACGACATTGTTATTCAATGCCAGCGCGATGGTTGGGTTGTCCAAACTATCATACCGCATATACTTCCAGACCAAGTTCCCGACCTGTACGGAATCGGTGCCATAGCGAAATTGCTCCTCCAGCAGCAAAATGTTCTCTCCTTTGTTGTCCATTTTGACCTTATAATTCGTCATGGACAATACAAAGCAATCGCCCCAAACCCGCATATCATGAACGCCTTCGCTATTAGGTAGCCCTGATATTTTGGCAATATCTACCATCTTGATCAATCTCCCCTCGGTAGAGTAGATATAAAATTTCTTGCTATCATTGGGAAGTATACCGATTGAATTGCCAATCATACCTGTCTTAAAGACCGAATTAACGACGTCCCTGCTATTCTTTGTTTCCAATGGAGTATAGGAAAGCTCGACAAACCATTCGCTTACTGTACCTCCCAATGCATGATCAATTACAATACGATGCTGTTCGACAGGAATATCGGGAGAATAGATGAGACCCTGTGCTTTTACTTCCAAAAATGGAACCCACAAAAGGATAAAGATTAAATAAGAGGTAGACAGTTTCATCTTATGTAGTTTGCAAATACATAATTCAAGTAGGATCTGCTCAAATTGGAAAGATTTTTATCCGGTATAAACACCATTCTCAGGGGTTTGTCCTGTTCCGCTAAAAAATAATAGGGCAACAATTCCTTGTCAATCCCGATAATAACACTACTTTCTTCTTTCATGCCATACACACTTAGTTTGTCCTTATACTTTTCTCTTATAATCTTAAACTCGTTCACGTTACTTGCAGAAACAAGCAGTATTACGCTCTCTTGTTCCTTTTTATGTAACTTAGACAGCAACAAAATATCTTGGCTTAAACAAATATTACAGGACTTAGTGTCGTATTTAAGTATCAATAGTTTTTCTCGTCTCTTTGCACAAAAGAGATCTTTAAAAGAAATCAAGTTCATATTGATGTCCAACAATATTGCTTAGCCAGAACTGAAGAAAAATCAAAATTGCTGCCCTACATTATCCGGATCGTAAGGAACCCTATTAAACTCGATTTCCTTCCAGTCCTTATACTTAAAATCTTTACTCACAATCAAATAATAGCTCCATCGCCAAAAATATAATGGATTCATCCTATACAGTTGGTACATTTCGGTATTTTCACTTTTAGGATTTTTGGCTTTAATAGCCTCGGCATATCCTTCTTTTTCAACAAGTCCTGAGAAATAATTAAAATCTTCTACCACGGTCCAAGATGCATCTCCATTCGAATAACGTAATTTTCCATCATCAAGCCCTGCCAACAGACCGAGGTTAAAGATAGGTATGTTTGAAATCAGCACAATTGTTATCCCTATAACAATTCCTATTTTTTTTGTTCTCCTTTCCATTGTTGCCATGATTTTAATTACACAGTTTCCGCAAAAGACAATCTCCAATAGGTGTTAATCCTGTTATCTTAATAAAAGGTTTCCAATAGCAATTTTTTCGCTCAAAATATTTTCTTCCCACTGCTCTTTGGAAATATCATATCGGTGGTATTTGGGAGATCCATTCTTTGGATTATCAAAATAATAGTAGAAATCATAGGAACCACCTACTACACCAATTTTCGGAACGTATACAAAACGCCCAACCCCCATATGCATGCTTGGACCATCTATCACATCGTAATGACCGAAAGTCCATAACTTAAATCCTTTTTTTCCATTCCAATCGATTGATCCGGAAGTATAATATCCATACATATGCCTATCATTATATACCTTGTACGTATTTTCCTGCCAAGGCATAGGCGAGTAACTCTCATCAGGGATCAACTCCGGATAATGTGCAATCATGTCTTTTAGTGAAAAAAATGACCTTTCCACATTGATGGTATTTATTGGTGTGTTGATTGCCCTCGGATATTCTTCAATCTTGAAGAATTGAAAGAAGGTATGATCATTCACAAAATAGTGTCCATTTATCTTTTTAACCAGCTTAAAATAATAGCCGTTTTCCAAATGCGCTCCTCGTCTTACCTTATCGATTTGTTCAGATAATCCAGAATGATTGATATCTAATGCACTCGTTTCCTCTATGGATAATTTTCTCCAAACATTGTTCTCATTTCTAAAGTCCGGAAGACAGGCAATGAGGAGCAATGTTCTATCGTTAATCCATACATTAACCAATTCAATTTCACTTTTCTGCTCATAGAGTGGTTCCATATCTAACACAACAGTATTTACATTATATTGATTCGCAAGGGAATCAAAATCAATTAATGCTTTCTGCGAAAATGTTGCGCTGATGCTGAGTAATAGAAACAAGGCACTCCCCAACAAGTGTTTAGAAGGGAGATCGGTTACCACATTCGCTACCCATAGATTGGTTTTGTCTAATACCTCTTTCATATCCATTTAATACGATTTCAATTTATCTCAGATATCCTTTTTCATTTCGAAAACTTTATAATTATAGATTTTCGGATTGAAATCCAATACATCCTTAGTATGTCCAAAAAAACATTAGCCAGAACTGAAGAGAAATCAAAACTGTTGTCCTATATTATCCGGATCGTAAGGCACCCTATTAGGCTCAATTTCCTTCCAGTCCTTATACTTAAAATCTTTACTCACGATCAAATAATAGCTCCATCGCCAAAAGTATAATGGATTCAGCCTATACAACCGGTACATTTCGGTAGTTCCTTCTTTTGGCGGAGGTGTTCTGGCCGCAATACCGGCTTCAATTCCTTCTTTTTCAATTAACCCAGAAAAATAATTAAATTTCTCTATTCGGGTACAGGAACCATCAGCATTCGAATAACGTAATTTTCCATCATCAAGCCTTGCCAACAGACCGAGGTTAAAGACAGGTATGTTTGAAATCAGCACAATTGTTATCCCTATAACAATTCCTATTTTTTTTGTTCTCCTTTTCATCTAATTGCAGTTTGTACTAGGAGGGAGATTTTCCTTCTCAATTTTATCTTTATGAATTCCAGTATTAGACATACTCTCAGGATGCCGAATAGATCCTATTAAACCTAAGGCACCATCAGGATGCTCCTCTATGATTGCGCAAGCCTGCCGAAGAAGCCGGGATGCATCCGATTGGGGATTACATGAAACAATTAATCCAAAAGCACAGGTCAATAATATGCAAGCTAAGATTCTCGACATATGAATTAAGTTATTTGGCTTTAACAAACTTAAACAAACCTGCTTATATATCCAATCATGGAAACAATGTTTTATTTACCGATCATGTTATCAGATAAATTGCCGGTATGAGATATAGGATTAACTTATAGATCTTCTTCTTTTAAAAAAAAAGAAGAAGACTATTGTAGCGATCAAGTATTATTATACGTTATGAATACAGCTTACTTCGAAAGGGGTAAAAAGTAATCTAAATATGAACAAAACACATGACATGAAAATATTATTATCCGGTATAATTTATTTCATAATTGCATTTTCCTCCCTCTATGCTATAAACCCAGAAGCAGAAGTGTTTGCCATTTTCTCAACTAGCTTTACAGCAACAGTAATAACCCTTTTCTTATTCTGGATCGTTGTATTACTTTCCAAGAAAAGAAAACAAATCGGAAAGATATACCCTAACAAACCAATCGATTGAGATGAAAATATCCTTAAGAAACCTCAGCTAAGCCTTTGTTTCGTCCCAATAATAGCTATCCGCATAGATACGCTGTCCAAAAATAGCAGTTCCTACCCGGACAATCGTCGCTCCTTCTTGAATCGCTGTTTCAAGATCCCCACTCATTCCCATAGACAACTCTCGCATACTTACATTGGGTATATTTTGAGCTATGACTTCCTGTTGTATATCTCTTAACAATCGAAAACAAGGCCTTACTTTTTCGATTTCAGCGCTAAAGAGCCCAATGGTCATAAGTCCCTTAATCTCTATATTACTAAATCGAGATACGGCTCTCACCAACTCTATCGCTTGATCTGGATGAGTTCCAAATTTACTCTCCTCACCCGAAGTATTCACCTGAATCAGCACCTCTATTTTTTTGCCTTCATATACCAGACGCTGTTGAAGTTTTTCGGCAACGTCTAGACGATCGAGCGACTGAATGCAACTAATATCATATTTTAAGATATCTTTTATTTTATTAGACTGGAGATGCCCTATAAAATGATTGGTATGAGGCACCGATTGTAAGGACTTATATTTTTCTTTTATTTCTTGAACTTTATTCTCTGCTATCAGTGTCTGTCCAGCTTCTAGAGCTACCTTAATACGGTCAGCAGGCACTGTTTTCGTTGCTAAAAGTAACTTCACTTCGTTAGGATCACGTCCACTGTCTCTACATGCTACCTCCATCCTATGAAGTATAATATTTAGATTGTTGATTATGTCACTCATCTACATCAAAATTAAAAAACCAGGACTCCTCCCTTTTCTATCTTCCTCATCCACCATGACACAAAGGTAAACTTCAAATCAAAGCCCATTCTACTACAGTTTCACAAAAAAAACATAGTCCAGCACCATAGTTTAAAATCGACCTACCCTTTAGAAGTTTCCACGAGCACCATATAATGTAGTTTTGCAGTCACCGTATCTTCTTCAATAGATGTATCGGTATTAGCAACCAATTCAAACCCTTCGAACCAAGCTTCGATACCATTTTCAACCTCATTTTTCTTAACAAAGTCCTCTTTCTCAAATCCTATATTATAAAAATAAGGACCATCAGCCTCATCTACCACTACCTTAGGAACCGAAACCTTAATAGACACTTTGACTTCTTTTGTATGCATATGTGTATTATTTTTTCTTTAAATGTTCATCCGCCAGTTGGCGGACTCATGGGTGTTTGTACCTCACTAGACATGAGTATTTCATAATTGCAAAGTTACACAACTTGGGTTGGGTATCCCTAAAAATAAAATCACCAGGCAGATAAAAAAAACATACTGCATGCTACAGTATGTTTTTTTCCTCATTAAGCTATATTAATATTTAAAGATATTCTATTTTGATTCATGAACGAACACTTGATTAGCTTCTCCAATCAGCACATTCGGGAATTTTTTATCGTAATCAATAACGATATCACCTACTCCTGCTTGTCCGTCTCCGTTCGAATCCCAATCTATCGTAACATAATATTTAATTGGTTCCCCATCCCTAACCTCAGGCTTTATAAGTTTTTCATGATTTTCAGGCAGATTGAATTTAATCGTAAAAGGCAATGCTGACTGCTCGATTTTCTCTTCCATAATTAAGGTTGCCGGAGCATCAGCTATAAGCTCCGATATCGCATAGAGACTTACCTTTCCTTCGGCTTTCTTTACGGTGCCGTCTCCTACAAACTCTACGGACACTATTTTGCTTTCCTCTTGCCCCTGGGCCTGAGTTTGACTCTCTTTTACTTTAGATGTATTGGAACAACCGGCCAACAGAGCTAGAGACAAAGCTAATACTGAAGTAATTTTTTTCATTTTAATATTTGTTTAATTTCTTATTCTAATCTATCTACATTCCTTATTCTTTTGGGATACACGGTGTCTACCCACGTTAAGATACAATCAAAAACCATATTTGTTTTGAAGTCCTCGTAAGTCATAATATTTTGCATCCAAATTTTGAGTATATAACGGACAAAAGCCGCTTTTCGACACAGTAAAAAAATAAATTTTAAAAATAAAAAAAAACCTCACTGAAAAATCAATGAGGCTACACCTTAATATAGTTGAAGCGAGCTATTAATCAGCGTATAAATATCGTATCTCGTTCCTCAAGTTATAATTGGATGCCATGACTTCCCCATAAGCTCCTGCCGTACGGATGGCAATCAGATCACCACGCTTACTTACCGGTAGCGACACTTCTTTACCAAAACTATCCGAACTTTCACAAATAGGCCCTACTACATCATAATTCAGTACCACCTCGCCTACAGGATCTCCTATACGCTCGATTTTATGATAAGCCTGATACAATGCAGGGCGCATTAATTCTGTCATTCCTGCATCCAGAATCAAAAAGTTCTTTTTCGCACCACTTTTAGTATATAACACACGACTTACCAACGTACCACATTGAGCAACTAGAGCACGTCCCAACTCAAAATGTACCTCTTGTTGTGCATTACGCTCTAAGAACTTATCAAATATATCAAAATAAGCTTCAAAATCGGCAATTGGGTTACCATCAGGATTGTTATAATCCACACCGAGTCCACCTCCTACATTAATAATCCGAATGTAAGTTCCACGTTCTTCAAACCAATTTTTCCACTCATTCACTTTAACACATAAGCTTTTAAACACATTAAGATCGGTAATCTGGGATCCTACATGAAAATGCAATCCTACCAGATCAATATGAGCACAGGTCTTGATTACAGCAGCAGCTTTTTCCAATTCGGAATTGGGCACGCCAAACTTATTCTCATCAAGTCCAGTCGTTATATAATGATGGGTATTAGCATCCACATTAGGATTGATACGTAAAGAGACATTAGCGCGTTCACCATGCTTACCCGCTAATTCATTAATCACTTCCAATTCTTGAATAGATTCTACGTTGAAAGCAAAAATACGATGTTTTAATGCGGTGATAATTTCTTTATCTGATTTACCAACACCGGCAAACGTTATCTTATCTGCAGCAAAACCTGTATCGATAGATCGTTGTACTTCATTACCGCTTACACAGTCCGCTCCAAACCCCATCGATTGGATAATCTCAAGTATTCTACTGTTAAAATTAGCTTTTAATGCGTAGTGTACATGGAATCCACGTTTATCGGCGGCCACTTTTGCTTCGTGCAGAGTCTGTCTCAACAGATTCAAATCGTAGTAATAAAATGGTGTTTCCTGCGCAGAGAAACGATTTAACACGTCGTTATTTTCAAACATTCCTTCTATTCTAAATATTAAAACAATCTATTATGCAAAGACCGTAACGCTTCAGTTTTATGTTTTGAATCCAAAAGTATAGACACATTATAATCAGAGCCCCCGTAAGAGATCATACGAACCGGCAAATGCTTGACCGCATCTAATACGCGTGCAGCATAACCATGTGTATTTGCTCCGAAATCGCCTACCACACAGACAATAGTCTGCCCCTCATCAACGCCTACTTTACCGAAGAGTTCCACCTCTTTGATTATTTCCAAAAGATTACTGGTATCATCTATTGTTAAGGATACGGCCACCTCCGAAGTGGTGATCATATCTATCGGTGTCTTATAGCGTTCAAATATCTCAAATACTTTGCGTAAAAAACCATAAGCCAACAACATTCTTGAAGAATGTATATGAATTGCTGTAATGTTGTCTTTAGCAGCAATAGCACGGATCACTCCTTTTTCGCACCCTGCTTTTGAAATCAATGTTCCATGCGCGTTAGGATCCATAGTATTTAACAGCCTGACCGGCACATTGTACCGCTGTGCAGGAAACACACTCTGCGGGTGCAATATTTTTGCTCCAAAATAGGCTAATTCTGCAGCTTCATCAAAACTAAGATGAGCAATCGGTGTTGTATTCTTTACAATACGAGGGTCGTTATTATGCATCCCATCAATATCTGTCCAGATTTGAATTTCATCAGCACGTATAGCTGCGCCAATCAGAGAAGCAGTATAATCCGAACCTCCTCGGCGGAGATTATCGATCTCACCAAAAGAGTTACGACAAATATAACCTTGAGTGATAAATAATTTATTATCTGGATTCTGCTCTAAAAATGGACCGATCTTTTCTCCTATATAGTCTACAATGGGTTCATTATCTTCATCGATCTTCATAAAATCCAAAGCAGGAAGCAATACAGAAGCAACCCCTATCTCCTCCAAATGAAAATGCCATAGGGTCGTAGACATCAACTCACCCTGTGCCAAAATCACTTTCTCCTCCGTAGGGGTAAACACTTCATTGTTAGCAAAAGCGCCGATTACATGAAAATGATGATCAACAAGTTGCTTACCCTTCTTAAGCCCTTCTTCGGTGGTAAAGAGCTCTTTAATAAGTTCCTCGTACTTATCCTTATGTGTATCGATCAGCTGTTTGGCCAACTGCTTATCTCTATTTAGAAAAGCTTGTCCGATTTCTACTAAAGCATTGGTCGTGCCTGACACTGCAGACAGCACCACAATTTGACGTTCGTTTGGGTCAACGATTTCTAACAACCCTTTGATACGAACTGCACTTCCTACGGAAGTACCACCGAATTTTAGAATTTTCATGGAGTAATTACACTTTTAACTTTATATTATATTTCAAAAGATTCTATATACAGAATCTCAAATTTCTACAAAAACAGAAACACTCTATTTTAGAGCGTGAATATACCCAATTAGCTCGAATATTATGCGAATTTATCATTTTTAGTGCTAAAAAAATAAAAATATCATAATATCAGGCACTAACTTATAATCACACCGGTGGGCGCTACATGAAAAAAAAAGCGGCACAGATACCTTTCAGGTGTGTGCCGCATAATATCATTTATTTGCGGAAATATTACTTCTTCAGCGCCTCAATCAATAACTGAGCTAACTCTTCTCCAATACGCTCTTGAGCTTCATTCGTTGCAGCTCCGATATGTGGAGTCAAAGATATTTTAGAATGTGTCAGCAGTGCTTCACGTGGAGTAGGCTCGTTTTCAAAAACGTCCAACCCTGCGAAAGCTACCTTTCCGGAATTCAATGCTTCCACAAGTTCCAACTCATCGATCACGCCCCCACGGGATGCATTGACCAAACCAACACCGTCTTTGAGCAGTCCAAATTCCTCCTTACCTATTACAGCTTTATCCAAAAAAGGAACGTGCAGAGATATGAAGTCGGAGATGCCAAATAATTCATTCAACTCTACCTGACGCACGGGAATATCCACCTTTATTCCTCCAGATAGATTTAGTATCAGAGAAGTAGGCCCATCAAACAAATCGTAATAAACAACATCCATCCCCATCCCCAGTGCAATCTGTGCAGTAGCTCTTCCAATACGCCCAAAGCCTACCACACCCAACGTCTTTCCTTTCAATTCTGTTCCGGCTGCATATGTCTTTTTAAGCCCTGCAAAATTGGTCGCTCCTTCTACTGGCATCTTTCGGTTTGAATCAAACAAAAAACGAACCCCGTTCAACAAATGTGCGAAAACCAGCTCCGCAACAGAATGTGATGAAGCAGCAGGTGTATTTACGACAGTAATTCCTTTAGAACGTGCGTAGTCTACATCAATATTATCCATCCCAACCCCTCCTCTACCAATAACTTTAATATTCGGGCAGGCGTCTAAAAGCTCCTTCCTCAACTTTGTTGCGCTACGTACAGTTACTGCATCATAGGCATTAAGCTTATGGATCAACTCGTCCTGCGGAATATGCACCGTATCGACAACGAATCCGGCATCCTCTAATATTTTTTTACCAATGGGATCTATCCCATCGTTTGCTAAAATTTTCATTATTTGCTTTTTTGTGATCTGGTTATCGAGTTATCATATGGTCTAGTTATCATGTCAACTTCATAACTAGATTATAACTTCATATGTCTCCCCTACTTGTGCTTATCTTCAAATTCTCTCATGGCATCTACCAAAGCGTTGATAGAACTTATGCTTAAGGCATTATATATCGATGCTCTAAATCCACCTACAGAACGGTGTCCTTTGATCCCCACTAAATCGCGTTCTTTGGCCAGAGCCAAGAACTCCGCTTCCAATTCCGGAGAATCCATAACGAACGTGACATTCATACGAGAACGATCTTCCACCTCCGCTGTTCCTTTGAAAAATGGGTTCCGGTCGATTTCGTCATACAATGTACGTGCTTTAATGATATTTTCCTGTTCAATAACCGCCACTCCCCCTTTAGCTTTCAACCAGCGGAGATTAAGCATAGCGACATAAATAGAAAAAACCGCAGGTGTATTGTACATGGACCCCGCTTTAATATGGGGTTGATAATCAAAAATACTTGGAATGGTCCGCCCCGTTTTTCCTAGAATCTCATCTTTGACAATCACTACGGTTAACCCTGCCGGTCCCATATTCTTCTGTGCACCGGCATAAATCAAATCAAAATCTCTAACATCAATATCCCGACTAAATATATCAGAGGACATATCTACCGCGATAGGCACAGAAGTTGATGGTACGTCAAACACTTCCGTGCCATAAATCGTATTATTAGACGTATAGTGAAAATAAGACGCATCTGCTGGAATCGAATACCCCTTAGGGATATAATTATAATTCTTATCGCTAGAAGACGCAACAATATCTATTGTCCCGATGTTTTTAGCTTCCTTTGCCGCCTTGGAAGCCCATACTCCTGTATCAAGATAAGCAGCTTTGCCTCCTTCAGGCAACAGATTTAGAGGCACCATTGCAAATTGCTGACTAGCCCCTCCCTGGAGAAATAAAATGGAGTAATTCAATGGCACGTTCAATAATTCGCGAACCAGTCGTTCTGCCTCTACAATGACAGCTTCAAACTCTTTTGACCGGTGAGAGATCTCTAAAATAGATAGCCCCGTGTCATTAAAATTCAAAACCGCTTCGGAAGCCTCTTTAAATACCTCTTGAGGCAAAATACAAGGACCTGCACCAAAATTATGTTTCATCTCGTTGTTTGTGTATGATAAGTGAAATTATGGACAAATGTAACAAGTTTTTTTATATTAATAATAACACAAACAATTATTTATTGCCAAAAAAACAACCAACAACATGTTTTGATAAAAAATCAATACAAAAATAAAGTAATAACAAAAAAAGAACCTCATTACTAAACTTCCAACCCCGAACCAAGATAGTCGAACATTAAATTGTCAGATCTAGAAATCCGTATTTTAAGCAGCTCTAAAAGTTCCTAAACCAACTAAAACCCAATAATTTCAGAAAAAACTTTCATGATCCCTTTTGATCGCCAAGACATATGAACCGAACCCGATTATAGCGGATGAGCTCTTGAATACCTTCAAAAAAAAATAATGTCATGAAAAAAGTTCTTGATATCCGTTAAACTGAAAAAAGAGAGCTCATTGATGCCTTTAACTATAGAGTACAATCAATAAAAACAGACAATTTCAGAAAAAAAAATCGTATCTTCGCATGCGTAGTGCCCCATTTCAAGGCACTTTATTAGTTTTACAGAAACCACGTAAATATGGCTGAAGAAACAGAAAATGAAAATAATCTAATTCCTGCTCACGACAGGGTAGTAAAAATCAACATCGAAGATCAGATGAAGTCCGCTTACATCGACTATTCGATGTCTGTAATCGTATCTAGAGCTCTTCCTGATGCAAGAGATGGCTTTAAGCCCGTGCATAGACGTGTATTATATGGCATGGAAGAACTCGGCGTGAACTCGGGCAAACCTTATAAAAAGTCAGCACGTATTGTAGGGGATGTTTTAGGTAAATACCACCCTCATGGTGACTCTTCTGTTTACGAAGCGATGGTACGTATGGCTCAAGACTGGTCCATGCGCTATCCATTAGTGGATGGCCAAGGAAACTATGGCTCACTAGATGGGGATCCTCCTGCTGCAATGCGTTATACCGAAGCCCGGTTACGTAAGATTGCCGAAGAGATGCTTTCCGACATCAAGAAAGACACGGTAGATTTCCAGCTCAATTTCGATGATTCGTTAGAAGAACCTTCCGTCCTTCCCACCCGTATTCCCAACCTGTTGGTTAATGGCGCTTCTGGTATCGCTGTAGGTATGGCAACCAATATGGCCCCACACAACCTCACCGAAGTGATTGGGGGTATTGCAGCATACATTGACAATAGAGATATTGAGATTCCCGAACTCATGCAGTATATCAAAGGACCAGATTTCCCTACAGGAGGGATTATCTACGGTTATAACGGTGTGCGCGAAGCCTGTGAAACAGGTAGAGGTCGTGTTGTAATGCGTGCTAAAGCCGAGATTGAAACAACAAAATCAGGCCGTGAGATCATCGTCGTTACCGAAATACCCTATTTGGTCAACAAAGCAGATATGATCAAGCGCACTGTTGATCTTATCAATGATAAAAAAATTGAAGGTATTTCTGAAATACGCGATGAATCAACACGTGATGTACGTATCATTTACGAGATCAAACGTGATGCCAACGCAAATGTAGTGCTTAACAATTTATTCAAGCACACGTCTTTACAATCTTCCTTTTCGGTCAACAATATAGCTCTCGTTAAAGGACGCCCCATGATGATGAATCTAAAAGATATGATTCATGAATTTGTGGAACACCGACATGAGGTTGTTGTACGCCGTACCAAATTCGAATTGGCGGAAGCTGAAAAACGCGCGCATATATTAGAAGGTTATCTCATCGCCCTAGACCACTTAGATGAAGTCATTAAATTAATCCGTGCATCAGAGACTCCTGAAGAAGCTCGTGTCGGTTTAATGGAACGCTTTGGACTATCTGATCTACAGGCCCGAGCTATACTAGACATGACGTTACGTCGTCTTACAGGACTAGAGCGTGACAAAATTAAAGAAGAGTATGCGGAGTTAATGAAGACAATCGAATACTTGAAAGAGATACTTGCTGACGAAGGTCTTCGTATGAAAATCATTAAAGATGAACTCCTAGAAATCCAAGAGAAATACGGTGATGAGCGTAGGTCTGTCATAGTACATTCAGCAGAGGATATGACAATGGAAGACTTTATCGATGATGAAGAAATCGTAATCACCATATCGCACAATAGTTATGTCAAGCGTACCCCTTTATCGGAATACAAACGTCAAGGACGTGGCGGCAAAGGGGCTATAGGCTCAAATACAAGAGACGAAGACTTTACCGAACATATCATTACAGCTACTGCTCATAATTATATGTTACTATTCACAGAAGCTGGACGTTGTTTTTGGCTACGCGCTTTTGAAATTCCGGAAGGTAGCAGAACTTCACGCGGCAGAGCGCTACAGAATATCATCAACATCCCGAAAGATGAAAAAATCAAGGCCTACATTTTGGTTAAGAATCTAAAAGATCAAGAGTACCTTGAAAATAACTTCATCATTATGTGTACCAAACAAGGTACTATTAAGAAAACATCTTTGGAAGCCTACTCACGCCCTCGCGCCAACGGAATCAATGCGATCAATATCAATGAGGGAGACCAGCTTATTGAAGCTTGTTTAACGAGTGGCTCTAGCGAAATTGTAATGGCACTACGTTCAGGACGAGCGATTCGCTTCAATGAATCCACCGTCCGTCCAATGGGGCGTACAGCGACAGGAGTACGTGGTATTACGTTGGACACGACGACTGATGAAGTTGTTGGCATGATTAGTGTGGACAATTCTGAAGTTAGCGTACTCGTTGTATCCGAAAAAGGTTACGGTAAGCGTACTGATATCGAAGACTACCGTATCACTAACCGTGGAGGTAAAGGGGTCAAAACAATCAACGTTACCGAAAAAACAGGAGAGCTCGTTGCTATTAAAGGAGTTACAGATAATGATGATTTAATGATCATTAACAAATCTGGCATTGTTATACGTATCGGTGTAGACTCACTCCGTGTTATGGGACGTGCAACACAAGGAGTTCGATTAATAACATTAAAAGAAACAGACGAAATAGCGTCAATAACAAAAGTTGCTCGAGAGGAAGAGGAAGAAGAGTCTGCTGTAGACTCGGAAGCAAATCCTGAAAAAGAAGATTCTGAAGATCAAGCGACTGAAGAAACAGAATAATAAAATATGAAAGCAATTACAGCTTCCTTATTATTAGTAACGTTAAGCACAACTGTTGTAGCCCAATCCAATTACAAGGAGGGCTCCAACAGTTTTGCACGTTATACCCAGACGGGTGATATGAAACAATTAGAAAGCGCAAAAAAGTTCAGCGATGCAACTTTCGCTTCTAAAAAGGACTCTTTATCCTCAAAAAACAATATGCTTCGCGCATTAGTTTATAGTTCGCTCGCCTATGCCGATTCTACAAGAAAAGTTAAAACAGACCGAGATCCTATCGACATAACCCTATCTACGATCGGCAAACTAAAACCCAAAGACAGGAATAATTATGAAAGTGAGCTCAACTATGTCACGCAGAACCTCACAGCAGCATATATTTATAAAGCAAATAAGGCCATTCAGGGAAAAGATTACGAGAAAGCCTACAATAGTTTTCTAAAAGTAGAGCAACTTGGAGCGAAGTCTGAGGATGTTTTAAACAATTTGGCATTGCTAGCGGCTCAGGCAGGAAAGACAGATGAAGCTATAGGTTATTATAATCAGATTATACAATCTACAGATGCTGACGCTGGAAAATACCTAGCACTGGCAACTCTGTATGAGCTTAAAAAAGACCAAAGTCTTTATTTACAGACAATACAAGCCGCTAGGAATAAATTTCAGGACAATAAAAAAATTTTATTCCTATTGATTCAGAATTACGCGGTCGCTCAGCGCTATGCAGCGATCACCCCTATTATAGATGAAGCGATAAAGTATGAGCCAGAAAATACAGAGCTACTCTATCTTGCCGGATTCGCTAATGAAAGTGAGGGTAACGTAAGCTTAGCCAAAAAATATTATGCCAAGGTCATCGACCTGGATGAAAACAACTATGATGCGAACCTTGCTATGGGACTTATTTTTCTAAATCAGTTTTTAAAAGACAAAAATAACCTAGAGGCACAATATAGCGCACAGGAGTATCTGTTAAAAGCTAATGGAATACAGCCCTACGCTATCAATGCACTCAAGGGGTTAGCCATGTACTATGAGGCCGCTGATGATCTGGATCAATTAGATCGTGTAAACGTTTTATTGAACCAGCTGTCAAACAATTAAATAATAGTATAATTAAGAATTAAATATGAATTTAAAAAAAGCAATAATTTTATCCGCGATGGTCACTGCAGGTACGACTGTATTTGCACAATCTAGCAATTTAAAAAAAGCAGCTTCTAACATTCAAAAATATGAAGAGTTGAGAAGCAGTGGTTCTCCTCAATTAGGGACTTCTTTCCTAGCTACAGCTAAAGAAGCCATTGATGCCGCTTCCGTACACGAAAAGACCAAAGACTTGGCCGAAACCTGGACTTACTATTCTTTGATCTACGCCAGCTTAGCTGTAGACGAAAAAAGTGAAGAAAATGCAACAAAAGCAGCAGACGGCATTGTCAAAGCCAGAGAACTGGATAAAGACAATAAAAATGAGTCAAATATAAGTGTTGCTGAACAAAACCTGTATTCGTTCAACTTCAACCATGGCGTTGGTTTTTGGGACAAAAAAGAGTATCAGGCAGCTTATGATTCTTTCACTAAAGCACTTAGCTACGTACCTGGAGATACTACATTGACCTATTACGCTGGATTAGCGGCTATACAGAACAACGACTATCAAAATGGTATCGATAAGTATAAGCAACTGATTGATAAAAAAGATTACTCACAACATAAAGCTGTAATGGTAGACTTACCTAAGCTTTATCTATCTCTTAAAGATACAACAAGTGCTTTAGAGTATGCGGCTTTAGCTGCAAAAGAATATCCTAATGAGAATGATGCTGTTGTTCAGAATATAGAGTTAAATCTTATTGTTGGAAACGAAGCAAAAATTATCAGCGAAATTGAAAATCAGATTTCCAAAGATAGTAACAACAAGAATCTCTATTATTATTTGGGTATAGCGCAAAGTGCAAACAATGACACGGATAAAGCGTATGAAGCTTATAAGAAGGCTATTGAAATTGATCCCAACTACAATGACGCTAATCTAAATGCTGGGGTTGTATTAATGAATGGTATCCGGGAGAAACTTCAAAAAGTAAATGAAGATAAAACTTTGTCCAACAATCAATTTACTGCGAAAATCAACGAATTGAAAGAGCAAATTAAACCTGCAGAAGCTCACTTTCTAAAAGTTGTTGAAAATGATCCAAAGAACGAAAGTGCTTTAAAGGGGTTAAAAGGTCTTTATGACTTCCTTCAACAAGAAGATAAAGGAAATGCTATTCAAGAAAAAATTGATGCGCTATAGAAATACAAAAGCTTAAATAAAAAAAGAGATGCCTACAGCATCTCTTTTTTTATTTAAGCTTTCTATAAGAAAACAACCAATCATAGATTCCATCCTGATGAAATAGTCGCTCTACACTACCATGAGTCCCTCCTGCAATCACTGTTAAAGTAACATCGGCATCACGGTCACATTTTTTTATTGCATTAAACATTTTTTTTGATTCTGATAGAGGCACTGCCCGATCACGATTACCATGTTGAATCCACAAGGGAACCTGTGTCAAATTGCAAGCGTATCCCAGCGTACCTCCTCCACAGATAGCTACAGCGGCCGCAATCCTCTCGGGATATTTTCCAGCCAAATCCATCGTCCCATAGCCCCCCATACTCATTCCGCACACATATACCCTCGAACTATCTGCATTATAATTCGCAAGAACGTAGTCTATAACCTCCATTACCTGATCAGGATTCCAACCGTTGGATGTTTGCGGTGCAACAATAATTCCCGGAATCTCATGTCCTCTTTCCATAGCATACAAAACACCATAACGCTTTACTCTTGTCAAATCAGTACCTGATAAACTCTTTCCATGCAAGAATACCAAAATAGGTTGCTTGGCCCCTGCTTCTTCATAGTTCTCTGGCAGTCGTAATAAAAAATCATAGACTGTTTTATTCTTTATCGGGGTGATGTCCATGGAGAAGACCTGGGACATCGAACAGATAAACAATAATGCTATAAAAAGGCTCTTTTTCATAAATTACGTTGTCGTTTAGTAAGAGCGCAAAGCTATAAAACCAGCATGACGTTTCAAAACATCATTTATCAACCCTTAAGTATTAAGTACACAACAAAGTTCCAAGTAATAATACAAAATCATTTCACATGACTTTATTATGACAATTAAAAACAAATTGTTATATTGCCCATAGCAAAATACAGATAACCATGATAAATCGTTCAAAACTCTTTATTCTATGCGGCATTATGACCGTAATATTTGCAATCAGCGCTTTTACAGATGCTCCCGTAAAACTTCAGTCCGATGGACCAAAAAATCTAAAAGTACTTCCAAAAAATATCTCACATGAAAATTTAGAGACCGTCATGAAGGGCTTCAACACCGCCTTAGGCGTTAAATGTAACTATTGCCATGCGGCAAAACCAAATGGAGAAAAAGGCTTAGATTTCGCAAGCGATTCAAATCCTCATAAAAATATCGCTCGGGAAATGATGAAAATGACAAAAAAAATAAACACTAAATATTTCAAGCATGAACAGGAGGGTGTTATTCAAAACATTACATGCGAGACATGCCATAATGGGAATAAAGAACCTAAGACCGTAGCGATACAACCTTAAAGTTTTACATTTATTAACTACTATTTCGGATATAAATCTGTATTTTTCCTCTATAAAAAGAGGTCCTGTCTCTAAGGGACATTAAAAAATTAAATACAGGTTTATATCCATGAGAATACTCCACACCGCTGACTGGCATTTAGGAAAACGTCTTGATTTTGTATCAAGACTGGTAGAACAAAAGGAGGTTTTAGATGAAATATGCCAAATTACTGAACAACAAGAAGTAGACCTAGTGATTGTCGCTGGAGACCTTTTTGACACATTCAACCCTTCGGTAGAAGCCACAGAGCTTTTATACAATACCTTAAAACGGCTTACGGCAAATGGCAAACGCCCAGTGATTGCAATCGCAGGCAACCACGACTCGCCAGACCGTATAGACTCCGCGGATCCTTTGGCCAAGGCCTGCGGTATTATCTTTATCGGTTATCCGAATGCTGTGATTAGTCCGTTTGCCAGTGAAGATCACTTTCGACTCACTAAAACAGATCATGGATTCCTTGAACTCCAACTTCAACATATTCCCTATCCCATACGCCTGCTTACCACACCGTATGCCAATGAAATACGTCTCAAGCAATTTTTGGGAATTGAAGATAAATCCGAACAACTTAATCAGTGGCTCAGCGCACATTGGAAAACATTGGCAGATCAATACTGTGACCACCAAGGGGTCAATATACTAACAGCACATCTCTATATGATGGAGCGTGGAGGTGAAATATTAGAAGAACCCGAAGGTGAGAAGCCAATTAAAATAGGTAATGCCGATATCACCTATACCGATGGCATTCCAGATGCGATCCAATACACGGCACTGGGACACCTACACCGCTATCAACGTATACCAGGACATCATGCTCCTGTGATATATCCAAGTGCTCCGCTTTCCTATTCTTTTGCCGAGGCCGGTCAAACAAAAAAAGTAGTACTTATTGACATTGAACCCGAGCAGCCGGTGCAGTTGACGCCAATAAGTCTAAGCAAGGGACGAAAGCTTCACCGAAAAAAATTCAATGCTGTAGACGAAGCAGTAAGCTGGCTTATAGCCAACCCGAATACGCTCATCGAGTTGACCATGGTCACAGATGTGTACCTATCGTCCCAAGAACTAAAACGACTGCATGAGGCACACGATGGAATAGTCCATATTATCCCAGTTTTGACAGGGATCCATGAAACTACAGATAGCAGTAGTCCCGTCCGCTTGGACCAAGATATATATTCCCTATTTGCCGACTATTTTAAAAGCAAATACGGTCAGTCCCCCAATGAAGAAATCAACACTTTATTCAAAGAAGTGCTCACACAAAATAAAGATATAGAAGGATAAATTACTATGCTGCCAATATATTTAAGTTTAGAAGGTCTTTATTCCTACCAAAAAAAGCAAGAAGTCGACTTCACACAGCTCACAGAAGGTGGATTATTTGGAATCTTTGGAGCAGTCGGTTCTGGAAAATCTTCTATTTTAGAAGCCATCAGCTTTGCCCTATACGGCGAAACAGAACGGCTAAACAAACAGGAAAAAAGAGCATACAATATGCTCAATTTAAAATCAGACACGGCGATCATCGACTTTCACTTTCTCAATTTTGAAGGGCGTAAGTTTCGCTTTGTAGCGCAATGGCGCCGTAAAAAGAAATTTGAAGAGACAACTAGTATCGAGCGGTATGCTTACGAGTGGAAAGACAGCAACTGGCTTCCCTTAGAATCAGCAGATGGCGTCAAAGTTACCAATCTGTCCTATCCAAATTTTAGACGTACGATCATCATCCCGCAAGGGCAGTTCATGGAATTTCTCGAACTCAAAGGCAAAGAGCGATCGGATATGATGAAAGAAATATTTTTTCTGAACCAATATGATCTCGGGCCTAAGGTCAGCTTACTCCAGAGCGACAACAACAAAAAGATAGAACATATTAAAGGTGCACTTACGGGCTATGAGGAAGTTTCCGAAGAAATCATTGTACAACAGGAACATTCACTGATAGAATCAAAGAGAAACTTGGCAAACGTTAAGTTAGAGTTTGAAAAAATAGCACAACAGCTTCATGCACTACGGTTAGAAAAAGAAAACAAGAGTGATCTTGACCATAAAGAACAACAGCTAGCGGAGCTGGAATTACAATCCCCCCAGATTCAACGTTATGAAAAAGAACTGCAACAGTTTGAATCGGTGACCCAAAACTTTAGAGAGCCCATCAATAACCTCCACGACATCACTTCCCGTAAGGAGCAGCTATTGATCAAAATAGAAAAACTAAAAGACAACAAACAATTACTAAATACGCAAATAGCGGAGACCGCATCCCAGCTTGAAGGTATAAAGGAGGATTATGAAGCTTTAGCTACCTCCAGAAAAAAAACAGATGATTACAGACTGTTGATTACAAATACCGATCTACAACAACAAAAAATTGAGTTACAAGGCCGTGTCGACCGTGGTACCCCTTATATAGAGCAGACCCGACACAAAGAAAAAGAGCTTTCAGTACAACTTGGGAAAGAAGAAGAACAGCTCGAAATAGCGAAAAACTCACGAATCCAAACACAAGAGTTGATGGCTGTCGAAAATTGGTATCAAAAGCAAGAACAACTACGAAAGGACTCGCTAGACATTCATACTAAAATCGCTAAGCTAACTCAAGATCTTACAAGCTATAGAGGACAGCTCGAAGAAATCAATCTTTCGGAGACGGACTGGCAAGACGTACTCAAGGACAAAATAAATAAGGTCGCTGCCGAAAGCAGCCTTTTAAAAGAAAGAGAAAATGCACTACTTGTCAAACAAGAGCTTTCTCAGTATGTACTAAAACTACACGATGGTTCTCCTTGTCCTTTATGTGGGTCTTTGGAGCATCCTGCCCCCATGCATGAGGAAGACTGGGTACTCGAAGTAAAGGTGCTCGACAACGAACGGGACAAATTAACACAACTAGATCAGGCACTGAGAGAACAATACGCCAAAGTGTCTGCTATAAGCGTTCTTATCACGGATAAGTTGGACGATATTAAAGGCCTAAAACAACAGGAAAATGAAATCAACGATTTGATTTCGCTGCACGACAGTACCTTTACCTGGAACAGTTTCGAAAAAGGAAACCGTAGCAGTTTTGAAATACAAAAAAAACAGGCACAACAGTTAGAAGCAAAGATCCTTGAGCAGGAAAACTCCATAAAAGATATTCGAAAGCAAATCCAAGAAACACAAGAAAACCTAGCCAAATATGAAAAGTCTTTAGATGACTTCAAAAATCAGGTAAAGATTGTCGACGCCAAGATAAGCCACAATATCCAACAATTGAAAACCTCGGATTACAAATCGTACGAAAAAGCGGACAAATATACACTGGTTAAAGCTTTAAGTGAGCTAGAACGTAAAATTGAAACCGTCGAAAAACAATACATAGAATGGAGTGAAATAATCATTCAAAGACGGACTCAATTTGCCGAGGTTGCAGGTCAGTATTCCGAAGCCCACGAACAATATATAACACTCACAGCTCAATTGCAAGCTTTGCAAGGGACAATCAATAGCCTGTTAAAGGAATTCCAATTTGAAGATATCACCATTGTGAAATCTATTCTCGAGAAAAGTTTTGATATTCTAAAGACTCGCGAAAGGATACAACAATTCTACATGCAGTACAACACGCTACAGACAAGGATTGCCGAATTAAGAGAACTGATGAAAAACAGCACTTTTTCACAGGAAGCATTTGACGACATCGAAAAAATCCATGAACTCAAGAAGGAAGAACTCGAACTGGAGTTAACATTAAGTGGTACCCTAGAAAAAGAGCTAGCCCGTCTTACCATAGAGTTGGGTAAGAAAAAAACACTTCTTTCTACCTACGAACAGCTGAATAGCCGTAAAGAAAACCTCAAAACCCTCGACAATATGTTCAAGGGCAATGGCTTTATAAATTATGTTTCGAGCATACATCTAGCCCGTCTTTGTGAGATTGCAAACCAACGTTTCCATAGACTCACCAAAAATCAGCTCAGCCTATGTCTCAATGAAAGCAACGAGTTTGAAGTCATCGACTTTCTTCATGAAGGGCATCAACGATCTGTCAAAACACTTTCTGGTGGGCAAAGTTTTCAGGCCTCCCTTTGCTTAGCTTTAGCATTGGCCGAAAATATCCAATCTCTCAATAAGGCCGATCGAAATTTTTTCTTTATCGACGAAGGGTTTGGTACGCAGGATGCTGAAAGCATTAATACCGTCTTTGATACCTTACAATATCTGCATCACGAAAACAGAGTTGTAGGAATAATATCTCACGTCGACGAATTAAAGGAACGCATGCCGCGATCGGTTTCCGTCACCAAAGACCTCGAAAAGGGAAGCCAGATTACCTATAACTAGGCTATAGAAAAAGCTCCTATTCTGTAGGAGCTTTTTCTATTTCCTCTAAAGTTTTATAAAGGTCGAGGTACTTCTCGATAGCCTGTCTCTTGCGATTATCTAAATTAAAATTCAAACTCTTGGTGAGATAGAATTCATAATCGAAATTTGGATAGGTAGACAATCCCGCTATAACATCTTTGGGATGGGCAACTCCCTCTGCCAACGCTTGGTTGAATCGATCCACAAAATCAACAGGTAATTCTTTGTTGGCGACCCACACCGCGTATGCAAAAGGTAGGCCCGTCAGCTCCTTCCAAAAATAACCTAAATCATAAACATAAGGTACCGTTTCTTTCTTTCCAAAAGTACGGTCACCGATCAAAACGTAAGCGTCTGCATCGCCTTCCCAAACAATATCGACTTCATTTTTCCAATAATATTTCAAAAGAATACGAGCTAATCCGTTCGATGTTCGCGACTGTAGGTCCAGACGAAGCGACTTGATCTGCTCTATAGGTTTGTCCGAGAAGATAAAAACAGAATCCACGGCCCCATCCGAGCCAATACAATAATCCGTAATAATTATCGGATCAGCCACCTTTAACAATGCCGCCACAGGTATAATTCCCAGATCAGCTTCATTCGTAATCACTTTGCGTGCACATTCCGCAGGATAGTCTACACTCAATTCAATCATTTCCATTACAGGCGAAGCCTTGATCCCCTGCAAAAATGGCAATGTATTGGTATAGCTAACAGCCGAAACCCTCACTTTACTCATTATAATAATCCTTTCAAATGTTCTGTATTGTAATAATCTGATATCGAAAATACACCATCTTCATAATCCACAATATACAGTGCTGTATTTGTATGTGGAAAATCATCCATCTGACGAACGGGGACATTCGTAAGATGGCATAACATGATACGCAATGCACGTCCATGCATACAGACCAGTATCTTCTTTTCGTCCGTTTTCGTTAGCATATAATCTATGGCACGCCTCTGCCGAACGACAAGCTCATTGGGGGACTCTCCTTTTTCGACCCGTACATCCAGTTCATCATTACGCCACGCCTGTACCAATGCTTCAAAACCGCTCATGATGGTTTCGTTCTGCTCCTGCCCCTCGTATACGCCCCAACTAATTTCGTCCAATCCTTCCAACTGTTCTACTGAAATATTTTTCGCGCTAAAGGGTTCGACAGTTTGATGTGTACGCAACAATGTAGAAGTATAAATTTTATCAAAATCCACACCCTTATAAGCATCATAGAATGCCTCTGCTTGTTGGAGACCATTTGCATTCAGTGGAGAATCCACTCCCCTTCCCTGTACAATACCTTTTAGATTAAGGTCGGTCTGCCCATGTCTTATAAAATAGAAACTTTTTTTCAATTTATTTACTTAATTTACTACGGGTAAAGCGTAGTAACGCTTGGACTTATCCTCTTCAAAAACAAAATCCTTATAATCCGTCACGACGTTATACAAGGTATCTCTTTCAATCGGGTGGCGTCCTACATTCTTTATCAATTCGACCAATTGCTGTGTGCTCATCGCCGGAGTTTGCTCTTCCGCACCAGCCATACTATAAATTTTGGTGGTATCATCTAGAGTACCATCGATATCATTGACACCATAAGCTAACGACAATTGTGCCGTTTCTCTCGATATCATTGCCCAATAAGCCTTGATATGGTCAAAATTATCCAGATAGATACGTGCGATAGCATAGTTTTTTAAGTCTTCGATTACCGAAACTTCTGGGATATCAGACATCTGGTTATCCTTATTTCTGAATTTCAAAGGTATAAAGGTCTGAAATCCTCCGGTTTTATCCTGCAATTGGCGCAGGCGTTCCATATGATCTACCCTATGCCAATATTCTTCAATATGTCCATAGAGCATCGTTGCATTTGTATTCATCCCCAGTGCATGTGCCTGCGTATGTATATCCAGCCATTGCTCCGCTGTACACTTATCATGTGCAATTTTTTCACGTACCTCTGGATGAAAAATTTCCGCTCCTCCTCCGGGCATCGAATCCAATCCGCATTCCTTCAGATATTTCATCCCTTCATAATGACTTAACTTAGCTTTCTTGAAGATATAATAGTATTCAACCGGAGTCAATCCCTTAATATGCAGTTCGGGGCGGTGTGCTTTACATTTTTTAAAAAAATCAGCATAAAACTCCAGATTCTGTTTGGGTACTACACCTCCTGTAATATGCACTTCGGTTACAGCTTCATTATCATAGCGCCTAACGACATCCATCATACCTTCTACATCCATTTCCCATCCTTCATCGCGTTGTTTGATCAAACGCGAGTAAGAACAAAACTTACAATCGTACACACATACGTTGGTCGGTTCAATATGAAAATTTCTGTTAAAATAAGTACGATTTCCGTGTTTACGCTCTCTGATATAGTTCGCTAGAACACCTAGATAATTCAGTTCCCCTCTTTCGTAGAGCATTACTCCCTCTTCAAAAGTAATACGTTCTCGGGCTACAACCTTCTCTGCTATTCTTTTTAAGTCGGTATCTAATTCACTTTTGATTAAAAAATCAAGCTCTTTATTCGCATCCATGTGTCTTTCCTTCTATACAAATTTAGCTAAAAAGCATCAAATTAGCCAATACGAAATGGTAATATATGTGTCAACATCGAATCCTAAGACTCTACAAATTGCTGCATATCGATCAACTTACGGTACAGACCGTTGTTTAATAAAAGCTCATTATGTGATCCTACTTCGACAATTTTTCCTCCATCCAACACTACAATACGATCTGCGTTCTGTATCGTACTCAACCGGTGGGCTATTACAACAGTTGTTCTATTCTCCATTAATTTGTACAACGAGTCCTGTACCAGTCTTTCGGATTCGGTATCCAATGCCGATGTTGCCTCATCCAACAGCATAATAGGTGGATTTTTGAGTACTGCCCGTGCGATACAGATCCGTTGACGCTGTCCACCGGACAATTTTGATCCCCGATCACCTATATTAGTCTGATATCCTTCTGTTGTTTTAACTATAAAATCGTGCGCATTCGCTATACGTGCAGCCTGCTCTACCTGTTCGATAGTCGCCAATGGATTAGCAAAAGCAATGTTATTAAAAATAGTATCGTTGAACAGAACAGATTCTTGGTTTACAGTGCCTATCAAAGATCGTAAAGAATCTTGATTCAAGTCACGCAGATCGATGCCATCAAAATAAATGGCCCCTGATGTGACATCCATAAATCGAGGTATCAAATCTACCAAAGTAGTCTTACCTCCTCCTGATGGTCCTACCAGAGCAATCGTCTCTCCTTTACCAATCCGAAAATCGATTCCTTTCAACACATTCCGCTCACCATAATTAAATTCAACGCTTTTAAACTGTATAGCCTCCTGGAAAGATTCAACGACAACAGCGTTTTCTTTATCCTTGACCATACACTTTTCATCTATAAGTTCCAATACGCGCTCTCCTGCTGCCAATCCATTATGAATCCCACTAAAAGAATCTGTTAACGCCTTTGCCGGTCGCATTACTTGCGAAAATAAGGCAATATAACCGATAAACGCTTCTGCAGAAAGATCCCCCTCTCCCGAAAGCACCAAATTCCCACCATACAACAAAATGACGGCCACCATAATAACTCCTAATAATTCTGAAACGGGTGAACTCATCTGTTGTCTGGCAGCCATTTTACGCATTATATCCGCATAGTGTTCATTCTCCTCCTGAAAACGTTTTTTAACAAAAAAGGTAGCGTTAAACGACTTGATTATTTTAATACCGGATAATGCTTCATCCAAATAAGTAATCATATTAGCAAACGATTCCTGTCCAGCACGCGCCTGATGTTTCAAATTCTTGACGATCCGCGCTATGAGAAAAGCTGAAACGGGAATTACAGTTATGGAGAATAAAGTCAATTGAGGTGAAATCAAGAACAAGGTAATCAGATAAGCAATAAGTTGAAGCGGTTCTTTAAACACAACCTGAAGGGTCCCTGTTACGGAGTATTGTACTGTACCGACATCTGAAGCAATTTTCGATATAACGTCTCCCTTTCTCTGATTGGTAAAGAAACCTAAATGGAGATCCATGACACTTTCAAAAACTGCCTTACGCAATCTTAGCAGAGTATGGATTCTAAAGTTTTCCATAATCCGTTGACAGAAATAACGAAATACATTAGAGATAAAGACAGAAGCTACGATAATTATGCAGATGTATTTAAGCGCTTCATATGGGCCATATTCATAATAGAGGCTCTGAGACAAGTAATTAAACCAATCTTTGATTTCGTAGAAATGTTCCGGTCGTTCCAAAAAAGGAACCACTGCCGAGGAGACATCTTCAGCATCTTTAAACAAAACAGATAATAATGGTATAAGTAATGCCAAATTTAACGTTCCAAATACAACGGTAATTATTGTACAAAACACGTAGGGTATAGCAAATCTGCCAATTGGTTTAGCAAATGATAATAATCTAAAGTATGTCTTCATCCAAAAAACTAAGAATAACAAAAATAGAAAAAAACCTTCATCAATCCTACTTTTGACTAATACTAGTATTTCGTCAGAACATTAAATTATATCCAAGACTCTAAATACAATATCGCCGTGTAAACACATGGGTTTTATACTATTTACAGTTATTAGCTATTTTATGACCAAATAATTCAACAAAGCGATTTTGTTTTTATAAATTTAGCACCAAATTTAAAATAATGAACATCGAAGTTGCGAAAAGGCTACAACAGACGGAAGAATATTACTTTTCTAGGAAGTTGAGAGAAATTGACGAGATGAACAAGGCGGGAGCACAGGTAATCAATCTAGGTATCGGAAGTCCTGATCTACCGCCTCATCCAGAAGTCATCCAAGTACTGACCGAGCAAGCTGCTCAGACCAACACACATGGTTATCAAAACTATAAAGGATCGCCTGTGTTACGTCAAGCCATGGCCGATTGGTATTCACGATATTATGGTGTTATTTTAAATCCAACTACTGAAATACTTCCTCTAATAGGTTCAAAAGAAGGCATTGTACACATTTGTATGACCTACCTACAGGAAGGTGATGAGGTGCTTATTCCAAATCCCGGATATCCGGCATATACTTCAGCCGTAAAGATTTCGGGAGCTACAGCTGTCCCATACGATTTGACTCAGGACAACAATTGGCTTGTTGATTTTGAATCGATAGAAAAAATGGACCTCAGCAAGGTCAAAATGATGTGGATCAACTATCCACACATGCCAACTGGAGCACGAGCCCACAGACACTTTTTTGAAGCTGCAGTTGCATTTGGAAAAAAATATAATATATTGATCTGTCATGACAACCCTTACAGTTTCATATTAAACGATCATCCTGAGAGTATCATGGCTGTAGAAGGCGCGAAAGAAGTGTCTATTGAATTAAATTCCTTGAGTAAATCATCCAACATGGCTGGATGGCGTATCGGCATGTTGGTCGCACACGAAAACCGGATCAATGAAATATTACGGTTCAAGAGCAATATGGACTCGGGCATGTTTCTCCCCTTACAGCTTGCAGCGGCAAAAGCTCTAAATCTAGATAGCTCCTGGTATACGCAGTTGAATGGAGAATACAGCAAGCGAAGAGAAAAAGTTTTTCATATTATGGACCTATTGGGATGTAAATATGATCCAGATCAGGTAGGGCTTTTTGTTTGGGCCCAGGTGCCTGAGCAATATGCCGACGGCTATGTACTGAGCGACAAAACGCTGTATAACGCGAAGGTCTTTATCACTCCAGGCGGGATTTTTGGAAACGCGGGAAACAATTATATCCGCATCAGCCTATGCGCCAAAACAGAAGTTCTCGATGCAGCTTTAAATCGTATCGCATCAATGATTAGTGAGTAAAGTAAGTACTATAAAATGAATATAGCTATTGTCGGGATCGGATTGATTGGCGGGTCTACAGCCATCCGATTGAAGGAGACTAAATCTTTCGACAAAATAATTGGTGTAGACAAAAATGAAACCAACCAAAAGAAAGCCATGCAGCTCGGTCTAGTAGATGAGATCATGACTTTAGAAGACGCTGTACAGCATTCGAAGGTTATTCTCCTGACTACACCTGTCGATACCATTATGCAGTTGGCACCAATAATCCTCGATCAAGTCGATAAACAGGTAGTAATCGATATGGGATCGACCAAAACAAACATTCTACAGGGTATTGCAGAACATCCTAAACGAGGACGGTATATCGCAGCTCACCCTATGGCTGGTACAGAATATTCCGGTCCGGAAGCGGCCCTACCCGATTTATTCAAAGGTAAAAACATGGTGTATGTCGATGCCTTTCGTACAGATGAGGATGCTTTTGATATCGCAGATGCGATTACCGAACAGTTGGAAATGAAAAGCCTATTTATGAATGCAGAAGAACATGATATGCATACGGCTTATGTATCCCATATTTCGCATTTGACCTCGTTTGCACTCGCTCTCACCGTATTGGAGAAGGAAAAATCACAAGGACGTATTTTTGAACTCGCGGGTTCGGGATTTGAATCGACTGTACGTCTAGCCAAGTCTTCTCCAGATATGTGGACCCCCATCTTCAAACAAAATAGGAATAACGTCCTAGAGGTATTGGAAGAACATATCAAGCAGCTACAAAAACTGCACGATAAGCTAGAAGACCAAGACTATGAGGGGCTGTATAAACTGATTAAAAAATCCAACAAAATAAAACGCATTATTAAATAGAAAAAGGAGCAATGCTCCTTTTTTTATTTAATACTTCCATTTAAAACGATCAAAAGCCTTAGACCATAGCCATATCGGTCCAATTCCCAATAATGCCAAAAAGTGCTTAAGACCTAAACTTCCTTCTTTTCTTGTCAGGAAGAATAGAACCAACAGCGACACCAGCGCTATACTGGAACAGACCAACACCACCGATGGTCCTCCATCACGCTCTACATACTCCAACTGTACAATGAAGAAACTCATAATACCTATACAGAATAAAACGGCGTAGGACAGCGTGGGGGCCAACTTCAGATAACTATATACAACTATAGCAATAAATATAGATCCCCAATTCAAGAAGGTATGTGCATTCATGCGGACTAAAAAGTCAAACTGGGGAAACGGAATCATCCAAATTAGCCCCATAATACCAAAAAAAGCAAGAGACAAAAAGATAGTATATAAACCTTTATTTCCTTTAGCAAATACACTATCCATTTCTTTAAAATAGCGATCCACCGGACGTTGAGGTGTTTCTTTTTGTCCCTTGTTCATATTTCTTTTGCTCATTCTGCAAAAATAAGCATTTATCTACATTCTAATCATTCTTCCTCATATTTTAGTTCTTCTCACTTTTTGCGTATACCCAATAGAATACAACAGGAATCACCGTAAAGGAAAGAAGTAGACAGATCAACAGTCCTCCTACGATCATAATGGCCAATGGCTTTTGGATCTCCGAGCCCATCCCTGTAGACATCGCAGCCGGAAGCAACCCCATAGATCCCATAAGAGCAATCATTACTACAGGACGAATCCTACTTTTAACTCCGTTATCGATGGCTTCTCTCAGCTTCATCTTGTGCCGCATATTGTCCCGTATCACGCCGATGAGTACGATACCATCGATAGTGGCAACACCAAACAAGATGATGAAACCTATACCTGCCGATATACCAAAGATTGTCCCTGTAGCCCAAAGCGATATAAACCCACCTATAAAGGCAAAAGCAAGGGTCAAAGAAGAAATAGCCGTATCCTTAAAATTACCGAAGTTAGAATATAAAAGCAATAATATAAGCACCAGCGATACCGGGACAACCATCGCCAGCTGTTTCGCTGCACGCTCCTTACTTTCAAACTCTCCTGCCCACTCCATATGATGTCCTTTAGGCAATTTCACCTCTTTATCCACCACTTTTCTGGCCTCCTCAATCGTACTACCTAGATCCCGGCCATCAATACTAAAACCAACACCTATGTAACGGCTATTGCCTTCGCGATAAATAAATGCAGGCCCAGTCTGGTAGCCTATAGTGGCGATCTCCTGCAAGGGAACATTCTGTCCATTACTAGTGGGTATCAAAATATTTCCAATTTTCTCCTTCGAATCCCGGTAGCTCTCTTCGAAACGGACCATCACATCAAATTGCCGATCGTCTTCATAAAATTTAGTAGCAGCCTGTCCTCCTATTGTCATAGCGATAACCGCTTGGACATCTGCCGTAAAAATACCATACCGAGCCATTTTAGCATCATGCAATTGTATACGTAATTCCGGTAACCCAATATTTTTATAAACATTGATATCCGTAATTCCTTCTACTTTAGCAATAGACGTCGCTACCTGGTCGGCATAGTTTTCCAGATCATAAAGATCCGTCCCAAATATCTTGATCACGAGCGAGCTCTTTACTCCTGCCACATACTCTTCTACGTTGTCTTGTATAGGTTGACTAAATCCAAAACTAACACCTGGATAATGCGCCAACTTATCTCGAAGTTCTTGAATAATATCTTCTTTGGAGACGCTTCGTGTCCAATCTTTAACATCTTTGAGTTGCACATTAAATTCTATATTGAAGAAACCGGTAGGATCCGTACCGTCGTTGGGGCGCCCAGTCTGCGTCAATATAAAATCGATCTCTTCAGAGCCTTCCATCATCAGCTCTTTCATTTCTTTGGTAAGCTTTGTCGACTCTTTTAGATTGACACTATTCGGCAAAGTTGCCCTAATATAGATAGCTCCTTCATTCAGTTTTGGCAAGAATTCCGATCCATAATGAGAAAACTGAAAAGCACATAGCCCCAATATGGCTACAAAGACAGCAATAGTTGTTTTTTTATAGCGAAATGCAGTCGTATATAGACCATAAATATTACGTTGGAAAAATCTGGTTATAAAGTTCTCTTTCTCTTCGACCCCTTTTGTGAAAAGTAATTTACACATGGCGGGCACATACGTCAAACTGAGTATCAGTGACCCCAAAAGTGCATATCCTAACGTAAAAGCAAGAGGTGAAAACATCTTTCCTTCCACTTTCTGAAAAGAGAATATAGGTAATAATGCTACAATCAAAATACTCAGTGCAAAGAAGATATAAGTAGCTACGCTGCCTGTACTCTTTTTGATGACGCCCAACTTACTCATCTTCGCAAAACGCTCTGGTCCAACCCGATGCGATAACGTCGCCAAAGAGACAAACACCGTCTCTACAATTACTAGCGTTCCTTCCAACAGCAAGCCAAAATCCAAAGATCCCATGGAAATCAAATTGGCGGGCAGCCCTTGTATTTTCAATGCTATAATAGCAAATAGAAAAGAGAGAGGGATAACCGAGGCTACGATAAAAGTAGACTTCCAATTGTACAAGAATACAAACACAATCAGTGACACCAGCAGAATCCCCTCGATTAAATTGCCTGACACCGTACGTACCGTATTGTCTACCAATGTTGTCCGGTCGATCACGGTTTCCATTTCTACTCCATTGGGCAACACTCTCTCATTAAGTTCCTCGATCTTGTCTTTCAAATTGGTAATAACTTCAGAAGGATTTTCTCCACGTAGCATCACTACAATTCCCTGTACCACATCCTCCGCTTCATTAAAACTCACCTGCCCCAAACGCGGTTTGCTCGACACCGATACATCCGCTACATTCTTAATCAATACAGGTACCGTACCATTCAACTTGACCGTAATATTCCCGATATCCTCAATCTTATCCAGAAGTCCTACTCCCCTCACTACATAAGCTTGATCGCCCTGCTCAATAACATCTCCCCCTACGTTGATATTCGACTTAGAAACCGCATCATATACGTCCAACGGAGTCAGGTCAAAATTCTTTAACTCGGTAGGGTTAATTTTGATCTCATAGATCTTTTCCTCCCCACCAAAACTAACCACATCGGCAACACCGGGAACGCCCAACAATTCTCTTTCGATAACCCAGTCTTGTATGGCGGTAATGTCACGAATCGGCTTATCCGAACGAATGATATACCTAAAAATTTCACCGGTAGCACCAGATGGTGGTTCTATTTCGGCTTCCGCCCCATCGGGCAGATCCACGCCACTGAGTTTATTCGACACATATTGCTGTGCATAGAAATCATCAACTCCATCCTCAAACTGTACCGTCACCACCGAAAGACCAAAAAGTGATATAGACCGTACACTTGATTTGTGGGGAATACTGTTTACCTCTTTGGATATGGGCAGAGTGACCAGTTTTTCCATTTCCTCGGCACTCCGGCCTGGCCACTGCGTTATGATACGTGCACGCGTATTAGTTACATCTGGGAACGCTTCAATAGCCGTATGCCGAAGCGCATACACGCCTGCAAACAATAAAGCCAATGTCGCAAATAATACAAATGTTGTATTATGCAAAGAAAATGTAACCAAGCGTTGTACTAATCTCTTCATATTTCCCTATTTGCTTAACTCTTCATAAATTAACAACGCGTTGGAACCAACTACCTGTTCTCCCGGTTCTAGTTTCTCCGCTATAAATGTATACTCCTCATTGCTTCCTACTTGGGTAATAGGCAACGTCCTTAAATGACAATCATCCTTGTACACGACAATATATTCATGATTGTTATGGAACACCACGGCATTATTAGGAATAGCAAGGGCATCGCCTTGACTGTTCTTTTTATCAATAATGATATCAGCACTCAGTCCTGGCATAAGTTTCAATGTCGGATTTGCTAAAACTACGCGGGCCTTCAAGACATGTTCATTGTCATCAAACACATTATAGATCTTATCGATCTTACCTGTATACGCTTGATCCGGATAAGCGACAGTGCGTACCTTAACTTGATCTCCAACCTGTACATAACGTAGATTGGTGGCGTAGATATTCACCATCACCCAGACCTCCTTCAAATTTGATATAGAGAACAAAGGATCGCTATCCGACACAATATTCTGTCCAGCACTTATGGATTTTTGAATGATATAACCGTCCTTGGGTGCCAATACCTGAAAGGCATTCGAACCAACCGATCTATATAATGCCAACGACTCAACAATACGCTCCAATTCGATTTTTGCATGTTCCAGTTCATGTACCATCTGCATAAGCTCAGGAGCGGAAAACAACCCGTCTTCCAACATTTCCTTTTTTGTCTTGATCTGATTTTTCAACAGTTGGATCTCATTTTCTTTATTTCTCTTTTCCTGATACAGACCTTGTATCTCTGCCGAACGGATCGTAGCCAGTACCTGTCCTTTACGGACATGGTCTCCGAGTTCAAACTGCACCTGCTCAACACTTCCTTCCAACAGACTTCTGAAAGCGACAAGGTCGTTCTCATTATATTCAATCTTGCCAGAAAGAGTCAATTGTTCTGTTATCGGGCGCTCTTCTACAGCGACGATACTCGTTTTCTTCTTCAACATATCACTCAGGCAGAATGTGTCTTGTACGACCTCAGTCTCTTGCTTAGGTGCTCCTGTGTGTTTGCACGCTGCAAGCAGTAGAACTACAACTACCTGTGCTAATAATAAGTAACTATGCTTCATCTGTAAATATTCTAAAAATCTATTCCAACAATATATTGTAACTCTTCGTAGGTATTCTTATAATCCTCCAGAAGCTCTGCTTGAGATTGTTGAGCCTCCTTATATGCTTGCGTAAAATCAATAAACTCCAAGAGGGTAATCTGGCGATTTTGTAAATGTTTATTGTAACTGATCCACATTTTTTCCTGCTCCATAATCCGTTCTTTATCCCAGCGTTGCAACATACGTTCATAACTATGTAGTTGCTTCTGCAATCGTACAAGTGTGGATTCAACTTCGGCACGGACAGATAGCCCCATAGCCTTTTCTTGCTCGATCTCGAACTGAGCAGCTTTGATATTACCTTTATTTCTATTGAATATAGGAAGGTCTATCTGGGCTCCTAAACCAACAAAATCGCGCATTATATTTCCTCCACGGTCATAGCCTAGTTGGACGGTAACGTCGGGTTTACGCAGAGCACGTTCGAGGACAAGCTTTTTCTCAGCAGATTGCGAAGCATTATTTTGACGCTTCAAACCTATATTCTGTTCTAACGCTACGGCCAGCATATCGTTGGGGAGACTGGAAGTGTAATCGATCTCTCCCCGTGTGAATTTCAAATCCTTGGAATCGATATCGGGCACCTGCGTGAGAGTCCGCAGCACACTAATCGCTTCTAGCTTATCTGCCTCTAGCGCCATTATCTCACGCTGCAAGGCTACCAATTCTGATTGCACACGGTAAAAATCCGCTTGGGATACATTCTGTTTTTGGACTTGTGAAGCATATTGCTTTTGAAGCTCTTCATAGAGTGTTACCACCGTCTGCAACTGCTGTTCTTCAGCATTCAAGCGCTCGACCTTGTAGAATCCCTGTCTTAACTCCTTTTTCAGTTGACGTAGTAATTCCTCATATTCTAACAAAGCATCCTTCTTTTCCAGATTTTTTAACGCTATCCTTTTCTTTCGCTTTCCAGCTGTTTCTACTAACTGTTCAAGTTCAATAGAAATTTGCTGTGCTTTACCATAATTTCCAAAAATGGGAGGTAATTCTTCGTGCTCCGTGTTTTTCCAAAGGTTAACCTCACTAATACTCAGCGTAGGATTGTTCCAAACCTTCTCTTGAAGTGCCTCTGCATCCACCCGTTCAATATTATACCGCTGTGCCAATAACAAAAAGTTGTTCTTTAGAAATAACGCCTCTAAGTCAAGCAGCGAATAAGACTGTGCATGAATTGTTCCTTTTAAAAGGAATAAGAAGATTAATAAAAAGACTTTTTTCACCATACTGTATTTTATACCGCAAAACTAGTTGCTGTACATTAAGGTGAAGTCCCATTTAGATTAGAAGTAGATTAGAATGTCAATATAATGGTAGTTCCGGAACTATTACTTTCAATTCCAAGACTTATTCGATGTAGTTGTAAGATCACGTTAGCCATGGAGAGGCCTATTCCCTTTCCTTGATACCCCCTTACATTTTGTCCTCGAAAGAAATTCTGCTTGATGTTACCTATATCTTCTTGGAGGATACCTATGCCTCTATCCTCAAGAAGTACAACCAATTGTCCTTGGCTTTCTTTTATAGTTACCTTGATAACATCATTATCAGAGTATTTCAAAGCATTCTCGACAAGGTTTCCTATGGCCAATTCCAACAATTTATCGTTCCCTTCAAAACTAAGGATTTCATTGTTTTCCACCTCCATTTCCACCTCGATTTTAGCTTGGTGGTATAATATTGCATTTTCAATGACAGACCAAATAATTTCATCCACACGCAAAACAGCAAATTCAAACGAAGTTTTCGCACCGGACAACAGCGCCATATTATCTAATGTATCCTGCAGATCAGCTGTGTATTGTTTGAGTTGGGCAATTACTGTTTCATATTCGTCTACAGTGCGTTTTTTACTATTGGTTACCTCCAATGTACCCAACAATGCCGTAATTGGAGTTCGAAGTTCATGAGAAACATAATCAATAAAATTCTTCTGAACATTAAACGTTTGTGCTATGCGGTCGACAAAATGGTTATATGTATTTATCAGATCATTTATTTCGTAGTAGGTCTTTTTCAGAATAATAGGCTCATTAAAGTTCTTCGTATCCTTTCTTTTAATTTCATCTATTATCCGTACAATAGGTTCATAAGCTATTGTTCCTAAATATTGAGAGACGAGAAAAATGGATAGTATCCCCAATAGAGATACAATTAATAAGATTTGAAAAAGAGAGTGCATCTGTTCGTTAAATCCGTCTTTCGTCTCTCGCGTCACAACCACAAAATCCCCTTGATTATCCTCATAGAACCTCCCATTATAGAAAAAATCATTAGTATCAAAATGTGCAATTCGTTCTTTTCGGACTTTGTCAATAAAAGCAGAATCAATAACAGAAATCGGAGACATATCTCCATTAAATCGATTGTTATCCTTATCTAAGAGAATAATATTCTTTCGGGAAATCGTCTTTAATAATTGGTTCTTAATGCTCTCGTGTTCAATAAATGAAAGCTCATCCTGTTCCAAATAATAAATAGCTGCCAAAAGCGATTTGCTTTCCAGAGATTCCCTTTCTTTTCTCTCCATCACGGCATAAAAAGACACATAAATTACCGAAGATATAATCAAAGTAATCACACTGAATATGACAACGGAATATAGGGAGAGTCTATGTCGTAACTTCATTTTAATTGGTCTTAAACATATATCCTATTCCTTTTACCGTATAAATATATTTTTCATCTCCCTGCTCTATCTTACTCCTCAAATAGGATATATATACATCCACTACATTCGTTTGATTGTCAAAAGTAATACCCCATACCGCATTGAGTATCTGTATTCGTGTTACTGCTCGGTCTTTGTTTTCAATAAGATACAACAGCAATTTCAACTCCCTTGGCGATAAGTCGATAGCTTTCTCCTCACGGAATACGATATATTGATTCATATCAATAGAGAGGCTGCCATGCTTGAGCACATTTACTGGTACCTCTTGCTGCTGATATTGAGTACGTCGAGTAAGGGCCCTAATCCGGGAAAGCAACTCATCAAAATGAAAAGGCTTAGTAATATAATCATCGGCACCATAATCCAAAGCCGATACCTTGTCCTGCACTGTGTTCAGCGCACTCAACATCAGTATAGGGGCAAATATCTTTTTGTAGCGTAGAGTTTGTGCTAATTGAATACCATCCATCTGTGGCAACATCACATCCAGAATGATCAGATCCCATGGGATATTGAGATAAGAGTCCAGAACCTCCTCGGCAGTTTTACATAGCACGACCAGATAACCGTTTTCTTCCAATCCTTTGATCAGAAAATCACTTATACGTTTATCATCTTCTACTACTAATATTTGCATAAGTCATTCTTAATAGTTACAAATCTATCAATAATTAATCCATAATATACTCCTTTCACAAAATCTAATCAATTTGTAATTTCAGAGGAATGAATAGTTTTTTTGAAGGCATATATTTTATTAACCATCATGAAAATTCTTTTTTATCAAAAAAATAAACTATCTTAAAGCACTGGTAACTAATTAAAAAAGCTAATCAAGTCGATTATGACCAAGTCATTTAACCACTATTATGTAGAGAGGATAAGTGCTATTATTGCATCCGAAATGGCCGAACGTCCAAACCTGATCTTTGTTTTATTAGGGCAAACCTCCTTGTGGCATTCGCTATTGCCCCGCGCCCATATTGCCGATAATAGCCATTTACGGAATGAAAATAAACACCATTCCTTTAGCGAGGACTGGTATGTGCAAATGCAAAACACATTAGCCCTGACGAAAGACTACCACCTGATATCCTATGCGCAGCTTTGCTATCTACAGGCCTATGTTGGCGATTTTCCTCTCCCCTTTGAAAACCGGATTGTAGTTATTGAAGACAATCTCCGTCAATTGTTTCCACTCGATGAAGAAGATTACATACCGACCAGCGGCCAGGATAATATAGATAGCAGACCAGCAGACCTCCCATTACACCATATCGAACAATGCATACTGAACCAAAAGCATTATTATTCAACACGCCGACCAACTAACAAGTTAAAAGTTATACCACTTTTCCAGGAAGAAGTAAAAGTTAAAAAAAATAAACTGAAAGATTCCGCTGCGTATAACCTGTCTTTTGATAATTTTGCCTTAGACCTACTCATTAACGACCACATCAGTCAATCCATTCCCAGTACAATCACTACGATCAGCTATTATGAAAAGCAATTTCAGAACAGCCAATTATTGAGCAGTCTTCGGAAATGGAATGCGGTTTTAAGTAAATTTGGCGGACAACTCCAGTATAGTGCTATCCCACAAGTTGAAGAAGACAGCCCCATACGAGAAGTTACGACCCAGTTATTGAAACAACATTGGGGAACCGATGCAACCTTCAGAACGCTTTTCATCTACAAGGACCCAGACCACACGAACGAAGTCATTCCTATCTCACAGGGCAATATCGTCGACACGATTATCACAGCCTATGAAAATAGCAAAGCGCAGCAGATAAATAGAGACGTATTTTTGACGGCGCCTACCGGCGCGGGCAAATCTCTTATTTTCCAACTTCCGGCCTTTCATATCTCGCACCAAGGCGATGTCACTATTGTCATTTCCCCTCTGATCGCCTTAATGAAAGACCAGGTCGAGGCTATCATCACGGAACGGAAATTCGAAAAAGCGGCTTATATAAATGGTGAGCTCTCTTTTTCAGAAAGAGAGAGCATCATTCAGCAATGCCAGTCCGGATTAATCGATATCCTGTATATGTCCCCAGAGCTCTTCCTATCGTATGATATCACTTACTTTATAGGAAATCGAAACATCGGACTATTGGCTATAGATGAAGCACATCTCATCACAACCTGGGGTAGAGATTTCAGAGTAGACTACTGGTTTCTAGGCGAACATCTTCGCAAATTGCGTGAAGTAAACCTGCAGCATTTTACCATTGTGGCCGTGACAGCCACAGCCGTATTTGGAGGTACCAATGATATGGTTTTTGACAGCATCCGTAGTCTACATTTAAACAACCCACATCTTTATATCGGTCAGGTAAAACGAGAAGATATCACTTTTGTGTTTCAGAACTACCCTGGTTTTGAAAAAAAAATCGAAGCCAACAAGCTCGAACAAACCGTTTCCTTCAGCAAGCAGATTCACGAACTACAGCTAAAAACACTCGTTTACACTCCTTACGCTAAACAAATTTCTAGCATTATAGAAAGCCTAAATCAAGGATTTGGCACTATCGCTACAGGATACCACGGTGGTATGACTAGTGAAAATAAAAATTTCGCTTTGGGGCAATTCAAAACGAACAAAAGAAAAATAATGTTCTGTACCAAAGCGTTCGGAATGGGTGTTGATATTCCCGATGTAGATATGGTATATCATCATGCGCCATCTGGATTATTCTCCGATTATATCCAAGAAGTGGGCAGAGCGGCACGAACCCCAGACCTTAAGGGGGTTGCAGCTATCAACTACCACCCTGACGACCTGCTGTATGCAAAAACACTGCATAACATGTCTTCGACTACCCCCTATCAGATACAACTCGTATTACGAAAAATACTGCTGGCTTATCAGAGTAGCGGCAAGCAAAATAACCTGCTACTATCGACAGAAGACTTTGAGTATATATTTGATAAAGGGCAAGATGTACAGCAAAAGATGCTTACTTCATTAATGTTTATGGAGAAAAACTATATTCTTAAGGAAGGGTTTCCAGTCTTCACGGCAAGGCCCAAAAAACGCTTTATAACGGGTTATGCCAAACTTGCTGATGCAGACCTCTCAAGACTATCCCATCTTTACCCAGATACCTATGAATTGATTAGCACCCGAAAAAACGGCGAGCACATCATCGAATTTGATATCGAAAAATTCTGGAAACACTACCGACAGAAACAAAATTTTGAAAATTTAAAATTAGCGTTTTACAATAATACGATTTTCCAAGAAGATAAAATTAGCCTAGATCCCCAACTAAAGATAGTTTTTGAACGCGCCGGAGGATCCTTCGAGGATCAATCGCGTAAACTGCAAGCCATCTTCTATGCCATACAGCAAGCTCTTGAATCCTTTCAAGGTTTCTTCACGATAAATCAGTTTGAATCCAGATTAAAAGGACTTATCGCCGACAGATGGATAGTTCCCAAAATCAGCAACCTGCTTTCTACTGCCTATATCAACAACTCTTATGGAAACCGTCACCGCGTACCGAATGCTTTTTTGAAAAAGAGGACTTTTGGTGATGAATTAAAATACCTGAATGACCCAATAACTAGCAAGACTACTTTCGACAGGCTGATGATCCGATTCAATAATCTATTTGCAACTAATGGAAAGCGTCGATCAAGTCGCTTTTGTACGCAAAAAAAAATCAACTCGGACAGCTATGTAAAATTGGGCAACTTTCTCGAAACATTGGGTCTCGCCACATTCGAAATCAAAGGGGGCGATAAGACTATGGTACATATCCGTATCAATGCGCCTAAATACCTTGAAATGGATAACAACAACGCTGAATACAGCAATCAATTACTAGCCGATTCGACAGAACGACAAGAAACCAGTTATGCACTATTTAATCATTTTTTTCAAAACGACTGGACCAATCAAAAACGCTGGGAATTTATCGAAAATTATTTTCTAGGAAAGTCTACAAGCAGCTTATTATCCCCCTATGCACCGACAGACACAAACAAAGCGGGTCTAAAAAGTAGGTTGGAAAAAATTGTAACCAGAGAAGGGAGCAGTGTGGAAGACTGTACGGTAGTAGAGGGCCCCGTCGTATCTACCGTCGAAGTCACGGACAGCAACCTACATATCTTTATCGCTACTAAAGATTCCGTACTCGAGCAGAGTAAATTGCTTACCATTCAGACTGAGCATAATATCCGAACCATGCGTGTTTCCGAATGGCTGATGTATGACCCGGTAACCCTTGATAAAGAAAGAATTAAAGTGGATTTCAAGCTAGAAGGAAGGGCCTATCAAATATTAAACTCTAAACTAAGAGCCCACCATTTCGACTATTATCGTAATACATTGCGCTTACAAATGCACATCGATTTTCCCAAATACAGCACATCGGTAAAAGCCCTATTACCCTATACCGACAGACCTGTTGAATTTTACAAATGGTGGTGTGACAACCCAGATCAAGTAACGCTCAATTTCAGAGAAAAATTAATGCTGTTTGAAAAAGTCAATAGTAAACATCCGAAAACACTAAAAATTGAACATAAAAAGATGATCAGCGGAAAATAACGGTATATAGCAAAATAAACTATATAGCTATTTAAGGATAAGTCAAAGTCCTTATCTTTGTGTATGATGAAAGAACAGAAAAACAATCCCCTTCATGGAAAAAGACTTGACTTTGTCTTGGAAGCGCTTGTCGAGTATTATGGTTGGGAGGAACTGGGAAGGATTATCAAAATACGCTGTTTTAATGAAAACCCAAGTATCAAATCTTCCTTGACATTTTTGAGAAAAACACCTTGGGCGCGCGAGAAGGTAGAGCAATTGTATATCAAAAAACTGTACTAAAACGGTAGCAATAAGTAAGCAAGATACTACATAAAGAATTTACCCCCCAGATATCGGTGCTCTATATGCGGATACATTGATGATCTTAAATCCTTGGGATCTTTATGATAATATTTGAAGACAGAATCTAGAAGCCTAATGAGAGATTTACACAATTTATCGGATACTGCCAAGTACTTTTTCACAACAAGTGACTCCTTATTACGGAATACCATCCCCTTTCTACAAATAAGGGTCCCCTATTTACAAACAAGTGATCCCTTTTTAAGAAAAAGGTGTCACTTATCAGCAATTAACATCCCCTATTTATTAAAAAGGAACACCTTATTACAAAAACCATTTCCCTTTGTATGAAATTACGTTCCCTTTTCAGTAACAACGGAACACTTTTTCAAAAACACCGGTCACTTTTATAATAAAAGGGACACCTATTTATTAACTAGATACACCTTTTTCACAAATACCAGTTCCTATTTCAGAATAAGCTTCCCCTCTTTAACAACAAGTGACTCCTTATTACGGAATACCACCCCCTTTGTGTCAAAATGGTTACTCTTTTTTCCAACAAGGAGTCCCTTTTTTAAAAAAAGGGGTATCCTGTTTCGGAAAAGGTCCATCCTATTTAGCAAAAGGGATCGTCTATTTCCACAAAGTGTCTTCTTCTAGCCTTCTTTTAGCTTTTTTAAAAAAACTTGGAAAATGCCCGTACTCCATGTTGGTTTACTTCATCATGAATCTATCAAAGAACCATTCCTACATGAGGATAGGAAAGCCAACACAAACAAAAAAGCCTCAAAACTTTTATTTTGAGGCTTTCTGTCAAATATTCTTACTTATTTTGCATAAGACACAGAGCGTGTTTCACGTATCACAGTAACCTTGATCTGGCCTGGGTAAGTCATCTCCGTTTGGATACGATTAGAAATATCCGCAGCTAGAATTTCGGACTGTGCATCAGAAATCTTCTCACTTTCAACAACAACACGTAACTCACGTCCAGCTTGAATTGCGAATGTCTTCTCCACGCCTGGGTAAGATAATGCTAAAGCCTCCAATTCTTTCAAACGCTTGATATAACTTTCCACCACCTCACGGCGAGCTCCTGGTCGAGCTCCTGATATCGCATCACAAGCTTGAACTATCGGAGATATCATCGCTGTCATCTCAATCTCATCATGGTGCGCACCGATAGCATTGCACACGTCAGGGTGTTCTTTATATTTCTCGGCCAACTGCATACCCAAAATAGCGTGCGGCAATTCCGGATTATCGTCAGGTACCTTACCAATATCGTGTAACAACCCGGCGCGTTTGGCATGTTTCACGTTCAACCCAAGCTCAGAAGCCATAGTCGCTGCAAAATTAGCCACCTCGCGGGAGTGTTGCAATAAGTTCTGTCCGTAAGACGAACGATAACGCATACGTCCTACCATACGGATCAACTCTGGGTGAAGTCCATGAATACCTAAATCAATTGCTGTACGTTCACCAATCTCAACAATCTCATCTTCGATCTGTGTGCGTGTCTTGGCTACAACCTCTTCGATACGTGCAGGGTGAATACGTCCATCGGTCACCAAACGGTGTAGGGCTAGACGTGCAATCTCACGACGTACAGGATCAAATCCAGATAAAATAATAGCCTCTGGTGTATCGTCTACGATAATTTCAACGCCCGTGGCAGCTTCCAAGGCGCGAATATTACGTCCCTCACGACCAATAATACGTCCTTTAACCTCATCATTCTCGATATTGAATATAGAAACTGTATTTTCAATGGCAGATTCCGTAGCAGTACGTTGTATAGTTTGAATAACCACCTTTTTAGCTTCTTTGGACGCTGTCAACTTAGCCTCATCCACGATATCTTTAATCTGAATCATAGCTTGTGAACGTGCCTCTTCTTTCAAAGAAGAAACCAATTGCTCCCGAGCCTCGTCTGCCGTAAGCCCTGCAATAGTTTCCAACTGTTGGATATGTTGATTTTTCAACAATTCCACCTCTTCGCTCTTCTTCTCGTTCAACTCTGTTAACTGATCCAGCTTTTTGCTTTTGTTCTCAAGCTCTTGCTTATCGCGGTTAATACTCTCTAACTTTTGATTAAGAGATTGTTCCTTTTGACGGATTGAGTTTTCTTTTTGAGTGATGGTATTATTTCGTTGGTTTACCTCTTTTTCATGTTCAGCTTTCAACTGAAGAAACTTTTCCTTCGCTTCTAACTGTCTTTGCTTCTTGGTATGTTCGGCTTGCTTTTCTGCTTCTTTTATAATGCTTTCTGCTTTCTCACTAGCACTTTTCTCTTGCTTTTTAAAAAGTAACTGCAATAAAAACCTTCCAATTGCAACCCCGATTAAAAGAGATATTATGATTGAAATTGTTATAGATAACTCCATGTTATTTAGTATATATTATTTAGTTTTTCTGTGTTTTTTACATCTATTTTTTTGAAAGTATATGTACTTTAAAGGACATCAAGAACTTTTTTCATGATATTCTCTTTTGCATTGTCACTCAAGAGCTCTCCCGATAACATCAGGATCGGTTCATCACTGTTGTTCCTCCAAAGGGATCATGAAAGTTTTTTCAAAAAAAAACCGCAATTAAATTAACAGGTATCAAGTATTATTAAACTTCGATTTCACATGAATTGAGCGTATGATCATGACCTAGATGGCAAATATGCAAAATGGCCTACATCTCTTTTTTGCTCGTGATATTGAAGCGTTAAGTTTAAAATAGTGACAACCCGAATTTAATTGCGGCAAATTCGTCGTTAAAGCTCTATGTATAAAGAACGATACTTATTTTTTAAAGAAATCAGACAAAATGGTATCCAGCTCATGAACGGATTGCTCCAAACCCAGATCTTGGGTCTGTGCACTACGCTCTGCTTTGATCATACCAGTAGCATACTGTAATACACACATGGATAATAAATCCTGTTTATCACGGACTGCATAATTTTCCTGCATTTCCTTTATTTTTTCATTTATTAATTTCGCTGCGTGACGAATTACTTCTTCCTCTTCGGTACTAACCCGTAAAGGATAAACACGATCAGCGATATTTATTTTTATGGAAATTTCTCCCATTTTTATGAGCTTTATAATGTACTAACCCAAATTAAAATCCCTCTAAATGGATTACTTTAATAGGGTGATACATCTGTCTATTTCTCGCACAAAATCGTTAATTTTTTGTTTTGTGTCAAGTATTTTTTCATTTATAGCACTTTTATCAATATCTGCCTCTTCCAAAGATTTTGCAACTGCCATAGCCTTAATCTTTTCTTCAAGCTGATTGATTTTGTCTGAACTAGTATCAAATGCAACTTGTACAGATTGCAATTCCAGTTTTAACAGATCGTTTTCCTCTTGCAAAGCTTCACACATTTGAATTAAATTCTTCGTTTTCTCAACGATAAGATTCATTTGTGTAGATAATGATGCCATATTATAACTCGCAATTAAATTAATTAGAACTAACGTACTACAGCGCCAGTCTCTTTCTCAAAGTTAATAATTAATTTTTGAATAATGCTATCAATTTGTTTATCATTTAGCGTTTTTTCTTCATCCTGGATCGTAAAACTCAATGCATAAGACTTTTTGCCTTCAGGCAACTTATCGCCTTTATAAACATCAAAAATATTAACGGCTTTCAAGAGCTTGCGTTCTGACTTCAACGCTACGTTCTTCAACTGCTCGAAAGTAACCGAATCATCCAGCAACAGTGCCAGATCGCGACGTACCGCAGGATATTTAGATACCTCTTTAAATTTAATCTCGTTTTTACGTATCGAACGAATGACCAAATCCCAATCAAAATCCGCATAGTAGACCTGGCCATCGACATCCGCTTTTTTCAATGCCTCAGTAGCGACAGCACCCAAAGAAACAAGCACTTTCTGTCCCTTCATGTAGTCCAGGCCATACGCCAGATTAGCGTTAGCAGTCTCCACAACTTGTAGTCCTTCGACTTTTAGACGCTTCACAATCATATCTACAGCAGCTTTTAAATTATAGAAACTCACTGTACCACTTGTAGCATTCCATTGCTCTTTAGACTTGTTACCAACGACACCTAGCACCATCCGCTGACGCTCACTATATCCTTCATCCAAAAGATGGTAAGTCTTACCATATTCAAAAAACTTCAGATCGGTAACTTTACGCTTTTGATTATAGGACATCGCCGTCAACATCGAGTAAACCAAATTCTGACGCATCGTATCGAGATCCGAACTTAATGGGTTCAACAGACGCACCGCTGTAGACTCGTCATCTACATAAGACAACTTGGTCAACGAGTTGGAAAGAATCTCTCTATAACCATTGCCAATTAACAAATCAGCAATTTGATTCAACACGACTTCCTTGTCCGGCTTCTCCTGTGTATTCAAAGATGCTAGAATCTGACTCTTTAATTCGATATTATTATAACCATAAATCCGCAGCACCTCTTCAGTCACATCAACCTCACGCGTTACATCAACTTTGTAAGCAGGAACCTCTACTGACAATACTTGTTCATTTTCGGCAGTGATAACGATTCCCAAAGCTGCAATAATTTCTTTAATCTCTTCTGCGGGGATTTCTTTACCGATCAAGCGTTGCACATTCTTACAATCTACATCAAACGCAAAAGGAGCAATAGGATTAGGGTAATTATCCGATACAGCCGAACTAACTACACCACCTGCAATCTCCTGAATCAAAAGTGCTGCCCGTTGCAAAGCAAATACCGTAATATTAGGATCCGTACCACGTTCAAAACGGAACGAAGAATCAGTTTTTAACCCGTGGCGTTTAGCCGTTTTACGGACATAAACCGAATTAAAATAAGCAGACTCCAAGAAAATCTCTGTCGTACCCTCCGAAACTCCGGAATACTCACCTCCAAAAACACCTGCGATACACATCGGCTTGCTGTCATCGGCAATCACTAAATCTTCAACAGATAATTTGCGTTCTACACCGTCCAATGTCGTGAAAAGCTCCCCTTCATTGGCCAAACGTACAACTACCTTATCCCCAGAAATCTTAGCCGCATCAAATGCATGTAACGGTTGTCCCAGATCATGTAGTACATAGTTCGTGATATCAACGATATTATTAATCGTGCGAATACCTATGGCATTCAACTTTTCTTTCACCCAGTCTGGCGATGCTCCAACCTTAACTCCCGAGATACGTACTCCGGAATATCTTGGACATGCCTCTGTATTCTTAACTTCTACTGTTGCAGTGCTTGCTGCGGCAGGCGTTGCAAAACTACTTACATCAGGAAGCGTATAGCTCTTACGGAAATAAGCAGCCAAATCGCGTGCTACCCCCAAATGAGAGGCTGCATCTGCACGGTTAGGAGTCAGACCTATCTCAAAGCAATAGTCATCTTCCATTTGGTAAAACTCTTTCACCAAAGTACCAACTGTAGCATCCGCTGGTAATTCTACAATACCTGCGTGCGAGCTACCAAGCCCGATTTCATCTTCACCACACAACATCCCTTCGGATACTTCACCTCGGATTTTGGACTTTGTAATCTTAAAAGGTTCGCCCGAAGTAGGGTGACAGGTTGTCCCCACCGTAGCGACGATTACTTTAAGACCTGCACGACAGTTAGGCGCTCCACACACAATATCCAAGGCTGTGCCAGTTCCAACATCCACTTTTGTAACACGTAATTTGTCCGCATTTGGATGTTGTTCGGCCGAAATCACCTCTCCTACCACTAATCCTTCTAAGCCACCAGGAATAGATTGTATTTTCTCTACAGCCTCTACTTCCAGACCTATATCGGTCAGAATCAGGGACAATTCATTCGGAGTCTTTTCTATATCGAGGTAATTCTTAAGCCAATTGTAAGAAATATTCATTATTAAATAGTTTTTAAGAGATACAAAGATAGGCTTTTGAGGGAAAAGCTCGTTGCTTATTTAAAATATTCCGTAACTTTGTGCTTTAAGTTGAAGAACGTTCAAAACCCAACATTATATAATGATTCATTTCTTTGAGAACCCATCGAATACCATCTACGGTGTTCAAAGCGTAAACTCTTTATCACAAGAAGACATTACTAAACTAAACTGGTTATTTGGCAATGCCAAAAAATTAGAAGAACAAACCTTAAGCCGCTACTTTGTAGGTCCGCGCGCAGCCATGGTTACCCCCTGGAGTACCAATGCGGTAGAGATCACACAGAATATGGGCATTGAAGGAATTGTTCGTATCGAAGAATTTCAGTCTGTACCAGCCGACTTCAATGACTTCGATCCTATGATCTCCCAAAAATTTGAAGCTCTGACGCAGGATATGTACACCATACATATTACGCCAGAGCCTATTATAGATATCGATGATATCGATACCTACAATAAGACCGAAGGCCTTGCACTCAATCAAGAAGAGGTAGCGTATTTAAACAACCTATCGACCAAGCTGGGACGCAAACTGACCGACTCCGAAGTATTTGCATTTTCGCAAGCCAACTCGGAGCACTGCCGTCACAAAATATTCAATGGTACCTTTATTATTGATGGAGAAGAACAACCTACATCACTATTTAAGTTAATCAAAAAGACATCAGAGACCAACCCGAATGATATTGTATCTGCTTATAAAGACAATGTCGCATTCGTCAAAGGTCCTCGAGTAACGCAATTTGCTCCTAAATCGGCAGACAAACCTGACTTTTATGAAGAGAAAGACTTCGACTCTGTATTGTCAGTCAAAGCGGAAACACACAACTTCCCGACTACAGTAGAACCGTTCTCCGGCGCTGCTACAGGATCTGGCGGTGAGATTCGTGATAGATTGGCTGGTGGACAGGGAGCTCTTCCCCTAGCTGGTACAGCCATCTACATGACAGCATACTCACGTTTATTGCAGGACCGCCCTTGGGAAAAAGGAATGCAAGAACGCCCATGGCTATACCAAACACCAATGGACATCTTAATCAAAGCATCCAACGGAGCTTCAGATTTTGGAAACAAATTTGGACAGCCACTAATCACAGGTTCAGTATTGACCTTTGAACATGAAGAAGAAGGACGCAAATTAGGATATGACAAAGTAATCATGCAGGCGGGTGGTGTTGGTTATGGAAAGCTAGATCAAGCGAAAAAACACACACCAAAAGTCGGTGATAAAATCGTTATTCTAGGTGGAGAAAACTACCGTATCGGAATGGGTGGTGCTGCTGTATCTTCTGCAGATACCGGTGCCTTCGGCTCGGGTATCGAATTGAATGCTATACAGCGTTCAAATCCAGAAATGCAAAAAAGAGCGGCCAATGCCGTGCGTGGCATGGTCGAATCCGACAACAACCCTATTGTATCGATCCACGATCATGGAGCAGGTGGGCACTTAAACTGTCTATCAGAGCTTGTCGAAGAAACCGGTGGTCTGATCGATCTAGATAAACTACCTGTAGGAGACCCTACCCTTTCTGCAAAAGAAATTATTGGCAACGAATCCCAAGAGCGCATGGGCTTGGTGATTGCTGAAAAAGATATCGATACTTTAAAACGTGTTGCTGACCGTGAGCGCTCGCCAATGTATGCTGTAGGTGATGTAACAGGCGACAACCGCTTTACATTTGAATCGAAAACCACAGGTGAAAAACCAATGGATTATGCTTTAGAAGATTTCTTCGGATCATCTCCTAAAACAATCATGCGGGACAACACCGTCACACGTAACTATGCGGATCTCTCTTACACTACCCAGGAAATACCTGCTTATGTCAACCAAGTATTACAATTAGAAGCTGTAGCTTCTAAAGATTGGTTAACCAACAAAGTAGACCGTTGTGTGGGTGGTCGCGTAGCCAAACAACAATGTACTGGTCCATTACAGTTACCATTGAACAACGTTGGTGTGATGGCACTGGATTACAAAGGCAAAGAAGGTATTGCTACTACGGTAGGTCACTCGCCTGTAGCCGCCTTGGTTGATCCTGCCGCTGCCAGCAGGACAGCAATCGGTGAAGCACTTTCAAATATCGTATTCGCTCCTATCATCAATGGCATCGAAGGAATCTCCCTATCGGCCAACTGGATGTGGGCATGTAATAATGAAGGTGAAGACGCCCGCCTTTACAAAGCAGTAAAAGCTTGTTCTGATTTCGCAATCGAACTGGGTATCAACATCCCTACAGGAAAAGACTCTCTTTCGATGAAGCAAAAATACCCTAACGGAGACCATGTGATCGCACCGGGAACCGTTATTATTTCTGCTGCCGGAAACTGTACAGACATCAATAAAGTGGTAGAGCCAGTTTTGAAAAAGAACAGTGGCGCTATTTATTACATCAACCTGTCTAAAGACACCTTTAAACTGGGTGGTTCTTCACTTGCACAGGTTTTAAACAAAGTCGGGACCGAAGTACCAACGATACAGGATGCCGCTTATTTCAAAAAAGCATTCAATACCATACAACAATTGATCGCAAATGGTCAAATCGAAGCAGGTCACGACATCGGTTCTGGTGGTTTAGTAACCACATTACTCGAAATGACATTTGCTGATGTAAACCTTGCTGCGACCTACGATCTATCTGGCTTAGGCGAAGTGGATACGGTAAAAGCGTTGTTCAATGAAAACATTGCTGTCGTACTACAGGCAAAAGACAACGCCGCTTTAGAAACTGCTTTCCAAGCTGCGGGTGTAGAAGCGGTCAAAATAGGTGAAGTCATCGCAGGTGATACAGTAAGTTTCAAAAACAATGCAGATGTATTTACATTTGGCGTGACTGAAACTCGCGACACTTGGTACAAAACCTCGTTCTTACTAGACCAAAAGCAGTCGAAAAACGGTATGGCGCAAGAGCGTTATAACAACTACAAGAACCAACCGCTACAATTTACCTTCCCTGCACACTTTAACGGTAAAAAACCGGCTATAAATACATCGGGAGTGCGTCCTAAAGCTGCTATCCTCCGCGAGAAAGGATCCAACTCAGAAAGAGAAATGGCAAATGCCATGTACCTTGCTGGATTTGATGTCAAAGATGTGCACATGACCGATTTGATCACAGGGCGTGAGACACTAGAAGACATACAATTTATCGGTGCTGTAGGTGGTTTTTCCAACTCGGACGTATTAGGTTCGGCAAAAGGTTGGGCCGGTGCTTTCTTATACAATGAGAAAGCTAAAAAAGCGTTAGACAATTTCTTCGCCCGTCCAGACACCATGTCAGTCGGAATATGTAATGGCTGTCAATTGTTTATGGAGTTAGAATTAATTAATCCAGAGCACGATGTTCATGGCAAAATGCTGCACAATACCTCAGCAAAGCACGAATCAAACTTCGTATCGGTAAAAGTTCAGGAGAACAACTCGATCATGCTAAAAACCCTTGCCGGTTCTACTCTAGGGGTTTGGATTTCGCATGGCGAAGGAAAATTCAACCTACCAAAAGAAGAGTCTGCTTATCAGATTGTTGCCAAATATGCTTATGAGCAGTATCCGCACAATCCAAACGGATCCGACTACAATACAGCGATGTTATGTGATACCACCGGTCGCCACTTGGTCACGATGCCGCATATCGAACGCTCGACATTCCAATGGAACTGGGCACACTACCCGAATGGCCGTCAAGACGAGGTTACACCTTGGTTAGAGGCCTTCGTCAATGCAAAAAATTGGTGCGAAAGCAACAAAAAATAACTAAAAAAGCTCTCCTTTTAAGGAGAGCTTTTTTTAGATAGACCGACGATAGCCCGGCTTATTCATCGCATGATCCAGTGAAAATCTTCCGGAGCCGACAATCATAAAGACTGCCAGCAAGACCAAAACCACTACCGACAGCCATAGCTCGGAATTGAGAAAACTAAATCCGCTAGTGATATTAACAAAAAAGACCGCCCCTACCACCACTGGAAATATCAACAGGGCCGCTAATCTCGTTTGAAAACCAAAAATGATAAATAATCCACCTACCAAATGGGTGAAAACCACGTAGTGCACCGCGCCCCAGATAGACAATTGAAAATTCGTTTGTTCAATCAATCGTCGCACAGCTTCTTGATCATTTACAAAACTTATTCCTTTGGCAAGAATAACAACACCTAAGGCAATTCTAAAATAGTCTAACCATTGTGGGTGATGACGATCTCCCCAATGTTCTATACTGTGAATTAGGTTCATAAAGACCTCCTTTCTAAAATTGGTATACGTATATAACGTTATTTCAGAAAAAAAGTTTTATTAATTGATTAAAAACACGAACTTAACCTCGCTCCCCGTAGTTAGTACTTAATTGGGTAGTCCTGCATAAATTCAAAATTGTAATTTTCCTTCTTCAGATTATCAATCAATTGCCCTAAAAGCTCCTGACCTTTTTTCGTCTGAAACATATCATCGTGCATCAACAATACTACATTATTAGGCGTCATGGAGCTCTTGTAGTTCAGAAAGCTTTTCATTTTCCCAAATACAGTTTCTAACGCTTGAACCGGCACTCCAGTCAGACTATTTATGCGCCACTCGACGTCCCAGCCATAAACCTTATATCCATTTTCAAATAATAAGTCAGCAGTGCTAGAACCACTCTGTAAATCTATTTTACGAACATCGTCATATATCCAGATATTTCTTCCAGGAAGACGTACAATCTTATGCTTTAGACTCAGGTCATTTTCATTTTTCTCAAAATCATCAAAAGCAGTATTTGGATTACTATAGAAATAAGTGTATCTATTATGGGCATGCGTATAGCTATGATTATAACACGCAATTAGCGGATTGCTTTCATACCTCGCTAAGTCACGCTTCCGTGCCTTACCCGAATTCGCATGCTTACCTACTAAAAAAACACTCACCTTAATGTCCTTTGCTTTTGCTAAGGAATCAATAGCAGCGCTACCCACCAAAGGTCCGTCGTCAAAAGTCAAAAAAACGTGTTTAGGTTTTTTATCGAACTCACGTTTTAGTGAATCTTTAAGATTCTTCTTCTGCGTCTTGACATCTATCTTATTGACCGTGTCTACAACAAAGAGTATCTGATTGCGCTGTAAGGAATCCCATTTATCCAATAACAGTGGCTTTCTAACAGGAATAACAGGCTCTTGATCATTTGTTTCGATCGAGTCCCGATTCACATACCCTAAAGCTGCTGAAGATAAATTTTGACAAGAACTCATCCACACTCCTAGGAGAGTAGCTCCAAATAGAATAGCTAACCCTCTACCTTTCTTCCTCATGTAATATAGCAATTAACGATTACCCTAAATATTCCACAAAATTAGAACAAATATCTTAATTCAAAGTATATTTTTTTTGTTTTCGAAAAGCCTTGAAACAAATTATATACCAAAAATATAATAATTATAAAAAGTCCCTAAGAGATACCTCTTAGGGACTTTAAAACAAACTTAAACTACAACTAATGGAATATCTTTACGAACCGCTAATCATCCCAATTTTTACGATTATTAGACTTAGTATGTTTATGCGGTTTTTTACTAGATCTATTATCATACTTTCCTCCCTTCCCTTTTCTATCTGCATCGCGTAATATTATTTGTGTATGATTATTTGCGTATCGGCCATAACGATCTCTATGATTACGGTGGTACCTCCAAGGGCTAGGATCATTCAACACCACTTTATAAGTACGATATATATCAAAATGCTTATAGCGTCCAGGCAACTTCGACTTGGTCACCCATCTATTACCTTGATAGTAAGTATATTTTCTACGACTAACATCATAATAAACATCGATCTCCGGCATATAGTAATAACGCACATAATCGTAACCAACAGGTCCCCATAAAGGCTGGCTACCTATATTGATGTTAACACTAACCTGCGCTTGGCTAGGCTGGGCAAAACCGATTCCAATAAATAATAGCGATAGGTAAAAATATCTTTTCATAACAATCCTCCTTATTCCTTAAATTATCTGTATGACCTATCGCACACCGAAAAGGATTAATGTCTATATTGTTAAAAGATGTGAAATAAAAGAGACTAAAAAGCAAATCCCAACTGTAAACCGATATGATACAGATCTCGTTTGATTTCCCCTGTAGACACTCTATTTCCCATATCGTTACTACGGACTATTTTTGTCGGCTGAAACTCAAAATAAGGACCTGCAGATATGTTCATACCATTACGAAAACGAATATTCGCTCCCGCTTGTGCATTTGCAATGAAACCAGACTTAATTTTTGAAGTATAATTTTCCCGAGAACCATTATCTTGATCATACAACTCAATATTACTATCATTAATGGCAAACGTATATCCCGATGAAACGGACAAAAAGGGACTTACCATCTTGTCTATAAAACGGGCATTGAAGTTAATAAATACCGGTATGGCAAAATAGTTCGATATAGTATTTGAAGAATAGCCCATTACATTCGTACTGACATTCCGGTTGCTGGAAGTTTCATCCAAGGAGATCAGATGGCGTATTCCGACACCGGGCCCTATTTCGATAGATCTGTTAAGTTTAAAACTAGCCACATAATCAAATTTTAAACTTAGGTAATCATCTTCAATCGCTTCATACCAATCATCTGATCGCTCTTTGGAATCACCGATGACATAATTCATTCCAAAGTTAAACTTATGATCAAATTTGCGTTGAGCAGAAGCCATCAGGCACCACAACAGTCCTGTTAAGGTAAAAATAAATCTCATAGTAAGTAATAATTTTATATTGCAAAAATAACCAAAGAAAGCAAAATCCAACACATATTTTCTTACATTAAATTTTCTATCTTTGTGCAAATTTTAAACATTTCAGCAAGACTCATGGCTTTACAATGTGGTATAGTAGGCCTACCGAACGTAGGTAAATCAACATTATTCAATTGTTTGTCCAATGCAAAGGCGCAAGCGGCGAACTTTCCTTTTTGTACAATCGAACCCAATATAGGTGTTATCACCGTTCCTGACGAGCGTCTCACTAAATTGGCTGAGCTTGTTAATCCGCAACGGATTGTCCCCAATACTATTGAGATCGTTGACATTGCAGGATTAGTAAAGGGCGCCTCTAAAGGAGAGGGCTTAGGGAACCAATTTTTGGGCAACATCCGAACAACAAATGCAATCATCCACGTCTTACGTTGTTTTGACGATGGAAATGTCATCCACGTAGATGGTTCTGTGGATCCTATCCGTGACAAAGAAATTATTGATACCGAGCTTCAATTGAAGGACTTGGATACTGTGGTAAAACGCATCCAAAAGGTAGAAAAAATGGCTAAAACCGGTGGTGATAAAGATGCTAAAAAGACATTCGAAATCTTATCTGTTATAAAAGAACATTTAGAAGCAGGTAAATCAGCACGTACGGCGCCTATCAGCGAAGAAGATTTCGAATACATCGCAGATCTTACCCTACTGACTGTAAAACCAGTACTTTACGTATGTAATGTAGACGAAGGTTCTGTCAATACGGGCAATGCCTATGTGGAACGTGTAAGAGAGGCCGTTAAAGATGAAAATGCAGAGGTTTTGGTCATATCTGCTCAAATCGAATCTGAGATTGCTCAACTAGAAAGCTACGAAGAACGACAAATGTTCTTGGATGACTTAGGACTTCAAGAATCCGGTGTCAACAAACTCATTCGAGCAGCCTATTCTCTCCTTAATCTAGCAACCTACTTTACAGCTGGGGTTCAAGAAGTAAGAGCATGGACAATAGAAAAAGGGTACACTGCACCTCAAGCAGCTGGCGTAATCCATACCGATTTCGAAAAGGGGTTTATACGGGCAGAGGTGACAAAATATGAAGACTTTGTGAACTATGGTTCGGAAGCTGCAGTAAAAGATGCAGGTAAACTTTCCGTAGAGGGCAAAACTTACATCGTAGAAGATGGAGATATCATGCACTTCCGCTTCAACGTATAACATTTTTGTCATCATAATTTAACATAAAAGGAGCTATTAATAGCTCCTTTTATGTTTTTGAGACATATTCATACAAACTCGTCTTTCTGTAAAATTATTCCTAAATTGTAGTCATCAAATAATAATTTGTAATTCCATGAAAATATTAGTTTTTGGGGCTAGTAACAGCTCGGACTCCATCAATAAAAAATTAGCGTCCTCCGTTAGTAAGTATTACAAAGAGAAAGAAGATAGCATTGAGATTATTGATCTAAACGATTTTGAAGCGCCGTTATTCTCAAAAGACAAAGAAAAAGAAATAGGTATGCCGGAAGGCCCTTTACAATTTGCCGAGAAAATCGACGCTGCAGATTTTATTATTATTTCTTTTGCGGAAAACAACGGTAACTACAATGTTGGATATAAAAATCTAGTAGATTGGACTTCCCGAATCAAAGGAAGAAAAATATACAATGGCAAACCCGTATTCTTACTTGCGACTAGCCAAGGACGACGTGGCGGACAATCGGTTCTGGATATAGCCACCCAACGAATGCCGTTCGATGGAGCTGAGGTATTAGAAACATTTTCCCTTCCTGAATTCAACAACAATTTTGAAGAGGGCAAAGGTATTATTACTCCTGTACTCCGGAGTCAATTGGAAGCTAAAGTAAGAAAAACCAAACGACTAATGGCGGAAATACTAACGCGCTAAATGCAAACTTTAGAACATATCAGCTGTTTAAACAATAGAATAACATATTAAAACACAAATATTATGGCAAAAAGAATATTATTACTCGTTGGTGATTATGTAGAAGATTACGAAGCTATGGTTCCTTTTCAAGCAATGGGCTCAATCGGTATAGAAGTAGATGCCGTAGCTCCCGATCGAAAAAAAGGAGAAGTCATTCCTACAGCTGTCCATGACTTTACAGGTGACCATACGTATAAAGAACTTAGGGGGCACAACTTTGCTATCAATAAAAGTTTCGATGAGATCAATCCAGATGAATACGACGGTCTATATATTGCCGGCGGACGATCCGCTGAGTATATTCGTTTGAATAAGCGTGTTTTGGAAATTGTCCAGCATTTTTTCGAAAAGAACAAACCTGTAGCAGCCATCTGTCACGGCATCCAGGTTTTGACAGCAGCAAAGGTGCTAAAAGACCGCACATTAACAGCATATGTTGCCGTTGGGCCGGATATAGAACTTGCTGGCGGCACTTGGAAAAATATTCCTGCTGACCAATCGATTATAGACGACAACTTAGTAACCTCACCTGCATGGCCAGGGCATCAAGCTATCTTACGTGATTTTTACAAGCTATTAGGAATTACCATAAGCTTGTAAAATTAGTTTTTTAACAACAAACAGCGATAAATGAAAAACAATAAAAGGGTATGGTTTATTGCCATACCCATCATCCTTATATTGGGGTATCTGATATGGGATTCTTTCAGTCAACCTACAATAAAAGATATTCCTGGAGATTTCGAAGAGGTAGCCTTCGTTCGCAATGAACAGAACAAAGGTGGGATAGTACGTATATACGCCGTTACTGTCGGCGATATGTCCAATGCAGACTTTGACGCTTGTTCGGATCTGTTTCCAACCAATGATTACAACAGTGTCACACGGATTTTTTTCTTTGACAAAAATCACCCTTATCCCACACAATTGCAACTCGAGCCGCCCTACTATGACACGACCGCATTCAAGGCTATCAATATTGTAAAACGCTCCGGGTCTAAATAAAAAACCTTTCACTATTCATGTAGAATTAACATGGAGATAACACTAAAAATATAGTTTTGGTTTCAAATAGATAACATATATGGCACGCAAATTTGTTCCTAGAGATATTAGCTGGTTAAGCTTTAACGGTAGAGTTCTGCAAGAAGCTGCAGATAAGACTGTACCACTTATTTCAAGGATTAAATTTCTCGGTATATTCTCCAACAATATGGATGAATTTTTCAGGGTACGGGTGGCCGGTTTAAAACGAGCCCTAGCTGTCGACGAAAAGGAAGCAAAAAACATTTTCTTTGAAAAACCACAGTTAATTCTGAATGAGCTAAATGCAAAAGTTATAAAGCAGCAGAAAAAATTTGATAACACTTGGCGCGAGGTACAAAAAGAGATGGCAAAACAAAGAGTATATATCAAAACTGCCAACGACCTATCCGAAGAACAAAAGCAATTTGTAAAACATTACTACATTGAGGAAATTGAATCTAGTGTAATTCCCCTTCTTTTAGATGACCAAAGACCTATGCCTTACTTGCGTGACAAGTCACTATATCTGGGTATAGCGATGAAAAAAGCAGATTGGCAATATGAAACAAAATTTGCCATCATAGAAATACCCACGGCCCAAATCGGTCGCTTCATATTACTTCCTGCCCCCAAAAAGGAAGTACATGTTATCTTATTAGAAGATGTTATCACGTTTAATCTACCACACATTTTTTCCTTTTTTGGCTTTGACGAATTTACGGCAAATGCTTTTAAAATAACCCGAGATGCGGAATTTGATTTAGACAATGACATAAACACCAACTTTGCGGACAAAATAGCTAAAGCTGTAAAAAGCAGAAGAAAGGGAAAACCTACTAGATTTGTCTTTGATCATCAAATGGATCCCAATTTAGTTGATTTCTTGATTAAAAAGCTTAACATCTCTAAAAAGGATAGCATCATCCCCGGACAAAAAATCCATAACTTTAAGGACTTCATGGATTTTCCAGCCATATTTCGGAAATACCATAAACCAAAAGAGCGAAATTCTTTTTTACATCCCGATTTAGCGGATCAGACCCGTATAACGGATGTGATTACTAAAAAGGATATTTTATTATCCTTTCCATATCATACTTTTGAACATATCATCGACTTATTACGGGAGGCTGCTATGGATCCAGAAGTAATCTCTATCCAAATTACCGCTTACCGACTAGCTTCTAATTCAAAAGTCGCTAATGCTTTGGTAAATGCCGTCCGAAATGGAAAAGATGTCACCGTAATGCTAGAGCTACGGGCCCGCTTTGATGAAGCTCACAATCTGGAATGGAAGGACCGTTTTGAGATGGAGGGAGTTAAGGTCCTACTAGGTATTCCTAACAAAAAAATCCATGCAAAACTAGGAATTATCAGAAAAAGAGTGAATGGTAAAACGATTCAATACGGTTTTGTAAGTACAGGAAATATAAACGAGAAAACAGCGAAACTGTACGGAGATTATTGCATGTTAACCAGCAATCGAAACGTGATGGCTGATATCAATAAAATTTTCAATGCCTTAAGACGTCCTCAACAGGAATTAACGGAGACATTAAAGATGGGTAAAGGTCTTTTAGTATGCCCTACAGATATGCGAGATACTCTGATCGGTTATTTCGATACAGAAATAGCGGAAGCAAAAGCCGGTAAAAAAGCACAAGTAATTGTCAAGATTAATTCGCTAAGTGACAAGATCCTGATCAAGAAAATATATGAAGCTGCTGAAGCTGGAGTTAAAATCGAAATGATTGTACGCAGCATCTATTGCGCTGTAAATCAAAACACATTCGTACACCCTATACACGCCATAAGCATTGTTGATGAATACTTAGAGCATGCCCGTGTTTTTTATTTCTACAATGCAGGGAAAGAGCTCACTTATATATCCTCAGCAGACTGGATGACCAGAAATCTCGACCATCGCATCGAAGCAGCGGTAAAAATAAATGATAAAAAGATTAAAGCTGAAATATTGGACATGCTTAAAATCCAACTGAAGGACAACGTAAAAGCGCGTTGGTTAAATAATAATCTTAACAACGAATATGTTAAAAACAATGAAGCAGAATTTCGCTCCCAAATAGAACTGTATAAATACCTAAAAAGCAAATCACATAATCAAAACAACTAATATTTTTAGTATTTTTATCCTATTATGGAAGGTGAAAATACAATTAGAGGACGAGGAGCACAATTCAATCCACACAATGGATACAAATCACAGAAATATGATCAATATTTCATTGAAGGAATAGATCAAAAAGAGGAGGATAACAACTGTACTACTTTTCTATCATCCAACGCCAAAACACTCGTACACAAAGTCGATAGTCCTGATGTAGGTATGAATTTCTCAGCGAATCCGTATCAAGGATGCGAACATGGTTGTATTTATTGTTATGCGCGCAACTCGCATCAATATTGGGATTTAAGTGCTGGGCTGGATTTTGAAAGGAAAATCATTGTAAAAGAAAATTCACCACAGCTTTTTGAAGAGTTTATAACCAAAAAGAACTGGGATTTTAGTCCTATACACCTTTCTGGAAACACAGACTGTTACCAACCTATAGAACGAAGTAAACAGCTAACGAGAAAAATTCTACAAATAGCATTAAAGCATCGACAGCCTATAAGTATCATTACAAAGAATAGTCTACTCCTACGGGACATGGATATATTGGTACCACTAGCACAGCAAAAACTAGTAAAAGTATTTGTATCCATAACCTCTCTATCGGAAGACACGAGGCAAAAGCTAGAACCACGTACAGTCACAGCAGCTGGCAGATTAAAAGTAGTGAAAACATTAAGTAAGGAAGGAATACCTGTAGGAGTAAATGTAGCTCCGATCATCCCTGGCCTCACAGACCACGAAATTCCAACCATTTTAAAGCAATCTGCAGAAAACGGAGCCTTGTGGGCGGCTTACATCATCGTCCGCCTCAATGGTCAAATCGGTGATATATTTCAAAACTGGCTATCCATCAATTATCCAGATCGCAGCAATAAGATTTGGCATGCCATCCAAAATTGCCATCAAGGCCATGTGAATGATAGCGTTTTTGGACAGCGTATGAAAGGAACAGGAAAAATATCCGAGATCATCCGCGACACATTTAACCTACATTGCAGAAAAAACAATCTGAACAAAGTAGAATTTACCTACTCAACGCGGACAAAAAACACTCCTCAGAATCAACAGCTAAGCCTTTTCTAAAGTATTTATTGGTTCGGGCTTATCACTTAATTTACGAACAAACAGGTTGTAGTTTTCATGCTTTTCAACATAAACGGTCTCGCCAGCATCTATAAAACCATCAAGTGCTACTGCGTCATACCATACGCCCTCAAGCTCTATCTTTCCACCCGGACGTAAAACAGTCCTCGCTACCCCTTCTTTGTTCAATAAATCAACTTTGGGAACCGATGATGTATAACCGCTATCCGCACGCTGTTCGTCAGCCAATACCAAACGTTTAAAAGCTCGGGTATTAAGAATATTCTTACCAAAAAGAACCATTAAAATAATGGAGAGAACCATCGCTCCAATAACAATCAAAAAAGAATTCATCAATAAGCCAGGTTGAGAGACTTTAAAATCAAAATAATCATTTGCCAACATGGAAAAAGCAAGTCCGCAAAGAACAAAAATAACACCTAATACTCCAGCTATTCCGAAACCTGGGATAACAAATACTTCGAGTGCCAATAACACGACCCCAACGACGAAAAGTGCAATCTCCCAATGATCAGCTAGCCCCTGCAGATATAAAGGGGCAAAAAACAACGTTGCTGCAACTAGAGCGACTCCCAATGCAAAACCAATTCCTGGCGTTTGAAGTTCAAAGTAAATCCCCCCGATTATACCCATTATCAACAGACCACTAATCATTGGATTTACTAGAAAACCAATAATATTATCCACCCATGTTTTTTCATAGCGCTGTACACTTGGAGCTGATATATCCAAACTACTATAAATATCCTCAAGTCGCCTAACCTCCGCTTTTGCTAAGTTTGCATTGACCGCCTCAGATGCTGTAAAAGTTAAGATCTTCCCATCTTCCTTTAATGCGGGAATAGAAATACTTGGGTCTACAAAAGCTTCAGCCATTTTGGGATCCCGTCCTTTTGCCTCCGCTGTTGCGCGCATCAGGCCCCTCATATAGGACTGATATTTTTCGGGCATGATCTCTCCATTCTGATTGACCACACTAGCAGCTCCCAACGATGCGCCCGAATGCATAAAAATATAATCTGAAGCTAAAGCAATCAAGGTACCTGCAGAAGCCGCATTATTATTTACATACACCACGGTCTTCATCTCCGAATTGAGCAGTAATGTACGAATAGAGTCAGCGTAATTCACCGCACCACCAAACGTATTCATTTCTACTAAAAAATAGTCCGCCTGTTTGAGTATGGCCTGATCATAAGATTTTTTTAATATTCGCCATGCATTCGCACCTACATCTTCTTTTAACTCCGTCTTATATATATTTTGTCCGTAGGAAAAGACAGTTGCCCCAAAAACAAAAAATAGCAGCAACAGAATGGATTTCTTAAATTTGTATTGCATAAATTATTTACATATGAATAAATATACAATTAATAAAGCATTTGAAAAACACTTTCCTTTCCCCATATGGAAAATAGAAGTCGATTGCTCTAATAATTGTTTAGCTATTGAATATCGAAATCCCACAGATACACTCCCCTCATTTGCAGTCGTAACATTTGAAGGTGACACCTTATTGGAAAATTATACGGCCCTAGAAAAGGAATGGACCATAGCATCGATACAAGATGATTATCTCATTTTTAAACGCTTTGGCGCATCGTCTCCCATACAGGCTGGAATCCAAGTATTACACATCCCCAGTCAGTCTATTATTTTCTGCTATCAAGAGTATGTAATAAAGGGGGTCTATGAAGGTATTATCAAAGCGGCACATCGTTCTATTCCTTCTGGAATAGACTATTACATTGATCTGAAAACTGGAATTGTAGACAGCGGAGCCAGGTCTTCTCTGCACCTCCCTCATAACAACATTACCTACCCTATCTCTTATCAGGGCTATGTTCCAGATTTTATCGAAAGCTTTTCTTTTGAAGATCAAATCTGGTTACAACCCTACAAAGAAATATTTATATGGTCTTACCACAAAAAAAACAACAATAGTTTCGATCTTTATCTCAGTTTATCGACTAAAAATGAAATACTTGACAATAAAATTATCTTGACAGGCTTAGACAGATTAATCCCACAGCCCTATTTTCAAGTCAAAGGTCATATTTTCTTTTTATCAAATACTAAACAAGAAATTGCGACGTATTTAGTATAATTGCAAGCTATGAAGCATAATAAAACTATTAAATCGTATCATAAATTATCGTTTTTATTGGCTCTAGGACTAGGATTAAGCAATTGGACTTCCATTCAAGCCAAAAATATGGCAACGACAATGGTATGCATCGCTCCTGATTCTATAGGAAACGAAATTATAAATGGACAACGTTATGTCATCCATAAGTTAACTCCCCAGGAGACCTACTATCAGTTGAGCCGGGTATACGGAGTTCCTGTAAAGGATATCATGAATACCAACAACAAGAAAAGCCTTCGCGTTGGTGATACCGTAAAAATACCTAGAGGCAAGGCTGTAACTGAAAACCAAGCTACTAAGACGCTCAACCCGATTCCAGATCGAGAAAACGTCCTGATAGATCCGCAAGACGTAACGGAATACAAAGTCAGCAAAAGTGAAACACTTTATGCAATTTCCAGACGTTTTGGAATTTCTGTAGATGATATAAAAAAAGTCAACGGCCTCACATCGGAGAATCTGCGGGAAGGACAAATCTTAAAGGTACCTAATCATAGTCTTCCCGCCCCAGAGCCTAAGATAGAATCAGTTATTGTCCCAGAGGTACCTCCCGAAATACAAGAGCATCAACCCATCGATGATTCTATGTTTAAGCCCAACAAATATGGTATCCGAGAAAAGAAAGAACGTGGAGTGGGAGTATGGATGGATAGCCTTCAAGGAGACGGGCAGACCAGCCTCGCCTTGCATAAAACCGCTCCTATAGGAACTATCTTAAAAATCACAAACCCTATGAACCGAAGTGTTACCTTTGCAAAAGTAGTAGGCAAATTTGGGGATAATCAAGAAACACAGGATGCTATTGTTGTACTTTCCAAATCTGTTGCCTCTTCAATCGGTGTATTAGATCGGAAGTTTCAGGTAGAGATTACCTATGGCATACCATTAGAGCAAGAGTAATTTTAAAATATAAATGGACAAACCGTATGTAATGGGAATCGCAGGTAGTAGTGGTTCTGGTAAGACTTTCTTTTTAAAGAGCTTCTTAGACCATTTTGACCAAGATCAAGTCACATTAATCTCGCAGGATGATTATTATTTTCCAGCGAATACCAAAACACAGGAAGAAAACAGGTTATACAACTTCGATATTCCTTCTTCGATTGATAGAGAATCGTTTTTCAATGATATCAAAAGCCTTTTCGAAGGAAATACAATATATAAAAAAGAATATACCTTTAATAATCCCAGTATAAAACCCAAAACGCTGGAAATAAAGCCAGCTCCTATTCTGATTGTAGAGGGATTGTTTATCTTTCATTATGAAGAAATTAATCAGCTGTTAAACTATCGTATATTTTTAGACGCAGATGAAGAAATAGCATTAACACGTAGATTAAAAAGAGATCTGGTAGAGCGCGGATACGACCATGATGATGTGATGTACAAATGGATCAACCATGTTGTCCCCTCTTATAACACATATCTATTACCTTATAAAAACACGTGTGACCGCATTGTTGTCAACAATACGGATGATCCAGTGCTTATTAACAGTGCTACAAATGTTATTTCTCAGGAGCTAAAAGAAAAATTACAATTCAATTAATTTAAAACTAGTCTAAATAACTATCTTTGCAGTATGGAAAGGCAGAGTTTATCAGATCTAGTAGTAACAAATACAGAAATTGATCAATCGCTCAAAGGAATAAACCCCTTTGGCGATTTTTCTTGTTGTGTATTCAAGAAGTGTTGCAAAAAATACAAAAGAGGTAAGCGTTGTAAAAAATGCCCTGATCGCTAAAAATCTATTCCTCGTAATAGTTCAAATCTTTGTCAAAGCTCTCTTCTAACTGTGTTAAAGCAAAAATAGCAATTCCTGTGAGCAGAACTAACGTAATTGTAGCGGCAGCAATAATCCCCCATAAGTCCACAAAATAACCGTACAATAACGTAGAAGGTATTAGAGCGCCCCGCACGAAATTTGGGGCAGTCGTAGCGACAGTTGCCCTTAGATTTGTCCCAAACTGTTCTGCAGATATTGTCACAAAAGTAGCCCAATACCCAACCCCCAGACCCATAAAAAATGCGAGAAACATAAACTTGCTCTCTCCTATTCCTGTACTATTTAAATACCACAGGGAAGACACTAAAATCAGTATCTGGCATAGAAGCACCACTTTCTTTCGCGACTTTAACCATTGCGCCAAGAGACCTGCTAAGAAATCACCGACAGAAATTCCTAAATAGGTAAACATAACCCCTTTTCCTGCGCTCAACATATCTTTCGCCCCTAGAGCTTTACCTATCTCAGGCGCTTGAGTAACTAATACGCCAACAACAAACCAAATTGGCAAACCTATACACAAACAATACACATAACGCCTGAGTCTATCCTTATCCATAAACAATAGTTTTAAACTTCCTTTGGGGACATGACCATGTCCTATAGATTGTGTGAAAAGCCCCGATTCAAAAGTCCCTACCCGCATCAAGAGTAATACAATCCCCATTCCTCCTCCTACAAAATAAGCGGTACGCCAATCAAACCATTCGGACACAAAATAAGCTAAAATAGCTCCTAAAACCCCAACTCCAGCAACCAACATAGTGCCATATCCGCGTTTACTTCGATGCATGGACTCGCTAACCAAAGTAATCCCCGCTCCTAGTTCGCCCGCCAATCCGATTCCTGCTATAAAACGCACTATACCATAAGTGGTCACATCGTGCACAAAACCATTATAAATATTAGCTAGGGAGTACAGTAGAATGGAGCCAAATAATACCCTTACCCGTCCATATTTATCCGCTATTACTCCCCATATCAGCCCACCCAATAACAAGCCTCCCATTTGCATATTCAATACAAACTCTCCTTTTACCCGCATAAGCTCTTCAGCTACGCCAATATCCTCGAAAGAACGTACGCGTACAATCGAGAAAATAATCAAATCATAGATGTCTACGAAATAACCCAATGAAGCTACCAGAATCAATAGCCATGTGTTCTTTGTATTATTGGAAGCCATAATTAAGGTCTATTAATAAAAAACAAAGGTGACTTTACTTAAGTCACAGAATGGTTAAATTTGATGTAATTTACTATAGAAAATCATTTTACACAACATATTGCCTCGATTTAGTTATTTAAAACGTTATTAATCGTACTTTTGTTAGTATGAAGTTAAATCCGTCTTCTCTCAAATGGCTGCTCAGGCTCTATCCTCCTTTCTTTTTTCAAAGAATATGGGTAAAAAAAGTCCACAAAGATTTTAGGGGAATTGATGTTAAGATTCATAAAAGCTTTCTAAATGTCAATTCGAATAAAACAGTATTTGGAGGAACAATTTTTACGGCCTTAGATCCTGTACATTCCATACTTCTAGATCAAATTTTTCAAGCCAATGGAATGAAGCGAACTGTCGCATGGCTCAAATCTGCTCGTATTGAATATCTAAAACCCGGAAGAACCGATTTACAGTATTCACTCTATTTACAGGATAATGATGTAAGAGAGGCTTTTGACGAAATCCAGGAGAAAGGAAAAATTATAAAAACTTTCACCACTTGTGTATTCGACAAAAATGGCGTAAAATGCGCTATCTGTCACAATGAAATTTATATTAGAAATTTGGATTTCCTTATCAAGAGGGAGAATAAATCAACTACATTAGAAGAAATTTATAAGGGGGTAGGACATAATTAGACTACACTTAAAAACACTAAATTTTGTACACATGAAAAAAAAAATTTATCTACTATCAGCGAGTGCGATTCTACTGGGCTCGTGCCAGTCTTCCGCAACCAAAGAAGCCGTTAAACATCAACAGCTAGCTGAAGAGGCTATAGCTATCCATGATGAAATCATGCCTCAGATTGCCCATTTTGACAAGACTACGGTAAAAATTGATTCTATATTAGAAAATCTAGGCCAGGTTCTTACAAAAGATCCCCAAGCAGATACAGCTGCCGTAAGAATCGATCTCATCACATTGAAAAGCAACCTCGAAGCTGCGACAGACAATATGATGACTTGGATGAAAGAGTACAACCCCGATAGTACTACAGTATCTTATCAAGAAGGAGAAATCGAAAAAATAAAAGCAATGAGAAAACAGTTTGAAGACGTCTCTTTAGAGAGCAACAAAAAACTAGGTAAACTATAACTAATACCATGATTAGAACTTTTTTTTGTACCGCTGCATGTGCTTTAACTTTTGTAGCGTGCCAACCTACGGCAAAAAAACTCCCTATTATCGGAGAACGGGAAGTGGTCCAAAAAGAAATAGAGGGAAAAATGGTAGCTGATACCATTTATCCTACTATTCCTAAGTTTGAATTTCTTAATCAGGATAGTGTCATGCTATCAGATAAGTTTTTCGATAATAAAATATACGTTGCCAATTTCTTTTTCACGCATTGTCCGAGTATTTGTCCAACCATGCAACGTAACCTCTTAAAAGCGTACGAGAAGTATAAAAACGATAACCGGATAGCTTTCCTATCTCATAGCATAGATTTTAAATATGATCAACCACACGTCTTAAAATCCTATGCCAGCAAATTGGGCGTAGACAATGAGCAGTGGCAATTTGTAACCGGAACCAAGGCTGCAATCTACGGCCTTTCGGACAAGTATCTCGTATACACCAAAGAAGATGCTTCTGTCCCAGGAGGCTATGATCACTCTGGTTATTTAGTGTTGATAGATCATGACAAAAGAATCAGGGGAGCTTACGACGGCACCAACAGTGAAGAAGTAGAAAAATTGTTAGCGGACATAGATATTCTCTTACAAGAGTACAAGTAATATGCGTCTATTCCACATTTTCATTATACTGGGCATAACCATATTTAGCTTAGCTTATTTGGCTTCATGTCATTCCAATCTCAATATAGAGACGGCTCAATATGCCGTAAATGGTCAAAAGCTTTATACTACAAATTGCCAAAATTGCCATGGAGCAAAGGGAGAAGGATTAGGCAAACTCTATCCCCCATTGACTGACGCTGCTTTTTTCAAAGACAACAGAGCAAAATTGAGCTGCATGGTAAAAAACGGTATGCAGGGAGAAATTATCATACATGGACAGGTATTTAACGAAAAAATGCCTGCTAACCCACAACTAAGCGAATTAGATATAGCTTATATCCTAACCTATATTACTACCAACTTTACACAAAGTGATTCTATCTACTCGCATCAAGAAGTAAAGGAAGCTTTAAAAAACTGCAACTAGGCATAAAAAAAAGGTTTTCAAACGGGGAGAATGAAAACCTTTACTAACCAATTATAAACCTAAATTATGATACCACAAAGATAAGTGTAGAACATACACCTGTCAAGCCTTTTCTTAAGAATTAACAATTTCTTAACACAGATGCGGGTTAAACGCTTTCTCTACTCCACATTCCACTCTTAGGAAAATCACCTTTTATAACAGAATTTTGACATTTTTATTGGTTCTCAATCATTAAATTTGCAACCGAATGAACGTTCAATTTACAGATAAAATAGAGTGTATCTTCAAGCATACACTGGCACTCATCAAAGAAAATGGGTTCCACGGAACACCGATGAGTATGATCGCCAAGAGTTCAGATGTAGCTATTGGCACTATTTATCATTACTTTCCATCCAAGGAAAATTTGATATTAGAGCTTTTTACCTATTGTAAAAAGAAAATCAACTCCTATATATTCGATGCTATTGATCCTGAACTACCCTATCAGAAGCAGTTCGCTATGGTATTAGAACGCTTTTGTAAATTTCAGGTCGACAACACCGATATATTCAGTTTTTTAGAACAATTTCACAACTCTCCATTTAATGAACTCGCGCACGATAAACAGAAAGTGGGAGGTTGTGATGAAAACAATGTGATCAACTTTTTGTTGAAAGGTATGGAAACAAATTCATTAAGAAAAATAGATGTTCATGTCATGGCTTCTGCCTTCATAGGATCTGCGGTTACCTTTTCGAAATCCGTACTTTACGGCAAGGTCCCCTTAGACAGAAGACATTTAGAAGAACTCGTAGAAATTATTTGGAACGGAGTGAAACAATAATGCAAAACATCCTAGCCTTGCGCTTCCTTTCGTTATTCGATTCCAATGCATCGACTAGGAGAGATCTCTCAAAAACAATCAAGACAGGTAGTTTAATCACCGACAAAATAGATATAAACGTATATGAAGATGAATTATAATTTTAGGAAGATATTTTCTGTTGCCTTTCTAGCAATTGCTGGCTGCAGTATGTCCGTTGCACAGCAAGCAGAACTCGGAAACAATGCAACATTAGATGATTTGATCAGTTACGCTTTAAGCAATAAGATTGAAATCAAACAAGCATTGATAGACAAAGAGATCGGTGAACGTGAAATTGCCTCGGCTCTGTCAGGCTGGTTCCCACAGATCAATGCTAATGGGAGCCTCAGCCACTCCATGCAGCTACCAACGACTAATTTTAATGGTAACAACGTAGCCTTAGGCCAACGCAACACGAGTGCACTAACTTTCCAGGCAGACCAAGCATTGATCAGTCCACAATTATTTCAAGCTTCGAAGGCCGCTAAATATGTACGCCAGCAAAACAACCTTAATGAAGAATCTACAAAAATCAATACTGTGGTTGATGTCAGTAAAGCTTACTATGATATTCTGACCAGTGAAGAGCAAATAAAAATAATCAATGAAAACATTACCAGACTCGAACGTCAACATACAGAGGCTAATGCTCGATATGAGGTAGGTCTGGTAGATAAAACCGATTTCAAACGCGCGCAGATATCGTTGAATAATGCAAAGGCTGATTTAAAATCTGCTTCTGAAAACCGGAAATACAAATACGATTACCTAAAAATGTTATTGGCGATTCCTACCCACCAGCCGCTTTCTCTATCATTTGTTAATCAGAGTATGGAAAGCAATATTCTTTTGGACACAACAGAACTGCTTCAAATAGCCAATCGGGTCGAATTCAAACAATTGGAAAACATCAAAGACATCCAACGTTTAAATACGCAGTATCAAAAGTGGAACTATCTACCGAAAGTAAGTGCTTATGCCAACTATGCGTTAAACTATAGAAACAATAAATTCTCGGATCTATACAGTGACAACTTTCCAGGGTCAAATGTTGGATTGACATTATCTCTGCCCATATTCACTGGTACCAAGAGAATCCAAGAAATTAAAAAATCAGAACTTCAAGAGGAACGTATTGCATTAGACGTTCAGAACCTGGAGAATCAGATCAGTACGGAATACTCGGCCGCCATGGCTGGATATCGAGCCAATATGAACGAATGGCGTAATTCCAAAGACAATATGGAACTTTCAGAAGAAGTCTATAACACAATTAAATTACAATACGATGCTGGAGTAAAGACCTATCTGGAGTTGATGACTGCAGAGACAGACTTAAAGACCTCCCAACTAAACTACTTAAACTCACTATATGCCGTATTATCGAGTAAGCTAGATATACAAAAAGCATTAGGTACAGTAGAAATTAATTAATAAACAACCTTAATCATAGAAAAAAAATAACGTCATGAATAGAATTCAATTACTTTCAGCCTTACTTATCGGTTCTGGATTACTCGGACAATCCTGCGGTGGGTCAAAAGATAATAAACCAAAGGGCGGTGCCCCAGGACAACAAGCTGAAATGGCGATGCCAGTTTCGACAGCTATAGTAGGTAAAGAGATTGTATCGGGTTTAAAGAGTTATCCAGCAAGTGTCGTTCCTTTACAGGAAACAGAAATTAGAGCGGAGGTTACTGGATATATTACGAATATCTTTGTTGCGGATGGTGCATTTGTCAGTAAAGGACAGCGTCTTTATGAAATAGACCGTGTTCGATACCAGGCCGCAGTAGATCAAGCAAAAGCTAATTTAGAAATAGCAAAGGCTAATCTAGACCGCGTACAGAAAGATTTACAACGTTATCAAACCTTAGCAGAGAAAGATGCGATTGCCAAACAAACACTAGATTACGCAACAACAGACGTTAATAACCAACGTGCGCAAGTTCAAGCGGCAGAAGCAGCTTTGACAACAGCCCGTACAAATCTACAGCGTTCAGTTATTTTAGCACCTTTTTCTGGCAATATAGGTATATCACAAGTACGTACCGGTGCACTGGTAAATGCAGGAACAACACTTTTAAATACAGTATCATCTACAAATCCAATAGCTGTTGAATTTCAAATCAATGAGAAAGATATTCCTGAATTCACCAAACTACAAGCAGGGAGTTCTTCGACTCAAATCTACACCTCGATGCCGGATGGTAGCCGCTATGAGGAAAGCGGAAGAATAGTTACTATTGACCGTGCTGTAGACAGCCAGACAGGAACTTTAAAGGTGAGAGCTTCTTTCGCTAACGGAGCCAATGCACTTAGAGCAGGTATGAATACCACGCTAAACGTAGAAAGTACATCTAGCGAGGAGGAATTAGTGATCCCTTACAAAGCTGTATTTGAACAACTGGGTACATTCAATGTCTATACTATTAATGATAGTAGCAAAGTCGAACTTAAGCAAATCGTTTTAGGGCACAAATTGGCAGATAAGGTTGTCGTTAGCTCTGGTCTCGAGGCCGGTCAAAAGATTGTAGTCGATGGAGCAGCATCACTAAGACCTGGAGCGAAAGTTGCCGAAAACAATGCAGAAAATAAACAAAAATAATTGCCAGACGCTAAATAAATAATAATGATATCAGAAGTATTTATTAAAAGGCCAGTTACGGCGATGGTTATTTCCATCTTGATCACCATTATTGGTGTTATTGCCGTATCCACGTTGCCGATCAGTCAATATCCCTCCATCGCTCCACCCACAGTTACCGTAACTGCCAACTATACAGGAGCAGATGCACAAACCGTCGAACAAACGGTTACCACCCCAATTGAGAGTCAAATTAACGGTACTCCGGGAATGATTTATATGTCGTCCAATAGTACATCTAATGGCCAAGCCCAAATTACCGTCACATTTGAAGTTGGGACCGACATTGATATTGCGACATTAGATGTACAGAATCGTGTAGGAATTGCAGAGCCGGCCTTACCGGAAGCTGTCCGTCGTCTGGGCGTTACCACACGTAAAGCCAATACGGATATTTTGATGTTGGTATCTTTAGTTTCTCCGAAAGGAACCAGAGATGACAAATTCTTGTCTAACTATGCCAATCTATATATTAAAGATGCTATCATGCGTGTCAAAGGCGTGGGGGATGTCACCGCCTTTGGTCAACCTTTCTCTATGCGTGTTTGGCTAGATGCTAATAAACTAGCCAACATCAAAATGACACCATCAGATGTGTCAGCGGCCATAGCAGAGCAAAATATCCGCATACCAGGAGGAAGTGTGGGAGGAAAGCCCCAACAGTCCTCTACTGTATTTGAATACCCGGTAATTACAGATTCAGATCTGTCTGATGTTGAAGATTTCGAAAACATCGTTGTCAAAACCAATCAGGATGGCTCTATCGTACTATTAAAAGATGTTGCCCGTGTAGAATTAGGACAGTTTAACTATGGGACGTCAACCAAAGTCAACGGCATGGTCTCTACCGGTATGATGATCAGTCAAACCCCAGGAGGAAACGCCGTAGAAACAGCTGAAGGTATATTTGCTTCGTTAGAGAAACTAAAACAGTCCTTTCCGGAAGACGTAGACTATGTAGTTGGTTACGAGACTGTATCGGTAGTTAATGCTTCTATCGAGTCGGTAATCCATACACTTTTAGAAGCGCTGTTACTCGTAACGGTAGTTGTATTCTTCTTCCTTCAGAGCTGGAGAGCAACCTTGATTCCGGTACTTGCTATTCCAGTCTCTATCGTAGGTACATTCATTTTCTTCTTAATGTTTGGCTTTTCTATTAACAACCTTACGATGCTAGCCTTTGTATTAGCCATAGGTATAGTTGTAGATGATGCGATTGTTGTAGTTGAGGCCGTGCAGCATTATATCGATCATTATAAAATGAGTGCAAAAGAAGCGACAATGCGTGCCATGAAAGATATTACTGCTCCAGTAATCGCTATTGCTTTGATTTTGGCAGCCGTGTTTGTACCTGTTGGTTTTATTCCTGGTATGGTTGGTAAATTGTATCAACAATTCGCGATTACCATTGCAGTATCCGTAATGCTATCAGCTTTCATCGCCTTGACATTGACTCCAGCTCTTTGCTCCATTATGCTAAAGCCTACGGCAGTAACTAAAAACTCGAGAGGCTTGAATAAGTTTTTCTATAAATTCAACGTATGGTTTGAAAAGGTCACCTACTCCTATTCCAAGGGGGTAAAAAAAGCGATCAAAGCAACACCTCTAGTATTAATCGTACTACTTTGTATTTTCATTGGTACAGGTTGGATGTTTACGGTCAAGCCAACTGGTTTCATCCCGTCAGAAGACGGAGGGATGTTCTTTGCTGGTATTACTCTACCCGAAGGTTCGTCATCTGCCCGAACAGATGCTATATTAGAGGAGTTGGAAAAAGAGTTCTTAACCGAGTTTCCCGAGATCAAATACGTTACCTCGATATCTGGTATTAATATTTTGAACCGGGCATTCAAACCCAACGGAGCGACCTTATTCGTATCGCTCAAACCTTGGAAAGACCGCAAGCGCACAGTTAATGAAATAACTGGTGCGATTATGAAGAAGTATGCACAATACACAAAAGCTCGGGTTTTGGCTGTAACTCCTCCGGCAATTCCCGGCCTAGGAGCCTCTGGAGGTTTCTCTCTACAGATACAGGATTTACAGACGGTAGATATTAAACAATTCGAGGCTACGGTAGGTAAGTTCTTAATGGCTGCAAATCAGCGTCCTGAAATTGGAATGGCCTATACCCTATTTAACTCGAACTCGCCAAACTATAAGTTAGAAGTAAACAGAGAGCAAGCCAAACGGATGGGGGTACCAATTGCCAGCATTTATTCGACTATCTCTGCATATCTCGGTAGCAGTTATGTAAATGATTTCACCAAATACGGCCGTAATTTCCGCGTGGTTACCCAAGCCGATGTCGATTACCGTATGGGGATCGAGGACATTAACAAACTATATGTCAACAACGTAAAAGGACAGCCTGTGCCGATGGGTGCATTGGTAAGCTATGAGCTCGTTACGATGCCATCACTCATCAATCACTACAATATCTTTAGAGCTATTGATATTTCGGGAGGAGCAGCTCCAGGTTACAGTTCCGGTGATGTAATCAAAGCGCTTGAAGAAGTCGCTGCCCAGACATTACCTGCAGGATATGATTATCAATTTTCGGGGTTAACACTACAGGAGAAACAATCCGGTTCTAAGACTATACAGATTTTTGCCTTATGTATCTTATTTGTATTCCTACTTCTCGCATCGCTGTACGAAAGCTGGTCCGTACCATTTTCGATCCTTCTTTCTGTGCCTTTAGGTGTATTTGGGGCTATATTAACCTTGATGTTTATTCCACAGCTTGACAACAATATCTTTGCGCAGATTGGATTGGTGACCATTATTGGTCTTGCAGCTAAGAACGCTATTTTGATTGTAGAGTTCGCCAAAGAACGTGTAGATATCGGCATGAATCTGATTGAAGCCACATTAGATGCAGTAAAGCTTCGACTACGTCCCATCATCATGACTTCACTGGCCTTTATCTTAGGTATCATCCCCTTGATGCTTTCGACTGGAGCTGGTGCTGTATCCCGTCAGACTATTGGCTGGACCGTATTCGGAGGGATGACCGCAGCTACATTCCTCGCGATCTTTATCGTTCCGGTGCTCTTTGTTGTGATCACAAGATTAGCTTACGGGAAAAAGAAACTAGCTGAACTAGAAGCTGGTTTTGATGAAGAAAAGAAAAAACAGTTGAGTGCACATTAATGCCCGATAGAATTTTCTATAACAAAGAAGGCTGGTCGATCGTACCGGCCTTCTTTGCTATTTATCGATCCCGTTTTCATCTTTCCTGTATTAATACAAACCCTCAGATACCATCATAAAAACTTTCTAATTAATAATCAGATAGTTTGGAAAAATACGTGTTTTTTCTTTGCTAATTTAAGGAATACACCTATATTTGCATCGTCAACAATGAAACAACAGCATGCCCAGCTGGCGGAATTGGTAGACGCGTTGGTCTCAAACACCAATATCTTCGGATGTGCCGGTTCGACTCCGGCGCTGGGTACAAAAAAGCGAATCACAAAATGATTCGCTTTTTATTTACAAATAGATTTACTTACCATAAATAATTTTTAACTCATTATGCTGTCAGCACCCAATTGGTAAAATCTACATCTCTCGGCAGATTCAATTTACGTCTGATTCTATATTTCCTATTTTCCACCGATCGTATAGAGTCTCCTCTGTAGTAAGCCACTTCTTTTGTGGTGTATCCTAATTTAGTATATGCACATACTTCCAACTCTGCCAAGTTCAATGGTGTTTCTGCTTCCTTTCCCACGTACTCTGCAAAATCTCTAAAGAACTGCTTAAACTTCTGCATGAACAACGGGTCATTATTCTCGGCCATTTTTTTCAGGTTACTTATATATTCCACACCTGCTGCATCTCGCTTCCAATTCATTTCATTACCTACAATATTGTTAGGAGACAAGTCAACAACCTTTTGTGAATCATCTGGAAGTGCTATCGGATCATCCAGCGTGATTCTTTTTACAATCGATAATTTTTCCTTCTTACTAGCATTATAAACATACGCCGATGCCCCAATAGTACCCGCAACTATCAAAAGCACTAACCCAAAAAATGTGGCGATGCCCTTGTCCTTCTTAACCAATGAGATACTGGAAAAATCGTAATATCCACTCTCAACAAATGAAATCCTAACCAATTCTTTAGCACTCAACGCTACTTTACAAAGCTGATACTCCCGTAGGTATTTAGCAGACGTGTCTGGAAGCCCCTGCTGTACTTTTAACAGAACGAAATGATAATAGGATAATGCCTGATAAAAAATATTACCCTCTTCTCTTGCTAAGGACAATGCGTATTTCAACCATTTTTCTATATCGTCATTAGCCTTTGTTTGCGCCAGAAAATTAATATACCTAAACACTAAGTAGTAATCAGCTTCCTCTATATTCCTTTCATCAATATCTGAAATCGCCTTTAAAAAAACTTCTCTCGCCTGAGCCACATGTTGGGATAAAAAAAGAGACAGAGCCTGACTGGCTTGCCCTATAGATTTTGCCATCTTAAATTCTTTAGCACTTTCATCTATTGATGCATAATGTTTATAAGCACGGGTATATAATAACCTCTGATCGTCTAAAGGAATCTTTAATCCAGCATTAGACGCATCTATTAAACAGGAATAAAAACGTTGCTGATTACTATCCGGTAAGGTCAGAGCCAATTTTGTAGATTCTTCTAACACTTCTGATAGATATTTATCGATCCCCATCTCTTTAAAGAGATAGCTATCCATCATCACTAGTTCCTTAATCTTACCATAGTTAATCAATGATTGCGCTAAAGTAGTACGGTATTCTGCAGCGCGTAGTAATTCTTTATTCCTGTCAACATCCAAAAGAAAGTCAAATGCATTTTGACTGGTTATAATGACCTCTTGTATTACAGAGCCATTCCTGGGATTATTTTTTTTGCTTTCGACAGAACCAGCATGAATCACGTAGTCGATGCCCTTGGCACTCCCACAAGGAAAAAACAAAAAGCTTAAAAAAAGTAATAAAACAAGTCTGGTAGATAGAATATTCATTTTTCAAGATAAAGCAAAGTTTGCCAAGTATCTACCAAAAACAGCCGCAACAACGATGTTCAGGTCCCCAAAACACTTAGCAAATGGTTACAAATTCCCTATAGATAATCTACAAGGCATCACTAACTTTCTCATTAAAACAACAAAATAAAATCATAATGGTTTTTATAATTAAAAAATTATCCAAATACTTTCTTCCACAAAGTCCTTTTCTCAGTCCCATAGCTATATCCATAACTATAGCCATATCCGCCATAGCCATATCGACCGTAACCTCCGCTCCCTAATTTTACCCCATTAAGTACTATACCCAATCTAGATAGCTTGTTAGATTGATATAGTGCTTCCAACTCCGGCAATTGCCTACGATCCATTTTGCCTGCCCGTATTACGAATATGGTTAAATCAGAAATACGACTGATAATAGCTGCATCCGCAACAATTCCCACAGGCACACCGTCCACGATAATATAGTCATAGCGTTTTTTCAACTCGCGAATCAATTCATCCAATCGCTGACTGAGCAATAACTCCACGGGATTAGGCGCCAAAACTCCAATAGGTATGCAATCTACCCCTTCAGAAAGCGGACTTTCACATATAATTTCGTCAACTCCTAGAGCATTATCAGAAAGATAATGTGTAACTCCCTTTTTTTGCCTAATACCTAGTCTCTTGGTGAGTGTACCTTTTCTTAAATCCAAATCTAACATAATGACACGCTTTTTTAAGTAAGAAATCGTAGCCGATAAATTCATCACATTAAAAGTCTTTCCTGCACCAATAGTAAACGACCCAAAGGTAATAACTTGTGGAGGAGCTCCATCTCGGGCCATAAAGTTAATATTGGTCCTTAGAATACGAAATGCTTCAGTCAGTGGATCCCGTCCCGCTTTAGACACAGCAATTCCCTTTTCATCATTTTTTTTCTCTAAGGGCAACTCACCTAAAAACGGAGCCGTAACAACTTTTTCTATATCCTGTCGCGTGCGAACTCCTGTATCCAAGATGAGCATGAGTAACAAAAAAACTGTAGGCAAAACCGTACCTATCATCACCCCCAGCCCTACTTTCTTCAGACGTTTAGGATAGATTGCACCGTCTGCTCCATAGGCAGGGTCTACCACCCGTATATTATCCTCTGTCATGGCTTGATTCAGGGCATTCTCTTCTCTTTTATTCAACAAAAATAAGTAGAGATCTTCTTTCACTTTCTGCTTCCTTTCCACCTCCAACATCAACCGTTGCTGCCCTGGAATCTGCAGCACCTGCCCCTTGACCTGAGTTTCTTCTCTTCGTGTATTATTGATCTTTACCTGTAGTCCTGATAGTGTATTGTCAATTGCTCGCAATATATTACTATGCATTGCATTCAACCCTTGATCCAGCTCCTGTACTACAGGATTTGCTGTACTGCTACCTTCTTCCAGACGATTGCGCCGTAACAATGCTTTATTATACTCTACAATCTGTCCTTCAACATTAGCATCTACCAAGCCCGTATTATTCGGAATCAGCTCATTCGATTTATTTCCTCGGGTAAGATATTCCCGCATCATTTCTACCAGTCTCTTATCCGTTTCAATTTTGGTTCGCTCGGTTTGAAACTGTCTGGCTTCATTGAGATACATCTGACCTGCTGCCCCTACATCTACTCCCTGATTATTCACCTTCAACCGCTCGATATCAGTCTCCACTTCATTTAATTCTTCCTCAATGATCTGCAAACGGTTTTTAATAAAGTTTGCTGTATTTACAGCGGTCTGATTCAGGTCCTGCAGAGCCGTACTGTTATAAACAGTAATCAGATCGGTCAATATATCACTGGCACGCTGCCCCGACAAATCCTCCAACGACATATGCAAAAGAAAAGCATCATCTTCCATTTGCCTTATCTTCAGATTACTCAGAAAAAAACTGACCATCTGTTCCCGAGCAAACTTTTGGATATGAATAGGCTTCCCATATATATTCTCTGAATAATAAACTGTCGAATCGAGTTTTATTTCACCTAGCGGCGTCTTAAGAGATTGTCCTATAGCTACCCGAATAGTTCCCTGCGTACTCTTTCCCTGCCATCCGTCCAATTCTATACTATCTTTGTTCAGTGGTGTGACCAAAAGACTCCAGGTACTTTCCGGCTTACCCTTTACGACCTGTACTTTTACAGGAGACTTATCATAAAGCTCATACGTCCGTAAGCCTATTTTACGGGAGTAACTTATATCTGCGCCGAGACGTCCAACGGTCTGACGCATCAGCTCTTTCGAACGTAACTGTAGCGTTTCGCTAGCGACACTCACGCTATTATACCCAGCATTGGCCCGTGTAAACCGTGCCGTAGCGGGCGTATTGGCAGGAGTTTTGATCAATACCGTCTGCGAACGTCCATACATAAATGGTGTTTTACTATAATCATAGAAATAATAACCTCCGAACAATACGATAGACAGGATAAACCAAGGCCAATACGAACCTAGGTACTTTAATATATCCAGTACATTCAGCGATTGCTCTCGGTTCTCCAAGACTCCTACTGCTGCATCTTTATGTTTCCCCATATTCCTGTTATATTTACTTTGCCAGTGTTAATGCCGCTAAAGCGATTGATATCAGCCCCATTGCTGTGCTCCAAAACCGCCAACTCCGATTCTCACGCGGTGTATCTTCAGCAGATCTCGGCGTGACATATACAATATCATTCTGCCTCAAATGATAAGCTGGCGAATCAAAAAAGCTCTTGGATTCTATATCATGCACAATTATCCGGCGTATCCCATCTTCTTCCCGGATGACCTTTATCTGATCAGGAGCAGCATTAGGCTTAAGACCACCAGAAAGTGCCAGCGCCTCCATTAAGGTCATTTCGGCATTCTCTGCATGCAAGACATTCTCTCGTAATACAGCCCCCGTTACACTTACCTTAAAATTCAACAGTTCTACTTTTACTAGTGCATCAGCGATCATACCTCCCGTTTTTAATTGCGTTGTAATTTTTTCTGTTACTTTCTCCAGCGGCATACCCGCTACCATCATTTTTCCCAAAACAGGAAAATCGATCATTCCTTCGCTATTAATCAAGTAACTCTGAGCATTTTTCGTTTGCTCATTCACAGCCTCCACATTTCCACTACCATCTATTCTAAATGCTCCGACGCCACCATTAAACGGTGCAGCCAACTCTGGGTTCTTTGAAGAAACCGTTATCCGTAACCGATCCCCCTTCTGCAGTTTCATAGGCTCTTCATCCAAGATCCTATGATGCCCATTAATTCCCATATCTTTGACATAGACTACCTTCTTACCTACCACGCACCCATTTAGCAGTAACACACTTAGGACAATCCATCCTAAAACAATTTTGTTTATACATTTAGTTCTCATAGCGGTATTAATTATTTTGTAGGTTAGTAAACTCGTTTCTATCTGAGTGTTCAACAATTTTTTTATGACACACAACAGCTGCTTCAGCGTTGGGCAGACAAGAAAACTCGCCAATATCCAACATCTTAATAACCTGTTCGGCAGTTCCGATCATACTATTAAACAGTTCCATATTCCAGCGCATCGCCGTACAACTCGGTATAAAAGCTGTTAAAGCATCCACATTATTCATCCACCTCATGCTGTTTTCTTGGGCCTTTCGTAGGCGCACGATCGCCTTTAACGGTACTCTTTTATTGACATAGCAAGCTGTCTTTCCGCTCCATGGTGTACCATACACGTACAATTGTCCCTCTTCTATAGACAGTATCGGATTATCATCATTCAGCAAGGTTACATTATCGAGATGACGCAACCAAAGTTCACTATGTGTGCTCTTTCCAGTACCACTTTTCCCCAAAAAAGCATAAGCCATTCCATCTCTTTCAACTACTGAAGCGTGAATCATTACCCGGTTTCTTTTTAAAATGGTCTGCCCAAAAGCCATCATCAAGAACCAGCTCAGTATATTAGCTGTATACAACTCATCTTTGACAACATAAATAGTCAATTTTGAAAACTCTATATTCGTCCACATCTCCCATACGCCATTCTGATCATTTGCTTGAACTGCCACCTTATATCCTGTCTCCACCTCTGTAAATAAAAAACGGTTTTCCCAAGCGTAGGAGACATCCGTCAATACCCGACTTCTTCCAGTTACAACAGGCCTATTCCCCTCCCGCAACTCCACCTCCATCACGATATCCCTTTCATCAGGCTCAGGTCCGATAAATGTTGAAAAACTCGGTAGACATGCAGAGACATCGTAGTCCCTGGGCATACTGATCCGTATCCCGAGTCCTGCGATGACTATAGTATATATAGCCCTATTACTCTTGTCTTCCTTTTTCATACTTTATCCTATTTACTATTTGTTATCATATGTAAATAATTTTGTCACAACGCTTTGCCAACTCCAGATCATGTGTCACCAACAAGATTAATTTATCATGTCCTTCCTCCAAAAGCCGTGTTATTACGGTCTTAGCTGTTTGCTCATCCAATGCAGATGTCAGCTCATCAAGAAGCCATACTGGACTGCTTCTTACCATCGCTCGCGCAATAGCTATACGTTGTGCCTGTCCTTCAGACAGTCCATACCCCTCTTCGCCTATCTCCGTATCCAGACCATCAGGCAGGTTATATACAAATTCGGCACAGGCTAAAAACAGAGCTCTTTCAATCTCAGACTCCGTTATCCCCATTTCCATCACCTCCAGATTATCTCTAACCGTCCCCCGAAACAGCTTTCCTCCCTGTGGCACATACGCCATATTGATCCTATGTGCTGCTGTCAGAACAGCCGATTCCTTTTTACTTTCCAGTACAATCTGTCCCGAAGTCGGGCTTAACATTCCCAGTATCAACCGTACAAAAGTCGTCTTACCTTGACCGCTCGCCCCCATTATAGCCACAGACTCTCCGCTATAAACAGTCACACTCAGGTTGTCAATAATAGGACGATCTTGGTAGCTGAAACATAGCTTATCTATATATATCGCTCTCAAATCATTCAACACTTTGTTTTCCATTTCGGGTTCGACCTCTGTATCCACCATATCCATGAGACGATCCGTTGCAACCCTAGTACGTACGGCCAGCGGAGCAAAGGCCATCAATGATAAGACCGGAGTCTGTATACGTCCTACTAATTGCAAAAAGGCCATCAATGAACCAAATGTGATAAGCCCCAAGTGCAAGCGATACAGCCCCCAAGAGAATGCGACCAAGAAACCTATGGATGCCAATAGCCGGATCATACCATGCGAGAAAGTCGTAAAACTGATCAAGGAATACTGTACATCAGCAATATTTTGCAAACTGTCCTCAATTCTTTTCCAACGAACAGGATAGATAGACAAAGCCCTTATCAGGAGTTTAGACTGTAAGCTTTCTTGGGCGACATGACCAAAATCACTCCTCGCCATTTTCAACTGTTCATTCAAGCGTTTAGTTCTTTTGAAATAAACTTTAGCAAATCCAAACAACAACGATATCGCCAACATTAACAACGCCAACACACTATCAAACCAGGCTAACAGCATTAAAAAAGACAACAGACTCAATAGAGTTATCCCTGTAGACCATATACTCTGTCCAGCCATTTGCACCACCTCTCTAGCATCATCCTGTATACGGACCTGTAGATCGCCCGACGACCACCTATTCAAAAACTGCCAAGTAGCGCGCAGCTGCTTTTGCAGAAGCTGTTTCTGTGTCGACAGTAACATTTCTACTTTTGTGCGTTCATTAAACCATCCTGCTGCCATACGGGCAAGCACAGATCCCAGCAATGAAGCTATCATAATCCACAGATCGCCAGAAAAAAAATCTGTACCACCTGCCACAGTTTGATCGACCACCTTTTTCGTCCATAAGACAAAGACCAATCCCATTCCTATACCCACAATTTCCAACAGCACATAAAGCAAAATTCTGTAGCGAAACCCCTCGGTCAGCATCCACATCCACCCCATATGTGTCATCAAGTTGCGTTGCATACTATCTACTTAAAACACGTGTATAAACCTGTACCAATGGAAAAAAGAAAGACTCTATGGGTACATAACGCCCATATTTCCACAGATTTCTGCTTACCCGTAAGAACGCATTCTTACGCTCTCCTGTTCGCACTTCATCGGAGTATTGTTTATCAAAAAAGCCGAAATTTCCCGCACGTAAAATATCCTCCATCATCCAATCCGCTTTCTCATTACCATTTATTGGATACGGTAAAAAATGCCGTTCCAATCCCAAATAGCGAACCAACAAATCATGCATCAAGACTACCCATCGCTCTATGCCCAATTGCCTGTAGATATCGCGCAGATACGTACCCTCGATTTCCTTACGATGGACATAATACAGTCGAGCCACATCACACAACTGTCTTAATCCTAAACCAAATGACAAAAGGTGTTTCAAAACATGGCTCACCACCTGTATAATATTCAAAAGAGGTGATAATGTTCGACATATATGCCCCATGATATCAATAGATTCATCTTTTGCTCGTTCTACTGCAATCAATTTCTGCAAAAAAGGCTTAACAAAAGGATTATATAGATCTATCAGATTACTGTGATGATCTATTTCCAAGCCCTTATAATGATAACACATACTTCTTCCCGGCACGTATTTTATGTCCCCCCCTTGTTGTATTACCCAGTCATTAGCCTTCTCATATTGTTCTTTTGTAGAAAAGTACCAATCTATATCACCACAGGTCCTTCGAAGAGGAGCATTATAATGTACAGCGACACCCTGTCCTTTCAACAATACCGGTTCGACTCCCAAACGCTCAAATATTACGATCTGTTCGCCTAGACCCTGATTCATAATCCTATTATGCTGTTCAATCTTCGTCACCCGAACCAGCCATTTCATCCATAGATCCGTAGGTGGCAATAGCCTTACATCCAATTGCTCTATCGCATCAAATACCAGCCCCTCTACTGTCTGTGCTTTCGACAGCTCATACAAGCTTTGCCATTCTGCCGGAGATAGCGGCAGTTTATCTGTCGATGCTATAGGTTTAGACCATAGTCCAGATTGCAGCAGGCTAAAAAAAACAGTATAAACTCGCTCCAAACCGCCCATGTCAATCTACCAATAATCCATTCGTACAAAAAGCATCAAAAATTGCTATGGCATCTTTTTCAGCTGTTTCCCGTGGCACATCATAGTTTACACACAACAAATCTGTTATCAGAGCTGTAGTCACCTCACTCCCATCCAATTCTTTCCACAACAAAGCAGAAGTACTGTTTAATGTAAACACCGTAGACATATCCACCATATCCTGTCCTGGATCCACCACGACATACTGTTCGCCTATTTTCCTTAAAACCAAATCTTTTTTCAACTTCATAGATACCTTTTCTTAATACGATTGCCTATATACCAAAAAAAACCAGACAGGCAACGCCCAAACCACTGTACACTACTTCCTGAAAAATCCAGCGACAAATATTCTTCACCACGAAATGCTCCACTTACTACGGCCAGTACATGATCCTTACGGACTTTTTCTACTTGTAGTTTATTTCCATCACCTGCTAAGCAAAGCGTATTGGCAGACATCCACATAACACGATGCAAAATATATTTCCCTTCATGCTTAGCGAATACGATATCTCCTTTCTTTTCATTCGGTAGATGCCCTTTTTCCAGAACCACAATATCCCCATCTTTCAGAACAGGATTCATACTGTCTCCCCTCACCGTAATCTTCACCCTCTTCCCTTCCTTCAGTATCTCCTCCACATCCTTAAAAAAAAGGTCGTTTTTACAAACGATTTTCTTTATTGTCTGTTCCATCAATTGGCCATTATTTATTAAACATTGTTTATCGATAAAAGTTTGCGATAAATTTCATTTGTTTTTTCCACCATCCTTTCTCTACGAAAAAACTGGTTATAACGGTTCTTCCCACCATCAGACAACTGCTTATACAACAAATCATTAGAAAGCAATTTAGTTATTGCTATACTAAGCTCTTTTTCATCTGCTATAGGCACAATCAATCCCGATTTCAAATGTTGGTTGACCCAACTTACTCCGGATCCTGGGATAGCCGTTGACACTACAGGTTTTCCAAATGACATCGCTTCCAGTTGGACAATAGCAAAAGCTTCATTTTTTGAAATAGAGCTCAAACAGAAACAATCACAGGACTGGTAATATGCGGGGACCTCCTCATCGGCTACAAAGCCTAGAAACGTCACTCGATCTGCAATACTTAACTGTTCGCTCAAACTCTTTAATTGTTCCATTAGTGGACCAGTTCCACCGATCAAAAGCTGAATATCATCTTCCGATAGAGCTATCGCCTTGATCAAGTATTCGTAACCTTTATATTCCACTAGGCGCCCAAGAGAAAAGACAATTTTCTTCTCCTTATAGCGATCTCTTATCGCTTGTGCTTTTTCGTCTTGAAAGACAAAAGGCACTACACCTATCGGCACATAATCACACTTACTTTGTACATTCTTCAAAAATGGAGACTCCTTTATGTAGACAGGAGTAGTCCCCAAGATCAGGTCAGCTCTATTGATCAACCAAGACTGCAAAGGCGCATAGAGTTTCATGAGTTTCCGCTGTTTTAGGATATCACTGTGCCAATGCATGACAACCTTTCCCTTGTATCCCGATAAAAACAAGGCGAGAGCCGCCATAGGATCAGGATGGTGTACATGTACAATATCGTAATCTCGAGCAATTCGCTTTAACTCACTGATCATTGCAGGAGCCAACATGGTGGCAGCCAGTTTTACTTTAGTCCGAACGACAATCAATTCTGCAAATTCGTTAAGCTGTGTTCTTCCCTCTGGATGCCCCTCCGTCGATGCACAGAGCATATCACAACGGATCCCATTCTCCGAAAGACCCAGCATCAGATCATACATTACTTTCTCTACACCACCTCTTATAGGATAAAATTTACCGACCTGTAATATCTTCATGATGTTTATTTAAAAGTAGATCAAACAATGTTCTCCATTCATTCACCACAGGTTGCTTTATGTTTATGCGATCCACCTGTGCTAAACTGCTCCTCTTTCCTTCTATCAATCTTTTCATATGTTCCGCCAACCAATCTGGCCTGTCTGGATGAAAAAATGCAGTATATTTACTACCTGCAGCTGTTTCTCGGGCATACGGTTTATCGGCTAATAGCATAGGTTTTTCATAGTTCGCAAACTCAGAAATCGGCAATCCCCAAGTTTCCGCTTTAGATGGGAACACGAGACAATTACTCTCTCCATAGAGCCTAAATAAGTCGTCTCTCTTCTGAAAGCCAATCCATTTCAATGCATTTACCTTATTTCCCCACTTTTTAAAAAGCCATTGTGCATACCTGTTCTCATTTCCAGTTACTGTAATTAATACTTTAAATCCAGATACACCATTCCGCTCTAAAAGACTTGCTGCCTCGCATAAGCATTCAAAATTTTTATGACTATTAGGAGAGGCTGCATAAATAAACTGGTATTCATCATTAGATGTATCTTTACCAAAATCACAATTCAACATCGGGTTAGCAGGTAATGAGACAATAATTTTGTCACTTTCCAGTTCAAACATTTTCCTGAAGGCCTCTCTAATCCAGAGCTGCTGCACAACGATAAAGTCATTATCATAAATGTTTTTCCTATAAATAAATTTAGAAAACAGAGCAAACAGTACTATTTTGGGGGCAAAGAGTAATTCCCTCCACTTCCACGTATAAAATGGGAACGGATTATGGCAATAAACAGCACGTCTTTCTGCCTTTATATTGGGACTCACATCATGTAAAGAAAACCAAAGATATACGGAACCGATCTCCTTACTTACCTTTTTCATGGAAACGTATTCATACCACAATCGATTAATCCAACGTTTTTTAGGCCATTGCGTTTCTATATACTCCACATGAGGATACTTAGCTAAGTTTTGATCATAAACCACAGCGACCACCCGATAATGCCCATCAACAGCCAATTGTGATAAATAATGTAAACAATCACGCAAAATGACAAGAGTCCCTGCTTCAACAATATTCACTGCAGATATCACTATTGTTTTCATAAGTGTATAATTAGTTTTCGACCCGCCAACTGACTGACGCATGAGTATTTATCTTTCGTCAAACAGGAGTATTTCATGTATAAATAATTTATCTTTTAGCAGTTACATCCATGCTCTCATTTAAAACCTCTTCAAATAATTTGATCCACTGCTTCATAACCACTTCTTCCGAAAAGTGCTGCGACATGTCCTTTCCCTGCTCCCCCATCGCCTTTCTCAGACCTTCTCTACTTAACATTTCACGCAATCTCCTCACAAATTCCTCCATATCATCTTGCTTGACCAAATAACCATTACGACCTTCTTCTATAATATCACGAGGGCCGCATTTACAAGCATAAGAAAGCAGAGGAAGTCCGCAAGATTGGGCCTCCAACAAAGCCATTGGCAATCCCTCATAACGCGAGGTCATTAAATAAACAGAACTGCTTAGATAGGCTTCCTTTATATTTCTAACAGGCTCACACAAAAAAACATATTGCTCCAAGTTCAAATCTTCTATCATCTTTCTCATCTCTGTTTCCATTTCACCTGCTCCGTATATCTTCAATTGCCAATCGGGAAAGCCTGGCTGTACCATTGCCCATATTTTTATCAGATCATCAAAACCTTTCTGGTAGTCGTAGCGACCTACAGCAATAGCGACTTTATTGCTCAGCTCCGCTGTAGTATCCGTTAAAAAACTGTTTGCATTCGGTATGACTACTATATTATTTAGATCCCCCCAATACCCTTTATCTTCTTTTGTCAACACCACAAAGCGGTCATATTTCTTCGCCAACCTGAGATCTCGATCACTCCTCTGTCTATCTACTACGCGCCACAACCCTTTTCGCCCATATTGCAGTCTTTTAAATCGGGAAAAATGTATCTCCAACACTTTTTTACTCCCATCCTCTATCTTATGTAGAAACGACACATCATGGTCAAACATACAGATCACCACATCTGCTTCTAGCTCATTCAACAGTGTCCTCATTCTCCGCTCATGCAATCGTTGTTTATTCCAATAAGCGACTGCCTTAAAAAACAATCCCAAATCCTGAATTTCCGCGTAATTAATTCCCAGATCCAGGTGCTTTACGCAGGATTTTAAATCGAAATATGGCTTTCTGTTCTTCTGATCAGTAGTCAGGATAATCACTTCATATCCCAGCCCTGCCAAATAATTAGCTTTATTTGTCAGAACACGCTCCATACCGCCTGCATTAAACAGTCCAGCTATATTATAAATGATTTTCATCCCCCCTCCCTTCTCTAGTATTCAGACAGTAAAAAAGTGCATAAATCAAAAACAAGTCCGTAGCTACCTTTAACCAAATGACAAAGCTTAATACCAGTAACAGGACAAAAAAGAGTGTATAACCTGGTAACAACGTGCTACATGCCCAAGCATTGTAAACAAAAAAAAGAGAGAATGTGACTAGCCCCAATAAACCGTTATAAAACACAAACCGACAATATCCGATATCTGTTCCTACAGCATGCCAATTATCAAAAGTCGCTTTTCCGATTAGCCAGGTTTTATAATCATTCGGCTCAGGCCATATCCACATCACCGAATTCAGCCGATCCGTAGAAGCAGTTTTCCATTCTCCTTTTTCCGACCAATTAAAAAAGCCTTCGAATGCGAAACGCATATAATCGTAAAAAACATCACTCGTCTGATAGAAATAGGCTGCCAAAGACAAGAGGACTATAAGACACAGAAAGAATAACAGGTATAATTTCACTAAGCTTCTTTTTATTAAAAAGCGCCATATGCCCGTGCCCAAGAACAAATACATGATAGCAAGCCCCCCTCCCACACTGGTAGTCCTAGAGATGATACTTCCGATCGTAAAAATGATGATAAAGGCTGTCAACAATAGCAGTAGTACAACAGTATTCTTCTGCACTTTCCAGTTATTAATCAATACAGCAGCAAGCATAAGCAACACGATAGAAAAGCGTACCCCTGCATTGTCCAATGAAGCACCTATTCCATACAACCTTTCGATACGGTTTAAAAAAACTTGATCTTGTTCTATATATCGGTCGACCATCGACTTTACTATTGGAACAGTATCAATAATCAATGCAAAAACACATTGCATCACACACACCACTATCAGATAATACGCCAACAGGTTAAAATCTACCTTATCATGTCCCTGCTTCAAACAATTAATCACAAAATAGGCGGCAAACATCCATACAGAAAAACTAATGATGTACGTCGCATAAGAGGAATCTGTAGAATTGTTATAATCCATAGAGAAAAAACCTATGGCAGAGAAAACGATAGCAAAACAAATCGCTCCAATCAATTTATGCTCTATGTCTAGCGATCGCTTTTGAACCGATTCGATTCCCCACCAACAGACCCCTAGAACAGCAAAAATCAGTTTGGTATTAATCTGTTCTGGTAAAAATGTAAAACCAAAAGAGAAGAAATACAGACTGACAATCGTTGCCAACGATATGTATTTGATTAGCTTCATATCTCCCTATCTATATAATACTCCATAAATCAAACGAAACAAAATAAGGTTGTACAGACGGATGATCCAGTCCTGCTTTTTAATAGCAGCATATTGAATAAATTTAGTCCGTTTAGAAAAAGAAAGATTCATCCCTATATAAGGATGAGCATCTGTAAACCAGGAGCGCCAGACCAAAAACATCGCACGATCATCACTGAATAAAAGTGGAAGCTTTGCGTTTAACTGAAAAAAACGAATCTCGTTAGAGAACAGTTCGCTCCCAAACACTTTCTCGATATAAGCTATCGTATCCTGGGCATTACCAAAAATATCATTGAGATGGCTGTCCTTAAACAATTTTGTAAAAGCAGTGGGATTAGTCTGCATGTAGTGATAGTAAGCTTTAGATAGATAAGCTATACGTTGCGCATGAGCAAATAGTTTAATCATTGTCATATCTTCTCCCATTCCTCTTCCTTCTGGAAAACAGATTGCATTCTTAACATACAGATCCCGCTTGATCAACTTGTTCCACACATTGTACTTCATAGAACCGTCTAACATTGCACTTAATGCTTGCTTGGGATCTGTACACTCTGGCTGCCGCATATAACGCTCATTCTTATGAAAACTCAGATACCAATCACTATATACAATATCCGCATTCTCATGCATAGCAGATGAAAGCATTTCCTCAATACAATCTGTATCCAACCAATCGTCACTATCGCAATGATATATATAGTCTCCTCCAGCATAAGCGAGACCTGTATTTCGTGCTGCAGGCAATCCTTTGTTTTTTTCATGTGCCAATAGGCTCACCTGTTTACTTCGCAACGGATAGCTCTCAATCACTTCTTTCAATAACGCGATACTATTGTCCGGAGAAGCGTCATCTACAAAAACATATTGTATATCTTCATAAGTCTGCTCCATGAGACTTCTGACACATTTTTCAATATGTTTTTCCACATTGTAGATAGGCACGATTATACTAACAGTCATCAGTCTCATGATTTAATTGAATCTCTTATAATATTTCTTCCAAAGATTTTCCTTACAAGGTTTTCAGAAAAAGGTGGTGACAATAACACCTCCGGCTCATCATCCATTATAATCAAATAAGCATACTTTATTTTATAAGGTTACAACGTCGTGCTATTCGACGCAACATCAGCTTAAGTAATTTTAACTCGCCTATGCTGTTCACTTCATTAGCCTTGGATATATAGAAATCAAAGTAAAATTTAGCGTCAAAAAAAACAGATTCCCTATAATATTCCCACCAGATATCAAAATTAGAACACCAACCAATCCATGGTTTCACCCCATTATAATGTACAATTCCTTTATCAATTACCTTAACCAGCTCTGTCAAATCATATAAAGATTGAGCTTCCATATTGGCAGCTAGTCTAAATATCTCCACCGTACCACAGAATACCGGTGGCAACTTCTTAATCTTTCCTTTACACACGATATTTAGAATATCCATATCCTGATGTTCATACTGAGATGTTGCGACCTCCTTCTTAAACATATCCACGACACCATCTTCCCGCATCATTTTGGCATTGATAATGATATTACCTGCCAAAACGTAATCCTTCCAGTCCAATCCCAGTTTTCTTCTCTTTTCCCGTACATGTTCACTCAAACCTCCAGGAGAAACAACACCTGCGACATAAAAGCCATTCATATCCGTATCCAAAAAAATAGACGAGAGATCATCCTGAAAAATAACATCCACATCATGGTACATGATCTTATCATATTCGGGTATCATCTCTGGGATCAGTAACCGGAAATAAGTAGAATTGGTAATCCCCCTTATTTCAAAACCTCCTTCAAACTCTGATCCTACAGAACGGTAAGTAAGCTTGAAGTTATCAAAAGCAAAACCTAATTTTTCAAGATTACCATCCCTTGGAAAAGTGGCATTAGCAGCATGCAAGATGAATATATCATAAAAAGTATCTTCCTTAGCATTTGCTAATAAAGAGGTTAGGCAAACACCTGCTGCCAGCGCCCAATTATCATCAAAACAAAAAACAACCGGTATAATATTCATGATTCAACAGTTAACCAATAATCAACTAATCTCCTATTTGATGAAGCACATTTTCAAGCGACACACGTTTATCTAGATTTACATAAGCCATATGATGATGACTTACTCTCTTATTCTCAGGAGGTAACTGCATATAGTCTCCATAAATGTTAGTCAAATATTCATGATAACCAATAGGCATTCTTACCGAAAAACCTTCAAATTTCATACTGCAGTATCCTTCAAACCATTTCTTATCTGCAAACTCTCTTTCTCCCCACATTCCACCATAATTCACAACAAAGTCTGCAGAGTTATAATCATATCGTCCGCTCAATGATTCGATTTTATTCAATGTTTTCCTTAGTTGATCTTTTTTGTTCAGTACATAGAAAAATTCATTTAATGCAGTCCTTAAATGAAACCTCAATGTTTGTTTAACGCCTACTTTTAAGTTGAAAGGCCACTTTCTTGCTAATGCAAATAATTTATTTGCTTCTCGTTTATATTTCAACAGAAGTCCTTCCCATTCACTTTTATCCGATGATGTTCCATCTAAAGGGAAAATATCAACAAACCCTCCTATAACACAATGGATGGTAATATCCTCTAACAGAGTAGTATTAGCATCGCACATTTTTATATAAGGCAAATAATACCGCTTCGTGTTTTGTGCAGAAATCAGCTCATATCCCTTGATCTTCAAAGTGGGGAATAGTGTTATAAAACGTTGATAGTCCGCACGAGGCATTAAAACGTCAATATCGTCATCCCAGGGTATCATCCCTTGATGACGTACTGCTCCTATTGCGGTACCTCCACAGCAAAAATATCGTAGATCATATTCGTCACATATCTTAATAAATGCCTTAAAAACATTTATGATTTTCTTTTTGTATAATTCAGCATCTCTTTCTGTCATCTCTCATTTTTTTTATACTACCGTTTAACATCGATTACCTCTCCTGTAGAACTAGATACCAACAGATTAACAGTAGCTATTCCTACATTTCGAGCATTCAACAACGTCTCCTCCGGTTCAGCCCCAAAGTTCTTAATCCGCATTGGTGTTTTGGTACGCTCGGGATTTATGCAATTCACTCTTATTTTCAGGTCAAACCACTCCTCACTAATCGCTTGCATAAAATTTACAATAGCGGCCTTAGTTGCTGAATAAACACTATACAACATCCTGCCACGAGTATAACTACTGCTTGTATAAAACAATAGTCCCCCTTTTGACTCCTTTAAATACTCATATGCTTCTTTGGCGACGATAGCTGTCCCCATCAAATTTACACTAATACTTTTCTGCAGATCGTCATAAGAAACACTAAATAAAGGTTCCTTGATCAGTATTCCTGCCGTACAAACGACATAGTCAATGCGTCCATTTCTTTCATATACCTCGCGCAAACATTTTCTGACGCACTCTACATCTGACACATCCACCCCATTCTCCGTACGGCTGTAAGAATAAACCACAGCGCCCAACTGTCTTCCTATTTTTACAACCTCCTCTCCGATTCCATAACTCCCACCTAATACAACCATTACTTTATTGGGCATAGTTGCAATAGCTTCCTTATTCAATTCCTGAGCATTTCCTTTCGAAGATTTTAGCTGAAACAGTTTGTCCATGAGAAAGAGATCTTCCATATGGGTGACTTTCATATTGAACACCTCGCCTTCTACCACATGGATAGGTACTTGCGGCATATAAGTCTTCACCACATTACAATCATCCGTTGTTAAAAAATCTGGATCTTGCAAAGCTAATTCATAGGCATTTTGAATGACACTTCTTTTAAAACATTGTGGTGTCTGTCCATAACGCAATACAGACCGCTGAGGTATATCACTAATTGTATCTGCAGCATCTACCTGAATAATAGTGTCTACCGCCTGAATAGCTACGTCTACCGCATCATACCGTTCTAGAGCCTTTATACAATCATTAATTATCCTATCATTTACCAAAGGTCTGACCGCATCATGAAAGATAAGCTTACATTCCACATCTGTATATGCACCTATTGCAGCAAGACTCGAATGATACCGTTCTTTCCCTCCTTGCAAAATCTTCTTAACTTTTTTATACTGATTCTTTAATACCAGCTCTTCCATGGTAGAGATATAATTCTCCTTTGTGACAATAGCGATTTCATCAATAGAAGTATTATTTTCGAAAGCATCTATAGTGTGCTCAATTATTGTTTTTCCAGCAACCTTCAAAAATTGCTTAGGCATCGTACTTGCCATTCTGGACCCGCTTCCACCAGCTAAAATAACTGCTACATTCATATCATCTTTCTGTCAAGCATTATTAATTCACTTATTTATAACAATCAGTATATCACAAAAAACATCACCTATGTTTAATCATTTTCTTCAAAAGAATCCAGCCCCCTATTAAAAACCAATATTCGCGGTCGGCACAATACGCGATTACCTTGTAATGAAACGGCAGTTTAGTCTTCCATATAAACTTATTCGCTTCTGGAAAAATTGTTCGCCAGGTTTTAAAACTGCTCACATCAGTACCTCTGACCAATAGATTTACCTTTGGACTCAGTTTCATCAGACCAATCTCCATCTCATTTAAATAGATCCCATTATTTCCTGCAAATGCAATAATCGCTTTTGCATTTTCCAGCCAATCATAGTTTATCTTTGGCTTCAGCACCGACTCCTTGGTGATAGAATCCGTTTTCATTTTAAAATGATGATAAAAAGCCCCATTTAAATAAGCTACTTTATCTGCATAATAGAATAATTGCACATTTACCCGTAGGTCTTCGCACATATCGAGCCCATCCGGAAAACGCACCCTATTTTCTGTATAGACCGTCTTTTTTGTCAGCTTATTCCACATCACCCCACTCAGCTGCCCATTGAGCATTTTCTTCACACATTCCAGATTACCGCCTTCGTACCACTGATCGATTAAATCCTCCCTGTCTCCATAGTTGTTATAAAAATCTACCCACACAATATCCAGATCCTTTTTTACAGCCTCGTTATACATCGCCTCAAACATGCCCTTCTCTACCCAATCATCTGCATCCACCCAACCGATGTACCCTGCCTGTGCATGATCAACCCCGGTATTTCTGGATGTTGCTGCCCCTGTATTTCTGTCGTGGTTAACCAGTAGAACGTCCTCTTCTCGATCGGGATATTGCTTTATCACATTATTCAATCGCTCTACGCTTCCATCCGTACTTTTATCATTTACAAAGACAAACTGTATACCTTCTAGCGTTTGGCTAAACAGACTATGCGCGCATTTCTCGATATACGATTCCGCATTATAGAATGGAATAATTACACTAACAGAAAAATCCTTCATAAACCACTATTGTTTTTCAACTTCATCAGACAACATCTCTAATGACTATTTAATAAATGACTTCACCAAGCCCGTTAAAACGTCCTTTTCCCTTGTATCCAGTGCCGTAGTATATGATAATGCTACCACAGAAAGCCCAGCTGTCAGACATACCATAAATAGCCTAAGCCAATTTTCATCCATATAATAAAATGGGATTACGGTAATAAGGGCCGCTAAAAACAAGCTAGGAATAATCCGTAATACAATTTTGTTGATATAATCCATGACGGACATATTTATCATCGGTAAGACGATCATAACCCTTGCAATCTGCGCCACAACTGCAACCAATAGATGCACGACATAAACAGACTCGGGCGGGTAGCCCAGCTTCAGACACCAATAGGCTATCGGTACGATAATCAACAGTATCGTTCCTTCTATCAATTGAAATTTTCTCAATCTGCCAGTAGCATGTACAGCCACAATTAGAGAATGGCTCAATGTGGTTATCAATGCGATCACCAATGTCAGACGAACAAAGCTCACACTATAGTCGGGTACACTGACCAACCATTGATTCAAGACGAAGTTGGCTTCTATCACAATCGGCAAAGAAATCATGAACAAGAGCAAAAAAGAAAGCTTCGACCCTGTGATGATCAACTTATGCATATATACCAGATCGCCCGAGGCATAGTTTTTGGTAATCTGTGGGTTGATCGAAGTCTGAAAATTAGAAGAAAAGCCTGTAACCGCATTTTGAACCTGTACACCGATCCCCCTCGCGGCATTTACACTTGGTCCAAAAAAAAGATTCAACAGTATATTTAATCCTTGCGTATAACCCACCACCGCCAGATTCCCATTCATCACCCAAACCGCAAACCCACCGATCTGCTTAAACAAGTCCTTATCCCAAATCAATTTCTTCAATCGGGATTCACAGAAATTCTTACGGCATACCACTTGATATATTAGAAATATGAGCAGACTGATCAAGCCTGATAAAAGTGCATATAATATCAGCTTATCATAGGCGATCATAAAAAGGACAAATACAATCAGTAACCGCAAACATGTCTCTACGATAGAGACAATAGCAAATACATTCATCCGTTCTCTTGCTATGATAAGAGCGGTAAATGGAACATTGATTATCCCTAAAACCGCCATAACAATAGATAGGTGATAGACAATCAAAGCCGCATGCATCCTCCCCTGTGGTATTACGAGTTTATTCTGCACAAACCACAAGCCGATTGTTTCTCCTAATATGATAATTAAAGTGGCGATTATCAGGTGAATAGAGAAACTGACGTTAAAAACCCGTGCCAGCTCTCCTTCTCCTTCCCGGCCCATCTCAAACGTGAGAAAACGCTGTGTAGAACTGGACAGTGAAGTTGTCAAAAAGAAAAACATAGCAATCACCCCTCCAGTCACATTATATATACCAAAGTCTTCGGCCCCCAACACCTCCAATACCACGCGCGAAGTATACAAGGCTACCACCAGATTAAATAACATCCTAAAATAAAGGAAGCCTGTGTTTTTTGCTATCCGACTACTTCTACTTGAATACATCCAACATTCCTCATCATAAAATGTCCTATAATTGATTGGTTCCAAATTCGGCAACCAAAGTCCGCTCCAACCCCTCTTCCATGGTAAATGGTGCTTCAAATCCCGACCTCTGTACTTTCGTTGCATCATACTTCGTGGTTGCACAAAACTTGCGTACACGCACCGAGCTAATAGCAAACTTTCTACGAGTCAAAAATGCAAGGATATCAAATGCATACCCTCCGGCCATACCGATCCAATAAGGGATCCTTAAACTTGAAATCGGCTTATCTAATACCCTTCCGGTATTGTACACAATAGCATGGGTTGTCAAATCAGGTTTATCCACATAATTATAAACACCATAACCACATTTATTGTTTTGGAATAAAAAACTAATAAATGCAGCAACGTTTCCGACATACGACATGGACTTCTGGTTCTGCCCTTTGCCGATCATCATAAAACGATTAGAAGCAATCTGATTCAATAGGTTAAAGACATTTCCTCTGTTTCCCTCACCAAACACAACCGTCGGTCGAATAATATTAATATTCCAATCCTGGTGATTCGCATACCATTCCTGTAGCACTAATTCTGCTTCCCACTTACTCCTGCCATAATGATTAAACGGATCTGCTGAGAAAGATTCGTCCGGATTATCTTTGTCCAGTCCATATACGGCCACCGAACTTGTGAATACCAGTCTTTTCACTTCATTTTTCTCCATGGCGGAAAGTACATTCCGCATTCCCTGCACATTTACCTCATAATAAAGAGATATGGGGTGTACGTTATCCTGATGTTCGGCAGCTAAAAGAACGACCAAATCGACAGAATTCAACGTCTTGGTCAAGCCATCTTCATCCAGTACGTCTACAATACGAGTAATGTAAGAAAAGTCGGTACTTTGGCTTTTGTCCAAGTTTAACAGTTCGTAATCTTGATTCTGAACGAGCAATCGGATTAGATTTGTTCCTATAAATCCTGATCCTCCAATTATTGCAATCTTCATATGGTTTCTTTTACATCTGCATTCAATGTTCTTATTTTATCACATCCTAAAGTTCTACTCTTATCAATTTTTGCGAAAACAAAATAAAAACTACCCCACATTAATAAATTAAGAACTACTACTAGATTATTATCCATTAACCGGATAGCCAATAGGTTAAATAAAACATAGAAAAGATTACTTCCTACAATAAACAACATCGCCCCCCTATGTGGAATTCCGATTCTTAGCAAAAGATGGTGTAGATGATTTTGGTCAGCAGAATAAAGGGGCTTACCATTTTTCCACCGTATAAACATGACGCGTGCAACATCCAATACGGGCAATAATAAAACCGAGTACGCTACTATTATCGAATTGTCGTAGAAAGGCTTTATGAAAGAATTATTCGTAGCATAACTTACTGCCAAAAAAGCGAGCGAATAGCCCAAGGTAGTGCTTCCAATATCCCCCATAAAAATGCGTCTCTTTTTACGTCCTATACCAAAGACGTTGTAATAAAAAAAAGGAGCAACAGACCCAACCGTTATTAACGCAAATAGGGTATGTATATAGGCTCCAGAAATATAAAACAACAATCCAAATACCAAGCAACCGATGCCTACTATTCCAGCACACAAGCCATCCAAACCATCCATCAGATTGATCGCATTAATGATCAGAACTACTAAAAACACCGTCAGCGGCATACCTATCCATTCAGGGATAGCATGCACAGCAAGCAATCCATAAAAGTCATTGATCCATAGCCCAGAGAGCGGAAAGAAACAAGCGACCAATACCTGAAAGAAAAACTTCCATTTAAATCCTATGCCAATAAGATCATCGCCGAGTCCCACCATGTATAAGACCAAAAGCCCACAGAAAAGCAACGCAAAATGAGGTATCAGTGCCCATGATTGCACATCCCACGTACCAAACCCCAACTTAAAAACTAAAACAACGGTTAATGCAAATAAGCATACCTGTATGGGTACAAACGATATACCACCTAGACGTGGTATTACGCAGCGATGCAATTTCCGCTCACTAATAGGATCAAATAATCGCTTACGATAAGCCACTAATAGAATCCGAGGGATAAAAAGTGCTCCCAAAACTCCAGCAAACAGCGCAGGTACAAATAATAACAACGTTCCTACATCAAGCATACAAACCTCCTATTCAATACCATAAATCCGTTTTAAGTTTAAGTCCAACTACTGATATAACTGACCAAACGCACCATATCGGTATCTTTCAAGAGAACACGATTATCCTGATCCATAAGGTAAAAAGTGGGGAAAGCCTTTAAATCGTAAAGATCATTGCGTATGATTTCTTCTTCTTTATTATAACCGTTTATCCAATTTTTAGGCAACTCGACTTCATAGTCCCGCCAATCCTTTTCATCTCCAGCGGCACAGACCGTCAGTAGCCTCATCTTGCTCTGCTTGGTCCGTTGCAGAAAGCGATCGATTGCTTTCAGATCAGCTAATGCTGACTTACAGGCATAGCACAGCGGGTGATAGAACATTACCAGTTTGTAAGTACCTTTTAAACTATTTAAGTCCTGCTGTTCGCCTGTTGCCTGTTGAAAGCTAAAATTATTCGCCACAGCACCAGGCAGATTTTTCTGCACCAAGGCTAGTTGCGTCCTATATCTAATCCGATCGCTTTCCTGCGTTCTATTCGAAGAAATCAAATAATGAAGTACCGTACTGTAGTAACGATCGTTTCTCAATGTCGAATTGGGGTCATAGAGACGCTCCTGCATTCTATCCGAAAGAAAGCGAAGTGCGCGTGGATTGCTCTCGGCTTGACCCAATGCAATATGGATTGCAGAGTCTACCTTTTCTAAGGAACTTTTATCTAATAACATAACAAAATTGATTAACAGGCGATCGATCTCCCCAACATTTCTGTCCAGATCGATTTTATCAAAATCTAAATCATTCCAAAAAGTAAGTATATCCGTCTTCGGAGGACGACTACAGGACGATAACCCTATTGTCAACAATACCCCTAAGACGAAGATAAATCTGCTCCTATCAATAATTAACTTATAGCAGTTGATTCTCATACTTTTGGCTTACAAGGTTCAACAAAAAATATTTCTCATAGTAGCCGCTGCTTTTCGCAGAAGCTAATGTTTACAAAACCAGTCCGAATCACGGCACTACCGCTTAGGCAATACCCAACACGAGACACATGTACACAATAAGCTATAAAAATTAGTCTGCTATTGTCAAGACTGCCCGGCTTAGCTTCGGATCATTGTAATACATATTCCCCACTCCACCTTCATATTTCAGATTCAGCTGTTTCTCCGATACACCAAACTCCTTTACCAAGGCCTGATAGACGGCTTCGGCACGTTTTTTCGATAGACGCATATTGATATCCTTATTTCCAGTTGCCTGATCAGCATAACCCGTTATATTGTATACCACTTCTTTCGCTCCAGAATTAATCACTTTGGCCAAGAAGCCAAGATTAACACGTACCTCATTACTCAACTTACTCCCATTAATCGGAAACGTGATCAGCAATGGTGCTGCCAATATTTTATTCTCAATCACCAATTCGGTCACGCTCTCTGACTTCGAGTTAGCCAGCTGCGCTCTTAATGCATCATTATCTTTAGACAAAGCCGATACCTGATCTCTTAATTTAATTAGTAAAGCGTCGTCATAGCTTTCACGAACCACTATGGTACTAGGTTTATCCCAGCTGTTTTTATTGAATTTATAAGATATACCCAACAGGGCAGCCATAGCTCCTTCCTTCTTTCTTCCTCCCAGTTCGCCATCGAATGCATCATCAAATAGGGTTCCCTGCACCTCGAAAGTCAGATCTACAGCCTTACCTAATCTAAACCTATTCAAGAAGCCTCCGGTACCTGTGACCTCGGTTCTTTTCGGTTCATCTGTAATACCTGAGAAGCCCAACCCCACATAAGGAACCAGCGCATACACACGCTCCTCTCGATATCCTCCGATCAGATTCATCAAATCAAACATGACATCACCGCGGAACTGGTAATAAGAGAATTTCTGCTTTTCCAACCATTTGCTTGCATCATATACCTCACCTGTGCTATAACTATGGTTCTGCGTCACCCCCTTCACCTGTCCGTAATACCCCAATATACGTGCACCAAAACCAGGTGTAAACCATTTACCACCGTACAATGAGAAAACAGGGCCTATACGCTCGCTTACTTTCATCTGTTTATTATGATCCCCAAAATAAATCTCTCCACCTCCTGAGGCTCCCATAAACCAGTTATCCCAAAATCGGTTGGTAGTTACACTAAATTTATTGTCGCTTTCAATCACTACAGTATCTCTTTTTACTGAAGCTGCATTTGTTTGGGAATAGGCGTTAACGCTAAAAAAGCCCAAAACAAAGAATAGGAAAAAAGATTTCCTTGATGAGATGTTTTCCATAACGGTAGTTTATGTGACACGCCTTCTTTTAACGTATCCTTTAATTTCATAGGTAAACAAAACGCTCCAAATAGATAGATTTTACGTTATACATCTATTAATGTATGTCTTATCTCTTCAAAATGATGCGATTCACTAATAACAAAGTTTACAATTAATTGTCAAAAGTCCGGAAAAAACACATACTCACATATACTCAAATACTACTTGCATACAAGAAATAGGTCCTAATACGATACAAAACACACTTTATAGTAAAAAAAAGAAACGAGTAATACCATTTACTTCTTTAGAGCCCTATTCTATCAAAGCTCCCTTTGCCATTGATGCCAGCTATTCCACATAGAAAGACGAAATTATGATAGTGCACCTCAGAAGGAAGCTATAGAGCCGAGTAGAAATGTCCTCACCTAGCATGCGCAAAACGCCGTACTATTTGGCAATATCATTTCCTGGTTGCTCATGCAGTCACAAATGGACGGTGTGGATACTCCATAACAGCAAAATATAAACACCATTGATAAGGAGGCGGCTACCCAAGCGCCTCCTTATCTTTTAACTGCTGGTTTCAAACACCTATATCTTCGGATCTGTCGATTCAGCTCCCGCACTACGCTTCCCCTTCTACGCGACTATAAAAACATGTCTTAATTCCCGCACAGCGCATGTGAGTATTTTTGAGTATATAAAGCAACCAGTCAATTGAGTAATTCTGAGGGAAATATATTTAACTTAGTCTTCACATCCTTTAATCGCACTTAATCGCATTAAAGACTGAAAAACAAAAATTAACAAACAGGTCTGCAAAATCGACCTGATTATTTTCAATACCGACAGCATATTATAGGTAAATATAGTTTAAGACATTATACCAAAGATATTATGGATAGAAAAAAGAAAAAATACCTCCCTCCATTACTTATTGTGACCAAAATAGAGTTAGAGCACAGCATCGCAGCTTCATCGACTACCATTGGTCCAGGTGGTGGTGGTACGAACAGCCAGCCTTGGATAACTGAAGAAGAGGTCGAAACCATAGAAAAAGACTGGATATTTTAAGACGAATAGAAGCATGAAGAAGACGAATTTAGATAGGAAGAGTGGATTATCTAAGCTAATCTACTCTTTCACTGTGATAGCACTCCTCCTCCACACACTATCCTCCTGTTCTAAGGATACTCCGAGCGAAGTGTTGCCCGATGGCTCTACCAAACTCAGTATCACCATTGGCAGTATAGTTGGCGAAGATGTAGTACCAGCAGGCACAAAGATGATGTCTACAGCTCCAAAAACCGCTACTGGCGAGCAGATACTAGACAAAGAAACAGTTAAATACAAAGATATCGAAGTTGATTTCACATTGGCCGAGGGACCTGATCTTACTTTTGGAGAGCAAGTAAAAGCTATCCGCTTTGAAAAAGTAAATGCATCGCCACCGGTCAAACAAATGAGCACGCGAGCACTCCAACCACTGGCAGCCGACATACCAATGGAAATCGGTGTCAAATACTGGTTTGTGCTGTTCAACCCTTCAACCCAGAAATTTGAACAATCCCTGCAGCTTGTATCAGGAACTCCTACGAAACTGGACGTGGTACGGAATCAAAACTACGAATGGTATGCCTATTCGTACGATGACACCGATAATATCACAGCTCTGGACCCGAACAATCCACAGATACAGACCAAGCCTGATCGCCCCTTTCTATATGCCAAGGGGACGATTAAAGCTACTGCAACAGGAGACACCCCTCTGTCTATTATCTTCAAGCATCAATTGCAACAGTTAAAAATACATGTAGATACGCGTGGTCTCTTCGGAGATATAACTAGCCTGTTGGCCAAATTCGCCAGCAGTACACCTATCAAAACCAGCGCATTTAATATCAAGACCGGAGCATTGACGGGAGCATTGACCAACGTACCGATTGAAGACCTTGTATTTTCAAACGTAGAAATTGATTCCGAGCGTCAGGTAGAGGCGCGCTACTATACAGCAGATCTTACCCAACGCAAATACATCATCGATCTAGAACAGCTATCGATCAAACTGCTCAACAACGTGGTTGAAGATCTACCGGTCAGTAATATTGGACTTGCCAATCGTACTTTTGAATTCACCACAGGTGGAGCTGGAAGGATACAATATGCCAAAGTGGACGTTTATAAAGTCTATCCGAGAAAAAAGATTCTCCATGTTGAAGGAAATGCTTTCTATGGTTATGCGGCATCAGCAAAAGCATCCGGAAATTTCATAAGGGATCCTATAAATTTTGGCCCATCTAGCCAATACCTACGAATAGAAGGGTTTGATTATGAAACTATCGCTCCTTCTATAAACACGCTAAAAAACAGGCTCGCTGATCCAGCGGACTATCCTGATATTATTATTGCCAGTCTGTTTGCTACTTTGTATGCAGATGATTATGCTGCTTTGCACAATTATATTAAACGTGGAGGAGTCGCCTTTTTGATGATAGAAAACCACCATTCGGCTATTCCACAGACTTTCTTGCGGGCACTATTTAACGACAATAGCATTACCACCATTGAAAACGGCGTAGCTGGAGCTATCTATAAATTCAATGATGTAGAATCTGATATATTGGCCTGGCCTTTTGACGATGTACGTGGCAAATACTGGGGGCAGGATGGATCACAGACCCTGTATGTCCAAAACCTCCCTGTCGATCAGGTCACGATCTATTCGGGATCTTCTGTCAACTTTACTCCTTTCACCACAGGCAATGCAGTTTCTATGTTTCGGCACAAGACCCTCAATTTCTTTTATATCGGAGATACTGGATTCTTATCCAACGAACTTCAAAACGGAATATATGTCAACTACACTATAGAACCCTTTGCGACGAATTCGCAAAATTTCCCTATAGCAAAACCCCAATATGGCCACTATTCCTTAACAGGAGCGCTGGAACCTGGAAAAACCAATGGATCATGGCAAGTGCACAATTCAGCCCTATTCGGCAATGCTTTTGCGGTAATGATCGCACAATCGCATTACAGCCCCGTTGACAGGTCTCCATTCTAACATAAGCGATATACACCACTTAGGGAGATCTAACCTAATTTTAGCTCGATAACACATACAAATACGTCTGAGGCTCATCCTCTCAGGCGTATTTCTTATCACAGTCCCTCCTATGTATTATAGATTATCTCCTACTCCACTGCAACAACTACGACATGGCCTAACTGATCAGCATACCAAGCACCACTACAGTCTGTAGGAGATTTCAGATAGTTTGCAAATAACCTCTTAAAATCAGAGCGTGTATTATCCAGATTACACCTTCAGCTCACTTGGAGGCATACCGAAGTACTTCTTAAAAGCAATACTGAAGTTATTTTGATGAGAAAACCCAACCACTGCTGTCACTTCACCTATAGACATTCGTTCATCGAGCAAAAGCCTACGGGCCTTTTCCATGCGTAATCTTGTAATGAAATCATATACCGTAATACCAAAATACTCCTTAAATCCCCTTCTCAACTTAAATTCGTTAAGCCCGACTTCGCGAGATAGATCTTTTTGCGTAGGCGGTGAAGCATACCGCGATTTCAGGATTTCTCTGGCCTGTTCCAGCTTGAATATATCATCGCCCTTGATCAATTCTTGTTCCTGTCCCTTGCCCCCTAGTTGCTCAAGCTGATACATGAGGAGTTCTAGAATACGTGCCTCTGTATGCATACGTTTTAGTTCACCTACTTGCCGGCAATTAATCATATCATCGATCACACGACGCATTTCTAAAGTCACAAAGAAATCCTCCGACGCAAATGAAGTATAGTTCCCCAGCTCTATTTCTCGGACAAAATCCTCATGCAGGATGGAGTGTCTATCAATAAGATTAAAGTAATAATCCTTACTGAGTACAATTAGAAAATACATATAATCAATTCCTTCTTTGATTTCATGTTCACTGCTTGTGGTAGGGATGTACCGTATATTATGTCGACTCCTTCCGTATAGTGCATTTGACTTGCCTTTCAACGGTTCCGTAGCCTTCTTATAGAAGATAAACTGACTTGTTATTGTTTCGCCATCCACCTCCGTATAGATATTTCGAGCTTGGTCAAAACACATTTCAGAATACATCAAAAATAGACCGCCGGAAGTAACTTGCCTATTTTTCAAAAAAACAGTATCTTCCTCTACCAGAATATCCCGCTCTGCCAAATGGTAGTTGGGCACATAAGCGTCTGGCACATTTTCCTCAAACAGCCATCCTGAAAGTCCATCGATACGTGATTTGATTAACATATTAACACTTCATTCAATGTATACAAAGATACATTTAAAATCTATTATTTAAAATCATTCTAAACAACATGTTTCCCTTATATTGTTATATCATTCCAAAGCTGAGTCCGTTTACATGCACCATTTTTGGTACAATATACGTATGCAATGTCTCTGGATGGGTGACTACTTCTACATCTATTCCAAAAATGGTATATATATTTCTTGAATTAATTACTTCACAGGGAGTTCCATCCATCAGTTTTCTTCCATTTTTCATCAGTAGCAGCCGATCAGCATACTGTGCTGCAAGATTAATATCATGTAGGACTGCGACAACCATCCACCCCCTATCAGCCAATGCACGGGCCAATGCCAACGTCTGATGCTGAAACCGGATATCCATAGCAGATATCGGCTCATCCAATAACAAGAGACAATTGGGTTGTTTCCATAACTGCGCCAATACGCGAGCCAAGTGTACCCTTTGTTTTTCACCGCCTGACAGACTTAAAATCGATCGCTGTTCCAAATGATCCACACCGCACAGACACATAGTCTCCCGGACCACGATAAGATCTTCTTCTTTTGGATTATGGGTATAGTACGGGTACCGTCCCATCATAACGATTTCAGCTACTGTAAAATCTGCCGAAACATGATGATGCTGTGCCATAGTAGCGCGCATTTTTGCTAAAGAAACCGGTGAGTAAGATTTTAGATCTGATCCAAAAAATAGAACTTTACCATCCGAAGGAATCTGTTCCGCATTAAGCATCTTTATTAATGTCGATTTGCCGGCTCCATTTGCTCCTAAAAGGGCTAGCATTTCTCCTGGTTGGATTACAAAGTTGATCCCTTTAAGGATTGTATGCTTTTTGATTGTATATGTTAGATTTTCTGCAACGAGCATTTTTAGACAATTATTTTCTTTTTGTCCCTGATTAATATGTACAAGAATAAGGGGGTCCCCAGTAATGCCGTCACCACCCCTATCGGAATTTCTGACGGCATGGCTATAGTTCTCGCGATAAGATCTGCAAGGGTCAATATTAGGGCTCCTAATAACGCCGAAGCCGGCATTACATATCTATTGTCCGCTCCTCCCAACATGCGCACCGCATGAGGTACCAGCAATCCGACAAAGCCGATTATCCCGGATACAGATACCGCGGCACCTACAGCCATGGTTGCCAATACGATGACCAGCATTTTAATCCTATTCGGTCGCTGTCCGAGCTGTTGAGCTTCCTGTTCTCCCAACGCAAAAGCATTGAGACTTTTTGCCATCATAGGCAATCCCACCAATGCCGCTACCACAAAAGGAAACAATGTCCAGACCGAATCCCATGTAGCCCCCCCCAGACTGCCCAACATCCAAAACGTGATCGAACGCAACTGCTGTTCATCCGACAAAAAAGATACAAGTCCTGTCAAAGAGCCGGCCAGCGCATTAATAGCAACACCTGCCAACAACATTGTACCGATATGAGGCTTGCCTTCATAAAGAGAGATTCTATAGACTAGCCAAGTCGCTACACCAGCTCCTGCAAAGGCACCTACCGCTAGTAGATAATGTCCCAAAAATTGTCCTAGTGTAGCAAACATAACAGTCTCAAAAGCGATAATTGAAGCTGCAACCAAAGATGCCCCAGCGGATACACCGATCAGTCCAGGTTCGGCTAATGGATTTCGGAAGATAGACTGTATGGCAGCCCCACTGATCCCTAGTGCAGCACCTACCAGTATACCCAACAATGTACGCGGCCAGCGTACAAGATCTATGATACCACTATAAAGTTCATCCACCGGGAGATCAGAACATACACCAAACTTCTGCACTGTATTTAACAACACCTCCCGCAAAGGAATAAAAAAAGCACCCAAGGCCAGTGAAGACAGCGTGGCTATGGCTAACAGCGCGACTAACAATACATAGATAATCTTTTTCTTCAAGAGAATTTATTTAAAAACCGACAACTGCATACTTAACTCTTTTATAGCCTGTGGCAACCGTGTTGAAAAGTTGATCAACAAAGGACCATTCATCGAAATCACCTGCTGATTCTTTCCAGCATTCGTCAGCGCTACCCCTGGCATATTCAGTACAGCTTGCTTACCGCCTATACTACTGGTTCCAAAGTCAAACAAAAGCAAGACATCGGGGTTGGCTCTTATTAATGCTTCTGTGGTATAAGGTTTAAAATCACTAAATTCCTGTACAGCATTACGCCCTCCCGATAGACTGATGATCGCATCAATGTGACTCCCTTTTCCTGCCACACTCATCATTCCGACACCACGTGCATAGATAAACAGTACTTTAGGTGACTTACTTCCATTCTTTTTGACCACAGCTAAGGTCTTATTTATGTCCTGCTGTACTTGTGCAGCCAATGTATTCCCTATTTCTATAGCGCCTACAGCAGTCGCAACATCTTTAATAAAACGTATGGCACCTTTGGTAGAGTATTCCTGATTTATTGTAATTACTTTAACCCCCAACCTCTTGAGTTTCGATTCCACTTCATACGTCAGTTCACTGGGAGCCGTAAGTACCATATCAGGTTTAAAAGATAATAATCCTTCCAACGAAAAAGTACGGTCCCGACTTGCTCTAGGTTTTTGCTTTACCGCAGCAGGATATTCACTGGTCACATCTACAGCTACGATATTTTCACCTTTTCCGAGCGCATACACAGTCTCGCTTAATGCACTGCTTAGGGTAATAATACGCTTTTGTGCTATTACTGTTTGACCCATCAAAAAGGTCAGCCCTACACAAATTAAAGTCTTTAGCTGTTTCATAATGATGCAAAGGAATAACTAAAAACAAGTAAAAACAAGTTTTTATATAGACTGATTAAAAATAATACGGATTGCATATAAAGTAATACGGATACCATATAACAAGTACAATAAGTCTTACCCACTTTTGTATCATTATGGTAAGTATCAAAATCAAAGAGGCTACAAAACAAGCCCATCAAGAACTCGAGAAGACTGTTGTTCTTCAACTTAAGGCTGTAAGAAATCAGTCCGACTATGCTGAAGTTTTAAAAAATTTCTATGCCTATTTTCAAGCTGTAGAAAAAGCTATTGCTCCTTTTATCGATAAGGATTCTCTTCCTGACATTGCCGAAAGACGGAACTCCTCTTATATAAGAGAGGACATTGAAGAATTAGGCTCAGACACCAGCACACTACCCACAGCCATTCCCCCTGTCATTACAAACCTACAGCAGGCTTTCGGTGCTCTATACGTATTAGAGGGGTCTATTATGGGAGGTCCCTACATTGTACAGATGCTTCAAAAATACGGCATGACCAAAGGGTTCCATTTCTTTTCGGGCTATGGAGCCGATAGTAGTAAGATGTGGGCAGCTTTTACAGCGGTACTGAACCGTGTTCCAAAAACAGAAGAAGAGGAAAGCACTATGGTAGAAACAGCCAACGAAACATTCCAAAAATTCGGCCAGGTCTTCGCTAGCTCTGCCTTGGCCGATTCTTAACTCCTCATCATGGAACAGACTAAAGCAAGCATACTGTCATTGCTGGCTGATCAAGGTTATCTGATCAGCCAGCAGCGTCGTATCATCATCGATACACTTTGCAAGACCCAATACATAGGCAGTGTCGAAGACCTATGGGTCACAATCCGTAGCAGCCACAATGTAAGCTGGGCCACTGTCCATAAAACAGTCCGGTTATTAGAACACTTAGGCTGTATAATACGCACGACAGTGTACGACCGCCATCAGCAATATACCCTTGCCCCGCTGTCGTAGGTTAAAATTCAGATTGCATATAAAATAATACGGATTGCATATAACTATTCCGAAACAAAATAAACACTTTTGCAATATGTTATTTAGAATTAGTTTAAATAAAATCTTAGCGTTAGCAGCACTATTTATAGCTACAAGTTGCGCCAAAGATGATGCTTCACCATCTTTAGAAGATGGTAAGAGCACGATTATATACGATTTAGCAGGAGACACTAAAGCTTCTATTGCCAATGGGATAGACGGGAAGGAAAAACGTCCCTTCTATACGTTTTTATATAATCTAGAACAAAAAAAACAGATCTGGATCCGTAATAAAGAAGATTCCATCCGTTGGTTCAAAACCGATGAATGGGACTTAGCATTTTCTGGTAATTACAACGGGGACATACAGCTCAACAATAAAAAGTACAAAGGTACACCTGGCTATGAGGGCGACATAGATAATACAGCACTCATCATGCTTAATGAGGCTTATGGCGTTGTTGAGACAGCACCTCCAGACAGTGATTTTGACAAAAGTAATGTGAGCACCATCGGGTGGGCCACGGACAACGCTTCTCCGGGCTGGTACAGCTATGATTTGACCACCCATATCATGAAAGCCTATCCCAATCGCACTTATATCTTACGGCTATCGAGTGGAAAATATGCTAAACTACAGATCGTGAGTGCCTACAAGGGCAATCCCCCTGCCGTATCTGACCTTTATTGGCCTGCTCCCTATTTTACCTTCAAATATTTTATCCAACAGGATGGTAGCCGTAATCTAAGTACAAGATAAACGATGAAAACACTATGTATCAAATCAAAAATAAGACCTTTAACCATACTATTTGGTACGATCTTAACTTTGGCTTCCTGTGGCGAAGTCTACGATATGAATGGTTATGACTGGGAGCCTGACACCCCACCCAGTGATTCCGTATTCAATCGTGAGATCCAGATTTTAAATCTGGGTGACAATATGCCAAAGGGTCATCTTCCATTAGATAAAGAAGACCCACTATTTTTCAGTTTAGAAAAATTCTCGTCTGTAGCTATAGCGTATCGCAGCAGTGAACGTTGGGATCTCAGTTTCAGCGGCACTGCCAGGAGTGCTATTGGAGGCAACAATGGCAAAAGACCAGGCTTCGGCCATGGTACCTCCAGTATTGGCGCTATTGCTGTCTTAGAGGCATTTTATGAGGATATAACAGAAGTTCCTGAGGAGCACTTGTTCCAACAGCCCGGATATTCAGGCCTCGACGATCAAGGTGAATTCGGTACGCCTATGGGACAGGCCGTATACACCTTTTTTGGAAATTTCGTACGTGAGAGTTTAGGTCAAGGTGCACCTTCACCCGAGTACTGGCATATGGTATACCCCTTAAATAAGCGCCTACTGGAGTCATTTCCTAAAGCGACAAGCATGTACAACGACATTCCGTTGCGCCCACGCACCCTGGTAATCAAAACCGCATCAGGCAACTATGCAAAAATAGAGATCGAGAGTTACTACAAAAACTCCTTAGATCCGCTCAAAATGATCCGTCATCGAGATACCCCAGCAGGATGTATCAGTTTTCGTTATATCGTTATAAAAGCAGCAGACAAACGTTTTGGCTTTGTCGAACGCGGCAAAAAGTTGACGGTCAATATGACCACTGGAAGAACTTCGGTATCTCCGACAAATTAGCTTATAAAAACAAATCAATAAAACATGAAAATTAATCCATTTATACACAATCTAACCTGCTTGGTATTGATACTCTTTATCACAGGAGCCTGTACCAAAACAGAAATACTTCCCTTAGAAGAACAAGTCAAGAATCGTATATTAGAGTATAAAATAGTCAATGACAATGTTCCCCTTTTTGGAGCAATAGATCACGACAATAACACCATAACAGTATACAGACCCTATTATTCGGGTATAGATCTTTTGATTCCAGAAATAAAACTGGAAGCTGGTACCATACTTGTTGACAAAGATGGAAAAGAGATCAATCTAGACGGCGGATTGAGTCCCGTCCCTGTAGATACAGCCGGATTTCAATACCGGATACTGGGCAACGATGATAAGATTCGAACCTATTCTCTATTTATTAAAACACAGGTATACCCTACCCCTCTCCAGGTAGGCTATTCTTTGGTCGGATCCGATATTGTCAACGATACCAAAGAGTATGAAATGGTTGTTGGCGGCTCCATTCTTTTATACGGCAACTTTGAATCAACCAGTACCAAATCGACTTTTGAAATCAAACATAGAGCCTCCGGCAAGACAGTTAACGATTTATTAAGTGTCAACGTGATCAAAATATCCAATGGCAATTATGTGGCCACGCTCCGCACAGACATCAAAGCAGACACCGGCTACTATGATATCAAAATGCACCATCAAGGCCGCACGGCTCAATTGCCTCCTTTGCGCCTTGTATTCCGAAAACCTGGAATGTTAACCCATACATCCAATGCAGATTGGGAGAAAGCCCCTGGAGAGATTATTACATTGAAGGGTTATACTGCCAATACGGCTTACGTGTATAATGCTACATTAGTAGGACTGAAAAGAGCCTATATGAAAATTGTTTGGGACAAAACCAAATATGCTGAATTTCCCGAAGGCTTTCCAGAATCGCTCTTGGACACTCCCATCGAAATCGACATCGTATCCTACACGCGTGACGAGTTAAAGATCAGAATGCCAAATCTTCCCCCAGGCAAGTATGTAGGACAAGCTGATGCAGGAGGGAGTTCCACTCTAGGACACCGGGTACGCTCTACCACTTTCGGCATCTACCTCGATTATGAAGACTGGACCGGCTGGGGTAAAGACAACCTGACAGGGTACTCGCGGGAAATGGTTGTTTTAAAAAAATAAAATACAAAAAGGCAATAAAAACATCATATAAGATTAGAAAATGAAAGGACACATATATTTAAAACTAGGGGTAATCTGTTTACTCTTTACATCCCTATTGGCTTCTTGCTCTAAAACGGAGTACGAGCCTACAAAACTACCTTACAAAGAAATCACCAAGTTTGCTATTGCAGGGTTCGTTGCAGGAGACACAGTGACCGGTGTAATCACCACCGATGAGATTTTGGTGTACTGGGATCAGGCTGTACCTCTTCCTGAAACTATCACTCCTAAGATATCTGTATCCACAGGTGCCCGTATATCTCCTGCTGCAGGAACCACTGTAACACTACATGAGCAGACCAAGTTCACAGTCACCGCTGACGATGGTAGCACACAGGATTACCGTATCAAATTCATCTTACAGCAACCCGATCCGATTATATTATCCACCAATACTACCGTTCTGCAATGGACAGACTCTCCATTTTTAGGTATCACTGGACAATATTTTTTGGCTGGAGGAGATCCTACTAACATCCGGGTCTTTGCAAGACGTCTGCGCGATGGCGTAGAGTTCGACCTAAATGTTGACCCCGGATATACCAAATCCGTTGCATTACGAGCCAGTCTTCCTGCATTCACAACGGCTTCTGATACCGGCAGACACGACATATTTTTAAGCGTTGCACAGAAAACCATCGAGGTATCCAAGGTACGCATCAACGCTCCATCTCTCCGCTCCGATTTTTTCTCCTTTACAAGACAACCGTCCAGCCTATCGGCAGGAGATGATGTTTCCATACTGATCGACGACAAAGCTGCCGGAGCGATCTTAAAACTGTACCGTGGCCGTTTCGCTGAAGTCTGGTTAAATCTCGAGCAATCTTCGCCAAATTCTTACAAACAACTAAAGATTAGTAACGTTACAGAAGACGGCAATACAATAAAATTTAAGATACCAGCAGATGCCAGTACCGCACTCGGTTATAAACTAACTTCGATTTTCTTCCGCATCAAAGATACTTCACATTGGGAGGGGTACCAAACATATTCTCATATCACAGGAGACAAAAACATTACCATACAATAAATTATGTTTACGACTTGCCGATTTACAGTTATTATAGCGGTTTTACTTTCCGTTTGCTCCTGTTACAAGCTAGCGGACATGACTCCACATTATGAAGACGGGTTTAGCCAGGTAGTATACGATCTACCTGGCGATACGCTCGCTTCAGACGGCTGGGAAGATCATTACGAAGAGGGAGATAGCTATCTACGTCAACGTTATTTCACAACACCGTACACCGATTCGATTCGATTCGTACCACAAGGTACCGAAATAATCAATGGAGCCTATCGTGTCAATAGCAGCAAAGAATCTGATATCCATTGGCTAGCTGATGCACATGAACATCCAGCATCCGCGCAGGAAAATAATGCTTACAGAAATACTTCTGATCATAAAAAGTACATCTTCCGAAGTAGCGCCTGGTATCAAATGGAGATTGACGGACATCTTGCCCTACACAACGGCGAAGTCAATACGATCGATTGGCGTGGTGCATTGCCTTCCGCACCGTTCAATCCTAAGCAGAACTGGGCTTACGCAGATAACGACAACGGTAGAATCTATATATTCAATGGAAAAGCCTGGGCACTTATGGTGCAAAATGCCCGTTACCGTGACAACGACAACTTTATCCAGGTAGACTTTAGCAAAAGTGGTAAAGAGACTGGAAAATACAGCATGTTCATCTTTCGCTTCAGCGATGGCTGGCAGCAATTTATCCGTGACGCGGCCGATTCTATAAGATATTTACCTACCGCCGATTGGGACATCGCTTTTACAGGTGATATGAATGGGCATATCTGGCTCAACAATGCCAAGTACAAACTTAATCCTGGTTATGGTGGGCCTATTACAAAATCCGCACTGATCATGTATGAATATGGTTACGATTTTATGCATGAAGCGCCAGAAGACGAATTCTTTGACAGTCGACCAGCCGAGCAGGCACAAATCAGTTATGTCTCAGAGTTTGGTCCTGGAGTCAATCCTTGGTATGAATATGGGAGTACGTTTATTGCGGCTCCCTATCCCTACCGCGCATATTATTTACGTCTAGAGCAATTAGATGGAAGTTATAAATATGGTAAGCTACAGTTGATAAGTATGTACAAAGGAGCGCCAGAAGTTATAACAGATCGCAACTGGCCCAATCCCTACATGACTTTTCGGTATTTCATCCAAAAAGACGGCAGTAGAAACATCCGCACGAAAGACTGATTCATAAGAACCGATCTGTTTACAGATAATCCAATTAACAGACTACCAAGACACACCATCAATGAAAATATACATTACACTCGTATTGACACTGTTTTCTATAGTGTCGCTACAGGCGCAGCACTATCTCCTGCAGGGTACGGTAAGCGATACAGAAGGCAAAACCATACCTAGCGCTACCATACGGGTTCAAGATACAGAGACAAAGACACTAACCTCCGCGACGGGAAAATACAGCCTGCAAGTCAGTTCTCCAAAAATAACAGTAGTACTGTCCGCTGTGGGGTACAAGAGCACCATCCGATATGTCCATCTGATCTCTAATCCGCAGCTACTGGACTTTACGCTAGAGACGGACCACCAGTACATCGATCAGGTCTCTGTGCAGGGCAAACGTATCAATGCCAATACCGAGACTTTGATCAAGCTAGAAAACTCTATTATGCCGGTTACGGTTATCGACCGCCGTACGATCGAACTCATGGGAAGCCGTCGCTTGGATGAAGTCGTCAAAGAACAGACAGGCATTGCCGTAGTCAACGACGTAGGTGGCGGGAGCCGTTCTGTAGGCGTACAGATGCAGGGGTTCGGCAGCGAATATATAATGGTACTAATTGATGGTCAGCCCATGGTAGGCCGCAATGGCGGTAACTTTGACCTATCACGCATCAGCGTGAACAATGTCGAGCGTGTAGAGATTACCAAAGGTGCCGCTTCGCTTTTATACGGTGGAGACGCCTTAGGGGGGACCATCAACGTCATCACCAAACAAGTTGTTTCGGATCCACAGGCGATGGCATCGGTCAATTATGGCACTAACCAAACCGTTGACATTTCTGTAGATGGGGAAACCCCGATCATCCAACAAAAAGGAAGCATAGCTATCAATGCCAATTATTATCATACGGGAGGATTCAATACCAGTCAGGGAACAATTTCGGGTACCACTGCTCCTCCTTACGACAATTATGGGACACAAGCCCGCTTACGGTACAAATTTAACGAAAACAATCGCTTATCTGCCAGTGTGCGTTATGGTTTGAGGCGCAGCTTTATGTCCAAAGATTTTGGTGTCAATTTCAAAACCGAAGATATACTGGACGAGGCCGACCTCAATCTATCCGCCAATTTTGAACATCGCTTTAGCACACGTTGGCGAAGTATGACCAGATACTATTTCACACATTACAATGCCGATATGAGTATTATGTTGTCCCAGGGAGACAGTATCAACCAGACCAAATTCGGACAATTGCTCAACAGGCTTGAACAACAGATCGCTTACAATATTCCCGGAGTACTTGATATTATCACAGGCGCTGGCGGTACTATCGAAAAGATCAACCAGAATATCCTTTCCAACGAGAATAAGATTACCAGCTACTTTGGATACATGCAGTCCAACTGGACCCCGACTTCCAAACTCGAAATCACAGGCGGCTTACGGTACGACTATATTGTCAATTACGGATGGAGGCTGGATCCTTCTATGGCATTAAAATACAAGATACTTCCGACACTGACGGCTAAAGCTGCTTATGGCACCGCTTTCAAAGCTCCAGACATGCGTAAACTGTACCAAGTATTCTACAACCCCGCCTACAATTACATGATGGTTGGAAGCTCTGTTTTACGCAGTACCATCAACGAGCTCCGCGAGAGTGGCCAGGTCAGTCAATATGAATTGGAAGGAGTCTACGACGAAATCAAAGGACTTTCTCTCAATGCGGAGATGAGCAAATCCTACAATGCGAGCCTACTATTTGAGAACCCCGACAAGCGCCTTCGTGTAGAAGGCAGTATTTTCTACCATGATATTACCAATCAGATTAACCCTGTCTTGGTAGGCCGTGATATTCAAGGGGGACTCATCTATGCCTATCGAAATTTCGCTCGGGCGTATTATCAGGGGGCAGAGATCGCATTAACCTACAGCCCGATCGCCAATCTACAAGTAAGCGGGGGTTATCAGTATCTAGAAGCGAAAGACCGTACAGTTAAGGACGAAATCCGGGAGGGAGGCAAATACAACGTGCCTCTATTTGATCCTTATACAGGATTTGTAAACCATACACCTTCAGCTTCCGATTATTGGGGTATTGAAAACCGCTCCGTCCACATGTTCAACGGTCGCATATTTTATACCTATCGTCCACTTGATCTAAGTGCCAATGTACGCGTCAACTATCGTGGCCGTTATCCATTTAGTGACAAAAACAACAATGGTTATATGGACCGTTTTGACACCTTTGTACGTGGACACTATCTGCTCAATGCCGGTATAGAGAAGAAAATACCAAAGTATAATATGTCATTACGTATTACGACAGAGAATCTGCTTAATTTCGTGGATCAAAAAGCCCCATCCCAACCTGGAAGACTATTTTTCGTTGGTCTATCTTACCATTTACACAATAATCTATAAATCGTATATGTACCGTAGACATCTCCATGTTATTGCTTTTCTATTTTCGATTACACTGATGCTCGCAAACTGTGCGAAAAATAATACGCCGCCTAATTTACCATCTCCCGAGCCAGAGGAAGACAATAGCTCGCTACGCGAGCGGTATTCAGCACATCCCGACAAGTGGCCGCAGGCCAACTGGTATGATGGGGTTCTTAAAAAAGAGCTATCTGCCCTTACTTCGAATCCCCATCAAGACCGTCCAGAACTACTCGCACTAGGAAAAGTACTATTTTTTGATAATAGATTGGGCAATCGCAATAACTCCTGTGCCTCCTGTCATATTCCAGAAAACTATTGGATAGACCGCGTACCCGTTGCATCCGGTGGCGGCAACAGGAATACCCCCAATATGGAAAACGTATGGTACCTCGACGGTCACCTGATGCTCGACGGCCGCGCGACCACCTTCGCCGAGCAGATTACAATTGCTATTGAATCGCCACACGAGATGGCAGGAAGTGTATCCGAGATACCTAGCCGGCTAGCCAGTATTAAGGGCTACAAACCACTATTCATCGATGCATTTGGAGACTTCAAAATCACCGAATCCCGTGTTTTAGAAGCCATTGCTGCATATTCCAAGAGCATCATTAGTGACAAAGCTCCTTTTGATCTATTCTTGGAAGGTCAGCAAGCCGCACTAACAGATCAGCAAATTGAAGGACTTCATCTATTCCGTACCAAAGCCGCCTGTATTAATTGTCATAATGGACCTTTTTTCACCGATCTCGCCTACCATAACCTAGGTAATTCGCTGGATGCAGATCGTAACCCTGATAATGGACGCGCCAACTTTACCGGAAAATATTCCGATTGGGGCAAATTTCGGACTCCTGGCCTACGCAACGTTGCATTTACGGCCCCTTACATGCACAATGGATCGATCATGACATTGGAAAATATGATAGACCTACTCATTGATGGTTTACCACAGCTCCATGGTCAACGGGTTTCTGGCACACTCTCCCCACACATCAAAAAACTGGACATGACCTATGACGAACGGAATGCCTTACTCGCTTTTATACAGAGTCTAAGCAGTGCAAAGCCCGAAGTGACAAAACCTATTCTTCCGAACTGAATACAGCATAGCGACCATAGAAATCTTTAACCTTTGATTATGATACACCGTTACATTCTTGTCTGCCTCCTAAACGCCCTAGCCCTGGCCGTATGTAGTCAGACAGCTATTCTACGCGGCACAATTTCCTCCTCCGATGGAACCCCCATAGTGGATGCTACAATAGCGTTAGACCCCGACAAACACCGTGTAAAATCAGATCAGAAGGGCTATTTTTTATTCAAAGATCTCTATCCAGGCACCTACTATATCCGTATCGACCACCCGGATTACGCGACACTAATCGACTCGGTAATCTATACCGCCAACCACACCGTCACCAAGCATATGGTACTGTCCCCCAAAACAAGAATTATTGACGAAGTAAATATCACCCAATCTGTTGGTGAACCGCTATCATCGGACCAACTTTTGAAAATGAGCAGATCGGCTATGCCCGTACAGATCATCAGTAGGTAGACAATCGAGCAAATGGGCAGCCGTCGATTGGATGAAGTTCTGAAAGAACAGACTGGTATTGCTATCGTCAATGATGTTTCTGGAGGCGGTCGTTCTGTCGGCGTACAGCTTCAGGGTTTTGGTAGCGAGTATATCATGGTACTTATTGATGGCCAGCCTATGATCGGGCGCAGCAATGGCAACTTTGACCTATCGCGCATCAGTGTAGCCAACATCGAGCGTATCGAGATCATCAAAGGAGCCTCCTCCTGTCTTTTTGGGAGCGATGCCCTTGGCGGTGCCATCAACATTATCACGCGGTACGGCGCTATCGAGCCACAGGCACAGCTCTCCCTACATTATGGCAGTTTACGTCAGGTAGATGCCACCTTGGATGCAGAAACACCTTTCTCCCATCAACGCGGTTCAATACACATCAGTACCAACTACTACCGGACCGACGGATTTAACACCAATCCCTACCTCCAATCCGGTCAGTCCAGTCCGCCATACAGCAATTTCGATACCCAGGCCAAGATTCGCTATCAGATAGCTAAGAACACCTATTTAGGAACGAGCCTACGCTATGGTTCGCGCACGTCAGACATGACCAAAAGCTGGGACATCCAATGGCAGGGCCAGGACAAGCAGAATGAGCAGGACATCAATTACTCGTTGACTCTAGAACACACCTTTAGATCTAAGATACGTAGTGTCAGCCGCTATTACATATCTCATTACAACGTCAATCAATTTACCAAATGGCAGGATCAAGACGGCAATAAAAGCGAACTCCAATTTAATCAGACTGTACATCGTTACGAGCAACAGTTTGCCAAGAGCTACCGTAGTGGATTCAATCTGACCATGGGACTCGGTGGCAGTACCGAAAGCCTGAAAGATGAGGCCATCGGCAATACTCCTGCCCTCACGACATTATTTACCTATATACAGGGCGACAAGCGCCTTATCCAAAAACTGAATGTCCGTGCTGGCCTACGCTATGACCACACGGGATCTTACGGCGGCAGGCTCAATCCAAGTGCCGGTTTTCAATACTACTTCAACGAGAAAATATCCATAAAGAGTGGTATAGGTTCAGGTTTTAAGGCTCCCGACTTTCGGATGCGCTATCTTGTCTTTTTCAATCCTGCCGCCAATTACCTTGTGATCGGTAATGAGGTTCTCAAAGAGACGCTGGATCAAATGGATGCGAGAGGCGAGATCAGCGAAGTCTTCCACATTGCCGATCGCTTGGATCAGAATCTCCAACCCGAGCAGAGCACTTCTTTCAACCTAGGTGCCCACTGGAAACCCACCTCCAAACTAAGCTTGGAGGCCGGCATATTCAGACACTACCTGCGCAACCAGATCGATCCCATTCCTGTTGCTACGGGGACCAAGGTCAGTCAACTCTACACCTATCAAAACCTGCCCAAAGTCATCAACAGAGGAATCGAAACCAACATACATTGGCAACCGTTTTCAGACTTGCAGGTCCAAATCGGTTATCAGTACCTCATTGCCAAAGACCAGAGCGTCAGGGATAGTATCTTAGCAGACAATTGGCCTTATAACCAAAATCTTCATGATCCAAAAACAGGGCAATCATTTTCACCGGGAATAAAAGACTACTGGGGCATGATCAACCGATCCAGACATATGTTCAATGCACAGCTATTCTATACCTACACACCTTGGAATAGTAGTGCTTCCCTACGGATTCACTATCGAGGCAAGTATCCATTTGCAGATTATAACGGAAATAACTTTATCGATCGATTTGATCACTTTGTACCGCAGCATTTATTGGTAAATGCCTATTTTGAGAAACGAATCCTGAGCGATCGGATGAAACTACGCCTCACTGTAGACAATATCCTTAATTTCAAGCACCAGCTCATGCCAGGACAGCCAGGACGGATATTCCTTGCAGGATTCTCCTTTAAGATAAGCAGGTAATAGCATATAGAGCACAGTATCTCTCTCTATATTCATGCTATTTCAACCATGCTAAATCGATATTTTTTTATTAACACAAGATACAATCCTTAAAAATATACCCTATATTTGATTTACCAGTTGTAATTTCTATACTTTAAAAATCGATAATGGGGAATTCTGCTACATACTTTTTTCATTGGTCTGAAAAGGATTTATTGATGGGTATTCAGCGTGGAGATTACGCAGCATTTACAGAAGTATACCATCGTTTTGTAGAGAAGCTATATACATTTTCACAAAAAATAGATCTCGATAGTGCCGACCGGGAAGATGTCATCCAAGAAGTTTTCTCCTCCTTATGGTTGCGTAGAGCGGAGCTTAATATCGAAAACCTAGGTGCTTGGCTATTCATGTCTGTCCGGAAGCAGGCCCTCTATCAACTCCGGAAAAAAAAATACCAAGACCGCTATATGCAGAGTATTGTGGAATTTATTTCCCCTTTCTATGATCCTATTTTAGGCATAATACAGGAAAAAGAACTGCAACTATATCTGGACACCCAATTAACAAAAATGCCACCAAGAGCGCAGGAAATATTCCGGCTGAGCAGAAATGAACATCTATCACACAAAGAAATAGCCGAGAGGCTGGATATTTCTGAAAAAACAGTACGCAAACAAATTCAAAATGTGCTTAAAGTCTTCCGGTATAAACTGGGACATAAAACCCTAGAAGGCCTTATTTTGGTCGCTTTCCTCTGGGATAAAAAATAATTGATTTTTTTTATACTCCCTAAGGCCTACTTGTGCAACATGTAGGTGATTAGGCAGTAAAATAATCAATTATGACCAAAGATAAACTTAGACATTTACTGGACAAATACGCCAAGGGCATATGTACAGTCGAAGAAAGACAACTACTGGAACTATGGTTCGAACAGCAAGAAACCAAAGATCAAGATAGCCTTAGTACATCGGATAAGCAGGTTTTATGGCAGCAGATAGAAGCGAGGACTGCAAATAATCCAGGTAAATACCGCTTTAGATCCAGTTATTACCGTTGGAGCGCAGCAGCAGCAATACTCCTAGCGGTTGTAGCTATCAGCGGATACTTTTTAATACAGCGTCAGGATATGCATGCTCATTCGTCCCAATACGTGCATACAGCGATCCTCCCAGGAGAAAATAAAGCAGTATTGACACTGAGCGATGGGCGCCAGATTGAATTGACTGAAAATAACCTAGAAACCACGCAAGATCAAGGCATATCTATCATAAAAACAACAAATGGTCTATTGCAATACCGAATTGATCCCAGCAGATCTGTCGGAAACGGTTACAATACTATTACCACACCCCGCGGTGGGCAGTATGAGATTATTCTTCCTGATGGTTCTCAGGTAACCTTAAATGCCGAATCATCACTGCGTTTTGCCGTAGCTATGAATCAGCAGCACCAGCGCATTGTCGAGCTTGATGGCGAAGGATATTTTACCGTAGCCAAAGACACGGAACGCCCCTTTATAGTCAAGTCCAAAGAACAGGAAATCCAGGTATTAGGAACAGTTTTTAATGTCAACACTTACCATAATGAGCGTAGCCTGACTACATTATTAGAAGGTTCTGTACTGATCAACCGGAAACAAAAACTACTTCCCGGCCAACAGGCTCAGGTCGAAGGAAATAAAATTCATATCCGTGAGGTCGATGTCCTTGAATCTATTGACTGGAAAAACAATATTTTCATTTTCAGAAATGAAAGTTTAGCATCCATCATGGAACGGGTAGGAAGATGGTATGATGTAGATTATACCTTTGAGGATATTCATGCGCGCGATATCACATTCAATGGTGAAATATCACGATACGCCAAAGTTGAAGACATTCTGAACCTCCTGAAGGTCACATCCAAAACCAGGTTTGATATCAAAGGCCGATCTATAACGATACGATAAGCAACAACCAAAAGCCTTTCCGGGCACCGATAAATTTATGAACTCAATAATGTCAATTATAAAATCCAAAAGTAGAATTATGTGGCTTAAATCATTTAAAATGATACGAACCGTAGGTATTGCTATGCTTATGCTTCAGATTTCCATATCAGCTGCTGGTCAGGGAAACATTACATTGCGCAAGCAACGTATTAAGGCCATCGACCTCATCAGGGAGATCAAAAAACAGACAGGTTACAATATCCTGTATTCCAATCAAGTGCTCAATGACGACCGCTTGCTCTATGTAGAATTCAAAAATGCGACCCTACATGACGTCATGACAACCCTCCTGCAGGATCAGAATCTGTCCTACGATCAAAAAGACAACACCTTATTAATAACCCCGGCCAGGGAAAACATCAAAACTGCTGGAATGGCCATGAGATCAACTCAACAACCGGTCAAAGGACTGATTCTTGACCACACGGGTAAAGCTTTGTCAGGCGCTACAGTAGTTATTAAAGGCAGCAACAAAGGTGTTAAATCAAATGCAGACGGTTATTTCACTATCTCTGACGCAAAGGCCGGCGATGTGCTTTCCATACGTTATGTCGGTTACATCACACAAGAAGTAACTGTAGAAAACGTCGATAAAGAGATTCAGATCCGGTTAATTCAGGAAGAATCATCAATTGATGAAATCGTCGTGACGGCATTAGGTATCAAACGTTCGGAAAAAGCACTGAGTTACAACGTACAACAGGTAAAGGGTGAAGATCTTACCCAGGTACGGGATGCCAATATGATCAATTCCCTTAGCGGAAAAATCGCCGGTGTAACAATCAACAGTAGTTCTGGAGGCATCGGTGGGGCTGTCAAAGTCGTAATGCGAGGTGCTAAAACTATCGAGCAGGACAATAATGTACTCTATGTCATCGATGGAATTCCGATGTTCAATAAGAAATCGAAGGAGGGGTCTGAATTTGCATCAACAGGCACATCGGAAGGCATTGCCGACCTCAATCCCGAAGATATTGAATCCATGTCGGTATTGACCGGCGCGGCCGCTGCGGCACTTTATGGCTCGGATGCCGCTAATGGGGCCATTGTCATCAATACACGAAAAGGTGTCTCCGGTAAAACATCATTAAGTTTCACCCAAAACACACAATTTCACAATGCCTTTGTAATGCCTTCTTTCCAGAACAGATATGGTACCGGATCTGGCCTAGCCTCCGGTGTCAATGATAAAAGCTGGGGGGCACGATTGACAGATGTCAATAATTACAATTATTCTCCTACAAGAGATTACCTACAGACTGGAATTAGCGCTACTGAAGGAATATCATTTTCTACCGGAACTGACAAAAACCAAACCTATGTTTCGGCTGGTGCTGTCAATGCTACAGGCATCATCCCCAACAACAAATACGATCGCTATAACTTGACCGTTCGCAATACATCCCGGTTCTTAGATGACAAACTGACTTTGGATGCCGGCTTAAATTACATCAGACAACGGGATCTGAACATGACCAACCAAGGGATATACTCCAATCCCCTGACAACAGCCTATTTATTCCCACGTGGTGATGACTGGGATGCTATACGCATGTATGAAAGATATAATGTTTCCCGTAAGATCTATGAGCAATATTGGCCTCAGGGACTGAATGAAATATCCGGACAGAATCCGTACTGGATCAACCATCGGAACTTACGCGAAACCAATAAAGACCGTTACATGATCAATGTTAACTTAAGCTATCAGATCAATGATTGGTTGAGCTTATCGGCGAGAGGACGCATGGACAATACAACAGGACGCTTTACCGAAAAACTATACGCCAGCACCAATACAACTATTGCAGAAGGCTCGGAAAACGGATTTTTTGGTCTAGACGAGCAGACATCAAAGCAATATTATGGGGATATCATGGCCAACATCAATAAATCCTTTAATGACTTCACCTTACAGGCAAATGTTGGGGCTATAATCCTGCATGACAAAATAGGATCCCTTCCCATCCGAGGGCCGATTCTAGAAAACGGCTTAACTAACAAATTTGATATTACACAGATTGATAGCAGGAAGAGAACACCAATGACCGACAAAAGCCGGGAATCACAATCTATCTTTACGAGTCTCGAGTTGGGCTATAAAAACACCTATTTTGTAACCGCTACCGGACGAAATGACTGGCCTTCCCAACTTGCGGGACCAAAATCAACACAGCCTTCATTCTTTTATCCCTCTATCGGTGCCACCGCGGTCCTATCGCAGATCGTAGACATGTCCAATGTATTCCAATACTTAAAGGTGAGATCCTCCTACGCCTCAGTAGGTCGCCCCTACCCCGAGTTTTTAGCAAACCCAGTATACGAATGGGACGTAGCAACACAGCAGTACAAGGGGCTTTCTCATTACCCCATCAGCATTTTAAAACCCGAACGTACCAATTCCGCCGAAGTAGGATTTAATGCCCGCTTCCTCAACGGTTTTAATCTGGATCTTACCCTTTATCATGCTAGTACCCTTAATCAAACATTTAATCCACAGCTTTCCGTATCATCCGGATATAACCGCCTCTTTGTACAGACAGGTAAAGTTGTCAATAGAGGAATAGAAATCAGTTTAGGGTATGAAAAGAAATGGGATGATTTCCAATGGAACTCTAATTATACGCTGACCGTCAATAGAAATGAAATCAAAGAACTGGTCCGTAACTATGTACACCCCGAAACAGGAGCCACCATCAATAAAAACCGTTTGGATGTAGGTGGGTTATCGCAGGCCAAATTCATCCTGAAAGAAGGAGGTACGTTAGGTGATCTTTACTCTTTATCCGATCTATTGCGGGATGACAACGGAATGGTCTATGTAACACCCGATGGAAAAGTAATCAACAACAATAATGTTGGCGACATTTTACTGGGCAGTATATTTCCTAAATCCAATATGGCTTGGAGAAATGGCTTCCAGTACAAAAACTGGATGGCAGACTTCACGATAGCTGCCCGTTTTGGTGGTGTTGTGTATTCGGCGACACAGGCCTACATGGATTACTACGGCGTATCCGAAGCCTCTGCACAGGCTCGTGACGACGGTGGCATTATCATCAATGGTACCGATCGGGTCAATGCCGAAGCTTATTACAACGTAGTTGGGCTCAATTCCGGTATTCCACAATTCTATACCTATAGCGCTACTAATGTACGCTTGCAAGAAGCAACAGTGGGTTATACTTTTCCAAAATCATTCTTTGGCGACAAAGCCGCACTGAGTATCAACTTCGTCGGACGTAACCTTTGGATGATTTATAACAAAGCACCTTTTGACCCCGAGTCTACAGCAACTACAGGCAATTATTATCAAGGCATAGATTACTTTATGACACCGAGTACCCGTAATCTAGGTTTTAACGTCCGTCTTAAATTCTAAACTATCATGAAACTATATAAGATTCTATTTTGGGGAGCTATATTGTCGTCTACGGCACAACTATCCTGTACCAAAAATTTCGAGAAATATAATACAGACCCAGCTGGAGCGACACCTAGTGAAGTCGAACGCGATGCGTATATGCTATCATCTGCTATGATAGGTTTACAGGCTTGGGTAGTGCCTCTGGATGTCAATGCAAATCAATTTATTGAATGTTTACTAGGCGGCTCCATGGGTGGTTATTTTGCCGATTCAAACAACGGTTTCAACGGCAAGAACTTCGCTACCTATAATCCGGAAAATGGATGGGCACGCGTACCTTTTAATGATGTGCTACCCAAACTTTTTGTACAGACCAAAACCATCAAACAAGTATCCCAGGACGTAACGGTACATGCTGTTGCAGACATTATCAAGGTAATGGCCACCTCTAGAGTGACCGATATATACGGCCCTATCCCTTACTCTAAAGTTGGAGAAAACGGAGCCCTCGAAGCACCTTATGATTCTCAGGAACAAGTATATGACCTGATGCTCACCCAATTGGATGAGGCAATCAAGATACTTACCGACCGGAAGACGCAGAATTTCTCAAGCAAAGCCGATCTGGTGTACGGCGGCAATGTATTACAATGGATCAAACTTGCTAACTCCCTAAAACTCCGCCTAGCCATCCATATATCGGATGTAGACCCTACAAAAGGCAGGCAAAAGGCGGAGGAAGCAGTAAATCATGAAATCGGAGTAATCCGTAGTAATGGGGACAATGCCTTTATAAAGCCTATCAACAAAAATCCATTCCGCGTTATTATGTATGAATATAATAATGGAGATTCGCGTGTCTCAGCAGATATCACTTCTTATATGAACGGATATGCTGATCCGCGTCGGGCCAAATATTTTACGTCCTCTACATTTACCGGATCTATCACCAATGGCTATTATGGACTGCGCTCGGGAATACAGATCCCTTCTGGAAATACACCCAAACAATATACCAATATGAATGTCGCCGAAAGCGATAAGCTATTGTGGTTTAATGCTGCAGAAGCTGCTTTCCTGCAGGCAGAAGGCGCTTTAAAGGGTTGGAATATGAATGGCACAACCGCAGAATCGTTGTACAATCAAGGCATACGTTTATCTTTTGAACAATGGAGTGTCAGCGGTGCGGATGATTACTTGAACAACAGCACCAACAGACCCATGGCCTATGTAGATCCCTTAGGTTCATTCTCTTATGCCGGGGTACCGAGTAGCATCACCATCAAATGGCAAGAAGCAGGAACGGCAGCCCAAAAACTCGAACGTATTATCACACAAAAATGGATCGCAAACTTTCCACTTGGAATAGAAGCCTGGACAGAATATCGCCGGACAGGATATCCCAAGCTTATGGAGGTCATGGTCAATAACAGTGGTGGGCGGGTAGACAGTAAGCGAATGGCAAGAAGGCTTCCTTATCCACAGGAAGAGTACACGGAAAACAGTAAGAATGTCAACGACGCTGTAAGTAATTTATTGAAAGGTGCTGACAACATGGGCACTGATCTTTGGTGGGTAAAAAAGTAAGACGTAAATTATGAATTTAGCAATTTTAAAAATTAAAAGATATAGCATAGCCATATTGCTCGGAGCAATACTAGCCAATGCCACAGCTTGCAAAGAATGGACCGAAGTCAAGCCTTTGGACCTATCAAGTCCGGATATGGAACAGCAAAACCCCAGCCTCTATACCAAATACCTAGAGGATCTCCGGGCCTACAAAAACACCGCTCATAAAGTCAACATGGGCTGGTTCAATAATCTTAACAAAGAGCCTAGCGGTCAAGGACAACATATTTCTAAAGTGCCGGACAGTCTCGACTTTATAATTTTAGAGCATCCACTCTCACTGGTAGATAGAGAGATCAGCGAAATGACCGAGCTATTGAACAAAAAGGCAACAAAGACTATCTATGAGATCGATTTCAGTGCCATCAAAACTGCTTTTGTCAAAAAAGACGATAAAAATCTCGTCTTTGAGGATTTTGTTAAAGATACAGTCACCAGTATATTGAATACAACAGCGCGGTTTCCCTATCAGGGATTGATAGTCTCCTATCAGGGGAAAGAGTTATCCCACCTTACCGCATCGGAGAAAAACCAACTAGAAGCCGAAGAAAATCTCTTCTTTGGACTTGTACATCCCTGGTTTGTAAAAAACGCAGGCAAAACGGCTATCTTTAAGGGAAGCCCGCAATACCTCATCAACAGAGATATTTTACAGGAGGTAAAGTATATTATCCTGCCAACCGAAAGCGCTGTCGACCTAGGAGGATTAAGTTATGCGCTTTTGTCGGCAATGACCACCAATGTACCTACGGACAGATTTGTGGTCAGTACCAGTATGACCTCCTATAAAGCCGACGAATCCAAACTCGGCTATTTCCTTGACGGTTCCCGTGCAGCTTTAGCTACCGCACAATGGGCAGCATCCGTACAAAATGGTGTACAGATCCAAGGGGTGGGTTATAAAAATCTACCCTATGACTACTTCAATGTATTGAAAAGTTACCAATACAGCAGGCAGGCCATTCAAATCACAAATCCAGCAATGAAAACAAAATAAGAGACCATGAAAAAGAAACATTTATACTCCTTAGGGTTCATGGTAATATTACTGACCCTACTTGCTTCCTGTAAAAACGAAGAAGTCTTCGATAACAAGGCATATATTTCTACAGAGAAATTAGAGCGAATAATCAACAAACCGTCTGTTTCCAGCGCACAATTTGACATTAAAGTAGCCATGGCCCGCCCAGAATCTGCTCCTATAGAAATCAATCTTGGTATAGATCCTTCAAAACTGAATGACTATGCTAAAGTATACAATGAAAAAGTAGAGATACTCCCGGCTGATTTCTATACACTCTCCCATACGAAAACACAGATAAGCCTAGGTGCGGTAGAGTCTACCCCTATCACCGTGTCATTTGATAAGATCAATACCTTAGATAGGGAGAAAATATTTGTACTACCCGTCTCGCTTACCGGAGGAAATCTAGCCCTATTAGAGAGTCAGAAAACAGTTTTCTACACCATCAAAGGCGGTGCCCTTATCGATGTTGTTGCTGATATTGAAGATAACTATCTACATATCGATCAATGGAAAAATCCAACTCCGGTCAACAACCTATCACAGTTTACACTGGAGGCCCTGGTCCGGGTACGCAACTATGACCGGATGATCAGCACCATCATGGGCATTGAAGGCAATTTCCTTATACGCCTGGGCGATGCCAATTTCCCTCCTAATCAGATCCAGGTGGCGACATCTGCCGGGAATATGCCTGGGGCTGACGCAGCTACCAAAGGACTACCTACCAATCAATGGGTCCACCTCGCAGTAGCATTTAATGGTAAAGACAAAAAAATCCGGGTATACGTTAATGGCAAACTACAGTCAGAAGGCAATACCGCTCTATCCACAGTAAGCTTTGGCAAAAATGGTAAAGATGGTTTCTATATCGGTCGATCATATGAAGACGCCCGTTTCCTAGCCGGGGATATTTCAGAATGCCGTATCTGGAATACAGAACGTACTGCAGATCAGATCGCCAGCAATCCTTATGAAGTCGCAGCTACGGCAGAAGGCCTAGTTGCTTACTGGAAATGTAATGAGGGTAACGGTAGTGTTATCAAAGATCATACTCCCAATGGCAACGACCTGACGGCTAAAAAAGCCGTTAAATGGACAGCTGTAACATTACCGACAAAATGATGAACGAATAGTTATATACATATGAAATATTTAGCAAAAAAATATAAGCTTCTAAGCTGGGGACTACTTACCGTAGTCTCTACAATTGCTTTGCAAGCCTGCAAAGACGACCCCATTTTGGTCAAATCGATAGACGAGTCCGGATATCATGTAAGCGGAGAATCCATAAGCTATCTTGCAGGTACCGATGGTAAAATTGGCAACGCCATGTTGGAGCTTCGCAGCGAAGGGGCTTATGATGTTGTACTCCAACTCTCCAAACCTGCTACACAGGCGATAAAAGGCTCCCTTATTTACGACGAAAGTATTCTCCTCGCATACAATCAGAAAAATAGCACGACGTTAAAAGCCTTTCCTCAAGAATTGGTAACTTTTTCTAACGACAGTCAGTTTGAGGTCCAAGCCAGCGCGATGTCTTCCGCCCCCATAACCGTCTCGGCCAAAAGCGGAACTGAAATTGATGAAAATGCAACTTATGTAATCCCATTAAGTACCAAACTGACGAACGGGGCGCTTCTTTCTAAATCAAGCGACCTATTACTTTTTGTAAAAGACTTTTCAAAAGTCCCTTCGACAGACAAAAGTACCGGTATTAAGATTATCAGCTGTATGGAAGTAAATGATACCAATCCATTAAACAATCTCAGTTTAAAACTAAAAAACAGTGACAAGTACCTCATCGATATGGTGATTCTATTTTCATCGAATATCAACTATGATCAGACTACCGGCAAGGTAAAGGTAACGCACAATCCTAATGTGACACACTTACTTGCCAATCATGCCAAATACATCAAGCCACTCCAGGACAAAGGAATGAAGGTCATCTTAAGTATATTAGGAAACCATGACCGCTCCGGTGTCGCTAATCTTTCTGATGCGGCAGCCAAGGTATTCGCCCAGGAGATAAAAACCGTTTGCGACGCATACAATCTAGACGGTGTCTTTTTTGACGATGAGTACTCCGCTTACCAATCTCCTCCTCCTCCGGGATTTGTTTCCCCATCCAATCGTGCTGCCGCCCGTCTTGTATATGAGACAAAAATGGCAATGCCCGATAAGTTGACCATGGTATATGTATATTCCAGAACCAATAATTTTGGGGGCACAGGTGCAATAGCCGAAGCACCGGCCGGACAGTATGTAGACTATGCATTACACGATTATGGCGGTAGTTTTGATCTATCTACCCGTTATCCGGGGCTTCCCAAATCACGTTGGGGAATGTCCTCTGCCGAATATAATCTAGGTCGATTACCTTCCACTTCAGCTTTAACCAATCTTCGAACCGGGGGCTTTGGTGCGCACATGATTTTTGCATTTGATCCAAATCGAGCCAATTTCGACGGGCTTCAGACGCCAGCATTGCAAAACGTGGCCAGAATCCTGTTCGACGATGAGTTAGTAATCGATAAGAGCAAAATTTATGCGAAGGACTGGTAAAGAACTAGCGATCTTCTATCCATAGAAGATGTATTCATTAGTCCTCACAAGCTAGCTATAAAAAGGGGGATTTACACAAAAGCCATTGGGTTTCTCTTCCAATGGCTTTTGTTCTATTCCATTCTGTCTTTTCAAATAGGCTTAATCGTTCCCATACTGCCTATCCGCTGCAGACCTTGCTCTAAAAGCAATTTTCTCCTTTTCTCTTTCCAGCAGGAGACAAGCAATAACATACCCTGGGGTATCCTTTCCCTGCGACTCTGCAAGCCGTTCTCTCGCCTTTTCCTCCTTCACATCTATACGGTACAATATCGCAATCAACCTATTGAAATCATGCTGTATAAGCCAGTCCAGATACCTTACCAGATCTTCAAATTTTAATTCCTGCGCAGTACGGGATACCTCTTCGTTAATTCCGATTTTATCCATCAATCGCGTCAGTACGTCTGTAGTTTCCATAATCCTCAAAAATTACAGCGTATCCTACGGTATCCACCTCACATACGCTGCTGTTGTTTTTCCAATATTCTATCCGCAATTATGTGGCCAACATATACGTCATCCGCTCTCCGTGACAATAAGGCACGTACTTCGTAGCTGGGTATCCCCATGTTTTTCAGCAGAGAGAACAAGGTCCTACGGTTATGCTTCGCCAAATCAGCCAGGTATGGCGCAAGTAACGATTTAAGCTCCAGAAAAGACGGGGTTCCCCGTGCCGGAAAAAAGTTCTCAAATCTCAGAAAGCCCAGCAGCAGCTCCACTTCCTCTGCATCGACATACACGCTAGCCATGCGTTGCTGTTTTTAAAAGAGATTTAGACAACAACGCTTCTCTTCTCTTGAAATAAGCGTCCTTCACCTCATAATACAATGGCACCCCAGTCGCTATTTCCCGCTTCATGATTTCGGACGAAGAGATATGCTCCAAAAACATAATCAGTGCCCGCAAGCTGTTACCATGAGCCACAATGAGTACATTTTTTCCGCTAGCCAATTCAGGTGCTATGTATTTTTTAAAATAAGGAATTACCCTATCATGGGTATCTTTCAGGCTTTCTCCACCGGGAGGAATCACATCAAATGAACGCCGCCATTCCTGTACCTGCGCTTCGCCGTATTTCAGCACCGTCTCGGCTTTATTAAGCCCTTCGAGCATACCATAGGAACGTTCGTTCAGACAGGCCGTCGTCATTATCGGGATGGTAAGCCGATCCATTTCTTCCAACATCATTGCCAGCGTCCTTCTAGCCCTCACGAGCTTAGAACTAAAGGCAATATCTATTTTTTGCTCCTGCAACTGCTGCCCAGCGTGACGCGCTTCCTGCTTACCCAACTCTGTCAGATCTATATCCTGGCCACCGGTAAAGCGGTTCTCCAGATTCCATTGTGATTGTCCATGTCGGACTAAAAATAATTTTGACATAACATTACTTCTTTATTGTGCAAACTAACTTCCACAGGCCATACAATCCTCTGCATTGTCCAGCGAACAGGCGACATCCGCTTTTGCCGTTCCAGCGGCATCTACCGGTTGGACCGTGAATTTGATGGCATCTACGGCCGCCTTCGTCCGCAGGTAGTACATTCCCGTCTTTAATCCGCTCTTCCAGGCATGAAAATGCATCGAGGTCAGTTTAGCCATATTGGGCTGCTCCATAAAAATATTCAGGGACTGTGACTGGCAAATAAAGGCACCCCGATCCGCGGCCATATCGATAATGCTTTTTTGTTTTATCTCCCAAGCGGTCTTATACAGCTCCTTTAATGCATCTGGAATCTGCGGAATATCCTGTACAGATCCATTATGGGCAATCAGCCTATTCTTCATCTCAGGAGTCCACAGTCCCAGCTCGATAAGATCCTGCAACAGGTGCTTATTGACCACGGCAAATTCGCCTGATAGTACACGTCTGTTGTACACATTGCTGGTATACGGTTCAAAGCATTCGTTATTGCCCAATATCTGGGAGGTAGATGCCGTGGGCATAGGCGCCAATAACAATGAGTTCCGCACGCCATGTGCGATGACCTGCTGCCGTAGCCCCTCCCAGTCCCAGCGATCAGAAGGTGCTACCCCCCAAAGGTCAAACTGAAACTTCCCTTCCGATAATGGAGATCCATCAAAAGTCGAATAGGCCCCCTGCTCTTTTGCCAACGCCATGGATGCCTCCATAGCAGCATAATAAATTGTTTCAAAAATTGCTGCATTCAGCTTTCGGGCTTCTACACTTTCAAACGGCATCCGCAGTACCATGAAGACATCTGCCAGTCCCTGCACCCCTATACCAATGGGGCGGTGCCGGAGATTAGAGCTTTCCGTCTCTGGAATCGGATAATAATTACGATCGATAATCCTGTTGAGATTACGGGTCACGATCTTTGTCACCTCATACAATCTATCAAAGTCAAATTGTCCATTGCTCACGTAGCGCGGCAGCGACAACGATGCCAGATTACAGACCGCGACCTCCTCCCTGCTCGTATACTCCATGATTTCGGTACAGAGGTTCGAGCTGCGGATCACACCGATATTCTTTTGATTGGATTTTTCATTAGCCGCATCCTTATAGCACATATACGGTGTCCCCGTTTCGATCTGCGCTTCCAGAATCGCAGTCCATAGCTCCCTTGCGCTGACCTGTCTACGGTACTTATGCTCCTTTTCATAATGCAGGTACAAAGCTTCGAAAGCCTCTCCATATACCCCGTAGAGCCCTGCTGCTTCATTCGGATCAAATAGCGACCATTGCCCATTGGCCTCGACACGCTTCATGAAAAGATCAGGAATCCACAGCGCTGGGAATAAATCCCGTGCACGCATCTCCTCCTTACCGTGATTTTTACGGATATCGAGAAAATCAAATATATCGGCATGCCAAGGCTCGAGGTAGACCGCAATAGCCCCTTTGCGCTTACCACCTCCCTGATCGACATATCGGGCCGTATCATTAAAGACCCGCAACATCGGAATGATTCCATTGGATATCCCACCAGTCCCCTTGATATAGCTTCCCGTAGCCCGTACATTATGGATACTTAAGCCAATTCCTCCCGCCGATTGCGAAATCAATGCGCAGCGTTTCAGCGTATCAAAAATACCGTCTATACTGTCTTCAGTCATGATCAGCAAAAAACAGGAAGACAGCTGAGGTTTGGCAGTACCGGCATTAAACAATGTAGGCGTAGCATGGATAAACCATTTGTCACTCATCAGATTATACGTCTCTATAGCCGCAGGGATATCGTCACGATGTATACCGATGGCTACACGCATAAAAAGGTGCTGCGGCCGCTCTATCACATGCCCATTGGCACGGATCAGATAAGAGCGCTCCAGCGTTTTAAAGCCAAAATAGTCAAAACTATAATCCCTATCATAGAGCATACTGCTATCGATCTCATCCGCATGTGCACAGATGATATCGTATATTTCCTTAGCAATCAGAGGAGCATGTGTCCCCGTTACGGGATCCTGATACCCGTACATCCGCTTTGCTGTTCTGGAAAATGATTTCAGCGTATTTTTATGGAGATTACTGACTGCAATCCTTGCGGCAAGAATCGCAAAATCCGGATGCATCGTCGTATAAGCCGCTACAGTCTCTGCCGCCAGATTATCCAACTCCGTAGTACTGACATTCTCATAGATCCCCTGTATCACTTTTTTGGCGATATCGATCACATCCTTCTCCGTGACCGACAATCCATAGATCAATTTATGTAGCCGTGCGGTGATCTTATCAAAATGCACGACTTCCTTTTTACCATTTCTCTTTACAACGAACATACACTTGGCTTATATTATTATTCTTTTTCTAAAACTCTTCGTCCAGTGAAAACAGTCGACCATCCCCACTTCCCTTGGCCACTCCCGGTTTTTGATATTCCCCTACGCGGCGTTCAAAAAAATTGGTTTTTCCCTGTAGGGATATCAGTTCCATAAAATCAAAGGGATTGATCGCATTCCATATTTTTTGTTCGCCCAAAGCGACCAGAAGACGGTCAGCCACAAATTCGATGTACTGGCACATCAGCTCCGCATTCATCCCGATCAGGCGGACCGGTAGCGCCTCCGTTACAAATTCCTTTTCGATAGCTACGGCATCTTGAATAATGCTCCGTAAGGTTTCTGTCGGGAGCCGATTTTCTACATGGCTATTATAGAGATGACATGCAAAATCGCAGTGCAATCCCTCATCGCGGCTGATCAGCTCATTGGAAAAGGTAAGCCCAGGCATCAGTCCTCGTTTTTTCAACCAGAAAATAGCACAGAAGCTTCCCGAGAAAAAGATACCCTCCACTGCCGCAAATGCAACCAGACGTTCGCTGAAGCTGCCACTCTCTATCCAGCGTAAAGCCCAGTCTGCTTTTTTCTGTACGCAGGGTATAGTCTCCATAGCCCGTAAAAGGTAATCTTTCTCCTCAGGGTCCTTGACATAGGTGTCGATCAATAGCGAATACATCTCCGAGTGTATATTTTCGATCATAATCTGGAAGCCATAGAAAAAGCGTGCCTCTGGATACTGTACCTCATTAATAAAGTTGATGGCCAGATTTTCGTTGACAATACCGTCACTAGCGGCAAAAAAAGCTAATACACGGGAGATAAAATACCGTTCATCTTCGGTCAGTTTATGGATCCAGTCATTGATATCCGGCGACAGGTCGACCTCTTCGGCCGTCCAGAAACTAGCTTCTGCCATCTTATAAAACTGCCAGATATCATCATGCGCTATCGGAAATATCACAAAGCGATCCTTATTTTCCTGTAATATGGGTTCCATCATCTTCTCTTAATCCTACTTTTCACAAATTCATATAATAGCCGTACCGGCACCGCTGTAGCACCTTTCTGGCGGTAGCCTTTAGCCTCTTTGACAAATGCCGCACCCGCGATATCCAGATGGATCCATGGATAATCCGTAAAATGCTCCAGAAATATAGCGGATGTACTCACCCCTCCTACCGGCCCTCCCAGATTGCTCCGATCAGCGACACCCGACTTCAGCAACTCCCGGAATTCCTTCCATAGCGGCAATTGTAACAAGCGCTCGTACACCTGTTCACCGATATCTTTCAATACATCGATCTGCTGCTGATCATTGCCCAATACGGCTATCCCGTATGGCCCCGTAATAGCAGCCGATGCTCCCGTGAGCGTCGCCATATCGATGACCAGTTCCGGATCAAAGCGTTTGGCATACGTGAGTGCATCAGCCAGTATCAGGCGTCCCTCCGCATCCGTATTCTGTACCTCGACGGTAGTTCCATCCATCATACGTATGATATCGTCCACGACCAATGCCTCGGCAGCAATCTTATTGTCGGTTGCCGGTACCAGCCCTACCACATAGTAAGGCAATTCGTTGCCAGCTATCGCTGCGATGAGGCCCAATACGGCAGCTCCACCGGCCATATCACTTTTCATGGAGATCATATTTCCGCCCACCTTTACCGAATACCCACCCGTATCGAACATCACGCCCTTGCCAACGAGTACGATCGGCTTTTTATTGAGCGCATCGGCAGGCCTGTACCGCATCACACTTAATGTCGGTGGTATGACCGACCCCCTATTTACCGCCAGTAGCCCCCCCATTCCCAGTTCTTCAATCTCACTTTTCTCCAGGATTTCTGTGTCAAAGCCATACTGTCTGCCTATAGTTTGCACTACATCTGCAAACTGTACCGCATTCATACTGTTCGGCGGTTCGTTGACCAAGGTCTTGGTCAGCGAAATAGCCTCTGTCAATATCTTTAGCTCCTGGAGATCAGCCTGAGAAAACAATCGGGCCGGCAGGTGAGCCACTACGGTATCCGTATCCTTCTCTGTTTTATATTTATCAAAAGAATAGCTGTTCAATATCATACCCTCCAGTATCGCGTAACGCTCCTTCTTCTCCAGTACATGGAGTCCTTTGATGCGCAACGCCTGAACACCGTGTTTACGCAGCAAACCATAAGCCGAGGCTCCCGCCAACCGCAGCGTTTCGAGCCCTTTGTCCGGAACTAGTATGAGCAATGTATGGCGACTCCCAAACACATTAAAAGTGACCGTCTTATCTCCCGAAAAAGCTTTTTCGATACGTTCGAGCATGACAGCAGGTATGCCTAGACGCTGCACCTGTGTCCGTTCCGTCAGGACAATAAGACTGTCCATTTCGGGAGGTGCCGTCTCTGTGCCTGCATGGCCTACCAGATCCAGGTGCAGATAATTATTAGACATGCTCCCCTTTCATTTGAGTCGTCAGCGTCGCCTGTGCAGGTGTCCATCCACAAGCAGTGAGCTCTCCGTTCTGCAGTGCATCCAATACCCGTATTACCTCATCCACATTGCGTCCTACGTTCATCGGATACACCGCCACCCATTGAATAATACCTTTCGGATCGATGATAAATGTCGCCCGGTAAGCCACGCGCTCCTCTTCATCCAAGATACCCATTTCCGCTGCAAGAGATTTGGACGTATCCGCCAGCATCGGGATCCGCAGATCCGCAAGGCCAGGATGCTGTTGCCGCCAGGCCAGATGCACATATTCGGTATCCGTAGAGGCTCCAATGACGACCGCATTACGATCTTCAAATTCCGTACTCTTACCGTCAAATTCGATGATTTCAGTCGGACATACAAATGTGAAATCTTTAGGCCACCAGAACAATACCGTCCACTTATTGCTATCCGATGCGTAGCTCTGTTTTATATCCGTAATCTGGATTCCATCGGGTGTCGTCACTACCGCCTTTTTAATAAAATCAGGCAGCTTATCCCCTATCGACAATATTCCTTTTTGAATCAACTGTCCCTGTTGACCATTTATTAGTTTTTTGACTGAATTACACATGTTATTATTGGTCTGTTGTTATTAAATCATTTTCGAGAAGCTGTTCGTTCACCATTTCGACAAGATCACGTTGCTTAGTATCCCCCTCTTCCGATTGCTGTACAAAGCTCACATAGTTGGCTATTGCCGCTTTGAGATCCGACTGGACCTCCAAAAATTCAATCTGTTTTCTCCGGATCAGATGAAAGAGATAGTGGATCCCCCGCTTCAGCATATTCTCCCCCTCCTCCTCCCTACACAACTGTTGATACGTATGCGCCAGGTTATTACAGGAAATAAGAAATACCTGTATGAACGGAATTTTCAATCGCATACATTCCCCGATATGGTCATTAAGTACCTCAGCCCTGTACAGTGCATCATTATACAGCGACAGGGCCAGTTGCCAATCTCCCTGCTCAAAAGCCCCGTTGGCCGATACGGTCAATGTCTGCCAATGCTCTTCCACATGTTTCATACAGCTATTTTCCATTTTACTTCAAGTTTTTATTTGCGAAATCCCAGTTGACCAGCTCCCAGAAACCCTCTACAAATTTTGGTCGTGCATTACGGTAGTCGATATAGTAAGCATGTTCCCATACATCCAGCGTCAGCACCGGAGTCTTTCCTTCTGTAAGTGGCGTATGGGCATCTTTCATCGCCAATATCTCGAGTACTCCATTTTCATCCTGTGCCAACCACGCCCAGCCGGCTCCAAACAGCTTGACCGCCGTCTGCGAAAATTGCTCTTTGAAAGCCTCAAAACTCCCGAAATCCCTATCAATCAACGCACCTATTTTTTCAACAGGGGTAGCACCTCCATCAGGAGATAGGCAGTTCCAGAAGAAACTATGGTTCCAATGCTGGGCCGCATTGTTAAACAATGCTATATTTCCTTCCGAAAAACTTTTCGAAATTATAGTCTCTACCGTAGCCCCTTCCAATGCCGTGTCTTTGATCAACCCGTTTAGGTTATTGACATAGGTAGCATGGTGCTTGCCATAATGGTAATCAAATGTCTCGGCCGTGATGACCGGATCTAGCGCTCCGCTATCATAAGGGAGCTCCGGCAGTGTTAACGTAATCTTCATTATTGTCTATTTTTTTGTTTCAATATTTTTATTGCTCTTTTTAGTTGGCTGATCTGTTGCATACTGGCTGTAGCCATTCTCAGATTCGTTCTCATCAGATCTTCATCGCGGATCTGTCGCTCCAGATAGTTTTTATTTTCCTCCAGCAGGTCTATTACAAAATCCATAAGCCATTCCCTTTTTATTAATTAGCTCAACAAACTTACAAAGTTAGAATCATCTAACAAAATAGTTTAAACAAAAAAACATCTGAAACAATGTAAACTGCATGCTCAGGGCATCACCAAAATTGACATTATCCATCTAAAGCGATTACCTTAACATACTATTCAGCTGCAGGTTTGCCGGTTTTTATAGCGCATCTCGGGATAAATACTTTTCATTGGCGAGCTCTATCCAATGAGTGAATAAAAATCTTACATTTTTTCGTTCAATTTGCAGTTGTTTATTGCTAACTTACAGTGATCAACTTTTAAACTACGTTATTAACTATTTAATTCACCCCTATTATGACTGCATTTCAGATTATTGAATCTACAGAGCATTACGACGCGATAGTTGTCGGTTCTGGTGCTGGAGGCGGTATGGCCGGATATATACTGGCACATGCAGGTCTTAAGGTTCTGATGTTGGAAGCCGGACCTTTTTACGATCCTGCCATAGATGCCCTGCAACTCCGTTGGTCTTGGGAATCACCCCGGAGAGGTGCGGGCACGACACGCCCTTTCGGAGATTTTGATGCCGCTTACGGTGGCTGGGAGCTTGAAGGGGAACCTTACACCCGAGCCAGTGGCACTGAATTTGAATGGTTCAGGGCGCGCATGTTGGGCGGTCGTACCAATCATTGGGGCCGCATATCGTTACGAATGGGTCCAGATGATTTCCAGCCCAAAGATGGGGTTACTGATTCCTGGCCTATCACCTACGATGAAGTCAAACCTTTTTATGACCGTGTAGACCGTATGATCGGTATCTACGGTACAGTAGAAGGTATCCATAATGAGCCCGACGGTATTTTTCTGAAACCGCCAAAGCCCCGTCTCAACGAACTCTACATCCGTAAAGGCGGCCAAAAAGCGGGCGTACCTGTTATTGCCGGCCGGGGGTCGGTACTGACCGAAGCGCTGCCTGGAGTTAAGGATCGAGGCACTTGTTTTTACTGCGGTCAATGCGGCCGTTCCTGCAAAGTATATGGAGATTTTTCTTCCTCTTCCTGCCTGGTAATTCCGGCAATGAAAACCGGTAATCTAAAGGTAATCGACAATGCTATGGTCCGCGAAGTACTCACCAACGATGAGGGACTCGCTATCGGTGTCTCCTATGTCAACACCAAAGATCTTCAAGAATATAGTGTTAAAGCAAAAACAGTAATCCTCGGTGCCAGTGCCTGTGAGAGTGCCCGCCTGATGCTGAACTCCAAATCATCAGCCCATCCGAATGGCGTAGGCAACAGTTCGGGACTAGTAGGCAAATACCTGCACGACTCCACAGGTGCGGGTCTCAGCGGATTTCTACCCCAACTCCTCGATCGTAAACGCTATAATGAGGATGGCGTAGGCAGTGTACATATTTATTCCCCTTGGTGGCTGGATAACAAAAAGCTCGATTTTCCTAGAGGCTACCATATTGAATATGGAGGCGGGATGCGGATGCCGTCCTACGGAATTTTTGGCGGAACGGCCGAACTTGGCGACAAGATCCCTGGCAGGGATGGCAAACCTATGGGAGAAGCCGGTTACGGAAAAGCTTTAAAAGAGCAATACCGAAGGTTTTACGGTGCTGGGGTAGGCATGGCCGGACGTGGTACAGCCATCGCAAGATTGGATAATTACTGCGAAATCGATTCCAATAAAGTCGACAAATTCGGAATCCCTGTGTTAAAATTCCATTACAAATGGGCCAATGAGGAAATCCTACAAGCGAAACACATGCAGGAGACTTTCCAATCGATCATGCATGAAATGGGAGCTGTCATCACCTCCAAGATCCATGGTCCCGAAACAGCCTATGGCCTAGAAGCTCCAGGTAAGATCATCCATGAAGGCGGCACCACACGCATGGGCAACGATCCCAAAAAATCTGTACTCAACAAATGGGGACAGGCCCATGATTGCAAGAACCTATACGTGGTCGATGCCGGCCCTTTTGTTCAACAGGGAGACAAGAATCTAACCTGGACTATTTTAGCACTCTCGATGCGTACAGCAGAATATATATTACAGGAAAACAAAAAAATAAACGGATAAAACTATGAACAGAAGAGAATCACTCAAAGCATTGGGATTACTTGCCTCTGGGACAGGTCTGCTTGCTGCTTCATCCTGCGGACCAGAAAAAAATAAGGCTACCGATCATAGCGACAAGCCTCCTACCGAAAAACTCCCCGGAGTACAGGACTTTGAACATGAACGAAACCTAAAGCTACAAGCAGAACAGTTTTTTTCGGCACACGAACTGTCCACCATCACCTGTCTTGTCGACTATATTATTCCCAAAGATGAGTTTTCTGGTAGTGCCTCCGAGGCGGGAGTTCCCGATTTCATAGAGTTTATAGTCAAGGATATGCCCCATTATCAGACTCCTATGCGAGGCGGTCTTAAATGGATGGATATCCGGTCTCAAAAAAAGATGGGACAGGTTTTTATCAATTGCACGACGGATCAACAGATTAAGCTATTGGACGAAATAGCATTTCCCTCGCGAAGTATACCAGAGGTAGAGCAAGGGGTCAGCTTTTTCAAAACACTGCGCAATCTGACCGCTTCCGGATTCTATACCTCCAAGATTGGAATTGATGACTTGGGATATGTAGGTAACCGACCCGGAGTTTGGTCAGGCGTACCCGCAGAGGTATTACAGGCCCATGGATTTGCAACAGACGAGGGATAACAAAACTAAGTTCATTTTTCATACACTATTACCCGAATAAAACAACCCTGCCCGATGGTCGTTGAGTACTCCTATGGATCTACTAAGCGCTAGAATTAGATAAGCCTCCAAGTCAATATCTGCACACCATTCATCAAGTAATGCATAGCCAATACCTCCAAAAAAAGGTATGTTTGGATTTACTAACCCAATAAGCTATGAAATATGTTCAATACGACCTTAGAAATTCTTCCGGAGGTATTCCTCACTCACAGCAATATAATTGGCTATATCCTTTCGAGCCATATAGGGACAGGCCTCTTTGTGCAATTGTTTGAACAGCGCTATACGTGCCGATTTTTGCTTCATCTCCAATAACAGGAGACGCTCATTACTTTGTACATGCCATACATCCAATAAACTATCATAAACACGTACAACTCTAGGGAATACTTCAATAATACGATACAGCTCCTCTCTAGATAGTACAAGCAACTGGCACGGTACCAATGCATGAAAGTAAATCGCATTGGACTGCAAGGGGACAAAAATCAGCTGATCAGCCTGGATAATACGCGTTATCGTCTCAAGCTGTGTTTTTAACAGTACTCCTTTGGCCAGAAAACAAATATCGCCCCGATTGGAGACAAGGCGCTGGCCTGCGGCACAATGTATCGGAGTCAGTGCCGAATACAGCGCATTCCATTCGGCATAGAGATCGTCCTGCGCATAGTCCAGGAGCAATCTGCGCAATTGTAAAACAAAAATATCCATATAGATAGCTGTTGGTTATATCAGGCATATATAGCAAAAGACGGCCTCCAGACCAATAATATTTCCCAATAGACTACCAATACTTATGAAGACAATCTATTCCAACCCAAAACCGTTTTACATATACCTCAGGTCTCCCCGTCCTATCCACAAGTGCAACCAATCTAATACCTTATGATTTCCCTTACAATCAATACCTGGAAATCAGTTATTAACAGAGTAACTCATTTACTACACAGCACATGAAACAACAGAAATTTAAGGTAATCCTCTTGGATTACGACACTCAACAACACAAAACAGCAGCAGACGGCATCAAAGATGGCATCGTTCTACAAGTGATCGAAGTCGCACACAGTCCTCAGCTATTTCTGGTCCGTCAATGCAACAGTCTACAACGAATCAGGATAGACTTCGATCAGATCGTACGATTAGAAGCCGATGGCATGGATTGCATCATCTGGCTTCCTGACGGCATCCGCTATACGACCATTAAACCTATGGCAGCAGTCCTAGGCCGGCTCCCTGCCGAACATTTCAAAAGATGTCATCGATCGCACGTCATCAATGTCAATTATGTCCTCTCCGTGCAGCACAACAGCCTACAACTCGCACATACACGGATCCCTATCCCCATAGGTGACCGAAAAATCCACAGCGCATTCGATCTATGGGACAGAACAAATAGCTTATAAACCAAAAATGGACCTAATTATGGAAGACCACTTAATCCGTCTATATCTCACCGTCAAGCGCATGGTGGACTTGTTGGAAAACATCAGCGACAACACCGACCTACTGGCCGGAAAAAGCCAGTCAAAAGTGTATTTCAAAAGTGATGTCATGAGTGTACTACGCATCAGCGAAAGCACCTACAAGCGTTATGTCAAGCAGGGCAAACTAAAACCTGCCCGCATAGGCAGTATGGATATCTATCAAGAAGAGCATCTGAAACCGATCATCGCCGAACTCCAGAGGCGCGGACGGATGTAACGCATTCTAACATGCGATCAGACATCCAGTCCCGATGCACCAAGCAGGTGTCTTGGTGCATCGGGATCGCTACAAGCAGCAGCAATTTTCCTACTGTGCAAACCAGCAGCCAATGATCCATCATCGCTCCCCACACTTCCTCCCATGAATTCCAACCAGGCACCACTATCATCCAAACTTGGCCTATACCTATTCGATTGGAATACATCTTTGTGCTTACTTGGTATGCCTCCGTTACAACTTGCCACACTAAGTTTAAAACTTCTTGTAGTCTGTTTCAAACTTTATCCAGTCACTGACATAATCGCTCCATGGTGAAGAAAACACCTCTTATCTAAAAGCCCATTTCACCCATCCTGACTATACCATCTGACCTAAAAACAGGTCAATGTAGGTCATCTATAGATCAATTCGGTTCAACTACCGGCGCCCTCCCCCTGCTCAGACTATGTTTGCCTTAGATCAACGGGAAGCGCGCCTCAGAGATCGATATGGTTTAACAATATAAAGTAACAAAATCATGGTAGTAACACACCGAGCCCTGAATGGCTTTAAAAGCATGAAAGATGACGAACTGGTCATCACCGTACAGACTATCCTGCGAGCCATGGATAGCAATACACACTTCGTGACACCGAGTCCCGCACTAACAGCTGTACAGACCGAATTGGATGATTTCCTGACCAAGCTAGCCGCTGTCCGCAAACGCGGTGCTCCCGAAGACACCGCGTTAAAAAATGAGAGTCGCACTATCCTGGTCGACACGATGGCCAAGCTATCCTATTACGTCAACCTCACGGCCAATGGGGTACTCTCCGTACTACTGAGCTCAGGATTCCCTACAAATCCTGCTCCCACAACCACACAGCCGCCAGTAAAGGTACAGGGTGTCAAACTATTGGACACCAACCAATCTGGGCAGGTGCGGCTACAATTCCAGATGCAAAAGAAAATCCGCATCTACGAGTACCGCTATGCTAAGGGCACCGATCCAGAAAACTGGTCCGACCGTAGCAGCACCACTGACTCCCGGATTACGGTCATTGCTCCGCTGGAACCGGGGATACGCTATCTATTTCAGGTACGCGCCGTTAACCAGCACGGTGCGGGCGACTGGAGCGATAGCGCAACGATAATTGTAAGATAAGGAGAGCGAACCAAATTGACCTCCGAAGCTGGAATCTTTTCTAACGAAAATTTCCTAGGCTTCCTCTGGTCAATTTGGTTCTTGATAGGACAGGTTAGTAGTGGAAACTTCCCCCTATTAACCCTATCAACCTCCTTAACTTGATAACTTGATAACTCGTTCACTTGATAACACAAAAACTATGATAAAAACACATCCTTCATGGCTAGCCCAGGGCTGGCAGGAAGAACTCAGCTTAACAGAAAAAATGGCAATCGGGACCGTATTATTATTTAGTCTCTGGCTACTCGTTGCATCCATACTCAGCCTATTAGATCCTACCGCAGGACTACTCGACAGCGGGATATTGACTGTATTTATTTTCGGACTAATCGCCGCATGGCTCTCTGTATATATCAGCTTTTGGTTACAGGAACTCCTATGGTACCCCTTCAAAACCTTCAGAAAACAATTCAATTACCACTTTAATCAATTAACATCATGGCAACAATGTATTCTATACTTTTCAGTGTTCTTTTCACTGCTGTTTGCAGTATTGAAGGCAGTAGAAATAGTGTTTTAAATACTTTTTATGCGCCTAAATCACCGGCGCAGGGCGACTCCTTTTTGTTTGACCAAAAAGAAGGAAAAACCGGCCAAAGGGAGCTCATGGATACAAAAAACAAACACGTATCCATAACTCAAGGCTTGGCTGCTAAACTTCCCGCTCAAGCCGCGGGTGGCTCATACTTTTTTTCCGCTAAAAAGTATGCAAAAAACTCCTCGCTTAAACCACGAAGTGCTCTGCGAAGCAAAACTTTTGACACAGAGGAGGTGCATCCCAGTGCAATTGTCAAAAATTTTTTAGGCGATAAAGGAAGCGAATGTAAAGGATTAGCTTATTATACCACTTCATTACAATTGGGATTAATCTCGCCTTTGAAGCAGTTCCCCATTAAGGATGACCTTTTAGCATATGGAGTCAAAGGCCGTAAAGCTATAATTTACAAAAATTCACATTTTGCAGTACATAAGGATTTACCTTCGGTGAGCTCGCAAGCTCGGTTCCAGTCTAAGGGGAGGAAAAAAGGGGTGGGGACCTTGGAAACCGCCTTGATAGCTTTACGAAGCCGTGATGAACATAGGTTAAATAGTCTTGATCTTTGCGGCACTTTCTATCAAGGGAAAGTGCCTAGGTGGTCCGCCGATGAGGACAATAAAAGATATTTGATATTAACCATTGCTACAGCAGAACTAGGTGTAAAAGAATCAACGGGTAACAATGACGGCTCTCGTGTAGAAGAATACCTCCGCTATACGAATCTCGGTAAAGGCTACGAATGGTGCGCAAGTTTTCTTTCTTGGTGCTATGGCGAGGCTGGAATATCTCAACCACGCAATGCTTGGAGTCCAGCCCTATTTCCAAAAGCAAAACAGATAGACAAAACCAAAGCCCAACCTGCCGATATATTTGGGATTTACGGAGCCAGAGCGAAGCGTATCAACCATGTCGGTCTGGTCAAAAAACTAGAAGGAAACTATATCATCAGTATCGAAGGTAACAGCAATAACCGAGTAGAATCCAGACGTCGACATCTACGAACGGTGCATTCGATAGCAAATTGGATAGATTGACGGCTAGAACGAATCTGCGAATTCACGATTTTACATTTTAACTCTCTAACTCCTTAACGCTATAACCATGTCCTATTTTCAAACACTCATTATCTTTACTTCCCTAACTTTGCTCAGCTGCAACTTACAGAGGCAACGAAATAAGGCCTTATATGCTGAAACCACCCAAACTACGCAAAGCGAGTATCAGAATATCAGCAGTCATCACCTAATATCGGATAGCAGCCAGCGGCACTGGTCTTTATGGACTGACGGCTGGTTGTATTATCATCCAGATTCGGGATTGATTGCACAAAGAGGCGAACTACATTTGAGCGAATCCTTAAGAAAAGAACAAATGATAATACAAGTGCAAACACGACAAAGCGACAGCTCGAGTATCAAAACAATACAACAAAAAAAAGAGGATATCATCACAAAACAAAAGACAGGGATTTACTTTTGGCTATTTACATGCACATGTATAACGTTACTATACATCCTATACAGATTATGGAAACGTACACCACTTTAAACTTCCAGATAAAACCAGCATCATCCCAAATAAAACCAGACGATTCCCAATTCTAACCAGATTTTGCCTGTTTGTCCTTCCTACCTTTGGTATATACATACAAAGCTATACCTCGGGGCCGACAATCGGGAGAGAATCGGAAACGGGCGCACCTACAGCCAGATGTAGGCAACATAAAAAATTATAAACACTAAGTTCATTCAGATGACAAAAACAAACAAATTGTGGCTACGTGCCACAGCCGTATTAACATTAGCATTATGCTTATTTTTAGGAGTTCGAGCTTTTGAGAAAGAAGTCGAATTAAAATCCACCTTGGATCCGATTCCTGTTACAGTTTATTTCACGGAGAGTAGCGATAACCCAACACTACTCCAAGATGAAGACAATTGGTCTGATACACCCCATGGTAATTGTGGCATTGGGTCTTATCTATGCGAAGTAACCTATGATGAGAACCGTTATCCTACGCTAAGAGACTTTTTAGATGCCAATACAACGCAGGCTATGATTCAAGCTAATTCTTTAAGCTTTTCGTTTAAAAAATAAACTTTTCGTCACGTTTTATAAGGACGCAATCATCAATCTGATTGCGTCCTTTCTTTTGGTCTATCGCGGGTTCTGCTCCATACCACTCAGATCGATCACCCCTTCTGGAAACGGGAGATTAAATCTGGGATCATTGGCTTGTAAATAGTCTACATTTCCTCCCTGAGAAAACCTTTCTAAGGTTACTGCTCTTCCCTCGTTATTTAATCTTTTGACATCTCCCCATCTCAATCCACGAAATACCAGTTCCTTTCTTCGTTCTTGCAAAATAAAGTCCAGTAACTCCGTTTTGGATAAATCTTGAAGTATCGGGACAGTATTCTTTTTGTATCGTTTTTCGAGCAGACTCCGCATATATTCTTTTGCTCTATCTTGCCCTGTATTCCGAGCCTGACACTCGGCTGCAATCAGATACATTTCATCTACGGCCAACCCCGTAAACGGAGCCGCGTCTCCATAGTAGCTTCCTTTCAATTCGATCTTACCATTGTTTTGATAGCCAAAATAGATATCCCGTCTCAGATCGTCGCCCGAATAACTGGCCAAAAGTCCTGGATTCAAATAAAAATTGGCCATATATAACTGCATATACGAATGGTAGATAACTTCTTTGTTAAATATAGCAATAGGATAGTCTGCAGTAGTAGACAATTGATTAAAGTCGATCAATTCCGATTTTACTTTTAAAACCTCCTCAGCATAAATCAGTGCTTTTTCATATTCCCCCATAGAGAGGTAAATCCGTGCAGCCATTGCTTTAGCAGCCAATTTCGATGGCCTTGTAACATGCTCGGGAAGTTCAGGAAGGTAAACTATACTTTCCTCTATATCTTTTATAATCTGTGCATACGTATCTTTGACAGAAGACCTATAGGATGGTTCGTTAAAATTGGTGTTCAAACGAATGGGCATTCCCAATACCTTATCGTTATTGGGCACATTGTAGGCCGAAGACCAGATAATCGCCATGTCATACAGAAACTTACCTCTATAGAACAGTGCCTCTCCTTTTGCTTTATTCCATTCGCGAAGTTCTGAAGTAGATGGAGTGATATTTGGTAACTGCTCCAGTACTGTATTCGCATAATAAATAAATCGGTAATGAAATAACCATTCGATCAGAAAATCCGCACCAAACATATTTGCAGGTTTCCATAGATAAGCATTTCTTACAGGCTCTGGTTTTGAATTCAGATCAGCAGTATCCCAATAAAAATCATCGGTACTCAGCTCACCAAAAGTAGGATCCTGTAAAGACTCGTTTTCTTTACGCATTAAAGAAAGCAGTTGCTCCAGTTTTTCGGGAATTACGAGTCCTTTTCGGGGCTTGGCATCCAAAAAACTATTACACCCTATAAAAATAGAACTTAGCATTAAAAGACCACAAAATATAATCTTATTCATCTCTATCAAAGTTTAGAAGTTAACATTTAGTTGTAGCGACCATGTACTGCCAGGCAGAATACTTGACCGATAGTGTACTGGATCAAGCTTCGCGTTATTAGCGCGCCAGAGTATCCCCAATTGTTCCCCTGTTAATTGAACAGAAAATCGCATTTCACGCTTGGTAAAGGTTCTACCCAGAGCAACCTGCTGCAAACGGATATGATCTCCACGTTCTACTGTTGCTTCAGAATTCATATAAACGGTATTTCTATTGTCATCAAGCGGATACACGAAAGATGGAATATCCGTATACATCTCATCCCCTGGAGTCTGCCAACGCTTCAAATAGTCGGCATGTGCACTGCGTGGTGTCCCCATCATACCAGAATAGAAAACCGTAGTACGACGGAAGTAATAACCCAAATCATACTGCAAACGAAAAGAAACGTACCAATCCTTATATGCAAACTGATTCCCTAGGCTTCCAAACACCGTAGGGATAGCCGATCCAGAATACACCAACTCTTCCAGATCTTTGTTCCGATAAATAGCATTATAGTCCTTCGATTGCTCCCCATTGAGCTGACCTATAGGGTCGCCATTGGAAGGATCCAAACCATTCCATTGAAAAGAAAACATGCTATAAAGCGGAAATCCTTCGCGCTTACTAGAAGAAAGCGCTGTAGAAGTTACAGCCGTACCGGCGGTCAGTGCTGCAGGAAAGTTGTACGATATCACGTTGTCCTTATAGTGTGACAATAACAATGAGCTGGACCAAACGAAAGTTTCCCTACTTATATTTATACTCTCAAGATTTACATCCAGACCTTTCCCTTTTAATGCAGCAGTATTTTTTATTACCGACCCACTTACCCCTGTAGTATAATCCACATCTACTGGACCAAATAAATCTGTAGATTTCTTGACATAATAATCTATACTTCCACGCAACCTATTCTGTAAAAGCCGAAAATCCAATGCTACATTACTCATCCCTACCTTTTCCCACCGGAGCTCGGGATTCGCATACTGCGAGATATTGCCGATAGGCTTACCGATATATTGATTCTGCAAACCATAGAACATAACCGTCACCGCTGACTGAGACTGATCGACATTGCCACTATAGCCGTATGTCGCTCTTAGCTTGAGGTGATTTACAAAAGGAATATCTATCCAAGGTTCATTGCTGATGATCCAACTCAAACCAGAGGACCATAATATATTCCATTTATCATTGGTATGTAGGCCAAAAAGATTAGATGCATCCCGACGACCGCTAACGCTCAGCATATAACGATCTTTGAAGCTATAGCCCGCATTAGCAAAGTAGGACATGTATCGGTTATCACTATCTCCAAAACCATCATTGCCGGGGATAATGGCCTGAGTCTTGGTAATAATGTTGGGAAAGCGCGTAATCGGATCATGGGTCAGAAAAGTGTTGTACTCCTCATCGTAACCATATCGTCTTACTCTACTGGAAGCCGAATTTCGCTGTCGTATTTCGCTCCCCAATAAGGCATCCAACTGATGCGCTCCCCAGCGTTTGTTGACATCAGCCTGAAAACGGACATTATGCACCTCCAGTAAGCTGTGTGACAAATCTTTGATTCCTCCCTTCGGAATATTATATTTTACAGTATTGCTCTTAGCATCTATTACCGAATATTGATTGATATAATTGCGCGTAAAGTAATTGTCCAGACCATACAACATATCATCAGTTACCTGCTGTCGCTCATATTGATACCTGCCGGATAATTTCAATAAATCAAACAGTCTATACGTCACACCGGTATGGATCAGGACATGTCCTGTGGCTACAGTCTTTTTTTTGCTTTGATCATCTGTAAGCGGATAATAATTCCAATCCATCAGCAGTCCGCCTCCCAGTGTGTCTATATATTTTTTACGATAATTGCCCCGCAGTGCGGCAGGATTTCCATCCCCATCCACCAAATTACTGTAGAGAGGCAAAAGCCCGTCATATCCATCACGTCCAGAAGTACTTTTGGACTGGCTGGAGCGGAGTCCCAGATCCCAATCCAATTCCTTCAACAGCTTAAACTCTCCATTGAACCCGACGGTAGTCCTCTCGTACCCCTCTTTTAGCATCGACAGATTTCGATCGCGGGATATATTAGCTCGCCAACCCGATTTTTCTGTACCCGAAGAAATATCAAAAGCATATTGCCGATTAAAAGCATTACTGTAAACCAGATTCTCGTAGCTTCTAAAAATATTGTTTTCGCCAAGAGCTGTAAGAGCGTACTCCAGCTCCGTCTCTGAAATACGTCCATTCTTATGATCGATCAATAATTCATAAACTGGCGAAATATAGGGTCTGCTCTTACTGGAAGTATCAGAAAGTTTGTAGCCCAATCGAAATTTATCCCGTTCAAAATCCACATATTGCTGAGGAGAAAGCATATTACGGTCATTCATTTTAATATTCCCTCCTAGCGCTAGCGTACTCTTGAAGCCAACTTTTAATCGCTCATTAAGCCTCCCTTTTTTTGTCGTGATCACAATTACCCCATTTCCTGCACGTGTCCCCCAGATAGATGCTGCGGCAGCATCTTTGAGAATACTGATAGAAGCTATTTCATTGGGACTGATCTGGTTGATATCACCTTCAAACGGAAAGTTGTCAACCACAATCAACACGCCGCTAGGTCCTATAATCGTACTGAGGCCTCTAATCGTCAGTTCCTCTCCTGCCAAGGTATTGCGATCCATCTTCAACCCGCTGACAAGTCCTTCAAGACGAGCCAGCACATTTGATCCAGGCACCTGATCATAGGTCTTCATATCCACCGCATCGAATGCACCCGTAGCCCGTTCTTTGGGAATACGTTGATACCCTGTTGACACTTCAACTACCTCTATCTCTTTGGCCAGATTAGATAATACGATCCTATACAGGGAGTCCGATTGAGCAATGGTCACCTTTATGGGCTGATAGCCGATATTAGATACTGTAACAGCATAAGGCATCTCTCGGACAATCGTTGTAAAGAGTCCCAGAGCATCTGTCCCTCCAATTGATTTCCCATTCGAATTGCTTATTCCTGCTCCATCGATAGCTTTTCCATGGGCATCAACCACTTTGATCTTAATCTTATGCTGTGCCTGTACCGCTATACCCAACAGTAAACAAGCAACGATCAGTAATGTCCTGCTCATATTCTGGCCTCCTTCCCATCGACTTGTTTACCATAGCGACCGTTGACGTCCTGCTCGAGCCACCAGGACGACATAGATTTGTATTGGGTAAACACATCCCGCAAGGATCTTGCCTTGTCCGCCAGAATCTGTAGCGTAACATATCCCTCATTATATCTCTTCCAATCGGTACTCTTCATGAATTCAGAAGAGTATTCGATCTCAACAAGAACTTCTCCTTTTGTCTGGGCAATACGTTTTAAAAACCATTCATATATCGCTCTCTGCGAAAAGTTTATAAAGTAATAATTGGTACGTTCCCTATGAAATGGCAATGCACCAAGGCCACCGCCGGCACCGTCCAGATAACCTTCGTAATAGAAACTACTATTTGCAGTGCTGAGGTCGCCCATACTGTTCGTAAATATGCCATTCTTATCGAGATTGACTTTCTCTATCCAGCGAATATTGCCCCCCGTAAGGTACTCCTTTACATAGCGTCCTTCCAATGCCGACTCTGAAGTATGCGAAAGAACTTTACCCTTGGTTATCCACGTAAAATGAGGATAGGTGTATTTTGTAATCCACTTCGTAAGCACACTATCTTCTACTACAGACCATAGTTTGACATTTTTAGCAATTTCGTTTTTAGCGGTAAATGATTTTATTTTATCTGCCTTTTCAAACGAGATTGGTATTACCATCATATCATCTTTAAACTCATCCTGTAGCGCTTTTACAGCGGGCATTGCAGCAATACAGCTACCACACCAAGTACCCCAGAAATCCAATATGATCAACTTCTTGTCGCGATAGTCGCTCAGTCTAATAAACTCCTTCCCTTCAGGATGATTCACGATCTTTAATGGTAAGTTCCAAAGCTCTGCCGGAATAGCATCGCCCACTTTAAGCGGCTTAACCGTGCTAAGCCCTACGGCCTCCTGCCCGAAGGCAGGAAATACCGTAAAGGCACTAAACAACACACAGAATAATATTATACAGGCTAATGGCTTATGGCCTATAGCTGATAGCAGCCAATCAAATCTTCGATGTAACGCTGTACACCTTCTAAAAATGTCGCCTACAAAGCTTTTGACAACTGCAGTGTGACGCACTACCATCGTGTCAAAAGGTTTAAGCGACGAGGTTTTTGCATACTTTTTGACGGGCAAAAAGTATGAGCCCCTCCTGGCTTGAAGGAGCATACCTCTCCCACTCCTTAAAAAATTCTTCATTTTTCGGTTATATTATGCAACAGCTCGAACCATTGCGGATTCAAAAATCTAGTACGATTTCTGAATGGATATGCGGTATTTCATATGGTTTATAATCGGTTTTTTACCATCCATTCCAGAAATAGATAAAATACCGACCTCCGCAGATATTGACCAACAATACCGGCATGCATCATTTTAGTTGATAGGCAATAAAAACTGTCTTATCTTTAAGCTACGAAACAATAAGATAAACCGATTCTCTTGATCTATGTGGACTTGTTTTCATATGATGGAGGTCGGATTACGGAAAAGGGCTTTGACGTATTTTTTAAACGTCATTGCGCCGCGTCCCGAGCATCGGGAAGGAGTATTCTACAAGCAGTAGAAAATACCACACGGCTTTCCCCCTTCTTTGATCCGTAATATCTGTTAAAGCCCTACTCCGGCGAGCAGGGTATGTTCTTTATATGTAAGCGTTGTGCATACCAGGATGACCGATGGGACACCGGTGGCTGGTCTTTTGTTGTTTTTAAGTTCGTTCTCATCATTTATTTGGTTATATGAAGAACGAGCGAAAATGCAAAAGGCAGGGTTATCTGTCTCCTACCTAACTTCAGGGACTAGCACCCCCAACACAGTATTCAACAGGCCCTGCCTAAAGACTGCGTAAATATACACAATATCTTTAGACGTGGGTTAAACCTGTTGCCTCATGTTGGTAAAGTTTGCTAGTCTTTGAAGTTAGAGGCTCGTTCAACTCACGCTCCGCTTACGCAGAGGTAGTTAACTATTTTATCACCAATCCTAGATTGGCTATACAAATATACAAACACAAAACAATACTACCAACATATTGGTGGTTTATTTTTTTATAGAATATGGAAGATCTTTTGAAATCAAACCCTTTGTACAGGATAGAATACGAATTAATTAAAAATGTGAAAGCCATTCGTACTATAAAAGGCTTATCTCAAGAAAAACTAAGTAATAATATGGGGTTATTTAAGACCTTTGTTTCTAACTGTGAATCGCTTGGAGAAGACCAGAAGTATAATATCCGTCATTTAGGTCTATTAAAGAAAGCACTTAATCTCGACTCTTTAGACGAGCTCTTCCCTAACGGGATTCCTGCGGACGAGCAGATTATTATCCGTTACAAAAAGGTGCCAAAGAAAAAAGCGGACGGCACCGACTCCAAGCTCTTCGAAACGGTAGTTGTCGACATCATCCTAGCCGAGGAAGAGACCAAAGCCGCCAGTAATAAAAGGAAAAAGTACAAAAATGATTGACAATCAGAATAAGCCAAAAATGATTGACAAAAGAGTAGGATTAGCTATATTTGGAATTTAATAAAGATATAATATTATGAAACTTATCGATGTGAATGATTCTGTTATATATCATTCCTAAAACAGCTGTTGGTTACAAATCTTATCAAAATATCGTCCGTAGAAGGCAGCTGATCTAGTGGAGGGACGAGTTCACTAAAAACATATAAAAAGGAGAGCTATGCTCTCCTTTTACAGTACTTCCCTACAGAATGTCGTAGAATCCTGCTTAAGGAAAGTACTGGGCGACATACCCATGACATGTTTAAATGTCCTATTAAAATTGGAAATACTACCAAAACCGCATGCATAAGCAATATTGGCAATAGGTTGTTCGTCATTATTCGTCTTAAGCATCCTACAGCTTTCAACGACTCTGACCCGATTCAGATACCCCTTAAATGTTAAACCGGTATGTTTCTTAAAATACCGGCAAAACGCCTCAGGAGACAGGTAAACGCTATCTGCAACGTTAGAAAGCGACAAAGGCTCCGCATAATTGTCTGCAATATATTGACAGACAACCCGAATACGCAACGTCGGTAAGCTATCTGCTTCTTCATAAGCTTTCAGCTCTAGCTTAAAACTATCTTTATCGAGAGGGTGTACCTTGTACACCAACTGTAAAAACTGATATAATTGTTTCATTAAAAAGGCTTTCAGAAAGTCTCAAATAAAATCAGCGTATTTAATGTCAGTACTTTGATTATGAATAGTTCATATTGATTAAACAAATCTCCGCTCGTCAAGAGCATTGATGACACGTCACACCGTTAAGTACTGCTTGAGTGTCTCTGGAAATGAACACCATACAAAGCTGGTTGGCCAATTGGTTCCGCGGCCTCCCATCTTTGCCGAAGGCAATAGACTATCTGCAACTGGATTTGATTGTCTGATATCGTTTTACTGCGCCGTACTTGCTACAGTAAACAGCATAGTCACTGCTACAAATAGCTTTCCTTTATCATCTTCATCGTAATTTTTATCTTCGATTGTTCTACTCACCAAATATCTCTATCATTTTTTGGTGCAAGTACACGCCGTGTGGATTACGGTCGACAATGGTTCCATCAGGACCAATAAGTAAGTAGAAAGGTATTGACCAGTAAGCATATGTCTTTATATCCGATTCTTTCGTGAAAGGATGGGTAGCATAAGCTACGTTTTGCCAAGGCAAGTTCTCCTCCTCTATCGCCCGGAGCCATCTTCCCTTATGACTATCCACTGAAATGGCTAATATTTCTAACCCCTTAGCATGATACTGCTCATAGACCTGCTTCACAAAGGGAAACTCTTTGCGGCAGGGTACACACCAAGGCCCCCAGAAATCAAGTAACACATACTTTCCTTTGCCTACGTGGTCTGAGAGTTTCACCAATTTGTAGGTAGGGTCTATAAGGTTCATATCAGTAAATTTTTGGCCCACCGCATATTTTTTAGTTTCATTGGCTATTGCCTCTATGCTTTTGAAATAAGATGTTGTTCTGATATGGTCAGAAAACACAGCTAGTAATTCATCTATTTCTTCCGCCTCAAAGATGCCTTCATTGGAGGAATAAATTGCTTGTTCTAATGCGTAAACAGCGGCAATGTTGTCACCATGGCTTCTGATAAATTTTTTGTAAAACCTCGCTATTTCATGGTCAATTTCCTCTATGGGTCTGACAGCCGCTATCCCTTCCTTCAAATCAACATCTGGCCTTTTGGCCAAATAGGCTTTGTATGGAGCAGATACTGTTTCTAGAGCGGACCACAGAGGCGTCATTCCTTGGATATATTCCATGTATCCGGCATTTGACTTGGAGCCGCTAACCCTTATACTAGTAAAATCATAGGCTAAAGATTTAATCTTCGCAGGAAGCATCTTGTCTATATCTGCTTCAATAAATATTTTTTCACTATTTTTTAAGAACAGTGGTATATGTGGTCGCTCAATGTATTCCATATCGGCTGTAAAAAAACTACGATCGTCAGTCAGAAAGATCTTGATCGCATAAGGTTCAGGTATCGCCACACTTCCTTTAAAATGAAATTTTCCACCCTTTATGATCGTGCTGTCTACTGCAACCCTGCTCTCTTCTCTATCTCCTTTTAAAAGGTGAACCGTCATACCTTCTACATTCCCAAATATTATACCTTCAATAGTGAAGGTGTCCTGACCTTTGGCTGTCAATGCAGTAATTATTATTGTTAATAATGATAATAGTTTTCTTCTTTTCATATTTTTCATCTTAAGGATTATCCTGCATATCAGGATTTTCAAGTAAAATTTTCTGAGGTATTTTAAAGGTTAACCGTTCAGGGCGAAGGATAAAATTTCCTACTAGACTTCCATCTTCAGCGTATAGCTTATGATTGTATTTAACTGTCGACTTGAATTCCGGATCTACAGACAAGCGTCGCATATCAAACCAACGGTACCCCAAAGCGGAAAACTCCCTGATCCGCTCATCAAGAATGAATTTTATCAGCTCTATTCTGTCTGCAGCGATAGTTGTGGGTACAATTGCGTCTGCAGAAGGCATACGCTTATTCCTCAGTCTTTCTAAATCTTCCTTTGCTACACTTAAATTGCCCAACCGCGCATTAACCTCGGCGCGCATTAAATAAACGTCAGGCACTACCATTCCAATTATCGGTGAAAATGGACTGATCCTATGTGCCATACCTAACGGAAAATTATCTCCTTTGGGAAATGGAGTTTCGCTCATTAATCTCCTTCGTAAATCATTGGCCCCATACAAAGCCATTGTTTCTGGCGTCAGCAGTAGTGTATTCGTTAATATCCAGTCCCCAAAAGTTTGCCTCGTATAGAGGTTTTCTAAATTATTGAAAAGGTTAGGAAATGATGGCCCATACTCATTAACAGGACTAAGTTCTCCTCCAGGCTCAAAGTCGACATTGTAGTCATATAATCGAAACGGATAATTAGAATCTTTAATCCCTGTCATAGCATTATTTAAATGGACTAGCGATTCTTCATACAACCCCATAAATAGATATGTTTTACCCAGTAAAGCCTCAGCGGCTGGTTTTGACATCCGAAACCTGTGCAAAGGGGTAGCTGAAAGGTATGGAATCGCATCCTGAAGATCTTTTAAGATAAAATCATAAATCTCTTTCACAGATTTCCGAGGATACGTATTGACTGTGACATTAGCCTCTGTAATAATAGGAAAGCCTAGGTCAGTAGCCGCTGTGGCTGCATTATAAGGCTTTGCAAAGGTATTAATGAGTTGAATGTACACCCAGGCTCTACCCGCTAATGCCTCAGCTCTTACTGAATTCTTCTGTGCCTCAGAACCACCTTTAGAATTCAGCACTTCATTGATAATCTTATTGTACGCATATAACGCTAAAGTAGGATATTGAATTTCTGGAGCATCTTCATCGGGCTCATAAATGGTATTTTCCCATTGAAAAGCACGTTGTTGCTGTAAACTAGCACCTAAATAATATGGTTCAAAAGCTGCTAGCTCATCCCCCATAGCTTGAGCATAAGTCATAAATTGATTTCCGAGCGTTAGACTATTTAACATCAGATCGTAGTCAGACGTCGTTTCCGCAACAATCCGGCCTGTGGGTGTAATTTCTAAAAAGCTCTTTTTGCAACCTGCAAATGCAATCAAGAGCAGGCTCATATATATAGTTTTTTTCATTTTTATTACTCTTTCGTTAAAATGATACATGTGCACCAGCAGTTATAATTCTCTGCATATTCCGAATACGTGCGCCAAACTCTGGGTCAATACCATATTTATTTGCTTTCCAAAGCATTATATTTGAAACCTGCATCCTGAATGTCACGCTGCCTGCATGGATTGCTTCTACTAGATTCTGTGGTAGACTGTAAGAGAGAGTTATATCTCTCATTTTGATATAGGAGGCGTCTAAAACATTTAGATCTCCCAAAACATAATAGTTGATGTCTCTTCTGCTATTAGATAATGACGTATTTGCCACATATGAAGGAACATTGGTAATATTTTCATCACCAGGCTGTCTCCATCGTTCGTTAAATATTGAATGTATATTGCCAGAGTTCAGATTGACCGCAGAAGTATATCTGCCAGCACTCAACGCAAGCGCATTACTCCCCACCAAACGACCGCTAAAATAGTTCCCTACATCTCTTCTCATTTTATGACCAAAATTGAAGACAGCATTGAAGTCCAAGGTTAAGCTCTTATAAGTAAACGTATTGGTCAATCCTCCACTAACGGGTGGCTGGCTTGTGCCTAGGTACAAAATATCTTCTGGCATCGACACGTTGCGGGTTTTGGTCTTAGTCCCGTCCGCACGGTCAATCATAGGATCGCCCATGTTATCCAATCCCGCAAACTGATAGGCGAAAACAGAAAAGGCAGAATAACCAGGATAATAAATTTGGTTCACCATCTCCCCTCCCGTCGTGATCGGCGCTGGCAGCTTTAACTCTGTAATCTTATTCTTATTATAGGCTATGCTGAGCCGGGTACTCCACTTGAAGTCTCTCTTATTTATATTTGTAGATATAATTGAAGATTCAATTCCATTATTTCTCATATTGCCAAAGTTGCCTACAATTGAAGAATACCCCGAAAGGGAGCTTACCGCCAACTGACCTATCAAATCCTCAGTCGATTTTCGGTAATAATCAATCGATCCAGAGAGCCGATCGTTGAGTACAGAAAAGTCAACACCGAAGTTAATTGTTTCTGTACTTTCCCAGGACAAAGCAGGGTTGCCTGGTGTCTCGATTAATAAGCTTCTTCCACCAGGCAACGATGCGCCAGAACGGGAAGAAAGAATATCGTAAGACGAGGCTGTTCCTGGAATCGGAGCATTGCCTGTAACACCGTACGTAGCACGTAGTGCCAACTTATCTATAACTGTTATATTTTTCAAAAACGATTCATTACTAACAAACCATCTAACACCAGCGCTCCAAAGCGGCCTATTTTGTGCACCTTTATCCAATCCAAACAAATTGCTTTTGTCAATCCGCCAGCTTGCATTCAATGAGTATGTTCTGGCAAAAGTATAGGCTGCATTCGTGTAATAGGAATTGAAACGGGTCTGTGCCTCACGCTCAAAGTAAAAGTCTGCTGGCAAAACACTTCTACCAGCATTATTAATAAAAATGGGGTTATGAATACCTAAGCTGAGTGCCGCATAGTCCAAAGGAATTCCATTACGTAATTGACGACTGTAACCTCTTACGGTATTTTCGTTTGTTGTGGTAAACTGTTCCTGTGCTTCCTGTCCCAGCAATGCAGTCAATTGATGTTGCCCCTCTGCAAAGGTCCTATCATATACAAATTGGTTACGGATTGTCCAATCGCGCTGAATACTGTTACTAGCGAAGAATTTTCCACCAGTCAAAGGAAGGTGATAAACTGGTGTCACGGAAGGGTCTGCAGCAACGGTAAATTGCAAGAGTTCATGTCGTTGCACAAAGCTCGTGTTGTCATCATAAAGTGTATTTTTATGGTGACCTCTGATATAACCATAAACGCCTTCATATCGCAAACCTTTTAAAAGATCGATAGTAATTCCCCCTGTTATTCTGTTTAGCAGCGAATTATTTTTAGCATCAGCCAAGTACACATCTTTTAGAGGAAAATAGTCTAGATCAATACGCCCTCTAGAAGATGCATCAAGACGGGCATCATCTGAAAATGCGCCTAAATAGGACATCGATAAGCTGCTTCCTTGAGCATCTTGGAATAATTGGTAAGGATAGAACCGATTGGTCACGGATACATGTCTCGGTAACGATCCTATATTATTGGTCAAATCTGTTATTAAATAAGCCTTTAGAAACTTCGTAAAGTTAAAATCTTGACGTAAGTTAATCTTATACGATCGATTCTTTTCTCCCGGACGGTTTGATTTTGTATCTGTGTAAGCCAATGAACCATAAAATGAATGAACTTTTCCACCACCATTAAGCGATAGCGTATGATTCATTAAAGATGCGTTTCTATACCACAGATTTTCTATCTGACTTCTATTGTCAATATTTGCAAGGCTATCAAGGCTCGCGTTGGCTTGAGCTTGGGTAATAACTCCCTTGTACTGGTTATACAATATCATTTCGTGCGGTGGTATACCTACGTTAAGAAGACCCCTTGGAGCAGCGGACACCGTACTCCATGGGTATACTACCGGGTCAAAAACCTCTCGTGCTGCTTGTATATATTGTTGACTGGTTAATGAGGGCTGGTACTCCAGATCGGGCTTCCCTTGAAAGCTAATAAATCCATCATAATTAATTTTTAATCCTTCGGATGACCTGCCCTTCTTCGTGCTGATTACGATTACACCATTAGAAGCTCTAGCGCCATATATGGAAGCTGCAACGGCATCTTTCAAGACCGTAACATCTTCAACATCCTGAGGATTTAGGGAATTAATATCGCTAACAGGTATTCCATCGACAACTACTAAAGGAGTTACATTTGAATTAATGGAACTCAAACCGCGAATCAATACTCCCCCTTCTCCTGGTGCGTTATTTATCGTTAAACCCGGGATTAAACCTTCTAATCTCTGGACTACATTCATACTGGTTGAACGATTGCGCATGATTTGATGATCGGGCTTTCCAAATGAACCCGCGCTCCGCTCTAGCGCAATCCGTTGATAGCCTGTATTGACTATGTTTACTTCCTCAAGCTCTGTAGTAATTGGTATAAGACTAATAGTAAAATAGGTCGTGCTAGCCTTGGTTTGATAGACATTATATCCGACGTATGAAATTTCTATACTTGCTTTGTCATCGATATTAGGTAGCGTGAAATTCCCCTTCTCATCAGTCCTAACAGATATCTTAGTTGATCTGACTTGGACGTTAGCGCCAGCAAGAGGTTCTCCTTTTTCATTGACGACCCGACCACGAATGGGTTGTTGTTGGGTACCGCCTGCAGGGGACTCCTTTTCTGTAGGACGTGGAACGAGGTATACAATACCGTCTTCCATCTTATACTGAAAAGGCTGCCCACTAAAAATCTGCTCTAAAGCCGTCTCTAGCGTGGCATTTTTTAACTCGATAGTCACAGGTCTAGCCTGCTCTAAAAACCGATCTTTGTAGACGAAGTCGATCTTTCCCTGTGCACTGACCGCATTAATAACCGTTTTCAACGAAGTCTTGGTATACGATAAATTGATGTTTTGTCCAAACAGGGAAGCCGAAGCCTGAAAAGTAAATAGGACGATAAATAATGCTGTTATTTTCATAATCAATAGCATATAATAAAATGGCCGTACGAAGCGCAAGTACGTAGCCCAATATTCGCGGATAGTTTTTCCTTGAATAAGGAGTTCTTTATTCATAAATTTGTACTGTTAGGTTATAAAATAGATAGTTACACGCTTTTTGTTTTTTCCTAACCTGTTGCCGTTTCGAGGTCCAAGTCGAAGCGGCTTCTTTGTTTCAGGAAAAAATGGTAATAGTACATTTATTCCTTGACCATAATCCTCCTTTCCTTAATCTGAAAATCGATTCCTGAGGTCTGTGCTATGGCACGAAGCACCACTGATATATTTTTGTCGCGTCTGATTCGGGCACTTATGGTTTCATGGGGAAGTCCTTCATAGTCTACTTCTACATCATACCAGCGGCTGAGCTGCCGAAGCACGGCAGGCAATGGAATGCTTTCGAACACGAAATAATTGTCTTTCCAGGCGATAAATACGTCGGTATTGACGGTCTGCACCTCTAATCCCCTCTTACCCGAAACGGCCTGTTGTCCGGGGGCCAGCACTGCCGTATGGCCGTTGCTGAGATCCGCAATCCGTACCTGCCCCTCGACTAGGGTCGTGGTGGTCATAGGCTCGTCCTTGTAGGTATTGAGATTGAATTGGGTACCGGTCACTGTAATTTCTTGCTTGCCACCATCGACAATAAACAGTTTGTTTTTGTCTTTGGCAACCTCAAAATAAGCTTCACCCTCCAATTGTACCCTACGTGCTGTTCCTTCAAATCGATTCGGATACCGCAATTTGGAATCTGAATTCAACCAGACCTTGGTTCCATCGTCCAGTATTACCTGATAGGTACCTCCACGTGGGATCACCAGTTGTAAATTCTGTACAGTGGAATTGTCGGCAGGAATGCCCTGAACCCGGGATCCATCGGCATAATTGATCTCATCGCCAATTACCAAGGTCGATTGGCTGGTACTAAGTGAAATCTGCTCGCCGGATTCGGTTTTAAGGTAAGCTCTATTGCCTCCTGGCGCAACATCTGCAATAGCACTCTCCATTTGCCTATGATCTTTCACTTTGCGACTATACTTCCAAACACCAATGGAGAGCACCAACATAGCGGCTGCAGCAACATAAGGTATCCACCTTCGCCATGTAGTGGACTTTATCACCTTAGCTTCATCGGTGGAGATTGCTGATGCTACCTTTGTCCATGCCTGAGCCACATCAATACCTTCGTACACTCCTACCAGCTTACAGTTATCCACTAAAGCTGTCGCTCGCCCGTAAGCTTCCCGATGCGTTGTGTTATCCTGCAACCAGCTGTTCAGTATCTTTTCCTCCTCTTCCGAAAGACCTTCCGTCTGTTCCTTAACAATTAAGCGATATAGGTGTTCCTGCATATGTAATTACGATAATAGGCTGTTTTGACGAAGATCTCCGCATTCATTTTCACTGTGACGAAAGAAAATAAAAAATGGGTGACAAGAAAATGTATATTTTTTAAAAAAAGACTATTTGACCAACCGCTCCATCATCAAGATCAAGAGGTAAAGGCTGGCATCATCGTCTTTAAACCGTTCTCTAAGTTTGGAAAAAGCACGTGACAACGTCGTCTTGATCGTATTGACCGAGACGCCCAACTGGGAGGCTACCTCTTTATACTTTTTCTGTTCCAGTATTACCGCTCGGAATATTTCCTGTGTACGTGCGGGAAGCTTATCGATCTCGGCGTATATACGGGATATATACAAGTTCCATTGTTCTTCATCGATTGGCTCCTCGTTTGAAATCTCTTCGTCTTCAGTGATCAATTCAAAACGAACGCCACCGCGCTGACGAATACGATCTATACAAGCATTCTTGACCGAGCGATACAGGTAGGCATACAGTCTGCTATGGATCTGATGGAAAGTCTTATTCTCCCAAAGTTTGACAAATACTTCCTGGACCACATCTTCGGCTTCCTGAACGGTGTCTAAAAACTGGGCAGCGAACATCACCAATGGACGATACAGTTGTTTAAAAAGAATTTCTAAACTCTCTTTATCCTGTAGCTTCAAGGCGGCTAAAAGTGATGTTTCTGAGATTATCATGCGTTGGTTCTAAATGGAAACTGCTGAGGTTTTCTAATTAAAGAACACAATTTTAGACAAAAACTCTAGCATTTCAAATAGTTTAGGAAGATAAGGAAAAAAATATCATTCAATTTCAATTGTTTGTAAAAGGCAATTCTTAAACGCTCCTCTCCCTAACGATATGCATTGATGACCAACAGATTATCATCTGCTATAAAAAGTACTCAATATACTATTTACCTGATAGTGGCCAACAACTATTTGTAAGCAAATACCTACTCGAAATGTGATCGGAAGAAAAACCAGCAGTGGAAATAGCTTGTTTTTACGTACTATTACTGTTAGGTATTAAAATGCGACTTACGTCTTATGCTACGGCTTTACTTTTATTGACTTTTGCACTGACAATGACGATAGCATTAGGACGCAAAGTACCATTAAACTATTCGGTATAGACAAGTGTGGGTCCAGCTTGTAAATGGCTACGCAATCGCAATACGTATTTAGTCTTGATCAATTAAATACTAAAAAGTAATAGGAAACAAAGTTTTAATATGGTTAACACTTCGCCTGCTGCTTACAAAGCAATGTGCCGTTTATAATAAGGGCCTCACATCAAGGATAAATTTAAAAATATAACTATCTTGGCTTACCTTTGTAATTCGGGCTGACCAATATAGCCTATTTTAGAAGTGCGATAATTACATTTATGAATTCTTATATCGAATATTCGGACGAGGAGCTTGCTATTCTGTTAAGTCAGGATGACCAAGGTGCCTTTCAGTATATTTTTGAAAAATGGCATAAAAAACTTTATCACTTTTGTATCCGCTATCTACAGAATGCGGAACAATCGGAAGAAGCCGTCCATGACACGCTAATCAAGCTTTGGACTACGCGTCACAAACTAGATCCGAATCAATCTCTAGAAGGCCTACTCTATACCATCTGTAAGAGACTGTGTCTGAACCGTATTCGAGAAGCTACAAGATTCAGTGCCGCCGCGGAGGAACTCTGGTTAAATTATCTGGATCGGAGTAACAGTACAGAAGAATTTATAAATCTTGTGGAACTTCAAAAATTCACGGATCAAGCTGTCCAAAAATTGACCAAACAACAGCAACTTGTTTTTAAGATGAGCAGATATGAGGGATTAAGTCAACAAGAAATTGCAGACAAACTTAACATATCCAAAGAAACTGTAAAAAAACACAGTGCTGAAGCACTTAAGTCACTACGACTGCAATTCGACAGTTACTTTCAGCTCGCCATAATTTTTATGCTATTCAACAAATTTTAGTTTTTTTCAAATCCAACTACTCCCATGTCTGCTTTGCGGTGTATTATCAATTAGTAGCACCATCTTGAAGCCATATAAGACATGAATGAGGAAAACTATATCATCCAGCAATTACTGGAAAAGTATGCTAACGGAAAAATCAGTAAAGCGGAATATGATCAGCTTCTGTCGTATCTGAACGAATATGATACGTTGGACGATGTGGAATTGTTTATGGATAAAGATTGGAAAAGTCTTGACGACTACCCACTATCAAATTCCAAAAGCGCGGATATTTTTCAAGGGATCGTTGAAGATCCTCGCTATAGCCAGTCTATCCCCCGCGCTAGAAATAAGATTTCCTCTATCAAATTATGGAAATGGGGAGCGGCGGCGATAGTCTTGATTATTGGCGGGCTACAGCTCTATAACCAAAATGAGTCAAGTTTAAAGCCTGCACGTGAATTGGCTCATAAACAGGAAATTGTAGCCGGCGGAAATAAAGCGACAATCACATTAGCAAATGGCGAACAAATCGTGCTGAGCGAAAATCAAAACGGTATCGTGATCGATGATGAACAGCTGACCTATAATGATGGCACTGTGCTTGGTTTGCCCTGGGGATCTTCGGCTACCCTGACACAGACGATCACTACTCCAAAAGGGGGAACCTATCAGATCACCCTATCCGATGGAACTAAGGTGTGGCTAAATGCCGCTACGAGCTTAACCTATACTGCGCATATGGGCGCATCAAAAACACGTCTTGTTATACTGGACGGAGAAGCCTACTTTGAAGTGGCTAAGGATATTAAAAAACCTTTTTTCGTCGAGAGTAAAAATCAAACTGTGGAGGTACTAGGGACCCACTTTAACGTAAACAGTTATAGCGAAGAATCAATTAGCCGCACTACCCTACTGGAAGGATCTGTAAAAATTAACAATACCCTTTTAAAGCCGGATCAACAAGCTGTGCTCCAAGGTAATAAAATCCATATTCAGAATGTAGATGCAGAAAGAATGATCGCCTGGAAACACGGCAAGTTCATTTTCAAAAGTGAAAGCCTAGAAAGCATTATGTTAAAACTATCTAGATGGTACGATGTAGAAGTCGTCTATATTGGTGATTTCACAGATAAAGTTTTCACGGGTTCAATCAGCCGCTACGATGATATTTCGAAAATTCTGGACAAAATATCGTTTACAAAAGCTGCCAAATTTAAAATTGAAGGAAGGAGGATTATCGTCATGCCATAACATATTCTATCTAAATGGCTAAAAAAAACGGGAGTACTTCGACCTACCCCCGCTTAACTGTTTGGCCAATCATTACAATTCATTACGAGAACTAATACTCAACTAACCAAACAAGTCAAAATTAATGAAAATTAATGAAACATCTGGAGTGCACGTTCCTGTGGGATTGCTCCAAAAAACACTATTAATTATGAAGTTAACCACATTCATAATGTTTTTTTCTCTGGTGCAGGTAAGTGCTGTCACTAATGCCCAGATTACCCTAAAGGGGAAGAATATATCACTCCAACAGGTATTGGATAAAATAAGTGCACAAAGTGGCTACGATTTTATTTACCTCGATAAAGATATCAATCACCTTAAACTAATTGATGTCGATTTTAAGAATGCCAGTATCACGAATGTCTTGGAGACTTGCCTTAAGAACCAACCTTTATTCTATGCCATAAATGATAAGACAGTCCTGATACGTAAAAAAGATGAGATTCCTAAAAATGCATCAGCTATTGCCACTGTGGATATAAGGGGAATCGTAACGGATGAAAAGGGAACTCCTCTAGTAGGGGTAACCATACGTGTCAAAAATTCGAATGTCGCAGCACAGACCAGTACGACAGGAGAATTTGTACTACCTGGCATTGACGAAGGCGTCGTCTTGCAGCTTTCTTTTCTAGGGTATAAAAAGAGAGAAATAACCGTAGGTAAGGCACATACACTGTCTATAAAAATGGAACCTATTACCTCCGAACTAGAAGAAGTGTCTGTGGTTAATACCGGCTATCAAACGATATCCAAAGAAAGAGCCACAGGGTCTTTCAACACCATAAGCCAGGAACAACTGGAAAAACCCTCGACGAGCATTGCGCAACGACTGATCGGTACTACGGCAGGGATGCAAGCTACACTGGATGCGGATGGCAATCCAAGATTTGAAATCCGGGGGCAAACGGCATTAAACATCCGTAATGATTTCGGGGTCCGTAATCAAAATGCAGCACCTTTAGTTGTTGTCGATGGATTTCCAATCCAAGGTGATTTTAGCACCATCAATCCTAATGATGTAGAGAGTGTAACTGTACTGAAAGATGCAGCCGCGGCTTCTATATGGGGAGCAAAATCGGCAAACGGTGTGATTGTAGTCGTAACAAAAAAAAGCAAGAAAGGTACACCTTTAGCCGTAAATTTCTCGGCTTTCACCCGTATCTCTAAAAAATTAGATCTTGATTATGTCAATCCATTGGCTTCATCTTCAGAAACCATCGATTATGAGATGAAGTCCTTTGGCAATTGGGGCGCAGATATTAATGGTGGGGTGTTCCCGAGCGATATCTACAAATCTTGGTCTCCGGGCACTGTAGCCATGAGTGAGCACAACCTTGGGTACATTACCTTGGCGGAGCGCGATGCACGTTTGTCCACCTACAAAACACTAAGCAATAAGGAGCAGATTCGTAAGGAGCTTCTTAAAAACCCTGCTGTACAACAGTATTCCTTAGATTTATCAGGTTCAACAGAAAAAATGAGTAATCGTGTGTCATTGCTTTTTGAAGACACCCAGTCAAATTTCAAACATTCTGACAACAAAAAATATACCGTCAACTACAATACATCTGCAGATGTATTTAAATGGTTAGAATTCAATTTTGGAGGTTTGGTCAACTATAATAAGATAAACCGAAGCGGTGTAAATTATAATGTGAACCCATACGGATCACCAAATCCACTGGCTGATATCGCAAACATAGCCCCGTATGAAATACTTCGAAATGAAGACGGTTCGTTGACCAATATTTCTAGATACTATACACCTATTCTAGATCGCTTAGTACCTACTGGATCATTTCCGTACGCCGACTGGTCGTATAATCCGATCCAGGAAATCGAAAACCGAAAGTATACCAGTGAACAACTGAATACGCGACTACAAACAGGATTGACATTTAGAATAATAAAAGGCCTATCATTTGATACCAAGGTACAGTATGAACTATTCAACACGACCAATCGTAACTTTAACAATGAGCAGACCTTTTATGTTAGAAATGCGGTAAACACAGCGGCTAGTTGGGACAGAGCTACCAATCGCATCACGTTAAATCTACCAAAAGGCGGTATATTAGAACAAGACAGAAGTAAGACAGAATCCTATATCTTCAGAAACCAACTTAATTTTGACCGTCAATTTGGCCAGGATCATGAAGTTAATTTCATCGGAGGAACAGAGCTCAATCATTTGGTATCGCAGACTTTCAGTATCCCCACAGCATATGGTTATAATGAAGAAACGCTTAGCGTAGGTATATTTCCCAATGGACCTGGTACCCCAACTGCCCCTATACGGAATTGGACCGGTTCAAATCAATCTTTTGGTTATGTCAATAAATTCACGCACATTACAGATCGGTACTTCTCCCTATTCGCAAATGCAGCATACACCTACAGATCAAAGTATACCTTGTCCGGTAGTATACGTACCGATGCTTCAAACCTGATCACAGATGATCCTTCTTACCGATACGCACCATTTTGGTCATTGGGAGGAAGCTGGCGTCTTAATAAAGAGCACTTCATGCAAGACGTCAATTGGGTCGATCATCTTGCGCTACGTGCTACTTATGGTTACAACGGTAACGTGGATAGATCTACCTCTTTTCGCCCATTGATCGCATTAGAATCTTCGCCAAACCTGTATACTGGGGACTACCGAGCTACGATATCAAGCTTTGGAAACCCCACACTACGTTGGGAAAAAACAGGAACCTGGAATGTTGGTATCGATTATAGCTTATTTCAAGGTGCCCTGTACGGTAAAATAGATCTATATAACAAATCTGGCAAAGATCTTATTGCAGCTTTATCTATTCCTGCGGTAAATGGGACTACCCGTCAGAACTTAAACAATGCAGCCATGACAAACAGGGGGATCGAGCTGGAATTGGGAACGGTACAACGGATCAAAGGGAACGATATCGTCTGGAGAGGTAATGCTAATTTTTCCTACAATAAGAACAAAATCACCCAATTATTTATTGCCAACTACAATGCCTCTTGGCTTGTGGGCGGAGGATCTAGTGCCTATGTAGAAGGTCAGGATGCGAATACGCTATGGGCCTATGAATATAGCGGAATAATCAACAACCAACCTACCGTAGCGGGACCAAATGGAACAAATTTTGATTTCTCAACCTCTACACCGGGAGATGGAACAACTTACCTGTTGAATATGGGAACAACAGTAGCTCCGTATACCTTTGGGTTTACCAACTCCCTTAAGGTTTATGACTTCAACTTATCTTTTATCGTCACAGGTAAATTTGGACACAAGTTTCGAAGAAAAGGCTTTAACTATCCTGCGACGCTGAGTTCGCGTGTACTACCGAATAAAAAAGTGGGTGAAGTCGTGAATGGGGATCCAATGGAAATCATACCTCTTCCATTGAACCAGATCGAGCCTCGCTACTATTTTTGGGGTAGATTTACAGATTACATGAACTACTTGGTGGAAGACGCTTCGCATATCCGCATGCAGGAGATCAACTTAAGTTATAACCTACCGTTCAGATTCTCTTCAAAAATCAATATGAAACGTGCGCAAGTATTTGTACAAGGTAACGACCTATTCACAATAGTTGCTAATCATGCAGGAGAAGATCCTGAATACCCTTTAGGAACGTTGAAGCCACAACCTCGCATTTCATTTGGTATCAAGTGTGCACTCTAAAAAAGATAATATCATGACAAATAAACATCTATATCCTTATAACATATTGATTTTGACAGTCGCATCATGTATGCTGCTATCCTGCAAAAAATTCTTGGAAGAGCCACCTTCCAAAACATCCGCACTGGTCGTTAAGACTACCGCTCAGCTGAATGCGCTGTTGGACAATCAATCTACTTTCTACCGAGAAGAAAACCGTGCACAGACATACGGTACAGACGATTGGGGATTGACCGTTAATCTCTATGATGGTGGACGATCGGTCTTATCCAATATTGCCGCTATACAATTCGCAACCTGGGATACCCAATATTTACTTGAAAATCAACAAGATAATCTTTGGACCAGTGAATATAAAAAAATATTCACTGCAAATATGGTATTGAGTAACCTGGACAATGTCAGTGGAAGCGAACAAGAAAAGGCCATTATTAAGGCTGATGCGCACTTTATCCGTGCATACAGTTATTGGATACTAGCCAACACCTATTGTCTACCCTATACCGATGCCAATAAAAATGAATTGGGGCTACCATTAAAGACGAGTACCAGCTTTGAAGAGCCTATAGAAAGGCAGTCTCTAGAAAAAGTATACCAGCTCATCGAATCAGATCTGGCAGAAGCATTAAAGAGTCCAGTTTCCTTAACGGCTTCGGGCCGAGCTAGGCACTGGCGCGCCAGCAAAGAGTCTGTAAACGCTTTTGCTGCAAGATTTTACCTCCATAAAAATGACTATAGCAAAACCATCGCGCATGCCAATTCTGTATTGCAGGACTACAGCACCCTGGTAGACTATAATTCGGAAATGCGCTACGGCATAGATGGTTCCGTTGGAATCAACAGTGGGACACCACAAGCGGAAACTGTGACAATTAAATATCCGTATACCCATGATAATGATATGGACCAAACAGATATGATCGGATGGAAAGAATTTTTATATTTCCGTATGTTAGATGTCAGTACCTGGTGGTACATCCCGAGTCAAGCATTGCTCAATCTTTATGATAAGACCAACGACTTGCGCTATCAATACCACATGGTCGAAAACTATTCGTATGATCGGGGCATGGTCAAACCCGCCTACAGCTATCCGGGCTATGTGTTTTTCTTCAAGAGCTTTATACCATCGGGTCCCACTGTTGCTGAAGTATTACTCATGAAAGCCGAAGCACAGGCGCGTAATAATGACTATTCAAGCGCAATGAATACATTGAACATCTTGAGAGCAAAACGGATGAAACCTGGGCCATGGGTCGATCTGACGGCGACCTCTAAAGATGATGCCATAAAAAAGATCTTGGAAGAAAGAAGAAGAGAGATGCCTTTTGTACAACGCTGGTTCGACATCCGGAGGTATAATAATAACGATGACCCTAATGATGATGTGATTTTAACACGGGATTTTTACCCTTACAATGGCACAAACGTTTTATTCAATGAACCCGTTAAAACATACGCGTTACCAAAAGATTCAAGGCGATATGCGAGCCCTATACCTGTAACAGAGATTATATCGAGTAATGGTGCTATCGTACAGAACACATATTAAATAATATCTAAAATTCAAATGAGTAAAATGAAAACACTTTTAAATATTGGACTATGCTTGCTTCTAGCATGTACAAGTAGTAAGTCGCAAGCGCAAAAACCTAAGGAATTCAATTATCAAATCAATGGGGAAATAAAAGGTCTGAATAATAACAAGATCTTCATTATCGTCTATAAAGAGGGTAGCGCAGAAATCGATACCATAACCACAACCAGTATAGGAGATAAATTTCAGTTGAAAGGCTTTATAGATAAGTCTTACTTTGTACATTTACATCTAGGTGAAATAAACCCTCGTAAAAATTCATATTTTTATTTAGAACCGGGGAAAATAAAAATCACAGGACATGTAGATCTTCTTGACGAAATCAAAATATCGGGTACAGAAACAAATGAAGCGTACACAAAAAGTCAAGAGTTTTTAGTCCCGCTCTATAAACGCAGATCTGCCCTGATACAACAGATAAGAAATCTTGAGGAAGGAACGGCTGAATACAACAATATTGGCGCACTAATAAAGGCTAAAAGCGACTCGGTCAACAATTTTAAAATTGACTTTATGAAAAACAATCCTAATTCAGACATCACGCTGGGTTATCTTTATGTTCTTCAGGATAATCTTCCAATAGGTCTCACCGACAGCTTATATACAAATCTTTCGGACAAGCTGAAACAATCTAGCCAAGGAAAATATATAGCAAATAAATTAGCCGCAAATAAAACTGTCGCTGTAGGTCAAAAGGCTCCAGACTTTACGTCTTCTGACACCACTGGAGCACCTATTAAACTAAGTGACTTTAAAGGAAAATATGTGCTGTTAGAGTTTTGGGCACACTGGTGTGTACCCTGCAGAGCACAGCATCCGCATATGAAAGCGACGTATGAAAAATTCAAGGATAAAGGTTTTACCATACTGCAATACTCGATCGATGTCAAAAAAGACGAAAAAAAATGGAAAGAGGCTATTGTTAAAGATGGTCTAAACTGGCCACAGGCTTCGGATCTATCTACGGGTAAAGCGCCCGTAGCAGAATTATATGGTGTACAACCGATCCCGGATAGTTTTCTGATCGCTCCGGATGGGACCATTATCGGAAGACGGTTAAGTCATAAGGCATTGGAAGAAATGTTAGAAAAAGCTTTAAATTAATAAAAAAAGCGCAAATATGAAAAATAACTAAATAGAAAATCTGCGCAACAAGTTGAAGGATTATCGAGAAACACCGCCTGAGGGTTTATGGGAGGATTTGCAACAAAAGCTGTTTTCTAGCGAAAGCGAAGGAAAGATAACATCTCTTTTGCCAGTTTCAAATGTTACTCGAACCTCAAAAACATACTTTCTGGGCAAACTGCCTCGGGATCTAAAAACCAATATTCAGGTTACACCAGTTCGAGCAATGTACCCACCGAACTTGAAACGGAATATCCTCTAGGAAATTAATAAGTTAAATAAAAAACAAAATCAGATGAAAAAAAAAGGAATGATTATGAGCATGGCTATAGCAGGCTTAGTTACGGTTACATCATGTAACAATCAAGAGAAAAAAGATACCTCGGATACAAAGGTTACAGAAACGAGTGAGATGCGTACAAAGGATCCAATCGTTACGGATATTTCTTATGTAGTAGCAAAACGTTATTTTGTAAAAAACAATGTAAAATCGCCAATTGCAAACACTAAAATTCAAACTCAAGACGAGTTTGACAAAGTTTTCGAAGCCGCTGCCGTTATGGGAGAAGATGGACTCCCAACTGTAATCGACTTTGATAAACAATACGTGATTGCTGTAGTTCTGCCCGAAACGGACATGGAAACCACCCTAAATCCTGTAAGCTTACAGAAGTCAGAGTCAGGAGATGTTGTTTTTTCCTATAAAAAAGTTATCGGAGAAAAGCAATCGCATGTGTCTGTTCCTGCACTGGTAATTGTCGTCGATAAAACAATTTCTGGCGATATAGTTACTAAAGAAATAGGTAAATAAATCCGTATTTCAAACTACAGAAGGGCTCAGTCCCTTCTGTAGTAGTATTTTCCGAACAGCATTTTTCGTTTTATGAGACTAAAATATTTTTAACATGGTTTATATGGCTTGTGGTGCTTTACTAGTATTCGCTTTTAATAGGTGATGTACTCTTCCTTTAGAAATCGGAACACAAAACAAAAAGCCGTAGTAGATAAATGAATTAACATTACAACAGCAAAATATTCTTTAGTTTATTAGTTAACGACATCAACATACTGCGTTGCATACCCATTTCCTATAAGAAAAAGAGCTTAGCTAGCTTATACAAAAGCGACCTCGTCTACAAAAACTTGATCAATATATTCGGTAATTTGAGAGCGTAACTGTATATTGTCTATGCACTGTAAATTGGCTGAAAAAGTTTGCCTAAGATCTACTTCAACCTTTCCTAAGGCAATTATCTCGGCTTCAATCTTGTCGAATTGTTCATATACCTCATTAATTGATTGATCACAAATTTGTATCATGCACAGCGAAGGCGACAACATGATTACTGATAAAATTCCTTTATTGACAAAACGTTCCATTAGTTTCTAAATTTTGGTATATCCAAAAACAAAAGTATTCTGACAAGAATTTCCAATAGAAATCTCAAATGTATCCATAAAGATATCGCGATTATCAAAGGATTCGATTTTGTTTTTATGAGACTCTAACGTGAAATCTGTCAACGGAATAACTTAACAATTTTTTTTCATTTAATTATCCAATGACAAAGTTTGAGTTACACTCCCACGCATTCAGGAAATCAGAAAATAAAGAGGGCGCAATTGATTTAATTGCGCCCTTTCTGCATTTAATAGTGCTACTTATTGATTCTAGTTTTTATTAGCATATTCGGTCATCGCCGAAAGTTCAGCGACTGCTGCAATCTGTCCAAGCAAATAACAATTTGCTTTATATGCTATCCATTATAATAGATTTAACATATTGATCAGATCCAATAAAAGATCGCTTATCAATAAAAATAGTTATCCTTTACTTGCCTTTTTTGCCGACTCGATTAATTCGTGCATTTCTAATTTAATATAGTCCACATTTGGAGACGAACCTGTCAAGAAATAGCGAATAATTCCTTCTTTATCAATGATAAATTTGGCAGGGATACCGTTTACACCGAATCTTGCAGCGAGATTCTTTCCAGTCTCCGCATCTTTCTGATCATCGTATAATACTTCAAACGGATATTTATTCTTTTGGATGAAAGCTTTCACCTTTTCTTTGTAATCAGCATCTCTTTCCCAAGTATTTATAAAAATGAACTCAACTTCTGGATCATCCGCATAGGATTGCTGAGCAGCTTGCATACCAGGAAAGGAACGAATACAGGGTTGACACCAAGTAGCCCAAAAGTCCAAAACAACCACTTTACCTTTTAAACTAGCTAGCGAAACTTTCTCGCCTTTCAGATTCAGCAATTCGAATTCAGGAGCAGCTTTCAAAACTGTACTTTTGGCGATATGCGCACGAATCGCTTTAACAACCTGCTGATCTAATCGTGTAAAATAGTTCGTCAACCCGTTGTCGGAACCATTTAAAGCAATATATAATTCAGTCATTTTGCCTTTGTACGTAAACGTACCTTGCGTATATAATATTTCTAGTTGCTGTAATGCTTCCAGTTTACGTCCGGCGGCTTCTAATCCTTGAAAATAGCTAGTACTGAATCGATCTGCTTGATCTGGAACCAAAGAAATAGCTCTCTCAATAATCTGTAACGCCTCTAACTGTCGCCCCTGATCATTGTAAATATTGACCAATTGCGAGATATACCCTGGATAGCCGATAGCTGCAAAACCCGCCTTATTGTCCTTCTGATTTTCCGGAAGGCTAATGTAATACTCTGCATCATCTATCGCCGTTTGGAGAAGTGGTAAAGCGGCAGCAGTATCTCCTTTTTGAAGCAGTTTGGTTGCAACTGGCACATAGCCTTGTGCTCTCCAAAAACGTTCATTCATTTTTCCAATATAAAACAGGGCCTTCTGCTTATCCCCTTCATCTGCAAATGAACGTGCTAAATCTGCTATTACGTAATCATAAGCCATCTTATCCACATCTGGTTTTATTGGCCAGGTCTTCGTTAAATAATTATAGCTCTTCTCTTTGGATTTTGCATTTTCTTGTTTGTAATACACCTCTTTGATATAGGCTCCTCGAGCTACTTCTCCCTTTGGAAATTTTTTAGCAATAACCGTACGTAGTGAGTCTGAACTCGTCTCATAGCCTAAACGAAAGAGGTAGTTGCTGGCTAGCTCGATTTCCTTTTCATTCTTAGAGGTTTTTGCTATTGAAAACAGCTCTTTTGCAAGGTCTTCTTTCTGCTCCTTGGTACCTGATTGCGCGATCTCATAATACGTATTGGATCTATCCTGAAAATTGCTTTGGGCGATACTGCTTCCTAAAAACAGCATAGTTGTTATAAATACAAATATAAATTTCATGATGTGTATGTCTCTTTATTATAAAATGTTATGAATCAGCCTAATTTTCATAGCCTGGGTTCTGTCCAAGTTCTTTATTTTGTAATCGCTGGCTTTCTGGAATTGGAAATAATGCGTCTGTCTCTTTCCAATCTGTTTTAATCGCAGACAGGACTGTAGTAGCACGACCTGTACGTTTAAGATCAAGCCACCTATGTCCATACTCGCCAAATAGTTCATGTAACCGTTCAGTTTCTATCGCTTCAAGCATTTGCTCTTTTGTCAATATACTGCTCACTCCTCCTAATCCGGCACGCGTACGAACCGCATCAATATCCGCTTTTGCTCCTGAGAGATTATCCCTGTACGCTCGGGCCTCTGCACGGATAAGATATTGCTCGGACAGTCTTAGTAAAATATGATATTCATTGCCAGTTCCTGTAAATGCTTTATACTTGGAGATCGTATAATAAGTCGTATTGGAAACTACTTTTGGTACTATCCAGTTACTACGTCTTAAGTCTATTGCAGGTGTAGTCTCAAAGCTATTGTAAACAGCTTCCAGTAAAGTGTAATTAGGAATTGAGGTCGCCCCCGCTGTTACATAATTAAAACCAAAGGTAGTTACTGCAGTTAAATTTGCGATCTGTAATATGGTCTCGGCACTGCTGTTAATGAAATTAGCGGTAGGTGCCGTAAGGCTGTAAAGCTGTGTAGCACTGATAATCTTGCCTGCGTACAGTTCTGCATTGGGATAATCTTTACTATAAAGATATACCCTAGAGAGCAACGCGCTGGCTGCATGTTTATTGACTCGACCGCGTGGGGTTGCCTTGTAGTCTATTTCCAGCTTGTCCTCAGCATCTCGTAAATCATTAACAATTTGTCCATAGACCTCATCCGCCGATGCTCTGGGCAATTTAGCACTTTCAAAAGCTCCATTATCTGGCAGAAGGTTTAACGGAACACCCCCATACAAATTCACTAAATAGAAATAGACATACGCCCTCATGAATTTAGCTTCTCCAATTAGCTGATTCTTAAGAGAAGCTGTTAGGGATGTCGAAGACTCTAATCCCGTAATTGCATTATTTGCATTTTTAATCAACTGATAGGACATAGACCATAAATTAGCAACGCTTGAATTTAAATTAAGCAAATTATTGGTTGCAAATTCCGTCGTAGTCACGTCAGTGCCATTATATTGCAATTCATCTGCTGCTATCCCAGTAAACATGGAAGTCATCTGCGATAGATTCTGGTTATTAAAATTCCCCGCAAAAGCAACATATAATCCGCGGACCACGGTCGAAGCAGAGGCGTCCGTAGTAAAAGCATCTCTATATTCGACCTGGGTGGGCGGTGCACCTAAGTCAACAAAGCTTTCGCAAGAAGCTAACATCATCGCTCCTGCCCAAACAGATAGTGACATTATATTTTTTAAAATCTCTTTCATTTTAGTAAACGTTAAAATTGGCAATTAATCCCGAAAACAACTGTCCGTAATGGCGGCAACACCTGTTGCAGCGTACCTGTCCCTAATCCTGGAGGGCCTCCACCTATCGTTGTTTCGGTATCTAGCACATAGGGGTTCTTTGCCCATGTAAATAAGTTCTGAGCTTGTACAAACACCGAACAATTAGACATTTTAGCTCTAGATGCCCAGCTAGTCGGTAAGGTATAAGAAAGATTTACGGAACGTAATTTCAAGTAAGATGCATCGCCATATACAGCATCAGATTGGGTAAACTGGTTGTAAGACGCGCTGTTTGGGGCAGGTATGGACGTCTGTTTATTGTCTACAGTCCAATAATCTGCCCAGTATTCATTTTGATTTGTAAATGCACCTGGACGTGAATTTAAGATTTTGGTGACACCAAAGCGATGGTTAAACTGGAAGAAAACCCCTAACTCTAACCCTTTGTAGCTAAAGGTATTGTTGAAACCTCCATAAAATGGCGTACCAAGGTCTGCGATATAACGGTCATCAGAGTTAATGGTTCCATTTCCATCCCGATCTTCATAAATTGCCTGTCCATTATCAGGATTGACACCAAGATAATGATATAAACGTATCAGGTTGATTGGTTCGCCAACGACATAACTGCTCGCGTAATACGACTGTTCTAAACCCGGAAAATCCACAAGTTTATTTTTGTAAAAGGTAAAATTAGCGGAGGTTCTCCATTGGAAGTTTTCCTGTTGGATATTGCTGGTATTTAGCTCCAGTTCTAATCCCGTATTTTGTATTAGAGCTGGCAGATTCGTTTTAAAACTATTAACCCCCGATTGTGTAGCTAGAGAGGCATCCGTTAACTGATTGCTAGAGCGATTTCTAAAGTAATTTGCCGTAAAAAGAATTCGGTCCTTCAAAAACCCCAGATCCATAGCAAATTCTAATTTCTTTGTCGTTTCCCATTGGATATTAGCATTAGGGAGAGTCACCACATTCATTGCGGGGCTTTGCAAATATGCTGTCGTAGGCGTATAAAGGGATAGGTGGATGTAGTTTGGTATCTGGTCATTTCCTGTCGTACCGAAACTTCCCCGGATTTTACCAAAACTAAGCACTCCCTTATCTTTGAAAAAATCCTCGTTGGTAAAGATCCAGCCCAAACCGACCGCTCCAAAAGTTCCGAAACGGTTATTAGGTCCAAATCGAGAAGAACCATCGCGACGGAAGGTGGCGTTTATCAAATATTTATCTTTCCAGTCGTAATTTATTTTCCCGAATGCTGCCGCATATTTATAATAGACGATATTGTTGCTCGCAGTAAAATTTCCTGCAGCACTGAGCGACCCCAAAAGTGCATCAATCTCATAGTTTGTACCATTTGTAGTCTGTGTGTGTGAGGAGTTTTGTTGAAAACTTCCCCCTAGCAGTGCTGTCAGACGTCCACTGCCCAAATCAGTTCCATAGTCCAAGGTAGGTTCTATAATCCAATTCTGAGCCTTCGTATTGGAAAATGATGAAGATCCCTTGGGATTATTGCTTGGATTTTGAGAAGCAATAGGTGTTTGGTTATTCTGTCGCAGCTGTGTGATGGTATAACCAAAATTTGCTTTTGCCGTCAATCCAGGCAAAATCTTGTAGGACAAGTTTGCATTAGAAATAAGATTATTTGTATTGCTCAATGCGCGTCGTTTTAAGAGTGCCAAAGGATTATTTACCGTGCTATTATTAACGACGACCCAATACAATTCATTATTTTGATTATACAACGGATAATTAGGTGGAAGAGTATACGAAGAAGTAACGTCTGAAGCTGGCATATTAGAATCGTCATTGGCGTAGCTAACTGAAAGTGCTGCGTTGAACTTGTTATCGGACGATCGGTGATCTAGATTCAAACGAGAAGTAATACGGTTGTATTTATTGTCGTCGGGATAGACGGTACTTTCACTACGATAACCTGTATTAAAAAAGAACCTTGTGTAATCGTTTCCTCCTGCTAAATTTGCCTGAAAATCAGAAACATGTCCGCGATCTCCAATAAGGAATTTTTGCCAATCTGTAGATTTTTTCTGGTCCCACTCCACCAAATCCGGTGCATTTGCTATTGTCGGAGTCGTACCATCATTCGTAAAAGCTTGTTTGCGAAGAGTAAGGTACTGGTCTAGGTCAAGCATAGGGATGAAACGATTGACTTCGGTATAACCTGTATTAAAGTTAACACCTATTCGCGTACGGCCAGATGTTCCCTTTTTTGTAGTAATCAACACCACGCCATTCGCACCTCTACTACCATAAATCGCTGTCGCATCAGCATCCTTCAGTACGTCAATGCGTTCAATATCTGCCGGGTTAATCATATTGAAAGGACTCAGCCCACCGGCTGATCCTGAAGATGAAAAAGCGTTCAAATTGTCATTAGCAGGCTGCGAGCCATTAAAATTTGTGAAAGGAACACCATCAATAACATAAAGTGGTATCGATCCGGAAGAGTTCGCGCTTAGTGAAGCCTGGTTTCGGACTTGTATCTGCACCGCACTACCGGGCACACCATTATTCTGCGCTATAAGTACGCCCGACATTCTCCCAGACAGGGCTGCTAGAGGATTGCTTACAGGTTGTGAGGCGATTTCCTTAGCGGTAAGCGATGCCACAGAGCCTGTATTTTTACGGCGTGTGGTCGTACCATATCCAATCACCACTACCTCATCTAGATTATCTTGAGACATCTCCAAAAGAACAATACCATTCCTTTGAATTTCTTTTACAGACTTAACTACACTCTTGTAGCCCAAATATTGAAATTTAATATTTACATCTTCGCTAGGCACGACCAATCCCCAATGCCCCTGCCGATCTGAAGCCGTACTACTATTTATAAGATCCGTTTGCTTGTCCCAATTTTCAACTAACACGGTTACTCCTGATAAGGGATTACCTGCTAAATCTTGTACTATTCCAGATATTCGTATGCCTTGTTCATCATCAACATCTTTAACAGAAAGGACTATATTTCCCTTATTAACGCGATATTGAAGTACTGTACCGGCAAGGAGGACATCTAATGTCTCTGTGATGGTACGTGGTTGCTTACCCAGTTTTACAACAGGATATTGGTTTACAACTTCAGAGGGATAAAAAACGGTTAGACCCGATACTTCCTGTAGATTTTTTAAGGCGTCTCTAAGTGTTAACCCATTAGCCGATAAAACTATTTTTTTGGTATTAACGCCTTGTCCGACACCGGTATTGGCACCGAAAAGGCTCATAGCGAGCACCAAAAGTGGTAGACAGACTAAATTTACTCTCATAAAAAAATGAATATTTTGTCGCAAATACAGTGGGAAGCGGTCATAGATTTCCCTATTTGCAAAAACCAAGATTTTTTGCATTATTTGTTATGGATTTAAAATGGTTATAAATTTTTGATCTACTAACTCCCTCTTTGCTTCCTACGGCGGGGGAGTTTCTTGTATCTGTACTTCTTATTTCCTATCTATAGCTTTCGTTTCATGATTCATTTTTTTTTAGTTTTTATAATGATTAGTTACTTCCTTGTCTTGCCTAATTACACCCTTTGCCATCAATAACGAAACTTCCATCAGCTAACTTATTAAAGCGCGCATTACGCACTGCACATAGGGTGCTTAATACGTCATCTATCTTTTCTGTCCCTTTAAACATGCCTGTCACAGGACATCCTGATAAAGCATCGTTTTTAAACGTTATTGCTACACCATAACGACGTGACAATCGTCCAGCCAATTCGCCAAAAGGCATCTCCTCAAAATCCAAATCTGAGGCTGTCCATACCAACTCTTCATCTGCATGCACAGCTTGCTGGGTGGTCGTTGCGGCATCGATGTCTATTCCCAACTGTTGATCAGCGATCAGCTCGGATAGAATTTTCTTTTCTTGCTCTACCCGCACTTTACCACGTTGTACAGTGACTTGGACCTGCTTACCATCATTGAAAGATTTAATCGTAAATGCTGTTCCCAAAACAACTGTCTTTATATCTCCTGCATAGACAATAAATGGCTTGCTCTCATCTCTCTTAATATCAAAATATCCCTCTCCGACTAAACGGACTTCACGTGTATTTCCTGCAAAGTCAGAAATCATCTCCAAGCTCGCACCGTAGCGCAATATAACCACGCTGCTGTCTGGCAGATTTATATATCGGTTTTCAGTCGTATCTGCTGAAGCTTGATGGGATACATACAATGACTGGCCCTGATCTACCGATTCGTTCTTCTTCAAACCTATCCAAAGAGATATTGATACAAATACGGCGACAGCAGCGGCTATCCAAGCATTTCTTTTGATACTGCTATTTTTAGTCGAACGAAGACTTGTCGCACTATTTGCAACAGCAGCCTGTATCTTGGCTTTCATACGATTTTTTACCTCTTGACGCTCATTTGAACTATCGGAGAACCATACAGTATCCTCCTGCAAATTGAGACGGTACCATTCAAGCAACCTCTTACGTTCGCTTTCTGTAGCAACGCCATCGATATACTTATCTACCAATTGTTCTATTTCTTGATTCGTCATTGTAGTGGTTAGTTATATATAGGTCACATGTGGATGCACTATACCCTAGTATTTTTAAAGAAAAACATAAAAAAAATAAAACAGCTGATTAAAACAAAATAATCTTAAAGTATTTTAGGCCTTTTCGAATCGCTTTGAGTGCATTGGTAATATGCCATTCCACCGCCTTTTTGGATATAGACAGTTCTTCCGAGATTTCCCTATTGGTCATCTGTTCATCCCTACTGAGACGGAAGACCAATTTACATTTGGTGGGTAGCTCTTCTACTAGACCATCGACATACTCTTTTAAAAACTTGGCTTCGATTTTATCGTCTGCTTTTACAAATTCATTGATATAGACCGCCTCTTCTATTTCTTTGCGACGTTTGGCGCTCTGTAAAAAACGAAAAGTAGAGAACTTAACCGCCGTGGCTAGATAATTGGGAAGATTATCTATTTGAAGCTGATCTTTACGTCTCCAAAGAGATATAAAGACTTCTTGTACGACCTCTTCAGCATGATCTTTATCTTTTAAAAACTTATACGATATAGCTAACAGATGCTCCCAATATTTATCGTACAAAGCATCCAACGCCTCTGCTTCACCACGCTTCAGCGCCTGTACCAATTGGGTATCGATATGGAGAGTATGTTTGGCCATTGTCGTAAACAAACTTAGAAAAAAAATACACAAACTGATGACTTTGTTATGTTTTCATACTCTATAACAAAACAAGGCTTGACACATTCTAGATAATGATACAACTAAGAAAAAGTCACAAGACAATTTTTAACGCTCATTATGGACACTATAAAGTAATAAAAAACTCCTCCGAACATAAGTTCGAGAGGAGCCTTACAACCAAACAATTATAACTATAGACCTGATATCTATTTGGTGTTATTTATTAAAAATTTCAGCCAATTTATTATCCAACTCCTCACCTCTCAGATATTTGGCGATGATCTTTCCACTTGGATCGACAAGAAAATTCATGGGGATAGCTTTGACATCGTACAATACGCCTGCTTCGTTGTCCCAACCTTTAAGATCACCAACTTGCTTCCAGGTAAGACCATCATCCTTTATGGCTTTTAGCCATTTCTCTTTATCAGTGGCCTTGTCCATCGACACACCTAATATCTCGAATCCCTTGTCTTTAAACTGTGCATATGATTTTACCAAGTTTGGATTTTCACGACGACAGGGTGCACACCAAGATGCCCAAAAATCAATCAGTACATACTTGCCCCGATAGTCCGAAAGTCTGACTGGATTGCCCTCCGTGTCGGGCTGTGTGAAATCTGGGGCCTCAACCCCTTCTTGTGTCTTTTTGACCTGTGCAATGCGATCTGCTACTTTACGTCCCAATTCTGTATTTTGAGACGAGACATCGAGTTCCAAGAAAACCTTCTCCAATGCTATGGCATCAAATCCATCCTCAAGAATAGAACTCAAGGCCATCAAAGACATGTAGCTCTTTGGATTTTTGCTGATATACTCCAATTTAGCTTCTTCTGTTTGTTTTTTTATTGCCTCAGCACGATCATCTAACGATTGCAAATATTTCATATCCTGCTGATCGGCGGGAGATTTGGACGCATATTCTTTATTTAAAGCTTCATACTGTGCATAAATAGGAGCCAACATATCATTAACACGCTTGTTCTCGTCATTCAATGGTGATCCTGACACGATGGCATTCTGAATAGAATCTGAAGCAGAAATCTTTATATGCTGCCCTTCCAAAAAGAAAGGAAACAAGTCCCATTTCACCGACTTGGTGGGATCTACAGGTTTATCATCATGAGCAACACGTATGGCAGCCTCTAATGGAGAGGGTATAGTTCCTTTAAACACAAATCTGCCTTTGTCCAAATACACGGAATCAATTATCTCCCGACCTTCTATTTTGTATCTCAAATAAGCTTTGGCGGGCTTATCCAGCTTGCCAAGTTGCCCCTCAACGGTATAATCCTGCTGTGCAAATACAGCGAATGGCAGTACGCCAGCCAATAACAATGTCCATTTCATATTCTTCGTCTTTTATATTATATCTATTTTTTTGCTTTCTCTCCAACAATATCGCTATGCAATAAAGAATTATACATCTTGGTGTCTCTCAATACCTCCAACGCACTGATAAAACTCTGATTAGCTTCATTGCGCACTCTGGCCATATAATCCCCCCCCGTATACAACAGCGAGGCAATCTGTGCCTTCAGTTCGACATCGATTGCGCGATGTGCATCCACATGGGTGTCATTTGGCACAACAACCGATTTGGTAGCTGCATAAGCTACCACCTGCCGATGTACTGCTATGGGGATTTTAAACTTTTTATTAAAGCTTTCGAAATCGGGATAGGCTTTCAGGAGTGCAGCACGATTCTGCTGTACAAATTCAAAACCACCCTTAGCCACAATACCAGTATTCATCAATGTTCCCATCCAGCCACTGTAGACATTGGTATCGATAGGTACAAATCGATCAGGCATAATGCCTCCACCTCCGTAAACAATACGTTTTGTCTCTAAAGTGGTATACTTTAAGGAATCGGCGAACTCCACGTGTCCCTCTTCCAACAATTCTTTAGACTCCATCCGGCGGCTAAAATCCTGAAAGTAATCTTCTTTACCCTTGGTATATGGTTTTTGTATGGAGCGGCCCGATGGGGTATAGTACCTCGCTCCGGTCAATTGCATTTCTGATCCATCCGACAAGGGTACGGGGCGCTGCATTAATCCTTTTCCGAAACTTCGGCGACCTATGACTACAGCTCTATCCCAATCCTGTAAGGCTCCAGTAACGATCTCACTGGATGATGCTGTAGATTCATCGATCAATACGACGAGTTCTCCTTTATAAAAGCGACCAAAACCGCCTGTGTAATAATAATCCTTCCCTCCTTCATTAGGTACAGAATAGAAGACCATCTTTTCTTTCGGCAGGAATTCGTCTACAACGCCGATTGCCGATTGTACATAACCTCCACCATTACTCTGCAAATCCAAAATTAATTTCTTCATTCCCTGTTCCTGCAGCTTCTGGAGTGCGGCATCGATCTCTTGACGCGTAGTCAAGTTGAAGATGGACAGACCGATATAACCGATTTCCTTGTCTATCATGTAAGCTTCTCTTACGGAACGCTCTATAATATTGCCCCGTACGATACGGATATCTTTTTGCTCAGTGGTGCCAGGAGAAAGTAAACCAAGAACTACAGGCACGTCTTTTTCTCCACGCAGTTTAAGCATTATTTCTTTATTACCCCAAGCCTCTCCATTGATGGACTCACCGTCAATGGCCAGAATCTCATCTCCTACCCGTACACCTGCTTTCATAGCCGGTCCATCGGGATTAACTACCGTAACGAATGTCTGCGTTCCGCTTTTCAAAAATTGGATGCCAATCCCTGCAAAGCTACCGCTCATCCCTTCACGCATAGCCTCTGCTTCTTCTCTGCTCGTGTAGCGCGAATGCGGATCCAAGTCTGCAATCATGGCACGTATAGCCGCATCTACCAAATGCTCATCATTGACGCGATCCACGTAATTGTCCTGGATCAATTTCAATGCTTCTTCAAACTTATACTTTGGATTCATCTGTGCCTGGAGCGAAAAAGCTACTCCGACCATCCCCAGAAGTATTCCTGTTCTTTTCATCTATCTGTTATAATTTATAATCTCAAAAATTCTTATTAGTACCTGGGTAAAAGGGGGATAAACTATTCACTCTTCAGCTTTTCGATAACCAGTGAAAGCTCATCCATTAGCTTGCTCGGACTACCGGAATATCCTCCTGAAGAATAACGGATAACACCATTTTTAACTACGATCTTACGTGGAATAGACGAGTCCTTGAATATTGGTGTAACCAAAGATTTGAATAGCTTATCTTGCTGCCCATTTACTTCATTCTCGGCATCATGCAACAGTGTAAACCGATACCCCTCTCCGCGCACAAAATTAACGGACTTGGTACGGTAATCGCCTGTCTGCATCGTACCTACCATATAGATCGCTACCTGAGGATCGTTGGCATATTTGTCTACGAGCAATTGCATCCCTGGGAATGCCATGATACACGGACGACACCAGGTAGCCCAAAAATCCATGACCACGATCTTATCTTTGATATTATCTTGATCTATATAGCCTCCATCGGCATTCTCCATAGAAAAATCTGGAATGGGATAGTTAACATTAAGATGCTCATTAACATATGCTTCTAACTCAGCTCGCTGTTCAACAGACTGTAACCCGGCCAGGTATAAATCATAGCCTTCTAAACTTCCGGAATGGCTTTTCTGATACAGCGACTTGACCACATCAAACATACGTGGTGTCACGGAATTAGCTTTGATGCTCATCTCCAGTAAAGGTAGAATCTCATTCTGCGCACCAAGCTTTTCGAGCACATTTAAGTTAATATCATTGAGCTCGGCATTGCCATACTTCCCTTTGTCCGATAACTCCAAGAAATACCTGCGCGCTTCTTCGTAACGCCCCAAATCATTCAATAGGGAAATATGCGTAAACAAGCGATCATCCATTTGATTGTTCATATTAGAATCGGCGGCTTGTTTGTTCATAAAGTCGCTCCTATAAGAACCATCGCCCTTTTTGGAGATAAGCATCTGAATAAGAGGCTCGGCAATATGATAAAGCGAGTCTTTTCCTACTGTATTAAACATATAAGCCCGCATGACATTCCATCGCAACAACTCGTTGGAAGTCCGGAAGTCAATATCCTTGAACAGCGCCTGAAATTTGTCGAACTGTTTGTTATCGAAGTAGGCTGACCCGATACCTCTGTACACAGCATAATAGATAAAACCTTTGTTATCTGGATTTTCATACCATTCGGAGATAGGATACTTTTTTAAAAACTCTTCATAAGAAGCAATGACGTCCTGTAATGAACCTGCAGTGCGAATATTGCTATAAGCAACAAAGCGTGCAGTCGAACTTTTTGGATATTGTTCGGTAATACGCTTGCCTACCTGCTCTGCTAACCTATCCTGCTTAATCTGATGTTGTAAAAACAGCTGCATATCACCCAGATCGTCAGCAGATATGGACCTGTTGGACAACAATTGATCCACGACCTTCTCTGCTACAGGTGTCAATTCCTGATCGTTCAAAAGCAGACGCTGAGCGCCCAAGTACAATTTATATTTTGATGAAATAGTCTTTCCTGACAGCTTTTCTTCTTCCTTAACGATACTTGACAAATAAGATTTATCTAAAGTGAGCTTTTCATCGTAGTAGTTGATGATCGCACCTTTGGCTAACGTAGGCACAATAAACGAAGCCTCTGCAAGATAGCTTCCCTTCTGCGCTTTTCTTTTGTGATCGCTGATCCGTAGACCGTAACCTTTATTCTTGTTATTATCTACAATGTCCGGACTGTAAAGATCCCCTTGAAAGAACTTAACTCCGACAAAAAGTGTGGAGTCCGAAACGGGATACAGGTATTCCCACTGTTTATTACCCACGGATTTCATGGAAAACTGTTCTACTTTCCATATATCCTGATGAAACCGATAAACAGCGACGGACACTTCGTCGCTAAATTCTAAATCTCCTCCTTTGGCATCATAAAGTATACGTAGGGGATGCCCAACCTTCGCAGGCTGAATCGGAAAAACATTGCTACTGTAAGGCTGTTCTTGCGCTTGCAAGGCAATCCCAAAAAGTAAGAATACGGCTAAAACTATTTTCTTCATTGTATGATATATTTAGGTTTTATTATCTTGGGCTCTGCCCTATTTCGGGATTCAATCCGAGATAATAACTGGCAACAGGATAAATAAACCTATTGCTATTTATCTCTAGCGTGAATGTCTCCCCTTTGAATGTTCTTGTGTAAGCTCTTGCCAATTTAGAGTCCAAATTCAACCTCCTTTGATCAAACCAGCGTTTGCCTGTGGCAAATAGTTCTCTACGGCGCTCTTCAATGACTTTTATAAGCGCTTCGTCAGCATCTCCTGCGATAAGCGGTTCAAAGTCTCCTGCATGGAACCTGGACTTCCTTAATAGATTGACCATCTCCATAGATTGATCAAATTGTCCATTTCTAGCTAACACCTCCGCTTTTATCAACATAATCTCTGGAAGAGAAGGTCCCACCTCGACCGTATTGGGTCTTTCGCCAGTGATCTCATTCTTTCGAGAAAGCAGAGCTCCAGCAGGCATCAAGCTATTTTGAGATACTTTAGTATATGTCGACAAACGAAGGTCATTGGTATTGAAAAGGCCCAACAGTTCAGGATTGAGCTGTTCATTGTATTGTTGGACAGTCCGTTTAGACAGAAATATTTCTTTGCTTTCTATCCTTTTAGGGTATACTTGATTTTCTTTACCTACATAATCAGATAAGTCAAAAAGTATACGATTCCCTTTCATTGCTTCATCGGCATGGACACCAGCCTGATCAAAGCTACGCATATACAAATGTACGGTTGCCAATACGGCATGAACGGCTGCCTTATCCGGATGTCTATTATTTTCTGCCCGTTCGGGCAGGTCAGCGATTGATTCATTGAGATCGGTCAAAATCTGATTGTAGATTATCTCCAAGGTTGCTCTCTGCAAACTGGAAAACAACTCCGGTTTCAACAAAAATGGTACTCCAATGGTAGACGATGCTGTTTCAGGATTATAGATCCCGCCATACTGATTGACCAGAAGAAAATAGCTATAAGCTCGCTGTACTTTTGCTTCTGCCAAAATTTGTCTCTTTTGGCGGTCTCCTCCTTTCTGGCTTTGCATGACCGTTGCTATAATTTCATTGGCTGTGTTAATCTGCTCATACAATTTATTCCAGTTCGCATCTTGCAGATCATCCGGAAAGTATTCCTGAGCCCAAGTATAGGGCCAATAAACAGACTCTGTAATATTGTTTTGATAGGCTCCTTCGGAAATAACCAAATCGTCACTCGATAATACTGGCAGACTATAAGCCGGTCCGAAAATGCTTTCATTATTGAGTAGATATTGAAAATCATCCGTATATTTTAACTCACGTCTATTGTACTGGTCTACCTCTACATAATCTCTACATGAACTGAAACTACCAAGAAGCAAAAGAGGGAAAATCACTGTTATATAATTTATTTTCATTTTCTTTCGTATTATATGTGAAGAACTAAAAAGAGGCATTCAGACTAAAGAAATAATTCTTTGTCGGCGGAAGACTGTTATAAGTACGTGTGCGATAATACATTGGATCTATACCTTGGTCATTAGCTCGCCAAATAATACCTAGGTTGCGCACTGTAGCATTAACACTCAGACTCTTTATGGGGAGATTTTTCAACAGCTCATTTGGGAAAATGTATTTCAGCGAAATCTGTTGTAAACGGATATGACTTCCATTGATAATCATGCGATCGCTCTCCCGAAATCTATTGAAACTATTCTGATTAATATTCGCGATACCTGGGACAATCGTAGTCGCTTCATCGCCACTGGCTTGCCATCTATACAATAAATCGGTGTGCGTGTCCAAGAATCCGCTGTAACCTTGCCAAGTTGGGTAATTGACAATAGTTTCTTTTTTGACCACATGTCCCATGTTATAGCTCAACCTTACATCAAACTGGAAAGCTTTATACCTCAGAGTATTCATCAAACCACCGAAATAAGGGGCAGACATGCGCCCTGCATACACTAGATCTTCTATCTTAAATGGCAAGCGGCCTAAGTTTTCTCCTGTTTCAGCATTCGTGTTGGTACTGCTCACTATTACTCCATCGTTCCTGCCAATCAATGTCTGTCCCTTCTCATCCAACCCCTCGGAACGATAGGTGTATAGATAATCTAAAGGCATACCTGTCCTGGGACTACGCCCTATAACTCGGTTAATGTCGGTATAGTCAAACCTGGAATCAGTAACCTTGTTTGTATTATAGGCGAAATTAAATGTACTCTGCCAAGAAAAATCTTTCTTGCGAACCAACTGTCCGGATATCCCCAAGTCTATACCACTTCCCTCCATCTCGCCTCCGTTGAAGGTCAAATTTGACCAACCGATCGTAGGATTCACAGGGAAGCTATATAAGATGTCTTTGGTATGTTTTCTGTAGTAATCAAAAGTAACGTTCAACCGGCTACTCAGGACACTAAAATCAAGCCCGTAGTTCTGTGTATATACTTTCTCCCATCCTACTCTAGGATTACCAGGAGACGCAATTTTGGCAGTAATCTCTCCTGTCTCACTGTCACGGGGCTGAATATCCATTATTGTTACATTGGATGAACCCGTAGGAATCGTACCACCAACACCATATGTAAAGCGAAGGCTTAAGGCATTTAACCAGTTTTGATCCTGCATAAAGTGCTCTGATTTTATATTCCATTTGACTCCAGAAGACCAAAGTGGCTTAGCACGCACCGAGCGATCGATACCGACTAATGTGTGGTCATCAAAACGGGCACTTCCGGAAACTATGTAACGCCCTTTGAATAGTGTTAAAGCACCATTGGTATAATAGGAGAGTCTGCGAACATTAGGTTTGCCAACCGAACCATCTGAATATCCCAAAGTAGTTGTATAATCAAAAATAGTATTGTAAGGCGTCGTGGGATTAAATGCCGCAGAGGAATAAGTGTCCGCATTGAACCCGTATCTCGTCTGTCCATAGTTCAATCCTGTTTGCGACCCTATCTCCCCTCCAATGATCATATTAAGACTAATCCAATCGCTAAATGTCTTATCAATATTGCCCTGTAATCGCAGGTTATAAGAACTATTACGCTGGTCACGAAAAACTAGTTTCCCACCTTGTGGCAAAGACCGCTCAAACAACCCTGTATCAAAATCCATCTCAACAGCTTCATTCAAAAAGCTGCGCATACTGTAGCTTTCATATTCATCCAAACTATTGGTCACTTCAAAGGAACGTTGCAACATACCAGACAGATTCAACTTTGCCCAAGAGGTCAATTTAGCATCTAAAGCAGCATTAAACCGAATCCGGTTATCTTCATTCGTGTAATTAGAATATTGTAATTCTTCTATCGGATTATACCGCCAGTCATACAGACCTAACCTATAAAATTCGTCGGCTACCTCATCGGTAAAACGAAGAGAACGCCTAACCAAGTCCCCGCTTTCATTATTCAACTGCTCGTAAGGTCTGTATCCAAATTCACCCGATCCAATAGTATTCGCAGCAGCTTGATTGCTTTTGCTTTTAGAATACACGTAGTTAATACCGGTAGTAAGATTTAGACGCTGATCAAAAAAATTGGTCGTAAAATTGGAATTGATAAAATACCCCTGTCCTTTATTACTTTTGAACACTGGCGTGTCATCCGAATAATTCATCGATATCAAATAGGTGGATCTACTGTTTCCTCCCGATAGGGACAAATTATATTGCTGACTTACCGCATGCTGAAACAGGTTATCCTGTATCTGATTTATATTATTTATGGTTCCCAATCGGTTGAGCTGCTGTTCTAACATAGCGTTATCAATCACACCGTTTTTTTGTTTGAACAACCATTGCATGGCCTCACTGACGGGCTTGTTTTGATTGAATTTGCTCCACTCGCTAGGTTGCCAAGCACTCGGATCAGGCACACCGCCTAAATCGAAAAGCTCGCGTTCCAGATCAACATAATCTTTACTGGACATACGGCTCAGTTTGCTCAGGTCAGCTGGCGCAGATGTGCTCAGACTTGAGCTGAATGATATGCTTGGTGGTTGATTTTTACCTTTTTTTGTCTCGATTACAATGACTCCGTTGGCTGCTTGGCTACCCCAAATAGAAGCTGCCGCCGCATCTTTCAAGACAGTTATACTTTCAATATCTTCAGGGTTGAACCTGTTCAGAATTGAATTGTTGGCATAAGTTGTATTAGTCTCGACCAAATCTTGATCCATGGCCGGAAATCCATCTATCACGATCAGGGGCTTTTTAGAATTCCCTAACGGATCCGAATCGGTGCCAAAACTATTGGCTCCTCGAATCTGAATAGTATTATTCCGTAAATCGATCTGCATGCCGGGCACCATACCTTCAATACGTTCCATAATATTTATCGACGGAACTTCTTTTAATTCTTTGGCGGTAATTTGGCTAAATGAACCTGTCGCTCTTTCCTTCGATATTTTTTGATAACCTGTAGATACGACCTCAACTTCTTCTAATTGATTTACTGCATCTCCCATAAACACATTTATCTGTCTGCTTTTTCCGATAACACGACGTTGTGGCTCCATCCCCATATAGGTGAATACCAATGCCTCTACTGGCTCGCGCAACCTCAGCGTATAACGACCATCGCTACTAGTCGTGACTCCAGTTCGTACCGCATATCCCTCAGGAAGAACGGTAGCTCCTACCAAAGGCTGACCCTTGCTGTCTTTGACCTCACCTGTTATTGTTCGCCAATAGTCATCTTCCTGAACTTGAGAATTAGGTTTATTATCCTTAACTATCGTGTAATAATTATCCTGAACGTACAAGAACAAAAGACCGCTAGGGTATAAAAGGGATTTCAAAACAGATTCTATAGGCGCCTTTTTGTCCTTAGGAACGGTCGATTTGGGCACCTGTATACCTCTCAGTAATCCCTCTTCATAGGCAAACTGGGTTCCGTAAAGGCGGGTGACTTCATTCAATGCCTGTACGACACTTGCTTTTTGCTGAGTATATCCCCCTACATGATAGAGTAAGAAGACTAAAAGCGTAAATAATCTTGGTTTCATAAAGTTAATTTGTTAGTTATTTAGAGTTAATCGTTATTTTCTTGCCTTCGACCTTCATGTCCAACTGCATGGCGTGTCGGATTACAAAAAGAATATCATCAGCTTGTGTAAGTGGAGCTACTCCCTGAAGTCTTTTATTTAATATGCTGGAATCTTTCAGTTCAACAGTGTACCCATAATTATCTTCAAGGACTTCGATAATATCAGATAGGTTCTGATGCTCAACAACCATCTCACCGCGTGTCCAAGAGAGCGCCTCTTGTATATTCCTGTTGTTTAACACCTGCTCGGTATCGGCTACTTTATCATAAATAAAAGTTTCCCCTGGTTTCAATATGTGCTTTATCCCCATTTTATCCATAACCTGAAGGCTACCTTCAAATAAAGAGACTTCAATATGTTCGCGACGATCCTTAACATTAAATTTTGTACCTAAAACAGTTAACGAAATATTTCCTACATGAACGATAAAATAGTCCTCCTGCTGCAATCGATTCATGATCGCCGTATGCTTTACTTCGAACAAAGCTTCTCCATCCAACCATACCTCTCTTGGCTTATCTGTTTTCCAATCTCTAACATATTTCAAACGCGAATTACTATTGAGCTGTACCACAGAAGCGTCTGGCAAAAGTAATTCTCGTTGCTCTCCATATCCTGTATTGTTCTCTTTTGTGCCCAGCTGCCCAACCTCATATATAGTGAAGCCTAATAGCAATATCGCAGCAACTTGGGCTATCCATCTCCGGATCTTACGAATCCGATATAACCGGTCTTGTGCCTGTACATACAACGGAAGCGATTCTTGTATACGGTTCCAACGTGTTTCATTGTCTATCTTACTTTGATGCAGAGGCTGATCTCGCAGCAGCTCAATCCACTGTATCGCCTTATCAATCTCTTGTTCTAAATAGGGATAAGTGTCGACCAAAGATTTCCAAAATGAAAGATCATCCCTCATTCCCGAAAGATAATAGGACGTGAAGGCTTCATCTTCGAAAAAGTCTACCGCTTTAAAGTCTTTGTATAACAAGAAATCGTGCTTCATAATCTATTTATATCTATATACAGTGAGAATTGGAATTTTACCCCAGTGTTGTTAAATTATTTTTATCTTTTTGTAAAAAACATGGAATATAAGAAGATAGGTTCAAGAAAATTCTTCTTCAGAAGTAGAATTTGCGCCGAAGGCAAAAAATAAAAAACTAAAATCGGATCCGATTAAGAAGATTTTGCTTCGGCCAAAAGTGTAAAAATTGCCAATAGGTTGAATGCCCCGACATGCTTCCTCAAACTATTCATTGCACGATAAAACAGTTTGTATAAGTCTTTAACAGATAATCCCATGATATCCGCGATCTCCTCGTAAGATAATTCTTCAAAAAACCGTAAGTGGATTACTTCACGTTGACGTGCTGTCATTTTCAGTAAAGCTTCTTCCAACTGGGCCTTGATCTCCTCCAACCGCTCTTTGCGCATAACTTGCGTATCATGAGGCAATTCAATATCAAAGGGTAAACTTTCTACTGGAATATTTCTTTTTCTATTGGACTGCTCAATGTGCGCTGTAAGTGTGCGCCTAAAGGCTTTGTAAAGATAGTTTTTGACGGAAGGTGTATCGTTGATGCTATCCCGGTTGTACCAAATTTTCATAAAAAACTCTTGGATGCTATCTTCAATGATGCTCTCTTCTTGTGTAAATTTATACCCATAATTGAACAATAGCGGACTGTAGCGCTCAAACAAAAGTTTGAAAGCAGCCTCGTCACCCAATCGAAACAGGTGCCACCAGTCTGACTCATTTTTCATTTTTCAGTACAATTATTCTTGAGCAATCACACTCCAATAGGAGATATAGTGCTACGGTTAGCTAAAACATGTGCTCCAAATGTAACAAATTCCAAACAAAAGGGTAAAAATGTGCTTTAAAGATTTTTTTCTGGTGAATTGTAAATCGCCAAACCAACAGGGAAAATATATTTTCCATCGCATTTTTTGAGTGTATCTGCGCTCTGCGACATCAGGATCTTATCTTACCCACTCTTGTAGAGCCAGTAAAGGATATTTTAGCTACCTTTTTATTCTCACAGAGCTCTTTTCCCATTTCGGATGGGTCTGTTCCGACTACGGTATTGTATACTCCTTTAGGAAACCCAGCCAGATCCGCCAGATAATTTATCGCAAGTGCCGTAAATGGAGTCTCCTCGCTCGGATGGACCACGACCGTACAGCCTACGGCAAGAGCCGGTACAATTTTACGGGTGAGCATGGCCAATCGGCTATACAAAATCCCTCGAAGGTAGAATAAGATAAGACTATCAATGTACCTAATAACTGGCCCGTAAATGCAATCTTGCCATTATGCTTGATCGACTGCGTTCAACATTACAAGAGGCCTGTCTTTACTCCAAGACAGAAGCTTCATCTTTAACAGGAGTATGAAAATGGGGATTAAGTCAATAATTTGTATGCTAATATTTTTAGTTTAAATTTTTATTCATTAACTTAGTGTAAGGTAGATATTTGAAACCAATTATTAACCTTTTGAAAAATTTATTCTGATGGAATTCACTAAACTAGTCAACAGTATACAAAGTACGCACAAGGAGCTCCAGCTCTCAGCTGTAAAAGCAGTAAACCAATCGCTTACCCTACGTAACTGGTTGATCGGGCTATACATTGTCGAATTCGAGCAGAACGGTGAAGACCGGGCTAAGTATGGTGAAAGTCTATTGGCTGAACTCTCCGCATCAATTAAAATAAAAGGCCTTTCCATAACAAATCTAAAACTCTGCAGACAGTTTTATGTGACATACCCACACCTATTATCTACTGTTAAAGAAATACTGGCAAACAGTGGATCAAAAGGAATCCGAATTGGTCAGTCGCTGACTGACCAATTCCAAAACACTGATAATCTGCGTCATACAATTCATCAGTCGTCAACTGATGAATTCACAACAGCTTTACCAAACACCAACCAAAAGAATACTTTTACGATAGATCCTGCTGAAATTTTAGTAAAAATTTCATTTACTCACCTAGTACAACTCCTACCGATTCAAAATTTAGAAAAGCGTACATTTTATGAATTAGAATGTATTAAACAAGCATGGAGTGTCGGTGAGTTAAAAAGACAGATCAACACTCTTTATTATGAAAGAAGTGAAATAAGTAAAAAGCCGGAAATGCTGTCAAAGATGGTCGAACAAACGGCAGAAACCATTCAAGCGAAAGACATCATCAAATCTCCTTTTACTTTTGAATTTCTCGGACTGAAAGCTAAAGATGTCGTCTACGAAAATGATCTGGAAAAATCTCTCCTCGAACATTTGGAAGGCTTTCTCCTCGAAATGGGCCATGGTTTCTGTTTTGAAGCCAAACAAAAGCGTATCCTGATCGGTGGCGAATATTTCTTTATCGATCTGGTATTTTACCATCGCATATTAAAATGTCATGTACTCGTGGAGCTCAAGGTTAATGAAGCCAAACATGAGCATATCGGACAATTAAAGACTTATGTCAATTACTACAAAAAGGAAGTGATGCAGAAGGATGATAACCCACCTGTAGGCCTATTGCTAGTAACCAATCAAAACAAAGCCTTGGTCGAATATGCTATAGCAGATAGTGACCAACAACTGTTCGTGAGTAAATACCTACTCGAACTGCCATCGGAGGAGGAACTGGTCGCAGAAATCGAACGGGAAAACAACGTGTTACGCGAGCAGGGAGTCGTTTATGGTCGAGAGGAATGAAAAAAACAGACTTCTCCTACCTCTGCAGATATTGACCAATACGACCTGCATGCCCCATTTTAGTTGATAGCAAATAAAAACTGTCTTACCTTTAAGCTACAAAACAATAAGATAAACGATTCTCTTGACCTATGTGGGCTTGTCTTCACAGGATGGAGATCGGATCACAGACGGGATGAACAGTATAAAAAAAATAATCGTTGGAATGATAGCGCTATCGCTATTGGCGGCCTGCCAGTATAAAACGGATAAAAAGGTTACTTCAGAAATGGAAGTTTCTAAACTACAGGAACTGTACAAAAATGAAACGAACCAGCTTTCTATTTACAAAAACAATACGATCCGTAAAAACGATACGATTTATAACAACGACACCTTTGAACTGATTGAAAAAGAGAAAAACAGTTCAAGTGTGGTGAAAGGGAATGTGAACTATGAACGAGGTTTTGAAGATGACGAGGATGCCACGGTGTATGTTCTAAACTTTTACAAACCTTCGGAAGAACGCTATTTTGTACGATTCTCGGATAATGACAGTATTATGTTTCGTTTGGATAAGAATAAGAAAAGCGCAACACTCTACAGAGCGCAATAAATCATTTTGCACAGCTATAGAAAAGATTTTTAAATATAAATATGGATAATATACAACGCGAGGATATCGAAAGTATCGCGAGGCAGACCTCTCTCAGTGAAGAGACGCTGACCCGAGCGCTGAATGAACGAGTCTATCCCGATGCGAACAGTTGGAAAAAATTTTTGACACTTCTGTTCCTCGTACTGGGAATAGGATTTTCATTGGCTGGAATCATTTTCTTCTTTGCTTACAATTGGGCTGACCTACACAAATTTGCTAAAATAGGTATAGTAGAACTATTGGTTATCGCGCTCACTGCGCTGACTTTTTTATCTAAGATAAATACGCAGTCCCAGCAGATCATACTGACAGGAAGCGCTGTGCTGGTCGGGGTGCTATTCGCTGTTTTTGGACAGATCTATCAGACCGGCGCCAATGCCTATGATTTTTTTCTAGGCTGGACGGTATTCGTCACCTTATGGGTATGCTTCTCAAACTTTGCACCGATGTGGTTGCTGTACATGATACTGCTCAATACCACTTTGATTCTTTACTGCCAACAGGTCACCGGCTGGCCCTCATTGCTTATGTACGGTATACTCTACCTCGGTAACGGAGCTGTTTTCGTCTTAGCCAAAATGCGTCAGGCACCAGCTTACTTTATACATACGGTAGGTTTAGCGGCATTGACCTTTGCCACCATAGGTATGATCAATGGCATAGTCAGCTTTGAGAAAGAATATTTTTCGGTATTTGCACCATTGGTGATATTGACCTATCTCGCCGCTTTATGGCATGGCGTACAGACTAAAAGTACTTTTTATCTCTCAGCAGTTCCGTTTAGCTTGATTATCATCATATCGACCTTTCTTTTAGATATATCGAACGACGAATGGATGCTGCTACTGATAGGTGTTTTTATTATCATCAGTGTCACCTTAGTCGTCCGCAACCTTATTCAACTCGCTAAAAAGCAATCGTCATGACGCCAAATAACATTATACAGCAAACGGCCAGTTACCTACAATCGCTAGATCCGGAATTAAATTTAGAGGCATTCCACATGGAGCAATCTATCGAGGATCGTCAGGTTAAGCAGACCCTGGCCATCAAGATACTGTCTATCTTTGGCGGTATACTTTCTTCCAGTGCATTTTGGGGCTTTCTGGTAGGGATCGGCCTCTACAGATCTCACGTAGCACTATCGGCACTTGGTATTCTGGCGATTACAATTGGAGTGATCATCGGCAAAAAATTCAAACAGATCCTATGGGACACTATGAGTGTAGCTACTTTTAGTATCGGTTTTATCATGCTAGGTTATGGGCTCTTTGAATTTAACATTGATAATCAATATGTTTCTTTATGTCTGGCAGCATTATCCCTGCTCTGTCTATACCTGAACCCCAGCTATATCATCAGCTTTGTATCGACATTGATTCTAAATGGAAGTATACTGAGTTATATCCAGTCGGCGGGACACAATGACTTTCTGCACATACAGGTTTCACTGTTAGCTATTGTACTGAGCTATATGTTCTTAAAAGAGCCTAAATTGCTTCACAAGAGCTTTAAAACAGGATTCTCATTTCACGCAATCCGTACAGGATTACTCCTATGTTTTATAATCGGTCTGCTTCTATTGCGCCAGGATTTATTTTTCTTTCATTTATCAGCTTTATGGAGTTGGTCTACGTCTGTAGTCTGTACACTGATCATACTCTACCTTTCGTCAAAGCTATTATCCGATTTTGGAGTGTCTGATAGGATCACCAGACTCGCGACATACGCACTGACACTCCTAGTTGTGGCTCCTACAATTCTATATCCTGGTATTGTGGGCAGTCTACTGTTGATCCTCCTGTGTTTTAGTGTCCGCTACAGAACAGGGTTTGTAATGGGCATTATTGCATTGCTGTGGTTTATAGGAAAGTTTTACTATGACTTGCAATATACGCTCCTGACCAAATCTATCATGCTTTTTGGATCCGGGTTGGTATTTCTATTGTTTTATCTCTTTATTTCTAAACGTGCGAATCATGAAAAAATATAGTGGCATCACCATCCTGGTCAACCTTGCGTTGCTACTGCTATATTTCAACTTTAGCGTAGTGAAAAAGGAAGAAATCCTCAAGAATGGTCAGTTGATCTTATTGGAGCTGGCACCTGTTGATCCGCGATCGCTCATGCAGGGTGATTATATGCGGCTGCGCTACAAGATAGCTACAGAAACGAATACGGACAGTATAGCCAGACGGGGCTACTGTGTGGTCCGCCTAGGTCATGACAATGTAGCCAACCTCGTCCGCTTTCAGCAGGAGAAGACTCCTCTTGCACAGGGAGAGTTTTTGATCGCTTACACCACACCAAACAAATGGTCCCTAGAGATCGGAGCCGAATCTTATTTATTTGAAGAAGGTCAGGGGGAGAAATATGCGCAGGCACAATATGGTGGGCTAATGGTCGACCATAAAGGCAATAGTATTCTGACCGGTCTATATGACAAGGATCTGATAGTGATAGGTTATAAAACGCCGTACTAGGCTATAATCGCTGTGTTAAGATGATAAATAATAAAAGTATCGGCATAGCTTTATTAATTAAAAAACTAATAGTCGCGGATCTCAGCAAAAAACAACTAATGAACTCAACCTAGCCTAAAGGCTCTATCAAGCAAAACCAATAACAACAAACGGTAGATAAAAATAAAAAGGAGAACTATTCGTCCTCCTTTTTCTATATAGTGCTTCTAAAATACAAACTACAGAACACCTCCGATACAGACGTACTTGATGTCTACATAACTGTCCAGCCCGTATTTAGAACCTTCGCGCCCCTGTCCGGATTCTTTGACTCCTCCAAAAGGAACAACTTCGGAAGAAATCAATCCTTCATTGATCCCGACAATACCGTATTCCAGCTGCTCACGAACACGCCAGCTTCGGTTTAGATCGTTCGTAAAAAAGTAACTCGCCAATCCGTAAACGGTATCATTGGCCATTCGTACAGCATCCTGCTCGGTTTTGAATCTGAATATCGGTGCGATAGGACCAAAGATTTCATTCTGCGCAAATTCCATGGATTCGTTGGCATCAACGATGATAGTGGGTTCAAAAAACTGAGGCGCTACGGCCTTGCCGCCTGTTAAAACTTTGCCGCCTTTGGTGATAGCATCTTGTGTCATCTCTTCCATCCGTCGGATAGCGCTCTGATTGATAAGTGGACCGATATTTACATCTGTATCCAATCCGCTTCCGAGTTTCATCTTCTTAACGGCAGCCGTAAATTTTTCGACAAAGAGATCGTGAATCCCTTCCTGCACTAAAATCCGATTAACACAAACACAGGTCTGTCCTGCGAACCGGAATTTTCCGGCCAACGCTCCTTTGATTGTCAAGTCTATATCTGCATCATCGAAAACGATAAGCGGAGCATTCCCTCCCAGTTCCAAGCTCAGTTTTTTGAGTGTGCCTGCACTTTGTGCCATCAGGATCTTACCCACTCTTGTAGAGCCTGTAAAGGATATTTTGGCTACTTTTTTATTCTCACATAGCTCTTTTCCCATTTCGGATGGGTCTGTTCCGACTACGGTATTGTATACCCCTTTAGGAAACCCAGCCAGATCCGCTAGATAATTTATCGCAAGTGCCGTAAATGGAGTCTCCTCGCTCGGACGGACAACGACTGTACAGCCTACAGCTAGAGCCGGTGCAATTTTACGGGTGATCATGGCCAATGGAAAATTCCAGGGGGTAATAGCGCCCACGACACCGATGGGCTCTTTGAGTGTAATAATACGTTTGTCCGCTGTAAATCCAGGGATAACATCTCCATAATTGCGCTTGGCTTCTTCGGCGAACCATTGGATATAAGCTGCGCCATAATCTATTTCGCCTTTGCTTTCAGCCAAGGGTTTGCCGCTTTCCAGGGTCATAATCCGGGCCAATTCATCTTTGTGCTGATGAATAAGGTCAAACCATTTCAGCAGAATGGCGCTCCGCTCTTTGGCTGATTTCGATTTCCAGGATCCGAAAGCTGCATGCGCCACATCAATGGCTTTGGCGACAAAGGTTCTGTCTTCGTCATGGACCTGTCCGATAACGGATAAATCAAACGGATTTTTAACATCAAATTTTTCCGTTCCCTGATTTGTCCACTCTCCATTGACGAAGGATCTATCAAATAACAATTCTTTGTAAGTACTCATTGGGGGTTGAATTTAATCAAAAATAATGACTTGCCGGATCGCTTCTCCACTGGCCAGTCTTTCAAAACCTTCGTTGATATCTTCTAGTTTTAGGCGATGTGTGATCAGTTTATCAACGGGAAGATTACCATTTTTGTAGAGTTCCAAAAAATTAGGAATATCGATGGAAGGCACACAGCTACCGAGATAACAACCTTTCAAGGTTTTTTCCTGACCGACCAGCGTCAGAGGATTCAGACTCAAACGGGCATCCGGATGCGGTAATGCTCCCGTCACGGTGACACCTCCTTTTTTCGTGGCGTTGAAGGCAAAGTCCAAGGCGGGCATGGCTCCGGCAAATTCGACCGATTTATCAACACCGCTTGTCGTTATCTCCTGCTTGAGTTCTTCAAGTGCTCTTTCCTCCCCAGAGTTGAGGGTATGGGTAGCGCCAAATGCTTTGGCCATATCGAGTTTTGAAGGGCTGACATCTGCTGCAATGATCTTGGAAGCTCCTGCTGCCTTTGCTCCTAGGATAGCCGATAACCCGACCCCTCCCAGCCCAACGACCAAAACGGACTCGCCTACATGAACCTGGGCTGTATGGACTACTGCTCCGACTCCCGTCATCACCGCACAACCAAAAAGGGCAGCTATTTCAAAAGGATAAGATCTATCAATTTTCACCAGCGAATAAATGGATGCGACAGCATATCCCGCAAATCCAGAAACACCGAGATGGTGATGATAAGCTTCGCCGTTTTGGTTCTTTATTTTAATATCACCATTGAGCAGGACACCTTCGTTATTGGCCTTTGCTCCAGGATTACAAAGTGCGGCTCTGCCAGACATACAGTATTCGCAATGGCCACACGAGGGCAAGAAGGCAAAAACGACGTGATCGCCTACTTCGAAACCTTTTACATCCTGCCCCAACTCGACAATAATCCCAGCAGCCTCGTGCCCCAAAACCATAGGCATGGGGCGAGGACGGTTTCCATCGATCACGGATAGATCGGAATGGCACAGTCCTGCTGCTTTGATCTGCACGACTACTTCTTCTTTACCTGGTTTTCCGATTTCTATTTCCTCTATTTTTAAAGGTTTTGAATCGGAATATGGTCTCTTATGCCCTCCGACCTGATGAAGGACTGCTGCTTTTGTTTTCATCATAATCGGATTTTAACGGTAATACTCTTGAGGTCCTTTTTTGAATTCGCTCCATTTCACCGGATCATGTCCAGTGACCACAAGTGCATCATACTTGTCGGCGTACTCGTGCAGTTTCTTTACGGAACGTACCGAATCAACAGTTGATGCTAAAAATCCGGGCAACGCTTTTTCATCCCAATGATCGGTCGTGTAAGCGGCATCTACTGCCAGGATGATGGAACCGGAATCGGGAAGTGTAATCATAAAACTGCAATGGCCTGGTGAATGCCCCGGCGTTGGGAGAATACGGATCACTCCATCTCCGTATACATCGTAAGAGTCGTTATAGTCAAGTTCCAAAAATTGCCATTTCAGCCCCGGTCTGTCAAAATCCTTACGGATATAACCGCCTGCTGCAAACCAATCCGGCGTAAAAGCATACTCGTATTCTCTGCGCTGAACGATATGGGTTGCATTGGGGAAGTTTCCGACAGCGCCGGTGTGATCAAGGTGCAAATGAGACTGGATGACATATTTAATACTTGAAGGATCGATGCCTAGCGCTTTAATCGTATTCAAGCATCCTTCGGATTCTTTCATAACCGGCCAATACACCTGTGTGATATCTCCCCAATGTCCTACGGGATCGGTAGCACATTCTACGGCATTGCCTCCATCAATAATGACATTTCCTTTTGGATGGGTGATCAAATACCAGGGAACCGGAATTTCATAAGGATCGAGCGATGCATTCATTTTGATATTGTTCTCTTTACATTTCAGAACGCCCGTCTGAAACATGTACAATCTGATTTCATTTGCCATAATTATATTTTAAAGCTGCATTAAACAAATCTAACAGGACACCTGTCTCTATTAATAACGCCTAGAAAGTAAAATTGTGTGTGAAAGGCATGCTTTTATTTTTCATTAACGAATAAAGCAGGATGATTAGTTTTGATAATATCTGAGCGGCAAAGGTTTTTAAAATCCTCTATTTATCGAAGGTAGCCCTTCGATACCCTAGGTGACAACAGTGTTATCCAAGGGAATAGCTACCCCTCCTCAAAACAATATATCATAGCAAATAGTAAAGATTGTAACCAGCTTATTATTTAAACCAGCTACAATCTTAAACTTTTGCTACTACTTAAGCAGTTGCTCTACTTTTTTAAACAACGTTTCTCCACGAAGGTTACTTGCTACGATTTTTCCTGACGCATCAATTAAAAAATTCTGTGGAATAGCCCGGATACCATACAATTGAGCTGCCGGTTCTTTCCATCCTTTTAGACTAGACACATGATACCATGGCATATTATCTTGTCTTATTGCTTCTTCCCAACGTCCTTTATCATCATCCAGAGAGACACTCAAAACGGTAAATCCCTTGCTGTTAAAGGCTTCATATGTCTCGACAACATGTGGATTTTCTTTTCGACAGGGGCCACACCAACTGGCCCAAAAATCAACCAAGGTATATTTATTTGATTTCAGCACCTCTTTCAGGCTCAATTCGTCGCCCTTTGGAGTAGTCGATACAAAATCAATATATTCCTTTCCCGTTAGGTTTCCTTTGACCGCAAGCAATCGTTCGCCCAATTGCTCTCCTAAAGCTGTAGCTTTTAATGCTGGGCTCAACTTTTCATAAAAAGGAAAAGTAGTTTCATAATTTGCCAAGCCTGGGGATGCTGTCTTTTCCAAATGATAAAGAGCTACGTAGGAATTCGGATTTTCCACAACAAATTGTTGTGCCGCCTCTCTTTTAAAACGTGTATATTCATCCAGGCGGCCTAACACCTGTGTTATGTAAGCTTTCTTTGCATCACCTTCAGGCATAGCTTTAAAAACATTAAGCGCGTCGATAAATTCCCTATCCACAGGTCTTACCTTAGCAGCAAATCTCTCGTGGTCTTCAGCCAGCTTGGCGCCACTTATATTTGCATAATATAAGGAATCCTTAGCTACCACGCGTACAGTCCCTTTGGATAGAAACAAATCAATACGATCTCCCATATCTTCACTTTCAAAGCTCAATTTACCTAGAGTCGGCGCTGGTAGTTTACCCTTAAATTGAAAATTACCTTTTTTTATAGATACGCTATCAATTATTTTCAGCGTATCTTTTTCGTAATATAGTTTTATATACCTACCATCATTTGATTTATCCGTTTTGCCTTGTACCGTAAAGTTAATTACTTGACCCAATGCTATATTACCGCCTAAAAGGAGTAAAAAAACAACAGTCAATATATTCGTTTTTATAGCTCTGTTCATTTTAGTTCTATTTTTTTTTAAAAATTTTGATTAGTTTACCGCTCGCCAGTTTACATCTTTTATTTTTATCAGGCCTGACCATGAGCTATTGCTCTCGGGAAGTAGTTCGACCACATTTGGATCTGTGCCTACGAGCATACGAGTCAATATCCCTTTGCTTACCGAATTGTAAGTCGCGATGTATAAACTGTTGAGCTGAGGGTCGATCTGGGTATCAAATTTGATCATAGTAATGGGGTCTGTGATTTCTGGAAATGTATAGATTTTCTCAAATCCAGGGTTATAATCATAAGCGTATAGTTTACTTCCTACGGCGTAAAAAACGACACTACGATTGGAAGAGAAGGCGTACAGATCAGCCTTTGCAAAATCCTTCGCTAAAGGTTTTACTACATATGCACCACGTTTAGCGGGGTTGGTTCCATTTGCATAGAATTTATAAATGAAGCATGTGTTATCCGCATCACGCATAATCGAAAACGAATTGCCATTTACTGATCCGCCGTCGGTATTGCGGGTATTCTCCGCATAAATTAATTGACGTCCCACAGGTTGATTCCACGGAAATATATCGTCAATATTATCCGTCAAAACAGTAGATGAGGTGGAAAGACCTATTCCCGTAAAATTGAGAAAGCGCTGCCCCTCTTGGTCATACCATATTAAACTCCCCATATTATTAATGGGATACAATAAATAAGGTGCTGCCGGTATTCTCTTCTCTGGTGCAGATGCCAAACAATTCACCGGATTGTTATAGTAATCTCCCCCCATAAACAATGGAATTGCTCCAAATAGATCTCCACCGGCTGTAATCATCGCACGATAAAGTGAGCTCCCTGTTGTACCGGTACGGGTTTTGATCTGAGGTGCGGTCACCACGGGATAAAGATCTTCGAGCTCAATATCTCCAGACGTAAATACAAACCGGCTAAAAATGTTATTAACCGATGCAGTCATCGTAGCACGGTCCAGAAAGTAAGCCCCCTCTCCTGTCATGGCCCATACTCTTGCATCGTCCCCAGTGCCACCAGTATGTACCAGACTCACCGGCCCGTGTAATCTTGGAAGTTCCGTTCTGGATAAGATCTGCGGGATATGAATGGTATCCGAAAGCATCGACAGCATTTCAGCTTCTGCATAGCCCTCTTCATCCTCACCCATCAAAAGTAATCCTCTGGAAAAAGCTGTACTCACCTTTACTTTAGCATTTGCAGTCCAGCTGACACCGGTTTTTTTATCTTGTACCCGATAAAAGAGATCGTGGTCCAAAACCCCTAAAGCCACCGGATAGACCAGGTCTTTGGCTCGTCCGATAGTATCGTATACGAGCTGTCCGTACTTGATAATCCAAGAGTAGTTGTAACGGTTTTCATCGGCCTCATCCATTGTCGCTTTGATGGTCGGCGTAATACGTAATGTATCTATCGATGTCCGTACAAGGTATTCTTTGGCTACCCCTTCAATTTGCAGTTCATTGATTTTATGATAATTATAATTCCCCAAATCTTTACTGCATGCGGCTATCAGCAATACGCTTAATAGCATTATATAATAATACATTTTCATGATCTATATCTTTATTAAAACACCTATTACGGAACGGGTACCCAAGGTACACCTACATAAGAAGTCCACGGTACAGAGCCCATCCACATTAATCGCCCGTCGTCTTCGAGTACCGGATTTTTATCATTATATCGTTTTATCAGCGCTGCCGTAGCGTCATTAGAAACCAGCATCTGCCTAGCCATAGGCATAGTTTCCAAACTGGAAAAATCCTCATATTTTAATCCTAATGCTTCTGTGAGAAATTCCATTTTTTTCCTTGAGAATATGCCAAAAAGCCCAGACTCTTTATTACCGGGCTGCAATGATCCAGACCATACAGCGGGCTGTATCATAATATCATTGATCCGCAACGTGTGTTGACTGGCATCAAACTCAGGAACTACCTGTCCCGCATTATATTCCGGAATAGCATCCCACTCGGGAAATGACAAATCAAAATCCTTCGTAGACAGCAAGCGCAAGCCCAATGTAACGGGTTTTTCTTCCAAATCCGGGGTTCTCTTGAGACGGACCTTAACCCAGGTATCTATAGCACCGGAAACAATAGTCCACTCTTTCTGAACAGGCTCATAATGTTGCCCCGCTATTGCTGTCGTCGAATCCGGATTAATGGTTAGATGAAAAGTACGGTCATAATTTTTAACAGGACCGGTAATCATCACTTTAACAGCAAATTCAACATCATCCTGGCCTATACGTACAAAATCTACATCACTATAGGGCTGATAGGGCCATATGCTTTCCAGATGTGTAGAAGTCCCATTGTGGCGCACTGAAAAATAAACTCCTTCCTTCCCCTCATAAGACATTATTTCCTTCTCGCATCCTCCAAGCTGTATTGCGAAATAGAAAAACAGCATATATATTAGTATCTTTTTCATCTCGTTGTTTTTTTTATTATTGTCTTTGCGCCGTCTCACTATCGGGTAGCGGTACGACGTAGTTATTCAACACCATAGTTTTTTCTGGAAGCGTATTCAATGTCGTATGGTTGGGCAGCGACTGATAATTATTTCTCTTATAGAAAAAGAACATTTGGCCCTCCCCCAACATCTCACGCCTAAACTCTTTACCGATCTCCATTTTCAACACTGCTAGATCACCGGGTTCTAAAGAGACACAATTGCGGACTGTCCTTAGTTTATTAAAATAGGCAGTAGCCTGCACTAGATCGGGATGACACTCTGCTGCAATAAGCAATACCTCCGACAGTCGGATCAATGGAACCATATAACGGCCGGGACCATTCGCAATATCCGCATACTTCATATTCGTTGTAGCCGTAATCGTACCAGTGGAGGCACTCTGCCAACTACGTCTTCTAAAGTCATTACCATCATCATAAGTTGCATTTATTCTTTCGACGTTGATATCATCCAAACTAAAAGATAGTTTACTATCCCCTTTCAAGCTCACGTCAAATAATCTTTTGTACATTTCTTGACGATTTATATCGTAGAGTGCAAACATAACTTCGGTCGAAAACAGACGGTCTGGCTTATCCACATTGGTCGCATCGGCAAATGTCACATAGGGAAATATGTTTTTGTCCGCTGCTTGCACTTCCGAGAGGATCTCCTCGGCACACTCCAAAGCTTTTGAGCGCTCGCCTTTCCACAGATAAGCTCTTGCCAACAGGGCCTTTGCTGCGTAATAATTTAAACGGTACTGCCTGTAATACAAATCATTTGACCCCCCTGCATTATTATTGTGACGCACTCCCTCTGTGCGTACCGGATCCATCTCCAGTAAAGAAGTAGCCATGATTAGATCATTTATCACGTGTTCCATCACCTGTTGTGATCCTAATAAAGGGAAGACTTCAAATCCAGATTTATCAACATAAGGAATGGCTTCCTTTAGCTTATTATCCTCATTATAAATCGGACCAAATAACCGGAGCATATCCAGATGTAGCATAGCTCTTAGAGCGAGTGTTTCTCCTTTGACAATCCCGTAATATGGCTCTGCTAATATTTTACTCGGTCCGTCGCCACATTTATCCAGAATGACGTTGCAATTGGCTATCAGCTCATAGGCTTTACCCCATATATTACCCATAGTTGCCTTTACATGAGCATCGGTATACATGAAAGTTGTGTATTTTTCGAATACATGTGTAGAGCTCTTGATGTAATAGTATTGGGCCAGTACATCTAATGCCCCGGTACTCATATTCTGTCCGTATAGGTTTTGATGAGCCATCTCGACATAAACACCATTCAGTGCCTTTATGAACCCAGCACTATTTACGAAAAGCTGATCTTCACCCAATCGATCCGTAGGCTTGACATCGACCCACTTTCCGCAAGAGGATATCACCCCTATCGACAAAAAGTATATAATAATTTTATATAGTTTTTTCATTGCTTTCTATTATAATTGCTTAAAAACGAATTCCTGCTGAAAAAGAAACAGAACGCGCAAATGGATAATCGATTCCTCTTTCATTCTTAATCGTAGAAATGTGGAATATATCATTCATATATACACGGAATGTTACGGATGAGGCTCTAATTGACTTTAACCAAGCAGCATTTATACTCTCGTAGCCCAATGAAAAAGACTCCCCGATCAGCATGTCATTATCCTGGACAAACCGCGAAGACATTGGTGTCTGTTCTGTCCGCGAGATTGCCTTAAATTTTGCTTCATCTCCGGGTTGCTTCCATCGGTCATACAATGCTCTTTTATCTTGATTGAGCACAACATTACGAGAAGATATATTTTCTACTTTTTCATAAAGTGTCTGCATAAAAGCCTGTCCTCCAAAACGGTATCGCAAGTTGATAGATACTGAAAAACCTTTAAAAAACAAACTCGTACCGAATACACCTTCTAAATCAGGATCACTATTTCCCACAATAACCTCATCCTTAAAATCGTGTACAAAAGTCTGTTCGCCATTCTTATTCAGAAAAATCTCACGCCCAGTTGCTGGATCTATTCCTACCGAACGTACCGCCCATAAGTCGGAAGGACTTCCTCCATCGTAATAACGAATAAGATTTCGGCTTTTATTAGCTTCGTTAAAGTTATTTAGCTGATTACCCATTTTTCGATATTCCGCTTTAAGCTGCCGCATATTAAGATTGATACGCCAGGTCAGCTGCTCCTTGCGGATGATACTATAATCACTGCTTATTGTGAATCCATTGGTCACCTGTGCCCCTATATTCTGTGCCACACGGGTTACACCGGTAGAAGCTGGTAAAGACACAAATACCAGCAGTGGATCCGTACTCTTTACAAAATAATCCACATTCAGACGTAGACGATTACGAAATGTTGTAATATCAAGCCCGATATTACGATCCAGTGTAGTCTGCCACTTCAACCCTCTATTACCCATATTACTGATAATGGTACTCGCCCCGAAAGGATTACGGTTTTCGTTGTTATACCGATAGATACGCATCGAAATATAGTCATCAAAATTCTGATTACCAGGGTTACCGATAGATCCGCGTAGACGCAATTGATCTATCCATTTAGCGGATTTAATCCATGTCTCCTTATGGGCATTCCAAGCTAAGCCAACAGACCATATATTAGAGAACTGTTTTTCCGTCCCAAATACCGAAGCGCCGTCAGAGCGTAATGTAGCATCCATGAGGTATCGCTGATCATATGCGTATCCCATATTAACAAAGAAACTAGCACCCCTGCGTTTGGATTCATTATAGTCGGGCCGCTTGCCTTCTGGATAGCTTAATGCAAAATTTGGATTTGAAAACTCATCGTCTATAAATCCACGTACGGTATAGGCGCTCTGTAACCGCGTTGCTTGCTCCATACGCGCTCCTCCTACTGCGTTCAGCATATGCTTCTCGGCAAATACCTTCCCGTATGTCAAACTTAAATCGCCATCATAGTTGGCATTTCTACCATTTGTCTCTCTATAACTTCCCCTCTCCAAAGCATCTGTATTTAAAAACTCTGTATTAAATGGTGATCGAAAGATCTCGTCTCTTGTGGAGAAACTCCGTAATCCTAGCCGTCCTCGAACACGAAGCGGTTCCGCTACATGCCATTCCATTTCAAAATTATTGGTAAAGCCCAAGGATAACTGTTCATTAATATTAAGGTTACTTACATCGTAAAGCGGACTGTAAACAGGAGCCTCTCCCGAACGTGTCGCACTAAAATCTTCCAACAGCATTTTTATGCTTCCGTCATCGTTGTACTTGCGATGATATGGATTAGCTCTTGTAAAATCCGAAAAAGGTGAAGTCTCCTTATTCGATTTCACGTTATCAATGCTTAAGGAGTTATTAACAGAGAATTTTCCTCTTCTATAAAGCAAACGTACATTTCCGTTGGTAGCCTGCCTATCAGATCCCTTCATCACCCCATTCGTAATGCCGTGATTAAAAGACACACTATAACGTAAATTTGCATCTCCACCTTCCGCAAATAGTGTGTGGCGCTGTGTCAATGCAGTACGAAGAGGCTCATTCGGCCAGTACGTATTTACGCCTCGCCTCACCTCTTTAAGGCGGTCTAGATAATTAGCTTCACTATTTAGGTTAGAACCCAATATGATTTTTCCCTGGGCGTCAAGCAACCCATAAAACTGAGATAAAAGTTCAAACTGTAGTTTTTCTTCCGCATTCATCAAGTTGTAATCGGTAAGATCAGCGAAACTAACATTACCATTCATTGTATAGTTTACTCGCAGCTGCCCCGGAACCGGACTCTTGGTCTCTACAACCACTACGCCGTTTGCGGCTTTTGACCCATATATAGCTGCTGCTGCCGCATCTTTCAATAAGGTGATGCGCTCCACGCGGTCCATGCTCAGGTCACTGATGATAGCCAGGGTGCTCTCAAAACCATCTAAGATAAAAAGGGGTTGATTGGGGTTCGAACTATACTCATCAGTAAGTCCGATCACACTACTTTTACCTCTAATTTCAATATCCGGAAGTCTATTCGGATCGGATCCAAAAAGATTGTTATCAACAATAGCAAAAGAAGGATCTAATGTCTTCAGACTCTGAAGAATATTCTGGTTACCTACCATCTGCAACTCTTTGACCGTATAGGTCGCTGACGATCCGGTAAAGCTTTCCTTATTCCGCTGATAGATCCCTGTTACCACCACGTCTTTTATCGCATCAGCGTTGGGTACCAACTGTACATTCAGTGCTCTCTGATTGGTATAAATTTCCTCTTTAGATTTCATTCCTATATAACTGAATACGATGACACTGTTTACAGCAATGGCGGAGAGCGGAATTTGAAATTGACCTTTTGTATTGGTACTCACCATATAGTCAGCACCCTTGACGCGGACGGTCACCCCATCTATCACTTCTCCTGTTTCCGCATTAGTCACCCGCCCTGTCAGAAACTGTTGCTGCTGCACCACCTCTTCTTTAACAGGTATAGGCGGCGGCTCTTTTTTGAAGAAAGAGATTGTTCTGTCTTCCAATTGATAACCGATAGGTTGATTAGCGATGATCATTCGGAGAAATTCATCCAATTCCACCCCTCTAGCATCCAATGTTAGAGGCTGGACAGAGTTTAGGACATTTTTAGTGCTGAATATGGTATAGCCACTCTGTTTTCGGATAGCTTCCAGAACAGTAGCAAATGCTACATTCCTGCCCTTGAAAGTAATCTTCTGAGAGTAGCTGTTCGCACTGACGGAGAGCATCCCCGCCACTAGTAAGAATAAGGTTATTCTCATCACTCGTAATAAGTAATATTTATTCATTAATTTTACTCGGATTTGGTTAGTACAAAATCTACTGTTAAAAAAAGTTTTAGACTGGCCTATCTATTTGAAGGAAAGGATGGCACTCCTTTCCTTCTATGTTCGCATAAGGCAGTCTATTGTCAGGTCACGATCTATTCCATTTTTTCTTTCATATACATCCTTCTTTAGGTTAGTTACTTTAAATTTTTAATAAATAATTAGTTTACGGTCAGCGATATCCAATTTATAATTTACTGCCGCTGCATCCAGAAGACGCAGTACGAGTTTTATATTAGAATGACGATAAGCATCCCCTACCAATTCGATATCCGGTACGGCACCCTTATAGACAATAGAAAGATCATACCATCGACCTATTTCCGTTAACGTTTCGGCAAAAGATTTTCCATCAAAACTAAATTTACCGTCCTTCCATGCTATGGCCTGTTGTGGATCGACTTTCTTTACCAGGATCTCTCTTCCATCTTTATTTTCAGACTGTTGTCCAGGAATCAATGTTACCTTTTTATCTTCAACCTGTACGTTAATCCTTCCTTCCAATAGGGTCGTTTTTATAGAAGACTGTGAAGCGTATCCACTGACATTAAATTCTGTCCCCAGTACTTCGATAGACTGGTTCTTACTTTTTACAATAAAAGGTATGCGGTTGTTATTCTCATCTATTATGGACTGTACAATAAAAAATGCTTCGCCATCCAATTCTACAACCCGCTGATTGCCTGAAAAACTAGAAGGGTATTTTAGCCGTGTATCCGAATTGAGCCATACCTGCGTACCGTCAGCCAGTTTCACCTGATAGATGCCACCTTTAGGAACATAGAGCTGCAACTCCCTTCCTTCCTTTAGATCCAATGACTTATCAAGTATACGTCCATTGCTATAATGTATAGCATCATCCATCACAATACCCTGCTGTTCAGTATCTAGAACAACCTGACTACCATCTGCAAGAACAAGTATTGCTTTGTTGCCGCCCGGTACAATATCTTCGATAGCACTCACTACGGGCGGTACCGTAGCAGTCTGCGTATTGTAAACTTGGTAGCCTATAAACGCGAAGGCGACTATTGCCGCAGCAGCCACCCAACGCCACATATCAAATGATCTCGGTTCTGTATCTGCAGATTTTTCTATCTGTGATCTGATCTGTAAAAGAATACGGTCTGTATCTCCTTGGAGATAATCGAGATCGCCAGGTGCTTCGGTCTTCAGAAAAGTATCCGCAAGCTGACCTAATCGCTCATCATCATTCGTCTTCAACAAGTAAAAAAGCTCCTTCCTATCGGATTCACTGATACTGTCCTCTAGGTACTTTTTATATAGTTCTTCTATTCGTAACATAGTTTAATGGGTAGAGCTTCGCCCTGTTTAGAGATAAGACGCCTGGAAAAAGAAAACTGACTACTCGTTGTTAAGATTTTTTCAGTCCTTAGGAAAACCGCTGGAATAGAGCGATCAATAATGCAAGAATAGTAATATCCCGGCCTGATTTAAGTAGGTGCTGTCTAACCGTATAGACTGCTTTGACCAAATGATTATGAACTGTATTAGGACTGATATTCATAATTTCTGCGGCCTCCTGATGGCTTTTACCCTCGAGCTTGCACAAGATGAAGGCTCTTCGCCTTTGTTCTGGAAGGCTCGCTACAGCTTCGTCCAATAGCTGTTGGGTTTCCTTGGCAAACAACAGTGCTTCGGTATTTTCCGCTATGATGGCACCTGTTCTCGAAACCTCGTCCTGCAGGCGGCTCTGCCGATCCAAGCTACGAAAATAATCGATGGCCATATGTTGTGCAACACGGTATAGATAGCCTTCAAAAGTTTGATGGATAACAATCTGCTCCCGCTTTTCCCACACTTTTACAAAAAGGTTCTGCAACAATTCGTCGGCCTCACTTGGATATTTGACCATTTGTTTCAGCTTCCAATACAGTTTTTTCGAATACTGATTATAGAGCTCTTCAAATGCAACATGGTCTCCAGCTTTTAAACGCTGAAGAAGTTCGAAATCGATAGGATTGGAATCAGAATGCATTTGTAGAATGGCTAGTTTTCGGCCACTAAGCTAGAGATTATTTTTTAGGACAGCAATATTGGGAACAGAAAATAGTCCGACAGCATTGTTTCAGCGCTCTATTGCTCGAAAACTGTCACCTTAGAAATGCACCCGAGCGAGGAGACAGACTATAAATACTGTCAAAGATTTAATCTAGACAAAAGCTTAAAATGTCTCTACTGTCAAATCATGGTTAAGGATGGCCCCCGCTATATTCCCTGTTGCTACGGCATTGGCTACCGAACGCATAGGACTGGAATTATCCCCACAGGAATAAATTCCAGAAATCGTAGTCCTTTGAAACATATCGACCTTAATCAGACCATTTTCAGTCATTTCACAACCCAAAATCAAAGGGATATCAGTCTGTTGCTCAAAAGGAATTGCCGTGTATAATGCTTCAAAATCTTCTGTAGAGCCATTTTTAAACACCAGCCTATTAACAACTCCCTTATTATGTATAATTTCGGCCACATCATTTTCGATGACTCTGATATGATGATTATACAGTTTACTCAATTGTACTTGGGTCAGCGTAGATCGATCCGAGGTTATAATAGATAGCTGATCTGTCAGATTATTAACTAATGATGCTAAGTGGAACGCGCGATCACCATTTGCGATTATAGCCGTTTTTTTACCTTTAAATTCATATCCGTGGCAATATGGACAATGAATTACAGTTTTTCCCCAGCAACCCTCAAAACCGATAATTTTCGGAAATATATCCTTAATACCTGTAGCGAGAAGTAGTTTCTTAGAATAAACCTTTACACCTGTAGTCGTCGTAACCTGGAAACCCTCGGTAATTGCCTTTGCCGATAGCGCTACCTCGTTAAGAAATTCAACAGATTCATAATTGACTAATTGATCTTCAGCTTTTTGTAAGATTACTGCTGGTTCTTCACCGTCTTGCGTAAGAAAGTTATGAGAACGTGGAGTGTATCGATTACAGGGCTTACCACTATCAATTATTAAAATGCGTCGGAGTGACCGTCCCAAAGCCATTCCTGCTGAAAGACCTGAATAACTTCCTCCTATAATAATTACATCGAATTGTTTCTTAGTTATTATTGACTTCATATCATGACCTATAAATGCAACATAATTGCAAATTTAAAAAAAAATAAAATAAATCATAATATATATTATGAAGGAATATAAATGAATAAAACTCTATATTTGACACTTGCTTTTCAGAAAGCAGAGATAAGATGATACATCGCTGTGCGAAAGTATACTATCACAAACTAACTGGTCTTTAGATGAAAACGGTTCTAGAAGAGAGAGACTTTATAGAACACCTTATAAAGGGTTCCGATCAGGCTTTTCAATTGCTTTTTGAGAAGTATTGGACGCATGTCTTTGGTACCGTCAAAAAGTTAGTGAAATCTCCAGAAATCGCAGAAGATATCACTCAGGAGATATTTGTCAAGGTATGGAACCGCCGTAAGGACTTGTCCAGTATCAACAATATCGAGGCCTATTTATATACAGTATCCAAAAACACAACATTGGACGCTCTTCGTAAGAAAGTTCTCTTGACAGACAATATTGAGCATCTTATCCATTACTTTAAAGACCAGGCCCTCACGCCCCAGCAAAGCTTAGAATATCAAGAATTACAACAGAATATACAACAAGCGATAGATATACTCCCGGAAAAGGTCAAAGAGGTTTTCGTATTGAGTAGGTTCGAGGGCCTATCCCACGAAGAAATCTCCGAAAAACTCAACATATCTATCACTTCTTCAAAAACTTATATCGTACGTGCACTAAAACTTATCAGAGCCCATATGGCCAATAATACAGATCTGCCTTTACTCGCGATGGCAGCTCTGTTACTCGAAAAAATAATTTCTCACACAAAATAGCTTTTCACTGTCTTCCTAATCCTATTTTCTACGTCTATCATTTTAGGAAGGCATTAGCTTTATCTTTTAATGGAAAATAGACAGACACTAGAAGAACTTTATAACGGGTATATTCTCGGCCAACTCAGTGCCGAAGAATTAGTGGACTTTATACAACAAGTCCAGGAATCTGACAATGCTGCTGTTTTTGAACAACTGGTCGATAAATCTTTTTCCCAGCACAGGATCGTCGTGGATGAGCTGGAAGGCAAAAAAGCATTCCATCGTTTTCAGAAGCGCTTACAATTGTCCAACGATGTCTCTATGCCCGCTCCTCACACAACAACATCACTGCATAAACTGTGGCAGTATGTTGCAGCTACGGCAGCTATCCTAATTATGGTCTTTCTGGGCAAACAGTACACCATACAATGGTCTTCTGAGGTGAACGCATCGCTCTACCAAAGCATCCAGGATATCAAGCCAGGAAATACCATCGCCTATATTGAAAATACAAACGGTATACAGACGCCATTGGCTATCGAGGGCGAATTATTCATACGGGACAGCTACCTACAGGATGGAAGTGGCCATATCCTACCCCATCAAAAAGCCGATGAGGAATGGTTGAACCTGATCGTCCCAAAAGGGGGAAAGTATAGCATCACACTGTCCGACGGAAGTAAAGTCATCATTAACTCTGACTCTAAGCTTTCGTTTCCAAAGCATTTTACAGCGACAGACCGCCGCATCAAACTCCGTGGGGAAGCTTATTTTGAGGTAAGCCATAATCCGGACAAACCGTTTATTGTAGAAACCACCCTTCAAAAGGTGCGGGTTTTAGGAACCAGCTTCAATATAGCTGCTTATCCCGAAGAACGCACTGTCACTACCTTGATCACCGGGAAAGTCAATATCAATACAGCTGCTGAAAGCCGTGACTTAGATCCCGGAATGCAGGGAATAACTACCTCTGGTACGATACAGGTGCGACCTGCTGATCTGGAATCGGTCCTGGCTTGGAAAAATGACAAGTTTGTATTCGTAAAAACACCTCTATCGGATATTATCAAACAGCTGGAACGCTGGTACAATGTATCCATAAACCTACAACCGGGATCAGAGTCCTTGTCGCAAAAGACATTCAGCGGTACTATCGCTAAAGATGCTTCTTTTGAGGAGCTTCTGAAATTATTTAAAACGACGGAAGCCATTAAGGTAGAAGTCAGAGAAGGGAGGATATATCTCATGAAATAGAACTGACCAACAGAATAACTGCACTGGAAACAACGATTACCAGTAACCTAAATAAGAATAAAGTACACCTAATTACTCAATTTATGAAGTTTAAAATAGCACTATTATTTGCGCTGACTTTTGTATTCTTTTCCTTTCGAGTGAGCTCGCAAAGTATAAGTATACAGGGCAATAACCTGCAGATTATCTACCTCATCAAGGAGATACAAAAGCAAAGTGGTCATAATTTCTTGTATGACGACCAGTTGCTTGCAGGTATAGGCACACAACACGTATCGCTTAAAAACGTTAGCATCGAAGACGCTTTGCGTTCTATTCTCAAAAACACAAACATCGGCTATGTAATTGGCGAAAAAAGTATTGTATTAAAACAAAAACAACCTGTAACAGCTGCCACAGCAACAAACAACAAACAACAACAGACCGTATCTGGAACAGTTTACAACGAACTGAACAACAGCATGGCCAGTGCTACAGTGAAAAACAAGCGAACGGGCACCGTGGTGCTGACCAACAGTCAGGGCGAATTCAGCATTACAGCAGAGCCAAATGACGTTCTGGAATGTACGTTCTTGGGGTACCAACGCACAGAGACCAAAGTCAAGAATCTAGACAATCCGATTCGCTTTATCCTTTCAAAGAGCACAACAGAGTTGAGCGATATCATTGTCGTCGGTTATGGTGTACAAAAGCGTAAACAGATAACAGGCGCCATCAACACAATCAAAGGCGAAGAACTTGCACAATCTCCTGCAGTAAATATTTCGAATACACTGATGGGCCGTGCTCCCGGTATCAGCTCGACCATGACTTCGGGAGCTCCTGATCGGGATCGTGCTGAAATAAAAATACGTGGTATGGGCAATGCGCTCATCGTTATCGATGGCGTCGCGCGCGAAGGCCAAGGGATGATAGGAATGGAGATTGACAAACTCGACCCCAACTCGATCGAAAGTATTACGGTGTTAAAGGATGCTGCTGCTGCCGTGTATGGTACCCGCGGAGCCAATGGGGTAATCCTGGTCACCACAAAAAAAGGTGCACGGGAAAAACTCGATATTCAATATGGCGGTCAGTTCGGCTTACAGAAGAGCACGAGATTACCACGCTTCTTGGATTCCTACAATTATGCCTTACTCAACAATGAGATGTATGCTAATGATATCCTGGAGAAAGGCAGCTCCTCCAAAACAAAATATACAGACGAGGAGCTTCAGAAATTTTTGGATGGCTCGGATCCGGACCGCTACCCGAACACCAACTGGTACAACGAGGTCTTAAGAGAATCTGCCGCTGTACAGAAGCACCACATTAATGTTAGTGGTGGCAGCAAAAACGCACGTTATTTTACCAGTGGATCGTTTACGGATCAGAATGGACTGATGAAAACATCGGGATTCAAGCGCTATGGCTTGGTCAATAATGCCGACTATGATGTCAGCAAGTACACCAATCTAGCCGTAAACATCAACTATATTACAGAAACTGCCAATAACCCGAGCAGCCATGCCGAAAATATTTTCAGCAGATTGGCAGCTCTTGGTTCTATCGCTCCGGCGCGTTTTTCCAATGGCTATTACGCCTATTCGGGCTATTCGGGCAATCCGCTTACAGACATTATGCCCGAGTCAGGCTACGATCGCAATACCCGTAATGTATTCACCACTTCTCTACGGTTGACTCAGCAGATACCCTATGTTAAAGGTCTATCCGCAGGCGCTGTCGTAACCATAGATCGTAACAACTCATTCCAGAAGGCATTTACCGCATCTGTACCGCAATACACCCTAGCGCAGACCACGGATGATTATACCTTACAGAATGGAACAGAGAAGCCTCGCTTGTCGGAGACCTACAACCAGAATAACAACGTCAACGTACAGGTAAAACTAAACTATGTAAAAGGCTTTAAAGCACACCATGTCGATGCCATGGTACTGTACGAGCAGAATGAGTTTGGCAGTGAGACGATGACGGCTTCGAGAAGCAATTACCCCGTGGCCAGTCTGGATCAATTGTTCTTGGGAGATGCCAGCACGCAGAAAAACTTAGGCTCATCGACCGAGAATGCTCGCCGCAGCGTCGTCGGTAGAGCGATCTATAACTATAAGCAACGGTATATCGTAGAGGGTAGTTTCCGCTACGACAGTTCGCCTTACTATCCAAAAGATAAAAGAGACGCTTTCTTCCCTGCGGTATCTGCCGCATGGATCCTATCTGACGAAGATTTTATCAAAAAGAACTATAGATTTGTCGACAACCTCAAGCTACGCTCTTCTTACGGACGCTTAGGCAACGACGGCGGAAATCTTTACACTTACTTTTACAACTATGCCGTGATGCCCGCAGGTTATATATTCGGCACCAACAATAATATCACTCCGCTGACCCGGATCTCGAACCTGACGGTTCCGAACACCAACATCACATGGGAAAAAGTCAACTCTTTCGACATAGGACTGGATGCCAGTCTATGGCGAGGAAAACTGGCTTTTGAACTGGATTATTATAATAAGAGCAAATTTGATATCCTACGCTCTCGTTCCTACGACGTGCCGCTATCGTTTGGTATGACGCCTGCACTGCAAAATTTTGCCAAGGAACGCTATTATGGGTATGAAGCTTCGGTATCTCATCGCAGTAAAGTTCGTGCAGTACAACTCAATGCCCGTCTCAATGTGACGTTGACAAAGAGCAAAGCGATCGACTACGGCGAGAATGATGCTGTCCTACCGGGCAACCGTCAAGAGGGAAGCCCCATCGGAATGGTGCGCATACTGAAAGCTAATGGCATATTCAGGGATGAAGCCGATGTAGCCAATTGGCCACAGTACAAGAGTAGCCCCAGCGGCACACCTTATTATCCGAAACCTGGTGATATCCGTTACGAAGACATTAATGGCGATGGTGTCGTGGAGCTATATAGCGGCAGTCCAGACCGTGCTTTCGAAGCGAGATATATTTATCCGCCAACAGTATTTGGTCTGAATATCGGTGCAGCATGGAAAGGCTTATCTGTAGATGCTTTCTTCCAAGCAGCCAAAGACGTTTTCATCAACTATACAGCAGCCAATGATATGGCCAATTTTCATGAGATACACTTGGACAGATGGACACCGGACAACCTCGATGCGAGCTACCCGAGATTACTATCCAATTATGAAAACAATAGACTGCCGTCTACATTCTTTGTAAAAAGCGGTGACTATATTAAACTCCGTACCGCACAGGTGGCATACACTGTTCCAAAGGAACTCCTGACACGTACGGGGCTAAACTCATTAGCATTTACACTACAGGGACAGAATCTATTTACCATTAGCAAAAACAGACGTTACGACCCAGAGTCCACTGGAAATACGGCGAATCTATATCCGCCACAGCGCATATTTTCTCTAGGTGTCCGTGTAGGTCTTTAATTCAATACAGTTATGAAAAGGATATATATTACAATTCCATTCTTTATATTTTCTGGTCTTGCAGGACTGACTACTTCTTGTCAAAAGGATTTTTTGGATCGTAAACCACTCAATCTGGTGTCGGAAGAGACCGTGTGGAATGATCCGGCATTGATCAAAATGTCAGTCAATGAGTTTTACACGTTTCTGAGCACGGGTTTTACCAATACCTACCTCCCGTCGGCTATTACGGACGACTTACAGCTCATCGGTACAGAATCAGGCAAGATTACGGCTTATACCAGTGGTGACTTTCTGAGCAGCAGCTTTCCTGAGCGCAACTTTTGGAAGGATACCTATGCGCAGATACGCAAGATCAACTATTTTATGCAACGCGCAGAATCGGCCACTGTGTTATCGGAAGATGATCGTAAGGTATTACTTGGACAGGCTCGTTTTTTCCGTGCCTACCTATACTTTCAATTGTTCTCTAATTTCAAGGAGGTCCCTCTGCTGCTCAAAGCACAGCCTATTGAAGAAGCAGAAGAAAAACCGCATAAAGTCAGCCATACGGAAGGCATAGCATTTATCGCATCCGAACTCGAGAAGAGTGCCAACGAGCTCCCATCGACCTATGCGAAGGAAGAACTGGGACGTATCACGAAAGAAGCTGCCTTGGCCTTTCTAAGCAGAGTCCTGATCTGGGATGCCAGCGCGTTAAACAACCCTGATAACAATCCTGCCCGATGGCAAAAAGCTGCAGCTGTAGCACAGCGTGTCATCAGCAGTAAAGCTTTTGATCTGCAAAAAGAATATCAAAATGCTTTTCTGACCAAAAATGTTTTGACCCGACCGGAAGTGATCTTAGAGTCTCGGTATAATGGGATAAAAGGAGAAAGACTGCATGCATTTGATAAGAACAACAGTTCTGTTGGTTATGGCGGAAAAGGCATCAACTGCCCTACTCAGGATATCGTTGATGCGTATGAAATGGCCAATGGAAAAGCAATAAACGAATCAGGCTCTGGTTACGACGTGACCAACCCCTACATGAATCGTGATCCTCGTTTCTACTTGTCTATCGTACACAACGATGCACAGTTCAAAGACCGCAAGACGCAGATTTATACCGGAGGACTGGACATGCCGCGCAGTAATCCGACACCAACGGGATACTATATACGCAAGTTTATCGATGAAAAATTCGACTATAACAAAGATGCTTCTATCGGCAGCAGCACCAACTGGGTCATCATGCGCTACGCAGAGGTATTACTCAACTATGCGGAAGCACAGAACGAAGTGTCGGGTCCCTCACCAGAAATCCTCGATGCGATCAATACGGTACGCAAACGCGCTAACATGCCTGCCATAGACAATAACTTAAGTCAAGAACAGTTACGCGCCAAGATCCGTAATGAGCGTCGTGTAGAGCTGGCTTTTGAGGACAACATCCGCTATCAGGATCTACGCCGATGGAAATCAGCAACTACAGCACTTAATAGATCTGTAAATGGAGTAACTATCACCAAAGGCAGCAACGGTAGTTTTACCTACGCCCCGAAAGTATCAGGAGCTCGTGTATTTGAAGAAAAAAACTATTGGATGCCTATCCCGCTTACGGAGTTGGGTATTAATACAAACTTAAAACCTCAGAATACGGGTTGGTAACCACAACCTATTTTTATCTAAAGAATGAGACAGAATAACAACATAAAACTGACAATTGCGGCACTGGCGCTTACCACAGGATTGAGCGTAGCACAAACAGGTAAATGGGCAGGAATGGTCAAAACTTCCGAAAAAGCCGAGGAGCCGAAAAAAGAGGTTGAAAAATCTAAAAAGGAAAAGATGAAGCGCTTCGAAGATATCATCGATGCTTCTGCGATCAAATCTCCCGGAATGTTCAATAGCTATAAGGTATCGGACAGATACTATATGGAAATTCCGGATAGCCTCCTTAACCGTGATATGCTGGTCGTAACCCGCTTTGTGCAAACTCCTGTAGGGTTAAAAGAATACCGCTCCCAGTATGGAGGTGAAATGATCAATGAACAATTATGGCAATGGCAACGTCGTCAAAATACCATATTCCTTCGCGTGCCAAGCTATATGCATATCAATACCAGCAACAGTGATATACAACAGGCTTTGCAAAACTCAAATGCCACCCCTATTCTGGCTGCTTTTGAGATAAAAGCGATGAACAATGGAGGACAGAGTTTCCTTATCGATGTTACGGACTTCTATAATAGCGAGATCCCCGGTATGCAGATGCCTGACAATCTCAAAAAAACATATAAGCTATCGGGTATCGATGCCAATCGTTCGTATATAGACACGATAAAGGCCTTCCCTACCAATGTCGAGGTCAAAACGGTAAAGACGTTCAAATCTCCGGATCTTCCTTCGGACAAAACGGTTGGAGCCATGACCTTTACCTTAAATACATCTATGCTTCTATTGCCAAAAACGCCCATGAAACCGCGTTATGAAAATGCTCGAGTGGGGTATTTTGCCAACCGCAAGGTAGATTTTGGAGCCAATGACCACCAAGTCAGGGAGAATGCTTTCATTCAACGCTGGCGCTTGGAGCCTTCGGACGAAGCTGCTTATCTGCGCGGAGAACTTGTAACTCCTAAAAAGCAGATTGTATATTACATAGACCCCGCTACGCCCAAAAAGTGGGTTCCTTACCTGATTGCTGGTGTCAACGATTGGAATACCGCATTTGAAGCGGCAGGCTTTAAAGATGCTATCATTGGCCGGGAAGCTCCGACTTATGAAGAAGATCCGGAATTCAGTACAGAGGACGCACGGTATTCTGTGATACGCTACTTTGCATCCGAAAAAGAGAACGCCTATGGCCCTAGGGTATCCGATCCCCGCTCGGGCGAAATCATAGAAAGCCATATCGGTTGGTACCACAATGTGATGTCGCTCCTAAAGAAATGGTTCTTTGTGCAGACGGCTGCCGTACATTCTGACGCTCGCGGAGCAAAACTGAGTGACGAACAAATGGGGCAGCTCATTCGATTTGTCTCCTCCCATGAAGTCGGTCATACCTTAGGTCTTCTACACAATTTTGGGTCCAGCAGTGCTTATCCGGTAGATTCATTACGCTCACCGTCTTTTACTGAAAAATATGGTACCGCGCCGTCTATCATGGATTACGCACGTTTTAACTATATCGCGCAACCTGGTGATGGCGTTAAGAATATTTATCCCAAAATCGGCGAATACGATAAATTTGCTATAGATTTTGGCTACCGCTATCTGGGCAATACTGCGGCAGAGCAAGATGCCTTATACTGGGAGAGAAAAATCAAAGAGAAAGTCAAAGACCCGACATACTACTATGGAAAACAGGGATCAATGGATCCTCGTGCACAGAGTGAAGACCTTGGAGACGATGCAATAAAGGCGAGCGACTACGGAATACAAAACCTAAAGCACATATTACCTAATATTGAAAAGTGGACCTTTAATGCGGATGAGGATCTGACAAGCACGAAGGATCTTTATCTCGATATCTCCAAACAATATAAGCGCTATGTCAACCATGTATTGGCTAACGTAGGCGGGATGATGGAAGATATTAAAACCATGAGCGAGGAAGGCCCTGTATTTACCTATGTAGCCAAGGAGAAACAAAAACGTGCGGTAGACTTTATCAATCGCCAGGTTTTTGACACGCCCTATTGGCTATTGGATAGCACCCTATTATCAAGAATTGATTATGGCATCATGGTCAATAAGGTGGTAGACATGCAGAATCAAGTGCTCGGATCGCTATTGGAAACCTACAGTTTTGCAAGAATGCTGGACAATGAATTCAAAAATGGCGCCTCAGCTTATACCATGCGTGAACTTCTACAGGATGTACGTCAGCAGATTTTTAATGCTCCGTCCAATACTATTTTCAACCGCGGACTGCAACGCGCTTATGTGGACCGATTGGGTATATTGTTGAAGTTAGACAAGCCCGTACAGGAGACCCCATATGCGGTAACAGGTCTTACGCCGTACAACCCTAATCTATCTGACATGCGTGTACTCATTGTAGACGAGCTGAACAAAGTAGAACAGATTATTGCCCGATCAGCTGGCCGCAAGTCTGGCTTTGAGAAAACCCATTATACGGAACTCCTATCCAGAATCAAACAAATCAAAAAGAACGATAAATAATATTCTTTACCTATTGATTTATATTACAAAACGGGACTCCCTAGTGGAAGTTCCGTTTTTTTATTTCCCCCCTTATCCGCTATAATAAGGCACAAAATGTGTATCTTAACCATTTAAATATTGCCTAAATGATAGTGATATCACTCAACAAAACACGTATGATCTTTAGAATAAGAACGAAATGGAGAATGCTAACCACACGCTTAACTATTATCACGGGCTCGTGGTTAATGGGTGCGGCTGCTGTGGCACAAGAACAGATCCCTTATAAACTGCCACCCCAAAGCATCGTAAATCTGGTCGATGCACCACAGATACCAGACATCAAAATCAGTAGCGACGGCGCATGGATGCTGATGCTTGAAGCCCCAGGTTTTGAAACCATAGAGCAAGCATCACAACCTGTACTGGGTATCGCCGGATTACGGATCAATCCTATAACATACACAACGGTAGGAGAAAATTCGGGCAAGTATACATCACTACGTATACGAGATATAAAAACAGGAAAAGAATTTACGCTACAGGGACTTCCAAAAGACCTTCAATTGACCGACATAAAATGGTCGCCTTCTAATAAGTGCTTCGCTTTCCTCAACAAAACCATGCAACGAACCGAGCTCTGGATCGCTGACCTAAGCACCCAAAAGGCTCAAAAAGTACTGGATCAGGTAAATGACAGCTTTGGAAAAACTTTTCAATGGAAGAATGACGATATATTGTTAGTACAACGTATTGCTTTTGCTGACCAAAAAGTACCGCAGGCAAACCCTGTGCCCGTAGGTCCTATCGTCCAAGAGAATCTTGGCGGTATTACGCCTTCACGTACCTATCAGAATCTACTGGCAAATGCGCACGACGAAAACCTGTTGGGTTACTATCTAAGTTCTGAACTGATAGAGATCAACAGGAACGGTCAGACTAAACAACTGGGGGTGTCCGGTATTTTAAACGATGCTAGCTACTCTCCAGATGGTAGATATCTCCTTATCGAGAAAATAGTAAGACCGTACTCGTACCTCGTGCCTATACAGCTCTTCCCTGTTGAGGTATCCATATTAGATCTGAACAACAAGACCCATAGGACAATACATACGATTCCACTGGGGGACAATCTGCCCATCAGTTTTGATGCTGTGATCAGCGGACCACGTAATTTTTCATGGCATAAGGACAAGGAGGCAACCCTGCTATGGACCGTGGCCAAAGATGGAGGTGATCCTAATCAACATACTGAAATCCGCGACGAACTGTTTGCTGCTAATGCACCCTTTGAAATAATGCAGGCCCATAAGCTCTATACGAGCAAATACCGCATACACAAGATCTTATGGGGCTCAGGTTTTGGCATAATAGAAGAGAACTGGCGCAAAGACCGTACTTCCCAGCTGAGTGTCATTGATACTAAAAATAATAAAACACTCCGGATATTATCTAATCGCAAATCGGAGGATACTTATACAGATCCGGGCACATTCTTACTGAATGGCAAAGGGAAGTTACGTGGCGATAGCAAAGGGAACGTTTATACCAAGGGAACCGGGGCTTCAAAAGAAGGAGATCGGCCTTTTGTAATGCGCTGGAATGTGCATACGACCAAACAAGATACGTTATACAAATCAAAAAGAAACTATTATGAAGACCCTTTATTCTACGATGAGAATGGGACAGTCTATGTATTTAGAGAATCTTCAACGGTATCGCCCAACGTATTCGCTGTGGCATTAAAATCAAAAGGCGAAAAGCAATTGACTCAATTTGCTGATCCCTACCCCAGCTTGAAAAATGTGGAGAAAACGCTTTTATCATATCCACGAAAAGACGGCCTTACACTATCTGCAACGCTATATCTACCTGAAGGATTTAAAAAAGGAGATGCGCCACTACCTGTGCTAATATGGGCGTATCCTCGCGAATTTAAAACCAAGGCTGCTGCGGGACAGGTAAAAGGATCGCCACATCGCTACCCTAGACTGGCATTCCGATCGCCTGTATTCTGGGTGACACGCGGTTATGCCGTACTGGATCAAGCCGATATGCCGATCGTGGGGGAAGGAAGCAGCGAGCCGAATGACACATTCATCCAACAGATAGAGGACAATGCAAAAGCTCTGATTGATCATGTAGTCGAACTCGGTGTTGCTGACAGACAACGGATTGGAGTCGGCGGTCATTCCTATGGTGCATTTATGACAGCCAATCTATTGGCACACACAGACCTCTTTGCAGCGGGAATAGCGCGAAGCGGAGCTTACAATCGCACACTGACTCCTTTTGGCTTTCAAGCGGAGGCGCGTACCTATTGGCAGGCTAAAGATGTCTACGATAAGATGTCGCCTTTTACCTATGCCCCTAGTATCAAGCGCCCGCTACTCCTGACACATGGTATGGATGACGAAAACTCCGGAACATTCCCGATACAGAGTGAACGTCTTTATGCAGCGATCAAGGGACACGGCGGTACCGTCCGTCTGGTATTACTGCCAAAAGAATTTCACGGCTACCGCAGTAGAGAAGGTGTATTACATACCTTTTGGGAGCAAGATCAATGGTTAGAAAAATATGTTAAAAACAGAGAATTTTAGACCATAGTTGATCAGATATATCAATAGAGACCTGACCTACGCTACATGTTAGGTCTCTAAAACTTCTTTCTGCAAAATGATCTCTCCATTTTCGAGCTGCTTAATGATATTATATTTAGCCTGTGTAAAAGCACAGTCTTTGGCCTCAGCAAATGATATACCATATTTGCGCTTCACATTTTCAGCAATTTGTTCCGGTAATTTTGCCAACAGGGAATCATAATAGCCGTCGAGAACCACAGCTGAGGGTAATGTATACTCAATCTGCAACTGAAAGCGCCGAAGAATCGCTTGGTCGATAACCTCCATATGGTTTGTAGCACAGATCAACAGCGCCTTTTCTGGATAGTAGTCTATAAGCTGTATCAAAGTATTCACTAATCGGCGGATCTCCCCTACATCTTTATCTTCGCTCATCCGGGATTTTCCGATCTGGTCAAACTCATCCAAAAAGAGTACGGCCTGATCACGTCCAGCTTTATCAAATATCTGCTTAAGATGTTGCGACGTCTCGCCTATTTTAGCACTGATCACATTGCTAAGATTTAGAATATAAATCGGCTTATTCAAAGCATTAGCTAAAGCTTTCGCAGTACTGGTCTTTCCACAACCTGAGGCTCCGTATAAAAGTATCTTATTATTTACGGGGAGCCCATAGTTCTGCAATACATCAAGATATCTGTGTTCTTTAAGCAGATGATCCAATTGTATCCGACTTTCTTCAGATAGAATCATATCTTCTAAAACAATGTTCTCCTTCTTTGTAATTAATAAATCCGTTATGTTCATCTTAATATCAACGTTTTCAGCTGTTTTTCTTTCTGTAAAGGTACAAACTTTATAAAGTATGTACATGCTCAGCGAATTTGAAAAAGATTTGCCAGAGCTGACTAATCCAGTATATTATTTAATTAACTAGTCCAGAAAAATTGTAACCTTTTCCGCACTCACCCACTCTATGTTAGTAATATCTGAAGCTAATTTTATACAGAAGATATCAAAAACACATCTATTTAATTGATCAACAGGCGCTAACAAAAATAAAAACCAATATTATGTTACAGTTTCACGGGGATTTAACCAAAAGATGGTCAAACATATCGCAGCAAAACACAGCACTGATTTGCTGTGGTACATCTGTGTCATCCGAAGTCTGTATAAAAGATATCTTATACAATTTCCAAGACTTAGGAAAAACAACACAAAACACGGATTTTATCCATACCTCCGCATTAAAAATAAAGAAACTGCACTATTCATTAAATGCTGCACTCGTCTTACACACCCATTTATCCCAGTCGGGGCTAAGCCAAAAACTGAAAAAGCTTGAATCCCGGTTAAAAAGCATAGATTTTAGTATCCTAACCTTCAATAAGACCATCATTGGGGATAGTAAAGTCATCGAAGTGCCTGCTCTCCTGGATCTAATCAAACAGCTACAACCAGAACTATTTACCTGGCATTACCATTGGAACAAAACTGGGTTTTGAATAACTGTTTTTATAGAAATTACCCTCAATTTTATGTAGGTTTGATTTATAAATAACCTATACAAAATTATACTATGGAACAATTTCAACACCTCACAGAAGCTGAGCTCATCGACCGTATCCTAGCAGGCGACACCCGCTTATATGAGCTAATTGTAAGACGATTCAATCCCTATCTGTATAAAATAGGACGCTCCTATAACTACAATCATGAAGATACCCAGGACTTAATGCAAGACAGTTTTGTAGATGCCTTTAAAGGCCTCGGGTCTTTCGCAGGAAAAGCTCAGTTCAAATCCTGGATTATACGTATCATGCTAAACAATTGCTTTCGCAAACGGGAAAAATTTAGTTTCAAGAATGAGACCAGTATGGAGATTGATGATGATTCCAAACCATTTTTCAGTCACGCGGAGCGCAACACCGATCAAATTATACAACAACGCGAGCTAAAAAATATTATAGAAGAAGCGCTGTCACGCATCCCTTTAGAATACCGACTTGTTTTCTCACTACGTGAGATCAATGGCCTTGATGTCGCAGAAACTGCCCAGCTTCTGAACATCAGTGAGAGCAATGTCAAAGTAAGGCTTAATCGCGCAAAAGGCAAATTACGGGACGAGATAGAAAAGACATATAGCCCTTCAGAATTATTCGAATTCAACTTGATATACTGCAATAGTGTAGTACATAACGTCCTTACAAGAATCCATACAGAGAACAAGTAGATAGAAAAAAGGAAGCGGTAAAATCGGGGAGAAAATACCGCATTCCGCATCTACCATTATAAATCATACTGAATGTATGATAAAAAAACTGAGCATTTTAATAAGCAAGCACCTCGACTTCTGTCCTTCTGTTTGCTTGGTGTTCTTCTGGCGTACATTTTACACCGTCAGCACATTGGTTGACCAACCTAGATTCGCCGTAACCCTTTGCTACTAAGCGCTCGCGGTCGATTCCTTTTCCAACAATATAATCTACCGCGGCCTGTGCACGCTTTTGCGATAGCTTCTGATTATATGTCTTGGCACCACGACTATCCGTGTGACTTGATAGTTCTATCCTCAACGTAGGGTTGTTACGCATAGTGGCAACCAACTTATCTAGAATCAGAGCTGCATCAGGTCTTATATTGTATTTATCAAAATCGTAATAAATATTTTCCAAAACAAATTTTTCTCCAACTTTATTTACAGGTTGCAGATTTAAAGTGAGTTGTATTGTCGTATCCCGCAACGGAAATACCGCATTCATAGATGCGCTATCTGCCATATAGCCTTCTTTTTCACCATATACTTTATAAGCTAACCCTTTATCAATATCGAATCGGATTTGGCCATTACTATCGGTACTACCTCGGGCGATTACTTTCTCACCCTCATACAACATCACTACTGAGCGATCTAAGATTTCTCCTGTTTTCTTATCTTTAACCAGGGTAACCAATTCAATATTTAGCCTAGGTTTTGTCAACGAGAAGGAATAAATATCATCAGATCCAACTCCGCCCGTACGATTTGAAGATAAATAACCCATCGTATGCATATCGTCATCCATGCTGTTTATAAAGGCAAAATCATCTGATGCAGAGTTTATAGGGTATCCCATATTAACAGGTTTTGTAAAGGAAGCCTTAGCCCCGTTGGCTTTAAAAATATCCAAACCTCCCATACCTATATGACCTGTACTCGAAAAATAAAGCTCCTCGCCTTCCACCGATGGGAACATTTCGTCTCCACTGGTATTGACCTGACTGCCCACATTTTGAGGTGTCCCCCATGAGCCATCCTGTTGCAGTTCGGAGTACCAGATATCAACACCTCCCTGTCCTCCCGGCATATCCGATGCAAAATACAGAATTGTTTCATCCTTATTTAAGGCAGCATGTCCGACAGAATATTCCTTCACATTATTATAAGGAAAATCGTCTTCGATCCAAGCCTCACCGTTCTTTCTATAGATTTTAAGTTCGAGGTTTTGCTTCTTCCATCGCTGCGCATGAGCTTTATACTTTTGCGCATCCTTACCGGCATAGGTCCGTGTTACATAGAGGACATCATTTGCTAAATTGACCGCTACAGGCCCCACATGATAAGCAGAGTTATTGAAAGACTCTGTCATTAGGTTGGGATAATGCAAGGATCCGTCGATACGGCGTTCGGCGGAATAGACCCTCAAATAGGGTTGCCCCGTCATCCCACTTTTTTCGCTCAATAGGCTGTTGGGCTCTGTAGCATACAAGGCCCCATTAGCAGTAGGTGTAAGGCCAAATTCGGATAGAGCAGTATTCACGACCCGCTCATTGTTCACTTGATGCTTGGTCGGATGTTCCATCCAATAAGCTGCGGAGTCTGCTCCGACAATAGCACGCTCTATCTCCTTATTTGCTCCATATTTACTGATGTAATTTCCATATTGTTGCTTTGCCTCCGGATACTTACCCTGCTGTTTTAATACCTCAGCATACTTCAGATGAGACTCCTTACTTGCATCCTCTAATAAGACAATTCTAGAAAACCAATTCTCTGCAAGATTATATTGCTTAATATAATAATAACTCTCCGCTAGTCGCTCCAGATCCTCAGTTTTTGGTTTTTTCTTATCCAAAACCAATTGTTCATAAGATTGGGCAGCATTAGCATACTCCATCTTCAGAAACTCCTGTTCTGCCCGTGCTCTCCTTCCGGGCTGTTCCTGTCCAGAAACTGTTGCCACCGTAAAGGAAAGAGACAGTGCACATAAAGTATATTTCAAATATGTCTGTGTTCTCATGTTCTATTTTTTTTGCGCATTTACGATTTTGCTTATCTGCGAATCAGCAAATCTCAACACTCAATACTAACATCTAAATTCTAAAAATACCTCGGGCTCATCACTTGCCTTCCTGTTCTTCCAAATGTCACGCCCAATGTCACCTCGTGGGTACCATTTTGCATACCGCTCATTTTATTAAGCATATGGTCGTAAGAGTACCCTATCCTAAACTTTGGCGAAACGTAGAACTGTGCAATACCGCTCAGGGAATTCAGTGAACTCAGCTTGCCTGCCGATTGGCTAGCATATTTTCTATCGAATATCTTAGCTCTGGTTCTATAACTTCCTCCTATCCAGAATTTATCATTGAAAATAAACATCGCGTTTATATCCATAGAGGTGGGACCTCTAAAATCATCCTTGATAAGGATACTGGGTCTCAACATCAGACCTCTATCTAACTCCACCAACATCCCTGCGATAAAATAACCATGAATCCTCCGGTATAAACTTTCTAAAGAATTAAGGTTGAACTGAAAATCTTCACCGCTATTACTATTGGTAAAGAGGTCGTGTACAGCTACACCAGCATACCAACGCGGATTACTATAATATACCCCCAATCGCACATCAGGTCTCCAAGTAGATATTTTACCTTCCGGTACAGCATCATCCCCTTGGTCGTGATATCTTAGTTTATTCCCATCTAAGCTATATTGGGTAGCCCCGGCAGCAATTCCCAATGCCAGACGATGCTCATCTGCTCTGTCCAATCTCAAACGCAAAGCATAATTTGCATAGGCACTCATCGCCCCCTGTGCTCCTAGCTGATCACCAGTAATCTGTAGTCCGACACCATGTCTTTTATCTTCATCAAGTACGCCATCTATGGACACAGTACCTGTTTTAGGTGCTCCATCCCAACCTGCCCACTGACTCCGAAGTCCCATTTGCCCGAACCATTCTTCCTTGTAGCCGGTGTAAGCAGGATTGACACTAATCGAATTAAATATATATTGCGTGAACTGAATATTCTGTTGGCCGTGGCTCTTCAATCCTAGAAGAGCCATGGTCAACATTAAAACACTTTTTATTCCGTATCGTTTCATAACACGTATTTCTTAATTATTTCAATTAATTTGATTTGATTGTAACCCATCCTTTATGTACTTCCGACTTGCCTCCCTTCACTAATTCTAACACATAGAAGTATGTCCCTTCACTCAGGCCTAGTCCGTTCCAATCATTGTTGTACGCATTACTCTTGTACACCTCATTCCCCCAACGGTTGACAATGGTAAGCACTACCCTATCATAAAGCTCAAGGCCTTTGATTCGGAACTCATCATTTTTGCCGTCACCATTCGGCGTAATGATATTTGGAATATCCAGATCATTACTAGACACCGCTACACGTACTGTCGCTGTATTACTCCATCTTCCTTTCACATCCTTCACACGATAAGTAAAGGTATCTTCACCGACCATGTCACGAGAAGAGATATAAGTGACCGTACCATCGATTCCTACCGTAGTTGTCGCTCCGGCTGATGAAGATACAATTTCTAATGAAGTAGGGTCAATATCCCATTTGGTGACCAAGTCATTAGCCAACACATCAATGTCGACCGGTACTGCAGTTTTGGTCTCAGCGATATCATCTACCGCTTGGATCAATGGATAAACTACCGGCACCTCTGGTGTATCATCTTTATCGTCCTCTGGATCTGTACCCGGATCTTTACCCGGTCCCCATACGGTGATACCATTGGTAATCTTCTCTGGCGCTTCATCATCTACCTTCGCCGTGATCTTCACGATAATAGTACCTCCAACTGTTAGCTTAGCCTTCGTTTTCACTGTAGCATTATTACCTGTACCAGATATTGTAGCATTATTGCCCTCGATCTCATACTTCTCGATCGTAACACCGGCACCAGGGCGCTCTACTAGCTTGATATCTTTATCTACTTCCATTACAGCCGGTCCATTATTTGTAATCGTTACTGTAAACGTTGTAGACTCACCTGCTTTTACCTTACTCTCGTCTGCTACTTTTTCTATGGTCAATTTGTATTCACGATCTACAGGGACCGGAGGTGTATCGTCTTTATCATCCTCAGGATCTGTTCCAGGGTCCTTATCTGGTCCCCAAACCGTGATACCATTGGTAATTGTCGAAGGCGCATCCACATCCACCTTAGCCGTTACTTTTACGACTATAGTCTGTCCTTTTGCAATCTTCGCCGTTGTAGTTACCACTGCATTATTAGCTGTCCCACTGATAGTTGCATTAGCTCCTACTATTTCATATTTATCGATGGTCACGCCAGCACCAGGACGTTCGGTCAACTGGATTTTCTTGCCTACCTCGATAGTAGATGGACCATCATTTGTAATAGTCAATGTAAAGGTAGTATTTTCTCCGGCTTTTACACGCGTCTGATCTGCCTTTTTAACAATACTCAGATTGGACTCACGGTCTACTGGAACTGGAGGCGTTTCATCCTTATCATCTTCAGGATCAGTTCCAGGGTCTTTATCTGGCCCCCATACTTTGATACCGTTGGTGATAGTAGACGGTGCATCTGCCCCTACTGCCGCGCTTACTTTTACAATGATCGTACCTCCTACTGCAATTACACTATTGGTAGTCACGGTAGCTGTGTTACCAGTACCCGCTGCAACTGCGTTTCCAGAGGTAACTTCATATCCTGTAATGCTCAGTCCCGTACTTGGAATCTCTCCTAAGTTGATAACCTTGCCTACTGCAATCTGAGCAGGGCCATTGTTCGTAATTGTCACGGTAAATGTTGTATTTGTACCTGCTTTGACACGGGAGTGATCAGCTACTTTTGAAATACTCAGGTCAGACCTACAGAATACAGTAGTAAATGTCACGACTTTTCTATCAGCAGCTAAACTCTCACAGACACCATCTCCACTGACTCCTACACTATAGCTATAAGTACCGGGAGCCATTATACCTAGATTCAATATACCATCACTTCCTCCAGCGATAGCCACACCATGTTCATTGTACCAATGGAACACTGGGTTAACAATTGTACTAGTTGGAGTAAGCTCTGCTGTAAGAACTGTCGCATCCGTAGGTTCAATACAGATCGGGGTCGAGGTATCCATACCGTTAACCAGGATATCAGCGATATCGGTAGACTGTCCGGTAGGCTGGATAGTGAATGTAACCGTCTTGCGGTCCGAAGCAAGGCTCTCACAGATACCGTCTCCGCTCACACCGACACTGTAGGTATAAGTACCCGCAGTCAATTGACCAACGTTCAATGTACCATCAGATCCACCTGTAATCACAACACCTGCATGGTCATACCAGTGGAATACCGGATTCGTAATCGTACTGCCCGATGTTAGCGCTGTCGTCAGGATAACATCGACATCCGGTGCTATACATAACGGAGCACCTGGATCCATACCGTTAACCAGGATATCAGCGATATCGGTAGACTGTCCGGTAGGCTGGATAGTGAATGTAACCGTCTTGCGGTCCGAAGCAAGGCTCTCACAGACACCGTCTCCGCTCACACCGACACTGTAGGTATAAGTACCCGCAGTCAATTGACCAACGTTCAATGTACCATCAGATCCACCTGTAATCGCAACACCTGCATGGTCATACCAGTGGAATACCGGATTGGTAATCGTACTGCCCGATGTTAGCGCTGCCGTCAGGATAACATCGACACCCGGTGCAATACATAACGGAGCACCTGGATCCATACCGTTAACCAGGATATCAGCGATATCGGTAGACTGTCCGGTAGGCTGGATAGTGAATGTAACCGTCTTGCGGTCCGAAGCAAGGCTCTCACAGATACCGTCTCCGCTCACACCGACACTGTAGGTATAAGTACCCGCAGTTAATTGACCGAGGTTCAATGTACCATCCGATCCACCTGTAATCGCAACACCTGCATGGTCATACCAGTGGAATACCGGATTCGTAATCGTACTGCCCGATGTTAGCGCTGTCGTCAGGATAACATCGTCATCCGGTGCTATACATAACGGAGCACTAGGAGCTACACCGTTAACTAGGATATCAGCGATATCGGTAGCTTTCCCAGCTGTCTTAATAGTTACTTTTATCTCCTGTCTTGGTCCAATAGGACAGCCCAGTCTTACCGCCTGAACATAGTAGGTATATGTTCCAGCCGTTGTTGTATTCGGCTTGAATGAGAGACTAGCTCCCGATGCATTCAACGGACTACCACCACTTGCGACATCGTAAACTTCATAAAAAGTACAATCGTCTTGCTTATCAATCGAAACATCTTCTCCTGGACAAACCTCTAATGACTCACCTGGATCGACGCCGATACTTATAGCAGGTTTGATAGATACATCATATATTTTCACCTGTTCTCCAAGATTCACATTTGCAATACCTCCATAAGAAATTTTAACGCGATCATATGCTTCTGCAAATGGAGACACAATTAATTTTTTCTTATCTGTGCCAAAGCTTAGTAATCTAAGATCTAATATATTCGCTCCATTATCAAGAGGTTGTCCTACCTGGCTCGAGCCATTGTATCGCTGAATAGAAAATCCTGTCAATAAACTTAAGTTTAAAATGCTACTATTAGGATCCGCCATAATAATCTGTAGAGAATCACTAGGCATCACCTGATTTTTAAAGACAGGTGTTATGGTAGCAACATTTAGAACAGCGGCGCCTCTCACAATCTGAGCTGCCGTAGTCAAATCGTCATCAACCGCATTCCAAGGATCAACTACCGATGCCGTTGCACTCACAACATCTAATCCTAAGAAAGTTTCTAGACCATACAGAACATCTCTAACATCTTTGTTTACACCTGGAGCCACTGGCGCACAATCATTAGTTGTTACCGTTTCTTTTACGTATGCGCCGTATACCTTAAAGTTTTCTGCTAGGGAAAGGAGTGATCCAAAGTAAAGTCTTACTCCTTTATATTCTTTAGGCCCCGTTACTGTACTTGGCACAAAAGTAAATTCGTAAGCCGCATCAGCAGCTAATAGCTTAACCAAACCTGCGGATACAGACTCTCCAGCACCAATAGAGTTGCCACTACTATTTAATCCGTAGGCCAAAATTCCAGAAACCGCACTTAGGCCGCTATACTCTTTGCCTAATTTCACTGTAACTGGTGTACCTGCTACATAGGTTTTATCAAACTCAAGATCTAAATATCCGCCTCCAAGACCTACAAGGCCAACAACCATCCCCACAGTTGCTGAAGTTTTGGGGTTTCGATCGACGGCATCATCTTTATGATCTATAAAACCACCTAAAGACTGCCATTTAGCCTTTGTTGCGTAATAAGGCTTGAATAACGTTGGACAACTATCTGCATTGTAAATATTTATTACTACAGTAGCTATAGTTGCACAGTCGCTTGCATTTTTCGCCACTACAGTATAAGCATAGATTCCTGCTTCCGCAAACGTAGGCGACATATTTGTTGTTGCATTACCAGTATTATCATACCAAGTATAGTTTACCCCGCTTTCTGGAGTAATCGTTGGCAATGCTACTGGTGTATTCATCATACCGGTTACAGACGCATTGCCACCTACAAATTCTATTCGAGGCGCAGGATTGAATGTAACAATAAGGGCATCTGACATATCACTATCACAACCTATAGAGCCGTTTATCACCGTAGCAGCGTATTCTCCATTCTCAGTTACGGTAATTGTTGATCCACTTCCTACTCCATTAAGTGGTACACCATTTTTGTACCATGTATGTGTACCTGTTGCGTTAGAGGTTAATGTAACACTCTCTCCTTCACAGACAGGGCCTGTAACTGAGGAACTCAATACCGGCTTAGCAGGTTTTGCAGTAACAACAACCCCAACCGCTGCAGATGCTCCACTCGCACAGCCCTCTACATTTACTGCTTTTACGGTATACTGCCCTGCGTCTGTAAGATCTCCGTCTAACGTAAGTTGAGAACCAGTCTTATCTATACCTGTTAATAAAACACCATTTTTATACCACTCATAACTATCCGCCCCAGCAGTAGCTGTCAACTTAACAACTTCGCCTTCACAAGTATTTGCTGAGTTTGGCGTAATGGTAGGTGTATTCGGTGCGACACCTACTGTCACCTTCACAGATTCCCCAGCTCCTTCGAAACATGCGTCTCCACCTTCTATGCTCACATAGTAAGTTGTTGTTGAATTTAATGTAGGTGTATAAATAGGGTCATTGTGAACCACAGGCCCTGTAACACTGCCTCTTCTCCATACAAAACCTGATCCCGCAGGTATATTACTAACTCCATTGGCCGAGGCAAATGAAGCTTCAAGCGTGACTTGTCCACCTGCACAAATGCTCAGATCTGTAGTTAGATTAATATTGTCTTTCTTAACCGTTATACAGCTCGTAGGCAAGCTTGCAGATGCAGGCACTGTAACATCTAAATTTTTAGAATCTTTAAATTTTGCCTCAGCTGTATTAACCAATGGCGCAGGGGCAGTAGGTAAAGTCAAGACCTTCACTTTGAAGGTCAACTCCACTTTATTAGCTTCACCAACATTCAATAACGGAATTGTACGATCAATATTTCCACTTGCAGTCGTTCCATCAATCTCTAAGAGCTCTACATCTGCACTTAATAGATCTTTCAAGTTTACAGACGTCAAGTCTTTATTACCATTATTCTCGATAGTAAGCGTATAGGTAATAATATCTCCTACAGCTGCTTTCTTAATATCATTTTGATTTACTCCAGATTTAGTAAACAATATACTATGCACAGGATCTACAGGAGTCACTGTCCCTCTAGGACCGCTTGTGTCCGGATCATTGGCGCCTCCAGTCGCTGGAGGGAAACTTTCCTGCTCTGTTGTGATTTCGGCACTAGTTACCTTGGCAATATTTCTAATTTCGTTTATACCTGTAAGGTTTTCATCTATTCTAACCTTGAATTTATGACCTATCGAATTATCTCCTACCTTTAATTCTGTAATTGTAAATGGGAGTGTACCTGACAGCAAAGTAGTACCTGCTGGCAACGGATCGTTAATAACCACATTGGTCAAATCCTTATTACCCGTGTTACGAACAAAGATGGTATACTCGATTGTTTCTCCACCCTTCACCGAAGTGATAGCAGCATCACCATCTACAACCGCCGTTTTCCACGATACTAAAGAATAATTATCACCTACTGGAACCTCTGTCTCATCACCAGGAACCTTAGTTGGATCAGGACCAGTTTTAGGATCTGTAGGATCTGCCGGCGTAGTCTTTACCGGTGTTTTTCCAGGTATTGTAACTGTAGCTACGTTGCTTATATTCGTAATTCCAGTCAAATCATTATTCACAGTCACTTGGAAAGTAACAGATTTTTCACCTCCTACTGCAATATCCAATGGAGCGAATGTCAGCGAGCTACCTGAAGCCAATGTTGTACCAACGGGAAGCGCTTCGGTGACCTGCACTCCTGTCAAAGCCTGGTTACCTGTATTTTTAATATATATCGTATAATCAATAGTCTCGCCACCGGACACAGAAGCAACTGTTGCACCTGCCAGTGTGGCCACCGCAGATTTCCAAGTAGATATCGACGATATCTGTTCAACTGGTATATCCGTTCCTTTATCGCCATCTGTCTTTGGTTCGCCTGGATTTGTCGGTGATGGCGGCCAGGTCTGCGTACCTGGATCTGCCGCATCCTTCTTAACCAATGCGACGTTACTAATTTTTGTAACACCTGTTAGGTCTGCGTCGACACTAACTTTGAAACTCACTGTCGCCGGAGCGCCTGCGGCTACATCGATACCCGTAAACGTCACTTTGCCATCTGCAAATGTACCTCCAGAACCTGCTATGTAAGAGGTATTGTGAGGTACAGCATCTGTAATGATATAATCAGTCAGATCAACAGATCCCGTATTACGTATGTGGATCGTATATTCGATTTCTTCACCACCTTTTACGGTAGTGACAGCAGGATCGCCATCTACTTCAAATGATTTCCAAGTGGTAAACATCGGTGTGTTACAGTCTGGCAACACGTAATACAAATGCACACTTGGCGTAACTCCTATGCTAACAAGAGATTTAAGTGTCAAAGCCACTTCATCAATATCCGCACTAGGTTTATAAATAAATTCCTGAGCAACACCATTATTAACTAAATCTACTACGTTCAATCCAACTAACGCCTGCTCAATCGGTAAATTATCTACTATAACTCCGTTTTTATAAGACACCAATGTGATATTATTAGAAACGTCTACACTTACATCACCACCATTTGCTGCCAATTTAATCCGTATGGGTTGTCCACCCGTCACTACTTTGTTAAACTGGATATTCTGCTGTAATGTTCCCTCAATAGCTGCTGTTCCTAAACTTAAAGTAGAATGATTTTGTAAATTATTATCAATAGCCCAAGATGCGTTTTGAACTCCTGCTCCGCCCAAGTTCAAGGCATCTAATGTGATACCGCTCCCCTTCTGCGAAGTACTGAATGCCTGAGGACAATTAGTAGCAACTATTCCATGACACATTCCATAAACATTCAAATGCTTATCATTAGACGTCAATCCAATAATAGCATTAGTATGATCGGAAATTTTTACGGACTTATAATCCATTCCTGGTTTAATAGCAAGATAGTAACGTCCCTTCGTATCCTGTATGATACGAATTACATCGTCAACCTGATTCTGTGCATTTACAAAACCATTTCTACTACTTCTTGTCGCTATTATACCATTATTATCGTCTTTGATTTCGACATCAAAATAGTGATCCCCTAATAAGAGATTATCTAGTATACCTGTTACAAAACCGCCCAAAGACCCTTTTAACAAATTAGCTAGGATGGTTTGGTCATAGTCGATTCTAATGTATGATGTTTCATTCCCATTTAGAACTGAAGGATAGGCAAGTTCTAAATGAGCTTTACTAGAGCCTAATCCTAAAATAATTCCAGCATCTGAGCGTAGCGTAGCGTAACTATTAAAGTTAGCATCCAATAGATTTTGAACATCATCAACATGCTCAGCCGAAACAATTTCAGCGTCACAACTTGTAAATGGTGACTCTTCAAAATCAGGATCCGGACAATTAGCTGAGATACGTTTGGCACTATATAGTCTTATTGGACTGCCAACTCCCAGATTGACAACACTTCCTAGCTCCAAACGAATGCGATCATAAATTACACCAGCATCAATCTCTACACCGACAACCCCTCCGGACTTAAACAACCCTAATAAATCAAGATTATTCACTAGACTATTCTGAAGAACCGTGCTATAAACTTCGTCGGCCCCATTATAAAGATACACCTTATATGCTCCCAATAAATCTACATTAACCAACGTTTGAGGAATCTGTAGGCGCATTCTTACTTTTGCATCAGACTTAGTTTTGAATAAGATATCTTGGTGGATAGTTGCTCCGACAGCAGCTGTTCCTAAACTCAGTTCCGAATAATTCGAAGAATTATCATCTATACTGTATGGTCCATTGACAACCCCTGCAGGATTAGCCCCTTCAAATAAATTCAGAGTCAGTCCACTACCATCATACATTGTAAAAGCAGCTTGTTCACACTCATCAAACTGCGTCTCTCTACACATTCCATATACCTGCATAGATGTGGAGGATGCCAGCCCCGCTAACGCTGGATACTTTAATGTTATTTTAATAGACTGGTAATCATCATTAGCGGTAAATGCGAGATAATAATGTCCGAATCTATCTTGAACGATACGAGCCCTATCCGAAGTGAATCCATTGAGTCCCGATTCCGTATATATAGATGTACCGTCTGGTCTATAAACTTCGATATCGAAATATTTCTTCCCAAATAGTGCAATATCGGCTACACTACCAACGAACTTTCCAAGACTTCCCGCCAGTAGACCTTTAAGCAAGCCTGCTTCTTCAAAACCAATTTTTACATAAGAATATACATTAGGATCAACTTTACTATCAAATCCTAATTGAATACTTCCTTCCTTGGCTCCAGCTCCCAATAGAATACCTGATTCACTTGTTAATAGGGCAAAAGTATTATTATGTCCGTCTACCGCATTGTACGGAAAGTTTACCCCGGTAAAGTCAACTAATCCACCTGTATCTTCGGCACACTCTGGTGTATTAAATGGTGTATCCGTATCGGGTAGTGGAATTATAGGATTTGGATCTGGACAATCCGCACCAAATCGCTTAATACTATAAATTTTCAGCGGGTTGTTAAACAGACCTACATTTACTAGTTTATTAACACCTACCGCAACCCGATCAAACGCTTTACCTGGTCCTATAGGGATAGTCACGCTACCATTAGTTTGTAACAGACCTAATACGTCAAGACCTGCAACCAAACCATTTTGCAGTCTTTGGGAATAAACCAGTTCATCACCATCGTATGCCCTGATCTCCACATTTGAAATAAGATTTATATCTAGCGTACTTTGATTATCAATTCCAATTTTTACTTTGAAATAATCAGATGGCGCAGATAGTGTATGAAAATCAACATATTGAAAAGAGCTTGCTGCAACTCCAACAGCTAAACCTCCTAATTTCACTTCGGAGAAAGTATTATCGTCCTCCACACTTACCGAATTATCATCAATAGCCAAATGACCATTTATCACACCACGATCACCTCCTCCCAACAATGCGAGAGACAAGCCAACAGATTCCGAATATGTTTTGAATGCCTGTTCACAATCCTCACCGCCAGTAGAATAGCACATGCTATATACTTTCATCGTACGGCTAGCTTCTGCGCCAACCAACGAACGAAAATGCTCTGTGATTTTTATACTTTTATATCCAACTGTTGGCGTAATCGCTACATAATATTTACCATATTTATCTTGAACTACCCGAATTGGCTTCCCATTAAAACCATTAGCACTAGAACCTGATAAAATTGGAGAAGCATTTGGATCATCGTAAACATCGACCGTAAAATAATGATTTCCAAATAGCACATTATCGACTGTATTACCAAGGAGTCCACCAAGACTTCCATCTAATAGCGATGATAACAAACCATCATCTCCCATATCAATCCGAACATATGATGTCTTGCCTGCGCTTGGCTTATTGGCGTTTGAATATCCTAAATGAACAAATCCAGAATAAGCTCCTAATCCTACAACTTTTCCAGACGAAGCCTCTAAAACCGTATATGTACCAGGAGCACCATCTAAAGCGTTATAAGGAAAATTAGCGTATGCCTGTCCTAACAATTCCGTAGCACAGGTTTTCTTATTCCCTAGCATATGGATTCCGCCTTCATCTAACAATGGAGGAGTTGTTTCTTTACAAAGTGTTGAATTTCCAAGCCCATAGCGTTTTACACTATAGACCTGCAATGGAGAAGAAGCCAAACTAATAGAGGCTGTGGTATTAATACCTATAGCTACACGGTCAAAGGGAACACCTGGTCCAAAAGGTATTTCTACAGGATCCCCAGACTGTAATAAAGTCAGAAGATCAAGGCCATTAACCAATGCTCCCTGTAGTTTTTTAGTATAAACCAAATTATTACCATCATAAGCCCGGACTTCAAAATTACCCAACAAATTCAAATCTAATAAGCTTCCACCTCCGATTTTAAACTTGACTTTGAAATAATCCTGTGAAGCAGAGAGTTTATTAAAATAAAACGTCTGAAATACAGATCCAAATACGCTTAGAGTTCCTGTAGATATAGTAGAAAAAGTATTGTCATTTCCATCTATAGCTCGTTCTGGATTACTCACAGGAGGTCCACTAAGTAATTTAATATCTATCCCTGTGGTTTTTCCTAAATCCGCGTAATTAGCAATTCCACAATTAGGACTATCGAAAGTGAACGCATGATATACATTCATTTTAAACTGTCCTAAGTTCACGATCCCACTTGGGTACTTTGTGGTTATCCTAACTGAATTATAAACAACGCCCGCTTCTGGCGTTATTGCTAGATAATAGTTACCAGAGGCATCGACAATCATCCGCGTTTCCACGTTTGTATTGACCTTTGTACCCTCTTGATTGGCAGCATTTCCTGCACCAGCATACACCTCTCCTACTATATTAGTTCCTGCCAAACCAAGCAACTGAGATAAGCTTAGATTCAAGCCTACCAACTCAGGTTTTGATATTTTGACATAGGTCGTGGCTCCCGCAGAACGATCCGTAGGAAACTTCAACTGTAAATAAGCATCCTTTCCAACGGTAATCTTGGTGACAACAAGATTCACTTCAATTCTATCCGATAACATTTTAGCAAACGTTGTCTCTGAAATAGTCGATGCATTACTTGCGTCTGTAACCCCTCCCGATCCACCAATATTGATCCCATCATCAACTCGAATACTACCACTGCTCGGCGCCCAGGTCGCATAGGTCTGCCCCCTAGCCCAGCCGGGCATCAGCAATAACATACCATAAGTAACCAGCATAAACAGGAAGCTTAACGAACGGCTTCGCAATAATCCAGGGGCTTGACTTGCATTTTTCATATATATCAACAACTTGGTATGGACTAGAGTTCGCGAATACGCAAACCCGAATACATCATTCAATTTCTAATAGGTAGTATCCAACATGTGTAACATGATAAATACATTACAAAACTAAATGTTACTTTTTGTTTAAAAAAATTATTCAAACGAAAGTTTTAATATTATTTTCAGAATTTTATTTAACCAAAACAATAATTAAATAAGCAATAGCAATAGCAAGGCACTAAAAAAAACTCAACACCAGTGTTTTTTTTCCCTAAACGACTAAAAAAAACTAAAGTCATTAAATACTTTCACTGAACAGTTAACATTGGTCACTAAAAAAAGTGATATATATCACTTTTTTTAGTGACCAATGTTACAATATTAACTCAGGAGAATATTGTAATATATTTTTGTAAACTTTCAGCTACAAAACATGATGTATATCAAAAACAATAGTTGTTACAACAATTTTTAAAAAAAAACTGATCAACAAAAAAACCTCAGATTTTAGGCTGAGGTTCAAATCAAATGAAACAATAAATGATCAACTCATCTTAAGACAAAAAGAGAATACACTCCCTACCCCATACTCACTCGCCACAATAATCTCTCCGCCTTGTGCTTCGATAAACTCTTTGCTTATACTCAGCCCCAATCCAGTTCCTTCTTTTTTAGAGCCGGGTACTCTGAAATAGCGGTGAAAAATTTTATCCATATACTCTGGTAGTATCCCCTGTCCGGTGTCCCTTACCGAAAACCAGACTTTTCCCTCTTTGCTATAGACATGAATATAGACAATCGACTCATCGTGCGAATAGCGCAACGCGTTGGACAACAAATTTGTCAACACCCAAGCCGTTTTCTCTGAGTCTGCCCTCACTGTGGTAACTACCGGATCAATGGCCACATCCATCTTTATATGTCGTTGCTCCATCACTACCCGATTGGCTTCAACCGCATATTCGACAATAGGCCTAACCTCAGCCAAAGCAACATTCATCTGTATAGCGCCACTTTCGACCTGCGCCATATTCAACAGCTCACCCGTGATATCCAATAAACGCTGTAAATCGTCCTTAATACCCGACACCAGGTTTGTCTGTTCGTCATTCAATTCACCGACCTGTCTATTCTCCAATAATTGGACCCCTAATTTTATAGAAGCAATCGGAGTTTTAAATTCATGGGATACTGTTCCGATAAAATTAGTCTTCGCCAGATCCATCTCTTTAAAGGCCGTAACATTCTTCAACAGAATCACCCGCCCTATAAACTGTTCCTGACTTTCTCCCGTTGGAACAATACCTATATCGACCAACTCTTGCTCAAAGTAGCTTTCCTTACTATCCGCATATATCTTTAGCACTTTATTATTCCCCGAGCGCTCTTGCTCTTTGTTCCAATCACGATAGACATCACGCAATAAATCATTATGCAATGCCAGATCCCGGATCGATGCTCCGAGCAGCTCCTCCTTTTTCATACCTGTTACTTTACAGGCCTGCTCATTCGCGAACAAAACGTATTCTTGTTCGTCTGTCCCGATAACCGGATCATGCATGCGTTCGATCAGCGTTTCTATACGCTTCTTACTTTTCAGTAACTTATCCAGCTTACTGTCGGCATACTCTTCCAGTTTCTCAGCCATCGTATTAAAGGAATCAGCCAGCTCACCAAACTCACGATGTCCTGAAAAGAATACACGTTTCTTATAGTTTTGATTAGCTATCTCCTTGATACTTTCAGAGAGCTCCGTAATCGGGTTAGCGATAGAAGAAGGAAGATTGACCAATAAAACAAAAGCAATCAGAAAACACAGTCCTCCTGTAATGGATATAATAACGATAGCGTGATGGGCAGTATCACCCGCTACATCACTTTTCCGTTGTATAGCTTCCATATTAAGACGCATTAAACCGGTAATATCAGTACGAATAGCCGCAACCAACAGAATGTCATCCGGTTTTTTCTCCAACGCCTGTAGGTGTTCCAAAATTAATTGGGTCGCTTCTTTCTCTCCCACCTCCGTCATATTAAGCAGCTGCTTATCCAGATTTTCTTTAAAAAGGCTCACGGCGACCGGATCTGTGTCCAGCTCATCCAGCACAGCCAACATGTTATTGGCATACAGCAGGGTATTATAATTAGCCACCAATATATTGTTCGTATCTCTTTTCAACTGATTGACATACCAACCGCTAACCGCAGCAAGCAATACAATAAGGAAGAACAACAACCCTACCCCAAAGGTAATTTTTGCTTTTATGTTCATCTTCATACCATTCGTTATTCAATCTACGCCCCTCTCTAGCTCAACACCACCAAATCTATATGCTCTTTAGACAGTTTGTTTAATAAGGTATTGAACGTATCTGTCGCCAGAATAATCCGGAACAGACTTATACGAGGTTTTCCGATACATACCGTCGTTATCTTCCTCTCTTCGCATTGAGAAAGAATAGCCTGTGTGATACCGTTACTTTTTATTTTTATGATTTCCGCCCCCAGTTCCGTCGCCAACTTAAAATTATTGATAAGATAGCGCTGCTTATCCAGCGCTATCTTGTCCACCCCTTCTTTTGCAGTCTGTACATATAGCACATACCATACCGCATTATAATAATTTGCCAATCGCGCCGTTTTACGGATGATGGTCCGAGCTATTTTTTCGTTCGAACTGATACAGGCCAGAAGACGTTCTTTTCTTAACGTACGCAACGGAGCGACTTCCGTTTCGACTTTACGTTGTACCTGTGAAGCGACCTCTTTGAGCGCCAGCTCCCGCAACTGCAGGATATGACCACTTTTAAAAAAATTGATTAAGGCCGTATTTACCTTATTTTGATCATAGATTTTTCCTGCTTTCAGCCGATCAATTAACTCCTCCGCAGTAAGGTCGATATTAACCACTTCATCGGCCAAAGCTACGACACTATCCGGTATGCGCTCTCTGACTTCTACACCTGTAATAGCACGCACTTCATCATTAAGACTCTCGATATGCTGAATATTCACCGCACTGATCACATTGATTCCTGCAGTAAGGATGTCCATTACATCCTGCCATCTCTTTTCATTGGCGCTTCCCTCCATATTAGTATGCGCCAGTTCATCAACGATCACCACCTCAGGGCGTACCGACAAGATCGCTTGCAGATCCATTTCTTCCAACTCCTTGCCTTTGTAAAACATACGCTTACGTGGGATGACAGGCAGTTCCTCCAGAAGCGCATGAGTCTCTTTACGAAAGTGCGTTTCTATATATCCGATTTTGATATCGATCCCATTCTTCAGCAGACCATGAGCTTCCTGTAGCATTCTATAGGTTTTGCCTACACCAGCACTCATTCCTATATAGAGTTTAAATTTGCCTCTTCTCGATTTTTTAATCAGCTCTAAAAAATGTTCAGCCCGTTTATTTTCTTCCATATCGCTACAAGATTAAAAGAATGCATTAAAACCTGACAGCCAAGGCACTCAGCGCACTCCAGTGCTGCCTGCCCCGCAGCACCAGATCTTTAACCTCTGTCCTCCAGACCAGATTGGGCAATATTTGATAATCCACATTGACCGATGCCCCAAAAGACTCCATGCCTTTAGGATCCTCTGTCGAAAGGATTACTCCATGACGGTCTTTATAATACTCCGTCCGCCCAGCCATCGCCATTTTGTCATGGAATTTATACTGCACAATCAAAGCTGCTGTATACCATTGATAATACCTATTGCTCCCTTTGCTTTTCTGCTGTGTACCCACATCGAAGCCTGCCGTAAAATTAATTTTTTCACTCCATTGATATTGCCCATACAGATTATGAAAATAACGTATCTGTCGGGTACTGTCCGGTTGGTCATTGCCGACAAAAGAACTGCTATTCAGTATCAAACGATCGGATGGTAGATAGGTCAATTGATGCCCAAATGCAGGTGTTGTATTTCCATCTATTCGCTGTATCCGTTGCCAGCCATTGAGTGCCAATAATGCCATCTGCCATTTTTCATTCCGTGTTTGATAAGACAGCTTAGCTCCCGTTTCAAAATAAGGAGAATTTTCAGCCATTATACTCCTCGTCAATGTTGGACAATTCACCCCTTCCGCACTTTCGGCTCCGATATGAGAGGGGAGCACCCCTACATCTAGCCACAGTTCGTGTGCTTTGGAAAGGCGAACACCAATATGACCTTCATAGATATTTTTCAGCACATCCGGTTCTGCCGCATAATTGGCATTCATATAAGACCCCACTCCGAGCGCTAAATCAGCCCGCACACCTTCCGACCTATAAGATACCTTCACCATTCCCAGATTTAAACTCACCTCATTATTCCTATTATGGCTATATATAAAGTTAGGCCTTTGATTCGATTTAGCAGCATCAAAATCATGCTGATAATAGATTTCAGCATACCCTCCGATCCGTATCTCCCTATTATCCTGAGCCATAGACAGGCTACAGCAAAACATTGTTCCCATCAAAACAGCAATACTCTTCATCTTCTATATTCCTTAAAATGAGCTATCCAAACTATCTAAAGCCAAATTAAGCATCAGTACGTTTACTTTTTCTGGTCCTAATAAGCCTAAAAGAGGCTGCTCGACATGATCACCAATGAGTGTCATGAGCTGCGTCTCCTTCAAATTGCGCTGTTGCGCTATTCTCGCTACCTGTACACGCGCTGCTGCTACAGAAATATGAGGATCGAGACCGCTACCACTGGCAGTGACTAAATCTACAGGGATATCTGAAACGCTCACACCAGGATTCTGTTGTAAAAAATCAGCAATCCGTTGCTCTACGGTAGCAAGATATGCTTCTTCATTGGGACCTTTATTGCTAGCTCCTGATCCAGCTGCATTGTAATCTACAGCCGAGGGTCTAGACCAGAAATACTTCGCCTCCTTGAAAGACTGTCCGATATTTTTATAATAGGTTTTTCCATCCTGCACAACGACAACTCCTTTTCCTTTACCATTAGACAATTGACCTATCCCCCATAGTAATACTGGATAGGCTACAACAAACAAGACGAGCAGAGCGAGCGTCAGTTTTATAGCGGGTAATATATTTGTTTTCATATGTGTATATATCTGTCTTTTATCTGTCATTAACTTGTTCCGATCTATCGGAATAGAATACCCATGGGGTTCGTGCTTTGCTAAACATGAGTATCTCATATATGTATTATTTGTTTAAATCTTTACACCGTAAAAGTTAAAAGAATAGCGAAAGAACTATATCAATAAGCTTAATCCCAATAAAAGGAACCAATACTCCTCCAAGTCCATATATCAATAGATTTCTCCGCAACAATGCACTCGCTCCGATAGGCTTATAGGCGACTCCTTTTAAAGCCAATGGAATCAGAATAGGAATCACTAACGCATTAAAAATAACAGCTGCGAGTATAGCACTCTCTGGACTATGCAGACGCATAATATTGAGTCCCTGCAAAGCAGGAATCGCTGCAACAAACAAAGCGGGGATAATAGCAAAATATTTAGCCACATCATTAGCAATACTAAACGTAGTCAGGGTACCTCGAGTCATCAACAACTGTTTTCCAATCTCTACGACCTCGATAAGTTTGGTCGGGTCGTTATCCAGATCAACCATATTACCAGCTTCTTTGGCAGCTTGAGTACCACTGTTCATCGCTACCCCCACATCAGCCTGTGCCAGCGCTGGAGCATCGTTTGTACCATCCCCCATCATCGCGACCAATCGACCCGCCATCTGTTCATTTTTTATATAGTTCATCTTATCCTCAGGCTTCGCCTCCGCTATAAAATCATCTACACCGGCCTTTTCAGCGATATACCGGGCTGTCAGCGGGTTATCCCCTGTGACCATCACCGTCTTGATGCCCATTTTACGCAGCCGCTCAAATCGTTCTTGTATCCCCGTCTTAATAATATCCTGTAACTCGATCACGCCGAGGGGAGTACTATTTTCCGTAACTACCAGTGGAGTTCCACCATTTTCCGCAATTGTTTTTACACGCTCCAGCACATCCAAAGGAAATACATGACCAGCGGCTTCCACCTGAGCCCGCATTGCGTCTGTTGCACCTTTACGTATTTTTCTGCTGTCGACATCCACCCCCGAGCTGCGGGTTTCTGCTGTAAATTGAATAAAATTCAGTTGGGACAAGCGATATTCAAACACAGGCACATCACCTTTCAGATAGGCAACACGCTCCTTATCCGTCAAGATCTTGGCATGTTCCGTAGCCGCAGCCAATTCCACGATGGATTTTCCTTCCGGAGTTTCATCATTTACTGAACTCAACAAGGCTGCTTCTATCAAAGCAGCACTACTGCCGCCGTCGACAGGATAAAAATGAGTTGCTTTCCTATTGCCGATAGTTATTGTCCCTGTTTTATCCAATAATAACACATCGATATCACCTGCGGTCTCTACCGCCCTACCACTCTTCGTAATTACATTAGCTTTCAATGCCCGATCCATTCCGGCAATACCGATCGCTGACAGTAATCCTCCAATCGTAGTAGGAATTAGACACACAAAAAGCGCAATAAACGATGCAATAGTAATAGGTACATTCGCATAGTCTGCAAAAGGTTTTAATGTAACTGTCACCAAAATAAACACAAGCGTAAATCCAGCTAACAGAATAGTCAACGCTATTTCATTCGGTGTCTTTTGACGACTCGCACCTTCTACCAAGGCAATCATTTTATCCAGAAAGCTCTCCCCAGGCTGAGCTGTTACCCGCACTACGATACGGTCCGATAACACCTTGGTACCTCCCGTCACGGAGCTTTTATCTCCACCGGCCTCCCGGATTACAGGAGCCGACTCCCCAGTAATAGCACTTTCGTCAATGGTAGCCAGCCCTTCGACAATCTCTCCATCGGATGGAATCACATCACCCGCCACGCAGTAGAACAGATCTCCTCTACGTAATGTCGAAGACGAAACCTCGCTCCCATCAGCTAACTTTGCTGGTGTATCTTCACGCGTCTTCCGCAAACTATCCGCCTGAGCCTTACCTCGTGCCTCCGCTATTGCTTCTGCAAAATTTGCAAACAGCAAGGTCAGCAACAGTACGACAAATACGACAAAGTTATATACCAGACTGCCTTGCCCCTGTTTGCCAAAAGCAATCCAGATACAGACCAACAACATAATAAGTGTCCCCACTTCGACCGTAAACATAATAGGATTACGGTACATATGCGCAGGGCTTAGCTTTATGAAAGATTGCTTAACCGCATCTTTTATCATAGTTCCTTGAAACAAGGATTTATTAGTTTCCATGAGAATAGTATTTATAATTAACGCATTGAAAAGTATTCAGCAAGCGGTCCTAAAGTCAAAGCAGGGAAGAACGCCAATGCTGCAACAATCATGATAACTGTAAAAATCATCACACCAAATGTGGCTGTATCGGTTTTTAAAGTCCCTTCTCCTTCGGGGATAAATTTCTTTTCGGCCATCAATCCGGCAATAGCCACAGGTCCAATAATAGGTAAGAACCGGCTCAGGATCAGAACAATTCCTGTACTGATATTCCACCACAGCGTATTATCTCCTAAACCTTCAAAACCACTCCCATTATTAGCCGAGGCAGAAGTATATTCATACAGCATCTCGCTAAAACCATGGAATCCGGTATTATTCAATGTATCTGCGGTCAACGCTGGAAACGCTGCAGATAAAGACGTGCCGACCAGGATAAGGAAAGGGTGTATCAACGCTATGACCATCGCAATCTTCATTTCACGGGCCTCTACTTTTTTACCAAAAAGCTCCGGCGTACGCCCCACCATCAAACCACTGATAAATACCGCCAATATGACGAAAATGAAGAAGTTTAAAATACCAACACCTACGCCGCCATAAAAACTATTAATCATCATCGCCAACAGCTCATTCATACCGGACAAAGGCATGGTACTATCATGCATACTATTGACCGATCCAGTGGAAATCACCGTAGTAGCTATGCTCCAAAAACCTGACGCTGCTGCTCCAATACGTATTTCTTTTCCTTCCGTAGCCCCTAGATCAGTATTGACTCCCATTTCTGATATCGCTGGATTTCCCTTCATCTCCATATATATATTAGGAATGACCAGCATCAGAAAACCAAAGGTCATCACCGAAAACATCATCCATGAGAAGCGTACTCTCTTGGTAAAATATCCAAAGGCAAACAACATAGCCAGCGGAATAATCATCTGTGCCATCATCTCCAGCATATTGGTTAGGTATGTCGGATTTTCAAACGGGTGTGCCCCATTTGTGCCAAAGAAACCTCCACCATTGGTCCCAACGTGTTTTATCGCGACAAATCCAGCTACGGGTCCACGGGAAACCTCAACGGTCTGCCCTTCCAATGTCCGTATCGTATCCTTTCCTTCAAAAGTCATCGGTGTACCTTGAAAAATAAGCACCACCGCTACCAGAAGTGATGTCGGCAATAGTATGCGTGTACAGGACAACACAAAATAGTTGTAAAAATTACCCAATGCCGTTACAGTCTTCTCGCGAAAAGCCCTGAATACAATCACTGCCGACGCCAATCCAGTTGCTGCACTGACAAATTGCAAAAACATCAACCACAACTGTGCGAGATAACTCACTCCAGTCTCTCCAGAATAGTGTTGTAGATTACAATTAACCACAAAAGATATAGTCGTATTAAAAGCTAAATCCGCAGACATACTCGGATTACCATCCGGATTGAGCGGTAAAAAGCCTTGCGTCATCAGCAAGAGCATCCCTATGATAAACCAAACCATATTAATGGTCAGCATAGCGATCATTTGTTGCTTCCATCCCATCTCTTTGGAGGAATCAATGCCACTGAACTTAAAAAAGAGCTTTTCCAACGGCCCCAATACCTTATCCAACAAGGTTCTTTCGCCACTATATACGCTAGCAATATACTTTCCCAAGGGAATTGCAAGAATGACTGTTAGCAGAAATAGAATGACGACACTTAAAATTTCGGTGTTCATATATAAATCAGTATTTAAATCGTTAAAATTTTTCGGGATTGAGTAATACGTAGGCGATATAAGCAAACACTGCAATCGCTGCAATAAATAGGATGATCATCGTTTTAATTTTTGAATTAAGTTCTCGGCAGTCTGCCGTTGATAAATATGCTGCAACTGTACAGGAATACCTGCATAGAGAGACTCCCATTGTCCTTGCTGACACTGTCTTTTTAATCCTTCAAAGGAGCGAACGACTAGATTCTCAATCAGGTAGCGTATGTACCGATTTCCGCTACGGTGTAAACGGGCCAAAAATTGAAGGTGGGCTAATACCTCTGGAAGCCTATTATGATGCAATAGGTTTCTTAAAAAGTTAACTACAGCCTGCAACACACCTGCGAGATTCCGTTTACGTAACAACTGCTGTATCTCTTCTTCTATTTCTTTACAATCACCGGCCAAATAATGTGCGATATTTTCTTCGTCGATCTTTTTCATTGCCATTAGTTTTCTAAAATGACTTTCAAATATTCCTTTCTAAGCTCTTTGGGAAGTAGGTTCATATGCAGCTTAAGACTTGCAGGACATTCTTCTTGTACCAGCTCACATAAAAACTCGTTTTCAATCGCATTTTTAGTATACCTATTACCACTCTGATACAAGACATTAACCACTTTAGCGATATCTTCCACCCAAATAAGATCTTCCTCCGTCCCCAGATGAATTCTATGGATACAAGAACTGGCCAATTGATGCAGTAACTCATAATCAGATACGGTCTCTATGCACCCCTGGATTCCTGGAATCCACTGTTGCAAAGTGTTTTTGATTTTGGTTTCCATTTCTAGTTTCTGTTATTAGATTTTATCAAAAAAAGAGACTGATTTAAATAGCAGTGCAAAACAGATAAGTCCCAGTACTAATAAAATAATTGACATCATATTTTCTATTTGTTTTTATAGCCTAATGCCAAAGCTCATTCCAAGGACGAACAAAAACACACAAACAACTGTAATACAACAAAAAACAATATCTAGAAATAATAAAGGCACAAAAAAAGCCTATCAAAATGATAGGCTCTTTCTCAAAATGAGTCAATTTGTTCTTGATCGGTACTATAGTTTGTACTCTTCTATTTTTCGGTACAGCGTTGCTGCACCGATTTCCAGCAAACGTGCTGCTTCTGCTTTATTACCACCGGTATGTTGTAATACTTTGTGTATATGTACGCGTTCCATTTCGGACAGCGACATAGCAGATGTCGTCGTTACCTTTATTCCTTCACCTTGCATGTCCGAAGGTAATGTTCCCACTTCCAGGGTATGCCCATCAGACAAAATAACACTACGTTCGATTACATTCTTCAACTCCCTGATATTACCTTTCCACTCGCTATGCTGTAATGCGGAAAGGTATTCATCCGTTATGTACAGTGGCTTCTTCCCAGCTTTTAATGAAAAATCCTGCGTATAGTGAAGTGCTAAGTCTTTGATATCTTCCTTTCGCTCCCTCAACGCTGGCAGATGAATAGCAAAGACAGACAGCCGATAAAAAAGATCACTACGAAAAGTTTCCTTCGCTATTTCTTCTTCGAGATTCCTATTCGTCGCCGCAATAATACGGACATCTACTTTAGTAGGCTTAGAATCTCCAACTTTAAGAAATTCACCTGTCTCCAGCACACGGAGTATTTTGGCCTGTAATTCGAGCGCCATTTCTCCTACCTCGTCCAGGAATATAGTGCCTTTATGTGCCTCCTCAAATAAGCCCTTCTGATCTTTATTTGCTCCCGTAAAAGCACCTGCCCGATGTCCAAAGAGTTCGTTCTCCAATAGTTCCCTACTGAAGGCAGAACAATTGATCGCTACAAAACTCGCTTTCGAACGGTTACTTTCCTGATGTATAGATTGCGCAAAAACCTCTTTTCCCGTACCCGTCTCTCCAGTCAACAACACCGTCGTGTCTGTTCTCGCAACTTTTTTAGCCAATTCAATAGTCCGTTGTAATACTTTTGATTTACCAACGATTTTTTCAAAGGCATACTTTTTCACTAACCGATTTTCCAGTTGATTGACCTTCTTAGCTAGAGAAGCCTTATCATAAGCTTTGTATAGAAGTGGAATTATTTTATTATTATCATCACCTTTAGTGATATAGTCAAACGCACCGTTCTTTATAGCCTGTACACCATCCGGTATATTACCATAAGCGGTCAATAGTATAACTTCTACATAGGGATGCTTATCTTTTATGAGTTTTACGGTATCGACACCGCTTCCATCAGGTAGCTTTACATCGCAGATTACGACATCGATATCAGTCAAGTCCAACCGTTTTAATCCCGATTTGATATCATCGGCCTGAAAAACTTCAAAACCTTCCAGACCAATGATTTTGGCCATCAGCTGTCTCAGCTTATCTTCATCGTCAATTATGAGTACTCTATTCACGTTTTATAGCTATAGTATATGCGAAGCTATAAAATTCTTGCTAGCTTTTAAAGATTCCGGCGTACAAACCAGGGCTGGTGTACAACATAATAAAAAAGTCCACCTGCAAAATAAGCCAGTACATCGCCCCAATCTGCCGTATTATAATCCGTGAGATGAGGCATTACACCTTCAAAAACAACAGCTGTCAACAAGGAATAACAAAGTATATGCAATAAAGGAAAAGCGAAAGGTTTACCATGATTGAAAAGCGTGCAACCCAAGACCAAAGCAAAATGTACAACTACAGGCACAAAAACAAAATCGGTCAACCAGCTATTTACAAAAGGAATCGGAGTTCCTGCCTGTCTCGAGAACCGGACCAAAAACCAACAACCCCAATATAAAATATAAAGCGGGTCGGCCAGCTCCCGCACTAATGAGCAAAAGAGATGGCTATTAACATAGCGATAGCTCCGCATACCATTAATGTCATAAACATTACAAATCCCAAACGCTTACCAAACTTCTTTGTCGGTGAGTCATCGGGTTTGATATCCATTATTGTTTGTTTAATCTCCTGGTAAGTTGACTTAATCCAGCCTTCTTTTTTACCACTCATAGCTTTTTGCTTATTTTCTACAAATGTACTTAAAGTTTTTGATTTTAGAACAATTGTTCTAAATTTGAATAATGAATACCAAAGATAGAATCTTACAAGCTGCTCTAGCCCTCTATAATCAGGAAGGTATACGGAGCGTAACAACCCGTCATATCGCTACTGCAATGGGAATCAGTCCGGGTAATCTTCATTACCATTTTAAGCATACCGAAGATATTATACAGGCTCTTTTCGGGCAGCTTACTGCATCCTACGATCAGATTGTACAAGATATTGCACAGCACAGCATACAAACTATTGAAGAACTGCATCAGTATATCGATTCATCATTTCATTTAATCGAGACTTATCGGTTTATATTTATAAATTTTGTGGAATTAGCCAGCTGGATTCCCAGTATACGCGAGGCCTATCAACAGTTGATTTCTAAACGCGAGAAGGAGTTTTCACACCTCTTTAACAATCTAGCGCACAACGGCGTATTCCGCACAGATATTTCTAGTACCCTACAAAATAGACTTGTACGCCAGCTCTTCTTGATTTCCGACTTTTGGATATCCGCCAACGAACTCACCGATCAGCTACGTGGCGAAGAAGCACTTGCTGTGTATCGAGAAGATGTTCTTTCTATCTTCGTTCCGTATTTAAACTAAGGAAAAGAAAAATCAAAAAGCCATTATAAGAGCACGAATACTCCTATAATGGCTTTCTTAGCTTCAAAAGATTAATGTATTAGTTTAGTAATTGCTCCAACTTCGTAGACAATTCCTTTCCCCGTAGATTTTTACCCAATATCTTACCATCCGGACCTATAAGAAAATTCTGAGGAACTGCACGCACACCATATAGTAGTGCTGCTTCATTTTTCCAAAACTTCAAATCGCTCACATTGGTCCAAGTGAGTTTATCTTCCTCTATGGCTTTCAACCAATTTTCCTTTTTTCCGTTTTGATCCAAAGAGACCCCGAGCACCGTAAAGTTCTTGTTCTTAAACTTCTCATAAGCGGCCACCACATGTGGATTCTCTCCTCTACATGGACCGCACCACGATGCCCAAAAATCCAGAAGAACATATTGACCACGAAAGTCCGACAAACTTACTGGCTTATCATTGACGTCATTCTGCGTAAAATCGGGAGCCTGTGCTCCTATGCGGGTGGCATGCAATACCTGAATCTGCTTTGCAACCTGCTCTCCCTTTGTAGACTCTCCTATTTTAGCCTCTAGACGAGAAAGGAGCTGCAGAAGCTCTTCACTATCTCTATTCGCTTTCACCAGTTCCTGTAGCGCTATCAGACTGAAATAGGAACCATTATTCTCGGCAACAAAACGAGCTAACTGATCTATACGCTGATAAGAGGCATCCATCCCTGCTTTACGGATACGGATAAGATCTTCTCCATTTCGCCCTTCACTCTTACTCACCTGTGAATAAGCTCGATTGAGACTATCAATTTGCCGATCGAGATCCGCTGTACTCGCACGGTATTTCAGGTATTCTTGCTGAATAGCCGTCCCCTCTACGATAAAATCTTCCAAGGACAGCCCATTCGTGATGCGTGTTGTTCCGCCATCCACATAAAAAGCAGTTCGTTTAGCCTCTTGCATACGTGGGGCATAGGACTGACCCTTCCGTACCAAATAAAGTGTGACCAATGTAGGTTCATCCACACTCCCTTTAAAACTAAATTTTCTATGCTTAACTAAGGACGAATCGAGCTGTTCCTGCCCTCCCTGCTTATATACTTTATAAACCTTCTCATACGCCGTACCTTTCTTCAGTTGTCCCTTTATCGTGTACCCCGACTGCGCCATAACCGCAGACAGTCCAAGAAAAAAAGAACAGCCCAATCCCACAGCTTTCTTTACATTATTCTTTTTCATCGATTTACTTTTTACCTGTTACTGCCCACTTCGACTTATAATACCAACGTGACGGGCATTTTTCCAACACTTCTCTTATTCTAGCAGCCTGATCCAGCGTTATCGAATTTTTACGGCTCGACCCAGCCATAACATTAAATGTGGTAAACATGCGCTCTTCAAAATATTCTCTCTTGTAAATACCAAATTCCATACCTGTATATACATCCGTATCCGGGCAATAATCGGTATCTCCGTCAAAAAGCTCATATTCACTCTTTCCTGTGCTCGAATTATATTTAAGTTTGGCTTCCATTTGAAACAGTCCTAAATGATAGCCTATCACTGTGGACAAATCAAATGAATTGTTTGCATTGTTGCTATCCCATTGCGAGGGGTTAAAAAACTCACTCACACTGAATATGATACTCACATCCGTTACATCCTTTATTTCTTTTTCGTCCCATGCAGGCACCTCTCTCGCAGGTATTCCAGGTATAGCTTTCTGCCCTTTCAATATCATGGTAGGCATAGGCGCTATGTAAGAAGAGCTACCGGTTTGGGACCAATTGTCTGCAAACTTACAGAGATAGATGTTTAGATATTGTGCTGGGTTCCAAAGCTCTTTAGCAATCGCTGTCTTATATCCTGCTAAGTTCATATTTTCTGCCACATTGACCCGGCGTAATCCACGCTCCTGTAAGAGATTCCCTTTAGGGTCATATTTGGCCAATACAAACTTGATTTTTGCGTGGCCACCGTTAGGATCCTTAGATGCTATTTTATTATATACCCGATTGAGGTAATCCACTTTCTCTTGTAATATAGTTGAGGATGCCTCATAGGTAGGACGTACGGTCGCTGGAGGGATCATCAGATGGAACATCAATGGAATCTCCAGTTCCTCCCAACCTGCAGAGACTTCGTCTTTACGTATTGTTATGGTCAGTTTATCCGAAGTTATCGCCCCCCCTTTTGCATAAAACTGTTGTGTCACCGCCTCTCCTGCTTCTGGTTTATACCGATTGTTCGCTAACAATCTACCGTCTGCAAAATATACTTTCACAAAATCCGGTGATATCCGATCCTTGGGGATCAAAAAAGTATCCAACACGCTTTCCTCCGAATACACTATTTCTTTTCCAATCGTCTCCTTTTTTAACTTCAAAACCTCCTTAATCCCATAAGCCAAATAGCGAAACTCCATTTCAGCCGTACCATCAGCAAGGACAGTCTTATGGTCGGACACCAATTCTATAATTTTTATTTCCTCATCCTGTATAGGATTCTCAAATGTTGCAAATTCATCAGGCTTACACGATTGCGCAAACAAAGAGACCACCCCTATTAAGTATACTATATTTTTAAAACTCTGTTTCATGATATCTAAATGTATTACCACCCTGGATTTTGTTCGATCTTATTATAATTCAACTCAGAGGCCTCTGGTATTGGCATCGTATAGCGATAATCATTTGCTTCCAACATATACGTCTCCCTACCAATTCCCTTATCCCCTGCTGCATCTCTTTTTATTGACATCCGATTCCTTTTCATGTCAATCCACCGCATATCTATCTCAGCGACCAACTCTTTACGACGTTCTTTACGTAAAATCTCCAAAAAATCCTGATCATTGATTGCTGCATCAACAGATGATCTATTTTTGATAAAAGCAACTAACCTTTGCTTTGCTTCCGCTTTTTTTCCATTCATCCACTCCGCCTCGATCTGCATCAAGTGTACATCAGCAACCCGAAACAGCACTTGATAATCCTCTACAGACAATATTTTAAACACATACTTATTGAAGTTATTTTTGGCATCGAAAAAAGCTTCTTTACGGATATCACTTGGAGCATATAAACTCAACAATTCAGGACTCGGCATCATTCGTGTAGATCCTACGCCCCAGAGAGATGACGTATTATTCCTTGGAGGAATCGACCAAGCAATAGTCAAAAAATTGAATGGATTCTCTTTAAAATAACCAATGGTAGCGGGCTTCATCGTAGCATTAATCTCCGCGACAGTAGCTTCCAAGGGATATCTTAAAGTGATTTCATTGCTATACTTTTCTACTTCTTGCCAATCCGACTCCTCCTTTGCAATAGTCGCAGATTTGTACATATGCACCTGAGCTAGGATATGATGTATAATATTAGGATTATGAAAAACATTCCAATTGGATTTGTAACCTCCCAAAGTCAAAGCCTTGTGCAGATCGCCAATAATAATCCGATACACGTCTTTCTGATTACGCCGTGGAATACCTCTAAACTCATTAAGATCAAGATTCAGCGGAATACCTAGATTTTCTTGATCTAAGGGTGCAAAATACTGCTGTAACTTTAACGCAAAATAAGCGCGCAGCACCAATGCCTCTCCGATTACTGTGGCATATTCCGCTTCACCTTTAAAACGCTCTGCTTCTGTAATAACCGAGGTCAGATAACCGATATGTGAATAAAGTTGATACCAAGCCCTATTTGCAGTACTAAATCCCTTCCAATCTTTATTCTCAAAATACTCAGGTTCATACTTCTTCGAATAGCTATTGCTCAATACCGTCATCATATCTGCATCATCCGAATAAAATAAGAAACCAGCCATTAAATCCCGATTATAGGGCCAGGAAATCTTCCTACCATTGTAGCTTATCTGAAAATTCTCTTTCACCGTCATCGAGCTGAGGTAAGATGACATCATCATTTTAACCTCTGGCATACCATTCACTACGAGTGTATCTTTGGGCTGTAATTCTAAATATTTGTCGCAGGAGGCAAAAAGTGTCAACACGGCCGCGACGAGTATATATATAATCTTCATTGTTCTCAACTATTTAAAAACCAACATTTATATTAAGGTTAAATTGCTTAGCACTTGGATAACCAAATGCACCCATCGTCTCCGGATCGATACCACGGTACTTCGTTGCCGTAAATAAATTTTGGATATTGCCTACAAACTTAAGACTACGCATCCCCATGCGCGAGGCCAGTTTCGGATCTAGCGCATAGCTCAACGAGACATTATTCATTTTTAGATAGGCTCCTTTTTCCAGCTTCGAAGAAAACAGATAACTGCTAATGGCCGACCTTGACCTTAGGTTGTACGAAGGCACGTGAGTCACATCCCCCACCTGTCTCCAACGGAATTGCTCATCAGCAGGAAGATTATAACGCGCCGCACCAAATGGTGTCCCCATGTTAGATGCAAAGGAACGTATAAGATGCCCACTCATAAAAGTGAAGTGCGTAGACAAACTCAATCGACCATAGGAAAAGGAAGTTCCGAATCCGCCACTCGTCGGAGGATACGACAGACCCAGATATTGAAGCGCACTATTCGTAAACTCGGTGTCCATGTCAATGTAATAATTTCCTTTCCCATCCGGATGTCCTACAGGTTGTCCATTCGCATCTCTCGCACTGATATAGGCCAATGCGTTACCTGTTGCAGGATCTACCCCTGCGAATTCATAACCATACCAAGAGCCAGCACTATATCCCTGCAAGAATGTTTTCTGAGAATCATTATTTGACATGATAGGCAGGTCTGTGATTGACTTATTATACGTATCAATAATCTTATTTTTGTTAATAGCCAGATTGAAATTTGTTGACCATCTGAATCTCCCCTGATCAATATTAACACTGTTTATAGAGAATTCCCAACCACTATTTCGTAGACTGGCCACATTAGCGCGTACATAATCCCTACCTGAAGAAATAGCTACTTTCATATTATCCAACAGATCCGAGGTCACATTATTATAATAGTTGACCTCTCCGTTGATACGGTGATCAAACAAGGCAAATTCCATTCCCAGACTACGGTCCTGCTTACGTTGCCATTTTATCGTGGGATTAGCGGGAGTGATAGAATTAGGCACCTTCTCCCCTTCGTAACGATACGATGTACTATTATTCTTTAAGATAATAAACGGATAGGCATTGCGGTCTATACTTCCCGTAAAACCGTAAGAACCTCTAAAAGAAAGCGAACTGATAAAATCGAACCGTTTCATAAAATCTTCTCGAGACATATTGTACCTAAAACTGGCATTCCACAAGGGTGTAAACCTATTGCCTGTTCCGATGATATCGACACCATCCATTCTGTAACTACCGCTCAGGACATATTTCCTATCATAGGTATAGGTAGCCGTTCCATAAAATGAAGCCGATCTTTTCTGCTGTTCACTACGCCCGAATAAAGATATAAGGCGTAATTTATCCGCACCTGCGCCTTGGAGGTCAGGAAAGCCCACTAAACCATACTGTTCGTCAAACTCAGGTGAGTAGTAATAAAATGAGTTACTGCGATCATCCGAAATCTCTTGCCCCAATGCCGCCGTTACAAAGTGCTTTTGATTCCAGGTATTTGCAAAATCAAATTGATTACGCCAGGTATAAGCCAGTGATCGTGCGGAGTTCTCCCGTAGTGATCCGTTATTCAGATAATCAGCAATCTCCTTCTCTTGGTACAGCGAGTTGAGCCATGCCTCTGCTTTAGAGGTATAAGATCCTGCAGCATACATACGATCTCCTACATTATTATTCACCGCATAGGTCCCCTGTGTGTAGAAAGTTAGGTAATCAAGCATGCGGTATTCCAGTTTGACATTGGCCTGCGTGCTGTTATACTTACTATGTGAGGTATTATTCCGCATCTCCTCCAATATATTGAAGTCATAGCGATACCCTTCCTTGATAACACTTAGATCAGGAAAATACGAATAGTCATAGGCATAACTGCCATCGGCATTATAAGGACGTTCATAAGGATTGGCAAATGTGGCATACTTTAGAGGATCCACTATAGAAGCTGTATTGCGGTCATTTTTATTCGCGTTTATCAAATCAAAAAAGACACGTAATTTACTGTTAAAGTCATGTGTTATTTTGATTGAGGCTCCGTAACGTTTGTAGACATTATTCTCTAAGACCCCCTGTTGTGTCAGATAATTCAGCGAGGTATAGAACTGTGTTTTATCAGTACCTGACGATAGGCTTACACTATTATTCTGTGTAAATCCGGTTCTAAATACCTCATCATACCAATTGGTATTGATCTGACGCAACTCTTCGATACGCGCCAAACCTTCTGCGGACGTCATTTTCCCTCTTTCGATAGCGTCTAGATAACGGAATACCCTTCCATCATTCTTGAGATGAGGAAAGTCATTATAGAGTCCGATCTCAAAATCTACTTTTTGCGCCCCTGTCATCATATGCAATTTACTCTTCGGCGCTTCGTCGATACTGATAGATGAGCTCACATTCAGATAACTGCTGCCCGATCTTCCCCTTTTTGTTTTAACGACAATCACCCCATTGGCGGCGCGCGAACCATATATCGCTGTCGCAGCAGCATCTTTTAAGATCGTAATACTTTCGATATCATCGATAGGAATATTACCAATACCTGAAGTGGCGATAGAATTCTGCAAATCGGCCCCTCCCAATCCTAAATTGGGCATATCCCCCTGCATCGGCATACCATCCACAATCCAAATAGGATTCATATCACCTGTTAGCGAGTTCAATCCACGGATGCGCAATTGTGCTGCTGCCCCTGGCTTACCGGAGATGTTCATCGCTGAAAGCCCTGCAACGGTACCTTTCAAAGCCTGATCCATCGATGTAAAACCTTTTTCCGCAAAATCCTTCTCTGTTAATGTCACGGCTGCCCCCGACATATTCTCTCTTTTTACCGACTGATATCCCGTCATCACCACCTCATCGATATATTGATTTGTCCCTTCCATATCGATCGACATATCCAATGGGTTTCCCGTGTAACTAATCGATCTCACATAGGGCTTCATTGCAATATGTTTCGCCAGTAAATCGTACATACCATGCTTCAGACTTTTAAAATGAAAGCGCCCCCTTTCATCGCTGGTTACGGTCTCTTTTCCTATCGTAACCGATGCTTTATCCAATGGCAGACCAGAGTCTTTGTCTCTTACTATTCCCACAAGTGCGTACCGCTCTTGTTTTGGTTCTGTTTTTACAACATCATGGGGATGGATAACGATCGTATTATTATTAATGCTGTATCCCAGATTAGCCGAAGCCCCCAATTGTTTCAAAAATACAGCAAGATCTCCACTTGTGTTTTTGAACTGTAGTAGCTGATTTTCATTCATCTGCTCCGACTGCCAGAGCACATTCATTCCCGTCTGTTTCTTAACATCCTTAAAAAACTGACTGACGGTGATTTCGCTTTTTGACAGCTTGACTTGCTGCGCGTGCGCCACAGAACAAGCCAGCCCTACCGACAAGGCCAGGTAAAGTCTCTTCATAAAAAGTAAAATTTAGTGATTGATAATTGTATAGTTATTATTGTGATTACATATCTATATTACCCCGCTTTCTTGACCAAAAGGCGTGACCCTTTAATCTCAAACCGTACAGCCCTCGTCATTTCGAGTACATCCAAGAGGTCTTTGAGCTTAGCAAATTTGTCAACTGAGCCATTCAAATGAATACGCTTCGTATCTAATTCCGGAGCCACCTCTATCTCCACATCATACCAGCGGGATATCCGTCTTAGTATCGTCTCTAGGTTTTCATTGGCAAAGACAAACGAGCCATCCATCCAAGCCTTTATTTCGGAAGCATCCACTTCCTTAATCTTTATCTTCCCGTCAGGCCCGACAGCACTCTGTTGGTTTGGTTTCAAAAGCTGTTTGATTCCGGTTAGTGTTGCCATAACTTCGACTTTTCCTTCTATTAGCGTCGATAGTACATCCGCATCTTCTTTATACGCAGAGACATTAAATTGCGTACCCAATACCTGTATTTGCTGTGATTTGGTCTTTACCAGAAAAGGTTCGTAGCCTCCCCCATGCATACTGGTCAACTGTCGGGACTGTACCTCAAAATAAGCTTCACCATCCAGTTCGACCTCTCGTTTTCCTCCCACGAATCGATCGGGGAAACGTAGGGAAGAGCCTGCATTAAGCCAAACCTTCGTTCCATCTTCTAACACCACCCCATATTTGCTCCGCTTAGGAACGATCAATGTGTGATAGGTAGGAGCCTGTTCTGCCAAAAAGGTTTCTGCCATAGAAGAATAACTCACCCACCCTTCTCCAGTCTTTCTAATACCTTTTCCAATTTCCTGTCCCCCCTTTATATTCATATTGCCATCCAGTACGATTTGGTCACCGTTACCCAAAACCAATACTGCTTTTTCCTCCCCTTCCTGAACAACAGTAATATTTGCAACATCCTGCACAGGATTAGCAGTGTTATTGTCACGCTGCCATAGATACAGACTACCCAAGACACAGACTAAAACAGCTGCAGCAGCGACTGTTCTATAAAAGCTTTGGAGACCGACATAACGACGTTTTCTCACTTGTAACAGTCCTTTTTCACTCAATCGAGAACGGATCTCACGGAGATCATCAAGCACCTCCAGTTCCGTAATGGCATGCTTTTGAACAGGCCCTAGGACTAACCATTCCTCGAGCAATAGCAATTCTTCTTTGCTAATACTTCCGTTCTGGTATTTCTGTAGTAATTCTTCTAGATTATTATTATCCAACTTCATATTTTGGTTCAATCATACTAAGGACAGTTTACCCGAACCAAAGGGTTATTGAAATCTTTACTTTTTTATTTCTTTTAAAATAAATAGATGAAAAGTACACCTAGATTCCGCTTTAGAGTTTTTAAAGCCTTATGCATATGATTCTTTACAGTCTCTTCCGAGATGCCCAATGTTTCCGCTATTTCCTTACGGGATAGATTTTCCTTACGGCTGAGCTCGAACACTTCGCGCATTCTTGGATGAAGTCCATCTATCTCCCGCTCAATGATTTTTTGCATTTCCCTTTCACGCATCAGATAATCTGTCCCTTTGGGTTCCACAGTATCTAAGAAGGACAAAAAAGAATCAATATATCTCGTCTTCACCTTTTCACGACTGATCTGATTGAGCATCGCATGACGAATCGCCGTATATAAGTATGCAGTAAGATTACTGGATATTTCGAGTACTTCCCTTTTTTCCCACAGCTTCAGGAAGAAGTCATGTACCAGATCCTTGGCACCATCCCTATCTTCCCATCTTTTGAGCACAAACAAATATAATGGACCACTATATCGCTCATAAATCTCAGTGTAAGACGATGTATCTCCGTTGCGGAGACCATTGACCAGCTCTAAATCCGAAAGTATCCTATCCATACCAAACTGACATTTTATTATTTTGAAAGATTCAAAAAAATTAAAATGGAGCAACAAAAGTATATATTTATTCTCAAAATACAATCAAGCTCCCTATCCACACATATTTACGGAACGGCACATTATTCACAGATTATTCTTATTTTTCCACTTTCAACCGATACCCCTCACCCATATGCAAGATATAGATAACTTACAAAAGAGTATAACAGTGGGCACACTCCATACCAAAGCCGCACCCTTTGTGTATCAGTCCTCTCTTTATCAGATCCTCCTTTTCGATCAAGAGGCTATCGTGCAGATAGACTTCATACCCTACGTGATTCCACCGCAGTCCATCCTCTTTCTCTCTCCCTACCAGCACCTATCGTTTACAGGAGATATTACTGTTCAGACACAACGACTCCGCTTCCATGGCGATTACTACTGTATCGAATACCACAAAAAAGAAGTCGCCTGCAACGGGATATTATTCAACAACATCTACGTACAGCCCTATGTTACTGTCCCGCTCCCTCTATTCCATCAGATCGAAGAAATTTTTCTTAAGATAGAGAACGAGATTAAACCTATATACCAACATTCGGACGCTATTATCAAAGCTTATCTTCAGCTCATTCTCGCACTCTGTAGCAAGGAGAAGAAATCGATCATGAAAGATTTTCTACCACTCGAACTTCAGGATAATACCCTAGCATATCAGTTCCAACGAGAGCTCGAGCGCGCATTCCGTCAGCAAAAGACCGTCGTTTATTATGCTGATCAAGCCCATTTAAGTGTCGATAGATTTAGTAAAAAAATTAAACAACAACTTGGAAAACCGCCTTCTACCCTAATCCAGGAACGCACTATATTAGAAGCAAAAAAAATGCTACATCTCACTTACCTACCTATCAAAGAGATTGCAGAACAACTTCACTTTCACGATGAGCACTATTTCAGTCGGTATTTCAAAAAACATGTCGGAATATCACCCTCACAATACCGCGAGCAGGTAGGGATCTCCATTGTGGCAAAATAGTCTACGGAATAACCGCTTTTGTCCATTTTACAGCATATTCCCTCCTTGTACTTTTGTGTATACAAAAGATATTACAATGGAAAGACAACCTCTTTTACAGTTCTTGGCAAATGCACAACGAAACTTTATCCACTTTATCCGCATCAGCATATTCATCGTGATGGCCTGGATAGGCGGACTTAAAGCTTTTCCTTATGAAGCCGACGGTATCGTCCCTTTCGTAGCCAACAGTCCCTTCATGAGTTTCTTTTATAAACATCCAGCGCCAGAATACCAAAGCTATAAGAATCCAGAAGGCAAGACCGTACAAAAAAACATAGATTGGCATATCTCTAATGGTACTTATCTATTTTCATATGGATTAGGGACGGTCATTGTATTGATCGGCATTCTCACCCTTGCAGGTATATGGTCTGCCAGGCTCGGTCTTATCGGAGGTTTACTGACCTTCGGAATGTCTTTAGTCACTTTATCCTTTCTTATCACTACGCCCGAGGTCTATGTGCCCAATCTCGGCGGAGACTTTGCTACCCCCCACTACGGTTTTCCCTACCTCTCCGGAGCAGGACGTTTAGTACTTAAAGATATTATCATGCTTGCTGCCGGTCTGATTGTCGCATCAGATGCCGCACAACGCCTAGTACCCCCCCTTAACAATAGTTAAACCCATAAAAAAAAGAAAAACAAATAACTACTCACAACTTTAATAGATACAATCTATGCAATAATTCTATTCCCACCTTTCTGTTTTCCCTATTTTAGCCGTGCATATCCAGCAATCACACACAAAAGCTGTTATCAGCTACTAAAAAGGAGCGGGTACTTTATGTATTTTTTCAAACTGGATAAGCCTTTTTCAACGGCTATTTTAAAGTGTAGATTTAGATACGTGTATAAAAATATGCCATTGCCAAACATAATTTAAAACCCCGGGAGGGATTCATATTTTAATTTTATAGTAAGCGATGACAAAACTTATCAATTTAAATGTTTTCAAAGATTTTTTTCAATCGAGCAATGCGGGCGGTATCCTCCTGTTTATCTGTGTGATCCTGTCCATGGTTTTAGCCAACACCGATTTTGCCGTCCCACTGCAAAATATACTCGATCACCCTTTGGGGTTTGAAAATGAAAGTATCCACCTACGGTATCCTGTTCTACTCTGGGTCAATGATGGTTTGATGGCCATATTCTTTCTTTTGGTAGGCTTAGAGATCAAGCGTGAGATCGTCGAAGGAGAGCTATCATCACCACAGAAAGCTTCTTTACCTATCCTATGTGCCATAGGAGGAGCTATTGTTCCTGCCCTTGTATACCTTAGTTTTAATGCGGGTCAAGAGACGGCATCCGGTTGGGGTATACCTATGGCTACCGATATAGCATTCGCTCTAGCTGTTATCAACTTATTAGGAAATCGTATCCCCAGTAGCCTTAAGATCTTTCTAGCCGCCCTCGCCATTGTTGATGACCTCATTGCAATTTTAGTGATTGCGTTTTTCTATTCTTCCGGTATCGAGACCACCTATTTGCTATATGCGGCCATAGGCTTGGTTATCCTCCTAATCATGAATAGAATGAATGTGCTCAACCCCTACCTTTACCTCATTCCTGGAGTATTTATTTGGTATTTTGTACACCACTCCGGCATCCATGCTACGATTGCAGGTGTATTGGTTGCAATGACTATCCCGACCAATGATACTGATGTAGAATCACCATTAGAACGACTTGAACACGCACTTACAAAGCCAGTCAATTTTCTCATCATTCCACTATTTGCCTTTGCCAACACCAACATCACGCTAGAGCATGAAATGGTTGCTGGGCTCACCTCCTCTTTAGGATTAGGAATTTCCCTAGGCTTATTGTTAGGTAAGCCGGTCGGTATACTATTAACATCGTTTTTATGTACCAAGTTAAAAATAAGCAGCCTTCCCGAAAGCGCAACCTGGCGTCATATATTAGGAGTGGGGCTTTTGGCAGGTATCGGATTTACGATGTCTATTTTCATAGCCATTCTTTCTTTTGGAGACCCCTTACATATATCCGAGGCAAAACTTTCCATCTTGGTTACGTCTCTATTAGCCGGAATCATTGGATACCTAGCCTTGCGTTCTAACAAAACATACCCCAACTAATCTATGGGGATTATATCAGAGCGGGGTTTTCTAAAAGCTTTTTAGAAAACCCCGCTCTGATTATATACTCCATTACCTATTGACACGTGCCACTTTCACCTTATCCGATCCCAGTTTTGTTTTCAACCAATTCTCTAACGTTGTCAAAGAAGCAGTTTCCAGGTCCTTATTTGCACTGTAAAGCAATACATTTTCATGATAACTACTATCTTGATCGACCACTACCAATTGCTTCCCAATCGAAAAAGGTACCAGATCAGGAAATAGAATAGTAATCTCCTTTATCAATTGCTTATCCTCAAATGTATATCCGGATAGCTGCTTTCTCAAATTCTGAATAGTAAAATCCTTCTCGGACACATTATAAGATTGTCTATTGATCTCCTGCAGGATATCTTGCTTCAGGTCTGTACTGTCCTGCCGTATGTGCAGCTCCGTATCGTTTATTCTGTAGGCTTCCAATCGGTCATTTATCTGGGCGAGCTCGACATTTGAAAACCGCTTATCCAAAAATGCCAGTTCTACTTTCTTGGGTCGGCTATTAAAACTGATCTTCTCATAAATCAGCGTATACCCCTTGTCTACAAACTCATTTTTGACAAATAATTCTACATTCTGCGAGTATTTTTTCTCCTGCAATAAGGCATAAGCCAGATAAGAGCTGGGTACCAACATCACCACGATCAGGAAAGATACTGTACGCGTAATCCTTTTTTCTTTATCGGCATCGACAAATTTAACCTTAGGATACTTCAACAGCTTGACAATCAAAAATGTCGAGATGCAGATAAAGAAACAATTGATGGTATAGAGATACAACGCTCCTGCAAAATAACTTATATTGCCGATTGCTAAACCGTATCCTGCCGTACATAAGGGAGGCATCAACGCTGTAGCGATCGCTACCCCAGGAATAGGATTTCCTTTTTCGACCCTCGTAATGGCTATCACGCCGACCAAGCCTCCAAAAAAAGCGATCAGCACATCGTATATATTAGGGGAGGTTCTTGCCAAAAGCTCTGACTGTGTCTCTTTAAAGGGACTCAAAAGAAAATAGATAAAAGACACCAACAAACTGACCAAAGTAGCGATCAGCAAGTTCTTCAGCGACTTTTTCAACAGGTCAAAATCATAGGTACCTAAGGCAAACCCCGCCCCCACAATCGGACCCATCAATGGCGAAATTAACATAGCACCGATAATCACCGCAGTAGAATTGACATTAAGTCCTACAGAGGCCACCACTATAGCACAGGCCAGAATCCATAGATTGGCCCCACGGAAGGAGATATTGGACAATACATTATCTAACACCTTTTCTTTGGAATCTTCACCTTGGTGTAGATTAAAAAATTCGTAAACCTTATTCATTCAATAAAAATATAATTAAGCTATTTGCCCTTAAAAAACATACGAAAAGGCAAAAAAGTTTGTACGCGACACCATATTTCACCCGACTATATACACCGCAAATAGCATATTTACAACTACTGCTAAAACGTTATTGTAAAATATATTTGCATATGTGTAAACAATACACTACCTTTGTAGTATCATAATTTAGGTTTATAATTGGTTATAAAAGGTTTTCATTCTCCCCGTTTGAAAACCTTTTTCTTTTGGTCAAAACCGTTATCTTGCAACCTATTTCCCTAATCCATTTTTATACGTATGTAGTGCCCTGTCCCTTGCGAAAGCATGTTCTACAATCCGATTCATTGCTTTCGATTCAAACTCCGGATTCCAGCGTTTCACATAGATCAATTCTTTATCAAATTTGCGTAATTGCTCTTCGGGATTAAAAACACGGAAATAAAGAGCTGCATCACAACCACAGCCCGCAGCCCATTGCCAGTTACCCACGTTAGCGCTGCAATCATAATCCAATAATTTTTCAGCAAAATAGGCCTCTCCCCATCTCCAGTCAATCAATAGGTGTTTAGTGAGAAAACTCGCTACAACCATCCGTACCCGGTTATGCATAAATCCCGTTTCATTGAGCTCACGCATCCCTGCATCCACCAACGCGTATCCCGTCTCTCCATTACACCAAGCCTCAAACTCCTTTTCGTTATTACGCCAGGCTATTCCTTCATAAGCCGATTTAAAACATTTTGTTTGAGAATCAGGAAAGTGAAATAAAATCTGCATAAAAAACTCTCGCCAGATCAACTCATTCAACCATGTTTCATTACACTTTAGCGCTAAGGAAACACACTCCCGTATAGATATCGTTCCAAAACGAAGGGCTACGCCTAACCTCGTTGTACTATCCAAGGCAGGAAAATCCCTAAACTTATCATACTCCCTAACAGCACCTTCGTCCAAAACTGGTTTTACAAAGGTCAGATCCGTCTGCTGAAAACCGATATCTTCCAAAGTTGGTATTTCTTCGAATGGAAGTTTTTTGAACCTTTCGGCATCCATTTCAAAAGGAAGCAGACTCTCCGTCGTCAGCTTAGCTTTCCATACCCTACTGTAGGGCGTAAAGACGGTATAAGGTGATCCATCTTTTTTCAGCACATCCGACTTTTCGAATATGACCTGATCCTTGAACGATCGAAAGCCTATTCCTGCGCCATCGGCCCAATTCTTAATAAGTTCATCCCGTTTTATCGCATCGGGTTCATAATCCGTATTACAAAAAACGGTCGTAACCTGATAATCCGATTGAAGCTTCTCAAATACAGCCAACGGCTTTCCGACATAAATCCTTAGATCCGTACCAAACACCAGCAGTTCCTGTTTCAGCCTGATCAATGCCCGATGGATATAATCTACGCGTCGATCATAAGAATCGGGTAGCTTCTTCAGAATATCGGTATCAAATATAAAAACAGGAAGTACCTCCTCCCCACTTTTTAAGGCCTGAGATAGAGCGTGATTATCATTCAACCTCAGATCCCGACGAAACCAAAAGATACTTACCCTTGCTTTATTTACATCCATATTAATACCTCGCTACCTAGTCTTCGTAGATGACATATTTGGCGCGCATCTTCTTATAGTCGGTCAGTCCTTTTGCCCAGCTAGCTCGTATTTCCCTTTCGCTAGCACCTCTCTCAATCTGTTGGCGAAGATCATCGACACCCGACAGATTCTCAAACTTGCCGATCTGGTCCGAAAAACTCCGGTCAAAAAACTTATCTTTTTCAGGAGATTTTTGGTACAGCTCTATAATCCACGAAAGATTCAGCTTTTTGCTCCTTACTAACTCCCCTACATCATAAGTTCTTAAATCCAGTCCATAACATACCTCATTCATAAAAAGCGGTCTCTCGCTCATTCCCTTTTTACTTACTGGCGTAAAAGAAAAATCGTAAATCCCTTTGTAGGCAGGACTTCCGATGATAGTGAAAGGATAATCCGTCCCTCGACCGTGATTGACCTTGACACCTTCAAACAGACAGGTACTTGGATAGAGCAATATACTTTGTTCCGTATTTAGATTTGGAGAAGGGCTTACCGGCAACTTATACAGCATGTGATGAGCATAGTTTTCTACAGGTATAATTTTGAGTTTACACTTCGTCGTCGATGTCATCCATCCTTCACCGTTGATCATCTGTGCAAATTCGGCTGTCGTCATACCGTGTGCTATAGGCACCGGGAACTGTCCTATACCCGACTTATGTTTCATATCCAATATCGGTCCATCGATAAGATACGCATTAGGATTGGGCCGATCCAGAATCAACATTTCCTTTCCCTGTTCGGCACAGGCCTCCATAATATCGCGTAATGTATTGATATTAGTATAAAACCGAACCCCCATATCCTGCACATCGAAAATAAAAATATCCACATCAGACAGATCCTTTGCAGAAGGTTTTTTTCTATTTCCATACAGTGAAATAATCGGGATGTTGGTTTGGGCATCCACCTCATCATGCACCTCAGTGCCATTACTCGCATTACCTCTAAAACCATGTTCAGGTCCAAATATCTTAACAATGTTCACCCCTAAGGTTAATAAACTATCCACCAAATGTTTATTTCCCACAATCGTAGAGGGATTCCCCAAAATAGCGACCCGCTTTCCTTTAAGATAGGGTACATAGCGCTCAGTTTGTTCGGCGCCGGTCCTAATCCGGTCATTACAATAGTCCAATGCCGGCTGTGCTTTCAAGATCCACACACTTGATAACAACACCAGAAAGCTAAAAAAAAACTTTATTCCAATATTCATATGTATTTAATTTGATTTTCATCTGCCATCCGCCAACTGGCGGATCCAAAGTATATTATGCACGATTAGTTGCAATTAGTGAGCATGCTGCTTCACGGTCATTGGTGTTTGTGCAGTTCTGCTACATGGATATTTCATAAACAGAGGATTACGATAAAAATTATTTCTAAAATAAAAAAAAATAAGATAATATAAGGATGTTCCGTTAAACCATTTTAGATGAATGCAGTTGATTTATAGCTATCCCTTAGGACTACCAAAGAGACAACAGGCAGCATACCATGCATTTACAAATGACAGACATACCATATTCAGGGGACTACGCACATTCGTTATTATCAAAAAATATTCGTATATTTGGGCATTATCACAAAAGGCCTCTATTTCTTATCCTTGAGCCAAGTCCGCTGCTACTTAAGAACATACACCTTTCATTATTATATTTAATCTTTAATTCTATTAAATGGCTAAAAGTCAACTTACATTCAACAAAAAAGAACGCGCTAAGAAAAAACAACAGAAGAAACAAGAAAAGCAAGAAAGAAGAGAAATCAATAAATCCAACAACAACAAAGGTAAGTCGTTGGAAGAAATGTTTGCTTATGTGGATGAATTCGGTAACATTTCGGATACCCCTCCTACACAGGTTTACAAGTTCAAAGAAGAAGATCTTCATCGTCCTGTTGAGGATGAGGACGAGTTTCTTTACGGTAAGGTATCCTATTACAACGATACCGGAAACTATGGTTTTATCCGGGATAATCAATCCCGCGACACAGTCTATTTTAATGACAAACTAGCAGGTAAAACCTTATCGTTGAATCAACAGGTTAAATACAAATACATCAGAACCAAACAAGGCAATCAGATTTCAGAAGTAGAACTGATCTAATTTTTGTTCATAATTTATTCATATTTAGGAAGGTTGCCCGAGATAAAAACAGGCAACCTTTTTTTTAATGTCCACCCACTCCTTCGGCCTGTGTGTGTTTATCCTGTGGTAACATCCAACGAATGACAAAATACAACGCTATTGCCGAAAAAGCCAATATACTCCCCGTCCCCAGCCACAACATATCAAACCCCAGCTGATAAACAATCTGCGTTCCTAATAATGGGGTAATTATAAAGGAAAACGAAAAACTCATTCCGTTCAATCCCATGTAAGCACCTTGGTTTTGTTTTCCTGAACGAAGTGCCGTGATAGTAGACATAAATGGAAGCACCAGTATCTCACTGACACTTAACAAAGTAATCGACAATATCAAGATCGAGAAATGGTGATCCAATGCTAGAATTGCGTAAGCCACGGCACACAACAAAGCACCATACAGTATCGTCTTTGCTATGGATAGATACTTGTCTGCAAAATTAACGACTAGCATCTCCAACAACACAATAATAAACCCACTATAGCCCAGCACATACCCGATTGTTGCCTGATCCATTTTGGCTACCTCTTTGTAGAAAATAGGAATAGTATTGAAAAACTGAAAAAAACAGATCGAAAAGATCGTACAGAAAAAACAGAAGATAAGAAACGGTACATCCCGATAAGGAGACTTCCCTTTTTCTTTCGTGTTTGCAGTAAGTTCTTCAAGATGCTTCTGTCGTTCCTGTACCTTAGCCTGAAACAATTTATGTCTTTTTCTAAAGAATTTAACATATACAATCCCAGCTATCAGCGCTCCGGTTGTATTGATCGCAAACAGGAACTCATAAGAAATGGCCGATAGAATCCCTCCTAAAGCAGGGCCTATCGAAAACCCCAGATTAACCGCCATCCTATTCAGCGAAAATGCTCTTGTCAGGTTCTGAGGTTTCGCATACTTAGTAATTGCCACCGAGTTGGCCGGTCTAAAAGTTTCACTGATAATACTCTGCAGCAAGATAATCCCCGCCATCCCTTCTACCGTCGGGAATAGGGGAATCATAATAAACAGCGGAGCACTCAAAAACAAGCTAAGACTCTGCACCCTGTACTCTCCAAATCGATCCGTAAAAAATCCACCTAACCAAGAGCCGATCACAGAACCAATGCCATAAAAGCTCAACACGATACCAGTATGTGTAATATTAAAGTTTAGATGCCCTGTCATATATACACCTAAAAAAGGTATTACCATAGATCCTGTCCGATTGATCAACATCACAATAGAGAGCATCCACGCTTCTTTAGATAATCCTTTAAAAGAATCGGTATATACGCGTAATATATTCATTGGCTATTTCTAATTAATACTTCAAAAAAATCGCTTATCTGCCCAAAAGTACGAAAATCTCCGTACAGCGGTGTATTTACCCAATATTATGACAGAAAATGAAAAAACAGATCTTTAAATGTAAATACCGAAATAATATCAGAACATCGTACCAGAATATCCTTTTTTCTACAAAATATTCGGAAACCATAGCCCATAGCCAACAAAATCAAACAGATATCCTATTTTTGTCCTTAGGGTTATACCCCTGACCATGTACCTTCCATTGGGATTAAAAGTTATAGCCTTAGGAATGGAAGATAAAGCTAAACAACAACATGCAATACTGGAAAAAGATTAATTTTGAAGAACAAAGACAGCACATTAGCGATGCGCTCTCCAAGAACATAGACTATCAAAAAATAATTACCTTAGGTGTACCGGGATCCAAATTAGATAGCCAGGTATTCTACGACCAGGCCACCTTTTTGAAAGAAGCTCCCTTTCTTCAATCTATCGTTCAGAACCCCAACCATATCGGGTGTCATACATTGGGAGATTCTGAACCCTATTTTGCAGGAACGCAAGAGATAGAGCGCGAAGTTATCAAAATACTGGGTGAAGATATATTGAAAGCAAAAAGCAACGCCTGCGACGGTTATATTGCGACCGGTGGCACCGAGGCTAATATCCAAGCCTGCTGGATGTACCGTAATCTTTTTATTCAGGAGTATGATGCCCGTCTGGAGGAGATAATAATAATAGCTTCCGAAGATACCCATTATTCGGTACACAAAGCTTCTAATTTACTTCAGATCGATTATCTGCCTATCCCCGTCCACATGGATAACAGGGTCATTATTGCTGACGAACTCGAAAACCTTATTGACCAAGCCAAACAATATGGCAAAAAATACGCGATTGTCATTTCCAATGTAGGTACAACCATGTTTGGTAGCGTAGACAACCCGGATGAATATGCGAACGTGCTGACCAAACACGGCTTTATTTTCAAAATACACATGGACGCAGCTTTTGGTGGATTTATCTATCCTATCGTACAGCGTCACAACAATATAGGCTTTGACAACCCTAACGTTTCATCCGTTACCCTTGATGCCCATAAGATGCTACAGGCTCCTTATGGAACCGGTGTGTTTTTATCCAGAAAAGGATTAATACAACATGTCCTTACCAAAGAAGCTAAATATGTCAACGGTATGGATATTACCCTCAGTGGTAGCCGGTCCGGTGCCAATGCTATCGCCGTATGGATGATCCTCCAGACCTATGGTCCTCATGGTTGGTTAGAAAAATTAAACACCCTACTATACCGGACAAGTGTATGCTGCGCTGATCTTGATCAACTGGGGGTTCGATATTTCAGGCATCCACAGATGAATATTATTACCATCCGTGCATCAGACATGCCGGGAGAACTAGCACAAGAGTTTGGACTCGTACCCGATTCCCACGGCGACAGTTGCCAATGGTACAAGATTGTTGTAATGGATCACGTACAGATCGATGTCTTAAAACAATTTACAGAAAGGCTCGCAGCGGTCAAAAGTTCCGATTAATAAACAACAAATGATACAAAAAGGTCGCTAAGCATAGAATAGCGACCTTTTTTTGTAATTTTGCATATACATCAATTCGATACGTTATGTCAATAGGTACAGAATCCGACTTAATAGGTATGCAGCAAGTGGGCGAAGCCGTAGCTTATGCCTTACGCGAAATGACAAAATATGCACAGCCAGGAATGAGCACCAAAGAACTGGATGACTATGGCGCTAAACTACTAACAGATTTGGGAGCGCATTCAGCTCCACATCTTACCTATGGTTTTCCGGGCTGGACCTGTATCAGTGTAGGCAATGAATTCTGTCATGGTATCCCGTCCGAAGCACGCATTCTACAAGAAGGTGATTTGATCAATATTGATGTATCTGCCGAGCTCAACGGTTACTGGGCTGACAATGGAGGTTCTTTCATATTAGGTAACGATATCCACCAGCATCAAAAATTGGTGGAAGCATCCAAAGAAATCCTGCGCAAGACTATCGACAACATCAAAGGAGGTATCAAGATCGCAGACATTGGGCATCTGATGGAAACTGAAGCCAAAAAGCGCGGTTTCAAAGTTATCAAAAATCTTGGAGGCCACGGTATCGGCAAAAGCCTTCACGAAGAACCGGACGAACTGCTCAACCACCGCAACAAATATGATCAAAGACGGTTCCGCAAAAACAGCGTAGTAGCGATCGAGACATTTATCGCGACAGACTCTACCTATGCAGTAGAACTGAGCGATGGATGGACAATGGTCGGCAACAAAGGAGGATTTATGGCACAGCACGAACATACTATCGTGGTGACAGATACAAAACCCATGATCCTTACAGCAGCCAACGAAGTACTTAACTAAATACAGACCTGGCTATAGCGAGAACCAATAATTGACTTTCATCATAAAAGTATTGGTCGCGGGCAATCCAAACATCCGGTCCAGGTTATTTCCCCAGCCTGGCTGGTATATCATATCATTCCGGGATTGATTGTGTTCCCATACGATATATATGGTAGAGCCCGGCAGATATTCCCAACGTGCCACCAGGTTTGAACGAAACTCATTAAAGCTGAAATCTGGATTTTTGAAGGCATAATCTTGTTTTCCCTCTTTCGCAATATAGTTTCCATCGACCAATTGTATTCCATCCGATGCAAACCTCGTGAACCGATCTCCATATTTTCTGGCATCCATATCTTTCCCTAGTTTAAATCTATCGTACACCGCCGTCGAGGTAAATGGCGAACCGTAATATTGAATCGAAATATCCGGCGTTACATTAAGCTGCAGATTAAGTGTCACTCCGTATGTTTTCTGATCCATACGTCCCAGAATATAGGCATTAGCACCATCAGTTTTCACCGTACTGACATATTGCAGATTATCCTTATTCCAAGCATAATTAAATTGTCCTGCCATACGGAGATGATTCCCAAGACGAACCACCATACTCGGATGTACGGTGTTATACGCCGTAGATTCATCCCAATAATAACGTCCGTTATACTCCATTTTAAACATGATAGGCTTTGCCCTATCTGTACTGACCATCGCATTAGTTTCCAGATTCGTGTTATAGCGCATATCCGGTCCCCCTCGGAGCCTCCTGCTATCTATGGTGTTCCAGTTAAAAGTTTCTTTAATATCCATCTCCACGCGGCGCTTGATACTCAAGCTACGCCAGCGGACTGCAAAATCATTATTGACAGCCTTTCCTCCATAGTTCCACACGTTTTTTTGCGTCAGGTTGATCCCCGCAAAACGGAAAGGACCCCATGGATCAGTCTTACGAAACACCACCTCCGATTCATTGGACTTATAATCGGCCTGTTTCATATAACCGACGTCATTCAGGTCAAATCCTGGCGAAGCCCAACTGAATGTTTGGGAAAAATTCCATTGTGCATTCCCCTTCTTACCTGCTTTGACATAACCGCTACTTCCTTGTAGTGTGGTCTGTTCCGGACGGAGATCCAGATAAGACTGTCCAGACTCCCGCTGATAATAATGTGCAGCATTCTGTTTGGTATTCAAAATTGCCGATGAGGAGCCGTGCAAGGTACTGAACATCCCCTTTGCATCGATATAATAGAGTCGATTGGCAAAATACTGCGTAAAATCAATACCTGCAGCAAAAGCATTCTCGATCAATGCGTCTTTTAGGTGATCCGCCCTAAGATTTCGATTGACCGAGGTCAGCATACCTCCTAATAAGGTATTTCCTTCCCAGTTTTTCTGTACACGCGCCACGGTATAATTGGTCAATGGCTCGGTGATCTCACGGTCTTGCACACCATTCCGCATGACCTGAGACGAGGTCTGTGCTGTAATACTCTCCAAGAGTCCCACCGTCACACCATTTTTATTGGTCCCGGTCAGTTTTAGCGCCCCAAGAATAGGAATAGGATTCGCTGTACTCGCATAATGATCTACATTATCGATTCCTTTCGGCTGATAAGAAGGCATCGCCCCGACCCGTCTGGAGTAAAACATCATCCCCCCCTCATTATTATCAAACTCAAGAATATGCTTACCTTCTAAAAAAAAGGGGCGCTTCTCATCATAGAAAATTTCATAAGCAGACAGATTCATCACTGATGGGTCCAATTCCACCTGCCCATAATCCGGATTGACAGTCAGATCCATCGTAAAATCACTCAAAGCAATTTTAGCATCCAACCCCACATTACGCCCCCAGCTACTCCCGTTCTGGAATGGGCTACCCGAAATTTTAGGTTCTTTACTAAATTTTGCCATAGCATAAGGCAAAAATTCGATCCCTTTAGGTTTTGGCAGATCGGTCATACCATGCATCTCACCAAAGGAAAAAACATGCCCATTGTTTTTTATCGGTATTAGACTCCAGTTCTGTACCTCATTATTGCGACGGATGATGCGGCGTACATGTAGTCCCCATTTTCCATCTTCATTCTCCTGGTTATAACGCAGTTGGCTAAAAGGAATACGCAATTCGGCCGTCCAGCACGAGTCCGTCTTATTGATATGGGTCTGCCCTTCCCACACCGCATTCCAGCTCAGGTTTACCGACAGCTTATCCGTTACCGTTAGATCCGTCTTATTTCCTCCTAGATTAAGATTAAACTCCGATGCTACCCTATAGTCGTGATACGTGTCAAAAGCAATACTGATCAGATCGCCATTGCTATTATCATCTCTATTTCCAATAAAAGCATTCATCGTCTCTGGATGTACATCCTTACAATACACACCGATATAGATATTCACGTCATCATAAAAAAGCTTTACTTTGGTCCATGAACCGGTATATGCACGCTCAAACGGAATGACCTGCGAGAATTTCTCAGACCATTCTCCTTTTTCCTGCCATAAGCTTTCTTCCAACTTACCATCGATACGTGGGCGCTCGCCTTCACCTAGCTTAGTAATGGTATAAACGCGTTTGTAGGCATCTTCAAAAGAGACCACCTCCTTTCTTTCATTATGTTGTGCGCGACTTAAAAAAGAGCATAAGAGACAGCAGAGCAAGGAACAATAATACTTCATGAATGGTTTATCGTTTTGATTAGGTTGAGATTACGATACACCAAACTTAACTAAAATACTTTGCATCCGGAGAATGATATGCAATTAATTTTGATTATTATTACTACTACACTGATTTTTCGGCCATCTCCAAATATTATATCCTATCTTAGCTCCTATGCATATCAGACAGGCAAACAACAACGATTATCAGGCCATATCCATTCTTCTGCAGGAGGCATTTAAAGAAGAAACTCATAGTGACCATAGAGAACATCTTCTCGTACAACGACTCCAAGGCTCAACTGCATTTATCCCTGAGCTTTCCTTAGTTGCCGAACTTAACCATCAGATTGTCGGCTATATTCTATTGACCAGAATCCGCATTGTAACCCCATTAGCTGAAGGGGTCTCCGCTCTAGCATTAGCACCGGTAGCCGTAAGCCCATCCCATCAGCGAAAAGGAATAGGTAGTCGTTTGATAAATTATGCTCACGAGACAGCCCGAAATCTAGGATTTGGTTCCGTAGTAGTATTAGGCCATGAAGACTATTACCCAAGGCTAGGCTATAAAATGGCCAAAGACTACAATGTCAGTTTACCTTTTGATGTGCCCGAGAAGAACTGCATGATCCTAGAACTACAGGAAGATGCACTGAGGGGACATAGTGGTCAGGTCATCTATCCAAAAGAATTTATGGGATAATCTATTATTCCTTTTCTAACTCCAAAAATGCCTGAGGTAGAGACCGAATTATATCCGAAGGTAAAAGACTATAAACACCTGTTTCTGCTACCGCTATATCCGCAGCCCTTCCATGTAGGTATACCCCCATGACCGCAGCTTCCTTTGTCGAATATCCCTGCCCCAGCAAGGCCGTCAAAATACCCGTCAGTGCATCACCACTCCCTCCCGTCGCCATCCCCACATTACCTGTACTGTTAAAATAAACCCGTCCATCCGGTAAGACAATCGCACTATTAGCCCCTTTAATCAAGACGCACAGGTTATATTGACTGGCCAACAACCTTGTTTTTTCTATCTTATGCCAATCATCATTCCAATCTCCTATAATCCGTTTCAATTCCTTGGGATGCGGTGTCAGGATACTCCGCAGGGGAATCGATGCCAACAGGTCGGATTCTTGTGCCAATACATTCAGCGCATCAGCATCCAGTACCATTGGAATCGACGGCGCGGCAGTCAGAAATTCACGGAAAGCCGTTTTTGTCTTTTCCTCCGTCCCCATACCTACACCCAATCCCATAGCTTGGTAAGGAGCTATATCGGGAAAAGAAGATATCAGGTTCTCCTGCTCATCTGTAATCAACATGGCCTCCGGCACAGCCGTCTGCAGTATGCTGTACCCACAGCGCGGCACATACGATGACAATAATCCGCACCCCGAGCGTAGCGCTGCTTTCGACGCCAGCTGTACAGCTCCGATTTTACCATAGCTCCCCCCCATAAGCAGCACATGACCAAACACCCCTTTATGTCCAAATTTCTTACGCCTTTTATAGAATGGCTGTATATCCTCCTTCGTCACATAGATACTATCCGATGTCACGCGAGCCATTGCCTCCTCGGTCAGACCGATATCCAATACCTCAAATCCCTCAAAAAAAGATTGGTTATCCGGCATCAGTAGCGCCAGCTTTGGACTCTGAAAAGTCAATACCTCATGCGCATACACCACCGGGCAACCTATCGGTGTAGGACCGTCGGACGACAGTCCAGAAGGCATATCTACCGCGATGACCTTACAGCCCGAGTTATTTATTTGCCCAACGATATTATGCCAGGAATCATCCAGTCCACGTTGCATTCCATAACCAAATAGACAGTCCAGGATTATGGCATCGTCTGGTATGTCTAGCTGATCTTCAGGCGCAAACTTTTGTATCAATGAAACAGGATTTCGCTTTTGGGCATCTTTATTATCTTGCGAATAGGATGTAGCGTCTAGAAGATACAGGCTTACCTTGGCCTGTCGCTGCCTTAGATATTGCGCCAGCACCAGCCCATCTCCACCATTGTTCCCTTTTCCGCAAACAACCACAAAACGCTCCTTCGACAAAACATACCTGCTTTCCAATGCCGATAAGAGCACACCTGCTGCACGCTCCATCAGCTGAAAACTGGAAACACACTGCTGTTTAGCCGTCTCCCCATCCACCCAAGCCATCTGCTCTGCTGTAAAGATTTTTGTCATCGCCAATCTATTATTATTCTATTTTGCTTTAATATAATCAATCACCGCTATTACATCCTTCTCGCCCAATCCCGCCTGTTGGGCAGCATTATACGTATCTAACAATGGTCTGGTCAATGGATAATCCGCGCCAGCCTCCTGCGCCAGCAGTACATCTTTGAGCATCAGATCCAATGCAAATGCTGGGCTGTAATCATCTTTCAATAACAACGGTGTCTTCACTTTTGTAGCACCACTACCACTTGCACTTTCATTGATAATTTCTAACATATCCTCCCGTGATACCCCTAGGCTACCAGAAAAAAGAACCGTTTCGGCCAGTCCTTGATATAGTATTGACAAAAAATAATTGATGGACAACTTTGCCGCTATCCCCTGTCCATTTGCACCCACATGCTTCGTAAGCTTACCCATTCTTTCAAAATAAGGCATAGCACGTACCACATCAGCATCCTCACCTCCAGCCATAATAATCAATGTCCCTTCTTTAGCTGGCATTGTACTGCCTGCTACAGGAGCATCCACAAATGCCCCTCCATTCTCTCGTATCCTCATGGCCAATTGTTGGCTCAACTTTTGAGAAATGGTACTCATATCCACGAACAGCTTTCCTTTGATATCTTGCTTCATAACAACCTCGTATACCGCCGACACTGCTGCATCGTTGGTCAGCATTGTAAATACAATATCATTCGTCGCCACCAGACCTTCTATATCGGGAGAGATCGCCGATTGCTCTGCAAACCCGGCTGTTCTACTAGTGGTTCTATTATATACCGTCAGTGGAAACCCTGCTTTTTCCAGATTTTTTGCCATGGGATATCCCATATTACCCAACCCTATAAATCCTATATTTTCCATAATTAGATCCTTTTCTATATACGCTAGTATACAAAATTTTCCGTATACATCCCTACATTTCCATTGATTATCTTTCGAAGAATAGTTCCAGTATAATAAAAGATATTTTTGTCTTCTATAAAAGAATACTTACCTTTGGTGTATAAATCATCATAAGGATCAATAAGAGTACCATGGAAATAATATCTCTTTTAGAAAATGTGACCTATGCAGAAAACCATCCTGCAGCTCAGGTTCTGATCAACAATGCGTATAGCAAAGAAATCCGGATTACATTTCGGGAAGGTCAGGAGATGAAAGCCCACAAAGCGCCTTATCCTATTGTTATCGAGGTTGTAGAAGGATATATAGATTTTGGAGTAGAGGATCTGCGTTACCCACTTCCCAAAGGTTCCCTCATCACCCTGGAGGGCAACATCGTACATGATCTTAAAGCCACCGCCGACAGTATCGTACGCCTTTCCCTTTACAAGGGAGACCAGATTGAACGCGTTCAACAAGTAGCAAAAGGCAGCTAATCCATGGGACTATTTTCAAAAACATGCGAGTATGCCATGCGGGCAGTCTTCTATATCGCGAGTCATTCTCTTGATGGAAGCCGTCCGGGTATTAAAGAGATAGCCGAGAACATCAATTCACCGGAACATTTTTTGGCCAAAATACTTCAAAAACTTAGCAAAGGAGGAATTGTCTCTTCTATCAAAGGTCCCAATGGTGGTTTTTTCATTGAACCCCAAGGACTCAACCGTCCCTTAGCTGATATTATCACCTGTTTAGAGGGCGACCAGATATTTACAGGCTGTGGTATGGGATTAAGCTACTGCTCCGAAAGCAATCCCTGTCCCCTGCATCACGAATTTAAGAAAGTAAGAAATCAACTCACACACATGCTCTATCAGACAACCATCGGCGAATTCAATGGCGAATTGCGCGCTGGCGCGCTTACATTGAACAAGTAGTATTTTTTTAAGCCAATAAAAGACAAAAATATCCACTATAACAACACCCTGATAATAACAAAAATCAAGCACCCAAATAAAAGACAAAAATATCCTTTAATAATTTAATATATCATGACAACAGAACAAATACAACTCGTCAAAGGTACAGTTCCAGTATTAAGAGAACATGGTGTCTTATTGACTACCCACTTTTACAAGCGTATGTTTGAGCACAACCCCGAGCTCAAACATGTATTCAATATGGGCAATCAACAGAATAGCAAGCAACAGACTGCTTTGGCCATGGCCGTATTAGCGTATGCCGAACACATCGAAAACCCTTCTGTACTGATGCACGCGGTAGATCATATCGGACAAAAACACACGAGTCTTGATATCCGCCCAGAACATTATGCTATTGTTGGTCAACATCTGATTGCTTCAATTTCTGAAGTCCTAGGTGATGCTGCCAGTCCCGAACTACTCGATGCCTGGACACTCGCTTACAATCAACTTGCAGCGATCATGAGTGGTCACGAACAGCAGCTCTACGATACACAAACGGCCAAAAAAGGAGGCTGGACGGGATGGCGCCCCTTCATCATCAAGGATAAAATCAAAGAATCGGCCGAAATCACTTCATTTTATCTTTATCCCTCGGATGGTGGTGCTGTAGCGGACTATCTACCGGGACAGTTTATAAGCCTGCGTCTATTCCTGCCCGAGCTCAACCTATTACAGCCCCGCCAATACAGTATTTCCTGCGCACCAAATGGTCAGTACTACCGTATTTCTGTCAAACGTGAGGCCGGCAGCCAACATCCAGACGGTATGATCAGCAACCGTCTGCACGACGCTATCAATCCCGGTGATATAGTCGAACTTACTGCTCCAGCCGGCTCCTTTGTACTCAATAGAAAGACTTTATCCCGCAAAATTTTTATCAGTGGCGGTGTCGGTCAGACCCCTTTATTGTCTATGCTCGAAGATATCGTTGACAACCCCAAGGAACAACAGATCCCCATTACCTGGATCCATGGCTGCCGCAGTGAACAGGTTCATGCTTTCAAAGATAAAATCGCTGAGATCAGTGTTTCTTATAGCCGCTTAGATCAGCATATTTTCTATGAGAACATACCATCCGAAAGGGAAAACTTTTACCAGGGGCGTGTCGAATTATCCCTATTAAAGGAAGAGATTATCAGCTCTCAAGCAGACTACTACATCTGTGGTCCCGCCCCTTTCATTACTAAACATTACGAATTTCTGATCGAAAAAGGCATACCTCAACATGCTATTCATTTTGAAGAGTTTGGACCAGCCTCACTACAATTAAATTAGTGTATATTTGTAAAATTTTTGAACCGAACCACTAACTATAGAAGGGGTTTCTGCAAGGTATGACATACACTCCTCCCCGAGTACAATATCCTGTAGAACCCCTTTATATTGCAATTCACCTGCTATTTCCGTCTTGTTTATTCTGTGGATTTTCTCTAAGTTTAGCCCACAATAAATTATATCAAACTTACGATGATAGAAGTCAGACCGAACCCATCCATGCTCGCCCATCAAGGCAGTTATGGTGAATATGGAGGAGCCTATATCCCTCCTGTATTAGAAAAACAACTGCAACAACTTGCTGACTTTTTTGACAGTGAAACCCAAAAAGCAGATTTCAACGCCGAATTCATACAGTTACTAAAAAACTATGTAGGCAGACCTTCGGCATTATTTCATGCAAAAAATCTGAGCGCACATGTCGGTTCCAAGATATACCTCAAGCGTGAAGACCTGAACCATACGGGATCACACAAGATCAATAACTGTATCGGTCAGATCTTGCTGGCCAAAAGAATGGGAGCCCAAGAGATCATTGCCGAGACCGGTGCAGGTCAGCATGGCGTTGCAGCCGCCACCGCTGCTGCTTTATTGAATATTCCCTGTAAAGTATTTATGGGAGCTATCGATGTCGAACGTCAAGCCCTGAATGTGAGACGTATGCGTTTATTGGGAGCCGAAGTCATTCCAACAGAGCTAGGCAGCAAAACACTCAAAGACGCCGTCGATGCTGCACTGGGTTATTATATTGAAAACCCTACTTCGTTTTATTTATTGGGATCGCACGTAGGGCCGCACCCCTACCCCAAGATGGTCGGTTACTTTCAATCCGTCATCGGACAGGAGGCGCGTCAGCAGATTCTAGAATTTGAAGGCCGCTTACCCGACAGCATCTTTGCTTCCGTAGGTGGTGGTTCCAACGCAATCGGCCTCTTTTCCGGATTTTTAGAAGATACTGACGTAACTATCCATGGAGCCGAGGGGGGAGGTGATGGTACTTACCCAAATACCGCTGCTACCCTATCATTTGGAAAACCTACCGTATTTCAGGGGACACGTTCTTACTGCTTAGTGGATGACCATGGCGAGCCTATCCCATCCAAATCAATTGCTGCCGGACTCGACTATCCTGGGATATCCCCACAGCACGCCTATCTCAAAGATACCAACCGTGCACACTACTACCCGGTTACGGACCAAGAGGCCATCGATGCTTACAAATTATTATCCCGTCTAGAGGGAATAACAACAGCTATCGAGAGTGCTCATGCCGTTGCTTTAGCTATTAAGTTATTGAAAGATAAAAACGAGTTGGCCATTGTCAATGTTTCCGGCAGAGGAGATAAAGATGTCGAGCGCGAGATGTAAATGTTTTTGAATATTTGTGCGGTTCCAAATCCGCACAAATATTTATTAACTTTACCCCATGGCAATACTAACGAACAAATTTGACACGCTGCACAATACAGCGCCATTTTCACACATAAAGAACGAAGATTATATCCCAGCTTTTGAAGAAGCCATCCAAAAAACAAAAGATGAGGTAGACGCCATCGTACACAATCCCGCTTCGGCTACATTTGAAAATACGATAGAAGCCATGGCCTTTTCGGGCATGACTTTAGACCGTTTATCCAGCATATTCTTCAACCTGCATTCGGCCGAGACAAATGACGAACTCGAAAAGATCGCACAGGAAATAGCTCCAAAACTCTCCGAACTGAGCAATGATATCACGCTCAACTTTGACCTTTTCAAACGCATACAGCAGGTATATGACCAACGTGCAAATCTAGACCTCACAGCAGAACAGTATACCTTACTAGAGAAATCGTATAAAGACTTTGCACGTAATGGTGCACTATTGGAAGGGCAGGACAAGGACGAACTCCGTAAAATTGATACAGAACTCGCTATTCTAAAGTTAAAATTTGGTGAAAATGTACTAGCCGAAACCAATGCATACCAACTATTGATCGAGAACGAGGCTGATCTCTCCGGACTGCCCGAAGGTGTAATCGAAGCCGCAGCAGCATTAGCTGCGAGTCAAGATAAACAAGGATGGTTATTTACATTAGACTACCCGAGCTATATTCCCTTTGTCACTTATGCCGACAATCGCGAACTACGCCGTGAGATGGCATTAGCGGCAGGACGTAAAGCATTTCAGGACAATGATTACAACAATGAAGAGCATGTAATCCAGATCGCTCAGCTCCGATTCAGAAGAGCGCAACTACTGGGATACAAGACCCATGCCCATTTTGTGCTAGAAGAACGCATGGCACAGTCTCCGGACAAAGTCAACGAATTTTTAGCTGACTTATTAGAAAAAGCCAAACCAGCAGCACAGCGCGAGTTCCAAGAGCTTTCTGATTTTGCAAAAAAACGCGATGGCATTACCCAACTTGAAAAATGGGACGGAGCCTACTATTCCGAAAAACTAAAGCAAGAACGCTTTAATCTGGACGACGAGAAGTTAAAACCCTACTTTCAATTAGAAAAAGTTTTGGCCGGAGCCTACGAAATAGCAAAGCGTCTATATGGTCTACATTTCAAAGAAATATACAACATCGATAAGTACCACGAAGAAGTCCGGACCTTTGAAGTCAGCAATGAAGCCGGTGAGCTAGTCGCTGTTTTTTATACCGACTTTTTCCCACGCAGAGGCAAACGTAATGGCGCTTGGATGACTTCTTTCAAACCCCAGTACCGTTATCAAGATACTGAAGAACGTCCGCATGTATCTATCGTATGCAATTTTACACGCCCTACTGTCTCCAAACCTTCATTACTCACTTTCCAGGAGGTCACCACCCTATTCCACGAATTTGGTCATGCCCTACACGGCATGCTGGCCGACACCACGTATCCTGGATTATCAGGGACATCGGTATATTGGGATTTTGTGGAGCTGCCGAGCCAGATCATGGAAAACTGGTGCTATGAAGAGGAAGCCTTGGCTTTATTTGCCAAACATTACCAGAACGGCGAGAATATCCCTATGGAACTGGTCGAGAAGATCAAAGAATCCGCGTCCTTCCTAGAAGGAATGGCTACCTTAAGACAGATTAGTTTCGGTCTATTAGACATGGGTTGGCATGGAGCCGATCCGACCACCATCACATCACTTAAGGCTTTCGAAAACCAAGAGTTTGCCTCCACAAAGCTTTATCCCGATGTCGCCGAGAATGCCATGAGCCCAAGTTTTTCCCATATCTTCAACGGAGGTTATTCGTCCGGATACTACAGCTATAAGTGGGCTGAGGTACTCGATGCCGATGCATTTGCCTACTTTAAAGAGCATGGGATATTCAACAGAGAAGTCGCTACAAAATTCAAGGATACCGTTCTTTCCAAAGGAGGCACAGAGCATCCTATGGACCTCTATCTACGTTTTAGAGGTCAGGCACCGCAGGTAGAGCCGTTATTAAGAAGAGCAGGCTTACTAAAATAACAGCATAAACCGATGAAGCAGATTACAAACAACCTCCTCTTTCGCATTGTCGTTGCTATTGCATTAGGTATAGGTGCAGGCTATATCATACCGGAATCATTAGGTCGTATTTTTACGACCTTCAATTCTCTATTCGACCAACTGCTTAAATTTTTGATCCCACTGATCATAGTGGGATTAATTATCCCTGCTATTGCTAAACTAGGCAAGACAGCTGGTAGCCTCCTGCTGATCACCGTTGGAATAGCTTATGGATCTACTCTATTTGCCGGTTTCTCTTCCTATTTTGGTAGTATGGCCGTATTTCCTTCATTGATCAATGGACAGGCTGCTGGTACCATTGAAGAATCAACAAAAACACTCTCCCCTTATTTCACGCTTAGCTTCCCTCCTCTGTTTGATGTGATGAGCGCACTGGTTTTCGCCTTTCTTATCGGTATCGGCTTAGCACGTTTAGAAAATTCTACGTTAGAACGGGTAGCCATTGATTTTGAAAAGATAATCTCTTTCTTGATCGAGAAGCTGATCATTCCTATTCTTCCGATCTTCATTTTCGGTATATTTCTGGATATGACCTATTCAGGCAAAGTCGGAATGATATTGGATGTATTCATCAAGATCATCGGTGTTATTTTTGCCATGCATATTCTTCTCTTGATTATACAGTTTACCATAGCTGGGTTTATCAGCCGAAAGAATCCCTTTCGTCTACTGATGACCATGATGCCTGCTTATTTCACCGCTCTGGGGACGCAGTCATCTGCAGCCACCATTCCGGTCACCTTAGCACAAGCCAAGAAAGCCGGTGTAGCGGAAGATATTGCCAATTTTACGGTACCCCTCTGTGCAACTATCCATCTCGCAGGGAGTATGCTCAAGATTGTCGCCTGCGTTGTTGCTTTGATGCTGATGCAGGGTATGCCTATCGATACCTTCCAAATGGCCGGTTTCATCTGCATGCTCGGTGTCACCATGATTGCCGCTCCTGGAGTACCCGGTGGGGCCATCATGGCCGCTATAGGAGTAATCGCTTCTATGCTAGGATTCGATGCACCGAGCCAAGCACTGATGATTTCCCTCTACATCGCTATGGATAGTTTTGGTACCGCCTGTAATGTCACCGGAGATGGCGCGATAGCGGTGATTGTAGATCGTATTTATAAGCGGAGGATGTAGTCTTGTTATCGAGTGAATGTGTTATCTAGTTATCTACTTAACTTGTTCACCTGATAACTTGTTAACTCCATCATATATCCTGCGCTATAGCATAACCTGCTGCCCATGCCCATTGGAAGTTATACCCTCCGAGCCAGCCCGTGACATCCACAGCCTCTCCTCCGAAATATAGTCCGGGGTACTTTTTAGCCTCCAGGGTCTTAGGGTGAAGCTCAGCCGTAGAGATTCCTCCACGCATAACTTCTGCCTTATCGTACCCCTTATCACCAGCAGGCTTAACCTTAAATTGGTGAATAGTATCAACGACCAGTTTAGCGTCAGCTTTGCCCAATGAGGCTATTTTCACATCGACGGGCAGAAACTTTCCCAAGGCATCGACCATCTTCTTCGTAAAATAACCTTGCAGCAACTGCCCCACGGTACGTTTACCGCCGGCACTCCGTTCCTGCGCAATCAGTTCGCTCAGTTTAAACATCGGCAGCAAGTCCATCGTAAAAATCTCTCCCGCCTTCCAGTAGGAAGATATCTGTAAAATTGCAGGCCCACTCAAGCCCCAATGGGTAAATAGAATATTTTCTTCGAATGAAATTTTATCGTTATATACCCTAGCGTATACAGAGTTGCCCGATAATGAGGCATACCATTCGGCATCTTTGCCAGTGATAGTCAGCGGCACGAGAGCCGGAGCTGTCGAGACCACTTCCATGCCCAGTGTCCGCGCCGTACGTAATGCAAAATCAGAAGCCCCCAGTTTAGCAACCGGCAAGCCCCCTGAAGCAAAAACTATTTTCGCAGCAGCAAGAGATTCCACCCGCCCTTCACGCTCTACGGTCAATACATAACCAGCATCACCTTGTTTCAGCTCTTTTACCAAAGTATTTAACCAGATATCCTGTCCGGTATCATATAGCAGCTGTGTAAACGTAGCAACAACATCTTTAGCCTTATTAGATATAGGAAAAAGCTGCCCAAGAGTCTTCTCCTGTCCTTTAATATGCCCGAAGTTTTCAAAAAAAGCAATGGTATCCTCCACGGTCCACTGTGCGAATACCGCATTCAGGAATTTCGGATTGTCCGACACAAAATTGTCCGTAGAAGTGTATAAGTTGGTATAATTACAGCGTCCTCCACCTGAGATCAGTATTTTGGCACCGGGTTTATCATTCCGTTCCAACACTAATGTCTTCTTCCCCAGCAGGCCCGCCTGCACCGCACACATCAATCCACAGGCACCAGCACCTATTATAATAGCGTCGTAGTTGTTCAATTTTTTTATTTGTTATAAAGGTGAGGGAAGTTATGACGGTGAAGAAGGTTAATAGATACATCACCACATTCACCTACTTCACTATTATCACCTTTTCTAGCCAGATATCAACTCGCCTTCAGTTTTCATCGTTCGTTGTTCTGCCCATGACTGTTCTGCCAGTTCCAGGACACGGATTACATCCCGCGCTTGTTCGGGCTTAACAAAGAGTTCCTCCACTCCCAATAGCGTAGCGACAATATTTTTATAGAAATCCTGGCCGGTACCGATTTCACTCAACACATACTCTTCCACATCCTGTCCATCTTCCAATAAAGATAGCTTTCCCTGTATCGAAGCAGGCTCTACCCCCCAATTGGGGTCACCTTCAGGACGGGCTCCTGCGCGCAACAGATTCTCCTGCGGATCTACGCCGCGTTTTACAAAACACCCGTTCATACCATAAATTGCAAATCTAGGCGTAGGTTCTTTTGCCAGCATCTGCCCTTTCAGAGACACTTTAAGACCTGGGTAGGACAAAATAAATTCAAAATCATCGATTGCCTTAGCCCCATCACGCTGCGCCCTTAAGTCAGCAAAAACAGCGTCGGGATGTCCAAACAGCTGCATAGCCTGATCAATCAAATGAGCACCAAGGTCATAGTGTATTCCCGATCCGGGAAGTGCGGCCTCACGCCACGCCCCCTCCCGCAAGAAGTTACGGAAGCGGTCAAAACGCGCTTCATAATGTACTACACGTCCCAGTCTTCCCGAGGCCAGTACTTTCTGTACAGTTTTAAAGTCCGAGTGAAAACGCGCATTATGATGTACCGAGAGCAACAATCCTTTATCTTTTGCCAAAGCAATCAGAGCATCTGCTTCTGCCGATGTATTGGTAAAAGGCTTTTCAACAATCACATGCTTCCCTGCCTCCAATGCCGCCTTGGTGAGGCTGTAATGTACATCATTAGAAGTCGCTACTACCACGATATCCACTTCAGGATCCTGGATAATATCATCTGACGACAATACCCCTATGGCTTCGGGATAGCGTTCGGCTAGCATTTTTTGCTGCTCTTCCTTGCGAGCAGTCACTTTATATAATTCAAGATTTGGATTACTAGCGATAAAAGGGGCATGAAACACATGTCCACCTATCGAAAATCCAATCAAACCAACTTTAAATTTCTCCATTTGTTATCTTGTTAACATGTTATCCAGTTATCTTGCTTGGCCCGACATAGTCTGGCTTGTCCAGTTGTCTTGTTAACTTCATCACTTGTTAACTCGATAACTTTCTAAATTACATCCGCTCCGGTACCTCGATTCCTAAGAGACGCATCCCCTCGGCGATGGTACGAGCTGCTGCTACCGATAAATGCAGGCGGAAGGTCTTTACGTCCTCCTTTTCGGCCTTAAGAATACTCTCCTCGTGATAGAATTTATTGTACAATTTGGCCACTTCATAGGTATAGTTCGCTATTTGTGCGGGGCTAAACTCATTTGCTGCCATCTCCACCACGGCAGGGTAGTTCGCCAGCACCTGGATCAGATCCCTCTCATAAGAAGAGAACGAGGGAGGTATTAACCGGGGAGTCGCATTGTCAAATGCCGCTTTGCGCAGCACCGACTTGATACGGGCATGTGTATATTGAATAAAAGGACCCGTATGTCCCTGAAAATCTACAGACTCTTTGGGATCAAACAGTAACCTCTTTTTTGGATCCACTTTAAGTAAGAAGTATTTAAGAGCTCCCATACCAATAGTATTATACAGCGTATCCTTTTCCTCTTCCTCAAATCCTTCTGTCTTACCCAGCTCTTCGGTACGTTCTTTGGCTGTCTCAATCATCTCATCCATCAGGTCATCCGCATCTACGACAGTCCCTTCCCTAGACTTCATCTTGCCCGATGGCAGATCGACCATCCCATAAGAAAGATGGAACAGACCATCGGCCCATGTCTTCCCTAATTTCTTCAAGATCATAAATAATACCTTGAAGTGATAATCCTGCTCATTCCCGACGACATAGATCGATTCATCCATGTGGAATTCATCATATTTAAGCTGAGCAGTTCCCAGATCCTGTGTAATATACACCGACGTCCCGTCCCCACGGAGCACCAGCTTTTGATCAAGGCCTTCATCTGTCAGGTCAATCCATACCGAATTGTCTTCCTTTTTGAAAAACACACCTTTTTCCAGCCCTTCCTGAATAATATCTTTTCCCAGGAGATAGGTATCTGATTCGTAATAGTACTTATCAAAGTCCACCCCCAGTTGTTTATACGTCTTAGCAAAACCTTCATACACCCATCCGTTCATCGTCTTCCACAGCGTGATCACGCTTTCATCACCTGCCTCCCACTGCTGCAGCATAGTTTGCGCAGCCTTCATCAACGGGGCGTTCTTTTTTGCCTCGTCTTCCGACTGCCCTTCTGCCTTTAAAGCTTCGATTTCCTTCTTGTATTCTTTATCAAATACCACATAGTACTTACCGACCAGATGGTCCCCTTTTATGCCAGCCGATTGTGGAGTCTCTCCATTGCCCCAACGCTGCCAGGCCAACATCGACTTACAGATATGAATACCCCTATCATTTACCAGGTTGGCTTTGACCACCTCATAACCGTATGCCTTCAGGATCTCTGCCACCGAATAGCCTAAAAGGTTGTTACGGATGTGTCCCAGGTGCAATGGTTTGTTGGTATTGGGCGAAGAATATTCGACCATGAGCTTCTTTCCATTTTTCGCAAACTGACCAAAGCCATCCTGCAATATTGTATCATTCAACATCGCTATCCAGTACGCATCCGACAAGCTTACGTTCAAGAACCCTTTGATCACATTATAAGCCGCTATCTCCGGAATACGTTCCTGCAAATAAGCACCTATCTCCATTCCGGTCTGCTCCGGTGATTTTTTTGAGAATCGTGTGACAGGAAAAGTCACAATAGTAATTTGCCCTTCAAATTCTTTGCGGGTTTCCTGCAAAGTAATCTGAGAATCTGGAATATCGGCGTCATAAAGTGACTTTACCGCCGCTACCGTCTCTTGGACGAGCGTAAGTTGTATAGAGTTAGCCATGTAAATATTGTGTAATATCTGTATCTCCTTGATAATGAACAGAAAAAATAACACCCAAAGTGTTTAGGTATTCATTATGAAAGTATATCTTTGCCAAAAATAATAAAAAATGCAGAGCTATCAGGAATTTCTTGACTTAAGTGTTGGTTTTCCGCAAGACGGATTCGAAATAATCGACGACGAATTGTACTTCCATGATTTGAATTTGATGGAAATGATAGAGACGTATGGAACTCCCTTGCGGTTTACCTATCTACCTATTGTCAGCAAAAAAATTCAACAGGCGAAGATTCTTTTTCAAACCGCTATCCTTAAACACGACTACAGGGGGTCGTACAAGTATTGTTATTGTACCAAATCTTCGCACTTCAAACATATCGTAGAGGAAGCCCTTAAAAACGATATCCACCTGGAGACTTCATCGGCCTTTGACATGCCTATGATTGACTCCCTTGAACGAGCAGGAACGGTTACCAAGGACATTACGGTCATCTGTAATGGTTTTAAAACCTACCAGTACAAACAGTACATCATCGACATGATACACGATGGGTATAAGAATATCATTCCCGTACTCGACAATAAGGAAGAGTTCAATCTATATGATGACGAGATCGAACTGGACGAACCCTGTGCACTCGGTATACGTATCGCCTCAGAAGAGCAGCCCGATTCGCAGTTTTATACATCGCGTCTAGGGGTGCGTATAGAGGATGTGATCGACTTCTACAACAATAAGATCGCAGACAACCCCCATTTTAAAGTAAAATTATTACACTTCTTCATCAACTCCGGTATATCGGATACCCCTTACTACTGGAATGAGTTAGAGAAGTATGTGACTTTATACTGTAAGTTCAAGAAGGTAAATCCCGAACTGGACACGCTAGATATCGGCGGTGGTATGCCTTTCAAAGATTCTTTGGTACACGACTTCGACTATGAATATATGGTCAACGAGATCGTAAACCGCATCAAACAGATCTGTGCGCACCACGAAGTCATGGAACCGGATATCATTACCGAGTTTGGCAAATATACTGTAGCAGAAGCTTCCGGCATCCTGTACAAAGTATTGGGCCGTAAACAACAGAATGACCGCGAAAAATGGTTTATGATCGATGGTTCATTTATCACCAATCTACCGGATGTATGGGCATTGAATCAAAAATATATCCTATTGCCGATCAATAACTGGGATTCAGAATACGAACGCGTCAACCTTGGAGGGATTACATGCGATGGCCAGGATTATTACAACCAAGAGGCACATATGAACTCGGTGTTCATGCCCAAAACACGTAAAGTACAATATTTAGGTTTCTTCCATACGGGAGCTTACCAGGATGTATTGAGCGGTTATGGAGGTATTCATCATTGCTTGCTTCCATCCCCCAAGCATGTATTGATACGTCGCAATAGAGACGAGACATTCAACTACGAAGTATTTGGCGAGGAGCAAAACTCCAAACAAGTCATGAAACTTTTAGGTTATCAATAATCAACATAAAAAGGGGCATGCGATGCAATGCCCCCAAAAAGTTAGACACTTTCTGGGGGCATTTTTATGAGAAAAAACAAAAAACATAGTTTGGAATTCAAACTTAGTATTGTCGATCGGATCGTTCAAGGTCACGGTTCAGTAAGAACC